>NZ_FORC01000015.1 GCF_900113905.1 Phytopseudomonas argentinensis
CCCTGTTATAGGTCTGTAGCTCAGTTGGTTAGAGCGCACCCCTGATAAGGGTGAGGTCGGCAGTTCAAATCTGCCCAGACCTACCAATTCAGGTGCAGATGATATACGGGGCCATAGCTCAGCTGGGAGAGCGCCTGCCTTGCACGCAGGAGGTCAGCGGTTCGATCCCGCTTGGCTCCACCACTTTCTGTTGCAGTCGTTGATGCGTAAGAGTTCAGAAATGAGCATTCCTGCAAGAGCAGAGTGAATGTTGATTTCTGGTCTTTGACCAGTCGAAACATCGTTCTTTAAAAATTTGGGTATGTGATAGAAGTGACTGATTGATTACTTTCACTGGTAATTAATCTGGTCAAGGTAAAATTTGCGTTGTTCTCAAGTGCAAATTTTCGGCGAATGTCGTCTTCACGTTATAGACAGTAACCAGATTGCTTGGGGTTATATGGTCAAGTGAAGAAGCGCATACGGTGGATGCCTTGGCAGTCAGAGGCGATGAAAGACGTTGTAGCCTGCGATAAGCTTTGGGGAGTCGGCAAACAGACTGTGATCCAGAGATCTCTGAATGGGGGAACCCACCTAGCATAAGCTGGGTATCATGCACTGAATACATAGGTGCATGAGGCGAACCAGGGGAACTGAAACATCTAAGTACCCTGAGGAAAAGAAATCAACCGAGATTCCCTTAGTAGTGGCGAGCGAACGGGGACTAGCCCTTAAGTTGATTAGAGTGTAGTGGAAGGCTCTGGAAAGTGCCGCCGTAGTGGGTGATAGCCCCGTACACGAAATGCTCTTATCAATGAAATCGAGTAGGACGGAGCACGAGAAACTTTGTCTGAATATGGGGGGACCATCCTCCAAGGCTAAATACTACTGACTGACCGATAGTGAACCAGTACCGTGAGGGAAAGGCGAAAAGAACCCCGGAGAGGGGAGTGAAATAGAACCTGAAACCGTATGCGTACAAGCAGTGGGAGCCTACTTTGTTGGGTGACTGCGTACCTTTTGTATAATGGGTCAGCGACTTATATTCAGTGGCGAGCTTAACCGAATAGGGGAGGCGTAGCGAAAGCGAGTCTTAATAGGGCGTTTAGTCGCTGGGTATAGACCCGAAACCG
>NZ_FORC01000013.1 GCF_900113905.1 Phytopseudomonas argentinensis
GTAGAAGCTTGACGATGACCTACTCTCACATGGAGAAACTCCACACTACCATCGGCGATGCATCGTTTCACTACTGAGTTCGGGATGGGATCAGGTGGTTCCAACGCTCTATGGTCGTCAAGCAAACTGGTTGCTGCTTCGGGGTTTAGCCGCTGCAGCGAATTGGGTATGTGATGTCAGTTGGTATTACGTGTTCTCGCAAATTTTCGGCATTACTGTCGACTTCAACCGTCTAACAGCCAAATTGTTTGGGTGTTATATGGTCAAGCCTCACGGGCAATTAGTACTGGTTAGCTCAACGCCTCACAACGCTTACACACCCAGCCTATCAACGTCGTAGTCTTCGACGGCCCTTTAGGGAACTCGAGGTTCCAGTGAGATCTCATCTTGAGGCAAGTTTCCCGCTTAGATGCTTTCAGCGGTTATCTTTCCCGAACATAGCTACCCGGCAATGCCACTGGCGTGACAACCGGAACACCAGAGGTTCGTCCACTCCGGTCCTCTCGTACTAGGAGCAGCCCCTCTCAAATCTCAAACGTCCACGGCAGATAGGGACCGAACTGTCTCACGACGTTCTAAACCCAGCTCGCGTACCACTTTAAATGGCGAACAGCCATACCCTTGGGACCGGCTTCAGCCCCAGGATGTGATGAGCCGACATCGAGGTGCCAAACACCGCCGTCGATATGAACTCTTGGGCGGTATCAGCCTGTTATCCCCGGAGTACCTTTTATCCGTTGAGCGATGGCCCTTCCATACAGAACCACCGGATCACTAAGACCTACTTTCGTACCTGCTCGACGTGTCTGTCTCGCAGTCAAGCGCGCTTTTGCCTTTATACTCTACGACCGATTTCCGACCGGTCTGAGCGCACCTTCGTACTCCTCCGTTACTCTTTAGGAGGAGACCGCCCCAGTCAAACTACCCACCATACACTGTCCTCGATCCGGATAACGGACCAGAGTTAGAACCTCAAGGTTGCCAGGGTGGTATTTCAAGGATGGCTCCATGAGAACTGGCGTCCCCACTTCAAAGCCTCCCACCTATCCTACACAAGCAAGCTCAAAGTCCAGTGCAAAGCTATAGTAAAGGTTCACGGGGTCTTTCCGTCTAGCCGCGGATACACTGCATCTTCACAGCGATTTCAATTTCACTGAGTCTCGGGTGGAGACAGCGCCGCCATCGTTACGCCATTCGTGCAGGTCGGAACTTACCCGACAAGGAATTTCGCTACCTTAGGACCGTTATAGTTACGGCCGCCGTTTACCGGGGCTTCGATCAAGAGCTTCGCGTTAGCTAACCCCATCAATTAACCTTCCGGCACCGGGCAGGCGTCACACCCTATACGTCCACTTTCGTGTTTGCAGAGTGCTGTGTTTTTAATAAACAGTCGCAGCGGCCTGGTATCTTCGACCGGCATGTGCTTACGGGGTAAACCCTTCACACTCACCGGCGCACCTTCTCCCGAAGTTACGGTGCCATTTTGCCTAGTTCCTTCACCCGAGTTCTCTCAAGCGCCTTGGTATTCTCTACCTAACCACCTGTGTCGGTTTGGGGTACGGTTCCTAATTACCTGAAGCTTAGAAGCTTTTCCTGGAAGCATGGCATCAACCACTTCATCGTCCAAAGGACAACTCGTCATCAGCTCTCGGCCTTGAACGCCCGGATTTACCTAAGCATTCAGCCTACCACCTTAAACACGGACAACCAACGCCGTGCTGGCCTAGCCTTCTCCGTCCCTCCATCGCAGTAATTAGAAGTACGGGAATATTAACCCGTTTCCCATCGACTACGCATTTCTGCCTCGCCTTAGGGGCCGACTCACCCTGCGTCGATTAACGTTGCGCAGGAAACCTTGGTCTTTCGGCGTGCGAGTTTTTCACTCGCATTGTCGTTACTCATGTCAGCATTCGCACTTCTGATACCTCCAGCAAGCTTCTCAACTCACCTTCACAGGCTTACAGAACGCTCCTCTACCGCTCAACTTACGTTGAACCCGTAGCTTCGGTGTATGGTTTGAGCCCCGTTACATCTTCCGCGCAGGCCGACTCGACTAGTGAGCTATTACGCTTTCTTTAAAGGGTGGCTGCTTCTAAGCCAACCTCCTAGCTGTCTAAGCCTTCCCACATCGTTTCCCACTTAACCATAACTTTGGGACCTTAGCTGACGGTCTGGGTTGTTTCCCTTTTCACGACGGACGTTAGCACCCGCCGTGTGTCTCCCGTGCTGACACTTGCTGGTATTCGGAGTTTGCATCGGTTTGGTAAGTCGGGATGACCCCCTAGCCGAAACAGTGCTCTACCCCCAGCAGTGATACACGAGGCGCTACCTAAATAGCTTTCGAGGAGAACCAGCTATCTCCGAGCTTGATTAGCCTTTCACTCCGATCCACAGGTCATCCGCTAACTTTTCAACGGTAGTCGGTTCGGTCCTCCAGTCAGTGTTACCTAACCTTCAACCTGCCCATGGATAGATCGC
>NZ_FORC01000012.1 GCF_900113905.1 Phytopseudomonas argentinensis
GCCAAGCCGTTCCATCAAGCGAAATTGATTTGATTCGTGCAGCACTGCAGAGGGGACAGCTAACCGGCAGTGCTCGTTTCGTGGATGAAATAGAACGAATCCAAGGGCAGCGGGTAGAACTGCGAGGTCAGGGCAGACCGAGGCGTAATCCCGGAAAATAATCTGTCCCCTTTTCCTGTGGATAAGCTCTAATCCAAAGGCTGGTGTGCCCAAAGCCTTTGAAGCTGATCCAGGATTGGGGAATTTAGGACGCGGCTTTGAGGTTTCGACGAGCGGTGGTCCAGTTGTTGAAAATAAAAAATCAATGCCTAAAGTTAAATTGGTTCTAATGCCAGACGGTAATGGTGGTTACTTGATTCATACCGCGCATCCATTGTGATGGAGGTTTATGTGGGTACTTTTAACTGGAAAGAAAATCTTAAAGATTTATTCGCGGCTACTGTGAATCAACAAAGTATCGAAGAAGCAGCAGAAATGATGGCCTCTGTTGGTGTAAGTGATGAAGAGTATCATCGAGAGTGCGTTTTTACGCTAGATGAAGCTATGCGAGCAGTGAAAGTTGGTGATAGTTATGTAATTGATTGCATAAATAAAAGTGGATATCAGGTTAGGGATATCAGCAGTGCGGTGGTTCTGCTTGGTGATTTTAAGGAGGCGTATTTAAAAGAGTTTTCAAGGGATGGCTAATGGTCCGAAAGGCAGCCCAAACGGAAAATAAGCGGAAAAGGGGGCAGATTTATTTTTTTTCCTGATTGGCTAAGCTGAAGATCTCAATGAAAGGAGATCGTTATGCCAAGGATGGGACGGATTTTATTGCCGAATTACCCACATCATGTGGTGCAGCGAGGGCATAACCGGCAGGTAGTGTTTGCCACTGAGCAGAACTATCAGCGTTAAATAGCAGACCTACGCGAGTTGAAAGATGCGTTCGGGGTCAAGGTCTACGCTTATTGCCTGATGACGAATCACGTTCATCTGCTGCTAGCGCCCGGCGAGGCCATCGCTGGGTTGGGGCAGTTGATGAAGGCGCTGGCAGCGCGTGTTACGCGCTATCGAAACCGTCTAGAAGGTCGCACCGGCACTATCTGGGAGAGTCGCTACAAGTCCAGCGTTGTTGAGTCAGACGCCTACTTGCTTGCCTGCTGTCGCTATATCGAATTGAACCCAGTTCGAGCCCGCATGGTTGCCGAAGCGGTTGATTATCCCTAGTCGAGCCATCGGATGCGTGTAACGGATCAGGCGGGCAGCGATTGGCTGGATATTGATCCCTGCTTCATTGCACTTCGCCATACGGCTGAAAGGCGTCGTATCCGATACATGGAGTTCATGCGTCAAGCCGTTTCACCTAGCGAGATTGAGCTGATCCGTGCAGCACTACAGAGGGGGCAGCTAACAGGGAGTGCTCGTATCGTAGATGAAATAGAAAGAATCCAAGGGCTGCGGGTTGAGCTACGAGGTCAGGGCAGGCCCAAGCGACAGTCCAAAAAATAAATCTGTCCCCTTTTTGGTCCCCTTTTTGAGGGTGGTACATGCGATGGGTATAATTTATTTCCCCAGGATAGGAATTTCAATAATTCGGCTTATAAGGTTTTCTATGAGCATGAAATTAAGCGAGCTGTAAATGACCCAGCAAAAACTGTTGGTCCGACTACTATAAAGTTCAATAGATCTGTTCCGGACTCGCCAAGGCCGGACACGTTGTCTGTGACGTATACGATTGATGGAAAAACCAGGACTAGAATTTTTGAAAATGAAGCCAATAAAATCCCAAAGGATCAATAATGATTACTGAAGACTTCGCATTGGTTAAGGAGATTTTTTCGACCATAGATGTCGGTATAGTTGATGGTTATGATTATTTCCGTTTTGAGGTTGAGGTAGGAGATGGCTACATTGATACAGAGCTAACAGTTGAAAGAAATGGAGTCGCGATTGCTAGTGCTAAAACAGATATCAATGATGCGATGTTGTATGGCTTGGTAAAACGCCTCAGGGAAAGTGCTGGACAGCGTGGCGAATTTTGGATTTCCTTTGTTTTGTCTTATAGGCAAGGTGGACAGGTGAAAACAGCATTTAAATACGATAAGGATTAGGTCCAAAAGGCATTTCTCCAGTTTTCACTGCCGAGGGGAAAATTGGGGATGCAGCATTTACTGATGTAAATCAAACAGCTCGCCCAATTGCTCAGGCAAATCCAGATGAGCCAACCATGATAGCTGATCGAGTAGCGACCAAGATGGAAGAAGAAAAGGGGACAGATTTATTTTCCTCCTGATTGGCTAAGCTGAAGGTCTCAATTGAAGGAGATCGCTATGCCAAGGATGGGACGGATTGTGTTGCCGAACTACCCACATCATGTGGTGCAGCGAGGGCATAACCGGCAGGTGGTGTTTGCCGCTGAGCAGGACTATCAACGCTACATAGCTGACCTACGCGAGTTGAAAGATGCCTTCGGGATCAAGGTCTACGCTTATTGCCTGATGACCAATCATGTTCACCTGCTATTGGCGCCTGGTGAAGCCATTGCCGGTCTGGGGCAGTTGATGAAAGCGCTGGCGGCGCTCGCCACCCGCTATCGGAACCGCTTAGAGGGGCGAACCGGTACTCTGGGAAAGTCGCTACAAGTCCAGCGTGGTTGAGTCAGACGCCTACCTGCTTGCCTGCTGTCGCTACATCGAGCTGAACCCGGTTCGAGCCCGTATCGTTGCTGAGGCGGGTGATTATCCCTGGTCTAGCTATCGGATGCGGGTAACGGATCAGGCTGACAGCGATTGGCTGGACATGGATCCTTGCTTCGTCGCACTTGGGGATACGCCTGAAAAGCGTCGCATCCGCTATACAGAATTCATCCGCCAAGCCGTTCCATCAAGCGAAAT
>NZ_FORC01000001.1:0-617824 GCF_900113905.1 Phytopseudomonas argentinensis
ATCATCAGGAACACGCCCAGCAGCAGCCCCGGCACCACGCCGGCCATGAACAGCTTGCCTACCGAGGTTTCGGTCGCGGTGGCGTAGACCACCATGACGATCGACGGCGGAATCAGGATGCCCAGGGTCCCGGCGTTGCAGACGATGCCGGCGGCGAACTCCTTCTTGTAGCCCGAGCGCACCATGCCGGCGATGACGATTGAGCCGACCGCCGCCACCGTGGCCGGCGACGAGCCGCTCAGCGCGGCGAACAGCATGCACGCCAGGATCGCGGCGATGGCCAGGCCACCCTTGATATGGCCGACGCAGGCGTTGGCGAAATCGATCAGCCGGCGAGCCACGCCGCCGCTGGTCATGAACGCACCGGAGAGCAGGAAGAAAGGAATGGCCAGCAGCGTGTAGTGCTCGCTGGTCTCGAACAGCTTGATCGCCAGCGAACGCACCGAGTCGTTGCTGAAGAACAGAATGGTCATGGCCCCGGAAAGCCCCAGGGAAATCGCCACCGGAATGCCGATGAACATCAGCACGAACAGGGCGACGAACAGAAATGCGATGGTCATCGTTTAGCCTCCGTCTCTTCGGCGAGTTTGATGGCGTCTTCGACTTCGCCGTGACCACCAAAACCAATCTGCTTGTCCTGAATCACCCGCATCAACACCTGGGCGAAACGCAGGAACATCAGAGAGAAGCCGATCGGCACGATCATCACGATGTGCCATTGCTGCACACCGAAGCGGTCCAGGTCCTCGGCACCGGTGCCGAGCGTGAACAGCAGCGCCACCCACTGCTCGCTGGAATAGGCCATCAGCGCGCAGTAACCGAGGCAGATGAGCAGCGCGACAATCGCCACGGCCTTCTGCAGGGCGGGCTGGAACATGCGCACCAAGAGGTCGACGCCGATGTGCGCACCGATGCGCACGCCCCAGGCCAGGCCGACGAAGATCAGCCAGCCGAACATGGCCTTGGTCAGGGCCACGCTCCAGGTCATTTCCTGGGCGATGTAGAGGATGCCGTCACCGATGGCGAACATCGCATCATTGGCGAACGGCAGGGCATCGCCCAGGCTGTAGAAAACACCGTAGAGGTTGTTGAACACCACGTACGAGAAGGTAACCAGGGTCATCGCCCCGAGCAGAAAAGCCACGGCGGCTTCCTCGAGCTGATCCCACAGGCGCTGCAACGCATTCATCATGCGGTCTCCCAGAGAGAGTTGTTGTAATTGTTTTGCCAAGCCGACTCTAACCCCGCCATCTGGCGGGCAGTTATTCACGATTGGTAAACGCGGCCTTCGGCCTGGGCGAATAGCCTGCTGAGGCGTAGATCAGTGCGCTGAAACCAGCGGTAGAGAGTGGTGATAGCGAACATTTCCCCCTCCGCTTCCACGATGGATAACTGAGCATCCGCTCTTGCCATGCCGATGCCCTACCGCCCCACTCTCAAACCAGCTCGGATATCTCGATCAGATTCAGATCCGGATCACGCAGGTACACCGACCTGATCGGACCCGTAGCGCCGGTGCGCATCACCGGCCCCTCGATGATCGGCCAGCCGACCCGCTGCAAGTGCGCGACCACCTCGTCCAGGGGCTGGCTGGCGATAAAGCACAGGTCCAGCGCACCCGGCACCGGCAGGTGAGCCTTGGGCTCGAACTCCTGGCCGCGCACGTGCAGGTTGATCTTCTGGTTGCCGAAGCAGAATGCCTTGCGGCCATTGCCGAAAGTCTCCAGGCGCATGCCCAGCACCTCGACATAGAAATGCGTGGTCGCGTCGGCGTCGGTAGCGGTCAGTACCAGATGATCAAGATGATCGAGCATGGCGATCTCCGTGCTAGTTTGCGGCAGCATTGGCAGCCTGAGCCGCTTCGATCAGGTCGCTACCGATCTTGTCTTCGTATTGCTTCCAGATCGGCTGCATCACCTCGCGCCACTGCTTGCGCTCTGCATCGCTCAGCACGATCAGCTCATGCTTGCCGTCCGCGAGGATCTGCTCCTTGTCCTTCTCGTTGAGTGCCAGCGCTTGACGATTCACCTCCACGGTGACCTCATCGATGATGCGCTTCAACTCGCCGCGCACGTCCTCGGGCAGGCCGTTCCAGAATTTGGCATTGGTGATCAACATGTAATTGCCGACCGCGTGGTTGGACTCGATCATGTACTGCTGCACCTCGAAGTGGCGCTGGCTGTAGATGTTCGACCAGGGGTTGTCGGATGCGTTGATCACCCCGGTCTGCAGGCCCTGATAGATCTCGGCGAAGGCCATCTTGCGCGGCACCGCGCGCAGGGCGCTGATCTGCGCGGCCTGCAGGTCAGACGGCTGCACGCGGAATTTCATGCCGCGGGCGTCGCCCGGTACATGCAGCGGTTTGTTGGCAGTGAACTGGCGCATGCCGTTGAGCCAGTAGGCCAGACCGAGAATGCCGCTATTCTCCAGGCTGTGCAGCAGCTCCTGACCCTTGACCGATTGTTCGAAACGCTGGGAAGCAGCGGCATTGTCGAACAGGAACATCAGGTCGAAGATCTGTACTCGCGGCTGGTATTTCTCCAGCTTCACCGGTGCGGGTGCCAGCAGTTGCACGTCGCCAAGCAACAGCGCTTCCATTTCCTTGCCATCGCCGAACAGCGAGGAGTTCGGATAGACCTCGACCCGCGCCTTGCCGGCCAGGCGTTCCTTGACCAGCTTTTGCAGCATCAATGCGCCCTGCCCCTTGGGCGTCTGATCGGAGGCGACATGGGAGAACTTGATGACGATTTCTTCGGCCTGCGCAGCAGCGCCGAACGCCATGGCAGTGGACAGCAGCACGCAGGACAAGCTGCGGCAGAGTAGGCGCGACATGAGGCGATCTCCTGTTGTTGTTAGTACGGGGGCTGTGCCCACCGGATGCCTTTGTTCGCGACGAACTCTACTGCAGCCTCAGGGCCGACTAAATTCTTGATTGGCCAAGCCTGCCTTCGCCATTGCCGAAGGCAGGCCCGCTAGCGAGATGATCGACCATCTGCCTGGCGATCAGCGACAGGCTGTCGTACTGGCGCACGCAGATGTTCAGCTCGCGCACCGCCCAGGCATCCTCGATCGCCACTGCACGCACCGCCATGCTCGGCAGATAGGTGCGTACCGCCTGCTCGGGCAGCACGCCGATGCCCAGGCCGGTATGGATCATCCGGCAGATGGCCTCGAAGCTGCGCACCTGGATGCGCACCCGCAGATGCACCCCCACCTGCTGCGCCGCCTCGCTGATCAGCGCGTGCAGCGAGGCTTCCTTCTGCAGGCCGATAAAGTCGTAGCCCACGGTCTCCAGCAACGTCACCCGCTTGCGCGTTGCCAGCGGATGCTCGCTCGGCACCACCAGCACCAGGCGGTCGCGCCGGTAGGGAAAAACCTGCACGCCGTGGGCCTGTACGTGGCCGGCGAAGATGCCGATATCGGTCAGCCCTTCGCGCACCGCGTGGATGATCTCGCTGCTGACCCGCTCCTCCAGGTCGATGCGAATCTGCGGGTGCTGGGCGCTGAAGGCCGCCAGGTCCTCGGGCAGAAAGGCGATCACCGCCGAGGTGTTGGCATGGATGCGCACATGGCCGTTGATGCCCTCGCTGAACTCGCTGAGATCGGCCTGCATGTGCTGGATGTTGTCCAGCAGATTGCGCGCGTGGTGCAGCAGCGCATCGCCGGCTGGCGTGAGTGCCACGCCCTTGGGCTGGCGATACAGCAAGGGCGTGCGCAGATGCGCCTCCAGATCGCTGATGCGCTTGCTCACCGCCGCCAGCGCCAGGTGCTCGCGCTCGGCGGCGCGGGTCAGGCTGCGCTCGTCGGCGATGGCCACGAATAGCTTGAGGGTGGTGAAATCCACGCGCATGACGGGCTCCGCTTCGTGATTGACGAAAGGCTCGCCGCCACTGCAAGGGCGTTGGGCGGGCGTCGCCACGATAAGCCTTCGTGTAGCACGAAGCCAGACTTGACGATTGACTGATTGCGGCGAGCCGCGTCGTGGGCGATGCTCGGCGCCATCGAACCCAAGTCATCGGGAAGCCGCACATGCCTGCCAACACAACCGTTGCACACATGGCCCTGGCCGGCCTCAAGGTCATCGAAATGGGCCAGCTGATCGCCGGCCCTTTCGCCAGCAAGCTGCTCGGCGAATTCGGCGCCGAGGTGATCAAGATCGAGCCGCCGGGCGTCGGCGACCCGCTGCGCAAGTGGCGCAAGATCAAGGACGGCACCTCGCTCTGGTGGCACGTGCAGTCGCGCAACAAGCGCTCACTGACCCTCGACCTGAAGCAGGCCGAAGCTCAGGACATTGTGCGCAAGCTGGTGAGTGATGCCGACATACTGGTGGAGAACTTCCGTCCCGGCACTCTGGAAGGCTGGGGCCTGGGTTATGACGCGCTGAAGGCGATCAATCCACGGCTGATCATGCTGCGCATCTCTGGTTACGGGCAGACCGGCCCCTACCGCGACCTGCCCGGTTTCGGCGTGATCGGCGAAGCCATGGGCGGTCTGCGCCACCTCTCCGGCTACCCCGGCCAGGCGCCAGTACGCGTGGGCATCAGCATCGGCGACTCGCTGTCCTCGCTGTACGGCGTGATCGGCGTGCTGCTGGCCCTGCAGGAGCGTGCGCGCAGCGGCGAAGGCCAGGAGATCGACGTGGCGCTTTACGAGTCGGTGTTCGCCATGATGGAAAGCCTGGTGCCCGAGTACGACGCCTTCGGCTATATCCGCGAGCCGGCCGGCAGCGCCCTCCCTGGCATCACCCCGTCCAATTCCTACCCCTGCAAGGATGGCAGCTACGTGCTGATTGCCGGCAATGGCGACAGCATCTACAAGCGCCTGATGAGCCTGATCGGCCGCGATGACCTGGGCAACGACCCGCGCCTGGCGCAGAACGACGGGCGCAGCCAGCACGCCGAGCTGATCGACGGCGCCATCGCCGAGTGGACCGCCCAGCGCGGCCGCGATGAAGTGATCGAAGCGCTCAAGGGCGCGCGCGTGCCGGCCGGCTACCCCTACACCGCTGCCGATATCGTGCAGGACCCGCACTACCTGGCGCGGCAGATGATCGAGACCGTACAGACCTCTGCCGGCCCGCTGAAGGTGCCGGGCGTGCTGCCGAAACTCAGCCGCACACCAGGGCGCATCGGCACTGGCGGCCCACAGCTCGGCGAGCACAGCGAGGACATTCTGGCCGGCCTTGGCCTGAGCGACGAGCAGGTTCGCGGATTGCGCGAACGCGGAATTATCTGAAGCACCACACCCGTAGGATGGGTTATACGCCTGCTACGACAGACGAAACCACACGCAAAGGATCGCGCCGTAACCCATCGAGCGGTAGGAGATTCAATCGCCTGATGGGTTACGCGGCGCGCCACGATAGTGGCGCCTTATCACTCCGAGCTCAGCGCCGCTCACCCATCCTACAAATATAGAGCGCGATACCAGGGACATCTTCCCGGGTGTCGCTGCGCTCGACCCAGGCTACGCACCCGACACAATCAGGACCTGCCAATGACCAAACGCCTCTATATCCAGGACGTCGCCACCCGCGACGGCTTCCAGATCGAAGCGGCCTTCGTGCCGACCGAAGACAAGATCACGCTGATCGACAGGCTGTCGCACACCGGCCTGGCGAAGATAGAAGTCACCTCCTTCACCTCGCCCAAGGCCATCCCCAACCTGCGTGATGCCGAAGAAGTCATGCGCGGCATCCAGCGCGTTCCGGGCGTGGAGTACACCGTGCTGGTGCCTAATGTGCGCGGCTGCGAGCGGGCGTTGTCGTGCGCGGTGGACGAGATCAACCTGGTGATGTCGGCCAGCGACACCCACGGCCTGGCCAACCTGCGCATGACGCCGGAGCAGTCCCTGGCGCAGTTCGCCGAGATCATCGAAGTGACGCGCGGCAGCAAGGTGTTCATCAACGCTTCGCTGTCCACCACCTTCGGCTGCCCCTTCGAGGGCGAGGTGCCGGAAAATCGCGTCCATGAACTGACGGAGCGACTGCTCGATCTTGGTGTACAGGGCGTGACCCTCTGCGACACCACCGGCATGGCCGATCCGGCGCAGGTCGAGCGCATCTGCCGCGAGTCGCTGCAGCGCTGGCCCGAGGCGGTGTTCACCGCGCATTTCCACAATACCCGTGGCATGGGCCTGGCCAATGCCCTGGCGGCGCTGCATGCCGGCATCGACCGCTTCGACGCCTCCCTCGGCGGGCTTGGCGGCTGCCCTTATGCGCCCGGCGCCAGCGGCAATATCTGCACCGAGGATCTGGTGCACATGTTCCAGCGCATGGGCCTGGATACCGGCGTCAATCTGGATGCACTGCTGGCGGCAGCGGCTACCCTGCCCGAGCTGATCGGCCACGACGTACCGGGCGCGATCCTCAAGGCCGGCACTTCAGAGCGCCGTTATCCCAAACCGAAATGGATGAGCGAGGCGCAGGCCTGATCGCTCGACCTCAATGCCCGCCGCCCGATTCCGCCGCGCCCTTGGCCGAGAACGGCGGCTTGGCCAGGTAGATGATCAGGATCAGGCCGAAGAACAGCCAGCCCATCAAGGTGAAGTAGTCCACCGTTGAAAGCATGTAGGCCTGGCTTTCCACCACCCGGTCGATCTGCAGGTAGGCCGACTGCGAGGCGCCGCCGAGTTGCTCCAGATACTGGTGAGTGGCCGGGTCATAGGGCGTGACATGCTCGGTGAGCTGGGCGTGGTGATAGATCTCCCGACGATGCCAGATCCAGGTGGTCAGCGACGAGGCGAAGCTGCCGCCCAGCACGCGCAGGAAGGTGGCCAGGCCCGAGCCGTCGGCGATGTCCTTGGGCGGCAGGCTGGAGAGCAGGATGCTGGTGGTGGGCATGAAGAACAGCGCGATCCCCAGGCCCATGAACACCTGCACTTCGGCGATATGCCGGTAATCCACCTCGGTGTTGAACGAGGCGCGCATGAAGCACGAGGCGCCGATCACCAGGAACGAGCCGCCGGCCAGCAGGCGCAGGTCGAACTTGTGCGCGTACTTGCCCACCAGCGGTGACAGGAACAGCGGCAGAATGCCGATCGGCGCTGCCGCCAGCCCGGCCCAGATCGGCGTGTAGCCCAGCTGGGTCTGCAGCCACTGCGGCAGCAGCAGGTTGATACCGAAGAACCCGGAGTAACCGAGTACCAGCGCCAGGGTGCCAAAGGTGAAGTTGCGGTACATGAACAGGCGCAGGTTGATGATCGGGTGCTGATCGGTCAGTTCCCAGATCACCAGGGCCACCAGGGAAACCACGGAAATGGCGGTGCCGATCTGGATGAAGGTCGACTCGAACCAGTCCAGGTCGTTGCCCTTGTCGAGCACCACCTGCAGCACGCCGACGCCCAGCACCAGCAGCATCAGCCCGACGTAGTCGATAGGCTGGTGCTGGGTGGTTTCCGGGCGATTGCGCATCTGCGTCCAGACCACCAGGGTGGCGAGGATGCCGATCGGCACGTTGATGAAGAAGATCCACGGCCAGCTGTAGCTGTCGGTGATCCAGCCACCGGCAATCGGCCCGATGATCGGCGCCACCACCGTGACCATCGCCAGCAGCGCCAGGGCCATGCCGCGCTTGGCACTGGGAAAGATCGCCAGCAGCAGAGTCTGCGCCATCGGGTACAGCGGCCCGGCGACCAGCCCCTGCAGGGCGCGGAACACCACCAGCTCGGGCATCGAGCGGGCGATGCCGCAGAGGAACGAGGTGATCACGAACAGCACCACGGCGGCGAGAAACAGCTTCACCTCGCCGAAGCGCCGCGCCAGCCAGCCAGTCAATGGCAAGGCGATGGCGTTGCACACGGCGAACGAGGTGATCACCCAGGTGCCCTGCTCCGAGCTGACCCCCAGGTTGCCGGAAATAGTCGGCAGGGCGACGTTGGCGATGGTGGTGTCGAGCACCTGCATGAAGGTCGCCAGGGAGATGCCGATGGTGGCCAGCAGCATGCTGGCCGGGCGGAAATTGGCGTCGCTCATGTCAGCCCTGCTTCGCCGGATTGGCGTTCTGCGGACCATTGGCGTGGATGATGCGTTCGATCAGCGCGTCAGCCTCGCCCAGCGGCGCGTCGTAAACGGCAGTGCTGAAGCGCGCTTCCTTGGGCATCTGGGTGGTCAGCTGCGCGCCACTCTGGTCGTGCAGGTCGACGGTCACCGTGGTCGACAGGCCGATGCGCAGCGGGTGCTTGTCCAGCGCCTCATCGTCGAGGCGGATACGCACCGGCAGGCGCTGCACGATCTTGATCCAGTTGCCGCTGGCGTTCTGTGCCGGCAGCAGCGAGAAGGCGCTGCCGGTGCCCACGCCCAGGCTCTCGACATGGCCCTGGTAGGTCACGTCATCGCCGTACAGGTCGGCCTCGACGGTCACCGGCTGGCCGATGCGCATCTCGCGCAGCTGGGTTTCCTTGAAGTTGGCATCGATCCACACCTCATGCAGCGGCACCACGGCCATCAGTGCAGTGCCAGGCTGGATACGGCTGCCCACCTGTACCGAGCGGCGCGCCACATAACCGCTGACCGGTGCCACCAGGGTGCTGCGGGCGTTGTTGAGGAAGGCCTGGCGCAGCTGCGCGGCGGCGCTCTTCACGTCCGGGTGGGAGGCGATCACGGTGTCGTCGACCAGCGCCTGGTTGGTATCCAGTTGCTGCTGGGCGGAGGTCAAGGCGCTCTGCGCGCTGTTCAGGGTGTCCTGGGCGTGGGCCAGCTCCTCGCGGGAAATCGCACCCTTGCTGGCCAGGGTCACCCGGCGCTGGTAGTCGGCCTTGGCGCGCTGCACGTCGATCTTGCGCGAGGCCACCTGGGCCTTGTAGCTGTCGACGTTGCTGTACAGCCCGCGCACCTGGCGCACGGTGCGTGCCAGGTTGGCCTCGGCGCTCTGCTGGGCGACCTGGGTATCGGCCGGGTCGAGCCATACCAGGGGCTGGCCGGCTTCGACGTAATCGCCGTCGTCCACCGCGATGCGGGTGACGGTGCCGGTGATCTGCGGGGTGATCTGCACCAGGTTGCCGCCCACGTAGGCGTCGTCGGTCTCTTCATAGAAGCGGCCGTATAGCTCGTGGTAGGCGAAGATGGCCGCGCTGCACAGCACGACAATGATGCCGAGGCCAATCAGCAGGCGTTTGCGCTTGCCCGAATTCGGGTTGGCGGCGTTGGCTTGAGAGTCGGTCATGGCGGGTACTCAGCGTGCGGAAGTGGATGATTGGGCGGGCGCCTCGAAGCCGCCACCCAGGGCTTGCATCAGCAGCACCGAGGCGTCGATACGCTCGGCACGCAGGCTGGCCAGTTGGCGTTCGCTCTGCAGCAGTTGCTGCTCGACGCTCAGCGCATCGAGATAGTTGCCGATGCCGTCGGCGTAGCGCTGCATGGCGATGTCGTAGGAGCTGCGGGCGATATCGCTGGCCCGCTGCTGCTGCGCGATCTGCTGCTCCAGGGAGCGAATGCGGCTGATGCCGTCACCGATATCGCCCAAGGCGCCGACCAGGGTCTGGTTGTACTGGGCCACGGCCACGTCGTAATCGGCGTTGCGCCCGGCCAGTGCAGCGCGGCGCGCGCCGCCGTCGAAGATCGGCAGGCTCAGCGCCGGGCCAACACTGAAGAAGCGACTGGCGCCACCGAACATGGCATCTCCGAGCAGCGACTTGCTGCCGGCTGCCACGCTCAGGTTGAGGTTGGGATAGAAGTCCGCCTTGCTGGCGGTGATGTCCTTGCTGGCCGCCTCCACGCGCCAGCGCGCGGCAACCAGGTCGGGGCGGCGACCGAGCAGTTCGGCCGGAACGTTGGCCGGCAAACTCACCGCCGAGGGGGCGATCAATTGCGGCCGAGGCAGCGTGGCACCGCGATCCGGGCCCTGGCCGAGCATCACTGCCAGGCGAATGCGCGCGCTGTCCACCTGCTGGGTGGCGGCCGTCAGGCTGGCTTCGGCGGCGGCTTCCAGGCTCTGGGTCTGCTGCAACTGGTATTCGCTGTCCAGGCCGGCATCGACCCGGCTGCGGGCCAGGTCGAGCATGTCGCGGCTGCGCTTGAGGTCCTGCTCGGCCAGATCCCGGGTGGCGTAGGCCAGACCCAGATCGTTGTAGGCGCGGGTGACATCGGCGGCCAGGGTCAGGCGCGCGCCCTGGCGATCCACGTCACTGGCGCGGGCGCGGCCCAGGGCCGCTTCCCAGGCGGCACGATCGCCGCCCCACAGGTCGAAGTGGTAGCCACCGTCCAGCGACAGGCTGCGCAGGGTGCCGTAACGGCCGCCCTGGCCGCTGGGGTCATCGACCCGGGCGGAGCGTGAGCGGGTGACATTGGCATTGGCGTCCAGGGTCGGCTGGCGCTGCGCATCTGCGGCCAGCACGGCGGCGTTGGCCTGGCGGGCGCGGGCATCGGCGACCTGCAGATCCGGGTTGCTGCGCAGGGCTTCTTCGATCAGCGCGTTGAGCTGCGAGTCGCCCAGGCCGTTCCACCAGTCACTCGCCGGCCAGGCGGCCGGTGACAGATTGCCGGTGAAAGTCTGCCCTTGCAGGCTGGCAGCGTCGAGGGTGTGGCCCTCGGTATGCAGGCCGTCCTGGGAGGCACAGGCGGCCAGTAGCAGCGCGCTGAAAATCAGCGACAGGGGGGTACGCAACGGCATGGTGTTCATCATTCTCCTGGCAGCTCTGGTAAGGCATCGGCGGCCATCAGCATTTTTTTCAACAGGCGCTGGAATTCGTCGAGCTCGGCGCGGCTCAGGCAGCCGGTCAGCTCGTTGGTGGCGTCGGCGGCGATCTGCGGCACCCGCACGCCAAGGGCATTGCCCGCGTCGGTGAGGGTGAGCCGCACCTGGCGGCGATCTTCATGGCTGCGCTCGCGGGTGAGCAGGCCCTTCTGCTCCAGACGATCGAGCATGCGGGTCATCGCCCCGCTGTCGAGGCTGAGCAGGCGCACCAGGTCGGCCGGGGTGCTGGCGCGGCTCTGGCTGATCAGCAGCACCACCTTGAACTGCGCGGCAGTCACGTCGTGGTCCACCAGATGGCGCTCGAGTAGGCGGTCCTTGAGCTGATTGGTCAGCGCGATCAGGTGGCCGGGTGAGTGCTGCAGGGAAAAACGTTCGCGGTCGAAATGTGGCATCGATAATTACCTGCCCAGGCAGTGAATGCCATGCAGGTTACTGCCCAGGCAGCGATCAGCCCAATTACATTTCGTAATACTTGTTATCAATTTCGGAAATACTTTGAAATATTCAGGGGTTTTTGAAGGGACTACCGGGGGGCCGGCCGGGTTCAGGAATTCGTAGGGAAGAAACGAGCTGTCGGGGGTTATTGCGGGGCTTGCAACAGGGGCGATTGCCTTGGGTTTCGCAGGCTCAACCGCGGCCGAGGTCGAGCAGCCCGGTGCCCAGCTGCAGCGGCAGCGGGTTCAGATGCGACCAGGCAAACCCCTGCCGGTCACTGGCCTCCTCACTCGATGAAGGTGCAGAAAGTCTCCAGCCGCAGCCGCTGGCTGACCAGCCGATTGACCGGCGCCTCGGGGTCGGCATAGCCCATGGCGATGGCGCAGTGCAGCATGCGTTCGGCCGGGAGCTGCAGAAACGCTTCGACGCTGCGGTGATAACGCGCCCAGCAGGCCTGCGGGCAGCTGTCCAGGCCGTGCTCCTTGAGCAGCAACATCAGGCTCTGCTGATACATGCCAAGATCGGCCCATTGCCCGGGCCCCATGCAACGGTCCACGGAGAAGAACAACGCACAGGGCGCCTCGAAGAAGCGAAAGTTGCGGGCGAACCAGTCCAGGCGCGCGGGCTTGTCCTCGCGACCGATGCCCAGCAGTGCGTACATCTGCTCGCCCACCTCGAACCGCGAGGTGCGATACGGCTCCTGCAGGGGCTGCGGATACACCGCGTAATCGGCGGGATCAGGCTCTGGATCGCTCGCCAACCGCTTGGCGATATGCTCGATGAAACGCTGCAGCGCCTCGCCCTGCAGCACATGGATCCGCCAGGGCTGCAGGTTGCCGCTGGAGGGCGCCCGTGCCGCCTGTTGCAGCAACTCGCGCAGCAAAGCCGGCGGCACCGGCCGGTCGAGAAAGGCGCGCACGCTGCGACGCTCACGCAAAGCCTGGCTGACCTTCATCCCCTCTCCTCGCGTGTGATTGACGTCGCCATCAAAGCAAAGGCCGCCTCCCGAGGGAAGCGGCCTTTGCTGTGGGCGATCAACTCCCCATCACTGCGCCTGATTGGAAGCCTCGGCAGCCTTGATCAGGTCGGCGCCAATATCGCCTTCGAACTTCTTCCAGACCGGGCGCATGGCTTCGCGCCATTGTTCACGCTGCTCCGGGGTCAACTCGATGATCTCGCTGGTGCCGGCCTTGACGATGGCCGCGCGGGCTTCTTTGTTGAGGTCGTCGGCCTGGCGGTTCACCTCGGCGGTGACCTCGACCATGATCTTGTCCAGCTCGCTGCGTACATCCTCCGGCAGGCCGTTCCAGAACTTGGTGTTGGTGATCACCATGTAGTCGATCAGGCCGTGGTTGGATTCGGTGAAGAACGGCTGCACCTCATGGACCTTCTGGCTGTAGTAGTTCGACCAGGTGTTCTCGGTGCCGTTGACCACGCCGGTCTGCAGGCCCTGGTAGACCTCGGCGAAGCTCATCTTGCGCGGCGCGGCGCGCAGCGCCTTGAACTGTTCGTCGAGCACCGCCGAGGCCTGCACACGGAATTTCAGGCCACGGGCATCCTTGGGCTCGTGCATCGCCTTGTTCGACGACAGCTGCTTCAAGCCGTTGTGCCAGTAAGCCAGGCCGGTGATGCCCTTGCCCTCCATGCTGGTCAGCAGCGCCTTGCCCTGCTCGCTGGCCTGGAAGCGGTCGACCGCCTCCATGTTGTCGAACAGGAACGGCAGATCAAAGATCTGGATGGGCTTGGCGTAGTGCTCGAACTTGGCCAGCGACGGCGCCAGCAACTGCACGTCACCAAGCAGCAGCGCTTCCATCTCCTTGCCATCGCCGAACAGCGAGGAGTTCGGATAGACCTCGACCTTGACCCGGCCCGGCAAACGCTCCTCGGCGAGCTTCTTGAACATCAACGCGCCCTGCCCCTTGGGCGTGTGTTCGGCGACCACATGGGCGAACTTGATGCTGATGGGCGCCGAGTCGGCGGCGTGCGCCCCCCCGGCCACGGAGACGGCGACAGCGCAGACCAGCGCCTTGAGAGAGAGCTTGAGCATGGGTGTACCTCATCTTGTTTTTGTAAGTGGGTAGTGAACGAGCCTATTGCCTGTTTACAACGCGCCACGGGTGGCGCGGAATTCGTGATTGTACAAAGGCGCGTTCGGCAGTGCCGAACGCGCCCGAGGGATCAGCCCATGCCGCCGGCCCGCGCGACAATGCGTCGGGCGCGCCCGACCACCGGAGCGTCGATCATCTGCCCGTCGACCACGAACACCCCGTCGCCACCCGCGCCGGCCTGCAGCACTCGGCGCGCCCAGTCCAGCTCTTCAGCCGAGGGCGCCATTGCCTGGTGCACGACGGCAACCTGACTGGGATGGATGCACAGCAGCCCGCCGAAGCCCATGTCGCGAGCATCACGGCTGGCACGGTCGAGGCCGGCCTGGTCCTGAATCGCCGGAAATACGCTGTCCAGCGGTGCGGCCAGATTGGCCAGGCGGCTGTGCAGCAGAACCGCGTAGCGCGCCTGATCGAGCAGGCGCTCGGCGGCTGCGGTGCCGCTGTTCAGGCCAAGATCCAGGCCCAGGTCCAGGCCACCGAAGGACAATCGCTCGACCCCGGCGGCCGCGGCGACGGCCGGCAATTCATACAGGCCACGGGCGCTTTCGATGATCGGCCAGACCGGCTTGCCGGCCTCGCCCACGCGAGCCACCTGGGCAGCGCTTTCCACCTTGGGCAGCACTACGCCACTCACCCCGACATGGCGCTGGCACAGCGCGATGTCCGCGGCATGCCCGGCGTGTTCGGGTGAATTGATGCGCACCAGCAGGCGCGCCTCGGGGTTGCCTGCCAGGAAACGCTCGAGGTTGTCGCGGGCTTCGACCTTGAGGCTTTCCTGCACCGCATCCTCGAGATCGACGATCACCACGTCGGCCCCACTGGCCAAAGCCTTGGGGATGCGCTCGGGTCGCGAAGCGGGCACGAACAGCGCGGTTCGGATGATGGAGGTCGTCATGGCATCTGCTTCCTGACTCAAAGATCTTCAATGACTGATAGTGGACTAAGGCGCTATGTGGTCCACCTGTGGGAGCGCGCCATGCGCGCGAATTTCGCGGGCATGGCCCGCTCCCACAAAAAGCCCTTCTTCGCACCTGGCATTCAAACCGCCCCGCTCACTTTCAAACCGGCTATCTGCGCCTCGCCGTAACCCAGCTCGGCGAGCAAGGTATCGGTGTGCTCACCGAGCGCCGGCACAGGGTCCATGCGCGGACTGAAGGCGCTGTTGCTGCCCGGTGGCAGCAACGCGGGCAGGCTGCCGGCGGGGCTGTCGACCTGGCGCCAGCGGTCACGGGCCTTGAGCTGCGGATGGGCCCAGACGCCGGCCATGTCATTGACGTGGGCGTTGGCGATCTGCGCCTGTTCCAGCCGCTCGATGACCTGCTCGGCACTCAGCGCCGCGAAGGTCTCGACGATGATGCCGCGCAGCACTTCGCGGTTGGCCGAGCGCTTGAAATTGGCCGAGAAACGCTCGTCGACTGCCAGCTCGGGCTGCAGCAATACCCGCTCGCAGAACGCCTGCCACTCCCGCTCGTTCTGCAGGCCAAGCATCACCGTGCCGCCATCACCGGCAGGAAACGGGCCATAGGGATAGATGGTCGAGTGGGCGGCCCCGGCACGCGGCGGCGGCGTGGCACCGTCATAGGCGTAATACAGGGGATAGCCCATCCACTCGACCAGGCTCTCGAGCATGCTCACGTCGATGCGGCTGCCCAAACCGGTCTTGCCGCGCAGCAGCAGGGCCGCAAGGATATTGCTGTAGGCATACATGCCGGCGGCGATATCGGCGATCGAACAACCGGCCTTGGCCAGTTGATCGTCACCCGCGCCGCCGGTCACCGACAGAAAGCCGCCCTCGCTCTGGATCAGCAGGTCGTAGGCCTTCTTCTTCTCGTAGCTGCCGCCTTCGCCATAGCCGGAGATGTCGCAGACGATCAGTTTCGGGAAGCGTGCATGCAGCGTCTCGAACGACAGGCCCATGCGCGCCGCGGCTCCGGGCGCGAGGTTCTGCACCAGCACGTCGGCCTTGGCCAGCAGGTTGTCGAGTACCTCACCGGCACCGTCCTGTTTGAGGTCGAGGGTCAGGCTTTCCTTGGAGCGGTTGGTCCACACGAAGTGCGAGGCCAGACCATTGACCCGCTCGTCGTAACCGCGGGCGAAGTCGCCACTGCCGGGGCGCTCGACCTTGATCACCCGAGCGCCCATGTCGGCGAGCTGACGGGTGCAGAACGGCGCGGCAATGGCGTGTTCCAGGCTGACCACGGTGATGCCGTCCAGTGGCCGGGGTTGTTGTGGGTTGTTCATGTGCAGTTCCCTGTTCCGTAGGGTGGATCGGGACGCGTAGCCCGCGCTACCGATCCACCGGAAAGTCGAAACGAGCCGTCAGGCCAGGTGGCTCAGGTCGTCGGTCTCGCGCAGGCGCCAGACCCTGGCGATCAGCTCGCCTGCCTCATCGCTGCTGCGTTTGCCGGCAAAGGCCAGCAGGCGACGGAACTTGTCTTCCAGCTCCATGCGGCTGAGGCTGTTGCCGGGGTCACCCTTGGGCTCGTCGATGGCGCCATGCAGGGTACGACCATCGGTGGTGAGCACCTCGACCCGACCCAGCCAGCGCGCCGGATAGGCGCCGTCCACCTCGGGGTCGAGGCGCATGCTGACCTTGTCGCGAAAGGCAGCAACATTGGCATCGCTCAGCGACAGGTTGGCGAATTCGCTGAGCTGCGCCTTGCCATGCACGGCGATCAGGCCGAGCACGGTGCCCATGGAGAACTTGGCCTGGTGCACGGTCTGCGGCACCACCACCCGGCCGAGCACGTCGATGGCGCCCTGGTGCACATGGGTGATGACCTTGGCGATATCGTCATGACGCAGGCCCTCGCGCCACATCAGGTCGAGCAGTGCATCGGCAGCCGGGTGGGTATGCCGGCACGAGGCGTGGAACTTGAACGAGGTTTCCGCCAGCGCCCAGCGGCTGCCGAGGCGATCCGCCAGCCTGCTCGGGTCGGCATCGCTGGACATGCCGGCGGCCATGCCCTGCTCGCCTTCGAGAATGTTCTGCGCACCGGTCAGGCCCTGCTCGGTGAAGTAGGCCGCCAGCAGGCCGTCGGCGGCAGCCTTGGCGGTGTGCAGCTGTTTGGAATCGGCGGCGTCGCGCAGGAACTCCCAGAGCCCGGCAGCCTGGGTGCCGGCGTTGCCGAGCAGATGCACAAACTGCTGTTTGTCGAAGTTCAGCAGCTTGCCCACCGCCACGGCAGCGGCCAGGGTGCCGACCGTGGCCGTGGTGTGGAAGATGCGGTAGTGCGAGCGGCCGAGGAACTCGCCGATGCGAATCCCCGCCTCGTAGCCGGCGACCGAAGCCAGCAACAGCTCGCGGCCGGACTTGCCGAGGTCCTGCGCGGCAGCCAGGGCCGCCGGGAATACCACGGTGGCCGGGTGCAGCACCGAGCTGTTGTGCAGGTCGTCCTGCTCCACCAGATGCGACGACGCGCCGTTGACCAGCGCCGCGAAGTACGCCGAAGTGCCACGACCATTGACCAGGATGCGCGCCGGGCCATTGGCCGGGCCCATCTTCTGCGCATAGGCCTCGAACAGCGGAATCGGCCGCGCACCTTCACTGGCCAAAGCGGAACCGAGCCAGTCGAGAAACAGATCTTCGGTGCGATCCAGCACGTGGTCAGGCAGATCGTCGTAACGCAGCTCGGCGAGGAACTTGGCGAGCTGTTGGGTATTAGCGCTCATAACCAATTCCTCAAAAGCTGCGCGGCAGTTCGAGCAGGTGCTCGGCCACGTAGGACATGATCAGGTTGGTGGAGATCGGCGCCACCTGGTACAGGCGGGTCTCGCGGAACTTGCGCTCGACGTCGTATTCGTTGGCGAAGCCGAAGCCGCCGTGGGTCTGCAGGCAGGCGTTGGCCGCCGCCCAGGAGGCTTCCGCCGCCAGGTATTTGGCCATGTTGGCGCTGGCCCCGGCGTTCTCGCCGCGGTCGTATTGCTCGCAGGCGCGCCAGCGCATCAGGTCGGCGGCCTCCACTTCGATATGGGCCTTGGCGATGGGGAACTGCACGCCCTGGTTCTGGCCGATGGGGCGGCCGAACACCACGCGATCACGGGCGTAGGCACTGGCCTTCTCGATGAACCAGCGACCATCGCCGATGCATTCGGCAGCGATCAGCGTACGCTCGGCGTTGAGGCCATCGAGGATGTAGCGAAAGCCCTTGCCCTCCTCGCCGATCAGGCTGCCGGCGGGAATTTCCAGGTTGTCGAAGAACAGCTCGTTGGTTTCGTGGTTGACCATGTTGGCGATCGGCTGCACGGTCAGGCCGTTGCCGATGGCCTCGCGCAGGTCGACCAGGAAGATCGACATGCCCTCGGACTTCTTCTTCACCTCGGCCAGCGGCGTGGTGCGCGCCAGCAGGATCATCAGGTCGGAGTGCTGGATGCGCGAGATCCACACCTTCTGGCCGTTGATCACGTACTTGTCGCCCTGACGCACGGCGGTAGTCTTGATCTTGGTGGTGTCGGTGCCGGTGGTCGGCTCGGTCACGCCCATGGACTGCAGGCGCAGCTCGCCGCTGGCGAGCTTGGGCAGGTAGTGACTTTTCTGTTCGTCGCTGCCGTTACGCAGCAGGGTGAACATGTTGTACATCTGCCCGTGAATGGTGCCGGAGTTGCCGCCGCAGCGGTTCACTTCCTCGAGAATCACCGAGGCCTCGGCCAGACCCAGGCCGGAGCCGCCGTATTCTTCCGGGATCATCGCCGACAGCCAGCCGGCTTCGGTCATGGCGCTGACGAAGGCCTCGGGAAAGCCCTTCTCCTCGTCGATCTTGCGCCAGTATTCGGCCGGAAATTCGGCGCATAGGCCACGTACGCCTTCACGGATGAAATTCAGTTCTTCGCTCTGTTCCGGGGTCATCTCGATTCCTCGCTTGTTCTTGTTGTCACGTCCGCAGGCTGCCCGCAAACGCGCTATTCGAAGTCCACCTCGGCCTGCTGGGCCATGCCCGCGGCATTACCCGCCCACAACCGGGCGATGCCCGGTTCACTGATGCGCCCGGCCACCTCGAAGGGCTCGGGCGCCACCAGGGGGCGCAACCCTCGATAGGCGAAACGACGCAGCCGCGCCTGGGGCTGGGCGCGGCAGAACGCACGCAGGTTCAGGGTGGCGATCAGCGGGCCGTGCACCACCAGCCCGCTGTAGCCTTCGGTGCCGGTGACGTAGGGCCAGTCGTAATGGATGCGATGGCCGTTGAAGGTCACCGCGCTGTAGCGAAACAGCAGGGTCGGGCTGGGTACCACGCCTTCGCGCCAGTCACCGGCCGGCAGCGCTTCGCCGGCGCCGCCCTTGGGCGGGCTGGGCTCGCGGTAGACGATGTCCTGCTCCTCGCGGATGGCCAGTTCGCCGTCCTGCAGGTAGTCATGCTGCACGGTGACGAACAGCAGCGCGCCGGTGCGCCCGTGCTTTTCCTCGATGTGCTTGATGGTCGAGACCCGGGTGGCCTCGCCGCCGACCCGCAGGGGCGCGATGAATTCGACGCGGCCACCGGCCCACATGCGGTTGCGGTTGTCGGCCGGCGGCAGAAAGCCGCCGCGCGCCGGATGCCCGTCGCCACCCAGGCCGCTTTCGGCGATGGGCTCCTGAAAGAACGCCCAGTGCCAGAGTGGCGGCAAGGCCTCACCATGGGCGGGCGTGTCGTCGCCCAGTGTGGCAGCGATACGCTTGACCAGGTTACGGCTCAATTGATCGTGGGCTTGCTCGGTGCGGCCGATCCAGGCGGAAAAGGCAGAGTCGCTCATCGTGGATTCCAGCTGTCTTGTTATGTGCCGCCAGCATGCAAGCCGATGAACGTTCCGAGAATCCGCATTTATTTAATCCGGCGTTTGGATATGCTGAACGCCGTTTTCAATCAAATGCCGAGCTGCCATGCACTTCGACCTGCCGGATTTGCGCCTTTTCATCCATATCGCCGAGTCGCCAAGCCTGACCCAGGGCGCACGGCGCGCCTCGCTGTCGCCTGCCGCAGCCAGCGCGCGCATCAAGGCGCTGGAAGGCCAGTTGGATACCCGCCTGCTGTATCGTGACAGCCGTGGCGTGGAGCTGACGCCGGCCGGCCAGCGCCTGCTGCAGCACGCGCGATTGATCATGCGCCAGGTCGATTACCTGAAAAGCGAATTCACCGAATACGGCAGCGACGCGGCCGGGCATATCCGCATCTTCGCCAACACCACGGCGGTCACCGAGTTTCTGCCCGAGGTGCTGGCCGGCTTCCTTGCCGAGCGCCCCGGCGTGACCGTGGATCTGCAGGAGCGCCTGAGCCGCGATATCGTCCGCGGCGTGCTCGACGGCGGCGCCGACCTGGGCATCATCGCCGGCCCGGTGGAGGCCGCCGGCCTGCAGGTGCTGCACTTCAGCACCGACCGCCTGGTGCTGGTGGTGCCGGACAACCACCCGCTGGCCGGCCGGGAACGCGTCAGCCTGCGCGACACCCTGCAATACCAGCACATCGGCCTGCACGACGGCAGCACCCTGCTGACCTTCCTGCGTGAACACGTGGAAACCCTGGGTGGCACCCTGTCGCTGCGTATCCAGATGTCAGGCTTCGAAGCCATCTGCCGCATGGTCGAGGCCAACGTCGGCATCGGCATCATCCCCGAGTCCGCTGCCAGCCGGCACCGCCGCACCATGAAGCTGCACACCATCGAACTCGACGAGACCTGGGCCGTGCGCGAACGCAGCATGCTGGTACGCGACCTCGAAGCCTTGCCGGGCAGCGTGCGGGCGTTGATCGCGACGTTGCTGCCGGAAAGCTCGGTCGCCTGATCAGGCCTGGCGAGCCTGGAGACGCGAAACCCATCACAGCGGCGGTCGGCATTGCTGGCAAAACGCCTTGATGATCACTAGAATCGGCGCCGCAGGAAGCACCACGCACCCATACCAGGGTTAGCGTCATGGACTGACTCATCAAGCGTTTCGCGCCGCCTGCGCGAAACCGTCCCATGCGTTATCACCTCGTAAAAGTGCCCGGCTGACTCCTGCCTGTTACAGGCTCGCCCTGCCCACTTTGCAAACGAGATTCGTATGAACAAGATCATTACCGCTGGCATCGCTGGCATGCTCGTGCTGCTCGCCGGCTGCGCCACGGAAAGCTCGCGCACCCTGGAAGTCGCCAAGGTCAACACCGCCACCAGCCAGTACAGCGGCCCGCGCAGCCCGATCGCCGTTGGCAAGTTCGACAACCGCTCCAGCTATCTGCGCGGCATTTTCAGCGACAGCGTCGACCGCCTTGGCGGGCAGGCCAAGACCATTCTGATCACCCACCTGCAGCAGTCCAACCGTTTCAACGTACTGGACCGCGACAACCTCAGCGAGCTGCAGCAGGAGTCGGGCTTCTCCAAGCAGGCTCAGCAGATCAAGGGTGCCAACTTCGTGGTCACCGGTGACGTGACCGAGTTCGGCCGCAAGGAAGTCGGCGATCATCAGCTGTTCGGCATCCTGGGCCGCGGCAAACAGCAGATCGCCTACGCCAAGGTGAACCTCAACATCGTCGATGTCGCCACCTCCGAAGTGGTGTATTCCAGCCAGGGCGCCGGCGAATACGCCCTGTCGAACCGCGAGATCATCGGTTTCGGCGGCACTGCCAGCTATGACTCCACCCTCAATGGCAAAGTCCTCGACCTGGCGATTCGCGAGGCCGTCAACAAGCTGGTCAGCGGCGTCGACAGCGGCGCCTGGCGCCCGGTCAAGTGAGCGAGGAGCCAACGATGAAATCCCCACTTCTGCTCACCACCCTACTGGCCACCGCCCTGCTGGCCGGCTGCGCGCAACAGCCCAAATCCCTCTACTACTGGGAGGGCTACCAGCAGCAGGTCTATCAGCGCTTCGAGAACACCACCGGCACCGAGGAGCAGATCGCTGCGCTGGAAGCCAGCGCCCAGAAAGCCCGCGCCGCTGACCGCACCCTGCCACCGGGCTTCCATGCCCACCTCGGCATGCTGTACGCGGAGATCGGCAAGCCCGATCAGGTGCGCCAGCAATTCGAAACCGAGAAAGCCCTGTTCCCCGAGTCCGCGCAGTACATGGACTTCCTGATGCGCAATATGGCCAAGTGACCGACATGCCTCTACTGACTTCCCTCAGAACACTCGCGGCGCTGGCCGCGCTCGCCCTGCTGGCCGGTTGCGCCACCCAGCAGCCCTACGACTACAGCGCCTTCAAGGAAAGCAGTCCGGCCTCCATTCTGGTGCTGCCGCCGGTCAACAAGTCGCCGGACATCAAGGCTACGCTCAGCATGTACTCGCTGATCACCGCGCCCCTGAGCGAGGCCGGCTACTACGTACTGCCGGTGGCGGTGGTCAACGAGACCTTCAAGCAGAACGGCATGAGCAACGCCGAGGAAATCCGCGAAGTGCCGCCGCAGAAGCTCTACGAGATCTTTGGCGCAGACACGGTGTTGTACATCGACGTGACCGAATACGGCAGCAGCTACAAGGTGATCAGCAGCGAGGTGGCGGTGGCCGCCAGCGCCACCCTGGTCGACCTGCGCACCGGCAAGGAGCTGTGGAAAGGCGTTGCCCGGGCCAGCAGCGCCGAACAGCAGCAGAACAGCGGCGGCGGCCTGGCCGGCATCCTGATCACCGCCCTGGTCAACCAGGTGATGAACAGCCTGAACGATCGCGGTCATGAGATCGCCGGCATCACCAGCGCCCGCCTGCTGAGCAGCAACCCGGTCAACGGCATTCTGCCCGGCCCTCGCGCGCGGCCGGTCAGCGCTCGCTGAAGCCCGCCACACGAGCCCGGATCACCGGGCTCGTTTCATTTCGGTCTACTCCTTGCCCACCCCATGCTCGCGCAACTTGTTGGCGATGGTGGTGTGGGACACACCCAGGCGCTTGCCCAACAGGCGGCTGCTCGGGAATTCGCCGTGCAGGCGTTCCAGCACGGCCTTCTCGAAGCGCCCGACGATGGCGTCCAGCCCACCCTCCAGCGAGAAGTCGCCCAGCGGCTGGGCCGCGCCGTAGCCCGGCAAGCGAATGTGCTCGGGCTTCACCAGCGCACCGTCGCAGAGTGATACCGCCTGGAACAGCACGTTCTCCAGCTGCCGCACGTTGCCCGGCCAGTGATAGCGAGCCAGTTTTTCCAGCGCAGCCGGCGCCAGGCCAGGTAGCGAGCAGCCGATCTGCCGGCTGGCGCGGTCGAGAAAGTGTTCGGCCAGCGGTTGCAGGCCGTCGAGGCATTCACGCAGCGGCGGGATATGCAGGCTCAGCACGTTGAGGCGGTGATAGAGGTCTTCACGGAATTCGCCCCGGGCGCACAGTTCGGAGAGGTCGACCTGGGTGGCGCAGGTCACCCGCACGTCCAGGTACACCTCCTCGTCACTGCCGACGCGGCGGAAGCAGCCATCCTGCAAGAAGCGCAGCAGCTTGGCCTGCAGGCGCGGGCTCATTTCACCGACGCCGTCGAGAAATAGCGTGCCGCCCGCGGTCAGTTCCAGCAACCCCAGCTTGCCCTCGGCACGGGCGCCCTCGAAGGCGCCGGGGCCGTAGCCGAACAGTTCGGTCTCCGCCATCGACTCGGGCAGACCGGCACAGTTGAGCGCCATGAACGGCGACTGGCCACGGGGGCTGGCCAGGTGGCAGGCACGGGCCAGCAGCTCCTTGCCGGTACCGGTTTCACCCTCGATCAGCAGCGGTGCGTCCAGCGGCGCCATGCGTCGCGCCTCGCGCACCACGGCGGCCATCACTTTGGAACTCTGGAAGATGCTGTCGAAGCCGCGCAGCTCCTGCTTGCGCACCTGATAGATTCGCTCGCCAACGCGGTCGGCACGGTGCAGGGTCAACACCGCGCCGGCCATGGCTTCGCTGTCGTCGTGCTCGCTCTGCAACGGCGCGATGTCGGCGAGAAACACGTCGCCGCAAACCTTCACACGCAACCCGTTGATGCGCGAGCGATTGGCACGCACCAGCTCCGGCAAATCGAAATCCTCGACATAGCGCGACAGCGCGATGCCCGGCACCTCGTCGACGCGCACACCGAGCAGGCCAGCGGCGGCCCGGTTGGCGGCGACGATACTGCCACCCATATCGACCGACAACACCGGAAACTCCAGGGCGCCGAGCAGGGCGTTGAGCTCCAGATGGCGCCGTTCGCTGGGCATCAGCCCCACCCGCTTGACGCCGAATACGCCGGTGATGGCCTCGAACTTGGCCCGTAGGGCCTGAAATTGCAGGTTGATCAGGTTGGGGCAATGCAGGTAGATGGCGTTGCCCTGCTCGCCGCCGACCTCGCCGCGGGCGACGTTGATGCCGTAGTCGACCAGCAGTTCGAGGATGTCGCGCAGGATGCCTACACGGTTCTGGCAGTGGATTTTGATACGCATGACGGCACTCTTGTTATTTTCGTCAAGGTTTCTTGCCAGTCTAGAGGAAGCCACCGAGCCAGGAACAGGCTTTCGCGCAGGACGTAATGCTTTCTTTACGAAAACGATCAACGATCTGCTTCCGCGCGCCGCTCACGTGCGCGCAAAGCACGCCCGCCTGCGGCATGCTCAGGCCAGCCACGACCAGTTCGGATGTGCAGGGAGATCCCCAGATGAAAGCCAGCCAGTACGTTGCCAGGCAGCCTGACGCGAACGGCTTCATTGATTACAGCGAGGTCGAGCATCGCACCTGGCAGACGCTGATCGAGCGCCAACTCAAGGTGATCGAGCCGCGGGCCTGTCAGGAATACCTGAACGGCATCGACAAGCTGGCCCTGCCCGGTGACCGGATTCCCCAGCTGGCGGACATCAACCGCGTGCTGCAGGGTACTACCGGCTGGCAGGTCGCCCAGGTGCCGGCGCTGATTCCCTTTCAGCGCTTCTTCGAGTTGCTCGCCAACAAGCAGTTTCCGGTGGCCACCTTCATCCGCACCGAAGCGGACCTGGACTACCTGCAGGAGCCGGATATCTTCCACGAGATCTTCGGTCACTGTCCGCTGCTGACCAACCCCTGGTTCGCCGAATTCACCCACACCTACGGCCGCCTCGGCCTGGCCGCCAGCCCCCAGGAACGGGTGTACCTGGCGCGCCTGTACTGGATGACCATCGAGTTCGGCCTGGTCGACACCCCCACCGGGCGGCGCATCTACGGCGGCGGCATTCTCTCCTCGCCCAGGGAGGCGGTGTATTGTCTGTCCGGCGAGCCCGAGCATCAGCCATTCGATGCCCTAGAGGCCATGCGCACGCCGTATCGCATCGACATCCTGCAGCCGCTGTACTTCGTGTTGCCGGATCTGCAACGGCTGTTCGCTCTGGCGCAGCAGGACATCATGAGCCTGGTGCACGAGGCCATGGCGCTTGGCCTGCATAAACCGAAATTTCCACCCAAGGCAGCCTGAGAACCTGTCCACGATCTGCTGCGCGTCGGCGCTCTGCGTTAAAAACAAGCTCGGAATGCTCATTTACCACTTGTAAACTCGAGTGCGAGCCCAGTCCGCTTCCTCGCTTGTTTTTGCCCTGGATCGCTCTAGCTCGCGAGATCGTGAACGGGCTCTGAGCCTGCCGTAACGATCAACGTTCAGAGGAACCCCCATGACTGCACTGTCCAAAGCCACCTGCGAAGCCTGCAGCGCCGATGCACCGAAAGTCAGCGAGGCCGAACTGGCGCAACTGATCAAGGAAATCCCGGACTGGAACATCGAGGTTCGTGATGGCGTGATGCAGCTCGAGCGAGCCTACGCGTTTCGCACCTTCAAACATGCGCTGGCCTTCACCAATGCGGTGGGCGAAATCGCTGAAACCGCCAACCATCACCCTGCGCTGCTCACCGAATGGGGCAAGGTCACCGTCACCTGGTGGAGCCACTCGATCAAGGGCCTGCACCGCAACGACTTCATCATGGCGGCGCGTACCGATGAGCTGGCGAAAGTGGCCGATGGTCGCAAGTAAGATGCCCCGATAGCGGGAAAACTCGCTCCTTTGCGCACCGCCCTGGTGCCTTTCACTACCCTAAAAAATCAACAGACCGTTCGTCGCAAAAAATAAATTATAAATATCAATAACATAGCAAAAGTCATCAAAGATCACTGGCGCGCTTCCTGCTTGCCATAGCTGGCATAGTTTCCTAGGGTTGTTCGCCATGTGGTCCTTGATTGCCCCTATCAGCTCGTTGCTGGGTGGGGTCGCGTTACTCCTCCTTGGCAACGGTCTGCTCAACACCCTACTGACCCTGCGTGGCGTCGCCGAAGGCTACTCCACCGGGATGCTCGGCCTGATCATGTCCGGGTACTTCGTCGGTTTTCTCCTCGGCACCTGGCTGGCGATTCCGCTGGTGCGTCGCGTTGGGCATATCCGTGCGTTCTCCTTCTGCGCCGCTCTGGCCGCGATCACCGCCCTGCTCCACGTGCTGATCGTCGACCCCTGGGTCTGGCTCGCCTTGCGGGTGCTTTACGGCCTGGCACTGGTCAGCCTGTACATGGTCATTGAAAGCTGGCTCAACGCTCAGGTGCGCAACGAAAATCGCGGGCAGATGTTCGCCATCTACATGGCCGTCAACCTCGGCGCCCTGGCAGCTGCGCAGCAGTTGCTGAGCCTCGCCGAGCCGACCGAGTTCCTGCTGTTCGCCCTGGCGGCGATGCTGATCAGCGCGGCGCTGATGCCCATTACCCTGACCCGCCAACCTCAGCCCAGCGTGCCGGACACCCTGCACAGCAACCTGCGCGCCATCGCCGGTATCGCACCACTGTCGATTGCCGCCGCCGGTCTTTCCGGGCTGGCGCTCGGTGCGTTCTGGGGCATGGCGCCGGTGTACGCCAGCCTCAACGGCTTCGACGCCGCCGGGGTCGGCCTGATGATGAGCGCCACCATTCTCGGCGGCGCACTGCTGCAATGGCCGATCGGGCGTTTCTCCGACAATCACGACCGCCGCTGGGTGCTGTTCTGGGTGGTCAGCGCCGCGGCGGTCGTCGCCTTGCTGATGAGCCTGCTGCCGGCTGGGCGTGCGCTGCTGGCGCTGATGTTCATGTTTGGCGGGCTGTCGTTCGCCATCTACCCCATCGCCGTGGCGCAGCTGATCGATCAGTTGCACAGCGACGAGATTCTCTCCGGCTCCAGCAGCCTGCTGATGGTCAACGGTGTCGGCTCGGTGTGCGGGCCACTGCTCGCCGGATTGTTGATGCAGTACAGCGGCGCCGCCGCACTGCCGCTGTATTTCGCCGCCACCTTGGGCCTGCTGGCGGCCTACACCTTCTATCGCCTGCGCCACGTCAGCGACCTGGTCGCCGGTGAACAGGCGCACTTCGTGCCGATGTTGCGCACCAGCCACACCGTACTGGAGCTGATGCCGGACGCCCCATCGGCAGACGATGACAGCGGCCCGGACAACGATAACCCCGGCAGCGCGCAGGAGCGCGCGGCTACTTCGTCGTAGGCACACACAGGCCTGCAGAACAGAGGCGCCAACCAGGCGCCCGCTTTACCCGTCGGCTGATGTCGGCGCTTGAACAGGGAGACAGCGCATGCTACTTGCAACCGATCTTGATGGAACCTTTCTCGCTGGCGATCCCGAGGATCGTCTCAGCCTTTACCAGACCATCGCCGCCCACCCGGAAATTCAGCTGGCCTACGTCACCGGTCGCAGCCTTGAAGCGGTGCTGCCGCTGCTGGCCGATCCGACCTTGCCACAACCGGACTTCATCATCGCCGACGTCGGCGCCACCTTCGTGCATGGCGACACCCTGCAACCGATCCAGCAGCTGCAGAGCCAGGTCGATGCCCGCTGGCCGGGTGAAAACCAGGTCGCTCAAGCTCTGGAAGGTTTCGGCCTGGAGCGCCAGGACGTCCCCCAGGCACGCCGCTGCTCCTACTTCTGCACGCCGGAACAGGCTGCCGACCCGGCATTGGCCCAGGTTGCAGAAACCCTAGGTTGCGATCTGCTGTATTCCGCGGATCGCTACCTCGACTTTCTGCCCAAAGGCATCAACAAGGGCACCAGCCTGAAGGCGCTGGTCGACTGGCTGGAAATCGACGATGACCAAGTATTGGCCTGTGGCGATACCCTCAATGACCTGAACATGCTCGATGGCACTTACAAGGGCGTCTGCGTCGGCCACTCGGAACCCAAGCTGCTCAAGGCCACCGAGCACCAGTCGTGGATCCTCCAGGCGGACCGCCCCGGCTGCGGCGGCATTCTGCAGGCCTTCGTGCATTTCGGCTTTCTCGGCGAGCACGGCATCGCCGCCGAGAAACGCAGCGCCACCAAGCCAGGCCGTGCAGAGCTGGTGATGGTCTATCACCGTCTGCCCTATGAGGAATACCGCGGCGCGGACGGCAAGGTACAACGCCGCCGCCCGACCTCGCCCAACGGCATCATCCCGACCCTGATGAGCTTCTTCGGTGATTCGCGCCCGGGCTCCTGGGTCGCCTGGGCGGTCGACGAGGAAGGCGACGAGACATTCGAAACCCACACCACCGTAGACGCCGAGCGCTACCCGAAACTCACCGCCGCGCGGGTGGCGCTGAGCAAGAGGGAAGTCGACATCTTCTACAAGCGCTTCTCCAAGGAAGCCTTCTGGCCGACGCTGCACACCTTCTGGGAGCGCGCCCGCTTCGAGGAGGATGACTGGCAGGTGTTCCTCAGGGTCAACCGCGCCTTCGCCGAACGCACCGCCAAGGAAGCTGCAGAAGGCGCCGTGGTCTGGCTGCACGACTACAACCTGTGGATGGTACCGGTCTATTTGCGCGAACTGCGCCCGGACCTGCGCATCGCCTTCTTCCACCACACCTACTTCCCCTCGGCCGACGTATTCAACGTGCTGCCGTGGCGCCGACAGATCATCGGCAGCCTGCTGCAATGCGACTACATCGGCTTTCATATCCCGCGCCAGGTGGAAAATTTCGTCGACGTGGCCCGTGGCGTCACCCCACTGCAAATCGTCAGCCGGCAGAACTGCGCACCGCGCTTCGTCACCTATGGCTGCGCCGTGGGCCTGGAGCGCATGACCACCGCCGTGGACACAGGCAGCCGGGTGGTCAAACTCGGCGCCCACCCGGTTGGCCTGGATATCGACCGCGTGCGCAACGCCTTGGCCCAGGAAAAAACCCGCGAGCAGATGGCTCATCTGCGCGAAGAACTACGTGGCATCAAGCTGGTGCTGTCGGTCGAACGCCTGGATTACACCAAGGGTATCCTCGAAAAACTCCAGGCCTACGAGCGCCTGCTGGCCGACAACCCCGAGCTGCACAAGAAGATAACCCTGGTCAGCATCTGCGTGCCGGCAGCCCGTGAAATGACCATCTACGACGAGCTGCAAGCGCAGATCGAACAGGCAGTTGGACGCATCAACGGCCGCTTCGCGCGGATCGGCTGGACGCCGGTGCAGTTTTTCTTCCGCAGCTTTCCGTTCGACGAGGTGGTGGCCTGGTACGCCATGGCCGACGTGATGTGGATCACCCCGCTGCGCGACGGCCTCAATCTGGTGGCCAAGGAATTCGTCGCCACCCAGGGGCTGACCGATGGCCAGGGGGTGCTGGCCCTGTCGGAATTCGCCGGTGCCGCCGCCGAGCTCAAGGGCGCGCTGCTGACCAACCCGCACGACACCGCCGACCTGGCGCAAACCTGCTACCTGGCGCTGAACATGCCCAAGGCCGAAGCCCGTGCTCGGCTGCGCGAGCTGTTCGATATCGTCAGCTACAACGACATCCGCCGCTGGGGCGACGAGTTCCTGGCCGGCGTGGCAGAGCCGGAGCCCGAGACAGTGCTGAAGCTGGCGGCAGGCTGAAGCAAGGCAGTATATCTGTGGGAGCGGGCGGGGACGCCCAGTCCATGCCCGCGAAGCTTTTCGGGCGCATGGACTAGGCGTCCCCGCGCCCTCCCACAAATGCTGCTCTAGTCCAAGATCGCGAAGCGCTGCTCTGCGAGGCAGCCAACAACCAGCACCTGATATGCTGCGCGCCATCGCAAGAACGAGACACGCAGCATGAAAGATATCCTGATCATCGGCATCGGCGCCGGTGACCCCGACTACCTCACCACCCAGGCGATCAAGGCACTCAACCGCGCCGACGTGTTCTTCATCCTCGACAAGGGTGAAGCCAAGGACAAGCTGATCGCCTTGCGCCGCCTGATCCTCGAACGCTATATCGAGCCGGGCCGCTGCTACCGCCTCCTCGAAGCGACCAACCCGGAACGCGAGCGTAACGTGGTGGACTACGACGCCAGTATCGACAGCCTGAACCGCGACAAGCAGGCGGTGTTCGAGCAATTGCTCGGGCAATTGCAGGACGGCGAAACCGGGGCCTTCCTGGTCTGGGGCGACCCTGCTCTTTACGACAGCACCCTGCGCATTCTCGACGGCGTGATTGCCGGCGGCATGGCCCTCGAATATGAAGTGATCCCCGGCATCACCAGCGTGCAGGCCCTCACCGCGCGCCACCGTATTCCCCTGAACCAGATTGGCCGTGCCGTGCAGATCACCACCGGCCGGCGCCTGCGTGAAGGCTGGCCAGAGGGCGTCGATAGCGTGGTGGTTATGCTCGATGCTCAGGACAGCTACCGCCAGGTGATCGACGAAGACCTGAACATCTACTGGGGCGCCTATGTCGGCACGCCAGACGAGATTCTGATATCAGGCAGGCTGGCCGAGGTCGCCGAACAGATCGCCACGACCCGCGCCGCCGCGCGCCAGGCCAACGGCTGGATCATGGACAGCTATCTGCTGCGCCGCGGCGGGCGGGAGGCCTGACTGCAGACTCGCAGATATCGCCCGTCTGCTGGCTGCCGCGTGGCAATTCGATCACAGGAAGGCAAAAGCGGACGCTGAGCAGGGCTTTGTGGGAGAGGCTTTAGCCTCGATTTTGCCTGGCTAGGCGTCAAGAGCTCGGGGCTAAAGCCCCTCCCACGAGATCGCAAAGGCCAGTATTTAGCATCCGGCCAGGCGACTTTTTTCAAGCTGGCCGATCGAGAACATCGCCTCAGGTGTAGGGTGGATGGCGCTTTTCTCATCCACCATTGCGATCACAGAATCGTGAGCGGTGGAGCGGCTGGTGAGCAGAGTTTATTTTGTAGGAGCGGCCGCTTACGCCACATAATGGCCTGCCAGACGCCCTGTGATTCGGGCTGACGAATAGTAGAAATCGCTCAGATACGCTCGCGAAACAGCGCCTGATGCTCCCGGCACTGCTCGGCCGAGAGCATGAACACGCCATGGCCGCCGCGGGCGAAGTCCAGCCAGGCGAAATCCACTTCCGGATACAACGCCTCGACATGCACCTGGCTGTTGCCGACTTCGACGATCAGCAAGCCCTTGTCAGTCAGGTGATCGGCCGCTTCGGCGAGCATGCGGCGGACCAGATCCAGGCCATCGTCGCCACAGGCCAGGCCCATTTCCGGCTCGTGCCCGTACTCGGCCGGCATGTCGGCGAAATCTTCGGCATCCACATAGGGCGGGTTGGAGACGATCAGGTCGAAACGCTGGCCCGGCAGCCCGGCGAAACCATCGCCCTGCACGGTGTACACGCGCTCTTCGAGGCCATGACGTTCGATGTTGCGGTTGGCTACTTCCAGCGCCTCGAAGGACAGGTCACCGAGCACCACCTCGGCGTCGAGAAACTCATAGGCGCAGGCAATGCCGATGCAGCCCGAGCCAGTGCACAGATCGAGAATTCGCGCCGGCTCGCTGGCCAGCCAGGGGCTGAAGCGTTGTTCGATCAGCTCGCCAATCGGTGAACGGGGCACCAGCACACGCTCGTCGACGATGAACGGCAGGCCACAAAACCACGCCTCGCCGAGCAGGTAGGCAGTTGGTACGCGCTCCTCGATGCGGCGCTTGAGCAAACCTTGCAGATGCAGGTGCTCGTCGTCCTCGAGGCGGCAATCCAGGTAGCTGTCGGCGATTTCCCAGGGCAGGTGCAAGGCGCCCAGCACCAACTGGCGCGCTTCGTCCCAGGCATTGTCGGTGCCGTGCCCGAAGAACAGTTCTTCTGCCTGAAAACGGCTCACCGCCCAACGAATGTAGTCACGCAGGGTGCGCAGGCGGGTATTCAGGGCTGGGCGGGCATCGGTCACAGCAGGGCTCCGGGCAAAAGCGTTAGTCTAGCAGGCCGGCCGTGGCATTCCAGCGCCGCCAAAGGGATTACCACGGTAAGGCACGCCTACCGCCAACCGCGAGCTGAAACGATTCTGCTCGTATCGCCGGGCCTGGGCGCAGCAATACCAGTAACACAGAGGTTCACAGCGGCGTCATAGAGGCGGACAATATGCCCCGTTAACCGCGCCAGCAAGGAGTCGTACATGTCGTCCCACCCGCAAACCTTCTATCAGCTCACCGGCCGTGGCCATGCCCCCGCCAACCTGAGCAATGCGACCCTGCTGGTCATCGATGCCCAGGAAGAGTATCGCAGCGGCGTGGTGCAACTGCCCGGCCTCGACGCTGCCCTGGTGGAGATTGCCAAGCTGCTCGACGCGGTGCGCGCCCAGGGCGGCGCCATCGTGCATATCAAGCACCTGGGCATTCCCGGTGGCCTGCTCGACCCGCGTGGCCCACGCGGTGCGCACCTGCCGGAAGTGGCACCGCTGCCCGGCGAAATCGTCGTCGAGAAGCGCATGCCGAACGCCTTTTCCGGCACCGAGCTGCATGAGAAGCTGCAATCGCTCGGCCATCTGGATCTGATCGTCTGTGGTTTCATGACCCACTCGAGCATCAGCACCACCATCCGTGCCACCAAGGATTACGGCTACCGCTGCACCGTGGTCGATGCTGCCTGCGCCACTCGCGACCTGCCGACCCCGGACGGCAAGGTGATCAGCGCCGCCGAAATGCACCGCGTGGAAATGATCGCCCTGGCCGACAACTTTGCCGCCTGGGTGCCAGACGCCAACGCCCTGCTGTAAAAAGCTGTTCACGATCTGCTGCGCGGTTTTGCCGTGTATCGCGCTCGCGAGATCGTGAACAGGTTGCAAGCCCCTCGACGCCGCGTTGTTTGAACCCGCTACTACACTGCCAGTCATAGCGAGAAGATCCTTCAAGGAATTAGCGCATGAAGCAAACCGACGGTTTCAACGCCAGCCACCTGCGCCCTAGACGCCCGGGCAACTGGCGATTGCGCTTTGCCGCTTACCTGACGGCACTGTTCGCGGTGTTCGGCATTCTGCTCATGATGGCGGGCACGGCAACCCTGCTGGGCCGCCCGCCAGCACTGGGCAATCTCAACGACTCGACAAGCGACGCCAGCATGCTGCTGGTGCTCGGTCTGATCCTGTTCTGGGGCGGCGTGGTGGGCTGGCGCAAATCACGTCGGCGCATGCGCCAGCGCAAGATGGACCTGGCCATGTCTCCTCACCTGATGAAGAAACGCGACTGACCCGCCCTGCTGCGCTTGGTAGAATTGGTGCCCCGTGCGGAGGCTCCGATGCAAGACGACGATCTATCCCTGTTCAAAGCCCAGCTGCAAGGCGTCAAGCCGATCAAGCACGATCGCGCCGACACCGGCAAACCGAAGAGCGACCGCGCGCGCCTGGCTACCCTGCGCCAGGCGGCCACGCAACGTACCGATACCCTCAAGGTCGATGGCCTGTCCGATCAGTTCGTCATTGATGTCGGTGCCGAGGACCCGCTGTACTGGGCTGGCAATGGCGTGCAGGACGGCCAGATGCGCAAGCTCAAGCTCGGCCAGATCCCCTTCGACGGCAGCCTCGACCTGCACGGCATGAACGTCGAGAAGGCCCGCGATACGCTCTGGGAATTTCTCGCCGAGGCGACCAAGCTGGAAATCCGCTGCGTACGGGTGACCCACGGCAAGGCAGTGCGCACAGATGGCCGCAAGCCGATGATCAAGAGCCACGTCAACACCTGGCTGCGCCAGCACCCGCAGGTATTGGGCTTCGCCTCCTGCGTGGCCAAGCACGGTGGCACCGGCGCGGTTTACGTGATGCTCAAGCGCACCATGATGGACGGCCGCGACGAGTGACGGCCTGAAGGCGAAGGCGCCTGCCGGCTCGCCCGTTGCGAAGCGCGGGCCATAAAAAACCCGGCTCAAGGCCGGGTTTTTCACATCGCAAGCCTGACGATCAGACCGGCGCCTTGGCGCGGGACTTGTACTCGCCGGTGCGGGTGTCGATCTCGATCCAGTCGCCGATTTCGCAGAAGTCAGCCACTTTCACTTCGGTACCGTTGTTCAGCTTGGCAGGCTTCATCACCTTGCCGGAGGTGTCGCCACGGGCGGAACCTTCGGTGTAGGCCAGCTGACGCACGATGGTGGTCGGCAGGTCGACGGAGATCACTTTGCCTTCGAAGAACACCGCTTCGCAGACGTCGTTCATGCCTTCTTCGATGAACGGCAGAACGCTTTCCAGGTCTTCGGCGCGCAGCTCGTAGGAGTTGTACTCCGGATCCATGAACACGTAGTCGTCGCCGCTGATGTAGGACAGGTTCACTTCCTTGCGCTCAAGGATGACCGGCTCCATCTTGTCGTCGGCTTTGTAGACGGTTTCAGTCTTCGAGCCGTTCATCAGGTTCTTCAGCTTCATCTTGACGATGGCGCTGTTACGACCGGACTTGGTGAACTCGGCCTTCTGGATCAGCCATGGCTGGCCATCGATCAGGGCCACGCTGTTAGGCTTCATTTCTTGTGCGGTTTTCATACGAATATCCGGAGCTGAATGGATTTACAAAATTCGAGGCCGCGTATCATAGCCAATTTCGGTAAAACTGCACCAGCGCCGTGGCAAGATCTGCACGTACCGCCTGGCGCCTGGCCCATTCCCGGGCATGACTGGCCAGTTCTTCGGCGTGTCGCTGCCAGGCGGCCCAGGCCGGCACCATGTCGTCGCCGGCGTTCCAGGCGCGCCACACCGCGCGCAATGCCGCCTGGGCCTGGTCTGAAAGCCCCTGGCAATAAAGGGCCATGAAGGCCTCGAGCTTGTCCCAGTGGGCATCTTCCTGTTGCGCATAGATATGCCAGACCAGCGGCCGCCCGGCCCACTGAGCGCGCACGAAGGAATCCTCGCCACGCACCAGATTGAGGTCACAGCACCAGAGCAACGCGTCGTACTGATCCTGCTGCATGAACGGCAGCACCTGAACGCTCAGGGAGCCGCGCCGCATGACCTGGCCAGGCTCGATGAGCGACCCTGCCCAATGCTGCAAATCACCAAGAATCCGCCCTTCCGGCACCAGTAGATGGGTGGGCGCGTCATCGCCGGCCAGGGCATCCAGCCAGCCGGCAAGCGCAACGTTCTCGTAGGCGAACAGGGAAACCAGCCGCGCGTTGGCGGCTGGCGTGATGCCCAGCGAGGCGAGAAACCCTGCACAGGCCTCATCATCGCCCTGCAGCCCGTCCCGCGCGGCAAGCAGCCCACGCTCACGCAGCAGCCCGCCGGTGCCGGCGGTGAATCCGGGAAAGAAGAAGAACTTCTGCTGGCCGTTGCCCTGCATCGACGGCAGGCCATGGCAGCCTTCGACCCAGCTCTCGGCGCTCAGATATTCCAGATTCAGCCAGAGCACCGGCGTCTCGCGCGCCGACATTGCCACCACGTAGTCGGCAGGCAACTCGCAGGCAAAGGCTTCGATTACCACGTCGGCTGGCTCGATTGCCTGCCAGGCCTGCACCCAGTGACGCACCTCGACGCCGTTCAACCACTGACAGCTCAACCTGGCATCGGCCTGCAGGCAGATACGCACCAGCGCCGCCAGGTCATCGACCCACAGGCGCACCGCGGCGCCCTGCTCGGCCACCAGCTGCCGCGCCAGGCGCCAGGTCACGCCAATGTCGCCATAGTTGTCGACGACGCGGCAAAAAATGTCCCACTTCATCGCTGCCCTTCCTTAATTGGCCAGATCAGGCCTGCAGCCCACCCTCACGCTGCTGTGTCTCCGACGCTACATCGGCCAACGGCTCGGCAACCTCGACGCCAGGCACCACATCGGAGAGATCTTCCTGGCGCTCGTGCTCGAGCGCACCCTGCACCAGGTCCTCGGTCACCCGCAGCTCCGCGCCGACCATGGATGCTGGCGTCGCCGGCTCGAATGGTGCCACAGGCTGGGGTGCCGGACGCAGCTTGCGGCGCCAGAAGAACAGCAACACCAGGCTGCCATTGAGCAGGCTGAAGGCCAGGAACAGCCCGGCATCGCCATCGTGCTCCATCAACGGGGAAATCATCAGCGGGCTGATCGCCGAGCCCAGCGAGTTGATCAGCAGCAACCCCTGCACCATGCGCACCAGGGCGCCGGCCGGCGCCCGATCCGCCGCATGGCTGACCGCCACAGGGTAGACGGCAAACACCCCGCCACCGAGCAGGAACAGCAATACCATCAGCAGAAGCGGCGACGACGGCAGAATCATGATCGCCAGGGAGATCAGCAGGCAGAACAGGCTCAGCACGATCAGCACGCTTTGCCGATCATGCTGGTCGGACCAGCGCCCCACCGGATATTGCAGCAGCATGGCGCCAAGGATCACGCTGGCCATCATCTGCCCGACCTCGCTGACGCTCATGCCCACCCGCTGCAGGTACAGCGGCAGCAGCGAATACACCGCGGCAATGGCGATACCCGATCCGAAGCAGCCAATCACCCCGGTCGGGGTCATGCGGATCAACTGATGCGGCAGCAGCGGCTCGACCTTCTCGACCAGCGGCGTAACCCGCGGAATGATGCCCATGGGCAGCACCGACAATGAAGCCAGCAGCCCGGCCACCATAAAGGGTGCGGTTTCGCCCCAGGCATCGATGGCGCCCAGCTGCAACTGGCCGAGCATGCCGGAGCCGTAGAGCGCCATCATGTACAGCGCCAGCAGCCGGCCACGCACCTTCTGGTCGCCGGCCAGCAGCATCCAGCTTTCCACCACCAGGAACACGCCGAGAATCGACCAACCGGCGATCAGCCTGAAGACGAACCAGGCCCAGGGATCGAAGAACAGCCCCTGCAGCAGCACACAGACCGCCGTCAGCGAGGCGAAGCTGCTGTAGGCGCGGATATGGCCGATGCGCAGGATCAGCCGGTCATTGAACAGCGCCCCCAGGGTCAGGCCGATAAAGTAAGACGCCGAGACGATACCGATCACCGTCGCCGACACCCCGGCCGCATCCAGGCGCAAGGTGGTCAACGACGAGATGAACCCATTACCGATACTGATGATGAACAAACCGAGCAATGGCCCCAACGCCATGCCAAGCAACTGCGACATAAAAACCTCGGAGCGATGACGCCACGGACAGGCGTATCAGGAAAGTACGTTGACCTTTCACCCAAGCCGCGCTGCTCACGCACAGGCGTCAGCGCCCGCGTGGCGGGTGGATGCTCATAGAGAAGCGACGCTGCAAAATACCCACGCCAAAAACCAAGAACCCCGAAAACCTGTCGGCTTTCGGGGTTCTTGGTTTTGTTCGAAAGTGGCGGTGAAGAAGGGATTCGAACCCTTGATACGATTTCTCGTATACACACTTTCCAGGCGTGCTCCTTCAACCGCTCGGACACTTCACCGGATCTCGCCAGACGTGCTGTCTGTCGAGGCGCGCTAATGTAATCGAAGGCTTTCCCAAACGCAAAACTTTTTTCAAAAGATTCATGTGCTTAAGCCATAGCCGGAGAGCGACCGGTATGCGCGCCACAACCTCAGCGCGAGCACGGGCGTATGGGCACTGCTCAGCGGCGCCTGAGAAAAGCCGGTAGTAATGATCCGTCCCATCCATCATCGGCACGACCAGCGAGCTGATCACCTTGCTCTGCGCCTGTGTCGGCCGCGACACCCTGACTCTACGGTCACCCTTCGTGCTTTACCGGACCACGGCGGATGGGTAACGTCAGCCGCATATTTCACAACAAGGAGTCGACCATGAGCGACCTGATCAGCTACCAACTCGATGACGGCATCGCCACGTTGACGCTTAACAATGGCAAGGTGAATGCTATCTCGCCAGCGGTGATCGAGGCCTTTAACGCGGCCCTGGATCGCGCGACCCAGGACAAGGCCATCGTCATCCTGACCGGCCAGCCGGGCATTCTCTCCGGCGGCTATGACCTCAAGGTGATGACCTCCGGCCCACAGAACGCCATCGACCTGGTTGCCGCCGGTTCGACCCTGGCCAGGCGCATGCTGGCCCATCCTTACCCAATCATCGCCGCCTGCCCCGGCCATGCGGTAGCCAAGGGCGCCTTCCTGCTGCTCTCCAGTGATTACCGTATCGGCGTCGAAGGCCCCTTCACCATCGGCCTCAACGAAGTGCAGATCGGCATGACCATGCACCACGTCGGCATCGAACTGGCCCGTGATCGCCTGCGCAAATCCGCCTTCCATCGCTCGGTGATCAATGGCGAGATGTTCGACCCGCAAAGCGCGGTGGACGCCGGCTTCCTCGACAAGGTAGTGCCCGCCGAGCAACTGATGGCCACTGCCCTGGCCGTCGCGGCGCAGTTCAAGAAGATCAACATGAGCGCCCACCGCAAGACCAAGCTCAAGGTGCGCGCCGCCCTGCTGGAAATCCTCGATAAATCCATCGAACTGGACAAGCAGCACGCCGTTTAAGACAGCCAGAAGAAAGGCCGTGGGCTTCTGCCAAGGCTCGCCCGCAGCCTTGGTTAGCAGCGCTGATAGCCCACGGCTGTCGTCAAGGGCTGAGCGCGCCGGCATAAGCAGGTAAGCTGGCGCCAACAGTCACGCACGGGGTACACCATGGGCGAAGTGGTCGCAGCAGCGGTTTACAGCGGGGGCCGCAAGGTCAGCGATATCCACCTCGATGAAGGTCGGCAATGGGCCAGCAAGCCCGAGCATTTCGTGTGGATCGGCCTGCACGATCCCGGCAGCCAGGAGCTCGGCAACCTGCAGCGGCAGTTCAACCTGCATGAGCTGGCCCTGGAAGATGCACTGCAGCGACACACCCGGCCTAAACTGGAAATCTTCGGCGATGCGCTGTTTCTGGTGCTCTATTCACCCGTGCAGGTTGGCGGTGAACTGACCTTCGTGGAAACCCAGCTGTTCGCCGGCAAGGGTTATGTGATCAGCGCCCGCTATGGCGATTCCGCGCCCTACTCCAAGGTGCGCCAGCGCTGCGAGGCCCGGCCGTTGCTGCTCGAGCACGGCGAGGACTTCGTGCTCTATGCGCTGATCAGCTTTATCATCGAGAACTACCGGCCGCTGATGGACACCTACTACGCCGAGCTGGAGCAGCTCGAGCAGACGGTGCTCGAATGCGCCATGACCCACGGCGAGGTGGTGCGCATCCAGCAGCTGCGCCGCGATTTGCTGCGCCTGCGCCGCAACATCGGGCCGCTCGCGGAGATCTGCCAGGAGCTGCAGCACCTGGACTTCCCCTTTATCGACAAGAACATGCGCCCGTACTTTCGTGACGTGGCGATTCACGTCAATCGCCTGCTCGAAGACCTTACCAACCTGCGGGAAATGGCCGACCACGCCATCGAGATCGGCCTGTTGCTCGAGTCATCCCGGCAGAGCGTGGTGCAGCGCAAGTTCGCCGCCTGGGCGGCGATCCTGGCCTTCCCCACCGCGGTGGCCGGCATCTACGGGATGAATTTCCACAACATGCCAGAGCTGAGCTGGCAGTACGGCTACTTTGCCGTTCTGGGCCTGATCGGTGCGGGCTGCGCGGGCCTGTACGCCAGTTTCCGGCATTACGGCTGGCTGTAGCAGCGCCACAACCAGCCGCGTGAAAGGCGCTTACTGGCGCATCCCACGGCCACTGACCAGCAGGCGCACGCACAATACATAGAGCACTGCCGTGGCGACCAGCATGAAGCCGATGGCGGTGCCGATGCTGATATCCGAAACGCCGAGAATGCCGTAGCGGAAGGCATTGACCATGTGCAGCACCGGGTTGGCCATCGACACGGTCTGCCAGAACGGCGGCAGCAGGCTGATCGAATAGAACACCCCGCCCAGGTAGGTCAGTGGTGTCAGCACGAAGGTCGGGATGATCGAGATATCGTCGAAGTTGCGCGCGAACACCGCGTTGATGAAGCCGCCCAAGGAGAAGATGGTCGCCGTCAGCAGCACCACCAGCACCGTCAGCCCGAGGTGATGCACCTGCAGGTGGGTGAAGAACAGCGACAGGAGGGTGACGATGATGCCGACCGCCAGCCCGCGCAGCACGCCGCCGGTGACATAGCCGATAAGGATGGTGTGCGGCGATACCGGCGACACCATCAGCTCTTCCACCGAGCGTTGGAACTTGCTGCCGAAGAAACTCGACACCACGTTGCCGTAGGCATTGGTGATCACCGACATCATGATCAGGCCCGGCACGATGTACTCCATGTAGGTGAAGCCATCCATGTCGCCGATCTGCCGGCCGATCAGGTTGCCGAAGATCACGAAGTACAGAACCATGGTGATCGCCGGGGGCAGCAGGGTCTGCGGCCAGATGCGCATGAAACGACGGACTTCCCGGTAAACGATGGTGCGCAAGGCCACCAGATTGGCGCTGAACTCGGACTGCTCGTGCATCATACGGCTACCTTCGACAGGTTCTTCTCGACCAAGGACACGAACAGCTCCTCCAGGCGGTTGCTCTTGTTGCGCAGGCTCAACACCTCGATGTTGTGTGCCGCCAGTTGCCGGAACAGCTCGGTAACGCCCTGGCTTTTATCCACCTGAACCTCGAGCGTATGGGCGTCGACCAGCTTGGCGGGATAGCCGACCAGTTGCGGAACGGCGAGCAGATCGTTTTTCAGATCGAGCAAGAAGGTTTCCACATGCAACTTGCCCAGCAGTGCCTTCATGCTGGTGTTCTCGACGATCCGCCCGTGGTCGATGATGCCGATGTTGCGGCACAGCTGCTCGGCCTCTTCCAGGTAGTGAGTGGTGAGGATGATGGTGATGCCCTGCTCGTTGAGCTCGGTGAGAAAGCTCCACATCGAACGGCGCAGCTCGATGTCGACCCCGGCGGTGGGCTCGTCGAGGATCAGCAGGCGCGGCTGATGCACCAGCGCCCGGGCGATCATCAACCGGCGTTTCATGCCACCGGACAGCTCACGCGAGGCCACGCCACGCTTGTCCCACAAGCCCAATTGGTTGAGGTATTGCTCGGCGCGCTCCTTGGCCAGGCGTGCTGGAATACCGTAATAGCCGGCCTGGGTCACGACGATGTCGAAGACCTTTTCGAACTGGTTGAAATTGAATTCCTGGGGCACCACGCCGATGCAGCGCTTGAGCGCAGCGGGCTGGGCATCCAGGTCGTGGCCGAACACGTTCACCGTGCCGCTGGACTTGTTCACCAGGGTGGAGAGGATGCCGATGGTGGTGGACTTGCCGGCGCCGTTGGGGCCCAGCAAGGCGAAGAAGTCACCTTCGGCCACGTCGAGGTCGAGGCCATGCAAGGCGGTGAAGCCGTTGCCATAGGTTTTGGTCAGCTGTCGGATCGACAGAGCAGTACTCATAAAGGATACGCACGCATGAAAAAGACAGGGTTTAGAGGGGGATGCAGCACAAAAGATTGCAACGCAATCACGTGATCAGGTCAGCGCGGTCATCACCGCACGCTGATAGGCTGGGCGCTCGCGCAAGCGTGCATACCAGGCCTGCAGATGGGGCTGCGGCGGGCGCTCGATGGGCATTTCGAACCAGGCGTAGATAAAGCTGCCCAGCGGGATGTCGCCCATGGCGAAGCTGGCGCCAGACAGATAGGGCTGCTCGCCCAGCGCCTGCTCGGGCACTGCGAGCAGATCGATACAGCGCTGTCGTGCATCTTCGATCAGCGCCGAATTGCGCTGCTCGACGGGGGTCCGCAGGGTGCCCCAGAACAGCTCGCGAAATTCGCCGGCAAAGCTGGAGGTGGTCCAGTCCATCCACTTGTCGCCGCAGGCGCGACGGGCGGGGTCCTCGGGGTACAGGCTGCCCGGCGCATAGGCCGCGGCCAGGTAGCGAACGATGCTGTTGGACTCCCACAACACCAGGTCGCCGTCCTCGATCATCGGCACGCGTCCGTTGGGATTGCGCGCCAGGTAGTCCGCCTGGTCGACCACGCCGAACGCACCACCGGCTTCGACCCGCTCATAGGCAACGCCGGCTTCCTCGGCGCACCATAGTGCCTTGCGTACGTTGCTGGAGTTCTTGCGGCCCCATATTTTCAACATCGTCAATTATCCTTGTCAGAATCCGCCAACCGTGAGGCTGACAACCCTACCACTCTGCTGCCAGGAAGGAAGCCGGCCACATTGATGTTGGCTATCGACCCCGTTCATGGCGTGCTGGTCGCGGGCCATTCACGGGCTGACCAACAGGTCATCCGGTGATGCAATTTGTTGTACGAACTCGCCTGCCCGAGGTGGGGTCACTATCGAACGCGACGGGTCATGACCATTGAGGAAGTGCCCTGTTACGCCCCTGTCGGCAAGGTCTACCCGAGCCGACTACGATTATGGCGGCACTCGCCGTTCTGCTGTCGCCATCACGGAGGATTCTGCATGCTCGCTGTCTGGTTGCTCGTTCTGGTTCTCGGCACGGCCTATCTGGCCCACCGCCGCACGGCACCCCTTCCTGCTCTGGCAATCGTCGCCGCCTACCTGCTGGTGATGGGCGCCTACAGCCACGCACCGGGCTGGCTGCTGGTGATCTTCTGGCTGCTGTGGCTGGCGGTCGCCATTCCCCTGGCGCTGCCGGAGCTGCGCCGCAAGCATTTCACCGCGCCGTTGTTCGCCTGGTTCCAGAAAGTGCTGCCACCGATGTCCAACACCGAGAAGGACGCCATCGAGGCCGGTACCGTCTGGTGGGACGGCGAGCTGTTCAGCGGCCGCCCGGACTGGGACAAGCTGCTGGCCTACCCGAAAGCCAAGCTGACCGCCGAGGAGCAGGCCTTTATCGATGGTCCCACCGAAGAGCTGTGCGCCATGGTCAGCGAGTGGCAGATCGGCCAACGCATGGACCTGCCGCCCGAGGCCTGGGAGCACATCAAGCAGCATGGCTTCTTTGCCCTGATCATTCCCAAGGAATACGGTGGCAAGGGCTTTTCCGCCTACGCCCACTCCCAGGTGGCAATGAAGCTGGCCACCCGCAGCGGCGACCTGGCCTCCACCGTGATGGTGCCCAACTCCCTCGGCCCGGCCGAACTGCTGCTGCACTACGGCACCGAAGAGCAGCGCAACCATTATTTGCCGCGCCTGGCCCGCGGCGAGGACATTCCCTGCTTCGCCCTCACCGGCCCGCTGGCCGGCTCCGATGCCGGCGCCATGCCCGACAGCGGGGTGATCTGCAAAGGCCAGTGGAACGGCGAGGAAGTCATCGGCCTGCGCCTGAACTGGGAAAAGCGCTACATCACCCTCGGCCCGGTGGCGACCCTGCTGGGTGTGGCCTTCAAGGCCTATGACCCGGATCACCTGCTCGGTGACAAGGACGAACTGGGCATCAGCCTGGCGCTGATTCCCACCGACACCCCCGGCGTGAACATCGGCCGTCGCCATATACCGCTGGGCGCCGCCTTCATGAACGGGCCCAACTCCGGCAAGGACGTGTTCATCCCGCTGGACTACCTGATCGGTGGCCCCGAGTACCTGGGCAAGGGCTGGATGATGCTGATGAACTGCCTGTCGGTAGGCCGTTCGATTTCCCTGCCGGCGGTGGGCACCGGCGCCGCCAAGTTCACCAGCCTGGTCACCGGCCAGTACAGCCAGGTGCGGGAGCAGTTCAACGTGCCGCTGTCGGCCTTCGAAGGCATTCAGGAGGCCCTGGCACGCATCGGCGGCAACGCCTGGCTGATGGACAGCGCACGCATCCTTACCGCCAACGCGGTGGACCTGGGCGAGAAGCCGTCGGTGCTGTCGGCGATCCTCAAGTACCACCTCACCGAGCGCGGTCGCGAGTGCATCACCCACGCCATGGACGTGCACGGCGGCAAGGGCATCATCATGGGCCCGAGCAACTACCTGGGCCGCTCCTGGCAAGGCGCGCCGATCTTCATCACCGTCGAGGGCGCCAACATCCTCTCGCGCAACCTGATGATCTTCGGCCAGGGCGCCATCCGCTGCCATCCCTACGTGCTCAAGGAAATGGCCCTGGCCGGTCGTGAAGACCGCGACCAGGCGCTACTGGAGTTCGACGACCTGCTGATGCAGCACATCGGCTTCGCCGTCAGCAATGCCGCCAGCACGCTGATCCTCAGCCTGAGCATGGGCCTGCTCGGCAAGGTGCCGGGCGACCGCATCAGCCGCCCCTACTTCCGCGCCCTCAATCGCCTGAGCGCCGCCTTCGCCATGCTCGCCGACCTCAGCATGATGCTGCTCGGCGGCGAGCTGAAGCGCCGCGAGCGCCTGTCGGCGCGTCTGGGTGACGTGCTCAGCCACCTGTACCTGGCCTCCGCGGCGCTCAAGCGCTATCACGACCAGGATTACCCGGAGCACGTTCGCCCGCTGCTGCACTGGGCGCTGGAAGAAAGCCTGGGCAAGGCCGAGACCGCCATCGAGGCGTTGCTCAGCAACTTCCCCAACCGCTTGCTCGGCAGCGCCCTGCGCGTGCTGGTGTTCCCCTTCGGCCGCCGTCACCAGGGCCCGGACGATCACCTCGACGCCCAGGTCGCCGCGATCATCGGCCGCAATGCTGGCGACCCGGCGCTCGAAGAGTTGCTTGAAGGCTGCTTCCGCCCCACCTCGACCGACGATCCGGTCGGCGCCCTGCAACACGCTCTCAACCTGCTGCAAGAAGCCGCGCCCCTGCAGAAAAAGCTCTACAAGGCCGTCAAGGCCGGCCAGGTGCGCGAAACACCCGGCCAGAACGAGATCGAGACCGCAGTCGCCGCCGGCGTACTCAGCGCCGAGGAAGGCCAGCAGTTGCAGCGCGCCGAGCAGGCCCGCCGCGTGGTGATCGATGTCGATGACTTCGGCAAGGAAGAGCTGCTGCCCAGCGAGGGCAAGGTCAGGTAGTCGAACTGCAGAGACGACAGCGGGCGCCGTGGACTTTATACTCCGGCGCCCGTTTTACTTTCAGGATCACCGGACATGGCCAGCCCTCATCTCGATCACCACCTCGCCCTGCTCAATCACCTGCGCACCATCCTGGTGGCCCTGGGTGAAGCCGAGCAGATCCTCGATGCCAGCCATGCCAATTTCCTCGAGCGCTACGACGAGTTGCTCGCCGAACTGCCAGTGGACTTCGAACGCAGCCAGTACCTGGGTCAGGACCTGATCAGCCAGATCTTCCAGCGCTACCCGCAGATCGCCCACCTGGTACCGCGTGACCTGCTGTGGTTCTTTGGCGGCGACTGCCTGCACTTCATGCCCGACGAAGAAATCGAGCTGTACCAGCAACTCGAAGAACGCCGCTTCCATGCCGAGGAAAACGACGAGCCGTTCGACTGGAATCAGGAAAAGCAGCTGCTGGCCATGCCGGCACCCGGCAGCCGCCATTAAGTCGGCCAGCGCAGCGCCCTGGGTCTCCCGGCCTGCCCGTCAGTTGCCGTGGCGGGCATTCCCTACGCTCTGCGCCGCCTGGTAGAGAATCTGCCCGACCAGATCGACCTCCGCTTCGCTGATGATCAGCGGCGGCAGGAACCTGACGGTCGCGCCGTGCCGGCCGCCCAGCTCGACGATCAGGCCACGCTCGAGGCAGGCACGCTGCAGCTTGCGTGCCTTCTCGCCATCGGCAGCGGGCTGGCCGAGGCCATCCTGGCTGGCCGGGTCGATGATCTCCATGCCCAGCATCAGGCCACGGCCGCGCACGTCGCCGATCCAGTCGAACTCGGCCTGCAGCCCCTGCAGCAGCGTCTGCAAGCGTGCTCCGACGTCGCGTACATGGCTGCAGATGCCTTCGCGCTGGATGAACCGCAAGGTGGCATCGCCCGCGGCCATGGCCAGTTGATTGCCACGGAAGGTGCCGGCATGGGCACCGGGCTGCCATTGATCCAGCTCGCCCCGGTAGACCACCACCGACAGCGGCAGACCACCGCCGATGGCCTTTGACAGCGTCACCACATCGGGGGTGATGGCGCTGCGCTCGAAGGCGAACAGGTCGCCGGTGCGGCCGATACCGCACTGGATCTCGTCGAGGATCAGGGGAATGCCGTTTTCACGGGTGATCGCACGCAATCCTTGCAGCCAGCGATCCGGCGCGGCAATCACGCCGCCCTCGCCCTGCACCGTTTCCAGGATCATCGCCGCCGGCTGGGTCACGCCGCTTTCCGGGTCACTGAGCAGGCTGCGGATGTAGTGCAGGTTGGCGTCGATCGCCTGCTCGCCGCGCAGCCCGAACGGGCAACGGTAGTCATGGGGATAAGGCAGGAACTGGGTGCCCGCCAGCAGCCCGCCCAGTGCATTCTTCGGCCCCAGGTTGCCGCTCACCGACAGCGTGCCGAGGGTCATGCCGTGATAGGCGCCATGGAACGCCAGGATGCTTTGCCGCCCGGTTGCCGTACGCGACAGCTTGAGCGCCGCTTCCACCGCGTCCGCCCCGGTCGGGCCACAGAACTGGATACGTGCATCCTTGGCGAAATCCCCCGGTAACAGATCGAACACCGTCTCCACGAAGGCGTCCTTGATCGGCGTACTCAGATCGAGGGCGTGCAGCGGTATGCCCGAGGCCAGGGTCTTCTGGATCGCCTCCAGGGTCACCGGGTGATTGTGCCCCAGTGCCAGGGTACCGGCGCCAGCCAGGCAATCGATGTACACCTGCCCGCGCGAATCCTCGACGTACACCCCCTGCGCCCGCTTGAGTTCCAGCGGTATGCGCCGCGGGTAGCTGCGCGCATTGGACTCGCGCTGCATTTGTCGCTGCAGTGCGGGTGTACTGTCCAGACAGTAGCGCTGGCTGAGCCCGCTGTGCCGGTATTGGAGTTCGACCGTGGTGTTGGTGATCGGGGTGATTGCATTCATGAGTGCATCCTCGTGTCGCGCGGATAGCGCGTTATCCGATACCTGCGGCAGAACCAGACAACGCGCCTTGAATGAGTAGCAGGTGGCGGCATAGCTACCGCCACCTCCCTTCCCTGGCTCCGGCCTCCCTTAGAAGTCGTAGCGAGCCGCTACGCCGAGAGTCATCGGAGCCCCTACGTCGAGCAGGGTGTCACCCTGATTGTTGGTGATGTATTTCTCGTCGAACAGGTTGTGCACATAGCCGCTGAGGGTCAGATCGCCGATCGGGTACTCGGCGTTCAGGTTCACCAGGGTGACACTGTCGTTACGACGTACCTTGGTGATTTCCCGTGCGCTGTTGGTATCGAAGTTGGAGATGCTCTGCCCCTGATAAATGACGTCACCGCCGATCATCAGGCCATTGCCGAAGGTGTAGTTGGCGCCCACGTTGGCCATCTTCTGCGGCGCATTGACGAACTCGTAGCCACTCAGATCCACACCGTCACGCACGAAGGACTTGTACTGGGTGTCGTTGTAGGCGAAGCCTGCATTGACCAACAGTTGCGAGGTCACCAGGTATTCGGCGGAGAACTCCAGACCGATCATGCGACTATCGGCAGCGTTGGAAACCTGGGTCGTGTTATCGGCGATATTGCGGAACGACACCTGCTGGTCTTTCCAGGTGGTGTGGTAGAGGTTGGCGGTGGTGCGCAAACGACGATCCAGCCAGTTGCCCCGCCAGGCCAGCTCGTAGGTGCTGGTGAACTCGGGATCGTAGGTATCGTGGCGGGAACGGGTGCGAATATTGACACCACCACTGCGGTAGCCACGCTGCCAGGTCAGGCCAAGTACCTGGTTCTCGGTGAGGTCATGGCTAATGCCAATCTTGGGCAGCAGCACGCTGGAACTGAGATCCTTGTCTACCACGGGATCGGGAACCGCAACCAGGCGAACCGGGTAGTCGATCTTGGTGTTGTTCTTCTCATGATCCCAACGCAGGCCGGTGATCAACTGCCAGTCATCCACGAACTCCCAGTTGAGCTCACCGAATACGGCATGACTGTCGATCTTGGTCTCGCCCTTCTGGTTCAGCGCGACCGTCGTGCCACTGACCAGCTTGTCGTCGATCTCGCCCTTCGAGCGCCCCAGATACACGCCCATGACGCCATTGACCCGATCCGACGCATAACCCAAGCGCAACTCCTGGCTGCCCAGGGTCTGCTCGTTATGCCGAGGTGCGGTCTGCGTAACGGTCGTGGTGCGGTCGAAGTCGAGAATGGAGTCGTACTTGGACCAGGTTCCGGAGGTAACGCTGGTCAGGGTCCAGAAGTCGTCCAGGCGGTAATCGACCTTGGCCGTGGCGGTGTTCTGAGCCAGGGTATGCAGGGTTTCGGTGTTCTCGTAGAGCTTGTAGTAATCGGGTCTGGCATCGCTTGCGGCAACCGCATTGATGCCACTGCGCTGCTTGGTGCGGCTGAAGGTCAGCAGCACGTCCATGTCATCGGACGGCAGGATGAGGAACTTGCCCCGGATATTGGATGAACGCAGCTGGTTGGCGTCCATATCCAGAAAATCGTTCTCGATGTAGCCATCGGACGTCTGGTAATCAACGGCCAGGCGCCCCGCCACGACACCGTCGATCAAGGAGCCGTTGGCCATGGCCGAAGCCCCACGCTCACCATATTTGCCGACATTGCTTCTTACCGAGAACGCGGGATCGAAGGTCGGATCCTTGCTTCTCATGATGATGGCGCCGGCCAGGGAGTTGCGCCCCTGGGTGGTCGACTGGGCGCCCCGATAGATTTCCACCTGTTCCATGTCCCAGAGCGCCATGGGATTGAGGGTCAGCAATCTGTTGGCCTGCAGCGCATCGTCGACGTAGACGGAAACTGCACCGTTCATCGCGGCTGGGCCCTGATCGTCGAAACCGCTCACCGGAATGCCGCGGATCCCCCAGTTCTCGTTGCCCGACTGGGCATAGACGCCCGGCGTGCGATCCAGCACCCCCTGCAGGTCCTGGTCGCCGTGGCTGCGCATGTCATCGGCCGTCACTACCGCGACGCTGGACAGGGTCTTCTCTTCGCTGCGCTGGATCTTCTCGCCCGTGATCATCACTTCCTTGAGTTGAAGCGCTTGTTCTCCCTTGGTTTCTTCAGCCGCCAGCACTGAGGTCGCGGCCATCAGACCGGACGCGACGGCGACTGCCAGCGTGCTTTTCTTGAAATTACTCATCTGCCCTTAGGCTCCTTTGCCTTTGCTTATTTTTGAAGCGAACGATGCTCGCTCCGCAGTCCTCCCCAAAGCTTCGGCAGCAGAAGCCAGAAGCTCACAGGTGCGAAATATTATTGATCGCAAGATAATTTGCAATCCTTACGATAGTGATTATCATTTGAATCCTGTTTACACGCAGCCTCACCCGATGCTCCCTCGGCATCGACCTTTGACATAAACCTCTTGATCGGAGGGATGGGCCATGGCCCCTCGTCTACATGGAAGCGCAACGCACACCGCTCTTTTCATTGGCCGCCCTGCGCAACGCATCGCGCCATCCGTTCTCCCCCTCCTCTCTCAGCCCTCAGTGCCGCTGCCATCTGCAGTAAGGACCTTGCGCTCATGAATCAGGTTGCCAACATGCGCTCGACCGATGCGATCCACTGGCCTCATGAACTGGATGATTGCATCGTCGCCCCCTTGCTGGACGACAATCCGCTTCCCCTCCTGATCGCCAGCCAGCAAGGCCAGTCGATCCATACCCTGAGCGATGCATTGCGCACCCTTGCCCAGCAGACGCTGAACACCACCGGCGGCGTTCTGTTTCGCAATTTCAAGGTGCCGACGCCGCTGGACTTCAAGCGCTTCGCAGCCAGCTTCGGCATGCCCCTGGGCACCTACGAGTTCGGCTCCACGCCACGCAGCAAGGTGTTCGCCGGGGTCTACAGCTCCACCGAATACCCGGCTCACCAGAGCATCCCCCTGCACAACGAGCAGTCCTATACCCGCCAGTGGCCATCGCGCATCTGGTTCCACTGCATGACACCGAGCCAGACGGGCGGGGAAACCCCCATCGCCGACAGCCGCCAGGTGTACCAGGCGATCGACCCGGCCATTCGCGAGGAATTCATCGCCAAGGGCCTGCTTTACGTACGCAACTACAGCAGTGCGCTCGATCTGCCCTGGCAGCAGGTGTTCAACACCGATGAGCGCAGCAAGGTCGAGCAGTACTGCCAGTCCCAGGGCATAGACTGGAGCTGGTCGGACACAGGCGAGCTGAGCACCCGACAGTTGTGCCAGGCTGCCGTCCGTCATCCCCTCAGCCAGGAGTGGGTCTGGTTCAACCAGGCTCACCTGTTCCATATCTCTGCCATGGCGCAGGACCTGCGCCAGGCCCTGCTCGAGGCGGTCGGTGAAGCGCAATTGCCGCGCAATGTCTATTTTGGCGACGGCACGCCGATTCCCGATGCCACTCTGGATGCCATTCGCGCGGTCTATGCCGATACCTGCGTCGCCTTCCCCTGGCAGGCTGGTGATGTATTGATGCTCGACAACCTGCTGGTCGCCCATGGCCGCAACCCGTTCAGCGGCGACCGCAAGGTCATAGTGGCAATGGCCTAGGAGCGGACATGGACACTCCAACTCCGGCGCTGCTGCCCCTGAGCGAGCCGGCAGCCCGCTGCGTACGCCAATCCTTCGCCCAGAGCCGCCTGTGGTTCCTGCACCAACTGGAGCCGGAACGCGCCCAGCACAACATCCTGATACGCATGGGGCTGCAAGGGCCGCACCTGCAGGTCGCCCGCCTCAAGCGCGCGCTCGACGCACTCTGTCTGCGCCACCCGGTACTGCGCGCCTGCTACCGCACGGCCGAGACCGGCCCGCAGCAGTGCCTCGCCGCCCCGCCGTCCATCGTTCTCGAGTATCGCGATCTCAGCGGCCTGGGTGCCAGCGAGCGCCGCGCCATGATCGAGCGCCTGTTGCACGACCAGCAGAACATCCCCTTCGACCTCGAAGCCGGCCCGGTCATGCGCGCCTGCCTGTTCGATCTCGACGCGGCTTCGCAGGAGCTGATCATCGTCATCCATCACATCGCCTTCGACGGCCGTTCGGGCGAAATCCTCCTGCAGGACCTGGCGCACTACTACGACAGCCAGGAGACCGGCGACCCACTGCCTGGCCGCCTGCAGTACGCCGATTTCGCGGCCTGGGAACCTGGCTATGTGACTCCGCAACTGATCGAAAGCGAGATCGCCTTCTGGCGCGATTACCTGGCCGGCATGCCGCTGCAACTGGCGTTCGATCGCCGGGTGCGCAGCGAGGGGCCGGCACAGGGTGGCCGCCATGCATTCACCATCCAGGCAGAGCAGGCTGAACGGCTCAAACGGGTCTCTCGACAACTGCGTCTGCCCCTTTTCGTGACGCTCACCGGGCTGTTCCAGATCTGGCTGCATTACCTCAGCGGCCAGCATCGCTTTCTCGTCGGCACCGATGTGCATGGGCGCGACCTGCCCGCCCTGCAGGACATCTTCGGCTTCTTCGTCAACCAGCTCACGCTCAAGTGCGAGCTGGAGGATGGCCTGAGCCTGGGCGAGCTGCTGGCACGCACTCGCCAGGCCATTCGCGTGGCCCATGCCCATCGGCAGTTGCCATTCGATCTGCTGGTGTCCCACCTGGCGCCACAACGCAAGACGGATCGTTCGCCATTGTTCCAGGCCAAGTTCAACTACCAGCGTGACCGTTTCAGCATCGAGGGCCTCGGCGCGGCTCGCCTCGTCAGCACCCAGGTGATCCAGGACCTGGCGGGCTTCGATCTGGTGCTCGACCTGATGCATCGCAACGAAAGCATCGAAGCCACGTTGGAATATGACCGCCGCCTGTTCAGCAGCGACGAGATCGAGCGTTTCGCCAGCCTCTGGCAGGACCTGCTGAGCCAGGTCGACGACCTGATCGAACAACCGCTCGGCGACCTGCGCGCTCGACTGCAGCAATGGGACGAGGCCCACCTGCAACGCCAGCAGCACGCCCACCACGACCAAGGACGCGCACGCCTGGGCAATACCCGGCGCCGCGCCATCAGCCTGTAGCGACAAGGAGCCCGCATGACCGCCATTCCTCCGTCCGGCAACCGTCCCGTCGCCGGTATCCCCCGCCGCAGACCCATCATGGTTTCGCAGCAGAGCATCGTCAGCGAAGGCCTCCTGACAGCGGACTGGGATCTGCCCTGGCGGGTCGAACCGAGTCTGCCTGGCGTCGACCTGGTGCAATGGGCCACGCAGAACCGCGAACATCTGGAGCACATGCTGCTGCAGCACGGCGCCATCCTGTTGCGCGGTTTCGACGTACAGAGCACCCAGCACTTCAATGCCGTGATCGACGCCCTGTCGAGCGGCGCCCTGGAATACATGTTCCGCGCCTCGCCGCGCACCCGGGTGGGCGGCAACATCTATACCTCGACCGACTACCCGGCCGATCAGGTGATCTTCCCGCACAACGAGCACTCCTACTCGCCACGTTTTCCGCTGCGTCTGTTCTTCTACTGCCACCTGCCTTCGGAAACCGGCGGGGAAACCCCGATCGGTTCGGTACGCCGGGTCAAGTCACTGATCCCGCAGGAGATCGTCGAGACCTTCAGGCACAAGAAAATCCTCTATGTACGCAACTATGGCGACGGCTTCGGCCTGCCCTGGCAGTCGGTGTTCCAGACCGATGACCGCAGCGAAGTCGAGGCCTACTGCGCCTCGGTGGGCATCGAGGTGGAATGGAAAGACGGCAACCGTCTGCGCACCCGTCAGGTCGGCGCCGCTCTGGCGCGCCACCCACGCACCGGTGAGGAGGTCTGGTTCAACCACGGCACCTTCTTCAACGTCAGCACCCTGCCCGCCGCCATCCGCGACTCGCTCGGCGCCGGCTTCTCAGCGATGGATCTGCCCACCAACACCTTCTATGGCGACGGCAGCCCCATCGAGCCGGAGGTACTGGAAACCCTGCGCGCCGCCTATCTGGGATCGCTGGTGAAGTTCCGCTGGCAACGCGGCGATGTCCTGCTGCTCGACAACATGCTCGCGGTGCATGGCCGCGAGCCCTACGGCGGCCCGCGCAAGATCTACACCGGCATGGCCGAAGCCATCGTCGGCAGCGACGTACAGCTCTGATACGTCTGTTCTCCACCTTCGCTCAAGAGGAAACGCCATGTCGGCTCTGACAGGTTTTCGCATCTCTCCACAACAGGCCCGGGCCTGGCGCGACGCCCGGCACAGTGCAGCGGACAGTGCCAGCAGTTGCCTGGTCGTCGAGGTGGCCCTGGCTCCGCCCGCCGCCGAGATCGACGCACGCCTGCAAGCCATGGCCCAGCGCGAGGAAATCCTGCGCACCGTGCTGCATGCCGTGCCCGGCATGGCCCTGCCGATCCAGGTGATCGAGGACCAGCCCCGTGTCACCTTCGCCGCCGAAGACTGGCGCGACGCAGATGCGGCGCAACGCGCTGTTCGCCTGAACAAGAGTACGCTGCAAGCGGGCAGCGTACTCTCGGTGCGCTACGTCCGTATCGAGGATGAGCGCTGGTGGCTGTGCCTCGAAGGCGACGCCAGCGCCCTGGATCTGAGCAGCCTGGCCCTGATCGCCAGCGAGCTGCTTGGCGCGGCCCAGGCCGAACGTCTGCAGTACGTCGACTATGCGGAATGGAAGAACGGCCTGCTGGAGGATGAAGCCGACGGCCAGGCCGTGCGCTTCTGGCAGCAGATGCGTACGGAGAGCGCGCCTCTCGAACTGCATGGTCTGCAGACGGCCGGCAATGACCAGGCATGCCGCCCCGCATTGCACGCCCTCGCCGGTATGCCCGCGCACGCCGAACTGCAAGCGCTGGCATCCCGTGTGGGGTTGAGTCTGGACGAGCTGTTGTTCGCTGCCTGGTGCGTGCTGCTGGCCCGGCTGAGCGGGCAGCAACGCATCCAGCTCGGCTGGCAGGATGCCGGCCGTGGCGAGGGCCTGGAACAGGCGCTGGGCCTGTTCGAGCAGCGTCTGCCGGTGCAGGTGGAAGTCGATCTGCAAGCGCCATTGACCTCCCAGGCCGCCACCCTGCTCGCCCCCCTTCGCCAGGCCAGGGGCTGGCGCGATCATTACGACAGCGAGCAGCCCTGTGCGCTGTATTTCGCCTGGCGCGAACTCGAAGTACCCGGAAACCTCGGCACGCCGGTCGTCGCCAGCGGCTTCCAGCCGCCCTTCGCGCTCGGTCTGGAATGCCATGCCGGCAGCGACGCAACGCTGGAGCTGCGCCTGGCCTATGACCGCACGCGCTTCGCTGCCACCGCCATCGCCTGCCTGGAAGAACAATGGGCCCGACTGCTGCAGGGCCTGTGTGCGCAAGACGCCATCCTCGGGACGCTGCCCCTGCTCGGCCCTCGCCAGGAACAGGGCCTGCAGGCCAGCGCCAAATCGGCAGAAGTGCGGGATGCAAGCGTGCTCACGCTGCTCGAAGAACGTGCCCAGGCCAATCCCGATGCCCCGGCACTGGTCGATGGGGGTGGCCTGACCCGCTATGGCGAGCTGCTGGCCCAGGTCGATGCCCTGGCTCGGCGCCTGCGCTCCGCAGGCGTGCAAAGCGGCGATGTGGTCGGCATCCTCATGCGCCGCGAGCCCCAGGCCATCGTCGCCATGCTGGCCGCCCTGAAGGCCGGCGCGGCCTACCTGCCCCTCGACCCGGCCTATCCAGGCGAACGCCTGAGCTACATGCTCGACAACAGCTCGGCGCGCCTGCTGCTCACCACCCAGGCCCTGCAAGGCGGTGTCAGCAGCGGCGTGCCTACCCTGCTGCTGGACGCTGCCGGCGAGGCGCCCAGCGCCGATGCCGAGCCATTGCCGGCTGTAAGCGGCGAGCAGACCGCCTACCTGATCTACACCTCGGGCTCCTCCGGTCAACCCAAGGGCGTGCCGATCAGCCATGCGGCCCTGAGCCGCTCGACCCAGGTGCGCATGGCCTTCTACCCCGAGCCGGTGCAGGCCTACCTGCTGCTTTCGTCGTTGTCCTTCGACAGCTCCGTGGCGGGCATCTACTGGACGCTGTGCCAGGGCGGTCTGCTGGTGCTGCCGGCCAGCGGTGAGGAGCTGGACCTTGAAGTGCTGGCCGCCCTGATCGAGCGCCATCGCGTCAGCCACAGCCTGTCGCTACCGTCGCTCTACGAGACCTTGCTGGACTACTGCGACGCCGCCACCCTGGCCCACCTGCGCACCTGGATCGTGGCCGGCGAGCCCTGCACACCGCGCGTGCTCGACAAGCACCGCAATAAGGTGGGGCACGCACAACTGGTCAACGAATACGGGCCGACCGAAGCCACCGTCTGGGCCACCGCCGAGGTACTCAGCGCTGCAGCGCCCGGCGCAGCCACCATCAGCATCGGCCGGCCCATTCCCGGCATGGGCCTGTGGCTGCTGAACGAACACGGCCAGCCGGCCGCCATCGGCGAACCTGGCGAGATCCACCTCGGCGGCCCGACCCTGACCAGCGGCTACCTGGGCCTGCCCGAGCAGACCGCCAGCGCCTTCGTGCATTACCCGCACATCGCCGCAGGGCAACGCCTGTATCGCACCGGTGACCTGGCCCGACGCCATGTCGACGGCCGCCTGGACTTCCTTGGGCGCCGCGACCAGCAGATCAAGATTCGCGGCCACCGCGTCGAACGCGGCGAGATCGAACGCGTGCTGCAGAGCCATTCGGAGGTGCGCGAAGCCGTGGTGATCGCCCAGGTTCACGAAGGCAGCGCCCGCCTGATCGCCTACTTCACCGACCGCCATGGCTATGTCCCCGAGGCCCAGGCGCTGAGCAGTTTCATCAACGATCGCCTGCCGAGCTACATGGTGCCGGCCGCCTTCGTGCATCTCTCGGCCCTGCCGCATACGCCCAACGGCAAGCTCGACCTCAACGCCCTGCCTGACCCGGATCAACTGGTCGCGGCCAGCGCCGCCTACCTGGCCCCGCGCGACGAAATGGAAGCAGCGCTGGCCGATATCTGCCAGCAGGTGCTCAAACGCGAACGCATCGGGGTACGGGACAACTTCTTCCAGATCGGCGGCGACTCGATCCTCAGCCTGCAGATCGTCTCACGCGCCAACCAGCAAGGCATCCGCCTCAGCGCCAAGCAGATATTCGAGAGCGAGACCATCGAGCGCATGGCTCAGGTCGCCACCCGTGGCGCCCCCGAGAGCGAAGCGCCAGTGGCCACCACACCCGAGGACGCCAGGGCAGCCGGCACGGCCGCCGCCTTCCCCCTGGCCGACCTCGACGATGCCGCCTTTGGCGACCTGCTCGCGGAACTCAATTCGACCGACTGAACCGGGGCCCTGCCTGGCCGCCCCCTTCACCCACTTAAAGCCTCGAAGGTCAACCGGATGACGAACAAGACCGCACACCACCTCGAAGATGTCTACCCACTGTCGCCGCTGCAGCAGGGCATGCTGTTCCAGAGCCTGCTGCACCAGGAGTCCGGGGTCTACCTGATGCAGGATCGCTACCGTATCGGTGGCGAGCTGTCGGTAGAGGCGTTTCTCGAGGCCTGGCGGCAAGTGATCGGTGCCCACCCGGCACTGCGCACCAGCTTCCTGTGGAAGACCCAGAAACAGCCATTGCAGGTGGTGCACCGCGACATCGCCGACCCGGTCGAGTACATCGATCTCGAAGGCCTCGCCCCCGAGCAGCAGGAGGCCCATATCCAGGCCCTGCTGCAACAGGAGCAACGCAACGGTTTCAACCTGGCCAAACCACCGCTGATCCGCGTGCGCCTGGTGCGCCTGGGCGCCGGGCGCCACGAAATGATCCGCAGCTTCCACCACATCCTGATGGACGCCTGGTGCATCTCGCTGATCATGGTCGACTTCATCGACGCCTATGCGGCCTTGCGCCAGGGCAAGAGCGCGAACGTGCGCAAGCCGCGCCCGTACCGCGACTACATCGCCTGGCTGCAACAACAGAGCCTGCCCGAGGCGCAGGCCTTCTGGCAGCAGCAACTGCAGGGCCTGGACGCACCGACGCCACTGGTGATCGAACGCCAGACCCGGCAGAGCCAGTACCGCGAAGCGGTGCTGGTCGACGATACCCTGATCCGTTTCGACGCCCAGCAGACCCGTGACCTGACGCAGTTCTGCCAATCCCGCCGGATCACCCCCAATACCCTGTTCCAGGGCGCCTGGGCCTTGCTGCTGAGCCGCTACAGCGGCCGGCGCGACGTGCTCTTCGGCGTCACCGTGTCCGGTCGTCCACCACAACTGGCTGGCGTCGAGGAGATGATCGGGCTGTTCATCAACACCCTGCCCCTGCGCGTGCGCATCGACGAGCAGCAAGACCGCACCAGCTGGCTGCAGGCCCTGCAACGCCACAACCTGGCGCTGCGCGAGTTCGAGCACAGCGCCCTGGTGGACATCCAGGGCTGGAGCGATTTTCCGCGCGGCGAGGAGCTGTTCGACAGCATCCTGGTCTACGAGAACGCGCCCATCGACGACAAGCTGTTCAGCGGCGAGCTGAGCTTCAGCCTGGACGACATGGAGCACAGCGTGCACACCCACTACGGCCTCACCGTCGTGGTCATGCCCGGCGAGCGTCTGGCCGTGCGCATCTCCTACGACCGTCGGCGCTTCGCCCGTGACAGCATCGAACGCCTGCTCGGCCATCTGCGCCAGATCGTTCTCGGCATCCTCGCAGAGCCCACTGCCAGCCTCGCCTCGCTGCAACTGCTGAGCGCGCAGGAGCGCCAGACGCTGCTGGTGGACTGGAACCGTACGCAGCAGCCCTTCCCTCTGGATCGCACCTACGCCAGCCTGTTCGCCGAACAGGTGGCGCGTCAGCCGGCCAAGGCCGCCGTGGTCTGCGCGGGCGAGTCGCTCAGCTATGCCGAACTGGACGCCCGCGCCAGCCGCCTCGCCGCTGCGCTGATCGAGGCCGGCGCCGGCCCCGACCTCCCCGTGGCCCTGCTGGCCGAACGCGGCCTGGCCCATCTCACCGCGCTGATCGCCATTCTCAAGGCCGGCGCCTGCTACCTGCCGCTGGAGGTCAAGCACCCGGCGCAACGCCTGGCGGAAATCCTCGCCCTGAGCCAGGCGCCGCTGATGCTGGTCGGTGACAACCAGGGGGCACTGGCCGATAAGCTGTGCACCCACCTCGGCCAGGCTGCACCGCAGTGCATCGGCATCGAAGCCCGCTGGCTGCAAGGTGAGGTGCCCAGCCTCGCGCTGCGCGGCACGCCGGACGATCTCGCCTACGTGATCTTCACCTCCGGTTCCGCCGGCACGCCCAAGGGCGCCCTGGTGGAACAGCGCGGCATGCTCAACAACATCTTCGGCAAGGTGCCGACCCTCGGCCTCGGCGAGCACGACCGCATCGCCCAGACCGCCTCAGTGGCCTTCGACATCTCGGTCTGGCAGTTGCTTGCCGCGCCACTGCTCGGCGCCACCGTGCATATCCTGCCGGATGCCGTCAGCCACGATCCCGAGCGCCTGCTGCAAGCCCTGCAGGACCAGCGCCTGACCCTGTGGGAAGCTGTACCGGCGGTGATCCGCGGCGTGCTCGCCGCCAGCACGCCGGCCACCAATCTCGAGAGCCTGCGCTGGCTGCTGCCTACCGGTGAGGCCCTGCCGCCGGCCCTGTGCCGCGACTGGTTCGCCCGTTTCCCCCATGTGCCGCTGATGAACGCCTACGGCCCGGCGGAGTGCGCGGACGACGTGGCCTTCCACGCCATCAGCGCAGCCTCCGATGAACAGGCCCAGGCCATGCCCATCGGCCGGCCGATGCCGAACACCGAGCTGTATGTGCTCGACGATGCCCTGCGCCCGGTGCCGGTGGGCGTGCCTGGCGAAATCTGCGTGGCCGGTGCCGGTGTCGGCCGTGGCTATCTGCACGACGCCGAGCGCACCCGCGCCGCCTTCGTCGATCACCCGCTGCGCCCCGGCGCACGCTTCTACCGCACCGGCGACCTCGGCCGCTACCGGGCCGACGGTGTGATCGAATTCCTCGGCCGCCGCGACCAGCAGGTGAAGATTCGCGGCCATCGCATCGAACTGGGCGAGATCGAGGCCAAGCTGCAGCAGCACCCGTCCGTGAAAGCCGCCGCCGTGGTGGTGCATGCCGATGCCCGTGGCGAGGCGCAACTGGTGGGCTACTGGGTCGCGCACGAGGGTCATGACCTCGACGCCACGGCGCTGAAACAGGCGCTCGACGGCCAGCTGCCGACCTATATGGTGCCGCAGCACCTCGCTCAGCTCGACGCCCTGCCCCTCAACGCCAACGGCAAGGTCGACCGCAAACGCCTGGCCCAGCGCGAGCTGGACTGGAACATGGCGACGAGCGAAGCCACGCCGCCGGCCACGGCCACCGAGCAGGCGCTGCATGGCATCTGGCAGGACATCCTGGCGCTGGAGCACTTCGGCGTCACCGACAGCTTCTTCGCCCTCGGCGGCCACTCGCTGCTGGCCACCCAAGTGCTGTCGCGCATCCGCGCCGCCTTCGCTGTCGAGCTACCGCTCAAGGCCCTGTTCGAGTGCCCCAGCGTGCGTCAATTGGCCCAGGCCATCGACCAGCAGAAGCGCCTCCAGGACGACGAACAGCCAGCATCCGACGACATCGTGGCGGCGCCACGCCCCGAGCGTCTGCCGCTGTCCTTCGCCCAGCAGCGCCTGTGGTTCGTCGAGCAACTGAACCCCGGCAGTGCCCATTTCAACATTCCCTTCGCCCTGCGCCTGAGCGGTGATCTCGATGTCGAGGCCCTGCGCGCCAGCTTCCAGTGGCTGATCGAACGCCACGAAGTGCTGCGCACCGCCTTCCCCAGCGAGGGCGGGCAACCCTGCCAGCGCATCGTCGAGGCATTGACCTTCGAGCTGCCGCTCGCCGATTTCGCAGACGCCGGCGAAGCTGCCGTGCAACGCGAATTGCAGGCCTGGTTCGCCCAGCCATTCGATCTGCTGCAGCCCCCTCTGCTGCGCGCCCGCCTGCTGCGCCTGGGCGCACGCGAGCATGTGCTGGCCATCACCCTGCACCACCTGGTGTCCGATGCCTGGTCGGCCACCCTGGCCCTGCGCGAGCTGACCCAGTTCTATGCCGCCCTGCACGCCGGCCAGGCGCCGCAACTGGCGCCCCTGTCGATCCAGTACGCCGACTACAGCCTGTGGCAGCAGCAGCGCCTGCAACCGGCGGCGCTGCAACCGCATCTGGACTACTGGCAGAGGCAACTGGCCCGCGACGACGACAGCGACTACCTGCTGGAGCTGCCCACCGACCGGCCGCGCCCGGCCGCCCAGTCGCACCGCAGCGGCCTGCTCGCCACCCGCCTGTCGCCCCAGGCCAGCGAGCGTGCCCGCGCCCTGGCAGCACGCCTGCAGCAATCCACCTACAGCCTGGTGTTCGCCGCCTTCGCCACCTTCCTGCACCGCATGAGCGGCCAGGACGACCTGATTCTCGGCACGCCGGTGTCCAATCGCGACCGGGAGCAAACCCAGTCGCTGCTCGGCATCCTGCTCAACAACCTGCCGATCCGCGTGCGTTTCCAGGGCCAGTCGAGCTTCGCCGAACTGGCCCGCCAGGTCAGCGAAACCCTGCTCGAGGCCCAGCAGCATCAGGACCTGCCCTTCGAGCGCCTGGTCGACCACCTGGCGTTGCCACGCCGCCTCAGCCATGCCCCGCTGTTCCAGGTGATGATCGCCCAGCAACTGCCCATGGAGCGCCGGGTGCGCTTCCCCGACCTCGACTTCGAGGTGCTGGACACACCGCTGAGCCATTCGGAATACGACCTCGACCTGCACATCGTCGCGCCAGCGCAGGCCGCCATCGAACTCAACCTGATGTTCGCCCTCGACCTGTTCGAGCCGGCCACCGCCGAGCGCTGGCTGCAGCGCTTCGTGCAGCTGTTCGAGAGCATGCTCGAAGCACCCGAGCGGCCGCTGGGCGAGCATCGCCTGCTCGATGCGCGGGAATGGCAGCGCACCCTGCACGCGTGGAATGACAGTGCCTGCGAACTGCCGTCCATGCCGAGCATCCTCGATGCCTTCGAGGCACAGGTGGCCCGTTCGCCGCAGGCAGTGGCGGTGCAACATTGCGCGCTCAGCCTGAGCTACGCCGAACTGGATGCCCAGGCCAACCGCCTGGCCCACTACCTGAACGCACAAGGCGTGGGCAGTGGCCACTGGGTGGCCCTGTGCCTGGACAAGACCCCGGAGCTGGCGGTGGCCATACTCGCGGTGCTCAAGTGCGGCGCGGCCTATGTGCCGATCGACAGCGCCTACCCGCTAGAACGTATCCGCTACATCCTCGATGACTGCGCAAGCAGCCTGTTGCTCACCGATGCCGAGCTGGCGGCCCGCCACGCCGACCTGCCGGTACGCCAACTGGTGCTGGAGCACCTGTCGGCGGAACTGGCTCAACTGCCGGCCAGCGCACCCGCACGCAGCCTCGACGGCGCCGCGCCCTTCTATGCCATCTACACCTCCGGTTCCACCGGCCAGCCCAAGGGCGCGGTGGTCACCCATGGCGGCGTGCGCAACCTGCAGCACTGGTACCTGCGCACGCTGGGCTGGCGCCAGGGCGACAAGGTGCTGCTGGCCAGCGCCACCGGCTTCGACCTGACCCAGAAGAATATCTTCGCGCCCCTGCTGTCCGGCGCCACGCTGGTCATGCCCAGCGCCCAGGGTTACGAGCCGCAGGCGCTGCTGCAGGACATCCGCGAGCAGCGCATCACCCTGCTCAACGGCGCCCCCAGCGCCTTCTACCCGCTGCTGGACCTTGCCGCAGCCGGGCACTGCCGCGACCTGGCCAGCCTGCGTGCGCTGGTACTGGGTGGCGAGCCGATCCGCATGGAGCGCCTGCGCCCCTGGCTCGACAGCGGCAACGGCCAGTGCCGGGTGATCAACAGCTACGGTCCCACCGAATGCACCGATGTGGTGGCCTGGCACGAGGTGGACAGCGAAGCGGTGGATGCGCCGCTGCCCATTGGCCGCCCGGTGGACAACACCCAGCTCTACGTGCTCGACCGCTACGACCAGCCGCTACCGGTGGGCGTACCCGGTGAGATCTGCGTGGCTGGTGCCGGCGTCGGCCCTGGCTACCTGCACCGTGAGGCGCTGACCGCCGCCGCCTTCGTCGCCAACCCCTTCGGCCCAGGCCGCTTGTACCGCACCGGCGACCTGGGCCGTTACCTGGCCAATGGCGAGCTGGAATTCCTCGGCCGCAAAGACTTCCAGATCAAGCTGCGCGGTCTGCGCATCGAGCCTGGCGAGATCGAACAGGCGCTGCTGCGCCTGGACGGCGTGCGCGACAGCCTGGTGCTGGTGCGTGACGAACGCCTGCTGGCCTACGTGCTCACCGAGAGCGGCGCGGCAGTGCAGGATGACTGGCGTGAACGGCTGGCTCGCTTCATTCCCGCCTACATGCTGCCGCAGGCGTTGCTGGCCCTGGCCGAGTGGCCACTGAGCGCCAACGGCAAGATCGACCGCCGCGCCCTGCCACAGCCCGAGGCCGAGCACGACGCGCTGCTGCAGGCGCCCCAGGGCGAGCACGAGCAACGCCTGGCTGTGCTGTGGGCCGAGACCCTGCAAGTGCCGGTGGAGCAGATCGGCAGGCAGTCCAACTTCTTCCACCTGGGCGGGCACTCCCTGCTCGCCACCGTGCTGCTGACCCGTATCGCCGAGGCCTTTGCCAGCGCACCGAGACTGCGTGACCTGTTCGAGCGGGCCACCCTGGCCGAGCAGGCCCAGTTGATCGCGGCCGCGGGCGAGCAGCCGGCCTCGGCCTTGCCGACGCTGCAGGCCGGCCCACATCCGCAGCGCCTGCCACTGTCGTTCGAGCAGCAACGCCTGTGGTTCCTCGAGCAACTGGCGCCCGGCTCGGGCGAGTACAGCATCAACACGGCGCTGACCCTCACCGGCGAGCTCGATGTCGAGGCCTTGCGCCAGGCCTTCGAGATTCTGGTCGAACGCCACGCCATCCTGCGCAGCCGCCTGCTGGACGACGACCAGGGCGGTCAGTTGCTGATCGATGCGCCAAGCCGTTTCGAGCTGGCCGTGGAGGACTATGCCGGCGAACCAGCCGATTGGGCCGAGTACCAGCGTCAGGCCGCCGAGGCCGAATCCGCACGCGCCTTCGACCTGGCCCACGAACACCCGTTGCGGGTGCGTCTGCTGCGCCATGCCGGCGCCAACCAGGCCCTGCTGCTGCTCGGCCTGCACCACTGCGCCGCCGACGGCTGGTCGGTGCAGGTGCTGCTCGACGAACTGGCCGCCAGCTACCAGGCCGCTCGCGAAGGCCGGCGCGCAGAGCTGCCGGCGTTGCCGGTGCAATACGTCGACTACGCCCTGTGGCAACGCAGCGAGGCACGTCAGCAGGTCTATCGCCAGCAACTGGAGTACTGGCAGAAGCGCCTGGAAAACGGCGACTACCACCTCGAGTTGCCCACCGACCTGCCGCGCCCGGCGCACCTGGACAACCGCGCCGGCACCTGCTTCGCCCAGGTACCGCCAGCCCTGGCCGAGCGCCTGCGGCGCTTCGCCCGCGAGCGCGACGTCACCCCGTTCATGCTGATGCTGGCCGGCCTCAAGCTGTTCCTCGGTCGCTACAGCGGCCAGCAGGACCTGCGCATCGGCACGCCGGTGGCCAACCGCCGCCTGCACGCCGTGCAGCCCTTGATCGGCTGCTTCGTCAATACCCTGGTGATCCGCTCCGAGCTCACCCCCGCACAGCGTTTCGGCGACTACCTGGCCCAGCTCAGGCAGACCGTGCTGGACGCTCAGGAACATCAGGACGTGCCCTTCGAGCAGGTGGTCGAACATCTGGCCCCGGAACGCGACCTGGCGCACACACCGCTGTTCCAGGTGGCCTTCGTCATGCAGAACAGCACGCGCGCCTCGCTCGACTGGCCAGGCCTGCGTCTGCAACCGCTGGGCATTCGCTCGGCGGCAGCCAAGTTCGACCAGAACTGGGAAGTGCACGACGACGGCGAGCAGCTCTCGGTGATGCTGGAATACCGCGCCAGCCTGTTCCATGAATCGACCATGCAGGCCTGGCTCGGCCAATGGCTGGCCTTCCTCGAATGCCTGCCGGATGCCGTGGACACACCGCTCGCGCAACTCACGCCCTTGAGCGAAACGGATCGCCAGCGCCAGTTGCAGCACTGGAACGACACCACACGCCACTACCCCGGGCCCACCACCCTGAGCGAGGCCCTGGCCCGCCAGGCGCAGCAAAGCCCGGAGGCGACAGCGCTGGTCTACGAGGGCGAAACCCTCAGCTATGCCTGTCTGCATGGGCGTGCCGACCAGTTGGCACAGGCACTGGTCGCCCAGGGTATCGGCCGCGAACAGGTGGTCGCCGTATGCATGGAGCGCAGCATCGACCTGGTGGTGGCCCTGCTGGGCATCGTCAAGGCCGGCGCCGCCTACCTGCCGCTGGACCCGCATCTGCCAGCGGCACGCCTGGCCTTCCTGCTGGAAGATGCCGACTGCCCGCTGGTGCTGACCCACGCCACCTGGCGCGAGCGCCTGCCCGAGCAGGTGCCGGCCTGGTGCCTGGAGCAACCGCTGCCGGTACATGGCGCAACGGCGCAGCCAGCGGCCAACCAGCCCGGCGACCTGCTGTACCTGCTCTACACCTCCGGTTCCACCGGCCAGCCCAAGGGTGTGCTCAACGAGCACGGCGCGCTGATGAACCGCCTGCACTGGATGCAGGACGCCTTCGCCATCGGCGCCGGTGACCGGGTGCTGCAGAAGACCCCTTACGGCTTCGACGTGTCGGTGTGGGAGTTCTTCTGGCCGCTGATCACCGGCGCCTGTCTGGTGTTGGCACGCCCCGGCGGGCATCAGGACAGCGGCTACCTGATGGAGCTGATCCAGCGCGAGCACATCACCACCCTGCACTTCGTGCCCTCGATGCTGCAGGCTTTCGTCAGCGAGCCAGGCCTGGAAGGCTGCACCTCGTTGCGCCAGGTCTTCGCCAGTGGCGAGGCCTTGCCGCTGGCCCTGCAACAGCGTTTCCAGGCGCGTCATCCGGCACGCCTGATCAACCTCTACGGCCCCACCGAAGCGGCCATCGACGTCAGTTGCTGGATCTGCGACCCGGCCTCGACCCTGGGTTTCGTACCCATCGGCAAACCCATCGCCAACCTCAAGCTGTACATCCTCGATGCGCAGCTCAACCCGCTGCCGGTGGGTGCCGTCGGTGAACTGTACATCGGTGGCGTCGGCCTGGCCCGTGGCTACCTGAACCGCCCGGAGCTGACCGCGGCGGCATTCATCGACAGCCCCTTCGCGCCCGGCCAGCGCCTGTACCGCACCGGCGACCGCTGCCGCTTCCTGGCCGATGGCAACATCCAGTACCTGGGTCGCCTCGACCATCAGGTCAAGCTGCGCGGCCAGCGCATCGAGCTGGGCGAGATCGACGCCGCCCTGCTCGCCCAACCCGGCGTACGCGAGGCCGTGACCGTGCTGCGCGACGACCTCGGCACGCCCCAACTGGTGGCCTACCTGGTGGCCAGCGAAAGCGGCCTGGATGTCGCCCGGCTGCAGGCCGAGCTGGCGCGGACGCTGCCGGCGCACATGCTGCCGAGCGTGCTGGTGGAACTGGCGGCATTGCCGCTCAACCAGAACGGCAAGCTGGATCGCAAGCAACTGCCAAGACCACAGCTGGAACAGGCCGAGGCAGCGCTCGAAGCGCCGCAGGGTGATCTCGAGCGGCGCATGGCCGCACGCTGGGCCGAGTTGCTGGAAGTGCCGCTCGAACTGATCGGCCGCGACAGCCACTTCTTCCGCCTGGGTGGCCATTCGCTGCTGGCCACCCTGCTGCTCGCCCGGCTGCGCCAGGAATACGGCCAGGCGCCGGCCCTGCGGCAGTTGTTCGAGCAGCCGACGCTACGCGCCTTCTGCGCTCTGATCGACACCTCGGCCACCTGTGCGGCCGCCGAGCTGACGCCACAGCCACGCCCCGAGCGCCTGCCGTTGTCCTATGCCCAGCAACGCCTGTGGTTCCTCGAACAGCTCAACCCGCAAGCCGCCGAGTACAACATCACCTCGGCCGTGGAACTCAGCGGTCCTGTACGCCTCGACTGGCTGCAGCAGGGCCTGGCCGAGATCGTCGCCCGTCACGAGGTGCTGCGCGGTCGCCTGCTGGAGCGCGGCCAGGGCGCCGAGCTGCTGATCGATGCAGAGGGCCGCGCGCACCTGACCATCGAAACGCTGGCCGAAGCGGACTGGGATGCCCGGGTCGCCCGGCGCATAGACGAGGAAGCCCGGCAACCCTTCGACCTGGCCGCCGGCCCGCTGATCCGGGGCTGCCTGCTGCACGCCGGGCAGCGCACCCTGCTGCTGCTGACGCTGCACCACACGGTGGCCGACGACTGGTCGATGCAATGCCTGATCGACGAGTTGGCCGAGCTCTATCGCGCACGCAGCGAGCAGCGCGAGGCACGCCTGCCGGCCCTGCCGGTGCAGTACGTCGACTACGCGCTCTGGCAGCGCCTGTCGGAGCAGGCCGAGCGCTACCGCCAGCAGTTGCAGTACTGGCAGAGCACCCTCGGCGAGGGTGACTACCACCTGGAGCTGCCCACCGACCATCCGCGCCGCGCCGAGCCCGACAGCGTCAGCGGCTTCCATACCCGGGTGCTGCCCGATGCCCTCGCCCAGCGCCTGCGTCAAGCCGCACAGCAGCAGGGCGTGACGCTCTATGTGCTGCTGCTGGCTGCGACCCAGGTATTGCTCGGTCGCCTGGCCGGGCAACGCGACGTGCGTATCGGCACCGCCGTGGCCAACCGCGACCTGGCCCAGACCCAGGCGCTGATCGGCTGTTTCGTCAACACCCTGGTGATCCGCGCCGAGGTCGACCCGCACCTGGCCTTCGAGCACTTTCTGAAACAGGTCGGCGAACGCGTGCTCGAGGCCCAGGAGCATCAGGAGGTGCCCTTCGAGCAGGTGGTCGATGCCCTGGTCAGCGAGCGCGACATGACCCGCACGCCGCTGTTCCAGGTGCTGTTCGCCATGCAGACCGCGCGCCTGCGTAGCGACGCCTGGGCGCCTCTGAGGTTGCGCGAAATGGAGGTGCCCTCCAACGCCTCGAGCTTCGACCTGAGCTGGGAGCTGCACGATGACGGTGAGCGCCTGTCGCTGCGCCTGAAGTACAAGCGCCAGTTGTTCGAGGCCGACACCATCACCCGCTGGGCCGATGCCTGGCAGCAGTTGCTGGGCGAAGTCAGCGGCCGCCCGCTGGCGACGCTGGGCGAACTGGCTCTGCTCGGCGCCGCCGAACGCGACCAGCAGTTGCAGCAGTGGAATGCCACCGCCAAGACCTACCCCGGCCCCCATGACCTGGCCCAGGCCCTGGCCGAGCAGGCCATGCGCAGCCCGGATGCGCCCGCGCTGGTCTACGCCGAGCAGCGACTCAGCTATGCCCAGTTGCATGCCCGCAGCGGCGCCGTGGCCCGCGAGCTGCGCGAACGCGGCGTGGGCCGCGCGCAGGTGGTGGCTCTGTGCATGCAGCGCTCGGTGGAAATGGTCGTCGCCCTGCTCGGCATCGTCCGCGCCGGTGCGGCCTACCTGCCGCTCGACCCGGAGTTGCCGCCGGCGCGCCTGGCGCTGGTGCTGGAGGATGCCAGCCCGGCCCTGACCCTGGTGCAAGCGGGCACGGCAGCCTGCCTGCCGGCCGGCACGCCACACTGGTGCCTGGACGTCTCGACCCTGGAAGACGGCCCGCAACCCGAGCCGATCAACCAGCCCGGCGACCTCGCCTACGTCATCTACACCTCGGGCTCCACCGGCCAGCCCAAGGGTGTGCTCAACGAGCACGGCGCGCTGATGAACCGCCTGTACTGGATGCAGGACGCCTTCCCCATCGGCGCCGACGACCGCGTGCTGCAGAAGACCCCCTACAGCTTCGACGTGTCGGTGTGGGAGTTCTTCTGGCCGCTGATCACCGGCGCCTGCCTGGTGGTCGCCAAGCCCGACGGCCATCGTGACAGCCACTACCTGGCCGAGCTGATCCAGCGCGAACGCATCACCACCCTGCACTTCGTACCCTCGATGCTGCAGGCCTTCGTCGGCGAGCCGGCGCTGCCAAGCTGCACCTCGCTGCGCCAGGTGTTCGCCAGTGGCGAAGCCTTGCCGCTGGAGTTGCAGCAGCGCTTCCAGGCGCGTCATCCGGCACCTCTGATCAACCTCTACGGCCCCACCGAAGCGGCCATCGACGTCAGTTGCTGGGTCTGCGACCCGGCCTCGACCCTGGGCTTCGTACCCATCGGCAAGCCGATCGCCAACCTCAGGCTGTACATCCTCGACGAGGCGCTGGCGCCGTTGCCAATCGGCGCGGTGGGCGAGTTGTACATCGGCGGTGCCGGCCTGGCCCGCGGCTACCTGAACCGCCCGGAACTGACCGCCGAGCGCTTCGTCGACAGCCCGTTCGAGGCCGGCCAGCGCCTGTATCGCACCGGCGACCGCTGCCGCTTCCTGGCCGATGGCAACATCCAGTACCTGGGTCGCCTCGACCACCAGGTCAAGCTGCGCGGCCTGCGCATCGAGCTGGGCGAGATCGATGCCGCCCTGCTCGACCAGCCTGGCATCGAGGCAGCGGTCACCGTGCTGCGCGAGGACCTGGCCACGCCGCAACTGGTCGCTTACCTCTGCGGCCCCGAGGCCCTGGATGTCGAAGCGCTCAAGCAGCGCCTCGGCCAGCAGCTCCCGGCGCACATGGTGCCGGCGTTCATGGTGCAGTTGCCGGCCCTGCCGCTGAGCAGCAACGGCAAGATCGACCGCAAGGCCCTGCCCAAGCCGCAAGTGGAGCGCCAGGCCCGCCAGCAGCGGGCACCGAGCAACGCCACCGAAGAAGTGCTGTGCCGCCTGCTCGGCGAACTGCTCGGCATCGAAGCCCCGAGCGTCGACGACAACTTCTTCGCCCTCGGCGGCGATTCCATCCTGGGTTTGCAGTTCATCGCCCAGGCCCGCGCCCAGGGTATCGGCCTGACGCCGCGTCAGTTGTTCCAGCAACGCACCCTGGCCGACCTCGCCCTGGTCGCCACCCCGGTCGAGCAGTGCCAGGCCGAGCAAGGCGTGCTGGAAGGCGAGGCGCCCCTGCTGCCGATCCAGCACTGGCTGCTGGAACGCCACCTGGCAGAGCCCGGCCACTGGAACCAGTCGGTCCTGCTCAAGCCCAGCCGTCCCCTGCGGGCCGAGGCGCTGCAGAGCACCTTGCAACTGCTGGTCGAGCAGCACGACGCGCTGCGCCTGCGCTTCACCCGTGAAGGCGGTCAGTGGCGCCAGCACTATGCCGATGCTCGGCAGGCCGTGGGCTTCGCCCAGGTTCGTCTGGCCGAGCCCTGTACCGCGCAGGCCCTGCATGACTGCATCGCCGAACGGGTCGAGGCGACCTTCGACCTGGCCAATGGCCCGCTGATCCGCGCCTTGCTGATCGAGCTGGCCGACGGCCAGCAGCGTCTCTACCTGGTCGCTCATCACCTGGTGGTGGATGCGGTGTCCTGGCGCCTGCTGCTGGAAGACTTCAGCCAGCTCTACCCGCGCCTGGCCGCTGGCCAGAGCGCCGAGTTGCCGGCCAAGACCAGTTCCTACCGGCAATGGGGCCAGCGTCTCTGGCAGCAGGCCGCCAGCCCGACGGTGCAGGCGCAACGCGACTACTGGCTGCAGCAGATACGCCCCGGCGAACTGCCGGCGGATCAGCCGCAGGCCGTCAACCGCGTGGCCGACGAAGTGAGCCTGAGCGCCCTGCTGAGCGTCGAGGAAACCCAGGCGCTGCAACAGGCACAGGCCAGCTACCGGACCCAGGGCCATGAACTGCTGCTCGCCGCCCTGGCCGGCGCGCTGCACGAATGCTCGGGCGCCACGGCCATCGGCATCGACCTGGAAGGCCATGGCCGCGATGCCGCATTCACTGAGCTGGATGTCAGCCGCACGGTGGGCTGGTTCACCCAGCTCTACCCGGTGCGCCTGGAGCTGCCACAGGGCGGCGACACCGGCGCGCTGATCGTCGCGGTCAAGGAGCAGTTGCGCGCCGCCGCCGACAAGGCCATGGGCTACGGCCTGCTGCGCCACCAGGCCGAGGCGCCACTGCCGGCGCACCACCATTCGCTGCTGTTCAACTACCTGGGCCAGCTCGACGGCGTCGAGGGCGGCGCTCTGCTGCAACTGAGCGACGAACCGCTGCCGCCGACCGTCGCCGCCAACTCGCCGCGCAGCCACGATCTGGAAGTGGTGCTGGCGGTCATCGGCGGGCGCCTGCAGGTGGAGATGAAGTTCGCCGGCCTGCGTTATGCGTCGGCCAGCCGCGAGCGCCTGTTGCAGGCCTACCTCGCGCATCTGCGCACGATCATCGGCCACTGCCAGGGCAACCAGACGGGGCAACTGTCGCCAACCGACTTCCCGCTGGCCAAGGCGCTGAACCAGAAGAACCTGGACACCCTGCTGAGCAAACTCAAGAGCAAACCGATCTCGCAGAGCTAGCAGGCGTTGCGCCGGCCGCCCCAGTGCGCCGGCGCCCGCACTGCGCTGCACACGTTTTCACGGCCTACGGACTGGAACCAGAATCATGAGCAACATCGAGGACATCTACTCCCTCTCGCCCACCCAGCACGGTCTGCTGTTTCACAGCGTCTATGAACCGGATTCACGGGTGTACTACCAGCAGCTCAGCCTGGACATGACCGGGCCGCTCGACACCGGCGCCTTCCGCCGTGCCTGGCAGGCGCTCATGCAGCGCCATGCGGTGCTGCGCACGGCCTTTCTCTGGGAAGACCTGGACGATGCCTACCAGGTGGTGCAGCACGAGGTTGCCCTGCCGCTGAACGAGCTGGACTGGCGCGAGCGCGGCGAGGCCGAAGAGGCCCTGCGCCAATGTGCGCGGCAGGAGCGCGAGCAGGCGCTGGAACTCAACGATGCACCGCTGATGCGCCTGTGCCTGGTGCGCCTGCCGGAGCAGCGCTGGCACCTGATCTGGACCTTTCACCACATCCTCATGGACGGCTGGAGCGTTGGCGTCGCCATCCAGGAATGGCTGGCCCTCTACTACCAGCAGGTGCGCGGCGACAGCGCCGGCCTGCCGCCAAGCCGCAGCTACCGCGATTACATCGCCTGGCTCGCCGAGCAGGACGTCCAGGCCACCGAGCACTTCTGGCGCGAGCAACTGCAGGATTTCAGCGAACCCACGCCACTGCCGAGCTTCGCCGCGCCGCCCGAGGCGCCACAAGAGCATCCCTACGCCGAGCGCGAAACATGCCTGGACGCCGCCGAGACCGAACGCCTGAACCAGTTCGCCCGCAGCCAGCACCTGACCGTCAACACCCTGATCCAGGGTGCCTGGGCGCTGCTGCTGGGGCAGCACGCCGGGCGTGACGAGGTGGTCTACGGCGTCACCGTCGCCGGTCGCCCGGACGGCTTGGCCGGTGTCGACAGCATGGTCGGCCTGTTCATCAACACCCTGCCGCTGCGTGTGCGCCTGGACGACGACCGCGCCCTCGGCGACTGGCTGCAGGTGCTGCAACAGCGCAACAGCGACCTGCGCCAGCACGCCTACCTGCCGCTGAGCCGCCTCAAACCCCTGAGCCAGGTGCCGGCCGAGCGCGCGCTGTTCGATTCGATCCTGGTGTTCGAGAACTTCCCCGTCACCGATGCGCTCAACCAGGACGCCGAAGGCCTGCGCTTCAGCGCCCCGCCCGAGCAGCGCCGGGCCGATGGCATCCGCCTGACCCAGGGCCGCAACCATTTCCCGCTGTCGCTGATCGTGGTGCCCGGTGAATGCCTTCAATACCTGTTCAGCTACGACCGCAGCCGCTTCAGCGACACCGAGATCGCCCTGCTCAGCGCCCAGTTGCGTGCGCTGCTGCTGGCCATGGCCGAGCAACCGCAGGCCAAGGTGCAGGCGCTGGACTGGCTGAGCGAAGAAGAACGCCGGCGCCTGGAAGCCCAGGGCCAGGGTGCGCACCTGGCGGTCGCCGCCAGCACCCTGCAGCAACGCTTCGTCGACGGAGTGAAGCGTCATCCCGAGCGCCTGGCCGTGCAGGATCGTTCCCGTGCCCTGAGCCATGCCGAACTGGATGCCGAATCCAACCGCCTGGCCCACCACCTGCAAGCCCAGGGGATCGGCAGCGGCCAGTTGCTCGCCCTGGCCCTGGAGCGCAGCGTCGATTTCGTGGTGGCGCTGCTGGCCACCCTCAAGTGCGGCGCCGCCTACCTGCCGCTGGATCTTAAGCAACCGGCCGGGCGCCTGGCGGACATTCTCCAGGACAGCCGAGCCGACCTGCTGATCAGCCAGCGCGCCCTGGAATCGCGCCTGCCCCGTGGCGAAAGCCCGGCCCGGCTGTGGCTGGACGACGAGGCAAGCGCCATCGCCGCCCTGCCCGGCACGGCGGTACAGGCGGGCGACGATGCGGATGCCCCGGCCTACGTCATCTACACCTCCGGCTCCACCGGCACGCCCAAGGGGGTGGTGGTCGAGCACCGGGCCATCGTCGGCTACCTCGCCGCCGTCGCCGAGCTGCTCGACCCGCCTCCCGCGGCGCGCTATGGCCTGCTCTCGACGGTGGCGGCCGACCTCGGCCACACCCAGCTGTTCGGCGCGCTGTGCAACGGCGGTAGCCTGATCCTGGTCGACGAAGACACCAGCTTCGATCCGCTGGCCCTGGCCGATTTCTTCGGCGAGCACCCGGTGGATGTGCTGAAGATCACGCCCGGCCATCTGCAGGGCCTGCTCCAGGCCCACCCCGACCCACGCCTGCTGCCTCGCCAACGCCTGGTATTCGGTGGCGACGCGCTCAAGCCCGAACTGCTGCGCCAGGTAGGCGCCCTGGCGCCGACCTTGCGCCTGTTCAACCACTATGGCCCGAGCGAGGCCACGGTGGGGGCGCTGGCCACCCCGCTGGCGGCCGACATCGGCCTGGTCGCCCTCGGTCGTCCCCTGGCCAACCGCCGCCTGCGGGTGGTCGACGGCAATGGCCGCCAGGTGGCCATCGGCGTTCCCGGCGAGCTGTGGATCGCCGGCGACCTGGCCCGCGGCTACCTGCACCGTGACGACCTCAGCGCCGAGCGCTTCGTCGCAAGCGACGGGCAACGCTGGTACCGCACCGGCGACCGCGTGCGCTGGCTGGCTGACGGCCAACTGGCCTTCCTCGGCCGCGTCGACAATCAGGTCAAGATTCGTGGCAACCGCATCGAACTGGGTGAGGTGGAGGCACAGATCCGCCGCCTCTCGCCGCTGATCGAACAGGTGCTGGTGCGCGTGCTGGAAGTGGATGGCACGCCGCGCCTGGTGGCCTACGTGGTGGCCAGCCAGTCGCTGTCGGCCAGCAAACTGTGCGACGACCTGAGCCGCCGCGTGCCGGACTACATGGTGCCGGCCCACGTCATCACCCTCGACGCCATTCCCCTGACCGCCAACGGCAAGCCGGACCTGCGCCAGTTGCCGCTGCCCAGTGCCCCGGCTGCCGATAGCGCCAACCACGTCGCGCCGCGCAACGAGGTCGAAGCCCTGCTCGCGCGCATCTGGCAGGAGGTGCTGAAGGTCGAACGGGTCGGGGTGCACGACAACTTCTTCAGCCTCGGTGGCGACTCGATCCTCAACCTGCAGATCATCGCCCGCGCCAACCAGCAGGGCTTGAAGCTGACGCCCAAGCAACTGTTCGAGAACCGCACCATCGCCGATATCGCCCAGGTGCTCGGTGCTGGCGCCGAAAGCGCCGCCGCCCGGCAACAGGGCGACGGTTTCGCCATCCCGCTGAGCGCCGGCCAGCGTGCGCGTCTGGAAAGTGCGCTACAGCCAAGCTGGCGTTGCCTGCGCATCGACGGCGAGCTGGCAGCCAGCCACCTGGCCCAGGCCCTGACGGCGCTGCAAGGCCATCTCCAGGCATTGCGCCTGGCCCTGCAACGCAGTGCCGATGGCGAGTGGCAACAGCAGGTACTGAACACGCCCGCCGCCATCGAAGTCAGCGAGTGCAGGCACCACGACGAGTCCCTGCAAGCGCTGGCCGAGGCCGCTTTCGCCCGCCTCGACCTGGCCGCCGGGCAGGGCCTGCAGGCCAGCCTGCTGCGCGGCGCGGCAGGCGACCGGCTGCTGCTGGTCGCCCACCCGCTGTGCCTCGACGAAGCGGCCTGGCCCCTGCTGCTCGCCGACCTCAACCTGGCACTCACGCAACTGCGCTACCAACGGCCGCTGCGCCTGTCCTACAGCGGCGGCGAACTCGGCGCCTGGTGCGAACACCAACAGCAGGACGCCAGCAGCGAGCGCCTGGACGAGGTCTGGGAACACTGGCTGCAATTCGCCGGGCTGGAGCTGCCCGCCCTCGATCTGTCCGGACAGCAGGATGGACAGGCACAAGCGCGCCTGGACGCGGACACCTCGGCACGCCTCAAGCGCCTGGTCGACACCCTGCAACTGGACTGGGAGGTGCTGCTGGCCAGCGGCCTGATCGAACACCTGGGTGGCGAAAGCGGCGCACCGCTCGCCCTGACCTTGCAGGCCGGCCGCCCGGATGCCAACCGCCTGCCGCTGCAGGCGCCGATCGCCCTGGCGGACCTGGATCCGGCACGGATGCTGGGCACGCTGACCCTGCCAGTGCCCTTCTACCTGCAGGCCCCGAGCGGCGACGCCCTGGCCCGCCTGCAGGATCTGGCCGCACAGTTGCGCGACTATCCGCAGTTCGGCGCGGACTACGGCACCCTGCGCCACCTGGCGGACAACCCCTACCTGCTCGAACCCTTGCGCGAGCTGCCGACGCCGGCGCTCGCCCTGCGCTGGCGCGGCGACTGGGACGCCCACCGCGAGGCCCAGGCGGTGCTCGCCGAGATCCAGGCCGCCAGCCGTGAACCGACCATGGCCGAAGGGCTGACCCTCGACGCCTGCTGGCACGAGAACAGGCTGCATCTGCGCGCCGAAGGGCCATTGGCCAATACCTGGCTGCCTGGCCTGGTGGCACATCTGCGGGCCCTCGCAGCGCTGGCGGACAACGCCGAACTACGCCCGGCCAGTGCGGCCTTCCCCCTGTGCCATGGGCAGGCCGCGACCCTGGCCAGCGAGCCGCTGCCCTGGGCACGCCTGGAAGATCTCTACCCGCTCTCGCCCATGCAGCAGGGCATGCTGCTGCACACCTTGCTGCAACCGCACAGCGGCATCTACCTGATGCAGCAGCGCTACAGTTGGGACGGCGAGTTGCAGCGATCGGCCATGGAGCGCGCCTGGAAGCTGTTCCTCGAGCGCCACCCGATGCTGCGCACCGCGTTCTGGTGGCAGGAAGATCATGAGCCGCTGCAGTGCGTCTATCGCGATACCGAGCTGGCCTTCGAGTGGTATGACTGGCGTCACCTCGATGCCGAGCGTCAGCGCGAAGCGATGGATGCCGTGCTGGCCGACGAACGCCAACGTGGCTTCGACATGAGCCGTGCGCCACTCACCTACCTGCGTGTGTTCCAGTTGGCCGAGCAGCGCTTCAGCATGGTGCGCAGCTTCCACCACATCCTCACCGATGCCTGGTGCTTCGGCCTGCTGATGGAAGACCTGCTGGCCATCTACCAGGCCCTGGCGCGTGGCGAAGCGGTGGCGCGTCCACGCTGGCGCCCGTTCCGTGGCTACATGAGCTGGCTCACCCGCCAGGACATGGACGGCGCGCAAGCCTTCTGGCGCAGCGAACTGGCGGGTTTCGAGGCGCCCACGCCGCTGCAGGTCGATCTGCCCGTGGCCCAGCCGGATCGCGCGCCGGACGTGGTCGGCGACTGCAACACCACCCTCAGCGTCGCCAGCACCCAGCGCCTGCAGCAGCTCTGCCAGACGCACCAGCTCACCCCCAATACCTGGATCCAGGGCGCCTGGGCCTTGCTGCTGTCGCGCTACAGCGGCAACCGCGACGTGCTCTTCGGCGTCACCGTGGCCGGTCGCCCCACCGCGCTGGCCGGGGTCGAGGAGATGGTCGGTCTGTTCATCAACAGCCTGCCGCTGCGGGTCGACGTCGACCCCGAGCGCCCGGTGATCGACTGGCTGCAGGCGCTGCTGTCGCACAACGCCGAGCTGCGCGACCACGAGTTCGCGCCACTGGTGGAGATCCAGCGGGGCAGCGAGATTCCCCGTGGGCAACCGTTGTTCGACAGCCTGGTGGTGTTCGAGAACGCCCCGCTGGACGTCGCCAGCGTCCGCCTCGACGGTTTCAGCATCGATATCTACGAAGACCGCGTGCACACCAACTTCCCGATGACGGTGGTGCTCTACCCCGGCGACCGCCTGGGTATCCGCCTGTCCTATGACCAGGGCCGCTTCGGTGAGGACAGCGTGCAGCGCATGCTGGGCCACCTGGTGCAACTGCTCGGCGAGATGCTCGAGCAACCCGAGGCGCCGCTCGGCAACCTGCAGATGCTGCCCGCGGCCGAGCGCCGGCAACTGCTGGTGGAGTGGAACGACAGCGCCGTCGACTTCCCGCTGCAGCGCAGCTACGCGGCCCTGTTCGCCGAGCAGGTACGCGCCCATCCGCAACGCCTCGCCGCGGTGTGCGCCGGAGAAACGCTCAGCTACGCCGAACTGGACCGGCGCAGCAACGCCATCGCCCACGCCCTGCAACAGGCCGGTGCCGGCCCGGATACCCTGGTGGCCCTGGCCGCCGAGCGGGGCCTGGCGCTGCTGTGCATGATGATCGCCACGCTCAGGGCCGGCGCGGCCTTCCAGGCGCTGGACATCCAGCACCCGCCGCAGCGACTGGGCGAGTTGCTGGAGCTGAGCGGCGCGCCGCTGCTGCTGGTAGACGAGAAGGCCAGCGGGCTGCTCGACAGGGTACTGGCAGACGTCACCCGGCAGCCCGGCTGCCTGGTGGTGCAGGAGCTGTGGCAAGGCGATGCGGCGCCAGTGCAGTACGCCCATCGCCCCGACCAGCTCGCCTACGTGATCTTCACCTCCGGCTCCACCGGTACGCCCAAGGGCGCCCTGGTGGAGCAGCGCGGCATGCTCAACAACATCTTCGGCAAGGTGCCGACCCTGGGCCTGTGCAGCGAGGACCGCATCGCCCAGAGCGCATCGCCGGCTTTCGATATCTCGGTCTGGCAGTTCCTTGCCGCGCCGATCGTCGGCGCCACGGTGCACATCCTGCCGGACGCCGTCGCCCAGGACCCGGCCGCCCTGCTCGATGCCATCGAAACCCAGCGTCTGAATCTGCTCGAGGCAGTGCCGGCGCTGATTCGCGGCCTGCTTCAGGAGGCCGGCCCGCAGCACCAGCTCGACAGCCTGCGCTGGCTGCTGCCGACCGGTGAGGCGCTGCCACCGGCACTGGCGCGCGACTGGCGCAGCCGCTTCCCCGGCACCCCACTGATGAACGCCTACGGCCCGGCCGAGTGCTCCGACGACGTGGCCTTCCATGCCATCCACGAGGCATCGGAAGGCGACTGCGCGCACATGCCGATCGGCCGACCGACCGCCAACAACCAGCTCTATATCCTCGATGCCGAGCTGCGCCCACAACCCATCGGCGTGCCCGGCGAGCTGTGCGTCGCCGGCGTGGGGGTCGGCCGCGGCTATCTGGGCGATGCCGAGCGCACCCGTGCGGCCTTCGTCGATCACCCGTTCGAGCCGGGCGCGCGCTTCTACCGCACCGGTGATATCGGCCGCTACCGCGCCGACGGCGTGATCGAGTACCTCGGGCGCCGTGACCAGCAGGTGAAGATCCGTGGCCACCGCATCGAACTGGGCGAGATCGAGAACCGCCTGATGCGCCATCCGCAGGTCGACAGCGCCGTGGTTCTGGCCCTGCCGGACGCCCGCGGCGACCTGCAACTGCTGGCCTGCTACGTGTTCCGCGACGCGGCGCTGGACGCTGCCACGGCGCAGGCACTGCTGGTCGAGCACCTGCGCGGGCAACTGGCGAGCTACATGGTTCCTGGCCACTGGCGTCGCCTGGAAAGCCTGCCGCTGAATGCCAACGGCAAGGTCGACCGCCGTGCACTGGCCGCCCTCGGCCTGCCCAGCGAAGCCGTCAGCCAGGCCCAGGTGGCGCCGCGCACGGCCACCGAGCAGGCCCTGGCCGAGCTCTGGCAGGACCTGCTCGGCCTGACCTCGCTGAGCATCGACGACGACTTCTTCGCCCTCGGCGGCCATTCGCTGCTGGCCACCCAGGTGGTTGCGCGCATCCGCCGCCGGCTCGCCGTCGAGCTGCCGCTGCGCGCCCTGTTCGAGCATCGCAGCGTGGCCGAGCTGGCCAAGGTGGTGGATGCCCAGGCGCCCAATGCAGCCGCCCTCGAGGAGATCGTGGCGGTGCCGCGCACGCAAGCGTTGCCGCTGTCCTACGCGCAGCAGCGCCTGTGGTTCCTCGACAAGCTGGAAGGCCCCAGCGCGGCCTACAACCTCTCCACCGCGGTACGCCTGGAGGGCGAGCTGGATGTCGAGGCGCTGCGCGCCGCCCTGCAGCTTGTGCTGGATCGCCACGAGTCGCTGCGCACCGGCTTCATCCTCGCAGGCGACACACCGCGCCAGGTCATAGCGGATGACGTGCGCCTGGAACTGCCGGTGCAATCGCTGGCGGCGGATGACGACGCGCAGGTGCAGCAGTGCATCGACGAGGAGGCCGCCCGCCCCTTTGACCTGCAGTGCCCACCCATGCTGCGCGCACGCCTGCTGCGCCTGGGCGAGAAGCGCCATGTGTTGCAGTTCACCCTGCACCATATCGCCACCGATGCCTGGTCCATGGGCATCCTGGTCGAGGAAGCCATCGCCGCCTACAGCGCTTACCGCGCCGGGCAAACGCCGGCACTGACGGCCCTGCCCATCCAGTACGCCGACTATGCCCACTGGCAGCGCAGCCCCGCGCAGCAGCAGCGCCTGGCGCGCGACATCGACTTCTGGCGCAGCCAGTTGCAGGGTGCACCGATGCTGCTGCGCCTGCCACTGGACAAACCGCGCCCGGCCCAGGCCGACTATCAGGGCGCGGCGTTGCGCCAGACCCTGCCCAGGGCCCAGGCCGAACGCTTGCAAGCCTATGCGCAGACACAGCACGCCACGCTGTTCATGGTGCTGCTCAACGCCTTCAACTGCTTGCTGCAACGGGTCACCGGCGATGACGACTTCCTGGTCGGCACCGACCTGGCCAACCGTGAGCAGCCCGCCCTGGAGCACCTGATCGGCTTCTTCGTCAACGTGCTGCCGCTGCGCGCGCGCCTCGACCCGGCAGAGGATTTCAGCGCCCGCCTGCAGCATCTGCGCGACGAGACCCTGGCCGCCTTCCAGCACCAGCAGGTGCCGTTCGACAAGCTGGTCGAGACCCTCCAGCCGCCACGCCAGGCCGGGGTCAACCCGCTGGTGCAGGCGCTGTTCGTCCTGCAGAACACGCCCCGCTCGTCCGCCGAACTGCCCGGCCTGCACGTCGAGCACCTGGCCCCGCGCCAGGAAACCAGCAAGTTCGACCTGGCCCTGTTCGCCGAGGAAGACGAGCAAGGCCTGACCCTGCGCTGGGTGTACCGCACCAGCCTGTTCCAGGCAGACACCATCGAGCAATTGCAGCGCGGCTTCGACGAACTGCTGCAACGGGTCATCGAGGCCCCCGAACACGCCTTGCAAGGCTGGGACTGGCGCCTGCGCAGCCCGGCCGTCACGGAGAACAGCCCCATGTACGATGCATCCACCCAGGACGAGGCAAGCCGCGCCTCGCGCAAGCTGTCCAAACTGAGCAAGCTCAAGCAGACCCGCGCCAGCGCCGTCAGCCAGCGCCCCGAGGAACAGGTGCGCAGCGCCCCCCTGGCGGTCGAGCGTGCCCTGCCGCTGCTGATCGAACCACGCCTCGGCGAGCTGGACCCGGTGAGCTGGGCGCAGCAGGCCCGTGGCTGGATCGGTGAACAGCTACGGCGCCACGGCGGCCTGTTGTTCCGAGGCTTCGACCTGCCGGACGCCAGCGCCTTCGAGCAGTTCGCCCAGGCCATCGAACCCGATCTCTACGGCACCTACGGCGACCTGCCGAAGAACAACTCGGGCAAGAACATCTACCACTCCACGCCCTACCCGGAGCAGCACATGATCCTGTTCCACAACGAGAGCTCGCACCTTGCTCAATGGCCACGCAAGCAATGGTTCTACTGCGAGAAACCCGCGCCGCAGGGCGGCTGCACCCCCATCGTCGATTGCCGCGAGGTGCTCGCCCGCCTGCCGCAACCGATCGTCGAGAAACTGCGCACCCAGGGCCTGCTCTACGTTCGCCACTTCACCGACAAGCTCGATGTGCGCTGGCAGGACTTCTTCAAGACCGAACGGCGCGAAGAAGTCGAGCAACGTTGCCGTGAGGCCGGCACCCAATGGCAATGGCTCGGTGAGGATGGCCTGCGCATCGCCCAGCGCTGCCCGGCCATCGTCCACCACCCGGACACCGGCGAAGCGTCCTTCTTCAACCAGGTGCAACTGCACCACCCGGCCTGCCTGGAGCCGGAGGTGCGCGGCAACCTGCTGGAGCTGTTCGGCCCCGAGCACCTGCCACGCAACGTCTGCTATGGCGATGGCAGCCCCATCGAGGACGAGGTGATGGCCGAGATCGGCCGGGTCTACGAGGCCTGCGCCGTGCGCTTCGCCTGGCAGAAAGGCGATGTGGTGATGCTCGACAACATGCTGGTCGCCCATGCCCGCGACCCCTTCGAGGGCGAACGCAAGATCTGCGTCGCCATGGGCCAGATGATGCGCCGCGACGAGCTCGAGGCACTCGAGAAAGGCACCACGCGCGCCGACCTGGAACTGGAGGAGAGTCACTGATGGAACAGTTCCAGCTTTCACCGCAACAACGCCTGCGCTGGCAGGCGGGTCTACCTGCCGCCTCGCTGACCCTCGATCTGCACGGCACGGTCGACCTGGCGCAGTTGCACGGCCGCCTGCAGGCCCTGGTGGCACGCCATGAGGCCCTGCGCCTGCGGCTGTGCCCCTCGCCGGGGCTGCGCGTGCCGTTGCAACGGATCCTGCCGCCGAGCGAGGCGCTGCACGCCGAAGCCGGCGTGCAGCTGGAGTGCCAGGTACTGGGCAGCGGGCACCAGCGCCTGCATCTGCAATTGCCGGCATTGAGCGCCGACCGGGGCACCCTGCTGCGTCTGGCCAGGGCGCTGGCGGGCGAAGCGCAGGCCGATGACGAGGACATGAGCTACACCCAGTACAGCGCCTGGCTATATGAACTGCAGGACGAGGAAGATGCCGAGCTGGGCCGCCGCTACTGGCGTGAACAGGCCCTGGGCGAACATGCATCGGGCGAACTGCCTTATCGCCAGGCGCGCCTGCAGGCCACGCCCGGGCAACTGATCGCCCAGCTGGATGGCACGCCAGAGCTGGCGGCACGCCTGGATGCCTTCTGCCAGCGGCACCAGGTAAGCCCCGCCGAGGTGCTGCTGACGGCCTGGTGCGCCCTGCTGCAGCGTCTGACGCCGGGCGAGGCGCCGGCCCTGACGATGAACTGGGTGCATGATTGCCGCGACGATTACGACGAACTGGCCGGCTGCTGGGGCGCGTTCGCCAAGTCCCTGCCCCTGGCCTGGCGCTTCCCCGCGCAGAGCCGCTTCAGCGAGGCCCTCGATGGCGTGCAGCGCCTGTGCGACCGCGCACGCGAATGGCAGGAATACTGCGACATCACCAGCGACCCATCGCCAGATGCCAGTCGCTACGGTTTCGAGTGGGGCGGTCTGCTGCCCCAGGCGCTGCCGGTGGCCGGCATGCCGGGCACGACGCTCTCGGTAGTGGAACTGAACTCGGCGGCCCAGGCCTTCGACCTGTTGCTCACCCCGGAGGCCTTCAGCGACGCACAAGGCGCCATCGCCTACCGCTTCAACCTCGCCTTCACCAGCAGCGGCTACAACCTGCAGAGCGCACGGGTGCTGCTGGAGCAATACCGCTCCCTGCTGCTCGCCGCCCTCGATGATCCTGAGCAACAGTTGCAGGCACTGGCGCTGCACAGCCCGAGTTTCGACGCCAGCCTGGCCGCGGTGCAGGGCCAGCGCAGCGAACTGCCCGACACCTCCTTCATGGCCTTCCCTCTGCGCTTCAGCCAGCAGGCGGCGCGCTTCGCCGAGCGCCTGGCGCTGTGCGACGCCCGCCAGCAGTTGACCTACGCGCAACTGGAGGCGCGCAGCAACCAGTTGGCGCGTTTTCTCAACGCGCGCGGCATCGGCGCCGAGGATCGTGTGGCCTTGCACCTGGAGCGCAATGCCGACGCCATCGTCGCCATGCTCGGCGTGCTCAAGAGTGGCGCAGCCTTCCTGCCACTGGACAACCAGCAGCCGCTGGCCCGCAGCCAGGCGATCCTGGCCGCCGCCCAGCCGGCCTTCCTGCTCGTCGACGGCAGCGCCCCGGCACCGACGCAAGCCGGCCTGGAAAGCCTCGACCTGGATGACCTGCCACGCTGGCAGCACCTGCCGGACAGCCCGCTGGAGCTGCCCATTGCCGCCCACAGCGCCGCCTACGTGTTGCACACCTCCGGCAGCACCGGCACGCCCAAGGGCGTGGTGATCGAACATCGCCAGCTCGGCAGCTACGTGGACAGCCTGCTCCGGCGCCTGGCATTGGCGCCCGGCGAGCGCAGCGCACTGGTCACCTCGCTGGCCGCCGACCTCAGCTACACCCTGCTGTTCCCTGCGTTGCTCAGCGGCGGTGAGCTGCACGTGGTGGACAAGGCCACCAGCCTCGATGCGGCAACCTGGGCGACCTACCAGGCCCGCCACCCGATCGATCACCTGAAGACCGTGCCCTCCTTGCTCGACGCCTGGCTCGCGCACAGCGCAGCCGCCGCCACCCTGCCGCGCAAGCAACTGATCCTCGGTGGCGAGCACAGCCCGCAACGCCTGCTGCAGAGCCTGCGTCGCCTCGCCCCCACATTGACGGTGTACAACCACTACGGCCCGACCGAAACCACCATCGGCGTGCTCATGCATCGCCTCGACCCGGCCATCGACTACCATCACCTGCCCCTCGACGACCGTCTGGACGGCATGCGCACCTATCTGCTCGACGACCAAGGCAACCAGGCCGCGCCCGGCCAGGCCGCCGAGCTCTACCTCGCCGGGCCGCAACTGGCACGCGGCTACCTGGACGAACAGCAGACCCGGGAGCGCTTCGGCGACCACCCGCAGCTACCCGGCGAACGTCTCTATCGCACCGGCGATCGCGCGCGCTACCGCCCGGACGGCAGCCTGGAGATCATCGGCCGTGTCGACCGCCAGGTGAAGATTCGCGGCTTCCGCGTGGAACTCGACGATATCGAGGCGCAGCTCGCCCGCCTGCCCGGCGTGGCCCAGGCCGCCGTCACCTGCGTGGCACGCGGCCCGTTCGACCAGCAGGTGTACGCCTTTCTCACCCTCGAGCACGGCCAGGTCCGCACGCTCGCCCAGTTGCAGAGCCAGGCGCAGGAGCGGCTGCCGGAACACATGCTGCCGGCCTTGCGCCTGGTCGATGCCCTGCCACTGCTGGGCAACGGCAAGCTGGATCGCAAGACCCTCGCCCAGTGGGCCGAACAGGTGCTCGACCAGGTCGGCGACAGCCTGCCGCGCACCCCGCTGGAGCAGTTGCTGGCGGGGATCTGGGCCGGGGTGCTGGGTCTGCAGCGGGTCGGCATCGAGGACGACTTCTTCGCCCTCGGCGGCCACTCGCTCGCCGCGGTCAAGCTGGCCAGCCGCCTGCAGAACGCGCTGGGTACCTCGGTGCCGGTCAACGCCGTGTTCAATGCGCCGAGCGTGGCGCGTTTCGCCGAGCTGGTGCAGGCACAGATGCAACTCTCGCCACTGGTATCGCTGTCGCGAACCGATGGGGCAAAAGGCAACCTGTTCTGCTTCCACCCCTCCACCGGCCATGTGCAGGACTACCGTGTCCTGAGCGAGGTATTGGGCGACTGGAACCTCTGGGGCCTGCAAGCCACCTATCTGGCCGAAGGCAGCCCGCTGCCGGGGCGCGACACACTCGAGGCCCTGGCCGCGGTGTACGTCGAGCAGTTGCGCCGGCAGCAGCCGCAGGGCCCGTACCACCTGCTCGGCTGGTCACTCGGCGGCCTGCTGGCCTTCTGCGCCGCCGCGCAACTGGAGCAGGCCGGCCAGGAGGTGGCGTTTCTCGGCATCGTCGACTCGCAGACCCAGCGCAGCACAGCGACACAAAGCCTGGAAGCGTTGCTGCAGGCGGCCGCCGAACAACTCGATGCCGAAAGTCAGCAGCGGCTGTCGGCATTGGCCGAGGCGGCGCGCGTTCACCTGCTCGCATACACGCCAGACGAATGGCCACTGGCCATGGCGCAGTGGGCTCGCCAGCAGGGCCTGCACCTGGCAGGCGACAGTTGGGAGCAACTGGAATACCGTTTGCGCCAGCATGCCCATACCCAGACACTGATCGGCACCTTCCGCCCCGTCACGCTACGCTGCCCGCTGAACCTCTGGTGGGCCAGCGCCACACTGCAAGCCGAGGACTTCAGCGCGCCGGACTGGCGCAGCCTTAGCCAAGGCCCGAGCCGCGAGCAGACCATTGCCGCACAGCACCTGGACATCCTGCGCCAGGCTGCCTGGCAACGGGCTCTGGTCGAGAGCCTGGCCAATCTGGGTACCGCACGGCGTGAACCTTTGAACCACGAGATGACTTGAGATGGATCTGTTACTGCTACTGGCGCGACGTTCCTGGCGCACCCTGCTGATCGCCACCAGTACCGGTCTGGCCTGCGGCCTGGCGGCTGCCGGGCTGATCGCCAACATCAACCATTCCCTGGCCGGTTTCGGCCAACTGCGCCCGGCCGATGGGCTGCTGTTCGCCGGCCTGGTGGTTCTGGTGGTGAGCACACGCATCGTTTCCGACGTGAGCCTGCTGCGCCTGGGCCAGACCGCGATCAGCGACATGCGTCTGCACCTGAGCGGCAAGCTGATCGACACCCCCTATCCACGCCTGCAACGCCTGGGCAAGCACCGCCTGCTGGCGATGCTCACCGACGATACGCAGACCATCAGCCAGGCGGTGGAGCTGGTGCCGGTGATGTTGGTCAACAGCGGCATCGTGCTGGCCTGCCTGGCTTATCTGGGCTGGCTCAGCCTGCCGTTGCTGGGCCTGACCGCGGCACTGATCCTGCTCGGCGCGGCCAGCTTCCACTGGCCTCAGCGCAAGGCCCTGACCTCCATCGGCAAGGCCCGCGAGCTGAAGGATCAACTGTTCGACCAATACCGCCTGCTCACCGACGGCAGCAAGGAACTGCAGCTCAACCACTCGCGGCGCCTGCAGTTCTTCGAGCGCCTGCTCTACCCCATCAGCCAGCAGTACCGCCGCGACTTCGTACGCGGCATGAGCATCTACGCCCTGGTGCTCAACTGGGGTAACGGCATCTTCTACCTGCTGATCGGCACGGTGCTGTTCCTCGCGCCCCAGTTCATCGAACTTAGCGCGACGCTGGTGACCGGTTACATCCTCGCCCTGCTGTACATGATCACACCGCTGTCGGAACTGATGAATGCCCTGCCCACCCTGGGCCGCGCCAGCGTCTCGCTGCGCAAGATTCGCGCACTCGAAGGGCAGTTGGAAGTCGCCGGCACCCCGGCCGATACCCTGTCGCCGGCCCGACACGTGGCACGCCTGGCATGCCGCGAGGTGCGCCACAGCTATTACCGCGAGGGCGAGGACGGCCGTTTCACCCTTGGCCCGTTCGACCTCGAGCTACGCGCTGGCGAGGTGGTCTTCATCACCGGTGGCAACGGCAGCGGCAAGACCACACTGGCCCTGCTGCTGACCGGGCTCTATCAACCCGAAGGCGGCGACCTGCTGCTCGACGAGCAGGTATCCGCGAGCACGCAGAATCATCTCTACCGCCAGCATTTCTCGGCGATCTTCACCGACTTCTGCCTGTTCGAGCACCTGCTCGACGGCGATGACCCCCACCTGATGCAGCAAGCCCGTGACTACCTGGCGCACCTGCAACTGGCGCACAAGGTCAATATCGAAGGCGGTCGCCTGTCCACCCTCGACCTCTCCACCGGCCAGCGCAAGCGCCTGGCCCTGCTGGCCGCCTACCTCGACGACCGCCCCTGCTACCTGTTCGACGAATGGGCGGCGGACCAAGACCCGGTGTTCAAACGCTTCTTCTACACCAAGATCCTTCCTGATCTGCGCCAGCGTGGAAAACTGGTGATCGTGATCTCCCACGACGACGCTTATTTCCACCTGGCCGATCGGCTGATCAAGGTGGACCAGGGCTGCGTGTCGGAAACCAGCACCGAGCCGCTCGCGGCGGCGGCCTACTGAGGAGGCAGGCCATGCATGCCCAGATGCTGTCCGAGCAACGCCCTGCTGACTCGGCATGGATCCAGACCCGCCCAATGCCCGGCGCGCGCCTGCGCCTGTTCTGCTTTCCCTTCGCCGGTGGCAGCGCCGGCAGCTTCATGCCCTGGTTCGCGAAACTGGCGCCGAGCATCCAGCTTTGCGCCATCCAGCTACCAGGACGTGGCGCCCGCTTCGGCGAGCCGCCGCTGCACGACTTCGCCCAATTGCTCGAACAACTGGGCCAGGTCATCGCCCGGCATGACGACCGCCCCTTCGCCTTCTTCGGCCACAGCCTCGGCGCCCTGGTCGCCTTCGAGCTGGCCCATCACTGCGTCAGACGCGGCCTGGCCTCTCCCCGCCATCTGTTCGTCTCGGCCAGCGGCGCGCCGCGCCACCGCGTCGGTGCACCGCGCTACGACCTGCTGAGCGACGGTGAGCTATTGATCAAACTGCGCGACTACGCCGGCACCCCGCCCGAAGTGCTGGCCAATCAGGAACTGATGGCCTTGCTGCTACCGGCCATCCGCGCCGATTTCGCCCTGTTGAGCCGCTACCGCTACCAGCAGCGCCCACGACTCGACGTGCCCATGAGCGTGCTGGCCGGGCATGACGATGCCCATGTGGGTGAGGAAACGCTGCACGACTGGCAGACGGAAACCAGAGCGGGATGCGAACTGCACGGCTTCGAGGGCGGGCATTTCTTCGCCTTCGAGCAGCCGGATGCGGTGCTGGAGCTGGTAAGGCGTCGCTTGGGAGTAGTTGCGTAGCCCGGAGCGGTGCTAGGACTCGCCGCCGTAGATATAGCGCAGATAACTCGCCTGCTCCGCCTGCGGCAGGCGATGCAGCTTCGGGCAGGATTCGCACAGCACCTGCGGCTTGCCGGCTACCGGGGCATGCAACTGATAGTGCAGGCAGCAATGACGGCGCAAGGGGATGCGTGCACAGACCTCGGGCGCCGGCGAATCAACCATCCACTGCAGGCTTCTGGGCTTCAGCCGTCCGTCAGCGACCACGGCACGCTCCAGCCAGCGGTGGGCCTCGGCGAATCCCTCACGCGCGAGGTTGGGGTCGATGCGAGCGAAGGCGCCATCCCAGATAGCGGCGAAGTTACCCCATAGCACCTTCGGCGCCAGCCCACCCCAGGTGGCAATGCTGCTGAACAGCGGTTCCAGGTGCTCATGCAGCAGACGCGCCCAGTAGTCATCGCGCTGCCCGGCGGCCAGTGAGGCCTGCGGCGTCGGCAGCCACAGCGCCCGGGGCTGGCCCGCCTCGTGCAACAAGGCGACCTCCCGCTCCCAGAAGGCAATGGCCAGGTCACGGGTCAACACCGCCGCCAGCGTGGCCGGCAGCATGACGCTGAGGTAATTCATCGACCACTGGGAGGCCACTGGCGGGCGTTTGATCCCCGGATAGAGCTCGGCGAAACGTTCGAGCATGGGGTACAGCACACTGGTATCGGCCAGGTCGGGCAGCGGTACCGCCGCGCGCCCCTGGCTCTCGACCTGGATCACGCGCTGGATGGGTGGCCATGCTTGGCACAGCCAATCCGGAAGTTCGATGGCCTGCCTCCGCCGCGTCGGTCATAACGATGAGAACGATTAGCGTTGATGGTATAGCCGCCCCTCTATAAACTCAACGCGTTTCACGCCGGGCAACTCGAGGCCACATGCAGACATTACGTGATTTCTGGTTGCTCGCCCGGCCGTTCTGGTCGTCTGCCGAAAGACGCCCCGCCTTCCTGCTGCTGTTCGGCACGATCCTGATGAACCTGTGCCTGGTCGGGGTCAACCTGCTCTACAACTTCTGGAACCTGCACTTCTACAATGCCCTGCAGGCGCTGGATTACGACGCCTTCCTGATCGGTGGCGTGCAGTTCCTCTTCCTGCAACTGGGCCTGGCCACCTTCACCGTGGCCGCCTTCCATTTCCAGCAGAAACTCACCCTGCGCTGGCGCCGCTGGGCCACCGAGAACACCCTGCAACTCTGGCTGCAACGCCATCGCTATCTCAAGCTGCAGCTTAGGGTTCCGGAAACCGACAACCCCGACCAACGCATCGCCGACGACATCAACCTGCTCATCACCCTGTCGCTGAAACTCAGCCTGGGCCTGATGACCGCCCTGCTGTCGCTGTTCTCCTTCCTGCATATCCTCTGGCAGGCATCGAGCCTGGTGCGCATTCCCTTCGCGGGCGAAGAACTGGTGATCCCCGGCCTGCTGGTATGGGCAGCGCTACTCTACTCCATCCTCGGCACCGGCGGCGCCTTCTGGCTGGGGCGCGCATTGCCACGTCTGAATTTCATCCAGCAGCGTCGCGAAGCGGATTTCCGCTTCGCCATGATGCGCCTGCGGGAAAACGCCGAAGCCGTGGCCCAGTACCGGGGCGAGAGCGAAGAGCACGCGCGCTTCAGCCAGCGCCTGGGAGCGGCACTGGAGAACTTCTGGTCCCTGGTGAAACAGCAGAAGATCGTGCTTGGCTACTCCACCTTCTACATGCGCAGCGCCATGATCATTCCCATGTTCATCATGGCGCCCCAGTTCTTCGCCGGCGCCTTCCCCCTGGGCCGCCTGACCCAGCTCAGCGCCGCCTTCGGCGAGGTTCACGAAGCCATGGCCTATCTGGTCAAGGTGTTTCCCGAGGTCGCGGAATGGAAAGCGGTCGTCGATCGTCTGATCGGCTTCCAACGGCGTCTGGGAAGCGTTGGTGACGAGAACGGCGTATGCCTCGAGCACAGCTCCGATGGTTTTGCAGTCAAGAACCTGTCGCTATGGCTACCAGAAGGCAGGATGCTGCTCGATGGCTTCGACCTGCATCTGCAGCCGGGCGAAAGTCTACTGATCCGCGCCCCCTCGGGTTTCGGCAAATCCACCATGATCCGCGCCCTCACCGGCGTCTGGAGCCATGCAGCCGGTGTGGCACGCTACGACCTGGGCAATACGCTCACGCTCGCGCAGAAACCCTACCTGCCGCTCGGCACCCTGCGCGACATGCTCTGGTACCCCTCCGCACCGCACCCGGAAGCAGATCCGCGACTGCTCGAGGCGATGCAGCAGTGCGGCCTCGGCCACCTGAGCGAACGGCTCGACAGCGAACTGGACTGGTCGCAGACCCTGAGCATCGGCGAACAGCAGCGTTGCGCCTTCGTGCGCGCCCTGTTGCTGCAGCCAAGGGTACTGTTCCTGGACGAAAGCAGCTCCGCACTGGATGAAGCCAGCGAAATGAGCTGTTACCGGCAATTGCGCCGTGCCTTGCCGGACGCCATCGTGATCAGCGTCGGGCATCGCGCCTCGCTGGAGGCCCTGCATGACAAAACCCTGGATTTATACTGCCGCGCGACACGTGATGACGAGCCTGATCAGCAAGCCACCCAGCATGAGCCCGATAGCCCATCGCCCAGCCGACAACCCCGCATTTCCGTCCCGTGACGGCAGCGGGGCAGCTTGAATGATCCTCAGCCTTGCCCCGCTGTTCAACGGCCCGCTGGCTGCTTATGGGGACAAACTGCGGCTCGCCAGTGACCCGGCGCATACGCTTGCCGGCCCACAACTGTTTCAGCCGGACTATTTCGCTGAGTTCATCCGTACCCTGGCGGCGCGCCATGGCACCGACGATCTGCTGGCACTGACCTCTACCTGGTCGAAATGGTACTTCTGCTTCCTGGCCCCCGCCGTGGCGGCCAACCTGCTCTTGCTGCGCCAGTTGCCCATCGCCCTGAGCGATATATGCTGCAAAAAGGCGTCTACTTCCAGGATCAGATCAAATTCGGCGACAAGTGGACCCTGCTGCTGGGTGGCCGCCACGACTGGGCCGATCAGCAGCAGACGGCCCATCGCAATGGAGCCAAGGCCAGTCAGGATGACGAAGCCACTACCTACCGCGCAGGCCTGGTCTACCAGGCCGACAATGGCCTGGCGCCCTATATCAGCTATAGCGAGTCGTTCTTCCCGGTTTCCGTTGCGCAAGTCACCGGCCAGACCTTCACCCCCACCGAAGGCAAGCAATACGAAGCAGGCGTGCGCTATCAGCCCAAGGACAGCAATATGCTGCTCAGCGCAGCAGTCTACGAGCTGACCCAGACTAACGTGCTCAAGCAGGATCCAGGTACCGAGGAGTTCCGCCAGACCGGCGAGGTACGCTCCCGCGGCCTGGAGCTGGAAGCCAAGGCGGATGTCACCCCAACACTCAGCGTGATAGCCACCTACGCTTATACCGATGCCCGCACCACCAAGAGCTCGATTGCCGATGAAGTAGGTCAGCGCACCGACCCACCAGGCCGCCCTGTGGACCAGCTACGACTTCGTCGACTGGGGGATTCCGCAACTGACCTTAGGCGCCGGCGCTCGCTACATGGGCACCACGCAGGCCTCGGGTATGGATTCGGCCATGCCAGCCTATACCCTGTTCGACGCCATGGCACGCTACCGGATCGACGAAAACTGGGACGTGACCGTCAACGCCAGCAACCTGACCGACAAGCGTTACGCGCAGTGCAGTTCTCCACCTGTCACTACGGTGACGAGCGCACCCTGCTGACCTCGGTGAACTTCACCTGGTGACCGGCCATCCCGCGCGCCGAGCAAGCTCCTTGCTGTGGCGCGCGCCCTTTCTGGCGCATAGACCAGACCCAGCGGTACTTCGACTCTTAATCGAGACAGGTACAGGTTTCGAGATTCGGAACCACAGACCCCACGTCATCCCGACCATAGATGGCTAGATTGGCGGAAACCGGTAAAAGCAACCGCTGGCAATGCCGGCACCAACCAGCCGCCACTGACGAAAAAGCCCGCCAGCAATCCAAATGCTGGCGGGCTTTTTTCAGCGCCGAAACGCAGATACAAAAACGCCGCTCTATTGAGCGGCGTTTTCGTTTATTTGGAGCGGGAAACGAGACTCGAACTCGCGACCCCGACCTTGGCAAGGTCGTGCTCTACCAACTGAGCTATTCCCGCAATCTTTACTGCTCCACTTCTTTTGGAAGTGGCGTCCCCTAGGGGACTCGAACCCCTGTTACCGCCGTGAAAGGGCGGTGTCCTAGGCCACTAGACGAAGGGGACCTGGAACTTCTTACCGCGATTCAACTGCCAGGCTGAATCTGGAATCTGGAGCGGGAAACGAGACTCGAACTCGCGACCCCGACCTTGGCAAGGTCGTGCTCTACCAACTGAGCTATTCCCGCATTTACAACAAATTGGCGTCCCCTAGGGGACTCGAACCCCTGTTACCGCCGTGAAAGGGCGGTGTCCTAGGCCACTAGACGAAGGGGACGTTGCCCGGAATCTCCGGCTTCCGCGCTGTGCTTTTCAGCATTACCGTGGAAGTGGCGCGCATTCTATGGAGGCTTTCAACAGTCGTCAACCTCTCATATAAAATTTTTTAAAATCAACGACTTCACCCGGATTCCAGGTGCCGAGGCGCTGCGCCGACCGGTAGTGCCTGCTTTAATGCAGCAGGCCGGCGGCGCGGCCCTCGCCTAATGCGCGCAATGATGGCAGAACGCGAGTAAGATGATCGGCATAGACAGGCAGCCACCACCTCGCGGGTCGCTGCGCCCTGCACAACGGCCTTCAAGAGGTTAAGACGATGTCCTCGCTCGTGATCACCATGGCGATAATCGGCGGTATCACGCTGTTGGTGCTGCTGGCCTACCTGAATCAGCTGGCCGAAAACAACAAGCGCAAGAAGTCGCGCCTGAAAGCCGACCTGGCCGAACGCTATCGGCGCATCGCCGACCTCAACGAACAGTTCGCCGGCCAGTTCATGACCCCCGAACTCAAATTGTTGCTGTGCCGGCTGCAGCTGCAGTTCGCCGAGCGCATTCTGGAGGTGGACAAGCAAGACAGTGCCTACGCGACCATGGCCGAGGAACTGCGCAAGCTGCTCGCCCAGGGCAAGGACATCCCGGTACGCAATGCGCCCTTCAACGTGACCGATGATGCCAAGGCCACCCTGGTGCGCGCGCAGCTTGAGGCGCTGCATGGCCAGGTCGGCAAACTGGCGCAGAGCGGCATACTGCCCGTGGATGAAGCCAAGGGATGGGCCAAGGAAATTCGCCACATGCTGGCGCAGCTGTATATCGAGCTGTATGGCAACCAGGCCAGGCAGGCGCTGCAACAGCAACAGACTGGCCATGCCCGGCTGGCGCTGGAACGCGCCGTACAGTTTCTGCAGAAACAACCCGATACGGCACGCTACCAGGCAACCTTGGCGCAATTCGAAAAACAACTGGCGCGAGTCAACGCGATGCTGGTCGGCCACCAGGCCCCCAGCGAGGAGGCTTCCAGCGAGCTGACCGAAGGGCTCAAGTCGATAGAAGAAGACGGCGACTGGAAAAAGAAAGCGCTGTACGACTGAGAGGCCTGCCGCTCAGCCATACCCTGCAGGGCTCTCAGCAATCGCTGGCGCGTAGCAGCACCTCAGCCAGCCCCTCGATGCCACGCTGGTCAGCCTCGCTGAAACGCCCTACTCGCGGGCTATCCAGATCCAGCACACCAATCAGTCGACCGTCCTTGATCAGCGGCACCACCAGTTCACTGTTCGAGGCGCTGTCGCAGGCGATATGCCCGGCGAAGGCATGTACATCCTCTACCCGCTGGGTTTGCCGTGAGGCCGCAGCAGCACCGCACACCCCACGGCCGAAGGCGATCCGCACACAGGCCACCTTGCCCTGGAACGGGCCGAGCACCAGTTCGTCATCCTTCACCAGATAGAAGCCGGCCCAATTGAGATCCTCCAATTCGTGATAGACGAAGGCGCTGAACTGCGCGGCATTGGCGATGAAATCCCGTTCACCCGAGAGCAACGCCTGCAACTGTGCGTTCATCAGGGCATAACCGTCCAGGCCGTTGCCCGTCTGGCTCAAATCGATCATTGCGAGTTCTCCAGTAATTGCAGCCCGACCCATTGGCGGGCGAACTGATAGGCGCAGCGCCCGTTGCGATTGCCGCGCCCGGTGGCCCAGCGTACGGCAAGCTTCTCCAGCTCCTCGCTCCACTGCCACTCGAGGCCGGATTGCGCGGCCTGAACCTCGATCCAGTGACGCACCACATCCAGGTAATGCTGTTGGGTGAAGGGGTAGAAGGAAAGCCATAGGCCGAAACGGTCCGACAGGGCGATCTTGTCCTCGACCGCTTCGTTGGGATGCAACTCGCCGTCGACCATCTTGGTATTGGCGTTGTCGCTCTCGCGCTCCGGCACCAGATGCCGGCGGTTGGACGTGGCATACAGCAGTACGTTTTCCGGGGAACGCTCCAGCGAGCCGTCGAGCACGCTCTTGAGCACCCGGTAGTCGCCCTCCCCGGCCTCGAACGACAGGTCGTCGCAGAACAGGATGAAGCGCTGCGGCAGGCTCATCAGTTGCTCCACCACCCGCGGCAGGTCCGCCAGATGGTCGCGTTCGATTTCGATCAGGCGCAGCCCGGCGTTGGCATGCTCGGCCAGCAGCGCCCTGACCAGCGAGGACTTGCCAGTGCCCCTGGCGCCCCACAGCAGCGCATGGTTGGCCGGCATGCCCTGCACGAACTGCCAGGTATTGCGCGCCAGCTGCTCGCGCTGGGTATCGACGCCGATCAGGTCCGCCAGGTGCATGTCGAGGCTGACCTCGAGCCCCTGCAGGTAGCCCGAGCGCCCCTCGCGCTGCCAGCGCGCGGCCAGGGTATGTGTCCAGTCCAGCGGCTCGCGAACGGCCGGCAACAGTGGTTCGAGGCGGGTCAGCACGCATTCGGCGCGAACCAGAAAATCAGCAAAACGGGAATCCACGTAGCAGCTCCTCAAAATATCCGGTCTGTGAGGCAGGCGTGCCGAAAAGCAGGCCAGATCGACTATGCTTGGGCAGCGAACGGAACGAGACATCACCACCCGATATGGAAATACCACTCAGACAGCGACTGTCATTCAAGCAGGCAGGCCTTACCGTTCTGGTCGCCTTCATTCTGGGCGCCCTGCTTAGCCTGGTGCAGATCGGCGTCGATTATGCCAGCGAAGACGCGGCCATCAACCGTGAGATTCGTGCGCTGATGGAGATCAGCCATAATCCTGCCGCGCGAATCGCCTATAACATCGATGCCGAACTGGCCCAGGAGCTGGTGGTCGGCCTACGTCGTTCGCCAGCGGTGACCGGCGCGCGCATCGTCGACAACAGTGGCGAGGTATTGGCCAGCGCCATGCAGCCGCCCATGCAGAGCAACTATCGGATCTTCAGCGATTTCCTGTTCGGTAGCAGTCGCCATTTCGAAACCCGGCTGTCGGTCGACCACGCCCCTGCCGAACAGCTGGGCGTGCTGCAACTGGACGTCGATACCTATGCCTTTGGCAGCAATTTTCTCAAACGCTCGCTGCTAACCATGATCAACGGCTTCACCCGCAGCCTGCTGATGTCGGTGATCCTGCTGGTGCTGTTCTATTTCATGCTCACCAAGCCGCTCACCCAGGTCATCCAGGCCCTCGCTGGCCGTGACCTGCGCACGCCCGACCGCACGCCGCTGCCCTGCCCGCCAGGTCACGAACGCGACGAAATCGGCGTGCTGGTCAAGGTCGCCAACCGCCAGCTTGCCAGCATCGCCACCGAGATCGAACAGCGCCGCAGCGCCGAAGACCGCCTGACCGACTACCTGGGCGAACTGGAAACCATCGTTTCCGCCCGCACCGTCGAGCTGAAAGCGGCCAACAGCCGCCTCAGCCGCTCCAACGACGAGCTGGAGCAGGCCCGCCGCGACGCCCTGGCCATGGCCCAGGCGCGCTCGATCTTTCTGGCCAACATGAGCCACGAAATCCGCACTCCGCTCAACGGCCTGCTGGGTATGCTGGCGCTGTCACTGGAAGGTCCACTGAACAGCGAGCAGCGTCAGCAGCTGTCCATCGCCCACGACTCGGGCAAGGTGCTGGTCGACCTGCTCAACGACATCCTCGATCTGTCGAAATTCGAAGCCGGCCAACTGGAGCTGGAGCGCATCGCCTTCGACCTTGGCGCACTGGTGGAAGGCACCGCCAGCCTGCTGTCGCAAAATGCCCAGCCGGGCGTGGAACTCACCTGTCTGCTCGATCCGAGGCTGCCAGCCCAGGTGCTTGGCGACCCGACCCGGGTCAGGCAGATCGTCAGCAACCTGCTGTCCAATGCGCTCAAATTCACTCGCGAAGGCCGTGTCGATATTCGCATCACGGCCGAGGGCGAGCGCATGCGCATCGAGGTCCGCGACACCGGCATCGGCATCGAGGCAGAGGCCCAGGCACGCATCTTCCAACCCTTCACCCAGGCCGGCGCGAACATCACCCGGCAATTCGGCGGCACCGGCCTGGGCCTGGCCCTGACCCGTCGCCTGTGCGAGGCGATGCAGGGCACGCTCGAACTGCAATCCACACCCGGTATCGGCAGCCGCTTCAGCGCCGTTCTGCCGCTACCGAGCCTGGAGGCAGCGTTGCCTGCGCCGAAGCTGAACGGGCGGGTACTGGCGATCTGTGCTGCCGAGACCGGCCTGGCCGAGCTGCTGCCGGTCTGGGTTGGCAACTGGGGGCTGAGCTATCGGCGCCTGGACAGCGCCCGGGATGTCGAGGCCATCGAGGCCGACGTGATCATCAGCGATTGCCCCAGCTGCATGGAAAGGCTGCGCCAGCAAACCGCTACGCCGATCATTCTGGTAACCGCCTACGGCAGCTTCCTGGGTGCCGAGCAGGCCGCGGCGCTGGCGCCCCTCGAACAGGTCGCCAGGCCCCTCACCCGGCAGCACCTGCTGCAAGCCCTCAACCATGCACTGCAGCATTCCCCAGACGACTCGGCAGGCGCCCTGCCCGCTGCCCCGGTTCCGCGTCAACAGGCGAAGGTATTGCTGGTCGAGGACAACCCGGTCAATCAACTGGTCGCCAAGGGCATGCTGGCCAAGCAGGGACTCGAGGTGGTGCTGGCCAACAATGGCCAGCAGGCCCTGGAGCGACTGCAGGAGCAATCCTTCGCCCTGGTGTTGATGGACTGCAACATGCCGGTAATGGACGGCTACGAGGCCAGCCGGCGGATACGCGAAATGCCCGAGTGGCAGCAGCTGCCGATCATTGCCCTGACCGCCAATGCCTTGTCCGACGAGCGTCAGCGCTGCCTGGCCGCGGGCATGAACGATTACCTGGCCAAGCCCTTTCGCCGCGAAGAGCTGCTCGCCCTGCTCGACCAGTGGCTGCCTGCCTGACCGCCTGCTAACTGGGTAACTGCTCGGCCATGCGCCGCAGCAACGCATCCAGCTGAGCACGCAACGGCTCCAACTGCTCGGTATCGACGCCATGCTCGCACAGCAACTGCCGCTTGAGGGCCGGCACGCGGCAGCGCAATGCACGCCCCTGCTCGCTGACAGCCAGGTGCATCTCGCGTTCGTCCAGGGTACTGCGCCGCCGCTCCACCAGCCCTGCCGACTGCAGCCGCTTGAGCAGCGGCGTCAGGGTGCCCGAGTCGAGCAGCAGGCGCTCGCCCAGGGCCTTGACCGTCGGCTGCGAGGGCGCCCGCTCATCCCACTCCCAGAGCACCAGCATCACCAGGTATTGCGGGTAGGTCAGCTGCAGGCCATCGAGCATCGGCTTGTAGGCGCGCACAACCAGGCGGGACGCGGCGTACAGCTTGAAGCACAGTTGCCGGTCGAGCTGCAGATCATCCCTGGACAAGGGCATCGATCGCCGCCTGCAACGCCTGGGGCTTGGTAGTCGGCGCATAGCGCTTTACCTGGCGGCCATCGCCACTGATCAGGAACTTGGTGAAATTCCATTTGATCCGCTGGGTGCCGAGCAACCCCGGCGCCTGCTGCTTGAGCTGCACGAACAGCGGATGGGCCGCCGCGCCGTTGACCTCGACCTTACGAAAAAGCGGAAAGCTCACCCCGAAATTCAGCTCGCAAAAACTGGAGATGGCCCGCTCGTCCCCCGGCTCCTGCTTGCCGAACTGGTTGCAGGGAAAGCCCAGCACCACCAGGCCTTTGTCGCGATAGGCTTTCCAGAGCGCTTCCAGCCCCTGGTATTGCGGGGTGAAGCCGCACTGGCTGGCGGTGTTGACCACCAGAATCGCCTTGGCGCCAAAGTCGCCCAGGCGCTTCTGCTCGCCAGTGATGGTGGTGCAGGGTATGTCCAGCAACTGTTGGCTCATGGAGGGGAAACCCGATGGTCAAGGAAGGTTAAAGAATAGCCAGCAATTAAATTGCACACAATTTATTTTCGTAAAATAAGGCCCGCCGAGAGCGGGCCGAACGATGGATACGACTGGGTTACGCCTCGTGAGGTACGTGCTTGAGTGACACCGAATTGATGCAGTAGCGCAGCCCCGTTGGACGCGGGCCATCGGGAAACACGTGGCCCAGATGGGCATCACAGTTGCTACAGCGCACCTCGATACGGTGCATGCCGTGGCTGAAGTCCTCCAGCTCGGTAATCACCTGGTCATTGAGCGGCTGGAAGTAGCTCGGCCAGCCACAACCGGAGTCGAACTTGGCGTCCGAATCGAACAGCGGCGTGCCACAGCACACGCATTGATAGATACCGGGCACCTTGCTGTCATGGTACTCACCGGTGAACGGGCGTTCGGTACCACCCAGGCGGCAGACATTGAACTGCGCGTCCGTCAGCTCTTCACGCCAGGTTTCCAGGGGTTTTTCGAGCTTGCTCACAGGCGATCCTCCTCGGGATAAAAAAGCCCTATCTGTATCTTTGCCCGACTCAGGCTGACACGTATGATTCGACACCTCAACCCGCCACGGCTCGCCGCCGCCTCGGCCCCTTGCAGGCCGCCCTCTTCGATTCGGGATTCTTCACCATGCAGGTCAGCAAATCCAACAAGCTCGCCAACGTCTGCTACGACATTCGCGGCCCGGTGCTCAAGCACGCCAAGCGTCTGGAAGAGGAAGGCCAGCGCATCCTCAAGCTGAACATCGGCAACCCGGCGCCCTTCGGCTTCGAGGCCCCCGAGGAAATTCTTCAGGACGTGATTCGCAACCTGCCGACGGCGCAAGGCTACAGCGACTCCAAGGGCCTGTTCAGCGCTCGCAAGGCGGTGATGCAGTACTGCCAGCAGAAGCAGATCGAAGGCGTCGGCATCGAGGATATCTACCTGGGCAACGGCGTCTCCGAGCTGATTGTCATGGCCATGCAGGCGCTGCTCAACAACGGCGATGAAGTGCTGATCCCGGCGCCGGACTATCCGCTGTGGACCGCCGCCGTGGCGCTGTCCGGCGGCAAGCCGGTGCACTACCTGTGCGACGAGCAGGCCGGCTGGTTCCCAGACATCGCCGACATGCGCGCCAAGATCACCCCGAACACCAAGGCGCTGGTGCTGATCAACCCGAACAACCCCACCGGCGCCGTGTATTCGCGCGAGGTGCTGCAGGACATCGTCGAGCTGGCCCGTCAGCACAAACTGGTGATCTTCTCCGACGAGATCTACGACAAGATCCTCTATGACGAAGCCCAGCACATCTCCACCGCCTCCCTGGCGCCGGACGTGCTCTGCCTGACCTTCAACGGCCTGTCCAAGTCCTACCGGGTGGCCGGTTTCCGCTCCGGCTGGGTGATCATTTCCGGCCCCAAGCACAACGCGAAAAGCTACATCGAGGGCCTGGACATCCTCGCCAACATGCGCCTGTGCGCCAACGTGCCCAGTCAGCATGCGATCCAGACCGCCCTGGGCGGCTACCAGAGCATCAACGACCTGGTTCTGCCCAACGGCCGCCTGCTGGAACAGCGCAATCGCACCTGGGAGCTGCTCAACGACATTCCCGGGGTCAGCTGCGTGAAACCCATGGGCGCCCTGTACGCCTTCCCGAAGATCGACCCCAAGGTCTGCCCGATCCATAACGACGAGAAGTTCGTCCTCGACCTGTTGCTTTCCGAGAAGCTGCTGGTCGTCCAGGGCACCGCTTTCAACTGGCCGTGGCCGGACCACTTCCGCGTGGTCACCCTGCCCCGCGTCGACGACCTGGAACAGGCGATCGGCCGTATCGGCAGCTTCCTCAAGACCTATCGCCAATAACTTTCGGCAGCGCGAATGCCCGCCCGGGCATTCGCTTCTCTCGCCGTCCGAGCACATGCCCATGGATCTGCAGATAGACGACTTCTACAAGGACGCCGCCAGCGGTTTGCTGATGCTCTACCAGGCCTTTCCGCGCAAAACCTCGCTGTACGTGGAAGACCTGATCGGCCGGGAAGAGCCGGACGAGTTCGGCTTGCCGAGCAAACGCCATCAGGCCTGCCTGGGCGCGTTGCTGTGGCTGGCCGACGAAGGCTACCTGCGTTATGAATCGACCATCGGTTACGACGCGCTGGATCAGGCGGTGCTGACCGAGAAGGGCTTTCTGCGCCTGTCGCGCGGCATTCCCCGTGCACTTGGCGAAGGCGAGGCACCGCCACCCGCCGTGGATCGGGTACAGGCGACCCTGGCCTTTCAGCTACGCGACGCGCTCGCCCAGCAACATGGTGAACGGATTGCCCGGCTGACCCGCCAGCTCTTCGAACAGCGCCCTCCTGCACCTCACTGAGCGCAACAGCCTGCCACCAATGCGAGGGCGCTGACGGGGTTTTTCTCGGCCTGGATTGAAATAAACGTGAAAAAGCCCATCTAAGCATTGCCGCCGTCGCGGAGCTGCCCCTTCGCAGCCAAGCCAGGCGACACAGTTTGAAATAGTGACTCGGTTGAATAGCCACAGGGTGAGCCCTTATATAGCCGCCGTATCGAGCCTGTCTTTCCCGTGAGGAGTCGTTTCACACCATGATGCGCATTATGTTGTTCCTGGCTACCAACTTGGCGGTACTGGTTATCGCCAGCATCACCCTCAAACTGCTGGGGGTTGATCGCTTCACCGGCCAGAACCACGGCAGCCTGCTGATCTTCTGCGCCGTCTTTGGTTTCGCCGGCTCGCTGATCTCGCTCTTCCTGTCCAAATGGATGGCGAAGATGAGCACTGGCACCGAGATCATCACCCAGCCGCGCACCCGCCATGAACAATGGCTGCTGCAGACCGTCGAGGAGCTGTCACGCGATGCCGGCATCAAGATGCCCGAGGTGGGTATCTTTCCGGCTTACGAATCCAACGCCTTCGCCACCGGCTGGAACAAGAACGACGCGCTGGTCGCCGTCAGCCAGGGCCTGCTCGAGCGCTTCTCGCCCGATGAAGTGCGCGCCGTGCTGGCCCACGAGATCGGCCACGTGGCCAATGGCGACATGGTCACCCTGGCGCTGATCCAGGGCGTGGTGAACACCTTCGTGATGTTCTTCGCACGCATCTTCGGCAACTTCGTCGACAAGGCGATCCTCAAGAACGAGGGCGGCCATGGCATCGGTTACTTCGTGGCGACCATCTTCGCGGAACTGGTGCTGGGTATCCTCGCCAGCATCATCGTCATGTGGTTCTCGCGCAAACGCGAGTACAAGGCCGACGAAGCCGGTGCCAGACTGGCCGGCAAGGGTGCGATGATCGCCGCCCTGCAGCGCCTGCGTGCCGAACAGGGCGTGCCAGTGCAGATGCCTGACAGCCTCACCGCTTTCGGCATCAACGGTGGGCTGAAGAACGGCCTGGCCGGCCTGCTGATGACTCACCCGCCGCTGGAAGAGCGCATCGAAGCGCTGCGCCGGCTGAACTGATCGCAATGCCAGAAAAAAAGGCGACCCTCGGGTCGCCTTTTTCATGCCTGCAAAACGGCTCAGCGCAGCCGCAGGCGATAGACGCGCTCATCCATGCGAGAGAGGCCACGGGCCCTGAAACGGTCCTCCAGGGCATCCTGGCTTTCCAGCAATTCGCTTTCCCATATCTTACCGCTCCAGCTGCGCACCTCGGCATCGGGTACCGAGAACGGCGGGCCATCCATCAGCGTCTGGTCGTAATCCAGGGTCACCAGCAAGCCGCTGCTTCCAGGCAGCAGAACCTGCTGCAAATGCCGCACGTAGCGCTCGCGCAGCTCGGCCGGCAACGCGATCAATGCGGCACGGTCGTAGAACAGCGTACAGGCGGGCAAATGCCGCGCTTCCAGTGCGAAGAAGTCGCCACAGAACAACTCGACACCGCCATGGCGATAGACCTTGAAGGCGCCCTCGCTGGTAATCGTCGGCTGCACGCCCTGTTCGGCGAAGAATGCCGCGACCGCCACCTCGGCCAATTCCACACCCACCACCCGATGCCCGCGCGCCGCCAGCCAGGCGATGTCCAGGCTCTTGCCACACAACGGCACCAGCACGGGCGCCTCGCTCGTACCAGCTACCGCGGCCCAGTGGCGTTGCAGCAAGCCATTGACCTGCCGGGCGTGAAAGCCGATCTGATTGGCGTGCCAGCGCTGCAGCCAGAATGATTCCTGCATGATTTACCCTCGAGACATCAAGAAAACAGATAACACCGAGCAGACTTTAGCCGTTGTTAGGCCAACTTGACTGATGGATCATGACAACATCATCAGGAGAACATCATGCAGCCTAGCCTGTTCATTTCCCATGGCTCCCCCATGCTCGCCCTGCAACCTGGCGCCAGCGGCCCTGCCCTCGCCCGGCTCGCCTCCGAACTGAAACGCCCGGATGCGATCGTCGTGGTCTCAGCCCACTGGGAAAGCGAAGCGTTGCGGGTGATGAGTAGCTCCCAGCCGAAAACCTGGCACGACTTCGGTGGTTTCCCTGCCGAGCTCTATCAGGTGCAGTACCCGGCGCCTGGCTGCCCAAAACTGGCCGAATCCATCGTGCAGCACCTGCGAGCGTCCGGCCTGGACGCACAGGCCGATGAGCGCCGGCCCTTCGACCATGGCAGCTGGGTTCCGTTGTCGCTGCTCTACCCCGACGCCGATATTCCGGTGGTGCAGGTTTCCCTGCCCAGCCGCGAGGGCCCGGGCCTGCAAGTACGGGTAGGCGAAGCGCTGGCCGCGTTGCGCGAGCAGAACGTACTGCTGATTGGCTCGGGCAGCATCACCCATAACCTGGGCGAGCTCGACTGGCGCTCTAACGGCGACGAAGCGGCGCCCTGGGCGCTGGAGTTTCGCGACTGGATGGTCGAACGGTTGCGCGAAGACGATCTGGCGGCACTGCTCGACTACCGCCGCCAGGCCCCCCACGCGCGGCGCAACCATCCCAGCGAAGAACACCTGCTACCGCTGTTCTTCGCCCGCGGCGCCGGCGGCACCTTTGCCATCGAGCACCAGGGGTTCACCCTGGGCGCCCTGGGCATGGATATCTACCGCTTCGGTTAGGGTCTGTTGATGCTTCAACGCGAGCCGCGTTGCCGTGCGTGGAACATCAACAGACCCTGTAGAGCCGCTCCAAGGTGCTGAGCAGCACCTGCACCTTGGTGATCGACTCCTGGTATTCAGCCTGCCAGGCCGAGTCGGCAACTATGCCGCCGCCGCCCCAGCAACTGATCACGCCGTCCTTGGCCAGCAGGCTGCGGATGGCGATGGAGCTATCCATCTCGCCGCGCACATCGAGGTACAGCAGCGAACCGCAATAGGGGCCACGGCGCGTCGGCTCCAGCTCATCGATGATCTGCATCGCACGGATCTTCGGCGCCCCGGTGATGGAACCGCCAGGGAAGGCGCCCAGCAGCAGGTCGAATGCATCCCTGTCCTCAGCCAGCTCGCCGGTCACCGCGCTGACCAGATGGTGCACGTTGGGGTAGCTCTCCAGGGCAAACAGCTCGGGCACCCGCACCGAGCCGATACGGCAGCTACGCCCTAGGTCGTTGCGCAGCAGATCGACGATCATCAGGTTCTCGGCGCGATCCTTGGTGCTGGCGAGCAACAGCCGAGCGTTGTGCGCATCCTCCTGCTCGTCATGCCCACGCGGCTGCGTGCCCTTGATGGGCCGCGTCTCCACCCGGCCCTGGCTGACCTGAATGAAGCGCTCGGGCGACAGGCTGAGCAAGGCGCCCCCACAGGGCAGGGTCAGGTAGCCGGAGAACGGTGTCGGACAAGCGGCGCGCAGCGCGCCATAGGCCTGCCACGGCTCCCCCTGATAGGGGGCTCGAAAGCGCTGAGCGTAATTGACCTGATAGCAGTCGCCGGAGGCGATATAGGCCTGGATCCGGGCGATGGCCTCGGCGTAACGCGCCTGCTCGATATCGGCCTGAAACGGCGCCAGCAAGGCGAATGATGCCTGCCCCTCGGCCTCGCCCGCAGGCTCCTCGAACAGCGCCAGCAGGCGCGCCTGCTCGGCCGCCGGCAAGGTGGGATGGAACACCAGCTGGCTGGTGCGCGCCTGGTGATCGCTGATCAATGCCCAGGCATACAACCCGAAGACCGCGTCCCCCAGGCCCAGATCGTCCCGGGCTTGCTCTGGCAGCCTTTCGATACGACGGCCGAAGTCGTAGGCCAGGTAGCCGAGCAGGCCACCGGCAAACGGCAGTTCGACCCCGGCCGGCAGCTGGGCCGGCCCCAGGATCTCAAGCTGCTCGCGCAAGCGCGCGAAGAACGCAGCGCCCGACTCACCCTGCCCTGGCGCCAGTTCGGCCACTGGCCAGGCGCTGAGCAGATCATAACGACCCCGCGCCGCCGCAGGCCGGCCCGCATCGAGCAACACCGCGCCCGGCGCCTGGCGCACGGGCTGGAAATAAACGGCGGGATCGGCCTGATACGGCAGCAGATGGACGAGACAGGTAGGCATTCGATAGATCACACAAACGGGGACGGCAGATTGTAGAGCCGCGCGCGTCAACGTCCTAGGGGACGTTGCCACTGGAGCGCGCTGCAAACGACCGTGCAGGGCCCAGAAACGACTCGGGGGAGCCATTGGCTCCCCCGAATCACTGCAGCACTGCCGATCAATCTTCGCGGTAGCGACGCAGCTTCAGCGGCTTGCCGGCAACCCGGGTGTCCTTGAGCTTGGTCAGCAGACGCTCCAGGCCATCTTCCGGCAGCTCCACCAGGCTGAAGCTCTCGCGGATCTGGATACGACCGATCGCCTCACGGGCCAGGCCGCCCTCGTTGAGGATCGCGCCCAGCAGGTTCTTGGCGGCGATACCGTCACGGGCGCCCAGCGCGGTGCGGCAACGCGCACGGCCTTCGCCCAGGGGCATCGGCGCACGACGCTCACGCGGCTCACCGCTGCGCTCGCCATCACGCTCACGACGCTCGCGGGGAGCACCACCAACGCCCGGTACCAGCGGCTGCTCGCGCTCGACGCTGGCCAGATCCAGAGCTTGGCCGTTGGTAGCCTTCTTCAACAGCGCAGCGGCCAGGGCCCGCGGGCTGCAACCGATGTCGGCGGTCAGACGGTCGAGCAGATCGCCATGGCTGGCTTCGGCGTCGGCCACCAGCGGTGCCAGGCTGTTGGTGAGCTTTTTGATGCGAGCATCCAGCACCTGCTGAGCGTTGGGCAGCTTGACCTCGCCAACCTTCTGGCCGGTCACGCGCTCGATCACCTGCAGCATGCGGCGTTCACGCGGGGTCACCAGCAGCAGTGCGCGGCCATCACGGCCGGCACGGCCGGTACGACCGATACGGTGCACGTAGGACTCGGGGTCGTACGGCATGTCGACGTTGAACACGTGGGTGATGCGCGGCACGTCGATACCACGGGCGGCGACGTCGGTGGCCACGACGATGTCCAGGCGGCCATCCTTGAGCGACTCGATGACACGCTCACGCTGGTTCTGGGCGATGTCGCCATTCAGCGCGGCAGCCTTGAAGCCCTTGGCCTCCAGCGCGGCGGCCAGATCCAGGGTGGCCTGCTTGGTACGCACGAAGGCGATCAGCGCGTCAAATTCCTCGACTTCCAGCAGACGCAGCACGGCGTTGGTCTTCTGGTCGGCGTGGATCATCAGGTGCGCCTGCTCGATACGCGAGACGGTCTGGGTCTTGGCGGCGATCTTGATGTGCTGCGGCTCGCGCAGGTGCTTCTCGGCGATGGCGCGGATCGAATGCGGCAGGGTCGCGGAGAACAGCACGCTCTGGCGGCTTTCCGGCATGGCCTCGAAGATCACTTCGAGGTCGTCCATGAAGCCCAGCTTGAGCATTTCGTCGGCTTCGTCGAGTACCAGGTACTGGATGGTCGACAGGACTTTCTCGTCGCGACGCAGGTGGTCGACCAGACGGCCCGGAGTAGCGACGATGACCTGAGCGCCCTGGCGGATGGCCTTGAGCTGCGGGCCCATTGGCGCGCCGCCGTAGACGGCGACCACGTTAAGGCCAGGCATCTGCTTGGAGTAGGTTTCGAACGCCGTGGCAACCTGCAGAGCGAGCTCGCGGGTCGGGGCGAGAATCAGCGCCTGGGGCTCACGCTTGGCCGGGTCGATTTTCGACAGGATCGGCAATGCGAAGGCGGCGGTTTTGCCGGTGCCGGTCTGCGCCTGGCCGATCATGTCCTGGCCGGAGAGGATCACCGGAATGGCTTGCGACTGAATGGGCGACGGCTCTTCGTAACCGACGGCGGTCAGTGCGGCGAGAATATTGGAGTGAAGTCCGAGTGCGGCGAAGCCGCCGATTTCCTGGGTCATGGGTCTGCCTCTGAGTGCATCCGCAAAGACCCATGTTCCAAAGCTGCGCATGCCATGTAGGACCTTGTGGGTCACCCTGGCAGCCTGGTCGGCGGGGATTTGCGAAAACGTGGTGAAAAGTGAATCGTCAAGATAGCCCGCTTGGCGGACTGGCTGCCGGAAAGCTTCCGGGCGAGTTGCACTACTTGAACGTGGCCATGAATTGGCCGGCGCGTACTATACCGGAATTCATACAGACGTGTGCGCTTTTTCACACAACAAAATAGCTGAACGGCAGGTAACGGCCGGCTCGCGACAGTATGCCGCAGCCTCGGGTTCTGATCGAATGGTCAGGCCCTGCCGGTGAGCTGGGCTTCGATCGCCGCCTTGTCGACCACCGACCAGACTTCGCCGATCTTGTGGTCGCGAAAGGCGTAGAACACGTTCTCGCTGAAGGTCACCTTGCGGCCATTGACCGGCAAATCGAGAAAGCGCCCCTTTGGCGTGCAGTGGAAATCCAGGCGGCTGGCGATCATCGACTCCTCGCAGGTCAACAGGCGAATGTTGAACTGCAGGTCGGGAATCTCCCGATAGTCGCGCTCGAGCATTTCCCGGTAGCCGTCAAGCCCCACCCGCCGGCCGTTGTGGATCACGTCGTGGTGCACGAACTGGCCGAGGCTCGCCCAATCCTGGCGATTGAGGCACTCGATGTAGGCACGATACACGGCGGGAAGATCGTGGTCGCTCATGACAGGGCTCCTTGGCAGTGGGCTGGAAGCCTTTGGCGGATCGCGCAAACCACGAGGGGCTGCGCTCGATAGCCGAGGCCCTAGAAGGACAGCGCCAGTGCCGGTTAATTCCCGACCCTAGCTGGAGATGCGCACGGCATCGATCAGGGGCTGCAGCGAGTAGCCGAGCTGCGCCTGCAGGGCTGCAGCGCGCCGACTCAGCGCCTCGCGGTCGAACTGCTGATCGAGTTCGGCCGGTACCAGCACCACGACGTTGCCCTCCACCACCGGGCACTCCCAGTAATGGCGGTGATAGAGGCCGCGCAGCAGCGCCGCGCCCAACGGCTTGCCGTCATCGCCGGCCCACTGATTGATGATCAGCCAGCCACCGGGGTTGAGCTTGGCCCGACAGTCGTCGAGAAAGCGCCAGGCCAGATGGCCCACGCCGGGGCCGGTGTCGGTATACAGGTCGACGAAGATCAGGTCCGCGCTTTCCGCACTGGGCAGCAGTTCCATGGCGTCGCCGATGCGCATGGTCAGGCGCGGATCGTCTTCCAGGCCCAGGTACTGCATGGCCAGGCGCGGCACATCGGGGCGCAGCTCGATGGTTTCCACGTCCTCGAGGGGCAGGAACTTCAGGCACGCCTGAGTCAGGTTGCCGGCGCCCAGGCCGAGGAACAGCGCGGTTTCCGGCGCCTCATGGCACAACGCGCCCATGAACATGGCGCGGGTGTAGTCATATTCCAGCCAGCTGGGGTCGGCGGTGAACACGCAGCTCTGTTCGATCGCCTCGCCGAACTCGAGAAAGCGGTACTCGCCGATCTCCACCACACGGATCACGCCGAAGGCGTCATGCACCTCGGCCAGCACCACCTCGTCCTTCATGTCCTCTACCGGGGGCAAGCCAGGCATGCGTACACACTCCACCATCGCGTTTCCCGGCTCCAGCCGGGCTGCCGCCGATTGTCGGCGATGCAGCGCATTCAGGTCACGCGCTAAATGCCTGGCGGTGTCGCCGATCACCATGCGTCGCTGCGCAGGGTGATCGGTTACCATGACCAATCGCCAACAAGAGATGCCGCCATGAGTCAGCCCTGGAGCCCCGACAGCTGGAGAAACCACCCCATCCAGCAACAACCTCAGTACCCGGACGCCGTGAAGCTCGCCCAGGTCGAACAGACCCTGGCCAGCTTTCCGCCATTGGTATTCGCCGGGGAGGCGCGCGAGCTGCGCAAGCAATTCGCCGAGGTCACCCAGGGCCGCGCCTTCCTGCTGCAGGGCGGTGATTGCGCCGAGAGCTTCGCCGAATTCAGCGCGGCGAAGATCCGCGACACCTTCAAGGTGCTGCTGCAGATGGCCATCGTCATGACCTTCGCAGCCGGTTGCCCGGTGGTGAAGATCGGCCGCATGGCCGGCCAGTTCGCCAAACCGCGTTCGGCCAATGACGAAACCATCGACGCTGTCACCCTGCCCGCCTACCGTGGCGATATCGTCAACGGCATCGGCTTCGACCCAGCCAGCCGCGCGCCGGATCCGCAGCGCCTGCTGCAGGCCTACCACCAGTCCACCGCTTCGCTGAACCTGCTGCGCGCCTTCGCCCAGGGCGGCTTCGCCGACCTGCATCAGGTGCACCAGTGGAACCTGGACTTCATCGCCAACTCGGCCCTGGCCCAGAAGTATCACCAGTTGGCTGATCGCATCGACGAGACCCTGGCGTTCATGCGTGCCTGCGGCATGGACGGCGCGGCCCAGGTACGCGAAACCAGCTTCTTTACCGCCCACGAAGCCCTGCTGCTCAACTACGAAGAAGCCTTCGTGCGCCGCGACAGCCTGACTGGCGGCTTCTACGACTGCTCGGCCCATATGCTGTGGATCGGCGACCGCACCCGTCAGGTGGACGGCGCCCATGTCGAATTCCTGCGTGGCGTGGGCAATCCCATTGGCGTCAAGGTCGGGCCGAGCATGACCGATGAGGACCTGATCCGCCTGATCGACATTCTCAATCCGGACAACGACCCGGGCCGCCTTAACCTGATCGTGCGCATGGGTGCCGACAAGGTCGAAGCCGGCCTGCCAAGGCTGATCCGTACCGTGCAGCGCGAAGGCCGCCAGGTGCTATGGAGCAGCGACCCGATGCACGGCAACACCATCAAGGCCTCGAGCGGCTACAAGACCCGCGACTTCGCGCAGATTCTCGCCGAGGTGCGGCAGTTCTTCGCCGTGCACCACGCCGAGGGCACCTATGCCGGCGGTATTCACATCGAAATGACCGGCCAGGACGTCACCGAGTGCATCGGCGGCGCCAAGCCGATCACCGAGGCCGGCCTGTCCGATCGCTACCACACCCACTGCGACCCGCGAATGAACGCCGACCAGTCCCTGGAACTGGCCTTCATGATCGCCGAGACACTCAAGCAGGTACGCCGCTGAGCCGCTCGGTAGGCTGAACCAAGCAGGCCGACGGGCGGTCTTCACAACAGGGCCTCGATGCATTTGGCACACGAGGCTCATCATTCGATAGAAGGAGTCGCACATGCCCTGGTATGCCTGGTTGATCCTGATTCTGGCGATCGGCTCCATCGTCGGTGGCCTGCTGATGCTGCGCGACAGCGCCAAGAAGCTGCCGCTCAGTGAAGAGCAGCTCAAGCGCATCCACGAGCGCGAAGCCGAGCAGAATGCCAAGGACGCGCAAGATCGCTGATCGAGCCGCAACAGGCTGACCCCACCAGCCTGTAAACTGCGCCTCCACCCAGGAGGCGCAATGCCGTTGATACCCCGCCTGCTACTGCCCTGCTGCCCGCTCCTGGCGGGCATGCTCATGGGTGACATCGACCCTGTCGGCTTGTTACTCGCCTGCCTGTTCATTGCCCTGGTACTGGCACCGACGCCCATGCCTCGAGGGCTCTGGAGTGTGCTGGTGATAGCTGCCAGCATACTACTGGCGGCCCATCTGCTCCCCGGCTTCAGCCCATGGGTTATCGCCGCTCCCCAGCGCATCAGCGCCGATGCTGCGCCTTACCTGTTGCGGCTGTCGTGGGACAAGTTGCTGGTCGGCTGCACCCTGCTCGCCTGGTGGCTGGGCCTGCCGCCGAGGCCAGCGCCACGGCCCGCCTTGATTGCGCCGATATTCATCGCCACGCTGCTGGCGGTACCAGGCCTTGCGCTGGCGCTGGAGGTGGTCGCCTGGCAACCGAAGTGGCCGACCCTGCTGGGCGCCTGGCTGGCGATCAACCTGGCCGTCGCGGTACTGGCCGAGGAGCTGTTGTTTCGGGGTTTGCTGCAAGCACGCCTGGTGGCCTGGCTAGGGGTATGGCCGGGCGTAGTGCTGACGGCGCTGCTGTTCGGCGCCGTGCATATGCCGTACAGCCCGACCTTTGCGGTGGTGGCCGCCGTGGCGGGGCTGGGTTATGGCCTGGTCATGCGGGTCAGCGGCCGGCTGAGCCTGGCGATTGCCCTGCACGGCCTGGTCAATCTGCTGCATTTCACCTTGCTGAGCTATCCGCTGCGTATCACCTAGGCAACGGGAAACAGCTAGCGGCGGAACTCGAACTGCAGTTCGGCGCCTTCGACCGCATTCCAGTATTCGGAGCCCAGCTCGCCAGTCAGCAGCTTGCCACTGACCTGGAAGGGATTGAGCGAAGGTTTGCGCTCCTCGAAGAACGACGGCAGGATCGGCGGCGTGCCATCGGCAGCAGCCCGATCCTCGGCATCCAGGGTGGCGGCCAATTCTGGCGGCAGACTCAGATCCAGCTTGGTCTTGGGTGGCGTGTGGGCAACCTTCTGCCGGGCCTTCTCGGGCTTGGCACGTTGGGCGGCCTTTTTCGGCTCGGCGGGCGCCACTTGCTGTGCGGCTTGAGGTTGCGCCTCTGCGGCCTGTGGCTGGGCAGCCGGCGCCTCGGCCCGAGCGGCTGGCGGCTCACGCTTTTCGACCGGCTGGACCGGCTTGGCGGGCTCGGCGGCCACTGCCGGCTCACTGTTCTTGCGCGGCACGTCCTTGCCCTGCTCATCGGAGCCACAGGCACTGAGCAGTACGGCAAGACACAGCGGCAACAACAGATAGCGCATCGAGACCCTCGCAACGGTTTTTCGTGATCTGGTAACCCTGCATTCTAAAACGGCTGGACGATAACGCCAGCCTAGCTGCCGAATGGCACCACCGCCCGTCGTCCTCTCTCCTCAATCATCGGGCAGGCGCTGCAACTCGGCCTCGATATCCAGCATCGGGTAGCGGCCTTGCAACTGTTCGATGCGCTGCTGCGCCTGGCCTGCTTCACCACGCGCTCGCAGCTCGGCAATCTTGCGCAATGCAGCGAGCACATCCGCGGGCGGCGGCGCCGCTTTTGCCGCCATGCGCGCCATGACCCTAGGTGCGTCGGCCATCTCGGCCATTGGCGCCGGGCTGACGGGGGTCTGCAAGGCCATGGGCGCCTGGCGCTGCATGGCGGCGGCCGGGGCATCGTAGCGAGCAGGCGGCTGATCCAGGGTCTGCAGGCTCAACCCGAGCCCCAGGCCCAGCAATGCCAGGCAACCGAAAGCGGCCGACCAGCGCCCGCGCACCGAGCCCGCGGACACCCTGTCTTGCAAGCGCTGCCAGAAGCCCGGCGGCTGGCGTCGGGTTGCGGCGAGCTCGGCAGCGGCGAGAATGCGCGCATCGAGCGCCGCCCGGGGCTGCTCGCGACTGTGTTCGCGGACATGCCGCAGCAGCTCGTCGTGATCGTGACGATCATCGTTCATGGCGATACCTCTTCAGCCGTACCGAGCAGACGACGCAGCTTGTGCATCGCATAGCGCAGGCGACTCTTTACCGTTTCTGCCGGTGTGCGGGTCAGCTCGGCAATTTCGTGCAGCTCCAGCTCGCCATGGGCGCGCAGCAGGAACACCTCGCGCTGCTCGGCCGGCAAATCGGCAAGTGCAGCCTGGATGCGCGCCTGGTCCTGGCTGAGGCTGAGCTGCCGCTCGGGGTCTGGTTCGGCGACGGGCTGGTCATGCACCTGTTCATCGAAGCTTTCTTCACACTGCTGACGCTTGCCCTGCTTGCGCCAGTGGTCGATTAGCCGATTGCGCGCGATCTGATACAGCCAGGTCTTGAACAGCACCGCGGCCTCACGCTGCAGCGCCTCGCTGCGGATCAGGCTCATCCAGGTGTCCTGGAATACCTCTTCGGCCACGCCATGGTCACCACACAGGCCGACTAGAAAGCGAAACAGGCCGAGGCGATGCCGCTCGTAGAGTTGCGTGAAGGATGCGGCGTCACCGGCCCGATAGCGGCGCAGCAGTTCGGCGTCGCCGGGCTCGGCAATGGCTGAAGGGTTGGCGGTCACACTCACTCGGCTCCGATGGCGCGGGAGTCGCCAGTTTGCAGGCTTTGCGCCAGTTCCACCAGTTGCACGAATTCGTTGCGCAGGCCGAATGGGTCATCGCCACGACTGCCACGCGCCAGTGCCGCGGTAGCCGCCCAGTCGAAGCGGCCGGTGTAACGGCCGCCGCTCAACTGCTGGGCGAAAGCCGCCACGGCGGTGGCAAAGCGCAGATCTTCACTGGCCTTGGCGATAGGCACGATGGACGCTGGTGCCCTGATAGCGGTCTCAAGCAACCGGCTGTGGTTCTGCTCGGGCGCCTTGTAGCGGATGCGCAACCAGGCCAGCTCGCCCGCGCCTGGCGCCGTTGAAGAAGCCTGGCGATAGCGCAGTGGCTCCAGCCAGCCACGACTGCCGACCGGCACGATTTCGTACATGGCCGTCACGCTATGACCGGCGCCGATTTCCCCGGCATCGACCTTGTCGTTGCTGAAGTCCTCACGTTTCAGGGCGCGGTTCTCGTAACCGAGCAGGCGGTATTCGCTAACCTGCGCCGGATTGAATTCGACCTGAATCTTCACGTCTCGCGCTACCGTGGCCAGGGTCGAGCTGAGCTGCTCGACCAGCACCTTGCGCGCCTCGCGCAGGTTGTCGATATAGGCGTAGTTGCCGTCGCCAGCATCGGCCAGCTGTTCCATCAACTGCTCGTTGTAGTTGCCCGTGCCAAAGCCCAGGGTGGTCAGCGAGATACCACTCTTGCGCTTGTCGGCAGCCAGCGCCTTGAGGCTGTCGAAGTCGCTGATGCCGACATTGAAGTCGCCATCGGTGGCCAGCAGGATGCGGTTGATGCCACCCTTGATGAAGCCCTGCTGTGCCTGCTGGTAAGCCAGCTGGATGCCCGACTCGCCGGCCGTCGAGCCACCAGCGCGCAGTTGCTCGATAGCCGCGCGGATCTGCGCCTTTTGCGAGCCAGCGGTGGGTTCCAGCACCACACTGGAATCTCCGGCGTAGACCACCAACGAAACACGATCCTCGGCGCGCAACTGCTCCACCAGCAGCTTCAGGGTGCTCTGCACCAGCGGCAGGCCGTCGGGGCGATCCATGGAACCGGACACGTCGACGAGAAATACCAGATTGGCGGCTGGCAACTGGGCAGCCTGCATGTCGGAGGCCTTTATGGCGATGCGCAGCAGGCGGCTCTGGGAGTTCCAGGGTGTCACCACCAGCTCGGTATCAACGCCGAACGGCGCGTTGCCGGTGGGCAAGGGATAGGCATAAGGGAAGTAATTGACCAGTTCCTCCAGGCGCACCGCCTCGGCGGGCGGCAGCCGGCCTTCGTTGAGGAAGCGGCGCACGTTGGCGTAACTGCCGGTGTCGACATCAATGCTGAAGGTCGACACTGGGGCCTCGGCAACCGACTGTACCGGGTTGGCAGCCAGCCGCTGGTAGTGCTCACGGCCCTCGGCCTGCGCTGCATACGAATGCTCGCGAGCGGCCGGCGCGGCCAGGCGCGTGGTCATCGGCGCCGGGACGATGGCCGGCCCGACCGAGAGCGCTTTGGCAGCCTGTACCGGCTGGGCGGGTGGTGAATCGAGGGTGGGATTCTGACCGGCACTGCAGGCGGCCAGTGACAGCACGACGCTGCCGGCAATGCTGTACGACACAAAGGAATGGTTGCGCATGGTGCTTCTCCTGGATCGAAAGAGCGCTTCGATCCAGTAGACGCAGGCGCACGGCCATTCGGGTTAAACGCCCAGGCTCATTTACTTGGCGCTCAACCGGCCTCCTGGCAGAGCTGGGTGGCGAGCATGCCGAGGGTCATCAGCGCGCGCTCGGCTTCACGATTCCACGGGATGCCGCAGTTGATGCGCACGCAGTGGTTGAACTGCTCGGTGTTGCTGAAGATCAGCCCTGGGGCGATGCTGATGCCCTGCTGCAAGGCGCTGACGTGCAGGTCCTTGGTATTGACCCGCGCCGGCAGACTGACCCACAGGATGAAGCCGCCGGTAGGCCTGGTGATCTGCGTGCCTTCGGGAAAATACTGCTGGATGGCCAGTTGGAAGGCGCTGAGATTCTTGCGGTATTCCTGACGGATGTGCCGCAGATGACGGTCGTAGCCGCCGTTCTCCAGGTATGCAGCCACCGCCATCTGGGTGACGCTGCACGCCGAATGGGTGGTGAACATCTGCAGGCGCTGCACCTCGTCCTGATATTTGCCGGCGATGATCCAGCCGATGCGCACGCCGGGCGACAGGGTTTTCGAGAAGCTCGAGCAATACACCACGCGACCTTCCAGGTCACTGGCTTTGAGCGCCTTGGTGCGGCCCTGCTCGAACATCAGCTCGCCGTAGATATCGTCCTCGAGGATCTGAATATCGAAATCGCCGGCCAGGCGCAGCAGCTGTTTCTGCCGCGCCTCGGGAATGGTTCCACCCAGCGGGTTGCTCAGGCGCGCGGTAAGCACCAGGGCCTTGATCGGCCACTGGCTGGCAGCCAGCTGCAACGCCTCGACACTGATCCCGGTGCTCGGGTCGCTGGGAATCTCGATGACCTTGAGGCCGAGCAGGTCGGCCAGTTGCAGCAGGCCGTAGTAGGTCGGCGACTCGGTGGCGATCAGGTCGCCAGGGCGGGTCAGCACCCGCAGGCTCATCTGCAGGGCATCCACGCAGCCATGGGTGATCACCACCTCGGAGGGGTCGACCAGTACACCGGCATCGCGCATGCGAATCGCCACCTGCCGGCGCAACGGCTCGAAACCCGGGCTGAACATGTAGCTGAACGCGCGCGGGCTCTGGAAGCGGGTGACCTTGGCAAGCTGCTGATGCAGTGCGCGCACCGGCAGGTAGTCGACATGGGGCACTGCAGCGCCAAGCGGAAACACGCCCTCGCGGCGCGCCTCGCCAAGCACCTGATTGATGATGCTGCTGCGCGTGACCAGGCCGGGACGCTCGACCCGGGCGATATCCGGGGTATCGGCAGTCAGCGCCGGAGTCTGGTGCACGTAGAAGCCGGACTGCGGCCGCGCGCGGATCAAGCCGAGATCTTCGAGATTGGCGTAGGCCTGCAATACCGTGGCATGGCTGACGCTGAGCTGGGCACTCATCTTGCGCACCGACGGTACCCGCTCACCGGGCTGATAGACGCCACGACGGATATCATCCGCCAGTTGCTGGGCGATGCGCTGGTAAAGCAACAGATTGGTCATGGCCGTATCTTCCCGGTACTGAACCATAACAGTAGCCCATGCAAATGTTTCTGTACCGGTACAGCCCTGAAATATCTGGCCGATACACCCACCTTACAGCCGGCCAAAAAAAATCGCCGGGAGCGATTTTTGACGTAGGTTCTGCCGATGGCCCGAAGGGTGGCCGCCAGGGATGGCTGGCCACAAAACCCCGCCCTGTTATCCGGCGACGGCGTTTGCTGGCAAATGATTCAGCGCGTGGCGCCCAGGCGACCCTGCTCGTCGGAGAACAGGATCTCAACCCGGCGATTCTGTGCCCTTCCCTTGGCCGAGGCATTTTCAGCCACCGGGAAGCTCTCGCCGAAGCCCTGGACCTCGACACGGCTGGTCTCGACCCCAAGGTCGATCAGCGCATCGGCGACCGTCTGCGCACGCGCCTTGGACAACTCCAGGTTTTCTTCGCGCTTGCCGCTGCTGTCGCTATATCCCTCGATACGCACGATTCGCCGCGGATTGAGCTGCAGGAACTGCACCAGCTTGAGCACGGTACGGTTGGCGCTGGGCTTGAGGCGCGCCTCGCCCGCATCGAACAGCACGTCGCCCAGGGTCACTACCAGACCACGGTCGGTTTGCGAGGTGGCCAGGCTGACAATCTGCTCTTCCAGCCAGGCATTCTGCTCCTGCACGCTGGTCAGCTTGGCCTCGCGCAGCGCCAGTTGCAGGCGTTGGCGTTCCAGTTCCAGGCGCGCGGCACGCTCCTGATCCATAACCAGCTGGGCGTGCTCACGGGCGATCTCGCTGTAGCGCTGGCTCAGGTATGCGTAGTGAGCCACGTCATCGGCACTGCCCCAGTAGCCGGCCAGGCGCTCGGCACGGCCTAGCGACTCGCCGGCACGAATCACGTCCTTAGGGGCGCTGCGCAGCACCTGGGGATCTTCCTTCACGGCCTGGAAACTGGCCCGCGCCGCTTCAAGCGCAGCGCTGTGCTCGTCGTTCAGCCCGGCGCAACCTGTCATAGCCAGGCCCGTCAGCGCCAGGACGGCGGTGCGTAACATGCTCATGGCATCGCCCCCAACTGGTCGCGCAAACGCCCGATACGGCGATTGAGTTCGGTCAGCTGGGCCTGGCCGCGCAGCGTCAGCACCCGTGCCTCGGCCAGCCGTGCATCCAGTTCGGCCTGTTCGGCCTGCACACGGGCGGTGCGGTAGGCCCCTTGCGCCATTGCCGCCTGCGCCTGGGCAAGTTTGCTTTCGGCCTGGCTCAACTCGGCGACGGTCTCGCCTGCGGCAACGGTGCGGGCCTGTTCAACAACCTGCTCGGTCAGGCGCATCTGCTCGGCTGGCGCGGGATCGCTGGCACAGCCCTGGAGCAACAGCAACGCCAGGGCGGCGCCGGTAAACTGATAGATCACAAGGACATCCTACTGATTCGGAACACTGGCGGTCGCGGCAGGCTGCTGCTCCTTCCAGCGCTGCAAGTTGCGCTGCAGAAGGGTTTGCGGCATGCCGGCGGCGGTGAATTCTGTCATTTTTTTGGCCAATTGTCCGCGCAGCCAGGGGTCATTGCAGGCCGAGTTGTGCGACAGCGCCAGGTGCAGCCCCTCGCTGGACACTGGCGGATCGAGCACCTGCAGGTCATCCTGCAGCCCCAGGGTCGAGGCCAGGGCCTGGCCGGGATAGCGCTCGTAGAGCACGTAGTCGGTGCGCTCGAGCAACAGCTTCTGAAACGCCTGGGTAAGGCTGGACACGCCCTCCAGGGTCAGGTTGTCGCGCGCATAGGCGTCGAAGGCCTGGCCGAAGCTGTTGTTGACCAACGTGTCGCCGGTACGCCCCTGCAGGTCAGCCCAGCTGGCATAGGGGAACTCGCGGCCCTTGCGCACCCATACCACGCTTGGCGTGGACAGAAAGGCCGGGTGCACGAAATCCATGGTTTCCAGGCGCGGCACCGTCACAAAGGCCCCGGCGAGCATGTCGACGCGGCCGGTACGCACCTCTTCCTGGGCACGCGACCAGGGCCCGGCATAGATTACCTCGATGCCGACGCCCAGGTCCTCGGCAACCGCCTTGAGCAGATCGACCGTAGCGCCGATCAGCTTTTCCGGGTTCTGCGGGTCGCGCCAAAGATAGGGCGGGTACTCGGGATTGCCCGTGGCAACCAGCCGCTCGCACTTGCCCGCGGCCTGTGCGCCACTACCCAGCAGCATGGTCGCGGACAAGCACAGCGCATACCAGACCAGACCTCGCTCAACCATGGACACACTCTCGATTCAATACGGCCAGCCATCCACCGGCCGGGGTTTCATGACATGCTAGCTCATACGCCCTGGATAATCAGCGATAAGACGCCGCATGAAGAAATTGATTCTCGCCGCACTCCTCCTGGCTGCGGCAGCCGCAACGCTGCTGTACCTGTCACCGGCCGCACAACTGGCGGCCTACCACCGCCTCGAGCAATGGCGGGCCGGGCTGCACGAACGCCAGGTCAGCGTCAACGACCTGCAGATCAGCTACTACGAAGGCGGGCCCCAAGGCGCCGAGACCATCGTGCTGGTGCATGGTTTCGGCGCCGACAAGAGCACCTGGCTATGGTTTGCCCGGAACCTGACCGAGCGCTACCACGTCATTGCCGTCGACCTGCCAGGGTTCGGCGCCAGCGACCGCCCGCACGGTAGTTACGACGTCGGCACCCAGGCCGAGCGGCTGGCCGCGTTCGTCGATGCTCTGGGTATACGCCGCCTGCACCTGGCCGGCCACTCCATGGGTGGGCATATCGCCGCGCTCTACGCAGCCCGCTATCCGGCAAAGGTCACCAGCCTGGCGCTGATCGCCAATGCCGGAGTTACTGCGCCGCGGCGCAGCGCGTTTTTCCAGCGCCTCGAGGAACAGGGCGACAACCCGTTGCTGGTGGAAAGCGCGCCGCAATTCGATCAGTTGCTCGACTGGCTGTTCGTGGCCCCGCCGCAGCTACCGGAGCGGCTTCATCAATACCTGGCGCAGCGCGCCGTGGCGGACAGCGCACACCAGCGAGAGGTATTCGAGCACTTGCGCGACCGTTATCTGCCACTGGAGCCGGAGCTGCCGAGAATCCAGGCCCCCACCCTGCTGCTCTGGGGCGACCAGGATCGCATCCTCGACGTGTCCAGTATCGAAACCATGCAGCCACTGCTCAAGAAGCCCAGCGTAGTGATCATCAAGGGCTGCGGCCACGCGCCCATACTCGAGCGCCCGGAAGAGAGCGCCGCCGACTACCTCAAGTTCATCGACCAGGCGAGCCTCCAGGCGGCCCAGCAGCGCCAACCGTCGCAGGCCCAGCAAGGCTCTGACAGCCAATAAAAAAACCCGCTCGATGAGCGGGTTTTTCGTTGCGGGGAAAGCGGATCAGACCAGCTTTTCCAGCTCCGGTACGGCTTCGAACAGGTCGGCCACCAGCCCGTAGTCGGCCACCTGGAAGATCGGCGCCTCCTCGTCCTTGTTGATCGCGACGATCACCTTGGAGTCCTTCATGCCCGCCAGATGCTGGATCGCGCCGGAGATGCCGACGGCGATATACAGCTGCGGCGCGACGATCTTGCCGGTCTGGCCGACCTGCATGTCGTTGGGCACGAAGCCGGCGTCGACCGCGGCGCGGGAAGCACCCACCGCAGCGCCGAGCTTGTCGGCCAGGGTGTACAGGTGCTTGAAGTTGTCACCATTCTGCATGCCGCGGCCGCCGGACACGACGATCTTGGCAGCGGTCAGTTCCGGACGATCGGACTTGGCAAGCTCTTCACCGACGAACGCCGACTTGCCGGCGTCGCCGCCTGCCGAAACGTTCTCGATGGCAGCGGAGCCGCCTTCGGCCGCCACGGCGTCAAAGCCGGTGGCACGCACGGTGATCACTTTCACCGCAGCCGACGACTGCACGGTGGCGATGGCGTTGCCGGCATAGATCGGCCGCTTGAAGGTGTCCGGGCTTTCCACGGAAACGATCTCGGAGATCTGGTCGACGTCCAGCTGCGCGGCGACGCGCGGCAGGATGTTCTTGCCGTTGCTGGTAGCGGCAGCCAGTACGTGGCTGTAGCTCTTGCCCAGCTCGGCCACCAGCGGCGCGACGTTTTCCGGCAGCTGATGAGCGAAGGCAGCGTTGTCGGCGACCAGCACCTTGGCCACGCCAGCGATCTTGGCAGCGACTTCGGCAACGGCGCCAACGCCCTGGCCGGCAACCAGCACATGGATGTCACCACCGATCTTCTGGGCAGCGCCAACGGTGTTCAGGGTGGCAGGTGCCAGCGCGGAATTGGTGTTTTCAGCGATAACCAGGATAGTCATTAGATCACCTTCGCTTCGGTTTTCAGTTTCTCGACCAGTTCGGCGACCGACTTGACCTTGATACCGGCACCACGTGCCGCAGGCGCCTCGACCTTGATGGTCTTGACGGTGGATGCAGTGGAAACGCCCAGCGCGTCAGGCGTCAGGGTTTCCAGCGGCTTCTTCTTGGCCTTCATGATGTTCGGCAGCGAGGCGTAGCGCGGCTCGTTCAGGCGCAGGTCGGTGGTGACGATGGCCGGCAGATTCAGGGCAACGGTTTGCAGACCGCCGTCGATCTCACGGGTCACGTTGGCCTTGTCACCGCTGACTTCCACCTTGGAGGCGAAGGTGCCCTGGGCATAGCCGGTCAGGGCAGCGAGCATCTGGCCGGTCTGGTTGTTGTCGCTGTCGATGGCCTGCTTGCCGAGAATGACCAGCTGCGGCTGCTCCTTGTCGACCACGGCCTTGAGCAGCTTGGCGACGGCCAGGGAATTCAGCTCGTCAGCCGACTCGACCAGCACGGCACGATCGGCACCCAGCGCCAGGGCGGTGCGCAGTTGCTCCTGCGCCTGGGCCGGGCCGATGGAAACGACCACGATCTCGCTGGCGACGCCCTTCTCTTTCAGACGTACGGCTTCTTCAACGGCGATTTCACAGAAAGGGTTCATCGACATCTTGACGTTGGCAAGATCGACGCCGCTGTTGTCCGGCTTGACGCGAACCTTGACGTTGTAATCGACCACTCGTTTGACAGCTACAAGAACCTTCATGGATTCCTCGTTACTCTCCGGTGAATAGGAATGTCGCCAGAAGCGAGCATGCGGTGATGCAGACAAGCGACCTTCAGCCCAGACGACGAGCGCAAAACCGCCCGTATCTTGACCGTACGACCTAGCTCGGTCAATACAACTGGCTGCGAGCCATTCGTGTTGTAGCCGGATTCTAGCAGGCCTACAGAAAATTCAAACAAACGTTTGTATTGGCCCTGATCCGGGCTCGCTATATACTGCGCGAGCGTGCCTCGGGAAGGATGCCGGCCCGCCATGAAAATTAGAGAGCCTTGATGAGGAGATAGCCCGTGGAACGCGAATTTATGGAGTTCGACGTCGTCATCGTCGGCGCCGGCCCTGCCGGCCTGTCCGCCGCTTGCCGCTTGAAGCAGAAAGCCGCCGAAACAGGCCAGGAAATCAGCGTCTGCGTGGTCGAGAAAGGCTCCGAAGTGGGTGCCCACATTCTTTCCGGCGCGGTGTTCGAACCCCGTGCGCTGGATGAGCTATTCCCGGACTGGAAAGAGCTGGGCGCCCCGCTCAATACGCCGGTCAAGGGCGACGACATCTATGTACTCAAGGATGCCGACAGCTCCATCAAGGTTCCGGGTTTCTTCGTGCCCAAGACCATGCACAACGAAGGCAACTATATCATTTCCCTGGGCAACCTGTGCCGCTGGCTGGCCCAGCAGGCCGAAGGCCTTGGTGTGGAGATCTACCCAGGCTTCGCCGCTCAGCAGGCGCTGATCGATGAGAACGGCGTGGTACGCGGCATTGTCACCGGCGACCTGGGTGTCGACCGTGAAGGCAACCCCAAGGAAGGCTACTTCACCCCGGGCATGGAACTGCGCGCCAAGTACACGCTGTTCGCCGAGGGTTGCCGCGGCCATATCGGCAAGCAGCTGATCAACAAGTACAACCTCGACAGCGAGGCCGACGCCCAGCATTACGGCATCGGCATCAAGGAAATCTGGGACATCGACCCCAGCAAGCATCAGCCTGGCCTGGTGGTGCATACCGCTGGCTGGCCGATGGACATCATGGGCACCGAGAACACCGGCGGCTCGTTCCTCTATCACCTGGAGAACAACCAGGTGGTGGTCGGCCTGATCGTCGACCTGTCCTACGCCAACCCGCACCTGTCACCGTTCGACGAGTTCCAGCGCCTCAAGCACCACCCGGTACTCAAGCAATACCTCGAAGGCGGCAAACGCGTCTCCTACGGAGCCCGCGCCATCGCCAAGGGTGGCCTCAACTCGCTGCCGAAGATGGTCTTCCCGGGCGGCGCCCTGATCGGCTGCGACCTGGGCACCCTGAACTTCGCCAAGATCAAGGGCAGCCACACGGCCATGAAGTCCGGCATGCTGGCCGCCGAAGCCATCGCCGAAGCCTTGGCCGCCGGCCGTGAAGGCGGCGACGAGCTGCGCAGCTATGTCGACGGTTTCAAGGCCAGCTGGCTGTACGACGAACTGTTCCGCAGCCGCAACTTCGGTGCGGCGATCCACAAGTACGGCGCGGTGATCGGCGGCGGCATCAACTGGGTCGACCAGAACCTGTTCGGCGGCAAGCTGCCCTTTACCCTGCACGACAACAAGCCGGACTACGCCTGCCTCAAGCTGGCCGCCGACTGCAAGAAAATTGCCTACCCGAAACCGGATGGCAAGCTCAGCTTCGACAAGCTCAGCTCGGTGTTCCTCTCCAACACCAACCATGAAGAAGAGCAGCCTTGCCACCTGAAGCTCACCGACCCGAGCATTCCGATCGACAAGAACCTGCCGCTGTACGACGAACCAGCGCAGCGTTACTGCCCGGCCGGCGTGTACGAGGTGGTGGCCAACGACGATGGCAGCAAGCGCTTCCAGATCAACGCGCAGAACTGCGTGCACTGCAAGACCTGCGACATCAAGGATCCAGCCCAGAACATTACCTGGGTGGCGCCGGAAGGTACCGGCGGCCCCAACTACCCCAATATGTAAAATCAAAAAGGCTCCCTCGGGAGCCTTTTTCTTGGCCGCTACTCCAGCGGCCCAATGGGAAAGAACACCCCGCCGCTCCACACACCCAGCCAGGGCCGGCCATCGATTTCACGCTGCTGCGCCAGTTCCACCAACTGATAGAACAGGTTGCGGTGAATCAGCGCTTCCAGATTAGCGCGGATATGCACGTAGGGTGAAGGCTCTTGGGTCTGCGCATCCAGCTCGACCCGCAGCGGGTGCTCGGCACCGGCCTCGACCTCATCGCCAACGTTGGTGACGAACTTCAGCAGCTGGGTTTCGCCCTGCCCGCTCACCTGCATGGTCACCGCCACGAAGGGGGCGTCATCGACCGTGATGCCGACCTTTTCCACCGGAGTGACCAGGAAGTAGTCATCGCCATCGCGGCGGATGATGGTCGAGAACAACCGCACCATCGCCGGCCGCCCGATTGGCGTGCCCATGTAGAACCATGAACCGTCACGGGCGATACGCATGTCGATGTCGCCGCAGAAATCAGGATTCCACAGATGCACCGGCGGCATGCCCTTGCTGCCTGCCGGCGGGATCTGCGCCAGCAGATCGCCGGCCTTGTCGCCCTTGCTCATCGCCTCTCCCGAGTTATCGGCTGAAACCCAGGAGTGTACGCGCATAATCCTCGAGCGGCGCCCGGATCAGATCCTCGGGCCTGGCGTCGTAGAAGGTCAGAAACCCGCCGCGGCTGCGAATGCGCGCGGTGTCCACCAGAAACCGGGTGTTGGTTTCGATCAGCATCAGTTGCAGCACGCTACGGTCGGTGCCCAGGCGCTCGAACTCCTCCTGATCTTCCCATTCCTCCAGGGTACCGATGCGATCATCGGCATAGGCGAAGCGGGTATAGAGCAGATAGTGGGCGCCAGCGGCCCGCGCCTCGGCCAAAGCCTCATCGAGGCCGACCGGCGCCTTCGCCCTTCTCACCATGGGAAAGTACTCGACGAAGCCGCTAAAGGCTTCCTCGGCGACCACGTTGGGCCGCGGGTAGGCATGCTTGCCGGTCGGGGTGAAAGGCCCCTGGGCGATATAGATGAACGAGTCGGCCTGCAGGCGCCAGGATGCCGAGCGGCGGACCTTGCTGTAGTCCAGCACGCCCGCATCGCGCAAGTGATAGGTGGCGCCATCGGCCATGTCGCTGACGTTCATGCAGCCAGCCAGGCTCAGCACGAAGGCCAGGGCGAACAGGTTACGCATATGAAATCTCCCGACACCGGTGACGGAAAACCGGCGAATGACTGCTCTAAGCAGATTTCGCGCCAGGAGTCATGGGCGGCCCGAGCAGGCCGCGCGCACTCAGGTAGGAGGCGTTTCGCTGTCGCGCTTGCGCTTGTTGCCCATGCGCACGCCGATGTCCATCAGGAACTGGAAGAAGCCTTCCTGATCCTCGAGCACATTGCTCCAGAACGGCGAGTGATAGAGCGCCACGGCGCCATGCACCAGCGCCCAGGCGGCGCAGTAGTGGAAGTATGGCGGCACGTCTTCGAGCTTGCCCTCGGCGATACGGCCCTTGATCAGCTGGGTCAGCCGCTCGAAATTCGAGGCGCGGATGCTGTGCAACTGCTCGACCAGCTCCGGCACCTGGTTGCCCTTGACCACCTTCTCTTCCAGGCGATCGAACAGGCGGTAGCGTTGCGGATCGCGCATGCGGAATTCGAAATAGGCCCGCGACAAGGCTTCCTTGTCACGATCGATATCGGACGAATGCAACAGCTCGTTCAGGTCGCGCTCGTAGTCGAGCATCAAGCGCAGGTAGATTTCCGCCTTGGATTTGAAATGCTTGTAGATGGTGCCTTTGCCGATGCCCACGGCGTCGGCGATCATCTCCACGGTCACGCTGTCCTCACCCTGCTCGAGGAAGAGTTTCAGAGCGATATCGAGAATCTCCTGCTCGCGGCGGCGAAACTCACGGATCTTGCGGGGTTCTTTCTGCATAGGGAAATGACAAGGTCGGAATTCAAGTCCGCTATTATGCCCAACTAACGCCAAATTGCACGGATCACGCGACATGAATGCCATCATTGACGAGTTTCCCCAGCCGGCCGATCTCTACTACCTCAATCACGCCGCGGTCGCCCCCTGGCCGGCGCGCGCCGCACGGGCCGTGGAGCGCTTCGCCCGGGAGAATATCGCTACCGGCGCCCGTGACTATGCGCAGTGGCTGGTCACCGAGCGCACCCTGCGCGAGCGGCTGGCGCGGTTACTCAACGCCGCCTCGCGCGCCGATATCGCGCTGGTCAAGAACACCTCCGAGGCGTTGTCCTTCGTGGCCTTTGGCCTGGACTGGCGTGAAGGCGATCAGGTGATCATCAGCAGCGAAGAATTCCCTTCCAACCGCATCGTCTGGGAAGCGTTGCGGCCACGCGGCGTGGAAGTGGTGCAGGTCGACCTGCAGGGCGACGATGCCGAAGGCGCCCTGCTCGCTGCCTGCACCCCGCGCACCCGCTTGATGGCCATCAGCGCCGTGCAGTACGCCAGTGGCCTGCGCCTCGACCTCGAGCGTCTGGGCGCCGGCTGCGAGCAACGAGGTGTGCTGCTGTGTATCGACGCCATCCAGCAACTGGGCGCCCTGGCCATGGACGTGCAGCGCAGCCGCTGCGCCTTCGCCATGGCCGACGGCCACAAATGGATGCTCGGCCCGGAAGGCCTGGGCGTGTTCTATTGCCGCCAGGATCTGCGTGAACGGCTGGCCCTGCACGAATATGGCTGGCACATGCTCGAGCATGCCGGCGACTATGACCGCGACGACTGGGCGCCGGCCCGCAGCGCGCGGCGCTTCGAATGCGGCAGCCCCAATATGCTCGGCGCCATGGCACTGGAGGCCAGCCTGTCGCTGCTCGAGGAAGTGGGCATGCCAGAGGTCGAGCGCGCCCTGCACGAGCGGGTGCAATGGCTGCTCGATGGCCTGAACCAGATGACGGGCGTGCGCCTGCTCAGCGCCCAGGCGCCGGACAGGCGCGCCGGCATCGTCACCTTCACGGCAGACGCCTGGGACAATCGCCAACTGCACGAACGCCTCAAGGCCGAACAGATCATCTGCGCCCAGCGTGGTGGCGGCATTCGCCTGTCACCGCATTTCTATACCGAGGCACGGGTAATCGAGCACACCCTGCAGCGCGTGCGGGCGATCCTCGACGAATAGGCACTCAGAGTCGGCAGGAGTATTCCAAATCCGTTTAAAGACGCCATGGACGATGGCCGCGGATGACCAATACTCAAGCGTACCGGTGCGACATATCCCCCAAGTGTCGCAGCGGCCGAAGTGCCGAGGACCGCGCACTTCGTTCGACTCCTAATGGTCTTGACCCGGATTCCGTCCCGAAGCCGGGTTTTTTTTGTCTATCACTTGGCGGCCAGCCTTTTGCAACGGCGCAAGCGACGGCAGAACCGCTCGCGGTTTTCCTGGCTGCCTCAGGCGCCAGTGGCGACGCGCGCCAGCGGGAACAACCGCCGGAAGTTGTCGCCGGTTTGCTGCGCTAGGGTATCAAAGCTGACGCCACGCAACGATGCCAGGTACTCGGCGACGTCACGCACGTACTCCGGCAGGTTCGGCTTGCCACGGTGCGGCACCGGCGCCAGGTACGGCGAATCGGTCTCCACCAGCAGGCGGTCGGCGGGCACCTGGCGGGCGACCTCGCGCAGCGCCTCGGCGCTGCGGAAGGTGACGATGCCGGACAGCGAGATGTAGAAGCCGATATCCAGCGCCGCCCTGGCCATCTCCCAGTCTTCGGTGAAACAGTGCAGCACGCCGCCCTGGGGCAGCGCCGCTTCGCGCAGCAGCCTCAGGGTATCGGCACGGGCTTCACGGGTATGCACGATCACCGGCTTGCCGGTGATCTGCGCGGCCTGCAGGTGCAGGCGAAAGGCCTCCTGCTGCAGCGCGGCCGCCTCCGGCTCGTAGTGGTAATCCAGGCCCGTCTCGCCAATGGCCACCACACCGGGGTGATCCAGCTCGGCGAGCAGCCAGTCCAGGGCCGGGGCGCTGCCGGGCTCGAGATCCAGCGGGTGAATGCCGACCGAGCAGTCGACATCGGCGTAGCGCCCCGCCAGCTCACGCACGGCAGCGGCATTGTCGGCGCTCACGCCGATGCACAGGAAGTGGCCGACGCCGCGGGCACGGGCGGCAGCCAGCGCGGCGTCCAGGGAACCGCCATGGGCGGCCAGGTCGAGACGGTCGAGGTGGCAGTGGGAATCGATGAGCATAAATCACAACCTTGAGCGGCAGGCGGGATGCGGCAGGTGACCTGGCAGGCCAAGGGGCCTGCCAGCCATGCCGGCGAGGGCGCCGCTGTTACATCGTATGGGTGGGGCGATCGGACTTGAGGGCGCCAGCCAGGTAGGTCTCGATCTTGTTGCGGGCGGTGTTATCGCCTTCGTTGAACTGCACACCTACGCCAGCGGCGCGGTTGCCCTGGGCGCCCTTGGGGGTGATCCATACCACCTTGCCGGCAACCGGAATCTTCTCCGGCTCGTCCATCAGGTTGAGCAGCATGAACACTTCATCACCGAGCTTGTAGCTCTTGTTGGTGGGAATGAACAGGCCGCCATTCTTGATGAAGGGCATGTAGGCGGCATACAGCACGGACTTGTCCTTGATGGTCAGGGACAGGATGCCGTTACGGGGTCCCAGATTAGGTGGCAAGTTCATGCGTGATTCCTGATGTCGTGACGAGGGTCGATTCTAGCCCGGTCCAGGCAGGCTTGCCCACTGCACCAACAAGGCTTCGAGAAGCAGCACACGGTTGAGGTTGGCATTGCCCAACACTTTCTGGCGCTGCTGCAGCAACCAGTCCTGAATAGCCAGCACCTTCTCTTGCGCCGCCTTCTGCGCCAGGTACTGCACCACCTTGGCCATGTCCGTGGGGCCTAGCCCCCTCTCGTCCTGGGTCAGCTGATAACGCAGGATCAGCTGCGCCCAGTCACAGAACCAGTCGAACAGCAGCGGCAGCGGTACGTCCTTCCAACCCTCGGCCAACTGGCTGGCCGATACCTGCTGTTTGTGCAGTTTCTTCACTCCGTCGACCACCAGGGCGCGCTGCTCGCGTACGCCCTGCTCCTGCAACCTGGCAGCGGCCAGTGGCGAGCCCGCCGCCAGGTACAACAGCTCGCGGATTTCCTGCTCGCTGCAAGCGGGCAGGGTCTCGCCGAGCCATTGCAGGCTCATCGCCTCGCTGGGCAAGGGGCACGCCTGCTGCACGCAACGGCTCTTGATGGTCGGCAACAGACGACTTGGCTGGTGGCTGATCAGCAGCAACACGGTATCGCCCGAGGGCTCTTCCAGGCTTTTCAGCAGCGCGTTGGCAGCATTGAGGTTCATCGCCTCGGTGGGTTCGAGCAGAATCACCTTGCGCCCGCCCAGTTGCGCGGTCTGCACCACGAAGTTGACCAAGGCGCGCACCTGGTCGACCTTGATGGGCTTGCCCGCCTCTTCCGGCTCGAGCAGGTAGTTGTCCGGGTGGCTGCCAGCCGCCAGCAGATGGCACGACTTGCACTCCCCGCACGGCTGCAGAGCCACCGGCGACTTGCACAGCAGCAAGGCCATCAGGCGCTCGGCCAGCGCCCGTTTGCCAATACCGGCCGGGCCATGCAGCAGATAGGCGTGGGCATGCTGGGTGCGCCCGGCCAGTTGCTGCCAGAGCGCCGCCTGCCAGGGGTAGACGTCAGCCACGCTGCAGCTCCAGCAATTGCGGCAGCAGTGCATCGAGGTCACGCTGCACCGCCTCAAGGGACTGCGCCGCATCGAGAATGCGGTAGCGGGCCGGCTCGGCCTTGGCACGCTGCAGGTAGGTGCTGCGTACCGCCTCGAAGAAGGCACGCCCCTCCTGCTCGAAACGATCCAGGCGGCCTCGGGCAGCCGCGCGCGCCAGGCCCACCTCCACCGGCAGGTCGAACACCAGAGTCAGGTCCGGGCGCAGCGAACCCTGCACGAAGTCCTCCAGCTGGGCGATGCGCGCGACATCCAGACCCCGGCCACCGCCCTGGTAGGCGTAGGTGGCATCGGTAAAGCGATCACAGAGCACCACCGCGCCACGCGCGAGCGCTGGCACTATGACCTGGGCCAGATGCTGGGCACGGGCGGCGAACACCAGCAGCAGTTCGGTATCGCTGGCCATGGCCTCATCACTGGGGGCCAGCAGCAGTTCGCGGACCCGCTCGGCCAGCGGCGTGCCGCCGGGTTCACGGGTCAGCAGCACGTCGATCCCCCGTTCACGCAAACGCGCCGCCAGGTACTCGCGATTGGTGCTTTTGCCGGCGCCCTCGGGGCCTTCCAGGGTGATAAACAAGCCGCTCACGGGGTGTCCTTATCGCTATCGCTGGTCTGGGGAATGGGCGCCGGGCTGGATCGGTAGTCCGCGCGGCGCTTCAACTGGTACTCGCGCACGGCGCGGTTGTGTTGCTCGAGGGTCTCCGAAAACACATGGCTGCCGTCGCCGCGGGCCACGAAGTACAGGGTCTTGCCCTCGACCGGGTGCAGGGCCGCATGGATCGCTTCACGGCCGACCAGGGCGATGGGGGTCGGCGGCATGCCGTCGATGGTGTAGGTGTTGTAAGGCGTCGGTTCACGCAGGTGGGCACGGGTGATGCGCCCCTGGTAACGCTCACCGAGGCCGAAGATCACCGTGGGGTCGGTCTGCAGACGCATACCGGTGGCCAGGCGACGCACGAACACCCCGGCGATCTCGCCGCGCTCCTCGGGCACCCCGGTTTCCTTCTCGATCATCGAGGCCATGATCAGCGCCTCGTAGGCGTCCTTGTAGGGCAGGCCCTCGGCGCGCTTCTGCCACTCTTCCTCGAGCACCACCTGCAGCCGCTTGTGGGCCTGCTTGAGCAGGTCCAGGTCACTCATGCCGCGCACGTAGCGATAGGTATCGGGGAAGAAGCGTCCTTCGGGATTCTCGCCGGGCTGGCCGAGTTTGGCCATGATCTCGGCATCGCTGAGTTCGCTCAGGGTCAGGTCGAGCTTGTCCTGGCGTGCCAGCGCGGCACGCACCTGGCGGAAGGTCCAGCCTTCGACCAGCGTCAGGCTGTACTGCACCACTTCACCGCGACGCCACAGGTCGAGCAGGTCGCGCGCTCGCAGGTCGGGAGTCAGCCGGTACTCGCCGCTGTGCAGCGGCTGGCCCTGCAGGTTGAAACGCCAGTACAGGCGCAGCCAGAAGGCGCCGTCGATCACCCCGTCGGCCTCCAGGCGATTGAGCACGCCGCCAGGCGTGGCGCCGGCGGGCACTTCGATCAGCCGTTCCTCGCTGAGCGTCAGCGGCTGCTCGAGCGCACGATGCTGCTGCCAGGCCACCAGCCCCAGGGTGAGGCCGGCGAGCACCACGACGACTTCGAGCATCAACAGTAATTTGCGAATCACGAATCAGCGGTCCAGTAGATGACGGGCAAGGGCCTGCAGTTTACGGGTGAGCGGGCCTACCGGCCAGTGACGCGCCTGCAGCCGACGCACCGGCCACACCCCATACAGGCTGTTGCACAAGAAGACTTCATCGGCGCCCAGCAGTTCGTCCAGTTCGATATCGCGGACCTGGCACTCGATACCCAGCGCCTGCGCCTGGGCCAGCAGCTCAGCTCGCATCACCCCGGCCACCCCGCAACGCTGCAGGTCGGCCGTGACCAGCCTGCCGCCTGCGACCAGAAACAGGTTGCTGAATACCCCTTCGATCACCCGGCCCGACACATCGCGCATCAATCCTTCGGCATATTCGGCATCTTGCCATTCGGCGCGCGCCAGTACCTGTTCGAGGCGATTGAGGTGCTTGAGGCCGGCGAGCAACGGCTGCTCGGCCAGACGCGTCGCACAGGGGTACAGGCAAACGCCCTGCTCCCCGTGCTGGGCGGGATACGCCGGCATGGCGGCGGACTGCAGGATATGCCGCGGCGCTCCGGCAGAGGGTGCGTAGCCACGCTGACCATCACCGCGGGTCACGATCAGCTTGGCGACGCCCTGACCCAGCTCGGCGCAAAAGGCGGTGACTTCGTTGCGTAGCCGATCGGCATCCAGCCTGATATGCAAGCGTTCGCAACCGGCAGTGGCCCGAGCCAGATGCCGCTCCAGCAACACCGGGCTGCCGCTGCGCACCGCCATGGTCTCGAACAGGCCGTCACCGTAGGCCAGGCCGCGGTCTACCAGCGGCAGCGAGGCCGCTGGCTGACCGTCGACCCAGGTGAGCATCAGTCAGCGTACCGGCGGAATACCAGGGAGCCGTTGGTGCCACCGAAGCCGAAGGAGTTGGACAGCACTACGTCCATCGGCATCTTGCGTGCTTCGTGGGGCACGAAGTCCAGGTCGCAGCCTTCGTCCGGCTGGTCCAGGTTGATGGTCGGCGGCGCGATCTGGTCACGCAGTGCCAGCACGCTGAAGATCGCCTCCACCGCACCGGCAGCGCCCAGCAGGTGCCCGGTCATGGACTTGGTCGAGCTGACCGCCAGCTTGTGCGCGTGCTCGCCGAACACCGTCTTGATCGCCGCCACCTCCGCCTTGTCACCGGCCGAGGTGGAGGTGCCGTGGGCGTTGATGTACTGCACTGCGGACGGCTCGATGCCGGCATCGCGCAGGGCGTTGGCCATGCAGCGCGCCGCACCGGCGCCATCTTCGGGGGGCGAGGTCATGTGGAAGGCATCGCCGCTCATGCCGAAGCCGATCAGCTCGGCATAGATGGTTGCACCGCGGGCCTTGGCATGCTCGAGCTCTTCGAGCACCAGGGCGCCCGCGCCGTCGGACAGCACGAAGCCATCGCGCTCCTTGTCCCAAGGGCGACTGGCCTTGGTTGGCTCGTCGTTGCGGGTGGACATTGCCCGCGCTGCCCCGAAGCCACCGAGACCCAGGCCACAGGCGGCCATCTCGGCACCACCGGCGATCATCACGTCCGCCTCGCCATAGGCGATGTTGCGCGCGGCCATGCCGATGCAGTGGGTACCGGTGGTGCAGGCCGTGGAAATCGCGTAGTTGGGGCCCTGCAGACCCAGGTGGATCGACAGGAAGCCGGAGATCATGTTGATGATCGAACCCGGCACGAAGAACGGCGAGATACGCCGCGGCCCCTGCTCATGCAGCGACTTGCAGTTGTTCTCGATGTTGGTCAGGCCGCCGATGCCGGAGCCCATGGCCACACCGATACGCTCACGGTTGGCGTCCGTGACTTCCAGCCCGGAGTCGCGGGCAGCCTGGAAGCAGGCGGCCAGGCCGTACTGGATGAACAGGTCGAGCTTGCGCGCCTCTTTGGGCGCCAGATAGGGCTCGACATCGAAATTCTTTACCGAACCGCCAATGCGGGTCGAGAAAGCGGAAAGATCCATGTGCTCGATCAGGCCGATACCGCTGCGGCCGGCCAGAATGCCCTGCCAGCTGCTCGGCACATCGTTACCCAGCGGCGACAACATGCCCATACCGGTAACCACGACGCGTCTACGCGACACAGCAATCTCCTCTTAATCAGGTTTCTCGACGCCATGATGTTCCTGGCAACCATTGCCCAGGAAGTTGATCATCCGGCGATTGGCTCGGAGTAGTGGTACCCGAGCAGGAACGCCCTAGGCGCTTTCTAGCTTTTAGGCGAGCCGTCAAAGAAAAGCCGCACGCCTTTGCAGACGTGCGGCTTTTCCGATTCGGGAAGCGACGAACTGCTTACTGAGCGTGAGCAGTAACGTAGTCGATGGCTTCCTGAACAGTGGTGATCTTCTCGGCTTGTTCGTCCGGGATCTCGGTCTCGAATTCTTCTTCGAGAGCCATCACCAGCTCAACGGTGTCAAGCGAGTCGGCACCCAGGTCTTCAACGAAGGAAGCGCTGTTGGTTACTTCTTCTTCCTTCACGCCCAGTTGCTCGGCAACGATTTTCTTGACGCGTTCTTCGATGGTGCTCACGTGTTATCACTCCTATTGGACAAATCCAGCCAGCTGGTTGTGCCGGCAAGTGTATAGAAAGGGTTTTCAGCTTTTCAAGCTGAAAGCCAGCGGCGCCCACGGAAATACGTCAACGATTCGATTGGCAAACTTACAGCTTTATCACCACGTTTGCATCGAATCGAAGACGTTCGCCGACGGCGCCCCTCGAATTCAGCTCATGTACATCCCGCCGTTCACAGGGATAGTAGCCCCTGTGACGTAAGCTGCACCATCGGAAGCAAGGAAAGAAACCACGTTGGCGATTTCCTGCGCCTGCCCCAAACGGCCCAGCGGAATCTGTGTCAGCAGCGCTTCACGCTGCGCTTCGGGCAATTCACGGGTCATGTCGGTATCGATGAAGCCCGGTGCCACAGCATTTACCGTGATCGAGCGCGAGCCCACTTCACGGGCCAGCGCACGGCCAAAACCTTCCAGACCGGCCTTGGCGGCTGCATAGTTCACCTGCCCGGCGTTGCCCATGGCACCCACTACCGAACCGATGTTGATGATACGCCCGAAACGCGCCTTGGTCATGCCACGCAGCACGGCCTTGGACAGGCGATAGAGGCTGTTGAGGTTGGTATCGATCACGTCGTACCACTCGTCGTCCTTCATGCGCAGCATCAGGTTGTCGCGGGTGATACCGGCATTGTTGACCAGCACCAGCACCTGGCCGAAATCCTTCTGGATCTTTTCCAGGGTAGCCGCGACCGACTCGTCGTTGCTCACGTTGAGCATCAGGCCGGTGCCTTCGATGCCGTTTTCCTTGAGGGTCGCGGCAATGCGCTCGGCGCCCGCCTCGGAGGTGGCGGTACCGATCACCACGGCGCCCTGACGGCCCAGTTCCAGGGCGATGGCCTGGCCAATACCACGGCTGGCACCGGTGACCAGTGCAACCTTACCTTGCAGACTCATAGCATTCTCCCTTGTTCAGGACTGTACGTCGGCCAGTGCGGCGCGCGCAGCGGCAAAGCTTTCTGGGGTGTCGAGGTTGTGGGTGTTGATGCCCTTGACACACCGCTTGTTGAGGCCCGAGAGCACCTTGCCCGGGCCGCATTCGACCAGATCGGTGACGCCCTGCTCGCCGAGGCGAACGATGGACTCGACCCAACGCACCGGGCTGTACAGCTGAGCCAGCAGGTCGCGCTTGAGGGTATCCAGATCCGCCACCACGGCAGCGCTGACGTTTTGCACCAGGGGGATCTGCGGCGCCTGCCAGGCGATGGCGTTGACCGCCTCGGCAAAGCGCTCGGCCGCCGGGCGCATCAGTTCGCAGTGCGACGGTACGCTGACCGGCAACGACAGTGCGCGCTTGGCGCCACGGGCCTTGCAGGCTTCCACGGCGCGAGCCACGGCAGCCGCGGAGCCGGCGATGACCACCTGCCCCGGTGCGTTGTAGTTCACCGCACTGACCACATCGCCCTGGGCCGCTTCGGCGCAGGCAGCCTGCACCTCGGCATCTTCCAGGCCGATGATCGCCGCCATGCCGCCCTGCCCGGCCGGTACGGCCTGCTGCATCAGCTGACCACGCAGCTCGACCAGCTTGACCGCCTCGGCAAAACCGACGGCACCGGCGGCGACCAGCGCGCTGTATTCACCCAGGCTGTGCCCGGCAACGAACGCCGGACGCGCACCACCTTCGGCCAGCCATAGACGCCAGAGGGCGATGGAGGCAGCCAGAATGGCGGGCTGGGTCTTGTCGGTCTGGTTGAGCTGCTCTTCCGGGCCCTGCTGGGTCAATGCCCACAGGTCATAACCCAGGGCGCTCGAAGCTTCGCCGAAGGTATCGAGGATCAGCGCCTGTTCGGCGCCGTGTCCGGCCAACATGGCCAGGGCTTGCGAGCCCTGACCGGGAAAGACGAATGCGAGGGATGCAGACATGTAACGGTTCCCTTAGTGATCTTCTCGTCGAAAAATTTACGCTCGCCAGTGGCAAGCGCTGGAAATCTGACACCTTGGATGGCGGCCCATCCCGAGCGGTCACATATTACGGATCAAGTGCTCGATTCGACCACCCAGTCGCGTCGGTAAATTTTCCTGCACATCGGTCATCGCCCGGGCAATGGCGCTCCTTATACCATCCGGCCCGGCGCTGCCGTGACTCTTCACCACGATGCCCTGCAGGCCGAGAAAACTCGCCCCATTGTGCCGCGCCGGCGCCAGCTCGCCGCGCAGGCGACGCAGCAGCGGCAAGGCCAGCAGCCCGGCGACGCGCCCCAGCAAAGAGCCGCGAAACAGCGCCTCGAGCCGCGCCACTATCATGGTCACCAACCCCTCGCTGGCCTTGAGCAGCGCATTGCCGACAAAACCGTCGCACACCAGCACGTCGGCCTCGCCGCCATACAGCCCATCGCCCTCGACGAAACCGACATAGTTGAGGCCTTCGACGCCCTCGAGCAATCCGGCGGCCTGCTTGACCTGCTGGTTGCCCTTGGTCTCTTCACTGCCCACGTTCAGCAAACCGACGCGCGGCGCCTTGATGCCCTGCACCTCGGCCGCCACCGCTCCCATGATCGCGAACTGGCACAGCTGCTCGGCCGTGCAATCGACATTGGCGCCCAGGTCCAGCAGCAGGCATACGCCCTTGCGACTGGGAATAGCGGCGATCATCGCAGGCCGGTCGATACCCGGCAGGGTTTTCAACACATGCCGCGACAGCGCCATCAGCGCACCGGTATTGCCCGCGCTTACACAGGCGTGAGCGCGCCCGTCGCGTACCGCTTCGAGCGCCACGCGCATGGATGAATCCGGCTTGCCACGCAGGGCCTGACCGGGGCGCTCGCCCATCTCGACAATTTCCGCAGCATGCTCGACGCGCAGGCGCGAGCGATCGACACCGGGGATACCAGCGAGCAATTCTTCAATCAGAGGGGCTTGGCCGACGAGGACCAGGTGCAGCGAGGGGAATTCGGCCAGACAGGCGACGCTGGCTGGAACAATGCAGTGGGGACCGAAGTCCCCACCCATTGCATCAATCGCGATGATCGGAGCGGACAAGATTTACTCGTCAGCGCCCTTGTCGATCACTTTGCGACCACGGTAAACGCCTTCCGGCGATACGTGGTGGCGCAGGTGAACTTCACCGGTGCTCTTCTCAACGGACAGAGCGTTACCCTCGAGCGCGTCATGCGAACGACGCATGTCACGGGCGGAACGGGATTTTTTGTTCTGCTGAACAGCCATACTAGTTAACTCCTAAACGTTTGGGTCACGCTTTAACTGTGCCAATACACTGAACGGGTTGGACCGCGTCACCTCGTCCTCGCTCGATTCGGGCTCATCAAGGCCCGCCGGCTGCTGGCAATCTTTCGGGTCATGCATTGGCACGATGGGCAAGGCGAGCAACAGCTCATCCTCGATCAAGGCCAACAGATCCAGAGGATCTTCACCCATTTCCAGTACGTCATAGCCTTGCGGCACGGACTGGGTATTCGCGCCTTCCCTCACCACAGCGTAATCACATTCGCTGCGGATCGGTAAGGTGACCTGATCCAGACACCGCTGGCAAACCATCTTGACTTCGACCTCAAGCTGGCTGTGGATGACCACAGCATGGCGCTCGTCACGCTCGAAGCTCAGCTTCGCGCGCACGTTGCCGCCATTATCGGCGAGAGGGTCGCAGAGCCTCGACAAATCAGCTAACGGCAATTCACCTTGAAGGGTGGCGCCGCGGTCAGCGAGTTTGCGTGGATCAACGTGAGGTGGAATCGGGCCATTTGACATAGGCGCCGCATTCTATGGATGCAACCGGGCGCTGTCAAAGGAAATTCCGCCTGTCCAGGCCCTTTGTCGACGACTAGAATCGGCGGCTCGTTCCGCACGAGGTCAATGCCCATGCTGCCCCTGGTTCTCGCTTCCAGTTCCCCCTACCGCCGCGAGCTGCTAAGCCGTCTGCGCCGGCCCTTCGAATGGGCCGCGCCAAGTATCGACGAATCGCGCCGAGACGGCGAGTCCGCCGAACAACTGGTACGCCGCCTGGCCCGGGAAAAGGCGCAGGCACTGGCCGGCCGGTTCGACGCGCACCTGATCATCGGCTCGGACCAGGTCGCCGTGCTCGACGGGCAGGTGCTCGGCAAACCCCACGATTTCGAACGCGCCCATGCCCAACTCAGCGCCGCCAGCGGCAAAAGCGTGACCTTTCTCACCGGCCTGGCATTGCTCGACAGCAGAAGCGGCGACTGCCAGGTCGACTGCGTTCCTTATACCGTGCATTTTCGCGCGCTCGATGCCGAGCAGATCACCCGCTACCTACAGGCAGAAGAGCCCTATGACTGCGCCGGCAGCTTCAAGGCCGAGGGCCTTGGCATCAGCCTGTTCCGCCGCACCGAAGGCAGTGACGTCAACAGCCTGATCGGCCTGCCGCTGATTCGCCTGGTGGAGATGCTCGATGGCGTTGGGGTGAAGGTGCCTTGAGCCCAGGGAGATGATTGATGGGTTGCACCCATCCTACGACCTACAAGCTACAAACCCTCTATCATATATTTGTGGGAGCTGGCCATGCCCGCCAATCGGGCGCATGGCGCCCTGCCACATGTGATAGTTCAGTAGGATGGGTGCAAACCCATCAAGCAAAATATGACGGCTGTACCGCTAAGGCACATCACCAACCAACCGCTCCCACAACCCGCTACGCCGCTCGACTCGCCGCCCAATGGCCGACTCGAAGATGCCGGCGCGGCTTTCGATCAGGCTGAAGCAGTCACGGGCGCGGGTGATGCCGGTGTACACCAACTCCTTGGTCAGCACCGGGTTGAGGGTGTCCGGCAGCACCAGGGCGCAATGGGCGAATTCCGAGCCCTGGGATTTGTGCACGGTCATGGCGAACACGGTTTCCACGGCGCCCAGGCGGCTGGGCAGGATCGAGCGCAGGCCGCCGGAGCCATCGTTGCGCGGAAATACCACGCGCAGCGCCGAGCGCAACGGGCCGCCCGGCTCCAGCGCGGGTTCCGGCAGGCGCAGGGCGATACCGATATCGCCATTCATCAGGCCCAGGCCGTAGTCATTGCGCGTCACCAACACCGGGCGACCTTCGTACCAGCCATGCTCCTGCTCGATCAGCCCGCGCTGCAACAGAGCATGGGCGATGCGCCCGTTAAGCGCCTCGACACCCCAGGGCCCCTTGCGCACCGCGCACAGCAGTTGAAAACGGTCGAACGTCGCCAGCACGGCGGCGGCCCAGCTGTTCCAGCGCTCCTCGCCATCGTGCAAACCTGGCCGCTGCTCACGCAGAACGCTCAGGTAATCGGCATAGCCCACCGGGCGCTCTTCACCACCGGGCAAACCGTCGAGCAGCAGGCGTTCGAAGGCGCGGTCCTGTTCACCGGCCAGGCGCAGCTGGTGCAGGTCCGCGCCCCCGGCGGCCAACACCTCACGGGCCTCCAGCGCCGCGCCACGATTTACCGCCAGGGCCAGCCGGCCGATGCCGGAACCACCGGCGAAGCGCCGCGAATGGCGGAGCATGACGATATGCTGGGACAGCGCCTGCTCGCCCCGCTGCAGCCCTGCTCCCTCGATGCCCTCGCCAGTCTGCTGCGCCAGCCACTCGCGGGTGGCCTCGCTGTAGCCGCCGGCTTCGGCATCTCGGCACAGGTCCCCTAGCACCGCGCCGGCCTCCACCGAGGCCAGCTGATCTTTGTCGCCCAGCAGGATCAGCCTCGCATGCATCGGCAGCGCGTCGAGGAGATTGGCCATCATTTCCAGGTCGATCATCGAGGCTTCGTCGACCACCAGCACATCCAGCGGCAGCGGGTTGGCCCCATGGTGGCGGAAGTGTCGGCTGTCCGGCCGACTGCCGAGCAGGCGATGCAGGGTGGTGACTGTCTTGGGAATCTGCTCGCGCACCCTGTCGCTTACCGGCAGGCTCGCCACCTGGGCGCCGATGGATTCGGTCAGCCGTGCGGCAGCCTTGCCGGTGGGCGCGGCCAGGCTCAGGCGCAACGGCGCGCCGTTATCCAGCGCCGCGGCCTGCAGCAGCGCCAGCAGCCGTACCACGGTGGTGGTCTTGCCGGTGCCAGGGCCGCCGGTGATCAGGGTGAAGCGCCCGCGCGCGGCGATGGCGCAGGCCAGCTTTTGCCAGTCGGTCAGGCGCGTGCCATCGAGCTGCAGCGGCTCGGGAAACAGCACGGCCAGGCGCTGAGCGAGATCGGCCGGCGCAGCGCCCCCCTGCAAGCGCTCGCCGATATCCTCGGCAACGCTGCGCTCGTACTCCCAGTAACGACGCAGGTACAGGCAGGTGCCGCGCAGTACCAGCGGCGCGACCTCATCCTCGGCATCCTGCAGCAAGGCGCTGCTGGCACAGGCCGCCAGCCAGGCATCGACGCCCAGGCCGGCGAGCACCTCGGACGGCAGCAGGCTGACGCCATCGGCGTCCTCGCCTTCCGGCGGCAGCGACAGCGTCGAATCCGGGTCGGCCAGGGTGGTTTGCAGGTCGAGGCACACATGGCCCTGGCCCAATTGATGGCTGGCCAGCGCCGCCGCCAGCAGCAGCAGCGGTGATGCCTGGGGGTCGAGGTCAGCGAAAAAATGCGCCAGGGTACGATCCAGCTCACGCAGCCAGCCGCGCTCGCTCCAGGCCGCCAGCAGCTCGAACAGCGCGTCGCGATTTTCCAGCATCGGCGTCATGAAAGCGCCTCCATCGGCTCGCCGAGAAACAGTGCGTCCAGCCTTTCGATCAGCGCCCGCTGCGGTCGCGCCAGGTACTGGCCCGCACCCGGTGCACGCAGGAACAGGTACAGCGCGCCGCCCATATGGGTGTCGTAGTCGTAATCGGCCAGGCGCAGGCGCAGGTGGCGATGCAGGGCCAGCACGTAGAGCACGTACTGCAGGTCGTAGCGGTGGCTGGCCACGGCGGCGCTCATGGCCTCGAAGGTATAGGCCTGCTCGTCGGCACCCAGCCAGTTGGACTTGTAGTCGACCACATAGTAACGGCCCTCATGCTCGAACACCAGGTCGATAAAGCCCTTGAACATGCCATTCAAGGTATCCGGGCTCAGTTGCGGTCGCGCCACGCCCGGCATCTCGAAATGCTGCACCAGGGCATCCAGGCGCAGCACGTCGACGCGGGTGGCCTCGAACCAGAATTCCAGCTCTGCCTGGTATTCGCCAATGCTCGCCAGGCTCACCGACTGGCCATTGCCCAGCGCCATGGGCTGCACCAGCAGGCCCTGCAGCCACAGCCACAGCGGCTCGATCCAGACTTGCAGGCCGCGCCGCTGGCAACGTCGCGCCAGGTGCTCGCGCAGTACGTCCGGTGCCGCGGCCATGGCCGCGAAGCCTTCGGCGGCAGCGATTTCCAGCAGGCCGTGGAGGAAGGTGCCGGGGTTCGGCCCACGTGGAAAGCGGTGCAGGCCCTGGGCAGAAGGCGGGATCTGCTCCAGCGCCAGGGCCGGATTCTCGTCGTCGCCGGCAATCTGCACGGTCGAGCTGTCCGGGGCCAGGTCGTCATGGCGGTCGACCGGGTGGTGCTCCACCGTGATGGCCTCGCCCTCCTCCATGCGCAGGGCACTGTAGGAGGCAATCCACCAGTGCTCGGCGGCGCGGCGCAGTGGTGTACGCCAATGGGGCTCGAAGGCATCGGCATCCTGGGCGCGGTACGTCTGGTCGCAGGCTTCGGGCACCGGCAAGGCCACGCAGCGCGGTGGATCGGCCAACGGGCTGAGCCAGTCGATCAGTTGTGCGCTTTGCGCCAGTGGCTGCCCGCCACCGAGCAGATAACCCAGGGCGCACTGGTGCAGGCGCGAAGTCTTGGCGGTACCGATCTTCAGGTCGGCGATGCCCAGCCAGCAGGCATGCTGGGCGCGGGTCAGCGCCACATAGAGCAGGCGCAGGTCTTCGCCGAGACGCTCCTGCTCGGCTTTCTCCAGGCTGGCCTCGTCGGGCTTGAGCAGCAGGCGGCGGCGCTCGCCGTCGTGTACCTGCACCGGTTGCTTGTCGTCCAGCGCGCGGAAGGCACAGATAAAGGGCAGGAACACCAGCGGGTATTCCAGGCCCTTGGATTTGTGGATGGTCACCACGCGCACCAGGGCGTCGTCGCTTTCCAGGCGCAGCACCTGCTCCTCGGCGGCCTGGCCACGCCCGGCCAGGCACTCACCCAGGTGGCGGATCAGCGCCAGCTCGCCGTCCAGCTCGGCGGCGGCCAGCTGCAGCAACTCGGCCAGGTGCAAGAGGTTGGTCAGCACCCGCTCACCGTCCGGGCGGCTCATCAGCCGTTGTGGCAGGCCGAAATCCTGCAGCAGCTGGCGCAGCATCGGCAGCACGCCCTGGCGCTGCCAGCGCTGGCGATAGCCACGAAACTGCATGACCCGTGCCTCCCAGAAGCGCTCGTCGAGGTTCAGTTGCTCCAGCTCGGTGAGGCTCAGAGCCAGGGTCGAGCTGGCCAGCGCCGCGCGCAGCGGGCGATCCTGATCGGGCTCGGCGCAGGCGCGCAACCACAGCAGCAGGTCATGGGCTTCCACGGTGGCGAACACCGAGTCCTTGTCGGACAGGTACACGCTGCGCACGCCGCGGGCTGCCAGCTCGCCTCGAATCGCCTGGGCTTCCTTGAAATCGCGCACCAGCACGGCGATATCGCTGGGCCGCAGGGGCGTCAGCGTGCCCTGTTTGAGAAAGCCGGCGCGCTGCTGTTGGCCAAGCACCAGCAGGCGAACGATCTCGCCCGCTGCGCTGGCGGCCAGGGCGTCCAGATAACGGCCCTTGGCAAGTGCCTCGTCACTGGCCAGGTGCCAGAGATTGAGTGCCGGCTGCGCCTGACCCTCGACCGTCCAGACTTCCTTGCGACCCTGGGCGCCGACCGCGATGAACGGCAGGTCGTCACGCAGCAGAAAGGCGCCCTGCCCGCCTTCCCGGGCCTCGGCCAGCCCGAACAGCCCGTTGACCGCCGCGACCATGGACTCGCTGGAGCGGAAGTTGGTGTCCAGGTTGTAGTGCCGCCCGGCGGTGGCCCGGCGGGCGCGCAGGTAGGTGTGAATGTCCGCGCCGCGGAACGAATAGATGGCCTGCTTGGGGTCGCCGATCATGAACAGCCCGCAGTCGTCGCGATTCGCCTCGACCTGGTAGAGCGTGTCGAAAATACGGTACTGCAGCGGATCGGTGTCCTGGAATTCGTCGATCAAGGCTACCGGGAACTGCTGGCGGATCACCTCGGCCAGGCGCGGGCCGCTGTCGCCCTGCAGGGCGTCGTCCAGACGGCTGAGCATGTCATCGAAGCCCATCTCGGCGCGCTGGCGTTTCTCGCGGTCGAAGCGCTGGCGAATCCACGCGGAGGCATGGCGCAGCGCGGCATCGTTCGGTGCAGGCAGCGCATCGAGTTCAGCCTTGAGCGTGGCCATGGCCTCCAGCGCCGGGTGCGCGGGCGGCGCGCCGACTTTCCAGGCTTCGGCCAGGCCGTCCGGGGTCAGGCGGGTAAAACCGGTGCCGATATCCAGCACTTCGTCATCGCCATGGGCCCAGGCGCGCAGCTTGTCGAGCCAGGGCTTGTAGTAGCGTGCCTGCAACTTGCGGGCATCGACCTGTTTCTCGGCCGCGGCCCCGTCGAGCAGGCCCTGCAGGGCGTCGGCCCAGGCGGCCCAGGGCTGTTTGAGGGCGCTCAGCGCACGCTGACGATCCTGCAGGGTGGCGTCGAGCAGATCACCCAGGGACTGGGCGGCGCTATCATCGCTCTCGCCGAGCAGCGGACGGATGCGCTGGCCCAGTTCGTCCGGCGCGCTCCAGTTCTCCGCCACCCACTCCAGAGCGAGGCCCTGCAGCGGGTAGCAATGCTGGCGCCAGTAGTCGCGCACCACTTCGGCGAGCAGTTCGCTGTGGTCGGTTTCCAGGGTCTGGCTGAACAGGCTGCCACTGTCGAAGGCATGCTCGCGCAGCATGCGCTGGCACCAGCCGTGGATGGTCGACACTGCCGCCTCGTCCATCCACTGCGCGGCCAGTTCCAGCCGGCGCGCGCACTCGGGCCATTCGGTCGAGGCGAAGTCGCCCTTGAGGGTGGCCAGCAAGGCGTCGCCTTCTGCATCACCACGAAACACCGTGGCCGCCTCGACCAGGCGCGCGCGGATGCGATCCCGCAGCTCACGGGTGGCTGCATCGGTAAAGGTCACGACGAGGATCTGCGGCGGCAGCAGCGGCTCGCGAAAGGCCGCTTCGCCGCCGTGACGCAGGATCAGGCGCAGGTACAGCGCCGAGATGGTATAGGTCTTGCCGGTACCGGCGCTGGCCTCGATCAGGCGGCTGCCGTGCAGCGGAAAGCTGAGCGCCAGGGGGCGTGTGGGCTGGCTCATGGCTGGTCGTCCTTCAGCTCGGTGATCTCGGCAGCGAGCAACGACCCGTAGAGCACGGCGCCCCACTGGGCGAACTGGCCGTCGCGCAGCAGCGCGTCGAAATCCGGGTACTGGCGCGCCAGGCTGGCGCTCTGCTGCACTTCGCCGGTCACCAGATGGCCGCCCTCGTAGACCTTGCGCGCAGCGTCCAGCCCCTGCTCCTCATCCGCGCCCTTGTCGAGCTGGGCGAACCACGCCGCGACCGTTCGGATCGCCACCGGCAGCGGCGCCTGCATGCCTGCCGCGAAGGCCTCCAGCCAGTGACGCAGAACCTGCTCGCCGTCGGCCTGCGGCAGCGGTGCGAAGGCCAGGCGCACGTCCTCGGCGACCAGCAGGGTGGTCAGCGGATGACCGCAGGCGGCAGCTACCACATGGCTGACCCAGGGCCTTAGCAGGCGGTGCCACTTGTAGGAGCGGTCCTTGCGCTTCAGCCCGCCGGGTTGCAATTCCAGCCGCGCCAGGGCGCCGTCGGCAACACGTAGCTCGCCCAGCCAGTCCTCCAGCGCCAAATCGGCATGGGCGAAGCTCAGGCGGATCGGCGACGCCAGGCGCTCAGGCCAGGCTTGCAGCAGGGCCTGATAGCCGCGCAATTGCTCCGGCAGCGGTTCGAGCAACTGCGCGCGCAGGCGCTCACCGAAGCCCGCCACCGGCAGCAGGCCACTGCGCTGGATACGCTGCGCCGCCCGTGTCAGCGCCGCGTCGACATCCTGATCGTCCTGAAGCGCCAGGGCGGCGGCCTGCAGCAATTGCTGCTGGATCTGATGGCGCTGCAGGCCATCCAGGGCGAAGGGTTCGGCATCCAGCTCGGCCTGCTCGGCTTCGTCCAGGTGCACCTTGAGACGCCCGGTGAAGAACTGCTTGACCGGATCACGCAGGAAACGCTGCAGGGTTTCCAGGCTCAGCGCGTCATCCGCCAGGTAAGCGCCCAGTGGCTGCTCGCCGGCCTGGGCCAGCGGCGCGCGGTGGGAGGCGGCCCATTCGTGCACGTAACTGAACAGCGGCCCTTGGCCGGAAAAATAGCGACGGCTGAAGGGTTGCAGCGGATGCTCGGTGGTCAGGGCGTGGAGCAGGTCACCGCCATCTGCCAGGCGCCAGGCGCTGGCCAGGTGGTCGCGCAGCTGACCGACCAGCACCGATGGCGGCCGCTCGGTGTTGTCGCGGATGCTGCGCCCCACCCAGCTGATATACAGGCGCTCGCGCACCGCCAGCAGCGCTTCGAGCAGCAGATAGCGGTCGTCCTCACGGCGCGAGCGGTCGCCGGGGCGGTAGTCGCCGCCCATCAGGTCGAAGTCCAGCGGCGCCTGGCTACGCGGGTAATCACCATCGTTCATGCCCAGCAGGCACAGGTGGCGGAACGGGATGGCGCGCATCGGCATCAGCGTGCAGACGTTCACCGCCCCCGCCAGAAAGCGCTGGCTGAGGCCGCCCTGGTCGAGCCCGCCCAGCCAGGCCTCACGCACCACGGCCAGCGGCAGCGCCTCTTCCAGGCTGGCTGCCTCGCAGAGTTCCAGCCAGCCCTCCAGGGCGTCCTGGGCCTGGTTGCGCAACACCTCGTCGCGCTCGTCCGTGGGCAGGAAGAAGTCCTCCAGCAGGGCCCGCAGGCGCTCGCCCCAGGTCACTGGCAGCAGCGTTTCGGCCAGGCTTTCGCAGTGGCGCTCCAGGGCGTCAAGCAAACGCGTCAACGGGCCGATCAGCGCGGCGTCCAGGCCGCCGATCTCGTCATAGGGCTCGATGCCCGCCCGCGCGCCGACACCACCCACCACATAGCCAAGCAGCATGCGGCGCAGGCCGAAGCGCCAGCTGTTCTGCTCCAGCCCGGCGCCCAGGCCGAGACCTTCGCGCTGGTCGGCATCCAGCCCCCAGCGCACGCCGGCGCCTTCCAGCCAGCGGCGCAGCAGCGGCAACTGATCGTCGGCGATGGCGAAGCGCGCGCGCAGCGCGGCCACGTCCAGCAGGTCGAGAATCTCGCTGACGCTGAAGCGGCTGTCGGGCAGGCGCAGCAGGTGCTCCAGGGCGATCACCAGGGGCTCCTTGCCGCGCAGCCCCTGGTCCGCCAGGGTGAAGGGAATGAAACGCGCATCGTCGCTGGCGAACTGGCCGAACACCGCGCGGATATGGGCGGCGTAGGTGTTCACGTCCGGCACCATGACGATCACGTCGCGCGGGCGCAGGGTCGGGTCGGCGCTGAACGCCGCCAGCAGGTGGTCGTGCAACACCTCGACCTCGCGCTGGGCGCTGTGGGCGACGTGAAAGCGCAGGGAATGATCCTTGGCCGGGTCGACGGCCGGCCAGTGCGTGCGGCTCTCCTCGACCGGGCGCAGGTCGAGGATGTCGTTGTGCAGCTGGCCGAGCAGCGTGCCCTCGTCCATCGCGCTGAACAGGTCGATGCGCTCGAACTGCTCGCGGTAGCGCTGGGGTTCGTCGTACTGGTCGAGCAGGTTGATGTAGTCGCGGCCCTGCTTGCCCCAGGAGGCGAGCAGCGGCTGGCCATGCTGGTGCAGTTCTTCCGTATCGAACAGCCCCAACTGACCGACCTGCCCCGCCTGGCCGCCGGCCTTGCGCTTCTGCCGGCGATACTCGTGGCGCAGCAGGTCCTTGTCCTCGACGATATCGCCCCAGTGGTGCTGCGACGGGTTATGTACATAGAGCATCACCTGGCTGAAGCGCGCCATGGCCGCCAGGGCTTCGAGCAGCTGCGCCGGCAGCGAGGAAATGCCGAACACCGTGACCCGCCGCGGCAAGCCACGGGGCGGCGTATCCATTTCCGCCAGCCTGGCGACGAAGCGCGGGTGCACGCCGGCACGGCTCTGGGACAGATGCTCCTCGCCGACATCGGCCAGCAGCGTGCGCCACAGCAGCGGCTGCCACAGTGCGCTTTCATCGAGCGGCTTCACACCCCCGCGAGCGTTGCGCAATTGATCGTGCCCAGCAGCCCAATCCGCCAGCCAGTCGGCGCGGTATACCTGGTACTGGTCGAACAGGTCGGCCAGGCGCTCGGCCAACTGATGGCGCTTGCGCAGGTCGGCGTCGTCCGCAAGAAAGCGCCGCAGCGGCGCGAAACAGGGCGCGTCGAGCAGGCTGGGCAGCAGGCGCATCAGCCGCCAGGTCAGCGGCGCCTTGTCCAGCGGCGACTGCTGGGGAATCGCCGCGCTGCCCAGCACCGTGCGGTAGGCCTGCCAGAGAAAGCGCGCCGGCAGGCTGACATCGGTGGCCGCCGCAATGCCACAACCCTCCTGCTCGGCCAGCGCCAGCTTGAGCCACTGGGCGATGCCGTTGCTCTGCACCAGCAGCACCTCGTTCTCCAGCGGCCGCAGCGGGTACCGACGCATCCACTCCACCGCCAGGGCACGCAGCTCCTCGAGGCGGTTGCCATGGATAACGATCAGACCGGGGTTAAGCGCCGACATGCAGGGTTCCTGGGTGCGGAAGCAGACGGCGAATGATGACAGAGCACGGCGAGGCCGTGTGACGCGAATAGTCGATCACCTCGCCAGTCCGGCTCACGATTTGGCTGGCGACGCAGTGGTTGCGGGCAACTTGATCACACAGCTATCCGCGGCAACCAGTGGCTGGCCATCCCCCCGGGTCGGCAACATCCTGGCAATGGGCTTGCCCGAGCTGCGCTCGACCAGCGTCGAGTGAGCCTCGTTCCCAGCGAACAGTTGTTCCTCACCCCACTGCCGCATGGCCACCAGCAGCGGAAACAGCGACTCGCCCCGGGCGGTCAGCACGTAGTCCTGGTACGCAGAGCCGTCCGAGGCCGGTACAGCCTGGAGGATACCGGCCTGCTCCAGCGCCCGCAGACGATCGGCAAGGATGTTGCGAGCGATGCCCAGGCTGGCCTGGAAAGCGCCAAAGCGTCGCACGCCATCGAAGGCATCGCGGATGATCAGCAGGCACCAGCGGTCGCCCACCAGGTCGACCGCACGCGCCACCGGGCACGGAGAATCATCGTGGCGTTTGCGTCTGGCCATGTGAATGCGTCCTTCAAAACTCGCTGGCAGGAGATCCGGCAGTCGTCTGGTTGCACTTTAAAACGTCTTTGCTGCTGATTGAAGCGCGCTTATGCCCTGCGGTCCATTTGCGGTTAAAAACGCTACGGATGAACGCCACCAACCAGTCGGCAACGGATGTCTAGTTGCAAATTAAAACCTAAAACACTAGCCTTTCTGGTTTCAAAATAAAACCAGAAAGGAATACTCATATGCCTCTGCCTACCGCCGCGCCTGCCGCAGCAGCTGCCACGAGCCTGCCGAGTGCCTTGGTAATGCTGCTTGCCTGCGCTGCCGGGCTCAGCGTGGCCAACGTCTACTACGCACAGCCGCTGCTCGATGCAGTGGCCCGCGAGTTCGCGATCAGCCAGGCTGCCGTGGGTGGCGTCATAACCGCCACGCAGATCGGCTGTGCACTCGCTCTGCTGCTACTGGTGCCACTCGGCGATCGCGTGGAAAGGCGTCGCTTGATGATGGGGCAGTTGGCTGCGCTCATTGCAGCGCTTCTATGCGTCGCGGCGGCGCCAACACCTGCCCTGCTGCTAGCCGGCATGCTCGCAGTAGGACTGGTCGGTACGGCCATGACGCAGGGGCTGATCGCCTATGCGGCAGCGGCCGCCAGCGATAGCGAGCGCGGCCGGGTGGTCGGCACTACACAGGGCGGGGTGCTTGTCGGCCTGCTACTCGCTCGGGTAATGGCCGGCGGGGTGGCTGACCTGGCAGGCTGGCGCAGCGTCTACCTAACGTCGGCAGCGGTGATGGGGAGCCTGGCACTGGTTCTCTGGCGGTACCTGCCGGCTCAGCCGCTTTCCTCTGAAGCGCCTCGCTATGGCCAGCTGCTTCTATCGTTACTGACCCTCGTTGCCCGTCAACGCACGCTGCAAGTACGCGGCATGCTGGCACTGCTGATGTTCGCCGTGTTCAACGTGTTCTGGACGGCCATCGTGTTGCTCTTGAGCGCACCGCCGCACAATCTCTCGCAAACGGCCATCGGTGCACTAGGGCTTGTCGGCCTGGTTGGTGCTCTGGCGGCGGCCCGGGCCGGGCACTGGGCAGACAAAGGCCTGGGCCAACGTACCACTGGCTATGCCCTGCTGCTGTTGCTGGCCTCCTGGCTGCCGTTGTGGTTGGCCCCGGTATCGCTTGGCGCCCTGTTGCTGGGCATCCTGCTGCTGGATATGGCCGGCCAGGCCATTCACGTCACCAACCAGAGCCTGATCTTCGCCACCCAGCCGGCAGCACACTCGCGGCTGGTCAGCGGTTACATGCTCTTCTACGCCGTGGGCAGCGGCCTGGGTGCGATCAGCAGCACATCGGCCTATGCAGCATTTGGCTGGAATGGGGTATGCGTGCTGGGCGCATCGCTGAGCCTGGCCGGCCTCTGGTTCTGGAGGGCGATGCTCCGCCTGGCAGCGCACTGACCGGTGGCCGTCGGCATGATTGCGTACAGCTATCCCACATCCTTGCGCGTGGTGCGCTCGTTGCTGATCCGCGCGCGGCGGAAATTCCAGCCCAGAAACAGGCGCGAGGCCAGGTTGTCGCGGCTGTGTGGCTCACCATAGTGCAGCAGCACGGTGGAGCGCAGCGCCTTGGGGTCGCAGGGCTCGTTGGCGTGCAGCGAGCGGTAGCCCCAGAAGAAGTAGGCGTTGCCGGGCACGATCTTGATGGTGACCGGTTTCAGCCAACCGCGCTTGACCGCGAAGGTGACCAGCTTCTGGGTCAGGGTGTTCTGCATCAGCGCCTTTTCCAGGATGTTCACATACAGGTTGGAGCGGATGTTGCGCAGGTTCGGGAAGAAGATGAAGTCGCCGCAGTAGCGGCCCTCGCTGGGCGTGACCAGCGGGATCAGGGCGGTCAGTGCGGCGGCGTCGTAGTGGAAGTAATAGGACTCGCGCTTGCCCGTCAGCCCCTGCAGGCACCGCAAGGCGGGAAAGATCTCCGGCGAACGCGGCGCCTGGCCAATGCCGCCCTGGTAGACCTGGCGGAACAGATCCTTGACCTGGGGCGAAACGCTCATCTGCTCGAAAATGCTGCCCTTCACTGCCGCCTGCCCCTGCAGGGCGAAGTACTCGTGCTCGTGACGCTCGACTTCGTGGTGGACGTGGGCACGGGCGGCCTGCAGTTGCTCGTCGGTGAGAAATCCTTCGATAACGGCGTATCCCTGTTGCTCCATATCGTTGAGCAGGCGAGGTACCACCTGCGGATCGGCTTTGGCGAAGTCAGGCATCGGTGCGGCGTCCTTAGCTGAAGGCGGCGATTGGCACGGCATTATTGTTTTCGAACGGCCTGGAATTGATACAGGTTCTCACTTTGTAGCCGCTCGAATGCCGCGCCACCCGCTTTAGCGCGGGGTTTCTGACGAATGGGTACTGGCCAGAAGATGGCCAGCACCCATGGGTCAGGGCTGCTTCGCCGTCCAGCGTGTGCGTATTTCGCCGTTGTCCAGACCCTGGACCGAATTGCCGAAAGCGTCCTCGGCGTTCAGATCGGCGCCCTTCCTGGCCAGGTCATCGAGCATCTCCTTGCGCTTGAACAATGCCGCGTACATGGCTGCCGTCTGGCCACTGGCGTTGCGCTGATCAGGGCTGCAGTCGGCGTCGAGCAGGCGCCTGGCGATGCGCAGCTCGCCCTTGAAGATCGCCCCCATCAGCGCCGTGTTGCCACGCTGATCCTGAGCGCAGGCATCGGCGCCCGCCTCCAGCAAACGCTCCACCGCGTCGCGATGGCCGTGATAGGCGGCCAGGATCAGTGCGGTGTAGCCCTTTTCGTCCGCGGTATCGAGGTCGTAACCGGCGCCGATGAATTCGTCGAGCATCGCCACGTTGCCCTCACGGGCGGCCTGGAAGTAGTAATCGCGCAATTGCGCCTGGACGTGCTCGGCATCCGGCATCGGCGTGGCGGCCAGCAAAGGTGTCGCGGCACTCAGCGCCAGGGTGAAACAGAGGGTACGCAGCATGTGTCCTCCTGAGCGGCGTTGAGCCGCGCCTGGTCGCGACGTGCGGCTCGCGCGAGCCGCACGTCATGCAGTGGCAGGCTCAGTCCTGCAGCTTGGCGGCCAGCGCCTTGACCCGCGCCAGGTCGCCACCGGCTACCTCTGTCAGGCCTTCGCCGTACTGCGCATCGGCCTTGTAGAAGAACGACAGCATGATGTGCTTGCTCTCGTCTTCGGCCTCGGCAAGGGCGCCACCCAGACTGGCGATCAGGTCGCCCTGCATCTTCTTGTCGTAGGAACGGTACAGCTCGCCAGCCTGCTTGAAGTTCTGCTCGCGCTGGATCTTCTTCTGCTCGGTGCTGCCACTCAGCGGCAGGTTGCTGTAGCGCGCATGCTCGGTAGCAGGCCGCGGGTTGATGCGGCTGGGCTCGTAGTTCACCTCGGTGGTGGTGTGGCCATTGTTCGCCGCGCCATCCTGGTTGCCGTTGTTGACCAGCACCTTGGCGCTGTTGATCGGCAGGAAGGCATGGTTGGCGCCCAGGCGGTACATCTGGGTGTCGGCATAGGAGAACAGCCGGCCCTGCAACAGGCGGTCCTCGGAGGGCTCGATGCCCGGCACCAGGTTGGACGGCGCCATGGCCACCTGCTCGGTTTCCTGGAACACGTTGTCCGGGTTCTTATTCAGCACCATTTGGCCGATCTTCTTGTACGGCACGTCCGGCCAGATCTTGGTGGCGTCCAGCGGATCGAAGTCGTACCTGGCCAGGTCAGCCGGTTCGAGCACCTGGATGTACAGATCCCACTTCGGATAGTCGCCGGCGTTGATCGTGGTGATCAGGTCGCGGCTCATGTGGTTGAAGTCCTTGCCCTGGATCTGCTCGGTCTGCTTGGGGTCGTTGTTCTTGATGCCCTGCAGGCTGCGCCACTGGAACTTGACGTAGCGGTACTCGTTCCTGGCGTTGACCAGCTTGTAGGCGTGCACGCTGTTGCCGTTCATCTGCCGGTAGTTGGCCGGTGTGCCCTCATTGGAATACAGCAGGGTCAGGGTGCGGGTGGCTTCCGGTACGTGGCTGAAGAAGTCGAACTGGGTGCGGTTGCTGCCGTAGTTGGTGTTCGGGTCGGGCTTGAAGGCGTGCACCATGTCCGGGAACTTGATGGCATCGCGGATGAAGAAGGTCGGGAAGTTGTTGCCCACCAGGTCCCAGTTGCCTTCGCTGGTGTAGAACTTGGTGGCGAAGCCGCGCGGGTCACGCAGGGTTTCCGGCGAATGGTTGCCGTGCACCACGCTGGAGAAGCGCACGAACACCGGGGTGGTGGTGCCCTTGCTGAAGACCTTGGCGCGGGTCAGGTCGGAGATGTCCGCGGTGGCGGTGAACTCGCCATGGGCGCCGGTGCCACGGGCGTGCACCACGCGCTCGGGGATGCGCTCGCGGTCGAAGCGCTGCAGCTTCTGGATCAGTTGCACGTCCTGCAGCAGGGTCGGGCCGGTTTCGCCTGCGGTCTGCGAGTTCTGGTTGTCGCCTACCGGTGCGCCGTTGTCGCGGGTCAGGGGGGCGGCCTGGGCCGACAGGCTGAATAGCGAAGCGGACAAGGCCGCGGTCAGCAAACCAAGGGCGGGCGCCCATGCGGTGGTGGGTTTCATGGGTGAATCCTCGTCGTTTTTATGAGTACGCGCGTCATGCGCTCGTACCAAACTACGAGAGGCCCGCCGCTTCGCTAAATTGGAAAAAGGCAGCGCCTTGATAGGCAATGCTTATTACCCGATAGAGCCAAGTGGTGGTAAGCGAAGCGGCGAATCGCCCCGCTCATAGCCTGCAGCGTCGCCCCAAAACGAAGGATGGCCCTGCGCGGTTACCGCGCCGATCCGCATCCGCCCCGGCCCCCCGGGCGATAGCGAGTAACCCGCTATCACCCGGCGCCACGCATTACACCCGGAAGTGACTGACCATCGTCTGCAGCTGATTGCCCAGGCGCGCCAGCTCGACGCTGGAGGCGGCGGTCTCCTCGCTGGCCTCGGCGGTCTGCTCGGAAATGTCGCGCACGTTGACCACGCTGCGGCTGATCTCCTCGGCTACCGCGCCCTGCTGCTCGGCCGCGGCCGCGATCTGCTGGTTCATCGCCTGGATGTTGGACACCTTGCTGGTGATCGCACCCAGCGCATCACCGGCGCGGCGGGTCAGCGCCACGCTGCTGTCGGTCAGCTCGCGGCTGCTCTGCATGATCGACGCCACCTGCTGGGTGCCGCGCTGCAGGCCGGCGATCAGCACTTCGATCTCTTCGGTGGACTTCTGCGTGCGCTGGGCCAGGCCACGCACCTCGTCGGCCACCACAGCGAAACCGCGCCCGGCCTCCCCGGCGCGCGCCGCCTCGATGGCCGCATTGAGGGCCAGCAGGTTGGTCTGCTCGGCCACCGCCTTGATCACGTCCATCACTCCGCCGATCTTGTTGCTTTCGCTCTGCAGCTCGCCCATGGCGTCGCTGGAACGGCTTACCTCGACGGCCAGCCGCTCGATCTGCGCGATGGTCTCGCCCACTACGCGGTCACCCTGGCCGGCCTCACGATCGGCGTCGACGGCGGCCTGGGAAGCCTCGGCAGCGCTGCGCGCCACCTCCTGCACGGTGGCGGACATTTCCTGCATGGCGGTGGCCACCTGGTCGGTTTCCACCTTCTGGCTGTTCACCCCGGCACTGGTCTGCTCGGTCACGGCGGACAACTGCTCGGCCGCGCTGGCGATCTGGGTAACGCCGTCGCGAATGCCGCCGATCAAGTCGCGCAGGGTACTGCCCATGCGCTGGATACCCTGCTGCAGCACACCCAGCTCGTCGCGGCGGTTGACCTGCAAGCTGTGGCTGAGGTCGCCGCCGGCGATGCGCTCGACCGCCTCCAGGGTCTCCTGCAGCGGGCGGGTGATCTGCCGGGTGATCAGCCAGGCCGAGAGAATACCCACCAACAGTGCCAGCAGGGTGGCGCCGATCATCATCTGGTTGGCGAAGGTGGTATCGCGATCACGCAGGGTGGCCTGCATTTCCAGCAGCGCATCACTACCCTTGACGATTTCCCGCGCCTGCTCGGTCATGGCTTCACGCATCTGCACACGCTGCTCAGTGACCGCGCGGTAGGTGTTCAAGAGGCTGCGGTAGTCGTTTAGCGTGTTCTGCAGCTGCTGGACCTCATCGCGATATTCGCCGGTGAACACACTCGTCAGCAGATTGAGGCCCTGGCCGACTCGCTCGATCTGCTGATTCAGCGCCTGCTCGGTGCGCGCGCTGACATCGGAGGTGTAAGTGAGCACGTTATAACGCAGGGTCTGCACGTCATCCTCGGTGCGCGCGATGGCCTGATAGCGGACAAAGCCGGTTTCGCTGCCCGCAGCAGAACGGCCCACTTCCTCGCGAACACGATCGATCAGCTCACTGGCGCGATCGGCCAGCTCGACCATCGCGGTACGCGTCTGGCGGCTGGTCACGTAGGCGGCCTGGGTTTTGTCGAACGCCTGCTGGTATTGCTTCATCAGCTCGATCTGCTGATTGATCAGGCGCTGATTCTCGGCGTTGCGAAAGCGCGGCAGCATGTCCTGCTGGCGCTGTGAGAGCGCCTGGATTTGTCGCTCCACCTCCTTGCCTTCCTCGTCGCCACCATTGGCGATTAGGTACTGCAGGCGTGCGACGCGAAGATCGGTGAGGGTATGGGTCAGTCCATTGACATCCGCCATACGCTCGCTGCGCTGCACCACGCTGCCCAGGCTGGTCCAGCCGACAAGCGCCAGGGCCATGGTCAGGAGCAGCACCAGGCCGAAGCCCAGAGCCAGTTTGAGGGTGACGCTTATATTGCCAAACCATGCATTCATGGGGTCGCTCCAACTACTCGTATGGATAATCCGGGAAGTGTTCCGATACCCGGCCGATAGCGCTGCCAGGGATCGATCGGCAGCCTGTAGTTGCATGGAGCACGTACTCCAAACCGGACAACTGGGCTGCGCGATATCACTTTGATATCGCATTGACGCAAGCGAAGCGGCTTGGTTCAACCAATTTGCCTCGCCACGCTCTGGAGCGGGCCTGCTGCCCGTAGTGAAGACACCGTGATCGAGTTCGACCCAAACGCCGGCTTGGCGGTCTCAACTGAGTAGCGGCAGGCTTTCGGAGTGAAAAATGAGTGCGTTCGATTGGCAGCGCATGCTGCTCGGTGATATGCCTTTGCTGTTTCTGGGCGAGGTGGCGTTTCGCGCGCTATTCGCCTTCGTGGTGGTCTTCCTGTTCCTCAAGATCAGCGGCCGGCGCGGCATTCGCCAGTTATCGCTGTTCGAGCTGGTAGTAATCCTCACCCTCGGCTCCGCGGCCGGTGACGTATCGTTCTACGACGACGTGCCCCTGCTGCCGGTGGCCATGGTGTTCGTCACCCTGCTGGTGCTGTACCGCGCCACGGTCACGACCATGCGCCGCAGCGAGCGCTTTTCCGACTGGATGGAAGGCAAGCCGGTGACCATCATCAAGGACGGACTCTACGAGCTGAACAGCCTGGATCACCTGAACATCTCGTCCGACGAGTTTTTCATGGAGCTGCGCCAGCAAGGTGTCGAGCACCTTGGCCAGGTGCGCCTGGGCATTCTGGAAACCGATGGCGACATGAGCCTGTACTTCTTCGCGCCCGATGCCGTCAAACCTGGCCTTTCCGTGCTGCCGGCCGAGCACCGCAGCGAATACCAGCAGGTACCCGAAGCCGGCGTTTATGCCTGCGTGCGCTGCGCGCACACCCAGCCGATGGCGGGTGGCCAAGCGGCCGATTGCCCGCGCTGCGGGCAGCACACCTGGTCGCCAGCCCTGAGCCACGAACGGCTGCGCTGACAGACCGCCCATGGCCCAGCAGGCACAGGGAAAAATCCCCTGAACCGATCCGCGCGGCAGTGCCTCTACCCTTCTATCGCGCCAGCTCGAGGCGCCCAAGAAGAAAAGGCCCGCACCATGACTTCATTCCTGATCGGCTCGGCAGTGGTATTCCTGGCGCTGTTCGTGATCGGCCTGTATTCCGGTGTCACCCTGCTCCACGAACTCGAATAACGCCCCGCATATTTCTGGCCCAGGCTAAGCCGGCGCTGGCGGCGCAGCCATGCGCCTCGGCGTCCCCCGGTCAAGCCTTCGTGCCGTCCGCTTTCGCAGCCAGGCGACAGAGGTGGAAAAGCCCGACCATCCCTGGCCGGGCTTTTTCATTGGGCTCGGAGTTCGGGCCAGTGGCCCTGGGCTCACTGGCCGAACGGGGCTGGTCGACCGCTGCCGCTGGCCTTGTTCTGGCAATAGGCGGTGGGCTGCATCATGCCCAGGCTGGCTATGGTAAAGGCGCCGCCGCTGGCGCCACTTTGCACCGTGCAGTTGTAGTCCCCGGAGCCGGTACGCGCCACGAAATAAGTCTGCATGGAATCGCTGCGCACGTTGCCGATGCTGCTCACCGGCTCGCCGAGATTGGTCTCGGCCAGCGACTTGAGCTTGTCTTCGGTGGGTTTGATGTTGCTGCAACCCGCGAGGCCGACGAACAAAGCGCCGAGCAGCGCAAACATGGTGACCGGGGAACGCCGTTTCATGGTGTGCTTCCTTGGAATTGTAGGGAATGCTCCACAACGAAGATCCGCCTCGCGGCAGTAGCGCAAGGGCTTGAAAACGTTGGAGATACCCAGCAACCATAGCCCTGGTGGGAGGCGCGGTCATTAGCACAGGCGTGCTAATGGCACTGTGGGCAGGCGCCTAGAGTCTGCGTCTCGCCACTGGCAAGACGCGGCCGGTCAGCAGGCTCAACTGTCCGCCAGCTTGTAGTCCTCGGCCTTGAGTGGCTTCACTCCGCCAGCTCGAGTGACGCCGTACAACACCACCCCGGCCAGCAGCAACGCACCGGCGCGCAGCCAGGTCTGCGCATCCTGCTGGGTCATCAGCAGCAGGCACGAGGCGACGCCTAGTACCGGCACCCAGGTCGGCACGCGAAAATGATCCTCTGCCACCTTGTCACGACGCAGCACCAAAACTGCCAGGTTGGTGCTGATGAACACGAACAGCAACAGCAGCACCACGGTTTGCGCCAGGGTCGCCAGCGAGCCGGTCAGCGTCAGTGCGATGGCCACCAGGGTGGTCGCCACGATGGCCGCCGCTGGCGTGCGACGCTTTGGCAGCACGCCGCCCAGCACACTGGGCAGCAGCCGCTGGTGAGCCATGCCGTAGGCCAGGCGGCTGGCCATGATCATGGTCAGCAAGGCGCCGTTGGCCACGGCGATCAACGCGATAAAGGCGAACAACTGCTGCGGGATTCCCAGGCCCGAGGCCTTGACCACTTCCAGCAGCGGCGCGGTGGAGGTCGCCAGTTGCTCGACCGGCATCACCACTGCGGCGCCGATTGCCACCGCCATGTAGATCGCGCCGGCAATCAGCAGCGCGCCGAACAGTGCCCGCGGGTAGGTCTTGCGCACGTCGCGAATTTCCTCGGCAAGGTTGGCCGAGGTCTCGAAGCCCACGAACGAGTAGAATGCCAGCAGCGCCGCGGCGAGTACCGCGACAGCGGGGTTGACCCCGGCCTTGAATTCCACCACGCGGCTGAAATCCCCTTCGCCGCCACGCAGGAACCAGGCAGCGGCGACTATCACCAGCAGCAGGCCGGACAGCTCGATGGTGGTCATTACCAGATTGGCCGACAGCGACTCCTTGATGCCCCGGGCGTTGAGCAGGCCGATCACCACCAGGAAGATCAGCGCAGCGACATGGGCGGGAATGTCGACGAAGGCCGCCAGGTAATCACCGGCAAACGCCAGCGATAGCCCCGCCGCGCTGGTCACCGCTGCCGCCAGCATGCAGAAGCCGACCAGAAACGACACCAGCGGCGACTTGTACGCCCTGGCCGCGAACACCGCCGAGGCGCCGGCATGGGGGTACTTGGTGACCAGCTCGGCGTACGAGCCGGCGGTCAGCAGCGCGAAGCCCAGGGCGACCAGCAGGGCAACCCAGACCGCTCCGCCAACCTCTCCGGCAATCACCCCGGCCAGCGCATACACCCCGGCACCGAGCACGTCCCCGAGAATGAACAGCGTCAACATCGAGCCGGTGATAGCGCGCTTCAATGTGGGGGCTGGCTGGGTATTGGGGGTTGGCATCGTTCACGTCCTGTTCGGGTTGCGCACCTGCGGCGACAGCCGCCTGCAGGCCGGTCATGGCTGACCGTTACATTTTGAAAGATGCCGCGCAGCGGCAAAGATTCAACAAGCCGGCCGACCGGTAACGGCGCAGCCCGGGCCGCGGCCCGCTGATGGAAGGTAGAGGGGGAAGAGAAAGTCGGGCTCTCTAGCAAAAAACAGGCGAGCGTTGCGCGCTCAGGCCATGGGCCTGGAGACCGTGCAACCGCTCGCTGCAGCGATCAGCGCTTAGTGGTCGTTCGTTCTGGCACTGCCGGTATCGCGGTCACGCAGTGCGTCCTGATCGGAGCCCGGGTTACCCGCTGGCGGGTTCCATTCGACACGATTCTTCTTGGCATCGGCTTCGTTGGCGCCCTGCTTTGGCTCGGACTTGGCCTTTTCCAGCCCCGAGCCATGCCCGGCGCCGGTATCCACCGGTTTATCGCTGGAAGCCTGGAAAGCGGACTCTGGTTGGTTATGTTCGACTGCCATGACAACACTCCCGTAACGACGCAGGACATCTGCGCATACAGCTGTGAAAGGCCGCCTGGCGTGCGAGTGCCATGGTTTCGACAAGCGGCAACGCATGACTGCGCAGAGATCTGCCGGCCACCGATTGCCAGCCACCGGCTGCAGGGGAGCGCAATTGGCGATGGTCAGTGTCCTCACCGCCAGGCGCCACCAGGGCTCTTCACCCTTGTTGTCGGGGCTCAAGCTCTTGTCAAAACCTGGTCAGGCGTGGCGCGCCGCTCCCCCTTCAATCCAGACTACGGCAGGACGGACGGCCTCTCGATCAGCTGCAGCAATCCGAGCAGCGGCCGATAACCCACGACTCTCCCAGCAAAATGGCTGTTTTCATGTTCAATCGGCTCTCCATTCAGTTCAAGCTGACCGCCCTCGCCGGCCTGTGCCTTCTGGTCGTCGTGTCCCTGCTCGTACTCGTCTCGCAGTTCTATGCGGCGCGCAGCAGCGATGTGGTCAAGGACACCAGTTTCCATATGCTCGGTGACTCCGCGCAGTTGCGTCTGCAGGCCATTGCCGAGGCACAGGCGCAAGGGATGCGCAGCGAGTTCCTCGAGGTTTACCTGTATGGCATTGGCCTCGCCAAACAGGTGGATCTGCTGCGTAAACAGCACGGCAAAGGCGTGCTGAGCGCCGAAGCCCTGCGTAGCGACCTGACCGCCGTGCTGGCCGATGCGCTTAAGGCGCGCCCCGAATCCCTCGGCATCTACATCGCCTTCGAGCCCAACCGCCTGGATGGCCAGGACGGGAATTTCACCGATAACCAGAGCGCGAGCAGCAACGAAGCGGGCCGCTTCGCCCTTTACTGGTCGCAGAGCAAACCGGGCGCGTTCGAAGCCGAAGTGATGACTGAGCAGGAGCTGGCCGACACTACCCCCGGCCCCAGCGGCGCGGCCTACAATGCCTGGTACAGCTGCCCGCTCAAGAGCGCGGCACCGTGCCTGCTCGATCCTTATGTCGACCAGGTCAATGGCCAGCCCGTGCTGATGACCAGCGTGGCCCTGCCGCTGCTGGACGGCGGCAAGGTGATCGGCGTGATCGGTATCGACATCAGCCTCACGGCGCTGCAAGCGCTGGCCGAAACCGCCAACCGCGGCCTGTACGAAGGCCAGGGCGACATCAGCATCATCAGCCCGGCCGGCCTGCTGGCCGCCTACACCCGTGACGCGAAGCTGCTCGGCAAGCCTCTGGACACCGCCTACCAGGCCCAGGCGCCAGCATTGAAACAGGCACTGCAGTCCGGCCAGCCCTCCGTGGTGTCGAGCGAGCAGGCGCTCGGGGTGTTGCAGCCCGTCCAGCCCATTCCGGGCGCCAAGGCGTGGGGCATCCTGATCCAGGCGCCGAAGCCGGTCGTGCTGACCCGTGCACTGGCGCTCGCCGATACCCTCGAGTCGCAACGCACCCGGGACAGCATGATCTCCTGGCTGGTGGGGCTCGGCGCGATCGTGCTGGGCCTTCTGCTGATGAATTTCATGGCCCGTCGGGTGACCCGCCCGATCCTCTCGGTCGCCACTATGCTCGAAGACATCGCCAGCGGCGAAGGCGACCTGACCCGCCGCCTCGCCTACCCGCGGCAGGACGAACTCGGTCGGCTGGCCGATGGCTTCAATCACTTTCTCGACAAGCTGCAGCCGATCGTGGCGAAGGTGAAGGAGTCGGTGCAGTCCGCCCGCCACACCGCCGACCAGTCCTCTGGCATCGCCACCCGCACCAGCCAGGGCATGCAGGCGCAGCTCAGCGAGGTCGAACAGGTGGCAACCGCCTCCAACGAGATGAGCGCCACCGCCCAGGCCGTGGCGCAAAACGCTTCCGAGGCCGCCGCCGCGGCACGCAGCGCCGACGAAGCCACCCGCGAAGGCCTCCAGGTAGTCGACCAGACCACCCAGCGCATCGAACGCCTGGCCCATGACCTGGGCACCGCCATGCGCGATGTGGAAGGCCTGGCGGCCAGCAGCGAGCAGATCGGCTCGGTGCTCGAAGCCATTCGCAGCATCGCCGAACAAACCAACCTGCTGGCCCTCAACGCCGCCATCGAAGCCGCACGCGCCGGTGAAGCCGGGCGTGGCTTCGCGGTCGTCGCCGACGAGGTCAGAAGCCTGGCTACCCGCACCCAGGTATCGATCGAAGAGATCCGCCAGGTCATCGAACGCCTGCAGCAGGGCACCCGCGATGTGGTGGAATCCATGCACGACGGGCACCTCCAGGCGCAGGACAACGTCAGCCACGTCGCCCTCGCCGTCAGCGCCCTCAAGCGTATCGGCGATGCGGTCTCGGTGATCACCAGCATGAACCTGCAAATCGCTAGTGCCGCCGAAGAACAGAGCGCCGTCGCCGAGGAAATCAACCGCAACGTGTCGGGTATTCGCGACGTCACCGAATCGTTGGCCGAACAGGCGGATGAATCCGCCCAGGTCAGCCGCTCGTTGAATGAGCTGGCCAACCACCAGCAGGGGTTGATGGATCAGTTCAAGGTCTAGGGTCGTAGCGAAAAGGCAGCCAGATAGCATTGCCGCAACAAGCCGTGGTGGTTTGTTGCGAGGCTGCTGCAGACCGGACGGAAAACGGCGCCGGAGCGTGCAACATATCCTGCCCTGCTTCAGCGACCAACGCGGCCCCTATCGGAACCGCTGGAACCGGGCGTTGACACCCTGCCATCAGCCTCCACCCAAGACGATTGAATATCCCATGCGACCTATAAGGAATACCAACAGGATCAGGAAAAAGACGCGAATGAAACCACTGCCATAACGAAGTGCCAGGAACACGCCGGTGAGGGCCCCTGCGATATTACATAAACCCACCACGCCGCCGATCAGCCACAACACGTTGCCCGAGGGAATGAAAAAGAACAGCGCAGCGCTAAAGGTTCCCAGGTTCACCAGCTTGGCGCAGGCCGATGCGTTGAGAAAATCGAAACCGAAGTATCTGACGAAAACGAATAGCAGAAGACTTCCGCTGCCAGGCCCGAATAGGCCATCGTAAAACCCCAGCAATGCGCCAAAAAACACACTGAGCAGAACCTCTTTTACCCCACACTCGGCAGCCCGATGGACTTTACCCAGATCCTTCCTCGCGAAGGTATAGGCAGCCATCAGGATCAAGATCACGAAGACTACATACTCCATGATTTCCCTGGGAATCAACGAGACAGAAAAAGCGCCTAGAAAAGAAAATAAAAAAGCGGAGGCCATCGTCGGCAGCATGAGCTTCCACACAATTGTTATTCGCTTCAGGTAGCCTGATATGGAAAAGAAATTACCCAGAAGCACCGCCAGCTTGTTGGTGCCAAAGACGGTTGCCAGGCTGTGCTGAGGTAAGGCGTGGAGTAAAGCAGGCACTTGCACTAGCCCCCCACCACCCACCGCCGCATCGATCAACCCACCGCAGAACGCAAAGAAACCCAAGGTCACGATGGCATATTCAAAACTCATACTGCATCTCTTTGCCATCCACTATCTGATCCGCCACATGACTTCCTGGAATATCGTGCGGGTATCATGTTTCTGAGTCAGAGGCCGCTGACGCCTGTCGCGGCATCAGCGGCCTCGGTAAAACTTTTTCATTCAATGGCTCAGTGCATCATGCATACTGCGAAACGCATTGCCTACACGGCCGTTATAGTCGAGCATCACCTCTTTCAGACGGCCAATATCAAACTCGATATCAGCGAATCGGCAGTAGGCCTGAGCCGCGGCTAGCGCATGCAACCCAGGTCTGTTTTCCACCTCCCCTGAATGCCCCATGACATAACCCTTGGCAACTCGAAGCGCCTTCAAGTCGGTGCGCAGCAAGGGGTTAACAGCCTGCAACTTCTCGCCGATATACTGCGCGACATAGTTGTATTCGCGACCATTCCAAAGCTCAGATGCCACTGACGTCATCATCGCGACCAGGATTGACTGCTTGTGCTCATGAGAGCGCAAGGGAGATTTATTTTCCGCCACACCTACTTTATAAAGAAACTCAGAAAAATCATTGCACGCCTTTACTGCATACTGTCTTTCGATCCAACGCGAAGCGCCGAAAGCTGTAGTCATGTATTCATACATGCCGTCGTGCCCTTCATGGCCCAGCCCGAAATCATCCTTCGCAACTTCATGCATATGTGCCATGACATTGTTGTACAAAAGCTGTAGATGCAAGGAAACGGCACCTGCATCTGCAGCCAATCGCATGATAATTTTCGCCGATACCAGGCTGGTTGTTTTATGCGTTTCATTCCAGCCGTTGAAGAATTTCAAGACACCTTCATCAACCAGCTCCTTCGTCAAAAACGCATCGAAACTTTTTTCAGCCCAACATTGCGCCTGCTGCGTGGCCTCATGGCAGAGCACTTCATACATCGCCAATTGCATTTCTGACACATGATCGACATGGGCCAGAATAGCCGCTTTACGCTGATCACCCGTAATGACGCGACCCGGTATCTTCAATGCGCTGATGTGCCTGGGCAACGCCTCGATGAATACGTCACCAAACTGCTGCATCGATAACTGATGCCGGGGCATTACAACAGCGCTCTTCACCACGTTAGAATTCATTGCCTCACCTTTTTCCCTAAAGGGCATGTATGAACTTAGCATTTGATAAATGCACACAAACGCGAAACTAGGTCACTTGTAAGCAACAATCAAGTAACTTATAATCAAAAACCTATTCACTTTAAATGAATGGTCGGTGTAGCAATGGAACTGTCGCAACTGAAAATGTTTAAAGTGATCGTCGAGCAAGGCAGTATCGTTAAAGCTTCCAAGGTGTTGCACTGCGTACCGTCCAATATCACCAACAGGATCAAGTTACTGGAACAGGAGTTGGGCGTTGACCTGTTCATACGCAAAGGCCGTGGGCTCGTCATTAGCCCATCAGGGGAGTTATTTCTCGGTTATGTGAACAAGATTCTAGCTGTTTGTCAGGAGGCGCAAAGGGCGCTTGACCCCGAAGCGCCTCCAGCAGGCGTGCTGAAAATAAGTGCAATCGAATCGGCGGCGACGGGCCGTCTACCGGCTCTGCTGTCCCGCTACCACGCACATTACCCAAAAGTGCACATGCAATTCGGCACCGATACCTGGTCAAACTTGGTTACGGACGTCGTCGACCACAAGCTGGACGGTGCGATAATTGCTGTAAACAGCGATCACCCTGATATCGGCAAACAGGAAATATATAAAGAACCCTTGGTATTGATCGCCTCAATGTCGCTGGGCGAAATTACCTCGCCACAGGATCTCAACAACCTCAACATTTTCATGTGGCCTGAGGGCTGCCCTTATCGCCAGGCACTCGAGAATTGGTTGAAGGCTGCCAAGGTATCGACACCCATCACAAGCATAGCGAGTTATGGCACCATTCTTGGCTGCGTGAGTGCCGGCGCGGGGGTCTCCTTGGTCCCGACAGGGGTGTTCGAGCAATATCAGAAGATTGGCAATATAAAAGGCTATACCTTCGAGTCGCTTGCGCCGATACAGAATTACTTCGTCTGGAACAAGAATGTTGGCTTCCATCGCGCCAGAGATGCATTCGCAGAATTGATGACAGATTCGTTCAGAACAATCTAGCGGCTAAGACAGACCCAGGCACTGCACCTGCGAAAGCCCGACCCTGCAGGTCAAGTTGGGATTACGGGTTAAAGGATTGGATCAACTGATCGTTCGGCATCGATTCAATGCTGACCACTCGCGATGGAAGATGCCTCTGGATCACCCAGTTCGACCTACTTCGCGGCCTAACGCTCTTCAGACGGTGGCTGCTTATGCGTTGCATTCCCCGCCTCGGGAAGCGCACAGCTCTGCCCTTTACAGCGGCCGGCACCATCAGGATGAGGCAGCCATGCCAGGTGCGGGCGCCAGCGGCAAAAAAACCGGTAGGCGACGTTCAGCATCGGCCTGGCCCAGCGCCATGACAGGGGCGCAGCCCAGAAGCCGAGGCCAGCTGCGCGCCAGCTCCACAGCGTTGCTTCCAGACCGGTGACCCAGGTTCCATCGGCAAACCTGGCGTGCAGCAATGATTCCATCTGGGCAAAGGTGAGTGCCATGGATTCGGGCTCGAAACCTTCGTCACGGATATCGACGAAGCGCAGGCGCTCCGGGGCGGCGCGCGCGCGAAGGGTGTTTATCTCCCGGGCGCAGAGTGGGCACTCGCCGTCAAAATAGAGGGTCAGCGGCCATGTTGGCTTTCTGTCCATTAACGATCAGTCCCGTCGCGATTTTCCATACCATATGCCCAGGATCCCAAGCCGACAATCATCAGCTCGGACATATGCAGATCTTGCCTCCGAGATGGTTGGCCCCTCCCCCAATCAACCGCAATTGCCAGCAATGGTCAGGTAATCCGTGTAGAGCTGAGGCGCGCCTGAAAAGGACGCCAGTTCGCGCCACTCTTCGTTCATGCGTTCCGCGTCCTGGTGCTCGCGTACGAACTGCAGTGCCAGTTCGGTGGAAACATCGAGTTCCGGGTGGAATGCATTGAGGGATTCGAGGCTTTCGATTTCCAGCATGACCACGTATTGATCGATGCGGCTGCCGCCCTGGCATTTCAGCATATGGAATTTCCAGCCCGGATAGTCGGCGATGCGCTGGATATTACTGGTGATGAAGTGTTCGAAGGTCGCCGCAGATACGCCGGGACGCAGCGCCAGGTTATGAATGCCGATGACCCGGGCGACGGGTTCCTGGCCGGCCAGTGCCTGGTAGTTGGGTCCCTCCGGCAGCGTGCTGCGGGTATTCTCGGCGACCTGCGAATAGTGCGAGAAGATGGTGGGTCGCTCGGAGACGGTCGCGAAGGTCTTCCATTCGGCGATCAGCTCCAGGGCCTGCGGGCGCTGATGCCAGAAGGTCTGGGCCAGCGCGGTGTGATCGCCGTTGGCGTCGATGTAACGGTCGTAGTCTTCGGCGCTGGGTGCCTCGTGCAGCATCAGGTATTGATGCTGCCGCTCACCGCGCAGGCCCTTGAGCAGCGTCCATTGCCAGCCGGGATAAGCCGGAATCTGGATACCGCGTTCACGGGCGAACGCTTCGAAATGCGCGGCAGTGACGCCTTTCTTCAGATTGAGGCCGATGTAGTGCAGGCTGAATACAGGCCCGGATACGTTGTTCATAGAGGACTCCCTGGAAATTAGCGAGAGGACACTGGCAAGGTTGCTGCCGCGCGGAGCCCTGGGCCCATCGAGGCAACGACGTAAGACTTGGAGACACCGATCAGCCGGTGCCGTGACGGGCAATGCGCCGGGCACTGGCACAAATCAGCAACATGATCACGATCCCCGCGGCGAAGGCCGCGGTCAGGCTCCAGTGCCGGGCCACTACGCCAATCAATGCCGGGCCGCTCAGCAGGCCCGTGTAGCCGATCAAGGTGACCGCAGACAGGGCGAAGCCCGACGCAACCCCGGGCTGGTTGCCAGCGGCGGTGAACAGGATCGGCACGATATTGGACAGGCCCACGCCAGTGAGCACAAAGCCCAGCAACGCAACGCCTGGCAGGTCGACGGCCACGACCAGCAGCAACCCCAGCGAGGCGCAGGCGCCGCCCAGCATCAGCATGCGCTGGCGACCATGGGCGTTGACCAGGCGGTCGCCATACAAGCGGCACACGGCGACGGCGATCGCATAGAGCGTAAAACCGACCCCGGCATGGCTCTTGTCCAGCCCGCGCTCGGTGTGCAGGAACACCGCCGACCAATCCAGCATGGCCCCCTCGATCATGAACACGAAGAAGCACAGCACGGCGATGAACATGACCCCGGGGTGGGCCAACGCCTGCAAGGTGCCGCCCGACTCGCCACTCTCCGCTACCCGCCTGGCCAGCAGGTGGCCGCGGGCAGCCAGGGTGAACAGCGCTATCAGCAGCACGATCAGGCCGATGGCTTGCAGCGGCGTAAGCCCGGCCCACAGCAGCAGGGTGACACCGCCGGCACCGGCCACGCTGCCAATGCTGTAGAACCCATGGAAGCCGGACATTCTGGCCTGCCCGCTTTCACGCTCGACAATCACCGCCTGGGCATTCATCGACACATCCAGCAGGCCATTGACCGCGCCGAACACCAGCAACGCCGCCGCCATTCCCCAGACGGAGCCGGCGAGCATCATCAAGGGTAGCACCAGGCAGAAGATCGCGGCGCAGCTCAGGATCAGGCGCTTGCAACCGAACCTGGCGATGGCACGGCCTGCCAGCGGCATGACCAGCATGGAGCCCGCCGCGATACAGAACAGCAACAGGCCCAGCGTGCCTTCATCGATGCCGAGGTGGGTTTTGACGAAAGGAATCAGCGGCGCCCAGGACGCCATGCCGAGCCCGGCGACAAAGAAAATATGGCGAGTAGCGCGCTGCTGGAGGCGATTGGCAGCGATACTCGGGCAGGCAGCATTCATGGCATGAGACCCTAGGTTCATGTTGTGGGCGGCGATGGCCACGCTTGCAGGCAGCGCGGCCACCGCGGTCTGCCCGCGAGAAAAACGCCTGCGCTCAGCTCAGGCTCTGCGCCACCGACAGGTAATCGGTGTAGATCTGCGGCGAGCCGGAGAACGAAGCGAGTTGCTTCCACTCCTCGTACATCTGCTTGGTATCGCGATGCGCCTGGGCAAACAGCGCCGCCTGGTCGGTGGCGATATCCGGTTCCGGGTAGAACACGTCGAGCGCCTGCAGGCTGGCTATCTCCATCATCACCACGTACTGATCCAGCCGGTTGCCCCGCTCGCCCTTGAGCAAATGGAATTTCCAGTCGGGATAGTCCTCGATGCGGTGGTGGTTCTCGGCGATGAAGGTCTCGAAGGTGTGCGCCTCGACGTCTTCACGCAGCGCCAAGTTGTGAATGCCGATGACCCGCGCCACCGGCTCCTGGCCGGCGCGCGCCTGGTAACGTGGGCCGCGGGGCACGTCGCTCCTGGTGTTCTCGGCCAGCAATCGGTAATCGGTGTAGAGGGTCGGCCGTTCACTGAAGGTGGCGTAGCGCTTCCACTGGCCGAGAATATCCAGGGCCTCCGGGCGCTCGTGCCAGAACTGGCGAGCCAGCGGGGTCTTGTTGCCCTCGGCGGTCAGGTACAGGTCGCGCTGCGCGGCGCTTTGTATTTCGAAAAGCATCAGGTACTGCCCGGCCCGCTCGCCGCGCAGGCCGCGCAACAGGGTCCAGTTCCAGCCGGGATAACAGGGAATGTGCACGCCCTTTTCCTGCACGAAGCGTTCGAATTGTTCAGGCGTTACCCCGGCCTCGGTATCGATGGCGATGTAGTAGAAGCTGAAGACCGGCGCAGCTGAAGCGTCTGGCTGTGTCATTGGCTGGCCCTCCTCAGGCATGGGGCTCGACGAACTGGGTATTGATGATGGCCTCGACCAGGGTCACGCCGTTGGGCGTCAGGCTGACCACGTCGCCCTGCACGCTGACCAGGGCCTTTTCCACCAGCGTATCCAGGGTGCGGCTGATGATCGGGTTGTCGTAAAGGCTCCTGCCTTCGAAACGTTGCCTGAACACCTGGTCGTCCACGGGCACGAGCGTGGAAAGCGCCATCTTGAAGGCATTGACTTCACGCTGCAGGGGCGACACGCCGCGGCTCCCTTCGATGGGCAGGCGGTCTTGGTCGAGCGCTTCCTTGTACGCCTTGTAGCCGGTGATGTTGATCGCCTCGGCGCGGGTGCACTTCGAGCTGCCGCCAAGGCCGATCGCCACCTCCGGGTACTGGGTCGGCAGGTCGGTAATGATCCCCTTCCACTTCTCCGCCTGCAGGTGGTTCTGGTGGAAGTACATGGTCGGGTGTTCGCGATAGCCCGAGGCGAGGTAGCGCTCGACCAGCTCGCGCATCTGGTACTGCTTGCCCAGGCCGGGAAAGGTCATGCTGTCGGTGCCGATCAGGCCCTTGCGCTGCCAGTGGCTTTGCCGCTCACCGGAAACCCCGGTGCGGGTTTTCATGAACTCCTCCATGTGCAGCTTGGTGATGACCACATGGGAAAGCTCGAGCTCGAGGACCTTCTCCAGGTCGTACTTAACATCGTCCACGCCCTGCCCGAGCATGCCGTAGATGAGGTCGACACTGACCCACTCCAGGCCGATCTCCCGGGCATGCAGGATGGTCTGCACGCACTCTTCGGCCGAATGCATGCGCCCGCAGGCGGAGATGATGCGGTCGTCGAAGGACTGCGCGCCAAAGCTGATCTTGGTGAAGCCGAGCTCCTTCAACAGCAGCAGGTAGTCGCGCGTCAGGGTGCCCGGCTCGCCTTCGAAGCGCATGGTGGCGGCCGAGAAGTTGAAATGGCTCAGGTAGAAATCCATCAGGCGGCGCAGCTCGGGCTCGGGCAGCAGCGACGGCGTTCCGCCGAAGATATTGAATTCGCCCACCTCGGCGTTGGCCAGGCTGGGGACCTTCTGCAGCCACATCCTGGCTTCCTTGATGTTGTAGTCCACCAGGTCGACGAACACCTGTTGCGACGACGCCGCCTTGGGATTGAGGATGACCGTGGGGTACTGGCAGAAGTGGCAGCGGTAGCGACAGGTGGGGATGTAGGCCCACAGGTGAATCTGCCGGGCCTGGCCGATTTCACGGTCCATGTCCGCGAAGAAGCCCTCCAGCGGGTAGTCGGCGATATCGCCGGGAAACACGTGGCAGCCGAAGGGATCGTTGAATACGTAGTCCAGCATGGCGCTGTTCTGCGGGCGGGAGAGAAACTCGTGGACCCGAGGCAGCGGATAATTGGGGTCGATATCGTTCAGTGAGTTCAGCGCTTCGAGGTTCATCAGAACACCCCGCCGTTGGCAAAGTAGTTGTGGGCTTCGCCGGACTCGCGGTCCTCGCAGAAGTAGTAGACGAAGCGTTGGAAATCCTCGGGCCTCACGGCCGCGAAACACTCGGGCAAGGCCGGTGGGTAGCCGATGTCCTCGCCTACCGCACGGCGCAACGCGCTGAACAGCTCTTCGCGAAACTCGAAATACAGGCGATAGGCCGGCGTCTTGTAGGCATGGATGGGCTTGAAATCGATGACCCGTGATTCGTATTTGATTTCGTGGATGCGCTGGTAAAGACGGTCAGCCAGCGGCCCGCCGAAGAACTCACGCACGGCGCTGTTTTCCAGCAGGATATGGGGGTTGAGCAAGGCCGGCAGCACGATGTTCTTGGGCACGTAATCCTTGATCGAGTATTCCCAGGCCTGCCGCGACTGCTCGGCACTGGTGTCGGCCAGGGTGGGCAGCTGCCGCTCCACGTCCGGGCGCACGTCCTTCATGATGATGATGCCATCCTGGCCATAGGCCTTGCCGGTGATGACTTCCTCCAGAATGGTGTCGACGCGGCGGCTGTTGATTTCGATGCGAGACTCATGGGCGTAGACGGGTTTGCCACCCCAGGCGATGACCCGGATGCCGAAGTCCCAGTCATCGGAGAGGTGCTCCACGAAACGGCCGTTCTGCAACTGGTAGAAGATCTCGATGCCGCCTACCTTGTCGTAGAGCGTACGCTCGACGGCAAAACCCTTGCCGTCGGGAAAGCCACCGAACAGCGAGAACGACATCTCGCGGCAACGCAGCGTCTTGTCGATTTCGGCGTACAGGTTCGGCCGGGTCTGAAAGGCGGCCTGGTTGTAGTAGTAGTTACAGGTGCCGAGGTCGGCGTTTTCATCGACCATCTTTCTGATCAGCGCGTGCAGCCAGAATGGGTCCACCGTGCAGTCGGCATCGGCGGACGCGATGTAGTGCCTGCTGCTGGTGCCCAGACGCAGGTCACGCTGCTTCGAGCGCACGCTGGCATAGTCCATGCCGCGTTTGCGCGCCGACGAAACGCCCTGCACGCGCTCCTCGATGACATGAATATCCAGGGCCGGATTGCGCGCTCTGAAGGCATTGATTTTCTCTACCGAGTCATCGCTGGAGTTGTTGTCGACGATGATCAGCTCGTAACTGTCATGGGTGATCAGGCCGTCTCGGGTCTGCTGCTGGAACAGCGATTCCAGCACGCTGTCGATGCGGTCACGCTCGTTATAAACCGGCAGCACGACCGATACAAAAATGGTGTCACGCATAGTTCCTCCAGGTTCATTCAAGTCGAGCATGCCGGCGACGTTATTGGCGAGCACGCGCTGGCCAATAGCGAAGTTTCTGCGCGCCATGTCTGCCATCAGTAACTTGTCGTTGAGCAGGCGATAAACGTCATCGACGAACTGTTCATCCGGTAGTCCATCATTGGTTTGCGAAATATTCATGATCGGCGCTTCGAATCCGTGCCGGCCATACACTTCCTGGTAATACTCATAGCGGGTGGTGATGTAGCAACGCTGGTTGCTGATGGACTCGCCTATGGGGTTGCCGTAACTGTCATAGCCCCAGGACGTCAGGAAGGAAACCAGATCGCAGGAACCATAAAGATCCTCGATGGTGATCGCGTTCTTCTTCACCGGCATGCAAGCGTGGGATAACGAGCCGATGAACTTCACGAACGGCTCGATGTTCAGTTCCCTGACCTGTTTATTCAACGCGGCAAAGTACGCCGGGTGCTCCTGGGGGTCGCCGGCGACCACCAGATACACCTTGCGTGCGCTGCCGCTCTGGGCGAACAGCTGGTTCAGCCGGTAGACCAGCCAGATGTCGCGATCCTGGCGCTTTTGCGGAATGATGCGCGTGGTGCGGGCGATCAGCATGTCGCTATCGCGGATATCCAGGCCTTCCCTGATGTTGCGGTACGTGCCTTGCCGGTCGAAGTCGTAGGTGTTCTTGCGCACCTCGACCTGCACCTGGTGATCGCACCATTGCTCGAGCAGGTTCTTTAGGTGGTTATTGAGGGTCACGTAGCGGATATGGGGCGAGCGCACCGGCTTGACGGCATGGGGGTAAGGCTCGGGGCCGTACTTCATAACGGCCTTTTCACTGTTCCACATCAGGTCGTGATCGCGCCAGATCACGAAACTCCCCAGGCCATGTTCCCTGCCATAGGTGGCGATGGCCTGGTACAGCGCCCGGGTGTAGATGATGTTTTCCGGCAGCGTGCCGTTCTCGACGATCACATAACGGATGGCGAGCGATTCCCACAACGCGATGATTCGCTGGGCTAAAGCCTGTGATGCTTCATCCACCGCCGCGAGAAGTTGCTCTTCTTGCTCAGCCGAAACAGAAACTCTTTGCCCGATCAGCACCTCATGCAAGTGCGTGATGAAGGGAACCTTGTAATGGGGAATGGCCTCGATGCCCTCGACACGAACAAGGGTGAACACGCCCTGATAGATTTCTTTCTCTTCGTCGTAGGGTTTATTGAAGTTACCTTTATCGACCTTTATGTCGTAACCCACATCCAGATAACAGGCGATGTCATTACGTCGGAGTCGCTTGGCCACTTTCAGGGCCTCGACGGTAATACCCGATACCGCGACGGCATCGAATGATATGAAAATAGCCCCCGGTTGCATTGTTCCACTCCTTCAGTCTTTCAGTGTTTTATTGATCACCACGAACTAAAGAACCAAATTCAGAGAACAGTTACCCACCGAATGCATCGTCGGAAATAACGAAGGTGTTGAACAACTTGTGGCAAGTGTTCTGCGAGGCACTAATAAGTGCAGTTCATCGGGAGATGATGGGGAGCATTGCCCCCGGCTCTACCAACTGCCGGAGGCATGACTCAGTCGATCGGCACGCCGCGCTTCAGCCGGTTTCAGCCAACGGCACTTCCACCGGCGTCAGCACATGCACCACGCCCTTGCCCAGCACCATTACCGCGGGCATGCCAGGCGCTTGCAGCGCCGGTTCGTCGAGCTGCTCGGCGTCACGTAGCTGCACGCGGATGCGGGTAATCGCGACGCGCTGTTGCGAGGTCAGGTTCTTTTCACCACCCAGGGCTTCGACGACCTTGGCCGGCAACAGTGTTTCGGCCGCCGTGGTCACCTTGGGCTCGTCCGGCACAAGATCCGGCGTCAGGGCCTTCCAGAAGGCACTTTGCAATTTATTGAACATGCTCAGCTCTCCAGTACAGGTGACAGGGGTAACGACGATGGCCGCCATGACAGCAGGGCTTCACGAACCTGCCCGGCGCTTTCCAGCGTCAGCGCCTGGCGCGCAATGGCCTCGCAATCGCTGAGCTGCACGTCGCGAATCGCCGCCTTGATGGCGGGAATCAGCGGCACGCTGGCCGACAGCTCATCCACCCCCAGGCCCAGTAACAGCGGCACGGCCAAAGGTTCCGAGGCCATGGCGCCGCAGACGCCGACCCACTTGCCATGGGCGTGGGCGGCTTTCACCGTGGTCGAGATCAGGCGCAGCACCGAGGGGTGAAAGCTGTCGGCCTGGCTGGCCAGGCGTGGGTGGTCGCGGTCCATCGCCAGGGTGTACTGGGTCAGGTCGTTGGTGCCGATGGAGAAGAAGTCGACTTGCGGCGCGAACACATCGGCCATCAAGGCCGCGGACGGCACCTCGATCATGATGCCGAGCTTGGGCAGCGTGCTGAGGCCAATGCTCGCCGCTTCCTCTTCGAGGATCTGCCGGGCCAGGCGCAATTCGGACAGCTGGCTGACCATCGGCAACATGATGTGCAGGCGCGCCAGCGCGCAGCTCGCCAGGATGGCGCGGAATTGCTCACGCAGCAGTTGCGGGCGCTCCAGGCACAGACGAACCCCGCGCATGCCCAGGAAGGGGTTGGCCTCGGCCTCCATCGGCACATAGGCCAGCGGCTTGTCACCGCCAACGTCGAGGGTACGCACCACCAGGTTACGCTCCGGCCCCATGGCCCGCGCAATGGCGCTATAGGTGGCCGCCTGTTCGTCCTGGCTGGGCGCACTGCTGCGCTCCAGGTAAAGGAACTCCGAACGCAGCAGCCCTACCCCTTCACCGCCCAGTTCAATGGCCTGCTCGGCCTCCGCCAGCGAGGCGATATTGGCCGTGACCTCGAAGCGATGGCCATCGCGGGTGGTGGCGGCCAGCGAGGCCTGCTCGAGGTCGCGCTGCCGGCGCAGGGTCAGTTGCTCGCGCTCGGCCTGCAATTGCTCGATGGAAACGGGATCGGGGTCCAGATGCAGCTCGCCCTTGTCGGCATCGAGCAGTACCCGGGTGCCGTCGGCCAGGGCAAGCACCTCGGCCGGCAGCCCGCAGACCGCCGGCAGCCCCAGCGCACGGGCCAGGATCGCGACGTGACTGGTGGCCCCGCCGCCAACCGTGGCAAAGCCCACCACCTTGCTGGTATCCAGTGCCGCGGTCTGCGACGGGGTCAGTTGCTCGGCCACCAGAATGGCCTGGTCGGGCAGCTCCCAGGCGCTGTCTTGCACATCCAGCATCAGCTTGAGCACCCGCTGCCCGACATCGGCAAGGTCCAGGGCACGCTCGGCCAGGAACCGGTTGCCACTGGCCTTGAACAGCTCGGCGGTCGCTTCGGTTACCGAGTTCCAGGCGAAGGCGGCGCTTTTGCCCTGGTTGATCAACAGCCGGGCCTGCTCCAGCAGGCTCGGGTCTTCCAGCAGTTCCTGATGGGCCTTGAAGATCTCCTCCTGGGCCTCGCTTGCCGCCTCATCGCGCAGCTTCTGCAAGGCAGCCAACGCCCCGGCCAGCGCACGATCCAGGGTTTGCAGCTCGGCCCGAGGGTCGCCGGCGGCCTCGGTAATCTCCAGCTTGCGCTCGACCACCTGAACCACCTGCCCGAGGGCAGAGCCTGCTGAAGCACAGACGCCCTGCAACGACATGGCCGAGGGCTTCGCTACCGGCGCCGCTTCGACGGCCGGCGCGCTGACCGCAGCCGGTGCCACGGACTCGCCACAACCATCGGCCAGCAACTCGGCAAGCGTCTCGATGGCCGCAGCGGCATCCTCACCGGTGGCGCTGATGGTTAGAACGTCGCCAAGGGCCGGCTGCATGGCCATGATCGCCACCAGGGATTTGCCGTTGGCACTGTCCTGCTGCCGGTGCAGGCGGATATCGGCCTTGAAGCCCTTGGCAGCCTGGGCGAACACCGCTGCAGGCCGGGCGTGCAGGCCATTGGCATTGGGCAGGCTGATCGGCTGCGAGACCAGCGCCTCCCCTTCATTCACCGGCGCATCGTCCGCCAGCCCGACGTGGCCAAGCTCCAGCAACGGCTGGCCACCGACTACCCTGGCGCTGTCGCCGGTAAGCATGTTGAACGGCTCGGCGCTGACCACCAGCATCAGCGTCAGCAGGCTGCGCGCATGCACGGCGATATGGTCGGCATCGAACTCGATCAACGCCTGGCCGGCCTCGACACGCTGGTCTTTTTCGACCAGCGCGGTGAATCCCTTGCCGGCCAGGTTCACGGTGTCCAGGCCGATATGCAGCAGAATCTGCGCGCCGCCCTCATGGGTAATGGTGATGGCGTGGCCACTGGCTTGCAGGTCGCTGACCACGCCCGCCAGGGGCGCGCACAGAGTCTGCGACGTGGGGTCGATGCACAGGCCATCGCCGATCACCCGATTGGCGAACACCGGGTCAGGCACATGATCAAGGGGCACCAGCACCCCGGAGAGCGGTGCCAGCAATTGCAAGGGTTGAGGTACGGTCATGGCTTCACCTGCGGTTTTGTTCTTGGAATGCATGGCGTAACTGGGTTGCTCGGGGTCGAGCGCCGCGCGGCGACTCGGGCATGCGCGGCACCGCCCTCGATCAGCTGTCTGCAAGGTGCAAAACGAAGGACTCATAAGGCCTGAGATACAGCTGACGCCCCCGTGGTTCGCAGTCCGGGTAATTGCTGATCACCACCCGCTGTCGGCTGGCGGTATCGATCACCCGCTCAGGCAGCTCGACTTCGCACGAGGTGCCATAGAAGTTGTTCACCACCAACAGCCGTTCATGGGCGCTTTCACTTTCGCGCAGGTAGATCCACACCTGCTCATGCTCCGGCAGCAACTGGCGATAGACGCCCTGCTGGATCAGTGGCTCCTGGCGGCGCAAGCCGACCAGCTGGCGGTAGTAGTGCAGCACCGACGTAGGATCGTCGAACTGGTTGGCGACGTTTATCTGCTCGGCATTGCCAGGCACGCCGATCCAGGGTTCGGCGCTGCTGAACCCGGCGTTCGCCTCGCTGCTCCACTGCATCGGCGTGCGCCCGTTGTCGCGGGACTTCTGCATGATGGTGGCCATGATCGATGCAGGGCTTTCGCCAGCGTTGCGTTTGAGGCGGTAGATATTCAGGCTCTCGACATCACGGTATTGCTCGATGCTGTCGAAACCCGGGTTGGTCATGCCCAGCTCCTCGCCCTGATAGATAAAGGGCGTGCCCTGCAGAAAATGCAGTGCAGTAGCGAGCATCTTGGCTGAAACCACGCGGTATTCGCCGTCATCACCGAAACGTGACACCACCCGCGGCTGATCATGGTTACACCAGAACAGGGCGTTCCAGCCGCCGCCGGCCTGCATGCCGGTCTGCCAGTCGGAGAGGATGCGCTTGAGCGCCAGGAAGTCGAAATCGGCCTGCACCCACTTCTGCTGGTTGGGGTAGTCCACCTTCAGGTGGTGGAAATTGAAGGTCATCGACAACTCTTTCGAGTCTGGGCGCGAATAGCGGATGCAGTGTTCGAGCGAGGTGGACGACATCTCGCCGACGTTGATCAGATCATGGCCCTCGAACACCTCGCGGTGCATTTCCTGCAGGTACTCATGCACGTTCGGGCCGTCGGTATAGAAGCGGCGCCCGTCGCTGGCATCCTCGGGAAAGTCGGCCGGCTTGGAAATCAGGTTGATCACGTCCAGGCGGAAGCCGCCCACGCCCTTGTCGCGCCAGAAGCGCATCATCTTGAAGACTTCCTGGCGCACCTTGGGGTTGTCCCAGTTGAGGTCGGCCTGGGTGTGGTCAAACAGGTGCAGGTAGTACTGCCCGGTCTGCGCCTCGTATTCCCAGGCCGAGCCGCCGAACTTCGACTCCCAGTTGTTCGGCTGGTCGCGCCAGATGTAGAAGTCGCGGTACGGGCTGTCGAGGCTGCTGCGCGCCTGCTGAAACCACGCGTGCTCGATGGAGGTATGGTTGACCACGATATCAAGCATCAGCTTGATGCCGCGCTTGCCGGCCTCGGCGATCAGCAGCTCGCAGTCGGCCATGGTGCCGTAGCTGGGGTCGATGGCGTAGTAATCGCTGATGTCGTAGCCGTTGTCCCGCTGGGGCGAGCGCAGGAACGGCGTGAGCCACAGGTAGTCGACACCCAGCCATTGCAGGTAATCGAGCTTGGCCACCACACCGAGCAGGTCGCCGGTGGGGTTGCCGGCTTGGCTGTAAAAGCTCTTCGGGTAGATCTGGTAAATCACCGAATGCTGCCAGTCTTGCATGGCGCTATTCCTTCATCTGTTTTAGAACAACGAGCGGCACGCCATGGCGCTGCCGCTCGCCAAGCGGTGGCTCAAGCGACCCGGTAGCCGGGGCGGACGATCTTCACGCTGAGGGCGCAGGTGAGCAGGAACGGCACCGCGATGGCGATGACCATGCCCACGATGAACACCGGGATGTACTGCGGCATGATGGAAATGAACCCGGGCAGGCCGCCGACGCCGATGGCCGATGACTGCACCTTGTTCAGCGACAGGAAGATGCAGCCCATGGCCGAGCCCACCAGGGCGGCGTAGAACGGGTACTTGTAGCGCAGGTTGATGCCGAACATCGCCGGCTCGGTAATGCCGAAATAGGCGGAAATCGCCGAGGTGGACGCCATGCTCTTGTCCCGCACGTTGCGGGTCATGTAGAACACCCCGAGCGCGGCACTGCCCTGGGCCAGGTTGGACATCACGATCATCGGCCAGATGAAGGTGCCACCCTGGGTTGAGATCAATTGCAGGTCCACGCCCAGGAACATGTGGTGCATGCCGGTGATCACCAGCGGCGCGAACAGCATGCCGAAGATCGCCCCGCCGATCAGCGGCGCGAAATCGAACAGCATCACCACGCCCTCGGTGATCAGGATGCCCAGGTGGCGGGTTACCGGGCCGATCAGCGCCAGCGCCAGAACGCCGGTGATGACGATGGTGGTGATCGGCACCACCAGCAGCTGGATGGCATTGGGCACCCGGGCGCGCAGCCATTTTTCGATCACGCTCATCACATAGGCGGCCAGCAGGATCGGCAGGATCTGCCCCTGGTAACCGACCTTCTCGATCTTGAACCAGCCGAAGATATCGAAATACGGCATGCCCTGATCGCCCAGGCCGGCGACCACCTTGCCGTAGTTCCAGGCATTGAGCAGGTCGGGGTGCACCAGCATCAGGCCCAGCACGATACCGAGGATTTCACTGCCGCCGAAGCGCTTCGCCGCCGACCAGCCGACCAGTGCCGGCAGGAACACGAACGAGGTGTTGGCCATCAGGTTGATCAGACTCCATACGCCATCCAGCGACGGGTAGGCCTCCAGCAGGGTGACCCCTTCGATGAACATGCCCTTGGCGCCGATCAGGTTGTTCACCCCCATCAGCAAGCCGGCAATGATCAGCGCCGGCAGGATGGGCATGAACACGTCGGAGAGGATGCGCACCAGGCGCTGCATGCCGTTGATCTTGGCGGCGCTCCGCTGCTTGAGATCGGCGATGGTCATGGCCGCCAGGCCGGTCTGCTCACGCAGCGCGGCATAGACCTTCTCCACATCGCCAGGCCCGATCACCACCTGGTACAGGCCGCCGGTGAAGAACGAGCCCTTGACCAGATCGATCTGGTTCAAGGTCCCCACGTCGACCTTCTTGGGGTCCTTGAGGGACAGGCGCAGGCGCGTCACGCAATGGGCGGCCTGCTCGACATTATCGACGCCGCCGAGGCTCTGCAGCACGTCGCGGGCAATGGCTGAATAATCGTGACTCATGCGCTTGTTATCCTTCGAGGATTTTGTTTTTGGAGAGCGGCATAGGTAGCAACCTGACAAGACCATACTCGTACATACGAGTTAGATCAACAACTCGTATAGACCAGTTTAGCCATCTTTGCCAAGATGCCAGTTCCCGGAACGGCGCCGACCGCCGCCCTGCTCCTTCAACCATAGACAAAGCGCCACGCGCTCCCTAAGGTTTCTCGCTTGATTACGACCCGGCATCGAGCCTGCACATGAGCAAATACAGCCAGATCTACAGCGATCTGCTTGCCAGCATCACCAGCGAACGCCTCGAGCGCGGCGCCCGCCTGCCCTCGGAAACCGAGCTGATGGAGCACTACCAGACCAGCCGCGGCACCGTGCGCAAGGCCATCGAGCAATTGCAGGAACGCGGCTTCGCGCAGAAGATCCACGGCAAGGGCACCTTCGTGCTGTCGCGCGCGCCCATCGAATTCCAGCTCGGCGGCATCGTCAGCTTTCAGGAGACCTACCCCCGGCTGGGCGGCAACGTGCGCACCGAGGTGGTAGAGCTCAGCCAGCTACCGCTGGAAGGCAGCCTCTGTGAGCACATCCAGGCGGAACAAGGCACCCTGATCACCCGCATCAAACGGGTCAGGCGTATCGATGGCCGGCGAGTGATCCTGGATATCAACCACTTCGTCGCCGACCTGATCCCCGGCCTGGATCGCAGCATCGCCGAGCATTCGATTTACCAATACATCGAAAAGACCCTGCAGCTGCAGATCAGCTACTCGCAACGCACCATCGAGGCCGTCCCCCGCAGCGCGGACGACCTCAAGCATCTCGACCTGGACGACCAGAGCCATGTGATCGTCGTCAGCAACCAGACCTTTCTGCAGGATGGCCGACAGTTCGAGTACACCCAATCCCGGCATACGCTCGACAAGTTTTACTTTTCGGATGTGGCGCGGAGGTAGGGCTGCAGTGATCAGGGGAAGTAACCAGCATGGGCAAATACACCATCACCCTGCTCTCCCTGAGCTAGTCGACGCTGATCTAAGAAGCTGTAACAGCTGAGCCAACCAGCAAGGTTGCCATCTGAAAACCTGCGGGCTAGAGTGCGCGGGTCGTGGTCAATCCCGCGACCGGGTGTGACAACCTGAATGTTCGAGGACGCGGTGCGTCCAAATTGCTTAGCCGGTTTCATACCGTGCTACTGCATTTCTATGGCGGGCCGTACGGGGCAGGTTTCGGCCTGGCCGGTTCCCTCGGACGCCGGTTTGTCACCCTCGTACGGTCCGTCACCATAACCGCGTGACAACGGCGGTGGCGGCTCCTTAACTAGTTCGAGGAGCATAAGGAAAATGCGCCATCCAGCTTTTACGCCAGGGCACCACCCTGCTCGCCCCAACGGCCCACAGACCTCCACCCCGGAGGTGCCCCATGGCTAACCCACTCGGCCGTGTACTCAACTTCCCCAGACGCCCAAGCCCGATTACGGGCGCCAACTTCCAGACTCGAAGCGCACTGGCCGATGCCGACCTGCGCGCCGTGCTGTTGAACGAACTGTTCGAAGACCTCCTGCGCAAGGAACGAGACCGCCCCGATTCGCTACGGGTGCGAATGGCCTGCTTCGCTGCCCAGGAACTGCTCAACGAACTGACGGTGCTGTATCGCCGAGCAAGTTGCGAAAGCCGGGGAGGCAATCGCCATGACTAAAGGCACGACCACCACCCTGCCCGCCAACGATGGCTATCCTGGCCTACAGGTCACCTGGACAAAGGATTGCCGCCCAGCTTTTCACAACGGCATTCACGCGGCAGAACGCTGGCTCAACGGCAAGCGCAGCCACTGGCTGTGGGCTGCGCTGATTTTCGAGCGGGATGCGCTTCCGGATGAGACGGATCGGAAGGCGTTCGAAGTGGCGTTTATGAGTCGGGTTCAGCAGAGGTTGGAGGGGACGAGCTAAAACTCCACGTACCCTGCAGCCGATGCCTGCTGCGGAGGAAAAGCGCTGCGAAAACCTCGTGCTCGAAACCAGCTAATCTGGTGCAAAGGTAGTCCTTGACCCACTTAGGCGCGGAGAACAGCACCCCGCGCTGGTATTTCTAGTCGATCACCCGGCGCGCCATGCTCAGGATCTGATCCGCAGACCCAAACAGATAGCGCCCCTGTGCATCACGCACCAGCAGCATGGCGTCGACGAGGAAAAGGAAAGTTGCGACATAATGGTGCTCCAATTGCGCGGGCGGACTTACATGGCACCATTACACTGTCAGTGGTCATCGACGGCCGCTAGGACGCGGCGTGCAAGGCATGCGCAGCCCTTGACGGTGAGAACGCCATGATACGGTGAGGAAACAGATCGCCCCACTCTACCCACGCCACGGATCAGGACAAGCGGAGCGCATAGGCCCTCAACGGCCGGAGGCATCAGGGACCAAAGCAGAATAGCTGTGACTCGGCATTAGTCGCGGGGCGCAGCCTACGAGCCCAACGCGGAATGCCAGAATGCCTTCAACTAATTAAAATAGCACTTAGCGTACGCCTACCTACAGTCTGCAGCTTCACGAAGGAATCAACCTGATCAATATTTTTCACTGCGCCCTTGAAATGGAGGCAATTTGCCTCCATACATTCAGGATAACAAAGCTTGGGGGAGTGGCCAGTGGCCAGTGGCCAGTACAGAACAGCAACGCTTCCAAATCCTAGCTCTTTCTGGTGGAGGCTTTCGCGGGCTTTATACCGCCAAGATACTTGCAGACATCGAGGATCAGATAGGAGCACCGATTGCTTCAAGGTTTGATCTGATCGCAGGTACATCCATAGGCGGCATCCTAGCCTTGGCTGTCGCACTAGAAATTCCCGCTCAGAAGATGGTCGACCTCTTTGAGAAACACGGTGAAGAGATTTTCAAGCCACGGTTCAACTTGTTTGGCACTTTGCGATCGGCCTACTCTCCGGAACCATTGAAACGCCTGCTGCAAGACGAATCACTCTTTGGGCATCAGCTGCTCGGGAAATGTAAGCATCCAGTCATCGTCCCCGCCATTAACTACTCCCGCGGAGAACCCCAACTATTCAAGACGCCTCATCATCCAGACTTCATTCGTGACCACAAATTTGCCCTCGTCGACGTAGCACTCGCTACCAGCGCAGCTCCCATGTATTTTCCGCGTCACACCTTCAACAACAATCAATATGTCGATGGCGGGCTGTATGCCAACGCTCCAGGGCAACTGGCGATCCATGAAGCTCAGCAGTTCATGGGGCAGCCCATCGAGTCTATCTACGTCCTTGCAATAGGGACCATGTCTTCCAAGTTCACCGCTAACCCCGGACGCAATCGGGCCGGAGGGACCTTTGATTGGGGAGGTCTACATCCAGCCAAGACGCCAGAAAGACTATTCGGTGTTTCGATTTCGGTCTTGGAAACCCTCACGCACAAAGTTCTGGGTCACCAGCTCGCAGGCAGATACACCCACATAGATGACGCTCTTACCGATGAGGTCTCTAAAGCGGTCGCTCTCGATAAGGCGGACGTATCTGCCCGAGAGGCTCTCCTGGGAGCCGGATCGGAACGATCAAAGGCCTTTCTAGGCTCCGCTGAATCCAAGCCTTTTCTTCTACATCAGCCCAATCCACCTTTTTTTTATCATGGTCCTAATGCCGCCAAGGAGAATATGTGATGCTCAAATTCAGCAAGCTCTTTCATAAGGGCGGCGGCGATTCTGACGTTTACGAAGACCGTATCATCCCTGCGACGGAACAACGCAAATTCTTAATTAGCTGTAAAAACAAAGTGCGTGAGCATCTTAGGGCACGTATTCGGAGAGCCACAAAGGAAGAACTAGGTATGGAGCGTGTGGTCGAGCCACGCTTTCGCACTCAAGGCTCTTGGGCTTACAACACTTGCGTTATCCCTGAACGAACGCCTCCGCAAGAGATGGATTGGGATTTTGGCGTCTATCTGCCAGTGACCGTTTGGGAGGAGAACGGCCCACCACATGCCATGGCCAAAGCCTACTTCGACCTGGTGGAGTATGCACTTGAGGACTTGTGTGCCCAGGAGAATTGGCAGCTTCTTTCTGGTAAAGACACATGTATTCGAATTCAAGTGGCTAAATGGGCTCATTTAGATATTCCTTTATACGCTGCCCCCGAAGACGAGTTTGAAAAGGTTAGAGAGAGGATTGACCTGGCAGAAGCCCGCGCCGTACTGATGCGCAAAAGCGAAGGGTTAATGGATGCAGTCGCCTTCGACTTTGCCATGAATCAGATTCAGGAGCAGCAATGGGAGGATCTCGATCATGTAGTTATGGCTACTCGCAGTGGTGAGTGGAAAGCCTCTGACCCAGAGGTCGTAGCGAATTGGTTCAGAGATCGGGTTGAAGAGCATGGAGAGCAGCTGCGTAGGGTATGTCGCTATTTGAAAGCGTGGCGCGATTTTCACTGGGAATCGGGTGGGCCCACCTCGGTCTCCATCATGATCGCTGCTGCTCAGAAGTTCGAGCGCCGCCCTGGGCGTGATGACATTGCTGTAGAGGAGGCAGCCCGCTATCTCAGCCAAGCCTTTTTGGGCAATATTCACGAGGAGGGTATCGACAATGGTCAAGAAGATTTCAACCGCCTGAACGAAGAAGGACGCCGCATGGCTTCGGCACGCTTCAGGACACTCGCGACCACTATGCAAGACTCAAGACTACTGCATGAGTACCAGAAGTCTGATGTCATCCGGCGGCTTCGCGGGCAGTTCGGCAAGCGCATTCCTGATGATATCAACTTGGTCGAACTGGACGCTAATGCCGACACTATCCGGAATACAGCACCTTTGCGGGTCGCGCCTCCGGTAGTTCCATCCACTAAGGCCGGCTGACCTGCATGTCAAAGCTGGGAGAATCTCTACGAGCACTTAGAACCAGAGGATTTACCCCGGTCGCTGCTCGTAGCGCAGCACGCTCATTTAAAGGCGTGCTGGCCTGTAAGAAAGGAGAGATTAGCGTCAAGCTAACAATTTACGACTGGAACTTCCTTAGCTACCCTCATATTCAGGTTCTTGAGCGACAGGATTTTCTTCCGGAGCTGATGCCACACGTAGATGTCGCGGGTAATTTATGCTACTTCGCCCCAGGCTCGGTAACACTTGATCGATATAATCCAGCTACAGCTATTCTTCAATGTCTTGACCAAGCCACCGCGATTCTTGATCGAATTTCTCTAGATCCGCACTATCGCGTCGAAGATATTCAAAACGAATTTCCCGCTCACTGGGAATACGGCCAATTATCACTTCCATGGCAGGTTCTTCTGGGCGAGATAAAACCAAACACCATTAAAGCGAGTTACTTCATCCTTGAAATAGGGGATAAAAAACAAGCCCTCATTTCCAATACTCCTGGCGAAGCGACCAGATTAGCTGGTGCTTTAGGAGCGAATTTCAAGCCATCACATTTCCAATGCTGGATACTTAGAACAAAGAGCTTGCCAGCCGTACCCCAGAAAATGCCAACCACGATAAAAGAGCTATTCGACTGGATAAAAATTTGGGATCATGATCTATATGGTAAAGTACAGAATATCTTGAGCCAACGGGACTATCTCAAGCAGTCTTATATGCCCTTTGCCATTGAAACCCCAGTTGGCTGGCTCGGCTTTGGGTTTGACCTAGACCGGATACGACGAGAGGCCTATAGCAGAGACCCCAAAAAATACAGACAATATCTCCATATGAAAGGGGGTAGCCAGGGCCTTTTTCGGATGGCTATCAAAGAGGTAAGCGCCCGCTTCGTCCATAGTAGAAATCTCAGTTACGAAGATCTCCAGAACAAACGCGTCACTGTAGTTGGATGCGGTGCTATTGGATCTTTTGTTGCTCAAGCGCTGGTACGACTAGGGGCAGGCACTGGCGAGCGAGGCATCCTCAAGATCATTGACTCAGACAAGCTTGGACCAGAGAACTTAGGTAGACATGCACTTGGTTTTCCTTCGCTGTTTCGTCACAAAACAGAGGCCCTTCAGGAAGAACTGTTACGACAATTCCCTCATGGCAAGATTATTGGAATTGCAAGCAGCGCTTTCGAGTACAAACAATTGTTTGATGCGGACCTCATCATTGATGCGACCGGCGAGGAAGCGGTCAGTGAACTGTTAAATGGGCTTCGACTAGCTCGTAGCTCCGAGGTCCCCGTACTTCATATCTGGATACGTGGAAACGGTGAGGCGGTCCAGGCGTTATGGACGGATTCTACTGGAGGCGCATGCTACCGTTGCTTGACGATCCCAGACCCAAACCATCATCGGAAGGAGCGATTTGAACTCCTGAAAAATGCCCCGGTCCTGCGTACAGATGGCTGTCGTGCATTCACTCCCTATGCGGTTTCCTCGCCTCTACACGCCTCTGCATTAGCGATCGACATGATTTGCTCGTGGTTGCAGGGATCGCCATCGCCGAAGTTTCGAACAAGGAGCGTTGAAGGAGCTGACCTTTACAAACTAAGGAATCATGATCCTTCCAAATTGAAGAGCTGCCCCGCATGCGACCCCACTTAATCTGGGAAGTGCCCCAAAAACCGCTCACAAAAATACTCGTTGAATCTTCTCCACTGGAAGCAATGGACTTATATCGACAAAATGCGCCTCACAAGCCTGAAGCCGGGGGAATAATCCTAGGCTATCGCCGAGATACTCACCTACATGTCACGCAGGTGACCATCCCACAAGTTGATGACAAACGCCATCGGTACGGCTTCCACCGATCTGCGCAGCACCATCAACAGGTTGCTCTTAAAGCATGGCACGCAAGCGGGAAGACTATGGACTACCTAGGTGACTGGCATACTCATCCCGAGCTACATCCCTCTCCGTCCGGGCTCGATCTGAACGAATGGAAGAAGATATGCAGCCAACGAAAAAGCCCAATGCTATTCATGATTCTTGGTGTAAGAGGCGACCTCTGGGTGGGGCTGGGGGACTCGCGAGAAATCACCCGCTGCGTCGCGTCAAAAAACTAACCAAACTTATGCTCTCTGAAGTTCGAATCTTCCCTGAGTATTTCTACTAGTAAAATAGTTCCCACGCAGGCCATGAGAGTGGCCTTCAAAAAATTTCAGTATCGCTGCCCCTTCATAAGAGCCTGCCGACAGGTCATGCCCCCCTTTAGGAACAACTCTATAGACATAATACAGAATCGGCCGCCCTGATTCTGGATCTTTTTTTGGCTGAACGACCAAAGTCTCCGAATCCGACCCATCCGATTGAACCTCGATGCTAAAAGAGACGAAGCTCTGTTTAATTACTGCACTAGCCTCAACCTCACCTCCACCATCTACTCCTGACCAGTGAATAGTCATTCGCCATCTACCATTAAGATCTGGAAACAAAACAGAGCCGAGCAGAGGAATTTTTCTCCATAGCCACCGCCAACCAACATGAGCAAGGCCTAGTAAAATCAGGTCGTATATAGATGCTAAAATCATAACCGCCCTGTACGGATTAGCATCAGAAAACTGCGCTTTCTCTAACGTGTATATAGCAGCAATCGCACCAAAACCGAACAACACCAATACAACACTCATCATTTTAAGTGGAGAGATCAGATTGAACATCTAAGGATTCTCATAGTAAATTCTTTTCCCGAGCTTGAACACCGCCACACCTGCTGTATGCGTAACTATCCCTGTGCATTCAACACCCGGAATTGTCGAGCCAAATAATGCGGCAAAATATCTCCCTCCAAATTTTCCCTCAACATCTACATTAAGAGAAAGATCTATGGGAGGCGAGAAGTATTGAGCAGCCGCAAACAGCACTAAATCACGAGAAAGCAAGTGAAACCCATCATGTAGCTCACATTCAAATGTTGATATTTTTAATATTTGCTCCAAGGCACCATGCCCACCCGGAACAAGAACCGAAGGCCTCATAGGAAATACTGGCAATAGAATCTCTGGATCACACACAATTAATCCTACACCAGAAAAATTGCTGCTGGCTGCACGTTTTACGCTCTGTAAGAGCTGGATAAATTCAGCAACCATCATAGAGGCCTTTAGTTATAGAACGGTACAACATGAGAAACCCTCCACATCGCCATAAATCGCTCCGGCTTTCCTAGACACTTTCCAAAAGCTGAAAATAGCGCTTTTCAAAATCCGCTGGCGATAGCTGTAGCACTGCTCTGCCGGTGGTTAGCGTTATAAAACATCTCAATGCAATAGAACACATCAGCGCGTGCTTCTTCCTGGAAGTCCCTACCCAATCTGATGATTTTCTACGTTTTCCCGCAAAACTCCCTCGGATGGAAAGCCGGCAAAACCGCCTGAGCATGGGCCTTATAGGCTCTACTGTGTCATGTGGAGCCCGCCTAGTCATACCGCATCGTCGAGATGTGATCCGTGCCAAGCGACTGGCGCACCGCTTCCATCTCATCGGCTCAGCAACCAGATAAACATTGACTTCTTATTTTTTTGCATGTTGAATGCGCCCCCTTATTTCCACCCCCTCTCTCAAGTGGTGAACGAAGTGCCCTGCTCCAGCCAACAAGCCTGATACCGACGACGGTCCATCGTGCCTGATGGCTGCCTGCGCACTTGCGTGGCCGCTTCCCACATTTTGCCGCCTGAACCCTTGTCGTCGGTTTTCCCAATTGCAATGGAGAAAACCCATGAACATGGATTTCCGCGCCTATGCGCAAACCCTCGAGCTACACAAATACCCACGCACGCCCCACCTGGAGAGCTCTCGCCTGCAGCCGGGCGATACCGATAGCGATCAAGTCTGTTATGCCTCGCTGAGCGGGCAGTGGCTGGTCGTCGAGGAGAAACTGGACGGCGCCAATGCCGGCATCAGTTTCTCCGCGGCCGGTGAACTGCTGCTGCAATCGCGTGGCCACTACCTGACCGGTGGCGGTCGCGAGCGCCAGTTCAACCTGTTCAAGCAGTGGGCCGTGGCTCACGAGGACTGGTTGCTGAGCCGCCTTGAAGACCGCTACGTGCTGTTCGGCGAGTGGATGCACAAGAAGCACTCGGTGTTCTACGACCGCCTGCCGCACTTCTTCTGCGAGTTCGACATCTGGGATCGGGCCCATGGCCTGTTCCTCTCGACCGCCGCCCGGCGCCAGCTGCTGCGTGACGGCCCGGTGCTGTCGGTGCCGGTGCTTCATGAAGGGCTGGCGCCAGCGCGGCTCAAGGATCTGCTCGAGCTGCTCGGCGATTCCCTGGCCAAGTCGCCGGCATGGCGCAGCGCGTTCGAAGCCACGGTGCAGCGCGAAGGCCTGGACCTGGAACGGGCCTGGCGGCAGTGCGACAAGTCGACGGTGATGGAAGGCCTGTACCTGAAGCTCGAAGACGAGAAACAAACCAACGGACGCCTCAAGTGGGTTCGCCAGGACTTCGTCCAGGCGATCCTCGATGCGGACCAGCATCATGCGAACCAGCCGTTCATTCCCAACCTGCTGGCCGACGGGGTAGACCTCTACGCCCCTCGCCTGTCGATGGACTGGAATGGTCGGCGGCCTGGTTATTGAAGGAGAACAACAAAATGGACATTCAACAACTGCAAGGCCTGGTTCCAGAACCGGGCCAGCACTTCGACGCAAAGGCGTGCCTGGAGGCGATTCCGGCCCTGCTCCGCCTGGCCAGCACACCCCAGGATCCGTACTACCACGCCGAGGGCGATGTGTGGATTCACACCTGCATGGTGGTCGAGGCCTTGCTCGCGCAACCGCGCTACCAACAGGCAACCGAGGAGCAGCGCCTGGTGCTGTTCCTGGCCGCGCTGCTGCACGACATCTCGAAGCCGGACACCACGGTGATCGATACCGAAACCGGGCGCATCGGCCAGCCCGGACACTCGCGCCGCGGCGCCGTGGATGCACGGCTGCTGCTGTGGCGGGCAGGCCTGCCCTTCGAGTTGCGCGAGCAGGTCTGCCGGATCATCTCGGTGCACCAGTTGCCGTTCTTCGCGCTGTCGGGCAACCGCAGCGGGCAGAGCCCGGAGTTCATCCTGCACAAGCTGTCGTGGGAGCTGCCGGTATGGATGCTCTGCGCGGTCGCGGAAGCGGACATGCAGGGGCGCACCTACGTGGGCAAGCAGGCCGTCCTCGACGAGATCGAGCTATTTCGCGAGCTGGCCGATGAGGAAGGCTGCCTGTACGGGCCACGGGCGTTCGTCGATGACTACACCCGTATCCAGTACTTCCGAGGTGCGCGGGTGCATCCCGACTACCCGCTGCATGAGCCGGAGGGCTCGCACGTGGTCATGCTGTCCGGCATGCCGGCCAGTGGCAAGAACACCTGGGTGGCCAAGCACCACCCTGACCTGCCGGTGATCTCCTTCGACGACGCCCGCGAAGCCCTGGGCCTGCGCCACGGCGAGAACGAAGGCGCCGCCGCGCACTTCGCCATCGACCGGGCCAAGTCATTGCTGCGCGAGAAACAGCCCTTTGTCTGGAACTCCACGCACCTGTCGGCGCAGATGCGCAAGAAGACCCTCGACCTGCTGTACGCCTACCAGGCCAGGGTGCAGATCCAGTATCTGGAGATGCCCGAGAAGGAGATCTACCGGCGTAACAGCCGGCGCGACACCAGCCTGCGTAACGAGGATATCCGCCGCATGCTGTTCAAGTGGGAGGTGCCGCTGCCAAGCGAGGCGCATCAGGTTCACTACCATAGCGAATCGGCTGCGCTATAGATGAGGCGCGGCACCCCGGCATTTCATGGCTAGTTTTGCACGGTCTGCCGTAACTGGCCGACCGCGCTCACTACCCGCTGAGCCTCTACGCGGATCTCCTCCATTACGTTTCCTGCCTGCCCCGCAAGACTGACGCCCTCCCTCACTTTGTCCTGGCTTCGCGACATACCCGCCACGGCACTTTGAGTGAGGTTCTGGTTCAGTTGCACGACTTCGTTGATCTCCAGGGTGGCCTGGCTCGTTCGAGATGCCAAGCTGCGAACTTCATCCGCTACGACCGCAAAGCCTCTTCCAAGCTCGCCTGCTCTTGCCGCCTCGATCGCTGCGTTAAGGGCGAGCAAATTGGTCTGGTCGGCGATGCCTCTGATGACCTGCACGATGCTACCAATGCGTTCGGATTGAGTGCTCAGCGCACTCATGTGCTCGGAGACTTGCTCCAGTTCCTCGGAAATCCCCTGAACGAGCTGCATGGTCTCTTCAACGGTACCCGCTCCCTTTACCGAGCTTTCATCGGTTTGCTGAGCGATCTCGAACGCCAGTTGTGCCGCCGCCGACTCTGCCTCTCGTCGTTCTGCCTGCTCGGTGATATCGCTTGCGAACTTGACCACACCGTACAGCTTGCCGGCAGCATTGAAGAGCGGGTTATAAGTGGCTCTAAGCCAGATGACACGGCCATTTTTTGCAACGCGCTTGAAAATCTCATGGACATATTCGCCCTGATTCAAGCGCTGCCAGAAGCGGTTATAGCCGTCGCTGTTGGCCTCGGCCGGTTCGCAAAATAGGCGGTGGTGCTTTCCACGGATCTCCTCCATCCGATAGCCCATGGTGGCCAGGAAATTTTCGTTTGCTTCAAGCACGTGACCGCCAAGATCGAATTCGATCACTGCCATCGAACGATCAATGGCTTTGAGCATGCTCGCGTGCTTGTTTTCGATTTGCACCTGTCTGGTTATGTCCGCGGCGACCTTGATGACGCTGACCACCTGCCCCGCGGCGTCACAGACGGGCATGTAGGTTGCTTCGAGCCAGATTTCGCGCCCGTCTTTGGTAACCCGCATAAACCGGTTGCTGAAACTTTCACCTTGCGAAAGGCGCTTCCAGAATTGCGAATAGTCCGGGCTGCTGACCAGCGCTTGAGGGCAAAACATCCGATGATGCTGACCGACCACCTCTTCGAGGCGATAGCCCACGACGTTTAGAAACGCCGGGTTTGCCTCCAGGATCTTGCCCTCGGGCGTGAACTCGATCATCGCCATGCCGCTGCGTATCGCTGCCAGTTTCTGGTCGCAATTTTCAAACCTTTTTTTGTATTCGTGCAATTCAGTACGGATGTGTGAACCGAACATGATGGCCTCAACGCAGTGACTGGAGGGGGGATCGCCCCTGATCTTGGTATCGTCCAAAGACAACTAAAGATAAGGGCTTGCCGATAAATATTTTCCGCGCTGAGAAGACGCCTCGGTAGCGAGGCGTTCACTGACAACCCTTGGCCGAAAGCCGCTCCTGACAACCGGCGCCAATCGCCAAGGGCAGCTTTCGAGATTGGCCAGCAAAGGGCCCAATGGGTCAGCTTTCTGCGGCGATGAACCTCAGGCCCACGCCCGGCTCGGTGGCCAGCCAGCGAGGGGCCGCGGCGTTGTCTCCCAGACGCTGGCGCAGTTTGCCCACCAGCACCCGCACGTAGTGCAGGTCGTCGTCGTGAGTCTTGCCCCAGATTTCCCGCAGTATCTGCGGCTGGGTCACCACGCGCCCGCTGTTCCTCACCAGTAGCGCGAGCAACGCGTACTCCTTGCGGGCCAATTGTAGGCGCTCACCGCGCAACAGCACCTCACGGCGGGCGAGATCGATATGCAGGTCGCCGTCGTCGTAGATGATCGCTTCGTTGCGCTCGGTGCTGGCCTGGCGCAGCAGCACACGGATGCGCGCCATCAACTCCTGGGTGCCGAAGGGCTTGGTCACGTAGTCGTTGGCGCCTGCATCGAGGGCCGCGACCTTTTCCGTTTCGGCGCCACGCACGGTGAGCATGATCACCGGCACGCTGCTCCACTCGCGCAGTTGCTGAAGAACGCGATGGCCATCCATATCAGGCAGGCCGATATCGAGCAGCACCAGGTCAGCGCCCTGCTCCGCCAGGCTGAGCAGGCCACGGGTGCCGTCCTCGGCCTGCTGCACCTCGTAGCCCTGGGCGCGCAGGCTGATGTCGAGCAGGCGCCTGATCTGCGGCTCGTCGTCGATGATCAGGATGCGTGCGCAGCTGGAGGCAGCCTCAATCACGGTCATCACGCACCTCTGTCGATTGGTCCGGTTCGAGCAGCGGGATGCTCAGGCGGATCAGCGTACCCTGCCCGCCTTCGCCGGAAAACGCGCTGACGCTGCCACCGTGGGCGCCGATCATGCCCTGGGCGATGGTCAGCCCCAGGCCGGTTCCCTGCTTGCCGCAGTCGCCGCGCTCGATGCTGTAGAACATATCGAAGATGCGCTCACGTTCCTCTTCGGCAATCCCCGGACCGCGGTCCTGAACGTCCAGCTGCAGGTAGCCGTCGACCTCCCGGGCGAACACTTGGATGCTCTCGCCTGGGGGCGAGAACTTGGCAGCGTTCTCCAGCACGTTGAACAGGCTCTGTTCGACCAGTGCCGGATGCACCCACAGCGGCGGCAGATCCGCGTCCAGCTGCAGCTCGACCAGCACCTGCGGCCGATAGCGGCGCAGCCGGCCGGTCGCCGAGCCCACCAGTTCGTCGACACCGATCCAGCTGCGGTGCAGGGTCAGGCCCTCGTGACCCAGGCGGGTCATGTCCAGCAGGTTCTGGATGTAACGATCGAGGCGCTCGCCTTCCTGCTGGATCGTTTGCAAGAGGCTGAGACGATCCTCCTCGCTCATCGCCGCCGAATAGCTGATCAGGCTGCCGGCAGAACCCAGCATGGCAGCCAATGGCGAGCGCAGGTCGTGGGAAACCGACGAGAGCAATGCCGAGCGCAGGCGTTCGGTTTCATTGCTGACCCGCGCGGTTTCCAGCTCCGCGACCAGCGTGGTGCGCAGCGCCGCCTGGGCGATGTCCGTGCAGATCGCTTCAGCCAGGCGACGGTTTTCGGCGCTCAGTTGCCGTTGCTGGGTGTTTTCCTGCAAACCGACGACACCGATGACCCGATCGTTGCCCAGCAGCGGCAGGAACCACCAGGCGGCGCCGGCCAGGGTTTGCGTATGGCGGCCGGCCGGTTGCCCATGGCTCATGGCCCAATCGGCAGCGGCCCTATCCAACTGGGCGAGCTGCAAGCCGGATGGGGAGCTCTGGGAGGCGCCCACCTGCAACATGGCCGTCGCCCCGAAGGCGCGCTCCAGGGTGTTACGCCCGGCCTGCAGCACCTGCTCCAGGTCGGCAGCCGCGCTCAACTGTCGCCCCAGGTGCTGCAGTACCGACGCCTGGGTGTTCGCCGCGCGCAAGGTCAGCACCTGCATGCGCAGTTGCGAGGCGAGCCGCCCGGCCACCAGCGCGGTGAGCAGGAACAAGACGACCGTGGTGATGCCCCAGGGCGCGGCGATGATCAGGGTGTAGCGAGGGTCGATGAAGAAGAAGTTGTAGGCCAGAAAACACAGGATGGCCGCCAGGATCGCGGCCGACATGCGGGTGCGGGCCGCCACCAGGACCACCGCCACGATGAAGATCATCGACAGGTCGGTCAGGCCGACCCACTGCTCCGCCAGCCAGGCGAAGCCCGTCGCTGCCGAGGCGCAAAGGCTGGCGTACAGCGCGTCCCGGCAGGACAGCCAGCGTGCCGGAGCACGGTGGCGCCAGCCTGCTCGCGACTGCGCGCGGGCGTGCGGGGAACTCAGGATCACCAGTTCGTAATGGGCGCCATGCTGCAGCAGGCGCTGGGTCAGGGTGCGGTTGAACATGCGGGCGATGGGGCGCTCGCGGCTGCGCCCGACCACCAGGGTGGAAACCCCGTCGTGGGCGGCATGGTCGAGCAAGGTATCGGCGATGTTGTTGCCATGCAGCACCTGGGTATCGGCGCCCAGACTGCGCGCCAGGGCGAAGGCGCGGTCCAGTTCGGTTTGCCTGGCCGGGTCGATACGCCCGGCGCGCTGTACGGTGACCACGCTCCAGGGCGCATCCCGGCGTTCGGCAAGACGCCGTCCGGCACGCACCAGGTATTCCGAGTTGCCGCTGCCGTCGATGGCGATCAGCACCCGCCGACGCAGGGCCAGACCGCTGATGCCCTGGGCCGTGTGAGCCTCGCGCAGGTGATCCTCGATATGGTCAGCTGCGGTCTGCATGGCCAGTTCGCGCAGCGCCGCCAGGTTGGGCGCCGAGAAAAAGCGTTGCAGCGCCTGTTCGGCCATGTCCGGCAGGTAGATCTTGCCCTGGTGCAGGCGCTCGATCAGCTCGCCCGGCGGCAGGTCGACCAGGCGGATATCGCGCAGCCGGTCGAGCACCGCATCGGGCACCGTTTCGCTGACCCGGATGCCGGTGATGCGGTGCACGATGTCGTTAAGGCTTTCCAGGTGCTGGATGTTCACCGTGCTGTAGACGTCGATGCCCTTGTCCAGCAGTTCCAGAACGTCCTGCCAGCGCCGTTCGTGGCGGCTGCCGGGTGCGTTGCGATGGGCCAGTTCGTCGACCAGCACGATACGGGGCTGGCGCTGCACGATGGCGTCCAGGTCCATCTCGTCGAGCCGGTGGCCCTGGTAGTCGATCTGCCGGCGCGGGATCAGCTCATGGCCGTCGAGCAGTGCGGCCGTTTCACTGCGGCCATGGGTTTCCACCACGCCGATCACCAGGTCGACACCTTGCCGGCGCAGCTCCCGGGCGCGGGACAGCATGGCGTAGGTCTTGCCCACGCCAGGCGCCGCGCCGAGAAACAGGGTCAGGTGGCCGCTGTTCTGGCGGCGCAGTTCACCCGCCAGGGCATCGGCACGTGCTTCACGGTTTTCCTGCATGGCCACTACCTGCTGTGGGCTTTATCGAGGGCCAGGTTGAGCAACAGCACGTTGACCCTGGGCTCACCGAACAGCCCCCATTGCCGGCCCTCGGTGTAGGCGCCTACCAGTGTCTGCACCTCGCCTGGCGACATGCCGCGCTCGCGCGCCACGCGGGCGACCTGGATCTGCGCCGCTTGCGGGCTGATGTGCGGATCCAGGCCGCCGCCGGACTGGGTGAGCAGATCGCCCGGTACGGCGCCCGGCTCGAGGCCCTCCTGGCTGGCAATTGCAGCCCTTTGCTCGTCGATGCGCTGGCGCAGCGCCGGGTTGCTGCGTGCCAGGTTGCTGCCGGCCATGGCCATCGGATCATAGCTGGCGGCCGATTGGCGCGCCCTGAAATAGCCGGGGCTGGAAAATGGCTGGGCTACCCACTGCGAGCCGATGACGACGCCGTTGCGCTCAATGAGGTTGCCGCTTGCCTGCTCGGGAAACAGGCCGTTGCCGATGCCGGTGGCGAGCAGCGAATAGCTCAGGCCGAAGCCCAGCAGGCTGATCAGCGCCAGGACGCAGGCGGGACGCAGCAGATTGCCCTGGGGCACAGTCGTTTGGTTGGTCATATCGTTCACCCAATGTAGTCGGCTACACGCCGATGGTTGCCGACAGCAGCATGTCGATCAGCTTGATCGCCGGAAACGGCAGCAACACGCCGCCGATGCCATAGACCAGCATGTTGCGACGCAGCAGCGCCGTGGCGTTGGCGGCACGCACGCGTACCCCGCGCATGGCCAGCGGAATCAGCAGCGGGATGATCAGGGCGTTGAATATCAGCGCCGACAGCACCGCATTGGTCGGGCTGGAAAGCTGCATCAGGTTGAGCCCGGCCAGTGCCGGAATTGCCCCGGCGAACAGCGCTGGCAGGATGGCGAAGTACTTGGAGACGTCGTTGGCCAGCGAAAAGGTGGTCAGCGCGCCGCGGGTGATCAATTGCTGCTTGCCCACTTCCACCACGGCCAGCAGCTTGGCCGGATCGGAATCCAGGTCGACCATGTTGCCCGCCTCCTTGGCGGCCTGGGTGCCGGAATTCATGGCCAGGCCGACATCCGCCTGGGCCAGCGCCGGCGCGTCGTTGGTGCCGTCGCCGACCATGGCCACCAGGTGACCGCGCTCCTGCTCCTGGCGGATGCGCGCCAGCTTGTCTTCCGGCCGCGCCTCGGCAACGTAGTCATCGACGCCCGCCTCGGCGGCGATGGCCGCCGCGGTCAGCGGGTTGTCGCCGGTGATCATCACGGTGCGGATGCCCATGGCACGCAGCTTGGCGAACTTCTCCTTGATGCCGTGCTTGACCACGTCGCTGAGTTCGATAACGCCCAGCACCTGGCGACCGTCGGCGACCACCAATGGCGTGGCGCCCTGGCGTGCCACCTGATCGACCAGTTCCTGCAGCTGCGGCGGTACCGAGCCGGACACCGCCAGCACATGGCGGCGAATGGCATCGATGGCCCCCTTGCGAATGACTCGGCCGTCGGCCATATCCAGCCCGGACAGGCGACTCTGGGCGCTGAAGGGAATGAAGGTGGCGTCCTTCGGCGCTTCACTGTTGACGCCGTTTTGCCGCGCCAGCCTGACGATGGACTTGCCTTCCGGGGTCGGGTCGGCCAGGGATGACAGCAACGCGGCTTCCTGCAGGCGGCCGAGCTGCATGCCAGGCAGTACATGAAAATGCGTGGCCTGGCGGTCGCCATGGGTAATGGTGCCGGTCTTGTCCAGCAGCAGCACGTCGACATCACCGGCGACTTCCACGGCCTTGCCCGACTTGGCCAGCAGGTTGGCGGACAGCGCGCGGTTCATGCCGGCGATGCCGATGGCCGGCAGCAGGCCGCCAATGGTGGTCGGGATCAGGCACACCAGCAGGGCGATCAACAGTAGCGGATCGATCCTGATGCCGACGAAGGCGGCGATGGCCGGCAGGGTGATGACCACGATCAGGAAGGTCAGGGTCATGGTGGTCAACAGCAGGCCCAGGGCAACTTCGTTGGGGGTCTTCTGACGGTTGGCACCTTCGACCAGGGCGATCATGCGATCCAGGAAGCTGTCACCCGGTTGCGCGGTGACTTCGACTATGATTTGGTCGGACAGCACCTTGGTGCCACCGATCACGCCGGAGCGGTCGGTACCGGCCTCGCGCAGCACCGGCGCGGATTCACCCGTCACCGCTGACTCGTTGATGCTCGCCAGCCCTTCGATGATCTCGCCATCGGCGGGAATGATCTCGCCCTGGGTGACGATCACCAGATCGCCCGGGCGCAGTTCGCTGGCGGCGATGCGCTGCGGCTCGCCGCGCTCGCTCAGGCTCTTCAGGCGGCGGGCGACCAGATCCTTGCGCGCCTTGCGCAGCGAATCGGCCTGGCCGCGGCCACGGGCTTCGGCCACCGCCTCGGCGAAGTTGGCGAACAGCACCGTGACCAGCAACAGCAAGGTGACGCTCCAGCCGATGGCGGGCGTGCTCTTGCCCATCAGGGTCAGCACGGCGCAGAGCAGCGTGCCGACCCAGACCACGGCCATCACCGGGTTCCTGAATGCGTGATTCGGCGCGAGCTTAGCGAAGGCGGCCAACGCGGCACTCTTCACACCGGCGCTGTCGAGCAACGCCGGGCGCTTGGGCTGAACGGAATGTTGGGTTATCTGAGTCATGGGAAATCAGCCTCAACGGGTGATGAACTGCAGGTGGTCGGCCACGGGCCCCAGCACCAGCACGGGCATGAATTGCAGCAGGGTGAGGATGGCGATGATGGCCATCAGCGTCAGGGCGAAGGTCGGCGTCTCGATCCGCAGGGTGCCCGGGCCTTCCGGCGTCACCCGCTTGCGCGCCAGCATCGCCGCGATGATCAGCGGCAGGATCAGAGCCGGGTAGCGGCCCAGGATCAGCGCCACGACGCAGGTCAGGTTCCACCAGTAGCTGGCGTCGCTCAGCCCCTCGAACCCTGAACCGTTGTTGGCGAAGGCCGAGGTGTACTCGTAGAGCACCTGGCTGATGGCATGGGCCCCGGGGTTGGAAGTGCCCGCCAGATCAGGCAGCAACAGGGTGAGCGCGGTGAAGCCGAGAATCACCAGCGGCTGCAACAGGATCAGCACGGCCAGGCACTTCACCTCCGGCGCCTCGATCTTGCGGCCCAACAGTTCGGGTGTGCGGCCGGTCATCAAACCGGCCAGGAACACGCTGAGCAGGAGGTACACGAGAAACTGCTGCAGGCCACAGCCAACGCCGCCCCAGATCGCGTTCACCAGCATGTTGGCGATGCTCACCATGCCGGTCAGCGGCGCCAGGGAGTCATGCATGGCGTTGACCGAGCCGTTGCTGGTCTGGGTGGTCACGGCGGCCCAGAGCGCCGAGGCGTCGGCGCCGAAGCGCACTTCCTTGCCTTCCATGAGGGCGCTGTCGCTGCTGGTCGCCGAGTGCCCCTCGGACCACAGCGCGATACCAGCCGACATCAGCGACATGCTCAGCATGCAGCCGAAGATCAGTGCGCTGAGCTTGGCCCGCCCGGTCAGGCTGCCGACCATGAACACCACGCTCATCGGCAACAGGATGATGGCCAGGGTTTCCAGCAGGTTGCTCATGGGAGTCGGGTTCTCCAGTGGCGCGGCGCTGTTGGGGCCGTACCAGCCACCACCATTGGTGCCCAGCTGCTTGGCCGCGACCATGGCGGCGACCGGGCCGAGGGGAATCTTCTGCTCGCTGATCTGCGCGGCGCCATCGAGCGGTTTTGCCAGCGGCCCGCCTTCCAGGGTAGAGGGCACGCCTTGCCAGGTCAGCAATACCGAAAGCACCAGGCACAGCGGCAGAAACAGGCGCACGGTCGGGCGAATGAGATCGGCCCAGAAGTTGCCGACATCGGCTGCCTCGCTCCCACCCGCCTGCCGGCGACCGCCGAACAGGCCACGCAGCGTGGCCACCACCAGGGCCAGGCCCATCATCGGTGTGATCACCTGCAGGCCCACGATGGCACTCATTTGCGCCAGGTAGGAAAGCTGCGCCTGCCCGGAATAGTGCTGCTGGTTGGTGTTGGTCAGAAACGAGACCGCGGTATGCAGCGCCAGATCCCAGCGCATGTTGGGGGCCGCATTGGGATTGAGCGGCAGCCACTGCTGGGTCATCAGCATCAGCCAGACCAGCAGGCCGAGCACCAGATTGCTCAGCAGGAAGGCGCCGGCGTAGGTCTTCCAACCCATGCCCTGGGCAGGGTTTACGCCCAGCAATCGATAAAGCGGGCGCTCCACGAGGGCGAACAGGCGATCCCCGCGCATCGGCGCGCCGCGCATGATGGCCGCCAGGTAGCGACCCAGTGGCCATGCCAGCGCGATGGCCAAGCCAAAAACGAACAGAAACTCAGTCATGATCCATGCCTTCAATGCCGTACTGGCGACCGAGGCATTCTTGAATCTATGGCCGTAAAGTCTCTATTGCGTTAAGCCCGTGATGCATAAATTAACCGTAAAGAAAGATCTGCAGCGCTGGTGATAGAGATGGCTTTACCTCAGCCGAGGCAGTCGAAGCCAGAAACGGATCTGCTTGCTCAGGCAACACGCGGCCTTTTCGAGCAATACCGGGCGCTCGTCAGTGTGACGATACGAAGGGCGACTGGGTCTGCGGAGCCGGCAACGCATAAGTCGCCTTCATCCAGGCGATTTCCGCCAGCGGCGTGCGACCGAAGAGCCTTTTGAAATCGCGACAGAACTGCGAAGCGCTTTCGTAGCCCACCATAAATGCGCACGTGGTGACCGTCAGGTGGTTGCGCAGCAGCAATAGCCGCGCCTGATGCAGCCGGGTGGACTTGAGGTACTGCATGGGTGATGAGTCGGTCACCTGGCGAAAGTGTCGGTGAAAGTTCGGCACGCTCATCTGTGCTTCCTGGGCCAGGATCCCGACATCCAGGTGTTCGTGGTAGCAGCGATGGATCTTGTGGATGGCGCGCGTCACCTTGCCGAACAACCCTTGCTGGGCGAGAGCCGCGCGCAGCGTTGCGCCTTGTTCGCCCATAAGGATGCGGTAGTAGAGTTCGCGCAGCATGGCCGGCCCGAGAATCTGGGCATCACTGCTGTCGGCCATCACTTGTAGAAAGCGAAGCGTCGACTGGCGCAGCGGTTCGTCCATGGGTGACGCGTACATGCCCATCGGCTCTGCGCTGGCGAAACCGCGTACCTCGTCGACCTGATGAATCAGCTCGGCGGCCAGGCTGAAGTCCAGGCGCAGGTACACCGCCAGCATGGGCTCGGTCGCGCTGGCGTCGGTCTCCATCGTGAAGGGCACCGGCACCGACACCACCAGATAATGCTGGGCGTCGTAAACGTAGATCTCGTCGCCCAGGTAACCGCGCTTGCGCCCCTGGCAGAGGATGACGATGCCGGGCTCGTAGAGCACCGGCGTGCGCGTGAGCGGTCGGTTGGAACGCAGAAAGCGCACGTCGTCCAGCCGGCTCAAGTTGTAACCCTCCAGCGGCGCCAGGTGGCTCATCAGCTCCACCATGCGTACGGTGGTCGAATCCTTGCTCGTGGCCATTGGCTGCCCTGCTCTCCTGCTCAAAGCTCAGCCATCGGTCGAACAGCTGAGTGCCTGCCATTGCTCGATACTCTCGGCGGTACGCTGCAGTTTCTCACGTACCAGGGCCAGGGCATCACTGCCCAGCAGCAGGTGCGCAGGCGGATTGGGGCTGGCGATCAGGGTCAGCATGGCGCGGGCTGCCTTGTGTGGGTCCCCCAGCTGGCGGCCGCTCTTTTCCTCCCGGGCCTGGCGCAGCGGATCGAAACTGGCGTCGTAGTCGCTGATGCTGCGTGGCGTGCGCTGCATCGAGCGGCCCGCCCAGTCGGTACGAAACGACCCCGGCGCCACGGCGGTGACGAAGATATTGAAGGGTGCCAACTCCTTGCTCAGGGTGTCCGATATCCCCTCCAGGGCAAACTTGCTGCCACAGTAATAGGCAATGCCCGGCATGGTGATATGGCCGCCCATGGAGGTGATGTTGAGAATATGCCCGGCTCGTCGCCGGCGAAAATACGGCAGAAAAGCCTTGGTCACCGCCACGGCGCCAAACACATTCACCTCGAACTGCTGACGCATCTCTGCCAGCGATGACTCTTCCAGCACCCCCTCGTGACCATAGCCGGCGTTGTTGACCAGCACATCCACCGGGCCGTGCTGGGCCTCCACCGCATCGACCACGGCGTCGATGGCAGCGAAATCGGTAACGTCGAGTTCCACCGCCACGGCCCGCTGCGGTGACAGCGCCTCGAAGGCCGCGCGGGCAGAATCACTGCGCACGGTGCCGATGACCCGGTGCCCCTCGGCAAGCGCCAGCTGGGCCAGCGCCTGGCCAAAACCGCTGCTGACACCGGTGATAAACAGGGTTTTCAATGCCTGCATGGCGCGCATTCCTGAACAGATGGGATGCCGCCATGCTAGGGCGAGGGGCAGCGCAGAACCATGCCGGATCGCATCGCTGTATTGCCCAATCCTATCCGTGCAGCTCGGCGTGATGCGCCGCACCTGCATTCGGCCAATGATTTTCGATCCACCGCGGGCCATCGATCGACCTCGCGCTGGCGTCGGGCTGAAGAACCCAGAGCCTGGCTTCTGCGCTCGTGGTTAGCGATCATCGCCGCCGATGCATTTATCTGGATGAACCGCTACGCCGCTTGGCGAGCAGACTCACGCACTTTGGCTCAGCCCTGCCCTGCAGCGTGCCAGGTACCCTCATTGAGCCAAGCCAGAAGATCGGCAGGCGAAAGCGGCCTGGCGATGTAATAACCCTGGCCCTGCTGGCAGCCCCAGCCTTTGAGAAGGTGGTAGTGCAGCTCGGTTTCGACCCCTTCGGCGACCACGGTCAAACGCAGGTCGCGCACCAGGCTGATCAGGCCACGGATGATATGCCACTCACTGTTTCCCGGCTGCAGGTCAGCCAACAGCGAGCGGTCGAGCTTCACGCTGGTCGCCGGAATCTGCCGCAGGTAGGCCCAGTTGCTGTAACCACTACCGAAGTCATCGATGCCGATGGCCACGCCCAGATGGCGAAACCGTTGCAGCTGTGCGCGTACGGCCTGGAAATCGGTCACCAATACACTTTCGGTGAATTCGAGCTCGATGAATCGCGGCGCCACGTTGCACGCCCGCAGGGCCTCGACCAACTGATCGAACAGCTGCCCGTCGGTCAGATCCAGGGCCGAGACGTTCAGCGAAACGGTCATTTCGATGCCCCGAGCACGCCAGCTCGCCAACTGCTCGCAGACGCGCCGCACGACCCAACTGGTGATGTGGCGAATCGAGGCAGTGGTTTCAGCCAGCGGGATGAATTCCGCGGGGCTGATCTCACCCAGGGTGGGATGCGACCAGCGCAAGAGTGCCTCGACAGCAACGCACCGGTTGCTGGCCAGCTCGACGCGAGGCTGGTACACCAACCTGAACTGATCAGGGGCCATGAGCGCCGCTTCAATGGCATTGAGCAGTACGGTGCTGCGGCGCAGACTCGAGTCGATCACCGGATCGTAACTGAGCCAGCGTTGCTCGCTGCGGCGCGCGGCATCAGTGACGCTGGCCATCAGGCGCAGGATATCCGTTGACGCTTCGCCCTCCCGTTCCAGCCCCAGCACGCTGATACCCACATCGGAAAAGACCGGAACGCCGCCGCTGTACAGTGGGCGATCGAATGCAGACACCATGCTGCTGACCAGGGCAGGTATCGAGGGCACCATGGATGGCTTGAGCAGGACCACAAAACCCAGGGTTCCAGGGCGATACAACCGCGCCCCCTCGGGTAGCAACGCCAACAGCAACTCTTTGACCGCCAACATGAAGCTGGCAAAAAAACCGCCACCAAGCGCCTTGGCCAGCCTGTCCATGCCTGATGCCGAAAGCGGCTCGATCAGTATGGCGACGCGGTCGTCCTGCTCGGGCGCGTCGACAATGTCCGCCTCAAACCGCTGCCGGTTGGGCAGGCCCGTCATGGGGTCGATGTAATGCGCGCGATGAATCGACTCCAGTCGCGCGACCACTACCTTGGCCGCGTTGCGCAGCAAGCTGCGCCCCGCTTCGTCCATGGGCGGATGAGCCTGATGATCGATAACGCAAAGCCTGCCCAGGCTTCGCCCCGACTGGACCGTCAGTGACGCGCCGGCGTAGTAGCGGATGAAGGGCGCGCCGGTGACCAAGGGGTTGGCTGAAAAGCGCGGGTCACCCAGCGGGTCGCATATCTCGGATACCCCACCTTCATCCAGGCCATGGACGCAGAAGGACATCTCGCGTGATGTCCGCTCTGGCTCCATGCCGATTCGAGCCTTGAAGACCTGGTAGTCGCGCTCGATGATGCTGACCAGTGAAGTGGGCACCTGGAAGTGGGCGGAGATCATCGCCACGACGCTGTTGAGCACAGGGTCCGAGTCGCTTTCCAGGTCAGACGTCAAGCGGTCTACGTCGACCAGCCGCGCTCGTTCTTCTTCGGGCGAAAGATTGCACTTGGTCATCTTGTCCACTATCGGTGAGGTAACGACTGGAAACGTCGCATTCGGTGTCGGGTTGGCTCGTTGAGCTTAGCTACACTGTTCGAGGCTCACAATCGCACTTGGCCATCGCACCGTTAGTGAGAAACTATGAGTTTCCCTGCTGGGCTGTTTAAAGCTGTAGAACCTGCTGCCGATAGCTGCAGATGGTGGCAGACTATCGCGGTAGCGACCGCCAGCGTCTTCACATCCGCGTTTTCCGACCGGGCCCACCGGAGCCACACTTGATCAGTATTCTCTCTCGCAGTCTTGAGCTGGTGCGTCGACTCGCCCGTACTCAGCCAAGCACGCCAGTGCGCTATGCGGGCACGGTCATGGTGATTGCGCTCTGCGCCGCCTTGCGTGTGCAACTTCCCTTCACGGCACTGCCCTACCTGTTTTTCATACCCGGCCTGATGTTCATCGGCTTCTGCTTCGGCGTCGTGCCGTCGGTGTTGGGCTGCATTCTGGCAGTGCTCACCGCGCACTATTTCTTCATTGGCGATATTGGTTTCAACGACGGCTTGACTGCCTGGATCAGCAGCGCGAGTTTTGCCCTGGTGACCTTCGCCATGGCGATAGTGTGCGCCTTGTTCCGGAGAACCTTGAATACCCTTTCCGATGTCAACGAGCGCCTGGAGCATGAGATCGAGCGCCGTACATTGGAGCGAGATGGCATCTGGAACATATCCCCTGACCTGATCTGTACCCTGTCCGAAGGCGGGGAAGTGATGGCGATGAACCCCGCCTGGCAGATCGAAACGGGGCATACGGATCAGGCGCTCAGGGACAGTGGCTTTTTCAGCTTCATCTCGCCGTCACAGTTATCGGACGCATTGCGCAGCCTGGGCAAAAGGTCCATCGCGGAACTCGATACTCAGGGCTTTCGCGCCAACGGAAAACCGTTGCATCTGAACTGGAGAATCGCGCGTCGACAGGGGCTGTACCTGGCGGTGGCGCGGGACATCACCCTGTACAAGGAGCGTCAGGAAGCCCTCGAGCAAGTGAGCTCGCAGCTGCAGCAGAGCCAGAAGATGGAGGCGGTGGGCCAATTGACCGGTGGTTTGGCCCATGACTTCAATAACCTGCTGACCGTCATCACCGGCAGTCTGGACATGCTCGACAAGCGTATCGCCCAAGGCAAGTACGAGGAGCTGTCACGCTTCGTCGGCTTTGCCCGTAATGCCTCCGACCGCGCGGCATCGCTCACCCACCGGTTGCTGGCCTATTCCCGGCGCCAGCCCCTGGCGAACTCGGTGGTCGACCTGGCATTGCTGGTTCAGGACATGCGAGAACTGATCAGCAGGACGCTCACCCCACGGATCGAGCTGGAGGTACTGACACCGGAACACGCCGTGCTGTGCTTTTGCGATGCCCACCAATTGGAAAACGCGATCCTCAATCTTTGCATCAATGCACGCGATGCCATGCCCCACGGGGGCCGTTTAACGATCGAAATCAGCCAGGCGCGCATTGACTCGACACAGGATTCTGCAGTCCTCGGCCCTGGGCAATACGCGGTCTTCCAAGTGACGGATACCGGCACGGGTATGCCACAAAGCGTAATCGCCCGCGCCTTCGATCCATTCTTCACCACCAAACCCCTGGGTTCCGGTACCGGCCTGGGGCTGTCGATGGTCTATGGCTTTGCCCAACAGTCATCGGGGGATGCGCGGATCGAATCGGTCATGGGTAAAGGCACCACGGTGAGTCTTTTCCTGCCGCTGAGTCACGGCCAGACGATAACCGCCGATGTCAGCGAGCCCGCTGAGCTGGGGAGCGATCTTCAGGTGGGAAACGTCTCGATACTGGTGGTCGACGATGAGGCGGCCATTCGCGATCTGATTGGCGAGGCACTGGAAGAGGTCGGCTATCAGGTCACCAAGGCGGGGACCGCCGCACAGGCCCTGCTAGAGTTGGAGCGGGCGCCTGAAACGGTACTGCTGATCACCGACATCGTACTGCCTGCCGGCATGAATGGTGACGAGCTGGCCGTGGCCGCGCTCTCCATGCGACCGACACTCAAGGTGCTGTTCATTTCAGGCTTCCTTGAAAATGCTGTGCCGGCAATCGCGCTGAAAAGCGGCCAGACCGAACTGCTGCAGAAGCCCTTCACTGTAAAGGCGCTCAAGACCATGATCCAGCGATTGCTCGCAAAAGGCTGAGCGTAGCGCGGCGCCAGTCCCGCCCCAGGCAGTCGAAACAACGCTGTATGGCTCATCACCCTCACATCGCCGGCACCATCACCCGCCCCTGCTCGGCCGCAAGCCGAGAAGATGCTGATAAAGCAGACAGGATGAAAACGTCCCGCAAAAGCCCCAAAAACAAAAAAGCCCGATCATTGCTGATCGAGCCTTTATGTTGGGATTATTTGGTCGGGACGGAGTGATTCGAACACTCGACCCCTTGCACCCCATGCCAGAGGTCGACCTCATAACACATTGATTTTAATAGGGTATTTATGAGCGCTCGCTGCAGCCAATGCTCTACTCCACCCAACGGCTTTCAACGATTCCCCGCAAAAGTCCCTGACTGGGATAGCGCCAATTTGAATGGCTATTCAGATCAACACTGGACTGCCAACAGCTTATTAGCAATTAGTCGACAACGTCTTCGTCCGGAGTCAGAGCCGCTCCACCATGTTCAGACAGGTACCCCTGGAGCCAATTCCGATTGATGACCTTAAGCCCCTCATACCAATCATCGTCATTTGCCTTATTAAAAGAGAGGGTTTCGAGATCAGACATCACCATGTCACGCCCAGCTCGAGTGTCATAGCTTGAACTTGCCCACTCCGCCTCAAAGAACAATGGATCAAGTGTCGCAAGCACATCACTTGTGACAGATCTGACTTTATCGGGATCACCGGGATCAACCTGATCTCGGAGTCTTGGATTACGAGCCCAAGTCTTGATAGTGGAACAAACGAACTGCGTCATACAAGTCAGACCTACCTTGGATAGCAACTTACTATCCGCGACAAATAAATGCGCCCACTCGTCCTTGATCACACTCCACATCGCGATCAAAAATGAATTGAGGCTATCAAGATCTTCAAGTTCACCAAATCCTAGCGACTTTGCCTCAGAGGCCATAGCCTCGATAGCAGCGGGAACGACTATACGTTGCTCGGGAGGGTTATTAGGCCAAGCGACTATCCCGCTGAATGGACTTTCAGGATCTTCGTCTAACACGCCCACGGAACCCAAGTTCGTATTAAGGGCAAGACGCGCCGTTTTAAGACGCGCCTCAAGTTGCTCTGATGGGTAGTTCAAAGCCAGAGCCCGAAGATGATCAAGCGGAACTTTAGCCGACTTATTATTAATGACCAAAAACTGAAAAGCCATCTCAAGGTCAGTAGCTTCTATAATTCCAACAATTGGAACAATCGTATTCGGATCAACCTTCTCAAGGCCGCGCAGACGATGCTGTCCATCAATGATCAGGCCAGGGTGCGGATGCTGATCCCTCGTCTCGAAACGAAGCTTACGTATACCTCCCTCTCCATCGAACTCAATCCCCCTCAAACCGACAACAATTGCTGTTGGTATTGTGTTTTGAGGATCATCTCCGAAAAAACGACAGATACTATTAATACGACTTTTCTTCGGCTCACGCTGAGGTGCCATACGATTATCAGGCCCTAGACGATCTACATCGGCCCAGGCAGCCACTTCCCCCGCAGGCGCATGAAATAGCGCCAATAAAGGGCCTTGGCCATCGGCACGTTGATGAAAAATGAAAGCATCATATTCGTAACGCATCAGTTCGGTGTCCATATTACGCTGGTGCGAGAATCGTCGTGAACTCGCAAATTGAAAAAGTCGTAGCCTTGCTCACTATCGATCCTAACTGGAGGTTCACGCGGACCTATTGCCAAAAAAGCGTCTTTAAGAGAACTGCCATTTTGCTGTGAATACGACATTGCAGCTCGTACGTGAAGAGCCATCTTTGCTTCCTTCGACAGGCTGCTCAAAGCATGAGTCTCATCAATGTCGGCGAATACAATAGGCTGTATCCAGGCCATCTGCCAGGCAGCGATATGCCCCTTAGCACTGTTACACGCCCCACAGGCCGGCAAAAGATTAGCCTCAATGGTATCGCCCCCCAAAGCTCGAGGCCACACATGATCCACTGTAGGCTTAAGACCTTCTGGAGCGTCCTCAAAAAATGCGCCGAACTCCCGCCCGCAACTATAACAATAATTCGGGCTATTTCGAATGACAGTTCTTTTCAGGCCTCGGCTAGGTTCTTTTGGCATTTGCTCTGCGCTGGTTAGAACCTCTTCAATGAAGATACCGAAATCTCCCCTATATTCGAGAGGAGTTAGCTGAATAGTATCGCAGGCACGAGCACGCAATGTCATGACCTGCTGAGAACGATCTAATGGATACTGCTCACGTACGTCATGGGCCAACCGCAGAAGCCGCTGCTGGAGGTGAAGAACCGAAGCCCCAACGAAAAAATTAGTCAAATCACTGAAACGCCGTCCCAGTCTAAGGCCGGTCCCCTGCAGAGTATCAGCCAAAAAACGCCACTCCAGATGGTTCTGAAGTAGCAGAAAAAGCAAACGCTCACCAGACGTCTCGGAAACCCAAGGATCACCATCGCCTATCAAATCAATCATGACAGCACACCCAATCGTACAAGGTAGCGTTCTCTTTTCACCATCACTAATTACTAATTACTAATTACTAATTAGCGTGAGACTCTAGCAACTCAGCCAAACACCCATTCTTCAATTAGCCATTCGTCTACAGCAGCCGACCAAAAACCAAATGCAACACACTCAATTCAACCCAAGAAAACTTTTGAGAGGCTACCTTCCATCACAAAGACTTGCTTCCCACCCAGAAACCTCATCGCACAACGTCTTAAACAGGAAACTTACAATTTTACCCCTCCCCTCTCCCAAGGAGACTGTAAACGTAGCCACAGACAGAACCATAGCACTCGCACTCTTGAGAGTGCTTGTTGTTCGAACCACACTAGATACTCTATCAAATAACGACAGCATTTCTTCCTGAGAAAAATCCAAACAACTTACGACGTGAGCACCTGGGTCATTCATCAAAATATAAGCACGAGTACGCAACCCGTACAACTCCATCAAAACACCATAGCCACTCACCGCGAACGATTTATCCGCCACAGAAACACTCTGCAACGCCGCTTGTGATTCACCAACAAAACTCAGAAGCCAAGAAGAAAATTCTTTAACCAAAAACTGATCAGACAATGCACGCGAGGAAAATTTCTCAGACATAACACCACCGTAATGACTGTAACATTAGAATCTAGAAAGACTTCCTTCTAACGATCCTAGCCAGATAATCAGAAAGCGCATTTATATCACTATGCAGATTTTGGATAGAATTCCACGACCGAACACCACTCCTAAACTTCCACTCCCCAGAGCCTTCAGTCCAAGCCGTATGTCCCACTAATTTTTGAAGACCAATTTTAAACATCGGAGCGCAGGGCGCCCCCTTCTCGCAAATTGCCTCCATCACGAATCCCATTGATATTATTCCAGCACTATGGACAAGCCTAGAAGTTCTCGGAATATGCTCATACCAGGATGCTCCGAAAACATCTTGCACCGCCTCAAAGAACTCGCTTATCGCAAGAAAGCATCTATCTTCCCCATCCGACAACTCAATAGTCTCTCGACAGTATCCGTCCGACAGCGAATTCATAACTAGCCTTTGAACAGCGTTATCGCTAATAACGCCCCCGGGATTCGTATGCTGCTTGATCTGCCCTAGCAATGATGAGCGAGAGTCAAAATTAAGTAATTCAACCACTCGTGCCGCTCGCGCACGATCCGTCATCCGCCTGGGCAAACCATCAACCGCAGGCAGCAACTCATATATCAGCGACTTAGGCAATGGACTGGTATTATTTACCAAAATAAACTGCCTACGCAATTCTTCAGATGTCTCACAAATAAGAGCTGATACCAGTAGTTGAAAATCACGTCCTGGCAACCCCGCCATAGCAGACAAACGTTGCTGGCCATCCACCACAAATCCAACAGGTCCTTGCGAGACATCCACTTCAATCTCAACCAAAGCCCCAGCTTCACCCCTAACCCGAACACCGCCGATAAAGGCCAGAACAATGGCATTAGGCATCACGGAATCAGACCGCCCCAGGTAGTCTCGTATCTCTCTGATGTGCCTTGACACAAGCGGTCGCTGGAAACCAGAGAGGTGTCCGCACTCATCTCGCCTTACTCGATCAATAGAAGCGATTGCCAGGATCTGCTCAGCAGTCGCTGCAAACGAAAAAACTTGGTGATTGGGGCTCTGACGGGCCCGAATCGCAGCAAACGTGAGCAAAACATCGTCCTCATTTCATCAGTTAAATACCAGATGAGCGGCGGCCCCACCTGGTACCGACAAGGGACTCACAACTGACCAATTGCGCTGCCCCATGCAGTTATTCGATGGTAGGATTGCATACCCAGAAATAACTGCAACCCTTCAACGCAGAGATGCAGCAGTTTTTATGAGCACCGTCATCATCACCAACTGCACAAACCGCAAGCGGCTCGGGGGGCAACCCCCACTGGAGCTATGCACCGCTCAGAACCAGTCGCTAGCGGCCACGGCGGCCACCTGGATACAGCAGGTAAAGGCAAGAACCTTCACTCGCCCAGCTGAGTCGCTTTACACGGGCAGGAGCGTGCAAGACGCGAAATGGGTGGCACGGAAACTTGATGCAGAACTGATGTTCGCCTCAACAGGCCTAGGTTTGATCGGGGGCGAGCAACCCTGCCCGTCTTACAATCTAACTGTCGCAGCAGAGCCCAACTCCATTCGTCCATGGCTAGCGCGTATGGGTCTGACCCCTTCAGACTGGTGGGACGCGGTCAACAATCACTGGCAGCGTCCCAATCCATTAGCGACACTTGCTAAGCGCAGAGACATTAATCGCATCCTGATAGCGCTATCCGCGAACTACATCGACCTAGTCGCGAACGATCTAGAACAGATCGCGACTGACGACCGGTCCAAACTGAGGTTCTTCACTTCACGCCCCGGTATTGAACGACTACCGAAGCAATTCCGCTCGTTGGCTATGCCTTATGACGATCGCCTTGAAAGTTCGCGATTCGCTGGCACCCGAGCCGACTTCCCACAAAGGGCTATGCGACACTTTGTCGAACTTACCAACGCCTCTACCAACCCCGTCAGTGCAGATTACCAAGCTGTCAGCGCCGCCATGTCTGCACTCCCGCTAGTAGGCACCATAAAGAGACGTCGCGCCTCAGATGAAGAAGTGAAAGCGTTAATGATCGAAGCATGGGATGCTCAGAAGGGTAGTTCCTCTCGCCTTTTACGCTACCTGCGCGACGATGCACTGGTTGCATGCGAGCAATCTCGCTTTAGGGGTTTATGGCTTGAACTGAAAAGCCGCAGCATGCTACGGAGTATAGTATGAGCGGAAAAAATCAAGAAATTGTTGTGCGCGCACTGCGCACTACCCAAGGCGACAACCTGGATGTTTATGCACTCTTTATTCGCGGATCTGACTTGGTGCGTATTGCTGATATTAGCCGAATCTCAAGGGACGACAGTGACACCCTCAAAGGGTTTCAGCGACCCGAAATACGTAGTCATGTAAAAGGGATTATTAATTACCTGAACCAAGGTGATGTACTTTTCCCTAACGCAATTATTCTAGCACTGTCGCCCGAAATAAAATTTATGGCATCTCGCGGCAGCAAACCTACAGGCGATGAGGGCATTGCACAGGCTGGCACCTTAAGAATCCCGCTTCATGCTGAGGGTCTTCGATCAGCCTGGATCGTTGACGGCCAACAACGTGCCTTGGCACTAGCAAAAGCAAACAATGCGGACTTACCAGTTCCAGTTGTCGGGTTCGTATCAGACAATTTAACCACTCAGCGAGAGCAGTTCATTCTCGTCAACAAAGCCAAACCACTACCAACAAGGCTAATAAATGAACTACTACCAGAAACAGGAAGTATACTCCTGCCGCGAGAACTGAGCGCTCGAAAAGCGCCTGCCGAGTTATGCGGCTTACTAAACCGAGACCCTCGCTCGCCGTTTTATCGGCTTATAAAACTTTCTTCTGATAGAGAGACTTCTGACGCTGTAGTCACAGATACGGCCATCATAAAGATGATCCGCACCAGCATGACCAACCCCCTTGGCGCCCTGTACCCCTACAAGTCAAACGATGAAGAAAAAACCGACGTTGAAGCAATGTATCAACTGTTAGTTTTATTTTGGCGGGCTGTTAAAGAATGCTTCCCTAACGACTGGGCACTTGACCCTAAAGAGAGTCGCCTAATGCACTCTGCAGGCATTGCAGCTATGGGCTACATAATGGATCTCGTTTGCGCCAAGATAAGCGGACAAGACGCCAACTACAGCCTCATATGCAAAGAAGTTGAAAAAATAGCCCCCCGTTGCGCTTGGTCCTCGGGAAAGTGGCCGCTGCTCAATGTTGCTTGGAACGAAGTGCAAAGCACACCCCAGGACATTAAGCACTTACAGGACACCCTACTTCGCATCTATATGAATAGTTCGCGCGCATGAAATTTTTATACGCTGACACACAAGATTACGTCGATCCCGAATATGACTTCCTCAATGACCGCAACGCACCTGGAAGAAAAAGATACTGGGACGACCAATATGCCCATGAAATGATGTCACCCGCACCATATGATGGACTACTGGTGTCCATGAGCGCGGTACGTCCTGCTGCGGGTGTTTCTAACTCTAAAGTTCGTTACTCCACAGCAGAGCAGCAACGCTTCTTAAGAGAAGGCGCGCGAAAATTTCTTCGCCTGAGTGAACAGAAGTTTAAAGACACCATGGTAATGGGTGACTGCGGTGCATTTGCTTACGTAGAACACCCCATACCTGCCTATGCTCCTGCCGAAGTAGTAGATTTCTATGCAGATGGAGGCTTCACTCACGGATGCTCTCCTGACCACATCATTTTTAATTGTGACTCAAGCAACCCGCCTGCAGAAGATCAAGACGACGATATAATCTATCGTTACAATGTAACGCTTGATAATGCAAAAGAATTTCTTCGTCTAACGAACGAGGCAGGTAGACCTTTTGAACCCCTCGGAGCCGTTCAAGGCTGGTCGCCTAAGAGCATGGCAGCAGCTGCAAAATCGCTTGAGGATATGGGGTATCGGTACCTAGCTATTGGTGGATTGGTCCCTCTAAAGGTGGAGCAGATACATGAAGTATTGAAGGAACTTCGAGCGACTATCAAGGCGGAGACTAATATTCACTTACTAGGCTTTGCCAAAGCTGAGCGAATCCACGAGTTCACTAACTATGGCATCACAAGCTTCGATTCGACGTCCCCTCTCATTCGAGCATTTAAAGACGCAAAATCAAATTACTACCTAGAAAACACAACAAGCAAGCTAGATTATTACACAGCAATTAGGATCCCCCAAGCAATAGAGAACCCAAAACTACTGCAAGGTATTAAACGGGGTATTCTCAGCGCGGAAGCACTTCAAGAAAAAGAAGCCATAGCACTAAAGACCTTGCGCCATTACGACAAAGGTTTAGCTGATTACGAGGCAACCATCAGCGCACTAACCGACTATTTACGACTTACCCTTTCAGGCTCAATTTCATCTACTGAAGAACTTGAGAAGGAAGTAGCCAAGAGCATTCGCCTGATAACACCTACTCTTATAGATAAGCCTTGGAAAAAATGCCAATGTTCTATCTGTCAGTCGGCAGGAGTCGAAACGATAATATTCAGGGCAAGCAATAGAAATAAGCGTCGAGGGTTCCATAATCTGGGCGTATACCATCGACACCTACAACGCACTCTAGAAAAGGCAAGAAATGATCTATCGATTTAAAGGCATCCGAGCAAAGCAAGCGCCCAACCATGACGTCTTTACTTTTGCCGCGACCCCGAAAGAAATTCTTGCCTTCTCGGAAATCGAAAGGATCGGCCGAAATGAAGAAGGCCATTTACGCGGATTCCAACGTCATCAGGTCGCCTCTCATATTCAGGAAATTCGTGACTATCTTCTTCGCGAGGACGCCCTTTTACCGAACGCTGTGATTCTTGCGTTTCTAGATGGAGTTACCATAAAAGATGTGGGGGATAGCATTGTTGAGGTAGTAGTAGATTGCACTGAGCAAAAGCCTGGATTCGTGGTCGATGGGCAGCAGCGCCTCAGTGCATTAGCCACAATGGAGAAAGGTGAGTTCCAGGTATTCGTTTCAGCATTAATTTGCAAAGACTACAACGAACTGAGACAACAGTTTGTTCTTATTAACAATGCGCGCCCACTACCGAAATCCCTAATATATGAATTACTCCCTTCAGTTGATGGATTGCCAGAACGATTTACTAAACGGAAGTATGCCGCACGCATTATCGACCTTCTTAACTCGACTCCTGGCTCTTCGCTTTTCTGCGAAGTCAAGCAACACACCAATCCAAGAGGAATGTTGAGCGATACGGCAATGCAAAAATTAGTTATGAACTCTGTCAGCGATGGAGCGATTCAACAATTAATGCAACACGAAGACTTCGAGGGACGCTCATTTGAGATCATCAACAATTTCTTCCATGCCGTAAAGACTGTATTTGGACCCGAATGGAGCGGCCTAAGCCCAAGGCACTCCAGATTAAAACACGGCGCAGGAATAATTTCCCTTGGCTTCGTAATGGACGAAATTTACGCTAAGCACGGTACATCCAAGAAAGATGGATTCATTGACGGGCTAAACTTACTTAAAAAACATACTGCCTGGACCAGTGGACAATGGAAATTTTCTGAGAGTGATATTCGTCCTTGGAATGGCGTTCAGAACACACCGAGCGATATCGCACTACTTTCAGATTTCTTAACTCAAAAAATCAGAAAAGAATACCGACAGAAACAAACCGATATGAAGCTTTAATGGAGGTCACTATGCACAAGAACGCACTGGTTCTGTTCTCCGGCGGTCAAGACTCCACGACCTGCCTTGCTTGGGCATTAGATCGATACGATCATGTTGAAACGATAGGCTTCGATTACGGGCAACGCCACAATGTAGAACTTGAGTGCAGGCGTCAGGTTCTTCAGCGCCTTCGCACTGACTATCCCCGCTGGGGAGAAAAATTAGGGGACGATCACTTCCTTGACCTGAAACTTCTTGGCCAGATCAGCGATACCGCGATGACATCTGAGAAGGAGATCGAGTTCAAGGAGAACGGCCTCCCCAACACCTTCGTCCCCGGACGTAATCTGCTGTTCTTTACCTTTGCTGCCGCCATTGCCTATCGAAGAGGGCTTAGCGTGCTTGTGGGCGGGATGTGTGAGACGGACTACTCAGGCTATCCAGATTGTCGAGACAACACCCTGAAATCGTTGCAGGTCTCTCTCGGCCTTGGCATGGACATGCCGTTGGTTATTGAGACCCCTTTGATGTGGCTGGATAAAAAAGAGACTTGGGAGTTAGCCAAAAGCCTTGGCGGATCTAGTTTTGTAGAACTAGTTCAAGAAGAGACCCATACCTGTTATCTAGGAGACCGCCAACGCAGACATGACTGGGGATATGGCTGCAACGAATGCCCTGCTTGTGAGTTGCGCCGGACCGGCTTCGAAGCATTCAAGCGAGACAATGACGCATGACCTACAGCGTCAAAGAGATCTTCTACACCCTGCAAGGCGAAGGGCTTCGGGCTGGCAGACCAGCCGTGTTCTGTCGATTTGCAGGTTGTAATCTTTGGAGTGGTCGGGAAATTGACCGGTCAAGGGCCGTTTGTCAGTTCTGTGACACCGATTTCGTGGGCACCAACGGAACCTTGGGGGGCAAGTACTTGACTGCAGAGGCCTTGGCCGAGCGAGTTTCCTCGCTATGGCCAGTTGCCCAAGAGCATCGCTATGTCGTGCTCACAGGAGGCGAACCGTTAATGCAGGTCGATGAAACCCTGATTGCATCACTGCATGATCAGGGATTCGAAATCGCTGTCGAGACCAATGGGACCATTCTGGCACCGGCGGGGATCGATTGGATTTGTGTTAGCCCTAAAGCTGGGGCCGACTGGGTGCAGCGTAGTGGCCACGAATTAAAACTCGTCTATCCGCAGCCTGGCCTACTCCCAGATGCCATCTCTGATAGCGACTTTCAGTACTACCTACTGCAACCTATGGATGGGCCAATGCAGAAACAAAATACCCGCTCCGCCATTGCCTATTGTCAGGCCAATACTAAATGGCGACTTTCCGTACAAACACACAAGATATTGGAGATCCGCTGATGTCCACGCCTGTAGCTGCTCCTCCTTCTCCTTCTTCCGCCGCTGAGACCATGGTCAATTCGAATAGCAAGACGGTCTGCGAATTGTCGCAGCGGTTCTTCTTCGAGGCTGCCCATACGTTGAATCGTGACATAGAGACTGAGAGTAGCCGCCGCATCCATGGACATACCTATGAAGCGGAGGTCACCGTCGCAGGTCAACCAGATGCCACTACCGGCATGCTAATTGACCTAGGCTACCTACGAAGTGAGATTGCCCGTGTTCGCGAGATGCTCGATCACCGACTACTTGACGAGGTGCAGGATCTGGGGCCGGCCACAATCGAAAACCTGTGTGCTTTTATCCGTAAACAACTTGAAGATTCAGTGCCTAGCCTATGCGCCGTGATGGTCGAACGTCGCCTCAGCGGTGACCGCTGCGTGTTACGCTGGACGCGGTAGACTTTGATCACATAGGCAACGCTGACGGATTGCTCACTCGACAACCCGTCAGGCAACACGCATGTCGAGTCGAAGCAACTCTGCATGCTCGCCGAACGATGACGCAGAACGCTTGGCCTTTATAAATTCACCTCATCACTCCGAAGTAGAATTTACGCAACTTTTGCAGAATGCTTCAATGATACTTGATGCGCCTTTTCCTAAGGGATAGATCAAATCCTGTCTTATCCGACTCACAGGATAGAAGGCTTGATGCTTCGCGCTACCGGCAACAAACAAGAAGTAATTAGCTTTTTTGGCTAAATTCTGCAAAGCCGGGGTCGCAGTGTGATCATGATTGAGTTCCACTCGCAGCCCTTCGAACATGCCTTCCAGTACCGTTTTAGCCCGCCGCGCGGCGCCTTCAGTAAGGCTGTAGATAGCCAGCAGCCTACCCGATAGCTTTCTTGTTTGGACGTCAAGATCAGCATCGCCTCCTTCAGCAGCGAGTGGCGGATAACTCGCTTCATTGCTCTCACCAAATATCTCTCTGGCCAGACTCTTGGTGAGCAAACGCTGCGCTAACTCGAGACGAGTCCAGCGACTCAAGGCGAACCCTTGAAGTACCAACCAGAGCTTTTGCAACTCTTGCTGCCCCGGTTGAGTCTCGTCCAGGAGCAACTCGACAATCTCGAGCACTTCCGAATAAGAACTAACCGAACCGCCCTTCTCCCATAACAACTCCAAGGATTCCCCTAGGCGAGCACGGTCGCCGATTTGGCTAGGGCGGGACAAGAAGCGCTGCACAATCTGCCCTGCCAGTTGTATGTCCGACGGATTAACCAAATCATCGAGCGCCAGCAGCTCCAGCCACTCCAACCAGAATTGCCCGGAGCAGAGGATTTCACGACGATCCAGCCAGTCAAGCAATAGCGGCAAGCTGTCTCGCAACAATAGCGAAGTACTGGCATCGCCATGCAGACACTGACTCAACTGAGCCTCCGAGAAGGACTCTATTGACCAACTCTGGCTCTCCTCCTGCAGCTCATGAATCAGGGCTTCTGGGTCAGTAGAAGCCTCCTTCAGGCGTTCTAGCCATCCCTTCCAACCAAGTTCCCTACTACCATCGAAGAGTTGGCATATACCTTGCCACACCGACTGCAGACGTGGATAAATGTAGAGTCCATTCTTTAACTCCTCGGGTGCCTCCTGCACTGCGACCCAGATCTCGCGTAACTCTTCCATGGAGGCAGATAGCGAGCCTTCGAGCACCAGTCGCAGATCGTTGAAGGTCTGGGGAGATGCGACTTTTTGCAGCGAAGGGATTGCCGCGATGGTTGGCGCTACCGGGGTCTTGGTCGGCAAATTTGCCCAGTCGTGCAATCCGCAAATCCAGGCCGGATCAATGAAGTCAGGAAGACCATCAAGGCCATCGGAGAAGCCCAATGCCCCGGCGCCTATCGCCCAGAGTTTCCAGTCGGATACAAAGCATTCGCGGGCCTCCAGGGGAGGCCGATTGGCAAAAAGAGGGCTGATCGGCTGACATAGAAGATGTATATGTTCTAGGGGGACCTCGCCAAACGCTGCTGGCTCCAGCAAGCGATCACCGCCTAAATTACCTATGGCACGCAATAGAACCCGAACCAGTTGGGCAGGCAGTCTCCCGCCCAGCATATCTACTAGTCGGGGATGTCCTAGAATGTCCGACCAACGACGCTCAGCCTCCCAGGCCTGCAACTCCAGAGAGATCAAGTTTCGCTGACTGAAATTGCCTGTCGTTTTGAGTTCGTCAAAAAAGCGCGATGCTTTCGAACCATCCCTGGACTGACAAGCGGCGAAGAAATCCCGCAGGATCCGCCCAATTGGCCGCTTCACCACAGCGGTTACTGGCGGCCGTTGCTGGTAGAGATCCAGCACCGATGCCAACGCTTGAAACACACGTTTACGTAAAGCGAAGTCGCTCTGCGACTGGCGCAACAAATTTACTTTGAGAAGCCCTGCAGGTGCCTGCTGTAATAGAATCTGTTCGATTTTTCCCCGGGCTACCTTAATCAATGGAAACTCTGAATACGTATCCGCTGCTCCCAGCACCGCTTGTAGTATTTGTCGCAACTCCTCTAAAGATCGCCTGTCGCGTTCAGCACCATAGAAATAAAGTTCGCCGCCGCGACTAACCGGGAGCAGCAACGGCCATTTTCCCTCGATTGCTGAAGACACGAGTGGCTTGAGTAGATCCTGAAACTTTGGGTCGTACGGGTTAGTCAGCGAAAGCACTCGATCAAGATCGATTTGATTGTCTTCAGTGAAAAAATTCCGAAGCCAATCTGGTGGGATACTCATATATCGGCCTCGAAACGATAATGATTTTTGAATTCAAGAAACGCATCGGATATAACCTGTGCGTCTTGTGTCAGAGTCACATGTTCATCGTTTCGTTGCGTACCGCTGAATGTGTAGTTCAAGGACCCCTTAAGAAACCCCGATCGGGTCAAAAAGCCCTTCGAATGCAGGGTGTCACTGATCAGGTAGTGAAAGTCCGGATTGTCGCCGAGACGATTTTCAAGGCCACGGACAAAATAGCGACTGGAGTCTACATTGCGGGTTGCGATTCTCAAGGTACAGCCCCCCGTGACCGCCCGCGCCAATAACTCGCTGAACGAAACGGTTCGACTACCCCACTTGGGTTCCAATGAATTCCATTGCCCTGAGCGATTATCCAGTAAAGGAAAATCGCTCAACCAAGGTGATACAAGCCAGATCTCGTCTGGATTGATCAGCAAAGACGCCAGCATAGTGCTTAGCACTTCACGAAACTGTCTACGCCCCAGAGGTCCATGCAGAAAAATCTGCCGCTGCTCATTCATAGCGCGCCCTCACTGCAAAGCCTCCGCCAACTCTATGACCAGCACCAGGGAACTGTATTCTCTCTGTAGTTCGCCCACTCTGGGGTAAAGTAATAAACCCAGATAGTCAACCGGATACAACTGTATCTCGGTAATAACTTTAGACACCCCCCCCTGCTGGTTGCGGGGAATCACTAATTCAACGCTGCCCTCTTCTCGCAAGAATTTGTGCAAATCACTCAAATAGGAATTTGAATACACTATCCGAGGTCTACTCCCGGCAAACAAACCAGCGCCCAGCATTCGTTCCGTGGCCGCATTCCCATTACTAAAAGGATTGTAACGATTCAGTTCCGATTGGCGAATCGTATTACCTCGCGGCCACAATAGCCCCTGATTCACACAATGAGCACGAAATAAATCAGAGACAGTCGCATTCGCTCTCATCTTCTGCGCCGCCAACGTGTGGGAAACGATATTAAGGGGCCACTCAATGCCACTCCTGACCTCGAGTTCTCGCCATTGCTTGAGCAATGTAAGCAGTTCAGCATCGGTTTGCCGACTGCTGCTCGGCTTGAGGATGCGAGAGTGCAATACACTGAGAAAACTGTGGCTAAGTGCAAATCCCTCCCGCAAGAGACTGGAGTGCATGGCTGCACCAGCCTTGCGACGCTGCTTATGATCGGCAGCTGCACGGATATCCGTTAGAACCCTATCGACCTCCTCATCAACAGAAGCTTTCTCCAGCAATTCGTAGAGATCGAAGTCAATTTGCTCGTAGTCGCCAGGGCGCAAACTGCACGCCAATACATTCAGAAATCGCAAAGGATCATCAAAGTAATCTTCAGCCAAGCGACTAATAATCCCGCAACCACCCGCTTCGACCTCGCTGAGCCATACTTCCAGGTCACCGTCTTGCCAAAGCGCATCAGCATTCACCGAGCGTTCGTTAACGTCCCCAAGCAAGGTGCATAGTGTTTGCTGGGTTGCTGCTGCCAACGTATTGGCCAGCAGTTCTTTTGTCCATTCCACGATATCTGGCAAGGCATGAATATCCCGCCACAGAGGGTCGGCACAATCTGCTAGTTGGGCTAGTACTTCAGAGCATCCCAGGAGTCCGCGCAGGTCGGCTTGTAATTCCTGCTCTCTGGAACTTTCTTCTTGTTCATCGAGTTGGAAAAGGCTTTGCGGAATAGCGAGCAGGCGTTCCTTGCCCTCGTCGGAAAGTAGACGGCGCAAGGCTCCATGCATCACCGATGGCTCGGCCGAGTCTACGTCTTTCAACTCAGCAGCCAAAGCGGCAAGGAAGCACTCGCATACCCAATTGGCTGTAAAGGGGTCACCGTCGAAACGACCTAGTTGCTCGACCCGCCGCCGGAACAACAAGGGACGCAATGCGGCCGATATGGCAGGGGTCCCGAGGAGATCGGCAATAGTTTCATCGCCGACTCGAAAACGAAGACGCATACCATCCACCCACTGACGCGCACCTACGGCTATCGGCTCACCTTGGCTTTTCCATGTAAAATCCACCCGCGCGATTTGGCCGCTGCGAAAACGCAGCGTGGCGTCAGCTCCTTTGCTATAGCGCACCACCTCAAGCGGCGTCATCTGCTGGTGGAGGCAAAACGCCACATCAATCAGGTGCTTCCCCCAACTTCCCATCGGTGGCTTCTGAACAGATGTATGTTCGGCCAAGATGAATTCCGAGTCCCAACGCAGGCGGGAATTACTCTTTTCCGTCAACCCACTCGCCTTGCGCAGAGCGCGGGTATGTAGTTCCCGTGGACGCACCACAGACAATTCTGCATCGGATCCCGCGGCCACCGCCCCTTCGTTCTGTAGGTACTCTCCGAATGCTTCCGCAATCTCAAAGTCAACCTGTTGTAGGGCATCGGCAATCGGCTGAAATCCCTCCGGGATCAACCAGTCAGCCAGGTCATACTTGATAGCGAAACGCTTGGAAATCCTGCCGGGAGAGAACTCGCGCAAAGCCTGATAAAATGGCAGCCCTTCCCATTTTGCATCACTACCTTCCCCACGCTGCAAAGACACGAATAGGTTAGGAATATTTAATTCGGCGAACATTGCCTCTGGAATGAAAGCCGGCATCGGAGACCGGCCTCGGGGGAGTTCTTTCCACTTTTCTCCATACTCGCACCACAGCGTTTTCAATTGCCGCCGAAGCGTCGGCAAAAAAGACAACATCAATGATCGCGGTGAAGCCCACAGAACTTGCTGCAAGGCTGCCTCATCTATGCGTAACGCGTCCTTCAAATAACTAAAATATCGGTCCTGCATTCCACCAGGTTGTAGTACTTGCTCAACGGCCGAGAGCAAGGTCATCAGTTGTGCAGACGATCCTTTGGGATACTTCAGGATTCTCCAAACCGACCCCTCCTTCAGCAGCATCGCTAGCCAATCCAGGGTCGCCATTGCCCCCTGCATCTTCTGGATATGCCCATTCTGAAGTGGCAACCTGTGTCGCTTGATTTCAGGGGTAAGCAACTCCTCGTAACGCTGGAAAGCAACTCGATCTCGACCGAACTCAGAAAGCACAACTAGGGTCCATGGGCGCATCCCGCGGGGGCGACCAGCACGTCCCTTACGCTGCAGATAGGACGCAACGCTTCGCGGCGCCTTATGCTGCAAAACCGCCCCAACCGATGGATCGTTAAAGCCGACCTCTAGCGACGCGGTAGCCACCACTATTTCGGAGTTAGGGTCGACGCCAGAGTCCTGACTAGAGGTCCGGCCTACCCGAGCGCGATCATCATTGTCGAGCGAATGCCCGATATCCATGCCTATTTGCCAGTCTTGGCCTAACTGAATACGTTTAAGGCGGCTTGGATAATCCAGATAGCGACCACCTCCCCTCAAGCTTGCCAGCGGTTCATGATCCGGCACCAACTGCGCGCCCCTGGTTTTCCAACCTTCAGCGTCTGCCAGTTGGTGATAGAGTCGATTGTTGACATCCAGATCATCGGTAAAGACGAAAGTTTTACTTCCCCATGTTCCACGCGATCTCTTGTCACGATTATCTAGGATACGCCGAGTCAACATCGCGGCCTGAATAGTGGTGGAAAGCAATGCAGTTTGAGAAACCGGATCCCCGCGCAACAACATGAGATACTCGGCGCCCTCATCCACCGTCTCATCCGCAAGAGGCTCGATCAACTCCACATGACCTTCTTTCGCCCCGATTAATTCGGAAAAAAAAGCAGGTGCGTCGCTCAAAGTAGCGGAAAGTCCAACGAAGTGTGGCCGGCATTCACTTCGCTTCATCCAACGCCGCAGCAGATAGGCCGTCTGCGCTCCGCTACTACCTTCATAAGTATGCACCTCATCCAGCAGCACCAGTGTGGGCCCCTCGCAGTTACCTACCCCGAATAAGTGGTGGAATGCATAGTTCCCAAGATGCTGATTCAGCATTTCAGTCGTCGTGAAGAGGATATCCGGTGGCGCAGCAGCCAGAGACCGCCGAGTCATTCGAACCTCATCATGAGGTACATAATGATCACAGCGACTGCAGTGCAGTTCTTCGCGTTGCGCGACAGAACCCTCCAGACGCCATTCCATTTTTCCGGGGCAATCCTTCGTTGGGCAACGCAACAAGTCGAATGGCAAATTTCCGCTAAACTTTTTTGCGGCTTCATGGGCAGTACTGGTGTTCTCCAGCGTGTCGCCAAAAAATGCCCCAATGGAAATTTTTCGGCCTGACTGCGACTTGACCAATTCGTCCAATTTTCGGCATTGGCTCCAAGTCTCCATGAACTGATCTTTCAGCAGTTCACGCCGCGGGTAGATCGCCAGAATGCGTACTCGCGAGGAAGCATCTTCAGCCAATTGACTGCATAAGGCAGCTAAGGCTGGTAAATAGAAAGCTAAGGTCTTGCCGCTACCAGTGCCGGCACAGATTATGCTGCCGGCAGCATGGATGGACCGATCCTTAGACGCCTGCAGGACTCGAATAGTAGCACGCACCTGAAAGCCGGCCAGAAGCAGGTTCTCCTCGTGTCCCAGTAGAGCGCGGATTGGCAGGTGGAATCGCGTAGAAGCGTCCTCGCCAAAGCCATCTAGCAGTTTCTGCAAACTCTGATCGCGGCAGGGGTAACTACGCGGCCGCCGAACGAAACGAAAATCGGAAACTAGCGTACGGGCCTGGTCGACCGGTTTGTTTAGGAACCACTGGCGAAGATAGCGGTACAGGTGCACAGCCTCTCCCATTCGCGTCCTGTAGCGCTTGGACAATCCCTCGGGATGGGGAGCCTCGATCACCATTGCGTGATCGCAGAGTCCGAGCAGAACGTCATAGGGATCGTCCTCGGGAAGCACCTCTTCTAGGGTCGCAAGTATCTCGTCTTCAGTGAAGAAGCCACCGGTGTCCCCCCAGGCCAGCAAACTCGTCTCCAACTCCTCCAGGCGATCGAGGGCAGTACACAAACGCTCCAGGGATATTTCCATCAAAATAGCTTCCTACTGCGTTCGACGGAGAACTGACCTAACAAGTCGTGCTCAAGCAACCAACAGAAGGTGTCCTTGTCCATCTCCGACAATGGAACACCCGTAGACCTTCCGCGCTGGTTCAATAACTTGAAGAAACGCTTAACGTTCTCAGGAAGATCGAGTTGCATTTCCCCTCTAACCTGCTCCATACGATTTTTAAGATCCATCAAATCGCGAAGAGGCCATACGGTCTCCGGTACTTGCTTTGCTAGATCTTTAAACCTTCCCTGCAACTCGATATAGTCGCTGTATACGCGTTCGGAACCAGGTATCTCGCGTTGACTATCCAGTATCACCTTCTCGACCATGCACTGGCTGTACAGTTGTTCCGTCCACTTTTTCCAGCAAGAATCGATTTTGCTCTCCAATCGAACAACCAGACTTTCAAGTGCAACTCGCGAATTCTCAACAGAATCGTCCTGACGAGAGACTTGTTTGTTCTTTCGCCAAACCTCAAAAAAAACTCCCAAGCTTGCCAGAGCCGTAGATATCTGCTCTTTAAACTCTGAATTCAAATCCAGCAATTCTGGAGCACCCACCGGTAAAGCCCCGATGCTCGATGATTGGCGCTGCAGCAAATGAAGCCTTTCGGAAAGCGACACAAATCTCTCGTAAATTTCTTGGCAATCATCAATGGCGGTTCGCAGTTCACCGGCCGAGCGATTTAGTTCAAACTGCTCGCGCAAAGCATAAACTTTTTGCTCAAGACTACTCACTGCACGCCTCCAACAAATCCTTCAAAGTGCCTGTTAGTCCCTTCAACAATCCGGTGACCCTCTCCTGTGACTGCCCCAAGACGTCCAGACCAGATTGACGATTCTCATTCTCCAAACGCGGCAAGACATAGGAATAGAATTTATCCCACGCACCCAGTGCCTGAACGGCCTCTTCCAGTTTTTGACCGTCTACCTGATTGATCAATTGCAACTTTTTGGGCAAATCAGATTCGTCCCAAGATGAGAGGAAAACCTTGACTGCCGCCCAAACCTCGCTTGCTTTTAGAGAGTTCAATGCCTCACGCATTCTCTTGGCATTCGGCACATCTGAAAACTGAGTGGGATAATGCAACCCGCCTTCACTTACGCCACGAAGAATTTCAGACATTTCATCCAGCAAGAGACAAAATTGCTCGTGCCGAGAATAGCCATCTAGAACGGACAGCACATCGAACGACGACTGCAGTGCCTGGGTGATTTCTCTATCATACCTTGGCAACTTCTGCTTAAAATCAGCCTTACTAGCCTCTTTGAATGACCTAAGCGCCAATTCTCCATCCATACCATGGTCATTGGCGGCCACCAACTTCAACCAGGCATCTCGCTTTCCTTCCCACTCTTCCAAAGCACTTTTCCGGAGTTCTAGCAGTATCGGAGCAGCAGGTTTTGGCAATGACTCCAGAATCTTTTGTGCCGGAGTGAGCAATTCACTGAGTCGCTGGCGATCATTGGATGCGGTCCTCCATAATCCCAGGATGGGAACTAGACTCAGTTGTTCTTTCATCACCTCATTAAGTTTTGAGCGTTCCATCAGCGCAAGTGTTTGTAGAACTTGCGGAACCCAACGTGCGGCGAAACTCTGGTAGCGCAAGTAATCATCGAATCCACCAGCATATTGCCAACCTATCCCATTGGATCTCCGATTGACGCTCTCGTAGCGCAGAAGCGCCAGCGCAACCCCCTTCAAAGCAGCTGCCTTTTGAGGATCCTCAAAGTCCGTCTCTTGGCAAAACCACACGAGATTAGTGGCTTTGTTACCCGTAATGGAGAATGGAATATTGATATTAACAATCGCCCCACGCAGTAATTCCGGCCGCGCCCCTAAGCCGAGCCATTCTGGATGAGCATATTGCTGATACATCTTATTCAGGGCGTTTCTTAGGTCCCTGGATTCGTTTTGCTCCAATTTTTTTCTGCGCTGAAACCACTCTGAAACAATCTCTTCCAATCGGTGCTGATCGGGATCGGGATCTGTTTTCACTCCTCTTGGCTCTACAGTCGGTCTGGCTTTCTTCGGGCCAGTGTCTGTACGCGTTGGCGGGCGAACAAAACCAACGGGTTGAACTTCTTCCAACAAAGACGCCAATGCGTTTAGACCGAAGACGTTTGCTATGCGCCAATCCATGTTCTGCTGCAACTCTGCGATAGATCGGCAACCGTACCCCCAGATAGCAGCCAAAGATTCGCAGCGCGCTGGTTCGTCGAGTCTATACAGGTCAATCAGTCCCGCACCGGCCTTGATACTGGCGAAATCTGCCGGCGGGAATCTATGCTCCTGGCACGCCTGCCGATGATCACGTAGTACTCGCAACACAACTTGGTTCAACACTTGACGGGGATTGAAATTCAACTCTTCGTCGTTGCTGCAATAGTGATCCGCCAGCGCATTGATCGCGTTGCGATTGAAAGGGAAGAGCGGCACGCCAGAAGGCGAATGGCCGAATGCCTGGAGTTCCTCCGGCGGGCCTTCGGGATCTTCCCAGATTAACGGCCAACTGACGTCTGTCGATCGCTCCAACCAGGACGCTTTTAGTTTTGCACTACCGTGACGGGCGGCGTTCAGGTAGCGACCGCAGAAATCAACAATGCGCTCCAGCGTTTGCTCGCGGCTCTGGCCATGATCGCGTATCAACCATTCATACTGCGCACGTGTTCTAATCGTGTCCTGCCGCCGCAGATATCCTTGATAACCATCTGTTACCGCGATAGCCGAGCGAAGCGTACACAGCTCTTGCTTTTCATCCCGAACGGCCTCTTCCAGAAGGCTGTCGATCAGCACGTCCTCAATAGCAGAAATCGCCGCCATATCCTCCACCAGTACCACCAGAGTGCGATCCTGATGTTTCAAGGTACGACGAATGTCTTTAAAAAGATCTAAAAAACTACCGCCATTGAAACTGAACAAATGACGAAAAGCAGTTCTAGTGGACTCACCCAAAACTTCGTTTAATACGCCTGCTGCGGACTCTTGGGCTTGCCGATTGGTATTCAATTGGGCTCGACTGACATACTGCCGAGCGCTTTGCGACAGGTCATCGAGGTTGAAACTGAAGTCCAGGTCAACGGCCCTGATCTGGTAATCGTTTCGACTTAATTCTTGATCGGTAGCGCCTTGAGTCAACCGACTTGCGAACTGATAAATACAATGCTTCGGATCAAGCAAGTTTCTCTTAAAATTAGGGTCCGTAATTAGTTCGGAAAGCCCACACCCCGGCATAGTATGCGCGTTAACATCTCGCCAACGCTGCTTTTCTTCAGCAGACAATTGTTGACTGGCCTGCGGATTTCCTCGGTAATAGCTAATTTGCTCTGCGACGCGGGCGTTGAGTCGCTGCAATTGCTGTGACATGAAGGTCAACAGCAAGTCAGCGACCTCTCCGGTCCTCAGCATTTCACCTACCGACCGAATCCGTAGACGTGCACTCTCGAACTCTTCTCCTTCCAAGCCATCCAGAAGGATTTCCAATACCTGGCGCAAACTTGCATTCTTTGGAATGCGAACGATATGCCAGTTGGCGGATAGCGACTGCAGTTTTAGTTGAGCTTCCAACCAGCGAATCAGGTGGGATTTTCCAACGCCGGAACGGCCGACCAAGGGAATCGGTCTCTCCACCTCAAGAAAGTGCGCTAGCAGATCGGCCTCAGTACATTGCTGCTCTGCTCCGTTACCTACCCGAAGCAACTGCATAGGCTCATGCACCGCTAAGAGTACGTGCTCAGCTAACTCCTCTGCCTCCGTACGGATGCACTGGGAAATGTGCTCCGAACTTGGCCAGTAATTGATCAGATTCATACAGCAACCTCGGTACGGTATTGAATCTCACCTACGGAGCGTTGAACACCATTTGGCAAAAGCAGACGCATACTCAAACTATCGTCAGAGGACTTTTCCAAGCGCAATCGAAACATACTTTCCAGACGGACTAGAGCGTGACTGAGTGCGGCACTTACTTCATATGGTGCATCTGGCTTCCAATTTTCCATGCAAGGTTCCAACAATCGACGATAGCCCCCCTCATCAAGCAGTGGCAGGTACTCTCCCAAACGTTCGACAAATACTCTAAACGGAAGTACTCGCCCGCCTTCGAAAATTCTCTCGAGGTAGGGTTCGATAGCTAAAGTAGGATCTACAATGTAACCCTTTCCGAAGGGCTCCAAAAAGCCAAGGAATTCCCCATAGGCCAAAAAGGTCGAGAGTTCGTTAGACTCATTCAATTCCCGACCTGGTAGATGGCTATTTACCGCCTCGGCGGCATTGGAAGAGCTTACCGACTCCCCTCCCATGAAGGTGTACCGACGCTGCGCTAACAAACAGGTCATTGCACGAAGAAATGGCTCAGTGCGAGTACCGTCCAAGATAGCCGATTCCGACCGCGTGGCTGCATTATCAATAAGCAACTGCAATACACGCGATGGGAGATCACTCTCACTGGCCTGAGGGGGCGCGAAAATCATTCCCTCACTGTCCTGCAACCACAACCCTTCTTCCAACCAGAAATCCAGATTCGACTCAAAACGTTTTGCTCCTGTCTCACTTTTCGGGAGCAACTCCGGCCGCAATGTTTCCAATAACTCCGCGCGTGCAATAGGTTTTCCCCTGCGAACCAATGCTCGGTCAATAAGATTTAGCAGGATCAGACTGCTGCCTGGGTGAGCATTATTCACCATCGACATACTTATATTTCCCTTTCGAAGTCGACCAAATCCTTGCTTTGGGAATCACACTCCCACCAGCTTCGGTACGGGTGATACGGATCACTCAGAGTCTCGGGCGCAACTATCAACCGTGCTGGAACCTCATAGCCACCCGCAGGCAAGTTGCTTTCCCCAGGCATGAGTAAAACCAACTCAGTCCAACTCCCAGCACTGTCGCGCGGCTCCAGGGCACACCAGAACGGTAGTGTTTTCAAACCAGCATCGGTCTGTATTTCATCCAACAAGGCCCGACTGGCACGAACAGCCTGCACCTGCTGGCTGCGCAGAAGAGCGATCATCCATCGCCGCCAGTTATGAATCAGAGCACGGGGAGTGACGCTACGATAACTCTCAGTACGGTAGCGAATCCGCAGTAACTGGGAGTCTGGCATCCACTTCGGCATAGCGGGAGTTACTACACCAGTCACATGGAAAGACGCACTCAACGTTGGCGTAAAAGGTCCCCGCCCCTGAGCGCGGCAACCAGGGCAACCGCCACAACTGCGTTCAGGGCTGATGCCATCCAGTCGATAGAACTCTTCTAACTGTCGGCACAGCGACTGGTCCGGATCATCCAGCCATCTGCGCAAACTGGCGAAACCGTTTGCCATGGCCCGCTGTTCAAGGGCACGTTGCGGATCAACGTAGTGCCGCCAAGTATCTGTGGACTGATGCGCATCCATCAGGACCTGTATATCGATGCGGTCAAAGTAATTGTCACCCTGAGGCAATTCCGTATCGACTACCGCTGCGTTTTCGAGAGGTACCTCGGGCGGTGAATAGCGCAATCGAATCAGACCAGCACGCTGCATCAGAAGCAACGTGCGTACATTCCACTCTGCGTTACCTTCGCTTCGTCGCTTCAAATCGCGGCGCAACATAGACAGAGAGACACTGAAGCAATCATCACTGCTACGTCGACGGCTCTGCAGCAAGGTGTTCCAGCGATCCAATCCCACTTCACTGGAAATCAGCCTTGCCCGTGAAATCTGCTCTGCCACATTTATCTGGCCCGGGTAGAAAACCAGCCAGGACCAACAGGCGTTTCCGTCACGCCCGGCACGCCCCGCCTCCTGATAGAAACGATCCAGGTTTTCTGGCACTGCCGCGTGCAATACCGAACGGACGTCGCTCTTATCCATGCCAACACCGAAGGCGGACGTCGCAACCATGATGTCCAGATGGTCATCCCGCCACTGGCCGATCAGACGCTCACGCTCCTGGGTATTGGTTTCGCCGTGGAACAGACCAAGCCGACGGAAGCCCTGCTTGACCAGCATATCTCGCCAGTTCTGCGCATCCTCCCGGGTCGTTGTGTAAAGAATCAGAGGTCGAGGCAAGCGCCATAGCAAGTCCACGACAACCTGCCGGTGCTCTTCTTCTGCAAGAACTCGGCGGACATTGAAGTTCAACTCTGGACGCAAAAAACTGCCATTGATCTCGATAGCCTGAGTGCCTTCAGGGACGAAGGCTCCCTTCAACACCTCCAGGGCGGCGGAATTGAAAGTAGCTGACATCAACAAGGTGCGGATGGCGCTTGAGGATTGCTCTCTGAGGGAGTGAAAAAGAGGGGCAAGCAGTTGGAAGTCAGGACGGAACTCCGCCCCCCATTGGCCGACCAGGTGTGCCTCATCGATTACTAGCGCACCCAGCAGTCCTTTTCCGGCGAGTTCGAACAACAATGGTCTAAGGCCCGATATGGCGGACTCGGGCGCACAGAACAAGATCCGTTGTGTGCCGCAATGCAGACGTTCACGAATCTCTCGACGCTCAGCTTGCTCCTGGCCCCCGATCCAAACGTAGCTACCGCCGTGATCGCATCCTGCAGCCTCCAGCACTTCTCCAGCACGCGCGGCCTGCTCGATGGCAAGTCCGGTCGTTGGCACAATGACAAGCACCACTTTCTGCCGATAGGCAAACAAACTCAAAGCATGAACAGCCAGCGTCTTGCCGCAACCTGTCGGCAGGTTGATGAAGACCGTACTGTCATCCGGAGAGGTCAGCAATGTCCGCACTGCTGTTTGCTGACCGAGGCCGTTGTAGTTGCTAAATCCAACACGGCCCAAAGCACTGCTCAAGGCCACGTCTATTTGAGGTTGGTGCAGGACTCGGCGACGCTGACGTCTGTAAACCGCGAACTCCGCCTCCTCTAGAGCAGCCTCTAACCTGATCCGATCGGTTAATGGATCTTGAGCCAGGCCCACTCGGGCTAGGTGTTGCCTTTCAACGGAACCGGCAGGCAGTTGGAGCAGCAAATCAGTGCAGCCATGGGCTTGAGCACAACCAAAAGCATCACGACAAGCGACGGCGCGATCGGCCGAGCCCGCGTTTGCGTCGCCGAATACCATCAGCAGGCGGAGAAAGTACGGCTCGACAACTGTCTGCTCTGATTGACACTCTGGCACCAGCAGAGCCCTCTGCAAGGCATTCCATTGGGCCTGAATCATTCATTCCCCCACAGATCTTTCGAGCACAGGATCTGGGCGCGTACCGCCATAAGGTGCACGTGCGGTTCAAGGACGGAACCTCGCAGAGCGCCTATCTCTTCTACGATCCTCTTTCGGCTCAACTCAGTGATACCCAGCACCATGCGTTTCCATTCGCCCACAGGCAATAGAAACTCCAACTCGGACCAAACATCATGGCGCAGATTGATATCCTGAAAGATGGCGCCCGCGGGCTTCTTGTAAGGCCATTCCAGGGATTTCAATGTGCTTTCCGCCTTTACCAGGCTGCCGTCTTCAGCGAGCCAGTGGCCATACACCGCAGGTGCCAGTAACTCATCGGCGATAACCTGTTCCTGATACGTGCAATCCGGCCGAGCAGCCGTTACCAGCCACTTGAAATGAAAGAAAATCTTTGGCGCCTGCAGTGCACTGCTATTAAGAACTCGCAAGAATGCGCAGGTTGCCCCCCGCGAATCACCAGCGGCCAGTTCATATATGGAATCCACGAACGGCTGACCGTAACGGAAGGGGTACACGCCCGATTGAGCTGAAGCCTGCTGCCGCAAGCAGCTCATGGGGGCAGTGTATGGTGGGTTACCACTTTCCGGATCAATACCCGTGATGCAACCTTCGATAAATGTCTTCACGTCCACCAGGGTACGACCGCCACGCTCAGCGGGGTCAAGGCCGAAGCCCAACCTGAATTGCTGCTGCAGATCGCCCTCTAGCCTGAAGTTCAAGCCGCGCGTCATCCAGGCACACATGCGGCCAATCTGCTCCTCGGCTATTTCGTCCGCCTCAGAAATTTTTTCGGCGAAGTCCTGTGCCTTGGCGACCTCCTCGTCCAATGCTAGCAATTCTTCCTGTACTTTCACCCGACGGCGCTCGCGGTCCAGCAGGCCGCCCTCGCCGCTCAGTTGCTTGCCGCAGACAAGCAACTCTTCATCGCCGGATCGTGCGACTGCCTGCCAAGTTTTTTCGAGATGCTCTTCCAGTACGTACTGCAAGCTGGCCACCGTCTGATTGAACATACCTACCGATGTGTCAAGCAGATCTAGCCACCGTCGGAACAACCCATCATGGTCAGACATCAAAACCAAACTTTCCACAGGCCTGATGCCACGCAGATTTGCGCTGTAACGGTTCAATCGTCCCAGACGTTGTTCAACGCGACTGAACGATCTAGGTAGGCTGTAATGCACGGCGAGCTTCTGCCCCCCATGCAGGTTAAGACCATCTTCACCACCTTGATCGCAAACCAATACCCGCACAGAACCACCCGACTGCACGAAATGCAAGTCGCGGTCGGAAGCATTGCGCTCTATACCTACAGCCAGAGAGTCACCGAGCGTAGCGGCAACATGTTCCGCGACTACTTCGTCACCGCAGAAAACAACCACCTTGCCCTTAGGGTTTTCGGCCAACCAATCTTCCAGACTCGCGATCAAAGTCCGATCTTTACACGCCTGCTCGAGTGAGGCTTGCTTGGAAATTTCGGCGAGGAGCTCCCGCTCGGTTGCTTCAAGCGTCGCCGCCAGCCGCCTGTCGAACCTATCGGCCCGCTGCTTGACCAGTAATGGACTGCCCAACAAGTCGTCAACCCAGTTCAGGTACTCTCCAGAACTCATTGCCTGGAACTCATCAGGATCCCGACAGGCCTGGCTGCGGTACTCTTCCAACAACAGATCCAATGGCATGCTGCGTGGTTCTATCGGCCAGTATTGACGGCGCAAACCAGCCAATCCTGGAAACAACTGCGCGAGATGCCCCATTTCCCGGCGGTTACGAAGCATGCGCTGATGCAGGCGGTAGTGTTCTCCGAGGTAATGCCGCAAGCCTATGATTTGTTGCTCGCGCTGCTCGCCGCTCTCCTCGGCAAAGAGATCCACCAACGGCATCAAACTGCCGATTCGCTCTTGCAACTCCTGATCCTCAGGGAATTTCCCCCGCAGATCCTGTAGTGCTTGTTCCAATGCGGCGTTCGAGTTACCCGGGGTCAGTGCGCTATACAACCCGCCAAGCCACTCACGCTCCTTAACTCGAGCGATGAAACGCTGAACCCCCGCTTCCGAGATCTCATAAGCTTCGGGACTCAAGCAGTGCAGCATCGCCAGGAAATTTCTTTCGTTCCCATTCAACGGGGTTCCCGACAACAACAGAGTCACCTCAGCTGCCTGGCAGGCCTCCGCCAGCACCTGAAACCGGTCATTCGAGTGTTGCTCGGAGGACCAGGCCAGCGGCGCCAATTGATGCATCTCGTCAACGACAAACAAGTTAGGCTGGCCACCCTCCCGCAAAGCCGTCACCAACTGTCCATGACTGCATACTCGAATCAGCTGTTTCGATCGATGCTTTGTAGACATCAACTCGCCAAGATGAAATCGGCCCTTTAACTCCTCATGCCACTGAGTGACAAGAGAAGCCGGTGCCGCAATTAAAACATTGGCGTCGAACTTCTTCTGAAGCACATGCTCACGGATGATCAGGCCAGCCTCAATCGTCTTGCCCAAGCCCACTTCATCCGCTAGCAAGTACTTCGGGCATGGGTCCTTAAGGACGCGCCTAACAACTGCAATTTGATGCGGCTCCAACTCTACGCTGCTGCTGGTAATAGCACCGATGGAACGGCAAGCCGCCCGCTGCTCGATATAGGCTTCAAGGAAGTTCTGGCGTAAAGGGAAGAAAAAAGGTGCGTCGTTAGATCTGGCCGCTAGGAACGCCGAAGGGTCGAGTAACGCCTGCGCTCCGAGGTTCAAACAGTAAATTTCATCAATTTCGACAACCGCTTGATCATTATCGTCAGCACGAAAGATCACCAGGTGCCGATTGAGTGGCCGGGAACCGCCGTATCGCCCACGCCGCCAGATTCCTGTCGTTTGATCTCGGCAGTAAACAATGGCCTCCTCAAACAACTGAGCTTTCCAAATGTCAGCCAGATTCGCCCTAAGCTTTCGCGCCTCAGGGTTCATAGGAGACTCAAAAAAGGTGACTTCGCACTCGCCTCTCTCGCGATCCAGCCCCGACAGCTTGCCAATGCCAGAAAAAGCACTCGACAGAACCAACTCACCGACTTCTAAAGCCTGGCCCATTTCTTCCCTCTACCGGTGTTCCTATCCATTAGCCATTTGCTTCGCAGCTACCCAAAACCTGACATTAACTCTTCATTTGGCAACGAGAGCCACCCCAATGCCTGCTTATACAGTGCCCTACCGTATCCGCTAGCTATGTATGGGTAAAGTCGCCCATAGTATTTTTTTGCCAGCACAGTAAAACTGCGGTCGGGATACCGCTCTGCGTGGGCTGCGAGGTCCGCGCGATCTGTCCTCGAACGCTCAAACCGTCAGCCAACCCCATGGAGCAGACACACAAAGCTAGACGCCCGGCTAGCTACGCCACAGTATGTTGCCCTCCCGAAACCCACGGGCTAGACTGCGCCCGTCGTGGTAAATCCCACGACCGGGCGTGAGAACCCGGATCTTGTCCAAGGCGCGGTAGCGCCATAGTGCAAAGCTAACGGTTACCCGTTGGGCTTCTGCATATCTATGGCGGGCCGTGTGAGGCAGGCTTTTGCCTGGCCGGTTCCCTTGGACGCCGGTTTCTCACCCTTGCACGGTCCGCCTCCTACGCTTGTGAGAAGGCTGGTAGGCGGCTCCTTAATCTGTCCAAGGAGCATAAGGAAAATGCGCTATCCCTTTTTTACCCAAGAGCTCCGCCCTTGGTCTATGGTCTTGCTGTCCGCCTCTGATCTGGAGGTGTGCCATGGCTGAGTTCGAATCCTGCGTTGTACCTTTTCCGCTGCAGCGAAGCCCGTTGCATGAATCCGAACGCTCTCCTCTACCCTCTGAAGCAGCAGCTGAACTGCGTGGTGTGATGCTCGGCAATCTGCTTGATCAGCTGGCTGAACCTGAAGGCTTGCAGCCCGCGGATCTGCGCGTGCGTATCGCTGCTTATTCAGCACTGGCTCTGCTCGATGAGATGGTCGTGCTCTATCGCCGCGCCCTCTCTGATGTTCGAGGAGGTGCCAGATGAGCAAGGGTGTGATGACCTACCTTCCACCTCACGACGGCCATCCAGGTATGGAGATCACCTGGGCTGCCGATTGCAGAAAGGCATTCGACCAGGGCGTGAAGCTGGCACAGACCTGGCTCGATAACGCCCGCAGTGGATGGCTCTGGGCGGTGATGATCGCCGAGCGAGATTTGCTGCCGCGGGCCATCGACAGGCGTGCCTTCGAGGTGGGCTTCCTGGGCCGAGTGCACCAACGGTTGCGTTCACATGAGGCCAGCAGGCAGTCGGCTGCAGGTGTAGCTCTCGGCCATGCTCATCCAGAGCGTCGACCGCCGGCCGAAACGGCTTGTCGCTGCTGATCTGCGATACCTTTCTGGCCTGCTCGCAGGGCAGAAAGGTGTGTGCGTCGAAATGCCTCTCTTCCCGCTTCAGCTGAGCTGAGCGCAGGCGCGCGCGGTGCTGTTGCGTACTCCGACGGCACCAGCACGATCACTCCGGCCAGATATCAAGACGCCGCCGCAAGCGCCGCGGCTCTATTGTCTCAGCCGGGGCTGTCATAGCCCCGGGCCAATGGATAGACTCCTCCACCATCACGGCCCCATCACAAGGATGTTTGATGCGCTCCCCCTTTAGTCTCGCCTCTACCCTGCTCACCTGCGCCCTGCTCCTCGCACCGCTGGCCCCGACCTCCGCCGCCATCTTCAAATGCAAGGCTGCCAATGGTGCCACGCAGTTCTCCGACCGCCCCTGCGGTCCCCCGGAGAACCAAGAGGAGATCGCCCACGACCTGCGTACCACGGCGCCCGCCCCCGCCAGCGAGCCAAAAACCGGCAAGGCCTCGGCTCCGGCTGGCGACACCGAGGCGAGCTACGCAGACGCCGAGAAGGCCAACCCGCCTCTGCTGACCCTGGCCGACCTGCAAGGCACCTGGTCGGACCTGGACTTCGCCTCGCCCCAGCGTGGTTATTGGGTGTTCGGCTCCACCACCCTGCGCATGGACCGCAAGGGCATGGAGGTGCGCAACCGCGTACAGGCCACCCTGCGCTTCAAGCTCAAGGGCAACCTGCTGACCCTGACTCATGAGCCGGACGCGTTTAGCAATAAGCGCTGGGATGAGAAGCTGGTAATCGAACGCTACGAGCCCGGTCGCCTGATCGACCTCGGCTCCCTGGTGCTCTACCGCGTCAAATAACGCGCGCCCCGGCTACACTGTTGTTGGCGGCTGCAGCCGCCGCTCTCCCCTGTAGAAGCCTGCGCGCTTCGCTTGCTGGTGGCGCCTGTGAGATCGGTGGAATGACGGTCTTGCCGTTTCCTCTGACCCTATCACGGCGTTCTCGCCGTCAAGGGCTGCTCACGCTTCGCGTGCTTGCGGCAGGGCCGGCTATCGCCCCCTGACAGCTGTGCTGCGCCGTGCTTGTGCCGGTTCCGGGCAATTCCGCCCGAGCAACTGGAGCATGATCATGTCTCAGCTTTCTCTCGCCTTTCACTCTTCCCTGATGATTCGCGACGAGCAAGGTCGCTATGCGCCAGCCACTGCCGAGCAGATCCTGGCAGCGGCTCGTCAGGTCATCGATCAGAAGGTACAGTGTGGTGCTGCGTTTACCTCGCCGGAGCTGGTCAAGGAGTATCTGGTCACCAAACTGGCGGGCTTCGAACACGAGGTCTTTGCGGCACTTTTCCTAGATGCCAAGCACCGTCTAATCCAGTACGCCGAAATGTTCCGGGGCACCATCGATTGCGCTTCAATCTATCCGCGGGAAGTGGTCAAGGAGGCTCTGCGTCTGAATGCGGCTGCAGTGATTTACGCGCACAACCACCCCAGCGGTAACCCTGAGCCTAGCCAGGCTGATCGGTCGCTCACGCAGCGGCTGAAAGAGGCACTGGCGCTCGTCGAGGTCCGCTCGCTGGATCACATTATCGTGGCAGGCCAGCGCACCGTGTCGTTCGCTGAAGAAGGTATGCTTTGAACCTAAGGGGGCCTTGCCCCCTTTTTGCTGCGACTGCATAAAGTGCCGAACCGGAGCCGAATTCTAGGGACAAGGGTATCTAGCTCTCCTTGGCCAACCCACCGAGTCAGCTGCCGAGTTGTCACGCATCCCCTCAATCAAAGGACTGATCATGCTCCGCTATGCCGCCATCGCTTCGACCGCCCTCCTTCTCACCGCCTGCACCAACATTCAGCATAAAACGCCCGAGGCTCGACAGCAGATCAAGCACGACCTGAAGCTGCCAGAAATTACCGACACCGCTCAAACGAGCTACTGTTGGCTGCTGATCGGAGGGCGGGCTAGCTGTAAGTACACCTCCGCGATAAGCGTCCTGACGCCTGACAGCCTTCTCCTGGTTGATTACGTCAAAGGTGCCTACGTACAGAAGGACATCATCAAGACTGGCGACGTGAAGTGCATCAGCGATCATGACGAGCAGAATTTCTACATCTTCAAGGATCAGCTGGCCGTCTCGGTGATTCCTTACACCGAAGTGCACAGGTCGCCGTCGGTGAATAACCCTGAATATCGTGCAAAGGTCATTAAGACGCTGCTTGCCAATGGGCAGCCTTACCTGACAGGGGAAGCCGCGACCTTTACGCGCGAGACCGGTAACAAGGACTACAGCGTCCACAGCATATCCATGCCGAGCGGGCCAGTTCCCATTGTGGTCGGTACCGAGATACAGGAGATTTTCAGCCCGTGCCCTGGGAGCAAGAAGTGATGCGAATGCCGATATTGGCGGTGACAGTCGCCCTGCTGAGTGCGTGCACGAGCGTTCGCTACGATACGCCCGAGGCGCAGCAGCAAATCAGGCAGGATCTGAAGCTAACTGAAATCCTCGATTCGTCGAGGATGAATTGGTGTGTGCACCCCTACGGCAGTGCGCCTGGTTGCAAGCCCGAAAAAGGCGTAGGAATCCTGACTCCCGACGGGCTGGTAATGGCTCATGTTGTCGATAACCACTACGTCGCAGCGCGCACGCTCAAGTCCGGGGATGTGCTCTGCTCAACCGTCCCAGGCGGCGGCGCCGCAGACGACATATTCTTCACTTTCACCCAAAATGAAGCCTACATGTTGGGGCCTTTAAAAGCTGACCGGGATGAGATCAACACTCGCTTCAAAGCGCGACTGTTCGACTACCTTCACAGCAATGGGCAGCGTAGCTTTACTGGCAAGGACATTAACTTCCAGCGCCCAACGGGCAAGAAGGTCAAGCAGACCACTGTATTACGGACTGGACTTGCCGCTAGCGTCGTCACGGAAGAAGTCGATGTGCTGGAGATTTACAGCCCCTGTTCGACAACGAGGTGATCGTCCGCTCATTCTCTGATGTCGATTGGCCACTCTCCTGTCGTGAGGGCTGTGGGATAATTGCGACGATATCGCTCAGTCGGAGCGTCTGGCAGGATTGACTGGCTGGGTGGTAACGCTCTCCCCTCATTCTCTGGAGAAGAGCTGCCATGGCAAATCACTCACTTGGCGGCAGATTAATTCACGTCTTTCACTCAGCTCAGAGCAGGGGTTCTCGCCCCCTCAAAATCAAGAAAAATAGACGGTTTCCACCTGGCCGCTGCGCTAGGTGGAGCCTCCGCGATTTTTCCTGATTTTTTCACGACAGCCTTAGTCGCCCTAGTCGGCAGGGGTTCATGCGCAACGCGAGCGCAGAACCCTGAAGACGAAGGAGCGATAGCCATGAGCGAAGAAATCAGGATCTACGTTGCCGACCTTGCCGCCTACAACGCAGGCCACCTGCATGGCATCTGGATAGACGCCACACTTGAACTAGACGAGATCCAGGCACGGGTCAGTGCCATGCTCGCAGCCTCGCCGGTCAAAGGAGCAGAGGAATACGCTATCCACGACCACGAGGGCTTCGGCGGCTACCGAATTAGTGAGCACGATAGCCTTGAAAACGCTCATGAGATTGCCTGTTTCATCGACGAGTACCCCGAGTTCGGAGGCGCCCTGCTTGCTCATTTCAATGACGTAGCGCAGGCGCGCAAGGCAGCCGAGGACGACTATTGCGGCTGCTACTGTTCCCTGCCCGAATACGCTCAAGAGCTGACGGAGCAGACCACCAGAATTCCCCAGCATTTGGCGATGTATATCGACTATCGATCCATGGCACGCGATATGGAGTACAGCGGGGACGTTTTCATCCTGGAGACCGGTTTCGAGCAGGTGCATGTTTTCTGGAATCGCTAGGTAATGCGTCCGGGGCATCGGGAACATCCGATGCCCCGGATTCCAGCGGAGCTCTTCCCAGCCGCTCACTTCCCGCAGAGCTGATGCGCGTTCTGCCGTATACGCATGATTGACGTGCGTTGCAGCACCTCCGAGTAAGACCAATAAGGTCTCACGGTTTTACCCAAATCCATCGTTCCGGCTAGGCGTAGTTAAGGATTTACGGCAACGCGTATTCACTTTTTTTACTGATTTACGGATGCCGGATATCCGTCTGTACGGCGTCGACGCGGGCAGATCCTCGGACTGCTCGCAGTTCAGCCAAGAAGGCTGCAGCGGTCAGTAATCAGACAATGCCGGTCTTGATCATAATCCTCTCTTGCTCGGCATTCGCTCAGATCGAGCCCAGCATGATGAATTGCCGCAGCTGCCGCACGGTGCACCTTCCACGTCAATGGAGGACACCACATGTCGCACTCAGCAATCTTAGAGCGCTATGCACCAGGGCTCGGTTTGGACTCTGCGCAGATTCGTAAAGCCGGCCCGCGAGCCAACGCAATGACGCCGGTAGAGCCCGCTGAAACAGCCGCAACGCATACGCCCTGTACTCCACGCTACCTGACCAACAACGAAGCAGCAGCCTACCTGCGACTTTCGCCACGCACGCTGGAAAAGCATCGTGTTATCGGCGGTGGCCCGCGCTTTCACAAGTTTGGCAGACGGGTGATGTACGCCCTCGCTGACCTGGAGGCTTGGGCACGTGAGCGCAGTTTCGAGACCACTTTCGATCCTGAATACGTCGACCGTCACCCGGGAGCGAAGCGCGATGAGCAGTGAATCTGTTACCAATGAAGTGCCATTCATACGCGCAGGCAAGGCAAAGCGCGCAGCTGGACCTGTTTCAAGCACTGCCAGGGGACATGGCGCCGCGCGACGCCCAGGATCTCATGGCGCATCCCTTCTTCTCCCTGGCCAAGTCACGGCGCACGGTGCCGATCGACTTTCGTTCGGGCGATGTGACGGTACGTGTAGAGGGTACTCAAGCGCACGGTATCGCCACGATCTGGGATGCCGACATTCTGATCTGGGCCGCCAGCCAGATTGTCGAGGCTCGGGACTCGGGCATTCCAACTTCGAGGCTCATGCGCGCAACGCCGTACCAGATACTCAGGTTCATCGGCCGTGGCACTTCCACACGGGATTACACGCGACTCAAGGCCGCCCTCGACCGGCTGCAATCGACCAGTGTGGCCACATCCATACGCGAGACCACGGGCAGGCGTCTGCACCGCTTTTCCTGGATCAACGAGTGGAAGGAGCTGGCAGCGCCCGACGGACGACCGGAGGGTATCGAGTTGATCCTTGCAGACTGGTTCTACTGCGGGGTGCTGGAGCAGTCCCTGGTACTGACCATCGACCCGGCTTACTTCCGCCTCACCGGCGGCCTGGAGCGCTGGTTGTATCGACTCATCCGCAAACACGGCGGCAGGCAGAAAGACGGCTGGCAGTTCGACCTGCGCCACCTGTACCGCAAATCCGGAAGCATGGCGCGTTATTCGGATTTTGCCGGCGATCTGCGGGCATTGGTTTCTCGGCAGTCGATGCCCGGCTATCACCTGGAGCTCGTCCGTTTCTCTCCCTCAACGGAGCTGCTCGCATTCAGGCCGGTGCCGTAGACGGCACGTGGATATTTTCTGGAAAAGCTGTGAGTTCTGTCGTGCTATCAGGCGCAACCAGGCTCGTGCTATCAGGCGCAAGACTATCGTGCTATCGGGCGCACCTTCTCCTCTGCAGCCCACGGAGGACGGGGCCTATAGCCCGTCTTAACTTAACTAACTTAAAAGCTCTAACTTGTTATTGGGGCGCCGGGCATTTGTGGACAGACGCTGATCGCGAGGAGTCTGCGGGAGGCGTCTGGTCATGATCATCGCTCTGCTCAATCAGAAAGGTGGGGTGGGAAAAACCACTCTAGCCACCCACATCGCCGGCGAGCTGGCTGTACGCGGACGAAACGTCGTCCTGCTTGATGCCGACCCACAAGGCTCTGCCTTGGACTGGGCGCAGCGGCGCAGCCAGCAAGGCTTGCCGAGACTGTTTAGTGCGGTCGGTCTTGCACGCGAAACGCTGCATCAGGAAGCACCGGAGCTGGCCCTTCGTGCCGACCACGTCATCATCGATGGACCTCCTCGCATCGCTGCCCTCGCCCGTTCTGCATTGCTCGCTGCCGATCGTGTGTTGATCCCTGTTCAACCGAGCCCTTACGACCTGTGGGCCAGTTCGGAAATGGTCAGCCTGATTCGCGAAGCGCAGGTGTTCAAACCATCGATGCGTGCGGCGTTTGCAATCAACCGGCGGGTCAGCACCACGATCATCGGTCGCGAAGCACGCACTGCACTGGCTGAACAACCGGTACCGGCTCTGCATAGCGAAGTGCGCCAGCGAATCGTGTTTGCCGAGAGCGTGGCTGCCGGTCGTCTGGCACGGGAGCTGGCACCCGACAGCGCTGCGGCACGCGAGGTCAGCAATCTGGTCGATGAGCTTTTGCGGTGGTCTTCATGAGCAGCAAGCGCGTAGGAATTGGGGCACGCCCAATGGCCGATCCGCGAGCCGAAGCCTGGATACAGCAGCGCGTTGAAGCAGGACGCCAAGAAGGTGATCGCCAAACCGCACGTATGACGTTGGACGTGACGCCAGCACTGCGCACGCGCATCAAGCTAGCCGCCATCGACCGCGGTGTAACAATGGCTCAGATGCTGCGCGAAGTGCTTGAGCGAGAGTTCCCGGAGGTCTCGTCATGACAGCTACCGTGCACCGTCGTCGACGACCATTGGCACTGATAGCAGGCAGCTTGTTCGCACTGACTTGGACGGCCAATTACACACCCATGCCGCGGCTGGTTTACAACGCCTCAGACAGCCTACCCATAGGCTGGTACCACATCGAGACGCCTCGTTCATTGCGCCCGGGCGACACCGTGCTGATCAACTTGCCTCACGAGGCGAGGACGTTCGTGGCGCAACGCGGCTACCTGCCTGCGAACGTCCCGTTGCTGAAGACCGTGGCAGCAATTGCTCCCCAACATGTATGCGTGCTGAGCGGCTTGATTGTCGTCGACAGTGAACCTGTTGCCATTCGCTTGCGAGTTGATCGCAAGGGTCGCGTTCTGCCTCAGTGGAGTGGCTGTCGACAGTTGGATGACGGCGAGCTGTTTCTACTCAGCACCGCCAATCCGGAGTCCTTCGACAGTCGCTACTTCGGCCCTGTGCCTGTCGACTCGGTGATAGGTCGGGCGCAGCCACTTAGGGTGGAAGCACGCCAATGACCAAACCATCGCGCTGTCAGCTCAGCTGCAGAACGGCTGCATTCAGCAGCTATTGTCGCGGGCCACCTATTGCTGACTCCCCTGCCCTCATCAGGGACACGCGACTGGCCCGCACGTACAGAACCCACGCCCTGTTTACCCATTACTGAAATGCGAAAGGCACGGAGAGAGCTGAGGGCAAGATAAAAGGGGGCGGCACTTCGTTGGCCCGGAAAGCAGTCTGCACGGGGGTTGGCGGCGACACGGCGCCGGGCATAGCCAGGTGCCGAAACTGTGTTCGCCCCGCAGTTGTGCTGGCCAGGAAGCGTGCCTGATACGCCGTACCACGATCAACCTGGAGGAGTCTAAGCATGAGCAAAGGAAGTCGTCATGACGACGAATTGCGCTTTCGCCCGCAGCCGGGTAAGCCGCAGCAACGCGGCCAACCCTTCGTTAACCAGGTACTGCGACAGGCCAACAAGGCCGGCACCGGCAAGCCGCGCAAGGCGGGACACCAGCCCGGTGCCCGTCTCGGCCGCGGGCATGTCGCTGCGCGTTTCAGCGCGCAGAAACTGCCGTCCAACGCCCGCCGCGTCGCCATCAAGACGCGCCTGGTAAACCTGCGCCAGGCCGGTAAGCGCTCGACCGCGAGCCACCTGCGCTACATCGAGCGCGACGGCGTCAGTCGCGAGGGCGATCCGGGCCAGGCCTACGGGCCGCTGACCGACCAGGCCGACCTCAATGCGTTCGAGGAACGTGGCCGGGAAGATCGTCACCAGTTTCGCTTTATCGTCTCGCCCGAGGATGCTGAGCAGCTCGATGATCTGCGCACCTATACCCTCCACCTGATGAGCCGAATGGAAGCCGACCTCGGCACCCGCCTCGACTGGGTGGCGGTCGACCACTGGAACACTGACAACCCGCACACCCACATCGTCCTGCGCGGCAAGGACGACACCGGCAAGGACCTGGTGATCGCTCGTGACTACATCGCCGTGGGCATGCGCAATCGCGCCTCGGAGCTGGCCACTGAATGGCTGGGACCGCGCGCCGAACTAGAGATCCAGCAGAGCCTGCAGCGCGAGGTGCAGCAGGAGCGCTTTGCCAGCCTGGATCGCACCCTGTTGCGCGATCGCCAGGCCGGCGTGCTCAGCCTGAAATCGCTCGCCAACCATCCGCGCCGACAGTTGCTGATCGGTCGCCTGCAGCAGCTGCAGAGGCTTGAGCTGGCTCGTGAGGTTAGGCTAGGACAATGGATCCTACGTGACGACGTCGAGGTGACCCTGCGTGCCATGGGCGAGCGCGGCGATGTCGTGCGCACGATGCAGCGGGCCATGGGGGGCACGCAGCGAGAACTGACTGTCTTCCAGCCGGGCAAGGATAGCCCCGAGGTGGTCGGTCGGATCGTAGCCAAGGGGCTGGCCGACGAGCTAAACGACCGCGGCTATCTGGTGGTCGACGGACTCGACGGCAAGGCCCACTACCTGGCCCTGCCTGCCCGTGCGGAGCTGGCGGACTACCCCATTGGTGGCCTAGTGGAAACACGCAGTCTAAGCGAGCCGCGCACGGTGGATCGCTCGATTGCGGCGCTGGCTGCGGACGGCCTTTATCGCACCGATCATCACGCGGCCCTGGGACAATCACAGGCAGTAAGCGGACAGGATCCCGAGGCATTAATTGAACGCCACATCAGGCGTCTGGAAGCCCTCCGCCGGGCCGGTATCGTCGAACGGCTGGCCGAGGGCGTCTGGCGGGTGCCGGCAGATCTGCCCGAGCAAGGTCGACAACATGATGCTCGCCGCCTGGGCGATGTCTCCGTCGAACTGCGCACACCGCTGCCCCTAGAACAGCAGGTGCGCGCCGTCGGCGCGACTTGGCTGGACCAACAGCTGATCGGTGGCAACCGCGAGCTGGTCGGCACGGGCTTCGGCAAGGAAGTGCGCGAAGCGTTGCGGCAGCGCGCGGACTTTCTGATGGAACAGGGCCTCGCCGAACGCCAGGGCCAACGCGTGGTACTTTCACGCAACCTGCTGGCCACATTGCGCGGAAGGGAGCTGACGGCAACGGCACGTGAGATCTCGGCGCAGACGGGCATGCAGTACCGCCCGGCGGTCGAGGGCAAACGCGTCAGCGGGATCTACCGGCGCAGCATGCAACTGGCCAGCGGCCGTTATGCCCTGCTCGATGATGGTATCGGCTTTAGCCTGGTGCCGTGGAAGCCAGTAATCGAGCAGAAGCTCGGGCAGAGCGTGTCGGCAGTGATTCAGGGCAACAGCGTCTCCTGGCAACTGGGTCGCCAGCGCGGGCCGTCGATTGGTTGAGGAATCGGCGCCGGGGCTTATACCAGCGCTGGCTCCTGCTGCAACCACTGCTCGAAGTCGCGGCTCTGCGGCATACCTTCCTTCGCCGCGTAGTAGACCAGCCGCAGGTGGCGATCCTCGTCGATGGTCAGCGTGGTGTGCTCGAACACCACCTGGCCGATCGAATCGATCTTCAGGTGACGGATCCCCTGGCACGGGCCGTGGATGTCCTGCTGTCGCCACCACTCTCTAAAATCGGGCGACGCCTTTTCCAGATCCTTCACCAAGGCAGCGATATCAGGATCCTGGGTGGCACGCACAAAGTCGCGGCGGAAGCTGGAAAGGATCTGCAGCGCCTGCTCACTCCAGGGATTGAACAGCTCTCGCATTGCGGGGCTTGTGAAGAGCATCCAGAGCATGTTGCGGCGATCCGCCGGCAATGCGGAGAAGCCGAAAATCCGATCCGCTGCGGCGTTCCAGGCCAGCACATCCCAGCGCAGGTTGAGCACGTAAGCCGGGCGTGACGGCAGATCCGCCATAAGACGGTGGATCAGCGCAGGCACTATGCACCAAGTCTTGCCCGGTTCTGGCGGCAGACGCTGGTGAGCGAGCAGAAACAGGTGGCGACGCTCGGTGGCATCCAGCTTGAGCGCACGCGAAAGGTTGTCGAGGAAGGCCGCTGAGACACTGATGTCTCGACCTTGCTCCAGCCATGTGTACCAGGACAAGCCCACCCCAGCCAATGCCGCGACCTCCTCGCGGCGCAGCCCAGGTGTGCGCCGGCGGCTGCCGGCGGGCAGGCCCACCTCCTCCGGCGAAATACGTTCACGGCGACTACGCAGGAATTCGGCCAGATCTATTCGAGTGCGTTCAGTTGTGCGAGGCGCGCTCATCCGGTTACCTCCAGTAATAGGATAAACAGTCAAATTGTAACCCCCATAAATCCCGCTAAGAATAGCCCGGCCTGGATGGAATTACCCCTACCAGGCTCTCGCTTGATGAGGAACCACACAGAGACGTGTCATCAACTCGCTAAGGAGATAAACGGATGTATCAAGCACTTCTTCGAGAACAACTGGAGACATTGAAGTCCTCCAACCAATACCGCACCTTCACCACCCTGAGCCGCATGTGCGGCCAATATCCTCTGGCCAAATTGGATGGTCGCGAAGAGAACCCGGTGGTGGTCTGGTGCAGCAATGACTACCTCGGCATGTCCCAACATGCAGCTGTGCGCCAGCGAATTCATGACGCATTGGATGCTTACGGTGCGGGTTCCGGCGGCTCGCGTAATATCGGTGGATCACACGAGGTATACGCAGAGCTGGAAGCCTCTCTTGCTGAATGGCACGGCAAGGAAGCGGCGTTGGTATTTCCAACTGGTTTTGGTTCCAACGATGCCACCCTTCAGTGCCTGCTGCGACGCATCCCTGATTGCGTAGTAATCAGCGATGAGCTGAACCATGCCTCCATTGTGAACGGCATCCGCTCCACGCCCAACGAGCGCAAAATCTTCCGTCACAACGACCTGGAAGATCTGGAGCAGATCCTTGCCAGCTACCCACTTGGCCAACCGAAGATCGTGGTCTTCGAGTCGATCTACTCAATGGATGGCGACATCGCGCCTATCGCTGAAATTGTCGCACTCGCTAAGCGCTATAACGCCCTCACCTATCTGGACGAAGTGCATGCGGTGGGCATGTACGGCCCGCGCGGCGCTGGTATCGCCGCCGAACTGGGCATCGCCGGTCAGGTAGATATCATCCAGGGAACCATGGCCAAGGCCATTGGCGTTATCGGGGGCTACATCGCCTCTACTCAGGTAATCGTTGATGCGGTGCGCTCCTTTGCCACCGGTTTTATCTTCACGACCTCGCTGCCACCGGCAGTCACTGCCGGATGCCTGGCCAGCGTCGAACACCTCAAAGCGAACGACAACGAGCGTAATGCTCTGCATCGCCAGACGGGCAAGCTGCGCGAGCGCCTCAAGCATCACGATGTACCGGTGATGCCCTGCTCACAAACTCATGTGCTGCCGGTACTGGTTGGCGAAGCCAAGCGCTGCAAGGCAGCGGCAGATCGGCTGCTCCACGAACATGGTGTGTACCTGCAGCCAATCAACTATCCATCCGTGCCGGTAGGGACAGAGCGCTTCCGCGTCAACGCCACGCCGAACCACAACGATGCGCAGATCGAACATCTGGCGGTGTCGCTGCGCGAGACCTTCGACCACTTCAGCATCCCACTGGCATCCGAGGTGTTTGCTGCGGAGGTGGCCTGAGATGGAACAGTCCTTCTTCACGGTACGTCCGGCCACCCAGGCCGACCTGGTCAGTTTGGTGGAACTGCGCGCGTATCTGCTGGACGGCACCAACGCCAGCTATTCGAGCAAGACACCAGAAGATGCGACGCGCTGGCGGGCGGCCTACCGCACCTGGCTGAGCAGCCGCCTGAACGACAGTGACTGCGTGCAGATCCTCGCCGCCGAGCACAAGAAATCCGGTCAGGTGCTGGGCTGTGCGACCGCCATTATCGACCAGCGTGCGCCGGCACCGGGCTGCCTCAATGGCCTGTCCGGCTGGGTGCAATCGGTGGTGGTGGAGCCGCAGTGGCGTGGCCGCGGCATCGCCCGGCATCTGATGCAGCACCTGCTGCGCTGGTTCGCCAACCGCGGCGTCGGCTCGGTGGTACTGCAGAGCACCGCGGAGGCCGGCACGCTGTATCAGGGCCTGGGCTTCGCCGTCAGCGACGAGTGCCTGCTGATCCGTCAGGAGGCCTCGGCGTGAAGATCCTGATCATCGGCCTGGGCTACGCCGGCAACCGTTACCGCCGCGCCTTCGAGCATATCGCCACGAGCACCGGCCTGCCGCTGTCGCTGGCCTATGTCGGGCGCCGGCGGAAAACGACCGAACAGCCCTACTTCGACAACGTCGAGCGAGCGCTACAGGTATTTGAGCCGGATATTGCGGTGGTCAGCGTCAACGACCATAGCCATGCATCTGTGCTCAAGCAGCTGGCCGGCTACCGGGGGTTTGTGCTCTGCGAAAAGCCACTAGTCACGCCCGGTGACGACTTGGACGAGCTGCTATGTGCGCTAGATCAGGTCAGTGGCTTTGCCCTGGATCTGGTGGAGCGCTACTCGGACGCAACACGGCAGTTGCGCGAGTGGGTCAAGCGCCACGATTGGCAACTGGTGCGCGCCAGCTTCCACTGGGGTAAGGACCGCATCAACGACTACCGCCACACCTGCGGCGTGACCAGCGAGGTGATCCATGCCCTGGATCTGGTCGGCTGGATCTGCCCGCGTGCTGGCCAGCTCCAGCTCGATGGTGTGCTCGGTGTGCGCTCGGACTTCTCCATCTCCGGCTCTGAGGTACTCGACACCGTGCAACTCACCGCCAGCCTGGGCGAGGCGCGGGTCACCGGATACGCCAGCTTCGTCAACATCGTGCGCCAGCGCACCGTGGATTTCAGCTTCGTCGACCGCGACGCCCGACTGATCCATGCGCGCCTGATATTCGATACGCCGCGCTGGGATCACGACCAACTGCGCATCTGGACGCGCGGTGCCAACGGCAGCGAGGAGCTGCTCCACGAGTTCGCCACGGCCCCAGACGAACCTGGCCTGGACACCGTGCACAAGCTGTCTCGTCTGTGCCGACATGTGGTGCGCGCTGTGGCTCTTAGAGAATCGCCACCCCAGCCATTCGCCGGCCTCGATACCGCTGTGGCCTTGCAGCGCCTGCTCAACGACCTGGAAACCCATGCCCAAACCCCAGCTCCGGCACGCTACGTCCATGGCGAGACGCGCGTACTGCTGGCCGAGGACAGCGATCTGGAAAGCCTCGGGTAACTCAATCACAAGGAGAAGGACTATGTGTGGAATCGCTGGATGGCTGTCCTACAGCCGGAACCTGGAAACGCAACGCGAAACCCTGCAGCGCATGACCGACACAATGGCACTGCGAGGCCCTGATGCAGGCGGTCTGTGGATTGACGGCCCGGTCGGTCTGGGCCATCGGCGCCTATCGATCATCGACCTGGAGGGCGGCCGCCAGCCGATGACAGCGATGCACGGTGGCCCGCGCGAGGTCGCCGCGATCACTTACAGCGGCGAGGTCTACAACTTCCGCGAGCTACGCACCGAACTGCAACGACTTGGCCACCGTTTCGAGACCCGCAGCGACACCGAGGTGGTGCTGCGCGCCTATGTCGAATGGGGCAAGGCCTTCGTAGAGCAACTCAACGGCATGTATGCCTTTGCCATCTGGGACCTGCGCTCACAGGAGCTGCTGCTGATCCGCGACCGCATGGGCGTCAAGCCGCTGTACTACTTCCCTACCTCCGACGGCGTGGTGTTCGGCTCCGAGCCCAAGGCGCTGCTGGCCAATCCACTGGTACCGCGCAAGGTGCGTGCAGACGGCCTGCGCGAGATCCTGGAGATGGTGAAGACGCCGGGCCATGCTGTGTTCGACGGCATGCGAGAGGTGATGCCCGGCGAGATCGTGCGCATCAACCGCCAGGGCCCGGGCCGTCGCCACTACTGGAAGCTGGAGGCGCGCGAGCACGAGCACACGCTAGACGAAACCATCCGCCATACCCGCGACCTGCTGGTGGACATCGTCGACCGCCAGATCGTCGCCGACGTGCCGCTGTGTAGTCTGCTCTCGGGCGGGCTGGACTCCTCGATCATCACCGCGCTGGCTTCTAAAAAGTTGCTAGCTGAGGGCAAGGAGAACATCCGCTCGTTTTCTGTCGACTTCGTCGACCACGGCAGCGGCTTCACCGGCGATGCAGTGCGCGGTACCCCGGATGCTCCTTTCGTACGCGACCTGGTGGAGAAAATTCGCTCCAGTCATCAGGAAATCATCCTCGACAGCCGCGAGCTGGCCGACCCGGCGCTGCGTACGCAGATCGTCCGCGCCCTCGACCTGCCTCCGGCCTTCTGGGGCGACATGTGGCCATCGCTCTACCGACTGTTCCAGGAGGTGCGCAAGCATTCGACGGTAGCGCTCTCTGGTGAGAGCGCAGACGAGGTATTTGGTGGCTACCGCTGGTTCCACGACCCTGAAGCCATTCAGGCCAATACCTTCCCCTGGCTGACCTCGGTGACAGGCAAGTACTTCGACGGTAAAACCCTGTTCGACCCAGGCCTGCTAGCCCAACTCGACATGCAGACCTTCTTGCGTGACAGCTATGCCCAGGCCATTGGCGACGCACCGGTGCTGCCCGGTGAGAGCGCCTTCGACCAACGTATGCGGCAGATGAGCTACGTCAACCTGACACGCTTCGTCCAAACCCTGCTCGATCGCAAGGACCGAATGAGCATGGCGGTTGGCCTAGAGGTACGGGTGCCCTTCTGCGATCACCGGCTGGTTGAGTACGCCTTCAACATTCCTTGGCCGATGAAGGCCTTTGATGGCGGGAGAAAAGCATTCTCCGCGCAGCGACCCGCGACCTGCTGCCCGAATCGATCAGCGAGCGGGTCAAGAGCCCCTACCCCTCGACGCAGGATCCGGCCTACGAGCAGGCACTGCGTGATGCGCTGACCGAAATCCAGGCAGATCGCAATGCGCCGGTGACGGCGTTGCTCGACAGCAGCCGCGTCCAGCAAACCCTGGCCAAGCCGCTCGGAAGTATCTCGCCCATGTATGAACGCATGGGGATAGAGCTAGCCGTAGGCCTCAACACCTGGCTGAGCGAATACGACGTCAGTCTCAAGCTGTAGCCCAAAACCGGGAGTGGCCCCGGTGCGGGTCACTCCTATTCGCTGTACCACCCAAGCGCTCCGAAGGAGCACAAGCGAGTCCGAGCATGCACACACCCAACCAATCACCCATCTACCTCATAGCGCTGGGGGCTTTCGCCCTAGGCATGGCCTCCTATGTCACCGCCGGGTTGATCCCGATGATCGAGTCCTCGTTCGCGGTCTCCGTCGCGGTGGCCGCACAGTTGGTCACCGCCTTCACTCTGGCCTACGGCCTGGGTTCGCCGATCTTCGTGGCCCTGACCCCAGCAAATCGTCAGCGCGCCGGCCTGTTGCTGGCCCTGGGCCTGTTCGTCATTGCTAACGCCGCCAGTGCACTGGCCGAGAGCTTCACCGTGCTCATGGCCTGGCGTGCCATCGCCGGTATCGGCGCAGGCGTCTACCTGGCCATGGGCATCGGTGCCTCGGCCGCCGTGTCCACCCCGGAGCGCCGCGGCAAGGCCATCGCCATCATCATGGGCGGCATGGCCAGCGGCGTGGTGCTGGGCGTGCCACTCAGTCTGCTGATCGCCGAACAGCTGCGCTGGCAGGCTGCCCTGTGGCTGGTCACCCTGCTTGGCCTCGTGGCCTTCTTCGGCCTGCTGCTGAAGCTCCCTTCATTGCCGGCGGCCACTGCCACAACGCTGGGCCAGAAGCTGGCGATCCTCGGCGACGGTCATGTGCTGGTCATCCTGCTGGTGTCGCTGCTGGCTGCTATCGCCAGCCTGGGCATGTACACCTTCATCGCCCCACTGCTGGCTGACCCGGCCTACGGCGCGGTGCGCTCGGTCACGCCCTATCTGTGGGTCTGGGGCATCGGCGGTGTGCTGGGCAGCTTCCTGATCGGCCCACTGGTGGATCGCATCAAGGGCCCGGTGCTGACCTTCGCTATCATGATCATCCTCGCCGTGTCGCTGTTCGTGCTGCCGCTGGCGGCTGCCCTCAGCACCTGGCTGGTAATGCTGCCTATTGCTCTGTGGGGAGCCGTCGGCTGGGCGCTACAGGTGCCGCAGAACAACGAACTGATTCTTGCCCGCCAGTCTCAGGGGGACGGCAACCTGGCCATCGCATTGAACGAGTCCGCGCTCTACCTGGGCAGCGCTATCGGCGCCGCGGCCGGCGGTTTCGTGCTGCTGTTGCAAATGCCTACCTGGACACTGGCTGCCAGCGCAGGGAGTGTGGCCGCCTTGGGTGCTCTGCTGCAAATCATCAATCTGCGTCGCCGGGCCTAACGTCGACGCTTAAATTCAACATCTAACTGATGGAGGAAAGGCCGTGGAACTGCGCCACCTTCGCTGTTTCATTGCCGTTGCAGAAGAACTGCATTTCGCGCGTGCTGCCGCGCGCCTGCATATCGAACAGTCGCCCCTGTCGCGGATCATCAAGGAACTGGAGTACCGCCTGGGCGTGCAACTGTTCGAACGCACCACGCGGCGCACGCGCCTGACCTGGGCCGGCAAGGTGCTCTTGAAAGAGGCGCGTAGGGTGCTCGCTGTGGTCGATCAGGCCAAGGCCAGCGTCAAGAGCGCAGCGGCCGGCTACCGTGGGCGCATTCGCGTGGCGCTGTCCGACGGTACACCTCAGGCACGCTTGGCCGCCCTGCTCGCCCAATGCCGCGAGGAAGAACCCGAGGTCGAGATCTGCCTGTCGGAGGTCACCTTCAGCGAACAGGTCAGAGGGCTGAACGATGACCTGTACGACATCGGGCTCGCTCAATCGGACGAGCTCGGCGAAGGGCTGGTGGCCGAGCCGGTCTGGTTCGATCCACTGGTTGTGGCGGTGCCTGCCCGCCACCCGCTACTTAGCTACCGGCGCGTACCGCTCGATGAGGTGGTGCGCTACCCGCTGGTGCTCTGCGATCCGCAGGTCTGCCAAGGATTCTGGCAACAATTACAGCGGGTATTGGGCGCCGTGGATACGCGACTGACCATTGCTGACCACGTTCCCACTCTGGATCTGATGATGGCGCTGGTCGCCGCGGGTTACGGTCTGGGCTTCTCCAGCTTGGCCCGCATCAACGAACTGAACAATCCGGACGTCGTGGCCAGGCCGCTAGACGGCTGCGCATCGATGCTGACCACCTACATGGTAAGGCGCAAAGGCGAGCCGGCCGAGCAACTGGCGCGATTTATTGGGCGGGTGAGCCCGGCGGAACGCCAGGCGTTGCTGCCGGATCACGCATCACAGAAGGAAATCGCCTGATCGCCCGAGGCACTAGATCTCCCCGTCGCGGCGAGCCCTCCCAGAAGAGCGTCTTAGCGGCAGCCCAGCCAGGCTGCCGCATTTGTTGTATCTGGCCAAAAAGCCCCTTTCTTGACAAGAAGACACTCACCGTTAAATATACGTAAATAGCGCACAAAAATGAAAGCATTGTTCGTTGAACTGTCACCCTTTGAGCGCAACCGAAAAGCCCACCTGGATGACGGCGAATACTCGCTATTCCAGCAAATGCTCTTGGCCAACCCGGAGGTGGGCGCAGTCATCGCCAACAGCGGTGGTCTGAGGAAGGTCCGCTTCGGATCAGTCAGGCGCAGCAAGGGGAAGCGAGGTGGCGTTCGGGTGATTTATTACTACTGGCACAGCGGTCTGCAGTTCTGGCTCTTTACCCTGTATGACAAAGACGAACTCGATGAGCTGAGCAGTGACCAGCGTAGGCAGTTGAAAGCGCTCCTTGAGCGCGAAGTTGAGGCGAGGCAAGCACCATGACCAAACGCGATATTTTTTCCGAGCTGATCGAAGGCTTCGACGACTTGGCCGCAGCACGTGAAGGCAAGCGTACGCTGCGTACTCACAAGGTCGAATACAAGCCAATCGAACCCGCGACAGGCGCGGAAATCGTCGCACTGCGCGAAAAGCTGCAGATGTCCCAGGGTGTATTTGCGCAGGCCATCCACGCCAAGCCTGCAACCCTGAAGAACTGGGAACAGAACCGCTCAAAGCCCAACGACCAGGCCACTGTCCTGATCCGTATCCTGAGCAAGCATCCGGAGCTCATACGCGAACTGGCATAGCTCAACGGAGCGCTATTCCTCCCTGCAACAGCGGCGAGTCGGCAGAATCACTCGCCGAGTACCCAAATCAATTGGGAAGCGAAGTGAAGCGGGCAGCATGCACAGGCCTTCGCTACAACTCGATTCGCTCTCCAGGCAACGTCTGCTGGGCGCTGATGACTCCGCGCCCTGTCACCTCGATCATCCAGGCTACCCATTCCGAGATGATCGGGAGCGAGCAAGTAATCAGCATCAACCAAATTACAACGCTGCTAGCCGAATAGCTCCCAGCGCTGAGGGTGAACCCTACCATGAGGTAGGGAGCGGCCTCCGGTCACGGACTGCCGATCACAACCGGCAGAAATCGGCCGATTGTGTTGAAAAAGTTCCTTCGCGATTACTACCCCACGAACGAGCGTTGCTGAGGTGGAAATCTAAGGTGTTTGGAAGGTGGAAGTCAGCCTGGTTTTTACGTAGCAGCGCCAAGATCGTGCGTTTTTTGAGCGCCGGAATGGCCGATCCAGCCAAGGTCGACTTTTTCAACAGAATCGGCCAGATGCAGACGTTCCTAGACGGAGACGCTTTCCCATAACCGACCATAGACACATGGGCAACGACTCCGTAATCTCGAGATGAGTCTTGTCGCTTTTGCCCTTCTAGCAGTCGCTTCACCTAGCTCAAGAGATTATGCGTGGACAAGGAACATATGCGACGCATGTGGCGAAAAACATTCCCTCACACGTGCAGTTTATTTAGGCATCTCGAACATGGCCTCACCGGTCTGGCAGTACAACAGCCACACACAATCCGCTCCTCTGCTCACGTCTGTATTTCGCAACAGCTTTTGCCCCTGCTGCGCATGCAGCCAGGCTCTTGCCGTTTCTGATCGATACGACGAGTCAGACGGTCGACGCTATTCCAAATATATTAAAGTGATGTGTTGCGCCCTGTGCGGCTGGTGGTTCGTCTCTAAAGATACTTGGGATAGCGCTTGCGGCCTTGATCACACACTTCATATCCTTACTGCAACCGGAGCTGCACTGAGAACGTTTTCTCCTGGGCCAAGTGATGCACAACTAACCATCTTGGAAGGCGAGATTCGAGACCATTTGCTTGGCAAAGGCACCTCAGCAGAATGGGCTGCTCTCGAAGATGTAACTAAGGGAGTTTTCCGGGAGTTTGGGTATCAAGCACGTGTGACTGCCAGATCTAAAGATGGAGGCATTGACGTCATCGTAGACCATGCCGAATTTGGTGACGTCTATGCACAAGTCAAGCACACAAGGAATAAAGTCGGTGTCCGAGTGCTTCGAGAACTTATTGGGACTATGGCAATAAACGGCACCACAAACTCGCTACTTGTTACGTCATCCGGTTTTACCCATGGGCTTTCCAAGGAGAAAGCGCTAGCAGCACAGAAGGGTTTCTTCGTAGAGCTTGTAGACGGAAACCGCCTACTTGCATCTCTCAATCTCACCTATCGACGCGATCCTCCCACGATCTCCGAGGTCATGGATGTCGCTGATCCGAACATCCAGCTCATCATTGAAGAAGTTAAACTATGACATACCTCACAACCCATAGGGTCGGCGCGCAAAGCAGCATGAGGCGGTGAGTTTATATTTTACCCAGTTAAAATTCTAGTACATTTAAGATTGAAAATATGGCAATAAAAATCACGCCGCATCTTGTCCAACTTGCATATGAAGCAGTGCTGAAATCTTTCTGGCGAAAAGAGTCTCTTCGCAAATTTCTGCGACAAACCCATGTCGCCGAAGCTCACTTGGCATCATGGTCTCCTGATGAAAGCAAGCGCGACTTCTTAGACCGTACCTTCGCGGCACTGCAACGAAGCGATAAGGGCAAGGCTGTAATCGGCGAAATGGCAATTTTCCTCGCGGAGCAGACCACTTTTCCTGACCTTCGAAATTGGGAAGACTCAGCTGAAAAAATCCAATGTGCGTCCGAAGCAGTCGCGGAACTGAAAGCGTTTATCACTCGACAGTCAGAGGAAATACGATCCGAGCGAGAACGCGAGGCTGTGAAGGAAAAGGCTCGAAAAGAACGCGAAGCAGTTCAACGTGAAAAAGCAAGCCTTGCAGACTTGATGAACAGGCTCAACGAACTAGCACAGCAGATGGGGACGGCTTCAGGAGGCTACGCTTTTCAAGACTGGTTCTACGACTTTCTAAATTTCACAGAAATTGAGCATCGCAGGCCATACAACACAGGTGGCAGACAAATCGATGGTTCCCTCACAATTGATGGAACAACTTACCTCATTGAACTGAAATTCACGGCCGTCCAAGCCGGTAGCCCTGACATCGATATTTTTCGGAGCAAGGTCGAAAGCAAGGCAGACAACACCATGGGCTTGTTTGTTTCCATGGCAGGCTATTCATCGGTGGCCTTAAAAGAAGCATCTGGGAAGAAAACTACTTTACTGCTGCTCGATGCATCGCACATCTACCTTATTCTCACCGGCGGTATGACGTGCATTGATGTTGTTCGACGGGTTCGTCGACACGCTTCGCAAACAGGGGAGTCATTCCTTCCTGTTGCATCTTTCGGGGGCTAAAGAGGCATATCATCCAGAAAATTGTGTTGCCACCTTGGGCTGGGTCTAACTGACGGGTTCAACGCAAGCGCTTAAGCTTGGTATGGGTGTCTACTTCAACCCCTCGCGAGCGACCGCTTCTGGCCGATTCTGTTGAAAAAGTCGGCCTTGGTTTTCACGGCGGAAAAATTGGCGCCCGAGATTGAAATCTTAAAATTTGGCAGAGGTCTATTTAGGCTCAGATTTCACGTAGCGGCGTATTCGGCTGGTTTCTGCCCGTCGCCAGCGACAGCCTCGGGTCGACATCTACCGGTCGCGTACACCGTACCCTGCTGAGTTTATCCGCCAACCGCCACAGCCTGCTGTGTTGCCCCTACCTTCTTAGTCCCCGCCAAAACGGTCTTTGACCCCTCCCCTCCCAATGCCGAACCTTTCGTCCGCGGCACTTCTGCGTGCCGTGTGTTTTGCCTGGGAGGTTGGGTTCAGGGATGCAAGCGACGACGGTGCTGTACGGCCAGGTGTTGGTGGTGTTGGCCGTTACCCTGTCCGGGGTGTGGGGTGCCACGCAGTGGACGGCTGCCGCGCTCGGCTATCAGGCTCGCCTAGGAGCGCCCTGGTTCGAGTTGCTGGGGACGCCAGTGTATCACCCCTGGCGCCTGTTCGAGTGGTGGTTCGTCTTCGATGCCTATGCGCGGGACGTCTTCAACGTCGGCGGCAGCATCGCTGCCTGCAGCAGCCTGCTGGCATTGGTGGTGGCCATCGGCATGGCTATCTGGCGGGCACGCCAGGCACGGCGCGTCACCACCTATGGCTCGGCGCGCTGGGCCGATGCGGATGAGGTTCGCAAGGCTGGTCTGACCCAGCCTGCGGGCGTGTTCCTCGGCCAGTTCGACGACCAGTATCTGCGTCACGAAGGCCCCGAGCATGTGCTGACCTTTGCGCCGACGCGCTCGGGTAAGGGCGTCGGCCTGGTGGTACCCACCCTGCTCTCCTGGCCTGCCTCAGCAGTCATCCACGACATCAAGGGCGAGAACTGGAGCCTGACTGCGGGCTGGCGTTCGCGTTTCTCCCACTGCCTGCTGTTCAACCCCACCGACCTCGCTTCGGCCGCCTACAACCCGCTGCTGGAAGTGCGTCGCGGTGCCCACGAAGTACGCGACGTACAGAACATCGCCGATATCCTCGTCGATCCAGAGGGCGCGCTGGAGCGGCGCAATCACTGGGAGAAGACCAGTCATGCGCTGCTGGTCGGCGCCATCCTGCACGTGCTCTACGCCGGCCAAGACAAGACCCTGCGCGGCGTAGCCAACTTCCTCTCCGATCCGGCCTGCACCTTCGAACTGACCCTGCACCGGATGATGACCACGCCGCATCTAGGTGATGCCCCCCATCCGGTGGTGGCCTCAGCCGCCCGGGAGGTGCTGAACAAGAGCGACAACGAGCGCTCGGGCGTGCTGTCCACGGCCATGTCCTTCCTCGGCCTGTACCGTGACCCAACGGTGGCCGAAGTCACATCACGCTGCGACTGGCGCATCGCCGACCTGATCTCGGCCGAGCATCCGGTGTCGTTGTATCTGGTGGTGCCGCCCTCGGATATCAGCCGCACCAAACCGCTGATCCGCCTGATCCTCAATCAGGTCGGCCGGCGCCTGACCGAGTCGCTCGACGGCTCCGACGGCATCGAGCGCCGGCACAAGCTGCTGCTGATGCTCGATGAGTTTCCGGCGCTGGGGCGATTGGACTTCTTCGAGACGGCGCTGGCCTTCATGGCCGGTTATGGGCTGCGCGCCTTCCTAATCTCGCAATCACTGAACCAGATCGACAAGGCCTACGGCCAGAACCACTCGATCCTCGACAACTGCCATGTGCGGGTGACCTTCGCCACCAACGACGAACGCACCGCCAAACGCATCTCAGAGACCCTGGGTACTGCCACCGAACTGCGCGCGCAGCGTAACTACGCCGGCCATCGCTTGGCGCCCTGGCTCGGCCACCTGATGGTCTCGCGCCAGGAAACCGCACGCCCGCTGCTGACCCCGGGAGAGGTGATGCAACTGCCCAGCGACAAGGCCGTGGTGATGCTCTCGGGCCTAGCGCCAATCCGCGCGAAGAAGCTGCGCTACTTCACCGACGCCAACTTCCAGAGCCGGGTGCTGCCCGCCCCGCGCTTGCAGCCGGGCCGCTATGCCGACGCACCGTCGCCACGCGCAGACGATTGGAGCGACCTGGCCGTGCCTTCGGCCCCCGACGCTGCGCAGGCTCACTTGGCCAATGTAGAAAGCGTCGAGGACGGCGGCCCACGCCGTCAGCCCGAACTAGAGGAGCTCGCCCAGTTGCCGGATCACGACGAGCTAGCTAGCGACCTGCTCCTGCTCGACGAGGACGACATTCCCACTCCCTTCCCCACCCAGCCGGATCCACGCCTGCAGCGCGTGGCGCGACTGGCCGCCCTCGACCCTGACGATGGAATAGTCCTATGAGCCGAGCCCGCCTCAACCTGTTTATCCAACCCGAGCATGCCAAGCGCCTGAAGGAACTGGCGATCACCAAGGGCGTGTCGAAGTCCTCAATCATCGCTGCGGCGTTAGCCTCCTGGCTGTCGCCCGAGTCAGGTGAGCAACGCGAAGTGGCCATAGCCAAACGCCTGGATCGCCTGTCACGTCAGTTAGAGCGCCTGGAGCGCGACCAGAACATCCTGATCGAGACTGTGGCGCTCTACGTGCGCTACTACCTCACTGTCAGCACGCCTGTACCCGAGGCTCACCAAGAAGCAGCACGCGCGCAGGGCAAGCTGCGCTTCAGCCAGTTCGTCGAGCAACTGGGGCGCCACCTGCAGCGCGGACGCAGCCTGGTCAGAGACGTGCACGAAGAGCTTCAGGCAGAGGCTCAGTTCTCGGGAGAGCGTCCATGACTGTCGCCCCCTCCCCAATGCTGAGCGCTGCGGCAACGTCCCTGGATCGGCGCACGCGCATGCTGCGCACGGCGATGGGGCCACTGATCGCTGCTGCCCTGGACAACCCGGACGTGGTCGAGGTGATGCTCAACCCCGATGGCGCGCTTTGGGTAGATCGCCTGTCCGCTGGCCGCGCCCGTCTGGGCACGCTGGCAGATGCCGATGGTGAACGGATCATCCGCCTGGTGGCAGCGCATGTCGGCCAGGAAGTGCATCGTAACAAGCCGCTGCTGAGCGCCGAGCTGCCAGAGACTGGCGAGCGCTTCGAGGGCGTACTGCCGCCAGTGGTGGCCGGGCCGACCTTTGCTCTACGCAAGCGCGCAGCCGGCGTCATCCCGCTGCAGCAGTACGTGGCCGACGGCATTCTCAGCGCCGCGCAGGCAGAACACCTGCGCGTAGCCGTGCGTGAGCGGCAGAACATCCTGGTTGCCGGCGGCACCAGCAGCGGGAAGACCACTCTGGCCAATGCGCTGCTAGCCGAAGTGACCGGCAGCGGCGACCGCGTGCTGGTGCTGGAGGACACGGTCGAACTGCAGTGTCCGGCCCTCGATCACGTCGCTCTGCGCACCAAGTCTGGCGTGGTCTCCATGGCTGATCTGGTGCGCAGCACGCTGCGTCTGCGCCCCGATCGCGTGGTGGTCGGCGAGGTTCGCGGCGGTGAGGCGCTGGATCTGATCAAGGCTTGGGGCACCGGCCATCCCGGCGGTATCGCCACCATTCACGCTGGCTCTGCACAGGGCGCACTGCTGCGCCTGGAGCAACTGATTCTGGAAGTCGCCCTAACCGCGCCGAGGGCGTTGATCGCCGAGGCGGTCAATCTGGTGGTGTTTCTCGCCGGGCGTGGCCGCACGCGCTATGTCCAGCAGATCGCCCGCGTCACCGGCTATGACGAGCGCGGCTATCAACTTACGTCCATCGCCCCCGCATTCATTCCTTCGCTTACTCAGGAAAACAGCCATGACTGCCTGCCATCCTCGCGTTGCTAATCGTCGCCGCTCCGTCAGTGCCTTGATGCTAGGAGCCCTATGCCTGAGCGCCTCCCTGCCGGTTCTCGCAGCCGGCTCCGGAATGCCCTGGGAAGGGCCGCTGCAATCGATCCTTGATTCGGTACAGGGTCCGGTGGCGCGCATTATCGCGGTGATCATCATCATTACCACCGGCCTGACGCTGGCCTTCGGCGATACCAGCGGCGGCTTTCGCAAGCTGATCCAGATCGTCTTCGGTCTGTCGATTGCGTTCGCCGCATCGTCGTTCTTCCTCAGCTTCTTCAGCTTTGCCGGCGGGGCGGTGATCGTATGAACGGCGAGCGCGAACTCATCCCCGGTTTCGAGGTGCTCATGCACCGCTCGCTGGCCGAGCCGATTCTGCTCGGTGGAGCCCCGCGCAACGTGGCGATCCTCAACGGCACTCTGGCGGCAGTGGTCGGCCTGGGTCTGCGGTTGTGGCTGTCGGGCTTGGTGCTCTGGTTGGTAGGCCACTCGCTGGCGGTCTGGGGTGCCCGTCTGGACCCGCAGTTCCTGCAGGTGTTTGCCCGGCACATCAAGCAGCCGTCGCTGCTGGATGTGTGAGGAGGCCGCCATGCTGAACCTAACCGAATACCAACGTCGCCCTGCCCAGCTCTCCGACTGGCTACCCTGGGCCGGCCTGGTCGCCCCTGGCGTCGTGTTGAACAAGGACGGTTCATTCCAGCGCAGCTTGCGCTTTCGCGGGCCAGATTTGGACAGCGCCACCCAAGGCGAACTGGTGGCCACCTCGGCGCGCCTGAACAATGCCCTACGCCGCCTTGGCTCGGGCTGGGCGCTGTTTATCGAGGCCGAGCGCCTGGCGGCCGCCGACTACCCTGACAGCGACTTTCCTGAACCCTTGTCCTGGCTGGTGGACGAGGAGCGTCGCGCCGCCTTCGAGGCGCACGGAAGCCACTTCGAGAGCAGTTATCACCTGACGCTGCTCTACCTGCCGCCAGAGGAGTCGCGCTCGCGCGCCGCCAGCCTGCTCTATGAGCATCGGCCGCAACGTGGTGTCGACTGGCTCGAACGACTGACCGCCTTTGTCGCCGAGACGGATCGTTTCTTCGACCTGCTGGACGGGGTACTGCCGGAGCTCGCCTGGCTCGACGACAGCCAGACGCTGACCTACCTGCACGCCACGGTATCGACCCACCGCCAGCGGCTGGCGGTGCCCGAAGTGCCCTTCCACCTCGATGCCCTGCTGGCCGACAGTCCACTGACCACGGGCCTGGCGCCACGTCTGGGCGAGCAGCACCTGCGCACGCTGTCGGTCCGTGGATTTCCCACCTCGACGTGGCCAGGCGTGCTGGACGACCTCAACCGTCTGGGCTTCGCCTATCGCTGGTCGACCCGTTTTATCTGCCTGGAAAAGGACGAGGCCGAGAAGGAACTGGTGCGCCTGCGCCGGCAGTGGTTCGCCAAACGCAAGGGCGTCCTGGCGCTGCTGCGCGAAGCTATCTTCCAGCAGGAAAGCCCGCTGCTCGACAGCGACGCGGCGAACAAGGCCAGGGACGCTGATGCGGCGCTGCAGGAACTCGGTGCCGACCAGGTCGCCTTCGGCTATGTGACCGCCACCGTGACGGTGAGCGATGCCGATGCCCAGATCGCCGACGAGAAGCTGCGCCGGGTCGAGCGGGTGATCCAGGGCCGCGGTTTCGTCACCATCGCCGAGACTCTCAACGCGGTGGAGGCCTGGTTATCGTCGGTCCCCGGCAACGCCTACGCCAATGTCCGCCAGCCGCTGATCTCCACGCTCAACCTGGCGCACCTGATGCCGGTCTCGGCAGTCTGGGCCGGCCCGGTGCGCAACGAACATCTGGATGGCCCGCCATTGGTGATCACCCGCACCGATGGCGCCACACCCTTTCGCCTGGTTACCCACGTCGGCGACGTCGGCCACACCCTGGTGGCCGGCCCCACCGGCATGGGCAAGTCGGTGTTGCTGGCGACCCTGGCCCTGCAGTTTCGCCGCTACCCGGACTCGCGCTTGTTTTTCTTCGACATGGGCCGTTCGCTGCGCGCAACGGTGCTGGGCCTGGGCGGCGAGCACTACGACCTAGGCGGCGATGGCGACCTGGCCTTCCAGCCCCTGGCGCGCATCGACCAGCCGGGGTACCGCGCCTGGGCCGCCGAATGGCTGGAGGCGCGCCTGCTGCAGGAAGGCGTGGCCGTCGGCCCCGAGCAGAAGACTGCTCTGTGGACGGCGCTGGACAGCCTGGCCGGCGCGCCCGGGGCACAGCGCACACTGACCGGCTTATCCGTGCTGCTGCAGGACAACGCCCTGCGCCAGGCTCTGCAGCCCTACGTGCTGGGCGGCGCGCATGGCGCATTGCTGGACGCCGATCAGGATCGTCTGGGCAACGCCGACGTGCAGTGTTTCGAGATGGAGGAACTGATGCACAGCAAGGCGGCGGTGGCTGCCGTGCTGAGCTACCTGTTCGCCCGTTTCGAGGAGCGCTTTGATGGCGCGCCGACACTGCTGATCCTCGACGAGGCCTGGCTGTTTCTCGACGATCCGCTATTCGCCGCGCGCATCCGCCAGTGGCTCAAGACCCTACGCAAGAAGAACGTCAGCGTCATCTTCGCCACCCAGTCGCTGGCCGACATCAAGGACTCCAGCATCGCTGCGGCGATCATCGAGAGCTGCGCCAGCCGCATCTTCCTGCCCAACCCGCAGGCGGGCGAGCCGCAGATCCGCGGCATCTACCAAGGCTTCGGACTGAACGACCGGCAGATCGAGATCATCGCCCAGGCCACGCCCAAGCGTGATTACTACTACCAGTCGCGCCTGGGCAACCGCCTGTTCGACCTCGACCTCGGGCCGGTGGCGCTGGCCTTCGCCTCCTCGGCCAGCCCGGCCGAGCAGCGCGAGATCGACCGCATTTTGCGGGCGTCCGGCGCGGCCGATTTCGCCCCTGCCTGGTTACGCCATCGCCGCCTGGACTGGGCCGCCGACCTACTCACCGCTTATCCCTCGTCACGCAAGGAGTGCCTGCCATGAGATCCCCTGCCCACCGTTTCCCCTGCGCCACGCTGCTGGTACTGGGTCTGCTGGCCGTGGAGCCGGCCAGCGCTTTCACCGTAATCGATCCGACCAACTTGGTTCAGAACACGCTGACTGCGGTGCGCACCCTGGAGATGGCGAACAACCAGGTTCGCCAGTTACAGAACGAGACCCAGATGCTGCTGAACCAGGCCCGTCACCTTCAGCGCCTGGACTACGACGTGGTCAGCCAGTTGCGCGCGAGCTTGGCCAATACTGAGCGGCTGCTCGCCGAGGCGCGAGGGCTGGCCTACGAAGTGCAGCGCCTGGATCAGGAATTCAGCCGACTCTACCCGAACGAGTACACCGGCGACGTCAGCAGCCAGCGTCTGGCCCAGGAGGCGCGCGAGCGCTGGCAGCAGGGCCTCGACGGGCTGCATACGGCGCTGCGTGTACAGGCTCAGGTGACGCAGAACCTGGCCGAGGAGGAGAGCGCCTTGGCCGCGCTAGTGCAACAGAGCCAGTCTGCGGGTGGCGCCTTGCAGGCTGCCCAAGCCACCAACCAGTTGCTGGCCCTACAGGCCAAGCAGTCTATCCAGGCGCAGCAACTGCAGATCACCCAGAACCGCGCCGTCGCCCTAGAACTTGCCCGGCAGTCTGCAGCAGCCGAGGAGGCGCGCGAACGCCGGCGACGCTTTATGGGCAGCGGCACGCCCTACACCCCCTACCCCGTGCAGTTCTATCGGTAGGGAGGCGCCCTCATGAGATTCCTGACACTGCTACCGCTGCTGGTGCTGGTCGCCTGCGGACAGGGCGACAACGGCGTCATGGCTCGGCAAGACGATGCGACTGAACGCTTCTACTCCGGCTGTGCTCGGCCCGGCGAGTTTCTGCGGCCTACCGACTTGCCCGCGATCCCGCCAAGCTTCGACGAGGACGTGCAATGAACGACGTAAGCGTGATCGACCGATTCCTCGAGGTGTTCGGGCTGTATATCGACACCGGCTTCGGCCTGCTCGGCGGTGAGGTGGCCTTTCTCACCATGACTCTGGTGGTGATCGACATGACCCTGGCCGGGCTGTTCTGGGCCATGGGCGGTGAGGATGTCAGCGCCAAGCTGATCCGCAAGACCCTCTATGTCGGTGCCTTCGCCTTCATCATCGGCAACTTTAACGTGCTCGCGAAGATCGTCTTCAACTCCTTCGCCGGGTTGGGTCTGCTGGCCTCAGGTTCCGGGTTGAGTCATGCGGAGTTTCTGCAGCCAGGGCGATTGGCCGCGATTGGGGTTGATGCCGGAGGGCCGCTGCTTGAGCAAATCAGCAGCCTCAGCGGTTTTCCCGAAGTCTTCAGCAACCTGCACAGCATCCTGGTGTTGTTTCTGGCCTGGCTGGTGGTGATCGTCAGTTTCTTCTTTTTGGCCATTCAGCTGTTCGTGACCTTGGTCGAGTTCAAGCTGACCACCCTCGCCGGCTTCGTGCTGGTGCCCTTCGCGCTGTGGAACAAGACCGCCTTTCTCGCCGAGAAGGTGCTGGGCAACGTGGTCGCGTCCGGCATCAAGGTGCTGGTGCTGGCCGTGATCGTCGGCATTGGCAGCGGGCTGTTCGCCGAGTTCCAGGCCGTATCGGACGAACCCTCCATCGACCATGCGCTGGTGGTCATGCTCGCCTCGCTGGCCCTGCTGGGCCTGGGCATCTTCGGGCCGGGCATTGCCACCGGCTTGGTCTCCGGCGCACCGCAACTGGGTGCTGGTGCAGCAGCCGGCACTGCGCTCGGTGCGGCGGGCATGGCAGCAGGTGCGGCTGCAGTCGCCACGGGTGTCGGCGGCGCGGTATTGGCCGGCGCGCGTATGGCACCCGGTGCAGCACGTTTGGCAATGGGCGGCGCTCGCTCTCTGGCAGGAGCCTCTTCCGGCGCTGCAGCTAGCGGCGCGCACGCCGCTTCCGATCCTGCAACTGCCCCAGCCAAACAGCCCGACTGGGCCAGGCGCCTGCAGCGCAGACAAAAACTCTCACAGGCCACCAGCACAGTCGCCCACAGCCTTCGTAGTGGCGATGGTGGTGGTTCATCACCAGGGCCGCAGATCCGCGACCCATCGAATTCGTAAAGGAGGACGAAGATGCGATTCACACGTCCACGGGTGCGCTACAGCGACACTCCTCAACCTGTCACCCCTTATCAGGCAGCGGCACAGGCCTGGGACCTGCGCATGGGCGGCAGCCTGGCGCAGGCACGCAACTGGCGACTGATGGCCTTCGGCTGCCTGGGCCTGGCGCTGCTGATGGCTGGCGGACTGGTCTGGCGTTCGGCGCAGTCGACGGTGACGCCCTACGTGGTGGAGGTCGACAACCTCGGCCAGGTGCGTGCCGTCGGCGAAGCCGCCAGCCCCTACCAGCCCCAGGATGCGCAGATCGCCCATCACCTGGCCCGCTTTATCGAGCAGGTGCGCTCGCTATCGATCGATCCGGTGGTGGTGCGGCAGAACTGGCTGGAGGCCTATCACTCCACCACCGACCGCGGTGCGGCAACCCTCAATGATTATGCCCGCGCCAACGATCCCTTCACCCGGGTCGGCAAGGAGTCAGTATCGGTCGAGGTCACCAGTGTGGTGCGTGCCAGCGACAGCTCGTTCCAGGTGCGCTGGATCGAACGCCGTTTCGTGAATGGTTCGGCCGCCGGCCTGGAGCGCTGGACCGCGGTGATCTCGCTGGTGCTGCAGCCTCCGCGCACCGAGGAAAAGCTGCGCCGCAACCCACTCGGCATCTACGTCAACGGCCTGTCCTGGAGCCGTGAGCTGGACACTACGGAAGGAGCCAAGAAACCATGAAAACCTCCCTTAACCTCTCAATCTGCCCTCTGCTGCTGAGCGTGCTGGCCGGCTGTGCCAGCCAGGAACCGCCAGTGATCGCGCTGGATGAACCGGTAGAAGCGCAGCGCCTGCCGGAGCCGCCCAAGCCCATCGAGGTAGTGGAAGTACCCAAGCCCCTGGCCCTGCCCGCCCAGCTCAAGCCATTGCCGGAAACTCAGCGCAGTAAGCCGGCCAAGGAACCGGCCGATGAGCGAGTGCGGGTCTCGCGCGCCAATCGCGAGGCTCGAGTCGCGCCGAGCCGGGAAGGCTATATCAACGCCATCCAGGTCTGGCCTTACTCCGATGGCGCGCTGTATCAGGTGTATGCCAGTCCGGGGCGGGTGACGGCGATCAACCTGCAGCCCGGTGAGGAGCTGGTCACCGTGGCCGCCGGCGACACCGTGCGCTGGATCGTAGGCGACACCACCAGCGGAAGCGGAGACGAACTACGCACCAGCGTGCTGATCAAGCCGACACGCGTCTACCTCAAGACCAACCTGGTGATCACCACCACGCGCCGTACCTACCTGATCGAGCTGAGTTCCACCGAGCAGGCCTGGATGGCGTCGGTGTCCTGGGACTATCCGAAGGATCACATGCTCGCCCTGCAACGCCGCGCCAGTGAAGCCCAGGCTGCGGCGCCGGTGGATGCCGGCCTGGCGCTGGAGCAGCTGCGCTTTCGTTATGCAATCAGCGGTAGCAATCCGCCCTGGAAACCGCTGCGCGCCTTCGATGACGGCCGTAAGGTGTATATCCAGTTCCCCGCCGGCATCGCCCAAGGCGAGCTGCCACCGCTGTTCGTAATTGGCCCCGAAGGTGAGGGGCAACTGGTCAACTATCGTTTCCGCTCGCCCTACTACATCGTCGACCGCCTGTTCGGCGCAGCCGAGCTGCGCCTGGGCGCCGACAAGGGTGACGTGGTGCGGATCGAGCGCACCGACGGCGTGGCACGGAGGCCATGAGCATGACGTCCAAGAACGAAAACCAAGCCGCAGCAACCTCGCTACCGCCCAAGGAGGCGCCGGAGTCGCTGGAGCTGCGCGCCAAGCCTCACCCAGTCACCCGCCTCAATCCGCGCATGCTGGCGGTAGTGGTCGGCGGCGTGTCGCCTGCGGTACTCGGAGCCATGCTGTGGTCGCTGCAGCCGCGGCAGCGCCGCCAGGGCGCCGAGCCGAACGAGCTATACAACGTCGACCGCGTGGCACGCTCCGAGGGGCTGGAGCAGTTGCCGGCAGACTACTCGCAGCTGCCGCCTCCAGCTGCGCCCGAAGTACCGCAACTGGGGCCGCCGCTGCCCGGCGATCTGGGCGGGCCAATTCTCAGGGCGGAGCAGCAGGCGCAAGGTTATGGACATGGGCCAGATGCCGCCGAAGCAGAGCGCCTGGCCCTGCTCAAGGAAGCCGAAGAGGCAGCGCAGTCCTCGGTGTTTTTCCAGACCAGCAGCGCGCGGAAATCGAACGTCGCATCTGCTGGTGGCGCTCAACTCGATTCCCCGGCTCTGGGTATGGCTTCGTCAGGCGCAGTAGCCGCCGCAGGAACACCAATGCAGCAGGAGCGGAACGAGGCGTTTCTCAGTAAATCCGTAAACGCACAAATCCGTAATTCCGGATTGCTGCAGATGCCTGAATCGCCCTACCAAGTGATGGCCGGCACCGTCATCGCGGCGGCGCTGATCACCGGCATCAAGTCGGATCTACCCGGCGATGTGATCGCCACGGTGACCGAACCGGTTTACGACAGCGCCACCGGCCAGCATGTGTTGATCCCCCAAGGCGCCCGCCTGCTGGGCCGCTACAACAGCCAGGTGAGCTACGGACAAAGCCGCGTGCAGGTGGTGTGGCAGCGAGTGATCCTGCCAGACACCTCGTCCTTCCAGCTCGACAACCTGGTCGGTACCGATGCCGCCGGCTATGCCGGTCTCGAGGATGGCGTCGACTGGCATTGGGATCGGATCGTCGCAGGCGCGGCCATGACCAGCCTGCTGGGCATCGGTGCAGAGTTGGCGGCACCGACCAGTAGCACCGATGGCGACCGCATCATCATCGCCGGGCGCGACAGCCTGCAGGACACAGTGAACCAAGTTGGCCAAGAGGTCACCCGCCGCAACCTCGATATCCAGCCCACGCTGACCCAGCGCCCTGGGCTGCCCCTACGCGTGATCGTCAACCGCGACCTGGTACTGCGCCCCTATCAGCCTTTCTCCACTCAACAGAGAACCCCGCAATGAGCATGACCAAGCTGCGCCTCGGCCCACTGCCGAGAACCGAGAACCTGAAGCTGACCTTCACCTGCCCCGTCAGCCTGAAGGCCGACCTCGAGCGCTACGCGGCAGTGCACTCGCGGATCTATGGCGAAGAGGTCGACGCCCTGACGCTCATCCCGCACATGCTGGAAGCCTTCATGGCGAGGGATCGGGTGTTCAGGAGAACAAATACACAATCTTGCACAGGCAATTGATAAGCCTGCATCCCCCTCCCAGCTGCTGTGATTGCAACGGCAGAAAACCCACACACGGTTGAAAACCGTGACCTGATACATCACACTCATCATTATGATCGTAAGCTTCCGGCACAAAGGTCTACGCATTTTCTTTGAATCTGGCTCAACCAAAGGCATTCGGGCCAACCACGCAAAGCGCCTGGGCCGAATGCTGAGTTTTATGGATAGAGCCAATGAACCCGCCGACCTCGACATCCCCGGTTGGCGGCTACATCCCCTCAAGGGGGAACTGGAAGAGTTCTGGTCACTCACCGTCAATGGAAACTGGCGAGTGATATTTCGATTCGTGGGTAGCGACATCGAACTCGTCGACTACCTTGACTACCACTAAACATGAGGGGGTTATCCATGACCATGTTCAACCCACCGCATCCTGGTGAAACCCTGCTTGAGGACGTGCTCCCCGAACTGGGCATCAGCATTGCCGAACTTGCCCGCCGCCTTGGTTTTGCGCGGGAATCCCTGTCTCGCATCTTGCACGGCCATGCGCCGGTCAGTCCGGATTTGGCTGTTCGCCTAGAGTTGGCCGGCATCGGCAAAGCTCGTACCTGGCTTGGAGTGCAGGCCGACTACGATCTCTGGCAAGCCAGGCATCGCGAACAGCCGCGCATCGAGCGCTTTGCTGCGATTGCTTAGTTCCGTAGCCTCTGAGTCTTGGCGTCCTCGAGGTAGCGGAACAGGTAGTCAGTGCCACTGGTAAGCATCCTCCCACAGGCACCTTCAGGCGCTGCAACCTGCAGCACGGCAGTCATCAGTCGAATACGTCATGGATATTTCGTCCAAAGTGGGCATGGCTGCCGGTATCACATTGAGTTCAGAGTCGAGGGCGGCCAGTACTCGCGCATAGGCAATCATCCACACCGAGAGGTCGTCCTTCTCGATGGCGTAACCTTCTGACTGGTGATACCCGCAAGGGAAGCGCGACTCGCACAGAACCTCTCCCGCAAGTCCTTGGCGAAGATGGCGGGTATTTCCGAATCGACCATTAAGCGGTTCGAGTCCAATGGTCAGATCACCCTTGATGCTCTGATCCTCATCGCTACAGCGCTTAGTGCCACACGCCAAATCGCTGAGCTGTTCAAGCATGAACAACCTGTCTCGTTTGAAGAGATCAAGCAAACAGGACGTACCCGGGGGCGCCGATAAAATCCATCAATACTTGTAGGTATTGCTCGCAGCCACACCGGTCGGCGTCACGGACGTTGAACAAGGACTAACGGGCAGGCGCATACCTCCAGGTCGACAGGTTTATACAACCCATAAAACGCTCACCATCAGTGGGCATTTTCTGAATTTCGTAACCCCAGACCGAATCAGTCTCAGCGCTCCCGGGGCCCCTTCCATTCCAGCAACGCCTTTAACGGATCCAGCTCGCCAACAAGCTCACGCGCTTGGGCGAGCTTGTCCATAGCAATGCATCGCGCAGCTTCGGGCAGATTCGATACGGAGTTCTCCGCATCACTGAAAAAGGCCTGGATCCGCTTTATGTCATCCCAATGCTTGATGGCACTCAACAAATCAGTTTTCGCCTGCTCCTTTGCCTCGTTTTGCAGTCGAATTCGCTCTCTCTCCTCACGCCGGCGGATCTGCTCCATCCCCTCCTGCTGCCGAATTCTGGCATGCTCCTCGGCCTCCTCTACCAATCGGGCAATTACAGGCGCGGCGTCGGTGAGTTGCTGGACGATCTCATCCAGCTGACCACGTAGCGAGCCTTGCTTAGACTCCTTCCAACTCTGAGACCAATCAGTCCACGGATATGGCGAGAACGCCCTTATACATAGACGGCCGGTCGCAAAATCCATGCGCGTCGACCAGTTCCAGGTTGGGCTTAGGCGGCGCATTTGCTGCGACGGTATCTTGGAGGTGGGGACGTACTTGCCATCGATGTAGCGGGCCTCCAGCTCCTCAGTCATCTCAAACAACGTCATCCCAATGGCAACCGTCCCGACGAAGACCACTGTGGGCTTGGAGGGTGACCACAACGCCGGATACCGGGGCCTTGGCTTCTTAGGTGGGTGCTCATGTTCATCAAAGGAGGCCCGGGCATAGGTTCGGTCACTCGGTGCAAACATCACGCGATGGCCGGCAGCCTCCAGCTTGAGAAACAGCTGATTCGCCAGCTTCAGGGCAGGCTCAAGCTGAGGCTTGGTCACCACGACATCCACCAGGCGCTGCCTACCTGGCTTGAGAAATCCTTGGTCGATGACGCGCCCCTGCTCAAAGACCTCATACGCCCCCACGACAACAGGATGCCGCCTTGATCGCGATATACGGAGCTGTTCGGGTTTGATTTTGCGCGGTACAGGTGCCTTCGGCACCGGTCGAGAAACAGCACCAAGAGCATCTCCCCTGCGCCAAACCTGCAGGTCACCAGGACCAGACTCAGGCAGGGGTGGCTGAGGACTGGGTATTTCATTCGCCAGCTTTACCCAGTGCCCACGCGGCGGCCGCGGAACATTCATGCGGGTGCACACGCGCGCCAAGAAGCTGGAGGAAACACGGTGGTGATCCGCGATTTTGGTCATGGGAAGCCGCCATACCTCTGCGTACATTTCCTCACGACTGACTGGGCCACCAGGACTGGAACTAGGTTGCAGGGATACGTCTTCGGAAGACACTCATCAATCCTTAAGCCTGATATCACCGCAACAGCCAACGGCAGGCCATACGCCACGATCCATCAGGTCAAGCCGAGTCAAAACGGTTGTTGTACCAAACCCTCCGCAGCCCCCTCCACCACGTTGTTCGTCCAGCGAGCAGTGGACAGCATCTGCAGCACGGATCAGGGCCGATAAGGAGGCGACATTCATGCCCGCATCATCTGAACAGATAGCTGCACGCTTGATCACCTGCCCACCCCGAATCCTGCGAGCCAGTGCGGCCCCAGCCTACCTCGGCATGTGCCGCACAGAATTCAACAAAACCGTCCGGCCTTACGTGCGGGAATTCCGCATTGGGGTGCAAGGCATCGGCTTTGATCGCCAAGAGCTGGATGCCTGGGCAGACGCCTACATCGACCGGGCCATCATTGAAAAGGAAGGTGCCAAGGGACATGATCACTCCCGCAGCGAGCGCCAAGGAGAAAAACCATGGCGCGAAAAACCATTAGCGGCCTCTACCAAAGGAACGGGATCTGGCACATCGACAAGGTCTTCAGAGGTCAGCGAATTCAGGAAAGCACTGGATCAAGCGATAGGAAGGAGGCAGAGCAATACCTGATACACAAGTTGGAAAAGCTCCGGGAACAGAAGATCTATGGCGTCCGCACCATCAGAACCTGGCGGGAAGCCGCTACGCGTTACCTGATCGAGTACAAGGATCAGCCGTCGATAGGCCTCACGGCCATCTATCTGGAGCAGTTGGACCCGTATATTGGTGACCAGCCTCTGACTCATGTCGACGATGAGACCCTGGCTCCCTACATAAGGGATCGACTCAAGAGCAGCAGAACCAGCGATGGCAAGTTGAAGCCTGGAGTTTCACACCGCACGGTGAACATTGCCCTGGAACGCGTCATACGCATCTTGAATCTATGCGCCCGAAAATGGCGTGATGAGCAGAAGCGTCCCTGGCTCGACGTAGTACCGATGATCACCAAGCTGGAAGAGAAGAAAACCAGACGCATGCCCTACCCGATGTCCTGGGAAGAGCAGTCGATTCTCTTCGCCGAACTGCCTGACCATTTGCGCCGCATGGCCCTTTACAAGGTCAACAGCGGTTCACGAGAGCAGGAAGTCGTGAAGCTTCGCTGGGATTGGGAGATACCGATTCCTGAACTCAACACCAGCGTGTTTCTCATACCGGCGGATTTTGGTGGCCGACATGAGAGCTCTGGGGTCAAGAACGGCGACGAGCGCCTCGTTGTGCTCAACAACGTAGCCAAGTCGGTTATCGAGGGACAGCGTGGGCTTGATCCGGTTTGGGTATTTCCTTACGGACAACCCGATCGAAACGGCAAGGCCACTCCAGTTCACCGGATGAACGATTCGGCATGGAAGAAAGCCCGGGTCAGAGCAGCGAAGAAGTTCCAAGAGCGTTTTCTGCGCCCTGCCCCAGCTGGATTTGCTTCGATCCGCGTTCACGATCTGAAGCACACCTTCGGTCGAAGACTTCGGGCAGCAGGGGTAACGGAGGAGGACAGGAAGGCTCTGCTGGGCCACAAGAACGGCAGCATCACCAGTCACTACTCGGCCGCCGAGCTGGGCAAACTGATCGATGAAGCCAACAGGATTTCGGCTACCGACTCGCGCGGGCCGGCCCTGACAATTTTGAGGAGGATGGCAGGATGAAAAAAGTCCCGCAAAAGTCCCTGACACAAAAAAGCCTGGTCATCACTGACCAGGCTCTAATGTAGGGATTTGTTGGTCGGGACGGAGTGATTCGAACACTCGACCCCTTGCACCCCATGCAAGTGCGCTACCGGGCTGCGCTACGCCCCGACGGGTGTTGCTGGTGCCTTCGGGATTAGCCGAAAGCGGGAGAGACTATAAACTAAGCATCTGAATTGTGGAAGGTTTTTCTACAAATCATTTGCGCAGGACGTGGAGTACATCTTCCAGCTCGGCGATCATCTGCTTGATGAGCTGCTTGTACTGGGTGGTGTCGTCCTTGGCTTCTTCGCCGGTCAGGCGAAGGCGTGCGCCACCGATGGTAAAGCCTTGGTCGTACAGCAAGGCGCGGATCTGACGGATCATCAGCACGTCCTGGCGCTGGTAATACCGACGGTTGCCACGACGCTTGACCGGGTTGAGCTGTGGAAACTCCTGCTCCCAATAACGAAGCACGTGCGGTTTGACCGCACAGAGTTCACTGACCTCGCCGATGGTGAAGTACCGCTTGCCGGGTATGACAGGCAGTTCGTCGTTATGACTTGGTTCCAGCATAAGCTTCAACCCTGGCTTTGAGCTTCTGGCCGGGGCGGAAGGTCACGACACGGCGCGCCGTGATCGGGATCTCCTCCCCTGTTTTTGGATTACGACCGGGGCGCTGACGCTTATCGCGCAGATCGAAGTTACCGAAGCCTGAGAGCTTAACCTGCTCATTGAGTTCCAGTGCCTGGCGGATTTCTTCGAAGAAGAGCTCCACCAGTTCCTTGGCTTCTCGTTTGTTCAGGCCCAGCTCATCGTACAGACGTTCGGCCATCTCAGCTTTCGTCAGTGCCCCCATACGCTAGTTCCTTAACGTGGCGTTGAACCTTTGTTCCAGGGAGGTGAGGATGTTTTGCGTGGCTGTACTCACCTCATCGTCATTTAGAGTGCGCGATGGATGCTGCCAGGTCAAGCCGACCGCGAGGCTTTTTCTAAGCGGATCAATACCTTTACCCTGATAAACATCAAACAACCTGAGGTCGGTGAGCCACTCGCCAGCCTGCTCGCGAATGTCGGCCAGCAGGTTCTGCGCCGGCACGTCACGGTCGACCAGCAAAGCCAGGTCACGACGCACTTCCGGGAAGCGCGACAGCTCCTTGAACGCCGGCATGCGGCCCGCGGTGATTTCGCTCAGCTGCAGCTCGAACAGGAACAGCGGTTGATCCAGGCCGAGGATCTTGGCCAGTTCCGGGTGGATGGCACCCAGGTAGCCGACTAGGCGCCCTTCACGCTCGATGCGCGCGGTCTGCCCCGGGTGCAGCGCACTGTGCTCGCCCGGTACGAAGGCGAAGCTGGCGGCATCACCCGCAGCGGCCAGCAGGGCTTCCACGTCGGCCTTGGCGTCGAAGAAATCGACGCTGTCACGGCCGTGTGCCCAGCTTTCCGGCAGGCGGCTGCCGGTGATCACGCCGGCGAGCATCGGCTCCTGCTTCAGTTCGTCGAGCTGACCGACGAAGCGCAGGCCGCTTTCGAACAGGCGCACCCGCGACTGCTGGCGGTTGAGGTTGTGCTCCACGGCCTTGACCAGACCCGGCCACAGCGAGGCGCGCATGGCGGCCATGTCGGCGGAGATCGGGTTGGCCAGGGTCAGCGGCTGCACGCCCGGGCTGAACAGTTCGAACAGCTTGGGATCGATGAAGCTGTAGGTGATCGCTTCCTGATAACCACGGGCCACCAGCAGGCGACGCAGCACCGGCAGGTCGGCCACGGCCTCGGCCTTGGTCTGCGGCGCCAGGCGCGCTTGCGGGTAACGTACCGGCAGGCGGTTGTAGCCGTACAGGCGGGCCAGCTCTTCGATCAGGTCGACTTCCAGGCTGATGTCGAAGCGGTGGCTCGGCACCTTGACCTGCCACTGCCCTGCTCCACCTTCTACGCCCAGGCCGAGAGCGCCGAGCAGCTTGACGATCAGCGCGTCGTCGAGCTTGAGGCCGAGCATCTGCTCGACGCGCTCGGCACGCAGGCTGATCGGCGCGACGTTCGGCAGCTGCGCCTCGTCGACCGCTTCGATGATCGGGCCGGCTTCGCCGCCGACGATTTCCAGCAGCAGCGCGGTGGCGCGCTCCATGGCTTCGCGAGCCAGCTGCGAATCCACACCACGCTCGAAGCGGTGCGAGGAATCGGTGTGCAGGCCGTAGGAACGGGCCTTGCCAGCCAGGGCGATGGTGTCGAAGAAGGCGCTTTCCAGGAACAGATCACGGGTGGTGTCGCTGACGCCGCTGTGCTCACCACCCATCACGCCGGCGATGGCCAGGGCGCGCTGGTGGTCGGCGATCACCAGGGTGTCGGCGCGCAGGGTGACTTCCTGACCGTCGAGCAGCACCAGCTTCTCGCCCTCCTCGGCCATGCGCACGCGAATGCCGCCCTGGATCACGTCCAGGTCGAAGGCGTGCATCGGCTGGCCGAGTTCGAGCATCACGTAGTTGGTGATGTCGACGGCGGCGTCGATGCTGCGCACGTCGGCACGGCGCAGGCGCTCGACCATCCAGCGCGGGGTCGGTTTGGACAGGTCGACGTTGCGCACCACACGGCCCAGGTAACGCGGGCAGGCTTGCGGGGCCAGCACTTCGACCGGACGCACTTCGTCATGGGCCGGGGCGATGGCAGCGATTTGCGGGCGGGTGACCGGGGCGTCGTACAGGGCGCCGACTTCACGGGCCAGACCCGCCAGCGACAGGCAGTCACCGCGGTTGGGGGTCAGGTCGACCTCGATGCTGACGTCGTTGAGTTCGAAGTACTCGCGGATGTCCTGGCCCACCGGCGCGTCGGCCGGCAGCTCCAGCAGGCCGTCGTTGTCTTCGCTGATCTGCAGCTCGGAGGCCGAGCAGAGCATGCCGTTGGACTCGACGCCACGCAGCTTGGCCTTCTTGATCTTGAAGTCGCCGGGCAATTCGGCGCCAATCATGGCGAAGGGAATCTTCAGGCCGGGGCGCACGTTGGGCGCGCCGCACACCACCTGGAAGGTTTCGCTGCCGTTGCTGACCTGGCACACGCGCAGTTTGTCGGCATCGGGGTGCTGTTCGGTGCTCAGCACCTCGCCGACGATCACGCCGCTGAAGGCACCGGCCACCGGGCTGACGCTGTCGACTTCCAGGCCGGCCATGGACAGGCGCGCGACCAGTTCGTCACGGCTAGCCTGGGGGCTTACCCAGCTGCGCAGCCACTGTTCACTGAATTTCATGTTGTCTGTTCTCCTGATCGATTTCGATTACAAAGTGCGGGCGTTACTAGCGAAATTGCGCCAGGAACCGCAGATCGTTATCGAAGAACAGCCGTAAATCGTTGACGCCGTAGCGCAGCATGGCCAGGCGCTCGACGCCCATGCCGAAGGCGAAGCCGGAGTATTTTTCCGGGTCGATGCCACTCATGCGCAGCACGTTCGGGTGCACCATGCCGCAGCCCATGACCTCCAGCCAGCCGGTCTGCTTGCACACGCGGCAGCCCTTGCCGCTGCACATCACGCACTGCATGTCGACTTCGGCCGACGGCTCGGTGAACGGGAAGAAGGAAGGACGGAAACGCACGCCCAGGGGCTTCTCGAAGAACACGCGGAGGAATTCCTCGATGGTGCCCTTGAGGTCGGCGAAGCTCACGCCCTCGTCGACCAGCAGGCCTTCGACCTGGTGGAACATCGGCGAGTGGGTGATATCGGAATCGCAACGGTACACGCGGCCCGGGCAGACGATACGGATCGGCGGCTGCTGGGACTCCATGGTGCGCACCTGAACCGGCGAGGTGTGGGTGCGCAGCAGCATGTTGGCGTTGAAATAGAATGTGTCGTGCATGGCACGCGCCGGGTGATGGCCCGGAATGTTGAGCGCCTCGAAGTTGTGGTAGTCGTTCTCCACTTCCGGGCCTTCGGCGATGCCGTAACCAATGCGCGTAAAGAATTGCTCTACGCGCTCCAGGGTACGGGTTACCGGATGCAAACCACCGGATGCCTGGCCACGGCCCGGCAGGGTGACATCGATACGTTCGGCCGCGAGCTTGGCACTCAGCGCAGCCGACTCGAGAATTTCCTTACGGCTGTTGAGGGCGTCCTGGACGCGCTCCTTGGCCGAGTTGATCAGCGCGCCCGCCTTGGGGCGTTCTTCGGCAGACAGGTTGCCCAGAGTCTTCATGACCTGGGTCAGCTCGCCTTTCTTGCCCAGATAGTGAACCCGCAGTTGTTCCAGGGCGTTCACATCGTCGGTGTGACTGACAGCCTCGAGCGCTTGCGAGACCAGCACATCCAGATTTTCCATTTACAGACTCCAGATACGAAACAGGGGAAGAGCTTGAAGGCTCTTCCCCTGTCGATGACGTTTAGAGTCGACCTGCGGGTTACGCCTGTCGCCTCTAGTGCACCGGGAAACCCGGTGATTGTCGGGGACTTAAGCCAGTACGGCTTTCGCTTTCTCGACAATCGCAGCAAACGCCGCTTTTTCGTTCACTGCCAGATCAGCCAGAACCTTGCGGTCGATTTCGATCGACGCTTTTTTCAGGCCAGCGATCAGACGGCTGTAGGACAGACCGTTGATGCGCGCACCAGCGTTGATACGAGCGATCCACAGAGCGCGGAACTGACGCTTCTTCTGGCGACGGTCACGGTAGGCGTATTGACCCGCCTTGATGACAGCCTGCTTGGCAACACGGAATACACGCGAACGTGCGCCGTAGTAGCCTTTAGCCAGTTTCAGAATTTTTTTGTGACGAGCACGAGCGATAACGCCACGCTTAACACGAGCCATGAGTAATTTCCTCTATCTTGACCGATTAACGAACGCGCAGCATGCGCTCGACTTTAGCTTTGTCCGACGGATGCATCAGCTCGCTACCGCGAAGTTGACGCTTACGCTTGGTGGACATCTTGGTCAGGATGTGGCTCTTGAAAGCATGCTTGTGCTTGAAGCCCGCTGCCGTTTTGAGAAAGCGCTTGGCAGCGCCGCTCTTGGTTTTCATCTTTGGCATGTTCGTAACTCCGCATTCAGTTGATATAGATAACCATAAGGCCTGCCGTGCCCTGGAGGTTATTTCTTGCGTTTGGGAGCGATGACCATCATTAGCTGGCGTCCTTCCATCTTAGGATGCTGTTCGACGGTACCGTGTTCGGCGAGGTCGGCTTCGACCCGCTTCAACAGTTCCATCCCCAGCTCCTGGTGGGCCATCTCACGACCACGGAATCTCAGAGAGATCTTGGCCTTGTCCCCTTCCATCAGGAAACGTACCAGGTTGCGTAGTTTTACCTGGTAATCCCCTTCTTCCGTCCCTGGACGAAACTTGATTTCCTTGATCTGCTGCTGGTGCTGGTTCTTCTTGGCAATGGCAGCTTGCTTCTTCTTCTCGAAGAGGTGCTTGCCGTAGTCCATGATCCTGCACACAGGCGGCTGGGCGTCGGCAGAGATTTCTACCAGGTCCAGCTTGGCCTCTTCAGCGATCCTAAGCGCTTCATCAATAGAGACGATGCCAATTTGCTCACCGTCAGCGCCAATTAACCGAACCTCGCGTGCCGAGATATTCTCGTTGATCGGAGCCTTCGGGGCGCCTCGTTTATCTTGTCTCATATCACGCTTAATAATGATTACTCCAATTCTTGGCGACCACGCCGGGAAACCGCTTGCGCGAGCAATTCAGTGAATTGAGCGACGGGCATGGAGCCCAGATCGGCACCCTCACGAGTGCGCACAGCGACAGTTCTTGTCTCGACTTCCCGATCGCCGATCACCAGCAGATAGGGAACCTTGAGCAAAGTATGCTCGCGGATTTTAAAGCCAATCTTCTCGTTCCTCAAGTCTGACTTGGCACGAAATCCGTTTTGATTCAACGTTTTTTCCACCTCGAGGGCGAAATCGGCCTGCTTGTCGGTGATATTCATGATCACCGCCTGGGTCGGCGCCAGCCAGGCCGGGAACACGCCGGCGTAGTGCTCGATCAGCATGCCGATGAAACGCTCGAAGGAACCGAGGATGGCGCGGTGCAGCATGACCGGGCGCACACGGCTATTGTCTTCGGCGATGTAGCTGGCGTCCAGGCGCTCCGGCAGGTTCGGGTCGTACTGCAGGGTGCCGCACTGCCAGTTACGGCCGAGGCAGTCACGCAGGGTGAACTCGATCTTCGGGCCGTAGAACGCGCCCTCGCCCGGCTGGTATTCCCACTCCAGACCGGATTCGTTCAGCGCATCGGCCAGCGCGCCTTCGGCGCGATCCCACAACTCTTCGGAACCCACGCGCTTGGCCGGGCGAGTCGACAGCTTCATGGCGATGTCGGTGAAGCCGAAGTCCTTGTAGACGTCCAGGGTCAGCTTGATGAAATCGGCCGCTTCCTTCTTCACCTGTTCTTCGGTGCAGAAGATGTGCGCATCGTCCTGCACGAAGCCACGCACGCGCATGATGCCGTGTAGCGCGCCGGACGGCTCGTTGCGGTGGCAGGCGCCGAACTCGGCGAGGCGCAGCGGCAGGTCGCGGTAGGACTTCAGGCCCTGGTTGAATACCTGCACGTGGCAAGGGCAGTTCATCGGCTTCACCGCGTAGTCGCGGCTTTCCGAGGAGGTGGTGAACATGTTCTCGGCGTAGTTGGACCAGTGGCCGGAGCGCTCCCAAAGGATGCGATCGACGACCTGCGGGGTCTTGATTTCCGAATAACCGTTCTCGCGCTGCACCTGGCGCATGTACTGCTCGAGCACCTGGTAGACGGTCCAGCCGTTGGCGTGCCAGAACACCATGCCCGGCGCTTCTTCCTGCAGGTGGAACAGATCGAGCTGCTTGCCAATCTTGCGGTGATCGCGCTTCTCGGCCTCTTCGATGCGCTGGATGTAGGCCGCCAGCTGCTTCTTGTCCGCCCAGGCGGTGCCGTAGACGCGCTGCAGCTGCTCGTTCTTGGCATCGCCACGCCAGTAGGCACCGGACAGCTTGGTCAGCTTGAATGCCTTGAGGAAGCGGGTGTTGGGCACGTGCGGGCCACGGCACATGTCCACGTACTCTTCGTGGTAGTACAGACCCATGGCCTGCTCGTCCGGCATGTCATCGACCAGGCGCAGCTTGTAGTCCTCATTGCGGGACTTGAACACCTCGATGACCTCGGCGCGCGGCGTCACCTTCTTGATGACGTCGTAGTCCTTGTCGATCAGCTCCTTCATGCGCGCTTCGATGGCGGTGACGTCATCCGGCGTGAAGGGGCGCTCGTAGGCGATGTCGTAATAGAAGCCATCGTCGATGACCGGGCCGATGACCATGCGCGCGGTCGGGTACAGCTGCTTGACCGCATGACCGACCAGATGGGCACAGGAGTGACGGATGATCTCGACACCCTCCGCATCCTTCGGCGTGATGATCTGCAGGGTCGCATCGTTTTCGATCAGGTCGCAGGCGTCGACCAGACGGCCGTCGACCTTGCCGGCAACGGTGGCCTTGGCCAGGCCGGCGCCAATGGATTGCGCCACTTCGAGTACGGATACCGGGTGATCGAACGAACGCTGACTGCCATCGGGAAGAGTAATGGTGGGCATGGCGCCTCCTCTCCTAGTGGTGACCTCTACCAAAGGCCACATGGGTTGGGATGAGCCAGTAAGCGATTCGGTGGCGTATCTGCCATACAGAGGCAGGGGCCGTGAGGCCAACCGAGAACGAACCGCAGTCACTGGAAGGTGTGAAACAGTGGATGCTTTCAGAATCGAGCGGGCCTGACAAGGCAAACTGGCCATTTTCGAAAATTTCCGAAATGGCGAGCGCGGCTCACAACCTAAACGCAAAAAAGACGAGCAAAAAAAATGGCCGCCTAAGCGACCATTTAAAGAATTTGGTAGGCACAATTGGATTCGAACCAACGACCCCCACCATGTCAAGGTGGTGCTCTAACCAACTGAGCTATGTGCCTGCTGTGGGTGCGCATTCTACGGAGCCGCGAAAAAGAGTCAACACCTTTTTTCCCTAACTGACTAAAAAAACTGAGTTTTTTTGATTTGAGGTGCGTAGCCCCCCTGCCCTCACCGTGGGAATGCCAGCTCTTGTTCCCGGGTATCGCTTCGCTCGATCCAGGCTACGACTCAGCACTTATGTGGAAGGCGTGCCATGGGTCAGCCTCGTATCTCGTGTGCGGTTATTGATGGGCTACGCCCATCCTACGGTAAATTACGGGGAGCGATGATCTTCCGTGGGAGCGGGCGGGGACGCCTAGTTCATGCCCGCGAAAATAAATCGCGGACATGGCCCGCTCCCACAATTAAGCCGCTTCCGACTATATGCGGGAGTCGCCCTAATCTATTTTCGACACACAAACAAAAAACGGCGCTCGATGAGCGCCGTTTGTTTTCCCGCATCAATCGCTACTGAACCGGACAGACCACAGGCGCCGCGCACTGCTCACTGACGCTACCCTGCTTGCCGGTGACAGTGAAGCGCTTGTCATCCGGTTTCAGGCGCTGGGCGCACTGCCGAGCACTGGCGGCCTCGGCCTTGCAGCCGCGCTCGTCGAGCACCTGGGAGAGGTTGAACCAGCCCGGTGCGAAATTCGCCTGGCGGCTGACGCTTTCGCGAAATGCCGCTTCGGCACCGCGCAGGTCGCCACCGGCGTAGCGGCTGTTGGCCAGGGCGAACCAGGCCACTGCCTGCTCGGGCCAGCGCTGGGTCGCGGTGCGGTAGGCGTGCTGGGCGACATCCTTGCGGCCGACCTCTTCCAGATCCGCCGCGGCCTTGAGCCACACGGTCGGCTCGGCCGTGGCTGGCAAGGTGTCCGGCGGCAGGGTCACCACCGCCCAGCGATTGCCACGCGCCCAGGTCTTCTCGAAGGCGGCGAACGAGGTCACCCAGCGCCGCGTGGTACCCGAACGCAGGATCAGCGTTTCCTCACGGCGGTCGTAGCCCACCAGCACTGCGAAATGCCACTGCGGATACCAGTTGAATGCCAGGTTCTGCAGCACCAGCACGGGGTTGCCGGCAGCTACTTCGGCAAGCAGCGCATCGAGTTTGGGCTTGAGCGGGTAAACCAGCAGGTCATGGGCTCGCGCCGCGGCGACCATCTCGACCTGCAGGCTGCCTTCACGGCCAGGAATGTACACCTGGTCCTGCAGGAAACCGGGGGTGGTCAGCACACCACGCTGGTTGAGCATGGTCGCCAGGGCGGCCGGCCCACACTGATAGGCGGTCTGCGGGTAGAAGGGAACACTGCTGAGCTCGACCCGCTCAGGCAGGCGCTGGGCCTCCGGTGACAACACCGGGGACCTGGCGCATGCACTGAGCAGGACGATCAGAAGTGAAGCGGAGAGCAGTCTTAACGATTTACGCATTTCACGAAACTGAAGATGTCGGTGGCGCAGAGCATATCGGTGATGATGAAGATCACCAAGAACAACACGATGATGCCCACGATACCGGCGCCAGCCGGAGCCTCAGACAGTTGCTGGTTGAATTGCGCGAGTTCGGCGCTGGTCAGGTTGTTGATGCGGTTCTCTACCTGATCACGCTCCACACCCATGGCAAGCAGCTTGTCCTTGACCTGCTGATCATCGAGCATCGACAACAGTTGCTGACGGTCGACCTGCTGTTGCTGTTCGGTCAGCACTTCACCCGTGCCGATCATCGCGGCATTGGCGAGTGGAACCTGGGCGATCATCAGGACATGGAACACTGCCAGCATGGCAGCCAGACGACGAAAGAACGGGGACTTGGTCATTTTGGTATCTCCTTATCAACCATCATCCTAGACCCATGTGGCACACAGCCAGTTCCGCCTATATCCGCAACTTGTTCGCCCTACCCTGCAGGCCAGTGGTAACGCGGCTTGAAGCCACCTGAAGCAAACCCGTAGCAAGGCCGCTTTTCATCGCGAATCAGCTCACGCCATAGTGCTCAACTCACTGCTCAGGTAATCGAGAAAACAGGTGATGCGCGAGGTGAGCGCAGTGTTGCGGTAGTACACCGCGTGGATCGGCTGGCGAACCTCCACGGTGTGCTCGGCGAGAACCTGCAGCAGCTCGCCGCGCTCGCGGTCCTGGTAGGTCATGAAGTCTGCCAGGCAGACGATACCAACCCCCTCAAGCGCCAATTGCCGCAAGGTTTCACCGCTGGAGGCCTGCAGGCTCGGCACGATGCCCAACCGCTCGCCGCCGGCGTGGCGCAGCGGCCAATGGTTGAGGCTATCGGGCTGGGTGAAGCCAAGCAGGCTGTGGCCTTGCAACGCCTCGACGCTATCGGGCGTGCCGTGGGCAGCGAGGTAATCTGGGCTGGCCAGCACCCGGAGGCGACTGCTGCCCAGCGGCCGCGCATGCAAGGTCGAGTCGCGCAGCGGGCCGATACGAATGGCCACATCGGTGCGCTGCTCGATCAGGTCGATGATCTGGTCGCTGCTGTGCAGCTCCAGCTCGATGTTCGGGTAGCGCTCGCGAAAGCCCTTGATCAGCGGCACCACCGCATGCAGCACGAAGGGCGCGGCGGCGTTGACGCGCAGCCGCCCGGCCGGCGTTTGCCGGCGCATGCGCATCTGCTCTTCGGCCTCCTCGACGCTGGCAATGATGCGCCGCGCCTGCAGCAGGAAGGCCTGCCCCTCTTCGGTCAGTTCCAGGCGCCGGGTGGTGCGCTGCAGCAGGGTGACGTCGAGCTTTTCTTCCAGCCGGCTGAGGGCGCGACTGATACCCGAGGCGGTTTGCCCCAGCTGCTGCGCGGCGGCGCTGATCGAGCCGGCGGCGACCACGGTGCAGAAGGCAAGGAGTTCGTCGAGGGAGGTTTTCATGACGGTATTCGTGACCATGGAGCAAATATGTTTGCCATGAAACGCGGTTTTTCCGCACAAGTCCATGGCACACACTGCTCCAAGAAACGCGAAACCACCCTCGGGCAGTGCGGTCAGCTACAGACAGCCACCCTTTTCAAAGGAGCGACATATGCACCAGATTCCCGCCCTCGGCCTTGGCACCTATCGCCTCAAGGAGCAGCAGGTCATCGACTCGGTACGCAACGGCCTGGAGCTCGGCTACCGACATATTGATACCGCGCAGATCTACGGCAACGAGGCAGAGGTCGGCCAGGCCATCGCCGAAAGCGGCGTGGCGCGCAGCGAGCTGTTCGTCACCACCAAGATCTGGGTCGATAACCTGGGCGCCGACAAGCTGATCCCCAGCCTTGAGGAGAGCCTGCGCAAGCTGCGCCTGGAGCAGGTGGACCTGACCCTGATTCACTGGCCATCGCCGAACGATGAAATCCAGGTTGCCGAATACATGGCGGCGCTGCTGGAAGCCAAGGCGGCCGGCCTGGCCGCGCATCTGGGCGTGTCGAACTTCACCAACGCCCATCTGCAGCAGGCCATGGAAGTGACGGGGCCCGACCAGATCGCCACCCACCAGGTAGAGATCCACCCCTTCCTGCAGAACCGCAAGGTGGTCGCCTTCGCTCAGGAACACGGCATTCACCTGACCGCTTATATGCCGCTGGCCTATGGCAAGGTAATGACCGATCCGGTGATTCAGGACATCGCCGGCCGGCACGCCGCCAACCCGGCCCAGGTGGCGCTGGCCTGGGCGCTGCAGCAGGGCTTCGCAGTGATTCCGTCGTCGACCAAACGCGCCAACCTGGAGAGCAACCTGGGTGCTCTGAAGCTGCATCTCAGCGATGGGGACATGGCCGCCATCGCCGGGCTGGAACGCGGCGAACGCCTGGCCAATCCGGACTTCGCACCGCGTTGGGATTGAATGCCCGGCTCAGAGCCTGTTCACGTTTATGCACCTGAAGCGGCAACTACAAGGCAGAAGCGGCCGGTCGTGTTGCGATTCAAACCTGCTCATATTGGTGGGCTGAAGCGGATCGCCGCCCGGCCCACCCTACGAGGCTGGCACGATCTGTAGGGTGGGCTTTAGCCCACCACTGCAAATGGCTGCTTTCGCCACTTGGCTGCCAGAATCCGCGAGCCCGGGCTGAACGATTATGAACAGTCCTCTAGAAGTCGACCTTGCCCCGGCCCGCCTTGATCGCCCCACGCTTGGTCTTGCCTTCCAGCCGACGCTTCTTGGAACCCAGGGTCGGCTTGGTCGGGCGGCGGGCCTTTTCGGTCTTGCCGGCTGAACGGATGAGCTCGGCCAGGCGCTCCAGGGCATCGGCACGGTTCTGCTCCTGGGTGCGGTATTGCTGGGCCTTGATGATCACCACGCCATCGGCGGTGATGCGGCTGTCGCGCAGCGCCAACAGCCGTTCCTTGTAGAACGGTGGCAATGACGACGCCTGGCTGTCGAAGCGCAGGTGCATGGCGCTGGACACCTTGTTGACGTTCTGCCCGCCGGCCCCCTGGGCGCGAATGGCAGTGAGTTCGACTTCATCTTCGGGCAGATGAACGCTGTTGGAGATGACCAGCATGGGGCGCCTTGTTTGCGGTGGGCGTGCAGGATAGCCCAGGGTAGACGCCGACATGGCTGAAACCTTTGCTTGAAATTTCCCTCCACGCCCGCGGAGGCGCTCGAGTAAGTTAAGCGACCGCCTCCAACAGCTCACGAGAACAACCATGGATTCGATCACCCAGGCCGTACTTGGCGCCAGCATACAGGGCGCACTGCTGGGGCGCTGGCAGGGACGCAAGGCTCTGCTGTATGGCGCCGTGCTGGGTACCCTGCCGGACCTGGACGTGGTCATCGACTATGGCGATTCGGTGGCCGCCATGACCTACCACCGCGGCTTCAGCCATTCGCTGTTCGTGCTGACCGGCCTCGCCCTGCTGCTGACCTGGCTGCTGCGACAATGGCGACCCAATCCCGGCTACTCGTCACGGCGATTGTTCCTGGCCATCTGGCTGGTGCTGATCACCCACCCCATTCTCGATGCCTTCACCAGCTACGGCACCCAGTTGCTCTGGCCGTTCGCGCCGACGCCGGCAGCCTGGTCGAGCATCTTCATCATCGACCCGATCTACAGCCTGCCGCTGCTGGGGGCGGTGATCTACGGGCTGATCGCCGGCCTGAAGGACAATGCCAATCCGCTGGTCAACTGGGCTCTGGCGTTTTCCACGGTCTATCTCGCCTCGACCCTGGGTGGCAAGTACATGGCCGAGCACCGCGTCGAGCAGGAACTGGCGCGCCAGGGTATCGAGGCGGAGGCCATCTTCAGCTCGCCGACGCCCTTCAACACCCTGCTGTGGCGCGTGGTGGCGATCGAGGGCGAGGATTATCACGAGGCACTGGTCGGCTGGTTCGACAGCGCGCCGCCAGTGCTGGAAAAGATGCCGCGTGGCGCAGCGCTGGCCGAGGCTCTGGAGGATTCACCTGCCCATCAGCGGCTGAAGTGGTTCACCAATGACGTGCTGCGTTATGACCACATCGGCGATCACCTGGTAGTCACCGACATTCGCCTGGGCATGACCGGCTTCCACCCGTTCCGCTTCGACTTCGCCCACTGGCAGAACGGCGCCTGGCAGGTACAGCCCTATATCGAACGCTGGCCCACCGAGCGCGGCGACATGCAGCGCCTGGCCCTGCTTTGGCAACGCATCTGGCAGCCGGCGACGCCCGTGCCGCTGGCCTCGTGGGCCAGCGAGCTGAGCCGCAATCCACACGCTGAGGGTTCGTCAGATGGCCAATTGGCCCCGGGCCGCAAAGCCGCAGTTCCACGACCGATTAAGGCGACCCAGCGCTGTAACGGCGTTCGGCCTACCGCTGCGGTACGCGGGAAACCTCCACGGGTATCGCAGGCTCAACCCGGGCTAGCAATCCAGACCGCGACTTAAATCCAACCCCCTGCCCGGGTTTAAGCGCAGCGATACCCGGGAAATCTCTTCCCAGGCAGCTACCACCTCAGGTTCTGAACTGCCGCACCAGGCCCTGCAGCTCGACGCCCAGGCGCGCCAGCTCTGCGCTCGAGGTGGCGGTCTGCTGGCTGGCACTGGCGCTCTGTTCGCCGATATCGCGCACCCGGGTGACGCTCTCACTGATGGTTTCCGCCACCGCGCTCTGCTCTTCCGCGGCGGCGGCGATCTGCTGGTTCATCTGCTCGATGGTGCTTACCGCCTGGGTGATGCGGCCCAGGGCATCACCCGCCTCGCCGGCCAGGGCAACAGTACGCTGGGTCAGGGCGCGGCTGCCCTCCATCTGCGTGGCCGCGCCGTCAGCGAGGCGCTGCAGGTTGGCGATCAGGTTCTCGATTTCCTGGGTCGAATCATGGGTGCGCCGGGCCAGGGCGCGTACCTCGTCGGCAACCACCGCGAAGCCGCGGCCCTGGTCACCGGCGCGGGCCGCTTCGATGGCCGCGTTGAGCGCCAGCAGGTTGGTCTGCTCGGCCACCGCGCGAATCACTTCCAGCACGCTGCCGATCCGACCGCTCTCCTGGTTCAGTGCCTGCATGGCCTCGGCCGACTGCTCGACCTCCTGGGCCAGCTTGCCGATCTGGCCGATGGCCTGCTGCACTACCTGGTTACCCTGCTGCGCCTCGCGGTCGGCATCGGCAGCGGCCAGCGAGGCCTGCTCGGCGTTCTGCGCCACTTCCTGCACGGTGGCCGCCATCTGGTGCATGGCGGTGGCGGTCTGCTCGGTTTCCACCTTCTGGGTCTGCACGCCGGCACTGGTCTGGGCGGTGATGGCCGACAGCTGCTCGGCGGCCGCCGCGATCTGCCCGACACCGTTGCCAATCCGCCCGACCAGGTCACGCAGGCTGCGGGTCATGCCCTGCATGGCTTCGAGCAACTGGCCCAGCTCGTCGCGGCGGTTCTGCGGCAGATCCTGGCTCAGGTCGCCGCCGGCGATTCGCCGCGCGAACTCCACGGTCTGGCGCAACGGCGCGACGATGGAGCGGCTGATGGTGAAGGCGGCGAACAGGCCGAGTAGCACCGCCGCGATGCCCATGCTGCCAAGCAGCAGCATGGCGTTGCGGCTGTCGTCACTCATGGCCTGTTCTTCGATGCCCTTGGCCTGCTCCGCCAGGGCCAGCACCTGGTCGGCCTGCTTGAGCATGGCGGCGTCGCTGGCCAGGCTCTGCTCGTGCACCTGCTGGAAGTTGGTGAACGCCTGCTGGTAGTTGGTCAGCGCCGCCAGGGCGGCTTCGATGGCACGTTTCTGGTCGTCGTCGAGCCAGACCATCAAACCACTGGCTGAGGACTGCAGGTCGTAGCTGACGTAATTCCAGTTTTCCAGTGCCGTTGCCGAACCATCGATGATGAACTGGCTTTCGTAGCTGCGCAGTTCGAGCATGCGCTTGCTGAGGTTGGAGGCGGTTTCCGCCAGGGTCAGCGGATCGCTGCCGCGCAGCTGGTCGCCGGCCAGGCGCAGTTCGCGCACGGCGTCGTACATGCCCAGCTCGATCATCTCGAACTGGCTGCGCGCCTCCTGGGCCGCGTCGTCCATCTGCTTGCGCGCTTCATGGGCGCGTACCTGCTGCTGCACGCTGGCATCGAACTGTTGCAGGTAGTCGGTGGTAGCGGCGTCCATGGCCTGCAGGCGCTCGCGCTCGGCAGGGCTAGCGCTGGCGATATGCTCGGCCAGCCCGCTACGCACCTTGGCGAGCTGCTCGCGCATGCGCTGCGCATCGGCGTCGCTATGGCTGATCGCGTAGTCACGTTCAATGCGCCTGGCTCCGAGTATTTGCGCGTCGATGGTTGACAGCGACACGGACTGGGCATGGCCTTTCATCACCGCCTGTACGGCGACGAAGCCGCTGGCCGTCACGGCAACGGTCAACAGCAGTACCAGGCCAAAACCGACCAGAAGTTTCTTGCCTACGGAAAGATCAACGAACAGTCGAGTGGCAGAATGCAACATCCATGCGGCTCCATTTGTTTTTATAGATTGCGCTGCGCGGCCGTCTAGCAACCGCGCGACCCGTGGCATCAGAAAGTTAATCGGCCGCGCCGGGCAAAGCCTGAGCGAAAAAAACCGATTACTGGCGCCATCAAGTCGCCACTATACGGCGTATGCCCAGGTGCATGTCCTGAGCTGCGACAAAAGGCTAGCGAACGGGCGTGCAAGTCGACGTTTAGGCATAAATGCCACCCGCAGCATTGCGCTGCGGGTGTGCGATGAGGCTTAGCGAGGCTGGCGGCGCAGGCGCAGCTGGTAGCAACCCCAGATGAACAGCAGCCAGAACGGGATGGCGAATACCGAGATACGGATACCGGGAATGAACAGCATCACGCCAAGGATGAACAGCACGAAGGCCAGGCACAGGTAATTGGCGAAGGGGAACCAGAAGGCCTTGAACGACGGCTCCACGCCCTTTGCCTGCATGGCCTTGCGGAACCTGATGTGGGCCAGGCTGATCATCGCCCAGTTGATCACCAGGGCGGCGACCACCAGCGACATCAACAGCTCCAGCGCGCTCTTGGGCACCAGGTAATTGATCACCACGCAGATCAGCGTGAACAGCGCCGAGAAGAAGATTGCCAGCACCGGCACGCCGCGCTTGTCGACCTTGAGCAGCGAGCGCGGCGCATTACCCTGCTCGGCCAGGCCGTAGAGCATGCGGCTGTTGCAGTACACGCCGCTGTTGTAGACCGACAGCGCCGCGGTGAGCACCACGAAGTTGAGCAGGTGGGCGGCGGTGTCGCTGCCGATCAGCGAGAAGATCTGCACGAAGGGGCTGCTGCCATAGGAGTCGCCGCCGGCGGTCAGGGTCGCGACCAGATCGTCCCAGGGGTGCAGCGACAGCAATACGGTCAGCGCGCCGATGTAGAAGATCAGGATGCGGTAGACCACCTGATTGATGGCCTTGGGGATCACGGTTTTCGGCTGGTCTGCCTCGGCCGCGGTGATGCCCACCAGCTCAAGGCCGCCAAAGGAGAACATGATGATGGCCATCATCATCACCAAGCCGGAAACCCCGTTGGGGAAGAAGCCGCCATGGCTCCACAGGTTGCTGACCGACGCCTGCTCGCCGCCGGCGCCGCTGAACAGCAGGTAGCAACCGAGCAGGATCATGCCCATGATCGCTACCACCTTGATGATCGAGAACCAGAACTCGGCCTCGCCGAACACCCGCACGTTGGTCAGGTTGATGGCATTGATCAGCACGAAGAACGCCGCCGCGGTCGCCCAGGTGGGGATCTCCGGCCACCAGTACTGCACGTACTTGCCCACCGCCGTGAGCTCGGCCATGCCCACCAGCACATAGAGCACCCAGTAGTTCCAGCCGGACAGGAAACCGGCGAACGGGCCCCAATAGCTATGGGCGAAGTGGCTGAACGAGCCTGCCACCGGCTCTTCGACGATCATTTCGCCAAGCTGGCGCATGATCAGAAAGGCGATGAACCCGCCGATCGCATAGCCGAGGATCATCGACGGTCCGGCCGAGGCCATTACCCCGGCGGAACCCAGGAACAGGCCGGTGCCGATGGCACCGCCCAGGGCGATCAACTGAATATGGCGGTTCTTCAGGCCGCGCTTGAGCGGGCCGGTCTGGAGCATTTCGCTTGGCATCTGTCACCTGTGGGTGATCGACCGTGACGGGATCGAACCCGCCCGGCTCGTGGCCTTGCGGAATGGCTTGGGTACTTGCGGTTACTGCGCGTCGGGCTGGGCATCCGGCGCGGCGTGCCGGAATGCTTCAAGGGCCTCACAACGGGCGGTCAGCGCGAGGATGCGTGGATACGCATCGAGGTCACAGTCGAAACGGCGCGCATTGTACACCTGTGGGATCAAACAGGCTTCCAGATAGCCGGGCCGCGTGCCCAGGGAAAATGTATCGCCATACGCCGCCAGCCCCTGCTCCACCGCTGCCAGGCCCGCAGCCACCCAATGCCGGTACCAGGCGTTCTTCGCCGCGTCATCGACACCCAGCTCACGGCCGAGGTACTGCAGCACCCGCAGGTTGTTGAGCGGATGTACATCGCAGGCCAGATGCAGCGCCAGGGCGCGGACCTGAGCACGCTCGACGGGGTCGGCCGGCAGGATGGCCGGCACCGGAAAGATTTCCTCCAGGTACTCGATGATCGCCAGGGACTGGGCGATGGGCGCACCGCCGTTCTCCTCGTCCACCAGGAGTGGCACCAGGCCCTGGGGATTGAGTGCCTGATAAGCCTCGCCATGCTGCTCGCCGCCATCGCGCACCAGATGCACCGGCACCTGCCGGTAAGCCAGTCCCTTGAGGTTGAGGGCGATGCGCACCCGGTAGGCGGCGCTAGAGCGCCAGTAGCCGTATAGCGTCAGCATTGCGGACTCCTGAAAACACAACTTGGTAGGAGCGGCTTCAGCTGCGATCCGGCTGGAAGGCGCCGACCGCACCGCAGCTGAGGCACTCCTCCGGATCAGTGGGCGTCGTAGCTTTCCACCACCTGGTCGATGGCACCGAAGATGCTCGCCCCGCCCGCATCGAACATCTCGATGCGCACCCGATCACCGAACTTGAGAAACGGCGTCTTCGCCTCACCGTGCTCGATCACTTCGAGCATGCGCTTCTCCGCCAGGCAGCTGGAGCCGGCGCTGCGGTCGTAGTTGGAGACGGTGCCCGAGCCGATGATGCTGCCGCTGCCCAACGGCCGCGTGCGGGCGGCATGGGCGACCAGGGTCGGGAAGTCGAAGGTCATGTCGGTGCCGGCATCCGGCTGGCCGAACAGCGAACCGTTGATGTGCGACACCAGCGGCCGGTGCACGCGCCCGTCGCGCCAGCTGTCGCCCAGCTCGTCCGGGGTGACCGCCACTGGCGAGAAGCTCGACGAGGGCTTGCTCTGGTAGAAACCGAAGCCCTTGGCCAGCTCGCCGGGAATCAGGTTGCGCAGCGACACGTCGTTGACCAGCATCAAGAGCTGGATATGTCCGGCGGCCTGGGCTGGCGTGGCGCCCATGGGCACGTCGTCGGTGATCACCGCCAACTCGGCTTCCAGGTCGATGCCCCAGGCTTCATCGCCCATGCGGATCGGTGCATGGGGCGCGATAAAGGTGTCCGAGCCGCCCTGATACATCAGCGGGTCGTGCCAAAAGGACTCCGGCATCTCGGCGCCACGCGCCTTGCGCACCAGTTCGACATGGTTGACGTAGGCACTGCCATCGGCCCAGTGATAGGCCCGCGGCAATGGGCTGTGACAGGCGTGCTGATCGAAGTCGAAAGCTGCCGCTTCCAGGCCGTCGTTGAGGCGCTGGTACACCGCCTCCAGCTGCCGGCACTTGCTCGTCCAGTCGTCCAGCGCGGCCTGCAGCGTGGGAGCGATCTGCGCCACGCGCACGGCGCGGGTCAGGTCGCGGGATACCACCACCAGGGCGCCATCACGGCCCTGGTTCAGCGATGCCAGTTTCATCAGGACTCCTTGCCTGGCGCACGCCAGGAGTTCACGTATTCGGCGACATCCACCGCGGCGGCGGCCTCGGTCACCTCAAGAGCACGGCGGGTGTCGATCATCACCGCCACTTCCTCGGCAAAGGTCGCCGGGTCGGTCTGCGCCTTTTTCAGGGCTTTGGGGTGCGGGCCATGGGGAAAGCCGCAGGGGTGCAGGGTGACCATGCCGGCCTCGATGTTGTCGCGGCTGAAGAAGTTGCCACGGTGGTAGAACAGCACTTCGTCATAGTCATCGTTGTTGTGGAAGAACGGCACCTTGAGCGCGCCGGGGTCGGATTCAACCGGCCGTGGCGTGAAGGTGCAGACCACGAAGCCCTTGGCCACGAAGGTGGTGTGCACCGAGGGCGGGAGGTGGTAGCGGTGGCTCATCAGCGGGCGGATGTCGCGCCAGTTCACCCGCACCACGGTGTTGTCGCCGTGCCAGCCGACGGCATCGAGCGGGTTGTAGGGATAGGTCACGGTGCTGATCCGGCCCTGCCGCTTGATGCGGATCTGCCAGGTGTTTTCATCCTGCTGGGCCTTGAAGGCGTCATCGATATGGGGGTGGTCGAGCACCGCCGGGTCGAAGATCGCCTGGCCGCCGAGCAGGCCCTTGTCCGGCAGCTGGTAGGCGCCATCGGTGTTCTCGACCAGCAGGAAATGGCTGGGCGCCGTCGGCTCGATTCGCCAGGCGGTGCCGCGGGGAATCACCAGGTAATCGCCATCGCGGTATTCGAGGTGGCCGAAGTCGCAATGGAAGTGCCCGGCGCCGTCGTGCACGAACAACAACTCATCGCCGTCGCTGTTGCGCACTAGGTGGGTCATGGCGCTGGCGGTCTTCCACACGCGCAGGCGAATATCGGCGTTGTGCAGAGTCAGCGGCGCCTCCAGCGGGCAGTCGTGCTCGCTGGGAATATGGTTGAAGTTGAAGGCGTGGGGGCGCAGCGGCCCCTGCCAGTCGATCCAGCCGGTAGGCGGGTGCTTGTGGTGCAGGTGCGTCACCGGGCCGAAGAAGCCCTCGCGGCCCATCTCCCGCTCGTAGGTGTCGGCAGGTAGATCGCAATGGGCCTGGCGCGAGTGCTCGCCTTCACGCAGGGGAAAGCTGATCCATTTGCGGCTCATGGCCTCACTCCTCGCTGATCACACCGCGGCGCACCTGGTCTTCTTCGATGGACTCGAACAGCGCCTTGAAATTGCCCTCGCCAAAGCCCTGGTTGCCCTTGCGCTGGATGATCTCGAAGAAGATCGGGCCGATTACCGTGTTGGTGAAGATCTGCAGCAGGATGCCGTCGTCGCCCGGCGCTCCGTCGATCAGCAGGTTCAGCTCACGCAGCACTTCCAAGGGCTCGCCGTGGCCGGCCACGCGCTGGTCGACCTTCTCGTAGTAGGTGTCCGGGGTGCTCATGAAAGCCACGCCGTTGGCCTGCAGCTGGCGCACCGTGGCGTAGATGTCGTCGGTGGCCAGAGCAATGTGCTGAATGCCCTCGCCGTGGTACTCGCGGATGAATTCCTCGATCTGCGACTTGTCGTCGGCCGACTCGTTGATGGGGATGCGGATCTTCCCGCACGGCGCAGTCATGGCCCGCGAGACCAGGCCGGTAAGCTTGCCTTCGATATCGAAATAGCGGATTTCGCGAAAGCCGGCGATGCGTTCGTAGAAGCCGGACCAGACATCCATGTGCCCGCGTTTGACGTTATGGGTCAGGTGGTCGATGCATTGCAAGCCGACGGCGTTGTCGTCCGCCGAACGCCCCTTGATGAATTCGAAGTCCACGTCATAGATGCTCTGCTCGCCGCTCTCATTGGGATAACGGTCGACCAGGTACAACAACGATCCGCCGATGCCTTCGACGCAGGGAATGTTCAGCTCGCCGAAGTTGGCGTGGCTGCCGACCAGGGTGGCGCCCTGCTCTTTCACGTAGGCAGCGGCCTGGGCGGCGTTCTTGACCCGGAACGCCATGGCGCAGGCGCTGGGCCCATGTTTTTCGGCGAAGGCATGTACATGCCAGGTCGGGCTGCCGTTGAGCACGAAGTTCACGTCGTGCTGCTGGAACAGCCACACCTGCTTGCTGCGGTGCCTGGCGGTTTCGGTAAAGCCCATGGCGGTGAACAGCTGGCGCAGCTGTTCGATGCCCTCGGGCGTCGGTGCGGTGAATTCGACGAATTCGAAACCGTCGGTACCGATGGGGTTGTGCTGTTCGATTCTGGACACGGCGTTCATGGGGGTCGTCCTCGTTGTCGTTATGCCTCCATGACAATCGAGGTGGCGAACGCGAACAAGGCCGCCCTGCCCGTCGGCAACGCCTACGCAGCCGGACGCTGGCAAGGCTTCGATACATGGCGGGACGATGGGCCACCAATCGCCACCAGCGGCCCCTGAATCGACCGAATCCGTAAACATTTCTTTACGAGGCGGTCGATTAATCTGCCGACAGGATGCGGGCAATGCCCAGGCAGATCGGTGAAAACGCTGCCAGAATGACAGCATCTCAACAAACCCCATGAACGAGGCCGCCATGAGCAGTGAAACGCCTTCAGAAGCCGAAAGCCCCGCTGCCTATGACCTGGCCCCGGGCAGCGACGAGGAGCGCCTGGCCAAGCTGGAAAAGGCCAATCGTCTCAATCGCATCCTGATCTTCGCCCTTGCCCTGCTGCTGTTCATCGTTCTCTCCAGCCTGGCCACCTCTGCGGTGGTGAAGATGCTCGCCGACGAGCCGCCGCCCTTCGACCCCGAAGCCTTCGCGGCGCTGCAGCACCATGCCGAGGAACTGGAGAAACAGGTAAACGCCCTCAAGGAAGACCAGAAGCGCCAGGACGCCCTGCTGAAACTCGCCGCTACGCCACCACCACCGCCCCCTGCCGCTGCTGCTGCACCGGCGGCGCCGCCCGCCCAGGATATTGCCGCCCTGAAACTGATGGGCCGCACCCTGCTCGGCCAGGAACAGAGTTACCAACAGAGCCTGCAGACGCTGAAGAATGGCATGCGCGACCTGGCGGACATGATCCCCGGCTCACGCAGCTGGCTGGATGATTACAACGAGGAGATCGACAAGGCGGTCAATGCCAGCGTGCAGCGCACCAAGGCGATCCAGCAATGGGGCAGCAAGCTGCCGCACGAGTAGGTTTTTGTAACCCGGCGTTGAGCGCAGCGATACCCAGGGCCAATCGTGGGTATCGCTGCGCTCAACCGCATGCCACCGACAAGTGCGGCTAACTCGCCTGGCCTAATGCTGCAGATTGCCGTAGAGCTTGGCGTACAGCCCGCCCTCGGCGATCAGCTGGCGGTGGTCTCCGTCTTCGGCAACGCTGCCGCCATCGAAGACCAGCACCCGGTTGGCCTGCTTCACCGCACTCAGGCGGTGGGCGATGATCAGCGTGGTGCGGCCGTCGAGGAACTGCGCCAGCGCCTTGTGCAGGGCGTATTCGGTGGCGGCGTCCAGGGCCGAGGTGGCCTCGTCGAGGATCACCACCTTGGGCTCGGCTAACACCATGCGGGCAATGGCCAGGCGCTGACGCTGGCCGCCGGACAAGCGCACGCCGGAGCGTCCCACTATGGTATCCAGCCCCTGCGGCAGCTGGCGCACGGTCTGCGCCAGCTGGGCGATGCTCAGCGCCTGCCAGCAGGCCTCGTCACTGCGCTCGCGGCCCATGCACAGGTTGGCGCGCACGGTGTCGTTGAACAGCGCCGGATGCTGCAGCACCACCGCCACGTGTTCGCGAATGGCCGGCAGGCCGATCTCTTCCTGGCTGCTGCCACCAAAGCGGATCTCCCCGGCCTGGGGCGTATAGAGGCCCAGCAGCAGTTGCACCAGGGTACTCTTGCCACCGCCGCTGGCGCCGACGATGGCGACCTTCTCGCCCGGCGCGATGGACAGGTTGAGCCCCGTCAGCACCGGTTCCTCATCATAGGAGAAGCTCAGGTCGCGAATCTCGATGCCGACGGTTTCATGGCCCTTGAACGGGTCGGCGCCGCCCACGTAGTCCGGCTCGTCACGTCGCGCCAATAGTTCGTTGATGCGGGTCAGCGCGCCGCCAGCGGCATAGAAGGCGTACTGCAGGTTGAGCAGTTGCTCCACCGGGCCGATCATGAACCACAGATAGCTGAACACGGCGAGCATCTGCCCGATGGACAGGTCGGAGAACAGCACGGTGAGCATCGCCGCAGCGCGGAACACGTCGATGCCGAACTGGAACAACAGGCCGCTGGCGCGGTTCGAGGCGTCGGTCTTCCATTGCGAGGCCACGGCGTAATCGCGCACTTCCTTGGCGCGCCCACCGAGGCGACCGAGAAAATAGCCCTGGCGATTGCCGGCACGCACTTCCTGGATCGAGTCCAGGGTTTCGGTCAGCGCCTGGGTGAAGCGCGAGGTGCTGTCGTTCTCGAGCTTCTTCAGGTGTTTGACGCGCTTGCCCAGCTGCACCGTGGCGTAGATCACCAGCGGGTTGAACAGCAGGATCAGCAGCGCCAGCTTCCAGTGCATCCACAGCAGAATGCCCGAGGTGCCGACCAGGGTCAGCACGCCGACGAGAAAACGGCTGAGGGTTTCGCCGATGAATTTGTCCAGGGTATCCAGGTCGGTGACCAGGTGGGTGGTCACCGTGCCGCCACCGAGGCTTTCGTACTCGGCCAGGGAGATGCGCTTGAGGCGCTCGATCAGGCGGATGCGAATGCGGTAGACGATGTCCTTGGAGAGCCGCGCGAACAATCGCGCCTGCACCACGTTGAACAGCAACGCGCCGCCGCGCAGCAGAAAAGTCAGCCCCAGCATCAGCAGGATGTAGCCGACCGCACCCTGCCAGGCCGCGGGCAGGAAGTTGTCCATCACCCGCAGCGCGGTGTTGCCGTCGCCGAGCAGCACCTCGTCGACCAACAGCGGCAGCAACAAGGGAATCGGCACGCTGCACAGGGTGGCCAGCACGGCGACCAGGTTGGCGAGGATCAACGCACGCTTGTGGCACAGGGCCAGGCGTCGGATTTCCGCCCAGCTCAGGCGATCAACCATCGACGGCCTGCTCCAGCCAGCGCGCGAGCAGTGGCGACAAGGCTTCGAGCGGCTGGTAGCCGTTGGTGAGCAGCGCCAGGCGCCCGCCTTTCTCGGCCAGCAAGGTCGGGAAGCCGGCGATACCGAGGTCCTGCACCCAGGTGAAGTCGGCGGCGGTGGCGCGGTGCTGGGCCTCGCTGTCGAAGGCCTCGGCGAATTCGATCCGCGGGATGCCAACCTCCTCGGCCAGCTGCACCAGGGTGGCGGCCAGGGTCACGTCGGCGCCCTGCTGGTAGAACGCCCGCTGGATGCGCTGCGCCATCGGCCAGGCGCTTGCCGTATCGAGGTTGCGCACCGTGACCACCGCACGGCACGCCGCCTCGGTGTCGTAGCGCATGCCCAGGGGAATGCCGGCGTCGAAATTGAACAGCTGGCCGGTGCTGGCGTTGACCGCCTGCCAGTAGCCCAGGTAGCGCACTCGCGCCGCCGCGTCGATGGCCACCTGATCACGGCGCAGACCACCAAGCACCAGCTGCATGGGCACGCCACGCTCGGCAGCCTGGGCGGCCAGCGCCTCGACCACTGGCGCGAAGCCCCAGCACCAGGAACACATCGGGTCCATCACGTAGAGCAGGCGCGCATCCATGGCTCAGGCCTCGTTTTTCTGACGGGGATTGTTACCCAGAGGATGGGGCTGATTGCGCGCTTTCGCCAGTTCGATCTGCCGTTGACGCTCGCGGGCGCCCTCGCGGGTCTTCTCCGGCAGCGAGTCCCAGCAATGCGGGCAGCTCACCCCGGGGCTGAAGAATTCCGACGCGCGATCCTCGACCGAAACCGGCGTGCGGCAAGCGTGACACTGGTCGTAGTCGCCCTCACTGAGGTCGTGGCGCACGGTCACCCGGTTGTCGAAGACGAAGCAGTCGCCCTGCCACTTGGTCTGCTCCTGCGGCACTTCCTCCAGGTATTTGAGAATGCCGCCCTTGAGGTGATAGACCTCTTCGAAGCCTTCGGTGAGCATGTAGCTGGAGGCCTTTTCGCAGCGGATGCCACCGGTGCAGAACATCGCCACCTTCTTGTGCTTGCTGGGGTCGAAGTGCTCGCGAATGTAATCCGGAAACTCGCGGAAGGACTTGGTCTTGGGGTCGATGGCGCCTTCGAAGGTGCCGATCGACACTTCGTAATCGTTGCGCGTGTCGATCAGCAGCACCTCGGGGTCGCTGATCAGCGCGTTCCAGTCCCGCGGCTCCACGTAGGTGCCGACCCGCTGGTTGGGGTCGACGCCCGGCACGCCAAGGGTGACGATCTCCTTCTTGAGCTTGACCTTGGTGCGATAGAACGGCTGCTCGGCGCAGTAGGACTCCTTGTGGTCGACGTCGGCCAGGCGCGGGTCGAGGGCGAACCAGGCGAACAGCCCGTCGATGCCCTCACGGCTGCCGGACACAGTGCCATTGATGCCTTCTTCGGCCAGCAAAAGAGTGCCCTTGATGCCGTTGGCGACCAGGGTGTCGAGCAGGGGTTGGCGCAGCGCTTCGTAATCGGGCAGGGAAACGAATTTGTAGAGTGCCGCGACGACGATGGTGTTGTCGGTCATTGCAGATGTCCTTCAGTAGTCGCCCTCGCAAAGGGCGGACTGGGTACGAAATGTAGGCCGCTTCGGCAACGCATCGCACTGCCCGACGGCGTCGCCTGGGCATGGTGTGCGGTGCAGTGGAGAAATGGGCCGTGCAGTTTACTGGTCTTGGCCGCCCAGGTGTAGTGCGCGGAGCCGGAACACCCGACCGCGAGGGTGGTCGAGAACAGAAGTGCTGGCATCTGCCCGCCATCGAACATCGCCGACACCACAGAGGAGTTGCCCATGAAAGCCGTTGTCGTTCGTACCCCCGCAAGCCTGGACAGGATCGAGGTGGTCGACCTCGCCGACCCCGGCCAACCCGGGCCGGGGCAGATCCGCGTAGCCCTGCACGCCAGCTCGCTGAACTTCCATGACCTGCTGGTGGCCAACGGCAGCATTCCAACCGCTGATGGTCGCGTGCTGATGGCCGACGGTGCCGGGGTGGTCGAGGCTGTGGGCGAAGGCGTTGAAGAGTTCCAGGTCGGCGACAGGGTGGTGTCGGGCTTCTTTCCGCAGTGGCCGGACGGCGATGCCGGTGCGCCGGTCAGCAATTTCGCCGGCACCCCGGGCGATGGCATCGACGGCTTCGCGGCGCAGTACGCGGTGCGTGCGGCCAGCGCCTTCACCCATGCGCCGCGCGGCTGGAGCCATGCCGAGGCGGCGACCATCACCACCGCAGGGCTGACCGCCTGGCGGGCGCTGGTGGTCGATGGCGGGCTCAAGGCCGGTGACAGCGTACTGGTACTGGGCAGCGGCGGCGTCTCCATCGCCGCCCTGCAGATCGCCCGGATGATGGGCGCCTCGGTGATCGCCACCTCGTCGTCCGACGAGAAACTCGAGCGCCTGCGCCAACTAGGCGCCGCGCACACCATCAACTACCGGCAGACGCCGGATTGGGGCCAGCGGGTGCTGGAGCTGACCGACGGCCGTGGCGTCGATCAGGTGGTCGAAGTCGGTGGCCCTGGCACCCTGGCGCAATCGATCACGGCGGTGCGCGTCGGCGGTCATATCGCCCTGATCGGCGTGCTCACCGGGCGCCAGGGCGAGGTACCGACCTCAGTGCTGATGGCCAAGCAGGTGCGCCTGCAGGGGCTGATCGTCGGCAGCCGCCGCCATCAGCAGGACTACATCCGCGCACTGGAGCAATCCGGCGTACGCCCGATCCTCGATCAGCGCTTCCCGCTGGAAAAGCTGGCAGACGCCTTCCGCCTGCAGGAAAACGGCAGCCATTTCGGCAAGATCGTGGTCGAGTGGTAGATGCTGCAACCTAGCCTGGGTTGAGCGAAGCGATACCCGGGACTGCCTGACCAGGGACGTTTACAGATGAGTGCCCCTGCGCAGAAGGCGGGGCACGCAGAAATCAAAGGTCGTGCTTACTGCCACCGCGGCAGGTTGGCGAATCCGGTGCCACACCCTGCAGGGCCCACTCCTGGGGCGTGTAGGTGTGCAAGGCGAGCGCATGCACCTGGCCCATCAGCTCGCCCAGTGCCCCATAGACCTTCTGATGGCGCTTGACGGCATTGAGTCCGTCGAACTGCGGGCTGACGATCACTGCCTTGTAATGGGTTTCCAGGCCACGGCTGTGCATGTGGCTTTCATCCAGCACCTCAAGGTGCTCGGGTTGCAGGGCGGCGAAAGCGCTACGCAGGTGGTCGATCTTGGGCATCGGTGGCTCCAGGGCAGGGACCGTGGCCGGCTAGCTGCCGGCCACGTTGGTTATCAGGGCTTCTTGGCGCCCAGTTCGCTGCCCATGTCGGTGAGCAACTTGTTGACCGCAGGTACCGCACTTTCCAGTTTGGCCTGGGTGATCTGCGCGGATTGCGCGGTTAGCGCCGGCATCTGCTTGAGCACTTTCTGGCCCAGTGGCGACTGATAGAAGGCGATCAGGTCCTTGAGCTCCTGCTCGCTGAAGTTGCTGGTGTAGAGCTTGACCATGTCGGGCTTGAGCTTGTCCCAGCCGACGGCCTTGTCCAGTTCGGCGTTGGCCTTGGCCTGGTAGCTTTCCAGCACGGCCTTCTTGCTCTCTGGCGCCTTGGTCTCGGCAAAACGCTGGGCGAACATCTGTTGCACCTGGGCGTAAACCGGAACCGCCAGCTTGTCGGCGTTGGCGAGCTGCAGGAAGCGCTCGGCATCGGCTGCGTGGCTGCGGGCATCGGCCAGCACCTGGGTGCTGCCGACGGCCATCAGAGCGGCAATGCAGAGCGCGGGGATACGGGACATCGGGGTACTCCTGAACACTAGGGTGAGGTGCTTTGACCGACAGCTGTGCATTTTGTGCCGCCGTGCCGCACCTCTCAAGCCTTTTCGCATGGGCCAGGCAGGCTCGGAGTCTGCCGCTGAGGCCGCCGCACTGCCAGCAAATGCCTACTGGCGCACCTTTGCGACGCAGTCCAAACTGCCAGTACTTGCCCCCCGCGCCGGACAGTTGCATGCTCGGCGGCTCTCACGCACACATGGACGTGCCCGATGGACAGCCCCGTCGTTCCACTACCGCCGACTCCCCTGTGCACGGCGCAAGGGCGGCTCAACCCCGAGGCCGTCGGCTGGTCATCGCACCCGCGGGTAGACTGCTCGTTGCCGGGCAACCGGGGGCGTCGCAAGCGCTGGAACCACTGGAGCATCAGCACACCGCAGTGGACGCTGTCCCTGGTCCAGGCCGATCTAGACTACGTCGGCTACGGCGCCCTGTACTTTCTCGACCTGGGCACTGGCCAGCACGTGACCCTCAATCAGCTGAGCCTGCTCGCCCGCGGCTGCGACCTGCCGGATACCCCGCTGGGCAGCCATGCCTTCGAGCACCCGCGCCTGCAGCTGCACTTCAACGAGTACCCCGGCCGTGTGCGGCTGACTGCCACCTCGCCGAATATCGGCGGCCAGCCCCTGCATCTGGCCCTGGATATCCAGCGTCCGCCTCACCTGGAGTCGGTAAATCTGGTGGTCCCATTCGGCAACCGGGGGTTTCATGCCACCTGCCGCCAGGTGGGCCTGCCAGTGACCGGGAGCGTGCACCTGGGCGACCGGGAATACGCCTGCAGCAATGGCCACAGCTTCGCCTCGATGGATTTCGGCCGCGGGGTCTGGCCCCTTTGCAGCCAGTGGAAGCGCGCCGTATTCGCTGCGCCCGGCGGTATCGGCGGCAACTTCGGCAGTGGCTGGACCGATCACAGCGCTCTGACCGAAAACGCCCTGTGGTTCGGCGGCACGCTGCTGCATCTCGAGCAGACCGTGCAGATCCGCCAGAGCCGGGACGAACCACTGGCACCCTGGCAGCTGGGCACCGACGACGGCCAGGTCGACCTGATCTTCACGCCACGCCAGGCCCATATCGCCAAGCCGCGCCTGGGCCTGGGCCTGCTGTATGCCGACACCCAGGAGTGGTTCGGCCAGTACCACGGCCTGCTGCGCAATGCACTCGGCGAACGGGTACCGGTACAGGCCGCACAGGGCTGGATAGGCGCGACCAGAACGCGCTGGTAGTTGGAACATGTCGCCGCCGACAGAGCCTAACGAGCTTGAACAGCGACGGAGAGTCCCGCAATGAGCCGCACCGAAACCGACAGCATCGGCCCCATCGAAGTCCCTGCAGACGCCTATTGGGGCGCCCAGACCCAGCGTTCGCGGATCAACTTCGCCATCGGCGAAGAACGCATGCCGCTGGCGGTGGTGCATTCCCTGGCGCTGATCAAGAAAGCCGCCGCGCGCATCAATGACCGTATCGGCGACCTGCCCCAGGACATTGCCCGGCTGATCGAGCAGGCCGCCGACGAAGTGATCGCCGGCCAGCACGACGAGCAGTTCCCCCTGGTGGTCTGGCAGACGGGCAGCGGCACCCAGAGCAACATGAACGTCAACGAGGTGATCGCCGGGCGCGCCAACGAGCTGGCCGGCAACCCACGGGGCGGCAAGAGCCCGGTACACCCCAACGATCACGTCAACCGTGCGCAGAGTTCCAACGACTGTTTCCCCACCGCCATGCACATCGCCGCTGCCGGCACCGTGCAGCGCGAGCTGCTGCCGGCCATTGGCGAGCTTTCCGAAGCCCTGGCCGACCAGGCAGCGCGCCACAACCGCCTGGTGAAGACCGGCCGCACCCACATGATGGATGCCACGCCCATCACCTTTGGTCAGGAACTGTCGGCGTTCGTCGCGCAACTGGAGATGGCCGGGCAGGCCATCCGCGCCACGCTGCCTGGGGTCTGCGAGTTGGCCCAGGGCGGCACGGCGGTGGGCACCGGCCTGAATTCGCCACCCGGCTTCGGTGAGGCGATCGCCGCGGAGCTGGCGGCCCTCAGTGGCCTGCCGCTGAAGAGCGCACCGAACAAGTTCGCCGCCCTGGCCGGCCACGAACCCCTCACGGCGCTGTCAGGCGCGCTGAAGACCCTGGCCGTGGCGCTGATGAAGATCGCCAACGACCTGCGCCTGCTCGGTTCCGGCCCACGCGGCGGCCTGGCCGAGGTGCGCCTGCCGGCCAACGAGCCGGGCAGCTCGATCATGCCCGGCAAGGTCAACCCGACCCAGTGCGAGGCGCTGTCGATGCTCGCCTGCCAGGTGATGGGCAACGACGTGACCATCGGCTTTGCCGCCAGCCAGGGGCACCTGCAGCTGAACGTCTACAAACCGGTGATCATCCATAACGTGCTGCAGTCGATCCGCCTGCTGGCCGATGGCTGCCGCAACTTCCGCGAGCACTGCGTACTTGGCCTCGAACCGGACGCCGAGCGCATGGCCGAGCACCTGGAACGCGGCCTGATGCTGGTTACCGCGCTGAACCCACATATCGGCTACGACAAGGCCGCGGAAATCGCCAAGAAGGCCTACAACGAGGGCACCACTCTGCGTGAAGCGGCGCTGACGCTGGGCCACCTGACCGAGGAGCAGTTCGACGCCTGGGTCCGCCCGGAAACCATGCTCGAGGCCGGGCAACATGACTGACAGCGCCAAAAGCGGCGCCACCCCGCTGGAGGGGGATGGCAAGCGGATCCTGATGATCATCGGCTCGCCGAAAAGCGACAGCCTCTGCCATTCCCTGGCCGAGGCCTACGCCCTGGGCGCACGCACCGAGGGCCATGTGGTGCGGCAGATGCGCCTCAGCGAAATGAGCTTCGACCCGGTGCTGCACGAGGGTTACAGCCAAAGCCAGACGCTGGAGCCGGATCTGCTCGAGGCACAGCGCCAGATCCACTGGGCCCAGCACCTGGTGTTCGTCTACCCGGTCTGGTGGGGCGGTCTGCCGGCGCAGCTCAAGGGCTTTTTCGACCGCGTGCTGCTGCCCGGCTTCGCCTTCAAGTACCGCAGCGATTCCCAGCTGTGGGACAAGCTGCTCAGCGGCCGCACAGCCGATCTGCTGGTCACCCTCGACACGCCGCGCTGGTACTTTCACTGGATATACGGCGCGCCGGCTCACCGTCAGATGAAACGCACCATTCTCGGCTTCTGCGGCATCAGGACACGCCGCCTCGAGACCTTCTCACCGGTGCGCCCGTCCTCGGAGAATCAGCGACAGAACTGGATACGTCGCGCGGAGCTGCTGGGTAGCCGCGCTTAACCAGTAGGAGGGGCTTTAGCCCCGAGCCCTTCACGCCTAGATGGGCACAATCGAGGCTAAAGCCTCTCCCACAAATTATGCAATTGGCCGCTTCCGCTACCTTGCAGCAAGTAGACCGTAGGATGGGTGAAACCCTTCAATGGCCGATGGGTATCACCTAGGCGGCCCGACCCATCCTACCGCTGGTTCGTACGCACGCATTCGCGGGCATGAACCAGGCCCCCCGCCCGCTCCCACGGAAAAGCAAGTCGGCGTCCTCAGCTCTGCCCCGCCCCGATAAACACCAACGCCATGCTGATGGTGAAGAACGACAGCACGGTGGCCACCAGCAGGGTCGCGCTGCAGCGGTCCTCGAGGCCGAAGCGCTGGCCGAGGATCGGAAAGATGCTCATCATCGGTGAGCAGGCGAACAGCACGCCTACCGCCTTCATCACCGGGTCGACATCCGGCACCAGCATGAATGCGCACAGTACCGCCAGCGGATGAACGATCAGCTTGCCGCTGGCAATCCACGCAGCATCGAGCCACACGCCACGCGCTTTCATGCCGAAAAGGCTGGCGCCGATCACGAACAGCGCCAGCGGCGCCGATACCCCGGCGAGCATGTCGATGGGCTTGAACAGCAGCGGCGGGATTTCGATGTCCAGTAGCGAAACGCACAGGCCAATGACGATGCCGATGATCACCGGGTTCTTCAGCAGCCGCCCGAAGGTCACGCCCAGCACCTCTAGGCCACTGCCACTCCCCTGCTGCTTGCCCGCCTCGGCCAGCACCAGGGCCAGGGGGATCATCAGCAGGTTCTCGACCAGCATGCCCATCGCCATGCCCAATACCGCTGGCGAGCCAATGGCGGCGGCCACCAGGGGGTAGCCAACGAAGCCGCTGTTGGAGACCGACATGCCCATGGCGTTGATGGCCGAGCCCGACAGGTTGTCACCACGCACCCAGCGCGACACGCTGAAGGCCGCGATAAAGGCCGCCAGGGATCCGCATGCATAGGCGAGCAGGTAGCCGGGCACCAGGGTCTGCTGGATCGGCGAGGTGCCCAGGGTCTTGATCAGCAGTGCCGGCATGGCGAAGGTGATCACGAAGGTGCCGATGCCGCGCACCTGCTCGCGATTGAGCAGGCCGCCCATGGCCGCGAGGTAGCCGAGGCCGATCAGCAGGAAGATCGGCGCGGTGATCTGGAGGATTTGCAGCACGGGTTCAGCATTCCTTGTCGCAGGTGGCGCGGGCCTCTGGGCCGGTGCCTTCGGTCATAGGCAATTCTTGCCTGTGCAATTGACCGAGACGGCTGCGGGTTCGCACGAAATCCTGATGGGCGGAGCCGCGGCACAGGCGTTCGAGACTGAATTCGCTGCACAACAGCAGCGTGGCGCCGGCATCGTACGAGATATCCACCAGGTTGATGAACCGCTGGCAGGCATCGGTGGGCTGCGAATCCAGGGTCGGCACGCCGCTCAGGGCCAGGCGCGGATAACGCTGCAGCAGCCAGAGAAAGTCCGCCGTGGAGTGGGCGTTGCCGCATAGCTCGGCGAACTCCAGCCAGGCGCGCCCGGGCGCCAGGGCGCGCACCTGCAGCGGATGATGGTTGACGGTCAGCAGCTGATCGCGCTGGGCCTGCTCATCCAGCGCCAACCAGTTTTCCAGATAAGCCTGGCCGCCCGCCGACTGCGGCCAGAGGTACTCGCCCCACTGCTGCGCATTGCCCGGCGACTCGCGGTAGTCGGTGCCGGCATCCAGGGCCAGCACGGTGAAACGCTTTTCGAGCATCTCGATGGCCGGGGTGAAGCGCTCGCGGTACAGCGGATTGGGGCACAGCCCGGCTGGCGGGTAATTGGAGGTCATCACCAGGCCGACGCCCTCCTCGACCAGCACGTCGAGCAACCGGCGCAAGAGCATGGCATCACCGATGTCATGCACGTGGAATTCATCGAAGCACAGCAGGCGGATATCCTTCGCCAACGCGCGGATCGCCAGCACCAGCGGGTCGGGCTGGCCGGCGAACGCCTGCATGCGCTGCTGCAGCTCCTGCAGAAAGGCGTGGAAATGCACACGGCGTTTGGCGCTCAATGGCGTCGCCGCGAAGAAGGCGTCCATCACGAAACTCTTGCCGCGCCCCACCCCGCCCCACAGGTAGACGCCAGCCAGCGGCTTGCGCAGCCAGCCACGACGCCCGGCGCACCAGCCTTGCAGCCACTGCGCCAGGGTATCGATTGCTTGCTGTTGCTGACTGTCGGCGCGAAAGCCACGGGCCTCGAGCGCCGCGGTGAAACCTTGCTGGATGCGCGCGGCGATCTGCTCGACGGGCGCATCCAGTGCTCTGTCAGAAATCAAAAAACACCGTTTCGCCGTCCCCCTGAATGCGGATATCAAATCGGTAGGCCGGCTTGCCGTCAACCTCGCAGCGCCTGGCGATCAGGGTCTCGCGGCGCGACGGCTGCTCGATCAGGGCGAGCACCGGATCCTTGCCGTTGGCCTCGGCTTCATCCTCGAAATACAGGCGCGTGTGCAGGTGGATGTTGATGCCACGGGCGAATAGCGCGACGTTGATGTGCGGTGCCATCGGCACACCGGCGGCGTTGTTCACCACACCCGGTTTGATCGTCTGTACCGTCCACTCGCTGCCGGCATCGAAAGTGGTGGCGGTACGGCCGAAGCCATTGAAGGGTTTGTCGAGGTCGTAGTCGGCGTCGTAACGGCCCTGGTGATCGGCCTGCCAGAGTTCCAGGAAGGCATCGCGCACCAGGTGGCCGTTGCCGTCGTAGACATGACCGGCCAGGGTGATGTGCTCGCCCGGCGCACCGGGCTTGGCCATCTGGTTCCAGATTTCCTGGTCACGGGTCGGGTTGCCGGCGGCGGCCAGGGCCAGGCCGATGTGCACGTAGGGGCCGGCGGTTTGCGAAGCGGTTTCGGGCAAGAGTTCGACAGGCATGGCGGGCTCCTCAGCAATTCTCGAAGTGGGTCTTGCGCTGGCCGCGCAGCACGATATCGAAGCGATAGGCCAGGCAGTCCATGGGGTTGGCCATGCTCATGTCGAGTTTGGCGATCAGCGTCTGTACCGCGTCCGGGTTGGCGATGGCCTTGACGATCGGGCACAGCGGGATCAGCGGATCCCCTTCGAAATACAGCTGGGTGATCAGTTTGGTCGAGATCGACGGGCCACTGATGGAGAAGTGAATGTGCGCCGGGCGCCAGTCATTGGGGCCGTTGCGCCACGGGTAAGGGCCGGGCTTGACGGTGCGAAAGCTGTAATGGCCTTCACTGTCGGTCAGCGTACGGCCTACGCCGCCGAAGTTCGGGTCCAGTGGCGCCAGATAGCGGTCGTTCTTGTGGCGGTAGCGGCCGCCAGCGTTGGCCTGCCACATTTCCACGAAGGTATGCGGGATTGGCTTGCCGTACTGATCCATCACCCGCCCGCACACCAGGATGCGCTCGCCGATGGGCAGGCCGCCGTTGTTGAAATTGAGCAGCAGGTCGTTGTCGTGCTGGCCCATCTTCAGGTGGCTGAAGTCCGGCCCGCTGGTTTCCGAAATCGATTGCGGAATGCTCACCAGCGCCTGGCGTGGCGAACGGGCGATGGAAGTCTTGTAGTCGGGGGTGAAGGCTTTGGGGTGCCAGTTGCGATCACGGATGATGAAACGGCTGTCCTCGGACATGGGACGCTCCTGATTATTGAAATTGTGGAGTCGCCAGTCATATGGCACGGGTGCGCCGATGCAGGCTCTGCGGACCATGATCAGATAGAGGGGGCAAGGCGCCTATTGAAAAAACATCGGCCATACATAACCAGAAGGTTATTGATGGCCGGTATTCGAGATGACATCGCCGGGCGGCCAAACCGCCGACCAAGGCTTGATGATCGGCAGCTAAAAGGCAGAAGCGGCCGTTCGCGAAACTCGTGGGAGGGGCTTTAGCCGCGAGCTCTTTACGTTCCACGAGATACGTGCGTGAGCTGCGGTTTGCCAGCGTTATCGCGTTGTGGAGACGTTCGGTTCCGCTCTGTCGAGCGGGTTTCTTTTGGCATCGCCCGGATGGCCGGCCGCGCCAAAAAAAACCAAAAGGTCTAGCCCCGGCATACGGCCCCGGCTTCGCCGGGGTTCCCTCGCTACATCGTTGCTCCGAGGGCCCGACCTAGGCGCCCCCCCACGAAGGGCCATCCATGGCCCATCGCGGCTCTCGCGACATACATGTCGCTCAAGGCTGCCCGCCCGGCCCTCTCCGCAACGATTGCGCTCGGCCTTCTGAAGGGGCGAATTGGTGTCGCCTGCTAATTTTGTAGCGTGAGGAACATCAAAAGCGAAAGCGGCCGGACGGCCGCTCCCGCCACTTAGCTGCAAAGTCCACGAAGTAGGGCTTAAAGCTCAAGGTGTAAGCGCTTCGGGTTAGGCTTCAGTTCTGCACGCTTTGCACCGAGCCACCATCGACGCGCAGGTTGCTGCCATTGATGAATGAGGCGCGCGCCGATACCAGCAAGGCGATGGCTGCTGCAACTTCCTCGGGTTGGCCACGACGCTGCTGGACGATGCCCGGGCGCTCTTCTTTCAGGAAGCTCTGCACCGCTTCCTCGAAGCTCACGCCCATCTCTTCGGCGCGCTTTTTCATCATGCCGTCGGTCATGCCGGTTTCGATAAAGGCTGGCGAGACCGTGTTGCACAGCACGCCGTGGGCGGCCTCCTTGTAGGACAGGTTCTTGATGAAAGCCGCCAGCGCAGCCTTGGCCACGTTGTACACGGCCTCGTCCCAGTAAGGCTGCACGGCGTTTTCCGAGGTGATGCAGACCAGCCGGCCCCAGCCGCGCTTGCGCATGGCCGGTACGGTCGCCCGGGCGATGCGCACGGCGGTGAAGAAGTCGGTGTCCCAGGCTTCCTGGTAGTCGGCGTCCGACAGTTCCAGCGGGTCGCCCTTGGCGCCGGTGACACCTGCGCTATGCACCACGATATCGACCTGACCGAAGCGTGCCATGGCCTGGCGAACCAGGTCATCGACCTCGGCTTGCCGGGTCATGTCCGCGGCGATCAGCAGCGGCTCACCGGCCAGGTTCGCGGCGCACTGTTGCAAGGCGCCCTGCTCGCGGTCGGTCAGCACCAGCATCACGCCCTCCTCTGCCAGCAGGCGCGCGGTCGCCAGACCGATACCGCCCGCCGCGCCGGTGATCAATGCCACACGGTCTCTCAAGCCCAAGTCCATCAAGTTCTCCTCTAGAAATTCCAGCAGCGATACGCCGAGCGAACGCAAGCGGCGGCTCGGCCCATGGAGCGGTCGACAGCGGCATGGATGTTCAAAGTGGAAAGCGAGGCGGCGCCTGGAGTTCAGTTATTCGCAGCGCTGCGCGAACGGAGCGCACGGCGAGTTTCGGCGTGGGAAACAGCGGTCAGGGCCGCCCTGAACCGTTTCGCTCTGCCGCCAGCTCGCGCAACGTCTCGCAGCACCACTGCGCGGCGAGCGACAGGGGCAGCGCTGCATTACTGCAGATGCCCACCGAGCCACCAGGTTCGCGGATGCCGATGGTCAGCTCGGCCAGTTCGCCGCTGTGCAGGTCGAGACGCACGGCATCCAGCGGGGCTACCCACACCGCATCGCTCTGCTGCACGTAGCGGCGGCTGAGCGCTGGTGAGAGGGTTTCCAGGCGCTGGCGCGGCTGGGGCACGCCACACTGGACGAACAGGCTGTCCGCGTAGCGACGGATGGTGGTGCCGGCCAGCGGCAGCACCACGGGGTAATCACCCAGCTGGGCGAGGCCGGCATCCCCCAACGCCAGCAGCGGGTGCTTGGGGCGTACCACCAGGCTCATTGACTCGCTGTACAGGTGCTCGAAGGTCAGGCCCTGGATATCCGGGCTGTCGGTCATGCGCCCGACCACCAGATCGAGTTCGCCGACCCGCAGTTGCGCCAGCAGGTAGGCGCCCGGCCCGGTGGCGACGCTTATCACCAGGGCCGCGTGCCGTTCGTGCAGGCGGCGCACCACCTCGGGGATCAACAGGCTTTCCACGGTCGACAATACACCGACGCGTACCTGCCCGGCGTCGTGCTCGCCACTGCGCAGGCTGGCCATGCCATCGCGCAACGCCTGCACGCAGGGGCCGGCATAGCGCATGAAAGCCAGCCCTGCCGAGGTCAGGCTGACCCCGGCCTTGCCGCGCTCGAACAGCGATGCATCGAGAATCCCTTCCAGCTCCTTGAGTGTCTTGGAGATGGCCGGCTGACTGACCGCCAGGGCATCGGCGGCCTTGGCAAAGCTGCGCTGGCGGGCGATCTCGAGAAAGCAGGTCAGATGGCGGAATTTGATGCGCGTGTCGAGGTTCATGGCCGGAAGGTACCGAAAGTGGCGTGCCAACAGTACCAGAACCTTGTCACGGGCGTCGGCTCGCCTGGAAGCGTTCGTGATCTGCAACACCCAGAGTTGCTCGCCGGACAGCGGCCGCTCTTCACCACAAACTGCACACCTGCTGAAAAGGCCGTATTCAAAGGCTTTACCGTAGGTTTTTACGAATTACTCACCACGCGTACCCAGTGATGGCACTTTCACTCTCGACATGAAATATCGAACATTCACTTCACAATAAAACCTCCAACATAGTTAATTGTTCGATCATTCAAAATAACCGCAACTTCTCGCCACGCTTAGTTGCTCGCTTAGTTGTCCAGGAATTGTCCAGCTCTTGTACAAGCCACTCTCCAGAGCCCGGTACGACCGCTCGTCGCCCGACTGCCACCTATACGCTGAAAAGCCCCTCATAGAGCGGGGCATCAACCCTTCGAAGTGTTGCCCTAAACCGTCCATCGCAGCCGAAACCCCACGACTTACCCGCCAATGGCAGCGAAATCTGCTGCTGCCCATTAGTTCCCCGGGAACCGGGCGCGGTCGCAAAAATAGTCGAAACTTCTTATTCGCGTGCTGGGTCATCAACTACGTGGGAATTAATCACCAGCAAGCAGCTTTTCCTCCTGCCCCGACACGGCAACCAAATGGAAAGACAGGGCGGCATATTCCCGTCGGCGAGCAAGCGAACGAATTATTTACGAGTCAAGGACAGAATCGAGCGGAGGATGGTATGGGAAATGCTGTTGCGGCAACACGATTTGACCAGTCGGTCTCGGTAGAAACACCTCTGAAACCACATAACACGATTACCAATCTGCACGCGATCAAGAAAAAGATTCTCTTCGTCAGCCCCGAACTGGCCGATCTGATCAAGGTTGGCGGCCTGGGCGATGTCTCCGCCTCGCTGCCGCGTGCGATGAATGCCGACCACGACGTGCGTGTACTGATCCCTGGCTACCGCCAGGTGCTGCAGAGCGGCCACGCGATCCGTGACGTCGGCAGCGTGCCCGGCCATGCCGCCCTGCCGCCGGCGCGCATTGGCTGCATGACCCTACCCGATGGACTGATCGTTTACGTACTGATCTGCCCCGAACTGTTCGACCGTGACGGCACGCCCTATGCCGATGCCCATGGCCGCGACTGGCAGGACAATCACATCCGCTTCGCCAGCCTGGGCTTGGCAGCCGCCGAAATCGCCGCGGGCACCGCCTGCCTGAGCTGGTGCCCGGAAGTCGTGCACGCCAATGACTGGCCTGCCGCCCTCGCCCCGGCCTACATGAGCTGGCGCGGCCTGCAGACACCGACCGTGTTCACCATCCACAACCTCGCCTACCAGGGCCTGTGCAGCCTGGAATGCAGCCCGGAACTGGGCCTGCCCTCCTCGGCCTGCGGCCATCAGGGCATGGAGTTCTATGGTCGCCTGTCGTTTCTCAAGGCCGGCCTGGTGTACTCCGATCACGTCACCACCGTGAGTGCCAACTACGCCCGCGAGATCACCACCCAGGAATTCGGCTGCGGCCTGGAAGGCATGCTGCAGTTCAAGGTACGCCTCAACCAGCTCAGCGGCATTCCCAACGGCATCGACGACAGCTGGGACTCGGTCAATGACCCGCACCTGGTACAGGGCTTCGACGTGCATGACTGGGAAGGCAAGCGCGCCAACACCCGTCACGTGGAACAGATGTTTGGCCTCGAGCAGAGCGACGGCCCGTTGTTCGCCGTGGTTTCGCGCCTGGTGCAGCAGAAAGGCATCGACATGACCCTGGAGATCGCCGACGCCATCGTCGCCGAGGGCGGTCGCATCGCTATCATCGGGCGGGGCGAGGAACATCTCGAGGAAGCCGTTCGCGAACTGGCACGCCGTCACCCCGGCAAGGTTGGCGCCAACGTCGGCTTCAACGAGGCCGATGCGCGTTGCATGTTCGCCGGTAGCGATTTCCTGCTGATGCCCTCGCGCTTCGAGCCGTGCGGCCTCAGCCAGATGTACGCCCAGCGCTTCGGCTCGCTGCCGATCGCCCGTGCCACTGGCGGCCTGAAGGACACCATCGAAGACGGCGTCAACGGCTTCCTGTTCAACGAATCCAGCACTGAAAGCTACCTGGCAGCAGTACGTCGCGCCATGGCGATCCACCGCAATCCGGAGCTGCTCAACGCCATGCGCGCCCATGCCATGGCCGCGCCGCTGTACTGGAAGCAGTCGGTGGAGCCCTATGCGGCGCTGTATCGCAAGTTGCTCGCTGCACAAAAATCGGGTGGGAAACTGGTGTGATGGTTGAAACAAAACGAAGACACGGTGCGTGGCCGGACGCTAATGGCCATACCCACTTTTCGCTGTGGGCTCCAGATGCCGGCAGTGTGGCGATCAAACTGCAGGACACGCAGCACGACATGACGGCAGCCGGCGATGGCTGGTTTACCGCCAGCCTGCCGGTGGCGGCAGGTACCGACTATCACTACCTGATCGACGGCGATCTGCTGGTGCCGGATCCGGCATCGCGCTGGCAAGCCAATGACGTGCACGGCCCCAGCCGGGTTGCCGATGCGCACCAGTACAGCTGGCGCAGCAACGACTGGCAGGGCCGCCCTTGGGCGCAAACGGTGCTCTACGAGCTGCACGTCGGCACCCTGGGCGGTTACCAGGCCGTGCAGGAGAAGCTGCCAGAGCTTGCCGAATTGGGCGTCACCGCCATCGAACTGATGCCACTGGGCGAGTTCCCGGGTGGACGCAACTGGGGCTATGACGGTGTGCTGCCGTTCGCGCCGGATTCCTCCTACGGTACCCCGGATCAGCTGCGCGCGCTGATCGACCGCGCCCACGAGCTGGGCCTGATGGTATTCATCGATGTGGTGTACAACCACTTCGGCCCCGATGGCAATTACCTGGGCCAGTACGCCAGTGACTTCTTTCGCGAAGACGTGCACACCCCCTGGGGCCCGGCCATCGATTTCCGCCGCCGCCAGGTGCGCGACTATTTCATCGATAACGCCCTGATGTGGGTGCAGGACTATCGGGTCGACGGGCTGCGCTTCGACGCCGTGCACGCCATCGGTGAGCGCGACTTCCTCCTGGAGCTGGCCGAACGGCTGCATGCTTCCATCCCCACCTCGCGGCACCTGCACCTGGTGCTGGAGAACGAACACAACGACGCCGAACTGCTGCAGCAGGGCTTCGTGGCGCAGTGGAACGATGACGGCCACAACGTGCTGCACCACCTGCTGACCGGTGAACACGAAGGCTACTACGCCGACTTCGCCGGCGATGCCACCCACAAGCTGGCGCGCTGCCTGCGCGAAGGTTTCATCTATCAGGGCGAGACCACCCGCCACGGCACGCCACGCGGCAGCAGCAGCGGCCACTTGCCGCCCAGCGCCTTTGTGCTGTTTCTGCAGAACCACGACCAAGTGGGCAACCGCGCGGTCGGTGAGCGTCTGCGCAGCCTGGCCGATGATGACGCGCTGAAGAGCGCCACCGCCCTGCTGCTGCTCAGCCCGATGATTCCGCTGCTGTTCATGGGCGAGGAATGGGGTAGCGAGCAGCCGTTCCAGTTCTTCACCTCGCACAATGACGAGCTCGGCGAAGCGGTACGCAAGGGCCGCCAGAACGAATTCAAGGACTTCTCCAAGTTTTCCGGCCAGGCCATTCCAGCGCCCAACGACGTCAGCACCTTCGAAACCTCCACCCCTGACCACCACAGCCGCGAAGCGGCGGACGGGCAAGCCTGGCTGGCGTTCTACCGCCAGCTGCTGAGCCTGCGCCACCAGCATATCGTGCCGCGCCTGCAAGGCAGCCAGGCCCTGGAAAGCCAGGTACTGGGCGAAGCAGCCGTCGCCGCCAGCTGGCAGCTCGGCGATGGGCAGGTGCTGCATATCGCCCTCAACCTGGGGAGCGAGCCGGTCGAAGCGGCGGCGCCGCAGAGCGCGCAGACATTGTTCAGCTACCGTGCCGCGGGCAATCACTTGCCGGCGCACAGCGTCCGCGTCTTGCTGGAGGCCGCCCAATGAGCGATGCACGCCTGGCAGAACTGAGTAAAGCCGCGGGCCTGAGCGTCGACTGGGTAGACGCCGACGGCAATACGCAATCGGTCAAACCCGAACACCAGCGTCGCCTGCTCGAGGCCCTTGGCTACCCAGCCGCAGACGATGAGCAGATCGAAGCCAGCCTGGCGCAGTTGCAACAGCGTCACGACAGCCTGGCTCTCGGCCCGCTGGTCACCCTCGACCAGCAGCAGGCGCTGGATCTGACCCGCTATTTTCCGCCCGGTACGCCGTTCGAGCTGCAACTGGAACAGGGCGAGTGCCTCGAAGGGCGGCTGGACGACAGTGGCCGCCTGCCGGTGATAGGCACCACCGGCTACCACTCGCTGCGCATCGCCGGCGGCGAAGTGACCCTCGCCGTGGCGCCTGCTGCCTGCCCCAGCGTCGCCGAGCTGGCGGGCCGGGCAGATGCCAAGATCTGGGGCCTCAGCGCCCAACTGTATTCGCTGCGCCGCCCGGGTGATGGCGGCCTGGGTGATACCCAGGCCCTCGAGGCCCTGCTGCGCAGCGCTGCGCAGCGTGGTGCCGACGCCATGGCGATCAGCCCGATGCACGCCATGTTCAGTGCCAACCTGCACACCTTCAGCCCCTACTCGCCTTCCAGCCGCCTGTTCTTCAACGTGCTGCATGCCGCGCCTGCCACGGTGCTGGGCGAAGCAGCGCTGCAGCAGGCGATTCGCACCTGCGGCCTGGGTGAAGAACTGGCACGCCTGGAAAGCCTGGAGCTGATCGACTGGCCAGGGGTCGCCAGTGCGCGGATGCAGATTCTGCGTCAGTTGCATGCCGACTTTGCCGCCAGCATTCATCCCTTGCAGGCCGATTTCGAAGCCTTCCGCGAGGCCGGCGGCGATGCCCTGCGCCAGCACTGCCGCTTCGAGGCGCTGCGCAGCTTCATGGACCTCAACGGGCTGCCGGTGGACTGGCGTGCCTGGCCCGAGCAGTACCGTGACCCGGCCAGCGATGCGGTCGAGCAGTTCTGCGACGGCCATCAGCACGAAATCGAATTCCATGCCTTCGCCCAATGGCTGATCGCCCGCTGTCTGCATGGCGCCCAGCGCACCGCGCGAGAGGCCGGCATGAGCATCGGGCTGATCGCCGACCTGGCCGTCGGCGCAGATGCCTCCGGCAGCCAGGCCTGGGGCCGGCAGGCGGAGTTGCTGCAATCGGTCAGCGTTGGCGCCCCGCCGGACATTCTCAATCGTTCCGGGCAGAACTGGGGCGTATCGGCATTCTCGCCCCAGGGGCTGCAGCAGAACGGTTATCGCGCCTACATCGAGATGTTGCGCGCCAACCTGGCCCACGCCGGCGGCATGCGCATCGACCATGTGATGACTCTGCGCCGCCTGTGGGTCATCCCCGCGGGTGAAGACTCTTCCGCCGGCGCCTACCTCAATTATCCCTCCGAGGATCTGCTGCGCCTGCTGTGCCTGGAGGCCGAGCGCCACCGCGCGCTGATCGTCGGCGAAGACCTGGGCACGGTGCCCGATGGCCTGCGCGAAGAGTTGGCCGCGCGCAACATCCTTGGCATGCGCGTACTGCTGTTCGAACAGAGCGATGGCCACTTCAACGCCCCGGCCAACTGGCCGCGCGACGCCCTGGCCACCACCACCACCCATGATTTGCCGAGCATTCGCGGCTGGCTCGCCTCCCGCGACATTCATTGGCGCCAGGCTGCGGGCCACCGCAGCGACGACTACACCAAGCAGGATCACCAATTGCGCGCCCAAGAAACCCGAGCACTGCACCAGGCCCTGCACGAGCATGGCCACGCCACAGCAGAACAGATGGATGACGACCAGCAACTGGACGCCAGCATCGCCTTTATCGGCAGCACACCCGCACCGCTGGTACTGCTGCCCCTGGAAGACGCCATGGCCGCCAGCGAACAACCCAACCTGCCAGGCCCCGGCGACGAACACCCGAACTGGCGCCGGCGCTGGGCCGAGCATGCCGACAGCATGCTCGATGCGCCGGCAGTGGCCCACCGCCTGCAACGTCTGCAGTGGGCCCGCAACCTGGTCGAGGGCATCGGCCATGACTGAGTTGCGCGCCAGCGTTCGCTTGCAGTTCCACAAGGGCTTCACCCTCGATGACGCGGTGCCACTGGTCGACTATTTCGCGCGCCTGGGCATCAGCCATATCTACGCCTCGCCCCTGCTGACCGCGCGGCCAGGCTCCATGCACGGCTATGACGTGGTCGACCCGACCCGCGTCAACCCGGAGCTGGGTGGCGAAGCGGCCCTGCAGCGCCTGGTTGCCGCCCTGCGCGGCAAGGGCATGGGGCTGATCCTGGATATCGTCTCCAACCACATGGCGGTGGGTGGCGACGCCAACCCCTGGTGGCTGGACGTGCTGGAATGGGGCGCCAGCAGCGCCCACGCGAAGTTCTTCGACATCCACTGGGAGTCCCACGACCCGCTGCTGCGCGGCCAGCTGCTGGTGCCCTTCCTGCGCAGCGATTACGGCGAGGTGCTGGCAGCCGGGGAGATCGAACTGCACTTCGACGCCCAGCGCGGCCTGCTCTATGCCAAGCATTACGACCACCGCTTCCCGCTCAACCCGCCGACCTACGGCGATGTGCTGCAGCACAGTGGTCATCCGGAGTTGCAGGCCCTGGGCAAGCGCTTCGCAGCGCTGGACGACAGCCCCGAAAGCCAGCGCCAGGCTCGCGTGCTGTTTCGCGAACTGGTCGCCCTGGCCAGCAAGGCCGGGGACGCCATCGAATGTGCGCTGGCCAGCCTGCGCCCTGTCGACGGACAGCACTTCGAAGCCCTGCACCAGTTGCTCGAACGCCAGCACTATCGCCTGGCCAGCTGGCGCACTGCGGCGGACGACATCAACTGGCGGCGTTTCTTCGACATCAACGAACTGGGCGGCCTCAAGGTCGAGCGCCACGACGTGTTCGAAGCGACTCACGCGAAAATCTTCGAGCTGATCGAAACCGGCCTGGTCGATGGCCTGCGTATCGATCACGTCGACGGCCTGGCCAACCCCCGCGCCTACTGCCGCAAGTTGCGCCGCCGGGTCGAGCGCCTGCTGCCCCGACGCCCGGCAGAGCTTCGGACCGGCCGTTTCCCGATCTACGTCGAGAAGATCCTCGGCGAGGGTGAGCAGCTGCCGCGCGACTGGGGCGTGGACGGTACCACTGGCTACGAATTCATGAACCAGGTGTCGCTGCTGCAACATGCGCCCGATGGCGAGTCGGTTCTCGCGCAGCTGTGGAGCGAAACCAGCGGCCGCGATGCCGACTTCATGGCCGAGGTACGCGAGGCGCGTCAGCTGGTGCTGACCACCTCCCTGGCAGGAGACCTCGAAGCACTGGCCCAGGGGCTGCTGTTGATCGCCCGCGACGACATCGCCACCCGCGACCTGACCCTGGGCGCCATTCGTCGCGCCCTGCTGGAGCTGATCGTGCACTTCCCGGTGTACCGCACCTACGTGTCGGCAGCCGGCCGCAGTGCCAGTGACCAGGCGGTGTTCGATCAGGCCCTGGAAGGTGCCCGCGGCACCCTGGCAGAGGCCGACTGGCCCTTGCTCGACCATCTCGACAACTGGCTGGGCGGCAAGGCGCTTTCCACCCTGGCGCCTAGCCCGCAGCGCAAGCTCTGGACAAAGATGATCGAGCGCTTCCAGCAACTCACTTCGCCGGCAGCTGCCAAGGCTGTGGAAGACACCGCCTGCTACCGCAGCGCGGTGCTGCTGTCGCGCAACGACGTGGGCTTCGACCCGCAGCAATTCAGCGCGCCCATCGAGGCTTTCCATGAGGGTTGCGTGGAGCGCGCCCGGCATTTTCCGGCCAACCTGCTGACCACCGCGACCCATGACCACAAGCGCGGCGAAGACACCCGCGCCCGCCTCGCCGTGCTCAGCGAACGCGCCGAGTGGTTTGCCGAACGCTGCCGCCGCTGGCGTGACATGGCCGCGCCGCTGCGCGAAGAACTCGAGGATGGCCTGGCGCCGTCGCCGGGGGACGAGCTGATGCTGCTGCAGATCCTGCTCGCCTGCTGGCCACTGGACTTGCAGGCCGATGACAGCGATGGCCTGCAGCGCCTCACCGAGCGCTTGGTTGCCTGGCAGGAAAAGGCCGTGCGCGAAGCCAAGTTGCGCAGCACCTGGAGCAACCCCAACGAGCGTTACGAGCAGGCCTGCCGAAGCTACCTGCAGACCCTGCTGGGCACCGCGCAGGGTGCCACGCTGCGCACCGAGATCCGTACCGCAGCTGCCCAGCTCGCCCCGGCCGGCGCGTTGAACAGCCTGGCCCAGAGCCTGCTGCGCATGAGCGTGCCGGGCGTCCCCGATCTGTATCAGGGTTGTGAGTTCTGGGACTTCTCTCTGGTCGATCCGGATAACCGTCGCCCGGTGGATTTTGCCGCCCGCCAGCAGGCCGTAAATACTGCTCAACCGCTCTCCCAGGCCCTCGGGCACTGGCACGACGGTCAGGTCAAACAGGCGCTGATCGCCGCCACCTTGAACCTGCGCAAGGCGCACCAGCAACTGTTCGCCGAGGGCGGTTATCAGCCGCTGAAGGTCGAGGGCGAGCAGGCCGACAGGGTCGTCGCCTTCCTGCGCAGCCTGGGCGAGCAGCATGTCGTCGTCGTGGTGCCGCGCCTGAGCGCTGCGCTGCTGGGCGACAGCCCGATGCCGCTGATCGATGCCGACCAGTGGGGCGACACCCGTATCGCCCTGCCCGCCACCTTGGCCGGCATGGCCCTGCACAGCGCATTCGATTCTGCTGCCCCACCACTGCCAACCAGCACTCACATCGCCTTGCGCGACGTGCTGCGCGATGTCCCCGTCAATTTGCTGATCGCCCATAGCCCTTCTCAGGAGTCACACCCATGAGCGCAAAAAAAGAAGACCGCATCCGTGAATTCGCCTACCAGATCTGGGAATCCGAAGGGAAACCCCATGGCCAGGCCAAGCGTCATTGGGAAATGGCCACCAAGCTGGTCGAAGCCGAGCAGACACCCGGCAAGACTCCAGCCAAGCGCGTGAGCAAGCCCAAGGCCGCTGCCGGCGAGGCAGCGACTGCCGCACCGATCAAATCACGCGCCAGCAAGGCAGCGCCCAAGGCTGAAGCCGAGAAGCCTGCCCTGCTCAAACCGGCCAAGGCACCCGCCAAGGCCAAGCCCAGCACTACCGCCAAGCCTGCCGCCAAGAAGCCCAAGGCCTGATACCAGGAGCCACCCAGAATGAGTCAACCACGCTCGCGTATAACCGAAGGTCAACCCTTTCCGTTGGGGTCGACCTGGGATGGTTTGGGCGTCAACTTCGCGCTCTTCTCGGCCCATGCCACCAAGGTCGAGCTGTGCATCTTCGATCCCGATGGTCTTGAAGAACTCGAGCGCATCGAATTGCCGGAGTACACCGACGAGATCTGGCACGGCTATCTGCCCGATGCACACCCGGGGCTGATCTATGGCTACCGTGTGTACGGCCCGTACGAGCCGGAAGCCGGCCACCGCTTCAACCCCAACAAGCTGCTGATCGACCCTTACGCCAAGCAGCTGGTCGGTGAATTGAAATGGTCCGAAGCGCTGTTCGGCTACGAGATCGGCCATCCCGATGGCGACCTCAGCTTCGACGAGCGTGACAGCGCGCCCTTCGTGCCCAAGTGCAAGGTCATCGACCCGGCCTACACCTGGGGCAAGCACCGCAGCCACCGCGTCGACTGGGACAAGACGGTGTTCTACGAAGCCCACCTGCGCGGCCTGACCATGCGTCACCCGTCGGTAGCCGAGGACAAGCGCGGCACCTTCGCCGGCCTGATGAACGCCGACGTGATCAAGCACATCCGCAAGCTCGGCGTCTCGTCGGTGGAGCTGTTGCCCATCCATGCCTTCGTCAATGACCAGCACCTGCTGGAAAAGGGCATGAACAACTACTGGGGCTACAACAGCATCGGCTTCTTCGCGCCACACCCGCGCTACCTGGCCAGCGGCCACATCAACGAGTTCAAGGAGATGGCCGCGCACATGCACGACGCCGGCCTCGAGCTGATTCTCGACGTGGTCTACAACCACACCGCCGAAGGCAACGAGCTGGGCCCGACCCTGTCGATGCGCGGTATCGACAACGCCAGCTACTACCGGCTGATGCCCGACGACAAGCGTTACTACATCAACGACTCGGGCACCGGCAACACCCTGGACCTGAGCCACCCCTGCGTGCTGCAGATGGTCACCGACTCGCTGCGTTACTGGGCTACCGAGATGGGTGTGGACGGCTTCCGCTTCGACCTGGCGACCATTCTCGCCCGCCACCACGACGGTTACGACGAGCGTCACAGCTTCCTGGTCGCCTGTCGCCAGGATCCGGTGCTGAGCAAGGTCAAGCTGATCGCCGAACCCTGGGACTGCGGCCCCGGCGGTTACCAGGTCGGCGGTTTCCCACCAGGCTGGGCGGAGTGGAACGACAAGTTCCGCGACAACGTGCGCAGCTTCTGGAAAGGCGACGAAGGCCAACTGGCCGAGCTGGCCAGCCGCCTGACCGCCTCGGGCGACCTGTACAACCAGCGTGGTCGCCGGCCGTTCTCCTCGGTGAACTTCATCACCGCCCACGACGGTTTCACCCTCAATGACCTTGTCTCCTACAACGACAAGCACAACGAGGACAACGACGAGAACAACCAGGACGGCAGCAACAACAACATGTCCTGGAACCACGGCGTCGAAGGGCCAACCGATGACGAGGCCATCAACGACCTGCGTTTCCGTCAGATGCGCAACTTCATGGCCACCCTGATTCTCGCCCAGGGCACGCCCATGCTGGTGGCCGGTGACGAGTTCGCACGTACCCAGCACGGCAACAACAACGCCTACTGCCAGGACAGCGAAATCGGCTGGATCAACTGGGATCTGAGCGAGCATGGCAAGCAATTGCAGGCCTTCGTCACCCGGGTCATCAAGCTGCGCATGAGCTATCCGATCCTGCGTCGCGGGCGCTTCTTCGTCGGCGCCTACAACGAGGAGCTGGGCGTCAAGGACGTCACCTGGCTGGCCCCCAACGGCGAGGAGATGAGCGAGGAAAACTGGCACGACCCGCATGCACGCTGCATGGGCATGCTGCTCGATGGCCGTGCCCAGCCGACCGGCATCCGCCGTAGCGGCGCCGACGCGACCCTGCTGATGGTGGTCAACTCGCACCATGACGTGGTCAATTTCCGCCTGCCGGAAGTCGCCCAGGGCAGCCACTGGACGTGCATGCTCGATACCAACCGTAGCGATGAACCGGAAGACGAAACCTTCCAGTTCGGCGACGAGTTCACCGTCACCCATCGTTCGCTGGTGCTCTTCGAGCTGCAGAAGGAAAAAGTGGCATGATCGGGAGCGGTACTCGTTCTGTAGAACGCCTCCAGGCCCTGCTGAACGAGTTGCCGCACCCTGCCCTGCAACACCCCGAGGCACTCGTACAAGCACTGCAACAGCTGTGCGACGAGGGCCTCGACCAATTACCCCAACCCGGCGGTGGTCAGACCCTGCAACGCTGGCAGGCGCTGGCCACGGTCGCCGCACGGGACCTGAGCCTGTGCAAACTCTACGAAGGCCATACCGACGCCCTGGCGATCCTCCGGCATTACGGTGCGCCAGTGCCGGCGCGGTCGACCTGGGGCATGTGGGCTGCCGAACCATCCGAGGCCCGGGTGACGCTGGAAGCCGAGCAGCGTGATGGCAGCGTGCGCCTGCACGGTCGCAAGGCCTGGTGCTCGGGCGCCACGGTACTTAGCCACGGCCTGCTCACCGCCTGGAACGCCCGCGGCGAACAGCAGCTGGTAGCCGTGGCCCTGGGGCAGCCTGGCGTACGGATTACCGGAGAAGGCTGGCAGGCCGTGGGCATGGCCGCCACCCAGAGCGTCGAGATCGGCTTCGAAGCTGCCTACGGCCAGCTGATCGGCCCACCCCATGGCTACCTCGCCCGCCCCGGGTTCTGGCAAGGCGGCGCGGGTATCGCGGCCTGTTGGTACGGCGCGGCGGCCGTCCTGGGTGAAGCGCTGCGCAGGCATTGCGCCGAGCGCGACGAGCCCCATGCCCTCGCCCATCTCGGCCACCTGGACAGCGCCCTCGTGGCCGCCGCCAGTGCCCTGCGCGACTGCGCCGGCTGGATCGACGCCAACCCTGCGGCCGATGCCGAACTTCCGGTGCGCCGCGTGCGCGCCGTCGTCGAGTACAGCGCCACGGCGGTGATCGAACATGTCGGCCGCGCTCTGGGCGCGACCCCGTACTGCCGCGATGCACGGTTGGCGAGGCTGCTCGCCGACCTGCCGGTGTTCCTGCGCCAGAGCCACGCCGAACGCGACCTGGCGGCCCTCGGCCAGCTCGCTGCACACCAACCACAAGAGAGCTGGACGCTATGAACGCCAACCCCATCCAGGGCCAGGGCACCTCGCCACAGGCCTGGAAAGCTTCTCAGCGCCTGGCCCAGGTCGCCGATGTCGACTGCACGCAACTGGTGCCCGAGGGCAGCCGCGCGGTGATCATCGCCCCCCACCCCGATGACGAGGTGCTTGGCAGCGGCGGCCTGTTGCAGCTGCTGGCCCGGGCGCAGCGACAGATCCTGCTGATCTCGGTGACCGATGGCGCCGCCAGCCATCCGGGCTCCGGCTACTGGACACCGCAGCGCCTGAGTATCGTGCGTCCCCAGGAAAGCGCCGACGCCCTCAAGCGTCTTGGCCTACCGCCCAGCCAGGTGCAATGGGTGCATGGCGGCTTTCCGGACACCGGTGTCGCGGCAGCGGAAGTAGCGTTGCGCGAGTTCCTGAAAACCTACCTGCAACCCAGCGACGTGGTGTTCGCCACCTGGCGCGAGGATGGCCATGCCGACCACGAGGCGGTTGGCCGTGCCGCCCTGAGCGCAGCTCTGGAATGCGGCGCGCGGGCCCACGAGATACCGATCTGGGCCTGGCACTGGGCGAGCCCCGAGGATCCGCGCATTCCCTGGGAGCGCGCGCGCAAGCTGCAGTTGGACAAATGGATGCAGGCGCGCAAGCGTCATGCCATCCAGGCCTTTGCCAGCCAGCTCTACGAGGATCCCGACACCGGTCATGAGCCGGTGCTTTCCAGCACGGCGGTGGAACGCCTGCAGCAGCCGTTCGAGGTGGTGTTTCTATGAGCGTCGCCGACAATTACTTCGAGAAGCTCTACCGCAGCAGCGAAGATCCCTGGTCGTTCCGCGAACGCTGGTACGAGCAACGCAAGCGCAACCTGACCCTCGCCGTGTTGCCGCGCAGCCACTACGGCAGCATCTTCGAGCCGGGTTGCGCCAACGGCGAACTGAGCGCGCGCCTGGCCGAACGCTGCACCCAGCTGCTGTGCAGCGACACCTCGGCCATCGCCCTGGAACTGGCGCGCAATCGCCTGGCCCACCGCAGTAACGTGCGCCTGCTGCAGACCCGTCTGCCGCAACAGTGGCCACAGGGGCGCTTCGACCTGATCGTGCTCAGCGAACTGTGCTACTACCTCGACGAGCAGGACCTCGATCGCCTGATCGAGTCCGCCAGGGCCGCCTTGAACCCTGGCGGCAACCTGCTCGCCTGCCACTGGCGCTGGCCGATCGACGAGTGCCCGCTGAGCGGTGATGAAGTCCATCGGCGCCTGCACGAACGGCTCGGCTTGCCGCGCCTGCTGCGCCACGAAGATGCCGATCTGCTGCTCGAGGTCTGGGCGACCGACGCCACCTCGGTTGCCCAGCGCGAAGGTCTGGCACCGGATACCAGCCTGGAGCCGCCCGCTTGATCGGCATCGTCATTCCCGCGCACAACGAAGAACAGCACCTGAACGCCTGCCTCGACGCCCTGCTCGAAGCCGCCGCCCATCCGGAACTGGATGTAGCGGTACGCATCCTGGTGGTGCTCGACAGTTGCGACGACGGCTCGGCCAGCGTGGCGGCCAGCTACCCGGTCGAGACCCTGGCCCTGCAGGCGCGCAATGTCGGTCGGGCACGCGCCGCAGGCGTGGCCTGGCAGTTGTCCCGCGGCGCCAGCTGGATCGCCTGCTCCGATGCCGACAGTCAGGTGGCTGCCGACTGGCTGCTGCGCCAGCAGCAGCTCGAAGCCGACGTGATATGCGGCACCGTGGAGGTCGTCGAGTGGGGCGAGCTCGATGACGGCGTGCAACGCCGCTACCTGAGCGCCTACCAGGATCACGACGGCCATCGCCATATCCACGGCGCCAACCTGTCGTTCAGTGCCGAGGCCTATCGCCGTGCCGGTGGTTTCCAGGAGATCGTCGTCAACGAAGACGTGCAGTTGGTCGCCGACTTCGAGCGCGTCGGCGCCAGCATCGCCTGGAGCGCCCTGCCCCGGGTCTACACCAGCGCGCGCCTGGATTGCCGAGCCCGCGGCGGTTTCGGTGATTACCTGCGTTCGTTGCGCTAGGCGCTGTCAGCGCTCGCGCGGCAGCCGCCACGGGCCCTAGCCCCGCCGCACCTGCGGCAAAAACCTTGAACCGCCTCCTGGCCGCTCCAGTCGGAAATTTAACGACGCCCGTGCGCTTGCTGCGCCCGGGCACTCGCTCCTCGACCACCGCCAGGAGGACAGTATGAAAGTCAGCGATATCATGACCCGCGGCGTGCAGACCATCACGCCGAGCCAGACCATCCACGAAGCCGCCGCGATGATGGCGCGCATCGATTGTGGCGCCCTGCTGGTCAACCAGGACGACCGCCTGGTTGGCATGATCACCGATCGTGACATCACCATTCGCGCCGTGGCCACCGGCATGCCTGGCGAAACGCCGATTTCCGAAGTGATGAGCGGCGAGATCCGCTACTGCTTCGAGGACGAAGATGTGCGCGAGGTGGCCCGCAACATGGGGGATAACCAGCTGCGCCGCCTGCCGGTGCTCAACCGCGACAAGCGCCTGGTTGGCGTGGTGTCACTGGGCAACCTGGCCCTGAGCGACGATCCGCAGGCCAGCGTCGATCTGTTGCGCCGCGTCACTGGCGCACACTGAGCGATGACCAGGCCAACGCGGAAACAAGACGCGCACCGGCATTTGCGCGTTGGCCTGCTGGCTAGGGGTGATCTGCAGTGAAGCGCATTCATATCGGCATTTCCGGCTGGCGCTATGCGCCCTGGCGCGGCGACTTCTACCCCGAGGGGTTGAAGCAGCGCGAGGAGCTGGCGTTCGCCTCACGGGCGGTGAGCAGCATCGAGATCAATGGCTCGTTCTATGCCCTGCAGACCCCCGAGCGCTACGCCGGCTGGGCCGCCGAGACCCCGGACGGTTTCTGCTTCGCGGTCAAGGCGCCGCGCTACATCAGCCATATCCGACGCCTCGATGACGTGGCCACGCCCATCGCCAACTTCTTCGCCTCTGGGCCTTTGCAGCTGGGTGACAAGCTGGGGCCGTTCCTCTGGCAATTCCCGCCGAGCATGGCCTTCGACGAGCAGCGTTTCGCCGATTTCCTGGCCCTGTTGCCAAAGGACACCGAGCATGCGGTGCGCTGCGCGCGTCGCGCCGATCGCCACCACGACGGCAGCCTGCAGGTGCCCCACCACCAGGCGTTGCGCCACGCCGTGGAAATCCGCCACCCCAGCTTTCGCGACCCGGCCTTCATCAAGCTGCTGCGCAAGCACAAGGTGGCATTGGTATTCGCCGACAGCGCCGGTAAATGGCCGTATGCCGAAGACCTGACCAGCGACTTCGTGTACCTGCGCCTGCACGGCAACAAGAAACTCTACGAAAGCGGCTACGACGAGCAGGCCATCGATCACTGGCACCAGCGCATCGCCACCTGGAGCCGCGGCCAGCAACCGGACGACGCCGAGCTGATCGATGCCCGCAAGCCCCGCGCCCGCGCTTCACGCGATGTCTATTGCTACTTCGATAACGACCTCAAGGTACGCGCGCCTTACGACGCCTATGCGCTTTTACAGAAGTTCGACCTGGCCGGGGAGTTGCCCAACGCGCCCGGCCGGTCGCCAGGAGTAAGTTCATGACCACCCACCAACCGGCACCCACGGAGCTGGCCAGCGCGGTGCATACGTTGAAGATTCTCACCGTCAACACCCACAAGGGCTTCACTGCCCTGAACCGCCGCTTCATCCTCCCCGAGCTGCGCGATGCGGTGCGCACGCTGTCGGCCGACATGGTGTTCCTGCAGGAGGTGCATGGCACGCACGAGCACCACGCCAAACGCTACGAGAACTGGCCACCCACTCCCCAATACGAGTTTCTCGCCGACAGCATGTGGCCGCAGTTCGCCTATGGCCGCAACGCCGTTTATCCCCACGGCGACCACGGCAATGCGCTGCTCTCCAAGTTTCCCATCCTGCGTCACGAGAACCTCGATATCTCAATCGGTACCCAGGAGCAACGCGGCCTGCTGCATTCGGTACTCGATGTGCCGGGGCATGCCGAAGTGCATGCCATCTGCGTGCACCTGGGCCTGCGCGAGATCCACCGCAAGCAGCAGCTCGGCCTGCTCTGCAAGATACTGGATCGGCTGCCCAGCGATGCGCCGGTGATCGTCGCCGGCGACTTCAATGACTGGCGCCAGCGCGCCGATGGGCTGCTGGCCGCCAGCGGCCTGAAAGAGGCCTTCGTCAGCGAACATGGCAAGCCGGCCAAGAGCTTCCCAGCGCGCTGGCCACTGCTGCGCCTGGACCGCATCTATGTACGCAACGCGACCACTCACAACCCGCAGGTGCTGTCGACCCGACCCTGGACGCACCTGTCGGATCATGCACCGTTGGCTGTGGAGATACGGCTATGAAGTACGACTGGCGTGATGGCAACCAGGTCGATTTGCTGATCAACGGCGAGGAATTCTACCCCGCCGTGTTCGAATCTATCCGCAACGCCCGGCAGGAAGTGCTGCTGGAAACCTTCATCATCTTCGAAGACAAGGTGGGCATGGAGCTGCAGCAGGCGTTGATCGCCGCGGCCCGCAATGGCGCCAGCGTGGAGATCACCGTGGATGGCTACGGCACCGCCGACCTGTCCACCGAATACGTTGCCGCGCTGACCGCCGCCGGGGTGCGCGTTCACATGTTCGACCCCGGCAAGCGCCTGCTGGGCATGCGCACCAATCTGTTCCGCCGCCTGCACCGCAAGATCGTGGTGGTCGACAGTGAAATCGCCTACATCGGCGGCATCAACTTTGGTGCCGATCACCTCGGCGACTATGGCCCGATGGCCAAGCAGGACTATGCAGTGCGGGTGCGCGGCCCGATCGTCGCCGACCTGCACACCGCCGCCGAACGCCTGCTCGAAGCGCGTGACGACCGCGAGGTGGCCAAGCGCCGGGTCAACCAGCCGGGCCAGCACCGGCATGCCGGCAACAGCCGCCTGTTGATGACCATCCGGGATAATGGCGACGACACCAACACCATCGAACAGCATTACCTGGACGCCATACGCAACGCCCAGCATCGGCTGATCGTCGCCAACGCCTACTTCTTCCCCGGCTATCGCCTGCTGCGCGAGTTGCGCAACGCCGCGCGCCGGGGCGTGAAGGTGACGCTGATCCTGCAGGGCCAGCCGGACATGCCCCTGGTGCGCCTGTGCTCGCGGCTGACCTACAACTACCTGCTGCGCGATGGCGTGACCATCTACGAATACTGCCAACGCCCGCTGCATGGCAAGGTCGCCCTGGCCGACCATGAGTGGTGCACCGTGGGTTCGAGCAACCTCGACCCCCTGAGCCTGTCGCTCAACCTGGAAGCCAACGTGATCATCCGCGACCCGGCGCTCAATCGGCGCCTGTACGAGCACCTGTCGCAACTCGCCGCGTCGAGCTGCAAGTCGGTACCCCTGCAGCGGGTGATGCGCGGCTACTGGTGGCGCGCGCCGCTGATCTTCCTGTGCTTCCACTTCCTGCGCCATTTCCCGGCCATCGCGGGCTGGTTCCCGGCGCATTCCCCGCGGCTCAAGCTGCTCAAACCCGATGTTGAAGCGCCGCAATGCGGCACCCTGCAGGTCGACCAGGAGAAAGCCTCGTGAGCAATGCCGATGACAAGCAGGGCAAACCTGCATGGCGCTGGGCCAAGCGCCTGCTGACCCTGTGTTTCTTCATCTTGGTACCGGTGCTGCTGTTCATGCTGGTCAAGAATCTCGACTGGCAGGAGGTCAGCCAGGCACTGCGCGGCTACAGCACCAGCATCCTGCTCGCCGCGGTCGGCGTCACCGTGCTGAGCTACGCCGTGTACTCGAGCTTCGACCTGATCGGCCGCGCCTACACCCAGCACGGCCTGCCCGCGCGCCAGGTGCTGCCACTGACCTTCGTGTGCTACGCCTTCACCCTCAACCTGAGTTCGTGGGTCGGCGGCGTGGCCCTGCGCTATCGCCTTTATTCGCGCCTCGGCCTGAAGGTATCGACCATCACCCGAGTGCTCAGCATGAGCCTGATCACCAACTGGCTGGGCTATATCCTGCTGGCCGGCGTGCTGTTCACCTTTGGCCTGCTGAAGTTGCCCGAAGGCTGGGCGATCGGCGCCACCGGGCTACGCATCATCGGCCTGGCCCTGCTCGTGGTCGGTATCGGCTACCTGCTGGCCTGCCAGTTTTCCAGCCGCCGCAGCTGGACTATTCGCGGCCACGAACTGACCTTGCCGGCCCTGCCCATGGCCTTGCTGCAAGCAGGCCTCGGTGCCCTGAACTGGTCGTTGATGGCGCTGATCATCTACCTGCTGCTGCCTGAGGACGCCTTCTACCCGACCATCCTGGGCATCCTGATGATCAGCAGCATCGCCGGCGTGATCACCCATATCCCGGCCGGCCTGGGGGTGATCGAGGCGGTGTTCATCGCCATGCTGCAGCACGAGATGTCCAAGGGCAGCATCGTCGCCGCATTGATCGGCTACCGGGCGATCTACTTCCTGCTACCCCTGGTAGTGGCCTGCGTGGTCTACCTGGTGCTGGAAAAACGCGCCAAGAAGCTGCGCCAGAACGCCGGCCAGGAAAACAGCGAAGAGCCACGCCCCGCCTGACCAGCGGCCCTTTGATCGGGATCAGCCTTGATCCCGGTCAAAGGGTCTTTGCCGTACCGCGCTAGGCTGCAGGCAAAGCCCTGAGGAGCGCGCGCCATGGCCAAGAAATTTCCCCTGCAACCCGTCAACCCCGAGCGCATCTGCTGGGGCTGCGACCGCTATTGCAGCGCCACCGATCTGGAGTGCGGCAATGGTGCCAGTCGCACCCAGCACCCCATCGAACTGTTCGGCGAGGACTGGTACCTGGACGGCAGTTGGGGCATCGAGCCGCCAGGCGACGATCAGAAGCCCAAGCAACGGCAGATCTGAATTCAACCCGGTAATCTCCAGGCCCTGCGCAGGGCCTGCAGCGCCTCAAAGATGGCCTGTTCCGGCACCGCCGCAAAGCCCATCACCAACCCGCCGCGCTGATCCGGCGCTGTATTGCCCTCGGGCAGCCACTGCACGCTGAGCGGATTGATCTCCACGCCAACCCTAGCCGCCGCGGCGATCAGCGCCTGCTCGCGGGCCAGGCTGTCACAGCGCACGCTCAGGTGCAGGCCGGCATGCACCTCTGGCAGCGGCGCGCAGCCGGGCACGGACTCCGGCCAGCCGGCAAGCAGGGCGTCGCGCCGGGCTCGGGCGGCATTGCGCATGCGGCGGATATGCCGTTGAAAATGCCCGGCAGCGATGAATTCGGCCATCACCGCCTGGGTGCCGATTTCCGAATGGCGCATGTCCACCGCGCGGCGCCTGGCGAAAGCCTGGGCCAGACGCGGCGGCAATACCAGGTAGCCCAGGCGCAGTGCCGGAAAGACGATCTTGCTGAAGGTGCCGACGTACAGCACCCGCTGGCCGCGATCCAGCGCCGCCAGGGGCGCCAGGGGCGTACCGCTGTAGCGGTACTCGCCGTCGTAGTCGTCCTCGATGATCCAGGCGTCGTTGCGCTCGGCCCAGTCGAGCAGGGCCAGGCGTCTGGGCAGCGACAGCGTCACCCCGGTCGGGTATTGGTGCGACGGCGTGACGTAGGCCAGCCGGCACTGCCCTGCCCGCTCCAGTGCAGCGACATCCAGACCCTCGGCGTCGATGCCGATACCCGCCAGCCGCGCCCCGGCAACGCTGAAGGCATGGGCGGCAGCACGGTAACCAGGGTCCTCCATGGCGACCCGGTCACCAGGCTGCAGCAACAGCTGGGTGCACAGGCTGATCGCCTGCTGGGCGCCACAGGTGATGACGATCTGCGCCGGGTCGCACTGCAGGCCGCGGCTGCTGCGCAGGTAGACGGCGATCAGTTCACGCAGTTGCCAGTCGCCGGCCGGGTCGCCGTAGCCCAGGCGAGCGGCCGAGGGCCGGCGCCAGAAGCGCGCGGACAGGCGGGCCCAAATATCGAAGGGAAACAGATCGAAGGCCGGTATACCGACCCGAAATGCCCGCGGCGGCCCCGGTAGCGGCGGCGGCAGGTGATGGGCATCGAGCAGCTGCAAGGCGGCGCCGCTGACACGGCCTTCGGGCGCGACGGCAGGCGGCGTCGCCAGCGCGGCGATGGCGGCGACATAGGTGCCGTCGCCAACCCGGCCCTGCAGGTAGCCTTCGGCGTGGAGCTGATCCAGCGCCCGGTTGACGGTATTGCGCGAAACCCCCAGCAGCTCCGCCAGCTGGCGGCTGGCCGGCAGGCGCGTGCCACCCGGCAGGCGGCCATCGAGCATGCGTTCACGCAACGCCTGGTACAGCTGACGCGAGAGGCCCGCGCCGGACTGCAGGCACAAGCCCGAGAGATCGACGGGCAGCGATGCTGAGGCGGCCATCAATTGGCTCCATGAAAGTCACGAGGAATGGATCTTACAACAGACCAATGGCAGGCCTAGGATAACCGCGTCCACAGAAGGAACGCGCCATGTACACGCCCTCCGCCTTTCGCCAGAACGACCTCGCCACCCTGCACCGCGAGATCCGCGCCTGCCGCCTGGCGACCCTGGTCAGCCATGGCGAAAACGGCCTGCAGGCCAGCCACCTGCCGCTGCTGCTGCGCCCCGAGCAGGGCGAGTACGGCACGCTGTACGGCCATCTGGCGCGGGCCAACCCCCATGCCCGCCTGCTGGCCGAAGGCGGTGAAGCCCTGGTGATGTTCAGCGGCGCCGATGCCTATGTCAGCCCGTCCTGGTACCCGGCCAAGGCCGAGCACGGCAAGGTGGTGCCGACCTGGAACTACATTGCCGTACATGCCCATGGTCGCGCCGAAGTATTCGACGATGCCGAGCGCCTGCTGGCCCTGCTTCGCGAGCTGACCGACCGCCACGAGCAACCGCGCCCGCAGCCCTGGGCCATCGCCGACGCGCCGCCGGATTACATCGACGGCATGCTGCGCGCCATCGTCGGCTTCGCCCTGCCCATCGAGCGCCTGGAAGGCAAATGGAAACTTGGCCAGAACCGCAGCGCGGCTGATCAGCACGGCGTGCGCAGCGGCCTGGCCGCCAGCCTCGATCCTCGCGACCGCGCCCTGGCGCAGCGCATGACCGATCGATAACAGGAGACCGAACCATGGAAATACGCCCCGTAACCGCTGACGATCACGCCGCGTGGATGCCCCTCTGGCAGGGCTACCAGCGCTTCTACGCCACCGAAATCCCCGAGGCCACCAGCAGATTGACCTGGCAGCGCTTTCTCGCCGCCGGTGAGCCGATGCACGCGGCCCTGGCCTGGCAAGATGGCCATGCTGTCGCAATGGTGCATTGGATCTTCCACCGCTCCTGCTGGACCAGCGGCGACTACTGCTACCTGCAGGACCTGTTCGTCGACGAGCAGCTGCGCGGCGGCGGCATTGGCCGCAGGCTGATCGAACATGTCTGCGCCCAGGCTCGTCTTGCCGGCGCGTCACGGGTGCACTGGCTGACCCACGAGAGCAATAGCACCGCCATGCAGCTGTACGACCGCATCGCCGAGCGCCCCGGCCTCGTGCAATACCGCAAAAAGCTGTGAACAGGAGCCCGACCATGACCAAGAACAGTCTGCTCGACTGGAAGCCCGTCTCGCCACCGCCCCGCGCGCTACTGGACGGGTGCTACGTGCGCCTGGAACCGCTCGACGCACAGCACCACGGCGAGGATTTATGGCATGCCCTGCAAGGCCCGGAAAGCGATCCGGCCCTCTGGGATTATCTGCCCTACGGCCCGTTCGCCGACCGCGACGCCTTCGAGACCTGGCTCGCGGGCAAGCAGGCGACCGATGACCCGCTGTTCTTCACGGTGATCGACAAGGCCACGGCGCGGGCCGTGGGGCTGCTCAGCTTTCTGCGCATCGCCCCGGCCGATGGCTGCATCGAGATCGGCCATATCGCCTTTGGCCGCGCCATGCAGCGCTCACCCGCCTCCACCGAGGCGATCTGGCTGCTGATGCGTCTCGCCATGGACGGCCTCGGCAACCGGCGCCTGGAATGGAAGTGCAATGCGCGTAACGCCCGGTCGAGGCGCGCGGCCGAACGGCTGGGTTTCACCCAGGAGGGTCTGTTCCGCCAGCACGCGGTGATCAAGGGCCAGAACCGCGACACCGCCTGGTTCTCGATCATCGACAGCGAATGGCCGCAGCGCCGCGAGGCCTTTGTGCGCTGGTTGTCACCCGATAATTTCGATAAGCAAGGGAAGCAGCGTCAGCGCCTGGAAGAATTGCGCAGCCGGTAATTGAAGGTTCCTGCTGGGGTAAGGCCCGTACGATGGGTGAAACCCATCAACGCTAGCTGGGTTTCAACTACGCCCCGCCCCATGGAGCTGATGCAGCCGCGTGCACCATACCTGTGGGAGCGGGCGATGCCCGCGATCTTTTCGCGCGCACGGCTCGCTCCCACATGGGTATGCCGTTGCCACAGCAGTAGTGGTCATGGCCCTTAAAGCGGTGTACCAAGCTCGTAGGATGGGTGAAACCCATCTCGCGTTCATGGGCTTCACCTACGCGGCACGAGCCTTCTTATGAACTGGCGCGCCGCGTCCGCTATTTCGCGCGCATGGACTCGCCCTAGGACCTCGCGACTAAAGCCGCTCCCACAGGGACTCACCTTCGCTCCAGCCCTGGCGGTCATGCACCTTGAAGCGGTGCGCCGAGCCAGGCCGACGCCAGCAGCAGCACTGCCATGGTCTGGTTGAAACGGGTCATCGCCCGTGCAGAGGTGAACAGGCGTGCCGCGCCGCGCCCCAGCAGCGCCCAGCAGCCCAGGCACGGCAGCGAGATGGCCAGGAAGATCGCCGCCAGCAACGCCACCCGCAGCCCCTGCCCAGGCCCCGGCGTGGCGAATACGCTGACCACCGCCAGGGCCATCATCCAGGTCTTGGGGTTGACCAGCTGCAGCGCCGCACCGGCGAACAGGCCGAGGCGCTTCTCGTCCGCCGCCACCGCCGAGCCATCCAGCGCCGCCGCCGGGCTGCTGAAGATCCGCCAGGCCAGATAGCTCAGCCACAACACGCCGAACCAGGCCATCGCCCATTGCAGGCGTGGGTGCTGTTGCAGCAACTCGCCCAGGCCAAGGCCGACCGCCACCACGATGGCCGCCGCGCCTACACAGGCGCCGATCACCAGCGGCAAGGTCGCCGCCACGCCATGACGGGCACTGCTGCCCAGCACCAGCACATTGGTAGGCCCCGGGGTGATGGAGGCGACGAAAGCGAACAGCATAAAGGGCAACAACTGAGTCATGACGGGCTCCTGAACAAACCGAGCCCTGATCATCGGTGCCGGCGCCTCAGCAGTCTGGAAGCTTTGAGCAGCGGCGCTGGTAGTTCGCCGGGGTGATGCCGTAGGCACGGCGGAACCAGCGCCCCAGGTGACTCTGGTCGGCGAAGCCGAGAATCGCCGCCACCTGCACCGGCGGCTCGCCGCGGGCCAGCAGGTGCCGAGCCCGGGCCAGGCGCAGCTGCACCAGGTAGGCGTGGGGCGCCAGGCCGAAGGCGGCCTTGAAGGCGCGACTGAGGCGAAAGCGATCGACCCCGCAGGCGGCGGCCAGGTCGTCCAGGCCGATATCGCGGGTGTGCTGATCGTGCAGGAAATCTCGCGCCCGCTGCGCTACCAGCGGCAGCCGCGGGTCGACAGCGAGGCGGCGACGCCAGTGCAGGCGCTCGGTGAGCCGCGCCAGCAGCCCGTCCAGGGCCGACTGCCTGACCATGCGCAGCTCCTGGCGATGCAGGGCGGCAAACGCCTCGACCACCGAGGCCAGCAGCCGCGGGTCATTGGCCAGGGTGGCGCCAAAGCCCGGCAGGCAGTCGGCCGGCGCCTGCTCGAACAGGCTGCGCAGCTCGCGTTCCAACCACTGGCAATCCAGGTACAGCATCGAATAGGTGAAGCCTTCCGGCTCCGGCGCATGGCCGTCGTGCAGCTCGCCAGGTTCGAGCAGAAACACCTGGCCCGCCAGGCTGCTGTTCAACTGCTTGCGGCAATTGAACTGCTGCACGCCCTGCTCGGTGAAGCCGACCAGATAGGCGTCGTGCCAGTGCGGATCGTAGGCGTGGCCGCGAAAATGCGCGCGGATGGTCTCGATACCGGTGTCTGCATCATGGGCCAGGTCGACCCAACTCTGCGCGCTCATGCCTGCTCCAGCGCCGCGGTGTGTGGACGGGTCATGCTAACCGACCTGCGGCGCCTATTCTGGAAGTTTTGAGCAACCGTTCATCTGGCCCGCGCCATGCAGCGCTGGTGACGCGTATCCACGCGCTCGGCGAACCAGGCGGTGGTCAGGCGGCGGGTGATCTTCGGGCTTTTCAGCACGATGCCCGGCAGCAGCTCGCGCGGCGCCGCCCTGCCCTCGGCCTCATCGGCCAGGGCGAACACCCGTTCATAGAGGCGGCTGTTCTCGAAGTCCAGGCTATCGCCCTGCTCCAGATCCCGGCGAATCGCCCGCTCGCTCATGTCCAGGCGCTTGCCCAGCGAGCGCACGGCAAGCTCCGTGGCGCCCGCCTTGCTGCTGCCGTGAATGATCAGGTCGCCATCGAGGGCCAGGGGAATGCCCGAGGCGCTGGTGACGGCGTTCTGGAAAGCGGCGTTGCGGCTAGCGTACCAGCCGGCATTGAAATCGGCGAAGCGGTACAGTGGTTTCGGGTAATTGGCCGGGTAGCCCAGCAGGTGGGCGATGCCGAAATACATGCCGCCACGGCGGCTGAACACTTCGCGGCGAATCGAGCCATCCGGCGGATAGGGATAGCCCTCGGCATTGGCCTGGGCGAAGGCGATGCTGACCTGCATCGGCCCGCCGGTACGCACCGGGTTGAGGGTGCCGAACAGCTGACGGCCGAGGGGCACCATGCCGGTGAAGTCATCGAAGATGGCACTCAGCTGCTTTTCCGTGCGCACGCTGTCCAGGCGTTGCTGGTAGCTCTTGCCGGTCGGTGACTCGATGCGCAACGCGGCATTCACCAGCAGCCGCGGAATGTGCAGGCTGGCGGCGCGCCTATCGATTTCCGCCCGGGCGATCTTGGCCAGTCCCGGAACTGGCGGGTCGGCGTTGAAGGTCGACTCCTGTTCGGTCACCGCCAGTACCGCGCAGAGGTTCTCGGTGGTCGGCGGGATTTGCTGGGCAGCGAACGCCGCGTAGATATCGGCGGCCCAGCCTTCGCGGTCGGGCGTGTTGATCGGCATCAGGCGCACTATCTGGGCGCGCACCTCGGCCGGCTTCGGCGCTGGCTCCTGTGGCTGGCTGGCGCAGCCGACCAGCAGCAGAACCAGCAGCGCAGCGGATGAATGCGGGAAGAAAGACCTCACCAGGGGCTCCTCGGGTTGGACGGGCTCGAGCCTCTGACAACAGGGGCGCGGAGCCGTCCGCGATTATTTCCACCACCCGGCCGCTTGGCTGCGCCACCAATGGCAGGCAACGCTCGGATTCAGGGTCGCGCAGTAACTGGCAATGGGGCCTGCCAGGCGGCAGCCGCCTGACATGGGGCCCGCACGCCGCGGCGTAGATGACGCACAGGGAGGTGGGTGAAAGTGCCCGATGGGCGAGATCAACAGGGACGTTGCAATGCTGAAGGGGCGCGCCGACGGTATCGGCGCCCCCTTCTCGCCTCACTGCGGCTTGATCACCAGGGTGCCGAGGGGCGGCAGATCCAGGCTGAGTGACTGTGGCTGACCGTGGCTGGCCACCGCCTCGCTGACCAGACCGCCCTGGCTGCCGGCATTGGAGCCGGCGTAGCGCTCCGCGTCGCTGTTGAGCAGCACGTGCCAGGCGCCCTCTCTCGGCACGCCGATGCGATAGCCGTTGCGCGGCTCCGGGGTGAAGTTGTGCACCACCAGCACGGGCGCGCCACTCTGGTCATGGCGCAGCCAAGCGAACACGCTGTTGGCGGCATCGTCACCGATCAGCCAGGCGAAGCCCTCAGCGCTGCCGTCGAGCTGGTACAAGGCCGGCTCGTGGCGGTACAGGCCATTGAGGTCGCTGACCAGCTGCTGCACGCCCTTGTGCTCGCCGTAGCGCAGCAGGTACCAGTCCAGTTCGTGGTCGTGGTTCCACTCGCGCCACTGGCCGAATTCGCAGCCCATGAACAGCAGCTTCTTGCCCGGATGACTCCACATGAAGCTCAGGTACAGGCGCAGGTTGGCAAACTTCTGCCAGCGATCACCGGGCATCTTGTCGAGCAGCGAGCGCTTGCCGTGCACCACCTCGTCATGGGAGATCGGCAACACGAAATGCTCGGAGAAGGCGTACAGCAGGCCAAAGGTCAGCTGGTGGTGATGATGCCGGCGGTGCAGCGGGTCTTCGGCCACGTACTTGAGGCTGTCGTGCATCCAGCCCATGTTCCACTTGTAGGCGAACCCCAGACCGCCTTCCTGGGTGGGTCGGCTGACGCCAGGCCAGGCGGTCGATTCCTCGGCGATCACCAGGGCGCCAGGTACTTCCTGAGCGACTACATCGTTGAGGTGGCGCAGGAAGTCGATGCTTTCCAGGTTCTCGCGGCCGCCGAAACGGTTGGGAATCCACTCGCCGTCCTTGCGCGAATAGTCCCGGTAGAGCATCGACGCCACCGCATCCACGCGCAGGCCGTCGATATGGTACGCGCGCAGCCAGTGCAGCGCCGAAGCCAGCATGAAGCCGTGTACCTCGGTGCGCCCCAGGTTGTAGATGTAGGTGTCCCAATCCTGGTGGAAGCCTTCGAACGGGTGCGCGTACTCGTACAGGGCGGTGCCATCGAACTGACCAAGGCCGTGGGCGTCGGTAGGAAAATGCGCCGGCACCCAGTCGAGGATCACGCCGATACCGGCCTGGTGACAGGCGTCGACGAAGGCGGCGAAATCCGCCGGGCTGCCATGGCGCGCCGTGGGCGCGAACTGCGACAGCAGCTGGTAGCCCCAGGAGCCGCCGAACGGATGCTCCATAATCGGCATCAGCTCGATATGGGTGAAACCCAGCTGCTGCACGTAGGGAATCAGCTGTTCACTGAGTTCCTTCCAGCTCAGCAGACGCCCTTCTTCACCACCCTCGCGACGCCAGGAACCGGCGTGCAGCTCGTAGATCGACATCGGAGCCTGATAGCCCTGCTGCGCCTGGCGCTGCTCGAGCCACTGCTGGTCGTGCCACTCGAACTGCAGCGGCGCGGATACCACCGAGCCGGTGGCCGGCGGCAATTCGGTAGCCAGGGCCATGGGGTCGGCCTTGAGCGGCAGCAGGCCGTCACGGCCAAGAATTTCGTACTTGTAGACCTCACCCGGGGTCAGGCGCGGAATGAACAGCTCCCACACGCCGCTGGGCTGGCGCAGGCGCATCGGGTGGCGACGGCCGTCCCAGCCATTGAAGTTGCCGACCACCGACACCCGCCGGGCGTTGGGTGCCCATACCGAGAAACGTACGCCCTGTACGCCTTCGTGAGTGGTGAACTGGGCCCCCAGGCTCTTGCCCAATTCGCGATGGTTGCCCTCGGCGAACAGGTACAGATCCATCTCGCCGAGCAGCTGGCCGAAGGCATAGGGGTCCTCGGTTTCCTGTACGCCCGTTCCCCACTGGATGCGATACCGATACGGCACCTGCTGCTCGATGCGGATACTGAACAGCCCAGGCACGCTGGACTGCTCCAGGGTGCCGAGCACCTCGCCGCTCACCGCGTGAATCAGCTCGACACTCAGTGCCCCTGGCAGATAGGCGCGAATGGTAAGCCCGTGGGCGAATGCATGGGGGCCCAGAATCGAGAACGGGTCGCCATGCTCGCCTCTGATCAAGGCCTCGACGGCGGCGCGTTCCAGTCCCGCCACCTGGCGCTCGGTTTCTGCAGTGCTCATCTTTTACCGCTCCCCAACAGATATTTGGTCAGCTCTATCAACCCTTGCACCGGAACTTCCAGCCAATCGGGACGATAGCGCGCTTCATAAAGAATTTCGTAGGCCGCCTTTTCGATGCAGAACAGCGCCAGGGCTGCCACTTCACCTTCGCGGTCGTGCCAGGCATGGGGCAGGTCCGCTGCCGCCAGCCGGTAGGCTTCGTTGAATGCCGTTCTCGCCTGGCTGCGATACAGCCCGGCGATATGCTGGCGGGCCTGTTCGGCCTCGGCGGTGACATCGGCGCTCTGCGCGCTGCGCATGGCCATGGCGGCCGCATAATCGAAGGAGCGCAGCATGCCGGCGACATCCTTGAGCGGGCTGTAGAACATCCGGCGCTCTTCCAGCGTGCGGGTGGGCTCGCCCTCGAAGTCGATCAGGTAGGCATCGCCTTGCACCACCAGCACCTGACCCAGGTGCAGATCGCCATGCACACGCATGCGGATACCCCCTGCCGAGCGTCGAGCCAGGTCAGCAACCAGCTCGAGTATCTGGTCATGGCGCGCCGCCAGCCAATCCGCCTGGTTGGCCGCCTCGCCGGGCAGGTGCCCGCGCCCTTCGGCCACCACCTTGAGTGCTTCGCGCACCTGGGCAGCGATGTTCTGCGCCCACTCGGCCACCTCGGCCTCGGCCGTTTCGTGATAGCCGAAATCCGGGTTGTCGCTGGCCTGGCCGAGCGCCACGTGCATCTCGCCCAGACGCTTGCCCAGTAGCCCGGCGAAGGTTTCCAGCTCCGCCATGGCGGTGTACTGGTTCTCCTGCTCGGAGTGCCCGCCGGCCAGCTGGTCGCGGATGGCGCGCTCCAGGTTGTTCTGCGTCCACTGCCAGGCATCACCCTGATTGTTCAGGTAGCCCTGCAGGATCATCAGCGTATGGGGCACGCCCTGCTCGTCCACCCGGCGCACTTCGCCAAGCAGCGGCGCGATGTGCTCGAAGCCGGCGGCGGTCAGGTAACCGCCGATTTCCGCCTCCGGGTGAATGCCCGGCAGCACCCGGCGCACCAGCTTGAGTACCGCCTGCTCGTTGATGATCGCCGAGCTGTTGGACTGCTCCGCGGAGATCAGCTTGATCTCGGCATTGCTCAGGTCGCCCAGCTCCTGCAGGCGCGCCGTGGGTACGAACTGGATTTCGCTGCCCTGCCAGCCCACTACGCTGCGCTCGTTCAACTGGCGCATCACATGGCGCACGAAGCCCGGCAGGGTGAAGCCATCGGTCAGCAGCCCCACCTGACGGCCGCGGCGCAGCCGGGCCAGGGCGAGTTGCTGCGGTACGCTGCTGCCCGCCTCGTGCTCGCCGACGAAACCCAGTGGCACCTGATAGTGCTCGCTGGCTCCCGACGCGCGATCGACCTGCACCTCGCTGAGCACATAGGGCTCCTCGGCGGTGCCGAAGGGAATGGCGTAGAGCAGCTTGACCTTGCCGGGATTCTCGCCCCCGGAGAACCAGCGACGCTTGGGCAGGTAAGCGGGCAACGACTCCTGTTCCAGGGTCGCGCGGGCCGGCAGCTGCAGCAGCTCGCCGAGTTCGTTCTTGATCACCAGGGTGGTCAGCTCCGGCATGCGGTCGACCGGTGGTACGTGCCAGCTGGGCATTTGCGCCTCCTCGGCGAGCAGAAACCAGTAAAAGCCATAAGGCGGCAGGGTCAGCAGGTAATTGAGCTGGCCGATGGGCGGGAACGACGAGCCGCCGATCATCTCCACCGGCACCTTGCCGTCGTGGGCGGACAGTTCAAGTTCCACGGCCTGGGCCGCACGGGACAGGTTGGCGACGCAGAGGATCAGCTCCGGGTTGCCCTGGGCATCGCTGCCCTCACGCAGGTAGGCCAGCACGCGGCGGTTGCTGGGCTTGAGCATTTTCAGCGCACCACGGCCGAAGGCGCGGTGCTGCTTGCGGATGCTCAGCATGCGCCGCGTCCAGTTGAGCAACGAATGGGGGTCGCGCGACTGGGTTTCGACGTTGACGCTCTGGTAGCCGTACAGCGGGTCCATCACCGGCGGCAGCACCAGGCCGGCCGGGTCGGCACGGGAGAAACCACCGTTGCGGTCGGGTGACCATTGCATCGGCGTGCGCACACCATCGCGGTCACCGAGAAAGATGTTGTCGCCCATGCCGATTTCGTCGCCGTAATACAGGGTCGGGGTGCCCGGCATCGACAGCAGCAGACTGTTGAGCAACTCGATGCGCCGGCGATCGCGCTCGACCAGTGGCGCCAGGCGCCGGCGAATACCCAGGTTGATACGCGCCCGGCGGTCGGAAGCGTAGTAATTCCACAGGTAGTCGCGCTCGTGATCGGTGACCATTTCCAGGGTCAGCTCATCATGGTTGCGCAGAAAGATCGCCCATTGGCAATTGTCCGGGATCTCCGGGGTCTGGCGCAGGATGTCGGTGATCGGAAAGCGGTCTTCCTGGGCGATGGCCATGTACATGCGTGGCATCAGCGGGAAGTGAAAGGCCATGTGGCATTCGTCGCCCTGGCCGCTGGCGTCACCGCCAAAATACAGCTGGGTGTCTTCCGGCCACTGGTTGGCCTCGGCGAGCAGCATGCGGTCGGGATACTTGGCGTCCAGTTCGGCGCGAATCTTCTTCAGCACCCCGTGGGTTTCGGGCAGGTTCTCGTTGTTGGTGCCGTCGCGTTCGATCAGATACGGAATGGCGTCCAGGCGCAGGCCGTCGACGCCCATGTCCAGCCAGAAGCGCATCACGCCGAGCACTTCCTTGAGCACCTGGGGGTTGTCGAAATTCAGATCCGGCTGGTGCGAATAGAAACGGTGCCAGTAGTACTGGCCGGCCTCGGCGTCCCAGCTCCAGTTGGACTTCTCGGTATCCAGAAAGATGATCCGCGTGCCGTCGTACTTCTGGTCATCATCGGACCACACGTAATAGTCGCGCGCCTTGCTGCCGCGTTTGGCCGCCCGCGCCCGCTTGAACCAGGGGTGCTGGTCCGAGGTATGGTTGATGACCAGCTCGGTGATCACCCGCAGGCCGCGTGCGTGCGCCTCGGCGATAAAGCGCTTGGCGTCGGCCATGGTGCCGTAGTCCGGGTGCACGCCGCGGTACTCGGAAATGTCATAGCCATCGTCGCGGCGCGGGGATGGGTAGAACGGCAGCAGCCACAGGGTATTGACGCCCAGGTCGGCGATGTAATCGAGCTTGTCGATCAGTCCCGCAAAGTCGCCGATGCCATCGTTGTTGGCGTCGAAGAACGACTTCACGTGCACCTGATAGATGATCGCGTCCTTGTACCACTGCGGGTCGTTGAGGAAGGTGCCGCGCCGGGCTTTGCGTGCCATCGACCGGTTCCTCAGCTCGCCACGCGGATGCGCCAGATGCCGAATGGCTGATGCCACGGCTCGATGCGCATCCACTGGGTCTTGCCGTACCACTGCCAGGTGTGGCCGGTCATCAGGTCTTCGCCATGGGTGGTGGCGTGGTCATCGACGCCCAGCTCCCACAGCGGCAATTCGAAGTGCGCCTCCTGGGCGTTGTGCGGGTCGAGGCTGACCGCCACCAGGATGAAATTCTCGCGATCGGCGGTGCGCTTGCCGAAATACAGGATGTTGTCGTTCCAGCAGGTGTAGGCCTTGAAGCCGAGGTGCGTCTGCAGCGCCGGGTTCTGGCGGCGGATGCGGTTGAGCTGGGCGATCTCGGCGACGATGTTGCCCGGCGCCTGATAGTCGCGAACGCGGATCTCGTACTTCTCCGAATCCAGGTATTCCTCCTTGCCTGGCACCGGCAGGGACTCGCAGATCTCGAAGCCCGAATACATGCCCCACAGCCCGGACCCCATGGTCGCCAGGGCTGCGCGGATCAGAAAACCGGCACGGCCGCTGTGATGCAGGAAATGGGGATTGATGTCCGGGGTGTTGACGAAGAAGTTCGGCCGGTAGCAATCGCGCCACGGCGCTTCGTTGAGCTCGGTGAGGTAACTTTCCAGTTCGGCCTTGGTATTGCGCCAGGTGAAATAGGTGTAGCTCTGGGTAAAGCCCAGCTTGCCCAGGCGCGCCATCATCGCCGGGCGGGTAAAGGCCTCGGCGAGGAACATCACCTGCGGGTGGCTCTTGCGGATGTCGGCGATCAGCCATTCCCAGAACGGCAGCGGCTTGGTGTGCGGGTTGTCGACCCGGAACTGGTAGACCCCCAGGTCGACCCAGCCGCGCACCACGTCACGCAGCGCCAGCCACAGATCGGGCACCGCGTCCTTGGCGTAGAAGTCGACGTTGACGATGTCTTCGTACTTCTTCGGCGGGTTTTCCGCATGGCGGATGGTGCCATCCGGGCGCCAGCTGAACCAGCCGGGATGCTGTTGCAGCCAGGGGTGATCGGGCGAGCACTGGATGGCGAAATCCAGGGCGATCTCCAGGTCGTGCTCACGGGCCGCTTCGACCAGCGCCACGAAATCCTCGCGAGTGCCAAGCTGCGGGTGAATGGCCTCATGGCCGCCCTCGGGGCTGCCGATGGCATAGGGGCTGCCAGGATCATCCGGCCCTGCTGTCAGCGAATTGTTGCGGCCCTTGCGGTGCGTGGTACCGATGGGATGGATCGGCGGGAAATACAGCACGTCGAAGCCCATGGCCTGGATGGCCGGCAGGCGCTTGATCACGTCCCGGAAGGTACCATGACGCGCCGGGTCTTCGGTTTCCGAGCGCGGGAACAGCTCGTACCAACTGGCAAAGCGCGCCAGCGGCCGCTCCACATCGAGCAGGTAGGTGGCACTGCGCGTGCGATGCGGGTGGCCCTCGGCACGACGCACCAGCGCCACGGTCTCGGGGGCCAGCAACAGTGCGACACGCTCGTCGAGGCTCTGCAGCTCCGGCAGCTCGTCACACAAGGCCTGCAGCGCAACGGCCAGATCCCCTTCGGCGCGTTCGGCGGCTTCGCGCAGCAAGGCCTGACCTTCCTGCAGTTCCAGGTTGATGGTCACCCCGGCAGCGAACTTCTTCGAGAGCTCGTAGCAATAGCTGGCGTAGATGTCCCACCAGGCTTCGATCAGAAATTCCACCTCGCCAACGCGCTGCGGCGTGATCTCGGCCTGCCAGCGATCATGGCCCAGCTCCTCCAGCGGCTGGCGGTGCCAGTCGCCAGCGCCCAGATCGCGCCACAGCACTTCGCCGGCCAGTTTGTCGTGGCCATCGGCAAAGATCAGCGCACTGACCGTCACTCGATCGCCGGCAATCGCCTTGGCGGCGAAGCGCCCCTGCTCGACCTGCGGCTCGACCTCTTCGATGGCCAGGCGCGGTAACTCCAGCGCCCTTTCCAAAGACAATTCGCCATGGTTCAAACGATCGGGCTCTTGCAGATAAGCAGATGGCATCGAAACGGGCTCCTCACGCCTGACAGGCGTATAAGCTGTTCGCCCCAAGGCAGATGCCCTGGGACCGTACGCGACAGGCGTACCTGAATGCGGATTCGCCGCGACACCCATGCCCTACGCCACCGCACCGACCGGCTTCGGAGTGCGGTGTGACAGGGGCTGCGGGCGCCGCGACCTGTCTATCTCCGAACCTGGCGCGTTCGGCAAAGTTCAGAGTTTCCGAGCGCAGGCATGCCTGCCCCGGCGCGCCTGCTCATGGCGCCTCGGCGCCGAGCTTTTTCCACATCGCCTGGCTGATGCGTTGACGGTTGGCATAGCCGGCCCAGGGATCGTCCGACAGTGCAGCCAGGCGTTGCTGCAGGTTGCCGATATGCCACTGCTTGGAGTCGCGCAACTGCGCCAGCTCCTCGCGCCCGATCGGTACCGACACCGGCAAACCAGGCCGCGCACGCACCGAATAGGCGGCGACGGTACTGGCGCCGCGCCCGTTGCGCAGGTAATCCACATAGACCTTGCCGATGCGGTTCTTCGGCCCCATGCGGGCACTGAAGCGATCCGGCAGCTCGCTGGCCATGAATTGCGAGAATGCCTTGCCAAAGGCTTTCAGAGTGTCCCAGTCGATGTGCCGGGCCAGCGGCACCACCAGGTGCATGCCACTGCCACCGCTGGTTTTCAGAAAAGCCTCCAGGCCCAGTTCATCGAGCACCGCCAGGCTCAGGCGCGTGGCTTCGAGCACCGCACGCCAGGGCAATGCCGGATCCGGGTCGAGATCGAGGATCAGCCGATCAGGCTTTTCGATGCTGGCGTAGGCGGCGTTCCAGGTGTGCAATTCGAGGGTGCCCATCTGCACGGCGCCGACCAGGGCCGGCACGCTGTCGATGGTCATCAGCCGATCGTGGCCGGGATCCAGGGCGGCATCCAGATGGCGGATGTTGGGAATGTCCAGGCGCTCGGCATGCTTCTGGAAGAATTGCTCGCCGCCGACGCCGCTTGGGGCCCGCAGCAGCGAAACCGGCCGATTGCGCACCTCGGGCAGCAACCACTCGGCGATCTCGGCATAGAAGCGCGCCAGCTGCGCCTTGGTCGTGCCGCTCTGCTCGTCGACGACCCGCTCGGGATGGCTGACCGACACCTCGCCAATCTGCTCACGCCCCTTGCGGCCGGATGCCTTGGCGGAGGGCTTGTCGCGCGCGGCGTGTTCTTCCACGGCCTGCGCCGGCGCAGCCTGCTCCTCGACGATCTGCTCGGCCGGCTTGTCGCTGCGCTCGCCGACGAAAGCGCCCTGACGCACCAGACCTTCCCCGGTCCAGCCGGCGAATGCCACTTCGACCACCAGCTGCGGCTCGATCCACTGCACGCCACGGCGCTGCGCCGCGCTGGGCTGCTTGTGCAGCGGCGAATCATCACGGGCCAGGGCCTTCATGCGCTTGTGCAGGCTGCCGAGCAGCGCCTCGTTGAAACCGGTGCCGACCCGCCCCGCATAGCGCAGGCCCTTGTCTTCGTTGACTGCCAGCAGCAGCGCGCCGAAACCCGAGCGGCTGCCCTGGGGCTTGGTAAAACCGACCACCACGAACTCCTGGCGTTGCCGGCACTTGAGCTTGATCCAGTCAGCGCTGCGCGAGGAGCGATAAGGGCTGCCGGCACGCTTGCCGATCACCCCTTCCAGGCCCAACGCGCAGGCACTGCCCAGCACGCTCTGATGATCGACCTCGAAGGCCTCGGAGAAACGCAGCGGCCCGCGCCGCTTGGGCAACCTATCGAGCAACGCGGCGCGGCGCTGCTCGACCGGCAATTCACGCTGGTCGACACCGTCGAGCCAGGGTGCGTCGAACAGGAAATACAGGATGTCGCCACTGCGCGCCTCGTCGAAGGCGTTCTGCAGGGCCTGGAAATCGGGCATGCCCTGCTCATCGAGCACCACCGCCTCGCCATCCAGCCAGCTGTCGCCGAGCCCCAGCTTGGCCAGGGCCTTGGCCTGGGGCACCATGCGCGCCGTCCAGTCATGGCCGTTGCGGCTGAACAGCGTAACCTCGCGCGCTTCGATACGCGCCATGATGCGGTAGCCGTCGTACTTGATCTCGTAGATCCAGTCGCCGGCCGGCGGCGCCTCGACCAGGGTCGCCAGCTGCGGCGACAGGGTATCCGGCATGACCGATCGGGCGGTTTTGCCGGCCTTGGCCTTTGTCGCGGCCTTGGCCGCCTTGGCTGGCGTCTTGCCGCGCGGCTTGGCCTTGCTCGCCTGGTTGGCAGCCGGCTTTGCCATGCCGCCGACCAGTTCACCGCTGATCACGCTGGCTGGCAGTTCGCTGACGATGTCGTACTCGTCGGCCGGCCTGGCCACGTCGTCCTGCTCCTTGATCAGCAACCATTGCTGCTTGTCGCCACTGCCCTTCAGGCGCGTGCGCACCAGTGTCCAGGCGCCGCTGAGCTTTTCGCCGACCAGGCTGAACTTGAGCTTACCTGCCTCGTAGGCCGCCACAGGGTCACCCTCGGGCTGCCAGATGCCGTGGTCCCAGACGATCACGTCGCCTGCACCGTAGTTGCCCTCGGCGATGCTGCCCTCGAAACTGGCATAGGCCAGCGGGTGGTCCTCGACGTGCACGGCGAGGCGTTTCTGGCTGGGATCCAGGCTCGGCCCCTTGGGCACTGCCCAGCTTTTCAGAGTACCCTCCAGCTCCAGGCGAAAATCGTAGTGCAGGTGCCGTGCATCGTGCTTCTGCACCACGAAACGCAGCGCCCCGGCCTTGGCGCGGCTGCGCCGGCCGGTCTCACGGGGCTCGCTGGTGGATTCGAAATTGCGCTTGCGGTTGTAATCGCTGGTTGCCTTGGCCATGGCCGCTCACCTCACTTGGACGAGCGTTTGCGCGCCGGCTTGCTGGAATTGCCTTCCAGGCTGCGCTTGAGCAGATCGGTAAGGTCGATGACGTCGGCGCTCTTGCTCGGCGGCTTGCGCTCGCCGCTTTCCACATCCTCGATCTTGCCGGCCTTGGCCTTTTTCTCGACCAGCTTCATGATCTTGTCGCGGAAGGTGTCCTGGTATTCGTCCGGTTCCCACTCGACGGCCATATCGCGCACCAGGCGCTTGGCCATGTCGCGCTCGCCCTTGCTGAGCTTGGCGCCGGTCACCGCGGTGCTCAGTTCCAGGGTATCGAGCCCGCGTACCTCATCGGGCCAGCGCAGCATCACCAGCAACAGCGCGTCGCCATCGACCATCACCGCCGCCAGGTGCTGCTTGACGTGCAGCACCACGTTGGCGAGCGCCACCTTGCCGGAGTCCTTGAGGGTCTGCTGCAGCAGCGCATAGACCTTCTCGCCGCGCTTGTCTGGGGCCAGGTAGTAAGGGCGCTCGATGTTCTGCAGGGGAATGGCCTTGGCGTCGATGAAGCCGAAGATGTCGATGGTCTGGGTAGATTCCGGGTGGGCGGCGCGGATTTCGTCCTCGCTGATGATCACGTAGCGGCCCTTCTCCACCTGCACGCCCTTGGCGATGTGTTCCTTGTCGACTTCCTTGCCGGTGGCCTTGTTGACGCGCTTGTAACCCACCGGTTCCATGCTGCGCGAGTCGAGCCAGTCGAAGTCGATGCCCTTGGACTCGGTCGCCGAGACCAGTGATACGGGAATATGAACCAGCCCGAAACTGATCGCCCCTTTCCAGATTGCACGCGCCATACCGCCGTCTCCCGTGATAAGCATCTGTACGGGTGACCGGACGGCGAAAACAAAAGTTTCAATGATCCGCCGGAGGGCCCGGCAGCAGCGGCGCCGGATCGCGCCGGCAGCGAGGGACGGCCTAGAGGGCGACGCCGTCGCGGTAGATCACGTCGCCGTCGATGGTGATGTCACGAATCTGTCGCAGCAGGTTGTCGGCGGCGGTTTCTGCCTCGCTCTCGCACACCGAGCCCAGGGCTGGAACCCAAAGCAGCTGCACGGCCGCGCCGGCATACTTGGGCTGGTACTCGATCAGGCCAACGTAGTGCTGGCCGTCCTTCATGGCGTCCGTCCAGGCGATGCATTGCTTGAAATTTCGGAACATACCAGGCTCCAGTTCTCACGAGGTACTGCATAGGAACGCAAGCGGGCCGCGGACGTTCCCGTCTTCAGCGCGCGCGCTTTTCCAGCCAGGCGATCAGATGCGGCACGGTATTGAAAATGAACAGCGCCATCAGCGTGGCCAATACCGCCGTGGCCTCACGGCCCATGCCGATGGTGATGCCGATTGCGGCGGTCAGCCAGATACCGGCCGCAGTGGTCAGGCCCTTCACCTCGGTCATCGAGTCGCCCTTGATGATGGTGCCGGCGCAGAGAAACCCGATGCCGGCAACCAGACCTTGAATGACCCGGCTCATGGCATCGTGCTCGGCGCCCATCTGCGCCGGCACCAGCACGAACATCGCCGAGCCGATCGCCACCAGCATATGGGTGCGCACCCCGGCTGCCTTGCCGCTGGTCTCGCGCTCGAGCCCCAGGAGGCCGCCCAGCAGCGCTGCCAGCAAAAGGCGAAGGGTGACCTGGGTGAATTGCTCGGGGCTGCTCAGATCGGAAAATTCGTTGGCCAGCGTGGCCAATACTGCGTCCCAGAAACTCAAGTCGATTGCTCCAGCCTGCTCGATCAGGAAGTAAGCGCAGCGCTCCCGCCGCGCTGCTGTAATCGACCCCGTAGACAGGCAGAGGTTTGGCTTTTTTTGTGGCTGACCGCTGGGCGAAAAACCTGAACGAGGCGCAACGCCGGCCAGTCTGCTGTGATGACAGGCAAGCATGCCGCCACGCGCCCAGAGCGCCCGACGATTAGAGGTTCGGATGGCCAGAAATCACTACTTCCTCGTCAGCTACCGGCTTGGCAAACAGAAGAAAGCCACCGAGGTGCAGGCCGCGGCCTCGGTGCTGACGCCCGAGCAGGCCCGCTACCACGTCGAATCGCTGCACAGCAGCGAGCTGCCCAGCGAAATCACCGATATCGATGTGCAGCCGCTGGGCGACTCGAGCGAGCAGGAACCCGGGCAACAACGGCAGACCTGAGTGAAATCATGAGCGAGCTACGCCCCATCGAAAAGATTGCCCTCTACGGTGCGCCGGACCGCATAGCCGATGCCCTGCAGGAAACGTTGCTGGAGCGCGGCCTGCAGGTAGTGGTGATCGTCGACGACCCTACCGACATCGCCGCCCGCCCGGGGCTGGCGGCCAAGAGCGGCACGCCGTTCCAGGCCGACAGCGTGGCGCGCAGCGTAGCCGGTATGGATGCGGTGCTGGTGGTGCTTGGCAGCCGTCAGTTGCGCGCCGACGGATTCGAACGCGCCAATGACGCCATCATCGCGCTGCTCGAAGGCCTGCCCACGGCCGGGGTGGAGCGTTTGCTGCTGATCGGCGATCACCACTGGCTGGATGAGGAACCGGCGGCGCCCGCCGACAAGCTCGAGCATTTGCAACACAGCCTGCACAAATCACCGGTGGCCTGGACGCTGATCGACGCGCCCGCTACCGAGCCTACTGCAATCATCACCCTGCAACATTATGCCTGCAGCGTGATAGACCAATGCCTGGTGGGGACGAGCGTCAAACAACGTTTGCACGTCGACTCTCGCCCGCAGGCCGAGGAGGCACCATGAGTCCTGAAAGCTATATCCTGTTGATGATATCCGGTTGGCTGCTGGTTTCGGCGGCCATGCTCTGGGGCATGCTGCGCCTGCTCAATCGCTACCAGCTCGAGGCCCAGCTGGCCGAGGAGTTTCCACCCTTGCCCGCCGCCCCGCGTGATCCGGCCTGGCGCCGTCAGCATGCACCACGTCGCGCCAAACTGCGGGCCCGTGCCCAGCGCACCTGCCAACAACATGCGCATATGCTGACCAGCTAGGAACATGGTCCTCGATTTTTTGGCGACATGATGAGCTGTTACAAGGCAGGAGCGAACGGCCGGCGACTCATGGGAGGGGCTTTAGCCGCGAGCTCTTTACGCCTAGCCAGGCAAAATCGAGGCTAAAGCCTCTCCCACAGAAGCTCAGCTCACCGCCCTCTTCCGCCTTTTGCAGACAGGTCGCTGAAACCCAGCCGAAAGATCGTGAAAAAGGTTCTGATACTCAATTCTTTAATCGATTGAAAGCCCCTGCACCTCCAGTGCAGGGGCTTTTTCACGTCAGGCTGGAATCGCCTTGGTCAGCGGCTCGCGCGCCCACACGCGGTGCTTGGCGATTGCTGTGGTGAACGGCTGAACCAGGGCGCTACCGGTCTGCCCGGTGAGCAGGCCGTCATCCTTCTGGAGGCGCAGCAACTGCAGCAGGTCAGCGGACTCACCGCACAGGGCGATGGCCTTGAGGTGCTTGTAGGCCTCTAGCAGGTAATGCAGCGCCACGCCATCGCCCTCCAGGGCTTTGGCGAAGCTTGCGCCACCGGGTACCCATACGGCATCGAAGGCCACCGACGGCAGGCCCTGCATCGAGTCGTTGGGCACCAGCTGCTTACCGGCATCGCTGTTCACCGGCGCCGCACTTGGTGCCAGCAGTTTGAAATGCGCGCCCTGCTTGTCCAACTCGGCGGTAAGCGCATCGATATCAGCCTGCTTGACGCCCTCGCCGATCAGGATCGCCACCTTGCGCGACTTGATGTTGCCCGGCAGCAGGTTCATCTGGCTCAACGCCGGCGATTCCTTCAGGGAAATCTCCGGCACCTGCACGGTCGGCCCGTTCGGCACATCCACGCCGATGTTGGCCGCCACCTGCCGGGCCAGTTCCAGATCGATGTTGGCGAGAATCTCGTGCACCTGGCGCTTGCGGATATGCATGCGCTCGACCTTGCCCAGCTCGAAGCTGTAGGCGGCGACGATATGCGCCTTCTCGGCCGCGCTCATGCTGTTGAAGAACAGCCGGGCCTGGGAGAAGTGATCGCCGAACGACTCGGCGCGCTTGCGGATCTTAGGCCCCGATACTTCTTCGGGATAGCTGACGTAACCGCCGCCCTTCGGCGCTTCCGGGGTTTCCTTCGGCCAGCCGCCATCGATGGAGTTCGGCTCGTAGGAGGCACGACCCTTGTTGATGGTCTGGCGATGGAAGGAGTCGCGGTTGTTGTTGTGGAACGGACACACCGGGCGGTTGATCGGGATCTCGTTGAAGTTCGGGCCACCGAGACGCAGCAGCTGGGTGTCGGTGTAGGAGAACAGCCGGCCCTGCAGCAGCGGGTCATTGGTGAAGTCGATGCCGGGTACGATGTTGGCCATCTGAAAGGCCACCTGCTCGGTCTCGGCGAAGAAGTTGTCCGGGTTGCGGTTGAGCACCAACTTGCCGACAACGCGCACCGGCACCTGCTCCTCGGGCACCAGCTTGGTGGCGTCGAGCAGGTCGAAGTCGAATTTGTGCTCGTCTTCCTCGGGGATCACCTGCAGGCCCAGTTCCCACTCCAGCGGGTCACCGTTCTCGATGTCGTCCCACAGGGTGCGGCGATGGAAGTCCGGGTCCTTGCCGGCAAGCTTCTGCGCCTCGTCCCAGACCAGCGAGAAGACCCCGGCCACCGGCCGCCAGTGGAACTTGACGAAGTGCGCGCGGCCTTCGGCGTTGACCAGCCGATAGGTGTGCACGCCAAAACCCTGCATGCCACGAAAGCCCACCGGAATAGCACGGTCGGACATGGTCCAGAGCACCATGTGCGCCGACTCGGGAGTCAGGGAAACGAAATCCCAGAAGGTGTCATGGGCCGAGGCGCCGGTGGGAATCTCGTTGTGGGGCTCGGGCTTTACCGCATGCACGAAGTCGGGAAACTTGATGGCGTCCTGGATGAAGAACACCGGCATGTTGTTGCCGATCAGGTCGAAGTTGCCTTCGTCGGTATAGAACTTGGTGGCAAAGCCACGCACATCCCGCACCGTATCGGCCGAGCCGCGCGGGCCCTGCACGGTGGAGAAGCGCACGAACACCGGAGTCTGCTTGCTCGGGTCGGTGAGAAAGTCTGCCTTGGTCAGCTCACTCAGGTCTTCATAGACCTGGAAGTAGCCATGGGCCGCCGCACCGCGGGCATGCACCACGCGCTCCGGGATGCGCTCGTGGTCGAAGTGGGTGAGTTTCTCGCGCAGCAGGAAGTCTTCGAGCAGCGACGGGCCGCGCTCGCCAGCGCGCAGGCTGTTCTGGTTGTCGGCGATACGGGTGCCGTGGTCGGTGGTCAGCGCCTGGCCGGTGGCATCTTCGCGAAAGCGCTCCAGTTGCTCGAGCTTCTTGTTGCTGTTGCCGCGATCCACGGTGTCGGTTCCCGCCAATTCGCTGGTGCGGCCTTTGTCTCTGGATTCCATCAGTCATCTCCTCGCAGTGGTATCGCCCGCCAGATCGGCTGATCGGGGGCAACAGCGCCCTCCGCGCTCAGGCAGGCGCGGTTTGGACGTGTGGACGCCTCAGGAATGTGAGGCCATGCGGGTGGGGATGTTCGGGTTATTTAGCGAAGCGGCGCCCGGCAACGGGACGGACGGGCATGCACGCCTGGCGAGGCCATGTAAAAAAGCCCGGCATACGCGAGGCATGCCGGGCTTCTGTCACTCCCCCATCGGTCAACCGTCGATGCCGGCCACGTTCCAGATTTCCTTGGCGTATTCGCGAATGGTGCGATCCGAGGAGAACCAGCCGGTACGCGCGGTGTTGAGCACCGCCGCCTGCCACCAGCGATCCGGCGTGCGCCACAGCATGTCGACCTTGCGCTGGGCATCCCAGTAAGCCTGGAAGTCGGCACATACCAGGAAGCGGTCATGGGCCAGCAAGCCATCGATGAGACCGACATAGCGGCCAGGATCGTCCGGCGAGAACACCCCGGAGCGAATCGCTTCCAGCGCGCCGGCCAGCCGTTCGGAGGACGCCACTTCGGCGTTCATGTTCAGGTCACGGCGCGAGCGCGCCGCCACCTGCTGTGCGGTCATGCCGAAGATGAACATGTTCTCGCGGCCGATCTGCTCGGACATCTCCACGTTGGCGCCGTCCAGGGTGCCGATGGTCAGTGCGCCGTTGAGGGCGAACTTCATGTTGCTGGTGCCGGACGCCTCCAGCCCCGCCGTGGAAATCTGCTCGGAGAGATCGGCGGCGGGGATGATCACCTCGGCCAGACTGACGTTGTAGTTGGGGATGAACACCACCTTGAGCAGCCCGCGCAGGGTCGGGTCGGCATTCACGGTGCGGCTGATGTCGTTGGCCAGCTTGATGATCAGCTTGGCCTGGTGATAGCTGGCCGCAGCCTTGCCGGCGAAGATCTTCACCCGCGGCGCCCAGTCGGTGGCCGGGTCGTTGCGCATCGCCTGGTACAGCGCCACGGTGTGCAGCAGGTTGAGCAGTTGGCGCTTGTACTCGTGGATGCGCTTGACCTGCACGTCGAAGATCGCCTGGGTGTCCAGGCTGATGCCCATGCGCTCGCGCACCAACTCTGCCAGGGCACGCTTGGCGTGCTGGCGCTGCGACGCGAACTGCTTGCGGAACGAGGATTTGGCAGCGAAGGGTTCCAGCGAGCGCAGGGTGGTTTCCGGCGTGTCGAGCACCCCTTCGCCAAGTGCGCCGACCAGCAGCTCGGTCAGCTGCGGGTTGGACTGATACAGCCAGCGGCGGAAGGTCACGCCGTTGGTCTTGTTGTTGATGCGTTCCGGGTACAGGCGATGGAAGTCGCTGAACACGCTCTTGCGCATCAGGTTGGTGTGCAGCGCCGAGACGCCGTTGATGCTGTGCGAGCCGAGGAACGCCAGGTTGCCCATGCGCACGCGGCGGCCATGATCCTCGTCGATCAGCGAAACCGAACGCAGTAGGTCGAAGTCGTGGATCTCCTTGGCCCGCAGCGAATCGATATGATAGGCGTTGATCAGGTAGATGATCTGCATGTGCCGCGGCAGCAGGCGCTCCATCAACGACACCGGCCAGGACTCCAGCGCCTCGGGCAACAGGGTGTGGTTGGTATAGGACAGCGTCGCCGTGGTCAGCTTCCAGGCCTCGAACCATTCCAGGCGGTACACGTCGACCAGCAGGCGCATCAGCTCGGCCACGGCGATCGCCGGGTGGGTGTCATTGAGCTGGATGGCGACGCGGTCGGGAAGCGAGTGAATGTCGAGGTTCAACTCCAGGTGCCGGGCGATCAGATCCTGCAGCGAAGCGGAAACGAAGAAGAACTCCTGGCGCAGGCGCAGCTCCTGGCCGGCTTCGGTGCTGTCCGCCGGATAGAGTACCCGGGAGATGCTCTCGGCCTTGACCACGTCGGCCACGGCGCCGAAATGGTCACCGGCGTTGAAGCGCTCCAGCTGCAGGTCTTCCTCGGCGCGGGCGCGCCACAGGCGCAGGGTATTGACGCTGGAATGACGCCAGCCGACCACCGGCGTGTCATAGGCGATGGCGCGCACCTGTTCGTTGGGCTGCCACTCGTAGCGCGATACCTCGCCGGACTCCGCTAGGTTGACCACGCTGCCACCGAAGCCGACGCGGTAACTGACCTCCGGGCGCTCGAATTCCCAGGGGTTGCCGAAATCCAGCCAGGTCTCGGTGTGCTCCTGCTGCCAGCCGTCGACCACCACCTGGCGGAACAGACCGTGTTCGTAGCGAATGCCGTAGCCGTGGGCGGCGATGTTCAGGGTCGCCATGCTTTCCATGAAGCAGGCAGCCAGGCGGCCCAGGCCACCGTTGCCAAGGGCGGCGTCCGGCTCCAGGTTGCGGATCTGTTCGAAATCGACGTCCAGCTGGGCGAGGGCCTCGCGTGCGGTATCCAGCAGCCCGAGGTTGCTGAGGTTGTCGACCAGCAGGCGGCCGATCAGGAACTCCAGCGAGAGGTAATAGACACGCTTCTGCTCTTGGCGGTCGACCTGCAGGGAAGCATCTTCCCAGTGATCGATCAGATGGTCACGGGCCGCCAGGGCGACCGCTTCGAACCAGTCGTGGGCAAAGGCGTTGCCTGGATCCTTGCCCACCGAGTACCTGAGCTTGGCCAGGATCAGTTGTTTGAAAGTATTGACGGTGTCTGTTGCTTTCACTGCTTCCTCGGCCATTGCGGGTTCACTCCCTGAATTCAGTTATAGACGTGACCGTTGAGGCCCTCATCGGCACCGCGACCAGCGGCGTACAACATGGAGTCGGCGGTCGGAGCGTTTTTCAGCCCTTCGTAGGTGATACCGCCAGCACGGGCCTGCAGATAGGCTTTCTTGGCTTCCCACAGCGAATCCTCGCGGATACCGTCCAGGAGGTCATGGCCGGTCAGGGTCAGACCATTGGCAATGGACACCGGCGCGCCATTCCATGGATGGTGTTGGGAGCACTCGATCAGATTGGCCTGGCACATCAGATGAATATGGTAGCTGACCGATTCGGCGGTATGCCCGGCGACCTGCTGCGGGTAGAAATGGTGGCCAGTTTCCAGCGCTTCGATTTGCAGCAGCAGTTCACGGATCAGTTCCCAATCACGTTTCATCGTCAATCTCCTCATGAAAGTTCAGCGCGGCGGTGAGCGCAAGCCAGAGCCTTCGGCACCCTGCCGCGAAAGCACTTAGCAATGAGTGCACCACCTGCGGCAGAGTTCAACCCGTCTGCCGAATTGCCGACGACCACTCATCCACCACCTTGAACCGGGCGATTTCAGGCCTGCCACAACGGTATCCAATGCTGCATCGTTGAGCGGGAGAGCTGATATGCCACGTGGAAGCAAAGACAAGTACACCGAGGCCCAGAAACGCAAGGCCGCGGCCATCGAATCCAGTTACGAAGAACGCGGCGTCTCCGAGGAGCAAGCACGCGCGCGGGCCTGGGCGACCGTCAACAAGCAATCCGGAGGAGGCGAGCGTGCCGGCGGCTCGGGGCGGCAGACCAGCCAGGCACAGAAGGCTGGTGCCCGCAAGGACTCCGCCCGCCAGGCAGCGGCGAGCCGTCGTGGCGAAGCGCACCCGGATCGGCCTCTGGAAGAGCACAGCAAACAGGAGCTGTTGCACCTGGCCCGCGCCCGACAGATCAGCGGCCGTTCGACCATGCGCAAGGCGCAATTGATCAGCGCCTTGAAAAAGGCCTCTTGAGCGGAGTTCCCATGCCTGAACAGCCTGGCAAACAACCTGCGGTCGACCTGGCGCCCATGGAACGGGTGATTTCCATCGCCGGCGGCGTGCTGTTGATCCGCAAGGGGCTGGCCATTCGCGGCGTGATCGGCCTGACCGATATCGCTGCCGGCGCCCTGGGCATATTTCGCGGCGTAACCGGCATCTGCCCGGCCAAGCGGCACATGGCAGGGCGCGCCAAAGCCGCCACGCTCAAGCGCCTGCCGCCGCCACGACGGCTGCTCGATTAGCTCCTGCGAACGCTTACAACCGGTAACGGCGCGCGGCTAGCGGTAGGAGCAGATCATCGCTAGAAACTGGTTTTCGGTGCTGGTTCCGTGGGGCGCCGCCTCGTCCCAGAGCAGCAATTCGCCGTTGTAGTGGGCGAAGTACAGCGCGCCTTGCTGCTCGTCACGCCTGGCAAAGCCACACACGGCTAAGTCATCGCCGGCGGCATTGGCTGCCGTGCCGAACAGCGTATCGAACTCGACGCCTTGGGCATCGATAGCGGTGAGCAGGCTGGCCTTGGCGGCCTGGATAGCCGCCTTGGGCGGTGTGACCTGCACCCGGGTCGGGTTAATCTTGCCAGTCACTGGCACCTGCAGCGCGGGCGCTGTGCCGGGGCTGGCGCAGCCCGCCAACATTAACAGCGCGGCGCAACCGGCCATCAGGATTTTCATGCATCTACTCCATAGCATCGGATCGGCACCGCCCGGCTTGTACTGCAGACAATCGCCGGCGGCGCCGCAGTGTATGCCAGATAGGCGCCGGGCACCGCGCTCGCACCTGACAGCGATGCGTGGCGGATCGCCGCGGGCATCTGGCCGGCTTGACTGGCACAGAGTCGGCCAGCGCGCTAAATTGCGCCATTGCCCTGCCCTGCCCCGGAGCCTCCATGACCACCGACGACACCTGCGCCGATCTGCTGCTCGACAACCAGGTGTGCTTCGCCCTGCACTCGACCTCGCTGATGATGACCAAGGTCTACAAGCCGCTGCTCAAGAAGCTCGGCCTGACCTATCCCCAGTACCTGGCGATGCTGGTGTTGTGGGAAGGTGACGGGATTACCGTCAGCGAGATCAGCGCACGCCTGCTGACCGACCCCGGCTCGCTGACGCCGCTGCTCAAGCGCCTGGAGGCCGAGGGGCTGATCGACCGCAAGCGCAGCAGCAGCGACGAGCGCGTGGTCCATCTGCACCTCACCAACAAGGGCCGCGCCCTGCACACCGAGGCGCGGCAGATCCCCGGCTGCATCCTCGATGCCAGCGCCCAGACGGCCAAGCGCCTGGCCAGCCTTACCGCGGAACTCACTGCCCTGCGCAAGCAGCTGCAGAACAGCCTCTGAACCCGACCGGCGTGATCGACAGCTGGTAACCCGGGTCTACACTGAGCCTCATCCGAGGGATGCCAGGTCGACCAGGTGCAATTTTCATCAAAAATACCTTGCGCACTAACTAAACCACGACTAGAGTTCGCCCTGAGCAGTTAAGTTGCGCACTAACAAACATTGCACAAACTAAATACGAGGATTTCACCATGTCTATCGAAACCGTTGCCTACCGCGCCTATGCCGAAGCCACTGGTGGCCGTGAAGGCCGTGCCATTTCCTCCGACGGCGTGCTGGATGTCGCGCTGACCACGCCAAAGGAACTGGGCGGCGCCGGCGGCCAGGGCACCAACCCCGAGCAATTGTTCGCTGCCGGCTACTCGGCGTGCTTCCTGGGAGCGATCAAGTTCGTCGCTGCCCGTGACAAGCACAAGGTTTCGCCGGACAGCTGGATCGAAGGCATCGTCGGCATTGGCGCCGTGCCCACCGGTTTCGCCATCGAAGTGGAACTGAAGATCACCCTGCCGGGCCTGGATCGTGAAGAAGCCAAGGCACTGATCGACAAGGCGCACATCGTCTGCCCCTACTCCAATGCCACCCAGGGCAACATCGACGTAACCCTGACCCTGGTCGAGTAAACGCCCGCCTCACCAACGCAAACGCCCCGGCATCGACCGGGGCGTTTGCGTTTGTGCCGTCAGGCGGCGCGGCTTTGCAGTTGCTGTATAGCTCCGCTATGCCAGGCGCTGGCGAGCACCTGCTGCAACAGCGGCTGGGCGAAATAGCGCTCCAGGTCGTTGCTGCTGCGCCAGCGGCTGAGCAGTTGCCAGCGCTGGCGATCACATTGCAGTTCGAATGCCAGGCAACCGTCCAGGCGCCGCGTCGGCTCCAACAGGTCACGCAGGTAGCCGCCCAGTTCCTCACAGCGCCCTGGCGCCGCTTCAAGTACGGTGATGTGGGTCTGCATGGACATGACTCTCTCCCAAGTGGCGGCTGCCACGGCAATGAGCACCGTGGCAGCCGAACTGTCAGTGGATGCTCGCCGTCGGCCGCACCACCAGTTCGCTGACGTCGACGTCTGCCGGTTGCTCGATGGCGTAAGCCACGGCTCGGGCTATGGCAGACGGGCTGATGGCCACCTTGCGAAATTCGCGCATGGCGTCGCGGGCGCCTTCATCGGAAATGCTCTCGGCCAGTTCGGACTCCACCACCCCTGGCGATACCAGGGTCACGCGGATATCGCCACCGACTTCCTGGCGCAGGCCATCGCTGATCGCCCGTACCGCATATTTGGTGGCGCAGTACACTGCGGCGGTCGGTGACACCCGGTAGGCGCCGATCGATGCCACGTTGATGATCTGCCCGCTGCGCTGGGCCTGCATGACCGGCAAGGCGGCAGCGATGCCGTGCAGCACGCCACGGATGTTGACGTCGATCATGCGGTTCCACTCGTCCATCTTGAGCGCCTCGATCATCGACAGCGGCATCACCCCGGCATTGTTGAGCAACACATCGACGCGGCCATACTCGGCCATCGCCGTGTCGACGAAGGCCTGCACATCGCTGGCATCGGTCACGTCCAGACGGCGGGCGATGGCCTGGCCACCGGCGGCGCGGATGTCCGCCACCAGTTGCTCGAGGCGTTCGACCCGGCGGGCGCCGAGCACGACCCGCGCGCCCTTCTCGGCCAGCAAGCGTGCGCAACCTTCGCCAATGCCGCTGCTGGCGCCGGTGATGAGTACCACTTTTTCTTGGATATTGTTCATGGTGCGATCCTCTGGTCAGTGCGGCTCACTGCGCCGCGATGAACCAAAGGTAAAGGCCGAGCCCCGTTTCGCGTTAGCCGGATACTGGAACATTCTTGCCTGATCGTGCAGATCTTCTTCAACCCGACGCCATCATCGCCGCTTGGCGAGGCCTGCAGGAAATGACATTGCCTATTGCTGTCCCAAGATTGCCCAATACTCCGAACTTCCGTTGCCGCACAGGACGTCTGAGCAATTCCCCGATAGGCTTCGCACAAACCTGCGAGTGAGTACACGATGCAACCCGAGCAGCCTGACGAACTGGCCCTTCGCCAACGCGAACTGGCCCACCTGATTCAGCAGAAGACACCGACCGAGGGCATGCACGAGACCCTTATCGATGGTCTCGGGCTGGCCTATACCACGGCGCCCAGCCTGCCCATGCCGACCCTCTACCGGCCCTGCCTGTGCATCATCGCCCAGGGCCGCAAGGAGGTTCGCCTCGGCGCCGAGCAATACTTCTACGACCCGCTCAACTACCTGGTGGCCTCGGTGACCCTGCCGGTCACCGGCCAGGTGATCGAGGCGACCCCGGAACAGCCTTACCTGAGCGTGCGCCTGGACATCGACCCGGCGGTGATCAGCGAACTGCTGTCCGCCGCCGGACCGATCGGCCTGCCGGCGCCTGGCGCCAAACGTGCACTGTTCGTCGACCGCCTGGACGCCTCCATGCTCGACGCGGTGATTCGCCTGCTGCGCCTGCTCGACACGCCTCGGGACGCCGCCATGCTGGCACCGCTGGCGCTGCGCGAGATTTTCTATCGCCTGCTGCGCAGCCCCCAGGGTCAGCGCCTGCGCGAGATCGTCATGGCCGACAGCCAGAGCCACCGTATCGCCCGCGCCATCGAGTGGATCAACCGGCACTATGACAAGCCACTTCGCATCGAGGAGCTGGCCCGCGAGGTCAACCTCAGCGCCTCGACCCTGCACCACCGCTTCAAGGCCGTTACCGCCCTGAGCCCGTTGCAGTACCAGAAGCAGCTGCGCCTGCAGGAAGCGCGCCGGCTGATGTTCAGCGAGGGCCTGGAAGCGGCGTCGGCGAGTTTCCGCGTCGGTTACGAAAGCCCCTCGCAGTTCAGCCGCGAGTACAGCCGCCTGTTCGGCGCCCCGCCGCTGCGTGATATGCACCGCCTGCGCAACGCGGGTTGAGCGTAAAAGGGCTGCTGCAAGGCAATAGCTGCCGTTCGCATAACGCGTAGGAGGGGCTTCAGCCCCGAGCTTTTTATCAGGGCGAACAAAAGAGCTCGGGGCTGAAGCCCCTCCTACAAGTACTCCGTTCACCGGCTGCTACCGCTACTTTGCAGCCCCCGTCGATGAAGCCGAACGCAGCGACGAAGCCGTCTCTCAGAAACGCTGAGTGACGGTCGCCGTCACTGTACGTTCCTCGCCCAGATAGCACGCCACAGCCGAGTAGCAGGACGCCACGTAGTACTCGTCGGTGAGGTTGTTGGCGGTGAGTTGCAGCGACGTTCCCTTCAAGCCAACCTGGCTCAGGTCATAACCAACCGACGCATCGAACAGCGTGTAGGACGGCACGTTGAAGTCGTTCAGCTCGCTGCCCTCGCTGTGGCCGACATAGCGCGCACCGGCACCGACGGTCAGGCCGGCCAATGCGCCATCGCTGAAGCGGTAGTCGGCCCACAGGCTGGCCATGCGCTCGGGCGTCTGCGGAGGGGTATTGCCCTTGGCGTCCACCACGGCACTGCCAGCGTTGACGAAGTAGGACTTGCTGTAGGACACGTCGGCATAGGTGTAGCCGGCGATCACCTGCAGGTTGTCGACCGGTTTGAAACGTGCCTCCAGCTCGACGCCACGGGAGCGGATGCCGCCGACGCCCTTGTAGAAGCTGTCGGTGACCAGGCTGTTTTCCTTGGCGAACAGGTTCTCCATCTCCAGGTTGAAGAACGACAGGGTGTAGAGGTCGTCGGTGCCCGGCGGCTGGAACTTGAGGCCGGCCTCCCATTGTTCGCCGGTGGTCGGGTCGAGGATCTGCGCACCGCTGGAGTAGTTGGAGGTCGGGTTGAACGAGGTCGAGTAGCTGACGTAGGGCGAAATGCCGTTGTCGAACGCATACAGCACGCCGACATGGCCACTGAGCTTCTCGCCCTGGTTGTCGTCCTTGCCGCTGATCTCGTCATCGATGGACACGTCGTACCAGTCCTGGCGCACGCCGAACGACAGATTCCAGTTGTCGATCTCGACCAGATCCTGCAGGTACAGGCCAGTCTGCTTCTGCCGGCGCAGGGCGTCGCTCACCGGAGCGATGGAGGTCAGGGGATTGTTGCCGTAGACCGGATCGAACACGTCGATCGGGGTCACCGAGCCGGGCGGCTGCAGGATCGAGTTGTCACGCTGGTCGGCGATCTTGTTCTTCGAATACTGGTAGTCCAGGCCCAGCACCAGGGTATGCTGGGCAGCGCCGGTGGCGAAGTCGGCCTGCAGCATGTTGTCGACGATCCAGGCGTGCAAACGCTCCTGGCCGCCGCTGTAGCCGCGATACAGCTCGTTGCTGGTGTCGCTCACGTAGCCCGAGGCCCAGATCTGGCTGTTCGACACCCGCGCGTCCACGTAGCGGAAGTTCTGCCGCGCACTCCAGGTGTCGTTGAAGCGGTGCTCGACCTCGTAGCCGGCCATCTGCTGGGTGCGGGTGAATTCCTCCACGCCGGGATCACCCTCGAAAAAATCCTTCGCGATACGCCGCCCATCACGCTTGTGCACGGTGCCGGAGGCCGGCAGGCTGCCGTGATAGCCGCCGTTGGGATCGTCCTGCAGGTAGGCGTAGAGGGTCATGAAGGTGTCTTCACTGAGGTTCAGCGCCAGGCTGGGCATCAGCGCATAGCGCGTCTCGGTGACGTGATCGGCCTGGGCATCGGCATCCTTGGCCAGGCCGACGAGGCGGTAGGCGATGTTCTCGTTCAAAGGGCCGGTGACATCGAACCCCAATGACTTGCGGGCGTTGTTGCCATAGGACAGGTCCACCCGGCCGGACGGGGTGAATTCCGGTCGCTTGGTGCTGATGGCCGCCAGGCCGCCGGGGTTGCTGCGACCGTACAGCACCGAAGACGGCCCTTTGAGGATGTCGATGCGCTCGATGAAGTACGGGTCGATCTGCAGGCTGCTGTAGGAGCCGGGATCACCCATGGACTTCAGGCCGTCGATGGTGATGTTGTCCACCGAGCCGTCGTTGATGCCGCGAATCGCCAGGTAGTCGTAGCGGTGGGTGTTGCCGTAGGGGTTGCTCAGCACGCCCGGGCTGTAGCGCATGGCATCGGCAGCGCTGAGCGCCCCCTGGCGCTCGATCTGCTCACGGGTTACCACCGAAACGCTCTGCGCGGTTTTCGCCAGCGCCTTGCTGGTCTTGGTCGACACGCTGCTGTGGGTGGCGTTGTAACCGTCCATGCTGCCCAGTGCGTTACCCAGGGCGCGCACGTCGGTGCTCTCCAGCTCCAGCGACGCGCTGCCGGCCTGCGCGGCGGCCTGCAGCGAGTAGCCGCCGTGGCCATCGGCAACGGCCTGCAGGCCGCTGCCCTGCAGCAGCCGTGCGAAGCCTTCGTCGACCCCCGCCTCGCCCTGCAGACCCGGGCTCTGCTTGCCGGCGGTCAATCGTCCATCGACCGACAGCAGCACGCCCGCCTCCGCCGCGAAACGGCTCAGCGCGTCCGACAGCGAGCCTGCCGGAATCTGATAGCTGCGCGCCGCCTGCTGGTGGCTACCGGTATCAATAGCCTGGGCCTGTGCCAGAAGCGGTGAGCAGGCGGCCAGGGCCAGGGTGGCCAGGCGGATCGAGCGGCGCAGATCAAGGGGCGAGAAGCGGAGCGGTGACGACATGCAGAAGTCCTCGAGACATCGCCCGCGCAGGGTGCGCAAGGGCCGGATGCATGGAGGCCAGGCGAGATCGTAAAAGGGGAACCGCCTGCGCAAGAATATTTCACCGGCAGGCTGTCAGCCTGCCAGTGGCTCCACCGTCACCCACCACGGCAGGCGTCGGTTGATGCGGATCGGCAGGCTGCCTGCCAGGGCCTGGAGAATGCGCTCGGGGTCGCCCAACGGATAGGCGCCGACCAGACGCAGGTCGGCCACCCGCGGATCGCAGCCCAGGTAACCCGGCAGGTAATCGGCTAGCTCCGCGATGAAATCCCCCAGGGGCCGGTCATTGGCCAACAATACGCCGCGACTCCAGGCCTGGCGCGCCGGATCCGCCGGCGCGCTGGCGGAGATGCCGTCAGTACCGAAGCGCACCTGATGGCCGGCCTGCAACACCTGACCGGCGCGCCCGCTCGAGGGCTCGATACGCACCGCCCCCGCGAAGACGCTGAGCTGGCTGGAGCCATCGCCCTCGCGCACGCTGAACCGCGTGCCCAGGGCCTGCAGCCGCCCGTGCCGGGTATCGAGCAGCAGGGGCCGCGGATCAGCTGCCGTGTCGATCAATACCTCGCCCTGCAGCAGCCGCAGCAATCGCGTCGAAGCGCTGTAGTCGATATCCACTGCAGTGCGGCTGCCTAGCCAGAGATGGCTGCCATCAGCCAGGCGCACATCGCGGATTTGCCCGGTACCGGTGCGTTCACTGGCCAGCCATGCCCGCAACGGCCTGCCCTGCCCGGCGGCGGCCAGCAACCCTGCCCCTCCCAGCACGGCGAACAGCCCGAGCACCTGGCGCCGGCTGCGCCCTGAATGGCGCAAGGCCTGCGCCGCGGCGCGGCGATGGGTAGCGGCCGGCAGCCTGGCGAACTGGCTGCTGATCGCCTCGACCCGCTGCCAGGCCGCCGCATGCTCGGGGCGCGCCGCCAGCCACTGCTGCCAGGCCTGGCGCTGCTGGTCGCTGACCGGCGGATCGGCGAGCACCGCAAACCACTCGGCAGCCTGTTGCAGGTGAGCATGCTCAGGCGCCATGGCTCAACCCTCGGCCAGCAGCAGGCATTGCAGCATGGCCTGGGCCATGTACTTCTTGACCATGCGCTCGGACACCTGCAGGCGTGTGGCAATCGCCGCGTAGGTCAGGCCATCTAGCTGCGACAGCAGAAACGCCTCGCGCACCTTGGCCGGTAGGCGCAGCAGCATGGCATCGATGGCCAGCAGGGTTTCGATGATCAGCTCGGTGGTTTCCGGTGACGCCGCACAGGGCTCCGGTTGCAGGGCCAGGGCTTCGAGATAGGCACGCTCGATCGCCTGGCGGCGCCAGTGATTGACCAGCAGCGAATGGGCGATGGTCGACAGGTAGGCACGTGGCTCGCGCAACGAAGGCAGCTCGCGCTGTTTGCTCAGGAGCCGAACAAAGGTGTCCTGGGCCAGATCGGCAGCATTCTCGGCACAACCCAGGCGCTTGCGCAGCCAGCCGTTCAGCCAACCGCTGTGCTCACGGTACAGCTGCTGCAGGGACTGCTGGGAGGAAACAAGCGACATCGAGCGCACCATCACCGCACCTGGGAAAGGCAGTAATGGTAATGCTTCTCAAAAGCAAATTATAGAGATTCGTAGCCTGTGGGTTACCGACAACGATGTGCCCAAAGAAACCAGGACGCCTTTGCGGATCTTGCGGTGCAGGCCGCCAATCGGCCTACAGGTTGATCGGCCGCCGACCGGCCAGGGCATGGGCCAGGGTGCCGCCATCCACCAGCTCCAGTTCGCCACCAAGCGGCATGCCATGGGCGATACGCGAGGCGATCATGCCCTTGTTGGCCAGCAACTGGGCGATGTAGTGGGCAGTGGCTTCGCCCTCCACGGTCGGGTTGGTGGCCAGGATCACCTCACTGAACTGCCCGGCCTCGATGCGCGCCAGCAGTTCGGGAATGCCGATGGCCTCCGGCCCCAGGCCATCGAGGGGCGACAGGTGACCCTTGAGCACGAAATAGCGGCCGCGAAAGCCGGTGTGTTCCACGGCGTACACATCCATCGGACCTTCCACCACACAGAGCAGGCTGTCGTCGCGGCGCGGGTCTTCGCAAATCTGGCAAAGCTCGCTTTCGCTCAGGCTGCGACATGATTTGCAGTAGCCCACCCCCTCCATGGCCTGGCTCAACGCCTGGGCCAGCCGTTGAGCACCATTGCGGTCGCGCTCGAGCAGTTGCAGCGCCATGCGCTGGGCGGTCTTCTGGCCGACACCGGGCAGGATGCGCAGCGAATCGATCAGTTGGCGGATCAAGGGGCTGAAGCTCATGGTGCGAGTGCTCGAAGAGGGTAAAGCGGAAAGTGTACGGTGAAACGCCGATACAGGCCGTAGGATGAATCGAACCGAGGGTGATACCCGATCAACCAACGATGGGTTGCACCCATCCTACGGCCCGACGCATCCTACGGGGCGGACCATACCCCTATCGCGGGCATGGCCCACTCCCACATGGAAGCGACCTTAGAACGGCATCTTGAAGCCGGGGGGCAATTGCATGCCGGCGGTCATGCCGGACATCTTGTCCTGGCTGTTGGCTTCGATCTTGCGCACGGCGTCGTTGACGGCGGCAGCGATCAGGTCTTCGAGGATTTCCTTGTCTTCCTGCATCAGGCTGTCGTCGAGGCTGACGCGCTTGACGTCATGGCGACCGGTCATCACCACGCTGACCAGCCCGGCACCGGATTGCCCGGTCACCTCGGCGTTGGCCAACTCTTCCTGCATCTTCTGCATTTTTTCCTGCATCTGCTGCGCCTGCTTCATCAGGCCGGCCATGCCACCTTTCATCATGATGTTGTCCTCGGTAGTCAGGGATTAACGATGTTATCGACAGGTTCGATACTGCCCGCGCGCACGGAGGCGGCGAACTGGGAAATCAATTGCTGCACCAGCGGATCGTTGTGGATCGACGCCTCGGCTTCGCGCTGGCGATTGGCACGCTTGCGAGCGGCGGCCTGGGCTGGCGTTTCCTGCTCTGGCTTGATCAGTTCGATGTCCAGCTGCATCTCGCGGCCGTGGTAGGCATTGAGCGCATCGTTCAGGCGCCGCTGCTGGGTCGCGTTGAACAGTGCACTGTGCCCGGGATCCAGGTGCAAGAGCCACTTATCGCCTTCGGCAGCGATCAGCGTGCAGTTGGCTGCGATGCTGCCGGTCATGCCGCTCAGGCCCAGTTTGGGAAACAGCTCGAGCCACTCGGCGGCCAGGCCGGTGGCCGGCATCGCCGCCGGCTCGGGTTCGGGTTCGGCCTGCGGCTGATCGCCTCCGAGCACATCGGCGAAATCGTAATCCAGGTTGTCGGCATCCATGGTCACGTAGTCGTAGTCGCCGGGTGGCGGCTCGTCATCGCTGTCAGGTGGATTCAGGTCGCTGGTATCGATCACCGGCACGTCGGCCAACTCGGGAACCGGCAGCTCGGTGGAATGCTCGGGCTGTGCTTCCACAGCGGCCGGCGTTTGCGGCGCTGGCTGCGCGGCAACCGGCTCTGGGGCTGGCGCAGCTGCCTCGCTGACCGATGGGGCGGGCGCGGCGGCTTCGACTGGCGCCTCTTCCCAGGGCGGGGTAACCGCCGGCACCGCGGCAACGGGCGCAGATGCCGGCTGCTCGGCAGGCGCCACGACGGCGGCCGGCTGGCTCGGACTGACAGGCGCCTGGGGCGCGGTATTGATGACGGGCGCTGACGCAGCCGGCGCTGCGTCGGCCACCGGTGTTGGCCGGGGATCAGCCTTGGCCTGGCTGATCCCCAGTGGCTTTAGCGCCACCTTCGGGGCATCGCCCTCGCCGGCCGGCCGGAACGCCAGCATGCGCAGCAGCACCATCTCGAAACCGCTGCGCGGATCCGGCGCCAACGGCAGGTCGCGACGGCCGATCAGGCCCATCTGGTAATAGAACTGCACGTCTTCGGCCGGCAGCGCCTGGGCCAGACCGAGCACCCGCTCGCGGTCGCCCTGGCCGTTGTCCACCGCATCCGGCAGCGCCTGGGCGATGGCCACGCGGTGCAGCACGTTGAGCATTTCGGCCAGCACGCCGCTCCAGTCCGGGCCCTGCTCGGCGAGCTGGCGTACCGCCTCGATCACGCCACGGGCATCGCCTTCGATCAGCGCGTGCAACACGCCATACACCTGGCCATGGTCAAGGGTGCCAAGCATGGAGCGCACGTCGGCAGCCAGCACCTTGCCTTCACCAAAGGCGATGGCCTGATCGGTCAGGCTCATGGCATCGCGCATCGAACCATCGGCAGCGCGGCCGAGCAGCCACAGGGCATCGTCCTCGAAGGGGATGTTCTCGGCGCCCAGCACGTGGCTCAGGTGCTCGACCACCCGCTCCGGCGGCATGTTCTTCAGGGAGAACTGCAGGCAGCGCGACAGCACGGTGACCGGCAGCTTCTGCGGGTCGGTGGTGGCGAGCAGGAATTTCACATGGGGCGGCGGCTCTTCCAGGGTCTTCAACAGGGCGTTGAAGGAACTGGTGGAGAGCATGTGCACTTCGTCGATCAGGTAGACCTTGAAGCGTCCACGGCTCGGCGAGTACTGCACGTTGTCGAGCAGTTCGCGGGTGTCTTCGACCTTGGTACGGCTGGCGGCATCGACTTCGATGAGGTCGACGAAACGGCCTTCATCGATCTCCCGGCACACCGAGCAGGTGCCGCAGGGCGTGGAGCTGATACCGGTCTCGCAGTTCAGGCACTTGGCGATGATCCGCGCGATTGTGGTCTTGCCCACCCCGCGAGTACCGGTAAACAGGTAGGCATGGTGCAGGCGCTGGCTGTCGAGTGCGTTGATCAGCGCTTTCAGCACATGGGTCTGCCCAACCATCTCGCGAAACGAACGCGGGCGCCATTTGCGTGCAAGAACCTGATAACTCATTGAAAACCGTCGCCAGAGGAAAGCAAAAGAGCGCTAATGCTAGCTCAAATCGGCCACCCAGTGCGACGCCGATCGGCGGCTATAAAAAGATGAAATCGGGGCTGGCTAATTTTTATACAGCCGCGTATAGTTCGCCCTGTTCGTACCACGCTGCAAGTCATCCGGCCGTATGGCCTTCTTGATGGTTTCCTGGCAATCGGCATCCAATCGATGCACGCATCCCTGCCAAGACCCCCTCCGCTGACTGATCTGGCCGTCTCGCTCACGCGCTGAACTCGCCAGTCTTCCGAAGTACAGACCCGCTCCAGCAAGCCGTTGAACAACTAGCTGCGTTGCCATTGCTGCGTTGAAGCCAGCTTCGAATGCTCATTTACAGCTCGTAAATTGCGCCTCTCGCCTGTCTTCGCCTTGCATTGGCTACCTCGCCCAGGCGCTCAACAGCCGCTGGTTCCACCTACATATAGGTGGAACTTAAAAGCGCGCAGCTCGCTCCGATAACCAATCCCGTTGGCATAAGCCCGCGACCGGAGCCCTTTATTTATGGCGCGATCATGCGCCTGCAGTATCAGGAAACACCCGATTATGAATACCAGTCAACAAATCCAAAACGCTATCCACACCCTGTCCAACGCTTTCGCACCGCTGGCCTGCCATATTCTGGCGCCTCGCAAGGGCAGCTTCAGCTTCACCGTGGTGGACCACACCGGTGTCGCGCAGCACACCCAGCGCCTCTACCCTGGCCAGTACAGCGCCGACTCGCTGCCCAAGGTTATCGAACGCACTCGCCAGGCCCTGCTTCGCTAAACAGGCAAGAACTGCGAATTTCATCACTATCAGGGAGCGAAATAGCGGCCATCGTCGAACTAAATGATTTCCAGTTACTCTTAGGTGTTCCTACTTCAACTGGAGTTCGTCAATGGAAAGTAGTCATCGACAGCTTGTCGAGCAGCTATTCGCCCCGCTACGCGCCACCTTCAGTCGGCCTCGCCCGGACGGTAGCATCGTTCTCTCCCTGATCGATGAAGCGGACACCACCGCCTACAGCCGAGTCCTGCAGAGACTGCAGATCGATGACTCGAACGCTTTCGCCCAGAGCCTCGAAGACATCCGCCTGGAACTGGCCGTCAGGGCCGGCAACATCCCGGCCGAGATGCGCAAGGTACTCAAGGAGCAGGACAGCGTGATCAGCTACCATCACGCCTGACCGTTCTGGATCAGCCGAAGCCCCGCTGCCGACAAGGCGCGGGGCTTCGTCGTTTGTGCGCCTAGCCCGGCGCAAAGCGGTAATGCCCGATGATCGGGAAACGCCACAGGATGGCCTCCTCCCGGGTACCGGCACCGATGTTATGCAGGATCAATGGCTCGCCCGCCGCAGACAAACGATCGGAGACGATGCCGATATGGGTCTGCCCGCGGCCCAGATCCCAGGTGACAATATCGCCCGGGAGATACTCCCCGGTGTCACGGCTGAGCGCCAGCGCCATGCCCTGGCGCCGGAACCAGGTCATCAGATTGGGCACGCGGCGGTGGTCGATATTGCGGTCCGGGCGCTTGAGCCCCCACTGCCTTGGGTACGCCGAGAAGTTAGCCGCCATGTCCTCGTGCACTGCCTTCTGCAGATCCAGGCCCTGCAGGCGCAGGGCGCGGATCACCACGTCGGTGCATACCCCGGTTGCCGCCGGCACGTCGCCGCCAGGATAGGCAATGCGCCGGTAGGCGGGATCGTAGCCCAGGGTCACGCCCACCTGCTCACGGGCCCCACTCACCAACCGGCCCGGCTCGATGGCAAATACCTGCAGACTCAGCAGGCAACCGAGCAGCAACCATGATGCCCTCAACATCGCACACCTCCCTCCCTAGCCAACACCATTCGACGGACGCTCTTCTTTATAGGGTAATTTTTTGCGACAGTATGACTGGGCACGGTTGAAGCCATATTGGAATGCCCCCATCACTACATAACGTCGTCATGCAGGATGCCCGTCGACAAAGCGCATACCACCTGATGAGGAGACCAAGATGAGTAGTCCCGACAAGCAACAGGCATCGCAACCAGACAGCGACTGTGAGCTCGCCCACGGCGCGCTGATCGACCCTAACGGCCGGGAAATCCCGATTACCGAAAGCATGATCCAGCAAGCATGCAGCGAGCTCGACAAGGACGCGACAGCCAACCAGCAGGACGCCTCCCGCTGACGAGCCATCAGACTCTCCGTCATCTCACATTGATCACGCGCGCGCCCAGCGCGCTGATCAGCGCCTCCAGGGACTCGTCGATGCCGAGCAGCTCGACCTCCAGCCCTTCTATTTCACGCCGCATGGGATAGCGCTTGCGCAGCAGGTCGAAGCCGGTCTTGCGTGCCTGCTCGTCGGTAACCAGACTGCGCCGCAAATCCGCATCGTCACGCCGTGGGTCATACACGACGTTGCATACCGTGGCCAATGCCCAGGCCGGATCGCTACCCGCGGCGATGCTCAAGCGCTGCAGCCAGCGGGCCGGAGTCAGTGCGTCCAGCGAGATAGCCGGCTCGATACCCTGGTGCCTGCAGAACGCCTGGTAGATCTGCGCCGTGCCGCGCAGCTTGCCATCGAGGCTGTAGCCGGCAATGTGCGGTGTAGCGATATGGCACAGCGCGGCCAGCTCCAGATCGACCAGCGGCTCGCCCTCCCATACGTCCAGCACCACATGCAGATCGGCGCCGCGCTGCAGGTGCGCGCGTAGCGCCCCGGTATCGAGCACGGCGCCTCGGCTGGCATTGAGCAGCCAGGTGCCGGGGCGCAGTTGCTCCAGCAGCTCGGCGTCGAGCAGGTGCCGGGTGGCGAACTCGCCGTCCCCTGTCAGCGGGGTGTGCAGGCTGATCACGTCGCACTGCTCGACGATCTGCTGCAGGCTCACGTAATCGCCACCCTCGGCGAGCTGCCGGGGCGGATCGCAGACCAGCACCCGCCAGCCCAGGGCGCGCAGCACCTTGATCAGCCGCTCGCCGACCTGCCCGGCGCCGACCACGCCATAGGTGCGCTGCGTCAGATCGGCGCCCAGGCGCTCGCCGAGCACCAGCAGGCTGCCGAGCACGTAGTCGACCACTCCACGCGCATTGCAACCCGGTGCGCTGCTCCAGGCGATGCCGGCTGCGCTGAAATAATCAAGATCCAGGTGATCGGTGCCGATGGTGCAGGTGCCGACGAAGCGTACCGGGCTGCCCTGCAGCAGGGTGCGGTCGACCGGCGTAACCGAGCGCACCAGCAGCAGCTCGGCGTCGGCCAAGGCCGCGCGGTCGATGGCGCGCCCAGGCAACCGACGAATTTCGCCGAAACCAGCGAAGAACTCGTCGAGCAGGGGGATATTTTCGTCGGCAACTATGCGCATGGCAGCTCTCCACAAACTGGTGAGCATTCTACCTGCAAGCGCGGCACCTCGCCTTTCCTGACCGATCCGTCAGCGCGTAGACTGTGCGGTTTTCTCTGCCCAGTGAAACCTGTCATGTCTGCTCAGTCCCGCCTGCAACGGGTGCGCGCCGAATTGCGCACGCTGCTGGCCCTTGCCTTGCCGATCATCGTCGCGCAGTTGGCCTATACCTCGATCGGCTTCGTCGACACCGTGATGTCCGGGCGCTTCAGTGCCCGAGATCTGGCCGCCGTGGCCCTTGGTAACTCGATCTGGGTACCGGTGTTCCTGCTGATGACCGGCATCCTGCTGGCCACCACGCCCAAGGTTGCCCAGCGCTTCGGCGCCGGCCAGCATGGCGAGATCGGCCCGCTGGTGCGCCAGGCCCTGTGGCTGGCATTGGCGGTGGGCTGCCTGGCAGGCACGCTGCTATGGAACGCCGAGTTCGTGTTGCGCCTGATGAAGGTGGACGCAGACCTGATCGAGCCGGCCATGGGCTACCTGCATGGTGTGGCGTTCGGCTTTCCCTGCGTGGCGCTGTTTCATGTGCTGCGCTGCTACAGCGACGGCCTGGGCCGCACCCGCCCGGCCATGGTGGTAGGCCTGCTAGGCCTGCTGGTGAATATCCCGCTGAACTATGTGCTGATCTACGGCAAGCTCGGCCTGCCGCCGCTGGGCAGCGTCGGCTGTGGCTGGGCCACGGCGCTGGTGATGCTGTTCATGCTGCTGGGCATGCTCTGGTGGATTCGCCGCGCACCGGCTTATACCGAGACCACGCCGCTGCGGCATTTCGACTGGCCGCAGTGGCTGCCGATCAAGCGTCTGCTGGGCATCGGCCTGCCGATTGGCATCGCGGTATTCGCCGAGTCGAGCATCTTTGCGGTCATCGCCCTGCTGATCGGCGGCCTGGGCGCCACCGTGGTCGCCGGGCACCAGATCGCCCTCAACTTCGCCTCACTGGTGTTCATGATCCCCTACTCCCTCGGCATGGCCGCCACCGTGCGCGTCGGCCAGGCACTCGGCCGCGAGCAGCCACGCGAGGCGCGTTTCGCCGCCGGGGTGAGCATTGCCACCGCATTGGCCTACGCCTGCGTATCGGCGACCTGCATGCTGCTGATGCTCGAACCCATCGCGCGGATTTACTCGTCGGCGCCGGAGGTGATCGAAGTGGCCGTGGCGCTGATCCTCTACGCCGCGCTGTTCCAGTTTTCCGATGCCATCCAGGTTACCGCTGCCGGCGCGCTGCGCGGCTATCAGGACACCCGGGCGACGATGATCCTGACCCTGTTCGCCTACTGGGGCATCGGCCTGCCGGTCGGCTACCTGTTGGGCCTGAGCGAACTGTTCGGCGCCGCCAGCGGCCCGGCCGGACTGTGGCAGGGGCTGATCGTCGGGCTGACCTGTGCGGCGCTGATGCTCACGCTACGGCTGAAGAGCAGTGCCAGGCGGTGGATTCGTATGAAGGCAGCTGTCTAGATAGGTAGGGCGTACTCGCGAAGCAGTACGCCTTTGCAGTGCTGGGCGCGTGTCGTACTACCGAACCGAGTGAATCGGCGGACTGTTCGCTGACGCTCCTGAGTCCGCCCTACGGGCTGCGAATGCAGCCGCTCTCCGCTTTGCGATATCAATGGTGGGCAGAAGTCAGCGCTCCCACATGGGTCACCGAATACCCGCCTTTACCTCACCCGCTCAATCAACCTTCTTGCGAATCCAGTACAGGTAAGTCTCGGCATCCTGCGCCTGCTCCACCAGCTCGTGGCCGAGAAACACGCAGAACTTGGGGATATCGCGCTGGGTGGAGGGGTCGGTGGCGATCACCTTGAGCAGGCCACCGGCCGGCAGGTCGCGCACCTTGTTGTGCAGCATCATCACCGGCTCGGGGCAGAACAGGCCGGTGGCGTCGAGGGTGTCGTCAGGGGTCGAATCGAGCATCACGGGCTCCGCGTCATCAATCTTGCACTATTTATGGAGTGGCCATCGGCAGCGATGGCGCACTTGTCCAACCTGTTTACTTGCTCAGTCGGCGCAGGTGGCAGGTCACTTCCTCACGGTCGTGGTACAGCTGCTTGCAGGCGATGGTCGCCTTGACCTTGCGCGCCGCCAGGCCTTCAGCGATGCGTTCGAGCAAACGCTGCACCTCGGCGTAGCGCTGCTTCATCGGCAACTTGAGATTGACCACCGCCTCCCGGCAATGTCCCTCGCCGATCCAGGTTTCCAGCAACGCAGCACTGCGCGCGGGCTTCTCGACGATGTCGCAGACCATCCAGTCCACCGGCTGCTTGGGCTTCCAGGTGAAGCCGTCGACCATCAGGTGCTTGACCAGGCCGGTGTCCATCAGGCTCTCGGCCATCGGACCGTTGTCGATGGCGGTCACCAGCATGCCGCGGCGTACCAGTTGGTAAGTCCAGCCACCCGGTGCGGCGCCCAGGTCGACGCCGGTCATCTCGTCCGACAGGCGCTCGTCCCACTGCTCACGGGGAATGAAGGTGTGCCAGGCCTCTTCAAGTTTCAGGGTCGAGCGGCTGGGCGCCTCGCGAGGGAACTTGAGGCGCGGGATGCCCATTGGCCAGATCGCCGAATTGTCGGGCGCGGCCATGCCGAGAAACACCTCGCGGCCACTCTTGAAGGTCAGCAGCAGGCGCGGCGCGCGGGCGTCTTCCGCCAGCTTGCCGGCGCCGGTCAGGGCCTTGCGCAGCGGGCCTTCGAACTTCTTGCAGAAGCCGGACAGCTCCTTGCCGTCGTTGGTGTCGAACACCTCCAGCCACAGGCTGCCGAAGGTTGGCAGCGGCGCCAGGTGCTCGAGCAACACGCTGATACGGTCCTTCTCGGGCAGCTCGATGAAACGCCCGAGCGCCCACTGGCGGATGAAGATCAACTGGCTGAAGCGCAGCCCGGCCATCAGCCGCTCGGCACCCGCCTCATCACTGCAGATGAATTCGGCGCAGGCCGTGTCCGGCTTGGCCTTGGCGTAACCGGGCACATCGAGACGCGCCGCATGCTCGGATATCTCCGAACACACCTCGTTCTCGAAACCGGGGCGGCAGTGCAGTAACAACGTATTCATCGACACTCTCCTTGGGGCGCGCATGATAGCGAAAACCGGAACCCAGGGCCTCAGTTCCCTGTCCAGAGAACAGCATCCCGGCATCGCCGGCTGCGCCGACGGACTATGCTCGACGGGCGCATGATCAGGCGACGGCTCACCGCACGCCACGCGAGCCGGCCCAGGGAACACTCGCGCAGAGTCACAGAAGCTCTGCCAAACCAGAACGGCTTGTACCGTGCAAGCCATAAGGAGATGCACGATGCCTTCCATCGATAGCCTGAACTGCCGCCGCACCCTCGAGGTGGACGGCAAATCCTACGATTACTTCAGCCTGCCGGATGCCGCCAAAAGGTTGGGCGACATCGACAAGCTGCCGGTGTCGCTGAAAGTGCTACTGGAAAACCTGCTGCGTTGGCAGGACGACAAGACCGTGACCCAGGACGATTTGCAAGCCATCAGCGACTGGCTGCACAAGCGCAGCTCCGAACGCGAGATCCAGTACCGCCCTGCCCGCGTGCTGATGCAGGACTTCACCGGCGTACCCGCCGTGGTCGACCTGGCCGCCATGCGCGACGCCATGGCCAAGGCCGGCGGCGACCCGCAGAAGATCAACCCGCTGTCGCCGGTGGACCTGGTGATCGACCACTCGGTGATGGTCGACAAGTTCGCCAGCCCCGAGGCCTTTGGCGAGAACGTCGAGATCGAGATGCAGCGCAACGGCGAGCGCTACGCGTTCCTGCGCTGGGGCCAGAGCGCCTTCGACAACTTCAGCGTGGTACCGCCGGGCACCGGCATCTGCCACCAGGTCAACCTGGAATACCTGGGCCGCACCGTGTGGACCAAGGAAGAAGACGGCGTGACCTACGCCTACCCCGACACCCTGGTCGGCACCGACTCGCACACCACCATGATCAATGGCCTGGGCGTGCTGGGCTGGGGCGTCGGCGGCATCGAGGCGGAAGCGGCGATGCTCGGCCAGCCGGTGTCGATGCTGATTCCCGAAGTGATCGGTTTCAAGCTGACCGGCAAGCTCAAAGAAGGCATCACCGCCACTGACCTGGTGCTGACCGTCACCCAGATGCTGCGCAAGAAAGGCGTGGTCGGCAAATTCGTCGAGTTCTATGGCGACGGCCTGGCCGAGCTGCCCCTGGCGGATCGCGCCACCATCGCCAATATGGCGCCGGAATATGGCGCCACCTGCGGCTTCTTCCCGGTCGACGAAATCACCCTGGATTACCTGCGCCTGTCCGGCCGCCCGGATGAGACAGTCAAGCTGGTCGAGGCCTATTCCAAGGCCCAGGGCATGTGGCGCCAGGCTGGCAGCGAGCCGCTGTTCACCGATACCCTGGAGCTGGACATGGGCCAGGTCGAAGCCAGCCTGGCTGGCCCGAAACGCCCGCAGGACCGCGTCGCCCTGCCCCAGGTCGGCCAGGCCTTCGAAGACTTCCTCGGCCTGCAGCTCAAGCCGCCACGTAAAGAGGAAGGTCGCCTGGAAAGCGAAGGCGGCGGTGGCGTGGCCGTCGGCAATGCCGCGCAGAACGAAATCCACTATGAATTGGACGGCCACCGTCATCCGATCAGCGACGGCGCCGTGGTGATCGCAGCGATCACCTCCTGCACCAACACCTCCAACCCGAGCGTGATGATGGCCGCCGGCCTGCTGGCCAAGAAGGCGGTGGAGAAAGGCCTGCAACGCAAGCCGTGGGTGAAGAGTTCACTGGCGCCGGGCTCCAAGGTGGTGACCGAATACTTCGCCGCCGCCGGGCTGACCGAATACCTCGACAAATTGGGCTTCGACCTGGTCGGCTACGGCTGCACCACCTGCATCGGCAACTCCGGCCCGCTGCCGGATCCCATCGAAAAAGCCATCCAGGATAACGACCTGACCGTCGCCTCGGTGCTGTCCGGCAATCGCAACTTCGAAGGCCGCGTGCACCCGCTGGTGAAAACCAACTGGCTGGCCTCGCCGCCCCTGGTGGTCGCTTATGCCCTGGCGGGCAGCGTTCGGGTCAATATCGCCGAAGAGCCGCTGGGCGAAGACCGCGACGGCAAGCCGGTGTACCTGCGCGATATCTGGCCGAGCCAGAAGGAAATCGCCGAGGCGGTGCAAAAAGTCGACACCGCCATGTTCCGCAAGGAATACGCCGAGGTGTTCGAAGGCGACGAGCAGTGGCAGGCCATCCAGGTGCCGGAAGCCGACACCTATACCTGGCAGAACGACTCCACCTATATCCAGCACCCGCCATTCTTCGAGGCCATCGACCAGGCACCACCGGCGATCACCGACATTGCCAATGCGCGCATCCTGGCGCTGCTAGGGGACTCGGTGACCACCGACCACATCTCCCCGGCCGGCAACATCAAGGCCGACAGCCCGGCCGGTCGCTACCTGCGCGAGCAAGGCGTCGAGCCGCGTGACTTCAACTCCTACGGCTCGCGCCGTGGCAACCATGAAGTGATGATGCGCGGCACCTTCGCCAACATCCGCATCCGCAACGAGATGCTCGACGGCGAGGAAGGTGGCATCACCCTGCACGTGCCAAGCGGCGAGAAGCTGGCGATCTATGACGCCTCCATGCGCTACCAGCAGGAGGGCACGCCACTGGTGGTGATCGCCGGCAAGGAATACGGCACCGGCTCCAGCCGCGACTGGGCGGCGAAGGGCACCAACCTGCTGGGCGTCAAGGCGGTGATCGCCGAGAGCTTCGAGCGCATCCACCGCTCCAACCTGGTCGGCATGGGGGTGTTGCCGCTGCAGTTCACCGCCGGCGCGGATCGCAAGAGCCTGGGCCTGACCGGCAAGGAAACCCTGGCGATCAAGGGCCTGGACGGCGTCGAGGTACGCCCGCACATGCCGCTGACGCTGGAAATCACCCGCGAAGACGGCAAGCTGGAAAGCGTCGAGCTGCTCTGCCGTATCGACACGCTCAACGAGGTCGAGTACTTCAAGGCCGGCGGCATCCTGCACTACGTGCTGCGCCAACTGATCGCCGGTTGATGCTCATCCGTGCAGCGCCGCTAATCGCAGCGCTGCATGAAACTCTCCTAGCCCGGGTCGAGCGCAGCGACACCCGGGTTTCTTTTGCGCGCTCGAACGAGCCCTGTCCACCCTCGACCAATAGACTGCCGCTTTACCGGCGTCAAAGGTGACGAGCCTGGAATATTGGTTACACTGCAGGCCTGCCACGCGTAAGCGATAACCATAAAAGCGTTGCCTGTAGGATCGGCCGACCCGGCCGCATTTGGGTCCAGGCCCATAGCTGTAGTCTGTAGGCATTTATATTCGTCACTCGCCTACCCTACTCTCCCCAGGCATCGCACTGACATCAGGGTAGATGCCATGCGTAACAACCAGCCCATTACCGGTAACGAGCGGACTTTCCCGGCGCAGCAACGCCTGATCTCGACCACCGATCTCAAGGGCCAGATCACCTACTGCAACGATGCCTTCATCGAAATCAGCGGCTTTTCCCGCGACGAGCTGATCCGCGCACCGCACAACCTGGTGCGCCACCCGGACGTGCCGCCGGCCGTGTTCGCCCATATGTGGGAAACCTTGAAAGCCGGCCGCCCGTGGATGGGCATTGTCAAGAACCGCTGCAAGAGCGGTGACCACTACTGGGTCAACGCCTACGTGGTGCCGGTGCTGGATGACGGCAAGGTCACCGGCTACGAGTCGGTGCGCAGCAAGCCCACCGCCGAGCAGGTGCAGCGCGCCCAGGCCCTCTACTTGCGTATCAATGGCGGCAAGGCAGCGATACCGAACCGTGACCGCTGGCTGCCGGTGCTGCAGAACTGGCTGCCGTTCATTCTGGTCAGCCAGGTAGGCTTCCTGGTTGGCGCCTGGCTGGACAGCACTTGGGGCTTCGCCGCCGCCGCCGCGCTGTCGATCCCCCTCGGCCTGCTTGGCCTGGCCTGGCAGAGCCGCGGTACCAAGCGCCTGCTGCAACTCGCCGAACAGACCACGTCCGACCCGTTGATCGCGCAGATGTACACCGATAACCGCGGCGTCGAAGGCCGCCTGGAACTGTCCATCCTCAGCCAGGAAGCACGCCTGAAAACCTGCCTCACCCGCCTGCAGGACAGCGCCGAAAACCTGGCCAATCAGGCCAAGCAGGCCGACGTATTGGCCCATAACAGCTCCGCCGGGTTGCAGCGCCAGCGCGAGGAGACCGATCAGGTGGCCACCGCCGTCAATGAAATGGCCGCCACCACCCTGGAAGTGGCCAACAACGTAGCGCGCACCGCCATCGCCACCCAGGAAGCCAACCGCCTGACCCAGGAAGGCCGCACCATCGCCAGCGAAACCCGCGAAGCGATCCAGCGCCTGTCCCTGTCGGTAGGGGAAACCGGCGAAGCCGTCACCCGTCTCGCCCAGGACAGCAACGAAATCGGCGGTGTGGTCGACGTGATCAAGGGCATCGCTGACCAGACCAACCTGCTGGCCCTCAACGCCGCCATCGAAGCCGCCCGCGCCGGCGAAATGGGCCGCGGCTTCGCCGTGGTCGCCGACGAAGTCCGCTCCCTGGCGCAACGCACCGCCGAATCCACCGGCCAGATCCACGCCCTGATCGCCAAGCTGCAACGCACCGCCGACGAAGCCGTACTGACCATGGACATCGGCCGCAAACAGGCCGACGAAGGCGTCGAACGCGTACAACAGGCCGACCAGGCCCTGGCCGGCATCAGCGACGCGGTGGCCAATATCAACGAAATGGCCGACCAGATCGCCGCTGCCGCCGAAGAACAAAGCGCCGTGGCCGACGAAATCAGCCGCAATATCACCACCATCGCGCAACTGTCCGATCAGACTGCTGGCGAGGCGCAGAGCACGGCGTTGTTGAGTGAAGAACTGACCAGTACGGCGCAGGGGCAGTATTCGTTGGTGGCGCGGTTTAATCGGTAAGTGCGTTTGCTGGGTGTTGCGCTTTGGGCTTGGCTACGCACACGAGGCAAGGAGACCTTTTGTACCCTTGCGAAGGTGCAATGAGTGTGGTGTATAACATGCCAAACGCCCCGGTGCCTCGCCGTATGCCTCGGGCTAGACGGGTTCAGCCCAAAGGTCCTGGAATGTTATACACCACGCCCGTCCGGGGAGTTATGCGCCAGTTGGTGTCTATTTATAGTTAGGCAAAGGAAATGTCGTTTAACTCACATAAGCGTAAGGTGTTAGGCGAGAGTGAACCACTTGAGCATCGTGCATCACATGCACGCTCGTGTGCATTGCACGTGGCTAACGCTCTCGGCCTAGAGCGGGATGCCGTAATTGAGTTAGTAGCTAAGGAAACAGGCGTTAGCCTGCACAGTCCTGAGTCGGCAGTCCATTTGATAGCCGCGTTCGAAACATTGGAAAGAATTCGAATACAGGCAGTGCAAGCCAATGCCTAACAACTGGTTCAAACCGTTCGCTTCGCTCATTGGGACGGGCTAAAGCCCGCCCCTTAACCAAACGTTAGGCCTATCTCAATGAATGAACACTTTCCGCTCGCCTATCGTTGGTTTATCGCGAAAGGCCTTGAAAACTGGGAGCCTTGGTACCTCATTGATGACAAGCAATCCATACTGCTCCCACCGAATCTTTCGAGCAATGAGTTTGCTTCCAATGCCTTCAATCTAGAGCTTGGGGCTGACTTTGATGTGTATCTATTTGCCCGACGCCAGGATCGCGATGACTTTGCTTTCTTTGTTATCCACGACGGAAAAATTGAGGACAAAGTAATTACCGCTCATCTCTCTTTCTCAAAAAATCGCGAAGTCAATTCACCATTGACGTACGAACAAATAGAAATGTCGTTTACTCGCTGGATTCGGGATGTGGTGCTTGTTGATCTTGACGACTGCATGAATGAATACGACCTTAAGCACAGCTAATATATATTCGACTCTCTTTACCGGCCCGGCCCATGCTGGAAGCCTAACTAGCGGTTCAAGCCGTTCGCTTCGCTCACTGGGACGGGCTAAAGCCCGCCCCCTTAACCAAACGTTATGTTTAAGTGAGAGATATGTTCTGGAAAAAGAAAAGTAAATCGGATAAAGCTGAAACTTTGGTTTTTGAGATCGCTGAATCGATATTCAAGAATAACGCTTATATCGAAGAGGCTGCTTCTTTAGCGCAAGAGAAAAGCAAAGAGTTTTCTGTTTCAGATTTAGAGCGATTTAGGGATTTGTTTCATAATCCACCTAAAGAATCGGTGCATTATGATGCGCATAAGCATGGGTTGGGTGGGTAGCTTTCAACCTGTCAGTTCGTGATTTTTGAAATACTGTTTAATATGGGCGCGAAGGCAATTCCATTTATACGTGAAATTGCGTGGGGCGAATATGACTGGACTCAGGGTAACGCTATAGAACTTTTAATAAGATTTGCTGCAAATGGGGTTCAAAGAAAAGAGATAATAGCTGAAATCAAGAGAAATTACCCTGTGATAAGATACGAAGCACAGCTGTACGCAATACAGCCACTAATCCCTAAATTGCAAGGTAATTCTAGTCTTAGAGCGGTTTTTGATGAGTTATTGGATATCGAAGATTTTAAAGAAAGTTATGATGAGTTGGTGGGTGATTAAACATAACAAAAACCTGCAGAAGGACGTTTGGTTCCGCGGCTCAATTGTGCGCTCGCTGTCGCTCACTATTGCACAATAGCTCCGCTCCACCAAACGCCTCTGAGGTTGGCGTTAAAGCCTAGAGGAAGAATCATGGATGTCATCGCCTCACTTCAAAGCGCAATTGAAATCGTTGGCAAGCTTCGTGCCTTATCTAAAAAGATAGAAGATGCGGATTTCAAAATGCTTGTAGCTGATCTTTCTGTAGAGCTAGCAGATGCAAAGCTTGAAACAGCCAACTTAAAAATTGCTCTTGCAGAGGCTCTTGAAGAAAACGAATCGCAAAAGAAAATTATCAATCAACGATCGAGCCAAGCTCCAAAGCTGTCAGACGGTGCTTATGCATTCGACGGAGAAGATGGCCTATTTTGCACAGCATGCTTTGACACCAAGAGTCTAAAGGTAAGAGTTTCACCACTATCCGGGGCATTTAGAACATTCGGAAAATGGTCATGTCCGTCATGCAAAGCAACCTTGGGTTAACGGCTCTAACTAGTGGTTCAAACCGTTCGCTGCGCTCACTGGGACGGGCTAAAGCCCGCCCCTTAACCAAACGTTAGGCTTATGGAAAAAGACTTACTTCCCCTCATAACAGTATGTGCTGAAGCCCAAATCAGCGATGAGCAGTGGGCTAGCACGGTAGAGCTTGTTCTTACCAAATCTGGGCTCTCGGAAAGTGAGTTCTGCGACACTTATTCACGTCTTGTTGCCAGCGAGTTTGTAATGGGCGAGCTCTCGTATGCCGAAGGCGATCTTGCTATGAATCGACTATCAACGCTACCTAGCGAGCCTCTCTCTGGTTTTGCACTGAAGATATACTTAGCTTTCGATGCTGGCGAATACGTAAGGTCAGGAGATACTGCAAGCACCATTCCATGGCTGGTGTATACAATGCCCCTTGTTATCGATGCGCTGAAATCTAGTAATGTCAGTGATTCGTGAGCCTAACTAGTGGTTCAAACCGTTCGCTTCGCTCACTGGGACGGGCTAAAGCCCGCCCCTTAACCAAACGTTAGGCCCAATTCTAAAACCGCTCTTCAAGGAGAGAATAATGAGTGAAGTTACATGTCCGCATTGCCACGGCTCTGTTCCACACGGCGCAAAAGTGTGTCGCGGCTGCCAAGCTGAAGTTGAGTATGGTGCCCCGCCAGCAGCAATTGTTGCGCTTGCTATTTTCCTTGCATTCATTGGTTATAAACTCTCTACAATTCTTCCAGAAGCTTTGTCCTTCATGGGCTGGGTTGTTGGCATTGGTGGGTTTGTTGCCGGTTGTTTATTCCTTGCCAAGAAATTCGAGAAGCGCGTTATCTTTAAACGCATATATCGTACAAAATAAACATGGCGTTCGACTTACCGCTCACGTATAGCCTAACAAGGCGCTGAAGTCGCTCGTTTCACTCGCTGGGACCGGCGAAGCCGGCCCCTTAGTTTACTCGTTAGGTTCGCTTCGCTCACTCGGAACGGGCTTTAGCCCGCCCCTTACCAAACGGTAGCCGCCAAAGACCTTAAGATCCAAAGCCAGAGAGCAATCATGTTTGCTGAGTTAAAAAACAAGGAACTGCATCTTCACGGTAAGGCAGCTGAGCTCAATGCAGTCGCTAGATCAATTCATAAAGGCAGGCACGGCATGTCAGCATCCTTTGATCTTTGCAGCTCAACCTCCTTGTTTTCCACACTACATACCAAGTGTCATGGCAAGCTCGCCACCATAGAAATTAAAGAATTGGACATTTATATAACTTATTCCGATTCCGTAAAAAATCACCTCTACACCTACTTCTCAATGCCATCTGGCACACAACCGGGCGCTCTGTTTTCACTTACTCACTTAAGCCGAGACAATCCACCATTGCTGGCAGACAGCTCGCTTGAATTAATCATCCATGTTATTTCCAGCGAAACATGAGATCTCGGCTAACAAGTGGTTCAAGCCGTTCGCTTCGCTCACTGGGACGGGCTAAAGCCCGCCCCTTAACCAAACGTTAGCCGCCATGATTGAATCACCCAAGTATCTATTCGCCCATTTAAGGCATCCCGATGATTTCAGGCCGGAAGTGACGTCGATTGTCCTATTTGGCCTTGCAAGCACAGATGGGCAGATCTTCTACCTTGAAATAAGGTATATAGATTTTGAAAGAAACATTATAGAAGGCGACCATCTAATGTGGTCGCTTGAAGAGGCATATGAATATGCTTTTAGAGACTATGGAATTCGGGAGATCGATTGGCGCCCTCTAAGCAGAGTAGAAATTGAAAAAATAGAAAGCGGCATTGGCTAGTAGCTAACAATGCGCTCAAATCGTTCGCTTCGCTCACTGGGACCGGCTAAAGCCGGCCCCTTAGCTTAATCCTTAGGTGAAGCCATGCTAAGATGGCACCAGATTACATGGCACTTCTCAATTTACAGGAAGAGCTAAATCTAAAACAAATAACGCGTATGAATGCGAGATCGCCAAGAGCGAAGAGCATTTAGCTGGCTTCTTGATTTATTATGTGGAAAGCTTAGTTAACGAACTGAATAAAAATAAATGGTCATTTGGCCGCTACGAATACTCGGGTGATAAAAATTTCAGATATAGCGAGCAATGGTGGTCTGACAGGAACGAACCAGGAAAAGGTATTATCTTGCATTTCATCGGCTTCAGCGTTCAGGTTGAGTCGCTCACCTAACTAGTGGTTCAAACCGTTCGCTTCGCTCACTGGGACGGGCTAAAGCCCGCCCTTAACCAAACGTTAAATGGTCTATATGAACATCGAAGAACTTAAGAAAATTCTGCATTCATGGATCGGCGAAGGTTATATCGAGGGCGAGTTGCTTGTGCAGCCTGAGTGGTACGTGCTTTGGCAGCCTGAAGAGGTTGAGGAGTCCAACCGAGACTATCAGCTATCCGAGTATGCACCCGGTTTCGTGACCTTTGGCGGCAATGGAGCTGGAGAGCTTTTAGTGGTTAATGAGCAGGGCGAGGTGTTCTACCTGCCTGCAATCGGTATGGCAGCTGATGCTGCAATAAAAATTGCCAATAGCCTGCAAGAATTTAAAGGCTACATGCGGCAATGAGCAAAACATTTAACAAACCAGGCACAGCGACGGCTTTTTCGTTGCGGCTTCGCCTCCACTACAAAGCCGCGTGTGCTGGCGGCGTTAGGTATCACATGCAACCGATGGGGTCAGAGTCATTGATTTAGCCACATGCCAGAATCAATGACTCTGACCCCATGGATTTGACTTTGTACAGTGAGGTTTTGATCTGAATACTGTTGAAGATGCATACAGAGAGTTGGCTAGCGGTATTATCGACTTTGCCGCTGGCCGTTCATGGGAGCGGGCGTGCTGCAATTGTGAGATCTATGAAAAGATGGCGAGCGCTACGTACTGGCTTGAAGGCTCTGGTAATATTGACTGGGACGCGCTTGGTTGGCCTGACTCCTCGATTAATATTGGTCAGGCTGCACTTTTTATTAGGGACAACATTTTTGCCACAAGGTGGCAACGTATCTGGGGGCTAACCTTCTCGCTGTTTCCAGATGGTAAATTTGACCTTGAATACGATTATTCTAGGCCGATAGAATAGATATAGAAGTTGCACGCAGGGCGGATGACGCCCTTTTCATCCACCATTGAACGCTGAAACAGGTGGACGAATAAAGCGTCGTCCACCCTACGAAACTGAAATTGGCGTCTGGGCCAACCGAGAAAACGCCAACTTAATGAAGAATACTTCAAAGCCGCCCTAGAAAGTGCCTAAAAAGGGGACAGATTTATTTATTGAACAGCTAAATAAGCCAAAAATAAATCTACCACCTCCGCACTTAGTTTGATCATTATAAATCAATAGAGTCAAAAGCATGCAAATTGAGATCTGGTATGAATCAACCATAAAAGACTCACACATAGCCGAGCCAAAAAAGATCGAAGACAAATTTGCAATAGGTAGACTTAATGACCCCAGCGCAGAGATATCTAAATTCTTCGAAGGCAGTTTGCTCGGACTCGTCATCGAGGATAATGGAATACACTTTAAGTACGACCCTAATCTAGACAAGCTCTACTGCATCGCGTTGTTCACATGCAAAACAAAACCTTCTCAACCACAACTGGACGCTCTTATAAAAGAGACTTCCGATCAAGTAGATAGGGGCTACTATGGAGAAGACGGCTGGTTCGTAGATATCGGCAACAACAGTTACTACATTGACCTAGTAGACCATGACTTGATTGAATCGCAACCAGCCTCGGTGGTGCTTCGCGAAAACGTGTAGGAAAGTGGATAGATTCATTATTGACCTGCGGAGTATTCAAAAATAAATCCACTTTCCTATTTAGACACACTTTCCGTTTAATGCTGACTAAACACTCGGCGCATCATGACCAATCCGCAAAGCCAACTGAATGAACTGATCGCTCACCTCACGGCGCTCACAGACATTCTCGCCCTCGACGCCGATAGCCACTGGGGCGCTCATTTCCGCAATTGCCTGGCAACAGCCCGAGCGCTGGCTAGCAGCCGTTACGATGGGGATGAGCTGACCAGCCTGGCGTGTTCGGTGATGTCCGTTTACGGCGGCACGGGCAGCTTCAATGATTACGCGCCGTGGCAGAATGGCCGCATCATTGCCGGCATGGAGACGCTGGATGAGGCCTCGAATCGCGTCTACATGGCAGCCCGGGCGATAAGGCTGCGCAGCGCCACCGACGCAGATTGACTTCCCGCGTACACCACAGCAGAGGCAACCTGAATCAATGTCCATCACCACCCTATCCGACCTCTTCCAACCTGAGCCCATCTCTTGGGGCTGTCGGGGTGATCCCTATCTGTGGCAGGAGATGAGCGAGGTGCTGGCCACGCAGCCGCTTCCGCCAAGCGAGGCGCAACTGGCCAAAATCCTCGAGGCCACCTTCGAGCGCTTGGTTGGCCTGCCGACAAGCGCGGAAGAGTCATCGGTTTTCATCGAGCGGCACGCCCATGGCGGCATGTCGTCGGGCCATATCAGCCTGAAGTTCTGGCGCGAGACAGCCTTGCCGTTGTTGCTGGCGCGCTACCGCACGGCACAGGGCGATAAGCCATGAAGGAGCTCGATGGCAAGCTCGTACTGATGACCGAGCGCCTGCTGGTGCGGCGCTGGATGCCGGATGACCTGGAGCCGCTGCTGCGGATCTATGGTGATGTCGAGGCCATGCGTTGGGTCGGCGACGGCGTGGCGCTGACGCCGCAACAGGCGGCCAACTGGCTCGAAGTGACGGCGAACAACTACCGGCAGCGCGGCTACGGCATGTACACCGTGACCCTGCGCGACGGCGGTTCGGTGATCGGCTTCTGCGGGCTGGTGCATCCCGATGACCAGGAAAAACCCGAGTTGAAGTACGCTTTCGCCCGCGAGCACTGGGGCCATGGCTATGCCAGCGAAGTGGTATGCGCCCTGCTACCCTACGCGGCCCGCCAGTTGGGCCTGGCACAGATCATCGCCACCGTCGCGCCGGACAACGCCGCCTCGCGGCGCGTACTGAGCAAGGCCGGTATGACGCTTATCGACACGCGGGCCGAAGATGACGGCAGCCAGAGCCTGCTGATGAGCTGCCATCCGCCAGCTGTCGCAATGCAGTGATTTGAGCCAATAGCGTGAACTAAGCTTTTCATCCATCCTAGCGACCTCAAATCAGACGGATAAAGCGCCGTGCCTTATAACTTTGGGCGGGCTAGAGCCGATCCTCAACAAACGTTAGGCAGCCTAATGAAATTGCTCAATAGAAGCGCAATCACCGTATTCGGGACTGAGGTTTTTCTCGAGTGGGTGAAAAAAGTTTGCCCCGAACTGCACAGATGGAACCTAAACTCACTGAATCATCACCCAAACGTGTACCTCGTTGAGGTCGAGGATCAAAACTGCTGGGGAGATTGCTTCGAAACGCACTACAAGACTATTTTCGAGAACGAAATTGCTGATTACATTCGCCACGATGAAGAATCACCTGCAATCAGTTTAGAACTGTTTCGCTGCTGGTTTAAGTATGAATACCACGAAGCGGTGCATGACTTGGATAATGAAAAAATAGAAGCATTCGATGAATAGTCTAATACCTAATAGCGCATCAAAGCGTACCAAACACTGAATGCAACGTTAATCACGAATACCAAAGTCTGGTCTAGTCAGCTATTAGCCCGGTTACCGGCAAGCTGCTTTTTTACAGGCAAGTCCCCAATGGCCGGTAAAAACCAACCCCATCGTTGCCAGTAAAGGATAATGGAATGACCGAAAATGCTCCCGCCTACTCCCTTGCGCACGCCATCCCGTCGGTGGAAACCTACCGCCATCTGCGTACCGCAGCTGGACTAAGCGCCAAGACCGTCGAGGCGGCGACCCGTGGCCTGCCCAACAGTCTATTCGCCGTACAGGTGCTCTGTGCCGGGGAGCCGGTCGGCATGGGCCGGGTGATCGGTGATGGCGGCGCGTTCTATCAGGTGGTGGATATCGCCGTGCTGCCAGCCCATCAGGGCCGTGGGCTGGGCAAGCAGATCATGGCCGCGATCAGCGATTACATCACCCGCGAAGTGCCGGAATCCGCATATATCAGCCTGATCGCCGATGGTGAGGCCTATCGCCTCTATCAGCAGTTCGGCTTTGCGCTGACGGCACCGGCAAGCCAGGGCATGGGGCTGAAGAAGGCTGCAGGCTGAACACCAAACCACCGATCGAGACGCAGGTAGCACCATGAATCGCCGCAAGAAGATCAAGCAGTTGCTGGAGGCCCACGCCAAGAAGGCTAACGCCAAGCTGGCGCCCAAGAGCAACAAGCCCAAGTACATCAGCAAGGCTGACAGGGCGAAGCTGGAAGCCGATGCGGCCGAAAGCCCGACCAGCGTAGCCGAGTAACGCAAACTGCTTCATTTGTTTTCCATCAGGCACATGACTGTGTAACTGAAGCCACACTGGCAATGGCCACCCGATAACAAGGATGCCTTGCCATGGACCAGAACGCTTACAACCGCCTGCGCAAGCAGATGGATTTCGTGAAATCACTGCTCGCCGTACTGGCGGTGGCGCTGTTCGTGCTGGCGCTGTTTGGGCTCGATGACGCACTGGTGATTGCGCTGGCAGTGGTGATCGTCGGCGGCCTGCTGAACCTCTATCGCCAGCATCGGATTCTGCTGCGCTACCGCTGCACCAAGTGTGGCGAGTCGCCCCACCACAAGGTCGACGACCGCACGGGTGAGCACCACGACCCCGGCACAGCCAGCTGTTTGCATTGCGGGCAGCGGCTGATGGAGTGAGCGAATCCCATTAGAAGTCGCTGGCGGGATACGCGATGGAAACCTGGCTTACCTTTCCATCATTGAAGATCACGACCAGCGAACTGTGCCGCCAATCCCAATGACACTGGCCTAGGGCGTAGTGCGGGCGTAGTGCAACTGGTTGGCAAGAACGGTGTCAGCTTCGCCCAGCAACTCTTTCACCGACGCGACCGAAAGACCGTCCAAACTATCGTTATCCAAGAGAAATAGAGCCATACCTCCGCGTACGCATCCGGGGTCATTAAGCCTCGCTTCCTGACTCAGGCTGCGCCACTGCACGGCATCGAATGGCCGCTCCTGCTCATGCATCGCCGTGAAGTTCGAATAGAAAAATGACGCGCAAACCACCAGCGCGATCACCCAGATGCAGGTCCACAACCTTGCCATGTAATACCAAACCATTTGAAAGATCCGACAGGTGCTTCGCATGACAGAAAACGGGCTGCCTTTACAGGATCAGGGCGCCGAACGCGGCCCGGCGCAGCGGCTCTTGTTCCACTCTTCTGCCAGCACGCTTGGCGCCACGCCCTGGCCTGGAATGGCCACGAACCCCATGGGCGAAGTACGTTTCCCGTCACGGTCGATATAGCTGAACCTGCCGCAGGTGCCGTGGTGGTCGCTGAGAATCAGCGTCTCGGGGTCGGCGCCAGCGCGGCGCACGTAGTCCCTCATCATCTCCACGGATTCCGGGTTCGCCGGCACGCCCGCCAGGTACCACCTGTTCTTGCCCAGCAGCATGATCAGGCACAGCAGGATGGCCGCCCAGAGCGCCAGGCGCTTGAAGCGCCTGGCGCTTCGGTGAATCTGCAGCACGTCGCGGTAATGCATCCCTGATTTCCTGCCTCCCAATCCCAACTGCCGATGTTAACCAGCGAGGTGCATCAGAGCTGCGACGCAGGCCTGCTTTCAGCGCTTCTTGGCGTGCTCGCGCAGAAAGCCCACCACCGCATCCGCCGCCGACTCAAGATGCTGCTCGTGGCTGTAGCCGGAGACCTTCAGCGGTTTGAGGTCGTGGTCGCCCGCCGTCAGCCAGCACAACTCGATTGCCGCCGAGAGCTGGTAACTGGCCACGGTGTGGCGGTCGCCCATAGCGTCGCGTTCGCCCTGCACGATCAGGGTCGGCGTTTTCAGGTCGGCCAGGTGTGCGGTGCGCGGTTTGTCGGCCTTGCCGATGGCGTGAAAGGGGTAGCCCAGGCAGACCAGGCCGTCAGCATCCAGTTCGTCGGCCAGCAGACTGGCCATGCGCCCGCCCATGGATTTGCCGCCGATGGCTAACGGCCCCGTGACCTGGTGTCGCACGGCGGTGTAAGCGGCTCGCCAGAAGTCGAGCAGTTTGGCCTGGGGGTTGGGTGGGCGTTTCTTGCCGTCCTGGCGGCGCGCGGCCATGTAGTCGAACTCGAAGCGCACCACCGTCAGCCCGCGGGCGGCGAGCTTCTCGGCCATCAGGTTCATGAAGTCGCTGTCCATCGGCGCACCGGCGCCGTGGGCGAGGATCAGCGTGGCCTGGCTGACACCCGTCGGCCGATCCCAGAGCAGCGCTGGCGCCTGGCTTTCCTGTGCCTGTTGACCGGCGTCAATACCGCTTCGCTGCCCTTCTCGCATGCTTGCCTCGCTCATAAAAAAGCCCTTTTTCGTGTACGGATTTTCCCGTGCGTGAGGGCTGCAGATGATCTGCCCATAACCGTGGATGGAAACCCAGACATGAACACAACAACCAGTTCCGCCTATAACTACAAGGTGGTTCGCCAATTCGCCATCATGACGGTGGTGTGGGGCATAGTCGGGATGGGGCTCGGCGTGCTTATCGCAGCGCAGCTCGCCTGGCCGTGGCTCAATTTCGACCTGCCGTGGACCAGTTTCGGTCGCCTGCGGCCCCTGCACACCAACGCGGTGATCTTCGCCTTCGGCGGCTGCGCCCTGTTCGCCACCAGCTACTATGCCGTACAGCGCACCTCCCAGGCCACGCTGTTCGCGCCCAAGCTGGCGGCGTTCACCTTCTGGGGCTGGCAACTGGTGATCCTGCTGGCGGCCATCACCCTGCCGCTGGGCTACACCAGCAGCAAGGAATACGCCGAGCTGGAATGGCCGATCGACATCCTGATCACCATCGTCTGGGTCAGCTACGCGATCGTGTTCTTCGGCACCATCATCAAGCGCAATGTCAGCCACATCTATGTGGGCAACTGGTTCTTCGGCGGGTTCATTCTCACCGTGGCGCTGCTGCATGTGGTCAACAACCTGGAAGTGCCGGTCACCCTGACCAAGTCCTACTCGCTGTACGCCGGCGCCACCGACGCGATGATCCAGTGGTGGTACGGCCACAACGCGGTGGGTTTCTTCCTGACCGCGGGCTTCCTGGGGATGATGTACTATTTCGTGCCCAAGCAGGCCGGGCGCCCGGTGTATTCGTATCGCCTGTCGATCGTGCACTTCTGGGCACTGATCACCCTGTATATTTGGGCCGGCCCGCACCACCTGCACTACACCGCGCTGCCGGACTGGGCGCAGTCGCTCGGCATGGTGATGTCCCTGGTGCTGCTGGCACCGAGCTGGGGCGGCATGATCAACGGCATGATGACGCTGTCGGGCGCCTGGCATAAGTTGCGCACCGACCCGATCCTGCGCTTTCTGGTGGTCTCCCTGGCGTTCTACGGCATGAGCACCTTCGAAGGCCCGATGATGGCCATCAAGACCGTCAACGCCCTCTCCCACTACACCGACTGGACCATCGGCCACGTGCACGCCGGCGCCCTGGGCTGGGTCGCCATGGTGTCGATCGGCTCGCTGTACCACATGATTCCCAAAGTGTTCGGTCGCGAGCAGATGCACAGCATCGGCCTGATCAACGCGCACTTCTGGCTCGCCACCATCGGAACCGTGCTGTACATAGCCTCGATGTGGGTCAACGGCATCGCCCAGGGCCTGATGTGGCGCGCGGTGAACAGCGACGGCACGCTCACCTACTCCTTCGTCGAGGCGCTGGAAGCCAGCCACCCCGGCTTCGTGGTGCGGGTGATCGGCGGCGCGATCTTCTTCACCGGCATGTTGCTGATGGCCTGGAACACCTGGCAGACCGTGCGCGCCAGCAAGCCGGAAGAAATCGAAGCTGCCGCCCTGTATTCGGTTGAGGGAGCCCACTGATGAAACACGAAATCGTCGAAAAGAACGTTGGCCTGATGGCCCTGCTGATGGTGTTCGCCGTCAGCATCGGCGGGCTGACGCAGATTGTTCCGCTGTTCTTCCAGGACGTGGTCAACGAGCCGGTCGCCGGCATGAAGCCCTACACCGCGCTGCAGCTCGAAGGCCGCGACGTTTACATCAAGGAAGGCTGTGTAGGCTGCCACTCGCAGATGATCCGCCCGTTCCGCGCCGAGACCGAGCGCTACGGCCATTACTCGGTGGCTGGCGAGAGCGTGTGGGATCACCCCTTCCTGTGGGGCTCCAAGCGCACCGGGCCGGACCTGGCGCGGGTCGGCGGCCGCTACTCGGACGAGTGGCACCGTGCGCACCTCTACAACCCGCGCAACGTGGTACCGGAGTCGAAGATGCCGTCCTACCCCTGGCTGGTCGAGAACGTGCTGGATGGCAAGGACACCCCCGCCAAGCTCAAGGCCATGCAGTTTCTCGGCGTGCCCTACACGGATGACGACATCGCCGGCGCCAGCGCTGCGGTGAAAGGCAAGACCGAGATGGACGCCCTGGTCGCCTATCTGCAAGTGCTCGGCACTGCGCTGAAAAACAAGAGGTGATCCCATGCTTACCGACCTGATCGACATCGGCATGGTGCGCGGCATCGGCACCGCCCTGGTACTGATCGCCTTCACCTGCGTGACGCTGTGGGCCTACAGCGGCAAGCGCGCCAAGGCCTTCGAGGATGCGGCAAACCTGCCCTTCGCCGATGAACCCAACAAAGCTGCAGTAAGGAAAGACACCCCATGAGCACTTTCTGGAGCTGGTACATCACGCTGCTGACCCTCGGCAGCCTGGTCGCGTTGTTCTGGCTGCTGTTCGCCACACGCAAGGGGGAACGCAAGAACACCACCGACCAGACCATGGGCCATTCCTTCGACGGTATCGAGGAGTACGACAACCCGCTGCCGCGCTGGTGGTTCATGCTGTTCCTCGGCACGCTGATCTTCGCCGCCGGTTACCTGGCGTTGTACCCGGGCCTGGGCAACTTCAAGGGCCTGCTGCCGGGCTATGAGGATGGCTGGACGCAAGTGGCGCAGTGGGAACGGGAAGTGGCCAAGGCCGACGCCCAGTACGGGCCGATCTTCGCCAAGTACTCGGCCATGCCGCTGGAGCAAGTGGCCCAGGACGAGCAGGCGCTGAAGATGGGCGGCCGGCTGTTCGCCACCTACTGCGCCATCTGCCACGGCTCGGACGCCAAGGGCGCGGTGGGCTTTCCCAACCTGACCGACGAAAACTGGCGCTGGGGCGGCGACGCCGAAACCATCAAGACCACCATCCTCAATGGGCGCATCGGCGTGATGCCGGCCTGGGGCCAGGTGCTCGGTGATGACGGCGTGCGCAACGTGGCCGGCTACGTGCGCCATGAACTGGCGGGCCTGCCGCTGGCCGAGGGCAGCAACGTCGATCTGGAACAGGGCAAGCAGCTGTTCTCCACCACCTGCGTGGCCTGCCACGGCCCGGCAGGCACCGGCATGGCAGCCCTGGGCGCGCCGGACCTGACCCACCCCAGCGGCTGGATCTACGGCTCGAGCCTGGCGCAACTGCAGCAGACCATCCGCTACGGCCGCAACGGCCAGATGCCCGCGCAGGAGCACTACCTGGGCAACGACAAGGTGCACCTGCTGGCGGCCTATGTGCTGAGTTTGAGCCGCAAGCCGCAACCGGGCAAATAATGCCCACGTGTAGGAGAGGCCGGGCGGCGATCCGCTTTAGCCGCGAGTTCTTTGTTGCCTGGTCGGGCGCTAAAGCTCGCGGCTGAAGCCGCTCCTACGCAGGTCGCCATCTTTCAGCTACCGTTGCTTTACCTACTCAGGAGGCAACGGAATGCCCCACTCAGTCAGTTTGCGCAAAGGCCGGATCTCTTTAACCAACCACATCTATCTGCTCACGGCCACTGTCGAGAATCGCCAGGCGATCTTTGCCGACCTGACGCCCGCTCGCCTCCTCATTCGCGAACTGTATAACGCTCAAGCATCAGGACTGGCAGAGTCGCTCGCCTGGGTAGTCATGCCCGATCACCTGCACTGGCTGGTATCACTGCGACAAGGCTCGCTCAGCGAATTGATGCATCGCGTCAAGGGACGCAGCGCCTTGCAGGTGAATAGCCGCCTCGGTCGCCGAGGCAGACTCTGGCAAGAGGGTTTCCATGACCGAGCGCTACGCCGTGAGGAGGACATACTGCCAACTGCCCGATACATCGTTGCCAATCCTTTACGGGCAGGCTTGGTAAAGCGTGTCGGTGACTACCCTTTTTGGGATGCAATGTGGCTCTGAAGATCTGCTCAATAGCTTCAGCCTGACTACAGAATCTCAATGCACGCAATCGTGGGAGGGGCTTTAGCCCCGAGCTTTTATTCTGGAACAAAGAACTCGGGGCTAAAGCCCCTCCCACATATGCAGGCTCCCAGCAAAACAGGCTAGCCCCTCGAAACACTGCAAGGCTCATAACAGAGCGCTTTCCGCATATTTCCAACGCATTGCACCGCCCCTGCCGGTCGGGGATACTCGCGCCGCCTGAAATGCCTGTCGCCCCGCGGCAGCGCCCAGCCCAGCGTGGAACCCAGCATGAGCCCAGCAAGCAGTCCGGCTGCCTACAACTACAAGGTGGTGCGCCAGTTCGCGGTGATGACCGTGGTCTGGGGCGTGGTCGGTATGGCGCTGGGGGTGTTCATCGCCGCGCAGCTGGTGTGGCCGCAACTGAATCTAGACCTACCCTGGACCAGTTTCGGCCGCCTGCGCCCGCTGCACACCAATGCGGTGATCTTCGCCTTCGGCGGCTGCGCACTATTCGCCACCAGCTATTACGTGGTGCAGCGCACCTGCCAGGTGCGGCTGGTCTGCGACCGCCTGGCAGCCTTTACCTTCTGGGGCTGGCAAGCGGTGATAGTCGGCGCGGTGATCAGCCTGCCAATGGGCTACACCAGCAGCAAGGAATACGCCGAGCTGGAATGGCCGATCGATATCCTCCTGGGTATCGTCTGGTTCGCCTATATCAGCGTGTTCTTCGGCACCCTGTTCAAGCGCCGCACCCGGCATATCTACGTGGCCAACTGGTTCTTCGGCGCCTTCATCCTGGTCACCGGCATGCTGCACCTGGTCAACAGCGCCGCCGTGCCGGTCAGCCTGTTCAAGTCCTATTCGGTGTATGCCGGCGCCACGGACGCGATGATCCAGTGGTGGTACGGCCACAACGCCGTAGGCTTCTTCCTGACCACCGGCTTTCTGGGGATGATGTACTACTTCGTGCCCAAGCAGGCCAACCGGCCGATCTACTCGTACCGGCTGTCCATCGTGCACTTCTGGGCGCTGATCACCCTGTACATCTGGGCCGGCCCGCACCACCTGCACTACACTGCCCTGCCGGACTGGGCCCAGAGCCTGGGCATGGTGATGTCGATCATCCTCCTGGCGCCAAGCTGGGGCGGCATGATCAACGGCATGATGACCCTGTCGGGTGCCTGGCATAAGTTGCGTACCGACCCGATCCTGCGCTTCTTGGTCGTCTCCCTGGCGTTCTACGGCATGAGCACCTTCGAAGGGCCGATGATGGCCATCAAGACGGTCAACGCACTGTCGCACTACACCGACTGGACCATCGGCCATGTGCACGCCGGCGCCCTGGGCTGGGTGGCGATGATCACCTTCGGCTCGCTGTATCACCTGATCCCCCGGGTGTTCGGCCGCGAGCAGATGCACAGCCTGGCGGCGATCCACCTGCACTTCTGGCTGGCGACCATCGGCACCGTGCTGTACATCGTCGCCATGTGGGTCAACGGCATCACCCAGGGCCTGATGTGGCGCGCGGTGCAGGAAGACGGCACGCTGACCTACTCGTTCATCGAGTCGGTCGCGGCCAGCCACTGGGGCTACGTGGTGCGCATGCTCGGCGGGGTGATCTTCTTCGCCGGCATGCTGCTGATGGCCTGGAACACCTGGCGCACCATTCGCGGCGCTCAACCGGCCGACTACGACGCCAGCGCGCGGATTCCCCTGGCGCAAAACGGGGAGACCGGCCGATGAAGCACGACCTGATCGAAAAGAATCTGGGCCTGATGACCCTGCTGATGGTCATCGCCGTGAGCATCGGCGGCCTCACCCAGATCGTGCCGCTGTTCTTCCAGGACGTGGTCAACGAGCCGGTGGCCGGCATGCGGCCCTACACCGCGCTGCAGCTCGAAGGCCGCGACATCTACATCCGCGAGGGCTGCGTAGGCTGCCATTCGCAGATGATCCGCCCGTTCCGCGCCGAAACCGAGCGCTACGGCCATTATTCGGTGGCTGGCGAAAGCGTCTGGGATCACCCCTTCCTGTGGGGCTCCAAGCGCACCGGCCCGGACCTGGCGCGGATCGGCGGGCGCTACTCGGACGAGTGGCACCGCGCCCACCTGATCAACCCCCGCGACCTGGTGCCGGAATCGAAGATGCCCGCCTATCCCTGGCTGGCCGAGCGCAGGCTCGATGGCGCCCTGAGCGCCGAAAAGCTCAAGGTCATGCAGGGCTTCGGCATTCCCTACAGCGACGAGGATATCGCCAAGGCCCGCGAGGCGGTGGCCGGCAAGAGCGAGCTGGACGCACTGATCGCCTACCTGCAGGTGCTCGGCACCTCGATTGCCAACAAGCGGTGACGCCATGCCAGCCTTTCTGACCGACATCGGCACCATCCGCGGCATCGGCACCGCCGTGGTGTTCATCGCCTTCGTCGCCGTGATGCTCTGGGCCTACAGCAGCAAGCGCAAGTCCAGCTTCGACGAAGCGGCCAACCTGCCCTTCGCCGACGAGCAGCCGCCGAGCGCCAGCCAGCAGAACCACAAGCTCGAGGACGACAAACCTTGAGCACCTTCTGGAGCCTGTTCATCGCGCTGGCCACCCTCGGCACGCTGCTGGGCCTGGCCTGGCTGCTTATCGCCACCCGTACGGGCCAGCGGCCGGGCGACAGCGAGCAGACCACGGGGCACAGCTTCGACGGCATCGAGGAATACGACAACCCGCTGCCGCGCTGGTGGTTCCTGCTGTTTCTCGGCACCCTGGCATTCGCCTTCGGCTACCTGCTGCTCTACCCCGGGCTGGGCAACTTCAAGGGCCTGCTGCCCGGCTATGACGAGGGCTGGACCCAGGTCGGCCAGTGGCAGCGCGAGATGGCCGCCGCCGACGCACGCTACAGCCCGCTGTTCGCCGGGTACGCGGCCACACCCATCAGCGAACTGGCCAGGGACGAGAAGGCGCTGAGAATCGGTGGCCGGTTGTTCGCCAACAACTGCGCGGTGTGCCACGGCGCCGATGCCAAAGGCGCCTTCGGTTTTCCCAACCTGACCGATGACGACTGGCTGTACGGCGGCGACCCGGAAACCATCAAGACCTCCATCATGCAGGGCCGCCAGGGCGTGATGCCGGCCTGGCAAGAGATTCTCGGCGACAACGGCGTGCGCGACGTGACCGCCTACGTGCGCAGCCTCTCGAACCTGGAAAACCCGGCGCACATCGCCGTCGACCTGGACGCGGGCAGACAGCTCTACGCCACCAATTGCGCCATGTGCCACGGCCCCGACGGCAAGGGCCTGCAGGTGCTCGGCGCACCAGACCTCACGGACAAGGTGTGGCTGTACGGTTCCAGCTTCGCCCAGGTGCAGCAGACCATTCGCTATGGGCGCAGCGGCAAGATGCCGGCGCAGGCGGAGTTTCTCGGCAACGACAAGGTGCACCTGTTGGCCGCCTACGTGTACAGCCTGTCGCAGCGCGAAAAGGCGCCGGCAGAAGCGCAAAACCGGGAGAAAGATTAGGTGCACTGATCTAGGTCAGGACGGCTCCGGCCTGCTGACCCTAGCATGGCCCTGCACCTACCCTGCGACGGGTAGCCGCAAGTCCGATCCGGCGTTGCGGCGTACCATCGGCGCAGCGAACGATCGCGACCGGCACGTATCGGTCGCGACAGGCCCGACCAACCGTTGTGGTAGCCCTCGATGAGCCAACAGATCCCCGTCAAGAACGTCACGCCGCCCGCCGGCGAGACCATCGACCTCTATGCCAGTCGCGAGAAGATCCACACCCGCGCGTTCAGCGGCTTCTACCGCAACCTGCGACGCGCTGGCGGCGCTCTGTTGTTCATCCTCTACTTCGGCACCGTATGGCTGAACTGGAACGGCCACCAGGCGGTGTGGTGGAACCTGCCGGAGCGCAAGTTCCACATCTTCGGCGCCACATACTGGCCCCAGGATTTTGTGCTGCTCTCGGCACTGCTGATCATCGCCGCCTTCGGGCTGTTCTTCATCACCGTGTTCGCCGGCCGGGTGTGGTGCGGCTACACCTGCCCGCAGAGCGTGTTCACCTGGATTTTCATGTGGGCGGAAAAGGTCACCGAGGGCGACCGCAACCAGCGCATGAAGCTGGAAAAGGCGCCGATGAGTGCCAACAAATTCGCTCGCCGCTTCGCCAAGCACAGCATCTGGCTGGGCGTTTCCCTGGTCACCGCACTGACCTTCGTCGGCTACTTCTCGCCGATCCGCGAACTGCTCGCCGAACTGGTCACCTTCGAGGCCAGCGGCTGGGCGCTGTTCTGGATTGCCTTCTTCACCCTCGCCACCTACGGCAATGCCGGCTGGCTACGCGAGCAGGTGTGCATTCACATGTGCCCCTATGCGCGCTTCCAGAGCGTGATGTTCGACCAGGACACGCTGATCGTCTCCTACGACCCGCGCCGTGGCGAAACCCGCGGCCCGCGCAAGAAGACCGCCGACCACAAGGCCCAGGGCCTGGGCGACTGCATCGACTGCACCCTGTGCGTGCAGGTGTGCCCGACCGGCATCGATATTCGCGACGGCCTGCAGATCGAGTGCATCGGTTGCGCCGCGTGCATCGACGCCTGCGACGCCGTCATGGACAAGATGAACTACCCGCGCGGGCTGATCAGCTACACCACCGAACACAACCTCTCGGGGCAGAAGACGCGTCTGCTGCGCCCACGGCTGATCGGCTACGCCATCGCCCTCCTGGCCATGCTGGCGGTATTCGCCTGGGCAGTGAGCAACCGCCCGCTGGTCGAGCTGGACGTGCTCAAGGATCGGGTACTCTACCGCGAGAACGAGCTGGGCCGAATCGAGAACGTCTACACCCTGAAGATCATGAACAAGGCCCAGCAGGACGTCGTCTACCGTATCGAGGCCGACGGCCTGGACGGCCTGGTCTACGAAGGCCGCCGCGAAGTGCGCGCCCTGGCCGGCGAAGTGCTGGCGATCCCGGTGGAGCTGTCCATCGACGCCGAGAAACTGCCGTCGAGCACCAACGAGATCACCTTCCACATCCGTGCCACCGACGACGACAGCATCCACAACGACGCCAGCAGCCGCTTTATCGGCCCGAGCATGAGATAGCGAAGGTGAACGTCGGCTTGAGCTTTTTGGTGTGCCCTCACACAAGATGTCCAGGCGACAAACAATTGCCCCTTCAGAAGGCCGAGTGGAATCATTGTGCAGGGGGACGAGCCGCATGGATGCGGCGAGAGGCCTGATGGGCCAGGGATGGCCCTTCCAGGCCGGCCCCTGGAGCAATGATGGAGCGAGGGAACCCCAGCGAAGCTGGGGCCGGATGGCGGGGCTAGACCTTTTGGTTTCTTTTGGGGCAATGCCAAAAGAAACCCGCTCGTCAGAGCGGAAATGAATGCACTGACAACACGGTAATTGTCACAAACCGCAAATGTGAAGGATCCATCCAGCGATGAACGAAGAGCTCCAACCCGCCCCCTGGTACAAGCAGTTCTGGCCCTGGTTCCTGATCGCCCTGCTCGGCTACTCGGTGATCCAGGGGTTGACCCTGCTGACCGTCGCCACCCGCAATCCGCCGGGGTTGATCTCCGACGACTACTACGACGTCGGCAAGGGCATCAACCAGTCCCTGGAGCGCGAAAACCTGGCAGTGAGCCTGAAACTGCAGGCGACGCTAGACCTGGACGACGAACGTGGCATCGCCGAATTGCAACTACACGGCGCCAGCGCGCCCGCGCAACTGGTGCTCAACCTGGTGTCGCCGACCCAGCCGGAGCGCGATCGCCGCGTGGTGCTGCAGCATCAGGGCCAGGGCCTGTACCGCGGCAACCTGCAGGACAGCGTGCAGGGCCGGCGCTTCGTCGAGCTGATCGGCCAGGAAGGCAGCCAGGACTGGCGCCTGTTCGAGGAAGAAACCCTGGAAACCGGCAAGAGCATCAGGCTCGGGGATGAACGCTGATCGACACCTCGCTTGCAACCAGCGCGCCGCTCGAGCGCAGCAGCCCGGCGCCCTGCTACCACTGCGGCCTGCCGGCGCCGGCGGGCAGCCGTTTTTCGGCGGTGGTACTGGGCCAATCGCGCGCGCTGTGCTGCCCGGGCTGCCAGGCGGTGGCCGAAACCATCGTGCAGAACGGCCTGGAGCACTACTACAGCCACCGCAGCGAGGCGGCCAACAATCCCCAGCAATTGCCCCAGGCGCTGCCCGACGAACTGGCCCTTTATGACCGCCGCGACGTGCAGCAGCCCTTCGTCGAACAAAGCGGCGAATGGAGCGAAACCAGCCTGCTGATCGAGGGCATCAGCTGCGCAGCCTGTGGCTGGCTGATCGAAAAGCACCTCAATGCCCTGCCCGGCGTGGCCGAGGCGCACCTGAACCTGTCCAACCATCGCCTGCGGGTACGCTGGAGCGCCAGCGCCCTGCCCTTGAGCGGGCTGCTCGGCGAAGTGCGGCGCATCGGCTATGCCGCCCACCCCTGGCAGGCCGACGCCGCCGCCGAGCAGCTGACCCGCGAGAACCGCCGCGCCATGCGCCAGCTGGGCGTCGCCGGGCTGCTGTGGATGCAGGTGATGATGGCCAGCATGGCCACCTGGCCGGAGTTCAACGTCGACCTGAGCCCGGAGCTGGACAGCATCCTGCGCTGGGTCAGCCTGTTCCTCACCACGCCCATCGTCTTCTACTGCTGCGGCCAGTTCTTTCGCGGCGCGCTGCGCGACCTGCGCACCCGTCACCTGAGCATGGACGTCTCCGTGTCGCTGGCCATCGGCGGCGCCTACGCGGCGGGCATCTGGTCCACGGTCATGGGCCATGGCGAGTTGTATTTCGATGCCGTGGGCATGTTCGCCCTGTTCCTGCTCAGCGGTCGCTACCTGGAACGCCGCGCCCGGGAGCGTACCGCGGCGGCTACCGCGCAACTGGTCAAGCTGCTGCCGGCCTCGTGCCTGCGCCTGGATGAACAGGGCCAGGGCCAGCGCATCCTGCTCAGCGAGCTGCAACCCGGCGACCAGGTGCTGGTGCCACCGGGTGCGCTGATCCCGGCCGACGGCCAGGTGCTGGCCGGGCAGTCCAGCGTCGATGAATCGCTGCTCACCGGCGAGTACCTGCCACAGGCGCGCAGCGTCGGCGATGGCGTGACCGCTGGCACCCTCAATGTCGAGGGGCCGCTGACCGTCGAGGTGCAGGCACTGGGCGACGCCACCCGGCTGTCGGCCATCGTCCGCCTGCTGGAGCGGGCACAAAGCGAGAAGCCGCGCCTGGCTGAGATCGCCGACCGGGTGGCGCAGTGGTTCCTGTTGATCGTGCTGGTGGTGGCGGCCATCGTCGGGGTTGTCTGGTGGCAGCTCGATGCATCGCAGGCATTTTGGGTGGTGCTCGCCCTGCTTGTCGCCACCTGCCCCTGCGCCCTCGCCCTGGCGACGCCGACAGCGCTGACCACGGCCACCGGCACCCTGCACAAACTCGGCATGCTGCTGACCCGCGGCCACGTGCTGGAAGGCCTTGAGCAGATCGACACGCTGATCGTCGACAAGACCGGCACCCTCACCGAAGGCCGCCTGACCCTGCGTGCCGTGCACCCGCTCGGCTCGCTGGATGGCGATACCTGCCTGGCCCTGGCCGCGGCGCTGGAAAGCCAATCGGAACATCCGATCGCCCGCGCCTTCGGCCGCGCCACGGCGCGCGTTGAGGCGCTAGAAAACATTCCCGGCCTGGGTCTGCAAGGCATCGTCGAGGGGCGGCGCCTGCGCATAGGCGGGGCCGAGTTCGTCAGCGCGCTGAGCGGCTGTACCGCACCGGCCATCGCCGGTGGACAGGGCCAGTGGCTGCTGCTCGGCGACGAGCAAGGGCCGCTGGCCTGGTTCGTACTCGACGACCGCTTGCGCGAGGATGCCCCCGCCCTGGTCGAGGCGGCATGTGGGCGTGGTTGGCAGATCCTGCTGCTCAGCGGCGACAGCTCGCCCATGGTCGGCGAAGTGGCCCGCCAGCTGGGTATCGACCAGGCCCGCGGCGGGCTGACACCGGACGCCAAGCTGGCCATCCTGCGCGACCTGCAGGCCAGAGGCCGCCGTGTGCTGATGCTCGGTGACGGCGTCAACGACGTGCCGGTACTCGCCGGCGCCGATATCAGCGTGGCCATGGGTTCGGCCTCGGATCTGGCCAAGACCAGCGCCGACGCCGTGCTGCTCTCCAATCGGCTGACCAGCCTGGTCGATGCCCTGCGCCTGGCGCGCCGCACCCGCACCATCATCATCGAGAACCTGGCCTGGGCCGGGCTGTACAATGGCCTGGTGCTGCCCTTCGCCGCCCTCGGCTGGATCACGCCGATCTGGGCCGCCCTGGGCATGTCGGCCAGCTCTTTGCTGGTGGTACTCAACGCACTGCGCCTGGGGAAAGCACCATGACCGCACTGTATATCCTGATTCCCGTCGCCCTGCTGCTGGTGATCTTCGCCGTGTGGCTGTTCTTCTGGGCCGTGGACAGCGGCCAGTACGACGACCTCGACAGCCCGGCGCACCGCATCCTCTTCGACGACGATGACCCACGCCACCAGGCGGCGGTGAAACAGGCCAAACACGAGCCCACTGTCAAAGACCATGACTGACCTGCTGCCGCAACTGATCTCCGCGCTGATCCTCGGCCTGCTCGGCGGCGGCCATTGCCTGGGCATGTGCGGCGGTCTGATGGGTGCGCTGAGTCTGGCCATCCCCGCCGAGCGGCGCCATCAGCGCCTGCAGCTTCTGGTCGCCTATAACGCCGGGCGGATTCTCAGCTACACCGCAGCCGGTTTGCTGCTCGGCCTGGCCGGCTGGGTAATAGCCAGCGGTCCGCTTGCCACCGTAATGCGTGGCCTCGCCGGGCTACTGCTGATCGCCATGGGCCTGTACCTGGCCGGCTGGTGGAGCGGACTGACGCGCATCGAAGCGCTGGGCCGCGGGCTCTGGCGCCGGCTGCAACCGATCACCCGACGCTTTATGCCAATCACCAGCCTGCCGCGTGCTCTGCTGCTCGGCGGCCTGTGGGGCTGGCTGCCCTGCGGCCTGGTGTACAGCACACTGCTGTGGGCGGCGAGCCAGGGTGATGCCCTGCGCAGCGCCGCCCTTATGTTCGCCTTCGGCCTCGGCACCCTGCCGGTGCTGCTGGCTACCGGGCTGGCGGCCGAGCGCCTGGCCGGCCTGTTGCGCTGGCGCGGCGTGCGCGTGGCCGGCGGTCTGCTGGTAATGTTGTTCGGCCTGTGGACCCTGCCCGGCCCGCACCAGCACTGGCTGATGGGGCACTGAAGCCAGGCGCCCTTTCCAGGATTGCGCTTCGCTCACCCAGGCTACGGAGCTAATAGCACCAACGGTTACGCCACCGCTGCGACCCCATGACTCAGATCAAAAAGCCCCGCCACTGCGTTCCCTAGACTGCTGAGCATTCAATGCTAAAGCGGAACTCGCCATGCTCGACGCCATCCAGTGGGATTCCGACCTGATCCGCCGCTACGATCAAGCCGGCCCGCGCTACACCTCTTATCCCACCGCCGTGCAGTTTCATGACGGCGTCGGCTCCTTCGACCTGCTCCACGCCCTGCGTGACAGCCGCCGCGCGCTGCGCCCACTGTCGCTGTACCTGCATCTGCCGTTCTGCGCCAACATCTGCTACTACTGCGCCTGCAACAAGGTCATCACCAAGGATCGCGGCCGCACTCAGCCCTACCTGCAAGCGCTCGAGCGGGAAATGACGTTGATCGGTCACCATGTCGACAAGCGTCAACGCATCGAGCAGCTGCACCTGGGCGGCGGCACCCCGACCTTTCTTAGCCATGACGAACTGCGTCAGCTGATGAGCAAGCTGCGCGAGCATTTCACCCTGCTCGATGACGACAGCGGTGACTACAGCATCGAGATCGACCCCCGTGAGGCGGACTGGTCGACCATGGGCCTGCTACGCGAGCTGGGCTTCAATCGGGTCAGCCTCGGCGTACAGGACCTCGACCCCAACGTGCAGCGCGCCATCAACCGCCTGCAGAGCCTGGAAGAAACCCGCGCCATCGTCGAAGCCGCGCGCACCCTGCAATTTCGCTCGGTGAACATCGACCTGATCTACGGCCTGCCGCAGCAAACACCGGAGAACTTCGCCCACACCGTGCAGCAGGTCATCGCCCTGCAGCCCGATCGACTGTCGCTGTTCAACTATGCCCACCTGCCGGAGCGCTTCCTGCCGCAGCGGCGCATCGACAGCGGGCAACTGCCCAGCGCGGCAGCCAAGCTGGCCATGCTGCAAGGCAGCATCGAGCAACTGGCGGGCGCCGGTTATCGCTACATCGGCATGGACCATTTCGCCCTGCCCGACGATGAGCTGGCCAGCGCCCAGGAAGACGGCAGCCTGCAGCGCAACTTCCAGGGCTATACCACCCACGGCCACTGCGATCTGATCGGCCTTGGCGTGTCGTCGATCAGCCAGATTGGCGACCTGTACTGCCAGAACAGCTCGGATTTGGCCGCCTACCAGGGCAGCCTGAACAACGGACAACTGGCCACCCTACGCGGCCTGGGCTGCAACGACGACGATCGGATTCGTCGGGCGGTGATCCAGCAGCTGATCTGTCACTTCCAGTTGGAGTTCGCGGACATCGAGCAGCGCTTCGCCATGAGCTTTCGCAGCTACTTCGCCGATGCCTGGCCAGCACTGCAGCAGATGCACCGTGACGGGCTGATCGAATTGGCGGAGCGCGGCATCCAGGTATTGCCGGCGGGGCGGCTGCTGGTGCGCTCGCTGTGCATGCTGTTCGACCGCTACCTGGGTGAGACCAACCAGCAGCGCTTTTCGCGGGTTATCTGAGCATCGCGGCCGGCAGGGCCGCGCGGCACCACCCTGTCACCTGGCCATCAGCGAGGCGGCGGTCGAGCTCTGTTCGCTGCTCAGGTTCTGATCGCGCATCACTTTCACCAGCTGCGCATTGGCCGTGCTCAGCGCGCTGTTAAGCGTACCGACCTCGAGCTGCAAGGCGCGCACTGCGGCCTGCTGTTCATCGTCGTCCATATCGCCCTGGGCCATCTGTGCCTGCAACTCGGCCATTTTCTCGTCAAGCTGGTTCTTCAGCTCACGGATCATCTTCAATAACTGCTTCACTTCGTCGGGCAGATCGCTTTCTTCGATATCGGCATTCTTGGCTGCCGTCTGCTGGGAGCGCTTCAGGCCTTCGGCGGAAAGCGTCACCGTGACACCCGGCGCGCTGTCCGATTCCGCGGTAAGCGCGCCAGCCTGGCTTTGCTCGCCAGGCTCGGCTGGCACTGCAGCGGGCGCAGGCGCGAGAGCGGGTACGTAGGCGCGCTGACCCAAGATAGATGTATCCACCTGCATCACAATCTTCCATGGCTTGAATTCATCGATACAGTTCTATCGGCAGGCGCGTGCGACACTTGAGCACCCTGCGGCAGGTGGCCGCGCACCCCTCTGGTGCGTTACCCTTACGACTTCTGAGTGATTACCTAGGGATAAGGGCGATGTCCGAAAGCATCAAGCTGCGCACTACTCATCAGGCACACTGCAAGGATTGCAGCCTCGCCAGCCTCTGCCTGCCCCTGTCGCTGGATCTCAAGGACATGGACGCCCTCGACGACATCGTCAAACGCGGCCGTCCGCTGAAGAAAGGCGAGTTCCTGTTCCGCCAGGGTGACACTTTCACGTCAGTGTTCGCTGTGCGCTCCGGCGCGCTGAAGACCTTCAGCCTGAGCGATGCCGGCGAGGAACAGATCACCGGTTTCCACCTGCCCAGCGAGCTGGTCGGCCTCTCCGGCATGGACACCGAGCTGTACCCGGTGTCCGCCCAGGCCCTGGAAACCACCTCGGTCTGCGAGATTCCCTTCGAGCGCCTCGACGAGCTGTCGGTGAGCCTGCCCCAGTTGCGTCGTCAGCTGATGCGTGTGATGAGCCGCGAGATTCGCGACGACCAGCAGATGATGCTGCTGCTTTCGAAAAAGACCGCCGATGAGCGCATCGCCACCTTCCTGGTCAACCTGTCCGCGCGCTTCAGCGCCCGCGGTTTCTCGGCCAACCAGTTCCGCCTGGCAATGTCGCGCAATGAAATCGGCAACCACTTGGGCCTGGCCGTGGAAACCGTGTCGCGGGTGTTCACCCGTTTCCAGCAGAGCAACCTGATCGAAGCCGAAGGCAAGGAAGTGCATATTCTCGACCCGATCGAGCTGTGTGCGCTGGCCGGTGGTAACCTTAGCGGCTGATACTCCCGTTAAGGATTCACGCTGCCATGATCTTTGATGATTTCACCATCAAGACCCTTATCCGCCCGGTCAATGACTTCCCCAAGCCGGGCGTGGTGTTTCGCGACATCACCCCGCTGTTCCAGTCCCCGCGCGCCCTGCGCATGGTCATCGACAGCCTGATCCAGCGCTATGTCGAGGCCGATTTCAGCCATGTCGGTGCCATGGATGCCCGCGGCTTTCTGATCGGCTCGATTCTCGCCTACGAGCTGAACAAGCCGCTGGTGCTGTTTCGCAAACAGGGCAAGCTGCCCGCCGACGTGCTCAGCCAGGGCTACCAGACCGAATACGGCGAAGCCTTCCTGGAAGCCCACGCCGACAGCCTGTGCGAAGGTGACAAGGTGCTGATCGTCGACGACCTGATCGCCACCGGTGGCACCCTGCTGGCCGCCGTACAGCTGATCAAGCGCATGGGCGCCGGCATTCACGAGGCGGCGGCGATCATCGATCTGCCCGAACTCGGTGGCTCCCGCCGCCTCCAGGATATGGGCATTCCCACCTACAGCCTGACCGCCTTCGCCCTCGACGAGCGTTGATAGCCAGGCGGTCGCCTAAATAAAAAGCCCCGGCACTGGCCGGGGCTTTTTTATGGCAACGCGGGTAATCAGCGCAGAGTAGGCCCCTGGAAGCCCATCCACAGCGCCAGGTGTTCGGCCACGCTGGCGCCCAGCCGCTTGGTGAAGCGATCCAGTGGGCTCTCCTGCACGGTGAAGTCGACCATTTCTTCCTGGCCGATCACTTCGCGAGCCACATAGCTGGTGCTGCCCAGGGCGTCAATCAAGCCCAATTGCAGCGCCTGCTCGCCGGACCACACCAGCCCGGAGAACAGCTCGGGATGCTCGGCATCCTTGAGGCGATCGCCACGGCCCTTTTTCACGCTATCGATGAACTGCTTGTGGGTGGTTTCCAGCACGGTCTTCCAGAAGGCCGCTTCTTCCGGCTTCTGCGGCTGGAACGGGTCGAGAAACGCCTTGTGTTCACCCGAAGTGTAGACGCGACGCTCGACGCCAAGCTTCTCCATGGTCTCGACGAAACCGAAGCTGGCCGCCGTGACGCCGATCGAGCCCACCAGGCTGGCCTTGTCGGCGTAGATCTGGTCCGCGGCGCTGGCGATGTAATAGGCACCGGATGCGCCGAGGTCGGAGATCACCGCATAGACCTTGATGTCCGGGTGCTCGCCACGCAGACGGCGGATTTCGTCATACACGTAGCCCGACTGCACCGGGCTGCCGCCCGGGCTGTTGATACGCAGGATCACGCCCTTGGTGTTGGGGTCCTTGAACGCGGCGCGCAGGCTACCGACGATGTTGTCGGCACTGGCCGCTTCCTTGTCGGCAATCATGCCGCGCACTTCGATCACTGCGGTGTGGGCCGTGCTGCTGCCACTCTGGGTGCTGATCAGCGGCGAGAACAAGGCAAGGGCGCCAAACAGGTAAATGAAGGTCAGCAACTTGAAGAAGATGCCCCAGCGCCGCGACCGGCGCTGCTCCTGGACACTGGCCAGCAACGTCTTTTCGAGGAGCTTCCAGCTCTTCGGGTCGCTCTCGGAGACCGACGACGTCTTTCTCTCACCCCACATGCTCAATCTCCTCGGTTCGGGTCTCGGCTACCCTGCTGCTCAGCCAGGTACTCAATTGCATGAAATGGTCGATCGACAACTTCGGTTGGTAGAGGCTCAGCGCCTCCAGCGTCTGGGCACCATAGCCCACCGCCACCGAATCCATACCCGCGCGTTGCGCCATCAGCAGGTCGAACGAAGAATCGCCGACCATCAACGCCTGTTCGGCCGTTACCCCACAGTGCTGCAGGATCTCCTGCAACATCAACGGGTCCGGCTTGCTGGCGGTTTCATCGGCGCAGCGCGTGATATCGAAATAATCCTGCCAGCCGAGTGTGTCGAGAATCCGCTGCAGGCCGCGGCGACTCTTGCCGGTGGCGACCGCCAGCTGATAACCCTGCTCGCGAAACCTCGCCAGGCTCTGCTCGACGCCCGGAAAGAACCCGGACGGCGTCTGATCCATTGCCACGTAACAGGCACTGTAATGGCCATGGAAGCGTTCGACGTGCGCCGCTTCGCCGAGTTCCGGATAAAGCGTGGTGATCGCTTGGGGCAGCGCCAGGCCGATGATGCCCTTGACCGCCTCGTCGCTGCGCCGTGGCACGCCGCACAGATCGGCAGCCTGGTGCATGGCCGTGACGATGCGGGCGATGGAGTCGACCAGGGTGCCGTCCCAGTCGAAGATCAGCAGCTTGTAGTCAGGCACTCAGGCGCTCCACGGTGCGAGCCCACATCTCGTCGACCGGCGCTTCGAGTTTCAGCACACCGCCTTCGGGCAGCGGGATGTTCAGCTCGTAGGCGTGCAGGAACAGGCGTTTGCCGCCCAGTTCGCGGATCTCGCGAGTGAAGTCGTCATCGCCGTACTTGCTGTCACCGGCGATGCAGTGCCCGCCGTACTGGGCGTGCACGCGAATCTGGTGGGTACGGCCAGTGACCGGCCTGGCTTCGACCAGGGTGGCGAACTCGCCGAAACGGCGCAGCACACGGAACAGGGTCAGCGCTTCCTTGCCTTCCGGATTGACCTCGACCATGCGCTCGCCGGAACGCAGGTTGCTCTTGAGCAGCGGCGCGTTGATCTGCTTCTTGGCAGTCGCCCAATGGCCGCGCACCAGCGCCATGTAGCGTTTGTCGACGCCGTCGCCGCGCAGTTGCTCGTGCAGGTGGCGCAGCATGCTGCGCTTCTTGGCGATCATCAACAGGCCGGATGTGTCGCGGTCGAGGCGATGCACCAGCTCCAGGTCCTTGGCGTCCGGGCGCAACTGGCGAAACGCCTCGATCACCCCATAGTTGAGGCCACTGCCGCCATGCACGGCGATGCCGGCCGGCTTGTTGAGCACGATCAGCGCCTTGTCTTCATAGACGATGGCGGCTTCCAGACGCTGCAAAAGGCCCTGGGCCAGCGGCTCGGGCTCGTCGCGTTCGGCCAGGCGCAGCGGCGGAACCCGCACGACGTCACCGGCCTGCAGTTTGTACTCGGGCTTGATGCGCCCCTTGTTGACCCGTACCTCACCCTTGCGCAGGATGCGGTAGATCAAGGTCTTGGGCACGCCCTTGAGCTGATTGCGGAGGAAGTTGTCGATGCGCTGACCCGCGAGTTCAGGCGCGACCTCGAGCAGCTGAACGCCGGAGGTTGGAGTAGTGGGTGTCGTCATGGCCGCGATCATACAATTTTTATGGATTTGAAGCACTTAATCATTGCTGCTATAGTCGCGAATGCCGTCAAAAGCGGCCTGATTCGCGGATGTTGCCAAACCGCCATCGCGAATCGAGCAACCCATTCAGGACATAAGGCTGTCCGACGGGCTCCTCATAGAGCGATAGGCCAGCATGGCTGCTCGAGAAACTCGGAAACAAGGCCTGAGACACAGATGCGTGACCTGCCCACTTGGACGGGTCACGGTAATGCCAACCCGCTGCGGATTTTCGTGAGCGGCACCCGATTTTCAGCGATACGTGTAGGGTGGAGATGCACAACGGTCGGCCTGCGTAGCAAAGAGCTTTATCAGAGACGCGTCATATCGTCCGCTACCGACCCTTGATTCCTCCTCCTGACTGAGAGCCTGTTTAGGATCTCGCGAGCTAGCGCCAGGCAAGACGCTACGTTAGTAACAGCCTCCAACGCGAGGCAGGCAAGGAACGAGGCTTACTCGTGCAGTAAGCGGGCCTTCCAAACCGGTTTTAACGCAGCAAGGCCGATGCTTAGCCGGATCACAAGCAAGCTTTGAGTGCTTTCTGTCACATACAGCAAGCAGGAGACGTCCGTCGCGGCCCAGCACAACTGGCTGCTGCCGCTAGACAATGAAACGATTTACGCCCGTTTCTGACGCACCTGACACCGACCCTGAGCGTCGTGTGTGCCTAACGCGGCTTCCGGCAGCACCGGAAACCACTGGTACCACATGAAAAGAATGCTGATTAACGCAACTCAACCCGAAGAGTTGCGTGTTGCGCTGGTAGATGGCCAGCGCCTGTACGACCTGGACATCGAGTCAGGCGCCCGTGTACAGAAGAAATCCAATATCTACAAAGGCCGCATTACCCGCGTAGAACCCAGCCTCGAAGCGGCATTCGTCGATTTCGGCTCCGAGCGTCACGGCTTCCTCCCCCTCAAAGAAATCTCCCGCGAATACTTCTCCAAAGCCCCTGAAGGCCGCGTCAACATCAAGGACGTGCTCAAGGAAGGCCAGGAAGTCATCGTTCAGGTCGAGAAAGAAGAGCGTGGCAACAAGGGCGCGGCCCTGACCACCTTCATCAGCCTCGCCGGTCGTTATCTGGTACTGATGCCCAACAACCCGCGTGCCGGTGGCATCAGCCGCCGCATCGAAGGTGAAGAGCGCAACGAACTGCGCGAAGCCCTCAACGGCCTGGACATCCCGGGCGACATGGGCCTGATCGTGCGCACCGCCGGCCTGGGCCGCAGCAGCGAAGAAATGCAGTGGGACCTCGACTACCTGCTGCAACTGTGGAGCGCCATCAAGGAAGCCTCCCAGGACCGCCCTGCCCCGTTCCTGATCTATCAGGAAAGCAACGTCATCATCCGCGCCATCCGCGACTACCTGCGCCAGGACATCGGCGAAGTGCTGGTCGACAGCGTCGAAGCCCAGGAAGAAGCCCTGACCTTCATCCGCCAGGTGATGCCGCAGTACGCCAGCAAGATCAAGCTGTACGAAGACAGCGTGCCGCTGTTCAACCGCTTCCAGATCGAAAGCCAGATCGAAACCGCCTTCCAGCGTGAAGTTAAGCTGCCGTCCGGTGGCTCGATCTACATCGACCCGACCGAAGCCCTGGTGTCCATCGACATCAACTCGGCGCGCGCCACCAAAGGCAGCGACATCGAGGAAACTGCGCTGCAGACCAACCTGGAAGCGGCCGAAGAGATCGCCCGCCAACTGCGCCTGCGCGACATCGGCGGCCTGATCGTCATCGACTTCATCGACATGACGCCGGCCAAGAACCAGCGCGCCGTCGAAGAGAAAGTTCGCGAAGCCCTGGAAGCCGACCGTGCCCGTGTACAAGTCGGCCGCATCTCGCGCTTCGGCCTGCTGGAAATGTCCCGTCAACGCCTGCGCCCCTCCCTGGGCGAAAGCAGCGGCATCGTCTGCCCGCGCTGCAACGGCCAAGGCATCATCCGTGACGTCGAGTCGCTGTCCCTGGCGATTCTGCGCCTGATCGAAGAAGAGGCCCTGAAAGACCGTACCGCTGAAGTACGCGCCCAGGTGCCGATCCCGGTCGCCGCCTTCCTGCTCAACGAGAAGCGCAACTCGATCACCAAGATCGAACTGCGTACCCGTGCGCGTATCGTCATCCTGCCGAACGATCACCTGGAAACCCCGCACTTCGAAGTGCAGCGCATCCGTGACGACAGCCCGGAAGCCCAGAGCGCCCAGACCAGCTACGAGATGGCCACGGTCGAAGCCGAGGAAGAGAAACCGGCAGCCGCCACCCGCACCCTGGTGCGCCAGGAAGCCGCCATCAAGGCCGCCCCGCCGCGCAGCGCACCGGCGCCCGTGAGCGAAGCAGCCGCGCCGGCCGCACCGGTTACCGCAGCAGCACCAGCCGGTGGCCTGTTCAAGGGCCTGGTGAAATCCCTGGTAGGTCTGTTCGCCGGCGCCGAAGAGCAGAAGCCGACCGTGGTCGAGAAGAAGCCGGGCGAGCGCCAGCCGCGCGGTGACGAGCGCCGCAACGGTCGCCAGCAGAACCGCAACCGTGGCAACCGCCGCGACGACGATCGCAAGCCACGCGAAGAACGCGCACCACGTGAAGATCGCGCTGCTCGCGAAGAGCGTGCACCGCGTGAAGAGCGTGCGCCCCGCGAGGAGCGCCAACCGCGTGCTCCACGTGAAGATCGCCAGCCCCGCGAGAACGTGGAAGTGCGCGAGCCTCAGGAAGTGCGTCAATCCCGTCCGCCACGCGAGCCGCGTGAAGGCCAGGAAAACCGTCGCGAGCGCCGTCCGCGCGAAGAGCGTCAACCGCGCGAGCTGCGTGCCCCGCTGGATGCCGAGCCGCAGAGCGAAAACGTAGCGGTCGCAGCTGAAGAAACCCGCGCCGAACGCCCGCAACGCGAACCGCGTCAGCCACGCCAGCCGCGTGAAGAGCGTCAGCCACGTGCCGAGCAGGCGCAGGCCGACAGCGCCGAAGAAGAAGTGCTGAACAGCGAAGAGCAGCAAGACGACGATCAGGACGGTAACGAAGGTGGTGACCGCCCACGTCGCCGCTCCCGTGGCCAGCGTCGCCGCAGCAATCGTCGTGAACGTCAGCGTGATGCCGATGGCAACCCGATCGAAGGCAGCGAAGACAACGCCGAGCAGCCGGTAGATGGTGCCAGCATCGCAGCCGCCGCCACCGTGGCCGCCGTGATCGCCGACACCGAGCAGCCTGCGGAACAGCAAGCGGCCGGTGAGCGCGAAGTGAGCGCTCCAGTTGCAGCGGTCGAGGCAGCCCCCGCTGCCGAAGCCGAGCAACCTGCCCAGGCCGCCGAAGCCACTGCCACCCCGGTGGTCGCCGAGCGCGCCGACGTGGTGATCGAGGCGCTGCCGGAAGTCGAGCAGCCGCGCGAACAGGCGCCGGTTTTCGAAGCGCCGGTCGAGCCGGCAGCAGTAGCTGCCGAGCCGGTGAGCGAAGCGGTTGTTGCCGAGACCCCGGCCATTGTTGAAGCCCCGGCAGTCGAGAAGCCGCTGGCCGAGGCGCCAGTCGCCGAAACCACCGTGGTGACCCAGGCTCCAGAAGCTGCTCCGGTAGTCGAGGCTGCTCCTGAAGCAGAGCAAGCACCTGCGGCAGCCATCGAGCAGGTAGCCACGTCGGCACCGGTCAGCAGCAACGGCCGTGCGCCGAACGACCCTCGCGAAGTACGCCGTCGCAAGCGTGAAGAAGAGCGTCTGGCTCGCGAAGCCGAAGAAGCTGCCAAGGCTGCCGCTGCGGCCCCTGCCGTGGTCGAGGCCGCTCCGGCCGTTGAAGCGGCTCCGGTGGCGCAAGGCGAAGCCGTGGTCGAGGCCCAACCAGCCAGCGAGCCGGTCGAGCAAGCCGAACAGGCTGAGGTGATCGTCACGCCGGTCGACGAAAGCGCCCAGCGCGATCAGGATGCGCCCAAACCGCAAGCCTGATAGCTGACGCGTAATGAAAAGGGATGCTTCGGCATCCCTTTTTTATTGCCTGGAATCCGCTGCTCGGTCGTATGCGCGCCGGGATCTCGGGCCGGCCGTGGATCGCCCTGATATCGCTGCGCTCGCCTCAGCTAAGGAAAGCCGGGTTCTGTAGCACGCGTTTGAACGCAGCCCTGCTTGGGCCTGGAGAGCAATGATGAGATGAAGTCTGCGCAGCCCCGCCAAACCGGCGAGGCCGCGCAGCGTAATCAGAGCACGTTCGGCTCTATTTCCAGGCTTACACCAAAGCGCTCGGCGATATCCGCCTGAATGCGCCGGGCCAGGTCGAGCAATTGCTGCCCAGTGGCGTTGCCGTAATTGACCAGCACCAGGGCCTGCAGCCGGTGCACGCCGGCGTCGCCGTCGCGAAAGCCCTTCCAACCGGCCTTGTCGATCAGCCAGCCGGCCGCCAGCTTCACCTGGCCATCGGGCTGGGGATAGGCCACCAGATCGAGGTATTCGGCTTGCAGACGCTGCGCCAGCTCGGCGGGTACCAGCGGATTCTTGAAGAAGCTGCCGGCATTGCCGAGCACCGCAGGGTCCGGCAGTTTCTCACTGCGGATGGCGCAAATGGCCCGGCTGACATCACTGGCGTTCGGTGACTCGATGCCCTGCTCCGCCAGGCGCTGACGCACCGGGCCGTAATCCAGATGCAGGGCTGCATTACGGCTCAGGGCGAACCGCACGCGCAGGATGATCCAGCGCCCGCTTTCACGCTTGAACAGACTGTCGCGATAGGCGAAGGCACAATCCTGCAGATCGAACTGACGGACCTCGCCAGTCTGCCGATCCAGGGCCGTCAGGCCGAGAAAGCAATCCTTCAGCTCGACACCATAGGCACCAATGTTCTGCACCGGCGAAGCGCCGACCGAGCCGGGAATCAGGCTGAGGTTTTCCAGGCCGACCAGGCCGTGAGCCAGCGTCCACAGCACGAACGGGTGCCAGGGTTCGCCGGCCTCGGCTTCGATCTCCACGCGCTGGCCATCGTCGGCCAGCACGCGAATGCCGCGGCCGACCATGTGCAGCACCAGCGCCTCGACATCGGCGGTCAACAGCAGGTTGCTACCACCGCCAAGCACCAGCAATGGCACCTGTCGCTCGCGAGCAGCGGCGAGCGCCTGGCGCACCTGCTGATCGTCATCCGCCTCGGCAAAGTAGCGCGCTGCCACATCCACGCCAAAAGTGTTATAGGCCTTGAGCGATACGCCCGACTGCACCAGCAGGCTCATAAACGTCCCTTGAGTTCGATCAGCAGGGCATCGCTGGCCTGCTCGAGCAGATCCAACACCTGCTCGAAACCTTCGCTGCCGCCGTAGTACGGATCCGGCACTTCGCTCTCGGCGAGGCCGAAACGGCGCAGGTACAGATCCAGCTCGCCCCGTGCCTGGGCCGGGCGCAGCCGCTGCAGGTCGCGCAGGTTGGCGCTGTCCATGGCCAGGATCAGGTCGAAACGCGCGAAGTCGTCAGCCGAGACCTGGCGACCGCGCAGGCTGGACAGGTCATAACCACGACGCTTGGCAGCTTCCTGAGTACGCGAGTCCGGCGCCTTGCCGATGTGCCAGTCGCCGGTACCGGCAGAGTCGACTTCGATGCGCTCGGCCAGCCCGGTCTGCTGCAGCCGTTGGCGCAATACCGCCTCGGCAGTGGGGGAACGGCAGATATTACCCAGGCACACGAACAGAACGCGCATCAAACACCCAGCAACCGGCGTACACGGTCGAGGTCTTCCTGGGTGTCGACACCAGCAGGCGGCGCCTCCTGTGCGTCGGCGACATGAATGCGCACACCATGCCAGAGCGCACGCAGCTGCTCCAGGCACTCGGTGTTTTCCAGCCAGCATGGGCCCCAGGCGACGAAGTCCTGCAAAAAGCCGGCGCGATAAGCGTAGATACCGATATGCCGGCGATAGGGAACGCCCGACGGCAAGCTGTCGCGATCAGCGGCGAAGGCATCACGCGCCCAGGGCAGCGGCGCGCGGCTGAAGGTCAGCGCCAGGCCATTCAGATCGCTGGCGACCTTGACCACATTGGGGTTGAACAGCGCGGCGACATCCTCGATGGGCTCGGCCAGGGTGGCGATGGCAGCCTGGGGATTGCCGGCCAGATTGGCCGCTACCTGGTCGATGATCGCTGGGGGTACCAGCGGCTCATCGCCCTGCACGTTGACCACGATGGCATCGGCTTCCAGGCCCAGGGCAGCAGCCACTTCAGCCAGGCGGTCGGTGCCGGAGTTGTGGTCGACGCGGGTCAGCAACACCTTGGCACCGAAAGCCTGGCAGGCCTCGACGATGCGCGCATCGTCGGTGGCGATCACCACCTGGGTCGCGCTGCTTTTGCAGGCCTGCTCCCAGACGTGCTGAACCATCGGCTTGCCGGCGATATCCTGCAGCGGTTTGCCCGGCAGGCGGGTGGACGCATAGCGGGCCGGGATCACCACGGTAAAGGCGTTACTCATCTTACTTGTCCAGGCGTTCGTCGTCGGTGAGGGTACGGGCTTCGCTTTCCAGCATCACCGGAATGCCATCGCGAACCGGATAGGCCACACCGGCGCCCTTGCTGATCAGTTCGGTCTTGTCCTGGCTGAGCTTGAGCGGGCCCTTGGTGATCGGGCAGGCCAGGATATCGAGCAGTTTCGGGTCCATGGGAAATCCTTGAGAACAAAAGAGGTAGAGCGTGAACGCTTAGTGCCGCTCGCCGAGCAGACGTTCCAGCCGGGCGTCGAACCAGGCGCGGAATGCCGCAGAGGGCTGAGCGTCGACGGCCAGGTACCACCAATCGTCGGCCGCGAAGGCCCGGCACTTCACCGCATCCTTCTCGGTCATCAGCAACGGCAGCGCCGGCGAGAAATTCAGCAGCTCGGCGCTGTAGGCGGCGTGGTCGGCGAAGGCATGCGCGACAGGCCGCCAGTGTAGCGCCTCGAGGGTCGTGAAGAAACGCTGTGGGTTGCCGATACCGGCCACTGCGTGCACGGCCTGGCCCGGCGGGAAATGGTCGAGCGCGCGACGCTCGCCGCTGCGCAGGTTGATCAGCGCGCTGGGCAGCAGAGTAAAGGCATAGCCGCCGGGTGGATCCTCGGCTGCGCCGTTGTAAAGACAGGCATCCACACTATCCAGCCGCTCGGCCGGCTCGCGCAGCGGCCCGGCGGGCAGGCAGCGGGCGTTGCCTAGACCGCGGGCAGCGTCGATCAGCACCAGTTCCACATCGCGGGCCAGGCGATAGTGCTGCAGGCCATCATCGCTGAGCAGCAGGTCCAACGGCTCCTCTGCGAGCAGCGCCCTCGCCGCTCGACCGCGATCCGGGTCGATCATCAGCGGCACGCCGCTGCGCTGGACGATCAGCAGTGGCTCATCGCCCGCCTGCTCAGCGCTGTGTTCGGCGCGAACACGCCAGGGCAGGCTCGGCGGCTTGGCGCCATAACCGCGGCTGATCACGCCAACGCGCAGGCCCCGGGCCTGGCACTGTTCGACCAGCCAGAGAATCAACGGCGTTTTGCCGGTGCCGCCAATGGTGACGTTGCCCACCACGATCAGCGGCACCGGCGCGCGGTAGATATCGCCCTCGCCAGCGAGGAAGCGCGCCCGCTTGCGCGCCACCACGCTGCGGTACAAGGCCTCCAGCGGGCGCAACAGCGCCAATGCCGGATGCCCTTCGTACCAGGCTTTGACCAAGCGGTCGGCAAGGCTCGCCATCAGGGCGCGGCCTGGGTCTCGACCGTGGTGATGCGCAAGTGGGCGAAGCCCAGCTTGCCGGCGGCGTCCATGGCGGTGATCACCGATTGATGGCTGGTCTTGGCGTCGGCGCTGATGGTCAGCGGCAGGCTGTTGTCACCGCCCGACTCCTTCTGCAGGGCCGCCATCAGGTTGTCCAGATCGTTCTTGATCAGGGCCTGGCCATTGAGCGAGAAGGTGCCATCTGCCGAGATCACCACTTCCAGCTGCTTGAGCTCGCTCTGCTCCGGCGGCGTGCCGCTGGCCGCCTCGGGCAGGTCGACCTGCATGCGGGTCTCCCGGGTGAAGGTGGTGCTTACCACGAAGAACAGCAGCAGGATGAACACCACGTCGATCAGCGAGGCGAGATTGATCTCGACCTGCTCGCGCCGTCTACGTCTGAACTTCACGCTTTCTTGCTCCCCTTGGCCGGCTTGGGCTCCTCGGCAAGGTCGACGTCACGTTCGCCCTGCACCATTTCCACCAGTTTGATGGCTTCCTGCTCCATGCCGATGACCAGTTCATCGACGCGGCGCTGCAGGAAGCGGTGGAAGAACAGTGCCGGAATCGCCACGGTGAGGCCCGAGGCAGTGGTGATCAGCGCTTTGGCGATACCGCCTGCGAGCAGTGCCGGGTTGGCGGTGCTGCCGCCCATGAACGAGCCGAAGATATCGATCATGGCGATCACCGTGCCGAGCAGACCGAGCAGCGGCGCGATACCGGCGATGGTGCCCAGCGCATTGAGGTAGCGCTCCATTTCGTGCACCACACGGGCCGCTGCCTCTTCGATGCACTCCTTCATGATCTCGCGACCATGCTTGGAATTGGCCAGGCCGGCGGCGAGGATCTCACCCAGCGGCGAGTCGGCGCGCAGCTCCTTGAGCTTCTGGCTGTTGAGCTGCTTGTCCTGGATCCAGCGCCACACCTGCCCGAGCAGATGGGGCGGCGTCACGCGGCTGACGCGCAGCGTCCACAGGCGCTCGGCAATGATGCCCAGGGCGGCGATTGAACACAAAATGATCGGCAGCATTACCCAGCCGCCAGATTTAACCAGTTCCCACACGGTGGCAGATCCCCTTCGCAAAAGTGGCGCCACTCTAGCATAGGGTCGTGATGTCGCCGACGGCTGCGGTTCTCATTTTTCCCGCCAGAAACGCGGTATTTCACGCAGCGCCTGCGGCTCGCCAAAGGTGCCGAGTTCGATACGCAGCGCGCCGGTCTCGACGCTGTCGTAGGCCCGCGCCCCGAAGGCGGCATAACGAGAGACCACCATCGGATGCGGATGCCCATAGGCGTTGTGCTTGCCCCGCGAATACAGCACCGCCTGCGGCTGCACCGCCTTGAGCAAGGCCCAGGACGACGAACTGCGGCTGCCGTGGTGCGGCGCTAGCAGCCAGCGGGCCTGCAGCTCGTGACCACTGTCGATCAGCGCGCGCTCGGCCCGCGCATCGATATCCCCGGTCAGCAGGATGCGCTCGCCAGCCGCCTCGATCATCAACACGCAGGAAGACTGGTTGCTGTCCGCCGCCTCGGCCCAGCGCCAGGTGCTGAACTGCACGCCATCCCATGCCCAGATCGCTTGCCCGCACGCCTCTGCGCCGAAGCCGGCGGGTAGCGCGGGTGCCTCGCCACTGACCACGCGTTTCACCGGCATGCCCCGCGCGACCGCCTCGGCACCGCCGGAGTGATCGTTGTCCGAATGGCTGATCAGCAGCATGTCCAGTGCGCGCACATCCAGCGCCCGCAACGAGGGCAGCACCACCCGCTCGCCCAGGTCGAAATCGCCGAAGCTGGGGCCGGCGTCATACAGCAGCGCGTGATTGCGGGTCAGCACCAGCATCGACAGCCCCTGGCCGACATCCAGCATCCACACCTCGGCGCGCTGCTCGGCAGGCCGCTCTACAGGCGTGAACAGCAACGGCAGCAGCAGGATCAGGCCCAGGCCGCGCAATGGCACACCTCCCGGCAATAGAATGAACAGCGCTCCCAGTGCCACCAGCAGCCAGCCCCATAACGGCAAGGCGCTGGGCAGCCAGGCCGGCAGCCACTCAGCCATCAAGCCGAGTAGACGGAACAGCCACTCCAGGGAGAAGCCGGCCAGCCACAGCAGGCCCTCGCCGAGCCAGGGCACCGGCAGCAGCAAGGTGCCGAGCAATGCCGGCGGCACCACGGCGAAGCCGACCCAAGGCACGGCGATCAGGTTGGCCAAGGGGCTGCTGGCGCTGATCGGCAGGCCGAGGGCCAGCAGCATCGGCAACAAGCCCACGGTCATCGCCCACTGCGCGCGCCCCAGCGTCCGCCACCAGGCCCAGGCGCCCAGGCGCGCCGCGAAGATCAGAATCAGCAGCCCCACCGCGCCGAACGACAGCCAGAAGCCCGGTTGCAGTACCGCCAGGGGCTCCAGGATCAGTACCGCGACCAGCGCCATCAGTAACGGCAAGGTGATGCCCAGGTGACGAAAGCGCCAGCGCCACAGCAGCACCAGGCCGATCATCGCGCAGGCGCGCTGCACCGGCACTTCGAAGCCGGCCAGCAGGCTGTAGCCCAACGCCGAGATAAAGCCCAGCAGGCAGGCCGTCGGCAGCCAGGGCAGCGCACGGGGCCACCAGCCGAGCCGGGCCAACCAGAACACCAGGCCGTAGAACATCCCCGCCACCAGCGTCACGTGCTGGCCAGAGATCACCAGCAGGTGCACCGTGCCGGTGTCCTGCAGCACGCGCCAGTCGGCTACGGACAGGCCAGAGCTGTCGCCCAGCACCAGGGCGGCCAGCCCGCCGGCGCGGCCGTGGGGATCCTTGGCGAGCAGGTGCTGGCGCAGCCCGTCGCGCCACGCCGCGCCGCCGTCCGCTTCGCTCAGGCGCTGGCCGGACTTGATGGTGCCCACCCCACCAATGCGCTGGGCCAGCAGCCAGGCCTCGTAGTCGAAGGATTGTGGGTTGACCAGCCCATGGGGCCGCTTGAGGTTCACCGCCAGCCGCCAGACCTCACCGGCGCGAATCTGTGACCCGCCATACCAGGACAAACGCAGCAGTTGCGGCAGCTCGGCACGCCGTGACTGCGCCTCGGCCAGGTGAAAACGCACCACCCCTTCACGCACATCCGGCAGGTCGACTACCCTGCCCTGCAGCCACAGCGTGCGGCCGTCCAGTTCGGGGGCCAGGCGATCATCCAGTGCCGATTGCGCCGACAGGCATGCCCAGCTGAAACCGAGCAGGAACAGGCCGATCAGGCAGCCGCGCGAAGGCAACAGGATCAATCCCATTAGCGCTGCCCCCCATATCAGGGAGCTGGGCGGCAATTGCGGCAGCCAGCGCAGCAACAGCAGGCCGGCGGCCAGGGCCAGCAAAACGCTGCGCAGGTCTGCTGTTCGTGTCCCGTCCATGGGCGTCCCGCTTGTCGAGCCAGAGTGCAAAAACCAAAAGGCCGCTATGAACATAGCGGCCCTTCGAGCCTAGCAGGCGGATGACAGAGCGGCGGTCGTCACTCGTAACGCAATGCCTCAGCCGGCTGGGTACGCGACGCGCGCCAGGATGGATAGAGGGTGGCGAGAAAGCTCAGGGTCAGCGCAGCGCTGCAGATCAGCACCACGTCGGCGACCTGCAGCTCCGACGGCAAGGTGCTGATGAAGTATACGTCGGAGCTGAACACGTGCTGGCCGCTGACCCGCTCCAGCCAGCCTACCAGCTCGCTGACGTTGAGCGCCGCCAATACCCCCAGCACGCCGCCGATCAGGGTACCGATCACCCCGATTACCGTACCCTGGACCATGAAGATGCCCATGATCTGCCGTGGCGTGGCGCCCAGGGTACGCAGGATGGCGATGTCCGCACCTTTGTCGGCGACCACCATGATCAGCGTGGCGATGATGTTGAAGGCCGCCACCGCGACGATCAACAGCAGCAGCAGGCCGATCATGGTCTTTTCCATCTTCATGGCGCTGAACAGGCTGCCCTGGGTCTGCGTCCAGTCGCTGGCGCGGTAGCCCTCGCCCAACTGCGCTGCGAGCGCCGCAGCCACCTGGGGTGACTGGTAGAGGTCCTTGAGCTTGAGGCGAATACTCTGTACCGAACCCGGGTCAAGGCGCTGGATCTGCGCCGCATCGGCGACGTTGATCAGCGCCAGGGAGCTGTCCAGGTCGGCGCCGACCCTGAAGATACCGACCACGTTGAGACGCTGCATGCGCGGTGTGATGCCGCCGGGCACCGAGCTGACCTCCGGCACGATCAGGGCCAGACGATCACCGATCTGCAGCTGGAAGCGCCGCGCGGTGATTTCGCCGATGACCACCCCATACTCGCCCTCGCGCAGATCACTGAGACGGCCCTGTACCATGTGGTCACCGATGATCGAGACCTTCGGCTCCAGCGCCGGGTCGATGCCATGCAGCTGAATCGGCTGCATCACACCACGGTACGACAGCATGCCCTCCAGCTCGGCGAAAGGCACCGCTGCCTCGACCTGCGGGTTCTCCATCGCCACCTTGGCCGGCGCCTGCCAGTCAGCCAGGGCCGGCGAGCCGGCGATGGTTGCGTGGGGCACCATGCCGAGGATGCGCGAACTCATTTCCCGATGAAAACCGTTCATCACCGACAGCACCACGATCATCGCCAGCACGCCCAGGGACAGGCCAATCATCGAAGTCAGGGAGATGAACGAGATAAAGTGGTTGCGGCGCTTGGCGCGGGTGTAGCGCAGGCCGATGAAGACACTCAGCGGGCGAAACATCAGGCGTGCACCAGCTTGCCGTCTTCCAGGCTCAGCACCCGGTCCATCTGCCGCGCCAGCTGGAGGTCGTGGGTGACGATCAGAAACGCCGTCTGCGACTGGCTGCTGAGCTCACGCATCAGTTCCTGAATGCCCTGGGCGGTGTGGTTGTCGAGGTTGCCCGTGGGCTCGTCGAGCAGCACCAGGCCAGGGCGGTTGATCAGCGCCCGGGCGATGGCCACCCGCTGACGCTCGCCGCCGGACAGCTCGGCCGGTTTGTGACTCAGGCGATGGCCAAGGCCGACGCGTTCGAGCAGTTCGCTGGCACGCTGGCGCGCCTCGGCAATCGGCGTCTTGCCGATCAGCAGCGGCATGCAGGCGTTCTCCAGGGCGGTGAACTCGGCCAACAGGTGGTGGAACTGGTAGACAAAGCCCAGGGCGCGGTTGCGCAGCAGGCCACGTTGCTTCTCGTTGAGCGCCGACAGTTCCTCACCGGCTAGCCATACGCTGCCGCTGCTCGGCGTATCCAGGCCGCCAAGCATGTTGAGCAGCGTGCTCTTGCCGGAACCGGAGCTACCGACGATGGCCACCCGCTCGCCCGGGTGAAGCTCCAGCTGCAGGTCGTCGAGCACCACCACCGACTGCGGGCCTTCTTCGTAGCGCTTGCTCAGGTTACGGCAGCTGAGCACGGCGCCTTGCGCCTGCACGACCGGATCACTCATAACGTAATGCCTCCGCGGGCTGGGTGCGCGCCGCGCGCCAGGCCGGATAAAGAGTAGCGAGGAAACTCAACACCAATGCCGCACCGCACACCTGCAGCACGTCGGCGAGCATCAGCTGCGACGGCAGGTAGTCGATGAAGTACACGTCGGCATTGAGAAACTTGAAGCCGAGCAGGCGCTCGACGCCCGCGATGATCGAACTGATGTTCAGCGCCGCGAGAATGCCCAGCACGGCGCCGATCAGGGTGCCGATCACGCCGATCACCGTGCCCTGCACCATGAAGGTGGCCATGATCTGCATCGGTGTGGCGCCCAGGGTACGCAGGATGGCGATGTCGCCCTTCTTGTCGGTGACCACCATCACCAGGGTGGAAATGATGTTAAAGGCCGCCACCGCAACGATCAGCAACAGCAGCAGGCCGATCATGGCCTTTTCCATGCGGATGGCCTGGTAGAGATTGCCGTGGGTGCGCGTCCAGTCGCGGGCCAGGTAATCATCCTGACCAAAGCTCTGGGCCAGTTGCCAGGCGGTCCGCGGCGCCTGGAACAGGTCGGCGAACTTGAGGCGGATGCCCTGCACCTGGTCGGCCTTGTGGCGCTGCAGGCGGGCCAGATCCTGGACATGGGTCATCGCCATGAAGCCATCGATTTCACCGGCGCCGACATGGAAGATGCCGACCACGGTGAAGCGCTTCAGGCGCGGGAACACGCCGCCCGGGGTGACGGTCACCTCAGGCGCCACGAAGGTGATCTTGTCACCCAGGCCGACGCCGAGCTTGTCGGCGGCCTTGTCGCCTATGACGATGCCAAAACTGCCGGGTTGCAGATCCTCGAGACGGCCCTCGCGGAAGAAGTCGCCGATGATCGACACCTTGGGCTCCTCGACCGGGTCCACGGCGTTGATCAGCACCTTCTGCACCTTGCCATCGTTGGTCAGCAGGCCCTGCATCTGGCTGAACGGCGCCACCGCCAGCACCTGCGGGTTCTTCAGCGCGCGGTCGGCCAGGCGCTGCCAGTCGGTGATCGGCGTGGCGCTCTCGATGGTCGCGTGGGGCACCATGCCCAGCACCCGGGTGCGCATTTCATGGTCGAAGCCGTTCATCACCGACAACACCAGGATCATCACCAGCACACCCAGTGCCAGCCCGATCATCGAGGTCAGGGAAATGAACGAAACGAAGTGGTTGCGACGCTTGGCCCGCGTGTAGCGCGTACCGAGAAAAACGGACAGGGGTCTGAACATGTGGGGCGCTTGTTCGAGGGAAAGAGAAACGTCCTTGTGGCGGGGCCTGGCGAGCGGCCTTACACTCTGACCACCACTGCTGCCATGGGTTCGCCATGCCGACTCAAGACGAAAACGATCGCCGCGAATACTATCGTATCGAGGACACGATCGCACTGGATTTCCCCCCCCTGGCAGGTGCCGACGCCCTGGCCACTGACGAGCTTCACGACGCCTCACCGCTGTTCAACCTGCTCAGCGAACTGCATGTGATGGATTTCGAATCCCAGCACCTGCTGCGCAATATCAGCGAGCGCGACCGTACCCTGGCCAACTACCTCAAGGTGGTCAACAAACGCATCGACCTGCTCGGCCAGGCCATGGCCCAGAGCCTGCTGCGCGATATCGGCCCGCCCAAGCGGGTGACCTTGTCCGAGGGCGGCATCAGTTTCCTGCACACGCAAGCGCTGACGGTCGACAGCCACATGGCCCTGAAGATGGTGCTGATGCCGCAGGCGTTGGGCCTTTTGCTGCGCGTGCGGGTGCTGCACTGCAACGAGCGTGACGGCCAGTTCGAGATCGGCGCCGAGTTCGAAGCGCTGACTGACGCACAGCGCCAGCTGCTCGCCCGGCATATCCTGCAGCGTCAGGCGCAGGAGCGCCGCCAGGCCCGCGAGGAACTCACGTGACACCATCGCCACTGCTGCTTTCGCTGCTCCTGCTGTTGCCGCTGACGGCCCAGGCCGACACCCTGACGATTCCCATCGGTCAGCAAGGCGCCGACCTCACCGAGGTGCCGCAAAAGGGCCAGTCCAAGCGCTCGGTGCTGGAGCGCTTCGGCCTTGCCGATGAAGAGCACCCTGCTGTCGGCAAGCCACCGATCACCCGCTGGGACTACCGCGAATTCAGCGTCTATTTCGAATACGACCATGTGATCAACAGCGTGCGCCATCTGCAACCGCGCACCACCGCCACCGAGTAAGGAGCAACCGTGACCCTGATCTACGGCCATCGCGGCGCCAAGGGCGAAGCCCCGGAAAATACCCTGGTCAGCTTTCAGCAGTGCCTGGAGCACGGCGTACGCCGCTGCGAACTGGATCTGCACCTGTCGCGCGACGGCGAACTGATGGTCATCCATGACCCGACGCTCAAGCGCACCACCGGCCAGCGCGGCAAGGTGGTCGAGCACGACGCCGCCGAACTGGTGCACTATGACGCCCGCCGCGGCGGCCCAGGCTGGCGCCACCCCTGCCCCATTCCGCGGCTGAGCGAACTGTTCGAGCAGTGTGACTTCGAGCACTGGCAGCTGGAGGTCAAGAGCGCATCCAGGGATCGCGCCGCGCGTACCGTGGAAGCCATCGCCCTGCTCAGCCGCCGCTTCGGCCTGGACGACAGGATCACCATCACCTCCAGCTCCCGCGAAGTGCTGAGCGCCGCCCAGCGCCTGACGCCACACCTGGGCCGCGGCCTGGTCGCCGAATACGCCTGGCTGGATCCGATCAAGGTGGCGCGCAACTACGGCTGCGACCTGCTGGCCCTGAACTGGACGCTGTGCACCCCGGAGCGCCTGCTAAAGGCGCAGAAAGCGGGCCTGCACGTGTCGGTGTGGACGGTCAACGAGCCCGCCCTGATGCGCCGCCTCGCTGACTTCGGCGCCGACAGCATCATCACCGATTTCCCCGGCATCGCCGTCAGTACGCTGCGCGGTTAAGTACAACAGCACGGCGCTTCTAATGTGGGAACGGGCCATGCGCGCTAAATCACGGGCATGGCCCGTTCCCACATCCTGCTTCAAGAGAACGGCGCTGGCAGAGAAGGACCGATGCATGCTGATCGTCTTCAGTGGCCTGCCCGGCACCGGCAAGAGCACGCTCGCCAAAGCCCTGGCTACTCATCTACAGGCCGTGTACCTGCGCATCGACAGCATCGAGCAGGCGCTGCGCAACGCCGCGCCGGGGCAAGCGGTCGGCAGCAGCGGCTACAGGGTGGCCAATGCCATCGCGCGGGACAATCTCAAGGCCGCGCGCATTGTGATCGCCGACTGCGTCAACCCGGTCGCGGAAAGCCGCCAGGCCTGGGCTGACAGCGCTGCACAGGCCTGGTGCCCCTTGCTGGACGTGCAGATCATCTGTTCTGACCCAGAGCAACATCGCCAGCGCGTGGAATCGAGAATCAGCGAGGTGCCCGGGTTGGTGATGCCCGACTGGCAATCGGTTATGGCCCATGAGTACGAGCCCTGGCCGCAGGCGCCATTGACCCTCGACACCGCTCGGCTATCGGTGGACGCGGCGCTGGCGCTGCTCGTCGCGCATGTAGCGGCCTATCCGCAAGTGCGCACCTGAAAACCGAAAGGCGCCGTCCATAAAAAAACCGATCCACAAGGGATCGGTTTTCCGGCCTGCTCAGACGCTCTCGCGGTTTGGCCAGCGCCAGTCGCGGGAGTCGGCGAACGGATCCCCGGCCGGCTCAGGCCACCGGCCGGAGCCGCTCAAAAAAGCCGGTTGAGCCCGTCGAACGCGGCGACCCGATAGGCTTCGGCCATGGTCGGGTAGTTGAAGGTGGTGTTGACGAAATACTTCAGGGTATTGGCCTCGCCCTTCTGGTTCATGATCGCCTGGCCGATGTGCACGATCTCCGAGGCCTGGTAGCCGAAGCAGTGCACGCCGAGCACTTCCAGGGTCTCGCGGTGGAAGAGGATCTTCAGCATGCCGACCGGCTCATGGGAAATCTGCGCCCGCGCCATGCTCTTGAAGAACGCCTTGCCCACTTCATAGGGGATCTTGGCCTTGGTCAGCTCGTGCTCGTTCTTGCCGATCGAGCTGATCTCGGGAATGGTGTAGATGCCGGTGGGGATGTCATCGACGATCCGCCAGCTGCCGTTGTCGACGATGCTGCCGGCCGCCGAACGGCCCTGGTCGGCCGCGGCACTGGCCAGGCTCGGCCAGCCGATCACGTCACCGGCGGCGTAGATGTTCTCGACTTCGGTTCGATAATGCTCGTCGACCTGTACCTGGCCACGGCTGTTGACGTGGATGCCGATGTTTTCCAGGCCCAGCTTGTCGGTGTTGCCGGTACGGCCGTTACACCACAAGAGCGCATCGGCCTTGATCTTCTTGCCGGACTTCAGGTGCAGGATCACGCCGTTGTCCAGGCCTTCGATGCGCTCGTACTCTTCATTGTGACGAATCAACACGTTGTTGGTGCGCAGGTGATAGCTCAGTGCGTCGGAGATTTCCGAGTCGAGGAAGCTCAGCAACTGATCGCGGTTGTCGATCAGGTCGACAAGCACGCCCAGGCCGCTGAAGATCGAGGCGTACTCGCTGCCGATCACCCCGGCGCCGTAGATGATCAGACGGCGCGGCGTGTGGCTGAGGGTCAGGATGGTATCGCTGTCGTAGACCCGCGGATGGTTGAAGTCGACGTCCGCCGGGCGGTAGGGGCGCGAGCCGGTGGCGATGATCACCTGCTTGGCCGACAGGGTTTCCAATACGCCGTTGGGGCAGACCACTTCGATGGTCTGCTCGTCGGCGAAGCTGCCGGTACCGAAGAACACGTCGATGCGGTTGCGCGCGTAATAACCGGTGCGCGAGGTGACCTGTTTGGCGATCACCCGCTCGGCGCTTTTCAGTACGTCAGGAAAGGAGAACCAGCGCGGCTCGCCGATCTGACGGAACATGGGGTTGGTGTTGAACTGCATGATCTGCCGCACCGAATGGCGCAGCGCTTTCGAAGGGATGGTACCCAGGTGGGTGCAGTTGCCGCCCACCTCGCGGCGGTCGTCGACCACCGCCACCTTGCGACCGGCCTTGGCCGCGTTCATCGCCGCCCCTTCACCTGCAGGGCCGGAGCCCAATACCACGACATCGTAGTTGTAGACCGCCATGTTCACTCCTCAGATCACGCCGCAACGCTTATCGCGCGCTATCGGCAGAACCAGACCGGACGTGCGGCCTGGTACGCAACATTTCGCAATAACGCATAGCCTACCGGGCCAGGCGGCAAATGGCGATCAGCGCTTGCTGGCGTCGTAGCTTTGCACGCCGGCTTCGCCGTTGCCCTGGCCCGTCACTTCCGGGCATTTCTCGCGGTCGTCACCACAAATCGAGCACTTCTTCTCGATGCCCAGGTTGGCGATGCCGCCGCAGGAGCCGGCGATGGGCTTGCGGCCCATCATCACGCCGACGGCCATCAGGCCGACGACCGTGAGCATGATCAGAAAAACCATCACGAATGTCATTGCTTGCCTCCCGCAGCGAACAGCTGCTCGAAAGTGGCGGTACTGCGTGTGACGAATCCGTCACCCTCTCGGGTCACGAAGAACGCCGCGATACCTTTGCGCTCGGCGTACTCGAAACCCTTGTCGGGACCGAGCACCAGCAGCACGGTGGACAGGCCGTCGGCCATCAGCGTCGAGGGCGCGGCCACGGTGACCGCCGCCAGGGTGTGCTGGATCGGCGCGGCGGTCTGCGGATCAAGGGTGTGGGAATAGCGTACGCCCTGCTCCTCGAAATAATTGCGGTAGTCACCCGAGGTGGAGATGCCGTAGCCGTCCAGTTCGATCACCCGCTGGATGGCCCGCTGGTCATCCCGGGGCGCTTCGAGCGCGATGCGCCAGGGCTGACCGTCGGGCTTGCGGCCAACTGCCTTGAGTTCGCCGGTGGCTTCGACCAGATAACTGCTCACCCCCTGTTCGACCAGCCGCGCGATGATTCGATCAACCGTATAACCGGCGGCGATGCTGTTGAAGTCGACCTGCAGATCGACATCTTTGCACAGGCGGTCGCCGTCGATATGCAGGCGCTCCTGGCCGATGCGCCCACGTACCTCTTGCAGCGCGTGCTCGCTTGGCACCCGACGCTCACCGTTGCCGCGCGGGCCGAAGCCCCACAGGTCGAGCAGAGGTTCTAAGGTGAGATCGAACGCCCCGCCGCTGTCACGATGCAGGGTGTTGCCAGTTTCGATCAGTTGCAGAACCCCGGCGGGCATGCTCATGCAGCTGCCGGCCGGGGAGCGATTGAACTGCTCGATCAGCGAGTCGTCACGGTAGGTGGACATCTGCTCGTCGACCTCGGCGAAGATCGCCTCCACATCGGCCTTGAGCGCCGCTTTGTCGGGTACGCCCTTGGCGCTGACGTACTTCACCGAATAGGTGCTGCCTTGCGCCGGGCCACCGAACTCCTCGACCGTTTCGGAAAAACCGCAGCTCACGAGCGTAGCAGCCAATGTCGCGGCCAGGGCAGCGACAAGGGCGGGCTGTTTCAGAGCGGCTGCAATCATCCGCCGAAGTCGTCGAGCAGGATGTTGTCCTGTTCGACACCCAGGTCGGTGAGCATCTTGATCACCGCGGCGTTCATCATCGGCGGGCCGCACATGTAGAACTCGCAATCCTCGGGCGCCGGGTGATCCTTGAGGTAGTTCTCGTAGAGCACGTTGTGGATGAAGCCGGTCAGGCCGGTCCAGTTGTCTTCCGGCTGCGGGTCGGACAGCGCCAGGTGCCATTCGAAGTTCGGATTCTCCGCCTGCAGCTGATCGTACTCCTCGGTGTAGAACGCCTCGCGCATGGAGCGCGCGCCGTACCAGAAGCTGATCTTGCGGGTGGATTTCAGGCGCTTGAGCTGGTCGAAGATATGCGAGCGCATCGGCGCCATGCCGGCACCACCACCGATGAAGACCATCTCGGCATCGGTATCCTTGGCGAAGAACTCGCCGAACGGCCCGTACACCGTGACCTTGTCACCCGGCTTGAGGCTGAACACCCAGGACGACATTTTGCCCGGTGGCAAATGATCCTTGCCCGGCGGTGGCGAGGCGATGCGGATGTTGAATTTCACCAGGCCGACTTCTTCGGGATAGTTGGCCATGGAGTAGGCGCGGATCACCGTCTCGTCGACCTTGGACACGTACTTCCACTGGTTGAATTTGTCCCAGTCGCCGCGGTACTCCTCCTGGATGTCGAAGTCCTTGTAGTGCACGGTGTGCGGCGGGCACTCCAGCTGCACGTAACCACCGGCGCGGAAATCGACCTTCTCGCCTTCCGGCAATTTGAGGGTCAGCTCCTTGATGAAGGTGGCCACGTTCGGGTTGGACTCGACCGTGCACTCCCACTTCTTCACGCCAAAGACTTCCTCGGGCACCTCGATCTTCATGTCCTGCTTGACCGGGGTCTGGCAGGACAGGCGCCAGCCCTCGCGGGCCTCGCGCTTGTTGAAGTGCGACTCCTCGGTGGACAGCATCTCGCCGCCACCGCTCTCCACGATGCACTTGCACTGCGCACAGGTACCGCCGCCGCCACAGGCCGACGACAGGAAGATCTCGTTCTCGGCCAGGGTCTGCAGCAACTTGCCGCCAGCCGGAACGGTGATGGTGCGCTCACCGTTGATCTCGATGTTCACGTCGCCGGCGGAAACCAGGCGCGCGCGGGCCATGAGGATCACCGCCACGAGGAGGATGATCACCACGGTGAACATGGAGACTGCTACCAGAATTTCAAAAGCCATTGGCAACCCCTTACAGCTGTACGCCGGAGAACGACATGAAGCCCAGCGACATCAGGCCAACGGTGATGAAGGTCAGGCCCAGGCCGCGCAGACCGGCGGGTGGGTCGCTGTACTTGAGCTTCTCGCGGATGGCGGCCAGCAGCACGATGGCCAGCGCCCAGGACACGCCCGCGCCGGCGCCGTAGACCACGCTCTCGGTGAAGTTGTAGTCGCGCTCGACCATGAACAAGGTGCCGCCGAAGATGGCGCAGTGCACGGTGATCAGCGGCAGGAAGATGCCCAGCGCGTTGTAGAGCGACGGCAGGTACTTGTCGAGCACCATCTCCATGATCTGCACCACCGCGGCGATCAGGCCGATGTAGCAGATCAGGCCGAGAAAGCTCAGGTCGACTTCCGGCAGGCCGGCCCAGCTCAGCGCGCCTTCCTTGAGCAGGTAGACGTAGAGCAGGTTGTTCAACGGCACGGTGATGACCATCACCACGATTACCGTCAAGCCGAGCATCAGGGAGGTTTCGACCTTCTTGGAAATCGCCAGGAAGGTGCACATGCCCAGGAAGAACGCCAGCGCCATGTTCTCGATGAACACCGCACGGACGAACAGGCTGATGTAATGTTCCATATCAGTAAGCCTCCTCGTTCTTCACCTGGGGCGCCATGCGGTACTCGACCTTCTCCACCTGCTCCTTCTTGTAGCTACGCAGGGCCCAGATGAACAGGCCGATCAGGAAGAACGCCGACGGCGGCAGCAACAGCAGGCCATTGGGCTGATACCAGCCACCATTGTTGACGGTGTGCAGGATCTCGATGCCCAGCAACGAGCCGGCACCGAACAGCTCGCGCACGATACCCAGCGCCACCAGCATGGCGCTGTAGCCCAGACCGTTGCCCAGGCCATCGACGAACGATGCTACCGGCGGGTTGGACATGGCGAAGGCTTCGGCGCGCCCCATGACGATGCAGTTGGTGATGATCAGGCCGACGAATACCGACAGCCGCTGACTCAGGCTGTAGGCATAGGCCTTGAGGAACTGATCGATGACGATCACCAGGGAGGCGATGATCACCACCTGGGCGATCATGCGGATCGAGCCCGGGATCTGATGGCGCACCGTCGAGATGAAGAAACTCGAAAACGCCGTGGTCAGGGTCAGCGCGATGGACAGCACCAGCGCGGTGCTCAACGCCGAGGTGACCGCCAGCGCCGAACAGATGCCGAGAATCTGCAGGCCGATCGGGTTCTTGTTGAGAATCGGATCGAGCAGCAGCTCTTTCATGGTGGGTTTGGACATGGATCAAGCCTCCCCTGCGGACAGCTTCTTGAGGAACGGCGCGAAGCCGTCCTCACCGAGCCAGAAGTGAATCATGTGGGTCACGCCGTTGGCGGTCAGGGTCGCGCCGGCGATGGCGTCGACCTGGTAATCGGCCTGCGGGCTCTGCGGGTTGACGCTGCCCTTGATCACACGCAATACCGGTTCGCCATCCTGGTAAACCTTCTTGCCGACCCACTTGGCCTGCCAGTTGGGATTGTCGATCTCGCCCCCCAGCCCCGGCGTTTCACCGTGCTGGTAGAAGCCGATACCGGCAACGGTCTCCAGGTCGCTCTGCAAGGCCACGAACCCGTACATGGTCGACCACAGGCCGTAGCCACGCACCGGCAGCACCAGGCGCTCGAGTTCGCCGTTCTGCTCGATCTGGTAGACCACCGCGTAGTGTTCCAGGCGACGGATCGAGGCGATGTCGCGGTCTTCGGGGATCATGCTGGACAACGCCGAATCGGCGACGGCCTTGTTCTGGTCGAAGGTATGCGGATCGAAGGCGTCGCTGTAGTCGCCGGTGCGCAGGTCGACCAGGCGCGGCGTGACACGCGAGGAGAACACTTCGCGCACTTCGTCGCTGGACATGCCCGGCTGCCACAACTCGGCGATCACCAGCACCGCGCGCTGGCGGTCGACCAGGGCGTTTTCCTGCTGGGTCGGGCGCAGGATCAGCGCGGCGGCCGAAACGGCGATGGAGCACACCAGGCACAGCACCAGGGTCACGACCAGCGTGCGTGTCGGGGTTTCTTTGAGCTTAGACATTACGCGCCAGCCTCCGCTTGATGTTGGCCCGTACCACGTAGTGGTCGATCAGGGGCGCACACAGATTGCCGAACAGGATCGCCAGCATCACGCCTTCCGGGAACGCCGGGTTGACCACACGAATGATGGTCACCAGCAGGCCGATAAGGATGCCGAAGATCCACTTGCCGGTATTGGTCATGGAGGCCGACACCGGGTCGGTGGCCATAAAGATCATGCCGAAGGCGAAGCCCCCGGTGACCAGGTGCCAGTACCAGGGCATGGCGAACAGCGGGTTGTTGTCCGAGGCGAGGGCGTTGAACAGCGTGGCGGTGGCGATCATGCCGATCATCACCCCGCTGACGATGCGCCAGGAAGCGATCTTGGTGATCAGCAGCACCGCACCGCCGAGCAGGATCGCCAGGGTGCCGGTCTCGCCAATGGAGCCCGGCATCAGGCCGATGAAAGCCTGGGTCCAGGTCAGGCCGTCATTGATCAGGCCATCAACCCCGCTACCGCCGATGGTGGCCAGCGCCGTGGCGCCCGCATAGCCGTCCACGGCCGTCCACACGCCGTCACCGGAAATCTGCGCCGGGTAGGCGAAGAACAGGAAGGCGCGACCGACCAGGGCCGGATTGAGGAAGTTCTTGCCGGTACCACCGAACACTTCCTTGCCGATCACCACGCCGAAGCTGATGCCCAGCGCGACCTGCCAGAGCGGAATGCTCGGCGGCAGGATCAGGGCGAACAGCACGGAGGTGACGAAGAAGCCTTCGTTGACCTCGTGACGGCGGATGGAGGCGAACAGCACTTCCCAGAAGCCACCGACGATGAACGCCGTGAGGTAGATGGGCAGGAAGTAAGCCGCGCCCTGGATAAAGTTGTCCCACAGGCTGCTCGGGTCGAAACCGCCCAGCGCACCGATCAGCGCGAAGCGCCAGCCCTCCTGGGCGGCCAGCAGATCGGGGCTCTGCGCGTAGACCAGGTTGGCCTGGTAACCGGTGTTCCACATGCCGAAGAACATCGCCGGGAAGGTGCAGGCCCAGACGGTGATCATCATGCGCTTGAGGTCGATGCCGTCGCGCACGTGAGCGGTGGTCCTGGTCACGCTGCCGGGGCGATAGAAGAAGGTGTCCACGGCTTCGTAGAGCGCGTACCACTTCTCGTACTTGCCACCTTTTTCGAAGTTGTGTTCGATCTTGTCGAGGAACTGACGAACGCCCATGTTCAACCCTCCTTCTCGATGAGGGTCAGACAATCACGCAGGATCGGACCGTATTCGTATTTGCCGGCACACACGTAGGTGCACAGCGCCAGGTCTTCCTCGTCGAGCTCCAGGCAACCCAACTGCTGGGCCATCTCGGTGTCGCTGACGATCAGCGAACGCAGCAGCTGCGTCGGCAGGATGTCCAGCGGCATCACCTCTTCATAGTTGCCGACCGGCACCATGGCGCGTGGGCTGCCATTGGTGCTGGTGGAGAACGCGAAGCGCTTGGCGGCGTTGAGCTTGGACACGAAGATATTGAGGATCGAGTGCTTGTTCACCCCGGCGCGCAGGTAGTGGAGCATTTCGCGCTCGTTGCCTTCGGCCAGGCAAGACACCTGCAGATGATAGCGGCCCAGGTAGTCGCAGGCGCCACGGGAGGTGCGGCCGCCGAGCACGGAGCCGGAAATCACCCGATTGTCGCCGGGCGCCAGTTCGCCGGCAGTCAGCTCGCTGAGGTTGGCCCCCAGACGGGTGCGCAGCAGACGCGGGCGCTCGACCACCGGCCCGGCCAGCGCGACCACGCGCTCGACCCACAAACGGCCGCTGGTGAACAGCTTGCCGACGGCGATCAGGTCCTGATAGTTGATGGTCCAAACGCTCTTGCTGGCGCTGACCGGGTCCAGGTAATGAATGTGGGTACCCGGCAAGCCAGCCGGGTGGGGCCCGGCGAAGGCCTGGCTGCGCAAACCGTCCACCTGCTCGCCCGGCAGGCTCACACCCGGCGCCTTGCACAGGAACACCGGGCTCAGGCGCGTCAGCACCTTGAGGCCGTTTTCGAAATCCTCGGCATGCTCGGCGATGATCGGGGCGGGGTCCGCGGCCAGCGGGTGGGTATCGATGGCAGTGACGAAGATCGAGCTGGGCACGGCATCGACGGCCGGCACCTTGCTGAACGGCCGTGTACGCAGCGCCGTCCACAGGCCGGACTGCTGCAGGTTGTCGCGAACCTGGCCGGCGTCGAGGCTGCCCAGCTGGGCGGTCGGATACTGCGCGAAGGTCTCCTGCTCGTCGCCATCGAGATCGATGACCACCGATTGCAGCACGCGTTTTTCACCGCGGTGAATCGCGCTGACCACACCGGCGCCTGGCGCGGTGTAGTGGATGCCCTCCGAGCGCTTGTCGGAGAACAGAACCTGGCCCAGCTTGACCCGGTCGCCCACCTGCACCGCCATGGTGGGCTTCATCCCGTGATAATCGAAGCCTATGACGGCCACGCTGCGCACCGGTCTCGAGGTATCGATCTGCTGAGCCGGCGCGCCCGCTATGGGCAAATCGAGCCCTCGTTTTATTTTGATCATAGGTTTGCCTAACCACTGAGCTTATAAGTTTTTGAATGACGCTCGACAAACCGTCAGTCACAAAGCAAGACGCACCCCAATATCGCTATTGGCGTGGATCAATGTCGAACGCAGGTAAGAAATCGCCGGGATTATAGAATTGTGCGACAACGGGACGCCACCCGGGCGGCCGGCTTTTTTCGGATTTCCGTTACAGAACGCAACAGAAATTTAACGACGACAGGCGCGCCGGGCGGCGACATAACGCCGCACCACCCTGCCCTTCGGATCAGAACCCGGTAGCTGCAACGAAAACGGCAGGCAAAAAAATGGGAGCCCGAAGGCTCCCATCTGGTGTTGCGCAGCGCGCTGCGATCAGCGCGGGAAGGCGGGCGGGTTGACCCCGGCCATTTCTTCCATCACGCGAATCACCTGGCAGCTGTAGCCGAACTCGTTGTCGTACCAGACGTACAGCACGACGCGGTTGTCGTTGGCGATGGTGGCTTCGGCATCGACCACACCGGCGTGACGCGAGCCTACGAAGTCGGTGGACACCACCTCCTGGGAGCTGACGAAATCGATCTGCTTCTGCAGGTCGGAGTGCATGGCCATCTGGCGCAGGTACTCGTTGATCTCTTCGCGGCTGCAAGCCTTCTCAAGGTTCAGGTTGAGAATGGCCATGGACACGTTCGGCGTCGGTACGCGAATGGCGTTGCCGGTCAGCTTGCCCTTGAGCACCGGCAGCGCCTTGGCCGCGGCAGTGGCCGCACCGGTTTCGGTGATCACCATGTTCAGCGCGGCGCTACGGCCACGACGACTGCCCTTGTGGAAGTTGTCGATCAGGTTCTGGTCGTTGGTGTACGAGTGAACGGTTTCGACGTGGCCGTTGACGATGCCGTACTGGTCATTGACCGCCTTGAGCACCGGCACGATGGCGTTGGTGGTACAGGAAGCGGCCGAGATGATCTTGTCGTCGGCGGTGATTTCGCCATGGTTGATGCCATGCACGATGTTCTTCAGCGCGCCCTTGCCCGGTGCGGTGAGGATCACACGGTCGATGCCCGGGCACTTGAGGTGCTGACCCAGGCCGTCGGCGTCACGCCATACGCCGGTGTTGTCGACCAGCAGCGCATCCTTGATGCCGTACTGGGTGTAGTCGATGGCCGACGGATCCTTGGCGTAGATCACCTGGATCAGGTTGCCGTTGGCGGTCAGGGTGCTGTTCTCTTCGTCGATGGTGATGGTGCCATCGAACTTGCCATGCACCGAGTCGCGGCGCAGCAGGCTGGCGCGCTTGACCAGATCGTTCTCGGCGCCCTTGCGCACGACGATGGCGCGCAGGCGCAGGCCATCGCCACCACCGGTGTGCTCGATCAGGATGCGCGCCAGCAGGCGACCGATACGGCCGAAACCGTAGAGCACCACGTCAGTGCCCTTGCGTGGCGAGGCGTTCTGCTGGTTGGCGACGTCGGCCAGCTCGTCCTTGACGAACTGCTCGATGCTGCGGCCGTTACCTTCAGCCTTGAACTTGCCGACCATCTTGCCCAGGTCGACGGACGCCGCGCCCAGCTTGAGCTCGCTCATGGCCTTGAGCACGGCGTAGGAGTCGTGAACAGCCAGGCCGTTCTGATCAGCCTGACGGTGACGGGCGAAGCGATGCGCCTTGAGAATCTCGATGACCGAGCGGTTGATCAGGCTGCGGCCATGGATCGACAGCACCACGTTGTTGTTGCGGTACAGCTGACCGATCAGCGGAATCATCGCCTCGGCGAGAGCTTCACGGTCAATCCATTCACCAAGACACTGGTCGGGCTTCTGAGTCACGGCATTACCTTCCACATGTAGGGGCTGAAAAAAGGGGCTACATTATGACGAGCCAGCTAGGGGTCGGCAATCTGCAGCGGTCGAAACACTGACAGTCATCCTCGCGGATAGTTACAATCGGGGGCCAAATCGTTACCAATCGCGAGCCACCCGTGCCTGTACTGCGTCTGCCGTCCTTGCCGGCCACCGCCGGTAAACAACACTGGGGCAACCTGCCCGGTGCCGCACTGAGCCTGGCTATCGCCGAAGCGGCCAGCGCTGCCAAACGCTTCACTCTGCTGCTCACCGCCGACAGCCAGAGCGCCGAGCGCCTGGAACAGGAGCTGAGTTTCTTCGCCCCCGAATTGCCGGTGCTGCACTTCCCGGACTGGGAAACCCTGCCCTACGATCTGTTCTCGCCGCACCAGGACATCATCTCCCAGCGCATCTCGGCACTCTATCGGCTGCCGTCGCTGAGCCATGGCGTGCTGGTGGTGCCGATCACCACCGCACTGCACCGCTTGCCGCCGAAGCGCTTTCTGCTGGGCAGCAGCCTGGTGCTGGACGTGGGCCAGCGCATCAATGTCGATGACATGCGCGCACGCCTTGAGGCCGCTGGCTACCGCTACGTCGACACCGTTTACGAACACGGTGAATTCACCGTGCGCGGCGCACTGATCGACCTGTTTCCCATGGGCAGCAAGCTGCCGTTTCGCATCGACCTGTTCGACGACGAGATCGAGACCCTGCGCACCTTCGACCCGGAGAGCCAGCGCTCGATCGACAAGGTCGAGTCGATCAAGCTGCTGCCGGCCCGCGAGTTCCCCCTGGAGAAAAAGGCCGTTACCGACTTCCGTGGCCGCTTTCGCGAGCGCTTCGACGTCGACTTCCGGCGCTGCCCGATCTACCAGGACCTCTCCACCGGCATCACCCCTGCGGGTATCGAGTACTACCTGCCGCTGTTCTTCGAGGAAACCGCCACCCTCTTCGACTACTTGCCCCAGGACACCCAGGTGTTCTCGCTACCGGGTATCGAAAAAGCCGCCGAGCAGTTCTGGACGGACGCGCGCAACCGCTATGACGAGCGCCGGGTCGACCCCGAACGTCCGCTACTGCCGCCGGCCGACATCTTCCTGCCGGTCGAGGACTGCTTCGGCCGTCTCAAGGACTGGCCACGGGTGGTGGTCAGCGCCGACGATGTCGAGCCGGGCATCGGCCGCACGCGTTTCGAGGCCAGCGCCCTGCCCGACCTGGCGATCCAGGCCAAGACCAGCGAGCCGCTGGCCGCGCTGCGCCGCTTTATCGAGGACTATCCCGGCCGCGTACTGTTCTGCGCCGAATCCGCCGGGCGCCGCGAGGTGCTGCTGGAACTGCTCGCGCGCCTCAAGCTCAAGCCCAGGGAAGTCGACGGCTGGTCGCAATTCTGCGCAGGCAAGGAGCGCCTGGGCATCACCATCGCACCGCTCGATGAAGGCTTGCAGCTCGAAGAGATCGCGCTGATCGCCGAGAGCCCGCTGTTCGGCCAGCGCGTCATGCAACGCCGGCGCCGCGAGAAGACCCGCGACGCTGGCGACAACGTGATCAAGAACCTTACCGAACTGCGCGAAGGCGCGCCGGTGGTGCATATCGACCATGGCGTCGGTCGCTACCTGGGCCTGGTGACCATGGAGTTCGACGGCCAGGCCGCCGAATTCCTCGCCCTGATGTACGCCGAGGAAGCCAAGCTCTACGTGCCGGTCGCCAGCCTGCACCTGATCGCCCGCTACACCGGAAGCGACGACGCCCTGGCGCCGCTGCACCGCCTCGGCTCGGAAGCCTGGCAGAAGGCCAAGCGCAAGGCCGCCGAACAGGTGCGCGACGTGGCCGCCGAACTGCTCGACATCTATGCGCGCCGTGCCGCCCGTGAAGGCTACGCCTTCAATGACCCAAAAGCCGATTACGAGACCTTCAGTGCCGGCTTCCCGTTCGAGGAAACCCCGGATCAGCAGAGCGCCATCGAAGCGGTGCGCGACGACATGCTCGCCGCCAAGCCAATGGATCGCCTGGTGTGCGGCGACGTCGGCTTCGGCAAGACCGAAGTGGCCATGCGCGCCGCCTTCATCGCCGTGCACGGCGGCAAGCAGGTGGCAATCCTGGTGCCCACCACCCTGCTCGCCCAGCAGCACTACAACAGCTTCCGCGACCGCTTCGCCGACTGGCCGGTAACCGTGGAGGTGATGAGCCGTTTCAAGAGTGCCAAGGAAGTCAGCGCTGCCATCGAGCAACTGGCCGAGGGCAAGATCGACATCATCATCGGCACCCACAAGCTGCTGCAGGATGACGTCAAGATCAAAAACCTGGGCCTGGTGATCATCGACGAGGAGCACCGCTTCGGCGTGCGCCAGAAGGAAGCCCTCAAGGCCCTGCGCAGCGAAGTGGACATTCTCACCCTGACCGCCACGCCGATTCCGCGCACCCTGAACATGGCGGTGTCGGGCATGCGCGACCTGTCGATCATCGCCACGCCGCCGGCGCGGCGTCTGTCGGTGCGCACCTTCGTCATGGAGCAGAACAAGCCGACGATCAAGGAAGCACTGCTACGCGAACTGTTGCGCGGCGGCCAGGTGTACTACCTGCACAACGACGTGAAGACCATCGAGAAGTGCGCCGCCGACCTGGCCGAACTGGTGCCCGAGGCGCGCATCGGCATCGGCCACGGGCAGATGCACGAGCGTGAGCTGGAACAGGTGATGGGCGACTTCTATCACAAGCGCTTCAACGTGCTGATCGCTTCGACCATCATCGAGACCGGCATCGACGTGCCGAGCGCCAACACCATCATCATCGAGCGCGCCGACAAGTTCGGCCTGGCCCAGCTGCACCAGCTGCGCGGGCGTGTCGGCCGTAGCCACCACCAGGCCTACGCCTACCTGCTTACACCACCACGCAAGCAGATGACCGACGACGCGCAGAAGCGCCTGGAGGCCATCGCCAACGCCCAGGACCTCGGCGCCGGCTTCGTGCTCGCCACCCATGACCTGGAAATCCGCGGCGCCGGCGAACTGCTCGGCGACGGCCAGAGCGGGCAGATTCAGGCGGTCGGTTTCACCCTGTACATGGAAATGCTCGAACGGGCGGTCAAGTCGATCCGCAAGGGCGAGCAGCCCAACCTCGACCAGCCCCTGGGCGGCGGACCGGAGATCAACCTGCGGGTACCGGCGCTGATTCCCGAGGATTACCTGCCGGACGTGCACGCCCGCCTGATCCTCTACAAACGCATCGCCAACGCCAGCGACGAGGACGGCCTCAAGGAGCTGCAGGTGGAGATGATCGACCGCTTCGGCCTGCTCCCCGAGCCGACCAAGAATCTGGTGCGCATCACCCTGCTCAAGCTGCAGGCCGAACGCCTGGGCATCAAGAAGATCGATGCCGGGCCGCAGGGCGGACGCATCGAGTTCGCCGCGGAAACCCCGGTCGATCCGCTGACGCTGATCAAGCTGATCCAGAGCGCGCCGAACCGCTACAAGTTCGAAGGCGCCACGCTGTTCCGCTTCTCGGTGCCGATGGAACGCCCGGAGGAACGCTTCAATACTCTTGAAGCACTGCTGGAGCGGTTGCTGGCGACAGTGAAGAGCTGAAAACCATCAGGGCCGCTTATGCGGCCCTGATTGCATCTAAGTACACAGGCCTTTTGTGGGAGCGGGCCATGCCCGCGATTCGCGCGCATGGCGCGCTCCCACAGACTGCAGCTCCCGCCACTGTGCGGCCGCCCTCCCTTACTCCACCAACTGCGCCGCGCGCAACGCCGAGAGCGCCTGCGCCCAACGCGGATCCTGGCGGTAGTCGACGCCCGGAAAAGCCCGCCGACGCATACGCGCCAGCCCCTTGGGCGCCACGACCTTGAGGCGCTGGGCCGCCGACAACGCCAGCTCTGCCGCTGCCCGGTCATTGCATACCAGCCCCATATCGCAGCCGGCGCTCAGCGCCGCCTCGATACGGCTGGCCGCATCGCCGACCACATGGGCACCGGCCATCGACAGGTCGTCGCTGAAAATCACCCCCGCGAAACCCAGCTCGCCACGCAGAATGTCCTGCAGCCAGCGGCGCGAGAAGCCGGCCGGCTGGCTGTCGACCTGCGGGTAGATGACGTGGGCCGGCATCACCGCCGCCAGCTCGCGGCTCAGCGCCGCGAACGGGCGCAGATCCTTCTGGCGGATTTCATCCAGGCTGCGCTCATCAAGGGGGATCGCCACATGGGAGTCGGCCTCGGCCCAGCCATGGCCGGGGAAATGCTTGCCGGTGGCGGCCATGCCCGCCTCCGCCATGCCGCGGATAAAGGCACCGGCCAGTTGCGTGGCGCGCTCGGCGTCGCCCTCGAACGCGCGGTGGCCGACCACCGCACTGCGCCCGTGGTCCAGATCCAGCACCGGCGCGAAGCTCAGGTCCAGGCCCACGGCCAACACTTCAGTGGCCATCAGCCAGCCGCACTGGCGCGCCAGCTGCTCGGCATCGGCGCAAGCGGCAATCGCCCGCATGGCTGGCAACTTCACGAACCCCTGGCGCAGACGCTGTACACGACCGCCCTCCTGATCCACCGCCAGGAGCAGGTCGGGACGTACCGCGCGGATGGACTCGGACAATTCGCGCACCTGCCGCGGGTTCTCGATATTGCGAGCAAAGATGATCAGGCCGCCGACTTCGGGCTGGCGCAACAGCTGGCGATCCTCGGCGGTCAGCCAGGTACCGCCGATGTCCACCATCAGAGAGCCATACAGGGGTGTGGTCACAACGGATATTCCTTGAATAGAGCTTCGCGCCCAACGGCCATGGGCGCGTGGCGCCGGTCAGAGTTCCCGGCTGCCGCGCCGTGGCACGCATGGAGCGGCTAGGGCAAAGCCGCTAGCTTAGGGGCAGCAAGGAGCCGTGGGCAAGCGCTGCGCCTGGCTCAAGGCTTGCTGACGGCAGGGCTTTTGTGGCGAGGAATGAGCTGGGCGGTGGCAAGACGCGGATCGGTCACCGCGCTTTCCGAGCGCATTCCCGCCGCCAGGAACGGCACCATCAGGCGCATCACCTGCTCGATCGAGGTGTCGACGCCAAAGTCGCTCTCGGCCATGGCGCGCAGCGCCTTGATACCGGACATGCTGAACGCCGCCGCGCCAAGCATGAAATGCACGCGCCAGAACAATTCCAGGGGCGGAATGCCGGGCGCCGCTTCGTGCACCAGGTACATGTAACGACGAAACACCTTGCCGTAGACTTCTTCCAGGTATTTGCGCAGGTGCCCCTGGCTCTGGCTGAACGCCAGGCCCAGCAGGCGCATGAAGATCGACAGATCGTTGCCGCTGCGCGGCTTGACCGCCAGGGCCTGCTCGACCAGCAACTCGAGCAATTCCTCGAGACTGAAGGTCACCCCGGGCTTGCTCTGGCGCTTGTCCAGCTCGCGCTCGAGGCTGCTGCAGAAGGGCCCGAGAAAGCGCGAGAACACCGCCTGGATCAGGGCTTTCTTGGAGCCGAAATGGTAGTTGACGGCCGCCAGATTGACCCCCGCCTTGCTGGTGATCAGACGCAGCGACGTTTCGGCAAAGCCCTTTTCCGCGAATAACTGCTCCGCAGCATCGAGAATGCGTTCAACGGTTTCCGATTGCGCCATGACATCCACCAGACAAACAAGTGTTTGAAACATACGTTTCAGCGCGTACCGCTGTCAAGCCGCGCAGGGCGTATTCTGGATGCTCAGTCATGATTTGGCGATAGCGTCGCGCTGCCTTCCAGGCGCTGAGGGAGTTGGCAGCAATGCCCCCAAGCCTGCCGTTCGTCCCCTGGCCCAAGCGCAACCCATGGAGAGCAGCCACCAACGGATTGCCAAGCGCCACTTACTGTATATAATTCCAGTCACTGTATAAAAAGCCAGAGCGCCTCACATGATCAAGCTGACGCCCCGCCAAGGTGAGATTCTCGCCTTCATCAAGCAGTGCCTGGAAGACAACGGCTACCCACCAACCCGCGCCGAGATCGCTCAGGCCCTTGGCTTCAAGTCGCCAAACGCCGCCGAGGAGCACCTCAAGGCCTTGGCACGCAAGGGCGCCATCGAGATGACCCCAGGCGCCTCGCGTGGCATTCGCATTCCGGGCTTCGAGCCCAACCAGGATGAAGAGGAAGGGCTGCCGGTGATTGGCCGCGTCGCCGCCGGTGCGCCGATCCTGGCACAGCAGCACATCGAGGAAGCCTGCCGGATAAACCCGGACTTCTTCCGCCCCAAGGCCGACTATCTGTTGCGTGTGCGCGGCATGAGCATGAAGGACATCGGCATCATCGACGGTGATTTGCTCGCCGTGCACACCACCAGTGAAGCCCGCAACGGCCAGGTTGTGGTCGCGCGCATCGATGATGAGGTCACGGTCAAGCGCTTCAAGCGTGAAGGCAACAGGGTATGGCTGCTGGCGGAAAACCCCGAGTTCGCCCCGATCGAAGTGAATCTGGAAGAACAGGATCTGGTCATCGAAGGTTTGAGTGTCGGCGTCATCCGCCGCTAATTGGAGGCGTCATGCAGTTCCCCCAGTCGTTGAGCCGTAACCAACTGCCCCTGTTCGATGCTTTTCTGGCATCGACCATCGCAGTCGTAGAGGATCCAGCTAGCCAGGAAGACACCTTCAGCGAGGTGTCGCTGCGTGGTGCCGCCGGGCATTGCCTGACGCTACTGGCGCCCATGCTGCGGGAACTGAGTGAGAAGGATGACGAACGCTGGCTGACCCTGATCGCCCCGCCCGCCAGCCTGACCCAAAGCTGGCTGCGTGACGCCGGGCTGAACCGCGAGCGTATTCTGCTGCTGCAGCCCCGTAGCAATCAGAGCCCGCTGCAACTGGCCCAGGAAGCGCTCAAGCTTGGCCGCAGCCATACCGTGGTCAGCTGGCTGCACCCCCTACCCCAGCAGGCACGTGGGCAACTGGAAGCGGCGGCGCGCACCGGCAAGGCACAAAGCCTGAATATCAGCCTGGGTTGAGAACTGGCGGCGGCTAACAGTCGAGCAGAAAAACAAAGGCCAGCGATTATGCTGGCCTTTTGTGTATCTGCGTTCGCCTGATCGATCCAGGCGAATGCCTGTCAGTGCAGTACGCGCGGTTGCTCGTCTTCCTGCTCGAAATCGCCTTCAGCCATTCTGCCGGCCATCTGCACACCAACATTGAGCATCGCCTTGGCGACCTCCACGTGTTGGCCCTGCAAAAATGCCTTGGCATCTTCCGAGAAGTCCAGCACCACCAGTGCTTCCTCATCGTCAGCTCGACGCAGGGCGATACGCCCATCGGGCAATTCGACGATTTCTAGGAAGGAAGTAGGCATAACTCTGGCTCTCCACTAACGGCTGCCCAGTGTAACAGCGAGGCCGCCTGATCGCTTGGCGAAAAAACGGCCAATTGCCGAACGGCTTTCAATCGGCGGCACCTGCCGCGCTTACCACTCGCTGAGGCCAACACGAAAACGCTGAGCCAGCGACTTGAGTTCCTGCCGCCAGCTTTCCAGGGTCTCATGGGCCAGGGGCGGCTCCTCCTCCACCACACTGACCGCCTCGATCAGCGCAGAATTGCCAGATTCGCCCTTGGCTACACGCGGCGGGCGTGGTGGCTTGAACAGCTCGGCATGGGCAGCCAGCAGCTGGCCCAGCCAGGTATGGCGATTCTCGGCAAGCTCGACCAACTCCGCCAGTTCCGGGCTCGGCGCGTCAGCCAGGCTCTGGCGCTCGAGCAGCGCCTCGGCGCGCGGGGCGCTGCTGTTCGGCAGGCGATAGAAGCCGGCGATCTCGTGGCAAAGCCCGAGCAAGGCGCCGTACAGATGAAACAGCGTGGCCTCGCGCTCGGCCTGTACCAGCGCCTGGGCATTCATCGCCCGCCCCTCTTCGGCCTTGCGCCAGGACTCCAGGGACAGCCCGGCATAGAAGATCTTCTGATTGGTGCGGGTATAGAGTTCGCCAGCCATATGCACTCTCCAGATAGCCCCAGGCACGCTCGCTCGAGCATGCCTGGTACGGGTCAACGCTTGTCTTCGACCTTCCACTTGCCGCCGTCGAAGAACGCCTTCCAGCCGGTGGGCTTACCGTCCACCTCGGTCTGCACGTATTGCTCCTTGGTCTTGCGGCTATAACGGATCACCGCCGCGCGACCTTCCGGATCCCTGGCCGGCGCATCGATCAGGAAGTGGTATTTCGGATCGATCTCGTCCTTGTGCGGAATCAGTTCGAGCACCAGCGGCGCACGGGTTTCGCGGTTCTTCGGGAATTGGCTGGCGGCCAGGAACAGGCCCGAGGCGCCATCGCGCAGCACGTAGGTGTCGTCGACCTTTTCGCACTTGAGCTCCGGCATCTTCACCGCGTCCATCTTGGGTGGCGCGGGCTCGCCGTTGCGCAGCAACTTGCGGGTGTTCTTGCACTCGCTGTTGGTGCAGCCGAAGAACTTGCCGAAACGGCCGGTCTTGAGCTGCATCTGGCTGCCGCACTTGTCGCACTCCAGGCTCGGCCCTTCGTAGCCCTTGATACGGAACTGGCCCTGCTCGATCTCGTAGCCGGCACAATCGGGGTTGTTGCCACAGATGTGCAGCTTGCGGGTTTCATCGAGCAGGTAGGCATCCATGGCCGTGGCGCAGATCGGGCAGCGATGCTTGCCGAGCAGCACGCGGGACTCCGACTCGCCCTCGTCATCGGCGGCAATCTCGTCGCCGGGCACCAGGTTGACCGTGGCCTTGCAACGCTCCTTAGGTGGCAGGGCATAGCCCGAGCAGCCGAGGAACACGCCAGTCGACGCGGTACGGATCATCATCGGTCGACCGCACTCGCGACAAGGAATATCGGTCAGGGTCGGAGTATTGGCACGCATGCCATTGTCTCCGTCGGCAGCCACTTCCAGTTTCTTCTTGAAGTCGCCGTAGAACTCGTCGAGCAGGTGCTTCCACTCGCGCTCGCCCTGGGCCACATCGTCGAGGTTCTCTTCCATGCCGGCGGTGAAGCCGTAGTCCATCAGGTCGGAGAAGCTCTCGGACAGGCGCTCGGTGACGATGTCGCCCATCTTCTCCGAGTAGAAGCGGCGGTTATGCAGCGCCACGTAGCCACGATCCTGAATGGTGGAAATGATCGCCGCGTAGGTGGACGGACGACCGATGCCACGCTTTTCCATTTCCTTGACCAAGCTGGCTTCCGAATAGCGCGCCGGCGGCTTGGTGAAGTGCTGGCTCGGGTCGAGCTTGATCAGCTTCAGCGCCTCACCCTGGCTCATTTCCGGCAGCACGGCATCGTCACCCGGTTTGCTCAGCTGTGGCTGGGCACGGGTGTAGCCGTCGAACTTGAGGATACGACCCTTGGCGCGCAGCTCGAACTGCGCAGCGGCGACGGTCACGGTGGTCGACAGGTATTCGGCCGGCGGCATCTGGCAAGCCACAAACTGGCGCCAGATCAGCTCGTAGAGACGCTCGGCATCGCGCTCCATGCCGGACAGCTGGGTAGGCCGCAGGTTGACGTCAGACGGGCGAATCGCCTCGTGCGCCTCCTGGGCGCCCTCCTTGCTGGAGTAGTAGTTGGGCTTCTCGGGCAGGTACTTCTTGCCGTACTCGCTGTCGATGAAACCCCGCACCATCTCGATGGCGTCGGCCGACAGGTTGGTCGAGTCGGTACGCATATAGGTGATGTAGCCGGCCTCGTAGAGACGCTGGGCCATCATCATGGTCTTCTTCACCCCGAAGCCCAGACGCGTGCTGGCCGCCTGCTGCAGGGTGGAGGTGATGAATGGCGCCGTTGGCTTGCTGCTGGTCGGTTTGTCTTCACGCTTGGCAACGCTGTAGCTCGACGCCTTGAGGGTCGCCAGCGCAGCCATGGCCTGGGCTTCGTTCAGCGGTTTGAAGGCCGCGCCATTTTCGCGCGCCACTTCGAAACGCACCTGGGCGTCCTTGGCGGTGCCGAGATCGGCGTGCACTTCCCAGTATTCTTCCGGCACGAAGGCGCGGATTTCCTTCTCGCGCTCGACCACCAGCTTCACCGCAACCGACTGCACGCGACCGGCGGACAGGCCCCGGGCGATCTTTGCCCACAGCAGCGGCGAGACCATGTAGCCGACCACGCGATCGAGGAAGCGGCGCGCCTGCTGAGCATTGACCCGGTTGATGTCCAGCTCGCCCGGGGCGGAAAACGCCTCCTGGATAGCCTTCTTGGTGATTTCGTTGAACACCACGCGCTTGTAGCGGCTGTCATCGCCGCCAATCGACTCGCGCAGGTGCCAGGCAATGGCCTCCCCCTCTCTATCCAAGTCGGTCGCGAGATAGATGGTGTCGGCTTCCTTGGCCAGGCGGCGCAGCTCCTCGACCACCTTTTCCTTGCCAGGCAGGATCTCGTACTTGGCTTTCCAGCCGTGCTCGGGATCGACACCCATGCGCGCGAACAGCTGACGCTTGGCCTTTTCCTTCGGCGACAGCGCCGGAGCTTCGCCAGCCGCAGCCTTGCCACGCTTGGCAGGCTCCTTGGTAGCCGCCCCGCCGCTGGTAGGGAGGTCGCGGATATGGCCGATGCTCGACTTCACCACGTACTGGCTGCCCAGGTACTTGTTGATGGTCTTGGCCTTGGCCGGGGATTCCACGATGACCAGCGATTTACCCATGGATTGGAAAATTCCTGAAATTCGATAATTGAAAAGGCAGCGAATGCCTGAACACTGTTGGGCGTATCGGCTCGACGCCTTTCGCGTCGGCGATGAAAGCGCTCGCTCGACAGAGCGAACGCCAGAGAACGTGGCGCTTGCCGCTTGTATCATCGTTCGGCTGGTCATCCAACCGACCGGAAATGCCCTGCGACCTGCTTTGGCCCCGCTATATATAGTGGCGGTCAAGCCGAGGTCAAGGGCGAGTGTTTTCTCAGTCGACCTCAAGGCCGACGCAACACGCTCGCTTCGGCCTCGACAAAAGCAAAGCGCGGAACCCGCTCGCCGTCCACCTCGACCTCACTGGTGAACATCCCAAGCGGCCGCACCCAGAGACCGTATTCGCCGTACAACGCCTGGTAGACGACCAACTCTTCCTCGCTCTCGGAATGTTTGGCGACACCCAGCACGCGGTACTCGGGGCCTTTGTAGTGACGGTAGAGACCGGGTTGCAGCGACATCATTCAATTTCCTGGAAATATTTTTCGTACGATACAAATAGCCGACCGCCCGTCTGACGGCACCTCCTGGCGCCTGTCGACGGCGAGACCCAAAAAACAAAAACCGGGGCACTGGCCCCGGTTGTGCAACCACCCAAACGTCAGATGCGTTCGAACACGGTGGTAATCCCCTGACCCAGGCCGACGCACATGGTCGCCACGCCAAAGGTGCCGTTGTTCTGCTTCATCACGTTGAGCAGGGTACCGGAGATACGCGCCCCGGAACAACCGAACGGGTGACCCAGGGCAATGGCGCCGCCGTGCAGGTTGACCTTCTCTTCCATCTTGTCGAGCAGCTTGAGGTCCTTGAGCACAGGCAGAGCCTGGGCGGCGAAGGCTTCGTTGAGCTCGACGAAATCGATGTCGTCGATGGTCAGGCCGGCGCGTTTGAGCGCCTTCTGGGTGGACGGCACCGGGCCGTAACCCATGATCGCCGGATCCACACCCGCCACGGCCATGGCGCGCACCACGGCCATCGGCTGGATGCCCAGATCCTGAGCACGCTGGGCGCTCATGACGATCATGCAGGAGGCGCCATCGGTAATCTGCGAGGAAGTACCCGCCGTTACGGTGCCACCTTTGGGGTTGAAGGCCGGCTTGAGGTTCGCCAGGCTTTCCAGGGTGGTTTCCGGGCGAATGGTCTCGTCATAGTCGAAGACCTTGAGGAAGCCGTTCTCGTCATAACCCTGCATCGGGATGATCTCGTCCTTGAACTTGCCTTCCACCGTGGCCTTGTGGGCCAGCTGGTGCGAGCGCACGCCGAACTTGTCCTGGGCTTCGCGGGTGATGCCGTGCATCTTGCCCAGCATCTCGGCGGTCAGGCCCATCATGCCGGACGCCTTGGCGGCATACAGCGACAGGTGCGGATTGGGATCGACGCCATGCATCATGCCGACGTGGCCCATGTGCTCGACGCCGCCGACCACGAATACATCGCCGTTGCCGGTCTGGATCGCCTGCACGGCGGTGTGCAGCGCGCTCATCGACGAGCCGCACAGGCGGCTGACGGTCTGCCCGGCACTGGTGTGCGGGATCTGGGTCATCAGCGAGGCCATGCGCGCGATGTTCCAGCCCTGCTCCAGGGTCTGGTTGACGCAACCCCAGATGACGTCTTCGACTTCCTTGGGGTCGACCTTGTCATTGCGCTCCAGCAGTTTGCTGATCAGCTGCGCCGACATGGTTTCGGCGCGGGTATTACGGTGCATGCCGCCCTTGGAACGTCCCATCGGGGTACGGCCGAAGTCGACGATGACTGCATCTCTTGGATTCAGGCTCATAAATTCACTCTCGCTCCAATCGTTGCGCGATTAACCAAAGAAGGTCTGGCCGTTTTTGGCCATTTCACGCAGTTTCTCGGTCGGCTGATACAGCGCACCCAGATCGGCGTACTTGTCGGCCAGGGCCACGAATTCGGCAACCCCGACGCTGTCGATGTAACGCAGCGCACCCCCACGGAAAGGAGGGAAACCGATACCGTAGATCAGGCCCATGTCGGCCTCGGCGGCGGTCTCGACGATACCGTCTTCCAGGCAGCGCACGGTTTCCAGGCACAGCGGAATCATCATGATGTTGACGATATCCTCGTCGCTCAGCTCACGCTGCTCGGCAACGATCGACTTGAGCAGCTCGTAGGCCTCGGGGTCGCTGACCTTCTTCGGCTTGCCGCGCTTGTCGGTCTCGTAGGCGTAGAAGCCCTTGCCGTTCTTCTGGCCCAGGCGGTTGGCTTCGTACATCACGTCTACCGCGGTGCGACCTTCCACCGCCATGCGATCCGGGAAGCCTTCAGCCATCACGTCACGGCCATGGTGACCGGTGTCGATACCGACCACATCGGACAGGTAGGCCGGGCCCATGGGCCAGCCGAACTTCTCCATGACCTTGTCGATACGCGCGAAGTCGACACCGAAGCTGAGCAGCTTGGAGAAGCCGCCGAAATATGGGAACAGCACGCGGTTGACCAGGAAGCCCGGGCAATCGTTGACCACGATCGGGTTCTTGCCCATTTTCTTGGCGTAGGCCACGGTGGTGGCCACCGCCTCGTCGCTGGACTTCTCGCCGCGGATCACTTCAACCAGCGGCATCATGTGCACCGGGTTGAAGAAGTGCATGCCGACGAAGTTTTCCGGGCGCTTGAGGGCCTTGGCCAGCAGGCTGATGGAAATGGTCGAGGTGTTGGAGGCCAGAATGGTGCCCTCCTTGACCGCCGCCTCGACCTCGGCCAGCACGGCCTGCTTGACCTTGGGGTTCTCGACCACGGCCTCGACGACGATGTCGACGTGACCGAAGTCGCCGTAGGACATGGTCGGGCGAATGGCACTGAGCGATTCGGCCATCTGCGCGGTGGTCATGCGGCCTTTCTCGACGCGCTTGCCGAGCAGCTTGGAGGCCTCGCCCAGGCCCATCTTGATACCCTCTTCGCGGATATCCTTCATCAGGATCGGCGTGCCTTTGGAGGCCGACTGGTAGGCGATACCGCCGCCCATGATGCCGGCACCGAGCACGGCGGCCAGTTTCACGTCCTGGGCGATGGCGTCGTGCGCCTTGGCCTTCTTCTTCAGTTCCTGATCGTTGAGGAACAGGCCGATCAGGCTCTCCGCGACCGAGGTCTTGGCCAGTTTGGCGAAGCCGGCGGCCTCGACTTCCAGGGCCTTGTCACGGCCGAAGTTGGCGGCCTTCTGAATGGTCTTGATGGCTTCGACCGGAGCCGGGTAGTTCGGGCCAGCCTGGCCAGCCACGAACCCCTTGGCAGTCTCGAAAGCCATCATCTGTTCGATGGCGTTTAGCTTGAGCTTCTCCAGTTTGGGCTGGCGCTTGGCCTTGTAGTCCAACTCGCCGGAGATGGCGCGCTTGATCAGGTCCAGGGCGGCGGCCTGCAGCTTGTCGGCGCTGACCACGGCATCCACTGCGCCGACCTTGAGGGCTTCCTCGGCACGGTTTTCCTTGCCGGAGGCGATCCACTCGACGGCGTTGTCGGTACCGATCAGGCGCGGCAGGCGCACGGTGCCGCCGAAGCCCGGGTAGATACCCAGCTTGACCTCGGGCAGGCCGATCTTGGCGCCCTCGGCCATGACCCGGTAGTCGGCGGCCAGGCACATTTCCAGACCGCCACCCAGGGCGATGCCGTTGATGGCGACCACGGTGGGTACGTTCAGATCTTCGAAATCGCTGAAGATCCTGTTGGCTTCCAGGCCGCTGGACACCAGTTGCTCTTCAGGCAGCTTGAAATTTTCGACGAACTCGGTGATGTCGGCACCGACGATGAACACGTCCTTGCCGCTGCTGACGATCACGCCCTTGATCGAGGCGTCGGCCTTGATCGCATCGACACTCTGGCGCAGCTCGCTCAGGGTCAGACGGTTGAACTTGTTGACGGACTCACCCTTGAGGTCGAACTTGAGTTCGACGATGCCGCTTTCAAGAGCCTTAACCGTGATGGCTTTACCTTCGTAAATCATCAACTGATCTCCACGCTAAGGGAATCTGAACAGTACACACCGGAGCCAACCGGCCGACTTCGCCACCAAACAACTTAGACGAAAATCTGCTACCCACCGATGCAGTATTCGGACTGGATTGGGCATTGCCTGTCAGGCAAACGCTCAATTCATACGCCCGTTTGATTTGGGTGAGCACACCTTCACGGAAAACCCGAAGATTGTCAATTGGCGTTATGTAGCCAAGTGCGGCGGCCACTACGCAGACCATACAGTCACATGACCTGGTAGCGAAAAGTCGATTATCCGCGTCGATATCCCGTCATTCGGCAGGCGCGTCTGGCCCATTCGTGAGCGCTGGCCAAAACCCCGGACCAGGGGTAGAGTCGCGCCCATTCGGCTGCCACCGAATGACCCAAAACAACAAGAACGAGCGATTACACCGAGGTTCCCGCATGCCAACTCACCTGCGTGCCGTCTCTCTGCATGCCCTTCTGCTTGCTGCCCTGCTGATACCCACAGCGGCATTTGCCAATACCGCCAGCGACCTCAAGCACCTGCAGACCTTCCATCTTGCCACCCAGAAAAGCCTGGGCGACTTCTACATGTACAACAGCATGGAAGGCGACCAGCGTTATGCGCGGATGATCGACGCCTCACGCCAGCAGGCACGCGAGCAGCTAGGCAAGCTGGCCAACCTGGCCGACGTGGGCGCGGCCGGCCTGCAGACACAATTGCAGCAGCAATGGCAGCGTTACGATGGAGAACTAACGGCCTTGATTGCAGCACTGCAGAAGCAGGGCTACACGGACCTGCAGCCGGTCGCGGACCTGGCTGCCCGCAATCGTCAGGTACTGGAAATAGCCCAGGCGCTTTACGAGGCGTTGCAACGCATGGATGGCAACGCCATCAGCGAGCAGATGGCGACCACCCGCGAACTCAGCGTACTGATGCAGAGCATCGCGGTGAACTACGCGGCGCGCAGCGCTTCGGTGGGGGCCAGCTTCTCGGGCGACAGCAGCGAGCGGCCCATTGAAGAACTGGTGGCTGACTTTTCCGCGCGCCTGAGCGCATTGCGCAAGCAGCCGGGCAATGGCACGGCGGTCAACACCACGCTCGACGGCGTGGCGACCAAATGGCGCTATATCGAAGGCTCGCTGCGCAATTACAACGAAAAGAGCGTGCCCTTCCTGGTCAACAAGTACTCGGACAGCATCATCCGCAGCCTGGCGGACGTCGACACGCTGTACGCGCAGCCGGGCAGCGCCTCTTGAGTGGGTGCGGCGTCGGCTCGACAGTTGAATCAGGCACGAGCCTTGAGAAAGCTGGCGATCGCTGGCAAGGCTTCGGGTTGGGCCCGCTCCCCCCACAACAGCGCGATCATCTGGGGCGTGGCCTCGGCCTTGTAGACGTCGGCCGGCAGCGTGCCGAGCTGTTCGGCCAGCGACGTATCGGCGCAGGGCTCCTGCCACTTGTTCAGCCACTTGCCCGGCTCGCTCTGCCAGTAGCACCAGCTGTCCTGCCTCCCGCGGGGACGGGGGTGATGGTATTGCGGGCAGGGGTTGGGCGGCGTCTTGTTCAGCCAGTACGGCCACTCTTCGCGGGCCAGCTGCATCGCCAGGCCCAGGCGCCGGGCCTGCATACGTACGTCCATCTGGCCACGCTGGCGACGCGACGGCACCAGCCAGACCAGCGGGCTAAGGGCGAAAACCAGTAGGGCCAGAATGATCCATCCCGTCATAATTTCTATCTCGACTGCGCAACCTGTGGTAAATGCTCAAACCAGCCATACTTGAAATCACTGGTCACCCTTGAAGGAGACAACCCCATGTCCTACCAGCACATTCTGGTCGCCGTCGATCTGACCGAGGAGTGCGACCCGGTAATGAAGCGCGCTCAGGCTCTGGCCGGCAGCACCCAGGCCAAACTGTCCGTGGTACACATCGTCGAACCGATGGCCATGGCCTTCGGCGGCGACGTGCCGATGGACCTGTCAATGCTGCAACAGCAGCAGTTCGAACAGGCCAAGGAGCGCCTCGACGCCTTTGCCATCAAATACCCGCAGCTCAGCGCCGAAAGCCGTCACCTGGCCTACGGCCAGCCGCGCCAGGAAATCCATCGCCTGGCCGCCGAACAGCATTGCGACCTGATCATCGTCGGCAGCCACGGCCGCCACGGCCTGGCCCTGCTGCTGGGCTCCACCGCCAACGACGTGCTGCATGGCGCGCCATGCGACGTACTGGCGGTGAGCCTGAAGAAGCCAACCGCCTGATCACCCCGCGCTACAGCGATCAACGCCGGGCAAAAGCCCGGCGTTTTCATATCAGCGATCGCTTGCGGACGCCGCCGGCGTCAGCCTTCCAGCTCAGCCCAACGCTCGACCAGGCGGTCCAGCTCCTCCTGCTTGGCCTGCAACTGCGCCAGCACCGCCGCCGTCTGCTCGCCGGACTGCTGATAGAACGCAGGGTCGGCGATCTTCGCTTCCAGGTCAGCAATCGCCTGCTCGGTAGCATCGATCTGCTCGGGCATGGCATCCAGCTCGCGCTGGTGTTTGTAGCTGAGTTTCTTCTTGGCGGCCGGCGCGGCTTCTGCCGCCGGCTCGGCTACGGGGGCCGCGACCGGCGCCTCGACGACGGCCGAACCCAGCTCGGCCTTGCCCGACTTGCTTTCGCCCACCCCCAGCAGGCGCGGCGAGCCACCCTGGCGCAACCAGTCCTGGTAGCCACCAACGTATTCGCGCACCTTGCCCTCGCCTTCGAAGACCAGGGTGCTGGTCACCACGTTGTCGAGAAATTCCCGGTCGTGGCTGACCATCAGCACGGTGCCCTTGAAGTTCGACAGCACTTCCTCGAGCAGCTCCAGGGTTTCCACGTCGAGGTCGTTGGTTGGTTCGTCGAGCACCAGCAGGTTGGCCGGTTTGCTGAACAGTTTGGCCAACAGCAGGCGGGCACGCTCACCACCGGACAATGCCTTGACCGGCGTGCGGGCGCGTTGCGGGCTGAACAGGAAATCGCCCAGGTAGCTCAGCACGTGACGGTTCTGGCCATCGATCTCGATGAAATCGCGGCCCTCGGAAATATTGTCGATGACGGTCTTTTCCACATCGAGCTGGTGACGCAGCTGATCGAAATAGGCCACTTCGATCTTGGTGCCCTGCTCCACCTTGCCGGCGGTGGGCTGCAGGCCGTCGAGCATCAGCTTGAGCAGCGTGGTCTTGCCGGTGCCGTTGGCGCCGAGCAAACCGATGCGGTCGCCGCGCTGCAGCACCATGGAAAAGTCCTTGATCAGCAGCGGGCCGTCAGGGTGAGCAAAGCTGACATTCTCCAGCACCATCACCTGCTTGCCGGACTTGTCTGCCACATCCAGCTGGATATTGGCCTTGCCGGTGCGCTCGCGGCGCTCGCTGCGTTCCACCCGCAAGGCTTTCAGGGCACGCACACGGCCTTCGTTACGGGTACGACGGGCCTTGATGCCCTGGCGGATCCACACTTCTTCCTGGGCGAGCTTCTTGTCGAACAGCGCATTGGCGGTCTCTTCGGCGGCCAGCGCAGCCTCCTTGTGTACCAGGAAGCTGGCGTAATCACCGTTCCAGTCGATCAGCCCACCGCGATCCAGTTCGAGAATGCGCGTGGCCAGGCTCTGCAGGAAGGCCCGGTCGTGGGTGATGAACAGTACGGCGCCCTGGAAGTCCTTGATGGCCTCTTCGAGCCAGGCGATGGCGCCAATGTCCAGGTGGTTGGTCGGCTCGTCGAGCAGCAGCAGATCAGGCTCGCTGACCAGCGCCTGGGCCAGCAGCACGCGTCGACGCCAGCCGCCGGAAAGCTCGGCCAGGGTCTTGTCGGCCGGCAACTGCAGGCGGCTCAGGGTGCTGTCCACCAGTTGCTGCAGGCGCCAGCCGTCCTTTGCTTCCAACTCCTGCTGCACATGCATGAGCTTGTTGAGGTCGTCCTCGGTGACGCAGTTCTGCGCCAGGTGGTGGTACTGGGCAAGCAGCTCGCCGACGCCATCGAGACCCTGGGCAACCACGTCGAATACCGTGCGGCCATCGGCCACCGGCAACTCCTGGGGCAGCTCGCCGATCTTCAGGCCCGGCGCCCGCCAGATCGCGCCGTCATCGGGCTTCTGCTGGTCATTGACCAGCTTGAGCATGCTCGACTTGCCGGTGCCGTTACGACCGATGATGCACACCCGCTCGCCGCGGGCGATCTGCCAAGACACCTTGTCCAGCAGCGGCATGGCGCCAAAGGCCAGGGAAACATCGGTGAACTTGAGCAGGGTCATCAGGGTTGCCTCGACAATACGCAGGAGTGGTCGGCAAGTACCCCGGCAAGCGCGACTCGGCGCGCGCGGGGGTCGACCAGGAAACTGATCCGGCAGAAACAGGCGTCTGCCAAAAACGGGCGCATATTCTAACCGAGAAGGCCGCTGGCGTCTGTCAGCGCAACTGCCGGCCATCGACGTGACATAAACAGACATGCGCAGGGCACCAGCGGCCCTTTCGCGGCACGCGGGCAAAAGGCTAAGCTAGCGCCCATTGTCGCCGTCGCGCCTCGCGGCGGCCCAGACCGTCACCGCCCCAAGGGCACATCAGGCGACCTGCATCCAGCCAGGCCGCGCCCGCTCACGAGATGACCCCGGAAGTGCCATGCGCTGTCGTTTGCCCCGTCTGCTGTCCTGCCTGATCATTTGCGCCGCTACTTCCACGCTGAGCCAGGCTGCGAGCCTGCAGCAGCAGCGCCAGTACTACGACGAAGCCAAGGCCGCCCTGGCCAAGGGCGACAAGGGCCCTTATGAGCGCTACGCCAGCGCGCTGCGCGATTACCCGCTGACGCCCTACCTGACCTATGACGAGCTGACCGCGCGCCTGAAGTCGGCCAGCAACCAGGAAATCGAAGGCTTCCTTGCCGCCCATGGCGACCTGCCCCAGGCCAGCTGGATGAAGTTACGTTGGCTGCGCTGGCTTGCCGAGCGCGGCGAATGGCAGACCTTCGCCAAATACTACGACCCTGGGCTGAACTTCACGGAACTGGACTGCCTCAATGGCCAGCGCCAGCTGGCCCAGGGCCAGACCACCGAAGGTTATGCCACGGCCGAAAAACTCTGGCTGGTCGGCAAGTCCCAGCCCGAAGCCTGTGACCGCCTGTTCGACCGCTGGGCGGCTGAAGGCCAACTGACCGAACAACGCCGCTGGCAACGCGCCAAACTGGCCGCTGAAGCGCGCAACTACAGCCTGGCGACCTTTCTGAGCAAGGATCTGCCAACCCTGAGCAACCACGGCAAGCTGCTCGTCGAAGTCGCCCAGAAACCGCAGATCCTCACCCAGACCGGCCGTTTCACGCCGGCCGACGATGCCATGGGCGATGTGGTCAGCCTCGGCCTGCGCCGCCTCGCCCGCCAGGACCCGGAACAGGCCCTGAGCCTGCTCGAGGGCTACTCGCAGCGCATGCGCTTTTCCGAGCAGGAAAAAGTCGCCATCGCCAACGAGATCGGCCTGACCCTGGCGCGCCGCTTCGACCCGCGCGCGCTCGATGTGATGGCCAAATACGACCCCAACCTGCGCGACGACACCGTCAGCGAATGGCGCGCCCGCCTGCTGCTGCGCCTGGGCCGCTGGGACGATGCCTACAAGCTGATCAGCCGCATGCCCGAGTCGCTGGCCAGCACCAACCGCTGGCGCTACTGGCAGGCGCGCAGCCTGCAACTGGCGCAACCGAACAGCAAGGCCGCCCAGCCGCTGTTCCACGAGCTGGCCAAGGAACGCGACTTCTATGGCTTCATGGCCGCCGATCAGGTCAAGGAGCCCTACTACCTGAAGAACGCGCCACTGCAGTTGAGTCCGGCGGTCATGAAGAAGGTGCGTAATGCCCCCGGCATCCGCCGTGCCATGGAATTCCAAGACCGCGGCCAGATCGTCGAAGGGCGCCGCGAGTGGTACCACGCCAGCCGCCATTTCGATCGTGACGAGCTGGTCGCCCAAGCGCGCCTGGCCTACGACATGCAGTGGTACTTCCCGGCGATCCGCACCATCAGCCAGGCGAAATACTGGGATGACCTGGATATCCGCTTCCCCATGGCCCACCGCGATTCCCTGACCAGCGAGGCCAAAAAACGCGGCCTGCATTCCAGTTGGGTATTCGCTATCACCCGCCAGGAAAGCGGCTTCATGGCCGATGCCAAGTCCCCCGTCGGCGCCATGGGCCTGATGCAGGTGATGCCCGCCACGGCCAAGGAGACCGCGCGCAAGTTCGGCATTCCCTTGAGCAACCCGAACAACGCGCTGCTGCCCAGCGTCAACATCCAGCTGGGCGCCGCCTACCTGAGCCAGATCTACGGCCAGTTCAACGGCAACCGGGTGCTCGCTTCGGCGGCCTACAACGCCGGCCCGGGGCGCGTTCGCCAGTGGCTGCGTGACGCCAATCACCTGTCTTACGACGTGTGGGTAGAGAACATTCCCTTCAACGAGACCCGCCAGTACGTGCAGAACGTGCTGTCCTACGCAGTGATCTACGGCGACAAGCTAAACGCGCCACAGCCGCTGGTGGGCTGGCACGAGCGTTATTTCGATCAGTGAGCCCGGCAGGCGATCCCCGGAGCGAGCTTGCCCCGGGGATCGCTTCGCTTAACCAGGCACCGCCTTACACCCTGTCGCGGCGAGTTGACTCCCCTACCTACGCCAGCACTTCGACCGGCATGCCGACCTGCAGCTCGCCGCTGCCGTGGTTGATGAGGTTTTGCCCGAACAAGATGCCCCCTTCGCCCTGGCGATAGCTGCGCAGGGTGATCAGCGGCTCGCGGTCGGCACTGCGTTCACCTGTCTGCGGGTCGATGGTGGTGATCACGCAGCGCGAGCAGCGTTTGGCGAGGGTGAACTCGACCCCGCCGATACGAATGCGCGTCCAGTTGTCCTCGGCATAGGGGTCGCTGCCCTGCACCACCAGATTGGGACGAAAGCGCAGCATCTCCAACGGTCTGCCGACACGGGCGACCAGATCATCCAGTGAGGCCTGGCCGATCAATAGCAACGGGAAGCCGTCAGCGAAGCCGACCTTCTCGTCATCATTCAGGTTGCCTTCGATATAGCGCGCCCGTTCTGCCGGCACATGAACCAGGCGGCAGGCCTTGCCGAGAAACTGGCTACCCCAGGCCGCGGCTTCATCACCGGCATCCGGTACCCGCAGAGTATCGTGCCAGATGATCACGCCACGCAGGGCCTGGTCGGGGTCCGGCAGCGCCACCTGCAACGCCGGCATGCCAGGCGCTTCCAGGTCGAGGCCGCCAGCCGCGTTCCAGCGAGCCTGCAGCTGGCTCATATGAGGGAAAGTGCGCTGCGTCATGAACCGCCCGGTTTCCGCGTCCGCGAACATCCAGCGGCGATCACCGGCCACACCCAGACCATCGAGCTGCAGGCTTGGCAGGGATTCGCCCATGGCGGATTTGAGGGGGAAGCGATACAGCGCGGAGAGGTGCATGGCGCGGCGTCCTGACATGAGCGAAACGGCGGTTATACGCAAACCGCCGCCAGGGCTCAAGCCGGCACAGCTCTACTTTTCGTCTAGAGCAAGACGTTGGCGAATCACATCCACCAGCTTGTCAGGCTGGAACTTGGACAGGAAGTTGTCACAGCCCACCTTCTTGACCATGGCATCGTTGAAGCTGCCGGACAGCGAGGTGTGCAGCACCACGTAGAGGTCGCGCAGGCGCGGGTCCTGGCGAATCTCGGTGGTCAGCCGGTAGCCGTCCATTTCCGGCATTTCGGCGTCGGTGAACATCATCAGCAGCTTGTCGGTGATGACCACACCGGAATCCGCCCAGGCCTTGAGCATCTGCAGGCCCTTGAGGCCGTCGGTGGCGACGTGCATTTTCATGCCCAGCTGCGACAGGGTATCGCGCAACTGTGCCAGGGCCACGCTGGAATCATCGACCAGCAGCACCTCGCGGCCGCGCGCCTTCTCGAGCAGCGGGTCGGCCAGGCGGTCACCGGAAATGCGCGTGTCGTAGGGCACGATCTCGGCCAGCACCTTCTCCACGTCGATGATTTCCACCAACTGGTCATCGACCTTGGTGATCGCCGTCAGGTAATGCTGGCGCCCTGCACCACCTGGCGGTGGCAGGATGGATTCCCAGTTGAGGTTCATGATGCGGTCGACACCGCCGACCAGGAAGGCCTGGATGGAGCGGTTGTACTCGGTGACGATGATGGTGCTGCGCTCATCGGGCACGATCGGGCGCATACCGATGGCCTGGGACAGATCGATGACCGGCAGGGTCTGGCCGCGCAGGTGGATCACCCCGCAGACGAAGCGGTGACGATGGGGCATCAGCGTCAGCTTGGGCATGTGCAGAACTTCCTGCACCTTGAACACGTTGATGGCGAACAGCTGGCGGCCCGCAAGACGGAACATCAATATTTCCAGGCGGTTCTCGCCTACCAGCTGCGTCCGTTGATCAACGGTGTCGAGAATACCGGCCATTATTCGCTCCTGAGGCGTGGGTGTTGGTATGAAGCTATCGGCCAGACGTGCAATAACTGTAGGCGGCATGGCGTAACGCCATCTTGCACCAGCGCGCGGCGCCGTACCAGTACCAGCCGATCAGTCGTGCAGCAAAGGCGAGTGTTCCGGCAAATGCAGGCGCAACGCCTGGGGCCTTGCTGCGAAGCGTAGACGATGCCCGCCACGCGGCTCGCCATCGAGGTTCAGATCCAGCCCTTCGGGGGCGTCGATCTCCAGCCATGGCAGTCGGGCGCTGATCGACACCCCCTCGATGCCTTTCAACCCTCCCGAAAGCAGCGTACCCAGCGTGCCGACCACATCGTGCGCGGCCGGCACGATGCATACGTCCAACAGGCCGTCGTCCACTCGCGCATGGGGGCACAGGACATGACCGCCACCGGCCTGGCGACCATTGCCGATACCCAGGGCGAGGAACTCGCCTTCCCACTCGAAATCCTGGCCCTTGAAGCGCCCGAAGGCCGAGCGCACCTCGGCAAAGCGGGTCAGGCCGGTAAGCATGTAGGCCGCACCACCAAGGACGCGCTTGAGGTCTTCGGAGGTATTGGCGGTGATGTTGGAGCCAAAGCCCCCGGTGGCCATGTTGAGGAACAATTCGCCATCCACCTCGCCCAGGTCGATCGCCCGCGCGGGGGTATCGAGCAGCGCCAGCGCGTCGGCCGGGGTCAGCGGTATAGCCGCGGCATGGGCAAAATCATTGGCGGTTCCCAGCGGCAGCAATACCAGGCTGGCGTCGGTGTCGGACTTGGCCATGGCTTCGGCGACATCGCGCAAGGTGCCGTCACCGCCGCCGGCAATCAACGTCGGGTAGCCCGCTTGCAGCGCTTCGTCCACCAGACGCTGAGCATCGCCCGCCTCCCAGGTCAGCCGCACCGCAAGATCCCAGCCACGCTCACGCTGGCTGCTGACCGCAGCGCGTACCTCTTCGTTGAGGGACTGCTTACCATGAAGGATCAACAGCGCTTTACGCTCTTGCATAACGGCTCCGGAAACGGGATTGAAGACAGTGCTGCTTATCCAGACAACGGGCGAGCGAAATAATCACGCTCGCCGTCATCTGTTCGCAGACTGCCGGCGCCGAGCCTCAGCCAAGCAGTTCGCTCATTGGGATGAACTGCACCAGGTCGCCTTCGGCGAGGGTGGTGCCTTCAGGCACCTGGGCCAACCCTTCGGCCCAGGCAGCGCTGCGCAGCACGCCAGAACTCTGGTTCGCGTAAGGCACCACGCGGCCGCTTTCCAGGCGCGCGCGCAGGAACTCGCGGCGCTTGCCCGGTTTGCCCCAGGTGAAGCCCGCCGGCACCTGGAAACCCAGCGGTTCGACCTTCTCTACGCCAAGGCGACGCAGCAGATAGGGGCGCGCCAGCAGGCCGAAGGTCACCAGCGTCGAGGCGGGGTTACCCGGCAGGCCGATGACCGGGCGACCGCGGAACTCACCGACGGTCAGCGGCTTGCCCGGCTTGATGGCCAACTTCCACAACGCCAGGTCGCCGGCTTCCCGCAGGGCGATGCCGAGAAAGTCCGCCTCGCCCACCGACACCCCGCCGGTGGAGAGGATCAGGTCGACATCCTGCAGTTCGGCGAGCGCCTGGCGCGTGCGCTCGAGATCATCGGGCAGGATGCCGGCGTCGATGACCTGGCAACCCAGGCGCTGCAGCCAGGCGACCAGCAGATAGCGGTTGCTGTTGTAGATCTGCCCGGCGCCAAGCGCCTGCCCAGGCTCGACCAGTTCGTCGCCGGTGGACAGCACTGCCACCAGAGGCCTACGCCTGACCGGCAACTGCGCCAGGCCGATGGAGGCAGCCAGGCCCAGTTCGATCGGCCCTAGCTGCGTACCGGCCGCCAGCAAGGTTTCCCCTTGGCGATTTTCCTGGCCCTGGGGGCGGATGTTCTGCGCCACCTTCAACGCCTGGTTGAAGTGCACGCGGCCGTCGTCACCGACACTGACGTTCTCCTGCATCTCCACCGTATCGGCGCCCTGCGGAATGGGCGCGCCGGTGAAGATGCGCGCGCAGGTACCAGGCTGCAGCGCCTCGGGGGCCATGCCGGCGAAGATACGCTGGCTGACCGGCAGGGCCTGGCCCTGCCAATCGGCCAGGCGCAGCGCATAACCGTCCATGGCACTGTTCGGCCAGGGCGGCAGGTCCAGGCCGGCAACCATCGGCTCGGCCAGCACCCGGCCATCGGCGGCAGCCAGGTCGACCAGTTCGTGCTCGCGGATCGGTGTGCTCTCGGCCAGCGCCAGAAGACGCTCCAGCGCCTGCTCAACCGGCATCAGCGGCGAATGCGCGTCGCTCATCCGCGGCTCTCGCAGGGGGCGGCACGTTTCAGATGCGGCACGAAATTGCAGGGGCGGTGACGGGCATCGAGCTGCTCGGCCAGAATGCCGTCCCAACCGGTGCGACAGGCGTTGGTCGAACCCGGCAGGCAGCACACCAGGGTGCCATTGGCCAGACCGGCCAGCGCCCGGGACTGGATGGTCGAGGTGCCGATATCGGCGGTGGAAATCTGCCGGAACAGCTCGCCAAAACCATCGACCTGCTTGTCCAGCAGGCAGGCCACCGCTTCCGGCGTGCTGTCACGCCCGGTAAAGCCAGTCCCACCGGTAATCAGCACCACCTGCACCACGTCCTCGGCGATCCAGGTGGCGACCTGGGCGCGGATCTTGTAGAGGTCGTCCTTGAGCAGGACCCGCTCGGCAAGGTTATGACCCGCCGCTTTCAGGCGGTCGACGAACAGTTGCCCGGAGGTATCGGTTTCCAGCGTTCGGGTATCGCTGACCGTCAGTACCGCGATGTTCAGGGGCACGAATGGGGCATCGGCCTTGTGGCTCATGGCAGGCTTCCAGTTGTCGTTAACAATGGCCGGTGTTATACCACAGCGCCACCTCCGGAGACCCTGTCATGCCCGCGTCAGCTACGCCCCAAGCGTTTTCGGTGGTACTCCTCGCAGGCGGGCGCGGCCAGCGCATGGGCGGCCAGGACAAGGGCCTGGTGCTCTGGCGGGCGCGACCGATGATCGCATGGCTGCACCAGGTGGTGCGGCCGTTGACCGATGACCTGATCATTTCCTGCAACCGCAATCAGCAGGCCTATGCGCCCTATGCCGACCGCCTGGTCGGTGACGAGAGCGCCGACTATCCCGGCCCTCTGGCGGGAATTCGCGCGGCCCTGCAGGTCGCCCGTCATCCCCTGCTGCTGGTGTTGCCCTGCGACGCGCCGCGGGTCGACCGCGCGCTGGTCGAGCGTTTGCTGGCCCTGGCCGAGGATCGTCCGGTCATGGCCCAGCGCGCCGGCTATTGGGAGCCGCTGTTCGCGGTCATCCCCCGCCGCCTGCTGCCATCACTGGAACAGGCCTGGCAGGCTGGTGAGCGCAGCACCCAGCGCTGGCTGCGTGCGCACGATCCCGTTGCGTTGCGCTGCGCAAGCGAAGATCCGCGCCTGAGCAACCTCAATTCCCCCGACCTGCTCGGCTGAACGCTTGCGGCATAGCAGCCTCGGGTGGATAAATAGGGTGGAACTTGGGCTCGGCCTACCCGTCTGAGCCAAGGTAATCACTCTGCCTCGACTTAAGGAGACATGCCATGAAGCAACGGACTACCGCTGCATTCCTACTCGCCCTCGGCCTGGTTACCCTGGCAGGCTGTTCCACGCCATCGGTGATCACCCTCAACGATGGCCGTGAGATCCAGACTGTCGATCGTCCCGATTTCGACGACGACACCGGCTTCTACGAGTTCGAACAGCTCGATGGCAAGCGCACCAAGGTCAACAAGGATCAGGTCCGCACCGTCAAGGAGCTGTAAGCGCACGCCAGGCTTGCGGGCGTACGCCAGGCGCGGCGCCCGATTAAAAATTTTTGCTAACCCCTTGTGCTGCAAAAGTTTTTGAGTAGAATTTGGCGAATTCGGAGTGTAGCGCAGCTTGGTAGCGCGTCTCGTTCGGGACGAGAAGGTCGCAGGTTCGAATCCTGTCTCTCCGACCAAATCCCCAAAAAAACCGGCCCTCGTGGCCGGTTTTTTTTCGTTTTGCGCCTTCAGGCGCAAAGCTATCCGCGCTGCACCAGCCCTCAAACCAGCAGGCACCGGCCAACCCGCAGGCATGAAAAAGCCCGCTCATGGGCGGGCTATTGGTGATGCCTTGGCAACCGGCGATGGCGGCCACTCTCGAATCGATCAGCCTTCGCCCCCACCACCGCAGGCGATGAGCTCGATCAGGCCCATCTGGTACCACTTGTTCTGGCAACTCCAGCCGTGCTCGAACGTCCAGGCACTGGCAGTGCCACTGAATGCAATGCCCGCCACAAGCGCAGCGGCCAGCCCCAAACTGCGTGAGTGCGCTTTCTTCATGCGTTTCATGGAAACCTCGCCATTGATCAGGATTGATGAGCAGCGCCGCGCACTACAGCTGTCGATCTTGCGAAACGCCACCCGCCTGGAAATGCTCCTACCTAACCGAGCCCGGCTCAATAGAACAGGTGGGCTAAAGGCGAGGTGCCAGCCTCTGCCCAGCGGTTTTCACCCGCCCATAAAAAAAGCCCGCCACAAGGGCGGGCCAGATGACCTTCCCGGTACGGGAAGGTCGACGACATCGGGTATCAGGAAACCTTGCCAGCGCTGTCGGCGGGCACGGCCACCACGTCCGGACGACCACCGGAAGCCAGCTCGCGCTGCAGGGTGTCTTCGTCCAGCTCCTTGCACCACTTGGCGACCACGATGGTGGCCACGCCGTTACCGACCAGGTTGGTCAGTGCACGGGCTTCGGACATGAAGCGGTCGATACCGAGGATCAGCGCCAGGCCGGCAACCGGCAGGTGGCCGACGGCGGACAGGGTGGCAGCCAGAACGATGAAACCGCTACCGGTGACGCCCGCAGCACCTTTGGAGGCAACCAGCAGCACCAGCAGCAGGGTGATCTGGTGGGTGATGTCCATCGGCGTGTCGGTGGCCTGGGCGATGAACACCGCGGCCATGGTCAGGTAGATCGAGGTACCGTCGAGGTTGAACGAGTAACCGGTAGGAATCACCAGGCCGACCACCGACTTGTTGGCACCGAGCTTCTCCATCTTGGTCAGCATGCGCGGCAGTGCCGACTCGGACGACGAGGTACCCAGCACGATCATCAGCTCTTCACGGATGTAGCGGATCAGGCGCAGCACGCTGAAGCCGTGGGCACGGCAGATGCCACCCAGCACGATGAGCACGAAGAAGAAGCAGGTGATGTAGAAGCACAGCATCAGCTGGCCCAGCTGCACCAGCGAGCCGACACCGTACTGACCGATGGTGAAGGCCATGGCACCGAAGGCACCGATGGGCGCGAGCTTCATGATCATGTTGATGATGCCGAACATGACATGGGCGATGCGATCGATGAACTCGAGCACCGGGCGACCGAACTCACCCATGCGCTGCAGGGCAAAGGCGAAGATCACCGAGAAGAACAGCACCTGCAGGATGTCGCCATTGGCGAACGCCCCGACCACGGTGGACGGAATCACGTTGAGCAGGAAGCCGATGGTGGTCTGCGCCTCGCCCGCCTGGGCATAGGCAGCGATCTTGCTGGCATCCAGGGTGCTCGGATCGACGTGCATGCCAACGCCTGGCTGCACCACGTTGACCACGACCAGACCGATGATCAGGGCGATGGTGGAAACGATCTCGAAATACATCAGCGCGTAGCCGCCGGTCTTGCCGACGGCCTTCATGTCCTGCATGCCGGCGATGCCGCTGACCACGGTACAGAAGATGATGGGTGCGATGACCATCTTGATCAGCTTGACGAAACCATCGCCAAGTGGCTTGAGGGCGACGCCCGTCTCAGGATAGAAGTGACCGAGGAGAATGCCGATGGTGATGGCGAACAACACCTGGACATAGAGCATCTTGTAGAACGGTTGACGGACAACTTCGTTCGTTGTGGCAGTCATGGTGAATCCTCATGGGTGCGGCAATGACATCCAGCGACGTCCGCACCACCTTTCTTGTTTAGGCGCCAACCCTCCTGACCTGGAGGGATTTGTTAGTAGGTACGCTCGACGCGACCTTGAGGCAGCAAAAGCAAGCCCCATGCCATACAAGAAAAATTCGGATAAACCTTTGTTATAGCGGTGTTTGAGAAAAGATTTCGTGCCCCTTTCGATGGCCGATGGCGGTTTTCCGCACGTGGCTCCGGCAGGCGTGGCGGATTCCCACCACGACTGGCGAGATCAATCAGATACGCACCCGAAACGCCGCCCCGCCCAACGCGGACTCCTCGAGAAACAGCTCGCCGTCATAGCTCTCGATGATGTCCTTGACCACCGCGGTACCGATCCCCTGCCCTGGATGCTGGGCATCCAGCCGCTCGCCACGGCGCAGGATCCGCTCGCGCTGATCCACCGGCACGCCTGGGCCGTCGTCCTCGACGCAGAGCTGGCAGGTGCCATTGTCGACAGCGGCGCTGATGCGTACCTGGCCCAGGCATAATCGGTACGCGTTTTCCAGCAGGTTACCCAGCAGTTCGAGTAGCGCCGCGCGCTCCATGGGGATCTCCAGCCAAGCATCGAACTGGCGCTGTACACTGACCTGCTTGTCCCGGTAGACCTTGTCGAGCGCCTCGCAGAGGTTGTCGACCACGGTGGCCAGCGGCACCCGGTGACGGACCAGGCCGCTCTTGCGCAGGCTGGCGCGTTGCAGCTGATAGCCGATCTGCTGGCTCATGCGCTCGATCTGCCCCTGGAGAATCTGTGCCTGCTCGCGGTTTTCCGGTTTGGCGGCGATCACCTCGGCCGCGCCCTGCAGCACCGACAGCGGGGTCTTCAGGCTGTGCGCCAGGTCATCGAGGGAGTTCCGATAGCGCTCGCGCTGCTGGCGCTCGCTGTCCAGCAGGCGGTTCAGCGAGCCGGTCAGGCGCAGCAACTCACGGGGATGGTCATCGCTCAGCCGTTCGCGGGTGCCGCTCTCCACCTCATCGAGTTCCTCGCGCAACCCGCGCAGGCTGCGAAAGCCCCAGGTCAGGCCGAACCACAACAGCCCCAGGAGCAGCAGCAGCGCACCACCGAGCCACAGGTACAGCTGCTTGGTGAAATCGTTGTACAGCGCCTGGGTGTCGCTGGCCGGCTGCATGGTGACGATGCTGAACGCCGCGCTCTGCCCGCGCAGCAGCTTGATCTCCACGTCATAGATGTAGAATTCGCGGCCTTGACGGTCGGTGGTGCGCAGCAGTTCGTCGCCACGCCCGTCGTAACGCGGCTGGTAGGACACGGACATATCCCGGGTCGACGGCGAGCGCCACACCAGCTGCCCGTCGCGGTCGTAGATGAAGCCCAGCAACTGGGCGTCGGGCAGGTCGAATTCCTCGTCAGGCAGCTTGCTGGGCATGCGCAGCTTGCCGTCGTCGGTACGGGCTGCGGATATCAACGCACCGGCATCGGCGGCCAGGCGTTTCTCGACGGATTTTTCCAGGGCGATCAGAAAGGCGCCCTGCAAGGCCGGCAACAGCGCCAGCATGAACAGCACGGCGATCACCGTGCTGCCGAGCATCAGGCGCAGGCGCAGGGAGGACACCCAGTGCACTTTCAAGCGTGCCAGTCCTGAGGTCACCGGCAGCGCTCGGTGAACAGATAGCCCTGGCCGCGCACCGTTTCGATCGGTTTGAAGCCGTTGCAGCTTTCCAGCTTGCGGCGCAGACGGCCGACCAGCACTTCGATCACGTTGGGGTCGCGTTCCTCGTCATCGGGATACAGCTGCTCGATCAACCGCTCCTTGGGCACCACCTGCTGGTGATGGCGCATCAGGTATTCGAGGATGCGGTATTCGTAGGCGGTCAGGCCCATGCCCGCACCATCGATCAGTGCCTGTTTGCGGTTCATGTCCAACAGCAGCGGGCCGGCCTCGATGGTCGACTGGATGAACCCGGAAGAACGTCGCAGCAGGGCATTGAGGCGCGCCTCCAGCTCTTCGAACTGAAAGGGTTTGACCACATAGTCATCGGCACCGGAGGCCAGGCCTTCGACCTTGTCCTGCCAGTTGCCACGGGCGGTGAGAATCAGGATGGGAAAGGTCTTGTCGCGACTGCGCAGCTGGCGGATCAGGTCAAGCCCGCTGATACCGGGAAGACCGAGATCGATCACCGCCAGGTCATGGTGGTATTCATCGACGCGATACAGCGCCTCCTCGGCATTGGCGACCGCGTCCACCACGTGGCCTTGTTCGCCGAGTCGGGTATACAGATGGTGACGCAGCAGCGCCTCATCCTCCACGACCAGCAATTTCATCGTTGCATGCCCTCTTCGTTATGAAACGGCAACAAGCTCGAGCCATCAATTCAATGATCTTGCGAGCTAGAGCCTCGCAAGGCCTGGGCGGCTCCGCAAAAACAGGCGAAAAGCGGCCGGCGTCGCGGGCGACTGTACTTGCGTACCCGAGCACTTCACGCCTGTTCTTTAACGTCGCAGGGCCGACGCGCAGCTGATTATGGTGATTTAGAACTTGTAGTTGGCACCCAGGTACCACTGACCGCTGCTATGCAGATCCAGGGAGCCGACCTTGCCTTCGCCGTGCGGCGCGAACTCGGTGCTGGCGTTGGTGCGCAGGTAACGGTAGCCGCCTTCGATGGAGGCGTTCTCGTTGACTTCCTGCAGCAGGCCTGCCTGCAAGCCGGCAGCATACCCGACATTGGTGTCACGCGAGACACCCGGGCTGTTCTGCTCCAGCTTGACCAGGCCCAGGGTGCCACCGCCGAACAGCTTGGTGCCGTTCTCGTTCAGCGGCAGGAAGGCGTCGTAGCTGCCGAGCAGGTTCTGCTGGCGCAGCTTGAGGCCGTCGTTGCTGCCGGAGATGTATTCGTAGGTGGCGTAGTAACGGCCGACCTCGTTCTGCTGACCGGCGCGCACGCCCCAGGTACCTTCGTTATTGATCACGCTGTCGAAGTTGGGGTTGCCCTGGTTGGCGTTCAGCGCCGAGGACTTCTGGATGTTGTTGCTGGTCTGGCCCCAGGTGAAGCCGGCAAAGTTGTTGTCGGCATGGGCGCTGGTCGCAGCGCCGAATACCAGGGAAGTCGCCAGAGCCAGTTTGGTCAGAGTCGCTTTCATGGAGATGCCTCTCGAATGGCAGTGGGTTAATGAAAAACTCGAGAGTCATCTTGCCCGCTGGCGACTGAACCCCTCCTGAACCCTCGCTGAACCTCACCTGAACGACGGGCCGAACAGCCATTCACCGGCTGCCATGGGGTAACGGCCCAGTCATTGACCCGGATCAATACCCCGCTAGCCAGTACGACTAAGGTCGGCTTAACGACCATAGACCGTCAGATTGCGAGCGCCAAAGGCGCCGCCTTCGTCAATGACGGCATGTCCAATCAGCCTGACCGATGAAGAACTGCCCATGCCCAGCCCATCCGAAGACACCGAGGGCAAACGCCGCGAACGCCGGTTGTTTGTGTTCCTGGTGATATTTCTCTTCCCGCTGCTTTCCGTGGCCCTCGTCGGCGCCTACGGCTTCGCGGTGTGGTTCCTGCAGATGCTCTTCGGCCCGCCCGGCCCGCTCAACTGACCCCTCGGCTTACAGGAGCCCGTCATGGACGCCCCCCTGCACATTGCCAGCTTCGTCGTGCATGCCCGCCCCGAGCAGCTCGACGCGGTGCTCGCCAACCTGCGCCTGCTCGATGATCTGGAAGTGCACCAGCACAGCCCGGAAGGCAAGGCCGTGGTGGTGATCGAGGCGGTCGACGAACGCCTGATCATGCAGCGCATCGAGCAGGTCAACGCCCTGCCCGGGGTGCTCAATGCCGCGCTGATCTACCACGAATGCCTCAGCCCGCAAGGAGCCACTCAATGACCATGACCCGCCGCGAATTCACCAAGGCCCAGGCCGCAGCCATCGCTGCCGCGGCGGCCGGCCTGCCGCTCGCCTCAACCGCCAGCAACCTGATTGCCGATGCGGAGAACACCCGCCTGGACTGGAACAAGGCGCCCTGCAGCTTCTGCGGCACCGGCTGCAGTGTGATGGTCGCCACCCGCGACAACCGCGTGGTGGCCACCCACGGCGACATCAAGGCCGAGGTCAACCGCGGCCTGAACTGCGTCAAGGGCTACTTCTTGTCGAAGATCATGTACGGCGTCGACCGCCTGACCACGCCGCTGCTGCGCATGAAAGACGGCAACTACGACAAGCAGGGCGAATTCCAGCCGATCAGCTGGCAGCAGGCCTTCGACATCATGGAGGAGAAATTCAAGGCTGCCCTGCGCGAGCACGGCCCCCAGGCCGTGGGCATGTTCGGTTCGGGGCAGTGGACGATCTGGGAAGGCTACGCCGCCAACAAGCTGATGAAGGCCGGCTTTCGCAGCAACAACATCGACCCCAACGCGCGCCACTGCATGGCCTCGGCGGTGATGGGCTTCATGCGCACTTTCGGCATGGACGAGCCGATGGGCTGCTACGACGACATCGAGGCCACCGACAGCTTCGTGCTGTGGGGCTCGAACATGGCCGAGATGCACCCGGTGTTGTGGAGCCGGGTCACCGACCGGCGCCTGAGCAAGCCGGGCGTCAAGGTCGCCGTGCTGTCGACCTTCGAGCACCGCAGCTTCGACCTGGCCGACATCCCCATGGTGTTCAAACCGCAGACCGACCTGCTGATCCTCAACTACATCGCCAACCACATCATCCAGAGCGGCGCGGTGAACCAGGATTTCGTCAAACGCCACACCCGCTTCGCCCTTGGCGCCGACGACATCGGCTACGGCCTGCGTCCGGACAACCCGCTGGAGGTGAAGGCCAGGAACGCGAAGAATGCCAACACCTGGAGCGACATGTCCTTCGAGCAGTTCGCCGCCTTCGTCAAACCCTACACCCTGGAGCGCGCCGCCAAGGAGTCGGGCGTGCCCGCCGAGCGCCTCAAGGCGCTGGCCGAGCTGTACGCCGACCCGCAGCGCAAGGTAGTGTCGTTCTGGACCATGGGCTTCAACCAGCACACCCGAGGCGTGTGGGCCAATAACCTGATCTACAACATCCACTTGCTGACCGGCAAGATCAGTGAGCCGGGCAACAGCCCCTTCTCCCTGACCGGCCAGCCGTCGGCCTGCGGCACCGCCCGCGAAGTCGGCACCTTCTCCCATCGCCTGCCCGCCGACCTGGTGGTGACCAACCCGAAACACCGCGCCACCGCCGAGAAGATCTGGAAGCTGCCCGCCGGCACCATCCAGGAAAAACCCGGCTTCCACGCCGTGGAGCAGAGCCGCATGCTCAAGGATGGCGTGCTCAAGGTGTACTGGACCCAGGTCAGCAACAACATGCAGGCCGGCCCCAACATCATGCAGGAGGTGCTGCCCGGTTGGCGCAAGCCGGACAACTTCGTGATCGTCTCCGATGTGTACCCGACCGTCTCGGCCCAGGCCGCCGACCTGATTCTGCCCAGTGCCATGTGGGTCGAGAAGGAAGGGGCCTACGGCAACGCCGAGCGCCGCACGCAGTTCTGGCATCAGCTGGTCGGCGCACCGGGCGAGGCGAAATCCGACCTGTGGCAGCTGGTGGAGTTCTCCAAGCGCTTTACCACCGATGAGGTCTGGCCGGCCGAGCTGCTCGCCAAGGCGCCAGAGCTCAAGGGCAAGACGCTCTATGAGGTGCTGTACAAGAACGGTCAGGTCGATGCCTTCCCGGCCGAACAGCTGGAAAAGGGCTTTCGCAACGACGAGGCCAAGGCCTTCGGCTACTACCTGCAGAAGGGCCTGTTCGAGGAGTATGCACAGTTCGGCCGCGGCCACGGGCACGACCTGGCGCCGTTCGACCGCTACCACAGCGAACGCGGTCTGCGCTGGCCGGTGGTCGAAGGCGCGGAAACCCGCTGGCGCTACCGCGAGGGCCACGACCCCTACGTGGCCAAGGGCAGCGAGGTGCAATTCTACGGCTACCCGGACAACCGCGCGATCATATTCGCCCTGCCCTACGAGCCGCCAGCCGAGGCGCCGGACGACGACTACCCGTTCTGGCTCAGCACCGGCCGCGTGCTCGAACACTGGCACACCGGCAGCATGACCCAGCGCGTCGACGAGCTGCACCGCGCCGTGCCCGATGCCCTGGTGTACATGCACCCCGATGACGCCCGCGCGCTCAACGCCCGCCGTGGCAGCGAGGTGAAGGTGATCAGCCGGCGCGGCGAGATCCGCGCGCGCATCGAGACCCGCGGGCGCAACAAGCCGCCCCGCGGCCTGGTGTTCGTGCCCTTCTTCGACGCCAACAAGCTGGTCAACAAGGTGACCCTGGACGCCACCGACCCGATCTCCAAGCAGACCGACTACAAGAAGTGCGCGGTGAAGATCCAGCTGATCAGCGCAGCCTGAGGAGAACAACGATGAAACTGCGTTATCTGCCCCTGCTGCTGCTCGCCGTGTTCGGCGTGGCGGTGGCCGCCGACCTCGGCTACCCACTCGATGCGCCGGCTCCGGACGGGCGGCGCCCTGGCGGCACCCTGACCCAGGAATTCCCGGCGCCGCGCATCGCCCCCGAAGAGAACAAGGACATGCGCCGCGAGCGCAACTACCCCGAGCAGCCACCGACCATCCCGCACACCATCGTCGGCTACCAGGTGGATCGCTTCGGCAATCGCTGCCTGGCCTGCCACAGCCGAGCCAACAGCGCGCGTAGCCAGGCGCCGATGATCAGCATCAGCCATTACATGGACCGTGACGGCCAGGCCCTGGCGGCCATGTCGCCGCGCCGCTACTTCTGTACCCAGTGCCACGTTACCCAGGCCGAGGTGAAGCCGCTGGTGGACAACGGCTTCAAGACTATCGACCAGATTCTGCAGGAAGAAAACCAACCTGCCGGGCACCCCTGAGGAGGCACCATGAAATCGCTGCTCGCCCTGCTCGGCACCTACTGGAAGGTCCTGCGCCGCCCTAGCGTGCATTACAGCCTGGGCTTTCTGACCCTGGGCGGTTTCATCGCCGGGATCATCTTCTGGGGTGGTTTCAACACCGCGCTGGAGGCCACCAATACCGAACAGTTCTGCACCTCCTGCCACGAGATGCACGACAACGTATTCGTCGAGCTGCAGGACACCATCCACTACAACAACCGTTCCGGGGTGCGCGCCACCTGCCCGGATTGTCACGTGCCGCACCAGTGGACGGACAAGATCGCCCGCAAGATGCAGGCTTCCAAGGAGGTGTGGGGCAAGATCTTCGGCACCATCAACACCCGCGAGAAGTTTCTCGACAAGCGCCGCGAACTGGCCGAACACGAATGGGCACGCCTCAAGGCCAACGACTCACTGGAATGCCGCAACTGCCACAACTTCGACTTCATGGACTTCACCCGCCAGAGCAAGCGTGCGGCGCAGATGCACTCCACCGCCTTGGCCAATGGTGAGGCCACCTGCATCGACTGCCACAAGGGCATTGCCCACAAGTTGCCGGACATGCACGGCGTGCCTGGCTGGTAAGCAGCCGGCCGGCGCGGCAGAATGCCGGCCATGACCATACCCCCTCTGCCCCGCTGCTGCACGCCTCTCGACGATCATTGGCCGTTCGCCCGGCCATTGGCCGGCGCGCAGCTGATCAGCACCCACTTCGACCCGACCCGGCTAGCTGATGATGACTACAGGGCCGCAGGCGTCCCGGCGGTTCGCGGTGTGGCCAAGCGCCAGGCCGAGCATCTGGCCGGGCGCCTGTGTGCGCGAGAAGCACTGCGCCGGGTAACCGGGGTGGCCAGCGTGCCGGCGGTCGGCGAAGATCGCGCGCCGCAGTGGCCGGCGCAGGTCAGCGGCTCGATCACCCACGGCCAGGGCTGGGCTGCCGCCATCGTCGCGCCTGCTCGCCAGTGGCGCGGCCTGGGTCTGGATGTCGAGGGCATTCTGTCGAGCGAACGCGCCGAACGGCTGGTGGGCGAGATTCTCACCAACGACGAACTGGCGCTGATTGCCGATCTGAGCCCCGCGCAACGTGCCTGGCGGATCAGCCTGACCTTTTCCCTCAAGGAAAGCCTGTTCAAGGCGCTCTACCCGCTGGTGCTGACGCGCTTCTATTTTCAGGAGGCCGAACTGCTCAGCATCGACCCGGCGCAGCAAACCGCGCGCCTGCGCCTGCTTGTCGATTTGAGCGACGCCTGGCCAGCCGGCAGCGAACTGAACGGCCATTACGCCGAACTGGACGAACAGATACTCAGCCTGGTGGCCATCGCCGCGTAGTCGATGGTGGGCTACGCCCACCCTACGGGACTGATCAAACGAATACCGAGAAAGGCCACCCGCGCGCGCCTGTGGGAACGCTCCATGCGCGCGAGATCACGCACAGCGGCCGCAGGGCGGATGCCGCCCCACAAGGAAACGCCAACAGCGCCGCCGGCAAATCCGATAAACTCGGCACATTGCCGTCCGGAGTGCCCCATGCGCGAAGAATTGAATCAAGGCCTGCTCGACTTTCTCAACGCCTCCCCTACCCCCTTCCATGCCACCAGCAGCCTGGCCATGCGCCTCGAAGCCGCCGGCTATCGCCAGCTCGACGAGCGCGCGCCCTGGTACACAGAAGCCGGTGGCCGCTATTACGTGACCCGTAACGATTCCTCGATCATCGCCTTCAAGCTCGGCACTCGCTCGCCGGTCGAAGGTGGCGTGCGCCTGGTCGGTGCCCATACCGACAGCCCGTGCCTGCGCGTCAAGCCCAACCCCGAGCTGGAGCGTCAGGGTTACTTCCAGCTCGGCGTCGAGGTTTACGGTGGCGCGCTGCTGGCCCCCTGGTTCGACCGCGACCTGTCCCTGGCCGGCCGGGTGACCTACCGCCGCGACGGCAAGGTGGAAAGCGCGCTGATCGACTTCTACCAGCCCATCGCCGTGATCCCCAGCCTGGCCATCCACCTCAACCGTGAAGCCAACCAGGGCTGGGCAATCAACGCCCAGAACGAGTTGCCGCCGATCCTCGCCCAGCTAGCTGGCGCAGAAGGTGCCGACTTCCGCGCCCTGCTCAGCGAGCAGTTGGCCATGGAGCACGATTTCAACGCCGATGCGGTGCTCGACTACGAGCTGAGTTTCTACGACACCCAAAGCGCCGCGGTGGTGGGCCTGAATCAGGACTTCATCGCCAGTGCGCGCCTGGACAACCTGCTGTCCTGCTACGCCGGCCTGCAGGCGCTGCTCGATGCCGGCGACGAGGAAACCTGCGTGCTGGTCTGCACCGACCACGAAGAGGTCGGCTCCAGCTCGGCGTGCGGCGCCGATGGCCCGATGCTCGAGCAGGTGCTGCGCCGCGTGCTGCCCCAGGGTGACGACTTCGTGCGCACCATCCAGCGCTCGCTGCTGGTCTCGGCGGACAACGCCCACGGCGTGCACCCCAACTACGAAGCCAAGCACGACGGCAACCACGGGCCCAAGCTCAACGCCGGCCCGGTGATCAAGATCAACAGCAACCAGCGCTACGCCACCAACAGCGAAACCGCCGGTTTCTTCCGCCACCTGTGCCTGGAAAACGAGGTGCCGGTACAGAGCTTCGTGACCCGCAGCGACATGGGTTGCGGCTCGACCATCGGCCCGATCACCGCCAGCCAGCTCGGCGTGCGCACCGTGGACATCGGCCTGCCGACCTTCGCCATGCACTCGATTCGCGAACTGGCCGGCAGCCAGGATCTGGCGCACTTGGTGAAAGTGCTGGGCGCCTTCTACAACAGCCATGACCTGCCCTGAGGCGACCATGATCGAACATATCCGCAACAGCCTGCTCGAAGCCCAACGCGCCCTCGAAGCCTTTATCGGCAGCGAGCAGACGCTGGCCAATATCGAACGCGCCGGCGACCTGCTGGTGAGCAGCTTCGAAGCCAGGGGCAAGGTGTTTTCCTGCGGCAACGGCGGCTCGATGTGCGATGCCATGCACTTCGCCGAGGAACTGACCGGGCGCTATCGCAAGAACCGCCCAGGCATCGCCGCGGTGTCGATCAGCGACGCCAGCCATATCAGCTGCGTGGCCAACGACTTCGGTTACGACCACATCTTCTCGCGCTACGTGGAATCCCACGGCCGCGAAGGCGATGTGCTGCTGGCCATCAGCACCAGTGGCAAGAGCCCCAACGTGGTCAAGGCCGCCGAAGCTGCCAAGGCACTGGGAATCAAGGTCATTGCCCTGACCGGCAAGCCCGGCTCGTTGCTGGAGAGCCTGGCCGACGTGTGCATCTGCGCGCCGGGCGGCGACTTCGCCGACCGTACCCAGGAGCTGCATATCAAGGTCATCCATATCCTTATCGAACTGGTCGAGCGCCGTCTCAGCCCGGAAAACTACGCCTGAGCCCGGGGCGGCGTCGGCTGGTGCCGCCACGACACTCACCCGCGTGATGGAGAGTTCGCGCGTGATCCGCTTCAACGCCCTGCTACGCCGCCTGCTGTTGCTGACGTTGTTGATCCTTGCCTGTCCGCTGGCACAGGCAGCGGGCATCCCGACCCTGTTCGGCAGCAGCGGTGAGTCCAGCGCCCAGCCCCAGGCGGACCAACCGCTGGATCGCTCCCTCGACGAAGTGATCCAGTCGCTGGAGAACGACAAGCAACGGGCACAGTTGCTCAATGACCTGAAAACCCTGCGCGATACCACCCAGCAAGCCCAGCCCGAGAGCCGCGATGGCGTGCTGGGCTTGATCGGCAGCACGCTGACCGAGATCGAAAGCCAGTTCTCCGGCGAGCACAGCCCCCTGGCGCGCTGGCAGCTGGAGCTGTCGCGCAGCCGCAGCGAACTGGCGGCGCTGCTGCCCGAGGCCGGCGAGCGCCTGGCGCTGGTCAGTAATTTCGCCTTGATCATCGGCATCTGGAGCCTGCTGGCCTTCGGGCTGCGCGCGCTCAGCCACCAGGTGCGCCTGCGTTTCGGCCTCGCCGAGGAGCTGCCCCAGAACCCGCGCCCCACCGACCTGCTGCGCTTCGCCCTGCGCAAACTCGGCCCCTGGTTCGCCGCCCTGCTGATCACCGGCTACCTGAGCTATGTACTGCCCGCCTCCCTGGGCCGCGACCTGGCCATGGTGCTGGCCTACGCGCTGGTGGTCGGCACCTGCTTCTCGGCGATCTGCGTGATCGCCTTCTCGCTGCTCGACGGCCCGCACCGGCGTACCGCCCTGAACATCCTGCGCCGCCGCGCCTTTCGCCCGCTGTGGCTGATCGGCAGTTTCGCCGCCTTTGGCGAGGCCCTCAACGACCCACGCCTGGTCGCCAGCCTGGGTGGCAACCTGGCGCACACCACCGCCACCCTGACCAACGTGCTGGCGGCGCTGTGCACCGGCCTGTTCATCCTGCGTTTCCGTCGCCCGATCGCCCACCTGATCCGCAACCAGCCCCTGGCGCGGCGTCTGCGCCAGCGCGGCATCAGCGAGACCGTAGAGCTGCTGGGCAGCTTCTGGTACCTGCCGGCCCTGGCCCTGGTGGCGATTTCCCTGTCGGCCACCTTCGTGTCGGCCGGCGACACCAGCACCGCCTTCCGCCAGTCGCTGGTGTGCACCGTGCTGCTGGTCACCTGCATGGTCATCAACGGCCTGATCAGGCGGCGGCTGTTCCGCAGCCGCTCGCGCCACCGCCGCCATGCCGCCTATTTCGAGCGCTTCCAGAACTTCTTCCACACCATGCTCAGCCTCGCCGTCTGGCTGCTGTTCATCGAGCTGGGCCTGCGCGTGTGGGGGCTGTCGCTGATCCGCTTCGCCCAGGGCGACGGCCACGAGATCAGCCTCAAGCTGATCGGCCTGGGTGCGACCCTGGCCTGCGGCTGGCTGGTGTGGATTCTCGCCGACACCGCGGTGCACCACGCCCTGACGCGCTCACGCAAGGGCCAGACCAACGCCCGCGCACAGACCATGATGCCGCTGATCCGCAACGTGCTGTTCATCAGCATCTTCATCATCGCGGCCATCGTCGCCCTGGCCAACATGGGCATGAACGTCACCCCGCTGCTCGCCGGTGCCGGGGTAATCGGCCTGGCCATCGGCTTTGGCGCCCAATCGCTGGTGGCGGACCTGATCACCGGCCTGTTCATCATCATCGAAGACTCCCTGGCCATCGACGACTACGTCGACGTCGGCGGCCACCTCGGTACCGTCGAAGGCCTGACCATCCGCACCGTGCGCCTGCGCGACATCGACGGCATCGTGCACACCATCCCGTTCAGCGAAATCAAGAGCATCAAGAACTACTCGCGCGAATTCGGCTACGCCATCTTTCGCGTCGCGGTGCCCCATGACATGAACATCGACGAAGCCATCAAACTGCTGCGCGAGGTGGCCACCGAGTTGCGCAACGACGTGCTGATGCGCCGCAACATCTGGTCTCCCCTGGAGATCCAGGGCGTGGAAAGTTTCGAGTCAGGCAACGCGGTGCTGCGTGCGCGCTTCAAGACTGCGCCGATCAAGCAGTGGGAGGTGTCGCGCGCCTTCAACCTGGGGCTCAAGCGCCACCTGGACGAGTCCGGCCTGAGCCTGGCGACGCCGCGCCTGACCGTGCAGATGACCGCGCTAAGCCCGAACAAGCCAGACGAGCAGTAACAGGAACCACCGCACATCCACGCCGACTGCACGGCCATGGCGTGCCCGATAGCCTGCAGTTTCCGCTACCATGCGGCCACTTCTACACAACCGATAGGGACATCTCATGGATATCTCCACCCTTATCATCATCGCCGTACTGGTCGTGGTGGTCTTCTACGTGATCAGTGTCTACAACCGCCTGGTCAGCCTGCGCAACCGCTACCAGAACGGCTTCGCGCAGATCGAGGTGCAGCTCAAGCGCCGCTACGACCTGATTCCCAACCTGGTGGAAATCGCCAAGGCCTACCTGGCCCACGAGCGGGAAACCCTCGAGGCGGTGATTGCCGCTCGTAACGGTGCGGTCGAGGGTCTCAAGCAGGCCTCGCAGAATCCGGGCGATGCCCAGAGCATGAACCTGCTGGCCAACGCCGAGGGCATGCTGAAGAATGCCATGGGCCGCCTCAACGTGACCGTCGAGGCCTACCCGGATCTGAAGGCCTCGCAGAACATGCAGCAGCTCAGCGAAGAGCTTTCCAGCACCGAGAACAAGGTGGCCTTTGCCCGCCAGGCCTACAACGACGCGGTCACCGCCTACAACGCCTACCGCCAGAGCTTCCCGCCGGTAGTGCTGGCAGGTGCCTTCGGCCATGGTACCGACGCGGCCCTGCTGGAATTCGCCGACAGCGCGGCGATTCAGGACGCACCCAAAGTCTCCTTCTGAGCACGGGGCGTATTTAGATGGATTTCTTCGAGCATCAGGACCGGGCCCGGCGTAATACCTCACGCCTGGTGATCCTGCTGATTCTGGCAGTGGTGACCCTGGTGGTCAGTACCACCCTGGTGATCGCCGTCGCCTGGCAGGTATACCAATACGGTAACTACAGCCTGCAGTCGCTGAGCCAGGAACTGTTGCTCAGCGTGGCAACCGTGGTGGTCGGCGTGGTGTTTCTCGGCTGGGCGTTCAAGACCTCGCAACTGCGCGGCGGCGGCAAGGTGGTGGCCGAGCGCCTTGGCGGGCGCCTGCTCAACCTCAAGCCCGAAGGCCTGCACGAGCAACGGCTGCTCAATGTGGTGGAAGAAATGGCCCTGGCTGCGGGCGTGCCGGTGCCGCCGGTTTACCTGCTCGAAGAGCCCGCGATCAACGCCTTCGCAGCGGGCTTGCGTCCACAGAACGCGGTGATTGGGGTAACCCGCGGTGCCATCGAAAAGCTCAGTCGCGACGAGCTGCAGGGCGTGATCGCCCACGAATTCAGCCATATCCTGCATGGCGACATGCGCCTCAATACCCGCCTGGTGGCGGTGCTGCACGGCATCCTGCTGCTCGGTCTGATCGGCGAGCTGCTGATGCGCGGCGTCGGCCACGGCGGTGCGGGCCGCTCGTCCAGCCGCTCGGATGACAAGGGCCGTGGCAATGCCGTCGCGCTGGTGATGGTGGTCGGCCTGGCGTTGCTGGTGATCGGCTACGCCGGCACCTTCTTCGGCAACCTGATCAAGGCCGCGGTCAGCCGCCAGCGCGAATTTCTCGCCGACGCCTCGGCCGTGCAGTACACCCGCAACCCCGCTGGCATCGCCGGCGCGCTGAAGAAGCTGGGCGCCGGCTCTCGCCTGGAAGCCAGCCATGCCGCCGAGTACAGCCATATGTACTTCGGCCAGGGCCTGGCACTGAGCAAGATGATGGCCACTCACCCGCCGCTGGAAGAGCGCATCCGCCGCATCGACCCAGACTGGAAAGGCGTGGTGCTCGGTGACGAGGTGTTCGAATCACCGGCGCAGCCCGCCGCGCCGCAACAGGCGGCTACCGCAGGCTTCAGCGCTGCCGCGGCGAGTGCCGCCATTGCCAGCATCGGCGAGCCACAACCGCTGCATCTGGAGGAAGCCCGCGAGAGCCTGGCGCAGATCGACGAGCCCCTGCGTGACGCCGCTCACGACCCACACGGCGCACTGACGATTCTCTATGGTCTGCTGCTGGGCCCCGACGACGCCACTCGCCAGCAGCGCATGACCTGGATGCAGGCCAACCTGCCACCCCTGCTGGCCGACCGCCTGCTGGAGCTTGCCGCGCCGCTACAGCAGTTGCCGGCCGGGCGCCGCCTGCCGCTGCTGGAACTGGCCATTCCCGCACTCAAGCAACTCGAGCCCCAGGATTTCGTCAGCCTCAAGCGCGATATCGGCACCCTGCTGATCAGCACCGGGCAACTGGGTTTCATGGAGTGGGCGCTGCTGCGCATCGTCGAACGCAACCTGGGCATGCAGCGCCCGGTGCAAGGCCGCCTGCCGCTGGCGGCGCTGGGCAATGAAAGCTGCGTGCTGCTGGTGGCCCTGGCGCGCGCCGGCAACCCCAGCGAGCAGGCAGCCGATCAGGCGTTCCAGGCGGCCTGGAGCACCTTGCCGTTCACCGCCAGGGAGTTCGCCGACCAGCGCCGCGCCGGGATCAGCGAACTGAACGATGCGCTCAATCGCCTCAATCAGATGCGCCCGCTGCAAAAGCCCCAGTTGCTCAAGGCCATGGCCCGCTGCATCGAGCACGACGGGCGCATCAGCGCCGGTGAAGCAGAGTTGATGCGCGCCGTCGCCGATACACTGGACTGCCCGATGCCGCCGCTATTGAGTGATCGGCAGGCCTGAGACTCAGGAAGACTCTGCTATTTGCAGCAACTTTTGCTTCTGTGGGAGCGGGCGGGACGCCTAGTCCATGCCCGCGATTCGCGCGCATGGCGCGCTTCCAAAGCTGATGTGGCTGGGCGGATATCTACGCCAGCCTCCATCAACACCACAAAATAAAACCCGCCTAGAGCCCCGAACGCCCCGCCGCGCCGAATACCTGGGTCCAATAGATGGTCGCCTGGCTTTGCGGGTTGCTGGCATAGGCCGCGCCCATTTCATGGAAGTCCGGGTTCATCAGGTTGTAGCAGTGCGAGGGGCTGGCCAGCCAGCCCTCGACCACCTGCTCGGCACGCCCCTGGCCGGCAGCAATGTTTTCGCCGATCACCGTCCAGGTGTAGCCTGCGGCGGTTGCACGGGCGCCGACCAGGCTGCGATCGCTGCCCTGATGGCTGAACAGGCTGTTCATCGCCATATCGCGGCTATGGGCTAGAGCGGCCTGACCCAGCGCGTCGCTCCAGGTCAATGGCTCGGCAGCGTCGAAAGGCTGATCACCACATTGGCGGGCCGTGCCACGGGCCTTGTTGACCGCGGCCAGAATCGCCTTGCCCTCTTCCTGCCAATCGCCCAGGCGCGCCGGCAACAGCGCCCGCCCGAGTACCACCTGCCAGCTATTTCCCTCGTGGCGCACGCCAATATCGGCGAACTGCGCATCCTGCAGCTGCTTGCAGTACGACTGCTGCAGCATGGCCATGGCCGCTTCCGGCGTATTCGGACCGGTGACACGGATCAGCTGCACGGCTTCAGCTTGGTAGCCGGCCTGCTGCAGGGCCTGCTGTAGTTGTTCAGAGGAACTGACCTGTTGCCCGGCCAGGCGCCGGTCAGGCGCCAAGGGGCCGGCCGCCGGGCTGGATTGCCCGCCACAGCCCTGCCCGGCCTCGCGATAGCTGTTGATCAGCTTGGTCAATTGCGCGGCTTCATCGCCCCTTGCAGTACCTGCGGCACTCGCGCAAAGCAGCAAAGCTGCCGTAACGATCTGCCGAACCCGCTTGGGTGAATCACTCATCCGTGCTTCCTCTCAATCCACTCTGCCAATCTGATGATGGACAACCACTTGGGCCAAATGCTTCAGCCAATCGCCCCAGCGGCTGAAACCGCGTAAGACCTGGCCCATGATTGTGACCCAAACCGCCTGCTCGCTCGACCCCCGTCGCTCTGCTCGACAGCCTCGCCGCGACACCAGCGCCTCAGCCAATCGCTGGAGGTGCTGCTGCAGCTGGCGGTCTAATGCTTCGAGCCACGGCACATGTCGCCCCTGGTGGGGATAGGCGATACCCTGAGCACTGCGGCCGGGCCGATGATCGCGCGGCTGAACCTCATCTTCGCCGGCGGGCCACGCCCGTAAGTCGAGTTCTTCGAGGCACCGGCCAAGGCGCGCCGGCAGCGCTGAATCGCGCGCCCTGGCGAACCTTTCATCCGCCCCCACGTCCCAATCTCTGCGCTTTCGCCTTCCTTGCTCGCGGAGAACTCCACGTGACGCGATCCTTCACCAGTGGTTATCGCTATCTTCTGAAGACCTTCGGCTATGTCGGCTGGTCGCTGTTCTGGCTGCTGATATGGGACATCGTCGTCACCGTCGACTACATGCTGTTTCTGGAACGCAAGATCAGCCTGCCCTCCATGCCGCTGACCCTGCTCGGCTCGGCGCTGGTGGTGCTGATCAGCTTTCGCAACAGCAGCGCCTATAACCGCTGGTGGGAGGCGCGCACCATCTGGGGGGCGCTGATCAACAGCTCGCGCAGCCTCGCCCGCCAGGTGCTGACGCTCATCGATGACCATGACGGCGGCAACCCCGTGAAGGTGGTGCTGTTGCGCCGCCATGTCGCCTACATCAGAAGCCTCTCGGCGAGCCTGCGTAACGAGCCCTGCGACGAGGAAGTTCGCGCCTTCGTGGCGGCCGATGAGTTCGAGCGGCGCCATACCACCAACAATTTTCCCAATGACATTCTCAACGGCTCCGCGGCCATGCTGGCCAGCGAATACAAGGCGGGCCGCCTGGACAGCATTCGCCTGGCCCGATTGGAAAGTACCCTGGTCGACGTGTCCAACTGTCAGGGCGGCCTGGAACGTATCGCCAATACGCCGCTGCCCTACCCCTACGTATATTTCCCACGCCTGTTCATCACCCTGTTCTGCGTGATCGTACCCATCGGCCTGGTGGAGACCCTGGAGTGGTTCACGCCGCTGGCCTCGACGGTGGTCGGCTTCATGCTGCTGGCGATCGAGCGGGTGGGCAGTGACCTGCAGAGCCCGTTCCAGGCCAGCGAGCACCAGATCCAGATGGACGCGCTGTGCGAAACCATCGAAAAGAACCTCGAGTCGATGCAGCGCGATGCCCAGCGCGAGCGTGACGGGCGCAGCTTCGCCAGCTGACTTTGCGGTCATTTTTCGGCGCGCCAGACGCTTTCGCAAGGCCCGGAAAAATCTATGTAGCGCCTATAAAAAATCACTACAAAACTGTTGACGACCCCTTTGCGCTTTTGCATGATGGACTCGCCTCCCCTGACGGGAGCCCTGACAAGGGCACTTGGGCAAGCTCGGTAATACCAGCCGAGCGTTCCACGATATGTACTGCCCACAAGGCAGATTGATGAAGTCGAGCGTCCTGCGAGGACGAGAGCGTTAGCGAGACATTGTCATGATGCCTGTGGCTGATCCTGCGGATCACCTGCATCCGGCACCCTTTTCGCTGATCTCTTTCCGGCAACCTCGACCTCGGTTGGCCGCTGTTGCGTAGCGATATTGACGCATCACTACACAGCAGCTGGCAGCACTCAAACGCCACGGGCAATGACGGCCGCACTGCAGCGGTCGCCCTAGACAGATCAGAGAATGAAGGGGTAACGCCATGAACCTGAACAAGCAACCGACCATCGAAGACCTCGCCCAGCTGTTCTCCCAGCACAAGGACAGCCTGCACAACCACATCCTGTGGGTTTGCGAGTCGGGTGAAGTACGCCTCGACCGCCTGCCGGCGGACCAGCCGGAACAGGAGTTCGTCAGCCAGCGACCGAACATGCGCACCCGCCTGCGCACCTACCGTCGCGGCCAGGGCTACGTTGGCCGCCGCGCCGCTGCCGACCGGGATTTCATCGGCAACGTGCTGCGCACCCTGCAACACGACTGGGCACGCCCTCGCGCCCAGAAGCAGGAACTGCTCGACACCTACTGTTGAGCCCCTCACCGGTGGGCCGCCATGGCCCACCTTCCTGAACGCTCGCGCCATATTCTGGAAATAGCCGGTAAAATCTCTCGCGCTCCTGGAGGAGCCGTTCGCCTGGCGAACGCCTAGCCATAGCACTCAGAAAGTGCCTGCGAGACACCAGAATGGACAATATCTATCAGACCCCAAGCGCCGATCTCCTGCCACAGGAACGCGCCGACGGTTCCTTCTTCGTCACCTCCACCCGCAAGCTGTATCTCGTGTACTTCTTCACGCTCGGCTTCTATTCGATCTACTGGGCCTACAAGCACTGGGATCGCCAGCGAACCAGCATGCTGCCGAAGAAGATCAGCCCGGCCGCGCGCTCGATCTTTCATATCTTCTTCATTCACTCGCTGTGCCGACTGATTCAAGGCCGGCTGCAGGCCAAGGGGCTCGGCGCGTGGAAATACAGCGCCATCGCCTGGGCGTATATCGCACTGGTCTTTGTCGGCAATGGTCTTTCGCGCGTCGAAAGCTTCGGCAACCCGCTGCTGGAGATCCTCCTGCTGGTAGCAACAACCCTGGTGACCGCCTGGCCGCTGGCAACCATCCAGCAGCAGGCCAACCTGGCCAGCGGCGACCCGGCAGGCGAGCAGAACAGTCGGCTCAGCCTGGCCAACTGGCTGTGCATGCTGCCCGGCTTGCTGCTCTGGCTGTTTATCGTCATCGCGATGTTCCTACCCGAGTGACATAAAAAAACCCCGGTCGATGCCGGGGCTTTTTCCTTGCAGTCAAGACTAGCGCTTGTCGTCAGGCGGGTTGTTCAGATCCATCACGCTGGACACCCGCGGCGGCGCTTCACTGGGGGCAGGTTCTGGCTTGGCTTCAGGCTGCATGTGCGGCTCGACCGGCGCCGGCTGCGGTTCCTGCTTCTTGCCGGTAACGCGCCGCCATACCCAGCCGATCAGCAGCACGGGCAAAATCCACAGCTTTTTCAGCAGCACCAGAGCGGCGGCGAACAGACCGACCTTGGCGGCTGCCTTGCCGGCAATCAGCGCACCGAGGCCGTAGGCGGCCACTTCGTCGAGGTCGGGATTGAAGTCGGCGTAGCGATTGCCATCGTTGAAGTCGGTCATGGCCAGTACCGCTGGCAGGTTCTCCTCGATCTGCGGCAGCTGGTGCATGCCGGCGATGAAGTTCAGCACCAGCACGCCTTTGCGGCCCAGTACGCGGATGTTGTAGTTGAGGATGTGCTCGTCACTGTCGCCAAATTTAACTTCCTTGGCCCAGTGCAGCTTCTTGCCCTGCGCATCGTAGTGTGGCGCCGAGGCCCAGCCGACGATGGCGATGGGCTCGTAACCGTTTTCCGCGCGCCACTTGTTGTCGGCCTTGGCACCGTCCTGCAGGTCCTTGAGCATGTCGTCGTAGTCGATATCAGCGGCGTCCTCGTCGGACACATAGCCGCTTTCCTCGTACTCGACGGTCACTGCCCAGGATTCGTCAGCCAGGGGCGAAACGCCCTTGGGCAGGATCATGCCCAACGGCGGCTTTTCGTCCGGCGGGTTGCCCCAGGCTTCGACCAGCACGCGCTCGGCGTCGTCTCCATCGAGAAACACCATGTTGTCCGGCAGATTCAGGGTCGCCAGGTTGCTGCCCACCACTACCTTGCCGGAGCGGAAGTTGAGGCTGTCGAGAAACTGCTCCTCGCTGAGGTACTCGCCTTCAGCCGCTTGCGTGGCCGTGGTCTCCTGCCCTTCCTGGGTCGGCGCCTGGTCTGCCCAGGTCAATGGAACGGCCGCCAGCAGGCCGGCGAACAACAACTCCTTGTAGAACATCTGCAACTCCATGGGATCGACTGAATTTCGGACGCCAGCCTACCATCGATCAAGGAATCATTTGGTAATATCTTGTCATTTTTGGATACATCTCACATTAGCTTCTGACCGTCAGCCTGACCAGGCGTATCACCACCGGCCGCACGCCCATCACGCAGACGAACGCCACCGGCATGGCCAGCCGATAGGCTTCCAGCACTGCCCCTAGATAACCTTCGGCCAGCCCGCGGTTGGTGGCGGTGATCACCAAGCACATGAGAAACGCCATGATGCCGGACATGAAGAAGGCGAAGGCCACCGGCGACAACTTGGCGGGCAGTTTCCAGGTGGAGCGGACGGGGTTCAGTACGGAATCAGGCATAGCGGATCCTTGATGGTTGAGGGGTTCTGCCTGCAGCAGGCGGGGCCATTATGGTTATCGCCCATTGTCCCGTGTAGCGCACCACAGGTAAGGTCAGTACCAAGCAAACCTTATCAATCAGACAGACAGTAGAAAGCTTGGCTATGGATACCCTGCGCGGCATCGAGAGCTTTGTGAAGGCGGTGGAAAGCGGCAGCATCGCCTCAGGTGCGCGCCTGCTGGGCATCAGCGCCGCAGCGGCGAGCCAGAATATCGCCCGCCTGGAAGCATCCCTGGGCATCCGCCTGCTCACCCGTACCACCCGTAGCCTGGCGCTGACCGAAAGCGGCGAGCGCTACTTCGCCCAGGTTCGCACCGTGCTGCGTGACCTCGAGCTGGCGCGCAGCAACGCCACCCTGCAGCACGACCATCCCCAGGGCCGGCTGCGCATCGCCTCTAGTGCCGCCTTCGGCCGCTATGTGCTGGCGCCGATGCTGCCCGCCTTCAGCGCCCGTTACCCGCGCATCGCCTGCGAACTCAGCACCACGGACCGCAGCGTCAACCACATTCAGGAATCGGTGGACGTCAGCATCCGCATTCCCCAGCAGCTCGAGGACGGCCTGGTGGCGCGGCATATCGCCAGAGTGCCGTCGCTGTACTGCGCCTCGCCCGCCTACCTGCACAAAGCCGGCGTGCCGGATACACCCGAAGCACTGCGCGAGCATGACTGCCTGGCCTTCAAGGTCGCCGTGGATGGCCGCCTGATGCCCTGGCGCTTCGTGCGCGATGGCGTCCGCTTCGAGGCGCCGATTCGCGTTGCCCTGGTCAGCGACGATATCGACGTGCTGGCCAGGGCAGCCGTAAGCGGTGGCGGCATCACCCGCCTGGCCGCTTTCGTCGCCGAACCACTGCTCGAGAGCGGGCAGCTGCAGCAGCTGTTCGCGCCCTCGCAGGGGGCCGCCAACCAGGCGATTATCGAGCCACTCGACTACTACCTGTGCGTGCGCGACCGCCACGAGCTGACGCCCAAGGTACGCGCCTTCATCGACCACGTAACCCAGAGTCTTCGCGACGACTGGCGGCCTTAGCGCCTTTAGGATCTACTGCGCGTCGCCTGCACTCGGCTCGCGAGGCTTGAGCAGGCGCTCAAGCAATTTGACTCATGGGGCGAATCCGGTAGGCTCGGCAGCTCATTTGAATGGAGTGTTTCCCCATGGCCAAAGCCACTGCCCGCCACATCCTGGTTGCCACCGAAGAGAAGTGCAACGAACTGAAAGCTGCCATCGAAGGCGGTGCCGATTTCGCCCAGGTCGCCAAAGACAACTCCAGCTGCCCGTCCAGCCGTGACGGCGGCAACCTGGGCTCGTTCGGCCCTGGCCAGATGGTCAAGGAGTTCGACACCGTGGTGTTCAGCGCCCCGGTCAACGTGGTGCAGGGTCCGGTGAAGACCCAGTTCGGTTATCACCTGCTCGAAGTGACCAGCCGCCAGGACTGATTCATGGGATGCCCGGTGCCGCAACGGCGCCGGGCGTTGTGCCCGCTACGCCCGCTGCTTTCCCCGCCCGCCGAAAAGCCCTGAACCGCCGCCCCTGCGCACCACTCTATCGCTGCGGTAGTCAGCGTGGGCGAGGCCATCACATGAACCGGTTCTTCCAGGCCCTTGGCCTGCGTATTGGCGACTCGGCCAAGCAAACTCGCATGCCCAGCCAGAAAGCCCTGGGTAAATGCACCTGTGGCCAGCCCATCTTCTTTCGCAACAGCCAGTGCCTGGCATGCCAGTCGCCGCTGGGCTACGAGCCCGAACGGGGCCAGGTGATCACCCTGATTGCCGGTGAAGATGCACACACCTGGCGGATCGACGGCGAGGCGCAGCGTTATCGGCGCTGTGCCAACCTGCATACCGCAGCCGGCTGCAATTGGCTGCTGCCACATGCCAGCGAAGCGCAGCGCTGCATTGCCTGCCAGCTGAACCGCACCATTCCCGACCTGTCGATACCCGGCAACCCACAACGCTGGTCGCGTCTGGAGATAGCCAAGCGCCGGCTGGTCGCGCAACTGCTCAACCTGGGCCTGCCGCTGCTCAGCAAGTACGAGGATGCCAGCCGCGGCCTGGCCTTCGACTTCCTCGGCCCCGACCTCGATGGCCAGGCGCCGGTGACCGGACATGCCAGCGGCCTGATCACCCTGAACATAGCCGAAGCCGACGATGACGTGCGCGAGCAGACGCGCATCCAGTTGCGCGAACCCTATCGCACCCTCCTGGGTCATTTCCGCCATGAAGTCGGCCACTACTACTGGGATCGGCTGATCGCCGGCAGCCCCTGGCTGGACGACTACCGTCGCCTGTTCGGTGACGAGCGCATCGACTACGGCGCCGCGCTGCAGCGCCACTATGAACAGGGCCCACCGGCAGACTGGCAGAACGGCTTCGTCAGTGCCTACGCCACCATGCACCCGTGGGAGGACTGGGCGGAGACCTGGGCCCACTACCTGCACATGATGGACACCCTGGATACCGCATTGAGCTTTGGCATGCGCGCAGGCGATGTGGAACTGGAGTTCCGGCCCTTCACTCGGGCCGCACTGTACGACCCCGACGATCCCCAGGCCGAGCACTTCCTGCAATTCATCAATGCCTGGATCGAACTGGCCGCTATGCTCAACGAGTTGGCGCGCAGCATGGGCCACAAGGATCTCTACCCCTTCGTGCTCTCGGCCGCCGTGGTCGGCAAGCTGCAATTCATCCACCGGGTCGTCGAGGCGGCCTCTCCCGTCAATTAGGGCTGGCAGGTCAGCGCCGGCCGAGCTGAAGGAGTTTTTCCATGACTCAACTCGACAGACACGGCAGTTGCCTGTGTGGCGCGGTCACCCTGACCTTGCGCATCGCCAACCCCAGCATCAGCGCCTGCCACTGCGCGACGTGCCGCAAATGGGGCGGCGGCCCGCTGCTGGTGGCGGAAGGCGAATTGGTGCAACTCGGGGGCGAGCAGCAGGTACGCATCCACGATTCATCGGACTGGGCCGAACGCGGCTTCTGCAGCCAGTGCGGCAGCCACCTGTTCTATCGCCTGAAAAGCACGGGCCACCACGCGGTGCCGGTCGGCCTGCTCGACGGCGACCATGACTGGCAGTTCGACAGCCAGATCTTCATCGAGTCCCGGCCTGCCTACTACTGCTTCGCCAACCAGACCCGCGAGCTGACCGGGGAACAGGTATTCGCCGAATTCGACCAGGGCTGACTCACGGCGCGTCCAGCGATGCCCCGATCATCGCTGCCAGTTGGTCATAGACCCCAGGCGCGGCGACCAGATAGGGATTGCCGCCCAGCAGGCCGTCACCGCGCAGGAAGTCATTGCCGCGCCCGCCGGCCTCCCGCACCAGCACCAGGCCGGCCAGGCAGTCCCAGCTTTTCAGGTGGGTCTCGTAATAGCCGATCAGGCGACCTGCCGCGACATAGGCGGTCATCAATGCGCCCGAGCCGTTGCGCACGAACTGCCCGCCCCCGTCGAGCAAGGCGTGCAGAAAGGGCAGAAAGTGCTCATGGCCAGGGCGATGGGTGGTACCGACGCCGACCAGCCCTTCACCTACATGGCTCGCCCCGTGGGCCTGCAACGGCGTATCGTTGACGAACGCGCCGCGGCCGATGAAGCCGTGGAACAGCTCATCGTGGTTGGGGTCGGCGACCGCGCCGAGCAGCGGCTCCCCATCGACCAGCAGTCCGATGGATACGCACCAGTTGTGCAGGCCATTGAGAAAACATGCGGTGCCGTCGATGGGGTCGATCACCCAGATGCAACGCGCCTGCAAGCCATCACTTCCACCCTCCTCGCCGACGATACCGTCGTCTGGAAAGTGGCGGGCCAGCTCGCCACGAATGAACGCCTCCACCTCCTGATCGGCGATGCTCACCACATCCTGCAGGTCGCTGCCCTTGTGTTCGACGATCAGGCTGCTGCGCCGCGTATAGAATTCCATGGCCCGCTGCGCCGCCTCCAGCGCCACACGTTTGGCGAATGCATAACGGGCCTCAAGCTGCTCACCCTCGAGACGGGGCTGCTGGAAATCGGGCATGGGGTAGTTACTCCTGAATCAGGTGAGGTGATCGGCTGGCTTGCGAGGCTGCGGCCACAGCCCCTACCCTGCGCACTCGCGCAATGAGCTCTCCTGCAATGACCCTCGCCGACCTGTTGTTGTTCGCCATTCCTGCTGTGTTTCTCACCGGGCTGTCCAAGGGCGGCTTCGGCGGCGCGCTGGGCGGCATCGCCGTGCCGCTACTGGCCCTGGCCACCTCGCCGATGCAGGCGGTGGCGGTGATGCTGCCGATTCTCTGCCTGGCCGATGTGGTAGGGCTCAAGGCCTACTGGGGCAAATGGGACATCGCCAACCTCAGGGTCATGCTGCCCGGCGCGCTGATCGGCATCGTCATCGGCTCGCTGACCTTCGAACTACTCAACGAAAAGCTGATCGGCCTGCTGATCGGCCTTATCGCCATTGCCTTCGTACTGCTGGGCCTGCTCAGGAGCGACCCGGCGCCTCGCCCCTTGCGGCCCGGGCGCGGCCTGGCGCTCTCCTCGGTGGCGGGCTTCACCAGCTTCGTCGCCCACGCCGGCGGGCCGCCAGTGATGATGCACCTGCTGCCCCAGCAACTGGACAAGCTGCGTTACGTGGCGACCATCAATCTGTTCTTTCTGCTGACCAATGCCATGAAGCTGATTCCCTATACCTGGCTTGGCCAGTTCAGCCGGGAAAACCTGCTGCTCAGCCTGATGCTCGCTCCCATCGTGCCACTGGGCGTCTGGACGGGCCTGTGGCTGCAGTCGCGGATCAACCACACCTGGTTCTACCGCATCGCCCGGCTGGGCATGCTGCTGGCTGGGCTACAACTGATCTGGAAGAACCTCTGACGCACCTACAGCGCGAACAGCGTGCGGTACTCATCGTGGGCATGCTGATCGGTCATGCCGCTGATGAAATCCTGCACCAGCCGGCAACGGTGATAGAACTCCCAGGCGGCACGATCCGCTTCGCCGCACTCACGCACGGCCTGGCGATAGGCCTTGATCAACTGGCCCGGCAGGCGGCGTACCAGCATCTGCAGGTAGGCTTCACGGCGGCAGTTGCCTTCGGTCAGTTCCACGAACGTCTGGGCATCCACCCGTAGCAAGGCGCCGTAGCTGTCCAGCAGCCCCTGGATGATGCGGTGGCCCTGCAGCTGCAGGGTTTCCACCTCACGGTGGCAGAACACCCGGGCCATGGCCACATCCTTGAAGGTCTGCACGATGGCATGGGGCAGGCTGTCGTCCTCGATCAAGGCGCGATCCAGGGTGCCGGCATGCACCGCGTCGATATTGTCGATGAACTGCCGCGCCGCATGCTGCACCAGCGGGTGGATCATGCTCACGCGCAGCTTGACGAAGAACTCGCCCGCCTTGTTGATCTCCTCGTTTTCATAGCGCTGCAGCGCCTGGTCGACCAGGCCGCGAAACGATTGCTGCGAGCCGGGAATCGGCGTGTCCGGGGACTTCAGCTTCTCGAAGGTCGACACCAGCAGCGGCGCCAGCTCGGTCACGGTGAGAATGCCCTTCTCCACCGAGTCTTCGATATCGGCCAGGCAGTAGGAGATGTCGTCGGCCGCCTCCATGATGTACGCCACCGGATGGCGGGTTCCCGGTGCCTGGCCAAGGGCCTGCTGCAGCTCGGTGACGAAGTGCTCTTCGGAGAGATAGAAGCCGGGCTTCTTGTTCAGGTAGGCGCCCGCCACGCCCTTGCCGGGCCGGGGCTGATAGGCCGGGCGCAGGTACTTGAGCAGGCCGGCGGTCTGGGTATAGGTCAGGCGCAGGCGTTGCAGGTTCACCACCAGGCGCACCGCCTGGGCATTGCCTTCGAAATTGCGCAGATCGGCGCGCATGCGTGCCTGCAGTTCTGGGTTGCTCAGGTGCTGCGGCACGGCCACGGCAAACAGCCCGTCCAGGGCCCGCTCGAACCACTCGCCAATGGCGAATTCGCCAAAGTGCCCGAACGGCGGGTTGCCGATGTCGTGCATCAGGCAGGTCATTTCCACCAGGCTTTCCAGCGCACCCTGCAGATCATCCAGACCATAGTCCGCGGCACGCGCACCAAGCTGGGCGTACAAGGTACGAACGATAAAACGCCCGGTCTGTTGTACCTCCATGGAATGGGTCAGGCGGCTGCGCACCGCAGCATTGCGCTCGAGGGGAAACACCTGGGTGCGCTGCTGCAGGCGGCGGATGGCCGCGGAATTGATGATCCGCCCGCGATCGCTTTCGAAGGCGTAGAGCAGATCGACGTCGCCACCGGCGTTATCGCCGGGGCGCAACGCGCAGATGCGCTGTTTGAAATTCACGGCTGCTGGCATCGCTCGATTCTCGATCTGGCACTCAAGCCGCGAGCCTAACGCGCAGCGCCCGGTTTACCAAGCGCCCGACGCCAGGGACAATGGGCGCTTCGATCCGCCAGACGGGAGGCAATCATGAGCCGCGCCGACTTCCACCAGCAACGTGCCGCCCAGGCCAGCGCTGAAGCCCAGCGTCTGCTGGCCCGGCAGGCCAGCCTGGGTACCAGCTGGCTGACCTGGGTCGCCGGTGAGCTTTACCAGCTTTCGCCGCCCGAGTATGCGGCAATGGTCAGGCGCGAGCTGCAGCGCCTGAGTTCGGGCTGACCCGCGATCAGGCCGGCTTGTTCTCGTGCAGGCGCACGTTGAGTTCGTCGACCACCGGTGCCCATTCGGCATCTTCCAGCAGTTCGTCCTTGAGGAAGGTGGCCTGGGCCTGGTTCCAGAAGGGTGCCTCGGAGACCTTCATGTCATCGGGCAGCGGGTAATGCTTGGCGATGAAGGCATCGATACTGGCGGGATCGGACGGCAGCCCCAGTTGTTCGAACAGGGTACCGAGGTCTTTGTTGGGCAGTTCCATGGTGGTCTCCATCAGGTTATGGCTATGTGGTGAGTAGAGCCGCACCCGCAAAAGACAGTTCAACCTCTCGGCCATGCAACAACCCGCAACTCGCGGCCGTTATCGGCTATGGTTGAGCCATCGACCATGCCTTGAGGGACGCCTCGTGACCACCTTGCAACGCTACCGCGCCGCCGTTCTTCCAGCGACCATCGCCCTGCTGCTCGGTGCCTGCGCCAGTTCGCAGACGCCACCTGTGGCCACTCCCGAGCGCATTGGCCGCGCCCAGGATCTCTACGAGCTGGCGCCGGCCTATCAAGCCGGCACCTACCGGCATATGGACGAGCTGTTCTACACGCGCACCGTGCATCGCGGCCCCAAGGTCCATCCGTTGCCGGCGCGCAGCGAAGTGGCCGTGCACTACAACGCAGGCGGTCAGCGCCTTGGCGTCGACGCCTTCATGCAGCGCAACCAGGTCAGCGGCCTGCTGATTCTCAAGGACGGCAAGGTGGCGCTGGAAAGGTACGCCATGGGTAATGACGCGAGCACCCGCTGGACCTCCTTCAGTGTCGTCAAGTCGATTTCCTCGACCCTGATCGGCGCCGCCGTGCAGCAGGGCAGGATCGCCAGCGTGAACGACCCTGTCACCCGCTACCTGCCGCAGCTCAAGGGCGGTGCCTACGATGGTGTGAGCGTGGAGCAGGTGCTGCAGATGAGTTCCGGGGTCGCCTGGGATGAAACCTACCGCGACCCGCACTCCGACCGGCGCCGCATGTTCGAGCTGCAGTTGGCCAACAATCCCGGCGCTCTGCTCAAGCAGATGTCCGGCCTGAAGAAGGCACAAGCGCCGGGCACGGCCTTCAACTACAGCACCGGCGAATCGCACCTGCAGAGCGAACTGGTGCGCGCGGCAACCGGTATGACCGCCAGCGATTACCTGTCCGAGCGCATCTGGGCGCGCCTGGGCATGGAGCGCGACGCCTTCTGGCAGCTCGATAGCCGTGCCGGCCAGGAGATCGGCAGCAGTGGCCTGTCGGCGACGCTGCGCGATTACGGCCGTTTCGGCCAGTTCATCCTCGATGACGGGGTAATCGACGGTGAACGCATCCTGCCGGCCGGCTGGCTGCAGCGTGCTACCCGCGCCGCGCCGGGCTCGCACCTGGAGCCCGGCAAGCTGTACGACGGCGAGTACGCCCTGGGTTATGGTTACCAGTGGTGGCTGTTTCCCGCAGGCGCGGCGGCGCTGCCGAACCATGACGGCGGCGCGTTCGAGGCCCAGGGCATCTTCGGCCAGTTCCTGTATATCAACCCCAGGGAGAAGGTCGTTGCGGTGGTGTGGAGCACCTGGCCAAAGCCCGAGATGGATGAGCGCGAACGGGAGACCTACGCCTTTATCGGCGCAGCGATCGACGCGCTCAATCAGCAATGATATCGACGAGCCGAACCTGAGGGCGGCGCACGGGTCGATACATCAGATTTGCCTGAGGGATACCTATGATTGACTGCCGACACGGCATTGGCTGCCTGCTACTGAGCCTGCTGCTCGCGGGCTGTGCCTCACCGACCACCTGCGACGAGCCGCTGAGCGGCGACAGTTGCCGGGACCGCCAACTGCTCTACCAGAACGACATGCTGCAGGCCAAGATGCTGGTGATGTCCGGCGACATGGAAAGCCATGAGCTGGCCAACGCCCTGCTGCGCCGCGCCGCGAGCGAGGATGAGCGTGGCGAGGTGGAGTTCTATCAGGCGATCCTGATGATCCGCGAGGGCCCGCAGACCGAGGAAGTGCTCAGCAAGCTGGAGGCTGCCGCCGATAAGCAGCAGCCTTATGCCGTGGCCCTGCTGTACCGGATCTGGTCGCAGCCCTACCTGGTCGATGAGGCCGACCCTATCCGTGCCGAGGAATACCGCGCCGACTACGCCGAGCTGGATGTCGCCAAGAGTGGCTATCCGTCCTTCGAGAAAGCCCTGCAGCTGGTCGACCAACTGGTGCGCACGCCCTGAGCAGCAAGGCAGCGGGGCGGGTGCCCTTGCCGTGCCAGCCGGCTCCCGGTCACCTAAATGCGATTTGCCGGGTGCCAGAGCGACGCCGAGCGATTAAAATCTGCCACCCAAATTCGTCGCACAGCCTTTTCCGGTCATTCGAGGCTGCGCTACGCCATCACCCGCATAGCCGAGAGAACAGACATGGGCGCCCAGTGGAAAGCCAAACCTAAAGAAGCCGCCGCCAACGCCAGGGGCAAGATCTTCGGCCGACTGGTCAAGGAGATCATGGTCGCCGCGCGCAATGGCGCCGACCCGGACATGAACCCCAAGCTGCGGCTGGCTATCCATCAGGCCAAGAAAGCCTCGATGCCCAAGGACACCCTTGACCGCGCGATCAAGAAGGGTGCCGGCCTGAGCGGCGAGACGGTCAACTTCGAACGCACCACCTACGAAGGCTTCGCGCCTCACCAGGTCCCCCTGATCGTCGAATGCCTGACCGACAACGTCAACCGCACGGTGGCGGAGATCCGCGTGCTGTTTCGCAAGGGGCAACTGGGCGGTAGCGGCTCGGTGGCCTGGGATTTCGACCATGTCGGGCTGATCGAAGCCTCCAGTGACAGCGGCGCCGACCCGGAGCTGGCCGCCATCGAAGCCGGTGCCCAGGATTTCGACGAGGCCGACGAAGGCAACACCCTGTTCATCACCGAGCCGACCGACCTCGACATGGTCAGCCGCGCCCTGCCCGAGCAGGGTTTTACCGTCAACTCGGCCAACCTGGGCTACCGCCCGAAGAACCCGGTGACTAGCCTGACGCCCGAGCAGCGCGAAGAAGTCGAGGCGTTCCTGGAGGCCATCGACAACCACGATGACGTGCAGAACGTCTATGTGGGCCTTGCCGGCTGATTGAGCCGAAGCGGCGAATTGCGGCAATCCATCACGGTATTGCCGCAATAACCCGGTATACTGTCCGGCTTCCTTCTGCGCCGATTTCGGGCCCAGCGGAACGCAGCCTTACAGGAGCTTCATCGTGCACAAATCCCTCATTCTCGCCGCCTGCCTTATGCTCGGAGCTTGCAGCAGCGCGCCTCATTCGTCCGTGGCGCCCGCCGCGGTCGGCCAGGACAGCATCGTGCGCAGCAACCTGGAGGCGATCCACAACGCCCAGGTCGTGCCACTGCCCCTCGACCCGAACAGCAAGGTGCCTCATGGCCTGGCAAGCGATGCCAGCATGCAGTTCGGCAGCTCGCTGTCCAACTACCGCGTCTACTCCCTGAAGCTCAAGCAGGGCGAGCGCTACCGCCTGAACGTCAACTCGCTGTGCGACCACACCTGCATGGGCATCAACAAGTTTGCCCTGAAGCCGCGCGCCGTGCTGATGGACGCCTACGGTACGGTGATTCCCAACCAGCCGACCCGCCCCTCCACGGTGATCGGCATGACCAGCATGGGCTGGGACGGTGAAGCGCCGGAAGACGGCACCTACTACCTGCTGGTCGCCGCCGACGGGGAAGACATTGGCCGCACCATCGTCATCGACGACGTGTGGATCAACAACTCCCCACTGATGGCGGTCAAGGTCGGCCAGCTCGAAACCACGCCTCGCCACCTGCGCTGAGCATGCCGCCACGCACCCTGCATATCGCAGCCGCCTGCCTGATCGATGACGCCGGCCGGCTGCTGCTGGTGCGCAAACGGGGCACGCGTATGTTCATGCTGCCAGGCGGCAAGCGCGAAAGCACTGAAAGCGCCCTGCAGGCCCTGGTTCGCGAACTCGACGAAGAGCTGAACCTGCAGTTGCCTGACCCGGCATTCACGCTGCTGGGCCACTTCAACGAAGTGGCCGCCAACGAAGCCGATACCCGCATCGCCGCCGATATCTTTCGCGCCGCCCTTTGCCATCCGGTTGCACCGGCGGCCGAGCTCGAGGAGCTGCGCTGGCTGGCGCCTCAAGACCCGCGGGGTGACGACCTGGCGCCGCTGCTGCGCCTGCACGTACTGCCGCTGCTCTGGCCCCACGACTGAGCACACCTCAGCCTCTGGGGCACCGATAGCCACTATCGAAGTGAATGATTTCTGCACCAAGCGGCCAGCCAATAGCCTATGCGCTATCCCAACGGCCTCGCTCACAGGTGCCCACCATGCAACGCTCACTGGTTCTTGTACTCACCCTCGTTACCCTCTTGCTTGCCGGCTGCGCGAGCCCGCAGTCGGCTGCCGAACGCCCCTACAGCGACGCCGAGATCAAGCAGTTCGCGCTGGAAATGCTCAGCCGCAGCGGCCTGCAATACGAGGACTATGAAAAGATCCGCAGCGCCCTGCAGGCGCCCAGCTACCGGGTGTCGAACTCGATCCGCGATATCGGCCCGCAGCCGCGGGTGCAGCCCGAAGGCTGAATGCCTGGCAGCGGACGTCCTCGATCCGATGCACGACCGGCAACCTGGCAGCCTCGAGCGCCTGCGGCAAAGCGTCCACGCCGACGCCGTGCTCCTCACGCCGATTCGTTGATCCACGGCAACGCCTGACAGGATGCGCAACCTAGCCTAGGGGATCCTACTCAGCGATCACGAGGGTTCACCATGGCCATCACCTCTGCCGGTATCTGCGCCGCAGCCGACCAATTACAAGGCTTCGTCGGTTTCAACCTCAAGACCGGCCAGCATATCGTTCGCTTCAGCGAGGATTCGTTCGGCCTGGACATCACCGAAGACAGCATCACCCCTACCAGTGAATTCGTCTGGGAAGCTGCCAGCGCCGAGCTGATGACCCTCAAGCGCGACCGCCTGCGCATGCTGGTCGAGCTGCGTATCGACGAGCGCCTGGCCATCAGCGAGCCCTTGCGTGTCTACCTGCGCCGTGAAGACCTGCCGGAAATCGCCGCCGTGCGCCAGTTGCAACGCAGCGGCTGAAGCGCCGCACTGGTGGCGCGAGTGACCGGAACGTAGACTGGCGGCCCCGCCCGCGACCGCCACCCACATCAATGCCCTCGTTTCGCTGCCTGCCCGACCACCTGCGCCCCCTGGCCGACAAGTTCTATCGCGGCCAGCAGTCGGCCATGCGCACCCGGGCTGCCCATCAGGTGTGGGTAGCCGAGCATCACGGGATCATCGCCGCCCTGTGCCTGCAGCCGATGGCCCATGGGCAGTGGCTGACCAGTCTTCTGGTCGACGCCGCCCATCGCCAGCAAGGCGTGGCCAGCGCGTTGATCGAGCGCGCCCTGCAAGCCGTCGACACGCCGGTCTGGCTGTTCTGCCATCCGGATCTGCAGCCTTTCTACCAGCGCCTGGGTTTCGAATCCTGTGATCGACCACCCGAGCCGCTAGCAGAGCGCCTGCGGCGTTACCAAATGAAAAAGACATTGAACGTCATGGCACGTTGATATCTCATAAGAGCTGACGTGACGCCGGTCCCCTGGCCAACCTTGCCGGTTACCCGCTCTGCCGCCATGCAGCAAAGCGCTAGCGACAAGATGGGCACTGCTGCCGGCGAACGCGCGACCAATGAGAACAACAAGCCATGGGCAGACGTTTCAATCGTGTACTGGCGCGGCTGCGCAAGGATTTCCAACTCTCCATCATCTGCCTGATGGGGTTCTTCGGGGTACTCGGTATCTCGCCTTACGCCGTCTATCGCCTGTCGCAAGGCAACTACGCGGTGGGAATCGCCGACGCCATCATCGTGCTCTCGACCCTCTTCGCCATGGGCTATGCCTGGCGCACCGGCGACACCCGCAAGCCTGGGCTCTGCCTGATGGTCGTCGCCTCCCTGTGCGCCACCCTGATCGTCATCAAGCTGGGCATCAACGGCCTATTCTGGATCTACCCGCTGATCCTGCTCAACTTCTTCATGGTGCCGCCGCTGCTGGCGCTGTTGGCCACCGTGGCGGTGCTGGTTGCGCTGGTAGCCTATTCGAGGCTGATACCGGGCACGGTATTCGAAAGCGATTACCAGATGCTGTCGTTCATCGTCACCGCGATGCTGTCCAGCACCCTCAGCTTCATCTTCGCCCAGCGCGCCAGCTACCAGCGCAAGCAGCTGCAGTCCTGGGCGACTCGCGACGCGCTCACCGGCGCCCGCAACCGCCGGGTGATGGATCAGGAGCTGAAGATTGCCGTGGCCAACAAGCGTCGCCACCATATCAGTAGCGCGGTGCTGGTCATCGACATGGACCACTTCAAGCAGGTCAACGACCGCTTCGGCCATGCGGTGGGCGACCAGGTGCTGGTGAGTTTCGTCGAGCTGACCAATCGTTGTTTCCGCCATGAAGACCGGCTGTTCCGCTTTGGCGGTGAAGAGTTTCTGCTATTGCTGTGCAATACCAGCGAAAAGGGGCTGCGCGCGGCTGCCCTGCAGTTGCAGGCGCAAATCGCCGAGCATCTGAAGAGCCCTGGCGGGCCGGTAACGGTCTCGATGGGCGGCGCCGTGCTGTACGGCAACGAACGCTGGCAGGACTGGCTGCAGCGCGCCGACCACCAGCTTTATGAAGCCAAGCGCGCCGGGCGCAACCGCATCCATATCGACACTTATCAGGTTGTAGAAATGGCCTGACGGCCACCGCACCAGGTTCTTCACGCCGTGCTGCGCCGAGTGCACTGCAGACCTGCATGCGCTCCTCTCGCCGGCCGTCACGCCGGCCACAAGCTGCGTCCGCCTATGCGGCCACTTCATAAGCCCCCGAACCCAGCTCTGCCGCGCCATAAGCCCATGTAGCCAGGCAAGAGCGAACGCCCTCGTGCCGACCTTCAAACATGGGCCGCAGCCATGGCGCAAAACAAAAGGGGCGGCCCGCAGGCCGCCCCTTTGTTTACCCGCTGCTCGATCAGTGAGCCGAAGCGCCACTGGCCCCCAGACCGGTGTGCGAACGCACGAACTGCGGCAGGAACAGCGCGCGTTCCTCTGCAGCCGATTCCGACTTGTCGGTAATCGAGAAGAACCAGATGCCGACGAAGGCGACGATGATGGAGAACAGCGCCGGGTATTCGTACGGGAAGATCGCCTTCGCGTGGCCGAGTACCGAGACCCAGATGGTCGGGCCGAGCACCATCAGCACCACCGCGGTGATCAGGCCCAGCCAGCCGCCGATCATCGCGCCGCGGGTGGTCAGGTTCTTCCAGTACATGCTGAGGAACAGCACCGGGAAGTTGCAGCTCGCTGCAATGGAGAACGCCAGGCCCACCATGAAGGCGATGTTCTGCTTCTCGAACAGGATGCCCAGGCCGATGGCCAGGACCCCCAGGCACACGGTGGTGATTTTCGAGACGCGCAGTTCATCCTTCTCGTTGACGTTGCCCTTCTTGATCACGCTGGCGTACAGGTCGTGGGACACCGCCGAGGCGCCTGCCAGGGTCAGGCCGGCAACTACCGCGAGGATGGTGGCGAAGGCCACCGCCGAGATGAAGCCCAGGAAGATACTGCCGCCCACGGCGTTGGCCAGGTGCACCGCTGCCATGTTGTTGCCGCCCAGCAGCGCGCCAGCGGCGTCCTTGAATGCCGGGTTGGTGCTGACCAGCAGGATCGCGCCAAAGCCGATGATAAAGGTCAGGATGTAGAAGTAGCCGATGAAACCGGTAGCATAGAACACCGATTTACGGGCTTCCTTGGCATCGCCGACGGTGAAGAAGCGCATCAGGATATGTGGCAGACCGGCGGTGCCGAACATCAGTGCCAGGCCAAGGGAGATCGCCGAAATCGGATCCTTCACCAGGCCGCCCGGGCTCATGATCGCCTCACCGTTGGCATGCACCTTGATGGCTTCGGTGAACAGGGTGTTGAAGTTGAAGCCAACGTGTTTCATGACCATCAGCGCCATGAACGAGGCACCGGATAGCAGCAATACCGCCTTGATGATCTGTACCCAAGTGGTGGCCAGCATGCCGCCGAACAGCACGTACAGCACCATCAGGATACCGACCAGCACCACCGCGACATGGTAATCGAGGCCAAACAACAGCTGGATCAGCTTGCCGGCGCCGACCATCTGCGCGATCAGGTAGAAGGCCACCACCACCAGCGAGCCGCTGGCCGACAGGGTGCGGATTTCCTTTTGCTTGAGGCGATAGGAGGCGACGTCGGCAAAGGTGTATTTGCCCAAGTTGCGCAGGCGCTCGGCGATCAGGAACAGGATTACCGGCCAGCCGACCAGAAAGCCGATGGAGTAGATCAGCCCGTCGTAGCCAGAGGTGAACACCAGCGCGGAAATACCCAGGAAGGAGGCCGCCGACATGTAGTCACCGGCGATCGCCAGGCCGTTCTGAAAGCCCGTGATACCGCCCCCCGCGGTATAGAAGTCCGAGGTCGACTTGCTGCGCTTGGACGCCCAGTAGGTGATGCACAGGGTGCCACCGACAAAGGCCAGGAACATCACGATGGCCGGCGTGTTGACCGCTTGGCGCTGTACGTCACCGGTCAGCGCGTCAGCCCAGAGGGCTGGTGCCACGGCCATCAGGACCAGGGTGTAGAGAATACGACCGATCATTTGCCCACCTCGTCCAGAATCGACTGGTTCAGGTTGTCGAATTCGTTGTTGGCGCGGCGCACGTAGATACCGGTCAGCACGAAGGCCGAGAGGATCACCCCGACACCGACGGGGATGCCCCAGGTAATCGGCGAGTCGGCAGTGATGCGGGTACCCAGCCAGCCAGGCACGAAAGCGATGAGCAGAATGAAGCCGACATAAATGCCGAGCATGATGGCGGAGAGTATCCAGGCGAATCGCTCGCGCTTGGCTACTAGCTCCCTGAAGCGCGGACTCTGCTCGATCCGCCGGTAGATGCTGTCGTTCATTTTATTGTTATCCTCCACAGCAGGATGCTGGTACGGATAACTGTATGCCAGCATTCGACTTGCGACAGACGACCTTAGTCGAAGCCCTCTGATTTTTAGACCAAAGTCTAATGCGACTTAGCGACGCTGTTGGTACTGCTGGGTGCCCTGCTCCGGATAACGCTGCACTTCGTAGCCATTGGGGTACTCGGTGCTCTGGCGAATGCCGCCACGGGTCTCGAAGGTCGAGCTGCGCTGGCCACTCTCATAGCGGCGCGAATCGATGCCTTGCGGTATGCGCTGACCGCCATAAAGGTTGTAGCGTTCCTGACGCTCATAAGTGTCGACGCTACCGCTGGCCCCCGGGCTGACGTAGGCCTTGGGAATCACACGGATGGTCTGCGGCGCACGTTCGTCGGCAACCACCGCGGTGCCCGCCAGAACGGCCAGCGTCAGGGTAAGACTGATCAATGCTTTCATCGCGAGCTCCGGTCACGGCGCCAATGCGCCTGGGTTGCCTGTCTGACTGAGACAACGCCAGGCGCGGATCATTTGCGGGTTAGCGCCTCGCCGATACCATAGAAGTGACCGCCGGCTACATGATGAAGGCTGCGCCAGCTTGGGTCGGCATCCTCGAAGTGCCAGCGCCCGTCGCGAAACACCCGCTCATCGGCCCAGGCCGCGATGACTTCGCCGATGAATAGATCGTATGCCTGCTGGTTGTGCAGCTCCTCGATCAGGCGGCAGGCCAGCCACGCCGAGCAGCCGGCAACGAACGGCAGGTCCAGGTCTCCAAGGGTAAGTAGCTCGACACCACTACTGGCCAGTTTGCCGGGTTCATCATTAAGGCTGCGCGAGCCGACCTGATAGGTCAGCTCCAGCTGCGCGGCGGTGGGCACCTGAATGACGAATTGCCCGCTGCCTTCGACCAGCACGCGTGTAGCGGTGATTTTATCCAGCACCACGGTGAGTTTGGGTGGGTCGAAATCCAGCGCACAGGCCCAGGCTGCAGCCATCACCCCATCGACACCCTCATGGCGCGCGGAAACCAGCACGGTCGGGCCGTGGCTGAGCAATCGGTAGGCCTTGTCCAGGCTCACGGGTTTGATCGAATCGTGCACGGCGACACCTCCCTAGAATCCAAGCGTCAATGTACAGCATCGCGTTGGCAGCCAAGTACTGTGCAAAAAATTGAACGCCTGGGGCTGCTTCTTATGCACCGGTGGCACTAGAATCGAAGCTCGACCGGCTCCGCATGAGCCGCCATTCCACCGGGCAACAGGCGCGCGAAGAACGTCGCCGGCCCGCGAGCCATCAGGGGTGACAGCATGTTCGAGGTAACCGAAGTCTCCATCGCCGAGCTGCGCGCTGCGCTCGAGGCCGGCCGCACTACGGCGGTCGAACTGGTCGAGGCTTATCTTGCGCGGATCGAGGCCTACGATGGCGCCGATACAGCCACCCAACTCAACGCCGTGGTGGTGCGCAACCCCGATGCCCTGGAGGAGGCCAGAGCCTCCGATGCCCGCCGCGGCCGGGGCGAGACCCTGAGCCCACTGGACGGCATTCCCTATACCGCCAAGGACAGCTACCTGGTCAAAGGTCTGACGGCCGCCTCGGGCAGCCCAGCGTTCAAAGATCTGGTCGCCCAGCGTGATGCCTTCACCATCGAGCGCCTGCGCGCCGCCGGTGCCATCTGCCTGGGCAAGACCAATATGCCGCCCATGGCCAATGGCGGCATGCAGCGCGGTGTCTACGGGCGCGCGGAGAGCCCCTACAACGCTGATTACCTCACCGCACCATTCGCCTCGGGCTCTTCCAATGGCGCCGGCACGGCGACGGCGGCAAGCTTCTGCGCCTTTGGCCTGGCCGAGGAAACCTGGTCGAGCGGCCGTGGCCCGGCGTCCAACAACGGCCTGTGCGCCTACACGCCATCGCGCGGGGTGATCTCGGTGCGTGGCAACTGGCCGCTGACCCCGACCATGGACGTAGTGGTGCCCTTCGCCCGCACCATGGCGGATCTGCTGGAAATTCTCGAAACGGTGGTCGCCGACGATCCAGATACCCGTGGCGACCTGTGGCGCCTGCAGCCCTGGGTGCCAATCCCGAAAGCGTCCGACGTACGCCCCGCCTCCTACCTCGAGCTAGCCGCACAGGCCGATGCGCTCAAGGGCAAGCGCTTTGGCGTGCCACGCATGTACATCAACAAGGACGAGCTGGCCGGCACCAGCGAAAAACCCGGCATCGGCGGCCCGACCGGGCAACGCATCCATACCCGTGCCTCGGTGATCGAACTGTGGGAGCAGGCCCGAGCGGCACTCGAAAATGCGGGCGCCACGGTGGTCGAGGTGGATTTTCCACTGGTTTCCAACTGCGAGGGCGACCGTCCCGGTGCACCGACGGTGTACAACCGCGGCCTGGTCTCCCGGCAGTTTTTGCATGACGAGCTGTGGGAGCTGTCGGGCTGGGCCTTCGATGATTTCCTGCGCGCCAATGATGACCCCAAGCTCAATCGCCTGGCCGATGTTGACGGCCCGCAGATCTTCCCCCACGACCCCGGCACCCTGCCCAACCGTGAGGACGACCTGGCCGCCGGCATGGACGAATACGTGCGCATGGCCCAGCGCGGCATCACGCCCTGGAACGATATCGCCAGCCTGCCGGATGGCCTGCGCGGCCTGGAAAAGACCCGCCGACTCGACCTCGAGCAGTGGATGGACGAACAGAAACTCGACGCCGTGCTGTTCCCTACCGTCGCCGATGTGGGCCCGGCGGATGCCGACGTCAATCCCGAGTCTGCGGATATCGCCTGGAGCAATGGCGTCTGGGTCGCCAATGGCAACCTCGCCATCCGCCACCTGGGCGTACCCACGGTTACCGTACCCATGGGCGTGATGGCCGATATCGGCATGCCGGTCGGCCTGACCTTCGCTGGCCGCGCCTACGACGACAACGCCCTGCTGCGCCTGGCCTCGGCCTTCGAGGCGACCGGCAACAAACGGCAGATTCCGCCGCGCACGCCGCCACTGCAAGGCCGGTAACAGCGAGACGGGAGCGGCGTGCCAAATCGGCCGCTCCCGATCGTTCTCGGCAACTTCGACGCGCTGAACAGCGCCGTTCGCACGCAACCATCAGGAACCCCATGCCCGTCCAAAACCAACCTCTGCAAAGGCTCGACGCCGCACTTACCTGGGAGGGCTTCCGGCAGTTTCTGCCGATCTCGGCCTTCGTGGTGTTGTTCGGCCTGGCGTTTGGCCTTGCAGCCACGCAAACCGGGCTGAGTACCGAAACCAGCCTGGCCATGAGCGCACTGGTCTTCGCGGGCGCGTCGCAGTTCGCCGCCCTGGATCTGTGGGGCACCCAGGTGCCGCTGCTGCCTCTGGCGCTGACGGTATTCGCCATCAACGCCCGCCACCTGCTGATGGGCGCCACGCTCTACCCCTGGCTCAGTACCCTGCCGCCCGCCAAACGCTATGGCGTGATGTTCGTGGCCTCCGACGCCAACTGGGCCATGGCGATGCAGGCCTTCGATAGCGGCAAGCCAGGCCTCGGGCTGATGCTTGGCGGTGGCCTGGCGCTGTGGCTGGCCTGGGTGCTGGGTACCTGGCTGGGCATCTACTTCGGCAGCGCCATCGAGGACCCGGTGAGCTTCGGCCTCGACATGGTGATGGGCTGCTTCCTGCTGGCCATGGTCGTTGGCGGGCAGAAAAACCTACGCATGCTGGTCATCTGGGCACTCGCCGCCGCGGCTTCGCTGGTCGCCTACTGGTACCTGCCCAGCAACAGCCATGTGGTGGTCGGCGCGTTGGCCGGCGGCCTGCTCGGCGCGCTGTGGCTGGAGAAAAAGGCATGATGCTGGAAACCGCGGGCTCAGGTGCCCTGGTCATCGTCCTGGTCATGGCGGTGGTAACCCTGGCGACCCGCTGGGGCGGCGTATTCGTCATGTCCTTCGTGCCGATCAACGCCAGAACCCAGCAATTCATCAGCGCCATGTCCGGGTCGGTCCTGGTAGCACTGCTGGCCCCCCTGGCGCTCGAAGGCGACAACGGCGCCAGGCTGGCACTGCTGAGCACGGCCATCGTCATGCTGCTGGTGAAAAAGCCGCTGGTCGCCATCACTGCGGGCATAGTGGCTGCCGCCCTGGTGAGGCAACTGGCCTGACCCACGCCCCCCTCACGGCTACTGGCATGCCGCATACACCAACGAAAAAAACCGCCCTTGGGCGGTTTTCTTGAGGCGACATGCTTGTGTCGAAAATGGTGCCGGAGACAGGAATCGAACCTGCGACCTTCGCGTTACGAGTGCGCTGCTCTACCGACTGAGCTACACCGGCGGGTGCGCGCATTATTGGCAACTACGGCAAGTCGCTCAAGTGCTTTCTACCGGCTGCCGGTGCGGGCTTGCTCCACCAGCTCGATACGCTCTTCATGGATATGGATCAGCCCCTGCTTGTACAGGCCGCCGATGGCTTTCTTGAAGTTGCCCTTGCTGACCCGGAACATCGCACTGATGCGCTCCGGCGTGCTCTTGTCGCTCAGTTCCAGTACCCCACCGTTGTCACGCAGGCATTGCAGGATCTGCTCGCCGAGGCCATCGGCGGCTTGCTGGCCGACTGGCTGCAGGCTGAGGCTGATCTTGCCGTCGCTGCGCATTTCCTTGATGAAGCCTGGCTGACGGATACCGCCGCGCATGAAACCGATCACTTCGTTCTTGTGGATCAGCCCCCAGTGCTTGCCGTTGATGATTGCCTTGAAGCCCATGTCGGTCGGCTCGACGACCAGCAGGTCGACCTCTTCACCGGCCCTGTAGGTGGCCGGTACCTTGTCCAGGTAGCGGTCCAGCCGTGCAGTGGCGGTGATGCGTCGGCTGCGCTTGTCGACGAACACGTGCACCACGCAGTAGTCGCCGATCTGCAACGGGCGCTTTTCCTCCGAGTGCGGCAGCAGCAGGTCCTTGGGCAGGCCCCAGTCCAGAAACAAGCCAACCCGGTTGATGTCGACGACCTTGAGGCTGGCGAACTCGCCGACCTGAACCTTGGGTTTCTCGGTGGTGGCGATCAGCTTGTCTTCACTGTCCAGGTAGACGAACACGTTGAGCCAGTCGTCCACCTCGCTCGGCGTATCCTTGGGAATGTAACGCTTGGGCAGGAGGATTTCGCCATCCGCCCCGCCGTCCAGATACAGACCGAAGTCGGTGTGCTTGACGACCTGCAAGGAATTCATACGTCCGATAACAGCCATGGTACCTACCCTCGTTTTCAGGCCGGCAGTGTACCCGACTGCGCGGCGAAACTCGCCTGCGCTCCGCCGGGCAGCAGCGGGTCTCGCCCATTGGTCATTGAACGAACAGCGAAGGCCCGGTCGGTGTTACAATAGGCGGCCATCTTGATGACTCGAGTAGGTAACATGGCCGTCATGCGCGTTAAAGCATCCCAGAGCAAAGCCAAGCCCGCCCCCGCAGTGGAAACCAGCGAATCGATCGACGCCCAGGTAGCGGCGTTTCTCAAATCTGGCGGTAAGATTCAGGAAATCGCCAAAGGCGTGAGTGGCCAGACCAATGGTCCCGCCAGCCGCCATATCACCATCGCCAAGAAGTAATTTCTGTCTGTATCGACCTGCAGCGCCTGATGCCGGGCGCCAGGTCGGCAGCCTGTACCCTCTCCCCGCCCGCCCGGGCAATGATTTGAATGACTTATTTGCTGTCTTGATCGCTTGTCGCTAGCGGTGAGCACACGCATATTTCAAAATGATGACATGGGCTTTTCCGCACTGGCACTGTTCGTCCGCCTGCCTGCCGAAGCCATCGTCTGTCGCTCATCGTTAAGGAAAATACGTGCGTTTTCTCGGCCCCTGGCTGCAACGCCCTGCCTGCACCACCTTGGTACTGGTCGTCCTGTTTATCTTCCTGCCAATGATCAGCCGCTATTGGCTGGGGTGGTCGCATGCCTTCGGCTATCTGTCTGACCTGGCCATCGGCAGCCTGGCACTCTGGCTCTCCCTGCGTCACCGCTTGCTGCTGGGCATCCCGCTGGCCCTGGCCTGGGTGGTGCTCAGCCTGGGTACCGTCGAGCTGGTCAGCGCCGTCGGCCGCATGCCCGAGCCCGCTGACCTGCATTACCTGACCGACACACAGTTTCTCAGCCACTCGACCCAAGGTGGCGGCCTTACCCATCCGGGGTTGGCGAGCGCAGCCATCCTCGCTGCCCTGGCGTCTCTGATGCTGCTGGCCGCCGGCGCTCCGCGCAAGGCGCCGGTGGCTTGGTTGCTGGTGCCCGCCGCTCTGCTCGCCACCCACGCCATTTACCAATACCGCAACCCCAGCGAAGCCGACCAGTGGGTGCAGTTCAACCTGCCGCACAAATGGTTGGCCGAAGGCATCAGCCTTGCTCAGCTGGAGGTCGAGGACTGGATGACCCGCGGCCAACCCAGCAGCCCGCCGGATGTCACCGGGCTGACCCGCCTGGACATGGACGGCACACCGCTGCTGAACGAACCCGGTCGCGCGCGTAACGTGTTGATCATTACCCTGGAAGGCATTCCCGGTGCCTACATCGGCGCCAGCCAGCGGGCCATCGGCAGCAGCTACCGCGATGAGCCGATGCCACGTCTGAGCGCCTGGGCCGAGCGCAGCATGCTCACCAGCGATTACGTGCTGCACGCCCACCAGACCATCCGCGGCCTGTATGCGATGCTCTGTGGCGACTATGACAAGCTGGCCTCGGGTACGCCCAAGGGCATCGAGCTGCTGGGCAATGCCGAGCGCGCCGCGCAGTGCCTGCCGGCCCAGCTGCGCGACAACGGTTTCAGCACCCACTTCCTGCAGGGCGCGGGGCTGCGTTTCATGGCCAAGGACCAGATCATGCCGCGCATGGGTTTCGACAAGACCCTGGGCCGCGACTGGTTTCGCAATACGCCGTACCTGGACTTCGCCTGGGGCATGGACGACAAGGCCTACTTCGAAGGGGCACTGACCTACGTCGACGGCCTGCGCAAACAGAAGACGCCGTGGATGCTGACCCTGCTGACCGTCGGTACCCACCAGCCCTACTCCGCGCCAGCCGACTACCTGGAGCGTCATGCCAGTGCCAAGCAGGCGGCCATCGCCTACCTGGACGACGCGGTGGGCGACTTCCTCGATGGCCTGCACAAACGCGGCGTGCTCGACGACACCCTGGTGGTGGTCACCTCGGACGAATCCCACGGTATCGAGAACCTGCGCCTGGCTTCGGCCTGGGGCTTCAACCTGATACTGGCGCCGGAGCAGGCGCAGCTGCCGGCGCTCAAGCGCGGCGTCTACGGGCACGTCGACCTGACCGCCTCGATTCTCGACTACCTGGCCCTGCCGTTGCCGGCGCACATCGCCGGGCGCTCCATGCTGCGTGACTACGCCCATGGCCGCCAGATCATCTCCTATACCAATGGCCTGCTACGCGAGCACGACGGCCAGGGTACGTTGACCGAATGCAACTTCCAGCAGGTCTGCCGGCGCTACGCCAGTCCAGGGTTCATCGCCGAGCACGCCGAGTACCTGGGCCGGGTCAGCGGCAAGCCGGCGCGCCAGGTGAGCCTGCGCGCCGAACTACTGGATCGTTCGCTGAGCGATGGCCAGGGCAATCAGCTGCTGCAGTTCGCCAGCAACGAGCGTATTCGCCTGCGCCCCACTCCCGGCGACGACTGGGCGGACAACCTGATCGGCGCCCAGTATCTGGAGCTGCCCAAGGGCACTCAGACCCGCGTCACTCTGAAGGTCAATGCGCTGAACGTGGATGAGGCCGGCGCTACGCTACGCCTGAAGACCAAGGAGTTCGATCGCGACGTTCTGATCAACGTGCCTGAAATACCGCGCCTGAAGAAGGACCAGCCGGTTGAGCTGAACTTTGCTTTCGACAACCTGGATACCCGCAAGGCGTTTTCCTTCCACCTGATGGGCGAAGGCAAGGGATCCATCGAGATCACCGACTTCAGTGTCGAGACCCGGCCGATCGAAACCGAAATGCTGGCGGTTCAGGAAGAAGAAAGCGAAGAGCTGACCCAATGACCGGCCGCCTCGCTGCATGCCTTGGCCGGTCATGGGCAAGCTCGGCCGCGGCCGCCTGGCTGGCGATCAGACCAGCGTCGCCCGTGGCGCCAGCCCGTCGAATACCTCGGGGGTCAGCGCTGCCTGGCCATGGCGGTCGAGCACTTCACGGGGATGTTCCTCGCCCGGGAAGGTGCTGTCGATCATGCTCAACAGCTGTGCGCCGCGCGGGGTGAGCACGAAGTTTTCGCCATTACCGCCTTCATCTTCGGGGCGCGGCGCAATAAAGCCGCCCTTGAGCAAGGTGGCCTCGTAGTCATCGGCCTGCGCCTTGAGCGAATCGAGGTTGGCCACCGGCTTGCCGGCCTGCTGCAGGGCCTCTGCAAGCTCCTCGGCACAGCGGCGCGGCACGAATGGCTGGCCTGCACCGTTCTGCACCTCGTGCAGCATGCGCTCGACAAGATCCCAGTTATGGGTTTGCTGGTAAGTCGTCATAGCCTGATTTCCTCTTATTTTCGGCGCTTCGCGCGCCTGTGAAGCTGTGACGTCTGTACCCTGAGCAAGGTTCGGGCTATCTGCCGAACGCAGCCTGAACCAAGGTCTGCGCCACCAGTCTGAGGCGCATCCCCCTGCACAAAGGATCTCTGCCATGCTCCGCCGGCCTCTGCTGCGCCCCGTCTTCAGCGCTCTGCTCGTGGCGAGCATCGTGCCCACGGCACTGGCAGCCGATCCGCTGCGGCTCAAGCACCTGTATCGCTGCGAAGACGTGCTCGACACCCAGCGCCAGACCTTCTGCCTCACGGCCAGCGGGGTGTCCGACGGCCAGTTGCAGGTACTGCTCGATGGCAAGCCGCTGCCAGCCAACGCCGTGAAACGTGAGGACGGGCTGCGCATCACCCTCGACAGCAAGGGCTACAAGAGCGGCCCGCTATGGCTGAAACAGGGCGAGCAGGAAAGTAACCCCGTGTGGCTGTCGATGGCCGGCAGCCACGTGGTGGCCGCCAGGCCGGGTGAAGTAGCAAAGAACATGGATGGCCTGAACACCTACGTCGATCTGGTCAGCGTGGTGATCGAGGAAGATGCCGAGGGCCTGGACACCGCCCGGGCACTGGCCAAGAAATACGGCGCCGAGGTGGTCGGCGCGATTGCCCCGCTCAACACCTATCAGTTGCGCCTGCCGGCCAAGGATCTGGTCCAGCGCGACGCCATGGTGCTGCGCCTGGGCAGCGAGTTGAGCGTCGATGCCGTGGTGATCGAGGAGTCCTCCGCCGAGGAACAGGAAGCGCCAGCAGGCGCCTCCAGGGACGAGCAGCTGGGCGAAGAGGAATGGGCCGCCAACCGCTTCGTCGATGCGGTTAACTATTACCAGCGACGGATCACCTCCAAACGCTCGCCCATCGACACCAAGCCGGTGCGCATCGGTCTGATCGAGCGCAACGTGGATTTCGACGCGCCGGACTTCAAGGACTACCTGGGCGCCGCCGAACGCCAGGGCCACACGCCGCATACCCGCCTGTACAGCCGCGACGCCGACAAACCGGACGGCCACGGCTCGACCGTGGCCGGCATCCTCGCCGCACGCTGGGACGACGGCGGCAACACCGGGTTCCTGCGCGGCCTGGACGGCGCCGGCCCGGGCTTTGAGGTAATCGTCGACCGCAACTCCGACGCCGGCATCACCGCCAACATCGCCGCCTCGGTCAATCTGGTCGAGGACGGCGTGCGGGTGCTGAACTGGAGCTGGGGCATTCACCGCATCGGCGCGAAGAACATTCACGGCGACGAGATCGACTCGCTGGTGCGCTCGGGCGTGGCCATGAGCGGCTACGAAGAGCTGCTGGAGGAGTTCTTCCTGTGGCTGCGCCGCGAGCACCCGGATGTGGTGGTCGTCAACTCCGCCGGCAACGGCGCTTCGTTCTCCGGCGCCGACGATTACCGCCTGCCCTCCTCGTTCGTCACCGAGCAGCTGTTCGTGGTCGGCGGCCATCAGCGCAGCGAGCGCCAGGACGTCGCCGTGGACGATCCGGCCTACGTCAAACGGCGCAGTTCTTCCAACGTCGACACTCGCGTGGACATCACCGCGGCGGCCTGCGTACGCGCCTCCACCGCCGAAGAGAACCAGCAGGGCAGCGTGCATTGCGGCACCTCCTACGCCACGCCGCTGGTAGCCGGCGTGGTGGCCGCGCTGATGTCGATCAACCCGGAGCTGCACCCCGATCAGTTGCGCATGCTGCTACGCCGCAGCGCCATGACCATAGGCGAGGAATTCGACTTCGAGCCCACCGATGCCGACGACCTGACCGCGCCGATCCTGCCCTCGGAGCGCGGCTTCGACCTGAACGACAAGGACATCGGTCGCTCCGCCCGGCTGGACATGCAGAAGGCCCTGGATCTGACCGTTAGAAGCCTGAACAACAAGCAGTAACCCTGAACCTTGACGGCTGGTGGGCACTCAACCGTTCGTACGGGACGGCGTGAGGATTGGAGCATGATCAAACATATCGCACCGCTTTGCGGCCTGGCCCTCATGCTCTACGGCATGGGCCAGGCGCAGGCCTGCACGGCCGACGAGGCGACCGCCAAGGCCCAGGAGCTGGCGGCCAAGATCGAAGAAATTACCCAGCGCGATCCAGAGCGGGCCGCGGTGCTGCGCCAGGAGCTCAAGCAGGCGCAGCCCGAAAGTAGCGGCCAGCACGCCACCGATTGCGACGCTTATGACCAGCGTCTGCAGGAGCTTGAAGAAATCGGCGGCGAGGTCGAGGAATAGGTGCAGTAATGGTCACCGGCAGTTGCTGCCGGTGACCGGAGCAGGCACTAGGCTCTGTATAAAAGTACCTGCGCTCGGCGGTGCTTCGTTAAAAATCGCTTCGGCAAGCCGCTTGGGGCTAACGCGCTTTAGCGCGACCCGAAGGGCGAGTGAAGCGAGTAATGCCCATTTACAGCTCGTAAACTCGGATGCGAGCCCAGTCCGTTCCTCATCGATTTTTGCCTCGCCTGGCCTTCGCTCGGAGACTTTTCGTACAGACCCTAGGCGTCGGTCGACGGTGCCTTGCGCTTGAGCGGCGCCAGGCCGTCCTGGCTGACCAGGCCTGCATCGCCCTTCGGCTTGTTCACCGTGTTGCGCTTGGCCGGGGTTTTCGCCGCGGGCTTCTTGGCGATCTTCTTGCCGGTTTTCGGGTCGACCTTTTTCTTCTTGGTGCCGGCAGCCTTGCCGGACGCCTTGAGGTTCTTCGGCCCCTGGTAGCTGCCCTTGAGCTCCTTGACGGTACGTTTCTCGAAACGCTGCTTGAGGTAGCGCTCGATGCTCGACATCAGGTTCCAGTCGCTGTGGGTGATCAGCGAGATGGCCAGGCCTTCGGCGCCGGCCCGACCGGTACGCCCGACGCGGTGCACGTATTCGTCACCGGAGCGCGGCATGTCGAAGTTGATCACCAGATCCAGCCCTTCGACATCCAGGCCGCGGGCGGCCACGTCGGTAGCGACCAGTACCTTGACGGCGCCCTGGCGCAGGCGGTCGATGGCCAGCTTGCGATCCTTCTGATCCTTCTCGCCGTGCAGCACGAAGGTCTTGAATTCCTTGGCCACCAGCTTGCCGTACAGGCGGTCGGCCTGGGCTCGGGTGTTGGTGAAGATGATCGCCTTGTCGTAGGTTTCGTTGCTCAGCAACCACTCGACCAGCTGTTCCTTGTGGTAGTTGTGGTCGGCGGTGATGATCTGCTGGCGGGTGCCCTCGGCCAGTTCGCTGACCCGGTTGAGCTGCAGGTGGGTGGGATCACGCAGCACCTTGCCGACCACCTCGCGCAGGCCAGCACCACCGCTGGTGGCGGAGAACAGCAGGGTCTGGTGCTCACGGCCGCACAATTCGGCCAGGCGCTGCACGTCTTCGGCGAAGCCCATGTCGAGCATGCGGTCGGCCTCATCGAGCACCAGCACTTCGACGTCGTCGAACAGCAGGTTGCCGGCGTTGGCATGCTCGATCAGCCGGCCGGGGGTACCGATGACGATATCGATCTTGCGCAGCATGGCGGCCTGCACCTTGAAGTCTTCGCCGCCAGTGATCAGCCCCGCCTTGATGAAGGTGTACTGGGCGAAGCGCTCGACTTCCTTGAGGGTCTGCTGGGCCAGCTCACGGGTTGGCAGCAGGATCAGCGCGCGCACGCTCACGCGGGCATTGGAGCTGCCATCACCGAGCAGGCGGTTGAGCATCGGCAGCACGAAGGCGGCGGTCTTGCCACTGCCGGTCTGGGCGATTACCCGCAGGTCCTTGCCTTCCAGTGCCGGTGGAATGGCAGCGGCCTGCACCGGGGTCGGCTCGGTGAATTTCAGCTCGGCCACGGCTTTGAGCAGGCGTTCATGCAGGGCAAATTGGGCAAACACGGGGGCAACCTCGATGCAAATGCTAAATCAGCCGCATAGGTTACCGCGTTCGCGCCTCGGGGCCGAATGCTTTCTCTAGCCAGCAGCCGAAAGAACTCAGGCCACCGTCTGCCGGCGCCGCTGTTTGATCAGCAGCCGACCACTGTCCCAGCCCACCAGCACCACCGCCAGCCAGATCGGCAGGTAGGTCATAAACTGATCCGCCTCGAACTGCTCGCCCAGGAACAACAGGCTGACCATGAACAGCAGCACCGGCTCCACATAGCTGAGAATGCCGAACAGGCCCAGGGGCAGCAGGCGTGACGAGGCCATCATGAGCGCCAGGGCGATGGTGCCCAGCAGCGCCATGCCCGGCACCATCCACCACAGGCGCGGATGCTCGACGAACATCCCGGCCGGCGCCCAGTAGACGATCAGCCAGATGGCTAGGGGCGCCATCACCAGCATCTCGAGGATCAGCCCAGGCAGCGGGTCCAGGCGCATCCAGCGACGCAGCATGAAGTACGGCGGATAACCCAGGGCGGTAACCAGCGTGACCCAGGAAAACGCCTGGGACTGCCACAGCTCATGCAGCACGCCGGCCAAGGCGCAGGCCACGGCAATCCGCTGCAGCGGGCGCAGGCGCTCGCCATAGAACACCCGGCCGGCCAGCACCATGGCCAGCGGCAGCAGGAAGTAACCCAGGGACACATCCAGCATGTGCCCGGTCAGCGGCGCCCAGACGAACAGGAACCACTGCAGACCGAGCAGCGCCGCGGCGACCGGCAGCGCCGCCAGCAGCAACGGCTCGCGACGCAGGCGCTGTAGGGCGCCCAGCAGCAACGTCCACTGACGCAACAGGGTGAGCAGCAACAGCACGGCCGGAATCGACCACAGCACACGCTGGGCGAACACCTGAAAACCGTCCAGCGGCGTGAGCATCTGCACGTAGCCAGGAATCAGGGCGAAGAGGATCGAGGCACTGACGGAAAGCAGCACCCCGGGTCCGGAAAGCGTCATCACGCACCTCGAGAAAATAGCCAGCGGGGTCTACCGTGCCCGCGCTGCGGCGACGACGCGGCCGCTACGCCAGCGCCATCAAGGCGAAGCGGCGCACCATAACGGTTCGCCGACGGCCCGACAATCCAGCTGGCGAGACTTTGCAGGTGATAGCCAGCGCAGTACACCGCCATGCCCGCCCGGCGCACCGTCGAGCGGGCCGCAGCAGCTAATCAGGCGCGGCCGGCACCCGCGGCTGGCGAGCACCAGCAGCTTCGGTAAGATCGATAACCGAGGATGCTGGCAGTGCGGGCGAACAGGCTGAAGCCGATAAAAAAGCCTGGCGATTCACTGCTACCTATCGATTAAGTTGATTTGTACGCTGACTGATCCTAGGCTGGCGACCTATTGCGGCTCGCAGGTGAGCTGAACCCGCAAGCGGATGATGCTGCGGGCGAATTTCACGGTGAGATTGGCGCTCTGCCCGGCGGCCAGGGTCGCGCTGCGAGTGCGCGGCGCCTCGGGGCCATTACGGAACACCGCCTTGCAGGACGCCGCCTGCTGCCCGTAGTTCTGCACGCGCACGGCCGCCATGTTGTGATCGATCTCCTGGCTGCTGGCCGAAACCTCGGCGCCGTTGAACTGTTTTTCCAGCTCGATGGGATAGGCCTGTGCAGCCAGCGGCGAGCAGGCGAGCAGCACGCAAAGGAGTTTTTTCATGGTTGGCCTCCGAGGTTGACCGACAGTTTAGAGCCAGTGCCTGCCCGTGCACAGCCTCTGCCAAAGGAGATCAGATGAAGGCTCCACGTGTAACCCTCGACCAGTGGCGCACCCTCCAGGCCGTGGTCGACAACGGCGGCTTTGCCCAGGCGGCCGACGTGCTGCACCGCTCGCAATCGTCGGTCAGCTACACCGTGGCGCGCATGCAAGAACAACTTGGCGTGCCGCTGCTGCGCATCGACGGGCGCAAGGCGGTACTAACCGAAGCCGGCGACGTGCTGCTGCGCCGTTCCCGGCAACTGGTCAAGCAGGCCAGCCAGCTCGAGGACCTGGCGCACCATATGGAGCAAGGCTGGGAGGCCGAAGTGCGGCTGGTGGTCGATGCTGCCTACCCGAGCGCCCGCCTGGTCCGTGCCCTGACCGCCTTCATGCCGCAGAGCCGTGGCTGCCGGGTGCGCCTGCGCGAGGAGGTGTTGTCCGGCGTCGAGGAAGTGCTCAAGGAAGGCGTCGCCGACCTGGCGATCAGCGCCTACAACATCCCCGGTTTTCTCGGCTCGGAAATGAGTCCGGTGGAATTCATCGCCGTGGCCCACCCCGAGCATCCGTTGCATCGCCTGCAGCGCGAGCTGAATTTCCAGGACCTGGAAACCCAGATGCAGGTGGTGATCCGTGACTCCGGGCGTCATCAGCCTCGCGATATGGGCTGGCTCGGCGCCGAGCAGCGCTGGACGGTGGGCAGCCTGGCCACGGCGGCGACCTTCGTCGGCAGCGGCCTGGGTTTTGCCTGGCTGCCGCGCCACATGATCGAACGCGAGCTCGGTGATGGCCTGCTCAAGCCCCTGCCGCTGGACAAGGGTGGCAGCCGCAAGCCGGTGTTCTTTCTCTACGCCAGCAAGGACAAGGCGCTGGGTCCGGCCACGCAGATCCTGACCGACCTGATCCAGCGCTTCGATGCGGCCCCGCTCGATGCCGTTCTCGGTTCGCGCGCCTCGCCCGCCTGAGCCCTGCCCCATGGCCTGTTTCGCGTGGGCGACTGCAGGCTTGCCTTTCTGCGGGAAGTCGAAAACACTGCCGACTACTCATCCAAGGACTAGACCCGATGCTGAAGAAACTCGCCCTCACCGCCTGCTCGCTACTGTTCACTGCCCACCTGATGGCGGCGGAAAACCCCACCGTGTTGCTGACCACCAGCCTGGGTGAAATCGAAGTGCAGCTCGACGAGCAGAAAGCCCCGGTCAGCACCCAGAACTTCCTCGCCTACGTGGATAGCGGTTTCTACAAGGGCACCGTGTTTCACCGGGTGATCCCGGGGTTCATGGTGCAAGGCGGCGGCTTCGACGAAAGCATGCGTCAGAAGCAGACCCAGGCGCCGATCAAGAACGAAGCCGACAACGGCCTGCACAACGTGCGCGGCACCCTGGCCATGGCGCGTACCCAGGTTCGCGACTCGGCCACCAGCCAGTTCTTCATCAACCATACCGACAACGCCTTCCTCGACCATGGCTCGCGTGACTTCGGCTACGCCGTGTTCGGCAAGGTGACCAGCGGCATGGAAGTGGTCGACCGCATCGCCCAGGTGCGCACCGCCAACCGCGCCGGCCAGCAGAACGTACCGGTCGACCCGGTGGTGATTCTCGACGCCAAGCGCCTCTGATACTGCTACCCTCCCCTGGTAACCCACGCGCCTGAACGCGTGGGCTTACTTCAGCGCCCTGCGCTCCTGCCCCCCTCGGCAGCCTTCTTTACCCGCCACCACCCATCATCCGCCAGAGCAGACTGCACCCCATGTTGTTTCGCCGCTTCGAAAACCTCATCGACGTCTTCAAACCCAGCCCCGACGTGGCGCCGCCCGACGGCATGCTGCGCTTCTACGCCCACTACTTGAAGCAGGTGTGGCCGTTGATGGTGGTGGTGCTGGTGGTCGGCTTCTTCGCCGCGGTGATCGAAGTGGCGCTGTTCAGTTTCCTCGGCCAGCTGATCGACATGGCACAGGCCACCAGCGATGCCCGCACCTTCTTCGCCGAATACCAGGGCGAACTGCTGTGGATGGCCCTGGTGGCAATGATCATCAGACCTCTGGTGTTCGGCCTGCACAACCTGCTCACCCACCAGGCGATCAACCCGGGGCTGACCAACCTGATCCGCTGGCAGAACCACCGCTATGTGCTCAAGCAGAGCCTGAATTTCTTCCAGAACGACTTCGCCGGGCGTATCGCCCAACGGGTCATGCAGACCGGCCCCTCGCTGCGCGACTCGGCCATGCAGGTGATCGACGCCCTATGGCACGTGGTGGTCTATGCCGGCAGCGCGCTGTACCTGTTCGCTGCCGCCGACCTGCGGCTGATCGTGCCATTGACCCTGTGGATCATCGGCTACAGCGCGGCACTCTGGTATTTCGTGCCGCGTATCAAGGCCCGTTCGGCCGCTGCCTCGGCGGCGCGTTCCAAGGTTATGGGCCGAGTGGTCGACGGCTACAGCAACGTGGCCACGCTCAAGCTGTTCGCCCATTCCCGAGAGGAAGAAACCTACGCCCGCGAGGCCATGCAGGAGCTGCTCGACAAGTTCCGCCTGCAGTCGCGCACCATCACCAGCCTGGACTTCCTGATCACCTGCATGAACGGCCTGCTGATCGTCAGCACCGGCGCCCTTGCGCTGTGGCTGTGGAGCGAGGCGCTGATCAGCACCGGCGCCATCGCCCTGGCACTTGGCCTGGTGATCCGCATCAACAACATGGCCGAATGGATCATGTGGGTGGTCAATGGCATCTTCGAGAACGTCGGCACCGTGCAGGACGGCATGCAGACCATCGTCCAGCCACGTCACGTGGTCGACCGCGAAGACGCCAAACCCTTGCAGGTGCAGCAAGGCGGCGTGCACTTCGAAGACGTGCACTTTCACTACGGCAAGACAGGCGGCGTGATCAGCGGCCTGGACATCACCATTCGTCCCGGCGAGAAGATCGGCCTGGTCGGCCCCTCCGGCGCCGGCAAGTCGACCCTGGTCAACCTGCTGCTACGCCTCTATGACCTGGAAAGCGGGCGCATCCTTATCGATGGTCAGGACATCGCCACGGTCAGCCAGGAAAGCCTGCGCGCCAACATCGGCGTGGTTACCCAGGACACCTCCCTGCTGCACCGTTCGATTCGCGACAACCTGCGCTACGGCCGCCCCGAGGCCAGCGATGAAGAGCTCTGGGCCGCTGCCCGCAAGGCCCGTGCAGAGGGTTTCATCGCCACCCTCGACGATAGTCAGGGCGGCCTTGGCTTCGACGCCCAGGTGGGTGAACGCGGCGTCAAGCTCTCCGGTGGCCAGCGCCAGCGCATCGCCATCGCCCGGGTACTGCTCAAGGACGCGCCGATCCTGATCATGGACGAAGCCACCTCGGCGCTGGACTCGGAAGTCGAGTCGGCGATCCAGGAAAGCCTCGACAGCCTCATGGATGGCAAGACGGTGATCGCCATCGCCCACCGCCTGTCGACCATCGCACGCATGGATCGCCTGGTGGTGATCGATAAGGGCCAGGTCATCGAGACCGGTACCCACGCCGAGCTGATCGCCCGCGGCGGCCTGTATGCGCGCCTCTGGCAGCACCAGACCGGCGGCTTCGTCGGCGTCGATTGAGGCCGGTGCGCCCGCGCCATGAAAATAGTTAGCTTGCTAACATCATCATTTTTCATGATGTCCACTAGCAAAGGCATCAATTTCCGCGATGCCGACATTGCTGGTCATATAAGCCTCACGAGGCAACGCAACCGACTGGTTCGGTAAGGCTGCCTCACATCGAAATGATCGAGGACTTCATCATGAAAATCGCCACCGCCGTTACCGCCCTGCTTTCCAGTCTCGCGCCTGCCGTGTTCGCCGCCGACATGCAGCCCAAACCCGGCGCCGGCCTGCCGACCGAGGACTACCACTACGGCATGAAAGTCGATGTACAGAAAGTGCTGTACCGCACCGACGTCTCCGACAAGCGCGGCGTCGTGCCCGTGATCATGGTGTTCACCGACAGCCAGGGTGAGACCCACAAGATGCGTTTCCTGGAGTGGGGCGGCCGTTACGACGGTTGATCGGTCGCGTGCCGCGCTCGCGCGCTGTGGGCCACCCCAGCGCGCCACCGCGGCAGCTCACGCCTGCCGGTACGGCAACATCTCCCGCGCCTGCTCGGCATAAGCCAGCACCCCCTCGCGCTCCTCGCGCAGAAACCCCGCCACCGCATCACGCAACCCCTGATGTACCAGGTAGTGCCAGGAATGGGTGATGGTCGGTTCGAAGCCGCGTATCAGCTTGTGCTCCCCCTGGGCACCGGCGTCGAAGCGGCGCAGCCCCTGGGCGATGGCCTGCTCCATGCCCTGGTAGAAGCAGGTTTCGAAGTGCAGCCGGTCGAACTCCGCCAGGCATCCCCAGTAGCGCCCGTACAGGCTGTCGCCGCCCTGCAGGCTGAAGGCCATGGCCACCGGCTGGGTGCCGCGACAGGCCAGCACCACACGAATCGCCTCGGGCATGCGCTCGGCCAGTAGGCTGAAGAACTCCCGGGGCAGGTAGGGCCGCTGGCCACGTACGTGGTAGGTATTGGCGTAGCAGTGGAAAACGAAATCCCACTCCGATTCGCTCAACTGGTGCCCCTCGCGCCAGTCGAACGCGATGCCCTGCCCCGCCACCTGCTCGCGCTCCTTGCGCATCTGCTTGCGCTTGCGCGAGCTGAGGGTATCGAGAAAATCCTGGAAATCCCGGTAGCCGCGGTTGTGCCAGTGAAACTGGCAGCCCAGGCGCTGCAGCCAGCCATCGCGCCCCTGCAGCAGCGCATCTGCGGCGGCATCGGTGAAATTCACGTGCAGACTGGACAGCCCCTGCTCTTCGAGGCTCGCGGTCAGCGTATCGAGCAACCGCCCTGCCGCTTCTGGCGAACCCAACAGGCGCTGGCCCGTCACCGGCGAAAACGGAATGGCGCCGAGCAGTTTCGGATAGTAGCCAATCCCGGCGCGACGGCAGGCATCGGCCCAACCGTGATCGAACACGTATTCGCCCTGGGAGTGGTATTTGACATAGGCCGGCAAGGCCGCCGATGGCTGACCATCGCTACCCAGCAGTACCTGATGGGCCGCCTGCCAACCGCTGCGCCCGCCTACGCTGCCGCTGTCTTCCAGCGTGGCCAAGAAGGCATGGCGCAGAAACGGCTGCTCGCTGGACGACAGCGCATCCCAACTCGCAGCCGGCACGCCGTGCAAGGAATCGGCGAGAACAAGGGTCATGGCATGGCTCCAGCAGGAAATATTTCGGGGCCGGTGACGGGGCTGCAAACGCACCAGCGAGGGCAAGCCCTGATCAGCATGATGCCGTCGCATACCTGCGATCACAACCGCCGTCACCCTCAAACTTTAACAATCGGCCTATAAGGTTCGGCCGCATAATTACGCCCGATCTATACCCCGCCCAACGCCTTCGAAAAACGCCTCATATACAACGCAACCGTTTGATTCTAAAAAAGTTCCTCAGACTTGAAAATGTCACGCCACAGCAAGCCTTCTGTCATATCCGATTTCCATAATCGCCTCCGTCCAAACCGACGATGTCATGCCAACGGCACTGACGGCGTTTCATAAACGAAGGAGCTTTTTTCAATGAAGATGAAGTTGATTGCGGTTGCTGTTGGTGCTGCACTGTCGGTGCCTGCTGTAGCAATGGCAGACGTGAGCATCTATGGCCGTGCGCACGTATCGGTTGACTACCTCGATGACGGTGCCCGTTACTCCGAAACCAACCTGTCGAGCAACTCGTCACGTCTGGGCTTCAAGGGCGACCATGAAATCAATCCGGATCTGAAAGCCTTCTTCCAGATCGAGCAGCAGATCAACTTCACCACTGGCTCGTCCGATGGCGGCACCAGCTTCGCCACCCGCGATACCTTCGTGGGTCTGGGCGGCAACTTCGGCGCCATTCAGGTCGGCCGTTTCGACAGCCCGTTCAAAGTCGCTCGCGGCCCGTTCAACCTGTTCGGTGACCAGGTCGGCGACATGAACAACCTCGCCCGCGTCACTGCCGGCCGCCTCGACGAGCGTTACGACAACACCATCCAGTACACCACCCCGGACTTCAGCGGCTTCAACGTCAAAGTGGCCTATTCGATGTACCGCGGCCAGTCGCTCAACATCACCGACACCACTGCGAACAACGAAGACAGCGACGCCTTCAGCACCTCGCTGAACTACCTCGGCGGCCCGCTGGAAGCCTCCCTGGCCTACGAGAAAGTCGAAGAAGACACCCTGCGCGGCGAAGCCGACTCCATCCGCGCCGCTGTCGCCTACAAGATCGTCGACAACTTCAAGCTGGTCGGCTTCTACCAGACCACCGATTTCGATGGTGTCAGCACCACCACCAGCGCTCAGCGCGATGCCGGTACTTTCAACGTCTACGGTCTGGGTGGCGAGTTCGCCATTGCCAAGAACACCGCACTGAAAGCCACCTGGATGACCAACGACAGCGACGCCGATGATTCCGACGCCACCATGTGGGTCGTAGGCATCGAGCACAAGCTGGATAAGGCCGTACGCGTCTATGCCAACTATGCGGTAGTAGATAACGACGACAACGTCGCCTACTCGCCGTGGATGCAATCCCGTACCGCTAACCCGCAGAACCAGTCGGTCGTCAACGGCGTGAACGAAGCTGCTGGTGAAAAAGCCGCCGGCTTCACCGTAGGTCTGCGCTACGACTTCTGATCCCGCCCGCGGATTGGAGTGAAAACGAGCCGGGCTGTTCTTCGAGAGCAGCCCGGCTTGTCATTTAACTGACACCTCTCCGTCTTATTCTCGCGTTCGAAATGTAACCGTCCCCATACCGCCGCCACCGGCGGGTCTTCTGCCTAGGAGTCTTCATGCGCCGTTTGTTCGTTATCGCCCTGGCCGGGCTGCTGGCCGCTTGCGCTCAGCAGCCCAAAGTTCAGCTGTATTCCGGTGCACCTCAGCCGCAGAGCGAAGTGCTGACTGTCGTAGTACCTGGCGAGCTGGAAATCCGCAGCATCAACGGCCAGCCCTACAAGGCGGCCAATGCTGCCTACAACCTGGATGACAAGCAGCTGTTGCTGCAGCCGGGTGCCTATCAAATTCAAGCGTTCTACAAGAATGGCTTCGACGTTGCCGGCGGCATCAGCCATGAAGTAGTGCGCAGCCGCACTGCAATCTTCGACATCGATGGCAAAGCGGGCGACGTGTGGCGCCTGGAATTCGACCGCCCGCAGAACCTGGCCGAAGCCAAGAAGTTCGAAGAAGAATTCAAGGCCTGGGCAGTGAACACGCGCACCGGCGAACGGGAACAGGCCCAAGAGGGTAATCGCAACGTTTCGGCACTTGCGGCCCTCATGGGCACCAGTGAAGTCGCCACCCAGCCCACCACCGTTGCCCCGCTGGGCAGCGCTCCGGCACAAGCTGCCCAGCCCGTGGCCCTGCAGCCCGCGCCGAGCCAGGCTGCCGCCCTGCCGCACAACGACGCCACCCTCACCACCCTGCAGCAAATGTGGAACCTGCTGACCCCGGAAAGCCGCAGCGCCTTCCTGAAATGGGCCAAGCCGTAAGTGATGAACCGAGCTCCCGCCGCCGGCGGGAGCTCATTCTCAGCGCTCAGCGCTTATAGACCTCGCAAGCCCCTCCTCCGCACGCACTCAACGCTTGCGCAGAATCACGCTACCGATCGAATAACCGGCGCCAAACGAGCTGAGCACGCCCAGGCTACCTGCCGGCAGATCATCCTGATGCTTGTGCAGGGCAATCACCGAACCGGCCGAACTGGTGTTGGCGTAGGTGTCGAGAATCACCGGCGCCTCATGGGCCTCGGGGTCGCGACCCAGCAGCTTGCGGGCGATCAGCTGGTTCATGTTGAGGTTGGCCTGGTGCAGCCAGAAGCGCTTCACATCGGCCACATCCAGGTCGTTCTCCTGCAGATGGGCAGCGATCAGCTCGGCGACCATCGGGCAGACTTCCTTGAACACCTTGCGCCCTTCCTGCACGAACAGCCGGCCTTCGGCCACTGCACCTGCCTCGTCGGCAGCGCGGTTGAGAAAGCCGAAGTTATTGCGGATGTTGTTGGAAAACTGGGTCAGCAGCTTGGTGCCGACGATCTCGAACTGATGCTCGGAGGTCGCCAGATCCGCGCGTTCCAGAATCACCGCCGTGGCCGCATCGCCAAAGATGAAATGGCTGTCGCGGTCGCGGAAGTTCAGGTGCCCGGTGCAGATCTCCGGGTTGACCATCAGGATCGCTCGCGCCTGGCCCAGCTGGATGCTGTTGGCGGCGGCCTGGATGCCGAAGGTGGCCGAGGAGCAGGCCACATTCATGTCGAAGCCGAAGCCCCGAATGCCCAGAGCCGCCTGCACTTCGATGGCCACCGCCGGGTAGGCGCGCTGCAGGTTGGAACAGGCGACGATCACCCCGTCGATGTCCGCGGCGCTCTTGCCGGCGCGGGCCAGCGCCTCTTGCGCTGCCGCCACTGCCATCTCACAGAGAATGCCCCACTGCTGGTTATCCCGCTCAGGGATGAAGGGCACCATGCGCTGCGGATCGAGAATACCCTGCTTGTCGATCACGAAACGGCTCTTGATGCCCGAGGCCTTTTCGATGAAGGCGCTGTTCGATTCGCTCAGCGCCTCGACCTCGCCACGCTCGATGGCCTCGGCGTTGTCGCTGTTGAACTGCTGCACGTAGGCATTGAAGGACGCCACCAACTCGTCGTTGGAAATGCTGTTGGCCGGTGTGTACAGGCCTGTGCCGCTGATGACGACGTTATGCACGCTGTTTCCTCTTGTTCGGGGCTGTTGCCGGGCAGGCCGTGGCAGACGGCCGACGGCACCGGTGCACGGGCGGGCGACACACGCCACCTCATAACCCGTATTCACTGGCGCTCAAGTGTGCCACAGCCTCAGCGCTCGCGCCCATTGCGCAGATAAACTGGCACCGCCCGGGCATGGCCGAGCACGCTATCGATCACCGCGCGTCTGCCCCAGCAACCAGTCACGAACTACCGCGAACGGCGCCTGTTGGCGTACTCGCCGCGGGCTGAGCAGATAGAACCCGCATTCGTCCTGCAGGGTGGCGCCGAAAGGATCGATCAGCCGTCCGGCCTGAATGTCCCGCGCGACGAAGAAGCGGTTGGCCAGGGCAATGCCCTGGCCGGCGACGGCAGCCTCGATGGCCAATGAGGTTTGATTGAAGCGCACGTTCCTGGCGGTGGCCTGCAGCGCCTCGGGGAACAGCAGATCGAGAAAGCGCGGCCAGAGGTTATGCGCATCATGCAGCAAGGGATAACGCGCCAATACCTGCAGATCGCCCGGGGCGCCGAAGCGCTGGACCAAGCCAGGGCTCACCACGGCAACAATGGCCTGCTCCAGCAACAGCTCGCTATGCAGCCCAGGGCCGAACGGCGGGCAGCCATAACGTACGGCCATATCCACGCCATCGTTGTGAAAGCTGGAGAGCCGCTCGCTGGCGAGGATTCGCAGATCTATCTGCGGATGTTGTCGAGAAAAGTCCGGCAACCGCGGGATCAGCCACTTGGAGGCGAAGGTCGGCGTCACGCTGATCGTCAGGTGCAGCGGCGCCGGCCGCAGCGCCTGGGTGGCGTCGGCGATCAGCTCGAATGCCCGGCGCACGCTAAGGCTGTAACTCCTGCCGCTCTCGGTCAGTGCCAGGCCCCGCGATTGGCGTTCGAAGAGCCTGAGCCCCAGGTGTTGCTCCAGAGCACGAACCTGTTGGGCCACCGCGCTCTGGGTCACGCCCAGCTCATCGGCGGCGATACGGAAATTCAGGTGCCGCGCCACCACCTCGAAGGTACGCAAGGCGTTGAGCGAAGGGAGATGACCGAATTCTTCAGACATGGGTGTAGTTTTTCTACAGATTCAGGGTAGCGGAGCTGCCTCTCTAGCCGTGCAGCTGGCTGCTAGCCTAGTGGCTATCGTCGGGACTGCAATGGAGACAATAGAATGCCTGTAGAAAAAGTAGCAATCATCACCGCAGGAGGCAGCGGCATGGGCGCCGCTGCTGCGCGGCGCCTGGCCAGCGATGGCTTCAAGGTCGCCATTCTCTCGTCGTCTGGCAAGGGCGAGGCGCTGGCTGCCGAGCTGGGCGGTTTCGGCGTGACTGGCAGCAACCAGTCCAGCGAGGATCTCGGCAGGTTGGTCGACGGCACGCTGTCGCGCTGGGGACGCATCGATGTACTGGTCAATAGCGCCGGTCACGGCCCGCGCGCGCCGATTCTGGAAATCAGCGACGAGGACTGGTACCGCGGCCTGGATACCTACCTGCTCAACGTGATTCGCCCCACCCGTCTGGTGACGCCGGCCATGCAACGACAGAAGTCTGGGGTGATCATCAATATCTCCAGCGCCTGGACATTCGAGCCCAGTGAGCTGTTCCCGACCTCAGCGGTGTTCCGCGCCGGCCTGGCATCATTCACCAAGATCTTCGCCGACACCCATGCCCGCGACAATATCCGCATGAACAATGTACTGCCGGGCTGGATCGACAGCCTGCCGGCCACCGAAGAACGCCGGGCCAGCGTGCCCCTGCAACGCTATGGCAGCAGCGAGGAAGTGGCCGCGACCATCGCCTTCCTGGCCTCCGAGGGAGCCGCCTACATCACCGCACAGAACATCCGCGTGGATGGCGGCATTACCCGCGCCGTCTGAACGGCCGGCGCATGCATCGGCCTCCAGCAGCGAGACACCCACGAGCGCCCGACTATCGAAGGGCGCTCGTGGCCCCGGATCAGCTCAGGCTGTCGTCGATGACCAGCACCAGCTTGCCGTTGACCTGGTTGCCTTCCAGGGTCGCATAGGCCTCATGGGCCTCGGCAACCGGGAAGGTTCTGGCCAGTTGTGGCTTCAGGCGGCCCTCGCTGAACAGCGGCCACACGTGCTGGCGCAGATCGCGCAGCAACTCGGCCTTGAACAGGTCGTCGCGGTTGCGCAGGGTCGAGCCGATCAGCTGGATGCGTTTGCCGAGCACCAGCGCCATGTCCATCTCGGCCTTGCGTCCGCCCATCAAACCGATGTTCACCCAACGCCCGTCGAGCGCCAACAGCTTGAGGTTGAGCCCGGCATAGCTGGCGCCAACCGGGTCGAGGATGACCTCGAAGGGGCCGAAATCATCGGGCACCTTGAGGCCGTCCTTGTCACGAATCGCGCCGCCGTTGGCCCCAAGGCTCTCGCAGTACGCTAGGCGCTCCTGCGAGCCGACGGTCACCCAGCAGCTGCTGCCAAAGGCCTTGCACAGCTGGATGGCGGCCGAGCCGACACCGCTGGCGCCCGCGTGCAGCAGCACCTTCTCGCCGGGTTTCAGGCCGGCCAGTTGGAACAGGTTGAGCCAGGCCGTGGCATACACCTCCGGCAACCCCGCGGCCTCATGCAGCGACAGGCCTTCCGGCACCGGCAGCACATGGCGAGCATCGACCACCACCTCTTCGGCCACGCCGCCGCCGGCCAGCAATGCGCAGACGCGATCGCCAACCTGCCAGTCGTCACAACCGGCGCCCACTTCACTGACAACGCCCGCACACTCCAGGCCCAGCGTATCGCTGGCGCCCGGCGGCGGCGGGTAATTGCCGGCCCGCTGCAACAGGTCGGCGCGGTTCAGGCCCGCTGCCGCCACACGAATGCGTACTTCCCCTACATCACAGGCAGGTGTGGGACGATCGACCCATTCCACCTGCCCTTCAACGCCTTGCAATGCTTTCACGGTGCCTCCATAGTGCATTTGAACCTGGCCCGTCGCTCAGCGACGGGCCTTTGCATTGCGCCGATGGAACCTGGCGCCCTCAAAGACGGCCTAATATGCGTTATCAACTGTCCCCACGTCGAATCAGCATGAAGCGATCCTTTATCAGCGCTACCCTGGCCCTCGTTCTCGGGCTGGGCGCTTTGCCCCTCGCCGCCAAAACCAGCCAGGCCGATCCGTGGGAATACCTGCAACCTGATCGCGATCAGGTGATCGCCAGCCTCAACGTGGTCGAGTTGCTGCAGCGTCATCACTACAGCAAGCCTCCGTTGGACGACGCCCGCTCGGAAAAGATCTATCAGGGTTACCTGAAAATGCTCGACCCGGCGCGCAGCTACTTCACCGCCGCCGACATTGCCGAATTCGACCGCTGGAAGGACAAGTTCGACGACTTGCTGAAAAAGGGCGACCTTGAACCCGGCTTCCACATTTACAAGCGCCAGCTCGAACGCCAGCAGGACCGCCTGAACTACGTGCAGGGGTTGCTGGCCAAGGGCGTCGACAAGATCGATTTCACGGTTGACGAGAGCCTGCTGGTCGATCGCGAGAAAGCCCCCTGGGCCAAGGATGTCGCCGAACTCGACGACCTGTGGCGCAAGCGCCTGAAGGACGAAGTGCTGCGTCTGAAACTCGCCGGCAAGGAGCCCAAGGCGATTCAGGAATTGCTCACCAAGCGCTACAAGGCCCAGCAGGCACGTCTGCAGCAGACCCGCAGCGAAGACGTGTTCCAGGCCTACATCAACGCCTTCGCCATGACCTACGATCCGCACACCAACTACCTGTCGCCGGACAGCGCGGAAAACTTCGACATCAACATGAGCCTGTCCCTCGAGGGCATCGGCGCCGTGCTGCAGAGCGACAACGAGCACGTCAAGGTGGTGCGCCTGGTGCCAGCCGGCCCGGCCGAGAAGAGCAAGCAGATCTCGCCTGCCGACAAGATCGTCGGTGTCGGCCAGGGCGATGAGGAAATCGTCGACGTGATCGGCTGGCGTCTCGATGAAGTGGTCAAGCTGATCCGCGGCCCGAAAGGCTCGAAGGTGCGCCTGGAAGTGATTCCGGCCAGCAACGCCCCGAACGACATGACCAGCAAGGTGGTCAGCATCACCCGTGAAGCGGTGAAACTCGAAGAGCAGGCTGCCAAGAAATCCATCCTCAAGATTGAACAGGACGGTCGCCCCTACAAGTTGGGCGTGATTGAGATTCCGGCTTTCTACCTGGACTTCAAGGCCTTCCGCGCTGGCGATCCGGATTACAAGAGCACCACCCGCGACGTCAAGAAACTGATCACCGAGCTGCAGGCCGACAAGGTCGATGGCATCGTCATCGACCTGCGCAACAACGGTGGTGGCTCGCTGCAGGAAGCCACCGAGCTGACCGGCCTGTTCATCGACAAGGGGCCGACCGTGCTGGTGCGCAACAGCGATGGCCGCGTCGACGTGCTGGCAGACGAACAGGATGGTGCCTTCTACAAGGGCCCGATGGCCGTGCTGATCAATCGCCTGTCCGCCTCGGCTTCGGAAATCTTCGCCGGCGCCATGCAGGACTACCACCGCGCGTTGATCCTCGGCGGCCAGACCTTTGGCAAGGGCACCGTGCAGACCATCCAGCCGCTCAACCATGGTGAGCTGAAACTGACCCTGGCCAAGTTCTACCGCGTTTCCGGGCAGAGCACCCAGCACCGCGGCGTGGTGCCGGACATCGCCTACCCTGACGTGATGGACAACAAGGAGATCGGCGAAAGCGCGCTGCCCGAAGCCATGCCGTGGGACAGCATCCGCCCGGCCATCAAGCCGGAGCTGGATCCGATCAAGCCGTTCCTCACCGAGCTGAAGAACCGCTACGACGCTCGCACCGCGGACAACCCGGACTTCAACTTTGCCCGCGAACGCCTGGCCCTGTCCCGTGAACTGATGGCCGAGAAGACCGTCAGCCTCAACGAAGCCAAGCGCCGTGCCCAGCAGGCGGATATCGAGAAACGCCAACTGGCGATCGAGAACGCCCGCCGCGTCGCCAAGGGCGAAGAGCCGCTCAAGGAGCTGAAGAAGGAAGACGAGGACGACGTGCTGGCACAGAACGAGGAAGACAAGAAGACCAAGCCGGAAGACGACGCCTACCTGGCGGAAACCGGGCACATCCTGATCGACTACCTCAAGCTCAATACTCGCCTCGCCAAGCAGTGATCGCTGGCCGGCGGTAACCCGAAGGGCGTCCTCATACGACGCCCTTTTTTATTGCCCGGCCCAAGGCGCGGGGCGTCAGAAAACAGCTACTTATCTTTTGACACCCGGCCCAGGTCATCAATCGGTCATCATTCTGTAGTCAAATCATGCGCATCTAGCGGGACGCACCCTGCATGGCCAATAGCCATCACCCGCTTACCGATTGCACAGAGATCCGCCATGACCGTTACCGAGCAGTTGAGCTCGCTGGGCCAGATCCTCGCCCACGGCGACTTGCATAGCCTGTTCCAGCCCATTGTCTCGGTCGCGGAGCGTCGCATCCTCGGGTACGAGGCTTTGACGCGCGGGCCTTCCAACAGCCCGCTGCACTCCCCGCTCACGCTGTTTGCCGCAGCGCGCCAGACCGGCATGCTCTGCGAGCTCGAATTTGCCTGCAGAAAAAGCGCCTGCCGACGCTTCAGCGAGCAACAGCTCGAAGGCCTGCTGTTTCTCAACGTGTCACCGGATTCGCTGCTCGACGCCAACCATCAGCCCGGTCGCACGCTGCAGTTGCTGCAGACCTACGGCATCGCACCGAGTCGGGTGGTGATCGAGCTGACCGAGCAGTCGCCTACCGATGACTTCTACCTGCTCGACACCGCCCTGCACCATTACCGCGACATGGGCTTTTCCATCGCCCTCGACGACCTGGGTGCCGGCTACTCCAGCCTGCGCCTGTGGTCCGAGCTGCGCCCCGACTACGTGAAGATCGACCGCCACTTCATCGACGGCATTCACCGCGACGCGGTCAAACGCGAATTCGTCGGTTCGATCCTGCAGATGGCCAGAGCCTCGCGGGCCAAGGTGATCGCCGAAGGTATCGAACTGGAGGAGGAACTCGCCGTACTCTGTGAAATGGGCGTCGACCTGCTTCAGGGTTACCTGCTCTGCCGGCCTCAGGAAGCACCCCTTACCGACGCCCGCAAGATGCTGCCCGCCATGGGCCAGGCACCGACACCCCTGGGCGAAGAAGGCAGCGATCTCACCGCTCTGCTCAACGAGCAGCTGGCGGTGTCCATCACCACGCCGACCGCCGATGTGCTGGAGGCGTTTCGTGCCCAGGCCAACCTCAACTCCCTGGCAGTACTGGACGATACCCAGCGCCCGGTGGGCATCGTGCACCGCCATTCGCTGTCCGATGTGCTGCTCAAGCCCTTCGCCACCGAACTGTATGCGCGCAAGCCGATCAGCCGCCTGATGAGCAACGATTTTCTTGCCGTGGAGATCAGCCAGTCGCTGCAGCAGGTCAGCCGACTGCTGACCAGCCGCGCCCGCCAGCGCATGGAAGAGGATTTCGTGATCACCATCGACGGCTGCTACCAGGGCCTGGGCAGGGTGATCGACGTGCTCAAGCTGATCACCGAGCTGAAGATCCAGCAGGCCCGCTACGCCAACCCGCTGACCCTGCTACCGGGCAACGTGCCCATTCAGCAATGCCTGGCGCGGCTGCTGCAGCAGAATCGCGAAGCGGCGGTATGCTACGTCGACATCGACAGTTTCAAGCCCTTCAATGACCTGTACGGCTATGCCAAGGGCGATGAAGTGCTGCTGTGCCTGGCCCACTGCCTGAATGAACGCATCGATCCCAGCCGCGATTTCGTCGGCCATATCGGCGGCGATGATTTTCTGCTGGTGTTCGGCTCGCGGGACTGGCGCACGCGCCTCAATAAGTTGCTGGAAGATTTCCAGGCGCAGTGCCGGCGCTTCTATCTGGACGAGCACCTGGATGCCGGTTGTTTCATCAGCCACAACCGCCAGGGCCAGCGCGAAGAGTTTCCGTTGTTGTCACTGTCGCTCGGGGTAGTCCATCTGCACCCGCAACACTGCCCATTGCTGGACGCCAGCGAACTGGCCGGCCTGGCCTCGGAAGCCAAGCGCCAGGCCAAGGCGGTGCCGGGCTATAGCCTGCAGGTGATCGATACCCATACGCTGAACGAGCGACCCGCTCACGCTTCTGCGGGATAGACGAACTCGAACACCCGCGCCACTTCCGAGGCATGCCAGGACGCCGCGGCGACGCCATCGGGAGCACCGTCGAAGCGGCCCAGGCGTGCCACGCATTCGAAGAAACCGGTGCGTGGCAGGCGGCTGGCGCCCTGGCTGATTACCAGGGCGCTACGCAGCGGGCGGTCGCTGCGGGCATCCAGCGCGGCCAGGTGCTCCAGCGCGGCGGTGAGGGTCTGCATGGCGGGCGCCGGCAGCGACAGGCGTTCGATCAGCGCCCGGTAGGTCAGCAGGTGGCGCTGCCTTCGGGCGTCCTCGAGGGCGGCGAGCAGGGCCTCCCAGTGTGCGCGGCTGATGCGCACGCTCATGCCTGCCAACCCGAGATGCCGAGTACCCAGGCCAGTGCACGCAGGATCGCGGCATCGGGCTGGCGCTCGCCGCTTTCGATCATGCCCAGGTAATGCGGGCTGATCCCCACGGCACGCGCCAGCTCATCGCGGCTCAGGCCCTTGGCCTCGCGTAGTGCACTCAACTGGTTCAGTGGCTGAGCGGCCTCGGCGTCGGGCTGGTTGGGCACTGCCACGGCGCTCTTGCCGGCAGCCTGGAGCAGCGCCTGATAGTCGGCCCAAGGCACCACCGCGTATTCCGGCTCACCGTCGCGCTCGATTATTTGTACATTCATGCTTAGTTCTCCGCGAGGCGCAGCGTCTCTGTGCATTCGGCTCGGCGCCACGCCATGACCGCATACTACCAGCCCCCGTACCCGCCGCGCTTGTCAGACGTCACCGCTGCTCGATACCCCGTCAGGTCGCGGCCCCCTGCATGAAGAACTGCAGCAGCGAGGAGCCCATGCTGGCCCGCGCCACACGCCCGCGACGCTCGCCGTCGACCAGGCCGAACAGCAGCGAGGCGAACAGCTCGGTCAGTACCGGCGCGCCAATGTCGATGCGAAAGACGCCCTCCTGCTGCCCGCGCAGGAAAAACTGATCCAGGGCATTGGTGTATGGCAGCCAGCGCGCTTGTTCGCCGCACTCGTTCAGGGAGTCGGGGCGCCACTGGAACATCAGGAAAACCAGCAGATCGCGATGCACCAGATGCCCGTCCACCAAGCGTTGCAAGGCTTCGGACAGCGGCGCATGCTGCAGGTCGGCCTCGGCGATGACCTGGTTCATGACCTCTGAGCCGTAGTCGAAGAGCATCTCGATCAGGTTGTCGCGGGTGCCGCAAAAACGGTTCAGGGTTGCCTTGCTGACACCTGCCGCCTGCGCGATCTCCTTGAAAGTGCCCCGCGGGTGCTCGACCATGGCCACGGCCAGGGCCTTGAGCAGTTTTTCTTCAGCAACGGGTCTTGGCATCTATAGGCTCTTCTCGGTAGACGCGTCATTGTGCAGGAAAAGCCCATTTGTTCCAAAGGGCTGGCAAGTTTAGTCACATAAAATGCAAATGAGACAATATTGACTCACCCTCATCTATAGCCGACCATTCGCACCTTTCGAAGGATAACTGGATTGGGCATCGGCCCCAGGTGAAGCATGAGCAGGATTCGCACAGGTCACGTCGCATCGGCGATCACCCTTTCAATCGTCATCGGCCTGGCGGGCTGTGACAGAGGCGAACAGGGCTGGGGCGAGGCGCCACCTCGCGAGGTCGATGTCCTCACCGTCAAGACCGAGCCCTTTACCGTGGTCGCCGAATTGCCGGGTCGTATCGAACCTGTGCGGGTCGCCGAGGTTCGCGCCCGGGTCGCCGGCATCGTGCTCAAGCGCACCTTCGAAGAAGGCGCCGACGTCAAGGCCGGCGACCTGCTGTTCCAGATCGACCCCGCGCCGTTCAAGGCTGCACTGTCGCGTGCCGAGGCCGAACTGGCCCGCGCCGATGCGCAGTTGTTCCAGGCCCAGGCCACGGTCAAGCGCTACGAGCCGCTGGTGAAGATCAACGCGGTCAGCCAACAGGACTTCGACGTGGCCCGCGCCACCTTGCGCAGCGCCCAGGCCGACAAGCGCTCGGCCCAGGCCAACGTGGAAACCGCCAAGCTGGACCTGGGTTACGCCCAGGTACGCGCACCCATCGCCGGGCGCATCGGCCGGGCCCAGGTGACTGAGGGCGCACTGGTCGGCCAGGGTGAGACCACCCTGCTCGCCCGTATCCAGCAACTCGACCCGGTCTACGCCGACTTCAGCCAGCCGGCTGCCGATGCCCTGCGCCTGCGCGCCGCCATCGCCGACGGCAAGGTCTCCGGCGATGGCGACAAGACGCTGTCGCTACGCGTCGACGGCACCGACATCGAGAGTAAGGGCACCCTCTTGTTCACCGACATTTCGGTGGACCGCAGCACCGGGCAGATCGCCCTGCGCGGACGTTTCGACAACCCCCAGGGCGTGTTGCTGCCCGGCATGTACGTGCGTGTGAGCACCCCACAGGGCCTTGATCAGAACGCCATCCTGGTGCCGCAACGGGCGGTGCAGCGCTCCGCCGACGGCAAGGCCAGCGTGATGCTGCTCGGCGCCGACGACACCGTGGAAGCGCGGCCGGTCACCACTGGCACCATGCAGGGCGCGCGCTGGCAGATCACCGACGGCCTGAAGGCTGGTGACCAGGTGATCACCAGCTCGCTGTCGGCCATCCGCCCCGGCGCCAAGGTGGTACCGCGCAAGCCAGGCGCAGAGCCCCAGAACGACACCCCTTCCCAGGCGCAATAAGCCGGAGCATCGACATGTCCTTGTTTTTTATCCGGCGGCCGAACTTCGCCTGGGTGGTCGCGCTGTTCATCACCATGGGCGGCTTGCTGGCCATTCCCTTCCTGCCCGTGGCGCAGTACCCCAACGTGGCGCCGCCGCAGATCACCGTCACCGCGACCTACCCGGGCGCCTCGGCCCAGGTGCTGACCGACTCGGTCACCAGCGTGATCGAGGAAGAGCTCAACGGCGCCAAGAACCTGCTGTACTTCGAGTCCACCAGCAACGCCAACGGCATCGCCGAGATCACCGTGACCTTCCAGCCGGGCACCGACCCGGAGCTGGCCCAGGTCGACGTGCAGAACCGCCTGAAACGTGCCGAAGCCCGTATGCCCCAGGCCGTACTGACCCTTGGTATCCAGACCGAACAGGCCACCGCCGGTTTTCTGCTGATCTATTCGCTGACCTACAAGGACGGCAGCGCCAACGACGACACCACGGCCCTGGCCGATTACGCAGCGCGCAACATCAACAACGAGATCCGCCGGGTTGCGGGGGTCGGCAAGCTGCAGTTCTTCGCCTCCGAAGCGGCCATGCGCGTATGGATCGACCCGCAGAAGCTGGTCGGTTACGGCCTGGCGATCGACGACGTCAACAACGCCATCCGTGCTCAGAACGTGCAGGTACCGGCGGGCGCCTTCGGCAGTACGCCCGGTACGGCCGAGCAGGAGCTGACCGCGACGCTGGCGGTCAAGGGCACCCTGGACAACCCCGAGGAGTTCGCCGCCATCGTGCTGCGCGCCAACCAGGACGGCACGCGCCTGACTCTGGGCGATGTCGCGCGCATCGAGGTCGGCAGCCAGGATTACAACTTCGGCTCGCGCCAGGACGGTAAGCCGGCCGTGGCCGCCGCCGTGCAGCTGGCGCCAGGCGCCAACGCCATCCAGACCGCCGAAGCGGTCAAGCAGCGGCTCACCGAACTGTCGGCCAACTTCCCGGACAACGTGCAATTCTCGGTGCCCTACGACACCTCGCGGTTCGTCGACGTGGCCATCGACAAGGTCATCATGACCCTGCTCGAGGCCATGGTGCTGGTGTTCCTGGTGATGTTCCTGTTCCTGCAGAACGTGCGCTACACCCTGATCCCGTCCATCGTGGTGCCGGTGTGCCTGCTCGGCACCCTGACCTTCATGTACCTGCTGGGCTTCTCGGTGAACATGATGACCATGTTCGGCATGGTGCTGGCCATCGGCATTCTGGTCGACGATGCCATCGTGGTGGTCGAGAACGTCGAGCGGATCATGGCCGAAGAAGGCCTGGAGCCGGTGCCGGCGACCATCAAGGCGATGGGCCAGGTGTCCGGGGCGATCCTCGGCATCACCCTAGTGCTGTCGGCGGTGTTCCTGCCCCTGGCGTTCATGGCCGGCTCGGTGGGCGTGATCTACCAGCAGTTCTCGCTGTCGCTGGCGGTGTCGATCCTGTTCTCGGGCTTCCTGGCGCTGACCTTCACACCGGCGCTGTGCGCCACCCTGCTCAAGCCGATCCCCCAGGGCCATCACGAAAAGACCGGTTTCTTCGGCTGGTTCAACCGCAGATTCACCGGGCTGACCGGGCGCTACACGAAACTCAACAGCAAGCTGGTGCCGCGTGCCGGACGCTTCATGTTCATCTACCTGGGTATCGTGGTGCTGATGGGCTTCTTCTACCTGCGCCTGCCGGAATCCTTCGTGCCGGTCGAAGACCAGGGCTACATGATCGTCGATATCCAGCTGCCCCCCGGCGCGACGCGTGAGCGTACCTCGGCGACCGGCAAGCAGCTGGAAGAGTTCCTCGCCTCCCGCGATGCCGTGGCGACCTCCTTCCTGGTGCTGGGCTTCAGCTTCTCGGGCATGGGCGAGAACGCCGCCATCGCCTTTCCGCTGCTCAAGGACTGGTCCGAGCGTGACTCGGAGCAGTCGGTAGAGGCCGAGACGGCCGCGGTCAACGGCCGCTTCGCCAACCTCGACGACGGCGCCATGATGGCCGTGCCACCGCCACCGATCGACGGCCTGGGCAACTCGGGCGGTTTCTCCCTGCGCCTGCAGGACCGTGGCGGCCTTGGCCGCGAGGCGCTGCTCGCTGCGCGTGACCAGGTGCTCGGCAAGGTCAACGGCAACCCGCTGTTTCTCTACGGCATGATGGAGGGCCTGGCCGAGGCACCGCAGCTGCGCCTGGTCATCGACCGCGACAAGGCACGTGCCCAGGGGGTCAGCTTCGAGTCGATCAGCAATGCGCTGTCCACCGCCTTCGGCTCTTCGGTGATCAACGACTTCGCCAATGCCGGGCGCCAGCAGCGCGTGGTGGTGCAGGCCGAGCAAGGCGCACGGATGACCCCGGACAGCGTGCTCAAGCTGCACGTGCCCAACGACAGCGGCAGCCTGGTGCCGCTCAGCGCCTTCGTGACCACCCAGTGGGAAGAAGGCCCGGTGCAGGTGGCGCGCTACAACGGCTACCCGTCGATCCGCATTTCCGGCGACGCCGCACCTGGCGTCAGCACCGGCGAGGCGATGGCCGAGCTGGAGCGCATCGCCGCCGAATTGCCGGAAGGCATCGGCTACGAATGGACCGGCCTGTCCTACCAGGAGAAGGTCGCCAGCGGCCAGGCGACGTTGCTCTTCGCCCTGGCCATCGTGGTGGTGTTCCTGCTCCTGGTGGCCCTCTACGAGAGCTGGGCGATCCCCCTGGCGGTGATGCTCATCGTGCCGGTCGGCGCCCTTGGTGCGGTGCTCGCGGTAACCGCCATCGGCCTGCCCAACGATGTGTACTTCAAGGTCGGCCTGATCACCGTGATCGGCCTGGCGGCGAAGAACGCCATCCTCATCGTCGAGTTCGCCAAGGACCTGTGGGAAGACGGCTACTCGCTGCGTGATGCTGCCATCGAAGCGGCGCGCCTGCGCTTCCGGCCGATCATCATGACCTCCATGGCCTTCATGCTCGGCGTGGTGCCGCTGGTGATCGCCACCGGCGCCGGCGCGGCCAGCCAGCGTGCCATCGGCACCGGGGTACTGGGCGGCATGTTCAGTGCGACCCTGCTGGGGGTGATCTTCGTGCCGATCTTCTTCGTCTGGGTGCTGTCGCTGCTGCGTACCAAGCCCAAGCAAACCGACTATCACCCCCTGCACAAGGCGCAATGATGAAAGGGGCGTGCAAGCGAAAGCTGCACGCCCTGCTGGTTCAGTTCAACAAGGCGATCAACGCCGGCACGCTGAGTACCGCCGTGTAGTAGCCCATGAACTGCACGCCGATGTTGAAGCCCAGGAAGCGCCCCAGAAAGCCACCGAGCAGACCGACGGTGACGATCACCAGCAGCCCGAGCAGGCCACCCTCCCAGATCCCGACCACCAGCACCAGGCCGATGAAGGTGGCGATCACCGCTTCGTGGCTGATCCTGCGCGACACGAAGGAAGCCGCCTGGTGGGCGAAGTTCATGGTGAAGGGGTAGGCGATCAGAATGGCCACCAGTACCGCCATCATGCCGTAGCCGAAGAACTCCCAGTTGTTGAGCAGGTTATGCAGGTTGTTGACCTCACCGCTTACGCTGTCCACGGTGAAGCGTGGCGGTGCATTGAACAGCGGCGCGGCCGGCCCGGCAGCCACCGGGCTGAGCGGCAGGCCGAAGGCGATCAGCGGGATCAACGCCTCGGCGATGTAGGTCGACTCGGTGACCCCGTTACGGGCGGTGATCACTGTGGTCAGTCGCTCGTAGGCCTGCTTGATGCGCGCACCGATCAACTCGCCCATGATCACCGTCATGGCCACCGGGCTGAACACGAAGGTGGCACTGGTGACGCTCGCCGCCATGGCGGTCATGCGTGCCTGGCGCTTGTTGATCACCCGCAGCGGATTGGGAAAGTAGCCGCGCCAGCCCTTCATGTCCGGCGCCAGGGAGAACACCCGATACTGGTCGCGACGCATGCGTTCACGCTCGGCGGGTGCCAGCATCGAGAACAGCGAGGTGATCAGCGGTGCCACGGCGATGCCGAGGAAATAGCTGACCGCCAGCTTGACCCCGTACTGGGCCGTCAGGGTCTGCAGGGCGACGATCACCAGCACGAACGGCAGCAAGGCCAGCACCGAGGCCCAGCGCCCCGCCGAGAAGTAGGCGATGGTAAAGGCGGCGCAGAGGAACACCCAGGGGGCGAACTGCTTGATGACGTCACCAAACGGCGCCAGCAGGACGGCGAACAGCACCGCCAGGGGCACCGCGATGACGGCCGCCACGGCGCCACCGGAAATCATCTTGCGCAGCGCCACGTGGGGCACGCCGAGGCGGCGCAGGTGGTTGGCGTCGCCGATCAGCGCGGTCGCCGAGGTATCACCGGGAATGCCCAGCAAGGCGGTGGGTACCGCGTGGGTCATGTGCTTGGCCACCGCACCGGCCAGGAAGAAGGTGAGGATGCCGGCCGGCGGCGCGCCGAGCAGCACCACCAGCATGGTCAGCGGGGCCAGGGTGGTGGTTTCGTCGGTTCCCGATACCAGGCCGATGGCGGAGAACAGCACCGCGCCGAACAGGCCAAGTGCCAGGGCCATGAGGATTTCGTAGAGCAGGCCTTCCATCACCGGCGCCCTCCGCTCAGTGCCAGGGATGCGCGCGCATCCACATCGGCATCGGCGCCCGGCTCGCAGGCCTGCTCTTCCCGGGCCTGGGCATCCCGGAACAGCTCGTAGAGGCCAAGCTCGTGAAGTTCGGCGACCACCTCGGGCGAGGTGTCCTCGAGACGGCCGAGGCTGCCGTATTCCTTGAGCAGGTCACCCACCACCTGCTCGCGAAAGGCCGGATCCGCCACGTGCTCGACCACGTCACGCTTGGGCTTGAACAGCACGGCGCTGATCGCGCCACCGCCCAGGCACCCGAGAATGCCGAACAGCATGGCGTAGGCCTTGGCCATCTGCGCCGACTCGACGAGGCCGCCAAGTATCAACAGCGCCAGCCCATAGGCACCCAGGCTGACGATGGCGCTGACAGTGATGGCCAGCACCAGATGCCGGGCATCGACGGTGTCGCCCCACACCTCGTAGAGGTTGTCGGTGTTGCGCGCCGCGTCCGCGCTGGGCGGTGTCGCGGCCGGTCTGGCAAGCTCTTGGCTCATGGTGTCCCCCGCCCTTTCGGGCTCTTGTTGTTATTGAGGAAGCAGCTGGTCGGGTTGGTTTGCACGTCAGGTACCGGCCAGGGCGCCCGCGTCTCTGTCGTTCAGGCCGCGTCGGCAAGGCGTACGCTGGCACCTCCCTGGGTGATCACCTGGCCCGCCTGGTTGGTCAGGCGCAGCACCAGGGTCACTCGCCCGGCCTCCACCGCGACGACTTCACCAGCGGCGCTCAGCACATCGCCGAGATAAGCGGCGCGCCGATTGCTGTACTGGAAGCTCAGCAGCTCGTCGCCCTCCTCCATCCAGTCGTAAACCAGTTGGGTCAGCCAATCGCCCTGCAGCGGGCCGTCCACCAGCAGCGCCGGATGCCCCTCGCACTGCTGGGCATAGGGCAGGTCATAGTGGATACGGTGGGCATTCCAGATGGCCGCGTTGTACAAAAACAGCTGCACGGTGCCGGGTCTGTATTCGCGCTCGGGCAACAGCTGGCCTGCTCTGATCATCTGCCTGTCCATGCTCACCTCGCGATCCGGGTCAGGCGTTCGGTCACCACCGGCTCGCCTGATTCGGTTTCAAAACGGTTTTCGAACACCAGAAAGATCAGCGGCCCTTCGGCACCCTGTTTCTGGTAGATGTCCAGCAAGGTCTGCCGACACAGCAGCACGTCGCTGGCAAATATCCTGCGGTGCACCTGGTACTCGCTGCCGCCAGCCATGATGCGCTTGAGCGGCAACTCGGGGATCAGCGGGTCGTCGGGCTTGTGTCCGTCTTCGAGCAGTTGCTCCAGCGGCAGCACCGGCATCATCGCGCTGAACAGGAACAGCAGCGGCGCTTCGTCACCATCGAGATAACGGCGCTGACGCTGCCCGGTGGCCACTGCATATTTTCTGATGTCGTTGCGGTTCACTTCGAAGCGCGACGGCGGCAGCGAAGTGCCGATGCTGCGCCGTGCCGCATCGCTGATCAGACTCTCCATCAGATCACTCCCAGCCGGACCAGCTCGGCGTATTCGTCTTCGTCCAGACCCAGCCACTGGCGATAGATGGACGCATTGTGCTGGCCGACCGCGGGGGCGCTGGCGCCGCGTTCCAGGGTGCCACCGGAGAGCTTGATCGGGTTGCCGAACACCTCGAAACGCGCCCCCTGGCAGTCGACGGGCACCACCATGTCGCGTTCGCGCAGATGGGGATCGGCCACCACTTCATCGATGCTCTTGATCGGCGACAGCGGAAAACGGTCACCGGTCATGGCTTCCAGTTCGGCCTTGGTGTGGGCGCCGAGCCAGCGCTCCACGGCCGGCTTGACCTTGCGCAGGTAGACGTCGGTCTCGAAGCGCTTGGCCATGCTGTCGACTTCGGGGTCGCTGGCCATCGCCTCGTCACCGAAGGTCAGGCAGGCCTCGCGCCAGAACTTGTCGGTGTAGGCACCGAAGAACACGTAGCCATCCTTGCAGGCGTAGCGCCCGTAGGGGCGCACGAACGGATGGCCATTGCCCTCGGGCACCGTGACCTTGCCGGTTTCGGTGTAAGTCACCAGGGCGTTCTCGGTGAGCGAGACGATCGAGTCCTGCTGCGATACGTCGACCAGCTGGCCCTGGCCGGTGCGCTCCGCTTCACGCAGCGCACCGAGGGTACCGATGGCCGCATACAGCGCAGCGGACAGGTCACCCAGCACCGTGCCCACGCGCATCGGCTCTTCCAGCGTGCCATTCATGGACCACAGGCCGCCGCTGGCCTGGGCACTGCTGTCGAATGCCGGGCGCAGCGAGTTCGGGCCGTACTGGCCGAAGCCACTGATGGCGGTGAACACGATGGCCGGGTTGACCTCCCTGAGCACCTCGTAGCCCAGCCCCAGCTTGGCCATGGTGCCGGGCCGAAAGTTCTCGATGACGATATCGGCCTTGCGCACCATGTCCAGGAAGGTGGCCTTGCCCTCGGCCTTCTTCAGATCCAGGCCGACCGCCATCTTGTTGCGGTTGAACTGGGCGAAGAAGCCACTAACCGGCTCGTCGCTGTTGCGGTTGAGCGGCGGAAACTCCCGGGTAAGGTCGGGATCGGCGGGGTTCTCGATCTTGATCACCGTGGCGCCCATGTCGGCCAGCAGCATGGCGCAGTAGGGGCCGGCGACGACGCGGGTCAGGTCGAGGATGGTCACGCCCTTCAGGGGCCCGGCCGTTCTGGCGAAGCTCGCCAGTGCATCGGTCAGTGAATTCATGGATTCTCCTGTGTCGGTACATCGCCGTCGGGGCGCAGAGGCGCAGCCATGGGAAAGTCGATGTACGCTGGGACAGTGAGTGGACGGAGTGATCCGCGCAATGCGACCTGATGGCTGTCGCCGCTTGCCCGCATCCTTTCCGGGTTGTGGTTCTATTCGGTCAATGCGCCCTGCGCAGGGCGTTGGCCACTCTCGAGGCCGAGGGCTTGCCCAGCGCCGCGTCGATGAAAGCCCCGGCCTCGAGCAATGCAGCCAGATCCACCCCGGTTGCCAGGCCCTGGCCTTCGAGCAAGTAGACCAGCTCCTCGGTGGCCACATTACCGGTGGCGCCGGGCGAATACGGGCAGCCACCGAGCCCGGAAACCGAACTGTCGAACACCCTTACCCCGGCCTCCAGAGCAGCCTGGACATTGGCCACCGCCATGCCGTAAGTGTCGTGGAAATGCCCGGCCAGCGCCGTGATCGGCACCTCGCTGGCGCAGGCCTGGATCAGCGTTCTGGCCTTGCCCGGCGTACCTCGGCCGATGGTGTCACCAAGGCTGATCTCGTAGCAGCCCATGGCATGCAGTTCGCGGACGACCCGCACCACGTCCGCCACCGGCACATCCCCAGTGAACGGGCAACCGAGCACGCAGGAGACATAGCCGCGCACCGCCACGCCCTGCTCCAGCGCCTTGGCCATTACCGGCTGGAAGCGCTGCAGGCTTTCGGCGATGGAGCAATTGATGTTCTTCTGTGAAAACGCCTCGGAGGCGGCGGCGAATACCGCCACCTCCCGGCACCCGGCCTGCAGTGCAGCATCCAGCCCCTGCAGATTGGGCACCAGCGTCGTGTAGGTCACCCCCGGGCGTTGCCCGAGGTGGCGCAGCACCCGATCGGAGTCGGCCATCTGTGGCACCCAGCGTGGCGGCACGAATGCCCCGGCCTCGAGGGTACGCAGCCCGGCCGCGACCAGCCGCTCGATCAGTGCCACGCGCACCTCGACCGGCAGGGTCAGGGCCTCATTCTGCAGGCCGTCGCGGGCGCCGACCTCCACCAGCCTGACCGCATCCATGCTCATTGCCCGCGCTTTTCGCGCAACAACGCCTCGGCGCGGTCGGCACGCACGTCACGGGTCTCGACCATGCGCTTGACCAGCCAGTCCAGCTCATCGCCCCGGGCCCCGGCAGACAGCGCGATATTGCGTGCATGCAGGGCCATGTGGCCACGCTGGATTCCTTCGGTGGCCAGGGCGCGCAATGCCCCGAGGTTCTGCGCCAGGCCGACGGCGACGGCGATCTCGCCCAGTTCCTGGGCACTCTTCACGCCCAGAATGCGCAACGACAGCTGCGCCAGTGGATGGGTCTTGGTGGCGCCACCGACCAGGCCGAGCGGCATCGGCATCTCGAGGGTGCCCACCAGGTGGCCTTCGCGGTCCTTCTCCCAGGTGGTCAGGGAGCCGTAATGGCCATGGCGGGAGGCATAGGCGTGGGCGCCCGCCTCCACGGCCCGCCAGTCGTTGCCGGTGGCCACCACCAGCGGGTCGATGCCATTCATGATGCCCTTGTTGTGGGTCGCGGCGCGGTACGGATCGATGGCCGCGAAAGTATAGGCATCGATCACCCCCTCGATGACATCGGTGCCCTTGTACTCGGTGGTATCCAGATGTTCCGGAGCAATCCGCAACTGGGCACGCGCCAGGCGCAGATCGGCGAGGTTGGAGAGGATGCGCAGGCGCACCTTGCCGCCCGTGAGCTGCTCCATCAGCGGCGCCACGGCTTCGGCCATGGTGTTCACCGTATTCGCGCCCATGGCGTCGCGTACGTCGACTATCAGGTGCGCGACCAGCATCGGCCCGCGCGGGCTGTCGATGAAGGTGTGCACCTCGATATCACGGCAACCGCCGCCCAGGCTGTTCAGCAACTGGTCCTTGCTGTTGGCCAGGGTGATGATCTCGTCCTTGTTGCGCAGCAGGCTGAGGCGCGCGTTGTAGGGATCGCTGACACCGATGATCTGTACCTGGGCACGCATCAGTGGCGCGCTGCTGGAAGTCTGGAAACCACCGGCCGGCCGGGTCAGCTTGGCCATGAACGAGGCCGCAGCGACCACCGAAGGCTCTTCCACCACCAGAGGAATGAGCATCTCCCGGCCGTTGATACGGAAGTTGCTGGCCAGGGCATAGGGCAGCTCGAACTTGCCGATCACGTTCTCGATCATGCCGTCGGCGATCTCCAGCGGCAGCGCACCGGCGTCACGCAAGAGCGCGGTGTCCGCGGCGGACAGGCCGAGCAGTTGCTGCACGTGGTCGAGACGTTGCGAGGGGGACAGGTTACGGAAATCGGGCAGACGGGAATCGATCGACATGGGCGCTCCTCGGGGAGTCGTTTGTTCTTGGTTGAGATGAACGTTAGCCGCACTGTATCCCTGAAAGAAGGTACAGTTTGCCCGGACACTTCATTCCTGTACCCAGGGATTTGCGCCATGCCCAGACCCACCCTCGCCCAGAAAGTCGCCGATGCCATCGCCAGGCAGATTGCCGATGGTGCCCTGCAGGCAGGCAGCAAACTGCCCTCGCTGCGCGAGTACATGCGCCTGCACGGACACTCCAAGAACACCGTCATCACCGCCTATGAACACCTGGCCTCCCAGGGGCTGGTGGAGGCCCGCCACGGCAAGGGGTTCTTCGTCTGCAGGACCGTCAGTGCCAGTGTCGAGGATGACGAGTCGCAGCCCTATACCCGCGCGCTGGACACTATCTGGATGATGCGCCAGCAGTTCGTCCGCGACCCCGGCCATTCACACCTTGGCGAGGGCTTTCCGCCGGTGGAGTGGCTGATGGACATGCGCCTGGACAAATTTCACCGCCAGGTGGTGCGCGGCGGCGTAACCACCCTGTTTCGCTACGGCACGCGGCTGGGTAACCCTGGCCTGCGCCAGCGCCTGGCGCAGAAGCTGGCGGACTACCGCATCGCTGTCACGCCCCGGCAACTGGTTACCACCCTGGGCGCCAACCATGGCATGGATCTGGTCATCCGCCGCTACGTCACTCCCGGCGACGCCGTGCTGGTCGAAGACCCCGGCTATTACCCGCTGTTCGGCAAATTGCAGCTGCAGGGCGCACACATGCTCGGCGTGCCGCGGGAGGCCGACGGGCCGGATCTGGATGCCCTGGAGCGGGTGCTGAAAAGGGCAAGGCCCAAGCTGTTCTTCCTCCAGTCGGTGGGCCACAACCCCACCGGCTCGGACATCTCGCCCGCCAAGGCCCACCGCCTGCTGCAGATTGCCGAAGCGCACGACCTGCTGCTGGTGGAGAACGATGCCATGGCCGACTTCAAGCCCAGCTCGGCCACCAAGCTGACGGCACTGGACCAGTGCGAACGCACCCTGTACCTGGGCAGCTTTTCCAAATCGATTTCCGCCGCCCTGCGCGTCGGCTTCATCGCCGGCAGCAAACAGCGCATCGAGGAGCTGGCCGACCTGAAGATGCTGCTGCACAACAGCGGCGCCGAATACAGCGAACGCACCATCGAGGTGATCCTCGGCGAAGGGCATTTCCTGCGCCACCTGTCACGCCTGCAGGATCGCCTGCACGCCGCCACGCAACGCGGGCTCGCGGTGCTCGATGAACTGGGTGCCGAAGTGTTCTGCAGGCCAGAGCAAAGCCTCTACCTGTGGGCGCGCTTTCCCGGCGTCGCGGACGCCAATGCCCTGACCCGCCATTGCCTGACCCAGGGCGTGATGCTTGCGCCGGGGTCGATCTTCGCCGTCAATCGGCAGACACCGGTGCCCTGGACGCGGCTCAACGTGGCCTATCTGGATGACCCGGCGTTCCGCAGCAGCCTGCAGCGCCAAGGGCAGCAGGTTGTCGGTGCACGTTGACGTCGGTGTTCACCAGAGCACTTGCTGAGCGCCGGGCAGCATAAGTAGCCACGCGCTTGTCACTCGGCATGCCATCGGCGAGGGCTGGAAATGGTGTGACGCAAAGCTGGCTGCCGGGCATTGCGCTTCGGCATAAGCAGGCTGGCGGGATGCGGGAGATCGCCAGCCGCAAAAGCTGTCCAACGCATGGCGGTTGCCACGCGCTGGACGGTGCGATCAGGTCGCGCGCTCTGCGCTCGGTATCTGCTTGTGCCACAAGGTCGGGATCAGGAACACAATGGCCAGCAGGCAGGCACCGACCAGTAGCACGAAGCCGCCATCCCAGCCGAAATGGTCGACCGTGTAGCCCATCGCCGCACTTGCCGCGACCGAACCGCCGAGGTAGCCGAACAGGCCGGTGAAACCGGCGGCAGTACCCGCTGCCTTCTTCGGAGCAAGCTCCAGCGCATGCAGGCCGATCAGCATCACCGGGCCGTAGATCAGGAAGCCGATGGTGACCAGTGCGGCCATGTCGACGACGGGATTACCCGGCGGGTTGAGCCAGTACACCACGGTTGCAACGGTCACCAACGCCATAAATACCACGCCGGTCAGACCACGGTTGCCGCGAAACACCTTGTCGGACATCCAGCCACACAACAGCGTGCCGGGAATGCCCGCCCACTCGTAGAAGAAGTAGGCCCAGGAGCTCTTGTCGACGGTGAAGTGCTTGACCTCTTTCAGGTAGGTCGGCGCCCAGTCCAGTACCCCATAGCGCAGCAGGTAGACGAACACGTTGGCCAGGGCGATGAACCACAGCATCTTGTTGCGCAGCACGTACTTGACGAAGATTTCCCTGGTGCTGAATTCCTTCTCGTGGCTCTCGTCGTAGCCTTCCGGGTAGTCGTTCTTGTATTTCTCGATCGGCGGCAAGCCAACCGATTGCGGGGTGTCGCGCATGGTCGCAAAGGCGAACACGGCAACCAGCATGGCGACCGCAGCGGGTACGTAGAAAGCCGCATGCCAGTCGTTGAACAGGCCCATGCCGAGCAGGAACAGCGGGCCAATCAGGCCACCACCCACGTTGTGGGCGACGTTCCACACCGACACCACGCCACCACGTTCCTTCTGCGACCACCAGTGAACCATGGTTCGGCCACTGGGCGGCCAGCCCATGCCCTGGGCCCAGCCGTTGATGAACAGCAGGATGAACATGATGGTCACGCTGGACGTTGCCCAGGGCGCGAAACCGAAAACGAACATCACCCCAGCCGACACCATCAGCCCGAATGGCAGGAAATAGCGTGGATTGGAGCGGTCGGAAATCAGCCCCATAAGGAATTTCGACAAGCCGTAGGAGATGGCGATAGCGGACATCGCCAGGCCCAGCTGCCCACGGCTGTAGCCCTCCTCCTCGATCAGGAACGGCATGGCCAGGGAGAAGTTCTTGCGCAGCAGGTAGTAGCCGGCATAACCGATGAAGATACCGGCGAAGATCTGCCAACGAAGGCGGCGGTAGGTGTTGTCTATCTGGTCATCGGGCAGGGTTTCCCGATGGGGGGCAGGACGGAAGAAGGCAAACATCCAAAGGCTCCAGTTATTGTTTTAGCTGCGCAGGCGAATGTGACAATTATGTGACATTTTCATTTGCGAAAATAGCACTCGCTAGTGAAGCGGTAAAGCTGGGGATCTGTTGGAATTCGAACTAAATCTACGATTCTGACCGAAGGCTGCGCGAACGATCGGTGATCACGTAAGTGAATGGGTGCGCAACGCGCAAGCGGGAGCGAGATAGGCAAGCACTTGAAGGGGCGCCGCACACGCCTGTCAGTCACAAGCACGCAGGAGCCGGCGGGCAGAAACAAGAAAAGCGACCAATGGCCGCTTTTCAGGAAACCTGCTCTAGGCAGGTGGATGTGGCGCAGCGGACGGGACTCGAACCCGCGACCCCCGGCGTGACAGGCCGGTATTCTAACCGACTGAACTACCGCTGCGTGTCGGTGGACTTGCGTCCATGGAACTCGTGCTTCGTCAGATGTGAAAGCCTGGCTTTCCCGTCACATCTCAGAATTGAATCTCAGATGGAAAATATGGCGCAGCGGACGGGACTCGAACCCGCGACCCCCGGCGTGACAGGCCGGTATTCTAACCGACTGAACTACCGCTGCGCGTCGGTGGACTTGCGTCCAATTCTCTCAAGGCAAGTGGTGGGTGATGACGGGATCGAACCGCCGACCCTCTGCTTGTAAGGCAGATGCTCTCCCGGCTGAGCTAATCACCCTTGGCCTTGCGAGGAGGCGAAATTTACGCGGGCACCCGACCTAAGTCAAGGCCGCCGTTGAATTTTTTTCAAAAAAGCCGACGTACCCACGGCTGCTCTTCAACGGTAGATCATCTTGCGCGCCATACCGCCGTCGGTAACGAACTCCTGGCCGGTCACGAAGCCCGCCTCGCCAGACAATAACCAGGCGACCAGCGCCGCCACGTCGTCCACCTGCCCTGCCCGGCCGACTGGGTGCTGGGCATGGTCGTCAGCGCTCAGCGGCGCCTCGGCACGCTCTTGTGGATCTCGGGAATCGATCCAGCCGGGGCTTACCGCATTTACCCGAATGTCCGGGCCAAGGCTGATGGCCAGCGCATGGGTCAAGGCCAGCAACCCACCCTTGCTGGCCGCGTAGGCTTCGCTTTCTGGCTCCGACTGACTGGCGCGGGTCGATGCCATATTGACGATGGCACCACCGCTGGCGCGCAGGTGCGCCGTGCAGTGCTTGGCCAACAGCATCGGCCCGCTGAGGTTGATCGCCAGCACCTGATTCCACTGCGCCAGCGACAGCTCTTCCAATGGGCCGTTATGGGGGCTGGCCACCCCGGCGTTGCATACCAGGCCGTCGAGCCTGCCGAACCGGGCGATGACCGCCGCTACACCGCCCTCGACCTGACCTTCGTCGGCCACATCCATGGCCACGAACATCGCGTTGTCGCCAAGGGCTGCAGCCACCGCATCGCCATGGCTGTCCGCCAGGTCGCAGAGCGCCACCCGCCAGCCACGAGCCAACAGCCAGCGCGCGATACCTTCACCAATGCCGCGGGCAGCGCCGGTGACCAGCGCGACACGGCCCTGTTCCTCAACACCGCCCGCACTCACAGCGCTTGCAAACCGCGGCTCAGGTCAGCCTTGAGATCGGCGACGTCTTCCAGGCCCACGGCCACCCGGATCAGGCTGTCGCGGATCCCGGCATTGTCACGTTCCTGGGGCGACAGGCGACCATGGGAGGTGGTCGCCGGATGAGCGATGGTGGTCTTGGTATCCCCCAGGTTGGTGGTGATGGAGATCACCCGCGTGGCGTCGATGAAACGCCAGGCGCCCTCCTTGCCGCCCCTGACCTCGAAACTGACCACCGCGCCAAAGGCACTCTGTTGCCGCGCTGCCAGCTCATGCTGGGGATGGCTGGCAAGCCCGGCGTAGTAGACCCGCTCGATGCCGTCCTGCTGCTCGAGCCACTGGGCCAACGCCAGGGCACTGGCGCAATGGGCCTGCATACGGATGCGCAGGGTCTCCAGGCCCTTGAGGAAAATCCACGCGTTGAACGGGCTCAAGGTTGGCCCGGCGGTACGCAGGAAGCCCACCACATCGGTCATCAGCTTGGCGCTGCCGGCCACTACCCCGCCCATCGCCCGCCCCTGACCGTCGATGAACTTGGTCGCCGAGTGCATGACGATATCTGCACCGAGTTTCAACGGCTGCTGCAGGGCCGGGGTGCAGAAGCAGTTGTCCACGGCCAGCAGCGCGCCACGCTCGTGGGCGATCGCTGCTAGAGCGGCAATATCCACCAGCTCGGCCAGTGGATTGGAGGGCGACTCGACGAACAGCAGCTTGGTGTTGGGTTTGAAGGCGCCGGCCCAGCCCTGCAGGTCGGCCAGGGGCACGTAGTCGACCTCCACGCCGAAGCGCTTGAGGTACTTCTCGAACAGGCTGATGGTCGAGCCGAACACGCTGCGCGAGACCAGCACATGATCACCGGCGCTGCACAGGCTCATGACGATGGACAGGATCGCCGACATGCCCGACGCGGTGGCGACTGCCTGCTCGGCGCCCTCCATGGCGGCGATGCGCTCTTCGAAGGCCCGTACGGTCGGGTTGGTGTAACGCGAATAGACGTTACCCGGCACTTCACCGGCGAAACGCGCAGCCGCATCGGCAGCGGTGCGAAATACGTAGCTGGAGGTGGTGAACAGCGCCTCGCTATGCTCGCCTTCCGGCGTGCGGTGCTGCCCGGCACGTACCGCTAGGGTGTCGAAGCCGACCCCCTCCAGATCACTGTTCAGCCGACCGGCATCCCATTCCTGCGTCATATCGCGTCCTCGTCCAGAAACCATTCCGGGCCACATGGGCCCGGATATTTACGCTTTATTGTCGATCAGTTGTTGTACAGATCGATGATCTCGCTGACCGCCTGCCCTTTGCTCTTGGAGCCGTCATTACGCGCCAGGTCGATGCGGTTCAGATAGGCCTCGTCGACATCGCCGGTCACGTACTCGCCGTCGAACACCGCACTGTCGAAATGCTCGATCTTGATCTTGCCGCCACCGACCGCTTCCTTCAGGTCATCGAGATCCTGATAGATCAGCCAGTCGGCACCGATCAGCTCGGCGACCTGCTCGGTGGTACGGCCATGGGCGATCAGCTCGTGGGGGCTCGGCATATCGATACCGTACACGTTCGGATAACGCACGGCGGGCGCTGCCGAGCAGAAATAGACGTTCTTGGCACCGGCTTCGCGGGCCATCTGGATGATCTGCTTGCAGGTGGTGCCGCGTACGATGGAGTCATCCACCAGCATGACGTTCTTGCCGCGGAACTCCAGTTCGATGGCGTTGAGCTTCTGGCGCACCGATTTCTTGCGCGCGGCCTGGCCCGGCATGATGAAGGTACGGCCGATGTAGCGATTCTTGACGAAGCCTTCGCGAAACTTCACACCCAGGTGATTGGCCAGCTCCAGTGCCGAAGTACGGCTGGTATCGGGAATCGGGATGACCACGTCGATGTCGTGCTCCGGACGCTCGCGGCGGATCTTGTCGGCCAGCTTCTCGCCCATGCGCAGGCGCGCCTTGTACACCGACACACCATCCATGATCGAGTCCGGACGCGCCAGATAGACGTGCTCGAAGATGCACGGCTTGAGCTGCGGATTGGGCGCGCACTGGCGGGTATGCAGCTGGCCTTCCTCGGTGATGTACACCGCTTCGCCCGGCGCCAGGTCGCGGATCAGGGTGAAGCCGAGCACGTCCAGGGCCACGCTTTCGGAGGCGATCATGTACTCGACGCCTTCATCGGTGTGGCGCTGGCCAAAGACGATCGGGCGAATGCCGTTGGGGTCGCGGAAGCCGACGATGCCGTAACCGGTGATCATCGCCACCACCGCATAGCCGCCGCGGCAGCGTTTGTGCACGTCCTTGACAGCGGCGAACACGTCCTCTTCGCTGGGGTTGAGCTTGCCGCGCACGGCCAGTTCATGGGCGAACACGTTGAGCAGCACTTCGGAATCGGAGCTGGTGTTGACGTGGCGCAGATCCGATTCGTAGATCTCCTTGGCCAACTGTTCGACGTTGGTCAGGTTGCCGTTGTGCGCCAGGGTGATGCCATACGGCGAGTTGACGTAGAACGGCTGGGCCTCCGCCGAACTGGAGCTGCCCGCCGTGGGGTAGCGCACATGGCCGATGCCCATGTGGCCGATCAGCCGCTGCATGTGGCGCTGCTGGAACACGTCGCGCACCAGGCCGTTGTCCTTGCGCAGGAACAGGCGGCCTTCATGGCTGGTGACGATACCGGCAGCATCCTGGCCGCGGTGCTGGAGGACGGTGAGGCCGTCATACAGCGCCTGATTGACGTTCGATTTACCGACGATACCGACAATGCCACACATGTGACGCAACCCCTACTCAGTGAAACGACTATTTACCGGTGCCAACGGGGGTAGCCCCCTGCAGCACCTCTTTGAATGGAAGCTCGACCGGCTCGCGAATACCGCTGGCCAGCCATTCGCTGGACACACCCAATATGAGGTTCTTCGACCAATCTGCAATCAGCAGGAAATGCGGAAGCAATGCTGACTGTTGCCACCAGGCATCCTGCTGCACCGGCCCCAGGCTGAGTAGCCCGACAGCCACCACGACCAGCAGGGCACCCCGTGCAGCACCGAACACCATCCCCAGAAAGCGGTCGGTGCCCGACAGGCCGGTCACCCGGATCAGCTCGCCAATCAGGTAGTTGATCAGCGCACCGACCAGCAGCGTCAATACGAACAAGATCACACAGGCAGCGATGACACGGGCCGACGGCGTTTCGATGTAGGCCCCCAGGTGTTGGGACAACGCGCCCCCGAACATCCAGGCGACCACGCCAGCAATGATCCAGGTAACAAGCGACAGGGCTTCCTTGACGAAGCCTCTGCTCAAACTGATCAGACTCGAAACGGCGATGATGGCGATGATCGCCCAATCGACCCAGGTGAATGCCACGATGCAGGCTACCGATGGAAGAGGCGCTGCATTTTAACAGAGCCCTGCCCATCGGTTAAGCGCAGATACATGTGATGCGTCAGTTGCTTTCCGGCTGGAAGCGCACCACGAAGCCATTGAGCTTGTGCTGACGGTTGAGCTGGTCACGCAGGCGGTCCGCTTCGACACGCTCGACCAGCGGCCCGACGAACACCCGGTTCATGCCATCGGCAGTACGGATATAGGCGTTGTAGCCCTGGGCACGCAGGGTTTTCTGCAGCGTTTCCGCGCCAGGGCGACTGGACAGGCTGGCCAGCTGTACCGACCAGCTGACCGGCAGGCTGTTGGCATCCAGACGCTCGGCGGGGGCTTTCTGCGGCGGCGCTACCTCGGCGGGCTTGCTGGGGGCCGGCTGAGCGGCTGGCGGCGGCGTGGCCGCCGGCGCGTCGCTGCCCGGCAGCTCGCCAATCGGCTGCTCGACAGGCGCCTGGGCCTGCTCGGCTGCCGCGCTGTCACCTGGCACGGGCTCCTGGGGCAGCTCCTGCGGATCGGGCACGATCACCGGCTGCATCTCGATTTCGGGGGTCACCGGCTGGGCCGGGATACTGGGTGCATCGACCACCACGTGACGCGTTTCGTCGGGCCGGGAAAGCAGCATCGGCAGGAAAATCACCGCCAGGGCGACCAGCACCAGGGCGCCAACGATACGTTGCTTGGTTGCACTATCGAGCATTGCCATCCTGCACATCCTCCTGGGCGTGACGCTCCAGCCACATCAAGGCTTCGGCCACGCAGAAAAAAGACCCAAAGAGCAGAATTTCATCCCCTGCCGCAGCGCGCTCGCACTGGGCCTGCAGTGCCCCGGCGACATCGCCATGGGCCTCGACCCGGGCCCCGCAGGCGGTGAGATGAGCATGCAACTCGGCGGCACCACGGGAGCGCTCGCTGGGTAGCGTCGCCACCGCCCAGTGAGCGATGTCACCCAGTAGAGGCCCCACCACGCCGGGCAGTTCCTTGTCGGCCAGCAGGCCGAACACCGCCAGGCGCTGGCCAGCGAACCCGCGCGCCTGCAAACGGCCGGCGAGAAACTGTGCGGCATGGGGATTGTGCCCCACGTCGAGCAACAGGGTGAGGGACTTGCCGCGCCAGTTCAAGTGACGACGATCCAGGCGGCCGGCCACCCGGGTCGCCCGCAAAGCCTCAGCCAGGCGCTCGGGCTCCCAGGGCAGGTCCAGCAAGGCGTAGGCCTGCAGCGCCAGCGCGGCATTCTCCATGGGCAGATCGAGCAGCGGCAGATCCTGCAGGTGCAGCACCTGGCCGGTGACGGTCAGCCCATACCAGTTCCAGCCCGATTCAGTGACGCTCAGATCGAAGTCCCGGCAACGCAGGAACAACGGGCAATCCAGCTCGGCAACCCGCTCGAGCAGCGGCAATGGCGGATCGAAGTCGCCACACAGCGCCGGCTTGCCTGCCCGCATGATGCCGGCTTTCTCGAAGGCCACCGACTCCCGGGTATCACCCAGCCAGTCGGCATGGTCGACGCCGATACTGGTGATCAGAGTGAGGTCGGCATCGATCAGGTTGACGGCGTCCAGGCGCCCGCCCAGGCCGACTTCGAGCACCGCGACATCCAGATCGGCACGCTCGAACAACCAGAACGCCGCCAGGGTGCCCATTTCGAAATAGGTCAGCGAGGTCTCGCCACGGGCGGCCTCGACGGCGCTGAATGCCTCACAGAGGCTGGCATCACTCGCCTGCTCGCCAGCGATCTGCACCCGCTCGTTGTAGCGCAGCAGGTGGGGTGAGCTGTACACGCCGACCTTCAGGCCCTGGGCGCGCAGCAGCGAAGCGATGAAGGCGCAGGTCGAACCCTTGCCATTGGTGCCGGTGACCGTGATCACCCGCGGCGCCGGTCGGGAAAGGCCGAGGCGTGCCGCGACCTCGCGGGAGCGCTCAAGGCCCATGTCGATGGCGCTCGGATGCAGACGCTCCAGGTACGCCAGCCACTCGGCCAGGGAGCGCGAGGTCATGCGCTGACCGGCAGTGCAGCAGGAGACGGCTGGTGGGTGAACTGCGCCAGCAGGCGAGCCAGGCGCGGGCGCAGCTCGGCACGGTGGATGATCATGTCGATGGCGCCATGCTCGATGAGGAACTCGCTGCGCTGGAAGCCTTCCGGCAGCTTCTCGCGAACGGTCTGCTCGATCACCCGCGGGCCAGCGAAGCCGATCAGCGCCTTGGGCTCGGCGACGATCACGTCACCGAGCATCGCCAGGCTGGCGGAAACGCCGCCGTACACCGGGTCGGTGAGCACCGACACGAACGGGATGCCCTCTTCACGCAGGCGCGCCAGCACGGCAGAAGTCTTGGCCATCTGCATCAACGAGATCAGCGCTTCCTGCATGCGCGCCCCACCGGAGGCAGCGAAGCAGATGAACGGGCAGCGCTTTTCCAGGGCCACATTGGCGGCCTGGACGAAACGCTCGCCGACGATGGCGCCCATGGAACCGCCCATGAAGGCGAACTCGAATGCACAAGCCACCACCGGCATGCCTTCCAGACTGCCGCTCATGGCAATCAGCGCATCCTTCTCGCCGGTCTGCTTCTGGGCAGCGACCAGGCGGTCCTTGTATTTCTTGCTGTCGCGGAATTTCAGGCGATCGGACGGCTCCAGGTCGGCACCGATCTCTTCGCGGCCGTCGGCATCCAGAAAGATGTTCAGGCGAGCACGTGCATCGATGCGCATGTGGTGGCTGCACTTGGGACAAACGTCCAGGGTCTTTTCCAGCTCCGGCTTGTACAGCACGGCCTCGCAGGACGGGCACTTGTGCCACAGGCCTTCGGGCACCGAACTCTTCTTGACCTCGGAACGCATGATCGATGGGATCAGTTTGTCTACCAGCCAGTTGCTCATGCTCTCAATTCTCCAACGCTGTAGGCTTCAACATGCTTGCTGCACATGACAAGCGAATTCACAAAGCGGTCTCGCCGGGGCTGGCATCATGCCCGCCACCCGGCTCGACCACGAAAAAAGGCGCGGGCTGTCCGCGACGCTAGGAGTATGGACGGCTCGCTGCGCGGCGCCGTCACATCAGCTCTCCAACCGCACGCACGGCGCGCACGAAATCCTTGACCTTGGCGGCATCCTTGATGCCCTTGCTCGCCTCGACGCCGCCACTCACATCCACCGCATAGGGGCGCACCTGGGTGATGGCTGCCGGCACGTTATCGGCGGTCAGGCCACCGGCCAGGATCACCGGCTTGCTCAACACGGCCGGTACCAGCGCCCAGTCGAACGCCTGCCCCGTACCACCGGGTACACCGTCCACATAGGTATCGAGCAGCACCGCTCGGGCACCCGGGTAGGCATCCACCAGCGCGGCGACATCGTCCTCGGCGCGCACCCGCAGCGCCTTGATATAGGGCCGAGCGAGCGCGTCGCAGTCGGCGGCGCGCTCATTGCCGTGAAACTGCAGAAGATCCAGGGGCACGGCGGCCAGCACCGCTTCGATCTCGTGTTGCGGCATGTCCACGAACAGGCCCACGGTGGTCACGAACGGCGGCAAGCCGGCCAGGATGGCCTGGGCCTGCTGCACCGAAACCGCACGCGGGCTGCGTGCATAGAACACCAGGCCAATGGCATCGGCACCTGCCGCCACGGCGGCCAGCGCATCCTCAAGTCGGGTAATCCCACAGATCTTGCTGCGAACGACTGACAAAAGACGAATACCTCCGCGAAAGGCCGGATGGTAACAAATGACCGACCAAGACGCGCCATTAATTGCTGCGCCCCGCCCTGCACGCTCAGCGTGCCGCCACGTCTTCCAGGCCGGACAGAAAGTGCGGCCCCAGGTAGCGGGTCGGCAAGTCGAATTCTTGCGGGTAATCCACCTGCACCAGATACAGGCCGTAAGGGTGCGCCGTGACCCCGCCGGTGCGCCTCACGCCGGTCTGCAGTACCTCCCCTGCCCATTCCACCGGCCGCTCGCCGGCACCGATGGTCATCAGCACGCCGGCGATGTTGCGCACCATATGATGCAGGAAAGCATTGGCACGGATATCCAGGACGATAAAACGGGCATGCTGCAGCAACTCCAGGTGATGCACCGTCTTGATCGGCGATTTGGCCTGGCATTGCCGGGCACGGAAGGCGCTGAAGTCATGGGTGCCGAGAAATACCCGCGCAGCCTCACGCATGCGCTCGATATCCAGCGGGCGATGGTTCCAGGTCACTTCCTCGGCCATGTGCGCCGGGCGAATCTGGTCGTTGTAGATCACGTAGCGATAGCGCCGTGCCATGGCGCAGAAGCGCGCATCGAAATGGCTGGGCATGGCCTTGGCCCAGGTTACGCTGATGTCGCCTGGCAGGTTCATGTTGGCACCCATCACCCAGGCGTGCATGGAACGCTCAACCGCGGTGTCGAAATGCACCACTTGGCCACTGGCGTGCACCAGGGCGTCGGTACGCCCGGCACAACTGAGCGTCACGGGCGCGCCACCGGCAACCTTGGAAAGGGCTTTCTCCAGGGCCGCCTGGATCGAAGGCACGCCGTCACGCTGGCGTTGGAAGCCACGGTAGCGGGCGCCGCGGTATTCGACACCCAGGGCAATCTTGTAAATGCCGACGGCAGCCATTTCGGCTGCCGTCATTGGTTCGTTAATCAATTGGTGATGACCAGATCAGAGCTGCAATGCCGGCAATTATACCGCCACGATGCCTGGCTAGCATGCCGGCAGCCGATTTAGTTGTGCGCAGCAGATGCAAAAACGGCAGCCTGAGGGGCTGCCGTCAATGCCAATCAACTGCTCGTCAAACCAGTTTGCCGATCAGCTCGCGCGCTTCCTGCTGCTGACCTTCGTTACCTTCTGCGATCACTTCATCGAGGATGTCACGGGCACCCTCGGAATCCCCCATGTCAATGTAAGCCCGCGCCAGATCCAGCTTGGTGGCTGTCTCGTCGGTACCGGAGAGGAAGTCGAAGTCATCGTCTTCATCGAGTGACACTGGCTCGGCCTGCAGGTCCTGCGGCGCCTGGCCTTGCTGCTCAAGACTCTCGACCAGTTGATCGAGCTCGGCGGTCACGTCGTCGAGCTGGGCGGCAAAGCTGGCACCACTGCTCGGCTGCTCGGGCTCGTCAGCGAGCGACAGGTCGAAGTCCGCAGGCAGGCCAAAATCATCCCCCTTGTGGTTATCCAGGGCCGCTGACAGGTCCGGCAGATCAGCAGCCGGCTTGTCGGCTTCATCATCCAGGCTCAGCAGGAAGTCATCGTCCTGCGCAGACGCCGGAGAGGCCGGCGTATCGAGATCCAGATTGAAGTCCGCCAGCTCACCACCCAACTCCTGGCGATTGCTGGTCTCGCTGCCCAGATCCAGGTCGAAATCCACTGCGTCATCCTTTTTGACAACCGGCGGCTCGGCTGGCAGATCCAGGTCGGAGTCCAGGCTCAGGGTGTCGATCTCGTCGAAGCTGGCAGCGCCATCCTGCGCCTTGGGCTGCGGGTCTGCCGCGAATTCTGCCTCGAGGGCGTCCAGATCCAGGTCAAAGGCGTCGTCAGCGGCTGGCTGTCGCGCCAGCTGCGGCTCGGGCTCGTCCAGCGCCAGATCATCCAGACTGAAGGAGTCCAGGTCATCGGCTGCGGCATAGGCCGCCACGGCCGCGGAGCCACCGAGCACGACCATCGCCGGGTAACGGCTCTTCAACTGCTCGACCTGGGCATTGGCGCCACCGATCTCGCGCAGCTCGTTTTCCTGACGGGCGAAGCCTTCGCGGTCACCCAGCTCGGCATACACTTCCATCAGTTTCAGGCGCAGGTCGGTGCGCTGCGGCTCATCGTTGATCGCGTTGTGCAGCAGCTCGGCGGCCTGGTTGAAGCGACCGTAGGCGATATAGATATCGGCCTCGCCCAGGGCGTCGCCGGTCTGAGCAGTGACGCGCTCCTCACCTAGGGGCTGCGACAGGGCAACCTGATCGTCCGACAGCTCGTTCAGGCTGTCGGCAGGCAGCTCCAGGTCGCTGTCGAAACGGTGGGTGTCTTCTTCATAGACCGCCAGGCTGGCTTCTTCCTCTTCGGCCTTGCGAGCATTACGGCGCGACAGGATCAGCAGCACCAGCAACAGCGCCAGCAGCAGACTGCCGCCGATCAGGCCCAACATCATGGGGTTGGCCAACAGGTTGTCGAGGGCGCTGTCTTCTTCGACCGGCTCGGGCGCCGCGGCGACCGGTGCCTGGGCAGGCACTTCGGCAGCAGGCGCAGCCGGCTCGGCGGGTGCAGCGGCCTCCGGAGTGGGCGCAGGCGCGTTCTCGGCGGCTGGTGCCTCGACAGCCGGCTCGCCAGCTGGCTGGGCGACCGATGGGTCGACAGGCGCCGGCTCCGGCGCGGCCTCATTGGCGGCGGGCGGCTCACCGGCTGGCGCAGCGGCAGCTGGGGTTTCGGCAGGCGGGGTTACCGGTGCGCTCGGAGCGGCGGCAGCGCCAGCAGCAGCGTTGTCGGCGGCCTGGCCAGCCGGTGCCGATACATCGGCCTGCAATTTGGCCAGCTGATTGTCTTTGAGCTGAATGAGCCGCTGCAGCTTGTCCAGCTGGCTCTGCAGATCGCCCATGCGATCCTTGAGTTCGTCGTTCTCACGGCGCGTGGAGTCCAGGCTTTCCTGGGTCACGGCAAGCTGGTTGGCCAACGCGGCATTGTTGGCGGTGCCGCTCTCGCTGCCAGCAGTCGCCTTGCCGGCTTCGGCGGCGACCAGCTTGAGCTTGTCCTCGGCGGTGACCTGGGCCGGCGCGGCGCCAGCACCACTGCGGCGGGTCGCGTCGATCTGCCGGGTACCGGCAGCGGCCGGCGCGCTACGCCCCTGACGCCAGGCACTGTTCTGTTCACCGACCTGGGCCAGGGCTTCGGACTGGCTGCGGCGGGCGATCTGCTGGTCATCGGGCAGACGCAGTACCTGGCCGCTCTTCATACGGTTGATATTGCCACCGATAAAGGCATCGGGATTGAGGTCCTGGATGGCCAGCATCTTCTGGTGAACGCTACCGCTGCCACCTGCACGCTGGGCAACTTCCCAAAGCGTGTCGTTGGCATTGGTCCGGTAGTCACCGCCGCTGGCGCTGCCGGCACGCGGCGCAGCTGGCGTGGCCGAAGGCGCAGCGGCACGCGGCGCGGCACTAGGGGCCGGGCGCGGTGCCGGTGCAGCAACCGGCAACTGCGGGGCAGCGGCGGCCTGCGGCGAGTACAGCGGTGGATCGAGCAGCAGGGTGTACTCGCGCAGCAGACGGCCATTGGGCCAGAGCACTTCGACGAGGAAATTCAGGTAGGGCTCGCGAACCGGCTTGCTCGAGGTGACACGAATCACGCTCTTGCCGTTGGGTTTGACGATGGGCGTGAACTTGAGGTCGGTCAGGAAATACTGGCGATCGACACCCGCCTTGTTGAACTCTTCCGGAGAGGCCAGCGACGGGCGCATTTCCGCGGCGGACAGATCGCGCACGTCCAGCAATTCAATTTCCGCTACCAGAGGCTGGTTCAGAGATGACTGCAGTGTCAGCTCGCCGACACCCAGCGCATGCGCCATACCGGAAGACAGCGCCGTCGCCGCAGCGATAGCCAGTACCAGTTTACGAACCCGAACCATAGCCTTTTCCTTTGTGTTAACTGTCTCTCGCGCAACGAGAGGATAGGTGATCGTCGGCTGCCCCTTTGCAGGCCCCCCAGTCAACGATCAGCGCGCTCAGTAATTGCCAAGCTCGAATAAATATGCAGATTTCCGGATAAGTATCTTTTACAGATGGTGTTTTATCAATAACTCGCCCAGTTGCACGGCGTTCAAAGCCGCACCTTTTCGCACATTATCAGACACAATCCACAAACTGAGCTCGCAGGGGTCATCAATCCCGCGCCGCACGCGGCCTACGTAGACTTCATCCTGGCCGACGGCATCACCGATAACCGTAGGGTAATCACCGGCATCCACCCGCTCGATGCCCACAGCGGCGTCCAGTGCGGCAATCACCTTGTCCAGCTCTACAGGTGTAGACGCCTGCACGGTGACACTCAAACTATCGCCAAAAAATACCGGTACCTGATGGCAACTGACGGTGACATTCAGCGACTGATCAGCGAACAACGCCTTGATGTCCGCATTGGTACGGCGCTCCAGGCGGCCATGGCCATCGGCATCCGGCTCGTCAACCTGGGCGAGCACGTTGAACGCCATCTGCCGATCGAACAGACGAGGCTCGAGCGAACGACCGTTGAGCAGCTCGGCGGTTTGCCGCGCCAGTTCTGACACGCCCTCACGCCCACGACTGGAGACCGCCAATCCGGCGTCGATGACCAGCCGGCGCACCTGTACCTGTTCGCCCACGGCCGCAAGCACCAGAGCGACGGCCACCGCCACCGAGGACGGACTGGTCACGGCGAAAGGTGCTTCACCGGCGATTGCCGCGCCGTTTACTTCCGGCACCACCCGTGGTGCCACCTCACTGGGCAGCGCCCCGGTCACATCGATCAGCGAGCAGCCAGCCTTGCGCACCGCTTCGACGTGGGCCAGGGTCACCGCCTGATCGGCGGCGAAGAACACCAGTTGCACGCTGCGAAAATCAAAACCCTCAACGGTACGCACTCGCAGGTTGCGGCCCTTGAAGGCCAGCGTACGGCCGGCCGACTCGTTACTGGCCAGCAGGTGCAGGTCAGCGACCGGAAACTCGCGCTCTTCGAGGATTTGCAGCAGGGATTCGCCGACACTGCCGGTGGCGCCGACGATGGCGATAGCAAAGGTAGAAGTCATGGAGAAAGGCTGACGCTCGGTGGCTGAAACAGACCGGCACTCTACCGAAAAGCAAAGGGGCGGGCGACGGCAATCGCCAGCGACTGCCCTCTACCCGCCCCCACAGACGGCACACCAGGCGGCGTGCCGGAAACCCATCAGCGCTCCAGCAGGATGCGCAGCATACGCCTTAGCGGCTCGGCAGCGCCCCACAGCAGCTGGTCGCCCACGGTGAAGGCGCCCAGGTACTGCGAGCCCATGTTGAGCTTGCGCAAGCGACCGACCGGTACGCTCAGGGTGCCGGTAACGGCCGTCGGGCCGAGTTCGCGGATGCTCGCTTCGCGGTGGTTGGGCACCAGCTTGACCCAGGGATTGTGCTGGCTGATCAAGCCTTCGATGTCGGTCAGCGGCACATCCTTGTTCAGCTTGATGGTCAGCGCCTGGCTGTGGCAGCGCATGGCGCCGATGCGCACGCAGATGCCGTCGACCGGAATCGGATTCTTGAAGCGACCGAGGATCTTGTTGGTTTCCGCCTGGGCCTTCCACTCTTCACGGCTCTGGCCGTTGGGCAGCTCCTTGTCGATGTAGGGAATCAGGCTGCCGGCCAGCGGTACGCCGAAGTTGTCGACCGGGAACGCATCACCACGCATGGCCTCGGCGACCTTGCGGTCGATGTCGAGGATGGCGCTGGCCGGGTCGGCCAGCTCATCGGCCACGGTGGCATTGATGGTGCCCATCTGCTTGATCAGCTCGCGCATGTTCTGCGCGCCGGCACCGGAGGCCGCCTGATAGGTCATGGCGCTCATCCACTCGACCAGGCCGGCTTCGTAGAGGCCGCCCAGGGCCATCAGCATCAGGCTGACGGTGCAGTTGCCGCCGATGTAATTCTTGGTGCCGGCATCCAGCGCATGGTCGATGACCTTGCGGTTGACCGGGTCGAGCACGATCACCGCGTCGTCGGCCATGCGCAGCGAGGACGCCGCGTCGATCCAGTAGCCCTTCCAGCCGGCTTCACGCAGCTTGGGGAAGACTTCGTTGGTGTAGTCGCCGCCCTGGCAGGTGAGGATCACGTCCAGGCCTTTGAGCTCGTCGATGCTGTAGGCATCCTTGAGCGCTTCGGTTTCCTTGCCGATGGCCGGACCCTGGCCGCCGACATTGGAGGTGGTGAAGAACACCGGCTCGATCAGATCGAAATCCTGTTCTTCCAGCATGCGCTGCATGAGCACGGAACCGACCATGCCACGCCAACCGATAAGACCTACACGTTTCATAACCACTACACCTATATGAACAAGCCGCCGGCCACTTTCCGACGGCCTGGAAGATTACAGACTACGCAGCGCTTCGACTACTGCATCACCCATGGCTGCCGTGCCGACCTTGGTCGTACCGGCCGAGTGGATGTCGCCAGTGCGCAGGCCCTGGTCGAGCACGCGGCTGACCGCCTGCTCGATGGCATTGGCGGCCTCGGTCTGGTTGAAGCTGTAGCGCAGCATCATGGACACCGACAGGATGGTCGCCAGTGGGTTGGCGATGCCCTGCCCGGCAATGTCCGGAGCGGAGCCGTGGCACGGCTCGTACATGCCCTTGTTGTTGGCATCCAGGGACGCCGACGGCAGCATGCCGATGGAGCCGGTGAGCATAGAGGCTTCGTCGGAGAGGATGTCGCCGAACATGTTGTCGGTGACCATCACGTCGAACTGCTTGGGCGCGCGCACCAGCTGCATGGCCGCGTTGTCGACGTACATGTGGCTCAATTCGACGTCCGGGTAGTCCTTGGCGACTTCCTCGACCACCGCGCGCCACAGTTGGCTGGAGGCCAGTACGTTGGCCTTGTCCACCGAGCACAGTTTGCTGCCACGTACGCGGGCCATGTCGAAGCCGACCTTGGCGATGCGACGGATCTCGCTTTCGCTGTACGGCAGGGTGTCATAGGCCATGCGCTCGCCATTATCGAGCACCTTGCTCTCGCGCGGCTGGCCGAAATAGATGCCGCCGGTCAGCTCGCGGACGATCAGGATATCCAGACCAGCCACTACTTCGGGCTTGAGCGACGAAGCGTCAGCCAGCTGCGGGTAAAGGATGGCCGGGCGCAGGTTGGCGAACAGCCCCAGCTGCGAGCGGATCTTCAGCAGGCCGCGCTCAGGGCGGATGGCCGGGTCGATCTTGTCCCACTTAGGGCCACCGACCGCGCCGAGCAGCACGGCGTCGGCAGCGCGGGCGCGCTCCAGGGTTTCGTCGGCCAGCGGTACGCCGTACTTGTCGACGGCGGCGCCACCCAGCTCGTCGAACGACAGCTCGACATCGAGGGCGAACTTGTCGTTGGCCAGGCGCAGCACCTTGACCGCTTCGGCCATGATTTCAGGGCCGATACCGTCACCGGGAAGAACCAGAATCTGCTTGCTCATACGTTTTCCTTCATTACGTTCGGATCGCCGGCCTTGCCGTGTGCGACCTGTGAAAACCCGAACAGGCCCGCGGCCATCACCCTGCAGCGAGGGGCGCCATGTTCGGCGTCCGTCGCGGCGCGGTCAAGGCGCTACGGGCCCATTCGCTGATAACACGTAACCTGTTCTTTCCGCGCCACCACCAGGGCACCTCTAAAACCTACCTGCGTTGCCATCGCGGCGTTAAAAACAGGCTCAAAATGCTCATTTACAATTCGTAAACTGTGCTTTTTCGCCTGTTTTTGCCTTGCGCTGACGGCCTCGCCTACGTTTTTAGAGATGCCCAGTTGGCTTGGGCCGGCTTACTTGATAGCGCCAAACAACCACGGCTGACGCTGCTGGTAACCGACCTCGAAGGCACGAATCGACTCGGCGTCCTGCAGGGTCAGGCCGATGTCGTCCAGACCATTGAGCAGGCAATGCTTGCGAAAGGCATCGACCTCGAAGCTGTACTGCACGCCGTCGGGGCGGGTCACGGTCTGCGCGGCGAGGTCGACGGTCAACTGGTAACCTTCGGTGGCTTCGGCCTGTTCGAACAGCGCATCGACTTCCTCTTCAGCCAATACGATCGGCAGCAGGCCGTTCTTGAAGCTGTTGTTGAAGAAGATATCGGCGAAGCTCGGCGCAATCACGGCGCGGAAGCCGTATTCGTCCAGCGCCCAGGGCGCATGCTCGCGACTGGAGCCGCAACCGAAGTTCTCCCGCGCCAGCAGCACGCTGGCGCCCTGGTAGCGCGGGAAATTGAGCACGAAGTCCTTGTTGATCGGCCGATTGGAGTTGTCCTGGTTCGGCTGGCCGACATCCAGGTAACGCCACTCGTCGAACAGGTTGGGGCCGAAGCCGGTGCGCTTGATCGACTTCAAGAATTGCTTGGGGATGATCTGGTCGGTGTCGACGTTGGCACGGTCGAGCGGGCAAACCAGGCCGGTATGTTGGGTGAAGGCTTTCATCATCTCTCTCCTCAGGCCTGGATCAATTCGCGCACATCGATGAAGCGGCCGGTCACCGCGGCAGCGGCGGCCATGGCCGGGCTGACCAGGTGGGTACGACCACCGGCGCCCTGGCGGCCTTCGAAGTTGCGGTTGGAGGTCGAGGCGCAGTGCTCGCCGCTGCCAAGCTTGTCCGGATTCATCGCCAGGCACATGGAGCAGCCGGGTTCACGCCATTCGAAACCGGCCTCGATAAAGATCTTGTCCAGCCCTTCGCTTTCCGCCTGGGCCTTGACCAGACCGGAGCCCGGCACTACCAACGCCTGTTTGACGGTGGCGGCGACCTTGCGGCCCTTGGCCACCTCGGCGGCAGCACGCAGATCCTCGATCCGCGAGTTGGTGCACGAACCAATGAACACGCGATCGAGCCGGATATCGGTGATCGGCTGGTTAGCGGCCAGGCCCATGTACTTGAGGGCGCGGGTGATCGAATCCTTTTTCACCGGGTCGCTTTCACGGGCCGGGTCCGGCACGTTCTGGTCGACGGCCAGGACCATCTCCGGCGAGGTGCCCCAGCTGACCTGTGGCTTGATGTCTTCGGCACGCAACTCGACCACGGTGTCGAAGTGCGCATCGGCGTCGGACACCAGGTCGCGCCATACGGCAACCGCCTGCTCCCAATGCTCGCCCTTGGGCGAATAGGGGCGATCCTTCACGTAAGCGATGGTCTTCTCGTCCACCGCCACCAGGCCAACCCGGGCACCGGCCTCGATGGACATGTTGCAGATGGTCATGCGCCCTTCCAGGGACAGCTCGCGAATCGCGCTACCGGCGAATTCCAGGGCATGGCCGTTACCGCCGGCGGTGCCGATCTTGCCGATCACCGCCAGGACGATGTCCTTGGCGGTGACGCCAAACGGCAACTTGCCTTCGACGCGCACCTGCATGTTCTTCATCTTCTTGGCGACCAGGCACTGGGTGGCGAGCACGTGCTCGACTTCCGAGGTGCCGATGCCGTGGGCCAGTGCGCCGAAGGCGCCATGGGTCGAAGTGTGCGAGTCGCCGCAGACCACGGTCATGCCCGGGAGGGTGGCCCCCTGCTCCGGGCCGACCACGTGGACGATGCCCTGGCGCACGTCGTTCATCTTGAATTCGAGGATGCCGAAGTCGTCGCAGTTCTCGTCCAGGGTCTTGACCTGGATACGCGAGACTTCATCGGCAATGGCGTCCAGGCCGCCGAGGCGCTCGGCGCGGGTGGTCGGCACGTTATGGTCCGGGGTGGCGATGTTGGCGTCGATGCGCCACGGCTTGCGGCTTGCCAGACGCAGGCCTTCGAAGGCCTGGGGCGACGTCACTTCGTGAAGAATGTGGCGGTCGATGTAGATCAGCGACGAGCCGTCGTCGCGTCGCTTCACTTCGTGCATTTCCCACAACTTGTCGTAGAGCGTCTTGCCAACCATCAGCCTGTTCCTCATCAGTCTTCGGGCACTTCTAAAAACTACCTGCGTTGTCATCGCCGCGTTGAAAGCAGTCTCAAAATGCTCATTTACAACCCGTAAACTCCGCTTTCTCGCCTGCCTTCGCCTTGCGCTGACTGCCTCGCCTACGTTTTTAGAGGCGCCCGTTCTATGCCGGGGCAATAGCCCCGTGGCTTATGGGGAGAATGCTATGCGCGGCTGGCGAATAACTCCAATTCATATTTTTCATCCAGAAGATTCCTGGTCGGAATTCATATAGCATCGCGCGATCACCCGTCTGGATCGCCATTGGAAGACCTATGGATCTCGCCACCCTCAATGCCTTTATCGCCATCGCCGAACTCGGCAGCTTTTCCGAGGCGGCGATACGCCTGCACCTGACCCAACCGGCAGTCAGCAAACGCATCGCCAGCCTCGAGCAGCAACTGCGTGTGCGCCTGTTCGACCGCCTGGGCCGCGAGGTGAGCCTGACCGAGGCCGGCCGCGCCCTGCTGCCGCGCGCCTACCAGATTCTCAATGTACTGGAGGATACCCGGCGGGCATTGACCAACCTCAATGGCGAGATCACCGGCCGGCTGACCCTCGCCACCAGCCACCACATCGGCCTGCATCGCCTGCCGCCGCTGCTGCGCGCCTTTACCCGCGCGCACCCGCAAGTGGCGCTGGACATCCAGTTTCTCGATTCGGAAGTGGCCTATGACGAGGTATTCCATGGCCGCGCCGAACTGGCGGTGATCACCCTGGCGCCGGATACCCGCGACCCGGTGCGCGCCGTCCCGGTATGGAATGATCCACTGGATTTCGTCACCGCCCCGGAGCATCCCCTGGCCCAGGCCAGGGGCGTGACACTCGCCGATGTCGCCCTGCACCCGGCGGTGTTTCCCGGCGGCAACACCTTTACCCACCATATCGTGCAGCGCCTGTTCGAGGCCGAGGACCTGACGCCCAACATCGCCATGAGCACCAACTACCTGGAGACCATCAAGATGATGGTTTCCATTGGCCTGGCCTGGAGCGTGTTGCCACGTACCATGCTCGATGAGCAGGTCGCCCGTCTGCCGCTACCCGGCATTCAGTTGTCGCGCCAGCTCGGCTATATCGTGCACACCGAGCGTACCCTGTCGAACGCTGCCAGGGCCTTCATGCAACTGCTCGACGGCCAGCGTGACAGCTTGCTTTAGCGCCTGGGCAACGGCTAACGTGAACACCCATAGCGGCCATCTGCCGGTATCCAAGCGGCACACGTGCCAACAGCCCGGTCAACCGTTCCCAGCGGGCTTTTGTAGAGGAAAGCTCAATGGGCAACTCCAACGACAAACGCCCACCATTGCCCCATGTACCGGTGCTCGATCCGGCCGAGTTCGAAAAGACCTGGCACGACAGCCAGCACCTGCTGGCCGCCCTCAATGGTGCGGGGCTCGGCGCCTGGTTCTGGAACGTCGACACCGGCGAGGTCAGTTGGTCGCGTGGCGCCCAGAAGGTCTTCGGCCTCGACCCGACCCGGCCGCTCAGCGCACCGGTCGACTACATCGGGCTGATTCCCGAGGAGGAGCGCGACGAGGTGCTGCGCCTGTTCCAGGCAGTGGTCGACGGCTCCCCCACCACCGAGCCCATCCGCCATCGTATTCGATTGCCCAATGGCAGCCTGCGCTGGATCGAGATCACCGGCAGCCTGCAGGCCGGCGACGGTGGCCAGAACCGGATGTTCGGCGTGATCCGCGACATTACCCGCCAACGCACCCAGGAACAGGCGCTGGCCGACAGCCAGGAGCGCCTGCGCATGGCACTCGAGTCGGCGGATCTGGGCACCTGGGATTGGCATATCCCCAGCAACACCATGTTCGCCTCGCCGCGCGCCGCCGCGCTGCATGGCCTGCCTGCCGAACCTTTCCAGGGCCGTTTTCCGGATTTTTTCCGCCATGTGCCCGCGCCGGACTTCGAGGCGCTGCGCCAGGCCTACCGCGACCTGCTAGCCGATAACGGCCAGGATTCTCAGCTCACCTATCGAACATTGCATGCCAACGGACAGACCTACTACCTGGAGAGCACCGCCAAGTTGCACCGCGATGCCCAGGGCCAACCCGTACGCATGACCGGCATCATGATCGACACCAGCGAGCGCACCCTGCGCGAGCAACGCCTGCAAGCCTCCGAACGCAAGTTCGCCACGGTCTTCCAAGCCAGCCCGGATCCGATCTGCGTGACCACGCTGCCCGAAGGCCGCATTCTGGAGATCAATCCGGCCTTCACCCAGGCCTTCGGCTGGCGGGCCGCGGAAGTCACCGGCCGCAATATCTTCAAGCTCGCACCCTGGCAGGCGCTGGCGGGGGATTCGCCACTGCGCGCCAAGATTCTCAGCGGCACCGACCTCACCGACGAGCGCATCGATCTGCGCGACCCCCAGGGCCGCCTGATGAGCTGCATCGTGTCCTGCAGGCGCCTGGAGCTCGCCGGCCAACCCTGCGTGCTCAGCAACTATCGTGACATCACCGAACAACAGCGCGCCGAATCGGCGCTCAAGGCCAGCCAGGAGAAGTTTTCCAAGGCCTTTCACTCAAGCCCGGATGCGATCACCATCACCACCCGCGACGCCGGCCGCTATATCGAGATCAACGACGGCTTCACCCGCCTCACCGGCTACAACGCCGAGGAAGTCATTGGCCGCACGTCCACCGAAGTGGGGATCTGGCCCGACGAGCAACAGCGCCAGCGCCTGCTCGAGACCCTGCGACTCGAGGGCCATATCCAGCGTATCGAGATGACCGGCCGCGATCGCCACGGCAATCAGCTCGAGGTGGAAGTCTCCTTCGAGCCGATCGAACTGGATGCTACGCCCTGCCTGCTGGTAACCGCCCGCGACATCGGCGAACTCAAGGCCGCCCAGAAACAGATTCAGCACCTGGCCTACCATGACCCGCTGACCAGCCTGCCCAATCGCGCACTGCTGATGGATCGCCTGACCCAGCAGATCGCCCTGCTGCAACGCCATGGCCTGCGCGGCGCCCTGCTGTTTCTCGACCTCGATCATTTCAAGCACATCAATGACTCGCTCGGCCACCCGTTCGGTGATGCGGTGCTCAAGCTGATCACTGCCCGCCTGGAAGTCAGCGTACGCGAAGAAGACACCGTGGCGCGCCTGGGCGGCGACGAGTTCGTGGTGCTCCTCACCGGCCTCGAGGGTGACCTGCAGCAGGTCATCAGCCACGCCGGCCTGGCGGCCGAAAAGCTACGCACGCTGCTCAGTGAGCCGATGCTGCTCGACGGCCATCGTCTGCAGGTCACGCCAAGCATCGGCATTGCGCTGATCCCGGACCACGGCCAGACACCCGCCGACCTGCTCAAGCGCGCCGACATCGCCCTATACCGCGCCAAGGATTCGGGGCGCAATACCATCCAGCTGTTCCACAGCTCCATGCAGCACGCTGCCAGCGAGCGCCTGCGCCTGGAGAACGAGTTGCGCACGGCGCTGAGCCGCGGCGAGTTCGAGCTGTATTTCCAGGCCCAGGTGGATGCCCGCAGCGGCCATGTGATCGGTGCCGAGGCCCTGCTGCGCTGGGCTCACCCCACCCTCGGCGAGCAATCACCGGCACTGTTCATCCATGTGCTGGAGGAAAGCGGGCTGATCCTCGAGGTCGGCGCCTGGGTGTTGGTCGAAGCCTGCCATGCCTGCGCGCAACTGCTCGAGGAGCGCATCATTGATGAGCACTTCAGCCTGTGCGTGAACATCAGCACGCGGCAGTTCCGGCAAAGCGACTTCGTCGAGCGCGTCGAGCATTGCCTGCGCAACAACAGGCTGCCCCACGGCATGCTCAAGCTGGAAATCACCGAAGGGATCGTCATCCAGGACATCGACGACACCATCGCCAAGATGAATCGCCTGCGCCAATTGGGCGTGAGCTTCGCCATGGACGACTTCGGCACGGGCTACTCGTCGCTCACCTACCTCAAACGCCTGCCGGTGAACGTGCTGAAGATCGACCAGTCATTCGTACGCGATGCCACCAGCAACCCAAGCGATGCGGAAATCATCCGCGCCGTGGTGGCGCTCGGCCTGAGCCTGGGCCTGGAAGTTATCGCCGAGGGAGTGGAGCAGCAGAGCCAGCTGGATTTTCTGCAAAGCCAGGGCTGCCACTGCTACCAGGGCTACCTGTTCAGCCGCCCGCAACCGCTGCAGGCCTTTCGCGCCCTGCTCGCCCACGCAGCCGACACCGTCAGCTGAAGCAGAAAAGGCGCCACGAGGGCGCCTTTTCCGTTGTACCGGTGATGGAAATCAGTTCTCCAGCGCCGGACGTGCAGACCCGATCGGGATTCGCTTGGCCTTGGCCTCTTCCGGTACATGGCGCTCCAGCTCGATATTGAGCAGGCCGTTCACCAGGCTGGCGCTCTTGACCTCGATATGATCGGCCAGACGGAACGACAGCTTGAACGAACGCTGAGCGATGCCCTGATAGAGGTAGGTGACATTGTCACCGTTGCCATTGCCCGCACGCTTGCCGCCGGTCACGGTCAGCACGCCACGTTCGACCTGCAGGTCCAGATCTTCATCCTGGAAACCGGCTGCAGCGATGACGATCCGGTACTGGTCGTCGGCATGCTTCTCGACGTTGTAGGGCGGGTAGCTGCTGCTCGTCTCGTTGCGCATCGCCGACTCGAACAGATCGTTGAAGCGGTCGAAGCCAATGGACTGACGGAACAGCGGGGTCATGGAAAATGCAGTGCTCATGGTAAATCTCCTGATTAGTCAGCGAGTGATTAGGTGCGGGACCCGTCTTCGGCATCCCACGGTGAAAAAAATGTGGATGCCGAAAAAAATTTCAAGGGCCTGAAAAGGAGATTTTTTGATGAGCAAGGTGATCCTCATCACCGGCGTCAGCCGCGGCATCGGTACGGCCACCGCGCGCCTGGCCGTCGGGCGTGGCTACCGCGTGGTGATCAATTATCGGCGCCAGCGCGAGACAGCCGAGGCGCTGCCCGACGTCACTGGAGGTCGCTGAGCGCCTCGCCGTCCGCCTCGTATATCGGCAGGACGTTCGCCTCCGCCGGCGCAATGCTTACCCCCAGCAACGCATCGATGGCCTCGCAGCGGGTTTCCCGGCGCACCAGGGCGAACAGCTCGACCGCCTCGGGGTAGCTGCGAGTGAGCATCGCCAGCCACTGCTTGAGTCGCCCCGGCGCATAGCGCGGGGAAATCTTGCGGCGTGCCTGCAGCCAGAAATCGGCGAGCAGCGGCTGCAGCGCCTCCCAGCTCATCACACCGGCATCCTCGCCTGCCCGCGCCGCCGCGATCTGCCGCGCCAGATCGGGTCGTGCCACCACGCCGCGGCCAAGCATGATGTTCTCGGCGCCGCTGACCTCGCGGCAGCGCCGCCAGTCGTCCAGCGACCAGATATCGCCGTTGGCATATACCGGCACGGCGACCACTTCCTGCACTCGCGCCACCCACTCCCAGTGCGCCGGCGGCTTGTAGCCCTCGACCTTGGTGCGCGCGTGCACGACGATCTGCGCGGCGCCTCCCTCGGCCAGGGCCCGGGCGCAATCGAGGGCGAGATCCTTGTGATCGAAGCCCAGGCGCATCTTGGCGGTAACGGGAATGGCCGCCGGCACGCTGCGACGCACCTCGCGCACGATGGCGTGCAACAGCTCGGGCTCCTTGAGCAGCACCGCCCCGCCGCGGGACTTGTTCACCGTCTTGGCCGGGCAGCCAAAATTCAGGTCGATCACCGGCGCACCCAGCACACAGGCATAGGCGGCATTGTCACCCAGGCACTTGGGATCGGAGCCGAGCAGTTGCACACGTAGTGGCGTGCCGGCCGCGGTTCTGGCGCCATTGAACAGCTCCGGCGCCAGCTTGCGGTAGGTCGACCTGGGCAGCACGCGATCGGTGACGCGGATGAACTCGGTCACGCACCAGTCGATGCCACCCACCCGGGTCAGCACGTCGCGAAGGATTTCATCGACCAGCCCCTCCATGGGCGCCAGGGCGATCTGCATGGCGGTACTCTCGAAAAGATAGTGGCGGCATCTGCATGCCGGTGAAAGGCGGCGCGTAGTGTAGCGGCGAGACTCGCATCAGCCCAGCGGCTCGGCAGCTGAACACCTGCCATCACGGGCAGTCCATTGCATTACCGAATGCCAACCTGGAATGACCATGAGCCGACTTCGCTTGCCCGGCGCACCGCTGGCCCTGCTGCTGATCAGCACGGCGAGCTTTGCCGTGACGCCCATCTCCGAGGGCGTGCCTATCGACCCGGCGGCCACCGCCAAACTGATCGTCAGCCGCGACCGCAACGCGCCCAATGCCTGCGACCTGCAGCTGCGCGTCGACGAGCAATTGGTGGTGGCACTGCCAGCCGGTGAGAGCGTCACGCTGGACGTACCCAGCGGCGAAAGGACCATCGTCCTCACACCCTCACGGGAAGGTTTCTGCGCCCAGGTAGAGCTGGCGAGCAGCCAGTCGATCCTGTTACAGCCTGGTGAGGTCCGAAGCTACCAAGCCGTTTACGAAGAACAGAAGCTGTTTCTCGCACCGCAACCCTGACGCTTCAGGCAGGCAGCAGTGCCTTGCCATAGCCTTCGACGAACTCGGCCGGCATGCGCTTGGGCCGCCCGCTGGACAGCTCGATGCACACGAAGGTGGTGCGTGCACGCAGCAACGTGGCGCCATCCTGCGGGCGTATCAGCTGGAAGCAGCGATCCATCTTCAAGCGCTGGTCGGACTCGACGATCCAGGTGCCCATGACCAGTTCCTGGCCTTCGTAGGCACTGCTCAGGTAATCGATCTCGTGACGCACCACCGCCATGGCGCGATCCAGGCGCCGGTACTCGACCAGATCCAGCCCCAGCGACTGCGAATGCCGCCAGGCGCAGCGCTCCAGCCAGGCAACGTAAACGGCGTTGTTGGCGTGGCCAAGGCCATCGATATCCTCGCTGCCGACCAGCAGCTCGATGGTGAACGGGTCGGGGCGGTCCCAGTTCATGACTGACGCTCGCGCATGGGTGCACTCGGCAGTGCGGTGATATAAATCAGCTTCATGCGGTAGCCTCCCTTGTCGACGCGGTGAGCCCGACCTTAGGGGCTTTGCCTGCTGCAACGCAAGCGCAGCAGCGTAGGCGAACGGCACTTTTTCGAGCGCGCAAAAAACAAAAGGGCCACTTCGTGAGAAGTGACCCTTAAAAATCCCGCAGAGCGGGCAAAAATGGCGTCCCCTAGGGGACTCGAACCCCTGTTACCGCCGTGAAAGGGCGGTGTCCTAGGCCACTAGACGAAGGGGACGAAACCTTCGAAGAACAAGGCCAGCACTAGGCTGGCCTGTCGTGGATTGGTGGAGCTAGACGGGATCGAACCGTCGACCTCTTGCATGCCATGCAAGCGCTCTCCCAGCTGAGCTATAGCCCCAGAACCTTGCGGTCTGGCTGCAGCACCAAGGCGCTGCAGCTGGAAATAATGGCGTCCCCTAGGGGACTCGAACCCCTGTTACCGCCGTGAAAGGGCGGTGTCCTAGGCCACTAGACGAAGGGGACGCAAATGCCCTTCTTTACAACTCAACCTGTTCCTAGGAACCGGTTGTGGCATCCGAGATTGGTGGAGCTAGACGGGATCGAACCGTCGACCTCTTGCATGCCATGCAAGCGCTCTCCCAGCTGAGCTATAGCCCCATCTCGAGGACGGGGCGCATGTTAAGTGCACCCCTGCACCCTGTCAACAAAAAATTAGCGCCTGCCTTATTTTTTTTCGCTGACATAACAAACACTTACCGCAAACCGCGGGCTGCCAGTCGCACACCGCGACCAGCGGCCGAAAAACCACCGGTGATCAGGCGATGCTGGCCAGCAGCTTTTCCCATTCCTTGTTCTCCTTTTTCGACACGCCACCGAGCAGCTCGATGGCCTGGCGCAGGCGGAAACGGGTAAGGTCCGGGCCGAGAATCTCCATGGCGTCGAGCACCGACACCGAGCTGGCCTGACCGGTGACGGCGGCGAACATCAGCGGCATGGCATCGCGCAGCTTCAGCTCAAGGTGCTCGACCACCGCCTGGATGCACCCGGTGATGCGCTCCTTCTCCCACTGGCGCAGCGCTTCGAGCTTCCAGAGGATCAGTTGCATGAGCTGACGCACCTGATCGTCGGACAGCTTCTTGTGGGCGAACAGCGCCTTGTCCGGCTGCACGCCACCGGCGAAGAAGAAGCTGGCCAAGGGCGCGATCTGGCTGAAGGTTTCCACCCTGCCCTGCACGTGCGGCGCGATCTGCATCAGGTAGTCGCTGTTGAAGGCCCACTTCTGCACGCCAGCGGCGAATTCCTCGACGCTCAGGTCGCGCATCCACTGGCCGTTGAGCCAGGACAGCTTCTCCAGATCGAAGATCGGCCCGCCAAGGGAAACGCGCTGTACGTCGAAGTGCTCGATCATCTCCTCGAGGGTGAATTTCTCGCGCTCGTCGGGCATCGACCAGCCCATGCGGCCCAGGTAGTTGAGCATCGCCTGGGGCAGGAAGCCCATGCGCTCGTAGAAGGTGATCGAGGTCGGGTTCTTGCGCTTGGACAGCTTGCTCTTGTCTGGGTTACGCAGAAGCGGCATGTAGCACAGCTGCGGCTTCTCCCAGCCGAAGTACTCATAGAGCAGGATCAGCTTGGGCGCCGAGGGCAACCATTCTTCACCACGCAGCACATGGGTGATCTTCATCAGGTGGTCGTCGACCACGTTGGCCAGGAAGTAGGTCGGCAGGCCATCGGTCTTCATCAGCACCTGCATGTCCATGCGATCCCACGGGATCTCGACATCACCGCGCAGCATGTCCGGCACCACGCAGACGCCCTCGCTCGGCACCTTCATGCGGATCACGTGGGGCTCGCCGGCGGCCAGGCGGCGCTGCACTTCCTCTTCGGAAAGCAGCAGGCCGCGACCGTCGTAGCGCGGCGTCTCGCCACGGGCCATCTGCTCGGCACGCATCTGGTCGAGTTCTTCCGGGGTGCAGAAGCAGTAGAAGGCATGGCCCTTCTCCACCAGCTCCAGGGCGTACTTGCGGTAGATCTCGCCGCGCTCGCTCTGCCGATAGGGGCCATAGGGGCCGCCGACGTCCGGGCCTTCGTTCCACTCGATGCCCAGCCAGCGCAGGGCGTCGTAGATCTGCTGCTCCGACTCGCGGGTCGAGCGCACCTGGTCGGTGTCCTCGATACGCAGGATGAACTCGCCGCCGTGCTGCCTGGCAAAGCACAGGTTGAACAGGGCGATGTAGGCAGTACCGACGTGAGGATCGCCAGTGGGCGACGGGGCGATGCGAGTGCGAACGGTGGTCATGGAAAGTCCCGAGCAAGTAAGACTGAAAATGGCATGGGCCGACCCGCGCCCGGGCAGCATAAGCGACCGGCGCAGGTGCCATGGATGACGCGAGAAAGCGAAGGGAACGAATATTAACAGGCCAGCCCCGGCTGGCTCCAGCGCACCGGCTGCCGTTGAGCTACAGCGAGCCGCCAAGCCCTAGGATCGGCGCAGGTACCGGCTCAGCGCCACGATGCCCTCTTCCGCGCTGGCGCTGCAGCCGGCCCAGGAGCACGCCAGCATCAGGTTGCGCGGCAGGCCGAAGTCCTCGATGCAGTAGCCCTCGGCATCGCGCCCGTGTTCGTCGCCAGGCAGCCACTGGCGCATGCTGCCAGCGGGCTGAAAATAGGCCCACACCGGTTTGCCCAGTGCCACGGCGGCGCCGACCTCGAATGCCGTGCCAGAGTCCGGTTCCAAGCCACGAAACAGATTGAGGTTGGCCAGCACCGCATCCGCACGGCGGATCATCGCCAGGTTGAGCCGGCAGATCAGCGCCGCGCGCTCGGTCGGTGCCAACTCCTCGGTCACCTCGTTATCGAACGGGTAGAGCCCCTGCAGCCCCTGCTCGCGGCACAGGCGCTTGAGGTATTCGCCCTGCTCGATCGCGTCCGGCCTGAATACATCGAAGCCCGCCAGGTAAACCTGCCCATGCCCCGCCATGCTCATACTGCCAGCAACCGATCACGCAGCTTCTGGATTTCATCGCGCATCTGTGCGGCCGCCTCGAACTCGAGATCCCGCGCCAGCTGATACATCTTCTCCTCAAGCTGGCGGATGCGCTTGGTGATCTCCGCCGGTGAACGCAGCTCGGCTTCGTAGCGCGCATTGTCTTCGGCCGCCTTGGCCATGCCCTTGCGCTTCTTGCTGCGCGCGCCCGGCACCACGGCACCCTCGAGGATGTCCTTGATGTCCTTGACTACCCCCTTGGGCACGATGCCGTTGGCCTCGTTGAAGGCCAACTGCTTCTGCCGCCGCCGCTCGGTCTCGCCAATGGCCCGCTCCATGGAGCCGGTCATGTTGTCGGCGTAGAGAATCGCCCGGCCATTGAGGTTACGGGCGGCCCGGCCGATGGTCTGGATCAGCGAGCGCTCGCTGCGCAGGAAGCCTTCCTTGTCGGCGTCGAGAATCGCCACCAGGGCGACCTCGGGCATATCCAGGCCTTCACGCAGCAGGTTGATGCCGACCAGCACGTCGAAGGTGCCGATGCGCAGGTCACGAATGATCTCCACCCGCTCGACCGTATCGATATCCGAGTGCAGGTAGCGCACCTTGACGCCATGATCGGCCAGGTAGTCGGTCAAGTCCTCGGCCATACGCTTGGTCAGGGTGGTGACCAGCACACGCTGCTCGAGGGCGACACGCTTGTTGATTTCCGATAGCAGGTCATCGACCTGGGTACGCGCCGGGCGTATCTCGACTTCGGGGTCGACCAGACCGGTTGGGCGCACCACCTGTTCGATTACCCGGCCGGCATGCTCAGCCTCGTACGGGCCTGGCGTGGCGGAGACGAAAATGGTCTGCGGGCTCGCCGCCTCCCATTCCTCGAAGCGCATGGGGCGGTTATCCAGGGCCGAGGGCAGGCGAAAACCGTACTCGACCAGGGTTTCCTTGCGCGAGCGGTCACCTTTGTACATGGCGCCGACCTGCGGCACGCTGACGTGGGACTCGTCGATCACCAGCAGCGCCTCGGCGGGCAGGTAATCGTAGAGCGTGGGCGGCGGCGCCCCCGGGTCGCGCCCGGACAGATAGCGCGAGTAGTTTTCGATACCGTTGCAGTAACCCAGTTCGAGAATCATCTCCAGGTCGAAGCGGGTACGCTGCTCCAGGCGCTGCGCCTCGACCAGCTTGTTGGCGCCGCGCAGGTAATCGAGACGCTCCTTGAGCTCGACCTTGATCTTCTCCATGGCCTCGAGCAGCGTGTCGCGTGGCGTCACGTAGTGGGTCTTGGGGTAGAAGGTGAAGCGCGGCAGGCGCTGCAGCACCTCACCGGTCAACGGATCGAAGGCGCTGATGTTCTCCACCTCGTCATCGAACAGCTCGACGCGGATGGCTTCCAGGTCCGATTCGGCCGGAAAGATATCGATCACGTCGCCGCGCACCCGGAAGGTCGCGCGCGCGAAGTCCATGTCGTTGCGGGTGTACTGCAGCTCGGCCAGGCGACGCAGCAAGGCGCGCTGGTCCATCTTGTCGCCGCGATCGAGGTGCAGCACCATCTTCAGGTACTCCTCGGGGCTGCCCAGGCCGTAGATCGAGGACACGGTGCAGACCACGATGACGTCCTTGCGCTCGATCAGCGCCTTGGTCGCCGACAGGCGCATCTGCTCGATGTGGTCGTTGATCGAGGCGTCCTTCTCGATGAAGGTGTCCGATGACGGCACGTAGGCCTCGGGCTGGTAGTAGTCGTAGTAGGAAACGAAGTACTCGACCGCATTGTTCGGGAAGAACGACCTGAACTCGCCATACAGCTGTGCTGCCAGGGTCTTGTTCGGTGCCAGCACCAGGGTCGGGCGCTGTACCTGGGCAATCACGTTGGCCACGCTGAAGGTTTTGCCGGACCCCGTCACGCCGAGCAGCGTCTGGTGCGAAAGCCCGGCTTCCAGGCCCTCGACCATCTGCCGGATCGCCTCGGGCTGGTCGCCGGCAGGCTCGAAACGGGTGACCAGTTGGAACTCGGACATAAATACCTCTGCAAAGGCTGTGACGCCGCAAGAAAGCGTGCGTCATACCTGGTGTACGCTGTCGCGACACAGAATATGGGCCGCTATACTAACGGCCCGCTTGCGCAACCCCTAATCCAGTTGCCGGGTTGCTCGAAACTCACCTCACCACAGAGCTGCCGCCCCATGAGTCTGTTCTCCGCCGTCGAAATGGCTCCGCGCGATCCTATCCTGGGCCTCAACGAAGCATTCAACGCCGACAAACGCCCTGACAAGGTCAACCTTGGCGTGGGTGTCTACACCAACGAAGAAGGTCGCATTCCCTTGCTGCGTGCCGTGGTCGAAGCGGAAGCCGCCCTGACCGCCGCCCGTGCCCCGCGCGGCTACCTGCCGATCGAAGGCATCGCCGCCTATGACAAGGCGGTACAGACACTGCTGCTGGGCAATGACTCGCCGCTGATCCAGCAGGGCCGGGTGATCACCACCCAGGCCATCGGTGGTACCGGCGCCCTGAAGACCGGCGCGGACTTCCTCAAGCGCCTGCTCCCCGACGCCACCGTGGCGATCAGCGACCCGAGCTGGGAGAACCACCGCGCGCTGTTCGAAGCCGCCGGTTTCCCGGTACGCAACTACCGCTACTACGACGCCTTCAGCAACGGCGTGAACCGCGGCGGCCTGCTCGAAGACCTGAAGAACCTGCCGGCGCGCTCCATCGTCGTGCTGCATGCCTGCTGCCACAACCCGACCGGTGTCGACCTGACGCCCGAAGACTGGCAAGCGGTACTGGAAATCGTGCGCGAACGCGAGCATGTACCCTTCCTCGACATCGCCTATCAGGGTTTTGGCGACGGTATTGAAGAAGACGCCGCGGCGGTACGTTTGTTCGCCCAATCTGGCCTGACCTTCTTCGTCTCCAGCTCGTTCTCCAAGTCGTTCTCCCTGTATGGCGAGCGCGTCGGTGCCCTGAGCATCGTCGTTGGCGACCAGGAAGAAGGCAGCCGTGTGCTGTCCCAGGTCAAGCGAGTGATCCGCACCAACTACTCCAACCCGCCGACCCATGGCGCCAGTGTGGTTGCCGCGGTACTGAACAACCCAGAGCTGCGGGTGATGTGGGAAACCGAGCTGGGCGAAATGCGTGACCGCATCCGCACCATGCGCCTGGCTATGGTCGAGCAGCTGGCTGACCTGAACGCCAAGCGCGACTTTGGCTTCGTCGCGCAGCAACGCGGCATGTTCTCCTATTCGGGGCTGACCACCGAACAGGTCGAGCGTCTGCGCAGCGAGTTCGGCATCTACGCGGTGGGCACCGGCCGCATCTGCGTGGCGGCCCTGAACACCCGCAACCTGCCGGTGGTGACCAAGGCGATTGCCGCCGTTCTGTAAGTTGCCAGGGGAAGTCGGCAGATGCTTGACTTCCCCTTCGTAATCAGTAGGATACGCGTCGTTGTTCCGCGATAGCTCAGTCGGTAGAGCAAATGACTGTTAATCATTGGGTCCCTGGTTCGAGTCCAGGTCGCGGAGCCAAATTCGAGAAACCCGGTCAATAGGCCGGGTTTTTTATTGCCCGTCGAAACCCGTGCAATCCGTGGTACCGAGGGAAATCCACACCCGCCATTTGATGGGTTTCACCCATCCTACGGACTCAGCAGCCTTGTGGGAGCGGGCCATGCCCGCGAAGCGCTGCTTGCCCCGGGTATCGCTTCGCTCAACCCAGGCTACCCGGCCTCAGCTGGCGTAGAGATAAGCCTCGACATCCATCCCCGCATCACGCATCTGCGCCAGCTTGTAGCGCAAGGTGCGCGGGCTGATGCCCAGGCGCTCGGCCGCCTCCTTGCGGCGACCTCGCTCGGCGCGCAGGATATCGATGATCACCTGATACTCCCTGCGCCGCAGGTCCTCGCCCAACGCACCATCCGCCACGATGGCGTCCGGCACCGCAGGCATGGCCACGCCTGGTACCACCGCCTGGGGAGCTTGGGACAGCTGCGCGAAACCGATTGGCGCGGTCAGGCACAGGTCATGGGGCTCGATAACGCCGTTTTGCTGAAGGATGACCGCGCGCTGAATGGCATTGTCCAGCTCACGCACGTTGCCCGGCCAAGCATGCCCCGTCAGGCAGGCGACAGCCTGGACGGAGAGCCGCAACGGCGCCAGGTTCATCTTCTTCACGTACTTGGCCAGCAGCCGCTCGGCCAGGGGCAGGATATCCGCCGGGCGCTCACGTAACGGTCGCCAGGCCAGCGGGAACACCGAAAGGCGATAGAACAGATCCTCCCGGAAGCGACCCGCCGCGACCTCGGCCGCCAGGTCACGGTTACTGGTCGCCAGGACGCGGATGTCCAGACGGATCGGCTTGCGCGCGCCAACCCTTTCGACCTCCCGCTCCTGCAGTACGCGCAACAGTTTGGCCTGCAGGGCGAGTGGCATCTCGGAGATTTCATCGAGCAGAATGGTGCCACCCTCGGCCAGCTCGAACTTGCCCGGGGCACTGGCCACGGCGCCCGTGAAGGCGCCCTTCTCGTGACCGAACAGCGTGGCTTCGAGCATGTTGTCCGGAATCGCCGCGCAGTTGATGGCCACGAAGGGCCCGCTCGAGCGCGGTGATTGCTGATGAAGATAACGGGCCAGCACTTCCTTGCCGGTACCGGACTCGCCGGTGATCAGCACCGTGGAATCACTACGCGCCACCCGCGCAGCCAATTCCAGCAGCTGCAGGCTGGCCGGCTCGCGTGCCACCGGGCCGTCCTGCTCCAGCCCGCCCGCATGGCCGAGGGCATGCCGGGCGACCAGTGCCAGCAGCACCTTGGGCTCGAAGGGCTTGACCAGATAATCGGCAGCACCACGGCGCATCGCCTCGACGGCGCGCTCGACGGCGCCAAAAGCGGTCATCAACAGCACCGGCAATTGCGGCTGCCGCTCACGGATGGCGCAAAGCAATTGATGCCCATCCATCCCCGGCATGTTCACATCACTGATCACCAGCCCGAAGGCCTCTTCGCCAATGGCCAGCAACGCTGCTTCGGCGCAGTCGACGGCTCGATAATCGTGGCCGCCGAGTTCCAGCGTGTCGGCCAGGGCTTCGCGCAGCGCGCGGTCGTCTTCAACCAGCAGGACTTTGCCAGCCATGGGTCACTCCTTACTCGTGGGGTGCGCTGGGGTGATCAGCGGCAGAATCAACATCGCGCAGGTACCACGCCCTGGCCGCGAGCGCAGCTGCAGCTCCCCCTGGTGGGCACGGGCGACGGCTTTGACCACCGCCAGCCCAAGGCCCGTTCCGGTGGTTTTGGTGGTGAAGAACGGCTCCCCCAGGCGCGCCAGGGTCGGCGTATCGATACCGGGGCCGTTGTCACTGATGCACAGGCGCAAGGTGTCGCCACGCACATAGGCATGCACCTTGAGCCGAGCCCCCTGCCCCGCTGCCTGACTGGCATTCTCGACCAGGTTCATCAGGGCGCCCACCAGCGTATCGCGATTGCACAGCAGTGCGCCGCCGCGCGCGTCGCACTGCCAGCGCACGTTCACACCCGGCATAACGGCGTCCCCGGCGTGCCTGAGCGCTTCGAACAGCTGGGCCGGAGCGAGCCGATCCGACAACGGCAGCTCGCCGCGGGCGAATACCAGCATGTCGCGCACCTGGTGCTCGAGTTCGTGCAGCCGCTCCTTCAAGCGGCCTGCAAAGCGCTGCTGCTGCTGCGCAGGCAATACCTGCTCGGTCAGATGGCTGGCGTACAGCAGAGCGGCCGACAAGGGGGTACGGATCTGATGCGCCAGCGATGCCACCATGCGCCCCATGGCGCTGAGGCGTTCGTGCCGCGACAGCTGATCCTGCAGGCGACGGGTTTCCGTCAGGTCGGTCAGCAAGACCAGCTGCCCCGGCTCGCCTTGCAGCGAGCGGGTGGAAATCGACAACCGCCGGCCGTCAGCCAGGGAAATCTCATGGCCATCGTCACGACGGGGTGCGAAGCGCTGCGCAATCACGTCGCGCCAGAGCCGGCCCAGCAGCGGCTCTCCCAGCATGTCGCGGGCCACCGGATTGGCTTCGCGTACCACGCCATGGCCATCGATCACCACCACGCCCCCGGGAAGCAAATCCAGGAGGCTCTGCAGGCGGTGGGCCAGCCGCTCCTTTTCGTTCAGCTCCTGCACGCGCTGCTCGCTGACCTGGGCCAGTTGCCCAGTCAGTTCATTGACGCGGTTTTCCAGCAGGCTGTATGAACTGCCCAGGCGCCCCGATATCTGCTCGAACAAGGCCAGCGACTGCTCCAGCTCCCCACGCGCCGTCGGCAGCGGGGGCTGGGCAGTCAGAGGGGCTTGGCGTTGTGGGGCTGGTTTCATTGCACTCTCTCGCGTGGCGAGCCGTCATCGGACGGTCATTTGCCAAGGAGGTAGCAATACTCATGCCTGAAAATAAAATGCTTTATTTTCAAAAAGATAGGGTCTAAATAAAAGCGGCGCCGTCAATTACTCGACTGCCTGCACGAGCCCGGCGACGCTGGACATATCGCCACGCTGCGCTCATCCGCTGACGCCACGGCTCAGTCCTCGCCGGCCTCGTCGTCACGGCGGCTCATGCCGTACTTGCGCATTTTCTCGACCAGGGTGGTACGCCGGATTCGCAAACGCTCGGCGGCACGTGCCACGATCCCGCCAGCGTCGTCCAACGCCTGCTGGATCAGACCCTGCTCCAGATTGCCCAGGTAATCCTTCAGGTCCAGGCCTTCGGCAGGCAGCATGGCCGGCGACAGCGCCGAAGGCGAGGACGATGTGAGCACGGCACGCTCGTCCAGCTCGTCGCGCAGACTGGCGGCAAGCTGCTCGTCCTCGTCGTCGACATGCCGAAACTTCTTCGGCAGCTCACCTACGCCGATGACACCATAGGGATGCATGATCGCCATGCGCTCGACCAGGTTTGCCAGCTCACGGACGTTGCCCGCCCAGTCATGGCGGCACAACGACATGATCGCGGCGGAGTTGAAGCGGATGGAACCGCGCTTCTCATGCTCCATGCGGGAAATCAGTTCGTTCATCAGCAGCGGGATGTCTTCGATGCGCTCGCGCAGGGGCGCCATCTCGATGGGGAACACGTTGAGCCGGTAATACAGATCCTCACGGAAGCTGCCGCCTTCGATCATGCTTTCGAGATTCTTGTGAGTGGCTGCAATGATGCGCACATCGGCGTTCTGGGTCTTGTTGCTGCCTACCCGTTCGAAGGTGCGCTCCTGCAACACACGCAACAGCTTGACCTGCATCGGCAACGGCATATCGCCGATCTCATCGAGAAACAGCGTACCGCCATTGGCGAGTTCGAAGCGCCCGGCCCGGCTGGTGATGGCGCCAGTAAACGCGCCCTTCTCATGGCCGAACAACTCGCTTTCCAGCAACTCGGCCGGAATCGCGCCGCAGTTGACCGGCACGAACGGCGCCTCACGGCGCTTGGAATGGTAATGCAGGTTACGCGCGACCACTTCCTTGCCAGTGCCAGACTCGCCGAGGATCAGCACGCTGGCCTCGGTATCGGCCACCTGCTGCATCATCTGCCTAACCTGCTGAATGGCGCGGCTGGTGCCGACCAGGCTGCGGAACAGGTTGGGCTCGCGCTGCCGGCCGCGCTCGCGGGCCTGATCATACATCTCGCGGTAGACCTGGGCGCGATGCAGCGAGTCGAGCAGCTTGTTGTAACTGGGCGGCATTTCCAGGGTTGCCAACACGCGACGGCGGAACTCTTCCGGCCACTCATGGGTGACATGTTCGTGCAGCATCAGCACCGGCAGGTACTCGTCCCAGGCGGCAAACTCCTTGAGCAGATCCAATGCGCCGCCCTTGAGCTGTACCTCGCCAAGCAGGACACCCAAGATGCTTCTGCTGGAATCGATCTGCTCGACCACCTTGCGCCAGTCGCCGCTGCCACACGCGAGATGATCTTCCCCTAGGAAATCGAGGATTACCGACAGGTCGCGGCGTCGTTCAAGGTTGTCATCGATCAGCAGAAGCTTGGTTTCACGCCACATAATTGTTCGGCCCAGAAAGAAAAAGCCACCGATCGCCAGAGCGCCGGCATATGGCCAGCAGTAAAGTAAATTATTGGCGCTTAGTCAATTTTATGGCGTGAATATTTGCTAGAAGTTGGCTAGCCCACATGGGGCAGGCCTACGAGAACTCGAGGGCGCAGGAAAACGGCGAAACACCATTCAACACGGCAGACCAGCATGCCAAAAGGGCTGATAGGCCGCTCAGCCAAACAGCTGATAGACCTTTGCCCCCTGTTGCGACTGATTGAATTGCAAAAGCTCGTTGGCCAAACGCTGCCGCTCAGCCTGACAGGCACTTACCAGATCCTTGTAGAGATCCAGAAGCTCCTGCATGCGCTCACGCAACGCCCCGTCATCGCCGGCAGCATCCACCATGGCATCTTCGACAGCCTGCCGGCACTGCTGATCCAGTTCGCCAATGGCTTCCCAGTCTTGTGTGGACAAGGCGTGGCGCATGGCCGTACCGGTATTCTGGAGACGCTGAACAGATGTATTCATGGAAAAGCTCCTTTCAGCACGCCAATCACTAAGCGATGGCATCCCAGCCGGTCTTCACGTTGCGCAATAAGTCTGCAACTTCATCGAGTGGTTCGACGCTGTTCTTCAGATTTGCTTCGAGCAAGCGACGGTTCATGTAGTCATACAGATTATCGAGATTATGGGCCAACTCACCGCCCTGCTCAAAGTTCAGGCCTTCACGCAGCCCGCCGATGATACCAATGGCCTTGCCGATCAACTCACCCTTGAGCGCAAACTGCCCACGCTCCATGGCACCACGCGCTTGTGCCAGACGAGTCAGGCCACCTTCCATCAGCATTTGAATCAGGCGATGCGGGCTCGCATCGGCAGCCTGGGCCTGGGTGTTGACGTTTTGATACTGACGCATAGCGGCCATGGCATTCATGCTGATGTACTCCAGTGTAAAGCGGGAATACTCAGTGTATCGGCATGCTCGGCCTGAGCTTTAGCAGTGATTCAAGCTTTATCGCCATGCCCTGGCGTGCTTGGCCAGAATCGCCATCGCCTGCTGGCAACCAGCGGCGCTGGTAAACGAGCATAACGGGATCGCATGTTCGCGCAGCTCACAGCTACAGCACGCTACCTGAGACAGAGCTGCGGTGCTGCGCCCGCGTAAAAGCACGCACCTGCATAAGACGGCGCATTGCGGTACGCCGAGGTCGGGCTGCAGCCTGAAAGCGGTCGACCAGCCCGCCGCGATTTCGATCGGCACGCCCAAGCGGCGGTAGAGAACGCCCACTTACCAAGCCATATGCCCGTTGAAATCGCTGCGCTTGATAAGCGCAAGATTAGCCGCTACCTGTGTATCAGGAGCGCACCACACCCGGCAGGCTGGATAACGCTGAAGCCAGTGAATTGCTTGTCGAATTCATCCGCCCCAATAGACCGTCCATGGCATTGAACTGAGCCAACAAGCGAGCTTGCAACTTGTCCATACGCATGGTGAGCGCTTCATTCTGTTTGTCGACCGACTTGATCGTACCGTTCAAACCGCTGATGCGTGACTCGAGGATGCCACCGGTCTGGGTGTAGATTTCCAGCTTGCTGCTCAGGCGGCTCATCAGGCCGTCATCACCGGTGAAGAAGCCGGCGACAGCCTCATAGTTCTCGTCCAGGGTCTTGGTCAGCTTGGCGTCATCGATGACGAGCTTGCCGTCCTTGCCCGTGGTGATACCCATGTCGGCGAGGATACGCACACCTCCGTCGCCACCGGCCTGGGGATTACCCAGCTCGGTACGCATGTTGCCCAACAACTGACGAACCCCGGCATCGCCAACGAGCGCAGCGGCGATGGGGGTTCCATCCTCACCGACCTTGGTAACCTGGGTAAGCGAACTGGTCGTCGAAATCAGGCTGTTGTATGCCTCGACGAACTTCTTGACGTTGGCTTTGACGCCGGATTTATCCTCGGCGACTGTCAGCGTGATGGGCTTGCTGGTCGAAACCGTCTCGCCATTGACAGTGGAGTTGGTGGTCGTAGGGGCCGTCAGGGTCAGAGTGACGCCCTCGATCGCGTCGCTCACGGTGTTGCTGGCACTCTCGACACTCAGGCCGTTGATGCTCAACTGCGCATTGGTCGCTTTGGAAATGTACTGCACGCCATCTGGCGAAGGGGTGTCGGCGCTTTTTGCGGGTATGGCCAGCTTGGCGAGATCGCCACTTGCGGACAGGGTGATGTCGTTGCCGGCGCCCGTTTTGCTGGAGGTCAGCATCAGCCGGGACTTGCCATCGCTCGGATTGGTCACGACGGTGGCCGATATGCCCTGATCTTTAAGCTGGGCATTGATCGCCGAACTTACTTCGGACAACGACAAGTCTTTGCCCGAGGGCAAGGTTACCGTCTTCAGCGCTTCGTCACCGACACTGATCGTCAGGCTGCCACCGGCAGCGAACTTCGCATCCTTCTCGACTGCGGCGCTCGCCACGGTACTGGCGGTGGCGAGATGCGTGACGTCGATCTTGTAGGTGCCAGGCGTTGCTGTCGCATCAGCCTTTGCTGAAACCTGGGTAGCTTCCGACGAGGTCACCGTGCGCGCCTGGAACAACTTGGCGCTGTTCAGATCCTTCATCACGCCTTGCAGGTTGGAGATGCCCGACTTCAAGGAGCCCAAACCGGAAATCTGCGCCATGGTCTTCGACTGCAGCTTGGAAAGCTGTTCAGTTTTCGGCGCTCTCTCAGCGTCAACCATGGCTTTGACGATTTCCTTGATGTTAAGCCCTGAGTTGAAACCATTGATTGTCGTGACAGCCATGACAAACCCTCGTCAGTTCATTGACGGCAACGCCGCATATGAGTAATTCATTGCAGCATACGCGCCAGAATCCTCAAGCTTCGGCCTTGAATAACAGGCTGCGCGCTTCTTCAAGCCGCTGCGCGAGCTTCAACGCCTCTTCCGAAGGCATCTGACGAATGACTTCGCCGGTCTTCGAATCGGTTACTTTTACGACCACCTTACCGCTCTCATCATCCATTGAGAACTTGAGATCGCGGCGAATGCTCTGGGTGAAGGACTCGACACTCGCCACCGCCTGCTGCAATTCCTCCCTGGATGGATCACGGACATCTTCGGCAGGAAACTGCGCCACCGCGGATGAGGGTGCAGCTTGTTGCTGCATAACCAGAGCTGCGGCATTTTTATTCGACAGGCGATCGACAGGGATGACTCCTTGGTTACTGATCGACTTAATGTCCATGATGCTGACCTCTCAACGAAGAACGGGGCGAAGCGCGAACGCTCCCCCCCGAGTTTTCCCTGACCTTCGTACCGATTAGCGCAGGAGGCTGAGAACCGACTGCGGCAACTGGTTGGCCTGGGCCAGAATCGCGGTACCTGCCTGTTGCAGCACCTGGTTCTTGGTCATGTTGGCCGTTTCTGCGGCGAAGTCAGTGTCCTGGATACGACCCCGGGCTGCCGACACGTTCTCGCCGATGTTCTGCAGGTTGGCGATGGTGTTGTCGAAGCGGTTCTGGATGGCACCCAGATCAGCGCGCTGGGAGTCGATCATTTTCAGCGCATCATCGATGACCAGTACCGCAGCTTGTGCACCGCTGGCCGAACTGATGTCGATGTCGGACACGCGGCTGTCGCCGGAAGCCGAGGCCTCGAAAGCGGTGACCGCAGTGGCGCCGGACGCAGCACCGTCGAAGGAGATCGAGGTGATGCTGCCGGTGGCAGCGCCGGAGGCATCTACACCAGAACGGGCAACGTAGCTGATCTTGTCGCCATCGACGAAGGCGCCCACACCGATGTTGGCATCGTTGACCGCCGCGGCGATCTTGGCAGCTGCCTGCTCGGTGGTTTCATTGCCCTTGAAGTTGACGGTGATCTTGGTCTCGCCACTGGCAGCGCCGTTGACGGCCGCAGTGTTGATGGTAACGCTGCCGGTGCTCGCAGAAGAACCAGTCGCGAAGGTGGTCGCGCCACCGCTGGCAGTGTAGTACGAGCCTTTCAGCGACTCGGCGCTCATCTCGTCGATGCCGACGCTGATGATTTCGTTCGCAGCCGAACCCACCTGGAAGCTCGCGGTACCGAAAGAGCCGTCCAGCAGCTTACGACCACCAAAGGTGGTGGTGTTGCTGATACGGTCCAGTTCCTTTTTGAGCTGGCCGACTTCGCTATTGAGCGCGTCGCGTTCCGAGGTGCTGTTGGAGCCGTTGGCAGACTGCAGGGACAGGTCACGCATACGCTGCAGGATGTTGGTGGACTGCTGCAGCGCACCTTCAGCGGTCTGGGCCAGCGAGATGCCATCGTTGGCGTTCTTGGTGGCGACGTTCAGGCCGTTGACCTGGCTGGTCAGACGGTTGGAGATCTGCAGACCGGCGGCATCATCCTTGGCGCTGTTGATACGGCTACCAGTGGACAGACGCTGCAGGGAGGTGCTCAGCGAGTTGGAAGAAGTGTTCAGGTTGCGCTGAGTGTTCAGCGACGCCACGTTGGTGTTGACAGTAAGAGCCATGATGCTGTCCTCCACAGGACTGTGATGCTTGCCTAAGCCTGCGACCTCGGGTGAGGCATTGCCCAGGCACCCATTTAGTTCGCGTTCGAATTAGTTATCGTCACCTTGACGAGAAGCTTTAGGGTCTGAAACAGCTTTTTCTTACCCTGTCTTACTTGGCGATAACTCTTCGGTGCACCATGCCCACTAAAAGCGTCGAGGCAGCGGCGCAACCGTCGTGAAGGTTATCGCCGCCCAACGCAAAAACTTGAGCGGCAGCAATTGGTCGGGAATCAATGGCCGGGAAGCAGCTGACACGCTTGCCGGCCGGTTAAGCTGGAGCGCCGGATCAGTCCGGCAACCAGGCCCGGGCCCAAGCGTCCAGGTTTTCACCTTGCAGCATCCAGTCACTCAGTACGATCTTCTGCAGCTCGTCGCCCATGCGGGCAGTCGCGTCCAGATCGGCCAGGTGCATGCGGATAGCGTCCACCCAATCCTTGTAGCGATTTTTCACGCGGGTGACCGGGAAGGCATCGTCCTGATAGCAACGAATGTCACTGCACACCACCGGGAATCCACAGGCGCCGTACTCAAGCAGTCGCAGGTTGCTCTTGCATTCGTTGAACAGGTTCTGCTCGACCGGCGCGATGGCCAGATCCAGGTTGAGTTTTGCCAACGCAGCCGGATAACTCTCGATGTGCACGCCCGGGTGAAACTCGCGGATATAGGGCTTGAGGTTTTCCGGGCACATGCCGAAGAACACCCAATCCACTTCGTTGGCCAACTCCCGCACCACATCGCCGACCATCTCGAGATCGCCGGTGTGGCTGATACCGCCGGCCCAGCCGACCCGAGGCCGGGCGGAAACACGTCGCGCGCTTTCCAGCCCCTGCCACCACTGGGTGGGCAGGCGATTCTTGACCACCCGGATATCGTCGTGAAGCCCGGAAAAGGCTTCGCCCAGCGCATCGGTGGACACCACGAAACGATCGACGAAGCCGAGCCCGCGGCGCAGGGTCTTGAGAATGTCCTTGGGCATGTGGCTTCTATGGATGTTCTTGACCGGCAAGTTGGGCAGGTAGTCGTCCAGCTCGTAGACCTTGAAGGCCCGGGAAAACGCCTTCATTCGCTGCATGGCCTGAATCCGGTCCTCGCCAACCTGGCGCTGCAGCACCACGGAGTCCGGGTCGTAGCGCTCCAAGTCAGGCGTATGCATCAAGCCGCGCGAAAGCGCGCCATCGACCAGCCCCTGCTGCTTCATGGCAATGAAAGGCTGAATTACCCGATAGTGGCCGCAGCCCTGCATGTCGGCCTGATGGACGAGCAACGTGGGTAATGGGCGCCAAGTCTGCAGCGGCCGCCAGCTGATCGCGTTGTCGGTCAACTTGAAACCGCCCCGCTGAACCAGCGATAGATTGGCGTTGTATGCAGGGTCACGGGCAAGCAGCGGCAGCCAGCGCTCGTACATGATGGCCTGCTCGGCCACGAAGCGTTTTCGCTTGATCTCCTGCTTTTGCGGATCGATCGCCTTCTGGCTCACGTTGCCTTCGTGGAGTACCAAGGCATGGGGCGTCCAGACAGTCAGGTAGCCGGCTTGGCCGGCCTTGAGACAGAGATCGACATCGTTGTAGGAAACCTTGAAGGCCTCCTCGTCCATGCCGCCGACCTCCATGTACAGGGATCGACGAATCATCAGGCAGGCGGCGGTAACCGCGCTGTAGTTCTGATCGACCTGCAAACGCCACATATGACCCGGGGTATCGACTGCCTCGCCGATGAACGGATGGTCGGCCGGGCCGTTGAGGCCCAGCACCACGCCGGCGTGCTGGATACGCCCGCTCGGGTAAAGCAGCTTGGCACCGACGATGCCGACCTCCGGGCGCTGCGCGTGGTTGAGCATCTCGTCCAACCAGTCTTCGCGAATGATCGCCGTGTCGTTGTTGAGCAGTACCAGGTACTCGCCCCGTGCCTCACGTGCTGCGAAATTGTTCATCGCCGAGAAGTTGAACGGCTGCGGGTAGCGCAACACGCGGATCTTCTCCTCTTGAAGCGCCTCGATACCGGCCAGCCAGGCTTGCGCCTCGGGCGTTTCACTGGCGTTATCGATGATCAGAACCTCGTAGTGGGAATAGCGAGTCTGTTCGAGCAGGCTCTCCACACAGCGCTGCACCATTGCCAGCTGATCCTTGGTGGGAATAAGGATCGAAACCAGCGGCCGCTCGCCATGCCCGTATTGGAGGTGATAACAGCCAGGGAATTTGGAATCGACTTGAGCCGACGAGTACCCACGCGTCTGCAGATGACGCTGGATGCGCTGGCGCTCCAGCGCACTATCCTGCATCAGTGGCGCCTCGGCGATACAGATCGGCTCTGCCACATGGCCCAGCCCCGCCATGCCACCCTGCTCGAGAAGCCGCAGAATCAGATCGAACTCCGCGATCTCCGGGCAGCTGGTGTCGAAGCCTTGCAAATCGAGCAGCGTGTCGCGGTGAAACAGCCAGTGCTTGGCCATGCTCGCAGGGAAGCTCAACAGCAGATCCAAGTTGAAATCCGGACGCAGAGCCACAGTCAAGCTTCCATCCTTGGCGCGATGCAGCTCGTCGGCGTACAAGGCCCGGCACTGGTGGTCACCGAGCAGCTCGAGAGCGACCATCAGCAAGCCGCTGGCCGTGAACTCGGTACCTGCATCAGCAAGCAGCAACCAGTCGAAGTCGAGCTCACCGATCAGCCCGTTAATCGCCGCTACCCGCTCAGCATCGCTGGTTGTCCGCCAGACCAGACGTTCTCCAAGCGAGCTCTCAGGCCGCTCCGCCGACGATGACAGCACAGCCACACGAGTCTGCTCGAAGACAGGGCCGCTCTGCTCGAGGCTGCGCAGCGTGGTCATCACGGACTCGGGTTGCCCCTGCGGGTCGGACAGTACGATCAGGAAACGTGCGCCCCCGCTGAGGGCGGCCAGGCGCTGGCGAATATGCTGCATCTCGATAGCCGTGGCGGTACGGCCGGCCAGCCACTCCTGCAGCTGCTGCTGTGGAACCCTCTTGCTCTCCGCAGGCTTGGTAAACCGGGCGAGCAGATCGTAGTCGCGGAACTCGCCGGGCTCGCTCAGCGCCGCTACCCGTATGACACCATTGTCGCCGCCATCACTCACCCAGCCCAGGTGGCGAATCAGCTCCTTGAATTTCCTGTGCCACTCTATCCCGACACTCTGATCGTCACGCGCCTGCTGGCTGTATTGCTCGCTGGAGATACGGAAATACGACAGTGGCCGCGCCAGCATGGCCAGGTTGCCCTGACGCAGCAGTTTTGCGTAGATGGCCAGGTCGCCGATCCAGTCTATCTCCTGCCCGTCGAGCGAAAAGATGCCATCGCCAAACGCCAGCAGATCCGCGCGCCGACAGAGCACGGAGCTGGGTTCACCGACGAAGTTGACGGTGTGGTCGCCCCAGAAGGAAACGACGTCAGGCCCATTGAGCAGCGCGTCGCCCTCGAAGGGAAAAACGGTGGCGGAAATGTCCGGTAGGAAATCCCCGTCTTTGTCGATCAGCCGACGCCGCGACGAGACCAGCGAAACGCCCGGGGTGTTCTCCAGCGTGTCGACCAGCAGGCGAATGCAGTCCGGGACAATGACGTCGTCGTCGTAGAGGAACTTGATGTACTCGCCGCGGGCTTCCGCCACACAACGCGTGACGTTGCCAATCTCGCCCAGCCCCACCTGGTTACGTATATAACGAATGGGCCAGGGGCTCTTTGCCTTGAGCTTCTCGACGATTGTGGCAATGCCGTCGTCCGGACAATCGTCGCCGATCACGATTTCTATGTCATCGTAGTTCTGGCGTAAGGCGCTGCTCAGTGCGGCTTCGAAGTAGGTGGCCTTATAGGCCGGAATCACGATACTGACCAGTCTGGTAGAACTCATCGGAAACATCCTGGATTGACGTAGCGACCCGTCAGGTCGGTTTGGGAAGCGCCGCTTCGAACATCGCCAGGGTCAACGGCTCGAACGGCCGCTCGGCCTGCAGCTCGCGCTCACTTTCGGCGATGAGGTCAGACGGTCTTGGCTTGATATGGCGAGCAGGCGATCCGACGTAGACCCCCCACGGCTCCAGCGATTTGGTGACCACGGAGCCCGAACCTACCGCACACCCCTCGCCCACAGTCACGCCAGGCAGGATCACGGTATTGGCACCAATGATGGCATGGCGGCCGATACGCACATGGGAGCGGGTGACGGCTCGATAAGCGCCCGGAATGGTCGAATTGGTTAACCCTCCACCGAGGAAATCATCACTACCGCAGAGCACCCGTACCCCGGACGAAAGTGTCGAGAAGTCCTCGAGTACCACCACCCCTCCGCCCGTGACGGAGGAGAACGACGCGATGTGCACATAGCTGCCGATGAACATCGGCGCGGTGGCGTAGATGAAAACGAAGTCGTCGATGATGACGTTGTCGCCGATGCTGATATGTTCCCGCCCGATGACCTTGGCGCCAGGAAAGATGTGCACATTGCTGCCCACTTTACGGAATCCGGACAAGGTGTCGCCTGGAGCAGTCATATTCCCCTCCTCGCTCACTTACTGCCAACGTACAGAATGGACGTCTCAGTAATACCGTGCATCCTGAACGCGCCCTCGCGGAAACGGGCGCTGTCGAAGGATTCAACAGCGAACCCGCCTTTTTTCAGGCGTCCGAGAAAATCGTCCTTTGCATACATGCGTATATGGTCGTCCTGACCGAAACGCGCCCAGCGCTCATCCACGCTCTTTTCGTTCGGGTCTTCGTCGGTTTCGTGGATCGTGGTGAGGATCGGCACCATCAGGATCGCGCGGCCACCGGGCGCCAGCACCCTGTGCAGTTCGGCAATGGCCTTGGCATCGTCTGGCACGTGTTCGAGCACGTGGGAACAGACGATGAAATCGAAGGACTCGTCCGGGTAAAGGTGCATGTCGGTGATGTCGACCTTGTCATCCGCCAGTTCCGAGTACAGGTCGGCAGATCGATACTGCACGTTCGTCAGGCCCCGCAGCAGCTTCGACAGGACAGGCGCCGGGGCGATGTCCAGGATGCGCAGCGGCCGACCTTCCGGCCTCGGCAGGAACTGCGCAATATACAAGGCGTACAGCCTGTCGCGGTCGGAGCACTGGCAAGCCGGGCAGCTGTACTGGCCGATGTTCAAGGTCTCGAAATCCTCCAGGGAATAGAAGACCTTGAGCCTGTGAAAGACCTCGAAGTACTTGGCCGGCAGTGGCAGAAAGTTGGGAAACCGTGAAGCGCAAACGGGACATGTACGCATTATCGGGAACTCTCGGCAGCGTGAGCCTTGATCAGTGCGACCACCTGTTCCAGCAGTTCGTCGCTTAGGCTGTCATAGATGGGCAGACACAAGACTCGGGAAGATATTTCCCGGGCGATCGGCAGGCGTGCGTCGCGCGCGGAGTCGCCACCCCGATACATGGGAAATTGCGAAATCAACGGATAGAAATAGCGACGGACCAAGATATCTCTCTCGCGGAAACTTTCATAAAGTTCGTCACGGGAGATACCGAAATCGTCTCCGACCAGGATCGGAAAGTAGGAATAATTGTGCCCTTGTCGATCCTGGCAAGCGAAGCTGATGCCCTTCACCGCCTTCAGGGCATCGCGGTACATGCCGTCGATACGCTGGCGCCGGGCTAGCGCCGCATCGATGTGCTTGAGCTGCAACAGGCCGAATGCCGCGTTCACTTCACTCATCTTGCCGTTGATGCCGGGGGCAACCACCGTCACTTCATCGGCGAAGCCGAAGTTCTTCAGAAAATCGACACGCTGCTTGATCTTGGCGTCAGGGCAGATGATCGCACCGCCTTCGAAGGTATTGAAGACTTTGGTGGCATGAAAACTCAGGATCGACAGATCGCCATTACGCAGGATGCTGGTACCGTCCTGGCGTACCGCGAATGCATGTGCCGCGTCATAAATGACTTTCAATCCATAGGTGTCTGCGATGCGCTGGATCCGGCTTGTGTCGCAGGGCGTCCCGTAGCAATGCACGGGCAGGATGGCCGTCGTTAACGGAGTGATCGCCTCCTCGATCTTGGCGGGATCGAGGTTGCAGGTGTGCGGATCGATATCGACGAAGACGGGCTTCAACCCGTTCCACAGCAACGAGTGTGCGGTAGCCACGAAGGAGTACGGGGTGGTGATGACTTCCCCGGTGACACGCAACGCTTGTAATGCGGTGACCAGCGCCAATGTTCCATTGGCGAACAGACAGAGATGCTCAACACCAAGGTACTCAGCCAGCTCCTTTTCCAGCTGCTCGTGAAAAGGCCCTCCATTCGTCAGTCGCCGGCTGTCCCATATCTGCTGCAGGTAGGGAATGAAGTCTTCCAGCGGAGGAAGCAGCGGGCTGGTAACCGGAACGGGTTTCACCATGAGAGAAATCTCTGAGTTCAAGATAAGCCTGGCTTGACCCGAAAGCGGAACCGCCAATATTCCGCGACTGCACCAGTCAACTCGATGTCAGTAGCAAGAAGCTAGCCAAACTAAAAATGTCCCGCGCGCTTATGCCGCCTTACAACTTGCTGAACAAGTTAAGACCACTGATCTTCACGTAGCTCTGCTGCGCCGCGTCAAGAATCAGGCTTTGGAAAGACAGGCGAGAAAGGGCTTCTGGATAATCCAGCTCACGCAGTTCGGCCTGCACGGCCTTGTTGCCCAGGGCCGAGTCTTCGTTACTGGTGAGCGTGGTATCGATGATGTTGCGCCGCGCACCGATGTCACCACGCGTGCTGTCGATCACGATACTGGCATTGGACAGATTGGTGATGGCCTCGGCGACCGCATCTCGGACCATCAGGCCGCCCTCAGGCGTCGACGGCGTTTCTTCGAGCGCCTTGCGCAGATTGGCAATCGAATCCAGAACGCCTTGGGCCTGTCTGTTGGGGTCGGCTGTCACGGTGATGCGATCACCAGCGGCCGGCACGCCATCGAAATTGATCATGACCCCGCGAAATACCAACTTGTCGGCGGTTTTCTCGTTTTCATCCATGGAGCCTGCGGCCAGGCGCGGCGTCGTAGTGCCAGCCGCGAACACTTCATAGCTGGTGGCACTGGGGTTGCCAAACACGATATCGACACCGCCGTCCGGGAAACCGGGCGTGCCGGTAAACGCCACCTCATCCTGCACCAAAGGGGTAGAGGCACGCAGCGTCGAGCCTGCCTGCAGCGTCGGCGTGGCATCCAGCCGCCCGGCATTGGTGACATTCTGGAAAACCTTCTTGCCGTTATCGCTGATCGCCACATTCAGCGAGCTGGCAATTTCCAACTTGCGCTGCCCCTCGTCACCTTGATAGCTGTAGGTGCCATCGGCATTGCGGACAAAAGGCTCGGCCTTGCCCTGAAAGCCGGAGAACAGGTACTCGCCGCGGGCATTCTTGGTGTTCATCAGGCCCAGCAGCTCATTTTCCCGCTCGCGCAATTCGGCCGCATTGGACTTGCGATCATCGGCACTGAGCGAGCCACTGCCAGAGCGAACGGCAAGCTCCTGGACACGTAGCAGGACGGTATTGATCGAGTTGAGAACGGACTCTTCCTGCACCAGGCTGTTATCGGCCGCCGTGAGGTTTTCCTTGTGCTGACTCAATACGTTCTGCTGCTGCTCGAGCTGCAACAGGCGCACCGACGCGACCGGATCGTCAGCTGGAGTGAGAATGCGATTACCGGTACTGATCTGTTCCTGGGTGCGAATGGCATTGGCGTAGTTGCGCTGCAGGCCTTGCACGCCGTTGTTGAACGCCTGAACAGTGGAAATGCGCATAACAGCCTCGTCTTCTCTGACGGTGGCTGACATTGGCCAGCCCCGCACCCGCTTGGGGATTTGTTGAACCACCTGCCGTTTGCCGGGTGGTCGAACGGATAATCGTTAGTGGCGCGCTTGCGCGGCACATCCAGTGGACAACGCTGACACCTCGTTACGACCCTGCTCGCCTCACGGCGAGCGCGACGCCACTACTCGCTACCTGAATGCTCCGATAAGGGTATCGAACAACGAGCGCGCAACTTGAATCACCTGGGCGGACGCGTTGTAGTACTGCTCGAACTTGATCAGGTTGGCCGCCTCTTCGTCCAGGTTGACCGCAGACAGCGAATCACGGTTGTCCTGTGCCTGCTTGAGAATAGCACCGGTCGCCTCGCTGTCCTGGCGGGCCTGGGCGGTCAGGGTACCGACGCGCTCGATCAGGTCGCCGTAACTGTCGGTGAAACTGGAGCCGGTGGCGACGCCGGTAACGGTGGGATCGACCCCTACCACCTGCTTGTTCTGCAGGCCGACCAATGCCAGCGCGTTGCGGTTGTCCGAGACACCGTTCTGGTTGAAGGCGATGTCGAAGCGGTCGCCATTTTGCGGGCGGCCGCTGAGGCTCATGTTGACCCGGGTGCCGTCCGCCATGGTCAGCTGGTAGTTGTTCTGCAGGCCCGGCTCGAACAGGGGCGTCGGCGCTGGCGTGATCGGCTGCCCCTTGTTGTCGACGCGGACCAAGGTTGCACCTGCTGGCAGGCCGGTGAAGCCCCCCGACGCCGAGTCATAGGTCAGCGTGACGGGTGGAAAGGCGGCCTGCAATGCAGCGGGATTGATGCTGCTGCCCGAAGGCTGCAATGTCGGCTGGCTGATCACCCCATTGCCGCGGTTCTGCAGATTGGCCTCGGAGCGAATCGGCGCGGCGAAGGCCAGCTGGTCGGCCTGATCCAGCACGGTGGACATGGTCGAGGCGCCGATACGGGTCGGCTGCAGCACGAAGGAGTCGCCGGCGGCCGGTGCAGGGGTACCGACAACGATCTGGAAACCCTGGTTGCGGCCGGCGCTGTCCTGAAAGCTCAGGGTGCCCGGCGGGTTCTGCGTGACGGTCATCGACTGGTTGTCGCTCAGTCGACGCGCGGTGTAATTGCTGCCATCGAACTCCAGGCGGTAATCACTGGTGGTCAACAACGAACTGTTGCTGATGTTCAAGATTGGCGAGGCATTGCTGCTGTTTGTGGTGGACGGCAGCACGCGCAGGCGCGCCAGCGACTCCTCATTGAAGTCCCCGAACAGCTTGGTACCGACCTGCCCCTTGAGGTCCAGGCCCTGGCCCAGCTGACTGTTGACCTGATCGTTGATCGACAGCGCCAGGCGTCCCAGCGAGTTGAAGGTCTTGTCCAGAACGTCTTCGCGATAACGCAGGATGCCGCCCAGCTCGCCCCCGGTCACCTGCGTGGTGATGGTCTGCCGGGCTGCACCCACGATGAACTGCACTTCGGAACGGTTCGGGTCGTTGCTGCCAGGTACCACTTCCAGGCGAGCGGCGTTGCTGCCGATCACCAGCGGCTGCCCCGAGCCGATGAAAACGTTCTGCGAGCCGTCGTTCTGCGCCACCACGTTGACGCCCACGAAAGTCGCCAACTGACGCACCGCCTCCTCACGCGCATCCAGCAGGTCGTTGGGCTGGCTGCCGTTGGATTGGGCAATGGCGATCGACTCGTTGAGTCGGCCTATGGAGCCGGCAAGGCGGTTGATCTGCTCGGTAACGGCGCCCATTTGCTTGTTGGCGAAGCTGTTCTGCTCGTTCAGGCGGTCATAGACGGTGTTGAAGCGCCGGCTCAGCCCTTGCGCCTCGGAAAGCACCAGCTGGCGCGCAGGCAGGTTGGAGGGATCCTCGGCAGCCGTCTGCATGGCCGAAAAGAACTTCTGCAACGAGGGGGTGACCCCCGTGGTGGTGCCGGCCAGCAGCGAGTCCAGCTGATCGATCTGACTCTTGTAAGCAGCCACATCGCTGCTCAGCGAAGTGCTGCTACGCAGCTGCGTGGTGAGAAACTCACTGTAGCTGCGGCGGATGTCCACCAGCGAGGTGCCGCTGCCGATATAGCCGGCGCCGCTGAACTGCGGGGTCCGCGTTGCCTGGATGGTGTCCTGGCGCGAGAACCCCGGGGTGTTGATATTGGTGATGTTGTGGCCGGTAACGGACAACGAGGTCTTGTTCGCCGCCAGGCCCGACAGGCCAATGTTCAGTAAGTCAGCCATGCTTCATCATCCCTTGTTCGAGGGCGCGCCATTGGCCGCGATCATCTGGTAGGTCGACAGCTTGCGAGCGATCTGCGACACCTTGCGGGCGTACTGCGGGTCGGTGGCATAACCGGCTTTCTGCAGTTCGCGGGCAAACTGCTCGGGGTTGGCGGTGGAGCTCAAGGCCTTCTCGTAGCGCCCGTTGCTCTGCAGGAAGCTCACGTAATCATCGAAGCTGTGGGCGAAGGATTCATAGGAGCGGAACGAAGCGGCTTCCTTCACCGGCTTGCCGTTCTGGTACTCGGTGGTCATCACCCGCGCAGAGTCGCCGCTCCAGGTGCTATGGGTCTTGATGCCGAACAGGTTATGGCTGCTGCTGCCGTCGCCCTGCTTGATGATCGACTTGCCCCAGCCGGTTTCCAGCGCTGCCTGGGCGACGAGGTAGGTCGGATCGACGCCCAGCTTGGCGGCCGCCTTCTCGGCCATCGGCAGCATGGTTTCCATGAATTCCTTGGCCGACTTGAACGAGGTGCGGTTGGCGATTTCTTCGCTGCCATTGATGTTCAGGCTGCGCTCGGCCGGCGCTGCGTAGGCCCTGGCCGGCAGCCAGTCGCCCTTGGCCAGGGGTTTGCCCACCGCATCGCCGGCAGGGGTATTGGCCACGGTGGCCGGGCTGGCCGTCTCGGCGCCCGGCACGATCCCCGCCTGGATGCGCTGGGCCAGCGTGCCTGGCAGCGACAGGCGGCGCTGATTGATCAGCGTCATGTCGTTGCGCTCGGGATCGACCGCGGCGGTGATCTTCTCGACTCGGGTCGGCGCCACATCGGCAGCCGCCTCGCCACGTGCCAGCGGCTTGCTTGGCGCAGCCGGCACGGGCGCGTCGACCTGGGCAAACGGGTTGGGCCGCTCGCTGGCGTTCTTCATCTTCGACATCTGCCGGGCCATCACGTCGGCCAGGCCGATGCCGTTCTTGTTGCCGGCCATGGTCACCGACAGCTGCTGGTCATACATGTCCTGGTAGGTCTTGGCCTCGTTGCTGTTCATGAAGTTGCCTTCACCGAACACTTCGTTGGCCGAGCGCATGGTCTTGAGCATTTCGTTGAGGAACAGCGACTCGAACTCCTTCGCAACCTTGCGAATGTTCTCTTCATTGTCGCCACCCACCTTGAACTGGTTGAGGCGATTGAGATCGGTGTAGGCGCCACTGTCGACGGTGCTGGTGCCGGCGGCCGAGAGTCGAGTATCCATAGCGTGCTCCCTTAAATCACGATCAGGTCAGCCTGCAGGGCGCCGGCTTGTTTGAGCGCCTCCAGGATGGCCATCAGGTCGGAAGGCGAAGCGCCGACCTGGTTCACCGCCCGCACGATCTCGTCGAGGGTGGTACCGGGGCCGAACTTGAACATCGGTTTCTTTTCTTCGTCGGCACCCACGCGCGAGCGCGGCACCACGGCGGTCTCGCCACCGGACAGCGCGCCCGGCTGGCTGACGATCGGGTCTTCGGTGATGGTCACCGTCAGGCTGCCGTGGGTCACGGCGGCAGGCTGCACGCGCACGTTCTGACCGATGACGATGGTGCCGGTACGCGAATTGATGATGACCTTGGCCACCGCCTGCCCGACATCGACCTCGAGGTTCTCCAGGATCGACAGGTAGTCGACCCGCTGGCTCGGATCGAGCGGCGCGCTGACGCGAATCGAACCGCCATCCAGTGCCTGGGCCACACCGGGGCCAAGCAGCTCGTTGATGTGATCGACGATGTTCTTGGCCGTGGTGAAATCCGGACGATTGAGGTTCAGGGTCAGGGTGTTGCCCTGGTCGAAGCCGCTCGGCACCGGGCGTTCCACCGTGGCGCCGCCGGGGATGCGCCCGGCCGACGGGACGTTGACGGTAATGCGCGAACCATCGGCGCCGCTGGCGTCGAAACCGCCCACCACCAGGTTGCCCTGGGCGATGGCGTAGGTGTTGCCGTCGATACCCTTGAGAGGCGTCATCAACAGGCTGCCACCGCGCAGGCTCTTGGCGTTGCCGATCGAGGAAATGGTCACGTCGATGGTCTGACCCGGCTTGGCGAAGGCAGGCAGGTCGGCATGGATGGACACTGCCGCGACGTTCTTGAGCTGCACGTTGCCGCCTTCGGGCACCTTGATGCCGAACTGCGCCATCATGTTGTTGAAGGTCTGCACGGTGAACGGCGTCTGGGTGGTCTGGTCGCCGCTGCCATTGAGGCCGACCACCAGGCCGTAGCCGATCAACTGGTTACTGCGCACACCCTGGATGCTGGCCAGGTCCTTGAGCCGGTCGGCCTGAGCGGTCGAGGCCAGCAGCAACACGGCAACGCTGATGATCCATTTACGCATGATCACTGACCTCAGAACGGAAACAGCGGGCTGGCGAAAAAGCGGTCCAGCCAACCCGGCTGGCTGGCATCGGCGAAGGCGCCGGTACCGGAATAGGTGATGCGCGCATCGGCGATGCGGGTCGAGGCCACGGTGTTGTCGCGGGCCACGTCATCGGAACGCACCAGGCCGGCGATACGTACCAGCTCGTCACCGGTATTGAGGGTCATCCATTTCTCGCCACGCACCACCAGCAGGCCGTTGGGCAGCACTTCGGCGACGGTTACGGTGATCGAGCCGGTCAGGCTGTTGCTCTGCCCCGCCTGACCAGAACCATCCGTACTGCGCTGCCCGCCGTACTGCGCGCTGAGCCCGAGGTTCTCGGCCTTCAGCGGGTTGAGGCCGGTACTGGGGTTGTCGACCGACACCCCGCCACCGAACAGCGAGGTCAGGCCAATATTGGTATTGCTGTTCTTGGCGATCTTCGAGGTAGCGTTCTTGCTAGCCTGAGTACGCTCGTTGAGGCTGATGGTGATCACGTCACCCACGCGAAAGGCCTTGCGATCACCGTACAGGTTGTTTTCGAACCCGGACTGGAAGATCGAGCCATTGTTCTGCGCGGCCGGCAGCGGTGTACGCGGCAAAACGGGTGCGTAGTAGGGATCGTTGGGCTTCGCGGCAGGCGCCACGCAACCACTCAGCACTACGCTGCCGAGCATCGAGAACACACACACCAAGCGGTTCATAACCACTACCTCACAGCGTTCAGGCGTATCAGGAGGCGGGCGGGCGCCCTACCCCGGGGGTTTAAAGGTTCTGGGTAACGAAGGACAGCATCTGGTCAGCGGTAGAGATGACCTTGGAGTTCATTTCGTAGGCGCGCTGGGTGGTGATCATGTTGACCATCTCCTCGACCACGCTGACGTTGGAGTTCTCCAGGGTGTTCTGCAATGTGGTACCCAGGCCATTGAGGCCGGGGGTACCCACCTGCGGCGCACCGCTGGAGGCAGTCTCCAGGAACAGGTTGTTGCCGATCGCTTCCAGCCCTGCCGGGTTGATGAAGTCGGCGATCTGGATGTTGCCAACGACCTGCGGCTGCGGGTTGCCGGTGGTGGTGACCGACGCGGTGCCGTCCTCGCCGACGGTGAAGGTGCGCACTTCCGGCGGCAGCACGATGGCAGGCTCGAGCGCGAAGCCTTGGGATGTGACCACCTGGCCGTTGGAATTCAGGTGGAAGCTGCCATCACGGGTGTAGGACACCGTGCCATCGGGCATCAGCACCTGGAAGAAGCCACGACCATTGACGGCCATGTCCATCGGTTGCTCGGTGGTCTGCAGGCTGCCGGCGGTGAAGATCTTTTGCGTGCCATTGATGCGCACACCGGTACCCAGTTGCAGGCCGGACGGCAGCTGGCTGTCTTGGCTGGACTGGCCGCCTGGCTGACGACGGATCTGGTACAGCAGGTCCTCGAACTCGGCGCGATCGCGCTTGAAGCCCGTGGTGGAGACGTTGGCCAGGTTGTTGGAAATGGTCGTCAGGTTCATGTCCTGAGCAGACAGGCCGGTCTTGGCGACCCAAAGTGCCGGAAGCATAGCGTTCTCCTCGGGTGCCGGATTATGGCACCGCGTGTTGGTTATCAGCTCATTTGCAAGACGCGCGCCATGGCGGTGTCATTATCTTCTGCAGTGCGCATCATCTTGACCGACAGTTCGAATTGCCGGGACAGCGCCAGGATCGAGGTCATCTCCTCGACCGCATTGACGTTGCTGGACTCGAGAAAACCCGAGGTGATCTGCACAGTGGCGTCTGCAGCTGGCGGCTGCGGGCCGTTGAAGCGGATCATCCCGTCGGTACCCTTTTGCATTTGCTTGAGATCGGGATTGACCAGCCGCAGCCGGTCGACTTCGGCGAGCACCCGAGGTGCTTCACCCAGGGCGCGAATGCTGATGGTGCCGTCCTGACCAATCTCGATCTTCTGCTCCGGCGGCACGGCGATCGGCCCGGCATTGCCCATCACCGGCATGCCATTGCCGGTGCGCAGCATGCCTTGGGCGTCAACGTTCAGGCTCGCCGTGCGCACATAGGCCTCGGTGCCATCAGGCGCCTGCACCGCCAGCCAGCCCTTGCCACCGATGGCCACGTCCAGATCACGCCCGGTTTCCTGCAGTGTGCCCGGCGTGAAGTCGGTCCCTGGCCGTTCGCTCATGGCGAACACGCGCGAGGGCTGGCTCTCGCCGAAGATCGGCATCGAGCGCGCTTGCTCGAAATCACGGCGAAAACCGGTGGTGGAGATGTTCGCCAGATTGTTGGCGTGGGCACGCTGGGCCAACGTGTTGTTGTGGGCACCAGTCATGGAGACGTACAGCATCTTGTCCATGTTTTCCTCCGAGGTGGGCAACGCGCCCGCGGCTCTGACCACACCTCAAAAGCAATTCACATGCCACAATCCAAAAATAAAACTAAATCATTGATTTTAAAGACATTACCTCAATAAAAAAGGCTCCCTGGGGAGCCTGTAATTTGTCGCCTGGCGAGTCGTTGCCGCCTACGGCAACGACTCCCTGACGCTATCAGCGCAGATTGATGATCGTCTGGGTGATGGCGCTTTCGGTTTCGATGGTCTTGGCGTTGGCCTGGTAGTTGCGCTGCGCCACGATCAGGTTGACCAACTGGTCGGACAGTTCGACGTTGGAGTCTTCCAGGGCACCGGACTGCAGGGTGCCCAGGGTGCCGCTTTTTGGCGTACCGACCACCGGCTCGCCCGACTCGGAGGACTGCACCCAGGCGGTTTTACCAACCGGTGTCAGCCCCTGCATGTTGGCGAAGTTGGCCAGCACCAGCTGACCCTGAACCTTGGTCTGGCCGTTGGTGTAGCGCGCGAACAGCACGCCGGTCTCGTCAATTTCCAACCCCGCCAGTTCGCCCGTGCTGTAGCCGTCCTGCACGACCTTGGCCACCGAGAAGGTACTGTTGTACTGCGAGGAGCCGCGGAAATCGAACTTCACCGCGGCGCTGGCTTCGGAGCCGTTGGCAGCCCAGGTAGTGCCTTCGGCATTGGTCGGCGCCGCCGGAATCCAGCCGTTCATACTGATGGTGCCGTCCGGATTGACACTCAGCCCGGCGCTCAAGCCGGCCGGATCGACGCTCTGCAGCTTGCCGGCCGCATCGAAACTGATGCCGGCCGACAGCGGCTGGGTGTTGGCCGGGTTCAGCGGGTTACGGCCATCGACCAGGATCTTCACGTCCCAGTTGTTGGCCCCGGTTTTCACAAAATACTGGGTGAAGGAATGCGCATTGCCCTGGGCGTCATAGATGTTCACCGAGGTGGAGCGGTTGTAACTGGTCGGGTCGGCCGGGTTGAACGAGGCATTGGCCGCCGTGGTGCCCGCCGCCGCCCCTGCCGCATTCGCAGCAGCCAGCTGAGCTGGCGTCGCCGCCGCAGTCGCCGCTGCAATCTGAGCAGGCGTCGGATTGGCGACACCCGGCAGCAGGGAGCCATTGAAGGCGTTTTGATAGGCGCCATCATAGGCACTCTGGCGCAGCACCGGCACGCTCTCGGTCGAATTCAGGTTGAACGGCTGAGTGATGGTGCTCGTCGAGCGCGGCGCCTGGCTGGCGGTTTCCACCTTCAGGTTGCCGATGATGCCGTTCTGCAGGTTGCCGTTGGCATCCACTCCGTAACCCTGCAGGTTGTGTCCGAAGTTGTTGACGATGAAGCCCTGACGGTCAGTGCCGAAATAGCCGGCACGGGTGTAGCTGATATCGCCGTTATTGCTGGTACGGAAGAAGCCGCTGCCATTGATGGCCAGATCCAGCGAGTTCTTGGTGTAGTTGATGTTGCCCTGGCTGAACAGCTGGGACACATCACTGAGCAGCACGCCACTGCCGATCGGATTCGAGCCGCTGCTGAGCATCGACGAGGCATACAGGTCGGCAAACTCGGCACGTGACTGCTTGAAGCCAGCGGTGCCGGCGTTGGCAATGTTGTTACCCGTCACATTGAGGTCACTGGTTGCAGCACGCAGGCCACTCAGACCGATATTGAACGACATGAAAATCTCCTTGCCGATAGCCCGGCAGTTACAGCCTGTTAATTACTGACCAATGACCTGCACCTGCGACAACGGCACGTTGCCGATTCCCGCCAGGTTGAGCATCAATTCGTTGCCACCCAGGGTGACGCTGTCGACGTTGGCCGGCAGCAAGGTGTAAAGCCCCTTGGTTTCGTTGCCGTAGGTGGCCTGGGCCTCGAACTTGTAGGTGCCCGGTTTCATCACGTTGCCGCTCGAGTCCTTGCCATCCCAGATGAAGCTCAGGTTGCCGGCCTGCTGCTCGCCGAGGTTGATGCGGCTGACCACCGTGCCGGCACTGTCGTAGACGTTGACGTACACGTTGCTGCTGCTGGTGGGCAGCACGGCACTGGCCTTGAAGCTCTCGCTGGTATCGACCACCGCCTTGTCGACCGGCACGATCACCTTGCGCCCGACCAGGGAGGAAGCCTGCAGCGCCTGGGAGGACTGATAGCCGGACAGGATGGTTTCCATGCTCGAGTTGAGTTTCTCGACGCCTTCCACCGTACTGAACTGCGCCAGCTGGGCGATGAACTCACCGTTGCCCTGGGGCTCGAGCGGGTTCTGGTTGTTCAGCTGGGCCACCAGCAGATTGAGGAACTGGTCCTTGCCCAGCTCCTTGTTCTGCGTGCCGTCCTGCTTCAACTGATACTTGTCCAGTGCGGAACTGGAGCCTATGCCGTCAACGGTGCTCATGTGTCACTCCTGCTCACTGCCCCAGGGTCAATACGCGCTGCATCATCTGCTTGGCGGTATTCATCATTTCCACGTTGGTCTGGAAGGCACGACTGGCGGAAATCATGTCCGCCATCTCCTCGACCACGTTGACGTTGGGGTAATACACATAGCCCTCCTCGTTCGCCGCGGGATGATTGGGCTCGTAGCGCGCCATCAGGCTGCTCTGATCCTCGACGATGCCCATCACCTGCACGCCGGCACCGGACTGATCCTGGTCGGCGAACAGCGAACCGTTATTACCGCCCTGGGCATTCTGAAATACCGTGGCGAATACCGGATGGCGTGCGCGATAGGTCTGGTCGATGCTCGACGAGACGGTTTCGGCGTTGGCAATGTTGCTGGAGATGGTATTGAGGCGAGTGCTCTGGGCGCTCATCCCGGTTCCGGCGATGTTGAACACACTGGTAAGGGACATGTCAGGCTCCTTTATTCACCACGCAGGGCACTGATGAGCCCTTTGAATTTACTGTTGAGCAACGTGAAGCTGGTCTGGAAGGCCACCGCGTTCTCGGCGTAATTGGCCTGCTCCACCTGAGCGTCGACGGTGTTCTGATCGATAGACGGGGCTGTCGGCGTGCGATAGGCCAATGCGGCATCGCCCATTGGCACGCCTTCTGCTGCGATATGCCGGCTGTTGGTGGTTCTCAGACCTGCATTGCCGGCACCGCTGCCCTTGGCTGCCTGCTGCGCCAGCACCGAGGCGAAATCCAGATCACGCGCCTTGTAATTGGGGGTGTCGGCATTCGCCATGTTGTTGGCCAACACTTCGGCGCGCTGGGCACGGAAGCCCAGCGCCTTCTCGTGGATGCCAAGTGCACTGTCGAAACTGATGCTCATCTCAGGGACCTTTGCCGTAGTGGCTCGCCTGTTTTCGTGCAAAGTTCACAGCAAGGCACGTGCCAATTTATTTTTTTACTTTTAAATCAGGCAGATGAGCACCCAACAGGTGATTGCGAGGGCACAGGCGGCAAAGCTTTTCCGCCGCCTGGCAAGCGCAGAGCGGCAATTTCCCCAGAGCTTGCCGCTTTTCTGACGCACCAGCGACGGAACACCGTCAGACGTCGCCGGCAAGACAAACGAAAACGGGAGGCCGAAGCCTCCCGTTTTGCCGTGACACCGCTGCCTTTACTTGGCTTTGTAGATGATGCCCGGGCTGCACTGCACCATCTGATACTTCTCCGGCAGCCCGTTCAGCGCCTCCGAGGCCCCCAGAAACAGGTAGCCGCCCGGCTTGAGCATAGCGTGGATGCGCGTGAGGATGTCCTTCTTCACCTCGGCGGAGAAGTAGATCAGCACGTTACGACAAAACACGATGTCGAACTTGCCGAGGCTCGCGTAACTGTCGAGCAGGTTGAGCGGCCGGAATTCCACGCGACTCTTGATCGCCGGCTTCACCACCCAGCGCCCGGGCCCCTTGGGATCGAAGTAACGCTGCAGTCGATCGGCAGCCAACCCCCTGCCCATGGCCAGGCTGTCATACTCGCCCGACTTGCAGTTGTTGAGCATGGTGGGCGACAGGTCGGTAGCGACGATCTGCAGGCCGGCCTTGAGCTGGCCGATATTGCTACGCTCGAACTCGTCGATGCTCATCGACAGCGAGTAAGGCTCCTGGCCGGACGAGCAGGCCGCCGACCAGATGCGCAGGCGCTGGCCGGGGTAAGCCTTGATCAGCTCGGGCAGCACGCGGTTCTTGAGCACCTCGAAAGGGTAGGTGTCACGAAACCACAAGGTTTCGTTGGTGGTCATCGCATCGACCACCTGCTCGCGCAACCCACTGCGCGGCTGGTTCTGCATACGCTGCACCAACTCGCCCAGGGACTTGATGCCGTTGCTCTCCATCAGTTTATTGAGCCGACTGGAGACCAGGTACTGTTTATTGCTGCCCAGCACGATGCCGCAGGCCTTTTCCAGAAAGATCCGGAATTGTTCGAAATCCAAATTACCTGAAGACACTCGTGAGGCCTCGCCCATCTAAAAAATCGGATACGTCGAACGCTCATGGAGCGCTCGACGGTTCAGCTGCCGGCCTGCCGGCCTTGGCCGCACGCCTACCGGCTAGATCAGCCGGCCTTGACCCGCTCGACCACTCGGGCGGCCAGATCATCCGGGCGGAATTTCGCCAGGAAGTCATTGGCCCCGACCTTCTTCACCATGGCCTGGTTGAACACGCCGGACAGTGAAGTATGCAGGAGAATATGCAGCTTCTGCATGCGCGGATCGGAACGGATCGCTGCCGTCAGGGTATAGCCATCCATTTCCGGCATTTCGATATCGGAAATGATCATCAGCAACTCTTCTTCAGGCGCCTTGCCCTCATCGACCATGGCGCGCAGGAAGTCCAGCGCCTGGCGACCATCGTTGAGCGCAGTGACCTCGACCCCGACGGTTTGCAGGCAACGCATCACCTGCTTACGCGCCACGGAAGAATCATCGACGATCAGCACATGCTGACTAACCGCCTTGGTCTGCGCCTCGTCGTCGATCACCCCGGCGGAGATCACTTCGGAGGTCGGCGCCACTTCGGCGAGAATCTTCTCGACATCGATGATCTCGACCAGCTTGTCATCCAGCCGGGTGACTGCCGTAAGGTAATGATCGCGCCCGGTCCCCTTGGGTGGCGGGTGGATCTCTTCCCAGTTCATGTTGACGATGCGCTCAACCGAACGCACCAGGAAGCCCTGCACCTTGGTGTTGTATTCGGTGATGATAACGAAGCTACCCGTGATATCAGCCAGTGGGCGCTTGCCGGTAGCCATGGACAGATCCAGGATCGGGATGGTGCCACCACGGATGTTGGCCACGCCTCGAACCACCGGGCTCGACTTGGGCATGATGGTGAGTTTGGGGCACTGCAGCACCTCCTTCACCTTGAAGACGTTGATCCCGTACAGCTGAGGGCCGTCGAGACGAAACAGCAGCAGTTCCAGGCGATTTTGCCCAACCAGCTGAGTTCGCTGGTTGACCGAATCCATCACACCGGCCATGTACGGGCTCCCAAGATTCAAGTAACACATCAGATTTGGTTAGCGTAGCAGGCGGCACGCGCCTTGCTTCGAACCAGACATGAATGCACGAATGACAATTATCCGACGCGCGATGGCCAAGAGCCTTCGTTGCCTGGCAGTTTTACCTGCTTTACTGGCGCTCGGCTATAGCACGCTGACGACCGCATCCGTCACCCTGCCCGATCAGCTTATCGGCGAGACCCAGCGCTTTCTTGAGCAGGCAGTTGCAGACTATTTGCAGCGCAGCAATATTCAGGCTCGCCACGAGGTTCAAGTCAGCCGCCTGGACCCGCGTTTGCGCCTGCCACTGTGCGATCAACCCCTGAGCGCCACGCTGGAAACTCCGGCCGAGCCGGTTGGCCGCGTGACGGTGCGGGTACGCTGCGACGGCGCAGCGCCCTGGACGGTATTCGTGCCGGGCCAGGTACGCCTCTATCGAGAAGTGGTCACGGTGGTACGCCCCGTGAAACGCGAAGGTGTACTCGGCGAAGGCGACCTGCAGCTTGCCGAACGCGATGTCGGCCTGCTCAACCAAGGCTATATGACCGACCTGGAACAGGCGCTGGGCAGAAAGACCACCCGCCCCCTGCAAGCGGATCAGGTGCTGTCGCCTACCTTCATCCGCCAGGCAGAGGTGATACGCCGCGGCGATCAGGTGGTAATCAGCGCACGCAGTGGCGGCATCACCGTGCGCATGCCCGGCGAGGCGCTTTCCGATGGCTCGCTGGGCAAGCAGATCAGCGTGCGTAACCAGCGCTCGCAACGGGTGATACGTGCCAGGGTGGTCGGCCCCGGGCAGGTTGAAGTATTGATGTGACAGACGGCTCGGCCAAAGCAATGGCTGACGGACGAACAAGGCTGTTTTAGACTGTGTGGGCGACGCGATTTTTTTGCCTAAAGTTTTCTCAGGCATGGCCGACACACTAGGCAAGCGTCCACACACCGTTAGAGGTTTCCCATCATGGTCATCGATTTCAACCGACTCAACAGCTCCACGCCAGCCAGCACTACCCGTGCAGGCAGCACCCAGGGCGGCAAGAACGAAGCCATCGACACCAAGAGCGCTGGCAGCGAAGCTGCGGCGCAAAAAGCGGCTGCCAGCAGCAAGAGCGGCGAGTCCGTTCAACTGAGCAGCGAGGCACAGCAGTTGCAAAAAACCGTCGACAAGCTGCGCGACCAGCCAGCTGTCGATACCGACCGAGTGGCCAAGCTGAAACAGGCTGTTGCTGACGGCAGTTATCAGGTCGACAGCCAGCGCGTCGCCAGCAAGCTGCTCAACTTCGAATCCCAGCGCTAGTCGTCAGGCTCGCCCTGGGGTGTTGGACGCCCGGAAACCGCTTTGAAGGTGGCCCGCACGTGCGTGCAGGCATGCGCAAAGAAGTTTCATCCCAGAGAGCCGCAATGATGAATGCTACCCAGCTGCTTGACCTGTTCAACGAGGATATCGGCCACGCAGCGCAACTGCTTGAGCTGATCGAAGCCGAATATCACGCGCTCGGTGAACATGACCTGAGCCCATTGCAGGAAATCCTCGCGAGCAAGCAACCCTTGCTGGCCACGCTCGACCAGCACGGCAAGAGCCGCACGCAGATATTGTTGAGTTTGCAGCTGAGCCCTGACCGTGCAGGCTTGCAGCAACTGGCCGAACGCTCGACACAGGGTGACGAGCTGCTGCGGGCCAGTGAGCAGCTGAGCGAACTGCTCGAGCGCTGCCAGGAGGCCAACCTGCGAAACGGGCGCATTATCCGCTCCAGCCAGAAGTCCACTGCCGGCATGCTCGGTATCCTGCGCGGCAATGAAACGCCTTCGCTCTATGACAGCAGCGGCAGTACCGCTAAGATCGGCAACAAGCGCCCGCTCAGCCAGGCCTGACATAACGACAAGATGCGCGGTGAGGCAGTATCGCATCACCCGACGCAGCAGTACCTTGCCCCGGAGTACACTGGACCGTGTCCAACCCCTTCGCTCAGGAGTGTGGCCCGCAACCTCCTAAGGTGCTCAAGGCACCGCTGGAAATCATTGCCAACCTCCGTCTCCTGCAACACAACCATGACCCCTTGATCCTTATTTTCCAGGAGCGTAATCAGCGCTTTCAGAGCTATGTGATCGAAATCGACCGGGAACGCAATCTGCTGGTTCTCGACGAGATGATCCCCAGTGACGGCGAACGCTATCTGCAAAATGGCGAGCCGTTCAGCATCGAATCAATGCATGACGGCGTGCGCATCGCCTGGGACTGCCCGACCGGCATGCGCGCCGGCGAGTATCAAGGTGAGCGCTGCTATATCGGAACCATCCCCGCCGAGGTGCACTACCATCAGCGCCGTAATGCCTTTCGCGCTGCGCTCAGGCAATCGGAACAGGTCACGGTGCAGCTCAGTGGAACGCGCCTGCGCGCGCCGCTCGAAGGCCTGATGCTCGATATCTCGGCATCCGGCTGCAAGATCCGGCTGGCCGGTGATACCAGCCAGCAATTGCAGCCCGGGCAGATCTACGAGGACTTCTGTGCGCAACTGCCAGTGGGCAAGCTGGAGGCCGCCGTCGAGTTGCGCCATGCCCGCTATGACGACAAGCTAGACGTCACCCTTGCAGGCCTGCATTTCGCCAACCTGAGCGGGCTTCAACAGCGCCTGATCGAACGATTCGTCTATCAGTTGCAGCGCGAGGCGCGTCGCTTCGAGAGCGAAAGCTTTCTGTAAGCGGCCTGGCTGGTCATGCCTGGGGGGCTGTGACCGGCGGCTCCGGGCGCTCAGCCGGATCCACCGTGTCATCCGGGTTGGTCACCACAGGCTCCTGCATCTGCTCCTGTACCACCTGCTCGTCGACGCGCGGATCCAGCGCCGCCATCAGCGGTGAGGCGGTCATGTTCACCGGCATGGCCACGTGCTGCAGGGGTGCGTCATCGACCTGATGCAGGTGGGTGACGATGTTCGAGCGCACGCGCCAGACCAGGAACAGCCCGCAGACACAGAAGAATGCGTACAGCATGTTGGCGCCGAAAAAGCGCATCAGCACGCCAACCAGCAACGGACCGATACAAGCACCAACCCCAAAGGTCACCAACAGCATGGCGGTTAGCGAGACCCGGCGATCGGCTTCGACATGGTCGTTGGCGAATGCCACGGCCAGCGGATACAGGCTGAACTGCAGCATGCTGACGATAAATCCCACCGACACCAGAAGCAGCAACGGCGCTTCGGAAACGATGGCCAGCGGCGCCGCGACCAGCACCATCGCGGCTGACATGCCGCGTATCAGCTTCACCCGGTCGAAGCGATCCGAAAGCCAGCCCAGCGGCGCCTGAACCACCAGGCCAGCGAGAATGCAGCAGCCCATGAAGATCCCGATCTGCTCAGTCGCCAGGCCCATCTCGGTGGCATACAAAGGGGCCAGACCATAGAAGGCGCCGATCATCAGGCCGGCAACGCCAATGGTGGTGAGCGACAGCGGTACACGGCGGAAAAAGAAGCGCATTTCCAGCGGTGCCGGGCGCAGCGGCGCCGGATGCAGACGGCGGGTCAGGGCTACCGGCACCAGGCACAGGGCGAACGCCAGAGCCACCAGCATCAGCAACTCAAGGCCCAGGGTCGGGTGCACCACGAGTACCAGTTGACCCAGCACCAGCCCCAGGTAGGAAGCAGCCATGTAGCCAGCGAATACCAGGCCACGCTGCTTGGTCTCGGCCTGCTCGTTGAGCCAGCTCTCGATCACCATGTACTGACACATCATGCCCAGGCCCACCAGCACACGCAGCACCAGCCATGCCGGTAGCCAGTCGAGCAGACCATGGCCGAGCACCGCCGCCGTTACCACACCGGCGCAGGCGACGTAAGCCCGTATGTGCCCCACCCGGGCGATCAGCCGGTGGCCGATCTTGCCGCCCAGCACCAGGCCGAAGTAGTTGGCCGCCATCAGCGCGCCCGCCCAGATTCCCTCACCGGACTCGGCCAGCCGTAGCGCCAGGTAGGTACTGAGCAAGCCTGAGCCCAGCAGCATCAGGACGGTGGCGATGTACAGGGAACTGAAGGACTTCCAGATCAAACGCATTGGACTGCAACGACTCCTTGTACCGGCTGCGAGAACAGGCTGTTGTTCGATTTACGACCAGGTAGGTTTGCCCATTGCCAAGGCCAGCAACCTGCCGCTGTGCCATATTGATAGTGCGCAACCGGCACAGTTCACTGATTCCAAACCCTGCGTACCCGCGAGAACATCTCCCTCAGCTTTCGACACCCGCTTCCAGCGCCGCCAGCCGTGCTTCCAGGGCGTTGATCCTGGCCTCGAGTGCCTCAAGGCGCTCGGCTGAACCGCCAGGCGCCGGCTCCGGGCGCTGCGCACGCTCTTGCAACTGCGCCTGCAACTGCTCCGGGTCACCCAGAAGCTGGGCGTAACGGTCCTCACGCTGGCCAGCCTGACGCCCAACCAGGGCTACCAATTGCCGTCCGATCAATCGCTCGAGGTGATGCTGCACTTGCTGCGTATCATCGAAATCATACTGACGATTGCTGCGTGCCAGCAGCTCGCCGGTCGTCTGCGGCCCGCGCAGCAACAGTAACCCGAGCAGCGTCACCTGGGGGGCCACCAAGCCGAGGCACTTGTCCACCCGATGCTCCCAGCGATCGGCACGACTGCCCATCACCAGCCGCGCCAGACCGCGCTCTTCCAGGCTACGCAGGCCCTGCCCTACGCTGCCGGAGGTAAGGTTCATCAGGGGGTCGCGACTGGTCTTCTGGTTACAGGCCAGCACCACTGCGTTCAAGGTCAGCGGATAGGCTTCTGGGGTAGTGGCCTGCTTTTCGATCAGGCAACCCAATATGCGTGCCTGCGCTGCACTGAGTGGCTCTGTACCGGGAATGTCGTGAGATTCATCGGTCATGTCGTTCACCAATCCTGGGAGAAGCCCTAGGGTAGCCTGAGCGCACCCAAGTTGACATGAACAAAGCGAGTATGGCGGCCGCAAGGCGCCGATTCCGAGCTACGCGGGAGAAGATCCCAGAGACCGGAAATGAATGAGAATTATTTTTATTGACATGTAGTCGAGAATGACTATTATCTACATCACCAGCCGCGAGGCTGGTTCGATAATCTGAAAGCTTCCTGGTCGGATGCTGACAGGTTATCTCCTCATCAGGCTAATCACGGTTATTGACCCGGCTTTTTGCCGGGTCTTTTTTTGCTTTTCATCAGGCTTGCGCAAATCGGGTGCACCCGCGCCAGTGCCTCTTGGCGAGGGTGGATCATGGCGTCCCCTGCTGGAATCGAACCAGCATCTAGCCCTTAGGAGGGGCTTATTCTATCCGTTGAACTAAGGAGACCCGTTTGATCCGGCGCCCTTGAGGACGCCGGCCGGCATGTTAACCAGCGAAACGCAATTTGTCATGCCACTCTCCCGATTCAGGCAGCGGGTTCGAATAGCCTGACGATGACCGCGCTGTCCGACTTGAGCCTCTCCTGCAGTTGTCGCTCCAGCACGCGCGCACGCTCCACGGCCTTTTCCTTGACGTGGCCGTAGCCGCGGATTTGCTCTGGAAGCTCCGCAATGGCCACGGCGGTCTGATAATTATCAGCCGTGAGCGCCTCCAGCAGCGACGCCACGCTACGCTCGTAATCTCCGATCAACGCCTGTTCCAGCTTGCGCTCCTCGCTGCGAGCGAAGGGATCCAGCCAGGTGCCACGCACAAAGCGCAAGGTCGCCAGAACCTTGAAGGCCTTGAGCATCCAGGGCCCAAAACTGCGCTTGCGCGGCTCTCCCGTGGCGCTGTCCGTGTGGCTCAGCCAGGAGGGCGCGAGGTGGAACTGCAGGCGGAAGTCGCCCTGGAACTGCGCATGCAGTGCTTCGCTGAAGGCAGCGTCGCTGTACAACCGCGCCACTTCGTACTCGTCCTTGTAGGCCAGCAACTTGAAGTAATAGCGCGCGACCGCCTCGGTCAGACGTTGACGCGGATCGCTGTCACGTGCGCGAACACGACCGACCAGCTCCCGGTAGCGCTCGGCATAGCGGCTGTTCTGATAGGCGGTCAACCGGGCGACACGATCCTCGATGACCTGATCGAGCGTGGTACAGCGAGTATCTTCGGCGCCCTGCGAACGCACCAGGCGCTCGATGGCCGCTGCGTCATAGGCCGCGCGCCGCCCCCAGAGAAAGGCTTGCTGGTTGAACTCGACCGCCACGTTGTTGAGCTCGATGGCCTTGTCGATGGCCTGGGCACTGATGGGCACCAGACCCTTTTGATAGGCGTAGCCGAGCATGAACAGGTTGGTGGCGATACTGTCGCCGAGCAGACGCGTCGCCAATTGCGTGGCATTGACGAACCAGGTCTTGTCAGCGCCCACCGCGTCGACCAGCGCCTGACGCATCGCAGCCCCTGGCACCTGGGCGTCGGGGTTGCGAGTGAATTCCGCAGTCGCTGCCTCGTGATCATTGATCACCGCATGGGACACCTGCTCATTGAGCTTGGCCAGCGCGTCCTCCCCCGCCGCCACTACCAGGTCACAACCGATCAGCAGGTCGGCTTCACCCGCAGCAATGCGTACCGCGTAGATATCGTCCTGGCGTGCGGCGATACGCACATGGGTATTCACCGGCCCGAACTTCTGCGCCAGGCCTGCCTGATCCAGCACCGTGCAACCCTTGCCTTCAAGGTGCGCAGCCATACCCAGCAGCGCGCCCACCGTAGTCACCCCGCTTCCGCCAACACCTGGCAAAAGGATGTTCCAGGGTCGCTCCAGGGCGGGCTGCCGGGGCTCAGGCAAGGCCACGAACAGCGCGCCGGCGCCGAGCGCCTGGGGCTGACGCAGCCCACCGCCATGCACTGTGACAAAGCTGGGGCAAAAGCCGTCGAGGCAGCTGAAATCCTTGTTGCAGGCGTTCTGGTCGATTTCCCGCTTGCGCCCCAACTCGGTCTCCAGCGGCAGTACCGACAGGCAGTTGGATTTCACGCTGCAGTCGCCGCAGCCTTCGCATACCGCCGCATTGATAAAGGCGCGTTTGGCAGGATCGAGCAGTTTGCCGCGCTTGCGCCGCCGGCGCTTTTCAGTCGCGCAGGTCTGGTCGTAGATGATCACCGACACGCCCTTGAACTCGCGCAGCTCGCGCTGCACCGCGTCGAGCTCGCGGCGATGATGAAAGCTGGTGATCGGCGCAAAGCTCGAGCGGCTGGGGTACTTGTCGGGCTCGTCACTGACCACCGCGACGCGTTTGACGCCTTCGGCGAATACCTGCTGGCTGAGCTGATCGACCCGTAATTCGCCGTCCACGGGCTGGCCACCGGTCATCGCCACCGCATCGTTGTAGAGAATCTTGTAGGTGATGTTCACCCCCGCCGCCACCGCAGCACGCAGCGCCAGATGGCCGGAATGGAAGTAGGTACCGTCACCCAGGTTCTGGAACACATGGGGGGTATCGGTAAATGGCGCCTGGCCGATCCAGGTCACCCCTTCGCCGCCCATCTGGCTAAAGGTGTCGGTGCTGCGGTTCATCCACTGGGTCATGTAATGGCAACCGATGCCACCCATCGCACGGCTGCCCTCAGGCACCTTGGTCGAGCTGTTGTGCGGGCACCCGGAACAGAAATGAGGCGTACGCACGGTGTTGTAACTGCGCGCCGCCAGGGCCTTTTCCTTGGCGTCGAGAAAGCCCAGACGCGCCTCGATCACGGCACTGGTGTAGATCGGCGCTAAGCGACGAGCAATGACCCGGGCGATCATCGCCGGGGTCAGCTCGCCCAGGTTCGGCAGCAGCGACTGCCCTTGCTCGTCGAATTCGCCAACCACCCTGGGCCGTTTGCCGACCGGCCAGTTGTAGAGCTGCCCCGTCAGTTGATCCTCGATGATGCTGCGCTTCTCCTCGACGACCAGAATCTCATCGAGCCCTTCGGCAAAATCATGCACCGACACCGGCTCCAGCGGCCAACTCATGCCAATTTTCAAGACACGCAGGCCGATCCGTGCACAGAGCGCGTCATCCAGCCCCAGATCATCCAGGGCCTGGCGCACATCCAGGTACGATTTGCCGGTGGTTATGATCCCCAGCCGCGGGTTGGCCGAGTCGAGCATCACCTTGTTCAGGCCATTGGCACGGGCGAAAGCGCGGGCTGCATAGATCTTGTAGACGTTGAGGCGCTTCTCCTGGGCCAGCGGTGGATCCGGCCAGCGAATATGCACGCCGTCCTCGGGCAGTTCGAAGTCATCGGGCAGCGTGACCTGGATGCGTTGCGGGTCCACATCCACCACGGCAGAAGAATCGACGTTCTCGGCGATGGTTTTCAAGGCGACCCAGCAGCCGCTATAGCGCGACAGCTCCCAGCCGATGATGCCGTAGTCGAGGATTTCCTGAACATTGGCCGGGTTGAGCACCGGCATCGAGGCGGCGATAAAGGCGTGCTCGCTCTGATGGGCGATGGTCGACGACTTGCAGCCATGGTCGTCGCCGGCCAGCACCAGCACGCCGCCATGGGGCGATACCCCGGCAGAGTTGCCATGCTTGAACACGTCGCCGCTGCGGTCGACGCCCGGGCCCTTGCCGTACCACATGGCGAATACGCCGTCGTAGCGTGCACCGGGAAACAGATTGGTCTGCTGGCTGCCCCATACCGCCGTGGCCCCGAGCTCCTCGTTGACCCCCGGCTGGAAATGAATGGCGTTCTGCTGCAGAAATTCGCGGGCCTCCCAGAGGCTCTTGTCCAGCCCGCCCAATGGCGAGCCACGATAGCCGGAGATGAAGCAGGCGGTATTCAGCCCGGCAGTGGTATCACGCTGCTTCTGCAGCATGGGCAGGCGCGTGAGGGCCTGGGTGCCAGTGAGATACAAATGACCCGTAGCGAGACGGTATTTGTCGTCCAGACGGATTTCGGCCAGAGACATAAGACGGCGCTCCTGTTGTTTTTATAGCGAGCTGTCAAGTGACAGGGTTATTCACCTGCCCACATCCCCCAGGATCACTGTGGGGATGAATGCCTTAAGCATAGACCGGAGTTTGGCGATTTTTCCTTTCTCATTTATGCCGCTAGTGGGGATACTGCGCATGAACGTTTCGACAATAATCAAAAATGGGAAACGAACATGCACGACACCCTCAGCGCTATCGATCGCCGGATTCTCCGTCTCCTGCAACGCAACGCCGACCTCAGCGCTGCTGAAATTGCCAAGAAGGTCGAGCTCTCGCAGTCGCCCTGCTGGCGGCGCATCAACCGCCTTCAGGAAGAAGGTTTTATCGAACGCAAGGTGGCCCTGCTCAGCCACAAGCGTCTCGGCTTCACCATCACGGTATTCGTCAGTATCAAGTTGTCGGCCCATGGCCGTAGCAATCTGGATGAGTTCGAACGGGCGATTGCCGGTTATCCGCAGGTGATCGAGTGCTACACCATGGCGGGGAGTTCGGACTATCTGCTCAAAGTGGTGGCTCGGGACATCGCCAGTTATGAGCGTTTTCTACGCGACCAACTACTGCAACGGCCCCATGTGCAGGAGGCCCATTCAGGCATCGCAATGAGCGAAGTAAAGCGCACTACGGAGCTGCCGCTGGAATAAGGCAAAATAGCCACCTTGCATTTTGCAATGCGGCAATTCGGCCATCTTGCAACATGCACGAGAAGGCCGCGCAATCACAACGCCAAGTCATTGATTTAAAAGGATTTAATTACCTCAAATTCCTGGCACGGGAACTGCAATTTCTCTCGCATAGAATCCGAATGCGAGAACCCATTCCATGAACAGCCTCATCGTCCTGGTCACCGCCGTTGCCCTGACCCTGCTCGCAGGCGCCGCATTCGCCAATTTCCAGAATAACCAGCAGCAGGCCACTGCCATGCATCTCGTGCAGCAGATGCGCGCGACCCCGGTACAGTTCGAGCATGCCGCCAAGGTCGAACCGGGCCAGTTCGCCGCCAAGCCGCTGACTACCGGCGAATGGCAGCCCAGCCCGAAACAGCAGCGCTTCACGTTTTGAGCGCCGGTCATGTGGAGCATATTCTTTCCCGGTTTCGTCTTGCTGCTGACCACCATCACCTGTACAGCCATCTGGCTGATTGATGGCCTCTGTGATGGGACGCCGCCAAACAGCGCCAACAGCGATGAGCACAATGGCCCCCACGATCCTTTTTTCTAGATGGCGAATCTGTCGCGCGAGGAAAGCATGATGTCCAAACCCGCCTTGTTTTTTCTGCTGATCGCAGTGGCTTCCGCCGTTATGCTGGCCCTGCCCGAGCAGGCTCAATGGCTTGGTGCCGCGGCCAAGATCAGCCTGGCGGTAAGCGGCGCCGCGCTGGCGATTGCCCTGCTGATAGGCAAACGGGTGAAGTTCGACCCCGTGCTGCGCTAACCAGCCCCTGGCGACCGGCCCTCCTGCGGACCCGGCAAGCTGTCAATGAGACGAAGCATGCTCTCTACCGCCCGCTCGAGCGGACCTGAATTGTCGATATGCAGGACGCCCTCAGTGGCGGATCCACGCCTATCAGCGAAGTGCGCGCTGCGCGCCATCCTGGCATCGATCTGAGCGGCGCTTTCTCGAGCGCGGCTGAGCAGGCGTGACCTTAGAACAGCTGGTTCGACCTCCAGCAGCACGGCTTCCAGCTGCGGATACCGCCGGCGCGCCTCATCCAGGTAGGCACGCGACCCATTGACAACCACCAGATAGCCGTCCGCGAGCCACGTGTCGATTTCCAGGCCGATACCATAGGCGAGCCCATTGGCCCGCCAGGACATGGCGAATCCGCCCGCCGATTCCCGGGCCTCGAACGCCTGGAACGAGACGGCAATGGCTTCTTCACCTCCCAGATCGGCACCACGGGTAACGATCCGACGGGCAATGCGACAACGCCGATTCTCCAGGCGCCGTTCCAGCGCCGCGAGCACACTGTCCTTGCCAGACCCAGAAGGCCCCATCAGGTAAATCAGCATGCCCTGCGTCATTGCAGCACCTCTGTGCAACATAAAGGAATCACGCCCCCTGAAACCCCGGTTTGCGGAGCAGGTGGCGCCCAACGATATCATCTGCAATGTGTCGACCGCCGCCCCTCCTGATGCAGCCCCCCAAACGGGGAATACCCCTTCCAGACTCCCTCGTGAACGAAAATTGCCAAGTGCGGCCCTCTGCCATCCTTGATAAATGCGACGCTGCGCGCAATCGGGAACAATTCCGAGAAGTAGTGCTGGCAAAAAGCCGGTACCCAGTCCAGAATACGACACGTAATTGGCGTCAATTATCTGCTGGCAAGAAGTACGATCACCAGACAAAATGCCGACGTTGCTGAACGGCAAGGGCAAAAGATGGTCAGAACCCTGACATTCCGTAGCTATATGCCATTACAGCTTCGTTTCCCTGAACTAATTTGGTTGATGTATGCGCCCTATGAAACAGGCTATTTACTCCAGCCGTACGGCTGACAAGTTCGTCGTTCGGTTGCCAGACGGCATGCGCGAGCGCATCGCTGATGTGGCTCGCCAACACCACCGCAGCATGAACTCCGAGATTATTGCTCGCCTCGAACAGAGCATGCTTCAGGAAGGCGCGCTGGACGACGAACTTGGCATTCGTCTCGACAGCCCCGAGTTGTCACTGCACGAGCGCGAGCTCCTGCAACGCTTTCGCCAGCTGTCGCGTCGCCAGCAGAACGCGCTTGTGTCGCTGATCGCTCATGACGCAGAGATGGCCGCCGGCAACGACGACTGACGCGATATCCCATGAAAAAACCGGCTCAAGGCCGGTTTTTTTGTTGGTCGCCACAGGCATTCAGAGCAGAAACAATGACGCCAGACCGAGGAAGATAAAAAAGCCGCCGCTGTCGGTCACCGCGGTGATCATCACGCTGGCGCCCATCGCCGGATCGCGGCCGATACGCATCAAGGTCATGGGGATCAGCACCCCCATAAGCGCCGCAAGCAGCAGATTCAGGGTCATCGCCGCCGTCATTACCACGCCCAGCGACCAGCTGTCATACAAGCCATAGGCCACGATACCGATCACCCCGCCCCATACCAGGCCGTTGATCAGTGCCACACCCAATTCCTTGCGAATCAGTCGCGAGGTATTGCCGGTACTGACCTGATCGAGCGCCATCGCACGCACGATCATGGTGATGGTCTGGTTGCCCGAATTCCCCCCGATACCCGCGACAATAGGCATCAGCGCCGCCAACGCCACCAGCTTCTCGATGGATCCTTCGAACAGACCAATGACCCGCGAGGCCATGAACGCGGTCACCAGGTTCACTGCCAGCCAGGCCCAGCGGTTGCGCACCGACTTCCAGACCGAAGCGAAGATATCTTCCTCCTCGCGCAGACCGGCCATGTTGAGAACTTCGCTTTCGCTTTCCTCACGGATCAGGTCGACCATTTCGTCAATGGTCAGACGACCGATGAGTTTGCCGTTCTTGTCTACCACCGGCGCCGAAATGAGGTCATAGCGCTCGAAGGCCTGGGCAGCATCGTAGGCATCCTCGTCAGGATGGAAGCTGACGGGATCACTGGCCATGACCTCGGCTACCTGCTTCTCCGGATCGTTGACCAGCAGGCGCTTGATTGACAGCACGCCCTTGAGCACGCCGTCGTAATCGACCACGAACAGCTTGTCGGTATGCCCCGGCAGCTCCTTGAGACGCCGCAGGTAACGCAGCACCACCTCTAGGCTGACGTCTTCGCGAATGGTCACCATCTCGAAGTCCATCAGCGCACCGACCTGCTCCTCCTCGTAGGAGAGCGCAGAACGCACCCGCTCGCGCTGCTGGGCATCGAGGGTCTCCATGAGCTCGTGCACCACGTCGCGCGGCAGCTCGGAGGCCAGGTCGGCCAGCTCGTCGGCATCCATCTCCTTGGCCGCCGCGAGGATCTCGTGATCCTCCATGTCGGCCAGCAGGGTTTCACGGACGGCATCCGACACTTCGAGGAGGATGTCGCCGTCGCGGTCAGCCTTGACCAACTGCCAGATGGCCAGGCGATCTTCCAGCGGCAGCGCCTCGAGGATGTAGGCAACGTCCGCCGAGTGCAGATCATCGAGCTTGCGCTGCAGCTCTGCCAGGTTCTGCCGATGCACCAGGCCTTCGACACGGTCCTGGTGCGGGCCTTCCTGGCGATGGGTCAGGTCTTCGACCAGCCGATGCCGCTGCAACAGCTCGACGACCTGTGCGAGTCGATCCTGCAGGCTTTCTTGCGGCTTCTTGGCTTCTGCTTCGGTCATGGCACACTCCGCCCCCAGCGGCGGCGCGCGCCAGCGAGGGTCAATCAGTCAATACGTGATTGCACACTTGGAATTCTGAGTTACTACTGGGTAAGTCCATGGAAGGGATCCACAAGCCCCGGCGGGGCTGACGGGGCGAATAATACCATGCCAATCGGCCACGTACGTGACAAAGGCATGGCAGGACAAGCGCTTGCAGCGTTTTCCTGAGCCCGTAGGCAAGAGTTCGAAATACTGCGACGCACATCGGGCTTGGCAAGACACCTGGCAGTGGCAAGATTGTCGGGTAGGCCGCTTGAAACGTCACGGAGGACGCCGCCATGCATCGGATACCCTGCCTAACCCTCTGCGCCATGCTGCTTTGCCCTGCCCCGCTACCGGCGTCGAACGTGTTTCGCTGCGAGGATGAAACGGGCCATGTCACCTTCACGCGCCACGGCTGCGCCGGCAGCCAGCAACAGCAGATTCAGAACACCCACAATCCCAGACCCGGCAGCGGCGCAGCCGTTCCACTGGCAACACCTCGAGTCGGTAACAAAGATGCCAGGGCAAGCGGCAACGAGCGCAGGCTGACCATCGTCGGTGGTCGGCAGGATGGCTGCGACAACGCCGTTACCGGCAACGCCAGGCGCGAAGCGATCATCAGAAAGCAGATACGCGCCGGCATGACCCGCAGCGACGTGGAAAGCGCCCTGGGCAAGCCAGAACGCATCAGCAAGCGCAACGGCCAGACCACCTACCACTACGCCAGCAAACACAACAGCGAGCGACGCACCGTGGTCTTCGACCAGAACGACTGCGTGGCCGGCAAACGCTAGGCCGTCGAGACCCCGCAGCGCAGCGGGCCGCAGAACCGGCGCGCGCCTCGGCAACTGGTTTCGCGCAGGGCCGGCAAGGATAAATCGCGAACAAAGAAAAAGGGCCTGCATCGCTGCAGGCCCTTTCGGTATGGCGGACTCAGGAGGATTCGAACCTCCGACCGCTCGGTTCGTAGCCGAGTACTCTATCCAGCTGAGCTATGAGTCCGTT
>NZ_FORC01000001.1:618059-1881468 GCF_900113905.1 Phytopseudomonas argentinensis
ATATGGCGGACTCAGGAGGATTCGAACCTCCGACCGCTCGGTTCGTAGCCGAGTACTCTATCCAGCTGAGCTATGAGTCCGTTGGTGTTTTTAGACCAGATCACCTCTGGTTGTTTGCCAGCCCGGTAGAACCCGGCTTGCCAAATAATGGCGGAGAAGGGGGGATTCGAACCCCCGACACCCTTTTGAGGTGTACTCCCTTAGCAGGGGAGCGCCTTCGGCCACTCGGCCACCTCTCCGCAACACGGGGCGCATGATAAACATGTTTTCCCCGTTTGCAAACCAAAATTTCGAGAAAAATTAGTGGTTTGGTTCTTCGCCCTTCTCTTTCTGGATGCGCTGGTAAATCTCTTCGCGGTGAACGGCGACTTCCTTAGGCGCATTGACGCCAATGCGCACCTGATTACCTTTCACACCCAACACGGTGACAGTGACTTCGTCACCCACCATCAGGGTCTCTCCGACCCGGCGAGTCAGAATCAGCATTCCTTTCTCCTTACGGATTCAATTTCGGACAACAAGTCTGCAAACGTAGAAAGCACTAGCCAGCCCCCGTAGGAACCTGCAAGCACTCAGGTATTGACCAGCACGGACGGAAGTAAAGTTCCACCAACACCAACCAAAACAACAAAAGGCGCGGATCAGCGCGCCTTTTGCCGGATGCCTCAATCGCCCTGACGGGCCGGGGCATCGAGTTCGAACGCAGTGTGCAGGGCGCGCACCGCCAATTCCAGATATTTCTCTTCGATGACAACCGAGACCTTGATCTCGGAGGTGGAAATCATCTGGATGTTGATGTTCTCCTTGGCCAGCGCTTCGAACATGCGGCTGGCGACACCGGCATGAGAGCGCATGCCAACGCCGACGATGGATACCTTGGCGATGTTCACGTCACCTACCACCTCGCGGGCACCGAGCTCACGCGCAGTGGCTTCCAGCACCTGCTGAGCGCTCTGGTAATCGTTGCGGTGCACGGTAAAGGTGAAATCGGTGGTGTTATCGTGCGCGACATTCTGCACGATCATGTCGACTTCGATATTGGCAGAGCTGATCGGGCCGAGAATCTTGAACGCAACGCCCGGCAGATCAGGTACGCCACGAATGGTCAGCTTGGCCTCATCGCGATTGAAGGCGATGCCGGAAATGATCGGCTGTTCCATGGATTCCTCTTCATCAAGGGTAATGAGGGTGCCCGGGCCCTCCTGGAAGCTGTGCAGAACGCGCAGCGGGACGTTGTACTTGCCGGCGAACTCAACCGAGCGGATTTGCAGCACTTTGGAACCGAGGCTGGCCATTTCCAGCATCTCTTCGAAGGTGATCTTCTCCAGACGCTGGGCCTTGGGCACCACCCGTGGGTCGGTGGTATAGACACCATCGACATCGGTGTAAATCTGGCACTCATCGGCCTTCAGCGCCGCCGCCAGGGCCACGCCGGTGGTATCGGAACCGCCACGGCCGAGGGTGGTGATGTTGCCCTGCTCGTCGACACCCTGGAAACCCGCGACCACGACCACGCGGCCGGCCTTCAGGTCAGCGCGAATGTTGCTGTCGTCGATGCTCAGGATGCGCGCCTTGGTGTGTGCGCTGTCGGTCAGAATGCGCACTTGGCTGCCGGTGTAGGACACCGCCGGCACGCCACGCTTGATCAACGCCATGGCCAGCAGGGCGATGGTCACCTGCTCACCGGTGGAGACCATCACGTCGAGCTCGCGGGCTACCGGCTGGTCATCGCTGATCTGCTTGGCCAGGTCGATAAGGCGATTGGTCTCGCCGCTCATGGCGGATACCACGACGACGATGTCGTCGCCCTTCTCGCGGAATTTCTTCACCTTCTCGGCGACCTGCGCGATTCGCTCGACGGTGCCGACGGAGGTGCCGCCGAATTTCTGTACGATCAAAGCCATTTCAAAGCTGCCTCAGCCCGTGAAGGGCGCCCATTAAACAGACAACACCGCACACCACCACGCTGCTCGCCGGGCTTGGCGGGCAGCGCGGTCACGCTTGAGTTAAGGGCCTCAGAGGCCCTGTTCGACGAACGGGCCGACCAGCGCCAGCGCACCATCGAGCGCGGCCGCATCGACCCCACCGCCCTGGGCCATGTCCGGCCGACCACCACCCTTGCCACCGACTGCAGCGGCCGCCTGCTTCATAAGGTCGCCTGCCTTCAGTTTGCCGGTCAGGTCCTGGGTCACACCGGCCACCAGCACGACCTTGTCGTCCTGCACGCCGCCGAGCAGGATCACCGCGCTGCCGAGCTTGTTCTTCAGTTGATCGACCAGCGCCAGCAGGCCTTTGCCATCCAGGCCATCGATACGGGCACTGAGCGTCTTGACGCCCTTGATGTCCACGGCCGAGCCAGCCAGGTCGCTACCGGCCGCGCTGGCGGCCTTGGCCTTGAGCTGCTCCAGCTCCTTTTCCAGCTGACGGTTGCGGTCGATCACCGCCGCGAGCTTGTCGATCAGGTTGTCGCGGCTGCCCTTGACCAGGGTCGCCGCCTCTTTCAACTGCTCTTCGGCACCGTTCAGGTAGGCGAATGCCGCTGCGCCAGTGACCGCCTCGATGCGCCGTACACCGGCAGCCACACCACCTTCGCTGACGATCTTGAACACGCCGATATCGCCGGTACGGTTGGCGTGGATACCACCGCACAGCTCGACCGAGAAGCCATCGCCCATGGTCAGCACGCGCACGCTGTCGCCGTACTTCTCGCCGAACAGCGCCATGGCGCCCTTGGCCTTGGCGCTTTCGATGTCCATTTCCTCGGTCTGCACCGGGGTGTTGCGGCGCACTTCGCGGTTGACGATCTCTTCCAGCTCTTTCAACTGCTCGGGCTTGATGGCCTCGAAGTGGCTGAAGTCGAAGCGCAGGCGCTGACTGTCGACCAGCGAGCCTTTCTGCTGCACGTGCTCGCCAAGTACCTGGCGCAGCGCGGCATGCAACAGGTGCGTGGCCGAGTGATTGAGGCCGGTGGCGGTGCGCACCGAGGCGTCTACTTCGGCATTGATGGTGGCGCCGACGCTCAGGCTGCCCTTGCTGACCACGCCGTGGTGCAGCCAGGCGCCGCCGACCTTGGTGGTGTCGCGCACGTCAAAGCGCACGCCCGGGCCTTCGAGGAAACCGCAGTCACCGATCTGGCCACCGGACTCGGCGTAGAACGGCGTCTGGTCGAGCACCACCACGCCCTCCTCGCCCTCGTTCAGGGTATCGACGGACTGGCCGTCACGCAGCAGCACCAGCAGCTCGCCGCTGGCGACAGTGGCGTTGTAGCCGAGGAAACGGGTGTCCCTGTCGACCTTGACCACGCTGTTGTAGTCCATGCCGAACGAGCTGGCGGAGCGGGCACGCACGCGCTGGGCTTCCATCTCGCGCTCGAAGCCGGCCTCGTCGAGGGTCAGCTCGCGCTCGCGGGCGATGTCACCGGTCAGGTCCATCGGGAAGCCGTAGGTGTCATACAGCTTGAAGATCACTTCCCCGGGAATGACGGAGCCTTGCAGCTCGGCCAGATCCTGCTCGAGGATCTTCAGGCCCTGCTCCAGGGTCTTGGCGAACTGCTCTTCTTCGGTCTTCAGCACGCGCTCGATATGCGCCTGCTGCTGTTTCAGCTCGGGGAAGGCGTCGCCCATCTCGCTGGCCAGTGCCGCGACGATCTTGTGAAAGAAGCTGCCCTTGGCGCCCAGCTTGTTGCCATGGCGGCAGGCGCGACGAATGATGCGGCGCAGCACGTAGCCGCGACCCTCGTTGGACGGCGTGACGCCGTCGGCGATCAGGAAGCTGCAGGAGCGGATATGGTCCGCCACCACTTTCAGCGAGGCATCACCGTTGTTGCTGCAGCCGATGGCCTGAGCGCTGGCATCGAGCAGGCTCTGGAACAGGTCGATCTCGTAGTTCGAGTTGACGTGCTGCAGCACGGCGCTGATGCGTTCCAGGCCCATGCCGGTGTCCACGCTCGGCGCCGGCAGTGGGTGCAGCACGCCGTCCGCGGTACGGTTGAACTGCATGAACACGTTGTTCCATATCTCGATGTAGCGGTCGCCATCTTCTTCCGGGCTGCCGGGTGGGCCGCCCCAGATGTGCTCGCCATGGTCGAAGAAGATCTCGGTGCACGGGCCGCATGGACCGGTATCGCCCATGGTCCAGAAGTTGTCGGAAGCGTATGGCGCGCCCTTGTTGTCGCCGATGCGGATCATCCGCTCGGCCGGCACACCCACTTCCTTGGTCCAGATGTCATAGGCCTCGTCATCGGTGGCATACACCGTGACCCAGAGTTTTTCCTTCGGCAGCTTCAGCCACTTCTCCCCGGTCAGGAACTCCCAGGCGAAATGGATGGCGTCGCGCTTGAAATAGTCGCCAAAGCTGAAGTTGCCGAGCATTTCGAAGAAGGTGTGGTGGCGCGCGGTGTACCCGACGTTTTCCAGGTCGTTGTGCTTGCCACCGGCGCGCACGCACTTCTGGCTGGTGGCGGCGCGGGTGTAGGCGCGCTTTTCCAGGCCCAGGAAGCAGTCCTTGAACTGGTTCATGCCGGCGTTGGTGAACAGCAACGTGGGGTCGTTGTTCGGAATCAGGGAGCTGGAAGCGACACGGGTGTGCCCCTTCTCTTCGAAGAAGCTCAGGAAAGCTTCACGGATTTCTGCGCTTTTCATTGGCAATTTCCAGGAAAACAGGCGGCCACGGCAGAGCCGGCAAAAGCCCGCATTATATCGGGCTTGTCCGCGGCGGCTAGGCCATGGGCTGAATTATTTGCAGGCGGCGCGATGGCCGGAAAACCCGGGCTGCAGCGCCCAGGCAATACCTGGCGCTGCACGCCGGTCGACTCAGGCTCGGAATGCGGCAAAGGCCTCGATCACCTGGGCCATGGCGCTGGCGTCGACATCCAGGTGGGTCACCATACGCAGGCGCGGCGCGGCGCTCAGGCGGATACCGCGCTCGGCGCAGAAGGCTTTCAGCGCCGCGGCGCGCTCGCCGACCTGCACGTAGACCATGTTGGTCTGCACCGGCTCAACCGAATAACCCAGTTCACGCAAGCCGGCGGCCAAGGAGTCGGCATTGGCGTGATCTTCGACCAGGCGTTCGTCCTGATGCTCCAGGGCGTATAGCCCGGCCGCCGCCAGCACACCGGCCTGGCGCATGCCGCCGCCGACCATCTTGCGCAGGCGCCGGGCCTTGCCGATCAGCGCCTCGCTGCCGCACAGCACCGAACCGACTGGCGCGCCAAGGCCCTTGGAGAGGCACACGGACACCGAGTCGAAATGCCGGGTGATCTCCCGCGCCTCGACGCCCAGCCTGACCACTGCGTTGTACAGCCGTGCGCCGTCCAGGTGCAGCGCCAGGCCTTTGTCACGGGTGAAGGCACGGGCGTCGGCCAGGTACTCCAGGGGCAGCACCTTGCCCTGCATGGTGTTTTCCAGGGCCAACAGCCGGGTACGGGCGAAATGGAAGTCGTCCTGCTTGATCGCCGCCTCGACCCGCGCCAGGTCCAGAGAGCCATCGAGTTCCATGTCCAGCGGCTGGGGCTGGATCGAACCAAGTACCGCGGCGCCACCGCCTTCGTATTTGTAGGTGTGTGCTTGCTGGCCAACGATGTATTCGTCGCCACGCTCGCAGTGGGCCATCAAGCCGAGCAGGTTACTCATGGTACCGGTCGGCACGAACAGCGCGGCCGCGAACCCCAGATCCTGGGCCAGGCGCTGCTCGAGACGGTTGACGGTCGGGTCTTCGCCGTACACGTCATCGCCCAGCTCGGCGGCCAGCATCGCCTCGCGCATGCCGGCGGTGGGTTGGGTCACGGTGTCGCTACGCAGATCGATGATGGGCATGGGCACTCCTGTGCATGCGAGGGATGGGTTTCGGCGCTCACGCCAGCAGCGAAGCCTCGGCCGGCACGATGAGAATGCCGGCGCGCTGGCCGTTGTGCACCTTGGGATTGGGAAAGATGATGCGCGCGCCCTGCTCTTCCACTATCCAGCGGCTGTTGGCCAGGTCTTCGGCGAGCAGGTAACCGGGCGCCAGTTCGGTGAAGTTCTCCACGTCGGCCGGCAGGTGCAGGGTGAAAGCGTCGCTGTGCTTGATCAGCTCGCGGGCAAAGGCGAACAGTTGCAGGTGCAGGCTGGCCTGCTCGTCGATCGGCGGCTCGTTGCCTTCGATAAGCGCCTGCAGGCGCAGTTCGAGACGATCCAGATTGACCAGTTCGTTATGGCCGAACGGCCTGGCCTTGCCCAGTTCCAGGGTAAAGGCTTCGGCGCCCAGCTCGGCATAGGTATAGGCACTGAAGGTGGTCGAAGGCTTGCTCTGCAGCAGCACGGCGTCGATGCCCGCAGCCTGCAGGCGCGCGCACTCGCGGCGTGACTGGCGGCGCCCCTCGGCCCAGGGGTAGAGGGCGAACTGCTCGATGCGCGAAGCGCGGATTGCAGTGTGCAGGTCGTAGTGCAGGCGTTCGCGGCCGGAATCGATAAAGAACGACGACACCAGGTGCTCGAGCTCGCAGGCACGCATCGCCTCGCCACCGCTGCTCAACTCATGGCGCCCACTGAACAGACGGTTGATGTCCTGCTCGACGAAACGCTCGCCACGACGCATCGCCGCGGGGTTGCCGAACAGCAGCAGCACCCGCGCGCGGGGTTGCAGTTCGCTGCGGGCGATACGCCGCAACAGGCGGTCGAGCAACTCGATCGGCGCGGTCTCGTTGCCGTGGATGCCGGCAGACAGCAGCAGGTCCATGCCGTTGTCGCGCCCGCAGGCCGGGGTGATTTCGAGTGCCCCCTCGGCCAGCCAGCGCAAGCGCGTGCCCTGCGGCGTCAACTGGATCTTCGAAGCCGGCTCATGGCCAGCCAGGGTCAGTTCGAGCAGTTTGCCGAGGGCGAGCATGGGCGTTCCTCAGTGATTGCAGTCCGGGCCATGGACATGGTCGTCGTCGGCACCTTCATCGGCCGGCTCCATTTCCAGCTCCAGGCTGACCAGGTTGGTGGCCAGGGGGCGCAGCAGCAGATTGGCGTACTCGGTATCACCCTCGGCGACATCCACGCCAATCATCAGCTGGCCATTGCCGACCTGTTGAATCCACACTTCCTTGCCCTGCCACATTACGGCAAAGCGGGTGCACGAAGTTTCCAGTTGGGTGCCGTCGGCGTCTTCGAGGATCAGTTGCAGGGCGTCGCTCATGTTTACTCCAGTGTGTCATGGTGGCTCGCAGGTGAGCCGCTTCAAGTGAATTGAAAGGGGTACACGTCGCCAAGATCGAGGATTTGCGTCAACTCATCCAGCGCCGTGCGGCATTCGTCGAGCAGCTGCGGGTCGGCCAGGTCATGCTCGCTCAGGCGGTCGCGGTAATGGCGGTCGACCCACTGCAGCAGCCGTTCATAGAGTTCGGGCGTCATCATCACCCCCGGGTTCATCGCCGCCAGCTCTTCTGCCTGCAAGGCTACACGCAAGCGCAAGCAGGCGGGGCCACCACCGTTCTGCATGCTCTGCTTGAGGTCAAAGGCGCGCACCTCGGCGATCGGCCCGTTGCTGCCCAGCAGGGTCTGCAGGTAGGCCCAGACCCGCGCATTGCCACGGCACTCTTCCGGCACCACCAACAGCATACGCCCGTCGGCACGGGTCAACAGCTGACTGTTGAACAGATAGGAGCGCACCGCGTCCTCGACGCCCAGTACATGGCGCGGCACGCATACCGGCTGCAGCTGCCCGCCAAGGCGCATGAGCTTGTCGTTCAGCTCGCCGATCACCCGCTCGCTGTCGAGAAAGGCGTCCTCGTGGTGGAACAGCACCTGGCCATTGCCCACCGCGATCACGTCGTTGTGAAATACCCCCTGATCGACCACCGCCGGGTTCTGCTGGGCGAATACCACGGCGTCGTCGGCAAGGCCATGCAAGCGCGCTACGGCCTGGGAAGCCTCCAGGGTCTGGCGCGCCGGGTAGCGCTGCGGCGCGGGCAAACGCAGGTCGAAGGCGCTGCGACCGAACACGAAGAACTCCACCCCTCGCTCGCCATAGTCGCGACAGAAGCGGCTATGGTTGGCCGCGCCCTCATCGCCGAACTGGCTGACCGCCGGCAAGGCGCCGTGGTGGGCGAAATGGCGCTCATCCGCGAACATCGCTGCCAGCACCCGGCTGGTGGTGGGATGCTCGATGGAGCGGTGGAACTTGCAATTGAGGTTGGCGGCGGTGAAATGCACCCGCCCATCGGCCGTGTCGGCGCTGGGGCTGACGGTCGCCGCATTGGCCGTCCACATGCTCGAGGCCGAGCAACTGGCGACCAGCAGGGGCATGGCTTCGCGCGCCGCTTTCTCGATCACCTGGGCATCGTTGCCGGTAAAACCGCAGGCCCGCAGCGCCTGCACGTCGGGTCGCTCCTGGGGAGCGAGCACCGCCTGGGCGAAGCCCATGTCCATCAGCGCCTTCATCTTGGCCAGGCCCTGGCGCGCCGCTTCCCTTGGGTTGGAGGCGACCTGGCAGTTGCTCTGCGAGGCCACGTTGCCGTGCGACAACCCGCCGTAGTTGTGGGTCGGGCCGACCAGGCCGTCGATGTTCAGCTCGCAGGCAGGCATGCTTGGTCGGCTCATAGGCTGACTCCCGGTGCCAGGCTGTCGGGTAGCAGCAATTGCTCGCTTTCCAGCGAAGCGACCGGGTAGGCGCAGTAATCCGCCGCGTAGTAGGCGCTGGGGCGATGGTTGCCCGAGGCGCCGATGCCGCCGAACGGCGCGCTGCTGGCGGCGCCGGTCAACGGCTTGTTCCAGTTGACGATACCGGCGCGGCTATGCAGCCAGAACTGCTCGTAGCGCGCGCGCGAATCGGACAGCAGGCCGGCCGCGAGCCCGAACCGGGTGGCGTTGGCCTCGACGATGGCCGCGTCGAAGTCGGCGTAGCGGATCACCTGCAGCAAGGGCCCGAACACTTCTTCATCGGCACGCGGCTGCACGGCGGTGACGTCGATGATCCCCGGCGTCAGCAGCGCCGCCCCTTCGAGGGGCTGGCTCATGTCCAGCAGCGGCCGCGCGCCCTTGTCGATCAACCGTTCCTGCACCTTGAGCAGATGCTGGGCGGCGTCCAGGGAGATCACCGCGCCCATGAACGGCGCCGGCTCGGCATCGAAGGCGCCAACCTTGATGCTCGCGGCCACACTGACCAGCCGTGCCAGCAGCCCGTCGCCCCAGTCGCCCTCGGGCACCAGCAAACGGCGCGCGCAGGTACAACGCTGGCCCGCGGAAATGAACGCGGACTGGATGATGCAGTACACCGCCGCATCGATATCGGCGAGCTGGTCGACGACCAATGCGTTATTGCCGCCCATTTCCAGGGCCAGGATGGTTTCCGGGTGGCCGCCGAACTGGGCGTGCAACAGGTTGCCGGTGCGGCTGGAACCGGTGAAGAACAGGCCGTCGATACCCGGATGGGCCGCCAGCGCCGCGCCGGTTTCCCGCGCGCCCTGCACCAGGTTGAGCACGCCAGCCGGCAGCCCTGCTTCGATCCAGCACCCCAGCGTCAGCTCGGCGACCTTCGGGGTCTGCTCACTGGGCTTGAACACCACCGTGTTGCCAGCCAGCAGGGCCGGCACGATATGGCCGTTGGGCAAGTGGCCCGGGAAGTTGTACGGGCCGAACACGGCGACCACCCCGTGGGCCTTGTGGCGCACCACGCTACCCTGGGCGCCCGTGCGCTGGCCGGTACGCTCGGCGTGGCTGTGGATCGAGATGGCCACCTTGGCGATCATGCTGGCGACTTCGGTAGTCGCTTCCCACAGCGGCTTGCCGGTTTCTTCACCGATGGCGTGAGCAAGCTCGTCCTGCCGGGCTTGCAATACCGCGGCGAAACGCTCGAGCACTGCGATGCGTTCGCTCAAGGGCGCGGCCGCCCAGTCGGCAAAGGCCTCACGGGCGGCCTGCACGGCGGCCCCGACCTGTGCCGCGTCGGCCTCGCGGCCCACCCAGAGCACCTGCTGGCTGACCGGGTTGAGGGATTGCAGGGGATTACCCTGTCCTAGCTGCCAGAGACCTGCAATGTAATGCGTGCTCATGGTCTGTCACTCCAGGCTTCACGGTTGCACAGGCCAGCGCTGGGGGATGGCCTGTTACCTGTAACGGCTGCCGCTCTGTGGCGACATACCGGTCTGCATTGTTCAGGTCTGCACGGCCAGGGCCACTGCGCGCACCTGATCACCGACATTCAGACGCAGGCGCCTGGCGGTCAGCGGGTCGACCACCAGGGTACCGGCGGCCATCCGCGCACGGGCCGCGGTGATGCGGCAATCCTCATGCTTGCGGTTGTGCACCAGGTACACCGGCGCATCGTCACCCGGCGTGCCGATGGCCAGTACCAGCAGTTGGCTGTCACGGACCGCACGGATCTTTGCGGTTTCCGCCTCGATGGCCGGGCCGGCGTCGAAGATGTCGACGTAGCCCTGGTAGCTGAAGCCTTCGGACTTGAGCATCGCCAGCGCCGGCTCGGTATCCGGGTGCACCTTGCCGATCACCTCGCGCGCATCTTCGGACAGGAAGCAGGTGTACAGCGGAAAGCGCGGCATCAATTCGGCGATGAACGCCTTGTTGCCGACGCCGGTGAGGTAGTCCGCCTGGGAGAACTCCATGCGGAAGAAATGCCGGCCCAGGCATTCCCAGAACGGCGAGCGCCCTTGCTCATCCGACACGCCGCGCATCTCGGCGATGATCTTGTCGCCAAAGCGCTCGCGAAACTCGGCGATGAACAGCAGTCGCGCCTTGGACAACAGGCGCCCGTTCAACCCGGTGCGGTGATCGGCATGCAGGAACAGCGAGCACAGTTCGGAATGACCGGTCAGGTCATTGGCCAGAAACAACGTCGGCACCTGACGGTGGATACCCAGATCCTGGGACGCGCACACGGTCAGGCCGACGCGGTAGTTGTACCAGGACTCGCGCAGGCCCACCCCGCCAGCAATGGCGGAAATGCCCAGCACGCGGCCGTCGTCATCCTCGAGCACGAACATGTAGTCGCAATCGCCGCGCTCGGCTTCGCCGCTGAAGGTCTTCTCGGCACGGCCGACCCGGTAGGCCAGGCGCGCTTCATTGGCCGGCAGGGTGGTCAGGCCGGTGCCGGTGCTGCGCGCCAGGTCGATCAGTGCCGGCAGGTCACCGGCACGTACGGAGCGAACGATCATGCTGCCTCCGGGTAAAGACGGGCCAGACGGCTGGCATTCACGATGGGCAGGCTCATACCACCACCAGCCTGACCTGGCCGCCTTCGGCGACACCCAGGGCTTGCGCGGTCTGCGGGTCGAGTACTGCGGGCTGGCCGGGCGCCCAGTTCAGTTGAACGACCACGGCGCGAAAACCCTGCAGCTGCTCGTTGCTGACCAGATATGGCTGGTCACCCTCGCCGGCTGCGCCAAGCACCACCGGTACCACCGCGCTCTGGGCGATGGTGCGGATGCCCGAGGTGCGCGCGTGCAAGGTCGGGCCGCCGTCGAAGATGTCGATGTAATGATCGGTTTCGAAGCCGTCGCGCATCAGGATGTCGAAGGACACCTGGGCACGCGGGTGCACCAGGCCCATGGATTCCTGGGCGGTATCCGGCAGCAGCGGCACGTAGATCGGATAATGAGGCATCAGCTCGGCCAGGTAGGCGCGACTGCGCAGCCCGCACAGGCGCTCGGCCTCGCCGTAGCTCATGCCAAAGAAGTGGCGACCCACGGCGTCCCAGAACGGCGACTCGCCGGCGTCATCGCTCTCGCCGACGATCTCCACCACCATGGCATCGGCGAAACGTTCCGGGTGGCAGGCGGCGAACAGCAGACGCGCCCGGGAATTGAGCTCGGCCCAGACGCTGTCGACCAGCGCGCGCTCCACATAGAAGCTGGTGAGCAGGCTGTTGCCGGTCAGGTCGTGACACAGCGACAGCACGTGGATCTTGTTGTGGATCTTCAGCTCACGGGAATTGTGAACGAAGGTCTCGTTGCGAAAGCTGTAGAACGGCTCGGAATAACCCGCCGAAGCGACGATGCCCGAACAACCGACCAGGCGGCCGGAGTCGCTGTCTTCGAGCACGAAGAAATAGCGCTCCTCGCCGTTGAAGCTGACCTCGGCGGCGAACGACGCCTCGGAGGCGGCGATCTTGTCGCGCAGGCGCTCGGCGTTGTCGGGCAGCGAGGTGACGCCCACCGGGCTGTCCGCGGCCAGGCGCTGCACTTCGGCAAGGTCGGTCATTCGCGCGGGGCGCATAACCAGCATGGTGTCACTCCTTCAGCAAGGCTCGGGCATGGCAGCCCTGGCAGCGAGAATCATCGTCCCTGAAGCCGACCGGCAAAGGCCGATGCAGCCAGTTGAGCGGGCGGCACCCAGCCGCCCATGAAAGAATCAGGCGCCGGCCAGCTTGGCCACCGCACGCTCGAAGCGATCCAGACCCTCGTCGATGTCGGCATCCTCGATCACCAGGCTGGGGGCGAAGCGCACCACGTCCGGACCGGCCTGGAGGATCATCAGATTCTCGCCGGCTGCCGCATCGAAGAACTCACGCGCCCTGCCTTTCCAGGCATCGGACAGCACCGCGCCGATCAACAGGCCCATGCCGCGCACCCCGGAGAACACTCCGTAGCGCTCGCCGATCTGCAGCAGGCGGGTCTTGAAGCGCTCATGCTTGGCCTTGACGCCCGCCAGTACCTCGGGCGTGTTGACCACGTCGAGCAGCGCCTCGGCGACCGCACAGCCCAAGGGGTTGCCGCCATAGGTGGTGCCATGGGTGCCGACCGCCAGGTGGCTGGCCAGGGCTTCGGTGGTCAGCATCGCGGCGATGGGGAAACCGCCGCCCAGGCTCTTGGCGCTGGACAGCACGTCTGGCGTCACGCCGTAGTGCTGGTAGGCATACAGATGGCCGGAGCGGCCGACGCCGCTCTGCACTTCGTCGAACACCAGCAGCGCGTTGTGCTGGTTGCACAGCTCACGCGCGCCCTGCAGGTACGCCAGGTCCGCCGGCAGCACGCCGCCCTCGCCCTGGATCGGCTCGATGACCACCGCGCAGGTCTTGTCGCTGATCGCCGCCTTCAGGGCCTCGAGGTCGTTGTAGGGCACGTGGGTGATGCCCTGGATCTTCGGCCCGAAGCCATCGGAGTACTTCGGCTGGCCACCGACGCTGACGGTGAACAGGGTACGGCCGTGAAAGCTGTTGGTGGCCGCGATGATCTCGTACTTGTCGGCACCGAAACGGTCGTGGGCCACGCGGCGCGCCAGCTTGAAGGCCGCCTCGTTGGCTTCGGCGCCCGAGTTGCACAGAAACACCCGCTCGGCAAAGGTGGCGTCCACCAGCTTCTTGGCCAGGCGCAGCGCCGGCTCGTTGGTGAACACGTTGGAAACGTGCCACAGCTTGCCGGCCTGCTCGGTCAACGCCTTGACCAGCGCCGGGTGGGCATGGCCCAGGGCGTTGACGGCGATCCCGCCGGAGAAGTCGATCAGCTCGCGACCGCTCTGGTCCCACACGCGCGAACCGGCGCCGCGAACCGGCACGAATGCAGCCGGCGCGTAGCTGGGCACCATCACCTGGTCGAAATCGGCGCGTTGCACCGGGTCGTGCTGAACGGACATCGGGACTCTCCTGACGAGACACGCAGGCCGGACAGAACCTGCGATGCGAAAGATTGTAGGGGGTGCTCATGGGCCGGCCTTGCCGGCATGCGACAACTTCTTACAGTGGGCGCTGCTGGCCGCGGCTGGACGAAGCCCGTCCGTCGGCTGGCGAGGCGCAGTTTAAACGTTGCGGCTGCTCTGGCGCACGGGTCGACTAACATTTATCGGTACCACAGGAGCTTTCGAGTCATGCCGGATGCAGCACGAGCATGGAAATATTTTCATTTCGCGCTGTGCAGCATATTGCCAGCCCCTGGCGTGACGGTGATATCATTTTGCTCGCAGCTCGGCGCTGCACCGTGAACAGCGCCACACTGCCGGCCCATCAAGGATCTGATGGCCTGACACAGATCTCCCTCAATGCTGTGCATCGACTCGTCCAGTCAAGGAAGCAAGAGATGAACGCCAAAGAACAACAGCTGACCGAACTGCTCACCCTCACCTCACGCAGCATCACCCATATGACCGCCGCCATGACGGCCCTGTCCTTCGATCTGCTGCGCAGCGATGACAGCGGCGTTCGCTCTGCCGCCTCGAAGATGATCACCCGCCTCGGCTCGGTGAGCCGCGAGCTGGATCAGCAATGGGTGCTGATCAGTGAATTGACCGGCGTCGAAGCGCCCAGCCGTGTGGACAGCATCGAAGAAGTGCAGCTGCACTCGGCCTGAGCCGCACCCCATCCCCCCGGGCCGACGCCGTCGTCGGCCCATGCGCCTTTCCCTGACAGCGCCACCGACTGCGTACGGCCTTAGGCACGTGCCTCCAGGTACTCGCGCCACAACAGATCCAGCAGTTCGGCTGCCGGCATCGCTCGCGCCAGCGCCGCCCCCTGCCCAGCCCAATGGGCCGCGAACTCGGCGTTGCCGGCCTTGGCGGCCGCGGCGATCAGCTGCTTGCCGGCATCGTAGGCGATACCAAAACCCGGCACTTCAGGATGACCGGGCGCGCCCACCTCGGCCATGAAGCGATTGACGATACCGCGCGCCGGGCGCCCGGAAATTACCGTGGTGACCTGGGTCACCTGCGCCCGCTGGCTGCTCAGCATGCGTCGGTAGGTGTCATTAGCGGCCGACTCGGGGCAGAGAATGAATGCGGTGCCCAGTTGTGCGGCGCAGGCGCCCAGGCTCATGGCCGCGGCGATGCCGGCGCCGTCCATGATGCCGCCGGCGGCGATCACCGGGCGGGACAGGTGCTTGACCAGCACCCGCACCAGGGCCAGGGTGCCGATGCCCTGGTCGCCACGCTGCGGGTCGAACACGCCGCGGTGGCCACCGGCTTCGATGCCCTGGGCGACGATGATGTCGATGCCCGCCTCCTGCGCCAGCAGGCCCTCCTCCAGCGTGGTCGCCGATGCCAGCAGAATGATGCCGGCCTTTTTCAGTGCATCGATACGCGCCTGCGAGGGCAAGCCCAGATGAAAGCTGACGATCGGCGGCCGCTCTTCGAGCAACACCTCCAGCTGACCCTCGTCGTTCTGGAAACTGCAATAGATATCGCGGATCGAGTCAGGCGCCGGCACCCCGAACTCGGCGAAATAAGGCTGCAGATGCGTCAGCCAGGCCTGCTCCCCGGCGGGGTCGGCAACGCTGGGCCGATGGCAGAACACATTGATATTGAAAGGCTTGCGGGTGCCCGCGCGCGTCTCCCGGATCATCTGCCGCCCCGCCTCGGCCTGCACCGCGGCGATGGAGATCGAGCCCAGCCCGCCCGCGTTGCTGACCGCCGCGGCCAGGGCCGGCGTGGCGGTGCCCGCCATGGGTGCCTGAATGATCGGAAGGTCGATACCCAAAACGGCGCAGCTCATACGGCGATCCTCAACGAAGCCTAATCAGGGAGTCCGGAAGATAGCGCAACTGGCCTCACCAGGGCCACGACGCAGATAGCCCTGGCACTGTGCGATGCAGCCAGTCAGCCGAGCGCCGGCATGCTCGGCATCGCCGCCAGGGGCATCAGCGCGCCCGGGTGCTGGATCACGCTGCCCGCCAGGCGGTGCCCCCAGCGTGCCGCCGCCTCGGGCCGGCCGCCACGCAGGCGAGCGGCCAGGTAGGCTGCGCTGAAGGAATCACCAGCGGCCGTGGTGTCGACCACCTGTTCGACCGGCTCGGGGGCCACCTCGACGCGGCCATCAGCGCTTTGCAGCAGGCAACTGGCCGCGCCACGCTTGATCACCACCTCGCCCACGCCGAGGCCTGCGTAATGACTGAAGAGCTGCTGCGGGGTGGCGAAACCGAATACGGCGACATCGTCCTCCCAGGTGACCAGTGCGATGTCCACCAGGCCCAGCAGCGCTTCGTAATGCTTTCGCGCCTCGGCCGCACCTGGCCACAGCCGCGGCCGGTAATTGTTGTCGAAGACGATGCGCGTACCCCTGCTGCGCGCCTGGCGCAAGGCTGCCAACAGACGCTCACGCCCCTCGACCGTGAGGATAGCCAGGCTGATACCACTGAGATAGAGCGTGTGATAGTCACCAAGGGTGGCGAGCAACTGCTCGGCGCCCGGCCCATCGAAACAGTAGCGGGCAGCGGATTCGCCCCGCCAATACAGAAAACTCCGCTCGCCTTCGGCGTCGGTCTGGATCATGTAGAGGCCCGGCAGTCGATCCGCCAGCACGCGCACGTGGCCATCACCGACGCCGTCTTCACGCCAGCGCGCGCGCATCGCCTGGCTCATGGGGTCGTCACCGAGGGCGGTGAGGTAGTCGACCGCTATGTCCTCGGCGCCGCACAGGCGGCTGAGGTAAACCGCCGTATTCAAGGTGTCGCCCCCGAAGCTCTGGCGCATACCACCGTCAGCCTGCCGTTGCAGCTCGACCATGCATTCGCCGATCAGGCCGACCCTCACTGGGGCCATCTCATTGGAAGGAATCGTCATGGAAGCTCCTGCATCCGCATGCACCAGGATTGAATGGGCCAACTGCCGGTCGTCAGAAACGCGTCGGCATCACCTCCACCACGTCCAGCGCCTCATCGACCAGCAGCACCTGCCGCCATTTGTCGAAGGTGAGACAGGGGTGCGAGGTGCCGAAGGAGATAATGTCGCCGACCGCCAACGTCTCGCCAGCCGGCACCGACAGGAACAGATGCTGATCCATGATCATGCGCACGCCCCAGCCGCGCACGTCCTGCGGGGCCTGGCCCTCTCGGTACAAGCACTGGGGCATCGGCAAGTCGGGGTCGCAGCCGATGTCGCGCTTGCCGAGCGCGACGATGGCCAGGCCCGGCTCGGGCAGCGACTGCACATGGGCGAACACTTCCAGGGCAGGCAACAGCTCGCCCTGCAGATCCGCATGCCGCTCCTTGACCTCTTCCATCGCACCGGCGTACAGCTTGTGGTCATGCACCACGTAGCAGCCGGGACGCAGCAGCGGGATGTACTGGCCGCGCAGATCGGCGCGGTCGAAGGCTTCGGCAATCAGATCGAACCATTTGGAGCCGGACGCGGTGACCACCGGTTTATCGGCGCTAAACGCAGCGCTGCGTTTCAGGCGCATCAGGGTATCGACCAGCCGCGCGCCATAAGCCCGCACATCGGCGATGGGCGTCTGCCCGCCAATGATGCCCTCGTAGCCCTCGATGCCGGACAGCACCAGCGCGCTCGACTGCTCCAGCGCCGCCAGTAGCGTTTCCAGCTCACCATCGTTGCGCACACCACAGCGGCCGCCCTCGACGCCCAGCTCGATCATCACCTGCAAGCGCAGGCCGCGGGCAGCGAAGAAGCCATCCAGCGCCTGGACGTTTTCCACGCTGTCGACCACGCAGTGGAACTCGGCGCCCCTGGTGATCAGCTCGGCCACCAATGCCATGTTCGCCGCGCCGACCAGCTGGTTGGCCATCAGCAGGCGCGTTACGCCGTGCTCGAATGCCGCCATGCACTGGGTGGCAGTGGCGAGGGTGATGCCCCAGGCCCCGGCTTCGAGCTGGCGGCGGAACAGGGCCGGGGTCATGGTGGTTTTGCCATGGGGCGCCAGCCGCGCGCCATGGCGCTCGGCAAAGGATTGCATCCAGGCGATGTTGTGCGCCAGAGGGCGCTGATACACCACGGCGGCCGGCAGGCTGATGTCGCGCAGCAAGGCCCGCCCGGTTCCGATGATCGCGGCTTTCTCAACGCCGCTCGCCGGCACGTCGTTCTGTTCAGCAGGTTTCATGTCTGGATCCTTCTCGTTTTCTGGGCGCGTCCGGCCGTGAAAGCGCGCCTTGCAGGGTCGATTGGATTGAATCACGGAAAATAACTATCACAAATAAAATTTTTAAGTTAGAAATTAACAGAAGCCAGGCAAGGCTTTTCAGCCTTGCCTGGGTCAGCCTTGGAGCCTTACAAGTGAATCTGGAAATCGACATCCTGTCGCGTATCACCGAACGCTATCCGACCCTGCGTGAGGCCGAGCGCAAGGTCGCGGCCATGATCATCGACGATATCGACTTCGTGACCAGCGCCAATATCTCCACCATCGCCGCCCGTGCCGGTGTCAGCGATGCCAGCGTCACCCGCTTCGCCAAATCCATCGGCTGCCAGGACGTGCGTGAACTCAAGCTGCGCCTCGCGCAATCGCTGGCCGTGGGCCGCCGTTTCATCCAGGAAGCCAGCGAGGAAGACGGCATCGGCGCGGTATACGAGATCGCCAAGCAGACCCTTGACCTCAACCGCGAGCTGGTCGCCAACGCCGATATCGAAGGCGCCCTCGATCTGCTCGACGGCGCCCGGCAGATCGTCATCTTTGGTGCCGGTGGCGGCTCGGTGGTGCTCGCCCAGGAGATGCAGTTCCGCCTGGTGCGCCTGGGTTATGCCGTGAGCGCCTATTCCCAGGCGCTGATGCCGCGCATGGTCGCCGCCACGCTCGACCCCAGCGATCTGGTGGTGGCGCTGTCGGTCACCGGCTTCACCCCGGAAATCGTCGATGCGGCGCGCATCGCCCGCAGCTACGACGCCCAGGTGCTGGCGCTGACCGCCTCGGACTCGCCCCTGGCGCAGCAGGCCAACGTGATCCTGCCGATCGCCGCCCGGGAGACCGACTTCATCTATCACCCCTCGTCATCGCGCTACGCCATGCTGGCGGCCATCGACGTGCTCGCCATGAGCCTGGCGTTGCGCCACCGGCAGCGCTCACGGGACAAACTGCGGCGCCTGAAGCTGACCCTCGACAGCCACCGTGGCGGCGACAACCGCCAGCCATTGGGAGATTGAGTCATGTCGCAGCACGCCAACCTGCTGATCCGTGACGTTCAGCTCATCGATGGCACCGGGTCCGCGCCTTATCGGGGTGACCTGGCGGTGCGCGGCGAGCGCATCGTCGCCCTCGGCGATCTGCACGACTGGTCGGCGGACAGCTGTATCGAGGGCCACGGCCGCTGCCTGTCTCCCGGCTTCATCGACGTGCACACCCATGACGACAGCAACGTCATCCGCATGCCGCAGATGCTGCCCAAGCTCACCCAGGGCATCACCACGGTCATCGTCGGCAACTGCGGGATCAGCGCGTCGCCGGTGCGCCTGCCCGGCCCCGACGTTCCCGACCCGATGAACCTGCTGGGTCGGCTCGAGGATTTCCGCTACCCGAGCTTCGCTGCCTATGCCGAAGCGGTAGGCGCGGCGCAGCCAAGCGTCAACGTCGCGGCGCTGGTCGGGCATACCGCATTGCGCGCCAACTTCATGGAGCGTTTCGACCGCCCGGCCAGCGCCGAGGAAATCCAGCAGATGCGCAGCGCTCTGCGCCAGGCCCTGGCCGATGGCGCCATCGGCATGAGCTCGGGCCTGGCCTACATGAATGCGCGGCATGCGCCCGCGGCGGAGATGCACGCCCTGGTCGAAGAGGTCGGCGCGGCCGGCGGTATCTACACCACCCACCTGCGCGACGAGTTCGCCGGGCTGCTCGACGCCATGGAGGAGGCCGTGGCCACCGCCCGCCATGGCCAGGCGCCGCTGGTGATCTCCCACCTCAAATGCGCGGGCGTGGGCAACTGGGGCACGGCACCACTGGCCCTGGAAAAACTCGAGTGGGCGGCGCGGCAGCATAGTTGCCACTGCGACTGCTATCCCTACACCGCCGGCTCCTCGACCCTGGATCTTGGCCAGGTCACCGACGACTTCGAGATCTTCATCACCTGGTCCGACCCGCACCCGCAGATGGCGCGCCAGACCCTGCAAGCCATCGCGGCCAGCTGGGGCGTCTCGCTGCTCGATGCTGCGCGGCGCCTGCAGCCGGCCGGCGCGGTGTATCACAACATGGCCGAAGACGACATGCGGCGCATCCTGCAGCACCCGCTGAGCATGGTCGGCTCCGACGGTCTGCCCAACGATCCCCATCCGCACCCCAGGTTGTGGGGTGCCTTCCCAAGGGTGATCGGGCATTTCTGCCGCGACCAGGGCCTGTTCAGCCTGCCCGAGGCCATTCACAAGATGACCGGTCTGTCCGCCCGCAATTTCGGCCTGGCCGATCGCGGCGAGCTTCGCGTCGGCGCCTTTGCCGACCTGACGCTGTTCGACTTTGCCGAGGTGCGTGACCGCGCCACCTTCGCCGACCCCATCGCGGCGGCGCAGGGCATCGAACTGGTACTGGTCAACGGCGCTGTGGCCTATCGCCAGGGACAACTCGAAGCGCGCGCCGGCCGCCTGCTCAAACGCTCCACTCAATCCCCCCAATCCTGATCATGATCCAAGGAGAAAACCCATGAGCATCAAACGTTATGGCGCCGAAGGCGGAACCGGAACCGGCGGGCAGAAGCTGCCGTTCTCACGCGCGGTGGAAGCCGGTGGCTGGCTCTATGTGTCCGGCCAGACGCCCATGAAGGATGGCGAGGTGGTCGAAGGCGGCATCATCGAACAATCGCGACTGGCCTTCCAGAACTGCCTCGACATCATGGCCGAGGCCGGCTACGGCGTCGAAGACGTGGTGCATGTGACCACCGTGCTCACCGACGCGCGCTATTTCAGCTCGTTCAACAAGGTCTTCAAGGAAATCTTCGGCGACCACCCGCCGGCGCGCATCTGCAGCGTTCAGGACCTGGTGGTCGACTGCAAGGTCGAGGTCGACGTGAAGTGCTTCAAGGCATCGCGCGCCTGAGCCTACTGCCCGGAGGAGAACCACCCTTTCATCACCGCACGACCGAGCCGGCGCCGCACCGCCCGGCTCGTTGACAGCTACCTCATCAACAATCATTCCAATCTGAGGTCAGGTATGAACAGCAACATCTTTCTCGGCAGTTTCTTCGTCTACCTCCTGGCCATGATCGCGCTGGGCTGGTGGGTTTCTCGCCACCATCGCTCCACCGGCGACGACTTTCTCCTCGGCGGGCGCAGCATTCCGCTGTTTCTGACCATCGGCACAACCATCGCGACCATGGTTGGCACCGGCTCGAGCATGGGCGCGGTGGGTTTCGGCTACAACAACGGCTGGGCCGGCGCGCTGTACGGGATTGGCGGGGCCATCGGGATTCTGCTGCTGGCCGTGCTGTTCGCTTCGGTGCGCAAGTTGCGTTTCATGACCATGAGCGAGGAGCTGGCCTACTACGTGGGCGGCAGCCGCATCGTGCGCAACGTGGTGGCGTTGCTGATCTACATCGCCAGTATCGGCTGGCTGGGCGCCCATATCCTCGGCGGCGGCATGTACCTGGCGTGGATTACCGATATCGACCTGGATACCGCCAAATTCGTGGTGGCCATCGGCTTTGGTCTGTACTGCGTCATCGGCGGCTACCTGGCCGTGGTGTGGACCGACACCATCCAGGCCATTCTGCTGTTCATCGGCTTCATCGCCATGGCGGTGTTCGCGCTGATCGAGATTGGCGGCTTCGAGCACCTGGCTGACAACATGGACATCAGTACCAGCGGTTTTCTGGGCATAAGCAGCCTGGGGCCGATCCCGGCGATCTCCCTCGCCGCCGTGGTCGCCATCGGCGTGCTGGCAACGCCGTCCTTCCGCCAGCGCATCTATTCGGCGGATTCGGTGGCCAGCGTCCGCCAATCCTTTATCGTCACCGGGGTGCTGTACCTGGGCTTCTCCATCATTCCGGCGATCATCGGCATGGCCGCGCACACCCTGGCGCCTAACCTGGAAAACAGCAATTACGCGTTCCCGTTCCTGGCCACCCAGGTGCTGCCGCTCTGGCTGGGCTTGCTGGTGATGATCGCCGGCCTCTCCGCGACCATGTCCAGTGCCAGCTCGGATGCCCTGGCGGGTGTGTCGATCATGATGCGTGACCTCTACATCCTGGTCACCGGCCACACCCCACCGGCCGAGCGCGTGGTGCGCTATTCGCGCTTCGCCCTGCTGTTCACCATCGGCATGGCCCTGGCCTTCGCCCTCACCTCGGACAACATCATCAGCTACATCACCAAGATGATCGCCACGGTCATGGCCGGCATGTTCGTCTGCTCCATCCTCGGCAAGTTCTGGGGCCGCTATAACTGGCAAGGCGCGATCGCCACGCTGGTCGCGGCCTCCAGCACCTCGCTGGCGATCATCAGCCATGCCGGCTGGAGCGCCTACTGGGGCAACCCGAGCATTCCCGCGGTTATCGCGGCAGTCGTAGCCGGCGTGCTGGTATCGCTGCTCACCCCGCGCTGCCAGATCACCCCGGAACAGGCGCTAGCCCGGGTGACCGAAGAGCGCGAGGCGATGGAAGCGCCGGTGCGGATCGTTTCCTGAGAACCTGGTGACGATCTTTCAGGCGACGTAAAGAGGCTGCGACAAGGCAGAAGTCGCCACTCAGCGATTCAATTTGGGGGACGGGCAGGAACGCCTAGTCCATGCCCGTTATTTTTCGCGGGCATGGACTAGGCGCCCCCGCCCACTCCCACAGGTAATGCACCAATGTCCGCTCCCGCCTTTTTTACTATTAACGCGCTGAGGTCGAGCCGAAGGGGCCCTTCCTGAGAGCGTGGCAGACCAAAACCGCTTTTAAACATGCGCGGTAACCGGCACCTTAGAGGGCTGCCGGCCCGCGCGCTCTAGCGTGCGACGCAAACCTTCCCGCACTGTGCTGCATTTCCCAGGCGTTCTACCCGATGAGCTCTCGCACCGCCCACCTGCAACTCCACGCGGCCGCCTTGCTGGTCGGCGTCTCGGCGCTGTTCGGCGAGTCGTTGAAGGTCAGCGCCAGCATGATCGTACTGGGCCGCTCGGCTTTCGCCCTGCTGGCCCTGAGCCTCTTCTGCCTGTGCCTGAACAAACGCCCATGGCGCGCCGCGAATCCGCGCACCGCCGCCACCCTGCTGGCCACGGGGGTGACGCTGGGCGCGCATTGGTTGCTGTTCTTCATGGCGGTGCAGACCGGCGGCGTGGCCGTGGCAACCCTGGGCTTTGCATCGTTCCCGGCCTTTACCGCCCTGATCGAGTGGCTGGTGTTCGGCCAGCGCCTTGGGCGTGCCGATCTTTGGATTCTGCTGCTGGTGTCGATCGGGCTGCTGCTGATCACGCCGTCATTCGATCTGCGCGATGGCGCCACTGTCGGGTTGCTCTACGGCGTGCTGTCCGGCGCGGTGTATGCGGCGATCGCGGTGGCCAACAAGCATGTCTCCGGCAAGGTCGACGGGCTGGTGTCCTGCTGGTGGCAATGCCTGGCCATCAGCCTGGCCTTGCTGCTCTGGTGCCTGCCGGAGATCCCGACGATCAGTATCCGGGACTGGTGGCAACTGGCAGCGCTGGGCGTGCTGTGTACTGCGCTGGCTTACAGCCTGTTCATCGCCTCGCTGCGCCATGTGCGTGCTCACACGGCGGCGGTAGTGATCACCATGGAGCCGATCTACGCCATCGCTGGTGCCTGGCTGCTCTTCGGCACCGTGCCGACCGCCAGCATGCTGCTCGGCGGTGCGCTGATTCTCGGCGCGGTGGCCTGGTCCGGGCTGCACAGCAAGCGCTAGCGACTCATGGATGGCAGCCCTATCAAGGCTGCCAGGTGGTGCGCTCGCCGCTGAGCCGGTGGTCTAGAAAGCTCGCCGCGCTGATCAGCGCCAGGTGGCTCAACGCCTGGGGCGTATTGCCCAGGTGGTGGCCGCGCCGATCCAGCTCCTCGGCATACAAGCCCAGGGGATTGGCGTAACGCAGCAACTGCTCGAACTCCAGATGGGCTTTTTCCAGCCTGCCGGCGCGCGCCAGGCACTCCACGTACCAGAACGAGCAGGCAATAAAGGAGCCCTCTTCGCCCTCGAGCCCATCGTCGGTGCGATAGCGATAGACCATGCCGTCACGCACCAGCTGCTGCTCGATGGCCTCCAGGGTCGCCAGCCAGCGCGGGTCGGTGGCAGCGACGAAACGCATCAGCGGCATCAGCAGCATGGAACCGTCGACGTCCTGGCAGCCGATGCGCTGCACGAAATGGCCGCAGTCGTCGTCCCAGAAGTTGTTCCAGATATCGTCATGGATGGCCTGGCGCTCATCGTTCCAGCGTGCGAAAGGTGCCGGCAGCGAGCGCTTCTGGGCCAGTCGAATGGCACGGTCCAGGGCCACCCAGCACATCAGCCGCGAGTGTAGAAAGTGCTGTTCCTCGCCGCGGATCTCCCAGATGCCCACGTCCTTCTGCTGCCAGCTGTCGCAGACCTGGTCGACGATGCCCACCACATGTTTCCAACCCTCGTGGGAGATCGCCTCGCCGTACTTGTTGGCCAGGTACACGGCGTCCAGCAGCTCGCCGAAGATATCCAGCTGGGTTTGCTCGTGGGCCTCGTTGCCGATGCGCACCGGCCTCGCACCGCCATGGCCGGCCAGGTGATCGAGAGAAGTTTCCGGCAACTGGTGCTGCCCGCGCAGGCTGTAGAGAATGCGCAGGTGCGCGGGCGTTTCCGAGCAGTCATCGACACGGTCGCGCACCCAGCGCATGAAGGCATTGGCCTCGTCGGAAAAACCCAGGCGCATGAAGGCATAGACGGTAAACGAGGCGTCGCGAATCCAGGTGTAGCGGTAATCCCAGTTGCGCTCGCCGCCTGGCGCCTCGGGCAGTCCGTAGGTGGCGGCGGCGATGATGCCGCCGTGCTTGCGCGAGGTCAGCAGCTTGAGCGCCAGCGCCGAGCGATGCACCATCTCGCGCCAGCGACCACGGTAGTTGGACTGCTTCATCCAGCGCCGCCAGTACCGGAGGGTTTCCTGCAGGCAATGCTCGCAGGCACCGGCAGCGACCAGCGGATCATCCGGCGCGCCCAGCACGAACTCGGCATGCTCGCCTTCGCGTAACTCGAACTCGGCAACGGCGCAGTTATCATCGACGCTCAGCGCCTGGCTTGCAGATAACCGCAAGCTCGGCTGACCGGGCGCATGGAACAGCACATCCTCGCCATCGACCTCGGCGACCGTCTCGGCGCGGCTGTAGTCATGCCGCACCCGACAACGCAGGCGAATGGTGGTGCTGCCGGATATCACGCGAATATTGCGAACCAGCCGCGGCGCGGCGTCGACATCGGTGTTGATCGGCATGAGGTCGGTACATTCCACCACCGCCTGCTCGTCCAGCCAGCGCGTCTGCAGCACGTTGGTATCGGGCAGATAGAGTTGCTGGCGCCGCGCCCCTGGCAGATCCGGCGCCAATTGGAAGACACCCGCCTCTGGCGTATCGAGCAAGGCGCTGAAGATCGACGGGCTGTCGAAATCCGGCCAGCAGAAAAAGTCCACGCAACCGCTGTCGGCCACCAGTGCCGCGCTGCGCATGTCGCCAATGATGCCGTGGGCTTCGATGGGCATCTGCTGGTTCTGGATATCAGCCATTGTCACGAAACTCCGGATAAAGGCTCATGCCGCCATCGATGAACAGCGTCGTGCCGTGGACGTAGTCGGCGGCATCGGAGGCCAGCCACACCACCGCATTGGCAATGTCCTCGGCGTCACCAATGCGACCATAGGGAATCAGCTCGAGCAGCTTGTCGGCGGCCGCTCCCTCGGTGGCCTCGCGATTGATCGCGGTGCGGATCGCTCCCGGCGCAATGGCGTTGACGCGGATGCGCTGCTCGCCAACCTCCTGCGCCACGCTGCGCATCAGCAGGTCGAGCCCGCCCTTGGAGGCGGCGTAGTTGGCACGCCCAGCCCAGGGAATCAGCTGGTGCACCGAACTCATCTGAATGATCTTGCCGGCAGCGCGGGAAACCTCTTTTCGAATACCCTGTTTGGCGAACTGCCGCAGGGCGGCACGTACGCAAAGGAACTGGCCGGTGAGGTTGACCTGCAGCACCTGGTTCCACTCCTCCAGGCTCATGTCCACGGTGGGCGCATCGCGCTGCATGCCGGAGTTGGCCAGCAGGATATCCAGGCGCCCGAAGGTGGAGAGGGTTTCCGCAAATAGCGCCTCGACCTCCTGCTCGCTGGAAACGTCGGCCTTCACGGCTATCGCCTGCCCGCCTTGATCAGCAATTTCTGCGGCAAGGCGCTCGGCGGCCTCACGCCCGGATCGATAGTTGAGCACTACCGCGGCACCCGCGTCCGCCAGCGCCTTGGCCGAGGCCGCGCCAATACCCGAACTGGCGCCGGTGACCAGCGCAACCTGTGACTGCAGAGAGATGAGCATGGCGATTCCCCTGTCTCGACTTGCTACACCTGACCGACCGACAAGCGGCGGAGTTCAGGTAAAAGCCCACTGCCGTCGATCAGCACACCAGCACCTACCTGCCCTGTCGCCAATCAAAGAAGAATCGACAGTAGAGGAACGTCGCCATGCAAGAAATCGAAAGCCTGCTCGCCTACCTGAAGCGCCACAAGCTGTACCTGACCACCGCAGAATCCTGCACCGCGGGCATGGTGGTGGCATTGCTCGCCAAGCACCCCGGCAGTGGCGAATGCCTGGACAGCGGCCACGTGGTCTATTCTCCGGCAGCCAAGAAGCGTCTGCTCGGCGTCAGCCAGCACACCCTCGACAACTTCAATCTGACCAGTGAAGAGGTCGCCCGGGCCATGGCCAATGGCGCCCTCGAAGGCAGCCCGGCCAATGTGGCAGTGGCCACCACCGGGGTGGCCGGACCGGAACCCCAGGGCGAGATCCCCGCCGGCACCCTGTGCTTCGCCTGGGCATTTCGGCTGCCAGACGGCGCCATCCGATTGTTTTCCAGCACCGAGCACTTCAACGGCGACCGCTCAAGGATTCTTGATGACGCAGCGCGCTTCGCCCTGCTGCGCCTGCCGGAACGACACGCTCAACTGCTCGCTGAAAGCCGGGCCTGACGCCCGGCCTGCCGGCGTGCCTCGCTCGGTCGCGCGGTGCCTGGGGGTGAGCGATAAATCTCGCCATGCGTTGCTGGAGGAGCTGGCAAGGGAACAGGTCAAGGCTTGTCCATTGCCTGCGTCCTCCTGCTGCGGGTAGCTGCCCGCGTGGCACGATTTATCGTGGCGACGCGGCTCGCGTCGCCACAATAACCCCTAGCGCTTGCCCGGCAGGATCGAACCCAGCACCTGCTTGGTCGCCTGGCGCAGAATACCCCCCTGATTCGGATCGCCCTGCCACAGGGTGGCGGCGAAGGCCTTGGCCTGGGCCGGGGTAATGTGTGGCGGCAGTGGCGGCACGTCGGGATCAGTTTTGAATTCGATCAGCACCGGGCGATCGGCGGCGAACGCCTGCTCCCACGCGGCGGCAACATCTTCTTCGCGGTCCACGTAAATACCCTTGAGGCCGATGGACTCCGCGAACTGGTGATAGGCAACGCTGGGAATGTCCTGGGACGCCGAAAACTTCGGATCACCCTCCATCACCCGCTGCTCCCAGGTAACCTGGTTGAGGTCTTCGTTGTTGAACACCGCGCAGATCCAGCGCTTGTCCTGCCACTCGTGCCAATACTTGGCCACCGTGATCAGCTCGGCCATGTTGTTCATCTGCATCGCGCCATCGCCGACCAGTGCGACCACCGGGCGATCCGGATGGGCGAACTTGGCGGCGATGGCATAGGGCACCGCCGCGCCCATGGATGCCAGCCCGCCGGACAGCGAGCAGAGCATGTCCTCGCGCATTTTCACGTCACGGGCGAACCAGTTGGCGCAGGAGCCGGAGTCACTGGTCACCACCGCGCGATCGGGCAGGCGCGGCGAAAGCTCGTAGGCGACCCGCTGCGGATTGATCGGCGAGGCCGAGGCCATGGCACGACGCTTCAGGGTGGTCTGCCACTGCGCCGTCCAACGCTCGATACGCTTGCGCCAGGTGCGCAAGGTCTTGCGTTCGAGCAAGGGCAGCAGGGCCTGCAGGGTGTCCGCCGCATCGCCCTGCAGGTTGACCTCCATGGGGTAGCGCAAGCCGAGCATGTCCGCCTGGATGTCGATCTGCACGGCGCGCGCCTGGCCTTCCTTAGGGAGGAACTCGGCGTAGGGGAAGCCCGAGCCGATCATCAACAGGGTGTCGCACTCGTTCATCATCTGATAGCTGGGTTTGGTGCCCAACAGGCCGATCGAACCGGTTACCCAGGGCAGGTCATCTGGCAGCGCTGCCTTGCCCAGCAACGCCTTGGCCACGCCGGCACCGAGCACATCAGCCACCGCGGTCACCTCTCGGCCAGCCCCCAGGGCGCCGGCGCCGATCAGGATCGCCACTTTCTTGCCGGCATTGAGCACATCCGCCGCACGCTGCAGGTCAGCTTCATAGGGCACCACGCGCGGCCGGCTGTAACCGACCCCGGAATGCAGGGTGCCATGCTCCCGGGCCGGTTCCTCGTAAGGCAGGGTCTGCAGGTCGTTGGGCAGGATGATCGCGGTCACCCGCCGATCGCCCAGTGAGGTGCGAATGCTGCGGTCGACCAGGTGCCTTACTTGGGACGGCGCACTGGCCTGCTGCACGAAGGCGCCCGCCACGTCCTTGAACATCGACAGCAGATCCACCTCCTGCTGGTAATGCCCGCCCAGCGCGGTACGGGCCTGCTGCCCGACAATCGCCAGCACCGGCATATGATCCATGCGTGCGTCGTACAGGCCGGTGAGCAAATGGGCCGCGCCGGGACCGGAGGTGGCGATGCAAACGCCCAGGTCACCTGAGAACTTGGCGTCGGCCGCGGCCATGAAGGCGGCCATTTCCTCGTGGCGGGCCTGAATGAAGCGTATCTTGCCCTCGGCCCTGGCCAGCGCGCCGAACACGCCGTTGATGCCATCTCCCGGATAGCCATAGATGCGCCGAACGCCCCATTGATAAAGGCGTTCAACGATGAAGTCTGCGACTGTCATGCTCATGGAAAACTCGCTCGAAGTTCAGGCCCGCAGCGGGGCCGACATGGATGGAGTTGCCACGCGACGGCTGTGTGGCGCGACGGCTCGACCAGACAGTTTGCCTGCCCGATAGCAATCTTGACCGGAGCGCAAACCCAGAGGTTTAGGTTTTCTGCCTCAACCGCTGCGCACGGTTGCTCCGGCAAAAAGATCGAACGTGCAGCGCCGGTGACCCTCAAACCCGTATAGCAACGAACCGAGGGATGCGGCATGACCCAGCAGATACCCGACCCGAGCCAGGCACCCGACTTGCCAGTCGAACCCTCTCCGCTGGGCCCGCCCCATGATCCCGACAATGATGCGCTACCGGACAAGCCACAGCCCGACCCCGTCTGTACGGGCGTGACCGGCTAGTTCATCCACCATCAGGAGTGAATACATGGTCGCCTTCGAACCGCAATCGCAACCCGAACCACAAGGCCCGGCATGCCAGAACGTCAGAGGCTGGGAGCGCCTGCTGTCCCTCGGCGGTGGGGTATTGCTGGCGATACTGGGCGCGAGCAAACAGGGCGAGCAAGGCCGGCGCCAGCTGGGTGTCGGCGGTCTGCTGTTGATGCGCGGGCTCAGTGGTCATTGCAGCGTGAAAAGCGCGATGGATGACCCCTTGGCCGAGATTCGCTATTTGCGTGCCCGGGTGCAGCGCCTGCAGGAGCTGGTGCTGATGGCCGAGGAAGTCGCCGACCGTACCCGCTCCGCCCCCGTACCGCCGGTACCCGTAGCGCCGGTGGATATCGTCACGCCGATCGCCGATGAACTCGCCAGCCGCGAGCAGAGTCGCTAAGCAGGCAAGCAACAGCCTTTCACAGCATCAACAGGTGTAGTCATATGGACAACGACAACAACGATCGCCCGCACAAGCGCCCTGCCAAGGTCATTGCCGGGCACTGGCAACAGGACGCCGAGCAGCAGTTGCGCGCGCGTATTCAGGCCGAACAGTCGCATACCGATGACCTCGAGGCCCTGGCGCATATCGCCCGCTCCACCATTGCCGACCTGGAAAACCCGGACGCCCCCCAGTCCCCCGATCGCCTGCAGGAGGCAGCCCGCCAACTGGCCGTGCTGCGCGATGCCCTCAACGACTACCGCAGCCAGGCGGTGCAAGGCGTCGACCGCTTTGCCCGCACCCACCCCCTGTGGCTGGCGGCTGGCGGCTTGGCCCTGGGGTTCGCCGTGAGCCGGGTGCTGTGCCAGCGTCGCCGCGGCACCGACGAACATCCGCGCAAAGGAGCCCTGTGATGAGCCAGGAACCACGGCAACCTCAGCATGAGCCCTCCCTGCTCGGCCTGCTACGCCAGCTGACCGGTGAAGTACAGACACTGTTCACCAAGGAACTGGCGCTGGCCAAGGTCGAGCTCAATGCTTCCCTGCAGGCTACCAAGACCGGCATCGCCGCTGTCGCAGGCGGCGCCATCGTGCTGCTTTGTGGATTGCTGATGCTGTTGCTCTCTGCCGTCTATGGCCTGAGCGAAGTGCTGCCGCCGTGGCTGGCAGCGCTGATCGTCGGCATCGTGGTGGTGGTCATCGGCCTGGTGATGCTCAAGGTCGGCCAGCAGAAATTCACTTCCTCCGAACTTACCCCCGAGCGCACCCTGGATTCCTTGCAGAAAGACAAGGAAGCGGTGCAGAGGCAAATGTCATGAGCACCCACAGCACCATCGCAGCCGAATCGCGCAAACCGCCGGAAGTTCTCGAACAGGAAATCGACCTGCAGCGTAACCGTATCGACGCCCTGATCGATGAGGTCGAGGCCCGCTTGACGCCGCAACGGCTGATCGACAGCGCCCTGGCTTACGGGCGTGAAAGCGGTGGCCTGGAAATGGCCGAACGCCTCGGCCAGACCCTCAAGGCCAACCCCGTTCCCGTGGCGATGACCGCCATAGGCCTGGCGTGGCTGGCCTTGGAGCAGACCCGCAGGCACGCCCACATGGCGCCCGAGCCTGAACGGCCTGCCGATCACGAGTCGCTTGCCGACGCGCTACATCACGCCAAGCACTCGCTGGACCGCAGCACCCAGGCGCTCAGGCAGAAGCTGCATGACCTCAGTGACGGGGCGAGCGCCGCCAGCGCGCAGGTCAAGCAAGGCGCTGGTGCCTTGAGCCAGGCAGTGCGTCAACGTCCCTGGGCCTTTGCCGCAGCGGGCCTGGCACTCGGCACGGTGGGAGGTCTTCTGGGCGCCGGCCGCCGACAGCAACCTGCCGAGCAACCCGAATCGCAGGCCTACGATGTTCCGAATATCGAAGCAGGCTTCGACGAGCTGGACGACGAACCGCCCTTCCGTCCCGGCTCCATCTGATTCACTGAGGCCGCTGCCGCGTGCAGCGTCCCCCACCAGTGAATCGCAGAAACGAAAAAAGCGCCCTAGGGCGCTTTTTTGCGTTGCTTCCGGGTGTTCAGTGGGCCCTGGAAGCGATATATGGCGCAGCGGACGGGACTCGAACCCGCGACCCCCGGCGTGACAGGCCGGTATTCTAACCGACTGAACTACCGCTGCGCATACCTCGATTGGTGGGTGATGACGGGATCGAACCGCCGACCCTCTGCTTGTAAGGCAGATGCTCTCCCGGCTGAGCTAATCACCCTTCACTCTCGAAGTGGGGCGCATTCTAGAGAGCGACCTGCACCTTGGCAACCCCCCTGGCGAAAAAAAATTATCGGCGTTCCAAAGGCTTAGGAATCATCATGGTTTCAGCCCACAAATATTCGCGCGCCTCGATACAGGGTTGGCCTAATCGCCCAGTGAAAGGAATAATGCGCCCTCGCGCGGGTCTGATCGTCGCGCGGCGAGCGTCCTCACCGCCGCCAGACTGCCCATGCTCTGCCACCTCGGCAGCAGCCTTGCGCCCGAATTGATGATTTCTTGTGCGCCGCGGCGCCCATCCGCTAACTGGAGACACCCCGCTCATGTGGTTTCGCAACCTGCTGGTCTACCGCCTTACCCAGGACGTCGATTTCGACACCGAAAAGCTGCAAACCGCGCTGGCTGCCAAGCCCGCCCGCCCCTGCGCCAGTCAAGAACTGGCCACCTATGGCTTCGTCGCCCCGTTCGGCAAGGGCGAAGATGCGCCGCTGGTGCATGAAAGCCAGGGTTTCCTGCTGATTTCGGCACGCAAGGAAGAACGCATCCTGCCCGGCAGCGTGGTCAAGGACGCCGTGAAGGAAAAGGTCGACGAGATCGAAAACGAGCAGATGCGCAAGGTCTACAAGAAGGAGCGCGAGCAGATCAAGGACGAGATCGTTCAGGCCTTCCTGCCCCGTGCCTTCATTCGCAAGTCGGCGACCTTCGCCGCCATCGCACCGGCCCAGGGCCTGATCATCGTCAACGCTTCGAGCCCCAAGCGCGCCGAGGACCTGCTCTCCACCCTGCGTGAAGCCATCGGCTCGCTGCCGGTGCGCCCGCTGACCGTGAAGATCGCCCCGAGCGCCACCATGACAGACTGGGTCAAGGCCCAGAAAGCGGCTGCCGATTTCCACGTGCTGGACGAATGCGAGCTGCGCGACACCCACGAAGACGGCGGCATCGTGCGCTGCAAGCGCCAGGACCTGACCGGCGAAGAAGTGCAACTGCACATGAGCTCGGGCAAGCAGGTCACCCAGCTGTCCCTGGCCTGGCAGGACAAGCTGTCCTTCGTGCTCGACGACAAGCTGGTGGTCAAGCGCCTGAAGTTCGAGGACCTGCTGCAGGAGCAGGCCGAGCAGGATGGCGGTGATGATGACCTGAGCCAGCAGGACGCCAGCTTCACGCTGATGATGATGACCCTGGTCGAGTTCCTGCCGGCATTGTTCGAAGCCCTGGGCGGCGAAGACACTCCGCAAGGCCTCTGAGTTGAACCCGCAAGGTGGATTGGGGCGCGTAGCCGGCGTTTTTTCCGTCCACCTTGCTATCCTTGCCCGCCTGCCGCGCCCTCTGCGCACCTGCACACCCAACAATAACTGACCGCCAGCCAGCGCTCTGCCCCCCGGAGCCTGCCACCGCTCTTTAGGGAAACCTCGCCATGTCCGCCTTGATCGCCCTCAGCCGCTTCGTCGGCAACACCTTCGCCATCTGGGTTCTGCTGTTCGCCGTATTGGCGTTCATGATCCCCAGTGCGTTTCTGCCGTTGACCGCGTTTATCGTGCCGCTGCTCGGGCTGATCATGTTCGGCATGGGCCTGACCCTCAAGACCGAAGATTTTCGTGAAGTGGCCCGGCACCCGCTGCGCGTGCTGATCGGGGTGCTGGCGCAGTTCATCATCATGCCCGGCATGGCCTGGCTGCTCTGCCAGTTGTTCGCCCTACCCCCGGAAATCGCCGTTGGCGTGATCCTGGTGGGCTGCTGCCCAGGCGGCACCGCCTCGAACGTTATTACCTGGTTCGCCAAGGGCGACGTGGCGCTGTCGGTCGGCATTACCGCGGTGACCACCTTGCTGGCGCCGATCGTCACCCCGGCACTGATCTGGCTGCTGGCCTCCGAGTGGCTGCCGGTGTCGTTCTGGGCGATGTTCAGCTCGATCCTGCAGATGGTGCTGCTGCCGATCGTCCTTGGCCTGGTCGCCCAGCGCCTGCTGGGCGAGCGGGTCAGGCTGGCCGTCGAGGTGCTGCCACTGGTCTCGGTGGTTTCAATCGTCGCCATCGTCGCTGCAGTAGTGGCGGCCAGCCAGGCGAAAATCGCCGAGTCCGGCCTGCTGATCATGGCCGTGGTGGTGCTGCATAACAGCCTGGGCCTGGGTCTCGGTTACCTGGCCGGCGTGCTGACCGGCATGCCGCTGGCGCAGCGCAAGACCCTGTCCATCGAGGTCGGCATGCAGAATTCCGGGCTCGGCGCCGCCCTGGCCAGCGCCCACTTCTCGCCATTGGCAGCGGTGCCCAGCGCGCTGTTCAGCGTCTGGCACAACCTCTCCGGGGCGATGCTGGCCACCGTGCTGCGCCGCATCAAGGATGACCGCGACAAGTAGGCTGGCGTTAGCAGCAACCGCAACTGGTGGGCTAAAGCCCACCCTACAGCTTCAGCCCACCAGCCAGTCATGAATTGACGGCAGGGTGCTCTTGCACGCTTGGATACGACGATCTGCTTTATCGCAACACCTCGCTTCCAGCCGGCTTGCCCTGACAACTGCATCATGCACAATAGTGGGGCACGCCGAGGACGACCCCGGGTTCAAGTGCCTGACTACCGGGGACGACCCCACCGCTATCCGTGAGGGTCATATGTCCTGGATCATTCTGTTTTTCGCCGGCCTGTTCGAGGTTGGCTGGGCCGTCGGCCTGAAATACACCGACGGTTTCACCCGCCCTCTTCCGACCGTGCTGACCATCGCCGCCATGCTGGTCAGCCTGGGCCTACTGGGCCTGGCCATGAAGGAGTTGCCATTGGGTACCGCCTACGCGATCTGGACGGGCGTCGGCGCGGTGGGCACGGTAATCGCCGGCATCATCCTGTTTGGTGAGTCCATGGCGTTGATCCGCCTGGCCAGTGTGGCGCTGATCGTCTGTGGTCTGGTCGGTCTGAAGATGAGCCACGGCTGACATGAAAAAGCCCGCCGATTGGCGGGCTTTTGTTTCCCCGGGTTCAATCGCCCAGCTCAGCGATTATCCCCACGCAACCTCTGCACCTCGGCCTGCAATACCTGCCGCGTCGCTGCCGCGGCCTCGATGGGCGCACCAGCGGTGAGATCGATCCGCGACCAGAAGCGGCGGAACAGCCCCTTTTGCGGGTCGCGGCTGAAGAAACTGCCCCACAGCCCGCCCAGCGCCATGGGAATCACCGGCACCGGGTTGTCCTGAAGGATGCGCTCGACACCGGCCTTGAATTCGTCGATCTCCCCGTCGGCTGTCAGCTTGCCTTCAGGAAAGATGCACACCAGCTCGCCGTCGCGCAGGTATTCGCCGATGCGCTTGAACGCCGCATCGAACACCAGCAGATCCTCGCTGCGCCCAGCAATCGGCACCGTACCGGCGGTGCGGAAGATGAAGTTGAGCACCGGCAGGTTGTAGATCTTGTAATACATCACGAAGCGCACCGGCCGGCGCACCGCACCACCGATCAGCAGCGCATCGACGAACGATACATGGTTGCACACCAGCACCGCCGGCCCCTCTTCCGGAATCGCTTCGAGGCCCTTGTGCGTCACCCGGTACATCGAATGGCCGAGCAGCCAGATGAGAAAGCGCATGGTGAATTCGGGGACGATCTTGAAGATGTAACTGTTCACCGCCACGTTCATCAGCGAAATGACCAGGAACAGCTGCGGGATCGACAGCCCGGCGACGCTGAGAAAGAGGATCGACACCAGCGCCGATACCACCATGAACAGCGCGTTGAGGATGTTGTTGGCGGCGATCACCCGGGCTCGCTCGTCTTCGGCGGTGCGCGACTGGATCAGCGCATACAGCGGCACTATGTAAAAGCCGCCGAACACGCCGATGCCGAGGATTGAACCGAGCACCCACCAGGCATGGCCAAAGCCCAGCAGCGCCAGCCAGTCATAGGGCTGCGCTGCTTCGGGAATACCACCCGACGCCCCCCACAGCAGAATGCCGAACAGCGACAGGCCGATGGAGCCAAACGGCACCAGGCCGATCTCCACCTTGCGCCCGCTCATGCGCTCGCAAAGCATCGAGCCCAGGGCGATGCCCACCGAGAACACGGTGAGGATCAGGGTGACCACGCTCTCGTCGCCGTGCAGCCACTCCTTGGAGTACGCCGGAATCTGCGTCAGGTACACGGCGCCGAGAAACCAGAACCACGAGTTGCCGACCAGCGAGCGCGACACCGCCTTGGGTTGCGTCAGGCCCATGCGCAGGGTCAGCCAGGTTTGCCGGAAGATGTTCCAGTCCAGCACCAGATCGGGCAGCGCGGCACTGGCCCGTGGAATACCCCGCGCCGACAGGTAGCCGAGCACCGCGACCAGCACCACCGACGCGGCGACGATCACGCTGTAGTGGGCGCTGGTGAGCATCAGGCCGGCGCCTATGGTGCCCGCCAGGATCGCCAGAAAGGTGCCCATTTCCACCAGCGCGTTGCCGCCGACCAGCTCTTCGGGTTTCAACGCCTGGGGCAGAATCGAGTACTTCACCGGGCCGAACAGCGCCGACTGCAGGCCCATGGTGAACAGCACCGCGAGCATCAGCGGCAGGCTGCCGAGCAGCACGCCAGCCGCGCCGACGGCCATGATGAAAATCTCGAAGAACTTGAGCCGGCGGATCAGCAGATCCTTGGCGAACTTCTCGCCAAACTGGCCGCCAAGGGCGGAAAACAGGAAGAACGGCAGGATGAACAGCATGGCCGCGACGTTGACCAGCAGGTCGCGGTCCGCCTCCAGGCTGAGCTTGAAAAGAATCGCCAGGATCAACGACTGCTTGAAGATATTGTCGTTGAATGCGCCGAGCAGTTGCGTCACGAAGAACGGCAGGAAGCGCCGGCTTTTCAGCAGAGCGAATTGCGATTGCTGACTCATCGATACCTTTCCCTTTGCGGATTCGATGAGCATTGGACTGCAACAGCCCGGGCAAAGCCACAGCCGTGCCGTTTTTTGTAGACCGCGGCGCCTTTTCAGCTGAACAGCGGGTTGCCGCGCAGCCGCGCCACCGCCAGGTCGACGAAGGCGCGCACCTTGGCCGGCGCCTGCCGGCCTTCGGGGTACAACACGTGAATCGGCAGCGGCGGCTCCTCGAAGGCCTCGAGCACGATCTGCAGCGCGCCCTCCTGCAGCGACGGGCCGGCCTGGTAGCTGAGCACCCGGGTCAACCCCCAGCCGGCGCGCGCCGTGGCGATCGCCGACTCGTTGGTGTTGGATTGCAGCACGGGATCGACGAGCACCCGCTGGCCCTCGGCAAAACGCCACTCCGGCGAGGCCCAGGCGCTTTGCGAAACGACGATACGGTGGTGTTTCAGCTCGGCGGGCGTTGCCGGTACACCATATTTCGCCAGGTAGGACGGCGCCGCACAGATCACCCGACGCACCGAGCCGACCTGGATGGCGGTGAAGCCCGAGTCCGCCAGGTGGCCGATACGAATTGCCACGTCGATGCCCTCGTCGACGATGTTCACCGGGCGGTCGACGAAAAAGGTGCGCGCATGCATGCCCGGGTAGACATCCAGGTAATCGAGCACCAGGGGCAGCACGTGCAGGTGACCGAACATCGACGCCGCGGTGACGGCCAGGGTGCCGGACGGCTCGGCGTAATGACCGGCGGCGGCCAGCTCCGCCTCGGCGATATCGCCGAGAATCCGTCGACAGTCCTGCAGATAGCGGCTGCCGGCATCGGTGGTTTTTACCGAGCGCGTGGTGCGCACCAGCAGCCGTGCGCCGATCAGATCCTCGAGGCCGGCGACGATGCGCGTCACCGCCGGCGCACTCATATGCATCTGCCGCGCGGTGCTGGCGAAACTGCCCGTCTCCGCGACCCTCACGAATACCCGCATCGCCTGCCAACGATCCATCTGCCCACTCCTCTGTTCAAGCGCTGGCTGCGCTGGTGGCGCAGCCAAGGGAGTATGCCGTATCTGATGGCGCCGAGTGGGTGCACAACTGCATACGCAGAGCGCGTTCAGGATCACTCAAGGCTGATTCTGGAAAGCAAAACCGGTGGCAGGAAGGTGGCAGGAGCGGCCATTTGCAGTGGTGGGCTGAAGCCCACCCTACAGATCGTGCCAGCCTCGTAGGGTGGGCCGGGCGGCGATCCGCTTCAGCCCACCAATATGAGCAGGTTTGCAATCGCAGTACGGCCGGCCGCATTTGCCTTGTCGCAATCCCTGCCTGCTACCGGCGCCGAGCTTCACACGCTTATAAAGCGCGTGAACAGGCTATCAGAACCCGAAACTGCTAAGCCCCGGATGGTCATCCGGCCGGCGCCCCAGCGGCCAGTGAAACTTGCGCTCGGCCTCGCTGATCGGCTGCTCGTTGATGCTGGCGTGGCGGGCGCGCATCAGACCGTCTTCGGCGAACTCCCAGTTCTCGTTGCCGTAGGCGCGGAACCACTGGCCGCTGTCGTCACGGTATTCGTAGGCATAGCGCACGGCGATGCGGTTGCCGGTGAAGGCCCACAACTCCTTGATCAGCCGATAGTCGAGCTCGCGGTTCCATTTGCGGGTCAGGAAGGCTTCGGCGTCGGCGCGGTTGCTGACGAATTCGACACGGTTGCGCCAGCGGGTATCGAGGGTATAGGCCTGCGCCACCTTGGCGGCATCGCGGCTGTTCCAGCCATCTTCGGCCAGGCGTACCTTTTCGATGGCGGATTGTTCATTGAACGGCGGCAGCGGTGGACGGGACATGGCGGAACTCCTTGCTGGGGTTGAGAACATAGGTTGTGGGTGGAACTTAGAGCGCCAGTTCCAGGCGCTGATGATCGGTGTCTTGCGGTTGGGCCGGTACAGCGCAGCAGATAAGCACTTCGTCGTCGCCGTGCGGCGCGCCGGGTTCTTTCAGGTAACTCACCGCGCCTTTCACCAGGCGGGTCTTGCAGGTGCCGCAGGAGCCTTCCCTGCAGCTGAATTCAGGCGCCAGGCCTCTAGCCTCGGCCAGCTCCAGCAAGCTGCCGGAGCCCGGCGTCCAGCGCCCTTCCTTCAAGGACTCGGTGAACAACACCGCCACCGGCTCGGTAGCGGGCGGCAGCTTCACGGCGGCCACCACCGGCCGGTCGGGACGCCGAGCCAGGGACGCCGGCCCGAAGCCCTCGGCATAAATACGCCCGTCGGCGATGTTGTAGCCGCGCAGCCCGTCATACAGCCCCTGGGTGAAAGCCGGTGGTCCGCACAGGTAGAAGGCGTAATCATCGAAGGCCAGGTAGCGGGTCAACAGGGCCATATCGATACGCCCTGCCGTGTCGTAATCGACGCCCGGCTCGGCGCCCCTGGTGTCGCTCAGCACCCGCACGAGTCTCACTGAGCCTTGGGCCGCGGCGACCAGATCGGCCAGCTCACGGTCAAAGGCGCGCTCGGCTTTCGAGCGCGCGGCATAGAACAGCGTGACCGGCCTGATCCGCTGCTGGCGCCAGCCTTCGTAAACCACATGACGCAGCATCGCCAGCAGCGGCGTGATGCCGATACCACCGGCCAGCAGCACCAGCGGGCGCTCCAGCTGTGCATCGAGGACGAACGCCCCTGCCGGTGCGCGGGCTTCGATCAGGTCGCCTTCGCGCAGTTGATCATGGATAAATTGCGACACCCGCCCTTCACGCTTCACGCTGATCCGGTAAAGGCCATCGGACGGCGCGACGGACAGGGTGTAGGTACGAATCAGCGGCTTTTCATCCGCGGCCACTTGCAGTCGAATCGGCAGGTGCTGACCGGCCAGATGCGGCAATAGCCCGGCGCCGTCGACGGGTTCGAGGTGCAGCGAGCGGATTGACCGGCTTTCCTGAACGATGCGCACGATCTTCATCGGCCGCCATTGCGTGGCGTACCGGGCGGCGCGCAACCGGTCAGCAGCCTGCTGCCAATTGCCGGTGAGCAGCGAGCTGTCCGCCCAACCATCCTCACGTAGCGCCCAGCGCAGGGCCGTGGCACCAGGGCGACGCACGATACGCCGGGCCCGGAACGCCCACAGCCGCTCGGCGCCCTGGAATGCGCCAATCTCCGCTGAATCGAAAATCACCTCGGCCTCGCCGCTCAGTTGCAGCACATCACCCGTGGCGAAATCCACGAACAGCAGACCGGCCTTGCCGTTGAGCACGATATTGCCCAGGGTGGAAAAGAATAGGTTGCCGTTGAAGTCGGGGATGGTCAGGGTGCCATCGGCGTCGACCCGCACGAAGCCGCTGTTGCCGCCACGGTGCGAGACATCGACCTGGCGCTGCCCTTCGACATCGGCATAGGTTGCCACGAAGAAGGTATCCGCCCCCTCGACCAACCTGCGCGCCGCAGCATCCAGGGTTGGCAATTCCTCGACCTCGCCAACGAACGGCGCCGCCGGATCACGGGCAAAGCTGAAGTCGCGCTGCTGAATATAACGCGGGCAATTACCGAAGCTCTGCTCGACCGCCACCCGCAGGCCCTGCCGCCCTGCCGCCACCACGCCATTCATGCGGTTGCGCCGACGGGTGTGCAGCTCGATACCCAGCAGGCCCAGTGCCGCGCCCTCGCCCATGCCTTGGGCGACAGGGTCGTCGGCCTGGGGCCGGGCGGCAATGTCCAGCGTGGTGGGCGTCGGCGAGGCCATGAAACCGGCCTGGCCCTCGAGCACGCCGGCCCAGGCATCGCCCTGCCCATCCACGCTGCCCAGCACGATAAACGGCAGCTGGGCGTAGAAATCCCGGTGCTGGTCGGGCATGAAGTCGCGCACCACGCGCTTGCCGACCGCCGCCATCCGTTCGGCGACACCGAGTTTTTCCTGGATGAAGGTTTCGCCCTGGTGCCAGGTGGCGGGCGTATTCGCGAGATCGGTCATGGCTGTCTCCAGATGGCGGCGACGTGGAGGATCAGGCGTTGGCGGTCAGCCCGGCAGCTGTCTCGGGAATGGCGACGAAGCCGGGCAGCGCCTCGATGCGTGCCAGAAAGGCGCGGACCTGTCCGTAGGCCGACAGGTCGACATTGCCTTCCGGCGCCCGGGCCAGGTAGCTGTACAGCGCCACGTCGGCGATGGTCGGGTGGTCGGCGGCCAGCCACTGGCGCCCTGCCAGGTGGCGCTCCAGGCGGGCAAGCAGCACATGGGCGCGGGCAATCACCTCCTCGGCATTGAAGTCGGCACCGAATACGGTGATCAGCCGCGCCGCACAGGGTCCGTAAGCCAGTTCGCCAGCCGCCACGGACAACCAGCGCTGCACCGCCGCGGCGCCGGCCGGGTCTTCCGGCAGCCAGTCTGTACGCCCGGTTTTCTTGGCCAGATAAACCAGGATGGCGTTGGAGTCAGGCACCACCACGCCGTCATCTTCCAGAACCGGTACCTGGCCGAACGGGTTGAGCGCGAGGAAGTCAGGCTGTTTGTGTTCGCCGGCAGCCAGGTCGACCTCGACCAGTTCGGGCTTGAGGCCCAGCAGCGAGGCGAACAGAACGGCGCGATGGGCGTGGCCGGACAGGGGGACGTGATGGATTTTCATGGGTCGGCTCCTGGTTGACGGTGGGCCGGGAAAAGTCCCGATCCGTGCAACCAGCTTGCGACCAAGTGGCGTTTTGAGGAATACGCGCTGTGGGCACTACTTTATTGCGATAACTGGAACAATCAGATCGGCAACTGACCCATCGCCCAGCGCAGCCCGAAGAAGATCAGCAGCCCGCCGCCGATGGTCGCCAGCAGATGGCGGGTCACCACGGCGATGGCGATGGTCGCCAGGCCGGCCAGCAGGTAGGCGTTGTCCCAGCTCAGCGCCCAGTTGCGGCCATCGGGCAGCAGCATGGCGGGCACCACGATGGCGGTGAGTACCGCGGTCGGCACGTAATGCAGGGCCTGGCGCACCGCCTGGGGAAAGCGCAGGTCGGGAAAGGCGAACAGGCTGTAGCGGGTGGCGAAGGTGATCGCCAGCATACCGAAGATCAGGATCCAGTTTTCCATCAGCAGAGCTCCTCCTGCAGTGGCCGTTGATGACACTCCAGCGCCACGCCGACGACGATGCCGGCAAAGGCTGCTGCCAGCAGCCCGAGTTTGTAGGGCAGGTCATGAAAGATCAGCGCCGTGACGGCCGCGACCAGCGCCGCCGCGATCTGCGGGCGATTGCGCAGCATCGGCACCACAATGCCGACGAAGGTGGCGATCATCGCGAAATCCAGCCCCCAGGCGGCGAGGTTCGGCACCGACTGGCCGAACAGCAGGCCGATCAGCGTGCAGCCGATCCAGTTGCCGTACATGGCCAGACCAGCACCGAGGAAGTACCAGTGCTTGTGTGGTGAGTCGTCGTTTCGCGCGTAACGCTGCTGCACCACGGCGAAGGCCTCATCGGTCAGCCAGAAGGCCAGCGGCACGCGCCAGCGCTTGGGCAGGTGGCGCACGAAGGGCTGCAGCGTGGCGCTGTACAGCGCGTGGCGCAGGTTGACTACCAGGGTGGTCAACCACAACACCGCCAGGGTGGCACCACCGGTCAGCAGGCTGACGGCGATGAACTGCGCCGACCCAGCGAACACCAGCACCGACATGCCGATGGTCTGCCAGGCGTCGAGCCCGGCCGCGCCGGCCAGGCTGCCGTAGATGATGCCGAACGGCATGGCGCCGAGCAGCATCGGCAGCATGTCACGCAGGCCCTGAAAGAATTCTTGGTATCGGGACATCGGCTCGTCGCTTGGCTGGAAAGACCGCCTGTGGGCGATCAGGAGCGCATCAGGCTAGCCCAGCCCGCCTCGGCTGTCTTGAACGATCTTGCGCAGTTTCCGCGATGCTCGGGATTCTCTGCTGTACCTGTGGGAGCCGAGACAGCGACCTTTACCCAGCCCTGGGTATCGCTTCGCTCAACCACAGGCTACAGGGCTGTGATGGCAGGCCTTGCGGTACTCCCCAGGCCCCACGCCATACACCTGTTTGAACTGCCGCGTCAGGTGGCTCTGGTCGGCGAAGCCCAGCTGCAGGGCGACACTTAGCGGCGCGCAGCCATCACGCAACAGCGTCCGTGCCCGCTCCAGGCGGCGCTGTTGCAGCCAGGCATGGGGCGGCAGGCCGGTGGCGCGGCGAAATACCCGGGCGAAATGAAAGGGTGAGAGATTGACCGCTGCCGCCAACGCTTCAAGTGACGGCGGCTCGCCCAGGCGCGCGGCCAAGAGCTCCTTGGCCATGCGCACGGCGCGGGGCTCCTGGCCGGGCATGGGCGCCTGCATGACCCCGGCATACCGCTGGAACAGCATGAGCAGCGTCTCGCGCCAGGCGGTCTGTTGCTGCAGCACGCTGGCGTCACTGTCGAGCAGGCGATGCAACTGGCCGAACGCCTGGTGCAACTGCACATCCTGCAGCACGCTGGCGGCGAACGACGGCAAGCCGCGTTGCGCCAGCCCGAGCTCGTCGAGCACCCGGTTTACCTGGTCCGGCGCCGGATAAAAGGCGCGGTACAACCAGCCCTGCTCGTGGGCCGACGAGCCGGTGTGCACCTCATCCGGGTTGATCAGTACCATGCTGCCGATCGGCGCCAGGTGTTCCGCACCGCGGTGGCGAAAGCGCTGGGCGCCCCCTTCGATCACGGTGAACACGAAGCCTTCATGCACGTGGGGCGTGAAGCGCTGCTTGATATAGCGCGCTTGCAGCAGCTCCACACCGGCCAGCGCGGGGCTTTCCCAGAAGCGGATGCGCTCACCGGTGGGCATGGTTCACACGCCGAAGCGTGCCTCCAGTCCGGCCTTGACCAGCGGCCATTCCTGATCGGTGATGCTGTACAGCACGGTGTCGTCGAGGCGCCCGTCGGCCAGGCGGCGATGGTTGCGCAGCAGCCCTTCGCGAACCGCGCCGAGCTTTTCGATGGCGCGCTGGGAGCGCAGGTTGCTGGCCGCGGTTTTCAACTGCACGCGAACCATCTGCCAGCTTTCGAAGGCGTGGCGCAGCATCAGGTACTTGACCATGTTATTGAGGCCCGTGCCGTGCTGGGCGGCGTCCAGCCAGGTCCAGCCAATTTCCACCGCCGGCAGGGTCGGCATGAAGTCGGCGAACCGCGTGGTGCCGACCACCTGATCGGCGAGGCGAATCACGAAGGGCAAGGCGCGCTCCTCGCGCTGCTCCTGCAAAGCCAGGCGATACCAATCCAGGCGTTGGGTGCCGCTCATGTAGAGCAGCTCCTCGCGGTTGGCTTCGGCCAGGCTGACCAGCGCCGGAATATCGCCATCGAGCAACGGTTCGATGCGCAGGGCACCGCGCTGCAGGGTGATCAATTGCGGCTTGAACATCGTATTTTCTCCACATGCAACGCTGCCAGGCGCGTCAGTTTCTCACCGAACAAGCGACCTGTCTGCCAAAACCCGGGAAGTACAGGGTGCCGCAAATGCCTGCCCGTGCCCTTGCGACCTTGGTCGTGCCTGACGTTGCGGCGCTTTGCTGCGACACTACAAACCGTGCAAGCGTACCTGGCGTCGCGGCCGTGGCAGGATACGCTCGCGCAAATTGTCCTCATGTTTTCGTGGAGTCTGCATGTCGCTGTCCAGTTGGCTTATCGCTGCAGTCGCCCTGCTCTACATGGCCGTGCTGTTCGCTATCGCCTTCTATGGCGACCGTCGCCGCAAACCACTGCCGCCGAAAGTGCGCGCCTGGGTCTACAGCCTCTCGCTGGCGGTGTACTGCACCAGCTGGACCTTCTTTGGCGCCGTCGGTCAGGCCGCCGAGCAGCTGTGGTCATTCCTGCCCATCTACCTGGGGCCGATGTTGCTACTGCTGTTCGCCCCCTGGGTGATCGAGAAGATGGTGCTGATCAGCAAGCAGGAAAACATCACCTCGATCGCCGACTTCATCGCCGCGCGCTACGGCAAGTCGCAGTCCCTGGCCATCGTCGTGGCGCTGATCTGCCTGGTCGGCGTGCTGCCCTACATCGCCCTGCAGCTCAAGGGCATCGTACTCGGCGTGAACCTGCTGATCGGCTCGGAAACCGACCCCGACGGCACCCGCGCCCAGGACACCGCGCTGATCGTCTCGGTGATCCTGGCACTGTTCACCATCCTGTTCGGCACCCGCAACCTGGACGTCACCGAGCACCACCGCGGCATGGTGCTGGCGATCGCCTTCGAATCGCTGATCAAGTTGTTGGCCTTCATTGCGGTGGGCGCCTTCGTCACCTACGGGCTGTTCAATGGCTTCGGCGACCTGTTCAGCCAGGCGCAACGCAGCGCCGAGCTGGAGGCATATTGGGCCGAGGCCGTGAACTGGCCGGCGATGCTGGTACAGACCGGCATGGCGATGATCGCCATCGTCTGCCTGCCGCGGCAGTTCCACGTCACCGTGGTGGAAAACACCGACCCGCGCGACCTGCGCCTGGCGCGCTGGGTGTTCCCGCTGTACCTGCTGCTCGCCGCGCTGTTCGTTATCCCTATCGCCCTGGCCGGGCAGATGCTGCTGCCAGGCGGGGTCAGCCCGGACTCCTTCGTGATCAGCCTGCCGCTCGCCGAAGCCCACCCGGCGCTGGCCTTGCTGGCCTTTATCGGCGGCGCCTCGGCGGCCACCGGCATGGTGATCGTCGCTTCGGTGGCGCTGTCGACGATGATCTCCAACGACATGCTGCTGCCCTGGCTGCTGCACCGCAAAAGCACCGAGCGGCCCTTCGAGGCGTTCCGCCACTGGATGCTCACGGCACGAAGGGTAAGCATCGTGCTGATCCTGCTGCTGGCCTACGTGTGCTACCGCCTGCTCGGCAGCAACGCCAGCCTGGCGACCATCGGGCAGATTTCCTTCGCCGCCATCGGCCAGCTGGCACCCGCCATGTTCGGCGCCCTGGTATGGAAGCAGGCCAACCGCCGCGGCGTGTTCGCCGGGCTGATCACCGGCGCCGCTTTGTGGATCTACACCCTGGTATTGCCGGTGCTGGCCCGTGGCCTCGGCTGGCCGCTGGACATCTTCCCAGGCCTGCGCACCCTGCTCTACGCACCGATCGGTTTCGAGGTGGACGCCCTGACCCGCGGCGTGGTGCTGTCGCTGGCCGGCAACCTGACGCTGTTCGCCTGGGTGTCGTTCTTCTCGCGCACCCGGGTGTCCGAGCACTGGCAGGCCGGGCGCTTCGTCAACCATGACTTCGGCAGCAAGCAGGGTGGCCGCGGCGCCCTGGCGGTGCAGGTCAACGACCTGTTGCTACTCGCCGGCCGCTTCGTCGGTGAGGAGCGCGCGCTGGACAGCTTCAGCCACTTCGCCCGGCGCCAGGGCAAGGCCTTCAACTCGGCGCAACCGGCCAACAGCGAGTGGATCGCCCATACCGAGCGCCTGCTCGCCGGGGTACTCGGCGCCTCGTCGACCCGCGCGGTGGTCAAGGCGGCCATCGAAGGCCGCGACATGCAGGTCGAGGACGTGGTGCGCATCGTCGACGAGGCCAGCGAGGTGCTGCAGTTCAACCGCGCCCTGCTGCAGGGCGCCATCGAGAACATCAGCCAGGGCATCAGCGTGGTCGACCAGTCCCTGCGCCTGGTGGCCTGGAACCAGCGCTACCTGGAAATCTTCGAGTACCCCGAGGGGCTGATCTGCGTGGGCCGGCCGATCGCCGAGATCATCCGCTTCAACGCCGAGCGCGGCATGCTCGGCAGCGCCGATGTCGAGGAAAGCGTCGCCAAGCGCCTGTACTGGATGCGCCAGGGCACCGCCCACAGCTACGAGCGGGTGTTCCCCAACGGCCGGGTCATCGAGCTGATCGGCAACCCCATGCCCGGCGGCGGCTTCGTCATGAGCTTCACCGACATCACCGAATTCCGCGAAGCCGAACGCGCCCTCAAGGCCGCCAACGAGGGCCTCGAGCAGCGCGTTGCCGAGCGCACCCATGAGCTGTCGCAACTGAACCAGGCACTGACCGCCGCCACCGGCGTGGCCGAAGCGGCCAATGCCTCGAAGACCCGCTTTCTCGCCGCGGTCAGCCACGACCTGATGCAACCGCTGAACGCCGCCCGGCTGTTCTCCGCTGCCCTCTCCCACCAGGAAGAAGCACTGCCTCAGGAGGCTCAGGAGCTGGTGCGCCACCTGGACAGCTCGCTGCGCTCGGCCGAGGACCTGATCAGCGACCTGCTGGATATCTCGCGCCTGGAAAACGGCCGCATCACCCCGGATCGCAGCCCCTTCGTTCTCAACAGCCTGTTCGATACCCTGGGCGCCGAGTTCAAGGTGCTGGCCGCCGAGCATGGCGTCGACTTCCACATGCAGGGCAGCAGGCTTAGGGTCGACAGCGACAGCAAGCTGCTGCGCCGCGTGCTGCAGAACTTCCTTACCAACGCCTTCCGCTACGCCAAGGGCCGCGTGCTGCTCGGCGTGCGTCGCCAGGGCGGGCAGCTGCGCCTGGAAGTCTGGGATCGCGGGCCGGGCATTCCCGAAGACAAGCGGCAGACCATCTTCGAGGAATTCAAACGCCTGGACAGCCACCAGACCCGCGCCGAGAAAGGCCTGGGCCTCGGCCTGGCCATCGCCGACGGGCTGTGCCGGGTGCTCGGCCACAGCCTGGAGGTGCGCTCCTGGCCGGGCAAGGGCAGCGTGTTCAGCGTCACCGTGCCGATCGCCCGCAGCCAGGCCCCGGCAGCCCCGCGGGCACGCCCCGAAGGCAACGGCCAACTGCTCACCGGCACCCAGGTGCTGTGCATCGACAACGAGGAAAGCATCCTCACCGGCATGCACAGTCTGCTGTCGCGCTGGGGCTGCCAGGTGTGGTCGGCCCGCACCCGCGCCGAGTGTGAGCAACTGCTCGATGATGACCTGCGCCCACACCTGGCGCTGGTCGACTATCACCTCGACGAAGGCGATACCGGCACCGAGCTGATGGCCTGGTTGCGTACCCGCCTGGGCGAACCGGTACCCGGCGTGGTGATCAGCGCCGACGGCCGCCCCGAACTGATCGCCCAGGTGCATGCCGCCGGCCTGGATTTTCTGCCCAAGCCGGTAAAACCGGCGGCGCTGCGGGCGTTGATCAGCCGGCATTTGCCGCGGCAATGAGGCCAAAGCAGACATCCAGCGACCTCGTGGGAGGGGCTTTAGCCCCGAGCTTTTTATCAACGCGAGAGCTCGCGGCTAAAGCTGTAGTGGTAGGGCGTAGGATGGGTGCAACCCATCAATAAACGATGGGTTTCACCCATCCTACAAGGCTGCACGTCTCTACGACGCGCGCTGCTGTTGCAAAGCCCCGCATTTCCTGCGAAAAACGCGGCCTTCTGCACTCTCGGAACCCCAGCAATGAGCGACGAACTACGTATCGAAGATATCCACCCGGGCGATGGCAAGGCGGTGGTCAAAGGCGCGCTGATCACCACCCAGTACCGCGGCTGGCTGGAGGACGGCACCGAGTTCGACTCGTCCTATTCGCGCGGCAAGCCTTTCCAATGCGTGATCGGCACCGGGCGAGTCATCAAGGGTTGGGACCAGGGCCTGATGGGCATGCAGGTCGGCGGCAAGCGTCGGCTGTTCGTGCCAGCGCACCTGGCCTACGGCGAGCGCTCGATGGGCGCGATCCCACCCCATTCGAACCTGAATTTTGAGATCGAGCTGCTGGAAGTGCTGACGCGGGACGACTGAGCCGCCCCGCGCCCGGCGCTTACTGCCTTGGCTGCGGTTCCACGCGGTCGAAGCGCAGGTTTTCGCTGCCCTCGATGTTCCAGGGATCGCCCTCGGTGCCGGCAAAGCTGACATCGGTGAAGCTGGAATTACGCAGGCCGTCGATTTGCGCCCCCGCCCTGCCCTTGAAGCGCACCTGCGCGAAGGCGACGTTCTCGTGGAAGGCGTCGTGGGCGCTGTCGCCCTTGACCTGAATCGCCGCACCGGCGGCATCTTCTACGGTCACGTTGGCCACGCGGATATCACGGAACTGCCCCGGCACGGTCGAGCGCTTGTAGTCGAGGATGGCGTTGGGGTCGTGGTAATCCAGGGTCATGATCACCCCCTGCTTGAGCGTGTTGCGGATCGCCGAATCGCGAAAGGTGACGTTGCGTGCGCCGCCACCCATGAAGTTGGTGCTCTTCATGCGCAGGCCGGTGTCGGTGCCATCGGACACGTTGTCCTCGGCGAGGATGTTCTGGATCCAGCCGCCGGTGTGGCTGCCGGCCACCACCATGCCGTGGCCACGGCGGAAGTAGTTGTTGAAGATCCAGGCATCTTCCTGGGGCGGCTGCCTGGTGGCGTCGGCGCCAGTGCCCGAGGCGAAGTTGACGCAGTCGTCGCCGGTGTCGAAGAAGTTGTTGAAGACCATGGCGCCCTTGCTGTTGGCGAATTCGATGCCATCGCCATTGTTGGCGTCGTAGGTCTTGTGCACGGTGCCCGCCATCACCACGTTCTCGGTCTCCAGGTTCATGATCCCGTGGTAGGCCGGGTTGAGCACGGTGAAGCCGCCGTAGAACAGGTTCTTGACGTTGCGCAGGGTCATCAATGACGAGCGCATCTGCCCGTAGGCATCCTTGACAATGATGCCGCGCGCCACCGCCTTCTCGACCTGATCCTTGGCGAGAATGCCGTCTTCCATGTAGCGGGTATTGTCACTGGCCCGGTAGAACGGCAGCGGCTTGCCCAGCTCGTCCTGGCTGTCGTCGTTGCGCTTCCAGCCGTTGCCGTCGATGGTGCCCTTGCCGACGATGCGGATGTTCTCGAACGCCTGGTGCTGACGCGGATCGCGCGGCAGCGCGTTGATCAGCGACGCCGGCCGCACCATGGTCGAATATGGGTACTGGATATAGCCCTGCAGTGGGTAATCTTCGCTGCGCTCGGAGCCCAGCAATGTCGCGCCCTCGGCGATTTCCAGGGTCATGTTGCTCTTCAGGTACAAAGCGCCGGTCTTGAACACCCCGGCCGGAATCAGCACGGTGCAGTTAAGCGAACAGGCATCGATGGCCTTCTGGATAGCGGCGGTGTTGAGCGTCCTGCCGTCACCTTTGGCGCCCTGCTCCTCGACGTTGAACACCTCGGCAGTCGCGGTGGTGCGCTGCACCAGCACTGGGCTGTCGCCTGACTCGTGACCTTCGGCATCCACCGAGCGCACGGTAAACCGGTATTCGGTCTCGGGCTTCAGGCCATCTACGGTGTAGTTGTGGATGGAAATCCGGTGATGGAAGTTTTCCGTGTCGGCCTTGTAGAACTTATCGATGTACGCTTTGGCCGGCGAATGCCGGTCGTTGTTGGCGTTGGCGCCGCCCAGCTTCTTGCCGTCCATGTAGACGTGATAGTCGACGATGCCGGCGGCATTCTCCGGCTTCTCCCAGACCAGAATGATCTGGCTGTCGTCATAGGCCAGGGTTGGCACCTGAACCTTGGGCGGCGCGTCCAGGGCCAGCGCAGAAGCGCTGAACAACAAAGCAAGCGGTATGACAACATGCTTTTTTTGGCGCCATGCGCCCTGCACGGCTGATGCGGATGAGCTCTCGATGAGCGGCATATTCTTGTCCTTGTTATGGCCAATCTATTGAATTGGCTGAAATTAACCAAGCCATCGAGCAGGTTTAATAATCAACCAAACGAAATCGCCATACCCACAAGAAGTATGACAACCGACAAGATAGCCAAGATTTTTGCTACGTCCAGCCGGGAAACTGAATCCCCCTGGGCGAGGTAGCAATCAGACAGGGATTCAGTCGTCCTCTGGCTCGTCCAGAGGCAGGCCGGCAGCGCGCTCGAGCAGCTCGGGGGACAGGCTCTTGCTGGCCCGCGCACCTAGCAGCTTGAGGTTTTCGGCGCGGCTGATCAGGTTGCCGCGGCCGTCGACCAGCTTGTTACGCGCACCTGAATAGGCCTTGTCGAGCTGCTGCAGGCGCATGCCCACCTCGTCCAGATCCTGGATGAAGGCCACGAACTTGTCGTACAGCGCCCCTGCCCGCTCGGCAATTTCCCGGGCGTTCTGGCTTTGTCGTTCCTGACGCCAGAGGCTGTCGATCACCCGCAGGGTGGCCAGCAGCGTGGTTGGGCTGACGATCACGATATGCTGGTCGAAGGCCTCCTGGAACAACCCGGGATCGGCCTGCAGCGCGGCTGCGAACGCCGCTTCGATCGGCACGAAGAGCAGCACGAAATCCAGGCTGTGCAGCCCGTCTAGGTGCTGATAATCCTTGAGCGACAGGCCCTTGAGGTGACTGCGCAGGGACAGAACATGCTGCTTCAGGGCCAGCTGACGCGTGGGCTCGTCGGTGGCCGCCACGCACTGCTGGTAGGCGGTCAGGCTGACCTTGGCATCGACCACCACCTGCTTGTCGCCCGGCAGCTGGATCAGCACGTCCGGCTGGAAGCGCTCGCCTTCGGCGCTCTTCAGGCTGACCTGGGTGTGGTACTCGCGCCCCTTCTGCAGGCCGGCGTGTTCGAGCACCCGTTCGAGCACCAGTTCGCCCCAGTTGCCCTGGGTCTTCTGGCCCTTGAGCGCCTGGGTCAGGTTCATCGCCTCCTCGCTCAGGCGCTGGTTGAGGCCCTGCAGGCGCTCCAGCTCCTTGCCCAGGGAGAACCGCTCGCGCGCCTCCTGCTGGTAGCTTTCCTCGACGCGCTTCTCGAACGACTGGATGCGCTCCTTGAGCGGGTCGAGCAACTGGCCGAGGCGCTGCTGGCTGGTTTCCGAGAAGCGCTGCTCACGCTCGTCGAAGATCTTGCCGGCCAGCTCGGCGAACTGCGCGCGCAGGGCATCGCGGGCGCCCTGCAAGTCTTCTAGGCGCTGCTGATGATTTTCCTGCTGCTCATGCAACTCGGCGGCCAGCCCGGCCCGCTCGGCAGCCAGACGGCGCAATTCGGTCTCCTGGCGCTCGCGCAGCACCTGGGCACCCTCGAGCTGCTCGCGGGCCAGCTGCAGGTCGTTCTGCAGCAGGTGGGTTTCCCGGCGCAGGGCCGCCAGCTCGGCCTGCTGATCGGCCTTGATCTCGAGAATCTCGGCCAGCTCGTCGCGGCAATTGTCCAGCTGTGCACTGAGGCCGGCCTGGGCCAGCTGCGCCGCGTTCATGCGCTCCTGGGCCAGCCCGGCCTGCAGGCGCAGCTCCTCGGCCTGGCGTGATGCGGCCACCATGCGCAGCCATAAAGGGACGGCAGCCAGCAGCGCACCGGCCAGAAAAGCCGGCAACAGGGTCAGCAGATCGAAAGGCATAAAGGCATCCAGGCAAGACTGCCGGGCAGTATAACCGCGCGAGTTAGAGGCGCTTCAACAACACTCGGGCCTCTTCGTGCCCCTGCAGCGCTGCCAGCTCCAGCCAGTGCCTGGCCTGCTCGGGCTCAAGGGTGCGCGGCTGACAATACAGACGCCCCAACTCCAGTTGCGCATGGCCGTCGCCGGCCCGCGCCGCCTGGCGCAGCAGCTCGACACCGATGCGCCGGTCGCGGGTGTTGCCGCAGTCGCGACAGAGCATCTGGCCAAGGCGGCTCTGGGCCTGCACCACACCCTGACGCGCCGGCTGCTTGAGCAGGCGACCGGCAAAGCGTTTCACGCTGGGTGTATCGCCCAGCCGCGGACGGTCCAGCAGCCAGGTGGCGACACGTACCGGAACCTGAGCACGTACGGGAAGATCATGAAGCTCGCAACGGGGTAAAGCGCGGGGCATAGGGATAAAACGGGGCTTTTGAACAGGCGCGCCACTCTACTCTTTTTTACCCACAGGTAAAGCCCGGCCCGTCCCAGAGCGGCCGCGTGTGACAATCCACAGAAGCTGTGGATAACTTTGTGGGTATGGTGGGCGAAATACCTCCTAACACTGATGGTATGGGGCTCCCGCTCAAACTGCTCATTTTTTCACCACATCAAAAAAGTCTATATTTTTCATAAACTTATATTTGTGCCTACGCTATTGCCGAGCGTTTGACAAGAGGCAATATGCGGCTTGACAAGCCGCCTCGCGATTGTGCACAAGTCTCGCGACAGGGCCGCCGATGTGCCCCTTTTCAGGGCCAAAACAGGCTTGACATCGTGCCACGCCACGACGGACGGGGCGTGCAGACCCCGCACCATTTAATCTCGTGTCACGCATGTGCCATAAAAGTGTGAGCCACCGGGCAAGGCGCATAGGGTTTGGCATGCCCGAGCGCTTCGGTTACCGTCAGCCATTCATCCATCGCTGGATCCTCGCCCATGCTCAGCCGCCGCATCTGGCTGCGACTGTCCGTCACACTCGCACTATTGCTGATGCTGGTGGTCGCCGTTTATCTGGGTGGCCGCTACCTGTTGCAGCGCAGCGGCGTCGAAACCCTCGACTGGCGCGGCGCCTCACTCTCGAGTGCGGGCCTGCGTCTCGACAGCCTGGTGCTGCGCCAACGCAGCGATGCCGGCGTCCTGGATCTGCAGGGTGCGGACGTCGACCTGGCCTGGCGCGACTTCGCTTTCAGTCTGCCGTTCTGGCGGCATATGGATATCGACCGTTTGTCGGTCGCGTGGCAGCCGACCCCAAAAGACGATCACGCCTCCCCATTGCCGAGCGACCTGGATCTGCAACAACTGGCGGCGCCGCTGGCGCTGATGCCGCGCAGCCTGACGATCGCGCACCTCGACGCTTCCCTGCCTTGCGCCCGCGGGCAATGCCGTGCCACCGGCAGCCTGGATCTGCAGCGCAGCGAGGATGAGCGCATTGCGCTGCGCCTGAACCTCGATCACCAGGAGCACCTGGTGAGTGCAGCACTCGCGCTGGCGCCCGGCCACGACGCTCTCGACCTGACGCTGACCCTGGCGGTGGATCAACAGCCCCAGGCGAGCCTCACCAGCCACTTGCAACAACGCGGCGATGGCCTGAGCTGGGCCGGCCAGCTCGACGCCAATGCCCTTAACCAGGCCGCGATCCTGCAGAGCTGGCTGAGTGACTGGGCTGTGGCGGAAGGCACCCGGTGGCCGGCAGCCCCAGGCGATGCCAGCCTGGAAGCTACCTGGCAACTGAGCCTGCCGCGCCGCGAACTGGCGGTGGACAACCTGCTGGCGGCGCGTGGCCAGCTCGATGTGCAAGGCAACCTGCCAGAGCCCTGGCCGGTTCCCGGTGTAGGCCTGCTTCGGGGGCAACTGGCCCTGGCGGCCCACAATGAAGGCCAAGGGTGGATCGCCCGCCACGTCGAGGCCGACCTGCACTTTAGCGAACCCCACCCGCAGTGGCTGGCGGCGCTACCCGCGCAGCTGCGCAGCGAGTCCCTGCACCTGCAGGTGCAGGCGGATACACCATTGGCCGACCTGCGCCCTGATTTGGCCGCACGCAGCCTGCCCCTGCGGGTCACGGCTGCGCTGCGCGGCGCTACCCGTCTGGACCTGCAGGGCCGCCTGGCGGTGGCGAGTTCGCCGCCCTGGGCGGTGCAGTTCGCCGACCTGGGCCTGACCACCCACACGCCCAGGCTGAACCAGGCCGGCTGGCAGGCCGCCGAGCTGAGCAGCGACCTCAGGCTGGCCGGCCATGCCGATGGCAATGCAATCGAGCTCAGTTTCGGTCAAGGCTCTCAGCTGCGGGCGGCTGGCCTCAAAGGCGTCGAGCTGAGCGCGCAGGCGGTGCAGCTCGGTATTGCCGGCAGCACCCTGAGGCTGGCGCTGCAGGATGGCGAACCGCATGGCTGGCAGTTCCAGGGGCCGCTGAACCTGAGCACCACACGCTTGCAGCAGGCCAATCTCAAGCCCCAGGGCTGGCGTTTGCAGGGCCGGGTGGTTGCCGCCGACATGGCCGGCACCCTGCTCGGCAAGCTCAGTAACGACAGCGCGCTGCAATTGGACCTGGATGCGGGCCTGGACGCCCGACAGAACCTGCAGCTCAAGGCGACCCTTGGCGAGCTGTTCCTGCGCTCCGGCAACCCGCTGGCCAAGACCCTAGTGCAGTGGCCGGAGCTGCTCGACCTCAACAACGGCCGCCTGAATGCCAGTGCCAACCTGGCGCTGGCCGCCGGCAGCAGCGCACCGAGCCTCGACCTGAACCTGACCGGCAAGGGCCTGGGTGGCATCTACGACCGCACGGAACTCAGCGGCGTGGACACCCTCTTGCAGTTCCAGCTGGCGCGCCAGCGCTTCGAGCTGTATGTCCAGCAGCTGAAGATCCAGCAGGCCAACCCCGGCCTGCCGATCGGCCCGCTGGAAGCGCGCGTACGCTACGCTGCGCCCCTGGCCAGCGCCGGCCAGGGGCAACTGGAGGTGAATCTGGCGCGCACCGCCCTGATGGGTGCCCAGGTCACCCTCACCCCGGGGCAATGGAATCTGGCCGCCGGTAATCAACGGTTTCCAATCCAGATCCGCGGCCTGGAACTCCAGCAGTTGTTTGCCCTCTACCCGGCCGAAGGCCTGGCCGGCAGCGGCACCCTGGACGGCGACCTGCCAGTGGACCTGGGCCAGCACGGCGTGGCGATCGAAAACGGTCATATCGCCGCCCGCCAACCCGGCGGCTACCTGCAGTTCAGCTCGGAGCGGATCAAGGCCCTGGGTCGCAGCAACCCGGCGATGCAGCTGGTAACCCAGTCCCTGGAGGACTTCAGGTTCACCACCCTGAACAGCTCGGTCGACTATGATCAGCACGGCACACTGACCCTGGGGATGCGCCTGGAAGGCCAGAACCCGGCCATCGAAAACGGCCGGCCGATTCATTTCAACATCAACCTGGAGGAAGACATCCCCAACCTGCTCGCCAGCCTGCAGCTGACCGACCGGGTCAACGACATCATCACGCGGCGCGTGCAGCAGCGAATGCTGCAGCGCAATACCGCACCCAAGGAGCCTTGACGAGGAGAAGCGCCATGCGCTTGCGTAGTTGCATCACCGCCCTGCTGCTGGGGCTACTGACCACAGCCTGTACCCCCACGGTACAACTGGCGATGCCCAACGAGCCGATCAACATCAACCTGAATGTGAAGATCGAGCACGAGATCTATATCAAGGTGGATAAGGCGCTGGACAGCATGTTCAGTGAATCCAGCGGACTGTTCTGAGGAGCCACGCATGAACCTGATCAAACCCTTCGCCGGCCTGTTGCTGCTGTTCAGCCTGAGCCTGCCGGCCCATGCCCTGAGCCTCAACGAGGCGATGTCCGCCCTGGGCGATGCCAAGGCCAGCGGCCAGCTCGGTGAAATGCCCAATGGCTACCTGGGCGTGGTGAAGTCCGGCGGCCAGGCCGAGGAAATCGCCAAGCAGATCAACGCCGCCCGCCGTGCCGAGTACCAGAAACTGGCCCAGCAGAACGGCATCCAGCTCAGCGACGTGGAAACCATTGCCGGTCAGAAGGCCCTCGACAAGACCCCGCCTGGCCAGTACATCCAGTTGCAGGGCCAGTGGCGCCGCAAGTGACTGCCAGCAACGCCCGCAGGCTCCCTGCTGGCGTTGCCTGACCGCCCCCGCCAACACCGCCGGACCCCTCGCCAGCGCTGCCCCGCGCTGCACGCCGTTGCCAGGCGCGCCTGAGGCTTCGTCCAACCGTACAGCCTGCACCCCATCCAGCCCGGCACCAATCGGCGGCGTCTCGATCAGGCCTTGCCAGTGCTGCCCAGCCTGGCATCCCCAAGGGCACGGCCGCCTGCGGATGCCATTTCGGTGCTGGCCTGACGGCTGACAATTTCCTTCAATACCGCTCGCCCACACGGCGGCAGACTGCCGGGCATCTTCTCTCGACAAGCGATGCCCGCCATGCAGCAGTTTCTGATCATTGCCGCCGCCCACTTCCTGGCGCTGATTTCCCCCGGCCCGGATTTCTTCCTGGTCGCCCGCACCTCCCTGGCGGCGGGTTGGCGAGTCGCCAGCGGCGCCTGCCTGGGCATCGCCCTGGCCAACGGGGTGTTTATCGTCGCAGCGTTTACCGGGGTGTCGGTGCTGCAGCCAGGCAGCTGGCCGTTCATCACCCTGCAACTGGTCGGCTGCCTGTACCTGCTGTACCTGGGCGTACTGTTCATTCGCCATGCCGGCAGCAGTGTGCTGCAAACCCCGGGCGAGGCGGCGCCAGGCGCGCGCGCCTCCTGGCTGCAGGCAGCCGGCATGGGATTTCTGTCCGGCATCCTCAACCCCAAGAACGCACTGTTCTACGTCAGCCTGGCGAGCATGCTCGGCGCCCAGAGCAGCGCCGGCTGGAAGGCGTTCTATGGCCTCTGGATGTTTGCCGTGGTGCTCGGCTGGGACCTGCTGGTGGCGCTGGCCATCGGCAACGGTCGCCTGCTGGGCGGCTTCCAGCGCGCCCTGCCGCTGCTTGAGCGGCTCTCGGGCCTGGTGCTGATCACCCTGGCGGCAGCCATGCTGGTCATGTTGCTGGCGAGCTGAGGATCAGCGTCCTTCGCCGTTCAATGCCCGGTACAGGCTGGCGCGCGGCGGCTTGCCGAGCAGATGGCGGATGGCCCGATAGCACGCCAGGCTGCCCAGGCCGGCGAAGCCGATCACCAGGCACATGGGCCGCGCCGTGCCATCGGCCAATACGCTGACCAGCCAGCTGAACAGCGCCCCGCAGGCGAATTGCAGGGAGATAGCCAGGCCCACGGCAGCCCCGGCATTGCCGGGAAACAGGCCCATCAGGCTGGCGATGCAGTTGGAGCCGATCATGCCGCTGATGCCCATGAACAGCAGCACGCCGCCGGTGATGGAAAACGGCTGCCCCCAGCCCGTCAGACCGATGACGATCAACAGTGCCCCGGCACAGGCGGCGACAAGGCTGCCGAAACCGAGCATCTGCAAGGGGCCGACACGGCGAACCAGGCGGGCATTGATGACGGTCGCCAGGATGATGCCGCCGATGTTCAGCCCGAACAGCAGGCTGAAGGACCGCGGCGAAAAGCCGAAGTGGTGGATGAACAGAAACGGCGAGGCGGTGATGAAGGCGAACATGCCGCCCACCGACAGGCCCATGGCAAGGATGTAGCAAAGCGCCAAGGGGTCGCGCAGCACGGTGCCGTAATGGCGAAACGAGGCCAGTACCGAGCGGGTGCGTGCCTCAGCCGGCAAGCTCTCCTGCAGGGCTATCGCGACCGCCACCAGGCAGCCGGTGCCGAGCAGCGACAGCATGACGAAGATGATGCGCCAGCTGCCGAGCAGCACCAGATAAGTGCCCAGGATAGGCGCCAGCAGCGTGGCGACCATGGCGATCACATGCATCAGCGACAGCACCCGCGCCGCCTCGCTCAGCGGATACAGATCACGCACCACGGTCCTAGCCAGCACCAGCGCTCCGGCGCCGCCGACCGCCTGCAGGAAGCGCAGCACGATCAGTTGCTCGACGCTCGCCACCCAGATGCAGCCCACCGACGCGACGATGTACAGCACCAGGCTGCCCAGCAGCAGCCGGCGCCGCCCGTAGCGATCCGACAGCGGCCCGTACAGCAGCATGCCCGAACACAGCCCGGCGAGGAACACGCCGATGGTCAGTTGCACCTGGGCATCCCGGGTGCCGAGTTCCCGAGCGATATCCGGCAGGCTCGGCAGGTAGGTGTCGATGGACAACGGTGAAAAGGCGGCGAGCGTGGCCAGCAGCCACACGAGCCAGCGTGGCCGGGTTTGCGAAGGCATTCGAACGATCTCGGTGGGCGAAAAGGGGTCGGTCAGCCGGCTGCCCGGCGGGTTTCGGACGGGTACTCGCCAAACAGGCCGCGGTAATTGCGCGAGAAGTGGCTCAGGTGATAGAAGCCCATCTGCGCCGCCGCTTCGCCCACCCCACAGGCCCCGGTCGTGGTGCTGGCCAGGCGTCGGCGCACCGCGTTGAGGCGCAGGTTGCGCAGGTATTCCACCGGCGGAATGCCGGCCACCACCTGAAAGCTGTTCTGCAGGGTTCGGCGGCTGACGCGCAGGCGCTCGCACAGGTCCAGTACGCTCAGTGGCTCATCGACGCAGTCGAGGGCCAGCTCCTGGCTCTTCTTCACCAGGTAGGAGCTGACCGCCAGGTTGCCATGGCGCCCGCGGCATTCGCTCCGGGCACTGCCAAACAGATCCAGCAGCGCGTCGATCAGCCCATCCTCGAGCAGCCGCTCGGCGGCCGTGCTGATTCCAGCAGAGGCTTGCAGCAGGTGCTGGAACATCGGATACACCTGTTGCTGGAAGCGTTTGAGCGCGGCGTCCGGTACGTCGATCTGCGAGGCGCTCTTGAGCAGGTCGAGCTGCTGCTGAGGCAGTTCCAGGGCCGCAAGCCTGGCAAAGCGCACGGTGTCCACCGTCACGGCGAAGAAGTGCGTGCCCTCCGGGGCGTGCAGCAGGAACTCCTCGCCGTCACGCAACAGCACCACGCTATGGGCACCCACCTCGTGTTTCTGCACCACTGGCGCGCAGGCCGAGCTGAGCACCAGGGCCAGGCACAGACGCCCCTTGGGGGCGTGGCCGTGCTGCACCACACGCTTGTCGAGCACTTCCTGGAAGATCTGGAAGCGCTCGGACGAGACTTGCTGCAACTGCGTGCTCAGGCTGCCACGGCCGAGCTGGTCGTATACCTGGCGCCAGCCGAGAATCGAGCCGGCGTGCTGTTGTGGGTCGTTGAACGATCGGACTTCTGCAAACATGATGGCTGCACTCCACGGCTTGTCTGTAACGCTTCGCCACACGCGGCTCTGGCGGTGAAAGGCGCTGTAGCGAAACGCGCGCTTCCCCCTTCCCGGCCGCCTTTGTTTTTTTTGTACACCGCTCAAATCAGGCTATATGCCACTACAGCGACTCTGATCCCTGACTCGCCTGAAACTGCAAAGCCAACTCCATGCCAAGCATGCTCAGCCGATAGCATCCCGGCTCGATGGCGACCGGCGGCAGCAGGGCGCCCGACAGGATCACCTGCCCGGCAGCCAGCCGATGCCCGTCGGCCAGCAGCCGGCGGATCAGCCAGCAGGCGTTGCTCAGCGGCGACTCCTCGCCCGGGCTGCTGACCCCGCCGCCCAGCGCATGGCCGTCATGCATCAGGCGATACTCCACCTGGGCATGACGGCGCGCATCGAAGGGTTGCCCGGCGGACAGGCAATAGGCTGCAGCAGCCGAGTTATCGGCCACGAAGGCACCCGCCTCGAAGCTCCAGCCTTGCCAGCGGCAATCGGCGATCTCGAAGGCGGCGGCCACCTCGCCGATGGCCGCGAGCAACTCCTCATCGCTGTAGAAACCGGGATTGAGATCCTGGCCCATTACCACTGCCAGTTCGATTTCCAGCTTGGGTTGGATCAACCCGGCCAGGTCGACCGTCTGGCCCTCGGCAACCGCCATGGCGTCGGTCAGCGCGCCATACACCGGCTCGCTGAGGCCAAAGCGGCGCTGCGCTGCGGTACCGGCGAAGGCCACCTTCCAGCCGCTCAGGCGCTCATGGCGCGCCTCGCGCACCAGCACGCCGAGGCGCTGCAGCTCATAGCCCGCAGCCAGGCCCAGGCCGTCGCCCTGCTCCCTGGGCAATGCCACGCGCTCGCGCTCGGCCTGCAACAGGCGCTGGGCCAGATTGGCCTGGCTCATGACAACTGCCCCTGCAACTTGGCCAGCACGCTTTCCAGGCGCTCGGGCGTGGTGATCGCGGCGACGAAACGGTCCGGCCGCACGATCACCACGCAGTCACGCACCTTGGCAAACCAGTTGCCGAGCTTGTTATCGACGTCTTCCACGCTGATCACCCCGTCAGCACTGAGCGGCTGGTTACGGCTGCCACTGCGCGACCGGTTGACCTGGATGAACCGGGTGTTCCAGCGCGCCCAGTAGGCCTTGGTCGCATCGCTGAGCTCGGCCGTCGGGTTGACCCGGTAACCGAGTACCGCATAGGAATCGCCAAGCACCTCGTCGAGTCGGCGCTTGTTGCGCTCGGCATCTTCGACACAGGGCTGCACGAACAGCTGGCCGACCAGATCGCCTTCGCGCAGCTCTTCGCGCTCGTGGTAGACCAGCCCCTTGATGATGGTGGCCTTGGGTTTGAACTTGAACTCCAGAAGGTGCGAGCGCAGGTTGTCGACGGTATTCACTGCCTGGAACAGCCAGTCGCGCACGCCCGCCATCAGCGGGTTGGTCAGGCCCAGCACGGCGCCCATGTTGTCGGCCAGGCCGATCAGATCGGTGGCGTGGCCACGGCGCTCGATGTCGTAGCTGGCGATGATCTCTGGCGCGGCGCGGCCCTTGAGCACGGCGACCAGTTTCCAGGCCAGGTTGGCGACGTCACGCAGCCCTGAGTTCAGGCCCTGGCCTGCCCAGGGCGGTGAGATGTGCGCGGCGTCGCCGACCAGTGCCACCCGCCCTTCGACGAAGCGTGCCGCCACCCGTGAGTTGTGGGTGTAGGCGCGGATGCGCACGATCTCCAGCGCGTCCACCGCATCGCCGATATGCCCGCGAATCAGTCTGCGAATGGTGGCTTCCTCGCACATCTTCGCCTCGTCCTCGCCCTCCTTGAGCATGAACTCCCAACGGCGCTGGCGGTACGGCAGGTAGATGCACACGAACGGCCGCTCGGGGTCGGCATGCAGCGCGGTGTAAGGGGCGTCGAGGGAGTCGTTGGTGACATCGACCACCACCCACTTGCGCGGATGGGTCATGCCCAGCAATTCGATACCGAGCTTCTTGCGCACGCAGGAACGCCCGCCGTCGGCGCCGACCACGTATTGCGCGTGCAGCTCGTAGGGTTCGCCATCGGCGCCCTTGACCTGCAGGGTCACGCCCTCCTCGTTCTGGCTGAGGTCGAGCATCTCGTGGCCCAGGCGCAGGTCGACGCTGGTGTGGCGCGGCAGCGCTTCACGCAGGGTGCCTTCGAGCAGCTGCTGCATGAAGATGTTGCGCATCGGCCAGCCATACTCGGCGACCGTCGGTTTGACCTCGGCGAAGCACACGCCACGGGCGTTGTAGTAGCGCAGCGGCACGTCGCAGATCATGTCGCGGATGGCGATGTCGGCGATGCCGATGCCCTGCAGCACACGCAGCGCCTCATCATCCATGCCCACCGCACGCGGGTACGGGAGGATGCCCTCGGCCAACTCCAGCACCACGCACTCGATGCCGTGATGGCCCATGTAGTGGGCCATGGCGATACCATTCGGGCCGCCGCCGACGATGACTACCTGAGTCGTCTCGCGTTTCATGCTTTCACCTGTTTCTTGTAGGTTTCGGTGTAGATCGGGCTAGGCGCGATGCGCCCGCAGGTAGTCGCCGACGACCTGGTTGAACAGCGCACTCTGGTCGTCATGCACGTAGTGGCTGGCGTCGGCGATCACGGTCGTCTCGATGTTGCGGTTGGCGTTTTCCAGCGCGCCGAGGGTTTGCAGGGGCAGGAAGTCCGAGCGCCCACCGCGAATGAACAGCGTCGGGCAGTCCAGTGCATGCACCGCCGGCCACAGATCGGTCGGGGTGATGCTCAGGCGCGCCTCGGCAATGCCCTGCTGGTCATGGCGCCAGGTGATGCCCTGTTCGGTTTGCTTCATCGAATGGGCCAGCCGCGAGGCCAGGCCCTCAGCCGACAGGCCTGGGCGCGAGCGCTGCCAGAAGGCACGCGCGTGCTCCCAGTCCGGAAAGTACAGCGGTGTTTCCTGCATCTCGCGGCGGATGCGCGCCGCCCCATCGCCCATGCTCGACGAGCCCGGGCCGATGTCCTCGACCACCAGGGCCGACAGCCGCCCGGGATGCTGGCGGGCGTACTCCAGGGCATTGGCGCCGCCCAGGGAATGACCGACCAGCATGAAGCGTCCGAGATGCAGGTACTCGACCAGGTCTTCCAGGTCGCGCACATAGTGCTCGGTGCGGTAGGTGCGGCTGTCGGCCCAGTCACTCAGCCCGCGTCCGCGTTGGTCGAGGGCATAGCAGCAGAACTCGTCGCCCAGGGACTCGGCCAGCGACTGCCAGGTCTGCGCATAGGCGCGCAGGCCGTGCAGCAGGATCACCGGCGTGGCGTCCAGCTGGCCCCACTGCAGAAAATGCAGCGGCAGCATCGAGCGGTTATGGAAAAAGTGACTGGTGGACATGGCGGTTCTCCGGCCAGCGTGGCGTGATCAGGTCAGACCGTTATCGCCCTTGATGGCGTCGGCGGTCAGGCCGCCCAGACGGGCATGCAGGCGCCCGCGGGTGGCAAAGGCCCAGATGATGATCACTTCGTCCGGTGCCGGGCCGTCACCAAAGGAGGCCGACACGGTGTCGTAGTGCGAGCGCACGTAGAGGGCATCCTTGTGGGCCAGCGGAATGTCGATGGTCACCCCCGGCGCGCCGCGCTTGCCGGTCGACGGCACCCACGATTTGCCACCACCCAGGGCGACGCGGATCGGGTCGGCGGCCGGGTTGGTCAGGAAGGCGTTGCCGTGCTCGTACTCGCTGGCGCTACCCACCAGGCAGGCCTTGCCGTAGCTGATCACGGTGCGGCCGGCAACCAGTTCGTTGATACGTCGGCCGAATTCCTGGCCCAGCAGCGGCGAATCGTTGATCAGCTCATCGAGGCTCTCGCTGAAGCGCCCGGCATAGGGGTTGTGGATGGCCGCGGCGATCACGTACTTGAACAGCGGCTCGCCATCGGCCAGTTTGCCGGTTTCGTTGGCATGGGTTTCCTCGGTGAAGCTGTACCACTTGCGGATGTGGTAGCTGGCGAAATTCTTGGCTTTCATCTGCATGTTCCTTGCTCAGAGGGGGTCGACGGTGAAGTTGCGGCTCGGTGCCCCGGCCGCCTTGAAACGCGCCTTGGCCAGCGCGTCGTCGTGTTCGGTTTCGAAGAAGAATTCCAGGCGGTTGCCGTCCGGGTCGTGGAAGTACAGGCCGTTGCCGATCTCGTGGTCGGTGATCTTGACGATCTCCACGCCCTTGCTCAGCAACATGCCGTACAGCTCGCGCAGGGTGGTCATGTCTCCGGCCACTTCCAGCCCGTAGTGCTGCAGGCCCAGGCCGCCCTGATGGGCACCGGGCTCGGCCTTGATCAGCGCGATGTCGTGGTGCTTGCTGCCGAACGCCATCATCACCCAGGCCTCGCCGCGGGCACTTTCATGCATGCCCAGCACATCGGCGTACCAGAGCGCCGAGGCGTCCGGGTCGGTGACGAACAGCGAAATATGGGTGCGCAGGATGTCGATCTTCATCGCGTGGCCCTCACTTCTTGATGACGGACGTGTGCCCGGCCTTGATCTGCGCCACCGCAGGCGTCCACAGCACGTCGGCGATCTCGCTGAATTCGCGCCACTGCTTCTGCCAGCCGTTGCCGCCGTTCACCGAGGTGAACAGGTGGCCGTACTTGGTGCCGGCGACGATCTGCAGCGGGTTGGCCGGGTTGAAGGCGATGGCCCAGACGCAGGAGTTGGGCTGCTGCGAAAGCGGCAGCACTTCCCAGGTGGCGGCCGCGTCGCGGGAGACCAGCACCTTGCTGGTGGTGCCCGGGGTGCCATCGGAAATGCTCAGGTACAGGGTGTCTTCGCTGCCCACCGGTGCATTGAGCACGCGCACGTAATACAGGCCAAAGGCTTCGGCGCCGATGATCCCGGTCCAGGTCGCGCCCTCGTCGAAGCTGCGATACACGGCGTTGACGCAGACCACCACGATGACCTTCTTGCCGTGGTTGGGCAGCACCACGATGTTGTGCACATCGGAGTTGTAGTCCCACAGCAGGCGGTCATCGAGGCGGGTGAAGGTTTCGCCGCCATCGCGGCTATGGAACAGGCCGCCCTCTTCCAGGCCGAACCACACCTGGTTGCGGTCGGTCGGGTCGTAGGCGAAGGCCAGCAGGCGTGGCTTGCTGACGCCCTCGCAGAACTCGGGAATCTCCACCGGCACGCGGTACCAGCTGGCGCCGGCATCCAGGGTGCGCCACAGCACGGCCCGCGATGGCGCGCCGGTGCCGACGAAGATGCGTTTGGCGTCCTTGGGGTCGACCGCCACCTTCCACACGGTTTCGCCGTTGAACGGCGAGTCGACGCGCGTCCACTTGCCGCCGGTGTCGTGACTCACGCAGAGGCCGACATCGGTGCCGGCGTAGATCACTTCCGGCGCTTGCGGGCTGACGCTCAGCGAGCGGGTGATGGCGTCGAACTCGATGTCCTGGCCAAGGCCCAGGCGATGCCAGGTCTTGCCGTCATCGGCGCTGCGGATCACCGCCTGGCCGACGGTGGCCACCAACAGGGTTCCGTTGCTCATGATTGCCTCCTCAGATGAAGATGCCGCGGGTCAGGCCGCCATCGATACCGATGGATTCACCGGTAACGGCGGCCGCTTTGGGGGATGCCAGGAAGCCGATCAACCAGCCCATTTCGATCGGCTGCAGGGTGCGGCGGATCGGCGTGGAGTCGATATAGGCCTGCTCGACCTGCTGCGGGGTCTTGCCCTGCTTGACGCCTTCACGCTCGTACAGCTCGTGGATGTGCGGGGTGTCGACCACGCCGGGGTGGATCAGGTTGACGGTGATGCCCGACGGGCCGAGCTGGTCGGACAGGGTCTTGGTCATGTGGCTGATGGCCAGGTTGCGCATGCCCGACAGCACCTTGCTGCCACGCCCGGTGAGGCCGCCGATGTTGATGATGCGACCGAAGCCGGCGGCCTTCATGTGCGGCGTCACCGCCTTGGCGCAGCGGAAGTAGCCGATCACCTTGGTGTTGAGGTCCGACAACAGCTCGTCATCGCCGGCGTGCTCGATGTCGTTGCGCACCACGCCGGATGGCGCGGCGGCGCCGTTGACCAGGATGTCGATACGGCCGAAGTGATCCTTGGCCTGCTGCACCATGGTCGACACGGCCTGCATGTCATTGGTGTCGCAGAACAGCGGCAGCACTTCATTGCCGGTTTGCGCGCTGATTTCCTCGGCGGCGGCGCGCAGGAACTCCATGCGGCGCGCACAGATGACCACCTTGCAGCCCTCTTCGGACAGGAAACGCGCGACTTCTTTGCCGATGCCCATGCCGCCGCCGGTAACGATGGCGACGCGGTCTTGCAGTTGCAGATCCATGATTGTTCCTCCTGTTAGCGTGTGGTCAGGCGAGATCGACGTAGACGCTTTTGGTCTCGGTGTAGGCGTCGATCACGTTCTTGCTCATTTCCCGGCCCCAGCCGGACTGCTTGTAGCCACCGAAGGGCGAGGCCGGGTCGACCACGTTCCAACAGTTGATCCATACCGAGCCGGCCTTGAGCTGCGCCGCCAGTCGATGCGCCGAGCGCAGGTCGCGGGTCCACAGGCCGGCGGCCAGGCCGTAAGGCGAGTCGTTGGCGCGCTGGGCGAGTTCGTCGACATCCGTCCAGCTCATCACGGTGAGCACCGGGCCGAAGATTTCCTCACGGGCCACGCAGGCCTGCTCGGCGCGGTCGAAGAACACCGTGGGTTCGATGAAGTGGCCTTGTTCCAGATGCGCCGGGCGTTTGCCGCCGCAGATCAGCTCGGCGCCGTCCTGCACGCCGCGCTGCAGGTAACCGCTCACGGTGCTCAGCTGGCGCTCGGAAACCAGCGGCCCGAGGGTGCTGCGGCTGTCCAGCCCGGAGCCGATGACGTGGGCGGCGGCGTGCTTGCGCAGCTCCTCGAGTACCTGGTCGAGCACCGATTCATGCACGTACAGGCGCGAGGCGGCGGTGCACACCTGGCCCTGGTTGTAGAAGATGCCGTCGGCAGCGCCCTTGGCAGCGCGCACGATGTCGGCGTCCGGCAGGATGATGTTCGGCGACTTGCCGCCCAGCTCCAGGGACACCTTCTTCATGTTGCTGGTAGCAGCCTGGGCGATCAGCCGGCCGACCTGGGTCGAGCCGGTGAAGGCGATCTTGTCGACATCGGCGTGCTGGGACAGCGGCGCACCGGTACGGGCGCCGAAACCGGTGAGCAGGTTGACCACGCCAGCGGGAAAGCCTGCCTCTTCGATCAGTTGCACCAGGCGCACGGCCACCAGCGGCGTCTGCTCGGCGGGCTTGAGCACCGCGGTGCAGCCGGTGGCCAGGGCCGGGCCGAGCTTCCACACGCACATGTTCAGCGGGAAATTCCACGGCACGATCAAGGCGCACACGCCCACCGGCTCGCGCAGGGTGTAGTTGAGCATCGGCGCGCCGCTGGCCGGCGATACCGGCAGCGTGCTGCCTTCGATCTTGGTCGGCCAGCCGGCGAAGTAGCGCACGATGTTGGCAGCAGCAGTGGCTTCACCACGGGCGGCGGCGATGGTCTTGCCGTTCTCCAGGGTGATCAGTTGCGCCAGCTCCTCGCGGTGGGCGTCGATCAGCTCGGCCAGGCGGAACAGCAGGTAGCCACGCCGGGCCGGGGTTTCCCAGCGCCACGGGCCTTCGAAGGCGGCACGGGCGGCGGCGACGGCAGCGTCGACATCGGCCTCCTCGCCCTCGGCGACTTCGCACAGCCTGGTGGCGGTGGCCGGGTTTTCGACGCCGAAGCGCTTGCCGCTGGCGGCGTCCACCCACTGGCCGCCGATGAGCAGGCGCTTGGGTGTGGCAAGAAACTCACGGACGGCGGGTAGCAGTTGAATCTCGCTCATGGCTCAGAGCTCCATTTCGATCAGGCAGGGCGCCGCACTGGCGATGGCACTCGCCAGGGCCTGACGCAGTTCGAGGTTGGTGCGCACGCTGCTGGCCGGTACGCCGTAGCCTTTGGCCAGGGCCTTCCAGTCCACCCGCGGGCGGTCCAGCTCGGTGAGGGCCAGAGCCTGCGGGCCGAAGTCGGTCACGCCGTAGCGGCGCAGCTCGTTCTGCAGGATCGCGTAGCGGTGGTTGGCGGCGATCAGGATGATCACCGGCAGCTGCTCGCGGGCGATGCTCCACAGCGTCTGGATGGTGTACTGGGCGCTGCCGTCCGATTGCAGGCAGAACACCGTGTTGCCGCGCTCGGCCAGGGCTGCACCGAAGCCGGCCGGAATGCCCTGGCCGATGGCGCCGCCAGTGTTGGTCAGCACCCGGTGGCGCGCCGCACCGGCCGAAGCGGTGAAGAACGGGTAGCCGCAGGTGCCGCCCTCGATGGACACGATGCAGTCGTGAGTCAGCGCCGCGGACAGCACCCGGCCGATGGATTGCGGCGACAGTGCGTCGTCCGCCGGCGGCATCTCGATGCCTTGTGCTGCAGGCACGTGAGCCGGCGCCTGCAGGGCATCGGCCACCGCACTGATGGCGCCGACCACATCGTCACCAACCTCGGCCAGCGACAACAGGCGGTCACGCTCGGCCAGGCGCGAGGCGATGCCTTCGTAGCCGAAGTAGCTGATCGGCTCCGGCACACCGGCGCACACCACCAGGTCGTACTGGTCGAGAATCTCGATGGCCACTTCCGGGAAGTACGGCAGGCGGTCGAGATCCGGCAGGCCGCCACCGCGATGGCTGACCCGCGGGAAGGTTTCGGCGAACAGGCGCACGCCCGGCAGCTGAGCCAGGCGGCCAGCTGCCTCCAGCCCCTGGGCCGACAGCCCGCTGTCGCCGACGATGAACACCAGGCGCTTGCCAGCCTTGAGGGCGGCCACCACCTGCTCGACCTTGTCACCGGCCAGGCGGCGAACCGGCGCCTGCAGTGGTGCGAAACGTGCGGCAGCAGCCGACACCGCATTGGCCTGCAGGTCCATCGGCAGGATCAGGCTGGCGATCTGCCCGCGCGGCTGCCAGGCGGCCTGCACGGCGCTCTGGAAATCCTCACCCACCCGCTCGGCGCTGCGCGAGGTGCGTACCCAACCGGATACCGCACCGGCCAGGGCTTCGATGTCGCTGGCCAGGGGTGGATCGTAGTTGACGTGCCACGAGGCGTGATCGCCAATCACGTTGACGATCGGCGTGTTGCCGCGACGGGCGTTGTGCAGATTTGCAATGCCGTTGGCAAAGCCCGGGCCGAGGTGGGTCAGGGTCATGGCCGGCTTGCCGGCGATGCGCCCGTAACCGTCGGCGGCGCCGGTACATACGCCCTCGAACAGCGACAGCACGGGTTTGAGCGTCAGCGCAGGGTGCTTTGCAATGGCCGCCACCAGGGGAATCTCGGTGGTTCCAGGGTTGGCAAAGCAGTATTCGACTCCGCTGGCGGCAGCGGCCTCGATCAGTAATTCGGCACCATTCATTCGTCTGGCCTCGCAGGCATCTTTTGTTTTGAGATTTATTCCATCAAACAAAAAACCCAACAAGTGATTTTTGTTGTTTTACTCAAAATACGAGACAAATGAGATTTTTAAGGGTAATTTGACAATCAAATATCAGACTGCGAGATTCTCTGCCCGCGCCTGCGCGTTTCGCGCACCTGGGCACACCGCTGTTCAGGGTGCTGAACGGATAGACTGGGCAAATGGAAGGCGGCACGCAGCCGCTGCACGAGGAGTGACATGAGCAGCTTGAGCAAGACCCTGGGTGTGCTGGACCTGTTCGGCCCCGAGCAGCTGCAGGTGGACCCGGAGACCATCGCCGCGCGCATGGGCCTCTCCAGGGCCACCGTGTACCGCTACGTGAAGGACCTTTGCGACGCCGGCCTGCTGACGAGAGTCGGCGCCGGCAGCTACGGCCTGGGGCCGCGGATCATCGAGCTGGACTGGATGATGCGCCAGTACGACCCGATCCTCAGCGCCGGCCGCGAGCTGATGCACGAGCTGGCCGACAAGACCGGCCTGGCGGTGTTCGCCAGCGTGTTCTACGACGGCCATATCATCAACACCTACATCACCGAATCCCACGACGCCTCGCACTTCGCCTTCGGCCGCGGCCACCCGCTGCCGCTGTTTCGCGGTGCGCAGTCCAAGGTGCTGGTCGCCTCGCAGAAAGGCAAACGCCTGCAGAAACTCCATGAAGAGATCGCCCGCGACCCAAGCAACCCGTACAGCACCTGCAGCTGGTCGGAGTTCGCGCGGATGGCCAAGAAAATCCGCAAGGATGGCTACAGCATCACCCACGACGAGCTCAACACCGGGCACACCGGTATCGCCGCGCCAATCGTCAGCGCCGACGAGAAGGAGGTGGTAGGCAGTATTTCGGCGGTGGGCACCACGGCCAATTTCCGGCTGCTGCGCCAGGAGACGGTACTCGACATGCTGATCGAAACCACCAGGCAAATAGCCCAGAACATGCACGCGCAGCGTTCGATACCGACGGTTGAAGCACGCGACTGAAAGTCATTGCGGGAAAGGAAAAACCGACTGCCCGCGAGCGGGCAGTCGTGCGACCAAGTGCGTGGAGCAGGCCGCCAAGAGGGTCAGGTGAACGCCGCTGGGGTGGCGCATCGTTCACGATCTTCATGCTGGGCTTTAGCTATTTGGCTGCAACGCGGCGAAAGCGGCCATTTGCAGTGGTGGGCTAAAGCCCACCCTACAGATCGTGCCGGCCTCATAGGGTGGGCCGGGCGGCGATCCGCTTCAGCCCACCAATATGAGCAGGTTTGAAATCGCAACACGACCGTCCGCTCCTGCCTTTTAGCTACCCGTCGCCATGCCTAGAGGGATCGTGAACAGGTCCTTAGAACGGCACGATGACCATCAGCTGGCTGTAGACGTTGGTGCCATTGCCGCCAACCTGGCTGCCGATACCACCGTTGTCCGAACTCTTCTTCGGCTGATACAGGCCCACCAGCGGCGAGAGGGTCAGGTGGTCGTTGACCGCCCATTCGGCATACAGGTCGAGCTCGCGCGCGTCGCGGTTGATGGTGTCGCGGTCGTGCAGCGTGCTGAAGTCGAAGTACAGCGCGCCCAGGGTCAGCCCTTCCATCGGCGTGGCTTTCAACCCCACGTGGTGAATACCGGTGTTGGTGTTGAACGGGCCCGCATAGTTGGCCGCCACCTCGCCCTGGAACCAGGTGCCATAGCCGGTGCTGAGGCCGGTGAACAGCGAATCCCAACCGCCCGAGAAACGCGTGTAGCGGTAGGTCAGGCTCGGCGCCCAGGGCGCATCGGCAAAGGTGTAACCGGCCTCGGCGTACCAGCCTTTCTCCACGCCGGTATCGACGTCCTGCCAGGCATATTCGAAGGCGAAGTTGGCATTGTCGATGCCGGCGCTGCCTTCGCCACGGATGCTGTACAGGTTCATGTTGTCGCGCTGCGCCTGGATCGGGTTGGCCCAGCGTTTATTGACGTCCAGGCCATGGATCCAGGTCAGGCCCAGGGTGCCGGCGTCGGTGGTGTAGTCCAGGGTACCGGCGGCCAGCTCGGTCTCGGCCTGCACGCGGTTGTCGGACTTGAGCCACAGCACCGAGCCATGCACGCCCTCCTGGCCACCGAGGCGCAACACCGCAGTACGGTCGAAGGCATGCCGCGCAGCGGCGTAATAGGCGCCACCGCGGTTGAGGCTGCCGCCGTTCGGCCCCTGGGGGCCGTTGCCCAGGTTGGTGCCGTCGTCATTGATCAGGAAGCCGCGCCCCAGCTTGATCACCTGGCGCCCGGCGGAGAAATCCACGCCATCCTGGCCGAGGGCCGGAAACAGGTCGCCGGAGCGCCAACCCAGGTAGGCCTCCTCGATCTTGGTGGTGCGCTCGGAGCCATCGGTATTGCCGCCGGCGTCGCCATCGCCCCAGGTCGCCGAGCTGACCAGGCTGAAGGCGCCATAGGCGGTGCCTGCACCCGCCAGCCCCTGATCGCCGCTCAAGCCGTACTTGATGAACCCCTCGCGCCAGGTCGAGCCGCCGCGGGTGCCGTCGTAGTTCTTGCGGCTGTTCATCATGCCCAACACGGCCAGTACGTCGGCGTTGAGGTGGGTGTCTTCGTCGCTGTACAGCTCCACGGCACCCGCTGGCGCCGCCAACCCGAAGGCCAGGCTCAGGGCCAGGCCGCCGCTGCAAAGGCCGATGACCCGGTTGCGATGCTCCATGGTGATGCTCCTTTCACTTCGCTTGCATTATTGTTGTTGGCGTTGAATCGACTGGATCCGGGGGCCGCGCGGGTGCGTCACGCCGCCCCCGGCTTGCGCACGTAGAGCAATTGCTGGCCGGTGAACTCGAGCAGCCCCTCGAGGCCGAACTCGACCCCGAAACCGGACATCTTGCTGCCGCCGAACGGCGTATTCGGCTGGATCTGCGCATGGCAGTTGACCCAGGCCACACCACTCTCCAGGCGCTTGGCGACCGCCAGCGCCTGCTCGGCATCCGGCCCCCAGACCGAACCGCCCAGGCCCATGTCGCTGTCGTTGGCGGCGCGTAGCACCTCCTCGACATCGCGGTAGGCGATCACGGGCAGCACCGGGCCGAACTGTTCCTCGTCCACCAGGCGGTCACCGTTGTTCACGCCGCTGACGATGGTCGGCGGGTAGAAGAACCCCGGGCGCGCCAGGCGCTCGCCACCACACAGCACCCGGGCGCCCTTGCCGCGGGCGTCCTCCACCAGCTCGGTGACCAGCGCCAGTTGCTCGCTGTTCTGCACCGGGCCGAAGGTCACGCCCTCCTCCAGGCCGTCGCCGATCACCTGGCGCCCGGCGATGGCCACCAGCGCGTCGGCGAATGCCTGCTGCTGCGACTCGTGCACATACAGGCGCTTGAGCGCCGCGCAGGTCTGGCCCATGTTGAGGAACGCGGCCTGGAAGATCGCCTCGGCCGTTTCCTCGACCGCGGTGCCGGGCAGCACGATGGCCGCATCGTTGCCGCCCAGCTCCAGAGTCAGACGCTTGAGGTTGCCGGCCGCCGCCTGCATGACCCGCTGGCCGGTTGCCGTGGAGCCGGTGAAGACGATCTTGTCGATGCCCGGGTGGCTGGAAATCGCACTGCCGAAGCCGCGCTCACCGGTGATGATGTTGATCACCCCGTTGGGCACGTGCCGGGCGATGATCTCGACCAGGGCGATGGTGCTCAGCGGGGTCAGGCTCGACGGCTTGCTGATCACGCAGTTGCCCGCCCGCAGCGCCGGCATGATGTGCCAGATGGCGATCATGAACGGCCAGTTCCACGGCGTGATCGAGGCCACCACGCCCAGCGGTTTGCGGTGCAGTTCGACGCGCTGGGTGGCGTTGTCCTCGATCAGCTCGACGGGAATTTCCTGGGCGGCCGCGTAGCGGGTCCAGGCGACACCGCCCATGACCTCGGAAAATGCCAGCGCCAGCGGCTTGCCCTGCTCGCGGACGATCAGCCGTGCCAGGCGCTCGGCGTCCTGCTCGATGGCATCGGCGATGTGCTGCAGGCAGGCGCTGCGCTCGGCGTGGCCTGTCAGCTGCCAGCCGGCGAACGCCCTGCGGGCCGCTGCCACGGCCAGGTCAAGCTGGGCCAGGGAGCCGGCCGTGCACTGGGCGACGGCGGTTTCGGTGGCCGGGTTGAGCACCTCGAAGTGGCCACCCTCGCCCGCTACGCGGGCACCGTCGATCAGCATGCGATAGTCGTTCATGGAAAAGCTCCCGTGCACCACCGCCAGCAGCGCTGCACGGTGGGTTTCGTGTCGATGATAGGAAGGCGGTGCTTACAGCTTGTGGCTGCCCAGCTTGGCGAAGCATTCCGGCGATTTGCGGCGCAGGCGCATGGCCAGCAGCACACCGCCGATCAGGGCCGCCGGAATCACTGCACAGAGCGCGTAGGAGATCGCCTTGCTGGAGCCGGTCAACACATCGAAGTGGATCACCGCGATCACCAGCACGATGCTCAAGGCCACGCAGGAGAACGCCGGCAGGATCAGGCGCCGCAGCACGCCCAGCTGCAATTGCGGGTTGCGCTTGAAGTACATCAGCACCGCCGCCGAGGTCAGCGCCATCAGCAGCAGCAGGCACAGCGTGGCCAGGCTGGAGAACCAGGCGAACAGCTGCAGGATCGGGTCGGCTTCCATCACCGCGAAGATCAGCACCACCACCGCGGCGATCAGGCTCTGCAGGGCCGAGCCCATGTGCGGGCTCTGGTGAATGCGGTGGGTCAGGCCCAGGGACTTGGGCAGCATGCCGTCACGGCCGATGGCGTAGAAGTAGCGCGCCGCCGAGTTGTGGAAGGCCAGCAGGCCGGCGTAGATGCTGACCACGAACAGCACGCGGATCACCTGGGTCAGCTGGGGGCCGACGTAATGGTCGGACAGGCCGTAGATGAAGGTGGTCGGATCGGTCAGCGCCTGCAGGGTCGGCACGATCTTGTCGGTGCCCACGCCGATGACCATCGACCAGATCGAGAGGGCGTAGAAGCAGCCGATCAGCAGCACCGACACATAGGTGGCGATGGGGATGGCACGCTGCGGGTTCTTCGCCTCTTCACCGTAGATGGTGGTCGCCTCGAAGCCGATGAATGCAGCGAAGCAGAACAGCAGGCCGATCGACGGATTGCCGCTGAACACGTGCTCGGCCTTGAAGGAATCGAAATTCACCCCGCTGTCGCCACCGCTGCGCAGGATGGCGATGTCCAGCACCAGGATCGCCAGGTATTCGGCGATCACGATCAACGACAGCACCCGCGCCGACAGGTCGATATTGCGGTAGCCGAGGATCGCCACGCTGGCCATGGCCAGCAGCGAATACGCCCACCACGGCAGGTCGATGGCGAACACGCTGGACATGGTGCCGGCCACCACGCCGCCGAACATGCCGTACAGGCCGACCTGCAGGATGTTGTAGGCGAACATCGCCAGCACCCCGGCCGCCCCACCCGCCAGCCCACCCAGGCCCCGCGAGGAGAAGGCGTAGAAACCGCCGGCATTGGTCACATGCCGCGCCATGGTGGTGTAACCCACCGCGAACGACAGCAGCACCAGCAGGGCCAGCACCAGCAGCGCCGGGGTGCCGGCGCCGCTGCCGAGCATGATGCCGATCGGGAAACCGCCGGCCAGCACGCTCAGCGGACTGGCTGCCGAGACCACGAAGAAGATGATGAAACCGACACTCAGGGCGCCACGCCGCAGCTCGTTCGAGCCGGCGGGCGGACTCATGGATACGCTCATTCTCTTGACCTTATTTTATGAGGCAGTTGCTCAGGGGCCGGAAGAAGGCGACGCGCCCGCCTGGCCGACCGAAACGCTGTTGTTATGCGCTGACGAAATCGATCCTAGGCCGTTCCCCTGCGCTGTGTTAGCCCAAATTGGCAGCCAAAAAAACGCCCCGTAGCCAACATGGATCACGGCCATATAGCGCCATGGCGTGAGGCTGCCGATTTGGGATAACGCCGGCGGGGTGCGCGCTTCTAGCATCGCCCCCAGAGGGGACAGCGGTGACGACACGCCGCCCCGGCCCCACCATAAGAACAATAGGCCTGCGAGGGCTCGAGCATGATCCGGGACGCATTGCGGCCATCGTCACGCCCCATGGATGCCGCGGGCGAAGTGGATCTCCGCGGCCTGGCCGGGCTGGTCGACCTTCACCTGCACGAGGGCGGTGGCTGCGCTGCTGGTTGCCGGCCCACCGGGGGAAATCGCCGGCCTGGACTTCGACGAACACAGCAGCCTGATACGGCGGGTGGTGGAACGGATCCAGGGCGAGATCCCGGTGTTCGCCGGCAGCAGTGGCTGCATCGCCGCGATCTCCCGGGAGTGATGCCATGAAAGCCCTGCTCTGCCTTCTCGCCCTGCTCACCTGCAACAGCGCTCATGCCCAACCTGTGCTGCGCTTTCTGAGCTGGCAGGACTACTTCGACCCGGCGGTAATCGAGGACTTTCAACAGAGCACCGGCATCCGCGTCGAGTATCAGGGCTTCACCACCGCCGAGGAACTGATGCAGGCCATGCAGTCAGGCACGGCCTATGACGTGATCGTGCCGTCGCACTTCATGCTCAAGGAGCTGATCAGCAGCGACAAGCTGGCAACGCTGGACACCGCCCGCCTGGCCCATTACAAGCAACTCGACCCCTGGCTGCTGTCGATGCTCGCCGGCCAGCAGGCAACCACGCAGCATGTGGTGCCCTACCTGTGGGGCTCGGTCGGTATCGCGGTGGACAGGGCCAAGGCTCAGGCCGCCTATCAGGGGCCACTGCCGTCGAGCTGGAGCCTGCTGTTCGAGCCTCAGCAGGTGGCGCGCCTGTTCGCTTGCGGTGTGAGCCTGCCCGACGCGCCCCAGGAAGTGTCCTCGCTGATGCTCAACTACAAGGGCCGCAACCCGGCGGTCAGCAGCCCGCGGCAGATCAGCAAGGCTCTGCAGCCGCTCGAGCCGCTGATGCCGCGGTTCGCCGAGCTGAACAACTGGAGCTATATCGACGCCCTGGCCACGGGGCGGCTGTGCCTGGCCATGAGCTGGAGTGGCCATGCCCTGATGGCCATCGAGAAGAACCCGGCGCTGAGCTACCTGATCCCTGACGAGGGCGCGGCGATGTACATCGACACCCTGGCCATCCCCGCCAACGCGCCCAACCCGGCGCTGGCCTACCGCTTCATCGACTTCATGATCGCCCCGGATAACGCCGTGCGTAATGCTCGCGCCACGCGCTTCTACGCGCCACTGCCGAGCGACTCGCCGATCATGCAGGGCTTTGCCAAGGCGCACCCGATGCAGGTGATGAGCGCCGCCCAGCGGCGCGGCAGCTACCTGCTGGAGTCCCTGAGCGATGCCCAGAAGGTGGCCCTCCATGGCACCTGGCAGAAACTCAAGGCGGCTCGCCAATGACGCCATGACGCTGCTAGGCAACTTGGGCCGTGCCTAGATGACAGCACCGGCGAATGCCTGGCGACGCCATTTCCAACACCCGTACCCCACGAAGAACTCCTTGCGCCGATAGAACCAGTATTCCACCGCGCAGTGCAGTCAGCAGACCCTGCTGCACTGCGGCTAAAAACAAGAGAGAGCGCCATGTTCAATTCGATGTCCATCCGGCTGAAAATCGTTCTGCTATCCGGTCTGTGCCTGCTGGGTGTGACAGCCCTGATCGTGGGCATGAACCTCTACCAGAGCGCCGAGAACAACCAGCTGACCCGTGCATCGAGCAAGCAGATGCTCACCGCCAGTGTCGAGCGCCTGCTTGAGGCCCAGGCGGCCGAACAGGCGGTGAGGCTGCAACGCACCTTCAACGAGAACCTGCTGGTGACCCAGAGCCTGGCCGACCAGGTCAATGACCTGCGCGCCCTGGCCACCAGCGTCGGCATGCCGGCCAGCGAGCTGCGCGCGGCGCTCAATCAGAGCGTCAGGACCGTCTTCGAGCGCAACACCAAGGTGCTGGGCGTCTGGGTGGTGTTCGAACCCAATGCGCTGGATGGCCGCGATGCCGAATTCGTCGACGACCTTGCCCATGGCTCCAACGAACGCGGCCGGTTCTCCAGTGGCTGGACGCGCAGCACAGCGCAACAGGTGAACATCGTGATCACCGAAAGCGACCTCGGCAAAACCGAGCTGAGCATCAGCGGCACGCCCTACAACAGCTGGTATACCTGCCCCCGTGAGCGCAAGAGCGCCTGCCTGCTGGAGCCCTATGCCGATACCCTGGAAGGCGTCCGGTTCATGATGACTTCGCTGTCGATTCCGTTGATGGACGGCGACAAGGTGATTGCCACAGTGGGGGTCGACCTCGAGCTAGCCGCCCTGCAGGCCGCTGCCAGCGAAGCCCAGCGCGGCCTGTTCGACAATGCCGGTCGCGTACTGATCGTCTCGCCAAGCGGCACCCTGGCCGCCTACAGCACCGACGACAAGCAGATCGGCAAGAACATCGGCGAAGCCCAGGGCGAACAAGGCAGCAATCTACTCGCCGCGCTGGGCAACCAGACGCCTAGCGTGTTCAGCCAGGGCGACTTCATCCACGCGGTCTACCCGGTCAATCCCATCGCCGATACCAAGCCCTGGGGCGTGGCCATCGGCCTGCCCGAAAAGGTCCTGCTGGCCGATGCGGTAAAACTGCAGAACCTGCTCGACCAGGCCCAGACCAGCGGCACCTTCAAGGCCCTGGCCGTGGCGCTGGTGGCTTGCCTGGTGGGCCTGGTGTTGATCTGGCTGACCGCCTCCGGCGTCACCCGGCCGATCAACGAAGTGGCCCGCATGCTCGAAGGCATTGCCAGCGGCGAAGGCGACCTGACCCAGCGCCTGCGCTATAACAAGCGCGACGAACTGGGCGAGCTGGCGAGCTGGTTCAACCGCTTCCTCGACAAGCTGCAGCCGACCATCGCGCAGATCAAGCGGAGCATCACCGAAGCGCGCAGCACCGCCGACCAGTCTTCGCATATCGCCAGCCAGACCAGCGACGGCATGCAGATCCAGTTCCGCGAAGTCGATCAGGTCGCCACCGCGTCCAACGAAATGAGCGCCACCGCCCAGGAAGTCGCCAGCAGCGCCTCCAAGGCTGCCGAAGCCGCCCTTGGCGCCGACGAATCGGCTCAGCAAAGCCGCACCATCATCGAGCGCAGCAGCAAGGACATTCGCACCCTGGCCGATGAGATCAGCAAGGCAGTGACCGAGGTCGAAGCCCTGGCGGTCAACAGCGAACAGATCGGCTCGGTGCTCGAAGTGATTCGCAGCATCGCCGAGCAGACCAACCTGCTGGCCTTGAACGCCGCCATCGAAGCAGCCCGCGCCGGCGACAGCGGCCGCGGTTTCGCAGTAGTCGCCGACGAAGTCCGCAATCTGGCCCGGCGCACCCAGGATTCGGTCGAGGAAATCCGCCAGGTCATCGAACGCATCCAGGGCGCCACCCGTGGCGTGGTCACTACCATGCACAGCAGCCAGCAGCATGCGCAGGGCAACGTCGAGCAGATCCAGCACGCCGCCCAGGCCCTGGGCCGGATCAGCGACGCGGTGTCGGTGATCAGCGACATGAACCTGCAGATCGCCAGCGCTGCGGAACAACAGAGCGCAGTGGCCGAAGAGGTCAACCGCAACGTCGCCGCCATCCGCAGCGTGACCGAAACCCTTACCGAACAGGCCACCGAATCGGCGAAGGTCAGCAGCCAGCTCAACACCCTGGCCAACCAGCAAATGAAGCTGATGGATCAGTTCAAGGTGTAGCGCCTCCCATGATGGCGATCAGCGCCCTCTCCTTCCGATGGCTGATCAGTGCTGCAAGCGCGCCGCCAGTGTCGACAGGTCGCCGGACAGCCCCTGCATGGCGCGGCTCGCCGATTCGCTGCGCTGCAGGTCGGCTTCATTGCTTTGGGCGATGGACACGATCTCGGCCAGGTTGCGGGCGATGTCCTCGGCCACCGAGGTCTGTTCCTCGGCCGCCGTGGCGATCTGCCGGTTCATGTCACGGATGGCTTCCACCGCCTGGGTGATGCTGTGCAGGCGCTCGCCGGCCACCCCGACCTGGGCACGACCGGCCGCACTCTGCTGCGCCCCGGTAGCGATCGCCGCGCTGGCTTCCTTGGAGGCGCCCTGAACATTGGCGATCAGCTGGTGAATCTCGCTGATCGAACTCGCGGTGCGCGAAGACAGGTTGCGCACTTCATCGGCCACCACCGCGAAGCCGCGGCCGGCCTCACCGGCGCGCGCGGCCTCGATGGCGGCATTGAGGGCCAGCAGGTTGGTCTGGTCGGCAATGCCGCGGATCACTTCCAGCACACCGCCGATGCGCTCGCTGTCGCTGTCGAGCCGGGTGATGACCTCGGCGGTGCGGGTGATCTCCCCGTGCAGGCGCTCGATGGTGGCGATGGTACTGGCCATGGTGCTTTCACCCTCCTGGGCCGCCTGATCGGCCTGGTCGGCGGCTCGCGCCGCACTGGCTGCATGGCGCGCCACCTCTTCGGCCGTGGCGCTCATCTCGTGCATGGCGGTGGCCACCTGATCGGTGCGGGTGAACTGGTCGCGAATTCCCTGGCCGATATGCCCGGCTACGCTGCTCAGTTCCTGTGTGGCGGCGTCCAGCTCACCGGTGCCGCGGCGCAGTTGCTGGGACAGCGCCTGCATGAATTCGCGCAGGCGGTTGGCGGCCTCGGCCAGCTGCCCGACCTCATCCTCACGACCTTCGCTCAGGCGCTCGCCGAACTGTCCGCGGCTGAGCAGTTCGAGCTGCCCGGTGGCCTGCAGCAGCGGCGTGGTAATGCGTCGGTTGACCAGCCACGCGCTGAACAGCGCCAGCAGCACGCCGAGACCGAGCATCGCCAGGCTGCCGAACAACACGCTGCGCTGGGCGTTTTCACTCAACTGCCCGGCGCTGGCCTGGCTACGCGTGTGCAGTTCGTCGACCAGTAACGACAGCTGCTCGGTAGTGGCTCGGTCGATGCCCTTTACCGCGGCATCGCCAGCCTGGGCGGAAAACCCTGCTGCGGCAAAGGCCTGATAACCACGGCGATAGGCCTGCCCCATCTCGGCGTGGGCAGCGCGCAACTCGCTCAGCCGCTGGCGCAGCTCGGCGCTGTCCGCTGTTTCGATCAGCGTGCCGATCTGCGTCTGCACCCGTTGCTCTTCATCCTGGAACTGCTGCCAGTAACGGTTGCGCTGCGCTTCGTCAGCGCCGCGCAAGAGCACGTTCTTCCATTCCTGAACCTGGATCTTGAAGGCCAGGTTGGCGCCATCCACCTGGCGTGCTTCTTCCAGCGGGCCTCCCAGTAGCGCTCCATAGCCATCCAATTGGCGCGACAACAACGCAAAACCAGCCAGCGCAATCAGCAACATCAACACCAGGCCACCGCCAATCAGCAATACCAATTGGGCACGCAGCGAACGACCAAAGCTCATGGAATTCTCGAACGGGAAGGAAGGTGCGGCGAGCTTATGAAGATTGCATGACAGATATGTTGCAGCTAGATAACCAGCCGTCTAAATAGCCGGATGATTGGGGATATCACCTGGGTAAAGGCCAGCGGGCGCAGTCTAGGGTTTGCTGATCCGCTTCCGGGCCTGCTGCTCGGCCTCCTGCATGGCGGCGGACAGCAGCCCGGAGCAGGCCAGCACACCGGCGCCCCTGGAAAGGCATTCATAGCGCTGCTGGTCATCGGCCGAACTGCCGAGGCAATCCTGCAAGGTGATCCGCTGCTCGGCGCCGGCCAGGTTCTGTTGGCCCTGTTGGAATTCGGCGGCGGTAATGCGGCCGGCATCCCGGCGTTGCTGGGCAATCTCGCGCAGGTTCTTGAGGTCGATGACCGTCCAGCGCATGGCGCTCTGGCACATATCGCGTTTCGAGGTCTTGCCGGCGGCAGGCTCCTGCGTCGCGGCCTGAACGGGCGCCACGGCGGCAGGCGCTGGCGTCTCAGCAGCGTAGCCGGGCTTGATCGTCAGCGTCTCGACCTGCTGCTGAGCCGCCGGTGGCTGGCTGCCGAAATGCTTCCGGCCATTGCCGTCCACCCAGCTGTACACCTGGCTCAGCGCCTGGGTGGAAAGGCTGCACAGCACGAGCAACGCGAGCGTCGGGCGAACGAGCATGATCGATAAATCCTTTTACTGAGCGCGGGCTGCGCTGCGGGCAATCTAGAACCAGGCGGGGGCTTTGCCAAGGGGCAGGCGCATTACCCGGCTGATAACGGCGAGCGAGCCCACGATGGCTTTGCATAAAGTTGCCGCAACGACGCGGCCAAGACTGCATACAATGCCCATCCGCTTTCAGCTCCCCACAAGGACCCAGCCGCCATGGCCTCTCCCGACAAGCAGAAAAAACGCGCCCAGCGGGCCAAGACCAAGGCCAGGCAGAACCGCATGGACAAGCCCAAGGCCAATGTCGTGCATCCGCTGCTGGCCAACCCGCAGATCGACGAGCCCTTCGATGACGTGGAGATCGACCTCAGCACCTTCGACTTCAAGGACATCGAGGAAAACGGCTTCGACCCGGCGCACTTCGATGACCTGTTCCAGGCCATGCACAAGGCCGAAACCCTCAGCCTGCTCGCCCTGTGCCTGGTGTTCTTGCAGTACCCGGTGCTCGAACTGGTGGTCGCCGAGGAAGACCCGCAAGCGGCGACCGATTTCATGATGGGCCTGCTGATCGTCTATCGCAGCCTGTTCCACGGCGAAGACGAAGATGCCGCCGTGCAGTGGATCAGCGGCGAAAGTTTCCAGACGGCCTACAACCAGGCCTCGGAGATCTTGCAGAAGAAGAATGCCCGTGGCGGTGCGCGCGCCTGACCGCTAGTTAGTCAGTGCTTCCATAAAGCCCGGCCTCGGCCTCGCGCATGAAGATCTCCACCGTCTTCGGGCCGATGCCCTCGAACGCCAGCAAGCGCTGCGCGAAGTCATGCCGGCTGGGGCTTTGCCGGCGGATGGCGGTGACGCTGCCGTCGTATTCGGCCATCAACTTGCGGCTGAGCTTATGCAGCCGCGCCGCAGTGGAAATGTCGTAACGCACGTAGCGGGCCTGGCCAAGCAGCCGCACCAACTCCTGCTGGCTGCAGCCGGCGAGCCTGGCGGGCGTATCCAGCCCGCGCTGCTCGACGAGGATCCGGTAGGCCCGTTCAGCCACCGCCTGCTGGATCGGCTTGCCGAACACGAAGCTCGCCAGCAGCCACTTGAACAGCGCCTTTTTATCGGCCTTTTCGAGCCCGGCCGCAAGCCCGAGCTGCTCTGCGCTGATGCGTTTTTCGGCCATGCATGTCCTCCCCGCCCATCCGCCACACCCTGGCAGGAACGCCAGAGCGACATTTACCCAACCTGCCCTACCTGATGTCAGAGCGCTGCCGGCCCATGAGGTTTCAGCCGCAATTGGCTGGCGAGCCAGGCGCTCACCGTTGCAGCCCGTCTCTGCACAGGCCTTGCCCGCCGGCTTGTCGGCCCCTTTATCAACCCGGTCGATAGCCACCATGCGCCAGAGCCTCTCGAATAGCCGGCGTAATCGGGCTAGCCTCGCGTTCACATGCATTGCCCCATCACGCCGATAGCGAGGATTCGATGACCCAATCAACCTATGTTCCGCCAAAGGTATGGCAGCACCTTGAAGCTTCCGGTGGCCAGTTCTCCAAGATCAACCGCCCCACCGCCGGCGCGACCCATGACAAGGAACTGCCGGTCGGCCAGCACCCGCTGCAGCTCTACTCCCTGGCAACGCCCAATGGCGTGAAGGTGACCATCCTGCTCGAGGAGCTGCTGGCCCTGGGGCACAGCGACGCCGAATACGACGCCTGGCTGATCCGCATTGGCGAAGGCGACCAGTTCTCCAGCGGCTTCGTGGGCGTCAACCCGAACTCGAAGATTCCGGCCCTGCTCGACCGCAGTGGCGATACGCCGATCCGCGTGTTCGAGTCCGGCTCGATCCTGCTGTACCTGGCAGAGAAGTTCGGCGAGTTGCTGCCCAAGGACCTGGCCGGCCGCACCGAAACCCTCAACTGGCTGTTCTGGCAGATGGGCTCGGCGCCCTACCTGGGCGGCGGCTTCGGGCACTTCTACGCCTACGCCCCGGAGAAGTTCGAATACGCCATCAACCGCTTCACCATGGAAGCCAAGCGCCAGCTGGATGTGCTCAACCAGCGCCTCGCGGAGAATCGCTACCTGGCCGGCGACACCTACAGCACCGCCGACATCGCCGTGTGGCCCTGGTATGGCGAACTGGTGCGCAACAACGTCTATGGCGCCGCCGAATTCCTCGCCGCCCACGAATACCCCCACGTACAACGCTGGGCCAACGAGATCGCCGAGCGTGACGCGGTAAAACGCGGCCGCCGCGTCAACCGCACCTGGGGCGAGGAAGCCGAGCAGGTGCCCGAGCGGCATCAGGCGGCGGATCTGGACAACGCCTGAGACGCTGATAACGCCGGCAAACGCCGTGCGCAGGATGGACAAACACAAGCCCCGATGCCGTTCAGCATCGGGGCTTGGTTTTGTCGTGGGGTGGTAACGGGCCGAACCCCGAAGTGCCGCGCCCGACAGGGCCAGGCGGGGCGCCTCGGCCTAGCGGTTGACCAGCTTGGCTGGCAGGGCGATCACCAGCAGGCAGCTGAGGATCAGGCACCCGGCGAAGAACCACAGCGCCGCGTGGCTGGTGCCGGTCAGGTCGGTGACCAGGCCCATCAGCGAGTTGCTCACCAGGCCGGCGATATTGGCTAGCGAGCAGGCCAGCGCAAAACCGGTTGCCGCAGCCGTGCCCTTGAGAAAGGTCGCCGGCAGGCTGAAGAACACCGGCACGGCACCGATGATCGCCGCCGAAGCGATGGCGAACAGCGTCACGGTCATCACCAGGTTGTGGCTGAACAGCGTGCTGCTGGCCATGGCCGCGGCACCGACGATGAAGGGCACGATGATGTGCCAGCGCCGCTCGCGATGACGATCCGAGCTGGCGCCGATCAGCAGCATGCCGGCCAGGGCCGCCAGGCTGGGAATGGCGGTCAGCAGGCCGATATGAAAGGTATCGGTCACCCCGGTGTTGCGGATGAAGGTCGGCATCCAGAAGCCCATGGCGTAGGCGCTGAGCAGGATCGAGAAGTCGATGCCGCCGAGCATCCACACCTTGAGGTTGAAGAAGCCGTCACGAAAGCTGTGCTTGCTGTCCTTGCCTTCCGCGTCGTCGGCCGCCAGGTCACTGGCCAGTTGCGCCTTTTCCTCGGCACTGAGCCACTTCGCCTGATTGAAGTGATTGGGCAACGCCCAGAAGGTGAGGATGCCGAGCAGCACGCTGGGAATCGCCTCGAGCAGGAACAGCCACTGCCAGCCGCGCAGGCCGTTGACCTGGTCGAAGTGGTTCATGATCCACCCGGAGATCGGCCCGCCGATCACGCTGGACAGCGGCAGGCCGATCATGAACAGCGCAATGATGCGCCCGCGTCGGTAGGTCGGGTACCAGGTGGTCAGGTAGTACAGCACACCGGGCAGGAAGCCGGCTTCGGCGGCGCCGAGCAGAAAACGGATGATGTAGAACTCGGTGGTGGTGGTGACGAACATGGTGCAGGCCGACAGCAGGCCCCAGGTGATCATGATGCGGGCGATCCACACCTTGGCACCGACCTTCTGCAGCACCAGGTTGCTGGGCACTTCGAAGAGGATGTAACCGACGAAGAACAGCCCCGCTCCGAAGCCATAGGCCGCCTCGCTGAATTGCAGGTCGCTGAGCATCTGCAGTTTGGCGAAACCGACGTTGATGCGATCCAGATAGGCCGCGAGGTAGCAGAAGCACAGGAAGGGGATGAGCTTCCAGGTCACTTTGCGGTACAGCTCCTTCGAGCTGTCGGCAGCACTGCCCATGGCGGTGCTGGTAGCGGGTACGTAAGACATTGCGTTGTCTCCTGGCGGTGACTTGTGATTGTTGTTGAAGCCAGCAGTCGTCGACGCGCTGAGCGTCGCAACGGCGACTTCCCAAGGCAGCGTCAGTGCCATGCAATGCATGGCGATCGCCCTCTTCGGCGCGATCAGTGGAACAGGCAGCGTACCGCCAACTCCTTATGGGTGAATCAGCGGGCAATCCGCTGCAGATAACCGAGTGTCTCCTCCAGGCTCACGACATCGCCGTATTTGCTGTCGATGTCGAACAGGTTGGCCTCGTGGGGCGCCTGGTGGCGATCACCGACGCACTCGCGCACGACGATGGTGCGAAAACCGTGCTGCACCCCATCCACCGCACTGGCGCGAATGCAGCCACTGGTCGAGCAGCCCGCCAGGATCAGGGTATCGATCCCCTGGGCATGCAACTGTGCAGCCAGGCTGGTACCGAAGAACACGCTGGCGTACTGCTTGGTGACCACCTGCTCCCCCGGCAACGGCGAAACCGGCACACAGAACTCGGCCAGCGGGTTGCCGTCGACCATGTCCTTCATCACCGGCGCCTTGCGCACCCACATGCCGCCGTCGGCACAATCGGCGGCCTGGTAGCGGATATTGCTGTGCACCAGCGCGATGCCCAGCCGGCGCGCCGTCTCCAGCAACGCGACCGACTGCTCCACCGCGCTGACCACACCCGGCGCGTACAGCGGCGCGCCCGGCGTGGTGTAGCCCTGCATGAAGTCGATCATCAGCAGGGCCGGCCGCGCACCGAAGCCGATACGCTGCCCCCAGACGCCCTGATAGTTGTCGCTAAGGCTCTGCCCGCTCATGGCCGCCTCCTCAGTAAGCGCCGGACAACAGCGCACCGGCACCGGGCACGATCGGCTCCAGGTTCAATGCCTTGAGCATGCAATAGGTGGTGGCGATGGCCGCGGTGACCACCGGCTTGCCGGTCAGCGCCTCGACCTTGGCCACCGCCGGCAGCGACTGCATCTGCACGCAGGCCGACAGCACCACCACATCGACGCCCTCCAGGTTCATGCCGGCGACGATATCCGGCAGGTTGGCCGGGTCGTGGCGCGCCACCTGCAAGTTGTCGGGGATTTCCAGGGCACGCCAGTCGACCACCTCGAAGCCTTCCTCGCGGATGTAGTCGACCACCAGTTCGGTGAGCGGCTTCATGTAGGGCGCGACGATGGCGATGCGCTTGGCCTTCATCACCTTGAGCGCCTCGACCAGGGCACCGGCGCTGGTGATCACCGGCGAGTTGGCGTCGTTGTCGGCGGTCACCTGACGCAGGCGCTTTTCGGACTGGCGATGATAGCCCAGGCCCATGGCCATGATCGCCACCAGGCAGGCATAGCCGAGCACGTCGACCTTGGCGTCGGACAGCTCCAGCGCGCAGCGATCGGACTCGGCATCCATGGCCGCCAGCTCTTCCTTCTTCACCTGCTTCATGCGCATGCGCGCCGAGTGAAAGGTGAAGCGCTCCGGGCGGATGGCCTGGCGCGCGGTGAGCATCGCCGGGATCTCGGTTTCCATGGTGGTGTTGGAGCTCGGCACGATCTGGCCGATGCGATAGAGCCTGTTCATGGCAGCACCTCGTGGTGAATGGGTTGCCCGAGGAAATCGCCGAAGGCAGCGAAGAAGCCGCCCAGGTTATCCCAGGGAATCATGTGCCCGGCATCGCTGACCCGGGCGATCTGCAGATCCGCCTTGAGTTCGCGCAGCTCGGCCTCGTCGACCGCCTCGATCACCCCGCCGCGCCCGGCCACCATCAGCAGCGCTGGCTGCTGCACGGCTGGCAGGTACTGGTGGATATTCACGCTGTGAAACTCTTCGAAGGCCTGGACGATGGCCGGCTCGTAACAGGTGTGCAGCCACTCGGCGCGCAACTGCAGTTGCTCGGGCGTCCAGGTCGGGCAGAAGGCTTTCATCGCCTCGGCATCCATGCCCTGCTCCGCCTGGCGGATGGAGTCGACGTACCAGGGCAGCTTGCTCGGATAGTCGCGGCGCCCCGGCCCGGACACGGGCGGATCGATCAGCACCAGGCGCTCCAGCCCCGCGGCGCCCATTGCCGCGGCGCGAATGGCGAAACGCGCGCCCATCGAGTGGCCGAGCAGGCTGTAGCGCTCGAAGCCCAGGGCGGCTGCGAAGGCGATGATGTCCGCAGCGCAGGTGTCGGTGTCGTAGGCCAGCTGTGGCCCGCTGGAAGACAGGCCACGGCCGCGCACATCGAGGATGTAGGTATCGAACTGGCGGCCCAGCACCTCGCCGACGAAGCCCCAGGTGATCGCCGGGCTGGTGATGCCGGGCACCAGCAGCAGCACCGGTCCCTTGCCGCCATAGCGCAGGTAGTGCTGGCGGATGCCGTTGGCCTGTACGTTGCCGCCGCCGATCAGCGTGCTCATGCCGCTACCCCGCTTTTCAGCGGCTGGGCATAGACGTCATAGCCGTAGACCCAGGCCGGGTCCTCCTGGGTACGCAGGAAAGTGTTGGCGTTGGACACTGCCTGCACGCGCGACGCCCGCTCCTTGCGGTTGGCCTCGTAGAGTTCGAACGCGGTGCGGTAGTCGGTCAGCCCGGTTTCCTGCAGGCAGCGGGTGAGCATCGCCGCGTCTTCGATGGCCATGCCAGCGCCCTGGGCCATGTGCGGCTTCATCGGGTGGCAGGCGTCGCCCAGCAGCACCAGCCGGCCACGGCTCCACAGCGGCAAGGGGTTGCGATTGCGTAGCGGCCACTTGGTGATGTCCTCGGTGGAGCGGATCAGCTTCTGCACCGTCGGGTGATAGCCCTCGAACGCCGCCAGCATTTCTTCCTGGCTGCTGTCCACGTAATTGCCCTGGAAATCCCAGGCCTCGTGGGGCACGCCGGTGACGAAGTAGTACTCATCACGCTTGGCGGTGGTGTGATAGACCATCATGTGGCGGTCATCGGTCCACCACTTCACGCAGGGCTCGAACACATCGGCATGGCGTACCAGATTCTCGCCACGGATCAACGCCCGGTGCGCGACCCAGCCGCTGTAGATCGGCGCTTCGGCGCCCAGCAACTCTTCGCGGATCTTCGAGTGAATACCGTCGGCACCGATCACGATATCGGCCGTGGCCTGGCTGCCGTCTGTGAAGGTCAGGCGCACCTGGTCGCCCTCGTCGACGATGGTTTCCAGCTTCTTGCCGAACTGCAGCGTACCCGGCGCGATGCTGTTGATCTGCAGGTCGTGCATGTCACCACGGTGCACGGTGACATAGGCCGCGCCGTACTCGCGGCGCGCGAATTCACCCAGGGGAATGCGCGACAGGTAGTCGCCGCTGAGGCCGTCGCGGCTGTGCCAGAAATCCGGGTGCGAGCCCATCTGCTCCAGCGGCTGCTCCAGGCCCATGCGCCGAAAGACCTTCATCACGTTCGGGCCGACATGGATACCGGCCCCCAGACGTGAGAACTCCGGCGACTGCTCGTAAACGGTCACGTCGAAGCCAGCCTGCTGCAGCAAGGTAGCGGCGGCTGCCCCACCTAGCCCGGCACCGACGATGGCGATTTTCTGCTGAGCGCCCATGGGCATCTCTCCTCTTCTTGGCTACGAAGCGGGACCCTGCCCGCAAGACAATTACAGTGTATGCACTATATTTTTGGAATGTGAAGAGGGTTCTTAAAGTATTTTTTCAACGACCTGAAAAGAACTAAAAACCTCATAAAAACCAAATAAAACGGCATTTGTGTAGATTGGTAACGCTTCTACAGAAAGATTGCCAAGCGTTTGAACATGAGGTTCTATTAAAAACAAATAGAGCGAACACTCTACAAAAACGCACCAACACCCAGCAGCCCGACCCACGATGGTGCGCACAGCGAGCAACGCAATCAGGAGACCTGCCATGCCGGTAAGCGATAGTGAACTGACCCAGATGTTCGAACAGGTGCTGACCCTCTCGCGGGTCGACGAGACCCAGAGCGTGGCCATTCTCAAGAGCCATTATTCGAACCCACGCACCGTGCGTGCGGCGATGGACGCCGCACAACGCCTGAAAGCCAAGGTGTATGCCGTCGAGCTGCCCTCCTTCAATCACCCGCGGGCGATGGGCAATGACATGACGGCCTACTGCGGCGATACCGCCCTGACCGGCAATCTGGCGGCGCAGCGCGCGCTGGAAGCCGCCGACCTGGTGGTCGACACCATGATGCTGCTGCACTCGCCCGAGCAGGAGCAGATTCTCAAGACCGGCACGCGCATCCTGCTGGCCGTGGAGCCGCCCGAAGTGCTGGCACGCATGCTGCCGACCGAGGACGACAAGCGCCGTGTGCTGGCCAGCGAGGCACTGCTCAAGCAGGCGCGCAGCCTGCACGTGCGCTCGGCGGCGGGCAGCGACTTCCACGCCGAGCTGGGGCAGTACCCGGCAGTTACCGAATACGGTTTTGCCGACGAGCCGGGTCGCTGGGACCACTGGCCCAGCGGCTTCCTGTTCAGCTGGCCCAACGAGGAAACCGCCCAGGGCACCCTGGTGCTGGATGTCGGCGACATCGTGCTGCCGTTCAAGAACTACTGCCGCGAGCGCATCACCCTGGAGATCGACAAGGGCTTTATCACCGGCATCCACGGCGGTTTCGAGGCCGAGTACCTGCGTGACTACCTGAAGTACTTCAAGGACCCCGAGGTCTACGGCATTTCCCATATCGGTTGGGGCCTGCAGCCGCGCGCCCAATGGACCGCCATGGGCCTGCACGACCGCAACGACGGCATGTGCATGGACGCCCGTGCCTTCTACGGCAACTTCCTGTTCTCCACCGGGCCGAACACCGAAGTCGGCGGCACGCGCAAGACGCCGTGCCACCTGGATATTCCGCTGCGTGGCTGCGACATCTACCTCGATGACAGGGCCGTGGTACTGGCCGGCGACGTGGTCTACCCGCCGGAATCCAAGGCCAGCTGACGACACCACAAGGCAGCGCCAGCCGCCGATCCTCCATACCCGCAAGCCGGCGCGGCGAACACCTCGCCGGCTTGCGCGGTTATAATCGGCGCCCTGCGCCTGGAAGCGAAACCTGCCCATGTCGATCGACGACTCGTCCGCCAACACCTATCAGGTCACCGAACAGATCGGCCACTTGCTGCGCAAGGCTTACCAGCGTCATACCGCGATCTTTCAGCAGAACGCCTGCGACGCCCAGCTCACCTCCATCCAGTTCGTCACCCTGTGCGCCCTGCGCGACCAAGGCCCCAGCTCGCAAGCCGAGCTGATCAAGGCCACGGCAGTGGACCAAGCCACCATCCGCGGCATCGTCGAGCGCCTCAAGGCGCGCGACCTGGTCGCCCTGTCGCCGGATCCCAGTGACAAGCGCAAGGTCATCGTCGAACTCACCGCCGCCGGCAGCGCACTGCTCGCCGACATGATCCCCTGCGCCCAGCAGATCAGCGAACTGACCATGGGCAGCCTCAACCCCGGCGAACGCATCGCCATCCTCTACCTGCTGCGCAAGATGAACGACAGCGGCGAGTAGTTAACAGATTGCTGCACCCTGCTTACGACAAACAGTGCGTCGGTAGCGAACATTCGATTCTGGTGGGCTGAAGCGGATCGCCGCCCGCCCCACCCTACAGCTGGCAACATATGCAAGCGGCCACACAGCGAATTTCTGTGGGAGCGGGCCATGCCCGCGATTCGTGCGCATGGCGCACTCCCACAAAAGCGAGCCAGACCACCGCTCCGTACCTTGCAGCCACTGCGCACCCATCTTCCACGATAGCTATCAGCAGATAGCTGCGTCCTCTCCCCAATCTACACAGCCCACCCTGGCCCATTCCTTGCCTAGTAAAAAGCACTTTTCATGAAGTAAGCACTTAACGAACAAAAAGCCGATTTCCTGAGTATTGCGGTAACGCCGGGAGCAGGCACACAAGGCGGCAAGGCATCCATGGAAAAGACCCTGACCCTGCAGGTGAATGGCCAGGCGGTGCAGCTCAACGCTGAACCGCAGACCCCACTGCTGTACATCCTGCGCAACGATCTGGCCCTCAACGGCCCCAAGTACGGCTGCGGCCTCGGTGAATGTGGCGCCTGCACGGTAATCATCGATGGCCGTGCCACCCGTTCCTGCGTATTTCCCGTCGGCGGCGCCATAGGCCGCAGCGTGACCACGCTGGAAGGCCTCGGCAGTCGGCAATGCCCTGATCCGGTGCAGCAAGCCTTCATCACCGAACAGGCAGCGCAATGCGGCTACTGCCTCAACGGCATGATCATGACCATCAAGGCCCTGTTGCTGCGCGAGCCCAACCCCAGCGACGAACAGCTGCGCCGCGAGCTGTCGGCCAACCTGTGCCGCTGCGGCACCCACGTCGAAATCATGCGCGCCGCCCTGCGCGCTGCTGGCCGCCCGGCCGCCCCGCACGGAGACACCCCATGCAGCTGACCCTCGAGCAATGGCTGGCCCAGCCCGACGTATTGCTGGTCGTCGACACCATCCAGCCGCCGTCCGGCCCCATGCCCAAGGGCCAGAGCGCCACGCTCAAGCCCAAGGAGCTGGGCCTGTTCCTGGCCATCACCGGAGCCGGCAAGGTGTACGCCTTCAATGGGCACGTGGACCTGGGCACCGGTATTCGCACCTCCCTGGCACAGATCGTCGCCGAGGAGCTTTACCTGCAGCTGGACCAGGTCGAGATGGTGCTGGGCGATACCGAGCGCGCGCCCAACCAGGGCGCGACCATCGCCAGCGCGACCATCCAGATCAGCGCCGTGCCCTTGCGCAACGCCGCCGCCGAAGCCCGCCGCCATCTACGGCAGCAGGCCAGCGAGCGCTGGCAAACGCCAGGCGAACAATTGACCCTTGAGGGCGGTGTGTTCACCCATCCCGATGGCCGCCAGCTGGGTTTCGGTGAGCTGATCACCGGCGGACATGTTCGCCTGCAAATCAGCGGCGAGGCGCCGCTCAAACCGGCCAGCGAATACCGCCTGGTCGGCCAGGGCGCGGCCCGGGTCGACATTCCGGCCAAGGCCACCGGCGAGCTCACCTACGTCCACGACATGCGCCTGCCCGGCATGCTCCACGGACGCGTCATTCGCCCGCCCTATGCCGGTTACGACAGTGGCGACTTCGTCGGCAACAGCCTGCTCGCGGTGGATGAAAGCTCCATCGCCGACCTACCCGGCATCGTCGCCGTGGTGGTGATCCGCGACTTCGTCGGCGTGGTCGCCGAGCGCGAGGAACAAGCCATCCGCGCCGCCCAGCAACTGCGCATCGAGTGGAAACCCTGGCAGCAGAAGTTGCCCGACCTGCGTGATGTCGCCCAGGCCATTCGCGACAACCCGCGCATCGCCCGCACCGTGCTCGACAAGGGGGACGTCGAGCAGGCGCTGAAGGATGCCGACCAACGCCTGACCCGCACCTACCTGTGGCCCTACCAGCTGCATGCCTCCATCGGCCCGTCCTGCGCCGTGGCCGACTACAGCGAACAACATTCGCGGGTCTGGTCCGGCACGCAGAACCCGCACCTGTTGCGCGCCGACCTGGCCTGGCTGCTGGAGTGCGACGAGCGTCATATCGAGATCATCCGCATGGAGGCCTCGGGCTGCTACGGCCGCAACTGCGCCGACGACGTGTGTGCCGACGCGCTGCTGCTGTCGCGTGCCGTAGGCAAGCCGGTACGGGTGCAGCTGACCCGCGAACAGGAACATGTGTGGGAGCCCAAGGGCACGGCGCAGTTGATGGAAGTGGACGGCGGGCTGAACGCCGATGGCAGCATCAGCGCCTACGACTTCCAGACCAGCTACCCCTCCAACGGCGCGCCGACCCTGGCCCTGCTGCTGACCGGTCGGGTCGAGCCGCTGCCGATGATGTTCGAGATGGGCGACCGCACCTCGATACCGCCCTACGACTACGAACATATGCGCGTGACCATCAACGACATGGCACCGCTGGTGCGCGCCTCGTGGATGCGCGGAGTCTCGGCGCTGCCCAACAGCTTCGCCCATGAGTCGTACATCGACGAGCTGGCCTTCGCCGCTGGCGTCGACCCAGTGCAATACCGCCTGCAGCACCTGGACGATCCCCGCGCCAAAGAGCTGATCGAAGCCACGGCCAGGCGTGCCGACTGGCAACCCCGCACACAGCCTCAGCAAACTCCACCCGAAGGTGACGTGTTGCGCGGTCGCGGCTTCGCCTACGCGCGCTACATCCACAGCAAGTTCCCCGGCTTCGGCGCGGCCTGGGCGGCCTGGGTCGCCGACGTGGCAGTGGACAAGCGCACCGGCGAAGTGGCGGTGACCCGCGTGGTGATCGGCCACGACGCCGGCATGATGATCAACCCCGACGGCGTGCGCCATCAGATCCACGGCAACGTGGTGCAGTCCACCAGCCGGGTGCTCAAGGAGCAGGTGCAATTCGAGGAGTCCAAGGTCGCCAGCAGCGAATGGGGTACCTACCCGATCCTCACCTTCCCGGAGGTGCCGGCCATCGACGTGATGATGATGCCGCGCCAGAGCGAACCGCCCATGGGCAGTGGCGAGTCGGCCTCGGTGCCCAGCGCCGCAGCCATCGCCAATGCAATCTACGACGCCACCGGCCTGCGCTTTCGCGAATTACCGATCACCGCCGAACGGGTGCGCGCCGCCCTCAACGGCGGCTCGCCCGACGCAGACGCGCCAGCCCCCCCAACCGGCAAGAAACGCAGCAAGTGGTGGCTCGGCGGCCTGGCAGGGGTGTTCGGCACAGCCCTGGGGCTGCTCGCCACGGCCATGCCCTGGCGCGCCGAGATCGCCCCGGTGGCACCCGCAGCACCAGGCACCTGGTCTGCCGCAACCCTGGAGCGCGGCCGCCTGCTGGCGGCGGCTGGCGATTGCGCGGTGTGCCATACCGCGCCGGAGGGCGCGACCAACGCCGGCGGCCTGGCCATGGAGACGCCGTTCGGCACCCTGTACAGCACCAATATCACCCCGGATCGGAAAACCGGTATCGGCACCTGGTCGTTCGGCGCCTTCGAGCGCGCGATGCGCGAGGGCATCAGCCGCGACGGTCGCCATCTCTATCCAGCCTTTCCCTACACCGCCTTTCGCAATATCAGCGACACCGACATGCAGTCGCTCTACGCCTACCTGATGTCCCAGGAACCGGTGAAGCAGTCCGCCCCCGCCAACCAGATGAGCTTCCCGTTCAATATCCGCCCGTTGATGGCCGGCTGGAACGCGTTGTTTCTCGGTCGCGGCGAATACCAGGCCCACACCAGTCGCTCCGAGCAGTGGAACCGCGGCGCCTACCTGGTCAACGGCCTGGGCCACTGCGCCGCCTGCCACTCGCCGCGCAACCTGCTGGGTGCAGAGAAAACCGGCAAATCCTTCCTGGCCGGCGGCGTGGTCGACGGCTGGGAGGCGCCGGCCCTGAATGCCTTGAGCAGCAGTGGCGTGCCCTGGACGGAAGCCGAACTGAGCGAATACCTGAGCAGCGGCTTCTCCAGTCAGCATGGCGTGGCAGCCGGGCCCATGGGGCCGGTAGTCAGCGAACTGGCCATGCTGCCGAAGGGCGACGTCGAAGCCATCGCGCATTATCTGGTGTCACTGGATACCAACACGGCGCCCGCCGCCAAGAGCGCCGTCAGCGATAAGGTCGATACGCTCTCGCTGACGCGGGGCCAGCGGATCTTCGAAGGTGCCTGCCAGGCGTGTCACAGCGACGGCAACGGTCCCCAGCTGTTCGGTGTCAGCCCGTCGATGGCGGTCAACAGCAACGTCCACAGCGCCGTCCCCGACAACCTGCTGAACGTCATTCTGCATGGTATCGACAAACCCGCCACGCCCGATCTGGGCTACATGCCAGCCTTCAAGGACCACCTCAGCGACCGCCAGGTGGCGGACCTGGCCGGCTACCTGCGCCAGCGTTTCGCCGGCGAGCAACCGGCCTGGAAAAACCTGCCGGAAAAGGTCGCCCACGTGCGCGCCAACCCGGGCAGTCACTGACGACGCGAAGGCGAGTTAGGCTCTGTAGGAAAAGTACCTGCGCTTGGTGATGCTTCGTTAAAAATCGGTTCGGCCTGCTCATTTACAGCTCGTAAACTCCGCGGCCTCACCGATTTTTGCCTCGCCTGACCTTCGCTCGGAAACTTTTCGTACAGACCCTAGGCGCCCTCGCCCCCTCGCGCCAACCCGCGCAGCACCAGGTCGCTGATAAATTCCAGCCAGTGCTGCTTCTCCTGGGGGGACGCCAACGCATCGTCGAGAAAGCAGCTCAGGGTGTGCAGGTTCGAGTTATAGAAGTAGCAGAGCGAGGCGATCATCAGATACACGTGGCGGATATCGATATCCTCACGAAACAGCCCCTGCTGCTGCCCCGCCTTGACGATGGGTTCGAGCATGCCCACCGCCGTTCCGGATAGCGCCCGCAGGTTGCTCGACTTGCGGGCATGGGTGCCTTGCAACAGATTTTCGGTGCCCAGGATGGTGATGAATTCCGGGTGCTTGAGGTAGTAGTTCCAGGTAAAGGCCACCAGGTCGCGGATCGCCTGCTGCGGATCCGTCAGGTCGAAGCGCTGGCGTGCTTCAGCGCGGTTGAACTGGGCGTAGATATGCTCCAGCACGCTGACGAACAGTTCGTCCTTGCTGCCGAAGTAGTAATAGATCATCCGCTCGTTGCACTGCGCCTGGCTGGCGATCTGCTCGGTACGCGCGCCGGCGTAGCCTTGCCGGCTGAACACCTTGACCGCCGCCTTGAGAATGGCCGAGCGGGTGCGGTCGGCCTGAGCAGCTCGGCTACCGCCCCCGGGCTTTTGCATGGTGAACTCCACGAACTGAAACGATGGCCAAGTATGGAGCATCGACCAGGCGATACCAATTGGCGGAGGCAAGACCAACCCACTGCCAGGCAATGGCGGGCGCTTTTACCCCAGCCCTGGCCCGGTGGCCGGAGCACATCAGCAGGCACGGCAGCCGGGATCCCCCTGCGGCAGAAAGGGGATACAGCAAAAGAGGACAAATGTTTAATTTTTGGCTTAGGAAATAACCCGCACCATTTTTCCAGTCCTTTTCCCATACAAAGCCTCTGAAATTTTCGAAGGATTCAGGGGCTTTGTGATATTGGGCATGGTGGGAAGCTAGGGATTTGAACCGTTTTTGAGCGGTTTCAGTGCGTCACAGTGCGTGCCAATCTGTGATTTTACAGGGCCTCAACGTGTCGATTAGTGGCTATGCGGCACAGTGTTTTCGACACTTTTTCGACACATCTCACACCTTACCTGTGGCCCTGATCATTGCCCCACGCTACCATCGCCTCTCTAAAATTTGCCGCCCACCAAGGAAGGTCACTAAATGCGCTATCTCATAGCAGCCATCTCTATTTTCATTGCCTCGCATGCTTTTGCTGATTCCAAGACTCAAAAAATTGAGGCTTTGCTTCGTGCCCAAGGCTTGGTTGACACTTGGGCTCAGCAGCTTAAGAGCAGTAGAGAATATAACAATGTAATGGCTCAGCAGATTATGGGGAAAGTTACAGCTAACTTGACCCCAAATGAGGAGTTCAGGAAGCGATTCAACGACGCGGGCGAGAAATTCCTTAATAATGTAGTCACTCCTTGGACAGCTGAAGACATGGTGGCTGTTTGGGGTGATTATTACGGCCCTGAATTCACTGAGTCGGAACTCGATCAGCTTATCGCTTTTTACTCCTCACCTCTGGCTCAAAAGGAAATCCAGGTTGGCCGAAGCGCATTAGAAAAATTCACGTTGCACTTTCAAAATGCAAACAAACCCATCGTCGACAAAGCCACAAATCAGTACCTACAAGACTTGCAGCTTATTGCAAAAGAATGCAATTGCACCAAGTAAGCTACTTTAAGGCATCATGTTATTACCGGGATTGCAGGCGGGTTCGTAGCTTCCGCACATCTTCTTGAATGCGATCTTAGCGCCCTTCCTGCAATCACGGTAAGTCAAAGAGCCTTTCTGATAGTTTTCGCACACGCTGGAGTGGTCAATTACTCCGTTTCGTTCTGTCCACGAAAACTCTCCGCCTACCCTCTTTTTCTGGTGGCCGTTTTCCCAAGACCAGTAACCGGTTCTGCTTACCTCGCGCACTTGTTTCCGCTGCTGCCGTTGTGGCTGGCTCACTTGTTGGCTTTGATAGGTGGATGCTGCGTAGGTATTAGCGATTGGCTTCGGTTTGTAGTTGCTATCGTTAAACGAAGTCTGCCGCTCTTGAGTTTCCTGCGCGCGTTGGCGTGACCATTCTTCAAGCTCGCGGTTGGCTTGGATTGTCTGTTGGGCTTGGCTGGATCTGATCCAGTCTTGATCGTTGCCTTGTAGCGCTTCAGCTGGTGGTTGCTGTGGCTGTACAGGCTGCTTGCTGAATATGGGTTCACCGCCAAAGCGGATAGCCTGCTTGAGTTGTGCCACGTCTATCACGATGGGCCTTGCAAATACGGTGACCAAGCTCCAAAAGATTGCGGAGCCAATACCCAGGATTGCCAGCGTACGCCATGGGCCTTGTTTTTTACGTTGTCGCAAATAATCAGGAACATCTTCCTTGTTAGCTTTCATTACTGATCCCTGTGCAAATAAAATTTTCAATTTCTTACAAAATCGCTAACTTATCACTCCATAGCCGACTTGATTTTGTTCAGGCTACCCACGTTCTGCGGCACACGTTCGCCAGCCACTTTGTCATCAACGGCGGCAATATCCTTACCCTGCAAAAGATTCTTGGTCACCAGTCGCTAACTATGACAATGAGGTACGCACACTTAGCCCCAAACCACCTGCAAGATGCAATTAACCTAGGCCCACCTCGCCCAAACCTAGAACCACAGATTAGATATTGACACCAACATAGCAAGGATAGTTGTTGCAGCATTTAGATATATGCATGCCACTGCGACAACTGCAATCTCGAAGTAGGCAAAAAATGGAAAGCTGTCAGCTCTAAACTCTTTGTAAACCAACAATCTTTTTAGCTGCTGTTTTGGCACTACGTGAATTAGCTCTTCGAATTTCAAGTCTCGAAAAACTTTCAAAACCCCTATCAGCATCATTAAAAAAATCGTGACCATAAAAATCAATTCACGGCTTTCAGATCCACTGTCAATCCTTGACGAGGTCATTTCTGAAAACGTAGACACCAAAGCCTGTATTGCTATAAAAGCGAAAAAGAAAACACCTACAACAGTCACACTCCACGATCCAAGAAAAACCAATATTCTTGTAATATTTTTTCTAAACACCGGAGAGTGCTTAGTATAAGAGCGCTGCGAATCAATAATAAAATTAATAGCACTAGAAACAAGTAGACTCAATAGCAGATCCAGATACCAAACACCAATTTTCGACACTGAAAATGTTGCTAGCAGCATTACTACCCTGGAGAAAAATCTCCATCTGAATTTTTTGTCCTCGTGCAAAGTATTCCAGTAGTTCTCTGTGACCCCTTTGAGTCGCGACATTTTCCCCCCGCAAAAAGTTGATTTTGGTAGACCAAGCTTATCGATGGCTGATAGAGCCAGGCCAAAAAATCGACACTTCTTCGACACTTTGCATGCCGCAGATAGCAAAAGCCCCCGAAACTCTAGGAATTTCAGGGGCTTAGGCTTGAGATATGGCGGGAAGATAGGGATTTGAACCCTAGGTACCATCGCTGATACAACGGATTTCGAATCCGTCCCGTTCGGCCACTCCGGCATCTTCCCAGGCGGCGCGCATGATATCAGCAGAAATCGGTTTGGCGAAGCCCATCGCGTAATTTTTTTCGCGTGCTATCAAACGCTTGGCTCATTTGCTGGTGATCGCTGCGCTACCACTGACTGATTGGCGCGCGGGATGCCGCGCTCCACCGCCCGAGGCATAAGGGTTCTGCACCTTTGCCGGTCGGCTTAGGGCAACGCTGGCAGAACCGGGCGCCATCCGCTCGGCGGATACTGCATTGCCGGCAAGGCAAATTACTGTACATTTAAACAGTATATTTCTTGCCATCCGTTTGCCATGTCCTCTGTCGTCGCCATCGATCATCTGCTCAATGAACGCCGTATCTGGCGTGGCCAGGGCATTGTCGCGCCCAATGGCCACCAGCCCACCGGCAACGCGGCGCTGAATGCCTCGCTGCCAGGCGGTGGCTGGCCAGAGGCGGCGTTGAGCGAGTTGCTGGTCGAGGCGCCGGGTATTGGCGAGTTGCGGGTGCTGCTGGCGACGCTGGCGCGCCTGAGTGCTGCCGGGGAGCGGGTGGTGCTGATCGCGCCGCCCTACCTGCCCTACCCCAGCGCCTGGCTGGCGGCTGGTGTGGAGCTGAAGCAGCTGACGCTGATCCAGGCGAACGCTCGGGATGCCTTGTGGGCGGCCGAGCAGTGCCTGCGTTCGGGCAGTTGCGGGGCGGTGGTGCTGTGGCCGCAGCGTGCCGATGACCGTGCCCTGCGCCGCCTGCAGATCGCCGCCGAAACCGGGCAGACCCTGGCCTTCGCCTACCGCCCGCTGTTTGAGGCGCGTAACCCTTCGCCGGCGGCCCTGCGCCTGACCATCCAGGCGCAGCCTGCCCAGGTACGGGTGCTCAAGTGCCGAGGTGGCCAACCGCCGGCGCGCACCTTTGCCTTGAGCGGCTGGGGCCTTTGACATGCGCTGGGCATGCATCCTGTTGCCGCAACTGGCCATGGACGGCGTGCTGCGTGGCCGTGAGGACCACGACGCACCATTGGTATTGCTCAGCGGGACACCCCAGCGACGCGTGTTGCAGGCGGTCACCCCGGCCGCGCGAGCGCTTGGCCTGCGCCCGGGGCTGACGCTGACGGCGGCGCAATCCCTGAACTGCGCGTTCGCCAGCGCCGAGTACGAGCCCGCCGATATTGAACGCTGGCGCAGTTTCCTGGCCGCCTGGGCCTACGGCTTCAGCTCCCAGGTCAGCCTGCACTACCCGCGCTGCCTGCTGCTCGAAGTGCAATCGAGCCTTTCCCTGTTCGGCCCCTGGCCGCGCTTCGAGGCGCGCTTGCGTGAAGAGCTGACGGCGCTGGGCTTTCGCCATCGCATTACCCTGGCGCATCACCCGGCCGCAGCGCGCATGCTCGCCAACCTGCACGATGGCCTGGCGATCAGCGACGAGCAGGCACTGCGCGAGCGGTTGGCGGCCATGCCGCTGGATCGCATCGGCCTGCCCGAGGAGCTGGCCACGACATTGGCGCGCATGGGCCTGCGCCAGGTACGCCAGCTGCAGGCACTGCCCCGCGACAGCCTGGCGCGGCGCTTCCCGCCCGAGTTGCTGACTGGCCTGGATACCCTGATGGGCCTGCGCCCGCTGGCGCTCGATTACTACCGCCCGCCGGATGTGTTCGACAGCCGGCTGGAGTTGCATTTCGAGGTGGAGTCGACCCAGGCCCTGCTGTTTCCGTTACGCCGCCTGACCGCGGACCTGGCCGCTTACCTGGCAGGTCGTGACTGCGGCGTACAGCGCTTCGTGCTGCACCTGGAACACCGCGATGGTGAAGACAGCCTGCTGCCCGTCGGCCTGCTCAGTGCCGAGCGAGAAGCAGGCATGCTGCTGGAGTTCACCCGCGGCCGCCTGGAACAGCTGCAATTGCCGTCACCGGTGCTGGCGCTGCGCCTGGTGGCCCGCGACCTGCCGACCTTCGTGCCGCAGCACCAGGCGCTGTTCGAGGATCGTCCGCAACAAACCCTGGGCTGGGAGCAGCTGCGTGAACGCCTGCGCGCACGCCTGGGCGACGACGCCGTGCAAGGCCTGGCCGCCCATGCCGATCACCGCCCGGAGAAGGCCTGGCGCACGGATATCAACCGCGCTGCGCTGCCCCGCCCGAGCGGCGTGCGGCCCAGTTGGCTGCTGCCGGAGCCGCAGGTGCTGCGCGAGCCGCTGCATATTCTCAGGGGCCCGGAGCGCATCGAGTCCGGCTGGTGGGATGGCGAGGACGTGCGCCGCGACTACTACCTGATCGAGACCCGCAGCGGCCAGCGCGGCTGGGCCTTTCGCAGCGTCGGTGAAGACGGCCCGTTGTGGCTGCATGGCTGGTTCGCATGAGCCTGCCGGGCTACGCCGAGCTGCACTGCCTGTCGAACTTCAGTTTCCAGCGCGGTGCCTCCAGCGCCGCCGAGCTGTTCGAGCGCGCCAGGCTGCTTGGCTATCGCGCCCTGGCGATCACCGACGAATGCACCCTGGCCGGCATCGTGCGGGCCTGGCAGGCTGCCAAAGAGCATGAGGTGAAGCTGATCGTCGGCAGCGAGCTGAGGCTGCAGAACGGCGCCCGGCTGGTTGTGCTGGTCGAGAACCTTGCTGGTTACCAGCGTTTGTGTGCGCTGATCACCCGCGCCCGGCGACGTGCGGAAAAGGGCAACTACATCCTGCTCGAAGAAGACCTGCCCGAGGCGCCGGACGGGCTGCTGGCCATCTGGCTGCCAGGGCCGGACGACGACGCCATGGCCGGCGCCTGGTTACGCGAGCGCTTTGCCGAGCGCCTGTGGCTGGGTGTGGAGCTGCACCGCGGCGCCGACGATGCAGCGCTGTTGCAGCATGGCCTGGGCCTGGCCCGGCAACTGGGCATCCCTGCCGTGGCCTGTGGCGACGTGCACATGCACGCCCGTGGCCGCCGCGCCCTGCAGGACTGCATGACCGCCATCCGCCACCACCTTCCGGTGGCCGAAGCCGGTGCCCACCTGTTCGCCAATGGCGAGCGCCACCTGCGTCGCCATGAGGAATTGGCCGAGCTGTATCCGCCCGAGCTGCTTGCCGAAACCCTGCGCATCGCCGAGCGTTGTCGGTTCGACCTCAGCGAGCTCAAGTACCAATACCCCAATGAGCTGGTGCCAGCCGGCCATGACGCCGGTTCCTGGCTGCGCCAGCTGGTCGAGGACGGTATCCGCTGGCGTTGGCCTGACGGCATTACCGAGGAAGTACGCAAGCAGCTAGACAAAGAGCTCGCGCTGATCTGCGAGCTGCACTACGAGAGCTATTTCCTCACCGTGCACGACATCGTGCGCTTCGCCCGCGAGCAGTCGATTCTCTGCCAGGGGCGTGGCTCGGCGGCCAACTCGTCGGTGTGCTTCGCCCTGGGCATCACCGAACTGAACCCGATGGCCAAGGGCAGCCGCCTGCTGTTCGAACGTTTCCTGTCCCGCGAGCGCAACGAGCCGCCGGATATCGACGTGGACTTCGAGCACGACCGCCGCGAGGAAGTCATCCAGTACGTGTTCCGCCGCTATGGCCGTGAGCGCGCGGCGTTGACCGCAGTGGTCAGCACCTACCACGGTGCCGGGGCGATCCGAGACGTGGCCAAGGCCCTGGGCTTGCCGCCCGACCAGATCAACGCCCTGGCCGGTTGCTGCGGCCGCTGGAGCGATCGCATCCCGGATGCCGAGCGCCTGCGTGAGGCCGGCTTCGACCCGCAAAGCAAGGTGCTGCACCGCGTGCTGGTGCTGGCCGGCGAGCTGATCGGCTTTCCCCGCCACCTCTCCCAGCACCCCGGCGGCTTCGTGATTTCCGAGACGCCCCTCGACACCCTGGTGCCGGTGGAAAATGCCAGCATGGCCGAGCGCACCGTGATCCAGTGGGACAAGGACGACCTCGACGCCGTCGGGCTGCTCAAGGTCGATGTGCTGGCCCTCGGCATGCTCAGCGCCCTGCGCCGCTGCTTCGACCTGTTGGCCGCCTACCGCGGCGAACGCTGGACACTGGCCAGCCTGCCGGCCGAGGATCAGGCCACCTACCAGATGATCAGCCGCGCCGACACTCTGGGCGTGTTCCAGATCGAATCCCGTGCGCAGATGGCCATGCTGCCGCGCCTGCGCCCAAAGACCTTCTACGACCTGGTGATCCAGGTGGCCATCGTGCGGCCGGGGCCGATCCAGGGCGACATGGTGCACCCCTACCTGCGCCGCCGCACCGGTGAAGAAGAAGTCACCTACCCCTCCCAAGAACTGGTGCCTGTATTCGAGCGCACCCTGGGCGTGCCGCTGTTTCAGGAGCAGGTGATGGAACTGGCGATCATCGCCGCCGATTACAGCCCCGGCGAAGCGGACGAACTGCGCCGTGCCATGGCCGCCTGGAAGCGTCATGGCGGCCTGGAGCCGCACCGCGAGCGACTGACCAAGCGCATGCTCGAGAAGGGCTACGAGCCCGCCTACATCGCGCGCATCTTCGAACAGATCAAGGGCTTTGGCAGCTACGGTTTTCCCGAGTCCCATGCCTCCAGCTTCGCCCTGCTCACCTACGCCAGCTGCTGGCTCAAATGCCACGAGCCGGCAGCCTTTGCCTGCGCCCTGATCAACAGCTGGCCTATGGGCTTCTACAACCCCGACCAGGTGCTGCAGGACGCCCGCCGCCACGGCCTGCGCATCCACCCGGTGGATGTGCGCCACAGTGCCTGGGAGTGCACCCTGGAAGATATCGGCAAGCCGCAACCGGCCATTCGCCTGGGGCTGTGCCTGGTCAAGGGCCTTCGAGAGGACGCGGCGTTGCGTATCGCCGCCGCCCGCGAACAGGCACCGTTCAGCGATATCGCCGACCTCTGCCAGCGCGCCCGCCTGGACAATCATGCCCGGGCGCGCTTGGCCGACGCCGGCGCCCTGCAGGCCCTGGCCGGCCATCGCCATCAGGCACGCTGGGCCATCGCCGGCGTCGAGCCGCAGCTGCCGTTGTTCGCCAGCCTGCCGGCACAACAGGAGGCCGCCATCAACCTGCCGCGCCCCAGCGTTGGCGAGAACCTGCTGACCGACTACGCGACCCTGGGTACCACCCTCGGCCCCCATCCGCTGGCGCTGCTGCGCAGCAAGCTCAGGGCCGCCCGCTGCCGCAGCCGCCGTGAACTGGAATCCGTGGAGCCTGGGCGAATGGTCAGCGTGGCCGGCCTGGTGATCGGCCGCCAGCGCCCACAGACCGCCAGCGGCATAACCTTCGTTACCCTGGAAGACGAGTTCGGCATGATCAACGTGCTGGTGCGCCTGGAGCTGGCCGAGCGCCAGCGCAAGACGCTGCTGCAGTCGCGGCTGTTGCGTATCGATGGTCACCTGGAAGCGACCAAAGGCGTGCAACACGTGATCGCCGGGCGACTGGTCGACCTGACCGACTGGCTAGTGGGGCTGGATGTGCGTAGCCGGGATTTTCACTGAGTGGGGATGCAGCGGTCGGCGGTTTTGATGGGCTTCGCCCATCCTACCTGGTGGTGACTTCGTAAGGCGTGGGAACGGGCGGGGACGCCTCGTACACACAGTCCTGTGGGAACGGGCCATGCCCGTGAGCTTTCGAGCGCATGGCGCGCTCCCACAGGTGATTGGGGTAACAGTGCTTACAACGTGCGGCGCATACCGATATGGGGAATATCGTCTTCCAGATACTCATCGGTGGCTGCCACGAACCCATAGCGCCCGTAATAACCCTGCAGGTGTGCCTGGGCCGACATATATATGGGCAGGCCCGGCCAGCGCAGCCCGCAGGCCAGCAGCGCCTGTTCCATCATGGTGTGGCCAAGGCCGGTGCCCCGCGCGCTGGGCGCGGTGACCACGCGGCCGATGACCACCTCACCGTCATTGAGGGCCGGATCGAGCAGGCGCAGGTAGGCGACCAATTGCTCACCATGCCAGCCCAGCAGGTGGCAGGTATCGCCCTCCAGGTCGCGGCCATCGACTTCCAGATACGGGCAGTTCTGCTCGACCACGAACACCTGGGTTCGCAGCACCAGGGCAGCGTACAGCTCGGTCTTGGTCAGTTCGGTGTGGTGTTTGCAGTGCCAGGTGACGGACATGGTCGGCTCGCGGCTGGAGACTCGGGGACGGCAGGCGACTCTACCCGCTTTGCCCGCTTTCGTCATGCCAGGGCAGCCACCTCTACTTCTCGATCACCTGCCCACGCAGGGCGGCCAGGCGGGCCAGCAGGCGGTTCTGCACGGGCGTCGGCACGCCCTGGCTGTCCATGGAGGTCTGCAGGTTCTCGACCAGCGCATTGAAGTGGCTGGGCGTCAGGTTCTGGCCCTTGTGGCTCTCTTCGAGTGAATCGCCGGTGTAGACGCAGGGCCCGCCGGCGATCACGCAGAACTTGTCGACCAGCTTGTCGCGCAGGCCGGCGATATCCACCTTGGTAAAGAACTGCACGATGCGCGGGTCGCCTGCCACATTGAGCAGCATGCCCTCGACAATACGGGTGATGCCGGGTTTCTCGCCCAGGTCGCGGTACAGGCTGTCGTCCTTGGCCGGCTGCTGTGCGCAGCCGATCAATACCAGCGCCAGCAGGGCAATGCACAGGGAACGCAGCATGCTCAGAAGCTCCCCTGCACGGACAGGTAGGCGCCATTCTGGTTGTCCAGCGTGGCGATCTCGCCAAGGCGCGCGTAGGCCAGCACGATGGCCAGGTGTTTGTTGGGGAAGTAGCCGACGAACAGGTCGGCCCAGTCGCTCTCGCCGGCGAAGTTGAGGTTGTCCGGTTTTTCCCGGTACTCCACGCCAACCGCCCACTGGCGGTTGAGCAGCACAGCCAGGGAGCCCTCCTTGAGTACCGAGCGACGGTCTCGGCGGTCGCCGCCAAAGCCCAGCAGGCCAAGCTCGTTGGCCCGGCTGTAGCGCACGCCGCCATTGAGCAGCAGGTTGTAGCCAAAGGCGCCGCCAAGAATCAGCCGGCTGGCGGTCAGGTAGCCTTCGGTGTCCTCGTCACGCTGGGCACCGACCAGGCTGGGGATGAGAAAGTCCTTTTGGCGCTTGTGCTGGATGCCAAGGGAAACCTGGGGCAACTGGTCGTAGATCAGATCGCCGAACAGGCGCACCTTGATGCCGAAAATGTCCTGACTGAGGCTGTTCTCCGGCAGGCTCAGGCCTCGGGCCAGGTTGCCCAGGTCGAAGCGCTGGCGCGCGTAGGACAGTTCGATGCGGTTGTCATAGGCCGCGGCCATGCCGGCCACATCCAGGCGGTAATCACCGGTTTCCACCCGGGTGGCGAACACGTCGGCGCCCCACTCGCCCTTCTCGCCATAACCGGCCAGCACGGCCCAGGGCGTGATGCCGCCGCCGGCAGCACCTTCCAGGCTACTGGCGCCCCCTGTGGCCAGCAGGCGACCCTCGCCCGCCACTGCAGCCGAAGTGAGCATGCCGAGCAGCAGGGCGCCAGTCAGTTGTGATAGCCACATGGTCAATGCACCGAAGAAACAGGGGAATTTAACGGCCGTTGCATCCAGGCCTCGAAAGCTGCCGCCGCCAGGGGCCGGCTGATCAGGTAACCCTGCACGCTGTCGCAGTTCCAACGTTTGAGCAGGTCCAGGCTATCCTGCAGTTCGACCCCCTCGGCCACCACCTTGAGTCCCAGGCTATGGCTCATCTCGATGGTCGAACGGACGATCACCGCATCTTCGCTGGTCTCGTGCAGTTCCCGGATGAACGACTGGTCGATCTTCAGCTCCTGCACCGGCATGCGCTTGAGCTGTGCCAGAGAAGAGTAGCCGGTGCCGAAATCATCCACCGACAGGCCGATACCCTGCTCACGCAGCCCCTGCAAGACCTGCAAGGCCTGCGCCGGATTGCGCATCACGCCGCTCTCGGTGATCTCGAAAATCAGCTGCGATGCCGGCACCTGGTAATGGGCCAGCAGCCGGCCCACCCGCTCCGGCAAGTCGACGTCCATCAGGTCCTCGGTGGAGATATTCAGCGACAACAGCACCACCTGCCCGCGCTGGCGCCATGCCTGCAGCTGGCGCATGCCCTCCTCGATCACCCAGGCGCTCAGCATCTGGATGCTGCCGGTGCGCTCGGCCAGGGGGATGAACTCGCCCGGTGACACCATGCCGAACTGCGGATGCTGCCAGCGCAGCAGGCCTTCGGCCTGGATGCTCGCGGGGTTGCGCAGATCCAGCTTGGGTTGGTAGTGCAGCAACAGCTCTTCACGCTGGGCGGCGCGGCGCAGGTCGCGGATCAGTTGCACCTGGCGCTGCTGGGCGGCATCGCGGCCACTCTCATAGACCTGGATGCGGCCTGCCAGGTAGCCGGCGTCCTGCATGGCGATGCTGGCGCGGCGCAGCAACTCTTCAGGCGTAACGCCATCGCTGGGATAGCCGGCAATGCCGATGCGGCAATCCAGGGCGACGTCCAGGTTGTCGAGCCGAAAGGGCTTCATCGACAGCTGCTGGACGCGGTCGGCGGTGGCTACCGCGCTGTCCACATCGGCGCCTTCGAGCAGTAGCACGAACTCGTCGCCGTGCAGCCGCGCCAGGCTGTCGGACGGACGCAGCGCAGCCTGCAGGCGACCGGCCAGCTGCTGCATAACCCGGTCACCGCCACCCTCACAGCTTTCACTGACCGTGCGGAAGTTGCCGATGCCCAGGTACAGCAAGGCGATATGCCGTTCGGCCATGATCGCGCTGCTCAGGCGCTCGAGGGCCAGGTTGCGATTGGGCAGGCCAGTGATGGGGTCATGCAGTGCATTGTGAGCCAGCTGGCGCTCACGCTCGGCGATCCCCTGCTGCATGCTTTGAAAGGCCTTGGCCAGGCTGCCGAGCTCATCGGAACGATCGAGCGCCAGCGGCACCTCGTAGTCGCCCTGGCCGACACGTTCGGCTGCACCGGCCAGATGGCGAATGGGCCGCGACAGGTTGCGCGCCAGCAGCAGCGCGCCCAGCAGTGAAGCCACCAGCGCGGCCACCGCGATCAGCAGAATCTGCCTGTTGAGAGCCGCCACCGAACCGCGGGCCTGCTCGAGCGAGCGCTGCAGCAGAGCCTGAACCCTGAAACCGTCACCGCTGGCGAGCGCCAGGCGCTGCACCAGGAATGGCTCGTCGCCATGCAGAACCTCGCCGCTGTCACCGTCGAAGACGATCATCGGCATGTCCGGCAAGGTGCTCACGCGCACCTCGGGCTGGCCTTCCATGCTGCCGGTAAGGGTCAAATCCAGGTGAGTCAGCTGATTGAGTTCGCGGGCAAAATCCTGATCGATGGCGAACCCCGTCACCAGCCGCGCAATCGGTACCGGCGCATTGACGGTGGCCTGCACCAGCAGATAGATGCGGCCATCGACAGGCATGAGCAGACTCTGCCCATGCTGGCTCAGCTCCCGGTTGATCTGCTCGGCCTGCGCCACTGGAAGCGGCGCCAAGGTGCTGGCGGTCAACTTGCCATCCATGTCGAACATCATCACCACGCTGGCGTTGATCCGCGCGCCATGATTGAACAGTGCCGAGCGGATGGTCGCCTGGTCGCCACTGGCCACCGCTTCACGAAAACCGAAGTCGCTGGTCAGCACCTGAACGGCATCGCGCAGCTGCCGGGCGTGCACGTCGAGCAGTTGCCCGAACACACCGGTACCCACCTCGAGCTGCTCACGCGCCTGGGTGCGGATCGACGCATTGGTCGCCGCCTGCACGGCGAAATACAGCGCGCCGATCACCACCAGCAACAGCAGGATCAGAACACTGGCGATACGCGCCTGGAAACTAGTGCGAACCATGTTCCACGGCTTTCTTGAATGCGTCCCCGAAAGTGCTGGGTGGTGCCCCAGGCGGTTCGGTTGCAGCGGAGGCCTGGACCGGCAAGGCGACGCGCCATTGCCTGCCGGCATTATCGACCTTCAGCGCCTCGCCCTGCTGCGGGCGCATATCGGGCAGCGCCGAGTGCCACAGGGTGACCTGGTAGTCGCCGGCCGGCAGGTTGTCGAAGCTGACCTTGCCCTGGGCATCGCTTACGGCGAACCAGGGGTCATCGGTGACATAGATGTAGCCCACCATCCAGTCATGGATGTTGCAGCCCAACACCACCAGGCCGGGCCGGTCGAATAATACCGGGGCACTGGGTGTGCCCTGGTACAGGCGCAACTCGAAGCGCTTGGCGGGCGAAAAGGAGTAGACCTGATGACGGATATCGTCGCGGTTGGGAAAGGTCACCGCGGTACCGGTGCGTACGGCCAGCACACCTGGTACGAAACGCATGTCCTGCTGGTCCATGATCGCCGTGCCCGGCGGCGTGCCAGTGCTCGCTGCACCGCGCAGCGTTACCACGGCATCGGCCAGTGGCGCGCCTGCGGCATCCACGACTTCGCCTTGCAGGCTGGCGGCCTGGGCGACGCACAGCGACCCGAGCAGATACAGGTGTAGGGCGAGGAACAAGGGTTTGGTCATGGGAGCTCGTCAAAGGTCGATCGGACCGGCTGCTGGCCGCGTTACTGGTTCCAGCGCAGGTGAACAAGGACTGAAGAAAGATTAGCTGCCCTACGCGAGAAGTTCGAGCTTTTATGGCAAAGCAGGCAGGCAAAATGCCACTACACCAGAAAATCGCTGCTGGCTCTGGCCTTCGCGGGCCTACTCGCTGCCACGCAGGCGTTTGGGGGTAAGCCCCAAGTAGCGACGCATGGCGGTGGTCAATGCGCTCTGGCTGGAGAAACCACACTCCTCGGCGATGCGCACCAGCGGCAGGCCGCTGCCACGCAATAAGCGGGTCGCGCGATCGAGCCGCGCCTTGAGCAGGTACTGATGGGGCGTGAGGCCAACGCTGTCCTTGAACTGGGCGTGGAAGTGGCTCGGGCTCAGGCAGGCGACATGGGCCAGCTCGGCGACGCTGATGCGCCGCGCCAGGTTGTCAGCGATGTAGCCATCGATGCGCTGCACGTCCAGCGAGCCGTGACCCCGTGCGGACTGTTCGCCGAACAGACGCAGGTGCAGGGCGCGCAGCAGCACGCCGCCCAGCGAACGGGCGAGCATGGGATCGCTGCCGTAGCGCTCCAGCTCGGCGCCGGCGTAGCAGAGCAGGTGCTGGAAGTCGGCATCGAGCTGCGGGTAGCGCGGGGTGTCGAACAGGTGGCAGAGCAGTTGCAGGTCTTCGCTGCTCATGTCCTGCTCGTTGAGGTCGACGATCAGCATGCGGTTGTCGCCAATACCGGCGAACTGGTGGTCGGCATCCCCCGGCACCAGGCAGGCGCGCATGCGGCACACTTCCCCGCCGCGCCCTACCACCTCGAATTCGGCACGCCCGGACACCGACATCACCAGTTGATGGTGGTCGTGGGTATGTTCGTGGGCCTGATCGTCCAGGCGCATGAGGCGGGCGTTGAGCATGATTCGCAACTCAGTGGGCGCAGCGCGCACTCTACCGCGTTGCCAACAAAAACTGTACGGGGCACGACCAGAGGCGAGATCGTCCGCTCAGGCACCTGCTGACACATGAATAAATGTTGAAAAAAGCCGGCGACGCCCCATCTAACCCTCAACGTCAATGGACAGGTGCCGCATGAACGACCCGCACGATATCGAGATCGCTTCGGAGCAGACCAGCCACAGCCTGATGCTGCCCGGCCAGAACCTGCCGGACAAACTCTATGTGATTCCGATCCACAACCGCCCCTTCTTCCCGGCCCAGGTGCTTCCGGTCATCGTCAACGAAGAACACTGGGCGGAAACCCTGGAGCTGGTCAGCAAGACCGAGCACAAGACCCTGGCGCTGTTCTACGTCGACAAGCCGGTTACCGACCCGCGTCACTTCGACACCTCGAGCCTGCCGGAGCACGGCACCGTGGTGCGCGTTCACCACATCAGCAATGATGACGGCAAGCTGCAGTTCGTCGCCCAGGGCCTGACCCGGGTGCGCATCCGCGGCTGGCTCAAGCATCATCGCCCGCCCTACCTGGCCGAAGTCGACTACCCGCGCAATGCCAATGACTCGCGTGACGAGGTCAAGGCCTACGCCATGGCGCTGATCAACGTGATCCGCGAGCTGCTGCCGCTCAACCCGCTGTACAACGAGGAGCTGAAGAACTACCTCAACCGCTTCAGCCCCAACGACCCCTCGCCGCTCACCGACTTCGCCGCGGCGCTGACCACCGCGCAATCGAAGGTGCTGCAGGAAGTGCTCGACACCGTGCCGATTCTCAAGCGCATGGAAAAGGTGCTGCCGCTGCTGCGCAAGGAAGTCGAGGTGGCGCGGCTGCAGAACGAACTCTCCGACGAGGTGAACCGCTCGGTAGGCGAGCATCAGCGCGAGTTCTTCCTCAAGGAACAGCTGAAGATCATCCAGCAGGAACTGGGCATCACCAAGGACGACCGCAGCGCCGACGCCGAGCAGTTCAGCGCGCGCCTGGAGGGCAAGACCCTGCCCGAGCAGGCGCGCAAGCGCATCGACGAGGAGATGAACAAACTCTCCGTGCTGGAGACCGGCTCGCCGGAATACGCCGTCACCCGCAACTATCTGGACTGGGCCACCAGCGTGCCCTGGGGCGTGGTCGGCAAGGACAAGCTCGACCTCAAGCATGCCCGCAGGGTACTCGACGATCACCATGCCGGCATGGACGACATCAAGCAGCGCATCACCGAGTTCCTCGCCGTCGGCGCCTTCAAGGGCGAGATCGCCGGTTCCATCGTGCTGCTGGTCGGCCCGCCCGGCGTGGGCAAGACCAGCATCGGCAAGTCCATCGCCGAATCCCTGGGCAGGCCGTTCTACCGCTTCTCGGTCGGCGGCATGCGCGACGAGGCGGAGATCAAGGGCCACCGTCGTACCTACATCGGCGCCCTGCCCGGCAAGCTGGTGCAGGCGCTCAAGGACGTCGAGGTGATGAACCCGGTGATCATGCTCGACGAGATCGACAAGATGGGTAGCAGCTTCCAGGGCGACCCGGCCTCGGCGCTGCTGGAAACCCTCGACCCGGAGCAGAACGTCGAATTCCTCGACCACTACCTGGATCTGCGCCTGGATCTCTCCAAGGTGCTGTTCGTGTGTACCGCCAATACCCTGGACTCGATCCCAGGCCCGCTGCTCGACCGCATGGAGGTGATTCGCCTGTCCGGCTACATCACCGAGGAAAAACTGGCCATCGCCAAGCGCCACCTGTGGCCCAAGCAACTGGACAAGGCCGGCGTGTCGACCAAGCAGCTGTCGATCAGCGACAGCGCCCTGCGTGCGCTGATCGAGGGTTATGCCCGCGAAGCCGGCGTGCGCCAACTGGAAAAGCAGCTCGGCAAGCTGGTGCGCAAGGCGGTGGTGCAACTGCTGGAGGATCCGCAGAGCAAGGTCAAGATCGCCGCCAAGGACCTGGAAGGGTACCTGGGCATGCCGGTGTTTCGCAGCGAACAGGTGCTGTCCGGCGTCGGCGTGATCACCGGCCTGGCCTGGACCAGCATGGGCGGCGCCACGTTGCCGATCGAAGCGACGCGCATCCACACCCTCAACCGCGGCTTCAAGCTCACCGGCCAGCTTGGTGAGGTGATGAAGGAATCCGCGGAGATCGCCTACAGCTATGTCAGCTCCAACCTGAAGACCTACAAGGGCGACCCGACCTTCTTCGACCAGGCCTTCGTGCACATGCACGTGCCGGAAGGCGCCACGCCCAAGGATGGCCCGAGCGCCGGCGTCACCATCGCCAGCGCCCTGCTCTCCCTGGCCCGCAACCAGGTGCCGAAGAAAGGCGTGGCGATGACCGGCGAGCTGACCCTGACCGGCCAGGTGCTGGCCATCGGTGGCGTGCGCGAGAAGGTGATCGCCGCGCGCCGGCAGAAGATTCACGAGCTGATCCTGCCCGAGGCCAACCGCGGCTCTTACCAGGAGCTGCCGGAGTACCTCAAGCAGGGCATCACCGTGCACTTCGCCAAACGCTTCAGCGATGTCGCCAAGGTGTTGTTCGACTGATCGCCCAATGACGGGTTGCCAGGCCTGGTAGCCCGTCATTGCTCCGCTGCCGCCCTGCTGGCAATTCGATAGATCGAAACCCGAATGCTGCTGTCAGAACCTGACCCGGCTGCCGTGAGGCTCGCCTGTGCAGGTCGATCCGTGCCGGGGCGATAGTCGATATAAGGAGAACGGGGATGCCCCGCACCGACAAGGAACACTTCATCGGGCTCGAGTGGCTGCGCTTCATACTCGGCCTGTACATCGTGGTCTTCCACACCCTGCACAACTACCCCGAACAGCAGCTGCCGATCATCAAGCAGCTCAGCGGCGCGGGCTTCTTCGCCACCAGTACCTTCTTCGTGCTCTCCGGCTTTCTGCTCGCCCACGTGTACTGCCAGCGCGGCCAGATGCGCGAACCGGCGGTGAGTTTCTGGAGCCGCCGCTTCGCCAACCTCTACCCGCTGCATATCTTTTCGCTGTTGCTGACTATCTCGGTGATCTTCGTGATCAGCAACCTGGGCATTCCGCCGGACGACACCAAGGCCAGCGTGCGCTTCGTGGTGTACGACACCAACGAAGACATGACCGATATCTCGCGCGCCACCCTCGAACACTTCATGAGCAACGGCGAGCTGGCCTTCAACAGCGTGCTGCAATTGCTGATGCTGCAGGCCTGGAACCCCTTCTACCTGACCTTCAACGCGCCGCTGTGGTCGATCTCCACGCTGTTCTTCTTCTACCTCACCTTTCCCTTCGTGGCGCCGCGCCTGGCACGCTTGAAGCACAAGGTGCTGTGGCTGGGCATCATCACCCTGATCTACCTGATTCCGCCGGTGCTGGTGATTCTCAACGGTGACTACGGCATGCCGTTCACCGGCATCCTGCACCGCAACCCGCTGGTGCGCCTGCCCGAGTTTCTCGCCGGCATTCTCGCCTACGGGCTGTTCCGCGACCTGCAGGACGCCGGCCGCACGCCGGGTGCTGGCGGCGTCGGGCTGATGATCGCCGCGGTGCTGGCCTGTTTCCTCGGCACCGCCTGGCTGATCGAAGGGCCGCAGTTCTGGTACTACCTGCTGCACAACGGCCTGCTGCTGCCGGCGCAGATCATGCTGATCTACGTCTGTGCGCTGGCAGCCTCGCCAAGCAGCGAATCGGTCAGGCGCTGGTCACAACGCCTGGGCGCCGCCTCGCTGCCGCTGTTCGTGCTGCACGTGCCGGCATTCACGCTGTTCTCTCGCTCGGAAAAGCTGCTGGGCGTGGCCTCCGGCGACTGCTTCGCCAACTGGGCGCAGTGCGCCGTACAGGCTGGCGAGCAGGAACTGTCGATCGTCTTCTACCCGCTGTTTTTGCTGCTGACCGTCATCCTCTGCGTGTGGGCCCAGGAGAACGCCGTGGTGCCGACCCGCAAACGCCTGCTCAAGTGGTTGCCCGTGCGGCGTAGCACAAGCTGAGAAAAACGGAAGGAAATTCACAGGAATCATCTGCAATAGCGACGGTCGGAAGGAGGTGTTCGGCCGACCGTGCCGCTGTTTCTTACTGTTTTCTGGAGGGATCCGTGATCCTCAAAACCGTCAAGGCATCTGTCCGCCACAGCATGCTGCCAGCTGCGCTGTGCCTGGCCTGTACCACCTCGCTGTTCAGCGCTCATGCGCTGGCCTTTTCGCTCGACGACGTGGCTTCGCAGGCCGAGGGTTTGCTGGACAAACCTTACGCCGCCCCCGCCAGCAACCTGCCCAACGAACTGCGCACCCTGTCGTTCAAGGATTACCAGCAGATCAAGGCACGTGAAGACAAGTACGAATGGGCCGACGGCAAGACGCCCTTCAAGTTGAGCTTCTACCACCAGGGCATGCACTTCGAGACCCCGGTGAAGATCAACGAAGTGACCGCCACCAGTGTCAAGGAAATCAAGTACGACCCCGAGCGCTTCGACTTCGGCGACGTGAAGGTCGACAAGGAAGCCACCAAGGATCTGGGCTATGCCGGTTTCCGCGTCATGTACCCGATCAACGAGAAGGGCAAGCTCGACGAGATCATGAGCCTGCTTGGCGCCAGCTACTTCCGGGTGGTCGGCAAGGATCAGGTGTACGGCACTTCGGCCCGTGGCCTGGCCATCGACACCGCACTGCCCAGCGGTGAGGAATTCCCCTATTTCCGCGAGTTCTGGATCGAGCGCCCGAAAGCTGGCGACAAGCACCTGGTGATCTTCGCCCTGCTCGATTCGCCCCGCGCCACCGGCGCTTATCGCTTCATCCTGCGCCCAGGCAAGGACGCAGTGGTCGATGTGCAATCGCGGGTATTCCTGCGCGACAACGTCAACAAGCTGGGTATCGCCCCGCTGACCAGCATGTTCCTGTACGGCAGCAACCAGCGCTCGGCCAAGGCCAACTACCGTCCGGCCCTGCATGACGCCAACGGCCTGGCGATCCACACCGGTAGCGACGAGCATATCTGGCGCCCGTTGAACAACCCACAGAACCTGGCGGTGAGCACCTTCCAGGTCGAGAACCCGAAAGGTTTCGGCCTGCTGCAGCGTGGCCGCGACTTCGCCCAGTACCAAGACCTTGACGATCACTATGAAGAACGCCCCAGCGTGTGGATCGAGCCCAAGGGCGAATGGGGCAAGGGCAAGGTCGAGCTGGTGGAGATTCCCACCCCGGACGAGACCAACGACAACATCGTCGCCTTCTGGACGCCAGACGAGCAGCCCAAGCCTGGCGAGCCGATGCAGTTCGACTACCGCATGCACTGGACCAAGGACGAGCGTGCCCAGCTGGGCCAGGACATCGCCTGGGTCAAGCAGACCATGCGCAGCGCCGGTGAGGTCAAGCAGCCCAACCTGACCCGCAAGCTCGATGGCAGCATCGCCCTGCTGGTGGACTTCGAAGGCCCGAGCCTCGAGGCGCTCAAGCCCGATGCCGCGGTAGCCAGCAACTTCAGCATCAACGACAACGCCGAGGTGCTGGACAACCACCTGCAGTACAACAAGGCCACCAAAGGCTGGCGCATGACGGTGCGTTTCAAGGTCAAGGATCCCAAGCAAGCGGTGGAAATGCGCGCGGCTCTGGTCGAGGGTGACAAGACCCTCAGCGAGACCTGGAGCTATCAACTCCCGCCCAACACGGTCGCCCCCCAATGAAAACCTCCGAGCAGTCCGCCCTGGACGAGTACCTGGACAGCCTGCCGCTGAGTGCCACCGAGCGTGAGGCGCTGGCCGATTGCCGCGACTTCGGCGAACTGCACAGCCGCCTTGGCGGCGTGCAGACGGCAGAGGCCGAAGAGGCCGTGCACAAATCCGCCGCCCGACGTATCGAGCTGGGTGCAGGTGAATCGCTGCAAGACACCGGCCTGCTGTCGCTGGACTCGGCCGGCCGGCCGGTGCTGCGCGCCGCGCCGCCGCTCAACCGCACCAAGATGACCCCCGAGCCCTGGCACACCAACCTGCTGAGCCGTGGCCTGCGCTCGCTGTTCGGCAAGCGCAACCCGCCACGCCCGCCCAAGCGCGAACTGGAGCCAGCGCGCTGGCGCCGGGTCGGCTCGCTGCGCCGGCACGTGTTGCTGTTGCTGATGCTCGGCCAGACCGCGGTCGCCACCTGGTACATGAACAGCATCCTGCCCTATCAGGGCTGGGGGCTGATCAACCTGCAGGAAGTGATGGAGCAGGACTGGCAGGACAGCTTCTTCCAGGTTCTGCCCTATGTCGTGCAAGGCAGCATCCTGGCACTGTTTTCCCTGTTGTTCTGTTGGGTATCGGCCGGTTTCTGGACAGCCTTGATGGGCTTCTGGGAGCTGATGCGCGGCTACGACCGCTACGGTATCTCCGGCAGCAGCGCCGGCGACGAGCCGATCGATCCGCAGGCCCGTACCGCGATCATCATGCCGATCTGCAACGAGGACGTACCGCGGGTTATCGCCGGCCTGCGTGCCACCTATGAGTCCGTCAAAGCGTCTGGCGAGCTCGATCGGTTCGACTTCTTCATCCTCAGCGATACCGGCGACGCCGACATCGCCGTCGCCGAGCAGCGCGCCTGGCTGGAGCTGTGCCAGGAGACCAAGGGCTTCGGCAACATCTTCTACCGCCGCCGCCGTCGCCGCGTGAAGCGCAAGAGCGGCAACATCGACGACTTCTGCCGTCGCTGGGGCGGCGACTACCGCTACATGGTGGTACTCGACGCCGACAGCGTGATGAGCGGCGAATGCCTGACCAAGCTGGTACGGCTGATGGAAGCCAACCCCCAGGCCGGCATCATCCAGACCTCGCCGAAAGCTGCGGGCATGAACACCCTGTACGCACGCCTGCAGCAGTTCGCCACCCGCGCCTACGGCCCGCTGTTCACCGCCGGCCTGCATTACTGGCAGCTCGGCGAGTCCCATTACTGGGGCCACAACGCGATCATCCGCATGCAGCCGTTCATCGAGCACTGTGCCCTGGCGCCATTGCCGGGCAAAGGCTCGTTCGCTGGCGCGATCATGTCCCACGATTTCGTCGAGGCCTCGCTGATGCGCCGCGCCGGCTGGGGCGTATGGATCGCCTACGACCTGCCGGGCAGCTACGAGGAATTGCCGCCCAACCTGATCGACGAGCTGCAGCGTGACCGTCGCTGGTGCCACGGCAACCTGATGAACTTTCGCCTGTTTCTGGTCAAGGGCATGCACCCGGTGCACCGCGCGGTGTTCCTGACCGGCGTGATGTCCTACCTGTCGGCGCCGCTGTGGTTCATGTTCCTGCTGCTCTCCACTGCCCTGCTGGCGATTCACACGTTGATGGAGCCGCAGTACTTCCTGGTGCCCGGCCAACTGTTCCCGGTATGGCCACGCTGGAACCCGGAAAAAGCCATCGCGCTGTTCTCCACCACCCTGACGCTGCTGTTCCTGCCCAAGCTGCTCGCCGTGATCCTGATCTGGATCAAAGGCGCCAAAGCCTACGGCGGGGCCTTCAAGGCCACGCTGAGCATGCTGCTGGAAATGCTCTTCTCGGTGCTGCTGGCACCGGTGCGCATGCTGTTCCACACCATGTTCGTCACCGCTGCGTTCCTCGGTTGGTCCGCCACCTGGAACTCGCCGCAGCGCGACAACGGCATCACCACCTGGGGCGACGCCACGCGCCGCCACGGCTGGCAGGCGCTGCTGGGCATCGTCTGGACGGCAGGCGTGGCCTGGCTGGATCCGAACTTCCTGTGGTGGCTGTCGCCGATCGTGGTGTCGCTGATGCTGTCGATCCCGGTGTCGGTGTTCTCCAGCCGCCTGAGCCTGGGGCTGGCCAGCAAGAAGGCCAAGCTGTTCCTGATTCCCGAGGAGTCCGACCCGCCCCAGGAGCTACTGTCTACCTACGCCTACACGCGGCACAACCGTGAGCACGCCATGGAAAACGGCTTTATCGAGGCGGTGCTGCGGCCCTTCCCCAATGCCCTGGCCTGCGCCATGGCAACGGCACGTCACGGTCAGGCGCCCTTGCTTGAAAAAGCTCGCCAACGCGCCCTGGGCGAAGCGTTGGAGCTGGGCCCCAAGAAGCTCGATGGCAAGCGCAAGCTGGCGCTACTCAGCGACCCGGTTCTACTGGCACGCCTGCATGCGCAGCTATGGCAGCAGGCCGAGCAGCACCCGCTGTGGCGCCATGCTTACCAGCAGAGCGCGCCGGCCCAGCCAAAACATGACAACCAGGCGCTCAAGCTGGCACCGACCGGCACCCCCTCACCCCTGGTCAACTGACCGCCACACGGTCATCCAATCCAGGCTGGCACGGGTATCGCCCTCTCCAGGGCGGTACTCGGCGCCCAGCCAGCCGCGGTAAGCGGCCTTCTCCAGCGCCTCACGCACTGAACCAAAATCGATACCGCCACTGCCAGGCGCACCACGCCCCGGACAATCGGCGAACTGCACATGGCCGATTCGCCCGGCCAGCATGTCGATAGCAGCCACCGGGTCGATGCCCTGCCGGGCCATATGGTAGATATCCAGCTGCGCCTGGAAATTGCCGTGGTCAACGGCAGCCAGCAGCGACTGCAGGTGCTGCGGCGTGTTGACCAGAAAGCCCGGCATGTCGAGGGGATTGATCGCCTCGCTGACCACGCCAATGCCGAGTAGTCCGAACGCCTCGGCCGCCTTACGGATATTGCCGGCCAAGGTGTCCAGTGCCTGCTCGCGCGCAAGGCCTTCGGCCAGCCGCCCGGGCAGCACATTGATCACGCTCGGCCTTACCATGGCCGCGTAGGTCAGCGCTTCCTGCAGCGCCTTATCGAATGCATCCTGACGCTGCGGCACCGCGGCCAGGCCCGGGCCGCCCTCGAGAAAATCGCCGCCCGGAAAATTCATCAGCGCCAGCGGCAGCCCTGCCCGCTCCAGCTCGTCCTTCAGGCGCAACGCCGGCACTTCATAGGGGAACTGGATTTCCACACCGTCGAAATCCGCTGCCGCTGCAGCGACGATGCGTTCGAGCAAAGGCCGCTCGGTAAACAGCATGGTCAGGTTGGCGGATAGCTTCATGTACGACTCCCTGGGCTGCCCGCTCGATAGCTCGGCACGGGTGATAAGAGAGGCTTTCGCCTCGATTTTGCCTAGCTAGCTAAGCGTAAAGGGCTCGCGGCTAAAGCCGCTCCCAAGCAATCGCCGGGCGACCGCTTCTGCCTTGTAATTGCCGCTTTATGCGCATAAGGAACGTGAACAGCTTCTTACAGACCATCCTTTTGCAGATGATCGAGGTCGACCGGGTCGCCACTATGGGCATCGAGGCGGTGACGAATGTCCTCGAACATCTGGTCGAATTCCTCATGCTCGTGGCTGATCAGCACCACCTTCGTCGGCAGGCCATGCTTGTGTGCCAGGCGGCTGACCACACTGGCGAAGTTGAAGGCGGTGTCGCGGTGCAGCTCGAAGGACTCTTCGAAGGCCTCACCGTCGACCACGCCCTTCAAGTTCATGTGCAGCATCGGTCCCTCGGCCGCATCCTGGCGAATATCGTAATGCAGGTCGATGGCGTAGCTGGGGATGCAAGGGGCTGCCACGCTGTTGCTGCGATGGAAATGGCCGGGCTCGAACATATGTTGCCTCCTGTGCTGAAGAGTCGACCCAAGTGTCAGTCGACTATGGACTCACCACCATAGACAGTTGCGGTAAAGGATGATGCGAAAACACCGCCGCACCACAAAAGAGCACTGAAAGCACCAATAGTGAGCATTTTCGAAACACGCCGGCTGCTGCAAATACCCAACGCAGAGGGCTTGATACGATCGTTTGAAGTCAGTGCTTCTTTTCGGCGCGCTCCTGCACCAGCACCCAAGGCGCAACGACCACCGCCCATAACGCGGGATCACGGTGGAGCAGATCCTCGGCACGGGAATCGTTCAACACGGCGATACGCCCCGCTTCCAGCCAGGCGGCAACTACCTCCTGACGGTTTTCAGCGACCGCTTCGGCTACCTCGATCAGGTCCTGATCACTTTCGACCCATAGTAAAGAGCCGCGGGCGAAGAACGGCTGCAGCTCCTGCCAGGTGATGGGTGCGGTTTCGCCGAGCAATTTGGCATAGAGGGTGCTTGGTTCTCTGTTCATGGCAGTTCCATATGGCAATGGCCGTTTTTTGACGGCGGCCATGATAACGACGGATGGCTGACAGGCAAGGGACTGTCAACCGCCCGGCGGTCAGGAACTAGCCGTTTTTCTATACATTTCTTGCAATTACGCGACATTCTTACCGATCTCTTTCGACTGCCGACTTTCCAAGGCGCAAATCTGCGCTCTACACTGTATCGGTACAGTTGCCGGGGATATGGCCGGAAGTCGACTCCGGTTCTGCTGCTTTGGCTACCAGAACTACAACAAAACGCAACGAGTGGAGCACTATGAACAACGCTACTAAGCAGATTTCCAAGCTGTTCGCCGCTATGGCCCTGGCTGGTTGTGCCAGCTACTCGGTCGCCGCCGACACCATCAAGATCGCCATGGCCGGCCCGGTGACCGGTGCCGTCGCGCAGTACGGTGAAATGCAGTTCGTCGGTGCCAAGATGGCCATCGAGCAGATCAACAAGGCCGGTGGTGTGAACGGTGCTCAGCTCGAAGGCGTGGTCTACGACGACGCGTGCGATCCCAAGCAGGCCGTGGCCGTAGCCAACAAGATCGTCAACGATGGCGCCAAGTTCGTTGTTGGTCACCTGTGCTCCAGCTCCACCCAGCCGGCTTCGGACATCTACGAAGACGAAGGCATCCTGATGATCACCCCGGCTGCCACCAGCCCGGAAATCACCGCTCGCGGCTACGAGCTGATCTTCCGCACCATCGGTCTGGACAGCCTGCAGGGCCCGACCGCCGGCAACTTCATCGCCGACCACATCAATCCGAAGAACGTCGCCGTCATCCACGACAAGCAGCAGTACGGTGAGGGCATCGCCAGCGCCGTCAAGCAAACCCTGGAATCCAAGGGCGTGAAAGTCGGCGTGTTCGAAGGTATCAACGCCGGCGACAAGGACTTCTCCTCGCTGATCGCCAAGCTCAAGCAGCAGGGCATCGACTTCGTCTACTACGGTGGCTACCACCCGGAACTGGGTCTGCTGCTGCGCCAGTCCAAGGAAAAAGGCCTGGACGTTCGCTTCATGGGCCCTGAGGGCGTAGGCAACAAGGAAATCTCGGCCATCGCCGGCCCGGCTTCCGAAGGCCTGCTGGTGACCCTGCCGCAATCCTTCGACCAAGATCCGAAGAACAAGGCGCTGGTGGAGGCCTTCAAGGCCAAGAACGAAGACCCGAGCGGTCCATTCGTGTTCCCGGCCTACGCCGCCGTGCAGGTCATCGCTGGTGGCATCGAAAAAGCCGGCAGCACCGATACCGCCGAGGTAGCCGCAGCCCTGCGCGCCAACACTTTCGAAACCCCGACCGGCACCCTCGGTTTCGACGAGAAAGGCGACCTGAAGAACTTCAACTTCGTGGTCTACGAATGGCACCAGGACGGCACCAAGTCCGAAGCCAAGTAAGTCCCCCGCCGAAGAAGCTGATTCATGAGCTAGCGAGCTAGCGCCCTGCAAGGCGAGAACAGGCGAGGAAGCGCAGTGTACTTTTGTACATGAGCATTCCGACCCTGTTCTCAACGCGGCAGGGCTGACGCGCAGCAGATCATGAACAGGTTCTGAACCAAGAGCCCACTGCTGCGGTGGGCTTTGTTTATTAGCAAGAATCCCGGTTTCGTGCTGCGCCACAAGCGCTGTCGTGCGCGCAAACCCAGGAGTTAGGCAATGCCTGATCTTTATCACTACCTGCAACAGCTGCTCAACGGCCTGACCGTGGGCAGTACCTATGCCCTAATCGCCATTGGCTACACCATGGTTTACGGCATCATCGGCATGATCAACTTCGCCCACGGCGAGGTGTACATGATCGGTTCCTACGTCGCGTTCATCGCCATCACCCTACTGGCGATGATGGGCCTCGACAGCCTGCCGTTGATCATGATCTGCGCCTTCGCGGCGAGCATCATTGTCACCAGTGCTTTCGGTTACAGCATCGAACGGGTCGCCTACCGGCCGCTACGCGGCGGCAACCGGCTGATCCCGCTGATTTCGGCGATCGGCATGTCGATCTTCCTGCAGAACGCCGTAATGCTTTCCCAGGATTCCAAGGACAAGGCCATCAGCAACCCGCTGCCCGGCAACTTCGTGTTCGGGGAAAGCGCCATGAACGGCGTGGTGATCTCCTACATGCAGGTGCTGATCTTCGTGGTCACCTTCCTGACCATGATCGGCCTGACCCTGTTCATCTCTCGCTCTCGCCTGGGCCGCGCCTGCCGCGCCTGCGCCGAAGACCTGAAGATGGCCAACCTGCTGGGCATCAACACCAACAACATCATCGCCCTGACTTTCGTCATCGGCGCCGCCCTGGCGGCCGTGGCGGCCGTGCTGCTGGGCATGCAATACGGCGTGATCAACCCGCACCTGGGCTTTCTGGCCGGTATCAAGGCGTTCACCGCGGCGGTACTCGGTGGCATCGGCAGCATTCCGGGCGCCGTGCTTGGCGGCCTGGTACTCGGCGTGGCCGAAGCCTTCGGCGCCGACATCTTCGGTGACCAGTACAAGGACGTCGTGGCCTTCAGCCTGCTGGTACTGGTGCTGCTGTTCCGCCCGACCGGTATTCTCGGCCGTCCGGAGGTTGAAAAGGTATGAGCAAGAACCTCAAGACCGCCCTGTTCAGCAGCATTCTCCTGCTGCTGATCTCCTACCCGATTCTCGGCCTCAAGCTCAGCGTCGTCGGCATCAGCCTGCAGGTACAGGGCGCCAGCGCGCAAACCCTGTGGACCATTGGCATCGCCGCTGCGCTGCTGTTCGTCTGGCACCTGGTGCTGCGTGATCGCCTGCTCGGCGGGGACAAGCTCAAGGGCGCGCTGCCGAGCATTCCGGCGAACCTCAAGGACACCCTGACCCTGCCCAGCGTGCAGCGCTGGATCATGCTGGCGCTGTTCGTGGTCGCCCTGGCCTGGCCGTTCTTCGGCTCCCGCGCGGCGGTGGACATCGCCACGTTGATCCTCATCTACGTGATGCTGGGCATCGGCCTGAACATCGTGGTCGGCCTCGCCGGTCTGCTCGACCTGGGTTACGTCGGCTTCTACGCCGTGGGTGCCTACACCTACGCGCTGCTCGCCGAGTACGCCGGTTTCGGCTTCTGGACAGCGCTGCCGATCGCCGGGCTGATGGCCGCCACCTTCGGCTGCTTGCTGGGCTTCCCGGTGCTCAGGCTACGCGGCGACTACCTGGCCATCGTGACCCTGGGCTTCGGCGAAATCATCCGCATCATGCTGCGCAACCTCACCGATATCACCGGTGGCCCGAACGGCATCAGCTCGATTCCCAAGCCGGAGCTGTTCGGCCTGTCGCTGGACCGTCGTGCGCCGGATGGCGGCCAGACCCTGCATGATTTCCTCGGCATCGCCTACAACTCCACCTACAAGGTGATCTTCCTCTATCTGATCGCCCTGCTCCTGGTGCTGCTGGCCATCTTCGTGATCAACCGCCTGATGCGCATGCCGATCGGCCGCGCCTGGGAAGCGTTGCGCGAGGACGAAATCGCCTGCCGCGCCCTGGGTCTGAACCCGACCACGGTCAAGCTTTCGGCCTTCACCATCGGCGCCAGCTTCGCCGGTTTCGCCGGTAGCTTCTTCGCGGCCCGCCAGGGTCTGGTGACACCGGAGTCGTTCACTTTCATCGAGTCGGCGATGATCCTCGCCATCGTCGTGCTCGGCGGCATGGGCTCGCAGCTGGGCATCATCTTCGCCGCCATCGTGATGACCCTGCTGCAGGAGATGCGCGACTTCAACGAGTACCGCATGCTGATATTCGGCCTGACCATGATCGTGATGATGATCTGGCGTCCGCAGGGCCTGATGCCCATGCAGCGCCCCCACCTGGAGTTGAAACAACGATGAGCCGCCCGATTCTAGAAGTGAGCGGCCTGTCCATGCGTTTTGGCGGCCTGCTGGCCGTCAACGGGGTCAGCCTCTCGGTCAATGAAAAACAGGTGGTGTCGATGATCGGCCCGAACGGCGCCGGCAAGACCACCGTATTCAACTGCCTGACCGGCTTCTACAAGCCGACCTCGGGCAGCATCCGCCTCAACGGTGAGCAGATCGAAGGCCTGCCGGGCCACAAGATCGCCCGCAAGGGTGTGGTGCGTACCTTCCAGAACGTTCGCCTGTTCAAGGAAATGACCGCGGTGGAAAACCTGCTGGTCGCCCAGCACCGCCACATCAACACCAACTTCCTCTCCGGGCTGTTCAAGACCCCGGCGTTTCGCCGCAGCGAACGCGAAGCGATGGATTACGCGGCCCATTGGCTGGAGCAGGTCAACCTGACCGAATTCGCCAACCGCCCGGCCGGCACCCTGGCTTATGGTCAGCAGCGCCGCCTGGAAATCGCCCGCTGCATGATGACCCGGCCGAGCATCCTGATGCTCGACGAGCCGGCCGCCGGCCTCAACCCGCGGGAAACCGACGACCTGAAAGCGCTGATCGGCGTGCTGCGTGACGAGCACAGCGTGACCGTGTTGCTGATCGAGCACGACATGAAGCTGGTGATGAGCATTTCCGACCATATCTTCGTGATCAACCAGGGCACGCCCCTGGCCGACGGCACACCGGAGCAGATCCGCGACAATCCGGACGTGATCAAAGCCTACCTGGGGGAAGCGTAATGCTGTATTTCGACAACGTTTCCACCTTCTACGGCAAGATCCAGGCGCTGCACGGCGTCAGTGTGGAAGTGCGTCAGGGCGAGATCGTCACCCTGATCGGTGCCAACGGCGCCGGCAAATCCACCCTGCTGATGACCCTCTGCGGTACGCCCCAGGCCACCAGCGGCAGCATCCGTTATCAGGGTGAAGAGCTGGTCGGCATGGAAACCCCGCTGATCATGCGCAAGAGCATCGCCGTGGTACCGGAAGGCCGCCGTGTGTTCGCCCGCCTGACCGTCGAGGAGAACCTCGCCATGGGCGGCTTCTTCGGCAGCAAGGCCGATAATCAGGAGCAACTGGACAAGGTGCTGCACCTGTTCCCGCGCCTGAAGGAACGCCTGGTGCAGCGTGCCGGCACCATGTCCGGTGGCGAACAGCAGATGCTCGCCATCGGCCGTGCGCTGATGAGCAAGCCCAAGCTGCTACTGCTCGACGAGCCGTCGCTGGGCCTGGCACCGATCATCATCCAGCAGATCTTCGACATCATCGAACAGCTGCGCAAGGACGGGGTGACCGTGTTCCTGGTCGAGCAGAACGCCAACCAGGCGCTCAAGCTGGCCGACCGCGGTTATGTGCTGGAGAACGGGCGGATCGTCATGCAGGGTAGCGGCCATGATCTGCTCAATGATCCGAAGGTGCGCGACGCCTACCTGGGCGGTTAGAAAACCACCGCGGGTTTGGCTCCATGCGTCGTCCCATCTTCTGCATCCATGCAGTCGCGCGTGGCCATCGCAACCTTGCAAGCAGGCTAAGAATGCCCATGTACGGCTCGTACACTCGGTTTTTTAGCCTGCTTCTGCCGGCCCACCATCGGTGTTGCGCCGGCTGACTCGCCCGGGGTTTTCGTACCGCTACGGCAACAGGTCGGATTTACCCTGAACGATGCCCGCCGCGCTCCAGTCCCAATACTGAACGGACAAATACAGGAGTCGCACCATGCTGAAGTTTCTCGGCAGTACCATCGGCATCATCTTCCTGATCGGCCTGCTGGTCGTGATCGGTATCTTCTCGCTGATCTTCTGATCACCCTCACCCGCAAGCCGGACGTCCAGTCCGGCTTTTTTCATGCGGCGCGCATCACCGGGCTCACGGCGTTACAATGGGCATCACTTCGCTGAAGACGCCCTGCCATGACCGAACCCCTGCGCCTCTCCAAACGCCTGATCGAACTGACCGGCTGCTCACGCCGCGAGGCCGAGCTGTATATCGAAGGCGGCTGGGTGACGGTCAATGGCGAGGTGGTGGACGAGGCGCAGCGCAAGGTCACCGACGAAACCGTCGCCCTGCTTCCGGATGCCGTTGCCGAGCCGCTGCTGCCGGTTACCCTGCTGCTGCACATCCCCAGCGGGCGCTTTCCCGAACGCGCCGCCGAAGAGATCGGCCCGCATAGCCGCTGGGCGGACGACCGCGCCGAGCAGCGAACCCTGAAGGGCCACTTTGCTCGTCTGACGTCCTGCGCGCCCCTGCAGGCAGGCGCCGATGGCCTGCACGTACTGACCCAGGACTGGCGTACCGAGCGCAAGCTGCGCGAAGACCTGGCCAAGCTCGAACAGGAATATGTGGTGGAGGTGAGCGGCGAGCTGTCCGAGCGCGACCTCAAGCGCCTCAACCATGGCCTGGTGTTCAACGGTACTGCGCTGGCGCCCTGCAAGGTGAGTTGGCAGAACGAGACTCGCCTGCGCTTCGCCCTCAAGAACCCGTTGCCCGGCCAGCTGGTTTTCATGTGCAACAGCGTCGGCCTCAAGGTGCTCGGCCTCAAGCGTATCCGCATCGGCGGCGTGCCCATGGGCAAGGTACCGCCGGGCCAATGGCGTTACCTGGGGGCCAAGGAACGCTTCTAGGACGCTGTCGTCCGGCGTGCTCGAACGCCCCACTCCTCTTTTCATTTCGACCACGCCCACTGGCGTGGCCTGCAGTCAGGAACTCCCATGATCAATAACGATGTGCTGCGCAGCCTGCGCTACATGCTCGACATCAGCGACGAACAGCTGGCCGAAATCGTCCAGCTGGGCGGTCAGTCGGTCACCGAGCAGGAAATCGCCGCCGTGCTGAAAAAGGACGACGAGCCCGGCTACCAGCCGTGCAGCGACGAGCTGCTGGCCCATGCGCTCGACGGGCTGGTGTACTTCAAACGTGGCAAGGATGAAAGCCGCCCGGCTCCGGCGCTGGAGCTGCCGGTCAGCAACAACCAGGTACTGAAGAAGCTGCGCGTGGCCTTCGAGCTGAAGGAAGACGACGTGCACGCCATCATGCGCAGTGTCGATTTCGTGGTGTCGAAGCCGGAAATGAGCGCGCTGTTTCGCAAGGCTGGCACCAGCAACTATCGCGCCTGCGGCGACCAGTTCCTGCGCAATTTCCTCAAGGGCCTGACCCAGCGCCTGCGTGACTGAATACACCATGAATCATCAGGTTTCGCCCATCGGTTACCTGCGCTCCTGCTTCAAGGAGAAGTTCGCCATCCCCCGCCAGCCGCAGCTGGCGCCCGCCGCGCGCGGCGTGCTGGAGCTCTGTGCGCCGTTCGACAACGGCGACGCGGTGCAGGGCCTGGAGCAGGTCAGCCATGTATGGCTGCTGTTTCTGTTTCACCAGGCGCTGGAAGACACGCCGCGCCTCAAGGTGCGCCCACCCCGGTTAGGCGGCAACCGTGCCATCGGCGTGTTCGCCACCCGGGCGACCCATCGCCCCAACGGCATAGGCCAATCGGTAGTCAAGCTGGACAAGGTCGACAAGGATCGCCTGTGGCTGTCCGGCATCGATCTGCTAGACGGCACCCCGGTGCTCGACGTCAAACCCTACGTGCCCTACGCCGACAACGTGCCCGATGCTCTCAATCACATCGCGGCCGATGCACCGCCGCAAATCGATGTGCTCTGGCAGGAAAGCGCACTGGATAGCGCCCGTCGCCACGCCCTGCGCCTGGGCGAGCCACTGGTGGAGCTGATCGAGCAATGCCTGGCCCAGGATCCGCGCCCGGCCTATCAGCAGCCCACGCCCGAGCGCCGTTACGGCGCGCGGCTGTGGGATGTGGATGTGCAGTGGCACTACCCGCAACCTGGCTGCATCCAGGTGCTGGATATCACCCTGCCCTGACGGCGTGCAGGGGACATCTGCTTGGCCGACGGTTCAAGGCCAGAGCAGACATCCAATGATTCGTGGGAGAGGCTTTAGCCTCGAGATCTTTATACCTAGGCAGGCACAATCGGGGCTAAAGCCCCTCCCACAATAGCAGCAGCTGCGATGCCCGCTTCCGCCACATTCCTGCCTCGATGCAAGCACATCCCTTTCCTGCAGACGAAAAAAATCCGCAGCCATCGCTGGCTGCGGATTCGAGACCTTCAGTGGATCAGGCGCCGGCTTTCTGCACGGCATCCTTGATCAGGGTCTGCAGCTCACCCTTTTCGTACATTTCCAGCAGGATGTCGCTGCCCCCAACCAGCTCACCGGCTACCCACAGCTGCGGGAAAGTCGGCCAGTTGGCGTATTTGGGCAGGTTGGCACGAATTTCCGGGTTCTGCAGGATGTCGACGTAGGCGAACTTCTCGCCGCAGCCCATCAGCGCCTGGGAAGCACGGGCGGAGAAACCGCACTGCGGCGCATTCGGCGAGCCTTTCATGTACAGCAGAACGGTGTTGTTGGCGATCTGCTCTTTGATGGTTTCGATGATATCCATTAGGCACCTCAGAACTGGACTATCCGACTCGTGGGTCGATACGGTGGGCGCATTGTAACCAAAAGCCGAGCGCAATGCTCAGCCATGCTGCACGCGCACCTCGGCCGTCAGGCCGCGACCACCTCCACGGGAACACCATTGAGCGCGGCGTTGCCCGACAGCGCGTCGAGCAGCCGTTCGTCCGTGAGGTCGTTGGCGCTCGCCCCGGGTGTCGCCCGGGCAATGCTCATCTGCACACCGGGCCGGCCATGACCCCAGCCGTGGGGCAGGCTGACCACCCCGGGCATCATCTCGGCACTGCCGAGCACTTCGACCTCCAGCTCGCCCACCCGCGAACGCACGCTGACCCGCTGGCCATCGCTGAGCCCGCGCTGCGCCAGGTCCAGCGGATGCATCAGCAACTGATGGCGCGGCTTGCCCTTCACCAGCCGGTGATAGTTGTGCATCCAGGAATTGTTGCTGCGCACATGGCGGCGGCCGATCAGCAGCAGCTGGCCCTCGAGCAACGTAGGCTGCGCCGCGAAACGCTGCAGGTCCTCCAGCAACAAGGCCGGCGCAGCCTGCACCTGGCCATCCGCGGTTTTCAGGCGCGCCGCCAGGTTCGGCTTCAGCGGGCCGATATCCAGACCGTGGGGGTGATCCTGCAAGGTCTGCAAACTCAGTTTGAGCGGCGAACGGTCGCCATAGGGCCCCATCCGCAACCCCATGTCGATCATCTGCGCCGGCGGCTGGGTCGGCTTCAGCGTGGCGCCGCTGTGCGCCGCAAAGGCCTGCGCCAGACCGACGAAAATCTCCCAGTCGTCCAGCGCGCCTGCGGGCTTGGGCAGCACCGCCTGATTGAAGCGGGTGACATTGCGCACTGCGAACAGGTTGAAGGTGGTGTCGTAGTGGTCATGCTCCAGCGGCGCAGTGGACGGCAGGATCAGATCGGCATGGCGGGTGCTTTCGTTGATGTACAGATCCACGCTAAGCATGAAGTCCAGGTTCTCGAGCCCGCGTTCCAGCTGACGGCCATTGGGCGTGGACAGCACGGGATTGCCAGCCACGGTGATCAGCGCCCGCACCTGGCCGTCGCCCGGGGTGAGCATCTCCTCGGCCAGGGCGCTGACCGGCAGCTCGCCACCGTACTCCGGCAGGCCGGACACGCGGCTCTGCCAGCGGTTGAAGTGCCCCCCGGAGGTGGCGCCGACCAGATCGACCGCAGGCTCGGTGCACAGAGCCCCGCCCTCGCGATCCAGATTGCCGGTGACCAGGTTGATCACCTGCACCAGCCATTGGCACAGGGTGCCGAATACCTGGGTCGATACGCCCATGCGGCCATAGCAGACGGCGCGCTCGGCCGCGGCGAAATCGCGGGCCAATTGGCGGATCGTTTCGGCCGCAACGCCGCACTGCGCGGCCATACGCTCTGCGCTGAACGCTGCAACCGCATTGCGCAAGTCATCCAGCCCGAAGATTGGTAGATGGCTTTCGCGCCCCAGGCCCTCCTCGAATATCGTGTTGAGCATGCCCAGCAGCAGGGCGGCGTCCTGTCCTGGGCGAATGAACAGGTGCTGGTCGGCGATGGCTGCGGTTTCGGTATGCCGCGGGTCGATCACCACCAGCTTGCCGCCGCGGGCCTGAATGGCCTTGAGGCGTTTTTCCACGTCCGGCACGGTCATCAGACTGCCGTTGGAGGCCAGCGGGTTGCCACCGAGGATCAGCATGAAGTCGGTGTGATCGACATCCGGGATCGGGATCAGAAAACCGTGGTCGTACATCAGGTGGCACGTCAGGTGATGGGGCAACTGATCGACCGAGGTCGCGGAGTAGCGGTTGCGGGTTTTGAGCAGGCCGAGAAAGTAGTTGCTGTGGGTCATCAGCCCATAGTTGTGCACGCTGGGATTACCCTGATAGACCGCCACCGCATTCTGCCCGTGGTCCGCCTGCACGGTGGCCAGGCGACTGGCCGCGAATTCGAAAGCCTCCTGCCAACTGACCGCTTCCCAGTTGTCGCCGGTACGGCGCATGGGCTGGCGCAGGCGATCCGGGTCATTCTGGATGTCCTGCAGGGCAACCGCCTTGGGGCAGATATGGCCACGGCTGAACGGATCGTCGCGATCGCCCTTGATGGAGCGCACCTGCGGCTGCCCATCGGCAGCCTGCTCGACTTCCAGGGTCAACCCGCAGATGGCTTCGCACAGGTGGCAGGCACGGTGGTGGAGGGTCGTGGTCATGGCCAGCCTCGCTTTATTGTCGAAGCACCATCATGGCCGCCTGCTGCGCTTCATACCAGCGGCTTCAGCGCCGTGAATCGCGGGTCATCAGGGCCATGCATCCGGCCGGTGCGCAGGCCGGAAAAGCCCGTCACATCTGGCAATCCGGGCAAATTTGCGCCTAGGCGTCATTTACTTATAAGATCGGCGGCTTCCCGTTTCGTCGCACTGTGCGGCCCCCAGCCGCAGGTTCTCTCGTTTTTCTCGAAAAAAGGACCTGCGCCCTGTATGTCAAAAGGTAGTTAACGATGAGCGCAAGACACTTTCTCTCGCTGAAGGACTGCACACCGGACGAACTGGTGGGCCTGATCCGACGCGGCATGGAGCTGAAAGGCTTGCGCAACAGCGGCGTGCTGTTCGAACCCCTGCGCAATCGCGTACTGGGCATGATCTTCGAGAAGGCCTCGACCCGTACGCGCCTGTCCTTCGAAGCCGGCATGATCCAGCTCGGCGGCCAGGCCATCTTCCTGTCGCCGCGCGACACCCAGCTGGGCCGTGGCGAGCCGATCGCCGACTCGGCCATCGTCATGTCGCGCATGCTCGATGCGATCATGATCCGCACTTTCGCCCACAGCACCCTGACCGAGTTCGCCGCTAACTCCCGGGTGCCGGTGATCAACGGCCTGTCGGACGACCTGCACCCCTGCCAGTTGCTGGCCGACATGCAGACCTACCTCGAACACCGTGGCAGCATCGTCGGCAAGACCGCCGCCTGGATCGGTGACGGCAACAACATGTGCAACTCCTATATAGAAGCGGCCATGCAGTTCGATTTCAAATTGCATGTCGCCTGCCCGGAAGGTTACGAGCCGAGCGCTGCCCTGCTGGCCGAAGCCGGCGAGCGGGTGAAGATCTTCCGTGATCCGCGCGAAGCGGTAGCCGGTGCCCACCTGGTGACCACCGACGTATGGGCCTCCATGGGCCAGGAAGAGGAAATCGCCGAGCGTCACATGCTGTTTGCCCCCTACCAGGTGAACCGTGTCCTGCTCGACGCCGCCGACGAAAACGTGTTGTTCCTGCATTGCCTGCCGGCCCACCGTGGCGAGGAAATCAGCATGGACCTGCTCGACGATCCACGCTCGGCCGCCTGGGACCAGGCGGAGAACCGCCTGCATGCGCAGAAAGCGCTGCTCGAATTCCTGGTCGAACCGGCGTATCACCACGCATGAGCCAGCCGATGCTGTTGAGCCTGCGCAACCTGGGTTGCGGCTACGGTGACCAGCGCATCGTGCAGCAATTGAACCTGCACCTCAATGCGGGGGAAATCGGTTGCCTGCTCGGCCCTTCCGGCTGCGGCAAGACCACCACCCTGCGCGCCATTGCCGGCTTCGAGCCGGTGCTGGAAGGGGAAATCGCCCTGGCCGGCGAGGTGATCTCGCGGCCCGGTTTCACTCTGGCACCGGAGAAGCGCCGCATCGGCATGGTCTTTCAGGACTATGCCCTGTTCCCGCACCTGAGCGTGGCGCAGAACGTGTCATTTGGCATTCGCAAGCAGGCCGACTGCGAGCAGGTGACCCGCGAATTACTGGAGCTGGTCAAGCTCGACCACCTGAGCAAACGCCACCCGAACGAACTGTCCGGCGGCCAGCAGCAGCGCGTTGCCCTGGCCCGCGCCCTGGCCACCAACCCACAGCTGCTGCTGCTCGACGAGCCGTTCTCCAACCTCGATGGCGAATTGCGCCGGCGCCTCAGCCATGAAGTGCGCGACATTCTCAAGGCCCGTGGCACCAGTGCGATCCTGGTCACCCATGACCAGGAGGAAGCCTTTGCCGTCAGCGACCAGGTCGGCGTGTTCAAGGCCGGCCACCTGGAGCAGTGGGACACGCCCTTCAATCTCTACCACGAGCCGCAGACGCCTTTCGTCGCCAGCTTCATCGGCCAGGGCTACTTCATTCGTGGTCAGCTATTGGCCCCCGATGAGGTACAGACCGAACTGGGCGTGATCCGCGGCAACCGCGCCTACGCCTGGCCGGTCGGCAGCGCCGTGGATGTGCTGCTGCGCCCGGACGATATCGTCCACGACCCGCAAAGTGCGCAAAAGGCCAAGATCGTCGGCAAGAGCTTTCTCGGCGCTGCCACCCTGTATCGCCTGCAACTGCCTACCGGCAGCCAGCTGGAAGCACTGTTTCCCAGCCACGCCGATCACCAGCCCGGCGAACAGGTGGGCATCCGCATCGCTGCCGACCACCTGGTGGCCTTCGCCGCCCCGGGAAGCGTGGCAGCGCCCTCCACGCTGGAGCGCGCCGACTAGAGCAAGAGTTCGCCGCGGCAGACCACTCGGGCATGACCTGCGATCTCTACCCGCTCCCCCTTCAGGCGACACCATAGAAAACCGCCGCGCCTACCACCCTGGTAGGCGCTCAGTTCAGGCTTGCCCAGTTGCTGCGCCCAGTAAGGCGTGAGGATGCAGTGCGCCGAGCCGGTGACCGGGTCTTCGTCGATACCCAATGCGGGCGCGAAGTTGCGGGACACGAAATCGACCGACTCACCTCTTGCCGTGACGATCACTGCCGTCCAGGGCAACTGCGCCAGCGCTCGCAGATCGGGGCGACAGGCCTGCACCGCTGCCTGGGATTCGAGCACCACCAGCAGTTGCGGGGCATCCAGCACGGCCATCGGTGTCTGCCCGAGGATTTCTGCCAAACCCTGAGGCATGGCAATCGGTGTCGGTTGCACGCAGGGGAAATCCAGCACCAGCCGATCACCGTCACGGCAGACCGCCAGGTTGCCGTCCCGATAAAGGAAATCGATACGTTCACCCGGCTCACCATGGCACTCGAACAAGGCATGGGCGCTGGCCAGCGTGGCATGCCCGCATAGCGGCACCTCGCAGGCCGGGGTGAACCAGCGGATGCGCCAGGCGGCGCCCTCCCTGACCACGAACGCGGTCTCGGCGAGGTTGTGCTCGGCAGCGATCTGCTGCAGCAAGGCGTCGTCGAGCCAGTGATCGAGGCGATATACCGCCGCCGGGTTGCCGGCAAAGGGTTTGTCGCTGAATGCATCGACCTGATGGAATGCAAGGGGCATGGGCGGTTTCCTGTAGCGGGTGTGGATACCTAGAATGCCTGTAGAGCCACCTGCGGGTGCGATACAGCGCAGCGCCAATAGACTGCAACAGTATCGATCAAAGCTGTGGGTGAATGCCGTAGCGCTGCAGCAGCGCCGCCAGGCGACCATCCTGTCGATAGCGAAGCACACCCTCATCGAATATGTCGCGGTAACGAGCGCTGGAAGACAGCACGGGAGAAAAGGCGATATAGATCGGCACGTCCGGCACCCGGCAACCGACTTCGACCAACTCGCCCCGGTTGCCGTGCCGGTCCAGGTACATGGCCATGATCCAGGTATTTTCGAGCAGCGCGTCCAGGCGCCCCAACTCGACCTTGCGCACATTCAGCGCCAGCGCTTGCTCACCGGCTGCGAGCTGCAGCCGTTCCTGCTCCTTCTGGTAACGTCTGATGTAGTCGTCGAGTTCTTCACCATAGCTATAGCCGTTGATTACCCCCAGGCGTACCTGGGCAAGCGACTCCAGGCCGGTATAGCGCCAACTGCCGCCGGCGCGGGCGTAGAAGCAGTTGCGGGAAATACCGGGCGCATATTTGCCGAACAGGAAGTCCGGCGCGTCGCGCACGCCGGCGCCCACCAGCGCGTGGGCCTTGCCGCTGCGCACATCCTGCACCGCCCGCGCCCAGTTGGTGACGCGGTAGTCGACCTGGATGCCGGCCTCGGCAAAGATCTGCGTGGCCAGCTCGACGAATATGCCCGGCCGCTCGGCATCCTGCGCGCAATTGACCGGGCACCAGACATCGGCCTCCATGATCAGGGTTTCGGCCCGGGCGCAGGTGCTGCTCAGCGCCAATGCCGCCAATAGGCCTGTTGCCAGCCAAGCAAAGCCTTTCACTGTTCGCATCGCCTCCTGCTGCTCATGCGGTCTGGCCTAGCCAGCCGTGCTCCCTTGTATGCCGCGCCTACGCTCCCGGTGGGATGCAAAGCGGCGATGCCGACAGTGCCAGTGTCTGGCGTTTGCATCAAGCGTGGCGCATGCAAACTCGGCAGGCGTGCGCAGCGCACTCGTCAGCGACCGATATCGGCGAACTGCGCCTGGGTGTGTTCGGCCAGGGTAGCGGCACTCAGCTCCACTTCCAGGCCACGTCGCCCGGCACTGACATAGAGGCTGGGAAACCCCTGGGCAGTGCTGTCGATAAAGGTGCGCAAGCGCTTTTTCTGCCCCAGCGGGCTTATGCCGCCGACCAGGTAACCGGTCGCTCGCTGCGCGGCATCGACGGGCGCCATGTCTACCTTCTTGACGCCGGCGGCATGGGCCAGGGCCTTGAGGTCCAGGCTGCCGATCACCGGCACCACCGCCACCAGCAACTCGCCTTTTTCACTGGCGACCAGCAGCGTCTTGAACACCCGGGCCGGCTCAAGGTCTAGCTTCTCGGCAGCCTCCAAACCATAGGAAGCGGCTTTGGGATCGTGCTCGTAGCTGTGGATTCGGTGCTCGGCACGCACCTTTTTCAGCAGATTCAGTGCTGGGGTCATGACTGCTCCAGAGGGGTATGAGGCGCCAGATGCCTGACGATTCTAGCGCTGCGCCCGACGATGCGCTGCGTCAACATGCACAGCTGGAAACTTGTTTCACAACGGAACCTATTACTCGCGAAACTGACCTATTTAACGGTAAGCGCGGTTGTTATCGAAAATTTCAGCCGTTGAAATAGTTCGATTTTTGACAATGCGCACATCACATCTATATTTTTTTCGATTGCGAACATCCATCCATGGATCTGACTGCAATGGCAATGGTGCAAACGGAGCGCTGTATAGCGCCGCCTCTCCACTTGACACCAGCGCCGCACAACAACAAAAAAACGAGGCTTCCCAATGACAACGTCGCTGCAACAACCCTCTCTGTCGGGCCAATGTATGGCCGAGTTCCTGGGCACCGCCTTGCTGATATTTTTCGGCACCGGCTGCGTGGCTGCGCTCAAGGTCGCAGGCGCCAGCTTTGGCCTCTGGGAAATCAGCATCATCTGGGGCGTCGGCGTCAGCATGGCCATCTACCTGACCGCCGGGGTTTCCGGCGCGCACCTCAACCCGGCGGTGAGCATCGCACTCTGCCTGTTCGCCGGCTTCGAAAAGCGCAAGCTGCCGTTCTACATCCTGGCCCAGGTGGCTGGCGCCTTCTGCGCGGCGCTGCTGGTATACAGCCTGTATAGCGGCCTGTTCTTGGAGTTCGAACAGACCAATCAGATGATCCGCGGCTCAGAGGCCAGCCTGGAGCTGGCGGCGATCTTCTCCACCTTTCCCAATCCCGTGCTGTCCACCGGCCAGGCCTTTATGGTCGAGGTAGTCATTACCGCGGTGCTGATGGGCGTGATCATGGCGCTGACCGACGACAACAACGGCCTGCCGCGTGGCCCGATGGCGCCGCTGCTGATCGGCCTGCTGATCGCCGTGATCGGCAGCTCCATGGGCCCGCTGACCGGCTTCGCAATGAATCCGGCCCGCGACTTCGGCCCGAAACTGATGACCTTCATCATGGGCTGGGGCGAGATCTCGCTGACCGGGGGCCGCGACATCCCCTACTTCCTGGTGCCGATCTTCGCGCCGATCCTCGGCGCGTGCCTTGGCGCGGCGGTATATCGCACCATGATCGCCCGCCACCTACCCAGCGCAATCGAAGCGCCGGAGCCAGAACGCGCGGCGAGTCGCGACGTCAAAGTCTCCTGATTTCTACAGCGCGCGTCGTTCGAGACGCGCGCATTTGTCTTCCGCTCACCTCAAGGCAATCGACATGACCGACAAGAACTACATCATTGCCCTCGACCAGGGTACGACCAGCTCCCGCGCGATCATCTTCGACCGCGATGCCAACGTGGTATGCATCGCCCAGCGCGAATTCACCCAGCACTATCCGCAAAGCGGCTGGGTCGAGCACGACCCGATGGAAATCTTCGCCACGCAGAGCGCGGTGATGGTCGAGGCCCTGGCGCAAGCCGGCCTGCACCATGACCAGGTGGCAGCCATCGGCATCACCAACCAGCGCGAAACCACGGTGGTGTGGGACAAGAATACCGGCCGCCCGATCCACAACGCCGTGGTCTGGCAGTGCCGGCGCAGCACCGAGATCTGCCAGCAGCTCAAACGTGATGGCCTGGAACAATACATTCAGGAAACCACCGGCCTGGTCACCGACCCGTACTTCTCGGGTACCAAGCTGAAGTGGATCCTCGACCATGTCGAAGGCAGCCGCGAGCGCGCCCGCAAGGGCGAACTGCTGTTCGGCACCATCGACAGCTGGCTGATCTGGAAATTTACCGGCGGCAAGGTGCACATCACCGACTACACCAACGCCGCACGCACCTTGCTCTTCAACATCCACACCCTGGAGTGGGATGCGAAGATGCTCGAGGTGCTGGATATCCCGCGTGAAATGCTCCCCGAAGTGAAGTCCTCTTCGGAAGTCTACGGCCACACCAAGAGCGGCATCGCCATCGCCGGCATCGCGGGTGATCAGCAGGCAGCGCTGTTCGGCCAGATGTGCGTCGAACCGGGCCAGGCCAAGAACACCTATGGCACCGGTTGCTTCCTGCTGATGAATACCGGTGACAAGGCAGTGAAATCCCAGCACGGCATGCTCACCACCATCGCCTGCGGCCCCCGTGGCGAGGTGGCCTACGCACTGGAAGGTGCGATCTTCAACGGCGGCTCCACCATCCAGTGGTTGCGTGACGAACTCAAGGTGGTCAACGACGCCTTCGACACCGAATACTTCGCCACCAAGGTCAAGGACAGCAACGGTGTTTATCTGGTCCCGGCCTTCACCGGCCTGGGCGCCCCCTACTGGGATCCCTACGCCCGTGGTGGCCTGTTCGGCCTGACCCGCGGCGTGAAGGTCGATCACATCATCCGCGCTGCACTGGAGTCCATCGCCTTCCAGACCCGCGACGTGCTCGATGCCATGCAGCAGGACTCCGGCGAACGCCTCAAGTCCCTGCGCGTGGACGGCGGCGCGGTGGCCAACAACTTCCTGATGCAGTTCCAGGCCGATATCCTGGGCACTCAGGTGGAGCGTCCGCAAATGCGTGAAACCACCGCCCTGGGCGCCGCTTACCTGGCCGGCCTGGCCACCGGTTTCTGGAGCAGCCTCGACGAGCTGCGCGGCAAGGCGGTGATCGAGCGTGAGTTCGAGCCGCAGCTGGCCGACCCGGAAAAGGAAAAGCTCTATGCCGGCTGGAAGAAAGCCGTGGATCGCACCCGCGACTGGCAGCCCCACGAAGAGCAAAAGTGAGCGGTCAGCCGGGCGAGGGCCCGGCTGTCGCTGGCAGCGAGCAGATTCGTGCGGCATCATGGGGCAATTCCGTGCGGCAGCCCGAAGGAAACTCAATGAATCTGCCCCCTCGCCAGCAGCAAATCCTCGATCTGATCCGCGAACGCGGGTACGTCAGCATCGAGGAGTTGGCCACCCAGTTCGTCGTAACTCCGCAAACCATCCGCCGCGATATCAATCAACTGGCGGATGCCAACCTGCTGCGCCGCTATCACGGCGGCGCGGCTTACGATTCCAGCGTCGAGAACACCGCCTATGCGATGCGCGCCGACCAGATGCGCCAGGAAAAGCAACGCATCGGTGAAGCGGTGGCCGCGCAGATTCCCGACCACGCCTCGCTGTTCATCAATATCGGCACCACCACGGAATCCATCGCCCGCGCCCTGCTCAACCACAGCCACCTGAAAATCATCACCAACAACCTCAACGTCGCCTCGATGCTCGCCACCAAGGATGACTTCGACGTGCTGCTCACCGGCGGCAACGTGCGTCGCGATGGCGGCCTGGTAGGCCAGGCCAGCGTGGACTTCATCAATCAGTTCAAGGTCGACTTCGCCCTGGTGGGCATCAGCGGCATCGACGAAGACGGCAGCCTGCTGGATTTCGACTACCAGGAGGTGCGCGTGTCCCAGGCGATCATCGCCAACGCCCGCAAGGTGATCTTGGCTGCCGACTCCAGCAAGTTCGGCCGCAACGCGATGATCCGCCTGGGTCCGATCAGCCTGATCGACTGCCTGGTGACCGACCAGCAGCCGGTAGCCGGCCTCTGCCAGTTGCTCGACCAGCACAAGATTCGTCTCGAAGTCGTCTGACGCCCTCCTTTAACCCCCGCCGCGCTGGGCCTCAAAGACCCATCGCGGCGTGGCGTGTCGGTTTTATTCCAAATCGAACATCGTGCGAACCTTCTCGGTTCGCAAGTATCTGTAATTGTGTTCGCGAATTTTCATTCCACCGCTTTTCGTGATCTTTTTTGATCGAACGGCACTGGATACCCATCTATTCATGCGCTAGTATTTTCGTAAATGAACATTAATGTTCGATTTGAAAATACAAACGCTATACGAGGCCACGACGATGCCCACATCCAGCCTGTCCAACAGCCCGCTGTCCGAGCTTTACGATATTGCCGTGATTGGCGGCGGCATCAATGGTGCCGGTATTGCCTGTGATGCGGCGGGGCGCGGCCTGTCGGTGTTCCTGTGCGAGAAGGACGATCTGGCCCGCCATACCTCGTCAGCGAGCAGCAAGCTGATCCATGGCGGCCTGCGTTATCTGGAGCACCACGAATTCCGCCTGGTGCGCGAAGCCCTGGCCGAACGTGAAGTGCTGCTGGCCAAGGCGCCGCATATCGTCAGCCCGATGCGTTTCATCCTGCCGCACCGTCCGCATCTGCGTCCGGCCTGGATGATCCGCGCCGGCCTGTTTCTCTATGACAACCTGGGCAAGCGCAAGGCGCTGCCACGCTCGCGAGGCCTGAGCTTTGGCGCCAATAGTCCGCTCAAGGCCGAGATCAGCAAGGGCTTCGAATATTCCGACTGCTGGGTAGATGACGCCCGCCTGGTGGTACTCAATGCCATGGCCGCCCGCGAGCACGGCGCCGATGTACAGACCCACACGCGCTGCATCAGTGCCCGGCGCAGCAACGGCGCCTGGGATGTCGATCTGGAGCGCGCCGACGGCAGCCGCTTCTCGATCCGCGCCAAAGCGCTGGTCAATGCCGCTGGCCCCTGGGTGGCCCGGTTCATTCGTGATGACCTGCAGCAGAAGTCGCCCTACGGCATCCGCCTGATCCGGGGCAGCCACATCGTCGTGCCACGGCTGTTCGAGGGCAAGGAAGCCTACATTCTGCAGAACGAAGACCGCCGTATCGTGTTCGCCATCCCCTACCTGGATCGCTTCACCCTGATCGGCACCACGGATCGCGAGTACCAGGGCGACCCGGCCACCGTGAGCATCAGCGAGGAAGAAACCAGCTATCTGCTCAAGGTGGTAAACGATCACTTCCGCACCTCGATCAGCCGCGGCGACATCCTCCACACCTACGCTGGTGTACGCCCACTGTGCGACGATGAATCCGACGAGCCCTCGGCGATCACCCGCGATTACACCCTGTCGCTGTCGGCCCCGGGTAACGAGCCGCCGCTGCTATCGGTGTTTGGCGGCAAGCTGACCACCTACCGCAAGCTGGCGGAGTCGGCGCTGGCCCAGTTGGCGCCGTTCTTCCCGACCATGAAGGCGCGCTGGACGGCCGACGCACCGCTGCCGGGCGGCGAGAACATGCAGAGCCGCGAAAGCCTGGTAGAGGCGCTGCGCGCCCGCCATGGCTGGCTGACTACCGAGCTGGCAAACCGCTGGGCAACCACCTATGGCAGCCGTACCTGGCAGCTACTCGACAAGGTGCAGAACGAAGCCGACCTGGGCGAGCACTTCGGCCATGGTCTGTACGCTCGCGAGGTGGATTACCTGCGTGAACAGGAGTGGGCCACCGAGGTCGACGACATTCTCTGGCGCCGCAGCAAGCTCGGGCTGTTCCTGTCCGACGCCGAGCGCAGCAACCTGGAGGCTTACCTGGCGCCTGGGATGTCTACATCTGCACCAGTTGCACATCCTGGCGATGCGCTTGCAGGTGTGGCAGTACCGCAGCCAGCAACGGCCCCTTGAAGCGCTCCTGAAAGCGGTGGGCGAGGCCTGGAATCAGGCGTAGCTCACTGCCGCGGATATGCGCGGCGACATGCACGCCGTGCATCACCGGCAGCAGCGGGTCGGCAGTACCATGCACCACCAATGTCGGCACCTGCAGACGATTGAGCAGATCGACCCTACTGCCCTCGGCAAGTATTGCCAGCAATTGTCGCTCCACGCCCGCCGGATTGAAGGCACGGTCATAGGCGATTTCGGCCTGATGCAGCAGCATCGCACGATCATCCACCACACTGGGGCTACCCAGCGCGGCCAGCAGATCGGCCTGCTGCTCCAGGGCCACCTCCCGGCTCGGCGCCTCGCGACGTGCCAACAGCTGCAACAACGCCGGACTCGGTGCCGGCAGCCCCTGAGCGCCTGAACTGGTCATCACCAACGTCAGGCTGCGTACCCGCTGCGGCGCCATGTCAGCGATGTGCTGGGCGATCATGCCGCCCATGCTGGCCCCCAGCAGGTGAAACTGGTCAATGCCCAACGCGTCCATCAGGCCCAGCGAATCGCCGGCCATATTGCGCAGGCTATAGGGCGCACCGACCGCCAAACCAAGGCGGTAGCGCAGCACCTCATAGGCAAGGTTGGCGGTGGGGGCTTCGCCGTTCCAGCGGCTCAACCCAACGTCGCGATTGTCGAAGCGGATGACTCGAAAGCCCTGTTCGCAGAGTTGCTCGACCACGTCGTCCGGCCAGTGGATCAGTTGCCCACCCAGGCCCATGACCAGCAACAGCGCCGGATCGCTGCTGCGCCCGATGCTCTGGTACGCCAGGCTCACCTCGCCCAGCGAGACGCGCTCGACGTCCGTACCGACCTTGCATACTTCACTCGCCAGGGACGGCAGGCTGCACAACAGGGCAGCCAGAAAAATAACCACGCGCATCATGAATTCCACAAGCGATAAGCCGGATAGCAGGCAAGTCTGCAGCCATGCACCGGTGCGCGCTGCCACAGAACGGTGACAGTTTGATGAAACCTGCCCAGTGGACAACAAGGGACTGGCTAGGCGACACTGGACAATGAATATTGCTCATCTTAATGAGCAATTGATTGAAATTCCCGCAGGTCCCAAGATGCTTGAAATACGCCACCTGAAAACCCTCCACGCCCTGCGTGAAACCGATAGCCTGGTCGAGGCGGCCGACCGCTTGCACCTGACCCAGTCCGCCTTGTCGCATCAGTTCAAGGAGCTCGAAGAGCGCCTGGGCATGCAACTGTTCGTACGCAAGACCAAACCGGTACGTTTCACCAGCGCTGGCCTACGTTTGCTGCAGCTGTGCGACAGCGTGTTGCCGCTGCTGCGCAGCGCCGAGCGCGATCTGTCGCGCCTGGCGGGTGGCACCGCAGGCCGCCTGCACATGGCCATCGAATGCCACAGCTGTTTCCAGTGGCTGATGCCGACCATCGATCAGTTCCGCGATGCCTGGCCGGAGGTCGAGCTCGACCTGGCCTCGGGCTTTTCCTTCGCCCCCCTGCCCGCCCTGGCCCGGGGCGATCTGGATCTGGTGGTGACCTCCGATCCAGTTGAACTCTCGGGCATTACCTACGTGCCGCTGTTCACTTACGAAGCCATGCTGGCGGTGGCCAACCAGCACGCCCTGGCCAACCGCCCCTATATCCGCCCCGAGGACCTGAGCCGCGAGACCCTGATCACCTACCCGGTGGAGCGCGATCGCCTGGACATCTTCACCCGCTTCCTGGAGCCCGCCGATATCGAGCCGGCCCAGGTGCGCACCTCCGAACTGACGGTGATGATGATGCAACTGGTGGCCAGCGGCCGCGGCGTCTGCGGCCTGCCCAACTGGGCGCTGCACGAGTACAGCTCGCGCGGTTACGTGACCGCCAAGCGACTGGGCGACAAGGGCCTGTTCGCCACGCTCTACGCAGGCGTGCGCACCGACATGCTCGACGCGCCCTTCATGCGCGACTTCCTGCTCACCGCCAAGGACACCTCGTTCGCCAACCTCGAAGGCGTGAGCGTTGCCCGGCAGTAACGCTTCTCTTCCCATTTCGGAGCCATCCCAATGAACATCAGCGATATCCCCTTTGGCGTTACCGACTGGAGCAAGATCGAAGCTAGCGAACATGCCGGCGAAACCGGCGTGGCCTACTGGCGGACCTGCCAGTTCGGCGCGCTGCGCGTGCGCATGGTCGAGTACACGGCGGGATACCTGGCCGACCACTGGTGCGAGAAGGGCCATATCCTGCTGTGCCTGGAAGGCGAACTGCACACCGAGCTCGATGATGGCCGCCGCTTCGTGATGACGCCGGGCATGAGCTATCAGGTGGCTGACGGGGCCGAGGCGCATCGCAGCTCGACGAGCACCGGCGCGCGCTTGTTCATCGTCGATTGAATCAGCCCGCAGGCGGGTTACAGCCCAGGGCTTCTGCCGTTATGCTGACGGTCGATTTCTGCGCCTGGAGCCCGTCATGATCAATGCCTATCGTCTGCCTCTTCTCGCCGGTCTGGTTCTGCTAGGTGCCTGCGCCAACCCTTCCAAGAGCCTGCAGGTGCAGAAGCAGAGCCAGTGCCCGATCAGCCTGACCGCGGGCCAGCAGCTGATTCTCAGCCTGCCGAGCAACCCGACCACGGGCTATCGCTGGACAGTGCAGGAAGGTGCGGCCGCGGTGCTAAAGGCCCTGGGCCCGGAAGTCTACAGCGCCGCCGAAGACTCCGACCTGGTCGGCGGCGATGGCAATTCCACCTGGCGCTTCCAGGCTACGGCGCCGGGAGAGGCCCAATTGCTGCTGACCTACGCCCAGCCCTGGGACACCAGCGCGGCCCCCGCCGACACCTTCGACTGCCAGATCCGCGTGCACTGACCAGTCGCCTGCATCGCCCCACACAGGCCGACCATCGAATCAGGCTTGCGGTGAGGTTTGGCTAATCGCCGGACTTGGCTAAAATGCGCGCCTTTCCAGCGCCATGCAGACCGACCGTGAACAGACAGCCCGACCAACTCTTCGCCCAGCCACTGGATCAGGTCCCGGATTTCGTCTTCAACGAAGACGTCGCCCGGGTATTCCCGGACATGATCAAGCGCTCGGTTCCGGGCTACCCCACCATTGTCGAGAACATTGGCGTGCTGGCTAACCAGTTCGCCCAGCCCGGCAGCCTGCTGTATGACCTGGGCTGCTCGTTGGGCGCCGTCACCCAGGCGCTGCGCCGACATGTACAGGTAGAGGGTTGCCGGGTGATCGCCGTGGACAACTCCGCGGCAATGGTCGAGCGCTGCCGCGAATACCTGCACGCCCAGGACGCCATGTTCCAGGAGCTGCTGCCGGTCGAGGTGATCGAGGCGGACATCCTCAACATGCACTGGCAGCCTGCCTCGCTGGTAGCGATGAACTTCACCCTGCAGTTCATCGCCCCGGAAAACCGCCTGGAGTTGCTGAGCCGTATTCATCGCACGCTGCTGCCGGGCGGCGCCTTGATCCTCTCGGAAAAACTGCGTTTCGAAGACGAGCAGCAACATGCCCTGCTCACCGACCTGCACGTTGCCTTCAAACGCGCCAACGGCTACAGCGAACTGGAAATTGCCCAGAAACGCAGCGCCATCGAAAACGTCATGTTGCCCGACAGCCTCGAGCAGCACCGCGAACGCCTGCACGCCGCCGGCTTCAGCAAAGTAGTGCCCTGGTTCCAGTGCCTGAACTTCGCCTCGCTGGTGGCCCTGCCATGATGCGCCGCATGGATCTCGACGCCCTGCAGGCCGAGCTGGCCGGCACGCCCCTGCAGGACTGGAGCGCCGACCTGCCAGGACAGATCGATGCCAAGCTGGCCATCGGTCACGGCGACCTGCAGCGCTGGTACGCCGCCGTCGAAGCATTGCCGCCGCTGCAGGCCGAGCAGATCGACCTGCAACAGGATTTCCGACTCGACGGCCCCTGCGATGACGCTACCCGCGCGGCGCTGGACAGTGCGTTGCGCGGGCTGATCCCCTGGCGCAAAGGCCCGTTCCATCCGTTCGGCGTGCATGTGGACACCGAATGGCGCTCAGACTGGAAATGGCAACGGGTCGCCCCACACCTGGATCTCACCGGCAAACGCATACTCGATGTGGGCTGCGGCAATGGCTACTACATGTGGCGCATGCTCGGTGCCGGCGCCCGTAGCGCAGTGGGCATCGACCCGAACTGGCTGTTCCTCTGCCAGTTCCTGGCGATGAAGAACTACCTGCCGGATATGCCCGCCTGGCACCTGCCGCTCGGTATCGAAGAGCTTCCACCGAAGCTGCTGGGCTTCGACACGGTGTTTTCCATGGGCGTGCTCTACCACCGCCGCTCGCCCATCGACCACCTGCTCGAACTCAAGGACTGCCTGCGCAAGGGAGGTGAACTGGTTCTCGAAACCCTGGTGGTGGAAGGCGACGCCCAACAGGTGCTGGTACCCGAAGACCGCTACGCGCAGATGCGCAACGTCTGGTTCCTGCCATCGGTGCCCGCGCTGGAGCTGTGGCTGCGCCGCGCCGGCTTCGTCGACGTACGCTGCGTGGACGTCAGCGTCACGTCGGTCGAAGAGCAACGCAGCACCGACTGGATGCGCTACCAGTCGCTACCCGAGTTTCTCGACCCGCTCGATCACCGTCGCACCATCGAAGGCCTGCCCGCTCCGCGCCGCGCCGTACTGGTGGCACGCAAGCCTTGATTACGGCCTAGCTGGCGGCATCACCCTGGCGGCGCCATTCGGCCTGCCGCGCCGCGATCAGTGCGAGGGGCATCTGCGCCCCGGCACTGACCCGCGTGCGGGCGCTTCCCAGGCGAATCTGGCCAGCGCGATCGAGCATCAGCAGCCGGCGCATCTTGCGCCTCCAGCACCAGGCGAAATACCAATCGCCCCACCGCGTCAGCTCGTGCGGGTGGATAGCCGGCGACCCTGCCTGGTTGGCGCCCCCGTTATTTTCGGCATGCTGTTCGTTCGCCCTCATGACAACTCTCCTCGGCAGCCAATGCTCACCGGTTATCGGTGATTGCTTGCCGACAGCTTGAGCCGCGCTTATCGTTAATAAAATCGACAAATACCTAACAGCCGATTAAGAAATTATTAACCATAAAATGGACAGTCCATTGCCAACCGATGTACCCGCCGCATTGCCTTTATTGGAAAGCGATGTGCTGAGGACTTTCGTCGGCATTGCCGAAAGCGGCAGCTTCACCCGCACCGCTGCACAGGTGTTTCGCACCACGGCGGCGGTCAGCCAGCAGATCAAGCGTCTGGAGGAAACCCTTGGGCGCACGCTTTTTCTACGCGAGAGTCGCCGCGTGCGTCTCACACCGGATGGCGAAATCCTGCTCGGCTATGCCCGCCGCTTGCTCAAGCTCAACGAGGAAGCGGTGGCGCATTTCCGGGTGCCCGATCTGGCCGGCACCGTGCGTTTTGGCACGCCATTCGATATCGGTGTCGGCTCGCTGCCGGATCTGCTGTCGCAGTTCGCCCTCAGCCATCCGGCCGTACAGGTCGATGTCTCGGTGGGCCGCAGCTGCGAGCTGATCGAACGGGTGGACGCCGGCGAACTCGACCTGACATTGCTCAATACCGGCGATGCGGATGCCGATGACGCCCGTGGCGAAGTGATTTGCAGCGAGTCATTGGTGTGGGCCGGTCGCGAAGGCGGTCTGGCGGTCAAGCGCGAGCCGTTGCCGCTTGCACTGGCCAATACCGGCTGTGCCTGGCGTCGTGCTGCCCTGGACGGTCTGGATCGCCAGGGACGCCGCTACCGCATCGCCTACTCCAGCGAGCAGTGCGCCGGCCAGGAAGCCGCGCTGCTGGCCGACCTGGCCATTGCGGCCTTCCCCGCGAGCCTGGTCAAACCGCCGCTACGCCGCCTTTCCCTGCAGGAGCACGACCTACCGCCACTGGGCGACTACCATATCAAGCTACTACGCGGCAGCAACCGTGGCGCAGCCGCCGAAGCACTGGCGGCGCAGGTGGCGGTGGCTTACGGCAAGCGTTAGCGCGGCGCGGCGCCCTGGATCAACTGCTTCATCTCGCGCACGGCTTCCTTGAAGCCAACGAACAGCGCATGGCTGACCAGCGCATGGCCGATGTTCAGCTCGTTGATACCTGGGATCGCCGCCACCGGCTCGACGTTGTGGTAGTGCAGGCCGTGGCCGGCATTGACGATCAGCCCCAGGGAAACACCCAGGGCGACCCCTTCACGGATCCGCTGCAGTTCGGCCTCAGCCTCTTGCGGCGTATGCGCATCGGCATAACGCCCGGTGTGCAGCTCTATGGCCGGCGCGCCGACGCGCTTGCTCGCCTCGATCTGCCGCGGGTCGGCATCGATGAACAGCGAAACCTCGCTGCCAACGGCCGCCAGGCGCTGCACGGCAGCGGCAATGCGCGCCTCCTGGCCAGCCACGTCCAAGCCGCCTTCGGTAGTCAGTTCCTGGCGGGTTTCCGGTACCAGGCACACGTGCTCGGGGCGAATCTCCTCGGCGAAAGCGAGCATGAAGTCGGTCACCCCCATCTCGAAGTTCATGCGCGTCTGCATGACTTCCTTGAGCACGCGCACGTCGCGTTCTTGGATATGCCGGCGATCTTCACGCAGGTGCACGGTGATGCCGTCGGCGCCCGCTTCTTCGGCATCCAGCGCGGCCTTGACCGGGTCGGGATAGCGGGTACCGCGGGCCTGGCGCAGCGTGGCGACGTGGTCGATATTCACACCCAGCAAAACACGCTTGGCTTCAGTCACGGGTCGGCTCCTTGAGCGTCATGAACAATTCGCGGCTGACCAGGGGTCGGCCGCCCAGATGGGGGGCGAGTGCTTGGCGCATCAGGCGTTTGGCAGCGGCCAGCGCGCCGGGCGTACTCCAATCCGCTTCGGCCATGGCCAGCAGTTCACTACCGAGAAAGGCACCGGGCTGCCAGTGGCCGATGGGCAGAAAGCCGCTGTCGGCCTCGAGCCGGTACAAACCGTCGCTGACCACGGCATTGCCCTGCACGTCGCTGTCGAGGACAAAACCATAGCCGAGTTCATCGAGCAGCCGCCATTCGAACGCGCGCAAGATCGGCTCCAGCGGCCGCCCCTGGGCCAGCGCCAGGATGCTCATGGCGTAGTGCTCGAAAATCACCGGGTGCGGGTCTTCGGCGGGCAGCACGCGAATCAGCAATTCGTTGAGGTACAGGCCGCTGAACAGCGCCTCGCCATTGAGCAGGTTGGGAATGCCGGCGGCTTCCAGGCGGCCGACATTCTTCAGCTCGCCACGCCCGCGGGTTTCCAGTTCGAGCGGGATAAATGGCCGAGCAAGGCTGCCAGCCTTGCCGCGAGCCCCGCGCAGCACGGCGCGCAAGCGACCTTGCGGGGTGAGAAAATCCACCAGCGCACTGCTCTCGCGGTACGCACGGCTGTGCAGGACATAGGCGGGCTGGCTGGGCGCAAGCATGGGAGAAAACTCGCTGAGTTAGCCAGCCGCGGCGCGGCGGATGCCGAGGTCAGATATCGTCGTAACCGAGCGAACGCAGGGCGCGCTCGTCGTCGGACCAGCCACTCTTCACCTTGACCCAGAGGTTGAGCATGACCTTGGTGTCGAACATCGACTCCATGTCCTTGCGCGCTTCCTGGCCAATGCGTTTGAGGCGCTCGCCCTTCTCGCCGATGATGATCTTCTTCTGCCCGTCCCGCTCGACCAGGATCAGCGCGTGGATGTGCATGATCCGCCCTTCGCGCTTGAACTCCTCGATCTCCACGGTGATCTGGTACGGCAGCTCGGCACCGAGCTGGCGCATGATCTTCTCGCGCACCAGCTCGGCGGCGAAAAAGCGCCCGGAGCGGTCAGTGATCTGGTCTTCGGGAAAGAAGTGCACGCCCTCGGGCAGGCGCTCGCCGACCAGCTTTTCCAGGGCATCGAGGTTGTGGCCATGCTGCGCTGACACCGGCACGATCTCGGCATTGGGCAGCTGCTCGGCCAGCCACTTCAGGTGCGGCATCAGGTCGGCCTTGTCTTCCAGGCGGTCGGTCTTGTTGACCGCCAGGATCACCGGACCCTGCACGTACTGGACGCGTTCGAGCACCATCTGGTCCTCGTCGGTCCAGCGAGTGCGATCGACCACGAAGATCACCACGTCGACATCCTTGAGGGCCGACGAGGCGTTCTTGTTCATGTAGCGGTTGATCGCCTTGTCGTTGTTCTTGTGCAGGCCGGGCGTATCGACGTAGATGGCCTGCACGTCGCCCTCGGTCTTGATGCCGAGCATGTTGTGGCGCGTGGTCTGCGGCTTGCGCGAGGTGATCGCCAGCTTCTGGCCGAGGATGTGGTTGAGCAAGGTCGACTTGCCCACGTTGGGCCGGCCAACGATGGCGACATAGCCACAGCGCGTTACAGGCGAATCAGTCATTGCCGTTCTCCACACCCAGAGCGATCAGCGCTGCCGTCGCCGCTACCTGTTCGGCAATGCGGCGGCTGGCGCCTTGGCCCAGGGTCTTGTCATTGAGTAGATTGACCTGACACTCGACCACGAATGTCCGGCAATGGGGCTCGCCCTGAATGTCGACCACTTCGTAACGCGGCAGCTCACAGGCGCGCGACTGCAGAAACTCCTGCAGGCGGGTCTTGGGATCCTTGTTGGTGTCGACCAGGGTCAGGCCGTCCAGCTCGTTGGTCAGCCAGGCCAGCACGCGCTCGCGGGCAGTGTCCATGCCGGCATCCAGATAGATGGCGCCGATCAGCGCTTCCAGTGCATCAGCGAGGATCGAGTCGCGACGAAAGCCGCCGCTCTTCAGCTCGCCAGAGCCCAGACGCAGGTATTCGCCCAGATCGAAACCGCGCGCCAGGATGGCCAGGGTTTCGCCCTTGACCAGGCGTGCGCGCAATCTGGAAAGCTGCCCCTCGCGTGCCTGGGGGAAGCGCTCGTAGAGCGCCTCACCGGCAACGAAATTGAGGATGGCATCACCGAGGAACTCCAGACGCTCATTGTTGCGCCCGGCAAAACTGCGATGGGTCAGCGCCAGGATCATCAGATCCTGGTCTTTGAAACTGTGCCCGAGCTGGCGCTCGAGGCGGGTCAACGAAACACTCACGGCATACGCACACGAAATTCTTTATCGAAATTAACCACCAGATCGATGTTCTCGATCAGGTGCTCACGTTTTTCATACTTGAGGTGGGCAAGAAACTCGTTGCCATCCTGGGTCACTTTAAGCGCATCCTGCATGTTCAGGTCGCGGATGCTGTTGACCGTCATGCCACGGCTCACATGGTTGTAGAAATCCCCCACGGTCCTGACTTCCTGGATGCGGTCGATTTCCACCGAGGTGATGATCTTTTCCATCGACATATAGTCGAGGTAATGCGGCACCACCTTGAACGCCGTGCTGGCCAGAAACGCCACGACAGCCAGTACCACCAGCCAGCTGACGATCGACAAGCCTTGCTGCGAGCGTGCGAATTTCATGTTCATCCCCAAATATCCAGACAGTCCGATGCGCGCCTTGCGCATTACAAGACTATAGATAGCAGGCAGCGCCGTATTGAACGGCGCCGCAAATTTTCATCAGATCAGTGAATCAGCCCGACGCGGCTGAAGTTCGGCAGGGTCTTGAACTTCGGATCCGGCCAGCTCATCCAGATGGCGAACGCCTTGCCGACGATGTTGCGATCCGGAACCATGCCCAATACGTCTTTGGGGATATTCGGGTCGTTCCAGTAACGGCTGTCGTTGGAGTTGTCGCGGTTGTCGCCCATCATGAAGTAGTGGCCCTCGGGAATGGTCCACTCCCTGCCTGGCTCGGCACGGTAGCGGGACATTTCCTTGCGGATGCGATGCTCCACATCGCCCAGACGTTCGCTGTACAGCGTGGCGCTGCCCAGGCTGCCCGGCTCCTCGCCGATCAGCTGCTCGGCCACCGGCTTGCCGTTGACGAACAGGCGCTTGTCGCTGCTGTAGCGCACATGGTCGCCCGGCAGGCCGATCACCCGCTTGATGTAGTTGACGTTGGGGTCGCTCGGGTAGCGGAACACCATGACGTCGCCGCGCTGCGGATCACCCACTTCGATCACCTTGGTGTCCAGCACCGGCAGGCGAATGCCGTAGGCAAACTTGTTGACCAGGATGAAGTCGCCCACTTCCAGGGTCGGGATCATCGAACCGGACGGAATCTGGAACGGCTCGACCAGAAAGGAGCGCAGCACCAGCACGATGGCGAGCACCGGAAAGAACGACTTGCCATATTCAACCAGCAAGGGTTCCTTGTTGAGCTTCTCGACCACTGCATCGTCGACTTGCTCGACCTTGCCCTGGTAGCTGGCGATCGCTGCACGACGCCGCGGCGCCAGGAATACCAGATCGAACAGGGCCAGGGCGCCGCACACGGCGACGGCAATGACCAGCAACAGCGGAAAATTGAATGACATAGGCCCTAGCTATCCAACTTGAGTACAGCAAGGAAGGCTTCCTGTGGAATCTCCACGTTCCCCACCTGCTTCATGCGCTTCTTACCGGCCTTCTGCTTCTCCAACAGCTTGCGCTTACGGCTCACGTCGCCGCCGTAGCACTTGGCCAGAACGTTCTTTCTCAATGCCTTGACAGTGGTTCGCGCCACGATCTGGCCGCCGATGGCCGCCTGAATCGCCACGTCGAACATCTGCCGAGGGATCAGCTCTTTCATTTTCTCGGTCAACTGCCGCCCTTTGAAATGGGCGTTGTCACGGTGCACGATCAGCGCCAGGGCATCGACCTTGTCGCCGTTGATCAACACGTCCAGCTTGACCAGATTGGCCGACTGGTAGCGGTCGAAATGGTAATCCAGCGAAGCGTAGCCGCGACTGGTGGACTTCAGACGATCAAAGAAGTCGAGCACCACTTCGTTCATCGGCAGGTCGTAGCGCACCTGCACCTGGGTGCCGAGGAACTGCATGTCGCGCTGCACGCCGCGTTTCTCGATACACAGGGTAATGACGTTGCCCAGGTGCTCCTGCGGAACCAGGATGGTCGCCGCGACGATCGGCTCGCGGAAATCCTCGACCGACGACACGTCCGGCAGCTTGGACGGGTTGTCGACGTAAATCGTTTCACCGGTCTTGAGCACGACCTCGAAAATCACGCTCGGCGCGGTGGTGATCAGATCCAGATCATACTCGCGCTCCAGGCGCTCCTGGATGATCTCCATGTGCAGCATGCCGAGGAAGCCGCAACGGAAGCCGAAGCCCAGGGCGTCGGAGCTTTCCGGCAGGTACTGCAGCGACGAGTCGTTGAGGGTCAGCTTCTGCAGGGCATCGCGGAAATCTTCGAAATCGTCGGAGCTGACCGGGAACAGGCCAGCGTAGACCTGCGGCTGGATTTTCTTGAAGCCCGAGAGCACCTCGACGTCTGGCGTCGAACTGAGGGTCAGGGTATCGCCCACCGGCGCACCGTGAATATCCTTGATACTGGCGATGATAAAGCCCACTTCGCCGGCCTTGAGGTCAGCGGTAGCGGTGTGCTTGGGGTTGAACACGCCCACGCTGTCGACCAGGTGAATCTTGCCGGTGGACTTGACCAGAATCTTGTCGCCCTTCTTCACCCGGCCATGACGCACCCGCACCAGGGACACGACGCCCAGGTAATTGTCGAACCAGGAGTCGATGATCAGCGCCTGCAACGGCGCATCGATCTCGCCGGTCGGTGCCGGAATGGTCTGTACCAGGCGCTCGAGCACTTCGTCGACGCCCATGCCGCTCTTGGCACTGCAGGCAACGGCGTCGGTGGCATCGATACCGATGATCTTCTCGATTTCGTCCTTGACGCGATCGGGGTCGGCTTGCGGCAGGTCCATCTTGTTCAGCACGGGCATGACTTCCAGGCCCTGCTCGATGGCGGTGTAGCAGTTGGCGACCGACTGCGCCTCCACCCCCTGCCCTGCATCGACGACCAGCAGCGCGCCTTCACAGGCCGCCAGCGAGCGGCTCACCTCGTAGGTGAAGTCGACGTGACCAGGGGTGTCGATGAAGTTCAACTGGTAGGTGATGCCGTCCTGCGCCTTGTAGTACAGGGTGACGCTGTGGGCCTTGATGGTGATGCCGCGCTCGCGCTCCAGATCCATGGAATCGAGAACCTGAGCCTCCATCTCGCGAGCGGTCAGGCCACCGCACATCTGGATGAAACGGTCAGCCAGCGTCGACTTGCCGTGGTCAATGTGGGCAATGATGGAAAAATTGCGGATATGACTCAGGTCACTCACAGGACAACACTCGAAAATGGCCGCAGGCGACTGCCTGCCGAAAATAGCCGCAAAGTTTACCCGAGTGGTTGCCCCCACGTCACGTCAGGACAACCGAGCGGCCGGGGTAATTGAACGCTGGCCCGTCATGCCATGCGCAAACCGCCAAGCCGGCAGGTGGATCGATGCCAGCAGGCAGGCACAAAAAAGGGCGACTTGCGTCGCCCTCTTGCGTTGCACAGCTGATCACCGGCAAGCATTCCGGCTCGGAGCTACCCGGCCAGGCCTACTGGTCGAGACCTACTCGGCGAGCTTGAAAGTGATGAAACTGGCGCGCCCCTGGCGCAGTACACGCATCGACACCGAACGGTTCTTCGGCAGCGACTGCGCCACCTCGGTGAAGTTCTTCGCCGAGGCAATGGCCTGGTTGTTCAGGTGAGTGATCACGTCGCCCGGGCGCAGGCCGATCAGCGCCGCCGGGCCGTCCTGCACTTCACGAATGACCACACCGCCACGCAGATCCAGGGCTTTTTTCTGCTCATCGGTCAGTTCGGCGACACTAACCCCCAGACGATTGCTGCTGCGCTCGGCACCCGGCGTAGCGCCTTCGGTGGTTTCATCGCCATCATCGGCAGGCATGGTGCCGACTGCCAGTTTCAGGTTCTTGCGCGCGCCCTCGCGAACGATTTCCAGATTGGCCTTGGTGCCCGGCTTCAGAGCGCCGACCAGATGCGGCAGGTCGGCGGACATGATGATCGGCTTGCCGTCGAGGCTGAGGATTACGTCACCGACCTGCAGACCACCCTTGGCGGCCGGCCCATCTTCAAGCACCTGGGCGACCAGGGCACCGGCCGGCTTCTCCAGACCAAAGGATTCGGCGAGATCCTTGTTCACTTCCTGAATCACCACGCCCAGCCAGCCGCGGCTGACCTTGCCGCTGGCCTTGAGCTGGTCGGCCACGTCCATCGCCACACTCATCGGGATGGCAAAGGACAGCCCCATGAACCCACCGGAACGGGTGAAAATCTGCGAGTTGATGCCGACCACTTCGCCGTCCAGATTGAACAGCGGCCCGCCCGAGTTACCCGGGTTGATCGCCACATCGGTCTGAATGAAAGGCACGTAGCTTTCGTTCGGCAGGCTGCGCCCTTTGGCACTGACGATACCGGCGGTGACCGAATGATCGAAGCCGAAGGGCGAGCCGATGGCCAGTACCCACTCACCCACCTTGAGGTTGTCGGAATTGCCCAGCTTGACGGTCGGCAGGTCGTTCGCCTCAACCTTGAGCAGCGCCACGTCACTGCGCGGGTCGGTACCGATCAGTTTGGCTTCCAGCTCACTGCGATCAGACAAACGCACGATGATTTCATCGGCATCGGCCACCACATGGTTGTTGGTCAGGATGTAACCGTCTTTGGAAATGATGAAGCCCGAGCCAAGCGACTGCGCTTCACGCTGGCGACCACCGCCACCTGGCGCGCGTGGCTGCTGAGGAATGCTGCGCTCGAAAAACTCGCGGAACATCGGCGGCAGGCCTTCCAGGTCTGGAACGGAGAGGCCGCCGCTGCTAGCGACGGCATTCGGCACTTTTTGCCGGGTACTGATATTGACCACGGCAGGCGAAGCCGCCTCGACCAACGGCGTGAAGTCCGGCAGCTGCGCGTGTGCGATTACTGACTGCCCCATCAGGAACACCGCGAACAACGCGGCAGCGTAATTTTTCAGGCTAGGCATCGACATTGCAGTTTCTTCCCCATCCAGAACAAACGAACCCCCGTAGGGGCCATTGGTACAACAAACATGACGATACTACGGCGCATCGACCTCGATCGTTATTGTCGATATTTACGGCGTGGCATGCACATCGTCGGCGCGCATCGACATGGCGACACGCTCGGCGGTTCCCGGCGGAATCTCTCCCACCACGGTCACCATGACATCTCCGTCGTCGGTTGTCAGGCGTCGAGACACCGCCACTGTGGGGCCGAGCTGATTACGGGCATCAGCCACCGCCACATCATGCAAAGGCTCGAGAAATACGGAAAAACGCGCCAATCCGTCATCGTAGACCAGACAGTCGACGCTATCGGTCGATACCGGGCTGCGCTGCTGGGTCACGGCACTGAGATTGAAGCCTGGCGGTAACCAGCCGGAGCGCCAGGACTCCACAGAAGGCGTACGCGTCTGGACGACCCGCACCGGCGTGCAATCTGTAGAAGGTTGCAACACCGCCGCAGGTTGTACATTGGCGGTATCCAACTGGGTAAACTGGAAACGTTCGAGCAGCATGCCGCGATCGTTGACCAATAGCGACTTGAGTGGCAGCCCGGTTTCCTTGTCCACATACAACTCAACACCGTAACGGTGCTGGTCACGTGGCAGCAAGGCGAGAATTACCGCCGCGCGACCGGCCACCCGTGACTCGCCATTCAGGCGCAAGTCGTACCATTGCTCTATCTGTTTGACGTCGACGCCGTGGGCAGGCGATACCTGATCGTCCACGACCGCGGACGCAATAGGGCCGTTGACACATTGCGCCCGGCCGTTGACTCGCAATAATTCCTGCGGCGTACCATCGAGCTGCAATAAACGCTCACGCACAGACCCTCCCGGCTCGACCTGACGCCAGATGCTGTGAGTGGAAAGATTGCCGTTACGTTCGTAAACGAAGGTGCCTTGGAAGCTTTGCTTGCTTTCGGCCTGACTCAGCCGTTGCAACCATCCCTGTGCATCGGCGGCTATGGCAGGGGTTGCCAAAAGACCGCCGAGCATCAGAGACGTGACGAGAATGCAGCGCATACGCGTTGTGCTTAACGCTCTTCTACACTCGCAGATCGTGCAAACGGCAGTGCATTTTCAGCAGTGCCAGGGGCGGATTGCTGACCATGCTGACGCAGGTACTCAGGCAGACGCTGTTCATGCCAGCCTTCACCTTCGGCAGATACGGTCTCTACAGCCGGCTGCTCATCCGAAGTCTTGAAGCCTGCCAGAATGGCCGGCCCCTGAGCTTGCGGCAGCGCGATGGACGGCTGATCCTGTTGCGCCAACTGGGCACCAGAAACGTCATCCTGATTGTAGAAACGCACGCCGGCCAACACGGCAACCGTTACGGTTGCAGCAACTGCCACGCGCCCCAGACTGCGCCATGGACCACGCACGACCTTCTCCTGCACAACTGGAGTGGCATCGTTTTCCAGAGCCGCGGAAACGGCTGCAGCGATGTCCAGTTTGGGCACGAGCAGATCCTTGTGCATCACGGCGCGAGCAACCTGATAACGGGACCAGGTAGCACGCAGTTCAGCGTCGTTGCTCGCACCGAGCACACGCCGAAGTTCAAGTTCATCCGCTTCGTTATCCATCACCGCGGACAGCGATTCCTGCAGGGCTTCACGACTCATAGCGGTTCCTCTCTTGGCTGTCGCCGCTGTCTCAGGCTTCCTGCAACAAAGGTTGCAGGGACTTGTCGATGGCTTCACGCGCCCGAAAGATTCGCGAACGCACGGTACCAACTGGACATTGCATGACGCTCGCAATGTCTTCATAACTAAGACCATCAAATTCGCGTAACGTTAGCGCCGTTCGTAAATCTTCTGGCAATTGCTGGATGCTCCGATGCACGGTCGCTTCGATTTCATCCCTTAGCAGAGCTCGCTCGGGCGATTCGATGTCCTTGAGGGCATGATCACCATCGTAGAACTCGGCATCCTCTGCACTTACATCGTTATCTGGCGGCCTACGACCGCGAGATACCAGGTGATTCTTCGCCGTGTTGATGGCGATGCGGTACAGCCATGTATAGAACGCACTGTCGCCGCGAAAGTTTCCCAGTGCCCGATAAGCTTTTACAAAAGCCTCCTGGGCGACATCCTGAGCTTCATGGGTGTCGTGCACGAAACGCACGATCAACCCGAGAATCTTGTGCTGATACTTCAGCACCAACAGATCGAATGCTCGCTTGTCGCCGCGCTGAACGCGCTCGACCAGCTGCTGATCTTCTTCCTGGGTTAGCATGAATACTCCTCGTTGAGCCCGTAGGAGGTCTGCACCCGCCAGAAGATCGATCTGCCGAAATAGACTCGAGCCATATGCAAAAGTTCTCCCCCTACGAACAAGCTTCCCACAAAACATTTTTTGGTTTTGCACGAAACCACGCACCAGAACCAACGCCTGCTGCGCGAATTGTCTTTAGATCGCCTGACGGGCAGAAACGAATCGCGTGATCGCTTCGTTCACTCAACTCGCCAGACACATTCCCTCTCCGGGGCGACTCCGCTATAGAACCCTGCCCCATGACAAAGTTCAGACAGGTTTCAGCGGATGAGATGCAGCTCCAAGATGGCGGCCAGCCACGCAGGCATATCGCCATCCCAACACGATACACGTTCTGCACCGGACAACCTACCAGGTCGGCTATTGTGCCGTTGCCCCCCTCGATATACTAGGGGCCATCAAATCGCTGCCATGGTTCTCGAAGCCCCGTCGCAGGCACATGACGGCCATTTGCGTGATCCTTGGATACAAAAAGTTGAAGGCCATGGCCCTGTCAACGAAGAGCATGTGACGCGATCAATAGGGCATCCTTTTTCAGCTGCACGCCACCCAGCGGAATCCATAACAATGAGCCAACACTTTCAGCACGATGTTCTGGTTATCGGCAGCGGTGCCGCCGGCCTTACCCTGGCGCTCACGCTTCCCGACAATCTGAGTATCGCCGTGCTGAGCAAGGGTGAATTGACCAATGGCTCGACCTACTGGGCCCAAGGAGGCGTGGCGGCGGTACTGGATCACAGCGACACCGTCGACTCGCACGTGGCTGACACCCTCGACGCAGGCGCCGGGCTATGCCGCGAAGCCGCCGTGCGCTTCACGGTTGAGCACAGCCGCGAAGCGATCGAATGGCTGATCGAGCAAGGGGTACCCTTCACTCGCGATGAAGGCAATGACCGTGAAGATGGCGGGTTCGAGTTTCATCTGACCCGCGAGGGCGGCCACAGCCACCGCCGTATCATTCACGCAGCCGACGCAACCGGTGCGGCGATTTTCAATACGCTGCTCGAACGCACGCGCCAGCGCGACAACGTGGTGCTGCTCGAACAACGGGTTGCGGTGGATCTGATCACCGAGCACAAGCTGGGCCGCGAGGGGCAACGCTGCCTGGGCGCCTATGTGCTGAACCGGGGTACCGGCGAGGTAGACACCCACCACGCGCGCTTCGTGGTTCTTGCCACCGGCGGTGCAGCCAAGGTCTACCTTTATACCAGCAACCCCGATGGCGCCTGCGGCGATGGCATTGCCATGGCGTGGCGCGCCGGTTGCCGGGTTGGCAACTTGGAGTTCAATCAGTTCCACCCTACCTGCCTGTACCATCCGCAGGCCAAGAGCTTTCTGGTTACCGAAGCCCTGCGCGGCGAAGGTGCACTGCTGCGCCTGCCCAGTGGCGAACGCTTCATGCCGCGCTTCGACCCGCGTGAAGAACTCGCCCCGCGCGATATCGTGGCCCGCGCCATCGACCATGAGATGAAACGCCTGGGCATCGACTGCGTCTATCTGGATATCAGCCACAAGCCGGCTGAGTTCATCAAAAGCCACTTCCCTACCGTTTACCAGCGCTGCCTGGCTTTCGGCATCGACATCACCACCCAGCCCATTCCGGTGGTGCCTGCCGCTCACTACACCTGCGGCGGCGTGCTCGTCGATCAGGCTGGGCGCAGCGATGTGGAAGGTCTTTATGCCATCGGCGAAACCAGTTTCACCGGTTTGCATGGCGCCAACCGCATGGCCAGCAACTCGTTGCTCGAGTGCTTCGTCTATGCGCGCTCGGCCGCCGCCGACATCATCGCCAACCTGAACCGGGTGGCGATGCCGACCGACCTGCCCTCCTGGGATGCCAGCCAGGTCACCGACTCGGACGAGGACGTGATCATCGCCCACAACTGGGACGAGTTACGGCGCTTCATGTGGGACTACGTGGGCATTGTGCGCACCAACAAGCGCCTGCAGCGTGCCCAGCACCGTGTGCGCCTGCTGCTCGATGAGATCGACGAGTTCTACAGCAACTACAAGGTCAGCCGGGATCTGATCGAGCTGCGCAACCTGGCCCAGGTGGCCGAACTGATGATTCGCTCGGCCATGCAGCGCAAGGAATCGCGGGGCCTGCATTACACCCTGGATTACCCGGGCCTGCTTCCCGTAGCGGGCGACACTATCCTGCAACCCGCCAACGCTGACGACTGAATTTCAGGCGCACCCTCAGCCTCCGGTGCATATCCCGGGGCATGGCATCGGCAGGGATGCACAGGCTGTGAGTGAATGAGCGGCCCGGCAGCCGAAAGCGCACGATGACCAGCCAGGGTAGCGCCATGCTGTCCGGGTGCAGGGTGACGGGCCGCCATTGCCCATCGAGCCCAGCTACCTGCCAGCCCTCGTCGTCATGACGCAAGCTGCGAAAAATTCCCGGATGGGTCAGCAGCACGTGCCTGGGCACTACCCAGGCGGCATGGCAGCCACACGCCAGCAGAGCGAGCAGTCGCGCCCACAGTGGGATATCCACCAAGAGCAGTGTCAGCAGCGCCAGGGCCTGGGCACACAGGTAGATTTCCAGCAGCCGCCGTGACGGCCGCCAGTTGCATTCGAATCGTTTACTTGGGCTGGACACGATCCAGAATCATGCGAACGATGTGGCGCAGATCGGCATCCTCGGGCTCGCCACGCTGCATGAACCAACCGAACATGTCCTGATCCTCGCACTCGAGCAGCTTGCGGTAGCGGGCGCGATCCTCTTCGCCAAGAGAGGGGTAGACCTCTCGTACGAAGGGCACCAGCAACACGTCCAGTTCGAGCATGCCACGCCGGCTGTGCCAGAAAAGACGATTGAGTTCAGTGGCTTCGACCATGGGGGTGCTCCTCGGGAAAAGGCCGGCAGTATACCAACAGCCGCTGCCGGCATCAGCGTCACGACCCGAATCGCCCGGCGGCGGCTCTTACCTGTAGCGAGACAGTTGCCGCTGCTCTTATCATGGCAACTCATTCCTTGCCCACGATTGTCTCGACCATGGCCGACAGCGCTTTCTTTTGCTCGCTCACCCACGAAGGCATCCTCGCCGTACGCGGCCCCGATGCGGGTAAGTTCCTTCAGGGCCAGATCACCTGCAACATCAACTACCTTGGCGCCAGCGGCTCCAGCCTCGGTGCTCGCTGTACGCCCAAAGGCCGCATGCTCTCGAGCTTTCGCATCGTCAGCGTGGCCGACGGCTTCCTGCTGGCCATGAGCCGCGAACTGCTGGAACCGCAACTCGCCGAGCTGCAGAAATACGCCGTATTCTCCAAGGCCAAGCTGGGCGACGAGAGTGCTGCCTGGGTGCGTTACGGCCTCAGCGGCGCGGATGCCGCCTTGCAGGCCCTGGGCCTCGACCTGGCCTCCGAGGCGGACAGCGTGAGCAGTACGGAGTCACTGCTGGCCATCCGCCTCAGCGATGGCCGCGCCGAGCTGTGGGCGCCGGCCGAGCAAGCCGAGAGGCTGCACACGCACCTGCGCGCGCAACTGCCCGAAGCTGGCCTCAATGACTGGTTGCTCGCGCAGATTCGCGCCGGTGTTGGCCAGGTTACAGGTACCACCCGGGAGCTGTTCATCCCGCAGATGATCAACCTGCAGGCCGTTGGCGGGGTAAGCTTCAAGAAGGGCTGTTATACCGGCCAGGAAATCGTTGCCCGCATGCAGTACCTGGGCAAGCTCAAGCGCCGCCTCTACCGGCTGAGCGTCGCTGCCGATCAGCCGCCCGCCCCTGGTACCGAGCTGTTCTCCCCCGTGCACCGCAGCGCGGTGGGCGAAGTGGTGCTGGCGGCTTCGAGCAGCGCTGGCGTCGAGCTGCTGGCGGTGCTGCAGGAAGACGCGGCGCTCGACGGCCATATTCACCTGGGCAGCCTCGAAGGCCTGCCGCTCGACCTGCTCGACCTGCCGTACACGCTGGACAGTAAGCGCGAGATCCAACGCTGACGTACACTGCCGCTACGCCCCGCCAACACACGCTGACAACGAGAATTACATGAGCAAACTCGCCGAGAAAGTCCTGCTGGACCTGACCAGGGCCATCGACAACGATGAGCTGGTGCTGCCGACCCTGCCCGAGGTCGCCCTGAAAGTTCGCGAGGCAGCGGAAGACCCCAACGTCGGCATTCCCGAGATGACCAAGGTCATCGGTAACGACGCGGCGCTCACCGCGCGCATCATCAAGGTGGTGAACAGCCCGCTGCTGCGTACCAACCGTGAAATCACCGACCTGCAGATGGCCATCGGTCGTCTGGGCATCAACTACACCTGCAACCTGGCCACGGGCCTGGCCATGGAGCAGATGTTCCAGGCCACCACCGATGTGGTCGACCGCAAGATGCGTGAGGTATGGACCAAGAGCACCGAGATCGCCGGCATCTGCCACGTACTCTGCCGCCACTACACCCGCCTGATGCCCGACCAGGCCACCCTTGCCGGCCTGGTTCACCAGATTGGCGTACTGCCGATCCTTACCTACGCCGAGGAGCACAGCGAGCTGCTGGCCGACTCGATCAGCCTCAACCACGTGATCGAGCAGATCCACCCGATCATTGGCGACAAGATCCTGCGCACCTGGGAATTCCCGGAAATGATCGCCAGCGTGCCGGGCCAGTACCTGAACTTCAGCCGCAACAGCAGCAAGGTCGACTACGTCGATATCGTCCAGGTGGCCACGCTGCAGAGCCACCTCGGCACGCCGCACCCCTATACCCAGCTGGACTGGAGTCAGATCCCGGCATTCGACAAGCTCGGCATCAAGCCGGACCTGGACATCCACGCCGACGAGGATCTGTCGGCAGCCATGGATGCCGCCATGACCATGTTGCAGTAATTACCCCGGGGCGAAGCCTGCTTCGCCCCGCTCTCAGCTTGCTTCGCCGCGGAACACCACACGCACCAGCAGCCCATGGGGGCTGGCCTGATGCAGGCTGATATCGGCGCGGTGGGCACGGCAGATCTCCCCAACGATGGCCAAGCCCAGGCCGGCGCCCAGCCCCTGAGCCTGACGGCGGTAGAAGCGCTCGAATACCCGCCCTCGATCTTCCTCGGGGATACCGGGACCATCATCCTCGACCTCCAGTACAGCGGGCTCCTTCACCCGCAGGATGACGTTGCCACCTGCCTCGGTGTAGGCCATGGCATTGTCGACCAGATTGCACAGCAGCTCATTGAGCAATGTCGGCTCGCCGCGAATCCACACCGGATGCTCGGCTTCCAGTGCCAGGGCCACGCCACGCGAATGCGCCAGCGGTGCCAACGCCATGCCCAGCTCGCGGGCCAGCTGGCTGAGATCCAGCCGCAACGCGCCCCCCTCGGCAATCGCGCGCGCCCCGCTTTCGATCCGCGCCAATGACAACAGCTGGTTGGCCAGATGGGTCAGGCGATCGGCGTTCAACGCTGCGTCCTCCAGGGTCGCGTGCCAGACCTGCGGATCCTGATCACGCAGGCCCAGTTCGACCCGCGCCTTGAGCGCCGCCAGGGGCGTGCGCAGTTCGTGGGAGGCATCGGCGATAAACTGCGACTGCCGCTCGAACAGACCGCGCAGCCTGTCGTTGAACTGATTCAGCGCATTGACCAGAGGCCGCAGTTCCCTGGGCATGTCCTCGTCCGGTAGCGGGCGCAGATCATCGCTGTTGCGCCCCGCTACCGTCCGGCGCAGGCTCTCGAGCGGGCGCAACCCGGCGCTCACCGCCAACCAGACAAGCAGCAGCGCACTGAGCGACAGCAAGCCCATGCGCCACAGCGTGCCCAACAGCAGGTCCCGGGTCATGCGTTCCCGGGCGCCCTGGGTCTCGGCTACACGAATCTCGGCAACCCCGCTGTAACCAGGCTCACTGACCGGCTGCAGGAAGCTCACCACCCGCACGCCCTGGCCACGGTAGGTGCCGTCATAGAACTTGGCCAGAGCCGGGTAGTCATTGGTTCGCGGCGTGTGCGGTGGTGCCGCGGGCAGGTCTTCATAGCCCGACACCAACTCGCCCTTGGGCCCCAGCACCTGGTAGTAGATACGCCCGGCACTGTCGTAGGCGAAGGTATCCAGGGCGATATAGGGCACGTTGGCACTGAGCATGCCCTCGACGGCATAGAGCCCGTCGGAGATCGCCCGGGCCGATGCCAGCAGGGTACGGTCATAGGCGGTATCGGCGGCGTGCCGGGCGCTCCAGTAGGCGGTCAGGCTGCTGACCAGCAGAATCACCGTGAACAGCACAGCCAGCCGCCGAATCAGCCGGCCACGCAGGCTGCCGGGCCTATCCACCCGTGGCTTCCAGCAGATAACCGAGGCCCCGGAAGGTGACGATGCGCACCGCACCGCCCTCGAGCTTCTTGCGCAGACGATGGACATAGATCTCGATGGAGTCGGCGCTCGCCTCCTCGTCCAGACCAAACACCTGGGACGCCAGTTGCTCCTTGCTCATGACCCGCCCAGGCCGGGAAATCATCGCCTCGAGCACCGCCTGCTCACGGGAAGTCAGGTTGAGGCTTTCCTCCACCAGGGTGAAGCGCCGGGTATCCAGGTCGTAGACCAGGTCACCACAGCGCAGTTGCTGCTCGCCACCGAGCATGCTGCGGCGCAGCAATGCCTTGACCCGCGCCTCCAGCTCGCTCAGTTCGAACGGCTTGGCCAGGTAGTCGTCGGCGCCCAGATTGAGCCCATGCACACGGTCCTTGACCTCGCCGCGGGCCGTGAGCATCAGCACCGGCACGGTCTTGCCGCGGGCGCGCAAACGGGCCAGGACCTCGAAGCCGTCCATGCGTGGCAGGCCGACATCGAGAATCGCCAGGGCGTACTCCTCGCTGCCGAGGGCAAGATCCGCCGCCACGCCATCATGCAGAACATCCACCGTCCAACCAGCGCTCTTGAGCGCCTGGGTGACGCTTGCCGCCAACTGCGGATGATCCTCGACCAGCAGAATTCGCACTGCAACCTCCAACCGAACCATGGACTTGACCGCCATGTGTGGCGAGAGTTTACCGCTAGCGCGAGGAGTTGGCAGTTACGGCGTGCAACGACGGCACATATGCAACAACTTGTCCCATTGAAAGGTTGATGAAAGGTTGCACTTCTAGGATCGCTCCAGGGCGGCTCGATCCGCTCACAAAACGATCTGTGCAGTGCCGCGCGGTCGTGAAAACAATAACAACAATGGAGTTACCCCACATGCCAACAGCCTTGCGCCAGGCCATCTCGCCGTTGAGCTTGTTCAGCCTCGCACTGCCAGCCGCGCTGCTCACCCCAATGGCTCACGCTGCTTTCGTCGAAGACAGCTCTGCCAGCCTGACCACCACCAATATCTACCTGAATCGTGATTTCCGCGAAGGCAACAGCCAGGGATCACGCAGGGTACAGAACAAGCGTGAAGAATGGGGTCAGGGCTTCCTGCTCGACCTGCGTTCCGGCTTCACCGAAGGCACCGTCGGGGTCGGCCTCGACGCTTTGGGCATGCTGGGGGTCAAGCTGGATTCGGGCGGCGGCCGCACCGGCACCGACCTGCTGCCGGTTCAGGATGATGGCGGTACGCCGGATGAATTCTCCCGCCTGGGCCTGACCGCCAAACTCAGGGTTTCCGAAACCGAACTGCGCTACGGCTCGCACATTCCCGAATTGCCGGTGGTCAAAGCCAGCGACAGCCGTCTGCTGCCGCAGGTATTCGAAGGCGGCCTGCTGACCTCGTCCGAACTGGACGGCCTGACCTTCACTGGTGGTCGCCTGGACAAGGTCATCGACCGTGCCTCCACCAACTCCGAAGACATCGTGCTCAACAGCAAGAACGGCCGTTATGCCGGCGGCATCACTGCCGACCATCTCGACCTGGCGGGCCTCGATTACGCTTTCAGCAAGAACGTGACGGGCCGTTATTACTTCGCCGACCTCGACGATATCTACCGCCAGCACTTCTTCGGGCTGCAGACCAAACACGCCCTGGGCGCCGGCGTGCTCTCCAGCGACCTGCGCCTGAGCATCAGCAAGGACAGCGGCGCCTCCAAGGCTGGCAAGGTCGATAACCGCGCCCTCAACGGTATGGTCAGTTACGCCATCAGCGGCCACAAGTTCGGCCTTGGCTACCAGGACATGAGCGGCGACACCGGCTTCGCTTACATCGATGGCAGCGATCCATTTCTGGTCAACTTCGTGCAGATCAATGACTTCGCCAACGCCGACGAGCGCTCCTGGCAGGCCCGCTACGACTTCGACTTCGCCAAGGTAGGTGTTCCTGGCCTGAGTTTCATGACTCGCTACATCCGCGGCGACGACGCCAGGGTTGCAGGTACCGACCAGACCGGTGGTGAGTGGGAGCGCGACGTGGAAATCAAGTACGTGGTGCAAAGCGGCGCCCTGAAAGACGTCTACGTACGCCTGCGCAACGCCAGCTTCCGCTCCGATTTCGCTCGCGATGCCGATGAGAACCGAATCATCGTAGGTTACACACTGCCAATTTGGTAAATCAAAATAAAAATCCAGAGGGATCTTTTTATGAAAACAACCTTTAGCCGTATTGCCCTGACCGCTGCCTGCATGGCGTTTGCGGGCCCGTTGCTGGCCGATGAGCCGCGCCGCCCGGAGTGCATTGCCCCGGCGGCCCCTGGTGGTGGTTTCGACCTGACCTGCAAACTGGCGCAAAGCGCGCTGGTGGAAAGCAAACTGCTGAAGTCGCCGATGCGCGTCACCTACATGCCAGGCGGCGTCGGTGCGGTGGCTTACAACGCAGTGGTTGCTCAGCGCCCTGCCGACGCGGGCACCATCACCGCGTTTTCCAGTGGCTCGCTGCTCAACCTGGCCCAAGGCAAGTTCGGTCGTTTCGATGAGAACGCCGTGAAGTGGCTGGCCGGCGTCGGCACCAGCTACGGTGCCCTGGCGGTACGCAAGGACTCGCCGTTCAAGACCCTCGAAGACCTGGTCAAGGCCCTCAAGGAAAACCCGGGCAAGGTGGTCATCGGTTCCGGCGGCACCGTTGGCAGCCAGGACTGGATGCAGACCGCACTGATTGCCCGTGCTGCCGGCATCGACCCGCGCGAACTGCGCTACGTGGCAATGGAAGGCGGCGGCGAGCTGGCCACCGCCCTGCTCGGTGGCCACATTCAGGTTGCCAGTACCGATATCTCCGACTCCGTACCGCACATCGAAAGCGGTGACATGCGCATCCTCGCCGTGTTCTCCGAAGAGCGTCTGCCAGGCAGCGTGGTGGCCAACATCCCGACCGCCAAGGAACAGGGCTTTGATGTGGTATGGCCGGTAATCCGCGGCTTCTACCTCGGCCCGAAGGTCAGCGACGAAGCCTACGCCTGGTGGAAGAACTCCTTCGACCAGCTGCTGGCCTCCGACGACTTCGCCAAGCTGCGTGAAGACCGCGAACTCTATCCGTTCGCCATGACCGGCGAGGAACTGGACGGCTACGTGAAGAAGCAGGTCGCCCAGTACAAGGAACTGGCCCAGGAATTCGGCCTGATCCAGCAGTAACGCCGGCGCCTACACACCTGCGACTCACTGTCATCCTCTGGGCCTGGCCCAGAGGGTGCGTTTGCCATTGTCAAAAACGAGGACTCCCTCATGTCACAACGCATTTTCGGCGTGGTGCTGCTACTCGCCTGTGTCGGGCTGGGCATCGTCGCCTGGGGCTATCACGCGCCCTTCTCCTACGAACCGGTCGGCCCGCGCGCCTATCCGATGCTGCTGCTGACGCTCATGGGCCTGGGCGCCATCTACCTGCTGGTCAAGAAGCCGTCCAGCAGTACCTCGCACAGCGACGAGCCACCACTGGACAAGCACGTGATCGGCAAGGTGGTCGGTTGTGTGGCGATTCTCACCATCTACGCCGCCCTCTTCGAGCCGCTGGGCTTCGTGCCGGCCAGCCTGATCTTCGGTGTCGCCATGGCCCGCCTTTACGAAGGTACCTGGCTTGCCAGTGTGGTGTCCGGCGTGGTGTTGGCCATTGGGCTGTATCTGCTTTTCGACAAGATCCTCGACGTACCACTGCCGCTCGGCATCCTTTCTGGCCTGGAGATCTGATCCATGGATACTTTTAGCTACCTGGGCCAGGGCTTCGGCGTTGCCCTGAGCCCTTATAACCTGTTCACTGCGCTGTGCGGCACCCTGATCGGCACCATCGTCGGCCTGCTGCCGGGCCTCGGCCCGATCAACGGCGTGGCGCTGCTGATCCCGATCGCGTTCGCCCTCGGCCTGCCGCCGGAAACCGCGCTGATCCTGCTCGCCGCCGTATACCTGGGCTGCGAATATGGCGGGCGTATTTCCTCGATTCTGCTGAACATCCCCGGCGAAGCTTCGGCGGTGATGACCACCCTGGACGGCTACCCGCTGGCGCGTCAGGGCAAGGCGGGCGTGGCCCTGTCGATCTCTGCCTGGAGCTCGTTCGTCGGCGGCCTTATGGCCACCTGCGGGGTGGTGATCTTTGCCCCGCTACTGGCCAGTTGGGCAGTCGCCTTCGGCCCGGCCGAATACTTCGTGCTGATGGTGTTCGCCATCGTCTGCCTGGCCGGCATGGCTGGCAACAAACCGATGAAAACCGCGATTGCCGCCTGTATAGGCCTGTTCCTGTCCTGCGTCGGCATCGATTCCAACAGCGGCGTGTACCGCTTCACCTTCGGCAGCCTGGGCCTGGCCGACGGCATCCAGTTCGTGGTGCTGGTACTGGGCCTGTTCTCGGTCAGCGAGATCCTCGTGCTGCTCGAGCGCACCCACCATGGCCAGAAGGCCATCGAAGCCAAGGGCCGCATGCTGTTCAACCTCAAGGAAGGCCTCTCGGTGCTGGCCACCAACCTGCGCAGCGGCGCGGTCGGCTTCGGCCTGGGCATCCTGCCGGGCGCCGGTGCAACCCTGGCCAGCGCCGTGGCGTATATGAGCGAAAAGCGCCTGGCTACCAAGGACAACAAGTTCGGTGAAGGCGATCTGCGTGGCCTGGCCGCCCCGGAAACCGCCAACAGCGCCTCGGCCTGCGGTTCCATGGTGCCGATGCTGACCCTCGGCGTGCCCGGTTCCGGCACTACCGCGGTGATGCTTGGCGCCCTGACGCTGTACAACATCACCCCGGGCCCACTGCTGTTTCAGAACCAGCCGGACATCGTCTGGGGCCTGATCGCCTCGCTGTTCGTGGCCAACATCATGCTCATCGTGATGAACGTGCCGATGATCAAGATCTTCACCAAGATCCTTGCCGTGCCCTACTGGGCCCTGGTACCGGCCATCGCCATCATCACCTCCATCGGCGTCTACGCCGTGCACGCCACCGCGTTCGACCTGTACCTGATGATTGGTATCGGTGTCGCCGGGTACATCCTGCGCAAGATGGACTTCCCGCTGTCGGCGATTCTGCTGGGCTTCATTCTCGGCGGTTTGATGGAGCAGAACCTGCGTCGCGCGTTGTCGATCTCCAACGGTGAGCTGGGCATCCTGTTTGCCAGCCCGATTACCTGGGGCGTGTGGACGCTGATCGTGGCAATGATCGCCCTGCCGTTCTACCGCACCTGGCGCAAGCGTAGTCAGCGCAGGGCCGAAGCGGCCAATGCCTGATAGCGACAACCCGCACGATAATCCCAGGCACCTGCGCAGCTGGTGGCTCACGCCACTGGTTGGCGCAGGGGGTGGTTACCTGGCCAGCCTTATCGGCTGGCCTTTGCCTTGGGTCATCGGCTCACTGCTGGCGGTCATTGTGCTGCGCTGCGCCGGCGTGCTCAGCCAGGAAATGCCAGGCGGGCGGCAGGTTGGCCAATGGCTGGTCGCCGCCGGTATCGGCCTGCACTTCACCAGTGAGGTGCTCGAGCAGGTGCTTGGCAACCTGACAATCATTCTGCTCGGCGCATTCGCTACCCTCGCCCTCAGCGCCATTGGCATTGCCGGTTTGCGCCGCTTCGGTGTGGACCGCGCCACGGCGTTCTTCGCCAGCATGCCGGGCGGGGCCAGCGAGATGGTCAATCTGTCCCGTCGCCACGGCGCACAGCCGGCACGCATCGCCGCCGCACACAGCGTGCGTCTGCTGATGGTCATCCTGCTGATTCCAGCACTGTTCACCTGGGGGCTGCCGCCCGTCGAATCGGCGCCGCCCATGCCGGTGGACTGGTTCTGGCTGGCCATCCTGCTACCTGCAGGTGCCCTGCTGGCTCTGCTGTGGCGGAGGCTCGGGCAACCCAACCCGTGGATGCTCGGCCCGCTGACGCTGTGCGCCGCGGCCAGCGTGACCTTCGATCTGCATATCGGCATGCCCACCTGGCTGGGCCAGCTCGGCCAATGGTTGATCGGCTGCGCCCTGGGCTGTCATTTCGACCGGGCGTTCTTTCGCAGTGCGCCGGGCTTTCTGCTGCGCGTAATACTGTTCACCCTGCTGGCGATGATCGTCACCGCACTGCTTGGCTCTGCCATCGGCTGGATGAGCGGTATCGAATCCGTATCGCTGATGCTCGGCATGATGCCCGGCGGCATTACCGAACTGTGCCTGACCGCAGAAGCGCTGCAATTGTCAGTAGCGTTGGTCACAGCGCTGCAGGCCTTGCGTTTGTTTCTGGTGATGTTTCTGGCCGAGCCCTTGTTCCGGCTATGGCAGCGGCACTCACCGCTGCCCTGACCTTTCCAGCCCGGTTTCAAGCCGGGCTTTTTTAGCGGATATGTCCGAGCGCTTGCTGTCGATATGGCTGGCGTACTCTTATTCAGGTACGCACGAGAGGAGTCGACATGTCCGGTTACCTGAAGAGCCTGCTCCTGCTGCTATCGCTCGGCCTGCTGGTCAGTGCCTGTAGCAAGGCTGGCCTGGCCTATCGCAACCTGGACTGGGTGATTGCCTGGCGGGTGGATCAGTACCTGGACCTCGACTCACAGCAGAAGGCCTGGTTCAAGCCCAGGCTGCAGGAACACCTGGCCTGGCACTGCAGCACTGAGCTGCCGCGCTATGTGGACTGGCTGCAGCGCACCCGGGATCTGCTTCAGGAGCCTGCGCCAGACGCTGGCCAACTAGAGGCGAAGATGATCGAGGCCGAGCAGGCGTTCCATGCCGTCGTGCAGCAGACCAATCCGACGGCCGTCGCGCTGCTCGCCGACCTGCGCCCCAAACAGGTCGAGCGCCTCTATGCACGCATGGAAAAAGATAATGTCGAAGACCGCCAGAAATTTCTCGAGCCGCCTCTGCAGACCCAGATCAGCGAGCGTGCCGAGCGCCTGGAAAAACGCTTGAAGCCCTGGTTCGGCACACTCAACGAAGCCCAGCAGGCACGCATTGCCCGATGGGCCAGCGAGCGCCGTGATCAGAATCGTCTGTGGCTGGAGAACCGCGCACGCTGGCAGAGCGAGTTTCGCAGCGTGCTGGATCAGCGTGACGCCGAGGATTTTGCCCAGCGCATGAGCCACGTGCTGGAGAATCGTCGCGGCGCCCACGACCAACAGGCGACCCAGGCCTATGAACAGTCACGCCAGGCGATGGCTGCCCTGCTCAGCGATCTGCTGGCCGCTGCCGACGACCAGCAGCGTACCCAGGTGAATCAGCGCATTGCGTCCCTGCAAAGCGACCTGGCCGGGCAGATCTGCGCCGGCTGATCAGCCCTGAATCGGCGGAACTCGCCAGTCGATGGGGGTGAGGCCATGTTGCTCGAGGAACTTGTTGGCGCGACTGAAATGGCCATTGCCGATAAAGCCCCGATGCGCCGACAAGGGCGACGGATGCGGCGAGCGCAGCACCAGGTGCTTGCTGGTATCGATCAGCCGCTCCTTGCTTTGCGCATGGGCGCCCCACAACAAAAACACCAGGTGCGGGCGCTGCTCACTGACCACCGAGATGATCCGGTCGGTAAACGGCTGCCAACCCTTGGCGGCATGGGAGCCCGCATTGGCACGCTCGACGGTCAGCGAAGTGTTGAGCAGCAGCACGCCCTGCTCGGCCCAGGACTGCAGATAGCCGTGGTTCGGGATATCGATATTCAGGTCGCGCTTGAGCTCTTTGTAGATGTTCACCAGTGATGGCGGCGTGGCCACGCCCGGCTGCACCGAGAAACACAGGCCATGTGCCTGGCCCGGCCCGTGATAAGGATCCTGGCCAATGATGACCACCTTGACCTGGTCCAGCGGGGTGGAATTCAGGGCATTGAAAATCAGCGGGCCCGGCGGGTAGATTTCCTTGCCAGCCGCCTTTTCCTGGCGCAGGAAATCGCCCAGGGCGCTCATGTAGGGTTTGTCGAATTCCTCGTGAAGCGCCTGTTTCCAGCCGGCCTCCAGCTTGACCTTGTCTGCGGCGGACATGCCTGCTCCCGGTAATCAATGAAGTCAGCACGCTAGAGAAGCGTGTCGGGCAAGTCAAGGCAGCACGGGCACCAGGCGCGGCGGCACAGGATTGCTTACAAGGCATTGTTACGCCAAGCGATTCGCCAGCGCGACCGGTAAACGGCGCGCACTGCGCCACACGGCATAACACCGACCCGCCTTTGGCGCTACAGTAAGACAACACCGCTGAAGAGGACGCCCCATGAGTACGGCACTTGAACCCTACAAACCCGGTATCTTCGACCTGACCCACAAGCTCACGGTGGAGAAGCACGGCCACACCGCCCTGCTCACCATCAACAACCCGCCTGCCAATACCTGGGACCGTGAATCACTGATCGGTCTCAAGCAGCTGATCGACCACCTGGACCGCGATGACGACATTTATGCGCTGGTCATCACCGGCCAGGGTGGCAAGTTCTTCTCCGCCGGTGCCGACCTGAAACTGTTCGCCGATGGCGACAAGGCCCGCGCCCGGGAGATGGCCAGCCGCTTTGGCGAGGCATTCGAACGGCTCAGCGCCTTCCGCGGGGTATCCATAGCGGCGATCAACGGCTACGCCATGGGTGGCGGCCTGGAATGCGCCCTGGCCTGCGACATCCGCATTGCCGAGCGCCAGGCCATGATGGCCCTGCCGGAAGCCAGCGTCGGCCTGCTGCCCTGCGCTGGCGGCACCCAGAACCTGCCCTGGCTAGTCGGCGAAGGCTGGGCCAAGCGCATGATTCTCTGTGGTGAACGGCTCGATGCCGACACCGCGCTGCGCATTGGCCTGGTGGAACAGGTGGTCGATAGCGGCGAAGCGCGCGGCCACGCGTTGCTGCTGGCTTCCAAGGTCGCCAGCCAGAGCCCAATGGCCGTGCGCGCCATCAAACCGCTGATCCAGGGTGCGCGCGAAAGGGCTCCGACGACCTGGCTGGCTGCCGAGCGCGAACGTTTCGTCGACCTGTTCGATGCCGCCGATACCCGTGAAGGGGTCAATGCCTTCCTGGAAAAACGGACGGCCAACTGGCGCAATCAATGATGCTTACCGGCAATTGCCTCTGGAACTGCACATGAATGTCACCTTTGAAGAACGCCCCAGCCTGCATGGCTACCGCATTGCCATCGCCAGCCTGGACGCGCCTGCCAGCCTCAATGCCCTGTCGCTGCCGATGATCGATGCCCTGCAGGATCGCCTGCATGCCTGGGCCGAAGACGCCGATATCGCCTGCGTCCTGCTGCGCGGCAACGGCAGCAAGGCGTTCTGCGCCGGCGGCGATGTGGTACAACTGGCCAGGCAATGTCTTGCCGCCCCTGGTGCAACACCCGAACTGGCGCAACGCTTCTTCGCCCGCGAATACCGTCTCGACCATTGTCTGCACACCTCCCCCAAACCGCTGATCTGCTGGGCCCACGGCCATGTGTTGGGCGGCGGCATGGGGTTGCTGCAGGGCGCGGGGATTCGCATCGTCACGCCGAGCAGTCGGCTGGCCATGCCGGAGATCAGCATCGGCCTTTTCCCGGATGTCGGCGGCAGCCATTTTCTTTCCCGCCTGCCCGGCAAACTGGGCCTGTTCTTCGGGCTGACCGCCAGTCCGCTGAATGCCCGCGATGCCCTCGACCTGAATCTGGCCGACCGCTTTCTGCTCGACGGCCAGCAGGACGATTTGATCGAGGGGCTGGTGCAACTGAATTGGCGTGACCAGGCCGACCTGCAATTGCACAGCCTGTTAAAGGCGCTGGAACAGCAGGCCAGTGGCGAGCTACCGGCAGCACAGTGGCTACCACGCCGCGAGCGCATCGATGCGCTGCTCGACCAGGCCACGCTGCCATTGAGTTGGCAGGCACTGGTCAGCCTGGAAAATGACGACGACGTCCTGCTGGCCAAGGCCGCCAAGACGCTACGGGGCGGAAGCCCGCTGACGGCCCATCTGGTCTGGGAACAGATCAGGCGCGCCCGGCACCTGTCCCTGGCGCAGGTGTTTCAGATGGAATATGGCATGAGCCTGAGCTGCTGCCGCCATCCGGAGTTCGCCGAAGGGGTGCGCGCCCGCCTGATCGACAAGGATCACGCCCCGCAATGGCGCTGGGCGGATGTGAGCAGCGTGCCAGCGCAGGTGATCGCCGCGCACTTCACGCCGCTCGACGATCACCCGCTGGCCGATCTCGGCTGATCGATCAGCGCTCGCGCAGAGCTTCGGCGCGGGCGCGGATGATCGGCTTGAGCAGATAGCTGAGCACGCTCTTCTTGCCGGTGATGATATCGACCGAGGTGACCATGCCGGGAATGATCAACAGCGGACGCTCCTCGGTGCCGAGGTGGCTTTTCTCGGTGCGCAGCTTGATGAGGTAGAAGCTGTTGCCTTCCTCGTCGGTCACGGTATCGGCGCCGATCTGCTCGAGCTTGGCTTTCAGGCCACCGTAGATGGTGTAGTCATAGGCGGTGAACTTCACCACCGCCTCCTGGCCCGGATGCAGGAAGGCGATGTCCTGTGGGCGGATACGCGCCTCGACCAGCAGGGTATCGTCGATGGGCACGATCTCCACCATGTCGCTGCCAGGCTGGATCACGCCACCGATGGTATTGACCAGCAGTTGCTTGACGATCCCCCGCACCGGCGAGGTGACCTGGGTACGATTGACACGATCCTCGAGCGCCCTGCCCGTGGATTCGATCTTGCTCAGGTCGGTGCGCGCCTCGTTCAGCTGGGTCAGTGCCTCGCTGCGAAAACGCCCACGGGTCTCATCGATCTTGCGCTCCACTTCCTTGATTGCCGCTTCGGCACGGGGTATTGCCAACCCCGTGGCCTCCAGCTGACCACGGCTTTCCACCTCGGCACGCTTGAGGCGCAGGACCTCCACGGGCGACACCGCACCTTCGGCCACCAATGGCTCGGACATACGGATTTCCTGGCGTAGCAGCTCCAGGCTGTTGCGGAACTGGCCCTGCTTGGAGACGAACTCACGCACTTCCTGACGACGCTGGGTCAATTGCTCCTGCAAACCGGCAATCTCGTCCTGCAGCTGCTGCTGGCGGCTGAGGAACAATGCCCGTTCACTCTGCGCCAGGCCCGGCGCCTTGGCCGCGATATCTTCGGGGATGGCCAGCTCGCGCCCCTCGACCTCGGCACTCAGACGCTCGACGCGCATGGCCAGCGACAGGCGATCGGCTTCGGTCTCGCCTACGTTCGAGGCAAAGCGCGTATCGTCCAGGCGCAACAGGGGCGTACCGGCTTCGACTACCTGCCCTTCATGGACGAACAACTCGGAAACGATACCGCCCTCCAGGTTCTGGATCTTCTGTACACGCGAGGACGGGATGGCCTTGCCCTCCCCACGGGTGACCTCGTCGACTTCGGCGAAATTGGCCCACAGCAGGCAGAACACCACAAAGGCGATGATGCCCCACAGGGTCAAACGCAGCACCCGCGGCGCATCCTCGATAAGTGCCTTGCGAACCTCCGGCAACGGCTCGTCGCCCACCTCGTCACGGGGGCCGAAATAGGCAGCGAGCGCGCGGAAAAAGCGCTGCAAGGAGTGCTTAACTGACACTGATTTGCCCCTTCTTCAACGCCTCCATGACGCTCTCTTTCGGGCCGTCGGCAATGATGCGCCCGCGATCGACGATGACCAGCCGCTCGACCAGACTGAGCATCGACGCACGATGGGTGACCAGCAGCAGCGTCTTGTTCTTGCTGATGGCCGCAAGGCGCTGCTTGAGACGCTCCTCGCCGGTGTTGTCCATCGCGCTGGTGGGCTCGTCGAGCAACAGGATCGGCGGATCCAGCAACAGGGCACGGGCAAGGGCAACGTTCTGGCGCTGGCCGCCGGAGAGATTCTGGCCACGCTCGCCCACCTGCAACTCGTAGCCGTTGGGGTGCAGCCGCGCGAACTCATGCACGCCGGCCAACTCGGCGGCCTGCAGCACCAGCTCGTCCTCGACGTAACGCGCGCCCGATACCAGGTTGTCGCGCAGGGTGCCGGCGAACAGCTGGATATCCTGCGGCACGTAACCGATGTTGTAGCGCACGTCGCTGACATCCAGCTGACGCACATCGATACCGTCGACCAGCAGGCTGCCCGAGTCGGCCTGGTAGAGACCGACGATCAGCTTGGCCAGTGAACTCTTGCCGGAGCCGCTGCGGCCGATGACCCCAACCTTCTCGCCAGGGCGGACCACCAGGTTGATGCCCTGCAACGCCGCCTGCTGCTGCTCGGGGTAGTGGAAATCCAGCTGGCGGAATTCGATGCCGCCCTGCAGCGTCTGGCGCTTGAGGGGGCGCTCGTCGGCTTGGCGCTCCTGGGGCAGCTCCATCATGTGATTGACCGAATCCAGCGTCACGCGCGCCTGCTGGTAGCGGATCAGCAACCCGGAGACCTGAGCCAGCGGGCCCAAGGCGCGGGAGCTGAGCATGTAGCAGGCGATCAGCCCACCCATGCTGAGGTTGCCGGCGATGATCTGGTACACGCCCAGAACGATGATCACCACACCGGCGAGCTGCTGCAGCAACAGCGTCGAGTTCATCGCCAGGCTGGACAGCATGCGTGCCTTGAGTTCGAAGCGGCCCAGGGTGCCGATGGTCTGCTCCCAGAGGTACTGACGCTCGCTCTCCGCATTGTTGACCTTGACCGCATCCAGACCGGCCAGGCTCTCGATCAGGCCGGACTGGCGCTCGGCGGCCAGAGCCATGCTGCGCTCCATGGTCTTGGCCAGCGGTTTTTGCAACGCCCAGCCGATCAGCGCAACCAGCGGAAAGGCGAGGATGGGGATCCACACCAGGTGCCCGCCCAGGTAGGCGATGACCGCAAGAATCAGAATGGTGAACGGCAGGTCGATGACGCTGGCCAGCGTCAGCGAGGCTAGAAAGTCGCGCAGGCTCTGAAATTCGTGGATGTTCTGGGCGAAGCTGCCAACCCGCGCCGGGCGGTGCTTCATCGCCATGCCGACGATGCGCTCGAACAGGGTGGCCGAGACGATCATGTCGGTCTTCTTGCCGGCAAGGTCCAGGCACAAGCCGCGCAGCGTCTTGAGCAGCAGGTCGAAGATGAATACCCCGCAGATGCCGATGGCCAGGACCCACAGCGTCGCCTCGGCCTGGTTGGGCACCACGCGGTCATAGACGTTCATCACGAACAGCGGGGTGACCAGGCCGATCAGGTTGATCAGCAGGCTGGCCGCGACCGCGTCGATATACAGCCAGCGCGAGCGCATGAGGGTGTCACGAAACCAAGAGCCAGCCTGGGGTATCAGCTCGCCGCGGGTGAAATCGAACTTGTGCTGAGGCTGGGCGAAGAACACGCGGCCACTGTAATCCTCGGCCAGCGTATCGATGCTGACCCGCACCTCGCCGCCTTCGGTTTCGCTGGGCATGATTCGCGCCTGGCCATCGGCTTCCCAGCCGAGCAACAGTGCACTACGTCCATCACGCAGCAGCAGCAGCGCGGGCAAGGCCAATTCGGGGATCTTTTCGAGGTTGCGACGCAGCCAACGGCCCTGAAGGCCCGCGCGGGCGGCTGCCCGCGGCAGCAACTCGGCACTCAGGCGCTGCTTGGGCAGCGGCAGCCCCGCTGTGAGCATGGCGCGGCTGACGGATTTCTGATGGAGACTGCACAACGACAGCAAACTATCCAGCAACGGATCGTCGTAACGGTCACGAGGATCATTACGTGGCTGGGACGTATCAGGTTCTACTGCCACTGCACATTTACCCTTACCTTAAAAAACCGAACTCTAGTTCAAGTTGGGCAGTTGCACATTAGTCTTGACCGTATCGAGCGGAACGGACGCCATCGGCGCCGCGATTCCCTGGCTCTTGAGCAGCGTACCGGTGGTCGCCTTGATGCGGTAATGGGTGAACAGCTCGGTAAACCGCACCTCTTGCAGACGTCGAGCGGCGGTGAAGTATTCATTCTCGCTGTCCAAAAGATCCAGCAGGGTACGTTCGCCGAGACCGAACTGCTTCTGGTAGGAGTCGCGCACGCGGGAGCTATGGTCGACGTATCGCTGAGCGATCGGCAATTGTGCACGCGCATTTTGCAGCGCGTTCCAGGCCAGCCCGACTTCCTCGTTGAGCACGCGCAAGGCATTGTTGCGGATATCCATGGCCTGGTTGCTCAGGTACGCCCTGGAGCGCACGTTGGCGCTGTCGCTACCGCCCGCGTAGAGGTTGTAGCGCATGCGCACCATTGCCTGCCATTCCTTGTTCTCCCCTTCCACGCCATCGACGTTGTCGTTGAGACCGGTGGACACTTCGGCATCGAAGCGTGGGTAGTAGATGCTTTTGGCCGCGGCGTATTGCGCCTCGGTTGCCTTCACATCGGCCTCGGCCGAGCTGATGTTGGGGTTGTTGGCCAGCAATTCGTCACGGGCAGCCGTCAGGCTTTCGGGCAGATGCACGCCCATGCTGTCCGGCATGGCGAGGTCGACGGGCTCGCGACCCACCACGCTCAGGTAGGTGATCTGGGCGTCGGCCAGATTGGTCTGCTCTGTCAGCAGATTGTTACGTGCCTGGGCCAGGCGCGCCTCGGCCTGGTCCAGATCGGCCATGCGCCCGACACCGCGCTCGCTGCGCAGGGAAATCTGATCGTAGATGCGCTCGTGGCTGCGCAGGTTCTCTTCTGCCAGGCGCGCCAGCTCCTGACGCTGCAGGACATCCAGGTAGGCCTGGGCCACTTCCAGCGCCGTGCGCTCGGAGTTGGCCAGCAGCGCATAGGCGCGGGCGTTGACGGTGGCGCGCTGACGGGCGACTTCATTGCGGGTAGCAAAGCCGTCGAACAGCATCTGCTGAACGGTCAGGCTCGCCTCGGAACGGTTAAGCGTCCGATAACCGCTGTCGTCCCTGGCACGGGTACTGTTGTTCTCGGTACCCTCGCGGCCATAACCGGCCTGCACGTCGACACGCGGCAGATAGCCTGCCCGCGCCGCCTTCATATCCTCTTCGACCGCCAGCCGCGCATTGATCCCGGACTGAATTTCAGGATGCACGCTCAGCGCATTCTGCATGGCTTCGGTCAACGTCTGTGCCTGGGCTGAAATGGAAATTGCGAAGGCAAGAGGAAGTGTGGCAATGAAGCGCATGGTCGGTAAATTCCCTGTGAAAACCCACATGTTTATCGGTATATATCAAGTCGCTGAATAACCTGCCGAAGACTATCATTGCCACCGTGATTTCGCTGTCGTGAAAAGACAAAACACGCCAGAATGTCAAAGTGACATCACCTGCTCTAATTGTTTATGATCAGACCCAAAGGGTCAATACTCTGGCGAAAACTCTCAAGCAATATTTTTCCGCCAATTATATGACGAAGCGTTTTAAGCAGTATCCGCTATAACTCGGTATAGACGCATTTCACAAGATTTACCTCGCGCACGCGCATGGAGCTGGTTATGAGCAATTTCGCCGCCGTCATCAAATCATTGATTGGCCAAGTCTTCGTCACTTCTGTTGATGGCATCAGGCGTCAAGTCTTCGAAGGCGACCGTGTCTTCGCGGGCGAACAGGTCACCACAGCCGATGGTGGCTCCGTGACGTTGGAAATGGCCAACGGCGAAATTGTGAAGCTCGATGCAAACAGCTCATGGCAGGCTGGTGACCCAGCGGCCGAGGAAGCTGCAGACGCAGGGACCCCGGCTGCCAGCAGCGAATTCGAACAGGCGCTGGCTGCGGGCCTCGATCCGACCGTCGACCTCGAGCCCACGGCTGCCGGTCCTGGCGCCGGTGGCGGTGGCGGCGGAAGCGCAGGCGGTGGTCATAGCGCAGTGATGCTCAGCGAGACCGCAGTGAGCGTCGATCCGACGATCGGTTTTCAGACGACCGGTCTCGGCACCCCCGGCTTCAACCTGATCGAAGACAATGATCCCGCCATCTTCACCACTGCGGCGACCACTGCCACACCAGACACAACTCCAACAGACACAACCGCTCCGGTGGTGACCATCGGCATCGACCCGATCACTGGCGATGACCTCCTCAACAGCGCCGAGCTCAGCGCCGCCACGGTGGTCATTACCGGTACGGTTGGCGGCGACGCACGGGTCGGCGACGCGATCACCCTGAACCTGGGTGGCAACCTGTATAGCGGTGCGGTTATCGCTCTGGGTAACGGAACGCTTGGTTTCAGCATTCCGGTCAGCAGCGCCGACCTCGGTAGCGTCAACAGCATCAGTGCGTCGGTCAGCAGTGCGGATGCGGCAGGCAATGTCGGTACTGCCACGGCCAGCCGGCCTTACACCGTGGATACCACGGCGCCGGTCATCACTGTCGATGCACCTGCAGTCAGCAATGACACTACCCCGACCATCAGCGGCACGACCGATGCGCCGGTGGGCAGCACGGTTACCCTGACCATTACCCAGGGCAGCACCGTCATTACCGTGACTACCCCGGTTCTGGCTGGCGGTACCTATACCGTCGATGTTCCCCAGGCCCTGGCCGAAGGCCCGTACACCGTTGGTGTTCAGGTGACTGATCCGGCGGGCAATGTTGGCTCGGCAACCGATGCGGGCGCTATCGACACCACCGCTCCGGCTATCACGGTCGATGCTCCGGCTATCACCAATGACACGACGCCGACCATCACTGGCACGACCGATGCGCCTGTTGGCAGCACGGTCACGCTGACCATTACCCAGGGCACAACCGTTCTGACCACCACGGCAACCGTGGCGGTCGGCGGGACGTATTCCGCCAACGTACCCGCTGGTTTGGTCGAAGGGCCCTACTCTGTCGATGCCAGAGTCACTGATGCCGCCGGCAATACCGGTTCGGCTAACGACAGCGGTGCTATCGATACTACCGCCCCATTGATCACCGTCGATGCGCCTGCCACCAGCAACGACACCACGCCGACCATCAGCGGCACGACCGATGCGCCGGTCGGCAGCACGGTTACCTTGACCATTACCCAGGGCAGCACCGTCATTACCGTGACTACCCCGGTTCTGGCTGGCGGTACCTATACCGTCGATGCTCCCCAGGCCCTGGCCGAAGGCACGTACTCCGTGAGCGCTCAGGTGACTGATCCGGCGGGCAATACTGGTTCGGCAACAGATACGGGTGCTATCGACACCACCGCTCCGGCTATCACGGTCGATGCTCCGGCTATCACCAATGACACGACGCCGACCATTACCGGCACGACCGATGCGCCTGTTGGCAGCACCGTTACGCTGACCGTTACCCAAGGCAATACGACTTTCACAGTCACTACACCGGTTCTGGCCGGTGGCACTTATAACGTCGAGCTCAGTCAGCCATTGGCTGAAGGCCCATACTCTATTGATGCATCTGTTACCGATGCCGCCGGTAATACCGGCTCGGCAAACGACAGCGGCGCTATCGACACCACTGCTCCACTGATCACCGTCGATGCTCCAGCCATTACCAACGACACCACCCCGACCATCACTGGCACGACCGATGCACCCGTTGGCAGCACAGTCACGCTAACCATTACCCAAGGCACTACCGTTCTGACCGCCACGGCTACGGTTGTGGCTGGCGGCACTTATTCCGCTGACGTACCAGCGGGCCTGGCTGAAGGTTCTTACACCGTAGATGCTGCCGTTACCGATGCTGCTGGAAATACCGGTTCGGCAAACGATAGTGGCGCTATCGACACAACTGCGCCGCTGATCACCGTGGATGCCCCGGCGATTACCAACGATACGACCCCGACAATCACCGGTACTACCGATGCGCCTGTTGGTAGCACGGTTACCCTGACGATCAGCCAGGGCAGTACCGTTCTGACAACTACCGCGATCGTGGTAGCGGGCGGTACTTATTCCGCTGACGTACCGGCTGGCCTGGCTGAAGGCCCTTACTCAATCGACGCATCTGTTACTGATGCCGCCGGCAATACCGGATCGGCCAACGACTCGGGTGCTATTGATACCACTGCGCCGCGGATCACCGTGGATGCCCCGGCGATTACCAACGACACCACCCCGACCATCACTGGCACGACCGATGCGCCGGTAGGCAGCACAGTTACCCTGACAATTACTCAGGGCAATACCGTTCTGGCCACCACGGCTACGGTTGTGGCAGGCGGTACTTATTCCGCTGACGTACCAGCGGGCCTGGCTGAAGGTTCTTACACCGTAGATGCTGCCGTTACCGATGCTGCTGGAAATACCGGTTCGGCAAACGATAGTGGCGCTATCGACACAACTGCGCCGCTGATCACCGTGGATGCCCCGGCGATTACCAACGATACGACCCCGACAATCACCGGTACTACCGATGCACCTGTTGGCAGCACCGTTACGCTGACCATCACCCAGGGCGCTACCGTTCTGACCACTACCGCGATCGTGATAGCAGGAGGCACTTACTCGGTTGCTGCGCCGGCTGGCTTGGCTGAAGGCTCCTACTCCGTTGATGCTGCCGTTACCGATGCTGCCGGCAATACTGGCTCCGCTAACGACAGCGGCGCGATTGATACCACCGCTCCACTGATCACCGTCGATGCGCCTGCCATCAGCAACGACACGACGCCTACCATCACCGGTACGACCGATGCGCAGGTCGGCAGCATCGTCACCCTGACGGTTACCCAGGGCAATACGACCTTCTCAGTCACTACACCGGTTCTGGCCGGTGGCACTTACAACGTCGAGCTCAGTCAGCCATTGGCTGAAGGCCCTTACTCAATCGACGCATCTGTTACCGATGCTGCTGGAAATACCGGCTCGGCAAACGATAGTGGCGCTATCGACACCACTGCCCCATTGATCACCGTCGATGCTCCTGCCATTACCAACGATACCAACCCGACCATCACCGGCACGACCGATGCGCCGGTGGGTAGCGTCGTCACCCTGACGATTACACAAGGCACTACGGTGCTGACCACCACGGCTACGGTTGTAGCGGGCGGTACTTATTCCGCGAACGTACCGGCTGGCCTCGCTGAAGGCTCTTACACCGTTGATGCCGCCGTTACCGATGCTGCCGGTAATACCGGCTCGGCAAACGACTCGGGTGCTATCGATACCACCGCTCCACTGATCACCGTCGATGCCCCGGCGATTACCAACGATACGACCCCGATCATCACCGGTACTACCGATGCGCCTGTTGGTAGTACGGTTACCCTGACGATCACCCAGGGCACTACCGTTCTGGCCACCACGGCTACGGTTGTGGCAGGCGGCACTTATTCTGCCAACGTACCGGCCGGTCTGGCTGAAGGCTCTTACACCGTTGATGCCGCCGTTACCGATGCCGCCGGCAATACCGGTTCGGCAAACGACAGCGGTGCTATCGACACAACTGCGCCGCTGATCACTGTCGAAGCTCCAGCCATTACCAACGACACCACTCCGACCATCACCGGCACGACCGATGCGCCGGTAGGCAGCACAGTCACGCTAACCATCACCCAGGGCACGAACGTTCTGACCACCACGGCTACGGTTGTGGCAGGCGGTACTTATTCCGCGAACGTACCGGCTGGCTTGATCGAAGGGTCGTACTCGGTCGATGCCACGGTCACCGATGCCGCCGGTAATACTGGCTCGGCAAACGACAGCGGCGCTATCGACACCACTGCTCCACTGATCACCGTTGATGCGCCTACCATCAGCAACGACACCAACCCGACCATCACCGGCACGACCGATGCGCCGGTGGGTAGCGTCGTCACCCTGACGATTACACAAGGCACTACGGTGCTGACCACCACGGCTACGGTTGTAGCAGGCGGCACTTATTCCGCTGACGTATCGGCTGGCCTCGCTGAAGGTTCTTACACCGTCGGCGCCACAGTTACCGATGCTGCCGGCAATACCGGCTCGGCCAATGACAGCGGCGCTATCGACACCACAGCTCCGCTGATCACCGTTGATGCCCCGGCCATTACTAACGACACCACCCCGACCATCACTGGCACAACCGATGCACCCGTTGGCAGCACAGTCACGCTAACCATCACCCAAGGCACTACCGTTCTGACCACTACTGCGATCGTGGTAGCTGGCGGCACTTATTCCGCTGACGTACCGGCTGGCCTCGCTGAAGGTTCTTACACCGTTGACGCCACAGTCACCGATGCCGCCGGCAACACCGGCTCGGCAAACGACAGCGGTGCTATCGATACCACCGCGCCGCTGATTACCGTTGATGCGCCCGCAGTCAGTAACGACACGACTCCGATTATCACCGGTACTACCGATGCGCCGGTGGGCAGCACCGTCACTCTGACGGTTACCCAGGGCAATACGACCTTCACGGTCACTACCCCTGTCTTGGCGGGCGGCACCTACAATGTCGAGCTGAATCAGCCCTTGGCTGAAGGCCCGTACTCAATTGACGCATCTGTTACCGATGCTGCTGGAAATACCGGTTCGGCAAACGATAGTGGCGCTATCGACACAACTGCCCCATTGATCACCGTCGATGCTCCAGCCATTACCAACGATACGACCCCGACTATCACCGGCACGACCGATGCCCCGGTCGGCAGCGTCGTCACCCTGACGATTACGCAAGGCACTACGGTGCTGACCACCACGGCTACGGTTGTAGCGGGCGGTACTTATTCCGCTGACGTACCGGCTGGCCTGGCGGAAGGCTCTTACACCGTTAATGCTGCCGTTACCGATGCTGCCGGCAATACCGGTTCGGCTAACGACAGCGGCGCTATCGACACCACTGCTCCACTGATCACCGTCGATGCCCCTGCCATTACCAACGACACCACTCCGACCATCACCGGTACGACCGATGCACCCATTGGCAGCACAGTCACGCTAACCATCACCCAGGGCACTACGGTTCTGACCACTACCGCGATCGTGGTCGCTGGCGGCACTTACTCGGTTGATGCACCGGCTGGTTTGGCTGAAGGCTCCTACTCCGTTGATGCCACAGTCACCGATGCCGCCGGCAACACCGGCTCGGCTAATGACAGCGGCGCCATCGACACCACCGCTCCGCTTCCGACAATTACTCTCGATGCCAACATCACCGCCGATGACGTGATCAATATCGCCGAGTCTGGCCAGCAGATTCCGGTGACCGGCACTGTCGGTGGCGATGCAAAAGTTGGCGATACCGTCACCCTGACCGTCAATGGCAAGACCTTCACCGGTCAGGTGCAGGCTAACAACACCTTTAGCATTAACGTCCCAGGTGCGGATCTGGCCGCCGATGCCGGCAAGACCATCAATGCCAGCATCAGCACCACCGATGCAGCAGGCAACATCGGCACAGGTTCGGACACTGAAACCTACAGCGTCGATACCACGGCTCCAACTATCACCGTCGATGCGCCAGCGGTTAGCAACGACACCACACCGAGCATTACAGGCACGACCGATGCGCCTGCTGGCAGTATCGTCACCCTGACTCTTACCCAAAACGGTACGAGTTTCTCCTTCACTGCACCGGTTCTGGCTGACGGCACCTACACTGCCGATGTTCCCCAGGCCCTGGCGGAAGGCCCATATACCGTTGCCGCTCAAGTTACCGATCAGGCCGGCAATACTGGCAGTGCGACCGACAACGGCGCCATCGACACGCTTGCCGGCGACACCGGCGCGGCCCCAGTGGTCAACATCACTGAAGACGCCAATAACGACGGCGTTATCAGCAAGGCCGAGCTCAACGGCGAGATCGACGTACGCGTTGGCCTGCCGGCTGGTGCTGTGGCTGGCGACACGCTGATTATCAGCAATGGCACCACGCCACAGACCATCACCCTGACCGCCGCGCAAATCACCGCAGGCTTCGTCGCGACCACCTTCGCCAGCCCAGGCGAAGGCAACACCCTGACGGTGGAAGCCACGCTGCGCGATCAGTACGGCAACACCTCCGAAAAAGGCACCGATACCGCCAGGATCGACACCCTGGCTGGCACTACCGGTGCGGCTCCGGTCGTCACCATCAGTGAAGATGCCAATAACGATGGCGTGATCGGCCAGAACGAGCTCAGCGGCGCGATAGACGTGCGTGTCGGCTTGCCGGCCGGTGCGGTGGTCGGCGACACCATCAGTGTCACCGACGGCGTGGCGGTTCAGACCTTCACCCTGACGGAGGCGCAAATCGCCAGTGGTCGTGTCGACACCACCTTCGCCAACCCAGGTGAAGGCAAGACCATCACCGTCGAGGCGACGCTGCAGGATCAGTTCGGCAACGTGTCGGGCAAAGGCAGCGATCAGGCGCTGGTCAACAGCAACCCTGTGGCGGTCGACGACCCCGTCGGCAGCCCATACACCGTAACCATTGGCGACCTGGTTAGCGGCTCAGCCACCAACAACTGGGCGCATAACGACAGTAACAACCAGCAGACCCTCATCCAGGCGCGGGATGGCAATGGCGACAGCGCCACCCTGCTCCAGCTGGCTGTCGACGGCAACCAGAACGCACTGGGCGTTGCCGGCTCGCCGCGCGCTGTGCTCAACCAGGTTCCCGACCAGCTGGAATACGATCCGACCACGGGCAAAACCGAATCCATCACCCTCAACTTCAGCGGCAATCTCAACCAGGCCGACTTCCGTGTAAGCCGCCTGATCGCTGCCGAAGAAGGTGGCGAGGTCGGGCGCTGGGTGGCTATGTACGAAGGTGTTGAAGTGGCCAGTGGCACCTTCAAATTCAGCGGCGGTGGTTCTGGTACCTTCTCACTCGATACCGGCACCCAGGTGTTCGACAGCATCCGTTTCGAAGCCCTGCCTACCGCAAATGGTACCGGTGACGGGTCCGACTACTTCCTGACCGGCTTTTCCGGGTCTGGCCCGGCGTCGGCCAACGGCGCCTATGTGGTCAATGAAAGCCAGACGCTTATCATCGACCAGGGTAAAGGTCTGCTCAACAACGACAGCGATGCCCAGGCCAACCAGACACTTGGCGTCATCAAGATCAACGGCGCCGACGTTCCTGCCGACGGCAAGGTCGCTCTGGCAACGGGTGTATTGACCGTCAATGCCGATGGCAGCTTCAACTTTGCCGCCAATGACAACAATCTGAAGTCCGGCGAGCTCAAGACCCAGAGCTTCACCTACACGGTCGGTGATGGTTATGGCGGTACAGCAACCGCCACTGCCACCATCACCATCATTGGTACCGAAGTCGCACCGGGTATCGGTGCGGTCAGCGCTGCCTTGGACGGCACAGGTGCCCAGGTTGACGAAGGCGACATTGCGGTCTTCACCGTCAGCCTGACCAATGCCAGCAGCACGGCATCGACATTCAACCTGACCCTCAACCCGGGCACGGCAACTGCCGGTAGCGATTACAACGCGACACTCACCAATCAGAGCTTCAGCAATGGCGTCACGTACAACGCCACCACGGGCCAGGTCACCGTACCGGCTGGCGTCACCAGCTTCACGGTCACGGTGCCGACCATCAATGACACGGTCAGTGAGCCAACCGAAACCTTCAGCCTGACTGTTGGTGGCAAGACCGGCACCGCGACCATCATCGATAACGATGCGGCGCCGACTGTCGGCTCCGTCAGTGCTGCGGTTGATAGCGCAGGCGGCCAGGTGGATGAAGGCGACAACGCCGTATTCACCGTCAACCTCACCAACGCCAGCAGCACGCCGACCACTTTCAGCCTTGCTCTGAATGCCGGTACTGCCACTGCGGGCAGCGATTACAACGGTACGCTCAGCAACCAGAGTTTCAGCAACGGCGTGACTTATAACGCTGCTACTGGCCAAGTCACTGTGCCGGCGGGCGTCACCAGCTTTACCGTCACTGTTCCAACGATCAACGATACCGTCAGCGAACCGAGCGAGAACTTCAGCCTGACCGTAGGTGGGAAAACCGGTACTGCGACCATCATCGACAACGATGCGGCGCCGACTGTCGGCTCCGTCAGTGCCGCGGTGGACAGCACCGGTGGTCAAGTGGATGAAGGCGACAACGCCGTGTTCACCGTCAACCTGACCAACGCCAGCAGCACGCCGACCAGTTTCAGCCTTGCGCTGAATGCCGGCACCGCAACTGCGGGCAGCGATTACAACGGCACCCTGACCAACCAGAGCTTCAGCAATGGCGTGACCTACAATGCGGCAACAGGTCAGATCACCGTGCCGGCTGGCGTGACCAGCTTTACCGTCAGCGTGCCGACCCTCAACGACACTGTTCATGAGCAGACCGAGACGTTCAGCCTGACCGTGGGCGGTCAGACGGGCACCGCGACCATCATCGACAACGACGCCGTACCGACCGTGAGCACCGTCAGCGCTGCCGTGGACAGTACCGGTGGCCAGGTCGACGAAGGCGACAACGCCGTGTTCACCGTCAACCTCACCAATGCCAGCAGTACCGCCACCAGCTTCAGCCTGGCCCTGAACCCTGGCTCGGCATTGCCCGGTTTCGATTACAACGCTGCGCTGAACAACCAGAGTTTCAGCAACGGGGTGACTTACAACGGGTTAACCGGCGTTGTCACAGTGCCGGCAGGCGTCACCAGCTTTACCGTCACCGTGCCGACCATCAACGACACCATTGCCGAGCCGACCGAAACCTTCACGCTGACCGTAGGCGGCAAAACCGGTACCGCGACCATCATCGATAACGATGCGGCGCCAACCGTGAGCACCGTCAGCGCTGCCGTGGACAGTACAGGTGGCCAAGTGGACGAAGGCGACAACGCCGTATTCACCGTCAACCTGAGCAACGCCGGCAGCACACCAACTACCTTCAGTCTCGCATTGAATCCGGGTACTGCGACTGCGGGCAGTGACTACAACGCGGCACTGAACAATCAAAGCTTCAGCAACGGCGTGGTGTACAACGCCATTACCGGCCAGGTCACCGTGCCAGCTGGCGTCACCAGCTTTACCGTCACCGTGCCAACCATCAATGACACCGTCAGCGAACCGACCGAAACTTTCAGCCTGACCGTAGGTGGCAAAACCGGCACCGCCACAATCATCGACACCGATGCCACCCCGACCGTCAGCACGGTCAGCGCTGCTGTCGATAGCGCAGGCGCCCAAGTGGACGAAGGCGACAACGCCGTCTTCACCGTCAATTTGACCAACGCCAGCAGCACGGCCACCACCTTCAGCCTCGCACTGAACGCCGGTACCGCCGCGGCGGGCAGCGATTACAACCCAGCCCTGACCAATCAGAGCTTCAGTAACGGCGTGACCTACAACGCCGCTACTGGCCAAGTCACCGTGCCGGCGGGCGTGACAAGCTTCACGGTCACTGTTCCAACGATCAACGACACTGTTGCTGAACCGACCGAAACCTTCAGTCTGACCGTGGGCGGCCAAACCGGTACCGCGACCATCATCGATAACGATGCCGCGCCGACTGTCGGCTCCGTCAGTGCCGCAGTGGACAGCACCGGGGGTCAAGTGGATGAAGGCGATAACGCCGTCTTCACCGTCAACCTGACCAACGCCAGCAGTACGCCGACCAGCTTCAGCCTTGCGCTGAATGCCGGTACTGCCACTGCAGGCAGCGATTACAACGGTACGCTCACCAACCAGAGCTTTAGCAATGGCGTGACTTACAACGCCACTACTGGCCAAGTCACCGTGCCGGCTGGCGTCACCAGCTTCACGGTCACGGTGCCGACCATCAATGACACAGTCAGCGAGCCGACCGAAACCTTCACGCTCAATGTGGGTGGCAAGACCGGCACCGCGACCATCATCGACAACGATGCCGCGCCGACTGTCGGCTTCGTCAGTGCTGCCGTGGACAGCACCGGTGGCCAGGTCGATGAAGGGGACAACGCCGTATTCACCGTCAACCTCACCAATGCCAGCAGCACGGCCACCACCTTCAGCCTGGCGCTGAATGCCGGTACCGCCACGGCGGGCAGCGACTACAACGCAGCCCTGACCAATCAGAGCTTCAGTAACGGCGTGACCTACAACGCCGCTACTGGCCAGGTCACCGTCCCGGCGGGCGTGACAAGCTTTACGGTCACTGTTCCAACGATCAACGACACTGTTGCTGAACCGACCGAAACCTTCAGCCTGACCGTGGGCGGCCAAACCGGCACCGCGACCATTATCGACAACGATGCGGTGCCGACCGTCAGTACTGTCAGTTCGGCTGTCGATAGCGCAGGCGGCCAGGTCGACGAAGGCGACAACGCCGTCTTCACCGTCAACCTGACCAACGCCAGCAGTACGCCGACCACTTTCAGCCTGGCGTTGAATCCTGGCACAGCCGTAGCGGGGAGCGATTACAACGCGGCGCTGACCAACCAGAGCTTCAGCAATGGTGTGACCTACAATGCCGCCACCGGCCAGGTCACCGTTCCGGCGGGCGTGACCAGCTTCACGGTCACGGTGCCGACCATCAATGACCTCGTCAGCGAGCCGACCGAAACCTTCAGCCTGACCGTTGGTGGCAAGACCGGTACGGCGACCATCATCGACAACGATGCCGCGCCGACTGTCAGCACCATAAGCGCTGCGGTGGACAGCACCGGTGGCCAGGTCGATGAAGGCGATAACGCCGTCTTCACCGTCAACCTGACCAACGCCAGCAGCACGCCCACCCTGTTCAGCCTGGCGCTGACACCCGGTACAGCGGTGGCAGGTAGCGATTACAACGGAACCTTGACCAACCAGAGCTTCAGCAACGGTGTGACCTACAACGCCGCCACCGGCCAGGTCATCGTGCCGGCTGGCGTGACCAGCTTCACGGTCACGGTGCCGACCATCAATGACACCGTCAGCGAGCCGACCGAAACCTTCAGCCTGACCGTTGGCGGCAAGACCGGTACGGCGACCATCATCGACAACGATCCGGCGCCAACCGTGAAAACCATCGATGTCGGGCAACCCGGTACGGCCGATGACAATGTGGTCGAAGGCAGTAACCTGGTCTTCAACGTCACCCTGAGCAATGCCAGCTCCACGCCAACCGTTCTGTCTTTCAGCGCAACCGGAACAGCAACCGCGAACGTCGACTACAAACTGAGCGCCCAGAGCTTCAGCAATGGCGTGACCTACGATGCCAGCACCGGAAAGATCACCGTGCCCGCTGGGGTCACCAGCTTCTCGGTGACCGTACCGACGCTTGCCGACAATGTGGTTGCCGAGCCGTTGGAAACGGTGAAGCTGGATATTGGCGGCCTGAGCGCCACCGGCGGCATCATCGACGGCACCCCGGATGCCAAGGACGACAGCTACACCAAGATCACCGGTCTCAAAGCCGAATACTACGGCTACAACGACGCGAGCACCGGCGCAGGCAACGATGGCGCCAACCTGACCAATCTGAGCCAGGTTCGCCAGTTCATCGACAGCCACAATCCGGCGGCGACCTTCAACGCCACCAAACTGGACTACGGGACCTTGAGCAATGCCTCAGGTCTGGGCAACGGCACCAACCTGCAGAATTTCCTGGGCGTGGATGTCGCGTCAGGGAACGGCGCCAAAGCCAACTCGCTGTCCACAGACCCGGGCAACACCTCAGACGCCATTATCAAGATGGGTGGCTATATCAACCTGGCGGCCGGTACCTACCAGTTCAAGGTCACGGCCGATGACGGCTATAGCATCCGTATCAACGGCCAGGTGGTTGCAGAGTTCAACAACATCCAGTCGACCTCTACCGCTACCGGCCAAACGTTCACCATCAGCGCAGCTCAAGCGGGCGCGCAACAGATCGAGATCATCTACTGGGATCAGGGCGGCGATGCGCGCCTGAAGGTCGAGCTGGGCCAGGGCGGCACTTTCAAGGTCGTCGACTCGGACATGCTCTACCACATACCGAGCACCTCGAGCCTGGTCGTGGAATCCGGCGACAGCCTGACGATCGCCGGCAGCACCCTGCTCGGCAACGACACCGACCCGAATGGCGATGCGCTGTCCATTACCAGCGTGCAGAACGCCAGCAACGGCACGGTCACGCTGAACAACGGCAATGTGGTCTTCACGCCTAAGGCCGGTTTCTACGGCGACGCCAGCTTCCAGTACACCATCAGCGACGGCAAGGGCGGCAGCGATATCGCCACCGTCACCCTGAAGGTGAACCAGCCGGCGGATACCATCCGCGTGGCGGGCAGTGGGGCCAATGACAATGGTGACAACACCATCGGTGGCGGCGCCGGTAACGACGTGTTGCTCGGTGACGCAGGCGGTACGCTGACCACCCTTCAACCGGCGACCAACTACAACATCGCCCTGCTCGTCGATACCTCCGGCAGTATGCAGGGTGATCGCATGAGCCTGACCAAGAGCGCGCTGTCGAACTTCGCGAAAACCCTGGCGGGCCATGATGGGGTCGTCAACCTCACCTTGGTTGGCTTTGCTGGCGACGTCACGCTGAGCACCAAAGTGGCCGACTTGCAGAATGGCAGCAAGCTCGACAGCCTGCTGGCCGATATCCAGCGCCTTACCGCCAATGGTGGCACCAACTATGAAGCCGCCTTCAAGGAAGCCAGCGCCTGGTTCGACGCCCAGAGCGCTGCTGGTAATACCAAGGCGGCCGGGTACGAGAACCTGACCTTCTTCCTGTCCGACGGTGACCCGACCTTCTACTACAACGGCAACACCACCACGGTCAGCGGCAACGGATCGACCACCAATGATCAGGTACTGCTGGGCTCGCTCGATACCTTCAACGTGCTCGCCGGCAAGAGCGCCGTGCAGGCCATCGGTATCGGTTCGGGCGTCAGCCAGAAGAATCTCAGCCTGTTCGACAATACTACCGACGCGCCTGCGTCCACCTACCTGGCCAACGGCTCGGCAGCCACCCTGGCCAACTTCGACAACAACACCACGGGCTGGAACAACCTGGCCAACTGGCAGACATCCGGCACCGGCACCTTTAATGGCTCGGTCGGCCGCAGCGGCGATGCCCTGATGATTCGCGATACGGTGGGAGGCTCTCCGGTCACCGCCACGACGCCGTCGCTGACCATTGCCGAAGGTGCGTTCAGCAGCCTGCGCTTCGCCTACGGCACCACGGATACCGGCAACGGTGACGCGCTGAGCTGGAAGCTTCAGCAACTGGTACAGGGCGTCTGGAACGACGTACAGACCGGCGGCGGAACCACCGGCGGCAACTGGACAACGGCGGAAACCGCGGTCGTCGGCGCAGGAACCTATCGCCTGGCCTTCAGCGTCGATGACAAGTCGAGTAACTTCGCCAGCGCCACAATGGCGATCGATAACATCACCCGCGTGGATTACACCAAGGTGCCGGTGGGCAAGGTCGAGATCGTCAACTCGGCCGATGAACTCTCGGTGGCCCTGCATGGCGGTTCGAATGCGAACGTGCCCGTGACGGTCGGTAACGACACCATCTCCGGCGGCGATGGCAACGACATCATCTTTGGTGACGTGATCAACACCGATGGCCTGAAATGGGGCGTGGATGGCAACCCGACCAGGCCCGCCGACCTGCATGACGGTGCCGGTGTGAAGGCCCTGGAAACCTTCCTGGAGCTGAAGAACGGCATCGCGCCGAGCAACGGCGACCTGTACGACTACATTCGTGCCAACCACGAAACCTTCAACGTGGCGGGCGACACCCGCGGCGGCGCGGACAAGCTGTACGGCGGCGCTGGTAACGACATTCTGTATGGTCAGGGCGGCAACGACCTGCTGGTTGGCGGACCAGGCGACGACATCCTGTTCGGTGGCGCAGGTGCCGATACCTTCGCCTGGCAGAAAGGCGACTTCGGCAAGGATGTCATCAAGGACTTCAACGTGGCCGAGGGTGACACCATCGACATCAGCTCGCTGCTGCAGGACCACAGCAACAACCTCGACAGCTACCTGAAGCTGGTGACGGACAATGGCAGCTCTACTCTGCTGATCAGCACCAAGGGCGAGTTCAACAATGCCGACACCACCGCTCCACAGGCCGCAGCCAAGGCCGATGTACAGATCGACCTGGGCCAGGCCAGCCTGCCCAGCTACGACATCAACACGCTGATCGCCAACCACACGATCAAGGTTGATCCATGATAGGCCGATGCCCCGCCACACTTGCGTGGCGGGGCGCTAAGCTTTGGCAGACAGGTTTATCGGAGAAAGCCCGTGTTCTATATAAAACGTAATGCCGAGGGTGCACTGCTGCGCGTGCAGCCCGAACCTTTCGAAGGAATGAATGGCGAGCTTCCAGCCGATAGCGAAGAAGCCCGGGCCTGGTTTTCCAACCAGAATGTGGAAAGCAGCCTGCTGCAGCTCAAGCAGAGCGACCTGGATATGATCCGTGTACTCGAGGACTTGATCGACGTACTGATCAAGAAAGGCGTGGTACGCATCACCGACCTGCCGGAAGCGGCCCAGAGCAAGCTGATGGGGCGTAGCCGAGCGCGCGATGCACTCGGCGGCATGAACAGGTTGATCAATGACGAAGAACGCGGCCTGATCTGATCAGGCCCAGGCGGCCGGCTCGCTGAACAGGCGCCCCTGTACGCCGCTGACTCCCATCGTCTGCAACACTTCCCACTCCCCACGGGTTTCCACCCGCTCGGCGATCAACGGCAGATCGATGCTATTGGCCGCCCGCTGCATGGCCTCGATGAACAGGCGCTTGTCGCTTTCCTGATCGATGCCGCGGATAAAGCTGCCGTCCACCTTCAGGTAGGCCAGGCCCAGCTTGGCCAGATTGCCGATCATGCTGAAGCGCCCACCGAAGTGCTGCAGGCCAAGTTCGACGCCCAGGCTGCGCAGCTTTCGCGTGATGGCTTCGAGCTCTGCCGCACCCGGCAACTGGCTCTCATCCAATTCCAGGATCAGACGACCACTGACTGCCGGATTCATGCGCAGGCGCTCATAGACCTCTTGCAGGGCCTGCGGGTCACGCACGGTGATTCCCGACAGGCTCAGTGCCACCTGCCCTTCATGATTGGCGAGTTGCGCCAGCAAGGCGTCGAGCATTACCAGGTCCAGGCGGGCGGTCCAGCCGAAGCGCTCGAGCCACGGCAGGAACTGACCGGCGGGAATGGTTTCGCCGCGCGCGTCGAGCAGGCGCGCCAATACCTTGTTGTGCAGCACCTGAGTCGGGTCGGCCGCATTGACCACCGGCTGCACGTATTGCAGGAACTGCCCCTGCTGCAGGGCGCTGTCCAGCAGGTGATGCCAGTCGTTGCGCTCGCCGTTGGCAGCGGCCTGCTGGCGATGCTCGACGAACGCCCAATGCTTGCGGCCGTTGCTGACCGCCTCGGCCAGGGCGGCATCCAGCGCACTGTACAGCTCGCTGCTGTTCGCTCCCGGTGCGAAGGTGGTGATGCCGATATGGGCCACTGGCGAGCAATCACTGGCGCCGGTCTGCTGCAACGTCAGCAGGGCACCGCACAGCTGTTCGGCCAAATGCTCGGCCTCCTGACGGTCGACACCGGCGGCCAGCAAGGCGAATTCGCCGCCGCGGTTGCGCGCTAGCAGGAACCGCCCCTGGCTGACCTGCTGCAACTGCTCGGCCACCGCCTTGAGCAACTGGTCGGTACGTTGCCCGCCGATACGCTGGTTCAGACCGACAAGGTCATTGACCCGCAACAGCATCAGTGCACCGCTGCTGGCGCGCTCCTCTCCGGTCAGACGGGCCTGCAGGTCTAGGTCGAAATAGCGGCGGTTGGCTAGGCCGGTCAGGCTGTCCTGATAGGCTTCAGCGTGCAGTTTCTCACTGCGCGAGGCCTCCTCGTCGAACAGCGTCTTGAGCTTCTCCACCATCTGGTTCATGGCGTTGACCACCCGGCGAAACTCGGGGGTACGCGGCAGGTTCGGCGCGCTGAGGAACTCGCGGCGAGCGATGGCGTTGGACTGCTCGACCATGTATTCCAGCGGGCGCAGTTGGCGCTTGAGCAGCAGCACACCCAGGGCAATGCACAGCAGGCTGATCAGCGCCAGCCACAGGAAGGTGGCGTAGGCGGTCTGCCACAGTTTGGCGATGGCGAAATACGGGTGGCTGACCACCTCGACCCGCGCAGCCTGATTCCAGCCATCACTGACGATGGCGTCGCCCTGGGCTGGCGCCAGGTTCACCAGATCGGCGAACCACTGCGGCGCACCTCGGCCCAGACTCGGGCCGGAGCGCTCGACCAGCACCTTTTCATCCGGGCCGATCACCCGGATGCTCTCGAAATAGCCACTGTCGAAAATCGAGCTGACCATCAGTTCCAGCATCGCCGGGTCGTCCAGGTGCGAACCGAGCGACAGGCCCAGTGCCGTGGCGGCGTCCTGCGCATGGGAGCGCAGCTGGTTGACCTGCTGCCCGCGCGAACTCTCCACGTTGACCACGACGCTGCCGGCGAAACTCACCAGCATCAGCACGCAGATGGCGACACACAACTGCTTGAACAGTGACATGCACAACTCCTCGCTACGCCTTAGGGAAACCCTTCAGCGCGCATCTTCTTCAACAAATCCTGCCAGCGCGAAAGGCGCTTGCTGTCTCCCACCTGCTTGCCGCCAGCCGGCCCCGGCACCCAGAGCCCTTCGGCATTGAAGGCATACACGGGCACCAGGTCATTGCGCTCGGTGGCGGGCTCGATGGCATCGATCAGGTTATCCAGTACCAGCGGTACCGAGGTGGGGGTCGGGTAATAGGTCAGCACCATATGTGCCTGGTTCAGGCGCACCGCCTTGACGTAGGTGATGCGCAGCTTCTCGCTCGGTACGCCCAGCTCACGCAGGCTGAAGTACTTGGCGATGGCGTAATCTTCGCAATCGGCGGCGCCGCGCATCAGCGCCTCGACGGGCGTCGCCCAGTAGTCGGCAACGCCCCAGATTTCCTGGTCGTCACGGAAACGCAATTGCAGGTTGAAAAACCGGTTCACGGCCTTGAGCTGGTCGGCCTCCGGGGCGTTGCGCTGCTCGTCGAGCAGCCGTTGCCAGGCATCGATGCGGGGTTTGCCGGCGCCCAATGGACCATACAGCTGTTCGGCTCGAGCGGCGATACGCTGGAAGTCCCACTGCGCATGCAGGCCGCCAGCCACCAGCGACAGGGCGAGCAGCCACGCCACCAGCAACGGCCAGCGATAACGAGGTGAGAGAACGCCAGAACCGCCGATGGGCACGACAATGCTTCCAGATAAGCAACGTCGTCATGGTGCGGCGCGGGCACACAAAAAACAATTGCTAGATGCCACTACAGGCGACGAACGTACCGATGCGCACCGCGGTAAGCATCGGTACGGCTTTCAGCGCCGACGCTCGGGCATCCCCTGGATACGCCGGGGCGCCTCGCGTTGCTGCCATTGTGGCGGCGCATAGCGCTGGCGTTGCTGTTGCTGGTAGTGATGGCGCTGCGCTTCCCAACCTGGCCGTGGCGCCGGGCGGTAGTCACGGCGATTGCGATCATGGCGACCGTAATAGCGTTGTTCATAACCCGGCGGGTTGTAGTGGCGCGGCGGCGGTGGCGGCGTGTAATACCCGGGCGGCGGTGCATGGTAGACGGGCGGCGTGTAGCGCCGGTCGTAGCGACGATCCTCATAGACGTATACGCGGGGTGCGCCATACACCTCGGTGCGCTCCACATAGGTGCCGGGGCGGTACTCACGTTCGTAATAGCGATTGCCATAGCGACTGTCGCCGTACACGGCACAACCTGTCAGCGAGAAACCCAACAACGCAACGAGCATGGATTTACGGATCATGGGGCGGCCTCCTTCGACCGCGAAACGCACATCAGCGGCTGCCGATGCCGGGGGGATATCCCCAGCCATCAGACAATTCCAGCTACGCTGAATCCGCTCCACTCGTCGGTCAGTGGCAACAATCATTCGGCGCGACGCGGCCCAGGCCGGCGCGCCGAAATCGCGCACAACCCATTCTCAACGCACCAGCAGAGCGCAGCTACCTCGCCCATCCGGAGCAGGCGGCCCTACGCCACAGCGCATTCTTTCGCCTGGCACGATCCTCGCTTATACCCTGTCGAGCAGGAAAATCCTCGGCATCGGCCAGGACAGCGGCATCACAACTTGCAATAGCTGACTAGGGTTCCGGTTCGCCAACAAACGGCGAATGACTGGTCCGAGAGTTGGCGACCTCCTCGAGGGGTTACACGGCGGGACAAAAGCCCGGGAGAACGCGCCCCAGTAATGGGACATGCCGCGCACTCCTGCCCGCCCTTTCTCGAACTGGAGGTCCTCATGCGCAAGCCCCGTCTCTTCTCCGTTCTCGCCGCCGGTCTGGCGGCAGCCCTCGCGATCAACAGCCAGGCTGCGCAAAAGGACAGTTTCAGCGTGTGCTGGACCATCTACGCCGGCTGGATGCCCTGGGAATATGGCGACGCCCAAGGGATCGTCAACAAATGGGCTGACAAATACGGCATCAGCATCGACGTGGTGCAGATCAATGACTACGTCGAGTCGATCAACCAGTACAGCGCCGGCCAGTTCGACGGTTGCACCATGACCAACATGGACGCCCTGACCATCCCCGCCGCCGGTGGCGTAGACAGCACCGCGCTGATCGTCGGCGACTTCTCCAACGGCAACGACGGCGTAGTGCTCAAGGGCGAGAAGAAAACCCTTGCCGACCTCAAGGGCCAGAACGTCAACCTGGTCGAGCTCTCGGTCTCCCACTACCTGCTCGCCTGTGGTCTGGAAAAAGCAGGCTTGAGCGAGCGTGACCTGAAGGTGGTGAACACCTCGGATGCCGACATGGTCGCCGCCTTCGCCACCCAGGACGTCACCGCTGTCACCACCTGGAACCCGCTGCTCGCCGAGATCGAAGCCACGCCCGGGGTGACCAAGGTCTTCGATTCCAGCCAGATTCCCGGCGAAATCATTGACCTGATGGTGGTCAACAGCGACACCCTCAAGGACAACCCGGCCCTGGGCAAGGCGCTGACCGGTGCCTGGTACGAAATCATGGCGACCATGGGCGACAGCGGCGCTGCCGGCCAGGCGGCCCGCGAGCACATGGCCAAGGCCTCGGGCACCGACCTGAAGAGTTACGAGGCGCAGCTCGCCACCACCAAGATGTTCTACAGCGCCAAGGACGCCGTGGCCTTCACCAAGAGCCCGCGTCTGCCGGAAACCATGAGCAAGGTCGCAGCCTTCTCCTTCGATCACGGCCTGCTCGGCGAGGGCGCGCAGAGCGCCGATGCCATCGGCATGAGCTTCGCGGGCGGCGTGACCACGGGTGATCAGGGCAACCTCAAGCTGCGCTTCGACCCGACCTACATGCAGATGGCTGCCGACGGCCAGCTTTGATCCTCCTGGGAGTGCGGGGTGGATCGGACCACCGCCTCGCAACCCCAACACGCATAACGAGATCGCCATGCGCCTGATAAACCGACATCCCGACCGGGCCGGCCGCCTGCTGCTGGTGTTGCTGCCATTCGCGCTGCTGCTGTTCGCCTACTTCACGGCGTCGGCGCAGCGCCTGGCAGACAACCCCAACGACAAGTTGCTGCCCAGCGCCAGCCAGATGGTTGCGGCCGTCGACCGCATGGCCTTTACCGAAGACAAGCGCACCGGCGAATACGCCTTCTGGCGGGACACCACCTCGAGCCTCACGCGCCTCGGCTTGGGTATCGGCATCGCTGCCGTGGTCGGGCTGTGCCTGGGTATCGCCGCGGGCATTCTGCCGCTGCTAGGGGCACCGCTGTCACCACTGCTCACTGTGCTGTCGATGGTGCCGCCGTTGGCGATATTGCCGATCCTGTTCATCGTTTTTGGCCTCGGTGAGCTGTCCAAGGTGATGCTGATCGTCATCGGCATCACCCCGATCCTGGCGCGCGATCTGGAGCAGCGCGCCCGGGAAATCCCCCAGGAACTGCTGATCAAGGCGCAGACCCTTGGCGCCAGCACCTGGACGCTAATCCTGCGCGTGGTACTGCCGCAGCTGCTACCACGCCTGCTCATCGCTTTACGCCTGGTGCTGGGCTCCGCCTGGCTGTTCCTGATCGCTGCCGAAGCCATCGCCAGTACCGACGGCCTCGGCTATCGCATCTTCCTGGTACGCCGCTACATGGCCATGGACGTGATCCTGCCGTACGTGCTGTGGATCACCCTGCTCGCCTGGCTGATGGACCTGGGTCTGCGCCAACTGACGCGGCTGTGCTTTCCCTGGTACGAGGGAGCAAAAACATGAGCGCCTTTATTCAAGTAAAAAACGTTTGGCAGGTTTATGGCGAACAAACCGTTCTGGAACGCCTGAACCTGTCCATCGCCGAAGGCGAGTTCTGCACCCTGGTCGGTGCATCCGGTTGCGGCAAGTCGACCTTCCTGCGCCTGCTGCTGGGCCAGGAGCGCCCCAGCAAGGGCGAGATCCTGCTGGACGGTACACCGCTGGCCGGCGAGCCGGATGCCAGCCGTGGCGTGGTGTTTCAGCGCTACTCGGTATTCCCGCACCTGAGCGTGTTGGATAACGTCGCCATCGGCCTGGAGCTGCCGTGCTCCGCTCTGCTCGGCCGGCTGTTCGGCAGCGCCAAGCGCGCCGCCCGGGAACAGGCCGCCGAGCTGCTGCAGAAAGTCGGCCTTGGCCATGCCCTCGACAAATACCCCAGCCAGCTATCCGGCGGCATGCAGCAACGCCTGGCGATTGCCCAGGCACTGATCATGAAACCCCGTGTACTGCTGCTCGACGAACCCTTCGGCGCGTTGGATCCCGGCATCCGCAAGGACATGCACGCCCTGCTGCTCGAACTGTGGCGCGAAACCGGGCTGACCGTATTCATGGTCACCCACGACCTGTCCGAAGGCTTCAGCCTCGGCACCCGCCTGATGGTGTTCGACAAGACCCGCATCGACCCACACGCGCCAAACGCCTTTGGCGCGCGCATCACCTACGACATTCCTCTCAACGAAGATCGCCGAGCCGTCCGTGCCGCGCTCGACACGCTGCCGGCCCACCTGACCGACGGCCTGCCAACTGCCCAACAAGGAGTCCGAGCATGACTGCCTCTCTAACCCTGCGCCCCACCCTCTATGAGGAAACCGTCCCCGGCGGCGGCCATACCTCGTTCGTGCTCAAGCGCGGCCAACTGCTGCGCCTCACCGATATCGAAGGCGGCGCCAACGTCAGCCTGCTGCTGTTCAACGCCGTCGAGAAAAGCGAGCGCCTGAACCTGCCCGACACCCTCAAGGGCCAGCACACCGCCAAGCTCACCGCCGGCTATTGCCTGTACTCGGACATGGGCAAGGTACTGGCGGCCATCACCGCCGACACCTGCGGCTGGCACGATAGCTTCGGCGGCGTACTGAATGCCGATGAAGTCGCCGAGAAGTACGGCCAGGGCCGCTACCAGGAACTGCGCAACGGCTTCTTCCGCAACGGCACGGACAACCTGCTGGTGGAAATGGGCAAGTGGAACCTCGCCCTTCCGGACCTGCTGATGAACCTCAACCTGTTCAGCCGCGTGGACGTCGATGCAAACGGCGCCTTTCAGTTCCAACCCGGCAACAGCCAGGCGGGTGACTACATCGAGCTGTACGCGCCGATGGACACCCTGGTGGTGCTCACCGCCCTGCAACACCCGATGGACCCCAACCCGCAATACGCCCCCAAGCCGGTGCAACTGGCCTGGAGCAAGGTGCAAAGCGACGGCATCAGCGTGCTGTGCCGCACCTCACGCCCGGAAAACGGCCGCGCCTTCCACAACACCGAACGCCAGTACCTCTGAGGATGCCGACATGAAACTGACCGCCAGCAACCTGCATCCCGAAACCGCCGTGCTGCGCCACACCATCCCGGCGGGTGAGCCCTACCTGTTCGAGGTCAAGGCCGGGCAGACCCTGCGCCTGCATGACCTGGAAGGCAACCAGGCGATCGATACCCTGTTCTTCGCCGCCGCCAACCCGCGCGAGCGATTCGATCCGCAGCGCACCCTGCGCAAGCAGAACAACGTCTACCTGACCACTGGCACGGTGCTCTACTCCAACCTCGGCAAGCCGCTGCTGACCATCGTTGCCGACACCTGTGGGCGCCACGATACCCTCGGCGGCGCCTGCGCCCAGGAGAGCAACACCGTGCGTTACGCGCTGGACAAGCGCTATATGCACAGCTGCCGCGACAACTTCCTGCGCGCCAGCCTGCACGACGGCCGCCTGGAGAAGCGCGACATCGGCGCCAATATCAACTTCTTCATGAACGTGCCGGTCACGCCAGAGGGCGGCCTGACTTTCGAGGACGGCATCTCCGCGCCGGGCAAGTACGTCGAGCTGCGCGCCGAGACCGACGTGATCGTGCTGATCTCCAATTGCCCGCAGCTCAACAACCCCTGCAACGGCTGGAACCCGACGCCTGCCGAGGTGCTGGTATGGAACTGAGCCAATGCCTGCGCCGCTTCCTGCTGCTGATCTGCCAGAGCCGTTCAGGGCAATGCCTGAACATCGCTCCCCAGAAAAACCGCGACTCGTAGGGTGGATCGGGGCGCGTAGCCGTCGCTCTTCACGTCCACCAAATTGGTGAAAACGTAGGCCCGTCGGATGGGTCGGGCCGCGTAGGTGAAACCCATCAATGCACTCGCGGATTTCACCTACGCGACCCAACGAAAGACACCTCGCTACTCGAACAAAGCCACCACGGACGGCCGTGGTGCAGACCCAAGACCGGCGGGACGGCCCGCCATGCCCTTCGAGGCTCAATGAAGATGTTCGACAAACTCTTGATCGCCAACCGCGGCGCCATCGCCTGCCGCATCCTGCGTACCCTGCGTGAGCTCGACGTCAAAGGCGTCGCCGTCTATTCCGAAGCCGATGTGGCCAGCCGGCATATCCAGCAGGCCGACGAGGCGCTCTCCCTCGGTGAGGGCCCGGCCGCGCAAACTTATCTGGAGATCGACAAGATTCTCGGCGTCGCCAAACAGACCGGCGCCGAAGCCATCCACCCGGGCTACGGTTTTCTCTCCGAAAACGCCGCCTTCGCCGAAGCCTGCGAAGCGGCCGGTATCGCCTTCGTCGGCCCGACGCCCGAGCAACTGCGCGTGTTCGGCCTCAAGCACACCGCCCGTGCCCTGGCCAAGCAGCACGGCGTGCCGATGCTCGAAGGCACCGAGCTGTTGGAAAACCTCGACGCCGCGCTGGTCGCAGGCGAACAGGTCGGCTACCCGGTGATGCTGAAAAGCACCGCTGGTGGCGGCGGTATCGGCATGCGCGTCTGCCGTTCGGCCGCCGAGCTCTCCGACGCCTTCGAGGCGGTCAAACGCCTGGGTGAGAACAACTTCAGCGACAGCGGCGTATTTATCGAAAAATACATCCAGCGTGCCCGCCACCTGGAAGTGCAGGTATTCGGCGATGGCCAGGGTGAAGTGATCGCCCTCGGCGTGCGCGACTGCTCGGTGCAGCGCCGCAACCAGAAGGTGCTGGAAGAAACCCCGGCGCCCAACCTGCCCGCCGGCATGGCCGACGAGCTGTGCGCCGCGGCGATCAAGCTGGCCAAAGCGGTCAGCTATCGCAGCGCCGGCACCGTCGAATTCGTCTATGACAGCGAGGCCGAGCGTTTCTACTTCCTGGAAGTGAATACCCGCCTGCAGGTCGAGCACGGCGTCACCGAACAGGTGTGGGGCGTCGACCTGGTGCGCTGGATGATCGAGCTGGCCGCCGGCGATCTGCCGCCGCTAAGCGAATTGGCAGCACGACTACAGCCCAGCGGCCATGCCATTCAGGCGCGGCTGTATGCAGAAGACCCGGGCCGTGACTTCCAGCCCAGCCCCGGCCTGCTCACCGCCGTGCAGTTTCCCGAAGCCGACGGCAAGGCGCTGCGTATCGACACCTGGGTCGAGGCCGGCTGCGAGATTCCGCCCTACTTCGACCCGATGATCGCCAAGCTGATCACCTGGCAGCCAACCCGTGCACAAGCCAGCGCCGCGCTAGACGATGCACTGGCCCACTCGGTGCTGTACGGCGTGGAATGCAACCGCGACTACCTGCGCCAGATCCTTGCTGACGCGCCCTTCGCCAGCGGCTCGCCGTGGACACGCTGCCTGGAGAATCTGGTCTACCAGGCCACTACCTTCGAGTTGCTGAGCGCCGGCACCCAGACCACCGTGCAGGACTTCCCTGGTCGCCTTGGCTACTGGGCCGTCGGCGTGCCGCCGTCCGGGCCGATGGACAGCCGTGCCCTGCGCCTGGGCAACCGCCTGCTCGGCAATGAGGCAGGCGCCGCTGCGCTGGAAATCACCATGAGCGGCCCGCTGCTGCGCTTCAACACCGATGCGGTGATCGCCGTGACCGGCGCCGAAATCCCCCTGAGCATCGATGGCATCGCCCAGCCGATCAACACCGCGCTGCTGATCAAGGCCGGCAGCACCCTGGCCCTCGGTACCATCAATGGGCCCGGCGCGCGTAGCTATCTCAGCATTCGTGGCGGCATCCAAGTGCCGGATTACCTGGGCAGCAAGAGCACCTTCACCCTCGGCCAGTTCGGCGGTCACGGCGGTCGCGCCCTGCGCGCCGGGGACGTGCTGCATATCCCCGCTCTGGCAGATCGCCAGGCCGGTGCCCAACTGCCCGCCGAGCTGTACCCCGCCCTGCCCGCGGTGCGCGAAATCCGCGTGATCTATGGCCCCCACGGCGCGCCGGAATACTTCACGCCCGCCTATATCGACAGCTTTTTCGCCACCGCCTGGGAAGTGCACTTCAACTCCAGCCGCACCGGCGTGCGCCTGATCGGGCCAAAGCCCGAGTGGGTGCGCGACAGCGGCGGCGAAGCTGGCCTGCATCCCTCGAACATCCACGACAATCCCTACGCCATCGGCGCGGTGGATTTCACTGGTGACATGCCGGTGATCCTCGGCCCGGACGGCCCAAGCCTGGGCGGTTTCGTCTGCCCGGTGACCATCATCGAGGCCGACCTCTGGCAGCTCGGCCAACTGAAGGCCGGCGACAAGGTGCGCTTCGTGCCGGTGGATATCGCCACGGCGCGGGAGTTGGCACAGAACAATGCACGCGAATACGCAGAACTCTGTGAGAGCGGCCGGGCGGCGCTCCGCTTTAGCCGCGATGCAGACGACACCCATATCGCGGATAAATCCGCTCCCATAAAGGCATCCGAACTACAAAACCCCATCGTGCTGGATATCGGCCAGGACGATACCCGCCTGGTCGCGCGCCTGTCTGGCGATACTCACCTGCTGCTGGAAATCGGCCAGCCCGAGCTGGATCTGGTGCTGCGCTTCCGCGGCCATGCGCTGATGCAGGCACTGGAAGCCAAGAAGCTCGACGGCGTGATCGACCTGACGCCCGGCATCCGCTCGCTGCAAGTACACTACCAGCCGGAAACCCTGGCGCTGCGCAAACTGCTGGATATCGTCGCCGGCGAATGGGACGCCGTGTGTGCCGCGCGTGACCTCAAGGTGCCGTCACGTATCGTCCACCTGCCGCTGTCCTGGGACGACCCGGCCTGCCAGTTGGCCATCGACAAGTACATGACCACCGTGCGCAAGGACGCCCCCTGGTGCCCGAGCAACCTGGAGTTCATCCGCCGCATCAACGACCTGCCGAATCTGGATGAGGTCTACCGCACCGTGTTCGACGCCAGCTATCTGGTCATGGGCCTGGGTGACGTCTACCTCGGTGCGCCAGTGGCCACGCCGCTCGACCCGCGCCATCGCCTGGTCACCACCAAGTACAACCCGGCGCGCACCTGGACCGCCGAAAACTCGGTGGGCATCGGCGGCGCCTATATGTGCGTGTACGGCATGGAAGGCCCCGGCGGTTATCAGTTCGTCGGCCGCACCCTGCAGATGTGGAACCGCTACCGCGAGGTGGCGGCGTTTGGGGGCAAGCCCTGGCTGCTGCGCTTCTTCGACCAGATCCGCTTCTACCCGGTCAGTGCCGATGAATTGCTGCGCATCCGCCGCGACTTCCCGCTCGGTCGCTTCGAGCTGCGTATCGAGGAAAGCGAGCTGGCCCTGGCCGACTACCAGCAATTCCTCAGCGAAGAAGCCGATGGCATCGCCGCCTTCCGTGACCAGCAGCGCACGGCCTTCGCCGCCGAACGGCAACGCTGGATCGACTCCGGCCAGGCGCACTTCGAGAGCGAGGAAGGCGTGGCCGAAGTGACCGAGGATGCGCCGCTCGACGCTGGCCAGCACAGCGTCGACAGCCATATCGCCGGCAACCTCTGGCAGGTGCAGGTCGAGGAAGGCACCGCGGTCGATGCCGGCGACGTGCTGGTGATTCTGGAATCAATGAAGATGGAGATCCCGCTGACCGCGCCGGTGGCCGGCATCGTCCGCGAGATTCGCGTGCAACCGGGCACCGCGGTGCGCGCCGGCCAGCGGGTGGCCGTTATCGAACAGGCGTAAACGCCTCGACCAGGCGGCGCGAACCCCATGCTTCGCGTCGCTCGGCTTGCGCCCTGGGCATCGCCCACCTAGCATGGCGGCCACGCCTCAAGAAGCCAGCACCTTGCCGTCACCGCCCGCCCAAACCGCCAGCGCTCGCTTGCCAATGCTCATCCTGCGGGCTTGGCCTGCTGCCGGCAAACAGGCCGGGTACGACCAGCTGCGCGAGCCAGCCCGATGAACACCAACCTGTGCCCCGCCTGCGGCCAGCCCAACAGTTGCGCCCAGGCCACGAGCGACAACGAGGTGACGCATTGCTGGTGCTTCGAAGTCGAGGTCCAGCCGCAAGCGCTGCAGGAACTGCCGCCCGAGGCCTTGAACCGTGCCTGCCTGTGCCCGCGCTGCGCGGGGACCGTGCACAGCTCTGTTTCCCAAGAGCACGACCGCGAGCCCGACTGAACCATGCGCCTGGATCGCTTCCTGAGTAACTTCCCGCGCTTCAGTCGCCAGGACAGCCGCCTGCTAATCAGCGCCGGCCGCCTGCGCGTGGACGGCGAGATCATCTTTGATCCGCGCTTCGATATCCGCGACTTCCAGCGCGTGGAGCTGGACGACGAACTGCTGCAGGCCGGGCGCAGCGCGCGCTACTGGATGCTGCACAAACCGGTCGGCGTGGTCAGCGCCACCGAGCACGACGAACACAGCACCGTGCTCGATCTGCTCGATGAGCCTGACAAGCACGAGCTGCACCTGGCCGGGCGGCTGGACCTCAACACCAGTGGCCTGCTGCTGATCACCAACGATGGGCGCTGGTCGCGGCGCATCACCCAACCGCAAGAGCGCAAGCCCAAGGTCTACCACGTCACAACCGAGCAGCCGATCACCGACGAGTACGCCGAAGTCTTCGCCCGCGGCCTGTACTTCGCCTTCGAAGACCTCACCACCCTGCCCGCCGAACTCGACGTGCTGGACAGCCATCACGCCCGGCTGACCCTGTTCGAAGGCCGCTACCATCAGGTCAAACGCATGTTCGGCCACTTCCGCAACCGCGTCGTCGCCCTGCATCGCGAACGCATGGGCGAGATCGTCCTCGATCCGCAACTGGCGCCCGGCCAGTACCGCGCCCTCAGCACGGCAGAAATCGCCAGCGTCTGAACTGCCGCCGCCGATGGTCTGTGTGCCCTGGAAAATGGGCGCCTGGCTGTTGAGAAGAGCGCACGCCCAAGCCTTTTCCTTACAGTCCTGAAACCTGCGCTAACCATCCAATCACAAGACCCTCCAGCCTGACATTGCCTTGTCATATCCAGGCGCTTTCCTAGCTAGGTGACTTGCCGGTTCACGGTTCGCCGTCAGCCAGGTTCATCTTTTGCGCCCGGAGGAATCCATATGAAGCCAGCAATCGCTGTCATCGATGTTCACAGGACGTACAAGGTACATACCGAATTTCACGCCAACCCCTCGGCGCAGAAGACCATCATCCTGGTCAACGGCTCGCTGGCAACCACCGCGTCCTTCGCGCAGACGGTCAAATACCTCGGCACCCAGTTCAACGTGGTGCTTTTCGACCAGCCCTACGCCGGCCAGTCGCGAGCGCACAACCGCAACGAGCATTGCATAACCAAGGAAGACGAAGCGGCGATCCTGCTCGACCTGATTGACCACTACGGGGCCCAGTACCTGATGTCGTTTTCCTGGGGCGGCATAGCCAGCATGCTGGCCCTGAGCAAACGCCCGCCTACCCTGGAAAAAGCCATCTTTGCCTCGTTCTCGCCAATCCTCAACGAGCCGATGCTCGACTACCTGGGCCGCGCCCTGGTGTGCCTGAATCAGGAGGACGGCGACAAGGTCGGCCACCTGATCAACACCACCATCGGCAAGCACCTGCCCTCGCTGTTCAAGCGTTACAACCACAAGCACACCAGCCGCCTGTCCGCCCACGAATACCGGCAGATGAACGCCCACGTGCATCAGGTGCTGCGCATGCAGGCCCACTGCCAACTGGACCGCTTGGGCGGCATCGGTATCCCGCTGCTGTTCATCAACGGCGAACTCGACGAATACACCTCGGTCGCTGACGCCCGCCTGATGGCCCGTTACATCACCGACTGCCACTTCGCCAAGGTTAGCAACACCGGCCATTTCATCGACATGGAACACAAAGGTGCCTGGCTGCAGACCCAAAACGCCGTGCTGGGCTTTCTACAACACAGCGCCAGCGGCAAACGCTTCACGCCACACCCCGGCCTGCACGCCATGGCCGTATGAAGCCCTGGCTGCGAGCCGAAGATGCCCGGCTTTTCGCTCAACGGCTAACGCAGGCTTCATTTCGCCAGCGAATTCGGGTATAAAGTCGCCCTCGATGCGGGCTTCGTATAATGGCATTACCTGAGCTTCCCAAGCTCATGACGAGGGTTCGATTCCCTTAGCCCGCTCCAGATCAGAAACACTAAAGCCCTGCCCCTGCAGGGCTTTTTTGTATCTGCCTGACGTACGGCATACTTGGCCCAGCAACGCCTACCACGGTTAAAACGGACAACGAGACGATGAGCAAGCAACGCGCTTACCCACTAGTAGTAATGGTTATCGCTTTTCTTTTTTCTAGCCTTTGTCACGCCGGGCAGGTGGTTGATGTGTTGGGACGTAGCGTCACCGTGACGCTACCAGCCAAACGGGTGGTGCTGGGGTTCAACTTCGAGGATTACGCAGCCGTCGGTGGCGAGAAGGCGTTCGATTCGGTGGTGGGGATTTCCCGTGGGGCCTGGGAGCGTAAGGTGCCGACAATTTGGAAGCGCTATGTGGAGCGCTTCCCGCAGCTGGACACCCTGGCCGATGTTGGCGAAGTGGAAACCCAGAGTTTTTCGGTCGAGAAGGTGCTGAGCCTGGAGCCGGATCTGCTGGTGCTGACCGACTGGCAATTCCAGGCGCTGCCCGATGAGGTGGCGCGGCTGGAGAAAGCCGGCGTGCCGGTGCTGGTGATCGACTACAACGCCCAGACCCTGGAACGCCATGTGAACTCCACCCTGCTGCTCGGCGAAGTGACCGGCCAGCAGGCTCGCGCCCGTGAGCTGGCGGACCTGTACAGCGCAGCGGTCAGGGATATCGAGACGCGCATCGCCAAGGCCAACAAGCCCAAGCCGCGCATCTATATCGAGTTCGGCAACAAGGGCCCGGCCGAATACTCCTTCACCTATGGCAATAACATGTGGGGCGCCATGGCTGCCGCGGTCGGCGGCGACAATATCGCCGCACCCTATGTAAAGGCCTGGGGCCAGATCAACCCTGAGCAGGTGCTGGTTGCGCGCCCCGAGGTGATCATCATTTCCGGCCGTGAAGACAACAGCAACCCCAGCGCCCTGCCCATGGGCCCTGGCGTAGACGAAGCCACGGCGCGCAAGCAGCTGCAGGCTTTCGCCGCGCGGCCGGGCTGGGCGGAACTGCCGGCGATTCGTGATGGTCGCTTGTACGGCGTTTACCAGGGCGCTTCGCGCAGCCTGGGCGACTTCACCATGCTGCAGTTCATTGCCAAGCAGCTGTACCCGGATCTGTTCGCCGATCTCGACCCAATGGCCAACTACATGAATTACTATCGCAAGTACCTGCCGATCCCGCTCGAGGGCACCTATGCCATCAGCGCCCATGAATAAGCCTGAAGCCATGGTGCCATCGGCGGTCGAGCGCGACGCCATTGCCGAGCACCGACTGCGCGAGCGCAAGCGCTGGCGCAACTGCCTGCTGTTCACCCTGCTGTGCGGCGCCTGTCTGGTGCTGGACATCGCCACCGGGCCGTCGATGCTCTCGCCGTGGGACGTGCTGCGCTCACTGTTGAACATTGGCGAGCGTGCGGCGATGACCGATACCATCGTGCATGACCTGCGCCTGCCCGTGGCGCTGATGGCACTGGCCGTCGGTGCGGCGCTCGGCGCCGGTGGCGCGCAGATGCAGACCCTGCTCAACAACCCCATGGCCAGCCCCTACACCCTGGGCATGGCCGCCGCGGCCGGCTTTGGCGCGGCGCTGAGCCTGGCCTTCGGCAGTTTCGGGCTGGGCCCGCTGATCGGCGTGCCACTGGGCGCCTTCGCCTGTTCGATGCTGGCAGTGGTGTTTCTGTTCGCCCTGGCCACGCTACGCCACGCCGGCAGCCATACGATCATCCTGGGCGGCATCGCCATGCTGTTCCTGTTCCAGTCGCTGCTGTCGCTGGTGCAGTTTCTGTCCTCGCCGGAGTTGTCGCAGCAGATTCTGTTCTGGCTGTTCGGCAACCTCGGCAAGGCGACCTGGACGACCCTGGGCATCACCGCCGGTGTGACCCTGCTGTGCTGCGTGATCCTGATGGGCGATGCCTGGAAGCTGGCGGCCCTGAGCCTGGGCGAAACCCGCGCGGTGAGCCTGGGTGTGAACATCCGCGTACTGCGCCTGAAGATCCTGATTCTGGTGGCGGTGATGACCGCCACGGCAACCAGCTTCGTCGGCGTGATCGGCTTCGTCGGCCTGGTGTCGCCGCATATCGCGCGGATGCTGGTCGGTGAGGATCAGCGCTTTTTGCTGCCGCTGTCGGCCATCTGCGGCGCCTTCATGCTGTCGGCGGCGTCGGTGCTGTCCAAGTCCATCGTGCCGGGCGCGCTGTTTCCCATCGGTATCGTCACCGCCATCGTCGGCGTGCCGTTCCTGCTCTGGCTGATCTTCGCCCCGCAGCGAGGCCGCACATGATCCAGCTCGACAACCTTGCCCTCGCCCGCTCCGGGCGCACCATCCTGCATGGCCTGAGTACCACGTTGGAGCCGGGCGCCATCCATGTGGTGCTGGGCCCCAATGGCACCGGCAAGACCACCCTGCTGCGCGCCATGGCCGGCGACCTGCCACTGGCCGGCGGCGCCATCACCCATGGCGAACACAGCCGCGGCGCTGGGGCGGCCAGTCGAGGCGTGCTCGAAGCTTGGCGGCGCGACTTTGCCTATATGCCCCAGGATTGCAGCACCGAGGTGTCACTGTCGGTGCTCGAAGTGGTGGTGCTGGGTAACCTCGGGCAGATCGGCTTGCGTCTGGACGATGAGCAATTGCAGCGCGCCATGGAAAAGCTCTCCCAGGTCGGCATCGCCCACCTGGCCGGGCGCAGCATCGGCTCGCTCAGCGGCGGGCAGCGGCAGATGGCGTTCTTCGCCCAGGTGCTGATGCGCGAACCCAGGGTGATGCTGCTCGACGAGCCAGTCAGCGCCCTCGACCTGCGCCACCAGATCGCCCTGCTCGACCGCGTGCGCCAGGAGACGCGCAGCCGCAACCTGGTGACGGTGGTGGTGCTGCACGACCTGAACCTGGCCTGCCAGTACGCCGACAACCTGCTGGTGCTGGTCGACGGCCAACTGGCCGCCAGCGGCCACCCAGGCGAGATCGTCACCGCAGAGTTGCTGCAGAGCACCTATGGCGTGGCGGTGGATATTCTGAAGGATCGTCAGGGGCGGCCGGTGGTCCAACCGCTAAGCGCTCAGGCCTTCGCCTGAGCGCTACGGGTTATCAGAAGGTGTAGGTGAAGCCGGTCTGCACGGTGCGTGGCTCGCCCGGGTAGGCGTAGGCGTTAAACGAACCTTCCTCATAACCCTTGTTGAACACGTTCCTCACGTCCAGGTTCAGGCGTAGGTGCTCGTTGACCTTGTAGAAGCTCAGCAGGTCGGTAACCGTGTAGTCGGTCATCGTGTAGGTGGTCGCGGTCGTCTGCCCAGCACGCTCATCCACGTACTTGAGGTTGACGCCCAGGCCGAGGCCACGCAAGGCGCCGTCATGGAACTCATAGACGTTAAGCAGATTGAAGGCGTTGCGCGGGATATTGGCCAGGCGCGTGCCTTTGGGCAGCGTGCTGTCCTTTGTGACTTCGGCATCCACATAGGCGTAGCCGCCGATTACTCGCCACTCGGGCGTCAGCTCGCCCGCCACGTTGACCTCGAAACCACGGCTGCGCACTTCACCAGCGGCGATGCGAAAGCTGGGATCCACCGGGTCGACGGTCTGCACGTTTTCCTTGATGGTATGGAACACCGCCGTATCGATATTCAGCAGGCCATCCAGCGCTGCCCACTTCATGCCGAGCTCGTAAGCCTTGCCCTCTTCCGGGTCAAAACCGCCGCCCAGGCGCGCCGCGCCGGAGTTGGGCTTGAAGGATTTGGAGGCGTTGGCGTAGACCGCGACGCTATCGGTCAGGTCATAGATGACGCCGACGCGCGGGGTCACGGCGTTGTCGGCCTTTTCCCAGTCTGCGTTGTTTATCCGTAGATCATCGTATTTGTGTTCGAAGCGCTCCAGGCGAACACCGCCCAGCACCTTGAAGCGCTCGGTCAGCGCGATTTGGTCTTGCACGAACGCAGCCCAGGTTTTCAGGTTCTCGCGATCATGCGTCGTGATATTGCCGAGTGCGGGGCGAGGCTGACCGAGCACCGGATCGAAAATATTGATCGGGTAGGCGGCGGTAGAACGATTGATGATCGAGCTGTAATCGTAATCTTCGTACTCGACACCGGTGATCAGCGTGTGGGCGAAGCCCATTGTCTCGAAGTGACCGGTAAGGTTGAGCTGGAAATCGTGATCGGTCCACTCCAGCTTGCGGTAATTGAAGTTACGATTCAGCGTCACGTTATCAGCGGCAATCCCGTTGGCCTCGACTGCGTTGCCCTTGAGGGAACCATCCAGATACTGATAACCGCCAGCCAACGACCAATCGTCATTGAGCTGATGCTCGAAACGCAGCTGCACCATGTCGTTGTCGTTATGCAGCATATTGTCGGTGCCCTTCTCCCAGTAATAGGTCGAATGGCTGGGCTGACCACGCTGTCCCGGGTAGTGGGTCAGGCCGCGATCGAGCGGGTGGTTGTTACGCATGAAATCACCTTCGAAGGTGATGCGCGTGTCATCGGACACCTGCCAGCTGAGCACCGGGGCGATGCCGTACCGCTCGCTCTCCACATCGTCACGGAAGCTGTCGCCGCCCTCGCCGACCACGTTCAGGCGATAGGCCAGGCGGCCTTCTTCGTCCAGCGGACCGCCCGTGTCCAGCGTGCCACGGCGCAGGCCCTGGTCGGTGAACTGGCTGCCGATGGTGGTGCGCTGCTCGGCCAGCGGCTGCTTGGTGACCACGTTGAATGTACCGCCGGGGTCGCCACGGCCATACAGTGTCGCGGCCGGGCCACGCAGCACTTCCACACGTTCCAGGGTGTTGGCATCCGGCGAGTTGGGGTAGCCGCGGTTGATCGGAAAACCGTTGCGGTAGAACTCGCCCGTGGTGAAACCACGTACGGTGAAGGTCGTCAGCCCCTGGCCGCCAAAGTTATTGGCACGGCCAACGCCGCCGGCCTGGTCCAGGGCTTGCTGCAGGCGCGTGGCGGAGATGTCGTCGATCACGTCGCGCGGTACCACGCTGACCGATTGCGGCGTTTCATGCAGAGCGGTATCGGTGCGCGTGGCGCTCGCCGAGCGAGTTGCCGCATAGCCTTGCACGGGGCCGGTCGCGCTTTCTGCGCTGCCGGTAACGACGGAGTCGGGAAGTTCCAGCGCGCCGTCTTCCGGCACGGTCAGCGAAGCGGCGTGAACGCCGACGGAACACAGGGACAACAGGCAGATTGAAGCACGACTCCAGCGCATGGAAAGACGGTCCTAATGGGAGGGGTCGCGATCATAATCCAACTGCGATTCACTCACAATTGCATTAAATAATCACCTTCATGCCCATCAGCACCGCCTTCTGCGCCTTGGCTGAAGCGCCAGGCGGTGGCGCTGCGGCCGAGAGATTTACTTGAGCTGCGCCAGCAGTGCCTCGGCAGCAGCTTCGGAACTGGCCGGGTTCTGGCCGGTGACCAGTTTGCCATCCTCGATCACGAAGGAGCCCCAGTCCTCGCCCTTTTCATATTGCCCGCCGAGCTTCTGGAACTCGTCTTCGATCAGAAACGGCACCACGTCGGTCAGCTGTACGCCGGCCTCTTCGCTGTTGCTGAAACCGGTAACTCGACGCCCCTTCACCAACGGGCTACCGTCCACAGCCTTGACATGGCGCAGCGCGCCCGGCGCGTGGCAGACGAAGCCAATGGGTTTGCCGGCACGCTCGAAAGCTTCGATCAGGGCGATGGATTCGCGCGATTCGGCCAGGTCCCACAACGGGCCGTGGCCGCCAGGATAGAACACAGTATCGAAATCCTGCTGGCTCACCGAGGCGAGCTTCACGGTGCTGGCCAGTTGGCGCTGCGCCTCGGCGTCGGCCTTGAAACGACGGGTAGCATCGGTCTGCGCATCGGGCGCATCACTTTTCGGATCCAGCGGCGGCTGGCCACCAGCAGGCGACGCCAGCACGATGTCGGCACCGGCATCCTTGAACACGTAGTAAGGCGCAGCGAACTCCTCGAGCCAGAAGCCGGTTTTCGCGTCAGTGTTGCCGAGCTGGTCGTGGGAAGTCAGCACCATCAGTACTTTCATCATGAACTCCTTGCTTGTGGCGATAGGGTTCTGGGTTAGTGGCTTGAAACGGCGGAGAGTGCCCCAGCTTTTTCGTTCACAACAGGCACGGCCACCATCGGCTCGGTAGCCGATCAAGAGCGCAGAAATGAAAAAAGGGGCAGCTACGGCTGTAGCTACCCCTCCATTACCGGCTGCTGATACCAGCGACCTGTCAGCGCTTGTCCTTGCGCTTCTTCTCGGCCTTCTTGTGGTGGCTCATCAGGCGGCGCTTCTTGTTTACCTGGCGGTCGGTCAGGGTGTTCTTGTTACCCTCGTAGGGGTTTTCGCCACCCTTGTACTCGATGCGGATCGGCGTACCGACCAGTTTCAGTACGCGACGATAGGTGTTCTCCAGGTAACGGGAATAGGCCCGCGGTACAGCGTCGACCTGATTACCGTGGATCACGATCAGCGGCGGGTTGGCACCACCCAGGTGAGCGTAACGCAGCTTGATGCGGCGACCGTTGACCAGCGGCGGCTGGTGCTCCTGCACGGCATCCTCGAGGATCTGCGTCAGGCGGCTGGTCGGCCAGCGGGTAATCGCCGACTGGAACGAGGCCTGCACCGATTTGTACAGGTGACCCACGCCGGTGCCGTGCAGCGCCGAGATGAAGTGGATATCGGCGAAGTCGACGAAGAACAGCCGGCGTTGCAGCTCGGTCTTCACGTAGTCGCGCTCGCTGGGCTCCATGCCATCCCACTTGTTCAAGGCGATGACCAGCGCGCGGCCACTCTCGAGCACGAAGCCGAGCAGGTTGAGGTCGTGGTCGACCACCCCTTCGCGGGCGTCCATGACGAACACCACGACGTTGGAGTCCTGGATGGCCTGCAGCGTTTTGACCACCGAGAACTTCTCCACCGCCTCGAAGATCTTGCCACGGCGGCGCACGCCGGCGGTGTCGATCAGCGTGTACTTCTCGTCGTCACGCTCGAAGGGAATGTAGATGCTGTCGCGAGTGGTGCCGGCCTGGTCGTAGACGATGACCCTGTCTTCACCGAGCATGCGGTTGACCAGGGTCGACTTGCCGACATTGGGGCGGCCGATGATGGCCAGCTTGATGCCGTCCTTCTCGCTCGGGCCGGGAATGCGCTTGGCTTCCTCGCCCTCGGCCACTTCTTCGGGCTCTTCGCCTTCAGCGGGCTCGCCGGCATCCTTGGGGAAGCTGCCCAGGGCGGCTTCGAGCATCTGGGTGATGCCACGGCCATGGGCACCGGCGATGGCCAGGGCTTCGCCCATGCCCAGCGGCGCGAATTCGGCGCGGGCCAGGTCAGGGTCAAGATTGTCGACCTTGTTGACCACCAGGAAGCTGCGCTTGTTGCGCTTGCGCAGGTGCTCGCCAATCATCTGGTCGGAGGCGGACAACCCGGCACGGGCGTCGACCAGGAAAAGCACGGCATCGGCTTCCTCGATGGCCTGCAGGGACTGCTCGGCCATCTTCGCGTCGATGCCCTCCTCGTCACCGGAGATACCGCCGGTGTCGATCACGATATAGGTACGTCCCTGCCACTTGGCCTCGCCGTACTGGCGGTCGCGGGTCAGACCCGAAAGATCCCCGACGATCGCGTCGCGGGTGCGGGTCAGGCGGTTGAACAAGGTGGATTTGCCGACGTTCGGCCGGCCCACCAGGGCAATTACGGGAACCATTCGGCTCTCCACTTCGTTATTTCAAAAAATACAAAAGCCGCTGCACAGGCAGCGGCCGCAAAATCTCGCACTATCCGCCCCGCTCGCCTGGCACTGCCAGGCGAACAGAGCCGGGGCTCACTTGATGGTCAGGGCCACCAGTTTGCCGCCGTTGCCGAAGGCATACAGCCAGTCGCCGACCACCAACGGGCGGGCGCGCAGACCGTCGCTGTCGATGCGGGTACGGCCGACAAAGCGACCGTCGACCTGGCTGATCAGGTGCAGATAGCCCTCAAAGTCACCAAACGCAACGTAGCTGGAGAACACCGCGGGCGACGACAACTGGCGGCGCGCCAGGGCATCGTTGGTCCACAGTGCCGACGCCGAACGCTCATCGATGCTTTCCACGGTGCCACTGGCCAGGGTCACGTACACGTTACCAAAACCCTGGGCCACGCCCATGGAGCTGGACGCCTCGCGTTGCCAGATCACCCGGCCGCTCTGCAGATCCAGCGCCGCAACGCGGCCCTGGTAGGTGACCACGTACAGCTGGCCACCGGAGAGCAGCAGGCCGCCATCGATATCGACGATACGGTCGAGCTCGGAGCGACCCTGGGGAATGGCCACGCGCTGTTCCCAGACCGGGATGCCGCGCTGCACGTCCAGGGCGACAACCTTGCCGCTGGACAGGCCGGCGATGGCCAGCTGATTGGTCAACAGCGGGCTGCCGGTACCGCGCAGGGTCAGCACGGCCGGGGTGTTCTCGAAGATCCAGCGTTGCTGGCCGCTATAGGCGTCCAGTGCGACAAGGGTGTCGTCCTGGGTCTGTACCAGCACGGTGTCGCTGCTGATGGCCGGGGCGGACAGCACTTCGCTCGGCACGCGGGCGCGCCATTTCTCCTCACCGCTGGACGAATCCAGGGCGATCACCTCACCCTTGAGGGTGCCGACCACGATCATTCCGTAGCCCGCCGCCACGGCGCCGGAAACCGGAACGTCCAGCTCCTGCTTCCAGGCCACCTTGCCGGTCATGCGATCCATGGCCACGACCAGGCCTTCGACGTCGGCGGCGAAGATCTGCTCGCCATCGACCACCGGCTCGAGCATGTTGTAGATGTCGCCCTGACCACTACCGATCGAGCGACTCCACTCTTTCTGCAGCTTCACTTCCTCGGTGAACTTGGGAAGTTCGGCAGGCGGCAGTTCTTTCTTGCTGTTGCTGCTGCAACCCACGGCCAGAACGGCCAGGGCCAGCAGTGCGGCATTCTTCCAGCGCATCACGTCATGCATCCCCTTTGGCCAGGTCGTCGATCTTCAGTTGCAGACCACCGACGGCAGCCTCTTCAGCCAGCGCACCCTTGGCTTTCACGTAGGCGGCATGGGCGTCGTCGGTACGACCCAGCTTCACCAGCAGGTCACCCCTGAGCTCTTCGCGGCTGGCCAGGAAGGCCTGGTCGGCATCGCCATCGAGCAGCTTGAGCGCTTCGTCAGCCTTGTCCTGGGCAGCCAGCACGCGAGCCAGGCGCTGACGGGCGAGTTCGCCCAGGGTCTCGTTGGCCGGCTTGTCGACCACGCTGCGCAGCTCGGTGGCGGCGTCGTCGAGCTTACCGGACTCGACCGCGACCTTGGCCACGAACAGGCTGCCGTACTGGGCGTACTGGGTACCGCCGAAGTCTTTCTTCAGCTCACCGGCGAGGGCTGCGACCTTGGCGGCGTCCGGCTGACCACTCGGGGTCATGGCCGACTCCAGCAGTTGCTGATAGACCACCGATGCGCCCTGCGCCTGGTTGGCCTGATACTTCTGCCAAGCCTGCCAGCCGAATACCGCGATCAACGCCAGGGCGCCGCCCGCCAGCAGTGGCTTGCCGTTACGATCCCACCAGTCTTTCAGGCCGGCCAGTTCATCATCATCGCTGTTCAACGCCACCCCAATACTCCTCAATCGCTAAATCGCTCAAGCCTGCTGGGTGCAGGATGCCAGATGGTCGGCAAGATCCGACCAGGCAATGCTTTGTTGTTCGCTGTCATCGCGCAAAGGTTTGCAACCTACCACGCGCTTGGCCAGTTCGTCCTCACCGAGAATCAGAGCATACAGCGCTCCGCTCTTGTCGGCCTTCTTGAACTGGCTCTTGAAGCTGCCACCGCCGGCGTTGACCAGCAGACGCAGCCCCGGAACCTGATTACGCACCTCTTCGGCCAGGGCCAGTGCAGCCAGCTCGGCAGCTTCACCGAAGGCGCAGATAAAGGCGTCGGCCGGGCGGTTCAACTCGGCGGGCACGCACTGCAGGGTTTCCAGCAGCAGCACCAGGCGTTCGACGCCCATGGCGAAGCCCACGCCCGGGGTCGGCTTGCCGCCGAACTGGGTGATCAGGCCGTCGTACCGGCCACCGCCACAGACGGTACCCTGGGAGCCGAGCTTGTCGGTCACCCACTCGAAGGCGGTACGGCTGTAGTAGTCCAAGCCGCGAACCAGCTTCTGGTTGATCTGGTACTGGATGCCGACCGCGTCCAGACGCGCCTTGAGCCCCTCGAAGTGGGCCAGGGATTCGGCATCCAGGTAGTCGTGCAGGCGCGGTGCGTCCACCAGCAGAGCCTGGGTTTCCGGCACCTTGCTGTCGAGGATACGCAGCGGATTGGTGGTCATGCGCCGCTGGCTGTCCTCGTCGAGACGGTCGAAGCGCTCCTGTAGATATGCGACCAGGGCCTTGCGGTAGGCGGCGCGCGCCTCGCTGGAACCCAGGCTGTTGAGCTGCAGGGTCACCGCGTCGGCCAGGCCGAGCTGCTTCCACAGGCGCCAGGTCAGGGTGATCAGCTCGGCGTCGATGTCCGGCCCGGGCAGGTTGAACACTTCCACACCGATCTGGTGGAACTGGCGATAGCGGCCTTTCTGCGGCTTCTCGTAACGGAACATCGGGCCCGCGTACCACAGCTTCTGCACCTGCCCACCCCCGGTCAGGCCATGCTCGAGCACGGCGCGCACGCAGCCGGCAGTGCCTTCGGGGCGCAGGGTCAGGGATTCGTTGTTGCGGTCAAGAAAGGTGTACATCTCCTTGTCGACCACATCGGTGCCCTCACCGATACCACGGGCAAACAGGTCGGTGAACTCGAGGATCGGCAGGCGGATTTCCTGATAGCCGTAGCTATCCAGCAAGCTCGCCAGGGTGGTTTCCAGATAGCGCCAGGCCGGGGTTTGCTGCGGCAGGATATCGTTCATGCCACGAATGGCTTGCAGGGACTTGCTCACTTGTCTTCCTTAAGCGCGGCTCAGCCGCGCACGATCACAGCCGCATCGGCTGCGGCCTTCTCGGCGGCCTTTTCGCGGATCAGCTTTTCCAGCTCATCCACCAGATTGGTATTGGTCAGCTTCGAGGCTGGTTTGCCATCGATGTACACCAGATTGTTCGGGCTGCCGCCAGTCAGGCCGATATGCGCTTCCTTGGCTTCGCCAGGGCCGTTGACCACGCAGCCGATCACCGCGACATCCAGCGGTACCAGCAGGTCTTCCACGCGGGTTTCCAGCTCGTTCATGGTCTTGACCACGTCGAAGTTCTGGCGCGAGCAGCTTGGGCAGGCGATGAAGTTGATGCCCCGCGAGCGCAGGCGCAGCGACTTGAGGATATCGAAGCCGACCTTGATCTCTTCCACCGGATCGGCAGCCAGCGAGATGCGGATGGTGTCGCCGATGCCATCGGCGAGCAGCATGCCCAGGCCCACCGAAGACTTCACGGTACCGGAGCGCAGGCCGCCGGCTTCGGTGATGCCCAGGTGCAGCGGCTGTTCGATCTGCTTGGCCAGCAGGCGGTAGGCCTCGACCGCCATGAACACGTCGGAGGCCTTCACGCTGACCTTGAAGTCCGGGAAGTTCAGACGGTCGAGATGCTCGACGTGGCGCAGCGCGGACTCGACCAGTGCTTCGGGCGTCGGCTCACCGTATTTCTTCTGCAGGTCCTTTTCCAGGGAACCGGCGTTGACGCCGATGCGGATCGGGATGCCCTTGTCACGCGCGGCTTCTACCACCGCCTTGACGCGATCTTCACGGCCGATGTTGCCCGGGTTGATGCGCAGGCAATCGACACCCAGCTCGGCCACGCGCAGGGCGATCTGGTAGTCGAAATGGATGTCGGCCACCAGCGGCAGGTTGACCTGCTGCTTGATGCGTCCGAAAGCCTCGGCGGCGTCCATGTCCGGCACCGAGACGCGCACGATATCGGCGCCCGCCGCTTCGAGGCGACGGATCTGCTCGACGGTGGCGGCGACATCGTTGGTGTCGGTGTTGGTCATGCTCTGCACGGCGATCGGCGCATCACCGCCGACCGGAACCGAGCCGACCCAGATCTTGCGAGAGAGACGACGTTTGATTGGTGATTCACCGTGCATATTACTGGCCACCCAACTTCAAGCGTGCGGTTTCACCGGAGATATGCGGCGTCACGTCGACCGCGGCACCGTTATAGGTCACCTGAGCACCACGGGCAAAGCCCAGGCGCAGTTCCATGGGCGCCTTCCCTCGGGCATCGAGGCTGTCGCCGGCGCGTTTCAGACCGCTGGCGATGACCTTGCCATTGGCATCGGTCACCTGAACCCAGCAATCGGCGGTGAATTTCAAACTCACCAGGCCTTCACCCGCAGCCACCGGGGCCTGGGGCTGGGCGGCAGGGCTAGCAGGCGCTTGCGCCGCTGGTGCAGCGGGAGCATTCGGTGCGCTCGGTTCGGTCGGCGCAGGAGCGGGCTCAACGGGCGCGGCTTGGGCCGGCGGGTTCTGTTCCAGCAGTTCGCTCGCCGTGGCTTCCGGCGCGGTGCCTTCCGGCTGCTCGGCAGCCACGCCCGGCAGCGGCAATTCGGTGCCCTGGCTCTGGGCTTCCGCCACGGCCTGATCTTCCGGCTCGTCGAGCGGATGGATCTGCGTACTGCCATCGGCGCCATCGACTTCGACATGGCCGAGACCGACATTCTTCAGGTCGTCGATCTGCCAGCCCTGGTCCTGCCACCAGTAGAAGCAGGCACTGCCCACGCCAACCAGCAAGAGGAAGCTGACCAGACGCAGGATGCTCTGCGAATAGCGGGTCGGCTCTTCGATGCGGCCCAGCGCATGCACGCTGCTGCCGGTGGCATTACTGCCGGTGAACTGATCGAAGTCGGCCACCAGGGGCGCCTGCTCCAGGCCCAGCAATTTCGCGTAGGCGCGAATGTACCCGCGCGAGAAGGTATTGCCCGGCAGCTTGTCGAACTCGCCGGCCTCCAGCTGGCTCAGGCGCATCGGGGTGAGGTTGAGCTGGGTCGCCACTTCGGCCACCGACCAGCCCCTGCTCTCACGCGCCGCACGCAGGGCTTCTCCAGGATTGACGCGATGAGCTGCTGCAACTTCAGGTTGGGCCGCTTTCATCTTTGCTCCGACAGATATTGCTGATACTCCGGCGTACCGGGATAAAGACGTTTCAACTGCAGGCCGAGGCTGGCAGCACGGTCACGATCCTCGAAGATCGTGGCCAGGCGCGCGCCCAGCAACAGGCTACGGGCGTTCTGCTCGGAAATGGCGCTGAAACTCTCGTAATAGCTGCGCGCCGGCACGTATTGGCGATCCTCGAAGGAGAGATTGGCCATCTCCAGCAAGGCACGTGGCTGGCGGCTATTGAGGCGCAACGAGCGCTCGAAATAGCTTTTGGCCTGCTCACGCTGGTTGAGCATCATGGCGGTCATGCCCATGTTTTCGAAGACCCGCGCGCGCTCCGGATAGAGGCTGTCCTCGGCGGCCAGGCTGTAGCGCTCCATGGCTTCCTTGTAGCGTTTCTGCTCGAACAGGAAGCCACCGTAGTTGTTCAGCAGGCGCGCGTCCCTGGGGTTGTTCGACAACGACTTGCGGAAATGTTCATCAGCCAGCTTGGGTTCCATCTCACGCTGGAACACCAGAGCCAGTACCGCATGTGCGTCGGGCGCGGACGAGTCGATATCCAGCGCGTTCTTCAACGGTACCTTGGCCGGCCCCGTTTCGCCCTGCTGCAGGTAACCGATGCCCAGCTGCACGAACGAGTCGTAGGCCTTCTTGCGCCCTTCGGAAGTCTTCATCGGATCGACATCACCGGTCGACACGCAGGCGGTGAGCAGACTGGCACCGAACAACAGCAGCAGGGAACGCAGCACGGTCATGGAGATCCTCTCAGGTACGACTGGCAGTGGGGCGAGCGGCATCGGCGTCGCCATTGAGCTGGCGCACGGCAATGTAGCGTTCGCTGCGGCGGGTACGGTCCATGACCTGACCAACCAGCTGCCCACAAGCGGCGTCGATGTCTTCGCCACGGGTGGTACGCACCGTGACGTTATGCCCGGCTTTTTGCAACAGTTCCTGGAAGCGGCGAATCGCGTTATTGCTCGGACGCTCGTAACCCGAATGGGGGAACGGGTTGAACGGAATCAGGTTGATCTTGCACGGGATGTCGGCCAGCAAGGTGATCATCTGCTCGGCGTGCTCGAGTCTATCGTTGACGTCCTTGAGCAGGGTGTACTCGACTGTTAACACACGTTTCTCGCCAAGACGGGAAATGTAGCGTTTGCAGGCGGCCAGCAGCATGTCCAGCGGGTACTTCTTGTTGATCGGTACCAGCTGGCTGCGCAGCTCGTCATTCGGCGCGTGCAGCGACAGCGCCAGGGACACGTCGATGACCTCGGCGAGCTTGTCGATCATCGGCACCACACCGGAAGTCGACAGCGTCACCTTGCGCTTGGAGATGCCGTAGCCGAGGTCGTCCATCATGATCTTCATGGCCGAGACGACGTTGTCGAAGTTCAGCAGTGGTTCGCCCATGCCCATCATCACCACGTTGGTGATGGCGCGGTCGATCTTCGCTGGCACGCTGCCGAACGACTTGTTGGCGATCCATACCTGGCCGATGATCTCGGCGCTGGTCAGGTCGCTGTTGAAACCTTGCTTGCCCGTGGAGCAGAAGCTGCAGTCCAGGGCACAGCCGGCTTGCGAGGAAACGCACAGGGTGCCACGCCCACCTTGGGGGATGTACACGGTTTCCACGCAGCTGCCCGACGCCACGCGCACTACCCACTTGCGCGTGCCATCGGTGGAAATGTCTTCGCTGACCACTTCGGGCCCACGAATGTAGGCAGCGGCCCCGAGCTTCTCGCGCAAGGCCTTGCCAACGTTGGTCATGGCGGCGAAATCATCGACGCCAAAGTGGTGAATCCACTTCATGACCTGACCGGCACGAAAGCGCTTTTCTCCGAGCTTCTCGAAGAACTGCTCCATTTCCGGCTGGGTCAGGCCCAGCAGGTTGATTTTGCCATTCGTGTCGGTCATGACGTCACCTTCGCACGCTTCGCCTTAGCGAATGCGGGCGTTGATCTCGGTAGCGGAGAAGAAGTAAGCGATTTCGCGGGCAGCGGAAGCTTCCGAGTCGGAACCGTGTACCGCGTTCTCGTCGATGGAAACGGCGAAATCGGCACGGATGGTACCGGCAGCCGCTTCTTTCGGGTTGGTGGCGCCCATCAGCTCACGGTTCTTGGCGATGGCGTTCTCGCCTTCCAGAACCTGGACGATGACCGGACCGGAAGTCATGAAGGCAACCAGGTCCTTGAAGAAACCGCGCTCGCTGTGCTCGGCGTAGAAGCCAGCGGCTTCACGCTCGGACAGTTGCAGTTGCTTGGAGGCAACGATGCGCAGGCCGGCTTCCTCGAAGCGGGTGGTGATCTTGCCAATGACGTTTTTCGCAACGGCATCCGGCTTGATGATGGAGAAGGTACGTTGAACAGCCATGTGAAACTCCAGAAACAGTGGATTAAAGCCAAAAATTAAACCCGCGAATTATACGCGGGTTCCAGTCAAAAGCATAAGAGCGATGGCCCAAGGTGGCACCTGCTCGGCATAAAAGGTCGGGTGTGAGCCGCCCTCAATTACTCTGCTTCTTCGATCCAGGCGGCCTGAATGGCTTCCAGGACCTTCTCGCCGGCACGCTGCGGGTCGTCGGAAAACTCCGGCAGCTCGACCACCCAGCGATGCAGCTGGACGAAATTGACGTAACGGGGATCCACATCCGGCTTGCTGTCGGCGAGCTGGATGGCAATTTCGAGCACATCAACCCATTTCAGGCTCATGTCGTGGCTTCCTGATCAGTGCGGCGCTTCGGCGGCATGGTTGAGCGAATACTTGGGAATCTCGACGGTAAGGTCCTGCTCACCGACGATCGCCTGGCAGGCCAGGCGCGACTGCGCTTCCAGGCCCCAGGCCTTGTCGAGGTAATCCTCTTCAAGCTCGTCGGCCTCGTTCAGCGAATCGAAGCCCTTGCGCACGATGCAGTGACAGGTGGTGCAGGCGCATACGCCGCCGCAGGCACTCTCCATCTCGATGTGGTGCTCGTGGGCCAGCTCCAGGATCGACGTACCGGACGGCGCCTCGACCACCAGCCCCTCGGGGCAGAATTTCTCGTGGGGCAGAAAAGTTACCAAGGGCATCGCTTATTCCTCGATCTCATTCAGGCTGCGCCCGGCCAGCGCGGCTTTAACCGTCGAATCCATGCGCCGGGCGGCAAAGGCATCGGTCACCTGCGACAGACGCTTGGTCTGTTGCTCGATGGCCATGCCATCGGTGCCCGTCAACAAATCACGTAATTCCTGCATCTGCAGCTCGATGACCATGCGCTCCTCGGCGTCCAGCAAACGCTCGCCGTCCGCCTGCAGCGCGCCTTCGACCGCTTCGAGCAGGCGTTGGGCATCGACTTGCTGCTCGCGCAATGCGCGGGCCGCCTTGTCGCCACCGGCGTGCTGGAAGGAGTCCTGAAGCATGCGCGCCACTTCACCGTCGGTAAGGCCATAGGACGGCTTGACCTGGATACTGGCTTCGACGCCCGAGGCGAGCTCGCGGGCACTGACGCTGAGCAGGCCATCGGCATCCACCTGGAAAGTCACGCGGATCTTCGCGGCCCCGGCCACCATCGGCGGGATGCCGCGCAGCTCGAAGCGTGCCAGGGAGCGGCAATCGCTGATCAGTTCGCGCTCACCCTGCAGCACATGGATCATCATGGCGCTCTGGCCATCCTTGTACGTCGTGAATTCCTGGGCACGGGCCACTGGAATCGTGGTGTTGCGCGGAATCACCTTTTCCATCAGCCCGCCCATGGTTTCCAACCCCAGGGACAGCGGGATGACGTCCAGCAGCAGCAATTCTTCGCCATCGGCGCGGCGGTTGCCGGCCAGGGCATCGGCCTGGATCGCCGCACCAATGGCGACCACCTGATCCGGATCGATATCGGTCAGCGGCTGGCGCCCGAACAGCTCGCCAACGGCCTCGCGCACGCGGGGTACGCGGGTCGAGCCACCGACCATGACCACGGCGCCCACATCCTCGACCTCGATACCTGCGTCGCGCACCGCGCGGCGACAAGCTTTCAGGCTGCGCGCCACCATGGGCTCGATCAACGCCTGAAACTCGCCACGCGACAGCACGCCACGCCACTGGCCATGTACGACCTCGACGGTTTCGGCAGCGGTCAGCGCTTCCTTGGCGGCACAGGCTGTCTGCAGCAGGCTACGCTGGGCACCGGGCTCGATATCGGCGGACAGCCCCGCCTGCTCGACGATCCAGCCGGCAATGGCGTGATCGAAATCGTCGCCGCCCAGGGCGCTGTCGCCGCCGGTAGCCAATACCTCGAATACCCCACCGGTCAGGCGCAGGATGGAAATGTCGAAGGTACCGCCGCCCAGGTCATAGATCGCCACCACGCCTTCGGCGCTCTGGTCGAGACCATAGGCAACTGCGGCAGCAGTAGGTTCGTTGAGCAGGCGCAGCACGCTCAGGCCGGCCAGGCGCGCGGCATCCTTGGTGGCTTGGCGCTGGGAGTCGTCGAAATAGGCCGGCACGGTGATCACCGCGCCAACCAGTTCGCCGCCCAGCGTTGCCTCGGCGCGCTGGCGCAACGCCCGCAGGATATCGGCGGACACCTCCACGGGGCTCTTCAGGCCCTGCACGGTGTCGAGGAACGGCATGTGCGACTCGCCGGCGACGAAGCGGTAAGGCAGTTGCTCACCCAATTGCTTGACGTCGGCGAGACCGCGCCCCATCAGGCGCTTGACCGAGAGGATGCTGTTGAAGGGGTCGCTGGCAGCATCGCGGCGGGCCGCTTCACCGACCTCGACACGATCGGCGTGGTAACGCACGGCCGAAGGCAGGATCAGGCGCCCTTCACTATCCGGCAGCGGCTCGCTGACGCCACTGCGCACGGCGGCGACAAGGGAATTGGTGGTGCCCAGGTCGATGCCGACAGCCAGACGACGCTGGTGGGGTTGTGGGCTCTGTCCGGGCTCAGCGATCTGCAATAAAGCCATAGGTAGTCGGTGCTTATCTGGGTATCAGGCACGGCCACGGCAGCCGCGCGAGCATTAATCGTCGAGGCGCTCTTCCAACTGGCGCACCTCGTGGGAAAGCTTGTCCAGGAACTGCATGCGGCGCATCAGGCGTTCAGCCTCTTCTCGGCGCGCATTGTCCTCCCAAGCCTCGGCGAAGCGTTCGTTCAGCTCCTGCTGGGCGATCTTCAGGCGGCCCTTGAAAGCGGCCACGCCAGCCAGATCGGCTTCGTCCTGCAGGTCTTCGAGCTCCTCGCGCCACTGCATCTGCTGCATCAGGAAGTCAGGATCCTGCACGGTGACTTCCATGGGCAACTCGGGCCCGCGCATCGCCAGCAGGTAACGCGCCCGCTGCGAGTCGCTCTTGAGCGTGCGGTAGGCTTCGTTGAGGCTCGCCGAGCGCTCCAGCGCCAGGCGCTGCTCACGCTCGGAGGCATCGGCGAAACGATCCGGATGAACACTGCGAGCCAGCTCACGATAACGCGAGGCCAACTGTTCGAGATCCAGGCGAAAACTCGGCTGCAACTCGAACAGGGCGAAATGACAAGGGCCGGAACTGTTCATCAGATGTTGAAGCTTTCGCCACAGCCACATTCGCCACGGACGTTGGGGTTGTTGAACTTGAAGCCTTCGTTCAACCCCTCCTTGACGAAATCCAGCTCGGTGCCATCGAGGTACACCAGGCTCTTGGGATCGATGATCACTTTGACACCGTGGCTTTCGAACACCTGATCCTCGCCAGCGGTTTCGTCGACGAACTCCAGCACGTAGGCCAGGCCGGAGCAACCGGTGGTACGAACCCCGAGACGGATGCCCTCACCCTTACCACGGCCGTCGAGGGAACGACGGATATGCTGGGCAGCGGCTTGAGTCATGCTGATGGCCATCGACAAACCTCCTTAGAGCAAACCTTTCTTCTGCTTGTAGTCGCGCACGGCCGCCTTGATGGCGTCCTCGGCGAGTACCGAGCAGTGAATCTTCACCGGTGGCAGCGCCAGCTCTTCAGCCAACTGGGTGTTGCTGATGGTGACAGCCTCATCCAGGGTCTTGCCCTTCATCCACTCGGTGGCCAGGGAGCTGGAGGCGATGGCGGAGCCGCAACCGTAGGTCTTGAACTTGGCGTCTTCGATGACGCCGGCGTCGCTGACCTTGATCTGCAGTCGCATCACGTCGCCGCAGGCCGGTGCACCGACCATGCCGGTGCCGACATCAGGATCTTCCGCGTTCATCTTGCCGACGTTGCGCGGGTTCTCGTAGTGGTCGATGACCTTTTCGCTGTAAGCCATGTTATCAATCCTCTTTCATCAGGCGCCGCTCGCTGGCAGCTTTTAGTGTGCTGCCCATTCCACCTTGGAAATGTCGACACCTTCTTTGAACATATCCCAGAGCGGCGACAGTTCGCGCAGCTTGGTGACTGCTTCGCGTACTTTCTCCGCGGCGTAGTCGACTTCTTCTTCGGTGGTGAAGCGGCCGAAGGTGAAGCGAATCGAGCTGTGTGCCAGTTCGTCGTTGCGGCCCAGGGCACGCAGCACGTAGGAAGGCTCCAGGGACGCAGACGTACAGGCCGAACCGGACGATACCGCCAAGTCCTTGAGGGCCATGATCAGCGACTCGCCTTCCACGTAGTTGAAGCTCAGGTTCAGGTTGTGCGGTACACGGGCGGTCATGCTGCCATTGACGTACAGCTCTTCCAGCCCATCTACCTTGCTGAAGAAACGGTCACGCAGGGCCAGCACCTTGGCGTTTTCGGCGGCCATTTCTTCCTTGGCGATACGGAAGGCCTCGCCCATGCCGACGCACTGGTGGGTCGCCAGGGTGCCGGAACGCATGCCGCGCTCGTGGCCGCCACCGTGGGTCTGCGCTTCCAGGCGAATACGTGGCTTGCGGCGTACATAGAGTGCGCCAACCCCTTTGGGGCCGTAGGTCTTGTGCGCCGAAAAGGCCATCAGGTCGACCTTGAGCTTCTGCAGGTCAATCTCGACCTTGCCGGTCGACTGGGCGGCATCGACGTGGAAGAACACGCCACGCGCGCGCAGCAACTCGCCGATCGCGGCGATGTCGTTGACGGTGCCGATCTCGTTGTTGACGTGCATGATCGACACCAGAATGGTGTCCTCGCGCAGCGCCGCTTCGACCATGGCCGGGGTGATCAGGCCATCTTCGCCAGGCTCGATGTAGGTCACTTCGAAGCCTTCACGCTCGAGCTGGCGCATGGTATCGAGCACCGCCTTGTGCTCGATCTTCGAGGTGATCAGGTGCTTGCCCTTGCTGGCATAGAAGCTGGCCACGCCCTTGATGGCGAGGTTGTCGGACTCGGTGGCACCGGAGGTCCAGACGATCTCGCGCGGGTCGGCATTGACCAGCTCGGCAACCTGGCGGCGAGCGTTCTCCACCGCTTCCTCGGCCTTCCAGCCAAAGACGTGGGAGCGCGATGCGGGGTTGCCGAAGTTACCTTCGTTGGTCAGGCATTCGATCATTTTCTGCGCAACGCGCGGGTCGACCGGCGTTGTCGCGGAGTAATCCATGTAGATCGGCAATTTCATTTCGGTATCTCCTAATCAGGTATCAGGCCGGCGCCTTGCGTACTCAATCGACGGTGGACGCTTCAATCTTATCCAGCTGGTGCGCCCTGCCATTGCTGCTGCAGCGACGCTGATCCTGGCGCTGGGCGACTTCCTGCACTTCGCGGCGCGTGACCAGGTCGGCCAGGCTGATGCCGCTGAGAAACTCGTGTATCTGCTGACTCAGGTCGCACCACAGGTGGTGGGTCAGGCAGATATCGCCGGAATGACAACCACCCTGCCCTTGGCAACGGGTGGCATCGACGGATTCGTTGACCGCGTCGATCACTTCAGCGACCTGGATACCCTGCATGTTGCGCGACAGCTGATAACCGCCCCCCGGACCGCGAACGCTGGATACCAGGCTGCCGCGACGGAGCTTGGCGAACAGCTGCTCGAGATAGGAAAGGGAAATGCCCTGACGCTCGGAGATGTCGGCGAGGGATACCGGGCCGTTCTGCGCATGCAGCGCCAGATCGAGCATGGCAGTCACGGCGTAGCGGCCTTTGGTAGTCAGTCGCATGAAGGGTTACCAAGGATTCACAATGTGAAGCGATTATCCCCTTTTCCGAGTATTTAAGTCAACTATAAGACCAACCAAAACACTCGGGTTTAGGGACGCTTCCCGGCAAAACTGGCCGCGGATCATAGCAAAGCCACACCCGCATCGCATCAGGCAGCCGGCTTGTTGCCAGGCTCCTTGCAGACGCCGGCGAAATCCTCGTCACGCAACGCCGGCATGTCCTTGGCGCAATAATCGCTGCCCAGTTTGCCCAGCGCTCCACAGATACCTTCCAGCCGGCTATCGACAGCATGCAGGTGATCGAGCAACTGGCCGATCGCCCGGGCCACCGGGTCGGGCATGTCCTGGCTGACACCATAGGCGTCGAAGCCCAGCTTGTCGGCGATCGCCTGGCGCTGCGCTTCGAGCCCGTCGCCCCCCTTGACGATGATCTTGGCCGGAATGCCGACCGCGGTCGCCCCAGCCGGTACAGCCTTGGTGACCACCGCGTTGGAACCGATCTTGGCACCTGCGCCCACGGTGAACGGGCCGAGCACCTTGGCGCCGGCACCCACCACCACACCATCCTCGAGCGTCGGGTGGCGCTTGCCCTTGTTCCAGCTGGTGCCGCCCAGGGTAACGCCCTGGTAGAGCGTCACGTCGTTGCCGATCTCGGCAGTCTCACCAATGACGATACCCATACCGTGATCGATGAAAAAACGCCGGCCGATCACCGCACCGGGATGAATTTCGATACCGGTCAGCCAGCGACTGAAGTTCGACACGCCCCGCGCCAGCCACTTCCAGCCCGAGCCCCACAATGCATGGGCTGCGCGATGCAACCAGATCGCATGCAGCCCCGGATAGCAGGTCACCACCTCGAACGCATTACGCGCCGCCGGATCACGATGAAACACGCCCTGGATATCTTCCCGCATGCGCTCAAACATCAGTCTTCCCCCGCTTATGGTGCTCACCGCGCGCAGCCTTGAGTGTTTCGGTCAGGATGCCGCGCAAGATATTCATTTCCAGCCGCGTCACCTCACTGCGGCCATACAGGCGGCGCAGACGAGTCATCAGGTGCCGCGGGCTGGCAGGGTCGAGAAAGCCGATTTCCACCAGCGACTTCTCCAGATGGCCATAGAAGGATTCCATCTCGTCAGCCGTTACCGGCTGATCGCCCTCCTCAATCGCATCCTGGCGAGGCGCGACCGGCGCATTTTCACCAGCCAAGGCCGCCATGCGCACCTCGTAGGTCAGCACCTGCACGGCTGCGGCCAGATTCAGCGAACTGAATGCCGGATCGGACGGGATGTGCACATGGAAATGGCAACGCTGCAGCTCTTCATTAGTCAGGCCGGCGTGCTCGCGGCCGAACACCAACGCCACCTCAGCGCCTTCGTCAGCCTTTTGTACCGCGGCCACGCCACACTCGCGCGGGTCGATCAGCGGCCAGGGGATGCGTCGCTCGCGCGCACTGGTACCGAACGCCAGGCTGCAACCCGCCAGCGCCTCTTCGAGACAGGAGACCACCTGGGCAGAATCGAGAATATCGGTGGCGCCGGAGGCACGAGCCACCGCCTCCTCGCTGGGAAACTGGCGCGGTTCGACCAGCACCAGTCGCGACAGCCCCATGTTTTTCATGGCCCTGGCCACCCCGCCGATATTGCCGGGATGGCTGGTATTGACCAGTACCACTCGAATGTTCTGCAGCAAGGTAGACGCCCGCATCGGATAAACAAGGTGATAAATCTTACAGAAGCCCCCCTCTTTGTGCCATGCGAGACACCGACGGCACTTCAAGCGACGGGCTTTTCTGCTAGAATGGCCGGCTTTATCACGACCCCAGGTGAACCTCCATGCAGCCCATGCTGAATATCGCGCTGCGCGCAGCCCGTAGCGCCGGTGAAATGATCTTCCGCTCAATCGAACGCCTGGACGTCATCGCCGTAGATGAAAAGGACGCCAAGGATTACGTCACCGAGATCGACCGCTCCGCCGAGCTGATGATCGTCCAGGCGCTGCGCAAGGCGTACCCGACCCACAGCTTCCTTGGCGAGGAAGGCGGCCTGCTCGAAGGCAGCGGCGAAGGCGCTGACTACCAGTGGATCATCGATCCGCTCGACGGCACCACCAACTTCGTGCGCGGTGTTCCGCATTTCGCCGTCAGCCTGGCCTGCAAATACCGCGGCCGCCTGGAGCACGCGGTGATCATCGATCCGGTGCGCCAGGAAGAATTCACCGCCAGTCGTGGCCGTGGCGCCGCCCTCAATGGCCGTCGCCTGCGCGTGAGCAACCGCAAGAGCCTGGACGGCGCACTGCTGGGCACCGGTTTCCCGTTCCGCAACGACCAGCTGGACAACCTCGAGAACTACCTGGGCATGTTCCGCAGCCTGGTCGGCCAGACCGCCGGCGTCCGCCGCGCCGGTGCTGCCAGCCTCGACCTGGCCTATGTGGCCGCCGGGCGTTTCGACGCCTTCTGGGAATTCGGCCTGTCCGAGTGGGACATGGCAGCCGGCGCCCTGCTGATCCAGGAAGCGGGCGGCCTGGTCAGCGACTTCAGCGGCGGCCACGATTTCCTCGAGAAGGGCCAGATCGTCGCCGGCAACACAAAGTGCTTCAAGGCCGTGCTGACCGCGATTCAGCCGCACCTCTCGGCATCGCTCAAACGCTAATTGCGGCGCCAAAAAAACCGGCCCAAGGCCGGTTTTTTATTGCCCACGAAAAAGGCGCTCTGAGAGCGCCTTTTTTACATCCCGCCGGGTGGATTACTCATCCGACTCGGAGTTGGCCAGTACCAGCTTGCCGTCGCGAACCGGGATCTTGCTGCCCGGCTCTTCGTCCATGCGCACACGGCCTACCTTGCCATCCAGATCGTATTTCACGTCATAGCCAACGATCTTCTCGCTGCTGTCGGTGACGGTCTTGCAGCGTGTTTCCGTGGTGGTGTAGGTATCACGCGACTGCATGCCTTCCTGCACCTTGTTGCCGGCATAACCGCCGCCCACAGCGCCCGCGACAGTGGCGATCTTCTTGCCGTTGCCGCCACCTACCTGGTTGCCCAGCAGGCCACCAACCACGGCGCCGATCGCGGTACCGGCGATCTGGTGTTGGTCCTGCACTGGACGCTGGCGGGTCACGGCCACGTCCCGGCATTCCTCACGCGGTGTCTTGATGGTCTCGGTGACCGGCTTGACCGCCAGAACCTCGGCGTACTTGGGTCCGCTCACCATGCTGTAGGTTGCAACAGCACCACCTGCAGTCACACCGACAGCACCCAGTACAGCACCAACCAACAATGACTTGTTCATGCGATTCTCCTGATCACAACTGCAGCGCCTATGCGCTTTACTCCCAGCCTTGGAAATGCAAAACGGGCGACAAGTTCCCTTGCCGCCCGCCTTTATGCAGTGCAAATGGTGAACGCATCACGCCCTAGGGACGATCATCGACACCTTCTGCAGTGGTCGCTGGAGGGATCAGATCCTCGGAGGTCAGTTTCAGCCAGATCAGCACCGGCGCACTGATATAGACCGACGAGTAGGTACCGACCACAACACCGATCAAGAGGGTCAGCGCAAAGCCGCCCAGGCTGTCGCCACCGAATACCAGCAGAGCGACCAGCGCCATGGCCGTGGACATGGACGTGGCGATGGTGCGCAGCAGCGTCTGGGTCACCGACACATCGATGTTCTCGACGATGTCGGCCTTGCGCAGCACACGGAAATTCTCGCGAATCCGGTCGTAGATGATGATGGTGTCGTTGAGCGAGTAACCGACCATGGCCAGCACGGCAGCCAGCACGGTCAGGTCGAACGGCACCTGGAAGAACGCCAGGATGCCAAGGGTCACGATCACGTCGTGGGCCAGGGAACCGACCGCGCCGACCCCGAATTTCCACTGGAAGCGGAAAGCCAGGTACAGCAGGATGCCGCCCAGCGCCAGCAGCATGGCCAGGCCACCCTGGTCACGCAGCTCCTCGCCCACCTGCGGGCCGACGAATTCGACACGCTTGACCTCGAACGATGTCTCGGTATCGATCTTGCGCAGCGCGCCGGCGACTTCATTGCCCAGGTCAGGCGAGTCACCGGCCAGGCGCACCAGCACGTCGGTGGTGGAACCGAAGCTTTGCACCACGGCGTCGGCATAACCAGCCTGACCCAGCTCACGCTTGATCAGCTCGAGGTCCGCCGGCTGCTCGTAGGTCAGTTCGATCAGCGTGCCGCCGGTGAAGTCCAGGCCGTAGTTGAGGCCATGTTTGAACAGGCTACCCAAGCCGATAAGGCTGATAACCACGGTAATGGCGAACGCAATATTGCGTATCGTCATGAACGGAATGCGCGATGGAAGATTCATAGCCTCACCTCAAATCCACAATTTCTTGAAGTTACGGCCACCGAAGATCAGGTTGACCATGCCGCGGGTGAACATGATCGCCGTGAACATCGAGGTGATGATGCCCAGCGACATGGTGACGGCGAAGCCCTTGATCGGCCCGGTACCCAGCCCGAACAGAATCGCACCGACCAACAGGGTGGTCAGGTTACTGTCGAGAATCGCGGTGTAGGCGCGGTCGAAACCTTCATGAATGGCGCGCTGCACCGACAGGCCGTTCTTCAGCTCTTCGCGGATTCGCGAATAGATCAGTACGTTGGCGTCGACCGCCATACCCAGGGTCAGCACGATACCGGCGATACCCGGCAGGGTCAGGGTGGCACCGATCACCGACATCAGGCCGACCAGCAGGGTCAGGTTGAACGCCAGGGCGATGGTGGCCAGGAAGCCGAAGAAGCGGTAGATGCAGATCATGAAGATCGACACGAAGATCATCGCCCACTCGGTGGACTCGATACCCTTGATGATGTTCTCGGCACCCAGGCTCGGGCCGATGGTGCGCTCTTCAGCGAAGTACATCGGCGCAGCCAGACCACCGGCGCGCAACAGCAGCGCCAGTTCCGAGGACTCACCCTGGCCGTTCAGGCCGGTGATGCGGAACTGACTGCCCAGCGGCGACTGGATGGTCGCCAGGCTGATGATCTGCTTCTCTTCCTTGAAGGAATCGACCTGCACTTCCTGCTCGACGCCATCGACCACCTGCTTCACGTAGCGGGTCAGCGGGCGCTGCTCGATGAAAATCACCGCCATGCTGCGCCCGACATTGCTGCGGGTGGCGCGGTTCATCAGGTCGCCGCCATGGCCATCGAGGCGGATATTGACCTGCGGGCGGCCGTTCTCGTCGAAGCTGGCCTGGGCGTCGGTGACCTGGTCACCGGTGATGATCAGCTCACGCTCGAGCTCCACTGGCGGGCGGCCTTCCTCACGGAAACCGAACTGCTCGGTGGTGCCACGTGGCGCATTCGGATCAGCCGCCAGGCGGAACTCCAGGTTGGCGGTCTTACCGAGAATACGCTTGGCCTCGGCAGTGTCCTGCACGCCCGGCAGCTCGACCACGATGCGGTTGGCCCCCTGGCGCTGCACCAGCGGCTCGGCCACGCCCAGCTCGTTGACGCGGTTACGCACGGTGGTCAGGTTCTGGCGAATCGAGTACTCGCGAATTTCCGCGATCTTGGCCGGCGTCATGGTCACGCGCAGCACCTGCTGGCCACCACGCTCCTGAGCGTTGAGCTCGAAATCCTTGTAATCCTTGCGGATCAGCTGCTCGGCCTTCTCCAGGGTTTCGCTGTCAGCGAAGCCCAGCTGGATGGCTCCACCCTGCTGCGGCATGCTGCGATAACGCACACGCTCCTTGCGCAGCAGACTCTTGAGCTCACCCTCGTAGACCTGGCGACGAACCTCCAGGGCCTTGTCCATGTCGACTTCAAGCAGGAAGTGCACACCGCCGGAGAGGTCGAGGCCGAGCTTCATCGGGCTGGCGCCAAGCTTGCGCAGCCACTCAGGTGTGGTCTGGGCGAGGTTCAGGGCCACTACATAGCTGTCGCCGAGCGCCTTGCGCACGACATCCTTGGCCGGCAGCTGGTCGCCCTGGCTGACCAGGCGAATCAGGCCGCTACGGCCCTGCTCGCCAACGTTGGACGCCTTGACCTCGATGCCTGCCTCGTTCAACGCCTTGCTGACGCGATCGAGATCGGCTTGCGCGATGGTCTGCGCCGAACTGGCCCCACTGATCTGGATCGCCGGATCATCGGGGTAAAGATTAGGTGCGGAATAAATCAGACTGACGATCAGCACAGCTGCGATCAGCAGGTACTTCCACAAAGGGTATTTGTTGAGCATGAATGACGCCGCCCGCTTATGACGCGGGGCGCACATTGCGCCCCGCGGGATGGATAAAACTGGAACAGAGACTTAGCAGACCACCGAAAAACCTAGGCGAGGTAACCATCGCAAGGCCAATGGCGGCCCCAGAGAGACAGGCGAGGAAGCGATCGGAATCGCGAGCGACTTTACGGGTGTAAATGAGCATTCCGAGCCTGTATCTAACGCAGCGATGGCAACGCAGCTAGTTTTCAATCGTTATCAGATGGCTTTCAGCGTGCCCTTGGGCAGGGTTGCCGCAATGGCTGCTTTCTGGATCTTCAGTTCGACGGTATCGGACACCTCGATGACCACGAAGTCGTCGCTGACCTTGGAAACCTTGCCGGCGATGCCACCGCTGGTCACCACCTCGTCACCCTTCTGCAGATTGCCGAGCAGATTCTTGTGCTCCTTGGCGCGCTTGGCCTGAGGGCGCCAGATCATCAGATAGAAGATGACCAGGAAGCCGATCAGGAAGATCCACTCGAAACCGGTACCGGCTGGGCCGGCAGCAGGGCCAGCGGCATCAGCGTAGGCAGCGGGAATAAAAAAGCTCATTTGACACTCCTGTTGAAAGATCTTTTGGCCATCGAAAATCAGTCCAGCGGCGGCGTTGGCAGGCCGCGCCGAGCGTAGAAGGCATCGACAAAGGCGGCCAATGTACCCTGTTGAATTGCCTCGCGCAAACCAGCCATGAGGCGCTGGTAATGGCGCAAGTTGTGGATTGTATTCAACATGCTGCCGAGCATTTCGCCGCACTTATCCAAATGGTGCAGATAGGCGCGCGAGAAGTGTTTGCAGGTGTAACAGTCGCAGGTGGGATCCAGCGGCGAATCATCGTGACGGTGGAAAGCGTTACGGATTTTCAGCACTCCGGTGTCGACGAACAGGTGGCCGTTGCGCGCGTTGCGCGTCGGCATCACGCAGTCGAACATGTCCACGCCACGGCGCACGCCCTCGACCAGATCTTCCGGCTTGCCGACGCCCATCAGGTAGCGCGGCTTGTCGCTCGGCATCTGCCCGGGCAGATAGTCGAGCACCTTGATCATCTCTTCCTTGGGCTCACCCACCGAAAGGCCACCGATGGCCAGGCCGTCGAACTCCAGTTCGCTCAGGCCTTTCAGCGAGCGCATGCGCAGCGACTCGTGCATGCCGCCCTGAACGATGCCGAACAGCGCCGCACTGCTGTCGCCATGGGCGACCTTGGAACGCTTGGCCCAGCGCAGCGACAGCTCCATGGAGGTCTTGGCCACGTCGAACTCGGCCGGGTACGGCGTGCACTCGTCGAAGATCATCACGATGTCCGAGCCCAGGTCGCGCTGCACCTGCATGGACTCTTCCGGCCCCATGAACACCTTGGAGCCGTCGACCGGCGAGGCGAAGGTCACGCCCTCCTCCTTGATCTTGCGCATCGCCCCAAGGCTGAACACCTGGAAGCCGCCGGAGTCGGTGAGGATCGGCCCCTGCCACTGCATGAAGTCATGCAGATCGCCGTGACGCTTGATGACCTCGGTACCCGGGCGCAGCCACAGGTGGAAGGTATTGCCGAGAATGATCTGCGCGCCGATGGCCTCGATATCACGCGGCAACATGCCCTTGACCGTTCCATAGGTGCCCACCGGCATGAACGCCGGGGTTTCCACCACGCCACGCGGGAACGTCAGGCGGCCGCGACGGGCCTTGCCGTCGGTAGCGAGCAGTTCGAAGGACATGCGGCAGGTGCGCGTCATACTGAGGCCTCGGGCCCGCGCGGTGCGGGATTGCGGGTAATGAACATGGCATCACCGTAACTGAAGAAGCGATAACCCTCGGCCACGGCCTGGGCGTAGGCGGCCATGGTTTCGGGATAGCCGGCGAAGGCGGACACCAGCATCAGCAGGGTCGATTCCGGCAGGTGGAAGTTGGTAACCAGGGCATCGACCACATGGAACGGCCGGCCTGGATAGATAAAGATGTCGGTATCGCCACTGAACGGCTTCAGCTCACCGTCGCGGGCGGCGCTTTCCAGGGAGCGCACACTGGTGGTCCCCACTGCCACCACGCGGCCACCACGGGCGCGGCACGCCTGCACCGCGTCGACCACGTCCTGGCCGACCTCCAGCCACTCGCTGTGCATGTGGTGATCCTCGATGCGCTCGACACGCACCGGCTGGAAGGTTCCGGCGCCGACGTGCAGGGTCACGAAGGCGCTCTCGACACCCTTCTCGCGCAACGCCGCCAGCAGCTCGGCATCGAAGTGCAGGCCTGCGGTAGGGGCGGCGACGGCACCGGCCTTCTGCGCATAGACGGTCTGGTAGCGCTCGCGGTCGGCCGCTTCGTCCGGCCTGTCTATATAAGGAGGCAACGGCATGTGCCCGACGCGCTCGAGCAACGGCAGCACCGCCTCCTCGAAGCGCAGTTCGAACAGCGCATCGTGGCGCGCCAGCATCTGCGCCCGGGCACCGCCATCGATATCGATCAACGAGCCTGGCTTGGGCGACTTGCTCGACCGCACGTGAGCCAGCACCCGGTGCTCGTCGAGCACCCGTTCGACAAGGATCTCCAGCTTGCCGCCAGTGGTCTTCTGCCCGAACAGCCGCGCCGGGATCACCCGGGTGTTGTTGAACACCATCAGATCACCGGGGCGCAGGTATTCGAGCAGGTCGGCAAACTGCCGATGGGCAAGCGCGCCACTGGCACCGTCGAGGATCAGCAATCGGCTGGCCCGGCGTTCGGCAAGGGGGTGGCGGGCGATCTGCCCGTCAGGCAGATCGAAATGAAAGTCGGCAACGCGCATGATGGGTAACGGTGTCGTACTGCAGGGCGGAGCAGCTTACCGGAATTCGCCTACGCTGACCACGCAAGTGCATTGACCAATGGCAGCTTGCTCCCTATACTGCGCCGCCATTGTGCCCCGGTGGCGGAACCGGTAGACGCGGCGGATTCAAAATCCGTTTTCGAAAGAAGTGGGAGTTCGAGTCTCCCCCGGGGCACCATATATCCTTCTACTGTTGCCAGCTTGTGACAGTTCGCACTGAAACAGTGCCGTGCATCGCCTCGTTGCACATGTGTCAGCCATTATAAAAACCCAACTGCAATTCGTATAAAAGCCTCGCGAACTTTACGTGGGTTTTCGCCTGCCCGAAGGGTTGGCATTTGCGCAAAAGTTAGCGTAGAGTTCAGCCACTGTGTTTGCATGGGTCGCCGAGAATCGTGACCTGATGCAGTAGATCGCTCAAGATCCGCTACATCCCGTTCGACTTCCATCACTCCTTGCAACCAGTCTTCAGTCCTCTATACATGGAGGCTGTCATCAACTCTAGTTCCAAGGAAAAGAGACATGTCGAATCGTCAGAACGGTACCGTCAAGTGGTTTAACGACGAGAAAGGTTTTGGTTTTATCACTCCAGAAAGCGGTCCGGATCTGTTCGTACATTTCCGCGCTATCGAAGGTAACGGCTTCAAGAGCCTGAAAGAAGGCCAGAAAGTTAGCTTCGTTGCTGTACAAGGTCAAAAAGGCATGCAGGCTGACCAGGTTCAAATCCAGGAATAAGCCGCTGCTTGAAAAAACCCCTGACCCAGGTCAGGGGTTTTTTTATGCCCGTCACTTAGTATCCGCGCTCCATGCGCCCCCATCGCGAGCCTGTCATGCCCAAATCCGCGTTACGCCCGCAAGGCGACTTTCCCCCGGCCGGCCTGGGCCGACGCCTGGCGGCGGCGCTGTATGACAGTTTTCTGTGCATTGCCCTGCTGATCGTCGTCGGCTTTATCTACAAGCTGATCCAGATGGCCATCTACGGCGAGGCGCAGCTGCGACAATGGTCCGACGCCGGCGCCCTGGATGGTGACCCGCTGCTTTCCACTCTGCTGCTGTTCAGCCTGTTCGGTTTCTTCGCCAAGTTCTGGACCCACGGTGGCCAGACGCTCGGCATGCAGGTGTGGGGCATACGCGTACAGAATGCCGATGGCACGGCGATCAGCCTCTGGCAAGCGCTGCTGCGCTTCGTGATCGCGGGCGTGTCGTGGCTGGCACTGGGGCTGGGCTTTGCGTGGATACTGGTCGACAGGCGCAAGCGTAGCTGGCACGACCTGTACTCCGACAGCCTTATCGTCAGACTGCCCAAGCACGCACATCGCAAGTGACCCGCAGGATCACGGCGACTTAAACGAGCAGGCAGCGGTGCCCTTTCCCACCGACAGGAAAGGGCGCGGCGGATCAGCCCGCTCGGCGCAGCAGCCAGACACCGGCAATGGCGCAGATGCTCGCTGGAATCAGCACGGCCAGCAGCGGCGAGAAGCCGAACACCAGGCTCGACGGCCCCAGCAGGTCCTGGGCGATACGAAACACGAAGCCCACCAGCACGCCGGTAAACACGCGCTGCCCCAGGGTGACCGACCGCAGCGGGCCGAAGATGAAGGAGATGGCCATCAGCACCAACGCGGCGGTAACCAGCGGCTGCAGCACCTTGGTCCAGAACGCCAGCCAGTAGTTGCCGTTGTTCAGGCCCTGCTCTTTCAGATAGTGGATGTAGCTCCACAAGCCGGTGATCGACAGCGCCTCAGGCTCCAGCACCACGGTGCCCAGCAACTGCGGGCTGAGCTCGATGTCCCAGCGCTCGGTCGGCGCCTTGACGACCTCGGTGCGGCGGTCATGGAACAACGTTGTCGCCACGTCCTCCAGCTGCCAATAGCTGCCTTCGTAGGTGGCACGGCGGGCGAAGCTGGACGACTCCAGGCGGCGCTCGTCATCGAAGCGATAGCGGGTCACCCCGAACAACACGCCGCCCGGCTGCACGGCGTTGATGTGCACGAACTCCTGCCCCTGACGATGCCACATGCCGCGCTTGGCGGTTTGCGCTTCGCCACCGCCCTGGGCCATGGCACGGCTGGCCTGGGCCTGGTTTTCGGTCCAGGGTGCCACGTATTCGCCGATCAGAATGCCGACCAGCATCAGCACCAGCATGGGCTTCATCACGCCCCAGACGATACGGCCGATGGACACACCGGCTGCGCGCATGATGGTCAGCTCGCTGTTGCTGGCCAGGGTACCCAGGCCGATCAGACAGCCCACCAGCGCCGCCATCGGCAGCATGTCGTAGATCCGCCGCGGCGCGGTCAGCAGCACATACCAGAGGGCATCAGCGATGCTGTAGTTGCCTTCGATATCACCCAGTTCGTCGATGAACGCGAACAGCAGGGCCAGACCGACGATGATGCCGAGCACAGCCAGAATGGCGAACAGCACCTGCACGCCGATGTAACGATCCAGCTTAACCACGAGCATTCTCCCGACGGCTTACCAACTTCAGACGCAGCGGCTCCCAATAGAGCAACGCCAGGCCAACCAGCAGGAACAATAGGTGCACGCCCCATAGCCCGACGTAAGGCGGAATGCGCCCCTTGTCCAGCGCGCTGCGCGCCGCCACCAGCAGACCCAGGTAGGTCATGTACAGGAGAATCGCCGGCAACAGCTTGAGGAAGCGGCCCTGGCGCGGATTGACCCGCGACAACGGCACCGCCATCAGGGTGACGATGAAGACCAGCAATGGAATCGACAGGCGCCACTGCAGCTCGGACTGCAGCCGCGGATCGTCGCTGCCGATCAGCTGCGAGGTGGGAATCGCCTCACGTTCGCTGATGTCCGCGGCCACCGACGGTTTGGGCAGCAGTACGCCATAGGTGTCGTACTGGATGACCCGGTAATCGGCCTGTCCCGGGTTGCCGTCATAGCGGTAACCGTTTTCCAGGATCAGGTAGCGGCTGCCGTCGGGCTGCACTTCCTGACGACCACGCTCGGCGACCAGCACGCTGATGCCGCGATCCTTGTCACCGGCACGGGACAGGCGCTTGTCGGAAATGAAGATGCCGCCCAGCTCGGTGCGGTCTTCCGACAGCTCCCGGGTGTAGGTGACCCGCGTTCCGTTGCGCATCGACTGGAAGCGCCCGGGCACCAGGGTATCGAACTCGGTGAGGGCATCCTGCTGATTGAAGATCCTGGCTACCTGGGTCACCCCCTGAGGCGCCAGCCCCATGCTCAGCCAGGCCACCAGCAGCGCCACCACCGTGGCGGGCGCCAGGCTGTAGAGGAACAGCCGCTGCTGGCTCATGCCGGTGGCCGACAGCACAGTCATCTCGCTGTCCAGATACAGCCGCCCATAGGCCAGCAGGAAACCCAGGAACAGGCCCAGGGGCAGAATCAGCTGCAGAAAGCCAGGCAGGCGAAAGCCCATGATCAGGAACAATACGCTTGGATCGAGTATCCCCTGGGCCGCCTGGGCCAGGTACTTGATGAAGCGGCCGCTCATAATGATCACCAGCAGCACGGCACTCACCGCGCTCAAGGTAACCAGAACCTCTCGGGACAGATATCGGAAGACGATCAAACAGACACTCCAGGATTGTCAGGCTCAGGCGGCGTGTTGAACCCAGCCGCACTGCATACCGGCACCCGCACTCGGCGAACCAGCCAAAAAATTGTTGCCATTATCCTGCGATTGAATCGGCGTGTCACTGAGGAACATGGCCGCGCCATTTCTAGACCGCAAGCTCGAGCGATACGTTCGAAGGCCCAATGGGCCAATCGCAAGAGGGCGCCAGGAGGTTCACCCCCTTGACGGTTAGCCTCGAGCGGACGAGCACCCGCTCCTACGCGGCCGACACGGCCTGGGCCGGAGCGCTGCCCTCAGGCATTCTCATCTCCCGGACGGGTGAACGAATAGCGGTCGATGTCGCGACGCAACTGCCACCCCTGACTGGTCCAATAAGCGGCCGCTGCCTCATTGCTCGTCAATACGTCCAGATGGCACTTGCGGATACCAAGGCTTTCGAGCCCCTCGATGCAATGGCTCACCAGCCTGCTGGCGATGCCCTGATGACGGTACTCAGGAATCACCAGCAGATGCTGGAGATAGCCACGACGCCCGTCATGTCCGCACATGACGCAACCACAGATGACAGGGCCGTCTTCGGCGATGAAGCTCAGGCCGGGGTTGCGCTCGAGGTACCTTGCCGTCGCCTCGCGCGAGTCCGCGTCTCGCAAGGACACACCCGGGGTATTTCGCATGAGGTGCATCACCACCTGGTAATCGGCGATGGTCATGGTTCGGATACTGATCATGGATTCGGCCTGGACGGTGAGCGAGCCCTCTACGCTAGCGAAGGCGAGGCGAAAGGTGAAGACCGGCACCAATGAACACTGACCGGCCCGCGCCGCGTGCCCGCATGCCCCACAGCGAGCGGTGCCAGCCCTCGGGCCTGGGCATCCGCCAACGCCGCCTGTACGATAGCTCGACGCATGCAAGCGACCACCTGCCCGGCAAGTGCACCTGCCGGGCAACGCCAGAAGTGCTTCTGGCGCCTTGGCTCAATGAATCAATGGGCAAGACCGCTGGTCAGAACTGACTATGCTGTCAGCCACCTACGAGCCTTCGTACAAAGGCCGCTAGCAGAACGCCGTAAATCATCCTGGATTCGCGACTCGTTGTCTTGGGGACACCACGCATGGACTTTATTGTTAAAAGCGCTCGCCCGGAAACCTTGAAAACCGCCACCCTGGTCATTCCCGTCGGTGAAGGCGGCCTGCTCGGAGCCACCGCCAAGGCAGTCGACACCGCCAGCGGTGGCGCCATCACCACCCTGCTCAAGCGTGGCGACCTGGCGGGCAAGCCCGGCCAGACCCTGCTGGCCCACGGCCTGGCGAACCTCAAGGCCGAACGCGTGCTGCTGGTCGGCACTGGCAAGGAAGCCGAACTCTCGGATCGCCAACTGCGCAAAGTGGTCGCCGCCGTTTATGGCGTGCTCAAGACCCTGGCGGGCAGCGATGCCCTGCTCGCTCTGCAGGATTTGCAAGTAAAAGGTCGTGATGCCTACGGCAAGGCCCGCCTGCTGGTGGAAAGCCTCGCCGATGCCGGCTACCAGTTCGACCGTTTCAAGAGCCAGAAGGCTACGCCAGGCGCTCTGAAGAAGATCACCCTGATCACCGACAAGGCCGACACCGCCGCCGTCGAACGCGCCACCCGCGAAGCGCGCGCCATCGCCATCGGCATGACACTGACCAAGGACCTGGGCAACCTGCCACCGAACATCTGCCACCCCAGCTACCTGGCCGAGCAGGCCAAGGAGTTGGCCAAGGCGCATAAGAACCTCAAGGTCGACATCCTCGACGAGAAGAAGCTGCAGGCACTCGGCGCCGGCGCTTTCCTGGCCGTGGCCCAGGGCAGCGACCAGCCGCCGCGGATGATCGTCATGCAGTACAACGGCGGCAGGAAAGGCGACAAGCCCCACGCCCTGGTCGGCAAGGGCATCACCTTCGACACCGGCGGTATCAGCATCAAGCCGGCCGCCGGCATGGATGAGATGAAGTACGACATGGGCGGCGCCGCCAGCGTGTTCGGCACCCTGCGTGCGGTACTCGAACTGCAACTGCCGATCAACCTGGTGTGCCTGCTGGCCTGTGCCGAGAACATGCCCAGCGGCGGTGCGACGCGCCCGGGCGATATCGTCACCACCATGAGCGGGCAGACCGTGGAAATCCTCAACACCGACGCCGAAGGCCGTCTGGTGCTGTGCGACACCCTGACCTACGCCGAGCGCTTCAAGCCGCAATCGGTGATCGACATCGCCACTCTCACCGGCGCCTGCATCGTCGCCCTGGGTAGCAATGTGTCGGGTCTGATGGGCAACGACGACGAACTGGTCAACCAGATTCTCGCCGCCGGCCGTCAGGCCGACGACCGCGCCTGGCAACTGCCGCTGTACGACGAGTACCAGGAGCAGCTCGACAGTCCGTTCGCCGACATCGCCAATATCGGCGGGCCGAAAGCCGGCACCATCACCGCCGGCTGCTTCCTGTCGCGCTTTACCAAAGCCTACAAGTGGGCGCACCTGGATATCGCCGGCACCGCCTGGGTCAGCGGTGGCAAGGACAAGGGCGCCACCGGCCGCCCGGTACCGCTGCTCACCCAGTACCTGCTCGACCGCGTGCCGGCCTGATCGCCAGCGCCCCCGAGGGTGGCTCACCTGGCCACCCTCGCCTGCTGCTCGCACAAGCCTGCTTGATCCATACTCCGCTTTTCGCTTGAAGCTTGCCGCTTGAAGCCCGACACTTGCCGCCATGCCCCGAATCGAATTCTACGTACTGTCGTCGGCCACTCCAGCCGAACGCCTGCGCGCTGCCTGCCAGCTCGCCGGCAAAGCCTGGCGAGCTGGCCTGCCGGTGTTTCTGCGCGGTCGCGACAGCGCGCAATGCCACGAACTCGACGAGCTGCTCTGGCGCGTGCGCCAGGAGAGTTTCATCCCCCACGGCCTGCATCAGGATGATCCGCAAGCGCCGGTGGTGATCGGTCTGGACGAACAGCCCGAGGCGCAGCAGGCGGTGCTGATCAACCTCAGCAGCACGCTCAGCCCGCATATCGATCGTTTCAGCCGGGTGATCGAGATCGTCAACCAGGAACCCGACCTGCTGACCGCCTGCCGGGAGAATTTCCGCAGCTACCGGCAGCGCGGCTATGATCCCAAACGTGTCGAACTGTAGACCCCTGCCATGGACAACCTGAACCCGCCCCACAAACCCGGCGCCCTGCTGAGCGATCTCGAATCGATTCGCGAATTGCTCGACGACGACCTCGACCCACCGCTGCTCACCGACAAGTTCGACCCGGACGACATCCCCGTACTTTCCGAGGTGGTGCGCTCCCCAGAGCCGGTCCGTGCTGTGCAGCCCTCCGCGCCTGGCAGCACCACCGGCATCGCCTCGGAAGACGAGCTGCGCCAGACCGTGCAGCGCGCCATTGGCCGCGACAACGAGATCAACCGCCTGGATACCGAGTTGCGCGCCGCCGCGCAGCTGCTGCTGCAGGATGTGATCGACGATTTCGTGCCGCAGATCGAAGCCGAGCTCAAGCGCCGCCTGCAGGCGCGCCTCAATCGCCTGCTCCCGCCGCGCCGCTGATCCCCTGCCCTGACAAGGTTTTCCCGCTCGACCGATAGCCGCGAGAGCGGAAGAAAACTGCGCGGCGGTTGGTTATACTGCTCGGCTTTTCCGATCAGACGCCAGAAGGGTCCCGCCGCGCATGGACAAGACCTACCAGCCCCACGCCATCGAAACCGCCCTGTATGAAAACTGGGAGGCGAAGGGCTACTTCGCTCCGCAGGGCTCCGGTGAGCCTTATACCATCATGATCCCGCCGCCGAACGTGACCGGCAGCCTGCACATGGGCCACGGCTTCAACAACGCGATCATGGACGCGCTGATCCGCTTCCGCCGTATGCAGGGTCGCAACACCCTGTGGCAACCGGGCACCGATCACGCCGGCATTGCCACGCAGATGGTGGTAGAGCGCCAACTGGGCGCCCAGGGTATCGATCGCCATGATCTAGGCCGCGAGAAGTTCCTCGACAAAGTCTGGGAATGGAAAGCCGAGTCCGGCGGCAACATCACCCGGCAGATCCGTCGCCTGGGCTCGTCGGTGGACTGGTCGCGCGAGCGCTTCACCATGGATGACGGCCTCTCCGAGGCGGTCAAGGAAGCCTTCGTGCGCCTGCACGAAGATGGTCTGATCTATCGCGGCAAGCGCCTGGTCAACTGGGACACCAAGTTCCACACCGCCATTTCCGATCTGGAAGTGGAAAGCCACGACGAGAAGGGCCACCTGTGGAACCTGCGCTATCCGCTGGCCGACGGCCAGAAGACCGCGGAGGGCAATGACTACCTGATCGTTGCCACCACCCGCCCGGAAACCATGCTGGGTGACGCCGCCGTCGCCGTGAACCCCGAAGACGAACGCTACAAGGCGCTGATCGGGCAATACGTCGAGCTGCCCCTGGTTGGCCGTCGCATCCCGATCATCGCCGACGATTATTGCGACCCGGAATTCGGCACCGGCTGCGTGAAGATCACCCCGGCTCACGACTTCAACGACTATGAAGTCGGCAAGCGCCACAACCTGCCGCTGATCAACATCTTCGACCAGGACGCCAAGGTGCTGGCCGGCGCGCAGATCTTCAACATCGACGGCAGCGTCAACGCCCTGCTCGATGCCAGCCTGCCTGCCGAATACGCCGGCCTGGATCGCTTCGAAGCGCGCAAGCAGATCGTCGCCGCGTTCGACGCCCTTGGCCTGCTGCAAAGCATCGACGACCACGCCCTGAAAGTGCCGAAGGGCGACCGTTCCGGCACCATCATCGAGCCCTGGCTGACCGATCAGTGGTACGTGTCCACCAAGCCGCTGGCCGAGAAAGCCATCGAAGTGGTCGAGAACGGCGAAATCCAGTTCGTACCCAAGCAGTACGAAAACATGTATTTCAGCTGGATGCGTGACATCCAGGACTGGTGCATCAGCCGTCAGCTGTGGTGGGGCCATCGCATTCCGGCGTGGTACGACCAGGCGGGCAACGTCTACGTCGGCCGCGACGAAGCCGAAGTGCGCGCCAAGCACAACCTGGGCGACATCGCCCTGCGCCAGGACGACGACGTGCTGGACACCTGGTTCAGCTCCGGCCTGTGGACCTTCTCCACCCTCGGCTGGCCCGAGCAGACCGATTTCCTGAAGACCCATCATCCCACCGACGTGCTGGTCACCGGTTTCGACATCATCTTCTTCTGGGTCGCCCGGATGATCATGCTGTCGACCCACCTGACCAAGCAGATCCCGTTCAAGACCGTTTACGTGCACGGTCTGGTGCGCGACGGCCAGGGCCAGAAGATGTCCAAGTCCAAGGGCAACGTGCTCGACCCCCTGGACATCGTCGACGGCATCGACCTGGAAACCCTGCTGGCCAAACGCACCAGCGGCATGATGCAGCCCAAGCTCGCCGAGAAGATCGCCAAGCAGACCAAGGCCGAATTCCCGGACGGCATCGCCAGCTACGGCACCGACGCCCTGCGCTTTACCTTCTGCTCACTGGCCACCACCGGCCGCGACGTGAAGTTCGACATGGGCCGCGTCGAGGGCTATCGCAACTTCTGCAACAAGCTGTGGAACGCCGCCAACTTCGTCATCGAGAACACCGATGGCCAGGACACCGGCATCAACGGCGAGGATGTTGATCTGTCACCGGTCGATCGCTGGATCATCTCCGCCCTGCAGCGTTGCGAGCAGGACGTGACCCGCCACCTCGACGCCTTCCGCTTCGACCTGGCGACCCAAGCCCTGTATGAGTTCGTCTGGGACGAGTACTGCGCCTGGTACCTGGAGCTGGTCAAGCCCGTGCTGTGGGACGAGAACGCCCCGCTCGAACGCCAGCGCGGCACCCGCCGCACGCTGGTGCGTGTGCTGGAAGTGATCCTGCGTCTGGCCCACCCGTTCATGCCATTCATCAGCGAGGAAATCTGGCAGCGCATCAAGGGTCAGGCTGGCGTCAGCGGCGACACCCTGATGCTGCAGCCGTGGCCAGTGGCCAACGAGACGCGCATCGATGCGGCCGCCGAAGGCGACATCGAATGGGTCAAGCAGCTGATGCTCGGCGTGCGGCAGATCCGTGGCGAGATGAAGATCTCCATGGCCAAGCGCATCGACGTGATCCTCGCCAACACCAATGCCGAAGACCTGCGCCGCCTTAACGACAACGCCCCACTGCTCAACAAGCTGGCCAAGTTCGAATCGGTGAAGGTGCTGGCTGCCGGCGAGGAAGCGCCGATGTCCGCCACCGCTCTGGTCGGCGACATGCAGGTACTGGTACCGATGGCCGGGCTGATCGACAAGGAAGCCGAACTGGCGCGCCTGGACAAGGAAATCCAGCGTCTGGAAGGCGAAGCCAAGCGGGTTGGCGGCAAGCTGGCCAACGAAGGTTTCGTCGCCAAGGCACCGGCCGAAGTGCTCGAGAAGGAACGCGCCAAGCTGGCCGAGGCCGAACAGGCCCTGGCCAATCTGGTGGAACAGCGCGGCAAGATCGCCAGCCTGTAAGCCAGCGCGCTGGAAAAAACGGCCCGCCGCGGTGACGACCCGGCGGGCCGTTTTCGTTTATGGGCATGCCGTGTCGCATCAGGCAGTATGCTCTCGACTCTTTACACGATCGGACGATGCAAATGGACGTGAGCAAGACCAAGACCAGCTTCTACCGCCGCCTCTACGTGGCCTGGCTGATCGACAGCGGCGCTGCCGACAGCGTGCCCGCCCTGATGGCCGCCACCGGTATGCCCCGGCGCACTGCCCAGGACACGCTGAGCGCACTGGAAGAGCTGGATATCGACTGCCAATTCCAGCAGCAGGATGGCGAGCGCAACAACGCCGGCCACTACGTGATCCGCGACTGGGGCGCCATCGACAAGCGCTGGATTGCGGACAACCTGCAGCAGATCAAGGCGGTGTTGGGTTACCCCTGAGATACTCCCCGGCAAGGAGCCCAAATGAATATCGACCTGCTGATGGTGCTCGGCCTGCTGTTCACGGCCGTGGTGCTGTTCGTCATCAACAAACCGCGCATGGACGTGGTGGCCTTGATGATCCTCGTCGCCCTGCCGCTGACCGGCGTGCTGACCATTCAGGAAACCCTGGCCGGCTTCGCCGACCCGAGCGTGATCCTGATCGCCGCGCTGTTCGTGATCGGTGAAGGCCTGGTACGCACTGGTATCGCCTATCGCCTCGGTGACTGGTTGGTGGCCAAGGCCGGCAGCAGTGAAACCCGCCTGCTGGTATTACTGATGGTGGCCGTGGCCGGGCTGGGCTCGGTGATGAGTTCCACCGGCGTGGTGGCGATCTTCATTCCGGTGGTGCTCGGTGTGGCGGCGCGCCTGAAGATCGCGCCAGGCCGCCTGATGATGCCCCTGGCGTTCGCCGGGCTGATCAGCGGCATGCTCACGCTGGTGGCCACGCCGCCGAACATGGTGGTGCACAGCGAGCTGCTGCGCGCTGGCCTGCCGGGTTTCAGTTTCTTCAGTTTCACGCCGGTCGGCCTGGCCGTGCTGGCGCTGGGTGTGCTCTATATGCTCGCCACGCGACGCTGGCTGCAGCGTGACACCGATGGCGACAGCTCTGCGCCGCCGCGGCTGACACTCGCCGACCTGGCGCAAAGCTACCGGCTCAACGAGCGCGAGCGGCGCCTGCGGGTGCGCGCCGATTCGCCGCTGGCCAGCCAGGCCCTGGACGAACTGAAGCTGCGCTCGCAATACGGCATCAACGTGATTGCCGTGGAGCGCCAGCGGCAGTTTCGTACCCTGCTGCTGATGGCCACCGGCAATACCCAGTTGCAAGCCGGCGACGTGCTGCTGGTCGACCTGGCCAGCCCGGCCATCGCCGTGCTAGGCGCCTATCAGGAGCTGGGGCTGGAACCGTTGCGGCTGAGCAACTCCTACTACAGCGTGCATTCCCACGAGCTGGGGTTGGCCGAAGTGGCGTTACCACCGGAATCGCACCTGCCGGGCAAGAGCATTCAAGAACTGGGTCTGCGCAGCCGCTACAAGCTCAACGTGGTCGGTCTGCGCCGTCACGGCAAGGCGCTGGAAGGCCTGCTGGTGGACGAGAAGCTGAGCCACGCCGATACCCTGCTGGTAGCTGGCAGCTGGAAGCAGATCCATCACCTGCAGAGCCTCAATCGCGACTTTCTGGTGCTCAGCCTACCCGCCGAAGTCGACGAAGTGGCGCCCGCGGCGCGCAAGGCACCCTATGCCCTGCTGAGCCTCGCGGTGATGGTCGGGCTGATGATCAGTGGCCTGGTCCCCAACGTCATGGCCGCGCTGATCGGTTGCCTGCTGATGGGCGCCTTCCGCTGCATCGACATGCCCAGCGCCTACCGATCCGTCCATTGGCCGAGCCTGATCCTGATCGTCGGCATGCTACCGTTCGCCCTGGCCCTGCAGAAAACCGGCGGCATCGACCTGGCGGTGAACGGTCTGGTCGGCGCCCTCGGCAACGCCGGGCCACGGGTGATCCTGGCCAGCCTGTTCGCGGTCACCGCGCTGATCGGCCTGTTCATCTCCAATACCGCGACGGCGGTTCTGATGGCACCGGTGGCCATCGCCACCGCCCAGGCGCTGGGCGTGTCCCCCGTGCCTTTCGCGATGACCGTGGCCCTGGCCGCCTCGGCGGCCTTCATGACGCCGATTTCGTCGCCGGTAAATACCCTGGTGCTGGGGCCGGGTCAGTACCGCTTCGGCGATTTCGTACGCGTCGGCGTGCCGTTCACCATTCTGGTGATGATCGTCAGCGTGACGATGGTGCCGTGGATATTTCCGCTGTAGTTCACGACAAGCACAGCGGCGGGATAAAGGCGCAAGTGACCGTTCGCGATCTCGTGGGAGGGGCTTTAGCCGCGAGTCCTACGCCTGGCCAGGCAAATCGAGGCTAAAGCGAATCGCCGCCCGGCCTCTCCCACAAACGCGCTGCTCACCGTGCGCTATGGTTTTGAAACCGCACGCTACGCCGCGCGAAAGAAACGCCGCTTGGCGCGATTCAGCCAGCCGTCCTCGGACTTGTCGGCAGCCAGGCGGCGCAGGTTTTCGGTGACTGCCGCCACGTAGTTCTGGTCATCGTTGCGGATATGTCCGAACAGCCAGCGGCCGAGCAGGCTGCGCAACTCGTCACCGACATCCTCGCCCTGTCGGAAACGCGCGCGGTAATCCTCGACCCGGCGGATAAACAATTCATGCACCCGCTTGTGGGCCTTGGTGAACACGTAGCCCGACTCTTCGAGCATCGCCTCCTCGAAGGCGAAGTGCGAGCTGGTGTAGTCCACCAGTTCTTCGATTACCTGCCCCACGCCCTCGCGCGCACCTTGCTGTTGCGCTGCATATAGCTCGTTGATCATGTCGACGATGCGCCGGTGCTGGCCGTCGATCACGGCGATCCCGGTGTTCAGGTCATCGCTCCAACTGAGATAGGCCATGCCCTGCCCCTGTCACTGCCCTAAGTGGGGCCAGTCTAGGGCGGGTCAGGCAGCCCTCCGTTGATCTGGGTCAGGGCGCCTACCGAAGCTGATTCCGCAACGGCTGCCGTCGCAACAAAGCCGGCAAGCAGAGCGCCTGCGCCTGTGGGAAAATAGGCCACCGCCCGCTCCCGTGATGCCTCAGCATGCCTGCCAAACGCCCATCGAAACCGCCCGCCTCGCCTGAGAAAGGTCAGCTGCACCCCCGCAACCGCCATCAGGGCCGCTATGACTTTCCCGCGCTGATCAAGGCCAGCCCGGAGCTGACGGCATTCGTGATCATCAATCCGTACGGAAATCAGAGCATCGATTTTGCCAATCCCGCGGCGGTGAAGGTGTTCAACCGTGCCCTGCTCAAGCAGTTCTACGGCATCGCGCACTGGGACATCCCAGCGGATTACCTGTGCCCGCCAATTCCCGGGCGCGCCGATTACCTGCACTACCTGGCCGACCTGCTGGCCAGCGACAACGGTGGTGAAATTCCCAGGGGCAAGGCGGTTCGGGCGCTGGACATTGGCATGGGCGCCAACTGCATCTACCCGCTGCTGGGCAGTTGCGAATACGCCTGGCGTTTCGTGGGGGCGGATATCGCACCGCAGGCCATCGCGTCGGCCAGGGCCATCGTGCACTCGAACCCCGGTTTGAGCGAGCAGATCGAACTGCGCCTGCAACCCGAGGCGCAACACATCTTCACGGGGCTGCTGCAACCTGGCGAGCGCTTCGAGCTGACCCTGTGCAACCCGCCCTTCCACGCCTCGGCAGCCGAAGCCGCCAGCGGCAGCAAGCGCAAATGGCGCAACCTCGGCAAGCTCGACCCCAAGCGCAAATTACCGGTGCTCAACTTCGGCGGCCAGGCGGCAGAACTCTGGTGTCCAGGCGGCGAAGCGGCGTTCGTGGCGCGGCTTATCGGCGAAAGCGCCGAGCACCGCGACCAGGTACTGTGGTTCAGCACGCTGATCTCCAAGGCTGGCAACCTGCCGGGCGTGTACGCCATGCTGAAGAAAGTCGGCGCTGTGGATACCCGCACGCTGGAAATGAGCCAGGGCCAGAAGCAGAGCCGCTTCGTGGCCTGGACCTTTCATGCTAGCGAACAGCGCCAACACTGGATGAACAAGCGCATCGACCTTTAATCGGCGGCGCGCGGCTCGCGCACGATCAGGGTGTCGCACGGCACCCATTGCAGCAATTCACTTGCCGCACTGCCGAGCAGCACATTCATCAGCCCGCTGCGCCCATGCGTGCCCATCACCACCAGATCAACGGCATGCTCACGCACATAGCGACTCAGTGCAGCCCCCAGAGAGCCCTGCTCGATAACGATGCGGGTGCGCTTGCGCGCCTCGTCGGGCAGATCACTGGCAGAAAGAAATGCGGCGTAATCACCCTCCTCGATATGCCGACGCGTCTCAGCGTCGATCACCCGCTCCAGGCGGTCGGACAGCGGCGCCTCGGTGGTGTGATAAAGCACCAGTTCGCGATCGGGAAAGTAGCGGGCAGCCGCGTGCAGGGCGTGACGTGACGAGTCGGAAAAGTCGGTGGCCACGAGAATCCGCTGGTAGCGCCCGCGCGGCCGCTGGCGCACCACTAGCAAGGGCTGCGGCAACTGCCGGGCCAGTGACTCGAGCGTCGAGCCCAGCAGCAGGCGGCCCCACGACTCATTGCTCGCCGCCCCGGTGACCACCAGCGCACTGCCGGTCTCGCGCGCCGCCTGGGCGATGGCCTGCACCGGCTCGCCGCGCTCGATACGCAGGCGTACCTGCACATCGAGGCCTGACAGGTCCTGCTGCAGTTGCTGCTCGGCAAAACGCGCCAGGCTGGCGTCATCGCGCTCCCCGACCCAGCCCAGCACCAGATCGGGAGCCTGGGCGATTTCCAGCACATTGACGCCAACCAGCAGGGCCTGCCATTCCCCAGCCAGCTGCGCGGCCCGATCCAGCGCACGGTCGCAGCGTACGCTGAGATCGGTGGCCAGCAATACGCTTGCCGGTGTGCCCTCGCTCCAAGGTTGGCTGCTCATGGTTGCCCCCTTTGTTCTCTACACAGAAGGTGAGCCTGGACCCTAGCAACTCCTCCTGCCCGGGGACACCGGCAAATCGTAAGCAAACACGAGTCAGGATTTGCAGCGGCGCAGCAGCATCAGCGCCAGCCCGGCGACCCACAGCAACGATACACCGTAATTGATGCGCTGATAGAGGCCAAAACCATGGCCGCTCTCCAGCGCAGCGGCCATCAGGGGCAAGGCGCCAAGGGCTGCCAGGGTGCATAGCAGCGAGAATGCGGCGAACCCTGACGAGGCGAGCAGACGCCGGGCCAGCCATACCCAGAGCCCGCTGGCCAGCAGCAGGCTGAAGGCCATGACCAGCCCCGACAGGTTGTGCAGGTTCTGGCTGTTGGAGGGCTGTTCAGGCGCACAGCCGGCATCACAGGCGAAGGAGCCGGTACCGAAGCTGCCCAGGCCATGGAGAATGATCAGCAGGCCGCTCAGCCGCGCCCAAGGGTCGCGAAAGCTCAGCAGCACCGCCGTACCGAACAGCAGAAACAGCACGCCCAGCGGAAAATTGTTGATCAATGGCGAGAAGGCCTGGGTTGGTGCGCCTTCGGCGCCCAGCAGGCTCATGGCCTGGTCGACATGGCTGTAACCGGGATAAAACGCGCCGGCCAGGGTCACGCCCAGCGCCAACCACAATGGCGTGATGAGACCGGCCAGATAACCGAGTTTGAGCATCCTGTTCGAGTGCATGCGAGCGTCCTTTTATGCCATGAAAGTCTGCTCAGTGACGTCTGCGCCGCGCTTCACGGCACATCGGTCCGGACAGCAATCCGTCGCCTGCGACACGCCAGCTGCAGCCCGCCAGGCGTTTTTCGTCCATAATCGCCGCCCTCGAAAAAGCTGCCGGGTTGCCTCCGGCCCTGATAGGTGGAAATTCCATGCTGCGCATCACCGAACTGAAACTGCCCCTCGATCACGCCGACGATGCCCTGCGCCCGGCTCTGGTCGAGCGCCTGGGTATCGACGACAGCGAACTGCTCGAGTTCAGCGTGTTCAAGCGCAGCTACGATGCCCGCAAGAAGTCCGGCGACATGCCGTTCATCTACACCCTGGATTTCAGCGTGCGCGACGAAGCCGCGTTGCTGGCGCGCCTGAGCAATGACCGCAACCTCGGTATCGCCCCGGACGTGCGCTACAAGCCGCTGAACATCAGCGCAGCGCACCTGCCCGCGCAACGCCCGCTGGTGATCGGTTTCGGCCCGTGCGGCATCTTCGCGGCGCTGCTGCTGGCGCAGATGGGCCTCAGGCCGATCGTGCTGGAGCGCGGCAAGGACGTGCGCCAGCGCACCAAGGACACCTGGGGCCTGTGGCGCAAGAAAGTGCTCGATCCCGAGTCCAATGTGCAGTTCGGCGAAGGCGGCGCGGGGACCTTTTCCGATGGCAAGCTGTACAGCCAGATCAAGGACCCCAACCACTATGGGCGCAAGGTGCTGGAAGAATTCGTCAAGGCTGGCGCACCGGAGGAGATCCTCTACGTCAGCAAGCCGCATATCGGCACCTTCCGCCTGACCGGCGTGGTGGCCACCATGCGCGAAGAGATCAAGGCCCTTGGCGGCGAGGTGCGCTTCCAGCAGCGCGTCACCGACGTGCTGATCGAAGACGGTCAACTGGTCGGTGTCGAGCTGGAGAACGGCGAACAGGTGCGCAGCCGCCACGTCATCCTGGCTCTGGGCCACAGCTCGCGGGATACCTTCCGCGCCCTGCACACGCGTGGCGTGTTCATGGAAGCCAAGCCCTTCTCGGTAGGCTTTCGCATCGAGCATCCGCAGTCGCTGATCGACCGTGCGCGCCTCGGCAAATACGCCGGCCACCCGAAACTCGGCGCAGCCGACTACAAGCTGGTGCACCACGCCAAGAACGGCCGCTCGGTGTACAGCTTCTGCATGTGCCCGGGCGGAACCGTGGTCGCGGCCACCAGCGAGCCGCACCGGGTGGTCACCAACGGCATGAGTCAGTACTCGCGCAACGAGCGTAACGCCAACTCGGGCATCGTGGTCGGCATCACCCCGGAGCAGGATTATCCCGGCGGCCCACTGGCCGGCGTCGAGCTGCAGGAGCGCCTGGAATCCCACGCCTATGTGCTCGGCGGCAGCAACTACGAGGCGCCAGGCCAGCTGGTCGGCGACTTCATCGCCGGCAAGCCGAGCACCGCCCTGGGCAGCGTCGAGCCGTCCTACAAGCCAGGCATCAAGCTGGGCGATCTGGCGCCGGCCCTGCCGGACTTCGCCATCGAGGCGATTCGCGAAGCGCTGCCGGCCTTCGCCAAGCAGATCAAGGGTTTCGACCTGCATGACGCGGTGCTCACCGGTATCGAAACGCGCACCTCATCGCCACTGCGCATCACCCGAGGCGAGGATCTGCAGAGCCTCAACGTGCGCGGCCTGTTCCCCGCCGGTGAAGGCGCGGGCTATGCCGGTGGCATTCTGTCTGCGGGTGTCGACGGCATCCGTGTCGCCGAGGGTCTGGCACGCGCGCTGATGGATGAGCAGGCCCGCTAGCAGCCGGGGGTGGTGCGCCGTGGGCACGGCGCCGGATTGAGGGGCTGCCGATCTCGACCTGCACACCAGCTCGATCGAGATCGGCGCCCAGAGCGCCAGCCCCGTTCAGGATTCCCAGGGGCGCCCGCGGGTACGGCGCACCAGCTTGACCTTCTCCTGCATCGCCGACTTGGCCAGCATATGGGCGCTGACCGGCGCGGTGATGAACAGGAACATGACGATCAGCAGCTCATGCAGGCTCAAACCTTCCTCATGGTTGCCAAAAAAGATCATCGAGGCGACCACCATGCTGCCCACACCCAAGGTGGTGGCCTTGGTGGGGCCATGCAGGCGGGTGAAGAAGTCCGGCAGGCGATACAGGCCAATGGCGCCGATCAAGGCGAACGAGCAGCCGACCAGCAAGAAAAACGCCACCAGTGCTTCGATCCAGAATGGCATGGCAATTCCCTCCTCAGTCGATGATTTCGCCGTGCAGCAGGTGCTTGCCCACCGCCACGGTGCCGACGAAACCCATGACGGCGATCAGCAGCGCCGCTTCGAAAAACAGATCCGACTTCAGCCAGATCCCGAACACCACGATCAGCGCCAGGGCATTGATATACAGCGTGTCCAGGGCCAGCACCCGGTCGGGCATGTCCGGGCCGCGCACCAGACGGATCACGTTGAGCGTCACGGCGACGCCCATCAAGGCCATGCAGAAGGGAATCACGTACGCGAGCATTCGAAAATCTCCATCAGCGGGGCTTCATAGCGCGCCTTGAGTTCGGTAATCAGTTCTTGATCATCGGGCACATCCAGGCCATGCAGCAGCAGCGTCTTGTGGTCGTTGCTGAGGCCCGACGAAACGGTGCCGGGGGTCAGGGAAAGGATGCAGGCGAGTACCGAGAGGATGAATTCGTTGTCGATGTCCATGGGCACTTCGACGAACGCCGGACGCAGCTTGCGGGTCGGCCCGAGCACCAGTCGCGCGACGTGCAGGTTGGCAATGACGATGTCCCAGAGCACCATCAACAGGTAGCGGCACAACCGCAACGGGCGGCGCAGCCGCGGCACCTCGAGCATGAAGCCGCTGCACAGCAAGGCGATGCCCCAACCGAAAAAGGCGCCCAGTACCAAGTGGCCGACGCTGGGCGCGTTGACCATCAGCAGCCAGATCACCGTGAGCAGCACGCTGAGCATGGGATGGGGGAACAGACGGGACAGGCTCATCGCTCACCTCCGCGCACGATCTGCAGATAGCCGTGCACATCCAGCAACTGCTGGGCGACGGCCTGGGTGTACTCATGAATCGGCTGCGCCGCCACCACCAGCAACGGGCCACCGGCCAGCAAGCAGATGGTGGCCAGCGCGCGGATGCGGTCGAATTCGGCATTCGTCGCGGGCTCGCCCGTGCAGCGCCAGAACAGCGTGCTGCCGGCGCGCACCAGGGCGATGACCATACCCAGCCCCCCCACCAGCACCACCGGCCAGAGCACCAGCGCCTGCCAGCCGGCTTCCACCGAACGCAGCAGCATCAGTTTGCCAAGGAAGCCGGAGAACGGCGGCAAGCCGGCCACCGAGATCGCGCCGACGAAGAACAACCCGCCAAGCAGCTTGGGCTGCAGCAGTTGCGGCCCCTTGCGCAGGCGCAGGCCGATCTCGCCGCGCTGGCGTGCCAGCAGGTCGGCCAGCAGGAACAGGCCGCCGCATATCCAGGTGCTGTGAATCAGGTAGTAAAGCGCCGCACCCAGGCTTTGCACGCTGCCCATCGCGACACCGGCCAGCAGGGTGCCGACCGACACGATCACCAGGTAGCCGATCAGCCGGCCCAGGCTGCGCGCCGCCAGCGCGCCGGTCACCCCGAGCAGCAGGGTCAGCGCCGCCAGTGGCCACAACAGGTAATCGACCAGATGGGCCAGCTGCCCCGCTTCGCTGCCGAACACCAGGGTGAACACGCGAAGGATCGCATACAGCCCGACCTTGGTCATCACTGCGAACAGTGCCGCTACCGGCGCCGTAGCGGCGGCGTACGCATTGGGTAGCCAGAAGTACAGCGGCAGGATGGCGCCCTTCAGCGCGAACACGATCAGCAGCAGATACCCTGCAGCTGCCAGCAGGTGCTGACGATCGGCGTCAGCTACGGAAAGTTTCAATGCCAGGTCGGCGATGTTCAACGTACCGAGCAGGCCGTAGAGCATGCCGATGCCGATCAGAAAGAATGACGAGGCCACCAGATTCAGCACCACGTAATGCATACCGGCCTTGATGCGCATTGGGCCGCCGCCGTAGACCAGCAACGAGTAGGAGGCGATCAGCAGAATTTCGAAGAAAACGAACAGGTTGAACAGGTCGCCAGTCAGGAAGGCGCCATTGATGCCGAGCAACTGGAACTGCATCAGCGCATGGAAGTTCGGACCACGCTGGTCGTCGCCACGCACCGCATAGAGCATGGCGAAGCTGGCCAGCACGGCGGTCACCAGCAACATCAGCGCCGCTAGGCGATCAAGCAACAGGATGATGCCGAACGGCGCCTGCCAGTTGCCAAGTGCGTAGACCTGCAGCGCACCAGTGTCCGCTTGCAGCACCAGCCAGGCGCTCAGCGGTACTAGCGCCCAGGTAGCCAGCAGGGAGACCCAGCGTTTGGCGGTGATCGACAGCTGCGAGCCAATCAGCAGCAGGCTGCCGGTAAACAGCGGGATCAGGATCGGCAGGATCAGCGCGTGGTTCATCAGCGCGACTCCTCACCATCGACATGGTCAGTGCGCAGCTCACCCAGGGCGCGCAATGACAGCACCACCACAAAGGCGGTCATGGCAAAGCCGATGACGATGGCCGTGAGCACCAGCGCCTGGGGAATCGGATCACCATGTTCGGCGCTCTTGCCGATGACCGCAGGCACCCCGGTACCCAAACGCCCCATGGCGAACAGGAACAGGTTGACCGCATAGGAAATCAGGGTCAGGCCCATGACCACCGGATAGATGCGTGCGCGCATCAGCAGATAGACACCGCTGGCGGCCAGCACGCCCAGGGTAATGGCGAATAGCGCTTCCATCAGAGTACCTCCTTGCTGGTTTCATCCTGGCTGACATGGCCGATGTTGGACAGGATCAGCAGCGTGGAGCCGACCACCGCCAGGTACACGCCCAAGTCGAAGAGCAGCGCAGTGGCCAGTTCGAACTTGCCAATCAGCGGAAGATGGAAATAGTCGAAGGCCGAGGTCAGGAACGGCGCACCAAATGCCAGGCTGCCCAGGCCGGTCAGCGCAGCGATCAGCACCCCGAGGCCGGCGATGCTGTGGAAGCTCCACGGCATGCGCCGCTGGGTCCATTCCACGCCGTGGGCCACGTACTGCAGGATCAGTGCGATGGCGGTGATCAGGCCGGCGATGAAGCCGCCGCCGGGCAGGTTGTGCCCACGCACGAAAATGAAGGCCGATACCAATAGCGCCATGGGCAGGAGGATGCGCGCGATACTGTCGAGAATCATCGGGTGGCTGTCACGCGACCAGGGCCTGCCGTTCGGATCGGTATGCGGATGGGGCAGGTGCAGGCCGGCCAACAGGCCATAGATACCGATGGCGGCAATCGCCAACACGCTGATCTCGCCCAGGGTATCGAAGCCGCGGAAGTCAACCAGTATCACGTTGACCACGTTGGTACCGCCACCACCACTGACGCTGTTCTCGAGGAAGAACGAGGAGATGGTGTCGTACGGGCGGGTCATCACCGCATAGGCCAGCAGTGCCACGGCAATGCCGGTGCCACCGGCCAGCAGCACGTCACGCAGACCACGCAGGCTGCTCGACTCCATGGGCGTGCGGTCGGGCATGAAGAACAGTGCCAGCACCAGCAGGATGATGGTCACCACCTCGACCGACAGCTGGGTCAGCGCCAGGTCCGGTGCTGAATAGCGGGCGAAGGCCAGGGCCACCATCAGCCCGGCGCAGCTCAGGGTCATCAGCGCCTTGAGGCGGTTACGATGGAATACCACGGTCAGCACCGCCATCACGCACAGCACCGCCATGCCGAGCACGGTGATGCCATCGAGCGGAGTCAGCGCCACACTGCCACTGAGCGACTCCATGGGTGACAGCGCGGTGATGATCAGCGCCAGCGCGCTCATCAGCAGGAATGCCACATAACGCTGCTGGGAGCCGCTTTCCAGCAGTTTGGTCACCCAGCGAGCGCTCCGAACCAGGCGCGCGTTGAGCAGCTCGAACATCTCCTTGGCATCCACTTCCGGCATGCCGTTGTACCAGCGGAACAGCGGTTCGCGGCAGGCGTAGACGACGATGCCTCCAACCATAGCCACCACGCTCATGCCCAGCGGCAGGTTGAAACCGTGCCAGATCGACAGGCTGTAGTACGGCACCTCACCGCCCAGGGTCGCGCTGGCCGCTGACGCCAACAGCGGCGCCACCGTGTAAGCCGGCAGCATACCGACCAGCAGGCACAGGAAAACCAGAATCTCCACCGGAATCTTCATGTAGCGCGGCGGTTCGTGGGGCGGGTACTTGGGCAGATCCCTGGGCTCGCCGTTGAAGAACACGTCGTGGATGAAGCGCAGTGAATAGGCCACCGAAAACACCCCGGCCAGGGTCGCCACGGTAGGGATCATCCAGTTGAAGATGCCCAGCAGATCCTGATTGAGCGTTTCAGTGAAGAACATCTCCTTGCTCAGGAAGCCGTTGAGCAATGGGACCCCGGCCATTGCCGAAGCCGCCACCATGGCCAGCACGGCCGTGTGCGGCATGTACTTCCACAAGCCGGCGATGCGGCGCATGTCGCGGCTACCGGTCTCATGGTCGATGATGCCCGCGGCCATGAACAGCGAAGCCTTGAAAGTTGCGTGGTTGATGATGTGAAACACCGCAGCGACCGAGGAGAGCTCGGTGTTGAAGCCAAACAGCAGGGTGATCAGGCCCAGGTGACTGATGGTCGAGTAGGCCAGCAGTCCTTTGAGGTCGTGCTGGAACAGCGCCATGATCGCCCCGAACAGCAGGGTCGCCATACCGGTCATGCTGACCAGATAGAACCACCACTCCGTGCCGGCCAGGGCCGGGTAGAAACGCGCCAGCAGGAAAACGCCCGCCTTTACCATCGTTGCCGAGTGCAGATACGCGGAGACCGGAGTGGGCGCGGCCATGGCCTGGGGCAACCAGAAATGGAACGGGAACTGCGCCGACTTGGTGAATACCCCGAGTAGAATCAGGGTTAGGGTGATGGGGTACAGACCGTGATTGCGGATGGTGTCACCCGCCGCCAGCACCTCGCTCAGTTCGAAACTGCCGGCAATGTTGCCCAGCAGCAGAATGCCGGCAAGCAGCGCCAAGCCGCCGCCACCGGTGACGGTCAGTGCCATGCGCGAGCCCCGGCGGGCATCCGAGCTACCGTTCCAGAAGCCGATCAACAGGAACGACGACAGGCTGGTCAGCTCCCAGAACACCAGCATCAGCAGCATGTTTTCCGACAGCACCACCCCCAGCATGGCGCCCATGAACAGCAGCAGATAGGAGAAGAAGCGGCCCATGGGTTCCTGTTTGCTCAGGTAATAGCGGGCGTAGAGGATCACCAGCAAACCGATGCCGAGGATCATCAGGGCGAACAGAAACCCAAGGCCGTCCAGGCGCAGGCTCAGGTTCAATCCCAGTTCGGGAAGCCAGGAATAACTGACCACCTGAACCTCGCCGGCGAAGACCGCCGGCTGCTCCAACCACAGCAGCACCAGCGCCGCCGCCGGGCCGAGCGCGGCTGCCAGCGCACAGAGCGAACGGCCCATGCGATCAGCCAGCAGCGGCAGAAAGATACCTAAAAATGGTAAGGCGATGATCAGCGCAAGCGCCATACACTAAACCCCTTGTACGAGCCCGTCATGCAGCCAAACGGCCAGTTAGTGTGTGCCAGAATGCCGGTCGCCTGACGTCCGGCCGATCCCTGCGATGGTGTGCGTGATGCCAACCCGGTAAGCGGAGAAAACCACCTGCGCCAGCCCGACTCGGAGCTGCCGAGCCAGTTACCAACGGCTGTGCGGCTATCGCGCCGCACGCTGTAACTGACTGGTCAAACACCCGAGCGTTCGACTTGTTTTTCCGGCAGAAGCCCGCAAAAACCCACCAGGAAGCCTCTTCGATTATGCTGGGCTATCGACTTGACGTCATGGATAGAATTATTACTAAAACTATCTCCACCAGGTTCGAGAGCCCGCCCGCTACACTGGCTTTAACCTGTCTAGCTCAGGGCTTTCAGCGGCAGACCGAAATGCAAGAGGCCGAATCAGCAAGCTGATCCGGCCTCTTTGCCCCGCGTGAGCGATACGCTCGTTAGTGGGTGACGCGGCTGGTGCCATTGACGGTCATGATGCGCACGCGCTCACCCACGCGGAAGATCTGATTCTCTTCCACGGCCTGTACATAAGCACGCATGCTGCCGTCATCTTCACGGACGGTGATCTCCACGCCCTGGGTCCGGGTGATGCCTTCCTCGGCCGCTGCGCCCAGCAGGCCACCGGCCACTGCACCGATCACCGCCGCCACCGCCGAGCCACGGCCGCCGCCGACGCCGCTACCCGCTACGCCGCCGATCACCGCACCCGCACCACCACCGATGGGGGTCTTGGTGCCCTCGATCTTCACCGGCCGCAGCGACTCGATGGTACCCATGCGCACGGTCTGTACGGCACGCGCCTCGTCGCGCGAATAACTGTCACCGGTCAGGCTCGATGCGCAGCCACCAAGCGTGAGAGTCGCTGCGGCAAACAGGACAGCGAAAAAACCAGGTTTAAGCATGACGATTCTCCAGACTGGACTGATAACCCTATGACCGCGTGGCCGCCAGGACGGTCACTGTGAATGCCGACAAATTGCCTCATCCGTTCAGCATCGGTACAGGATGGCCATCGCGCCATCCGACAGCAGTATAGACAGCCGTGCCTGGCAATCGTCCCCCCCTCCGCGCGGGGAGCTGGGCCGATCGCTAGCCACGCGTGCCCTGCGCAAGGCGCCAGAACCTGGCGAGATCGGCCGCCCGTGCTTCAAGTTCCTGCCCGGCGTTGGCGCAGGCATGCTCCAGGGTGATGGGCCCCGGAGCGAGGCTGAAGCAAGCCTCGATGCCGGCTTCGCGCACCTGTTGATAACCCTCCCCCAGGCTGCCGGCCAGGGCGATCACGGGTACACCCTGCGCTTGCGCCACCCGCGCCACGCCAACCGGCGTCTTGCCATGCAGGCTCTGGGCATCCAGGCGCCCTTCGCCGGTGATCACCAGGTCGGCGCCGTGTACCGCATCGGCAAGCCCGGAGAGTTCGGCCACCAGTTCGATGCCGGGGCGAAAGCGCGCGCCGAGAAAGGCCTTGGCCGCAAAGCCCAGCCCACCGGCTGCGCCAACGCCCGGGAAGGTGCTGAAATCCTCGCCCAGCGCCGCGCCGACCACCTCGGCAAGGCGCGCCAGGGCGGCATCCAGCTCCTCGACCTGCGCCGGGCTGGCACCCTTTTGGGGACCGAATACCGCCGATGCTCCCTTGGGCCCGCACAGTGGGTTGTCGACGTCGGCCGCCACATCGACCGGCACGTCCTGCAGGCGCTTATCCAGCCCGCCGAGGTCAACCCGTTGCAGCGACGCCAAAGCCGCTCCGCCAGCGCGCAGTTCGCTGCCGCCAGCATCGAGAAAGCGTGCGCCCAGGGCCCGCAGCAAGCCGCTGCCGCCATCATTGGTGGCACTGCCACCAAGACCGAGGATGATCCGTGTGGCGCCCGCATCCAGTGCCGCGCGGATCAACTCACCGGTTCCATAGCTGCAGGTCACCCGGGCATCACGCTGGGCGCTCGGCACCCAGTGCAGGCCGCTTGCCGCGGCCATCTCGATCACCGCCGTACCATCGACCAGCCACCCCCAGTGCGCCTGCACCGGCGTGCCCAGCGGCCCCTTTACCGACAGTTCGCGGCGCGCGCCTCCGGTGGCTGCAAGCAGCGCATCCACGGTACCTTCACCGCCGTCGGCCATGGGGCATAAGACCACCTCGGCCTGCGGGTAAACGGCCAGCCAGCCGCGGGCAATGGCCTGCGCCACGTCGGGCGCACTCAGGCTCTCCTTGAATGAATCAGGAGCGATGACGATTTTCATGGCAAGACCTCGGTAACAGCGGGACGCCCCGAAGGCGCCCCGTAGAGAAACGACTTACAGCAGCACCAGGCTGAGCAGCCACACGGTGAGCATACCGGTCACACCCTGGATCAAGGTGGCCATGGTCTGTGCACGATAGGCCACGGCTACCGGCATGCGGCTGAACTGGGTTACCACCCAGAAGAAACTGTCGTTGGCATGGGATACCGTCATGCCGCCGGCACCAATGGCCATCACGGTTAACACCCGGCCCATCTCGCTGTCCAGGCCCAGTTGGCCAAGCAGCGGTGCAACCATGGCCGAGGTGGTCACCAGTGCCACGGTGGTGGATCCCTGGGCAGTTTTCAGCGCGGCAGCCACCAGAAACGGCATGAACAGGCCAACGCCCAGCGCCGACAGCGTGGTACCCAGGTAATTGCCCAAAGGCGTAGCGCTGAGCACCGCACCAAATGCACCGCCGGCACCGGTGATGAGGATGATAGGTGCCGCGGATATGATGCCTTCGGAGACCCGGTCATGCAGGTTCTGACGCTTGCCGGTGCCCTTGAGCAGTGTGCAGGCCAGCGCCAAACCGACCAGCAGCGCCATCACCGGGTGACCCAGGAAGCCCAGTACGCTCAGCAATGTACCGTCGCCCAGCGGCCGGCTCGGGAATGCGGCGATCGAGCCCAGGCAAATCAGCAGGATCGGTACGAAGATCGGCGCGAAGGCCTGGGTTGCGCTGGGCAGCGTGCCGTATTGAGCGCGCAGCGCGGCGAAGTCTTCGCTACCCGGCATGGGCGTGCCGTCGTCTACCAGGGCAATGTCCTTGCCGATAAAGCGATTGGCCCACAACATGCCAGCCAGCGCGGTAACCAGCGCCACGACCAGGCCCACAACGATGACCAGGCCCAGGCTCGAACCCAGCCCCAGGTTACCGGCAGCGGCGATCGGCCCGGGCGTCGGCGGCACGAAGGTATGGGTGGCGTAAAGGCCTGTCGCCAGCGCCACGCTCATGGCCACGACCGAAACTTTCATGCGCGCCGCAAGAGCGTTTTTCAGCGAGTTGAGGATCACGTAACCGGAATCACAGAACACCGGAATCGACACCAGGTAACCGATGATCGACATGGTCAGCGTCGGGAAGCGCTCGCCGAGCAGTTTGATCACCGTTTCGGCCATGGTGATCGCCGCGCCGCTGCGCTCGAGGATCACCCCGATGATGGTGCCAAGCACGATGACGATACCGATATTGCCGAGGATGCTGCCAAAGCCGGTGGCGATGGTCTTGAGGATATCCTGATGAGGCAGTTGGTAAGCAAACCCGGCGATCAGTGCCGCGGCCAGCAGAGCGAGAAAGGGATGCAACTTGAGACGGGTGGTCGAGAGCACGATGAATGCAATCAGTGCGACCAGGATCAGAACCAGAGCCATGCCGGTATCCTCATTGTTGTTATGTGATTTGCCAGGTGCCCGGCATTGTCACCCAGCAGTAGCAGGCGACACCCTATTCATCCGCACAACAAGACAGGCAAAGCGAACACCCATAACTGTGCAGAAGCATCATATCCAGCGAGAGGCTTCAATCAGGCTCGATCAAACCCAGGCCCAGCGACAGCTGCAGGCGGCGATCCAGACGGGTCAGCTCCACTCCGCTGAGCTCGGCGACACGTTCGAGGCGATAGCGCAGGGTGTTGCGATGGATCCCCAGTGCCGTCGCACAGCTCTGCACCTGGCCATCATGCTTACACCAGGCTTCGAGGGTCTCGCGCAGCATGCCGTTACTGTCCTGAGCGAGTACCTGTTTCAACGGCGCCAGCCAGCCCTGCAGCAGCCAGCTGTCGCGTTGGGCATGGAGCAGAGTCGCCAGGCGATGCTCCTCAAGCGACACCAGACGTAACGCGGGATAACGCGCCCTGGCAAAGGCCTGCAGATCACGCAGGGCCAGGCAGGCCTGACGTAACTGCCCCAGCGACTGTACCGGATCGCTGACCAACAGGCGGGCCAGACCCAAACCGCGCTCATCGGCACTTTCCAGCCAGCGCGCGTCATCACGACCTGCGCTTAGCGGCCGGCACCAGAGCATCTCGCGCATGCCCAATGGCGCCGCCAGATGCTCACTCTTGCCGGTCAGCACACCCAGCAAACGCGCCTGCTGGGCCAGCGGCTCGCCGCCTTCCTGCAACTCCAGCAGGCACACCTGGCGCGGCCAAGCGAGCGCCAGCCCCTGCCGCTGAGCATCCGCTGCCAGCGCCGCGACGCTCACCGCTGGATCGAACAGCTGGCGCAGCCAGGCATCCAGTTGATGCCGTTGCCAGTGGCGCTCGGCCTGAACCTGACGCTGCTCGACCAGCATTTCCGCCGCCATGCGCACCAGCTCGGCATAGGGCCGCACCACCTCGGGATCACCGGTGATGCCCAGCACGCCGATCAATTCATCGGCATGCAGCAGGGGCAGGTTCACGCCAGGGCGCACGCCGCGCAGGCAGGCTGCGGCCTGCTCGTCGATCTCCACTACCCGGCGATTGGCCAGCACCAGCTGCGCCCCTTCATGACGGGTGTGCAGCCGCAACGGATCGCCACTGCCGATGATCATGCCCTGGGCGTCCATCACGTTGATGTTGTACGGCAGGATGGCCATGGCGCGATCGACGATGTGCTGGGCCAGGGTGGAGTCGAGTTCAAGCATGCTGGGGCCTGCGCGAAAGAAGCCGCCATTGTAGGCCGATTGCAGGGAGGATCGACCGCCGTGCGCCACCGCGGCGGCACGGCAGTGAGCCGTCAGGGCGCCAGCCGCTGGCGCAGCCAGGCTTCGCCTGCGCGGCGATAATCGAGGCGGTCGTGCAAGCGGCTGGCACGGCCTTGCCAGAATTCGATGCGCTCGGGCAGCAGGCGGTAGCCGCCCCAGTGTGGCGGGCACTCGGGCGCATGGTCGGCGAAACGACGTTGGGTTTGCGCCAACAGGCCCTCCAGTTCACCACGGTCGTGAATCACCCGGCTCTGCGGTGATGCCCAGGCGCCGAGGCGGCTGCCCAACGGGCGCACCTGGAAGTAGGCGTCGGACTCGGCAGGCCTCACCCGCTCTACAAGCCCCTCGATACGTACCTGGCGCTCCAGGGTCGGCCAGAAGAAGGTCAGCGCGGCATAGGGATTGGCCTGCAGCTGCTCGCCCTTGGCACTCTGGTAATTACTGAAGAAGGTGAAGCCCCGCTCGTCCAGCCCCTTGAGCAGCAGCACACGGCAGTGCGGCCGGCCATCGGCATCGACGGTGGCCAGGGTCATGGCATTGGGTTCCACGGGCAGTTGCTCGGTTTTCACCGCATCGGCGAACCAGCTTCTGAACAGTGCGAGGGGCTCCAGCGGCGCCTGATCCTCGCTCAACCCGTCACGGGTGTAATCACGGCGCATGTCGGCCAGGGTCTGAGTCATGAGCGTACTCTCGAAAGCGACAAAGACCCTAGCTTAACGGGGTAAGCCTTATTTGGCTTGATCTGCGGCAACCACTTTCTTGGCATCGGCGAGCTTGGTGGCGCTCTTGGCGGCTGGCTTGTCAGCGGTTTTGGCAACCGCCTTGGCAGCAGGTTTGGCAGCTGCCTTGGGCTTGGCAGAAGCCTTGGCCACCTTCTTGGCTGCAGGTTTGGCGGCAACCTTGGCAGCCGGCTTCTCGGCTGGCTTTTCGGCAGCGGCTACCGCGGTAGCGGCAGGCACGGCCGGCTCCGGCGTGCTGTACTGGGCGATCAGCGCCTTGAGCGTGTCCTGACGGGTGAGCAGGATTTCCACACGACGATTGAGTTCACGGCCATTGGCACTGTCGTTGGCGGCGCGCGGCATGTCCGGGCCCATGCCCTTGACCATCAGACGGTCGCCCTTGAGGCCACTGAGGCGGAAGATGGCGGTAAAGGCGCGGGCGCGCTCGAGGCTCAGTTCACGGTTGGCTTCCAGAGCACCCGTGCTGTCAGCGTGGCCAAGTACCAGAACACCGACCTTGGCGTCCTTCTCCAGTACCTTGGCAACGCGGGTGATCGGGCTCAGGGTAACCGGCAGCAGCATGCCCGGGCGATCCGGGTTGAACGAGCCCTTGACCGGCGCGGTGACCACCAGCAGGTTCTCGCGGCGCTCCATGGCAAAGTTGCTGTCCTTGATCGCTTCACGTACCAGGGGCTCATACTCGTCCAGCCAGGCTTGGGTGACTTCCGGCGGCGGCATGGGAACCGGCTTGGGATCTTCCTTTTTCTCGAACAGGGAGCAACCTGTCAGCAGTACGCAAAGCGCCAGCGCGCAAGTCTTATAGGAAAGCATCGGTTCATCCACTATCTAATCGGTCGAAGTCACCCGGGCGACCCGGAGTCAGCAGCTAAAAGCTTTATTGCGCAAGAGTTTAAGCGCGACTGTTAAAAACACTCGCATAAGATAACCGCAAGTTTCTGTGCCCGCGGATCCATTAAGACGAACGGCCCCAGGTTATTCGTAACGAAACCCATCGCCACGTCGCGCTCCGGATCGGCGAAACCGGTGGTACCGCCCGCGCCAGGGTGGCCAAAGGCACCTGGCCCCATGCCGTAGGTGGCATTGGCCACGGCGGGCTGGTCGAGCATGCAGCCAAGGCCGAACCGCGTCGGGGTCAGCAGCGTCCTGTCGTCACCGACACTGTGCTCGCGGGTCAGTTCGGCGAGCAGTTCGCTATCGAGCAGGCTGCCGTCCAGCAGGCCGCTATAGAACCCCGCCAGGCTGCGCGCATTGCCATGGCCATTGGCGGCAGGTTGCTGCATGCGCCGCCATTCGGGTTTGTTGGTGCTGGTCATGATCGACGGCGGGTTGGTAAAGGCCCGGGTGGTCATCGCCTGGGCGTCGCTCATCATGGTCTTGAGCATGCGCTGCGCCGCCGCATCGCCCAGGTTGCCCTTGCCGCGGCTGATGGTGGCCACGCGGTGAAACTCCTCATCGGCCAGGCCGACATGGAAGTCCAGGCCCAAGGGCTTGGCGGTACGTGCCACGATCGACTCGCCCGGGCCACGCCCCTCGACACGACGCAGCAACTCGCCGACCAGCCAGCCGAAGGTGATCGGCGCATAGCCATGGCCCTCGCCCAGCCGCCACCAGGGCGTCTCGGCGGCCAGCGCGGCAGTCATCGCCTGCCAGTCGTACAACGCCTCGGCCGGCAGGCTCTGGCGAATCGCCGGCAGCCCGGCCTGGTGACTGAGCAGGTGACGCAGGGTGATGCGCTGCTTGCCGGCAGCCGCGAACTCCGGCCAGTAGCGGGCCACTGGCGCATCCAGTTCAAGCTTGCCTTCGGCCACCAGTTGCAAGGCGGTCACGGCGGTGAAGGGTTTGGTGCAGGAGAACAGGTTGAGGATGGTATCGCTCTGCCAGGCCTGCTGGCCCTCCCTGTCGGCGACCCCGGCCCAGATATCCACCACGATTTCGCCGCCCACCTGCACACACAGCGCGGCGCCGCGCTCCTGGGGGTCGTCGAAAAGGGCGGCAAAGGCGTCTTTCACCGCTTCGAACTTGAGGTCGAAGTAACCCTGAATCTGCACTGACTGCTCCTGGGAAGGGAAAAGGCGCCAGGCCAGGCTGGCGCTTGATGATTAAGGCTTGGTTTCGGCGCCTGGATCGGCGGCTGGTGCCGGTACCGGATCCTGAGTGGGTGCGGCCTCCGGCTCGGGCTGCTTGGCGGCCTGCTCGAGCACCAGCGGCGCCACGCTCAGGTTGGCCTTGCGCACGGCGCTGACGAAACCGTCCCAGGGCCGGTCGGTGATCGCCACCAGGCCCAGGTGACCATTCTCGCCGTCGAGCAGGCGCCCGGTGACCGGTTGATCCAGGTACTGGAACCAGTGCACCCCGACGATCTGCGGCTCTTCCAGGGCCTTGTTCAGGAAGTTCGCATAGGCAGGGCCGCGCTCTTCTTCCTTGTACACCTCGGCGACGCCACCCCAGAACGGGCCGCGGTCGCGGGAGCCGAAATGGAACTCGGTGACCAACAGCGGCTTGTCCAGCTTGCGCAGCGCCTCGAAGTCATAACCATGCTGCGGCTCGCGGGTATAGAAGTTGAAGCTCAGCACATCGCAATACTCGGCGCAGGCTTGCACTGCCTCGGGAATGCTCGCGGAGAAGCGCCCACCCAGCAGCAGGTGATTGGGCGTATGCCAGTCGAGCGAATCGGCGATGGTCTTGAAGTAGGTGTCGGCGAACAGGCGCAGGAAGCGCTGCATGTCCTTTTCGATGGCCGGGTAGGCCGGATTGATCGGCGGCGCCTGGAAGCCGGGATCTTCCATCAGTTCCCAGGCCTGCAACTCGATGCCCCAGGCCTTGGACAGCCCTTCCTGGTTACGGTACTTGTCGCGCAACTGCTTGAGGAAGGCACGCTTGGCCGGCACATCGGTGGTCAGGCGCAGCGTTGCGTAGGCCAGCGCATAGCGCGACTGCGGATCCTCGGCCGGGCCGGCCCAGGCCAGTTCGTTGTCGGCGTAGTAGCCCATCACCCAGGGATCATCGCGATGGTCGCGGGTGGCAATGGCAATGGCACGTTCGGCAGCCATGGCAAAGCGCGGGTCGAAGGGATCGGGCATGCCCCCCCACCAGTCGACGCCGGTACTGATGGTGGCGTAGTCGCCATGGATCGACAGTGGAATGCTGTAGGGCATGCGCTTGTCGAGGGCGAAGTCGTTGTCGCTCCAGTTACCCAGGGTGTTGAAGCCCCAGGCCTGCAGGCGGTTCTGCGCGCGCTCGCGCCATGCCTCGGGCTTCTGCTCGCCATAGGTGCGCTGCAGGTTGGCGGCGTAAAAGTCGTACCAGCGCCCCTTGTCGAAATCGCGACCGCGGTTGGCGCCAGTATCAGACTCGTTGCTGCCACTGCCGTAGAACGCGGCCAGTGGTTCACCCTCGGCCGGCAGGGCACTGAACATTTTCTCGCGCCCTTCTACATAGGTTTGGCTCTGCGTGCCGGTCACGGTATTCACGCCCAGCGAATAGAACGGATTGCCCTCGGGCGTGACCAGGAACCAGCGCCCGCCCCGCTTCTCGGTGCGGAAAAAGCCGGTGGCTTCAAAGGACGGCCCGCCGATCCAGCCACCATACATATCCTGCTTCGGGTGTTCGGCCTGCCAGGCTTGCAGCTGCTTGTCTTCCTGAGCAACGCCCTGCCGCAGCTGGTCGTCGCTCTTGATCTTGCCCGGCCAGTCGCGGCGGGTGAACTGACCGTAGGCATCGACGATGCCACGGTAGGCGTCTTCCAGGTCGGCACTGCCGCGTACGCCGAAACGCCCGAGCAGCAGATGCTGGGCCGCTTGCGGGTTGGGAATCGACAGCGTCACGGCGGTAACCTGGGAGGCATCGATCTCCCCGCTCACGGTTTCCGCCAGGAGCAGCAGGCGGCCATCGTATCGCCAGGGCATCAGGGCACCGGCACGCATGCCCTGGGCCCGCGGCGAGGTCGCGCCGAGGGGCACCAGCAGCGTCTGCGCCGGCCCGGCCGGCAACGCGATCTGGCTGGTCAGGCGCTTGCCGTCGGCGCTTTCGATGGTCACGTCAACGGTCAGCGCCCAGTCCATGGCGTTCTGCACACGCAGGCTCATGGCGCTCGACTCGGACCAGTCCCAGCTGCCGCTCTGGGGGGTCAGCCGCAAGGTAGGGCGTTCGCCCGGGTTGAAGGTGGCACGGCGCAGGATCTCGCCCTGGGCGGCGCTCTCCGCGGTGATGCTGGGCAGGTAGGCATTGTCGCCGGCGACCTGCACGGCATCCATCGGCCGCACGAAGTTGAACAGCTCCTGGCGATCCGCGGCGTTGCCCGTCACGGGCAGGCCAAGCACCGCGATCAGCGCCAGACGCCCCATTGCCTGAGGTTGCCGTGGACGGGCTGCAGCGATGCACAGTGACAGAACTTTGGAAACCAGACCCTCGGTGGATGAGCGTGCTTCGCACTGCACCGAACGGTCGGCCGACAGCAGCCAGGTGTTGACCTTCAAGACCCCTTCTCCCCGCAACTCGACGACGAATATGAGTACCCGCGACAATCCCGTCACGAGCCTTTTGTCGCGCCTCAGCGCGCAGGCGCAATAGTGCGACAGATGGGGGCTCCACCGCAAAGCCCACATGTCCGATAAGGAACCGGAAGCGCCTTTTTGCCGGCCCTGGCCGGTAAAAAGGCAGGCCCCTCAGCCGATCTCCCGGCGAAATGGCGGCAGTGCGTTGAGAATCGCCTTGCCGTAGCGCTGGGTGACCACCCGCCGATCCAGCAGGGTGATGGTGCCGCGATCCTCTTCGGTGCGCAGCAGGCGCCCGCAGGCCTGCACCAGGCGCAGCGAGGCGTCGGGCACGGAGATTTCCATGAACGGGTTGCCGCCGCGTGCTTCGATCCATTCGGCCAGGGCGGCCTCGACCGGGTCGTCCGGCACCGCGAAGGGTATCTTGGCGATTACCACGTGCTCGCAGTAGGCGCCCGGCAGGTCGACACCCTCGGCGAAACTGGCCAGGCCGAACAGCACGCTTTCCTCGCCGCTGTCGACCCGCGCCTTGTGCTTGTTGAGGGTTTCCTGCTTGGACAGGTTGCCCTGGATGAACACACGCTTGCGCCAGTCCCGCTCCAGGCCGTCGAACACGTCCTGCATCTGCCGGCGCGAGGAGAACAGCACCAGGGTACCGCGCGAGCCCTGCACCAGGCCGGGCAGCTCGCGGATGATGGCAGCGGTGTGCTCGGCGGCATTGCGCGGGTCGGCCTTGAGATCCGGCACGCGCAGCAGGCCGGCATCGGCATGGTGGAACGGGCTCGGCACGACCGCGGTGGCTGCCACTTTGGGCAAGCCGGCGCGCATGCGGTAACGGTCGAAGGTGCCCAGTGCGGTGAGCGTCGCCGAGGTCACCAGGGCACCGTAGGCGACGTTCCACAGGTTGCGGCGCAAGGTCTCGGCCGCCAGGATCGGGCTGGCATTGACCTCGATATCAAACAGCGCACCACTTTCGGCCAGGGTGAGCCAGCGCGCCATGGGCGGGCTGTCCTCCGGATCTTCGCTGGTAAAGGCCAGCCACAGTTCCCAGGTGCCCTGGGCGCGCGCCAGCAGGCTGCCGAACAGCGGGTACCACTCCTCGGCCTGGTGGCTGGCGATGCCGATGCTGGTCTCGCCGTCCATGGCCTCCTTGAGCTTCTCGGTCACCCCGGTGAACAGGTCGGTGAGCTTGGAGAAGCCTTTCTTCAACTCCAGGCCCAGCTCGATCAGGTGCTCGGGCACCACCCCGCCGACGAAGCGGTGGCGTGGCCGCTCACGGCCTTCCATGTCTTCACCAGGCTTGAAGTCGGCCACCTGCTCGCAAGCGCTGAACATGAACTGCTGGTGGGTCTTGAGCTCGCGCGCCAACTCCGGCACCTGCTCGATCAGCCGGCCGAGATCGCCTGGCAGCGGGTGCTGGGCCAGCAGCTTGCTGAGGTTCTTGGCGATCTGCTCGAGCCAGTCGGCGGTGGAGCGCAGGCGGGTGAAGTGGGCGAAGTGGCCGATGGCCTTGTCCGGCAGGTGATGACCTTCGTCGAACACGTACAGGGTGTCGCGTGGGTCGGGCAGCACCGCACCGCCGCCCAGGGCGAGGTCGGCCAGCACCATGTCGTGGTTGGTGACGATCACGTCGACCTTGCCCATGCCTTCACGGGCCTTGTAGAAGGTGCACTGCCCAAAGTTCGGGCAATGGCGGCCGGTGCATTGGCTGTGGTCGGTGGTCAGCTGCGCCCAGCGGCTGTCTTCCAGCTCCTGGGGCCAGCTGTCGCGGTCGCCGTCCCATTTGTTGCCGGCCAGCTTCTCGATCATGGTGGTGAACAGCTTCTGGCCTTCCTCATCCACATCGATGCGAAAACCTTCCTCCTCGAACAGTTGCGCCGTGGAGCTCTGCGCCTGGCCCTCCTGCAGCAGCACGTCGAGCTTGGACAGGCACAGATAGCGACCGCGCCCCTTGGCCAGGGCGAAGCTGAAACTAAGGCCGCTGTTGCGCATCAGGTCGGGCAGATCCTTGTGCACGATCTGCTCCTGCAGCGCCACGGTGGCAGTGGCGAGCACCAGGCGCTTGCCGGCAGCCTTGGCAGTGGGAATGGCGGCCATGCAGTAGGCCACGGTCTTGCCGGTCCCGGTGCCGGCCTCGACGGCCACTACCGCAGGCTCGCCAAGCCGACGCCCTTCATCGTCGGTCTTGATGGTACCCAGGACCTTGGCCACCTCGGCAATCATCAGGCGCTGCCCATAGCGAGGCTTGAGGCCCTTGGATTCGAGAAAACGGGAGTAGGCGCCCTGAATCTGGGTCTTGAGTTCGGTGCTGAGCATTAAGGATCTGGCTGCGAAAAGGCTGGATATATTTTCAGTATTCGAAAACGGCCGCTATCATAACGCGCCTGTCGCCTGCGTGCTGGCTCGCTTGCCTGCTCCCGATGAAGAGCACGGTGCACGCCAGCGCCAGACCAGACTTCTGAAACCGATCACCGCACGTCGAGATCGACCTGCACGACGTTGCGCCGATGTGATCCGCTGGCTACCGGAGTACGTGAATGCCGCCCTATTCCCTCCTCTACACCCTGCACCTGCTCGCTGCGCTGATCTGGGTCGGCGGCATGTTCTTCGCGTGGATGGTCCTGCGCCCGGCCGCCGGCGCGCTGCAGGCGCCGGATCGCCTGAAGCTGTGGCTGGAGGTGTTTCGCCGCTTCTTCGTGTGGGTATGGATCGCCGTGGTGCTGTTGCCGATCAGCGGCATCGGCCTGCTGCACATGGGTTTCAGCGGTTTCGATGGCGCGCCGCGCTACGTGAACGTGATGATGGGCCTGTACCTGGCGATGCTGGCGCTGTTCCTGCGCATCCAGATGCTGCAGCTGCCGAACATGCGTCGTGCCGTGGAGGCGCAGGACTGGCCAGCGGCAGGCACCGTGCTGGGCGGCATCCGCCGCCTGGTCGCCTGCAACCTGCTGATGGGCATGGCGGTTGTGGCGATCGCCGCCGCACGCCCCAACTTCTAGGACCTCAGGGCCTGGGTCGCAGGCCCTACTCAAATCAGAAGCGCACCACGTCCAGGCGTCCTGCGCGGCCAGCGGCGCCGGGTTGACCGGGCAGGCCGGGACGGCCATCGAGACCTGCGCGGGTGCTGTAGATCCAGCAACCCTTGCTCGCTCCGCCGCTACCGGCGTTGCCAGCGGCACCTGGCGCGCCCCCGGCGCCCCCTTCCAGCCGCGTCTGCAAATGCTCGACAGGAAAGTCGCTGGGCACCTCCAGGCGAATCTGCCCGCCCGGCGCACCAGGGTGCCCGTCGGTGCCATTCTGGCCGTCATGGCCGGCGCTGGCCTGGCCCCAGGCGCAACCGCCGGCCTTGCCATCGGCACCATCCAGGCCAGCGTAGCCCGCTGCGCCACGACCGCCACGGGCATCGAGCAGCCAGGGCGCGGTGTTCACCGCCTGCATGCGAATCACCAAGGTACGCCCGGGCAGCGCGGCCTGTCGCGCGGTGCCCGGGGCGCCCGGCGCACTGATCTGCGCACCTGCGGCAATCTGCCCAGTACCGATATCCAGCAACAGGCGCTCGTTCGACGGTGCGATGGCGATCTGCGCATCGTGGCCCAGATACAACTCGCCGATGTGCACTTCACTGACCCCCACAGGAATCAGCAGCGTCCCGCTGTCCGCCACGGTGACGCGTTCCAGCTGCAGAACATTGCCCTGCACGGGCAGGCGGGTGAAGTGATGGGAGTCGACTTCGATAACGGCGGCAGCCACCGCCGCCAGCGGGCAGCACAGCGCCGCCAGAAGAATCAGCTTGCGCATGGGGCGGCCTCCTCGGCATTCATCGGAACGGCCTCGACCGCAGGCAACGACCAGACATGAAACATGCCGAACGCCAATACCTTGGCCCGCTCGATGGCCACCCGTGGCTGTGCGCGAAGCACGGATTTGAACAGCACCAGTTCGGCCAGATGCAGGCCCAGCACGGCAACGCCGGCGAGCGTCAGCAGGTGCGCGAACGGTTGTGCATAAGGGGAGATCAGATTGGCCAGCACCACGCACCAGAACAGTGTCGCCAGCAGCTTGCCTAGTCCTGCGATAATCTTCATTGCCCGCCCTACCCCACTTGTTATCGTGCGGCACATTACTGCGTTTATGGGCAGGGAAACAGAGGGTCAGAGCAAAAACGACGTCCATTGCGTGACATCGTGTTCCTGGCCGGCACGGGGCCGGCCAGGATGCTCACGAAGAGCGAGCCAGGCTTATGGCCGGGCTTCGACTTCGGCTTCTACGCGACGGTTGATCGCACGGCCTTCTTCGGTGGCGTTGTCGGCAACCGGGCGGCTTTCGCCATAACCGACTGCGTTGACGCGGGTACCGCCCACACCGTACTGATTGACCAGCACTTCACGCACGGCATTGGCACGGCGCTCGGACAGCTTCTGGTTGTAGGCGTCGGTACCGACCGAGTCGGTATGGCCTTCAACCACGGTAGTGGTTTGCGGATACTGCTTCATGAAGTCAGCCAGGCTCTGGATGTCGCCCATGCTCTCTGGCTTGACCTGCGACTTGTCGAAGTCGAACTTGACGTCCAGCTCGACACGTACGGCTTCGGCAGCCGGCTCGGGAACGACGGTTTCCTCGACCATTACGGTCTCTTCAACAACCGCCACTTCCTGCGCTTCGGCGCCGTGGACCCAGCAATAGGCAGCGGCGAAACCCGCGCCAATTACCGCACCGCCGCCTGCCCAGGCAGAGCTTTCGATGGCACCCAGAGCAGCACCGCTGACACCACCGACGGCAGCACAGGTCGGCCAGTCGGATTTCTGGACGCCGGCGCAGCCCGTCAGAAAGGTGGACGCAATGATCAGGGGTACCGCTTTCCTTGTAATACTCATATGCAAGTCTCCTAATGGGGATCGGCGCAAAAACCAGCACTCTGGATTAAAGACGCCCGCTTCAATGTCTGCCAGACAGCATTACGACATCACCCTGGCGCGAACAGTTCTAGTTGAATATGAGGATGCGCGGTAGTCTTTTGTGATCGTTTCGAGGTTTCTGATGAACCAGATCATATCCGCCCGCACGCCCCAGCAATCACTGGCCGCTCTACTACAGCGTTATGCGCCGGCACGGTTGCTGTTGGTCAGTGCCAGCGAACAACCAGCGGTAGATGCCTTCAAAAAGGCGCATCCGCAGAGCGTGGTGGCCCACGCCACCCCCGGTTACCTGCCAGAAGAGCTTGCCGGGCAACGTTTCGATCTCGCCGTGGTGGTCGACTGCCTCGAGCACTTGGAGCGGCGTGCAGGCCTGCAATTGCTCGGCGGCATCCGCAACCTCAATGCCAGCCGCATGGCCGTGCTCGTCGACCTGCCCGCCTGCGGCTGGAAGGACACCGACTTCTTCGCCCTGGCGCTGCACGTCAGCGAACGTTTCACGCGGGACGAGCAGGTTCTCAGCCTGTTCACCTATGACCTGCTCGAATACAAGCAGGCGCCCGACTGGCTGAACGCCAAGTTCTGGGCCAACCCAGAGAATTTTGGGAAGTACTGGTGGTAACCCGATGAATATCAAGGGCTTACCTCACCATGACTACCAGCGAAGCCATGCCCGAGCAGGGCCAAGTGTCACCAGCCAGTCACCAGTGCTGTCACCAGAAACGGCCTCAGCGCCTGTCCGTATGGCACTATCGCCGTAACGGCATCTACTACCTCAGAGTCCGTCCTCGGGGCTGTGCAACGCGCAGCTTCGCTGTTTCCCTCCGCACCACCGATAGGCCCACAGCAATGACGCTTTCCCAGGACATCCTTCAGGCCCTGGCTATCTTTCATCTTGATCGCCCTGAGGCAGACTGGCCGATTCTCAAGGAGCGCCTGCTGGAGATCGCACATGACGCCCTGAGCGGTGCAAACAGCGATGACTGCCTGTCGGCCTACGACATGATCTATGACGACCTGTCCGTATCACTCGCCCAGGCAGCAGCCAAAGCACCACTGAACGTCGATCAACACAGGGCCTTGGACATCGGGCGGGAGATCGTAAAGGCCGCACAAGCACGCCTGAAGGGCAACACTAAGCCCCTCATGGGAGTCATTGAACGCCTGGAGGGCCCGGAGCCAGGAGGCACCCTCCCCCACGTGTCCGCCTCCCTATCTGTAGGCGCCCCTACTGACCCAATCACCTTCGAGGCACTCGCTGAGCTGTTCATCAGTGAACGTCGCGGCAACGTCGAGGGCTCGACCCTACGGGCCATCCAATCGAACTGCCGGACTCTTTCCAGCCTGCTGGGTGACCTTGACATCAAATCCCACACAAGGGGTGACATGGTGGCGCTCAAGGAGAAGATCGCGGAGGGCCGTAAGCCACTGACCATCAACAAGCTACTTACTCAGCTCTCGACCGTAATGGATTGGGCAAAGAACAACGGCCATATTGAACGGGCCTTCGACAAGGGCCTGAAGATCGAGCGAGGCGCAGAGAGCGAGCGCAAACCGTTCTCCGAAGATCAGGTGGCTACCATCATGGCCTACGCCAATGGCCTGCCAGCAGACGACTGGAAACGCTGGGCGCTGTCCCTTGGCGTACTTACAGGCGCCCGCATTGGCGAGCTTTATCAGCTCACCCAGGCCGATGTGAAGCAGATTGGCGAGGTCACCGTGATCGACATCAACAAGGATGAACAGGGCAAGACGCTAAAGAATGATTTCTCGGTGCGACAGGTCCCACTCGTCGATGGAGTACACGGGTTCTCCCTCGGTGCATTCCTCGAATGGGTCGCCGGGGAGCCAGGGAAGCTGTTCAAGGCCAAGGCCCACTACTTCAACAAGCCGCTCAATGATGCGCTGCGCGAACCACTGGGTCTCGCCGCAGGTAGCGACCAGTCGTTCCACTCGCTCAGGCATTCTCTATCGGGGCTGCTGAAGGCCGCCGCGACGCCTGAAGTGATCGCACAGAGTATCACTGGACATAGCTCGGGCAACATTACCTACGATCTCTATGCCGGTTCTCAGCGGGTTCCGGTAGATACCCTGCATGCTGCGCTGCGCAATGCCTTTGAAGCGGTTATCCGATGAGCATCTGTGAGTTCATTGGCGTCCTAACCCTGGCAATCGTGATCTTCGCGTGCATGTTGGACACTGACTGGAAGCGCAGGCTACTGCGGCACCATGGGGAGAAGAAACGTAGTCCCTATTGAGAGTTTCACCTGAAGGCCGCCTCGTTCACTGAGGCAGCCTTTTTGTTAAATAACCCTGCGTTAATCAAAGGTGCAGATGCAAATCCTTGGTAGTTCTACGCCTTCCAGTAGGCGTCACGATAGATTGTGGGATAGGTTCATCTGGCCGGTCATGTGTACGTCTCAAGGAGAGATGAATGAGTTCTACAACTAAGGGGCCTATTCAGCGCGTTGGCTATGCGATGCTTTGGCCAATTCTTCTGGCATTCCCCGTTGCTCTATTAGCTGGTGGCATAGAACTAAAGGCTTTTATCGCTTTGGAAACGCTGTGGCTGTTTGTGGCGCTGTTTCTAATTCTTGGACCGGACAGCATCTCTGAGATCACCTTTTGGAAGGCGTCCATTAGACGAAGCGCTGAGTCAGCGGAGAAGGACGCAAAAGCTGCACACGAGGCTAAGGAGGAGGCAGAGCGAATCAGGAATAACCTCAGGGAGCTCGCTCGGCTGAATATTGAGAATACTTTCGTTCTAAACAGCTTGGTAGCCGGCCTGTTCCGGGACGCGGAAGGTAACCGGCAAAGTCACCCTTCGATGACTCTGATTGAAGAGAACCTAAATAAATTGACCCCCTTTGTCTCAAAAGATCCTCAACTGGTTGAGGCTTGGCAGGAGCGCATGCGCCACTTGATGCAACAGCCCTTTGAGTCGCCAAAGTAAGCGCCGCCTACTTAGCCGCTGACAACTGAGCCCCCAGCTACAGAACCGAAAACGGCTGCATGGGGATCCTCTCGGTCACCATCGACAAAACCGCCACCTACGTCTACAAGCTGTCGGACATCTTGGGACACATTAAAAGCTTGCAGCACTCTCTTCTCTTCAAAGGCTAACGAAAACTCATCTACTCGGAATCTTGGAGACGCTTCCGGTAGCCATCAGCCAAGTCGCTGAAGCGTGTTACATGCTCACAAAGCTCATTGTAATAAAACTCGAAGACATCCTTGTGCTCAATGTAGGCCGCCAGATCTCCAGACATCACAGCTGAAAAAGCTTCTGAGAGCTTTTTACTCGCATGAGAAAAAGAAGACTTGATTAGAAGTGCTGACTGCACGCTGTCATGGTCAGGCAACTCGTGCAGCGGGTAACTGGAAAACGCAGTCGCTAAACCTTCAAGCTCTGATGGTTGATAGGCGTACGGGAGCTCCTCTACGAAATCGGGCGACTCCATAGCACCAAGAACATTGAGTAGACTTTGCCCCGCGAAATTAGCCATTGCACCCAGCGCATCAAAAAGCTGAAGAGATCGCTCATGACGCTGCAAGCCAGCCTGTTTCAGGGCCTTGACGTGTTGTTGGTGTGGAAGATAGATGGCTATCGCCAATCCGATCAATCCACCAAAAGCTTGCATCCACCCAGCGGTCCCTGAATGAGCCTCGAACCACGAAATCAGCAAATCCATTGCGGAAAAGCTCCTCTACTGCCCAGTTAAAGTGCTGGTGATTAAAAAGCTTGTGCGTAAATAACAAGAACAGCAAAAACCCTCACTATAAGGATAGGGCCCCCTTAGGTTCCACTCCCTGCCTTCTCAAGGTTATTCTCGGTGATCTTCGGCTCCTATGTGGGCTGATCATCATCAATGACCAACCTCCGTCGCCCGTGGCTGGGCATACCTACCAACACTGCTCTTCCGATTGCTCCTCGTGCCTGCTGCCAGCCCCTCATGTCGTGGGTCTGTGTGCTGGCCGTGAGGAGCGTACGCGGGGAGCAACCGAAAGGAAATACGACATCATGGATATCGATATTAAGCACAAGCACGCAGGACAAGTCATTGTGATCGAAGGGCAGCCATACAAGGCAAGCGCAGCAGGTCAATGGAATCTGACGGAGATATGGCGCTCGTTGAAACTTGACCCTAAGAAGTCCCCCGGCCAGTGGCGAACCAAAGAGGCCAAGCGCCTCGAAGCTATGCAGAACTTGCACAGCTCCAACGGGGAGGCTTCCTGGGCAACAAAGCGAGCGACCATCGAGTATGCAGCGTGGGTCTCGCCAGAATTTAAGGACATGGTGTTCGAGGCATTCGAGGCCGTCCTTGAGAACCCGAAAGTCGCCTACGCCGTGGCGAAGGTCATGCAGGAATCAGGGCACCAGCATAGTGCAGCGATATTGGAGCGGATTCTTACCGAGAACCAAGAGCGGAACTGTATTCTTCGAAGTCTCGCCAAAAGCCGCACTCTGAGTCCAGCGCAAAAGGAGCGTCAGCGAATAAACCGCAGAATCAACGCTGAAGCCAGCAGACAGCGCAAAGCAGGCCGTGACTGGAATTAATATTTTGTGTCGCCACTTGATACTTTAACAAACCATTTCAAATGGCACTCAGGACATATATCAAACACCTGATCATTAGTTAGTTGGCAGACCAAGCTTATCAAAGAATGCTCGATTTCTTTCCCTTGCAGAGCTCACAACTCCATCGAAAGAGATCACTTCTATATATGCGTTAAAATTTGTATTGTATCCGAAGTAGCCAAGCCCATCTGCCGCTCGCGTTAGACCATGTATCCTGCACCGCATCTCAATCGAAGGAGTCAAGTCACAAAGGACATAGCAGAACCCAGGAATTCTGTCTGAGTTGGGAATCGGGCGACCTTTCGCGGTCAAAACCTTTCCATCTCTGATTCTCTGAAGGTATCCAAGGGACTGCTCAATAGGGTCCTTTTCTTCCCCCTGAGCAGCATCATTCCGCATAGGACGCTTGATTTCGACTATGGTCAGATTGGCAGGAGCGCCACGCGTACTTTCGGAAACAAGAAGTGGCTCGTCGAAAACATTAAGGATACAGATATCGGGCTCTTTGTGTTCGCCACAACCTGTTATCGGGAACGATGAGATCGGCTTGTCCGAAGCCAAAAAATCGTGAAAAGCCAATCTTTCATCAATGAGCCAAAGATTTAGACTATCGAAAGAAATCTCATCTGAGGTTTTTCTCATTGGCGCAATAAGCTCGTGTATTAAATCTTCCCGCGCATACTTACCATCATTACCTCGCTCTATCGCTTTTCCCAAGATATCGAGTATGACTTTCCGATGAAACACGTAACTTGCCAAGTCAGATTTCTTGATGTCATCTGCCTTCTCAAGATAGCTACTCAAACGAGCCTGATAATCCTTCGGGGACTGATTGCCGTCAAAGGCCATTACATCATGCCCTTCGGAAAGCATACTGCTCTCAATCTCCGCGAGCTGCCGATGAAGAAGCAGATCCAGCTCTTTATCAGAGATAGTCGGGTCAATGGTGAGCCTGGACTCATCAATGTGTCTCAGGATAGGCCTGTAGCGAGGTGCTCGTTGCGCAACAAATTTCTCCACACGGTCCTTACCGGCCCTCTTGTTTTCCTCAAGGTATTTTTCGAGATAGGAGCCTGATGAAGCCAAAACAGCGCTTCGTATGTCGCTAAGACTCACAGATAAAGATGCGAACAGTTCGCCAGCTGCCTCTTCGATATCGAAACCGATACGTTCTGGCCGAACATTCTCATCGAGAAACGAGGATGTCACATAGCAGGCATAAACGAAGTCGCCATCTGAGTCCGTGATCTTGCCGTGCAGGCCGCTAATTTTCCCAGCTATAGACTCTTGCTCTACAACTCGACTTGCCGCACACCATGCAATAAATGGAGATTTTGAACTACTTGCCTTGAGCTTTAGATGAGTAATCTCAAAGCTCTTCCCTTTGACCTCAATTTGATCTCTTTGGGATGAAGAGTGCATATACTCCTCAAACACAGCATCAAGGCCCAGTCTTTCGCCATCATCCACAATTGTAATTCTTGGTGCACCGCCGTCACGAACAAAATACCAAAGACAGTGTTCAAATAAACTATTGGCAATAGTTCTGGCGTTTTTCGGGGCTCGTTCTCGGTAAGAGCTCCGGAACCCTGAGAGGTGAACGCAGGTTTTTGGCTTGTGAGGCGCTGGGGCACTGAAACTCATGTCAGCAACCCCACGTGAGGCAGTAAAAGTAAAGGTGCGCGCCTTCCAAACATCGCCCCCATCTTTGTATGTGCTACTCACATTAACGCCTTCAAAGGCCTTTAACCATAGAAGACGCCCAACACCTCTGCACCCCTGCGAGGCTTTGTATTCACTGTCGAGTGTCTCGAAGGACTCCATGTTCTTATCATGGAATCCCACACCATTATCGGTGACCTTGAAGCCAATAATGGGCTCTTGAGGAGGAGCGCCACGCTTCGCTTTATCGTCTAAATGCAAACTGCTTTGCGGAGCACGAATGATCTCGATAGTGATCTCGCCGCAGTCGAAGTCAGGGTTGGATTCGGCAATCGCGTGGATTGAGTTGACGACCGCTTCAAAGAGGGGCATCAGACCATGACTATATGGGAGCGGTGTGTTTCTGAGCCGTCCTGGCAAATGCGTGCTTACGCTCATTCCACTCTCCTTATGCGCGGTCTAAAGCGCCTGAACTCAAGAAAATCGATGCTCACCGACAATTTACGTCGAGGCACTCATTGCACCGTAGTCTATCGGCGGCGCCAGAAAATGGGACAAAAATTCGTGTGCTCATACCATCAAAGGAGCACGTTCCGATTCCCCCCTCAGCCACCCTCGCATCCATACGACAAGGCTCTTCAGGTGGAGCTTTTAGCGACCTTGTAGGCTCGCCATCTGTCACCAACGCTGTCACCATCGCGTCACCAGAACAGCTTGAGGTCCCCTATGAAGCCCGCTACGCTTGGCCTGTCACCAGCCTCCTCCCAGTTCTGGGCCAACCCGGAAAATTTCGGCAAATACTGGTGGTAAGCATGACACCTGACGCGATCCCAAGCGGTTGCCCGTGCGGTAGCGGCGATTCGCTCGCCGACTGTTGCGGGCGCTATCACGACGGTGCAGCCGCCCCCTGCGCGTTGAGCCTGATGCGCTCGCGCTACAGCGCCTACGTGCTGGGCAATGTCGATTACCTGCAGGCAACCTCATTGCCGGCGCAGCAGGCGAAACTGGACATGGAAAGTATTCGGGCCTGGAGCCTGCAGAGCACCTGGCTGGGCCTGGAGGTCGAGCACTCGGAGTTACTCGGCGGCCAGCCCGAGCACGCCCGGGTCACCTTCGTGGCCCGCTGGCACGACGCCGATGGCGAGCACAGTCACCGCGAGCGCTCGGCGTTCGTACAGAGCGGGGGCCGCTGGTATTTCATCGATCCCACCGTGGGTTTGCAGGCGGGCCGCAATGATCCCTGCCCGTGCGCCAGCGGACAGAAGTTCAAGAAGTGCTGCGCGGCCTATCTGTAGAAGCGCCTCTCAGAGCAGTTTGAGGTGCGAGGTATCCGGGGCCGGCGCTGCAGGCGCGGCCTTGGCCTGGCCCATGTCGCTGCCCACCGGCGCCAGGCTGAACGAAGACAGATCCAGCGCCGGAACGGCCACCTCGGCCTTGCCATCCTGCAGATCCGCCCCCAGCGCGGCGACACCGAAATCCGGTGCATCCACATTGGTGAACGCCGCCATGTATTCATCCCGTGGGGCGACCACCAGACGCCCAGCCGGCGCTACCGCAACCTCGATGGCAGGCGCCGCAGCAGGTGGCGACGCCAGCTCGATATCCTCGATGACCTGCGGCTCGGTATCCACCACCTCGACCCGCGCACCGGCGCGCTCCAGGGTGCTGCGGTACTTCTCTGCCGCTACCTCGTCCAGATTGTTCTTGATCACCACACGGCGTCCGGAAAACAGCTGGGCGATGCGCTGCGCATCGGCCTGGAACAGCTTGGCCAGGTTGGCCTGCACCACCTCCAGCTGGGCACCGGGCACCAACTCACCGGAAAATGCGATCTCGTATCGCGCCATCATCACGTTCCTTCCTGTCGGCGCCACGGCGCCATTTTCGCCGCGGCAATAAAAGCTAAATGCCCGCACGCCAGTATGACGCAGCTTTTTGCACACACACGAGAGTCGGTCGGCATTTTCCCTATGCCAGCGCCAGCGACTGCAACGAAATGACGACAGGCCTAGGGCACAAAAGGCGTCTCTTGTTACACTGAGGCCTCGAACGGAGTATGAAATGTTTTATCAGGCGCAAATGATAAGAATTCTTAGCCTAATGGTATTCCTGGGTATGGGCACGGCCCTCAGCGGCTGCTCGACCTGGTTCTCGAACAGCTTCGAAGACCCGGACGTGCGCCTCGTGGACGTCAACGTGGTCAAGGCCAAGTTGCTCGAGCAGCGCTTCATCCTGCGCTTTCGCATCGATAATCCCAACGACGTCAGCCTGCCGGTACGCGGCCTCAACTACGTGGTGCACCTGAACGACGTGCTGCTCGCCGATGGCGAGTCGGAAGTCTGGTTCACCGTGCCGGCCAACGGCCATCTGGAATTCGACGTGCCGGTGCGCACCAACCTGTGGCGCCACGTACGCCAGGTGGTCAAGCTGCTGGAAAACCCCGATGAGCCCATCCGCTATCGCCTGCGGGGCGAGGTGAAAACCGGATTATTCTTCGGTCGCCGCGTGCACATGGCGCGCAATGGCGAGATAATTCCCGGCGATTATCTTCCGGAGTGACCCGCATGACCCAGCAACCCCATGTTCACGGCCCTGACTGCAACCACGATCACGAGCATGATCATGGCCACCACGGCCATGTGCACGGCCCGCACTGCAATCACGCGCCTCAGGAGCCGGTACGCAACTCCTTGAAGGACGTCGGCCGCAACGATCCCTGCCCGTGCGGCAGCGACAAGAAATTCAAGAAGTGCCATGGGGCCTGATCAGCTTCTGATCCTGCTTGCGGTACTGATCGTCGGCGCACTCGCCCTCTACGCTGCTTATCTCTGGCGCCAGGTCTGGGCCGGGCAGCGTCAGCAGGCCGAAGTGCGCCTCGCGCAACGCCAGCGCCTGCACGATGATCTTCGTGTGTTGGCCAGTTCCCTGCTCGACGGCCAACTGCCACTGATCGAAGGCGCCATCCGCATCAAGGTACTGCTCGACAACTACGACAGCCAGTTGAGCCTTGCGCCCCAGGCCAAGGTGTTCCAGCAGCTATACGACGCCACTTCCCATGTGCCGACCCATGCCGCCTGGCAGGCCCTGAGCCGCGGCGAACGCCGCCAGCACGAAGCGCGCTTCACCGAGCTGAGCGAGGCCCATCAGCAACAGGCCCACGAGGCGGCGCGCTGGTTGCTCGACGAGGGATTGGCCGCCCGGCCATAACCCCACGTCGAATCGGCCCTCGCGCCACTTGCCAGGCGTCATGGCGCTCTCTACCTTTAGCGCCATTCCAGCCCGCCCACCATCCTTATCAATTCTCCAGGAGTCCGCCGCATGCTGCCGCGCGCTTTCCGCCCTCTCGCCACCCTGAGCCTCGCCGGCGTCGTCACCGGCATGGTTGCGCTGAGCGGTTGCCAATCCCTGCTCGACAGCCGTTACCGCAGCAGCGTGGCGCCGGATCAGGGCTCCTTTCACGTGCAGGGCCTGGCGCAAACCGCTTCGGTGCGTCGCAACCCGCTTGGCATGCCGCTGATCGAGACCCATACCTTCCACGACGCACTGTTTACCCTAGGCTACGTGCACGCCAGCGACCGCATCAGCCAGATGGTCAGCCTGCGCCTGATGGCCGAAGGCCGCCTGGCGGAAATGGCTGGCCCCGGTGTGCTGGAGATGGACCGTTTCATGCGCGCGGTGAACCTCAAGAAGAGCGCCGAGGTGCTCTACAAGAACGCCTCGCCACGCATGAAGGCGTTCTTCGAGGTGTACGCCCGGGGCGTCAACGCCTACCTGTTCCGCTACCGCGACAAGCTGCCGATGGACCTGGCCGAGGCTGGTTATCGCCCGCCGTACTGGAAGCCGGAAGACTCGGTGCTGGTGTTCTGCCTGCTCAACTTCGGCCTGTCGGTGAACCTGCAGGAAGAGATCGCCGCGCTGAGCCTGACCCAGAAGGTCGGCGCCGACAAACTCGCCTGGCTGCTGCCTACCTACCCGGACGAGCCGCTGCCGTTCGAGGAAGCCGACAAGCTCAAGGGCTTGGCCCTGGGCGGCGCCATCCCCGGTCTGCAGGCGGTGAACAGCGCCGCGGCGCAGGTGTCCGAGCAGCACATGCTTGGCGTCGCCGCCTCGAACAACTGGGCCATCGGCCCGTCGCGCAGCCGCAGCGGCAAGAGCCTGCTGGCCAACGACATGCACCTGCCGATCGAGCTGCCTTCGGTGTGGAGCTTCGTGCAGATCCGCGCACCGAAATTCCAGGCTTCCGGGGTGACGGTCGCGGGCATCCCCGCGGTGGTCGCCGGCTTCAACGGCAAGCTGGCCTGGGGCATGAGCATGGTCATGGGCGACAACCAGGACCTGTTCCTCGAGCAGGTCAAGCGTGAAGGCAATCGTCTGCTGTATCTCGCCGATGGCAAATGGCAGCCGGCCCTGCAGCGCCAGGAGACCTTCTTCATCAAGGGCCAGAAACCGATCCGCGAGACGATTTACGAAACCCGCCACGGCCCGCTGCTCAACAGCGTGCTGGGCGAGCGCAAGCACCCTCTGCAGCCACTGCAATTGCAGAGCGGCTATGGCCTGGCACTGAAGACTGCACAGTTCGAGGAAGACGCCAGTCTCGACGCCTTCTTCAATCTGTCGCGGGCCCAATCCGTGGAGCAGGCCTTCGAGGCGACCCGGGAAATCCGCGCCATGCCGCTGAACCTGGTGTTCGCCGACGCCAGCAACATCGGCTGGCAGGTCACCGGGCGCTTCCCCAATCGCCGTGAAGGCCAGGGCCTGGTGCCCTCGCCTGGCTGGGACAGCCGCTACGAGTGGGACGGCTTCGCCGACCCGATGCTCCACCCCTACGACCAGGACCCGCAGCAGGGTTGGCTGGGCAGCGCCAATCAGCGCAGCGTGCCGCGTGGCTACGGCATGCAGCTGTCCAACTCCTGGTATGCGCCGGAGCGCTACGAGCGTATCGCCCAGCTGGCTGGCAGCGGCCGTCACGACACGCCAAGCATGATCGCCATGCAATACGACCAGACCTCGCCCTTCGTGGCCAAGCTGCAGGGCATGTTCGAAGCGCAGAACATGGCCGGCCCGCTGCGTCAGGCCATCGACCGCCTGCCCGAGCCGCAGCGCGCCAAGGCCCGCGAAGCCCTGAGCCGGCTGATGGCCTTCGACGGCAAGCTATCCGCCACCTCGGCAGACGCCGCCGTGTACGGCGCCTTCCTGCAGCAGAGCGCCCGGGAGATCTTCCTCGACGAGTTAGGCCCGGACACCTCGCCCGCCTGGCAAGCTCTGGTCAACACCGCCAATCTGTCCTACTCGGCGCAGGCCGATCACCTGCTCGGCCGCGACGACAGCCCGTTCTGGGACGACGTGCGCACCAGCCAGAAGGAAGACAAACCGGCGATCCTGGCGCGCAGCCTGGCGGCCAGCATCGAGTTGCTCGAGCAACGCCTGGGCAACGAGCGCACGGCGTGGAAGTGGGGTAAGTTGCACAGCTACGAATGGCGCAGCGCGAGCACGCAGATGGCGCCGCACCTCGGCGCCGGCCAGCGCGCCAGCATTGCTTCGCTCAAGGGCTACCTGGATCGTGGCCCCTACCCGGCCGGGGGTGACCACAGCACCCTGAACGTCTCGGCCTACAACTGGGGGCAGGACTTCGATACCTGGCTGATCCCGAGCATGCGCATGATCGTCGACTTCGGCCGCGAAGAACCGATGATCGGCCTGAACAGCTCCGGGCAGTCCGGCAACCCGGCCAGCCCCCATTACGCCGACGGCATCGACGCCTGGCGCCGCGCCCAGTACGTCAGCTTCCCGGTGCTGCAACAGAACCTGGAGAAGACCTACGGGCGCAAACGCCTGCTGCTGACGCCTTGAGGCACCAGGCTGGTGCCGGGCGCACCAGCTCAGGGCAATAAAAAACGCACGCAAGCCGCGTCAGCCATGAGCCGATAGCGGCGTTCACTCACTGGCGCCGCCGCGGTATGGCGCGGCGGCGCTCACGAAGCGTGATCTTTACCGGCCAGGCGGCATATCCATGGCCTGATTGGCACAGTCCCTGCTCATGTCCTTGCAGACATCGAGCACGCCGGCAGACGGCAGGCTCCCCGAAACGAATCGGGATCGGACAAAGGCGTCCTTGCACTCACGGTGCAGGACGCCTTTTTTTCGCCCCCGCGTTGACCCGGGTTAGCTCAACGGAGGTCGCGGATGAAACGCTTGAAACTGGTGATGATCGGCAACGGCATGGCCGGCGTACGCACGCTCGAAGAGCTGCTGAAGATCGCCCCGGATCTCTACGACATCACCGTGTTCGGCGCCGAACCGCACCCCAACTACAATCGCATCCTGCTCTCGCCGGTACTGGCCGGTGAGCAGACCTTCGACGACATCGTGCTCAACGACCTCGCCTGGTATGCCGATCACGGCATCGAGCTGCGCCTGGGTCGCAAGGTGCTGGAGATCGACCGCATCCGCCGCCAGGTGATCGCCGATGACGGCAGCCGCGCCGCGTACGACCGCCTGCTGATCGCCACCGGCTCGCGGCCGTTCATGCTGCCGATCCCCGGCAACACGCTGGACGGCGTAATCGGCTACCGCGACATCGCCGACACCCGCCTGATGCTCGACAGCGCCACCCGGCACCGCCGCGCGGTGGTGATCGGCGGCGGCCTGCTGGGCCTGGAAGCCGCCCACGGCCTGAAGCTGCGCGGCATGGACGTCAGCGTGGTGCACAATGGCGCCACCCTGCTGGAGCGCCAGCTTGATGCCCGCGCCGGGCGCCTGCTGCAGAGCGCCCTGGAGCACCGCGGCCTGTACTTCGCCCTCGGCAAACAGACGGAGGAATTGCTGGGCACCGAGAACGGCCGAGTCAGCGCGGTACGCTTCAGCGATGGCGAACAACTGCCGGCCGACCTGGTGGTGATGGCCGCCGGCATTCGCCCCAATATCGAGCTGGCCCAGAACGCCGGCCTGCCCTGCGCCCGCGGCATTCTGGTCAACGACACCCTGCAGAGCTTCGACCCACGGGTGTATGCGGTGGGTGAATGCGTCAGCCACCGTGGCGTCGCCTATGGCCTGGTGGCGCCGCTGTTCGAGCAGGCCCGCGTGTGCGCCAGCCATCTGGCCATGCAGGGCTTTCGCCGCTACCTCGGCTCGTTGACCTCGACCAAGCTCAAGGTCACCGGCATCGAGTTGTTTTCCGCAGGCGATTTCGCAGGTCACCCGGGCACCCAGAGCATCACCCTGGACGATCCAACCACCGGCAGCTACCGCAAGCTGGTGCTCAAAAACGATGTGCTGGTCGGCGCCTGCCTGTACGGCGACACCGCTGACGCTGCCTGGTACCTGCAGCTGATCCGCGAAGGCCGTAACGTGGCGGATATCCGCGACCTGCTGATGTTCGGCGAGGAGGCTTTGGCCAGTCCGACACCGGCCATGCCTGCCGAACCGCCGCTCCTGCAGGGGGCCGCCTGATGAACGACTGCGCCACGCAGACCACCGCCTCGACCTGCTGCTACTGCGGGGTCGGCTGCGGCGTGCTGATCGAGCATGATGGCAAGCGCATCCTCGGCGTCAGCGGCGACCCGGCGCACCCGGCCAATTTCGGCAAGCTGTGCAGCAAAGGTGCCTCGCTGCACCTGACCGGCGACCTCGCCGCCCGCGCCCTGTACCCGGAACTGCGCCTGGGCAAGGGCCTTGGCCGCACCCGCACGGATTGGGACAGCGCTCTGGATCACGCCGCCGAGGTATTCGCCGAGACCATCCGCGAGCATGGCCCGGACAGCGTCGCCTTCTACATTTCCGGGCAGTTGCTGACCGAGGATTACTACGCCTTCAACAAGCTGGCCCGTGCCCTGGTCGGCACCAACAATATCGACAGCAATTCACGCCTGTGCATGTCCTCGGCCGTGGTCGGCTACAAGCGCAGCCTGGGTGCCGACGCGCCGCCCTGCTCCTACGAGGACATCGAAGAGGCCGACACCCTGCTGATCATCGGCAGCAACATGGCCTACGCCCACCCGATCCTGTTTCGGCGCCTGGAAGCCGCCAAGACCGACAATCCAGAGATGAAGGTGATCGTCGTCGACCCGCGGCGCACCGACACCTGCGAGCTGGCTGATCTGCACCTGGCCATCAGCCCTGGCAGCGATGTGGCGCTCCTGCACGGCGTGCTGCACCTACTAATGGAACAGAGGCGGATCGACCATGCTTTTATCGAGGTGCACACCGAGGGCTTCGACGCCTTGCAAAGCCTGGTTGCGGATTATCCACCAGAGCGCGTGGCCGAGCTGTGCGCGATCAGCGAGGCCGACCTGCGCCGCTGCGCCGACTGGATTGGCCGCTCGCCACGTTTTCTGTCGCTGTGGTGCATGGGCGTCAACCAGTCCACCGCCGGCACCGCCAAGAACGCGGCGATCATCAATCTGCACCTGGCCACCGGGCAGATCGGCAAGCCGGGTAGCGGCCCGTTCTCGCTGACCGGCCAGCCCAACGCCATGGGCGGGCGGGAAACCGGCAGCCTGAGCAACCTGCTGCCCGGCCATCGCGAGGTCGCCAACCCGGAGCATCGCGCCGAAGTCGCGGCCTACTGGGGCGTCGACCAGTTGCCCGATGCGCCGGGGCTTAGCGCGATCGAGCTGTTCGAGGCAGTCGGCAGCGGCAAGATCAAGGCGCTATGGATAGCCTGCACCAACCCGGCTCAATCGATGCCCGACCAGCACAAGGTTCATCAGGCGCTGCGCGACTGCCCATTCGTGGTGGTGCAGGAAGCGTTCTCTACCACCGAAACCTGCCGCTTCGCCGACCTGCTGCTGCCCGCTGCCAGCTGGGGCGAGAAGGAAGGCACGGTGACCAACTCCGAGCGCCGCATCAGCCGCGTGCGCCGTGCCGTGCCGGCACCTGGCGAAGCGCGGGCGGATTGGTCGATCACCTGCGACTTCGCCCGTCGCCTGGAAGCCAGGTTGCCCGGCGTGCCAGCCGGCCTTTTCGCCTTCACCAATCCCGAGCAACTGTTCGAGGAATACAAGGTACTGACCCGCCGGCGCGACCTGGATCTGAGTGGGCTCGGCTATGGACTGCTGGAGGCCCGCGGCCCGCAGCAGTGGCCGTTTCCCGTGGGCGCCGAGCACGGTACACCGCGCCTCTACGCTGATGGCCACTTCCCGAGCGCCAACGGCCGCGCACGCTTTATCGCCGAGGCGTACCAGCCACCCCGGGAGCAACGCGACGAGCATTATCCGCTGACGCTCAATACCGGACGGTTGCGTGACCAATGGCACGGCATGAGCCGCACCGGCACCGCGGCGCGGCTGTTCGCCCATGCCGAAGAGCCCGTGCTCGGCCTGCATCCGCAGGACATCGCCCAACGCCAGTTGGAGAACGGCAGCCTGGTCGAAGTACGCAGCCGGCGCGGTGCGCTGGTGGTGCGCATGCAGACCGATGCCAGCCTACAACCGGGCCAGGCCTTCCTGCCCATGCACTGGGGCGACCGTTTTCTCAAGGGTCTGGGCATCAATGCCCTGACCTTGCCGGCGTTCGATGGGCTGTCCAAACAACCCGAGCTCAAGCACGCCGGTATCGAGGTGCGGGCCATCGACCTGCCCTGGGCCTTCCATGCGCTGATCGAAGGCGAGGTGCAGCAGCGCCTGCAGGCCCTGCGGCCGCTGTGCGACAGCTTCGCTTATGCCAGCTTCGCCCTGGTCGGCCGCGAGACACCGGCCCTGATGATGCGCGCCGCCCACCATCACGCCCCCGCCGCGGGCCTGCTCGACCTGCTGTACGAACACCTGGGCCTCGGCGACGGGCCGGTGATGCACTACGACGACCCGCGCGACAGACAGGGCGGCATGCCCATCCACAAACGCGTGCGCATCGAGGATGGCCGCCTCACCGGTTTTGCCCTGAGTGGCGAAACCTGTGCGCGCAACTGGCTGCGTGAACTCTGGCAGAACCAGACCTCGCTGGATGACGACAGCGGCCGCGCCTTGCGCCGCTGGCTACTGGCGCCCGTGGAAAGCCCACCCGGCGAAACTCGCGCAAGCACTGGCAAAACCTTGTGCACCTGCATGAACGTCAGCGAAAACGCCGTGCGCGACGGCATCCAGCGCGGCTGCAACCTGAATGCGCTCAAACAGAATCTCGGTTGCGGTACTCAATGCGGCTCCTGCGTACCGGAAATCAAGCGCCTGCTGGCACTACAGACCATCGAAGCCTGACGCAGATCAGGTCGACCAGAAAGAGGAATACCGCGATGAACCCAAGCGTATGGCTGATCGGCGCCGGCCCCGGCGACCCGGAACTGTTGACCCTCAAGGCGGTGCGCGCCCTCGGCCTGGCCGACGTGGTACTGATCGATGATCTGGTCAACCCGCAGGTGCTGGAGCACTGCCCGGCCGCCCGGGTGATCCGCGTCGGCAAGCGCGGCGGCTGCCGCTCGACACCTCAGGCGTTCATCCACCGCCTGATGCTGCGCTACGCCCGCCAGGGCAAGGTGGTGGCGCGCCTCAAAGGCGGCGACCCGTGCATTTTTGGCCGCGGCGGCGAAGAAGCCGACTGGCTGGCAGCCCGCGGCGTGCAGTGCGAGATCGTCAATGGCATCACCGCCGGCCTGGCGGCGGCGACGCGCTGCGGCATCTCGCTGACCCTGCGCGGCGTGGCCCGCGGGGTGACGCTGGTCACCGCCCATACCCAGGACGGCAGCTCGCCGAACTGGCAAGCGCTGGCCCAGGGCGGCACAACGCTGGTAGTGTACATGGGCATCGCTACCCTGGCTGATACCCGCCAACACCTGCTCAATGCCGGCATGGCGGCAGACACCGCAGTGGCGATGATCGAGAACGCCTCGCTGCCCGATCAGCGCGAATGCCGCAGCACGCTGCGGGCGATGGCCGACGACGCTCAGGCCTTTCAGCTGAAAAGCCCAGCCATTTTGGTGATCGGCGACGTGGTTGGCGCAGCCATTCTGGCAGCCGAACAGCTGCAGTTGCATAGCGCCTGAAGTGAGTACAGCGACGGCATGCCGGCACCCAGAAGGTGGCTGAAAGCACGTCGTAGAGCCCCACTGCCTGCCCGATAGACTGCGCCCCAGCGAAACTGGACTGCTATTTGCACCGTTCTGGTTCAATACTGCGACCCACAAGACGTTCCCATGCCTGATCACAAGATGCCCGCCACCCTGCGTTTCATGCTCGCCGCCCGCCGCTGCGAGCTGCAGGGCCTGGAAAGCCTGTCCGTCACCTGTGAACTGGTTACCCGGATCAGCCTGCTGGTGCACCAGTTGCAGAAGGAACGGGGCTACTCGAACGTCTATCTGGGCAACCAGACGGACCACTTTCTGCACCAACTTGATGCCCACAGCGCAGACTGCGCCGTCGTGGAGCGCGAGGTGCATGGTTTTTTTCTGTCCATGGACACCGCCCAGGCCAACTCCGCCGACCGCGCACGCCTGTTCAACCGCATCGCCTACGTGCTGCACGGCTTCGACGAACTGCCTGGGCTACGCCGGCGCATCCGTGAACGGCAATTGTCGCCACGCCAGGCGACCCAGGCCTTTACCCGCCTCATCGGCGGGCTGCTGGCGGTGGTCTTCGAAGCAGCTGATACCGCCGTAGATCCGGGTATCACTCGGGTGCTGGTGGCGCTGTTCAACTTCATGCAGGGCAAGGAGCTCGCCGGCCAGGAGCGTGCGGTCGGCGTCGAAGGTTTTTCTCGCGGTTACTTCGATGACGAGCTGCAAGCGCGGCTGCTGCACCTGCAGGACGGCCAGGAGCGCTGCTTCGATATCTTCGGCGAATTCGCCGACACCGAGGCCAATGCACTGTGGCAACAAATCCTCAGCACCGATACCGTTGCCCAGGTGATCAGCCTGCGCGGCGTCGCCCAGCGCACCTCGGCCGAGGCGAAGGTAGATCCGGGTTTGTGCGAACCGTGGTTCGAACTCAACACCAAGCGCATCGACGCCATGAAGCAGGTCGAAAGCCACCTGACCCAATGCCTGCTCGAACGCTGCCGGCGCAGCATCGCCGAAGCCCATGCCGACCTGGACAACCACCGCGCCCTGCTCGGCCGAGTGGCACAAATGGATGCCGGCAGCGACCAGGCGCTGCTGTTCAGCGTGCACAGCAGCACCCTCGATTCCCCGCCCCAGGATGCCGTGGGCAATCATCTGGCCCGCTCGGTACTGGATCTTCTCCATGAGCAGAACCAGCGCCTGCAGCAGGTCAGTGACGAGCTGCAGGAAACCCGCGAAACGCTCAACGAGCGCAAGCTGATCGAGCGGGCCAAGAAGCTGCTGATGAACGACTACGGCCTGAGCGAAGACGCGGCCTATACGCGCCTGCGCCAATCGGCCATGGAGCGCAGCATGCGCCTGGTCGACGTCGCCCAGAGCCTGCTCACCTTCGCCGCGCGCAAGGCCCAGGAAAAGCCACGAACCGACAAGGCCCGGCGCGGCTGAGAAAAGTGCGCTTGCTGCCGACCGCCACTCGCCAGCCCGCTTGGGATCTGTTCACGATCACTCGGCGTAAGGCATCCGCAATGGCGCAATGTGGCGAAAGCGGCCGTCGGGCGCTTTCGCTTTTGATGTTCCTCACGCTACAAAATTAGCAGGCGACACCAATTCGCCCCTTCAGAAGGCCGAGCGCAATCGTTGCGGAGAGGGCCGGGCGGGTAGCCTTGAGCGACATGGATGTCGCGAGAGCCGCGATGGGCCATGGATGGCCCTTCGTGGGGGGCCGCCTAGGTCGGGCCCTCGGAGCAACGATGTAGCGAGGGAACCCCGGCGAAGCCGGGGCCGTATGCCGGGGCTAGACCTTTTGGTTTCTTTTGGCGGGGCCGGCCATCCGGGCGATGCCAAAAGAAACCCGCTCGACAGAGCGGAACCGAACTTAAGAACAATGCGATAACTCTGGCAAACCACAGCTCACGCACAATGTGTGGAACGATCAGCTGTAGAAACTCGGGGCTAAAGCCCCTCCCACAAGTTACGCGAATGTCCGCTTCTGCCTTATTGCTGTCGATCCATCGCAAGAACAATTCCTGATACACAGAAATGGTGATGCACTGCGCACAGTGCTATCGGTTCCCAAGCCCGACCTGGTCATGCACCTGCGCCGCGCATTGATGGGGCGTCGCGCCCTGCTGCTGTGCGGCAACAAAGATCGCCCGCCTGCAACGCGCATGGCAGAGCCGTATCGAACTCGAGCCGAAAAGGCTTGCCGCTCAGTCAGTTAACCCATTGACGGCTGCCCGCCACGGCTGACTGCCTGGCTGCCGCATAAGGTGGAAGGGCCGCTGGCATGCAACCTGCTATGTCCCTTGGCAAGGAGGCAAGCCCTGCTCCTCCACAATCCGAATCCTGGACAACGGCGTCCACACTCAATGCAGCCCCCGCGCTGCCATGAGCGTGACGCCGTTTTTTTATGCGTGCCTTTTGGGGAGAACGAGATGGACGACACGCCACGCGCCGCCGAAGCAAAAACCGGCCTGCCACGCCGCACCTTCCTCAAGCAGTCCATGGGGCTGCTTGGCGGCGGCGCCCTGATGAGCATGCTGCCAGCGGGCCTGAGCAGTGCGGTCTGGGCAGCCGGCAGCGATGGCCTGGAAACCCCCAAGGCCAAGCTCGGCTTTATCGCCCTCACCGATGCTGCGCCGCTGTTCGTCGCCGAGGACCTCGGGCTGTTCGCCAAGCACGGCATGACCGAGGTGGAAGTGCTCAAGCAGTCCTCCTGGGGCACCACTCGCGACAACCTGGTGCTCGGCGCCGGCAGCGGCGGTATCGACGGCGCCCATATCCTCACGCCGATGCCCTACCTGATGGCCGCCGGCAAGATCACCACCAACAACACGCCGCTGCCCATGGTCCTGCTGGCGCGCCTGAACCTCAACGGCCAGGGCATCTCGATCAGCAAGGAATACGCGGACCTCAAGCTCGGCAGCGACGCCAGCGCCTTCAAGCAGGCGGTCGCTGCCAAGCAGGCCAAGGGCCAGAAGATCGCCGCGGCGATGACCTTCCCCGGCGGCACCCACGACCTGTGGCTGCGTTACTGGATGGCCGCCGGCGGCATCGAGCCGAACAAGGACTTGCCGACCGTGGTCATCCCGCCACCGCAGATGGTCGCCAACATGAAGGTCGGCAGCATGGACGCTTTCTGCGTCGGTGAGCCGTGGAACGCCCAGTTGATCAACCAGAACATCGGCTACAGCGCGGTAACCACCGGCGAGCTGTGGGCCAACCATCCGGAAAAGGCCCTGTCGCTGCGCGCCGATTATGTCGCCGCCAACCCCAACGCGACCCGCGCCCTGCTCAAGGCGGTGATGGAAGCGCAGATGTTCTGCGAAGCGGCCGCGAACAAGGAAAAGGTCGCACAAATCTGCGCCAAGCGCCGCTGGATCGGTGCCCCGGCCAAGGATCTGCTGGCCCGTCTGCAGGGCAACATCGATTACGGCAACGGCCGCGTGGTGGAAAACAGCCCGCACCTGATGCGCTTCTGGAGCGAGTTCGCCTCCTACCCTTTCCAGAGCCACGATCTGTGGTTCCTCACCGAAAACAAACGCTGGGGCTACCTGCCAGGGGATTTCGACAGCCAGGCGCTGATCGACCAGGTCAACCGCGAGGACATCTGGCGCCAGGCTGCTGCCGAGCTGGGCGTGCCTGCCGAACAGATTCCCCAGGGCAAATCCCGCGGTATCGAGACCTTCTTCGACGGCAAGACCTTCGACCCAGAAAACCCGCAAGCCTATCTCGACAGCCTGACCCTAAAGGCCTAACCGGAGAAACGCCATGAATGCGCCCGTAAAATCGCTGGCCCTACCGGCTGGCGTCATCGCTCCAAGCTGGCTGAAACGCCTGTCGACCACCCTGATGCAGTCGGTGCTGCCACCGCTGGTGATCACCGCCGCGCTGATGCTGATCTGGCAACTGCTGTGCAGCGGTGCCAATGCCGCCCTGCCGCCGCCCAGCCAGGTGATCGAAGACACCTGGGAATTGATCGTCAACCCGTTCTACGACAACGGCGGCACCGACGTCGGCATGGCCTGGCAGCTGCTCGCCAGCCTGGAGCGCGTGGCCTACGGCTATGCCCTGGCGGTGGTGGTGGGTGTGGCGCTCGGCGTGCTGGTCGGCCAGTCGACCTGGGCGATGCGCGGCCTCGATCCACTGTTCCAGATCCTGCGTACCGTGCCGCCGCTGGCCTGGCTGCCGCTGTCGCTGGCCGGCTTCAAGGACAGCCATCCCTCGGCGCTGTTCGTGATCTTCATCACCGCCATCTGGCCGATCATCATCAATACCTCGGTGGGCATCCGCAACATTCCCGAGGACTACCGAAACGTCGCCAAGGTGCTGCGCCTCAACGGCGTGGAGTACTTCCACAAGATCATGCTGCCGGCAGCGGCGCCGTACATCTTCTCCGGGCTGCGCATCGGCGTGGGGCTGTCCTGGCTGGCGATCATCGCCGCCGAGATGCTGATAGGCGGCGTGGGCATCGGCTTCTTCATCTGGGATGCGTGGAACGCCTCGCGCATCAGCGACATCATTCTTGCCCTGGTCTACGTCGGCGTGGTCGGTTTCATACTCGATCGCCTGGTGTTGTTCGTCGGCAATCGCATCACCCGCGGCACATCGGCCTGAGGAGACGGACATGAGCAAGCACTACCTGAGCATCGAGCATGTGGAAAAGTACTTCGAGCGTGACGGCGTCAGCTCCCACGTACTGAACCAGATCAACCTCAACGTCGAGCGCGGCGAATACATTTCCATCATCGGCCACTCCGGCTGCGGCAAATCGACGGTACTGAACATCGTCGCCGGCCTGACCGATTCGAGCAGCGGCGCAGTGATTCTCGACGGCCGCGAGGTGCGCGGCCCCGGCCCGGATCGCAGCCTGGTGTTCCAGAACCACTCGCTGCTGCCCTGGCTGACCGTGCAGGAGAACGTTGCCCTGGCTGTGGACAAGGTATTCAAGCACACCAAGAGCAAGGCCGAGCGTCGCGAATGGACACTGCATCACCTTGAGTTGGTGAGCATGGGCCACGCCCTGCACAAGCGTCCCAATGAAATTTCCGGCGGAATGAAGCAACGCGTTGGCATCGCCCGCGCCCTGGCCATGGAGCCCAAGGTGCTGCTGCTCGACGAACCCTTTGGCGCCCTCGATGCCCTGACCCGCGCCCACCTGCAGGACGAGGTGATGCGCATCCAGAGCGAACTGCACAATACGGTGATGATGATCACCCATGACGTCGACGAAGCGGTGCTGCTCTCCGACCGCATCGTGATGATGACCAACGGCCCGTCAGCGACCATTGGCGAGATCCTCAGCATCGACCTGCCTCGGCCCCGTGACCGCATCGCCCTGGCCGATGACCCGCGCTACAACGCCTACCGCCACGCGGTGCTGAGCTTCCTGCATGAAAAGCAACGCAAGGTCGAGCCACTGGCTCGGCGCACTGCAGCCACCCCGGCCCCCGGCGCGCAACGCGCCCGGGCGTGAAGCGGCGCGTCAGTCCTTGGCGATGCCGGTGATGGTGATGCCGAAACGCTCTTCCAGGCGAACCGCTGGCGTCTGCTCTTCATGGGGCTGCTCCTTTGGCTCGAGGGGCTCGAGATTCTCTTGCGCCCACTCAAGCACCCAGGTCACTGCCTGTTCCAGGCTGGGCTTGTCTTTCGATTTCACCTTGAGGACTTCGGCAGCCTCATCTCGGCTATAGGTGATGATCCATTGGCTCATGGCGAGTCTCCCGCAGGCAACGTGGCGACACGCCAAATGGCGTGCCCTGATAGTCATGTAGACCTGCCGCCCGGGAACAGTTCGCCCTATAAATCTCGGGGAACTTCACTCGCCGGGGCCACTCAGAAATTAGGCATCGATTGATTTCTCCGGGCGCATGAAGCGCCCATTTTTTTGCCTGCAATTTGCTGCTTCGCCCTCTTCAGGCGCCCCGCCCTGGCAGCATCCAGGCATAAAAAAACCGGGCCTGGCCCGGTTCTTGGTAAACGTCAGCGGCCATCAGGCCTTGGGCAGGGTCACGCCGGTCTGGCCCTGGTACTTGCCGCCACGATCCTTGTAGGACACCTCACAGGCTTCGTCCGACTGCAGGAAGAGCATCTGCGCCACACCCTCGTTGGCGTAAATCTTCGCCGGCAGGTTGGTGGTGTTGGAGAACTCCAGGGTCACGTGACCTTCCCACTCCGGCTCCAGCGGCGTGACATTGACGATGATGCCGCAACGCGCGTAGGTGCTCTTACCCAGGCAGATGGTCAGCACATCGCGGGGAATGCGGAAGAACTCGACAGTACGAGCCAGTGCGAAGGAGTTCGGCGGAATGATGCACACGTCGCTCTTGATGTCGACGAAACTCTTGGCGTCGAAATTCTTCGGATCCACGATCGCCGAATGGATGTTGGTGAAGACCTTGAATTCGTCGGCACAACGCACGTCGTAGCCGTAGCTGGAAACCCCGTAGGAAATCACCCGGCTGTCGTCCGCGCCGCGCACCTGGCGCTCGACATAGGGCTCGATCATGCCGTGTTCCTGAGCCATGCGGCGAATCCACTTGTCCGATTTGATGCTCATGGCGGGGCCGTCCTGAAAGTCTGTGCGGTGAAAAGTGCAGGCATCTTACCGGGCTGCAAGGCTGGGTTCAAAGCCTGTTGACGGGCCGTTGCGATGCGCTTGGGCAGGTGCCGATGCAAGTAAATCGCAGAAAGACTGACAGACCATTCGCACTTCGCGAAAAAAGCGGGTATGGTGATCCCACTGTGCTGCATGTGTCACCGCGAATCGCTACATGATGCCTAGATTTCGATCCAAACATCGTCCGACTCCTAGTACTCGTTGCACTCAGTCCCGGCCTGGTTCTATCCAGGGCTGTTAATTATTTAGTTCTTAGGAGACATCACATGTCCAATCGTCAGACTGGCACCGTTAAGTGGTTCAACGATGAAAAAGGCTACGGCTTCATCACTCCGCAATCCGGTGACGACCTGTTCGTACACTTCAAAGCTATCCAGAGCGATGGCTTCAAGAGCCTGAAAGAAGGCCAGCAAGTTTCCTTCGTGGCCACCCGTGGTCAGAAAGGCATGCAAGCTGAGGAAGTTCAGGTTATCTAACCTGCTCTTTCCCTAAAAAAACCCCGCTTCGGCGGGGTTTTTTTATACCTGCGATTCCTGGCAGATGCCCTAAGGGCCGTCACAAGGGGCGGGAATTTCTGGCAATGCGTGCAGCAGGTGCGCGGTGGCGCACCTGCTATGACGATCAATCGTCGGCGATGACGATGTTCGGCATGCCCTGGGCCTTGGCGGCTCCAGTGGCGATGCGCGCACCCACCATGCGGGCCACCTGCTGGTAGAGCATGGCGATCTGGCTCTCAGGATCGGCGATGGTGGTCGGTTTGCCGCCATCGGCCTGCAGGCGGATGGCCATCGACAGCGGCATCGAGGCCAACAGGTCGACCCCGAACTGCGCGGCCAGCTTCTCTCCACCGCCCTCGCCAAACAGATGCTCGGCATGCCCACAGCTGGAGCAGATGTGCACGGCCATGTTCTCTACCACGCCAAGCACTGGAATGTTCACCTTGCGGAACATCTCCACGCCTTTCCTGGCATCGAGCAGCGCCAGATCCTGCGGGGTGGTGACGATCACCGCACCGGCCACCGGGACTTTCTGCGCCAGGGTCAGGTGGATATCGCCGGTGCCCGGCGGCATATCGATGATCAGGTAATCGAGATCATCCCAGGCCGTCTGGGTGACAAGCTGGATAAGCGCGCCGGAGACCATCGGGCCGCGCCAGACCACCGGCGTGTTGTCGTCGGTCAGAAAGGCCATCGACATCACCTGCACGCCATGGGCCTCAAGGGGCACGAACCACTTCTGCTCGCGCACCTGGGGCCGCGTGCCTTCGGCAATGCCGAACATGATGCCCTGGCTGGGGCCGTAGATGTCCGCATCGAGAATGCCCACCCGTGCACCCTCGCGGGCCAGAGCCAGGGCCAGGTTGGCGGCGGTGGTGGACTTGCCCACACCGCCCTTGCCGGACGCCACGGCGATCACGTTCTTGACGTTGGCCAGCGCCGGCACCTGGGCCTGCGCCTTGTGCGCGGCGATCACACAATTCACCTCGACAGCGGCGCTGCCTACGCCCTCGAGGTTCTCGATGGCCAGTTGCAGCATCTGCGCCCAGCCCTGCTTGAACTGCGCAGCGGCGTAACCCAGCTCGAGCTGCACGCTGACCTGGTCACCCTGCACGTCGATGGCGCGCACGCAGCCGGCACTGAGCGGATCCTGATCGAGATGGGGGTCGGTGTACTGACGCAATACGGCTTCGACCGCAGCGCGGATATCAGCGCTCATGCTTGGCTCCGGAGATGGCAGAAAAGACGCCTATCCTACCCGAGCCGCACTGCCGATGCAGGCTGGCGGCCCGTCGGGCCGCCGGCAGGCAGCACTCACTGCACGGGCTGGCCCGGTAGCGGCTTGAGATTCACCTCGACGCGACGATTCTGCGCACGCCCCTCGGCAGTGGCGTTGTCTGCGATCGGCTGGTCCGGGCCGGCGCCGCGGCTGGACAGCCGGGAGCCATCGATACCCTGGGCGGTCAGGTAACTGGTCACGCTCTGCGCACGACGCTCGGAGAGCGCCATGTTGTGCTGGCGCGAACCGGTACTGTCGGTGTAGCCGACGATTTCGATGCTGTTGTTCTGGAACTGCTTGAACGAGGTGGCCAGGTTGTTCAGCGGCGCGTAGAAGCTGGGGGCGATCTCGGCTGAATCCGTGGCGAAGGTGATGTTGCCCGGCATGATCAGCTTGATGTCGTCACCCTGGCGCTGCACTTCCACGCCAGTGCCTTCCATGCTGCGGCGCAGCTCGGCCTCCTGGCGGTCGGCGTAGTAGCCGTAGCCGGCACCTGCTGCACCGGCGAGCACGGCACCGATGGCCGCACCCTTGCCACGGTCGTCGTGATTGACCGCCGCACCGACGGCCGCACCGGCCAGCGCGGCCAAACCGCCGTAGGTGGCGGTGCGATGCCCACCGCCGGAGGCACCGCCACCGACATTGTCATACGGGTTGCTCGAGGCACACCCCACCAGAAGGGCCAGCGCGGTGGCACAGGCGAGCGGACGTAAAACTGCAGGCATGGTTTATCTCCTTGCTGGGAGCGGAAGGTAATCTTTGGAACCCGCTCGCCCCTCTAAATTCAAGCCGATATCCAGCAAATTTGCCCGCTGGCCGGAACGCGCCCGCTTACTTTATAGTGACCGACCACCCGCCAACCGATGACCGCCTGACAATGTCCCAAGCTCGCCAGATTCTCGTTACCAGCGCCCTTCCCTATGCCAACGGTTCGATCCACCTTGGCCATATGCTCGAGTACATCCAGACCGACATGTGGGTGCGTTTCCAGAAGCTGCGCGGCAATCAGGCCATCTACGTGTGCGCCGACGACGCCCACGGCTCGGCGATCATGCTGCGCGCGGAGAAGGAAGGCATCACCCCGGAACAGCTGATCGACGGCGTCAAGGCCGAGCACAGCGGCGACTTCGCCGACTTCCTGGTGGACTTCGACAACTTCCACTCCACCCACTCGCCGGAAAACCGCGAGCTGTCGGAGTCGATCTACAAGGCGCTGCGTGACAATGGCCACATCGCCACGCGCTCGGTGACCCAGTATTTCGACCCGGAAAAAGGCATGTTCCTGGCCGACCGTTTCATCAAGGGCACCTGCCCGAAATGCGCGACGCCGGACCAGTACGGCGACAACTGCGAGAAATGCGGCGCCACCTACGAGCCCACCGAACTGAAAGACCCACGCTCGGCGATTTCCGGTGCGGTACCGGTGCTCAAGGACTCCAAGCACTTCTTCTTCAAGCTGCCGCAATTCCAGGACATGCTCCAGCAGTGGACGCGCAGCGGCACCCTGCAGGAGTCGGTGGCCAACAAGCTCGCCGAGTGGCTGGACGGTGGTCTGCACGAGTGGGACATCAGCCGCGATGCGCCCTACTTCGGTTTCGAGATTCCCGACGAGCCGGGCAAGTATTTCTACGTCTGGCTGGATGCCCCGATCGGCTACATGGCCAGCTTCAAGAACCTCTGCGCACGCCGCCCGGAGCTGGATTTCGACGCGTTCTGGAACAAGGATTCCAGCGCCGAGGTGTATCACTTCATCGGCAAGGACATCGTCAACTTCCACGCCCTGTTCTGGCCGGCCATGCTCGAAGGTGCCGGCTACCGCAAGCCGACCGCCATCAACGTGCACGGCTACCTGACGGTCAACGGCCAGAAGATGTCCAAATCGCGCGGCACCTTCATCAAGGCGCGTACCTACCTGGATCATCTGAATCCCGAATACCTGCGTTACTACTACGCGGCCAAGCTGGGCCGCGGCGTCGATGACCTGGACCTGAATCTCGAAGACTTCATTCAGAAGGTAAACTCGGACCTGGTCGGCAAGGTGGTCAACATCGCCAGCCGTTGCGCCGGTTTCATCCACAAGGGCAACGCCGGCGTGCTGGTAGCGGCCAACCCGGAGCCGGAGCTGTGGAATGCCTTCCAGAGCGCCGCACCAGGCATCGCCGAGGCCTACGAGAGCCGCGACTTCGCCCGCGCCATGCGCGAGATCATGGCCCTGGCCGACCGCGCCAATGCCTGGATCGCCGACAAGGCGCCCTGGTCGCTGGCCAAGCAGGACGGCAAGGCCGACGAGGTGCAGGCGATCTGCGCCCTGGGCGTCAACCTGTTCCGCCAATTGGTGATCTTCCTCAAGCCGGTACTGCCGAACCTCGCCCGCGACGCCGAAGCCTTCCTCAACGTCGCGCCGCTGACCTGGGCCGACCTGGCCACACCACTGGCCGATCACCAGCTAAACCCTTTCAGCCCGTTGCTCGCGCGTATCGAGCCGGCCAAGGTTGAAGCCATGGTCGAAGCCTCCAAGGAAGACCTGGCGGCTGCCGAAGCGCCAAAAGGTAACGGTGAGCTGCAGAAGGACCCGCTGGCCACCGAAATCACCTTCGACACCTTTGCCGCCGTCGACCTGCGCATTGCGCTGATCGAAAAATGCGAGTTCGTCGAAGGCGCCGACAAGCTGCTGCGCCTGACCCTGGATATCGGCGACGAAAAGCGCAACGTGTTCAGCGGCATCAAGAGCGCCTACCCGGACCCCAGCAAGCTCGAAGGCCGCCTGACGCTGTACGTGGCCAACCTGGCGGCGCGCAAGATGAAGTTCGGTGTCTCCGAAGGCATGGTGCTGGCTGCCGGCCCTGGCGGCGAAGAAATTTACCTGCTCAGCCCGGACAGCGGCGCCAAGCCGGGTCAGCGCGTCAAATAACCGATCTGGAGCAAGGATGCTTTCCCACCGCACCTGGTTTCTTGCCACTGCCCTGGCCCTGCTGACCCTGGTCGGCTGCTCGCCCTCCGGTGACAGCCACCCGCCAGCAGGCGCCGCGCTGCAGGGTGAAATGGCGCAACAGGGCGCCTTTCTTGCCTACGAACACAGCGTCGGCATTCACCTGCCTGTCGAGCAGGTCGAGCCGCGCCTGGCAGCGGTACGTGAAGCGTGCGGCAGCCAGCGTTTCGGCCAGTGCGACCTGCTGGCCATCGAGCAGAGCCAGGGCGCTTACCAGGCCGCCAGCATCACCGTGCGTATCGCCCCAGCGGGCGTCGAGCCACTGGTGGCCTTTGCCGGCGAGGGCGGCGAACTGCAGAGCCGCCATACCCGCGCCGAGGACCTGGCTCAGGCAGTCAGCGATACCGAGCAGCAACGCCAGCGTCTGGAACGCCAGCAGAAAACCCTGCTGCAGTACCAGGCCCGCAGCGACCTGAGCGTCAGCGACATGCTCGCCCTGGCCCGCGAATTGGCTGAGGTGGATGTGCAACTGGCAGGCAATGCCCAGCAGTCGGCGCAGCAACAACGACGCCTGACCACCAACCTGTTGACCTTGAGCTTCAGCACCGAAGGCCAGCCGGTCGGGCGCCTGGCACGCATTGGCGAAGCCGCCAGCGGCATGCTCGACAATGCCACCGAGGGCGCTACCGAAGCCATCAGACTGCTCGGCTACGGCATCCCCTTCGTGATCATCCTGTTCCCGCTCGCCCTGCTGGTCCGCTGGCTGTGGCGCAAGGCCAGCCGCGTGCGCAACGGGAGCTGATCGAACGCGTGCCGGTCTCGCGCTGTACCGGGGGCGACGCATGCCGGATAATGCCCGGCTCACGCGTCAACCAGACTTGCAACAGCGATGATCGACTCCCGCCACTTCACCTGCCCGTACCAGCCCGGATCACGCTTGTTCAGGCTCGCCCGGGTGCGCCCATGAGCAACTCACTGCGTATCGCGGCCATCGATGCCCTGCTGCCGCAGACGCAATGCGGCAAGTGCGGCCATCCGGGCTGCCTGCCCTATGCCGAGGGGATCGCCGCGGGTGAGGCGATCAACAAGTGCCCCCCTGGTGGCAATGCGACCATCCACGCACTGGCCGACCTGTTGCAGGTACCGGAGCTGCCCCTGGCACTGCCGGCAACGCCGCCGCAGGTGGCGGTGATCCGCGAGGCCGAATGCATCGGCTGTACCAAGTGCATCCAGGCCTGCCCGGTAGATGCCATCGTCGGCGCCGCCAAGCTAATGCACACGGTGATCGGCGACGAATGCACGGGCTGCGAGCTGTGTATCGCGCCGTGCCCGGTGGACTGCATCGACCTGATCGCCCTGGCGCCGCCCGAAGCCGAGGTGCAGCGCGCACGGGCCGACCAGTTCCGCACCCGCCACCAGAATCGCCTGGCCCGTCTGGCGCGCACCGAGGCCCGTCGCCGCGCAACCCGACCAGTGCGGCCTGGGCCTGTCGAAGCGCCCGCCCTCGCGCCCCAGCAGCCTGCTGCCGCATCCTCCCTGAAGCAGGCGAAGATCGATGCCGCCATGAGCCGCGCGCAGCTGCAAAAGGGCCTGAAGGCCTTTGGTGATACGCCGGACGACGGCCAGCGTCAGCAACTTGCCGCCCTGCAGCAGGCCGCCGAGCGCGATCAGCAGCGTCTCGCCGCGCTACAGTCAAAGCCTGCACACGAAGCGCCACGCCCGGGCGAACAGGCCCTTAAGCAGGCCAAGATCGACCTGGCCAGCCACCGCATGGCCCTAAAGGCCGGCGAGCGCCGCGGTCTCGACGAGCAGGCCCTGGCGCCGTTGCGAAGCGCCTATGCTGCGGCCCAGCAGGCCCTGCACCTGGCCGAAGAGCGCTGCGGCAAGCCAGCGCCGGCGCGCGTGCTGGTCGACAAGGCCGGGCTCAGCGCACCGCTGCGCCAGTTGAAGACCGACCTGGCCTATGCGCGCGCCGAACTCAGCAAATTGCAGCGCAGCGATACGCCTGAGCCTGCCAAGATACGTGATGCCCAAGACCGCCTCGCCGCCGCCGAACGCCGGCTGCAGGCGCACACCAGCGCCAGTTAGAGCGCCTCGACGGACCCTGATGCGACCATGAACGCCGCCAAACGCCTTGAGATCTTCCGCCGCCTGCACGAAGACAATCCCGAACCCAAGACCGAACTGGCCTACAGCACGCCATTCGAGCTGCTGATTGCCGTCATCCTATCTGCCCAGGCCACCGACGTCGGCGTCAACAAGGCCACCGCCAAGCTCTACCCGGTGGCCAATACACCAGAGGCGATCCTCGCCCTGGGCGTCGACGGCCTGAGCGAGTACATCAAGACCATTGGCCTGTACAACAGCAAGGCCAGGAACGTCATCGAGACCTGTCGCATCCTGGTCGAGCAGCACGGCAGCCAGGTGCCGGAAACCCGTGAAGCGCTCGAGGCCCTGCCCGGAGTCGGTCGCAAGACTGCCAACGTGGTGCTCAATACCGCGTTTCGCCAGCTGACCATGGCGGTGGACACGCATATCTTTCGGGTCAGCAACCGCACCGGCATTGCCCCCGGCAAGAACGTGGTGGAGGTCGAGAAGAAGCTGCTCAAGTTCGTGCCCAAGGATTTTCTCCTCGATGCACACCATTGGTTGATCCTGCATGGCCGCTACGTGTGCCAGGCGCGCAAGCCGCGCTGCGGCAGCTGCCGGATCGAAGACCTGTGTGAATACAAGCAAAAGACATCGGACGATTGATGCTTCATAGGTTTCCGATATCAGCTGATTGAAAAAATCTTTTTTACTCGCTTCACGTTTGCCCTTATAAGGTCGGCAAATGGCCCCTGTAGCCGGGAGTGAAGCGCATGAGCAACGGCAAAGAAGACCTGGAACTGGACGACGACTTCGTCAGCGACGAAACGGACAACAGCGAAGCCCCCGTGGAAGTGGCGAAAACCAATCTCACAAAGCGACGCATCATCGACAATTTCCTCGAGGAGCGACGCCTGCACAAGCAGCTGGCCGAGTACGACTTCGACCTGTAGCCCGCCTCATGAGCCAAACCAAAAAAATGCCCGTATCAATCGATACGGGCATTTTTTCGTTGCAGGGTTCGACGAGCTGCCTCTTGCTCGAGGATCAGAGGCCGTCCAGATAACGCTCCACATCCAGCGCCGCCATGCAGCCCGCCCCCGCCGAGGTAATGGCCTGACGATAGACGCTGTCGGCCACATCGCCAGCGGCGAACACCCCCGCGATGCTGGTCGCCGTGACATTGCCGTCACGCCCGCCGTTGACCTGCAGGTAGCCGTCCCTGAGTGCTAGTTGCCCTTCGAACAACGCCGTATTGGGCGTATGACCGATGGCCACGAACAGGCCGTCCACCGGCAGGTCACGGGTCGCGTCACCGGCCTCGCGGATCCGCACGCCGGTGACGCCCGAGGCATCGCCAAGCACTTGCTCCACCTCGGCATTGAGGGCCAGCACGATGCGCCCTTCGGCTACCCGCTCCTGCAGCTTGTTCTGCAGGATCTTCTCGGCACGAAAGGCGCCACGGCGGTGAATCAGGGTGACCCGGCTGGCGATGTTGGCCAGGTACAGTGCTTCCTCCACGGCGGTATTGCCGCCGCCGACCACCGCCACTTCACGGTTGCGATAGAAGAAACCGTCGCAGGTGGCGCAGGCCGATACACCCTTGCCCATGAAGGCGCTCTCGCTCGGCAGGCCCAGGTAGCGGGCGCTGGCACCGGTGGCGATGATCAGCGCATCGCAGGTGTAGGAAATGCTGTCGCCCACCAGGGTGAAGGGCCGCGCGGCCAGATCCACCGCCTGGATATGATCGAAGACGATCTCGGTCTCGAAGCGTTCGGCATGGGCCTGCATGCGCTGCATCAGCTCGGGCCCGGTCAGGCCATGGGCGTCGCCGGGCCAGTTGTCGACCTCGGTGGTGGTGGTCAATTGGCCACCGGCCTGCAAGCCGGTGATCAGCAGGGGCTTGAGATTGGCGCGCGCGGCATAGACCGCGGCGCTGTAACCCGCCGGGCCGGAACCGAGAATGATCACGCGGGCGTGGCGGATACTCGACATCGGGAACTCCTCACAGCATGGCGCTGCAAAAAAAGCCGCCACCTGAACAGGAAAGTCAGGACTACGGCGGCACAAGGGACGCGAGCAGACTAGCCGCCGCGGCCTGCGCCAGGGAAATGCGCTTTGCCAATCACCTGGATAGTCACCCGCTATGGCCGCACCCTGCTTTCGCCGCGCCGGCAAAATGGGTAAGGTCGCGCCACGTTCACTTGTTGGAGACACCTTTGATGCGCGCTCCCGTGCTGTCCGGCCCGCAATACCTCGGCGAAGGCCTGAAACTGGTGATGAGCCCCGGCCTGCGGCTGTTCGTGCTGCTGCCGCTGGCGATCAACCTGATCCTGTTCAGCCTGATGATCGGCCTTGCCGTGCAGCAGTTCAGCGGCTGGGTGGACACCTTCATGCCATCGCTGCCAGGCTGGCTGAGCTTTCTGCAATACATTCTCTGGCCGCTGTTCGTGGTGCTGGTGGTGCTGATGGTGTTCTTCACCTTCACCATGCTGGCCAATATCGTGGCCGCGCCGTTCAATGGCTTTCTCGCCGAGAAAGTCGAGGTGGTGGTGCGCGGCCAGGACAACTTTCCGCCCTTCAGCTGGGGTGAGCTGATTGCCATGGTGCCGCGCACCCTGGGTCGTGAGGCGCGCAAGCTGGGGTACTTTCTGCCACGCGCACTGGGGCTGCTGATCCTGTCGTTCATCCCGGTGGTCAACCTAGTCGCGGCGCCACTGTGGCTGCTGTTCGGGGTGTGGATGATGGCCATCCAGTACATCGATTACCCTGCCGACAACAACAAGGTCAGCTGGCAGGACATGCTCGCCTGGCTGCGCGAGAAGCGCTGGCAATCCCTGGGCTTTGGCGGCATCACCTACGCCGCCCTGCTGGTGCCCTTCGTGAACATCGTGATGATGCCCGCAGCAGTCGCCGGCGCCACCCTGTTCTGGGTGCGTGAAGGGGGCGTCAGCTCGGGCGCCGGCGCCGTCACGCAAACGACACACTGACGTCACAAACGCTACATGACGGCAGCCCAGACTGCTGTCATGAGCACTCCCCCGCTATTCATCGCCCTGGTCAGCGAGACCTACAGTCCGGAAATCAACGGGGTGGCCAATACCCTTGGCCATCTGGTCAGCGGGCTGCGCGCACGTGGCCATCGTCTACAACTGATCCGCCCACGACAGAACCATGACACCCCCGCTGCCAATGATGACGACCTGCTGTTGACCCGCGGCTGGCCGCTGCCCGGCTATCCCGGCCTGCAGTGGGGCCAGTCGGCACGTCACAAGCTGCTGCGCCTGTGGCGCAGGCAACCACCCGACGTGCTGTACATCGCCACCGAAGGCCCGCTGGGGCTGTCTGCCCTGCGCGCCGCAAGGCGCCTACGCATCCCGGTGATCAGCGGCTTTCACACCAACTTCCAGCAGTACACCGGCCATTACGGCATCACCCTGCTGACCCGCCTGCTGACCAACTACCTGCGCTGGTTTCACAATGCCTCGCGCATGACCCTGGTACCCAGCCTGAGCCAGCGCTGCGAACTGCAGCGCCGCGGCTTCGAGCGCCTGGAACTGCTCGCCCGCGGCGTGGACGCGCAGTTGTTCAACCCGGCCCGGCGCAGCGACGAATTGCGGCGCAGCTGGGGCCTGGCCGAGCAGGATATCGCCGTGCTGCACGTGGGCCGGTTGGCCGCCGAGAAGAATCTGGACCTGCTGGTCAGCACCTTCCGGGCGTTGCAACGGCAATCCGCCGGCCTGCACCTGAGGCTGGTAATAGTCGGCGACGGGCCGTTGCGCGAGAGCTTGCAGAAACAGCTGCCGGACGCCCTGTTCTGCGGCATCCAGCGCGGTGAAACGCTGGCTCAGCACTATGCCAGCGGCGATATCTTTCTGTTCCCCAGTCTTTCCGAGACATTCGGCAACGTATTGCTAGAAGCCATGGCATCGGGCCTCGGCGTGGTCGCCTTTGATCAGGCAGCCGCTGCCCAGCATGTCGAGGACGGCCACAACGGCATGCTGGCCAGCGGCGATGACCAGCGCACCTTTATCGAAGCCGCGGTCTGGCTGACGGAGAGCAGCGAGAACCTGCGCCGGGTTCGCCTCAACGCCCGGCAGCATGCGGCCAGACAGAACTGGTCGAGCATCGTCGAGCAGTTCGAACAGCACCTGCACGCCGCGCTGCAGAGCAACGCCGTGCCCGGCAACGGGCGCAATCCGCCCTTGGTGATCGAAAGCAAGCGCGCCCACTGAAACGTCAGCAAGGATGCAGGGCCGCATGGCGCAGCCCCGAGGCTCAGGCCAAAGCCTTCTCGATGGCCTGGATCAAGGCCGGATCGTCCGGCGCGGTGCGCGGCGAGAACCGCGCAAGCACTCGGCCGTCCTGGCCGACCAGGAATTTCTCGAAGTTCCAGGTGATGTCACCAGGGAATTCGGCGCCCTCGCCAGCCAGCAAACGATACAGCGGATGACGACCGCTGCCGTTGACCTCGAGCTTGCTGCTCAGCGGAAAGGTCACGCCGTAATTCAGGCTGCAGAACTGGGCAATGGCCGCCTCGTCGTCGGGCTCCTGCCCGGCGAACTGGTTGCAGGGCACGCCCAGCACACTGAAGCCCTGCGCGGCATAGGTCTGCTGCAGGCGCTCGAGGCCGGCATATTGCGGCGTGAGCCCGCATTTGGACGCAACGTTGACCACCAGCACCACCTTGCCCTTGAGCGGGGCCAACGGCAGCTCCTGGCCGTCCAGTGCATGCAGTGTCAGGTGGTGAAAGGCGCTCATGATGGGTGCTCCGGGTAACGCGAAAAGGCATGAAGAACGTTCGTCGACGACGATTTGCCGCGGCTGGCAAGGCATAAAAAAGGCGCCTGAAAAGGCGCCTTTTCACGACTGCAGCTTAGCAGCCGTTCATGACCATCTGCCAGCAGCGACAATTGCGCTGCCGACATACGGATCAGTGCTGGTGACCGCCTTCGCCATGGATGTGACCATGGGCGACTTCTTCCTGGCTGGCGTCACGCACGTTGACGACCTTGACCGCGAAGTTCAGGCGCTGGCCGGCCAGGGGGTGGTTACCGTCGACGATCACGTCGTCGCCTTCCAGCTCGCGGATGGTGACGATCTGCATGCCGCCGTCCGGGCCGGAAGCGTGGAACTGCATGCCGACTTCCAGCTCGTCGACGCCTTCGAACATCGAGCGATTCAGGGTCGCGACCAGCTCGGCGCTGTATTCGCCGTAAGCTTCTTCCGGCTCGACGGCGACCTTGACTTCGTCACCGGCCTGCTTGCCGACCAGGGCCTTCTCGAGACCGACGATGATGTTGCCAGCACCGTGCAGGTAAACCAGCGGCGCGCCGCCAGCGGAACTATCGATCACCTCACCGGCATCGTTGGTCAGGGTATAGTCGATGGAAACGGCCTTGTTGGCGGCGATCTGCATGGGGCGAACCTTTTGCTCGAGGAAAATGAACGTGAGATTGTAACCAAGGGCGGGGCCGAAAGCGACCCAAGCCCAGACGGGCGGGCCGCGTCCGGGGTTACCCTGGTCGGTTTTGAGCAAGATCATGACGGCCATTGGGTGGCTGTCTTATCGTGTGGCCATACTCAGCACCTGCGCCATCAGCCGCCCTGGCAAAATCGCCCCTGGGTACTCGATGCCGCGCAGCGCCATGCGCGTATCGGCACGAACTTCACCTGTGGCTGGTGTGTCGCAACACCGGCGCAAATGCCTACCGATGCTAAGGACTTCTGAATGCCCGCACGCAATATTCTGGTAATCAACTGCGGTAGTTCCTCCATCAAATTCGCCCTGGTCGATCCTGATCAGCAGTCGTTCGCCATCAGTGGTCTGGCCGAGCGCCTTGGCAGTGCCGACGCGGTCTTGCACTGGCAGCGCGATGGGGTCAAGCACAGCCTGGCCATTGCCGGCGACGACCACCGCGCAGCGCTCGCACATCTGCTGCAGCAGGTGCAGGACGCCACCGGCGGCCAGTTGCATGGCATCGGTCACCGTGTGGTGCACGGCGGTGAGCACTTCACCAGCGCACAACGGCTAGACGCTCAGGTGATCGCCGCGATTCGCGCCGTCGCGCCCCTGGCGCCGCTGCACAACCCGGCCGGCCTGCTAGGGATCGAAGCGGCCCTGGCGCTGTACCCCGAGCTGCCCCAGGTGGCGGTGTTCGACACCGCCTTTCACCAGAGCCTGCCCGAACATGCCTATCGCTACGCGGTGCCGGAGCAGCTGTATCGCGAGCACGGCGTGCGCCGCTATGGCTTCCACGGTACCAGCCACCGTTTCGTCAGTGCCCGCGCGGCCGAGCTCACCGGGTTGCCAGCGGATGACAGCGCCTGGCTGGTCGCCCACCTGGGCAATGGCTGTTCGACCTGTGCGGTGGTCAATGGCCAGAGCCGTGATACCAGCATGGGCCTGACGCCACTCGAAGGCCTGGTGATGGGCACCCGCAGCGGCGATGTCGACCCCAACCTGCACAGCCACCTGTCGCGCACCCTGGGCTGGAGCCTGGAGCAGATCGACCGCATGCTCAACCACGACAGCGGTCTCCTGGGCCTGTCGGGCCTGTCCAACGACATGCGCAGCCTGGAGCAGGCCCGCGAAGACGGGCATGCCGGCGCCACCCTGGCCATCGAGGTGTTCTGCTACCGCCTGGCCAAATCCCTGGCGGCCATGAGCTGCGCCCTGCCGCGCCTTGACGGGCTGCTTTTCACCGGCGGCATCGGCGAGAACTCGCCGCTGATCCGCAGCAAGACGGTGGCCCATCTGAGCCTGCTCGGCCTCAAGCTCGACGAAGCGGCCAATGCGCGTTGCCTGCGTGGCGTCAGCGGACCGATCCACGCCCACGACCATACCCGGGTGCTGGTGGTGCCCACCAACGAAGAACGGCAGATTGCCCTCGATACCCTGGCGCTGCTCGACTGATTACGGAGAACCCCATGCACACCTTTTTCATCTCGCCGACCGGCTTCGGCGTCGGTCTCACCTCCATCAGTCTGGGCCTGGTCGGGGCGCTGGAACGCGCCGGCCTCAAGGTCGGCTTCTTCAAGCCAATCGCTCAGCCGCACCAGGGCGATGCCGGCCCTGAGCGCTCCAGCGAACTGGTAGCGCGCACCCACGGCCTGCACTCGCCCAAGCCCCTGGCCCTCGCCCATGTCGAACGGCGGCTTGGCGATGGCGACCTGGACGAGCTGCTCGAGGAAATCATCAGCCTCTACCAGGAAGCCGCCAAGGACAAGGACGTGGTGATCGTCGAGGGCATGGTGCCGACGCGCCAGGCCAGCTATGCCGCACGGGTCAACTTCCACCTGGCCAAGAGCCTGGATGCCGACGTGATCCTGGTCTCGGCGCCGGAGCAGGAAAGCCTCGGCGAACTGTGTGACCGCGTGGAAATCCAGGCCCAGCAGTTCGGTGGCCCGAAGGATCCCAAGGTGCTCGGCGTGATCCTCAACAAGATCCGTAGCGATGATGGCCTGGAGGCCTTCACCGCTCGTCTGCGCGAACAGTCTTCCTTGCTGCGCCACCCGGAATTTCGCCTGCTCGGCTGCATCCCCTGGCTCGACGAGCTGAACGCGCCGCGTACCCGTGACATCGCCGAGCTGCTCGGCGCACGCATCCTCAATGCCGGCGACTACGAACAACGGCGCATGCTCAAGATCGTGCTGTGCGCCCGCGCCGTGGCCAACACCGTGCAGTTGCTCAAGCCGGGAACCCTGGTGGTGACGCCGGGCGACCGCGACGACATCATCCTCGCCGCCAGCCTGGCCGCAATGAACGGCATGCCGCTGGCCGGCCTGCTGCTGTGCAGCGACTTCGCCCCCGACCCACGGATCATGGAACTGTGCCGCGGGGCCCTGCAGAGCGGCCTGCCGGTGATGACCGTGAGTACCGGCTCCTACGACACGGCCACCAACCTCAATCGCCTGAACAAGGAAATCCCGGTCGACGACAAGGAGCGCGCCGAGAAGGTCGCCGACTTCGTCGCCAGCCATATCGATCACGACTGGCTGGCCGCCCGTTGCGGCAGCCCGCGGGAGCTGCGCCTGTCGCCGCCGGCGTTCCGTTACCAGCTGGTGCAGCAGGCCAAGGCCGCCAACAAACGCATCGTCCTGCCTGAAGGCGCCGAGCCGCGCACCGTACAGGCCGCCGCCATCTGTCAGGCCCGCGGCATCGCCCGTTGCGTGCTACTGGCCAAGCCCGAGGAGGTGCACAGCGTGGCCCAGGCCCAGGGCATCGAGCTGCCGCCAGGGCTGGAGATCCTCGACCCGGATCTGATCCGCGAGCGCTACGTCGAGCCGATGGTCGAGCTGCGCAAGGGCAAGGGCCTCAACGCGCCAATGGCCAGCGCCCAGCTCGAAGACACCGTGGTGCTGGGCACCATGATGCTGGCCCTGGACGAAGTCGACGGCCTGGTGTCCGGCGCGGTGCACACCACCGCCAATACCATCCGCCCGGCGCTGCAGTTGATCAAGACCGCCCCCGGCTACAACCTGGTGTCCTCGGTGTTCTTCATGCTGCTGCCGGATCAGGTGCTGGTCTACGGCGACTGCGCGGTCAACCCGGACCCCAATGCCGAGCAACTGGCGGAAATCGCCCTGCAGAGCGCCAGCTCCGCCCAGGCCTTCGGCATTCCGCCGCGGGTAGCGATGCTCAGTTACTCCACCGGTGATTCGGGCAGTGGCGAGGAAGTGGAAAAGGTGCGCGAGGCCACGCGCCTGGCACGCCAGGCCGACCCGCAACTGCTGGTCGACGGCCCGCTGCAGTACGACGCCGCGGCCATCGAAAGCGTCGGCCGACAAAAGGCCCCCAACAGCCCGGTGGCCGGTCGCGCCACGGTGTTCATTTTCCCGGACCTGAACACCGGCAATACTACCTACAAGGCGGTGCAGCGCAGCGCCGACTGCATCAGCGTCGGGCCCATGCTGCAGGGCCTGCGCAAGCCGGTGAACGACCTGTCGCGCGGCGCGCTGGTGGACGATATCGTCTTCACCATTGCCCTGACCGCTATCCAGGCCGCCAACATGCGCCGGTGAACAAGGGCGAGGCGAATGCGGGTGACACACCCCGCATTCGCCTCGACTTGCAGTTCCATCACCAATCGTTAACCTGTGCGCCAATTGCTGCCAGCGCTATCGCCGGCAGCCAACCTGCCTGAGGTTCGCACGTTCATGCTGCACTTTCTGCCTGCCCCGGTGCTCGGCCTGCTGGGGAGCGTCTCGCTGGCGCTCAATACCCTGTTCTGGTGCGTGCCGCTATTCACCATCACGCTGCTGCGTATCCTGCTGCCACTGCCGGTTGTGCAACGAGCCAGTGATCGCCTGATGATCTTCATCCAGGAAGGCTGGATCAGTTGCAACAAAGCCTGGATGCAGGTGCTGGGCAAAACCCGCTGGCATATCCAGGGTGAGCAGAACTTCGACTACGAACACTCCTACCTGATAACCAGCAACCACCAGAGCTGGGTGGATATTCTGGTGCTGCAGTACCTGCTCAACCGACGCGTCCGGCCGCTGAAGTTCTTCCTCAAGCAGGAACTGATCTGGGTACCGGTGATCGGCCTGTGCTGGTGGGCACTGGGCTTTCCCTTCATGAAGCGCTATTCGAAGCAATACCTGGCCAAGCACCCGGAGAAGAAAGGCAAGGATCTGCAGACCACCCGCCGCACCTGCGCCAAGTTTCGCCACAACCCGGTGGGCATCTTCAACTTCGTCGAAGGCACTCGCTTCACCCCGGCCAAGCATCAGGAACAGCAATCGCCCTACCGCTACCTGCTCAAGCCAAAGGCAGGGGGCCTGGCCTTCGTGCTCGATGCCATGGGCGAACAGCTGCACGGCATGATCAACGTCACCCTGCATTACCCGCAGGGCAGCCCCGGTTTCTGGACCTTGCTCAGCGGTCAGCTGCACGACGTGGTGGTGGTGGTCGAGCAGCTACCGATCCCGGCTCGCTTCATCGGCCGCGCCTACGACCAGGACGAAGCCTATCGCCAGGATTTCCAGCAGTGGGTCAACGCCCTGTGGGGAGCCAAGGACGACCTGCTGATGCGCCTGCACCAGCAGCATCCCTAGGCTCAACTCTCTGCTTGGTGGAAGCGATACTGCCGCCGCCCACCGCGTTTGGCCGCATACATCGCCATATCGGCCGCCCGCAGCAGATCTTCGACCGTGTCACCATCGGTGGGTAAGCAGGCGATGCCAATGCTGACGCCCAGCCCCGACAGGTCGCCCTCACCCGCCTGGTCGGATACCTGCTGGACCAGTTTCTGCGCCACCGCGGCCGCCTCGGCCGAGCTACCCAGGCTGTCGAGGATCACCGTGAATTCGTCGCCGCCGATCCGTGCCAGGCGATCATAGGGGCGCAGGCAACCCTTGAGCTGAACGCTGACCTGGCGCAGCACCTGATCACCGCGCTCGTGGCCCAGGGTGTCGTTGATGCGCTTGAAGCCATCCAGATCCAGGTACAGCAAGGCCGCCTTCTGGCCAGTGCGCTGGTGACGGGAGATCGCGGCCTGCAGCTCCTGCAGAAAACCACGGCGGTTGAGCAATCCAGTCAACGCATCGGTGATGGCCAGCGACTCGAGCTGATGGTGCAGGTCACGCACCACCGACATGTCCAGCGCCAACAGCACCATGCCGTGCTCGCTATCCGGTAGCGGCGAACAGGAAAGCGCCACCGGCACGGGGCGGGCATCCCGGGTACGCAGGTTGGCGTCATGCAGACGAAGGTCCTCGCGACGCTGCCAGTGCAGGTAGAAGCTGGAGGTCTGCCACTCCTCAGCGTCACCGCCCTCGACCCAGTCCAGCAGCGCACTGCCGATCAGCTCGCCCGCCTGGCAACCGAGCATGCGGGTGATCGCCGGGTTGGCGAAGCGAATACGCCCTTCGTCGCCGACCACCAGAATGCCTTCGGCAGTGTTGTCGAGAATCGAGGCATTGAATGCCCGCTCGCGCTCCAGTTGCCGGGTCAGGCGCAATAGATCACGGCGATGGCGCTCGTGTTCGAGCAGCGCGCGTACCTTGTGCAACAGCATCGCCGGCTGCACCGGCTTGGCGATGAAGTCCATCGCGCCGGCACCATAGCCCTTACTGAGGATCTCATCGGTCTGCGCCATACCGGAGATGAAGATGATCGGTGTCAGTCGGGTATGCGGGCCATTGCGCATGCGCCGCGCCACCTCGAAGCCGTCCATTCGGGGCATCTGTACATCGAGCAGCACCAGGGCCACTTCACCCTGGGCGAGGTATTCGAGGGCCTTGGGACCCGAGTCCACGCAGTGGACCGGCTGCTCGATGGCTTCGAGCAGTTCCTGCATGTCATCCAGATTGTCCTGTCGATCATCGACGACGAGTATTTCCAGCGGCTCATCCTGATCCGGCACCACCTCTACCTCCCTGCCCGCATCGACCATTGATCATCACAGTCTAGTCATCACGCGCGTGGCAGCCACCGGCACAGGAATATGGCGGACATAAAAAACCCCGCCGTGGCGGGGTTTTCTGATGCGCGGTTTGGCTTACAGCGGGCGCAGGTTGATTTCCACGCGACGGTTCTGTGCACGCCCTGCTTCGTTGGCATTGCTGGCGATCGGCTGGTTGGGGCCAGCGCCATAGGCCGAGATGCGCGACGCGGCCACGCCGTTGGCAGCCAGGTACGAGGCCACGCTCTGCGCACGGCGGGTGGACAGGCTCTGGTTCAGCTCGGCCGAACCGGTGCTATCGGTATGGCCGACGATGTTCACACCGTTCTTGTTGAACTCCTTGAAGGTCAGTACCAGGGAATTCAGCGTCGGGTAGAAGTTGCCGGCGATGTCTGCCGAGTTGCTGGCGAAGGTGATATTGCCCGGCATGATCAGGGTCAGGTCATTGCCATTGCGTTGCACCTGTACGCCGGTGCCCTGCAGTTGCTGACGCAGCTTGGCTTCCTGGGTATCGACGTAGTAACCGTAACCACCGCCCGCTGCACCGCCGACGGCGGCACCGATCAGCGCGCCCTTCTTGCGATCCTTCTTGCTCGAGGTGGCAGCGCCCACCGCGGCTCCCGCCAGGGCGCCAACGCCGCCATAGATACCGGCCTTGCCTGCCTGGCTTTCACCGGTATAGGGGTTGACGGTACAGCCGGACAGGACAGCGAAAACGGCCGTTGCGGCAATCAGCGAGCGGAGTTTGATCATGGGTAATCCTTAGTCGTTTTACGAGAGAGGCAGGCTTTTATCCGCGGCTTCGAGCCAGCGAACGCAGTCAAGTTCCCGACCAAGGCTAACAATCACCACGCAAAAAATCTGTAAACGCTTGTTTTTTCAAGCACGCACGAAGGGGTTTTCGCGCATCTCGTCACCTAGTCGGGTGTCCGGCCCATGGCCGGTCACCACGGTGGCGTCTTCATCCAGCCGGTACAGACGCTGCCGGATGGAGCGCTCGATGGTGGCGTAATCGCCGCCCCACAGGTCGGTACGACCGATGCCGCGGCGAAACAGGGTGTCGCCGGCGATCAGCAGCTTGGCCTCGGGAAACCAGAAGCTCATGGAGCCAGGGGTATGCCCCGGCGTGTGAAGGGCCACACCGCAGCCGCAGGCCAGTGCCTGGTCATCGGCCAGCCACTGATCGGGGGCGGGCACCGGCGTATAGGGCACGCCGAACATCTGGCACTGCATCTCCAGGTTGTCCCAGAGGAACTGATCATCCTTGTGCAGGTGCAGGGTCGCGCCGGTCTTTTCCTTCATCTGCCCGGACGCCAGGAAATGATCCAGGTGCGCGTGAGTGTGGATGATGCTCACCACCTTGAGGCCGTGGGCCTCCAGGCGTGCCATGATCAGGTCTGGGTTGCCACCCGGATCGACCACGATGGCCTTGCCGCTGACCGGATCGCCAATGATGGTGCAGTTGCACTGCAGCGGGCCGACGGGAAAGGTTTCGCGGATCAAGGTGGGAGAAGTGGATTGCATGCGGGTTTCCTGTAACGCGGATGGCAGGCGGATGGCCGATTGTAACCGCCGTAAGGTGCCGCGCGGTGGAGCGGCAAATCGTGCATCACCTGTAGAGGCTTCACGGGTCTCATCTCGAAAATCATTCGAGCAGACAGCAGAAAGCCGGCCCTGAGGCCGGCTTTCTGGTTTTACGCGACGATCAGCGAACGCCAGACTGGCGCAGTGCTGCCGGCGTGTAGTCGCTTTCCTTGGCTGGATAGTCGAACTCGTAGGCGCGCTTCTCCTCGTTCTTCAGGCCCAGGGCCAGATAGCGACCGGAGAGCAGATCATGGATGACCTCGACGGCGTACCACGGCACCTGCTTGTCGTAGTAGTACTGGGCATGGGCTTCCGCTACGCGCCACAGGGTACCGCGACCGTCGTAGTGGTCGATGGCAGCGGCCTGCCAGGTATCCTCGTCGAGGTAGAAGTCACGCTTGGCATAGATGTGGCGCTCGCCCTGCTTCAGGGTCGCGGTCACGTGCCAGACGCGGTGCAACTCGTAACGGGTGAAGTCCGGGTTCAGGTGTCCCGCCTTGACGATGTCGGCGTACTTCAACTTCGTTGAATCGAGACGGTAGCTGTTGTAGGGAATGTAGATTTCCTTCTTGCCCAGCAACTGCCAGTCGTAGCGATCAGGCGAGCCGTTGTACATGTCGAGGTTATCCGAGGTACGCAGGCCGTCGGCGGCAGTACCCGGGCCGTCATAGGACACCTGCGGCGCGCGGCGCACACGGCGCTGACCGGCGTTGTACAGCCACGCCATCCGCGGCTCCTTCACCTGGTCGATGGTCTCATGCACCAGCAACACGTTACCGGCCAGACGCGACGGTGCGGTTACCCGCTGCTTGAAGTAGAACAGGATGTTGCTCGGCTGGCTGGTATCGACGCCCTTCATCATGCTGCGGAAAGCGAACTCTTCTTCCAGGCTGACCGGGCTGAACGAGCCATTGGCCTGCGGCGTCACCTGCACCACGTGGCGACGAACGCTGGCACCACGGTAGCGGGTGATGTGGTTCCAGATCGCTTCCAGACCGTCTTTCGGAATCGGGAACGGGTTGGCCAGCTGGAAGTTCTCCAGCCCCTCACCGCCCTGGATCAGCTTGGTGTTGGTCGCGTTCTGCTTGGTCGCCGCGATGATGTTGTCCGGTACGGTTGCCGAGCGATGCGTGGTGTAGACCGGCATCCGATAGGTTTCCGGATAGCGCTTGAACATCGCGTACTGGCCAGGCGTGAGCTTGTCCTTGTACTGCTCGACGTTCTGCGCGGTGATGGTGAACAGTGGCTTCTCGTTGGGGAACGGATCGGCCAGGAAGCCACCCGCGTCCACCGCCCCCGCATTGATGGGCAGCCCGCCCGTCCAGGCCGGGATGCTGCCATCAGCGTTAGCTGCCTTTTCGGCGCCGATCGGCGTCAGGGTATTACCCAGCTTGGCCGCCTCGTCCGCCGACACCGCTGCCATCACACCGGTGGCCAGCAGCGACAAGGTCAGAGCGCCAGTTTGCAACAGCCTTTTTGTTGTTCTCATAAATGCGTTTTCCTATGAATACGGGCGCTTAGAAGTTCATACCGAAGCTGAGGGCCAGGAAGTCACGATCAACGAGGGTGTTGTAACGACCATCGAAGAAGTTGGTGTAGGCGACGGTGGCGGTGTAGGTGTTCTGATATTCGGCATCGAGGCCCAGGCTGGCAGCCTTGGCGCCCTCATTGAACAACCCGTTGGGACCATAGCCGTCAACATCGTGGGAGAAAGCGACGTTGGGGCGCAGGTTCACACCGGCGAACACATCGCTGTAGTCCAGGATGCCGCGCATGCGATAACCCCAGGAGTTGGCAGTGGTGTAACCATGGTCGCCATAACGGGCAATGGACGTTTCGTTAGGGTCCACCGCACTGCCGGTGATGCCGTAGATAGGGTCACGACCATAGCGGTTCTTGTTCTTGCCTTCCAGGCCGCCCACGTGCGCGAAGCCGACTTCGCCCACCAGGGTCAGGCGGTCAGCGCCCAGCACCTGATCGAAGAAATGCGTGAAGGTGGTCTGGATCTGGGTAATTTCCTTGCGGTCATAGCCCTTCTGCACCGCCCCCGGTGCCGTGGTACCAGCTGCAGCGCCTGCGAGGGCAAGGGTCAGCTGCTGGGTGTTGATCTGCACCGGCGCGTTCGGGCGATAGCTGACTTCACCCTGCCAGGCCGTGCCGGTAGGCAGCGTGGTGGAGAAACTCAGACCATAGAGGCGGATGTCCTCGGGGTAGTCCATGAAGTAACTGCCGTTACCCACGGCCACAGCGGCGCCGGCAAGCGTGCGTGCCTGAGCGCCCAGGGGGCCTGCGAAAGCGGCAGGTGGCGCGGCGCCGAGCCAAGCATTACCCGAGCCTACCCAAGCTGCAGGGCTGCCAGCGGCACCAACCCCCAGGGTGTTGTAGATACTGCGAGCCGCAGCGCCAATTCTCGCCAGCGCTGCCGCATCGGCATTCTGCACACTGAGGAACGGCGTACGGCTGTGGTAATTCATGAAGTACGCGCCGTACTCGGTGTTATCGCCCTGCCAACGCAGTGCCAAGCCCCACTGCCCGTCATCGCGTGCAGTGTTGTCCTTGCCGCGACGCACCACCATGCCTTCCTGGGTGTAGTTCACACCGGCGGCCGACGCACCGATCGGCGCCAGCGCCGGCGCCCCGGCTGCCAGGGCATCGACGCCACGCAACAAGCCGACCAGGCTGCTGTTGAGGATGTTGTAGTTGTTGTTACAGCCATTGGCCGCCACGTCGGCGGTCGAGAAGAAGGTTCCGCAGTTATCGACAACGGTCTGTTTCCAGCTCAACTGGTAGAAGCTCTCCATCGACAACCGATCGGTGACGCTCTGGGAAACATAGAACATGTTGACCGGGATCAGACCTTCCTTGACCTCACTGCCTGGGCGCCGGAAAGCGGAAACGTCAACCGGGTTGATCGAGTTGATGCTGTTCTGGATGAAGGTACTTTCACCCCAGCTCACCACCTGCTTGCCCAGGCGCACGGAGCCGGGCTGATCGCCAATGCTGTAGTTGTGGTACACGAAGGTATCGAGCCATTCCGCACCGGCGGACTTGGCACCCGGTTTGCGGCCGTCGTCATCGATGTCCTTGAAGGGACGCGACTCATCTTTGAGTTCGAAGTCGTACCAGTATTTGCCCCGCACGAACACACCGGTATCGCCGTACTTCAACTCGAGGTCATGAATGCCCTTGAAGATCTTGGAGAAGGTTTCGCCGCGCTTGAAATTGAGACGACCGTCGTCACCCGTCTGGGTGTAGCCAGTGCCGCCATTGGCTTCGCCGATGAAACGATCGTCACGCTTGGCTGTCGACCAGCTAGCCCCCACGGACAGCGACGAATCGAATTGACCTTCGATTTCCCCGATATTGAAATTCACCGCGAATGCCGGGCTGGCAAGAGTTGATGCGAGGCTGACGGCCAGCGGCAGTTTTGCCAGACGCCAGAAAGGCCTTGTTGTGTTGGTCATCGACGCTACTCCATTTGTTTTTGTTATGGCTGATTGACTAAAGCCAGCGAGCTTGCCAGGTGATGCTTGCAGTGCCCCAGACACTCTGGCTCGCCGGTTTAGAGGGATCAGTCCCATCCGTGACAAGCCAAGAATGGCCTGAAACCAGCAATTAGCAAGCCAAACGCTTGTTTGACTGATCAGTCACATTTTTGACCTTGAAATTCGTGCTTTACAGGGACGATAAAAAATCACTTCCCGCCTCTTGCCACTGCGCCAGGTCAACGCGAATGCGCTTTTTGTCCAGCTTGCCCACACTGGTCTTGGGAATTTCGGTAACAAGGGCGATCTGCGAGGGAATCGCCCACTTGTTGATCAGCCCCTGCTCGACGAAGGGCGTGAGGTGCGCCTTGATAATTGCGGCGTCCAGCGGCTGGCCATCCTTGGCCACGACCAGGGCGAAAGGGCGCTCGCCCCACTGCTGATCCGCCACGCCGACCACGGCCACTTCGCGAACCGCTGGCTGGCGACTGATCAGGTCTTCCAGCTCCAGCGAGGAAATCCACTCGCCGCCGGTCTTGATCACGTCCTTGATACGGTCGCGGATGTCGATGAACCCCATGGCATCCAGGGTGGCCACATCGCCGGTATGCAGCCAGCCACGGGCCCACAATTCCTCGCCCTTTTCCGGCTCGCGGTAATAGCCCTGGGTCAGCCAGGGCGCTCGCACCACCAGTTCGCCCTGGGTCTCGCCGTCGGCGGGCAAGCACCTGCCTTCGCTATCCATGATCGCCGCCTCGACCAGCGGCACCGGAACCCCGGCCTTGATGCGGTAGGCGGTGCGCTGTAGCTCGCTGGCAGCGAGCAGTTCTTCATTGAGATAGCCGCAGGAAATCAGCGGACAGGTCTCGGACATCCCGTACGCGGCTGTCAGTTGGATACCCCTGGCCTTGGCCGCGTCATACAGGGCGCGATTGAGTGCGCTGCCGCCGATGATCACCTTCATGCCATTGAAGTCATGCCCCTGGGCGCCAGGGGCGGCGAGCAGCATCTGCAGGATGGTCGGCACGCAATGGGAAAACGTCACCTGCTCGCCCTTGATCAGCTGGCAAAGCATCTCCGGCTCGTAACGGCCCGGGTAGACCTGCTTTACGCCCAGCAAGGTGGCGACATAGGGCACGCCCCAGGCATGCACGTGGAACATGGGCGTGATGGGCATGTACACGTCATCGCTGCCCATCAGGCGAATGCTGTCCAGGCTTCCCAGGGTGGTGGCCATCGACAGGGTGTGCAGCACCAGTTGCCGGTGGGTGAAGTAAACGCCTTTGGGATTGCCGGTGGTGCCGGTGGTGTAGAAGGTGGTGGCAACGGAGTTCTCGTCGAAATCGGCGAACGCATAGCTCGGCTCGGCAGCCGCCAGCAGGCTTTCGTACTCACCGACAGAACCGGGGAGCTCGCCGGCGGCCGTGGCGTTGTCGCTCAGCAACAAGGTGCCGGTGACCGTGGTGAGTTGCCCGGCGATGCCCTGATACAACGCGACGAAATCGCTGTTGACCAGCACGAAGCGGTCCTCGGCGTGGTTCATGGTGTAGAGAATCTGTTCCGGCGACAGGCGCACATTGACGGTGTGCAGTACCGCGCCGAGCATCGGTACCGCGAACATGCATTCCAGGTAACGGTGACTGTCCCAGTCCATCACTGCCACGGTGTCGCCGGCCTTCACGCCGGCCTGGGTGAGCACGTTGGCCAGCCGCGCTACTCGTTCGTTGAAGGTCGCGTAGCTGTAACGCATCGTGTCGCGGTAGACGATTTCACGGTTTTTTTCGTAGCGACTGCCCGACAGCAGCAAGCTTTTGATCAGCAGCGGGTATGGGTGGGCATTCGCGGAGGGAGGGATGATGCGGGTCTGCAGCATGGGCTCACCTGTTCTGGGCTATTGTTGATGGTGACAGAGATGAAGCAAAACCTGAGCGCGCAGATGGCACCTTGCCAACAGTAGCGTGTACCGGCGCTCGCTCAATCAGCCAGATGGATGATTGTGTTGCTCACTGTAACCAACGAGACGGTTTTGCTCCCCCTATTGAAGATCAAGGTGAACACATGTCGGATATTGTTATCGTCAGTGGCGCACGCACGCCCATGGGTGGTTTTCAGGGTAGCCTGGCTCCGCTAAGCGCAACGGACCTTGGTGCCGCAGCGATCCGCGCTGCCATCGCCCGGGCGGGTGTCGCCCCCGAGGACGTGCAGGAAGTGATCATGGGCTGCGTGCTGCCCGCCGGCCTCAAGCAGGGCCCGGCTCGCCAGGCATCGCTGGGCGCCGGCCTGCCAAGCGCAACGGGCTGCACCACCATCAACAAACTGTGCGGTTCGGGCATGAAGGCGGTGATGCTGGCTCACGACCTGATCAAGGCCGGCAGCGCCCAGGTGGTGATCGCCGGCGGCATGGAGAGCATGTCCAATGCTCCATACCTGCTGCCCAAGGCGCGTGGCGGCTTGCGCATGGGCCACGGCGAGGTCAAGGATCACATGTTCTTCGATGGCCTGGAGGATGCCCGCACCGGTCGCCTGATGGGCTCGTTCGCCCAGGAGACCGCGGATCGCTACGGCATCACCCGCGAAGCGATGGACGCCTACGCCATCGAGTCGCTGCGCCGTGCGCAACAGGCCATGCAGTCTGGCCTACTGGCCGACGAGATCGTCTCGGTCAACGTGGCAACGCGCCAGGGCGAGGTTCAGGTGAGCGAGGATGAACAGCCGCTGAGCGCCAGGATAGACAAGATCACAAGCCTGAAACCGGCCTTCAGCAAGGACGGCAGCATCACCGCCGCCAACGCCAGTTCGATTTCCGATGGCGCCAGCGCGCTGCTGCTGATGAGCGCCGAACAAGCCCGGGCACGTGGCCTGCAGCCGTTGGCACGCATCGTCGCCCACTCGACCCAGAGCCAGGATCCCAGCGAGTTCACCATCGCCCCCATCGGCGCTATCGGCAAGGTGCTGGACAAGGCTGGCTGGGGCAAGGACGAGGTCGACCTGTTCGAAATCAACGAGGCATTCGCCATGGTCACCATGCTGGCGATCCGCGAACACCACCTAGACCACGCCAAGGTGAACATCTATGGCGGTGCCTGCGCCCAGGGCCATCCTGTCGGCTCGACCGGCTCGCGGCTCATCGTCACCTTGATCAACGCCTTGCGCCAAACCGGTGGCAAGCGCGGTGTCGCCTCATTGTGCATCGGCGGTGGTGAGGCGACGGCGGTGGCGCTGGAAGTGCTCTGACCGCCACGAAATAGGCGCGCGACCGCGCGCCCTACTTCAGTTCGGTAAACGCCAGCTTGATACCCAGGCCGACCAGCACCGCGCCCATCAGGCGGTCGAACCAATGGCCCATGCGCGCGAAACCATCACGTACGCGCCGCTGGCTGAACAGCATCGCCACCAGGCAGAACCACAGCGCCGTGGCCACGGCCAGGTAAACGCCATAACCGCCCTGCACCAGCAGCGGGGTGTGCGGATTTATCACCACGGTGAACAGCGACAGGAAGAACAGCGTCGCCTTGGGGTTGAGGCCATTGGTCACGAAGCCGGTGATGAACGCCGCACGCGGGGTTCGTGCCGGTGCCGGAGCCTGGGATTGCGCCGCAGCGGGCGCCGCTGGCTTGGCGCGCAGTGCCTTGAACCCGATGTACAGCAGGTAGGCAGCGGCCAGCCACTTCAGGGCATTGAACAGCACGATCGACTGCGAAACGATCAGCCCGATGCCCGCCAACGAATAGGCCACATGAAGAAAGATCGCGGTGCCGACACCCAGGGCGCAGAAAACGCCGATGCGCCGGCCGTGAGCGACGCTCTCGCGCACCACCACGGCGAAGTCCGGGCCTGGGCTCGCGACGGCCAGCAGGTGAATGACGGCAACGGTAAGAAATTCCATCCAGTACACGGCGGCTCCAGGAGATGGCTGATTGATCCAGGTGGCGAAGGCTGACGCCCCCATGCAGAGCGGGCAGACGGCAGAGGCCTTCTGATAGGCTGCACTGTACTTCCCAACCGGACAGTCATAAAGGTACAGCTGATGAGCAAAACAGGCCGCGCAGTGTTTCTCGATTATCGCTCCCTCGACCTTGGCGACCTTGACATGGCGCCGCTGCGCGAGCTCTTCGCCGAGCTGGTACTGCACGACCAGAGCACCCCGGCGCAGGTCATCGAGCGCCTGCAGGGTGCCCGCGTGGCGATCAGCAACAAGGCGGTGATCGATGCTGCGGTGCTGGCGGCCTGCCCCGAACTGGAGCTGATACTGGTCGCGGCCACTGGCACCAACAACGTCGACCTCGCCGCAGCCCGGGCGCACGGTGTCACAGTGTGCAACTGCCAGGGCTACGGCACGCCATCGGTGGCCCAGCACACCCTCACCCTGCTGCTCGCCCTGGCCACCAGTCTGCCTGAGTACCAGCGCGATATCAGCGCCGGCCGCTGGCAGCAGTCGCCCATCTTCTGCCTGCTCGATCATCCGATCGTCGAACTCGAGGGCAAGACCCTGGGCCTGCTCGGCCACGGTGAGCTGGGCAGCGCGGTCGCCCGGCTGGCCGAGGCATTCGGCATGCGCGTGCTCTATGGGCAACTGCCGGGCCGGCCAGCCCGGGACGATCGGCTGCCACTCGATGAGTTGCTCGCCCAGGTCGATGCCCTCACCCTGCACTGCCCGCTGACCGAGCGGACGCGCAACCTGATTGGCGCCCGGGAACTGGATCTGCTCAAGCCCGGCGCCTTCGTGATCAACACCGCCCGCGGCGGTCTGATCGACGAGCAGGCCCTGGCCGACGCCCTGCGCGCCGGCAAGCTGGGGGGTGCGGCGACCGACGTGCTGACCCAGGAGCCGCCCAAGGACGGCAATCCGCTGCTGGCTGCCGACATCCCGCGCCTGATCATCACCCCCCACAGCGCTTGGGGCGCCCGTGAAGCGCGCCAGCGGATCGTCGGCCAACTGGCGGAAAACGCAGCAGGCTTTTTCGCCGGGCAGGCCAAGCGCCAGGTCAGCTGACCCCTGATGCATCGGACTTGCAGCTTGCGGCCCACGCCCCTACCCTTCGCGCTTTTACCGGGGAAGAGCTGATGGATCCGCGAAGTGAAGTGCTGCTGCGTCAGGCCGAGCTGTTCGGTGGCTCGGCCTTGCTCGCAGGCCTGCCGGCCGATGATCTGCTCGGGCACCTGCCACAGGCCGCGGGCTGGAGCTGGCATGCCGGCGACCATGCCCGGCTGGACCAACGCTTCGCCGGGCGCAGCGCCTTTGACGTCACGCCGCCAGCCGCGCTCGTCGAGACGGCCGTGTTGTTCCTGCCCAAATCCCGCGAGTTGACCGCTTACCTGCTCGACGCCCTGGCCGCCCGATTGCCTGGCAAGCTGCTCTATCTGGTTGGCGAAAAACGCGCCGGCGTCGAGCGCGCCGCCAAGCAGATGGCGGCCTACGGTACGCCACGCAAGCTCGACAGCGCCCGCCACTGCCAGCTGTGGCAGGTACGCGTGGATAACGTGCCGGCAGCGCCAGACCTGAATGCACTGGCGCAGCGCTACAGCCTGCCGCTGGCTGACGGCTCCCTCGATATTGTCACCCTGCCCGGCGTATTCAGCCACGGCCGCCTGGATATCGGCAGCGCGCTGCTGCTCAAGCATCTCGATCAGTTGCCCGACGGCCATCTGCTTGACTTCGGCTGCGGCGCCGGGGTGCTGGGGGCGGTGCTCAAGCGCCGCTACCCACACAGCCAGGTCACCCTGCTGGACGTCGATGCCTTCGCCGTCGCCAGCAGCCGCCTGACCCTGGCGGCCAACGGCCTGCAGGCGGATGTCATCAGTGGCGATGGTATCGCTGCGGCGCCTGCCGAGCTGAGCGCCATCCTCAGCAATCCGCCGTTCCACCAGGGCGTGCACACTCATTATCAGGCCAGCGAAGACCTGCTGCGCCAGGCAGCCCGACATTTACGCAAAGACGGACAGATCCGCCTAGTGGCCAACCGCTTTCTCAAGTATCCGCCGTTGATCGAGCAGCATATCGGCCCGTGTCACACCCTGGCCGATGCCGATGGCTTCCGCATCTATCAAGCCGCCAGCCGATGAGCAAAGCTGCCTGCGGCGCAGCGGCGCAGGCCTTGCCCAATGCACAGCGTTTGGGCAGAATGCGCGCGTCCTAGGGGAGTAGTCTCCCGCGAGCGCCAGCTCGCCCGGCATGCATCAACATACTTGGTCGGCTGACCATGGTGCGTGCGACCCAAGATCCGCCCAGACGGATCTGCGCCGTTCGGCTCGAACGCCGCAGGGTTTGACAAGACCTATGACACGAGCACCTTACCCGGGGCGGGGAGGCTGTACGTGTCATAGCCGTGTCTACCCGCCCCTTTAGGAACCCCGATGCTGGAATCTCTTTTCGTTCCCACCCTGATCGTTGCCCTGGCGGAAATCGGCGACAAGACTCAATTGCTCGCGCTGTTGCTGGCTGCCCGCTTTCGCAGGCCCTGGCCGATCATCTGGGGCATGGTGGTCGCCACCCTGGCCAACCACCTGGCTGCGGGGGCAGTGGGCAACTGGGTGGCCGGCCTGCTGTCGCCGGCGCTGCTGAGCTGGATCCTCGCGGTATCCTTTATCGCCGTGGCGCTGTGGACGCTGATCCCCGACAAACTCGATGACGACGAAAGCTCCAGTCTGAAACGCTACGGGCCGTTCCTGACCACACTGATCGCCTTTTTCCTGGCCGAGATGGGCGACAAGACCCAGGTGGCGACCGTGATGCTCGCCGCCCAGTACCCGCACTTCATCATGGTGGTGCTGGGCACCACCCTGGGCATGCTGATCGCCAACGTGCCGGTGGTGCTGGCCGGCAACTTTGCCGCCGACCGCCTGCCGCTCACCCTGATTCGCCGGCTCGCCGCCATCGCCTTTGCCGCCCTGGCGGTGTACGCCGCCTACCAGGCCATGCTGCTGAGTGGTTTTCTCAACGGCTGACAGGCCAGCGCCCGGCCAGCGCTTGCGCACGGCGCTGGCCGGAGCATCGCGATCAGCCCTTCTTGGCCTGCTGGTAGAGCGGCATGACCTTGGGAATGGCCGCCTGCAGCGCGGCGATACGGCTGGACGACGACGGGTGCGTGCTCATGAACTCCGGCGGCGCCCCCTCGCTGGCCTTGGCCATTTTTTCCCAAAGGGTAACTGCCGCGTTGGGATTGAAGCCGGCACGGGCAGACAGCTCCAGACCAATCAGGTCGGCTTCGTTCTCGTTGCTGCGGCTATTGGGCAGCGTCATACCGTAGTTCACCGCGGCGTCGGCCAGCGCCATCTGATCCGAGCTCACACCGAGCAGCGCGGCGGCGCCCTGCTTGGCCAGGTTCAAACCATAGGCCTTGGACATCGCCTCACGGCCATGCTCACGCAGGGCGTGGGCGATCTCGTGCCCCATCACCGCGGCGATTTCATCGTCGGTGAGTTTCAGTTTTTCGATAATGCCGCTGTAGAAGATGATCTTGCCGCCGGGCCCACAATTGGCGTTGAGCTCCGGGCTCTTGATCAGATTGACTTCCCACTGCCACTGCGCCGCATCGGGGCGGAACAGCGGCGCCTGCTTGATCAGGCGATCGGCGATTCGCTGCAGGCGCTTGGCATCGGCACTGGTCTTGTCCAGCACACCTTTGCCGGAGGCCTTCTGCAAAGTCTCCTGGTAGGACTGGGCGTACATCTGGTTGACTTCATCGGTCGACAGCGCGCTGAACATGTACTGCTTGCGCTCGACACCCACCGCGCCACCGCTGGTGGTGTTCACAGCTTGGCATCCTGCCAGCAGCAGTGCCGCGGTCAGCGTGGTAATGGACAACGACGATTTCATGCTGGAACTCCCTGGGACCTTGAACGAAGTATGCTATCAGGCTGTTGAAAAACGTAGGCGAGACAGCTGACGCGAGGCCTGGGCGGCCCCACAAAAAACCGCGGAAAAGCGGAGCCTACGACTTGTGTGCACAAGCATTTTAAGGCTGTTTTCAACGATGCGGCGGCCACGTAGGCAGTTTTTCAACAACCTGCTAGGTGCTGCACGTATTTCAGCGCAAGCCAAGGCTCAGGCAGGCGTCAGACACTCCGGCCCGTCGAGCGTCGGGTCATTGACCAGATTGCTCAACACCCGTTCCCGCAGCGCCTGCGGCGTGCCGACCAGCAGCGCCTGCAGCTGTTCAAGCGGGGTATCGGCAGCCAGCCAGCGCTGCCTGCCCTGGGCATTGAGGATCAGTGGACGACGCAGCGTCGCCGCCGCCTGGGTGATCATCGCCGCGCTCAGGTAGACGTGCCCCTCGACCGGGTAGGCCTCCCAGACCGCAGCGAAATAGAGCAATGATTCCTCACCGCTCAGCCAATAGGGCCGCTTGCGCGCCGCCCCCCGCCACTCGTAGAAGCCATTGGCCGGAATCAGGCCGCGGCGCAGGCGAAATGCTTCGCGAAACATCGGTTGCTCGGCCAGGGTTTCGGCGCGGGCATGGGCGGGCGTTTTCGACAAATCCTTGAGCCAGGCAGGGGTTAGCCCCCAGCGCGCGCGAACCAGCGCAGGCTGCTCGTGCTCGCCGCGCAACAACAGCACCTGGGAGCCAGGTGCGAGGTTCCAGTGCGGCTGCTGGTCGGCAGGAAAACCTGGCTGCGCCGCGAAGGCGGGCGTCCAGCGAAACAGCGCGAAGCGTCCACTCATGAAAGGCTCGATCGGGATGGGCGGGCGTACCGTTGACTCAACACAGCAACACGCCCTGAACGTCGTCGGGCTCGTCACCGGGTAGCGGTTGCGCGCCATTGTACTCGGCGATCAGCCAGCGAGCGCGTTCGGCGTTCTCGTCCTCGACCAGCATGCCGAGCAGCCCGCACGCCGGCAGTTCACCCACCGCGCCAGCCAGATGAACCCCTACCAGATGCGCCTCGATGCCCTCGCTGGCCAGCATGGCCTTGAGCAACTCGCCTTCCATCAGGTCCTGCGGTTCGTAGATGCGCCTCATCAGTCGTTCTCCCCACGTACATCCAGGTGCCAGGCTTGCCCATCGGTTTCCAGCAGGAAGACGATAGGCCGGCAGCATACCGGGCAATCCTCGATGTATTGCTGATCGCCGGCCGACAGGTCAAGAACCGCCTCGACGGGCTCACCGCAGTAGGGGCACTGATAATCCTGGGTTTCCAACATGGGGCGCCTCCGTGACTTGCAGGTTATAATGGGCGGTCTAGGTGCTGCCCCTGGAGCCACCGTCATGCTGTATCGGCGCGTGAACGTGGCACATGGTGCAGGGCCTGAACTCCTCAATCGCAGCGACAATCACAAGAGATCATGATGGGCGAATTCGACAGCATCCGACCCTATGCCGACGCGGAAATTCCAGCGGTTCTGGCACGTCTGTTGGCCGACGATGCATTTCTCGACATCCTTACCCAATTTCGCTTTCCCCGCCTGGCCAGCCCGTTTGGCTGGCTGCTCAAACCCCTTATAGCCCATCGCCTGCGTGGGCAGTTCCGCCATATCGGTTCGGTACGCGCGCTGCAGGAATCCATCGAGCCCTACATCGACCGCACCGTCGAGCATGCCACCGATGGCGTGACCTATTCGGGCGTTGAGACGCTTAAGGCCGGCAGCCCCTACCTGTTTCTGGCCAACCACCGCGACATCGTCATGGATCCGGCCTTCGTCAATTACGCGGTATACCACGCGGGCCTGCAGACCCCCCGTATCGCCATTGGCGACAACCTGTTGCAGAAGCCTTTCGTCAGCGACCTGATGCGCCTGAACAAGAGCTTCATCGTGCATCGCTCGATCAGCGGTCGCCGCGAAAAACTCGCGGCCTACCAGTTGCTGTCGGCCTATATCAGCCATTCGATCTGCCAGGACGGCGAGTCCATCTGGATCGCCCAGGCCGAAGGCCGTGCCAAGGACGGTGATGACCGCACCGACTCGGCAATCCTCAAGATGTTTCATATGAGCCGCAAGGACGAGCCCTTCGCCGAGGTCATCGCCAGCCTCAAGCTGACACCGGTGTCGATCAGCTACGAGTACGATCCCTGCGACCAGGCCAAGGCCCGCGAGCTGTACACCCGCGCCACCACCGGCAGCTACACCAAGCAGCCGGGCGAGGATGACAAGAGCATCGGGCTGGGCATCACCGGCTACAAGGGGCGCGTACACGTGCACTTCGGCGACCCGATCACCAGCGGTTTCGAGGACGCCAAGCAGCTGGCCGCCCTGACCGACGCGCAGATTCTCACCGGTTACCGCCTGTTCCCCGTGCACTACCTGGCCTATGCCATGTGGAGCGAACGCGATCCGCAGCTGGACGTGCCAGCGGCCGAGTCCCTGTTCGGCGCCGCCGAGCTGTCAGCGGCCAAGGAACAATGGCAGCAGCGCCTGAACCGCTGCCCAAGCGAGCAACAGCCCTACCTGATCCTCCAGTACGCGATGCCGGTGCGTAACCAGTACCGCGTCAAGGCTGGCCTGCCGCTCTGACCTCAAAGCGTCCCCGGCAATAAAAAAGCCCCGACATGTCGGGGCTTTTTCTTGGCTGCCGTCAGATCACTGACCGCTGAGGATCTGCCCCAGGGTCGGATCCTTGAAGGCGCGCGTCAGCGCATCGCTCAACACGTCGCTGACCAGCTTGGTGTTGGTTTCCTGGTTGGGCGCCATGCCGAAACGCTGATTCAGCGAGGCACCGTAACGGCCACTATAGCGGCGATTGCTGTTCTGCACGTCGGCACGGAAGCTGGCGGTCATGTTGGCTTCGGTGACGTACAGGCCTTCCTTGGGCGACTGGTACTTCAGCTCGGCCAGGGTCAGGGTCAACTGCGGGGCGTTGTAGGCATTCGCCGAAGGAGTGAAGCCCAGCAGGCGCACGGCCGCCTCGGCCTGAGCCTGCAGCTTGGGCAGCACATCCTGCCCCGATACGCTGATGGCACTGGTTTCCGGATACAGGCCGCCACGGGTTCCCAGCACCGGGGAAGGACGTCCATCGACCACCCGCACCACAACCGGCTGGCCCTGGCCGACAGGCGTCAGCGAGCCGATCAGCTTGGGCTGCGGGCTGAGTTGCTGAGGGCTGTGGGCACAACCGACAAGAGCCAGACTGATAACGGCAACCAGACCAAACAACAGGCGATTCATACTCGGTTCTCCATGGGGGCGCTTAAGGCTCGCGAAGTATAACGAATCGACCTGTTTTAGGTGAGCGCGGTTCCACGTCACCTGTGCGTCACATGCCGGCGGTATAAGACTTTAGTCGCTTTGCACGAAGGACGCTTTTGATGCGCGCACTCCTGCAGAAATTCGCCAGCAGACCCCAGCAGCGTATTTTCGCCTGCCTCGACGAGCACGGCATCTGCCGCGCATTCCACCAGAGCGCCCAGCCACCGGGGTCTGCAGGCTGGCATGAAGTCACTGAGCAGCGCCTCAACTGGCTCGGCGCCCGCCTGCCGAAAAGCGCCTTCACCTCGCGCTGAACGCCCGCCCGGGCGTTTTCCATCGGCAATTGCGTGCGCAATAAAAGTCACACGCACTGATCACTTGCCGCGCTTTCGCCTTATAATCTCGCCCCGATTATAAGGACGCCTCCTGATCGGCATCGCCGTACCGCTGATGCATTCATGCCATCGGCAACGCCACAGAGAGTCGCCCACTTCGTGCTGCTCGCTATCAATGGCCTCTTCATCATGCGGTAACCGCGTTTTCGCGGAACATCTGCGGCCGGGGAAGGCTCAACAGGCACATGAACTTTTGAGGTTCGCGTTTCAAAAGAGCGCGAAAAAACGGTTTCAATAACTTCACAAGAGTGTGGCGAACATATGAACCAACTTGCGGCAGGACTGGGCGGCCTCCTCCCCTCATCCCCATCCTCAATACAGCTCTGCAACCGCTGACAGGCGCCTTTGACGCCCAGGCCGACGGCCTATGACTGGAAGCTGATTTTTTGGAGATGTGGTAATGGCGCAGAACGATTACGAAGCTGTAGATGTAGTGCTGGTCGGTGCCGGCATCATGAGTGCGACCCTGGCTGTAATGCTCAAGGAACTCGATCCGGGCATCAAGCTGGAGGTCGTCGAGGCAATGGACCACGTTGCAGTGGAAAGCTCCAACCCGTGGAACAATGCGGGTACCGGCCACGCCGGTCTGTGCGAGCTCAACTACACCCCCGAAGCTGCCGATGGATCCATCGACATCAAGAAGGCGGTGAGCATCAATGCTCAGTTCGAGGAGTCCAAGCAGTTCTGGGCCTACCTGGTCAAGAAGGGTACCTTTGGCGCGCCCAAGTCCTTTATCAACCCTGTCCCGCACCTGAGCTTCGTACGCGGCCAGAAAGGCATCGATTACCTCAAGAAACGCTTCGAAGCGCTGCATGTACACCACGCCTTCGAAGACATGGTGTACAGCGAAGACCGCGCCACCATGACCGAGTGGATGCCACTGATGATGCCCGGCCGTGATCCGCAGGAGCCGATCGCAGCGACCCGCGTGGCCAATGGTACCGACGTCAACTTCGGCGCACTCACCAAGAGCCTGCTCGACCACCTGGCCCAGCAGAGCGAGGCCCGCGTCACGTTCAATCAGAAGGTCACCGACCTGACCCGCAACGAGCACGGCTGGCGCGTGAGCACCAAGGATCAGCAGAACGGCACTCATCGGCAGATCCAGGCGCGCTTCGTGTTTCTCGGTGCCGGGGGTGGCGCCCTGCCCCTGCTGCAGCTGTCCGGCATCGCCGAAGGCAAGGGCTTTGGCGGCTTCCCGGTCAGCGGCCAGTGGTTGCGCTGCGACAACCCGGAGGTGGTCAACCAGCATCAGGCCAAGGTCTACAGCCAGGCCGAAGTCGGCTCGCCGCCGATGTCGGTACCGCATCTGGATACCCGCGTGGTCGATGGCAAGAAGTCGCTGCTGTTCGGGCCCTACGCGGGCTTTACCACCAAGTTCCTGAAGAAGGGTTCGCTTCTCGACCTGCCGATGTCGGTGCGCCTGAACAACATCGGCCCGATGCTGGCCGTGGCCCGCGACAACTTCGACCTGACCCGTTACCTGGTCAAGGAAGTGATGCAATCCCAGGAACAGCGCCTGAACACCTTGCGCGGCTTCTATCCGGAGGCCAAGGCCAGCGACTGGCGCCTGGAGATTGCCGGCCAGCGCGTGCAGATCATCAAGAAGGACGCCAAGAAAGGCGGCATCCTGCAGTTCGGTACCGAACTGGTGGCGGCTCAGGATGGCTCCATCGCCGCCCTGCTGGGCGCCTCGCCAGGCGCTTCGGTGACCGTTTCGATCATGCTCGACCTGATTCGCCGCTGCTTCCCCGACCAGGCGGCCTCGGCTGAATGGCGCAGCAAGCTGGACGAGATCTTTCCGGTACCGGCCTCGGTGCTGGCCAAGGATGCCGAGCAATACCGTGCCGTGCAGGCACAGTCGGATGCCCTGCTGCAATTGCGAGCCTGAGCAGGCGAGCCTGACGGAGACGGCGCCCTTGAGGCGCCGTTTTCATTGCAGCTGCCGATAAGCAGCCACAAAAAAGCCAGCCAGCAGAGCTGGCTGGCCCAAGGCCTGGCAGGCCGGGGTTACTGGAACAGTGAGTCGGCGGACAGGCCGTTTTTCTCGAGTATCTCGCGCAGGCGCTTGAGCGCCTCGACCTGGATCTGCCGTACCCGCTCACGGGTCAGGCCAATCTCCTGACCAACCTCCTCGAGCGTACAGCTCTCGTGGCCACGCAGGCCGAAGCGACGCACCACCACCTCACGCTGCTTGTCGGTCAGATCCGAAAGCCACTGGTCGATGCTCTGGGAAAGATCGTCGTCCTGCAGCAGCTCGCAGGGGTCGGTAGGTCGATCATCGGTGAGGGTATCGAGCAGGGTCTTGTCGGAGTCCGGCCCCAGGGAGACGTCCACCGAGGACACACGCTCGTTGAGGCCGAGCATGCGCTTGACTTCGCCCACCGGCTTTTCCAGCAGGTTGGCGATTTCTTCAGGGGACGGTTCGTGGTCGAGCTTCTGGGTCAGCTCCCGCGCAGCGCGCAGATAGACGTTCAGTTCCTTGACCACATGAATGGGCAGGCGAATGGTGCGGGTCTGGTTCATGATCGCCCGCTCGATGGTCTGGCGGATCCACCAGGTCGCGTAGGTGGAGAACCGGAAACCACGTTCGGGATCGAACTTCTCGACCGCGCGAATCAGCCCCAGATTGCCTTCCTCGATCAGGTCCAGCAGCGACAGGCCACGATTCACGTAGCGCCTGGCGATTTTCACCACCAGCCGCAAATTGCTTTCGATCATGCGCTTGCGCCCGGCGGGGTCGCCCTTCTGCGCCAGACGCGCGAAGAACACCTCTTCCTCGGGGGTAAGCAGGGGAGAAAAACCGATTTCGTTGAGGTAAAGCTGAGTGGCGTCGAGCGCCCGGGTGTAGTCGATGTACTTGTGTTGCTTGCTGCCCGCGGGCTGCTTGGCCTTGCTGCGCGTAACCTTGACAGGAGCCGCCGCGTCACTGGCCTCGTCAAGATCGATGTCCGGCTCCATCAGGAGCACTTCTTCATCGATGTCAAACTCCGGCGCCTTGGTATTGAGTGCCATATTATTGTTCCGTCCCTTGCTGAGTTCGACCAGCAAGCCCTGATGCGCACTTCTCCTTGGCAACATCCGAGCCCGTCCATCCAACATGAGGGAGTGAACGAGCGACAGATCAACGACGTGGCAGGTATTGCATTGGATCCACTGGCTTACCCTGGCGGCGAATCTCGAAATGAAGCTTCACCCGGTCAGCCCCCGTGGAACCCATCTCGGCAATTTGTTGCCCGACCTTGACCTGCTGCCCCTCACGTACCAACAACCTGCGGTTATGACCGTAGGCACTCACGTAGGTATCGCTGTGCTTGATGATCACCAATTCGCCGTAGCCCCGTAACCCACTCCCGGCGTAGACAACGGATCCTCCAGACGCAGCAAGGACAGGCTGTCCCAATTCACCTGCTATATCAATGCCTTTATTCAAACTGCCGTTTGAGGAAAAACGTCCGATAATCGCACCACTTGCCGGCCACGCCCAGCCTGTCGCGGACCGCTGGACAGGCTCTACAGGCGTAGTGGCAGGCGCTACCACAACCGGTGTCGACGGGCGGCTGGTGGTTTGCGCCGGGGGCGCCTGCACCGGCGTGGAGGGCCGGCTGGGGGTGGTCACCACAGGCGTCGAGACGCTCGGCGCGGAAGCCGCCACCGGCCTGCTCGAACTGGCCGAACCGAAGCGAATCACCTGGCCAACGCGAATCAGATACGGCGGCGCGATGGCGTTGTGCGCAGCCAGTGCTTTCCAGTCCCAGCCATAGCGAAAGGCGATCGAATAAAGTGTATCTCCACGTTGCACCCGGTACTGGCCGGATGTCACCGGCTGGCGCTGTGAAGCCGCGCTGTTGCGATCGACGACTTGCACACTACCGGAGTGCGAGCTGGCGCAGCCGGCCAGCAGCGCACTGATGGCTGCCAGAACCAGCAAGCTGCGCAACTTGCCCGAGCAACGATGTCCTTGCTTGGCTGTGGAACTCACCCCAATCTCCCTTGCAGACGGCCTCGAACGACCCGTAAAGAACGTCGAAACGTCACACTTCTTCAGCCTGGCGACGGCGCGCCAACCATTCCACGCCGAGCACCAGCGCAACGGCACACAGGCTCAATGCGATGGCCAGCAGCAGCTGCGCATCCTCGCCACTGACGTCGGCAAACTGCCACGGCAATAGATTGACCTGCTCGAGTGGAAACGATTCACCATGTCGATTGGTTTGCCAGGTCAGGGTTTGCTTCCAGGGCCAGACCTTGACCAGTGAACCGAGCATCAGCCCCGCTAGAAACGCCATGGTCAGGTCACGCATGTTGGCGAGCAGCCAGCTCAATGCCTTCGAAAAGGTCAGCAGCCCCAATACACAACCGGCGCAGAACACCGCCAGCACAGCCACATCGAAATTCTTCACGGCGCCCAGCACCACCGGATAGAGGCCTAGCAATACCAGAATGAAACTGCCGGAGATGCCCGGCAGGATCATTGCGCTGATGGCGATGGCGCCGGCGAAGAACAGCATCAGCGGGTCGGCAGAAAGCTGCATGGGCACTGCCAGGGTGATCCACAGGGCGAATACCAGACCAACAGCGAAGCCGACCAGCCGATTGCTGCGCCAGGCTTGCACCTCACGCCCCACCAAGTAGACGGAGACCAGCACCAGGCCGAAGAAGAATGCCCACAGCGGCACCGGGTGTTCATTCATCAGGTAGCTGATGGCCCGTGCCAGGGTGAACACGCTGCTCAGGATGCCCAGCAGCACGACCAGCAGGAAGCTGGCGTTGCAGGCCTGCCAGGCCGCCGCGATACGCCCGCGGGCGACCAGCATCAGCGCCTGAGGCATGGCCGCGAAGGAGCCGAGAAGCTTGTCGTATATACCGGTGATCAGGGCGACGGTGCCACCTGAGAAGCCAGGCACCACATCGACCGCGCCCATCGCCATGCCTTTGGTATACAGCAACAAGGTTTTCTTCATGCATCCTTCCGATCGGTTTGAATCAGGCCAATGGGCCGTTAAGCAGAGGCACGAACCGCACTGCATCGAGTACGTGCCGGGAGAAACCCTGTTCCTCGCGAATAATCAGTAACAGTTGCTGAACGTCACCTGAACCGACCGGAATCACCAGGCGGCCACCGGGTGCCAGCTGATCCAGCAGGGCCTGTGGCACTTCGGATGCCGCAGCGGTAACAATGATGCCGTTGTAGGGCGCCAGTGCCGGCCAGCCCTCCCAGCCATCGCCCCAGCGAAACACCACGTTGCGCAGGCTCAGTTTGACCAGACGTTCCTTCGCCCGTTCCTGCAAACCCTGAATGCGCTCGACCGTAAATACCCGCTCGACCAACTGCGCCAGGATCGCCGTCTGATAGCCGGAGCCGGTACCGATCTCCAGCACCTTGTCCAGCGGGCCGGCAGCCAGCAGCAGCTCGCTCATGCGCGCTACCATGTAGGGTTGCGAGATGGTCTGGTTGTGGCCGATCGGCAGCGCCGTGTCTTCGTAGGCACGATGGGCCAGGGCTTCGTCGACGAACAGGTGGCGCGGCGTACGGCGAATCACCTCGAGTACCCCGGCGTTGGACAGGCCCTCGTCGTACAGGCGTTGAATCAGCCGTTCGCGAGTGCGCTGCGAGGTCATGCCAATCCCGTGGCGGTCATGCTCCCGGTTCATGTCATCAACCCCTCCAGCCAGGGTTTGAGGCGATTGAGGCCATCCTGATAGGTGCGGTCGAGCAGTAGCGGCGTGACCGATACGTAGCCCTGCATCACGGCATGGAAATCGGTCCCCTCGGCACCATCCTCGATATCGCCGACCGCTGCGATCCAATAGCCGGCCTTGCCCCGCGGGTTGACGTCCCTTACCGGTGCGGCGGCACGGGCACGATGGCCCAGGCGGGTCAGCTGCACGCCACGGATATGGTCGAGCGGCAGGTTCGGTACGTTGACGTTCAGCACCGTGCGTGGCGGCAGGTCGAGCTGCTCGTGGGCCGCCACCAGCTTGCGGGCGAAATGGGCTGCCGTGGGCAGGTTTTCGGCCGAGCGGGAAAGCAGCGAGAACGCGAACGCCGGGCGGGCCAGGACGCGACCTTCCAGCGCGGCGCCGACGGTCCCCGAATACAGCACGTCGTCGCCCAGGTTGGGGCCCAGGTTGATGCCCGCCACGACCAGGTCCACCGCCTCGGGCAGCAGGCCGTTGATGCCCAGGTGCACGCAGTCGGTGGGGGTACCATTGACGCTGATGTAACCGTTGGCCAGGGTGCAGGGGTGCAGCGGCCGATCGAGGGTCAGCGCACTGCCGGCACCGCTGCGATCGCCATCCGGGGCGATCACCGTGCAATCGGCGTAATCGGCGAGCGCAGCGTGCAATGCGGCGAGGCCCGGTGCGGCCACGCCGTCATCGTTAGAAATCAGAATACGCATGGGTTGTCCGTCTGCCCTGCAGGCAAAAGGTCGACGATTTCGCGCACCAGTGCGGTGGCGAAACATCCAGCCGGCAGGACGAATTCCAGTTGCAGAATGTCAGGCTCGGGATAATGCCACGTCAAACCGCTAATGGGGAGGCGCAGGATACGCCGTTCGTGCGCCATGTCCGCTTGTGCGAGCCACTGGGCTAGCAGCGCCTCGGTCGCGGCTATCCGCTGCTCGAGTAGCCCGGTGTCACCCTGCGCAGGCGAAGCCCCCGCGCCCCACAGCGGCCCGGTGGGATGCAGGTCCAGCTGGGCCAGCCGAGGATCCTGACATTCCGCCTCGCCCGCCGGGAAAAAGCTGCGACTGTCGGTGAATGCCAGCAGGTCGCCAGGCCGCGCCTGGTTCCAGTTGCCGGCCGCCACGCGCTCGGCCAGTACCCGATTGAATATGAAGCTGCGCGCGGCCGACAGCACCCGCGACCGCACATTGCGCTTTTCCGGCAGCTCGCCGCGCTCGGCGAAGTGGCGGGCGTGGGCGACGTTACCGCCCTCGTGCCCGAAACGCTGGGCACCGTAGTAGTTGGGAATGCCCTGCTCATTGATACGTTGCAGGCGCCGATCCAGTACCGTGTGATCGGCCTGCAACTGGCTCAGCCGCAGAGTGAAGCCATTGGCCGCATGGGCGCCGCGCTGCAGCTTGCGGGCGTGACGCACCTGCTTGAGGATCGCCAGGGTATCGTCCTGGGCGGCCGCCAGATCAGGATCGTGCTTGCCCGGCAGGTGGATGCTGAACCACTGCCGGGTGAGCGCGTGGCGATCCTTCAAGCCGGCATAACTGACCATCCGAATGGCCACGCCAGCGGCCCGTGCCAGGCGGCGCGCGGCGTCCTCGGTGTTGAGGCCGCGTTTCTCGACCCACAGCCATAGGTGCTCACCCGCCCCGGACAGCTCGATGTCCAGCACCTCGTCGACCTGGAAATCCTCGGCCGTGGCCTTGAGAACGGCCAGGCCGCAGGGTTCGCCATGGGCGCGCGGGCCAAGCAGTTCCGACTCGGTCATGGGCGGACCAACAAGGCAACGGCGTGCACGGCGATGCCTTCTTCGCGCCCTACGAAACCCAGCTTTTCCGTGGTGGTGGCCTTGACGTTGACCTGATCCAGCTCGACCTGCAGGTCTTCGGCGATCAGCGCGCGCATGGCCTCGATATGCGGCGCCATCTTCGGCGCCTGGGCCTCGATGGTGGCGTCGACGTTGCCGACGGCCCAACCCTTGGCGTGCACCAGGCCGAGTACATGGCGCAGCAGCACACGACTGTCGGCGCCCTTGAAGTTCGGGTCGGTATCGGGGAAGTGCTTGCCGATATCACCGAGCGCCACCGCGCCCAGCAGCGCGTCGCTCAGGGCATGCAGCAGCACGTCGCCATCGGAATGGGCGACCAGGCCGAACCTGTGGGCAATGCGCACCCCGCCCAGGGTGATGAAATCCCCTTCGCCGAACCGGTGCACGTCGTAACCATGGCCAATCCGCATGAGCCGCTGCCCTCGCAAAAAGGCCGATTCTACCCGAAAGCTCGGCGCAAGGCGGCTTTGCCCGGCAACCGAGGCAGACAAGGTGGCGCATTTACCTGCAGGTGCTCGCAACGAACGCCCCCTGCGCCGATGACCACGAAGAAAAACATGGGAATGTTTTTGCGCTTCCGGGAGTCGACAAGAAGTAGCAGAATTTCCAGCAACCATGGAGAGCATCATGGCCGTAGCAAAAAAACCGGCAGTCGCTAAACCCCAGTCCAAAGCCGCGCCGAAGACCGCGCCGTCGAAACTCAAGGGCGATGGCCTGAACATCAACACCAGCGTTGATGGCGGTGCCCGCGAAAAAGTCGCCGAGGCGCTGACCAAGGCAGTCGCCGACAGCTACACCCTGTACGTGAAGACCCTGGGTGTGCATTGGAACGTGCAGGGTGCCAACTTCTATGGCCTGCATAAGCTGACCGACGGGCAGTACAACGAACTGCATCAGGCGGCCGACGAAATCGCCGAACGCATCCGTGCCCTGGGCAAGCTGGTACCGACCGGCGGAGAGACCTTCCGCTCCCTGACCGTAATCGACAACGAGGCGCCCCACGGGACTACGCCACAAATGATCAAGCAGCTGGTGCTGGACAACGAGACCGTTGCCCGGCGCATGAGTGAATTCGCGGAACTGGCCGAAGAGGCTGGCGACCTGTTCACCCATGACATGCTGGTAGCGCGTATCGGCGTGCATGAGCAGAATGCCTGGATGTTGCGTTCCAGCCTGGGCGAATAACCGTCCGCGTTAGAAAAAGGGCGCTGCAGATTTGATCTGCAGCGCCCTTTTTTATTCATTGCATCCAGTCGCGCATCGCGGGCATGGGCTGGGCGCCCCCGCCCGCGAAATGCTTTTACCATCGATCAGAGGCCTCAGCCCGCCAGCGCCTCGGCATGATGACGCAGATGGTCCTCGATGAAACTGGCGATGAAATAATAGCTGTGGTCATACCCTGGCTGCAGGCGCAGTGTCAGCGGATGGTTCGCCGCCTTGGCCGCTGCCTCCAGTGCATGGGGCTTGAGCTGTCCCTCGAGGAAGTCATCGCGATCGCCCTGATCGACCAGCAGCGGTAACTGCTCGGTGGCCTCGGCGATCAGCAAACTGGCATCCCATTCGCGCCAGCGCGAGCGGTCTTCACCCAAATAGTTGCTGAAGGCTTTTTCGCCCCATGGACAATTGACCGGGTTACTGATCGGTGAGAAGGCCGAAACCGATCGGTAGCGTCCCGGATTCTTCAGCGCACAGATCAGTGCGCCATGGCCGCCCATGGAATGCCCGGCGATGGCACGCTTGTCGGAGACCGGGAAATTGGCCTCGATCAACGCTGGCAGTTCCTGCACCACGTAATCGTACATGCGGTAATGGCGCGACCAGGGCTCCTGGGTGGCGTTGATGTAGAAGCCGGCTCCCAGGCCGAAATCATAGGCGCCGTTGGCGTCGTCCGGCACGCCGTCACCCCGCGGGCTGGTATCCGGCGCGACGATGATCAACCCCAGTTCAGCGGCCATGCGTTGGGCACCGGCCTTCTGCATGAAGTTCTCGTCGCTGCAGGTCAGGCCGCTCAGCCAGTACAGCACCGGCAGCTTGGCGCCCTGTTCGGCCTGCGGCGGCAGGTAGACAGCGAACACCATGTCGCAGTTGAGGCTCGAAGAACGGTGCCGGTAGCGCTTGTGCCAGCCGCCGAAGCTCTTGTTGCTGGAAACGATTTCCAAGGTCATGACGAATCCTCACGGGGCGGCGGGCAGGCCATCGGCAGATAAGCTGCCCGCCCCACTGATCAGTAGTGGATGACGGTGCGGATGCTCTTGCCTTCGTGCATCAGGTCAAAAGCTTCGTTGATCTGCTCCAGACCCATGGTGTGAGTGATGAAGGTGTCCAGCGGAATCTCGCCGCTCTGCGACTTCTCCACATAGCTCGGCAGTTCGGTGCGGCCCTTGACGCCACCGAAGGCGCTGCCACGCCACACCCGACCGGTCACCAGCTGGAACGGCCGGGTGCTGATCTCCTGGCCAGCACCTGCCACGCCGATGATCACGCTTTCACCCCAGCCCTTGTGCGCACATTCGAGCGCCGCGCGCATCAGTTGCACGTTGCCGACGCACTCGAAGCTGTAATCCACGCCGCCGTCGGTCAACTCGACGATGACATCCTGAATCGGCTTGTCGTAATCCTTCGGGTTGACGAAATCGGTGGCACCCAGCTCACGGGCCACGTCGAACTTGGCCGGGTTGATGTCGACGGCGATGATCCGCGAGGCCTTGGCCATCTTGGCGCCAATGATCGCTGCCAGGCCGATGCCACCCAGACCGAAGATCGCCACGGTAGCGCCCTCTTCCACCTTGGCGGTGTTGAGCACTGCGCCGATCCCGGTGGTCACGCCGCAACCGAGCAGGCAGACCTTTTCCAGCGGCGCTTCCTTGGGAATGACCGCCAGGGAGACTTCCGGCAGCACGGTGTACTCGGAGAAGGTCGAGCAACCCATGTAGTGGTAGATCGGCTTGCCGTTGTAGCTGAAGCGCGAGGTGCCATCGGGCATCAGCCCCTTGCCCTGGGTGGCGCGCACCGAGCTGCACAGGTTGGTCTTGCCGGACAGGCAGAACTTGCACTTGCGGCATTCGGCGGTGTACAGCGGAATCACGTGGTCACCCACGGCTACCGAGGTCACCCCCTCGCCGATGGCTTCGACGATGCCGCCGCCTTCATGGCCCAGGATCGACGGGAACACGCCCTCGGAGTCGGCGCCAGACAGCGTATAGGCGTCGGTATGGCAAACGCCGGTGGCGACGATACGCACCAGCACTTCACCGGCCTTTGGCGGCTCGACATCCACTTCGACGATTTGCAGCGGCTCGTTGGGCGCAAAGGCTACGGCGGCGCGCGACTTGATCATGCTCTGATTCTCCAGGTGAGATAACAATGGCGAGCAGTGTAATAGAGCCACCACTAGAGATAATCAGGCAAAATGCAAAACATTATTGCCCATCAGGGATAATCCTTTTTTAACGAGGAGCTAGCATGAATCGCTGGGAAGGCCTGGACGAATTCGTGGCCGTCGCCGAATGCGGCCAGTTCAGCGCAGCGGCCGAGCGCCTGGGCCTGTCGTCTTCCCAGGTGAGCCGGCAGATCGCTCGCCTGGAAGAGCGCCTGCAAACCCGGTTGTTCTACCGCACCACGCGCAAGGTGGCGCTGACCGAGGCCGGCCAGACGTTCCTGCAGCACTGCCAGCGGCTGCAGGACGCCCGCGAGGAAGCGCTTAACGCCATCGGCGATCTGGGCAGTGAGCCAAAGGGCTTGCTGCGCATGACCTGCGCGGTGGCCTACGGCGAGCGCTTCATCGTTCCGCTGGTCACCGCGTTCATGGCGCGCCATCCACGCCTGTCCGTGGACATCGAACTGAGCAATCGCACCCTCGACCTGGTCCAGGACGGCTTCGACATCGCCATACGCCTTGGCCGCCTGCCGGACTCGCGCATGCTGGCGACCCGCCTGGCACCTCGGCGCATGTACCTGTGCGCGTCGCCTGATTACCTGCAGCGCTATGGACGCCCGCACAGTCTTTCCGAACTGGTCCGGCACAATTGCCTGGTCGGCAGCAGCGATGTGTGGACCTTCCAGCTCGACGGTCGCGAAGCCTCCCAGCGCATCCAGGGCAACTGGCGCTGCAACAGCGGTCAGGCCGTGCTGGAAGCTGCGTTGGCGGGGCTCGGCTTATGCCAGCTGCCGGACTACTACGTGCTCGAGCATCTGCGCAGCGGCGCCCTGGTATCGCTACTCGATAATCATCAGCCACCCAATACCGCGGTATGGGCGCTCTACCCCCAGCAGCGGCATCTATCGCCCAAGGTCAGGCAACTGATCGACGCATTACGTTACGGTCTCGCTCAACGCGCCGAATACGCCTGATTGCCGCGTCTCCAGGCTGGCGCTCACGGAATGTCACAACCCGACCGCGAACCCCTTCGCCCCCGGCCCGTCGTAACCCCTGAGGCCCTCGTTTTGGGGCCGTTGCTAAGCCACCAGCATGAGGACAGGATTATGCAGGTCATGGTCAACAGCGGAAAACACGTCGACACCTCCATGGCATTCAAGACTGACATTCGCGGGCGAGTGCGCGACAAATTGCAGCGCTACGAGGAACACCTGACCCGGGTGGAAATTCATCTCTCGGATGAAAACGCCTTGAAGAGCGGCCCTCAGGACAAGCGCTGCAAGGTCGAGGCGCGCATGAAGGGCCGTGATCCGATGTCGGTGTCCTTTGACGCCTGCGAGCTGCAGCAGGCCATCGACGGCGCCATGAACAAGCTCACCTCGGTGCTGGAGCGAAACATCGGCAAGAATGCCAAGAAGTGGCTCAACTGAGATGCCGCGGTGACTCAGTGGCGGCCTCGCCAGAGGCGCTCCAGATAGTGCAAGTCTTCCGGGCGGGTGACCTTGAGGTTGTCCGCCCGGCCCTCGATCAGGCGCGGCGCCTGCCCGGCCCACTCCATGGCCGAGGCCTCGTCGGTGACCACAACATCCGAGACCAGGGCTTCGGCCAGCGCCTGATGCAGGGCGCCAAGGCGGAACATCTGCGGCGTATAGGCCTGCCAGATCGGTGAACGATCGATGGTTTCGCGTACCCGACCATCGCTGCCCACGCGCTTGAGGGTATCTCGGGCCGGGACGGCGAGTAGCCCGCCTACCGGGTCGTCGGCCAATTCGGCCAGTAGAAGATCGAGATCGGACTGTGCCAGGTTGGGGCGCGCGGCGTCGTGCACCAGCACCCAGTCCTGCTCACCTGCTCCCAGCTCGGCCAGACGCAGCAAGGCATTGAGTACCGAGTCGGCACGTTCGGCACCGCCGGCGGCGATATGGATTCGCCCATCGCGGGCACAATCGAGGGCCGGCCAGAAGGGGTCGCCTTCGGCCAGGCTGACCACCACGCCACGCAGGCAGGGGTGATCGAGAAAACAGTGCAGGGTATGCTCGAGAATGCTTTTGCCGGCCAGTTGCAGATACTGCTTGGGCTTGTCGGCGCGCATGCGGCTGCCGATGCCGGCGGCCGGAATCACCGCCCAGAAAGGCGGCAGATCAGGTGTGTTCATTCAGCCAACTGATAGAGGGTTTCGCCGTCCTTGACCATGCCCAGCTCATGGCGGGCGCGCTCTTCGACGGTTTCCATGCCTTTCTTGAGCTCCATCACTTCGGCGTCGAGAATGCGGTTACGCTCGAGCAGGCGCTCGTTCTCGCCTTGCTGTTCGGCAATCTGCTGCTGAAGTTCTGTCACCTGCGCCAGACTGCCCTCGCCCACCCACAGGCGATACTGCAAGCCTGCAAGCACAAGGATCAGAACGAGAAATAGCCAGTAGGGACTACGCATGGCAGGTGAGGCACTCGGGTAGGAAAGGGTCGCTAAAGCGGACATCCGTGGATTCTCCCTGCCTCGCCGCTATCCGGCAAGGCCGCCAGATCGACGTGGTGGTGCTCCAGCACGCCCGCGCGGCAAGGCGTAACGCCCCGCCGCGCGAACCTGACTCAGCCGCGGAACTCGCCGCGACCGCGGTACGGCGCCTTGGCGCCCAGTTGCTCTTCGATACGCAGCAGCTGGTTGTACTTGGATACGCGGTCGGAACGGCACAGCGAACCGGTCTTGATCTGACCAGCGGCAGTACCCACGGCCAGGTCGGCGATGGTGCTGTCTTCGGTTTCGCCGCTGCGGTGCGAGATCACCGCGGTGAAGCCGGCGGCCTTGGCCATCTGGATGGCTTCCAGGGTTTCGGTCAGCGAGCCGATCTGGTTAAACTTGATCAGGATCGAGTTACCGATACCCTTGTCGATGCCTTCCTTGAGGATCTTGGTGTTGGTCACGAACAGGTCGTCGCCGACCAATTGAACCTTGGCGCCGATCTTGTCGGTGAGGATCTTCCAGCCCGCCCAGTCGGACTCGTCCAGGCCATCTTCGATAGAGATGATCGGGAAGCGCTCGGTCAGGCCCTTGAGGTACTCGGCGAAACCTTCGGCGTCGAAGGACTTGCCTTCGCCGGAGAGGTTGTACTTGCCGTCCTCAAAGAACTCGGAAGCCGCGCAGTCCAGAGCCAGGGTCACGTCGCTGCCCAGCTTGTAGCCGGCATTGGCCACGGCTTCGGCAATCGCCGACAGCGCGTCTTCGTTGGAGGCCAGGTTCGGTGCGAAACCGCCTTCGTCACCCACGGCGGTGCTCAGGCCACGGGCCTTCAGTACAGCCTTGAGGTGGTGGAAGATTTCGGTGCCCATGCGCAGGCCGTCGGAGAAGGTCTTGGCGCCAACCGGCTGAACCATGAACTCCTGGATGTCGACGTTGTTGTCGGCGTGCTCGCCGCCGTTGATGATGTTCATCATCGGCACCGGCATGGAGTACTGGCCTGGTGTGCCGTTGAGGTTGGCGATATGCGCGTACAGCGGCAGGTCCTGGTCCTGGGCAGCGGCCTTGGCGGCAGCCAGGGACACGGCGAGGATGGCATTGGCGCCCAGTTTGGCCTTGTTCTCGGTGCCGTCGAGATCGATCATGGTCTTGTCGAGTGCTTTCTGGTCGACCGGGTCCTTGCCCAGCAGCGCATCGCGAATCGGGCCGTTGATATTGGCCACGGCCTTGAGCACGCCCTTGCCCAGGTAACGGCTCTTGTCGCCATCACGCAGTTCCAGCGCTTCGCGCGAACCGGTGGAGGCACCCGACGGCGCGCAGGCGCTGCCAACGATGCCATTGTCGAGGATTACGTCCGCTTCCACGGTGGGGTTGCCACGGGAGTCGAGAACCTCACGACCCTTGATGTCGACGATCTTTGCCATTCTTGTAAGCTCTCCAGAAGTTGTCGAAAACACACTGCAGCATTCGTAGGCCACCGACCACGCGCGATGGCAGCCAGGCGGATATACAAACCCGGCCAACGGGCCGGGCGGTGAAACGGACGAGACCGGGAAACGCCCTCAGGCGGTTTCGATCGGATCCTGACTCTTGATCAGATCATCCAGCTGCTTGAGCTGAGCGAGAAACGGCTCAAGCTTGTCCAGGCGCAGGGCACAGGGCCCGTCGCACATGGCGTTTTCCGGATCCGGATGCGCCTCGAGAAACAGCCCCGCCAAGCCCTGGCTCATGCCGGCCTTGGCCAGCTCGGTGACCTGGGCGCGACGCCCGCCGGCGGAATCCGAGCGACCGCCCGGCATCTGCAGGGCGTGGGTAACGTCGAAGAATACCGGGTACTCGAAGGCCTTCATGATGCCGAAGCCCAGCATGTCCACCACCAGGTTGTTGTACCCGAAGGAGGAGCCACGTTCGCAGAGGATCAACTGATCGTTCCCGGCTTCGACACACTTGGCGAGAATATGTTTCATCTCCTGGGGTGCCAGGAACTGCGCTTTCTTGATGTTGATTACCGCGCCGGTCTTGGCCATGGCCACCACCAGGTCGGTCTGTCGGGACAGGAAGGCCGGCAACTGGATGATGTCGCAGACATCGGCCACCGGCTGCGCCTGGTGCGGCTCGTGTACGTCGGTGATCACCGGCACGCCGAAGGTCCTCTTCACTTCCTCGAAGATCTTCATGCCCTCTTCCAGGCCGGGGCCGCGGAAGGAGGTCACCGAGGAGCGATTGGCCTTGTCGAAGCTGGCCTTGAATACGTAAGGGATGCCGAGCTTGTCGGTAACCCGCACATATTCCTCGCAGGCGCGCATGGCCAAGTCACGGGACTCCAGCACGTTGATGCCGCCGAACAGCACGAAAGGCTTGTCGTTGGCGATGTCGATCTTGCCAACACGAACGGTCTTCTGCGCCATGGGTCAGGCCTTCTTCGCTTGGTGCGCCAGTGCAGCGTTGACGAAACCGCTGAACAGCGGGTGGCCGTCACGCGGCGTGGAGGTGAACTCGGGGTGGAACTGGCAGGCCACGAACCAGGGGTGATCCGCGCTCTCGACCACTTCGACCAGGGCGCCGTCACCGGAGCGACCGGTGACCTTGAGGCCTGCCTCGATCAGCTGCGGCAGCAGGTTGTTGTTCACTTCGTAACGATGACGATGGCGCTCGACGATCACGTCCTTGCCGTAGCAGGCATGTACCTGGGAGTTCGGCAGCAGCTGGCAGTCCTGGGCACCCAGGCGCATGGTGCCGCCCAGATCGGAAGCTTCGGTACGCGACTCGGTAACCCCGGTGGCGTCCTGCCATTCGGTGATCAGGCCGACCACCGGGTGGCCGCTGGCGATATCGAATTCGGTGGAGTTGGCATCGCTCCAGCCCAGCACGTTACGGGCGAACTCGATGACCGCCACCTGCATGCCGAGGCAGATACCCAGGTAGGGAATCTTGTTCTCGCGGGCATATTTGACCGTGGTGATCTTGCCTTCCACGCCGCGCAGACCGAAGCCGCCCGGCACCAGGATGGCATCGACGCCCTGCAGCAGGTCGGTGCCCTGGTTCTCGATGTCTTCGGAGTCGATGTAGCGAAGGTTGACCTTGGTGCGATTCTGGATGCCGGCGTGGCTCATCGCTTCGATCAGCGACTTGTAGGCGTCCAGCAGCTCCATGTACTTGCCGACCATGGCGATGGTGACTTCCTTCTCCGGGTTCAGCTTGGCATCCACCACGCGGTCCCACTCGGAGAGGTCGGCGCCGCGGCAATCCAGGCCGAAACGCTCGACGACGAAGTCGTCCAGACCCTGGGCATGCAGCACGCCGGGGATCTTGTAGATGGTGTCGACGTCTTCCAGGCTGATCACCGCGCGCTCTTCGACGTTGGTGAACAGAGCGATCTTGCGACGCGACGACACGTCGATCGGGTGATCGGAGCGGCACACCAGCACGTCAGGCTGCAGGCCGATGGAACGCAGTTCCTTGACCGAATGCTGGGTCGGCTTGGTCTTGGTCTCGCCGGCGGTGGCGATGTACGGCACCAGGGTCAGGTGCATCAGCATGGCGCGCTTGGCGCCCACTTCCACGCGCAGCTGGCGGATGGCTTCGAGGAACGGCTGCGACTCAATATCGCCAACCGTACCGCCGATCTCGACCATGGCCACGTCGGCGTCGCCGGCACCCTTGATGATGCGCCGCTTGATCTCGTCGGTGATGTGCGGGATGACCTGAATGGTCGCCCCCAGGTAGTCGCCACGGCGCTCCTTGCGCAGTACGTCTTCGTACACGCGGCCGGTGGTGAAGTTGTTGCTCTTGGTCATGGTGGTACGGATGAAGCGCTCGTAGTGACCTAGGTCGAGGTCGGTCTCGGCGCCATCGTGGGTGACGAACACCTCACCATGCTGGAACGGGCTCATGGTGCCCGGATCGACGTTGATGTACGGATCCAGTTTGAGCATCGTGACCTTCAGGCCCCGCGCCTCCAGGATTGCCGCCAAGGATGCCGAGGCGATGCCTTTCCCCAATGAAGAAACAACACCACCCGTGACGAAAATGAAGCGCGTCATGAAAAACCCTAAGAAGTCAGCAGTGGCGGTCGAGCCGCCGGGGAGCAGAGAAGGCCTTGGTTCACCTTAGCAAACATGGCGAACCATGCCGGCAAATAGCAAACATCCACCGCTTCCGGAAGAAGCAGCGAATACCTGAATAGAGACGGGAGCGTAGTCTACCGGAAAGGTCCCGAAGGGGGAAGAACGGCAAGCCGGCACCGCGCGAAAACAGCTGCTGGCAGAATTCCGGCATCACGGGAAATGCCTTGTGAATCCGCCGCTTAGCTTCGAACACATGGCCTCAGGCAGTCACCCCTGCGCCACTGGCTGCACCACAGAGGATATCTGCCAACGCAGCTCACCAATGGCCGGATCGAGCGGCAAATTGGCCACCGCAACGACCTGGCCATCGCGCCGCAGCAGCGGCAGCCGGGGGCGAATGAACTCGGGCACACCCGCTTCCTGCAACAAGCGCTTGAGATCACGCCGGCCACGGCCCGGCACATTGAGCACTTCACCACCCTGCCGGTAACCGATGCTCAGCCGTCCATCCGGAAGCCGCCCGGAAAACTCGACGACGCCATTGCCAGGCAACTCGAGGGGCTGGGGCACTTGCGGCCAAGGCTGCTCGTCTTTGGACCAGGGCAACAGCCAGGCAGCGCCCAGCCACAGCAGCTGATCACCATGGCGGCGCAGCTCGCCGCTTTCCAACCGCCATACCGGCGCCCCATCGAGGGCGGCGTCACGCAGATCGGTCCAGCCCTGCCAATGGCGACTGTCCGGCAGGCGCGTCTCGGTGCCCAGCCAGTGCCTGAGCACATTGCGCTGCCGTGCGTCGGACAGTTGGCGCAGCGCCGGTAAATCGAGACAGGGAATGGTCAGCCAGGCAACGCCCAACTGGCCAAGGCAGCGCTGCAGATCGAGCGCGGCAAGGTCCTCCAGCAGCTCCTGCGCTTCGGCCTGATGCGCCGCCGCACGGGCCAGCACCGTGGAGGCCGCCGGCCAGTGCGCAGCCAGACGCGGCAGAATGTCCTGACGCAGGAAGTTGCGGGCAAAGCCGCTGTCGCTGTTCGAAGGGTCTTCCACCCATCCCAGGCCCTGGCTGGCCGCGTAGGTCTCAAGCACCTTGCGTGGTATATCCAGCAGCGGCCTGACGGCATGCCCTTGGCCCAGTCGACGACTGTGCGCCATCGCCCCCAGCCCCCGCACGCCGGCGCCACGCAGCAACCGATAGAGCAGGGTTTCCGCCTGGTCGTCCTGATGCTGGGCCAGCAGCAGCACCTCACCCGGCACCATCAGAGAGGCGAATGCCGCAAAGCGCGCCTCGCGAGCGGCGCGCTCCAGGCTGGCCCCAGGTGCCACCTGCACAGGCTCGATAGCCAGGGCGATGCCCCACTCATCGCAAAAGCGCTGGCAGTGCGCAGGCCATTGCTCGGCGGCGGCCTGCAACCCGTGATGCACGTGAACGGCGCGGATCGGCGGCAGCTCATGGTGCCGGGCGGCCTTGGCCAGCACATGCAGCAGCACGGAGGAATCGAGCCCGCCGGAAAACGCTACCCGCCAGAGCGGCGCATTACGCCATGGCGCGAGGCGCGCCAGCACGGTGGATTCGAGAGACATGGGGATCAGTGAAGCGACCCCGCAAGCATGACGGCCATCAGGGCGATTGGCCTGCTTGCGGGGTAGGACGGCATCAGGCGATGCCGTAGCTCATCAGGCGCTCGTAGCGACGGGCCAGCAGCGCGTCGGTATCGAGCTTGCGCAGGTCTTCGAGCTGAGCGACCAGGGTCTGGCGGATCGATTCGGCAGCAGCGCCCGGATCGCGGTGTGCACCACCCAGGGGCTCGGCGATCACCTTGTCGACGATGCCCAGTCCCTTCAGGCGCTCGGCCGTGATGCCCATGGCCTCGGCAGCTTCCGGCGCCTTCTCGGCAGTCTTCCAGAGGATCGAGGCGCAACCTTCCGGCGAGATCACCGCATAGGTCGAGTATTCGAGCATATTGAGGTTGTCGCACACACCGATGGCCAACGCGCCGCCGGAGCCGCCCTCACCGATCACGGTGGAGATGATCGGCGTCTTCAGGCGCGCCATGACGCGCAGGTTCCAGGCGATCGCCTCGCTCTGCCCGCGCTCTTCGGCGTCGATGCCCGGGTAAGCACCCGGGGTATCGATGAAGGTCAGGATCGGCATCTTGAAGCGCTCGGCCATTTCCATCAGGCGGCAGGCCTTGCGGTATCCTTCCGGGCGCGGCATGCCGAAGTTGCGACGCACCTTCTCACGCACTTCGCGGCCTTTCTGATGACCGATGACCATCGCCGGCTGGCCGTTGAGGCGTGCGACACCGCCAACGATGGCCGCATCGTCGGAGAAGTGGCGGTCGCCATGCAGTTCGTCGAACTCGGTGAAGATGTGCTGCAGGTAGTCCAGGGTATACGGACGCTGAGGGTGACGCGCGAGGCGAGCGATCTGCCAACTGGTCAGATTGCTGAAGATGCTCTCGGTGAGCGTGCTGCTCTTGTCCTGCAGGCGGGCGATTTCGTCGCCGATGTTCAGGGAGTTGTCGTTACCAACCAGGCGAAGCTCTTCGATCTTGGCTTGCAGGTCGGCAATCGGCTGTTCGAAATCGAGATAATTCGGGTTCATAGGCATCCGTCATGCGTCGACGGCCAAAAGGGCCGGGGAGCGTGTATCCAATTGGCGCCTACCTTATAGGAACAGGCGCCTTCAGGTCGACACCTGCAGTGCACGTCCGGCGAAAATGCCGGCAAATGCGCCAGGCATTCGCACGGCGGCAAATCATAAGATCTGCTCACGCCAGGGGCAAACATGCAGGGTCAGGGCCGAAAAGGCGCGGCCTGAGCCCACCTTTCCAGCGCCGCCATTTTCAGCGGTATTGCAGGAAGACGTTGTCTCGCCCGAACTGGTCACGCAAAGCTTGAATCAAGCTGTCGGCCGGGTCGATTCGCCACTCCTCGCCAAACTGCAGCAGGGCTTTGGCATCGGCGCCAGTGTAATCCAGGGTAATCGGGCAGGCGCCACGGTGACGTTGGCACAGCTCGCCCAACCAGCGCAGCCGATCGCCCTTCAGCGCCGTGGCCTGTACCTTGACCCGCAGGCTCTCGGCCAGGCCGGTGCGCGCCTCTTCCAGGCTCATCACCCGCTTGGCGCGCAGCCGCATGCCACCGGAGAAATCGTCGTTACTGACCTCCCCCTCCACCACCACCAGGGCGTCGCTCTGCAGCAAGGCCTGGTTACTGGCAAAGGCATCGGCGAACAGCGAGGCTTCGATGCGCCCGGAACGGTCGTCCAGGGTGATGAAGCCCATCTTGTCGCCCTTCTTGTTCTTCATCACCCGCAGGTTGACGATCAGGCCGGCTACGGTCTGGGTATCGCGTGCCGGCTTCAGGTCGACGATGCGCTGACGGGCAAAGCGCCGTACTTCGCTTTCGTATTCATCGATCGGGTGGCCGGTCAGGTACAGGCCCAGGGTGTCCTTCTCGCCCTTGAGGCGCTCCTTGAGGGACAGCTCACGGGCCTTGCGATGGTTGGCATACACATCCGCCTCCGGGCTGGCGAACACCCCGCCGAACAGATCCATATGCCCGCTATCGTGGCTGCGTGCTGTCTGCTCGGCTGCCTGTACCGCCTCTTCCATCGCGGCCAGCAGCACGGCTCGGTTGCGATCGATATTGGCCTGGTAGGCCTTGATCTCGTCGTGGAAATGCGGGCCCAGGCGGTCGAGCGCACCGCTGCGGATCAGCGCTTCCATGGTGCGCTTGTTGATGCGCTTGAGGTCGACCCGCGAGCAGAAATCGAACAGGTCCTTGAACGGGCCGTCCTGGCGCGCCTCGACGATGGCTTCCACCGGCCCTTCGCCGACCCCCTTGACCGCACCCAGGCCATAGAGAATCCGCGGCACGTTGTTCGCGTCGTGGCTGACGGTGAACTTGAACTCCGAGGCATTCACATCCGGCGGATCGATGCGCAGCTTCATGCTGCGGCATTCCTCGATAAGGATCACCACCTTGTCGGTGTTGTGCATATCCGCCGACAGCACCGCGGCCATGAAGGGCGCCGGGTAATGGGCCTTCAGCCAGGCGGTCTGGTAGGAGACCAGGCCATAGGCGGCCGAGTGGGATTTGTTGAAGCCGTAACCGGCGAACTTTTCCACCAGGTCGAAGATGTTGCCGGCCAGCTCGGCGTCGATGCCATTGTTGGCACAGCCCTCGATGAAGCCGCCGCGCTGCTTGGCCATTTCCTCGGGCTTTTTCTTGCCCATGGCGCGGCGCAGCATGTCCGCCTGGCCAAGGGTGTAGCCACCCATGACCTGGGCGATCTGCATCACCTGTTCCTGGTAGAGAATGATCCCGTAGGTGGGCTTGAGCACCGGCTCCAGGCCCGCGTACTGGTAATCGGGGTGCGGATAGGACAGCTCGGCGCGACCATGCTTGCGGTTGATGAAGTCGTCCACCATGCCGGACTGCAGCGGGCCGGGGCGGAACAGCGCCACCAGAGCGATCATGTCTTCCAGGCAGTCGGGCTTGAGCTTCTTGATCAGCTCCTTCATGCCCCGCGATTCGAGCTGGAACACCGCGGTGGTCTCGGCCTTCTGCAGCATCTGGTAGGTCGGCTTGTCATCGAGGGGGATGAAGTCGATGTTGACCAGATCCTCTTCGGCCACCCCGGCGGCGCGCTGGTCGCGGTGGATGGTTTCCAGCGCCCACTTGATGATGGTCAGGGTACGCAGGCCGAGGAAGTCGAACTTCACCAGGCCAGCCTGCTCGACGTCGTCCTTGTCGAACTGGGTCACCAAGCCGGCGCCCTCTTCGTCACAGGCAATCGGCGCGAAGTCGGTCAGCTTAGTCGGCGCGATCACCACGCCACCGGCGTGCTTGCCGGTACCACGCACGATACCCTCGAGCTTCAGGGACATGTCCCAGATCTCGGCCGCCTCTTCGTCGACCTTGAGGAAGTCGCGCAGCGGCTCCTCCATCTCGTAGGCCTTTTCCAGGGTCATGCCGACCTCGAAGGGAATCATCTTCGACAGACGATCCGCCAAACCGTAGGACTTGCCCTGCACCCGCGCCACGTCGCGGACCACCGCCTTGGCGGCCATGGAGCCGAAGGTGATGATCTGGCTTACTGCGTTGCGGCCATATTTTTCGGCCACGTAGTCGATGACCCGGTCACGGCCGTCCATGCAGAAGTCGACGTCGAAGTCGGGCATCGATACCCGCTCGGGGTTGAGGAAGCGCTCGAACAGCAGGTCATAGGCCAACGGATCGAGATCGGTGATCTTCTGCACGTAGGCGACCAGCGAGCCGGCACCTGAACCCCGGCCGGGACCGACCGGCACGCCGTTGTTCTTGGCCCACTGGATGAAGTCCATGACGATCAGGAAGTAACCAGGGAAGCCCATCTGGATGATGATATCCAGCTCGAAATTCAGGCGGTCGATGTACACCTGCTTCTTGGCGTCGTAGTCCGGGGTATCCTTGGGCAGCAGGACTTCCAGGCGCTCCTCCAGGCCGTCGAAGGACACCTTGCGAAAGTATTCGTCGATGGTCATGCCTTCCGGCACCGGGAAGTCCGGCAGGAAGTACTTGCCCAGCTGCACGTCGATATTGCAGCGCTTGGCGATCTCGACGGTGTTCTGCAGCGCATCGGGCAGGTCACTGAACAGCTCGGCCATTTCCTCTGGCGACTTCAGGTACTGCTGGTCGGAGTAGATCCGCGGCCGGCGCGGGTCGTCGAGAATGCGCCCTTCGCCGATGCACACACGGGTTTCGTGGGCCTCGAAATCACTCTGTTTGAGGAAGCGCACGTCGTTGGTGGCGACCAGCGGCGCGCCCATCCGGTCCGCCAGGGCCACAGCGGCGTGCACGTGTTCCTCGTCGTTGACCCGGCTGGTGCGCTGCACCTCGAGATAGAAACGCTCCGGGAATACCGCCTGCCACTCCTGCAGCAGGGCCTCGGCCCTGGCCTGTTCGCCGTCGAGCAGCGCATGGCCGATCTCGCCCTCCTTGGCGCCAGACAGGGCGATCAGCCCCTCGCTGGCGGCTTTCACCCAGTCGCGCTGAATGATCACCAGATCGTTGCTCTGCCCATCGCTCCAGCCACGCGACACCAACTCGGTCAGGTTGCGGTAGCCCTTGGGGTTCATCGCCAGCAGGGTCATTCGGGTCAGCGGGCCATCTTCGTAGGCACTGGCCAGCCAGATATCGGCGCCGCAGATCGGTTTGATACCGGCGCCCATGGCAGCCTTGTAGAACTTCACCAGCGAGCACATGTTGCTCATGTCGGTGACCGCCACGGCGGGCATGCCGGCGCCGGCTACCGCCTTGACCAGCGGCTTGACGCGAACCAGGCCGTCGACCAGGGAATATTCGGTGTGCAGGCGAAGATGTACGAAGGAAACAGCCATGAAGAAGCCCTGCAGGAAAAGCGACAAAACGCGGATTGTACCGTAACTGGAGTGACCTACAGCGGGCTGAATGGCTCAGAACGCGGTCACGGCTTCCAGCAGGCGGCGTACCGGCGCAAAGGAGCGCCGGTGGATGGGAGTCGGGCCCAGACGGGTCAGGGCCTCGAGGTGAACGGGTGTTGGGTAGCCCTTGTGCAGGGCGATGCCGTACCCGGGGTAAAGCAGGTCAAGCTCGCGCATTTCCCGATCACGACTGACCTTGGCGAGAATCGAGGCCGCAGCAATCGCCGGCACCTGGGCGTCGCCGCCGATCACCGGCGCGCTGGGCACCGCGAGTTTCGGGCAGCGGTTGCCGTCGATCAGCGCCAGTTTCGGCTGCACGGCGAGACCTTCGACCGCACGCTGCATGGCCAGCATGGTGGCGTGCAGGATATTCAGGCGGTCGATCTCTTCCACTTCCGCCCGGGCAATGCACCAGGCCAGGGCTTTCTCGCGAATTTCATCGAACAGCTTTTCGCGCCGCGCCTCGCTGAGCTTCTTCGAGTCGTTGAGGCCGAGAATCGGCCGCGCCGGGTCGAGAATCACCGCCGCAGTGACCACCGCACCACAGAGTGGGCCGCGACCGACCTCGTCGACCCCGGCCACCAATTCCTCGACCGTGGCGAAATCCAGACCCAGTTGCATCAGCTGCGCCCCACCAGATCGAGAACCGCGGCAGCCGCCCGTTCGGACGCATCGCGGCGCAGGGTGCGGTGAATGGCATCGAAGCCTTCGGTCTGCACCTCGCCGTCAACCAGCAGCGGCGACACCGTCTGGGCCAGGGCCTCGGCGGTTGCCGCATCCTGAATCAACTCGGGCACCAGCAGCCGCTGGGCGAGCAGATTGGGCAGCGAGATGTACGGGCTCTTCACCAGACGCTTGAGAATGCTGAAGGTCATCGGCGCGACGCGGTAGGCCACCACCATCGGCCGCTTGTAGAGCAGCGCCTCCAGGGTAGCCGTGCCGGATGCGATCAGCACCGCATCACAGGCGGCCAGGGCGTCGTGGGAGCGGCCGTCGAGCAACTGCAGCGGCAGGTCACGACTACCGAGCATCTGTTCGAGCTGCTGGCGACGCTCCGGGCTGGCACAGGGGAGCACGAAGCGCACGCCGGGGCGCAGCGCCCGCAGGCGCTCGGCGGCATCGAGAAACAGGCTGCCGAGGCGCGCCACTTCACCGCCGCGGCTGCCCGGCAACAAGGCCACCACCGGCGCCTCGAGCGGCAGGCCGAGCGCTTCGCGCGCCGCGGTACGGTCGGCTTGCAGGGGGATGGCATCGGCCAGCGGGTGGCCGACAAAGCACACCGGCACCTGATGCGCCTCGTAGAACTGCGCCTCGAAGGGAAACAGGGTGAGCATCAAGTCGCAGGCATCGCGAATCTTCAGCACGCGCTTCTGCCGCCAGGCCCAGACGGATGGGCTGACGTAATGCACGGTGCGAATGCCGGCCTGGCGCAACTTGAGTTCGACGCCCAGGGTGAAGTCCGGCGCATCGATGCCGATGAACACATCGGGCTTGCGTTCGATCAGGCTGGCGATCAGGCGGCGACGGCGCGACAGCAACTCCGGCAGCCGGCCCAGCACTTCGACCAGGCCCATGACCGCCAGGCGCTCCATGGGGAAATCGCTGACCAGGCCCTCGGCCTGCATGCGCGGACCGCCGACACCAATGAACTCGACGTTCGGGTGCTGCACCTTGAGCGCCTGCATCAGCCCTGCACCGAGAATGTCGCCGGATGCCTCGCCGGCAACCAGCGCGACACGCAATACCTCAGCCATGGGTCAGCGGGTGATGCCGCGGCTGGAGGTCAGGATCGAATCGCGGAACACCGCCACTTCGGCAAACTGGGCCGCCACTTCTTCCAGCTCGACCAGTGCTTCCTCGATGGTGAAACCCTGGCGGTAGACGATCTTGTAGGCACGGCGCAGCGCCTGCATCGACTCGCTACTGAAACCGCGACGGCGCAGGCCTTCGAAGTTCATGCTGCGCGCTTCGGCCGGGTTGCCGGAGACCGTGACGTAGGCCGGGACATCCTTGCCGATCGCTGCACCCATGCCGGCAAAGGCGTGGGCGCCGATATGGCAGAACTGATGCACCAGGGTGTAGCCGGACAGAATCGCCCAGTCGCCGATGTGCACGTGCCCGGCCAGGGCCACGTTGTTGACCAGGATGCAGTGGTTGCCGACCACGCTGTCGTGACCGATATGGGCATAGGCCATGATCAGGTTGTGATCACCGATGGTGGTCTCGTCACGATCCTGAATGGTGCCGCGGTGCATGGTCACGCCTTCGCGGATGATGTTGTGGTCACCGATGACCAGGCGCGTAGGCTCGCCCTTGTACTTGCGATCCGGGGTGTCTTCACCCAGGGAGGCGAATTGGTAGATCTTGTTGTGTTTACCGATTCGGGTAGGCCCCTTGATGATCACGTTGGGACCCAGCACGCAGCCCTCGCCAATTTCTACGTCGGGCCCAATGATCGACCAAGGGCCGACGACGACGTCGTCAGCCAGCTTGGCGCTGGGATCGATGATGGCGCGAGGGTCAATCAAACTCATAACTTGCGTTCCGCACAGATGATTTCGGCCGAGCACACTTCCTTGCCGTCGACCGTGGCCTTGCATTCGAATTTCCAGATGCTGCGCTTGCTGCTGAGGAACTTGGCCTCGAGGATCAGTTGGTCGCCCGGCACCACCGGCTGACGGAAGCGTAGCTTATCGGAGCCGACGAAGTAGTAGAGGGTGCCATCGGCAGGCTTCACGTCCATCATCTTGAAACCCAGGATACCGGCGGCCTGGGCCATGGCCTCGATGATCAGGACGCCTGGCATGATCGGATGCTCGGGAAAATGGCCGTTGAAGAATGGCTCATTGACGCTGACATTCTTATAGGCACGAACGCTCTTGCCCTCAAGATCCAGATCCGTGACCCGATCCACCAGCAGGAACGGGTAACGGTGCGGCAAGTACTCGCGAATTTCGTTGATTTCCATCATTTCCAGAGAAGCCCGTAATAAAAAGAAGAGAGCCAGCCATTGGCTCAGGCATCAGATGAGGCATTCCCGCTCGAGGTCACGGCAGCAAGCTGTTTTTCCAGCTGCTTCACACGCCGCGCCATGTCGTCCAGCTGGCGGATGCGCGCCACGCTTTTCTTCCACTCGGCTGCAGGTTGCATGGCAGTGCCCGACGAATAGGCACCGGGCTCGGTGATCGAGCGGGTGACCATGGTCATGCCGGTCACGAATACGCCATCACACACGTCGATATGACCGACCATGCCGACGCCGCCGGCGATCATACAGTTCTTGCCGATCGAGGTGCTGCCGGAAATGCCGACACAGGCGGCCATCGCCGTGTTGTCGCCGACCTGCACGTTGTGGGCGATCATGATCTGGTTATCCAGCTTCACGCCGTTGCCGATACGCGTATCGGCCAGTGCGCCGCGATCGAGGGTGGTGTTGGCACCGATTTCGACATCGTCACCAATGCTCACGCCGCCGATCTGGGCGATCTTCTGCCACACGCCCTTCTCGTTGGCGAAGCCGAAGCCCTCGCCACCGATCACCGCGCCGGACTGGATCACCACCCGCTTGCCGATACGCACGTCGTGGTACAGGGTGACCCGCGGGGCCAACCAGCCGCCCTCACCGATCTCCGAGCGTGCGCCGATCACGCAATGCGCGCCCAGCGACACGCCAGCGGCAATCTTTGCCCCTGCCTCGATGACCACGTAGGGACCGATAGCGGCGCTCGGATCGACCTGCGCGTCCTCGGCCACCACCGCAGTCGGGTGGACGCCGGCAACGGCCCTGGGCTTGCGGTCGAACAGATGGGACAGCGTGGCGTAGGCCAGATAGGGATTGGCGACGACCAGCGCATTGCCGGAGAAACCTTCGGCATCGGCAGCGGTGAGCAGCACCGCAGCGGCCCGGCAACTGCCGAGGTGCTTGCGATACTGCGCATTGGCCAGGAACGTCAGCTGAGACGGGCCGGCATCCTGCAAGGTTGCCAGCCCGTCGACTGTCTGCTCAGCGGCGCCACGCAAGGTGGCGCCCAGCTGTTCGGCCAATTGGCCGAGGGTGAATACCGGTGTGGACATCATCAACGCATCTGGTTCATGCGCTCGATGACCTGGCGGGTGATGTCGAACTGCGGTTTGACATCGATGACCGCGCCGCGCTCGAGCACCAGGTCGAAGTTGCCATTCTTGATGACTTCCTCAACGGCCTTGTCCAGGTTGGGCTTGAGCTTCTTGAGCATGTCGCGATCGGCAACCGCCTTGGCTTCGTTCAGCTCCTTGGACTGGAACTGGAAGTCACGGGCCTTCTGCTTGAAGTCCAGTTCCAGGCGCTCACGCTCGGCGGTCTGCATCTTCTCGCCATCTTTGACGATGCGGTCCTGAATGCGTTTGGCGTCGCTTTCCAAAGTCTTGAGCTTGTTCAGCTGCGGGCCGAATTTCTTCTCGGCGTCGACCGCATAGCGCTTGGCCGCATCGGACTCGAGCAGGGCCATCTGGTAGTTGAGCACGGCGATCTTCATTTCCGCGAAGGCTGGGGTAGCCAGCAGGGTGACGCTTAACAGAACCAATTGAGTCAACTTACGCACGGTGCAACTCCTGCAGAAAAACTGTCTTGGTGGTTCGTAACCAGACGCTTAGAACGTCTGGCCGAGGGAGAACTGGAATACCTGGGTATCGGCATCGTCCGGCTTCTTGACCGGCATCGCCAGGCTGAAACTCAGCGGGCCGAGCGCGGTGATCCAGGTAACGCCGACACCTACCGAGCTGGCCAGGTTGCCGAAATCGATGTCGCAGCTGTCACCACGGCGTTTCTGGCCGGAGCTGCAGTCGGTGTCGAACACGTTACCCACATCCCAGAACAGCGCGGTACGCAGCGAGCGCTGATCCTTGACGAACGGCAGCGGGAACAGCAGTTCGGCGCCGCCCTGGATCAATACGTTACCACCGAACGGCAGCGGATCCTGATCGGGGTCGGCCGCTGTGCCAGCGTTGCCGGTTATAGCTTCACCACGGCTTGGCGTACTACGAGGCCCAAGACTGCTGTCCTCGAAACCACGTACCGAGTTGAAACCACCGGCATAGTAGTTCTCATAGAATGGCAGCTTCTGAGTGGACCCGAACGCACCGCCGTAACCCAGTTGCGTATGGAAACGCATGGTGTAGGTATCGGTCAGCGGCTTGAACACCTGGCCGCGATAATCGAGCTTGTAGAACGACAGGTCACTGCCCGGCACGGTGGTCTCGAACACCAGGCTCTGGGAGTGGCCACGGTTGGCGAGCACGCCGCGGTTGAGGGTGGACTCGGACCAGCCGACGGAAGCCTTGAAGTTGAGGTATTTCTCGCCTTCCTGACGGGTGAAGTCGAAGATTTCGTCGACGGTATAGCGACCCGAGTTGATCTCGTCCTGCTGCGCGGTCAAACCGTAGGTCAGACGCGCGGTCTCGCTGATGGGGTAGCCGATGTTGATGCCGGCACCGAGGCTGTCGACCGAGTAGCTGGATACATCGACATCAAGCTCGTCGTAGTCGGTGGTACGGTAGAAGGCGTTGTAGCCAAGGCTGACGCCATCCTCGGTCCAGTACGGATCGGTGAAGGAGAAGTTGTAGCGGCTCTGGTATTCGCTGCGGGTCAGGCCGAGGCTGACACGGTTACCGCTACCCAGGAAGTTGTTCTGGGTGATCGAGCCACCGAGGATCAGGCCGGCGTTCTGGGCGAAACCCACGCTGGCGGTGATCGAGCCGGAAGCCTGCTCCTCGACGCTGTAGTTGACGTCAACCTGGTCGTCGGTACCCGGCACCTGCGGGGTCTCGACGTTGACTTCCTTGAAGAAGCCCAGACGCTCCAGACGGGTCTTGGACTGGTCGATCAGGTAGGTAGACGCCCAGCCGCCTTCCATCTGGCGCATCTCACGGCGCAGCACTTCGTCTTCGGTCTTGGTGTTGCCGCGGAAATTGATACGGTTGACGTAGGCACGCTTGCCCGGATCCACCACGAAAGTAATGGATACGGTGTTGTCATCATTGTGCGGCTCGGGCACGCCGTTGACGTTGGCGAAGGTGTAACCCTCATTACCCAAGCGGCGAGTGATCAGTTCGCTGGTGGAGGTCATCACCTTGCGGGAGAACACCTGACCTTCCTTGACCAGCAGCAGCGCACGGACTTCTTCTTCCGGCACCTTGAGGTCGCCGGACAGCTTCACGTCACGCACGGTGAACTTCTCGCCCTCATCGATATTAACGGTGATGTAGACGTGCTTCTTGTCCGGGGTGATGGATACCTGGGTGGAGGTGATATCCATGTTGATGTAGCCGCGGTCCAGGTAGTAGGAGCGCAGACGCTCCAGGTCACCGGAGAGTTTTTCACGGGCGTACTTGTCGTCGTTGCGGAAGAACGACAGCCAGTTGGTGGTCTTCAGCTCGAACAGGTCATTGAGGTCTTCATCTGAGAAGACCTTGTTGCCGACCACGTTGATGTGCTGAATGGCCGCAACGCTGCCTTCGTTGATGTTGATCTTCAGGGCCACGCGGTTACGCGGCTGAGGAATCACCTCGGCGTCGATCTCGGCGGAATAACGGCCCTGGGCCACGTACTGGCGCTGCAGCTCGTTACGCACGCCTTCGAGGGTCGCGCGCTGGAAGATCTCGCCCTCGGCCAGGCCGGACTGGTTCAGGCCCTTGAGCAGGTCGTCACTGCTGATAGCCTTGTTGCCCTCGATCTCGATGCTGGAGATCGACGGGCGCTCGACCACGGTGATGACCAGCACGTTGCCGTCGCGACCAAGCTGGATATCCTGGAAGAAACCGGTCTTGAACAGTTCGCGGGTTGCTTCGGTCAGCGTACGGTCGTCGGCCGCCTCGCCGACGTTCAAGGGCAGCGCGCCGAACAGGCTGCCCGCGGAAACGCGCTGCAGACCGTTAACGCGGATATCGGAGATGGTGAAGGACTCGGCGTGAACTTCGGCGATCATCAATGCGGCAAGAACCGCAGGTAGCAGCAGACGTTTCATGAAGTCCTTTCTTATTCCAACTAACGATAAGAAATCAGTCGTTCGAGACGAAAGATATATAATTCAACTGGGCTCACAGGCGACCAAGGTCGTTGACCAGAGCCAGCAGCATCACCCCGATCACCAGGCTGATACCAATCTGCATCCCCCAACCCTGCACCCGTTCGGAAAGCGGGCGGCCCCGTACCCACTCGACCAGGTAATAAAGCAGATGTCCGCCATCCAGAACCGGAATGGGCAGCAAATTGAGAACGCCCAGACTGATACTCAGGTAGGCGAGGAAATTCAAAAAGTCCCCAAGGCCTGACTCGGCCGAAGCGCCCGCCACTTTAGCAATGGTTATCGGCCCGCTCAAGTTTTTTACCGAGAGCTCGCCGAAGAGCATTTTCTTTAGCGAATCGAGGGTCAGCAGGCTCATCGTCCAGGTTCGCGACGCCGCCTCGCTTATCGCCGCCAGTGGGCCGTAGCTGACTTCGCGCAGCATCTGCGCCGGCCATTGGGCAGGCGCGACGCCGGCGCCAAGATATCCTGTCGCCGCATCGCCCTCGCCCTTGACCGCCAGGGTAAGCGGAATTTCCAGACGCTGCCCGTCACGCTCCAGGGCAATGGCTACCGCCTTGCCCGGCAGACCACGGACCCGATCGACAAGGTCCTGCCAATCGCTCAGGGGCTGCCCGTTCAGGGCCAGCAGGCGATCACCGGCGCGCATACCGGCGGCCTGGGCCGGGCCCTGGGGGTCGAACTCGGCGAGCACCGGTTCAAGACTTGGCCGCCACGGGCGAATGCCCAGCGAGGCGATCGGATCGGGCTCGTTGGCGCCACGCAGCCAGTTATCCAGCTGAACGCGGTGAACAGACTCGGCGCCGCCATCGGCAGGCCGCGTGGTGATCAGCAGCTCGCCGCTTTCACCCAGACGGCGCACCAGCTGCAGGTTGACTGCCGACCAGCCGGTGGTGCCCTTGCCATTGACCGCGACGATTTCTTCATCGACCTGCAGGCCTGCAACCTGCGCCAGGCTGCCCGCCTCCACCGCACCAATCACCGGCCGCACCTGCTGGCTGCCCAGCATGGCCACCAACCAGAAGAACACCAGGGCCAGGGCGAAGTTGGCAGCCGGCCCTGCAGCGACGATGGCGAAGCGCTGCCTGACGGTCTTGCGGTTGAACGACTGCTCGGCCAGCTCCGGTGGCACGTCGCCTTCGCGCTCGTCGAGCATCTTCACGTAGCCACCGAGCGGAATCGCAGCGATCACGAACTCGGTGCCCTGGCGGTCATGCCAGCGCACCAGGGGCGTGCCGAAGCCCACGGAAAAGCGCAGCACCTTGACGCCACAGCGGCGGGCGACCCAGAAATGACCATATTCGTGAAAGGTCACCAGCACCCCGAGGGCGATCAGGGTACCGACGATCATATAGAGTGCGCTCATGCCACCTCCCCACGATTGAGCCACTGCCCGGCCAGCTCTCGCGCGCGGCGGTCGGCCTCGAGCACGGCGTCGAGACAGTTCACGGCAACCGCCGGTTCGGCCTCGAGAACGCCGCCAATGATACGCGCGATATCGGTAAAGCGAATCCGCCGCTCGAGAAACGCTGCCACCGCCACTTCGTTGGCGGCATTGAGCATTGCCGGCGCGCTGCCGCCAGACTCGGCGGCATCACGCGCCAGGCGCAGACAGGGAAAGCGAACGTCGTCAGGTGCCTGGAAATCCAGACGTGCCACGGCGAGCAGATCCAGCGCTGCGACCCCCGAATCGATGCGTTGCGGCCAGGCCAGGGCATGGGCGATGGGTGTACGCATGTCGGGGTTGCCCAACTGGGCGAGTACCGAGCCGTCGACGTAATCGACCAGCGAATGGATGACGCTCTGCGGGTGAATCAACACCTCGACCTGCTGTGGGCGGGCATCGAACAGCCAGCAGGCCTCGATCAACTCCAGGCCCTTGTTCATCATGCTCGCCGAATCGACGGAAATCTTGCGGCCCATCGACCAGTTGGGATGGGCGCAGGCCTGCTCGGGGGTCACCGCATGCAGGGCATCGCCTGCAAACTCGCGAAACGGCCCGCCGGAGGCGGTCAGCAGGATGCGCCGCACCCCGACAGGCTGCAGGCCGCGCGCGTAATCCTGGGGCAGGCACTGGAAGATCGCATTGTGCTCGCTGTCGATGGGCAGCAGCACCGCGCCACTCTCGCGCACCGCACGCATGAACAGCGCGCCGGACATTACCAGGGCTTCCTTGTTGGCCAGCAATACCTTCTTGCCGGCCTCGACCGCCGCCAGGGTCGGCTTGAGCCCTGCCGCACCGACAATGGCCGCCATCACCGCGTCCACCTCAGCGTGGGCCGCGACCTCGCACAACCCGGCTTCGCCAAACAGCACCCGGGTAGCGAGCCCGGCGTGCAGCAAACGCGCCTGCAGGTCGCGGGCCGCACTGCCATCGGCGACCACCGCGAAGCGTGGCCGGTGGCTGATGCACAGCGCTTCCAGCTCCGCCATGCGAGTGAAGGCACTGAGGGCGAAGGCCTGGTAACGCGACGGATGCCGGGCGATGACATCGAGGGTGCTAAGACCGATGGAGCCGGTGGCCCCCAGCACGGTAACCTGTTGTACCTGGCTCACAATGCGCCCCAGCCAGCCAGCCACAACAGCATGGCGAACACCGGAACCGCGGCCGTCAGGCTGTCGATGCGATCGAGCACACCGCCATGGCCCGGCAGCAGGTTGCTGCTGTCCTTGATGCCGGACTGGCGCTTGAACATGCTTTCGGTCAGGTCACCGACCACCGAAATCAGCACCACCAGCGCAGCGGCCGGCAGCGCCAGCAGAAAATGACTGAACGACCAGTCGCGGTAGAGCCCAACGGCCACCGTCAGCAGCAGGCTGAGCAGCAGACCACCGACCAGGCCCTCCCAGCTCTTGCCAGGACTGACCCGCGGCGCCAGCTTGCGCTTGCCGAAGCGCTTGCCGGAAAAGTAGGCGCCGATATCGGCGACCCAGACCAATGCCATTACCGCCAGGATCAGCCAGTTGGCCAACTGCCAGTGCTTGATCACCACCAGGCCCTGCCAGGCCGGCAACAGAATCAGCAGGCCGATCAGCAGGCGCCCCGGCAATGCGCCCCAGTAACGACTGCTATCGGGGTAGTTGAGTACCAGGAAGGTAGCGAAGGCCCACCACAACACGCCTGCGGCCAACAGCCAAGGCGCCAGCGCCGGTACGCCGTACAGCAGATAGAGCAACACCGCCACCAGTGCCCCATAGGCAATGCGCAGCGGCTGAGCCTGCAGGCCTGCCAGACGCGCCCATTCCCAGGCGCCAAGCACGACCACCACGGCGATGAACAGCGCGAATGCGCCACCTTCGAGCAGGAAGAAACCTGCCAGGGCGATCGGCAACAGGATCAGCGCCGTGATGATTCGTTGTTTGAGCATCAGGCGCGGGCCTCGGCTTCTACTTGTTCACTGGTCTTGCCAAAGCGTCGCTGGCGCTTGGCGAAATCCGCCAGCGCCGCACGCATGGCGTCGTGCTTGAAGTCCGGCCACAGCAGGTCGGAGAAATACAGTTCACTGTAGGCCATCTGCCAGAGCAGGAAATTGCTCACCCGATGCTCGCCACCGGTACGGATGCACAGGTCGGGCAACGGCAGGTCGCCAGTTGCCAGGCAACCCTGAAGCAGGCGCGGGGTGATGTCTTCCGGCTGCAGATGGCCACCCTGAACCTCGCGCGCCAGGCGCTGCGCGGCCTGGGCAATATCCCACTGGCCACCATAATTGGCGGCGATCTGCAGAATGAAGCGCTTCTCGCCCACGGCCCCGGCGGTCGCGGCTTCGGCTTCGCGCATGGCGGCCTGCAGCTCAGGGTGGAACCGCGAGCGGTCGCCGATGATGCGCAGACTGATAGCGTTCTCGTCGAGTTTGCGGGCCTCGCGGCGCAGGGCGCTGAGGAACAGCTCCATCAGCGCCCCGACCTCGTCGGCCGGGCGCTGCCAGTTCTCGCTGGAGAAGGCGAACAGGGTCAGCACCTCGACGCCGGAGTCGGCGCACACCTCGATGACCGCCCGCACCGCATCCACACCCGCCTTGTGTCCGGCGACACCGGGCAGCAGGCGCTTGCGCGCCCAGCGGTTGTTACCATCCATAATGATCGCCACGTGCCGTGGAACGGCCATCACGGCACCGACTTTGCTATTGTCCATGGCGACTTCCTGGCCGTCAGACGGCCATCAGGTCCGCTTCTTTCTGCTTCACGGCGACGTCGATCTCGGCCACGAACTTGTCGGTCAGCTTTTGCACGTCATCAGCAGCGCGGCGCTCTTCGTCCTCACTGATTTCCTTTTCCTTGACCAGATCCTTGAGCTGGCTCATGGCATCGCGACGAATGTTGCGCACGGCAACGCGGGCATCTTCGGCGGCATCACGGGCCTGCTTGGTGAAACCGCGGCGGGTTTCTTCGGTCAGCGCCGGCATGGTCACCAGCAGCAGCTCGCCGAGGTTGGTCGGGTTGAAACCCAGGCCCGAACTCTGGATGGCCTTATCGACGGCGCTCAGCATGCTGCGCTCGAATGCCACCACCTGCAGGGTGCGCGAATCCTTGACGGTCACGCTGGCAACCTGGTTGAGCGGGGTGTCCGCGCCGTAATACGGCACCATCACACCACCGAGGATGCTAGGGTGAGCCTGACCGGTGCGGATGCGGCTGAATGCGTGGACCAGCGATTCCAGGCTCTTCTGCATGCGCGTCTGAGCGTCTTTCTTGATTTCGTTGATCATTCTTTGCTTTCCTCGACCAAAGTACCTTCGGCACCACCCACCACGACATTGAGCAGGGCACCCGGCTTGTTCATATTGAATACCCGCAGCGGCATGTTGTGATCCCGGCACAGGCAGATAGCCGTCAGATCCATCACGCCCAGCTTGCGATCCAGCACCTCGTCATAGGTGAGGCGATCGAATTTTTCCGCATGCGGATCCTTGAAGGGATCGGCAGTGTACACACCATCCACCTTGGTTGCCTTGAGCACCACATCGGCGTCGATCTCGATACCGCGCAAACAGGCGGCCGAATCGGTGGTGAAGAACGGATTACCAGTGCCAGCGGCGAAAATCACCACCTCACCGGTCTTCAGGTGGCGCATGGCCTTGCGGCGATCGTAGTGGTCGGTGACGCCGACCATGGAGATGGCCGACATGACCAGTGCCGGGATGTTCGAGCGCTCCAGGGCGTCGCGCATGGCCAGGGCGTTCATCACCGTGGCCAGCATGCCCATGTGATCACCGGTGACCCGATCCATGCCGGCCGCGCTGAGCGCTGCGCCGCGGAACAGATTGCCGCCACCGATCACCACACCGACCTGGACGCCGATGCCGACCAGCTGGCCGACTTCCAGGGCCATGCGATCGAGCACCTTGGGATCGATGCCGAAATCTTCGGAGCCCATCAGGGCCTCGCCGCTGAGTTTGAGCAGAATGCGCTTGTAACGCGGTTGACGACCACTCACCTGCTGAGCCATTACCATTCTCTCCTGCGGCGTAAGAAAAACCTGCGAGCCGAGTGACTCGCCATATCGAGCGCTTCGACAGCGCTCAAGACTGTTCGTGCCGTGGGCACCAACCGCCGTTCTGAAAAAAAACCCATTTGAAAAAGAGGCCGCGCGCGTGAGCGGGCAGCCTCTTCTGGGGCACTAGCTGAGCGGCCTGCTGTTACTGCTTGCTGGCAGCAACCTGAGCAGCAACTTCGGCAGCGAAGTCGGTCTCGGCCTTCTCGATGCCCTCGCCCACTTCGTAACGTACGAAGGAAACGACTTCTGCACCGGCTTTCTTGACCAGGTCACCGACCTTGACTTCCGGATCCATGATGAAGGCTTGCTCAACCAGGCTGGCTTCGGCCAGGAACTTGTTGATGCGGCCCTTGATCATGTTCTCGACGATGTTTTCCGGCTTGCCGGCGATCTTGTCGGCATTGAGCTGCAGGAAGATTTCCTTTTCCTTGGCAACCAGCTCTTCGGAAACCTGGTCCGGGGAAACCACGGCCGGGTTGGAAGCAGCGACGTGCATGGCAACGTGCTTGGCCAGCTCGTCGTTACCACCTTTGAGAACGACCAGAACACCGATGCGGTGGCCGTGCAGGTAAGCACCAACGGTGTCGCCGGAAACAGCGGTCAGGCGACGGATGTTGACGTTCTCGCCGCACTTGGCAACCAGCGCTTCACGAGCGGATTCGCGCGAAGCGATCAGCGGAGCGACGTCGGTCAGGTTCTGAGCGAAGGCTTCATCCAAGCTGTCTTTCACGAAGCCTTTGAAGTCGTCCTGCAGAGCCAGGAAGTCGGTCTGCGAGTTGACTTCGATGATCACACCACGGCCACCTTCGACGCGAGCGGCGATAGCACCCTCAGCGGCGATGTTGCCAGCCTTTTTGGCAGCCTTGATGGCGCCGGAAGCGCGCATGTCATCAATGGCCTTCTCGATGTCGCCACCGGCGGCAACCAGGGCCTTCTTGCATTCCATCATGCCCTGGCCGGTACGCTCGCGCAGTTCCTTGACCAGTGCTGCAGTAATCTCTGCCATCTTGAAAATCCTCTGTGTAGGTCTTCAACCATCACCCGCAATACGGATGATCAAATCTGTGAGTGGCAAAAAGGGGGCCTAGCCCCCTTTTTGCGCAGCGCATAACACCAGATGCTCTGCGTTACCGCTTAGCCTTCGGCGGCTTCGGCAGCCGGGGCTTCTTCAACGAACTGCTCGGTGGCGCCGCCAGCGTTGCTGCGGCCACGGACCACGGCGTCGGCCATTGCACCCATGTACAGCTGGATGGCGCGGATGGCGTCGTCGTTACCCGGGATGATGTAGTCAACGCCTTCAGGGCTGCTGTTGGTATCGACAACGCCAATGACCGGGATGCCCAGCTTGTTGGCTTCGGTGATCGCGATGCGCTCGTGATCAACGTCGATGACGAACAGTGCGTCCGGCAGGCCGCCCATGTCCTTGATACCACCCAGGCTGCGATCCAGTTTTTCCAGATCACGCGAACGCATCAGGGCTTCTTTCTTGGTCAGCTTGGCGAAGGTACCGTCCTGGGACTGTACTTCCAGATCGCGCAGACGCTTGATCGAGGCACGGATGGTCTTGTAGTTGGTGAGCATGCCGCCCAACCAGCGGTGATCGACGAACGGCGAGCCGCAACGAGCTGCTTCTTCGCGAACGATCTTGCCAGCGGAACGCTTGGTGCCGACGAACAGGATCTTGTTCTTGCCAGCAGCCAGCTTTTCAACGAACGACAGGGCGTCGTTGAACATCGGCAGGGTCTTTTCCAGGTTGATGATGTGAATCTTGTTACGCGCGCCGAAAATGTACTTGCCCATTTTCGGGTTCCAGTAACGGGTCTGGTGGCCGAAGTGCACACCGGCCTTCAGCATATCGCGCATGTTGACTTGGGACATGATAGTTCCTTGATAAGTCGGGTTAGGCCTCCACGCATCCCAATTTCCAACCCTTGCGGGCACCCAGGAAATCGTGTCGATGCGTGTGTGGGGTTAAGCTTTCGGGGTCTACCCCGTAAAGCGGCGCGTTTTATACCACACAAACCGACCTTAGGCTATATGCCTGCATGCGCTTGATGGCCTGCCCCCGCGCGCGGGCGCTTCAAGGTTGGCGGCGCAAACTGTTACCATGCAGCCTTTACAGAACAACCGAGATCACCATGACCGTCACCCTCAAGACGCCCGACGAAATCGAGAAAATGCGCATCGCCGGTCGCCTGGCCGCCGACGTACTGGAAATGATCGCCGAACATGTCAAACCCGGCGTCACCACGGACGAGCTCAACGCCCTCTGCCACAACTATATCGTCGATGTGCAGAAGGCTATTCCCGCGCCGCTCAACTATGGCGCCGCGCCAGGTCGTCCGGGCTTTCCGAAATCCATCTGCACCTCGCTCAACCACGTGGTCTGTCACGGCATCCCCAACGACAAGCCGCTCAAGGAAGGCGACGTGATGAATATCGACATCACCGTCATCAAGGACGGCTATTACGGCGACACCAGCCGCATGTTCCACGTCGGCAAGGTGCCGGAGTGGGCCGAGCGCCTGTCGCGGGTCACCCAGGAGTGCCTCTATAAAGGCATCGAAGTGGTGCGCCCCGGTGCGCGCCTTGGCGACATCGGTGAGGTGATCCAGAAGCATGCCGAGAAAAACGGCTTCTCGGTGGTTCGCGAGTTCTGCGGCCATGGCATCGGCTCGGTGTTCCATGAAGACCCGCAGGTGCTGCACTACGGCCGCGCCGGCACCGGCATGGAACTCAAGGAAGGCATGACCTTCACCATCGAGCCGATGATCAACCAGGGTCGCCCCGAAACCCGCGTGCTGGGTGATGGCTGGACGGCGATCACCAAGGATCGCAAGTTGTCCGCGCAATGGGAGCACACCCTGCTGGTCACTGCCGATGGCTACGAGATCTTCACCCTGCGCAGCGACGACACCATTGCCCGCACCTCAGCCTGATACGCGCATCCCCTATAGATAAAGGAAGGCCGCCGCATGTCGCTGCTAGACGCCGAGTTGTTCGATCGCGGCCAGTTCCAGGCGGAACTGGCACTCAAGTCCAGCCCCATCGGCGCCTTCAAGAAAGCCATTCGCCGCGCCCACGAGGTGCTGGACGCACGCTTTCGCGACAACCGCGACGTGCGCCGCCTGGTCGAGGATCGCGCACGCTTCACCGACCAGATCCTGCTCGAGGCCTGGAACCGCTTCAGCTGGAGTAGCGAGGCGGAAATCGCCCTGCTGGCGGTGGGTGGCTACGGCCGCGGCGAGTTGCATCCCTATTCCGATATTGACCTGCTGATCCTGCTCGGCGGCGATGACCAGGAAACCTTTCGCGAGCCGATCGAAGGCTTTCTCACCCTGCTCTGGGACATTGGCCTGGAGGTCGGCCAGAGCGTGCGCTCGGTGGCCGAATGCGGCGAACAGGCCCGCGCCGATCTGACGGTCATCACCAACCTGATGGAAAGCCGTACCATCGCCGGCCCCGAGCACCTGCGCGAACGCATGCAGGAAGTGACCTCCAGCGCCCACATGTGGCCGAGCAAGGCGTTCTACCTGGCCAAGCGCGACGAACAGAAGGCCCGCCACGCCAAGTACAACGACACCGAGTACAACCTGGAGCCCAATGTCAAAGGCTCGCCCGGCGGGCTGCGCGATATCCAGACCATCCTGTGGGTGGCGCGCCGGCACTTCGGCACCCTGAACCTGCATGCGATGGTCGGCCAGGGCTTCCTGCTGGAAAGCGAATACGCCCTGCTCGCCTCCTCCCAGGAGTTTCTCTGGAAGGTGCGCTACGCCCTGCACATGCTGGCCGGGCGTGCCGAGGATCGCCTGCTGTTCGATCACCAGAGCAAGGTAGCCGAGCTGCTCGGCTACCACGAAGGCGACACCAAGCGCACCATCGAACGTTTCATGCAGAAATACTACCGGGTGGTGATGGCCATCGCCGAGCTGAGTGACCTGATCAACCAGCACTTCGAGGAGGAGATCCTGCGCACCGGCGACAGCCTGCCGGCGAAGCCGCTGAACAGTCGCTTCCAGGTGCGCGACGGCTACATCGAGGTCACCCACGCCAACGTCTTCAAGCGTACGCCGTTCGCGATCATCGAAATTTTCGTGCTGATGGCCCAGCACCCCGAACTCAATGGCGTCTGCGCCGACACCATTCGCCTGCTGCGTGATCACCGTCACCTGATCGACGACGATTTTCGCAAGGACATCCGCAATACCAGTCTGTTCATCGAGCTGTTCAAGTGCGAACAGGGCATCCACCGCAACCTGCGGCGCATGAACCGCTACGGCATCCTCGGCCGCTACCTGCCCGAGTTCGGTCATATCGTCGGGCAGATGCAGCACGACCTGTTCCATATCTACACGGTCGACGCCCACACGCTCAACCTGATCAAGCACCTGCGCAAGTTCAAGTGGCCGGAACTGGCCGAGAAGTTTCCGCTGGCCAGCAAGCTGATCGACAAGCTGCCCAAGCCCGAGCTGATCTATCTCGCCGGGCTCTATCACGATATCGCCAAGGGCCGCGGTGGTGACCACTCGGAACTGGGCGCGGTCGACGCCGAAGCCTTCGGCCAGCGCCACCACCTGCCCGCCTGGGACACCGGGCTGATCGTCTGGCTGGTGCAGAACCACCTGGCGATGTCGACCACCGCCCAGCGCAAGGACCTATCCGATCCGCAGGTGATCAACGACTTCGCCGCATTCGTCGGCGACCAGACGCACCTGGACTACCTCTATGTGCTCACCGTGGCCGACATCAACGCCACCAACCCGACCCTGTGGAACTCCTGGCGGGCCAGCCTGATGCGCCAACTCTATACGGAGACCAAGCGCGCGCTGCGCCGCGGCCTGGAGAACCCGGTAGAGCGCGAGGAGCAGATTCGCCTGACCCAGAGCGCGGCGCTCGATACCCTGATCAATGGCGGCACCGACCCTGACGACGTCGAGCAGCTGTGGTCGCAACTGGGCGATGACTACTTCTTGCGCCACACTGCCAGCGACGTTGCCTGGCACACCGACGCGATCCTCCAGCACCCCGATGACGGCGGCCCACTGGTGCTGATCAAGGAAACCACCCAGCGCGAGTTCGAGGGCGGCACGCAGATCTTCATCTATGCACCGGATCAGCACGACTTCTTCGCGGTGACGGTGGCGGCCATGGCACAGCTGAACCTGAACATCCACGACGCGCGGATTCTCACGTCGACCAGCCAGTTCACCCTCGATACCTACATCGTGCTGGAAGCCGAAGGCGGCTCGATCGGCGACAACCCCGCGCGCATCAAGCAGATCCGCCAGAGCCTGGTCGATACCCTGATGCATCCGGACGAATACCCGAGCATCATCCAGCGCCGAGTGCCACGCCAGCTCAAGCACTTCGCTTTTGCGCCCCAGGTGACCATCCACAATGATGCCCAGCGACCGGTGACCGTGCTGGAACTGACCGCCCCGGATCGCCCCGGCCTGCTGGCCAAGGTCGGACGCATCTTCCTGGATTTCGACCTGTCCTTGCAGAACGCCAAGATCGCCACCCTGGGCGAACGGGTGGAAGACGTGTTCTTTGTAACCGATGCCGACAACCAGCCGCTGTCCGACCCCGAGCTGTGTGCCCGCCTGCAACAGGCGATCATCACCCGGCTGTCGGCCACCAGCAGCCCCAGCCCCTCGCAGATCAGCATCTAGAATGCCGCGCGGGCGCTGAGGCCCGCGCGGCCGGCTTCAGATCCTGAAGCTGTCCACCAGCTGCTTGAGCCGCCCGACCTGTTGATCCAGCTCGGTACAGGCATTCAGGCTGGCCTGCAGGTTGCGCACACCGTCCTGGTTCAGCGTATTGATCTCGGTGATGTCCATGTTCAGGCTTTCGATCACCGAGGTCTGCTCCTCGGTGGCGGTGGCCACGGACTGGTTCATGCCATCGATCTCGCCGATGCGGCGGGTCACCCCGCGCAGGTTCTCGCCCGCCTGCCCACCGATGCGCACGCTGTCGTCACTGAAGCGGCGGCTCTCGCTCATGGTCGCCACGGCGTCGCGGGCACCGGTCTGCAGCTGCTCGATCATCTGCTGGATTTCCTGCGCCGAACTCTGGGTACGCTGGGCCAGATTGCGCACCTCGTCGGCCACCACCGCGAAACCACGGCCAGCTTCGCCAGCACGGGCCGCCTCGATGGCGGCGTTGAGCGCCAAAAGGTTGGTCTGCTCGGAAATACCCTTGATGACATCGAGGATCTGGCCGATGTCGTTGCTCTTCTCGCTCAACAGCTCGATATGGCTGCCCGAGGCCTGGATCTTGTCCGACAGGTCGCCCATCGAGCCCAGGGTGCGCTCGACCATGCCCTGACCTTCCTCGGCATCGCGGCGCGCTTCGCTGGCTTGAATCGAGGCGTCGGCGGCGTTGCGGGCGATTTCCTGGGCGGCGGCGCCAAGCTCGTTGATCGCCGCGGCGACGCTGTCGGTGCGCGCGGCCTGTTCACTGGAGTTGCCCATCGACGCGTTGGACGCCTGCACCACGGTACTGACCCGGGCATGCACTTCACGGGTGGTCGAGGCGACTTCGCGAATCGACTCGTGAATACGCTCGACAAAGCGGTTGAAGGCCCCGGCCAGCTCGCCGAACTCGTCGCCGGAATCGATTTTCAGGCGCTGGGTCAGATCGCCCTCGCCCTCGGCGATGCCGCTCATGGCATGGCTCATCACGTGCAGCGGGCGCAGCAGGATGCGGATCAGCGCGCCGAGCAACAGCAGGATGGCGATCACCCCGATCACTGTCGAGGTCAGTGCCGAGAGGCGGAATTCCTGCAGCGCTGCAAAGGCCTTGCCTTCATCGACCGACAGACCGACGTACCAGCGCACCCCGGTCAGGCCCTGTACCGGCAGGAAGGTGACGATGCGCGCACTGCCATCGATGCCGGTGGTGTTTTGCAGGCCGGATTCCAGGCGCGGCGTCGCCTCGGGGTAGAGCTCCGGCAGCTTCTTGAGCACCAGGCTCTTGTCGGGGTGCACCAGCATCGTGCCCTTGTCATCGACCAGGAATGCATAGCCCATGCCACCCAGGTCGAAGGAGTTGAGGATATCGTCGATGGTCTGCAGCTTGAGATCACCGCCAACCACGCCCTGCAAGGTACCGCCGACACTGACCGGGCGGGTGATGGTGATCAGCAGGCCATCGCGCGGGTCGGCTGCCAGGTAGGGCTCGGTCAGGCCAGGGCCGCTGGCGCCTGCCGCGCTCTTGTACCAGGGGCGCTGGCGCGGATCATAGCCGGCAGGCAGCTCACTGGCGGGAAACTGGGTATAGGTGCCGTCGTTCTGGCCGTAGTAGGCATACAGAAAAGCCGAGGCGATGCTGCGGTGCTGCAGGTTTCTGGCCAGCGATGCAGGCGCGCTGTCGTCCTGTACCGATTCGGCCAGGTTGTCGAGCAGTTGCATGCGCCCAGAAAGCCAGTGCTGGATGTTGCCGGTAGATACCTGACCGACATCGTTGAGGTAATTGGCCAGATTGTCGCGAATCGACGTGCGCTGCAGGTAGTCGTTGTACAGCGCAAAGGATGCGAAGGCCGCAATGACCACCAGGGAAGCAGCCAGCATGATCTTGTGGCTGAATTTTAAGGTGCGCATGAAGGAGCTCTCGCTGAAGGACGGCAGGAATGGATTACGCCCAGGCTATCGGCTAGAGGCTGCAGCTCTTTAGCGCCGCTCGGCAAAATCCGCGCGATTGCCGGCGACTCGAAAGAGTGGCTGAAAAGCCCGCGCTACAGCCCTGCAAGCGCAACCTACGGCTGCCTGCAACGTGCCTTGGACAACCATCTGCCACTCCCTGCTTGACGTGTTGCCGGTCAGTGCAGTTGGGGATGGCGACCCCGAGCCGAGGCCTCGGAACGGCATAAGCAATTTTCCTCGCCCGGCCCACGTGCTAGTGTCGGCACCTTTGTCGCCGCCCCATACAGGACCCGTCGGATCACCATGAACCACGCCCTCGCCCAGTTGCAGCCCTACCCTTTCGAGAAACTGCGTGCCCTGCTTGCCGGTGTCGCCCCCGCCGAGGATCGCTCGCCCATCGCCCTGTCGATCGGCGAACCCAAGCATCGCTCGCCGGCCTTCGTCGCCCAGGCCCTGACCGATAACCTTGACCAGCTGGCGGTCTACCCGACCACGCTGGGTATCCCGGCACTGCGCGAAGCCATCGTCGGCTGGTGCGAGCGGCGCTTCCAGGTGCCGACCGGCTGGCTGGATGCCGCCCGCCACGTGCTGCCGGTCAACGGCACCCGCGAAGCGCTGTTCGCCTTCACCCAGACCGTGGCGCAGCGCGATGTCGATGGCCTGGTGGTAAGTCCCAACCCGTTCTATCAGATCTACGAGGGCGCGGCCCTGCTCGCCGGCACCCAGCCCCATTACCTGCCATGCCTGGCCGAACACGGCTTCAACCCGGATTTCGATGCCGTGGCGCCGGAGGTCTGGCAGCGCTGCCAGATTCTCTTCCTGTGCTCGCCCGGCAACCCGACCGGCGCATTGATTCCGCTGCCGATCCTCAAGAAACTGATCGACCTGGCCGACCGCTACGACTTCGTGATAGCGGCCGATGAGTGCTACAGCGAGCTGTATTTCGACGAGGACAGCCCGCCACCGGGCCTGCTGACCGCCTGCGCCGAGCTGGGCCGCAGCGATTTCAAGCGCTGCGTGGTGTTTCACAGCCTGTCCAAGCGTTCCAACCTGCCCGGCCTGCGCTCGGGCTTCGTGGCCGGCGACGCGGAGATTCTCAAGGCGTTCCTGCTGTACCGCACTTACCATGGCTGCGCCATGCCGGTACAAACCCAGCTGGCCAGCGTCGCGGCCTGGCAGGACGAGGCGCACGTGCGTGCCAACCGCGACCTGTACCGCGAGAAATTCGATGCCGTGCTGGAGATTCTCGGCGACGTGCTCGATGTGCAGCGCCCGGATGGCGGCTTCTACCTGTGGGCCAGGACGCCGGGCGATGATGCCGAATTCACCCGCGCCCTGTTTGCCAGGGAACACGTGACCGTGGTGCCCGGCTCCTACCTGTCCCGTGAGGTGGACGGTTTCAATCCGGGGGCCGGGCGGATTCGCATGGCGCTGGTCGCCCCTCTTGAACAATGCGTGGAAGCGGCGCAGCGCATTCGGCGCTTTATCGAAAGCGCTTAAGGTCCAGGCGCTGAGGGCGAGTCATTGCCCCCAGCGCCACCGCTCAGCCCGCGGTGCGAGTAACGGTCAGAACCACCGCAGCGATACGCTCGACCTGCTCGTAGCCGGGCTTGAGCAACTCTTCGCCGAATACGTCCGGATCCACTTCCTCATAACGCCACGCCAGCGACTGGTCGCCAAGCGTGCGTTTGACGTAGGCGAGAAAGGGATCGCCCGCCGCAGTCATGGCCACGCCGGTGTAGAGCAACAGGCTACCGCCTGGGGCCAGCCGCGGCAGCGCCGCCTCGACGATGGCCTCGGACAACCCCGCGCCAAGTTCGCCACCGCCATTGCGATAAGCGCGACTTTCGGCATCGAGCATATAGGGCGGATTGGCGACGATCAGGTCGAACTCACCGTCCACGTTTTTCAGCAGATCACTGTAGTGCGCCTCGACGTTGGTAAGCTTTGCGAGTGCGGCATTGATGCGGGTGAATTGCAGCGCCCGCGGATTGATATCCACGGCAAGCACCTCGGCGCTCGGCCGCGCCTGGGCAATGCACAATGCACCCGGACCGGCTCCACAGCAGATGTCCACCGCCCGTGTTACCTGCGTGGCGGAGGGCGTGCCGAGCCAGGCATCGATAGCCCGCACGAAGCGATAGGTATCGGGGCCGAAGAACACCGCGTCGGTCTGCACCGTCGGGTAGCGCGAATGCACGAACAGGTTGTCACCAAGGCTGGACCAGCGTACCGCGCTGGCGTGCAGAGATCCCTCCTCCTGCAGCGCGCCACCGGCACGCAGCAATTCCAGCAGCTCGTCGCCAAGCAGCGGCGCGGCAAACGGCCGGCTCCAGCCGAACACCCCGGCAAGATCCCGGGCCTGACTGTTTTCAGCCCGTGCATTGACCCGTTCGTGGGTCAGCGGCGTGGCGGTGACGAATCGGTAGCCTTGCTTAACAAGAGCCTGGCCGAGGCCCAGTAGCGCCTGTTGCTGTACGGTATTCTGCTCGCTGTGCATCGGTGCCCCGGACATGTTTATTGGAGATAGGCGTTGAACAGGCGCGTGGCCAGCAGACCTGCCGGCGTGAAATGGCTGGCTGGCGACATCAGCTCGATCAGCTTGTCGGCCTGCTGCTGAGCCGGCAGCCCACGCAGCGCGGCATGTAGAGCCTGGGCCTCGTCGTCCAACCCGGCAGCCTGCTCGGCAACGGCCGGCGCTGCACGCCGACGGTGCCGGCCACGGGCCCGCGGCGGCGCCCAGCTACCGGCGATCCAGTCGTGCAGCAACTGCTGCTCGTAGCTGCTGAACACCCCAAACATGGCAGCTCGATCACCTTGCACCAGTTGCCAGAATCGGCTGCTTTGCGGGTCCTCGTCGCGGCGAATCCAGCCGCGCTTCTGCAGGGCGTCGAGAAAGGCGCGCACCTGGCCAGGCTCGCTCAGCCACTCGTTGACCGTGCGCCCTTCGATCCGGCAGTAATCGGAATGCACCTGGGTGGCCACCTCACGTTTACGCTCGAGCATGGCGCAGACCTCGTCTTCGAGATCGAACGCGGCGATGACCGCCGTCGAGCCCACGCCCAGGTCATTGAGCTGATAGCCGCGCAGCACGCGGCGGTAGAACTCGTCACGGTCGCCCACCAGGGGCAGATTCTCGAGAACCGCCTGCACGGCCTTCTGCGCATGACCCGAGCTGGCGTTGTCGATGGTCACATGCAACTGAAAATAATAAGGGTCGATATCCAGTTCGGTGAGTTCGAAGCTGGTGATCAGCAGGTGCAGGGGCAGCTGTTCATAACCCAGGTTATAGCCGATCACTTCGGGCAGATAATCTTCGGCCAGATGACCCAGCGCGAGCTGCTGCGCACCCTGGAGAAAATGACTGTCGTCGAGCTCGGCCAGTTCATCGCAGTCGTGCTGGGCAAGCAGCTGCTTGTAGAGCACCACGTGGTTCATGGCCGGAACGCCATCGCCCAGCTCTTCCAGATAGGTACGCAACAAGGGGCGCAGGCGCAGCTCCTGCCAATGCCTGAGCAGCCCATACAGCCAGGCGCCATCGACCAGTTTGGTGGGCGCAACATGGCGCAGGAAGTACAAGGCATGGGCACGGTTGCTGAAGTAACGTCGCGGCGCGCCCTGGCGGCGCTCCTGCAGGTACTGCCCATACGCCTCGGTGGTGCGCTGCGCGCCACCGCGCATCCATTCGAGCAATGCCTCTGGCTGCGTCGGTACCTCGCAAGGCAACGCCCGGGCCTGAACCAGCTGTTCATCGAGGAAGCTGCGAGCCTCCTGCAGCGCGTTCGCGTCCAGCTCAGGCTGCAGCAGGCGCTCGTACAGCGTCCGCGCAGGGCCGGCCTGGAGAAAGCTGCAGTCCTGGCTGGTCGTGGTGAAGATCGGCATCAAAGTCGTCATGGTCGGAGCCTTGCGTGGGCAGTTCAAGAGCACCAGTGAACATGCGGCACTCAAACGATTCTTGGTGTGGCCGTTGCGGGCGAAGCCGGTTAAACGATGCGGCCTTATGGAAGTGGGAGACCGGCACGGGAAAAAAGATTCAACCTGAAGGATCAGCGGTAATTGCCAGCATTTCCGGCAGGCAAGCGATTGCAGGCACAAAAAAAGCCAGGTCGAGCATCGCTCGCCTGGCTGATATCCACCCGCCTCGAATCACTCGAGGCATGATTGCCCCTACTTGGGCTTGCGCGCTGCACCCGAGCCCAGATCAGCGCCAGTGATCGAATCCAGGGTCGGATCCGAGGCGGTGCGTTTGGCCATCTGCAACAGCGTCTCGGCCTGCTTGGCGGGCAACATCACCTGAGCAGTGCCGTCTCCACCATCGACCGCAGGCTGCGGGTTGTCGACGAACTCCCACTGATCGCCCTCGTTCCACGGGCCACGACGATCCTCTGCACCCTGTGACATATTGAAGTAGACGCTGGTGAACTCCGGGATGCCCGGCAGTTTGCCCTGCGGGAAGTTCGGCTGGATGGCATGCAGCGCCTTCTCGAAGGACTTCTGGTGCGCCAGTTCGCGAGTCATCAGAAAGGCCAGCGCATCCTTGACGCCCGGGTCATCGGTGACGTTGATCAGGCGTTCGTAGATGATCTTGGCACGTGCCTCGGCAGCGATGTTGGAGCGGAAATCCGCTGTGGGCTCACCGATGGTATCGATGTAGGCCGCCGTCCAGGGCACCCCCGCAGAGTTGGTCAGCGCCGGGCCGCCACCGTACAGCAGGGAGGTGATGTGCGAGTCGTTGCCGCCTTCGGTCAGCGAGCGGTAAAGCGCCGCCTCCTCTTCCACGGCTTCGGCCAGATCACCCTTGGCCCCCTTGTTAAGCATGCCGACGATCGAGCCGATGATTTCCAGGTGGCTCAGTTCCTCGGTGGCGATGTCCAGCAGCAGATCCTTGCGGCCTGCATCGTCTTCAGCCAGGCCCTGGGTGAAATAACGCATGGCCGCTGCCAGTTCACCTTGCGGGCCACCGAATTGCTCGAGCAGCAGATTCGCCAGACCCGGATTGGGCCCCGCGACTCTTACCGTGTACTGCAACTGCTTGTTGTGTACGAACATGGACTGTTCTCCTCACCGGTAATAATTCCCTTCATGGTTTCGCTCCCTGCCCTGATGGGCCTTGTAGTAACCGAATGCGAAAGTGCGCAGCTAGTTCAAGAAAAAACAAAGTTTACAATTAAGCGAAACGGCAACTTCGGAGAACAACAGTACCCCGCCGCTTCGCTTAATACCGCTTCGTTTAATACCGTTGGCGAAAATGACTGAACCTCTGTCCCCGCCACTCTCTCGGAATTCCTACTTGCTAATAACCACGGAATTCGATGATGACCACGACACGTGAAAACCTGGTGAACTGGCTGCGCGATGCCCATGCCATGGAACAACAAGCGGAACAGATGCTGAGCGCCCAGAAAGAGCGCCTGCACAATTACCCAAAGTTGCGCACGCGTATTGAAAAACATATCGAAGAAACCATAGGTCAGCGCGAGACCCTGGAACGGGCATTGGCGCGCCTGGGCAGCGAACCTTCCACGCTGAAGGACCTGAGCGGGAAACTAATGGCCTTCGGTCAGGCCATGGGCGGCATGATGATGAGCGATGAAGTGGTCAAAGGCGCCATGTCGGGCTATGTATTCGAAACCCTGGAAATCGCTTCCTACACGGTACTCATTGCAGCTGCCAAGGCAGCGGGGGACGCGCAGACCCAACAGGACTGTGAAGCGATCCTGCAGCAGGAAATCGCCATGGCTGACTGGCTTCGTAGCCACCTGCCGGAATTGAGCCAGGCCTTTCTGGACCGCTCCGACACCCCGGGACTGGAAGCCAAGCGCTAGGTTAAGGCAGCACGCTTTGCACCATCTACCAGCCGGCGCCAGGCGCCGGCTGGCTGCATTGGCTTCAAGGCTGCCGCTGATGCCCGGGCGTGGTACCCGGCTCATGGGTACGGGTGATCTTGCTGACCTGTACGTCGGTGATTCGGCCCTTGGCACCCGCGTTCTGCACATGCTGCTGCGCCTGCTCGACCGACATGGTCTCGGTGTCGGCTGTCACCTCCAGGTGCATGGGTTGGTTATCACAAAGGTAATCGATCAGGAATATCGGCTCTTTCATGGTGCTGCCTCATCAGTGAATTCGAACGGCCCAATGGCATGGCGAAATGCTGTTATCAAGCCTGCGATCTCTTAACTAAAAAGCGACCTTATCTATGCACTGACTGCACTGCGAACCGCATGTTCGATAAACAAATAATTGTTGAATAAATCCAAGAAAGTCTGCAGTTTTACAGCACGCGACTTCCGCGCGCCTGGCACAACTTACGTTGCCATTTCTTATACAGTCCTTATACGCGCGTTATAAAACCTACCACTCATCGTTCTCACTGCTTTTTTTCTCGAACGTTCCGGCAACGACCCTTTCCAACTTTTTACCTGCCCCGGGTGGTAGGCCATTAAGGAGACGGTGTTCATTGAAAGACCGCTTCGTTAATTCCCTTTATTACTCATGCCAATCGACAGTGGCTACAGCTGTCGCCTTGAGCGGCGCTCAAGCCCAGCAATCGACCTAACAAGGAATCAACATGAAACGCACAGGTGTATTGATCAGCGCAACCGCCGCCCTGCTCTTCGGCTTCGCCACCATGGCCCAGGCCGCCGACAAAGTCAGTGCCAATGACTTTGCCGAGGAGGCGTCGGCCAAGGGCATCGCGGAAATCGAAACCGGCAAGCTGGCACTCGAGAAAGGCAGCAGCGCCGAGGTGAAGAAATTCGCCCAGGCGATGATCGATGACCACACCCGTGCCAACGAAGAGCTAAAGGCACTGGCCAAGAAGAAAAACCTTGAGGTTTCCGACGACGCCGAGCTGATGAACAAGGCCAAGGCCATGATCCTGCAGGTACGCGACGGCGAGAACTTCGACAAGGCCTACGCCAACAACCAGGTGGTGGCTCACGAGCAGACCATCAAGCTCTTTCAGCAAGCGGCAGCATCCGATGATGCGGAAGTCAGCGCCTGGGCCAAGAAGACCCTGCCCAAGCTGGAACATCACCTGGAAATGGCGAAGAAGCTGCAGAGCCAGACCCACCACTGATCGCACCCTCGAGCCCGGCCATTGCCGGGCTCGGCTTTGACAGGAGTCCACCATGATCGCGCGAACGGGCTTGGCGCTGCTGCCACTGCTGGCCATCTTGCCGCTGGGCGGCTGCATTGCGGCCAAGAGTCATTCCAACGTTGGCACCGAGGGCGCGCCGACCAAGGCCGATACCCGAATGCTGGAAGCAGGCGCAGCCAGCCTGCAGTCTCACGCTCCCGTGGCAGCCCTGAACGCTTACCTCGACGGTTTTCATTTCTACAATGGCAGACCGCAGGCGCAGATGGAGGCCCATCACTACTGCGCCGTGCTTAGCGAGGAGCTGATTCAGTGCGTGATCTACGACGGCAACGTCAAGGATGCCAAGCTGATGGGTGTCGAGTACATCATCAGCGAGCAGTTGTTCAAGACCCTGCCCGACGCGGAAAAGGCGCTGTGGCACAGTCATGTGCATGAAGTGAAATCCGGCCAGTTGGTCGCCCCTGGGATTCCAGAGGTCGCCGAACATGCGTTGATGCGCAAGTTGGTGCGTACCTACGGCAAGACCTGGCACACCTGGCATACCGATCAGCAAAAGAGCCTGCCGCTGGGCGTGCCCCAGTTGATGATGGGCTTCACCGCCGATGGTCAGGTGGATCGGCGCATGGTCGATGAGCGTGATCGGCGCCTGGGCATCGACAGCACCCAAAAACGCCAGAAGCGCGCCGACATCGAACGGCCGCCGGTACTGCCTGGCGCCGATGCCTGGCAGAAGGGCAAGGTGTTCCAGATCGAAGATCCCACCGGTGCCCACGTGCACCATTGAGCCGCTGTTGCGCCGCGCGGCCTGGCGGCTGCGGGCACCTTCAGGACGGCAGGAACTGCCATGATCAGAATCCATCACCTGGACTGCGGCTGCATGTGCCCGCTCGGCGGTGCGCTGTTCGACGGCTTCAGCAAAGGGCCGCTGGCTCACCTGTGCTGTCACTGTCTGCTGCTGGAGACCGATCAGCATGGCCTGGTGCTGGTCGATACCGGTTTCGGCGAGGATGACGTGCGCGATCCCTCACGGCTGAGCCGGCTGTTCAGGGTGCTCAACAACATCCGGCTCGACCCCGCTCGCACCGCCGTGGCGCAGCTTCGCAAGCTGGGTTTTCAGCCGGCCGACGTGCGCCATATCCTGCTCACCCACCTGGACTTCGACCATGCCGGCGGCCTGGCTGATTTTCCCAACGCGACCATTCACCTGATGCAGGATGAACACGCCGCGGCGCAGCAAGCAAGAGGGTTTCTGCCCCGCCGCCGCTTCGTGCCTGCGCAATGGCGCGGGATCAGCCGCTGGCAGCTGTACCGTGAAGAGGGGGAGGAGTGGTTTGGCTTCCAGTCGGTTCGCAGCGTGGTCGACGACATCCTGCTGATTCCGCTACGCGGCCATACCGCCGGCCATGCCGGCATCGCCATCCGAGGCGAACACGGCTGGGTGCTGCATGCCGGCGACGCCTACTTCTTCCGCAACGAGATCGGCCAGGCGTCACGCCGGTGTCCGCCTGGGCTGCGCCTCTATCAGCGCTTGATGGACACCGACCACGAACGGCGGGTGCTTAACCAGCGGCGCCTGCGGGCCCTGTCCCTGGAGCAGCCGCAGCTGGAGATTTTCTGCAGCCACGATGCCCGCGAGCTGGCGCGTTGCCTGTCGCCAGGGTCCTAGAGGGCGACCACCACCGTATTGGGTACACGTCACTCAGGCCGTACGGCACAGCACCCAGTCGTGCAGCAGCACGCGCAGCTCATCGAACTTCACCGGTTTCGCCAGGTAGTCACTCATGCCCGCGGCCAGGCAGCGCTCGCGGTCCCCGGATTGGCTGTGTGCGGTGATCGCCAGCACCGGCAGTTGCGCACAGTTGGGCAACTGGCGCAGCGCGCGGCAGGTGGCGAAGCCGTCCATTACCGGCATCTGGCAATCGAGCAGCACCGCATCGATGGTCTCGCGCTGCAGGCACTCCAGTGCCTCGTTACCGTTGTCGGCGGTACGCACTCGATAGCCGAGTTTGAGCAGCATGCCGCGAATCACCAGCTGGTTGATGGCGTTGTCCTCGACCACCAGCACCGTGCACTGTTCGGGCACCCGGACCGCCGCGCCGCTGCTGCGCCGTACCGCGGGCTGCTCGGCAGGCTTCTGCACGGGCAGCGCCAACGTCAGGTCGAGACGAAAGATACTGCCCCCCGCCCCGGCCCGGTTGGGCTCGTAGGCAAGGCTGCCACCGAGCAGGTCGACCAGTTGCCGGCAGATACTCAGGCCGATGCCCAAGCCGCCGTACTGGCGGGTCATCGAGGTGTCGAGCTGATGAAAGCGCCGGTACAGGTCGGTTTCGCGAACGTTCTCCAAGCCGATGCCGGCGTCGATCACCTCGATGCTCAGTGGCAGGCTGTCCGGCGCCGCCTGGGCATTGCCGCGCACGCGCATGCGCACCTTGCCCACGGCGGTGAACTTGACCGCATTGTCGAGCAGATAGCCCAGCGCCTGGGCGAGCTTCTGCCCGTCGCCTTCCACGGTATCGGGCAGGCGCTCGTCGAGATCCAGCTCGAAGGCCAGGCCCTTGTCGCGGGCACGGCCCTCGAAATTCGCACATAGCCCATCGAGCAGGCCGCGCAGGCTGAAGGTTTCGCGCCGGGGGTAGAGCCGGCCGGCCTGCAGTTCGGTGAGCGCGAGAATATCGTTGACCATCTGCATCATGTCCCGCGCCGAGCGAGTCGCGGTCTTCTGGTACTGCTCCACCTCCGGGTCCAGACGCAGGGTTTGCATCAGCTCCAGTGAGCCGATCACCCCGTTCATCGGCGTGCGCAGTTCGTGGGTCACGGTCGCCAGGAAATCGTCCTTGAGTCGGTTGCTGTCGGCCAGTTGCTGGTTGAGCATCTCCAGCCTGGCGCTGGCGCTCTGCAGGATGCGGGCACGCTCCTCCTTCATGGCATTGATGCGATCGGCCAGGGCCAGCGACAGCAGCGCCACCTCGATGGCGCTGCCAATCTGGCTGGCGTACATGGTCAGGAACACGTTGGGCAGATAGCCGAGAACCATCAGCGTGTTGACCAGCCCGCCGAGCAGAAACGCCGCCCAGGCGATCAGGAAATAGCGCGCCACGCGCATGCCCCGCAGCCAGGCCAGCGCCCCGGCAGTGGATATCACCAGGGTGAACACCAGCGCCAGTACCGTGGCCAGACGCAGTGACAGGGCATAGCTGACACACAGAGCCAGCACCATCACCAGCGCGCCCCAGAGCATCAGCAGCAACAGGCTGCGATCCACCCACGGGCTGTGTTCGCGGGTGTGCAGGAAACTACGGGCGAACTGGCAACCGAACAGCGCCGTGGCACCGATCAGGAAGGGTGTGGCGATATTCGCCCAGCCGGGGCTGTCCGGCCAGAAGAACTCGATGCCCGCACCATTGACCGACACCTGGTACAAACCGAACGAGGCGATGTACAGGATGTAATACAGGTAGCTGGTGTCACGCACGCTGATGAAGATGAACAGGTTGTAGATCAGCATCACCAGCAGCACGCCATAGATGATGCCCAGCACGTAGATGCGCGCCGGCTGCTCTTCCAGATAGGCAGCTGGCGACCACAGGCTCAGCGGTGCCTGGATCGACCCCTGGCTCTCGAGGCGCAGGTAGACGCGCCGCAGTTGCTCGGGATGGAAGTCCAGCGAGAACAGGTAATTGTTCTGACGGATCTGCCGGCTGGAGAACGGCAGCGCATCGCCGGTGCGATGACTAAGGTGAAAGCGTCCGTCACTGCCCTCCTCGTACAGTTCCAGATGGTCCAGTGGCGGGTAGGCCAGCTCCAGCAGCCAGCTCTGCACATTGGCGGCGCGCGCGGCGGCCTGCGGCCGATAATGCAGGTCGATGCGGAGCCAGAACGCCGAACGCGAATAGCCGGCGTTCAGCACCGCCTTGTCGTGCTGCCGGAAGCTGCCCTGCAGGGCGCTGGAGGTGACGTCGTCGATGGTCTTGTCACCCCGTACGTCTTCGAACACCGCCATGTGCTCGCCCAGCGGCAGCATGCGGGTGTACTCGTCGAATAGCGCCGGCCCGGCGGCATTGGCCAACCACGGACAAAGGGCCAGAAAAAGGATCAGGAGAAAACGCATGCAGCCCCGCAGATGACCATGTTGTGCAGCGTCGCAAGGCCCCACGCCTTCGAGATGACGCTGTCGTGCATGGCTCGATATATGAATGCCGGCAACTCTAGGGTTCGCGACCGCGCATCGCAAGCGCCAAGACGACCGAACGTCAGCTCACGGCGCAGGCAGGCTCAGCAGGGCCTGGGTGATGGCCTCGGCCAGGTACTGGATGGAAAACACCCCGCCATGGGCCCAGGTGTCAGGCATCGCCGCGAAACGATCGGCGCGCACGAACGGCATGGCTCGCCACTCGCGCGTCGCGAACAGCTGCGCCTGCCCGGCGAAGGGCTCGATATACAGCACCACGCCGTCCTCGATGCTCGCCAGTGCCTGCACCGGCACTACCGATTCGTTCGGCTGCGGGTAAGCTGGCTGCAGGTGCAGCTGCTGCAGGGCATGGTCGATCATCGAATCAGTGCCAGCTACGCGCGCCCTGGTCGGCGAGGTGAAGCGGATCACCGCGACCCTGGGCAACTGCCCGCGAAAATGCTCGACCAGCCGGCGATGCAGTTCATCGACCTGCACCTGCATGGCGGCCAGCTCACGCAGCGCCTGATCCTCACGCCCGAAACGCTGGGCCAGGGCCAGGTAGTCGTCACGGGCGACCAGATAACTGTCGTGCTCCTGGGACAAGCTGCCGTAGGTGGTCACCGGCGCAATGCGCGCGAGTTCGTCGCGCATGCCCTCGAGCGGCTCGCCGATAACGATCAGATCGGGCTTGAGCGCTGCCAGTCGTTCCAGGTTCGGCGCGCGGCGCGCCCCCGCACTGGGCACCTGGGCCGGCAGCGGCGGGCGCGCCACCTGGGCGCGGTACTGGTCGGCATCGGCCACCGCAATGGGGGTGATATCGAGCTTGAGCAGATGCTCGGTGGCCTCCCAGCTCAGCGCCACCACCCGTGGCTCGGCCTGGACGAAGCCCGTCAGCAGGCACAGCAACACGCAGACACCACGCAACAGATTGTTCATCCCAGGCGCCTTATGACCCGCTGATAAAGAGAGCACAGGCTACGGCCCGCTGGCCGTCCATGCTGCAGGGCCATCGTACAAATACCGCTCGAGGGGCTCAAGGTGATAAACACGCACGTGGCTGAAGGCCGCGACGGCCTGGGCTCATTGCCGGCCATAAAATGTTAAGCTCGCGCCCCATCCAGATGCCGCCTGCCCTGTGCGGGTGCGAGCCCGTTCAACCTGGTACCGCGGCCAACGCCGTACCCGTAAGCCGGAATCCGCGACACAGATGATCGACTTTGGCCTCCCCGATTACCCGCGCAGCACCGCCCGCCTCGCGCCCTCGCGCCCGGTGGTGCTGTGCCTGTCCGGCCATGACCCGAGCGGCGGTGCCGGCCTGCAGGCCGATATCGAGGCGCTGCTCGCCCAGGGTTGCCACGCGGCGCCAGCGGTCACTGCGTTGACCGTACAGGATACCGTGGACGTCAGCGACTTCCGGGTACTGGAGCGCGACTGGGTGCTGGCCCAGGCCCATGCGGTAATCGCCGACATGCCGGTGGCCGCAGTCAAGCTCGGCATGCTCGGCTCGGTGGAGATGGTCGACACCGTGCTGATGATCATGGACAAATTGCCCGGCATCCCACTGATCTGCGACCCGGTGCTGCGCGCTGGCGGCGGTGGCGCCCTGGGCAAGCAAGACGTCGGCTTCGCCATGCGTGAGCGGCTGTTTCCCGGCGCCGTCATCGCCACCCCGAACCTGCCCGAGGCGCGCATTCTCGCCGAACTGCCCGACGGCAGCGCTGACGCATGCGCCGAGCGGCTGCTGGCGCATATCGAGCATCTGCTGATCACCGGCGGCCATGGCGACGAACCCGACGCCGTGCACAATCGCCTGTATCTGCGCGATGGCAGCGTGCGCACCTTCACCTGCCCGCGGCTGCCCGGCAGCTACCACGGCTCCGGCTGCACCCTGGCCAGCAGCCTGGCCGGCCGCCTGGCCCTCGGCCAGGATCTGATCGGCGCGGTACAAAGCGCCCTGGACTACACCTGGCGCACCCTGCGCGATGCCGAGCAGCCCGGCCGCGGCCAGTTCGTTCCGCGCCGCCTGCCGCTGGATCTCGGCTGATGGCCAAGCCTGGCAAACTGCGCGGCCTCTACGCCATCACCGACAGCCAGTTGCTCGCCGACGGCAAGCTGCTGCCCTACGTGGAAGCCGCACTGACCGGCGGCGCGCGCCTGCTGCAGTACCGCGACAAATCGACTGACGAGGCCCGCCGCCTGCGCGAGGCCGAGGCGCTGCACAGGCTGTGCGAAAGCCATGGCGCCACGCTGATCATCAATGACGACGCCGAACTGGCCGCACGCCTTGGCGTCGGCCTGCACCTCGGCCAGCAGGATGGCTCGCTGGCGGCGGCCCGCGCCCTGCTCGGCCGCCAGGCGGTCATCGGAGCGACCTGCCACGCCCAGCTCGCCCTGGCCGAACAGGCGGCCAGCGAAGGCGCCAGCTACGTGGCCTTCGGGCGCTTCTTCAACTCCCTGACCAAACCCGGTGCCCCAGCTGCCACCCCCGATCTACTGGCGCAAGCCAAGGCGCAGGTGGCACTGCCGATCGTCGCCATCGGCGGTATCGACCTGCACAACGCCGCGCCGCTGATTGACCAGGGCGCCAGCATGATCGCCGTGATCCATGCCCTGTTCGCCGCCGCTTCGCCCACCGAGGTAGAGCGCCGCGCGCGTGCCTTCAGCGCCCTGTTCGAATCGAACTGACTCACTTTCAGGAGACCCCTCATGTCCCGCTCCGAAACGCTTTTCGCCAACGCCCAGAAACACATTCCCGGCGGTGTGAACTCACCGGTGCGCGCATTCAAGAGCGTGGGCGGCACGCCGCTGTTCTTCAAGCACGCCGAGGGCGCCTACGTCACCGACGAAGACGACAAGCGCTACGTCGACTACGTCGGCTCCTGGGGTCCGATGATTCTCGGCCATAGCCATCCCGAGGTACTCGACGCGGTACGTCGCCAACTCGACCACGGGCTGTCCTATGGGGCACCGACCGCCATGGAAACCGAGATGGCCGACCTGGTCTGCTCGATCGTGCCGTCCATGGAGATGGTACGCATGGTCAGCTCGGGCACCGAGGCGACCATGAGCGCCATCCGTCTGGCCCGCGGCTACACCGGCCGCGACGCGATCATCAAGTTCGAGGGCTGCTACCACGGCCACTCCGACAGCCTGCTGGTCAAGGCCGGCTCCGGCCTGTTGACCCAGGGCGTACCCAGCTCGGCGGGAGTGCCGGCCGACTTCGCCAAACATACCCTGACGCTGCCGTTCAACGACATCGAGGCGGTCGAACAGACCCTGTCTGAAGTCGGCCAGAGCGTGGCCTGCATCATCGTCGAGCCGGTGGCCGGCAACATGAACTGCGTACCGCCGGCGCCGGGCTTTCTCGAGGGCCTGCGCTCGCTGTGCGACCAGCACGGCGTGGTGCTGATCTTCGACGAGGTGATGACCGGCTTTCGCGTCGCCCTTGGCGGCGCCCAGGCGCATTACGGCGTCACCCCGGACCTGTCGACCTTCGGCAAGATCGTCGGCGGCGGCATGCCGGTGGGCTGCTTTGGCGGCAAGCGCGCGATCATGGAGCGCATCGCCCCGCTCGGTCCGGTCTACCAGGCCGGCACCCTGTCGGGTAACCCGCTGGCCATGGCCGCCGGCCTGACCACCCTGAAGCTGATCAGCCGGCCGGGCTTCCACGCCGAGCTCAGCGACTACACCAGTTCGCTGCTGCAGGGTCTGCAGGACCGTGCCGATGCCGCCGGTATCCCGTTCGTGACCACTCAGGCAGGCGGCATGTTCGGCCTGTACTTCAGCGGCGCCGACGATATCGTTACCTTTGATGACGTGATGGCCAGCGATGCCGAGCGTTTCAAGCGCTTCTTCCACCTGATGCTCGACGGCGGCGTTTACCTGGCGCCGAGTGCTTTCGAGGCCGGTTTCACCTCGATCGCCCATGGCGCCACCGAGCTGCAGTTGACCCTGGACGCCGCCGAGCGGGCCTTCGCCGCACTCAAACAGGCGTGAACCCCGCGGTGCCGTTCGGCGCCTGAGGTGAACGGCAGGCTGGCCAGCGCGATCCTGTGTAGGCCACCTGCAAGCCCTTGAAAGGCGTATAACCGGGGTTGTCAGTCCGGCAGGCGCGATTGTTGCCTCAACCTGGGGCAGAAAAGCCGGTAAACACTTTGTAAGAACGGTGTCGCTTATTTCATAATGTGATGGCGAGCCCATTTGGCTTCGCCAGTCACCCACCCGCCAGCCTGTCGAGGTATCCGGATCTTCATGAAGCGCACCGGCCGCACCCTGTCCCTGGGCTGCCTGTTGCTCCTGCTGCCAGCGCTTGCCTTGGCGGACGGAAACTCATTGCTGATCCCAGCGATTGGCAGCTGTTCGCTGAACGTCGCCGCCGAAGACCTGCCCAGCGCTTTGCAGGCCTGCCAACAGAGCGCCGAGAACGGCGATGCGCAGGCCCAGTACGAACTGGGCGAGTTCTATTACAACGGTCAAGCCGGCGAGCGCGACCTGTCCCAGGCACTGAACTGGTTCGAGCACGCTTCGCTGCAAGGCCATGCCCAGGCGCAGTACCGTCTGGGCATGATGTTCTTTCGTGGCGAAGGCGTCGCGGCCAACAACGTACAGGCCTACATCGTGCTGAAAATGGCCGCGGTCAACGGCTCTGACGAGGCCATGGACGGCGCCGATGAAGTGGCCATGCAAATGCCGCGAGCGGAACAGGAAGTCGCCACCCAGGTGCTCGGGCAGATCTTCCGCAATTACCTGCAGGAACTGCAGGCCGCCGACAGCCTGTCCCCCTTCGCACCGCTCAAATAAGCCGCCGCGCCAAGCAGCGACTCACTGCCCCGGGGGCTATTTCTCCGGCATCGGCATCGGAAATGGCATGACGTTGCCGCCACCCTTGGCTTCGCTGATCTTCGGCGTGCCCAGGCGCTCCACTTCATCGATGCGCACGATCGAATGCATCGGCACGAAGCTGCGCACGACGCCCTCGAACTGTGCCTTGAGTTTTTCCTCGCTGGGATCGACCACCAGTTGCGAACGCTCTCCGAACACGAACTCCTCGATTTCCAGAAACCCCCACAGATCGCTCTGGAAGATCTGCTTGGCGTACATCTCGTACACCTGGCCCTGATTGAGAAAAATCACCTTGTAGATCGGGTCGCGCTTGCTCATGGATGACGAATGGCTGGCTATGCAATGAAAGGACGCAAATCTTAGCATGCCGTCTTGCCGGGGCGTCGCCCCTCCCGTCCATCGCCGGTGGCCTCACGCGAGCAACCCTCCTATAATCCGCGGTCATTTTTTCACCGCCGACGAACCGCCATGACCAAGAAGCTCTATATCGAAACCCACGGTTGCCAGATGAACGAGTACGACAGCTCGCGCATGGTCGACCTGCTGGGCGAGCATCAGGCTCTGGAAGTCACCGATCGCCCGGAAGATGCCGACGTCATCCTGCTCAACACCTGCTCGATCCGCGAGAAGGCCCAGGACAAGGTGTTTTCCCAGCTCGGCCGCTGGCGTGAACTGAAGCTGGAGAACCCCGAACTGGTAATCGGCGTCGGGGGCTGCGTGGCCAGCCAGGAAGGCGCTGCGATCCGCGATCGGGCGCCCTATGTCGATGTGGTCTTCGGCCCGCAGACCCTGCATCGCCTGCCGGAGATGATCGACGCCGCGCGGCTGACCAAGACCGCCCAGGTGGACATTTCCTTCCCCGAGATCGAGAAGTTCGACCGCCTGCCCGAGCCCCGGGTCGACGGCCCCAGCGCCATGGTTTCGGTCATGGAAGGCTGCAGCAAGTACTGCACCTTCTGCGTAGTGCCCTATACCCGGGGCGAGGAAGTCAGCCGGCCGTTGGACGACGTGCTGGGCGAAATCATTCACCTGGCCGAAAACGGCGTGCGTGAAGTGACCCTGCTAGGCCAGAACGTCAACGGTTACCGCGGTGAAACGCGCGACGGCGGTATCGCCGACTTCGCCGAGCTGCTGTACCTGGTGGCCGCCGTCGAGGGCATCGACCGTATTCGCTACATCACCAGCCACCCGCTGGAGTTTTCCGATGCGCTGATCAAAGCCCACGCCGACATTCCAGAGCTGGTGAAGTTTCTCCACCTGCCGGTGCAGTCCGGCTCCGACCGTATCCTTGCCGCCATGAAGCGCAACCATACGGCGCTGGAGTACAAGTCGCGCATCCGCAAACTGCGCGCAGCGGTGCCGGACATCGTGATCAGTTCGGACTTCATCGTCGGCTTCCCCGGCGAAACCGAAAAAGACTTCGAGCAGACCATGAAACTGGTCGAGGACGTCGGCTTCGACTTCTCCTACTCCTTCATGTACAGCTCGCGCCCCGGCACCCCGGCCGCGGATATTCATGACGACACGCCGGAAGAAGTGAAGAAGGAACGCCTGCAGCGTCTGCAGCATCGCCTCAACCAGCAGGGTTTCGAAAACAGCCGGCGCATGGTCGGCAGCGTGCAGCGCATTCTGGTCAGCGACTTCTCGAAAAAGGATCCCGGCAAGTTGCAGGGCAAGACCGAGAACAACCGCTTCGTCAATTTTCAGTGCGACAATCCGCGCCTGATCGGCCAGTTCGTCGACGTGCATATCGATGAGGCGATGCCGCATTCCCTGCGCGGCACCCTGATCGAGCGTCATTGATAGCCTCATGCGCGGCTGCGCGGTGAAACCGCGCCGGGTCGCCAGACCGACGGGAACGCCGCCCGCGCCGAACGCCCTTCAGGGCGGCCATGGAACCGCGAGTGAAGCGAGTCAGACCCACTTACAAACTCGTGAAGGCGCCCGCAGCGGCGATTTTCTTGCCGCCCATGGCTCCAGCGCGCACGATCATCGGCCATCTTTGCCCGAGGCGCGGCTATCGGCGCGCTTTCACTCGGCCCTGGCTAGCGCTATTCTCTTCCTTCCATTCAGCCGACGGCGGCCACAATACGACCTTGAATATCACCTCGACACCTCATCGCTTCACCCTCGAACCCTTCGAAGCCAAGCGCTTCGCCAACCTCAGCGGGCAATTCGACGAGCACTTGCGCCTGATCGAATCGCGCCTGGGCATCGAGATCCGCAACCGCGGCAACCAGTTCGAGCTGCTGGGCGAGCCTGGCCAGACCACCTCTGCCGAAAACCTGCTGCGGCGCCTGTACCGTGAAACCGACGCCACCGAGCTGTCGCCGGACATGGTGCACCTGTTCCTGCAGGAATCCGGTATCGAGGAACTGAACGCACCCAGCGGCCACGCCAACATCGCCCTGCGCACGCGCAAGGGCATGATCCGCCCGCGTGGCGCCAACCAGCAGCTGTACGTGAAGGCGATCCTCGATCACGACATCAACTTCGGCATCGGCCCGGCCGGCACCGGCAAGACCTACCTGGCCGTAGCCGCCGCCGTGGATGCACTGGAGCGCGAGCAGATTCGCCGCATTCTGCTGGTACGCCCGGCTGTCGAGGCTGGCGAGAAGCTCGGTTTCCTGCCTGGTGATCTGTCGCAAAAGATCGACCCCTACCTGCGCCCGCTGTACGACGCCCTGTACGAGATGCTCGGCTTCGAGCAGGTGGCCAAGCTGATCGAGAAACAGGTGATCGAGGTCGCGCCGCTGGCCTACATGCGCGGTCGTACGCTGAACAACAGCTTCATCATCCTCGATGAAAGCCAGAACACCACCATGGAACAGATGAAGATGTTCCTGACCCGCATCGGCTTCGGCTCCACCGCGGTGATCACCGGTGACATCACCCAGGTCGACCTGCCCCGCGGCACCAAGAGCGGCCTGACCCACGTGATCGAGGTGCTCAAGGGCGTGCCGGGTATCAGCTTCACCCACTTCAAGCCCAAGGACGTGGTGCGTCACCCGCTGGTGCAGCGCATCGTCGAAGCCTACGAGCGCTTCGATGCCGAGCGCCAACCGTTCGACCGCCGCCCGGCGGACAACGATCCGGGAGCGCGCTCCGAGCCATGATCGAACTGGATCTGCAGGTCGCCAGCGATGCTGGCCGCCTGCCCGCGGAGGCCGACTTCCAGGCCTGGTGCGCACTCGCCCTGCGCCAGCGCAGCGCCGACTCGGAACTGACCATCCGCCTGGTGGACGAAGCCGAAGGCCGTGAGCTCAACCGCACCTGGCGCGGCAAGGATTACGCCACCAATGTGCTGTCCTTCCCGGCCGATGTACCCGACGAATTACTCGATATTCCACTGCTTGGCGACCTGGTGATCTGCGTGCCGGTGGTCGAGCGCGAGGCGGTCGAGCAAGGCAAGACCCTGGATGCGCACTGGGCGCATCTGGTGATACATGGCTGTCTGCATCTCCTGGGCTACGACCACATCGACGATGAGGAAGCCGAGGAAATGGAAAGCCTGGAACGAATACTGCTCGCCGAGCTGGGTCATCCCGACCCGTATGCCGGCGACGAATGACATAGGGATCCCGAGTAAAACGCCATGAGCGAAGACCGATCGAGCAACGAGCAAAAGTCCTGGTTGAACAAACTGACCCAGGCTTTTGCTCATGAGCCGAAAAACCGCCAGGAATTGCTGGAAGTCCTGCGCGATGCCCACCAGAACAAACTGCTCGACAGCGAGGCCCTGGCCATCGTCGAAGGCGCCATCCAGGTCGCCGACCTGCAGGTTCGCGACATCATGGTGCCGCGCTCCCAGGTGGTGACCATCAAGGCCAGCCAGTCTCCCCGGGAATTCCTGCCGGTGATCATCGAAGCGGCGCACTCGCGCTATCCGGTGATCGGCGAGACCCTCGACGACGTGCTCGGCATCCTGCTGGCCAAGGATCTGCTGCCACTGCTGCTGGCCGATCAGCCTGACTTCAACATCCGCGACATGCTGCGCCCGGCCACCTTCGTGCCCGAGTCCAAGCGCCTCAACGTGCTGTTGCGCGAGTTTCGCGCCAACCACAACCACATGGCGGTGGTGATCGACGAGTACGGCGGTGTCGCCGGCCTGGTGACCATCGAGGACGTGCTGGAGCAGATCGTCGGTGATATCGAGGACGAGCACGACGTCGAGGAAGACAGCTACGTCAAACCGCTGCCCAGCGGCGATTTCCTGGTCAAGGCGTTGACGCCCATCGAGCACTTCAACGAAACCTTCACCACCGCCTTCTCCGACGACGAGTTCGACACCGTCGGCGGCCTGGTGATGAGCGCTTTCGGCCACCTGCCCAAGCGCAACGAAGTGACGGTGATCGGCGAATTCCGCTTCCGCGTGCTCAACGCCGACAGCCGCCGCGTGCATCTGCTGCGCCTGACACCGCTGGCCCGCTGACCTGACACCCCGCCACCCGGCGGGGTGTTTGCTTACTTCTTGCGTGAGTCCCTCGATGAACCGACTGTTCCAACCCGGCTGGCCCGGCAACCTGATCGCCCTGCTGGGCGGCGCGCTGACCACCCTGGCGCTGGCGCCCTATGGCATCTGGCCGCTGGCGCTGCTGTCCATCGCCCTGCTCTACCGCGGCCTGCGCGCACTGACGCCGCGCCAGGCCGCCTGGCGCGGCTGGTGGTACGGGTTCGGCCTGTTCGCCTCGGGCACCAGCTGGGTGTACGTGAGCATTCATGACTACGGCGCGGCATCGCCGCCACTCGCCGCCTTGCTGACCCTGGGTTTCGTCGCCGGCCTCGGCCTGTTCTTCGCCCTCGCCAGCTGGCTATGGGCGATCTGGCTACGCCGTGACAGCGCGCCACTGGGCGATGCCCTGGCATTCGCCGCACTGTGGGTCGCCCAGGAGGCGTTTCGCGGCTGGTTCCTCACCGGCTTCCCGTGGCTGTATGCCGGCTACAGCCAGCTCGACGGCCCCATGGCCGGCCTGGCACCGGTCGGCGGCGTATGGCTGCTGTCGTTTGCCCTGGCACTCAGCGCAGCGCTGCTGGTCAACCTGCCGCGCCTTTACCGCAACAAGCCACAACTGGCCGAGGCACTAGTGCTGCTGATCGCTCCCTGGCTGCTCGGTGCAGCGTTCAAGGATCACGCCTGGACCGCGCCGGCTGGCGAGCCGCTGAGCGTCGCAGCGATCCAGGGCAACGTCGAACAGAACCTCAAGTGGGACCCGGCGCAGCTCAATGCCCAGCTGGCGCTGTACCGCGACATGAGTTTCGCCAGCAAGCCAGTGGACATCCTGGTATGGCCGGAAACCGCGGTGCCGGTGCTCAAGGAGCAGGCCATCGGCTACCTGAGCATGATGGATCGCTTCGCCAGCGACCGGCAAAGCGCGCTGATCACCGGTGTGCCGATTCGCCAGCCCAATGCCGAAGGTGAAATACGCTACTACAACGGCGTCAGTGTGGTCGGCCAGGGCAGCGGCGACTACCTCAAGCAGCGCCTGGTGCCGTTCGGCGAGTACGTACCGCTGCAGGACCTGTTGCGCGGGCTGATCGCCTTTTTCGATCTGCCGATGTCCGACTTCGCCCGCGGCGAGCCCGACCAGCCCCTGCTGGAAGCCAAGGGCCATCGCCTGGCGACCTTCATCTGTTACGAAGTGGTCTATCCCGAATTCGCCGCTGCGATGGCCGCGCAGAGCGACCTGCTGCTGACGGTCAGCAACGACACCTGGTTCGGCAAATCGATCGGCCCGCTGCAGCACCTGCAGATGGCGCAGATGCGCGCTCTGGAAGCCGGCCGCTGGATGATTCGCTCCACCAACAATGGCGTGACCGCGCTGATCGACCCGTTCGGGCGCATCACCGAGCGCCTGCCACAATTCGAACAGGCCACGCTGTACGGCGAGGTGCAGCCGATGCAGCACCTGACGCCTTACCTGCAATGGCGCTCCTGGCCGCTGATCATTCTCTGCAGCCTGCTGGCCGGCTGGGCGCTGGTGCGGCGTCGCCGAGACGCCAAGTAACGGATTCGAACTCAGGTGTTGGGCTGAAGCGGATCGACGCCAGCCCACCCTGGTCATCCGGATAGGCGTTACAGCCTGTGGGAGCGCGCGGGGACGCCGAGTCCATGCGCGCGACGATCACGGGTATGGCGCCAGCGGCGCAGTCCGCGAGGTAGGGTGGGCTTCAGCCCGCCACGTGGGGCTAGCGCCCGTAGGCCAGTGGGTAGGCCAATGCGCCTATCACCTCGTTGAGCAGCAAGGTGCTTTGCCAGAAGGCCTTGCCCTCCGGTAGCCAGCCGCCCATTGGGCGGCCATTGGGCACGCCGAGAAAGCCCACCGGTGCCGTCACCACCTCGAAGCCGGCCTGCTCGAAGCACCAGCGCGAGCGCGGCATATGCCAGGCCTGGGTGACTAGCAGTACCCGGCGAAAGCCTTCAGGCTTGAGCAGCGCAGCGGTCTCGGTCGCATTTTCCCAGGTAGTGCGGCTGCGCTCTTCCTGCCAGCGCACCGTGACGCCCAGGTCCTCGCGCATCACCTCGGCCATCAGCGCCGCCTCGCTGGGTGGCCGGCCGAAATGCAGCCCACCAGTGGTCAGCACCGGCAGCCCGGAGGCCTTTGCCAGCCGCGCCGCGTAGCGGGTTCGCTCCAGCGCCATGGCACTGGGCTGCTCACCGCCCCAGGCGGGATCGTTCGAGTCGCGGCCACCGCCAAGTACGACGATGACGTCGGCCTGCTGGGCCAATGTGCTCCACTGCTGTTGGGCGATGGCTGGCTCACGCTCGATCGCCCTGGCCATCCACTCCACGGTCACCGGCAGGCTCATCAGCCACAGGCCGCCGAGGCCAAGGCTGAAGCAGCACAGGGCCAGCCGCGGGAAACGTCGGCGCAGGAACCAGGCCAGGGCGATAAGAAGCAACAGAATGCCGGGCGGCATGAAAAACTGCTTGAGCAGATAACGCAGCGGCATCGAGCACCTCCGAAAAGCCTCGAAGCCTAGAGCCTGGAGCGATTAGCGCGCAAGTCAGAGGTAGCCGCCGCCACCAAGCCTCCTGGCCGACTGCTCAGCGCTGGTGGCGCTCGCCCACAGCCGTGCCGCCCCGCCGGCCACCGGCAACGCTGGCTGCCGCTCGAACGGCGGCGGCTGCACCGCCGCTTGATAGTAACGCGCGGCCGTGGCATGCCAGCCGTTGAGCCAGGCACGATCATTGACCAGGTAGGCCGTGATCAGCGCCAGTTCGTCCGGCGACAGGCCGCGCACCTCCATGTCCGGGGGCGGCTCGCTGGTCAGGTGCGCCAGGTTGTCGGCTTCGTCCAGGGCCAGGGTCAGGCGATCGAGCAACCTTGCATAGGGATCGCGTTGCTTATGGGTCTTTACCGGAACTTGCATCACTCACCTCCAGGCACGACGCCTCGAATCAGCTTAGCCGCCACCCTCCAGCCGGCCGCCTGCGACGACCAACGGCATTGCCGGCCGCTACCGCGCAATCAGCGTTTCCCTCTGCCGAGGGGGGTCATGTATGCTACGGCGTTTCCCGAAAGCCCCTTTCCCTAGCGCAAGTAGCCATGCACGAACAGTATCAGCCACGTGAAATCGAAGCCGCCGCGCAATCCCACTGGGACGCGCAGAACTCCTTTGCAGTCAGCGAACAGCCCGGCAAGGACACCTTCTACTGCCTGTCGATGTTCCCCTACCCGAGCGGCAAGCTACACATGGGGCATGTGCGCAACTACACCATCGGTGACGTGATCGCCCGTTACCAGCGCATGCAAGGTAAGAATGTGCTGCAGCCCATGGGCTGGGACGCTTTCGGCATGCCGGCGGAAAACGCCGCGATGAAGAACAACGTGGCCCCGGCCAAGTGGACCTACGAGAACATCGACTACATGAAGACCCAGCTGAAAAGCCTGGGCCTGGCCATCGACTGGTCCCGTGAAGTCACCACCTGCAAGCCGGACTACTACCGCTGGGAACAATGGCTGTTCACCCGCCTGTTCGAGAAAGGCGTGATCTATCGCAAGAACGGCACCGTCAACTGGGATCCGGTCGACCAGACCGTGCTGGCCAACGAGCAGGTCATCGACGGCCGCGGCTGGCGTTCCGGTGCGGTGATCGAAAAGCGCGAGATTCCCATGTACTACTTCAAGATCACCGCCTACGCGGATGAACTCTTGAGCAGCCTGGACGAACTCGATGGCTGGCCGGAACAGGTCAAGACCATGCAGCGCAACTGGATCGGCAAATCCCGCGGCATGGAAGTGCAGTTCCCCTACGACGTCGACTCGATCGGCGAAGCCGGTGCGCTGAAGGTGTTCACCACCCGCCCCGACACCCTGATGGGCGCGACCTACGTTGCCGTAGCCGCCGAACACCCGCTGGCTACCCTGGCCGCCCGCAACAACCCCGAACTGCAGGCGTTCATCGCCGAATGCAAGGCCGGTAGCGTTGCCGAAGCCGACATGGCAACCCAGGAAAAGAAAGGCCTGCCGACCTCGCTGTCTGTAGAGCACCCGCTGACCGGCGAGAAGCTGCCGGTGTGGGTCGCCAACTACGTGCTGATGCACTACGGCGACGGCGCGGTGATGGCGGTTCCCGCCCACGACGAGCGCGACTTCGCCTTTGCCCGCAAGTACGACCTGCCGGTCAAGGCCGTGGTGCGTACCAGCGCAGGCGATGAAGTGGGCAGCGAATGGCAGGACGCCTATGGCGAACACGGCCAGCTGATCAACTCCGGTGAATTCGACGGCCTGGACTTCGAAGGCGCCTTCGACGCCATCGAAGCGGCGCTGCTGCGCAAGCAGCTCGGTAAATCCCGTACCCAGTTCCGCCTCCGCGACTGGGGCATCAGCCGGCAGCGCTACTGGGGCTGCCCGATCCCGATCATCCACTGCGACAGCTGTGGAGACGTGCCGGTGCCGGAAGACCAGCTGCCGGTCGTGTTGCCCGAAGACGTGGTACCGGACGGCGCCGGCTCGCCCCTGGCGCGCATGCCCGAATTCTACGAATGCAGCTGCCCGAAATGCGGCGCACCGGCCAAGCGCGAAACCGACACCATGGACACTTTCGTGGAGTCGTCCTGGTATTTCGCCCGCTACGCCTCGCCCCACTACACCGGTGGCATGGTCGACCCGGCCGCCGCCAACCACTGGCTGCCGGTGGATCAGTACATCGGTGGTATCGAGCACGCCATCCTGCACCTGCTCTATGCGCGCTTCTTCCACAAGCTGATGCGCGACGAAGGCCTGCTGACCTCCAACGAGCCGTTCAAGAACCTGCTGACCCAGGGCATGGTGGTCGCCGAGACCTACTACCGCGTGCTCGATAACGGTGGCAAGGACTGGTTCAACCCGGCCGATGTCACCGTCGAGCGTGACGCCAAGGGCAAGGTGATCGCCGCCAAGCTGACCAGCGACGGCCTGCCGGTAGAGATCGGCGGTACCGAGAAGATGTCCAAGTCCAAGAACAACGGCGTCGACCCGCAGGCGATGATCGATGCCTATGGCGCCGACACCTGCCGCCTGTTCATGATGTTCGCCTCGCCGCCCGACATGAGCTGCGAGTGGTCGGATGCCGGCATCGAAGGCGCCAACCGCTTCCTGCGCCGCGTCTGGCGCCTGGCCCAGGCCCACGTCAGCCAGGGGCTGCCGGGCGTGCTGGATGTCGCCACCCTGGACGACGCCGGCAAGGAGGTGCGCCGCGCCATCCACCTGGCAATCAAGCAGGCATCCCAGGATGTCGGCCAGCACCACAAGTTCAACACCGCCATCGCCCAGGTGATGACCCTGATGAACGTGCTGGAAAAGGCCCCGCAGGACAACGATCAGCAGCGCGCCCTGCTCCAGGAAGGCCTGGAAACCGTCGCCCTGCTGCTTGCGCCGATCACCCCGCACATCAGCCACGAACTGTGGCAGGAGCTGGGCCACGAGGAAGCCATCATCGACGCCAGCTGGCCGGTGGTGGACGAATCGGCCCTGGTGCAGGACAGCCTGACCCTGGTGATCCAGGTTAACGGCAAGCTGCGCGGGCAGATCGAAGTACCGGCCGACGCCAGCCGCGAGGCGGTCGAAGCGGCAGCGCGCAGCAATGAAAACGTACAACGCTTCACCGAAGGGCTGACGATCCGCAAGGTCATCGTGGTGCCTGGCAAGCTGGTCAACATCGTCGCCAGTTGAGGCGACAGGGAACGGCCGGTCGCCTCTGGCGGCCGGCATCCGGTCTAGAGTTTCGGCCATGCCGGCCAGCGGAGCCGGCAGGACAAGGGGATACGAGATGATCAAGCGCAATCTGTTGGTAATCGGCCTGGCTGGCCTGCTCGGTGCGTGCGGCTTCCAGCTGCGTGGCACTGGCGACGTGCAGTTCGCCCTCAAGGAACTCGACGTCAGCGCCCGCGACACTTACGGCGACACCGTGCGGGACGTCAAGGACGTGCTGGAGAACAACGGCGTTCGCGTGTTCCCGGGCGCTGCCTACAAGCTGTACCTGGCTGGCGAGCAGGAAAGCCAGCGTTCGGCCAGCTACACCAGCTCGGCGCGCAGCGTGGAATACGAGCGCACCATGAGCCTGGATTACGAGATCCGTGGCGCCAAGAACCTGCTGCTGCTGAGCAACAAGCTCGAAGTGCAGAGCTACTACGTACAGGACTCCAACAACCTGATCGGCAACGACCAGCAGGCCGCCCAGTTGCGCACCGAAATGCGCCGCGACCTGGTGCAGCAGCTGGCCCAGCGCCTGCAGCAGATCACCCCTACGCAACTCGACGAGCTGCAGCAGACTGCCGAAGCCAAGGCGAAAGCCGAAGCCGACGCCCTGGAAGCGGCCCGTCAGCGTGAAGCGGCGCAGCCGCAGCAATCGCCCATCGAACTACCTGTCCAGTAAGAACCTGTTTACGATCTGCTGCGCGTCGGCCCTGCGGCGTTAAAAACAGACGCGGAATGCTCATGTACAAAAGTACAGTCGCCCGCGACTCCGACCGTTCCTCGCCTGTTTTTGTGGGGCCGTTTAGGCCTTGCAGGGCTCTAGCTCGAAAGATCTGTAGACGTTCCAAGACGGACGAGGCCTCTCAGGTTTACCCATGAAACTCGCTCCCGCCCAACTCGGCAAACACCTGCAAGGTGCGCTCGCCCCGGTCTACGTGGTCTGTGGCGACGAAGCCCTGCTCTGCCAGGAAGCCACCGACGCTATCCGCAGCGCCAGCCGCGCCCAGGGTTTCACCGAGCGCGAGGTATTCCACGCCGAGGCCAATTTCGATTGGGGCATGCTCTACGAGGCGGGCGCCAGCCTGTCGCTGTTCGCCGAAAAGCGCGTCATCGAACTGCGCATCGCCAATGGCAAGCCGGGTGACAAGGGCGCGGCGGCTATTCTCGAATACCTTGGCCGGCCGCCGGAAGACACCCTGCTGCTGATCACCCTGCCCAAGCTCGACGGCAGCGCACAGAAGACCAAGTGGGCCAAGGCCCTGATCGACGGGCCCAACTGCCAGTTCGTGCAGATCTGGCCGGTGGACGCCAACGGGCTGCCACAGTGGATTCGCCAGCGTCTGGCCCAGGGCGGCATGAACGCCAGCGCCGAGGCCATCGACCTGATCGCCGCGCGCGTCGAAGGCAACCTGCTGGCGGCCGCCCAGGAAATCGAAAAGCTCAAGCTGCTTGCCGACGGCCAGCAGATCGATGCCGGCACCGTGCAGGCTGCAGTGGCCGACAGCGCCCGTTACGACGTCTTCGGCCTGATCGACGCGATTCTCAATGGCGAGGCCGCCCATGCCCTGCGCATGCTCGACGGCCTGCGTGGCGAGGGCCAGGAATCGCTGTTCATCGTGGTGATGCTGGCCCGCGAGCTGCGCCAGTTGGCCAACATTTCCTACCAGTACAGCCAGGGTATCCCGCTCGACAAGGCCTTCGCCTCTGCCCGCCCACCTGTATGGGACAAGCGCCGACCGCTGGTCAGCAAGGCCCTGCAGCGCCACTCACCGGCGCGCTGGAATGCCCTGTTGATGGACGCCCAGCAGATCGACGCGCAGGTCAAGGGCCAGGCGCCGGGCGATCCTTGGGCCAGCCTGTCGCGCCTGGTGCTGACGATGGCCGGCCAACGCCTGAAGCTCGGCGCTTAGTCCCACCGCGCGTATGGACATCGCCTGCCCGGCGGCGCATCATTCGCACCGCTCGCTATCTGGGCGAGCACCGATCGAGGATCTGCCATGAGCAAGAAGAAGCGCCCCAACAAGGCCAAATCCATCATCGCCCAGCCGCTGTTCCGCTCACGCCAGGAGCGCCCCGGCAAAGGAAAAGGCAGCTACAACCGCCAAGCCTCCCAGCAAAACTGGGAGGCTTGTTCATTTAAGGCGGCTTGAAAACCTCGCCCAGCCCGCATTTCTGCTCATCCGTGCTAAGGTGGTCGCCTGCAAAACGTGTTGAGATGACCATGCCCAACCTGTTCATTCGCGGCCTGCCTGCCACCGCTGCGGCCAGCTTTCTGCTTTTGCTCACGGCTTGTGCCGATGCCCCTGCCCAGCCGCTGACTTCCTCCAGTGGGCTACCCGGTACCACCTCCGCTCCTGCTGCTGCCAACCAGCCTGGTGAAGAGCAACTGAGCTTCGAACAATGGCGCGACCTGCTGCGCAGCGACGCCATCGCCGCCGGCATCAGCCCGACCCTGTTCGACCGGGCCTTCGCCGGCGTGGTGCCGAACCCCGATGTGGTCAAGGCCGACAGCAGCCAGCCCGAATTCAGCCGCCCGGTATGGGAATACCTCAAGGGCGCGGTGTCGCCGAGCCGGGTCGCCCGCGGGCGCATCCTGCTGACCCAGAACCGCGCCATGCTCAACCAGATCGAGCAGCGTTACGGCGTGGATGCCGAAACCCTGGTGGCCATCTGGGGCCTGGAGAGCAACTTCGGTAGCAATATCGGCAGCCACAACGTAGTGCGCTCCCTGGCCACCCTGGCCTACGAAGGCCGCCGCCAGGCCTTCTGGCGCAGCCAGCTGCTGGCCGTGCTGCAGATTCTCCAGCATGGCGACATCGCCCCGGAGAGCCTGGTCGGCTCCTGGGCCGGCGCCATGGGCCAGACCCAGTTCATGCCCACCACCTACAACGAGCACGCCGTGGATTTCGACGGCGACGGCAAGCGTGACGTGTGGACCTCGACAGCGGACGCCCTGGCATCGGCCGCCCATTACCTGCAAAGTTCCAGCTGGCAATTGCGCCAGCCCTGGGGTTACGAGGTGCAGCTGCCGCAAGGGTTCGACTACGCCCTGGCCGACCCGGAAGTACGGCGCAGCGTGGCACAGTGGCGAGCCCTCGGCATTCATCCAATGGGGCAGCCACTGAGCACCCCGCGCGACGATGCTAGCGCCACCCTGCTGCTGCCAGCCGGGCACCGCGGCCCGGCATTCTTGCTATTCGGCAACTTCCGCAGCATCCTGCGTTACAACAACTCGACCTCCTATGCCCTGGCCATCGGCCTGCTGTCCGACAGCTTGCGTGGTGGCAACGGCGTGCAGGGCAGCTGGCCCGAGGGCGACCGCCAGCTGGGCCGCAGCGAGCGCGTCGAACTGCAGGAGCGCCTCAATGCCCGCGGCTTCGACTCCGGCCATGCCGACGGTATTATCGGTGCCAATACCCGCAAGGCCATCCGAGCCTTCCAGCTGCAGCTGGGTTGGCCGGCCGATGGTTACCCGGACATCAACCTGCTCGAAAAGCTGCGCCAGCCGCACTGAGGTTACTGCGTGGTGATGGCCGTCACCACGCGTTCTGCGCATTTGCGATTCGCCCGTTCCTGGGCGACTCTGTAGCAGGGTCTGTTGACGTTGCAACGCAAGCCGCGTTGCCGCCAGAAATAGCGCCGTCAACGGCCCCTGACCGCCCTGTGATCCAGGGCGGTTTTGGCTACCCGCCTGCCGTGATCCGGCGCGGGTCACTGACAACAGAGAGGTCGCTATGCACGACATCGAGCTGAACGAAGAACAACGCATGATCCGCGAGTGCACCCGGCAGTTCGCCAGGCGCGCCATCGCCCCCCACGCCCAGGACTGGGAAAAGGCTGGCTGGATAGACGATGCGGCGGTGGCCCAGATGGGCGACATGGGGCTGCTGGGCATGATAGTGCCGGATACCTGGGGTGGCAGCTATCTCGATTACGTGGCCTATGCCCTGGCCGTGGAAGAAGTGTCCGCCGCCGATGCCGCCGCCGGTACCCTGATGAGCGTGCACAACTCGGTGGGCTGCGGCCCACTGCTCAATTACGGCAGCGATCAGCAGAAAGGCGAATGGCTGGCCCGCCTGGCCAGCGGCGAAGTGATCGGCTGCTTCTGCCTGACCGAGCCCCAGGCCGGCTCCGAGGCCCACAACCTGCGCACCCGCGCCGAACTGCGTGACGGCCGCTGGGTGCTCAATGGCGCCAAGCAGTTCGTCAGCAATGGCCGCCGCGCCGGGCTGGCCATCGTCTTCGCGGTGACCGATGCCACGCTTGGCAAAAAGGGCATTTCAGCCTTCCTGGTACCCACCAATACACCGGGCTTTCGCATCGAGCGCAGCGAACACAAGATGGGCATTCGCGCCTCGGACACCTGCGCCATTACCCTGGACGACTGCAGCATTCCCGCCGCCAACCTGCTTGGCGAGCGCGGCAAGGGGTTGAGCATCGCCCTGTCCAATCTCGAGGGCGGGCGCATCGGCATCGCCGCTCAAGCGGTCGGTATCGCCCGTGCCGCCTTCGAGGCTGCCCTGCTCTACTCCCGCGAGCGGGTGCAGTTCGACAAGCCCATCGGTGAGCACCAGAGCATCGCCAACCTGCTGGCCGACATGCACACCCAGATCAACGCCGCGCGCCTGCTGACCCTGCACGCCGCGCGCCTGCGCAGTGCCGGCCAGCCCTGCCTGTCAGAGGCCTCCCAGGCCAAGCTGTTCGCCTCGGAAATGGCCGAACGGGTGTGCTCCAAGGCGCTGCAGATCCACGGCGGTTACGGCTACCTGGAGGACTTCCCGGTGCAGCGTTACTACCGCGACGCGCGCATCACCCAGATCTATGAAGGCGCCAGCGAGATCCAGCGCCTGCTGATCGCCCGCGAGCTCAAGCACTACGCGCTGTAAGAACCTGTTCACGATCGTTATGTGCATGAAGCGGCAGCTACAAGGCAAAAGCGGACATCCAGCGCTTTGGCTTTTTTATGTTTCTCTCGTGCAAAAGTAACTGACGACGCCAATCGCCCCTTCAGGAGGCCGAGTGGAATCATCTTGCAGGGGGACGAGCCGCATGGATGCGGCGAGAGGCCTGATGGGCCATGGACGGCCCTTCCAGGCCGGCCCCCGAAACGATGATGGAGCGAGGGAACCCCGGCGGAGCCGGGGCCGGATGTCGGGGCTAGACCTTTTGGTTTCTTTTGGCGGGGCCGGCCATCCGGGCAATGCCAAAAGAAACCCGCTCGCCAGAGCGGAGCCGAGCGCACAAGCAACTCGGTAACGCTGGCGGACTCATTCTGAAGAATGGGCTATGTCCATTATTTTCGCGGGCATGGCCCGCTCCCACAGATAATCACCAGCCTCCCTAACGTGGACGAATGGCCGCTCCCGCCACTTGGCTGCCAAAATCGACGAACTTGCGCTGAAAGATCATGAGCAGTCTTCACTAGCCCTTGAGCAGCCGCGCCTCCGCGTTATCCAGATCGCGGAGGATCTCGGCCAGCATGTCGTCATCCAGCTGATTGTCCTTGCGCATCCGATACAGCTCCAGGCGCTGCGTACGCAGTGCCTGGAGGCGCATGCGGTATTCCAGCTGATCGGCCTGGCGCTGATACTCACGCGACTCCTCGGCGCGACGCGTGCGGGTACGTTCTAGCAGGTCGCGGTATTCGCTCATCAGCTTGGCGCGAATCTCGGCCGTGGCAATCGCGCTATCGGTATCCGTGGCCTTTTCCTCATCCTTCTCCAGGCAGCGGATCGCCGCCTCCAGCACCTGGGCGCGATGGCGATTGAGCTCGGCCTCCTGCAGCGCCACGTTGTCTTGCGGCAGCAAGGGCAGCAGCCTGGGCAGCAGCACGCTGGCCACCAGCAGCGACAGCAGGATCACCCCGGCGGCGATCAGGATCAGCAGATCCCGCTCCGGAAACGCCTCGCCGTTGTTGAGCAGCAACGGCAGCGACATCACACCTGCCAGGGTCACCGCACCGCGCACGCCACCGATGCTCAGCACCGCCGTCAGGGCAATGCGCGACTGCCCGGCGAAGCGCGTCGGCTTGCCACGCCAGCGCCGCAGCATGCCCGAGGTACGCCAGTAGCAGTACACCCACGCAAAACGCAGCGCCATCAGCACCGCATACACCGCCAACACGTAGCCCAGGGCCCCTAGCAGCAGATGCCAGGCATCGGCATGATCGCCGATCACCGCCTTGATGATGTCCGGCAGTTGCAAGCCCAGCAGCAGGAAGATCAAACCGTTGAAGGTGAATTCGAGCATCGCCCACACGCCTCGGTTGAGCAGCCGTGTGGTGGTCTGCCGCGGCAGCAGGTCGAGGCGGCTCTGCATCATGCCCGCGGCCACCGCGGAGAGAATGCCCGACAGGCCCAGATGCTCGGCCGCCACATAGGCGGCAAACGGCAGCAACAGCATCAGCAGGACATGGGGCGCCGGCTCCTCCCAGCCGCGGGCGATCATCCAGGCGCGCAGGCGCCCGAGCAGGTAACTCAGGGCCATCCCGATCAACAGACCACCAACGGCCACCAGCACGAACTGCAGGCTGGCATCGGCGAAGGAAAACATGCCGGTCAGCGTTGCCGCCACGGCGAACTTGAACGCCACCAGGCCCGAGGCATCGTTCATCAGTGCCTCGCCCTGCAACAGGCTATTGAGGGTGTTGGGCAGGCGCCCGTGGGTGATCGCCGACACCGCTACCGCATCGGTGGGCGACAGCACCGCCGCCAGGGCGAAGCAGGCCGCCAGGGGAACCTGCGGCAACAACCAATGGATGAAATATCCGGCGCCCAGAATGGTCACGAAGACCAGGACGAAGGCCAGAAACAGGATCGGTGTGCGCAACTTGCGAAACTGCCCCTTGGGCATGCGCCAGCCATCGACGAACAGCAGCGGCGGGATGAACAGCAACAAGAACAGCTCGGGGTCGAGGCGCACATGCAGGCCCAGCACCGGAATCGCCAGCAGTGCGCCGATGAGGATCTGCAGGATGGGCAGCGGCAAGGGAATGAACTGGGCGCTGATACGGGTGCCACTGACCACCAGCAACATGGTCAGGATGGTGTAGAGAAGCTGCATGGAGGGAAGGATCCTTTACGAGAACGGCCGCCCCGCTGGCGAGGGCCAGGTCATTCTAACGCCAGGTGCGGCGAGCCGTGCAGGCGGATGCGCCGCAAGCCGAAGCGACGTGGCATAATCGCGGCTTCGGTATTCACAAGCATGAAGCGGATTCGACGAGTGGAATCCTCTAGAGGTAGACCAATGAGTTACGTGCTTTATGGCATCAAGGCCTGCGACACCATGAAGAAGGCCCGTACCTGGCTCGACGAGCGGGGTATCGATTACCGGTTTCACGATTACAAGACCGCCGGCATTGACCGCGGCAACCTGCAGAAATGGTGTGACGAACACGGCTGGGAAACCATCCTCAATCGCGCCGGCACCACCTTCCGCAAGCTCGAGGACGCACAGAAAAGCGATCTCGACCAGAACCGGGCCATCGACCTGATGCTGGCCCAGCCGTCGATGATCAAGCGTCCGGTGCTGGATCTCGGCAGCCGCACGCTGGTCGGCTTCAAACCCGAGCGTTACGCCGCCGAACTGGCCTGATATCGCCCCCAATCGAATTCGCTGCAAGGAAAAGCTCATGTCCAATACGTTGTTCAGTCTGGCCTTCGGGGTCGGCACCCAAAACCGCCAAAGCACCTGGCTGGAAGTGTTCTACGCCCAGCCCCTGCTCAACCCGAGTGCCGAACTGGTGGCCAAGGTCACCGAGAAACTCGGCTACAACGGCGGCAACCAGGCCATCGCCATCACCAATCAGCAAGCCGGTGAACTGGCCAGCGCCCTGAAGCACGTCGACCCGGTACAGGCCGCGCTGCTCACTCGCCTGGCTGAAAGCGCCAAGCCACTGGTCGCCACCCTGCTGGCCGAAGACGCCGCGCTGACCAGCACCCCCGAGGCCTACCTCAAGCTGCACCTGTTGTCCCATCGCCTGGTCAAGCCCCACGGCCTGAACCTGACCGGCATATTCCCGCTGCTGCCCAACGTCGCCTGGACCAGCCAGGGCGCGGTCGACCTGGTCGAGCTGCCCGAGCGTCAGCTGGAAGCGCGCCTGAAAGGCGACCTGCTGGAAGTTTTCTCGGTGGACAAGTTCCCGAAAATGACCGACTACGTGGTGCCGACCGGCGTGCGCATCGCTGACAGCGCACGTGTTCGCCTGGGCGCCTACATCGGCGAAGGCACCACCGTGATGCACGAAGGCTTCGTCAACTTCAACGCCGGTACCGCCGGCCCGGGCATGATCGAAGGCCGCGTGTCCGCAGGCGTGTTCGTCGGCAAGGGTTCGGATCTGGGCGGCGGCTGCTCGACCATGGGCACCCTGTCCGGTGGCGGCAACATCGTCATCTCCGTGGGCGAAGGCTGCCTGATCGGCGCCAACGCCGGTATCGGCATTCCGCTGGGCGACCGCAACATCGTCGAAGCCGGCCTGTACGTGACCGCCGGCACCAAGATCGCCCTGCTCGACGACCAGAATAACCTGGTCAAGGTGGTCAAGGGTCGCGACCTGGCTGGTCAGGCTGACCTGCTGTTCCGTCGCAACTCGCAAAGCGGCGCCGTCGAATGCAAGACCAACAAGTCGGCGATAGAGCTGAACGAAGCCCTGCACGCTCACAACTGAAAAAGTTGGTTTAACGCGGCTGCGCTCGCCCATGCTGCGTTGCCCCAAGGCTCGAACGCTCATTTACACCAGTAAACTCCGCGTCCTCGTCTTGGGGCGCCTTGCCTGAGCTTCGCTCGCAACGCGTTAAACCCAACTTTTTAGCCACCAGATTCTTTCTGGATAAGCCATGCCCCTGATTTCCCCCTGGCGCGCCGACTTCCCGGGCCTGCGGGCCCTCGATGCCGACGGCCAGACCTACCTCGACAGCGCCGCCACGGCGCAGAAACCGCAGGCGGTACTCGATGCCCTGCTGGCCTACTACGCTGGCGGCGCCGCCAATGTGCACCGGGCCCAGCACCTGCCGGGCGAGCGTGCCACCCGCGCCTTCGAGGCGACTCGCGACCAGGCCGCCCGTTGGCTGAACGCGACCAGCCGTGACGAGATCGTTTTCACCCGCGGCGCCACCGAGTCCCTCAACCTGCTCGCCTATGGTTTGGAACACCTGTTCGAAGCCGGCGATGAAATCCTCATCAGCGCTGCCGAACACCACGCCAACATGCTGCCCTGGCAACAACTCGCTGCGCGCAAATCCCTGAAACTGGTGATCCTGCCGCTCACGCCGGCCGGCGATATCGACCCGCAAGCGGCCGCCACGCTGATCGGCCCACGCACTCGCCTGCTCGCCCTTAGCCAGCTGTCCAACGTACTGGGGCGCTGGCAGGACGTGCAGCCGCTGATTCGCCAGGCGCAACAGCATGGTGCCCTGACCCTGATGGACGGCGCCCAGGCCGTGGTGCATGGCCGCCAGGATATGCAGGCGCTGGGCTGCGACTTTTACGTCTGCTCCAGTCACAAGCTCTATGGCCCGGATGGCGTCGGCCTGCTCTACGGCCGCCGCGACGCCCTGCAGCGCCTGCGTCACTGGCAGTTCGGCGGGGAAATGGTCCAGCAGGCCGACTACCACACCTCGACCTTCCGCCCGGCCCCGCTTGGCCTGGAGGCCGGTACGCCGACGGTCTCGGGGGTAATCTCCCTGGGCGCGACCCTGGACTACCTCGAGCGTCTCGACGGCGACGCGGTCGCTCGCCATGAGGCCACGCTGCACCGCATGCTGCTGGCAGGGCTGGGCAACTTCCCGGGATTGCGCCTGCTTGGCGAGCCGCAAGCGGCCCTGGCCTGCTTTACCGTAGAAGGCGTGCACAGCGGCGACCTCGCCCACCTGCTTACCGAGCAGGGCATCGCCGTGCGCAGCGGCCACCACTGCGCCATGCCGTTGCTGCAGCGCCTGGGCGTGGCAGGCGCGATCCGCGTGTCCCTCGGTCTGTACAACGACGAAGCCGACCTGCAGCGCCTCTTCGCCGCCCTGGACAAAGCCCTGGAGCTGCTGCGATGAGCCTGCCGAGCGCCGCCCAACAAGCCCTCGACGCCTTTGCGGCCTGCCCCGGCTGGGAGCAGCGCGCGCGCCTGCTGATGCACTGGGGCGAACGCCTGGAGCTGCTCGCCGAGCGACGTGAAGCGGACCGCGTGCACGGCTGTGAAAGCCAGGTGTGGTTGAGCGGGGAGCGACAGGACGACCGCTGGCACTTTCGCGCCAGCAGCGATGCGCGCCTGATACGCGGTCTGCTGGCCGTGCTGCTGGCCCGGGTCAACGGCCTGCACGCGAGCGAGCTGGCCGCACTGGATATCGCCGACTGGTTCGCCCAGCTGGGCCTGTCCCGCCAGCTGTCGCCTTCACGCGCCAGTGGCATGAACGCCGTGGTGCAGCAGATGCGCCGCTTGAGCGAAGCGGCTTAGGCCGACGGCGCCATCCGCTCGCTTGGCCGCCGTGCACCGGCCACCAGCTTGTCGACGATACGCGCGGCGGCGACCATGCCGAAGGTGGCAGTGACCATCATCACCGCGCCGAAGCCGCCGGCACAGTCGAGCTTCACGCCCTCGCCGACGAATGCCTTGCTCTGGCATACGCCGCCGTCCGCGCCCGGGTAGCGCAACTGCTCGGTGGAGAACACGCAGGGTACGCTGTAGGTACGCCCCGGCGTGCGCGAGAAGCCGTAGTCGCGGCGCAAGGTGGAGCGCACCTTGGCGGCCAGAGGGTCGTTGAAGGTCTTGTTGAGGTCGGCGACTTGCACCTGCGCCGGGTCGATCTGCCCGCCGGCGCCGCCAGTGGTTATAAGGGCGATCTTGCGGCGCTTGCACCAGGCGATCAACGCCGCCTTGGCCGCCACGCTGTCGATGCAGTCGACCACCCCATCGAGCTCGACGGTGATGTACTCGGCCATGGTTTCGCGGGTCACGAAATCCGCGACCTCATGCACCACGCAGGCCGGATTGATGGCCCGCAGGCGCTCGCCCATCACCTCGACCTTGGCGCGCCCGACCTGGCCCTGCAGGGCGTGGGCCTGGCGATTGGTGTTGCTGACGCAGACGTCGTCCAGGTCGAACAGGGAAATCTCACCGACCCCGGAGCGCACCAGCGCCTCGGCCGCCCAGGAGCCGACGCCGCCGATACCGACCACGGCCACGTGGGCGGCAGCCAGCCGCTCTGCGCCTGCACGGCCATATAACCGGGCAATACCGGCAAAACGCTGTTCATCGAACGACATGGGGGCTCCTCTTTCCGGGCGCGCATTATAAGAAGGCGAGCAGCGCTTCCCAAGCACCATCGGGCCGGCACTTGTAGCGAGGCGATGCACAGCGGGCAAACATCGCCGGGCAGCTCCCCGGAGCTGTGCTATACAGTCATTCATCGACGGAGTAGCATGCGCGCCAGCCGGCGCTCGCCGGTCTTCTCCCCGTTCCACCCTTCGGAACCCTACACAGCATGCTTTCGCGCAAGTTCGGCCTCAATCTGATTGTTTTCCTGGCTATTGCCGCTCTGTTCACCGGAATCTGGGCGCTCTACAACCGTCCGATCACGGCCCCGGCCTGGCCGGAACAGATCTCCGGCTATTCGTTCTCGCCCTTCCGCCAGGGCGAAAGCCCGCAGACCGGCGTATATCCCAGCGATGAGGAGATGCGCGAGGATCTCGAGTTGCTGTCCCAGCAGACCGACAGCATCCGCACCTATTCGGTGGACGGTGCGTTGGATCGCATCCCCCTGCTAGCCGAGGAGTTCGGCCTGCGCGTGACCCTGGGTGTGTGGATCAGCCCCGACGAGGAACGCAACGAGCGCGAGATCACCAAGGCCATCGAGATCGCCAACAACTCGCGCAGCGTGGTGCGTGTGGTGGTGGGCAACGAGGCGCTGTTCCGCCGCGAAGTCACCGTCAAGCAGCTGACCGCCTACATGGACCGGGTGCGTTCGGCGGTCAAGGTGCCGGTCACCACGTCGGAGCAATGGCACATCTGGGAGGAGTACCCGGAGCTGGCCGACCACGCCGACCTGATCGCCGCCCACGTGCTGCCCTACTGGGAATTCATTCCCATGAAGGACTCCACCCAGTTCACCCTGGATCGCGCCCGCGACCTGAAAAAACTGTTCCCGAAAAAGCCCCTGCTGCTTTCCGAGGTCGGCTGGCCGAGCAACGGCCGGGTACGCGGCGGCGCCGAGGCCTCCCAGGCCGACCAGGCCATCTACCTGCGCACCCTGGTAACCACGCTCAACGCCCAGGGCTACAACTACTTCGTCATCGAAGCCTTCGACCAGCCCTGGAAGGCCGGCGACGAAGGCTCGGTGGGCGCCTACTGGGGCGTGTACAATCTCGACCGCCAGCCGAAATTCAACTTCGAAGGCCCGGTGGTGGCGATTCCGAAATGGCGCATGCTGGCGGTCGCCTCGGTGGTCATGGCGCTGCTGTCGCTGGCCCTGATGCTGATCGATGGCAGTGCCCTGCGTCAGCGTGGCCGCACCTTCCTGACCTTCGTGGCGTTCGCCGGCGGCTCGGCTCTGGTGTGGATCGGCTACGACTACAGCCAGCAGTACAGCACCTGGTTCAGCACCCTGGTCGGCGTGCTGCTCGGCGTCGGTGCCATCGGCGTGTTCATCGTGCTGCTCACCGAGGCCCACGAGCTGGCCGAGACGGTGTGGACGCAGCGGCGCCGGCCCTTCACCCCGGTGGTCGGCGACAGCCATTACCGGCCCAAGGTGTCGATTCACGTGCCGTGCTACAACGAGCCGCCGGAGATGGTCAAACAGACCCTCGACGCCCTGGCCAACCTCGACTATCCGGACTTCGAAGTCCTGATCATCGACAACAACACCAAGGACCCGGCAGTGTGGGAGCCGGTGCGCGACTACTGCGCGGAGCTCGGCCCGCGCTTCCGCTTCTTCCACGTCGCGCCGCTGCACGGCTTCAAGGGTGGCGCGCTGAACTACATCCTGCCGCATACCGCGCCGGACGCCGAAGTGGTGGCGGTGATCGACTCCGATTACTGCGTCGACCGCAACTGGCTCAAGCACATGGTGCCGCACTTCGCCGACCCGGCGATTGCCGTGGTGCAGTCACCGCAGGACTATCGCGATGGCGAGGAAAGCACCTTCAAGAAGCTCTGCTACGCCGAGTACAAGGGCTTCTTCCATATCGGCATGGTGACCCGCAACGACCGCAACGCGATCATCCAGCATGGCACCATGACCATGATCCGCCGTACCGTGATGGACGAACTGAAGTGGGCCGACTGGACCATTTGCGAGGATGCCGAGCTGGGTCTGCGCGTGTTCGAGAAAGGCTATTCGGCCGCCTACGCCCACGACAGCTTCGGCAAGGGGCTGATGCCGGACACCTTCATCGACTACAAGAAGCAGCGCTTCCGCTGGGCCTATGGCGCCATCCAGATCATGAAGGGCCACGCCCGCCAGCTGCTGGCCGGCAAGGACAGCGAGCTCAAGCGTGGTCAGCGTTACCACTTCATCGCCGGCTGGCTGCCGTGGGTCGCCGATGGCCTGAACATCTTCTTTACCATTGGCGCCCTGCTGTGGTCGGCGGCGATGATCATCGTGCCGCAACGGGTCGACCCGCCGCTGCTGATCTTCGCGATTCCGCCCCTGGCGCTGTTCCTGTTCAAGGTCGGCAAGATCATCTTCCTCTACCAGCGAGCGGTGGGCGTCAACCTCAAGGACGCCTTCTGCGCGGCGGTGGCCGGGCTGGCGCTGTCGCACACCATCGCCAAGGCAGTGCTGTACGGCATGTTCACCAAGACCATTCCGTTCTTCCGCACCCCGAAGATGCGCTCCAGCCACGGCCTGATGGTGGCCCTGGCCGAGGCCCGCGAAGAAGTGTTCATCATGCTGCTGCTGTGGGGCGCGGCCCTGGGCATCGCCATCGTGCAGGGTCTGCCCAGCTACGATGTGAAGTTCTGGGTGATCATGCTGCTGGTGCAGTCGCTGCCCTACCTCGCCGCGCTGATCATGGCGCTACTCTCCTCGCAGCCCAAGCCGCTGGAAATTCCGGTGGTGCAGAGCGATGCGCCGGACGAGGTGCAGAAGGCCTGAATCACCGGTAGCGCAGCACGACGACGGCGGCCAATTGGCCGCCGTTTTGTTTGCGGCCAGGCGAGCGCTGCCGGGTGCCTTCGCGTGCATGGCCCGGGTTAAGGGGGCCAGCGACCCAGGCAGGGCACCGAACGCCTACGAGAGCCAGGCGTTTTGCTTTAAGCTATGCGCCCTTCTCGCCCTGCACTGTTTTACCGGAGTTCCCATGACGGCCCTGTCCCCCACCCTCGAACTCGCCTGCGACCTGATCCGCCGGCCCTCGGTCACCCCGCTGGACGAGGGCTGCCAGGAGCTGATGATGCGCCGCCTGGCCGCACTGGGCTTCGCCGTCGAGCCGATGCGTATCGAGGATGTGGACAACTTCTGGGCCAGCCATGGCCGCGACGAAGGCCCAGTGCTGTGCTTCGCCGGCCACACCGACGTGGTGCCGACCGGCCCGCTGCAGGCCTGGCAGCATGGTCCGTTCGAGGCATTGATCGACGAGCAGGGCATGCTCTGCGGCCGCGGTGCGGCGGACATGAAGGGCAGCCTGGCGTCGATGATCATCGCCGTCGAGCGCTTCGTCGCCGAGTACCCGAACCACAAGGGGCGCATCACCTTCCTGATCACCAGTGACGAGGAAGGCCCGGCCCACCATGGCACCAAGGCCGTGGTCGAACGCCTGGCCGCGCGCAACGAGCGCCTGGACTGGTGCATCGTCGGCGAACCGTCGAGCACCACCCTGATCGGCGACGTGGTGAAGAACGGGCGCCGTGGTTCGCTGGGCGCGACCCTGACCGTGCGGGGCATCCAGGGCCACGTGGCCTACCCGCACCTGGCCAGGAACCCGATTCACCTGGCTGCGCCGGCGCTGGCCGAACTGGCCGCCGAGCACTGGGACGACGGCAACGCCTTCTTCCCGCCGACCAGCTTCCAGGTGTCCAACCTCAACTCGGGCACCGGCGCGACCAACGTGATTCCCGGCGAGCTGACGGCGGTGTTCAACTTCCGCTTCTCCACCGAATCGACGGTCGAAGACCTGCAGCAGCGGGTCAATGCGATCCTCGACAAGCACGGCCTGGATTATCAAATCGACTGGGCGCTGTCGGGCCTGCCGTTTCTCACCGAGCCGGGCGCGCTGCTCGATGCGGTCAGCGCCAGCATCCGTACGGTGACCGGCCGCGAAACCACGCCGAGCACCAGCGGCGGCACCTCGGACGGGCGCTTTATCGCCACCCTCGGTACCCAGGTGGTCGAGCTCGGCCCGGTCAACGCGACCATCCACCAGGTCAATGAACGGGTCCTGGCCAGCGACCTCGAGATACTCACCGAGATCTACTACCAGACCCTGGTCAAGCTGCTCGCCTGATGCTCGCCTGCCCGATCTGCCAGGCGCCGCTGGCCGCCGTCGACAATGGCGTGGCCTGCCCCGCCAACCACCGTTTCGACCGCGCGCGCCAGGGCTACCTGAACCTGTTGCCGGTACAGCACAAGAACAGCCGCGACCCCGGCGACAACGCCGCCATGGTGGAAGCCCGCCGACGCTTTCTTGATGGCGGCCATTACGCCCCGCTGGCCGCCCGACTGGCGCAGCTGGCCGCGGGCTATGCACCACAGCGTTGGCTGGATATCGGCTGTGGCGAGGGTTACTACACCGCCCAGATCGCCGATGCTCTGCCGGAGGCCGAAGGCTACGCGCTGGATATTTCCCGCGAAGCGGTCAAGCGCGCCTGCAAGCGCGCCCCGCAGTTGAACTGGTTGATCGCCAGCATGGCCCGGGTGCCCTTGGCAGATGCCAGCTGCGGGTTGCTGGCCAGCGTGTTCAGCCCGCTCGACTGGCAGGAAGCCAAGCGCCTGCTCGCGCCCGGCGGCGGCCTGCTGCGCATGGGCCCGACCCGTGAGCACCTGATGGAGCTTCGCCAGAAACTGTACGACGAAGTGCGCGACTACGACGATCAGAAACACCTCGAACTGATCCCGCCGGGCATGCACCTGGCGCACAGTGAAACCCTGAGCTTCCGGCTGCTGCTAGACACACCGCAAGCCCGTGCCGACCTACTGGCGATGACGCCCCACGGCTGGCGCGCCAGTGCCGAACGCCGCGCCGCCGTCATTGCCGAAAGCTTCGAAGTCACCGTCGCTATCCGCTACGATTGGATCGAGCGAGACGCGCATTGAGCGCCCCGAACGAATTGAGGATCCAAATGCGCCAACCGGATATCGAGATATACCTGAAGGATGCCGATCACCAGGCCATTGCCGCCTGGCTGACCCAGGCCCTTGGCCCTTGCTCCGACTGGCAGCAGAAAGGCCAGACCTTCCAGTGCCGCGCCGGCGACGTGCCGGTGACCTGGCTGCCCAAAGCCGTAGGCAAATGGCACAGCCTGTACCTGGCAAGCGACGCCACCCCGTGGGACGACGACCTGGCCTGCGCCAAGGCTGCCTATGCGGCACTGAACGTGGAAATTCGCTGCGCCCCGGGTAGCTGGGAAGAGGAAGAAAGCGACGAGCAGGCTGATCAATGGCTACGCATCAGCGCCGATGGCGTGCAGGAAATTACCTGGCGTACGGGCTGACAGCCCTCCCCTCAGCCTACCCCCCTCATCCCGCCCAAAGTCGACCACTCGGCTTTGGGCGCTTTGGCACCGCTCCCTCACACGCTGCCTTGCTCCGTCTCTGAACCCCTCCCCGCTTGCCGCCTCGCTGTATGAACCTGGTCGATCGTTCACCGCGGCCGGTCGCGTAACTCTTAGGAGGGGCTTTAGCCAAGCTCTTCGCACCCTAATAAAAGCTCAGGGCTAAAGCGGATCGCCACCCGGCCCATCCTATAAAAAGCGGCAGCGCCCGATGTCTGCTTCACTCTTATGTCGCCCAGAAAATCGTAAACAGGTTCTAAGCCCAACTTATCGCGGAATGGATCGGGCCTACCTCGAGGAACCAGTAGCGACCAGTAAAAACGACTACAAAAATCTCAAAAACGCCATTTTTCACACCTGTAAATGATTTTGAACGGCGCGACATCGCGCCGCACCTATAAAGATTTTATAACGCACTCTTCCTACACATTTATTCATTATAGACGCATGAAGACCTCTTTTACCTGCAAGAAGCCAATATCTTATCGGGATAATTCAGCATGAAAAATAACAATATCTCCGATAACTTGTAGTCATGAAAAATAATTACTCCATGAATATTGCTTACCGACCTGCTCTGTTTGCAGAATGCCGCGGTACGACTTTAGTCGACACCGTCCCTCTGCCGCCCTCTGGGTGAATCTGCAACGATCGCAGGAGATGCAAGCGTGCATATTGGTGTTCCTCTCGAAACCCAGGCAGGCGAAACGCGGGTAGCCGCGACGCCGGAAACCATCAAGAAGCTGATCGGCCAGGGCCACCAGGTCACCGTCCAGACTGGCGCTGGCGTGGCAGCCAGCATTACCGACACGGCCTATGTAGCTGTCGGCGCCAGCATCGGCGATGCCGCGGCGGCGTTCGGTGCCGAGCTGATCCTCAAGGTGGTCGCCCCCAGCGACACCGAGCTAGCGCTGATGAACAGCGGCGCCGTGCTGGTCGGCATGCTCAACCCGTTCAGCAATGAAACCATCGCGCGCTTGAACGCAGCCGGCGTCACCGCCTTCGCTCTGGAAGCGGCGCCGCGTACCTCACGCGCCCAGAGCCTGGACGTGCTCAGTTCCCAGGCCAATATCGCCGGCTACAAGGCGGTGATGCTGGCGGCCAATCACTACCCGCGCTTCATGCCCATGCTGATGACCGCCGCCGGCACGGTAAAGGCCGCTCGCGTACTGATCCTCGGCGCTGGCGTCGCCGGCCTGCAGGCCATCGCCACGGCCAAGCGCCTGGGTGCGGTGATCGAGGCCTCCGACGTGCGCCCGGCCGTGAAGGAGCAGATCGAATCCCTCGGTGCCAAGTTCGTCGACGTGCCCTTCGAGACCGACGAGGAGCGCGAATGCGCTGTTGGCGTTGGCGGTTATGCCCGACCGATGCCGGCCTCGTGGATGGAGCGCCAGGCCAATGCTGTACACGAACGCGCCAAGCAGGCCGATATCGTCATTGCCACCGCTCTGATTCCGGGTCGCAAGGCGCCAACGCTGCTGCATGAAGCTACCGTCGCCGAGATGAAGCCGGGCTCCGTGGTCATCGACCTGGCCGCCATCCAGGGCGGCAACTGCCCGCTGACCGAACTGGACAAGGTAGTGGTCAAGCACGGCGTGACCCTGGTCGGCCACGGCAATCTGCCGGCGCTGGTGGCCGCCGATGCCTCGGCCTTGTACGCGCGCAACCTGCTCGATTTTCTAAAGCTGGTGATCAAGGACGGCGCCTTCCACCTCGACCTGGAAGACGACATCGTCGCCGCCTGCCTGATGTGCAAAGGCGGCGAGATCGTGCGCATCAATAAATGATGGCCGCCCTCTCCTTATAGAGAGGGCCACTCACTACAAAAAAGGATCACTGCGATGGATCTGATTTCCGACGGCATCTACAACCTGATCATCTTCGTGCTGGCCATCTACGTCGGCTACCACGTGGTCTGGAACGTTACCCCAGCCCTGCACACGCCGCTGATGGCGGTGACCAACGCGATTTCCGCCATCGTCATCGTCGGCGCCATGCTCGCTGCCGCCCTGACCGTCACCCCGCTGGGCAAGACCATGGGCACCCTGGCCGTGGCCCTGGCGGCGGTCAACGTGTTCGGCGGCTTTCTGGTCACCCGGCGCATGCTGGAAATGTTCAAGAAGAAGGCCGCCAAGGCGGCGGTGGAGAAGTAAGCGATGAGCATGAACCTGATCACCCTTCTCTATCTGGTCGCCTCGGTCTGCTTTATCCAGGCCCTGAAAGGCTTGTCGCACCCGACCACTTCACGGCGCGGTAACGCCTTCGGCATGATTGGCATGACCATCGCCGTACTCACCACCCTTGGCCTGATCCATAAACTGGGCAGCGAGCTGGCGTTACAAGGCATCGGTTATGTGATCGTCGGCCTGCTGGTCGGCGGCACGGCCGGCTCGATCATGGCCAAGCGCGTGGAAATGACCAAGATGCCGGAACTGGTCGCCTTCATGCACAGCATGATCGGCCTGGCCGCGGTGTTCATCGCCGTCGCCGCGGTGGTCGAACCGCAATCGCTGGGTATCGTCGCCAGCATCGCGGACCCGATTCCTGCCGGAAACCGCCTGGAGCTGTTCCTGGGCGCGGCCATCGGCGCCATCACCTTCTCGGGCTCGGTGATCGCCTTTGGCAAACTGTCCGGCAAGTACAAGTTCCGGCTATTCCAGGGCGCGCCGGTACAGTTTGCCGGCCAGCACCTGATCAACCTGCTGATTGGCCTGGCCATCGCCGGCCTGGGCCTGTACTTCACCTTTACCGGCAACCTCACCGCCTTCGCCCTTCTGGTGGCCCTGGCCTTCGTGATCGGCGTGCTGATCATCATCCCCATTGGCGGCGCGGACATGCCGGTGGTGGTATCGATGCTCAACAGCTACTCGGGCTGGGCCGCCGCCGGTATCGGCTTCTCGCTGAACAACTCGATGCTGATCATCGCCGGCAGCCTGGTTGGCTCGAGCGGTGCGATCCTCTCCTACATCATGTGTAAGGCGATGAACCGCTCGTTCTTCAACGTCATCCTCGGCGGCTTTGGCGGTGCGACGGATGCCGGCCCGGCCGCCGGCAGCGGCGAGCAGCGCCCGGTGAAATCCGGCTCCGCCGACGACGCCGCCTTCCTGCTCGGCAACGCCGACAGCGTGATCATCGTGCCCGGCTACGGCCTGGCGGTGGCCCGCGCCCAGCACGCCCTGAAGGAACTCACCGAGAAACTGGCGCACAAGGGCGTGACCGTGAAGTACGCGATCCACCCGGTAGCGGGTCGCATGCCCGGCCACATGAACGTGCTGCTGGCCGAAGCGGAAGTACCCTACGATCAGGTGTTCGAGATGGAAGACATCAACGCCGAATTCGGCCAGGCCGACGTGGTGCTGGTGCTCGGCGCCAACGACGTGGTCAACCCGGCGGCGAAAAACGATCCCAAGTCGCCGATTGCCGGCATGCCGATCCTCGAAGCCTTCAAGGCCAAGACCATCATCGTCAACAAACGCTCGATGGCCAGCGGCTATGCGGGCCTGGACAACGAACTGTTCTATCTGGACAAGACTATGATGGTGTTCGGCGACGCCAAAAAGGTGATCGAGGACATGCTCAAGGCCGTCGAATGATCCGCAAAGGGGCGAGCTAGAGCGGACGCGCCCTTTTCAGGTGCAATTGGACGTCAAGAGGAAAAGCACAGCAACGCTGATTGGTAACGAGAATTGGTGCTCAGAGAAATAAATAGCTAAGCAACTATGCCGAACAATCGTAACTGTACCGCAACGAACTCACTGAAATTTTTATTAATTTCAGAGCAAAAAACTGCCAAACACGCCAAGTCACGGCAAATTCACAAACACCTGTACAGTTACAAACTAAATCTGCGAAACAGTTACAAAGCAACCTATCTAGTACCCAGCTAATTTACTGCAGCTGTGGCTACTGCAAACCCCGCGCGAGGTCGAAAATAGGCTCCAGAACTTAACCAGTCCCGCCAAAAGCGGAAGGATGCACACCATGGAACGTACCCTCAGTTCCGATCTGCTTGTCGACAACTCGTCCAAATCTGCCACCAGCCTGCCGCTGAACATTCTCGCTACCCTGCTCCTGTGGCAGCGTCGCATCGTCAGCCGCCGTCAGCTGGCGCGCCTGGATCCTCGCCTGCTGGCCGATGCCGGCATCAGCGAAAGCCAGCGTTACGCCGAACTGAGCAAACCGTTCTGGCGTTGATCGCGACACCTGAGCTTCTCCCGCAAAACCCCGCCGGCATGCAGCGCCAGCGGGGTTTTGTCGTTTCAGGAAGCGCATTAACAGGCCGTTGAAACAAGTAGGCAAGACAGCCAAGACAAGGCAAAAACAGCCGAAAAAACGGAATTTACGTGCTGTAAATGAGCTTTTTGAGGCTGTTTTTAACGCAGTATTGTACGCAGTAGTTTTTCAACAGCCTGTTAATCAAACAGTCAACGGACTGCCAACAACACTACACAAACTGTGCAGGTCTTTCTCAACGCAGGCTGTAGAGCGGTTAGAATGCGGCTTTTCCGTGAGCCGCAGAGACCAAGCCCATGCCCATCGTCCGCACCCTCGCCTTCTTCAGCCTGTTCGGCCTTGCCGCCGGTGCCAGCGCCAGTAGTTTCGTGGTCACCACCGACACACTGGTGGACGCCCTCGCCGCCACCATCGATACCACATCCAATGCGACCTCCTCGGTGGTCGACAACAAGGTGGTGCTGGCCGCCAAGGACGATGCCGCCAGCTTCGTCGCCACCGCGGGCGCCGTACGTGGCGCTCATCTGGAAACCGCCCTGCAGCACATCCGCGCGCGCATGCCAGCCGTGCAGGCCGATGACGCGCAACTGGCGCAGGCCATCCTCGCCCATTAACCGTTCGTCATTGCCGGAACTGCGGCAGGCGTTGCCCGTCCAAGCAGCCAATCAAATCCCATTCGGAGACCGTTCATGAAGCGTCCGTTGTTAGCCGCCACCGCCTCGCTGGCCCTGTTCGCCGGTGCCGTTCAGGCCCAGACCCTGGTGGCCACCAGCAACATCATCGTCCGCGCGCTGGATCGCACCATCGACTTCACCTCGGACACCACCACCTCGATCCGCGACATGAAAGTGGTGATCGAAGCCCGTGACGATGCCGCCAGCTTCGTTGCCAGCCAGGGCGATATCCGCGGCGCCCAGCTGGAGGCCGCCTTTGGCGCGCTGCGCAGCCAGGTTCCCGAGGCCCGGAACGCCTCCGATCAGGCACTCGCAGAAGCCATTCTCGCGCTGTGATAAGCGCCCGTGGCTGGCTTCTGCTGCTGACCTTGCTGGTCAGCACGGCCGGCCATGCCCAGCTGCAATTTTCCCTCGACGGCTCCGGGCTCACGCCCGACCAACGCCACGCCAGCCAGACCCTACTCGACGAAGCCCAGGTTGCCCTGCCGCCGCGCCTGCGCGAAGCGGTGGATCGCGATGTCGTGGTGCGCTGGGTCGATTTGCCAGAGGACATTTATGGCCGAGCCGGGCGCCTCAGTGGCGTCGAGCTCAACACCAAGCTGCTGCCCAGCCTTACCGATGGCAGCGCCGCGAACATACCGAACGGTCGCCCCCACGGCACCGTGCGCCAGGAATTGCTGGCCACCGTCCTGCATGAAGTGACCCACCTCTATGATCGCGGTGCCTATTGGAGCGCCGAACAACGCACCCTGCTGCGTCGCTGCCAACGGCACAATGCCGACCTGGGCCCGGTCGGCCTGCGTGCCGAGTGCCGCGGCCAGACCGCGCGCCGCTTCACCCTAAGCGACGAGCCGCGTCTGCTCGACCTGGCCGGCTGGCCCCAGCGCGTCGGCAAACGCGGTGAGCGCGACACGCAAAACGGCCAGGTCGCCCGCAGCCCGGACAGCTACGAGCTGAGCAACCCGCGCGAATTCGTCGCAGTGAACATGGAGTACTTTCTCCTCGATCCCGAATACGCCTGCCGCCGCCCCTCCCTGGCGCGGTTTTTCAGCGCGCATTTCGGCTGGTCGCCGGCCAACCAGGCCCCCTGCGGCAGCAGCTACGCCTACCTGAACGCCGGGCGCGATTTCGACAAGCAGGCGCTGGCCAACCTCGACCCCGAGCGCGTCTACGAAGTGGATTACCTGCTCGCCGAGGCCAACCAGAATATGGCCAGCCGCTGGGGCCACAGCATGCTGCGCCTGGTCATCTGCGCGCCGGGTCGCCCCCGAGGGCCGGCCTGCCGGCTGGATCTGGATCAGCACCTGGTGCTGTCCTACCGAGCCTTCGTCAACGACGTGCAGCTGTCGAGCTGGGACGGCCTGACCGGTGCCTACCCGTCGCGGCTGTTCGTGCTGCCCCTGGCCCAGGTGATCGAGGAGTACACCAAGGTCGAGCTGCGCAGCCTGGCCTCGGTGCCCCTGAAGCTGTCGCGCGAGCGTCTGGAGCAACTGGTCGCCCGCGCCGTCGAGCAGCACTGGAGCTATGACGGCGACTACTTCTTCATTTCCAACAACTGCGCGGTGGAAACCCTCAAGCTGCTGCGCAGCGGCACCGACCACCCGCGCCTGCAGAACCTCGACAGCATCACCCCCATCGGCCTGCTGCAAGTGCTGGAAAACCGTGACCTGGCCGATGGCAGCGTGCTGGATGATTCCCGCGAGGCGCTGCGCCTGGGTTACCGCTTCGACTCGTTCCGCGACCGCTACCAGGCCATGTTCAAGGTGCTGCAGCAGCGCCTGCCGATCGGCCAGCAGCGCGTCGAGGACTGGCTCGAACAACCGTCCGAACAGCGTCGCCAATGGTTCGAGCAGGCCGACCTGCGCGCCAGTGCCGCCATGCTGCTGCTCGAACAGGCGGCCATGCGCCGCCAGCTGCTGCTCTCCCAGGACGAGCTCAAACAGCGCTACCTTACTGGCCGTGCCGCCAAGGACCCGAGCCTCAACAAAGCCGGTGATGCGCTGGAGCAGATCCTCGCCAACACCGGTTTCCTGAGCCGCCCGGCCGAGCTGCTCGAAGGCGGCTACGGCTTGCCGCAGCACGAGGAATGGCAACGCCTGGAAAGCGAAACCCGCACCCGCCAGCAACAGCTGAGCCTGCTCAGCGCCGACCTCGATGGCGAAGTGCGCCGCCTGCTCGAACCCCAGCGCCTGGCCGAACTGGAGGCCAACGAGGCCAATCTGAAACTGCTCGGTGAACACCTGCGCAAGTTGCACAAGCAGAGCGGTGGGTTACAACTCTAAGGCGCGATGTACAGCGCTTCACTATCCAGCTGGCAATCCTGTACAGCGGATTTTTTATGTAGAACTTTTCAAAGTCGCGTCCAGTCGGACTTTCGCCCCCTGACTGGAAGAGCCGATGCCCGAACTTACCCTGCGCATCGCTGAAGTAGCCACAGGCCACGACGCGCGGTTTCCTGCCGCCAGTCGTTTCAGCGAACTCACCTCCCTGCTGCAGCAACCGGCCTTCGATGTCGTTGTGCTGAGCGCCACCGAAGCCGAAAACCTGGCGCTGCTGCAGGCCCTGCGGCGCCAGCCGGCCTATCGCCTGAGCCTGATCTATTGCGCCAGCCAGACGCCGCTGGCCATGGCCCTGGGCGACGGCCCGGCGCCCACCCAGCCGGACAGGCTGCAGCAGGCCTGGCAGCAATGGCGCGAGCGCCTCGCCCTGTTCAACAACGGCCGTGCCCCCGAGGGCCTGGAAGCGCAGCTGCTCGCCTACCTGTGGCTGCGTGCGCCTGGCACCCTCAAGGCGGTACGCGCGCCCTCGTCGGCCAGGCACTACGTCTACCCGCTGGTCGAAGCGCTGGGCGATGATCAGGTCAACGGCCTGGCGCTGGTACAGAACCTGGCCCAGCGCAACCTGCTCGACAGCACCGCACTGGTGGACCGCATTCGCCTGTGCCGCAGCTGCGGCAGCGGGCACCTGAACTACGTCGACGTGTGCGTGGAGTGCAACTCCCTGGACATCGCCCGCCAGCCATCGCTGCACTGCTTCACCTGCGGGCACATCGGCGCGCAGACCGAGTATCTCAAGGACGGCGCTCTGGTCTGCCCCAACTGCCTGACCCGCCTGCGCCATATCGGCACCGACTACGACCGGCCGCTGGAAAACTACAACTGCAACAGCTGCGATGCCTTCTTCGTCGACGCCGACGTGCAGGCGCGCTGCCTGGACTGTGGCGAACAGCACGCTCCGGACGAGCTGCAGGTGCGCGAGATCCGCGACTACCAGCTTTCCGAGGGCGGCCTGCTGACCGCGCGCCAGGGCCTGGAGCGCAACACCGACCACTATTTCAACGGCCTGTCGGTGGTGGGCGTCAACACCTTCAAGACCCTGCTGGACTGGCAGCTGGAACTGATCGAACGGCACAAGGCGCCGACCTTCGCGTTGCTCGGCATGCGCTTTCGCAACCTCGGCCGGGTGCTCGAACGCCTCGGCCCGCAACGCGGCCACGCGCTGCTCGACACGCTGATCGAGCGCATCCAGGTGGCCATCCGCGATACCGACCGCTGCACCCGCGCCAGCGAAGAGCAACTCTGGCTGTTGCTGATGTACACCGACTCGGCCGGCCTGCGCCGGGTCACCGAACGCATCAATGAAATCAGCGAGCTATTCGTTGGCGAGGACCTGCAGGACATCCGCCTGACCACCAGCGGCTGCGTGGCGCCCAGCGGCCTGATCGACAAGGAAGATGCCGAACTGCTGATGGCCCGCCTTGCCGGAGAACTCTGATGAACGCGCTGGTCGAGCACCTGCACGCCTGGCTGGGCGAGGTCTACGGCGCCAATGGCCATTGGCGGCTGTTTCTCATGGTCTTCCCGTACTTCCTGCTGCTGGAGGTGCCGCTCAACCTGATGGTGCTGCTCGGCACCCTGCGCTGGTTCGTGCGCAAGCGCAGCGCGCTGCCGCTGCACAACACCTGGCATCCGCGGGTGTCGTGCATCATCACCTGCTATAGCGAGGGCCGCGATGTCGAGCTGACCCTGCGCAGCCTTGCCGAGCAGACCTACCCTGGGATGATCGAGATCATTCCGATCGTCGATGGTGCGGCCGCGAACCAGGCCACCACCGAGGTGGTGCGGCGCTTCAAGGCCGAGCAGCGCATGCCGCGCAACCGGGTGATCCGCCCCATCGCCAAGTGGCAGCGCGGCGGCCGGGTGTCGTCGCTCAATACCGGCCTGGCGTACAGCACCGGCGAGATTCTCATCAACGTCGATGGCGACACCTCGTTCGACAACGACATGGTGGTGCGCATGGTCAGTCACTTCCGTGACCCCAAGGTACCGGCGGTGGCCGGCAGCCTGCGCGTGCGCAATGCCGGGCAATCCTGGGTGGCGCGTATCCAGGCCCTGGAATACCTGCTGTCGATCCACATGTGCAAGATCGGCCTGGCCGAGTGGAACCTGGTCAATAACGTGTCCGGGGCATTCGGCGCCTTTCGCCGCAGCTTCCTGCAACAGATCGGCGGCTGGGACACCCACACCGCCGAGGATCTGGACCTGACCCTGCGTATCAAGGCGTACTTCCGCCGCTACGGCCTGCGCATTCCGTTCGAGCCCCAGGCCATCGGCCACACCGATGCACCGGCGACCCTGCGCAGCTTTCTCGACCAGCGCCTGCGCTGGGACGGCGACCTGTTCTTCGTCTACGTGCGCAAGCACCGCCATGTGTTCACCCCGCGCCTGCTGGGCTGGCCGAACTTCCTGATGCTGATGGTCAGTGGCCTGTTCTTCCAGCTGGTGCTGCCGTTCATCATCCTCGGCTACAGCCTGGTGGCAGTGATCATCCTGCCGTTCACCGCGCTGCTGTTCTATTCGCTACTGATCTACGCGCTGTACCTGGCGATGAGCACGCTGCTGTACCTGGGCCTGATGCTGATGGTCAGCGAGCGGCCGCGGCAGGACCTGCGGCTGATCTGGGTGCTGCCGTTCTATCCGCTGGCGATGTACGCCCTGCGCTGCTGGAGCGTGGTCGCCATTCTCAATGAAACCCTGCGGCGCGGGCACGAGGAATCGAGCATGGCGCCCTGGTGGGTGCTCAAACGGGCCAATCGATTCTAAGGCGTTACTACTCAATGACTGCACCACGACCTTCACGTCTGCTGCTGGCGCTGCTGTGCTGCGCGCCGCTGCTGGCAAACGCCGCCCCCCTGACGCTCGAGCAGGCCCTGCAACAGGCCGGTGACGGCAGCCCCGCAGCCAACGCCGAACTGGAGGCGCGCTATGCCGCCCGCGACCAGCGCGAGAGCGAATCGGGCTGGGAAATGTTCGGCAATGCCAACGTCGGCCGCTACCGCGAGCTGGTGACCGACGATATACGCAACGATTACTACGGTCGCAGCTTCGCGGTCGGCGTGCGCTATCCGCTGCTCGGCAGCCTGCGCCGGCGCATGGACGCTGTGCGCGACAGCGAGCGCGACATTCGCCTCGCCGAAATCGAGCAAGGCTATCGCCGTGCCCAGCAGCGCCTGGCCATCCGCAGTACCTATGCGGACTGGTGGCGCGCCCATGAAGAACAACGCCTCTGTGAAGGCGTCGAGCAGGCCGCCCGCAACGCCGACGAGCAGGTGCGGGCGCGCCTGCAAGGCAACTGGATTCTGCCCTCCGATGCACAGCTGATGCGTAGCGAATGGACGGCAGTCACCCAGCGTTGCGCCATGCAGAACGGGCTTCTGGAAGACATCCGCGCCAGCCTGCAAAGCCTTGGCGTGCAGGTAAGCGCCAATGACACGCCGGTTACCTCTGCCCTGGCCAGCGAACCGCAACCCTTGCAAGCCTGGCAGGAGCAGCTCGAAAGCAGCCCACGGGTGGCCGGGCGCAACGCCGAGCTGGCCAACGCCGAACTGGGCCGCAAGCAGCCCTGGTACAGCGCCATCGAGTCATACGTCAACGTCGCCCAGACCCTGGAGCAACGCAGCGGCGCCAGCGATGATGGCAGCGGCCTGAGCGCCGGTGTCACCTTCTCGGCGCCCTTCGACCTGCTCGACTACGGCTCGGCCCGCGGCCGTGAAGGCGAGGCGCGCTACCAGGCTGCCGTGCAGGCATTGGAGCGTGAACGTGGCAGCGTGCTGCGCGAGCTCGGCAAGGTGCTGGAACAGCAACGCCGCGAACTCAACGAATACCAGTGGCGCAGCGAGCGCCGCGCGGCGCTGGACAGCATCATCGCCGAGCGCCGCCAACGCGGCAGCCTGGATTCGGGTGAGGCCAGCCTGCGGCTGCTGCAGGCCGAGGTCGATCACTACAACGCCGGTTTCGCACAGATTTCCGCCTGGCACGGGGCCTGGCTGCAGGACTCCGCGTTGCGCCTGTTCGGCGATGACAGCCAGGGCTTCGAGCGCCTGCTCGGCAGCCGCGTGCTGCACTGGCAGGGCGACAACGGCGTCATGCCGGTCCAGGTGGCCGCCCAGACCCAATGGAATCAGGGCGTGTACATCTGGGACAGCGCCGCCCTGCTCGACCCACGCCAGCGCCCTGGCCAGCTGAGCGCCTTGCAGCAGGCCGGCATCAGCCAACTGCATGTCGGCCTGACCAGCCTGCAGGTCGCCGACATCAGGCGCACCCATCAGGCACTGCGCGAGCTGATCCAGGCCGCCCACGCCAGGGGCATGCAGGTCACCCTGCTGCTCGGCGATCCGGACTGGATGAAACCGCGCAAGCGCCAGGGGCTGATCGAGCTGATCGGCCAGCTGCGCGACCTGCCCTTCGCTGCCCTGCACCTGGATCTGGAAGTCGAGCAGCTCGGCTGGCCGGTGCCCGACCAACGCCTGCACGACTGGCTCGACACGGTTCGCGAGGCCAAAGCGGCAGCGCCCTGGCCGATCAACCTGTCCAGCCACCCGCGCTGGTTCGACGAGCAGGCCAACCGCCAACCCTGCGTGCCCTGCGAGCTGCAGCGCATCGGGGTCGGCGAGGTCAGCCTGATGATCTACACCCGCAACCCGCAAAGCAGCGCCAATCGGGCCCTGGCCATCGCCAGACAATGGCCGGCCCTGAAGCTGCGCCTGGCGCAGAGCGTGGAGGCGGATCAACCCGCCGACCTGAGCTGGGCCGACGCTTCCCCTACACAATTGCAGCAACAGGTAGTGAACTGGCAGAACGCTCTGCGCCCGGCTGGAGTGGGCGGTATCGACTGGCAATCCTGGACCGATTACCCGAGAAGCCAATGAAGATACGTTTCAATAGCCCCAAAGAACGACACCCAACCCAGGACCACGGCATGCAGGTGCTCTATGCCCCCGGCAAGCGCCTGGCCTTCCGCCTGCGCTGGTACCTGATCCTGTTTCTGATCCTGCTGCCCGCCCTGTGGCTGGCCGGGCGCTACGGGCTGGAGCTGATACGCGTCGAAGCGCCGGCACTGGTGCGCCTGCCCAGCATGGAGGTGCGCGCCATGCAGCCCGGCCAGGTGAAGAGCATCCCGGTGCAGGCCGGCGATCACGTGGATGTCGGCACGCCGCTGGTGGAGCTCGACAACCCCGAATGGCGCCTGCGCCTGAACCTCTTGCAAGGCAGCGCAGCCCCCCAGGCCGCGCCGGTTGGCGACCTTGGCACGCGCAACCGTGCGGTGCTGCAGAGCCTGGTCAACCGCGCCTCACAACGGGTCAACGACACCCGACGCCTGGTACAGCAAGGCGCGGCGACCCGCGGCGAGCTGGTCGAGGCACAGAACGCCCTGGACAGCCGCCAGGCCGAATTGCTGGCCTTCGAGCGCAGCCTGAGTGGCGCTGGCAGCAGTGAGACCGAGCGCTACGAGCGCCAGCAGGGGCTGGAACGCCAGTGGCTGACCGGGCAGCTGGAGCAGATGAAGGTCAGCGCCAGCGAACCTGGCCGGGTCGCCGAAGTGGTTACCGCGCCCGGCGAGAACGTCGGCCCGGGCACCCTGTTGATGCGCCTGGAGCGCAGCGGCCCGGCGCAGTTGTGGGTGTACCTGGACCCCAAGGATGTCGAGCACGCGACCCCGGGCTCACCGCTCGACGTACGCCTGCCCGACGGTAACTGGATCAGGGCCGAAGTGATCAACCCGGCGGAAAGCGCCAACCCGCTGCCCAGCGACCTGCGCCAACCATTCCGTAGCCCAACGCGCGGGCTGATGGTGCCGGCACGCTTTACCGAGCCGCTGGCCAACGAATGGCGCGTCGACTCGCTGCCGGTGCGGGTACGCTTCCCGAACGAGCACTTCACCCTGTTCGGCATGCGCTTCTAGGCACCGTGCATCCGCCTGTGCAAGGCAGGCGGGTGCGTCTTTCAGGTTGGCGAATCAGGCTACCGCGTCAGGAAAGCGCACCACCGCACTGAAGCCCCGCGGGCTGGCATTGCTGAAGCCGATGGAGCCGCCCAGGTGGCGGGTGATCATGCCGACGATGGCCAGGCCCAGCCCCGCGCCCTGGGGGTTGCCGGCACTGTGGAAGCGCTCGCCAAGGCGCGGCAGGCGCGCTTCTTCCACGCCCGGCCCCTGGTCGACCACCTGCAGGCGCACACCCTGGCCTTCCCGGCACACACGCACGCTCACCTCGCTGCCCGGCGAAGAGAAGGTCAGCGCGTTGCTGACCAGGTTCTGCAGCAGAATGACGATCAGGCCGCGGTCGCCCTGAATCAGCGCTGTCTCTTCAGCCTCCAGGGCCAGGTCGATATGGCGGTTGATCGCCAACGGCGCCAGGTCGGCCAGCTCCTCGCGCACCACGGCGGTCAGGTCCAGCGGCTGCAGGTTCTGCGACGGAGCCTCAAGGCGCGCCATGGTCAGCAACTGGCTGGCGATGCGGGTGGCGCGGTGCACGCCATGCTTGAGGAACGCCAGGGCTTCCTCACGCTCCTGCTCGCTTTCGGCCTGCGCCGCGTTACGCACGTGAATCTCGAGAATCGCCAAGGGAGTGCGCAGCTCATGGGCGGCATCGGCGATAAAGCGCCGCTCGCGTTCGAGCAGGGCGCGCAGCTGGCTCAATACGTCGTCCAAGGCCAGGCGCATCGGCTCCAGCTCCGGCGGCAGTGGCCCGGCCGGCAATGGTTCCAGGCTGTGCTCCGGGCGCTCGCGCAGCTGCTGGGCCAGGCGCTGCAATGGGCGCAGGCCCCAGCCGAGCAACAGCCAGATGAATGCGGCCAGCAGCGGCAGGCAGACCAGTGTCGGCATCAGGGTGTGCTGGAGAATCTGGTGGATCAGATCCTGGCGCAGATCCTCGCGCTCGCCGACCCAGATGCGCAGACCACCAGCGCTATCATCGAGCAGCACGCCGCACCACTCCTGGTCGTTGAAGAAGAATTCGTGAATGCCCGGCGACGGCAGTTTCTCCAGGTGCGGCGCCTGCTCGGAACGCACCAGCAGGTTGCCGTCACGATCCCACACCTGGAAGGCCAGGTTGATCTCATAGGGATGGGAAAACACGCCGTCGGCAGAGCGATCCAGGGCGTTGTCCAGCGCATGCCTGACGAACTGCCAGTCGACCGGCCGTCCATCCGGCTGCTGCAGCATGCCCTGCAACACCCGGGCGGCCTGTACCAGCTGGGCATCATAGACCGCTTCGGTCTGCCGGTGGCTGTCGCGCAGGGCGAGCAGCACCAGCGCCAGACTGCCGGCCAGCACCAGGGCGATGGTCGGCGCCAGGATGCGCGTGCGGATGGAAATCATGGCTTTTGCTCCACCAGGTAACCGACTCCGCGTACTGTGCGAATCAGTTCGCTGCACAGCTTGCGCCGCAGGTTGTGAATCAGCACTTCCAGAGTGTTGCCGGGGCCGCTTTCCTGCCAGCCATACAGCGCGCTGGCAAGGCGCTCGCGGGTCACCACCACGCCGGGGCGAATCAGCAACTGGTGCAGCAACTGATACTCCATGGGCGTCATCGCCACACTGCGACCCTGGTAGCGCACCTCCTGGGTAGACGGATCCAGCGTCACGCCAGCGAATTCCAGTAGCGGTTGCACCCGGCCCTGGCTACGGCGCAGCAGGGCGCGGATGCGCGCCTTGAGCTCTTCAGGGTCGAAGGGTTTGACCAGGTAATCGTCGGCGCCGGCATCCAACCCCCCGATGCGATCGTCCATGGCGTCGCGGGCGGTCAGCACCAGCACCGGCACGGCGTTCTCGCTGCGCGCACGCAGCTGACGCAGCAAGGTCATGCCATCCAGGCGTGGCAGGCCGAGATCGAGCAGCACCAGGTCGAACTGTTCACTGCGTAGGGCGTGGGCGGCTTCGAGGCCGTCTTCCAGCCAGTCCAGCGTATAGCCCTCGCCACGCAAGGCCACGCGAATGCCCCGCGCCAGGGCACGATCATCTTCAACCAGCAGGACACGCAAGGCACGCACCTCGTCATCGATAAAACGGCGCCATCATGCGCCGCTGCCAGCGCGATTGGCAGTGTCAGATGTTACCGGCCTTTGCCCATTAAGACTTTCCTAAGCTTCGCGTCGCAAGGTGCTCCTGACCACCATCATGAGGAGTCTCACCATGCGTTACATCGCGCTTTTCGCCCTGCTGCTGGGCAGCCCGCTGGCCATGGCCAGCACCGAATGCACCACTGCCGATCGTTCCACCTGGCAGGACCCGGAGCAGTTCCAGGCCAAGCTCAAGGAACAGGGTTACGAGATCAGCAAGTTCAAGGTCACGGAGGGCAACTGCTACGAGATATACGGGTTCGACAAGGACAAGCGCAAGGTCGAGATCTACCACGATCCGGTTAGCGGCAAGGCCATCAAGACCGAGATCGAAGACTGATGCACGCGGCGACGATACGACTCTGGGATCCCCTGATCCGGCTGTTCCATGTGTCGGTGGCCGGGGTCTTCGTCGCCAACTATTTCTTTACCGAGGAAGGTGACGACTGGCACACCTGGCTCGGCTACTACGCCTGCGCCTGGCTGGCGGTGCGCCTGGTGTGGGGCTTCGTCGGTCCACGCAGTGCGCGCTGGACGGACTTCTGGCCGACCCGCGCGCGCTTGCGCGAACACCTGGCTCTGGTCTTCAAGAGGGAGCCGCACCGTCGCCTCGGTCACTCACCGATTGGCGCCCTGGTGATGCTGCTGATGATGAGCGCCATCGCCACCCTCGGCATCAGCGGCTTTCTGATGCAGGAGGTCGATGCCCTGTGGGGCGCCGACTGGCCGCTCACCCTGCATGCCTGGGCTGCCAACAGCCTGGCGACGCTGGTCGTCATCCACCTGGCCGCGGCCGTGATCGAAAGCCTGCACCTGCGTGAGAACCTGCCGTTGTCGATGATCACCGGTAAACGCCGTGCCCCTTCCGAACATCGCTGAGACTCGACCCATGCTGACCCTGCTTGCGCCTCGCCGTGCCAGCGCCCCGCGCGCCTGGCTGTCGCTGCTTGCCCTGGCCACCCTGAGCTGCGCCCTGCTGCTCGCCGATGATTTCCTGCAGCAGCTGTTCACCACCAACAACCACGCCGAGCTGGAAGCGGGCTACGTGGCCGTGCTCTGGCTGTTCAGCCTGGGGCTGTGGCTGTGCAACCTGCGCCCGCTGAGCATGGGCATCCTGACACTGTTCGCGGTGATGCAACTGATGCAGCTGGCCAACATCAGCTTCTTTGGCGAACCGCTGACCGCCATCGACATCCAGTCGCTGCTCAACGACCCTGGCGAAGTGCGCGAGACCGCCGCCCACAGCCTGGCCCAACATTGGCCGGTGCTGCTCTGCGTGGGCATTCCCTACGGCCTGCTGCTGGCCCTGCACTGGCGCCTGCCTGGCCGGGTCAGCCTGCCGCAGAGCCGCTGGGCGCTGCTGCTGATCGCCGTGGTGCTACTCTCCAAACCCTATCGCGCCACCTACCGCAACCTCGACTCCTTCGCCGCCAGCCCGAGCCGCAGCGCCCTGCACAACAACCTCAACGTGTTCTCCGCCTGGGCGGTGCACCTGGCATTCAAGCCAGAGGTGCAGTTGCCGCCCACATCCTTCGCGCCCTATGCACTGAGCCCGAGCATGAGCGAGGCGAAACACGTCTGGCTGGTGGTCGCCGATTCGCTGCGCAGCGATCGTCTTGGCGTGTTCGGCTACGACCGGGATACCACGCCGAAACTGGCCACCTACCTGGGCGGGCATCCCAGCGCCTTCGTACGCCCAGGCATCGCCGCCGGGGTGGCCACCGATGTCAGCCTGCCCTATCTGATCAACCCGATTCGCGAGCCAGGCAAGGATGCGCTGCTGCGCACCGGCGACATCAACCTGTTCCGCTTCGCCAAGCAGGCGGGCTTTCGCACCCACTGGATCTCTTCCCAGGAGTCCAAGCTGCTGGCCAACCTGGGCAGCCGTTACCTGGACGTGTCGATCACCCGCGAAGACCACCCGGTGCGTTTCCTCAAACAGCAGGATCGCGCCCTGCTCGACGTACTCGACGCGCAGCGCTGGGCCGAGCGCAACTTCGTGGTGCTCAACCTGCGCACCGCGCACCTGCCCTACGCGCAGAACTACCGCCATGAAAAGACTCCGGCACCCTGGGTTGATGAAGGTCCGAACGGCCAGAGCAATGCCTATGACAACTCGGTGCATTACCTGGACAGCCTGCTGGCCGAAGTGATCGCCGACTTCGACCGTCTGGAGGGCGAGCGTTACCTGATCATCACTGGCGACCATGGCCAACGCCTCGGTGAGGGCGGCCACTGGGGCCATAACGACCTGGTGCCGGAAGTCAGCGACGTGCCGGTGATCGTCATCGGCCGCGAGGCCAAGGCCGAGACCATGGCGGGCTTGTCAGCCGAACGCTGGATCAGCCACTACGAGGCCGGCAAGTGGCTGGCCGCGCGCCTCGGCACGCGCATCCACAATCCCAACCTGCGCCCCAACGAGCACTTCGTGCACGGCAAGCTGCTGTTCACCGACAACTTCATCCAGCGCGTCTGCGAAACGCCCGATGGCCTGGTTCATCAGCCGCCACAGCTGCTGAGCATGCTGCTCAAGCAGCCCGAGGCGCGCTGCGAGGGTTGAACCTGGTCGCGGGAGGCAAGGCGCCTCAGCCCACCCGGTGGGCCACGGCCGCCTTGCCTGCGGCGCGCTCGCGGAAGGTCAGCAGGAAGGCCAGCAACACGCCGGCCGAGAACACCGCAGGGAACAGCCAGATGCTGCGCCAGTCGTGCAGGCCCGCAGTGGCGTAGTGATCGGACACCGCGCCGGCGACCCAGAAGCCGATCAGCATGCCGACGCCATAGGTGGCCAGGGTAATCAGGCCCTGGGCCGAACTCTTGATGCTCTCGCCGGCCTTGCCGTCGGTGTAGATCTGCCCGGAAACGAAGAAGAAGTCGTAGCACACACCGTGCAGCACGATCCCCGCGACCAGAAAGGCCACCAACTCGCCGCTGTTGCCGTAGGCGAACAGCACATAGCGCAGCGCCCATGCCGCCATGCCCACCAGCAGGGTCGCCTTGATCCCGAAGCGCTTGATGAACAGCGGCAACAGCAGCATGAACAGCACTTCGGAAACCTGCCCGAGGGTCATCATGCCGGTGGGGTTGGCGACGCCGATTTCGGTCAGGAACAGGTTGGCGTTCTGGTAGTAGAAGGCCAGCGGAATGCAGATCAGGATCGAGGCCAGAAAGAAGGTCGCGAAGCCGCGGTCCTTGAGCATCTGCAGGGCATCCAGGCCAAGCAGGCGCTTGAGGCCGGTGTGCTGGCCGGGCACCGGCGGGGTGGCCGGCAGGCTGAAGCTGTAAAGGCCGAGAAGCAGCGAAGCCCCGGCGCAGAGCAGGAAGGTGTTGCGCAGCGCCCCATCGGCGATGGCCTGCTGGGCGTCCCAGGCGAACACGAAGCTGATCACCAGGCCGGCGACGATCCAGCCCAGCGTGCCCCACACCCGTACCCGGGAAAACTGCGCCGCCGGGTCGCTCAACTGGCGGAAGGCCACGGCGTTGACCAGCCCGAGGGTCGGCATGTAGACCACCATGTAGCCGAGCACCAGCGGGTAGAAGGTGGCGAAGTCCTCGGCGCGGTAGAGCTGGTAGAGCAGTACCGCGCCGCCCAGGTGCAACACTGCCAACAACCGTTCGGCGTTGACGAAGCGGTCGGCGATCAGCCCGACCACGAAGGGCGCCAGGATCGCCCCCCAGGATTGGGTCGCGTAGGCCATGCCGATCTGCCCGCCGCTGGCCTCCAGGGTACGGCCGAGAAAGGTGCCCAGGGTGACGAACCAGCCGCCCCAGATGAAGAACTGGAGAAACATCATCACGCCCAGCCTGACAGTCAAAGTGCTCATGTTCTTATCCTTGTTGTTCACGAGACAGCGTTAAACGATCTACTTCAAGCCAAGCAGCCCTCGGTTGCGCGAGGTGCTGCTGGCGACCCCGGCGAAATCGTCGAAGGCGCGTTCGGCGCGGGTGATCAGCTGGCGCTCGATGAACGCCGCGCCCTCGGCAGCGCCCTGGGCGGAATCCTTGAGGCAGCACTCCCATTCCAGCACCGCCCAGCCGGCGTAGCCGTACTGGGTGAGCTTGCTGAAGATCGCCTTGAAGTCGATCTGCCCATCGCCCAGGGAACGGAACCGCCCCGGGCGATCGACCCAAGCCTGGTAACCGCCATACACACCGGCGCGGGCATCGGGCCGGAATTCGGCGTCCTTGACGTGGAACATGCGGATGCGCGGGTGGTAACGGTCGATGAAGCCCAGGTAGTCCATCTGCTGCAGCAGCATGTGGCTGGGGTCGTAGAGAATGTTCGCCCGCGGGTGATCGCCAACGGCGGCCAGAAAGCGTTCGAAGGTGACACCGTCGTGCAGGTCCTCGCTGGGGTGCAGCTCGTAGCAGAGATCGACACCCGCTTCGTCGAAGGCTTCGAGGATCGGCAGCCAGCGCCGTGCCAGCTCGGCGAAACCCTCCTCCACCAGGCCCGTCGGGCGCTGCGGCCAGGGGTACAGATAGGGCCACAGCAGCGCACCGGAGAAGGTCGCGTGGGCCGCCAGGCCAAGGCGCCGGCTGGCCCGGGCGGCGAGCTTCAACTGGTCGACGGCCCACGCGGTGCGCGCCTGCGGGCGGCCCCGCAGTGGCGCCGGGGCGAAGTCGTCGAACAGGTTGTCGAACGCCGGGTGCACGGCCACCAGCTGGCCTTGCAGGTGGGTGGACAGTTCGCTGATCTCCACCCCGGCCTCGGCGCAGATGCCTTTGAACTCGTCGCAGTAGGCCTGGCTCTCGGCGGCGCGCTGCAGGTCGATGCACTGCGGCCCCAGGGTCGGCAGCTGGATGCCCTTGTAGCCGAGCGAGGCCGCCCAGCGAGCCTGGTTGGCAAGCGTATCGAACGGCGCTTCGGCCGCCAGGAACTGGGCGAGGAAAATACCGGGGCCGCGGATGCCCCCTGTCTTGGCTGTCATGGGTACGCTCCCAAGGGTGTCCATTTTGCCTCGCTGGTGTGGCTGGCCAGCGCTGCTTCGATAAAGGCCATGCCGCGTACGCCAGTCTCGATGCCGGGCAAGGCGGCAGCGGCGCGGCGCGAACCGCCAATCGCCAGGGCGAAGTCGGCGTACAGATTGGCCATGGCTTCCAGATAACCCTCGGGATGACCGGCAGGCAGGCGAATGCGCCGCAGCGCTTCGTCACACAACCAGCCATGGTTGGCTCCAGCGCGCAGCACGCGCATGGGCTGATCGAGGGCGCGATGAATCAGGCTGTTGGGCTCTTCCTGACGCCACTCCAGGCCGCCCTTGTCGCCGTAGAGGCGGATCTTCAGGGCGTTCTCCTCACCGGCGCACACCTGGCTGGCGAGCAACACGCCGCTGGCACCCTGCTCGGTGGTGAACAGCATGGCGCAATCGTCGTCCAGCGCACGACCCGGCACATGGGTCGCCAGGTGCGCGCAGATACGCTCGATACGCTGACCACTGACGAACTCCGCCAGGCTGAAGGCGTGGGTGCCGATATCGCCAATGCAACCGCCCTGCCCGGCCAACTGCGGGTCGCCGCGCCAGGCGGCCTGCCTGTTGCCCTGGCCGGCGAGATCGTCGCTGAGCCAGCCCTGTGGGTATTCGACGTGCAGCTTGCGCAGTCGGCCAATCGCGCCGGCTTGCACCATGTGCCGCGCCTGCCAGACCATCGGGTAACCCTGGTAGGTGTGGGCCAGGCCATACAGAGCCTTGCCCTGCGCCAGCAGGTGCGCCAGCTCGGTGATCTCGGCGCTGCTCAGCGCCGCCGGCTTTTCGCAGAACACATGGATACCGGCGCGCAGTGCAGCGCCGCTGATGGGCGCGTGCAGGTGATTGGGGGTGACGATGGCCAGCAGGTTGATGCGCTCGGCAGGGTCGAGACGCCCTTCCCCGTCCAGCAACGCCTGCCAGCTGGCATACACACGCTGCGCCGACAGGCCACAGTCACGCCCGGTTTCGGCATTGCTGGCCGGGTCACGGCTGAACGCCCCGGCCACCAGGTCGATGCCGCCAGCCAGTGCCGCAGCCTGGCGGTGCACCTTGCCGATAAAGGCGCCGGCGCCGCCGCCGATCATGCCCAGCCTTACTCGAGACACAGCCATTACAACACTCCGATTGCGCTATTCTTATTGAATGTAACCGGTTACATAAGCTGATATATAGACATCCAAGCGGTTCAGGTCAAGCGCGCCATGACCGTCGGCTTGGGGTAACCTAGCCGCCGCAAAAGGCGCAGAGCCGGCCAGCAGACAGAGGATGCATGACGAATATCCGCAAGGTAGCCGCACTGGCAGGCGTTTCGGTCGCCACGGTTTCGCGCACCCTGAAGAGCCCGCAGCAGGTGTCGCCGGACACCCGCGAAAAGGTGCTGGAAGCCGTTGACCGGGCAGGCTACACGCCCAACCTGATGGCCATCCAGTTCCGTTCCCAGCGCACCCACAACCTGGTGGTGCTGGTGCCCGATATCGCCAATACCTTCTTCGCCCGGGTAATTCGCGGCATCCAGGAAGCGGCCAGCGCGGCCGGCTATCGGGTGTTGCTGTGCAATACCCTGGGCAACCCCGAGACCGAGCGGCAGTTCGCCGCGCTGGTGGATGCCCGCCAGGCCGATGGGGTCATCCAGCTGCGCGCCTTCGACCCGTTCGCACGCCAGGATCACCCGCCGCTGGTGAACATCTGCGAGATCGTCGACGATGCGCCCTGGCCGACCGTGAGCCTCGACAACCGCGGCGCCGCACGGGCCATGACCGAGCACTTGCTGGCCCTCGGGCATCGACGCATCGGGCTGATCAAGGGCCCGGCGGACAGCCCGCTGACCCGCGAGCGCTTCGCCGGCTACCAGCACGCCCTCGAGGCCGCAGGCATCGCAGTCGACCCTGCCCTGCTGCAATACGGCAATTACGACTGCCCGTCAGGCCATGCCGCCGCGGCGCTTCTGCTGCAGACCGAAGGGCGGCCGACGGCAATCTTCTGCGAGAACGACGAGATGGCCATGGGCGCCCTGCAGTGCATTCGCCAGGCCGGCTTGCGAGTTCCCGAGGACATCGCGGTGGCCGGCTTCGACGACATCTCCTTCGCCGCCTTCTGCAGCCCACCGCTGACCACCATTGCCCAGCCAGCCGAAGCCTTCGGCCAGCACGCCGTGGCCATGCTGCTGGCGCAGCTGGACGGCAAGGCCAGCGGCGAGCGGCACCAGGTGCTGCCCTTCCAGCTGGTGGTACGCGCAAGTACCGCCGTCTCGGCCTGACCCTAGCCCTTGGCCGAGCGCAGGGTGATGCGGGTGATCTCCGAAGGCTTGCCCAGGCGTAGCGGAAAGCCGTTCCACAGGCCGGTGCCGTTGCTCACGTACAGGCGCATGTCGCCCACCGCGTATTCGCCCGACACGTAGCCCTCATTGAACGCCTGGGTGACCCAATGCATGCCCAGCACCTGGCCGCCGTGGGTATGCCCGGACAGCTGCAGGTCGACGCCGGCCAGGGCATTGCCCGCGGCAGCCAGGGGCCGGTGGCTGAGCAGGATCACCGCGGCGTCCTCAGGCACACCGGCCAATGCTGCGTCGATATCCGGCAGCGGCTGGCCGAAGCGCGCGGCAGCGGGATCGGTGATACCGGCCAGTACCAGGCTGGCGCCACGGTCTCTGATGGTCACATGCCTGTTGAGCAGCATCGGCAGGCCCAGCTGCGCGAAGTGCTCCAGCCAGTGCTGATACTCGGCGTAGTACTCATGGTTGCCGGCAATCGCGTACACGCCCAGCCGAGCACGCAGATCGCGCAAGGGCTCCACATCGGCAGTTCGCGCAGCCACAGTGCCATCGACCAGATCACCGGTAATCACCAGCAGGTCCGGCTGCAGGGCGTTGGTCCTGGCCACCACCGCCTCCATCCACGGGCGCTGCAGCAGACGGCTGGCGTGCAGGTCGGTGAGCTGCACCAGTTGCAGGCCGTCCAGCTCGGCGGGCAGCTGCGCCAGGGTGATTTCCACCTCGCGCACATCGGGCACCCGCACCGCCTGCCAGACGCCCAGGGCCGACAACAGGATCGCTCCAACACCCACCCCAGCACGCAACCGCGGAGCGCCAAGGGCCGTCCGCAAGCGTGGCAGCAGCGCGGCGATATCCAGCACCGACAGCGCCATGGCGCTGATGATCAACGCGCCGAATGCGCAGCCCAGCGCCATCAGCAGGGTGCCGGGAATTTCCGGCGAGGCCATGCTGCCGAAGAAATAGCGGGTCACCAGATGGTGCTGGGCAACCGCCAGGAGCAACACGCCGAGCAGCGCCTTGGTCGCTCGCGGCCAGGGCTGCAGCCACACCATTCGCCAGAATACATACAGGGCCAGGGCGCCCGTGATCAGATGAAACACCGTTATCTCGCTCTTCAGGATGGATCGGAGGCCGCCCTCTGTGACACCGCGGCCATCCACGGGTGCACTTCACATGCGTGACATTTTCGCCGGGCAAAAAAAACCGCCCCAACTAGAGGCGGTAACCAAAGGATGATGAACCGGAGAGACCACCGGCTTCTTTCGAAAGCCCATGGTGTTGTGTTCATCGAGGTACAGGGTATCGGTAAAGCCCTGAAGCACCCCATCATTTGCGTCGATAGTGATAATCGAGGGGCTGCCGTTTTTCGCCGCGGCCCGCTGATGGCGCTACTTGGCAGCGGCCAGCAGAGCGTGGATTCGCTGCAGATCGGTGAGCGTGTCGACGTCGGTGAGAATGCCCGGATCATCCAGCGGCAACAGCAGGGTTCGGCCTTCACGACGGTAACCCTCAACCACCGCAGCACCGCCGGCTTCACCGCTCAGGGCGGCCAGCGCCGCAAAGCACTCACGGGCGAACCCGACCGGGTGGCCCCTGCTGCCCTCGAAGGTCGGCACGACCACTGGCTGCTGCGCCAATGCCCGAGCCACGCTGTGCAGGCTGGGCGCGCTGATCAGCGGCAGGTCACCGGGTAGGACCAGCCAGCCCGAGGCCGTTGCCGTGGCCCGCACACCGGCGGCGATCGAATCGGCCATGCCGTCGCCGTCAGCGCTGTGAACAACATGATGATCGAGCCCCGAGCGCTCGACCGCCGCCAGCACATGGTCGAGCACCGGTTTGCCGTGCAGGTCGGCCTGCAGCTTGCTGCCGGCACCGCCGGAGGCTTGAAAGCGCGTGCCGCGCCCGGCGGCGAGCACGATGACCACGGGGCTGTTCGTTGCCATGGGTTACAGCGCGCTGCGGTCGATGCCGTTGGCGACCCGTAGCACGTCGGCCAGGGTCGCCAGGGCGATTTCCGCCGGCGACTTGCTGCCCAGTTGCAGGCCGATGGGTGCATGGATACGCGCCATGGCCTCGGGCCTCAAGCCGCCCAGTCGTGCCAGCCGCTCCAGGCGTTTGTCGCTGGTACGCTGGGAGCCCATGGCGCCGATATAGAAGGCCTCGGTACGCACCGCTTCGATCAGGGTCGGGTCGTCCAGGCGCGGGTCATGGGTCAGCGCCAGGATCGCCGTGGCAGCATGGGCGCCCTGCTCGGCGATAAAGCGCGCAGGAAGAATTTCGATGGCCTGCACGCCTGGCACGCTGATGTCGGCGACGACCTCGGCGCGAGGGTCGCAGGCGATCACCTCATAGCCCAGTGCCACGGCAAAGCCGGCACAGAATTCGGCCACCGGCGACCAGCCGGCGAGGATCACACGCAGCACGGCACCGACGCGAATCGACACCTGCTCGGCGCTGCGCTGGATCTTCGCATCCGCCATGCTGCCCGGCCGGCAGCGGCTGGCGCCCTCGCCCAGGGGCACCTCGCGCACCAGCAGCTCACCACCGCCAAGCGCCTGTTCGACCTGGCCGAGCATCCGCTCGGTGGCCTCGCCCGGTTGCAGGTACTCGACCAGCACGTCCAGCACGCCACCGCAGGGCAGCGCACGGGTGGGCGTCAAGCCGCCTTCGCCGTAGCGCACGATCTGGTTGCATGGGGCGAATGCCGAGCTCTGCACCCGCTCGAGAAAATCTTCCTCGACGCAGCCGCCGGACAGCGAACCACAGGACTCGCCGGACGGCAGCGCCACCAGCATCGCCCCTGGCGCCCGTGGCGCCGAGCCGAAGGTGGACAGCACCGTGCACAGCCACACGGCACGGCCCTGCTGTAGCCAGTTGCGAGCCTGCTGAACCACCTGCAGGTCAAGTTGCTTCATCGACTCCACCTCAGCCATCCCCTCGTGCGTCAAATCGGACGATATCGGGCATGCAAGTTGGTAGCCAGGCCATCACTTCGGTTCAGTGTTTTTGCGGCCAGTGAAGGAGCTTAGACAAAGGACTGGCGCGCGACACCACGCGGCAGACGGTTGCGCCCAGGCAGCTGTTCGAGTTTCTGCTGCCAGGCAGCTTTCACGCTGACGGTTGCTGGCAGTGCCGGCTTGGCCGCTGGTGCTTTGGCGGCACGGGCTGCAGCGCGCAGTTCGGCCAGGGTTGGGGTGCGATTGGTCGCCACGGGAGCCGTCGCCTTGTCCAGCGAGCGCAGGCAGAGTTTGCAGGAAACCTGCGCCTGATCCTCGGTGGCGCTGAGGCTCGCGCCGCTGCGCCCGCAGGCGATGGTGTTCGAGGACGGCGAGTAGTGAATGGCCAAGGTGACATCTCCAGCAGTAAAACGGGGCGGCGATTTTACATATCTGCCGCGGTTTCTGCGCAGTCACCTGTCAGGCAGGTACAGGAGGGGTCAGGCGCCAGCGATGCCTGGCGGCAGCGCCTTGGCTGGGGTCATCGAGGCGCACATGGCGAGCAACTGGCTGACGCTCCAGGGCTTGGGAATGACGGCCACGTTGAGGCCGTCGAAATCGGTGGTGCCTTCCAGGAAACCGGAGGAGATGATGATCGGCAGATCCGGGAAACGGTCTCGAATCAGATGGGCGAGAAAGATCCCGTCGATATCGCCCGGCATGCTGAAATCGGTGAGCACCATGTCCACCTGGCCGTCGCTGCTGGAGAGGTAATCCCAGGCGTCGTCAGCGCAGGGGAAGGCTTTGACCTCATGGCCTTCATCTTCGAAGATTTCCACGAGCAGCTCCCTGATGGAGCGTTCGTCTTCGGCTATGACTATCAATGGCATTGCAGGGATCCAGCAGTAAGGGTCAGGCTCTGACCGGCCTGGGCGGCCAAGAATTCATTAATTTTTCGTGGCACCGACTGGCGGTGTACACCGGCTGGATCGCCGCCCGCCAGGATCGGCCGGGCGGCGACTCGCCGCGGTCGGTCAGGCCAGGCGGAAGCGGCTCACCAGTTTCTGCTGGTGATCGGCCAGGCGCGCCAGCTCCTGGCTGGTCACGGCGGTCTGCTCGGCGCCGGAGCTGACCTGGATGGCCACGTCGTTGATCTCCACCACGTTGCGGTTGATGTCCTCGGCCACCGCGCTCTGCTCCTCGGCAGCGGCGGCGATCTGCATGTTGCGGTCGCTGATGCTGGACACGCCCGAGGCGATTTCGGCCAGCAGGTCGCCAGCGCGCTCGATGTTGCTGGCACCGGCCCGGGCCTTGCCGAGGGTTTCCTGCATGGACTGGGTGGCCAGGTCGGAGCCGCGCTGCAGGTTGGCAATCATCTCCTGGATGTTGCCGGTGGACTCCTGGGTCTTCTGCGCCAGGGTGCGCACCTCGGAGGCCACTACCGCGAAGCCGCGACCGTGATCGCCGGCGCGCGCCGCTTCGATGGCCGCGTTGAGGGCCAGCAGGTTGGTCTGGTCCGCAATCCCACGGATGACGTCGAGTACCGAGGAGATCGAATCGCTCTCGTGCTTGAGCTCACCAATGATGCGCGCGGTGTCGTCGGCCTGGGTCGACAGCTCCCGAATCACCTCGACGGTGCGTTCGATTTCCTGACGGCCCTGGGTGGTGTTGACGTTGACCTGGCGCGACATTTCCGCGGCGTCGTTGGTGCTCTGCGCCACTTCGCGAACCGTGGCGCTCATCTCGTTGATGGCAGTGACCACCAGCTCGGTGCCCTGGCGCTGGCGCTCCAGACTGTTGCTGGTCTGCAGGGTGACCGCCGAGCACTCTTCGGCCGCGGTGGCGACCTGGGCGGTGGCCGAACCGATTTCCTGGACGATCTGCGTCAGCTCCTCGGTCATGATGTTGAGGTTACGGGTGATCTCGCCGAACTCGTCCTTGCCGACATAGGCCGAACGGGCCGTCAGGTCGCGCTGCGACAGCGACAACAGGGCCCGATTGGCCTCGCCCACGGCCAGTTTGATGTTGCTGATGATCAGGTAGGACAGCACGGCCACCACGGCCATGGCGACCAGCACGCTGATGGCCGTCATCCACAGCATGGCCGAGGCCTTGGCGCGGGCCTGGGCGGCCAGCTCACCCACGCTCTGGCCCAGCTCGGTTTCCACTTCGCCCATCAGGTCGATGCGCGCGGTGGAGGTCTGGAACCAGTCGGTGGCCTTGATGCCCAGTGGCTGGCCAAGCGGCGTATCAAAGGCCAGTTTCTGCAGGCGCGCCACTTCGAGGGCGCTGGGCTGCTGCATCTTCTCGTCGAGCTTGCGCAGGAATTCAGGCGAAGCGTTGCGGCGAAAGCCTTCCGAGTAGGCGGTGAACTCGCCCAGGTTGCGGCTGAAGGTGGAGAGCAGATCGGCATCGAAACGATCCTGGTTGAACACCACGCCAAGGGTCGCGCGCTCGCGCCCGGCACGTTCCTTCATCTCGATGAACTGGTTGAGCGACGACAGGGCGCGCGACAGTGTCGGGTCGGTGACCGAACGCTCGACGGCATGGGTATAGCCGATCAGCTTGCGAATGATATCGGTGAAGCGCGCACCGGATTCGCGGTTGTTGATTGCCAGCTTGTCGATCTGCCCACGCATGGCATCCAGCCCGCTCAGGTTGGCCAGCGCTTCATCGAGCCCGGCATCGGCGCTACCGGCCAGGGCACGTGCATCGGCCAGGGCAGCATCGGTCTGGCCGCGCATGCGCAGCAGCACGTCCTGCATGTTCTTGCCCTGGCTGCCCAGGAATACGCCACTGGCGCCCCGCTCGCGCTGCAACACGGTAATCAGCTGGCTGACTTTCTGCGCGACGACGCTGGCCTCCTGGGTTTGATCCATTTCCTGCAAGGTCTGGTAGCTATCGCTGACCTCCAGGGCGGCGAGCCAAAGGAAGCCCAGCAGCGGGCAGGCGAGGATCAACAGGAGCTTGAGGCTCAACGGGATGTTTCTGAGCACGGTGGGTCACCTATTCAAAATACTTCGGCAGTTCGATAACGAAGCGAAAGAGTTGCCTGTTGTCACGCCGTCTGCGCGGCACGTTGAACAGGAGGACGCATTTGGCATGCGGCACGAGAGGCAATAGACGAGATACAGAGGGATAATCGGCGCGCGACAGCCATTCTTTAATAAAGTTCGCAACGCCAGGCGACGCGTTAGCTTCGGTGGCTTGGCCGCCCTGCAGTGCTAGTCGATATGTTCCTGCTGCTCGCACGGCAAGCTGGGGTCGACCTCTAGCCAGGGCAGTCGGTCCTGCGTCCAGATGTGCCGATCCGCGGCGGCCCGCTCGGGGTGATCCAGGGTGGCGATGGTCACATCCAGGCTATGGGGGCTCAAGGTGGTGAACAATGCCAGGTGAGCCCCGCAATGCGCACAGAAGTAACGCTCGCAGCTGGGCGAGGAAGCGAAACAGGCCGGCTCACCCTGCAGCCAGGTAAAGGCGTCGCGCGGCACGGTGATCCAGGTCACCAGGATGCCGCCGGTGCTGCGTCGGCAGACAGAACAGTGGCAGTGGGCGATATCCCGCAAGGGGGCGCGAAACTGGTAACGCATTGCGCCGCACTGGCAGCCGCCTTGATGCAGATTACTCATCCTGTCCTCCTGAAGACACTGTGGTATCGCTGCTTGCCTGATCAATCGGCACTGGCGAAGATGCACCCTCACCACCACCGGGGGCTCCCGTGACCGAACTGCTCTTGGCCCTCTGGCCACTCTTTGCATTGATTGTCGGCGGCTACGTGCTCAGCCGTCGTGGCTTTCCCAACGAGGCTTTCTGGCCCGGCGCCGAACGCCTCAACTACTTCATCCTGTTCCCGGCGCTGTTGTTCAACAGCCTGGCCACCGCACCGCTGGATAACCCGCAACTGCCGCGCATGGCACTGGCCGTGCTGCTCGGCCTGGGCATCGCCTGGCTGGCCCTGCTGGTGATGCGCCGCCTGCGCGGTTGGCCGGCGGCACGCTTCGGCGCCTTCAGCCAGGGCATTCTGCGCTTCAATACCTACCTGGGCCTGGCCGCCGTCGGCAGCCTGTTCGGCCAGCCGGGCCTGACCCTGGCAGCCCTGATGCTGGCGCTGATGGTGCCGGCCGTCAACGTGCTGTCGGTCTGGTCACTGACCGCCGAACGTGGGGTCAGCGCCCGCAGCCTGCTGCTGCCGATCATCCGCAACCCGCTGATCCTGGCCTGCCTGGCCGGCGCCCTGGTGAACCTGAGCGGCCTGGGCCTGCCCGGCGGCAGCGGCCGGCTGCTCAGCCTGCTGGCCGCCGCGAGCCTGCCCCTGGGCCTGCTCTGCGTGGGCGCCGCCCTGAAACCCGAACAGCTCGGCGGCGAGATCCCGGCCCTGGCCTGGAACAGCCTGCTGCGCCTGCTGCTGATGCCCCTGCTGGCCCTGGCGGTGGCCTATGGGCTGCAGCTGCCGACCATGGAAAGCACCGTGCTGGTGCTGTTCTTCGCCCTGCCCACCGCGCCGACCGCCTATGTGCTGACCCGCCAGCTTGGCGGCGATGCCAACCTGATGGCCGGCATCATCACTTTGCAGCACTTGTTAGCCGCCGCTTCGCTGGTGGCCATGCTGTTTTTGCTCGAGCATCTGCTCTAGACCAGCAACGGCGCGGGCTGCAGGGCGCGCGCCGATCATCGCGGGTTGCTCGATTTGGCGAGCCTGGCGAAAGCTGGCTGAAAGCTTCGTGTTCTAGCATCCGCCCACTGACCGACAAAGATCGGTCGATGAGCTGCCGCCAGTGAGGCCCGCAGCTGCCGTCAACAAGAACAAAACAGGTGATTAACCATGCTGCGCCCCCGTTCCTCACGCCTGCATCGCCCCCTCCGCTCGCCTCGAAGCTAGCTAGCCACTCGCGTTACCCGCCCCTAGCCGAATCCCGTCCGGAGAACTCCCATGCTCACATTCCTTGGCTTCGCCATGGTCTCGACTTTCATGTACCTGATCATGAGCAAGCGCCTGTCAGCGCTTATCGCCCTGATCATCATCCCGATCATCTTCGCCCTGATCGGCGGCTTCGCGGCGCAGATCGGACCGATGATGCTCGAAGGCATCAGCAAGCTCGCGCCCACCGGCGTGATGCTGATGTTCGCCATCCTCTACTTCGCCATCATGATCGACTCGGGCCTGTTCGATCCGCCCGTGCGCCTGATCCTCAAGATGGTCAAGGGTGACCCGCTCAAGGTTGCCGTCGGCACCGTAGCCCTGGCGCTGATCGTGTCCCTCGATGGCGACGGCTCGACCACCTACATGATCTGCGTCGGCGCCATGTTGCCGCTGTACAGCCGCCTGAAAATGAGCCCGACCATCATGGCCGGCCTGATCATCATGGCTGGCGGCATCATGAACATGACCCCCTGGGGCGGCCCGACCGCTCGCGCCGCCAGCGCCCTGCATGTGGACCCGTCGGACGTCTTCGTGCCGATGATTCCCGGCATGATCGTCGGCGCCATCGTGCTGTTCGGCGTGGCCTACCTCTATGGCCTGCGTGAGCGCAAGCGCCTGGGCGTGCTGCAGCTGCCGGAAGGCAAGATCACCCAGGACGAGATCAGCGTGTCCCAGTATCCCGAGGCCCGCCGCCCGAAACTGATCCTGATCAACGCCCTGCTGACCATCGTGCTGATGACCACCCTGATCGCCGGCCTGCTGCCGATGCCGGTGCTGTTCATGATCGCCTTCAGCATCGCCATGATCATCAACTACCCCTGCCTGCAGCAGCAGAAGGACCGTATCTCTGCCCATGCCGGTAACGTGCTGGCGGTGGTCGGCCTGATCTTCGCGGCCGGTATCTTCACCGGCATCCTGACCGGCACCGGCATGGTCGACGCCATGTCCAAGAGCCTGCTGGCGGTGATCCCGGACGCCCTCGGCCCGCACCTGGCGGTGATCACCGCGCTGGTAAGCATGCCGTTCACCTTCTTCATGTCCAACGATGCCTTCTACTACGGCATCCTGCCGGTGTTGAACCAGGCCGCTTCCGGCTATGGCATCAGCGCCGTGGAAATGGCCCGCGCCTCTATCGTCGGCCAGCCAGTGCACCTGCTCAGCCCGCTGGTGCCGTCCACCTACCTGCTGATCGGCCTGGCGAAGATCGAGTTCGGCGACCTGCAGCGCTTCACCCTCAAGTGGGCGGTGCTGGTGTGCATGGCGATCCTGGCGACGGCCCTGGTACTTGGCGTATTTCCGCTGTTCGGTAGCTGATCCGCAAACATTTTGACGAAATTTTCACATTGCTGGCGCTAGACTTCGGCATCCATGCCGATGGCTCGCGCCAGTTTTTCTATCACCCACAAGGAACCTCTAATGGAATGGCTCACCAACCCGGAAATCTGGGTTGCTTTCTTGACTCTGACCGCCCTGGAAATCGTTCTGGGCATCGACAACATCATCATGATCGCCATTCTGGTGTCGCGCATGCCGCCGCACCTGCAGGCGCGCACCCGCTTTTTCGGCCTGGCCCTGGCCATGGTCACGCGCATCCTGCTGCTGCTTTCCATCACCTGGATCATGCGCCTGACCACTGACCTGTTCCACGTATTCGGCCAGGGCATCTCCGGCCGTGACCTGATCCTGTTCTTCGGTGGCCTGTTCCTGCTGTGGAAGAGCAGCACCGAGATCTACCACGGCATGGAAGGCGAGGAAGAAAGCCCCGAGCAGCCCTCGGGCGCCGGCAAGCAGTTCCTGGGTACCATCATCCAGATCGCCATCATCGACATCGTCTTCTCGCTGGACTCGGTCATCACCGCAGTGGGCATGGTCTCCCACGTGCCGGTCATGGTCGCGGCCATCGTCGTTGCGGTCATCGTCATGATGATCTGCGCCGGCACCATCAGCGACTTCATCGAGAAACACCCGAGCCTGAAGATTCTGGCTCTGTCGTTCCTTATCGTGGTCGGTACCGTACTGATCGCCGAGAGCTTCGAAGTCCACGTGCCGAAAGGCTACGTCTACTTCGCCATGGCCTTCTCCCTGGCCGTGGAAGCGCTGAACATCCGCATGCGCACCGCCCGCCGCCGCGCCGAAGGCAAGGACGACGTAGAGCCGGTGAAGCTGCGCAAGGACGTGCCCGGCCAGTGATTGACTGAGGCTGATGCAATAAAAACGGGGCCTTCGAGGCCCCGTTTTTTTTTAGGCTGTTGCTCAATCCATTGCGGGTTCGAAACGCTCGCCACGAAACACACGATGCGGGTTGCCGCGCTCGACCTGCAAGTGGGCATCACGACGCTGCGCCCGTGCCGCATCGGCTTGCGCCCGGGCATGCAGGGCGAAGCGCTGGGCGATCAGCAGCAATGCCAGACGCTTGTTGGCGTGCTGACTGCGCTCGCTCTGCACCTTGACGCTGATGCCGCTGACCACATGCGTAGCACGCACCGCCGAATCGGTGGTGTTGACGTGCTGGCCACCCGGCCCGGACGAGCGCAGGGTTTCGAAGCGGATTTCGCCCGCCAGTTCCTGGGCAGGCGCGGCGAAACGCGCACCACCGAAGAACCAGTTCTTGCGGGCATGCCCCGGCCGGTACGGGCTGGGGCAGGTCCATTGCAGCGAGCCCGTCCAGTCACCCACCAGCCGCTCGGCCTGCTCACCCTCCAGCGCCAGCAATATCGAACGCAAGGTGCCGCGCCGCGGCCCCTGTTCCTCTTCGAGCACCCGTACCGTCACACCAAGGCCCTCCGCTTCGGCCTGTAGCCTGGGCACTGCCCTGGCCACTGCCAATGCGCACTCATCCGGCCCCTGGGCCGCGGTAAGTTGCAGAAGGATCATTAGCAGCATCCTCCGCGCGTCTTGTAGGTGAGCACCGGTTTAAATCGCGCCAGCACGCGAACCAGTCCCGCCTCACGCAAGGCACCGACCACCGAGTCGATGGCCTTGTAGGCCTCGGGCGCCTCCTCGTAGATCAGCGCACGGTCAGCGCAGATCACCCGGCTGCCGAGCGCGGTGCGGCTCAGCTGCTCGACGCTGTAGCGCGCGGCGAGGCGATCCTTGCACTCGCTGCGCATCCATTTGCGCCCGGCGCCATGGGCCAGGGACAGCAGGCTGCGCTCATCGGCGATCGGCTGCACCAGGTAGCTGTAGTCGCCGCGCGAACCGGGGATCACCACCGCGCCCTGATCCGACGGCGTGGCGCCCTTGCGGTGCAGCCAGCCATCGAGGCCATCGACACGTGCCGGCGAGACCAGGTTGTGGTTGATGTCGAGTAGCCTCTCGCCGTCGGCACGCAAGCGTTCGAGCATGCGCCGGGCGATCAGCTGGCGGTTGGCTTCGGCGAAACGCAGCGCGCCGTCGTGTCGGCTCAGGTAATGGCTGCTGGCATCGCTGCCCGCCTCCAGACCCTGATGACCGAACAGGTCGACCTGCTCACGCAGGATCGCTTCGCCCAGGCCGCGCGAGCCGCTGTGCACCAGCAACAGCAGGTGTTTGTGCTCGATGTTCAAGGCTGCCAGTGCGGCATCGTCGTAGCTTTCATCGAGCTGCTGCAGCTCGGCGAAATGGTTGCCACCGCCGATGGTGCCGAGAGAGCGCTCGTGGCCCGTGGTCGGCAGCTCGAGGCCGGCGACTGCCCCCTGCCAGCTCTCGTCGAGCGGCAGGTCGAGGTTGCCGAGACGCTTCTCCAGCTTGTCCAGATGCAGCTTGGCGGTCGGTATGTCCGTGCGCCACAGCGCCATGCCGCAGCCGATGTCGTTACCGACCAGCGCCGGGTAAAAGCGCCCTACGGAAAAGAATGCCGCGCCGACCGGGTAGCCACGCCCCGGGTGTAGATCCGGCATGCCGGCCACCCGATGCATGCCCGCCAGACGAGCGGTGGTTTCGAGTTGCTGGATCGCTTTTCCTTCGATCCAGGTGTCGTCCGCAGCGACCAATACGGCGCTGTCGGACAAATTGCGAATGCAAGTGCCCATAGTCCAATCCTGATGGGTTGAAACAGAAAGATATTCGGATTGGCAGGCCAGAGGCCGGGCGTTGCGGCACCGCTAACAAGTAGCGGCGAATGCGATCAAGCCAGGCGCGACCTGCAAAGGGTGATCAGCTGCTGCATGATGTACCTCCTTTGCTGTCGGTTGAGAGAAGGCGCGCATGCTAGGCGTATTGGCGGCTGCTTGCAACAGAGCACCGCGATTACGTGGCGCACCGCACAACCTGCCGGCCAAACAGCATTCCATTCCTTGCTTGGCAACCCGCGCTTCTACAACTACAGCTTGTAAGAGACAGCGGTGTTGGTGACCACACCTCAACGAACGCCGTCATCGGCAGTATCCCAAGCACCCGGGATCGAATCCGCATATTAGGGAGATGCGTGATGTTGACGCTGCTCAATCTGTTGTCCGCCATTGCCCTGCTCATCTGGGGCACCCATATCGTGCGTACCGGCATCCTGAGGGTGTACGGCTCGCAGCTGCGCCGCGTGCTCAGCCACAACGTCGGCAAGCGGCCAATGGCGTTCGTCGCCGGCATTGCGGTCACCGCACTGGTGCAGAGCAGCAACGCCACCGCGCTGCTGGTCACCTCCTTCGTCGGCCAGGGCCTGATGGCGCTGACCCCGGCACTGGCGATCATGCTCGGCGCCGATGTCGGCACCGCGCTGATGGCACGGGTGCTGACCTTCGATCTCAGCTGGCTGTCGCCGCTGCTGATCTTTCTCGGCGTGGTGTTCTTCCTGTCGCGCAAGCAGACCCGCGCCGGCCAGCTCGGCCGCGTGGGCATCGGCCTGGGGCTGATGATCCTAGCCCTGCAACTGATCGTCACCGCCGCCACACCGATCACCGAGGCCAAGGGCATCCACGTGCTGTTCGCCTCGCTGACCGGTGACGTGCTGCTCGATGCGGTGGTCGGCGCACTGTTCGCGCTGATTTCCTACTCCAGCCTGGCCGCGGTGCTGCTCACCGCCACCCTGACCGGCTCTGGCGTGATCGGCCTGCCGGTGGCCATTGGCCTGGTGATCGGCGCCAATATCGGCAGCGGCGTGCTGGCCTTTCTCAACGCCAGCATGCAGAGCCAGGCCGGCCGCCGCGTGGCCCTGGGCAGCCTGCTCTACAAGCTGATCGGTCTGGTTCTGGTGATCCCGGTGCTCGACCCACTGGCGCACTGGCTGGACAGCCTGAAATGGCACCCCGCCGAGCTGGTGATCGCCTTCCACGTGCTCTACAACAGCCTGCGCTGCCTGCTGATGCTGCCAACCCTGGGGCTGATGGCGCGCTTCTGCAACTGGCTGCTGCCTGATCGCCCGGACGTCAACGCCGTCGCCAAGGCCCGCCACCTCGATCCCACAGCGATTTCCACGCCGAGCCTGGCGCTGTCCAACGCAACGCGCGAGACCCTGCGCATCGGCGACCTGGTCGACAGCATGCTCGGCCATCTGCAGGATGCCCTGCGCGGCAGCCAGCCGATTCTTGCCAAGGACCTGCGCCGCATCGACGACGACATCGATGCCCTGTACACCGCCGTGAAGCTGTATCTGGCCCAGGTTCAGCAGGAAGACCTGAGCGAAACGGACAGCCGGCGCTGGGCCGAGATCATCGAGTTCTCCTCGAATCTGGAACGGGCCGGCGACATCATCGAGCGCATGCTCGGCAAGATCCAAGACGAGAAGACCGCCCAGCGCCATGCCTTTTCCGAAAGCGGCCTGGAGGAGCTCAGTGCGCTGCACGAACGCCTGCTGGGCAACCTGCGCCTGGGCCTGTCGGTGTTCTTCTCCGCCGACGCCGATGCCGCCCGGCAATTGCTCCGCGAAAAACGCCGCTTCCGCATCCAGGAGCGCCGGCTCACCCATTTACATGTCGAACGTCTGCATAGGCAGGTGGTCAAGAGTCTGGAAACCAGCTCACTGCACCTGGAACTGATCGACGACATGAAACGCCTCAACTCACTGTTCTGCGCAAGCGCCTATGCCGTACTCGGCAGCCACGAAACCGGTGCCCTGCTCGCCGAAGAAGGTGGCGAATAGTGCGGGCCATGGCCCGCTCACTGACGCTGCTGCTGGGGCTGATGCTGATGCTGTGCAGCCAGCTATGGGCCGCCGACCGCCTGAAGGTCGAGGGCTACCCGCTGGACAACGGCCTGCAGCTGATCCTCAAGCCCACCGCCGAGCGCGGCCACGTGTCGATTCGCCTGGTGGTCGGGGTCGGCTTCGACCAGTTCGACTGCGACCAGAAAGAATTACCCCACCTGCTCGAACACCTGCTGTTCAGCGGCATCGACGCCAGCGGCGAAGCCGGGCTGGAAGAGCGCATGCAGGCCCTGGGTGGCGACTGGAATGCCTTCACCCGCGACAGCGACACCACCTTCGTCCTTGAGGTGCCCGCCGCCAACCAGCGTGCGGCGCTGGACCTGCTGCTCGCCGCACTGTTCAACACCGAGTTCACGCCCGAACGTGTCGAGGCGGCCAAGCAAGTGATCGTTCACGAAAATGGCGAACACCCCGCTGCCTGGCAGCGCCTGCTGGGCGCTTCGAGCAAGCGCAACGACGCCACCGAACAGGTTGCCGCGGAGCTGGGCCAGGCCTGCGCCGAACAGGATTCGCTGGAGCGCCTGGACGCTGCCACCCTGGAGCGTGTACACGAACAGTGGTACGTGGCCAACAACATGACCCTGATCATGGTCGGCGACCTGGATCGCCGCCTGCCCGCCTACCTGGAGCGGCGCTTCGGCGAGCTTCCGCCAGGCCCGATGCCCGAGCTGCGTGAACTGCCGGAAAGCACTGGTCACGCCGCGCCCGAGCGCACAATGACAACCGGGCTGGTCGGCGATACCGCGCAGGTCAACCTGATCTTCACCGAGCCCTGGGTCGGCGAGCTCGACCAGGGCACCTGGCAGCTGCTGCGCGACTACCTGCAATGGGCGGTGTACCGCGACCTGCGCCTGGAACAAGGCCTGGCTTACAGCCCCAGCGTGGAGCGCAGCGCCTACGGCAGCAGCAGCTTCTTCAGCATCAACGCCGAGGTGGCGCGCAAGGATGTGGCGCAAGCCCAGCAGCGCCTGCATGAATTGCTCCAGCACCTTGCCAAGGACGGCCTGGACGACGTCACGCTGGAACGCCTGCGCAGCGTCGCCCTCGCCCGCCAGAACTGGATGGCGCAAGGCAACAGCGCCCTGGCCGATACCTACTGGAGCTCCCTGGGCAGTTATGAAGAGGGCCGCTTCGCCGACCCGGCGCCGGAACTACGCAAGATCCACACCGCCCAGCTCGATGCGGCGCTTAACCTGCTGCTCAAGCAGCCGAGCTATCTGCGCGTCGAGCAACCGCTGCTGAGCACCAGCGGCCTGTATGGGGTGGGCGCAGTGGCCGCGTTGGTACTGCTGTTGGCCCTGGTCGGCCTGGTCAGTTTGCTGCGCCGCCGCTAAGGAATTAATGGGTCAGGTTCACTGATTTAGCTGCATGCCCAGATCAATGATCTCTGACCCCAGCGATTTCGCACTATTCTCGCGGTATTTTTTCTCCTCTAGAAATAACGACAGGAGCAACTATTACCTGAAACACCTCCCCCTCAGGATAAATAAATTCATCCGCCATTCTTAATAGTGACATGGAGGCAAGTATTTGCTCATCAATACTGGGATCGCCACTGCTTTCTTCGACTGACACTTCAGGCATACTTCTGCCAATTCGAGAGACTAGGCGAATTTTTGCCGTTGCTGGCGAGGTCACACCGACTGATAGCCGCCAAAGTTTATCTTTATATATTCGACTGCCGATAGCGTCTTTCAAACCTTGAAGCCAAAGTTGGTTATATTTAGCCTCCTGCGCCAATTCAAGCGTTATACCTTCGCTACGCAAGCGTCTCATCTCAATCCACGCCTCGTCGCCATACTTTTTGGATTTCGATATATAGAGATCCAGAGCGGCTTTCGGGTCTACCGCTCCCCCCTTTCCACCCTCCATCAATTTACCAAGCTCGGTAGTAGCTTGTAGTGAACCCGCATCCGATGCGCGCTTGTAGAGCTGCCTTGCCAGCACATAGTCAACCTCTTGCCCGCGTCCCAGCTTAGCCATTCGCCCAAGTGCTAAGTACGCTGCGGGGTTAGCCTCTGCAGCAGCCTGGTACACCTCTCTTGCTTTATCATAATCAATAGGCACGGAAACCCCTCGCTCATACCAACTAGCGAGCAGCACCCGGCAAAGGTAGTTTCCAGTATTTGCAAAACTGTTGACTTCCATAAATTCATCAGCAGTAATATCCGCCCGTTCCAGATACCTCAAGCACTCAGCACCCTCAACTGGCGAAATTTTGTAGTAGCTATGTGGCGTAGGGCTTTTACAGGCGCCTACAAAAAGGAAAACGAACAAAAGAAAAAACAACTTAACTATAGACATATAGTAAAGACCACTACCTACAAGGCAAAAACTCAAAATAGCATTAAGGAAAAGCACGAAACATTAATGAAGCCATATCAACAGATATCAGAGTCATTGATTTAGCTGCACGCATGAATCATGACCCTGCCCCCCATTGTTAGCAATGATCGTGACCCAACCGTTCAATTCATCAATCAAAATCCCTTCAACTTCTCTATTACTAGACCATCTATTTGCTCAATATCCAAGTCTGGATTTGCAGGTTCCCTAGTCATTTCAGCCAAAAGCTCTCGTTCCTTAAGCCCATCTTCATCACTCCCAGGAAAGCTATAAGACAAACCTATACCAGATGCAAATTTTTCTGCATTACCAGGAAGAACTCATAACTCATGCAGCCTATGAGCTACTAGAAACTGCTGCAGATCACGCAAATCATCTGCCTCAAACATCTGGGAAAAACCAAAGCAGTCATTGCCATAGTATTCCACCGGAATTGTTTTACCAAGCAGCAAGCCACTTTTACAATGCATACAGACCAGATAGTAACTTACCGACATCACGGCCTCCATATTACGACACCCATCGAAAGGAGACAGATCCCCCTTGTGCATTCCCTATCGCTATAACACTGCCATTACTGCTCGGACCACCGCCGCAGCTGCTCAAGAATCGTCAAATGCACATCCATATTCAGCTTTACCATATGCCCGAGATCAGCCTTTCCGCCAATACACAGCGCAGGCTCGAACGCGTACATTTCATTCTCCTCCAACGGCCCCAGTTTCATTAGCGCGCGCCTGAACAACGGCTTGCCTTGATTATCTTCAAAATCGAGGCTTTCCCGACTAATGGACCCGAGAAAAATACCTAAGGCTCGATCCGGTTGGGGGTTGGGTTTCTGAAGCTGACTCTTAAGAGCAACGATACCGCCAGCTAAGCTCGATATCGTGATCTTGCGCTGATAGCGCTCACCCCAGGCATATAGTGAGCCGAACGCATCCCTAGCAATAACATGGTAATTATCGATCTCGGCCAGAACGCTTCCTTGCAACCAACTATCAAGCGTGGCCTTATAAGAATCAGGATTTACGATCCAAAACAGTCCATCCGCATAAGAACACCAGCCCTCCTCGCGCCAGTAACCCAGCAGGGAACCGGGCAATCTAGAACGATATTTTTCGACACTAGAACCGGGCACCTGTCGATGTGAGTTTGCTTCACCCAAATTATCAATAAACGACTGAAAAAATTCGTCTCTCACTTTCAGCTCCCTCGAAACGTGGTAGGGCGTACTCGCGAATCAGTACGCCGTTGTGTCAGGATCGATATGATTTGGCGGACTACTCGCTTCACTCCTGAATCTGCCCTACGAGCTATCACATGCTCAAGGAGAAACAGCCATTTGATGTAAACCGCTGTTTCGCCTGAGGCTAGTGAAGGTGGCAGCAGGTCAGCCGGAAAAAGGACTGGATGCGAGCCAGCGAGTCTGAGTGGAGACCTGCTGCCACCGTCTGAGTGTGCTGATCCGAGTTGCCTGCCAAGTGAGCCAGAAGAGACTGGACGTATAGTTCTTATACGAGCCGCGGTTCTGTGAAACGGTTTGGACACATTGGCGGCACCAACGTTTCTCTGGGAGGTTTCCCGCCAGGGCCGTGCTGGTCGTTAGCTACCGCTTGATCCATATGGTTGACTGGCGCGACTCGGTCGCAGCCAAGAACGAGGAAACGGGCTCGACCGGATCAACCCATCAGGTTCGGCGTTGGAAAACTCTGCCCTTAAAGCGGATGGCTTTGAGTCTTCGCGAGGCCGGCTAATGGGTGTCCCCTTTTCCGTTTTGCCGGTAGGCATGCTGCATGAGCACAGCTCGCTCAATGACTCTGAAGCCATCGATTCAAGGCTTCTAAAATTTAAAAGCCACTCATTCGATCCAGTAAAGAGACTACTAATGTCAGCCTCTGCAATCACAATTTTACTCACCTACAACCCTAAATCCTGTAGGAAAGTCCATTAGGTGCACATCTATTACCCGACCCAATACCGGATCATTACGAATACCAATTCCGTTCTGCTTGCTATAAGACGGTGGAACCCAATACCAATCACCAGCGTATGGATCAGTAGCCCTGTAGTTTTCTACCAAAATGCTGCCGTCTTTTGCCAGGCGAGAAGATCGGATTTCTGGGCGTTCACCCGGTTTGAGTTGCAAGGACATTAATCTGACCTCAAGCTCTGCAAACTGCGCATGAGTTACTTTGCGCAGCTTTCGCTCTCCATCGGCTCTGCCAATCAATTGTCCATTGGGCCTCAAAAGCTCACCCCAACTTCCCGGCCCAATCGGATCGGGCATTTGATAACCGCATTCGCGCAAAAATAGTATAGCGCGCTGCCGATTGAGACCGTCACGAAATCTGCGCATAGCTGTCTTATTATCGTAACTCTCCTTCAACCTCTTACAAAAATCAGCACGATAACTGTCCCACAGAGCTAAACGCTGTTTTGGAACAGGATTGATCTGTAAGCTGGCCAGTACCGGCTCAATGAATTCCCTATCTAGGTTGGTTGGAGCGTGGTCTGGCGGTAGCCTCTCGCTAGCACCAATATGGATGGGGAAATTCGAGCCGCTAACTGACTCCCAGCAGAAGTAGTCGAGCACCCTGCGAAGAAAAAGTCCAGTATCGCTATCCGAGTAGAAACGTGCACAGCGCCCACCTTGCCAGTCCACCCAACTTGCGGTAACCAAACGGGAAATATGACTTCGCTCACTGAGGTATTCTTTGTAATCCTCAAAAAATTTGTCAGGCGGCAAATAGTATTCTGTGCGCGCGTGCCCCGCGCGAAAGAGCATAGAGTAGACACCGCCCACAGACATCTGCGATTCGTTGGCAATAACACTGGGAACCTCTACAGATACACTGTCGATTCGAGAGTTATAGCTATAGTCAGGCCAATTACGACAGGAGGCCTGCCTGAATAAGAGCGGCAATTGAAAACTGATACGCTGCATATCGGTGATGCGTTGCTTTGCTCTTTCGCACAGAGGATAAAAAACCACTCCATTTTCCACCACCCCATATTCCATTTGATAACTTCTGCAACCGCTTAGCAATATCAGCAGAAAGCCCAAAGTTAAGAAATATTTACTCATTCAAGCCTCCTAAAATCACCCTGACTATCGAGCAGTGTTGGCTTGATTATAATGTCACGTATCTGTGCATCCGCACTGTCAGGCGCCGAAGGCTTGCAGGAGACACACGCAAAATTGCTGTGCGGACTGCGCTCGCCAAACAAGCTGGTCACGCTAAACAGGGCCCCAATGTGCGCGCCGCCGGATCATCCGAATACTGCCAGTAAGCCGTCTATGCGCTAAAGCTGCCTTAACACGGATGCAGGCGGAAACTTTCTGCGCAGTAAGCACCCGCAACCGCCCTTTTCGCAACGAAACGGCAACTTTTACAAGATTTTGCCGACAGGGCGGCGATCCGGCACACTAGCGGCCCCGAGCTTCGGCTCGTCGCCGCAGCCAGATTTCGTATGACCCGCTCCCCGCTTCGCCGCCTTGCCTTCGGTACCCTGCGCCGCCTGCTGTATCTGTGGGTGCGCTCGGAAACCATCAACCAGTCGGCCTTCACCCTCAAGCTCGACCGCAGCAAGCCGGTGTTCTACGTGCTGCAGCAGCCGTCGGTGAGCGACCTGGCGGTGCTCGATCACGAGTGCACCAAGGCCAACCTGCCGCGCCCGGTGCTGCCCGTGGCGGTAGGCGAGCTGGTCGAACCGGCGGCGTTCTTCTACCTGACGCCGGAGCCCGACTGGATCGGCCGTCAGGACAAGCGCGGCATCTCGCCGACCCTGCAGCGCATGGTCGGCGCCCTCAGCGAACAGGCCGCCGAGCAGGCGCAGATCATTCCGGTCAGCGTGTTCTGGGGCCAATCGCCGAACCGCGAAACCAGCCCCTGGAAGCTCTTGTTCGCCGACAGCTGGGCGGTCACCGGCCGCCTGCGCCGGCTGGTGAGTATCCTGATTCTGGGTCGCACCACCCGTGTGCAGTTCTCCACACCGATCCAGCTGCGCGAGCTGATCGAGCAGAACAAGGGCCAGGAACGCACCCTGCGCATGGTGCACCGCATCCTGCGGGTGCACTTTCGCAACCAGAAGGCGGCGGTCATCGGCCCGGACGTGTCGCACCGTCGCAACCTGGTCAAGGGCCTGGTGCATGGTCCCCAGGTGCGCCAGGCGATTGCCGACGAAGCCGAGCGCGAGAAGTTCTCCGTCGAGAAAGCCGAGGCCCTGGCCCTGCGTTATGGCAACGAGATCGCCTCGGACTACACCTACACGGCGATCCGTTTTCTCGAGCTGATCCTGTCGTGGTTCTGGAACAAGATCTACGACGGCATCAAGGTCAACCATATAGAAGGCGTGCAGGACATCGCCCAGGGTCACGAAGTGATCTACGTGCCCTGCCACCGCAGCCACATCGACTACCTGCTGCTGTCCTACCTGCTGTTTCGCAACGGCCTGACACCGCCGCACATCGCCGCTGGCATCAACCTCAACATGCCGATCATCGGCGGCCTGCTGCGCCGCGGCGGTGCCTTCTTCATGCGCCGCACCTTCAAGGGCAACCCGCTGTACACCGCGGTGTTCAACGAATACCTGCACACCCTGATCAGCAAGGGTTACCCGGTGGAATACTTCGTCGAGGGTGGTCGCTCACGTACCGGGCGCATGCTGCGGCCGAAGACCGGCATGCTCGCCATCACCCTGCGCAGCTACCTGCAGAGCCATCGCCTGCCGGTGGTGTTCGTGCCGGTGTACATCGGCTACGAACGGGTGCTGGAGGGCCGCACCTACCTGGGCGAGCTGCGCGGGGCGAGCAAGAAGAAGGAATCGATCTTCGATATCTTCAAGGTCATTGGCGCACTCAAGCAGCGCTTCGGTCACGTCTGGGTCAACTTCGGTGAGCCGATCAAGCTCGACGCCTTTCTCGATGCCCAGCAGCCCGACTGGCGTGAGCAGAATTTGGGCCCGGATTATCGCCCGGCCTGGCTGAACGACACCACCAACCGTCTCGGCGAGCGGGTGGCTCAGCGCCTCAACGAGGCCGCGGCGATCAACCCGGTCAACCTGGTGGCCCTGGCGTTGCTGTCGACCAGCAAGCTGGCGCTGGACGAACGCGCCCTGGTGCGCATTCTCGACCTGTATCAGAGCCTGCTGCGCCGCGTGCCCTACTCGCCGCACACCACCGTGCCGGAAGGCGACGGCCTGGCGCTGATCGAGCACGTGCGCGGCATGGAATTGCTCTCCGAGCAGAAGGATGCCCTGGGTCGCATCCTTTATCTGGATGAGCAGAACGCGGTGCTGATGACCTACTACCGCAACAACGTGCTGCACATCTTCGCCCTGCCCGGGCTGATCGCCAGCTTCTTCCAGAGCAGCGGGCGGATGAGCCGTGAGCAGATCCTGCGCTTCGTCCACGCGTTGTACCCGTACCTGCAGTCCGAGCTGTACATCCGCTGGGCCGACAAGGAGCTCGACGAGGTGGTCGACCAGTGGCTCGAAGCCTTCGTCGAGCAGGGCCTGCTCAAGCGGGAGAACGATCTCTATGTGCGCCCGGCGCCCAGCTCGCGCAACTTCGTGCTGCTGACCCTGCTGTCGCGTGCCATCGCCCAGACCCTGCAGCGCTTCTACATGGCCAGCGCCCTGCTGCTCAACGCCGGGCAGAACACCATCAGCGCCGAGGAACTGGAGGAGCTGTGCACGGTCATGGCCCAGCGCCTGTCGATCCTGCATGGGCTCAACGCGCCGGAGTTCTTCGACAAGAGCCTGTTCCGTCATTTCATCCAGACGCTGCTCGACCAGGGCGTGCTGCGCAAGGACGAAGCCGGCAAGCTCAGCCACCCGCCGGCCTTCGCCGAACTGGCCGAAGGCGCCGCCAAGCGCGTGCTGCCGGCCGAGATTCGCCTGTCGATCCGCCAGGTGACCATGGATCGCAGCGAGGAGCTGATCGACGGGCTCTGACACGCCGGCCATCCCATGAAGGCGCCGAGTGCGCCGGGCGTTATTGAGGTTTGCCGCCACAGCCCCTAATATGCGTCGTTGGGGCCACTTAGGGCAGGGATTTTCGTGCGTTATCACACCATTTTAGGATCACTGGCGATCGTGGTTTCCGGTTGCGTCATGCAACCGACCGCATCGACCTCTCAAGAAGAAAAGCCGGCGCAACCGGCTCCCGTCGCAGAACAGACCGCCGCCGCACCCGCCAGCGCGCAACCCGCGCCGCAGCCGGTTGCCGCCGCTACGCCGAGTGAGGCGCCCGCCGCCACGCCAGTGACCCGCGAGCCCCAGGAATACGAAATCCAGCCTGGCCAGTGCTGGGTGCATGCCCAGGTTCGCCCGCGCCCGGTGCAGAGCACCCAGGAAGTGGTGGTCAAGGACTCGGTCAACAAGATCACCGTCACCCCCGCCGAGCTGGAGAAGGGCTTCAAGCAGGTGGTCACCCGTGAAGGCACCAAGACCTATCGCATCGAGCCGCCGACCTACCGGGTAGTGTCCGAGCAGGTGAAGATTCGCCCGGAAGTGAAGCGCTACATCGTGGTGCCGGCCGTTTACGAAGACGTCAAGGAAACCGTGACCCTCGAAGAAGCCAAGACCGTACTCGACCAGTGCCGCGCCGCCGGTACCCGCTATTCGAGCGGCACCGGCGCCATGTCCTTCTGCGCCCGCCAGGTGCCGGCCAAGCAGGAAGTGGTCAAGGTCAAGAAGCTGGTGTCGCCGGAAACCGTGCGGGTGGAAACCGACCCCGCGCAGTACAAGAGCGTGACCCGCTGGATCGTCGACAAGCCGGCCCAGGCCGTGGAAGTCACCCTGGATCCGGAATACACCAAGGTCGCCTCCACCGAAGTGGTGCGGCCGGTGGAAGCCAACCAGATCATCCTGCCGGAAGAGAAGCGCCAGCTGCAGGTCACCCGCTTCGAGGGCACCGCACGTATCGTCTCGCGGCAGACCATTTGCGACCCGGACATCAATGACGACCTGGTCACCCGCCTGCAGCAGAGCCTGGTCAAGCGAGGCTTCAACCCGGGCCGTGTCGACGGCAAGCTCGGCAAGCGCACCCTCGATGCGCTGACCGAGTTCCAGACCGCCAACGGCCTGGCCGTCGGTGCCCTGACCCTGGAAAGCCTGACCGCCCTGGAAGTCCAGTAACGCCGAACCGGCACGCCTGCCAAGGGCGTGCCGTCATCCCCGCTGCATCCCCCTGCTGCGCTCAACCTTCGCCGATCAGCGCGCCAGCCTGCTAAGCTCGCTGCTTATCTCCACCGCTCGAAGGTTACCGCCATGCTCCGCATCTCCGCTCTCGTCGCCGGCCTGTTGCTGTCTGCCAACGTGTTCGCCCTGTCGCTTTCCGACCTCAGCCAGCAGGACGCCAGCGGCGGCCTCAAGGATGCCCTCACCCAGGGCGCCAAGGTGGCCGTGCAGCAGCTCGGCAAGCCAGGCGGCTTCAGCAACAACCCCGAAGTGCGCATCGAGCTGCCCGGCAAACTCGGCAAGGCCGCCAAGACCATGAAGATGATGGGCATGGGCGCCCAGGTCGAGCAGCTGGAAACCAGCATGAACAAGGCTGCCGAGGCTGCCGTGCCGCAGGCCCAGGCGCTGCTGGTCGACGCGGTGAAGAAGATGAGCGTGCAGGATGCCAAGAGCATCCTCTCCGGCCCTCAGGACTCGGCTACCCAGTACCTGAACAAGAGCAGCCGCGAGCAGATCCGCGCCAAGTTCCTGCCTATCGTCAAACAGGCCACCGACCAGGTCGGCCTGGCCAAGCAATACAACGGCTTCGCCAGCCAGGCGGCGACCTTCGGCGTGCTCGACGCCAAGAGCGCGAATATCGAAAGCTACGTGACCGAGCAGGCCCTCGACGGCCTGTTCGACATGATCGCCAAGCAGGAAGCCAGCATCCGCGAAAACCCGGCCGCGGCGGCTACCAGCCTGGCGAAGAAGGTGTTTGGCGCGCTCTAAGCGGCGAGCTGTACGCAAAAGGGGCTGGCGCGTTATGTGCCAGCCCCTTTTTTATTCTGCGTTGTGAGCGCGGGGTTGGTGGACGGACGAATAAAGCGTCATCCACCTTACGACTGGAATGGCTGCAAAGTGGCGGAAGCGGCCGTTCGGCCGCTTTGGCTTTTGGGTGCTCCTCATGCCACAGAATTATCAGGCGCTACCAAGCGCCCCTTCAGGAGGCCGAGTGGAATCATTGTGCAGGGGGGCGAGCCGCATGGATGCGGCGAGAGGCCTGATGGGCCATGGATGGCCCTTCCAGGCCGGCCCCCGGAACAATGATGGAACGAGGGAACCCCAGCGAAGCTGGGGCCGGATGTCGGGGCTAGACCTTTTGGTTTCTTTTGGCGGGGCCGGCCATCCGGGCGATGCCAAAAGAAACCCGCTCGACAGAGCGGAACCGAACAAAAGAGCAATGCGATAACGATGGCAAACCACTGCTCAAGCATGCGCAGCGAGCTGTCCAGAAAACTCGAGGCTAAAGCCTCTCCCACAATAGCTTTACTCACCGTCCGCTTCTGCCTTATTGCTGACACGGGACGAGACGTTTCCGGCCCCAAAAAATCATGACCCGTGCTTTTTGGCGGTTACCCGCAGCCTGCCGTGTCGCTCGGTTTGACCCGAAACCACGCCGCATACAGCGCCGGCAAGAACAGCAGGGTCAGCGCCGTGGCCACCACCAGCCCGCCCATGATCGCCACCGCCATCGGCCCGAAGAACACGCTACGCGACAGCGGAATCATCGCCAGTACCGCGGCCAACGCGGTCAGCACGATGGGCCGGAAGCGCCGCACGGTGGCTTCGACTATGGCGTTCCAACTGTCCAGCCCCGCTTCGCGGTCCTGCTCGATCTGGTCGACCAGAATCACCGAGTTGCGCATGATCATGCCCGACAGCGCGATGGTGCCGAGCATCGCCACGAAACCGAACGGCTGGCCGAACAGCAGCAGGAACAGGGTCACGCCGATCAGCCCCAGTGGCGCGGTAAGAAATACCATGGTCATGCGCGAGAAGCTCTTGAGCTGCAGCATCAGCAGGGTCAGCACCACCACCACGAACAAGGGCACGCCGGCCGCCACCGAGGCCTGGCCCTTGGAGGAATCCTCCACCGAGCCGCCCACTTCCAGCAGGTAGCCATCGGGCAGGCTGGCGCGGATATCGGCCAGGGTCGGAAGAATCTGTTGGGTCAAGGTAGCCGGCTGCTGAGGCCCGTAGATATCGGCGCGCACCGTGACCGTCGGCAGGCGGTTGCGATGCCAGATCACGCCCTCTTCGAAGCCGTATTCCAGGGTGGCGATCTGCGCCAGCGCCACGCTCTTGCCGCTGTCGGTGGGCACTGCCAGGCTTGGCAGCAGTTGCAGCGCCTGGCGCTCGGCCGAGGTGCCGCGCAGGAGGATTTCGATCAGCTCGTTGTCCTCGCGGTAATCGCTGACCGACGAGCCATTGAGAGAGCTGCGCAGGAACCTGGCCACCTCGGCGGTGCTCACGCCCAACGCGCGGGCACGCTCCTGGTCGATGTTCAGGTACACCACCTTGCTCGGCTCCTGCCAATCCAGGTGCACATTGACCACATGGGGGTTGTCACGCACCTTGTCGGCGACCTGGCGGGCCAGGGCGCGCACTTCGTCGATATGCTCGCCGGAGACCCGGAACTGCACCGGGTAGCCCACCGGCGGGCCGTTCTCCAGCCGGGAGATACGCGTGCGTAGGCTCGGGAAGTCGTCATGCAGTACGCCGATCAGCCAGGCGCGTACGGCTTCGCGTTCCTCGATGGAGGTGGCCAGCACCACGATCTGCGCGAAGCTGGTGGCCGGCAACTGCTGATCCAGCGGCAGGTAGAAGCGCGGCGACCCGGTGCCGACATAGGCCACGTAGTTGTCCACACCCGGGTGACCGGCCAGGCGCGCTTCCAGGCGGCGCACCTCGGCCTCGGTGGCGATCAGCGATGCGCCTTCGGCCAGCTTGAAATCGACCATCAGCTCCAGGCGCCCCGAAGCGGGAAAGAATTGCTGCGGCACGAAGCGGAACAGAAAGATCGAGCCGACGAACAGCGCCAGGGTCAGCACGATGACCGTCTTGCGCCAGCGCACGCACCAATCCACCAGACGCCGAACGCGCTGATAGAAAGGCGTCGAATAAGGGTCATGCCCGCCCGTGCCGCCATGCTTGAGGGCAGCGCGCTTGGCCAGATCCGGCAGCAGGCGCGCGCCTAGGTACGGCACGAACATCACCGCCGCCACCCAGGACATCAGCAGGGCAATGGTCACCACCTGGAAGATCGAGCGGGTGTATTCGCCGGTGCCCGACTGCGCGGTGGCAATCGGCAGAAAGCCCGCCGCGGTGATCAGGGTGCCGGTGAGCATCGGGAATGCCGTGCTGGTCCAGGCGAAGCTCGCCGCCTTGAGGCGGTCGTAGCCCTGCTCCATCTTGATCGCCATGATCTCCACGGCAATGATCGCGTCGTCCACCAGCAGGCCCAGGGCCAGCACCAGGGCGCCGAGGGAAATCTTGTGCAGGCCGATGTTCAGGTAGTACATGGCGGCGAAGGTCATCGCCAGTACCAGCGGAATCGACAGCGCCACCACCAGCCCGGTGCGCAGCCCGAGGGAAAAGAAGCTGACCAGCAGCACGATGATCAGCGCCTCGGTGAGCACCTTGACGAATTCGCCGACGCCGGTCTTCACCGCCGCCGGCTGGTCCGACACCTTGCGCAGCTGCATGCCCGCCGGCAGGTTGTTCTGCAGGCGGGTGAACTCGCCCTCCAGCGCCTTGCCGAGCACCAGGATGTCGCCGCCGGGCTTCATGGAGACCGCCAGGCCGATGGCGTCCTCGCCCATGAAGCGCATGCGCGGCGCCGGTGGGTCGTTGAAGCCACGGCTGACCTCGGCCACATCGCCGATGCGGAAGGTGCGATCGGCCACACGGATGGGGAAATCGCGAATCTGCTCGACCGTCTCGAAATTGCCGCTGACCCGCAGTTGCACGCGGTCGGAGCCGGTCTCGAAGAAGCCCGCCACGGGCATGGCGTTCTGCTGTTCGAGGGCCTGCTGTACGGCGGTAAGCGGCAAACCGAGGGTGGCCAGCTTGGTGTTGGACAGCTCGATCCAGATCTTCTCGTCCTGCAGGCCGATCAGTTCGACCTTGCCGACATCCTTCACGCGCTGCAGCTGCAGTTGCACGCGGTCGGCGTAATCCTTGAGCACCGCGTAGTCGAAACCGTTGCCGGTCAGCGCGTAGATATTGCCGAAGGTGGTACCGAACTCGTCGTTGAAGAACGGCCCCTGGATACCGGCGGGCAGGGTATGGCGGATGTCGCCGATCTTCTTGCGCAGCTGGTACCAGAGTTCGGGAATTTCGTCGGAGTGCATCGAGTCGCGAGCCATGAAGGTGACCTGGGACTCGCCGGGCCGCGAGAACGACACGATGCGCTCGTACTCGCCGGTTTCCATCAGCTTCTTCTCGATGCGCTCGGTGACCTGGCGCGCGACCTGCTCGGCGGTGGCTCCGGGCCAGTTGGTCTTCACCACCATGGCCTTGAAGGTGAACGGCGGGTCCTCGCTCTGCCCCAGCTTGGTGTAGGACAGCGCACCGACGACACCGAGCAGCAACATCAGGTAGAGCACGATCTGGCGGTGCTGCAGCGCCCAAGCGGAGAGGTTGAACGACATCGGGCGCTTACTCCTTGGCAGCCAGGTCGACGGCGCGGTTCTGCCGGTCCACCGGGCGCACCTGCTGCCCATCCAGCAGCACCTGCACACCGGCCACCACCACCCAGTCGCTGGCCGTCAGGCCGTCGAGCACCGGCACGCTCTTCTCGCCATAGGCACCGACCCGCACACTGGTGCGCTTGAGCTTGGACGTCTGTGGGTCGACCACCCAGACATAGGGCTGGCCCTGTTCCGCACTCAGCGCCGACAACGGTACCGCCAGCGGCACGTCGCCATTGCGGGCGATAAAGACTCGGGCGCTCTGCCCAAGCTCGACCTGAGCGTACGACTGTTGCAAGGCGATGCGCGCCGCGTAGGTGCGCGAGCGTGAATCGGCTGCCGGTGACAGCTCACGCACGCGCCCGGCCAGCTGCTGGCCGGGCTGCGACCACAGCTCCACGGCCACCTCCTGGCCGATGGCGAGGTTTCCGATCGCCTGCTCGGGCAGGTCGATCGCCACCTCGCGCTCGCCGTCGGCAGCCAGCACGAACACCGTCTGCCCGGCCGCCACCACCTGCCCGACCTCGGCACGGCGCTGCACGATCACCCCACTCTGCGGCGCTTTCAACACGGCATAGCCAGCCTGGTTGTCGGCGACGTTGAGCTCGGCGCGTACCTGGCGCAGGCGCGCTTCGGCAGCGCGATAGGTGTTTTCGGCGTTGTCGGCCAGGGATTTGCTGATCATCCCGCGCTGTTGCAGGGTGCGATAACGGTCGCGCTCGGCGCGCGCCAACTGCAGGTTGGATTCGGCCGATTGCAGCTGGGCCCGGGAGGCGTCGAGCTGCAGGCGTACGTCCTGCGGGTCCAGTTCGGCCAGTGGCGCATCCTTGTCGACCCGCTGGCCCACCTCGACCAGCCGCCGGGTCACCTTGCCGCCGATGCGGAACGCCAGTTCCGGCTCCAGCCGCGCTCTTATCTCGCCTGGGTAGGAGTCCACCTGCTCCGCCGCCAACTGCGGCTGCGCCACCATGGCTGGGCGAATGCCTGGCTGCGGCGCCTGGGTATCGCTGCAGGCAACCAGAGACAGGGCCAGGCACAGGGGCGCAAGGCGAGACAGAGCATGGCGAGACATGATGAGCGTCCTTTCAGCGGGAACTTTTTAATATTTGTACTGCCGGGTATATTAAAAATAGCGTACTCGGCAGTCCAGTATTAAAATCGCCTGATGTCAGACATTTCATTGCCCCCCAGCGGCCCTGGCCGCCCCAAGGATCTTGCCAAGCGCGAAGCCATTCTCGAAGCGGCCAAATGCCTGTTCCTGCGCCATGGCTACGCCGGCAGCAGCATGGACGCCATCGCTGCCCACGCCGGGGTTTCCAAGCTCACGGTGTACAGCCACTTCACCGACAAGGAGACGCTGTTCTGCGCGGCGGTGAAGGCCAGGTGCGAGGAACAGCTACCCGAGCTGTTCTTCGAATTTCCCGCCGGCGCAACCGTGCATAGCGTGCTGCTGAACATTGCCCGTGGCTTCATCCAGCTCATCAACAGCAGCGAATCAGTCGACCTGCACCGTCTGATGACCAGCCTTGGCGCCCAGGATCCGCAACTGGCGAAAATCTTCTACGAGGCGGGGCCACAGCGCCTGCTCAGCGAAATGGAGCGCTTGCTAGGCCAGATGGACCAGAGCGGCCAGTTGCGTATTGAGTCGCCGAAGGTCGCTGCCGATCAGTTCTTTTCCCTGCTCAAGAGCTGCGCCAACTTTCGCCTGCTGATCGGCTGTGGCGAGCCGGAAACCGAGGCGCAGCAGGAGCAGCACGCCCGTGCCACCGTCGAGATGTTCCTGCGCGCCTATCGCCCCTGAGTCGCCGAGCGCTCACCTGCTGCTATGGTTTCTGCCATGAGCCTGCAGGAGGTGCGATATGGATCGATTCGGCGGCGGTTGTCTGTGCGGACAGGTACGCATCGAGGCACTGGGGCAGCCTGAGCGAGTCGGCATCTGCCATTGCCTCGACTGTCGCAAGCATCACGGTGCGCTGTTCTATGCAGCTGCCATCTATCCCCAGCACGCCGTGACGGTCAGCGGCGCAACCAGCAGCTACGCCGGGCGCCACTTCTGCCCACGCTGCGGCTCATCGGTATTCGCCCGCAGCGGCGAGGAAATCGAAGTGCATTTGGGCGCTCTCGACGCGCCCGATCAGCTGCAACCGACCTATGAGTGCTGGACGAGCCGGCGTGAAGCCTGGCTGCCGGCCTTTGCCGTCAGCAAGCGCTATCCCAAGGATCGTTCCTGAGCCGCCAACCCGCTGCCGGCCATGCTGCAGCCCTCAAATGTATATACATAAACAGACCGGCACTCATGCCCCGCTGACCTTTTGATGGTCAGGCACTTGACCATTTCTGGCCTTTCCCTTAATTGTATATACATTACAAGAAAGGGCGATCTGCAATGGCTTCTTCTCAAACCACCCGCTGGCTCTGGCGCAACGTCACGTTGTTCGACGGGCTCGAACAGCTTCCCGAACCAATGGTCGTTCTGGTCGAACAGGGCCGCGTGGCTGGCCTGTGGCCGGAAAGCGGCTTCGACCCGAGCCTGGCCCGCGGCGCCAAGGAAGCCGCCAGCGGCGGCGTGATGACGCCGGGGCTGGTCGACTGCCATACCCACCTGGTTTACGCCGGTGATCGAGCCGGTGAATTCGAGCAGCGTCTGGAAGGCGTCAGCTACGAAACCATCGCCCGCAATGGCGGCGGCATCCTCAGCAGCGTGCGCGCCACCCGTGCGGCCAGCGAGGATGAACTGATCGCCGCCAGCCTGCCGCGTCTCGATGCCCTGCTGGCCGATGGCGTGACCACGCTGGAGATCAAGTCCGGCTATGGTCTGACCGTTGCCGACGAATTGAAGATGCTGCGCGTGGCCCGCCGCCTCGGCGAGCTGCGCCCGGTCCGGGTGCTCACCAGCCTGCTCGGTGCCCATGCCTTGCCGCCGGAATATGCCGGCCGCGCCGACGATTACGTAAGCCTGGTCTGCGACGCGATGATCCCGGCTGCTGCCCGTGAAGGCTTGGCCGATGCAGTGGATGTGTTCTGCGAAGGCATCGCCTTCTCCCCGGCCCAGTGCGAGCGGGTTTTCCAGGCTGCGCAGCGCCATGGCCTGGCGATCAAGGCCCATGCCGAGCAATTGTCCAACCTTGGCGGCAGCGCCCTGGCCGCAAGTTACGGCGCGCTGTCGGCCGACCATATCGAATACCTGGATGAAGCCGGTGTGCAAGCCATGGCCGAGGCCGGCACGGTCGCCGTGCTGCTGCCCGGGGCCTTTCATGTACTGCGCGAAACCCAGTTGCCACCTATCGAACTGCTGCGCCGGTACGGAGTGCCCATGGCCGTGGCCAGCGACGCCAACCCCGGCACCTCACCGATCTGCATGCCGACGCTGATGGCCAATCTGGCCTGCACCCTGTTTCGTTTGACCCCGCGCGAAGCCCTGGCCGGCATGACCGCCCATGGCGCTCGCGCCCTCGGGCTGGGGCTCGGCCGCATCGCCGTCGGCGCGCCGGCCGACCTGTGCCTGTGGGATATCCAGCAACCGGGCGAACTGGCCTACGCGGTGCAGGCCGGCCGCCTGCGCCAGCGCGTGTTCAACGGAGAGGTGGCTTATGCTCGCTGATCGTCACAGCATGGCCGCCTGGAGCGGTCGCACCGACCCCGAAGCCGACAGCGCGCGCTGGCACCAACGCATCCAGGCGCTGGCCGAAGACAGCCAGCCGGGCCTGGCGCTGTTGGGTTTTGCCTGCGACGAAGGCGTGCGCCGCAACCAGGGTCGCGTCGGTGCTGCCGCTGCGCCGCAAAGCGTGCGCAAGGCGCTGGCCAACCTGGCCTGGCATCGCCAGGCGCCGGCCTATGACGCCGGTGACGTGACCTGCGAGGACGCTGACCTGGAAGCCGCGCAGGCGCGTCTCGCCCACAACGTCTGCGCCCTGCTGGACGCCGGTCATCTGCCGCTGGTGATCGGCGGCGGCCATGAAGTGGCGTTCGGCAGTTGGTCGGGCCTGGCCGAGCACCTCAGCGGCCAAGCCGCTCCACGGATGGCCGCCCCACGTATCGGCATCATCAATTTCGACGCCCATTTCGACCTGCGTGATCCGACCCATGTGCATTCCTCGGGCACGCCCTTCGCGCAGATCGCCGAGCAGTGCGCCGCACGCGGCTGGCCGTTCCGCTACGCCTGCCTCGGTGTCAGCCGCGCCAGCAACACCCGCGCACTGTTCGCCCGCGCCGCCGAGTTGAACGTGCTGGTGCGCGAGGATCACGAGATCCGTGAATCGACTCTGGAATACATCGGCGCCGAGCTGGAGGCCTTCGCCGCCGAGTGCGACGCGCTCTACCTGACCCTCGATATCGACGTGCTGCCGGCTTGCGAAGCGCCGGGAGTCAGTGCGCCGGCCGCCCGTGGCGTGCGTCTGGAAGTGCTGGAACCGCTGCTTGAACGGCTCAAGGCCAGCGGCAAGCTGCGCCTGGCCGACCTGGCCGAGCTCAACCCCGACTACGACATCGACAACCGCACCGCCAAGGTGGCGGCGCGGCTGATTCATCTGCTCAGCCTCTGAGCCTGACGCTTTCCCGCACAACAACAATTACGAGGAAACCCCGATGTTCACCACCGCCCGCCGCGGCCAGGAGCCGCGCCATGTCTGAGCCGCTGCCCTTGAACGCCCGCGTGTCCCGCCCGCGCGCCCTGGCGCGCTTGCTGGGCTACAGCCTGATCGGCCTAGTGCTGTTCTTCGTGCCGCTCGAGATCGCCGGGCGTTCGACCATCCTCCTCGATCATGCCGCCAGCGCCCTGCAACTGCACGTGCGGCCGCTGGTGATCGGCCTGGCGCTGTTGTTCATGCTCTACGGCGCGCTGGCGCCCTGGCTGGACGGCAGTTGGCGGCGCAGCCTGACCCACAGCGTATTCAGTGTGCTCAAGGTGTGCGGCCTGCTGATCGGCGCCGCCTACCTGCTGCAGCTCGGCCCGCAGGCGCTGTACCAGCCGAACATGCTGCCATTCCTGTTCGAGAAGCTGGTGCTCAGCCTGGCGCTGATCGTGCCGCTGGGTTCGCTGGCCCTGGTGTTCCTGATCGGCTTCGGCCTGCTGGAGCTGATCGGCGTGCTGATGCAGCCGGTGATGCGGCCGATCTGGCGCACGCCGGGCAAGTCGGCCATCGACGCCGTGGCCTCCTTCGTCGGCAGCTACTCGGTGGGCCTGCTGATCACTGACCGCATGTACCAGCAGGGCCATTACAGCGTGCGCGAGGCGGCGATCATCGCTACCGGCTTCTCCACGGTGTCGGCGCCGTTCATGGTGATCATCGCCAAGACCCTGGGCCTGATGGAGCAGTGGAACCTGTACTTCTGGGGCACCATGGCCGTGACCTTCACCGTGACGGCGCTGAGCGCGCGGATCTACCCGCTGTCGCGGCTGCCATCCGAGTCCACGCCCGAGGCGCAACTGCAACCCGGTGAAAGCCGCCTGGGCAGCGCCTGGCGCGCCGGCATGCAGCAGGCCAGCATCGCACCGTCGCTGGGCGCGGCGCTGCGCGAAACCTTCGTCGATGGCCTGCGCATGACCGCCGCCATCCTGCCGAGCATTCTCGCCGTCGGCCTGCTCGGGCTGCTCGCCGCCAAGTACACGCCGCTGTTCGACGCCCTCGGCCTGCTGCTCTACCCGCTGACCTGGCTGTTCGGCCTGGAAGAACCCATGCAGGTGGCTCGCGCCCTGTCCGCCGGCCTGGCGGAGATGTTCCTGCCGGCGATGCTGCTCAAGGACGCCGACGTGCTGGTGAAGTTCGTCACCGCCGTCGTCTCGGTCAGCAGCGTGCTGTTTCTCTCCGCCTCGATTCCCTGCGTGCTGGCCACGCGGATTCCCCTGAGCCTGGGGCACCTGCTGCTGATCTGGCTGCAGCGCACCCTGCTCAGCCTGCTGCTGGCCATCCCCCTGGCCTACCTCGCCCGATTTCTGGGTTGGCTCTGACCGCCCACCCTTGATCCGTTCCCACAGGAGCCCGCACCATGACCAAGTTCCGCGACACCGAAATCCGCGCCCCGCGCGGCACCACGCTTACCGCCAAGAGCTGGCTGACCGAAGCGCCGCTGCGCATGCTGATGAACAACCTCGACCCGGACGTGGCCGAGAACCCCAGGGAGCTGGTGGTCTACGGCGGCATCGGCCGTGCCGCGCGTAACTGGGAGTGCTATGACAAGATCGTCGAGAGCCTGACCAACCTGAATGACGACGAGACCCTGCTGGTGCAGTCCGGCAAGCCGGTCGGCGTGTTCAAGACCCACGCCAATGCACCGCGCGTGCTGATCGCCAACTCCAACCTGGTGCCGCACTGGGCGAGCTGGGAGCACTTCAACGAGCTGGATGCCAAGGGCCTGGCCATGTACGGCCAGATGACCGCCGGCAGCTGGATCTACATCGGCAGCCAGGGCATCGTCCAGGGCACCTACGAGACTTTCGTCGAGGCCGGTCGCCAGCACTACGCCGGCAACCTCAAGGGCCGCTGGGTGCTGACCGCAGGCCTGGGTGGCATGGGCGGTGCCCAGCCGCTGGCCGCCACCCTGGCCGGCGCCTGCTCGCTGAATATCGAATGCCAGCAGAGCAGCATCGATTTCCGCCTGCGCAGCCGTTACGTCGACGAGCAGGCCACCGATCTGGACGACGCCCTGGCGCGCATCGCTAAGTACACCGCTGAAGGCAAGGCCATCTCCGTAGCGCTGCAGGGCAACGCCGCCGAAATCCTCCCGGAGCTGGTACGTCGTGGCGTACGCCCGGATATGGTCACCGACCAGACCAGCGCCCACGACCCGCTCAACGGTTACCTGCCGATTGGCTGGAGCTGGGCCGAATACAGGGATCGTGCAGCCACCGATCCGGCTGGCGTGGTCAAGGCTGCCAAGCAGTCCATGGCCGTGCACGTGCAGGCCATGCTCGACTTCCGGAAGATGGGCGTGCCGACCTTCGACTACGGCAACAACATCCGCCAGATGGCCAAGGAAGAAGGCGTGAGCAATGCCTTCGACTTCCCCGGCTTCGTGCCGGCCTATATCCGCCCGCTGTTCTGCCGCGGCATCGGCCCGTTCCGCTGGGCGGCGCTGTCCGGCAACCCCGAGGACATCTACAAGACCGACGCCAAGGTCAAGGAACTGATTCCGGACGACGCCCACCTGCACCGCTGGCTGGACATGGCCCGCGAGCGCATCGCCTTTCAGGGCCTGCCGGCGCGTATCTGCTGGGTCGGCCTGGGGCAGCGCGCCAAGCTCGGCCTGGCCTTCAACGAGATGGTGCGCTCGGGCGAGCTGAGCGCGCCGGTGGTGATCGGCCGCGACCACCTGGACTCAGGCTCGGTGGCCAGCCCCAACCGCGAGACCGAGGCCATGCAGGACGGCTCCGATGCGGTGTCCGACTGGCCGCTGCTCAATGCCCTGCTCAACACCGCCAGCGGCGCCACCTGGGTGTCGCTGCACCACGGCGGCGGCGTCGGCATGGGTTTCTCCCAGCATTCGGGTATGGTCATCGTCTGCGATGGCAGCGATGAAGCAGCCGCGCGCATTGCCCGCGTACTGTCCAACGACCCGGGCACCGGGGTGATGCGTCATGCCGATGCTGGCTACCAGATCGCCATCGATTGCGCCCGTGAGCAGGGTTTGAATCTGCCGATGATCGGCTGAGAGCATGTCCACAGTCTGCTGCGCGTCGGCCAAACGGCGTTGCAAACGACTTCGGACTGCTCATTTACAGCTCGTAAACTCCGCGTCCTCAGCCATTTGCGCCACCGTTTGGCTCTAGCTCGCGAGACTTTGAACACGCTCTTTGGACACACACCTCATGACCACCCTGAACCTGAAACCCGGCCAACTGACCCTGGCCGACCTGCGCGCCGCCTACCAGGCTCCCGTGCACCTGAGCCTGGACGCCAGCGCCCACGAGGCCATCGACGCCAGCGTCGCCTGCGTCAACCGGATCATCGCCGAGGGCCGCACCGCCTACGGCATCAACACCGGCTTCGGCCTGCTGGCCTCCACGCGCATCGCCAATACCGACCTGGAAAAGCTGCAGCGCTCGCTGGTGCTGTCCCATGCCGCCGGCATCGGCGAGCCGCTGAGCGACGCCATGGTGCGGCTGATCATGCTGCTGAAGATCAACAGCCTGGCGCGCGGCTTCTCGGGCATCCGCCGCCAGGTGATCGACGCGCTGATCGCCCTGGTCAACGCCGAGGTCTACCCGCATATCCCACTGAAAGGCTCGGTCGGCGCCTCCGGTGACCTGGCGCCGCTGGCGCATATGTCGCTGGTGCTGCTCGGTGAAAGCCAGGCGCGGCACCAGAGCCAGTGGTTGCCGGCCAGCGAGGCGCTGGCCATCGCCGGCCTGGAGCCAATGACCCTGGCCGCCAAGGAGGGCCTGGCCCTGCTCAACGGCACCCAGGTGTCCACCGCCTACGCCCTGCGCGGCCTGTTCGAGGGTGAGGACCTGTACGCCGCGGCCAGCGTCTGCGGCGCGTTGAGCGTCGAGGCGCTGCTGGGTTCGCGCTCGCCCTTCGATGCGCGCATCCATGCCGCCCGCGGCCAGCGCGGGCAGATCGACGCGGCGGCCGCCTTCCGTCACCTGCTCGGCGACAGCAGTGAGATCGGCCGCTCCCACGCCGCCTGCGACAAGGTGCAGGATCCCTATTCCCTGCGCTGCCAGCCCCAGGTCATGGGCGCCTGCCTGACCCAGCTGCGCCAGGCCGCGGATGTGCTGGCAGTGGAAGCCAACGCGGTCTCCGACAACCCGCTGGTATTCGCCGCCGAAGGCGAGGTGATTTCCGGTGGCAACTTCCACGCCGAGCCGGTGGCCATGGCCGCCGACAACCTCGCCCTGGCCATCGCCGAGATCGGCGCGCTGTCCGAGCGGCGTATCTCGCTGATGATGGACAAGCATATGTCGCAGCTGCCGCCGTTTCTGGTGGCCAACGGAGGCGTGAATTCCGGCTTTATGATCGCCCAGGTAACGGCGGCAGCCCTGGCCAGCGAGAACAAGGCACTGGCCCATCCGCACAGCGTCGACAGCCTGCCGACTTCGGCCAACCAGGAAGACCACGTGTCCATGGCCCCGGCTGCCGGCAAGCGCCTCTGGGACATGGCGGCCAACACCCGTGGCGTACTGGCCGTGGAGTGGCTGGGCGCTTGCCAGGGCCTGGACTTCCGCGAGGGCCTGCAGAGCACGCCAGCGCTGGAGCAGGCGCGCCAGGTGTTGCGCGCCAAGGTGCCGTACTACGTCGAGGACCGTTTCTTCGCCCCGGACATCGCCGTCGCCGACGAGCTGCTGGCCGAACGGGTGCTGACGCCGTTGCTGCCGGCCGGCATGTTGCCTTCGGTAGGCTGATGCGCCTGGCTCGCGCCCGCTCCCGCAAGTGGGAGCGTGGCGCCAGCTCCGCTATCATCCGCGCACCGGGCATTACCAAGGAGTTGCCGTGACCAGTCCCACCCCGCGCTACAAGGCCATCGAGGATTTTCTGCTCGAGCGCATCGGCAACGGTGACTACCCGCTGCATCACCAGATTCCCCCCGAAGAACAGCTGGCCAGGGATTTCTCGGTCAGCCGCATGACCGCCAACAAGGCCATCAACAATCTGGTGCAACAGGGCTACCTGATTCGCCAGGCGGGCCTGGGCACCTTCGTTACCGACCGCAAATCCGAGTCCTCGCTGCACGAGGTGATGAACATCGCCGCCGAGGTGCGCGCCCGCGGCCATACCTATTCCAACCGCATCCTGCGCAGCGAAGCGCTGGCCGCCGATGACGAGGTGGCGTTGCGTTTGGGCCTGCGCATCGGCGCCGAGGTATTTCACAGCATCCTCGTGCACCTGGAAGACGGCGTGCCGATCCAGCTCGAGGATCGCTTCGTCAATCCGCGCTGGGTGCCCCATTACCTGAGCAGCGACTTCTCGAAGCAGACACCCAACGAAGTGCTAGTCGCCAGTTGCCCGATCAGCGACGTGGAGCATGTAGTCGAGGCCGTGCACGCCGACGCCCGTACTGCCGAATGGCTGGACATCGCACCGGGCGCCGCCTGTCTGTCGATGATCCGCCGCACCTGGTCGAACGAGCACCTGATCAGCTACGTGCGGCTGATTCACCCGGGCGAACGCTACAAGCTGCGCTCGAGCACCAAACACCGCTGATCACAGGCGAAAGTGCTGATGAATGGCCTGAGCCAATAGCTCCAGGGCCTCGTCGTGCTGTGCCTGGGCCGAGCGCAGGAACATCACCTCATGCTCGGCGGCCTGGGGCAGCTCCTCGACGATACGCATGAGGCTACTCATCTTCGCGCGGTCCATCAGGGTGATCGCCAGCCCCGACTCGACGCAGGCCCTGATAGCCTGGCTGGACGGGCTGTCGAGCACTACCCGCCAGCTGTAGCCGGCCGCTTTCAGCGACTCCAGCATCAGGCTGCGGTACGGGCAGTCGGCCGCGTGAATGGCCAGCGGGATGATGCCCTTTGCCGCCTGCGGACGGGATGCCGCTGCGACCCATACCGGCGTGGTGGCGACCAGCACCTGAGCCCCCTCGCGCTGCCCCAGCGGCAGGGTGAGCACCGCGCCGTGCAGCTTGCCGGCCTGCACCTGCTCGCGCAGCGTATAACTGGGCGCGGTCTTCACCTCCAGTACCACGTTGGGCCAGGCCGCCGCGAAAATAGGCAGGATGTCGCGGATCACATGGGCGGCGTATTCGTCGGGTATCCCCAGGCGGATGCGCCCGACCAGTCGCGGGCCCTGCAACTCGGCGAGCACCCGATCGTGAGTGCTGAGCAGTTCGCTGGTCGAGCGCAGCAGCCGCTTGCCCAGCACCGTCAGCGCCACCGACTGGTTGTCGCGGTCGAACAGCCGGCCACCGGCGACCGTCTCCAAGCGTTGGATATGAACGCTGATCGCCGCCGGGCTCTTGTGCAGCTGTTCGGCAGCCGCCTTGAAGCGCCCGCTGCGCGCCACAGCATGGAAGGTGCGGATCAGCTCGATGTCGAGTACGGCATTCATCGTTCAATAATTCCGAACCACTGATTAAATATATTTTGATTTATTAGATTACCCCGCTTTCGTAGCCTGCACCTACACCCTTTATCCGGTCATCCCTCATGTCCGTTACCCATACCGCTCGCCTCTGGCCCATCGCCATTCCGCTGCTGGTGCTCGAAGCGGCCCTGGTGGTGATCTGGAGTTCGGGCTTTATTGGCGCGCGCTTCTCCATCGACCATGCGCCGGCCATGCTGGTGGTGTTCTGGCGCAGCCTGCTGTTCGTGTTGCTGCTGGCGCCCTGGGCATTGCCGCGCCTGCGCCATGCGTCGCCTGCCACGCTGCTGCGCCATGCCGGTATCGGTCTGCTGGCGATGGGCGGTTACCTCGCTGGCGTGGTTCAGGGCATCGCCCTCGGCGTGCCGGCCGGGCTCGCCGCCCTGCTGGCCGACCTGCTGCCCATCGGCGTCGCACTGCTCAGCGTGCTGGTGCTCCAGCAGCGCCTGGGCTGGCGTACCTGGCTCGGCCTGATCACCGGCCTGACCGGCGTGGTGCTGGCCACCTCCGATGCACTGGCCTGGGGCGATGCGCCATTGTGGGTCTACGGCTTGCCGCTCCTCGGCATGCTCTCGCTGGCGGTCGCCACCCTGTGGCAGAAACGCACCAAGGCCGCGGCGTCCCTCGACCTGCTCGGCAACCTGTGGCTGCAATGCTGCATCTGCTGCGTGCCGTTCGCACTGCTGGCCGCCATGGACGGCAGCCTGATGCCGGTGCCCTCAAGCGGCTTCGCCCTGAGCGTGCTGTGGACGAGTGTTTCCACCATAGGCGGCTACGGCTTGTACTGGCTGTGCCTGAAGCGCTCGACACCGACGCGGGTGGCCAGCGTGCTGTACCTGAGCCCGGCGCTGACCCTGGTGTGGGCCTGGGCGATGTTCGGCGAGCCGCTGTCCTGGCTGATGGGCCTGGGCACGGTCATTTCGGGGTTGGGGATCTGGCTGGTGATACGCAACGAACCGAGACAGAACGATGACGGGCGCGCCTCGGCGAACCCGTCATCGACAACCGTCAAAGCAGCTTGTCGAGGGTGATCGGCAACTGGCGAATGCGCTTGCCGGTAGCGTGGTAGACCGCATTGGCGACCGCCGCGGCAACCCCGACGATACCGATCTCGCCCACGCCCTTAGAGCCCAGCGGGTTGATGATGCTGTCGTTCTCCTCGACGAAGATCACCTCGATAGCACCGATATCGGCGTGCACCGGCACATGGTAGTCAGCCAGGTTGTGGTTCATGCAGCGCCCAAGGTCATGGTCGATCATCGCCTCCTCGTGCAAGGCCATGCCGATGCCCCACACCACGCCACCGAGAATCTGGCTGCGCGCGGTTTTCGGATTGATCACCCGGCCGGCGGCGATGGCGCTGACCACCCGGGTGACCCTTACCGTACCCAGCGCCTCATCCACCTGCACTTCGACGAATACCGCCGAGTGGCTGGCACTGGCGTAACGCTCGCGCTGTTTGCCGGGCTGCGCCTGCACCTCGGCCTCCAGACTACCGTGCCGAGCGAGTAGCGCGCTCAGCTCGACCGCACGACTGGCATCCTCGCCCTGCTGCACGCGGCCAGCGCTGAAACGCAGCGCCGCACCATCGCTGAACGGCGCCTCCGGCCATTGCCGCGCCGCCTCGCAGAGTTTCTCGGCCAGGGCCAGGCAGGCTTCGCGTACCGCACTGCCCACCGACGATACGGTGAAAGAGCCGCCCTGCAACGGCGCCTGGGGCAGGCTGGAATCGCCAAGGCGGAATTCCACCTGGGACGGCTCCAGGCCCAGCACATCGGCGGCGATCTGGGTCATCACGGTGGCGGTGCCCGGGCCGATGTCACAGGTAGCGCTGGCGACGATCAGGCGGCCATCGGCGGAAAAACTGGCACGGGCACTGGCCGGCATCTGCATGGCTTCCCACACGCCGGTGGCCATGCCGTAGCCGATCAACTGATCGCCCTCACGCATGCTGCGCGGCTGCGGGCTGCGCTTGCTCCAGCCGAAGGCATCGGCACCCTGCTGATAGCAGGCGCGCAGCTCCTTGCTGGAATAGGGTTTGCCTTCGTTCTGGTTGGTTTCGGCGTAGTTGGTCAGGCGCAGTTGCACCGGGTCTACCCCTGCTGCCCAGGCCAGTTCGTCCATTGCCGACTCCAACGCGTAAACGCCGGTAGCAGCGCCCGGCGCGCGCATGTCCAGCGGCGTGTAGACATCCAGCGGCGCCAGCCGGTAGGCCAGGCGCACGTGATCGCAGTGGTAGAGCATCCCCGACCATTCGGCGACGTGCTCGGTGAAGTCCTCGAAGCGCGAGGTCTGGGCGATCACCTCGTGCACCAGGCCCTGCAACTTGCCATTTTCATCGGCGCCGAGTTGCAGATGCTGCACCGCCCGCGGTCGATAGCCGAAGGTGAACATCTGCTGGCGGGTCAGGGTCACGCGCACCGACTGCTGCAACTTCAGCGCGGCCATGGCCGCCAGTGGCAACTGGTACTGCGGGCGCAGGCCGGAGCCGAAGGCGCCACCCACGAAGGAAGACTTGATCCGCACGCGATCCGGTTCGAGCTTGAGCACCTCGGCCAGGTAACGCTGGCTGTTCTGCGGACCCTGGGTCTTGTCGTGCACCAGCAGACTGCCGTCGGCCTGATAGATCACCGTCGAGGCATGGGGCTCCATGGGGTGATGATATTCACAGGGCAGCTCGTATTCCAGCTCCAGACGCACGGGCGCCCCGGCGATCACCCCATCGGCGTCGCCACGTGGCTTGGGCAGCTCGGCCGGCGCGGCATGTGCCGCACTCAGGGCTTCGCGCAGATCTGTAGCATGGGGCTGCTGCTCGTAGCTGATACGCACCAGCGAGCCGGCGTGACGGGCCAACTCCAGGGTATCGGCGACCACCAGGGCCACCGGCTGGCCGCTGTAGCGGATCCGTTCGTTGAACAGCGGGCGGAACGGCGAGCCATCGGCGGCATCGTCGTCTTCGTAGCTCTCGTCGTCCTGAGCCATGGGCGGACGATTGAGGTGGCTGAGCACCAGTTTCACACCGGGCAGCGCCAGGGCAGCCGAGGCGTCGATGGCGGTGATGCGGCCACGGGCGATCACGCTGCAGATCACGCTGCCATGGAGCAGGTCATCGGCCGGATGTTCGGCGGCATAACGCGCCCGGCCGCTGACTTTCAGCGGGCCGTCGACGCGGTCCAGCGGTTGGCCGAGGGTTCGCGCATTCATGGGCGGGCTCCTTCTGCGGCGGTGGTCAGGGCCCGAACCACGGCGCGGCGCGCCAGTTCGACCTTGAAGGAATTGTGGGCCAGCGGCTGGGCATCCTTGACCAGCAGCTCGGCAGCGGCCGCGAAGTGCTCGGGCGTGGCGGGCTGGCCGACCAGGCTGGCTTCCACGTCCGCTCGGCGCCATGGCTTGTGGGCGACGCCGCCCAGGGCGATACGCGCCTGGCGGATCTGCCCGCCCTCGTCCAGCTCGAGTGCCGCGGCTACCGACACCAGGGCGAAGGCGAACGAAGCGCGATCACGCAACTTGAGGTAGGCGTGATGACCGGCGAAGCCTGCGGCCGGCAGCTCGATGGCGAGGATCAATTCGCCTGCCTCTAGCACGGTGTCGCGCTCTGGGGTATCGCCAGGCAAACGATGGAAGTCGCTCATCGGCACGCGGCGCTCGCCCTGCGGGCCGGTGATCACCACCTGGGCATCCAGGGCGGCCAGGGCCACGCAGAAGTCCGATGGGTGCACGGCCACGCAGAGCTCGCTGGCACCGAACAGCGCATGGTTGCGGTTCAGCCCTTCGCGGGCCGGGCAGCCGCTGCCAGGTTCGCGCTTGTTGCACGGTACCTGGCTGTCGTAGAAGTAATGGCAGCGGGTGCGCTGCAGCAGGTTGCCGCCGGCGCTGGCCATGTTGCGTACCTGGGGCGAGGCGCCGGAGAGCAGCGCCTGGGCAAGCAGTGGATAACGCCGTTCGATCTCCGGGTGCCAGGCCAGCTCGGCGTTGCCGACCAGGGCGCCGATGCGCAGGCCGCCGTCGGCGGTGGCGGTCACCTCACGCAGCGGCAGCGCGTTGATGTCGATAAGGCGCTTGGGGCGCACCAGGTTTTCCTTCATCAGGTCGACCAGGTTGGTGCCACCGGCAATGAACAGGCTGTCGGGCCCGGCCAGGCGCACCGCTTCGTCGATGGCCGCAGGCTTGCTGTAGGCGAAGGGGGTCATGGGCGCACCGCCTGTTCGGTTTCGGGCAGTGCTTCTTCGATGGCTGCCAGGATATTGCTGTAGGCGCCGCAGCGGCACAGGTTGCCGCTCATGCGCTCGCGGATATCGGCGGCGTCGCCGACTCGCCCTTCGTTGGCCAGGCCGACCGCCGAGCAGATCTGCCCGGGCGTGCAATAGCCGCACTGGAAGGCGTCGTGCTTGACGAAGGCGCGCTGCATGGGGTGCAGCTCATCACCCGCGGCCAGGCCTTCGATGGTGGTCAGCTCGCGGCCGTCGAGCATCACTGCCAGGGTCAGGCAGGCGTTGACCCGCTGGCCGTCCACCAGCACCGTGCAGGCGCCACACTGGCCGTGGTCGCAGCCTTTCTTGGTGCCGACCAGGTCGAGCTGTTCACGAAGCAGATCGAGGGCCGTGATCCACGGGTACACCTCGACCTGGGTAGGGCTGCCGTTCAACGACAGGGAAATCGTCCGGCGCTCGGCGCCGTCTGTGATGGTCTCGCTCATGGGGCTACCTCGGTTTGCGTGGATGTCTCGTGCATCCGTTCAAAATCTGAGGTAGGTACCGGTAAAACGTTCAGGTTGGATGTCGACCGCAGAGCGATTCGTTTAAACCTGTTCACGATCTTCTTAGGCAACATTAAGGAGACTGCTACAAGGCAGAAGCGGTCGTCGCTGGCTCATTGTGGGCGCGGGCCATGCCCGCGAAAAATCACGGGCATGGCCCGTTCCCACGGGATAGGGGGGAATGACCGCTTCCGTCAACTTTGCAGGCAAAGCGCTAAAGCAGAGCCGAACGATCGTGAACAGGCGCTAAGGCGTGAGCTTCTTCAGCGGGTAGATATCGTAACGGCTGGACTTGCCCTCCAGGGCATAGCCCGGCTTGGCGCCGTCGATGATCGGAGCCTTGCGCGGGCGCTTGACCACCACGCGATGGCTGGCAAGCCGGAGAGCGGCTTGGAGCAGTGCAGGGGCATCCAGGTCATCACCGACGAAGGGGCGGAACAGGCGCATCTCCTTCTTAACCAGGGCGCTCTTGTCGCGATGGGGAAACATCGGGTCGAGGTAGATCACTTGCGGCGCCTCGCCCTGCCAAACACCCATCAGCTCGATGGCGTTGCCCTGCAGCAGGCGCATACGCGCGACGATGCTCGCCACCTCTGCGTCGCTGGACGCCCGCTGCAGGCCGTCTTCGAGCAGTGCCCCGATCAGCGGCTGACGCTCGATCAGGTCTACCTGGCAGCCCAGGCTGGCCAACACGAAGGCATCGCGGCCCAGCCCGGCGGTGGCATCCAGCACCCGCGGGCGAATGCCCTGGGCGATGCCGACCGCCTTGGCGATCATCTGCCCGGCGCCGCCGCCGAACTGACGACGGTGCGCCACCGCACCTTCGACGAAATCCACCCGCACCGGGCCTGGCGCCTGGGGGCCCAGTTCGACCAGTTGCAAACCGCTCTCTCCCAGCTGCAGCGCATAGCCGGCTTCGCCTTCCAACGGCAGGCCAAGGCGCTGCGCCCACTGCTGTGCGCCGGCTTGCAGATGCGCCGCCAGGGCCTCCATGCGAATGCGCACGTCGGGCTGTATTTCAGTCATTGCGAATCGTCCATCGATTAGGCGGCAGGATTTGATCGGCCGTTGGCTCAACTCGGGCCGGCAACAGCCGATACCCCGGAAAGCGATAGTTTGCCAGAGCCAGCCGCCTGATGTTCGAGGTCATCTCCCATATTCCCGGTGACACCCGGGTAGCCGCCCAGAAAGCCGGTACGCCATCGAGCGCCAGCGTGGCGCTGTACGACCAGATTCTGCGCAGCGTGTTGCGCGAGATGGAAAGCGCCCTGGCAGCACCCGCAGCACCGGATCCGACCTCCCCCGCAGACGAAGCGCCCATGCACGGCATGCGCACCCTGGAAGACGTGATGATGCAGCGCCAGTTCGTCTGCACGCTGAACGATATCGATGCCGCCCTGCCCCTCGAAGAGCTGGCACTGCAGCAGCAACTGCTGGCGCCCCGCGGTGCAGCCGAGAACGCGGCGAGCAACCCGTTGCTGCAGGAGTCGCTGGCGCCTTGGGAATTGCTGATGGGCCGCTTGGCGCTGCAACAGCGCCTGGCTCGATAAACCCAGGGCAGCTCAGCGGCACATACGAAAGCCGCCCATATCCAGATGAAAGTGATCGCGGTGCGCCGCGTTGTAATCCGGCCCCAGGGTGGTGTTGAAGCTGGAACAGGCCGCCTCTTTTACCTGGCGCAGAAACAGCGACTTGTCATCCTCGCCCGGCCAGTCGCGCAGCACGCTGATGCGCCGGCCGTCGGCCAGGCGAAAGCCGACGATATCCAGGGCATTGGCCGTGGCGTGCTGGCTGCGCCGTTGACTGCCGGCAATGGTGCGGCAGGCGAAGCTACCGACATGGTCGACCTGCACCACCCGCTGGCCGAAACGCTGTTCGGCCGCCGGTTGCAGGCCATGGCGTTCGAACAGGGCAAAGGCCGCGGCCACCGGGCAGGTGGCGATAAAGCTGCTGCTCAGGCGCACCTCGCTGCCCTGCACCCGCACCGTGTTGGTCAGCGGGCAGTCGGCGGCGGGCCTGCTGTCGGGCAGCGCAACGTAGCGCAGCGCCGAGGTGTCGAGCACCGTGCGGCATAACTCGCCATCACCCTGCAAACGGCGCAGCTTGTAGGCAGTCAGCCAGTTGGGCGTATCGCGCAGGTCGAGCGGTGCCCAGGGGTTCCAGCGCGGTGGCACGTCGATCCACTGGCGATACAGCGCCAGCGGGCCGCCGACCACCACGAAGATCAACAGCGCGATCAGGAACTGCCGCACGCTAGCCCTTGAACAGGTCGTTGATGGTATCGAACGGCGGCGCCTGCCGGGCGCCGCTCAGGTCGCCGCGTTCGGCCAGCCCGGTGGCCGCCTGCAGGAAGGCGCCATAGGCGGCGCGGGCCAGGTTGGAACCCAGGCTCACGCGCTTGACGCCCAGCTGCGCCAGCTCGTCCAGCGACAGCCTCAGACTCGGCGAGCCGACCAGCACGTTGACCGGCTTGGGCGCCACGGCCTCGACCACCGCCCGGATCTGCTCACGGGTGGTCAGCCCAGGCGCGTAGAGCACGTCCGCGCCGGCTTCGGCGTAAGCCACCAGGCGGCGAATGGTGTCGTCCAGGTCGGCGCGGCCATGCAGGAAGTTTTCCGCACGGGCCGTAAAGGTAAAGGGGATATCCAGCGCCCGAGCGGCCGCTACCGAAGCGCGAATGCGCGCTACCGCAAGCTCAAAGGGATAGATAGGCGCGTCCGCGTGGCCAGTGGCATCTTCGATGGAGCCGCCGACCAGGCCGATCTGCGCCGCCAGCCGTACGGTCGCGGCGCAATCCTCGGGGGTATTGCCGTAGCCATTTTCCAGATCGGCGACCACCGGCAACGCCGTCGCTTCGACGATTGCCCTGGCGTTGGCCAGTGCCTCGTCACGACTTACCGCGCCTTCGGCATCGCGCCGGCCCAAGGAAAAGGCCAGCCCGGCGCTGGTGGTGGCCAGGGCCTGGAAGCCGAGCGCCGCGAGCATCTTCGCCGACCCGGCATCCCAGGGGTTCGGCAGAACCAGCAATTCACTCTGCTGGTGTAAGGATCGAAGGCGTTCGCCACGCTCACGGTAAATGGACATCTGCTGCTTCCCCTGCGTCGAATGTTCGCTCAGGGTATCGGAGTCCGCAGCAAAGGTAGAAATTCACTGTTCCAGCAGGCAGCAACCGGTCAGCGAAAGCCCTGAGACAGGCCCATTACCAGCAGCAACAGGTTCTGGTTGGCCTGCGCCGAAACAGGCGCCTCGCCGCGCTTGAGTTCGGGACTCAGGCAGTAGCTGCGGCCATTGCTGCTGATCACGCCGGGACTTGGCTCGTACCAGGAGGCGGCCGCCAGTGCCGAGACGCTGAGCGCCGCGACAAGAAACAAACCTCTGATTACCCCTAAGCTCATGATCGCAACCTCTTGATAGTGCTGCTAACGCGTTCGCTAACACTAGATCACGATCACTGCAGACTGATTACGACAAGACGAACGGTCAAAACGCTTTGCGACCATAGCTGTCTCGCTGGCCGCGCTTTCGCGTCGCACACCCGTCGACTAGAGGCCCGCAGAACATTCGTCCGTGGATAAACCAGCGGCAAAAAAAACCCCGCGCCAGGGCGCGGGGTTCTTGGTACAGCTCAGGTGCCGGGTGGCTTACATCATGCCGCCCATGCCACCCATGCCGCCCATGTCCGGCATGGCCGGAGCAGCCTTGTCTTCCGGCAGCTCTGCAACGATCGCCTCGGTGGTGATCAGCAGGCCAGCGATGGAAGCGGCAGCTTGCAGGGCGCTACGGGTCACTTTGGCCGGGTCGATGATGCCGAACTCGATCAGGTCGCCGTACTCGCCATTGGCAGCGTTGTAACCGTAGTTACCGGTACCTTGCTTGACCTTGTCGAGAACCACGGACGCCTCGTCACCAGCGTTGCTGACGATCTGACGCAGCGGCGCTTCGATGGCACGGCGCAGGATGTTGATACCGGCGTCCTGTTCCAGGTTGATGCCTTTGAGACCGTCCAGAGCGGACTGGGCGCGCACCAGGGCAACACCACCGCCAGGTACCACGCCTTCTTCGACGGCTGCGCGGGTTGCGTGCAGGGCGTCTTCAACGCGGGCTTTCTTCTCTTTCATCTCGACTTCGGTGGCAGCGCCAACCTTGATCACCGCAACACCGCCAGCCAGTTTGGCCAGACGCTCCTGCAGCTTCTCCTTGTCGTAGTCCGAAGAGGTGTCTTCGACCTGCTTGCGGATCTGCGCAACGCGGGACTCGATGTCCACTTGCTGGCCAGCGCCGTCGATGATGGTGGTGTTTTCCTTGTTCAGGACCACACGCTTGGCTTGACCCAGGTGCTCCATAGTGGTGCTTTCCAGGCTCAGGCCGATCTCTTCGGAGATGACGGTACCACCAGTCAGCACGGCGATATCCTGCAGCATGGCCTTGCGGCGATCACCGAAGCCCGGCGCCTTGACAGCAGCGACCTTGACGATACCGCGCATGTTGTTGACGACCAGAGTGGCCAGGGCTTCGCCCTCGACGTCTTCGGCAACGATCAGCAGCGGACGGCCAGCCTTGGCAACGGCTTCCAGAACCGGCAGCAGTTCGCGGATGTTGCTGATCTTCTTGTCGACCAGCAGCAGCAGCGGGCTGTCCAGCTCGGCCACCATGGTGTCCGGCTTGTTGATGAAGTACGGCGACAGGTAGCCGCGGTCGAACTGCATGCCCTCTACGACGGACAGTTCGTTTTCCAGGCCCGAGCCTTCTTCAACGGTGATAACGCCTTCTTTACCGACTTTTTCCATGGCTTCGGCAATGATGTTGCCGATGGACTCGTCGGAGTTGGCGGAGATGGTGCCAACCTGGGCAATGGCCTTGCTGTCGGTGCACGGCTTGGACAGGTTCTTCAGCTCGGCGACGATGGCAGCGGTGGCCTTGTCGATGCCGCGCTTCAGGTCCATCGGGTTCAGGCCGGCAGCGACCGACTTCAGACCTTCGGTGACGATGGCTTGAGCCAGAACGGTAGCGGTGGTGGTGCCGTCACCGGCAGCGTCGTTGGCCTTGGAAGCAACGTCTTTCACCAGTTGGGCGCCGATGTTTTCGATCTTGTCCTTGAGCTCGATCTCTTTGGCGACGGAAACGCCGTCCTTGGTGATCAGCGGCGCGCCGAAGCTGCGCTCCAGAACCACGTTACGGCCTTTCGGGCCGAGGGTGGCCTTGACGGCGTCGGCCAGAACGTTGACACCAGTCAGCAGTTTCTTGCGAGCGGCGTCGCCGAATTTTACGTCTTTAGCTGCCATGTTATTTGGTCCTCAATTCTTGACGATTAAACGGAAATTCGCGGGCAATCAGGCTTCGACGACGGCGAGGATTTCGTTCTCGCTCATAACCAGCAGGTCTTCGCCGTCAACCTTGACGGTGTTGCTGCCCGAATATGGGCCGAATACCACCTTGTCACCGACCTTGACGGCCAGGGCACGGACTTCACCGCTGTCCAGAACACGGCCAGTACCCACGGCAACGATTTCGCCCTGATTCGGCTTTTCAGCAGCCGAGCCCGGCAGCACGATACCGCCAGCGGTTTTGGTTTCTTCTTCGCTGCGACGGATCACGACGCGGTCATGCAAAGGACGAAGCTTCATTGTCGATCTCTCCCAATAGTTGTTGACATCAACCGGTGCTCTCACCGGCAGGATCATGGCGCTGCGCATTACACGTAACGCCGAAATTTGTTTCAGCGCGCAAACGCTGAAAAACCTTGCGGTGACCGCTACATAAGGTCGTCTAACCGCAATTCAAGGGCGGGGCAGGAAAATTTTTTACGCCCACCGCGCGACAAACCCTTCCGTCAGAAACGCACAACCCCGGCCAGACGGGACTGACCGGGGTCGTGGCGCTAGGGCGCTAGGGCGCTCAGTCGCGACGTTCGTATTCGCCTTCGAGCACGTTCGGCTTGGTCGAACCGGGCTGGCCATTGCGCGCCGCCAGGTCATCGGCGAAGGCCCGTTGCCGCGCTGCCTGCTCGGCGGCGCGCTGGCGCACGCGCTCGACCAACCAACGGCGGGTGAACGGCAACAGGCAGAGGATGCCGATGGCATCGCTGATAAAGCCCGGCAGCAACAGCAGGCCACCGCCGACCGCCATCATCAGCCCCTGCAGCACTTCCTGATCCGGCATTTCGCCACGCGCCAGCCGCTCGCGGGCGCGCCAGGCGGTGGTGATACCGGCGATGCGCAGCATCAGGCCACCGAAGATCGAGGTGAGGATCACCAGGCCGATGGTCGGCAGCACGCCGATGGCGCTGCCCACCGAGATCAGCACGGCCAACTCGAGGATCGGGAACAGCAGGAACAACAACATGAAAATGCGCATCGCGGTTTCCTTGACGGAAGAACACCTTCCAGTAGGAGAGAAATATGGGGTGTTGCGCTTAATTCAAGCTGAAGCTTGGACTTCGCCCACGCCGGGCACGTTCCGCAGCAGACGCCACGCGGCTTTCAAGAACGGCACAAGGCTGTTACAGGATATTGGAAAAGCGCCTGCGCCACCCGAGCAACGGGCCACAGCGTGCTGGTGCGCAGCCCTGGTCGCACTCTATGCTGCTGCCTGTACGCAACCGACCGCCTGACGAACCGGCATCACTACAGGCGGGCGGCCTATCCCGTTCGACTCTCAAGCAAGGGAACTGGCATGCAACTCCACGATAAAGTCATCATCATCACCGGTGGTGGCCAAGGCCTTGGTCGGGCCATGGCCGAATACCTCGCCGAGCGCCGGGTGCGCCTGGCACTGGTCGACCTGAATCAGGAAAAGCTCGATGAAACCGCTGCCGCCTGCCGCGCACTGGGCGTGCAGGCACGCACCTACCTGTGCAACGTGGCCAACGAGGAGCAGGTGACCCAGACCATCACGCAGATCGCCGAGGATTTCGGCTCGATCAACGGCCTGGTCAATAACGCCGGCATCCTGCGCGACGGCCTGACCATCAAGGTCAAAGACGGCGAAATGAGCAAGATGAGCCTGGCCCAGTGGCAGTCGGTGATCGACGTCAACCTGACCGGGGTGTTCCTGTGCACTCGCGAGGTGGCGGCGAAGATGATCGAGCTGCAGAACACCGGCGCAATCATCAATATTTCCTCGGTTTCCCGGGCCGGCAATGTCGGCCAGGCCAACTACTCGGCCGCCAAGGCTGCGGTGGCCGCCGACACCGTGGTCTGGGCCCGCGAGCTGGCGCGTTACGGCATCCGCGTGGCCGGCGTGGCCCCCGGCTTCATCGAGACCGAGATGGTCGCCAGCATGAAGCCCGAGGCGCTGCAGCGGATGGCCGAGGTGATTCCGCTCAAGCGCCTAGGCAAACCTGAGGAGATCGCCCACGCCATCGCCTTCCTGCTGGAGAACGAGTACTTCACCGGGCGCATTCTCGAACTCGACGGCGGCGTGCGCCTGTAGCACGCCGGCGATAAAAAGACTCTTCGCATTTTCGCGGGGAGGATAGGCTTGACGCCGGACTGGCAAGTTTGTGTGCGTATCACTTACTGGCTTGGCACTCTCCATTACCGCGTCTACTGACCCTTTGTGTTGCGCCCCTTACGGGCGCCACACCTTTCTTGCTTGCCCAAGAAAGGTGTGCCAAAGAAGGGCACCCCGACATCCGGGTTTCGCTGCGCGAAACTCCCCTCGCTCCGGCGCCGCTCCGGGGGCCGGCTTACATGGGCCGTCCCTGGCCCATTAAGCCTCTCGCCGCATCCATGCGGCTCGCTCCCCTACGCAACACCTCCACTCGGCCTCCTGACGGGACCGGAGCGCGAGCTTGCAAGATTTCCACGGGCTCAAGCTCAGCGGCGTCTGTTTTTGCTTTGCTCTCGAGTTGCGATCGAACAGGCGACGCCCAAGTCCCCTTCAGGAGGCCGAGTGGAATCGCCGCGTAAGGGGTTGAGCGACATGGATGTCGCGAGAGCTGCGATGGGCCAGGGATGGCCCTTCGCAGCGGGCCCCTGGAGTGGTGATGGAGCGAGGGAACCTCGGCGCAGCCGGGGCCGTATGTAGGGGTGTGTTTCTTTGCTTACTTTCTTTGCACAAGCAAAGAAAGTGAGTCGCCCGTAAGGGGCGAAACCCATCCGGCCAGGCAGCGCGCTAATGGAAGGTGCCGAGTTATCGACGGCTCACACAAACTTGCCAGTCCGGTGTCAATCCACACTCTCCCCAAACCATGCGGCCATAAAAAAGCCCCGCACGCAGGCGGGGCTCATTTCAGCGTTGCAATAACCCGGGTTACCAACCCACCCCAAAACCTATGGTGTAGCGGGTTTCATCCTTGTCGCCTTCCGAACCACTGACTTGGTCCTTGGAAGCCTTCATGTTCAACGAAGCCCAGTCGGTGACCTTGTAGCGCAGGCCCACTTCGGCATCCAGCGCGTAGTCGGCGGCGCTGGCCAGCGGCTTGCCCAGCTCACCGGTGCTGAACAGCTCGAAGGTCTTGCCGATCAGGTAACGGTTGTAGTCCCAGCGCATACTGATGGCATAAAAGTTGTCTTTCTCACCGTTGGCGTACTGGTAATCGGATCGGTTGAGCAGGCCGGCCACCGAAAATGCACCCAGCTCGTTATCCCAGAACTGGTAACCCGGACCGGTACCGATGGTGCGCTGACGCTCGAGGTCTTCGATCTTGTCGCGCTTGTACTCCAGGCGCCCCTGCCAGAACCATTGCTCATCCAGAAAGCGGTCCAGCGCGTATTCGGTGCCCCAGTTGTCGGTGCTGACCACGTCGTTGCGCAGTTCACGGTTGTAGTCGACCGTCGCATTGTGACGCCACTTGCCATGCCGGGCCTGGGTCTTGAGGTCGACATCGTAGTCATCGGTGTCGCTCTCGGCGCGCTTGTAATCCATCGCCACGTCGACGTTGCCCTTCCACATGAAGTCTTCGACAAAGGGCTTGGGCTTCATGATCTGCTTGATGCTGGCCAGTTCGACGGTCTTCGGCGCATCGCCATTGGCCAGAATCACCTTGCCGGCTTCGGCGGCCTGCAGTGACTTGGCGCGCTCACCGGTAATGTCGTTCTCCTTGACCAGCAGCTCGCGATCACTGTCGAGGGTGGCGATCTTTTTCCAGTCCAGCGGAATGGAACCACCGTAATCGGTTTCCAGCAGAAGCTTGCCACCGTCGAGAACCTTGATGGTTCCGGTCAGGCGGTCGCCGTTCTTCATCCACACGGTATCGGCCATCAACGGCGTGGCTGCCACGCTGAGGCCCAGGCACAACAAGGTACGAGTAAACATAAGCGGACGCTATCGCTCCGGTTCGCAGGAAATCGGGCATTATCCGCATACCCAATATTTGAGCAAGAAATGACCGACGGAAATGCTTCTAGTTCATCGAGGCCCTAGCAGGCCGTTGCAAAACGTCGGCGAGGCCTGGGCGGGGGCGCCTAGCCCGGGGCTCGCACGCGAGGTTGTTTTTAACGACGCGCCGGCAACGTAGATAATGTTTTAGCGGCCTGCTAACCGCGCGGAGCCAGGAGCCTGCCATGCCAACACGACAATCCGATTACAGCGCCCCGCTGGCCGAAGTTGACCAGCAGGCTCGCCGTGACGCGCTGTACCTGGCGCTGGCCCAGGTGCCGCCCGGCAAGGTGGTCACCTATGGCGAGCTGGCCGCACTGGCGGGCCTGGGCCGCGCCGCGCGTTGGGTGGGTCGCACCCTCGGCCAGCTACCCGATGGCACCGCCCTGCCCTGGCATCGCGTGGTCGCCTCCGGCGGCCGCTTGAGCCTGGCGGCCGACTCGCCGAGCGGGGTTGAACAACGTGCCCGATTGCGCGTCGAAGGGGTGCTATCCCACAATGGTCGGGTGGATATCCGACGTCACGGCTGGCGGCCCCTGGAGCACGAGGCATGAGACTCGACGCGCCTGGCGCAACCGGCTTGCACTGACCCGACCCTAGCCCCTAGAGTGCGCCACTTGTTCATGCTTTCTCCCTCCAGGCCGACCCCCTTCAATGCATCGTAAAAGCTGGCGCGACGCGATCGCCGCCTACTCCAGCCCCTCGACACTGGTTCTTCTGGTGCTTGGGTTCGCCGCCGGCCTGCCCTACATGTTGGTGTTCTCGACCCTGTCGGTGTGGCTGCGCGAAGCCGGCGTGGCGCGGGAAACCATCGGTTTCGCCAGCCTGATCGGCCTGGCCTACGCCTTCAAGTGGGTGTGGTCGCCGCTGCTCGATCAATGGCGCCTGCCGCTGCTGGGCAAGCTCGGCAGGCGGCGCTCCTGGCTGGTGCTGTCGCAGATCCTGATCGCCATCGGCCTGGCCGGCATGGCGTTGTGCGACCCGCACACCCACCTGACCTGGCTGATCGCCCTGGCCGTGCTGGTGGCCTTTGCCTCGGCCACCCAGGATATCGCCGTCGACGCCTACCGCCTGGAGATCGTCGACGACACCCGTCAGGCCGCCCTCGCCGCCAGCTACATGGCCGGCTACCGGGTTGCCGCGCTGCTGGCCACCGCCGGTGCGCTGTACGTCGCCGAGGGGCTGGGGTCGACCACTCTGCTCTACCAGCACGCCGCCTGGGCCGGCACCTATCTGTTGTTCGCGCTGCTGATGCTGCCGGGCCTGTTGACCAGCCTGTGGATGAAAGAGCCGGCGGTGTCCATGAAGACCCAGCTGGCCGCCGCCAAGTATGGCTTCAGTCACCAGATCGCTTCGGTGCTGGTGCTGATCGTCCTGCTGGTGTCGGTACCGGCTATGTTCACCCAGCTTTACAACACCGACTTCCCCAGCCTGGTGACCGGCGAGGCCACCCTGCTGGATCTGCTGCTCGAGGACCGTGCCTTTCTGCGCGCCATCCTCTACACCATCCTCACCACACTGTGCCTGTCATCCATGGGCCGCCGCGGCCTGGCGCCGGTGCTCACGCCGGTCAACGACTTCATCCTGCGCTATCGCTGGCAGGCGCTGCTGTTGCTCGGGCTGATCGCCACCTACCGCATGTCCGACACGGTGATGGGCGTGATGGCCAACGTGTTCTACATTGATCAGGGCTTCACCAAGGATCAGATCGCCAGCGTCAGCAAGCTGTTCGGGCTGATCATGACCCTGGTCGGTGCCGGCGCCGGCGGCCTGTTGATCGTGCGCTTCGGCATCATGCCGATCCTGTTCATCGGCGGTGCAGCCTCGGCGGCCACCAACCTGCTGTTCATGGCGCTCGCCGGCATGGGCGCCAACCTGCAGATGCTGATCTTCACCATTTCGGCGGACAACTTCAGCTCCGGCCTGGCCACGGCAGCCTTCGTGGCCTACCTGTCGAGCCTCACCAATCTGAAGTTCTCGGCCACCCAGTACGCCTTGCTCAGCTCCATCATGCTGCTGCTGCCGCGCCTGATCGGTGGCTATTCCGGCGTGCTGGTGGAGAAGTTCGGCTATGCGGACTTCTTCCTGATCACCGCCCTGATGGGGGTACCGACCCTGCTGCTGATCCTGTTGCAGTGGCATCGCCAGGGCAACCGGGCCGCTGCGCTACCCGTCGACGAGCCGCCGAAACAGGAATGATGCCCATGAAAAAGCCGACTCACGTCGGCTTTTTCATGGCTTGCGAAGGCTCAGCCCGCCTTGCCCTGCTGCACCATCTGCACCATGCGCGGCGGCTGCGCCAGCTCCACGCCGACGGCACGCAGGCGATCACGCACGTTTTCGTTGAGCATGAAGATCACCGGCCAGTAATCGCCGGCGGCCGTCCACATGCGCAGCGACAGGTTGATCGAGGTTTCAGCCAGGTTGGCCACCACCACCACCGGGGCCGGCTCCTGATGCACGCGGGCGTCCTTGGAGAGTTCCAGCAGGACCTCGCGGGCCTTGGCCAGATCGGCGTCGTAATCGAGCTTCACGTCGTACAGCACCTGGCGGGTGTTCTGTCGCGAATGGTTGGTGATGATGCCGTTGGACAGCGTGCCGTTGGGCACGATCACCACCTTGTTGTCGCCGGTGCGCAGCACGGTGTGGAAGATCTGGATGTAGTCCACCGAGCCGGAAACGCCCTGGGCCTCGATGAAGTCTCCCGCCTTGAACGGGCGGAACAGCATGATCAGCACGCCGCCGGCGAAGTTCGCCAGGCTGCCCTGCAACGCCAGGCCGATGGCCAGGCCGGCCGCACCGATTACCGCGATAAACGAGGTGGTTTCCACGCCGATCATGGATGCCACGCTGATGATCAGCAGCACCTTGAGCACGATGCTCGCCAGGCTGCCGATAAAGCTGCTCAGCGCACGGTCGACCCTGCGACCATCCATCAGCGCACTGACCTTGCTGGTCAGCTTGCTGATCAGCCACCAGCCAATCAGCAGGGTGACGATGGCCAGGGCCAGCTTGCCGCTGTACTGCAGCAATACCGGGATCCAGGCCTGCGACATGACGACCAGTTGGTCGATGCTCATATCCATCAGGTATTCCTTCTAGCAATTCAAACGAAAACGCCATGGCGGGCCATGGCGTTTGCACGGGCGGTTACAAATTGCGACGCCGGGGTTTCCCTGGGGTTCAATAAACCCCGCTGCATCAGTCGCGGAAGTTGTTGTACTGCAGGGGCATGCCGAAATCCTTGCCACGCAGTGAGGCGATGCACTCCTGCAGGTCGTCGCGCTTCTTGCCAGTGACCCGCACCTGCTCGCCCTGGATGGCGGCCTGCACCTTGAGCTTGGCGTCCTTGATATGGGCGACAATCTTCTTGGCCAGCTCCTTGTCGATACCTTCGCGGAACTCGACCTCCTGCTTGACCACCTTGCCGGAAGCGTAGGGGTCCTTGGTCTCCATGCACTGACTGTCGATCTTGCGCTTGATCAGGCAACCCCGAATGATGTCGAGCATCTGCTCGAGCATGAAATCCGCTTCGGCGGTCAGCGTCACCGCCTTGTCCTTGGTTTCGAAACTGCACTTGCCGCGCAGGTCGAAACGCCGTTCCAGCTCCTTGCCGGCGTTATCCAGGGCATTGGTGAGTTCGTGTTTGTCCAGCTCCGACACCACGTCGAACGAGGGCATGCAATTGCTCCTGATATAAAGCGCGACCGGGCAGCACCGCTTCGCGATTCGCTTGCCGGCAGCCACCAGTGCAGCGATGCGAACCGCATCGTGCTGGGCGCCAGTTCGCGACATCGTGAATAAGTTCTGCGCAAATCGCGCGGATGGCTTGACGATAAAATTGGCGCGATCATTATATCCGCTCTGATACAGACCGCTCGGCGTTGTATTGGTTACTCCCCTCCCTCGACCCGTTTTCTTGCCAGCGAGTGCCATAAATGCCCAACCCCCATCTCAGTATTCTGGTGGTGGACGACGCCAAGTTCTCCAGCGCCATGATCGGCCGTGCGCTGAGCCAGGCTGGATATCAGGATGTACGCTTCGCCAGCAGTGCTGCCGAAGCCATCAGCAACCTCGAACAACGCCCGGCCAGCGTGCTGCTGGCCGACTGGCTGATGCCCGAAATGGACGGCCTGGAGCTGACCGGACGGGTGCGCCAGCTTGACGAGGCGGCCGAGCACTACACCTACATCATTCTGCTCACCGGCAAGGAAGGCGAGAACGTGCTCAATGAAGCCTTCGACCGCGGCGTCGATGACTTCATCAGCAAATCGGCCATGAATGAGCAGCTGCTGCCACGCGTGTTCGCCGCCGAACGCCTGTGCAGCACCCTGCAGCGCCTGCTCCAGGAAAACGCCCTGCTGGTGCAGAACATCGCCAGCCTGGAAGAGCGCAACCTGGTCGACCCGCTGACCGGCCTGGGCAACACCCGCTACCTGAGGCAGAAGATGGCGGACAGCCTGCGCCAGGTGGAATCGCGCGGAGGCGCGCTGTGCTACCTGCTGATCGGCCTGCAGGGCGCCGACGAACTGGGCACCCGCCACGGCAAGACCTTTTATAACGAGCTGCTACGCAGCGTGGCCCGTCGCCTGCAGCAGCTGGTGCGCCCATTGGACGTGCTGGTCAGCCTGGACGACCGCCACTTCGCGCTGATCACCCTGCTCGATGACCTGCAGGAGTGCTCGCCAAGCAGTTTCAAGCGCCTGCACGAGGGGCTCAACCTCAAGGCCTTCAAGACCAGCGAGGGCTTCATCAGCCTCAAGGCCGGCATTGCCGTGGTCGGCCTGGACAGCAAGGCCATGCCGATGGAACAGCAGCAACTGGTCGATCTGGCCAGCCGCCTGCTTCCCGAGGCCCACGCCAGTGGCCGCGTCACTGCGGTGCGCCTGCCCCGACCATGAGCTGGCACGTACTCGGTGCCGGCAGCCTGGGCAGCCTGTGGGCGGTCCGTCTGTTGCGCGCCGGCGTGCCGGTACAGCTGATTCTGCGCACCCCGCAGCGCCTGGCCGCCTACCGCCAGGCAGGCGGCCTGACCCTGGTCGAAGGGGGCCAGACCACCCTGCACGCCATCGCCGCCAGCGACTTGGACGACCCGGCGCCCATCGCCCGCCTGCTGCTGGCCTGCAAGGCCTATGACGCCGCCGAAGCGATTGCCGCCGTCGCCCATCGCCTGGCACCGGGGGCAGAGGTGATCCTGTTGCAGAACGGCCTCGGTAGCCAGGACGAAGTCGCGCGGCAGCTACCCGACCAACGCTGCCTGCCGGCCTCCAGCACCGAGGGAGCCTTTCGCGATGGCGACTGGCGCGTGGTGTTCGCCGGTCAGGGTCATACCTGGCTTGGCGATCCACTCGATGCCACGCCCCCAGCCTGGCTGGACGAGCTGCAACGCAGCCAGATCCCACATACCTGGAGCCCGGACATTCTGGCGCGGCTGTGGCGCAAGCTGGCGCTCAACTGCGCCATCAACCCGTTGACCGTGCTGTATGGCTGCCGCAATGGCGAACTGGCGGCGCACCGCGAAGAAGTCGAGGCGCTTTGCGACGAGCTGGTCACGTTGCTGACCGCCTGTGGCCAGCCCGAAGCAGCGCAAGACCTGCACCACGAGGTGTGGCGGGTGATCGAGGCCACGGCGGCCAACTACTCGTCCATGTACCAGGACGTGACCGCTGGCCGGCGCACCGAAATCAGCTACCTGCTCGGCTATGCCTGCGCGGCGGCTGAGGGTACCGGCCTGCCGATGGCGCATCTGCAGGCCGTGCAGCGGCGCCTGCTCGCCCACCTGGACCGCCACGGATTGCCGCGCTATTGAGTCACGCGCTAACCTGCGCCCTCACCTGCCACCACGACAAACGCCAATGCGCCTGCGCCACCGCCTGAAGAACCTGCCCGTTGGCCGAAAGCTGCTCGCCGCCCTGCTGGTCCTGCTGACAGCCGTGCTGATCGTCGCCAACATGACCTTCATCAGTGCGGCCTACTGGATTTCCCAGGAGAGCGTTGCGCCCCAGGCGCTGCAGACCCTCGGCCGGCTGATCGCCACCCCGGCGCTGAGCCGCGAAGCCCTGCGCTCGCCCGAGGCAGCCCATGAGCTGCTCAAACGCCTGGATGGCTACGCCCCCTTGCGCGCCGCGGTGATCTACGACGCCGAGGGCAACAGCCTGGCGCAGCTGCAGCGCGGCGAAAAACTCGAGCTGCCCACCCAGGTCGATGCCCTGGACCACTGGCGCATCGGCGAATTTCGCGCCAACCAGCTGATCGAGCTGCCCCAGGGCGAGGCTCCGCCCGGGCACCTGCTGCTGGTCGCCTCCAGCGAACTGCCGGGCGCCTTCTACACCGGCACCGTCACCGCCAGCCTGGTGATTCTCGGCTTCAGTCTGGTGCTCTGGCTGCTGGTGGCGCGGCAGATCCGCCGCCTGGTCACCAGCCCGATCAAACGCCTCGAGGAACTCACCCGCCAGGTCACTCGCGAAGAGAACTACTCACTGCGCGCGCGGCGCGGCAACCGCGATGAAATCGGCAGCCTGGCCGAAGCGTTCAATACCATGCTCGAACGCATCGAGGCCCGCGAGCAGCAGCTCAAACGCGCCCGCGACGACTCCGAAGAAGCCTACAACCAGGCCCGCGGTCTGGCCGAGGAAACCCGCCTGTCGAACCGCAAGCTGGAACTCGAAGTGCAGGTACGCAGCAAGATCGAGAAGAAGCTCACGGGCTTCCAGAACTACCTCAACAGCATCATTGACTCCATGCCCTCGGCGCTGATCGCCCTGGACGAGCAGCTCTATGTTGCGCAGTGGAATCAGGAGGCCAGCGCACTGTCTGGCACCTCCATCGACGAAGCGGTGAACCAGCCGGTGTTTCTCGCCTTTCCGCTGCTCAAGCCCTACCTGTCCAAGCTCAAGCGCACAGCCGAGCAGCACCGGGTCGAGAAGATCGAACGCGTCACCTGGATTCGCGATGACGAGCCCCACCACTACGCCCTGACCTTCTATCCGCTGATCGGCAGCATCGGCCGTGGTGTGGTGATCCGAATCGACGACATCACCCAGCGCCTGAATCTCGAAGAGGTCATGGTGCAGTCCGAGAAGATGCTTTCCGTGGGCGGCCTGGCGGCCGGCATGGCGCACGAGATCAACAACCCGCTGGGCGCCATCCTGCACAACGTGCAGAACATCCGCCGGCGCCTGTCGCCGGAGCTGCCGCGCAACCAGGAGCAAGCCGAACTGGCCGGCGTCAGCCTGCCGGCCATCGACCGCTACCTGAGCGCCCGGGAAATTCCCATGCTGCTCGACGGCATCCAGCAGGCCGGCGCGCGGGCCTCGAAGATCGTCACCCACATGCTCAGTTTCAGCCGCCTGAGCAACCGCCAACTGGCGCCCTGCCAGCTGCCGGCGCTGATCGACCAGGCGGTGGAGATCGCCAGCAACGACTTCGACCTGACCGAAAGCTTCGACTTCAAGAGCCTGCTGATCCAGCGCGAGTTCGACCCGCAGCTGGGGCCGGTTCCCGGCATCGCCAACGAACTGGAACAGGTGCTGCTCAACCTGTTGAAGAACGCCGCCCAGGCCATCCACTTGCGCGATGACGAAAGCCAGCCCGGCAAGCTGATCCTGCGCACCCGCCTGGCGCCGCCCTGGGCCGAGGTGCAGGTCGAGGACAACGGCGTGGGCATTCCGGAAGCGGTGCGCAAGCGCATCTTCGAGCCGTTCTTCACCACCAAGGAAGTCGGCCAGGGCACCGGCCTGGGGCTTTCCGTGTCGTACTTCATCGTCACCAACAACCACAAGGGCCAGATGGAGGTGCACTCGCGCACCGGCCAGGGCACCTGCTTCACCCTGCGCCTGCCGCTGGGTGTGGGCAACTGATTACCGGAGACCCCATGGGCTACCGACTCTCGAAAATCTACACACGCACCGGCGATGCCGGGCAAACCGGCCTGGCCGACGGCCGCCGGGTCGCCAAGGATCACCCACGCATCGAAGCCATCGGCGAAGTGGATACGCTCAACAGCCAGCTCGGCCTGCTGATCGCCTGCCTGGCCGAGGAGCGGGCGGGCTGCCCGGGCCTTGGCGAGCTGGTCGAGGTGCTCGCGCCCTGTCAGCACCGCCTGTTCGACCTCGGCGGTGAGCTGGCCATGCCTGAATACCACGCCCTGCAGGCTGCCGAGATCGAGCGCCTGGAGGCGGTCATCGACCGCTGGAACGAGGAAGTCGGCCCGCTCACCAACTTCATCCTGCCTGGGGGATCAAAGCTGATCGCCCAGGCCCACCTGTGCCGCAGCAGCGCGCGTACCGCCGAGCGGCGCTGCGGCCAGCTGCATGCCAGCGAGCCACTGCGCGGCGAGCTGCTGGCCTATATCAATCGGCTGTCCGACCTGCTGTTCGTGGCTGCCAGGTTGATCGCCATGCGCCAGGGCATCGACGAAGTGCTCTGGCAGGCCGCCGTCAAAGGCTGAGGCGGCTCTCGAAAGATCTCGGCTCGCCTGTCAGCGGGTCGCTGAACGTCAGCCCACGTGCCAGCAACTTGAGCGGACGCTGGTAGTCGTCAGGCTCACCCTCGGCGCAACTCACCTCGGGATAGAACGGGTCATTGAGAATCGCCGCGCCAAGCGCGGCCATATGCACGCGCAGCTGGTGCTTCTTGCCGGTGACCGGTTCGAGACCATACAACCAGTGCTCGCCGCGCTTCTCGATCACCTCGATACGCGTACAGGTGTTGGCTACGCCCGGCATCTCGCGCATGCGAAAGAACGGCTCCCCCGCCTCGAAGCGCGTCTCACGCACGACGGGAAACTGCAGATTCGGTAAAGGCGCCGCCAGCGCCTCGTAGCGCTTGTCGATGGCGCGCTCGCGAAACATTGCCTGGTAGCGCCCGCGGGTCTGGGGGTTGCTGGAAAACAGCACCAGCCCGGCGGTATGCCGGTCGATGCGGTGCAAGGGCACCAGGTCGGCATTGCCGGTGCGCCTGACCAGCCGAGCCAGCAGGGTCTGCTCGACATAGGCGCCGGCCGGCATCACCGACAGGAAATGCGGCTTGTCGGCGACCAGCAGGTGCTCGTCGAGGTGCAGGATGGCTTCCTCGAAGGGGATCGTCGGCTCGGCGGGCACCTCACGGAAATAATGCACGCGCAGGCCGACCCGATAGGGGTGATCGACACCGATCGGTGCGCCATCGGCATCCAACACCCGACCGCGGGCCATACGCTCGAGCCAGACATCCCGTGAAATCGCCGGGAAGTGCGCGCACAGGCAGTCGAGCACGCTCGTCCAATCGCCGGCCGGCAGGTGCAGGGTGCTGGGGCGCAGGGTCGGCTGATCGGATGGTGGCATAGGGAGGCTCCAGGCGCGGCGCTCAGGGCGCGATCAGGTAGAGGCAGATCGACAGCGTCAGCAGCGAGCCCAGCGTCGACAACAGAATGGTGCTCGACACCTCGGCGCCATCGCGGCGATAGAACTCGGCGAGCATGAAGGGCCCGGTACCGGTCGGCAATGCGCTGAGCAGCAATGCGGCGTGCGCCCACATCGGCGGCAGGCGAAACACGTAGACGGCCAATGCCCAGGTGATCAACGGATGAGCGACCAGCTTGATCAGTACCAGGCCGGTACCGTGCGATCTGGGTCCGGGTTGCTTATGGGCCAGAAACAGCCCCAAGGCGATCAATGCGCAGGGCCCGGTGGCGGCAGCGAGCAATTTGAGGAACTGGTGCAGGGGCGCCGGCAGTGGCTGCGCCGTCGCCGCCCATAGGCCGCCGAGCAGCGGCGCCATGACGATGGGGTTCTTCAATAGCGCGAGCAGAACCTTGCGCACCGCGGCCAGCACGCTCTTTTCGTTCTGCAGGCCCACTTCGATGCACACCACCGCCAGGGCGAACAGCACGCAGATGACGATCAGGCAGGCGATCAGCGCCGGCTCCATGCCGGCATCGCCGAACACCAGCAGGCACAGCGGAATGCCCATATAGCCGGTATTGGCATAGGAGGCGCTCAGCCCGCGCACGCTGGCGTCGGCCAGGCTGCCGGTGCGGCGCAGGCAGCCGAGCAGCACCAGGGCGAAGAGCCCCAGGGTGGCGATGCCATAGGCGAGGATGAACCCGGGCTGCCAGATCTCGTCCCACACCACGGTGGCCATCGCCTCGAACAGCAGCGCCGGCAGACACAGCCAAACCACCATACGGTTGATCTCGGAGGCAGCGGTGGCGCCGAGCAGACCCAGGCGCCGGCAGGCGAAGCCGGCGAGAATCAGCGCGAAAACTGGCAGGATGACATTCAGAACCGAGGCCATGGGCCTTATATCACTCGAAAACAGGACGCCGCAGGGTAGGCGCTACGGCGTGGCCATACAAGCGCGGGGGGTCAGCGCTGCCGCTCGGGCCAGAATGCGCGAATCCCGGCAACGCCCTGGGCACCGGCCTGCCAGGCCTGCTCAAGGTGCTGCGGGCCGACGCCGCCGAGCAGATAGCACGGCTGGTTGAAGCCCTGCAGCAGTTCGCTCGCCCGCTCCCAGCCCAATGGCTGGGCCTGGGGATGAGTTTCGGTGGCCTGCAGTGGCGACAGAGTGACGAAGTCGGCGCCGATCCGGGTGGCCAGTTCGAGTTCTTCGGCACTATGGCAGGAGGCGGCCAGCCAGCGCCCTTCGGGCAACGGACGGCCGTTGCCCGCGTACTTGCGCAGCTGCTCGGCGGTCAGGTGCCAGCCGGCAGCCGGGAAGTCGCCCAGCCACTCCAGGGGGCCCTTGAGCATCAGTTGCGCCTTGCCGGCGCAGAGCCCCTGCACGTCCACGGCGATGTCGCGGTACTGGGCATCGAACATCGCCGGCGCCCGCAGTTGAATGAGGCGGATGCCATTGGCGACGGCAGCACGCACCCCAGCCAGCAGCTCGGGGCCGTCCAAGCCTTCCGGGGTGATCAGGTAATGCTCGGGCAGCCGAGCAGCCGCGACGATCGGGCGGTTGGCGGCAGGAAATTCATAGTCGCTCAATTGCCGTGGACCGACCCAGGCCAGCGGCTGACCTTCGGCGCCGTGGGGCTCGCCGGTGAAGCGGCTGACTTCCCAGACATCCAGTAGCACGTGCTTGTCGGCGTAGTCGTGACGCACCTGAATCAGCGGTCGCGCAGCGCTCACGATGATGCCCAGCTCCTCGTGCAGTTCGCGCGACAGCGCCGCGAGGACGGCCTCGCCCTCCTCCACCTTGCCGCCGGGAAACTCCCAGAGCCCGCCCTGGTGTTTGTCATCCGGGCGCCTGGCGATCAGGATCCGGCCATCTTCACCGCGGATTACCGCTGCCGCTACGTGCACGCGCTTCACATTCACTCCTTCAAGGCTGCCTGCAGCCAGCGCTGGAACGCCGGCCATTGAAAAATGGTCTCCACGTAGGCCGCGGCCTCTGCCGGAAGTTGCACGCCGTAGCTGCGCAGCCGACTGGCCACCGGGGCAAAGTAGGCATCGGCGATGCTGACCTCCCCGAACAGATAGGGGCCGCCCTGGCCGAAGCGCTCGCGGCAGCCTGTCCAGATGGCGACGATGCGCTGGATGTCATGCTTGACGTCATCCGTCACGCTGGCCAGTGGCGCATTACGCTGCATGTCCATCGGCATGTGGCTGCGCAGTGCGCCGAAACCGCTGTGCATTTCCGCACACACCGAGCGGGCCATGGCGCGTGCCGCGACATCACGCGGCCACATGGCGGCTTCAGGAAAGCGCTCGGCCAGGTACTCGGCGATCGCCAGGGAATCCCAGATCACCCCGGCATCCCACTTGAGCACCGGCACCTTGGCGGTCGGCGAGTGTTCCAGCAAGCGCGCGTGGGTGTCGGCACGAAACAGCGGCACCAGGGTCTCCTGGTAAGCCGCACCGCTCAGCTCGACCAGCAGCCAGCCGCGCAACGACCAAGACGAGTAGTTCTTGTTGCCTATCACCAATTCGAGCGACATCTATTTCTCCAGCGGTCAGAAGGAACAGAGCGACAGCTTCGCCGTTGGCTGCCGGCAAGGCAAATTCCGCTCGCTCATGGGGCCATGCGCGAGCGGAATGGACGATACCGGCCAGCCGCCGTGGTAGCGGCCGGCAGCATCAGGTGCGGTATTCGGCGTTGATCTTCACGTATTCGTGGGACAGGTCGGTGGTCCAGATGGTCTCGCTGCAGGTACCACGGCCCAACTCGATGCGGATGGTGATTTCCTCCTCGGCCATCACCGTTGCGCCCTGCTCCTCGGTGTAGCTGGCAGCACGACAGCCCTTGCTGGCGATGCACACCTCGCCCAGGAACACGTCGATCTTGCTGACATCCAGTTGTGCCACGCCGGCACGGCCGACAGCGGCGAGGATGCGCCCCCAGTTGGGGTCGGAGGCGAACAGCGCAGTCTTGATCAACGGCGAATGGGCCACCGCATAGCCGACGTCCAGGCACTCTTGGTGGGTCGCACCGCCGTTGACCTGCACGGTGACGAACTTGGTGGCGCCTTCACCGTCACGCACGATGGCCTGGGCCACCTCCATGCACACCTCGAACACCGCCTGCTTGAGCGCCGCGAACAGTGCGCCACTGGCCTGGGTGATTTCCGGCAGGGCTACCTGGCCGGTGGCGATCAGCATGCAGCAATCGTTGGTGGAGGTGTCGCCATCGATGGTGATGCGGTTGAACGACTTGTTCGCCGCGTCGCGCAACAGGTCCTGCAACACGCCCTGGGCGACCTTGGCGTCGGTGGCGATGTAGCCGAGCATGGTGGCCATGTTTGGCTTGATCATGCCAGCGCCCTTGCTGATGCCGGTCACGGTTACCGTCACGCCCTCATGGGTGAATTGGCGGCTGGCGCCCTTGGGCAGGGTATCGGTGGTCATGATGCCGGTGGCGGCATCGGCCCAGTTGTCTTCGGCGAGGTTGTCCAGCGCAGCCTGCAACGCACCTTCGATCTTCTCGACCGGCAGCGGCTCGCCGATCACCCCGGTGGAGAACGGCAGCACTTCGGTTTCCTCCACACCCGCCAGGCGGGCCAGGCTGGCACAGGTGCGCATGGCATTGTGCAGGCCTGGCTCGCCGGTGCCGGCATTGGCATTGCCGGTATTGGTCAGCAGGTAACGCACGCTGCCGGAGGCGCGTTTCTTGGCCAGGATCACCGGCGCCGCGCAGAACGCATTGAGGGTGAACACGCCGGCCACACTGCTGCCTTCGGCGCAGCGCATCACCACCACATCCTTGCGCCCTGGGCGCTTGATGCCGGCAGAGGCGATGCCCAGCTCGAAACCTGGAACCGGATGCAGGGTAGACAGCGGGCCAAGACCAACAGCCATGGGAGAGCTCCTCGAATTAGGTTGATGTGCACAGCATGTTCGATGCGAAAACGCCGCGAAAGGCTGAACCCTTCGCGGCGTTTGGACGTTACAGCAAGCTCAGGATCAGAACCAGTTCACGACCTTGCGAGCTAGAGCCCTGCAAAGCCAACACAGGCGAGGACGCGGAGTGTACGGCTGTACATGAGCATTGCTCGCTTCATTCGCCCCGTCGCGGCCGCACCAGGTGCGTTAGCCGCAAGCGGCTTTCCGACCGGGCTGTTTCCAATCCGGCAGGGCCGACGCGCAGCCAGTCGTGGGCAGGTTCTCAGTTGATCTGACCGTGGCAGTGCTTGTACTTCTTGCCAGACCCGCATGGGCACAGCTCATTGCGACCGACTTTCTGCTCAGCCCTTACCGGCGTAGCGGCCACGGCGACATCACCGTTTTCCTGGCCGTCGGCATCAGGCTCTTCGAGCGCGGAAACCTCTTCGTGCTGGAACTGCATGCGCTGGGCCAGTGCCTCGGCATCGCGACGCAGGCGCGCTTCTTCTTCGGCTGGGTCTTCGCGGCGCACCTGCACGTGGGAGAGCACGCGGATGGCGTCGCGCTTGATCGAGTCCAGCAGTTCCTGGAACAGGGTGAACGACTCGCGCTTGTACTCCTGCTTCGGGTTCTTCTGGGCGTAGCCGCGCAGGTGGATGCCGTGGCGCAGGTGGTCCATGGTCGACAGGTGGTCTTTCCACAGGTCGTCGAGCACACGCAGCAGGATCTGCTTCTCGAAGGTCCGCAGGGCTTCGGCGCTGGCCTGGGTTTCCTTCTCGTTGTAGGCGTCCACCAGTTCCTTGAGGATGCGCTCGCGCAGGGTGTCTTCGTACAGTTTGGAGTCTTCGTCGAGCCATTGCTGGATCGGCAGGCGCAGGTTGAAGCCGGCGTACAGCGCCTCCTCCAGGCCGGCGATGTCCCATTGCTCGGGCAGCGACTGCGGCGGCATGTGGGCATTGATGGTGCTGTCCAACACTTCCTTGCGGAAGTCCTCGATGGTCTCGCCCACGTTGTCGGCGGTCAGCAAGGTGTTGCGCATGTGGTAGATAACCTTGCGCTGCTCGTTGGCCACGTCATCGTATTCGAGCAACTGCTTGCGCATGTCGAAGTTGCGACCTTCGACCTTACGCTGCGCCTTCTCGATGGCATTGGTGACCATGCGATGCTCGATGGCCTCGCCCGGCTGCATGCCCAGGGCCTTCATGAAATTCTTCACCCGATCGGAGGCGAAGATGCGCATCAGGCTGTCTTCCAGCGACAGGTAGAAGCGGCTCGAACCGGCATCGCCCTGGCGGCCGGCACGGCCACGCAACTGGTTGTCGATACGCCGGGATTCGTGACGCTCGGAGGCGATCACGTGCAAACCGCCGGACTCCAGCACCTGCTGGTGACGCTTCTGCCAGTCGGCCTTGATCTGCGCGATCTGCTCGTCGCTTGGGTTTTCCAGCGCCGCGACTTCCACTTCCCAGTTGCCGCCGAGCAGGATGTCGGTACCACGACCGGCCATGTTGGTGGCGATGGTCAGCGCACCCGGGCGACCGGCCTGGGCGATGATCTCGGCTTCCTTTTCGTGGAACTTGGCGTTGAGCACCTTGTGCTCGATGCCTTCCTGCTCGAGCAGGCGCGACATGTACTCGGAGGTCTCGATGGTCGCGGTACCGACCAGCACGGGCCGGCCCTGGGCCTGGCACTCCTTGATGTCATTGATGATCGCCGCGTACTTCTCTTCCTGGGTCAGGTAGACCAGGTCGTTGAAGTCCTTACGCGCGATGGGCTTGTTGGTCGGGATGACCATCACGTCCAGACCGTAGATCTGGTGGAATTCGAAGGCCTCGGTATCCGCGGTACCGGTCATACCGGCCAGCTTGTTGTACAGGCGGAAGTAGTTCTGGAAGGTGGTCGAGGCCAGGGTCTGGCTCTCGGCCTGGATCTGCACGCCTTCCTTCGCTTCGATGGCCTGGTGCAGGCCTTCGGACAGGCGACGACCCTGCATGGTACGCCCGGTGTGCTCGTCGATCAGGATCACCTGGCCGTTCTGCACGATGTACTCGACGTTGCGATGGAACAGGGTGTGGGCACGCAGGCCGGCATACACATGGGTCAGCAGGCCCAGATTGTGCGCCGAGTAGAGGCTCTCGCCTTCAGCCAGCAGGCCGGCCTGGGTGAGCATGTCCTCGATGATCTGGTGACCTTCCTCGTTGAGTTCGACCTGGCGGCTCTTCTCGTCGACCTTGTAGTGGCCTTCCTGAGTGACCACGCCTTCCTCTTCCTCGATGTGCTGCTTGAGGCGAGGAATCAGCTTGTTGATCTCGGTGTACATCTTCGAGCTGTCTTCGGCCTGGCCGGAGATGATCAGCGGGGTACGGGCTTCGTCGATAAGGATCGAGTCGACTTCGTCGATCACCGCGAAATTCAGCTCGCGCTGGAATTTCTCTTCGACGCTGAACGCCATGTTGTCGCGCAGGTAGTCGAAGCCGAATTCGTTGTTGGTGCCGTAGGTGATGTCGGCGGCATAGGCCGCACGCTTCTCTTCCGGCGGCATGAACGGCGTGACGATACCCACCGACAGGCCAAGGAACTCATACAGCGGGCGCATCCAGTTGGCGTCGCGGCGAGCCAGGTAGTCGTTGACCGTCACCACGTGCACGCCCTTGCCTTCCAGGGCATTGAGGTAGACCGCCAGGGTACCGACCAGGGTCTTGCCCTCACCGGTACGCATCTCGGCGATCTTGCCTTCGTGCAGGGTCATGCCGCCAATCAGCTGGACGTCGAAGTGGCGCATGCCCATCACCCGCTTGCCGGCCTCACGGGCCACGGCGAAGGCTTCGGGCAGCAGTTGATCCAGGGTTTCGCCTTTGGCCAGGCGGGCCTTGAATTCTTCGGTCTTGGCACGCAGTTGCTCATCGGAGAGCGCGAGCATCTGCTCCTCGAATGCATTGACGGCCTGAACCGCCTTGAGCATGCGTTTGACTTCACGCTCGTTCTTGCTTCCAAAGAGTTTTTTCAACAAAGGCGCAAACATATCGACAGGATCTTCCACGCTATGAATGGAGGGCGGCCCCGTGAGTCGCCCATGCAGCCCTTATGGCTGCGTGCGAAGGGGGCATTCTACCCGGAAACGGAATTGAAGAAAGCAGCGCGATTGGCACAGGGCCATCGGCAGGGTTCGGGCCGGTCTGGGCCGGCTCCGTCAGGGCTGGTCGCTGACGCGTGCGATGTAGCTGTGGGGATTGACCAGTTCACCGTTACGGCTGACTTCGAAGTGCACATGATTGCCGGTCGAGCGCCCGGTGCTGCCGACAGTGGCGATCACCTGGCCACGCTGGACCAGGTCGCCAACCTGCACGCTGTTGCTGCGGTTGTGCGCATACAGGGTGACGTAGCCATCGGCATGGCTGATTTCAACCGTGTTGCCGTAGCCGTTGCGCCGCCCGGCGAAGGTCACCACCCCCGCCCCCACCGCTACTACGTCGCTACCCGCCTTGGCGGCGAAATCCACGCCCTTGTGCACGCTGATACGGCCGGTCAGGGGGTCGACCCGCCGACCGAAGGGTGATGATACGTAGCCCTGCAGCACCGGGTGGCCAGAGAGCATGGTCGCCTCGTCGAGACGCCGGTCGGCGAGCAATTGTTCGAGTACTTCGAGCTGCTGCTCGCGGCTGTCCATGCGCAGGGCCAGTTCGTCCAGGGTGCTCATGAACGGTGGCGGCGCATAGGCCGCACCGCCGATGGGCTCTTCGGGCCCACCCTGCCCTACCCCCAGGGAGAAATCGAATTCGCTGGCATCCAGCTCGGCCAGCTCGGTGAGCCGTTCACCCAGGGCATCGAGGCGGGTCAGGCGCGCTTGCAATTCGGCGACATGGGCGGCGAAGGCGTCGAGCTGGCGCTGAGCGTGGATGCGCACTGCGCCGACTTCATCACGCTGGGCATCGAGCGCCTGGCTGACCACCGCGCTGTCGAGCACCGGTACCGAATGCGGCGCCATCCACGCGCCCAGCGCCGCGCCGCCGCCGACCGCCAGCACGGTCAACAGTGCCAGGCCGGCCAACAGCCAGCGCAGATCGAGGCTGAGCGAGCGCGCGGCGCCATGGCGTCGGCTGAGCAAAATGATGTGCATGACATCCCCATCTGAAAAAAGTGGAACCGGGGTGGCCAGCAGAGGTTCTGCTACCATGGCGGTCCCCAAAACGTTGCAGGCTTCCTGCCATGAGTTTTCGTCCCTTGCCGGCCAAGGCGCCCGCCGTACTCCTGCGCGAGGCGAAGCCGCTGAAAGCCCTGTTCAACCAGGCTCAACGCATCGACCACTTGCAACAGGTGGTGGAAAGCCAGCTACAACCCGCCGCCCGTGAACACTGTCGCGTGGCATCGTGGCGTGAGGGCTGCCTGCTGCTGATCGTCACCGATGGCCACTGGGCCACGCGGCTGCGCTATCAGCAAAGACGCCTGCAAAGGCAGTTGCAGGCGCTCGAAACGTTCGCGACCTTAACGAAAATCCTCTTCAAGGTGCAACCTCCAAGCGGCGAGAAACGCGAGGTCGCAAGGCCATTCGAGCTATCCGAGAGTGCCGCCGACAGCATTCAGGAAACCGCCGATGGGGTCAGCGACCCACGTCTAAAGGCGGCACTCGAGCGCCTGGCGAGCCATCGCCGGCGCAGCGATTCGTAAAGTCTGGCAGCCCGTTACGAGCGCCAACCATAGCCGCCATAAAAATGACGACCCTATCTAGCCAAGCGGCTGATGCCAAACGGCCTGGCGGCTGGCGGCCGTTTGTCGGGTGAAAACAACTGGAATAAAAAAAAGGCCACCCGAAGGTGGCCCTGAAGTACATAAAAGCAGAGAGAGTGTGCCTTACACCGCCGCAGCCGGGCGCATGTAAGAGATCGGAGCAGTGTCGGCGTCTTCGAACGTCACCATTTCCCAGGCATCCGGCTGTGCGATCAAGGCTCGCAGCAGACGGTTGTTCAGGCCATGGCCGGATTTGTAGCCGCGGAACTCGCCGATCAGGCTGTTGCCGAGCAGATAGAGGTCACCGATCGCATCGAGAATCTTGTGCCTGACGAATTCGTCCTCGTAACGCAGGCCGTCTTCGTTGAGCACGCCGTCTTCGTCCACCACGATGGCATTGTCCACGCTGCCGCCGCGCGCCAGGTTGTGCGAACGCAGGAATTCGATATCACGCATGAAACCGAAGGTGCGGGCACGGCTGACTTCCTTGACGAACGAAGTGCTGGAAAAATCCACACTCGCGGTCTTGGTACGGTCGTGGAATACCGGGTGATCGAAGTCGATCTCGAAACTTACCTTGAAGCCATCGAACGGAACGAAGGTGGCGCGCTTGTCGCCGTCCGTCACGGTCACTTCACGGGTGATGCGGATGAACTTCTTGGGGGCGTCCTGCTCTTGCAGACCAGCCGACTGAATCAGGAAAACAAAGGGGCCCGCACTACCATCCATGATCGGTACTTCACAGGCAGAGAGCTCGACGTAGGCGTTATCGATGCCCAGGCCAGCCATGGCCGAAAGCAGGTGCTCTACCGTATCCACCTTGACATCACCATTGACCAGGGTGGTCGACATGGTGGTCTCACCGACGTTCAGGGCGTGCCCCCTCACCTCCACCACAGGGTCGAGGTCGGTACGACGGAACACGATGCCGGTATCCACCGGAGCCGGCTTCAGGGTCAGGTAAACCTTCTCCCCGGAGTGCAGGCCGATACCCGTGGCGCGGATGATGTTCTTCAGGGTGCGTTGTCTGATCATGGGTCTGGCCGCTATTGCGCTAGGTGCGAATTGTTTTCAACAAAGGCTGGCGATAATAGCAGAACCGACCTTTGCTGAACACCAATCACCTTTATACTCCTGATAGATTTCATTAATCCGCCTGACGACGCAGGAAGGCCGGAATGTCCAGGTAATCCAGGTCATCCTGCGGATTCATTTTCGCCGCGGTAGCCGCGCCGCCGTGGCTCTGACGCTGTACGGTAGGACGTTCGTAGTCCTTGTAGTTGACGTTCTGCTCGGCGCGCGCCGGAGCAGCCACAGGGGCTACGGACTGGGCAGCGGCAACCTGAACGGTATTGTCGACGACCTTGACCGGCTTCTCCATGCGCGCACCCAGACCGGTGGCAACCACGGTCACGTGCAGTTCGTCGCGCATGTCCGGATCGATCACGGTGCCGACCTTGACGGTGGCGTGCTCGGAGGCGAATTGTTCAATGATGTTACCCACGTCGGAGTACTCACCCAGGGACAGATCCGGGCCGGCGGTGATGTTCACCAGGATGCCGCGAGCACCCTGCAGGTTGACGTCTTCGAGCAGCGGGTTGCGGATCGCCGCTTCGGTGGCTTCACGTGCACGGTTCGGACCGCTGGCGCAGCCAGTGCCCATCATCGCCATGCCCATTTCGCTCATCACGGTTTTCACGTCGGCGAAGTCGACGTTGATCATGCCCGGACGCTTGATGATGTCGGAGATGCCACGCACGGCACCGCTGAGCACGTCGTCAGCCTTGGAGAAGGCGGACAGCAGGCTGGCGTCCTTACCGAGGATGGTCAGCAGCTTCTCGTTGGGGATGGTGATCAGCGAGTCGACGCTTTCCTGCAGCGCGCGGATGCCTTCGTCGGCGATCTGCATGCGCTTGCGGCCTTCGAACGGGAACGGACGGGTCACCACCGCGACGGTGAGGATGCCCAGCTCCTTGGCCACTTCGGCGATTACCGGCGCAGCACCGGTACCGGTACCACCGCCCATGCCGGTGGTGATGAACACCATGTCGCAGCCCTGCAGCACTTCGGCGATGCGCTCACGGTCTTCGATGGCGGCCTGACGGCCGACTTCCGGGTTGGCGCCAGCGCCAAGACCCTTGGTGACGCCGGTACCCAGTTGCAGCACGGTACGGGCGCCGATGTTCTTGAGGGCCTGAGCATCGGTGTTGGCGCAGATGAATTCGACGCCTTCGATGTTGCTCTTGGCCATGTGGTTGACCGCGTTACCGCCGCCGCCACCGACACCGATAACCTTGATGACCGCGCTCTGCGGAAGGTTGTCTACGAGTTCAAACATGGTCTCTCTCCTGTATTTTCTAGTTTTTAACGCCTACTGCCAGCAACGCTGCACACGCCCGTGCCGCGTCACTCACATTAGAAATTGCCCTGAATCCAGCGTTTGAGCCGTTCCAGAACGGGTGCCTTGGTTTCATCACCGTAGCCGCCATTACCGGGCATCGGGATGTCGTCGGACTGCTTGCGCAGGCCATACATCAACAGGCCAACGCCCGTCGAGTAAATCGGGTTGCGTACCACATCGCTGAGCCCCTTGACGCTATGGGGCACACCGAGGCGTACCGGCATGTGGAAGATTTCCTCGGCCAGTTCGACCGCGCCTTCCATCTTTGCCGTGCCACCGGTGAGCACGATGCCCGCCGGGATCAAATCTTCGTAGCCGCTACGGCGCAGTTCGGCCTGGATCAGGGTGAACAGTTCGTCGTAACGCGGCTCGACCACCTCGGCCAGGGACTGACGCGACAGGTCGCGCGGCGGGCGATCACCGACGCTCGGCACCTTGATGGTTTCGCCAGCACCGGCCAGCTTGGCCAGGGCGCAGGCGTAACGGATCTTGATCTCTTCGGCGTACTGGGTCGGGGTACGCAGCGCCATGGCGATGTCGTTGGTGACCTGGTCGCCGGCGATCGGAATCACCGCGGTGTGGCGAATCGCACCTTCGGTGAAGATGCAGATGTCGGTGGTGCCGCCGCCGATATCGACCAGGCACACGCCCAGCTCTTTCTCGTCGTCGGTGAGCACCGCATAGGCCGACGCCAGTTGCTCGAGGATGATGTCGTCGACTTCCAGGCCGCATCGGCGCACGCACTTCTCGATGTTCTGCGCCGCGTTCACCGCGCAGGTCACCACGTGCACCTTGGCCTCCAGGCGTACCCCGGACATGCCCAGGGGCTCGCGAACGCCTTCCTGGTTATCGATCACGTAATCCTGCGGCAGGGTGTGCAGCACACGCTGGTCAGCCGGAATGGCGACGGCCTGGGCGGCATCGAGCACGCGCTCCAGGTCGGCGCCGCTGACTTCGCGATCGCGGATCGCGACGATGCCGTGGCTGTTGAGGCTGCGGATGTGGTTGCCGGCCACGCCGACGAACGCCGAATGGATACGGCAGCCGGCCATCAGCTGGGCTTCCTCGACCGCACGCTGGATCGACGCCACCGTGGACTCGATATTGACCACCACGCCCTTCTTCAGGCCGCGTGATGGGTGGGTGCCGATGCCGACGATTTCCAGTTGGCCATCGGCCGTCACTTCGCCCACCAGCGCCACCACCTTGGAGGTACCGATGTCGAGACCGACGATCATCTTGCCGCTCTGCACGTTTGCCATGACTCTTGCCTTCTCTCCTGATTCATTGCACCGCAGCGGTATCGACCGCCACGGGTGCCGGCGGCTCGCGCCACGCAACGGCCAGGCCGTTGGCGTAACGCAGATCGACCCGCGCGATATTGTCTTTCTGGTCCTTCAGCGCCTTGCTGTAGATGGCGCCGAAACGACGTATTTTTTCCACCAGATGGTCGCGCCCCAGCAGCACTTCGATCCCCTGCCCGGTGGACAGGAACCAGCTACCACGCTCACGCAGTTCCAGGCGTGCCACGGTGAAGCCCATGGGGCGCAGCATCTGGCTCAGCACCTGATACTGCTGCATCACTTGTTGCTGGGCCCGCTTCGGGCCGTCGAGCTGCGGCAAATTCTCGTAATGGGCCAGCTCCTTGGGCGCGAACGCCTGGCCCTGGTTGTTGAGCAGCGCTTCGTTGCCCCAGCGGGCGATCGGCAGTTGCTCCTCGAGCCGGACCATCACCTGATCGGGCCACACGCGGCGAACTTCGGCGTGGGCGATCCATGGCATCTGCTCCAGTTCGTGACGCATACCGACAAGGTCGACACTGAAGAAGCTCGCACTGACAAAAGGTTCAATGCGTTGCTGCACCGATTGCTGGCTGATGTAGCTCAGGTCGCCCTCCACGCTGATCTTGGCGATCGGCCGGTCGGCATAGGGCAGCAGACGCAGCGCCAGTTCGTAGGCACCGAAGCCCAGCACCAGCAGCAGCACCGGCCAGGTCAGGCGCTTGAACAGGCTGAAATTCGGCCGCGGCAAACGCACGCTGATCGGCTCCTTGGCCACCAGGCGGCTGGCGCCACGCGGCACGGCCTTGCCGCGCAGCGGCGTGCCTGAACCGGGCTGATGACGAAGGACGGCGCCCATGCTTACCCCCGAGCCTCGACGCTGTCAGCGAGAATCGCCAACACCAGCTGTTGGAAATCCAGACCGGCCGCCTGCGCCGCCATCGGCACCAGGCTGTGGTCGGTCATGCCCGGAACGGTGTTCACCTCCAGCAGCCAGAAGCGACCCTGCTCGTCCTGCATCACGTCGGCGCGCGCCCAGCCCTGGGTGCCCACGGCTTCGCAAGCGCGGGCGGTCAAGGTTTTCAGTTCGGCCTCTTTCTCGGCCGACAGGCCACAGGGCACGCGGTACTGGGTGTCATTGGCCAGGTACTTGGCATCGTAGTCGTAGAAGCTGTGCGAGGTGCCCAGGGCGATCGGTGGCAGCACTTCACCGCGCAGCATGGCGATGGTGAACTCCGGGCCATGGATCCACTGCTCGACCAGCACCTGGCTGTCATAGCAGGCGGCGTCTTGCCAGGCGGCGACCAGCGCATTCACATCGCCAACCTTGGCCATGCCGATGCTCGAGCCTTCATGGGCCGGCTTGACGATCAGCGGGAAGCCCAGCTCGTCAGCGGCGCGGCGGCAGTCGTCGGCGCTGGCCAGTACGGCGTGGCGCGGCGTCGACAGACCCAGGCTCTGCCACACCTGCTTGGTGCGCAGCTTGTCCATGGCCAGGGCCGAAGCGAGGATGCCGCTGCCGGTGTAGGGAATACCGGCGCATTCGAGCAGACCCTGCATGCTGCCGTCTTCGCCACCACGACCGTGGAGAACGATAAAGGCGCGGTCGATCTTCTCGCCCGTAAGGCGCGCAAGGAAGTCATCGCCCACATCGATACCAAAGGCGTCCACGCCAGCGCTCTGCAGCGCGCTCAGCACGGCATTGCCGGACTTGAGCGATACCTCGCGCTCAGCGCTCTTGCCACCGAACAGCACGGCCACACGACCGAACGCCGAGACCGGCAGTTGAGATTTCAGGCTTTCGGCACTCATTTCCCTTGACCTTGCGCGCTGAACAGCGGGCTCTGCAGCAGTTGTGGGGCTACGCCGCCAATGTCACCGGCGCCCTGGCACAGCAGGATGTCGCCAGCGCGCAGCAGCGGCTTGATCAGCGGCGCCAGGTCGGCGCCGCGTTCGATATAGATGGGATCCAGCTGACCACGCTGGCGAATGCTGTGGCACAGCTGACGGCTGTCGGCACCGGGAATCGGCTCTTCGCCGGCCGGATAGACCTCCATCAGCAGCAACACGTTGGCATCGGCCAGTACCTGGACGAAATCGTCGTACAGATCACGGGTACGGCTGTAACGATGCGGCTGATAGACCATCACCAGACGACGCTCCGGCCAGCCGCCACGCACGGCCTTGATCACCGCCGCGACTTCACGCGGGTGATGGCCATAGTCGTCGACCAGCATCACTTCACCGCCGTCGACCGGCAGCTGACCGTAGACCTGGAAGCGCCGACCGACGCCCTGGAACTGCGACAGCCCCTGGACGATGGCCTCGTCACTGATGCCTTCGTCGCTGGCGATGCAGATGGTCGCCAGGGCATTGAGCACATTGTGGTTGCCCGGCATGTTCACCGACACGTCGAGCGGCTCGCAGTCCGGGCGCAGTACGGTGAAAAAGGTCTGCATGCCCTGCTGGCGCACGTTGATGGCGCGCACGTCGGCGTCTTCGCTGAAGCCATAGGTGACCGTCGGGCGGCCGACCTGGGAAAGGATCTCGCGCACCACCGGATCGTCCACGCAGAGCACCGCCAGCCCATAGAACGGCAGGTTGTGGAGGAACTCGATGAAGGTCTTCTTCAGTTTATTGAAGTCGCCTTCATAGGTGCTCATGTGGTCCATGTCGATGTTGGTCACCACCGACACCATGGGCTGCAGGTGCAGGAAGCTGGCGTCGCTCTCGTCCGCTTCGGCGATCAGGTAGCGGCTCGAACCCAGCTGGGCATTGGTGCCCGCGGCGTTCAGGCGACCGCCGATCACGAAGGTCGGATCCAGGCCACCGGCAGCGAACACCGAGGCCAGCAGGCTGGTGGTGGTGGTCTTGCCGTGGGTGCCGGCCACGGCGATGCCGTGGCGGTAGCGCATCAGCTCGGCGAGCATTTCGGCACGGGGTACCACCGGGATACGCAGTTCGAGTGCGGTCGCCACTTCCGGGTTGGAGGTATTGATGGCGCTGGAAACCACCAGCACATCGGCGCTTTCGGCGTTCTCGGCGCGGTGGCCGATAAATATCCGCGCGCCGAAGTTTTCCAGGCGCTCGGTCACCGGCGAAGTTTTCAGGTCGGAGCCGGATACCTCGTAACCCAGGTTGAGCAGCACTTCGGCGATGCCGCACATGCCGGCGCCGCCGATACCGACGAAATGAATACGGCGGATACGACGCATGCGCCGCACTTCGGCCTTGACCGCTGCAGGAGACTTAGCCACGGGCCACCTCCAGGCAGACATCGACGACGGTACGGGTGGCATCGGGCTTGGCCAGGCGACGTGCAGTGCTGGCCATTTGTTTGAGTCGTTCGGGGTGCATCAAGACCTCGGTCAGCTGCGCTGCCAGATCGGCAGCGTCAGTGGAGCGTTGTGGCAGAAGGACGGCGGCGCCGTCTTTCGCGAGATAGCTGGCGTTGCGCGTCTGGTGGTCGTCGATCGCGTGGGGCAACGGCACCAGGAAAGCCGGCAGGCCGGCGGCAGCCAGTTCACTGACGGTCAGCGCGCCGGAGCGGCAGACCACCAGGTCGGCCCAGGCGTAGGCGCGGGCCATGTCGCTGATGAACGGGGCGACTTGCGCTTCGACGCCCACAGCGCTGTAACGTTCGCCGGTCACCGTGGCGTGCTGCTTGCCCGCCTGATGAAAGACTTCCGGGCGCAGCTCGGCAGATACCTGCGCCAGCGCCTCCGGCAGCAATTTGTTCAACGGCTCGGCCCCCAGGCTGCCACCGAGAATCAGCAGGCGTGGCCGACGACCGGTCAGCGCATCGCGGGGCGTTTCCAGGAACAGCTCCTCGCGCACCGGGTTGCCGGTGGTACGACGCTTGTCGGACGCGGCGAAGGTGTCGGGGAAAGCCTCGCAGACCCGGCTGGCGAATGCCACCAGGCTGCGATTGGCGGTACCGGCCACGGCATTCTGCTCGTGAATGATCAGCGGCACGCCGGCCAGCTTGGCCGCCAGGCCGCCGGGGCCGGTCACGTAGCCGCCCATGCCGAGCACGCAGAGCGGCTGCAGCTCGCGCACCACCTTGCGCGCCTGGAACAGCGCTTTGATCAACTGCAGCGGCGCCTTGAGCAGCGACAGCTTGCTCTTGCCGCGCAGGCCAGTGACGTTGATCAGGTGCAACGGCAGACCGGCAGCCGGCACCAGTTCGTTCTCGATGCCGCGCGGCGTGCCCAGCCAGTGCACACGGTAGCCGCGCGCCTGGAACTCGCGCGCACAGGCCAATGCCGGGAACACATGGCCACCGGTGCCGCCAGCCATGATCAGTACGTTACCGGCCATGCTGCACCTCCCGTTCGGGCTCGGGGAAGTCGGCCTCATCGAACTCGATGTCCTCATTGCCCAGGCCATTGCGCGTTTCCCACTCGATGCGCAACAACAGCGCCAGGCTGACGCAGCAGATCACCAGGGAGCTGCCGCCGTAACTGAGGAACGGCAGGGTCAGGCCCTTGGTGGGCAGCAGGCCGATGTTCACACCGATATTGATCAGGAACTGGCCGATCCACAGGAAGCCCAGGCCGAAGGCCACGTAGGCGGAGAAGAACTGCTTGGCCTTTTCTGCCCACAGGCCGATATACAGGGCGCGAACACTGACGAACACGAACAGGCCAACGGTGGCCAGCGCGCCGACCAGGCCCAGCTCTTCAGCCAGTACCGAGAACACGAAGTCGGTGTGCGCTTCGGGCAGGTAGAACTGCTTCTGGATACTGTTGCCCAGGCCTACGCCCAGCCACTCGCCGCGACCAAAGGCGATCAACGCCTGGGTCAACTGGTAGCCGGAGCCGTACTGATCGGCCCAGGGGTCGGTAAAGGTGATCAGACGCTGCAGGCGATACTCCTGGCTCTGCACCAGGACGAACACCGCACCAACCGCCAGGGCGACCATCAGCAGGAAACGGAACAGGCCAACGCCGCCGAGAAACAGCATGGCCATGGCCGCGCCCATCATTACCACCGTAGCGCCGAAGTCGGGCTCGAGCAGCAGCAGGAAGGCCATCGGCAGCAGCACCACGAAAGGCTTGAAGAAGCCCGCCCAGCTCTCGCGCACTTCTTCCTGGCGACGCACCAGATAGCCGGCCAGATACAGCACCACGAAAACCTTGGCGATCTCCGAAGGCTGGATGTTGAAGGCACCGAAACCGATCCAGCGCTTGGCACCGTTGACCTCACGGCCAATGCCGGGCAGCAGCACCAATACCAGCAGGGCGACGGCCACCAGCAGCAGCAACCAGCTGTGGCGCTGCCAGGTGGCCAGCGGAATCATCAGCACCACGCCAGCGGCGCCCAGGCCGATGGCCAGGTACACCAGGTGGCGAATCATGTAGTACAGCGGGCTGCCGGTGTTAACCGCCGCCACCTCGGTGGAGGCCGAGGAAATCATCACCAGGCCGAGGCCGAGCAGCGCCAGGCAACCGGCGAGCATCGGGAAATCCATGTCCAGGCCGCGACGACTGAACAACGGGGACGGATAAGGGCGCAGGAAGGACAGCATCAGACGAGCGCCTCCACGGCCTGGGCGAACAGGCGCCCGCGTTCTTCGAAGTTCTTGAACATGTCAAGGCTCGCGCAGGCCGGCGACAGCAGCACCGCGTCGCCGCTCTGGGCAACGGCGGCAGCCTGCTGCACTGCGGCCTGCAGGCTGTCGACGCGGACAATATCCACGGCGCCATCGAATACCGCGGCCAGTTTGTCGGCATCACGGCCAAGCAGCACCACCGCGCGGCAATGGGCCGCGACCGGCTGGCGCAGGCTGGAGAAGTCGGCGCCCTTGCCGTCGCCACCGGCGATCAACACCAGCTTGCCGGTGATGTCGGCGCCAAGGCCTTCGATGGCCGCCAGGGCAGCCCCGACGTTGGTGGCTTTGGAATCATCGTAATAGCTCACCCCGCCGCGCTCGCCGACCCACTGGCAGCGATGCGCCAAGCCGGTGAAGGCCTTGAGGGTATCGAGCATGGCTGCCATCGGCAGGCCCACGGCGTGACCGAGCGCCAGCGCCGCCAGGGCGTTGGACTGATTGTGCGCGCCCCGCACCTTCAGCTCGCGCACCGGCAGCAGCGCCTCGAACTGATAGGCCAGGTATTTCTCGCCATTTTCCTCGAGCAGGCCGAAACGCTTGAAGTCCGGCTTGCCGAGACCAAAGCTCCAGCATGGCACCTGGTCGGCGATCATCGGCCGCGACAGCGGATCGTCACGGTTCACCACCACCTGCCGCGCGCCTCGGAAGATGCGGTGTTTGGCCAGGTGATAGGCCGGCAGATCTGCATAGCGATCCATGTGGTCTTCGCTGACGTTCAGGCAGGTGGCCACTTCGGCGTTGAGCAGTTCGGTGGTTTCCAACTGGAAGCTGGACAGCTCGATCACGTACAGCTCGACGTCATCGGCCAGCAGGTCCAGCGCCGGCGTGCCAAGGTTGCCGCCCACGGCAACCTTGCGACCGGCGGCTGCCGCCATCTCGCCGACCAGGGTGGTCACGGTGCTCTTGGCGTTGGAGCCGGTGATGGCCACGATCGGCGCCTTCGCTTCGCGAGCGAACAGATCGATATCGCCGGACAATTTGGCGCCACGCTTGGCCGCTTCCTGCAGGGCCGGGGTGGCCACGGCCAAGCCGGGACTGATCAGCAGCTCGCTGGCCCGGGCGAGGAAGTCCACGTCCAGCTCGCCACAACGCACTTCGACCTGCGGGAACAGTTCACGCAAGGTGCTGAGCTCCGGCGGATTGGCACGGGTATCGACCACGGCGAAGCGCACGCCCTGGCGCGCTAGGTAGCGCACCAGGGACATGCCGCTCTTGCCGAGGCCGACAACGATGCGGAATTGGTCGGAAGCGATCAGGCTCATGCTGTCCTCAACGCAGTTTCAAAGTAGCGAGGCCGATCAACACCAGAATGACGGTGATGATCCAGAAACGAACGATGACCCGTGGCTCGGGCCAACCCTTCAACTCGAAATGGTGGTGAATCGGTGCCATGCGGAACACCCGCTTGCCGGTCAGCTTGAAGCTGGCGACCTGGATGATCACCGACAGGGTTTCCATGACGAACACGCCGCCCATGATGAACAGCACGATTTCCTGGCGCACGATCACGGCGATGGTGCCCAGTGCGGCGCCCAGCGCCAGCGCGCCGACGTCGCCCATGAACACCTGCGCCGGGTAGGTGTTGAACCAAAGGAAGCCCAGGCCGGCGCCGATCAGCGCGCCGCAGAACACGATCAGCTCGCCAGCCCCCGGGACGTAGGGAATCAGCAGGTACTCGGAGAAATTCACGTTGCCCGACAGGTAGCAGAAGATGCCCAGGGCGCCACCGACCATCACGGTGGGCAGGATCGCCAGGCCGTCGAGGCCGTCGGTGAGGTTCACCGCGTTGCTGGAGCCGACGATGACGAAATAGGTCAGCACCACGAAGCCGATGCCCAGCGGAATGCTCACATCCTTGAGCAGCGGCACGATCAGGGTGGTTTCGACCGGCGTCTGGGCGGTCATATAAAGGAAGGTGGCCGCGCCGATTCCGAATACCGACTGCCAGAAATACTTCCAGCGGCTCGGCAGGCCGCGCGAGTTCTTCTCGATCACCTTGCGGTAGTCATCGACCCAGCCAATGGCGCCGAACAGCAGGGTGACGATCAGCACCACCCATACGTAGCGGTTGCTCAGGTCGGCCCACAGCAGGGTACTGACGGCGATGGCCGAGAGAATCAACGCGCCACCCATGGTCGGCGTGCCCTTCTTCGACAGGTGCGATTGCGGACCATCGTTACGCACTGCCTGGCCGATCTGGCGGATCTGCAGGGTACGGATCATCCAGGGGCCCAGGAACAGCGCCAGCGCGAGCGCCGTCAGCACGCCGAGAATCCCGCGCAGGGTCAGGTACTGAAAGACCGCGAAGCCCTTGTGGAACTGTTGCAGATACTCTGCCAGCAGCAGCAGCATTTAGTGACTCTCCCCACTGTCGTCACACAATGCGACGACGACGTTTTCCATCGCGGCGCTGCGTGAACCTTTAATTAGAATGGTGCTGTCGCCGGGCTCGGCGCGTACCGCATCGATCAGCGCGGCCTGGTCGGCGAAATGCCGGCCATTGGCGCCAAAGGCCTGCACGGCATGTTTCATCTGGGGGCCAACCGCATAGAGCACGTCGGCCTTGCCGATCGCGTACTCGCCGACTTCGCGATGGCCCTGCTCGGACCAGGCGCCCAGCTCACCGATATCGCCGAGCACCAGCACCTTGCGGCCGGAGAAGCCGGCGAGGATGTCGATGGCTGCACAGATCGAAGCGGGGTTGGCGTTATAGGTGTCGTCGATCACCCGGGCGCCGTTGCGCGCCAGTTGCGCCACGGCACGGCCCTTGACCGGCAGCAGGCTTTCCAGACCGTTCTTGATGGCCACCAGCGGCACCGCCAGGGCGTGAGCCGCGGCGGCGGCGGCCAGTGCGTTGGCCACGTTGTGCTCACCGAGCAGATTCAGCTGCACGCGGGCCTGGCCCTCGTGGCAGAACAGCGTGAATGCCGGGCAGCCACGCGGGTCGCGGCTCAGCTCGCTGGCATGGAAGTCGGCGCGGGCGTCACGCAGGGCGAAGCTCAGTACCCGACGGCCGGCGGCACGCTTGACCCAGCGCTCGAACGCCACGTCATCGCGGTTGAGCACGGCAACACCGGTTTCGCCCAGGCCTTCGAGGATTTCGCCCTTGGCCAGCACGATGTTCTCGGGACCGCCGAACTCGCCAACATGGGCACTGCCCGCGTTGGTGATAATGGCCACTTGCGGCCTGGTCAGGCCGACGGTGTAGGCGATCTCGCCGATACCCGAGGCGCCCAGTTCGATGACTGCGCCGGTATGCTCCGGGCCCAGTTCCAGCAGGGTCAAGGGGACGCCCAGCTGGTTGTTCAGGTTGCCTCGGGTCGCCAGCACGGCGCCGCCATCTTCAACGCAAGAGGCGCGCAGGATGGCCGCAAGCATTTCCTTGACGGTGGTCTTGCCGCTGGAGCCGGTCACCGCTGCCAGCAGGCCACCGTAGGCCTGGCGGTTGAGCGCGCCCAGCTGGCCGAGGGCCAGGGTGGTATCGGCCACAACCAGCTGCGGCAGGTCGACGTCCGCGACTTCACGCGCCACCAGCGCGGCGACGGCGCCCTTGGCCGCGACCTGGGCCAGGTAATCGTGACCATCGAAGCGCGGACCGCTGAGGGCGACGAACAGCTGGCCCGGCACAATGCTGCGGCTGTCGGTGCTGACCGCCGCGAAGGCGCAGTCTTCACCGATCACGCGGCCGTTCAGGGCACCAGCCACTTCACTCAACCGCAATGCCTTAAGCATGTGCCGCCTCCCATGCTGCCAGTGCACGACCGGCTTCCTGCAGATCGGAGAACGGCTGGCGCACGCCGTCGATTTCCTGGTAATCCTCATGGCCCTTGCCGGCCAGCACCACCACGTCGCCCACCTGGGCCTCGCCGATCAGCTGGGCGATGGCATCACCGCGGCCGTGCATGAAGCGCACCTGCCCGACGTTGCCGAAACCGGCGCGAATATCCTCGAAGATCTGCTCGGGCGACTCGCTACGCGGGTTGTCATCGGTGACCAGCGCAGCGTCGGCAAGGCGCTCGACCACTTCGGCCATCAGCGGCCGTTTGCCGCGATCACGGTCGCCACCGCAGCCAAACAGGCACAGCAGACGACCCGTGACGTGGGGGCGCAGCGCACCCAGTACCTGCTCCAGTGCGTCCGGGGTATGGGCGTAGTCGACCACCACCAGCGGCGCCTGTTGCCCGCCGAGACGCTGCATGCGGCCAATCGGCCCTTGCAGGCGCGGCAGCGCCTTGAGAATTTCGTCCAGCGGGTAATCCATGGCCACCAGGGCACCTACCACGGCCAGCAGGTTGCTGAGGTTGAAGCGCCCCAGCAACGAGCTGCGCAGGTTGCCTTCGCCACGGGGGGTGACCAGGGTGGCTCGCACGCCCTGATCATCGAAGTGAATATCCCGGCAGAACAGGTAGGCGCTCTGATCCTCCAGGCTGTAGCCGATCAGGCGCGAGTCGCGCTCCTGGGCGGCCAACTGGCGGCCCGTGGCGTCATCCAGGTTGATGACCCGGGCACGCAGGCTCGGCCAGGCGAACAGCGCCGCCTTGGCGGCCTGGTAGGCGTCCATCGAGCCGTGATAGTCGAGGTGATCGCGGGACAGGTTGGTGAACACCGCCACGTCGAAATCCAATGCCGCCACCCGGCCCTGATGCAGGCCATGGGACGAGACTTCCATGGCGATGGCTCGTGCGCCGCTCTTCTTCAGACCGGCCAGGGTCGCCTGCACGCCGATCGGATCCGGCGTGGTGTGCAGGCTCTGGGCCAGGGCGCCATAGAAACCGTTGCCGAGGGTGCCGACGATACCGCAAGGCTCGCCGAGCAGGTCCAGAGCCTGGGCCAGCAGCTGGCTGACGCTGGTCTTGCCGTTGGTGCCGGTGATGCCGACCATGTGCAGACCACGGCTCGGCTCGCCATAGAAGCGACCGGCAATGGCCGACAATTGCCCGGCCAGGCCTTTGATGGCGACCAGTTCGGCACTCTCGGCGGTCATCGGTAGCGCGCCATCGACTTCATAGGCAACCGCGGCGGCGCCACGGGAAATCGCGTCGGCAATATGCACGCGACCGTCCTGGCGAGTGCCGGGCACGGCCAGGAACAGATCGCCAGGGCGTACCTGGCGGCTATCGAGGGTCAGCTCGCGGATCAGCACGCCGCTGCTGGCCTGGGGCAACAGTTGATTCAATGGCATGGGCATCAGCCGCGCCCTCCATTGTGGGTGGCCGCTGCCGGCGCATCGACTTGCGCCGCCGTGGTCTGCGGCAGGTTGTCCGGGGTGATGTTCATCAGGCGCAGGCCGCCAGCCATGACACGACTGAATACCGGGGCCGACACCAGGCCGCCGTAGTAACCACTCTTGCTCGGCTCGTCGATGACCACGGCCATGGCGATGCGCGGATTGCTCGCCGGTGCGAAGCCGGCGAACAGCGACCGGTAGGCGTTGGCCTGGTAGCCCTTGGTACCGGATGCGGTCTTGCGCGCGGTGCCGCTCTTGCCGGCCACGTGATAACCCGGCACCTGGGCACGGAACACCCCGCCCGGCGCTTCGATGACCTGCTGCAGCATGCCCTGGAGGGTATGGGCAACGTCTTCGGGGATCACCTGCACGCTGTCGCGCACGCGGTCGGTGCGGGTCAGCGACATCGGCACGCTGCGCCCGCTGTTGCCCAGTACGGCATAGGCATGGGCCAGCTGCACGGCGGTCACCGACAGGCCATAACCATAGGAAAGGGTCGCCGTTTCCGCCTTGCGCCACTCACGGTGGTTGGGCAGGTTACCGACGCGCTCGCCCGGGAAGCTCAGGCCGGTGTCCTGGCCCAGGCCGACCTGCTGCATCACGTCATAAATAGCTGCGCCGCCAATATCGAAGGCGACCTTGCTCATGCCCACGTTACTGGACTTGATCAGAATGCCGGTCAGGTCGAGCACGCCATCCGGCGCACGGGATACGTCCTTGATGGTGTAACGGCCGATCTGCAGCGTACCGCCCTGCACGTCGACCTTGTCGGTGGGCTTCCAGCGCCCGGTTTCCAGGGCGGCGCTCATGGAGAACGGCTTCATGGTCGAGCCCGGCTCGAACACGTCGATCATGGCGCGGTTACGCATGGCCGCCGGCTGCAGGTTGCGACGGTTGTTCGGGTTGTAGGTCGGCTGGTTGACCATGGCGAGGATCTCGCCGGTCTTCACGTCGAGCATCACCAGGCTGCCGGCCTTGGCGCCGAACTCGACCAGCGCGTTGCGCAGTTCGCGGTGCGCCAGGTACTGCAGGCGCAGGTCGATGGACAGCGCCAGCGCCTTGCCGGCCTTGGCGTTCTGGGTCACCTGCACATCACGGATCAGACGACCGCGACGGTCCTTGAGCACCTGACGCTTGCCTGGGACGCCGGCCAGCCAGTCCTCGAACGCCAGCTCGACGCCCTCACGGCCACGGTCATCAATGTCGGTGAAGCCGACCATATGGGCGGTCACTTCGCCAGCCGGGTAGAAACGACGAAACTCCTCGATGGAGTAAACGCCCGGCACCTTGAGATCGAGCACCCGCTGGCCCTGCTCGGGGGTCAGGCCACGCACCAGGTACATGAATTCGCGTTCGGCGTTGGCCTGCAGGCGCTGGGCGAAGGCGTTGGGCTCCTGGCCGAGGGCAGCCGCCAGCACCGGCCACTGCGCCTTGCCAGCTTGCAGCTCCTTGCCGTTGGCCCACAGGGTGGTAACCGGGGTGCTGACCGCCAGCGGCTCGCCGTTACGGTCGGTGATCAGGCCGCGGTGCGCCGGGATCGGGATATGCCGCACGCTGCGTGCGTCGCCATGGGCCTTGAGGAAGTCATGGTCGAATACGTGCAGTTCGAAGATGCGCGCCGCAATGGCCGCGACCATCAGCGCCAGCAGCAGCATGACCAGGCGGAAGCGCCATGGGTACAGAGCCCCCTCGAGCTTCATCATGGCGCCACCATGCGCACTTCGGCGGCGTCAGGGATGCGCATCTTCAGCTGTTCGCTGGCCAGGGTCTCGATACGGTTGTGGGCCGTCCAGGTGCTTTGCTCGAGGATCAGCCGGCCCCATTCGGCCTGCGCCTTGTCACGCACACTGAGTTCGCCATACAGGCTGTTGAGCAACTGGCGATTCCAGTGCGCGCTGTAGGACACCGCCAGCGCGGAGCCGAGCACGCCGACAAACAGCACCAGCATCAGCAGGCTGCCCTTGGGAAAGCGCTTGATGCCCTGGCCGCTCATCGCAGTTTCTCCGCGACACGCATGACCGCGCTGCGCGAGCGTGGGTTGGCCTTGAGTTCGGCTTCGCTGGCGAACTGCGGTTTACCGATCAGCTTCAGGCGCGGCTCGAAGGCTTTCGGGATGATCGGCAGGTCACGGGGCAGCTTGTCCATCTCGCCCTTGGCATGCTTGCGCATGAACTGCTTGACGATGCGGTCTTCCAGGGAGTGGAAGCTGATCACCACCAGACGGCCGCCCACTTCCAGGTTTTCCAGCGCGGCGTCGAGACCACGCTCAAGGTCGCCCAGCTCGTTGTTCACATGAATGCGCAGGCCCTGGAAGGCGCGGGTCGCCGGGTTCTTGCCCTTTTCCCAGGCGGGGTTGGCCACGGTCAGCACCTGCGCCAGGTCGGCGGTGCGCTCGAAAGGCTGCTCCTGGCGGCGCGCTACCACGGCACGGGCCATGCGTCTGGCGAAGCGCTCTTCACCGTATTCCTTGAATACCCGGGCGATTTCCTCTTCATCGGCGCTGGCGATGAACTGCGCGGCACTGACGCCACGAGAGGGATCCATGCGCATGTCCAGGGGGCCGTCATTGAGAAAGCTGAAGCCGCGCTCGGCGTCATCCAGCTGCGGCGACGACACGCCCAGATCCAGCAGGATGCCGCTGACCTTGCCAGCGAGGCCGCGGACAGCGAGTTCGTCACCGAGTTCCGCAAAGCTGCGCTGCACAACGACAAAGCGGCCGTCTTCGGCCGCCAGCGTATTTCCAGTCGCGATTGCGAGAGGGTCCTTGTCGAACCCCAGCAAGCGACCGCCTGGCCCGATCCGCTCGAGGATCAACCGGCTGTGCCCGCCCCGCCCGAACGTGCCATCCACATAGCAGCCATCGGCGCGCAATGAGAGCGCCGCAACGGCCTCCTCAAGCAACACGGTGATATGGCGGTAGGTAGCGGTCATGTTCACAGAATCAGGTCACGAAGGTCATCGGAAAGAGCACCCGGTTGCTTGATGGCGGCCAGATCGGCATCGGCCACGGCATTCCAGGAATCCTCATCCCACAATTGAAATTTGTTTAGCTGCCCCACCAACATCGCGCGCTTGTCCAGCTTGGCGTATTCGCGCAACCGCGGTGGAACCAGGAAACGACCACTACCGTCCAGCTCGAGGTCGACGGCATTACCAATCAGCAGACGTTGCAGGCGACGGTTCTCTTCCCGAAAGGAAGCCAGCTCGCGCAGCTTGTTCTCGATGATTTCCCACTCCGGCAGCGGGTAGACACAAAGGCAGGGATCGATGGCATCAATGGTGACGATGAGCTGGCCGGCCGAACGCGAAACGAGCTCGTCCCGATACCGACTAGGCATCGCGAGCCGCCCCTTGGCGTCAAGACTTATGGCGTTAGCTCCGCGAAACACGATCGCGTTTCCCCTTTAATCAGCCATCTGCATCCAAAAAAACCCACTTCATGCCACTTTTCACCACCGGGGCACACTATAGGAACGCGCATGCCCCACCGTCAAGGCGGGCCAGAACGGAAAATTCCTTATAGAACGGAGATTTAGCGAATAAAGGAGAGGTAAAGCGAGCGCTTGAAGCGGGAAAGATGGCTAAAAAACAAACACATACCGAGACCTACCCAACGAACTTAAAGTAGTTTGTTAAGAGTAAGATTTTTTCGGTATTAGAAATGAGGGGATGTAGCGCAAAGCAGAAGGAAGGCGGAGAGTCGATCTATAAGCCGGGTTCTGTCGAGGACAGCCATTCCTCTACGACGTACATCACTGCACGTCTTTAGCAACCTACCCGGTTCCAGCGCGGGCCACGCCAATGGAACCCTATTTGGTCTTGCTCCGAGTGGGGTTTGCCTAGCCACGGACTGTTACCAGCCGCGCGGTGCGCTCTTACCGCACCTTTTCACCCTTACCGGCGCCGAAGCGCTTAGGCGGTTATTTTCTGTGGCACTTTCCGTAGGCTCACGCCCCCCAGGCATTACCTGGCACTCTGCCCTATGGAGCCCGGACTTTCCTCCCCCTCCCAGATGGAAGGCAGCGACTGTCCGATCGACTCTCCGCCGCCTAGGGTAACCGCTGGGACATGACGAGAACAAGTTCAAACGTCCTGCTGGCGCTCCAACGCGGCCTGGTAAAGCAGGTTCTTGCGCACCCCGGTGATCTGCGCGGCCAGCGCTGCCGCCCGTTTGAGCGGCATTTCGGCGAGCAGCAGGTCGAGCACGCGCAGCGCCTCGACACTTACCGCCGCTTCGTCCACGGGCGCCTGCCAGCCGGCGACCAGCACCACGCACTCTCCACGCTGCTGATTGGCATCGCCTGCCACCCATTCGCACAACTGGTCGAGCGGCATGCCCTGCAAGGTCTCGAAGGTCTTGGTCAGCTCGCGCGCCAGCAACGCCTGGCGCTCACCGCCAAAGACCTCACGCATGTCCTGCAGGCACTCGAGGATGCGATGCGGCGCCTCGTAGAAGATCAAGGTGCGCGGTTCCTCGCGAACCAGCTCGAGACGCGCCCGCCGCCCAACGGTCTTGGCCGGCAGGAACCCCTCGAAAACGAAGCGATCCGAGGGCAGCCCCGCCGCCGACAAGGCGGCGATCAACGCACAGGCACCGGGTACCGGCACCACCCGTACGCCTGCCGCACGGGCCTGGCGCACCAGATGATAGCCGGGGTCGGAAATCAGCGGCGTGCCGGCATCGGAAATCAGCGCAACGTCATCGCCGGCCAACAGACGCTCGATGAAGCGATTGCCCTCGTCACGCTCGTTATGCTCATGACAGGCCGCCAGCGGCGTGCCGATGCCGAAATGCTGCATCAGCCGCGCCGAGTGCCGGGTGTCCTCGGCGGCGATCAGGCTGACGGCGCCGAGCACCTTCAGGGCCCGGGCACTGAGATCGTCGAGATTGCCAATGGGCGTCGCCACCACGAACAGGGTGCCCGTGGCGGACCGGGGTGCTTCACTAGCGATCACGGCAATGCCTCTTTAATAGCTGTAAAACGGTCATTGTAACGCGAGGCAAGCGCCTGGGCGGAATCGCACCGCCAACCCGAGCGCCTGCGACCTCTGCGTACCGGTTAACACCTTCGTCGTCGCGTCAAGGCGGTGCCTTGGGTACAATCCCGCGTTCAATTTGCTCAAGAACCGGAATCGCTTACATGATTGCCTGCCTGCGTCCGCTCTCTGCACTCTGCCTTGCCGGCCTGCTCGTTGCCTGCAGCAGCTCGCCTTCCTCGAACCTCGGCGAACTGCCCCGCACGCCCCAGGCCAGCGTGGAGCAGATGCTCCAGAAGGCCGGCGCCAGCCAAAGCGAGGACGCCCAGCTGCTGCGCCTGTCGGCCGCCGACCTGGCTGCCAAGCAGGGCAACGCGCAGCGTGCCGAGAGCATTCTCAAGCAGGTCGACCTGCAATTGCTCAAGCCGGCGCAGCAGATCTACGCCAGTACCCTCAAGGCCGAGCTGGCCCTGGCACGTAATGATGCCAAGGCGGCCCTCACGGCCCTCTCCCACCCAAGCATCGAACGCCTTGGCGAGCTGCCGGTCGAGCAGCAGGCACGTACCCAGCTGGCGCGCGCCAATGCTCTCGAGAAAGACGGCCAGATCCTCGCCGCCGCCCGCGAGCGCGTGTTCATCGCTCCGCTGCTCAGTGGCGAGCAGGCGCAGGCTAACCACGAGCATATCTGGAGCCTGGTTACCAGCCTGCCGGCAGAGCCCGCCCCAGGCACCGAGGACGCCGATCTGGCCGGCTGGCTGTCGCTGGCCCAGGTGGCGAAAACCGTCGGCACGCTCAAGCAGCAGCAGGACGCCATCGACAGCTGGCTGGCCCAGCACCCGAGCCATCCGGCCGCCCAGCAACTGCCCAAGGCGCTCGCCGACCTGCGCGCGCTGTCGAGCAAGCCATTGGCGAAGATCGCCCTGCTGCTGCCCCAGGAAGGCCAGCTGGCCTCGGTGTCACGCGCCCTGCGCGATGGCTTCCTGGCCGCCCATTACCAGGCCCAGCAGGCCGGCGAGCAGCCGCCGCAGATTCAGCTGTACGACAGCGCCCGCCTCACCTCGCTGGACGATTTCTACCGTCAGGCCCAGGCCGACGGTGTAGAACTGGTGATCGGCCCGCTGGAGAAGAATCTGGTGACGCAACTGGGCAATCGCGAGCAGTTGCCGATCACCACCCTGGCGCTGAACTACGCCGACCCGGGCGCCAAGAACCCGGCCCAGCTGTTCCAGTTCGGCCTGGCCGCCGAGGACGAAGCCCGCGAGGTCGCACGTCGCGCCTGGGCCGATGGCAAGCGCAGCGCCGTCGCCCTGGTGCCCAAGGGCGACTGGGGCAACCGCGTGCTGGACGCCTTCCGCCAGAGCTGGCAGGCCGCCGGCGGCACCTTCCTGGGCGCCGAGCAGATCGATCAGCCGGTGGACATGGCCAGCCAGGTCGCCCGCCTGCTGCAGGTCAGCGGCACCTCGCGCCGTCAGGACGTCGACTTCATCTTCCTGGCCGCCACCCCGCAGCAGGCGCAGCAGATCAAGCCGACGCTGGCCTACCAGTACGCCGGCGACGTGCCGGTGTACGCCACTTCGCACCTGTTCAGCGGCAGCATGAGCGCAGCCCAGTACCGCGACCTGGACGGCATCCGTTTCTGCGAAACCCCTTGGCTGCTGGACGCCAACGACCCACTGCGCCAGCAGGTCAACAGCCAGTGGCCACAGGCCGGCGGCAGCCTGGGTCGCCTGTACGCCATGGGCGTCGACGCCTTCCGCCTGGCACCGCGCCTCGATCAGCTCAAGACCCTGCCCGACAGCCGTGTCGACGGCCTGTCCGGCAACCTGAGCCTGAACGCCTCGCAGCGTGTCGAGCGTCGCCTGCCCTGGGCGCAATTCAGCAATGGCCAGGTTGAGCGCCTGCCTGAGACCGGCATTGAGTGACGATCCACGCCACGTTAGCGGGCGAGCGGCCGAGGCCCTTGCCCAGGCGCACCTGCAGAGCCATGGCCTGCAGCTGATCTGCCAGAACTGGCGCGGCCCACGCGGCGAACTCGATCTGGTCATGCTAGATGGCGATACAGTAGTATTCGCCGAAGTGCGCTACCGCAAGCACAGTGCCTGGGGTGGCGCAGTCGAAAGCGTCGACAGACGCAAGCGTGACAAGCTGATCGCCACGGCCATGCAATTTCTGCAACAGGAGAAGCGCTGGGCCAAACATCCCTGCCGTTTCGATGTCATAGCCGTAGGCCATGGCAAATCCGCATCACTGGAATGGATCAGAAACGCATTCGACAGTTGAGACAAAGGCTCGCTGCGACACCCTGATTCACCGCCATTTCCAACGACGGCGCCACCTGCCCACAGGCCAACGCCTCGTTACAGTCAAGGTCATAGCTCTACATGGATATGCAAGCCCGTATTCGCCAGCTGTTCCAAGCCAGCATCGAAACCAAGCACCACGCGATGGAAGTACTGCCGCCCTTTATCGAGCATGCCAGCCAGGTAATGGTCCAGGCACTGCTCAGTGAAGGCAAGATCCTCTCCTGCGGCAACGGCGGCTCGGCGGGCGACGCGCAGCACTTCTCTTCGGAGCTGCTCAACCGCTTCGAGCGCGAGCGCCCCAGCCTGCCGGCGATCGCCCTGACCACCGACAGCTCGACGATCACCTCGATCGCCAACGACTACAGCTACAACGAAGTCTTCTCCAAGCAGATCCGCGCCCTCGGCCAACCGGGCGACGTGTTGCTGGCCATTTCCACCAGCGGCAACTCGGCCAACGTGATCCAGGCCATTCAGGCCGCCCACGACCGGGAAATGACCGTGGTGGCCCTGACCGGCCGTGACGGTGGCGGCATGGCCTCGCTGCTGCTCCCCGAAGACGTCGAGATCCGCGTGCCGTCAAAGGTCACGGCACGCATCCAGGAAGTTCATTTGTTGGCCATCCACTGCTTGTGCGACCTTATCGACAGTCAACTGTTTGGGAGTGAAGAATGACCCGTTCACCACTGATCTTCGCCGCCTTGGCCCTCAGCCTGATCCTGGGTGGTTGCGGCAGCCGCAGCATTGGCAACAAGATCGACGACCAGTTCGTCGGCCCCGACGTAGCCAACGCCATCAGCCGTGCCCATGCCGACCTCGCCAGCCCCACCTCGCGCATTGTGGTGACCAGCTACAACGGGGTTATCCTGATCGCCGGGCAGACGCCGCGCGCCGAACTGAAGAGCACTGCCGAGCAGGCCGCACGCACCGTACAAGGTGTGCGCAAGGTGCATAACGAACTGCAGGTCCAGCAGCCTACCTCACTCCTGGCACGCAGCAACGATTCGCTGCTGACCACCAAGATCAAGACCCAGATGCTCGCCGACAGTGGCGTGCCCGGCAGCCGCATCAAGGTGATCACCGAGAACGGTATCGTCTACCTGCTCGGCGTGGTCAGCCGCCAGGAAGCCAATGCCGCGAGCAACGTGGTACAGAGCACATCCGGCGTGCAGAAGATCGTCAAGCTGTTCCAGTACACCGACTGATCATTAGACGCCGTAACGGAAAACGCCAGCAGGCCTGCCCTGACTGGCGTTTTTTATACCTGCCGCTTAGGTAGACAGCGCAATATCGCTTCCCAGCCAGCCATCCGGCTGCCTGGAAACCACCAGCAGACGATTGCCCACTGCCGCCGTCGAGGCGATGCAACGCCCCTGCTCATCCCACAACGCGCTGCGCCCTGCCGCAACCCAACCGCCCGTAGGGCCGCCATGGTTGGCCATCAATACCGCCAAACCGTGATGCTGCGCATGGCCCTGCAACAGCGAGCTGTCGTGGGGATAGCCGCCCTCGCCAATTAGCACGCTGGCCGCATACACCTGGGCGCCACGCTTTGCTGCCCCTGCGGGATGCTCGGCATGAGCGAAGTCTGCACACACCGATAACGCCACGGACGTACCCTCGACAACTAGCAACTCACCACCCTGGCCAACGCTGAAAAACCTTTCCTCACCCGCATGCAGATACTGCTTGGTGTAGATGGCACGCGAGCCATCAGGGCGAAGAATGCAGGCCCCGATTTGCGGCTTGTCGTGCCCGGGTACCCGCAGCGGCAAACCGACAACCGCCGTCATTCCGGCTGCCAAGGCCTGAGCGCACAACGGCTCGAGCAACGGACTGTCGGCATGCTGCGCCAGTGCACTGGCCAGAGCCGGCTCATAGCCACTGAGCGACAGCTCGGGAAAGACGATCAGCCGCGCGCCCAGCTCGGCGGCACGGCGCATGAAAGCCAGGTGCAAGACCAGGTTGGCGGAGAGATCGCCAGCCTGCACCGCGCATTGAGCCGCTACCAGAACAGGTGACGACATGGGCCCCTCCGCAAAAGACGCAACTCTAACCCAACGTGCCAGACAAAAATGATGGGCAATAAAAAAGCCAGTCAGGTCACCCTGACTGGCTTTCTGTAACAGCGGCCTTAGCCCGGATCAGACACCCGAGGCCTTGGCAGCGGCAACGTCCTTGATGGACAGCTTGATACGACCGCGGTTGTCGACGTCCAGTACCAGCACTTCGACTTCCTCGCCTTCTTTCAGGATGTCGGTGACCTTCTCGACGCGCGCATCGCTGAGCATGGAGATGTGCACCAGACCGTCCTTGCCCGGCAGGATGTTGACGAAGGCACCGAAGTCGACGATGCGCTCAACCTTGCCGACGTAGATCTTGCCGATCTCGGCCTCGGCGGTGATCGCCAGCACGCGCTGCTTGGCAGCCTCGGCAGCGTCCTTGGTTTCGCCGAAGATCTTGATCGAGCCGTCGTCTTCGATATCGATCGACGCCTTGGTCTCTTCGCAGATGGCGCGAATGGTGGCGCCGCCTTTACCGATGACGTCGCGAATCTTGTCCTGGTCGATCTTCATGGCGATCATGGTCGGTGCGTTTTCCGACAGTTCGCTACGCGATTGAGCAATGACCTGATTCATCTGGCCGAGGATATTCAGGCGCGCTTCCAGGGCCTGGCCCAGGGCGATTTCCATGATTTCTTCGGTGATGCCCTGGATCTTGATGTCCATCTGCAGCGCGGTGACGCCATTGGCGGTACCGGCCACCTTGAAGTCCATGTCGCCCAGGTGGTCTTCGTCGCCGAGGATGTCGGTCAGCACGGCGAACTTCTCGCCTTCCTTGACCAGACCCATGGCGATACCGGCAACCGGTGCCTTCATCGGTACGCCCGCATCCATCAGGGCCAGGGAAGCGCCGCACACGGAGGCCATCGAAGACGAACCGTTGGATTCGGTGATTTCCGATACCACACGGATGGTGTACGGGAACACGTCAGCGGCCGGCAGCATGGCCTGCACCGAACGACGGGCCAGACGGCCATGACCGATTTCACGACGGCCGGTGGCGCCCATGCGACCACACTCGCCCACCGAGTACGGCGGGAAGTTGTAGTGCAGCATGAAGGGGTCTTTCTTCTCGCCTTCGAGGGTGTCGAGCAGCTGGGCGTCACGGGCGGTACCGAGGGTGGCCACTACCAGCGCCTGGGTTTCGCCACGGGTGAACAGCGCCGAACCGTGAGTCTTGTCCAGCACCCCGACTTCGATGTTCAGGCCACGCACGGTACGGGTGTCACGGCCATCGATACGCGGCTTGCCGTTGACGATGTTCTCGCGCACGGTGCGGTATTCGATCTCGCCGAAGGCGTCTTTGACTTCAGCCGCGGACGGCTGGCCTTCTTCGCCGGAGAACTTGGCAACCACCTGATCCTTCAGCTCGCCCAGACGCGCGTAGCGGTCCTGCTTGATGGTGATGGTGTAGGCCTGGGAAATCTCCTCACCGAACTCGGCGCGGATAGCCGACAGCAGCGCGGTGTTCTCGGCTTTTGGCTGCCAGTCCCAAGTCGGCTTGGCGGCTTCGGCGGCCAGCTCGGTAACGGCCTGGATAACGGCCTGGAATTCGTCATGGGCGAACAGCACGGCGCCCAGCATCTGGTCTTCGGTCAGCTCTTTGGCTTCCGATTCGACCATCAGCACGGCGTCCTTGGTACCGGCCACGACCATGTCCAGGCTGGACGCCTTGAGCTGCTCGTACGTCGGGTTCAGCAGGTAGCCGGTTTCCGGGTGGAAGGCGACACGTGCGGCGCCGATCGGGCCGTTGAACGGGATGCCGGAGATCGCCAGGGCAGCCGAGGTACCGATCATCGCAGCGATGTCCGGATCGGTCTTCTTGCTGGTGGAGACCACGGTGCAGATGACCTGCACTTCGTTCTGGAAGCCTTCCGGGAACAGCGGACGGATCGGGCGATCGATCAGGCGCGAGGTCAGGGTTTCCTTCTCGCTCGGGCGCGCTTCACGCTTGAAGAAGCCGCCAGGGATCTTGCCCGCAGCGTAGGTTTTTTCCTGGTAGTGGACCGAGAGGGGGAAGAAGCCCTTGCTCGGGTCGGCGCTCTTGGCACCGGTGACGGCGACCAGCACGGTGACATCGTTGTCGACGGTGACCAGCACAGCGCCGGAGGCTTGACGGGCGATACGGCCAGTCTCGAGGGTGACGGTCGACTGACCGAATTGAAATTTCTTGATTACCGGGTTCACGGTGTTTTCCTTCTCTTTGTTGCCTTTGGGGGAAACGGTTCTTGCGAATTCGTGGGCAATCGCTTCGGGAATCGGCCCGGCGCTGTCCAGAGGTGAAGCCACTTAAGGCTTCGGTACGGCATAAAACGGGTGAAGCATAAACGCAAAAGCTGGAAGCAGGGCGAGCCCACTTCCAGCTTTTGCGGTCAACGACGACTAAGCATTGCTTAGCGACGCAGACCCAGGCGACCGATCAGGGCGCTGTAACGGCTGGTGTCTTTACTCTTCAGGTAGTCCAGCAGCTTGCGGCGCTGGTTGACCATACGGATCAGGCCACGACGCGAGTGGTGGTCCTTGCCGTTGGCCTTGAAGTGACCTTGCAGCTTGTTGATGTTGGCGGACAGCAGAGCAACCTGAACTTCCGGGCTACCGGTATCGCCTTCGGCTTGCTTGTAGTCGTTAACGATCTGAGCTTTTTCTTCAACGCTGAGTGCCATGTGGGCATCCTCTCATCTGGAGATCGTCGCGAACGGCGATCTCAATAGGCCGGGAATCGCTTCCCGTGTTTTAAAAGGAGGTATGACCGTGCCTATTGACAGCCACCCTCGTTACAAGCCGCCGGAGCGGCTTGCCACGGTCACGCGGACCGAATCAGACGACGCGGCGCAATGCGCCCGTCTTCGCTCACTTCACCGATACCGATGAAGCGACCGTTGTGATCCTGTACTCGCACCATGCCGAACTTCGGCGCGTCCGATGCACGGACGGGCTGCCCCTGCAGCCAATAGAACGAGCTATGCTCCGAAAAACTCAACAACGGCCAGTGCTCGAGGCCACTGTCCACCGGGTGCAGGAAGCGATCGACCGCTTCATTGCCACCATCGGCGTGCACCTGCTCCAGCTCTTCCAGGGTCACGGTCTGCAGCAGGCCGAACGGTCCGGCCTTGACCCGACGCAGCTCGGCGACATGCGCGCCACAACCCAGAAGATGGCCAATATCCTCGACCAGCGTACGGATATAGGTGCCTTTGCTGCAATCTACCGCCAGCCGCGCCTGGTCGGCCGTACAACTGAGCAACTCCAGGCGCGCAATAGTAACAGAACGCGCCTCGCGCTCCACTACTTCTCCGGCCCGCGCCAACTTGTACAGCGGCTGACCGTCACGCTTGAGGGCCGAGTACATCGGCGGTACCTGGCTGATATCACCGCGAAAGCGCGGCAGCAGCGCCTCGATGTCCTGGCCGGTGACATTGACGTCACGGCGTTCGAGCACCTCACCTTCGGCGTCGGCCGTGGTGGTGGTGACGCCCAGCTGCATGAGCGTCTCGTAGCCCTTGTCGGCATCGAGCAGATACTGGGAGAACTTGGTCGCCTCACCAAAGCACAATGGCAGCACACCGGTGGCCAGCGGGTCGAGGCTCCCGGTATGCCCGGCCTTTTCGGCATTGAGCAGCCAGCGCACCTTCTGCAGCGCGGCGTTGGAACTGAAGCCCTTGGGCTTGTCGAGCAGGATGATGCCGTCGACCTTGCGACGGATACGCTTTACCTGAGCCACGCGCTTACTCCTTGGCCTCGGTATCGCTGTCGACGTGCTTGCTGTCCTCGGTTACCGCGCGCTCGATCAATGCCGACAACTGGGCACCGCGGACGATGCTCTCGTCGTAATGGAAGCGCAGATTGGGCACGCTGCGCAGCTTCATCGCCTTGCCCAACTGCATGCGCAGGAAGCCGCTGGCATCGTTGAGCACCTTGAGGCTCTGCACGATGGGGTCGACGCCCTCTTGCGGCTCGGCGCCCATGACGGTGACGAACACCTTGGCATGACTGGCGTCACGGCTGACATCCACCGCGGTGACGGTCACCAGGCCACCGAGGCGCGGGTCTTTGACTTCGGTGCGAATCAGCTGCGCCAACTCGCGTTGAATCTGGTCGCCGATGCGCTGGGCACGGCTATAGTCTTTGGCCATCGTTGCTACCTTCCACTCGTCTCGACGCCTGCAAAAGCACCGGACTCAAAAGCGGCAAACGCCCGGCCGCGCAAAAGCGGGGCCGGGCGTTGCGTGTTGCGACTCGCGATTACAGGCTGCGAGCCACCTGGACTTTCTCGAACACTTCGATCTTGTCGCCGACCTTGACGTCGTTGTAGCTCTTCACGGCGATACCGCACTCCATGCCATTACGCACTTCGGCCATATCGTCCTTGAAGCGACGCAGGGACTCCAACTCGCCTTCGAAGATCACCACGTCGTCGCGCAGTACGCGGATCGGACGGTTACGGTAAACCGTACCCTCGACCACCATGCAACCGGCAACCGCGCCAAACTTCGGCGAACGGAACACGTCACGCACTTCGGCGATACCCAGGATGTTCTCGCGAACGTCACTGCCGAGCATACCGGTGAGCGCCTTCTTGACGTCTTCGATGATGTCGTAGATGACGTTGTAGTAGCGCATGTCCAGGCCTTCGGCCTCGACGATCTTGCGCGCACCCGCGTCAGCACGGACGTTGAAGCCGAACAGCACCGCATTGGACGCCAGCGCCAGGTTGGCATCGGATTCGGTGATACCACCGACACCGCCACCGACCACACGCACCTGCACCTCGTCGTTGCCCAGGCTGCTGAGCGAGCCCTGCAGCGCTTCCAGGGAACCACGGACGTCGGATTTGAGGACGATGTTGAGCGTCTTCTTCTCTTCCTGGCCCATGTTCTCGAAGATGTTTTCCAGCTTGCCGGCGTGAGCACGTGCCAGTTTCACTTCGCGGAACTTGCCCTGACGGAACAGCGCGACTTCACGGGCCTTCTTCTCGTCGGCGACGACAGTCATGTCATCACCGGCTTCCGGCGTACCGTCGAGACCGAGGATCTCGACCGGGATCGCTGGACCGGCTTCTTTGATTGGCTTGCCGTTCTCGTCGAGCATGGCGCGGATGCGGCCATAGTTCGAGCCGACCAGCACCATATCGCCCTGACGCAGGGTACCGTCCTGAACCAGCACGGTAGCCACCGGACCACGGCCCTTGTCGAGACGCGACTCGACCACTACACCACGGCCCGGGGCCGATGGGGTTGCCTTGAGCTCAAGCACTTCGGCTTGCAGCAGAACGGCTTCGAGCAGTTCGTCGACACCGGTACCGACCTTGGCCGAAACCGGTACGAACGGCGTATCACCGCCCCACTCTTCCGAAGTCACGCCGTGTACCGACAGTTCGCTACGGATGCGATCGAGGTCAGCGCCTGGCTTGTCGATCTTGTTCACCGCGACCACCAGCGGCACGCCAGCAGCGACAGCGTGCTGGACGGCTTCGACGGTCTGCGGCATCACGCCGTCGTCGGCGGCAACCACCAGGATCACGATATCGGTAGCCTTGGCACCACGGGCACGCATCGCGGTGAACGCGGCGTGGCCTGGGGTATCGAGGAAGGTCACCATGCCGCGCTCGGTTTCCACGTGGTAGGCACCGATGTGCTGGGTGATACCACCCGCCTCACCGGAAGCGACCTTGGCACGACGGATGTAGTCGAGCAGCGAGGTCTTGCCATGGTCGACGTGACCCATGACGGTGACCACCGGAGCGCGAGCGAACTCTTCACCCTCGAACTTCAGCGACTCGGCCAGGGAATCTTCCAGCGCCGTGTCACTGACCAGGGTCACCTTGTGGCCCAGTTCTTCAGCGACCAGCTGGGCAGTTTCCTGATCCAGTACCTGGTTGATGGTGGCCGGGGTGCCCAGCTTGAACATGAACTTGATGATTTCAGCAGCCTTGACCGACATCTGCTGGGCGAGATCGCCCACGGTGATGGTCTCGCCGATCTTCACTTCGCGCACGATAGGCCCGGTCGGGCTCTGGAAGCCGTGAACATTGCGCTTCTTGAGCTTGGCCTTGCCACGCCCACCACGACGGAAGCCATCGCTTTCTTCGTCGGTGGTACGCGGTGCAACACGCGGAGCAGGCGCCTTTTCCTTGACGGTCGGGCGATGCTGAGTGGTCTTGCGGTCACCACCACGGCGATCAGCGTCATCATTACGGGCCTTGTCCGGACGACGTGGCTCGTCTTTCTTGCGCTCTTCGACCGCCGGGGCAGCCACCGCAATGCTGGCCGGCGCGGGAGCCGCTTCAACGGGCGCAGAGGCTTCGCTGGCAGGCGAAGGCGCCTGACGCTTGGCTTCTTCTTCGGCCCTGCGCTTAGCCTCTTCCTCGGCCTTCAGGCGAGCGGCTTCCGCCGCGGCGCGTTGCTCTTCGAGCGCGCGCTGCTTCTCGGCTTCGATCTCTTCGTTGCTGCGCTCGACGAAGGTCTTCTTCTTGCGCACCTCAACGCTGATGGTTTTGCTGCCAGCCACGCGCAAGGTGCTCGTGGTCTTGCGCTGCAAGGTAATCTTGCGCGGCGCTTCGGCTTTCTTCTCGCCGTGGCTGCTTTTCAGATGAGCAAGCAGGGCCTGCTTCTCATTGTCGGTGACAACTTGCTCGGCACTGCTGTGCGGCAAACCCGCCTCTCGCATCTGCTGCAGCAGGCGCTCTACCGGTGTGTCGACCACTTGGGCCAGTTCTTTCACCGTGACTTGCGTCATGCACTTCTCTCCTCAGGCCGTAAAACTTACTCGAACCAGTGGGCTCGGGCGGCCATGATCAGCTTGCCGGCACGCTCTTGGTCGATGCCGTCGATGTCGAGCAGGTCGTCAATAGACTGCTCGGCCAGGTCTTCGCGGGTAACCACACCGCGCACTGCCAGCTCCTGCGCCAGGCCTTTGTCCATACCCTCGAGTTCGAGGAGGTCTTCGGCCGGCTGGGCGTCTGCCAGTTTTTCTTCCGTGGCGATGGCTTTGGTCAGCAAACGATCCTTCGCTCGCGAGCGCAGCTCATTGACGATTTCTTCGTCGAAACCATCGATGCTGAGCATCTCTTCCATCGGCACGTAGGCGATTTCTTCCAGGCTGGTAAAGCCTTCTTCGACCAGCACCTGGGCCAGCTCTTCGTCGACTTCCAGCTCGTCGATGAAGCCTTGCAGGATATCGCCGGTCTCTGCCTGCTGCTTGGCCTGGATGTCCGCCTCGGTCATCACGTTCAGCGTCCAGCCGGTCAGCTGGCTGGCCAGGCGTACGTTCTGACCGCCACGGCCAATCGCTTGTGCCAGGTTGTCTTCGCCTACGGCGATGTCCATGGCGTGCGCGTCTTCGTCAACGATGATCGCCGCGACTTCAGCCGGCGACATGGCGTTGATGACGAACTGCGCCGGGTTGTCGTCCCACAGCACGATGTCCACACGCTCGCCAACCAGCTCGCCGGAGACCGCCTGTACACGCGAACCGCGCATACCGATGCAGGCGCCCTGCGGGTCGATGCGCTTGTCCTTGGAACGCACCGCGATCTTGGCACGCGAGCCCGGGTCACGGGAGGCGGCCTTGACCTCGATGAGGCCTTCGGCGATTTCCGGCACTTCGATACGGAACAGTTCGATCAGCATTTCCGGCGCGGTGCGCGACAGGATCAGCTGGGGACCGCGGTTCTCGGTGCGGATTTCCTTGAGCAGTGCACGCAGGCGCACACCGACACGGAAGGTTTCGCGCGGAATGATGTCCTCACGAGCCAGCAGCGCCTCGGCGTTGGCGCCCAGGTCGACGATGACGTTGTCGCGGGTGACCTTCTTGACCGTACCGGCAATGATCTCGCCCAGACGCTCGCGATAGGCTTCGACGACCTGAGCACGTTCGGCCTCGCGCACTTTCTGCACGATGACCTGCTTGGCAGTCTGCGCGGCGATACGGCCGAACTCGATGGACTCGATCTTTTCTTCGAGCACATCACCGACCTTGGCGTTCGCCTCGACCGCACGTGGCATGTCAGTCGTTACCTGGTGCGCCGGATCTTCGAAGTTTTCCTCGTCGACCACGGTCCAGCAACGGAAGGTCTCGTAGCTACCGCTCTGGCGATTGATCGCCACACGCAGTTCGACTTCATCTTCAAAACGTTTCTTGGTCGCTGTGGCCAGCGCCAACTCCAGCGCCTCGAAAATCACAGCGGCCGGTACACCCTTTTCATTGGATACCGACTCAACAACCAGCAGTACTTCTTTGCTCATCGTACGCCTCGCCTTTCGCAATCCATTGGGATCCACGCATTCCGATCCCGCAGGATCCGCGTCTCAATCAAATCGGGGGATAATGTTGGCCTTGTCGATCAAATCGATCGGCAAAAGAAACTCGTGGTCATCCACCTGCACCACCACGTCCTCTTCCTCCACACCGCGGAGCAGACCCTGAAAGTTGCGGCGACCCTCGAACGGTGAGCGCAACTTGATTTTCACCTGTTCGCCGACGTGACTGGCGAACTGAGCCAACGTAAACAGTGGCCGATCCATACCAGGCGACGACACCTCGAGGGTGTACTCCGCACTGATGGGATCCTCGACGTCGAGAACGCCGCTGATCTGCCGGCTGACCTTCTCGCAATCGTCGATGAGAATGCCGTCGGCATGATCGATGTAAATACGTAGCAGCGAATGCCGCCCCTGAGACAGGAACTCGATACCCCAGCATTCGTAGCCAAGCGCTTCGACTACCGGGGCCACCAAGGCCTGCAACTGTTCTAGCTTGCTCGACACCTGAACCCCTCGCGCATGCTGTGCAAATAAAAAATGGGCGAAACGCCCATCTACAAGACCGCCAACGCGGCGGCAAATCTGTCGACCAGCTAGCAAAAAGCCCCTTGGAAGGGGCTCAGCTACAACTGGTTGCGGGGGCTGGATTTGAACCAACGACCTTCGGGTTATGAGCCCGACGAGCTACCGGACTGCTCCACCCCGCGTCAAAACTGGGAGCGGATTATACGACCGAACCGCCCTGCGGGTCAACCAACCCCCAGATACAGAAAAGCCCGCATGCAGCGGGCTCTCCTGTTCAATTGGTACCGAGAAGGGGACTCGAACCCCTACAGCCTATGGCCACTACCACCTCAAGGTAGCGTGTCTACCAATTCCACCACCTCGGCATTTTGACACTTACTGCGCTTCGGGAGCCTGAGGTACATCTTGCTCGCTCGAAGCTGGCGCCTGCTGTTGCTGCTCAGGCACCGGTACATCTTCTGCAGGCTTGTTGGCCTGCGGCACTTCCATCACTGCCGGATCCGGCAAACCAGCCTGACCCAGTGTATCAGACTTTTGATTAGCAAAATACGCTAACCCCAAGCTGGTAATGAAAAAAGCGGTGGCGAGTATAGCAGTAACTCGACTCAGAAAGGTAGTGGTTCCTTGACTACCGAACACGGTATTCGAAGCACCCGCACCAAACGAAGCACCTGCATCGGCACCCTTACCCTGCTGCAGCAGAACCAGCACAACCACACCGATCGCACCCAGCAGATGAAGAACTACAACGACTGTTTCCAGCATATTCTTAGTTTCCCGCAGCGCGACAGATCGCGCCGAACTCATCCGCATTCAGAGAGGCTCCACCCACAAGCCCCCCATCGATATCAGGCATGCCGAAAAGCTCGGCTGCATTGGCGGCCTTGACGCTGCCGCCGTAAAGAATTCTCAAGCCACCTGCCACTTCTGCATCTTTCGCAGCAACTCGTGCACGAATGGCCGCATGTACGTCCTGAGCCTGCTGAGGCGAGGCCGTCAGCCCGGTACCAATGGCCCAGACTGGCTCATAGGCCACAACCGCAGCCGAAAGCACCGCCACCCCCAACGCATCGATCACGCTGTCGAGCAGACGCGCAACCACTGCAAGGGTTTCGCCCGCCTCGCGCTGTTCCAGGGTTTCCCCCACGCACAACACGGGAATCAGCCCAGCTGCCTGAGCCGCGGCGAACTTGCGTACCACCTGCTCCTCGCTGTCACCCAGAATCAGGCGTCGCTCGGAATGGCCGACCAGCACGAGCTTGCAACCGGCATCGCGCAACTGCTCGCTCGATACCTCTCCGGTCAGCGCCCCCTGCCCAGCCTCGATTGCACAGTCCTGCGCGCCTACCGACAACGCAACACCCTTCAATCCCTCGACAACCTGAGCGAGGTGAATACTGACAGGAAACACCGCAACCTCGACACCGGCAGGCAGTGCCTGCCGATTCAGACCATCGATCAGCTCTGCGACACTGGCGCGGGTACCGTGCATTTTCCAGTTACCAGCAACCATTGAGCGACGCATGCTTTACCTCGTTGGTCAAAGAGGGCGCAGATGTTACCCAACCGCTTGTGGACTGGCAAGCCGAATCAAGCACAGACGCGCGAGACAATTTCAGCCAATTCATTGGCATAAGCCCGAACCTGGGTTTCGTCCTCGCCCTCGACCATCACCCGCACCAGGGGCTCGGTGCCGGACTTGCGCAGCAGCACACGGCCACGCCCGGCCATGCGCTCGGTTACGCTATCGCTGGCAGCCTGCACATCCGGATGCTTGAGCGGATCGATGCCGCCGGCGAAACGCACGTTGACCAGCACCTGTGGGCATTTGCGCAGGCCCTGGCGAGCCTCCGCCAGGCTCTGGCCACGACGGCGAATAGCCAGCAGCACCTGCAGCGCCGCGACGATGGCATCACCAGTGGTCACATGCTGGAAGCACACCAGGTGCCCGGAGTTCTCGCCACCCAGTTGCCAGCCACGCTCGAGCAGTTCGGCGATCACATAGCGGTCGCCCACATTGGCGCGCACGAAGGGAATGTCCAACTCCTTCAGCGCGAGCTCGAGACCCAGGTTGCTCATCAGCGTACCGACCACACCGCCCTGCAGCTTGCTGCGGGCCTGCAAGTCCCTGGCGATGATGAACAACAGCTCGTCGCCATCGACCACCGCACCGGTATGATCGACCATCAGCACACGATCGGCATCGCCGTCGAAGGCGATCCCCAGATCGGCATGGCGCGCCACCACTTCGGCCTGCAGGTTCTCGATATGGGTCGAACCGCAGTCGGCGTTGATGTTCAGTCCATTGGGCTGGGCCGACAGCACCGACACTTCCGCACCCAGCTCCTGGAACACCGCCGGCGCCACCTTGTAGGCCGCACCGTGGGCACAATCGAGCACGATCTTCAGCCCGGCGAAGTCGGTGCTGGTCGGCACGCTGCTCTTGCAGAATTCGATATAGCGACCGGCCGCGTCGTTGATCCGCGAGACCTTGCCAAGCTGCTCGGACTCGACCACGGTCATCGGCGCATCGAGCAGCTCTTCGATCATCAGTTCGACGTCATCGGGTAGCTTGGTGCCCTGCCCCGAGAAGAACTTGATGCCGTTGTCGTGATGCGGATTGTGCGAGGCACTGATGACGATACCGGCCTCGGCGTGGAAGGTGCGCGTCAGGTAGGCGATCGCCGGCGTCGGCATGGGCCCCAGCAGCATGACGTCAGCACCGGCAGCAGAAAGACCGGCTTCCAATGCCGACTCGAACATATAGCCGGAAATGCGCGTGTCCTTGCCGATCAGAATGCGGCACTTGCCCTGTTTGCGGAAGGCCATGCCCGCGGCCCAACCGAGCTTGAGCATGAAATCGGGGGTGATCGGATAATGTCCGACACGCCCACGAATACCGTCGGTGCCAAAATACTTGCGACTCAAAACGACAACTCCTTTGTTTATTTACTGCGCCGCCTCGACCGCGGCGACCATGCGCACCACGTCGACGGTTTCCGCCACATCGTGAACGCGCAGGATATGCGCCCCCTTGGCGACCGCCAGGGCTGCCAGGGCCAGACTGCCATACAGGCGACCATCCACTTCGCGGCCCAGCACGGCGCCAATCATACTCTTGCGCGACACGCCGACCAGTAGCGGCAGACCGAAAGCCTGCAGGGCCGGCATGCGCCGGAACAGGCTGAGGTTGTGCTCCAGGGTCTTGGCAAAGCCGAAACCCGGGTCGAGCACGATACGCTGCGCCGGTATGCCGGCCGCTGCGCAGACGGCCAACCGCTCGCGCAGAAAATCCGCCACGGCATCCAGCACGTCATCGTACTGAGGGCTGTGCTGCATGGTCGTGGGCTCGCCACGCATATGCATCAGGCATACCGGCAATCCACTCTCGGCCGCCGCCTGCAGCGCGCCCTCACGCTGCAGCGAGCGCACGTCATTGATAAATCCGGCCCCCAACCTGGCCGACTGGCGAATGACCTCAGGCGTCGAGGTGTCCACGGAAATGATCACATCCAGCTCAGCGGCCACGGCCTCGACCATCGGCGCGACACGTTCGAGCTCCTGCTGCGCCGACACCGGTGCGGCGCCCGGCCGAGTCGACTCGCCGCCAATATCGATCAGCGTCGCGCCAGCGCGCACCATGCCCTCGGCATGGCGCAGCGCCGCATCGCGCATTGCGAAACGGCCACCGTCGGAAAAGGAGTCGGGGGTAACGTTGAGGATACCCATCACTTGCGGATGGCTTAAATCAAGAAACCGGCTGCCACAAGGCAGCCGGTTGTTTGTTTGCACTAGAGACATGTGACGGTTTTATACCTCGGCAGCAGGCCCGCCGATGGGTTTCTCTGGACGATCCGCCTCGTCGGGCTTGGCAGACGGCGTGCCGGCGTCATTGCCACCGCCAGTCCAGTCCTTCGGTTCACGGGCCGGGCGACCACTCATGATGTCGTTGATCTGATCGAGATCGATAGTCTCGAACTTCATCAGCGCTTCGGCCATGGCATCGAGCTTGTCTCGGTTGTCGGTGAGGATCTGCTTGGCCGTGTTGTAGCAGTTGTCGATGATCGCCCGCACTTCGGAATCGATCAACTTGGCCGTTTCACCGGAAACACTGGCACCGGAGGTGCCGCCACCGCCACGCAAGAACGGCTGATCGTCATCTTCGGCGTATAGCAGCGGGCCCAGCTTCTCGGACAGGCCCCACTTGGTGACCATGTTGCGCGCGATCTGGCTGGCACGCATGATGTCGTTGGACGCACCAGTGGTAACGCCATCGAAGCCCAGGGTCATCTCTTCGGCGATACGGCCGCCGTACAGCGAGCAGATCTGACTGGTCAAGGCGCGCTTGCTGAGGCTGTAGCGGTCTTCCTCGGGCAGGAACATGGTCACACCCAGGGCACGACCGCGTGGGATGATGGTGACCTTGTACACCGGGTCGTGCTCGGGAACCAGGCGACCGACAATGGCGTGGCCTGCCTCGTGATAGGCGGTGTTGAGCTTTTCCTTGTCGGACATGACCATGGTCTTGCGCTCGGCGCCCATCATGATCTTGTCTTTGGCCAGCTCGAATTCCTTCATTTCCACCAGGCGTTTGCCGGCCCGGGCGGCGAACAGCGAGGCCTCGTTGACCAGGTTGGCCAGATCGGCACCGGAGAAGCCAGGCGTACCACGGGCGATCACCGAGGCCTTGACGTCTTCGCCCATCGGAATCTTGCGCATGTGCACGTTGAGAATCTGCTCGCGGCCGCGGATGTCCGGCAGGCCTACGACCACCTGACGGTCGAAACGACCCGGGCGCAGCAGGGCCTGATCGAGCACGTCCGGACGGTTGGTGGCAGCGATGACGATGATGCCATCGTTCATTTCGAAGCCATCCATCTCGACCAGCAACTGGTTGAGGGTCTGTTCGCGCTCGTCGTGACCGCCGCCCATGCCAGCGCCACGGTGGCGACCGACGGCGTCGATCTCGTCGATGAAGATGATGCACGGCGCGTGCTTCTTGGCCTGCTCGAACATGTCGCGCACGCGGGAGGCACCGACACCGACGAACATCTCGACGAAGTCGGAGCCGGAGATGGTGAAGAACGGCACCTTGGCTTCGCCGGCAACCGCCTTGGCCAGCAAGGTTTTGCCAGTACCCGGCGAGCCGACCATCAGCACGCCGCGAGGAATACGGCCGCCGAGGCGCTGGAATTTTCCCGGGTCACGCAGGAATTCGACCAGCTCGCTGACTTCTTCCTTGGCCTCGTCGCAACCGGCGACGTCGGCGAAAGTGGTCTTGACCTGGTCTTCGGAGAGCAGTCGCGCCTTGGACTTGCCAAAGCTCATCGGCCCGCCCTTGCCGCCAGCGCCGCCCTGCATCTGGCGCATGAAGAACATGAACACGGCGATGATCACCAGGATCGGGAAGCTGGCGACCAGCAACTGGGTCCAGATGCTCTGCTGCTCGGGCTGCTTGCCAACGATCTCGACATTGTTGTCCATCAGATCCTTGATCAGGCCGTTATCCTGGATCGCCGGGCGCACGGTCTCGAAGGAGCTGCCATCGGAACGCAGGCCGCTGATGATGTACCCATCGACGGTGACGCGCTTGACCCCACCGCTCTGAACCTGCTCGATGAATTGCGAGTAGTTGAGCTTGTTGGTCTCACTCGGGCTGGAGAAGTTGTTCATCACCGTGACGAGGACGGCGGCGATGATCAGCCACAGGATCAGATTCTTTGCCATGTCGTTCAATTAGCTACCCTCTGAAGCAGGCCCCTTGCTGAAGCGTGCCTCGCATGACGACCAGTTATAAACCGATCTAACTTACTACAAACGCCCGCTCATGGCTGACACCGTCTGTAACCCTTTATGAGACATCTGCCCATTACGATGCGCGTCTTGGCTTGGACTGACAACCACGCCATTGGTTTTACTCGGCCTTCGCCCCCTTGAAGCCACGGGCCAGCAGATATTGCTCGCGGGAGCGCCCACGCGATGACAGCGGTTTGCGCATCTGCACCTTGTCGAACAGGCTGCGCACCTCCTTGTGGTACTCGTCGAACCCCTCGCCCTGGAAGATCTTGATCAGAAAATCACCGCCTGGCTTCAACACCCGGCCAGCCAGATCCAGAGCCAGCTCGCACAGATACATGGCACGCGGCTGATCGGCGGCCCTCACCCCACTCATATTGGGGGCCATATCGGAAATCACAAGGTCGACGGGATGATTGTCGATGGCCTCGAGAATCCGCGCGAACACCGCATCCTCGGTGAAATCGCCCTGGATGAAGGTGACATCCGGAATACTGTCCATCTCCAGGATGTCGGAGGCGATCAGCCGTCCCTTGTCGCCGATCACCCGGCTGGTGACCTGGGACCAGCCGCCCGGCGCGGCGCCAAGGTCGACCACGGTCATGCCGGGACGCAGGATGCGATCCTTGTCCTGCACCTCCAAAAGCTTGTAACTGGCACGTGAACGGTAGCCGTCCTTTTGCGCCATTTTGACGTACGGGTCGTCGAAATGCTCTTTCAGCCAACGCTGGCTGGTCTTGGAACGGGCCACACAACACCTCGGTAGAACGGAATGAATAACTGGGCGTGTCTCGGGCGGCTCGGTTAAAATAGCCCGCTTTCCCAGATTAATACGCAGGGTTCAGATTATGCCGCTCACTCAAGAGCAGAAGAAACAGTTCAAATCTATCGGCCACCACCTGAAACCGGTATTGATCGTCGCCGACAACGGTGTTACCGAAGGCGTACTGGCCGAACTCGAGCGCGCGCTGAACGACCATGAACTGATCAAGATCCAGGTGCGCATCACCGAGCGCGACGACCGTTTGGCGGTTATCGATGAGCTGTGCAAGGCCAGCAAGGCCGAACTGGCGCAGATCATCGGCAAGATGGCACTGCTGTACCGCAAGAATCCCAAGGCCAACCGCAACCTGTCCAACATCAGCCGCTACCAGGGCTGATCCTGCTGCTCAGCCGACCTGCGGGTCGGCTGCCACGGGCCGGCGCGGCACCGGCTGCAAGACCAGCAACACGCCAAAGAACGCCAGCACCAGGTAGCTGAACAGCTGCCAGCGCAGCGCCTGCGGCCAGACTATCAGGGAAACCAGAAAGGCCAGCGAAAGGGCCAGCACCGCGAGCAGCAATTGCCCGCTGCGCTCGCGCCACAGCGCCGAAGCGCTGCGCTGCCTGACCAGCAGCAGAACCTGCAGCAGCGCGGCACCCAGCGCAACGCCGACCATCTGCGGCACCAGCGTGCGTGCCACTTCCTCGATCAGCAAGGGTGCCAGGCCAACACTGGCCAGGCCCGGCAGCACCAGAAAATGCAATGTCCAGATGCCGCCGACCCAGAGGGTTTGCAGCAGCACCCAGGCATTGGCTGCGCGGTCAGGCGCAGCGACTCGATCAGACGTGGCGAACTTCGACAATCTCGTACTCGACCAAACCACTGGGGGTATTGACCCCGACCACATCCCCTTCGCTCTTGCCTACCAGGGCACGAGCGATGGGCGACCCTACGGAAAGCTTGCCCTGCTTGATGTCGGCCTCGTCCTCGCCAACGATCTGGTAGGTCACGCTCTCGTCGGTCTCGACGTTGGCGATCTCCACGGTGGTACCGAAGATCACCTTGCCGGTGTGGGCGATGGTGGTGACGTCGATGATCACCGCGTTCTGCAGGCGCCCCTCGATATCACGCACGCGCGCCTCGACCATGCCCTGCTCCTCGCGGGCGGCATGGTATTCGGCGTTTTCCTTGAGGTCACCCAGCTCGCGAGCCTCGGCAATCGCCTGGCTGAGGGCCGGACGACGCACCTTGGTCAGGTGCGCCAGTTCTTCTTCCAGGGCGCGGGCGCCCTGGACGGTCATCGGGTACTTGTTCATGCCTTGATTCCTGCATGCAGATCCTGCAGACGGCGCACGGTCTTCTCGGGACCGAATTTAAGCGCCTCACAGACCGCCTGCCCCGCCGCGATGGTGGTGGTGCAGTAGATCTTGTGCTGCAGAGCGTTACGACGGATGGAGTAGGAGTCAGCGATGGACTGACGGCCTTCGGTGGTGTTGATGATCAGGGTGACTTCGTCATTCTTGATCATGTCGACCACGTGCGGGCGCCCCTCGGTTACCTTGTTCACGCGGCGCACCGGCAGGCCGGCGGCCTCGATCACCTTGGCGGTACCGGCGGTGGCGACCACTTCGAAGCCCAGGGCAACCAGATCGCGGGCGACCTGAACGGCTTCTGGCTTGTCGTCCTCGCGCACGCTGATGAATGCGCAACCGGAGTTCGGCAGAATCTCGCTGGCCCCCAGCTGGGCCTTGGCGAAGGCCTCGCCGAAGCTGTCACCGACGCCCATCACCTCACCGGTGGATTTCATCTCCGGGCCGAGGATCGGGTCGACGCCCGGGAACTTGTTGAACGGGAACACCGCTTCCTTGACGCTGAAGAACGGCGGGATGATTTCCTGGGTGAAGCCCAGCTCGGTGAGGGTCTTGCCCGCCATCACGCGGGCGGCGACCTTGGCCAGCGACTCGCCGATGCACTTGGACACGAACGGTACGGTACGCGAGGCACGCGGGTTCACTTCGATCACGTAGATGTCTTCGCCCTGCACGGCCATCTGCACGTTCATCAGGCCGACCACACCCAGCTCCAGGGCCATTTTCTTGACCTGATCGCGGATCTCGTCCTGGATGTGTGCCGGCAACGAGTACGGGGGCAGCGAACAGGCGGAGTCACCGGAGTGCACCCCTGCCTGCTCGATGTGCTGCATGATTGCGCCGATCACCACGATCTCGCCGTCGCTGACCGCATCCACGTCCACCTCGATGGCGCAGTTGAGGAAGCGATCCAGCAGCACCGGGCTGTCGTTGGATACCTTCACCGCTTCGCGCATGTAGCGCTTGAGCTCTTCTTCCTGGTAGACGATCTCCATCGCCCGGCCGCCCAGTACGTAGGACGGGCGCACCACCATCGGATAACCGATGTTCTTGGACAGGGTCAGCGCTTCTTCTTCGCTGCGCGCAGTGGCGTTGGCCGGCTGACGCAGGCCGAGGCGCTGCACCATCTGCTGGAAGCGTTCACGGTCTTCGGCGCGGTCGATGGCGTCCGGGCTGGTGCCGATGATCGGCACGCCGGCTTCTTCCAGGGCACGGCACAGCTTCAGCGGGGTCTGCCCGCCGTATTGGACGATCACGCCCTTGGGCTGCTCGACGCGGACGATTTCCAGTACGTCTTCCAGGGTTACCGGCTCGAAGTACAGGCGATCGGAGGTGTCGTAGTCGGTGGACACGGTTTCCGGGTTGCAGTTGACCATGATGGTCTCGTAACCGTCTTCCCGCATGGCCAGCGCCGCGTGCACGCAGCAGTAATCGAACTCGATGCCCTGGCCGATACGGTTCGGGCCACCGCCGAGAATCATGATCTTGTCGCGACCGCTGGCATTGGCCTCGCACTCTTCCTCGTAGGTCGAGTACATGTAGGCGGTGTCGGTAGCAAACTCGGAGGCGCAGGTATCGACGCGCTTGTAGACCGGCAGCACCTTGAGCTTGTGGCGGTGGCTGCGCAGGTTCTTCTCGGTGACGCCGAGCAGCGCGGCCAGGCGCGCGTCGGAGAAGCCCTTGCGCTTGAGGCTGAACATCAGATCGCGGTCGATGCTGGCCAGGCCCAGAGTCTGGATGCGCTGCTCGTCCTTGATCAGGTCTTCGATCTGCACCAGGAACCACTCGTCGATGCGGGTCAGCTCGAACACTTCCTCGACGCTCTTGCCGGCGCGGAAGGCATCGGCCACGTACCAGATGCGGTCGGCGCCCGGCACGATCAGCTCGCGCTTGAGGGTACTTTCCGCTTCCGGGTCGGCCGGATCGAGCTTCGGATCGAAGCCGGCGACGCCGACTTCCAGGCCACGCAGGGCCTTGTGCAGGGACTCCTGGAAGGTCCGGCCGATGGCCATGACCTCACCCACGGATTTCATCTGGGTGGTCAGGCGTGCATCGGCCTTGGGGAATTTCTCGAAGGCGAAACGCGGGATCTTGGTAACCACGTAATCGATGGCCGGCTCGAACGAGGCCGGGGTGCGACCACCGGTGATGTCGTTTTGCAGCTCGTCGAGGGTGTAACCGACCGCCAGCTTGGCGGCGATCTTGGCGATCGGGAAGCCGGTAGCCTTGGAGGCCAGGGCCGAGGAGCGCGACACCCGCGGGTTCATCTCGATCACCACCATGCGGCCGGTGTTCGGGCAGATGCCGAACTGCACGTTGGAGCCGCCGGTTTCCACGCCGATCTCGCGCAGCACCGCCAGGGAGGCGTTACGCAGAATCTGGTATTCCTTGTCGGTCAGGGTCTGGGCCGGGGCCACAGTGATCGAGTCGCCGGTGTGCACGCCCATCGGGTCGAAGTTCTCGATGGAGCAGACGATGATGCAGTTGTCCTTCTTGTCGCGGACCACCTCCATCTCGTATTCCTTCCAGCCGATCAGCGATTCGTCGATCAGCAGCTCGTTGGTCGGCGACAGGTCCAGACCACGGGTGCAGATCTCTTCGAATTCCTCACGGTTGTAGGCGATACCGCCACCGGTGCCGCCCATGGTGAAGCTCGGCCGGATGATGCACGGGAAGCCGACCTTCTCCAGCACGCCGTAGGCTTCTTCCATACTGTGGGCGATGCCCGATACCGGGCAGGCCAGGCCGATGTCCTTCATGGCCTTGTCGAAGCGCGAGCGGTCTTCGGCCTTGTCGATGGTGTCGGCGTTGGCACCGATCATCTCGACACCGAACTTCTCCAGCACGCCATGGCGTTCCAGATCCAGGGCGCAGTTCAGCGCGGTCTGGCCGCCCATGGTCGGCAGCAGGGCGTCCGGGCGCTCCTTCTCGATGATCTTGGCCACGGTGGCCCACTTGATCGGCTCGATGTAGGTGGCGTCGGCCATGGCCGGATCGGTCATGATGGTGGCCGGGTTGGAGTTCACCAGGATGACGCGGAAGCCTTCCTCGCGCAGGGCCTTGCAGGCCTGGGCGCCGGAATAGTCGAACTCGCACGCCTGGCCGATGACGATGGGGCCGGCGCCGAGGATCAGGATACTTTTGATGTCTGTACGTTTTGGCATGTTCTCTCTCGAATCCTTAGGTCAGTCGGCGAGTCATCTTGAAAGCTACTGCGCGCTATCTGGGCTGCGTTGCGCGGTACTCACTTCCTCGCCGTACTAACACATGTACTGTCTCGTCGTTGCGTGCCGGGCGCCTTGCCCAGACAGCGCTCGCTACGCTTTCCAGACGACTCGTCTATTTGCGCTTGGCCATGGCTTCGATGAAGCGGTCGAACAGCGGGGCGACATCGTTCGGGCCCGGGCTGGCCTCGGGGTGACCCTGGAAGCTGAAGGCGTCCTTGTCGGTACGCTCGATGCCCTGCAGGGTGCCATCGAACAGCGACTTGTGGATCGGCCGCAGGTTGCCTGGCAGAGTGTTCTCGTCCACGGCAAAACCGTGGTTCTGGCTGGTGATCATCACCACGCCGGTGTCGAGGTCCTGTACCGGGTGGTTGGCACCGTGGTGACCGTGACCCATCTTCAGGGTCTTGGCGCCGGAGGCCAGCGCCAGCAGCTGGTGGCCAAGGCAGATGCCGAATACCGGGATGTCGGTTTCCAGCACATCCTTGATCGCCTGGATGGCGTAGTCGCACGGTTCGGGGTCGCCAGGACCGTTGGACAGGAATACGCCGTCGGGGTTGAGCGCCAGCACGTCACTGGCCGGGGTTTGTGCCGGCACCACGGTCAGGCGGCAACCGCGCTCGACCAGCATGCGCAGGATGTTCAGCTTGACGCCGTAGTCGTAGGCCACCACGTGGTAAGGCAGCTCACTGGCCGCGATTTCGGGGTGGCTGTCGTCTTGCAGGTTCCACACGCTGGAACGCCACTCGTAACGTTCGGTGCAGCTGACTTCCTTGGCCAGGTCCATGCCCTTGAGGCCAGGGAAGCCACGCGCCAGCTCCAGTGCCTTTTCCTCGGTGGCATCGGCGCCCACCAGGATGCAGCCGTTCTGCGAACCCTTCTCGCGCAGAATACGGGTCAGGCGACGGGTATCGATGCCGGCGATGGCAACGGTGCCATTTGCCTTGAGGTAGTCCGGCAGCGACTGCTTGTTGCGCCAGTTGCTGGCAATCAGCGGCAGATCACGAATGATCAGGCCGGCAGCCCAGACGCGATTCGACTCGGCATCCTCCGGCGTGGTGCCGGTATTGCCGATGTGTGGATAGGTCAGGGTAACGATCTGCTGGGCATAAGACGGATCGGTAAGAATTTCCTGATAGCCGGTCATGGCAGTGTTGAACACCACCTCCCCGACAGTTTGGCCGTCGGCCCCGATGGCCTCGCCGCGAAAAATGCTGCCGTCAGCAAGGGCGAGTATGGCTGGCTTACTCAAGAAGACCTCCCGTAGATCGTGGAGCAAACGCAGATTGTAAAAAAGCGGGATGACGTGTGAAGGTCATCCCGCTTTTTTGATTGATTCATTCTGCGCAACTTTTAGTGGACACACTAAAGCAGAAAGCTTACAGGAAAAGCGCTTTTTTCGAAAGGCATGCAAGGGCAAAAACCTGAAATCCGATCCACGGCGGCCAGAGCGAGCCTGTATCAGCCCGAGCGACCCGGATTAAGTAGCCGCAAGCGAAGCGCGGGCAAGCCGCTCGAGCCCTGCAGCGCATAGCGCCATGCCGCCTATGGCGAGGGCGCCCACTGCGCCCTCGCCATGACTCATTTCAGGCCCAGTACGTTCTGCATGTCATAGAGGCTCGGCGAACGCCCCTGCAGCCAGGAAGCCGCCCGCACCGCGCCCTTGGCGAAGGTCATGCGGCTCGACGCCTTGTGGGTGATCTCCACGCGCTCGCCATCGGCAGCGAACAGCACGGTGTGGTCGCCCACCACATCACCAGCACGTACGGTGGCGAAACCGATGGTTTCACGAGCACGAGCACCGGTCTGACCTTCACGGCCATAGACCGCGACCTTTTCCAGATCACGGCCCAGCGCATTGGCCACCACCTCGCCCATGCGCAGCGCGGTTCCCGATGGCGCGTCGACCTTGTGACGGTGATGAGCCTCGAGGACCTCGATATCCACATCGTCGCCGAGCACGCGGGCGGCGGTATCGAGCAACTTCAGGCAAAGGTTCACACCCACGCTGAAGTTGGCGGCGAAGACGATGGGAATCTCTTTGCCTGCATCGACCAGCAGCTGCTTTTCCGCGGCGCTGAAGCCAGTGGTACCGATCACCATGGCCTTGCCGGCACGGCGGCAGATTTCCAGGTTTTCGAGGGTCACCGAGGGATGGGTGAAATCGATCAATACATCGAACTCGTCGAGCACGCTCTCCAGGCTGCCGGACAGCGCCACGCCGAGCTTGCCAACACCGGCCAGCTCACCGGCATCAGCACCGAGCAGCGTGCTGGTCGGACGCGCCACGGCGGCACCAAGCACGCCACCGTCGGCCTGATGAACCGCCTCGATCAGGTTCTTGCCCATACGCCCGGCGGCGCCCGTGACTGCAATACGCATATGCTTAACTCCAAAGCAAAAACGGCAGGCAGCTGGCCGATACCAGCTGCCTGCCGCGGATCATCGCGTTAAAGGTCGCCGAAGAAGCGCTTCACACCTTCGAACCAGCCATTGGCCTTGGGCGAGTTGGAGCTGTTACCGGCCAGAGACTGACGGAACTCCTCGAGCAGCTCGCGCTGACGGCGATCCAGGTTGACCGGGGTTTCCACCGCCACCTTGCACATCAGGTCGCCCGCACCACCGCCGCGTACCGGCGCCACGCCCTTGCCGCGCAAGCGGAACAGCTTGCCGGTCTGGGTGCCTTCCGGAATCTTCAGCTTGACCCGACCATCGAGGGTCGGCACTTCCAGCTCGCCACCCAGGGCCGCATCGACGATGCTGATCGGCACTTCGCAGTACAGGTGCTTGCCGTCCCGCTGGAAGATCGCGTGCTCACGCACGTTGACCACCACGTACAGGTCGCCTGCCGGCCCACCCAGGGTACCGGCCTCGCCCTCACCGGAAAGCCGGATGCGGTCGCCGGTATCGACACCCGCCGGCACCTTGACCGACAGCGTCTTGTGCTCCTCGACACGGCCATGACCGTGACAGGCGCCACAGGGGTCGGTGATCATCTTGCCGCTGCCATGACAACGCGGGCAGGTTTGCTGCACCGAGAAGAAGCCCTGCTGCATGCGCACCTGACCGATACCACCACAGGTGGTACAGGTCACCGGGCTGGTGCCCTTCTTGGCGCCCGAGCCGTCACAGACCTTGCAGTTGACCAGGGTCGGCACGCGAATGGTCACCGTGGTGCCACGTACCGCCTCTTCGAGATCCAGCTCCAGGGTGTAACGCAGGTCGCTGCCGCGCTGGGCACCGCCACGCTGACCGCCACGCTGGCCACCGAAGAAGTCGCTGAATACATCGCCAAAGATGTCGGAGAAGTTCGCGCCGCCACCACCGAAACCGCCACCGCCGCCCATCTGCGGATCGACGCCAGCATGACCGTACTGATCGTAGGCGCTGCGTTTGCCGGCATCGGACAGCACTTCATAAGCCTCGTTGGCTTCCTTGAAGGCATCTTCGGCCGCTTTGTCGCCGGGATTGCGGTCGGGGTGGTGCTTCATCGCCAGGCGACGGTAAGCCTTTTTCAGCTCCGCCTCGCTGGCACCGCGCTCGACCCCGAGCACTTCGTAGTAGTCACGTTTAGACATGGGTTTCTAACACTCTCAAAATTCGTACCGTCCAGACACGCCAACGCGGGAGCAAGCCCCCGCGCGGCGGATCGCCCTATCACACCGCGGTGCGCCAGGGCGTAAACACAGGCAAGCCGGGGCTTACTTGTTGTCCTTGACTTCCTCGAACTCGGCGTCGACCACATCGTCGGCAGAGCCCTTGGTATCGCCAGCATCCGCCGCACCGGCGCCGGCAGCACCTGGCTGCGGCTGTTCGGCGTACATCTTCTGCGCCAGCGGCGTGGTCGCTTCGGACAGCGCGTTCATCTTCGCCTCGATGACCGCCTTGTCGTCGCCCTTAACGGCTACTTCCAGTTCGCCCAGCGCGGTTTCGATGGCGGCCTTCTCTTCGGCAGTCGCCTTGTCGCCGGCTTCGGTAAGCATCTTGCGGGTCGCATGCACCAGTTGGTCGCCCTGGTTGCGCGCGCCGGCCAGTTCCTCGAACTTGCGGTCTTCCTCGGCATTGGCCTCGGCGTCGCGCACCATACGCTCGATCTCGTCATCGGACAGACCGGAGTTGGCCTTGATAACGATCGACTGCTGCTTGCCGGTGGCCTTGTCTTTGGCGCCGACGTGCAGGATGCCATTGGCGTCGATGTCGAAGGTCACTTCGATCTGTGGCACGCCGCGCGGGGCCGGCGGAATCTCGGCCAGGTCGAACTTGCCCAGGGACTTGTTCTGCGCGGCCTGCTTGCGCTCACCCTGCAGCACGTGAATGGTCACGGCGCTCTGGTTGTCGTCGGCGGTCGAGAACACCTGCGACTTCTTGGTCGGGATGGTGGTGTTCTTCTCGATCAGCGGGGTCATCACGCCACCCATGGTTTCGATACCCAGGGTCAGCGGGGAAACGTCCAGCAGCAGCACGTCCTTGACGTCACCGGCCAGTACCGCACCCTGAATGGCAGCGCCCATGGCCACCGCCTCGTCCGGGTTGACGTCCTTGCGGGCGTCCTTGCCGAAGAAGTCGGCAACGGTCTTCTGCACCAGCGGCATGCGGGTCTGGCCACCGACCAGGATCACGTCGTTGATGGCGCCAACGTCGATGCCGGCATCTTTCAGGGCAATGCGGCACGGCTCGATGGTGCGCTGCACCAGGTCTTCGACCAGCGATTCCAGCTTGGAACGGGAGATCTTCACGTTCAGGTGCTTGGGACCGGTGGCATCTGCAGTGATGTACGGCAGGTTGACGTCGGTCTGCTGACTGGACGACAGCTCGATCTTGGCCTTCTCGGCAGCTTCCTTGAGGCGCTGCATGGCCAGCGGATCACCCTTGAGGTTCATGCCGGTTTCTTTCTTGAATTCGTCGACCAGATAGTCGATCAGACGAATGTCGAAGTCTTCACCACCGAGGAAGGTGTCACCGTTGGTGGCCAACACTTCGAACTGGTGCTCGCCGTCGACTTCGGCGATCTCGATCACCGACACGTCGAAGGTACCGCCGCCCAGGTCATAGACGATCACGGTGTGGTCGCCCTTGGCCTTGTCCATACCGTAAGCCAGTGCAGCTGCGGTCGGCTCGTTGATGATGCGCTTGACGTCCAGGCCGGCGATGCGACCGGCATCCTTGGTAGCCTGACGCTGGCTGTCGTTGAAGTAGGCCGGAACGGTGATCACCGCCTCGGTCACCGACTCGCCGAGGTAATCTTCGGCGGTCTTCTTCATCTTCTTGAGGATTTCAGCCGAAATCTGTGGCGGTGCCATCTTCTGGCCGTTGACTTCGACCCAGGCGTCGCCATTGTCGGCCTTGGAGATCTTGTACGGCACCATCTGGATGTCTTTCTGCACGACTTCTTCGTCGAAGCGACGGCCGATCAGGCGCTTCACCGCGTACAGGGTGTTATGCGGGTTGGTCACCGCCTGGCGCTTGGCGGACTGGCCGACCAGGATCTCGCCATCGTTGGCGTACGCGATGATCGACGGCGTGGTACGCGCGCCTTCGGCGTTTTCGATGACCTTGACGTTACCGTTTTCAAGAATGGAGACACAGGAGTTGGTGGTCCCCAGGTCGATACCGATGATTTTGCCCATTTCACTCTCCCGAAACTTTGATATATCCGCAGCGTTGTCGTGACCGCTGCGGTAGCACTAATACGCTTGACTTACTAAATGGGGCTCAGCTCGCCGATTTCAAGCCTGCTCATCGATCGATGGCGGCGTTTCGGCCGGTGCCTTGCTGACCACGACCATGGCCGGGCGCAGCAGGCGACCATTGAGCAGGTAGCCCTTCTGGAACACCTTGAGCACGCTGTTGGGCTCCACATTGGTGCTTTCCTGCATCGCCATGGCCTGGTGATGCTCCGGGTTGAACGGCGCACCATGGGGGTCGATGGCTTCCAGCTGGTGACGCTTGAGGGTGTCGAGCAGCAACTTGAGCGTCAGCTCCATGCCCTCGCGCACCGCCTTGATCGCGTCGTCATCGGCGCTCGACAACTCGAGGCCGCGCTCCAGGCTATCGACCACCGGCAGCAGGTCATTGGCAAATTTCTCGAGGGCGAACTTGTGCGCCTTCTCGACATCCTGCTCAGCGCGACGGCGCACGTTCTGCAGATCGGCAGCCATGCGCAGCGACTGATCCTGCGCAGCCGCCAGTTGCTCTTCGAGCGCTTGCACGCGAGCAGCCATGTCTTCGTTCAGCGCAGCATCGTTCTCTTGCGCGTCGGAAGTCTGCGGATCCAGGTTCTGTTCGTCAGCCATGCATTTCTCCTCTGAATGATTCGACGAGCCTCAACTCGCGCGTCTGCCGGCTATATAAGGACGATTTGTAGGGTTTCAAGGGCCATGTCCACTTTCCAGCAGCCAGTCGTCAGCGTATTGCCACCCCAAGGCAAACCACTGTATAAATAACCAGACAAACCCTGAGAGGCCTCGCCATGCTGGTGCACCTGTCCGTTCACAATTACGCCATCGTCGAACACCTGGATCTGGAACTGGATCGGGGCATGAGCGTCATCAGCGGCGAAACGGGCGCCGGTAAATCGATCATGCTCGACGCCCTCGGCCTGACCCTGGGCGATCGCGCCGACAGCGGGGTGGTCCGCCCCGGTGCCGACAAAGCCGACATCCTCGCCAGCTTCGACCTGGGCGACATTCCCGAGGCCCATGCCTGGCTCGCCGAACGCGATCTGGACAACGACGGCCCGTGCATCCTGCGCCGGGTGATTACCGCCGAAGGCCGCTCGCGCGGCTACATCAACGGCACGCCCTGCCCACTTGGCGACCTCAAGGCCCTCGGCGAGCTGCTGATCGACATCCATAGCCAGCATGAACACCAGTCGCTGCTCAAGACCGACACCCACCGCCGACTGCTCGACGAATACGCAGGCGTTCAGGAACTGGCCCGCCAAGTACAGCTGGCAGCACAACGCTGGAAACAGACCCGCAGCGAACTCGAGCGCGTCACCTCCCAGGGCGACGAGCAGCGCGCCCGCCATCAACTGCTCAGCTACCAACTCGAAGAGCTGGAAAACCTCGGCTTGGGCGACAACGAACTGGAGCAGCTGGAACAGGATCACAAAGCCCTGACCAACGCGGAGAGCCTGCTCAGTGCCTGCCGCCAGGTCATCGACCAATGCAGCGAGAGTGATGCCGGCAACGTACTGTCGGTACTCACCGCCAGCCTCAATCGCCTGAGCGGCCTGCAGGGTCAGCCCGGCGCCCTCAACGAAGCCACCAACCTGCTGGCCAGCGCGCAGATCCAGGTTGAAGAAGCAGTGGGCGAACTCAATCGCTTCCTCGACCACTTCGACGCCGACCCCGAGCGCCAGCAGCAACTCGAAGAACGCCTGGACACCATCTACACCCTGGCGCGCAAGCACCGCATCCACCCCAGCGAGCTACCTGCGATGCAGCAGCAGCTGTTCGACGAGCTGGAAAGCCTCAATGCCGATGATCAGGCCGCCGAGCGCCTGGGCGAGGAGCTCGCTGCCTATGGCCGTCACTATCAGGAAAAGGCGGCGGAACTCAGCAGCAAGCGGCAAAAGGCCGCCGGCAAGCTCGGCAAGGCGGTCGAGAAGGAAATGCAGACCCTGGGTATGCCGGGTGGGCGCTTCAGCATTCAGCTGCAGCCCATAGAAGGCAGCGAGCCGAACGCCAATGGCCTGGAGCAGGTCGAGTTCCTGGTCAGCGCCAACCCCGGGCAACCGATCAAGGCACTGGCCAAGGTTGCCTCGGGCGGCGAGCTGTCGCGTATCAGCCTGGCGATCCAGGTGATCACCGCGCAGACTTCACGGGTGCCAACCCTGGTGTTCGACGAAGTGGATGTGGGTATCGGCGGCCCCACCGCCGAGGTGGTGGGGCAACTGCTGCGTCGCCTTGGCGAGCGTGGCCAGGTACTGACCGTCACTCACCTGCCCCAGGTCGCTGCCCAGGGTCACCAGCACCTGTTCGTGCACAAGGTGCGCGGCAGCAATGCCACGCGCACGGCGGTCAGCAAGCTCGGCGAAACGCAGCGCGTCGAGGAGGTCGCCCGCATGCTGGGCGGCATCGACCTTACCGACGAATCCCTGGCCCACGCCCGCAAACTGGTCAGCAACGCGCAGAACTGAGCGACTAGCCAGTCGTGCACCCTATCGGTAACCGGCAGACATGAAAAAGGCGACCCCAGGTCGCCTTTTTCATTCAAACCATGCCCTTACGGCTTGGCAGCATTGCGGCGCACGTACAGCACCAGGTTGTGATCGACCAGTTCGAAACCGTGCTCACGAACGATCTCCTTCTGGCGTTTTTCGATCTCGGCATCGAAGAATTCGATCACGTCACCGGTATCCACGCACACCATATGGTCGTGATGGCCACCGTCGGCCAATTCGAACACGGCATGGCCGCCATCGAAGTTGTGGCGCACCACCAGGCCGGCCGCCTCGAACTGGGTGAGAACCCGGTAAACAGTTGCCAGACCGACATCTTCGCCAGCATCCATCAGCGACTTGTAGACGTCCTCTGCACTCATGTGACGCTGCTCGGCAGAGTCCAGCATCTGCAGGATTTTGACCCGTGGCAGGGTTACTTTCAGGCCAGCTTTGCGCAGTTCGCTATTTTCAACCATGGTCTGCTTTCTCGCGGAAGCGCTTCGCAGCTTCCCTTATTGCGGGTATGATCGGGGTTTACGTTGCCCAGCCAAGATAGTGGAAGACGCCCACCGATGCAAAAAACCAGACTCCTGCTGACCAGCCTCACCTTCATGGGGCTCATCGCACTCGCCGGTTGCTCATTCCCCGGGGTTTATAAAATCGACATCCAACAGGGCAATGTCGTCACGCAGGACATGATAGACCAGTTGAGGCCTGGAATGACCCGGCGCCAAGTGCGGTTTATCATGGGTAACCCGCTGCTGACCGATACCTTCCATGCCAACCGCTGGGATTACCTATACAGCATGCAGGCTGGCGGCAGCCAGCGCCAGCAGGAGCGTGTGACGCTCAATTTCGATGGCAACGATCAACTGGTAAGCCTGTCCGGCGACTTCATGCCCGGCACCAGCCGCGATGAACAGATCCTTGGCCGCGACGGCTCCCCGGAGCAGGCACCCACCCAGCAACAGGACGAGCCAGCCGCTCCCGGCTCGCTGCTTGAGCAGATCCAGCGCGACGTCGACAACGTCGAGACCGTACCGGTACCGACACCCGAGCCACTGGAAACCTCACCCCAGTAAGTTCAGCTCGATAAAAAAAGCCCCGGCCAGTGCCGGGGCTTTTTTATTGCAGCATGCAAATACGCGCCTTGGCTCAGCCTCGCTCAGCGGCTGCGGCCTGCTTGGCCCGCTCTGCCGCCTGGGCAGCGCGACGCTTGCGCACTTCCTTGGGATCAGCGAGCAGCGGCCGATAGATTTCCACCCGGTCACCCTCCTCGAGCACCTGCGTGTCGGGAGCCGTCACGAGCTTGCCGAACACGCCCAGGGGCGCTGCGGCCAGATCCAGCTCAGGAAAGTGCGCCTGCAAGCCCGACTGCAGGGCGGCCTGGCGAACCGTGGCGTCGGCTGGCAGCTGCAAGGTGATCAACATCTGCCGGTCCGGCGCGGCGAAGGCCACCTCCACGGATAGCTGCTTACTGGCCATGGAGCTCTTTGGCGCGCTGGCAGAAGGCATCCACCATGGTGTTGGCGGCCTGGTTGAACAGCGGCCCGAGGGTGGCGCGCATGATCGACCCGGCATAGTCGAAGGTCAGATCGAGGCTGATCTTGCAGGCCTTGTCACCCAGTGCCTTGAAAGTCCACTGGCCGTGCAGGTGCTCGAAGGGACCATCCTCCAGGCTCAGCTCGATCGACTGCCCCGGCACCAGCACGTTGCGTGTGGTGAAGCGCTGACTCAACCCGGCCTTGGCCACTTCAAGCGTAGCGACCATGTGCGTGTCGCTGGCCTCAAGGACGGCGCTCGACGCACACCAGGGCAGAAACTCGGGATAACGCTCGACATCGTTGACCAGGTCGTAAAGAGCCTGGGCCGGATAGGGGAGCAAGGCCGAGCGCTGAATGTGTGTACTCATAACTGTTGAATTTCCACGGTTGGCGACACCACAGCAGCGCGATGTCACGGGGGTGATGCCCTGTACAACTGACACCAACCAGAAGGCGAGTATCCAATATTGTCGAGGATTCGACCTGAGGGCTCAAGCGCAGCACTGCCGCAGCGCTTTTAGCACGCCCATGCATGGCGCCCGCTCGCCAGACTCCCTATAATGCGCCGCCTATGGCTAAACAAAAGAAACATCCGCAAGGCAGCATCGCCCAGAACAAGAAGGCGATGCACGACTATTTCGTCGAATCGCGCTTCGAAGCCGGGCTGGCTCTGGCCGGCTGGGAAGTGAAGAGTCTGCGTGCCGGCAAGGCCCAATTGGTCGACAGCTACGTCCTGCTCAAGGATGACGAAGCCTGGCTGATGGGTTGTCACATCACGCCGCTGAAGACGGCCAGCACCCACGTCATCGCCGACCCGACCCGCACGCGCAAGCTCCTGCTCAACAGGCGCGAGCTGGAAAAGCTGTTCGGCTCCGTGCAGCAGAAAGGCTACACCTGCGTGGCGCTGTCGCTGTACTGGAAGCAGCACCTGGTGAAGTGCGAAATTGCCCTGGCCAAGGGCAAGAAGGATTTCGACAAGCGCCATACCGAGAAAGAGCGCGACGCCGATCGCGAAGTGCAACGCGCCATGCGCAGCAAGGGCAAGGACGAGTAAGCGCTGCGCTTCGATGGCGAATCGCAGCACGTTCCAGCGCCTTCCATGTTGCCGCCTCAGGCAACTCCAGCCGACTGACTACAACCCCTGGCGCCTCTGCGCGCGTCGCTCGCGGGCCTCCTGCTGAACCACGTCAGCCAGGACCTCCTGCACATAATCGATATGCTGGTTGGACAGCTCCCGCGCGTCCTCGGCACGCCCCTCCATGATCGCCTCAAACAGCGCGCGGTGTTGGGCATTGAGCATGCCGCGGGTTTCTCCGCGCAAGGCATACATGCCGCCAATGTTGGTCACCACGTTGCGCTTGAGCAGATCGAACAATCCGCGAATGGTATGCAGCAGCACGGCATTGTGGCTGGCCTCGGCGATGGCCAAGTGGAAGCTGGCGTCCGCCGCGCCCTCCTCGGCCCGGGTCACCTCCCCGGCACGGCCATAGCAATCCTGTAGACGCTCGAACGCCTCGCCGAGTCGCTGACGATCCATATCGGTGGCGCGCAACGCCGCGTAATAGGCGCAGGACCCTTCCAGGGTATGGCGGAACTCGAGCAAATCACGCTGGGCGTCGGCATTGCTTTCCAGCAGATGCATCAGCGGATCACTGAATGTCGAGCCCAGGTTCTCGCACACATAGGTGCCGCCACCCTGACGACTGCTCAGCAGGCCTTTGGCGGCCAGCTTCTGGATGGCTTCACGCAGTGACGGGCGCGATACGCCGAACTGCTCGGCGAGCACGCGCTCGGCTGGCAGGCGCTCGCCGGCCTTGAGCGTCCCTTCGAGAATCATTGCCTCCAGGCGAGCGACGATGTCGTCTGACAGACGCCGCTGTCGCAGCGGACCAAAGCTCATTTCTTGAACACTCCACACACCCCGAAAGCGGCGCCGGGTCGCCTGGCTACCGTAAATCCGTGCAGCCTACCCAGTGGCACCTGGCGCCACAAGCGCAGCACCCGCTGCCGCGCACTCCGACCAAAGTCGCAACGGCGCAAATTGACGCACCCAGTGAAAAGAAATTATTCTGGCGCTCGCCACTTGTAAATTGGTCTTACCAATAATAACAACCCGTTCGCAAAACTGCTCTGCATTCGGTGATGCATCTGCAGCAGCTCGCGATCAGGCGATACCAACAACAATCAGCGAGCCTCTCCCATGCAAACATGGCAACAGTTGTACACACCGCTCGGCAGCCTTGGCCTGTCCGCGCTGGCGGCAGTCGTACCCATCGTGTTCTTCTTTCTCGCCCTCGCCGTATTCCGCCTGAAGGGGCACGTGGCGGGCAGCATCACCCTGGCGCTGTCGATAGTGATCGCCATCGCCGCCTTCGGCATGCCGGTGGACATGGCCCTGGCCGCGGCTGGCTACGGCTTCGCCTACGGCCTGTGGCCAATCGCCTGGATCATCGTGGCGGCAGTGTTCCTCTACAAACTGACCGTCAAGAGCGGCCAGTTCGAGGTCATTCGCAGCTCGGTGCTGTCGATCACCGACGACCAGCGCCTGCAGGTGCTGCTGATCGGTTTCTCGTTCGGCGCCTTTCTGGAGGGTGCCGCCGGTTTCGGTGCGCCCGTGGCGATCACCGCCGCCCTGCTCGTCGGTCTGGGTTTCAATCCACTCTATGCCGCAGGCCTCTGCCTGATCGCCAACACCGCCCCTGTTGCCTTCGGCGCCCTGGGCATCCCGATCATCGTCGCCGGCCAGGTCACCGGGATCGACGCATTCAAGATCGGCGCCATGACCGGCCGCCAGCTGCCACTGCTGTCGGTGATCGTGCCGTTCTGGCTGGTCGCGATGATGGATGGCTGGAAGGGCATCAAGGAAACCTGGCCGGCTGCGCTGGTTGCCGGGGCGAGCTTCGCCATCACCCAGTACTACACCTCCAACTACATCGGCCCGGAACTGCCGGATATCACCTCGGCACTGGTCAGCCTGGTATGCCTGACCCTTTTTCTCAAAGTCTGGCAGCCCAAGCGGGCCGCCAACGCCCAGCTTGCCGGCAATGCCGGCGGTGTGGCGGTGGCTGGTGGCTTCGGTGGCGCACGCAGCACCACGCCCTCGCCGTACAGCTTGGGCGAGATCCTCAAAGCCTGGTCGCCATTCCTGATCCTCACCGCCATGGTCACCCTGTGGACGCTGAAACCCTTCAAGGCGCTGTTCGCCCCGGGCGGCACCCTGGACCACCTGGTGTTCATGCTGCCGATCCCCCATCTGGATCAGTTGGTGGTCAAGGTCGCCCCCATCGTCGCCAACCCGACACCGATCGCTGCCGTATTCAAGCTCGATCCGATCTCGGCGACCGGCACTGCGATCTTCTTCTCCGCAGTGCTGTCGATGCTGGTGCTTAAGATCAGTTTCAAAATTGGTCTGACCACCCTGAAGGAGACCTTCTACGAACTGCGCTGGCCCATCCTGTCCATCGGTATGGTGCTGGCATTCGCCTTCGTCACCAACTACTCCGGCATGTCGACCACCCTGGCCCTGGTACTGGCCGGCACCGGCGCCGCCTTCCCGTTCTTCTCGCCGTTCCTGGGCTGGCTGGGGGTTTTCCTGACCGGCTCGGACACCTCGTCCAACGCGCTGTTCGGCTCCCTGCAAGCCACCACGGCGCACCAGATCGGCGTCAATGACACCCTACTGGTAGCGGCCAACACCAGCGGCGGCGTGACCGGCAAGATGATCTCGCCACAATCGATCGCCGTGGCCTGCGCGGCGACCGGCATGGTTGGCAAGGAATCCGACCTGTTCCGCTTCACGCTCAAGCACAGCCTGATCTTCGCCACTTTCGTCGGCCTGATCACCCTGGTGCAGGCGTACTGGCTGACCGAAATGCTGGTGCATTGAGGTACGAGCAGCTGCGCGTCGGCACCATGGCGCCGCGAACTCGCCAGACACGCTGACGCAACCGCAGCGCCCTGACCCAGGGCGTGCTACACACCCAAGGCCCGCGACAGTGTCCGGGCTTTGTCGCTGCCGCCACGAGGCGTCAGCCCAGACACGGAATAGAGCCCATGATCATTTCTGCCTCCACCGATTACCGCGCCGCCGCCCAGCGTCGCCTGCCGCCGTTCCTGTTCCACTACATCGATGGCGGCGCCTATGCCGAGTACACCCTCAAGCGCAACGTCGAGGACCTTGCCGGCATCGCGCTGCGCCAGCGCGTGCTGAAGAACATGTCGGAGCTGAGCCTGGAAACCAGGCTGTTCGGCGAAACCCTGTCGATGCCGGTGGCCCTGGCGCCGGTGGGCCTGACCGGCATGTACGCACGGCGCGGCGAAGTGCAGGCGGCCAAGGCGGCGGCAGACAAGGGCATCCCTTTCACGCTGTCGACCGTTTCAGTGTGCCCGATCGAGGAAGTGGCGCCAGCGATCAGCCGGCCGATGTGGTTCCAGCTGTACGTGCTCAAGGACCGCGGCTTCATGAAGAACGCCCTGGAGCGCGCCAGGGCCGCGGGCGTGACCACCCTGGTGTTCACCGTGGACATGCCCACGCCCGGCGCCCGCTACCGCGATGCCCATTCCGGCATGAGTGGCCCGAACGCCGCCATGCGCCGCATGTTGCAGGCCTTCACCCACCCGGCCTGGGCCTGGGACGTGGGCCTGATGGGCAAGCCCCACGACCTGGGCAACATCTCCACCTACCGCGGAAACCCGACCGGGCTGGCCGACTACATCGGCTGGCTGGGCGCCAACTTCGACCCGTCGATTTCCTGGAAGGACCTGGAGTGGATTCGCGAATACTGGGACGGCCCGATGGTCATCAAGGGCATCCTCGACCCCGAGGATGCACGCGATGCGGTCAAGTTCGGCGCAGACGGCATCGTGGTCTCCAACCACGGTGGCCGCCAACTCGACGGCGTACTGTCCAGCGCCCGCGCGCTACCGGCCATTGCCGATGCAGTGAAAGGCGATTTGAAGATCCTCGCCGACTCCGGCATCCGCAACGGCCTCGACGTGGTACGCATGATCGCCCTGGGCGCCGATACGGTGATGCTCGGGCGCGCATTCATCTATGCCCTGGCCGCCGCGGGTGGCGCCGGGGTGAGCAACCTGCTGAACCTGATCGACAAGGAGATGCGCGTCGCCATGGTGCTCACCGGTGCCAAGTCCATCGCCGAGATCAGCGCCGATTCACTGGTCAGGGAGCCCTGAGATGATCAGCCGCGACACCTTGCTCAAACAACTGCGCGATGCCGTGGGCCGTGACCATGTGCTCACCGACGGGCAAAGCACCCGGCGCTTTCGCAAGGGCCACCGCACCGGCGAAGGCAACGTGCTGGCCGTGGTGCGCCCCGGTACCCTGCTGGAACAATGGCGCGTGCTGGAAGCCGCCGTGGCCGCCGACCGTATCGTCATCATGCAGGCGGCCAACACCGGCCTGACCGGCGGCTCGACACCGGATGGCAATGACTACGACCGCGAGATCGTGTTGATCAACACCCTGCGCATCACCGGCGTGCAACTGATCAATGATGGCGAACAGGTCGTCTGCCTGCCCGGTGCCACCCTCGACCGCCTGGAACAGGCCCTGGCGCCCCTGGGCCGCGAGCCCCACTCGGTGATCGGCTCTTCGTGCATCGGCGCCTCGGTGCTTGGCGGCGTGTGCAACAATTCCGGCGGCTCGCTGGTACGTCGCGGGCCGGCCTACACCGAACTGGCGCTGTACGCCCAGGTCAAGGAAGACGGCACCCTGGAGTTGGTCAACCACCTGGGCATCGACCTGGGCAGCAGCCCCGAGGAGATCCTCACCCGCCTGCAGCGCGGCGACTACGGCCCACGCCAGGTCAGCAACCAGGCGGGCGGCAAGGCATCGGACCAGCGCTATGGCGAGCACGTGCGCGATGTCGACGCCGACACCCCGGCGCGTTTCAACGCCGACCCCTCACGGTTGTTCGAGGCCTCCGGCTCGGCGGGCAAGCTGTGCCTGTTCGCCGTGCGCCTGGACACCTTCGTCAAGGAGCCGAGCACGGTCTTCTACATTGGCAGCAATGCGGCTGATGACCTGACCGAGGTGCGCCGCCACCTGCTCAACAGGCTGCCGAGCCTGCCGATCGCAGGCGAATACATCCATCGCACTGCCTTCGATATCGGTGCGCAATATGGCAAGGATACCTTCCTGCTGATCGACCGTTTCGGCACCGCCAGGGTACCTGCCGCCTTCGCCCTGAAGAGCCGCATCGACGGCTGCTTCGAGCGCTTCGGCCTGCGCGGCATCAGTGACCGGGTCATTCAACTGGCCATGAACCTGCTACCCAGCCATCTGCCGCCACGCATGCGCGAATACCGTGATCGCTTCGAGCATCACCTGATGATCCGCGTGGCCAACGACAGCCTGGAGCAGACCCGGTGCTTTCTGGCCGAGTATTTCGGCGCCGGCAGCACGGGCGCGTTTTTCGAGTGCGATGCCGAGGAGGGCCGCAAGGCCTTTCTGCACCGCTTCGCCATCGCCGGCGCGGCGATCCGCTACCGCGAGGCACACCGTCGTGAGGTCGAGGACATTCTCGCCCTGGACATTGCCCTGCGCCGCAATGACCGTGATTGGGTGGAGACGCTGCCGGCGGCGATGGAAGAACAGATCATCCACAAGCTCTACTACGGGCACTTCTTTTGCCACGTGTTCCACCAGGACTACATCGTCAAGAAGGGTGTCGACCCCATCGCCATGGAGCACGCCATGTGGAAGCTGCTCGACGAGCGTCGCGCCGAATACCCGGCCGAACACAACGTTGGCCATCTCTACGTTGCCAAGCCGGCCCTGGCGGGCTTCTACCGCGAACTGGACCCAACCAATGCCTTCAACCCGGGCATCGGCCAGACCTCCAAGCTCAAGCATTGGCAGTCATGCTGCGACGATCACTGACACCCGCAAAGAACAAAGGGGAGACCTCTCGGCCTCCCCTTTCGTAGATGTCCTGTGCTGGCAATTCTGTCGCCGCTTTCGTCGCCCGCCTGGTTGGGCAGTGCGGACCCGGGTGCCGTGACGACCCGGTAGGGTCGGCGGCGCCAGCTCTCCTGATTGGGCGAGCCGGGTGGACCTGTCGTCCGGGCCTTGAAACTGAGGTAAAGATTACCCCTATGGCCGCGATGAAAGATTGCTAAGATTGCTAACTGAACAACCAATTTCGCAATAATAAATCCATTACCATCAATTTACAGCAATCAGATCACGATAGCAGCCAGACATGAACAAACTTGATCGCTACGACCTGAACATTCTCGCCGAATTGCAGCGCGATGCGACGCTGTCCAATCAGGAACTGGCCGAGCGTATCGGCCTGTCGCCCTCGCCTTGCTCGCGGCGCGTCAAGCAACTGCAAGACGACGGCTATATCACCGGGCAGGTGGCCCTGCTCGACCGCCGCCAGCTGGGGCTGACCCTGACCGCCTATGTGCTGATCGGCATGGATCGTCACACCCCCGAGCGCTTCGAGCATTTTCAGGAGGAGATCCGCAAATGCCCCGAGGTACTGGAATGCTGCCTGGTCACCGGAATGGACGCCGACTACCAGCTCAAGGTGGTGGTGCCGGACATGGATCACTACCAGAAGCTGCTGCTCGGCACCCTGACCCGCATCGAGGGCGTATCCAGCGTGCGCTCGAGCTTCGTGCTGCAGCAGATCCTCTCCAGCACCCAGCTTCCCCTGCAGCACCTGCGCGGTTGAAGCCATACGACCATTAGCCCGCTACGCATACCTGCCAGCAACGCTGTAATATCCACACCTTTACTGTGCCTTGTCGCTGGCGCCGCGGCGACAGCTTATGGATCGCCGCCGAGGTGAGGATGGAACCCGAGCTTTTCGAAGAACTGATGATGACCCTGCTGGTAGGCGGCCTGGTGCTGTTCATGGCCTTTATCGTCTGGGATCTGGCAAAAAAATCCCGGGCGGGCCGTTTTGGCACCTTCATCCTGTTCTTCGCGCTTGGCCTCGGCGTGCTCGGCTTCCTTATCAAGAGCCTGGTCATCGCTGGCCTGGAAGGCGTCTGAAGCCCACAAAAAAGAATCGCGGCGCGCGCCGTATTGCCTTGCCTGCTGCCCATGGAGAAACACATGAACGCCACCGATCGCGTCATGCAGAGTTACGGACGCTGCTGCGCCAGCCCGGCCTTTTTCGACGATTTCTACCGGCACTTTCTCGCCAGCTCCCCGGCCGTACGCGAGAAATTCCTCAACACCGACATGGCCGCGCAAAAACTGCTGCTGCGCCAGGGCATCCTCAACCTGGTGATGCATGCCCGTGGCATGCCCGATACGAAGCTGCGCGCCCTGGGCTGCAGCCATGCACGCAACGCCATGGACATTCGCCCCGAACTCTACGATCTGTGGCTGGAGGCGCTGCTCAAAACCATCGTGGAGCACGACAAGCAGGCCGACGCCACGACTTTGCAAGGCTGGCGCGAGGTGCTGGTCAAAGGCATCAGCGTGATCAAGGCGGGCTACGACGCCTGAAAGGGATGGTGCTCCGCTTACCTATTTGAGGCTTGGCGGCAGGTCGCGCCACTCGCCCGGCTGCAAGCCATCCAACGACCAGGGGCCGATGCGTACCCGCACCAGGCGCAGGGTCGGCAAGCCGACCGCCGCCGTCATGCGCCGCACCTGGCGGTTGCGCCCTTCGCGAATCACCAGTTCCAGCCAACTGGTAGGCACACTCTTGCGGAAGCGCACCGGCGGGTTGCGTGGCCACAGCTCGGGCTCGCTCAGTTGCCGCGCCCCGGCGGGCAGCGTCGGCCCATCGTTGAGCTGCACGCCATCGCGCAGCTGTTGCAACTGCTCGGCGCTGGGTTCGCCCTCGACCTGCACCCAATAGGTCTTGGCCAGCTTGTGCCTGGGATCGGCGATCTTCGCCTGCAGTTGCCCGTCATTGGTGAGCAGCAGCAAGCCTTCGCTGTCGCGATCGAGCCGGCCGGCCGGATACACACCGGGCACCGCGACGAAGTCCTTGAGCGTGGCGCGGCCCTGGTCGTCATTGAACTGGGTCAGCACGTCGAACGGCTTGTTCAGCACGATCAGCCGCGGCTCGGCCGGCGGGGCCTTGGCCACTCGGTAAGGACGCGATGCGGGATGTTTGGGGCGGGCGGGTCGGGACATGCAGCGTACATCATGGTGGAACGGGCGCGCAGTTTACCGCAAAGCCGCTGCCCCTCGGTCAGGTCAACGACCACTGCGGTCGATCGCCGGCGCGTGCAGCGCCATCAACTCGGCGACCCACTCGATAAACACCCGCAGCTTGGTGCTGACGTGACGGTTGGGCGGGTAGGCGATATACATGGGCATCGGCTCGAACTGCCAGTCTGCGAAAACCGCCACCAGTTCGCCGCGCTGCTGATGCTCATCAGCCATGTAAGTGGGTAGCCAGAGCACCCCCAGGCCGGCCAGCCCCGCGGCCAGGTAGGCATTGCCATCGTCCACCGCCAGCACGTAGCGGCCCTCGATGTCGAGGCGTTCGGCACCGCGCTGCATGCGATAGGAAAACACCTTGCCAGCCCGTGCACGCTTGAAGCCGACGATACGGTGGTGGCTGTCGACCAGTTCCTGCGGGTGCACGGGTGCGCCGCAGCGCTGCAGGTAACTTGGCGCGGCATAAACGCCCGACTGCAGATCACCGACGCGACGCGCCATCAACGACTGATCCATGATCTCGCCACCGCGGATCACGCAATCGACGTTCTCACCGACCAGGTCGACGAGACGGTCACTGACCCCGAGATCCAGCTGGATATCCGGATAGCGCGCATGAAAGGCCGGTAACGAAGGCACCAGAATCATCCGTGCGAACGGGCTGGGCACATCCACGCGCAGCCGGCCACGCGGTTGACTGGTGGCGTCCGACAGGCTGGTCTCGGCGTCGTCCATATCGGCCAGCAGGCGCACCACGCGTTCGTAGTACGCCGCACCGTCGGCCGTCACCGCGACCTTGCGAGTGGTGCGGTTCAGCAAACGCACGCGCAGCCGCGCCTCGAGCTGCTGCACCAGCTGGGTGATGCTGGTCTTGCTCATGTGCAGCGTATCGGCGGCCTTGGTGAAGCTGCCCGCCTCCACCACCCGGGCGAAGGCGCGCATCGCATCGAATCGATCCATCTGTTCAGCCAGTGATTGTTTGGATTTCGCAAACAGTGTTGATCGAACTGGCCGGTTTATCCAGCCCGTCAGGGTTTCTAAAGTGCATCCATCACTTGGACGGGTCCAGCGACCCAGAGGAAACGACATGACAATTCGCGACGTGGTTTTCCCCGCCGGCCGCCAGGCCCTATACGAACGCAACCACTATTCACCGGCGGTGCGTTCCAACGGCCTGCTGTTCGTATCCGGGCAGGTGGGTAGCCGCCCGGACGGCTCCCCCGAGCCGGAACTCAAGGCCCAGGTTCGCCTGGCTTTCGAGAACCTCAACGCGGTGCTGGAGGCCGCCGACTGCAGCTTCGATGACGTGGTCGACGTGACGGTGTTCATCGTCAACCCCGAACAGCGCTTCGAGACCATCTGGGAGGTGGTGCCCGAGTACTGGGGCACTGCGCCATTCCCGAACATCACGTGCGTGGGCGTGACCTGGCTGTATGGCTTCCAGTTCGAGATCAAGGTGATCGCCAAGCTGCCGGATGCCTGATTGCAGCTAGAGGCGGCTCCACAGGGTGGACGGTCAGGCGCTTGCCACAGCGGTGTGTGATACACTTCGCGGCGGCCAAAAGCTGCCCCTCCGCCACCGCTGCCCCTACCGGAGCCGAGATTTTCGATGTCCGATACAGCCCCCCAGAAACCCATTGCCAGCGGTGAAAAATTCCGCACCGCACAGGGTATTACCGCTATCAAGGACGGCCAGAAGCGCCGCGCCTCGACCGAAGCCAAGGTCTACGAGCCCAAGCCGAGCTGGTTGCGGGTCAAGGCGCCGGGCGGCAGCCGTTTCGAAGCGGTCAAGCGTAACGTCGGCGAGCACCGCCTGAGCACCGTTTGCCAGGAATCCCACTGCCCGAACATGGGCGAGTGCTGGTCCAACGGCACGGCCACCATCATGCTGATGGGTTCGGTGTGCACCCGTGCCTGCCGCTTCTGCGCGGTGGACACCGGTAACCCGAACGGCTGGCTGGACAAGGAAGAGCCGCAGAACACCGCCAAGTCGGTGGAGCTGATGGCGCTGCGCTACATCGTGCTGACCTCGGTGGATCGCGATGACCTGCCCGACGGCGGTGCTGCGCATTACGCCGCCTGCGTTCAGGCGATCAAGACCAACACCCCGCAGGTGGTGGTCGAAGCGCTGACCCCGGACTTCGACGGCGATCTCGAGGCCATCGAGCGCGTGGTGGATTCCGGCCTCGAGGTGTTCGCCCAGAACGTCGAGACGGTCAATCGCCTGACCCGCGAAGTGCGTGACCCGCGCGCCGGCTACCGCAAGACCCTCGACGTGCTGGCCCATGCCAAGCGCCATCGCCCCGACGTGCTCACCAAGACCAGCCTGATGCTCGGCCTCGGCGAGACCGACGACGAGGTGTTCGAGGCCATGCAGGACATGCGCGCGGTGGGCGTGGATATCCTCACCCTCGGCCAGTATCTGCAGCCGACCCGCAATCACCTGCCGGTCAAGCGCTGGGTGAGCCCGGACGAGTTCAATCGTTTCCGTGATATCGGCCTGCAGATGGGCTTCATGGAAGTGGCGGCCGGCCCGCTGGTGCGCTCCAGCTATCGCGCCGACAAGGTGTTCGAGAAGAACAATCTGGGCCTCGCCGCACCGGTTCCGGTGCCCGGCCAGCAGGTCGACAACAGCCTGATCCCTGCCCTCAACGTCAACTGAGCGCGCTGGGTCAGGCCTTTGGCCAATCCAGAAAAACGAAAAAGGGACGCCTCGGCGTCCCTTTTTCGTCGTTTGCCACGCACACAGACTGCGTGCCCTAGGCGTAGCCCAATCGTTGGCGTAGCGCCTGCTCAAGGCATCTGGCGACCTCGTCGAAGACAGGCGGCGTAGCCACCAGATCCTTCAACTGAGTCATCTGCAAACCGGCATAGCCGCACGGGTTGATGCGCTGGAAAGGCGTCATGTCCATGTCGACGTTCAGCGCCAGGCCGTGGAACGAACAGCCGCGGCGCACCCGCAGGCCCAGCGAGGCGATCTTGTCGCCCTCGACGTAGACGCCCGGCGCATCGGCCTTGGGTGCGGATTCGATGCCATAGCCCGCCAGCACGTCGACCAGCGCCTGCTCCATGACGGTGACCAGCTCGCGTACGCCCAGGTCCAGGCGACGCAGGTCGAGCATCAGGTAGCCGACCAGCTGACCGGGGCCGTGGTAGGTCACCTGGCCACCACGCTCGACCTGCACCACCGGTATGTCACCCGGCGCCAGCAGGTGTTCCGGCTTGCCGGCCTGGCCCTGGGTGAACACCTGCGGGTGCTGCAGCAGCCAGATCTCGTCGGGCGTGGCGTCATCGCGCTCGGCGGTCAGCCTGCGCATGGCCTCGAGGGTCGGCAGATACTCCACCACCCCAAGGTGGCGCACGATCAGCTCGGCTGCGGCCACTACAGCACCATATGCACGCGGCCGGTGGCACGCAGGTCGACATGAATGGCCTGCAGTTGCTCCACGCCGGTGGCGGTGATCAGCACCTGCACGGAGAGAAAGCGGCCCTTGCTGCTGTCGCGGGTCACCAGGGTGCCGGCATCGAAGTCAGGCGCATGGCGCTGCATCACCTCGATCACCATGTCAGTGAAGCCCTCGCCGGCCTCACCGATCACCTTGATCGGGTAGTTCTTGCAGGGGAATTCGATTTTCGGAGCTTGTACGTCGGTATCGGTCATGGTGTTCACTGATCCAAAATGAAACGCCCTCGGATCGAGGGCGTTCATCGCAACATTGGGGCGAGCTGTCAGTTAAACAACCCGTAGAAGAACAGTCGAATGCTATCCCACAGCTGGCGGAAGAAACCACCCTCCTCGACCGCCTCGAGTGCGACCAGGTCGGCGCTGTGCACCACCTGATCACCCATCTTCACTTCCACCTTGCCGATCACGTCACCCTGGGCGATCGGTGCGGTGATCTGCTGGTTGAGGGTCATGCTCGCCTGCAGCTTCTCCAGCTGGCCTTTCGGCAGCGTGAGGGTCAGGTCCTGAGCCAGACCGGCCTTGACTTGGGAAGCCTGGCCTTTCCATACCGGCGCCTGTGCCAGCTCGGCACCCTTCTGGTAGAAGGTACGGGTTTCGAAAAAGCGGAAACCGTAGGTCAAGAGCTTCTGGGTTTCGGCGGCCCGGGCGCTTTCGCTGTCGGTGCCGAATACCGAGGTGATCATCCGCGCGCCGTCACGAACCGCCGAAGCGACCAGGCAGAAGCCGGCTTCGTTGGTGTGGCCGGTTTTCAGGCCGTCGACGGTACGGTCGCGCCACAGCAGCAGGTTACGGTTGGGCTGCTTGATGTTGTTCCACAGGAACTCTTTCTGCGAATAGATGGCGTAGTGCTCGGCATCCTCGTTGATGATCGCACGGGCCAGGATCGCCATGTCGTGGGCACTGGAGTAGTGATCGGGATGCGGCAGGCCGGTGGCGTTCATGAAGTGGCTGTTCTTCATGCCCAGGCGTTCGGCGGTGGCGTTCATCATGTCGGCGAAGGCGTCTTCACTGCCGGCGATGTGCTCGGCGATGGCGATGCTGGCATCGTTGCCGGACTGGATGATCACCCCGTGCAGCAGCTCGTCGACGGTCGCCTGGCTGTTCACCGGCAGGAACATGGTGGAGCCACCCGAGGCAGCACCACCGGTACGCCAGGCGTGCTCGCTGATGGTGACCTTGTCCTGCTCGCCGATCTTGCCGTTGCGGATTTCCAGTGTGGCGATATAGGCGGTCATCAGCTTGGTCAGGCTGGCCGGCGGCAGACGCTGGTCCGCATTGTTCTCGACCAGGACGTTGCCACTGGCGCCATCCATCAGCACATAGGACTTGGCAGCCAGTTGCGGCGGAGCCGGCAGCGGCGCCTGGTTGGCCCAGGCACTGGAGGTGCCGAGCAGCATAAGTGACAGGAAGATGCGTTGCGCGAAGCTGGTGATTTTCATCCGTCTCTCTAGATCGCTGGAGGGTGGAACAGGCCCTTGCGGGCACATGTAAACGTGGCGCCGCACCGCGGCGATCCACTGCTTAGTCAGGCGGCGAGCCATTTAGTTGCTCGCCAGAACCGGCCTTAGAACCTTTTCACGATCTCGCGAGCTAGAGCGATACAAGGCAAAAACAAGCGAGGAAGCGGAGTTTACAAGTGGTAAATGAGCATTCCGAGCTTGTTTTTAACGCAGTAGCGCCGACGCGCAGCAGATCGTGAACAGGTTCTTAGTCGGCCTTGACCAGGGTTGCCTGCCCGAGGTTGGCGACACGAATGCTGTCACGCACCCGGTCAGCCTCGCCCTGGCTGTTGATCGGCCCCAGCCGTACGCGGTGCAGTATCTGCTGGTTGCGCACCACTGAGTTGATGAATACCGGAGCACTCACCGACTCGCTCAACTTGGACTTGAGAAGCTCCGCAGCGTCGGGATTGGCGAAGGCTCCCACTTGGAGATACAGGCCAGACGCTGCGGCTGAAGCGTTTTTTTTTGAGTCGATCTGCACCGGCACGGTGGCGGCGGCGTGCTGTTGCACGGGCGGCGAATACTGCTCCACCGGCGCATTGGCCAGCTTCAGCTGTTCCATCTGCGCGGACTGCACCTTGGCCATCTGCGGCTGCTTGATCATCATCGGCACCGGACGCCCCTGCTGGGCCCACCACTCGGTGGGATCGATGCCTTCGACACGCACCTGGGCAGTGCCCTTTTCGGCGTAGCCAAGCTTCTTGGCAGCGGCGAAGGACAAATCGATGATGCGGTCGGAATAGAACGGCCCACGGTCGTTGACGCGCAGGATCGCGCTCTTGCCGTTTTCCAGGTTGGTCACCCGCACGTAGCTGGGCAGCGGCAGGGTCTTGTGGGCGGCGGTCATGCCGTACAGGTCGTAGGCTTCACCGTTGGCAGTCGCCTGGCCATGGAACTTGGTGCCGTACCAGGACGCCGGGCCGGTGGCCACGTAGCGACGGGCATCGGCGATCGGGTAATACTGCTTGCCGAAGACCACGTAGGGGCTGGCCTTGACCGGGCCGTAGTGCGGCATCGGGATGGCGTCCTGGATCTTCGAGACGTCGACATCCCACCAGGGCGCGCCGTCCTTGTGGGGGCGGTTGAAATCACTGGGACCGGACATCGGGCTGCCCGCCTGGCTCGGCGCCGAGCCGGTCGGCGCGCGGCTGGAGGAACAACTGGCCAGCAGCACAACAGCAACGCCGCAGACGGCCAGCTTGAACGGCAAGCGTGTCATTGATTGGCACCTCGGGCCTGAACCAGCAACTCGGACAACTGATTGACCGCCATGGCGTACATCACGCTGCGGTTGTAGCGGGTGATCACGAAGAAATTCGGCTGCCCCATCCAGTACTCGGGGCCTTCGGCGCCGTCCAGACGAAAGGCGGTAACCGGCAGGTCGTCGGCCAGCACGTCGTTGCTCGACCAGCCCAGGGCGCGCAGTTCGCCTACGGTCTTCTCGGGATCCAGGCCGGAGCTCAGCCCCTGGTCGGCCTGCTCGCCCTTGACCGTTGCCAGGCTGGCCACCGGCTGACCCGGCTGCCAGTTATGGCGTTTGAAGTAGCTGGCCACGCTACCGATGGCGTCGGTCGGGTTGCTCCAGATATTGATGTGGCCGTCGCCGTCGAAATCCACGGCATAGGCGCGGAAGCTGCTCGGCATGAACTGCGGCAGGCCCATGGCGCCGGCATAGGAGCCTTTCAGGCTGGCCGGGTCGACCTGCTCTTCGCGGGTCAGCATGAGGAACTCGCGCAGCTCCTTGCGAAAGAAGGGTGCGCGCGGCGGATAATCGAACGCCAGCGTGGAGAGCGCGTCGATCACCCGGTAGTTGCCGGTATTGCCACCGTAGGAGGTTTCCACGCCAATGATGGCGACGATGATCTCGGCCGGCACGCCGTATTCCTTCTCGGCACGGGCCAGGGCTTCGGCGTGCTCGTTCCAGAACGCCACGCCCTTGTTGATGCGCGCATCGGTGATGAAGATCGGGCGGTATTCCTTCCACGGCTTGACCCGTTCGGCAGGACGGGAAATGGCGTCGAGGATCGCCTGCTTGCGCTCCACATCGGCGAACAAGGTAGTCAGCTGCTCGCTGGCAAAACCGTAGTCACGGGTCATTTCGGTGATGAACTCGCCGACCAGCGGCGAATTCGCGTATTCGTTGGCAGCCATCGCCTGTGGAGCCCCGAGCAGGCCGGCGACCGCCAGCCATTGTGCATGTCGTGCGGCCCAGCCACGCAAAATCTGCATTGAATTCATAACCCCAATCATGCCTGAGCGATCCACTTGCGGTGCGTGTGGATGGACATCAGGATTCCGAAACTCGACAACAACGTAATCAATGACGTGCCGCCATAACTGATGAACGGCAGCGGCACTCCCACTACCGGCAACAACCCACTGACCATGCCGATATTGATGAACACATAGACGAAGAAGGTCATGGTCAAACCGCCGGCAAGCAGCTTACCGAACAGCGTCTGCGCTTGCACGGTAATCACCAGACCGCGTGCAATCAACAGAATGTACAAGAGCAGCAACAGACAGACACCAATCAGACCGAATTCTTCGGCCAGAACGGCAATGATAAAGTCCGTGTGGCTTTCCGGCAAAAAGTCCAGGTGCGATTGGGTGCCCAGCAGCCAGCCCTTGCCGAACACCCCGCCCGAGCCGATCGCCGCCTTGGACTGGATGATGTTCCAGCCGGCGCCCAGGGGGTCGCTTTCCGGATTGATGAAGGTCAGCACCCGGCGCTTCTGGTAGTCGTGCATGACGAAGAACCACATCGCCACCGCGATCGGCGCGATCGCCGCCACCGCCCCGGCAATCCAGCGCCATTGCAGGCCGGCCATGAACAGCACGAAGGCACCGGAGGCGAGAATCAGCAGCGAGGTGCCCAGATCCGGCTGCAGCAGGATCAGCACGAATGGCGTGACCACCAGCCCCAGGCTCACCGCGACGTGCTTGAGGCTCGGTGGCAGGGTGCGCTTGGACAGGTACCAGGCCATGGTCGCCGGCATCAGGATCTTCATGAACTCCGATGGCTGGAAGCGGATCACCCCGGGAATGTTGATCCAGCGCGTGGCGCCCATGGCGTTGTGGCCCATGACGTCGACCACCACCAGCAGGGCCACCCCGCAGAGGTACCCCAGCGGCACCCAGCGGGCCATGAAACGCGGTTCGAACTGGGCGATGACCACCATCGCCACCAGGCCGATACCAAAGGAGCTGGCCTGCTTCATCAGCAGGTCGAGGTTCTTGCCGCTGGCCGAGTAGAGAATGAACAGGCTGCCGGTGGCCAGCAGCAACAGCAGCAACAGCAGGATGCCGTCGATGTGCAGGCGCTGCAGCAGGCTGGAGCGGCGACGCAGGACGTCGTCGCTGGACAGCGTGCGGTCGAAGCTGCCGGTCAGGCTCATGGTTGCTTCACCTCTGCATTGAGCGGCGCCGCGGCACCGGGCTTGGCGTATTCGGCCTTGAGCTGGCCATTTTCATCGAGCAGCCAGGCGTCCATCACCTGTTTGACCACCGGGGCGCCTACCCCGGAGCCGGACTCACCGTTCTCGACCATCACCGCGACGACGATCTGCGGGTTGTCCGCCGGCGCGAAGCCGACGAACAGGGCGTGGTCACGGTGGCGCTCCTGGACCTTGCTGCGGTCGTATTTCTCGCCCTGTTTGATCGCCACCACCTGGGCCGTACCGCTCTTGCCGGCGATACGGTAGGCCGCGGCGTCGCCAACCTTGCGCGCGGTACCGCGGGCACCGTGCATCACCGACTCCATGCCAAGGCGCGCGTAATCCCAGTACTTGGGGTCGCGCAACACGATATCCGGCATCGGGTCGGGGTCGTGGGGCAGGCTGCCGTCGATGGTGCGCGCCAGGTGCGGGCGAATCCACTTGCCCTTGGTAGCTACCAGGGCGGTGGCCTGGGCCAGCTGCAAGGGGGTGGCCTGCATATAGCCCTGGCCGATGCCGAGAATCAGCGTTTCGCCTGGGTACCAGGGCTGCCGATAGCGGGCGCGCTTCCAGTCGCGCGAGGGCATCAGGCCGGCGGTTTCCTCGAACATGTCCAGGGACACGCGTTGGCCGATGCCGAAACGGCTCATGTAGTCGTGCAGCCGATCGATACCCATCTTGTGGGCCAGATCGTAAAAGTAGGTGTCGTTGGAGCGCATGATCGCGGTGTTCAGATCCACCCAGCCATCACCGGTACGGTTCCAGTTGCGGTATTTGTGGCTGTTGTTGGGCAACTGATAGAAGCCGGGGTCGAACACCCGCGAGCTCGGCGTCACCACCCCGGCATCCAGGCCGGCGACCGCCACCATCGGCTTGATGGTCGAGCCCGGCGGATAAAGCCCGCGCAAGACGCGGTTGTAGAGCGGCCGATCGATGGAGTCACGCAGCTCGGCATAGGCCTTGAAGCTGATGCCGGTGACGAAGGGGTTGGGATCGAAGCTCGGCTGGCTGACCATCGCCAGCACTTCGCCGGTCTGCGGCTGAATCGCCACCACCGCGCCGCGCCGGCCGCCCAGGGCTTTTTCCGCGACTTCCTGCAGGTGTACGTCGAGGGTCAGCACCACGTCCCGGCCGGGCAGCGGGTCGGTGCGATTGAGCACCCGCAGCACACGGCCGCGGGCATTGGTCTCGACCTCCTCGTAACCCACCTTGCCGTGCAGTTCGTCCTCGTAGAAGCGTTCGATGCCGGTCTTGCCGATATGGTGGGTGCCGCTGTACTCGACCGGGTCGAGTTCCTTGAGCTCGCGTTCGTTGATACGCCCCACGTAGCCGACCGAATGGGCGAAGTGCTCGCGCTGAGGGTAGTGACGCACCAGCTGCGCGACCACCTCGACGCCGGGCAGGCGGAACTGGTTCACCGCCAGCCGGGCAATCTGCTCCTCGCTGAGTTCGAACAGCACTGGTACCGGTTCGAACGGCCGCCGCCCCTGCTTGACCCGGCGCTCGAACAGCTCGCGATCATCGGGCGTGAGCTCCAGCACCTCGACGATCACGTCGAGCACCTGCTGCCAGTCGCCGGCGCGCTCGCGGGTCAGGGTCAGGCTGAAGCTGGGCCGGTTATCGGCGATGATCACCCCGTTGCGGTCGTAGATCAGCCCGCGGTTGGGCGGGATCGGCTGCACGTGGATGCGGTTGTTTTCCGCCAGGGTGGAGTGGTACTCGTACTGGATCACCTGCAGGTAGTACATGCGGGCGATCAGTACCAGGGTCAGCACCAGGAACACCGAACCACCGACCAGCGCGCGCTTGCGAATCAGGCGCGCGTCCTTCTCGTGATCTTTTAGACGGATCGGCTGGGGCATCGGGACCGCTGACTACTTGTGATAAGGGTGACCGGACAATACCGTCCAGGCACGATAGATCTGTTCGCCGACCAGTATCCGTACCAGCGGGTGGGGCAAGGTCAGTGGCGACAGCGACCAGCGCTGCTCGCTACGCGCCTGAACTTCCGGCGCCAGCCCTTCGGGGCCACCGACCATGAGATTGACCGTGCGCGAATCCAGCCGCCACTTGTCCAGCTCGACCGCCAGTTGCTCGGTGCTCCAGGGTCGCCCTTCGACTTCCAGGGTGACGATGCGTTCCCCGGGCTGCACCTTGGCCAGCATGGCTTCGCCTTCCTGGCGGATCATCCGCGCCACGTCGGCATTCTTGCCGCGCGTGGTGAGGGGAATTTCCACCAGTTCCAGGGACAGCTCGGACGGCATGCGCTTGGCATATTCCTGCCAGCCGTCCTCGACCCAACGCGGCATGCGCGAGCCCACCGCGATCAGTTTGATGCGCACGACAAGCCTTACTCGCGCTCGCCGCTCTGCTGGGCACGGCTCTGCTCGGCGCCCTGCCACAGGCGCTCCAGGTCGTAGAACTGGCGGGTGGTCGGCAGCATCACGTGAACCACGATGTCGCCCAGGTCGAGCAGTGCCCACTCGCCGCTGTCCAGGCCTTCACTGCCGATCGGCCGCACGCCCTGCTCCTTGGTCTTTTCCAGCACGTTGTCGACCAGCGACTTGACGTGGCGGCTGGAGGTGCCGCTGGCGATCACCATGTAGTCGGTGATGCTGGTCTTCTCACGCACGTCGATGGTGGTGATGTCCTGGGCCTTGATTTCTTCCAGTGCTGCGATGGCCACTTTGACCAGGTCTTCACTGTGCATGGTTTTGTCCGTCATAACGTGCTCGTTTGCCTCGTGTTCGATTCACCCACGGTACAGTCCATGGGCGTTGATATAAGCCAGAACCGCATCGGGCACCAAGAAGCGCACCGAGCGGTCGTTCGCCAATAGCGAACGAATCTGGGTGGCAGACACCGCCAGGGGCGTCTGCCAGATGAAAGAAAGCTGCCCTGCCGGGCCCTGCAGCGCCAGCGGGTCGGCCACGTTGCGCGCAGCCATCAGATCGCGCAGCGGTTCGCTCGCCTCGCTGCCGGCATCCGGGCGCTGCAATACCAGAATGTGGCAGTGCTGCAGCAACTCGTCCCAGCGGTGCCAGGCCGGCAGTCCGCAAAAGGCATCCCAGCCAAGAATCAGAAACAGCTGGTCGTCCACGGCCAGCTCACTTCGCAACGACTCCAGGGTGTCGATGCTGTACGACGGTTTGTCGCGCCTGAGCTCGCGATCGTCCACCCGCAAAGGCGGCAAATCCGCCACGGCCTGTTCGACCATCGCCAGGCGATCCCGCGCGCCGACCTGCGGGGTTTCCCGGTGCGGCGGGCGCGCGCTGGGCACCAGCCGCAACTCGTCCAGAGCCATGAACTCGGCCACTTCCAGCGCACCGCGCAAGTGGCCGATATGCACCGGATCGAAGGTACCGCCCAATATTCCGATGCGCTTGCGGTTTGCCATCAGGTGCGCACGTGCCCGTCGCCGAATACCACGTACTTCTCGCTGGTCAGCCCCTCCAGGCCGACCGGCCCGCGGGCGTGCAGCTTGTCGGTGGAGATACCGATCTCCGCGCCCAGGCCGTACTCGAAGCCATCGGCGAAACGCGTCGAGGCATTGACCATCACCGAGCTGGAATCCACTTCGGTGAGGAAACGCCGCGCATCGCTGAAGTTCTCGGTGATGATCGCGTCGGTGTGCTGCGAGCCGTAGGTATTGATGTGCTCGATGGCCGCGTCCAGCGAGTCGACCACGCGAATCGCCAGAATCGGCGCGTTGTACTCGGCGTACCAGTCGTCTTCACTGGCCTGCAGCACGTCATTGCCGAGCAACGCGCGGGTCTGCGCGTCGCCACGCAGCTCGACGCCCTTGTCGCGGTAGATGACGGCCAGCGGCGGCAGCACACGGGCGGCGATGTCGGCGTGCACCAGCAGGGTTTCCATGGCATTGCATGGCGAGTAGCGCTGGGTTTTCGAGTTGTCACAAACGCGGATGGCCTTGTCGAGATCGGCGGCGATATCCACGTAAACGTGGCAAACGCCGTCGAGATGCTTGATCACCGGCACCTTGGCGTCACGACTGATGCGCTCGATCAGGCCCTTGCCGCCGCGCGGCACGATGACGTCGACGAATTCGGGCATGGTGATCAGCGCGCCCACGGCAGCGCGATCGGTGGTTTCCACCACCTGCACCGCGCTGGCCGGCAAACCGGCTTCGTCCAGGCCAGCCTGGATACAGCGGGCGATGGCCTGGTTGGAATGGATGGCCTCGGAACCACCACGCAGGATGGCAGCGTTACCGGACTTCAGGCACAGACTGGCCGCATCGATGGTCACGTTGGGCCGCGATTCGTAGATGATGCCGATCACACCCAACGGTACACGCATCTTGCCGACCTGAATGCCCGACGGCAGGTAGCGCATGCCCTGGATCTCGCCGATCGGGTCCGGCAGCGTGGCAACCTGACGCAGGCCTTCGATCATGCTGTCGATGACCTTCGGCGTCAGCGCCAGGCGGTCGACCATGGCCGGTTCCAGGCCATTGGCGCGGGCGGCAGCCAGATCCCGTTCGTTGGCGGCAGTCAGCTCGGCGCGGGCGGCATCCAGCGCCGCGGCGGCGGCCTGCAGGGCCTGGTTCTTCTGCGCGGTGCTGGCCCGCGCGAGCACGCGCGAAGCCTGGCGGGCCGCGCGGCCCAGGCGGGTCATGTAGTCAAGCACGGACTCGGTCATGGCAACTCAGGTCGGCAGTTGGAAAAAGTTGCTGATTATAGCGGCCATGCCGCCCCGCGCACAGCGGCGCCTGGCAGATGGTCATCGGCAGCTTGTAACCGGGCGTATGAACACCCTTTCAATCGCCCGGCGCGTTGCTATGATCGGCCGCTGGCGCCGCCTGACAGGGCACGACCGCCAAAGGAACCGCCTTTCAGGTGGTAGGTCGAAGGCTCGATTTCTTCTCTATAAGGTGTCCATCCATGGGCCAATGGCTCGATAGTCTGACTACCTGGCTGGCAGCCAACCCGCAATGGCTGGGCTTGGCGATCTTCCTGATCGCTTGCATCGAATGCCTGGCCATCGCCGGCATCATCGTTCCCGGAACCGTGCTGCTGTTCGCCGTCGGCGTGATGGCCGGCAATGGTGCCCTGAGCCTGTGGGAAACCCTGCTGCTGGCCTATTTTGGTGGCCTGCTGGGCGATGCCATTTCCTACGCCCTGGGGCGTTACTTCCATCAGGATATCCGCCGCCTGCCGGGGCTGCGCAGCCATCCGCAGTGGCTCAGTGGCGCAGAAACCTACTTCGAGCGCTATGGCGTAGCCAGCCTGTTGCTGGGCCGCTACATCGGCCCGCTGCGCCCCATGCTGCCGATGGTCGCCGGTATGCTGAGCATGCCGCTCGGGCGCTTTATCGCGGTCAGCATGTTGGCGGCCGCTGGCTGGGCGGTCGCCTACCTGCTGCCGGGCTGGGCCGCCGGCGCCGCCTTTCGCCTGCCATTGCCCGACGGGTTCTGGCCGCAGGCAGCCGTGGTGGCCGGTGGCCTGGCACTGTTGCTGGTGCTGACCATTCAGAGCAGCCTGCGCGAACAGCGCCAGGCCAGCCTGATCGCCGCTGGGCTGGGCACCATCCTGCTGGTCGCCCTGTTCATCGGCTGGCCGCACCTGATCCAGCTCGACCAGGGCCTGATGACCCTGATCCAGGAGGGCCGTAACCCGCGCTTCGATCATGTGGCGGTGATGATCACCCACTTCGGCGACTTCGACGTGCAACTGGCGGTCGCGGCACTGCTGTGCCTCCTGCTGCTGCTCGCCCGCAAATGGCAGGCGCTGCTGTTCGCCGGCGGCGCCATGCTCAGTACCGCAGTGGCCAACGGGCTGCTCAAGAACCTGTTCGAGCGGGCGCGCCCCGATGTGCTGCTCGAGCCGCTGCATACCTACAGCTTCCCCAGCGGGCACAGTTCGGCCGCCTTCGCCTTCTTTCTCACCGTCGCCATCCTGGCCGGCCGCGGCCAACCGGCCCGCCTGCGCCTGACCTGGATATTGCTGGCCTGCCTGCCGGCCCTGCTCATCGCCCTGTCACGCGTCTACCTGGGCGTGCATTGGCCGAGCGACATCATCGCCGGCGCGCTGCTGGCCAGCAGCCTGTGCGCACTGAGCCTGGCGCTGATGCAGCGCTTCGCCTCGCTGCCGCCGCTGCCGGCCAAGGTCTGGTGGCTGATCGTGCCGTGCTGCGCGCTGCTGCTGACGGGCATGGCGCTGCTGCGCATGTCAGAGGGTGTGGAGATCTACCGCTACTAAGCGGCGCCGTCGTCCTGCAGCGTCTCCACCCAGGCCTGCAGCATGCCCAGGCGCTGGGCGGCATCGGGCTCGGCCAGCAAGGCGATCTTCTGCTCGGCGCTGAACGGCAACAGGTAGCCGAGCTTGTCGGCCAGCTCCGCCTGGCTGCCGGCACCGCCCTCCATGTCCAGGCTGGCGACCATCGGGTGCTCGGCCAGGGCGCCGAGCAGCGCCAGCAGGTCGGCATGTTCCTCGCCCAACGGCAAATCGGGCTGCTCCTCCAGCCACTCGACCTGGGCCAGGGTCAACTTGTCCGGCAGTACCTGGGCCTGCTTGACGCGAAAGCGCCGCCCACCCTGCACGCGGATGCCCAGCAGGCCGTTGGGGCGCTGCTGGAAGTCGGTGATCCGGGCTTCACAGCCGATCTGCGCGACGCGCTCGGCGGCCTCGCCAACCTCGTCACCTTCGACGATGCACACCACACCAAAACCTTCACCCTGCTTCATGCAGCGGCTGATCATATCCAGGTAGCGCGCCTCGAAAATCTGCAGATCCAGCAGGCAGCCGGGAAACAGCACGGTGTGCAGCGGAAATAGCGGTAGGGTCATAGGACTCTCAACTCAGCAAGACGATGGCCAGAGGCAACAGAATGGCGGTGAACACGCCCATCAGGCTCATGGCCAGGGCGGCGAAGGCGCCGCACTCTTCACTCTCCTGCATGGCCCGGGAGGTGCCGACCGCGTGGGCGGTCATGCCCAGCGCCATGCCCATGGCAGCATGATTGCGCACCCCGCAAAGGCGCAGCAACGACGGGCCGATGATTGCCCCCAACACCCCGGTGATCATCACGAACACCGCCGCCAGTGCCGCCAGGCCACCGATCTGGCTGGCCACCAGCATGGCGATCGGCGAGGTGACGGACTTGGGCGCCATGCTCATCAGCATGTTGTGCTCGGCGCCGAGCAGCCAGGCCAGGGCAACCCCCAGCACGGTGGCGACCACTCCGGCGACCAGCAGGGTCAGCACCGTGGGCCAGAACACCTGGCGAATACGCCGCAGGTTCAGGTACAGCGGCACCGCCAGGGCGACGGTGGCCGGGCCGAGAAAGAGGGTCAGCGCATCGGCACTGGTCTTGTATTCGCCGAAGGTCAGCCCGCACAGCAGCAGAATGGCGATCACCAGCATGGTGGACACCAGCACCGGTTGCAGAAACACCAGGCGGGTCCTTTCGTAGACGGCAATCGCCAGCTGATAGGCGCCCAGGGTGACGCCCGCGCCAAACAACGGATGATGGGTGACGGCCATCCAGGCGCCGTGCCAGTCCAGCATCATGGCTGCTCCCGGCGGCGCGCCTGGCGCTCGATCAGCTTTTGCATCATCCAGCCGGCGAATACCAGCGAGAGGATCAGCGACAGCACCAGCGCACCGATTACCGCCCAGAAGTCGGCGGCGATCGCCTCGGCATAGGCCATCACCCCGACCGCCGGCGGCACCAGCAGTAGCGGCAGGTACTTGAGCAGGCTGCTGGCCGCCTGCTGGATCGGCTCATCGACCTGCCCCCGACAGAGCAGAAACACCACCAACAGCAGCATGCCGAGAATCGGCCCTGGCAGCATCGGCAGAAACAGCGCATTGATCGCCGTGCCGAGCAGTTGGCACAGCACCAGCCAGAACAGGCCACGAAGCAGCATGATTGTCCCCCACAAACTCGACGGGCCCAGCCACTTGCCCGCTCCCAAGGCGGCCATTATAGGCTGCCAATGCAGGTCCCTTAACAGGGCCAGATGCCACGCCACCACCCTGTTCAGCGTGGCAGCGCGTAGCCAGGCGGTTTGCGGCATACTGCGGCATCGCTCAACTGACCAGGACGTCCTGCATGTTTCGCCTCGCGCCGTTGGCCCTGACCCTTGCTCTCACCGCCTGCGGCCAAAGCACTCAACTCCTTCCTCCCGATGCCATCCTGCCCGACGGTTCGCGCTATCACGGCACGGTCGTCGAAGGCCTGCTGCAGGGCGAAGGGCGCCTCGACTATCCCGATGGCAGCCGCTATGTCGGGCACTTCGTCGACGGTCAGCGTCAGGGTGCTGGAGAGTGGCAAGGCGCCGATGGCGAGCATTACGTCGGCGAGTTCGCCGCCGGCCGCTATCACGGCGAGGGCACCCTGAACAAAGCCAATGGCAGCCGCTACAGCGGCGGCTTCCGCGAGGGCCAGTTCAGCGGCGAAGGGGTGCTGGAGGAAGCCGGGCAAACCTATCGAGGGCAGTTCCGTGCCGGCCGCTTTCACGGCTTCGGCATTCTCGAGCAGGCCGATGGCAGCCGCTTCCAGGGCGTTTTCGCCAAGGGCCTGCCAGGTGGCCAGGGCGTGCGCGAAGACGAACTGGGCAACCAGCTTTCCGGCCACTTCGTCGGCGGCCAGCTCAAGGGCGCCGGCAGCTACCGGGGCAGCGAGGGTGACAGCTACGACGGCGAACTCAAGGACAGCCTGTTCCATGGCAAGGGCCGTTACCAGAGCGCCAGCGGCGAGGCCTGGAGCGGCACCTTTGCCGAGGGCGCCCTCACCGGCAAAGGCGAATACCGTGGCACCGATGGCAGCCGCTATACGGGGCAATTCCGCGACTGGCGCTACCAGGGCGAAGGCCATCTGCAACAGGCCGACGGCAGCCGTTATGACGGCCAGTTCGTCCATGGCCAGTTCAACGGCCAGGGCACTCTGGTCTCCGCTGACGGCACGCGGCAGCAAGGCACCTGGCGCCGCGGGCTGCGGGTGCGCGACGAGCATGGCCAGGCACTGCCTGACCCGCTGGAAATCGGCCTGCTGGAGCAGCGCGGACTGCTCGACAAGGCCATCGCCGCGCTGCCAGCATCCACACCGCGCGGCGAACTCTATGCCCTGACCCTGGCCGGTGACGGCAAGCAGAGCGTTTTCCTGCGCGAGGCCGACTACGTGGCCGACCTGCTCACCAAGCGCTTTTCCGCATACGGCCGCATCACCCTGGCCAACCACCGCGATCACCTGGCCGATCGCCCCCTGGCGACCCGCGAGAACCTGCGCCGCGCGGTGCAGGCCATCGCCGAACGCAGCGGGCCGGAAGACCTGGTGTTCATCTACCTGACCAGCCACGGCTCGCGTACCCATGAGCTGAACCTGGATCAGCCGCGCCTGCAGCTCGCCGACCTGCCCGCCAGTGATCTGGCCGATCTGCTCGAGCCCCTCGCCGAGCGCCACAAGGTGGTGGTGATTTCCGCCTGCTATTCGGGCGGTTTCATCCCGGCCCTGAAGGACGACAAGACCCTGCTGATGACCGCAGCCCGCGCCGACCGGGTGTCATTCGGCTGCTCCGAGGAGGCCGACTTCACCTACTTCGGCCGCGCCCTGTTCGCCGAAGCGCTGCAGCAGACCAGCGATCTGCAGGAGGCGTTCGAACTGGCCCGCACGGCGGTGGCCGAACGCGAGCAGGCCGATGGCTTCGAGCCGTCCGAACCGCAGATCTGGGCGCCTGGCGCGGTGCTCGAGCACTGGAATGCGTTGCGCCAGGTGCGCAGCGAAGCGCCTTGAACGATAAATCGGCGATTGACCTCTAAACTACACAGTGAATAGCAGTCGAGGATCGACCATGTATCTGACTCCCCAGCACATTCTTCTGGCAGGCGCTTCGGGCATGACCGGCGAACACCTGCTGGATCGCCTGCTCAACGAACCCACCGTCGAGCGCGTGCTGGCCCCGAGTCGCAAGCCGCTGGCCGAACACCCCCACCTGAAAAACCCGGTCGGCGAACTGCTCGACCTGCTGCCCGCCCTCAGTGGCCCGGTGCACACCGCGTTCTGCTGCCTGGGCAGTACCATCAAGCAGGCCGGTTCCCAGGAAGCCTTTCGCGCCGTCGATCACGACCTGGTGCTGGCCTTCGCCGCCCGGGCCCGGGAGCTGGGCGCGCGGCACCTGCTGGTGGTCAGCGCCATCGGCGCCGACGCGAATTCTTCGGTGTTCTATAACCGCACCAAGGGGCAGACCGAGGAAGCGCTCAAGGCCCAGGGCTGGCCGCAACTGACCATTGCCCGCCCGTCCCTGCTGCTCGGCCCGCGCAACGAGTTTCGCCTTGGTGAACGGCTGGCCGCGCCCTTGCTGCGCTGGCTGCCGGGCAAGCACCGCGCCATCGATGTAACGGCCCTGGCCCGTGCCCTGTGGCGCCTGGCCCTGGAGGAAGGCGAAGGGCTGCGCATCGTCGAGTCCGACGAGTTGCGGCGCCTGGGGCGCTAACAAAAAAGGCGCCGTCACGGCGCCTTTCTCGTTCAGAACAGGCCGAGCAGGCCTGCAACGCCGAGCATCAGCAGCGAGAACAGCCACATCCACCAGAACGAGTAGCGGATGTGCTTGCCCATCTCCAGGCGGGCCAGGCCCAGCGCCAGCCACAGCGCCGGTGAGAAGGGGCTGATAAAGGTGCCGATGATATTGCCGATCATCAGCGCGTAGACCACGCTGGCCGCTTCCACCCCGTGGCTTTCGACCACTTCCAGCACTACCGGCAACAGACCGAAGTAGTAGGCATCGGTGCTCAGCAGGAACTCCATCGGCAGGCCGAAGAAACCAAGAATCAGGTGCAACTGGCCGACCATCGGCTCGGGCAGCACCTTGACCAGATCCTGGGCGATGGAGGTGAGCATGCCGGTACCGGCGAGAATGCCGAGCATCGAGCCGGCGGCGAGGATGATCATGCCCATGCTCAAGGCCGCGGGAGAATGGGCGGCCAGCAGTTTCATCTGCAGTTTGCCGTCCGGGTAGTTGATCAACAGGGCCACGCTCAGGCCGATCATGAACACATAGCCCGCCGGCAGGATGCCGGTGAACAGCGACACCAGCACCGCGAAAAACAAACCGGCGTTGAGCCACATGCGCCCGGGACGCTCGAGCGCACGCTCCTCGTCGCTGAGCGCACCCGGGTCGCCGATATGACCGCTCTCGCCATCCTCGATCAGCGTGCCGCCGGTTTGCGCGATACGGCGCTGCTCGCGCCAGCCCAGCAAGGCCGCCATCGCCACCAGCAGCACTACGCCGACACCCTGCACGGCGAGCAGCGGTCGCCACAGTTCGGTGACCTCGATGCCCGTTACCGCCGCCGAGCGGCCGAGCGGGCCGGCCCAGGGCACCATATTGAGAATGCCGGCGCCGATGGCCAGCAGCATCAGCATCAGGTAGGGGCTCATGCGCAACCTTTTGTAGAGCGGCAGCAGGGCCGGAATGGTCAGCAGGAAGGTGGTGGCGCCGGCGCCGTCCAGGTGGGCGAGCATGCCGATGATCGCCGTGGCCACCGCCACCGCGATCACGTTGCCGCGGGTCAGCCTTACCATGAAACCGATGATCGGCCGGAACAGGCCGGTGTCCTGCATCACCCCGAAAAAGGTGATGGCGAAGATGAACATGGTGGCGATGCTGATGACTCGGCCAACGCCATCGGTAAAGAACACCGAGATTTCCGCCGGGCCGAAGCCGGCGCAGAAGGCGCCCAACAGCGGCACCATGATCAGGGGCAGAACGGGCGACATGCGCCCGCTAAGTAACAGGGCCACCAGGCAAACGATGGTCAACAGACCAATCAGAGTCAACAAACCGAACTCTCCTTCTTCTTGTTTAGTCGGTGCGGGCACAGACACGAGGCGCGGACTCTAGAAAGCCAACCTTTCACGAACCTTTATGATCGGCATCGCTAAGCTCATGATTTGTCAGTGAATATGTAGTAACGCGAGGTAACAGTTGCGCAGCCTTGCTAAGCTGGTGGCCTTGCCAACTAGCGGAGTTTCGTCATGCCCTCGAACAAAACTGCCCTGATCATCGGTGCGTCACGTGGCATCGGCCTGGGCCTGGTGCGCCAGCTACACGGCGCGGGCTGGCAGGTGACCGCCACGGTGCGCACCCCGGCACGCGCCACCGAGCTGCAGGCATTGCCCGGTGTGCAGATCGAATCACTGGATATCGATGACAGCGCTGCGCTGGATGCACTGACGCAGCGTTTGCAGGGCCAGGTGTTCGACCTGCTGTTCGTCAACGCAGGGATCCTCGGCCCGGACCATCAGTCGGCTGCGCAAGCCACCGCCGCGGAGCTCGGTCAGCTGTTCATGACCAACGTGACGGCACCGATCCGCCTGGCCGAACGCCTGGTCGGCCAGCTGCGCCCACAGACCGGGGTGCTGGCCTTCATGAGTTCGGGGCTGGGCAGCGTGGCCAACCCGGAAGGCAATAACCTGGCGCTGTACAAGGCCAGCAAGGCGGCGCTCAACTCGCTGACCAACAGCTTCGTCTGCCAATTGCCGGAACCGCGCCCGACCGTACTGTCACTGCATCCGGGCTGGGTGAAGACCGACATGGGCGGCGAAAACGCCATGGTCGAAGTGGCCGATAGCTGCCGCGGCCTGATTGCCCAGGTTGAACGCTTCGCTGGCCAGGGCGGCCACCACTTCGTCGACTATCAGGGCCAGAAGATCGATTGGTAAGGGGCTGCGGATAGCTTGCGATTAAGGGTGCGGCTTGATGGGCTAGCGCCCATCCTACGACTCTAGTTAAGTTAGTTAGTAGAGTCTGAAAACCTAGACGAGGCAGCCAGCGCAAGGCAAAAGCAGGCGAGAAAGCGGAGTGTACTTTTGTACATGAGCATTTCGACCGGGCTGGCGACCCAGTCTGCTTTTAACGCAGCGATGGCAACGCAGGTAGTTTTCTTGGCCCGTTAAAGCCCCAGCATCGCCAACATGATGAAGGTGGCGAACAGCACGAAGTGGGTCATCCCCTCGATGGCGTTGGTCTCGCCATCATTGAGGTTGATGGCGCAGACGATCAGGGTGATGAACACCATCACCGTCTGCACCGGGGTCATGGCCATCTGGAACGGCTGACCGCTGTACAGCGCCATGGCCTCCATCACCGGCACGGTAAGGATCACCGTCGACAGCGACGCACCCAGGGCGATATTGACCACCGACTGCATGCGGTTGGCCAGCGCCGCCCGCAAGGCGGTGAGGATCTCCGGCGCAGCGGAAATGCCTGCGACCACGATGGCAGTCAGCACCGGGGGCGCGCCGGTGCCTTCCAGGCCGACATCCAGGGCCAGGGACATCACCTCGGCCAGCACGCCGATGACGATCACCCCGAACACCAGCACGCCGATCGACCAGGCCACGTTGACCTGGGACGCGTCCTCGCCATGCCCCTCGCCGCCGCGGTGCTTCTTTTCCGGGTAGCTGTAGCTGAAAAAGTAGCTGTGCGGGCCGACCTGCATGCGCAGGAACACCGCGTAGAGCACCAGCATGGCGCCGATGGTGAACATCGAATACGCCTTCCAGTCCGACTCGGGAATGAATTCGGGCACCACCATGGAAATGCCCATGGCGGTGAGAATCATCACGCTGTAGCTGCGTGCCGAGTCGTCGTTGTAGGACTGCTCGCCATGTTTGAGGCCGCCCATCAGCGCGGCCAGGCCAAGGATGCCGTTGATATCAAGCATCACCGCCGAGTAGATGGTGTCGCGTACCAGGGTCGGCGAGGCCTGGTTGCTCATCATGATTGCCAGGATCACCACCTCGACCAGCACCGCCGACAGGGTGAGGATCATGGTGCCGTAAGGATCACCGACCCGTTCGGCCAGTTGCTCGGCATGGTGTGCGACGCGCAACGAGGCGCAGACGATGGCGGCGATCAGCGCCAAGGCACCGCCCAGCGCGATGGCCTGGCCGTGACCGAGCAAGGCATGCTCCATCGGCAGGGCGATCAGGGCGGCGAGCACGGCCAGCAGCAGCCAGTATTCCTGCTTGATGGCATTGAACATGGATGATTCCTTTCAGAGCGGTGAGAGCGATCCTGCTCCGACTGCAACATCCTGTAAATGATTCCAACCACTTACCGTTGATGCCCTTGGATGCCGCACGGCAGGGCGCATGCGAGTAAACTTCGCGGCCACGCTTTCACCGAACGAGATTTGCCCATGTACGACTGGCTCAACGCCCTGCCCAAGGCCGAACTGCACCTGCACCTGGAAGGCTCCCTAGAGCCCGAACTGTTGTTCGCCCTGGCCGAGCGCAACCGCATCGCCCTGCCCTGGAACGATGTCGAGGCGCTACGCGCGGCTTATGCCTTCAACAACCTGCAGGAATTCCTCGACCTGTATTACCGCGGTGCCGACGTGCTACGCACCGAGCAGGACTTCTACGACCTGACCTGGGCCTACCTGCTCAAATGCAAGGCGCAGAACGTGGTGCACGTCGAGCCCTTCTTCGACCCGCAGACCCATACCGACCGCGGCATTCCCTTCGAGGTGGTAATGCGCGGCATCAAGGCGGCATTGGACGATGGCGAGAAGCAATTGGGTATCAGCCACGGCCTGATCCTTGCCTTCCTGCGCCACCTGCCCGAAGAGCAGGCCTTCCAGACCCTGGAGCAGGCCATGCCGTTTCGCGATGCCTTTATCGGCGTTGGCCTCGACAGCTCGGAGAAGGGATTTCCGCCGCGCCTGTTCGAGCGGGTGTTCGCCAAGGCGCGCAGCGAAGGCCTGCACGCCGTGGCCCATGCTGGCGAGGAAGGCCCGCCCGAGTACATCTGGGAAGCGCTGGATCTGCTGAAGATCGTGCGCATCGACCACGGCGTGCGGGCCAGCGAAGACGAGCGCCTGATGCAGCGCATCATCGACGAGCAGATTCCGCTGACCGTCTGCCCGCTGTCGAACACCAAACTCTGCGTGTTCGAGCACATGGGCCAGCACAATATTCTCGACATGCTCGAGCGCGGCGTGAAGGTCACGGTCAACTCCGACGACCCGGCCTATTTCGGCGGCTACGTCACCGAGAACTTCATGGCCCTGCACGAAGGCCTGGGCATGAGCGAAGACCAGGCCAAGCGTCTGGCGCAAAACAGCCTGGATGCGCGGTTGGTGTGAAACGCCGGTAGCCTGGGTACCGCTGCGCTCAACCCAGGCTACGGTAGATCGACCGGTTGTAGGGTGGATGACGCTTCACCCATCCACCACGCCGTGGTTTTCAGAATTACCGCATCGCTTGTATGTCCGGTTCCGCTCTAACGAGCGGGTTCCTTTTGGCATTGCCCCAAAAGGAACCAAAAGGTCTAGCCCCGACATCCGGCCCCGGCTTCGCCGTGGTTCCCTCGCTACATCGTTGCTCCGAGGGCCCGCCGCGAAGGGCCATCCCTGGCCCATCGCGGCTCTCGCGGCATCCATGCCGCTCAACCCTCTACGCAACGATTCCACTCGGCCTTCTGAAGGGGCAATTGATGTCGTCTGCGAGCCTTGTGGAAGAAAGCACCTCAGAGCGGCACAGCGAAGCCCCTAATACCAGGGCATCAATGCCCCTTATGCTCATGGCCACCTTCCGCCGCGGGCTCATCCTTCTGCACCGCCACCTCGACCGTCACTGCTCCGGCCTTTTCGAAGGTCAGGGTCAGCGGGAAGCGGTCGCCGGCCTGGGCCTGCTGCTTCAGGTTGAACAGCATCACGTGGTAGCCCATGGGCGCGAACTTCACTTCGCCGCCGGCGGGAATCACCACGTTGTGCACCTGCTGCATCTTCATCAGGCCGCCTACATGGGCGTGCTCGTGGATCTCCGCCTTGCCGGCCACCGGCGTCTCCACGGTGAGCAGACGGTCATCCGCATCGCCCTTGTTGTGCACCACGAAATAGGCGGCGGCCGTCGGCGCTACCGGCGGCATTTCCCGCGACCAGGGGTGGTCGATATGCAGTTGGCCAACTTCATATTCGTGGGCGTTGGCCAGCAGGCTGGTGGCCAGCAGTGCAGCGCTCAGAACCAGTTTCTTCAGGGTCATGGTGCATCTCCTTCAATCGAATTCGGTTGTCTCGGCCGCCACGGGTGCGGCCGGTTATCTAGGCCAGGCGCCGGGCGGCAAGGCGTGAGAGCAGCAGGTAATCCAGCGCCCAGATCATCAGCAGCGAGGCGCCGACCAGCGGAAACAGCACGCCCAGGCCGATCATGATCGCCACGCCAACCTTCCAGCGCGGCAGGTCATGGCGCAGCGGCGGCACGCCGAGGCTGCCGCTGGGCCGACGCTTCCACCACATGATCAGGCCGCTGACCGAGCTGAGCAGAATCATCAGGCACACGAACAGGATGAACAGCTGATGGGGCAGGCCGTAGAGCTTGCCCTGGTGAAGCATCACGCCACTCTCGACGGCCCGCGCCGCCAGGCCATAGTCGGCCCAGCGCACGTCTGCCAGCACCGCGGCGCTGTATTGGTCGACATGCAGAGTGGCATCGTTGCGCGGGTCATCGGCGAACACCGAGATGGTATAGACCCCGGTCGGCGTGCTCGGAAAGCTGATGCTATAGCCCGGATGCACCCCGCGCTCGCTGGCGATATCCACCACCTGCTGCAGGCCCACGGTCGGGTTGGCGGTAGAGGCCGGCGCGGCCCCGCCATTGTGCGCGGCGTGCGGATCGGACTCGGGCAGCGGGGTGTTCTCCAGCGCCCAGGGCACGGTCTGCTTGTGGCTCAGGTTGAGCTCGCCGGCTTGGCGATCCGAGGTTGGCACCTGATCCCACATGGCTGCCGGAAAATGATTCCAGGCGCCGGCGAACTGCTTGCCCCAGAAACCCGTCCAGGTCATGCCGGTAAGCAGCATGAACAGCAGCAGCAAAGCGCCCCAGAAACCGGTAACGGCATGCAGGTCGCGCCAGAACAGCCGGCCACGGGCTGACAGGCGTGGCCACAACACGCCAGCGCCAACGCCGCGCCCGCGCGGCCACCACAGGTACAGTCCGGACACCACCAGCACCACGCCCCATCCGGCAGCCAGTTCGATCAATCGATCCCCCGGCGTGCCGATCAGCAGGTCGGCATGCACCGCACGGGCCAGAGCCTGCAGGTTGTCATGGGCATCCTGGGTACCGAGGATGGCGCCCCCGTAAGGGTCGACGAACACGTTGCGGGTGCGCTCGCCGACCTTCACCACGAACTGGGCACTACTGTTGGCGTCCACCGGCGGCAGGTACTTGCCGATGCTGCCCTGGGGATAAACCGCTTGGACCCGGCCGAGCATCTCGTCAGCGGTCAGCTGCTGCCCCGAAGCCTCGACCTGCAGCAGGTCGGCGTACATCAGCTGATCGAGCTGCGGTTTGAACAGGTAGATGATGCCGGTCAGTGACAGCATGATCATGAAGGGAATGACGAACAGGCCGGCATAGAAATGCCAGCGCCAGGCCAGGTTGTAGAACGAGGGGGTCGAGTTTTTCATGTGGAGCCCGATCTTGTGCATAGGCGAATTGCCGGCAGCGCCAAGCGCGCTACAGGCAACGACAAGGAAGCGAATCAGGCGATAAAGGGTGAGGCGCGGGGGTTGGCCGAGGGCCAGAGGTAACGAACCGCCCCGCCGGGCTCGGCGCTGGGGCGTAGGATGCCAGGGCGCTGCCGTGGCAGCAGCCCGAGCAGGCCGAAGAAGGCCGCCAGAGCCAGGGCGACGAAGGTGGAGCACAGCGGGCAACCGGAACCCAGCAATGGCATCGGCGTACTTGAGCCCGTGCCGCCCATGTCCATCGCGACGCTGCCACTTGCGCTGGCATCCAGGCCGCAATAGCCGCCGTCCATGCCGCTGAGCTGCAGGCCAGTCATCTGCCCATGGCTGACCGCACAGGCGAGCGCGCTGAACAGGACGCTGAAATACAGCACCCAGGCGAGCAACGAGCGATCAGAGCGGGACAGGTTCATGGCTGGCGATTTTAGGGGCAGTGGCGGTAATCGGGCTGTGGTGGATTGCCGCAGCAGCTTAACGTCGCCATGGCGCCTGCGCCAGCAACTCGGCGCAGCGCGCCTGCACGAACTCGCGCAGCAGGTGCACCGGCTTGCTCAACTGCTCGCGGTGAGTGCAGATCAGGTTGAGTGGCGTCGGCTCGCCAAGCACCTCTGGCAACAGGATGCGCAAGCGCCCGGCGTGCACATCACCGGCCACGTCCAGCCAGGATTTGTAGACCACACCGGCGCCCGCCACGGCCCAGCGTCGCACCACGTCGGCATCGTCGCTGAGGCGGTCGCCAGCCACCTGCAGGCTATGCGCCTGGTCATCGTCATGAAAGCGCCAGCGCTCGTAGGCGCGGCCGCCTAGCATGTAGATCAGGCAGTTGTGCTGGCGCAGGTCACTGATCTGCTGCGGCTCGCCATGGCGCTGCAGATAGGCAGGTGCGGCGCACAGCACGCGCCGGTTGCCCGCCGCCACCGGCAGCGCCACCAGGCTAGAGTCCTCCGGCTCGCCATAGCGCAGGGCGATGTCGACGGGCTCGCGAAACAGGTCGGTAACCCGGTCGCCGAGCAGCAGACGCAGCTGCACCTGGGGGTGTGCCTGCATGAAGGCGTCGAGCCAGGGCAGCAGGGTGTTGCGGCCAAAGTCCGACGGCACCGCGAGCTGCAACGGCCCGCTGATCGTCGACTTGCTACCGGCCAGCTGCTGGCGCCCGGCTTCCAGACTCTGCAGCACCTGGCGAGCATGCACCAGGTAGGCCTCACCTTCGGCCGTCAGGCGCAGGCTGCGAGTGGAGCGGGCGAACAGGCGAACCTGCAAGGCTTGCTCCAGGCGTTTCAGTGCCGCACTGGCCACCGCGGGCGAGGTATCGAGCAGCCGCGCGGCCGCCGACAGGCTGCCGACTTCGGCGGTGCGCACGAACACCTGCAAATCATCCAGACGCAACACGGCCGCTCACTTTCAAAAAAAAATTGAAAGAGACTCTACTTGCCCGCTGTTTTTCTTGCCACGCAAATAAACGAGCATGGCTCTACCTTATAGCGGAGCCTCACCATGACCCTGACACTGGTTGCCACCATCACCGCCCGCAGTGGCCAGGCCGACATCGTCGAAGCCGGGCTGCGCCAACTGGTCAGCGCCAGCCGTACCGAAACTGGCTGCCTGCAGTACGACCTGCATCGTCACCAGGAGGATGCCGATGTCTTCGTGATGATCGAGCAGTGGCAGGACAATGCCGCCCTCGCCTTTCACCAGGCCACCGACCATTACCGCCACTTCAAGGCCACCTGCGGCGATGCGCTGCAGAGTGTCGCCTTGCAACCCCTGAACCGTATAGCCTGATTCCGAGGAAGCCCATGAAAGCCGTCGCCTACCACCAGTCATTGCCCATCGATAACCTGCAAGCGCTGCAGGACGTCCAGCTGGACGCGCCAACACCAGGCCCACGTGACCTGCTCGTCGAGGTGAAAGCCATCTCCGTCAACCCGGTGGACACCAAGATCCGCCGCAACGTGGCGCCCGAAGCCGGCCAGCCCAAGGTGCTTGGCTGGGATGCTGCCGGCGTGGTCAAGGCGGTCGGCAGCGACGTCAGCCTGTTCAAGGTCGGCGACGAGGTGGCCTACGCGGGCGCCATCAACCGTGCCGGAGCCAACAGCGAGCTGCATGTGGTCGACGAGCGCATCGTTGGTCGCAAACCGGCCAGCCTGCCCTTTGCCGAAGCCGCTGCCCTGCCGCTGACCGCCATCACCGCCTGGGAGCTGCTGTTCGACCGCCTGCAGGTGGCTGACGGCACCACCGACCAGGGTCAGAGCCTGCTGATCGTCGGTGCGGCCGGTGGCGTCGGTTCGATCCTCGTACAGCTGGCGCGCCAGCTCACCGGGCTGACCGTGATCGGCACTGCCTCGCGCCCGGAAACCCAGGCCTGGGTTCGCGAACTGGGCGCCCACCACGTGATCGACCACAGCAAGCCGTTGAACGAGGAACTGGCGCGGATCGGCATCGCCCAGGTCACCCACGTGGCCAGCCTGACCCAGACCGACCAGCACTACGACCAACTGATCGAAGCCCTGGCCCCGCAAGGCCGCCTGGCGCTGATCGACGACCCGCTGCAGCCGTTGGACGTGATGAAACTCAAGCGCAAGAGCATTTCCCTGCATTGGGAACTGATGTTCACCCGCTCGCTGTTCGAGACCGCCGACATGATCGAACAGCACCGCCTGCTCGACCGCGTCGCCGACCTGGTGGATGCCGGCACCCTGAAAACCACCCTGGGCGAGCACTTCGGCACCATCAATGCCGACAACCTGCGCCGCGCCCATGCCCTGCTGGAAAGCGGCAAGGCCAAGGGCAAGATCGTGCTGGAAGGGTTCTGAAGCTCCCGTAGGGTGGGTTAGCGACGCCAGACATAGCCGTACCAGCCCCCGCCATCTTGGTGCGTCGCGTAACCCACCAGCCGATAGCAGCCATGACGCTCATGGTGGGTTACGGCGCATCGCCTTCCGCACAATCCTGAACATCTCTAACAGGCGCCTCACCCACCCTACAAAATCGAGGCAAACCCACAGACGTAGGGTGGGTGGAGCGCCGCGTGGCACGATTTCAAAAATCCCACCTAACCAAGACGCGTCGCGTAACCCACCAATCGGTATCGACCGCTGGGAGCGTCGCCTAACGAAACTGCGCGCAATGGTCCTCGGGCGGTAGCGCGGCGGTGTACCACACATAGTCCGCCTGCTCGGCGGTTACCGGTTTGCCGACCTCGGACAGGATCAGCACCTGAGCACTGTCTGGCGCGCCCAGGTCACTCAGGTGCAGCGGCACGCCCAGGTCCTGGCGCACATGGTAGGCGCCGGCCAGCAGCATCGCCGGCACTGGCGCTTGCAACAGTTGCTCGGCCTTGCGCCGGTCCCGTTGCTGCTGCACCGCCAGCATCGCCGGCAGCTGGCTAACCGGCAGTTTGTCGCAGTGCGACTCGCGAATCTGCGCCAGCAGCGGCTCCTGCACTGCCGCCGCGGTCGAGGCCTTACCTTGCAGCAGCGGCTGCTGGCGGTAGATGGCCATGATCTCGGCCCGGTCGAGATTCGCGGCACGCAGGGGGTAATCTTGGGCCAGACCGTGGCGCACTATGGGCCCATAGTGCGCCCATGGCCAACCGTTGCTCCACTCCAGCGCCTTGGGCAGATCGGCGATCTGCAGGCCCTCGCGCAACTGCTGCTTCACGTCGTCGACCTGTGGCTGCTGACTGGCCGCGAGCATTTCCAAAAGCAGGCTGCCCTGGGGCCGACGCGCCTCCAGAGCGTGCAGCAGCCAGAGCTGCAAGGCGTGGTGATCCGGGTTGTCATGCTGCTCGCCAACCAGCACCAGCGGCGCCGTTGCCAGCCGTGTGACAAGCTGCTCGGGCGTCAGGTGCGTGCCGCTGCGCAGGTCGATGATCTGCCCCAGTTCGGCGTGCTCACGTCCCCCAGGGCTTTGCCACTGGGGCACGGGCGCCAGGGCGGACTGGCTTTGGCAGGCGGCGAGCAACAGCAGTACAGATAACCACAACGTACGCATCGGTTCTCCTTTAACGGGCGACGATCAACGGATGCCCCCGCTCGGGATGCTGCTGCACCAGCACCTCGAGGCCGAACACCGCCTGTAGTGGTTCGGCACGCAGCACCTGTGCCGGCAAGCCGACGGCGTGCGTGCGGCCATCGTTGAGTAACAGCAGGCGGTCGCAGTAGCGCGCCGCCAGATTCAGGTCATGGAGAATGACCAGCACTGCGGCGCCCTGTTCGGCAAAGCGACGCACCGCCTGCAAGGTGGTGTGCTGGTGCAGCGGGTCGAGCATGGAGGTGGGCTCGTCGAGCAGCAGCGTCTGTTCGGCGCCGCCCGGCCACAGCTGCGCCAGCACCCGCGCCAGGTGCACGCGCTGGCGCTCGCCCCCGGACAGTTCCAGGTAGCTGCGCTCAGCCAGGTGTTCGGCATCGGCAGCCTGCAGCGCTTCGCGGACGATCTGCGCATCACGCTCGCGGCCGGTGTCGTGGGGCATGCGACCCATCCTCACCACATCACCGACGGCAAAACCGAAGCTCAGTGACGAACTCTGCGGCAGCACCGCCAGGCGACGGGCGCGTGCCATGCCCTGCCAATCCTGCAACGGGCGCCCGTCCAGGGTGACCTCGCCAGCGGCCGGGCTCAGCTCGCCGCACAGCGCACCGAGCAAGGTACTCTTGCCGGCGCCATTGGGGCCAAGCACACCGAGCACCTGGCCTGGCTGCAGCCCGAGGTCGATATCGACCAGCACCTGTTTGCTGCCACGCAGGATCGACAGCTTGTGTGCGCAGAGCATCAGGTACGCCCCTGCAGCAGCAGATAAAGAAAGAAAGGTGCGCCGATCAAGGCGGTGACGATGCCAATGGGCAGCTCGGCCGGCGCGAGAATCAGCCGCGCGAACAGGTCAGCGAGCAGCAGCAGGCTGGCCCCCGCCAGCGCGGATGCCGGCAACAGCACGCGGTGATCGGGCCCCACCAGCAGGCGCACCAGATGGGGAACGACCAGTCCGATAAAGCCGATCATGCCCGCTGCGGCCACCGCCGCGCCGACACCCAGCGCGGTGCAGAACACCAGCTCGCGCTTGAGCCGCTCCACCGCCACGCCCAGGTGGCGCGCCTCGGACTCGCCGAGCAACAGGGCGTTCAGCGCCTGGGCGCGGCGCGGCAGCCATAGCGCCACTGCCAGGGTCACCAGCAGCAGCGGCCACAGCCGTGCATAGCTGGCGCCGTTGAGGCTGCCGAGGTTCCAGAAGGTCAGGGTGCGCAGGGTGGCGTCGTCGGCCAGGTAAGTGAACAGGCCGATGCAGGCGAACGCCAGCGCGTTGAGGGCGATGCCGGCAAGCAGCATGGTGGTCACGCTGGTCTGCCCGTTGCGGCGGCCAAGGCGATAGACCAGCGCCGTCACCACCAGGCCACCGAGAAAGGCGCACAGCGACAGCAGATAAGGCGCGAACAGCTCCGGCAGACCGCCCAGGGCCGCCCCGCCGACGATGGCGATGGCCGCGCCAAGCGCCGCGCCACTGGACACGCCGATCAGGCCGGGGTCGGCCAGGGGGTTGCGAAACAGCCCCTGCATAGCCACGCCGCACAGGGCCAGCATCGCGCCGACGGCAAGGCCCAGCAGGGTGCGCGGCATTCGAATCTGCCCGAGGATCAGCTCCGCCTGCTGCAGCCCATCGGCCGGCAACGGCACACCCGCTAGGCGCAAGGCGGCTCGCAGGGTGTCGCCCAGCGGCAGGCTGACGGGGCCGAGTGCCAGGGACAGCCACAAGGCAAGCGCCAGCAGCAGGCCCAGTGCAACAAACAGTGAGCGCGGGCTGATGACGGCCTTCATGGTGTGGCGGGTTTGAGCGGTGTGCGACCTGGATAGAAGGCGGCGGAAAGCTCGGCGAGGCCGGCGGGAATGCGCGGGCCGAGCCCGCCGACCAGCAGGGTCGGGTCGATGGCCACCAGGCGCCCTTGCTTGCCGGCCCTGGTCGAGGCCAGGGCCGGGTTCTGCTCCAGCAGCGCCTGCCTGGCTTCATCACCGCTGAGGCGGCGGTCGGCAAAAATCACCACCTCGGGATCCAGCGCCAAAAGCGCTTCGGTGGACAGCGCCTTGTAGCCATCATGGGTGGTCAGGTTCTTGCCACCCGCCCGATCGATCACCCAGGCGGCGGCAGTGTCCTTCCCACCCGCCATGGGGCTGCTGCCAGCATGGCCGAGCAACAGCAGAACGGTCGGCGCCGGGGTTTGCGCCTGGGCCTCTGCGACCCAGGCAGCCTGTTCTTTCAAGCGAGCCTGATAGGCCGCGAACACGCTCTCGGCACGTGCCTCATCCCCCAGCAATGAACCAATGCGCTTGAGGTTGCCATGCAGCACCTGCAGGTCGGCATCGGCAGGCAGCGCCTCGACCTTCACGCCGGCGGCGGCTAGCTGCGCCAGTACCGGCGGCGGCCCCATCTCCTCGGTACCGAGCAGCACCTCGGGGCGCAAGGCCAGAATGCCCTCGGCGGCCAGTTGGCGCTGGTACCCGACGCTGGGCAGCTTCTGCAACGAGGCCGGGTGTTGGCTGGTGGTGTCCACGCCGACCAATTTGGCCTCACCGCCGAGTTCGACCACCCATTCGCTCAATGAGCCCCCGGCGCTGACCCAGCGTTGCGGCAGGTTGTCGGCGCTCGCCGCCAGCGGCGACAGCAGGCTGGCGAACAGGGCGAATGCAGCGAGGGGGCGGGTCATGGAGCAACTCCGAAAGCAAGGTTCATATCGGGCCGCCCGAAATGCGCAAGCGGCCAGGGCAGGCAGTGTAGCGTCAGGCTGGCAGGGCCGGGGTTTGCTCGGCCAGACGCCGCCAGTCATCACGCTCGGGCACGCCGGGCTTGCGCGCACCGAACAGCTGCAGGATCAGCTCACCCTTGGCGTCGAACGCTTCCCAGCTGGTGATCACCCCATCGGTGCTCGGCTTGCGCACCCGCCACAGGGTGTGAACCTCATTGGCCTTGAGGTGCAGGTTGAACTGCGGGTCCAGCACGTTGAACCAGGTGTCCATCCACTTCAGGTTGCTGACCGGCCCGGTGTGGATCTGGATGCAGTGGCGGTTGCCGACGAACACCATGATCGGCACCTCGGCCGCCGCGGCGCGCTCGAACAACCCTGGCAAGGCGTCGGGCGCCAGCGGCTCGGCCCACTCGCGCCCGGCCAGACGCAGGGCCTGGGTGCGGGTTGCGCCATGGTTTTTCAGCAGGGCGAAGAAATGATGGGTGTCCTTCAGCGCCGCCCAGCCGGCGCGTAGCGATTCACCGTCGATGGCTTCATCCGCCTGCACGGCTGCGGGCTCCGGCATGGGCTTGAGCGCCAGCTCGGCGCTTTGCTGCTCATCACGAAAGCGTGCGACCAGCGGCTCCCAGGCGGCCTGCTCGCTGTGGTCGGTGAGGTAGACCTTGTGCACCGCGGTGCCCTGGTGATCGAACACCTGGACGCTGCGCAGCACGCCACGGGGCGTCTGCTCGGCCACCGCAAAGGCGCTGGCCCAGCCGCCGAGGAACAGCCGCAGGTCGATATCCGGCGACACCACCAGGCCCATCTGGCCGTTACCGGCAATGGTCACCTCGCGGTAGACGCCCTTGCGCTCGTGCACGCAGGACTCGTTGCGGGTCAGCGCCATGACATGACCAAGCTCGCCGAGCGCCGGCAGTAAAGCCGCCCAGTCAGCACGCAGGCGCACCGTATCCACGCCCAGGCGGCTGGCCGTCAGCTCGCCCTCGCTGACCCCCAGCTGCGCCGCGGCATCCCGGGCGCGCAGATGCGGCTGCTCGGCGCGCAGGTCTTGCCAGGCGGCATACAGGCCTTCGCCGGCTACGGGTAGATCACTCATCACACCAACTCCTTGTGGGCCATCGACAGGCGGGGCGCCGTGAATCGAAAGGGTAAACGCCTTGCACGGGGAGCGAAACCGCTATCAGTTAGCGAATCTTAATTGACACATAATCTCTTTTACAAATAAGAATCATTAATATCTAATCAGCCGCCACTCACTTCGTATTCCGACATGATCAAGGAGAACCCCATGTCGAGTCGCCCGCCCTACCCGTTCCGCACCTGCCTGACCATCCTGCTGCTTGGTCCTGCGCTTGCCAGTGCAGAAATGCTGCAGCTGGAAAAGACCACGATTAGTGCAACCCGCAGCGAACAACCTGTCGATGCCGTCCCCAGTACCGTGACCGTACTGACCGGGCAGGATATCGACCGCCAGAACGTGAAGAACATCCGCGATCTGGTGCGTTACGAGCCTGGGGTGTCGGTCAGCGGAACGGGCAGCCGCTTTGGCCTGGCGGGCTTCACCATTCGCGGCATCGGCGGCAATCGTATCCTCACCCAGGTGGATGGCGTGCCGGTGCCGGACGCCTTCGCCTTCGGGCCCTTCCTCGACGCGCGGCGCAACTACGTCGACCCGGACACCCTCAAGCGCGTGGAGATCATCCGCGGCCCGGCCAGCTCGCTGTACGGCAGCGATGCGATTGGCGGCGCAGTCAGCTTCATGACCAAGGATGCCGCCGACTACCTGGAAGCCGGCAATGACGCCTATGCCCGCCTGAAAACCGGTTACGACGGCGCCGACGACAGCTGGTCGCGCAGTGCCACGCTTGCCGCACGTCTGGGCCAGGTCGACGGCCTGCTGCACCTGGGCCGCCGCGATGGCCAGGCGCTCGACACCTTTGGCGGCCGAAGCGGGATTGGAGCCGCGCGCGAAGAGGCCAACCATCAGGATTATCAGGCCAACAACCTGCTCGCCAAGCTCGGCTGGGATTACCTCGACGAGGATCGGCTGCAGCTGACCTACGAACGCTATGAAGACGATGCAGATACCCAGGTGCTCAGCGAATACAGCAGCACGGCTACAGTGCGCACCTCCGACGCCACCGATAACACCGATCGCCAGCGCCTCAGCCTGCAGCACAACTTCGCCTTGGATACCGCCATCGCCGACGGCGCCGAATGGCAGCTGAGTTATCAGCAAAGCCAGATTCGCCAACGCACCTACCAGCAGCGTTTCAGCGCTGGTGCCTTGCGTGAGCGCAACCGCGACTCGACCTATGAGGAAGATCTCTGGGCCTTCAATGCCAAGCTCGACAAGGCCTTCGATACCGGACCGGCGAGCCACCACCTGATCTACGGCGTTGACCTCAAGCGCCTGGAAAGCAGCGACCTGCGCAAGGGCCGCGAAGTATTCGTCAGCAGCGGCCTGCCGGTTCCGGCAATCCCTGGCGATGAAAGCTTCCCGCTCAGCGATTTCCCGGACCCGACGTCGACCGAATATGCGTTCTTCGTGCAGGACAGCATCGATATCGGCCGCTGGACCCTGCTGCCCGGCTTGCGCTACGACCACTACGAGATGAAGCCGGAGGTGACGCAACACTACCTGAACAGTCAGCCGATCAACCGCAACCCGGCCGATTACCGCGACGAGGCCATTTCACCGAAGCTCGGCATCACCTACCGCATCGACGACGCCCATAGCGTATATGGCCAGTATGCCGCGGGCTTCCGCGCGCCGAACCCGGTGGATATCTTTGGCGAGTTCATCAACTTCGCCCGTAATTACCAGACCATCGCCAACCCCGGCCTCAAGCCGGAAACCAGTGATAGTTATGAAGTCGGCCTACGCGGGCAGTATGCAGCCGGCGCCTTTGGTATCGCCCTGTTCTACAACCGCTACGACGATTTCATCGAGCAGGTGACCTTGGCCAATGACCCCACCGGGGCCGGGCGCATGACCTTCCAGTACCAGAACCTCGATCGGGTCACCATACGCGGCGCGGAAGCTCGCGGTGAATTGCTGCTGGACAGCCTTGGCATGCCGGCTGGCAGCCACCTGCGCAGCGCCATCGCCTATGCCCGCGGCAAGGACGAAGCGAGCGGCCAGCCGATCAACAGCATCGACCCGCTCAAGGCGGTGCTGGGCCTTGGCTACGATGCACCAAGCGGACGCTTTGGCGGCGAGCTGACCTGGACAGTGGCGGCCGCCAAGAAACGCGTCGATCAAACGCAGATCGCCAACCAGTTCGAACCCTCGGGCTACGGCACGCTGGATCTCAGTGCTTACTGGAATATCGGCTCCGGCGTATCGGTCAATGCCGGCCTGTTCAACCTGACGGACAAGCAATACTGGCAATGGGGCGACGTGCGCAGCCTTAGCGAAAACAACCAGAGCCTTGGCCGTTACGCCCAGCCTGGCCGCCACGCGGCCTTCAATGTGGTCTGGGAAATCTGAGCGGGCACGCGCCCCTTCCATCGCCAGGCCGATGGGGGATAATCCCCCGTCAGGCCTGGAGACTCCGATGATCCGTCTATGCGCCCCCCATGAGCTACCGGAAGCTCAGAGCCGGGGCTTCTGTATTGAAGACCTGCAACTGTTCGCCGTTCGCAAGGAGGGTGAGGTGTTCGTGTACCGCAACCGCTGCCCGCACCGAGGCGTGCCGCTGGAATGGCAGGCCGACCAGTTTCTCGACCCCAGCGCCAGCCTGATCCAGTGCGCCCGGCATGGCGCGCTGTTTCTGATCGAGTCCGGCGAGTGCGTGGCGGGGCCGTGCGAAGGCGAAGCGCTGCACGCAATCGACTGCCGAGAGGATGGCGAGGGAATCTGGGTCGACCTGTGAAAACGGGTGTTCGCCGTTACGTCAGCAGCACATCCAGGCGTCGTATTACCTCGATGCCCTGCGGCGAGATATCCACGCCATAGGCCAGCACCTCGACGCCCGCGCTCACCGCTTCAGCCAGAGCCGCCGCGTAGGCCGGGTCGATCTCCCGGGCAGGCCGCACCGCCTCGATACCCGACAGGTTCACGCAATACAGTTGCACGGCGCGCACGCCGCTGCGCGCCAGGGCCGCCAGCTCGCGCAGGTGCTTGGCGCCGCGCTCGGTGCGCGCGTCGGGAAAGGCGGCCACGGCGCTGTCGGCGAAGCCCAGGGTCACGCTCTTCACTTCGACGAAGGCCACGCCGCTGGCGTATTCGAGACAGAAATCCACCCGGCTGCGCTCCACGCCGTAAGGCACTTCACGGCGCAAGGCGCTGAAACCCGCGAGTTCAGGAATTCGCCCGGCACGTAGCGCTTCTTCCACCAGGCCATTGGCCCGTGCCGTGTTGATACAGGCCAGCCGCCCATGGGGCGTTTCGCCGACCTCCCAGGTGCCCGGCAGCTTGCGCTTGGGATCATCGGAGCGGCTGAACCACACCCGGCAGCCCTCGCTCATGCAGTTGAGCATCGAGCCGGTGTTCGGGCAGTGAATGGTCAGGCGTTCGCCCGAGGCGGTTTCGATATCGGCGAGAAAGCGCTTGTAGCGCCGCAGCAGACGGGCCTCTTCGAGGGGTGGATCAAACTGCATGGGGCTGCCAACGCTTCAGGCCGCGGGCAATCCGTGCAACCGCTTCTTCCAGGCGCGGCAGGCTCTGGGTATAGGCGAAACGCACATGGTGGCTGGCCTTGTAATGACCGAAGTCCAGGCCCGGCGTGAAGGCCACGTGCTCGGTTTCCAGGAAATGCTGGCAGAAGGCATAGGCATCACCGCCAAAGGCGCTGACGTCGGCATACAGATAGAAGGCGCCCTCGGGCTCGACGGCAATGCCGAAGCCCAGCTCGCGCAACGCCGGCAGCAGGAAATCGCGGCGCTCGGCAAAGGCGGCGCGACGTTCTTCGAAGATGGCCATCGACTCCGGCTGGAAGCAGGCCAGCGCGGCATGCTGGGCCATGCTCGGCGCGCTGATGTAGAGGTTCTGCGCCAGCTTCTCCAGGTCCGCCACCGCCGCCTCGGGCGCCACCAGCCAGCCCAGGCGCCAACCGGTCATGCCGAAGTACTTGGAGAAGCTGTTGAGCACGAACGCTTCGTCATCCACCTCCAGCACGCTGCTGGCGTCCACGCCGTAGGTCAGGCCGTGGTAGATCTCGTCGACCACCATATGCCCGCCACGGGCTTTCAGCGCCTGGGACAAGGCCGCGAGCTCGGCGGCGCTCAACAACGTGCCGGTCGGGTTGGCCGGCGAGGCGAGCAAGGCGCCGACGCTGTCGTCATTCCAGTGCTCGGCAACCGTTTCCGGTGTGAGCTGATAACGCTGCTCGGGGCCGACCGGTACCAGCTGCGCCGCCCCTTCGACCAGGCGCAGAAAGTGGCGATTGCACGGGTAGCCCGGATCGGCCAGCAGCCAGTGCTTGCCAGGGTCGACCAACAGGCTGGCGGCCAGCAGCAAGGCACCAGAGCCGCCTGGCGTGATGAGAATGCGCTGGGGGTCTATGCTCAGCCGATAGCGCCGGGCGTAGAAGCCGGCAATCGCCTCGCGCAGCGCCGGCAGCCCACGCGCCGCGGTATATCGAGTATGGCCGGCAGCCAGGGCCGCCTGGCCAGCGGCAACGATGGGCGCGGCAGTGGTGAAGTCCGGCTCGCCGATCTCCAGGTGGATGACGTCATGGCCTTCGGCCTGCAACTGATTGGCACGGGCCAGCAAGGCCATCACGTGGAAAGGTTCGATCGCGCGGCTGCGGGCGCTGTAAGGCTGTGCCATGGGATTGCCTTGAGAAACGATAAAGGTGGAATTGTATCAGCGGTGCCCTGTCATACCGTGCCAACGCACCACTGAAATACGTGTTTACATTGCGATTGCAGGCACCCTGCGCCAGGGCATGGGGTGGCTCATCGGGCCCACCGCGAAGCCCTGGCGGGGCCGGCTCGAAACCAGACGCACAACCGCGACATCCGGGAGTGGCGCGGCTTGTGTCGATCTGGTAAGTTCGCCCGCTTGCAGTCGCAGGGCCGTTATTGTAAACGGCAACGGACACATTCCCTGCGCAGTGGATTAGAGAGAGTGAGAGGCGGTCATCCATGCCCACCAAAGCAAAAGCTACAAACGGCCAATTGATTCGTGGCTTCGAACCCTACAAGGAAACCAAGGGCGAGGAGTACATGAGCGAGGCGATGCGCGCCCACTTCACCAGTATCCTGAACAAATGGAAGCTGGAGCTGATGCAGGAAGTCGATCGTACCGTGCACCATATGCAGGACGAAGCGGCCAACTTCCCGGATCCAGCCGACCGCGCCAGCCAGGAAGAAGAATTCAGCCTGGAGCTGCGTGCCCGTGATCGTGAGCGCAAGCTGATCAAGAAGATCGACGAGACGCTGCAGCTGATCGAAGACGAAGACTACGGCTGGTGCGATTCCTGTGGTGTCGAGATCGGTATCCGTCGCCTGGAAGCCCGCCCTACCGCCACCCTGTGCATCGATTGCAAGACCCTGGCGGAAATCAAGGAAAAACAGGTCGGCTCCTGAGTCGATCAACAGACGGGGCGCTTAGGCGCCCCGTTTCGTTTCGCCCGTTTGAACGCCCCGCCATGCCAAACTCCCCCTATATCGGTCGCTTCGCCCCAACCCCCAGTGGCTACCTGCACTTCGGCTCGCTGGTCGCTGCCCTCGCCTCCTATCTCGATGCCCGTTCCGTCGGCGGCCGCTGGCTGCTGCGCATGGAAGATCTCGACCCGCCGCGGGAAGTCCCCGGTGCCCAGGCCGCCATCCTGCAGACCCTGGAGCGCTATGGCCTGCACTGGGACGGTGAACTGGTACGCCAGAGCGAGCGCCACGACGAATATGAAGCGCTGGTACAGCGCCTGTTCGACCAGGGCCTGGCCTACGCCTGCACTTGCTCGCGCAAGCAGCTCGAGGGCAGCGGCGGTATCTACCCGGGCTACTGCGCCAATGCCGGCCACAGTCGCCACGACGCGGCGATCCGCCTGCGGGTGCCACAACTGACCTACCGCTTCAATGATCGGGTGCAGGGTGAATACAGCCAGCACCTGGGCCGTGAGGTCGGCGACTTCGTCATCCGTCGTCGTGATGGCCTGTACGCCTACCAGCTCGCCGTGGTGCTCGATGACGCCTGGCAGGGCATCAACAATGTGGTGCGCGGCGCCGACCTGCTCGACTCGACGCCGCGCCAGCTCTACCTGCAGGAGCTGCTGGGTTTCTCCCAGCCGCGTTACCTGCATGTTCCGCTGATCATCCAGCCCGACGGCCACAAGCTCGGCAAGTCCTATCGTTCGCCCCCCTTGCCCGGCGACCAGGCTACGCCGCTGCTGCTGCGTGCCCTGCGCGCCCTGGGTCAGCCCACACCGAGTGAGCTGGCCGACGCCAGCGCCGAAGAACTGTTGCGCTGGAGTGCGGCCCGCTGGGATGCAGACCTTATTCCGCGGACTCGCAACCTGGCGGAAAGCCAATTGCGCTGAGCGCTGCTAACGGGCAGCCTTGCGCCCCCACCGACACCATCAGGATTCCGCCATGCGCGTCCAGCTCGAAGAACTCATCGGCAAAATCAGCTCGGGCTGCCTGCCACAGGCCGAAATCACCCGCATCGCCGACGAAGCGGCCCAGGCCTATGCCGATCCCGCCGCCTTCCTGGCCGCCAACCCGGACATCAATTACGACGACAGCTTTCCCATTCCCCTGGGCGAGTGGATGGTGGTCGGCAACCTGCCCGACACCGTGCTGTTCCAGGCCGACAGCTACGAAGAGCTGTTCAGCCAGATCACTGGCTCGTTCGGCCCTGAAGTGAACTTCGTGCTCACCGCCAAGCAGCTCAAGAAGGTCGAGCCGCTCAAGGCGCTCAATCGCATTCAGGTGCAGCTCGGTAGCCTTTCCAAGGAAACCCAGGGTTATACGCTGGTCGATTTCAGCGAGCCGCTGGATGACGAACTGCAGGCCGTGCTGGTTTACACCAGTGACCTGCCGCGGGTGCTGGAGCTGGCAGTCGAAGTAGGTATCTACGCGGCGCCGGCCTACGAAGCGCTCAAGGCGGCGCAGGCCGAACAGTGAGTGCGGCCCACCCCTAGGGCTGCATCACGCTTGAGGAGGCCCCCGGTATCGCATCGCGCGACCCGGCCCAGGGTCGCGCGTTCGCACAGCCGCGTTACAGACCGGCCTCGTGCAGGCGGCGTAGGTGCTCGATATACAGGCTGATCGGGTCGACACCCTCGCCGACCCGGCCAAACTGCTGGTTGACGATATCCAAATGGTCGAGCGGATAGTCGTCGCGGATTACCTTGCCAAGGTGCGAACTGACCCGCCCGACCATGCCATCGCACTGCCCGGCCTCGCGCACGAAGGTGCGGGCGAAGCGTCGGCAGAACCAGTTCGACAGATCCTTGCGATTGCCGCCCGCGTCGGTGATACCGGGCTGCAAGGTGCCGGACCAGGAGTAGTAGCGCACGCCGTTGACCTCCTCCGGCCCCTCTTCGCCCCAGGCCGAGGGCAAGCCTTGCGGGTACTGATGGTTGAAGATGCCCACACCCTCGGAGGTCAGCGAGCGGTGGGCGGCGATGGCATTTATCGGCATCGTCGCACCGCGCGCACCGCTGTCCACCAGGGTGAACAGCCGCGCCAGCATATGGGTGCCCAGGCGCAGCAGCAGGCTACTCAGGCTGTTCGAGGCGTACTTGCGTTCCAGGTGATCGGCCAGTTCCGAGCCCTGATGGGGGCCCGCCACGGAAGTGACCGAAGCGACCCATTCCGGTCGGTGCGCGGCGGCATAACGGCACACCAGCGCACCCTGGCTGTGACCGATCAGGTGCACCTTTTCCGCCCCACTGCGCCGACGCGCCTCGGCGATCTGCAGCACCAACTGCTCGCCGCGCAGTTCGGTGGCGTGCACCGGCGACAGGCGTGCTGGGTAAACGTCCACGCCCTGGTTACGCAACGCGGTGGTGATGCCATACCAGTATTCGAAACCGAACAGGCTGACAAAACCCAGCATGCCGGGAACTAAAACCAGTGGATACTGGGGAACTGCACGATGACCCATTTCAGTCTCCATTGGGGCGTTACCCTGACCAGGCCCTGGTCAAGCGCAACGCACATCATGACCGTCGATGGCCACTATCGAGCCGTTCGACTTCTTCCCTGACTGCCTCGGCCCTAGCATGGTTCCGTGAAGCAACAAATGCCCAGAGACGAGGTACACCATGAAAGCCCTGACCATTGCCCTGCTACTGAGCCTGATGAGCGCGCAGGCACTGGCACTGCCCAGTCGCCACCCGGCGCCTATTCTGGGCGAGGCTATCGACAGCAGCCAACTGCAAGCCGACTTCGCCCAGTAGCGCCATGCGCTAGTTGGGCACGCGAACGAGGTTGCATCTGCCCTTGCGATTTAAGCCGAACTTAATTACCTGGCCCAGGCTCAGAAAAATGGTCTGGTTCATCACAAGGGAAATTAACCATGTTCAAGCAAAGCCTGGGTGCTGCATGCGTATTGGCCGTTCTGACCGGTTGTGCCGGCAAGCCTGAAAATCCGGTCGACCACATCACCTTCCGCAACGAGCCGCTGGTCAAGCAGGTCGAGAAGGACATGACCAAGTCCACCGTCCTGGAGCTGGGCGGCCCACCCTCTACGGAAATCAATCGCACCGTGGCGCCGGGCACCTGCAACAACTACATCCTCAACAAGGATGGCAAGGAGCAGCCCTACTACGTCGCATTCAACTCCGCTGACCGCGTGGAAAGCAAAGGCTTCCTGACCTGCGAGCAGATGGAAATCAACGCGCGCGAACGCGCCCGTGGCAACGGCATCTGATTGCCGCCAGCCGGAAATGAAAAATGCCCGCCTCCTAGGAGAGCGGGCATTTTTATATCCACCAAAACCTGCTTATGACCTTGCGAGCTAAAGCGCTGCAAGGCAAAAGCAGGCGAGGAAGCGGTCGGGGTCGCGGACGAGTGTGCTGTAGCCCACTCACATTACTCGCTTCGCTCGCTCCTTCGTAGCCGCACTAAAGTGCGTTAGCCGCAAGCGGCTTTCCGAGCCTCTTTTTAACGCAGCAGCGCCGAAGCGCAGCTGGTCATAAGCAGGTTTTTAGATGGCGCCGCGAGTACGCAGGACGGCCAGAACCTGTTTGACGCCCTCCTCCACCGACAGGCTTTGGGTATCGATGACCAGGTCGGCATCCAGCGGCACATCGTACGGGAAGGACTCCCCCGGGATGTTGTCCCCGGCAGCCGCGTACAGCCCTTGCGGGTCACGCTCGGCACATACCTGCGGCGAAGCCTGCACATACACGGTGATCAGCCGCTCTGCACCGATCAGCACCTTGGCCTGTTCACGCCCTTCGGCATCGGGTGCCACGAAAGCCGCCAAAGTCAGCAGGCCCGCCTCGTTGAACTGACGCGCCACGTGCGCGGCACGGCGCCAGTTCTCGGTACGCCCGGCACGATCCTGCGGCAAGCCCTTGTTCAGGTCATGGCGCAGGTTCTGGCCATCGAGCACGTAGACCGCACGGCCCATGTCGAACAGCTTGCGCTCCACGGCATAAGCCAGGGTGCTCTTGCCGGCGCCGGAGAGGCCGCTGAACAGCACGGTGGCCGGCCGCTGGCCGAAACGCGCGGCGCGTTCTGCGGTGGATACATGGCCGCTTTCGCTGTGATGACCGGCGCCGCTACCCAGCGCATCGGCGATGATCATGCCTGCGCCGACGGTACCGTTGGTCAGGCGGTCGATGATGATGAACGCGCCCGTGGTGCGGTTGTGCTCGTAGCCGTCGAGCGCGATTGGCGCATCGAGGGCAACCTTGACCTTGCCGATCTCGTTGAGCTGCAGGCTGCTGGACGCGCCCTGCTCCAGGGTGTTCACATCGACCCGGTGGGTGATGCTGGCAATCGAGCCCGGCACATAGCTGGTGGCGCGTTTGATGTCGTATTTCTTGCCCGGCAGCATCGGCTCTTCGGCCATCCACACCAGCATGGCGTCGAACGTGTCGACCACCTGCGGGCGGTTGTCGGCGTGCACCAGCATGTCGCCGCGCGAGACGTCGATCTCGTCTTCCAGGGTCAGGGTGATGGCCTGGCCCGGGCCGGCCTGTTCCAGCTCACCTTCGTAGGTGACGATGGACTTGACCTTGCTGCCCTTGCCCGACGGCAACGCGATGACCTCGTCGCCCTTGCGTACGATGCCGCTGGCCAGGGTGCCGGCGAAACCGCGGAAGTTGAGGTTCGGGCGGTTGACGTACTGCACCGGGAAGCGCAGGTCGTCGAAGTTGCGGTCGCCCGCCACTTCCACGCTCTCGAGAATCTCCATCAGCGACTGGCCGGTGTACCACGGCGAGCGCTCGGACTTGTTGACCACGTTGTCGCCCTTGAGGGCCGACATGGGCACGAACTCCAGGGTGGTCGGGCGCAGGTCGATCTTCTCGGCGAACGCCAGGTAATCGGCCTTGATCTGCTCGAACACGCCTTGATCGAAGTTCTTGAGGTCCATCTTGTTGATGGCCACGACGATATGCTTGATGCCCAGCAGCGAGGCGATAAAGCTGTGCCGGCGGGTCTGGGTCTGCACGCCGTAACGGGCGTCGATCAGGATGATCGCCAGGTCGCAGGTCGAGGCGCCGGTGGCCATGTTGCGCGTGTACTGCTCGTGACCGGGGGTGTCGGCGATGATGAACTTGCGCTTGGCGGTGGAGAAATAACGGTAGGCGACATCGATGGTGATGCCCTGCTCGCGCTCGGCCTGCAGGCCGTCGACCAGGAGCGCCAGGTCAACTTCCTCACCGGTGGTGCCGCTCTTCTTCGAGTCGCGGGTGATGGCTTCCAGATGGTCTTCGTAGATCATCTTGGAGTCGTGCAGCAAACGCCCGATCAGGGTGCTCTTGCCGTCGTCGACGTTGCCACAGGTCAGGAAGCGCAGCAGTTCCTTGCGCTCGTGTTGCGCCAGGTAAGCGTGAATGTCCTGGCCGATCAAATCGGATTGATGACTCATGGTGCGTGATCCTCAGAAATAGCCCTGACGTTTCTTTTCTTCCATCGACCCGGCGGCGTCGTGATCGATCACCCGGCCCTGGCGCTCGGAAGTACGGGTCAGGAGCATTTCCTGGATGATGTCGGTCAGGCTCTCGGCCTCGGACTCCACCGCACCGGTCAGTGGGTAGCAGCCCAGGGTGCGGAAGCGCACCTTCTTCTTCTGGATGCGCGCCTTCTCCTCGTCGCTGAGGTGTTCGAGGATGCGCTCGTCATCGATCATGATCAGCGTGCCGTTCTTCTCGATCACTTCGCGCTCGGCGGCGAAGTACAGCGGCACGATCGGGATCTGCTCCAGATAGATGTACTGCCAGATATCCAGCTCGGTCCAGTTGGAGAGCGGGAACACGCGGATCGACTCGCCCTTCTTGACGTTGCCGTTGTAAACGTTCCACAGCTCGGGGCGCTGGTTCTTGGGGTCCCAGCGGTGCTTGCTGTCGCGGAACGAGTACACGCGCTCCTTGGCGCGGGACTTCTCCTCGTCGCGGCGCGCACCACCGAAAGCAGCATCGAAGCCGTACTTGTCCAGCGCCTGCTTGAGGCCCTCGGTCTTCATCACGTCGGTGTGCTTGGCACTGCCGTAGGTGAAGGGGTTCATGTCCTGCGCCACGCCATCAGGGTTGATGTGGGTGATCAGGTCCAGACCCATCTCGCTGACCATCTTGTCGCGGAAGCGGTACATCTCCTGGAATTTCCAGCGCGTGTCGACGTGCATCACCGGAAACGGCAGCTTGCCGGGAAAGAATGCCTTGCGCGCCAGATGCAGCATCACGGCGGAATCCTTGCCGATGGAATAGAGCATCACCGGGTTATCGAATTCGGCGGCCACTTCACGAATGATGTGGATACTTTCCGCCTCGAGCTGTTTCAAGTGCGTCAGTTTATCGAGCATGGCTACTCACGAGGTCACGGTATTTTATTCAGGCCAGACGGGCCTTGGACGAGGGCGCACTCTAGCACAGCACCTTCTTCTAATCAGGGCGCTGCTTAGATCGAAGCGATATAGGTTTATTCCACTGAAATAGTCAGCAACCAGGTCCGCGTATGGCCCCTTCAGGCGGCTCCTCTGCATGCCGGCCGAGCGGGGCCGGGGAACCGCAGCGCCGCAACTCTGTGATGCGCGCGGCAGCTTCGCTGGCTAAGCCTTGACTCAGGCGCCACCACTGCGCACCCTTGCCCGCGTCGCCCGCTTGCCTGAGGCGACACGCGCCCGGCTTGCGGCGCTATCGGAACCCGCTACTGCGCTCAAGGAGAGCCCCATGCAACACAGCCCCCTATCCCTTTCCCTCCTCACCCTCGCCATTGCAGCTGCCAGCCTCTCAGCCGAGGCAGAAACCTACCAGATCGATAACGGTCCCAAGAGCTGGGAGAACGTCGTCATTGCAGATGGCCTTAGCATCGGTGGTGAGCTGACCACGCCAGCCAACGCGCTGACCCTGAAGCCGGGAACCCACGTGCAGGGCGACCTGATTATCGATGCCTCGATCAATACGACAGGCGCCGAAAGCTCACAGGAACGTTACAGTCGTCCGCTCACTCTTGGGGAAGGATTGATCGCTTTCTCCGATGAGGTGCGCATTGATGGCGGACTCATCAATAAGGGTAATTTGATCGCCAACGGTATCAGCGCCGTCGGCATCCAGGGGCGCAATCTCTCCATAGATGGCACGCTCAGCAACACAGGCCTGATCAGTGTCCGGGACACCTACATACTGGACGCCCAGAACCACCTCTTGGGCGATGCGATGCCTGCCGGCATAAGCCTGAGCGAAACCCGCGTGGGTAGTCTGAGCAATAGCGGACGCATTGAAGTGATCAGTGCGGATATTGGCAGAGGTATAGAGCTGATACGCACCCCATTGGCCGGCGCCCTTGAAAATACCAGCAGCGGCAGTGTCGAGGTGACTGGTGATGAAGTGCACGCCATCGCCGTCAACTTCAAAAGTGATCTGGCCGAACTGATCAACGCAGGAACGGTACGTGCAACGGGCATCAAGTCGCGTGATGACTCCCGTAATTTGAGCGAAGCCAACGGCATAACCGTCGGCGACAGCATCGTTCGCGGCCGGCTGCTCAACAGCGGCACCATCACCGTCAGTGGCTATGAAGCCACTGGCATTGACCTTATCGCCTATAGCGGTAACGGCGATCAGGCGCGCGTCGATGGGGATCTTGTCAACAGCGGAAGCATCGATGTGACCGCCGTGGACGAGACTGGAGCAACCGCCCGTGCCATCGACATTTCCAATGCAACCATCGGCGGTAAGCTGAACAACAGCGGCTCCATTACTGCAAGCGGTGCAGATTCGGTGGGCATCTATGTCGAGAAGAGTCGCATTGCGGGTGACATTATCAACAGCGGTACGATCAAAGGTGATCGCGCAGGTATCTACCTGTCGAGTATGGATTCCAACAGCAACCTACCCGGCTATGCTCCGTTCAGCATCATCTATCAGAATGGTGGGCTAATCGAGGGTGGTGAATACGCTATCTACTCCGATACGCAAAACAATAACTCACGACTGATCTGGGGGGGAGGTACGATAAAGGGGAATGTTCACGGCATGACCTATATAGACATCGTCGGGGACGCCACGTTTGACGGCGACCACCTTAACGACGGCGATCATTATGGTGGCGTGGATATTTACAACGCCGACGATAGCCCCCTGGGCAGACCGGGAAAACTGACACTGCTTAAACCTCATGTGACGCTGGATGGCTATCTTGAAATGAACCGCGGCACGGTGTTGCAACTTAACCTCAGTGATGCAACCGATCCCGACAAGGCCATTCTCAAAGTTAAAGAGGAGGCATACTTTTCGGAAGAAAGCAGCATCGCGCTTCGCCCTACTTCGGAAGCCTTTCGTGCGGCGGGCAAAGAGTACAAACTGGTGCACGCTGATGGGGGGATTGAGTACGACGGTGACCGTAGCCTGGTCGTCAGTAGCTCACCACTGTTAACCGTCAATTCGTCTCGAATCACCGGTACCGAAGTATTGGCCACCGTTAGCAGCGTATCTGACCAGCAGGCCAGCGAGGTCCTCGGTCAGGCCGGCAGCAGCCCCAACGCCCGCCGTGCCTTCCAGCCGTTCTACGCAAATGTAATGCCCCAACTGGACAGCAGCGACCCGGTATTCCAGGCGTTCGCTAATGCCGAGGAGGCACAACTTGCAGCCCTCAGCGAGCAACTCACGCCCCAGGTTGATGGCGCGGTACAGGCTGCAGCCAATGCGGTGCAAAGCATGGTCAGCGGTGCCGTTGGCTCCCGGACTTCTTCCCTGCGCGGCGCTTCGTCCGGCTCGCCATTCAGCGAAACCGGCTTCTGGGTTCAAGGCCACGACAGCGATCTGCGCCAGGGCCGTCGCAGCGGCATCGCCGGTTACGACGCCGACAGCCGCGGCCTGAGCCTTGGCCTCGACGGCAAGCTCGACGAGCAGTGGACGCTGGGTGTGGCCTACAGCAACCTGGATACCAAGGTCAGTGGCCGCACCGGCAACAAGAGCGAGATCGACAGCCAGGTACTGACCCTGTATTCGGGCTTCGAACAGGGCCCGGTATTCGTCGATACCAGCCTGAGCTACGGCTTCAACGACAACACCAGCAAGCGCAACATCGCCGGCACCCGTGCCAAGGGCGACTTCGACAGCCAGTCTCTGGCGCTGAATCTGGAGGCGGGCTATGGGCTGCATGCTGGCAGCGTCACCCTGGAGCCTCGCGTAGCCACACGCTATAGCCGCCTGGACATCGACAGTTATCGCGAAAAGGGCTCTTCGGCTGCACTGGCAGTCAGCAGCCAGCGCTACGAAGCTATCGAACTCGGCGCGGGTGCACGTCTAGCCAGCCAGTTCTCCGTCGGCCAGGGCACCCTGGAGCCGGAACTGAAGCTGATGGCCTACCATGATTTCGCGGCCGACCGTGCCAGCAGTACATCGAGCTTCGTGCTCGGCGGCTCGTCGTTCGTGACTCATGGTGCCAGCCCGGCACGTGACAGTTATGAGGCCAGCCTGGGCGTCAACTACCGGCTCGGCGCCTTGAGCCTTGGGGCAGGCTATGAGCATGTCGGCCGCTCGGGATTCGATGCCGATACCCTGCGTGCCAAGGTACGTTACGACTTCTGATCGTGACGGTGGCGTTCAGGGTCAAGCCTGGACGCCACCACCTTCCTCACCGGCGCTGTCAAATCGGATTCGGGCAATCGATGAACAGGTGCTCGATGGCGAAGCGTCGGCTCAGGTACTCGCCCAATGCCTGCACACCATAACGCTCGGTGGCATGGTGCCCGGCGGCGATGAAGCTGACGCCGTTCTCCCGGGCACTGTGGTAGGTCTGCTCCGAGGCCTCACCGGTCAGATACAGGTCGACGCCGGCCGCGATGGCCTGGTCGATATAGCCCTGGCCGCCCCCTGTGCACCAGCCGATACGGCTGACCATACGCGCCTCCTCCACCAGCAATGGCTCGCGGCCCAACACTTCATACACGCGACGGGCGAAGTCGCGGGCGCTGACTGGCTGCGCCAGCGATCCGACCAGGCCGACGGTACGCGGGTTATCGGGCTCGAGCGGGCCTTCGACGGTGATATCGAGCTGCCGCGCCAGTTGCACGTTATTGCCCACTTCAGGGTGCAGGTCGAGCGGCAGATGGTAGGCCAGCAAGCTGATGTCGTTGGCCAGCAGGCTTTTCAGTCGGCGCTGCTTCATGCCGGTGATACAAGGGTTTTCGCCCTTCCAGAAATAGCCGTGATGCACCAGCAGGACATCGGCGCGCGCTTCGACGGCGGCCTCGATCATCGCCAGGCTGGCGGTCACGCCACTGACGATGCGCTGCACCTGCGGCCGCCCCTCGACCTGCAGGCCGTTGGGGCAGTAATCGGCGATGCGTGAGGCGCCAAGATAGCGCTCGGCGTCCTCAACGAGAGTGGTCAGGGCAATGGCCATACAGATTTCCTCACGAACGGTGGCGAACCGCTGCTTTCTTGGCACGGTTCTCTATAATGGCGCACCTTAAGGGCCCGATAGGGGCCTCGCAACCCTCAGGATTGGATCGATGCTCAAGGCCCTGCGTTTCTTCGGCTGGCCACTACTGGTTGGCGTTCTGGTGTCGCTGCTGATCATGCAGCAGTACCCGCAGCTGGTCGGTTTGCCCATGCATGACGTGCAACTGCGCCAGGCGCCGGTCTACACGCGCTCCCAGGAGGGCCCTGCCTCCTACGCCACGGCCGTCAGCGTCGCTTCGCCAGCGGTGGCCAACCTGTACACCACCAAATACGTAGGCAAGTCCAATCATCCGCTGCTCGACGACCCGCAGTTCCGCAAGTTCTATGGCGAGAATCTGCCCGGCCAGCGGCGCATGGAGTCCAGCCTCGGCTCGGCGGTGATCATGAGCCCGGAAGGCTACCTGCTGACCAATAACCACGTGACCGCCAATGCCGACCAGATCGTGGTGGCCCTCAAGGATGGTCGTGAAACCCTGGCGCGGGTGATCGGCAGCGACCCGGAGACCGACCTGGCCGTGCTGAAGATCGACCTCAAGGATCTGCCGGCGATGACCCTGGGGCGCTCCGACAATATCCGCATCGGCGACGTGACCCTGGCCATCGGCAACCCCTTCGGCGTCGGTCAGACCGTGACCATGGGCATCATCAGCGCCACCGGCCGTAACCAGCTGGGCCTCAACACCTACGAAGACTTCATCCAGACCGATGCGGCGATCAACCCGGGCAACTCCGGCGGTGCACTGGTTGACGCCTACGGCAACCTGGTCGGCATCAACACGGCGATCTTCTCCAAATCCGGCGGCTCCCAGGGCATCGGTTTCGCCATCCCGGTAAAGCTGGCGATGGAAGTAATGCAGGCGATCATCGAGCATGGCAAGGTGATCCGCGGCTGGCTAGGCCTCGAAGTGCAGCCGCTGACCCCGGAGCTGGCCGAGTCCTTTGGTCTGGAAGGCCGCCAGGGCATCATCGTCGCCGGTATCTACCGTAACGGTCCGGCGCAGAAAGCCGGCCTGCAACCCAACGACCTGATTCTCAAGATCGACGGTGAACCGGCAGGCGATGCTCGCCGTTCGATGAACCAGGTCGCCCGCGCCAAACCGGGCGAGACCATTCGCATCGAAGTGATGCGCAACGGCAAGCCAATGGAGCTCAAGGCCGAGATCGGTATCCGTCCGCCAGTGGCCACCAGCAACTAGCGCTCGCAGCTGGAGCAGATACAAAAAGCCAGGGCCTGGGCCCTGGTTTTTTATGTGGCTATCGATCAGAGCGCCGCGAGGGCATCGAGCAGTGCCTGGTTCTGCTCGGGCGAGCCGATGCTGATGCGCAGGAACTGGGCGATGCGCGCTTGCTTGAAGTGGCGCACGATCACCCCCTGCTCACGCAAGGCGGCAGCGATGCCGGCCGCGTCACGCCCAGGGTGGCGGGCGAAGATGAAGTTGGCCGCCGATGGCAGCACCTCGAACCCCAGTGCCTGCAGACCGGCAACCACCTGTTCGCGGCTGTCGATCACCGCCGCGCAGGTCTGCTCGAAATAGGCGCGATCCTCGAACGCAGCCGCGGCGCCAGCGATGGCGATACGGTCCAGCGGGTAGGAGTTGAAGCTGTTCTTGATCCGCTCCAGGGCCTCGATCAGGTCCTCGTGGCCCACCGCCAGGCCGACGCGCAGGCCGGCCAGCGAGCGCGACTTGGACAGCGTCTGGGTGACCAGCAGGTTCGGGTACCGGCTCACCAGGCTGATCGCCGATTCGCCGCCAAAGTCGATATAGGCCTCGTCCACCAGCACCACGCTATCCGGGTTGGCTTGCAGCAGACGCTCCACGGCCTCGAGCGCCAGCAGGCAGCCGGTCGGCGCGTTCGGGTTGGGGAAAATGATGCCGCCGTTGGGCCGCGCATAGTCCTCGATGCGGATCTGGAACTGCTCGTCCAGGGCGATCGGCTCGGCCTGGATGCCGTACAGCCCGCAGTAGACCGGGTAGAAGCTGTAGCTGATATCGGGGAACAGCAGCGGCTTGCCGTGCTGGAACAGGCCGTGGAAGGCGTGGGCCAGGACTTCGTCCGAGCCGTTGCCGACGAACACCTGGCTGGCCGGCACGCCATAGTGAGCGGCGACGGCCTGCTTGAGGCGATCGCCATTGGGATCGGGGTACAGACGCAGGTCGTCATTGAGCTCCGCCTGCATGGCGGCGATGGCCTTGGGCGACGGGCCGTAGGGATTTTCGTTGGTGTTGAGCTTGACCAGCTTGGTCAGCTTCGGCTGCTCACCCGGCACATAGGGCACCAGGTCTTTGACGAAGGGGCTCCAGAATTTGCTCATCTGCCCTTCTCTCCTCGAATTCGATTGTGATCTCTGCGCGAGCAGGCAACGCTGCTCGCGGGCCCAGTCAGTTCTTGATGCGATACTCGGCGCTGCGGGCGTGGGCGGTCAGCGACTCGCCACGGGCCAGCACCGAGGCGACCTTGCCCAACTCGGAGGCACCGGCGGCCGAGCAGTGGATGATCGACGAGCGCTTCTGGAAGTCGTACACACCCAGCGGCGACGAGAAACGCGCGGTACCCGAAGTCGGCAACACGTGGTTGGGGCCTGCGCAGTAGTCGCCCAGCGCCTCGGCGGTATAGCGGCCCATGAAGATCGCGCCGGCATGGCGAATCTCGGGCAGGTACTGCTCGGGGTTTTCGACCGACAGTTCCAGGTGCTCGGGGGCGATGCGGTTGGCGACCTCGATGGCCTGGGCCATGTCCTCGACCAGAATCAGCGCGCCGCGGCCTTCGATGGACGTACGGGCAATCGCCTCGCGCTCCAGGCTCGGCAGCAGCCTGGCAATGCTCTCGGCGACCCTGTCGAGGAACGCGGCGTCCGGGCTGACCAGAATCGACTGGGCGTCCTCGTCGTGCTCGGCCTGGGAGAACAGGTCCATGGCGATCCAGTCGGGGTCGGTCTGGCCGTCGCAGACGACGAGGATTTCCGACGGCCCGGCGATCATGTCGATGCCCACCTTGCCGAACACGTGGCGCTTGGCGGTGGCCACGTAGATGTTGCCCGGCCCGACGATCTTGTCCACCGGCGGCACGCTTTCGGTGCCATAGGCCAGCGCCGCCACGGCCTGGGCGCCACCGATGGTGAACACCCGGTCGACACCGGCGATGGCCGCAGCGGCCAGGACGATCTCGTTGATTTCGCCACGCGGGGTCGGCACCACCATGACCACTTCGGCCACGCCGGCGACCTTGGCCGGAATGGCATTCATCAGCACCGAGGACGGATAGGAAGCCTTGCCACCGGGCACGTACAGGCCGGCGCGATCGAGCGGCGTGACCTTCTGGCCCAGCACCGTGCCGTCGGCCTCGGTATAGGTCCAGGAATCCTGCTTCTGCTTTTCGTGGTAGCTGCGTACCCGCTCGGCAGCGACCTCCAGCGCCTGGCGCTGCTCAGCAGTAATGCGGGTCAGCGCCAGTTCCAGGCGCTCACGCGGCAGAATCAGGTCGGCCATGGAGGCCACTTCCAGGGCGTCGAAACGCTGGGTGAACTCGACCAGCGCCGCATCACCGCGCTCACGCACGGCCTTGATGATATCCAGCACGCGCTGATTGACGCCGTCGTCCGAGACGCTTTCCCAGCTCAACAGATGATCCAGATGCTGGGCAAAATCCGCGTCGGCAGCGTTGAGTCGGCGAATGGCAACTGGTGCGGTCATAGCGAAAGCCTCATCTGAATGGCGTGTTCTCAGGCGCCGCTAGAGTAGCAAGCCCACCGTGCGGGCACCTGAGAATTTGGCTATGACACGGATAGGCGCTGCGCGGGTATTAGCCGCGCAGGAAAGGATCAATGCGGATGGTGGCTCTCGACCGCTGCACGCAGCGTGTCGATCAGCGCCTGAAGACGAGCGTGCTGCATCTTCATGGACGCCTTGTTGACGATCAGCCGCGAGCTGATGTGGGCGATCAGTTCCTGGGCTTCCAGGCCATTGGCCTTGAGCGTGTTGCCGGTGTCGACCACGTCGATGATCTTGTCGGCCAGGCCCACCAGCGGCGCCAGCTCCATTGAGCCATACAGCTTGATGATATCCACCTGACGGCCCTGCTCGGCGTAGTAGCGCTTGGCAACGTTGACGAACTTGGTGGCCACGCGCAGCCGGCCTTTCGGCTCGGGCGCGCCAACCGCACCGGCGGTCATCAACTTGCAGCGGGCGATACGCAGGTCCAGCGGCTCGTAGAGCCCCTGGCCGCCGTACTCGAGCAGCACGTCCTTGCCAGCGACGCCGAGGTCGGCGGCACCGTGCTCGACATAGGTCGGCACATCGGTGGCGCGCACGATCAGCAGGCGCACATCGTCCTGGGTGGTGGGGATGATCAGCTTGCGGCTCTTGTCCGGATTCTCGGTCGGCACGATGCCTGCCGCCGCCAGCAGCGGCAGGGTGTCGTCGAGGATACGGCCTTTGGACAGGGCAATGGTCAGCATGTGGTCAGCCTGGCACGCGGCGAATCTTCGCCCCCAGCAATTGAAGTTTTTCCTCGATGCATTCGTAGCCGCGGTCGATGTGGTAGATGCGATCGATCACGGTGTCGCCCTGGGCGACCAGCGCAGCGATGACCAGGCTCGCCGAGGCGCGCAGGTCGGTGGCCATGACGGGAGCACCCTTGAGCTGAGCGGCGCCTGTGACGATGGCGGTGTTGCCCTCGACCTGGATCTGCGCGCCCATGCGGCTCATTTCGTAGACGTGCATGAAGCGGTTTTCGAAGATCGTCTCGATCACTGTACCGGTGCCTTCGGCGATGGCATTGAGGGCGATGAACTGCGCCTGCATGTCGGTCGGGAACGCCGGGTACGGCGCGGTACGCAGGCTCACCGCCTTCGGGCGCTTGCCTTTCATGTCCAGCTCGATCCAGTCGGCACCGGTGGTGATCTCGGCGCCGGCTTCCTGCAGCTTGGCCAGCACCGCTTCCAGGGTGCTCGGGTCGGCGTCCTTGACCTTGACGCGGCCGCCAGTGGCAGCGGCGGCGACCAGGTAGGTGCCGGTTTCGATACGGTCGGGCATCACGTTGAAGCGTGCACCGTGCAAGCGCTCGACGCCATCGATGGTGATGGTGTCGGTACCGGCGCCCTGGATCTTCGCGCCCATGGCGATCAGGCAGTTGGCCAGGTCCACCACTTCGGGTTCGCGGGCGGCGTTTTCCAAGACCGTACGGCCCTTGGCCAGGGTGGCGGCCATCAGGATGTTCTCGGTACCGGTGACGCTGACCATGTCGAAGAAGAAGTGCGCACCGCGCAGGCCGCCTTCCGGCGCCTTGGCCTTGATGTAGCCGCCTTCGACGTCGATGATCGCGCCCATGGCCTCGAGGCCACGGATGTGCAGGTCGACCGGGCGCGAACCGATGGCGCAACCGCCCGGCAGCGCCACTTCGGCTTCGCCGAAACGGGCGACCATGGGGCCGAGCACCAGGATCGAGGCGCGCATGGTCTTCACCAGCTCGTAGGGCGCGACCAGGGTCTTCATGGTGCGCGCGTCGACTTCGACGCTGAGCTTCTCGTCGATGATCGGCTCGATGCCCATGCGGCCGAACAGCTCGATCATCGTGGTGATGTCGTGCAGGTGCGGCAGGTTGCAGATGGTCACCGGTGCGTCGCCCAGCAGGGTGGCGGCCAGGATCGGCAGTGCGGAGTTCTTCGCACCGGAAATGCGGATTTCGCCGTCGAGACGCACGCCGCCCGTAATGCTCAATTTATCCATAGCTAATTCGTCGTCTCAGGAGCGCGCGGCCCAATCGGCACGGCTGAAGAATTTCATGCTCACGGCATGGATGCTGCCATCGGCGATCCAGGGATTGAGGTGAGCGTAGATCTGTTGCTGACGCTTGACCGGGCTAAGGCCGGCCAACTCGTCGCTGATCAGGTTGAGCTGGAAGTTGCAGCCTTCACCGTCGACCTCTACCTGTACATCCGGCAGTTTGGTCTCCAAGAAACTTTTTACCTCAAGGGCCTGCATGCTCAACCTCGATCAACGTATTCAATAAGCGTGAACGTCGCCCGGCGACGCCTGTAATAAGCAGCACCATGGCCGACGCAGCGAGGCTGGCGCCATGGCGTCATCGCAAGGCCAGCGGACATGGGGCGGGCATCATACCAAAAAACGGCCGGCGGCGATTTTCCGCTTCAGCCGGCTGCGCTGCCTGCAGCCACTCGCTCAGACGGGCACCGGCAGCACGTGCTGCAACTCGCACACCTTGGCGATTCCGTTCATGTCCTGGGGCAGCTCGCGAACGCTTAGCGCCTTGCCAGCAGCCCGGGCGTCGCGCATGTAACAGAGCAGCAGCGACAGGCCGACGCTGCTGGACTTCTCGACGGCCGAGCAATCGATCACGCAACTGCTCGCCTGGGTGTCACGAATCAGCCGCCCGCCCTGCTCGCGCAGGGCCGGGCCGCTGTGGTGATCGAGAACGCCGGAGAGCGCCAGAACGCCGGGCGCCTGTTCGACGATGGCCGCCGAACTCACGACGTACCCCGCGCCTGGCGAGCCCTGGCAACGGTGTCGGCCCAGCTGTCGATGACCTTGTCGAGGTCGTTGCGGTTGTTCTGCATAGACTGGGCGAACTGGTCGCGGAACAGCTTGCCGACGTTGATGCCATTGATCACCACGTTGCGCAGCTTCCAGGTACCGTCCATCGCCACCATGGTGTACGACAGCGGGTACACGGTGCCCTTGCCGTCGCGAATTTCCATGTTCACCGAGGTGCGCTCGGCATTCGGCTTGCCGGAAGCGGGAATCACGCGGATATCCTGGTTGTTGTACTCCAGCAGCGCGTTGCCGTAGAACTGCATCAGGCTGCGCTTGAAGTTTTCCTGGAAGCGGGTCATCTGCTCGGGGGTGGCCTGGCGCGAATAACGCACCGTCATCACGCTGCGCGCGACGCCGTCGACATCCACCACCGGGCCAAGAATTTCATTGAGCGAGTTGTAGAAGGCATCCGGATTCTTGCGGTACTCATCCTTGTTGGCCTTGAGATCGGCCAGCAGGGTGTCGGTGGTCTGTTGCACCACTTCGTGGGCGGCAGGTGCGGCCACGGCCAGTAGCGGCAGAGCGGCCAGCAGGGCGACAAGGCTGTTGCGCAGGGTCTTGATCATCATCGGGTACCTCATTGGCTTTCCTGGTCTTTGTTCACCGAATTGAGCAAGAACTTGCCAATCAGGTCTTCAAGCACCAGGGAAGATTGGGTGTCGTGGATGGTTCCACCATCGGCCAGCAACTCCTCGTCGCCGCCAACGCTGATACCCACGTACTTTTCACCGAGCAGACCAGCGGTCAGGATCGATGCGGTGGAGTCCACCGGAAGATTGTCGACAGCGCTGTCGAGTTCCATCGTTACGCGCCCGGTGTAGCTGTCGCGATCCAGATCGATCGCAGTGACACGACCGATATTGACGCCCGCCATGGTCACCTTGGCGCGTACCGTGAGGCCGGCAATATTGTCGAAATGGGCGTACACCTTGTAGGTATCGACGTTGTTGCCAGGCGCCAGACCACTGACCCGCAGCGCCAGCAGCAGCAGGGCCAGCAAGCCGGCCAGCAGGAACAGGCCGACACCGATTTCCATCGTGCGGTTTTGCATCAGAAATCTCCAAACATCAAAGCGGTCAGAATGAAGTCCAGCCCGAGTACGGCCAGCGAGGCATACACCACGGTGCGAGTGGTCGCACGGCTGATGCCTTCGGAAGTGGGTTCGCAGTCATAGCCCTGGAACACGGCGATCCAGGTCACCACGAAGGCGAAGACCAGGCTCTTGATCACGCCGTTGAGCACGTCTTCGCGGAATGAAACACTGTTCTGCATATTGGCCCAGAACGAGCCCTCGTAGACCCCCAGCCAATCGACAGCGACCATCGCGCCGCCCCAGATACCCACCACGCTGAAGATCATCGCCAGCAGCGGCATGGAGATGAAGCCGGCCCACAAGCGCGGCGCGACGATGTGCTTGAGCGGGTCGACGCCGATCATCGCCAGGCTCGACAGCTGCTCGGTGGACTTCATGTTACCGATCTCGGCGGTCAGCGCCGAGCCGGCACGCCCAGCGAACAACAGCGCGGTGACCACCGGCCCCAGCTCGCGCAACAGGGTCAGGGCGACCATCTGCCCCACCGCCTGCTCGGAGCCGTACTTGGCCAGAATGCTGAAGCCCTGCAGCGACAACACCATGCCGATGAACACCCCCGACACCACGATGATCGCCAGGGACAGCACGCCCACCGAATACAACTGCTTGATCAACAGTTGCAGGCCGTTGCCAGAGGTGCCGCGGCCAAACAACGCGCGCAGCAGGAAGATCGTCGAACGCCCCAGCGCGGCGACCACATCGATACCCGCCCGCCCGAACAGGCGAACGCGTTCGAGTGAAGATGTCCTGCGCATCAGCGCCCTCCCAGAAGATCGTCGTGGTAATTCGGCGCTTGAAAATGGAAGGGAACCGGGCCGTCTGGCGTTCCCTGCATGAATTGACGCACCCGGGGATTATCCGAGTCACGCAGTTCGGCCGGCGTGCCCTGGCCCAGTACCTGGCTGTCGCCCACCACATAGATGTAGTCAGCGATGCTGGCTGTCTCGGCCAGGTCATGTGAAACCACGATGCTGGTGATGCCCAAGGCATCGTTGAGCAGGCGAATCAGTCGCACCAGCACGCCCATGGCGATCGGGTCCTGACCGACGAACGGCTCGTCATACATGAGGATCTGCGGATCCAGGGCAATGGCCCGCGCCAAGGCGACGCGGCGTTTCATACCGCCGGACAGCTCATCAGGCATCAGCTCGATGGCGCCACGCAAGCCAACGGCCTGCAGCTTCATCAGAACAATGTCACGAATCATTTCTTCGGGCAGCTGGGTATGCACGCGCAGCGGAAAGGCCACGTTCTCGAACACGTCGAGGTCGGTGAACAAGGCACCGCTCTGGAACAACACCCCCATCTGCTTGCGCATGTCGAACAGCTCGCTGCGCGACAGATCCGGCAGGTTCAGGCCATTGACACGGATTTCCCCGCCACTCGGGCGCAGCTCGGCCGCGATCAGCCGCAACAGGGTGGTCTTGCCACAGCCGGACGGCCCCATGATCCCGGTGACCTTGCCCCGCGGGATGCAGATGTCGACGTTCTTGAAGATGTGTCGCTCGCCGCGCTGAAAACTTACGTTCTTAAGCTCGACCGCGTACTGATTTTCCGCGCTCATCGGAACTCCATTGCGTACTGCCTTCCTAATCAGACGCCCGGCATCGGGATAAGGGCACTACCGTTGGCCCCTCAAAACGGCTGCGGACTATAGCATTTGCATATTTGCCCGCCAAAGCCGGGCAGCACCGGTGTTCAGGGTTGTGACAGCTTTGCCATTTACAGGCCAGAGCATGAATGATGAGTCCAGAGGGCTTTCCCGCTATAATCCCCGTCTTTTTCGTCGAGCAGTCCAAGCCGAGCATGAACCAGACCCGCGACCTGATTGATTCCGCACAGCGCACCATCCGCCTTGAGATCGAGGCCGTGCAGGAGCTGCTGCCCCGTATCGACGCCAACTTCGTCAAGGCCTGCGAGCTGATTCTGGCCAGCAAGGGCCGCGTGGTGGTGGTGGGCATGGGCAAGTCCGGGCATATCGGTAACAAGATCGCCGCGACCCTGGCCAGCACCGGCACCACGGCGTTCTTCGTGCACCCGGCCGAAGCCAGCCACGGTGACATGGGCATGATCACCCGCGATGACGTGGTACTGGCACTCTCCAACTCGGGTTCCACCGCCGAGATCGTCACCCTTCTGCCATTGATCAAGCGCCTCGGCATCACCCTGATCAGCATGACCGGCAACCCCGAGTCGCCGCTGTCCAAGGCCGCCGAAGTCAACCTCGACACCCGGGTGGCCAAGGAAGCCTGCCCACTCAATCTGGCGCCCACCTCGTCGACCACCGCCTCGCTGGTACTGGGTGATGCACTGGCCATCGCTCTGCTCGAAGCTCGTGGTTTCACCGCCGAAGACTTCGCCTTCTCCCATCCCGGCGGTGCCTTGGGTCGCCGCCTGCTGCTCAAGGTCGAGAACGTCATGCACGCCGGCGCCAGCCTGCCCCAGGTCAAGCGCGGCACCAGCCTGCGTGACGCACTGCTGGAAATGACCCAGAAAGGCCTGGGCATGACCGCCGTGCTGGAGAACGATGGCAAGCTGGCCGGCATATTCACCGACGGCGACCTGCGTCGGGCCCTGGACAAAGGCATCGACGTACGCGATGCACGCATCGACGAGGTCATGACCCCCCACGGCAAGACCGCCCGCGCCGACATGCTCGCCGCCGAGGCGCTGAAGATCATGGAAGACAACAAGATCAGCGCGTTGGTGGTGATCGATGCCAGCGGGCGCCCGGTAGGCGCCTTCAACCTGGGTGACCTGCTACGCGCGGGGGTAATGTGATGAACGATCTTCTGCAACGCACCCATGCCATCAAACTGGCGATCTTCGATGTCGATGGCGTGCTGACCGACGGCAAGCTGTATTTCCTGGTAGACGGCAGCGAATTCAAGACCTTCAACACGCTCGATGGTCAGGGCATCAAGATGCTCATCAACTCCGGCGTGCGTACGGCGATCATCAGCGGCCGCAAGACCCCGGTGGTCGAGCGCCGCGCACAGAACCTCGGCATCCAGCACCTGTACCAGGGCCGCGAAGACAAACTCGACGTGCTCGACGAGCTGCTCGCCGAGCTGGGCCTGACTTATGAGCAGGTCGCTTATCTGGGTGACGACCTGCCGGATCTACCAGTGATCCGCCGGGTCGGCCTGGGCATGGCAGTGGCCAGCGCCAACGAATTCGTACGTGAGCATGCACACGGCGTGACCCTGGCGCGCGGCGGCGAAGGCGCCGCCCGTGAGTTCTGTGAACTGATCATGCGCGGACAGGGCACGCTCGATGCCGCCCAGTCCGTCTACCTATAGGGCCTGCCGATGCTGCGCAAATACCTCACTCCCGTCCTGCTGACCTTCGGCGCACTGCTGGTGGTGGCGGCTGGCTACTGGAACATCAATCCAGACAGCTTCTCCAGCGCCCCGCAGCATACCGGCCCGGACAACCCCATCGATTTCTACGCGATCAATGCACGCAGCGTGCAGTACCTGCCCGACGGCCGGGTGCAGAACGACATGACCAGCGAGCGACTCGAACACGTGCAGAGCAGCGACACCACCCTGCTGACGGAGCCGCGCATGAACCTGTTCCGCGGCACCGAGCTGCCCTGGAAGGTACGCAGCGCCCGCGGTGAAGTCGGCCCCGACGGCAACGAGGTCGAACTGATCGACCAGGTACGCGTCGAGCGCACGGACGAAAAGGGCCGCCCCACTATACTCACCACCAGCCGCCTGACCGTATTCCCACAGAAGGAATATGCGCAGACCCAGCAAGCCGTTAGAATCGACGCGGCCAATGGGGTGACCACGGCACAAGGAATGAAAGCGTACTTGAATGACGGCAGGATGATCCTGCAGTCCAACGTAAGAGGCCAGCATGAGGTTCGTTAAAACCCTCCCCCTACTTCTAAGCCTCGGCGCCACGCTAGGAAGCGTAAGCGCCTGGGCTCTGCCGAGTGACCGCGACCAACCGATCCGCGTGCAGGCCGACAGCGCTGAACTGGACGACAAACAAGGCGTAGCCGTGTACCGCGGCGATGTAGTCATCACCCAGGGCACCATGAAGATCACCGGCGATACCGTGACCATCACCCAGAATGCCCAGGGCGAAGTCGATGTATTCACCTCGGTGGGCAAACCGGCCTATTACGAGCAGAAGCCGGCGGTCGACAAGCAGATCGTCAAGGCCTACGGCCTGACCATCCAATACTTCGCTGCCAACGAGCGCATCGTGCTGATCGACCAGGCCAAGGTCGTCCAGGAAGGCAACACCTTCGAAGGCGAGAAGATCGTCTACGACACCCGCCGCCAGATCGTCAACGCGGGTCGGGCCACCGGCACCAACGTGTCGAGCCCACGACCGCGTATCGACATGGTGATCCAGCCGCAGAAGAAAGCGGCCCCCGCTGCCGAGCAGGGTCAATAACCATGGCAACCTTGAAAGCCCAGCACCTGGCCAAGAGCTACAAGGGTCGCCAGGTCGTGCGCGACGTCAGCCTGAGCATCGACAGCGGCCAGATCGTCGGCCTGCTCGGCCCCAACGGCGCCGGCAAGACCACCTGTTTCTACATGATCGTCGGGCTGGTGCAAGCCGATCAGGGCCGCGTGCTGATCGACGACCTGGACGTGAGCCACCAGCCGATGCACGGCCGCGCGCGCGCCGGCATCGGTTACCTGCCCCAGGAAGCCTCGATCTTTCGCAAGCTCAGCGTTGCCGACAACATCATGGCGATCCTGGAAACGCGCAAGGATCTGAATCGCGAACAGCGGCTGCTGGAGCTCGAGAGTCTGCTGCAGGAATTCCACATCACCCACATCCGCGACAACCTGGGCATGAGCCTGTCCGGCGGTGAGCGCCGCCGTGTGGAAATCGCGCGCGCCCTGGCCACCTCACCCAAATTCATCCTGCTCGATGAGCCATTCGCCGGTGTGGATCCGATTTCCGTGGGCGACATCAAGCAGATCATCCATCACCTCAAGGCCAAGGGCATTGGCGTGCTGATCACCGATCACAACGTACGTGAAACCCTGGATATCTGCGAAACCGCCTATATCGTCAGTGATGGCCAGTTGATCGCCGAAGGCGACTCCGCAGCCATCCTGGCCAACCAGGTGGTCAAGGAAGTCTATCTGGGCCACGAATTCCGCCTGTAGCGGATACTCCTCGATGCCTCTTGCAAACGCCTGTTACCGCTGCGGTGTTGCCGCAACGAAATGGTAACAGGCCCTAGGCAAAGGGCTTGGATTCAGGCATATAATTTGCTTCCTAGTGGCGCTTCGGCGCCCTGTCGTGGATTACGTACAGACGCCGGATAAGGTCTGCAATGAAACCATCGCTAGTCCTGAAAATGGGCCAGCAGCTGACGATGACACCGCAGCTGCAACAAGCCATTCGCCTGCTCCAACTGTCCACCCTGGATCTGCAACAGGAAATCCAGGAGGCACTGGAATCCAACCCGATGCTGGAGCGCCAGGAAGAAGGCGAAGACTTCGACAACTCGGATCCCATGGCCGATGGCGCGGAGAGCGCGACCGCGACGGCAGCAAAGGAAGAAACCTTTCAGGAATCGAGCTTCCAGGAAAATACCCAGACCGTCGACAACCTCGAAGAGGGCGAATGGGGCGAGCGCATTCCCAACGAGCTGCCCGTCGATACCGCCTGGGAAGACATCTACCAGACCAGCGCCAGCAGCCTGCCCAGCAACGACGATGACGAGTGGGACTTCACCACCCGCACCTCTTCGGGCGAGAGCCTGCAGAGCCACATGCTCTGGCAACTCAACCTGGCGCCGATGTCCGACAAGGACCGGCTGATCGCCGTCACCCTGATCGACTGCATCAACGACCAGGGCTATCTGGAAGAGACTCTCGACGAGATCGTCGAATCCTTCGACCCGGAGCTGGATGTCGAGCTGGATGAAGTCGAGGCCGTGCTACGCCGCATCCAGCAGTTCGAGCCCTCCGGCATCGGCGCCCGCGACCTGCGCGAGTGCCTGCTCCTGCAACTACGCCAGCTGCCGACTGCCACACCCTGGCTGAGCGAGGCGCTGCGCCTGACGAGCGACTATCTGGACCTGCTCGGCAACCGTGACTACGCCCAGCTGATGCGCCGCATGAAGCTCAAGGAAGACGAGCTGCGCCCGATCATCGAGCTGATCCAGAGCCTCAACCCCAGGCCCGGCTCGCAGATAGAATCCAGCGAACCCGAGTACGTGGTGCCGGATGTGATCGTGCGCAAGCATAACGATCGCTGGCTGGTGGAACTCAACCAAGAGGCCATGCCGCGCTTGCGCGTCAATGCCCAATACGCCGGTTTCGTGAAACGTGCCGACTCCAGCGCCGACAACACCTTCATGCGCAATCAGCTGCAGGAGGCGCGCTGGTTCATCAAGAGCCTGCAGAGCCGCAACGAAACGCTGATGAAGGTCGCCACGCAGATAGTCGAACACCAGCGCGGCTTCCTCGATTACGGCGACGAAGCCATGAAGCCGCTGGTGCTGCACGACATCGCCGAGGCGGTAGGCATGCACGAATCGACCATTTCGCGGGTCACCACCCAGAAGTACATGCATACGCCACGCGGTATTTACGAGCTGAAATACTTCTTTTCCAGCCACGTCAGCACCTCCGAAGGCGGCGAATGTTCGTCGACCGCGATCCGCGCCATCATCAAAAAACTGGTCGCTGCGGAAAATGCGAAAAAGCCATTGAGCGACAGCAAGATCGCTGGTTTACTGGAAGCACAGGGCATTCAAGTGGCGCGCCGCACAGTCGCCAAATACCGTGAATCGCTCGGTATAGCGCCTTCGAGCGAACGCAAGAGACTGATGTAGGGCGCCCTTGTAGCGAAAGCTGAGCCCCGGTGTTCCTGCGGCAGGTTCAATACCTGCCACTCACACACGGCAACAAGGAGAAGCGGTATGCAAGTCAACATCAGTGGGCACCAGCTGGATGTGACAGACGCACTACGCAGCTACATCGAAGAAAAGCTCGGGCGGCTCGAGCGGCACTTCGACAAGATCACCAATGTGCAGGTCATTCTGGAGGTCGAGAAGCTCAAGCAGAAAGTCGAAGCCACCTTGCACATCGCCGGCGGTGAAGTGGTAGCCAATGCCGAGCATGACGACATGTACGCAGCCATTGATCTATTGACCGACAAACTCGATCGCCAACTTATCAAGCACAAGGAAAAACAGCTCGATCGTCAGCAGGGCGCAATGGCCCGCTGAGTCGTCCTTCTCCTATGATCCGACTTGAAACCATCCTGACCCCCGGCCGTTCTTTGGTGAACGTGCCGGGCGGCAGCAAGAAGCGTGTCCTCGAACAGATAGCCAGCGTGATTGCGCGGGACCTGCCCGATCTCGACGGCCAGACCATCTACGAAAGCCTGATTGCCCGTGAAAAACTCGGCTCGACCGGTTTCGGCAACGGCATTGCCATTCCCCACTGCCGCCTGCCTGGCTGTAGCACGCCGATCAGTGCCCTGCTCAAGCTGAGCAATGCCGTCGACTTCGACGCCATCGATGGCGCTCCAGTCGACCTGCTCTTCGTGCTGCTGGTGCCTGAGGCAGCGACCGACGAACACCTTGAGCTGTTGCGCCAGATCGCCAGCATGTTCGACCGTGAAGACATCCGCGAGCGGCTGCGCCAGGCTCAGGACAGCGAATCCCTGTACCAGACCGTCGTCAACGTCCAGAACGGCCAATAGCCACCGGGGTGAGTCCATGCGTCTGATCATCGTCAGCGGTCGTTCCGGTTCGGGCAAGAGCACGGCGCTCGACGTGCTCGAAGACAACGGGTTCTATTGCATCGACAACCTACCGGCCGGCCTGCTGCCCGAACTGGCCGAGCGTGCGCTGCCCAATAGCGAATTGCTGCATCCGCAGGTGGCGGTGTCCATCGATGCACGCAACCTGCCTAGCCAACTCAGGCGCTTCTCCGAACTGCTCGACGAAGTACGCTCGCGCAATATCCGCTGCGACGTGCTGTACCTCGATGCCAGTGAAGAAACCCTGCTCAAGCGCTTCTCGGAAACCCGTCGGCGCCATCCGCTGACCAACGATCAGCGCTCCCTGGCCGAAGCCATGGCCGCCGAAGTCAAGCTGCTGAGCCCGATCATCGACCGGGCCGACCTGAAGATCGACACCACCCACCTGAACCTCTATCAGTTGCGCGACACCCTCAAGCTACGCCTGCTCAACCAGTCTGAGCCGGGCACCGCGTACCTGATCGAATCGTTCGGCTTCAAGCGCGGCATGCCGGTGGATGCCGACCTGGTGTTCGACGTCCGTTGCCTGCCCAACCCCTACTGGAAGCCCGAGTTGCGTGATTTCACCGGCCTGGAGCAGCCCGTGGAGGAATACCTGTCAGCCCAGGCAGATGTCGAGGAAATGTACCAGGACATCCATACCTACCTGCACAAGTGGCTGCCCCGCTTCGCGGCGAGCAACCGTTCCTACGTGACCGTGGCTATCGGTTGCACGGGCGGCCACCACCGCTCCGTCTACCTGGCCAACCGTCTGGGCCAGGCCCTCAAGCCGCTGCTGAAGAACGTCCAGATTCGCCACCGCGACCTCAGTTAAGGAATTGCCGCGATGCCCGCCCGTGAAATCACCATCATCAACAAGCTCGGCCTGCATGCCCGGGCGGCCGCCAAGTTCGTCGGCGTCGCGGGGCGTTTTCCATGTCAGGTCAAGATCGGTCGTAGTGCCGAAGCGATGGTCGACGGCAAGAGCATCATGGCGGTGATGATGCTGGCGGCTGGCAAAGGCACCAACGTACACCTGCTCACCGAAGGCGAGCGTGAAGACGAGGCGCTGCAGGCGCTGGTCGACCTGATCAACGACTACTTCGACGAAGGCGAATGAAAGGCCGGGCGCAGGGACAAGTAGCGGGCGGGATTTCAGCCTGTCGACATGAAGAAGGGCCGGCAATCGCCGGCCCTTCTCACATCCAGGCCTGGAGCTTGGAGGCGAGAATGATCACGCCCACGAAGAGCAGCATCACACCCAGCGCGTAACGCAGCCAACGGCGATTGGCGACGATGAGCCCGTGAAACGGGCCCATGGGGAATCTGGGTCGATTGCGCTGCATCACTCAGGCCAGGGCAGCCTGGTAACGACGCGCCACTTCGGCCCAGTCAACCACGTTGTAGAACGCACCGATGTATTCCGGACGGCGATTCTGGTAGCGCAGGTAGTAGGCGTGCTCCCAGACGTCCAGACCGAGAATCGGCGTATTGCCGTTCATCAACGGGCTGTCCTGGTTACCGGTGCTCTCGACCACCAGTTTCTTCTGCGGCGTCACGCTGAGCCAGGCCCAGCCACTGCCGAAGCGGGTCAGGGCAGCCTTGGTGAAGGCTTCCTTGAAGGCTTCGAAGCCGCCCAGCTGGCTGTCGATGGCCGCTTTCAGGTCGCCCTGTGGCTCACCGCCGCCATTGGTGCTCATCACCGTCCAGAACAGCGAGTGGTTGGCGTGGCCACCCCCGTTGTTGATCACCGCGCCGCGCTTGTCTTCCGGCACTTCCTTGAGACGAGTGAGCAGTTGCTCGACCGGCAGCTCGCCCAGCGCGTTGCCTTCCAGGGCGGCATTGAGGTTGTTGACGTAGGTCTGGTGGTGCTTGCTGTGGTGGATTTCCATGGTCTGCGCATCAATGTGCGGTTCCAGGGCATCGTAGGCATAGGGCAGAGCAGGCAGGCTATACGGCATGGTTTCACTCCTCTAATGGTACTGACGGTTGGCAGACGGAACACGTTCTGCCGTTGGTGCATCGCCGGATGCATGGGCATCCAGCAATCGATCCGTACGGGGGTAGGCCCCGTGCTCGGCGACAAAGTTCAATACACCGGCGTAAGTGCGCCGACTGTGGTTCATGGCAGCCTGACGCAATTCGGGTGACAGATGCGCGCCGGCCATGCTGCGCAGCAGATGCTCGTGACAGGCGCACAGGTGCTCGGCCGCGCCCTCGGGGTGGCCGATCGTCAACTGCAGGTCGGCGAGGTTGTGCTGCGAGACGACGAACGCCGCCACCGCGGCGTCGGCATCGCTCCACCGCTCGAACAGCACCTGCGCCAGGGCGAGTGCCTGCAGGTACTGCTCGCGCGCCTCGACCCAGCGGCCTTCGGCGAAGTAGCGGTTACCGGCTGCGATGAGTCGTTTCCACTGCTCCATGATCTGCCTCCTCGCCTGGGTTCAGGACACCGCTGCGCAAGCTACGCAGCACTCAAAGACCGCCCTCGGTAAGGCGCTCGGGGTTGAGCAGCTGTTCCAGCTCGGCACGCCCCAGCTCGGTCATTTCTTCGGCCACGTCGATGATCGGCCGGCCTTCGCGATAGGCCTTCTTGGCGATTTCCGCGGCTTTCTGGTACCCGATCAGGGGATTGAGCGCCGTAACCAGGATCGGATTGCGGCCCAGCGCCTCCTTGAGCTTGGGCTCGTTGACCTTGAAGCTGGCAATGGCACGATCGGCCAGCAGGCGACTGACGTTGGCCAGCAACTCGATGCTGCCGAGCAGGTTATGGGCGATCACCGGCAGCATGACGTTCAGCTCGAAATTGCCGGACTGCCCCGCCACGGCGATGGCGGCGTCATTGCCGATCACCTGGGCGGCGACCATCGCGGTGGCTTCCGGAATCACCGGATTGACCTTGCCCGGCATGATCGACGAGCCGGGTTGCAGCGCCTCGAGTTCGATCTCGCTGAGGCCGGCCAGCGGCCCGGAGTTCATCCAGCGCAGGTCGTTGGCGATCTTCATCAGCGACACGGCAACGGTCTTCAGCTGCCCGGACAGCGCAACCGCGGTGTCCTGGGAACCGATCAGGGCGAAGAAGTTGCCGCCCGGCGTGAACTGCCGGCCGGTCAAGGCGTTGAGTTCCTGGCAGAACAACTCGGCAAAGCGCGGATGGGCATTGATGCCGGTGCCCACAGCAGTACCTCCCTGGGCCAGCGCCTGCAGCGCGGGCAGCAACCCGGTTAGTAACTGGATATTGGCCTGAATCTGCTGGGCCCAGCCATCGAGTACCTGGCTCATGCGCACCGGCATGGCGTCCATCAGGTGAGTACGACCCGTCTTCACATAGGGCTGCACGGCCAGGGACTTGTTGCACAGCACCTCGAGCAGATGCCCCAGGGCGGGCAGCAGCTTTTCACTGACCTCGATGGCGGCACTGACGTGGATGGTGGTAGGGATGATGTCGTTGCTGCTCTGCCCGCAATTGACGTGATCGTTGGGGTTGATCGTTTCGCCCAGAACGCGCGTGGCCAGGGTAGCGATCACCTCATTGGCATTCATATTGGAGCTGGTGCCGGAGCCAGTCTGGAACACGTCCACCGGAAAATGCTGCATGAAGTCTTCGCTCAGCAACTGCTGGCATGCCGCGACGATGGCATCGCCCTGGGCAGGCAGAATCTGCTCCAGGTCGACGTTGGCGCGAGCGGCAGCGGCCTTGGCCAGCACCAGGGAGCGAATGAACGCTTCGGGCATGGTCTGCCCCGACACCGGGAAGTTGTTGACCGCGCGCTGGGTCTGGGCGCCATACAACGCTGCGGCTGGCACAGCCAGCTCACCCATGCTGTCGCGTTCGATACGGGTGTCGCTGTTAAGGTTACTCATAGGGATTTCCTTCTGCCAGTTCGGCCATCGAAAGCGAGGGTTGCATGCGCAGGGTGGCCAGGCGGTTGCGCACGCGAATCAGGCTGCACTGCTGCTCGCGGTCGACTGCCAGGTGCTGCAGCGCGTACAGCGAGCGATAGGCGTGATCCAGGCAGACGCTGCGCCAGTGCCAGGGCAGCGCCGTGTCGCAGGCGGTGTCCATGAGCAGGGTCAGGGTTGTCAGCGACATCCGCCAGGGGCACAGACGGCCGTGCTCGACCAGTTGGCGCCCCTGGGCCCAGTGCAGTTCCAGCAACCGCGGCTCGTCGGGGAGCAGTGCGCAGCGGATCCTGAATCCCAGCCAGTGCCAGCAGTCCAGACAAGGCGTATTGCTCGCGCGAAATCTCATGGCAATCCCTCAAAAGATAATGATATTAATTCCTATATAGGAAAAATAATCAATCCTTTAGGGCAAATGCAAACACAGCTGCCGAATAACAGCGACGGATGAGGGATGATCAGGCCGGCCGGGTTGGCGGTTCAGCGGGAGGAACGGGAGGATAGCAAGCCGACGCCTTGCGCAACGGCTTGCCGGAGAGCGGGCGCCGAGCGCCCCGCCTGATGCTCAGCTGCCGGCGACGGTCATCTTCTCGATCAGTACCGAGCCGGTGCGGATATTGCTGCGCAGCTCCAGATCACTGCCGACGGCGACGATCTGTCGGAACATGTCGCGCATGTTGCCGGCGATGGTCACCTCCTGCACGGCGAACTGGATCTCGCCGTTCTCGACCCAGTAGCCACCGGCACCGCGGGAGTAGTCACCGGTCACCATGTTCAGGCCGTGGCCCATCAGCTCGGTGACCAGCAGGCCGCGGCCCATGCGCTTGATCAGCGCCCGCTGATCCTCGTCGCCATGGCTGACAAACAGGTTGTGCACGCCGCCGGCGTTCGCCGTGCTGGGCATACCCAGCTTGCGCCCGGAGTAGGTGCTGAGGATGTAGGACACCAGGCGGCCGCCCTCGACGAAGGGTTTTGCGTAGGTCGCCAGGCCGTCGCCATCGAACGCCGCACTGCCCATGGCACGGGGAATGTGCGGGCGCTCGTCGAGGCTCAGCCACGAGGGGAACAGCTGCTCGCCCAGGGTGCCATCCAGAAATGATGATTTGCGATACAGCGCACCGCCGGAAATCGCGCCCAGGAAGCTGCCGAACAGGCCGGTGGCGAGTTCCGCCGAAAACAGCACCGGCACCTCGCAGGTCGGTACCGGGCGAGCGCCCAGGCGGCTGACCGCCCGTTGCGCGGCGCGCCGGCCGATGCTGGCAGGGTCAGCTAGCAGGTGGCCCTGGCGGTTCACGTCATACCAGTAATCGCGCTGCATCTGCCCTTCGCTTTCGGCGATCATCACGCAGCTGAGGCTGTGGCGAGTGCTGGCATACCCCCCGACGAAGCCATGGCTGTTGCCATACACGCGACAGCTCTGATGGCTCCCCAGGCTGGTGCCATCGGCATTGCGGATACGCGCGTCGGCGTCAAAGGCCGCCGCCTCGCAGAGCAACGCGCGCTCGATGGCCTGCTCCGGCGTTATGTCCCAGGCATGGTAGAGATCCAGCTCCGGCAGCTCGCGTGCCATCAATGCGGCATCGGCCAGGCCGGCGCTCTCGTCCTCGGAGGCATGCTTGGCGATGGCCAGGGCGGCTGCCACGGTTTCGCGAATGGCCGCCTCGCCAGTGGCCGAGGTACTGGCCGAGCCCTTGCGCTGGCCGACGTACAGGGTGATGCCGAAACCCTGATCACGATTGAATTCAACGGTCTCCACCTCGCGCTGACGCACCGTGGTGGACAGCCCCTGCTCCACCGACACGGCGACCTCGCAGGCGGTGGCACCCTGCTTTTTGGCCTCGGCGATGATCTGTTCGACCTGCGCCTGCAAGCCTGGCAGGGCAGCGGGTCCGACTACTTCCACTTCACTCATAACGACTCCTGAACGATAGCCACAGCGGCAACGACGCGGGTCGCGCATGCGGCAAGAAACTTGCTGCTATCATGGCGGCGTTTCCCATTGGATCACCGCACCATGTCTGATTACTCCGACGACTTCTCCGGCGAGAAGAGCAAAACCCAGGTCAAGCGCGAGCTGCATGCCCTGCAGGACCTCGGCCAGCGTCTGGCCGGCCTCAAGCCTGACCTGCAGCGCAAGCTGCCGCTGACCGACGCCCTGCGCCGCGCTCTGGAAGAAGCCCCCAAGCACACCGCCAATTCGGCCAAGAAGCGCCATGTCCAGTTCATCGGCAAGCTGATGCGCGAACAGGACATTGACGCCATTCTCGCCCTGCTCGACCAGGTCGACGCCTCCACCCGCCAGTACAACGAACGTTTCCACAATCTTGAACGCTGGCGTGACCGGCTGATCGAGGGCAACGACGAGGTGCTGGAAAAATTCATCGTCGACTACCCTGACGCCGACCGCCAGCACCTGCGCGGTCTGATTCGCCACGCCCAGCATGAGGCGGCGCACAACAAGGCGCCGGCGTCCTCACGCAAGATCTTCAAGTACATTCGCGAACTCGACGAAAGCCAGCGCGGCCTGCGCTAGGTCGCGTCCGGCCGCACGGATCGGCAGTTCGCCAGCGTGTTTCACGCGCCGGTACCGCCGACCGTGATCGAATCGATCTTCAGGGTCGGCTGACCGACGCCGACCGGCACCGATTGCCCGTCCTTGCCACAGGTGCCCACGCCGCTATCCAGCGCCAGGTCGTTGCCGACCATCGAGACCTTGCTCATCGCCTCGGGGCCGTTGCCGATCAGGGTCGCGCCCTTGACGGGGGCGGTGATCTTGCCGTCCTCGATCAGGTAAGCCTCGCTGGTGGAGAACACGAACTTGCCGCTGGTGATGTCGACCTGACCGCCGCCGAGGTTGGCGCAGTAGATGCCCCTCTTCACCGAGCGGATGATTTCCTCGGGGTCGCTCTCGCCAGCCAGCATGTAGGTGTTGGTCATGCGCGGCATGGGCAGGTGCGAGTAGGATTCACGGCGGCCGTTGCCGGTGCGCGCCACGCCCATCAGGCGGGCGTTGAGTTTGTCCTGCATGTAGCCCTTGAGCACGCCGTTCTCGATCAGCGTGGTGCACTGGGTCGGCGTGCCCTCGTCGTCCATGCTCAACGAACCACGGCGCTCGGCCAGGGTGCCATCGTCGACGATGGTGCACAGCTTGGATGCCACCTGCTGGCCGATCTTGCCGCTGTAGTTGGAGCTGCCCTTGCGGTTGAAGTCGCCTTCCAGGCCGTGACCTACAGCCTCGTGCAGTAGCACGCCGGACCAGCCGGCGCCCATTACCACCGGCAGGGTGCCGGCCGGCGCGGCGATCGCCTCGAGGTTGACCAGCGCCTGGCGCAGCGCCTCACGGGCGTAGCCCATGGCGCGATCCTCATTGAGGAAATAGCGGTAGTCGGTGCGCCCGCCACCGCCGTGGCCGCCACGCTCGCGACGCCCGTTCTGTTCGACGATCACGCTGACGTTGAAGCGCACCAGCGGGCGGATATCGGCGCCCAGGCTGCCATCGGTAGCGGCGACCAGCACGCGATCCCAGACGCCGGCCAGGCTCACCGTCACTTGCTTGATGCGTGGGTCCAGGGCACGGGTGGCCACGTCGATGCGCTTGAGCAGCTCGACCTTCTGGGCGCGGTCGATCACGTCCAGCGGGTTGTCGGCCCCATACAGCGGCATCACTTCGGTAGCCTTGAAGGCCTGCACGCGGCCCTGCTGGCCGGCGCGGGCAATCGAGCGCGCGGCGCGAGCCGCCTGGCTCAGCGCTTCGGGGGTGATGGCATTGCTGTAGGCGAAACCGGTCTTCTCACCGGACTGGGCACGCACGCCCACGCCCTGGTCGAGATTGAAGCTGCCCTCCTTGACGATGCCATCTTCGAGCACCCAGGTTTCAGAGACCTGGGTCTGGAAATACAGGTCAGCGGCATCGATCCCGGGGCCGGCCAGCTCGCCAAGGATCCCCGGCAGGTGTTCCAGGCTCAGGCCGCCGGGGCTCAGCAGTTGCTCGCTGACGGTCGATAACAGGTCGCTCATAAGGTCTCCACATCAGGCTGCCGCGGCTCGGCCGCAGCGAAAAATCGTTTATGTCGCAGCACCGGCATGCGTTCGCGGATCGCTGCCTGCTCGACAGCATCGCGATCGGCCAGCAGCGCCGCCTCGCCCTCGGCAATTTCGGCCAGCTTACGTCCCCAGGGATCGACGATCAGGCTGTGGCCGTAAGTTTCCCGGCCGCCCGGATGAACGCCGCCCTGGGCCGCGGCCAGCAGGTAGCACTGGGTTTCAATGGCGCGCGAACGGAGCAACACCTCCCAGTGCGCGGCGCCGGTGACCCGGGTAAAGGCCGAGGGCGCGGTAATAAGTTCGGCGCCTGCTTCGCGCAGTGCACCATAGAGTTCAGGAAAACGCAGGTCGTAGCAGACGGTCAAACCCAGGCGCCCAACGGGCGTATCGGCCACCACCACCTGCCCACCATGGGCATAGTCGTCCGACTCGCGATAACGGCCACGGCTGTCGCTGACGTCCACGTCGAACAGGTGCAGCTTGTCGTAGCGGGCGACAAACTGGCCCTGCCCATCGACCAGCAGCGAACAGGCCCGCGGCTTGCCGTCGGGCTGGCCCTGTGGCGGCAGCGGCAGGGTGCCGGCGACGATCCACAGACCGAGGTCGCGGGCGGTGCGCTGCAGCCATGGCAGTACCGGGCCTTCGCCATTGGCCTCCTGCCGACCCAGGGCAGCAGCATCGCGGCGACCAAGAGCGGAGAAGTTTTCCGGCAATACCGCCAGGCGCGCGCCACCCGCCGCAGCCTGCTCCAGCAGGCGCCGAGCCTGTGCCAGGTTGGCAACGATATCGTCCTGGCTGACCATCTGGATCACGGCGAATGACATCGGCATCTCCGGCTCAGTTGGGCTTCTCGAAGGGTTTGTCGAAGGTCAGCTGTGGGTCATGCAGGGTGCCCTTGACGTCGTATTGCACGCTGGCAAAGCGCGCCACGCGATCACCGAGCAGCTTGTCGGCGATGAACAACGCCCCGCCGATGGCCGGTGCGCCGACGATCAGCGCGGCGAGTGGCAGGTTGTTGGTGACCGGCAGGGTAACCAGCAGCTTGGCATCGATGCCTTCGTTGATCATGTTCAGGGTGCCATCCAGTTCCAGGTTGCTCGACGGCCCGGTCATGGTGATCGGCCCCTGGGTGACGAATACGCCATCGGTGGCCGACAGGTTGCCCTTGACCCGGTCGTAGCTCAGGCCCTTGCCGAGCAGATCGGAAAAATCCAGGCGCAAGCGACGGCCGATGGAGTTGAAGTTGAGCAGCCCGAATACTCGCAGCGCCGACGCCGAGCCCTGCACTTCGACGAACTGCCCCTTGCGCAGCGCCGCGTCGAGGCTGCCGGAATAGCGCTTGAGATTGAACCAGGCAGGCGAACCCGGCCAGTGCCCGTCGGCATCCAGGCGGAAGCTCTCGCTGGTCGCCGATGGCGCGTATCCCCAGGCCTTGAGCACTTCGGACAGTTTCTCGCCCTGCATGCGCCCCTTGTACCAGCTGCGCGTTTGTCCCGGTACGCCCTGCCAGCCGATCGCGCCGCCCAGGTGCAGGCCCTTGAGGTTGATATCCAGATCATTGAACTGCACGCCCTGGCCATCCGGCCGCGCCTTGAGTGACCAGGCGCCCATGTCGTCATCGCCCTGGAACACATGGGCGATGCGCAGATCGAGTGACGGAATCTGCCGCGGGTCGAAATCGGCCAGCGGGTCGGGACCTTCAGGCTCCGGTGCGTCGGCGGTTTTCGGCTTGGCGGCAGGCAGACGCACATACTCCAGGTCGGCGACGATGGGCCGGTCGGCTGCTTCGAACAGGTCGATACGGCCCTTGGCCAAAGAGCTGTCCAGATTCAGCGACCAGCCCCCATCGAGTGGCCGCAGGCCAACGTCGAGCTCGTCGAGCTGCTGCCCCAGCCCCTCGAAACGATCGATGCGCAGTTGGGCATCGCTGAACAGCTGTCGGCCCTGCTGAGCCGGTTGGCGTGATGACTGCTGATAGGGCTCGATCGCCTGCTGCCATTCGCCCAGATTGACCCGCGCAACACGCCCACGCACCCTTACACCTCTGGAGGTTGGCAGAATCGCCGAGCCGTCACCCAGGCGCAGCTCACCGCGGCTCTGATCGAATTTGCCCGATGGGGCGGCCAGGGTGAGGCTGGCCACATCAGCGTAATCGAGTCCGTAACGCTGCTCGGCGCCGCCAAAACTCATGCGCCACTGGGTCGCGCGCTGCTCGTCGGCGGCCTTACCGAAGGGGGCGGGCAAGGCAATGCTCAGGCCCTTGAGATCAGAATCGACCTTCAGCTGGCTTTGTGCGCCTTCCAGGCTCAGATTCAGGCGATACGGCAGGTTGCCTTCGGCAGGCAGCTTCTGCTTGACGCCCAACCACTGCGTCAGGTTGCCCAGCGACACCACACCGTTGGCTTCGATCTGGCTGCGCGGCTGACCTGGCTTGCCATCGGCCACCACCCTGCCACGGATCGCATGGCCCAGCGCGCGGCCACTGATCGAAGGCGCGCTCAGCCCTTTTCCGGTGTCGTAGCGGAAGTCTCCGCTCACCTCGCTCAACTGCAGCTCGGGCTTGCTGATGGTCAATGCGGCCTTGTCGGCGCTGAAGTCGACGATCACCTTGGCCTGCTCGCCCTTTTTCAGAGGAATGTCGAGATCCAGGGCACCCTCCAGGGCGCCGTTGCCCTTCCAGCCGGCAAAGGTATCGGCGACGCCCAGCGGCGTTTCCTGAAGGATTTTCAGGCCATCGCCGACACTGCTCTGCAGCTTGCCCTTGAGTTTCAGGTGCGGGGTCTCGCCGCTGTCGACATGGGGGATATCGGCGAATGCCTCGCGCACATGGCTGTTCAAAATGCTGCCTTCGGACACCCGCACGCGCACGCCGCTGTCTTCGATCAGCACCTGCCCGCGGGCGTCACGCAATGCCGGCCAACCGGGCTGGAAGGCCAACTCGGCATCCTCCACGTCGAAGAACAGGCTGATGCTGCGCACCGCAGGATCGGGGTTGCGGTTGATCGAACCCTGGTACTGGAAATAGCCCTCGTTGACCTTGCCACCGTGAATGGCGGTCTTCAGCCACTCGTCCAGCGCCGGGCTGAGCACCGGGCTCGGCAGGTACTTTTCGGTGAAGCGCGCATCGCCGTCGCGCATGCCCACGCGCAGGTCCATGTAGTCCTCGCGCTCAGGGTCCTTGAGCATGCGGATCAGGAAGTCGCCGGCCACCTTGCCCTCTTCGCCGACCACCTGCAGGTAGGGCGCGCGCAGGGTGAAACCTTCATCGTCGAGCGTCCAGGTCAGACGGCCCTTGGCCTGCTGATAGACCCAGGCTTTGGGAAACAGGGTGGTGAGGTGCAGGGAGAAATCTTCGCTGTCGACCTTCAGCTCGCCGCCGCCAAGGTCACCGCTGATGCTGCCGCTGCCATTTTCCACGGCAGGCGAGGCATGCCAGGCAGAAAACCCAACGCGCTCCAGGTTGGCGGAGAACTGCAGCCGCTCCGGGCCTTGGACCTCCGGCTGGAAGCTGGCGTTGAGGTTGCGCAGCCCGCCATGGGGTTTGAGGGTCTGCAGCAGCTCCAGGGCGGTGTCCGGCAGCGGCGCCAGGCTCTCGGCCAGCGGCACCAGGGGGCCGACATCAAGGCGATCGGCGCTCAGTTTCCAGCGCTGTGATTGGTCATTACGGGGTGCCTGGTGGCCGAGGGCGATGCGTGCCTCGCCCCAGCGGCTGTCGCCGCGGCTGAAGGCAAAATCATCGAGCAGCAGGTCGAAATCGTCGCCCTTGCGTTCGAAGTAAGCATTCAGGGCCAGATCCTTGAGCGCGACGGACTTGCGCTGGCCATAGCGCCCGGCCATGGCGGGGGCATGCAGACGGGTAACCGCGCGCTGCAGCTGACGCTTGTCCCACACTCCCCACAACTCCCCGCCCAGCTGCAGCTGTTCGAGCTGCCAGTCGCCGGTCAGCCTGCGCGGCAGCCAGGTGGCCCAGTCGCTCTGCGGTGCACTCAGGTACAGCTCGGCGCGAGCGTCCTGCCAGTGCTCGGGCTGGATGCGCGTACGCAGCTGCAGGGCCAGGGGCTGGCCATCCGGCAGGTGCAGGCGGGCATTCAGGCGCTGACGGCTGCTGCCGTTATCGAGGCTGAGATTGATGTCGGTGAGTTGCAGCGGCTCCTGCTCGCGGGGCTGGATGCTTATCTGACTGCCGAGCAGGGAAAGATGGCCGAGCACCTGGGACTGACGCAGCGCCTTGGCAACGTCCAGCGGCGGCTGGTCCTGGCGCTGCGGCAAGCCTTCGACATGCCAGGCGCCCTGCTCGTCTTCGCGCAGCGTCAGGCTCAGGCCATCGAGCTGCAGATCAGCGAGGCGCGGTTGCCAGGCCACCAGGCTGCCAAGCAGGTCGGGCACCAGCTGCACCTGTTCCAGGGCCAGCGCCTGCTCACCCTCGCCAACACGCAGGTCGCGCACCGTCAGCAACGGCGCGAAGCCGCGCCAGTGGCCTTCCAGCGCGCCGATGCTGACCGGCATGCCCAGGGCTTCACTGGCGCGAGTTTCGGCTTCCTGCCGGTATTCGGCCACCAGCGGCACCAGTTGGCGACCGAGGCTCACATAGAAGGCGGCCAGTACCAGGCCCAGCGCGCACAGCCCCAGGCTCCAGCGCAACAGCGTGGAGAACGCCAACCCCAAACGCGCCATTCAGTTCACGTCCCGGCCCGGCCGGGCGTCTTCACAGCAGCACCACATCATATTGTTCCTGGGAGTACATGGTTTCGACCTGGAACTTGATGGTTCGTCCTATGAATGCTTCGAGGTCGGCGACATTGCCCGACTCCTCGTCGAGCAGGCGGTCGACCACCTTCTGGTTGGCCAGCACCCGGTAGCCCTCGGGCTGGTAAGCACGGGCCTCGCGAAGGATCTCGCGGAAGATCTCGTAACAGGTGGTTTCCGCGGTCTTCAGCTTGCCACGGCCCTGGCAATGGCTGCAGGGTTCGCACAGCACCTGCTCGAGGCTTTCACGGGTGCGCTTGCGGGTCATCTGCACCAGGCCGAGCTCGGTGATACCGATGATGTTGGTCTTGGCGTGATCGCGCTCGAGCTGCTTTTCCAGGGTGCGCAATACCTGGCGTTGGTGCTCCTCGTCCTCCATGTCGATGAAGTCGATGATGATGATCCCGCCCAGGTTGCGCAGGCGCAGTTGCCGGGCGATCGCGGTGGCCGCCTCGAGGTTGGTCTTGAAGATGGTCTCCTCGAGCGTGCGATGGCCGACGAAGGCGCCGGTATTCACGTCGATGGTGGTCATCGCCTCGGCCGGGTCGATGATCAGGTAGCCGCCGGATTTCAGCGGTACCTTGCGCTCCAGAGCCTTCTGGATCTCGTCCTCGATACCATGCAGGTCGAAGATCGGCCGCTCGCCCGGGTAGTGTTCCAGACGGTCGGCGATCTCCGGCATCAGTTCGGCGACGAAGCTGGTGATCTTGCCGAAGGTTTCCCGCGAGTCGACGCGGATCTTCTCGGAACGCGGGCTGACCAGGTCACGCAGGGTGCGCAGCGCCAGGCTGAGGTCTTCGTAGATAACCGAAGGGGTCGGCGCACTCTTCATCTGCTCGGCGATCTGCGTCCACAGGCGACGCAGGTAGCGGATATCGACGAGGATTTCCTCGGCCCGCGCACCATCGGCCGCGGTACGCAGGATGAAACCGCCGGCTTCGGCGATTCCCTCGGCGGTCACGCAATCGGCGACCACCTGCTTGAGGCGCTCGCGCTCGGCCTCGTCCTCGATTTTCAGGGAGATGCCGACATGGCTGGTGCGCGGCATGTACACCAGGTAGCGCGACGGAATCGACAGTTGGGTGGTCAGGCGCGCGCCCTTGCTGCCGATCGGGTCCTTGGTAACCTGCACGGTGAGGCTCTGGCCTTCGTGCACCAGGGCACTGATGCTCTCCACGGCGCTGCCTTCACGGCTGGAGATTTCCGAGGCATGGATGAACGCCGCGCGTTCCAGGCCGATGTCGACGAACGCCGCCTGCATGCCGGGCAGCACGCGCACCACCTTGCCCTTGTAGATGTTGCCAACGATGCCGCGACGCTGGGTGCGCTCGACGTGCACCTCCTGCAGGACACCGTTTTCCACCACCGCCACGCGCGATTCCATCGGCGTGATGTTGATCAGGATCTCTTCACTCATGCGCCCATCTCTTGGCTGAGATGAAGCTGAAAGCAGCACTGGGCGCAACGCGCCCAAACCATCGCAGCCTGCAACCTCTGGGTTATGCGCTGGCAGCCTGTTGCCAGCACGGAATCGCGAATTGCGCGAGCAGTTCGGCAGTCTCGCACAATGGCAGGCCGACCACCGCTGAATAACTGCCCTGCATCTGGCTGACGAATACCGCCGCCAACCCTTGAATACCATAACTGCCGGCCTTGTCGCGCGGCTCGCCGGTGGCCCAATAGGCTTCGATTTGTGTCCGATCGAGGGTTTTGAAGCGCACGGTGCTGGCCACCACGCGTGCCTCGGCGCGGATGTCGTTGACCAGCGCGACGGCTGTCAGCACCTGGTGCTCACGGCCGGACAGGGCCGCCAGCGTGGCCAGCGCATCCTCCCGGTCGACGGGTTTGCCGAGAATACGGCCGTCGAGCACCACGGCAGTGTCGGAGCCGAGCACTACGGCGTCGTGGCGATCCTCCAGCGTGGCGAACACGGCCTGCGCCTTGGCCAACGCCAGGCGCTCCACATAGGCGGCAGGGGCTTCGGCGGGCAACGGTGTTTCATCGATGGGCTGCACGCGGGTGACGAAGGGAACGCCGATCTGCGCGAGCAACTCGCGCCGTCGCGGTGAAGCGGAGGCCAGGTAGAGCGTGGTCATGCACAGGTCTCGCAATCAGGCGCCGCAGCGCGGTTCAGTTGACACGCATGCGCCGGTGCACCGCGCGCAACAGGGTGCACACCCAGGGCCAGAGCAGCGCACTGACCAGCGCCGGCAGCACGAAGGCCAGGGTCGGCGGGCGGTTGCCGGTCAGCGCGTTGAGCCACAGCTGCACCAGTTGCGCGATGCCGAACACCACCAGCAGCACCATGCTCTGCTGCCACATGGGAAACATGCGCAGGCGCTGGTGCAGGCTGAGCACCAGAAAGGTGATCAGGGTGAGGATCAGCGCGTTCTGTCCCAGCAAGGTGCCATTGAGCACATCGGCCAGCAGGCCGAAGCAGAAGGCGCTGGTCATGCCGATACGGTGCGGCACGGCCAGCACCCAGTAGGTGAGAAACAGCGCCAGCCACAGCGGCCGGCCAATCTCCATGAAGCGTGGCAAGGTGGACACACTGAGCAGCAGCGCCAGTATCAGGCTGGCCCAGATCACCCAGAGATTGCTCGAGCGGGTCGCGATCATTGATGGCTCTCCTCACCGCTGCCTGATGCCGGAGCAGGATCCGCGGGAGCCGGCACGTCGGCTGGCGGCGCGTCCTCGATGGCGGCCTCGGCATCCGGATGCTCGAGGGCCTGGCGATCGACCTCCTCCTGCGCCTCGGCCGACTCGGCAGCACGCTGCTCCGGTGTGCGCGGGTCGGTGAAGACCAGCAGCATATAGCGGGTGCGATTGAGATTGGCGGTCGGCACGGCGCGTACGATGGCGAACGGCTGGCCGGAGTCGTGCACCACTTCGGTCACAGTGGCCACCGGATAACCGGCCGGGAAGCGCTGGCCAAGACCGGAGCTGACCAGCAGATCGCCTTCCTTGATATCGGCGGTATCGGCCACGTGACGCAGCTCCAGGCGCTCCGGGTTGCCGGTGCCGGTAGCGATGGCCCGCAGCCCGTTGCGGTTGACCTGCACGGGAATGCTGTGGGTGGTGTCGGTGAGCAGCAGCACGCGGGAGGTGTAGGGCATCACCTCGACCACCTGGCCCATCAGCCCACGGGCATCGAGCACCGGCTGGCCAAGCACTACCCCATCCTTCTCGCCCTTGTCGATGAGAATGCGGTGGGTGAAGGGGTTGGGGTCGATGCCGATCAACTCGGTGGCCAGCACCTCATCGTCGACCAGGGCCGAGGAGTTGAGCAACTCGCGCAGGCGCACGTTCTGCTCGGTCAGGGCGGCGAGCTTCTGCAGGCGGCGCTGCATCATCAGTTGCTCGGCCTTGAGCTTCTCGTTCTCGGCGGCCAGCTCGTTGCGCGAGCTGAGCTCCTGGGTGGCGCTCTCCCACAGGGTGACCGGCAGACGGCCGAGCCAGTAGACCGGCTCGACGATCAGGCCGAGCTGGCTACGCACCGAATGCAGGACGGTCAGGCGGGCGTCGACGACCATCAGGGCAGCCGACAGCACGGCGAACACCAGCAGGCGTACACCGAGCGAAGGACCTTTGGCGAATAGCGGCTTTATGGCGATTACCTCGTAGCCTGCCCGGAAGCTGCATGCGGCGCGATGGTAGCTTCCGAGCTGCTGCAGCGTGAGGCGTGCGGCTTATTCGGTGGACAGCAGATCCATGGTGTGGCGATCCATCATTTCCAGCGCCTTGCCGCCACCGCGAGCCACGCAGGTCAGTGGGTCTTCGGCGACGATCACCGGCAGGCCGGTTTCCTGGCTCAGCAGCTTGTCCAGGTCACGCAGCAGGGCGCCACCACCGGTCAGCACCAGGCCACGCTCGGCGATATCCGAGGCCAGCTCGGGCGGCGACTGCTCCAGGGCGCTCTTCACCGCCTGGACGATGGTCGCCAGGGATTCCTGCAGTGCTTCGAGCACTTCGTTGGAGTTGAGGGTGAAGCTGCGCGGAACGCCTTCGGCCAGGTTACGGCCACGCACGTCCACTTCACGGATCTCGCCGCCCGGGTAGGCAGTACCGATTTCCTGCTTGATGCGCTCAGCGGTAGATTCACCGATCAGCGAACCGTAGTTGCGACGCACATAGGTGATGATGGCTTCGTCGAAGCGGTCGCCACCAACCCGTACGGATTCGGCATAAACCACGCCGTTCAGAGAGATCAGCGCGATTTCCGTGGTACCACCACCGATATCGACGACCATCGAACCACGGGCTTCCTCGACCGGCAGGCCGGCACCGATAGCGGCGGCCATCGGCTCTTCGATCAGGAACACTTCGCGGGCGCCAGCACCCAGCGCGGACTCACGAATGGCACGGCGCTCGACCTGGGTCGATTTACACGGCACGCAGATCAGCACGCGCGGCGATGGTTGCAGGAAGCTGTTCTCGTGAACCTTGTTGATGAAGTACTGGAGCATCTTTTCACAGACGCTGAAGTCGGCGATCACGCCGTCTTTCATCGGGCGAATGGCGGCGATGTTGCCCGGTGTACGGCCGAGCATGCGCTTGGCGTCGGTGCCGACGGCTACGACACTTTTCTGATTGCCATGGGTACGGATGGCGACGACCGACGGCTCGTTCAGGACGATGCCGCGCTCGCGTACATAAATAAGGGTATTGGCAGTGCCCAGGTCAATCGACAGATCGCTGGAAAACATGCCACGCAGTTTTTTGAACATGGGATAGGGACCCTAGGCAACGCGTGGGTAAAGATACAGCGCAAGAAAACACGCAGGTAAAAAAGTGCGGCAAACTCTAACAACGGCAGGGATTTTGAGCAAGGCACCAATATGTTAGATTGCCTGTTTTTCCGCGGCATTTGAGGCAACTTCGACGTTGCTGCCGACATGGCAAAAGCCTGCCTCGGCGATCAACGTGTGCCTGAACCGCTTATCGCCGCCTTTGACGCCGGCCAAACGCATCCGTTCCCTGCCCCCTGCGCAAGGCACCTGCTGATATTTTCACTGGCAGCCCATGAAGGCTGCCTTTATAGGAGAACCCGATGGCGCTTGAACGCACCGAGGTGGAAAAGATCGCACACCTGGCCCGCCTGGGCCTGAGTGACAGTGAACTGCCACAGACCACCGCAACCCTGAACAGCATCCTCGGCCTGATCGACAGCATGCAAGCCGTCGATACCGATGGCATCGAGCCGTTGGCGCATCCGCTGGAAACCACTCAGCGCCTGCGCGCCGACGCCGTTACCGAAGCGAACCAGCGCGAGGCCTACCAGGCCATCGCCCCGGCCGTGGAAAGCGGCCTGTACCTGGTTCCCAAAGTCATCGAGTAAGGAAAGCGCACCGCCATGCATCAATTGACCCTGGCCGAGATCGCCCGCGCCCTCGCCGACAAGCAATTCTCCTCCGCCGAACTGACCGGGAGCCTGCTGAGCCGCATCGAGCAGCTCGACCCGCAGCTCAACAGCTTCATCACCGTGACAGCCGACCAGGCCCTCGAGCAGGCCAAGGCCGCCGACGCGCGCCGCGCCGCCGGTGAAAGCGGCGCACTGCTCGGCGCGCCGATCGCCCACAAGGACCTGTTCTGCACCAGGGGCGTGCTGACCAGTTGTGGCTCGAAGATTCTCACCGGGTTCAAGTCGCCCTACGACGCCACCGTGGTCGAGAAACTGAATGCCGCCGGCACCGTGACTCTCGGCAAGCTGAACATGGACGAATTCGCCATGGGCTCGGCCAACGAATCCAGCCACTACGGCCCGGTCAAGAACCCCTGGGACACCAGCCGCGTACCCGGCGGCTCGTCGGGTGGTTCGGCGGCTGCCGTGGCGGCACGGCTGATTCCGGCTGCAACCGGCACCGACACCGGCGGTTCGATCCGCCAGCCGGCCGCGCTGACCAACCTCACCGGCATCAAGCCGACCTACGGTCGGGTGTCGCGCTGGGGCATGATCGCCTACGCCTCGAGCCTCGACCAGGGCGGCCCGCTGGCCCGCACCGCCGAAGACTGCGCCCTGCTGCTCGGCGCCATGGCCGGCTTCGACCCGAAGGATTCGACCAGCGTCGACCAACCGGTGGATGACTACCTGGCTGCCCTCGCCCAACCACTGGCCGGCCTGCGCATCGGCCTGCCGAAGGAATACTTCGGCGCCGGCCTGGACGCGCGCATCGGCGAGAAGGTCATGGCCGTGGTCGAGGAGCTGAAAAAGCTCGGCGCCACGGTCAAGGACATCAGCCTGCCGAACATGCAGCACGCCATCCCGGCCTACTACGTGATCGCCCCGGCCGAGGCCAGCTCCAACCTGTCGCGCTTCGACGGCGTGCGTTTCGGCTATCGCTGCGAGAACCCGAAAGACCTGCAGGACCTGTACAAGCGCTCCCGCGAGGAAGGCTTCGGCGCCGAAGTGAAGCGCCGCATCATGGTCGGCACCTACGCGCTGTCCGCCGGTTACTACGACGCCTACTACCTCAAGGCGCAGAAGATTCGCCGGCTGATCAAGAACGACTTCGTCGCGGCCTTCAAGGACGTCGACGTGATCCTCGGCCCGACCACGCCGAACCTGGCCTGGAAGCTCGGCGAGAAGAACGCCGATCCGGTTTCCGCCTACCTGGAAGACATCTACACCATCACCGCCAACCTGGCCGGCATTCCCGGCCTGTCGATGCCGGCCGGCTTCGTCGATGGCCTGCCGGTGGGCGTGCAGTTGCTCGGCAACTACTTCCAGGAAGGTCGTCTGCTCAATGTCGCGCACCAGTACCAACAGGTCAGCGACTGGCACAAACAAGCACCGAGCGGCTTCTGAGGAAGGATTAAGACATGCAGTGGGAAACCGTCATCGGGCTCGAGATTCACGCTCAGCTCAGCACCCAATCGAAGATCTTCTCGGCCAGCGCCACCACCTTTGGCGCCGAGCCCAACACCCAGGCCAGCCTGGTCGACCTCGGCATGCCCGGCACCCTGCCGGTGCTCAACGCCGAAGCGGTACGCATGGCCTGCCAGTTCGGCCTGGCCATCGACGCCGAGATCGCCGAGCGTAACGTCTTCGCGCGCAAGAACTACTTCTACCCGGACCTGCCGAAGGGCTACCAGACCAGCCAGATGGACCACCCCATCGTCGGCAAGGGCTTCCTCGACATCACCCTTGAAGACGGCACCGTCAAGCGTATCGGCATCACCCGTGCGCACCTCGAAGAAGATGCCGGCAAGAGCCTGCACGAAGACTTCCAGGGCATGAGCGGTATCGACCTCAACCGTGCGGGTACGCCGCTGCTGGAAATCGTTTCCGAGCCGGACATCCGTTCGGCCAAGGAAGCCGTGGCCTATGTCAAAGCCATCCACGCGCTGGTGCGTTACCTGGGCATCTGCGACGGCAACATGGCCGAAGGCTCGCTGCGCTGCGACTGCAACGTGTCGGTACGCCCGAAGGGCCAGGCCGAGTTCGGCACGCGCCGCGAGATCAAGAACGTCAACTCATTCAAATTCATTGAGCGCGCGATCAATACCGAGATCGAGTGGCAGATCGATGAGATTGAGTCTGGCAACAAAATCGTGCAGGAAACCGTTCTGTACGACGTAGCAGCCAACAAAACCAAGTCCATGCGCAGCAAGGAAGAAGCCAACGACTACCGCTACTTCCCCTGCCCGGACCTGCTGCCGGTGGTGATCGAGCAAAGCTTTCTCGATGACCTGCGCGCCAAGCTGCCCGAACTGCCGCCGCAGAAACGCGAGCGTTTCGAAAGCCAGTACGCCCTGTCGACCTACGATGCCAGCGTGCTCAGCGCCAGCCGCGAGCTGGCCGACTACTTCGAAGTGGTCGCGAAAACCTGTGGCGACGCCAAGCTGGCGGCCAACTGGGTGATGGGCGAGCTGTCCAGCCTGCTCAACAAGGACAACCTGGAGATCGACCAGTCGCCGGTGTCCGCCGAGCAGTTGGGCGGCATGATCCTGCGCATCAAGGACAACACCATCAGCGGCAAGATCGCCAAGATGGTCTTCGAAGCCCTGGCTGCCGGTGAAGGCGCAACGGCTGATGAAGTGATCGACAAGAAGGGCCTCAAGCAGGTCACCGATTCCGGCGCCATCGAAGCGATGCTCGACGAAGTGCTGGCCGCCAACGCCGAGCAGGTCGAACAGTACCGCGCCAGCGACGAAGCCAAGCGCGGCAAGATGTTCGGTTTCTTCGTCGGCCAGGCAATGAAAGCCTCCAAGGGCAAGGCCAACCCGGGGCAAGTGAACGAACTGCTGAAGAAAAAGCTCGAAGGCTGAGCGATTTGAAGACGCCGGGGTTACCCGGCGTTTTCACATCTGACGTTCGGGATGGAGAACACAATGCGCCGATTATCGATTCTGCTGGGTCTGTTCAGCCTGCTGCTCGCCGGCTGTAGCAGCTTTGGCGGTGGTGTACCTGGCGATTACCGTGCCGACGGCAAGGCCTCCTATTACGGCAAGGCCCACCACGGCAACAGGACGGCCAGCGGCGAGCGCTTCAACCAGAATGCCCTGACCGCCGCCCATCGCACCCTACCCTTCGGCACCATGGTCAGGGTGACCAACCTCAACAACGACCGCAGCGTGGTGGTGCGCATCAACGACCGCGGTCCCTTCGCCCGCGGGCGGATCATCGACGTGTCGCGCAAGGCGGCGGAGTCACTGGACATGATCCGCTCGGGCGTGGTGCCGGTGCGCGTGGAAAGCCTGAAGTAAGACGGAGGGCTGTTCACGATCTTTCAGGCGACATCAAGAGGCTGCTACAAGGCAGAAGCGGTCGGCAGGCACGGCGCTTTTGTGGGAGAGGCTTTAGCCTCGAGTCTTCAGGACAGCCCGCTCCACATGCTTGAGCTGTGGTTTGCCAGAGTTATCGCATTATTCTTACGTTCGGTTCCGCTCTGTCGAGCGGGTTTCTTTTGGCATTGCCCGGATGGCCGGCCCGCCAAAAGAAACCAAAAGGTCTAGCCCCGACATACGGCCCCGGCTTCGCCGGGGTTCCCTCGCTACATCGTTGCTCCGAGGGCACGCCGCGACATCCATGTCGCTCAACCCTATCCACAACGATTCCGCTCGGCCTGCTGAAGGGGCGATTGATGTCGCCTGTTAATTTTGTGGCATGTGAAACATGAAAAAGCCAAAGCAGCGAACGGCCGCTTCCGCCACTTTGCAGGCAAAGTGCTGAGTTCGAGCCGAAAGATCGTGAACAGACGCTTACAGCGCCGGATCCCAGCGCTGCGACCAGTCGGCATCCTGTTCAGCGATCTCGCGCAGCAGCTCGAAGCTTTGCTGCAGGGCCGCCGAATCCCGCTCGCGGGAATACACCAGATAGGTCGGGTAGCTGAACTCCGGCGCCCTGGGCACCCGCTCCAGCACCCTCTTGTCCAGGTAGCTCTGCACCACCCGAGTGCGGAAATAACCTGAGCCGCCGTGCTCCAGGATGTATTGCAGGGCCAGCGGCCCGAGATTGAAGGACACCGGTGCCCGCGCCTTGTCCGGCAGGGCGCGGTCGTGCTGGGCGCGGAAGCTGTCGCTCCAGTCGATATACACGTAGGGCTCCGGGTTTGCCGCGCGGACCAGAATCAGCTTCTCCTCGAGCACCTGCTCGACCTGCATGCCGGCCCAGTAGCTGGGCTGGTAGACCAGGGCCGCATCCATCACGCCCATTTCCACCTGACGCAGCAAACTGGCGCACTCGGCGACCTGGGCACGCACCGCGTAGCCTTCGATGCCCTGGCGAATCGCGCTGACCCAGCGCAGCATCAGCGGGTTGCACAGGCTCACCTCGCCGCCGATATGCAGCACGTTGTGATAGCCATCCGGCAACGGCAGGTCGCGCTGCGCCGCTTCCCAGGTCTGCTGGATCTGGTTGGCGTAGGTGACGAACGCTTCGCCATCAGGCGTCAGCCGCGCGCCGGCGCGATTGCGCACGAACAGCGTGCTGCCCAGGTGGCTTTCCAGCTTCTGGATGCGCGCGGTGATCGCCGTCTGGGTGACGTGCATGCGCTCGGCGGCGGCGATAAAGCTGCCGCTGCGGACGATTTCCAGAAAGGTGCGGGTAAGGTCGATATCCATGGTCACTCTGCCGGCACGCGGCGCCGGCCATTCCTCAAGCCTGATCCGGCGCCCAGTGTACGGGCGTGCGACGGTTCATTCGATGCTTCAGTCGAGATGCCTGAGCAGGTCGCGGTGCAGCGCGGCGACCAGGTCGGTCTGGGTGACCACCCCAACCAGCCTGCCGTCGTCGAGCACCGGCAGGCAGTGCAGGCCTTCATCCGAGAGCAGCGCGATCAGGTCGACGACATGGGTTTCGGCATCCACGGTGCGCACCGGCGTGGTCATCACCTCGCCCAATACCTTCTGCTTCTGCAGGCCGAGGATGGCGCGCAGGTTGAAGCTATTGGCGCGCGTGGCGCTGACCAGATCGACCAGGCTGACGATACCGACCAGCCGCCCGGCGTCGAGGACCGGCAGGGCCTTGAAGCCGTGATGGGTCAACAGGTACAGGCCCTTGGCAACTGCCGTTTGCGGCGTGGCGTAGACCAGGTCGCGGGACATCATCTGCCCGGCGCGGATCTCGCCCATGCTGCGGCGCAGCGCGTGTTTCTCGGTGCTGCGCACGATCAGTTCGAGGTCTTCGCGGGTGATGTCGACGAAGGAGCCCAGTTCGTCGAGGGCGTGGTCCAGGTCGCCGGCATTGATGCCGGCGCGCTCGCTGGGCAGCGGGTCATGGGTGTGGTGGACCGCCTGCGTCCCCGGATGCGGGCGCGGATAGGGCACGCGGGTGAGGTTGTTGTAGAGCAGCGCGCAAGCCAGCAGGCCGACCCCGGCGGTCATCGCCACCAGCGCCGGCTGCCAGAACGGATCGCCCGGCAGGGGCGTGGCGAACACCATGCAGAAGGCGATGGCGCCGCCCGGAGGATGCAGGCAGCGCAGCGGGCACATCAGCAGCAGACTGAGACCCAGGGCCAGCGCCGCACCCAGCAGGCTGTGATCGATGAAATGGGTGATCGTCAGCGCGACGGCGCTGGCGCACAGGTAGCTGCCGAGAATCGACCAGGGCTGAGCCAGGGCGCCTGAGGATACCGCGAACAGCAGCACCGCCGACGCCGCCAGCGGGCCGGAGAAATGCACCGCCATATGCAGGCCGAACAGTTGGCTGCACACCCAGGTGCTGAACAGGAACCCGGCGGCAGCGCCAAAGGCGGCGCGGCTCCATTCACGAGGGCGGGTATGCAGGGCGTCAGGCAGAAAGGCGGAAAGCCATTGGGGGAAATGCGCGTGGGACTTCATCGGTATCGTCGAAAAGATCGAGCCTCTCAAATAAGAGGCTCGCTGGGTACCGCTGCAAGCGGCAGGCAGGAGCATCCGTCCCTGGATGATGTACTCGTCTGTTTGCAACCTTGCCCGCCCCGGCAGAGAAACCGTGGCGGGCAATGAGAGGGAGTGTGACGAAGGGCGATAACGCGATCAAACGAATAATAATGAAGGATTGATAAGCTTTTTTTGATATAAACCAACATACATAAAGCCCGTAGCCCGGGTCGAGCGCAGCGATACCCGGTGGAACCGAACCCTGGCTATTGCTGCGCTCAACCGCAGGCTACGAATTACGGATAGCTGAAGCTCTTCACCAGCGTCAGCTCGCCCGGTGTACGCATCGGCACCAGAAAGCTCTCCTGCTTCTCGTTGACTGTACCCTCTTCGGTGATCAGGGTGATCTGCCCGGTGGTGAGAATCTGCCCTGCGTTGCTCTCGCCTTCATCGTCATAGCTGTAACCACCGCCGTAGTAGTTCACGTAGACGAGATACTGGCCCTTCATCGGGGTAGGCGAAGCAATCATTTCCGGGCCGTAACCGGTGGTCACGTCTACATCCAGGGCCGCGCCATTGGCCAGCGAACGATTGCCGTACCAGACATGCTCGCCATCGGGGGTGACCAGGTGCAGGTCGAGGTCGGTGTTGTCGCTGTCCCACGACAGCACCACGCGCAGGCGCGCCGGGGTTTCGCCACTGCCGTTGTTGTAGAACTGCACGCGGCGGCGCTGGCTGCCATCGGGGCTGCGCACCTCGACGTTGTTGCTGCCGGCCGGGAACACGAACGGGCGGTCGAAGCCACCATCCTCGTCAATCTTCAGCGGCATGCTGGTGCCGTTGACCACCAGCCGGCCAGGCGCGCTGCTTTCGTCCTTGCGCAGTTGGCTGATCGCTCCCTTGATCCGCGCCGTGTCGGCCTGATTGGCGGCACTGTTGACCGAGGACGCCGGGTAATTGACCTCCTGCATGAATTGCGCGCCGTCGCCACCGCCAACGCGCCAGCCGCTGCGGGGGGTGTCGAGCTTTACCTCGGCCAGCGCACAAAGCGGCAGCAGGGTCAGGCAGAGGGCGATACGAGGGGTGATCAGAGCCATGATGTCATTCCAGTAACAGGGTGCGGGCAAGGCCTTCCACGTAGGCCTCGTCCTGTCCATTGGGGTGGGCGACGAAGGCCAGGTGCAGGTATTCGTGAGTCAGGTCGAGGCGGTCCTGCAGGGAGAAGAAGCCGCGCACGAAAATGCGCTGGCGCTCGCGATCCACATAGGGCCGGCCGGCCGTCAACTGGCAAACGGTGAACTGTTGAATTTCTTCATAGCCCGGCTCGGCGTCCAGGCGTTGCCGCCAGTCACGTCGTTGCTTGCGCAGCCACTGCTCGGCGGCAGCCAGGGGCTGGCAGGCCGCCACGGGTTTGTCCCAGCGGCTCAGCGTGGCGCGTGGGAAGGCGCGGGCCAGAATGGCGTCATAACGCAGGCCGCTGTTCGCCTGCTCGACCGCCTGCGTCCAGGCCAGACGATCAGTGCCGGGCTGGGTAGTGTGGTAGGTGACCGGCGTGCCGGCCAGCACCAGGTCGGCCGTCCACGCGGCGATATCCCGGGCGCCCTGGCTGGCCGGGCGCGGCGCTACGCGCTGGCTGGCGCTGCTGTCATCGATACGCAGGCACTCGCCGCGCCGCCCGGCGCTCTGCAGCAGGTAAGTGCGCGCGGTGATGGCCAGCGCCTTGGCGGCCTCGGCAGGCTGCGCCGAGGCCTCACGATCCAGCACACGGGCCACATAGTCCTCACGATCCAGATGGGCAGTGAGCTGCAGCCCTTCGCTGTTTTGCTCGAGAAACAGCTCGCCGTGGCTTTCGATGGGCAGGCGGTTGCCGTTGGTGAACTCGACCTCGTAACGGCCATCGAGCGCGCCAGGCTCCACTGCCGCGTTACTGCCCTCGCGCCTGAGCTGGCGCAGCGGGTAGCGGGCGAACAGGCGCACCTCGACGCAACTGCCGGCCTCGCTTGGCCAGGGCGTGGGCAGTACCTGACCGAGCGCCTCGCCATGGCGCTTGAGCACCATCACGCTGGTGCCCGAGCCACCGGCCCAGACCGGCGTGCCGTCGGCCAGCCAGCCGGCGAAACCGCCCTGGCGAGCCTGGCGATCGTTATCGGCCAGCCAGCTCCAGGTCTTCACCCGCAGGCGACCGCCCAGGGCGCTGACCGTTGAACCGTCACCGTTCAACAGCACATCCAGCAGCACCTTGCGGGCATCGGCCTGGGCCGGCAGTTGTGCGAGCTGCGTGAGCAGTTGTTGAACAGAGACGCGGGTAGCCGGCGCCAAGCGCTGGCGCTCGCTGATCCAGCTCGGCGCCTTTCGGGCCTGCCAGTAGCGCGACCAGTCGCCTTGGTTCAGTTGCAGATTCTCCTGCTCGAAATACAGGCCGCAGGACTTGACCAGCGCCTGGTCCCGATCGATACGCTCGCCCGGGTTGCAGCAATACACCTCTTCCTTGTTGCCGCCGCGGCACTGGTAGCCGTGCTCCGGCTGTTTGCTGTCGACCAGGTAGGCATAGACGAACAATTTCCACAGGCTACCCAATGGCGCCTGCAGAGTGTCGGGCAAGGGTTCGCGGCTGACCAGCCGCTGCCCGTCGAGGCGCAGCAGTTCGCTGCCGCCGGCCGTTTGCCAGGCCAGCGACAGCGGCGCCTCGCCAGCCATTGCCGAACCGCTGACGGCGGCCAGCAGGACCAGCGAAGCGAGGATGCAGCGCTTAGCAGGCCGTTGAAAAACGTGATCGAGGCAGCCAGCGCAAGGCAAAAGCAGGCGAAAAAGCGGAATGTACGAGTAGTACATGAGCATTTTGAGCCTGTTTTTAACGCCGCGATGGCAACGTAGATAGTTTTTCAACTGCCTGCTACTCAACGGTGACCTTCTGCAGGGTTGGTTCAGCTTCCAGCGCCTGCTGGCCCGGTGCATAGAGGCGCACGTAGCGGGCCGGCGGCAGCACGAACTCGCCCTTCTGCGAGAAGCGCACCAGGTGACGCAGCACCAGTTCGCCCTCCAGGCTGTCCACCGGCACCGCGTAGCTGAGCTCGCCCGGCTCGTTGCGGGCCTTCTCCAGCGCCGAGGCTTCATCGCCACCCAGGCCACTGACCTGAATACCCCAGGTGGTGCGCTCCACGTCGGCGCCCGGCGGCAGCGGTACTTCCAGCATCCCGTAGCGCAGGGGCTGTTCGGTTTCGCTGCTCAGGGTCACTTCGTCCAGGTACAGGTCGGCGCTGGAGATCTCGTCCTTGCCGACTTCCTCGGCGCGGAACTCGAAGGCCTTGTCGCCCGGAACCAGCCGCAGCAGACGGCGCGTCAACGTGACCGGCACATTGCTCGGCGCGGCCTGGGCACTCTGGTAGTCGAGGCGCACATCGCTCGGCTGATCCAGATCGCCAGCCACCTGCAGGGCCTGGGGCGGTTGCGCGCCGGTCCACTGCCAGTAACTCTCGCCGCTGGTGCCTTCCACTTCCTGCCAGTCACCTTCCAGCGCCAGCGTCGGCTGGGCACTGCGCAGGTCCAGCGACGGCTGCAGCCAGGTCAGCGCCAGGGCGCGTTCCAGGCCGGCCTGGGCCGGTGCCAGCTCGCCGAGCAGACGCTGGGCACGCTGACGATCAGGGCCATTGAGGTACAGGGCGACGGCGGCCACGAAGGGCGACTGGCTTTCGGCCAGGCGGCGACGGGCGCCATCGAGCTGCCCGTGCAGCGCCTCGGCCACCGGCACATTGTTCTGCTGCGCCAGGTGCACGCCCAGCTCACGGGCAATCGCCAGGCCCAGGGCCGAATCCGGCGCCGCCATCACCAGGCTGTCGCCCTCACCGAGCACCACTTCTTGGCCTTCGCCCGCGGCGGCCAGGTCATACACCAGGCCTTCGAGCAAGGTTTTCACCGGCAGGCCCATGTCGCGGGCGAACGCCAGGATCAGCGCACGCTGCAACAGCGGCGTTTCCGGGGCGCGCTTGGCATAGAGTTCCAGCACGCGCTGCCAGTGCTCCGGCGGCAACTGAATGGCCAGGGCGCGGCTGGCGTGCCAGTCGGCGTAATAGGCGTAGGTGGTCAGGAAGGCGTCGCCATCGGCATCCCCCCCCCACCAGGTGAAGGTCGCTTCGGGGCCGGCCATCTGCACCAGGCGCAGGCGGCTGTTCTGCATGATCAGGCGCAGGCGATCCTTGATCCGCGGCTCGCCGGCGGCCAGCGCCGGGTAGGCCAGGCTCAACGGCAGCAGGCGGCTGGCGGTCTGCTCGACGCCGCCATAGGGGTAGTCGAGCAAATCATCCAGCGCGGCGTTGAACAAACCGGCGCCGCTGTCAGCCACGCGCAGTTGCACCTGGCTTGCATCAGCCGGCAATTGCAACGGCGTGCTGCCCGGGAACACCGACAGCTGCTCGCTGCGCACCTGCTGCCAACCAGGCGCCACGGTGCTCAACTTGATGGCCAGAGCGTCGGCCACCTTGCCGGCCTGGCGCAGCTCGGCGCTGAAGTCGCCGGCGGCGATCACCGCCTCCTCGACCGGCAGGTAGTTGATGCCCTTGGCCAGCGTCACCTCGCGGCGCTGCTCCTGCTCGCCATGACGGATCAGCAGTTCGGCCTTGGCGCCCTCCTCGCCCTGGTTGAAGGCGAACAGGCCCAGCGCCGGCTTGTCGCCGACCCGGAAGCGGCTCGGACCGCTCCACTTCAGGTATAGCGGTTTTTCCGAGCGCACGAACTGGCGCTTCTGGCCGACTTCACCCTCCGCGCTCACCGCCCGGGCGGTGATGCGCCAGCGGGTCAGCGAGTCCGGCATGCGGAAGCTGAAGCTCGCCTTGCCGTTGGCATCGGTGACCAGGTCGGGCTGCCAGGAAGCGGTGTCGACTTCCTCGCGGCGCGGCCGCTCCAGCACCTTGACGCCGCGCTCGCTGCGGTTGGCGCGGCCCGGTGCACTGGGCATGCCCGGCAGGGCCAGGTCGTAGCTGATGAACGACAGGCTGGCGCTGGTGCGCACGTTGTTGCGGCGCGGATGATAGAAGAACTGGTCGATACCGGGGGCGATTTCCGGCTGCAGGGCGTAGATCATCTCGTCCACCACGCTGACCGTCAGGCGTGTCGGTACCGGCTTGCCTGCGAACAGGGTGCTCAGCTCGACGGTGACCAGTTCGCCCGGTTGCACCACCTCCTTGTCGGCCTTGATGGCGATGTCGATCTGCGGCGTGGCAACCTTGATGCCGGCGTTCTGGAAGCTGTAGTCACCGCCGCGGGTGTACAGCGCCGAGAAGGTGATGTTCGGCGAGAAGGTCTTGCCGACCGGAATGCGCGCGCGGTACTGGGTGTCGGACAGGCGCTCGAGTTTGAGCCAGTCGCCACCCTTGGAGAGCAGCGCGGTGGCTTCGACCTTGTCACGTTCCAGGGTCAGCAGCGCATCGCTGACCGGCTCGGGAAAGGTGATCAACGCCAGGGCTTCGTCACCGGCCTGGTACTCGGCTTTATCGAGCACGATCTCGATGGTGCCGGCCACCGACTTGACGCCTTCGCCGCTGACCGAATGGCCTGTGGCGCCGAGGATCAGGCCGCTGCTGTCCTTGAGGGTGATGCTGTAGGTGCCGGGGCGCTCGAAATTCAGCTCGAAACCCTTGGCATCTGCCGCCAACTCGCCGCTGCCGGTGCTCTGGTCTTCCAGGCGCACCCACTCGTAGCGGGCCGGTTTGCGCTCACTGGTGCCTTCGCTCTGGTAGGCGAAATTCACCGCCTGGCCGGCCGAACTGAAGCGCTGCGGGGCGCTCAGGCGATAGCGGGCTGCGCCGCGCTCGATGAGGATTTCCTTGCTGGTCTTGACCCGGTAGGCGGCGCCATCGCTGGCGAACACGCTGAGCAGGTAGCGGCTCGGTTTGTCGGCAGCCGGCAGGTCCAGCGCCGCGCGGCCCTGGCCGTCGGTGCTGACCTCGCTGCTGGCCAGCTCGACCGGGAACTGGCCGAGGTACTGCAGTTCGTTGTCGACCATCGACAGCTGCTGGGCACGCAGGCTCAGCTGCACCTTGGCGTTGGCCACCGGTTTGCCGTCCGGGTAAAGCAGCACCAGGGCGCCCTTGACCGGCTCACCGGTGCGGAAGTCCGGCTTGTCGAGATCCAGCGACACCTCGAAGTGCGGCTTGATGTACTCGGCGACGCGGAAGGCGCTGCTGTACAGCCCGTCGCGGTAGGCGAAACGCAGCTCGTAGCCGCCGGCCACGGCGTTGTCCGGCAGCTGGAAGCGGCCCTGGCCGCCACGGGCGCTGTCGAAATCGAGCCTCTGGGTCTGCAGCACGGTGCCGTTGGCGTCGAGCACGCTGAGGCTGATCGGCGCGGTGCCGGCCGCTACGGATTCACGGGCGTTCTTGAACTCGCGGCCAACGATCTTCACTTCCACCCAGTCGCCGGGGCGGTACAGCGGGCGGTCGGTGAAGGCGTACAGCTTGGTGTCGTAGATCTCGCTGTCGTAATAGAAGTTCTCGGAGACGAACACGCCACCGTCGGCGTCCTCACCGATCACGTAGGAGCGCTCCGGGCTGGCGTGGCCCAGGCGCAGCAGGCCCTGGGCGTCGGTGTTGCCGCTGGTCATCACGCCCAGGCCATCGCTCCACAGCAGCTTGGCGTCGGCTACAGGGGTGCCCTGGTGCTTGTCGGCGGTCCACACCAGCAGCTCGCCGCCAGCGATCTTGCTGACCGCCACGGTGTTGGAAACGAACACCACGGTGGTGGCGCGGTACTTGCCGATGATCGCTTCGGCCAGGTACAGGCCCGGTTTAAGCTTGCCCAGCGGCACGTAGACGTTGCCCGAGGCGACGCTGACGAAGTTGCTCGACGAGCCGGACAGGTCGACGCCGGCAGGCGGCTCGATGGGCTTGGCTTCCCACAGCGGGTAGCGGAACTCGGCGACCAGCGGCAGGCCCTTCATCGGCGCGAACTGCACCTGCGGGGTGTACTCGGTAGGCGCAGCGATGGCGTTGCCCATCTTCAGCTCCGGCGCCTCTTCGGTAACCTGCTTGCGCGACTCGTAGGAGAAGGCGCGCTGCATCACCCGGCGGGATTTGCGGTACCAGTTGTCCCACAGGTACGACAGGGTATTGGACAGCCCCTCGCCCTTGAACTGGCCCTCGGCGACCACGCGGTGCAGGTTCTTCTGGCGCTTGAGGAACTCCAGCGGCTGATCGATGCGGTACAGGCGCATGTCCACGCCGCCGTAGCCTTCCATGCGGTAGCGGCGGTAGTCGCGGCCCGGCGCTTCGAGGCGCACGGTGGCCACTTCATCGGCGGCGAAGCTCGAATCGGCGAGCAGGAAGAACGACTCACCGGCAAGCGGCGTGTAGCCGCTGGCAGGCACTTCGTCCTCGGCATGAGCGGCCAGGGGCATGAGCGCCAGCAGCGCGACGGCGAGCAGACGGTTCATCGCGCGAGGAAATTCAGCCGATAGATGCCGATAAAGTTGGGGTTGGCGTCGTCGGGTATCCATCGGGTGTCCTTCCATGTCATGAGTTGTTGCAGGCTGACGGCACGCATGCCGTTATCCGTGGGAGTGGTGGTGCCGGTGTGGTAAACGATGTCGCGGCCCATCCAGATCATCAGGTGCTGGTCGTCACCCTGATCGAAGAACATCAGGTCGCCGGGGCGCGCCTGGTTCAGGTCGCGGCCGACCAACTGGCTGTTGAACTGGATCATCTTGATCGCATTGACGTAGGGGCCCTGCTTGCCGCCGCCCTGTTGCCAGCTCTGCGCCAGTTGGCGCTGTGCGTCGCTCAGTTGCAGCTCCGGCGGCAGGTAGCGGTTGGACAGGCCGTTGGCGCGCAGCCATTTGGCGTCGTGCACCTTGAGCGCCTCGTTGGCGGCGAAGCGCACCAGGCCGACACAATCCTGCTGATACCAGCGCGGGCTGGGGCCCTGGCGCAGCTGCTCCTGGGCGATACGCACGAACCAGGCGCGAAAGATCTGCGACTGCTCGGGATCGAGGCCGGTCGCCTGCTCGGCGCGGGCGCACAGGCCGAACGCGAGCAGCGCCGCAGCCAGCAGCACGCGCCAAGCCGGCATGGCGGTGATCAAAGCGCGCGCCATTCGAGCGGAATCCACTTCCAATCGTCATCGGCTTCGGTGCCTTTCGGCAGCGTCAGCGCGAATTGGCCATAACCGCCCATGGCGCGCAGCTTGGGCAGCAGGTGGGTGTCGGCGGCATTGCGGAATACCGGTTCGTAGTTGGCCGGCAGGCTGTCCAGGGTTTCCTGTTCGAGCAGGCGCGAGAGGCCTTCGGGCGCCAGGTATCCGGGCACCACGCCGTCGGTGGGCAGCACTTCGGCCAGCGGCGGGAAGCGCTTGTTCAGCGTATCGAGCGCCTTGTCCACCAGCCGGTCATCGAGGGAGAACAGCAAGGTCTGTCCCTGGCGCGCCAGGCTCACCCGGAAGAAGCCCTGGGAGACCAGGGCATCGGGAATGGTGCCCTGCTCGGCCGGGTACTGACCGAAGTTGGAGCCCACCTCGCGGCGCCAGGTGTGGCCATCGGCCGTGCTCTGGCTTTCGACCGGAAAGCGGCCATTCTCGGCATTGGGCTCGAAGGCGCCAATCATGCCGTCGAACAGCCCGCCGATGGCCTGATCCAGCTCCGGCGTGGCGGCTTCGTCGAGGTGCGTGACCAGCAGCGGCGAGTGCAACCGCGAGTCGGCGTACCAGCACAGGCCGGCGGTGCTGCCCAGGCGTTTCTGCAGGTCCTCGCTGACGGCCTTGCTCGCGCCGACCCGCTCCAGCAGCTTCTCGGCACTGCCCGGTGCCACCGGCACGGCGACGCAGGCGCTGGCGCCCATGGGCATGGCTTTCCAGATCGGGGTGAAATCCATGGCCGGTTGATCGTCGAATTCGTTGAGTGCCAGGAAGCTGCTCCAGCCGCCCTCGCCTTTCTCGAAACGCACGCCGGCAAAGGCCGGGAAGAAGCGCTGGTAACCCAGCGCGACGTACTCGCCACTCAGGGAAATACGCTGCTGCTCGGTCTCGCGCGCCTTGAGGCCGAAGCGCTTGGCAAAGGGATTGTCGCCGTCGAGCAGCGCTTCGACGGACTCGGTGGCCGCACGGCCAAGCTTGTCGTCCTCACCGAACAGCATGCCGGGAGACGACAGCACCAAGAGCTTGTCGCCGTGGCTGGCCAGCAGCAGGGCGCGATCGCCCAGGTAGTTGAGGCGGTACAGCGGCACGCTGCCGCCATCGACGTGCAGCTCGCCGGCCTTGCTGAGCTGGGTGTCATCCAGGGCGACATGGGCCAGCGGCTCGAGGACCTTGGCCAGGCCACCACGCTGCATGACCATCACGAAATGCTTGAGCTTGCCATCGGCGCCCTTCCACAACGCCACGTCGGCGGGCTGGTCGAGCAATTCGTCGAGCAGCTCGTCGCGCAGCTTCAGGTCGCGCTCGTAGATGATCCGCCGCAGGCTGCCGACCAAACCGAGGCGGTCGGCGTTGTGCTCGTAATAGAACACGAAGTCTTCGGTGAGGGTGTCGCGCAGCAGCGGCACCGCCAGCAGATCCTTGGGCAGACGGCTGAGCGAGGCACTCTCGATCAGCGCATCGGGGCGCTGCAGATCCAGACCCAGGGCGCTGCGTTCACCCAGATCGCGCGAATCCTGGCCACAGGCGGCGAGCAGGCCAGCCGCCAGCAGGAGAGCGACGTGGCGCAGGTGGGCAGTGGTATTCCGGTTCATCCGAGCCTCGGGATATCAGTAATTGAAAGATTTGACGAACAGCAGCTCACCGATGGCGCGTAGCGGCACCACGAAGGTCTCGCGCTTCTCGTTGACGGTGTTCTCGTTGAAGATCAGGTTGATCTGCGCGGTGATGATCTCGTTCTGGTTGCTGCCGGCCTCGAAGTTGTAGCCTTCGCTGCCCAGGTTGCCCCAGTAGTTCACGTAGATCAGGTAGGTGCCTTGCAGCGGCGCGGTCATGGTGAACATTTCCGGGCCGGGGCCATCGACGCTATCCACATCCAGGCCGCCGCCGTTGCTGAGCACCGGTTGGCTCCAGAACGCGTGCTGACCATCCGGGGTGACCACATGCAGGTCGAGCTCGGCCTTGGGGTCGTCCCAGCCGAGCACCATGCGAATGCGTGCCGGCGTGCGCAGGTTGTTGGCCTCATAGAACTGCACCCGCTTGAGCGATTTGCCTTCGCCGGCCACCAGTTCCACGCTGTTGGAGCCGGCGCCGAAGGCATAGGGTCGGGCGAAGCTGCCCTGCTCGTCGGTATACAGCGGTAGCGGGTTGCCGTTGACCACCAGCCGGTGTGGCGTGCGCAGGTGACCGATGTTCTGCAGGGTACCTTCGATCAGGCTGCGCCCACGCTGGGCGCCACGATCGATGGGCGGTGTCGGGTAGGCCACGCGGGCGTCGTTATCGCCGTCGTTGAGGCCGTAATAGCGCCAGCCGCCGCCTGGTGCCTGCAGGGAAACGGACGGCTCGCCGCCGCGAGGGTCGGCCCAGCTCGATGGCATCGTCAGGGCAGCGCAGAGCAGCAGCACGCAGCGCGCCAGCCAGCGACCGGTGGGAGCGAACCGAATCGCTCGGCGCTGCGAAAGAAAGCGAACCACCGCACTGCACTCCTTGTGCTGGCTCAGGGATCCTGGCGCCCGCACTTCACACTGTTGGCTCTGGAAAAGGTTTGGTCTTGGCTGTGGCGCCAGCAGCCTTTGCAGGCGCCGCCGTCACATCAAGTTACATGCTGGGCGGGAATGCTAGCGAGTTGCCTTGACGCTGACAATCGTGGCATTTGCGAATCGGCACTGGATCACAATGAACGTGGGCAGAACCACAAAAGACCGGCGCATGCCGGCACATCTGGCAGCCCGAGGAGGCGCCGAGGAGGCTTGGCTCAGGAAAGGCGCTGACGCAGCTTCGCCGAGGCCCACTCGGAAAAGATCACGGTGGCGAAGATCAGCATGAAGATCACGCTGACCCGGCTCCAGGCGAGGTTGTTGATAGCCGCATCGAGCTGCAGGCCGATGCCGCCAGCGCCGACCAACCCCAATACGGTCGCCTCACGGATATTGATATCCCAGCGATACAGCGAGGTGCCGACGAAGGCCGGCATGATCTGCGGCACCACGCCGAACTGCAGCACCTGCAGGCGCCCTGCCCCGGTGGCGCCGATGGCCTCCACCGGCGAGGTGCTGATTTCTTCGATGGCCTCGTAGAGCAGCTTGCCGACGAAGCCGACCGAGCGCAGTGCGATGGCGATGATCCCGGCCAGCACCCCTGGGCCGAGTATCGCCACCAGCAGCATCGCCCAGATCAGCGAGTTGATCGAGCGCGAGGAGACGATCACCAGCAGCGCGGCGCTTCTGATCAGCGGCGATGGGGTGGTGTTGCGCGCCGCGAGAAATGCCAGGGGAAAGGCCAGCATTACCCCGAGGGCGGTGCCCAGAGTGGCGATGTTGAGCGTATCCCACAGCGGCCTGAGCAACTCGGGCGTGTAGTCCCATTGGGGTGGCACCATACGTGCCAGCAGCGAGGCACCCTGGCTTCCGGCGTCCGCCACGAACTCCCAAAGGGTGTTCTCGGAGATGAACCGTGCGCACCAGACGAACAGCAACGCGCCGGCGAACCAGGCGAGCCAGTTACACCACTGCTGGGCGCTGGTACGGCGCCGCCATTGCGGCTCTGCGGTGTCGGCATGAATGATCGGCATGGGGATAGCGCCTTACTGAAGCCAGCGACGTACGTAACCGGAGAGATACTCGGCGGCCAGCACGATGGCGATGATGATCAGCAGCACGGCGGCGGCCGTGTTGTATTCGTAACGATCCATGGCGGTGCCGAGCGTCGCGCCGATGCCTCCCGCGCCGACGATGCCGATGATCGCCGACTCGCGGAAGTTGATATCCAGGCGGTACAGCGACAGCCCGATCAGCCGCGGCAGGATCTGTGGCTGCACGGCGTGGTTGAGCACCTGCAACCAGCTGCCGCCGGTGGCGCGAATGGCCTCCAGCGGTCGCGCATCGATGTCCTCGATCGCCTCGGCCAGCAACTTGGCGATAAAGCCGATGGTCGCGAAGGTCAGTGTGGCGACGCCGGCCAGGGGGCCAAAGCCGAACATCACCACGAACAGGATGGCGATGATCACCTCCTGGAAGGTGCGCGACACCATGATCAGCCACCGGCAGAACAGGTAGATCGGTAGCGGCGACAGGTTGCGCGCGGCGCCCAGGCCCACCGGAACCGACAGGGCAATGCCCAGCACGCTGGCGACCAGGGTCATGCTCAGGCTTTCCAGGAGGCCTTCGAGGATATCGCCACCGCGGCTGGTGAAATCCGGCTGCAGGAAACCGGCCGCGAAGGCCAGGCCCCGCGACCAGCCTTCGGCGATGCGATGCCAGTCCAGGTTGATGCTCGAACCGGCCAGCAGCAGATAGAGCAGCAGGCCGCCGATCACCAGGCAGCGCTGCCCTCTTCCCGACAACAGCGCGGGCGGTCGCCAGTCGCCGGCCCTTGCTCTGGCAAGGCGCTCGTCCAGGCTCACCTGCCCGGCCATCAGGTGGTCACCCGTGGCCAGCCGGAGCGCGACGCATGCAGTGCGGGCGGCGCATCGGGGTCGTCATCCTGCGCCGCTTCGGCGGCATGGGCGTCCCAGTCTTCTTCACCGTAGATGCGGGTCAGCGTCGCGGCATCCAGGGCATCGGGCAAACCATCGAAGACCACCCGACCGGCGTGCAGGCCGACGATGCGGTCGCAAAAGCGCCGTGCCAGGTCGACGTCATGGATATTGATGATCGCGGTCAGGCCGCGCTCTTCGCACAGCTCGCGGATCAGCCGCATGATCTGCCGGGAGGTTTTCGGATCGAGGCTCGCCGTGGGCTCGTCGATCAGCAGCAGCTCCGGGTTCTGCAGCAGCGCGCGGGCAATGCCGACACGCTGGCGCTGGCCACCGGACAGCGCATCGGCGCGCTTGTCGATGGCATGGGCCAGGCCCACGCGTTCGAGCAGGCGAAACGCCTCCTGCACGTCAGCCCGCGGGTAGCGGCGCCAGACGCTGCGCCAGAAGCCCACATAACCAAGGCGCCCGGACAGCACGTTCTCCATGACCGTCAGGCGATCGACCAGGGCATGGTCCTGAAAGATCATGCCCATGCGCCGCCGCGCCTTGCGCAAGGCGCCGCCACGCAGCCCGGTCAGTGACAGGCCACCGAGCAGCACCTGGCCCTCACTGGGCTCCACCAGGCGATTGATGCAGCGAATCAGCGTGCTCTTGCCGGCGCCGGACGGGCCGATCAGCGCCATCACCTGGCTTTTCGGCAGCGCCAGGCGGATGTCCGCCAGGGCCTGGTCACCGGTGGCGTAGCGCTTGCCCAGGCCCTTGATCTCGAGCAGGTTCATGGCTGTGCTCCTCTCAACGCCGTATGGCTCAGTTGTCGCACGCGTAGCTCACGTCCATGGCCTGGTCGATCTTGCGCACCACTTCCCAGTGCTCCTGGTAGGTGATGGGGATGAACTGCGCCTGGCCGGAGTTCTTGAATTCCGCCTGCAGCGCGGTGCCTTCCCAGTCGAAGGTCTCGAAGCCCTTGCGCACCTTGTCGGCCAGTTCCGGCTTGAGGTTGTAGACGTAGCCATAACCGGTGGTGGGGAAGGTTTGCGAGGTGTACAGCACCTTGTACTGGTCGGCCTTGACCACACCACGCGCCTGCATCTGCGAGAGCACCGAGTTGGCGATGGCGGCGGCATCGTAGTCGCGGTTGACCACACCCATGATCGAGTTGTCGTGCTTGCCGGAAAACGCGGTCTTGAAGTCCTTGTCGGCTTCCAGGTTGAACTCGGACTTGAGCAGTGCCGACGGCGCCTTGAAGCCGGAGTTGGAGGTGGGCGAGGTGAAGGCGAGCGTGCGCCCCTTCAGCCCTGGCACATCATCGATACCGCTGCCGGCATAGGTGATGATCTCCATCTGGTAGCCGAAACCGCCGTTCTCGTCGGCCATCATGGTGAAGGGCACGAAACCGGCGCAGTTGACGGCCAGTGGCACGGAACCGGTGTTGAAGCCGGCGATGTGCAGGCGCCCGGCGCGCATGGCTTCGAGCTGGGCGGCGTTGGACTGCACCGGGAAGAACCTGACCTTCTTGCCGGTCACCTTCTCCATGTGCTGGAGGAACTCGTCCCACACCTTGGCATAGACGGCCGGATCTTCGACCGGGGTGTAGGCGAAGATCAGCGTGGCCGGGTCCAGCCACTCGCCTGGCTTGGCCGGCGCATCCGCGACCATGTCGTCGTCGCTATCGGTGTAACGCGAGGACAGGTCCGCGGCATGGGCGCTGCCCAGCAGGGGCAGCAACAGGGCGGGCAGCAGTCGGCAGAAAAGGGCGCGCGGCATGGTGGTGTCCTCGGCGGCTGAAAAAGGATTCCAGCCACCTTAAGGAGCACCTGTGACACTTTTGCTGCAGCGGATCGCATCGTAAACCCTTGCAACGAACCGGCAATTGGCCGCTACACCCAACCCGCCCACTGCAGCAGCAGCAGACCGACATTGGTGCTCACCACCGCTGCCAGGGTGGTGATAACGATGATCGCCGCGGCGAGCCGGTAGTTGCCGTTGACCGCCTTGGCCATGACGAAGCTCGAGGCTGCCGTGGGGCTGACGAAGTACAGGAACAGGATCGCCAGGTCCGCGCCGCGAAAGCCGACGGCCCAGGCGCCAAGGGTGGAGAGCAGCGGCAGCCAGACCATCTTCATCAGGCTGGAGCTGATGGCCACGCCGCTACTCTCGCGCAACGAGGCCAGCGACAGGGTGCCGCCGATGCAGATCAGCGCCAGCGGCAGGGTCATCTGCGCGAAGTATTCGGCCGACACCATGGTCCAGTGCGGCAGCGGGATCTGCCAGTAGGCGAAAGGGATGGCCGACAGCACGCCGATGATCAGCGGGTTGCTGAAGATGCTCTTGCACAGCGTCCAGGGGTCGGCCTTCATGCCCGGCGCGTAGATGGCCAGCACGATGGACGACAGCACGTTGTAGCAGAGGATCACCACGCCGCCGAGCACCGCCCCCACCGACAGCCCGTAGTCGCCATACATGCTGGTGGCCAGTGCCAGGCCGACGATGCCGTTGTTGCCGCGAAACGCGCCCTGGGTGTAGATGCCGCGGTCGACTCTCGGGCAGCGCCAGATCGCCCAGCCCCAGGCGACGGCGAAGCTGACCAGGGTCGCCAGCACGAAATAGCCAATCAGTGCCGGCTGCAGGGCTGCGCTCAGGTCGGCCTGGACGATGCTGATGAACAGCAATGTCGGCATGGTGCCACGAAATACCAGCGAAGAAGCGGTATCGATGAACCCGTCATCGATCCAGCGCAGCCGCTTGAGCAGCACGCCGAGAAACAGCATGGCGAAAACCGGCGCGGTGATCGCGAGGGTTTGCTGGATTACAGCGAGCATGGAAACACCGGAAGGTGGAAAGGCCGTCGAACGTGCCGACGTGCCCGGCAATCAGGCACGTCGATAGCCTGCTAATGATAGCAAGCCTTTGCCCTCCCGCGTGGGTGGCGCCTCGTCTTAGCGCCGAACCGGACGCTTCTGCAGTTTGCGCTGCAGGGTACGGCGGTGCATGCCCAGGGCACGGGCGGTCGCCGAGATGTTGCCTTCGTGCTCGGCCAGCACGCGCTGGATGTGCTCCCACTGCAGGCGATCCACCGACATCGGGTTTTCCGGCACCAGGGTGTCGAGGTCGGCATGCTGGGTCAGCAGTGCGGCGAGCACATCGTCGGCGTCGGCCGGCTTGCACAGGTAATTGCAGGCGCCACGCTTGATGGCTTCCACGGCGGTGGCGATGCTCGAGTAACCGGTGAGAATCACCACGCGCATCTCGGCATCCAGCTCCAGCAGCTTGGGCAGCAGCACCAGGCCGGAGTCGCCTTCCATCTTCAGGTCGAGCACGGCGTAGTCCGGCAGGTCCTGGGTGGCCAACGCCAGGCCTTCCTCGGCGGAAGCGGCGGTGGACACGCGCAGCCCGCGGCTGCTCATGGCGCGGGCCATCACGCGGGTAAAGGTGGGGTCGTCGTCGACCAGTAGCAGATGGGGCTGTTCTTCGCTTTCCAGCAGCGTTTCGTCACTCATGGGTCACTCCTCCAAACATGCTCGCGGCCTGCCGGCTCGGCAGTGCGCTGCATCGACAATCCTGCGGGCTCATACCCTGGCGTAGGCGCGCGGCAACTTGAGCTCGGTGAGCGTGCCGCCTTCTTCATGGTTATACAGCTTCACCGTGCCGCCGGCACGGGTCACGCTGGCCTGGCTGAGAAACAGGCCGAGGCCGAAGCCCTTTCCTTTGCCCTTGGTGGTGAAGAACGGCCGGCCCAGTTGCTCGGCGATGGCCAAGGGTACACCGGCGCCGTAATCGCGAATGCTCAGGCGCACCCACTGGTGGTCCCAGTCCAGGCTGATTTCCAGGTTGTCCGGGCAGGCATCGGCGGCATTGTTGAGCAGATTGAGCAGCGCCTGGGTCAGGTCGGCTGGCGGCATCAGTTGCGGCGACTTGCCCACGCCCAGGCATTCGTAACGATAGCTGGCTTCCGGGCGCATCAGGTGCCAGCGATTGAGGGTGGTCTCCAGCCAGCTGACCGCCGGCATTTCCACCACCGCCTGGCGACGATCCGCTTCGGCGGCGCGCACCAGGTGCTGAAGGGTCTCCTTGCACAGCTTGACCTGCTCCTGCAGCAGCGCCAGGTCTTCCTGCAGCAACGGATTCTGGTGCTCGCGGCGCAGCTCCTTGATCAGCACGCTCATGGTCGCCAGCGGCGTACCCAGCTCGTGGGCGGCACCGGCGGCCTGGGTGGCCACGGCCAGCAGTTGCTGATCACGCATGCCCTCTTCACGTCGCTCGGCGCGCAGTTTCTCCTGCTGGCGCAGCTCCTCGGCCATCTTGGCCACGAAGAAGGTGATCAGCCCCGCCGCCAGGGCGAAGCTCAGCCACATACCGTAGACCAGCAGGCTCTCGCGCGGGCCCACCGGCAGTTGCAGCGGGTGCGACCAGACCAGCAACAGGGTGTAGGAGGCCAGCGCCATGCCGCCGAGAATCATGGTGAACAGCCACGGCAGGGTCGCCGCGGCAATGGTCAGCGGCACCAGGTAATAGGACACGAAGGGGTTGGTCGAGCCGCCCGAGTAGTACAACAGCACGCTGTGGATGATCAGGTCGAAGCCCAGGTGGATGCCGTATTCGGCCTCGGTGACCGGCCAGGGCCCGCGCAGGCGCAGGGCGGTCAGCAGGCACAGCACCAGGGAGGCGCCCAGGGTGATGCTCAACTGCAACCAGGGCAGCGGCAACAACTCGGACTTGTAGGCCAGGCCAACCGAACCGGCCTGCGCGGCCAGCACCAGAAAGCGGATAAGGGTCAGCCGCCAGAGGTTCTGGCGGCTGGCCGAAAGCAGTTGTACGGGGGCGAGCATCGATACTCCTCTATGCTCGTTGGCGAGCCCGGCGAGTATAACCAAGCCCGCCGGCGGCCTGATGCGGCAACGCGCCGCAGTCGTACGATGATTCCCGCCTGGCACCGGATCAGCGCAGTCACTTGCCGATCAGGGTGGTCTCAGGTGGGGGTGAATATTTTTTGATTCGCTTAACCCGAATCTCCAGTTTGCCTCGTCTAACCCCATGAACACGGTCTCTATCCGTGCCCGCTATCGATAAGGAATCGCCATGCTGCCACTGTCACGCCTCGCCACCGCACTGGCTTTCAGCACCAGCCTGCTCAGCATCGCTGCGCACGCCGATGAGCCGCGCTACAACCAGATTTCCCTGAGCACCCAGGTCAGCCACGAAGTGGCCCACGACCTGATGCAGGTCACCCTGTACACCGAGGCCCAGCAGAGCGATCCAGCCGCCCTCGCCGCCGAGATCACCCGCACCCTGAATGCCGGCCTGACCCAGGCACGCGGCGTACAGGGGGTGACCGTTTCCCAGGGCAGCCGCAACAGCTACCCGGTGTACAGCGAGAAAGGTGAGCAAATCAGCGCCTGGCGTGAGCGCGCCGAAATCCGCCTGGAAAGCGCCGATTTCGCTGCGTTGTCCAAGCTCACTGGCGAGATGCTCAAGACCCTGAAGATGGGCGGCATGAGCTTCAGCATTGCCGACGCCACCCGCAAGAAAGAAGAAGACGCGCTGATCAAGGACGCCGTCGCCGCCTTCAAGGAACGCGCCCAACTGACCACCGAAGCACTGGGTGGCAAGAGCTACAAGCTGGTCAGCCTGAACCTAAACAGCGGCGGTTTCGTACGCCCGCCGATGCGCATGGAAGCCATGAAGGCCTCGGCGTTCTCCAGCGACAGCGCCACCCCGGAAGTCGAAGCCGGCACCAGCCAGGTGACCATGAATGCCGACGGCGTGATCGAAGTGCAGCTGTAAGCACTACCTGCCGGCGCAGCAGGCCGAGGTTCAACGGGCGTTGCGAGCACTGCCGCAACGCCCTGCGCACATCGCCTGAATTTTTCTGCGCATTTCGGCACATCCCGTGCATAGCGTAAAACAAGGTCTAGGGTTAACGCAGGCTCGTCAGCATCTGACAGGCCACGTTTTCCAGTTGCAGACCCCTCGCAAAAATCACAATAGACATGAGGTAACCATGCACAAGAACGCCTTTATCCAGGCTTTTGTCGTCGCCGGCCTGATTGCCAGCGCCCCCTTCGCACAGGCCGCCGGCAACCTGGTGTACTGCTCGGAAGGCAGCCCGGCGGGTTTCGACCCCGGGCTCTACACCACAGGTACCGACTTCGATGCCGGCGCCGAAACAGTCTTCAACCGCCTCTCGCAATTCGAGCGTGGCGGCACCTCGGTGATCCCCGGCCTGGCCGAAAAATGGGACATCAGTGACGACGGCCTGACCTACACCTTCCACCTGCGCGAAGGCGTGAAGTTCCACACCACCGACTACTTCAAGCCGAGCCGCGAATTCAACGCCGACGACGTGCTGTTCACCTTCAACCGCATGCTCAACAAGGACGACCCGTTCCGCAAGGCGTACCCCACCGAGTTCCCGTACTTCACCGATATGGGCATGGACAAGAACATCGCCAAGATCGAGAAGGTCGACGAACACACGGTGCGCTTCACCCTCAACACCGTCGATGCCGCGTTCATCCAGAACATGGCCATGAGCTTCGCCTCGATCCACTCGGCCGAGTACGCCGCCCAGCTGCTCAAGGCCGGCAAGGCCTCGGACATCAACCAGAAGCCCATCGGCACCGGCCCATTCGTGTTCAGCCGTTACCAGAAAGACGCGCAGATCCGTTACAAGGGCAACAAGGAATACTGGAACCTGGATGACGTGAAGATCGACAACCTGATCTTCGCCATCAACACCGACCCATCGGTGCGCATGCAGAAGCTGCGCGCAGGCGAATGCCACGTCAGCGTGTTCCCACGCCCGGCAGACCTGGAAACCCTGAAGAAAGATCCCAAGCTGCAGATGCCCGAGCAGGCTGGTTTCAACGTCGGCTATCTGGCCTACAACACCGAGCACAAGCCGTTCGACAAGCTCGAAGTGCGCCAGGCCATGGACATGGCGGTCAACAAGCAGGCAATCATCAACGCCGTGTACCAGGGCGCCGGCCAGGTGGCCGTGAACGGCATGCCGCCGACCCAGTGGTCCTATGACGACACCATCAAGGACACGCCCTACAACCCGGAAAAGGCCAAGGAACTGCTCAAGGCCGCTGGCGTGAAGGAAGGTACCGAGATCACCCTGTGGGCCATGCCGGTGCAGCGCCCGTACAATCCCAACGCCAAGCTGATGGCCGAGATGCTGCAGGCCGACTGGGCGAAGATCGGCATCAAGGCGCGCATCGTCAGCTACGAGTGGGGCGAGTACAACAAACGCGCCAAGGCTGGCGAGCACGATGCCCTGCTGATCGGCTGGACCGGCGACAACGGTGACCCCGACAACTGGCTGAGCGTGCTGTACGGCTGCGACGCCATCGGCGGCAACAACTACAGCCGCCTGTGCAACAAGGAATTCGACGCCCTGCTGAAGAAGGCCAAGGCGATCAACGACCGCGAAGAGCGTACCGTGCTCTACAAGCAGGCCCAGCAGTTGCTCAAGGCCGACGTGCAGAACACGCCCATTGCCCACTCCACGGTGTACCAGCCGATGAGCACGCGCGTGAAGGACTTCAAGATCAGCCCGTTCGGCATCAACTCCTTCTACGGTGTCAGCATCGAATAATGGAGTTGCCTGAATGAAAACGCCCGGCCAATTGGCCGGGCGTTTTCGTTTCCAGGAACCTGTTCACGATCTTGCGGATCGACTTCAGCGTTGCCTGCAAAGTGGCGGGAGCGGCCGTTCGGCCGCTTTGTCTTTTTGGTGCTCCTCATGTCAAAAAATTATCAGGCGACACCAATCGCCCCTTCAGGAGGCCGAGCGGAATCGTTGTGAAGAGGGTTGAGCGACATGGATGTCGCGAGAGCCGCGATGGGCCAGGGACGGCCCTTCGTGGGGGGCCGCCTAGGTCGGGCCCTCGGAACAATGATGGAGCGAGGGAACCCCAGCGAAGCTGGGGCCGTATGCCGGGGCTAGACCTTTTGGTTTCTTTTGGCGGGGCCGGCCATCCGGGCGATGCCAAAAGAAACCCGCTCGACAGAGCGGAACCGAACGTATCCACAACGCGATAACGCTGGCAAACCAAAGGTCACGCATAGTGCCTGGGACGTAGAAAGCTCGGGGCTAAAGCCCCTCCTACAAAAGCAGCAGCGGCCGATGTCCGCTTCTGCCTTGTAGCAGCTCTTCATATCGCCTAAACAGATTGCTCAGGCATTCAGCCCGAACGGGTCGTCCACCGAGTGGCTCGGCTGGGTAAACCAGCGCGGGCCTTCGGCCGTCATGTAGAAGTGATCTTCCAGGCGGATGCCGAACTCGCCCGGCACGCAGATCATCGGCTCGTTGCTGAAGCACATGCCCTCGGCCAGTGGCGTGTCGTCACCGCCGACCAGGTACGGGCCCTCGTGGATGTCCAGGCCGATGCCATGGCCGGTGCGGTGGGGCAAGCCCGGCAACCTGTAGGCAGGGCCCAGCCCGGCAGCTTCCAGGCTGCGCCGCGCGGCGGCGTCCACGCTGGCGCACGGGGCGCCGAGCACCGCGGCCTCGAACGCAGCCTGCTGGGCGGCCTTCTCCTTGTTCCAGTACTCGCGCTGGCGCTCGCTCGGCGTGCCGAAGACGTAGCTGCGGGTGATGTCCGACAGGTAGCTGTGTACCTGGCAGCCGGTATCGATCAGCACCATGTCGCCGTCCTTCAGGGTCTGCGCATGCTTGACGCCATGGGGGAAGGCGCTGGCCGGGCCGAACAGCACGATGCAGAAGATCGAGCCCGGCGCGCCGACCTTGCGGTGTGCCTGGCGGATGAACTCGGCCACCTGGGTGGTGGTGATGCCTTCATGGAGAATGCTCGCCGCCGCCTTGTGCACTTCCAGGGTCATGTCCTTGGCGCGTTGCATCAGGGCGATTTCGGCTGCCGACTTACGCTGGCGACAGGCCGTGGTGATCACCCCGGCATCGACGAAGCGGTAACCGCTGGTCAGCTTGCGAATGCCTTCGAACATGAAAAAAGGCAAGGAAGAACAAAGACCTACCTGGGGCGGCGCACCATCATTGGGCGTAACATCAAGACGACGGAGGCAGCGCAGCAGCAGCGCATAGGGGCTCTCGTGCTCTTCCCAGGTATTGATGGTGCCCGGTACCACCTGGAAGTCGCGCACGGTGCCTTCCTCGAAGGCCGGCGCCAGGTATTCCACGGGACCACTGGCCGGCAGGATGGCGCCGACCATGCGCTCGCTGGGGTTCCATTTCACCCCGGTGAAGTACTGCAGGTTGCTGCCTGCTGCGATGAACAGCGCCGCGATGCCCTGTTCGCGCATCAGTGCCTGGGCCCGTTCGATACGTGCCTGATACTCCGCCTCGCCGATCGGCTGCGCGCCGGCGGTCATGTCCTGCAGGCGCGCCAAGGCCTGCTCCGGCGTGCTACCGCCCACTCCCAGTGTCATCTGCACATCCTCGTCTGGCGACGGCAACGGACATCGCTGCCAGGTCATTCACTTGCGGCAAAATTTAAGTGCAACTTAAATTACGGTCAAAGCTTTTTTCAGTGGGACTTAAAAAAGCGTTGCAATCGCAGCTGAAGTCCCCGCAACGCCTGGGTATACTCTGTCGATTCGAATAGCGAACCTTTCCCATGACCGCAGATCGCATTGGCGAACGCCTGCGCCGCTATCGGCGGGCCGCCGGCAAGACCCTCAATCAGGTGGCCGCCGACGCCGGCCTGACCGCCAGCTTCCTGTCCCAGGCCGAGCGCAACCTCACCGGCGTGTCGATCTCGTCCCTGGCAAGCATCGCCAAGTCGCTGAACGTGCCGCTCAACGCCCTGTTCGATCAACCCGCCCAGGCCCAGCCCGACTCCCACGTCGACCAGCGGGTGCGCTATACCGTAGGGGGCCAGCTGCTGGCCTACGAGCGGCTGTCCAGTTCGTTCCCCGGCAACTCCATCAACGCCGTGAAGATGAACATCCCGGTGGGCTACGAGTCGGAGCTGATCGCCCATGAGGGCGTGGAATTTTCCTACGTGCTGGCCGGGCATATCGTCTACACCATCGAGGGCCGCGACTATCCCTTGGGGCCTGGCGACTCGGTGCATTTCGATGCCGGCAAGCTGCACCGGCTGGTCAACGCCACGGACGAGCCGGCCGAGGTGCTGACCATGACCACCATGGCCTTGTTTGGCGATCAACCCGCCATCGAGTAATTTATGCCCCACTTCAGGGCAAATATGCGCAATGTTAGTGCTGCTTAATTTTTGTTGACCGAAATTTCAGCATGACTTAATTTCGAGCCCGACCCGGTGAGCTATCCGCTTTCACCGCATTCCGAGCTCGCGCTGAACCCAGGCGCGAACAAAAAGAAAAAAAGAGGTTCGCATGCGCATGTCTCTCCTGTGCAAGGCTCTGCTCACTGCAGGCCTGCTCTCCAGTGTTTCGCTCGCCCAGGCCAGCAATCTGGTGTATTGCTCCGAAGGCAGCCCCGGCGGTTTCGACCCGGGCCAGTACACCACCGGCACCGACTTCGATGCGGCCTCGGAAACCATCTTCAACCGCCTGGCAGAGTTCGAGCGCGGCGGTACCAAGGCCCAGCCCGGCCTGGCCACCTCCTGGGACGTCAGCGAAGACGGCCTGACCTACACCTTCCACCTGCGCGAAGGGGTCAAGTTCCACACCACCGACTACTTCAAGCCGACCCGCGAATTCAATGCCGACGACGTGCTGTTCACCTTCCAGCGCATGCTCGATCGCAACCACCCGTTCCGCAAGGCCTACCCCAGCGAGTTCCCGTACTTCACCGATATGGGCCTGGACAAGAACATCGCCAAGATCGAGAAGACCGACGACCACACCGTGGTCTTCACCCTCAACGCCGTGGATGCCGCCTTCGTGCAGAACCTGGCGATGAACTTCGCCGCCGTGCACTCGGCCGAGTACGCCGACCAGTTGCTCAAGGCCGGCAAGGCCTCGGAAATCAACCAGAAGCCGATTGGCACCGGCCCGTTCGTGTTCAGCCGCTACCAGAAGGACGCGGCGATTCGCTACAAGGGCAACAAGGACTACTGGGCACCTGACCAGGTGAAGATCGACAACCTGATCTTCTCGATCAACACCGACGCCTCGGTACGTGCGCAGAAGCTGCGTGCCGGCGAGTGCCAGATCACCCTGAACCCGCGCCCGGCCGACCTCAAGGGCCTGCAGGCCGACAAGAACCTCAACGTACCGACTGCGCCCGGTTATAACCTGGGCTACATCGCCTACAACGTGACCCGCGCACCGTTCGACAAGCTCGAAGTGCGCCAGGCACTGGACATGGCCGTGAACAAGCAGGCGATCATCGACGCCGTGTACCAGGGCGCCGGCCAACTGGCCGTCAACGGCATGCCGCCGACCCAGTGGTCCTACGACGAATCGATCAAGGACGCCCCCTACAATCCGGAAAAGGCCAAGGAGCTGCTCAAGGCTGCCGGCGTCAAGGAAGGCACCGAGATCACTCTGTGGGCCATGCCCGTACAGCGCCCCTACAACCCCAACGCCCGTCTGATGGCCGAGATGCTGCAGGCCGACTGGGCCAAGGTCGGCGTCAAGGCGCGCATCGTCAGCTACGAGTGGGGCGAGTACATCAAGCGTGCCCACGCCGGCGAGCACGACGCCATGCTGATCGGCTGGACCGGCGACAACGGTGACCCCGACAACTGGCTCGGCACCCTGTACGGTTGCGCCTCGGTAGACGGCAACAACTTCTCCAAGTGGTGCGATGCCGAATACGACAAGCTGGTGGTGGCCGCCAAGCGCGTGACCGACCAGAGTGAGCGCAGCGAGCTGTACAAGCAGGCCCAGGCGGTACTCAAGCGTGAAGTGCCGATCACCCCGATCGCCCACTCCACCGTCTACCAGCCGATGCGCGCCAGCGTGAAGGGCTTCCAGATCAGCCCCTTCGGCCGCAACAGCTTCAGTGGTGTAAGCAACGACTGAGCCGCGTGCCGGTCGCCTCGCGCACTCCGCGAGGCGGCCGACGCCGCTGCTGCGCCGACCCAGCCGGGCAGCCGATACCAACACTCTCCGAGCAGAGGCTCGCGGCCTGCCAAGTGCAGGCCGTGACGTCTATGCTGACGTGATTCGCAGGGGGCATTCTATGAAACCGCTACCGCTCCGCGCCGCCCTGGCTGCCATGATCCTCGGCGCCGCCGGCAACCTCGCGGCCAAGCCGCTGGTGGTGTGCACCGAAGCGAGCCCCGAGGGCTTCGACATCGTCCAGTACACCACTGCGGTCACTGCCGACGCCTCGGCCGAAGCACTGTTCAACCGCCTGGTCGACTTCAAGCCCGGCACCACCGACATCCAGCCGGCCCTCGCCGAGCGCTGGGAAGTCAGCGCCGACGGCCTGACCTATACCTTTCACCTGCGCCAGGGCGTGAAGTTCCACACCACCGATTACTTCACGCCCACCCGCGACTTCAATGCCGATGACGTGTTGTGGAGCCTGAACCGCCAGCTCGACCCCAACCATCCCTGGCATGACAAGACCAGCGTCGGCTACCCCTACTTCGAGAGCATGGCCTTCCGGCAATTGCTCAAGTCGGTGACCAAGACCGACGACCACACCGTGGTCATCACCCTGAACCGCCCGGAGGCGCCCTTCCTGCGTGACCTGGCCATGGCCTTCACCTCGATCTACTCGGCCGAATACGGCGATCAGTTGCTCAAGTCGGGCAAGACCGGCGACCTCAACAGCAAGCCGATCGGCACCGGGCCATTCGTCTTCCAGCGCTACAACAAGGACGCCCAGATTCGCTACAAGGCCAACCCCGATTACTTCCGTGGCAAGCCGCCCAGCGACCCGCTGATCTTCGCCATCACCACCGACAACAACGTGCGCCTGCAGAAACTGCGCGCCAACGAATGCCAGGTGGCGGTATATCCCAAGCCTGATGACGTGCCTTCGATCAAGGCCGACCCCAGGCTCAAGGTGGACGAGATCGAGGCCATCGTCACCGGCTACATCGCCATCAACACCGAGCACAAATACCTGAGCGACCTGCGCGTGCGCCAGGCGATCCATCTGGCCTTCGACCGTCAGCGCCATGTCGAGCAGCTGTTTGGCAAGGGCAACGCGCTGGTGGCGGTCAATCCGTACCCGCCAACCCTGATCGGCTACAACGACGAAAACCGCAACCCGCCCCGCGACCTGGACAAAGCCCGTGCCCTGCTCAAGGAAGCCGGCGTGCCCGAGGGCACCGCGATCACCCTCTTCACCCGCAGTGGCGGCGGGCAGACCAACCCCAACCCGCGTCTGTCGGCGGAAATGCTGCAGGCCGACCTCGCCGAGATAGGCCTCAAGGTCGACATCCGAATGATGGAGTGGGGCGAAATGCTGCGTCGCGCCAAGAATGGCGAAGCCGATCTGGTCGCCTCGGGCTGGGCCGGCGACAACGGCGACCCGGACAACTTCCTGAGCTCGCTGCTGAGCTGCGAGGCGGCGAAAAACGGCGAGAACTATGCGCGCTGGTGCAACCCTAAGTTCCAGGAGCTGATCACCCAGGCCCGCGCCGTGACCGACAACGATCAACGTGCCAGCCTCTATCGCCAGGCCCTGGCGATCTACGCCGAGGAGCTTCCGTGGATCAGCGTTGCCCATCCGAAACTGTTTACCGCCATGCGCAAGGACGTCGAGGGCTATCACGTCAGCCCGCTGACCAATAACAACTTCGCCACCACCCGGGTGAAGTAGATAAAAACACACCGCCGGCGATACCCACGCCGGTGGGCTGCCTGACCGGCCAATGAGGTACCTACCACGATGTTGAGTTTTATTGCCCGGCGCCTGGGCCTGCTGATTCCGACGTTCTTCGGGGTCACGCTGCTGACCTTCGCGCTGATCCGCATGATCCCCGGCGACCCCGTGGAAGTGATGATGGGCGAGCGGCGCGTCGACCCGCAGATGCACGCCGAAGCCATGGAGCGCCTGGGCCTGAACAAGCCCCTGTACGCCCAATACTTCGACTATATCGGCCAGTTGGCCCAGGGTGACCTGGGTGAATCGTTGCGCACCCGCACGCCGGTGTGGGACGAATTCACCACCCTGTTCCCCGCCACCCTGGAGCTGACCCTGGCGGCGCTGCTGTTCGCTGGCACCCTGGGACTGATCGCCGGGGTGATCGCCGCCCTCAAGCGTGGCTCGCTGTTCGATCATGGCGTGATGGGCATCTCCCTGACCGGCTATTCGATGCCGATCTTCTGGTGGGGTCTGCTGCTGATCATGTTCTTCTCGGTATGGCTGGGCTGGACGCCGGTATCCGGGCGTATCGATCTGCTCTATGACATCCAGCCGGTGACCGGCTTCATGCTGATCGACACCCTGCTGTCCGACGAGGAAGGCGCGTTCGTCAACGCCCTGCGCCACCTGATCCTGCCGGCCATCGTGCTGGGCACCATTCCGCTGGCGGTGATCGCCCGCATGACCCGTTCGGCGATGCTCGAAGTGCTGCGTGAAGATTACGTGCGCACCGCCCGCGCCAAGGGCCTGTCGCCGGGCCGCGTGGTGTTCGTGCATGGTCTGCGCAACGCCCTGATTCCGGTGCTCACCGTGTTCGGCCTGCAGGTCGGCACGCTGCTCGCCGGTGCGGTGCTGACCGAAACCATCTTCTCCTGGCCGGGCATCGGCAAGTGGCTGATCGAGTCGATCGGCGCCCGCGACTACCCGGTGGTGCAGAACGGCATCCTGCTGATCGCCTGCCTGGTGATCCTGGTCAACTTCGTGGTCGACATCCTTTATGGACTCGTCAATCCACGTATTCGCCACCAGCGCTGAGAACCGGCCATGACCTGCTGCGCGTCGGCGATGCCGCGTCAAAATCCCTCTCGAGATGCTCATTGGCTACAGCCAACTCCGCTCTCTCGACGAATTTTTCCTTGCCTCGCGCTAGCTCGCGAGGCCATGAACCGATTCTCCGGAGTCATGATGGCAACTGATACCAATACCTCCGTAGGGTGGATGACACTTTTCTCATCCACCATGACCGCGCCGCGGTGGACGGATGAAGCGTCGTCCACCCTACAAATTACTTCCGTAGCCTGGGTTGAGCACAGCGATACCCAGGTCGCTCTTTCCCGGATGTCGCTCCGCTCGACTCGAGCTACGTCCCCATCCAATACCCATGAGGTGCGAGCATGACCTCGACCACCACCACGCCTATCGACCAGAGCCTGGTCTACCCCTCGCCGCTGAAGGAATTCTGGGCCGCATTCAGCCACAACAAGGGTGCCGTCGCCGGCCTCGGCTTCATGATCCTGATGGTGTTCTGCGCGCTGTTCGCACCATGGATCGCGCCCTACTCGCCCAGCGAGCAGTTCCGTGATGCCCTGCTGACCCCGCCGGTCTGGCTGGACGGCGGCCAGTGGCGCTTCATACTCGGCACCGACGAAGTCGGCCGCGACCTGCTCTCGCGCTTGATCCACGGCGCGCGCCTGTCGCTGCTGATCGGCCTCGCCTCGGTGGTCATCTCGCTGATTCCCGGCCTGCTGCTGGGCCTGATCGCCGGGTTCTTCCCGCGCCTGATGGGCCCCTCGATCATGCGCCTGATGGACATCATGCTGGCCCTGCCCTCGCTGCTGCTGGCGGTGGCCATCGTCGCCATCCTCGGCCCAGGCCTGATCAACACGGTGATCGCCATCGCCATCGTCTCGCTGCCCTCCTACGTGCGCCTGACCCGCGCTGCGGTGATGGGCGAGCTGAACCGCGACTACGTGACTGCCGCCCGTCTGGCCGGTGCCAGCCTGCCGCGCCTGATGTTCATCACCGTGCTGCCCAACTGCATGGCGCCGCTGATCGTGCAGGCAACCCTGAGCTTCTCCTCGGCGATTCTCGACGCCGCCGCCCTGGGCTTCCTCGGCCTTGGCGTGCAACCGCCTACGCCTGAGTGGGGCACCATGCTGGCCTCGGCGCGCGACTACATCGAACGCGCCTGGTGGGTGGTGACCCTGCCGGGCCTGGCGATTCTGCTAAGCGTGCTGGCGATCAACCTGATGGGCGACGGCCTGCGCGATGCGCTGGACCCGAAACTCAAGAACGCGATCTGAGGAGGCCGCCATGAACCTGTTCTGCACCCCGGCCGCCCCCTGCCATTCGATGGAGGCCACCCGATGAGCCTGCTGGAAATAGACAACCTGAGCGTGCGCTTCGGCGACGCCAACGCCGTGCCCGTGGTCGACGGCCTCGACCTGAAAGTCGACAAGGGCGAAGTACTGGCCATCGTCGGCGAATCCGGATCCGGCAAGTCGGTGACCATGATGGCGCTGATGGGCCTGATCGATGCCCCCGGTATCGTCCGTGCCGACCGTCTGGTCTTCGATGGCACCGACATGCTGAAACTCAAGGGTCGCCAGCGTCGCCATATCGTCGGCAAGGACCTGTCGATGATCTTCCAGGACCCGATGACCGCCCTGAACCCCAGCTTCACCGTGGGCTTCCAGATCGAGGAAGTGCTGCGCCAGCACCTGGGCCTCAAAGGCAAGGCGGCGCGCCAGCGTGCCCTGCAACTGCTCGAGCGGGTGGAGATTCCTGGCGCAGCGAGCCGCCTCGAAGCCTTCCCGCACCAGCTGTCCGGGGGCATGAGCCAGCGCGTGGCAATCGCCATGGCGATTGCCGCCGAGCCCAAGCTGCTGATCGCCGACGAGCCGACCACCGCGTTGGACGTGACCATTCAGGCGCAGATCATGGAGCTGCTGCTCGACCTGCAGCGCGAGCAGAACATGGGCCTGGTACTGATCACCCATGACCTGGCCGTGGTCGCCGAGACCGCCAACCGGGTGTGCGTGATGTACGCCGGGCAAGCGGTGGAGCTGGGCCAGGTACCGGCGCTGTTCGATGCACCGACTCACCCGTACACCGAGGCGCTGATCAAGGCGATTCCCGAGCACAGCCTGGGCGCCACACGCCTGTCGACCCTGCCCGGTATCGTCCCCGGCCGCTACGACCGGCCCCACGGCTGCCTGCTCTCGCCGCGCTGCCCCTACGTGCAGCCCAAGTGCCGCGAGCAACGTCCGGCCCTGGAACCCCACGAGCGCGGCGCGGTGCGCTGCTATTTCCCGCTCAATCTGAATGCCGAGGTGGCGTGATGACGACCGTCCTGACCGCACGCGAGCTGACGCGTCACTATTCCGTGTCTCAGGGGCTGTTCAAGCCCAGTGCCACGGTGCAGGCGCTCAATGGCGTGTCCTTTGAGCTGCAGGCCGGCAAGACCCTGGCCGTGGTCGGTGAATCCGGCTGCGGCAAATCCACCCTGGCGCGTGCGCTGACGCTGATCGAAGAACCTTCTTCGGGCTCGCTGCAGATCGCCGGCCAGGAAGTGAACGGCGCCAACGCACAGACGCGCAAGCAACTGCGCCGCGACGTGCAGATGGTGTTCCAGAACCCCTACGCCTCGCTCAACCCGCGGCAGAAGATCGGTGATCAACTGGCCGAGCCGCTGCTCATCAACACCAGCCTGTCGCGCGCCGAACGCCGCGAGAAGGTGCAGGCGATGATGAGCCAGGTCGGCCTGCGCCCCGAGCACTACCAGCGCTACCCGCACATGTTCTCCGGCGGCCAGCGCCAGCGTATTGCCCTGGCCCGCGCCATGATGCTCAACCCCAAGGTGCTGGTGGCCGACGAGCCGACCTCGGCGCTGGACGTGTCGATCCAGGCCCAGGTGCTCAATCTGTTCATGGACCTGCAGCAAGAGTTCAGGACCGGCTACGTGTTCATCTCCCACAACCTGTCGGTGGTGCGCCATGTGGCCGATGACGTGCTGGTGATGTACCTCGGCCGCCCGGCAGAGATAGGGCCCAGCGAACGTATCTACGAGCGCCCGTTGCACCCCTACACCAAGGCGCTGCTGTCGGCCACGCCGACCATCCACCCGGATCCGAGCAAACCGAAAATCAAGATCGTCGGCGAGCTGCCCAACCCGCTCAACCCGCCATCTGGCTGCCCGTTCCACAAGCGCTGCCCCTACGCCACCGAGCGCTGCCAGACCGAGCTGCCGTTGTTGCGCCCGCTCGATGGCCGTGAAGTGGCCTGCCACCACGCCGAGCAGTTTCTCTGACCGCCCACCGGCCGCAGCTTCACGCTGCGCCCGTTGCACCAAGAGCCTGTTCACGATCGTCCTGCCAGGCTTTATCTATTTTGACGGCGACGTGGCGGGAGCGGCCGTACCGCTATCCTGTGGGAACGGGCGGGGACGCCTAGTCCATGCCCGTGATCTTTCGCGGGCATGGCCCGCTTCCACGATGGATCAGGACGCAGGGTGGATCGGGGCGCGCAGCTGACGTTTTTTCATCCACCATCGCGATAGGAGAGTGGTGGACAGTCGGGGCGCGCGGGTGAAACGTCAGCTACGCCCCTACGAACTGCAGTGCGGCGCAAGCCACCGCGATCTCGTAGGAGGGGCTTTAGCCCCGAGCTCTTTGAACCTGGTCAGGCACAATCGAGGCTAGAGCCTCTCCCACAAGTGAATGTCCGCTTCTGCGTCGAAGTTGCCCGTACCCATGCCCGGAAAGATCGCGAGCAGGGATATCAGTACACATCCCGCCGATACCGCCCCTGCTCCACCAGCCCCTCGACAACGGCGTCACCCAGCACTTCTCGCAGCACCTGATCCACGCCCGCCGCCATGCCCTGAAGACTACCGCACACATAAACCGCGGCCCCCTCGGCAATCCACCCCCGCAGCTCATCCGCCGCCTCGCGCAAGCTGTCCTGCACGTAGAGGCGCTGCGCCTGATCACGGGAAAAGGCCAGATCCAGTCGCTGTAACTGGCCGCCATGCAGCCAGGCCTGCAGCTCGTCTTGGCAGTAGAAATCGTGCTCGGCATTGCGCTCGCCGAACAGCAGCCAGTTGCGCGAGTGACCGACAGCGATGCGCGCCTTGATCAGGCTGCGCAGGCCGGCGAGCCCGGTACCATTGCCGATCAGGATCATCGGCCGATCATCCTCCGGGGCATGAAAACCACTGTTGCGCCGCACCCGCGCCAGCAGCTGCTCGCCGACCGGCAGATACGCGGTCAGCCAGCCCGAACCAGCGCCCAACTCACCATTGGCCAGGTGCTGCTGGCGCACGATCAGCTCCAGCACGCCGTCTTCGGGCAGCGAGGCAATCGAGTATTCCCGACTCGGCAACGGCACCAGCGCCTCGAGCAGCGCCTGGGCATGCAGGCCGACCAGGTGACTGGCACTGTACGGCAGCTGGCGAGCGGCCAGCGCCTCGCCGAGGGTATGGCCGAGCGGCTCGATGACCACGGATTGCAGCGCCTGCAAACCGTGCTCCTCAAGCCAGCGTTGCACCTGCGCCGCACCATTGCGCGGGAGGATTTCCAGAATATCGCCGGCCTGCCAGTGCGCCCCGGCCGGCGGCTGCAGGCCGACCAGCCAGGTGTTCTGGCCCTGGCTACCAGGGTTCAGGCACCTACGCTCGCGCAACACCCAGCCGTCGAACGGCACCTGCTGCACGGCAAGCGGTTGCGCGCCGGTCAGGTCGGCCACCTGCCGTTGCCAACTTTGCAACGCCTGCTGGTCATCGCCATCCACCTCGATACGCTCGCCCAGGCGCTGGGCGCCACAGCCGGCCAGCCAATCGTCGACACGCCGGGCGAAGCCGCAGAACTGCGCGTACTGGCGATCCCCAAGGCCCAGCACGGCGTAACGCAGGCCGGGCAAATCCAGCGTTGCCGCCAGCCACTGGCGCTCGACACCACGGGCGCTGTCCGGCGCGTCGCCATCGCCAAAGGTGCTGAGTACCAACAGCGCACGGGGCGTGGCGCTGAGTTTGGCGGTATCGATGCGCGCCAGGGGCTGCACCTCCACCGCCATGCCGGCGGCCTGCAACTGTCCGGCGGTCTGCCAGGCCAGCTGTTCGGCGAAGCCACTCTGGCTGGCAAAGCCGACCAGCCAGGGCTCACCGCCTTCGCCACCGCCAAGCGCCTGGCGGGCCGCAAGCGCTGCACGTTTCTTGCGACGACGATCCAGGTATAACAGCAGGCCGGTGATAAAGAACAACGGCATCAGCAAGCTGGCGACCATCATCAGGATGCGCCCGGGCATGCCGAAATACTCGCCGGTATGCAGGGCATAGACACTGGCCAGCAATCGCGCCTTGAACGACTTGTCGGTGTAACGCTCAACCTGCTTGGCTTCGCCCGTAAGCGGGTCGAGCAGCATCTGGTTGAAGGCGCGCGAGTGCTCGGCATCGCGCAGCATGAAAAACACCCGCGCCGGCTGGCCGGCCGTGTTGGGCAGCTGCAGGCTGTAGGCGCTGAGCGTGTCGCCCGCCGTGCGCTGGATGCCCTGCCAGAGGTTGGCGTAGTCCACCGGCGGCATGGGCTGGCCATCCACAGGCGGGCCGCGCCGACCGCGCTCTTCACCGGCTGCACGCGGCGCATCGCTGAGCAGGCTTTCCAGCCCGCTGCGGTACCAGTCATAGGACCAGTACAAGCCCGTCAGCGCCGCACACAGATACAGCGGCAGGCACCAGGTACCGACCACCGCGTGCAGATCCCAATTGAACGCGCGGCCCTTCTTGGCCCAGTCGAAGGTCAGCCAGGCGCGCCAGCTCCACACCTTGCGTGGCCAGCGCAGGTAGAGCCCCGACAGGCAGAAGAACACCAGGGCGATGGTACAGGCACCGGTGATCTGCCGGCCGCTCTGCCCCATGGCCAGGAATCGATGCAGCTGCAGCATCAGGCCGAAGAACTGCAGGCCCCGCGGCTCGCCCAGGGACTCGCCCGTATAGGGGTCGACGAAACGCACGCCGCCACGCCGTTCACCCGGCGGCGGGGTCAGGAACACCCGCGTCGGCTGGCCGCCCTCGGTGTCCACATACAGCCCGGAAACGCTGAGGCCCTGCGCCTGCACGCGCGCGACCAGCTCACCCGGCTCGAGTACCGGCCCCGGCTGGCTGACCACTGCATGGGGATTGATCACCTGCAGGATCTCATCCTGAAAACTGTACAGCGCACCGGTCACGCCCATCAGGGCAAGCACCAGCCCGGCGGTGATGCCGAAGAACCAGTGCAGCTGGAAGAGAACTTTCTTGAACACCGCAATCGACTCTCGGACTACCTGCCGCGAACGGGAGAACCAACTGCGCAGTGGCGCGTGCTTCGACCCTGCCAGGCATGCGCCGCTCGTAGTACGGCTGGCTTTGCAGGATGAAACGGGCACGGCAGAGCGAGCCGGTGGCGCGGGAGTCTATTCGATAACGATTGTCATGTACCAGTAGTTCGCATCTTTATCCACATTACTATGCGAAAGCGAACCAGCCGCGGTGGCGCTGCGCTCAACGCAAGCGGCGGAATTCGAAGGGTCTGGCCAGCATGAAAAGGTCGCGGGCGACGCTTTCCGGGTACTGGTCGATTGCCGGCATGTCGGGCAGATACAGCGCAGCGGCATCGAGGGTCGACAGCGAGAATTCCAGTTCCACGCCACTGGCCTGGAACAGGTGAACGACCGCCTCGACCTCCGCCGCGCAGTTGCAATTGACCCGGCGTCCGGCGTAAAAGGCATTGAGCTGGTCGCAGACCTTCTCGGCGGCCTGGCCAGTGGCTTCGGCCTCGAGCAGCGACAGGCCGAGATCTTCCTCGCCGCTGGCATCCAGCGCGACGGCGCTGGCAGCCGGCTTGACGATGGCGGACATGCTCGAGCCCGGCACCGCCGCACCGATTTCAATGGGAAACGGGCCCTGCACGCTCTGGTAGAAACGTACGGCCATGGCGCCTTCGAGCATTCCCGGGATCTGTTGCATCACATCACTCTCTTACAACGGCGCCATCCTGCGCCATAACGGGTGGGCATTGTCGGCCCGTTATATGTAAGAGTCGTGACAGTGGCGGAAGGTTGAGGCTCTTTGATGACCAGCCGTCCGGGAAATGAGCGAACTGAAGATAAACGCAACGAACAAGGGCTGCGCAGCCGGATTGCCCGGCTGCGGGGGCCCCCGTCAGACCACGCCTTGCGCCAGCATGGCGTCGGCCACCTTGACGAAGCCGGCGATGTTGGCGCCCTTGACGTAGTTGACGCCACCCTCTTCCTCGCCATGGCGCACGCAGGCAGTGTGGATGGACTGCATGATGCCATGCAGCTTCTCGTCCACCTCGCCCTCGCTCCAGTGCAGACGCATGGCGTTCTGCGACATTTCCAGGCCACTGACCGCCACGCCCCCGGCGTTGGAGGCCTTGCCCGGAGCGAACAGGGCGCCCTGCTCGATGAACAGGTCCACCGCGTCCAGAGTGGTCGGCATATTGGCGCCTTCGGCCACGCACACACAGCCACTGCCGAGCAGCGCCCGGGCGTCGTCCAGATTCAGCTCATTCTGGGTCGCACAGGGCAGTGCGATGTCGCACACCAGCCCCCAGGGGCGCTGGCCGGCCTGGAAGCGCAACGCGCCGCCGTCCAGTTCGCGCAGGCGGCCGCGCTTATGGTTTTTCAGCGCCATCACGTCCTGCCAGTGCTGCTCGCTGAAGCCTTCTTCCACATACAGCGTGCCTTCGGAGTCGGACAGGGAAATCACCTTGCCACCCAGGTCCATGACCTTGCGCGCCGCGTACTGCGCCACGTTGCCGGAACCGGAGATGGCCACCCGCTGGCCCTCGAAGTTGCGGCCGCGGCTCTTGAGCATTTCCTCGGCGAAGTACACGCAGCCATAGCCGGTGGCTTCCGGGCGAATCAGGCTGCCGCCGTAGGAGAGACCCTTGCCGGTCAGCACCGAGGAGAATTCGTTGGCCAGGCGTTTGTACTGGCCGAACAGGTAGCCGATCTCACGACCGCCGACGCCGATATCACCGGCCGGCACGTCGAGATTGGCACCGATATGGCGGTACAGCTCGGTCATGAACGACTGGCAGAAGCGCATCACCTCGGCGTCGCTCTTGCCCTTGGGGTCGAAGTCCGCACCGCCCTTGCCGCCGCCCATGGGCAGCGAGGTCAGTGAGTTCTTCAGGGTCTGCTCGAAGGCCAGGAACTTGAGCACACTGAGGTTCACCGACGGGTGAAAGCGCAGGCCGCCCTTGTAGGGGCCGATGGCGCTGTTCATCTGGATGCGGAAGCCACGGTTGACCTGCACGCGCCCGGCATCGTCGACCCACGGCACGCGGAACAGCACGGCACGCTCCGGCTCGACCAGACGCTCGACGATACCCGCTTCCAGGTAACGCGGGTTGGCCTCCAGAAACGGCCACAAACTGCGCAACACCTCTTCCACCGCCTGATGGAATTCCGGCTGGTGAGGGTCGCGTTGTTGCAGGCGTTCAAGGAAATGGTCGACGGACATGCTCATGCAGGCTCCCTGGCATCTTGCTGCGCCACGCAATGAAAAGTGCCGGGACTCTAGCAAGAACGGAGCGCCCTAAAAAAGAGCAAAATGACGCCTTTATGAAAGTTTCTGGTGCTTTGCTATAAATATACCCTCTAAAACAGCACCTTTAGCCAGTCATATAGCGCACCAATCCAGCCTCTCGGCGCACCAAAATAATCAGTCGCCCCGCACGGTTTGCCAGCTCAAGCCGAAGCGAGCCAGGTACTTGCGCAGGCGATCGGCATCGTTGGGCTGCGCCTTGGCCTGGCGGCTGATATCGAATAAACGCCGACCCGCCTCGGACAGGCTGCCCGCCTGACGGCAGATGTCGATCACCGCCTGCAGTTGCAGGCGGTCGAACAGGTCGATGTCGGCAACCGCCTCACCGAGCAGATCCGACAGCCCATCATCGACCTGCGGCACACCCCAGGCGCGACGCAGCCGCTCGATCTCCTCCAGCACCTGAGCCTCGTCGATACGACCGCTATCGGCCAGGGTCGCCATACGGGTGATCGAGGCCGACAACTCGCGAAAATTGCCCTGCCAGGCCGCCTCGCTGGAGCTGGCGAAAGCCAGGTAGCGGCGCCGCGCCTCCAGGTTGAAGCGCACCATGCGTCCCTGCTCGCGGGCATGGCGCTCCAGCTCGAAATCGATGTTCGGCTCGATATCCTCGCGGCGCCCGGCCAGCCCCGGCAGCTCGAAGGTCCACAGGTTGATGCGCGCATAGAGGTCTTCACGGAACAGCCCTTCGGCGACCCGCGCACGCAGATCGCGATGGGTGCCGGCGATCAGCAGGAAATCACTGCTCACCTCCTTGTCCGCGCCCATGGGGAAGAAGCGTTTTTCCTCGACGGCCTTGAGCAGCATGGCCTGCTCGTCCAGGCCCAACTCGCCGATTTCGTCGAGAAACAGCATGCCGCCATCGGCGGCGCGCAGCAGACCATCGCGGGCGTTCTGCGCACCGGTGAAGGCGCCCTTGATATGACCGAACAACGCCGACATGGCGCCGTCGCCACGCAAGGTCGCGCAGTTGACCTCGACGAAGCGGCCATCCACCAGGTGCCGGCTGCGCTTGAGCTCGTAGACGCGCCGCGCCAGGAACGACTTGCCCGCCCCGGTCGGGCCGATCAGCAGCATCGGTGCAGAGGAGCGCACGGCGACCCGCTCGATCTGCTCGATGGAGCGGTTGAATGCCGCGTTGCGCGTGGCGATACCGGACTTGAGAAACGCAAGGCCCTCCAGCCGCTCGTGCTGGAAGCGCGTGGCGATGCGGTCGTAGCGAGACAGGTCGAGGTCGATCAGCGCGTGGGTGCCGGTGACCTGGGTCTGCTCGTCACGCTTGCGCGCCGGCGAGGTCTGCACCAGCCGCGCCGGCAGGTAGCGCGCTTCGGTGAGCAGGAACCAGCAGATCTGCGCCACGTGGGTCCCGGTGGTGATGTGCACCAGGTAGTCCTCACGCTCGGTATCGAAGGCATAGCCGCTGGTGAAGTCATGCAGCGCGCCGTACACCTCCTCGAAATCCCAGGGGTTGCGCAGGTGCATCGGCTGCAGGCGCACCTCGGTCTCCGGGGAGACCTGCTCGATATCGGCGCGAATCCGCTCGGCGAGACTGATGTCGCGCGCTTCGGTGCCGTGAATCAGCTCCAGGCGATCGATCAGCAGGTCGGGCTGCTGGCACAGCCCGATACTCGGCCGCCACTTGTTCCAGCGATTGGCGCCCTTGCCGACCCGATCCAGGGTGGCGCCGATAAAGCCGATGGCGACGGTACGCTTGCGGGTCATGTTCAGCGCTCCCGTACGGTGAACAGCAGCGGTGATTCGAACATCGCCAGCGGCGAGATCACCGGTTCATCCAGTGGCACCTTGTCGCCGTAACGCTCACGCATCTTGGCGCGCACCGCCGGCGCCGCCAGGTTGAAGTCACGCACCCGCTGCAAGGCGCCGATCTCCACGCCCAGGGCGCGCTGGTAAGCCTTCCAGACCAGTTCGGAGCAATACAGGCGGCTGTCCGACCACTCGAAGGTCAGATCATAACGGGCCCCGCTGAACCGTTCGGCCTCATGCTGCAGCTTGATCAGCCCCGCATCATCGATATCCGCATGCAGGCGTTTGACCACGTAATGACCACCCTCGCCCCGCGCCACCCATTGCGGCAAAGGCGTGTAGCGCACCGTGGCGCTGGCTTCGAACACCTGTAACTGGCCGTCCTTGCGCAGCAGCATGCCCATATGGCTGTAGCGCGAGCCGGTGGCCAATTGCACGGCCAGGCTTTGCGAGGAGCGCGATTGATGGAAGATCAGGTCGCCTTCACGCAGCGACGGCTCGGCATGGGCAAAAGCGGCCCACAGCATGGCGAGCAGAACTGACACAACACGCATGGCTTCTCCTTGAAGCGCTGGCTGACTTATCTAAAAAGATAAACAACGATATAAAAAAATACACATTTTCTTGAAGCCGTTCACCGCAGGCTGCCCGGGAGATCCCCGAATAAAATTTAAAAATCTATTAAATTCAATAAGTTATAAATATTTTTAAGCTCGAATAAAAACCTGGCATACCCGCTGCAATAGTTCTGGCAACAACGGACAACACAGCGAGACGCCACGATGGCCAACTTGAACCCGTTCACCATTACGGCTGTAGCTCAGTTGGTAGAGCGAAGAATGTGCCCATCATTTCGTCGCTGCACGAAGGCCTGCCTCTACTTTTTTGATTACCCGGCGAATGCCGGTGGAACTACAGGACGCGAAGGTTGCGGGTTCGACTCCCGCCCCGGCGACGGGTAGCTCAATTGGATAGACCAACGCGCATGTTTCACCAACGATTGTCGCCGTACTGCAAACGCTGGCACGACCAGCCCGAATACGAGTGAATGATGATGCAAACCAAGACCTACAACCTGCTGGAAGTCGCCAACGGCAAGCCGATCAAGCTGTGGACGCAAGGCGTTCCGGTCGAGGAAGACGCCAGGCAGCAGTTGATGAACACCGCGAAGATGCCCTTCATCTTCAAGCACCTGGCCGTGATGCCGGACGTGCACCTGGGCAAGGGGTCGACCATCGGCAGCGTGATTCCCACGGTCGGCGCGATCATCCCGGCGGCGGTCGGGGTGGATATCGGTTGCGGCATGATCGCCGCGCGTACGTCGCTGATGGCCTCCGACCTGCCGGACAACCTGGCTGGCCTGCGCGCCGCCATCGAGAAGGCCGTGCCCCATGGGCGCACTGCTGGTCGTGGAGCCCGCGATAAAGGCGCCTGGGAAAACGTGCCGGAGCTGACCGATCACGCCTGGTCGGCGCTGAGCCAGCGCTTCAAGGCGATCACCGACAAGTACCCGCGGCTGGAGAAGACCAACAACCGTAAACACCTGGGAACCCTGGGAACCGGTAACCACTTCGTCGAGGTGTGCCTGGACGAGGCGAATCGTGTCTGGTTCATGTTGCACAGTGGGTCACGCGGCGTGGGTAACGCCATTGGTAACCTGTTCATCGAGCTGGCCCAGGCCGATATGCGCCAGCACGTCGCCAACCTGCCGGACCGTGACCTGGCCTATTTCGAGGAAGGCAGCCAGCACTTCGACGATTACGTGGAAGCGGTGGGCTGGGCCCAGGACTTCGCCAAGCAGAACCGCGCATTGATGATGCACGCGGTGGTCGCGGCAGCCCGCGGGGTGATCGCCAAGCCGTTCGAGGTCGCGCTGGAAGCGGTGAACTGCCACCACAACTACGTGCAGAAGGAACGTCACTTCGGTGAAGAGGTGCTGGTAACCCGTAAAGGCGCAGTGTCCGCCCAGAAGGGCGAACTGGGGATTATTCCCGGATCGATGGGTGCCAAGAGCTTTATCGTGCGCGGCCTGGGTAACGAGGAGGCGTTCTGCTCCTGCAGCCACGGCGCTGGCCGCACCATGAGCCGCACCAAGGCCAAGAAGCTGTTCACCGTGGAAGACCAGATCAAGGCCACGGCCCACGTCGAATGCCGCAAGGACGCCGACGTGATCGACGAAATTCCGATGGCCTACAAGGACATCGACCAGGTCATGGACGCCCAGCGCGAGCTGGTGGAAGTGGTGCACACCCTGCGTCAGGTGGTGTGCGTGAAAGGATGAGGTAAACCCATGCTGCAACCGATGCAAAGCCAGCGACTCGATGACCTGCGCACCCGCCTGGAAGAGGTGGGTTGCGTGTTCGATTTCGTGGTGACGACGCTCGATCCGACTGCCACGCCCGGCGAGGCGGAGCATCGGCTGGTGTTGCGGATGCTGTTCGAGGCCATCCAGGAGCGCGCGCGGACCTGGCAACAGAAACTGATCGCCCAGGATGCCCGTTTTGCGAACCACCGCTGGCCCGAGCTGACGGCGGATCTGGCTCAGGCCCGCCCGCTACCGCTCACGGCCGATGCCATCCGGGGTCTGGCCAGCGAGGACGGCCTGCTGTGCCGTAATTTCCGCGACCCGCCCTACGGCTCGCCATTGCAGGTGGTGGATTTTCGCGAATGGCTGCAAGTGCTGCGGCTGTATCCAGACGAAGGCATGCAGGTGCTCGATTGGGTCGGGGACGGATATGCCGAACCGCAGCGCAGCGCCTGGAGCAGCTACTTCGACGACGGCAAGGAATGGTGGGGTATCTGGTGCCTAACCCTGTACAACCCGCGACGTCGGACATTGTCCGCGCTGGCCGCCAGCGCGACAGACTAGACAAGGATGGAAAGACATGGATATGCAACAACGCCACCCGCTCAGCGACGCCATGCGCGCGCGGGTATTGGCTGAGCTCGAACGGGTCGAGCGCGAGCGCAACGTCAAGGTGCTGTATGCCTGCGAATCGGGCAGCCGCGCCTGGGGTTTCGCCTCGACGGACAGCGACTACGACGTGCGCTTCGTCTACGTGGAAAAACCGGACTGGTTCGTCCAGGTCGATGCGGGCCGCGACGTGATCGAGCGCCCGCTGGACGACGAGCTGGACGTCAGCGGCTGGGAGCTGCGCAAGACCCTCGGCCTGCTGCGCAAATCCAACCCGACGCTGCTGGAGTGGCTCGACTCGCCCCTGGTGTACCGCCAGGAAGATCAAGCCACGGCGCGCCTGCGCGAGCTGGCCGAGCACTTCTACAGCCCGCCGGCGGCGCGCAACCACTACCTGTCGATGGCCAGGAAGAACTTTCGCGGCTACCTGCAGGACGAGACGGTGCGTTTGAAGAAGTACTTCTACGTGCTGCGCCCGCTGCTCGCCGTGCTGTGGATCGACCAAGGCCGTGGCCGGCCGCCGATGACCTTCGCCGACCTGCTGCAGACGGTGGACGATTCAGCGCTGCTGGCCGAAGTGGACGAGCTGCTGGCCCTCAAGCGCAGCGCCGACGAGTCCGCCTACGGCCCGCGCCGCCCTGCCCTGCACGCTTTCATCGAGACGCAGCTGGAGCGGCCGGTGCCGGCGCTGCCGCGCACCCAGGCGGACAGCGGCCTGCTCGATGCCTACCTGCGCGAGATGGTTGGCCGCTATGCCTGAGCCACGCCTGTAGCCCGAGTTGAGCGCAGTGATGTCCGGGCTACCACTGGAGGGACGCGGAGCGTCCCGATAGGCGTTCCCACGCAGAGCGTGGGAACGATCACCAAGGATTTATAGATGAACAAGGACATGCTCGAACTCGACGGCGCCATCGGCGGCGGGCAGGTGCTGCGTACGGCGCTGAGCCTGTCGATGATCACCGGCACGCCGTTTCGCATCATCAACATTCGCGCCAGGCGCAGCCGGCCGGGCCTGCTGCGCCAACACCTGACCGCGGTGCTGGCCGCCGCCGAAATCAGCGGGGCAGAAACCGAGGGCGCCGAGATGCATGCGACCACCCTGGTGTTTCGCCCCGGCACGATCCGTGGCGGCGAGTACCGCTTCGCCATTGGTTCGGCGGGTAGCTGCACCCTGGTGCTGCAAGCCATTCTGCCGGCCCTGCTGCAGGCCGCCGAACCGAGCCGCGTGCAGATCAGCGGCGGCACCCACAACCCGGCCGCGCCACCCTTCGACTTTCTCGACCGAGCCTGGTTGCCGCTGGTGCGGCGCATGGGTGGGCAGGTCGAGGCACAACTGCACCGCCACGGCTTCGTGCCTGCCGGTGGCGGTGCGCTGGAGGCATTCATCCAACCTTCGCCGCTGACGCCCCTGCACCTGTGCGAGCGCGGCGCCGTGATCGAACAGCGCGCGGCCGTGCTGTTGGCTGGAATTCCCGGACACGTGGGCGAACGCGAGCTGGCGCGGGTCGGCAAACGCCTGCAGTGGCCGGACGACCAGTTGCACTGCACCTGGCTGAATCAGGAACATGGCCCGGGCAATATCCTGATGCTGACGGTGGCCTGCGAGCACCTGACGGAACAGTTCTGTGCCTTTGGGCAGAGCAGCGTGCGGGCCGAAGCGGTCGCCGACCAAGCCATCGAGTCGCTGCAACGGTGGCTGGCCAGTGGCGCGGCAGTGGCCGAGCACCTGGCCGACCAGTTGCTGCTGCCGATGGCACTGGCGGGCAGCGGCAGCTTCACCACCACGCACCTGAGCAAGCACCTGCAGAGCAATATCCAGGTGATCGAGGCCTTCTGCCCGGTGAGCGTGCGCTGCACGCCGACCGGCAAGGCGTTGCGGGTCGAGGTCGGTGGCCGCGACTAGAACCTGTTCACGATCGCTGTCTACCGGCGAACGCGTAGTCCCTTGAGTCGACGGCAATAAGGCAGAAGCGGCCGTCCAGCGAAATGTGGGAGCGGCTTTAGCCGCGAGCTCTTTAGGTCCCACAGGCTATGCATGGGTTGTGGTTTTCCAGCGTTATCGCGTTGCGCTTACGTTCGGTTCCGCTCTGTCGAGCGGGTTTCTTTTGGCATCGCCCCAAAAGAAACCAAAAGGTCTAGCCCCGACATCCGGCCCCAGCTGCGCTGGGGTTCCCTCGCTCCATCATTGCTCCGAGGGCACGCCGCGAAGGGCCGTCCCTGGCCCATCGCGGCTCTCGCGACATCCATGTCGCTCAACCCTCTCCACAACGATTCCGCTCGGCCTTCTGAAGGGGCGATTGGTGTCGTCTGATAATTCTGTGGCATGAGGAACACCAAAAGGGCAAAGCGGCAGACCGTCCGCTTCCGCCACATTACGGTCATCGAAATGGACGCAGGTCGAAACGCGCCAAGGAAACGCAGCCATAAAAAAACGGAGCCCTGAGGCTCCGTTTTCTACAGCAGCGCTTACTGCGCCAGCTTCTTGTGCCGTACCCGGTGCGGCTGGGCGGCGGCGTCGCCAAGGCGTTTCTTGCGGTCGGCTTCGTACTCGGTGTAGTTGCCTTCGAAGAAGATCACGCCGTCGTCCTCGTAGGAGAGGATGTGGGTGGCCACGCGGTCCAGGAACCAGCGATCGTGAGAGATCACGATGGCGGCGCCCGGGAAGTCCAGCAGCGCGTCTTCCAGCGAACGCAGGGTTTCCACGTCGAGGTCGTTGGACGGTTCGTCGAGCAGCAGCACGTTGGCGCCCTCCTTCAGGGTCAGGGCCAGGTGCAGACGGCCACGCTCACCACCGGAAAGGTCCTTGACGAACTTCTGCTGGTCGGCGCCCTTGAAGTTGAAGCGGCCCACGTAGCCACGCGACGGCACCTCGTAGTTGCCGATCTTGATCATGTCCAGGCCGTCGGAGACCGCTTCCCAAACCGACTTGCTGCCGTCCAGGTCGTCGCGGCTCTGGTCGACACAGGCCAGTTGCACGGTCTCGCCGATCTCGATGCTGCCCGAGTCCGGTTGCTCCTTGCCCATCAGCATGCGGAACAGGGTCGACTTACCGGCCCCGTTACCGCCGATCACGCCAACGATGGCGCCCTTCGGTACGCTGAACGACAGGTCTTCGACCAGTACGCGATCGCCGTAGCCCTTGGTGACGTTCTTGAATTCGATAACCTTGTCGCCCAGACGCGGGCCGGCCGGGATGTAGATTTCGTTGGTCTCGGCGCGCTTCTGGAATTCCTGGGACTGCATTTCCTCGAAGCGCTGCAGGCGTGCCTTGGATTTCGACTGGCGCGCCTTGGCGCCTTTGCGCACCCACTCCAGTTCTTCCTTCATGGCCTTCTCGTGGGCCGACTGCTGCTTGGACTCCTGGGCCAGGCGCGCCGACTTGGCTTCCAGCCAGCCAGAGTAGTTGCCTTCGTAGGGGATGCCCGCGCCGCGGTCGAGTTCGAGGATCCAGCCGGCGACGTTGTCGAGGAAGTACCGGTCGTGGGTAATGGCCACCACGGTGCCAGGGAAGTCGTGCAGGAAGCGCTCCAGCCAGGCCACCGAGTCGGCATCCAGGTGGTTGGTCGGCTCGTCGAGCAGCAGCATGTCGGGGGCCGACAGCAGCAGGCGGCACAGCGCCACGCGGCGCTTCTCGCCACCGGACAGGTGCTCGACCTTGGCGTCCCAGGCCGGCAGGCGCAGGGCGTCGGCGGCGACTTCCAGCTGGCGCTCCAGGTTGTGGCCGTCGCTGGCCTGCAGGATGGCTTCCAGCTTGGCCTGCTCGGCGGCCAGCTTGTCGAAGTCGGCATCCGGCTCGGCGTAGGCGGCGTATACCTCGTCGAGGCGCGCCTGGGCGTCCTTGATGCCGCTGACCGCTTCCTCGACCACTTCGCGCACGGTCTTGTTCGGGTCGAGCTGCGGCTCCTGGGGCAGGTAGCCGACATTGATGTCCGGCATCGGCCGGGCTTCGCCGTCGAACTCCTTGTCCACGCCGGCCATGATGCGCAGCAGGGTCGATTTACCGGCACCGTTGAGGCCCAGCACACCGATCTTGGCGCCCGGGAAGAACGACAGGGAGATGTTCTTGAGGATCTCGCGCTTCGGCGGCACGACCTTGCTCAGCCGATGCATGGTGTAGACGTATTGAGCCAAAATTCAGACCTCACTAATAAATGGCGACGATGGCGCGCACCCTATGCCAAGACGCTGCAGCACGCAAACGAAGAAATGCCGCGCCGGGGCACGGGCAGGTCGGCTTCCATAAGGAGACGACCTGCATGGCGATGACCGGGCATTTTCGGCGATCTGCGTCAGACTAGGAAGAGTAGCAAGCGGGTGACATTCGTCACCTGGGCTGGCACTTCGCCACATTTATGGCATGCTAGCGCCCCCGGGAAGCGGACGCCCTGATTACCCTTTTATCGCAGCACCGGCCTACTCGATCCCGCCGTTGCAGGACGTCATCACGTGTCAGCCCCAGAAACCATTCGCCCCCAGCGCGAGACCACGATCACCCCCATGCGCCGTTCCTTCAAGGGCGCATTGATCGTGCTGGTGCTCGGCCTGTTGGTGCTGCTGCTCTGGCAACTGCAGTTCGAATTCCGTCAGTTGAAGGACAACCAGCGCACGCTGAGCCTGGCCGTCAGCGAACAGATGGCCAAGCAACTGAGCCTGAGCATGGCCGCCATGGCCAGCGCCGGGTGTGCGGTTCTCTATGCCACTGACGAATCCCCCATGGACGCGCGGCACGAGCGCTACCTGAGCAACCTGCGCCTGGTCTTTCCCACCCTGCAGCGTCTCATCCGCCTGGACGCCAGCGGGCAGCCGGCCACGGAAAATCCCCTGCCGCCTGACGAGCGCGCACTGCTCGACGGGCTGCAGGCCCGGGCCGGCGGCCAGCATTACTACTATGCCTTCGACCCAGGTGACAGGGGCCTTATCTACCTGCTCGTGCGGGTCGAGAACAGCACCTGGGTCCTGCAGCTGCATGCCGGAGCGCTCGACAGCTGGCTGCTCAAGGCGCCCCATGAGGATTTCTCCTGGCTGCTGGAAGATACCGCCAGCGGGCGGGTGATCGCCGATTCGCACCCCAGTGCGGCGCGCGAGCGCCGCTACCCGGCGGTAACGGCGGCCAACCAGGCGCAAACCATCCTGCTGCGCAAACTACCCGGCTCCGACTGGCAGTTGCGTGCGATGCTCGATGAAGGCCAGGTGCAGGCCCAGGTGCTGCCGGAGATGCTCGGCAAGATCATGCTGTTCACCCTGTGCAGCCTGCTCACCCTGTTCGCCCTCTATCGCCTGGTACGCGAGCAAAGCCTGCTGCACGCGCTCAATGCCGCCTCGCGGCGCTCGCTGTACCAGGCCGCCAGCGCCCTGGGTGCCATCGAAGAGCGGGTGCTGGTCACCGACGCGACCGGTCGGCTGACCTACCTCAACCCCCAGGCCGAAGCGATGTTCGGCCTGAGCACCCAGCACGCGCGCCAGTGGCACCTGCTCGAACTGCTGCCGCGCCTCGATCCGTTGCTGCTGCATGCCACGGCGTTCAGCAGTGACCAGGACCCCGACGTGGTGGAGATCCACCAGCACGGCCAGAGCCGCCTGTTCACCATCAGCCGCAGCGACCTCGGCGACGCCGAGCGCCACCTGGGCTTCGTCTGGGTACTGCGCGACGTCACCGAGCAGCAGCAGGCCACGCGCGTACTGCAGGAAACCCGCCGACGCTACCAGGACATCTTCGATGGCACCGGTACCGCACTCTGCGTGCTCGACCTCGCCGGCCTCTACCATTTCCTGCGCGAGCAGGGCCTCGATAGCGGCGCCCAACTAAAAGCCTGGCTGGACGCCAACCCGCAGCGCCACGGCGAACTGCTGCAGCACATGCGCTTTACCGAAACCAATCAGATCGCCCTGCGCCTGCTAGGCGTGAGCACCACCGAGCAGGCCTGGGAACAGCTGATCAACCGTGGTGCGGTACGGGCCGATGGCTTCCGCGCCCAACTCAGCGCCGCCCTGCTCGATGGCGGCGGCCACCTGGAGCTGGAAAGCCACATCGAGGGTGCCAACGGCATCGTTCGCCACCTATGGCTGGTGATGCGCCTGCCGGAAAGTCCCCAGGACCTGCACGCGGTCGCCCTGAGCATCAGCGACATCACCAGCCGCAAGCGCATGGAACTGTCGCTGGTCGAGCGCGAGCGCTTCTGGTCCGAAGTGGTGCGCGCCGTGCCGGACACCCTGTACGTCACCGAGCTGCCCAGCCGCACGCAGCTGTTCAGCAACCACGATTTCGCCAGCCGCCTGGGCTACGAAGCAGGCACCCTGACCAGCCACGGCGAGAATTGGTGGAAGCACATCGTCCATCCCGATGATCACGACCTGCATGAGCGCGTTCTCAACCTGCAGCGCGTACTGGGCAAAGGCGTGCTGCTCGAATCACAGTTGCGCGTGCGCCACCGCGACGGCTCCTGGCGCTGGTTCAGCATCACCGAGCAGGCCCTGGCGCGCGATGCCAATGGCTGGGTCAGCCGCCTGATCAGCGTGGCCAGGGACATCACCAAACAGATCGCCCGCAATGAATCGCTGCGTGAAAACGAGCACCGCTACCGCATGCTCGCCGAAAGCATCAGCGACGTGATCTTCTCCACCGACAACCTGCTCAACCTCAACTATGTCAGCCCCTCGGTGCACAGCGTGCTCGGCTATCCCGCGCAGTGGGTACAGGCCAATGGGTTCGGCAGCCTGGCGACCAACCCGCAGCAGCTCGCCGCGGTTTATGCGCTGCTCGAACGCATCCGCAGCACCCTCGGTATACAGCAGCAGATGCATGAGCTGCGCCAGACACTCACCCCACAGCTGTTCATCCTCGACCTGCTGCGCGCCGACGGCCGCAAGATTCCCGTGGAGCTGCGCCTGGTGCCGATGTGGGACGACAATGGCAAGTTCGAAGGCCTGCTCGGCGTAGGCCGCGACGTGACCCAGCAGCGTCGCGCCGAGAAGGATCTGCGCATGGCCGCCACGGTATTCGAGCACTCCACGGCGGCGATCCTGGTCACCGACCCGGCGGGCTACATCGTGCAGGTCAATAACGCCTTCAGCCGGGTCAGCGGCTACAGTGCCGAGCAGGTGCTCGACCAGCTGCCCGGCATGCTCACCGCCGACAGCCAGCAGAGCACCCACCTGCATTACGTGCTCAACCAGCTGCACCAGCGCGGCACCTGGGAAGGCGAGATATGGCTCAAGCGCCGCGACGGCGAGAACTTCCCGGCCTGGGTCGGCATCACTGCGGTGCATGACGAGGAAGGCGACCTGGTCAGCTACGTGTGCTTCTTCAGCGACATCAGCGAACGCAAGGCCAGCGAGCAGCGCATCCACCGCCTGGCCTACTACGACGCCCTGACCCAGCTGCCCAACCGCACCTTGTTCCAGGACCGCCTGCACACCGCCCTGCAGCACGCCGAACGGCACCGCGAATGGGTTGTGCTGATGTTCCTCGACCTCGACCGCTTCAAGCCGATCAACGACTCGCTCGGCCACGCCGCCGGCGACCGCATGCTCAAGGACGTGGCGGTGCGCCTGGCCGCCTGCGTGGGCGACGACGACACCGTGGCGCGCATGGGCGGCGACGAATTCACCCTGCTGCTGCGCTCCAGCGCCAGCCGCGACGCCGCCCTGCACCGCGCCATCCATGTGGCCGAACAGATCCTCGCCAGCCTGGCCCAGGCCTTTGTGCTCGAAGGCCGCGAGTTCTTTGTCACCGCCAGTATCGGCATCGCCCTCGGCCCGCAGGACGGCAACGAGCCGAGCCAGTTGATGAAGAACGCCGATACCGCCATGTACCACGCCAAGGAGCGCGGCAAGAACAACTTCCAGTTCTACCAGGCGGACATGAACGCCAGCGCCCTGGAGCGCCTGGAACTCGAAGGCGACCTGCGCCATGCGCTCGAGCAGGGCGAGTTCCTGCTCCACTACCAGCCGCAGTTCTCCGGCAACGGCAAGCGCCTGACCGGCGTCGAGGCGCTGCTGCGCTGGCAGCATCCCAAGCGTGGCCTGGTGGCGCCCGATGCGTTCATCCCGGTGCTCGAGGAGCTCGGCCTGGTGGTGCAGGTTGGCGACTGGGTGCTGGCCGAAGCCTGTCGCCAGCTGAGCATCTGGCACCACAACAAGATCCGCGTGCCAAAGGTGTCGGTGAACCTCTCGGCCCGCCAGTTCAGTGACGGCGACCTGCGCCAGCGCATCGAGCGCACCCTGGCCGACAGCCGTATCCCCGCGGCATGCCTGGAGCTGGAGCTGACCGAAAGCATCCTCATGCAGGACGTCGGCGCCGCACTGCAGACCCTCACCGACCTGAAGAACCTGGGCCTGTGCATCGCCATCGACGACTTCGGCACCGGCTACTCGTCGCTCAACTACCTCAAGCAGTTCCCCATCGACGTGCTGAAGATCGACCGCAGCTTCGTCGACGGCCTGCCCCAGGGCGAGCAAGACGGGCAGATCGCCCGCGCCATCATCGCCATGGCCCACAGCCTGAACATGTCGGTGATCGCCGAAGGCGTCGAGACCCAGCAGCAGCTCGACTTCCTGCGCACCCACGACTGCGACGAGGTGCAGGGCTACCTGCTGGGCCGGCCGATGCCCGCCCACCAGTTCGAGGCGCAGTTCTGCGGGCGCAGCCTGTTCATGCTCGAGTGATCAGGGCGCTTCGTGAGCGCCACTTGTCCCGGTCATGATCACGCTTCATATGCCTGGTCAGCTCGGATGCGGTAGAATCCGCACCCTATTTCATCCGCCCAGCTGACTTTCAGGGGATTGCCATGTTCAGCCGTGATTTGACCATTGCCAAGTACGACGCCGAGCTCTTCGAAGCCATGCAGCAAGAAGCTCTGCGCCAGGAAGAGCACATCGAGCTGATCGCCTCGGAAAACTACACCAGCCCCGCGGTGATGGAAGCTCAGGGTAGCGTGCTGACCAATAAGTACGCCGAAGGCTATCCGGGCAAGCGTTACTACGGTGGTTGCGAGCACGTCGACGTGGTCGAACAGCTGGCCATCGATCGCGCCAAGGAACTGTTCGGTGCCGATTACGCCAACGTCCAGCCCCACGCCGGCTCGCAAGCCAACGCTGCTGTCTACCTGGCCCTGCTGAGCGCCGGTGACACCATCCTGGGCATGAGCCTGGCCCACGGCGGCCACCTGACCCACGGTGCCAGCGTTTCCTCCTCGGGCAAGCTGTACAACGCCATCCAGTACGGCATCGATGGCAACGGCCTGATCGACTACGACGAAGTCGAGCGCCTGGCCGTCGAGCACAAGCCGAAGATGATCGTCGCCGGTTTCTCGGCCTACTCCCAGGTGCTGGACTTCGCCCGCTTCCGCGCCATCGCCGACAAGGTCGGTGCCTACCTGTTCGTCGACATGGCCCACGTGGCCGGCCTGGTTGCCGCTGGCGTGTACCCGAACCCGGTGCCGTTCGCCGACGTGGTGACTACCACCACCCACAAGACCCTGCGTGGCCCGCGCGGCGGCCTGATCCTCGCCAAGGCCAACGCCGAGATCGAGAAGAAGCTCAACTCCGCGGTCTTCCCGGGCGCCCAGGGCGGCCCGCTGGAGCACGTCATCGCCGCCAAGGCGATCTGCTTCAAGGAAGCCCTGCAGCCCGAGTTCAAGACCTACCAGCAGCAGGTCGTGAAGAACGCCAAGGCCATGGCCGAGGTGTTCATCGAGCGCGGCTTCGACGTGGTCTCCGGCGGCACCGAGAACCACCTGTTCCTGCTCTCGCTGATTAAGCAGGACATCTCCGGCAAGGACGCCGACGCCGCCCTGGGCAAGGCCTACATCACCGTCAACAAGAACTCGGTACCCAACGACCCACGTTCGCCGTTCGTGACCTCGGGCCTGCGTTTCGGCACCCCGGCCGTCACCACCCGCGGTTTCAAGGAAGCCGAGTGCCGCGAACTGGCCGGCTGGATCTGCGACATCCTTGCCGACCTGAACAACGAAGCGGTGATCGACGCCGTTCGCGAGAAGGTCAAGGCCATCTGCGCCAAGCTGCCGGTCTACGGCAAGTAAGCCTCGACGCAGCAACAAAGAGCCCGGCCAAGTGCCGGGCTTTTTTATGGGGGCCATCAAATGCCGCGGGGGCGCTCAGATCGTTTCTTTCAGAGCGGCCAGCAGCTGCGCGATCTTTTTCTCGTCGCGCTTGTAATAGGTCCAGGGGCCGATGCGCTGCGAGGTGACCAGTTGAGCACGCTGCAGCGCCGCCAGGTAATTGGACACAGTGGACTGGGACAGGCCGACCCGCTCCTGGATGATGCTCACGCACACCCCCAACTGGTCGGCATCGGCTTCCTGCTCCGGGAAGTTCTGCCTGGGGTTCTTCAGCAAGCTGAGAATGGCCAGGCGGGTCGGGTTATCCAGCGCCTTGAGCGCCTCACTGACATCGATATTCATGGTCTGCGGCACAGAGTGGTTTCGGCGATTTTACGCTACTTGCAGCCATACCGCTGCGTACCTTCGGCCAGTGAAGCAAACCGGCGCCTCAGCCCTTGTAGGCCGGGTAGTCGCTGTAGCCTTGGTGCGTTCCGCCATACATGCTGGCGGCATCCAGCGGGTTGAGCGGCCAGCCATTGGCGATGCGCGCCGGTAAATCCGGGTTGGCGATGAAGGGCCGGCCAAAGGCGATCAGGTCCGCCCAACCCGCCTCAATCGCCTCGGCGGCAAGCTCGGCGGTGTACTTGCCGGCGTAGAGGATCTTGCCGCCAAATGCCGAGCGAACGGCGTTGCGGAAGCTGTCTGGCAAGCGCGGGGCGGCGTCCCAGTCCGCTTCTGCCAGCGACAGGTAGGCAATGCCGATCTCTTGCAGGATCTTGACTGCCTCGACATAGGTTTCATGGGGATCGTCCTCGACCAGGCCGAGGTAAACACGTTCCTCGGTGGTGCTGGCGAACAGCGGCGAAAAGCGCACGCCCATGCGATCCGCGCCGATGACCTCGGCAATGGCCTGGGTGACCTCGCGCAAAAAGCGCAGACGATTGTGCAGCGAGCCACCGTACTCGTCGGTTCTCAGGTTGCTGTGTGCGGAAATGAACTGGTTGACCAGGTAACCGTTGGCGCAGTGAATTTCGATACCGTCGAAGCCAGCCTCCATCGCGTTGCGTGCTGCCTGAACATAGAGCTGCACCAACGCTTTGACTTCATCGGTGGCCAGGGCGCGGGGCACCGACGGCTCGGCCAGGATGCCGCTCCCGGGCCCCGTCTCGATGAATACCTTGACGCTGCTCGCGGCAATGGCAGACGGCGCGACCGGCGCGCCACCGCCAGGCTGCAGCGAGGTGTGAGACACCCTGCCGACATGCCAGAGCTGCGCGAAGATCACACCGCCCTCGGCATGTACCGCATCCGTGACTTGCCGCCAGCCCTCGACCTGCTCGGCGCTGTGTATGCCCGGGGTCCAGGCATAGCCCTGGCCACGGGGCTCGATCTGCGTGCCTTCGGTGACCATGAAACCGGCACCGGCGCGTTGCCGGTAATAGGTGGCCATCAGCGGGTTGGCAACGTTGCCCGGCTGGGTGCTGCGCGAACGCGTCAGCGGCGGCAGGACGATGCGATTGCGCAAGGTAAAGGGGCCCAGCTGGGTAGGCGTGAACAGGGCTTCGTGATTCATGGCGTAAAAGTGCATTCCAGACAGGTACTGACAAAAGAAGGCGCAGAGGCGCAGCCGCAAGGCTGCAACACTCCACGCGATCATCGGGGGCGCATACTAATCGTCATATCTACAAATGCCAATATGCAAATATCTAATTATATAATCTCTCGCTGTAGCAAGTGCCGGTACTGCAGTGACGCACCTATGGCCAACAGGCCTCGATCGACCTACCCGGAAGAGCAGGCCCGCTACAGCAGCGCTGCTGTGTACTGAAGATGACGGGCTGGCAAGCCGGCGCCGGGGGAACAGCCCCAGGCGATGGGGCACCGCCGATATGAGCTGGAGTGCACCGCGCAACGAAAAAGCCGCGCATTGGGCGCGGCTCGTTCGGCGGGTCTTTCAGGCGGGATCGCGCGGCCAGGCCGCCCTGATCAACGCGATGCTGCGGCCGGGGCGACAGCCGCCGTGCAGGGTGCACCGGCGCCAAGGCCGGCGGTCATGCTTTCGACGTTGTTGAGCACGTTGTTGCCCTGGTTGACGCGCTGGGCCTTTTCGGCAGCGTCGACACGCTGGGCATAGGTGGCGGAGTTGCCTTGCAGGCTCTGCTGGGTTTCCAGCATGGAGTTGGCGATGCTCAGCAGGCTACGCCCCGAAGAGATCAGGCTGTCGGTGGTGCTCGGCGTACAGGGTGCAGCGCCATTGGCGGCGACCTGGGAGCTGTGCAGCCCCTGGCTTTGCGTGTTCTGCGGCAGGCACCCGGCAAGCGTGACCAGCATCGGTGCGGCGAGCAGAGCCGCAAGCGTTCCTTTGATTCGCATGTGAATTCCCTCGATCACTGGGCTCCGACTCGGTGCCGAAGCGATGCCGGGGATTCTAGGAAGCGTGCCTGGGCGGCGAAATAGTACGGGTGTGCTAGCGGCACTTTGCAACCGACGCCCACCTTGCGCCGTCAACTGGCCGCGGCATATGGTGAACGGATGCCCGTCTGAGCCGCACAGGGAACCGTCATGCTGGCCACCGCCTCTCCTACCTACGACGTCGAACGCGCCCAGGCCGTCGTGCGCCTGGTCATCGCGCCGATAGCCATCGGCTACACCCTGCTGATGCACCTGCGCTCGGCCATCGACCCCACTCTGGCCGGCTGGATCCTGTTGCTCGAATCCCTTTTCCTGGCCGCCTCCCTGGCCCTGTGGATCGACATCCGCCGGCGCCCCGGCAACCACCCGGCGCGCCGCGTGCTGACCATGCTCAGCGACTACACCTGCATCACCGTAACTATCGCCTTCGGCGGCGAGCCGATGCTGCCGGTCTACGCCATCCTGATCTGGGTGACCGTGGGCTACGGCCTGCGCTACGGCTCCAACTACCTGCTGCTGGCGACCGTGCTCGCCACCCTGTCGCTGCTGATCATCGCCGGCACCTCGGCCTACTGGCAGTCGCAGCCCTACCTGATCGTCACCCTGCTGCTCACCACCCTGATGGTGCCGGCCTACATGCACGCCCTGCTCAAGCGCTCGCGCCTGGCCGCCGAGGCCGAGCAGGCGGCCAACCGGGCCAAGTCGCAATTCCTCGCCCAGGCCAGCCACGACCTGCGCCAGCCCATCCACTCCATCAGCCTGTTCACCGCCTGCCTGCGCGACAGCAACCTGGACGGCGAGCAGCACCGCCTAGTGGAGAACATCGACAAGTCCCTGAACAGCGTCGCCCGGCTGTTCCGCACCATCCTCGACATGTACTCGCTGGACAGCGGCAAGGTGGTCGCCCATATGGAGCCCCTGCCGCTGCAGGGCCTGCTGCGCCAGCTGATCCAGCAGAACCTTGAGGCCGCGCGCTGGGCCGGCGTGGAGATCCGCCTGCACTGCCCGGACGTCCATGTGCACGCCGACCAGGGCCTGCTGACCACCATGCTGCAGAACCTGCTCACCAACGCCCTCAAGTACGCCCCCGGCCAGCCCATGCTGATCGGTTGCCGGCGGCGCGGCGCGCATCTCTCCATCGAGTTCTACGACAAGGGCCGCGGCATCGCTGAGGCGCACCTGGAAAACATCTTCGAGGAGTTCTACCGGGTACGCCAGACACGCGACAGTGACGTGGAAGGCATGGGCCTGGGGCTGACCATCGTGCGTCGCCTGGGCAAGCTGATGGATCTGCAGGTGCGCATCCGCTCGGTGGAAGGCAAAGGCACCCTGGCGGCCATCGATGGCCTGCAACTGGCCAGCGCACCGGCCCGGCAGGCCGCTGCGCAACCCGCCCGGCCCCAGGCACCGAGCATGCTCAACGGCCTGCGCGTATGCCTGATCGAGGATGACCACAACGTGCTGCTGGCCACCGCCACCCTGCTGAAGAAATGGGGCTGCATGGTCGACACCCATACCTCGCTGCCCGACGTGGCGGCGGATATCGACCTGGTGGTGACCGACTTCGACCTCGGCCTGGAAGCCTCCGGCGCCGACTGCATCGCCCATGTGCGCGCCCTAGCCGCCCGCCAGGTGCCGGCCATCATCATGACCGGCCACGACGTGCGCCGCGTGCAGGAAGCGGTGGGCGACGACCAGATCCCGATCCTCTCCAAACCCGTGCAACCGGCCGAACTGCGCTCGCTGCTGGTGGCGCTGAGACTCAAGGCGCGGGCGGCCTAGCGCAGCCCCGCCTTGGCCGCCATGGCCGCTGCCGCGGCGCGGCTGCTGACATCCAGCGTGCGCATCAGCGCCGACACATGGATGCGCACGGTAAAGGGCGAGATATCCAGCTCGCGGGCGATTTCCTTGTTGGCCAGGCCGCGCACCAGCAGGCGCAGCACGTCCTGCTGCCGCGGCGTCAGCTGCTCCAGCAGGTGCCGAGACTCGGCAAAAGCCGGCACGCCGGCCGGCCCCAGGGTCAGCACGAATTCCCCGTCACGCACCGCCTGCAACGCCTCGGCGATCTCGTCAGGGGGCGTCGCCTTGCCGATATAGCCATCGGCCCCCACGGCCATCACCTGGTCGATCACCTCGCGGTTATCGACCATCGACACGATCACGATGGAGCTACGCGTATAGCGCTGGCGCAACCCACCGATGGCCTCTGGCGACTGCCCTGGAAACAACAGGTCGAGCATGAACAGGCTGGGCGGCGGCCCCGCAGCGGCCAGGGCCAGCACCTCGTCCATGTCGCAGGCCTCGAAAATGCAGGCATGGGGAAACACCCGCTGCGCGATGCGGCTCAGCCCCTCGCGGAAAATCGGGTGATCATCGGCCACGATGATGCGTTCTTGTGGCGGCCGTTCGAGGATGGGGGGCGTATGGGTCATGGGCTCAGACTAAGGTCATCTACCGGCACGTGCCAGCACTGATTCACAGACTGGAACGATGAAGCGATCGACAGTTCGCAGCGGACGTAACCCGACGGCACGAATCAATACCCCGGGGCGCCCACTGCAGAAGCGAGCGAACCACGGCAGCAACAGCGCCTGGTTCGCAGGATCGCGACGTTACCAACCCATATTGAAATGGATGCCCGGGCTGAAGCTGAACCGCGGATCGGCGGCGATCAGCTCGTCCTTACCCTTCTCCCTGGCTACGCGCACGTTGAAGGATTGCGGCTCGACGATCTCCTCAAGCGATGCACGGCTTGCCGCCTTGATGATCGCCGGGTTCTTCACCCACTCATCGACACTGGCCGGCGCCAGGGTGAAGCTCACGGTCCAGGCACCGGACAGGGCCGGCGGCAGGTCGCTCTCAGCCTCTTCATCGATGACCTTGATATCGCTGATCTGGTAGCTGTCCGTGTAGCAGAAGCCGGAGCGTTCGGCGTCGTATTCGGCCTGGCCCTTCTCGGTCAGCTGGTAGCCATCGGCGCTCTGCGCGATAAAGCCCATTTCCTCGAACGGCCGGGTGATCGCGCCGTTCTTGCTGGCCATGTCGGACGGAATCGGGAAACGCTTGAACAGCGTCGAGGTGGCGCAGCCTTTGCCGGAAACACTGTCGGCCAGCGTTTTGGAAATTTCCGACTCGGACGGCGCGCTTTGCCCACAGGCGGTGATCAGGGCGGACAGAGTGATGAGGGTTAGCAAGCGTTGCAAAGTGGTCATCCTTTTCGAGGGTGTGTGCAGTAGGCGCAGCGCCTGAAGATGATCAGGCCCGCCATGCCGATGCTTACAGACACCATCGCCGCGCAGTGGTTGCCGAGATTCGTGCAGTGCAATTGGCGTGATGGCGGCTGCGCCCTCACTCGCGCCGCAAGAAATGCACGCTGAACAGCTGCGCCGGGTCGCGCCACATAGCCACGGAGACGAAGCCACATTCGCCAGCCAGGCCGACAAAGGCACCGGGCGTGTACTTGTAGGAGTTCTCGGTGTGCAGGGTTTCGCCGGCGGCGAAGTCGAACACCTGATCCTCGATGCGCACCTGCTGCGCCTGCCGGCTGACCAGGTGCATCTCGATACGCGAGGCCTGCTCGTTGTAGAAAGCCCGGTGCTCGAAGCGTCGCGGGTCGATATCGCTGTCCAGCCCGGTGCGGATACGCTCGAGCAGGTTGAGATTGAACAGCGCGGTCACCCCGGCCGCATCGTTATAGGCACGCTCCAGCACCTGGCGATCCTTGACGAGATCCACGCCGATCAGCAAGCCGCTACCGGCCGGCAGCGCCTGATGCAGATTGCGCAGAAAGGCACGGGCCTCGCTCGGATCGAAATTGCCGATGCTCGAGCCGGGGAAGAACGCCAGCGGCCGTTGCCCCAGCGCCTCGGCGGGCAGCTTCAGCGGTTGGCTGAAGTCGGCGCACAGCGCGTGCACGTCCAGCCAGCGGTAATCGGCGGCCAGGCGGCGCGTGCAGATATCCAGGAATTCACGGGAGATATCGATACCCAGGTAGCGCGCCGGGCGCAGGGCTTCGAGCAGCAGGCGAATCTTGCGGCTGGCGCCACTGCCCAACTCCACCAGGCTGGCATTGCGCCCGGCCAGCTCGGCGATAGCGCCTGCCGACAGGCGCAGGATGGTTTCCTCGGTGCGCGTCGGGTAGTACTCCGGCTGCTGGGAGATCAGCTCGAACAGCTGGGAGCCGCGGTGATCATAGAAGAACTTCGGCGACATCGCCTTCGGGCTGGCGGCGAAGCCGCGCAGGGCCTCCTCGCGCAGTGCCTGCTTTTCCGGGCTCAGGGATCGTGCTTGGGTACGGATTGCCAGTGCCATGCTCAGAGCTCCTTGGCCAGGCGCAGACCGGAGAACTGCCAGCGCATGGTGGGGTAGAAGAAGTTGCGATAGGTGGGCCGCACATGGTCTTCCGGCGTGGCGCAACAGCCGCCGCGCAACACCATCTGCCCGGACATGAACTTACCGTTGTACTCGCCCAGGCTACCGCCCAGCGGTCGAAACCCGGGGTAAGGCCGGTAGGCGCTGGCGGTCCATTCCCAGACATCGCCATACAGCTGCTGCAGGCCATCGCCCTGCCCCGCCGCCACGGGCTGCAGGTGATCGTTCTCGACGAAGTTGCCCCACACGGGCTCGTCCTGGGCGGCGATTTCCCACTCTTCCTCGCGGGGCAACCGAGCCTGGGCCCAGGTGGCGAAGGCCTCGGCCTCGAAATAGCTCAGGTGGCAGACCGGCGCATCCAGATCCAGCTCGCGAGGCCCGCCCAGGGTCAGCTCCAGCCAGTCGTCGCCCTCGCGCTGCCAATACAGCGGCGCCTGCCAGCCGGCACGCTGGATATGGTCCCAACCGTCCGCCAGCCACAGCGCCGTGCTGCGGTAACCACCATCGCGGATGAACTCAAGATATTCGCCATTGCTCACTGGCCGATTGGCCAGCTGGAAGGCTTCGGCGAACACCCGATGCTGCGGCCGTTCGCAATCGAAGGCAAAGCCCTCCCCGCTAAAACCGACCTGGCGCAGCCCGGCGGGAAACTCGATCCAGCGCAGCTCGCTCGCCGCCGTACCGCCCGGCTTGAGGTCATGACGGTAAACCGGACGAAGCGGGTTCTGCGCCAGGATGTGCTTGATATCCATCAGCAGCAGCTCCTGATGCTGCTGCTCGTGCTCCAGCCCCAACTCGATGCGCTGCAGCACCTCGTCGGGCAACTCAGCACCTCGCTGGCTGAACAGCTGCTCCATGGCCAGATCGACGTGGCTGCGATAGGCGTACACCTCGCTCACCGTCGGCCGCGACAACAACCCCCGCCGCGCCCGTTCGAAAGGCGTGCCGTGGGTCTTGTAGTAGGAGTTGAAGAGATGGTCGTAGCGCTCATCCAGCGGGCGATAACCCGGCAGGAACGGCTGCAACACGAAGGCTTCGAAGAACCAGGTGACATGGGCCAGATGCCACTTCGGCGGGCTCACGTCCGGCATGCTCTGGATCACATAATCCTCGGCCTCCAGCGGCTCGCAAAGCCGCTCACTGGCAGCGCGGACGCGCTGGTAGCTCTGCCATAGCTGTTCGACGTGCAGTGGGGAAGTGGCGATCCTGCTGGTGCGGTCTCGCATAACACGCATCCTGTGCCGGCGCCGCGAAACGCGACGGTTCTAGAGCCGACTGGATGGGGGTTGGAAAGGTTCAGGGAAAGTGGCTGGGTGGCACCGTTGAGTAGTTGGCCACAATGAGAATTGAGGAAAGGCGCGGCTTTAAAAATGGCGGGCCTACACGGACTCGAACCGTGGAACCGAAGATTATGAGTTGCCTGGAAAATGCCGAAAGCCTAGTGAAGCCTCGTATAGGCTGGGGTAGGTACAGCTAGCTGAAAGTAGCGGGTGACTGGCGTTGAGCGCAGTTAAGTGGAGGTGTATGAGGCTAGTTACTGTACCGCTAATGTACTTTCATCGTGGTTTCGGAATAAGGCTTAGAGCTGTAAGGTAGGCCTATCCCCCGAATACTAGCATGCTCAATATTACCAATATTAAAACTGCATATATAAAATCAATGACATTCTTTATTCGACCATAGTTCTCAACAGCCTCTCTGATAGGGCGCCTTGATATCTTTTTAAGCTCTCTTTCTGGAATTAGGGAGCTAAGACCTTTACTCCAGTTTCTGCGAAATCTTATCTGAGTGCGAATGAATATTTTGTTCTGGTAGCCAGTAAGAAGAATACTAGTTGCTAACCAGACAGCCGTTGCCACCAGCAAAAAAGACGCACTTTCTTTGGAAATAATGCTCTTTGCAACCAGCGTTTGTCTTAACGTTGCAACTACGAATGCTATACTTGCATCGCGGAGAAGAGCGGATGTAAGAGCGCTTGTTTTTTCAATTATTTTATTTGTCTCGTCGGAAACCGTTTTTCGAATATCAGTTATTGCCTTTAATAGCTCGCCTGTTTTAACTAATAGGTGATTTTTGTAGTCTTCTCGAGAGTTTGAGAGAGACGACTTAATGGTTCTCGAGATATATCCGATCCAGGCCTCGGATTTTTTTAGGTCATTGTGGGAAAGTCTTTGACATAGCAGCGTATGCCTTATCTCGACTTCTCTCGATGTTTCAAAAATCCAATTGAGAGCGTCGTGAATATGGGGGTGCTCATCTCGCGTGATTGCCATAACATGGTTGTCATGCTGAACATCTAAGGTCTTCCCCCCTTTAATTGAGCAATATTTATTTCCATCGATAACTGATATTTCAGATGCTAAGAGCATGGACGCTTTAGGCGTGGCAATCTCTAGCCATTTCGAAAATAAATAATCAGGATTTTCAGGTGTACAAGGAGTCACCCAAAACAAGTGGTGGTGGCTGATTTGCGAGCCCGTATAGTCTTTTATTATTTTCCTAGGGTCAACCAAGGTAATATTTTTCTTATCTTGAATGCTGCCTTTGAGCAAATCCCACTTGGTGAAATTGCAGGTTAAAGTATTGAAACTCACAATATCTTCATATATGAAAATATTCTTTGACCTCACTATTTCACTTGACTCCAGGTTTTTCAAAAACCCTTGAATCGTGAAGAAATAGTTATCCTCTTCGGTTCGAGCCTTATTAAAAACAACTAGTTCAATTTTGAAGCTTGATAGATCGTCAAGGGTAGGGAGATTTATTCTCTCGCTAAACTCATCGCTTATTTGAAGTGAAAAGTCAAAATCCCCTTGGGCAGCCAGTTTGTTCAGTTCAGAAGCCAATAGGCTGTCTGCAGCGTTTTGAGGGCGATAGAATGCTGCATCTAAAGACTCCCCTTCAAACGATAGCCTTGAAAAAATATCAATCATCCGCTTCGTCTTCCAAGACATACTGGTCGGTAACTATTCGGATTATCTTCTTCGCACCGTCATCTTCAAAAAATATGTTTTTATTTATGTCATTGCTCGTATAAATAACTCTTACCCCCTCATAGGTCTGTTTTATTTTCTTAGAGCCCTGTTTGATCGCCTCCTGAGATATTTCAAACTTCTCGTTTGATATTTTTTTCTTCTTCAAGGATGCGGCAAAAGCTTTTCTTACCTTTTCTTCTTTGTGCGCCTCACCAAAGGCTGCTGTGAGGATTTGCTCGTGATTTTCCGGATCAAATTCCACGGTATCTTTCACAGCTTGTCGTATTTTGCTCTTAAGCCTTCTTCTTATTTCTGAAGGGATTAGTGCTGATTGAGACCTTGCTGTTTCTTCAAGCGCCGCTATGAGCCTCTCTGTCAATAGAGTACCCGTAAATAAACGATCGGCTTGCAAGTAGATTTTCAGTTTCTCTGTAATATCACCCTTACTCCCACTTCTGTCAGTACAAACCATACTAAATCGAGGGCAATCTATATCAAAAAGCACTGATTTTTGAATTGCTTTTTTGTCTTGTACAAAATTGTTTAGGAACTGATTGAGAATAGGCTTTGACTTCCCATCCTCTAGTGTCTCTGTTGTGTATGAAATAACACTCATGTCGTCATACTTTATCATCGCCCCGTACGTTTTAGATTTGTTTTTTATTTTCAAAAGCATCAGTGCGCCAGGTATAAGTCTTTTGTCTGACTGAAAAAGCTCCTGAAATTTCTCTGCAAGCCGTTCAGACGTATCAACAAAAGCGTGCTGACTCGTCAATGCCATTTTCACTTGGTCTTTTACCCAAGAGTCACCTTGGAATTGATATTTGGTCCCTTTGATCGTCTCCCTCAGTCTATCCAAAAAGAACTTAGAATAATCCTCAGGCGTTTCTACCTCCATAAGAATTCTCGGTGCATTTAAGTTAGGACTTACTACGTGAAATATAATTCGTTCCAGCTCTGCCTCATCTGCGATATCGTATTCGGTATCTTCTATAGTTTCTTCTATCATTATTGATTTCTTCTTTTAATCTTGATGCTCATTGATTGGAAGTGTTAGCGCTTTTCTAGGATCATAACCCTTGCATTAGTCTGCACTTCGGAAAAGCCGAGCAGCCCCAAAACTGCTGCCCCGCTCTCGCCCCTGTTTTCACGGTGCGAATCAGCAGCGCACTACCGCATTTCGGGCATTGCGGTCGGCTGTCGGATCACTACGGCGCTTGACGTTCTGCACGTGCTCGCGGTGTGTAGCAAAGGTCGGCGCACGGCGACCGGTTTGTAAAGCGTGCAGCATGGCGTCGACTTTAGCCTCGCTGAAGACCGCCTGCTGGAATGACTGGATATAGCGAATAAAGCCAATGCCCTGGGTCACGTTGGCCGGCACGTCGGTTTTGAAGGTGCTGCCGCCGACAAAGGTGATGACCGAGTGCAGGTGCTCGGGGTTAACGCCAAGGGTCGCTTCCAGTGCTTTGAGGTGCTTGTAGTTCTGTCGCAGCGGGTTCTGGAATTTAAAGCTGCTTTTGTAGAGCTTCTGCGTCCACTGCGCCTGCCTCTCGCTGCCGAAGATCCAGCCGCTCATGTTCTTCGTTTCCAGCACGAAGATGCCGTAGGGCGAGAGGAAGACGTGATCGATCTGCGTAGTGCCGTCGGGCGTATTCAGGGTGACGTTGTGCAGGCGGCGGTAGGTGCGCTTATCGAGTTGTCTGTGCGCGAAAAAGCGCACCAGCAGTTCGCCGATATGGCCCTTGGCCCACGGCGATTTGAGTAGGCCGATCAGCAGGGCTGCGGGAATGAACCAGGCCAGCATGCCCCAGACCTGACCGACTATCGGGCTGTAATCCATTTTCTTCCTTGAGCAGCGCGACTTGCAGAGCGCCCGGTTGCAGGGCGTGCAGGTGTGCCGAAATCCAAAAGCCTGGCACTGGCGCGGATAATGGCTAATTGCTTTCAAGGACTCAAGAGGGTTGCGACCATAGTTCTAGGGTCGATGGCTCCTGCTCTATCGCTGCGCGAGCCGATTAGGCGCGTTATTCGGCTCATTCGGTGAGCCGAATCAACCAATACGCGGCAATAGAGGGGCGCCAGGCGTTGCGCCTGGTTAGAAACTGACCAGCGCAGAAACACGAAAGCCGCGCAATGCGCGGCTTTGAAGGTGGTGGGCCCACACGGACTCGAACCGTGGACCAAAGGATTATGAGTCCTCTGCTCTAACCAACTGAGCTATAGGCCCCCAGAAGGCTGGCGGAGTATACCGATGCACTCCCCCGAGTGCCAATCCGATGCGCCGCAGCGTGTGCGAACGCCCGGAAGGTTTCATCGGGTGGCAAACGATTGCGTGTTCCGCCCCCCGCAAAACCACGTGCAATCCCCCCGCCGCTTTGTTCATAATTTGCACGACGTTCCTATCCTGCCGTGCCGCTCACGCTGCCGATACGAGCCCAACCAGCCTAGCCGGGCCCGCACCTTGACGAGTCAGACCTCCAAGATTGCTCACTTAAGACGCCTGGTCGTGATCATGACCAGTGTGGTGGGTGTGGCCGTGCTGCTGCTCACTTACCTGCAGGTGGAGTGGGACAGGCGCGAGGCGCTGCGCCAGCATGTGGCCGATATGGAGAACCTGGCGGCGGCGCTAACCCGGCAGGCGGAGTCGACCATTCGTGATGCCCACACGGTGCTAATCGGCATCCAGCGCAAGCTGCAGGTCTCCGGTTATGGCGCCGAGAACCTGCACGAAGTGCTCGAGGTAGCCCGTGCCCAGTCGGCGATCCTGGCCGATGTGGAAGGCTTCACCGTACTCGACGCCGACGGCCGCCCGCTGCTCACCACGGTGCCCAACGCCACCCTCCGTTTTACGGCGCAAGACCGCGAGTACTTCAGGGTACACAGCGCCCATCAGGTGACCGGCCTGTACATTGGCGCACCCATCCAGAGCCGCCTGAGTGGCGACTGGGTGATTGCCCTGACCCTGCGCCTGAGCGATGCCAACGGGGAGTTTCGTGGCGTGGTGCTGGCCACCTTGCTGGTCCGGCACTTCGTGGATTTCTACCGCAGCATCGATGTGGGTAGCCAGGGCGTGATCGGCATGGTCAAGCGCGATGGCACCCTGCTGGTCAGGTCGCGAGAATCCGCCGAGAACGCCGGCCTGGATATGTCCAGGAGCCCGGTGCTGCGCACGGTCAACGAAGACGGCGTGAAGCGCGGCAACATGGTGCTTACGGCGATGATCGACGGTGTGAAACGCATCTATGGCTTCGATACCAGCGACGAATACCCGATCCTGGTGGGCGCCTCGCTAGGCGAGGAGCAGGCCATGGCAGGCTGGCGCAGCCGCGCGTTGCGCAGCGGGTCGCTGAGCGGCGGCGTGCTGGTGATTCTGCTCTCCATGGGCTGGCTGATCTGGCGCGCCCTGGGCCGCCAGGAGCGCATGGAGGCGCGCCTGCAAGGCATGCACCGCGACCTGGCGCTGGCCAACCACGCGCTGCAGATCATCGCCGGCGAGGATGCCCTGACCGGCCTGGCCAACCGCAGGCGCCTGGATGAAACGCTGCGCGCCGCCTTTCAGTCCGCAGCGGCCCAGGGCCAGCCGCTATCCTTCGTGCTGCTGGATGTGGACCATTTCAAGCGTTTCAACGACCAGTACGGCCACCCGGCCGGCGACGAGGCGCTCAAGCAAGTCGCCGAGATACTCAAACGCCATGCCCGGCGCAGCGCAGACACCACCGCACGCTACGGCGGCGAAGAGCTGGCGCTGATTCTACCGAGCGCGGAAAGTACGGCGGCCATGGCTGTGGCCGAGCGCATCCGCGCCGATGTCGAAGCCCTGGCGATCGCCAACCCGGGCTCGCCCTACGCCAACCTGACCCTGAGCATCGGCGTCGCCTCGTGCGTGCCCGGGCAGACCATGCACACGCCTGCCGAGCTGGTCGCCGCCGCGGATGTTGCCCTGTACGCCGCCAAGAGCGAAGGCCGCAACCGCGTGATACTGAGCGAACAGCCCGGCTGACCCCTGCCGTGGCGGTGCCCAGCTTTTTGCTGGGTAACGACTACAAAAAGGCTAATTTCGCTATCCCCCACCTCTGAACACAATGGCCACAACGCACGAACGGCTCGTGCGCCCCGGCCTGGGCCGTCCCTGGGCATGGGCGCCCGGCCTCCTTCAGAGGGACGCAACGATGGCTGTCGAAACAACCCAAATAGACACCCTGGTGGTGGGCGCCGGCCAGGCCGGCGTGGCGATGAGCGAGCACCTGACCAAACTCGGCGTGCCGCACCTGGTGCTGGAACGCGAACGCATCGCCGAGCGCTGGCGCAGCATGCGCTGGGACTCGCTGGTGGCCAACGGCCCGGCCTGGCATGACCGCTTCCCCGGCCTGGAATTCGACATCGATGACGACGCCTTTCCGGGCAAGGAACAGGTGGCCGCCTATTTCGAAGCCTATGCGCGCAGCTTCGACGCACCGATCCGCACCGGCGTGGAGGTGCACAAGGTACGCCGCAATGCCAATCGCCCCGGTTTCACCGTGGAAACCTCCGAGGGGCTGATCGAAGCCAATCGCGTGGTCGCCGCTACCGGCCCCTTCCAGCGCCCGGTGATTCCCGCCATCGCGCCGCAGGACGAGCGCCTGCTGCAGATCCATTCCGCCGACTACCGCAACCCGCAGCAGCTGCCCGCCGGGGCCGTGCTGGTGGTGGGCGCCGGCTCCTCCGGCACGCAGATCGCCGATGAGCTGATGCAATCCGGCCGCCAGGTGTACCTCTCCGTCGGCGCCCATGATCGGCCGCCACGCAGCTACCGCAACCGGGACTTCTGCTGGTGGCTGGGCGTGCTCGGCGAGTGGGACCAGGAAACCCCCAAGGCCGGCCGCGAGCACGTGACCATCGCGGTCAGCGGCGCCTACGGCGGCAAGACCATCGATTTCCGCCGCCTGGCCCACCAGGGCATGACCCTGGTCGGGCTGACCCGCTCGTTCGACAACGGCGTGGTGCAGTTCGCCAACGACCTGGCCGACAATATCCGCCGTGGCGACGAGAACTACCTGGCGCTGCTCGATGCCGCCGACGCCTATATCGAACGCAATGGCCTCGATCTGCCGGAAGAACCCGAGGCGCGGCGTATCCCGGCCGACCCGGCGTGCATGAGCGAGCCGCTGCGCGAACTGGACCTGATCGCTGCCGGCGTGACGTCGATCATCTGGGCCACCGGCTTCGCCACCGGCTTCAGCTGGCTGGAAGCCGACACCTTCGATGCCAACGGCAAGCCCCAGCACCAGCGCGGCGTGTCCCGCGAGCCGGGCATCTACTTCCTCGGCCTGCCGTGGCTGTCGCGCCGCGGTTCGTCGTTCATCTGGGGCGTGTGGCACGACGCCAAGCACGTCGCCGACCACATCGCCACGCAGCGCAAGTACACCGCCTACCGCGATGCCGAGCAGCGCCAGGCAGCCCCCGTCACCCGCCTGCAGGGAGTCAAGTGATGCCCACCCATACCCGTATCCGCATGTTCAACACCAAGGACACCTACCCCAACCAGGCCCTGGACAACGACCTCTGCCAGGCCGTGCGCGCCGGCAACACGGTGTACGTACGCGGCCAGGTCGGCACCGACTTCGACGGCAACCTGGTGGGCCTCGGCGACCCGCAGGCGCAGACCGAGCAGGCCATGAAGAACCTCAAGCAACTGCTGGAGGAAGCCGGCAGCGACCTGTCGCATATCGTCAAGACCACCACCTACATCATCGACCCGCGCTACCGCGAGCCGGTGTACAAGGAGGTCGGCAAATGGCTCAAGGGCGTGTTTCCGATTTCCACCGGGCTGGTGGTCTCGGCCCTCGGCCAGCCGCAGTGGCTGATGGAGATCGACGTGATCGCGGTGATCCCGGACGACTGGCCAGCCCAATAAGGAGGCGTGCATGACCTTTTCCATCGTCGGGCGCTGCCCGGACACCGGCCAGCTGGGCATCGCCATCAGCTCGTCAAGCATCGCCGTCGGCGCCCGCTGCCCCTGGCTGCGCGCCGGCGTCGGCGCGGTGGCCACCCAGAACGTCACCCTGCCTGCCCTCGGCCCGCAGATTCTCGATTTGCTGGAACAGCAGGCGCTGGCGCCAAGCGATGCCCTGCAGCATGCCTTGAGCGCCAATGGCTGGAGCCAGTATCGCCAGGTTACGGTGATCGACAGCCAGGGCCGCACCGCGCTGTTCAGCGGCAATGAGGCGCTGGGGCTGTACAACGCCGTGGCCGGCGAGCAGTGCGTGGCGGCGGGTAATCTGCTGGCAGGCGAGGCGGTGATCCAGGCCATGGTCGAGGCCTTCGAGAGCGCCAGCGGGCAACTGGCCGACCGCCTGCTCGCCGCCATGCACGGGGCGATGGCCGCTGGCGGCGAAGCCGGCCCGGTGCACTCGGCGGCGCTCAAGGTGGTGGGCGATCTGGTCTGGCCGATCATCGATCTGCGCGTCGACTGGGCAGATAGCGACCCCATCGGCCAGCTCGATGGCCTGTGGCAAGCCTACCGCCCGCAGATGCAGGATTACCTGACCCGCGCCCTCGACCCCACGGCGGCGCCACGCTACGGAGTGCCGGGTGATGAATGAGCCCACCAGCCGCGCCCTGCTCGAGCGGCTGATCGGCTTTGCCACGGTCAGCCGTGACTCCAATCTCGAGCTGATCGAATTCATCCGCGAGTACCTGGCCGGGTTCGACGTCGCCAGCGAGCTGTTCCACAACGCCGAGGGCACCAAGGCCAACCTGTTCGCCACCATCGGCCCGACGGATCGCGGCGGCGTGGTGCTGTCCGGCCATACCGACGTGGTGCCGGTCGACGGCCAGGCCTGGACGGTCGAACCCTTCCAGCTCAGCGAGCGCGACGGGCGCCTGTACGGCCGCGGCACGGCGGACATGAAAGGCTTTATCGCCTGCGTGCTGGCCGCGGTACCGAGCCTGGTGCAACGCCCGCTGCAGGTGCCGGTGCACCTGGCGTTTTCCTATGACGAAGAAGTCGGCTGCCTGGGCGTGCGCTCGATGCTCGCCGAACTGGAAAAACGCCCGCACAAACCGACCCTGTGCCTGATCGGCGAACCCACCGAGCTCAAGCCCGTGCTCGGCCACAAGGGCAAGCTGGCGATGCGCTGCGAAGTACACGGCGCGGCCTGTCACTCGGCCTACGCGCCCTACGGCGTGAACGCCATCGAATACGCGGCGCGGCTGATCGGCCACCTCGGTGATATCGGCGCGCGCCTGGCCCAACCCGAGCACCACGACCCACGCTTCGACCCGCCCTTCTCCACCGTGCAGACCGGCCTGATCAAGGGCGGCCGCGCCCTGAATATCGTGCCGGCTGAATGCGAATTCGATTTCGAGGTGCGCGCCTTGCCGGGCTTCGATGCGCAGCGCGTGCCGGACGAGCTGCAGCGCTACGCCGCCGAGCAATTGCTGCCGAAGATGCAGGCGGTGAGCGCCGCCAGCGATATCCGCCTGCAACCGTTAAGCGCTTATCCGGGCCTGGCCACGCCACCCGACAGCGAAGCGGCCCGGTTGCTGGCCAGGCTTTGCGGGTCGAATGACTTCGGCACCGTGGCCTTCGGCACCGAAGGCGGCCTGTTCGACGGCGCCGGCATACCCACCGTGGTCTGCGGCCCCGGCAGCATGGACCAGGGCCACAAGCCCGACGAGTTCGTCGCCATCGAGCAGTTACAGGGCTGTGATGTGCTGCTCCAGCGGTTAGCGGATTACCTCTGCGAGCCAAGCTGAACGCCACCCGTAGCCTGGGTTGAGCAACGCGATACCCAGGATTTTCCCGGGTGTCGCTGCGCTCGCCCCCGGCTACGTTCCCTGTGGGAGCGCGCCATGCGCGCGAAAGATCGCGGGCATGGCCTAGGCGTCCCCGCCCGCTTCTACAGGTGTAGGCGCTGATATCAGAGCTATCTCAACCGGCCCCGGGATCCAGCCGTAGCCCGAGGCGAGCAATGCGATACCCAGGGCATTTTCCCGGGTGTCGCTACGCTCGACCCGGGCTACCTCCAATGGCTGAACAGCCGTGCGCCTCAGCTGCGGTACAGCTTGAGACTCTCGACCCGCGCCCGGTAGGCACCCAGGCGTTCCTTGAGCTGATCCTTGTGCGCGCTGGCGACGCAGTGCAGCAGCACGTTCAGGGCGCTGGTCAGGCCGCCGGTGGATTCGAGGATCAGCCCGGTCTTGGTCTTCATGGTGACGATATGCGGCGTGTCGATATGTCTGGCGATGCCGTATTCGTCGGTGAATACCACCAGGTCGGTGTTCTGCTTCAGGCAGTTGTTGGCGAAGGCGATGCCGGCATCGGCGTAGGGCGCGATGTCGATGAGGATCACGCAGCAGCGCTGGTTGTGGCTGTCCAGCCACTGGCCGAGCACGCCGCTGTAGAGATCGAGAAATTCTACCCCGGAGCGCACCAGGGCCAGGCGGTTGGCGAAGTCTTCGGCCAGCCCGCGAATGGTCTGGAAGCCGCAGACGAATACCCGTTCGGCATCCCCCACGCGCGCCACGATGTCGCGCCAGTGCTGGCTGCCGAGCAGCTCGGCGAAGGCGCGCAGCGCTTCGATTTCCTCGTTGAGGTGGGCCACCAGGTCTTCCGGCTGCTCGACCCGCTCGATCAGCGCCGGGTTGAGCAGTGATTGCACGCGCACTTCGTCGCGCAGTTCGTCCTTCAGGCTTTTCAGGCCCTTGTAGCCGAGCCGACGCAGGAAGCGGCTGACCGTATTGGGGCTGACCCCGCTCTTCGCCGCCAGGCTGGCGCCGTTCTCAAAGGCGAGGGTTTCCAGGTTGGCCTGGATGTAGACCCACAGGGTGCGCTCGGCAGGCGTCAGCTTGCCTTCCAGGTGTTGCATCTTGCCATCGAGCATGTTCGATTCCCCTGCCATGCCAAATCGTTCTGACATTTAAATGTCAGAGTATTGATCTTTGGAATAAATATATTCTACTCTGCAGCCGTAACGCAAAGAGCTGTCGATTGGCCGCTGTTTGGGTGAGAGAGCCAGCAGAAGTCTTTCCACCTCGTCGTCGACGCTCGCGCTTCCTGCCGCAACAAGCAAATGTCGCGCCCTGGCGCGGTCACAACAGTGGAGAACAGGAACATGCCCGTACTGCGTCATATCGCCCTGTGCGTCGCGCTCGGCAGCGGCCTCGTCACCGGCGCCGCCCAGGCCGCCGAAGAACTGCGCCTGTACAACTGGGGCGACTACATCAACCCCGAGGTGCTGACCCGCTTCACCGCCGAGACCGGCATCAAGGTGTCGCTCGACACCTACGGCAGCAACGAAGAGATGCTGGCCAAGCTGCAAGCCGGGGCCAAGGGCTACGACATCGTCTTCCCCTCGGTGCACATGCACGACACCATGGCCGCCCTCGGCCTGCTGGAGAAGACCGACATCAACCAGGATGTCGCCTTCGCCAATATCGATCCCGCCTTCCTGCGTTCCAAGTCCGACCCCACGGGCGAATACTGCATGCCCTACGCCTGGGGCACGGTGGGCATCTTCTACAACAAGAACAAGGTCTCCAAGCCGATCGAGAGCTGGGATGACTTCTTCGCCGAGGCCAAGGCCGGCAAGAAAGTGATCATGCTCGACGATATGCGCGAGACCCTCGGCGTCGGTTTGATCAAGGACGGCAAGTCGGTCAACAGCACCGATCCGGCCGAGCTCAAGCAGGCTGCCGACTGGCTGATCGAGCGCAAGCCGCTGATCGCCGCCTTCACCTACGACAGCGTGCCGATGGTGCAATCCGGCGACGCCGCCGCCGCGCACTATTTTGTCGGCGCCATGATGTACGTGAAGCAGGATCCGCAGAACCTCGCCTATGTCATCCCCAAGGAAGGCGCGACCATGTACCAGGAGGACATGTGCGTGCTCAAGAGCGCGCCGAACAAGGCCAACGCCAAGCGCTTCATGAGCTTCTTCCTGCAGCCGGAGATCGCCGCGCTGAACACCGCTCAGCAGATGAACGGCACGCCGAACAAGGAAGCGCTGAAACTGCTGCCGGCCGAGCTGCGTGACAACCCGCAGGTCAACCCGCCGGCCGATGTCATGGACAAGCTGCAGATCTTCCAGGATCTGGGCAAGGGCCTGAAGCAGTACGACCGGGTGTGGACGCGAGTGCGTACCGCCAACTGAAGGTGGGTTGCGCAGGGCTGTTCGGGCCCTGCGTAGCCGATGTTGCCAACGGTGCGCGCAGCGCACCCTACGGTGCCTGTAAGAGCGGCTTCAGCCGCGATTACTCCGATATCAGTGGAGCCCTCCATGACCGCTTTCACCCAAACCGCACCGGTGGTCGAGATCCGGGGCGCGGTGAAGCACTACCGTGCGCCGGAAGGGCACCTGGTGCGTGCCCTCGACGGCCTCGACCTGGCTGTCGGCAGCAATGAATTCGTCACCCTGCTGGGGCCGTCCGGCTGCGGCAAGACCACGTTGCTGCGCACCATCAGCGGCTTCGAGCAACTCGATGGCGGCGAGCTGCTGATCCAGGGCCAGCCGATGAACCACGTGCCGCCGCACCGCCGGCCGGTGCACACGGTGTTCCAGAGCTACGCGCTGTTCCCGCACATGAGCATCGGTGACAACGTCGGCTATGCGCTGGACGTGCGCGGTGTCGGCAAGGCCGATAAACGCCAGCGCGTCGGCGAGGCACTGGAAATGGTCGGCCTGGCCGGCATGGAGCGGCGCAAGCCCGGCCAGCTCTCCGGTGGCCAGCAGCAACGTGTGGCGCTGGCCCGCGCCATCGTCGACCGCCCGGCACTGCTGCTGCTCGACGAGCCGCTGTCGGCCCTCGACCGTCAGTTGCGCCAGGCCATGCAGCGCGAATTGAAGAACCTGCAGCACGAGCTGGGTATCGCCTTCGTCTTCGTCACCCACGACCAGGAAGAAGCGCTGACTATGAGCGACCGTATCGTCGTGCTCAATGGCGGCCATATCCAGCAGATCGGCGCCCCGGCGGAGATCTACCATCGCCCGGCCAACGCCTTCGTCGCCGGCTTCATCGGCGAGAGCAACCTGTTCGACGTGCACGTCGGCTCGGTCGACGACGGCATCGCCTACCTGCTCGACAGCCAGGGTGATCTGCTACAGGCGCGTCACCCCGACCTGCAGCTCGGCCAGTACGCCCAGCTTATGCTGCGCCCCGAGCAGTTCCACCTGCACTGCCCCGGCGAGGGCTTCGCTGCACTGGAAGGGCGCCTGGAGCAACTGCTATTCATCGGCAAGGATTTCGAGCTGCTGCTGCGCACCAGCCACGGGCGCCTGGTCAAGGCAGCGCTACGTGACGCCGCGCCGCAACACCTGCGCCTCGGCGACAACGTGCAGCTCTGGTACGGCCAGGAAGCCGCGCACCTGATCCCCGGAGGTGCCTGATGCCATTGCGCGAGCGCCTGCGCCTGGTCGGTTTGCTGACCCCGGTGACGCTGATCATCGGCGTGTTCTTTCTCGCCCCGCTGAGCATCATGGCGCTGTATAGCCTGCTTGAGCCGGGGCTCTACGGCGGCGTCGAGTGGAACTTCTACCCGGATAACTTCGGCCGCGTGCTGGGCTGGGCCGATGGGGTCAACGAGGAGTTCGATCCGGTCTACCTGGAAATCATCCTGCGCTCGTTCAAGCTGGCCGCGCTAACCGTACTGGCGACCCTGGCGCTGTGCTACCCGGCGGCCTTTTGGGTGGCGCGGCAGCCGGAGCGGATGCGCAACTTCTGCCTGTTCCTGATCACCCTGCCGTTCTTCACCAGCCTGATCGTGCGCCTCTACGCCTGGCTGCTGATCCTGCGTCCCAGCGGCGTGATCAATACCGCGCTGGCGGCGCTGGGCTTCTACAACCCGGTGGAGCTGATCTACACCGAGACTGCGGTGCTGATCGGCATGACCTACATCTTCATCCCGTTCATGTTCATGCCCGTCTACGCCAGCGTCGAGAAGCTCGACAAGCGCCTGCTGGAAGCCTCGGCCGACCTCGGCGCGAGCCGTTGGCAGAGCTTCTGGAAGGTGATCTTCCCGCTGACCCTGCCGGGTATCGCCGCCGGCTCGATCATCGTCTTCATCCCCAGCCTGGGTAACTTCATCGTGCCGTCGCTGCTCGGCGGCGCGCGCGTGCTGATGATCGGCAGCCTGGTCGAGCAGCAGTTCCTCGCCGCGCGCAACTGGCCGTTCGGCGCTGCCCTGGCGATGCTGCTGATGGCCGCGGTGCTGGTGTGCCTGGTGCTCTACGTGCTGGCGCAAGGGCGCAACAGCGCACAGGAGGCCAGCCGATGAACACCTTGCTCGCCAACCTCGGGCGCCGCCTGCTGGGCGGCTACAGCCTGGCCTTCTTCGTCTTCCTGTACCTGCCGATCGGCCTGATCGTCGCCTACTCGTTCAACAGCAACCCGATCAACATGATGATCTGGGATGGTTTCAGCCTGGACTGGTACCGCTCGCTGTTCGGCCTGTCCACCCGCCTCAGCGAGAACGCGCTGTACGTCGAATCCACCGACCAGTTGCTGGCCGCGCTGCGCACCAGCCTGGTGGTGGCGCTGACCACCACGGCGATCTCCACGGTGATCGGCACGCTCACCGCGCTGGCGATTGCGCGCTATCGCTTCCGCCTGCAGACGTTCTACCGGGTGCTGCTGTTCATGCCGATGCTGATGCCCGACATCGTGCTCGGCATCGCCCTGCTGATCTTCTTCGTCGGCGTCGGCATGCCGCTGGGCAAGGGCTCGATCATCATCGGCCACTGCACCTTCCTGATCAGCTACGTGTTCCTGATCGTCAGCGCGCGCCTGGCCGGCATGGACACGCGCCTAGAAGAGGCCTCGGCCGACCTTGGCGCCTCGCCCTGGACGACCTTTCGCCGGGTGACCCTGCCGCAGATTCTGCCGGGCGTGGTCGGTGGCGCGCTGCTGGCGTTCATCATCTCGATGGACGATCTGGTGATCACCTACTTCATCGCCGGTGTGGACTCCACCACGCTGCCGGTCTTCATCTACGGCATGATCCGCCGCGGCATCAAGCCGGAGATCAACGCCATCGCCACCCTGCTGCTGATCGCTTCGCTGCTGATCGCCGCCCTCGGCCTGTACCTGCGCAATCGCAAGCCCGCCACTTCTCAGGATGACTCCCATGGCTAAACCTCGCGCCCGCGAACTCGGCCTGCCGCTGCCCGGCACGCCCGGCCCGTACAACGCCATCACCGACGTACCCGGCGTGCTGGTCGGCTACCGCACCCTCGATGGCGTGGCCGCTAGCGGCCGGCGCATCCAGACCGGCGTCACCGCCATCCTGCCGCGTGGCCGTGATAGCGAACCGCAGCCAGTGTGGGCGGGCTTCCATGCGCTCAACGGCAATGGCGAGATGACCGGCACGCATTGGATCGAGCACGGCGGCTACTTCGTCGGCCCGCTGTGCATCACCAACTCGCACAGCGTCGGTATCGTCCACCACGCCGCCACGCGCTGGACCATCCGCCAGTACGCCGATTCCTGGCAGCGCGAGCACCTGTGGGCCATGCCGGTGGTGGCCGAGACTTACGATGGGGTGATCAACGACATCAACGGCCAGCACGTCAGCGAAGCCGATGCCCTGGCTGCGCTGGATGCGGCCAAGGGCGGCGCCATCGCCGAAGGCAACGTCGGCGGCGGCAACGGCATGATCTGCTACGGCTACAAGGGCGGCACCGGCAGTGCTTCGCGCCTTGTCGAGATCGACGGCCAGACCTACACCCTCGGCGCCCTGGTGCAGGCCAACCATGGCCAGCGCGCCTGGCTCAAGGTCTGCGGCGTGCCGGTCGGCGAGCGCCTGGAAGATGAACTGCCGGCCGGGCTGGAGCGCGAGCGCGGCTCGATCATCGTCATCCTCGCCACCGATGCGCCGCTGCTGCCGCATCAGCTCAAGCGCCTGGCGCAGCGCGCCGGCCTCGGCATCGCCCTGGCCGGCACGCCCGGTGGCAACAACTCCGGCGACATCTTCCTGGCCTTCAGCGTGGCCAACCCGCGGCCCTTGCCGCAGGTGTCGCCAACGCGGCTGAACCTCGACTACCTCAACGACGAGTGTTTCGACGCCCTGTACCTGGCTACCGTACAGGCCACCGACGAGGCAGTGCTCAACGCCATGCTCGCCGCCGAAGACTCACCGATGCAGAAGCCCGAAGGCCTCTGCCGCGCCATCGATGGCAGGCGTTTGCAGGAGTTGGTACTCGCCAGCCATTGAATTTGGCCATCTGCCGTTAGCGGACTGCCTGGCTCTGCCAGGCGTACAACGCCGCAACCGCGCTTACAGATGCGCCAGGTGCGCCTTGCAGAAATCCACGAACAGCTGCGCCGGTTTGGTCAGTTGGCCACGCTTGAGCCGTGCCGCCACCAGCCCTGAGGTGGCCACCGGCTCGGTGATATCCACGGTTACCACGCGCTTGCCGTCGTAGGTGCATTCCGAATGCGGTTTGGTGACCAGCAGCGAGAAGCCGAAGCCCTGGCCGACCATGCCGCGCACCATCTCGATGGACGGAGAGCTGAAGACGATATTGGGGGTCAGCCCCAGTTCGTGGAACAGGCTGACGAAGTAGGTACGGCTCGGTGGCACGTCGAGCAGGATCATCGGTTCCAGGCACAGGTCGCGCAGCGACACCTGGGCCTGGCCGGCGAAGCGATGCTTCTCGGGCAACAGCACGTAAGGCTTCTGCGGCGGCATCAAGGGTTCGGTGGCGATGGTGCCGTCGAGGTCGTGCTCGTAGAGAAACGCCAGGTCGAATGCGCCAGCGGTCAGGCCCTGTACCAGCTCCTGCTGCTCACCATCGCGGATGCGGATGTCCACGCCCGGATAGCGCTCGCGAAAGCCGGCGATCAGCTGCGGCAGGTACAGCGGCGCCACGGTTTCGAAGCAGCCGATATCGATCTGCCCGGCGACGATGTCGTTGTCGGCCAGGGCGTTCTGCTCGAACTCGCGGGCCATGCGCAGCAGTTGCTGGGCCTTCTCGTAGAAGCGCGCGCCGCTGGGCGTCAGCGACACGCCCTGGGCGTGGTGGCGGATGAACAGCTGCACGCCGAAGCTCTCTTCCAACCCCTTGATCGCCGTGGAGATGGACGGCTGGGCGATGTACAGCTGGCGCGAGGCCTCGGCCACACTGCCCGCTTCCACCGTGGTGACGAAGTACTTGAGTTGCCGCAGGGTATAGGAAGCCACGTGTCGATCTCGCTGCAATTACTGCCTGCACCTTACTCCAACACGGCGCCTTGGCGACGCTCTGCCTTGCAAAGGTTTTTCGTAAGTCCCGAGCATATTTTTACTAATTTTCGTTCTTGCCCGACTGACGCACCATGGCCCTCACCTGAACGCCAGTTCCCGCCCGGCACGCACACCTGGCGGCACAACAACAAAGATTTCGCTGACGCGTGACACAACGCGCCGCTTCGCCGCTTCGGCCCTACTGCCCCTGTTCTCACTACAACGAAAAAACAGCGAGGGAGTTTCCATGTTCAAGCACTTGCGTCCATCCATCCGCGCCGCCATCGGCCTGTCCATGCTGGCCGGCGCCAGCAGCGCGGCGCTGGCCGACGACAGCCTCACGGTGATTTCCTTCGGCGGCGCCACCAAGGTCGCGCAGACCGCCGCCTACTTCAAACCCTTCGAGCAGAGCGGTGCCGCCCGGGTGGTGGCTGGCGAATACAACGGCGAGCTGTCCAAGGTCAAAGCCATGGTCGATGTCGGCCAGGTGGCCTGGGATGTGGTCGAGGTGGAAAGCCCGGAGCTGCAGCGTGGCTGCGAAGAGGGGCTGTTCGAGCGCATCGACCCGGCCATTCTCGGTGATGCCAACCAGTACATCCCAGGCACCTTGAGCGAATGCGGCGTGGCCACCTACGTGTGGTCGATGGTGATGGCCTACAACGGCGACAAGCTGAAGACCGCCCCCACCTCCTGGGCGGATTTCTGGGACCTGGAGAAATTCCCCGGCAAGCGTGGCCTGCGCAAGAGCGCCAAGTACAGCCTCGAAGCCGCCCTGCTGGCTGACGGCGTGAGCCGCGAGGAACTGTACAAGGTGCTCGGCACGCCGGAAGGCGTCGACCGCGCCTTCAAGAAGCTGGACGCCATCAAAGGGTCGATCCAATGGTGGGAAGCCGGTGCCCAGCCGCCGCAGTGGCTGCTGGCCGGCGACGTGACCCTCTCCGCCGCCTACAACGGGCGTATCGGCGTGGCCCAGAAGGAAGGCGCCAACCTGAAGATCTCCTGGAACGGCAGCCTCTACGACCCCGAGCACTGGGCCATCGTCAAGGGCAGCCCGAACAAGGCCCTGGCCGAACGCTTCATCAAGTTCGCCAGCCAGGCGGATACGCAGAAGGTGTTCTCCAGCCAGATCCCCTACGGCCCGGTACACAAGCAGACGCTGCCGCAACTGCCGGCCGACGTGCAGGCACAACTGCCGACCGCCGAGGCCAACATGGCCGGCGCGCAGCTGGTGAATGCCGAGTTCTGGATCGACCACGGCGAGGAACTGGAAGAGCGCTTCAATGGCTGGGCCGCACGCTGATCGGCTAGCGGCATGAGCGAAAACGCGGGCCATGGCCCGCGTTTTTCATTCTCGCTTCAGTCAGCCTGCACAGTGACCTGCTGCTGTTCACCCAGCCCGGCGATGCCCAGTTTGATGGTCTGTCCGGCGCGCAGGAATACCGGGTTGGGCTTGATGCCCAGGCCCACGCCCGGCGGGGTGCCGGTGGAGATCACGTCGCCCGGCTGCAGGCTCATGCAGCGGCTCAGGTAGGCGATCAATTGCGGCACGTTGAAGATCAGCGTGCGCGTGTTGCCCTGCTGGTAGCGGTGGCCGTCGACCTCCAGCCACATGTCCAGCGCGTGCGGGTCGGCGATTTCGTCGCGGGTCACCAGCCACGGGCCCAGCGGGCCGAAGGTGTCGAAGCCCTTGCCCTTGTCCCAGCTGCCGCCGCGTTCGAGCTGCCATTCGCGCTCGGAGACGTCGTTGATCACGCAGTAGCCGGCGACGTGCTCCATGGCGTTGGCTTCGTCGATGTAGCGCCCGCCCTTGCCGATCACCACGCCCAGCTCCACTTCCCAATCGGTCTTGGTCGAGCCGCGGGGAATCTCGACGGCGTCGTTGGGGCCGCAGATGGCGCTGGTCCACTTGTTAAAGATGATCGGCTCCTTGGGCACCTCCATCCCCGACTCGGCGGCGTGATCGGCATAGTTGAGGCCGATGCACACGAACTTGCCGACCTGGCCGACGCAGGCGCCGATGCGCGGGTTGCCGGTCACCAGCGGCAGGCTGGCCGGGTCGAGCTGCGCCAATGCGGCGAGGCCCGCCGGTGTCAGAACGTCGCCGGCGATATCGGCCACATGCCCGGAGAGGTCACGAATCCTGTTGTCGGCGTCCAGCAGGCCTGGCTTCTCTGCGCCCTTGGCGCCGTAACGTAGCAGTTTCATGTGGGGGTCCTTGTTCAGGTTCAAGACGATCAGATGCTCATGCCGCCATCGATCACGTGCAGCGCACCGGTGGTGTAGGAAGACGCGTCGGAGCCAAGGTACAGCACCAGCCGGGCGATTTCCTCGGCGCTGCCGAGGCGCCCCATGGGCTGGCGGGCGACGAACTGGCCGTATACCTGCTCCTCGGCCACGCCCTGCAGCGCCGCCTGTTCGGCGATGCGCGCACGCAGCGAGGGCGAGTCGACGGTGCCCGGGCAGATCGCGTTGCAGCGAATGCCCTGGCCGATGTAGTCGGCGGCCACCGACTTGGTCAGGCCGACCACCGCTGCCTTGCTGGCGGTATAGGCGCAGCGGTTGGGCACGCCCTTGATGCTCGACGCCACCGAGGCCATGTTGATGATCGAGCCACCACCGCGGGCCAGCATGCCCGGCAGCGTGGCGCGGATCATCCGGTACATGGCGGTGACGTTGAGCTGCAGCGAGCGCTCCCAGGCGGCCTCGTCGCAGTCCAGAATGCTGCCGGCGTGCACGTAGCCCGCGCAGTTGAACAGCACGTCCACCGCACCGACCTGCTCACTGAGGGCGGCGATGGCCTGGGGCGAGGTAACGTCCAAGTGCAAGGCCGTAAGGCCCGGCACATCCTGCAGTGCTCTGATGTCGATGTCGGTGGCGATCACCTCGGCGCCCGTGGCCCCGAAGGCTCGGGCGCTGGCCAGGCCGATGCCCTGGCCGGCGGCGGTGATCAGCACGCGTTTGCCGTGCATCTCGCTCATGCTTTCTCCAGGGTCAGGCTGCCCGTAGGCGTGGCGACCGGCGTGCGGCTGGGCGTGCCGAGCATGCTGCGCGGGATGGCCATGATCAGCGCGCCGCTGACGAACAGGCAGCCAGCCAGTACGTAGGTGCCGTTGTTGATGTCGCCGGTCATGGTTTCAGCCATGGCGGTGATCATCGAGCCGGTGAAGCCGGACAGGTTGCCGAACGAGTTGATGATGCCGATGCCGGCCGCCGCGGCGATGCCGGACAGCACGGTGCCGGGCAGCGTCCAGTAGATCGGCATCAGGCTGAGGATGCCGGAGGCGGCGACGCTCAGGAACAGTACCGAGAGCACGATGTTATGGGCGAAGTAGGCGCTGAGCATCAGCCCGACACCGCCGATGAAGGCCGGGATCGCGGCGTGCAGGCGGCGCTCGCCGGTGCGGTTGGAGTGGCGGGCATTGAGCAGCATCGCCACCGCGGCCACGCCGTAGGGGATGGCGGTCAGCAGGCCGATGTGCAAGCTGCTGGTGATACCGGCGCTCTTGATGATCGACGGCATCCAGAACGCCAGCCCGTAGAAGCCGGTGTTGAAGGTCAGCAGGATCAGCACCAGCAACCACACCCGTGGGTTGAGGAAGGCTTCGCTCAGGCGCGACGCCTTGCCGCTGTTGTCCTGCTGCAGGTTGGCCTTGAGCATGGCCTTCTCTGCCGCGGACAGCCACTTGGCCTTGTCGATGTTGTCGCACAGGCAGACGATCACCACGACCGCCATGACGATCGACGGCAGGCCCTCGATCAGCAGCATCCACTGCCAGCCGGACAGCCCGTGCACGCCCTGCATGGCGGTCATCAGCCAGCCGGAAAGCATGCCGCCGATGACCAGGCTGATCGGCAGCGCCAGCAGGAAGCCGGACATCACGCGGCTCTGCCGGTGGGTCGGGAACCAGTAGTTGAGGTACAGGATCACGCCCGGGAAGAAGCCTGCTTCGCAGATGCCGAGCAGGAAACGCAGGCTGTAGAACATGGTGCTCGACTGGATGCCGAAGAACTGCGCCAGCGGCACGGTGAAGGCCACGGCCATCGACACCAGCGCCCAGGTCAGCATGATGCGGGCGATCCAGAAGCGCGCGCCGAGGCGGTGCAGCAACAGGTTGCTCGGCACTTCGAACAGGAAATAGCCCCAGAAGAACATGCTCGCGCCGAGGGCGTAGACGGTGTTGCTGAACTGCAGGTCTTCGAGCATATCCAGCTTGGCGAAGCCGATATTGACCCGGTCGAGGTAGGCTGCCATGTAGCACAGCAGCAGGATGGGCAGGATGCGCAAGATGACCTTGCGGTAGGTGCGATCCTCGAAGGAACTGTCGTGGTCGCGTGCTGGCGCGGCCGATTGCTCGGTACGTGATTGCATGGTGATGACCCTTGGGCATGCGTGCATGCTGATTGTTTTTATTGAAATGGGCTTCGCCGGGCGGTGCCTGGCGACACTGCGGTTACAGCAGATAAGGCTCCCTGGCTGGTAAGTGGGCCGCCCCGGCAGGCAGCGGCACGCCCCATGGCGCAGCGTTGTGCAGGGAATCAACGGCCATGGTGCTTACTCGACCGTGGTGACGATGGCCGGTAATCTATGCCGCGGATCGATTCAATCCCAATGGCATTTGCTGATTAATCGATAACGTTGCGTTATCGAATCAGTCCCGCTCGCGCTGTGCATTAGCGAGCAGGATGTCGGCGAACTCGCGAGCCGGGCCGAGCAGCTGATCGCCCTTGCGAGTGAGAATCCCGTAGTCCTGGGGCATCAGGTAGAACGGCGTGTCGAGCTTTTTCAGCAGGCCACTTTCCAGGTGCTCGACCACCATGGCCTCGGGCAACATGCCGATCATCGGCCCGCCCTGCAGAACCTTGAGAAAGGTCTGCATGGAGATGGTGTCGATGGTGTTGCGCGGCACGGCCACCTGCGCCCTGGCGAACACTTCTTCCATGCGCCCACGGATCGGCGTGCCCTTGGGGTAGAGAATCCACGGCCAGGTCACCAGTTGCTCCAGGGTCATGGGACCTGCTTCGCACAGCGGATGGCGGCTATTGACCACGATGCAGAATGGCTCCGGCGCCAGCGGCTGGAAGTCATAGCGCTGCTGCTGGCTCTGTTCGGTGAAGCGGCCGATGGCCAGGTCCAGGTTGCGCTCTTCGAGCATTTCCATCAGGTGGTCGCTGGTTTGCTCGACCACCTCGATGGCCAGCAGCGGCCAGCGCTGCTTGATCTGCACGATGGCCTCGGGCAGGGCCACCGCGGTGGCGGCGAAGATGCCGCCGACTTTCAGATGACCATGGCCGCCGGCACTGAGGTTGTTGATCTGCTCGACGAAGGTGCGTGCGTCGTTCAAGGCCAGGTGAGCGTAGCGCAGCACCTGGGCACCCAGCGGCGTGGGCTGCATGCTGCGCGGCAAACGCTCGAACACGGCGAAGCCGAGCAGGCTCTCGATCTCCTTGAGCATCTTGCTCAGCGCCGGCTGGCTGAGGTTCATCTGCTGCGCCGCCAGGTGCATGTTGCGGGTGCGGCCCAGGGTATCGAGGAGCGTCAGGTGGCGGAATTTCAGCCAGTTGCAGAAGCTCGAGAACGACAGATCCGACATGGGCAGCTCCAGCGATTCAATAACGTCAGGTTATTGATAATTGAAAATATGCCATTGGAGTTTATCCACATCGCCGCCTAGCGTGCAGCTTTCATGCACCCCGGAATTCATCGCCATGTCGATCCGACTGACTCCTGAAAACACCCTGCCCGCTGACGCCGCCACGGCCACGCTGATCGGCCGCGCCTGGATTCCCGGCACCGTCGCCGGACCCTCGCCCATCGTGCTGCGCGCTGACGGCGTGTTCGACCTGTCCGCCCGCTTCGCCACCCTCAGCCAGTTGCTGGAACTCAATGATCCTCTGCAGGCGGTGCGCGACACGCCCGGCACCTTCGTCGGCAGCATCGAGGCGCTGCTGGCCAACACCGGCTCCCACGCCGACCCGAGTCAGGCATATCTGCTGGCGCCCGCCGACCTGCAGGTGATCAAGGCCGCCGGGGTGACCTTCGCCGCCAGCATGATCGAGCGGGTGATCGAGGAGAAAGCCGCCGGCGATGCTGCCAAGGCGCAGAGCGTGCGAGCCATCGTGCGTGACGCCATAGGCGACAACCTGCGCGCCGTGCAGCCCGGCTCGCCCCAGGCAATGCGCCTCAAGGAGCTGCTGATCGAGCAGAACATGTGGTCGCAATACCTGGAAGTGGGCATCGGCCCCGATGCGGAGATCTTCACCAAGGCGCCGATTCTGGCCGCGGTGGGCAGCGCCAGCGAGATCGGCATCCACCCGATCTCGCAGTGGAACAACCCGGAGCCGGAGGTGGTGCTGGCGGTCAACAGCCGCGGGCAAATCCACGGCGCCACCCTGGGCAACGACGTCAACCTGCGCGACGTGGAAGGCCGCAGCGCCCTGCTGCTCAGCAAGGCCAAGGACAACAATGCCTCCTGCGCCATCGGCCCGTTCATTCGCCTGTTCGATGAGCATTTCGACCTGGACAGCGTGCGCACCTGCGTGGTCGAGCTGCAAGTCGAAGGCACCGACGGCTACACGCTCAAGGGCTCCAGCTCCATGGACCAGATCAGCCGTGATCCGCAGAACCTGGCAGGCCAGACGCTCAATGCCTCGCACCAGTACCCCGACGGCTTCCTGCTGTTTCTCGGCACCCTGTTCGCCCCCACCGAGGATCGCGATCACCCCGGCAGTGGTTTTACCCACAAGATCGGCGACCGCGTGAGCATCAGCAGCCCGCGCCTGGGCGCCCTGCACAATCAGGTGACCACCAGTGACAAGGCCGCCCCCTGGACCTTCGGCGTTACGGCGCTGCTGAAAAACCTCAGCGCCCGCGGTTTGCTGGGCTAGGTCGTCCGGCCCTGAGCTGACAGCCCGCACGACGCGATTCATTCAAGAACAAGAGAAACCCATCATGACCGACCTCAAACGCCCGCTGCGCAGCCAGCAGTGGTTCGATGACCCCAATCACGCCGACATGACCGCCATCTACGTCGAGCGCTACATGAACTATGGGCTGACCCGCGCCGAGCTGCAGTCGGGCCGGCCGATTATCGGCATCGCCCAGACCGGCAGTGACCTGACGCCCTGCAACCGCCACCACCTGGAGCTGGCCCAGCGGGTCAAGGCCGGCATCCGCGATGCCGGCGGCATTCCCATGGAATTTCCGGTGCACCCCATCGCCGAGCAGAGCCGTCGCCCTACCGCCGCGCTGGATCGCAACCTGGCCTACCTGGGGCTGGTGGAAATCCTCCACGGCTACCCGCTCGACGGCGTGGTGCTGACCACCGGCTGCGACAAGACCACCCCGGCCTGCCTGATGGCCGCCGCCACCACCGACCTGCCGGCCATCGTGCTGTCCGGCGGGCCGATGCTCGACGGCCACCACAAGGGCGAGCTGATCGGCTCGGGCACCGTGCTCTGGCATGCACGCAAGCTGATGGCCGCTGGCGAGATCGACTACGAAGGCTTCATGGAAATGACCACCGCTGCCTCGCCGTCGGTGGGCCACTGCAACACCATGGGCACGGCCCTGTCGATGAATGCCCTGGCCGAAGCGCTGGGCATGTCGCTGACCGGTTGCGCGAGCATCCCCGCCCCCTACCGCGAGCGCGGGCAGATGGCCTATGCCACCGGCAAGCGCATCTGCGAGCTGGTCATGCAGGACGTACGCCCCTCGCAGATCATGACCCGCGAAGCCTTCGAGAACGCCATCGCCGTGGCTTCGGCCCTCGGCGCGTCGAGCAACTGCCCGCCGCACCTGATCGCCATCGCCCGGCACATGGGCATCGAGCTGAGCCTCGAGGACTGGCAGCGCATCGGCGAAAGCGTACCGCTGCTGGTCAACTGCATGCCCGCCGGCAAGTACCTCGGCGAAGGCTTCCACCACGCGGGTGGCGTGCCGGCGGTGATGCACGAACTGCAGAAGGCCGGCCGCCTGCACGAAGGCTGCATGACGGTCAGCGGCAGCCGCATCGGCGAGATCGTTGCCGACAAGGTGACCGGCAACCGCGAGGTGATCCTGCCTTACGACGAGCCGCTCAAGCACAGCGCCGGTTTCATCGTGCTCAGCGGCAACTTCTTCGATAGCGCGATCATGAAGATGTCGGTGGTCGGCGAAGCCTTCCGCAAGACCTACCTGTCCGAACCCGGCAAGGAAAACAGCTTCGAGGCGCGGGCCATCGTCTTCGAGGGCCCCGAGGACTACCACGCGCGCATCAACGACCCGGCGCTGGATATCGACGAGCGCTGCATCTTGGTGGTGCGCGGCGCCGGGCCGGTGGGTTACCCGGGCAGCGCCGAGGTGGTCAACATGGACCCGTCGGCGGCACTGATCAAACAGGGCGTGACCTCCCTGCCGTGCCTGGGTGATGGCCGGCAGAGCGGCACCTCGGCCAGCCCGTCGATCCTTAACATGTCGCCGGAAGCGGCAGTGGGCGGCGGCCTGGCGCTGCTGCAGACCAACGACGTGCTGCGCGTCGACCTCAACGCCCGCTCGGTGAACCTGCTGATCGACGACGAGGAGATGCAGCGTCGCCGCGCCGCCTGGAAGCCGAGCTACCCGGCCTCGCAAACGCCGTGGCAGGAACTGTACCGGCAACTGGTCGGCCAGCTCTCCACCGGCGGCTGCCTGGAACCGGCCACCCTGCACATGCGCATCATCGCGCGCAGCGGCGGCATGCCGCGTCATTCACACTAGGGGCCTGTCAGCCGACATGAAAAAGGGGCGCACCTTCCCAGGTGCGCCCCTTTTTTTCGCTCACAGGGTTGCGCTCAGCCTGCGAGCTTCTTCGCCGCGCGCAGGTGCACCATCACGCCCAACGCGACAACAACAGCCGCGGCGGCGCCGGTAGAGATGACCAGCACCTGGTATTCCTCGACGAACGCCATGGTCACCAGGGAGCCGACGATGAACAGGATCACCAGGTAGGTCAGCCAGGGGAACAGCCACATTTTCAGGCGGATGTCCTTGCCCTCGGCTTCCAGCTTGCGGCGCATCTTCAGTTGCGAGAAGGCGATCACCAAGTACACCAGCAGGGCGATCATGCCGGTGGTGTTCATCAGGGTGTCGAGCACGTCTTTCGGGCGCAGGGTTTCGCTGAAGTTGATCAGCGCCACGAAGATGGCCACCGAGCAGGAAGCGATGATCGCAAACACCGGCACGCCGGTCCCGGTACGGGTGATCTTCAGGAAGCGCGGCGCGTCGCCACGGGTGGACAGCGAGAACAGCATGCGCGAGGCGGTGTAGTGGGCGGAAATCATGCAGCTGCTCACCGAGGTCAGCACCACGAAGTTCATCACCAGCTCGGCGTAGGGAATGCCCAGCAGCTCCAGGGTGCGGCGGTAGGAACCGTAGCCAGACTGCGCCATCAGCGGGTCGTTCCAGGGCACCAGGCAGACGATCAGGAAGATCGAGCCGATGTAGAACAGGCACACCCGCCAGACCACCGAGTTGGTCGCCTTGACGATCTGGTTGGCCGGATCCTTGGCTTCCGAGGCGGCGATGGTGACGATCTCGGCGCCGAGGAAGGCGAACATCACGCCGAGGATGGCCACCACCACCGACTCGATACCGTTGGGCATGAAACCCTGTGCGGTCAGGTTGCTGAAGCCGCGCGTCTCGCCGGTCGGCCACAGGCTGAGCACCGCCAGGGTGCAGACCGCCAGGAAGCAGATAATCGCCACCACCTTGATCAGCGCGAACCAGAACTCGAACTCGCCGTAGTGTTTGACGTTGAAGAAGTTGATGCTGATCAGCACCAGGGTGGCCGTCAGCACGAAGACGTTGACGCTGACTTCCGGGAACCAGCCGTTGAGAATGGTGCCCGCCACGTAGGCTTCCCAGGCCATCAGGATGACCCAGAACCACCAGTACAACCAGCCGATGGTGAAACCGGCCCAGCGGCCGATGGCGCGCTCGGCGTAGGTGGAGAACGAGCCGGTGTCCGGCGAGGAGGTGGCCATCTCACCGAGCATGCGCATGATCAGCACCACCAGGATGCCGCCCGCCAGGTAGGCCAGTACCGCTGCCGGCCCGGCGCTGTGGATCACGCTGCCGGAACCGACGAACAACGCCCCGCCGATCACACCGGCGATGGACATCATGGTGAGGTGCCGGGGCTTCAATGACGCACTGAGCTTGCTCTCAGGCTCCTGCTTTGCCTGTTCGGCTGATACCGCATCCATAGAAGGACTACCTCTTATTGATTTTGCTGGAAACAGTTGAAGCCGGGCCGCTGCGCACGACGCTATGCGGCGCGCCAGCAGGCTTCGCTGTGTGATCGCTGTCCATGTGAGCGTTTCCGGATCCGGCGAACCGGCCTCGGGCAACAGTTCCTTGCCGAAATCCATCCGGTTGAAGCAGAGAAAGCTCCGTCACTACCCTGACTGCCGAGCCATTTACCGCAGCGGTGCTACCTGAGAAAACGCCGGCGCACCGGTTTGAATGTTCGTTTTACTCCACAACTCGATCGAAACCAGGCCCTATTCAGCTCAGCGTTCGCTGCTGAAACCAGTGCCACCAACAGGTGAAAATCCCTGCAGAGATCGCCACCAACGCGATTAATCCACCCTCGCACAGGCGAATGAAACCCGTTCGTTAAATTCAACGGGGCCGGATGGTAACGGAAAATTTCCATTTGGGAATACTCCGCGCATGCAACGGACGGATGGGCGGCAGTGGCAACGCTGGCGGTATCCGAGCCTGGTTTGCCTCATCGGTCCAGCTCTGAGAGCATGAACAGCCTGTGTGCTTAGCACTTCAGATCGGCGACAACTCGATGTCTCTGCCAGACCTCAACAAGGACGTCTTCATGCCCGCATTTCTCGATAAAGCCCTGCGCGAGCTTGGTCGCCGGTTTAGCCGTCAGCCTGAATCAGCTGCCACGCTCATCGAGCGCTACCAGACCAAGAATCAGCAGTTGGCAGCGCGCATTGCGCTGCTGCCAGACCGCGAACGGCTCGATTCGATTCGCGAACAAGCGCCAGCGGTCTCCAGGTTGCTACGCGACCTGGCGCCGCTCATTGGTCCGCAAAGCAACGGCCTTGCCCTGCAGGACCAGATTGTCCAGGAGTTCGAGCGCCTGGGCTGGCAGCCCATGCTGGTGGGGTACAAGGGTTATCCCGCGGCCGTACCGATTTCGATTGGCAAAGCCGTTCTGAGCGGCTTTCCGACAGCCAATCCGCTACCCGACAACGCTCTAGTGACCATAGAGATGGTTGCAGCCTCAAGCACCGCCTACCTGGCACAAAGCTGGACCTTTGCAGGCGCGAAGGCCGAAGCAAAGCAGCTCGCACTGCTCGAGACAGGACGCCAGGCGCTCAAGGCCGGCGTAGCCTGCATTCGGCCAGGAGAACGTGTAGACGCTATTGGCGATGCGATAGCCGAGGTACTCGATGCCCATGACCTGCAGCCTGTCATCGAATATTCAGGCCATGGGATGGGCAAGGATCGTATGCAGTCACCCTTGATTCTCTGCTACCGGAATAATTATTCAAAAAACGAGCGCCTTCAGGTGGGCCAAATTCTCAACGTCCTGGTCCCTGCCAAGCCGGGCGTAAGGGGCGTACGGTTCGACACCCAAAATTTCCAAGAGGTTTTTACTCAGGACGGTAAGGAGGCGGTGGTGTTCTCAGCGATGGTGGAGGTGACTCAAGAAGGTCACCGGTTGCTCAGTGAATGGGTGGACTAGAAGCCTCTGGGCCGAGATTAACCACGTCGCAATCAGCCCCGGGATGTCGCCGCGCCTACCAGCACTCAAGCTTCTACTTCGTCGCACGCGGTGCCTTGCGCGATGATCGGCCGCCCTTGCCAGCACTGCCCTTGCGCTTACCTCGCCACGCCGGCTTGCCGCCCGGCGGCGGGCCACTGATGGTCAGTTGCAGCCCCCGGCAGCGTTCGATCTGCTTGGCCATCCAGGCCGACTGCTTGGCGACGAAATCTTCAAGCGGCATCTCGCCACTCTGCACCATGTCCAGTGCCTGCTCCCAGATCGCCGTGGTGCCGGGGTCGGCAATCGCCCGCGGTACTGCATCGATCAGACCGAACGCCGCCGAGGTGGCCGCCAGCGCCTTGCCCTGCTTGCTCAGGTAACCGCGGTCGATCAGTCCCTGGATGATCCCGGCGCGGGTGGCTTCGGTGCCGATGCCGGTGGTGTCCTTGAGCTTCTGCTTGAGCAGCGGATCCTCGACCAGCCGCGCGACGTTCTTCATGGCCTGGATCAGGTCGCCCTCGGTGAACGGCTTGGGCGGCTGGGTGAATTGATCCTTGAGGGTCACCTCGCGGACCCTGCACTGCTGGCCTTCTCGCAACGCAGGCAGTGCCTGGGGCGCTGGCGTCTCGCGGCCCCTGGCAGGCGCAAGGGCTTCAGGCAGTGCGCGTTTCCAGCCTGGCTCGACGATCTGTTTGCCGACGGCGCGCAGATCATGGCCGGCGCAATCGAAATCCGCCTGGGTGCGGTCGTATTCGTGGTTGGGCAGGAACTGCGCCAGGTAGCGGGCGCGGATCAGCTCGTAGACTGCGCGTGGCCGGCCGCTCAGCCGCGCCAGGCCGCCGGCGGCCAGGGTCGGGATGATGCCGTGGTGCGCGCTGACCTTGGCATCGTTCCAGGCCCGCGAACGGCGCCCGGCCTGGGTGTGCGCCAGCACCTCGCGTAGCGCCGGGTCGGCCTGCCCCAGCGCAGCCAGAATGGTCGGCGCTTCGGCGTGCTGGCTCAACGGCAGGTAGCCGCAGTCGCTGCGCGGGTAGGTGATCAGCTTGTCGGTCTCGTAGAGTTTCTGGGCGATGTCCAGGGTTTCCTGGGCGCCCAGGCCGAGCTTCTTCGAGCACACCTGCTGCAGGGTACCGAGATCGAACAGCAACGGCGGCGCTTCACGCATGCGTTCGGTCTTCAACTTTTTCAGCACGGCATGCTCGGCGCCCTGCATGGCCTCGGCGGCGCGCTGCGCCACCGCTTGCTTGAGGCAGCGGCCCTGCTCGTCGCAGTCGTCCTGGGGCGCGCGCCACCCGGCGGTGAACGGCGTGCCATTGCCATCGAGGGTGACGTCGATGGCCCAGAACGGCACTGGCACGAAGTCGGCGATGCTGCGGTCACGGTCCACCACCAGGCGCAGGGTCGGCGTCTGCACGCGGCCGACCGGCAGCACGCCCTGATAGCCGGACTTGCGCCCCAGAAGGGTGAACAGGCGGCTCATGTTCATGCCGATCAACCAGTCGGCCCGCGAGCGACCGAGCGCCGACTGGTAGAGGTTGTAGGTACTGGCGCCGGGCTTGAGCGCGGCCAGGGCCTTGCGGATCGAGGCGTCGTCCAGCGCCGACAGCCACAGGCGCTGGATCGGCCCGCGGTAGCGGCAATGGTCGAGCAGTTCGCGGGCGATCATCTCGCCTTCGCGGTCGGCATCGGTGGCGATCACCAGTTCGCCGGCTTCGCCGAGCAGGCGCTTGACCGCTTTGAACTGCGCGGCGGTCTTGGGCTTGATGCGCATTTTCCATTGCTGCGGCACGATCGGCAGGTCGTCCAGCACCCAGCGCTTATAGCGTGCGTCGTAGGCATCCGGCGGTGCGGTTTCGAGCAGGTGACCGATGCACCAAGTGACCGTCACGCCACTGCCCAACCAGCAGCCATCGCCACGCCGCGTGGCACCGAGCACGCTGGCGATGTCTTTGGCTTGTGAGGGTTTTTCGCAGAGAAACAGACGCATTGGCTCGGGCCAGCAGGAAATGGATAGCGGCAAGAATACTGTATATCCATACAAATCGCCCACCCGGATCGATTTGCTCGCAACAGAGCCCTCTGCTAGTGTCGCGGCGACCGCGAACCCGCCTGAGACCTGCTGACCATGGCCCGCAAGAAAGCCGCGCTCGACTTCGAGCAATCCCTCACCGAACTGCAAACCATCGTCGAGCGCCTGGAAAACGGCGAGCTGTCGCTTGAGGAGTCACTGAGCGCCTTCGAGCAAGGCATCGGTCTGACCCGTGAATGCCAGGCCGCCCTGACCCAGGCCGAGCAGAAGGTACAGATCCTCCTGGAGCGCGATGGCGCGCTCGAAGCGGCGCCATTCGAAACGGACGAGCCGCTATGATCGCCGCCTACCAGGCGCGCTGCCAGAAGCAGGTCGACGCCGCCCTGGAGCCGCTGTTCAGCGCCCCATGCGCCGAACTCGAGCGCCTGTATGCGGCCATGCGTTACAGCGTGTTCAACGGCGGCAAGCGGGTACGCCCGCTGCTCGCCTATGGGGCCTGTGAAGCCCTTGGCGGCACAGCACAACAGGCCGATGGCGCGGCCTGCGCAGTGGAACTGATCCACGCCTACTCCCTGGTGCATGACGACCTGCCTGCGATGGACGACGACGACCTGCGCCGCGGCCAGCCGACCACCCATATCGCCTTCGACGAAGCCACCGCCATCCTCGCCGGTGATGGCTTGCAGAGCATGGCCTTCGCGGTGCTAGCCAGCACGGAGCACAACCCGCAGAGCGCCGAGATTCGCCTGAGCATGTTCCAGGCCCTGGCCCAGGCTGCAGGCCCTGCCGGCATGGTCGGCGGCCAGGCCATCGACCTCGGCTCGGTAGGCCAGCAACTGCTGCAACCAGCGCTGGAAACCATGCATCGGCACAAGACCGGTGCGCTGATCGAAGCCAGCGTGCGCCTCGGGGCCCTGGCCAGCGGCCGTGCCGACGAGCACAGCCTGGCCGCGCTGAGCACCTATGCCCGCGCCGTCGGCCTGGCCTTCCAGGTGCAGGACGACATTCTTGACGTGGAAAGTGATACCGCGACCCTGGGCAAGACCCAGGGCAAGGACCAGGCAAACGACAAACCCACCTACCCGGCGCTGCTCGGTCTGGCCACCGCCAAGGCCTATGCCCTGGAGCTGCGCGACCAGGCGCTGCACGCGCTGCAGCCGTTCGGCGAGGCTGCCGAGCCGCTGCGCGCGCTGGCTCACTATATCGTCGAACGGCGCAACTGAACCGCTGTCTATCTGACATCGCTGCTGCGGCAACCACGCCCAAGTCCTCCCTTGGGCTAGGGTCATCGCATCAGGTAGACTGCCCCACTATTTTCGAATTCTTATAACGACTCGCCTGATGCCGACGACTTTCCACGAGATTCCCCGCGAACGCCCGCTGACGCCGCTGCTCGACCGCGCCAACACGCCGGACGAATTGCGCCGCCTTGGCGAGGCCGAGCTGGAGACCCTGGCGGATGAACTGCGCCAGTACCTGCTTTATACGGTCGGCCAGACCGGCGGGCATTTCGGTGCCGGCCTCGGGGTGATCGAACTGACCGTCGCCCTGCACTACGTCTTCGATACGCCCGACGACCGCCTGGTATGGGACGTCGGCCATCAGGCCTACCCGCACAAGATCCTTACCGGCCGCCGCGAGCGCATGGGCAGCCTGCGCCAGAAGGACGGCATCGCCGCCTTCCCGCGTCGCTCGGAGAGCGAGTACGACACCTTTGGCGTCGGCCATTCCAGCACCTCGATCAGCGCCGCATTGGGCATGGCCATCGCCGCCCAGCGCCAGGGCAGCAAACGCAAATCGGTGGCGGTGATCGGCGACGGCGCATTGACCGCCGGCATGGCCTTCGAAGCACTCAACCACGCAGCAGACGTGAAGGCCAACATGCTCGTGGTACTCAACGACAACGACATGTCGATCTCCAAGAACGTCGGCGGCCTGTCCAACTACCTGGCCAAGATTCTCTCCAGCCGCACCTATGCCAACGTGCGCGAGGGCAGCAAGAAGGTGCTGTCCAAGCTGCCGGGCGCCTGGGAAATCGCCCGCAAGACCGAAGAGCACGCCAAGGGCATGCTGGTCTCGGGCACCATGTTCGAAGAGCTGGGCTGGAACTACATCGGCCCCATCGACGGCCACGACCTGCCGACCCTGCTGGCCACCCTGCGCAATATGCGCGACCTGGAGGGCCTGCAGTTCCTCCACGTGGTCACCAAGAAGGGCAAGGGTTTCGCACCGGCCGAAGTCGACCCGATCGTCTACCACGCGATCTCCAAGCTGGAGCCGATCAATGCGCCGGCCAAGGTGAAGAAACCGTCCGGCCCGAAATACTCCAGCGTGTTCGGCCAGTGGCTGTGCGAAATGGCCGCCCATGACGAACGCCTGATGGCCATCACCCCGGCGATGAAGGAAGGCTCCGATCTGATCGCGTTCAGCGAACGCCACCCGGATCGCTACTTCGACGTGGCCATCGCCGAACAGCATGCGGTGACGCTGGCCGCCGGCATGGCCTGCGAAGGTGCCAAGCCGGTGGTGGCGATCTACTCGACCTTCCTGCAGCGCGCCTACGATCAGTTGATCCACGACGTCGCAGTGCAGAACCTCGACGTGCTGTTTGCCATCGACCGCGCCGGCCTGGTCGGCGAAGACGGGCCGACTCACGCGGGCAGCTTCGACCTCTCCTACCTTCGCTGCATCCCCGGCATGCTGATCATGACGCCGAGCGATGAAAACGAGCTGCACCACATGCTCACCACCGGTTACCAGTTCACTGGTCCGGCGGCTGTGCGCTACCCGCGCGGCAGCGGCACGAACGCGCCCATCGACCGCAAGCTGACGCCACTGCCGATCGGCAAGGGCGTAGTACGCCGGCAAGGCAAGGGCGTTGCCCTGCTGGTATTCGGCGTACAGCTGCCCGAAGCCCTGCGCGTTGGCGAAACGCTGGACGCCACGGTGGTCGACATGCGCTTCGTCAAACCCCTCGATGAAGCACTGGTCAGCGAACTGGCCGCAGGCCACGACCTGCTGGTGACCATCGAGGAAAACAGCGTGATGGGCGGCGCTGGCAGCGCCGTCAGCGAATTCCTCGCCGGCCAGGGCACCCTCAAGCCGATGCTGCACCTGGGCCTGCCCGACTACTACGTCGAGCACGCTCGCCCCGAGCAGATGCTGGCCGAATGCGGCCTGGACGAGGCCGGCATCGAGGCGGCGATTCGCGCTCGCCTCGGCTAAACACCTGCCTAGAGAGTCGGCCTGGCGCTCCATGAGCGGCAGGTCGAACTACGCTGCGCCCTTATCCCATCAAAGCCTGACCAGCGCCACAGGTTGGGCACATGCCATTGCCCGCTAGCGTCTATACCCAGCCTTGGGCCTTGAGCTCGCTTTTCAGGTAGGCGTAGTACACCGGCGCGGCGACCAGGCCGGCGATGCCGAACGCGGCCTCGAACACCAGCATCACCAGCAGCAGCTCCCAGGCCCGCGCCTTGATCTGCCCGCCGACGATGCGTGCGTTGAGGAAGTACTCGACCTTGTGGATCACGATCAGGTAAGCCAGTGCGCCCAGCGCTACCCAGATCGACAGCGACAGGCCGACCACGAAGATCGCGGTGTTGGAGATCAGGTTGCCAACCACCGGCAGCAGGCCGGCCACGAAGGTGATCACGATCAACGTCTTGGTCAGCGGCAGATGCACGCCAAACAGCGGCAGCACGCCGATGAGGAAGATCGCGGTAAAGGTGGTGTTGAGCAGGGATATCTTGATCTGCGCGAAGACGATGTTGCGAAACGCCTCCACGAAACGCTGCACGCGGGTCAGCAGGGCGCCGGCCAGGGGCCTGAGTTGGTCGGGATCGGGCACGCTCTGCAAGGCGATCACCGCACCGAGGATCATACCGATCAACACGGTGACGAACATGTGCACGGCGCCCTTGCCGAGCAGTTGCAGTTCGCTGATATGCCCGCGCAGCCAGTCGTGCAGCGCCACGCGGATGTCATCGACGTTGGCCGGCAGGTACGCCACCAGCGCTTCGGGTAACTGCTCGCGGGCGCGGTCGATCACGCCAAGCAATTTGCCCATCATCCGCCCCGGGTTGTTGAGTTCGTGCATCAACAGCGAGAAGCCGCCGGCGAAGATCAGCCCGAGCACGGCGATTACCAGCACGCTGAGCACACCGACGGCCAGCAAACGGCCCATATTGCCCGCCAACAGGCGCTGCATCGGCCGCGCCAGGCGGTTGACCAGTTCGAACACCAGCAGGCCGGCCAACAGACTGGGCAGCAGCTTGAGGGGGAAGACCAGCAGGAGCGCGACGCCAACGATCAGGGCGCTGGCAGGGGAAAACCAGGGGGATACAGGGGCTTTCATAAGGTCTGCAATGAACGGGAAGGCGTTCAATCTGCCAGTTGGCGGCGCGCATTACCAGTGTCATCGCACGACTTGAACGCAGGCATTGACGGCGATCACCTGGCCGGCGCCAGTACCTCGCAAAGCCGGGCCGTGGCGGCGAGCATCTGGAAGCTTGGCCGCTCCAGGCCTTTGTCCGGCAGCACGCGCAATTGCTCGCGGCGTACGGCGCGCAGCTGCGGCCAGCGCTGCCAAGACTGCAACTGGCGCGCATCACCGGTGATGATCAGCGCCGGGTCGCGCTGCAGCACAGCCTCCACACTGACCTTGGGTGCTGGCAGGTCGAGGTCGGCAAACAGGTTGCGTGCTCCGCACACCTGCAACGCATCACTGATGATCTGCCGACCGCCGACGGTATAGAGCGGTGCGTCCCACACCTGATAGAAAACCGGCAAAGGCTCGTTACGCCGATAACGCGTCCGCAGCGCTTCGAGCCCAGCGACGAAGCGATCATGCAGGCGCCGCCCCGCTTCTGGCCGGCCAAGCCGCTCGCCGATCAGCAGGAATTGCCGGGCCAGCTCATCCAGCGAGCGCGGTTCGAGCACCAGCATGGGAATACCGAAACCTTGCAGTTGCTCGCGCTGGGCAGCGCTGACGCTGCCGGGCCACACCAGCAACAGATCCGGCTGCAGAGCGAGCAGGGTTTCCATTTCCAGATTCCCGTAGCGCCCCACGGACGGCACATGCGCCAGCGCTGCAGGACGCTCGCCCCCATCGAGCACGCCGACCAGCTTGTCGGTGGCACCCAGTTCGAGGACGATTTCACTCAGCGACGGCGCCAGGCTGACCACTCGCTCGGCAGCTGCCAGTGAGGTCGCCTGCAGCAACAGCAGCGCAAGCAACACACCGCGCATCAGAGCTGCCGGGGAACGCGGTAAAGGTAGAGCACCACGACGCTGGCCAGCGCCAGCAGAATCTGCGGCACCGCTTCCAGCCCGGCGAATACCGCCAGGGCGGCGATCCAGGTTGGTAATCCGGCCCCCAGCAAAGCAGGACGCCGGCGCTCGGCGAGGCTCAGCCAGGCGGCGGGCTCGTCGATGGTATTCAGCGCTTTGGCGAGGGCGAACAAGGCGCGCTTGTACGCGCTGAACAATGGCAGGCTGACGAACAACGAGGCCAGGCCGGCAATGAACAGCGGCATGGCCAGCACGCCCGGCTGGCGCCCGGCACCGAACAACAGATTGATCAGCAACAGCGGCGCCAGGTTCAGTGCCAGTTGCCGCCACCAGAGCAGGGCCAACCGACGCTTGACCGCGGCGCGGGTCAAGGCCGCTCGACCTCACCCTGATGCAGCTTGCCGAGCATGTGCCCGAGCTTGCCGGCCTTGGTGGCCAGGTACTTGCTGTTGTGCGGGTTGTGCCCCAGTTGCAGCGGCACGCGGTTGGCCACCGGAATGCCCATGTCGCCGAGCGCCTTGACCTTGCGCGGGTTGTTGGTCATCAGCTTGAGCGAGGAGATGCCCAGGTGCTTGAGCATCGGCAGGCAGATCGCGTAGTCGCGCATGTCGGCACCAAAGCCCAGGCGCTCGTTGGCTTCGACGGTGTCGGCGCCGCCATCCTGCAGCTCGTAGGCGCGGATCTTGTTGAGCAGGCCGATGCCACGGCCTTCCTGGCGCAGGTACAGCAGCACGCCGCGGCCTTCCTCGGCGATGGCACGCAGGGCACCCTCGAGCTGAAAACCACAATCGCAGCGCAGGCTGAACAGCGCATCACCGGTCAGGCACTCGGAATGCAAGCGCCCCAGTACCGGCTCACCGTCGGCCACATTGCCGAAGGTCAGCGCGACATGCTCCTTGCCCGTGGCCTCTTCGAGAAAGCCATGCATGGTGAACACACCGAACGGAGTCGGCAGTTGGGAGGCGGCGACGAACACGACGGGCACCGGATGCTCCTGATAGCGGAAAGGGATGCGGATTTGCGAGGGGTGATAGTGTAACAGCAGCGTCAAGAGCCGCGTCAGCCGAATTACCGATCAAAAGGATCGAGGGCCGACTCAGTCTTCGGCCTGCTCACAGTCGATGCTCACGCGACTGCCAAATACCACCCCAAGCGCCGCGAACTCACCCTTGGCGACCTCGATGATATAGCGCACCGGCGCATCGGAGCCGTGGCGCTGCAGGCTGAAGGGGCGCATGTCCACCACCTTGCGTACGTTGCCGCTGGCATCGATGAAGGCGGCCGACAGCGCGACGCGGGTGTCCTTCATCCATAGCTCGCGCAGCCCCTCATTTGGCCAGGCGAAGAGCATGCCATCGCCTACCTCGTCACGACCGGAAAGCCCCAGGGTGCGCGCCTCAGGAGTGGCGGCGAGCGGCAGGTCGCGCTCTGCGCCGGAAGGAAAGCCAACCCGGCACTCGGGCAGCTGTGCCAGTGCAGCGTTCGAGGCAAGCCCCAGGGCGACGCACAAAAGAGCTGAAGGCTTCATGAGCAATCCCAGGCGTGAACAGAGTGCCGATCCTACGCCATTAGCAGCACCGGCAACGCGACAGACGTGCGCAGCGGATGCCCCAGCGCACCCGCATTTACCGCTATAATCGCGCATTTTTCCGGGCCGCCCTGGCCCGCTCACGCTTTCAAGCAGGCACGCATCCATGACCACTCAGGCCGCCGAAGTCGCCAAGCGCCGCACCTTCGCGATCATTTCCCACCCCGACGCCGGTAAGACCACCATCACCGAAAAGCTGCTGCTGATGGGCAAGGCGATCGAGGTGGCCGGTACGGTGAAGTCGCGTAAATCCGACCGTCATGCGACTTCCGACTGGATGGAAATGGAGAAGCAACGTGGTATTTCCATCACCACCTCGGTGATGCAGTTCCCCTACCGCGAGCACATGATCAACCTGCTCGACACCCCGGGCCACGAAGATTTCTCGGAAGACACCTACCGCACCCTGACCGCGGTGGACAGCGCACTGATGGTGCTCGATGGCGGTAAAGGCGTCGAGCCGCGCACCATCGCCCTGATGGACGTGTGCCGGCTGCGCGACACGCCCATCGTCAGCTTCGTCAACAAGCTCGACCGCGACATCCGCGACCCCATCGAACTGCTCGACGAGATCGAGGCGGTATTGAAGATCAAGGCCGCGCCGATCACCTGGCCAATTGGTTGCTACCGCGACTTCAAGGGCGTGTACCACCTCGAAGGCGACTACATCATCGTCTACACCGCCGGCCACGGCCACGAGCGCACCGAAACCAAGATCATCGAGAAACTCGACTCCGATGAGGCGCGCGCCCACCTGGGCGACGAGTACGAGCGCTTCGTCGAGCAGCTGGAGCTGGTGCAGGTCGCCTGCCACCCGTTCGACCAAGACGAATTCAACAACGGCCAGCTGACCCCGGTGTTCTTCGGCACCGCACTGGGCAACTTCGGCGTCGACCATGTGCTCGACGCGGTGGTCGATTGGGCACCACGCCCACTGCCGCGGGTCGCCAATGAGCGCCCGGTGCAGCCGACCGAGGAGAAATTCACCGGTTTCGTGTTCAAGATCCAGGCGAACATGGATCCCAAGCACCGCGACCGCGTGGCCTTCATGCGCATCTGCTCGGGCAAGTACGAGAAAGGCATGAAGATGCGCCACGTGCGCACCGGCAAGGACGTACGCATCGGCGATGCCCTGACCTTCTTCTCCAGCGAGCGGGAAATGCTCGAGGAGGCCTGGGCCGGCGACATCATCGGCCTGCACAACCACGGCACCATCCAGATCGGCGACACCTTCACCGAAGGCGAGGCGCTGGGCTTCACCGGTATCCCGCACTTCGCCCCGGAGCTGTTCCGCCGCGTGCGCCTGAAGGATCCGCTGAAATCCAAGCAGCTGCGCCAGGGCCTGCAGCAGCTTGCCGAGGAAGGCGCCACCCAGGTGTTCTTTCCCGAGCGCAGCAACGACATCATCCTCGGCGCGGTCGGTGTGCTGCAGTTCGACGTGGTCGCAAGCCGCCTGAAGGAGGAATACAAGGTCGAGTGCGGCTACGAGCCGATCACCGTATGGTCGGCGCGCTGGATCGAGTGCGACGACAAGAAGAAGCTCGAGGAATTCTCCAACAAGGCCGTGGAAAACCTCGCCCTCGACGGCGGTGGCCACCTCACCTACCTGGCGCCGACCCGCGTCAACCTGAGCCTGATGGAAGAACGCTGGCCGGATGTGAAATTCCGCGCGACGCGCGAGCACCATTGATCGCGCTTTTTCATGCTCAAAAAAACGGCCCTGAATGGGCCGTTTTTTTGGGCGTTTCATAGACTGGGTCGAGCGGGGCTTCCTGTTTATTTATCCTCGGGCAGTGCCCAGGCAGTCACCGAATCGCCGATCTTGGTGCCGAAAGAGCCATGCCCGCCGGCCATCTGCACCACGTATTGCTTACCGGTCTTCTCGGAGACATAGGTCATAGGCGTCGCCTGGCCACCCGCCGGCAAGCGCCCTTTCCACAGTTCCTTGCCGGTCTTCAGGTCATAGGCACGCAGGTAGTAGTCCAGCGTACCGCTCATGAATGCCACGCCACCGGCGGTGACGATCGGCCCACCGAGCGCCGGCGTACCCACCGGGAAAGGCAAACCCAGCGGCGCACTATCACGGCTGGTGCCGTTCTTGTGCATCCACACCTTCTTCATGGTGCGCAGGTCCACAGCGGTCACATAACCCCAGGGCGGCGACTGGCACGGCAGACCGAGCACAGACAGGAAGGGCTGCAAGCGCACCATATAAGGCGCCCCCAGGTTGGGCTGCAGGCCGGTTTCCCCACCGCCCATTTGCTCATCGGGATCGACCTCGCTGCGCTTGACCATCTGCGATATGAACGCCAGATAGTTCGGCGCGCCGAACAACAGCTGCCGCTGCGGATCCACCGCCACCGACGGCCAGTTGAACACGCCGACGTTGCCCGGATAGATCAGCGAGCCTTGCTGCGATGGCGGGGTGAAATCGCCCTCGTAACGCAGCTTGCGGAACTGGATGCGGCAGATCATCTGGTCGATCGGCGTACCACCCCACATGTCCCGCTCGCGCAGTGGCCCCTGTGGCGCATAGCTCAAGGCCGAAGCAGGCTGGGTCGCAGCGGTGGTATCGCCGTAGTCGGTGCCCTGGGGCACCGGCATCTCGTTGACCGGCACGATGGGCTCGCCGGTACGGCGGTCGAGTACATACAGATCGCCGCGCTTGGTCGGCTGGATGATTGCCGGCACCTTACCCTGCGCGCCATCGATATCCACCAGGGTCGGCTGTGATGGCAGGTCACGATCCCACAGGTCGTGGTGCACGGTCTGAAACTCCCAGCGCACCTTGCCGGTCGCCAGATCCAGCGCGACCAGGGTATCGGTAAAACGCTCGGCCAGCTCATCGCGCGGGATCGACCACTGATCCGGGGTCTGGTTGCCCATCGGCAAATACACCAGCCCCAGCGCCTCGTCAGCGGTGGGAATCGTCCAGACGTTGGGCGTGCTGCGCACATAGGTTTCGCCCGGTGCCAGCGGCTCGGTGGCATCCGGCTTGCCAGGATCGAAATTCCACACCAGTTCGCCGGTCTTCACGTCATAGGCGCGGACCACGCCGCCGGGTGAATCAACCGAACCGTTATCGGTAATCGAACCGCCCTGGATCACCAGCTTGCTGGTCACCACGGGTGGCGAGGTCGGCAGATAGACACCCAGCGCACCCTCACCCAGCCCGGCCTTGAGATCGACCGTGCCGGCATCACCGAAGTCTTCGCATGGCTGGCCGTCCTCGACATCCAGCGCCATCAGGGTGCCGTCGTTGGTCGGCAGGAACAGGCGCTTTTCACAGCGCGCAGCAGGTTGGTTGGGTTGCTCGGCGGCATTGGCGGTTGCCGCAACAGCGGCGCCATCGTGATACGCCAAGCCACGGCAGGTCATATGCTGGTAGTACTCGGCATCGCGGTTGATGCTCGGATCGAAGCGCCAGCGCTCCTCACCGGTGTCCGCATCCAGCGCGATGGCCACGCTATGGGGCGTGCAGATAAACAGGGTATTGCCAACCTTCAGCGGCGTGACCTGATTGGTCAGCTCATGGGGGTCGCCCTCCCCCGGCAAATCCCCAGTATGAAACTCCCAGGCCTTCTCCAGCTTGCCGGCATTTTCCGGCGTAATTAGATCAGCCGTGGAATAGCGATCACTGTGCCTGGAGCCACCATAGGCCGGCCACTCACTCGCCGAACGCTGCGCGATGCCGCCAGCCGTATCACCCTGCATCTGCGCATTACTGAATTCGCCGTCGATGGAATGGTCATCCTGCGTCAGCGAATAACTGGCCATCAACGCACCGGCCACAATACCCAGGCCCAGAACGCCCGTGGCGCCATCGCGCCACACGCCACTACGGCCCACCTGTCGATTTACGAAAGGCAGGAACAACCAGAGCCCGAGTATGCACCACAGGTCGATCCGCGGCGCCAGCTGCCACCAGTCGAAGCGGACTTCGTAGAGGGTCCAAGCCAGGGTGCCTAGAAGTAGTAGGCCGTAAAGCGCGATGGCGGAACGGCGGCGGGCGAATAGTAGGCTGGCTACGAGCAGCAGGCCTATGCCAGCGCCCAGGTAATACCAAGAGCCGCCCAAGCTCACCAAATAACCGCCGCCTGCGGCCATAACTGCGCCCAGCAGCAAAACCGACAAAGCGGTAAGAGTCACCCAAAATGGGCGGCGGTATTCGATACTCATGGCGCACTCCCCTACGATTCGTCACACCTGACGTAGCGAAATTTTAGGCAACAAAGGCTAGGTCAGAGAGCAGTGGAGCAAGGGCGGCGCGGTTGGTTCAGGTTTTTGGGGAAAAGTAGGCAGGCAATGAAGCCGGCATCCCTAGCGGGTAACCATCCAACACGCGAAATCTTCAAACTGGCCTGAAAGCCAAACGTTGAGTTTGGCGTGCTAGCGCGAGATCCATGGTGACTTACTAGATTTTGTATCCCTAAGAAGCGTGACTGAGCACACTGCGGTTACCAATGATCTTCTGGCATTATGCGGAACCAATACCACTATAGAGCCGAGCAATCCAAGTGAGCGAATTCCTCAGCACCTTGCGCGAGCGGGTAACCTCGGGCACAGCCATCGTAGGTATCTATGGCCTGGGCTATGTAGGGTTGCCACTAGCGTTACGCTTTTCTGAAGTAGGTATCAAAGTTATAGGCTTTGACATCGATCAAGCTAAGGTCGATACCCTTCTGGCTGGAAAAACCTACATAGAAAGACTGACGCCTGACCGGATAAAAGAAGCCCTTAAACAAGGATTCGAAGCAACCGTCGACTTTTCCAGAACTGCCGAGGCTGACGCACTTATAATTTGTGTACCCACACCACTTAATAATCACCGGGAGCCCGATCTAAGCTATGTCATAAAAACGGTAGAGGCAATTCTTCCTCACTTCCGAAAAGGTCAATTAGTTTCTTTAGAAAGTACTACCTGGCCCGGAACCACCGACGAAGAACTGGCGCCCAGACTTTTAGCAAGCGGTTTCGTTCCTGGCGAAAATTGCGCGCTGGTGTTTTCACCAGAGCGAGAAGATCCAGGAAATCCGAACTATGGTACTCAGGACATCCCCAAGATAATAGGGGGTATGAGTGCAAGCTGCCTCGAGATCGGCCAAGCACTCTATCAGCATGCCATTCGGACGCTAGTTCCCGTGAGCAATACCCGCACTGCTGAGATGACTAAACTGCTGGAAAACATACATAGAGCAGTGAATATCGGACTGGTCAATGAGATGAAAATCGTGGCCGACAAGATGAACATCGATATACACGAAGTCATCCGTGCAGCGGCCACTAAGCCCTTTGGCTTCACACCTTATTATCCAGGCCCAGGCCTTGGCGGGCACTGCATTCCCATTGATCCCTTTTACCTTACTTGGAAGGCAAAGGAATATGGAATCAACACAAGATTTATCGAGCTTGCAGGTGAAATCAACCACTACATGCCCCGATGGGTAGTACAAAAGGTGGCAGATGCCCTCAATGATCACGGCAAATCAGTTAAAGGCAGCCGTATCCTGATATTAGGACTCGCATACAAGAAAAATATCGACGACAGTCGTGAGTCTCCGGCCGTTGAAATCATGGAACTGCTACAGGAAAAAGGAGCATTAATCGAATATTGTGATCCACATGTGCCGAATTTTCCGAAAAAGCGCGACCACCATTTTGATCTTAACTCAGTAACGCTGGATGCCGAAGGCATTGCCAGTTACGACTGTATCGTTTTAGCAACGGATCATGATGCCTTTGATTACCTCCTGCTGCAAAGTCACGCCAGACTTCTAATCGACACCCGGGGCAGGCTGACGGGGGCTGCAAATGTCATCTCAGCCTGAGACACACACTCGCAAGCCAAAAATTCTGATCGTTACCCGCAATCTACCGCCCCTAGTGGGCGGTATGGAGCGGCTGAATTGGCATATGGCTGATGAGCTCAGCAAGCAGGCTAGTGTTCGCGTGGTTGGCCCCTCTGGGGCTGCAGCACTGAAACCCGAGACAGTAACCTTGGACGAGGTACCACTCAAACCCCTGCCGCTATTCCTGCTGCTGAGTTTTCTCAAAGGATTATGGATTGCCCTACGCTGGAAACCCGATGTTATTCTTGCTGGCAGCGGCCTGACCGCCCCTATCGCCTGGCTGTTGAGCAAATGGTGTGGCGCTCGCTCGGCAGCCTACTTGCATGGCTTCGACATCACCGTCAATCACGGCCCGTATCGCAGGCTCTGGCGACCGGCCTTCAAGAAGCTGGATCGGATCATCGTCAACAGCACACCCACACAAGCACTGGCTATCGCTGCCGGTGTCAGCCAGAACAACATCAGCATTGTCTATCCAGGTGTGAGCTTGCCAGAAGCATCACAGCCGGCAGAAAGCATCGCTGCGTTTAAAGAAAAGTATGGGCTAACCGGCAAAAAAATCCTGCTGTCCGTGGGGCGTCTGACCACTCGCAAAGGCCTGCGCGAATTCGTAGAGCTGGCCCTGCCCGCCATAGTAAAAGCTGAGCCTGATGCCATGCTGGTTTTAATTGGAGAAGCGCCGAAGAACTCTCTGGGGGCCGGCATCCAGACTGTCGAAAGCATCCAAGTCCAGGCAGAACACTCCGGCGTATGTGAGCAGATCAGGTTCCTGGGTGTAATCACCGACAAGGCCTTACTGGCCACGGCCTACGAGGCTGCCGATGTACACGTGTTCCCTGTACGCCATATCCCCAATGACCCGGAAGGTTTTGGCATGGTGGCCATCGAGGCTGCCGCGCACGGGTTGCCGACCGTGGCGTTTGCCACGGGTGGCGTGGTCGATGCAGTTGCTGAGGGGCAGTCCGGGCATCTTGTTGAGTCTGGAGACTATGCGAAGCTGGCTCAGGCAGTACTGCAGATTCTTACCAGTGGCAAGACAGCAGAGCACACCAACACGACAACCCTTTTTGCTCAAGAGTTTGCATGGTCATATTTTGGCCAACGTATAGGTACCGCTTTAATGGCTGACTCAGAATGACCACGTCCCAACCTTCCCCATCTGAGCCGATCTTTATCACAGCTACAGCTCCCGGAGACCTGGCGACAGTTACCGTGACCTTCAACCCCTCCCTGGCAGAGCTTCAAGCGCAATTGCACGTCTTACCCGCACACTGCATCAAGGTCATTGTGGACAACGCATCCAAGCCGGATATCTGGGAAGAAGTTGTAGCTCTCGCCGGCAAGTTTCAAAACATCCATCTGATACGAAGTGAAACCAATCTTGGCCTGGCAGCCGCCCTCAACTATGGTGTGGATTGGTTGGCCACATTGACACCCACTCCCCAGTTCGTGCTCTTGCTCGATCAGGACAGTGAGCCGCAGCCAGGCAGCATTGCAACGCTGCTTGCTGGATTCGGTCAGTTGCGGGCCAAAGGGCACAAGGTGGGTTGCGTGGGACCGCTGCTGGCCGACCCAGACACCGGCCTGACGCACGGGTTTCACCAAAGCACCCGCTGGCGCTGGACACGGGCCTACCCACTTGCCGGTACTGCCACTCCCGTACCGTGCGCAAACCTCAACGGCAGCGGCACGCTGGTACCACTGGCACTATTTCAGCAGCTAGGCGGACTCGATGAGGCCTTATTCATCGACCATGTGGACACTGAATGGGCATTCCGCGTCATGGCACATGGCTACAGCCTATGGGGCATCCCGAGCGCGGTGTTCGCGCACAGTATGGGTCAGGCCAGCGTGCGCTTCTGGCTGCTGGGATGGCGCGTGTGGCCAGTACGCCCGCCACACCGGCATTACTACCTGTACCGCAACGCGGCCATGCTGATGAAACGCCCCTACGTGCCCATGGTGTGGAAAACCTGGGCCGCGATAAAGCTACTGTTCACCACCCTCGTCATGGCGATAACAGGGCCGTCACGCTGGCAGCAAATCAAAAACATGTGGTACGGATTACGACAAGGATTTGGCAAAAAATGAACATTGCCCAGCAAAATCAATGGTCACGCGGCCAACTGGAATCCGTTGCGAACTGCCCTGCCTGCAGTAGCGAGAATCGTGCTGTAGCCAACTTCACACGTCGCGACAACGAAGGTGCTATGCCCGATCTATGGCGCATGGTGCAGTGCATCGATTGCCAGTCCATCTGGCTTGACCCGCGTCCGGATGCACAATCGTTGCCGCGTGCCTATGACGATTACTACACACACGACACCGAGGCCGACGATGTGCCGCAAAACGGCGGCAGCGGTCTAGCGTGGAGGCTGATCAACGGCTACCTCAACCGACGCTTTGGCATGCACCGCCAACCTGAATCCGGATGGGGGTATGCCATTTTCTCGCTCATTGAGCCTTGGCGGCTCAAGCTCGACTACTACGGCAGGCACCTGACATACAACCGCGTCGGCAGGCCCGGATGTTTACTAGACATCGGCTGCGGCAATGGTGCTTTTCTGGATCGCGCCAAGAGCATGGGCTGGCAGGTTCACGGCTGCGAGATCGATCCCAAAGCCGTTGCCGCCTGCCGTAGCATTGGCATTGACGTGATCGAAGGCGATGCCTTTGCGCCGCAACTGGTCGAACAATCGTTCGACGTCATTACCATGAGCCATGTGATTGAGCATGTGCATGACCAGCCGGCCCTGCTGCAGCGCGCTCACGACCTACTTCGTCCTGGCGGCTGGCTCTGGTTGGCAGTACCCAACCCTCAGAGCATTGGGCTGTTCGTATCCAACTCAGCTTGGCATGCCTTGCACCCGCCTTATCACCTGTGTATTCCCAGCCAAGCTATCCTTACGAACTGGCTCAAGGAACAAGGTTTCTCCGAGATACAACTCTTAAGGCGTGGTGCGCATGTTCGTCAGATATGGCGAATCTCCCAAGCCATTGCTCAACGAGAAGTCATTGTCGCTCCGTCGCCTGGCCGCTTGTTCGCTTGGCGCTTGCTCGCTGATGCCCTGGCAACAATCAGCCCGTACCGAACTGAAGAAACAGTGCTATTAGCGCGAAAGCCGGATTGATTCGATGAAGGCAAATACCAACACACCAATCACCGGTCTTGTTCTTCACTTTCGTACACCAGAAAAAACACTGGTCTGTCTACGATCCCTTCAGCAGGAAGGTATCCGCAAGGTCATCGTCGTAGACAACTCAGAAGATGGTGGGCAATCCATCGCAGCTATGCAGGACGATCTGGATGCGCTGCACAACGCCGGGTTTGATACAGAGGTATTGAACCCTGGGCGCAACCTCGGCTTTGCAGCTGGCGTCAATATGGGGCTTGCACATATTGCTGCCAGCCAAGCCAGCCACGTACTGCTAATCAACTCAGATGCACAACTGACCCCCTGCGCACTCAGCCACATGCGCCGTGCGCTGCAAACCGCCGCCATCGTGGCGCCGCGCATTGCGCAAGGCAATGAAACGCATACATCACCCTTCGCCTACTACGACCGCTTGTTAGGTCTGATCACGCGCAAGCCCTACGCCATGCCATTGCGCCATGCCAGCGGCTGCTGCCTCTTGGTTCGCGTCGATCAAGCGCATGCACCGTTGTTTGATCAGGATTTCTTCTTCTATGGTGAGGACGTCATGCTTGGCTTTACTACAGAGCAAAACCAGATCGCCGAACAGGAATGCCCGCAAGCAAGTGCCTCACACGCCACTTCGTCCAGCGCCAAGAACGGCTCGCTGTTCTACGAATACCACATCAACCGGTCACACTGGTTGCTGGCCTGCAAGCTGGCTCGCAACCGGCTGGAGCTGTGCGCGTTCATCACAGCTCGGTGCATGACGCTACCTTTACGTGCCCTGATACGGAGTTTGCGCTTTCGGTCACTGGTCGCTTGGAAGGGCTTACTTATGGCAACTTTCGATGTATTGTGTGGAAGATGCCGAAGCCTTACGCCACCGCCGACCACAACAAACCCGCACCACCAACCCACTCCCCAATAACGCCATTGCCCATTCGGAGCACACCAGCGCCAAGGCCATACCAAATATGCCTATATATGCCGTCAGCAGCATGGCCGCCACGCTCAACACCACCAAACCAGCCACCTCGAACCCTGCTCGCATCCAGGGCTTGCCCAGCGCCATCAGCGCATTGCCAGCCGCAATGCGCAGGGCCATACCGGGCACGGCAAGGCACAACCAGCGGACCACCTCATCCACCCCTTCGTATTTTCCCCCCAGCAGCCAGGCGAATAACGGCGCACAGCACCAAAGCGCCACCGCCAGCCCCATACCGTAAAGAGCTGTAGCGCCAAAAATCCAACGTAACAGGCGCGCAGTGCGTTGCGGTTGCTCATGCCCTTCGCGGAACAAGCGAGGCAATGCCGATAGCATCAAGGCAGTCACAGGTAGTGTGACTGCCCCCACCACACGTGCAGCCGCCGCGTATAAGCCCGCGGCAGGCAAGGGCAGCAATCTGATAGCCAGCGTCTTGTCCAACTCTGCCGGCCCAATCGCCGAGATATTGAGCGCGGCATAACTGGCCGCCTCACGCAGCTCCTGCCCACTCGGCCGGCGCCACACACGTGGGTGCGGCCAGCGGCGCGGGAGGCACGCCAGCATCACCAGCAAACCAATTGCAGTCGCCATACAGTAGCCATAGCCGTAGACCGTCAGTGGATCTTCCGGTGCCAGCCAGCCCACAGCTGCGGCCGCCACCAGGCGCAGCGCCAATGGTAGCGTCTGCAACAATTGGGAGCGCGCCGTATGTTCAGCCGCCAGCACTTCAACCACCGCCAGGGCCGACAGCGGCATCAGCAGCATCTCTGCCACCCCAAGCGCCAACAACACGCCCCAACCCACGCCACTGGCATGCAGTAGCTGGGTACAAATCAATACAAAGGCGATCAGCAGCGCGCCGCCGCACAGCAAGGTGGTCGGCAAAGCATACGACAGTATTTGCGCTCGGCTGACCGGGTCTTTAGACATCGCACCTAACAGCACCAGATGCGTACCGAAGGTAGATAGCGTACCCAGCAGCACCGCTAACGCAGCGACACCGACAAAGCTGCCAAATTGCCCGGGGCCAAGCATCCGCGCCACCAACAACAAGATGCCGGCCTGTACGATCAGGCGCAGCCCCAGTACCACACTGGTGCGTAGAGCGGCTAAAGCGATCGGACCTCTAAACATGATCAGTGTTCTTTTACGAAGTAGCCACCCATTTTAGGTGCGCTCTGAAATTCTATTTCCCCTTGCTCGCGCAGTTTTTTTGGCAGCGCTCGATGGTTCTTTGAGTAACCTGCGGGATAAGGGGCAGCTATTGCGCTTGCGTTAACGGGTTGATTGGCCGTAATGACCTCCAGAATCTCCAACGCACCGTGCAACTGCAGATTCACGTCGATCACGATACACAGTACATCGCGCACTTTGTTCGGAATCTCTTCCAGCAATTTTTGCGCGCGCTGGATACCTACAGCCTGGCCTTGATTATCGTAACCCACTAGCACCGCACCGCCTTCCGCGTTGCCGAGTTCAGCCCTTATCCTTGTACATCAAGGCGGTGATCTGCTCGGAGATCAGCCCCATCAAGAACACCATCACAGCCCCGCTATAAAGCAAGGCACTCATATTGGTAAAGCGACCTTCTGTGCTGAGCGTATAGCCGTACCAACCGGAGGCCAGCATGAACATGATCACCGCCACCGGCGCAAATATCTTTAACGGTGAAAACAACGTGCCGATCTTAAAAATAATCAACAAAAAGCGAGAGCCATCGTGCAACAAGCGAATATGGCTTTTGCCGATACGCCTGGCCGTATGAATCGGCACATAGGCAACAGAGTAACCGGCACGAAAAAAAGCCATGGTACTGGTAGTGGGGTAGGAAAACCCGTTGGGTAGCAGATAGAGAAATTCGCGGAATTTATTTGCCCGTACAGCGCGAAAACCCGACGTTAGGTCTTCAACTCGGTGCCCCGTCATCCAGCTTGCAAGGCGGTTGTACAGGCCATTGGCAAACCCACGCCCAATGCTGGCTTGTGAGCCTTTCTGACGCGCACCCACTACCATGTCGTGCCCCTGCTCAGTCAACACCAGCAGACGGGGGATATCCGCTGGATCATGCTGGCCGTCGGCGTCCATAAACACAATTACCTCGCCCGTGGCGGCACGTGCCCCGCTCTTGATCGCAGCACCATTACCCTTGCTGTAGGGATGATGCACAACCCTGGCTCCCGCTGCGGCAGCAACCTCTGCCGTGCTGTCAGTGGAGCCGTCATTGACCACAATCACCTCGGCATCCGGGTAGAACTGGCGAATGCCAGCCACAGTTGCACCAATGGCTAACGCCTCATTTTTGGCGGGGAGGACGATGCTTATATTCATGGCGCTTCCGTAGCAGGGTTCTCGGTTTTTATTGCCTCTTTCAAGGCGCTATCCAGATAGGCTATATCTTGCTCATAGGAAGTACGCGAACGCTTCAGCTTGCGCGAATCCTGCTGTGCCAACACTTTGGTAGCTTGCTCGAGCAGAGCTAATGCCTCTTTGGGGTGTCCACCAGACGCCACTTCCGCCACCATGGCTAAGGCTGCATCGGTTTCCTGGTAGAGACTCATCGCCAGGCTGTAGTATTCATATGCTTGGGCAGTATCACCAAGATGCAGGTAAATCTGGGCACGCAGGTAAGCCACTAAGCGAATAAACAAGGGAAATTGATTGTAGACAATACTGCTATCCATCGCACCCAATAAATTCAAGGTATAGCGAACATACTCTGGCGAGTTACTTTCCAGCACTGCCTCAACAATGGTGCGCACGCCTTTCACAGTTTGTGCATCAAACTGCTGCACCTTGAGCCGCTCGCCGGCTTCAATAAAGTCCTGCTCTGAAGCCGCTCCTACATATACCTTTTGCAGCAAGAGACGGACTGTTAGCAGTGAGCTATGGGACAACCGCTCACTTTCCGCAAACAAATACTCGTTAGCTTTCTCGTACTGCCCATTTTTCATGTAATAAGCTGTCATACTGTTGATGGCGCGCGGCGATTCAGTGGCAGCCTGCATCCAGTACAGCTCCAGCTTTTCGCTATTACTCCAAAGCGATGCGCGCAGCCAAGTCATGGAGGCCAGAACACCAAGAATGGCAACCGCAACGACTGGCAGCAGTTTGAAGCGGCCAGTCAAAATGACGCAGTGATAGGCCAACGGTAGAAATAGAAACAGGGCTGCCAAATGATTGCGGTGCTCAAAATACAACTCCAACCCAACCACTGTGGATTCCATCAAGTGGGCCGCAAAGAAAAACAGAATAGCCAGACTGATCAGAGGTGTTTTTTTACGCAGTAAGAAGGCAAACACAACAAGAGCAAACAAGAAAACAATGGCAAAAAAAGTACTAACCGGCTCAAACAACCCATTGGAAATAACGTAACCATCCTGATACAGGCCATTGCCTTCAATTCTGGGCACAAACAGATGAAGCAGGTACTCGCAGACAATTCGGGCTTCGGTTAGCAGACGTTCAACCTGATTAAAGTTGCGACTCGGCCACGGGTTATCGGAAAAGTCAATGTAGCGAGCCAATAGAACGGCGATAGCAACGGAGGGAAGCCAGAGAAATACAGCCCGCCACTGCCAGACAGGCTTGCCATCCTTCGGCAGACAGAACTCAATAACCAGAATAAGCAACGGCAGCAAAGCACCATTTTCCTTGCTGAAAGTGGCCAGCAGCGTGCCTGCACCTATCGCCAACGTCATCAGCACATAGGCACGCCTAGTGCGTATAGCCATCTGCAAGCGCGCAGACAGGTAAAGCACAATTCCCACTAAGCAGAACAGCGTGGCCAGTTGCGCCATACGTTGCACCACATACAGCGTGGTAGACACCATATAGGGGTGCAATACCCAAAGCGCACAGGTCAGAACGGCAATCCATTGTGCCTGCCGCTCACTGACTGACTTGAGATTGCGCATCAGCAATAGCGTTGCCCAACACAGCAACAAGCCGCACAATATATGAATCAGCAAATTGGTGTATTTGAACCACGGCGCGTAACTTGGCCAGGTATTGTCATCCAGCAAAAAGCTGGCTAGCGATAAAGGGCGCCCTGTCGGACCGGCCCAGCCACTAAAAACAAAAGCCCGAAAGGTTTCTAAGTTGCTTACGCCACCGAGATCTCCCATTGTCTCCAGGTTGGGCTGATCATCAAATAAAAAACCACCACTTAGGCCAGGCCAATAGACAAAGCAGACACTTAACAACACGACAGACAGCAACAAAAATGGCTGCACTACAAATATATTCTTCATAAAAATAAAAAGGCGATGCTTATAAATAAGCATCGCCTCCCTCTGAAACCTACGATATTATCGGCAGTTCGAAGGAATGAACTTTGTATCGATCGGAGTGGTGGCGCCTGGCTTGCACTTCCAGCGAATACCGCCAGCATTAGTAGTTGGGCTCAGCGCCAAGGTAGCGCCACTGGATACCTTATCATTAAACGCGATAGTGATAAGGCCATTCGCAACAGTAACGCTAGTAACAGCATTGCCTGTGATGGATGTATTGGTAGCCAGCCCAGCGGAGGTATTGTTAGCAGGATAACGATTGTTGCTGGACAAAAACTCGGATACGGAAGCCTTGGCACCACCAGCGAGGCTCAAGCCTTCGGAAACGTGAGAACGCTTGGTGTAATCCTGGTAGGCAGGCAGCGCAATGGCAGCCAAAATACCGATGATCGCAACAACGATCATCAATTCAATCAGGGTAAAACCCTTTTGCATTTGAGCTTTCATGTAACTCTCCAGTCATTAAGTATCAGGCAGACAAGCCTGACGATGACATAGCAGAAGCCGTGCCAAGTCTTGAACGCCGGCGGCTGGCCATAATTACTGCCAACGCCCTCACATAGTCACCACTCCCGGCGACGCCATGGCCATTACGCCAAACGCATTGATGCGCACCTTGTGACACTTTGCGTCACCTTGGCATTGGCAATTTGGCAGCCCCTGACATCTACGCTATAACGCACCCATCTATTGATGCTGAGGTGCCCATGAGCGAGAACATTCCCCTTTCCGGCCTGGCCAAGCAGGTGGTACTGGCTGAGCTGCTGGACGAAAAGGCCGCTCAACAGGCGCAGGTGCAAGCCAAACGCAACAAGCTCTCTCTTGTTCATTATCTGGCTCAAAACAAGCTGGTGAAAAGCCGCGCCCTAGCGGAGCTGACGGCGGATCAGTTCGGCATCGCTTATTTCGACCTCAACGCCCTGGACAAGGAAAGCCAGCCGAAAGACCTGGTCAGCGAAAAGCTGGTGCGCCAGCACCGCGCCCTGCCCTTGTGGCGCCGGGGCAACAAGCTGTTTATTGGCATCTCCGACCCTTCCAACCACCAGGTTGTTACCGATATTCAATTCAGCACCGGCCTTTCTACCGAGGCGCTGCTAGTCGAGGACGACAAGCTGGGCGACGCCATCGAGAAGTTCTTCGATACCGGCCATAGCGGGCTGGAGGACTTAGGCGATGTGGATTTGGACGGGCTGGAAACCGAGAGCGTCGACGATGACAAGAAGCCGGAGGGCGGCCAGGATGCCGATGACGCCCCAGTGGTGCGCTTCGTCAACAAGATGCTGCTCGACGCCATCAAGGGTGGATCCTCTGACCTTCATTTCGAACCCTACGAGCGGACATACCGTGTGCGTTTTCGTACCGACGGCATCCTGCACGAGACGGCGCGTCCGCCGATTCAGCTGGCACCCCGTATCTCTGCGCGCCTGAAGGTCATGGCCGGTCTGGATATTTCCGAGCGGCGCAAGCCGCAGGACGGCCGTATCAAGATGAAGATTTCCAAGAGCAAATCCATCGACTTCCGCGTCAACACCTTGCCCACCCTGTGGGGTGAGAAGATCGTGATGCGGATTCTCGACTCTTCAAGTGCGCAAATGGGGATCGATGCTCTGGGCTATGAGGAGAGCCAGAAGGAGCTGTATCTCAATGCGCTCAAACAGCCTCAGGGCATGATTCTGGTCACAGGCCCGACCGGCTCGGGCAAGACCGTATCCCTGTATACCGGCCTAAACATCCTCAACACCCCGGATGTGAATATCTCCACGGCCGAAGACCCGGTAGAAATCAACCTGGAAGGCATCAACCAGGTCAACGTCAACCCCAAGCAGGGCATGGACTTTACCCAGGCGTTGCGTGCATTCCTGCGCCAGGATCCGGACATCATCATGGTTGGTGAGATTCGTGACCTGGATACGGCATCCATCGCCATCAAAGCCGCGCAGACCGGACATATGGTGATGTCGACCCTGCACACCAACAGCGCCGCGGAGACCCTCACCCGCTTGCGCAATATGGGCGTGCCTTCTTTCAACATCGCCACCTCGGTGAACCTGATCATTGCCCAGCGCTTGGCGCGCAAATTGTGCGTCTCCTGCAAGAAGGAAGCGGATGTGCCACGCGAGGTGCTGCTGGAGGAAGGTTTCCCGGAAGACAAGATCGGTAGCTTTAAGATTTATGGCCCGGTTGGCTGCGAAAACTGCAAGAACGGTTATAAAGGTCGTGTCGGTATTTATGAAGTGGTTAAAAACACGCCGAGCCTGCAGCGGATTATCATGGAGGAAGGCAACTCGATCGATATTGCCGCGCAAATGCGCAAAGACGGCTTTAACGACCTGCGCACCTCGGCCCTTGTGAAGGCCATGCAAGGCGTGACCAGCCTTGAGGAAGTCAACCGCGTGACCAAGGATTAACCATGGCAGCAGCAGCAAAAGCGCCCAAGACCAGCACCTTCGTCTGGGAAGGCAAGGATCGCAAGGGCAGCATCGTCAAAGGCGAGCTAAACGGCCAGAATCCGGCGCTGGTCAAGGCGCAGTTGCGCAAGCAAGGTATCAACCCGACCAAGGTCCGCAAGAAAGGCATGAGCCTGGGCGGCACGGGCAAGAAGATCAAACCGCTGGATATCGCCCTGTTCGCGCGCCAGATGGCCACCATGATGAAGGCTGGCGTGCCGCTACTGCAGTCCTTCGATATCATCGCCGACGGTGTGGAAAAGCCTGCCATGCGTAAGCTGGTGGACGAGCTCAAACAGCACGTGGCAGCAGGTAACAGCTTTGCTGCCGCGCTGCGTACCAAACCCCAGTATTTCGACGACCTGTTCTGCAACTTGGTTGATGCAGGTGAGCAATCCGGCGCACTGGAGAGCCTGCTTGACCGGGTCGCCACCTATAAAGAAAAAACCGAGGCACTCAAAGCCAAGATCAAGAAAGCCATGAATTATCCGATTGCCGTCATTGCGGTCGCGATCATTGTCTCTTGTATTTTGCTTATAAAAGTGGTGCCGCAGTTCAAAGAGGTTTTTGCTGGATTCGGCGCCGAACTGCCTGCATTTACACTCTTTGTTATTGGTATATCCGAAGGGCTGCAAGAGTGGTGGTTCATTTTCCTTATTGCCCTGATCTGTGCGGGCTACGCCTTCATACAGGCCAAACAGCGCTCGGAGAAGTTCCGGGATACGCTGGATCGCACCATTCTCAAGACCCCTATCGTCGGCAATATCGTTTACAAGGCGGCCGTTGCCCGCTATGCGCGCACGCTATCGACAACCTTCGCCGCCGGCGTGCCGCTGGTCGAGGCTCTGGACTCGGTGGCCGGCGCGACCGGTAACGTGGTGTTCCGCAATGCCGTCGCCAAGGTCAAACAGGATGTCACTAGCGGTATGCAGCTGAACTTTTCCATGCGCTCGACCAATGCCTTCCCGGCCATGGCCGTGCAAATGACGGCGATTGGTGAGGAATCCGGTGCACTGGACTCCATGCTCGACAAGGTAGCCAGCTATTACGAGGCCGAAGTGGATAACGCGGTAGACGGCCTGACCGCGCTGATGGAGCCGTTGATCATGTCCGTATTGGGCGTATTGGTCGGCGGCCTGATCATCGCCATGTACCTGCCGATCTTCCAACTGGGCTCCGTCGTCTGACCCATGACCATCATCGACTTTCTGGCCGGCAATACGCCGGCCTTTGTTTTCTGCGTGCTGATCATCGGCCTGCTGGTTGGCAGCTTCCTCAACGTAGTCATTCACCGCTTGCCAAAGATGATGCTGCGCGACTGGCGCACTCAAGCGCGTGAAGTGCTTGAGCTACCAGCCGAGCCTGCTGGTGAAACCTACAACCTGGTACTCCCCCACTCCAGCTGCCCCCATTGCCAGCATGAAATCCGCCCTTGGGAAAACATCCCGGTCATCAGCTATCTCTTCCTGCGCGGAAAGTGCTCTGGCTGCCAGGCGAAGATCAGCCTGCGCTATCCACTGGTCGAGCTGAGCTGCGGCCTTATCTCGGCCTATATCGCCTGGCATTTCGGCTTCGGCTGGCAAGCGGCGGGCATGCTGGTGCTGGCCTGGGGCCTCCTGGCGATGAGCCTGATCGATGCCGATCACCAGTTGCTGCCAGACTCGCTGGTGCTCCCGCTGCTGTGGCTGGGGTTGATCGCCAACAACTTCGGGCTGTTTACCAGCCTGGAAGATGCTCTATGGGGCGCTGTGGCGGGCTACCTGAGCCTGTGGTCGGTGTTCTGGCTGTTCAAGCTGGTGACCGGCAAGGAAGGCATGGGTTATGGCGACTTCAAGCTGCTGGCGATGCTTGGCGCCTGGGGCGGCTGGCAGATTCTGCCGCTGACCATTCTGCTGTCTTCGGTGGTCGGCGCCGTGCTCGGGGTTATCATGCTGCGCCTGCGTGACGCCAGAACCAGCACACCGATTCCTTTTGGCCCGTACCTGGCCATTGCCGGATTTATCGCGCTGCTCTGGGGCAAGCAGATTACCGAAGGTTATCTGCGCTTCGCGGGTTTCAACTGACACGCCCAATGGCCCTGACGCTTAATCCTGTCTACGGTCGCCCTGATTCGCCACATACGCCCGACTCCCTTACAATCCGCCCCTGATTTTTTGAGGGGCAGCTCACCATGAAACCCTGGACGCTCGGGCTTACCGGCGGTATCGGCAGTGGCAAAAGTGCCGTGGCCGCGCAATTCGCCGCACTGGGCGTCGACGTGATCGACTCGGACCAGGCCGCTCGCTGGGTCGTCGAGCCAGGTCGCCCGGCACTGGCAGCGATAGCCGAGCACTTCGGCGATCAGGTCCTGCAAGCAGACGGGCATTTGAACCGCCCAGCACTGCGCGAACTGATCTTCCAATCGCCTGCAGAACGCAGCTGGCTGGAGGGACTGCTGCATCCGCTGATCGCCGCGGAAACCGCGCAGTTTCTGGCCAATGCCAAGTCGCCCTACGCCATCACGGTCTCGCCGTTGCTGATCGAGTCCGGCCAGTACAAGCTGGCGCAGCGCATCCTGGTGGTCGATGTGCCCGAGCAGCTGCAGATCGAGCGCACCATGCAGCGTGATCGGTTGTCTGCCGAACAGGTGCACGCGATCATGGCCGCCCAGGCCACCCGCGCGGCCCGCCTGAGCCATGCCGACGACGTACTGGTAAACGACCGCGACCTGGCCTGGGTCAAACAGGAGGTCGAACGCCTGCATGCCTTTTACCTGACCTTGAACGGAGGCCAACCATGACCACACCTACTCTCGTCGCCTGCCCAACCTGTGCAGCGCCCGTGGAATGGGGCCCGCAGAGCCCGAGCCGCCCATTCTGCTCCGAGCGCTGCAAGCTGATCGACCTGGGTGCCTGGGCCTCGGAAGAACATGCGATCCCGGGCAATCCGCTGGAGGACGATCTGTTCTCCGACGACCTGCCGCCCAGCCGGCACTGAGCCACAGTTCCTTGTCCCCGGTGACGGCGGAACCACGCCTTGAGGCCTGACACCTACCCGGCCAGCCCTTTCCAGGCATTGATCGCCGCCGTGCCGCAACGCGGCCAAGTGCGCTGGATCGGCGTGCGACCTGAAAGGCTTGGCGACATGCTGATTCTCGATGCGGTCGAGGCCCGCCGCGAAGCAGGCCTGACCGGCGACCATGCTCGCCCCGGCCCGCGCAATGCCCGCCAGGTCACGCTGATCCAGTGGGAGCACCTGGCCGTGGTCAGCGCCCTGCTTGGCCGCGACCCCGCGCATGGGATAAAGCCCGAGGATCTCAGGCGCAATATCGCCGTCAGCGGCATCAATCTGTTCAGCCTCAAGGGCCGGCGCTTCCGCATCGGACAGGCGATCCTGGAAACCACCGGCTGGTGCCAGCCCTGTGCCAAGCTCGAACAGCGCCTGGGCCTGGGCACGTTCCAGGCCGTTCGAGGCCATGGCGGGATTACCGCGCGGGTGATTCACAGCGGAATCATCCGCCTGGGCGACTCGCTCGAGGTCGAGCCGCTGGAGCAGCTGCAATAGCCACGCCCTCGCTCCCGGTGCGCGCCACACTGTTAGAATGCGCGGACGCGTCGCGGAGGAATTGAACCCAGGCGGCAGGCTTTCTGTCGATGAGTTGACGCAACGCACGCAGCCTCGATGCAGCACGACACGATTTCTGACGCGCAGGCACCAGCCTGCGCGTATTGGCACATGAGTCGCCCGGCGCTGGAGCCTCGCTCGCCCGGACTCGCCACCGATTTCCTAGCCTTGTGAGACTCACCATGACCCATCGAATCGTTATTGTCGGCGGCGGCGCCGGCGGCCTGGAGTTGGCTACCCGCCTGGGCCAGAAACTCGGCAAGCGCGGCAAGGCGCACATCACCCTCGCCGACGCCAACCTCACCCATATCTGGAAGCCGCTGCTCCACGAAGTAGCCGCCGGCTCGCTGAACTCCACGGAGAACGAGCTGAATTACGTGGCCCAGGCGAAATGGAACCACTTCGAATTCCAGCTCGGCCGCATGAGCGGGCTGGATCGCGAACGCAAGACCATTCAGTTGGCCGCCACCCTGGACGAAGAGAACCGCGAACTGGTGCCCGCCCGCGAACTGCCCTACGACACGCTGGTGATCGCGGTAGGCAGCACCACCAACGATTTCGGTACCGAAGGCGCGGCCAACCACTGCATCTTCCTCGACACCCGGGAGCAGGCCGAGCGCTTCCATCGCAAGCTGCTCAGTCACTACCTGCGCGCCCACGCAGGCAACGGTGACAATGACCAGATCAGCGTCGCCATCGTCGGTGCCGGCGCCACTGGGGTCGAGCTGGCTGCCGAGCTGCACCACGCCGCGCGGGAACTGGCGGCCTACGGCCTGGACCGCATTCGCCCGGAGAACATGCGCATCAGCCTGGTCGAAGCCGGGCCGCGAGTGCTGCCTGCCCTGCCGGAGCGCATCAGCGCGCCCGTGCACAGGACTTTGGAAAAACTCGGCGTGAACGTCATGACCGGCGCGGCGGTGAAAGAGGTCACCGCCGAGGGGCTGGTGCTGGCCAACGGCGAAACCATTCCCGCCAGCCTCAAGGTCTGGGCGGCCGGCATTCGCGCGCCGGCCTTTCTCAAGGAGCTGGACGGCCTGGAAAGCAACCGCATCAACCAGTTGGTCGTCACCAGTACGCTGCAGACCACGCGCGACGAAAACATCTTTGCCTTTGGCGACTGCGCGGCCTGCCCGATGGGTGACGGCAGCGAGCGTAACGTGCCACCGCGCGCCCAGGCCGCACACCAGCAGGCTTCGTTGCTGGTCAAATCGCTCGCCCTGCGCCTGCAGAACCAGCCACTGCCGAGCTACACCTATAAGGATTACGGCTCGCTGATCTCGCTGTCGAGCTTCAGCGCCGTCGGCAATCTGATGGGCAACCTGATGGGCAGTGTGAAGCTGGAGGGCTGGTTGGCGCGGATGTTCTACGTCTCGCTGTATCGCATGCACCAGATGGCGCTGTACGGCCCCTTCCGCACGCTGCTGCTGATGCTCAGCGACCGCATTGGCCGCAGTACCGACCCGCGCCTGAAGCTGCACTGATTCCACAGGGCGCCGAACAGGTAGTTGATGGGTTTCACCCATCCTACGACCGATCCCCGCAGGTCATACTATGGGTCAGGTCGCTTAGGTGAAATCCACCGTTCCTGCCGCGATGCCGGCAGGAGCGGGCCGTGCTGACCAGGAACCAGAAAGCAAAAAACCCGCCGTTAGGCGGGTTCTTTACTCAAGCAGTGCTTGAAATGGTGGGTCGTGTAGGATTCGAACCTACGACCAATTGGTTAAAAGCCAACTGCTCTACCAACTGAGCTAACGACCCAAATATGGTCGGGGTGAGGGGATTCGAACTCCTGACATCCTGCTCCCAAAGCAGGCGCGCTACCGGACTGCGCTACACCCCGAGGAAAGATTGGCTCCGCGACCTGGACTCGAACCAGGGACCCAATGATTAACAGTCATTTGCTCTACCGACTGAGCTATCGCGGAACTATTTTCTTTCTTTTCTCTGTTTGCGTTGCCGCTGCAGAGGCGCGCCATTTTACGGTTTCGCGAACCGCTGTCAACCCCCTAAATTGCTTTTATGACAATGCTTTGCGAACGGGTAGCCATTTGCATTACCTTCGAGGCATACCTGCACAGCCAGACGCAGCGCATCGGGCCGCAATCAGGATCAAAGATGACTACTCCGGGCACGCCGCCGTCCTCCACCCGCTCGCCCAGCACCCTGGCGAGCAGAGGCATCCAGCCGCGCTTCAACGCGTTGGGTCAAAGCTGCCGCAAGCTGGTGCTCAATCATCTGGCGGACCACCTGGCCCGCACCTTCGCCCAGGTCGACGACACCCTCTTCCAATGCGCCGAGCAAGCGGAGAACAATCAGGTTCAGGCCATGTTCTTCGACAGCATGCGTCACATGCGCAAGCTAAGGCCGCAGATCGAACGCCTCTACCACCAGTGCATCTCACAGGGCATCAGTGATTTTCTCGACGGCAAGCTGGTCGCCAAGGCTGCACCCACCGAGTTGCACGCCGAGGATCTGGCGCTGATTGAAAACGAGGATTACGAAGAAATGCTCCAGGTGACCAATATGGCTCACCGGGTGCAGACGCGCTGCGCGCAGGCCTTGTTCGCGCTGGACAAACGCCTGGCGCTGCTCAATAACGGTCAGCCTTTAGCGCCGCAAGCCAATCCACTTTCGCCCAACCACATTGCCCACGCCTTGCTGACGGCCTTGAAGCCAAGCGAGTTACCGCTGCGCATCAAGCTGGTGCTCTACGGCCTGTTCGACAAGCAACTGATGCAGGGGCTGGACGCCCTCTACGACGCCCTGAACCAGCGCCTGATCGACGCAGGTGTACTGCCCAACCTCAAGTTCGTACCGACGCGTAGCCCCGAACCCGCGACGCCGGCCGCCAACACAACGGCAGACCGCCGCCCGGGGCCGCCGGCACTCGACCTGCCTGCAAACCCTCCCGCGGATGCCGACCAACTGGCCGAAGGTCTCGACAGGCTGTTGGCCGAGTACCGCAAGCAGCAACATGCCATCGATCTGCCTGGCAGCCCCAGCATGGCCAGTTTTGCGCCGCAGGGCGCCAGGCGTACCTATGAAGCCGGTGAGCTGCTGGCCGCCCTCAATCGCCTGCAGCACGCATCCGCTGTCGAACTGGCGCAGCATCCGGATCGCCCGTTACAGGTCAACGACCTGAAGACCGACCTTAACCAGCAACTGGCCAGCCATAGCGATGCACCCCAGCAATACCGGGTAGGCAACCATGACACCGATGTCATCGACCTGGTGGGCATGCTCTTCGATTTCATCCTTGATGACGACAGCCTGCCGCAACCCTATAAGGTCGCCCTCTCTCACCTGCACACCCCCTGCCTGAAAGTGGCCCTGCTCGATCGTGCGCTGTTCAAGCAAGCTCAGCATCCGGCGCGCAGACTGATCGACGCCATGTCCCAGGCCGGCACGCTATATGGCGCTCAGGATGATAGCCATGGATTGCTGAACAAGGTGCGCTGGGTGGTTCGCCAGGTGGTGCAACAATTCAACGGCGACCTGCGCCTGTTCGAAGCGCTGCTTGGCGAATTCGATGAATTCGTACATGGAATAAAGCAGCGGGTGGAACTGCAGGAGCGCCGTGCCGTGGAAACCGCAAAAGGCCGCGACAAGCTCATGGCCGCCCGCCACAGCGCCGCGCAGGCGATTGCCCAGGCGCTGGCCAAGCGCGCGCCACCGCCAATCATCCGGCAATTCCTCGAGCGCACCTGGATCGACGTACTGGTGTTCATCCAGCTGCGCCATGGCGCGGCGAGCGAGCAATGGCGGGGCGCGTGCGAAACAGCCGATCAACTGGCCTGGAGCGGCACGCTGCTCGATGCCGCCCAGCGTGACCGGCTGCAACGCCTGCGCGTCGCCATGCTCGACGAACTGCGCAATGGCCTGATGCTGCTCGGCGGCTATCACGAAAGCGATATCCGCCGGCTGCTGCAGGACTTGGTGGCCTGCCAGCATGCCGTGCAGGCTGGGCAACCACATCTCGCCTTCAAGCTGAGCCTGCCACCAAGCCGCAATTCACTGGGTGCAATGCTCGACGACGAGGCGGCGCTTCTCGCGACTTCGCGAAGAAGCCGCCCGCACCAGCCGGCCGATCAGAATCTGGTTCGCGAACTGGAGAATCTCGAGTTCGGCACCTGGTTCGACTTTTTGCTGGGCGGCAAGCGGCAAACGCTCAAGTTGTCCTGGTACAGCCCCACCACTCACAACTACATGTTCGTCGACCGTAACGGCCAGCGCGCGGCAGTCAAATCGGCGGACCAACTGCTCGAAGAAATGCAGCTGGGTACCGCACGTCGTAGCAAACCTGATCGATCGGCGCCGATGGTCGACCGCGCCTTGAACGCCGTCTACCGTGTTCTCCAGCAGTTGACCGGACGAACCACCTGAGAGCCGCCCATGGATGAACGTCGCCAACACCCTCGTTATCAGGCGGCCTCGCTGCTCGAGCTATATGAGCAACATAGCAAGCGCTATCTGGGACGCGTCGCCGATCTGTCCAGCGAAGGCTTCATGCTGTGCAGCGCCCTGCCGCAGGCCGCCGATACGCTGGTGGAATGTCGCCTGACATGCAACACAGAGCTGCAAGGCGTGGACGATCTGCAGTTCACCGCCGACTGCCTGTGGAGCCGCGAAGGCGCAACTGGCCAGCAATCCTGGGCGGGCTATCAGATCATCGACATAGACGCGCTCAATGCCCAGATCCTGGGCAGGCTACTCCAGCATTTACAGGCCATAAGCTGAGCCTGGAATTGTATTGAGGCCCCGACACAGAGCCTTTCACGCATCAATGATAAACACCGTCGATCAAGGTATCGGCAACAGCGATTAGACGCTTGCCTGGCAAACGCCTAGGCTTCTCTGTGTCAATCCGTCGCAGGGGAGCTTGCCGTGCCCCGGTCAGCCGAGATGTCCACCGATTCCAGCCATACCGCGCCCGCCCCCCCCCAGGCGGAGGGTTACGCCTATACCGAACTGGGCAGCCCTGCAGTTGCGGGCTCGGCCGTTCTGGCCCAGGAGAGTGCGCTGGCCATCAGCTACAACGGCATCAGCCATGCAGTGATGATGGTGTCGCCGACAGCGGTGGAGGATTTCATTGCCGGCTTCAGCCTGAGCAGCGCTGTCGTCGATTCCATCAACGATATTTATGACATTCGCCTGCACCATCTCGGCCCTGCCATCAGCGCCGAGGTCGAGATCAGCAGCCGGGCGTTCTGGGCGATGAAACAGCAGCGTCGGCAGCTGGCCGGCACCAGTGGCTGCGGGCTGTGTGGCGTAGAGGCGCTAGACCAGGCATTGCCCCAGCTGGCGACCCTGGAAAAGGCCGAGCTGCCCAATGCTGCGCATCTGCTCGACCTGCGCGAGCGTATCGCCGCCGTGCAGGATCTGGCCCGCCGCAGCGGTGCGCTGCACGCAGCACTGTACGTGGACGCCAGTGGCGAGATCCGCGCCTGCCGAGAAGACATCGGCCGGCACAACGCGCTGGACAAGCTGATCGGCGCCCTGCTGCGCGATAAGCACGAGGTGCGCCAGGGTTTTGCGGTGGTTACCAGCCGCTGCAGTCTGGAACTGATTCACAAGGCGGTCAGGGCCGGCATCGGCAACCTGGTCAGCCTCTCGGCCCCAACCGCCTTGACCGTGCAATGGGCGCGCCGACACAACCTCAACCTGATCCATTTGCCCCACCACAGCGCGCCGCGGGTCTATAGCCCCGCACCGCCTGCAAGAGAAGAACAGCCATGAGCCTGCAACCCGTTAACCCGCGTTACAAACCCTACAAAGGCGCTGCCGCCGGTTGGGGTGCGCTGATCAGCGTCACCCAGTTCTGGCTGGACAGCAAACAGCCGTTCAAGAACCTGCGTGCACTGCTCAAGACCAACCAGAACGGCGGCTTCGACTGCCCGGGTTGCGCGTGGGGCGACTCGCCGGAAGATGGCCGCATCAAGTTTTGCGAAAACGGCGCCAAGGCGGTCAACTGGGAAGCCACCAAGCGCCGTGTCGACGCCAAGTTCTTCGCCAAGTACAGCGTCAGCCAGCTGCGCGAGCAGAGCGACTACTGGCTCGAGTACCAGGGCCGCCTGACCGAGCCGATGCGCTACGACTCGGCCACCGACCGTTACGTGCCGACTTCCTGGGACGACGCCTTCAGTCTGATCGCCAAGCACCTGAAGAACCTCGAGAGCCCCAACCAGGCCGAGTTCTACACCTCGGGCCGCGCCAGCAACGAAGCAGCGTTTCTTTATCAGCTGTTCGTGCGCGCATTCGGCACCAACAACTTCCCCGATTGCTCGAACATGTGCCACGAGGCCAGCGGCGTCGCGCTGATCCAGAGCGTGGGTATCGGCAAGGGCAGCGTGACCTTCGATGACTTCGAACACGCCGATGCCATCTTCGTGCTCGGCCAGAACCCGGGTACCAACCACCCGCGCATGCTCGAGCCGCTGCGTGAGGCGGTCAAGCGAGGCGCCCAGGTGGTCGCCTTCAACCCGCTCAAGGAGCGTGGCCTGGAGCGCTTCCAGCATCCACAACACGCGCTGGAAATGCTTACCAACGGCTCCGAGCCCCTCAACACCGCGTTCTTCCGCCCGGCCTTGGGCGGCGACATGGCGGCGCTGCGCGGCATCGCCAAGTTCCTGCTGCAGTGGGAGCGCGAGGCGGTCGCCAAGGGCGACAAGCCGGTCTTCGACCATGCCTTCATCGCCGAGCACACCGACGGTGTCGACGCCTACCTTGCCGTGCTCGACGCCACCACCTGGGAGTCGTTGGTCGAGCAGTCCGGCCTGAGCCTCGAGGAAATCGAACAGGCCGCGCTGATGTACCGCCGCGCCGAGAAAGTCATCATGTGCTGGGCGATGGGTATCACCCAGCACGTGCACTCGGTCGCCACCATCCAGGAGATCGTCAACCTGCAGCTGCTGCGCGGCAACCTTGGCCGCCCCGGCGCCGGCCTGTGCCCGGTACGTGGCCACAGTAACGTGCAGGGTGACCGCACCATGGGCATCAACGACCGCCCGCCGGTGGTGCTGCTCGACAACCTCGAGAAGCGCTTCCAGTTCAAGGTGCCGCGCGATAACGGCCACAACACCGTGGAAGCGATCAATGCCATGGTGGACGGCCAAGCCAAGGTGTTCATTGCCCTGGGCGGCAACTTCGCCCAGGCCACACCGGACAGCCCGCGCACCCACCAGGCCCTGCAGAACTGCGACCTGACCGTGCAGATCAGCACCAAGCTCAACCGCAGCCACCTGACCACCGGCAAGGACGCGCTGATCCTGCCGTGCCTGGGCCGTACCGATATCGACATTCAGGCCACCGGTCCGCAAGCGATCACCGTGGAAGACTCGTTCAGCATGATCCACGCCTCCAATGGCCAACTGGAGCCGCTGTCCAAGCAGATGCGTTCGGAGCCGGCCATCGTCGCCGGCATCGCCAAGGCGACCCTGGGTAATCACCCGGTCGACTGGGATGCAATGATCGCCGACTACAGCCGCATTCGTGAGCTGATCGCCGACACCATCCCGGGCTTCCTGGACTTCAACACCCGCGTGCAGCACCCGGGCGGTTTCTACCTGGGCAACTCGGCGGGCGCGCGCCAGTGGAAAACCACCACCGGCAAGGCCAATTTCAAGTCCAATGCCCTGCTTGCCGACCTGCTGCCACCGCAAGTGCGCAACAGTGGCCAGACACCGGATCTGATCCTGCAAACCATGCGCTCCCACGACCAGTACAACACCACCATCTACGGCCTCGACGACCGCTACCGTGGCGTTCGTGGCCAGCGCGACGTGCTGTTCGTCAACGAAGCCGATATCACCCGCCTGGGTTACAAGCCGGGCCAGAAGGTGGATATCACCTCGCTGTGGGACGACGGCGTCGAGCGCAAGGTGGTGGGCTTTACGCTGTTGGCCTTTGACATTCCGGCCGGTCAGGCTGCCGCCTACTATCCGGAAGCCAACCCGCTGGTACCGCTGCAGAGCGTTGGTATTGGCAGCCACACGCCGACCTCGAAGTTCGTGGCCATCCGCCTGCACGCTGCCCAGGAAACCGCGCGCATCCTGTAAAGCCTGTTCACGATCCTTGCGGCTGGGAGCGCAACGCCTACGGATCGACGGTCACAAGGCTGTTCGATCCATTGTAGGAGCACACGGAAGTGCCGAGCCCATATACGCGAATCGCAGGCCTGGCCCGCTCCCATAGGTCGTAGATCAGCTGCTGCTTACGCAGGTGGCACGTTGGTTACGCCTCAGAAGTATCGTGAACGGCTCTACGACCAACTACTGGCTCTGCGCCTCGGTGCCGCAGGCACGAGGCGGAGTACCACCCCGCATCTGCTGCAGCAGCCTGCAGTTCGTCGGAAACTGCGGCACTTATCGCCGAAAATCCCCTCTGATGTCCCCTTGCCGTTACCTACCTCGGTTAACGTACCTGCCAAGCGCTCGAACGTAGCGCGTAGTTTCAGCCCAAGCCACGATGTGGCCCTTCGGGTTCTGCCAAACGAGCGACAACCGTGCCACTGACTGCCCAGGCCCCTACCACGCCGCCTGGCACTGAAGTCTTGGCCTGCAACGGGAGGGAATACCATGCGGTTTTCATCTGCCGTCCTGCTTGGGGCGGCGCTGCTGGGCATCAATGCCCAGGCGGCGATCATGGAACGCGAGCTGGGTGATTACGAACTCAATCTGGGCACCACGCCAAGTCGCAGCATGGCACAGGGGCTGGTCAAGCCCCAGAGCGGCGGTGCCTTTCACGGCGGACTCGACCTGAGCCACCCAAGTGGCTGGTATCTGGGGCAATGGTCGCCCAACCTGGGGATCAGCCCGGGCAGCCGCATGGAGCTAAACAGCTACGTCGGCTATCGCCAGCAGTTCGTCGACTCGCTGGGCTACGAGGTTGGCACCATTCGCTACAGCCATCCGGGCTACACCCACCTCGACAGTCAGGACGTCTATGCCGGCCTGACCTACGACGCGCGCCGTTTCGGATTTTCCTTCAGCAACGATCCAAATCGATTCAACAGCACCGTGCTCGCTGACCTGGGGCGGGTAAAGCTGCTTGGGATGGCCGTGATCGTGCGTTACGGCAATCACCTGCTCGAAACCCCCAAGAACATCTCCGGCGGTGGTCAGGTCAGCTCCTTCAACGACTGGTCGCTGAGCCTTTCGCGGCCTTGGAAGGGCATCGATTTCGACTTCTCTTACTCGGACTCGAGCCTCAGCGGCGATGCCTGCTCGGCCTACTCCGGCCACAACACCGAGTGCGAAGGCTGGTTCTCGATCAAGGCCTCAAGGTCACTGTTCTAGGCCTCGCGGGGGCAACCTGAGCAGCAGAAATCCGCCCCTATACACATATTGATACATTCATTCATGTATCTTTAAATTCCCTGCCGGGAATTTTGCCCCTCCTGCTCCTCTAAGTGATGTCACCGCCTTGCGCGGTTGACCGCTAGAACCATGGCCTCGCCATGGGCTACGCCCGCAAGGGTCATTTTCGAGGGTTGCGCGATGCGTACATTCCTTACCGCACTGGCCTTCAGTGCAATGGTTTCTCCCCTGGCCTATGCCGACACCACCAAGACTGCCATTGGCAGCGGGGTGGGCGGCGCGCTGGGCAATATAGTCGGCCAACACCTGGGCGGCAGCACGGGTGCCGCCATCGGCGCCGGCCTGGGTGGCGCAGCGGGTGGTGCCATCAGCTCACGCAACAAGACCGAGGCGGCCCTGGGTGGCGGCCTGGGCGCGGCCGGCGGCTCGGTATTGGGCAATCAGTTCGGCGGCGGCACCGGCTCCACCATCGGTGCCGGCCTGGGCGGCGCGGCCGGTGGGGCGCTGGCCAATGAGGTGGCGGACAGCAACCGCCATGAATCACGCTATCGTGACGACGGCCATCGCCATGGCAAGAAGCACCATAAACGTCATCACAAACATCGTCACCGCTGATCATCCATTCCACGAGCAAGGGCGCCGCAGCGCCCTTGCTCGTTCAACGCACCAGCAACCCCTCCATGGCCTGGCGCAACGCCTGGGGAATCGCCACCGGTCGGTTGCTCTCACGCTCCACGAAAACGTGCACGAAGCGCCCCGCTGCACAGGCTTGCATCTGCCCTTCGCGGAATACCGCCAGGTCGTACTGCACCGAGCTGTTGCCGAGTTTGCCGACACGCAGGCCGACCTCTATGCACTCGGGAAAGGCAATGGACTCGAAATAGTCGCAACTCGAGCTCACCACGAACCCCACTATCGCCCCGCCCTGAATATCCAGGCCGCCGAATTCGATGAGATAGCTATTCACCGCCGTGTCGAAATAGCTGTAGTAGGTAACGTTGTTGACGTGGCCATATAGGTCGTTGTCATGCCAGCGCGTGGTGATCGCCTGGAAATGCCGATAGTGCTCGCGCAGGTGCTGCGGCTGTTGCATGGGAACGACACCTTGCAGAAGAAGGAAGCCGGCATGTTGCCGACCTCCCGCGTCAGTGACAACCTGGCGATTTGATCAATAGGCAACCTGATAAATGGCCAGCGCATGGGCCTGGGTCATCTCCCGCGGATTGTTGACCAGCAGGCGCTCGTGCAGCATGGCGTCAGCGGCCAGGCGCGGCAACAGCGCCTGCTCGACGCTCAGATCACGCAGACGCCCTGGCAGGCCATTGCGCTCGCTAAGGTCTGCCAGTTCGATGATGAACTGCTCGGTGCGATCAGTCGCATCACCATCGCGCAGGCGCTCGCCCAGCAGCAAGGGCGCCAACTCCTCGTAGAGCGGCGCCGCCACCGAGGCGTTGAAACCCAGTACATGGGGCAACAGCACCGCCGTGCTGACTCCATGGGGCACCTGGCAATGCCCGCCCAACGGATAAGCGAGGGCGTGCACCGCGGCCAGGGGCGCATTGGCATAAGCCTGCCCCGCCAGGCAGGCGCCCAATAGCATGGCCTGGCGAGCCTCACGATTGGCGCCGTTGCTGACCGCCTCGTCCAGGCTGGCACCCAGCAGGCGCAGGGCCTCACGGGCCAGCATGTCGGAAAGCGGATTCTTGCGCCGCGCTCCGGTATAGGCCTCTACAGCATGCCCCATGGCCAACATGCCGCAAGCGGCGGTAATCGATGACGGTAAGTGCAGGGTGAGTTCGGCATCGAGCAGTGCCAGATCCGGCAGCAGGCGCGCCGACACCACGGCGACACGGGTGGCATGCTTGGTGGTCACCACGGCGATCGGCGTCACCTCGGACCCGCTGCCGGCCGTGGTCGGCACCTGAATCAGCGGCAGGCGCTGTCCAGACGCCTTGTCGATACCGTAGAGGTCACTCAGCGTCTGCTGACAATCGGGGTGCGCCAGCTGCGCGACCAGCTTGGCCACATCCATTGAGCTGCCGCCACCAAAGCCGATCACCAGATTGGCCTGAACGTCGGTGGCGAACTGCGCGGCCTCATCAATCACGTTTTCCGGCGCGCCAGCGACCACGCCGTCGAACACGTGCAGCGCCACACCGCCATTGGCAAAGGCGCTGCGCACCTCTGTGAGAAAGTCCTGCCGGGCAATGCCGGCATCGGTCACCAGCACCACGGAGCGGGCGCCCCAGGCCTGGCATAACGGCACCAGCCGCTGAACGGCCCCGGGTTCGCAGATGAGATGGGCGGCTGTAGCAAAACTGAACGGCTGCATGGCGCTTTCCTCTTTTCATGCGGCGCGGTATGGCGCGAAAGGCCTTGCCCCATCACCCATGGATCGCAGCAGCATTCCGACAAGACCTCTGTTCATAGTAGGCCCTGAGCCCATATCTGCCCGAAAAAGCGCAAGGTCATGGCCGTTCGTCGATTAGCTGGCAAGCCGTGTTAGGCCGTCCGCTCGATGAGCACTCGAGGTGCCAGCGGGCGAGCTGATCTTGGATCACTGCACAACCCAGTAGCCGCGCGCCTTTCAAACGCAATCGCGAAGATCGCCACCGAAGGCGACAATTGCCTGCAGGAAAAGTGCTAGTCCATCCTGTTCTTGGGCTTATGAAATATCTGCCTAAAGCTTGCTGCCTGCTCGACTTAGACTCCATTCATCGAAGCGAAAGACGGAGGTGACTCATGCCCCTTTCAATCGACGGCATGAATATCGGCCAGTACAGCTATCGGCCAGTGGGCAATATCAACGGCGGGCTGCAAACCAATGCCCTTGAGCGCGTAACGCCGCCAGCGCAGCGCCTGAGCGACCTGCAGGAACAGCTGCTGGAGCGGCGGCGGGTGGATCAGCAGCGCCAGGATCAGCTACGTGAAGCGCGCGAAGCGCGGATTGCTCAACAGGAAGAGGAAGAAGAGCGAGCCTTGCAAGTACGGCAGGAACGCCAGGAAGCAGCCCGTGCCCTTGACGAGCTACAACGTGAGGAGCGTCTCGAGGCCTTGCGTGAGCAACGCCAGGACGCACTCAACCCGCTATCGACCGAGAGCCTTGCCAGGCAGCGGGTGCAGAGCGAACTCGCACCACCGGCGGCGACTCCCACCCAGGTCAATCCGCGACTGGCAGCCGAGGCGATCTCTACTTATCGCCAGACCGAATCTCCGGACTTTATCAGCCGCAGCCTGGTGGCTTAAAAACGAACCGGCCCCCGTGTGCTATCGCAACAGGCGACAGTACACGGGGGCCGGTTTTTTTCTGCAAAATTGGTCACTGAAGCGCCCACCCGCTAGAGCGGGCGCCTAGGCGGTCAATCCTTGCCAAGCGCCTCCTGGCGCTGCAGAAACTCTTCCTGCAGCAGGGCATCGGCACTTTCGTCCACCTCGTCGCCTTCGAGTTGCTGCTCCAGATGCCCAGTAGCGACCGGCTTGCTTTCCAGCTTGCCAACCAGGTGCTCAAGGGCATGGCGCATCTTCTCGGCAGCCCCTTCGATAGCTTGCTCCAGCGACTCGGCCTTGTGGGTCACCGAAAGCGGCTGATGCCCCTTGGGGCGGGCCTCGATCTGGCACCGCTTGTCATCGGCGCCGCCCTTGCCGCCGTTTTCGTCGCTGACGTGCACTTCTACCCGCGAGAGGAACTCCTCATAACGCTCCAGCCGATCCGCCACCGATGCGCTCACCCATTCCTGGAGACGCGCACTGCCTTCGATATGGTTGCTGTTCACATGAACTTGCATGGTATTCCTCGCTTTTGACGGGTCTACTGGCTTGGAGGCGGCGGATCGAGACTAGGTTCCTGCTGATTGCCGTCACTGGAGCGAGACCACCAGCACGGGCAACGCCTGGATGATCAGAAACGATTGCGGATCACCACTTCGTCAAAGGGCAGTTTGCCGATTCGTGGCTTAGGCTCGATGGCCTTCTTGCCGACGGCGACCATCAGGCCGATCACGTGGTTTTCCGGCAGGTTGATCAGCCTGGCCACGGCATCGAAGTCGAAGCCGTCCATGGGGCAGGAGTCCAGGCCCTTGCCACGAGCAGCGAGCATCAGGGTCTGCGCCACAAGGCCGCAGCTGCGCATGGTTTCATCGCGCTGCACCTGTGGCTTGTCGCGGTAGTACTTGTCGATGGCGCCAGCCATGAACTGCTGTACCTCGACCGGTGCGCCGTCCCACACCCGGTTGACGTTCTTTTCCCAACTGTCGAGCTGGGCACAGACCACCACCAGCATCGAGGCATCGGTCATCTGCGCCTGGCCCCAGCCGACTTCGCGGATCTGCTGGCGCAGGGCCGGGTCGCTGACCTCTACCAGGCGTACGTGCTGCAGATTGAAGGCCGTAGGCGCGAGCAGCGCCAACCGCAGTAATTCGTTCTTTTCTTCGCTGCTCAAGGTGAAACCGGCGTCGTAACCCTTTACGGCGCGGCGGCTGCGGATGGCTTCATCGATATGCATGGCAAACTCTCGAGAGATGGGAACCGCCACATGCTAGGCAAGCCGAAGCGCCAGCGCCACTGAGCTATTCCGATGCAATTCATCGCCTGTAACGATTTATCCGAACCGCTGCCGTCACGAGCGAGTCGATTACTCAGCGCCGATCAGGGCCGCCTTTCCCTGCCAGCGAATCAATCGGTAAAGCACCGGCCCCATTAACGACTGTTCCAGCCCGAGACTCGAGCGTTAAGCTGTCGACCATGACCCATTCCCCCTACATCACCCCGCCAGCTGACAACGCCGACACGCTGCAGGTGGGAGGCGACTGGACGCTCGCCCATTACAGCGCGCTGCTCGATCAGGTCGACAAGGCCAAGGCGACGCTCGCCGGCTCGGGCCGCGCCGACCTCAGCGCCCTGAATGCCCTGGACACCGCCGGGGCGAGCCTGCTGGTCGAGTTGCTCGGCGCCCAGCGGCTGATCGCGCTGTTGCCCGACGGCGCGCTCAGCGATGAGCGTCGTGCCCTGCTGCACACCGTTGCCACGGCCATGCTGCAGGATCAGCAGCTAGTCGAGCACCCGCGCCGCTCCAGCTGGCGCGAGTTCTTCGGGCATATCGGCGAGGTGGTCGAAGGCGTCTGGCACAAGGCGGTTGGCCTGCTGGGCTTCGTCGGCATGACCCTCAGCGCCATGCTGCTGATCCTGCTCAATCCACGTCGCTGGCGCTTGACCTCCCTGGCGGCGCACCTCGAGCAGATCGGCCTCAATGCCGTGCCCATCGTCGCCCTGCTGACCTTTCTGGTCGGCGCCGTGGTGGCCTTTCTCGGCGCGACAATCCTCAGGGATTTCGGCGCGACCATCTACACCGTCGACCTGGTGGCATTCTCCTTTCTGCGCGAGTTCGGCGTGCTGCTCACCGCCATCCTCATGGCCGGCCGCACTGCTAGCGCCTTCACCGCGCAGATCGGCTCGATGAAGGCCAACGAGGAAATCGACGCGATCCGCACCCTGGGCCTCAACCCCATGGAGTTGCTGGTGCTGCCGCGGGTGTTCGCCATGCTGATCGCCCTGCCGTTGCTGACCTTCGTCGCCATGGTCTGCGGCATGCTCGGCGGCGCCATGGTGTGCCTGATTACCCTGGATATCTCGCCGTCGATGTTCCTGTACCTGCTGCAGGAAAATATCCCGCTCAATCATTTTCTGGTCGGCATGGGCAAGGCGCCGATCTTCGCCTTTTTGATCGCCGTGATCGGCTGCCTGGAAGGCTTCAAGGTCACCGGCAGCGCTCAGTCGGTGGGCGAGCGCACCACCTCGAGCGTGGTGCAGTCGATCTTCGTGGTCATCGTGGTCGATGCCGTGGCCGCACTGTTCTTGATGGAGATGGGCTGGTGAGTGGCGAAGCTATAATCCAGGTACGCGACCTGACCAATCAATTCGGCCCGCAGGTGGTGCACCAGCACCTGGACCTGGATCTGTACCGCGGCGAAGTGCTCGGCGTGGTGGGTGGCTCGGGTACCGGCAAGTCGGTGCTGCTGCGCACCATCGTCGGCCTGCGCCAGCCCAACGCCGGTACGGTGCGGGTGTTCGGCGAGGATCTGCTGACGCTGCCTACCGGGCGGCGCTCCGAGCTGGAGCGGCGCTTCGGCGTGCTCTATCAGCGCGGTGCGCTGTTCTCGTCGCTCACCGTGCTGGAGAACATCGCCCTGCCCCTTATCGAACACGCCGGCCTCAATCGCGCACAGGCCGAGCACCTGGCCGAATCCAAGGTGGCGCTGGTCGGCCTGCCGGGCCACGCCGGCGACAAGTATCCGACCGAACTGTCCGGCGGCATGGTCAAGCGCGCCGCCCTGGCTCGCGCCCTGGCGCTGGAGCCGGACATCCTGTTTCTCGACGAACCGACCGCAGGCCTCGACCCGATTGGCGCGGCGGCCTTCGACCAGCTGATTCGAACCCTGCGCGACGCCCTCGGGCTCAGCGTGTTTCTGGTCACCCACGACCTGGACACGCTCTACACCCTGTGCGACCGCGTGGCCGTGCTCTCGCAGAAGCGGGTGCTGGTGGCAGACACGCTGGACGTGGTCGCCGCCACCGACGATCCCTGGATACAGGATTATTTCCATGGCCCGCGCGGACGCGCGGCCGAACAGGCTGCAGCGAGGATTAGCTGAATGGAACCACGCGCCCATCACGTCTTGATCGGCATGTTCACGGTGGCGATCGTCAGCGCCATTCTGGTGTTCGCCCTGTGGCTGGGTAAGTCCAGCGCCGACAAGCAGTTCAACTACTACGAAGTGATCTTCACCGAAGCGGTCAGCGGCCTGTCCCAGGGCAGCGCGGTGCAGTACAGCGGCATTCGCGTCGGCGACGTCACCAGCCTGACCCTGGATCCGCAGGACCCGCGCAAGGTGCACGCCAATATCCGCATCACGGGCACCACGCCGATCAAGGAAGACACCCGCGCGCGCCTGACCATCACCAACATCACCGGCGGCGCGGTGATCCAGCTGCACGGCGGCTCGCCCGAAAGCCCGGCCCTGAAGGCCCGCGATGGCCACACGCCGGTGATCGTCGCCGACCGCTCGCCCTTGTCGCGACTGATGGCCAACGGCGAGGACCTGATGATCAGCGTGACCCGCCTGCTCGATCGGGCCAATGCCATGTTTTCCCGCGAGAACACCGAGAACATCGCCAAGACCCTGCGCAACCTGGAGGAGATCACCGCCAGCGTTTCCGAACAACGCGAGGAACTGCGCGAAGCGCTGGCGCAAATGTCCGCCGCGGGGCGCGAGGCCAGCGCCCTGATGAACAACGCCAACAAGCTGTTCAGCGGCCCGGCGCAGAACACCCTGGAAAGCGCCGAGCGCCTGGCCGCTTCGCTGGAGCGCAGCAGCAGCAACATCGAACAGCTGCTGCAGGACAACCGCGCCGCCCTCGACGGGGGCATGCAGGGTATCGGCGAGCTGGGTCCGGCGATCAACGAGCTGCGAGACACCCTGGGTTCGCTGCGTTCCTTCTCGCGGCGCCTGGAAGAGGACCCGGCCGGCTATCTGCTGCGCAGCGACAGCATCAAGGAGTTCCAACCATGAAAGCAATCGCCACTGCCGGTGCCCTGTTGCTGACCGGCCTGCTCAGCGCCTGCTCGATCCTGCCCACGGGCGAGGCGCTCGACGTGTACCTGCTGCCCAGCAACCTGCCGGTGCGCGCGGCCGAGGCGCCGCGGGAAAGTTGGTCACTGCGGGTCAATCGCCCGCAGAGCAGCCAGCTGCTGGACAGCCCGCGCATCGCCGTACTGCCGCAAGGCGACCGCATCAGCGCCTACCAGGGCGCACGCTGGAGCGATCGCGCGCCGGCACTGTTTCGCGACCGGCTGATCGCGGCCTTTCTCGATGACGGTCACGTCGGTGCCGTCAGCAGCGACGACAGCCGCCTGCAGGCCGACCTTGAGCTGAGCAGCGACCTGCGCGCCTTCCAGAGCGAATACCGCAACGGACGGCCGGAAGTGCACATCCTGCTCGACGCCCGCCTGGTGCAGGCCGGCAACCAGCGCATCCTTGCCAGCCGGCGTTTCGAGGTTCGGCAGATTGCCGGCGATGCCGCGGTGGCGTCGGTGGTGAAGGCATTCGGCGCAGCCAACGACCAGCTTTCGCGCCAGTTGATGGACTGGGTGGTGGAGGAAGGCCGGCGTAATGCCCCGGATAGCAGCAAGCCCTGATTGGCGCCTGTCTTCAGGAGGTGTTAGCAGCCTTCCGCGCCCCAATGTGGGAACGGCCATGCCCGCGAAAGCTTGCGGGCACGCGCCGTCCGTACAGATGCCCAGCAAGCGCCAAGAACTGCTGACAGCAACCGTGACGGGTGCTAGCCGCCTTACAGCGCCCAACTGTGGGAGGTCATGCCCGCGAAAAATCACGGGCATGGCCCGTTCCCACAGGGATACGCGGCCAGCTTAAGAACCACTGATAGCCGTCGCCGACAAGTGAGGCGACTTTTCAGCTACCCGCTACCACATAGCTACGCATTTGCTCGATGGCACCTACGGCCTTGCTCTCGCCTGTATGCCCCATAAAAACGGCCGGTGTGATCGCTCACACCGGCCGCTTGTTTTGCTGCCATCAATGTCAGGCAAAGACGATCTCGTCGTTCTCGACCTTGCCGGTCACCGTGCTGCCAGGGTTGAACTTGCCGGCCAGGATCAGCTGCGCCAGCGGGTTCTCGATCCAGCGCTGGATCGCCCGCTTCAACGGCCGTGCGCCATATACCGGGTCGTAGCCAACCGCGATCAGCTTGTCCATGGCCTCGTCGGACAGCTCCAGGCTCAGCTCGCGTTCGGCCAGACGCTGCAGCAGGCGCGAAAGCTGAATGCGCGCGATCCCGGCGATCTGCTCGCGAGCCAGTGGCTCGAATACCACCACTTCGTCGATACGGTTCACGAACTCCGGCCGAAAGTGGTTACCCACCGCATCCATCACCGCGGCACGCTGCGCCTCTCGGTCACCGACCAGCTCCTGAATCTGCGCTGAGCCCAGGTTGGAGGTCATCACGATCACCGTGTTCTTGAAGTCCACGGTGCGCCCATGGCTGTCGGTCAGGCGGCCGTCCTCCAGCACTTGCAGCAATACGTTGAACACATCCGGGTGAGCCTTTTCCACCTCATCCATCAGCACCACTGAATAAGGCTTACGGCGTACCGCCTCGGTCAGATAACCACCCTCCTCGTAGCCGACGTAACCGGGTGGCGCACCGATCAGCCGGGCCACGGAGTGCTTCTCCATGAACTCGGACATGTCGATACGCACAAGGGCGTCTTCAGTGTCGAACAGGAACTCGGCCAGCGCCTTGCACAGCTCGGTCTTGCCCACCCCGGTCGGGCCGAGGAACAGGAACGAGCCGCTGGGCCGGTTCGGGTCAGCCAGGCCAGCACGCGAACGGCGCACGGCGTTGGCCACCGCCACCACGGCCTCGTCCTGGCCGATCACCCGCTGGTGCAGCAGGCCTTCCATCTTCAGCAGTTTGTCGCGCTCGCCTTCGAGCATCTTCGACACCGGAATACCGGTCCACTTGGAAACCACTTCGGCGATTTCCTCCTCGGTAACCTTGCTGCGCAGCAGCTGGTTTTCCGTGGTGCCGTGTTGGTCGACCATCTGCAGGCTGCGCTCCAGATCGGGAATCACCCCGTACTGCAGCTCGGCCATGCGATTGAGATCGCCCTTGCGGCGGGCCGCTTCGAGCTCGGTCTTGGCCTGTTCTATGCGCTGCTGGATCTGCGCCGAGCCCTGGACTTCGGCTTTTTCCGACTTCCAGATGTCCTCCAGATCGGCGTATTCTTTCTCCAGCTTGGCGATGTCTTCCTGGAGTTTGACGAAGCGTTTCTTGGCCGCCTCGTCTTCTTCCTTCTTCAGCGCCTGGGCTTCGACCTTGAGCTGGATCAGACGGCGATCGAGACGATCGAGCACCTCGGGCTTGGAGTCGATCTCCATGCGGATGCGGCTGGCGGCTTCGTCGATCAGGTCGATGGCCTTGTCCGGCAGCTGGCGGTCGGTGATATAGCGATGGCTGAGTTTGGCCGCGGCGATGATCGCACCGTCGGTGATGGCCACCTTGTGGTGCACCTCGTAGCGTTCCTTCAGGCCACGCAGGATGGCGATGGTATCTTCCTCGCTCGGCTCGTCGACCAGCACCTTCTGGAAGCGCCGCTCCAGGGCGGCATCCTTCTCGATGAACTGGCGGTATTCGTTCAGGGTGGTGGCGCCCACGCAGTGCAGCTCGCCACGGGCCAGGGACGGCTTGAGCATGTTGCCGGCGTCCATGGCACCCTCGGCCTTGCCGGCGCCGACCATGGTGTGCAGCTCGTCGATAAACAGGATCACCCGACCTTCCTGCTTGGATAGCTCGTTGAGCACAGCCTTGAGGCGCTCCTCGAACTCGCCGCGGAACTTGGCGCCGGCGATCAGCGCGCCCATATCCAGGGACAGCAGGCGCTTGTCCTTGAGGCCGTCCGGCACCTCGCCGTTGACGATGCGCTGGGCCAGGCCTTCGGCGATCGCGGTCTTGCCCACCCCGGGCTCGCCGATCAGCACGGGGTTGTTCTTGGTGCGGCGCTGCAGCACCTGGATCGTGCGGCGGATCTCGTCATCACGGCCGATCACCGGATCGAGCTTGCCCTCTTCGGCGCGCTTGGTGAGGTCGACGGTGTACTTGTCGAGCGCTTGGCGCGACTCCTCGATATTCGGATCGTTAACCGCATCGCCGCCACGCAGGTTGTTCACCGCGTTTTCCAGCGCCTTGCGGCTCACGCCCTGGGCGAGCAGCAGTTTGCCGAGCTTGGTGTTCTCGTCCATGGCGGCGAGCAGCACCAGTTCGCTGGAGATGAACTGATCACCCTTCTGCTGCGACAGGCGGTCGGCCTGGTTGAGCAGGCGCGCCAGGTCCTGGGACAGGCTGACGTCGCCGGTGGGGTTCTGGATCTTGGGCAGTTGGTCGAGCTCTTTGCTCAAGGCCTGGCGCAGGCTGTTCACATCGAAGCCCACCTGCATCAGCAGCGGGCGAATGGAACCGCCCTGCTGGTCGAGCAGCGCCTGCATCAGGTGCAGCGGCTCGATGGCGGAATGGTCGTGGCCGACGGCCAGGGACTGGGCGTCGGAAAGGGCAAGTTGCAACTTGCTGGTCAAACGGTCGATTCGCATGGCGTCATCCTTCCTCTTGGAGGCAGGCCGGCGCGATGGATGCGCCTAACTGAAGAACCTGCCGAGATGCAGCATAGATGAGGCCGATTGTGCGGGTTTCAAGCGGGGGCGGTTTGACGGGGGTCAGGCGCGCGGTTCGCATCCAAGCGCGTGAGCCGCTTGATCGGTAGCAGCGTCGCCCCGGCGCAAAGCTCCTGTGGCCATGACACAAGAGCGAGCCGATCATTCACGGCGCACGCCGCCCCCTTAACCAAGACGGCTAGATCTCAGCGATCGGCCAGCCAGATAAGCGAAGCGAAGCGGCCGGTCTGGGCCGCACGACGGTAGGAGTAGAACCGCGAGTCGCTGAAGGTGCAGAAGCCGCCGCCATATACCGCGTTGACACCGCGCGCAGCCAGGCGAATGCGCGCCAGCTGATAGATATCGGCCATGAAGCGCCCGGCATTCTGGCTCGGCATGAAAGCGCCCGCGGCCTGGGCATGCTGGCTGACAAAGGCCTCACGCACCTCGGCGCCAACCTCGAAGGCCTGGGGGCCGATGGCCGGGCCCAGCCAGACGAGCGTGTTGTCCGCCTCGATAGCCAGTGCATCCAGTGTGGCTTCCAACACCCCATTGGCCAGGCCGCGCCAGCCGGCGTGGGCTGCCGCCACACGGCTGCCGGCGCGGTCGCAGAACAACACCGGCAGGCAGTCGGCGGTCATCACCGTGGCGGCGATGCCGGGTGTCGCCGTCCAGCTGGCGTCGGCTTCGACCACCGTTTCCGGGTCGGCATGGGCAACGGCAATACCATGCACCTGCTGCAGCCAGGCCGGCCGACAGCCGAGCTGGCTGAGCAAACGCTGGCGATTCTTGGCCACCGCTGCCGGGTAATCCTCGACATGGGCGGCCAGGTTGAGGCTGTCATAGGGCGCCAGGCTCACACCACCAGCCCGGGTGGTCACGCAGGTGCGCACCCACTCGGGCGCCGGCCAGTGCGGCGTCAGCCAGTCATGGGCCTTGTCACTCATCCGATGAACGCCTCGCGATCCTGGCGCAGCAGGGTCAGCAACCAGACGAAGTCGTCCGGCAACGGCGACTGCCATTTCATGCGCTCACCGGTGATCGGGTGGTCCAGCTCCAGGAAACGCGCATGCAGGGCCTGGCGCGGGAATTCCTTCAGGCTCTGCACCATGGTCTGGCTGGCAGCCGGCGGGATGCGGAAGCGGCCGGCATAAACCGGGTCGCCCACCAGGGGAAAGCCGATATGGCTCATATGCACACGAATCTGGTGGGTACGGCCAGTTTCCAGCTTGACCCGGGCATGGGTGTGCGAGCGGAAGCGCTCAAGCACGCGGTAGTGGCTGACCGCCGGCTTGCCGCCATCGGTCACCGCCATGCGCTGGCGTTGGGACGAGCTGCGGCCAATCGGTGCGTTGATCTTGCCGCCCGAGGTGATCACGCCAATCACGATGCACTCGTAGATGCGGCTGACGGTACGCTTCTGCAGTTGATCGACCAGGCGGGTCTGCGCCTCGATGGTCTTGGCGACCACCATCAGGCCGGTGGTGTCCTTGTCCAGGCGGTGCACGATGCCCGCGCGCGGCACGTTGACGATGTCCGGCACGTGGTGCAGCAGGGCATTGAGCAGGGTGCCGTCGGCATGCCCGGCAGCCGGGTGCACGACCAGGCCGGCAGGCTTGTCGATCACCAGGATCTGCTCGTCCTCGTAGACGATATCGAGCTCGATGTCTTGGGCGATCCACTCGCCCTGGGCTTCCTGCTCGGCGGACAGCGCCAGCACGGCGCCGCTGTGGACGATATCGCGCGGACGCAGCACCTGGCCGTCGACGGTCAGGTTGCCCTCCTTGATCCAGCCGGAAAGACGCGAGCGCGAGTGCTCGGCGAACAGCTGGGCGGCGACTTGGTCGAGGCGCTGACCGCCCAGATCGGCGGGGACCTCGGCGGTTAACTCAATGGCCTGCTTATTAATAGATGACATGCTCGGCAACGGCGGGGGCATAGCCTTTGGTTTCGGCTACACGCTTGTGGTTAAATACGGCGTCTTTGCCCCAGGGGTACCGGGGGCGCTCATCATAACAGGACGGCCCTGCCCAAGACAGCCGCCGTCCCAGGGACGCAAGCCGCCATGCAAGTGAAACACCTGCTGCTGATCGCCATCCTCGCCCTCACCGCCGCCTGTTCGTCCAAGGAAGTCCTGGACGAAAACCTCAGCGAGGCAGAACTTTACCAGCAGGCTCAGCAAGACCTGGACAACGGCAGCTACACCAGCGCTGTGACCAAGCTCAAGGCCCTGGAATCGCGCTATCCCTTCGGTCGCTACGCCGAGCAGGCGCAGCTCGAGCTGATCTACGCCAACTACAAGAATGCCGAGCCGGAAGCCGCACGTTCGGCTGCCGAGCGCTTCATTCGCCTGCACCCGCAGCACCCGAACGTCGACTACGCCTATTACCTCAAGGGCCTGGCTTCGTTCGATCAGGATCGCGGCATCGTCGCCCGCTTCCTGCCGCTGGACATGACCAAGCGTGACCCGGGCGCCGCGCGCGACTCCTACAACGAGTTCGCTCAGCTCACTAATCGCTACCCGAACAGCCGCTACGCCCCGGATGCCAAGCAGCGCATGATTTACCTGCGCAACCTGCTGGCTGCCTACGAAGTCCACGTGGCCCACTATTACCTGACCCGCCACGCCTATGTCGCCGCCGCCAACCGCGGCCGCTATGTGGTGGAGAACTTCCAGGAAACCCCAGCGGTCGGTGACGGCCTGGCGGTAATGGTCGAAGCCTACCAGCGCCTGACCCTGGACGACCTGGCCGCTACCAGCCTGGAAACCTTGAAGCTCAACTACCCGGGTCATCCGAGCCTGGAGAACGGCGAGTTCGTGCCGCGCGAGGAAGCCGCTGATGAGCGCTCATGGCTGGCCAAGGCCACCCTGGGCCTGATCGAAGGCGACGCGCCGCCACCGCCGAGCCAGACCCAGGCCAGCCAGGACGTGCAGCGCCAGTATCAGGAAGCGGTCGACCAGATGCCGGCGGAGCTGAAGTCTTCCGAACAGGGCGAGGCGCAACAGGCGCCCAAGCGCTCGTGGTTCAGCTACATGACCTTCGGCCTGTTCGACTGAGCCTGGTCTCCAGCTGCCTGCCAACGATGCCAGTCAAACGACTGGCATCGTGCTTTTGAACCCTTGCAAAAACGCTGATCGGGTAACTGTCCGCCCAGGGCCTCGTTAGCTACACTGCCCCATCACTCGACACGAAGAGAGCGCCATGGGTCTGTTCCGCCTGCTGTTCTGGATAGCCATCATCTTTGCCGCCATATGGCTATGGCGGCGCTATGTCGGCGCCACACGCCAGCGCCAGAAGGCAGCACCACCTGCGGACAACCCGGCGCCCATGGTGCGCTGCGCCCACTGCGGCGTGCACACGCCCCAGCAACACGCCGTGCAACTGGCGCAGCGCTGGTACTGCAGCCAGGCCCACCTGGAACAAGGCCCCAAGCCCGGTGCCCAATAGCGCCCTCGCTGTACGCGGCCCACAAGGGCATCGTATCCTCAGGCTGTACCATCTCTATCGCCTGGTCATTGGCGTGGTGCTGGTGCTGCTGGTGTCCGCCAACCTGGATTCGGAGCTGCTGGAGCTGGCCCACGCGTCGCTGTTTCGGGGCGCCAGCTGGGTCTACCTGATCCTCAATATCCTGATCGCGCTGATCATTCACACGCCAAATCGCCTGGTGCCGGTCTTTACCGTGGCGCTGGGCGACGTGATGCTGCTCTCGGCGTTGTTCTACGCTGGCGGCGGCACACCAAGCGGTATCGGCAACCTGCTGATCGTCTCCGTGGCAATCGCCAACATCCTGTTGCGCGGGCGCTTCGGTGTGTTGATCGCCGCTGCCGCGGCGATCGGCATGATCTACCTGACCTTCTACCTGAGCCTCAACCACCCCCAGGCCAGCAGTCAGTACGTGCAGGTCGGTGCACTGGGCGCGCTGTGCTTCGCTGCGGCGTTGTTCGTACAGGGGCTGACCCGGCGCCTGCAGGTCAGCGAGAGCCTGGCCGAACAGCGGGCTGCCGATGTGGCGGACCTGGAAACCCTGAACAACCTGATTCTGCAGCGCATGCGCACCGGCATTCTGGTGGTGGACGAACAACGCCGCGTGCTGCTGGCCAACCAGTCGGCACTCGGCTTGCTGGGCCAGCGAAACCTGGCCGGCAAGATTCTCGATCCGCACTGCACCGAGCTGGTCAAGCGCCTGCAGCAGTGGCAGGAAAACAGCAGCCTGCGCCCGGCCAGCCTGCAGACACTCAGCGACGGCCCGACCCTGCAGCCCAGCTTTATCCCCCTGCAGCGCGGCGGCCAGCGGCATATCCTGATCCTGCTCGATGACATCTCGCAGATCGCCCAGCAGGCCCAGCAACTCAAGCTAGTCGCCCTCGGCCGGCTGACGGCCGGCATCGCCCACGAGATTCGCAACCCGCTGGGCGCCATCAGCCACGCCGCGCAATTGCTGCAGGAGTCCGAAGACCTGCAGGGGCCAGATCTGCGCCTGGCGCAGATCATCCAGGATCACTCGCGGCGCATGAACCTGATCATCGAGAACGTCCTGCAGCTGTCACGCCGGCGTCAGGCGGAGCCGCAATTGCTGGATCTGAAATACTGGCTGCACCGCTTCGCCGCCGAATTTCGCAGCACCGCGCCGGCCTCCAAGGTGCTGCACCTGACCATCGAGGGCAGCAGCATCCAGACCCGCATGGACCCCAACCAGCTCAACCAGGTCATCACCAACCTGGTTCAGAACGGCCTGCGCCACAGCGCCAAACTGCACCCACAGGGCCAGGTCTGGCTGAAGCTGTTCCGCGATCCGCGCAACGATCTGCCGGTGCTCGAGGTGCTTGACGACGGCGCAGGCGTACCGGCAGACCAACTGCATCACATCTTCGAGCCGTTCTACACCACGGAGAACAAAGGCACCGGCCTGGGCCTGTATATTTCCCGAGAGCTTTGCGAAAGCAACCAGGCTCATCTTCACTATCAATCGCGTGAAGGCGGCGGTGCCTGCTTCCGTATCACCTTCGCGCACCCGCGCAAAATGAGCTGAACGACCTGATGAATCGCCAGAGAGCCCTGATCGTCGACGACGAACCCGATATCCGCGAACTGCTGGAGATCACCCTCGGGCGCATGAAACTCGACACTCGCAGCGCCCGCAACGTCAAGGAAGCGCGCGAATGGCTGGCCAAGGAGCCGTTCGACCTGTGCCTGACCGACATGCGCCTGCCCGACGGCAGCGGCCTGGATATCGTGCAGCATATCCAGCAGCGCCATCCGCAAACGCCGGTGGCGATGATCACCGCGTTCGGCAGCGTCGACACGGCGATCAACGCCCTCAAGGCCGGCGCCTTCGACTTCCTGACCAAACCGGTCGATCTGGGCCGCCTGCGCGAACTGGTGAACACTGCCCTGCGCCTGCATGCCGCCGAGGAAGGCGAAGCGCCGGGCAGCAGCCGCCTGCTGGGCGAGTCGCCACCGATGCGCGCCTTGCGCGGGCAGATCCAGAAACTTGCGCGCAGCCAGGCGCCGGTTTACATCAGCGGTGAATCAGGCAGCGGCAAGGAGCTGGTCGCCCGCCTTATCCACGAACAGGGCCCGCGCCGCGAGCGCGCCTTCGTGCCGGTCAACTGCGGCGCGATTCCCTCGGAGCTGATGGAAAGCGAATTCTTCGGCCACAAGAAGGGCAGCTTCACCGGCGCCGTCGAAGACAAACAGGGCCTGTTCCAGGCCGCCAATGGTGGCAGCCTGTTCCTCGACGAAGTGGCCGACCTGCCGCTGACCATGCAGGTCAAGCTGCTGCGCGCCATTCAGGAAAAGGCCATCCGCGCCGTCGGCGGCCAGCAGGAAGTGGTGGTCGACACCCGCATCCTTTGCGCCACCCACAAGGATCTCGCCGCCGAAGTGGCGGCCGGCCGCTTCCGCCAGGATCTCTACTACCGTCTCAACGTCATCGAACTGCGCGTACCGCCGCTGCGCGAACGCCGCGAGGACATCCCCCTGCTGGCCGACGTGATGCTCAAGCGCCTCAATGAAGGCATCGGCCTGCCACCGGTCAAGCTCGACGGCCCGGCGCTGGAAAAGCTCAAGAGCTATCGCTTCCCGGGCAACGTGCGCGAACTGGAGAACATGCTGGAGCGCGCCTACACCCTGTGCGAAGGCGACGTGATCTGCGCCAACGACCTGCGCCTGGCAGATGCCGCTCCGGCTGGCGAGAACGGCGACGCAAGCCTGGCGCAGATCGACAACATCGAGGATTACCTGGAAGACGTCGAGCGCAAACTGATCATGCAGGCCCTGGAAGAAACCCGCTGGAACCGCACCGCCGCTGCACAGCGCCTGGGGCTTAGCTTTCGTTCGATGCGCTATCGCCTGAAGAAACTGGGCATCGACTGAGGCAGCGACCGTAGCCTGCGGTTGAGCGAAGCGATACCCAGGTTCATGGTGACCTGCTAACGGGGCAAGCTGCCAAAGCCACGTAACCGTCTAGTTCAAGCGACCAGCCGGCGCATAAGGCGCAGGATCGATGATCGGTTCGCGCCCCAGCATCAGATCCGCCAGCAACTGACAGGACGCTGGCGCCAGCACCAGCCCATTGCGGTAATGCCCACAGTTCAGCCACAGCCCCGGGCGACCGGGTACTTCGCCGATAAAGGGAATGCCTTCAGGGGAGCCAGGACGCAATCCCGCCCAGTGCCCCACCACCTGCGCATCGCGCAACGCCGGCAACAGCGTTTCGGCAGAAGCACGCAAGCTGGCAAGCGCCTCGCCGGTCGGCGTTTTATCGAAACCTGCATGCTCCAGCGTGCTACCCACCAGAATGTGGCCATCACGTCGCGGAATCGCATAGCGCCCGCCAGCCAGGACCATGCGGGGCAGGAAGTCCTCGGCGCACTTGAACAGGATCATCTGCCCCTTGACCGGCTCCACCGGAAGCGCCAGCCCGAGGCTCTGCAAGACTTCCCCGCTCCAAGCTCCAGCAGCGACCACCACCTGCTCGGCCAGCATCTCGCCCTCAGCGGTACGAACCCCGATTACCCGCGCGTCATCACGGACAAACTGCAGCACCGGGCTGTGTTCAAGCAACGTCACGTTCGGCAAATTCTGTAGGGCAGCTCGCAGCGCTTTGACCAGTCGCGGGTTACGCACATTGGCTACACCGGGCATATAAATGGCGCGCTCGAATCCTTCACCCAGCGCAGGAACCTGGGCGTAAGCGGACTCGACAGGCACCTCATGCAAGGGTCGCCCCTCTCGCTGCGCCCAGGCCAGCGCTTCGGCCTGATCATCCAGATCCAGCCAATACAGCCCCGTGACATGCACCTCGGGATCGATGCCAGTATTCGCCAGCAGGCGCTCGCCAAGGCCTGGGTAGTAATCCTGTGACCAGTGCGCCAAGGCCGTTACCGCCTGGCTATAGCGCCACGGGTAAAGCGGCGAAACAATTCCGCCCCCCGCCCAAGACGCTTCACCACCGACCGACATGCGCTCCACCAGCGTGACCCGCTCGCCCGCGCGAGCCAGCAGATACGCTGATAACAACCCGATGACCCCGCCACCGATAACGATTACATCCGCACCCACAACCCACCCCATCACCAAACTGCATGCCTTGACAGCGACACCTGAGGGTGTAAACAGAAAAAGCAGCCAGGAAGGCCGCCAATCATACGCGCATAAGGAGGTGCATCATGAATAGAGATCAACAGAGGGCTGTGGGCTTGGTGGAATTGCTGGTAGCCGTCGCTCTGCTGGGTATCTTGATCAGCACGGCCCTTCCCGCTTTCGCTCGCTTTCAGGAAAGTAAACGTCACGAGTCGGCCCGTGATCTGCTTGCCAGCCATATCCTGAAAACCCGCGCCAATGCCATAACTCAAGGGCGCACATACAAGCTATGCGGCTCGAGCGACGGTGAGAGCTGCGACGGCAGCTGGGGCAGTTATTGGCTTATAGCTAGGGCTGGCAATGAGCCGACTATCGTGACCAAGCAGGCAGCCCCGACGAAAAACATCTGCAGAGTGGGCTTTGGCGGCGACAGCATCCGTTTCCATCCCAACGGAACAAGCTGGACTAGCAACGGTACGATTTTCATATGCAACAGCAATGGACCTCACCAGCTACTGACGCTGAACCGCCAGGGCCGTCTGAGAGTTGGAACCGGTCACAATTCCCGCTGCTGCTAGACCAGTCATCCGTGCTTCACGGCCGATCATCTACGGTCTGAAGACAGCGACCAGCGAAGCCGTCAGGATTCGCATGCCCTCCTGTATTTAGACTGGACAACCATGCCAAGATTCTCGGATAGCCAGCCATCGGCGTACTCGCATACGCGGCGTGGTTTCACCCTTATTGAGCTGATGATCATCATCGCCCTGGTCGGGATCGTCGCCGCAATCGCCGTTCCGAACTTCAACCAGTTCATCAATAAGAGTCGTACGCAATCGTTGAACAACGAGATGCTGGCACTGGTGCAATACGCACGCACCACTGCAGTCGAGCAAAAGACATTCATGAGAGTTTGCAAGGAGAGCGGCCGCTGGACGGTTAAGAAAACCTGTACTGATACCGCCAAAGTGCTGCGCAGACTGGATATCCCGTCCGGCAGCACGGTGAATCCGGTAGTCACTTCCGTCACTGAAATACTGTTCAGGTACAACGGAACCAGTACCGATACGACCTTGCTTACCTGCCAAGGTAGCGATCACGCCAACGGTTACACCATCGACGTAAAAGCCAGCGGCAGCGTACGGAGCTGGCCAAGAGGCATGACGAACTCCACCACCAGCATGACAGCCTGTCAGTAGTACCGAGGAATGGCGATGAAAAACGTGGACAAGGGATTCAGCCTGATCGAAGTACTGGTGGCTCTATTGCTAACCACCGTCGGAGTGCTCGGCATGGTTGCCCTTCAAGGGCGTAGCGTGCAGTACTCACAAGACTCCGTGCAGCGCAATGTGGCGGTAGATCTGGCCACTGAGTTGGTGGAAATCATCCGAGCCAACCCTAGCGAAACCTTTAACAATGCCGCACCGCAATTCCCGATGAATAACGGTCTTAAGAGCAGTTCGATTTTCTACAAAGCCAAAGCGTCGGATTTCTCCAACCCAGCCGATTGTGTCGCGAGCGCTACCGTAGTGCCCAGGACCGCTGCCGAACAACGTAACTGCTGGGCCAGCAAGGCAAAGGCACTGCTGCCGGGCGGCTCGACCGTCTTCCTCAGCGATTCGTATATCTGTCGCAGCAGCAGCGCCGGCAATTGCAATGGTCAGGGCTCGATGATCGAAATCCGCCTGGCCTGGCAGGTGCGTGAAGGCACCTGCCTGGACGCAGCTGACACCAGCAACTCTTCGACCATCTGTACCTATACCGTGCGAGTGCAGCCATGAATGACATGAAGCGCCAAAGCGGTTTGTCGATGATCGAACTGCTGATTGCCTTGGCGATCAGCAGCTTTCTGATTCTGGGTATCACCCAGGTATACATCGATAACCAACGGCATTACCTGTTCCAGCAGAGCCAAAGCGGCAATCTCGACAGCGGGCGATTCGCGTCGCTGTTGCTCGATCAATATCTGGGGAAGGCCGGCTATCGCCGTACTCCTTCGAGCCTGTTGGAAACATCCTTTCCAGCACGCGCGGCATCGGATGGTTGCATGGCCTTTAGCGCAGGGGCGTCCGTTACCAACCTGGCTACGGACGAAGGGGTGGGGTTCTGTCTACGCTATCAGCCGCAGGTAAGTGGAGATCTCGATTGCCAGGGCGTGGCCAGTAACACCACATTCACGCAAGCCTTCCCTTCTAACCTGACCGCAAGTGACTTGATCGTCCTTGCCTTCAAATATGAGCCTGGGGCTTCGACCGCACTGCAGAACGGCAGGCTTTTGTGCAAGAGCCTGAACGCCACGACACCTCAATTCACCGAACAGCTCACAGGCATCGCCGATATGCGTGTGGACTTTGGTATTGGCAGCAGTGACGTGCTTTCCAAAGAAGTGACGTCTTACGTACCGCAGAAAGACTGGACGACCAGTTCGGGAGCTATCCGCAGCGTGCGTTACTCCCTGCTAATGGCAAGCGCAACCGGGCAGCGGGATAGCGACGACTCCAAAGTACTCACCGATTGGCTCGCGGTGGCGCCTGACGCGACCAAAACGCGCCTGCAAACAGGCGATAACAAACGCATTTATCAAGTCGTCGGAAGTACTCAAACTGTCAGGAATCTAATGCCATGACCCACTTATCGAATCGTCAGTCACAGACAGGTGCCGTCTTGGTGGTCGCCTTGGTCATGCTACTGGTACTGACCCTGATGGCCGTCGGTAGCATGCGAGGCACGACACTGGAAAGTCGCATCACGGCAAACCGCGCCCACGACACCCAGCAGCAAAGTGCAGCTGACGCCGCGCTACGAGAAGCTGAGTTTCGCTACTACGGCCCGGCCAATCTGGTCGACAAGCTCGAGGGCAAGGCGGCTAATTGCGCACTGGGCAATACGCTCAAAACCAACGGCATTAACAAACCATGCTTACTTGCGATCAAGGATGAGAACCTGCAGGCGTTCGTGGAGAGCCCCAAAAGCACTGTTGCCAATTTCCTGAAATCTGAATCTGCCGGCGGGTTGCTGTGGATGCCTTATAGGGGCACTGACGCAGCCAATCAGACCGTAGCCGGCACCCGGGAAACCAGCAGTGAAAGGACTACCTACTGGAACAGTACTCGAGCCGTCACGGCAGGCAACAACGCCGTCAATGCCGAATACGGAATGGTCGCCGAAGGGCAAGGTACTTATTACTACCTCAACAATGCCAAAGCAGACGATCAGGTTTACCTGCAGTCGACGCACGCCAATATTTATCTGGGGCTGAACAATTGAGAATCGGCATGATGAGTCATTCCAAACTTAATTCCGGTGCCAGGTCGCTTTCCTGCGCGCTGTTTGGCATTACATTGCTGCATGGTGCCAACAGCTATGCCGCCGTTTCGCAAAGTCCGTTGAGCCTGACGATTGGCGTTCCGCCCAACATGCTGCTGACCCTGGATAACTCGGGCAGTATGCGCTGGGGATTCGCACCCGATTCGATCAGTGGTGCCGGGCCTGCTCGCCGAGGCAAATCGAATAGTTTCAACCCTATTTACTACAACCCACAAGCAACGTATCTGGCCCCGGTGTCCTATGACAGCAATGGCCGTGAAGTGCGCCTTCAGCAAAGTTTCACCGCGGCTCGCGTCAATGGCTACAAAAACAACTTGGGCACCGTGGATTTATCAAAAGACTACAAAGTCAACTGGACCTATGAAGTAAATACAGGCCTGCCTACAGATTATGGTATTGCCAACACCGACAATCGCTTTGCCAGGAACTCGGAGGCCGATTTCGCGGCTACTGTCACTATCTCCAACTCAGAGCGTGGCCGTGCGATAACACAACGAAACACCGCGAGCAATATCACCTTTACCATCGTACGCGATGCAAACAATGCATCAGCCTGCACCGCTAGCGCCAGCCATCCGGACTGGCTAACAGATATTCAGGCAAGCTGTTCTCGAACAGCCAGCAACACGTATAAAGGCACTCTACAAGAACGTGGCGTCCCTGCTTATTACTACACCTATGATGCCAATCGCCAAAACTGTGCACTTGCCAACGACGACAGGTATGACGGTTGCTATTCCATCAGTTTCGTAACCAGCGATACAGAAAAGACAAATTTTGCCAACTGGTATTCTTTTTACCGCAATCGTGCATTAGCAACGATCAGCGCAGCGAACCTGGCATTCTATGATCTGTCTCCGTCTGCTCGTTTGAGCTGGCAGAGTCTGGCGGGTTGCACCAGCTTCGACGGTCGGAACAATAGTTGTAACAGCAATGCTTTCCAAGCGTTTTCCAGCCAGCACAAACGTTCGCTGTACGACTGGATGCAAAACATCTCGTTCAGCGGAGGCACGCCTCTTCAGGCAGCCATGAAGCGTGCCGGAGAGTTTTATAGAACAGATACGCCCTGGCAAAAAACACCCTATGCCAGTAGCGGCAATACCACCGCCAATACCTATGCCTGCCGAGCCAGCTACCACATTGTAATGACTGACGGAATTTGGGGCGACACCGTAAAACCGGACACGAACTACAACCACGACTCCAAAAATATCGACTTACCCGACGGGAAAAAATACAGCGGACAAGCCCCATTCAATGACACCTCGGAAGATACCCTTGCCGATTTGGCGATGCATTATTGGGCCACTGACCTGCGCCCCAACCTAGCCAATAAGGTTCCGGCTTACGTCCCCTTCAAAAGTGGCACAGAGACGTCCGATTACTGGGACCCACGCAACGACCCGGCCACCTGGCAACACATGACGAACTTCGTCATGGGGCTAGGCCTGACCCAATCCTTGTCAGCAACAGGGCTTCCCTGGGAGGGCAGCACTCACACAGGTGCAGGCTATGATGCACTGAAACGGGGGACCGGATCCTGGCCCGCAGTGACGAATGCCACGGGTAAGGTTTACGACCTTTGGCACGCCGCCATCAACTCACGCGGTGACTTCTTCAGCGTCGATAGCCCGGAGGCAATGGTGCAGGCATTTGCAGACATTCTTTCCCGTATCGCTGATCGCAAGTCAACCGCCGCACGTCCAGCTATCAATTCCGGGCAGGTCAGTTCCGAGGAGAATGGCGACACTTCAGTGAAGACGGTCTCTTATCAGACCTCCTACGCAAGTGACGATAACTGGTCTGGTGACGTAAAGCGCTTCGAGAAAAAATGGAACGCGACAACGAACTCTATGGAGACGACCGAAGTCTGGAGCGCCAAGACGAACGCGCCAGGGCCCGCAGCCCGTCGTATCAAGATTGCCGGCAGCGACAACTCCGGTCTTGCCGATTTCAATCTTACCAACGCTGGCTCGGCCAGTTATTCCGGCACCACCTTGGCATCCTACCTCAACAGGGATCCCGAAAATGCCAACGCTGTTGACACCAAGGCTGCAGCCCGCATCAGCTACCTTCGTGGAGACCGCACAGGCGAAGGCAGTACTTTCCGCCGACGCAGCGGCGTACTGGGTGACTTCTACTCTTCGACCCCCGCAGTGGTGCTGAATACACCCAGGTATCTGGAGCAGTTCACCAATCGCCTTGAGGGCAACACTGCTTATACGGACTTCAAGCAGTCGATTGCCAACCGAACTCCACGTGTCTACGTGGGCGGCAATGGCGGAATGCTGCATGGATTCAACGCTACCAGCGGCGTCGAAGAGTTCGCCTTCATTCCATCCGCTGTATTTCCGAAACTCAACAAGCTGACCGGTAGCAACTATAGCCATGAGTTCTATGTCGAAGGCTCGCCCGTGGTAGCGGATGTCTATACCGGTACAGAATGGCGCACTATCTTGGTTGGCACCTTGAAAGCGGGTGGCAAATCGGTATTCGCTCTGGATATCACTACGCCCGGCCATGAAAAACTGCTATGGCAGTTCGATGAAAGCAGTATCACTGACAGTAATGCCGTGAAGCTGGGCTACACCTTCTCGCAACCAACCATTGCTCGCCTGCATACTGGAAAATGGGCTGTAGTATTTGGCAATGGCTACGAAAGCGCTGGCAACAGTAATGGCAAAGCAGCTCTCTTTATTGTCGATGCCATGGATGGATCGTTGGTAAGAAGCCTAGAGGTGCAGGGCACCAATGGTGTGGCCAACGGCCTGTCCACCCCGAAACTCGGGGATTACAACGGTGACGGCACCGCAGACTACGCTTACGCCGGTGACTTGCAAGGCAATATGTGGCGCTTTGACCTGCTTCGCTCCAATCGCGACGTGACGGCACCATTCAAGGTCACCAATAATGTACCCGCCAGTAACTTCAGAGTCGGCTTTGGGGGCAACCCATTGTTCAAGGCCAGTGCGGATACCGCAGGCACTCAGCGTCAGGCAATCACATCGGCACCAAGCCTGGTGGCGCACCCTACTGGGGTAGGCTATCTGATTGTCTTCGGTACAGGCCGCTTCTATGACACTGGAGACAAGGAAGGCGACAAGAGCATGTCGCAAAGCGTCTATGGTATCTGGGACAAGGAAACGCTGGGCGAGATCGCCAGCAACCCCAATATTTCTCGCTCGACCCTGCAGGCACAGACAATCACCAACACCACTACGGTCAGCGCCGATGGCAGCAGCATTCAGGGTCGAATCCTGAGCAACAATACCGTGCGCTGGCAGCCAGCACAGAACGGCCAGGGTGGAACGCTCCCGGCCCAGAATGGCTGGTACCTCAATCTAGTACAGGCAGACGGCGAAATGATTGTGGAGAACATGTCCCAACTGGGCCGTACAATATTTTTCCAATCATTGCTGCCCAATGACGATCCTTGTGGCGATGGTGCAGCCAACTGGACATATGCCATCAACCCATTTAGCGGCGGTAGAACAACACAAAAAGCATTCGATTACACGCCAACCACGGACGTGGGTACTCAGGTTGTTTCTGCCGTGCGCCAAGATGGTGAGGGTGGCGGTACCGTGTCGCAGAACTCGAACAATATCTATCAGTACTGCACGGGCCAGTCGTGCACCAACATATATCCGGACCCAACCAGCATCGGCCGTCAAGCTTGGCGTCGCACGGAGGAAAAATAATGAGTCTTATAGGCAATCTTCGACGCCCCATGGGCAAAGCTCGGCACGCTGGCTTCACCCTGATCGAGGTAATGGTTGTCGTCGCAATCATCGGCATACTGGCGGCCATTGCCTATCCGAGTTATACCGAATACGTACAACGCGGTAATCGTACAGAGGGCCAGGCGTTACTGAGTGATGCGGCCGCTCGCCAGGAGCGCTATTACAGCCAGAACAATACCTATGTCACGGCTGCGGACGACATTGGAAAATTAGGAATGAATCTTTCAAACAACAGATCGGCTACCGGAAAATATGTCTTTTCCGTAGGTAAGGTTGATGGTGACGGCGGTTATACCCTTACAGCCACCCAACAGTTCAGCGATACGAAATGTGGCAACCTCACGCTCACCGCGAACGGTGTCAAAGGAGCCACCGCTTCAGGCGCCAGTGCGAGCGACTGCTGGCGTTAGCTCAATAATCTGCAACTAAAAACCGCGCCTGGCGCGGTTTTTTTTGCCTACGATTTACCAGGTAAGCCCTTTCAGAAGGCATCACGTGGCGCTATTCGTATTTAATGAAACCGTGATGCCTATCGGCTATTTGAACGACGAGAGGTAGCTGAATCGGGCAGAACTATCCGCGGTAGGTACGACCCTATACATGAGGAGCATGAGCAAGGGAGAGCCGGCTAGATGAAGCGACTCACAGTCACCCGCTATGTTAAAACGCTGCGCTACGCCATGTTGAGCGTTGCGCTGTCGGGCGCCACGAGCAGCCTTGCAGCCGTTTCGCAGAGCCCGCTAAGCCTAACAGTGGGCGTGCCACCCAATATGCTGCTAACGCTCGATGATTCGGGAAGCATGCGCTGGGGATTCGCGCCAGATGGTTTGAGCACCGAGTCCGCTACTCGCCGGGCCAAGTCCAGCGCCTACAACCCGATCTATTACAACCCTAACGCCACCTACGCTGCTCCGGTAGTTTTTGATGCATCGGGCAACGAACAGCAACTGGCGACAACCTTCACCCAAGCCTGGCATAACGGGTTCAGGACGACAGTGGGCTCGACCAATCTGAGCGGCGCTGGCTATCGAGCCGCCTGGGACGTTCCCATAACCACGGCGCCAGGAAGTACCAGCTACAACTACGGGGACGTCAGCAACTACGCTCAGCCGACAGGCACCGTCTCCAGACTGGCTGAAAACCCGAGCGCCGACTTCTCCGCGACGGTCGGCCTTGGCACGCTCTTCCAGACGCAGGTGACGTCGCCTGGCGGCATCCAATTCACCATTACGCCGGTCTTGATAGGCGTGCTCGGCTGCACGGCCACCGCCAGCTACCCGGGCATTTTTTCGGGCCTGACTGCCGATTGCAGCAGAACGGCCCTTGGCTACACTGCCACCCTGGTCAGGCGTCCGGTTCCGGCCTACTACTACATCTATGATTCAAGCAGAGCCAGCAGTTGCACTACGAGCAACGACAATTGCTATGCCTTGCGCTTCGTTGGTAGCAACGAACAAGCTAACTTCGCAAATTGGTACTCCTTCTATCGCAACCGCGCGCTGTCGACCATCTCTGCTGCAGCTCTGGCTTTCTACAATCTGTCGCCGTCCGTTAGGTTGAGTTGGCAAGGATTGGGACGCTGCACTACCTTCGATGGCAGCGACACCACCTATTGCCGCAACAATGCATTCAAAGCCTATACACCCACTCACAAAGGTCAGCTCTATGTCTGGCTGCAGAGTATCGCCTTTGACCAAAGCACCTACTTGCCGGCAGCAATGAAGCGTGCTGGAGAGTTTTACAGAACGACGGTTCCTTGGCAGGCATTCCCCAACTCGACCGGAACCAACACGACTCAAAATACCTACGCCTGCCGCGCCAGTTACCACATCATGATGACCGACGGGCAGTGGAACGAAGCCGCAAGCGCGCCAAGCAATTTCCGGCATGATGCGGCATCCTTCACGCTCCCGGATGGCAGAGCTTTCACGCAACGCGCTCCTTATTACGACAGTACGCCCAATACGCTAGCGGATCTCGCCATGCACTACTGGGCCACTGATCTGAACCCCAGTCTCAGCAACAACCTGCCCGCCTACCTGCCATTCAAAAGTGGCGATACGACAGCCGACTACTGGAATCCGCGCAACGATCCGGCGACCTGGCAACATATGACCAATTTCACTATGGGGCTCGGGCTGACACAGTCCCTTACCCAGAGCAATATTCCGTGGGGCGGCAGCACCTTTGCCGGAATTGGTTACTCGGCGCTTGAAGCCGGCGCAGCATGGCCTGCGGCAGCAGCCAATGCCACTGACGCCAATGTCTACGACCTCTGGCATGCGGCAATCAACTCCCGTGGTGAGTTTTTCAGCGTCGACAGCCCTGAGGCCATGGTGCAAGCCTTCGCGGATATCCTGTCCCGCATCGCCGACCGCAAATCCAGTGCCGCCCGCCCGGCGATCAACTCTGGGCAGATAAACCCTGACCAGAGTACGACTCAAACAGTCTCCTACCAAACCTCCTACGCCAGTGACGACAATTGGTCTGGAGACGTAAAACGCTTTGAAAAGCGCTGGAACCCTCAAACCAATGCCATCGATACCGTGGAGGTTTGGAGCGCTAAGACCAAGGTCCCAGCCTGGGCGCAACGGCGAATAAAGATCGCAGCCCCGGTCACTGCCAGTAATAACGGGCTTCAGGACCTCACCTCCGCCAATGCGTCACTAAGCCAATACGCTGGCACTACGCTGCTCGCCTATCTGGCGAGAAATCCGGAAACCGGCCTCGTTGATAACTTGGCCGCCTCTCGTGTGGATTATCTGCGTGGCAATCGGGCGGGTGAAGGCACCACGTTCCGTCGTCGCAGCGGGTTGTTGGGTGACTTCTACTCATCGAGCCCGGCCGTTGTAGCAGGGGCTCGCTATCTCGAACAGTTCTCCAACCGCCTGGAGGGCAATACGGCCTACACCACCTTCAAAGCTGCCATCGCCAATCGCACTCCGCGCATCTATGTCGGTGGCAATGCCGGCATGCTGCATGGCTTCAATGCACTTACGGGAGTCGAAGAGTTTGCCTTCGTTCCATCAGCGGTCTTTTCCAAACTGCACAAGCTGACAGGCTCCAACTATTCACACGAGTTCTATGTCGACGGTTCGCCTGTGGTTGGCGATGTCTATGACAGTGCTACCCGACAATGGCGAACCATTTTGGTCGGCACTCTCAAAGCAGGTGGCAAGTCCATATTTGCTATCGATGTCACCACACCTGGCAGCGAAAGGCTGTTGTGGCAATTCGATGAGAACAGCATCGCTGCGACCAACGCCGTGAAGATGGGATACAGCTATTCGCAGCCCACCATCGCCCGTTTGCATAATGGCAAGTGGGGGGTGGTATTCGGCAATGGTTATGAAAGCGCGGGAAACACCAACGGCAAGGCAGCCCTTTTTATCCTCGATGCTATGCAGGGGACACTGCTCAGGAGCCTTGAGGTACAAGGGACAGTTGGCCTTGCCAATGGGCTGTCGACACCCAAGCTGGCCGATTACAACGCTGACGGCGTGGCCGATTATGCCTATGCAGGCGATCTGCAAGGCAATATGTGGCGCTTCGACCTACTGCGCAGTGGTCGTAACAGTACCACTCCGTTCACCACGACCGACGACAGCGACACTGCAGTCAGCGAGTTCAAAGTCGGTTTTGGCGGAAACCCACTGTTCAAGGCAACAGCCGACAATGCCGGTACCCAGCGCCAAGCCATTACATCGGCGCCCAGCCTGGTCGCTCACCCGACTGGAACAGGCTATCTGGTGATATTCGGAACCGGCCGGTTCTTCGATGCGGACGACAAGGACGGCGACAAGAGCATGCCGCAGTCCGTCTATGGCATCTGGGACAAGCAGACCCTTGGAGAGGTCGCCAATAACCCCAGTATTAATCGCAGTTCCCTGCAACAGCAGAGCATCACCAATACCCTGGTCGGCACCGCCACTGATGGCTCGACAAGGCAAGCCCGGGTGATCAGTAACAACAGTATTCGCTGGCAAGCGACCAATAACCTCCCTGCGCAAAATGGCTGGTATCTCAACCTGGTGCAGAGTGATGGCGAGATGGTTGTGGAGAGCATGTCGCAGCTCGGCCGTACGCTGACCTTCCAGTCCCTGGTCCCTAACAGTGATCCCTGCGGAGATGGTGCCAGCAACTGGAGCTATGCAATCAATCCCTCTACCGGGGGGCGCACCAATCAGCGTGCTTTTGATTATTCACCCAGCAGCAATGTCGGCACCGCCGTCATTTCCGGGGTAAGCCAGGGTGGTGAGGGCGGAGGAAGCCTGTCGCAGAATCCCGACGGTGGCTACCAGTACTGCACGGGCCAGGAATGCGTGACCATCTATCCGGATCCGTCCAGCGTCGGCCGTCAAAGTTGGCGACGGATCGAACAACTTCAGTGAGAGGACCTCGCCTCCGCAAGCGGTGGATGGAGTCATGGCATCGGGTAGCGTTCATTGCCCGCTGCCCATCAAGCACTCAAACAAAGGGACTGCTACTATCACCCCCCTGTCATTCGATGCGACCAAATCGCCAGCATTGCGGTCGTATGCCGATAACGAAACAACAACGGATCGATGATGCAGGACAACCCGATTTGGTCGCTTCCCCCACGTAAGCAACGCAGCCGCCTGGCCGAAGACCTGGTGGCGAAGATTTCCCAGCACATGCGTGACGGTACCCTCAAGCGTGGCGAGAAGCTGCCGGCCGAGCTGGATATCATGCGTGCCGAAGGGGTCAGCCGTACCGTGGTGCGCGATGCGTTGTCGCGCCTGCAGGTGGCGGGCCTGGTGGAAACGCGGCGTGGCGTCGGCACCTTCGTGTGCGACATGCCGGCAGCGCCTGAACTGCAGCTTGGGCCGGCGACCATCAGTACCGCCGAGGACGTGCTGGAGTTGCTCGAGCTGCGCATGAGCCTGGAGGTGGCGGCGGTCGGCCTGGCAGCGCAGCGGCGCACGCCGGAAACGCTGCAGGAGATTCGCGTGGCACTGGATGCCATCCAGCAGGGCGCCGTGCAGCTGCCGGCTGGCCTGCCGATCAGTGCGGACTTCCAATTCCATATCAAGATCGCCAAGGCGGCGGACAACCCGCACCTGCTCGACATCATGAAGCACTTGGGCGCCAAGCAGATCCCGCGCAACAAGTTCAACTCGGCCTACAAGGCCCACGAGGATGGTGAGGCCTACAAGGAAAACCTCAGCCTCGAGCACGAGATGATCTACGAATCGATTGCCCGTGGCGACGTCGACTGCGCCCGGGCGGCGATGCAGCTGCACCTGATCAATAGTCGCGAACGCCTGCTCAAGGCCCAGCGCCGCGCCTGACCCGGCTGCTCGTTCGACGCAGCCCTCGATGCCTGTCCCACAATGCAAAAAAGGCGCCTGCAGGCCCCGCATCCATCGATGCCGGGCCCGCGGGCGCCCGTCGCTGGCGGGGTGCTTACATGAAGTTGTACTGCACCCCGATACGCCAGCGCAGCTGACGATCATCCTCGGTGGCACTGACCTTGATATCGCCGATCTCGAAGAACGGTGCCCAGGCCTTGTCCCACTTGTACTTCACGATCAGGTTCTGCTCGTAGTCGCTCTTCTTGTTGTCGTAGCGGATGTAGTCTGTCTCGAAGTGGATGTACTGATACTCATAAGACAGTTTGCCGGCCGGGGTGTAGCCCACCCACCCCTCGTAACGCTGGGTGTTGCGGTTGTCGGAGCCGCGATCCGGCACCTCCTCGTCGATGCGGTCACGGTTCAGCTTCAGGGCGTCGAAACGGTAGCGGGCGGCGACGTAGAACTGGTCACTCAGCTTGTGGGTGTAGCGCACGCCGAACTTGTAGGTGGTGCCGTTCTCGTTGCTGTCCAGCTGGATGGCCGGTTGCCAGGTCGATACCGCATTGGGCTTGTACTGATAACTGGTGGTCAACTCGTGGCCGTTGGACACCGTGTTGTCGAAGGCGACGTCCTTGCGATCACCCGCGGTGCGGTATTTCAGCTCACCCTCGAAGCCCCAGCCATTGTCCATGCGGTATGACAGCTTGACCCGGTCGGCATGCATGCGGTCGTCGTCCAGGTACTGGTGGCGGTAGTTGATCGAGGCGCTGTCGGCCCATGCGCTGCCCGCGGCGGCAGTGGACAGCAGGCAGGCGAGCAGGCGCAGCGTGAGAGTTTTCTTGTTCATCGTGACCTTCTTATTGTTTTCTATGGGTTGAGTTTGTGTTGCCCGGTTTTTGGGCAAAGCGCCGCCCTGCAGCGCCGTGCCCGCATGTTCGGATTCCAGGTAAAGCCACCGCGCAGGCGAGCCCGTGCCGCGAGCCCGAGGGCCCGTTTCAGAGGTCTTGCAGAAGGCGCGCTACGTCGCGGTGGGGCGCGTCAGGCGTTCACCTGAGCGCTCGGGTATTGCCCCATCAGGGCGGTGCGACGGCACCGATATCGCGGCTGGCATCGACCAGCAATTGGGTGTACGCATGCTCGGCACGGTTCTGCGCCAGCAGCGCGGTGTCGAGGGTTTCGACGATGCGCCCGTGCTGCATCACCGCCACGCGGTCGCAGAGGTGAGCGACCACGCCCAGGTCGTGGGTGACCAGCAGGTAGGTCAGGCCTTCCTGTTCGCGCAGGTCGGACAGCAGGTTGAGGATCTCCGCCTGCACCGACACATCCAGCGCCGAGGTCGGCTCGTCGAGCAGCAGCACACGCGGCTCGAGGATCAGCGCCCGGGCGATGGCCACACGCTGGCGCTGGCCACCGGACAGCTGGTGGGGGTAGCGATAGCGAAAGCTGTCGTTGAGGCCGACCTTGTTGAGGATCGCGGTGACCCGATCACCGCGGTCACCGATGCCGTGCACGGCGAGCGGTTCGCTCAGGGCCGAGTCGATGGTGTGCCGCGGGTGCAGCGAGCCGTAGGGATCCTGGAAGACCATCTGCACCTGGCGGAAATGCGCCATGTCCAGCTTGTGGCGCAGACCGCGCCCGGCGATGCTCAACTGCCCTTCCCAGTGCCGGTACTGCCCGGCCAGGCAGCGCAGTACCGTGGTCTTGCCGGAGCCGGACTCGCCGACCAGGCCGAACGACTCGCCCTCTTCGACGCGCAACGCGACGTCGTAGAGCACCTGGTTGCGCGCCGCACTGACGCCGAAACTGAGATTGAGTGAATCCACTTCGATCATGGCCATGGGTGCGTACTCAATGGGTCAGCCAGAGGGGATCGCGCTGCAGGTTGGGCAGGCGCGGACGGGGTCTGTCGATGTTCGGCAATGCCGCCAGCAGGCCCTGGGTATAGGGATGCCTGGCGTTGTCCAGGTCGGCGGCATCCAGCGCCTCGACCACCCGGCCGGCATACATCACCAGCACGCGGTCGCAGAAGCTGCGCACCATGTTGAGGTCGTGGCTGATCAGGATCAGGCCCAGGTCGCGCTGGCTGACCAGCTCGTCGAGTACGTTGAGCACCTGGCGGCGGACCGAGACGTCCAGCGCCGAGGTCGGCTCGTCGGCGACGATGATGTCGGGGTCGGTGATCACCATCATGGCGATCATGATGCGCTGCGCCATACCGCCCGAGACCTCGTGGGGGTACAGCCCGTAGACCCTTTTGGGGTCGCGGATGTGCACCTTGTCGAGCATGTCCAGCACCCGCTCGCGAGCGTCGGCATTGCTGGCGCGGTGGTGCGCCAGGTAGGCCTCGGCGATCTGCTCGCCCACCCGCACCACCGGGTTCAGCGAGTACTTGGGGTCCTGCATGATCATCGAGATGCGCTTGCCGCGAATGGCCTGCACCTGCTTTTCGCTGGCGGTGAGCAGGTCGATATCGCCCAGGCGCATGGTGTTCGCGGTGATCCGCGCGCTGGTCGGGTGCAAGCGCAGCAGGCTGCGCCCCACCGTCGACTTGCCAGAGCCGGATTCGCCGACGATGGCCAGCTTTTCGCGGCCCAGGCAGAAGGACACGTTGCGTACCGCATCGACCTCCTTGCGGCCGCTGGTGAAGCGTACGCAGAGATCGTCTACTTCCAGTTTGATGGCGGACATGGGGCCTCCTTATTCGCTGCGCGGATCGAGGACGTCGCGCAGACCGTCACCCAACAGGTTGAACGCCAGGCTGACCAGCATGATGGTCGCCCCCGGTACCGCCACCAGCCACCAGCACTCGAGCATGTAGCGACGCCCGGTGGAGATCATCGCGCCCCACTCCGGCAGCGGCGCCTGCGCGCCGAGACCGAGAAAGCCCAGGGCAGCGGCGGTGAGGATGATGCTGGCCATGTTCATGGTCAGGCGGATGATCACCGACGACAGGCACATGGGCATGATGTGGCGCAGGATGATGCGCGACGACGAGGCGCCTTGCAGCTGCACCGCGACCACGAAATCGGCGTTGCGCAGCGACAGGGTTTCCGCCCGCGCCAGGCGCGCGATGGGCGGCCAGGAAGTCAATGCGATGGCGATCACCGCGTGCTCCAGGCCAGGGCCGAGAGCGGCGATGAAGGCCAGCGCCAGGACCAGGCTGGGGAACGAGATGAAGATGTCGGTGATGCGCATGAACAGCGCGTCGACGAAGCCACCGAAGTAACCGGAGATGGTGCCCACCAGCAAGCCGATCGGCCCAACGATGACGGTCACCAGAGCGATGATGTACAGGGTGATGCGCGAGCCGTAGACCAGTCGGCTGAACACGTCGCGGCCATACTCGTCGGTGCCGAACCAGTGCACCGCGCTCGGCGCCTGCAGCGCATTGCCGAGGTTCTGCACGATGGGGTCGTGGGTGGCGATCCAGGGTGCGAACGCCGCCACCAGGAGCAGCAGTAGGACCACGCTGGAGCCCATCAGCGTCATCGGGTTGCGCAGCAGATGCTGCATCACGCGAACACTGCTCAGGCAGAACGCCTGGAACGCGGAGACCGGCGCCTGCACGTTCGCCCGCTTGATGGATGAAGATGAAGAGATGTTGGCAATCATCGTATGCCTCCGTTACTCGATTCGGTGGGAGCCGGGCGCGCTACCGCGCCCGCTCACTCAACGCTGCTTGTACACACCCAGGTAACGCGTCGCCTCGGCGTCGGCACCCTGGAATCCCTTGACGTCGGCCGCGCTGACCACTGGATCGGTCATCTGCGAAATCATCATGATCGGACCGACCAGTTGGTCGTAACGTTGCTGCACGCGGTGGTACATGCTCAGCTTGGCGGCTTCGTCGCGCTCCACGCCGAGCTTGTCGACCAGACTGTTGAGCTCGTCGTCCTGGAAGGCCGCGCGCCAGCCCTGGAAATTGGCGATACCGGCGTCATCGCGGTTGTCCGGGTTGTAGACGAAGGTGCGCAGGCTGAAATACGGATGCGGGTAGCGCTCGGCACCGCGGGCGACGATGATCTCGAAGTTGCGCGCGCGCATGGCGCCGTACACCTGGTTGCCGGTGCCGGTAATGATGCTCGCCTGGATGCCGGCCTGGGCAAGGGTCGACTGCAGACTCGAGGCGATATTCACGAACGGTGGCTCGGCCAGGGTGCGGATGGTGGTCTTGAAGCCCTGCGGGTGACCGGCCTCGGCGAGCAGTTTTTTTGCACCCTCTACGTCCAGTGCGTAGCCGGGGTCCGGCAGACGCGCCTCCAGGCCCAGCTGCATCGGCTGCTGGTTGAGCTTGCCGTAATACGGCATTACCACCTTGTCCAGGCCCTGATAGTCGATCAGCGAGCGCACGGCCTTGCGCACGCGGATGTCGTCGAACGGTGCCGACTTCATGCTCAGCGCCACGTAGTACATGGTGCCGCGCGGCAGGGTCTGGATGTGCATCTCGCCCTTGGCGGCCAGCGCTTGCACGTCAGAGGCGGCCATGCCGTAGCCCATGTCCAGATCGCCACGTTCGAGCATCAGGCGCAGCGACTGCGACTCGGTGATATGGCGGATCAGCACGCGCTTGAGCTTGCTCGGGCCGGCCCAGTAGTCGGCGAATGCGGTCATCACCAGGGTGTCGTTGGCGCGCCAGGAGCTGAGGGTGAACGGGCCGCTGCCGGCTTCGTTGGTCACCAGCCAGGCGGCGCCGAAGTCACCGCTCTTGTCGTGCTCGAGCACGGTCTTGCGGTCCAGCACCACGGCGCTAGGCGAGGTGGCCAGGGTGTCGATCATCAGCAGCGGGTCGGTCGGCTGTGGCAGGTCGATGATCAGCGTCGAATCGTTTTCGGCGCGGATCAGTTGCCCAATGTTGTCCAGGGTATAGCCGTAGGCTTTCCAGGTGGTGGCCAGGCCATAGTTGAGCTTGAGCACGCGGTACAGCGACCAGGCCACGTCTTCGGCGGTCACCGGATTGCCGGAGTGAAAGCGCGCATCGCCGCGCAGGTGAAAGGTCAGCCGCCGGCCATCCTCACTGACCTCCCAGCGCTCGGCCAGTTGCGGCACGTGCTCGTCCGGGCTGCCGTCCTTGCGCAGCACCAGGGTGTCGTAGAGGTTGGCGTTGATGCCCGAGGCATCGAGCCCCGGCGCATTCGCCGGGTCGATGGAAAACAGGTTGGCCATGCTCATGCCGACGATCAACTGGTCGCTCGGCGTCTTGGCCTGGGCAGTCAGCAGTGGCGCGGTGCACAGCAGTGCACCGAGTACCGCGCTCAGCACGGTGGAGCAAAACGATTTCATGCGGATATCCCTATTTTGTAATTATTGAAGGGCTGCAATCGATTGGGTAGGAGTCAGGTCAGCGGGTGCGTGGGTCGAACACCTTGTACAGCGCATCGCTGAGCAGATTGAGGCCGACGAAGATGAAGCCGATTACCAGCACGCAGCCCATCACCGCGTTCATGTCACCAAGCAGCAGGCTGCTGGTCAGGTACTGGCCGAAACCGGGCCAGGCGAATACCGTCTCGATCAGCACCGCGCCTTCGAGCAGCGAGCCGTAGGCCAGCGCCACCACGGTTAGCAGTTGCACGAGGATGTTGCGAAACGCATGGCCCCAGATCACCTTGCGCCGCGACAGGCCCTTGACCCGGGCGGTGAGGATGTATTCCTGGGAAAGCTGCTCGAGCATGAAACTGCGGGTCATGCGGCTGATGTAGGCCACCGAGTTGAGGCCCAGGATCAGTGCCGGCAGGAGGATGTGCTTGAGTGCGCTGGAAAAGGCCTCCCAGTCGGCGGCAATGGCGCTGTCGATCAGCAGCATGCCGGTCACCGAGGGCACCATGCCGTCGTACGCCAGGTCGATGCGCCCTGCCCCGCCGGCCCAGCCGAGCCAGGCATAGAACACCAGAAGGCCCATCATGCCCAGCCAGAAGATCGGCGTGGAGTAGCCGAACAGGGTGACCACGCGAGCCAGGTGATCGCCCATACGGCCCTGGTTGGCGGCGGCGAACACGCCCAGTGGAAGACCGAGCACCACACCGAAGATGATCGCCAGGGTGGCCAGTTCGATGGTCGCCGGAAACACCCGGGCGATGTCCTCGATCACCGGATGGCCGGTGAGCAGCGCATTGCCGAAATCACCCTGGGCCAGGTCGCGCAGGTAGTAGCCGAACTGCACCAGCAGTGGTCGGTCGAGGCCCATGGCCTGGTAGACCTGGTCATAGGTGGAACTGTCGGCATCCGGGCCGACCACCGCCAGCACCGGGTCCAGAGGCATCACCCGGCCGATGAAGAAGGTCATGGCCAAGAGGCCCAGCAGAGTCATCAGCACCGCACCGAAACGGCGTGAGGTGCCGCCCATCCGCGTGCCGAAGAAAGACGCAGTCGAAGCAAACATAACAGGCTCCCGATTGATCGCAGCTCGTTCGTCTCAGCAAAGGCGGCCGGGGCCGCCCGCCGCTCAACGATCCTTGTGCACATCCTTGTAGCGCGTGGTCGCCGCGCTGTGGCCTACGTAGCCGACCACGTCGTGGTAGATCACCACGGTGTCGGTCATCTGCGAGATCGGCATGATGGCGCCGACCTGCTCGTCGTAGAGGTTCTGGAACTGGTGGTACAGATCCATCTGCGCCTGCTTGTCCGGCTCGACCTCGGCTTTTTCGATCAGCGCGTTCAGCTCGGGGCTGTAGAACGAGGTGCGCCAGCCCTGGAAGTTGCTCAGCTTGGCTTCGTCACGGTTGTCCGGGTTGTAGACCAGGGTGCGCAGGCTGGAATGGGGGTGACGCTCGGCGCCGCCGCCACCGCGGCCAACGATGATGTCGAAAGTGCGCTCGCGCATGGAGCCGTACACCTGGGTGCCGGTTCCGGTGACGATGCGCGCCTTGATACCGGCCTGGGCCAGGGTCGACTGCAGACTGGAGGCGATATTGATGAACGGCGGCTCGGCGAGCACGCGGATGGTGGTCTGGAAACCGTCCGGGTAACCGGCTTCGGCCAGCAGCTTCTTGGCCTCCTCGACGTTCAGGCGATAGCCCGGGTCATCCAGGCGCGCTGGCAAACCGAGGGGCATCGGACGCTGGTTGAGGGTGCCGTAATGCGGCATCACCACATCGTTGATGCCCTGGTAGTCGATCAGTGAACGAACCGCCTTGCGCACGCGGGCGTCGGCGAACATCGGCTGCTTGGTGCTCAGCGCCACGTAATAAAGGGTGCCACGCTGCACGGTCTGGGTCTTGACCTTGTCCGAGCTGCTCAGGGCGGTGATGTCCGGTGCGGACATGCCGCGGGCGATGTCCAGGTCACCACGCTCGACCATCAGGCGCAGTGACTGCGACTCGGTCATGTTGCGCATCACCACACGCTTGAGCTTGGCCGGGCCGCCCCAGTAGTCCTCGAAGCGGGTCATCAGAATCACGTCGTTGGCGCGCCAGGCGTTGAGCACGAAGGGCCCACTGCCCGCCGCGTTGGTGGTCAGCCAGGCACCACCCATGTCGCCGTTCTTGGCGTGCTTGAGCACTTCTTTCTTGTCGAGAATGAAAGCACTGGGCGAGGTGGCCAGGGTGTTGAGTACCAGCATCGGGTCGGTCGGGCGCGCCAGCTCGATCACCACGGTATGGTCGTCGGTGGCGCGGATCTGTTGCTCGACGTTATCGGCGGTGAAGCCGTAGGCCTTCCAGGTCGAGGCCAGCGCCAGGTTGAGCTTGAGCACGCGTTGCAACGACCAGATCACGTCCTCGGCGGTCAGCTCGTTGCCGGAGTGGAACTTGACGCCGCTGCGCAGGTGAAAGGTCAGGGTCTTGTGGTCATCGCTGATTTCCCAGCGCTCGGCCAGGGCCGGTACCAGGTTGTCCGGCGCGGCGGCGTCCTGCACCAGCAACATGTCGTACAGGTTGGCGTTGACCTCGGAGACGTCCAGGCCAGTCGCGGCGGCCGGATCAAGGGACAACAGGTTGATCATGCTCATGCCGACGATGAGCTGGTCGGCAGGCGTCTTGGCCTGCACCGTGGTCGCGGTGCCGAGGGCCAGGGTAGCGGCCAGGAGGCCCGCTACCAGATGCGGAATTGGTTTGATCATGAGATAGCCTTCTTATAGTTATTCGACTCTCAGAAACAGCGCAGCCGCGGTCGGCTGCGCGCCAGCACATCAGTACCGGGTGACGGTATTGGTTTCGATGTAGGCGAAGTTGATGTCCTCGCCGAGGCCCGGGCGATCCGGCAGGTGCACGTAGCCGTCGGCGTCCATCGGGTCGACGATGCTGTTCAGGTAGGCCGGCACGTCGTCATAGTCGAGGAATGGGTGCAGCAGGCCGCGCTCGTACCAGTCGCAGTTCTTGATCGCACCGACCACCGCCAGGTTGGCGGCGCCGTTACCGTGGATCTCGCAGTGCATGCCATAGGCTTCGGCCAGGTGCGCGACCTTCAGGCACGGTGCGATACCACCGACCCCGGCCACACCGGCGCGCAGGATGTCACAGGCACCCTGCCCGACCCAACTGGCGCGGCTCATGTACTTGCCACCGAGGGATTCCGGGCCCAACACCGGGATGTCGAGGTTGGCCGCCAGCCACGCATAGGATTCGGCGGACTCCTCCATCATCGGTTCTTCGAACCAGGCGAAGTCGAGTTTCTCCAGTTCGCGGCCGATGTACAGCGCGTCGGTGCGGCTGTACCAGTGATAGCCATCGAGCATCAGGGCGATGTCCGGGCCGACCGCCTCACGCACCGCGGCGCAGGCACGCACGTCCATCTTCGGATCCGGCGCGAAGGAGATCGGCGGCATCCAGGTGTGCAGCTTGATCGCCTTGTAGCCGCGGGCAACCAGTTGCTCGGCGAAACGACCGTATTCCTCCGGCGTCGACAGGCCGCCCGGCAGATCATCGCCACACATGGTCGACCCATAGGCCAGCACCTTGTCGCGGTAGCCGCCGATCATCTTGTGCACTGGCTGCTTGAATTTGCGCCCTGCCCAGTCCCACAGCGCCTGCTCGACGAGCGCCAGGGCGCGGTCGGTCAACTGACTGGCGCTGCCGCGCTGCCAGTGGGCGAGATCCTGCCAGATCTTCTCGCGGTCCATGACGTTCTGGCCGATCAGCACCTTGCGCACGAAGCTGTCGATGATGTGCGGACGAATCAGCTCGGGCGCGCCAAAGGCATAGCCTTCCACGCCGTCTTCCGTGGCGATGCGCAGCATGGCCATCTTGGCCAGCGACTCTTCGCCCGGGTGGGCGTGACCGGCCGCATCGACGCTACGGCGAGTGGGGAAGGTGAAAACCTCGACATTGACCTGGGTGATCTTCATTGAGCGCGCCTTGGATCTTGTGATTATTTGAGTGGCTCGATGTATGTTGTCATACAGCGAATGAGCGGATAATTGCCCCAATCAAAAATGCTGTCAAGAAGCTGCAACGAAGAATTTCACTACATGGCGGCATATGAAATTGCCACTATCACAATCAGGAAAGGCCCCTAAAACCAAGGATTAACCCTTTAAATTCAATTAGATGGTGCAAAAACATAGCTTAGGTAAGCTACTTGCTTCACCAGACCAATGCCTACTGATAAGCGCCGCCTAAAACAAAATCTCCCACACCGAACCCTGCTAAAAAGGACAACCCGACTAAGTTGTCATACAGCAGAGCATGCTTTCGCTAAATGGCAGGCAACAAAAAACCGCGCGATTGCGCGGTTTCGGTGAGGCGCCAGGCTTAGCGTTTGGCGATGATGTACACCGCATGGATGATACCCGGGAAATAGCCAAGCAGCGTCAGCAGGATATTCAGCCAGAAGGCGCCAGCGAAGCCGACCTGCAGGAAAACCCCCAGCGGCGGGAGGAGAATGGCGATCAAAATGCGGATCAGGTCCATGGAGTGCGTCCTATAGAGGTTGGCCCGGCTGGGCGATACCCCACAATCGACTGACTCAGGCGACATCCGGTTCAAGAAAAATCATCCACACATTGCGAGGCCATGGCGCCCTGCAGGCCGCTGGCAAGGCTTTCGCAGCGTCGTGCGGAGTCTATAGTGTGCTGGCCCTGTCTATAACCGCTGCACCCCTTTCAGGAGAGTTCTCATGAGCAAGACCTACAACGTGGCCGTATTGATCGGCAGCCTGCGCAAGGCCTCGATCAACCGCAAGCTGGCCCTGGCCCTGGCCGACCTGGCGCCGCAGAACCTGCAGCTGAAGATCGTCGAGATCGGTGAGCTGCCACTGTACAACGAAGATATCGACGTGGATCCGGCACCGGCCGCCTACACTGCCTTCCGCCAGGAACTGAACGCCGCCGACGCGGTGCTGTTCGTGACCCCGGAATACAACCGTTCGATCCCCGCGCCGATGAAGAACGCCGTGGATGTCGCCTCGCGGCCTTATGGCAAGAGTGCGCTGAGCGGCAAGCCAGCGGGCGTGGTCAGCGCCTCGCCGGGAGCAGTCGGCGGCTTCGGTGCCAACCATCAGTTGCGTCAGGCACTGGTGTTTCTCGATATGCCGATGCTGCAACAGCCCGAAGCCTACCTGGGCGGTGCGGGCAACTTCTTCGATGACAGCGGCAAGCTCAGCGACAGCGTCAAGCCATTCCTGCAGAAGTACATCGACACCTTCGCAGCCTGGGTCGAGAAGACAGCCAAAAGCTGAGCTGCAGTCGAGGCCCGTTCTGCGGGCCCTCGACCAGGAGGCCTGGCATTTTTCACGCCCAAAAGAAAACCCCGCCTAGGCGGGGTTTGCAGACTCGATTCTGACATCCTTGATCAGCGCGCCATCCTGGCAGCGTCCCACGTATCCCTGTCTGTTCAGTGCGCTTCCTGCGCTAAGTCCTTGAAGTGAAGATTACGCCTCGGGCGCAAACGCCAATAGTGGGCAAAGGCAGAACCACGTGTAAGCAATCGCCTACACGCGGTTCGCGCCTTTAGAACTGCTCAGCGGTCAGCAGGTAGAGGCTCTCGCTACCAGCCCCCACCGAAGCGTTCAGCGAGTGGATGCGCGGCAGCAAACGCGAGAAGTAGAAACGCGCGGTGCCCAGCTTACTGGCATAGAAATCATCCTGCCCTTCCTTACCCTGCGCGGCCTTGGCCATCAGCGCCCACATATAGGCATAGGCGGTATAGCCGAACAGGTGCAGGTACTCCACCGAAGCAGCGCCGATTTCATTGGGGTTGACCCGCGCGCGTTCGAGCAATGCCTCGGTCTGGGTCTCCAGAATCTCCACGGCCTCCAGCAGTGGCGCCCGGAATTCCTCGGCCAATGCGGCATCGCTGGCGAAGGCCCGCACTTCTTCGATGAAATGTCGGCAGAACGCGCCGCCACTGCCGACGATCTTGCGACCGACCAGATCCAGCGCCTGAATGCCGTTGGTGCCTTCGTAGATCTGCGTGATGCGACAGTCGCGAACCAGCTGCTCCTGGCCCCATTCGCGCACGTAACCATGGCCACCGAACACCTGCTGGCCGTGAATGGTGGTTTCCAGCCCCAGGTCGGTGAGGAACGCCTTGGCCACCGGCGTCAGCAGCGCCACCAGCTCTTCGGCGCGCTTGCGGGTGACTTCGTCTTCGCTGTACTTGGCGGTGTCGAGCTGCAGAGCGACGTAGCTGGAAAAGGCACGCCCTCCCTCGTTGAACGCCTTCATGGTCAGCAGCATGCGGCGCACGTCCGGGTGCACGATGATCGGGTCGGCCGCCTTGTCCTTGGCCACCGCCCCCGTCGGCGCACGGCTCTGGATACGCTCGCGGGCGTACTCGATGGCGCTCTGGTAGGAACGCTCGCCGGTCGACAGGCCCTGGATGCCGACCCCCAGGCGCTCGTAGTTCATCATGGTGAACATCGCGGCCAGGCCGCGGTTCGGCGCATCGATGATATAGCCGGTGGCGCCGTCGAAGTTCATCACGCAGGTGCTCGACGCCTTGATGCCCATCTTGTGCTCGATCGAGCCACAGGAAACCGCGTTGCGCTCGCCCAGCGAGCCGTCGGCATTGACCATGAACTTGGGCACCAGGAACAGCGAAATGCCCTTGGGACCGGCCGGTGCGTCCGGCAGCTTGGCCAGCACTAGGTGGATGATGTTCTCGGTCAGGTCGTGCTCGCCGCCGGTGATGAAGATCTTGGTGCCACTGACCTTGTAACTGCCATCAGCCTGAGGCTCGGCCTTGGTACGGATGATGCCCAGGTCGGTACCGGCATGCGGTTCGGTCAGGCACATCGAGCCGGCCCAGACGCCGGCATACATGTTCGGCAGGTAGGCCTGCTTGAGTTCTTCGCTGGCGTGGGCGTTGATCGACAGGCAGGCGCCAGCGGTGAGCATCGGGTAAAGGCCGAACGACAGGCTGGACGAATTGACCATCTCCTCGACCTGGGCGGAAATCACCTTGGGCATGCCCATGCCGCCAAACCGCGGATCACCGCCCACGCCAACCCAGCCGCCCTCGGCGTAGGCCTTGTAGGCCTCGATAAAACCGGCCGGCGTGCGCACTTCGGTATTTACCCAGGTGCACCCCTCTTCATCGCTGGCCCGATTCAGGGGGGCGATCATGCCGGCGGTGATCTTGCCGGCTTCCTCGAGGATCGCATTGGCGGTTTCCTCGTCGACGACTTCGGCCAGGGCAGGCAGCTGCGCCCAGAGTTTGGAAACCTGGAAAACCTCGTTGAGCACGAAGCGCATGTCACGCAGGGGAGCTTTGTAGTCGGCCATGGGAAGTCCTCGGTAGCACGGTCAGAAGCCGAGTCTAGCCCAACAACTTTTCAGACACATAGGGTCGTGTCGTGACCGCTCAGCCACGGATCGGTCACTGGCTTGCTCAGGCCTGCCCGGGCTTGACCTTGACCGCGCCGCGACGGCGCTGCGCCTGGCTGCTGACGCAATTGCGCCCGGCGCTCTTGGCGGCATAAAGCGCCTTGTCAGCGGCCTTGAGCACGTCTTCCACGTTACGGTGCTGGTTGCCAGGCTGCGCCACCCCGATACTGACCGTCACCGATACCTGGGCCGCTCGCGAGCCGCTGCGGCGCGGGCGCCCAAGCGTGTCGTCACTGGGGCGCTGCTGGCGGTCGCGCAGCTGGATCTGGTAGCGCTCGACGGCCTGGCGAACGGCCTCGAGATGCGGCATACATTGCTCGATGTCCTTGCCGGCGAATACCAGGGTGAACTCCTCCCCACCGTAGCGATACACCTTGCCGCCGCCGCCCACCTTGCGCAGCTGGCTGGCCACCAGGCGCAGAACCTGGTCGCCGACATCATGGCCGTGGGTGTCGTTGAATTTCTTGAAGTGGTCGACGTCGGCCATGGCGATCACGTAGTTGCGCCCCAGGCGCTGCAGTCGCTCGTTCAAGGCGCGGCGGCCGGGCAAGCCGGTCAGCTCGTCGCGAAACGCCATCTGGTAGGCCTCGTGGGCCACGCCAACGACGATCATCAGCATTACCACACTGGACATCACCTGCAGCGCATGGGTGTGGATGAAGGTATTGGGCAACATCCACAACAGCGCCAGCGCGCCCACCAGTTGCACGGCATGCACCGGCCGCGGCGTACGCAGGTACTGGACCAGCAGGGCGATGTTCACCAGCAGGAACAGTGGGTAGGCGAGCTGTATCAGGCTCATCCACTCGGCATGCAGCGCTGGCCAGCGGATCACCGAAAGCCACTGTTCCAGCCCCTGGGGATAACGGCGCGCCAACGCCGCTGCCACGCCAACGACCGCCAGCAATACAGCCGCCCGTGCGACCAGATCCTGGATCAGGTGGGTACGCTCGCGCCATAGCGCGAACAAACCATAGAGCGCAGGCAGCAACAAGCTGCTGAGGTGGAAGACCAGCGCCGCGTCATCGCGCACCCTGCCGAACTCACGGTAGTAATCGGCCTGCTCGTCGAGCAGGAAGTAGCCCAGGTACAGCACTAGCAGCATGAACAATTCACGCTGGCGGCCATAGACCATGCAGAAGGTGCCGCCGAGCAGCAGCAACGAGGTGGGCAGCACATTGAACAGCGAGGTGAAGAAGTCGGTCAGGGTCGGCAGGGTCGCGGCCAGCAAACCGCCGCCGAGCAGCAGCAATGCCGGCAGAAAGTGTCCCAAGCGCAACGCGACGAGACGCGGCAAGGCGAGCTCCGCAGTGACCGAAAAAAGAGACTGGCATTTTGCCTGTAATTGGCTGCCGACGCACGCCGCGCCTGTCCGGTCTCCACAGGGCACACATAAAAAAACCGCGGCACCAGGCCGCGGTTCGATTGCCACCGGCGCGATCAGTAGCTGAGGGCGAAATCCTCTTCGCTCATGTCCATCAGGCTGCTGGCACCGGACAGCATGGCTGCCACGTGGGTGCGGGTACGCGGCAGGATACGCGCGTAGTAGAACTGCGCGGTCTGCAGCTTGGCCTTGTAGAACGCCTGATCACCGTCACCGCTTGCCAGCTTCTCGGCCGCCACACGCGCCATGTCGGCCCAGAAGTAGGCCAGGCAGGCATAACCGGAATACATCAGGTAGTCGACCGAGGCGGCACCGACTTCCTCACGATCCTTCATGGCGGCCATGCCGATCTTCATGGTCACTTCGCCCCATTCCTTGTTGAGCGCGGCCAGCGGCCCGACGAACGCCTTGAGCGCCTCGTTGCCTTCATTGGCCTGGCAGAACTTGTGGACGATCTTGGTGAAGCCCTTGAGCGCCTCGCCCTGGGTCATCAGCACCTTGCGGCCCAACAGGTCGAGGGCCTGAACGCCGGTGGTGCCTTCGTACATCATGGCGATGCGGCAGTCGCGCAGGTTCTGCTCCATGCCCCACTCGCTGATGAAGCCATGGCCGCCGTACACCTGCATGCCATGGGAAGCGGATTCGAAGCCCACTTCGGTCATGAATGCCTTGGCGATCGGGGTCAGAAAGGCCAGCAGACCATCGGCGGCTTTCTTCTGCTCTTCGTCCTGGGCGTACTTGACGATATCCACCTGCTTGGCGGTGAAGTAGACCATCGCACGGTTGCCTTCGGCGAACGCCTTCATGGTCAGCAGCATGCGGCGCACGTCCGGGTGCACGATGATCGGATCGGCCGCCTTGTCGGGCGCTTTCGGGCCGGTCAGCGAACGCATCTGCAAGCGCTCCCGGGCGTACTTGATGGCGCCCTGGAAACCCAGTTCGGCATGGGCCAGGCCCTGCAGGGCAGTGCCCAGACGTGCAGTGTTCATGAAGGTGAACATGCAGTTCAGGCCCTTGTTCGGCGGGCCGATCAGGAAGCCGGTGGCCGAATCGAAGTTCATCACGCAGGTGGCGTTACCGTGGATGCCCATCTTGTGCTCGATGGAACCACAGCTCACGCCATTGCGCTCGCCCACGCCACCGTCGGCATTGGGCAGGAACTTGGGCACGATGAACAGGGAAATACCCTTGGTACCAGCCGGCGCATCGGGCAGGCGTGCCAGGACGATATGGACGATGTTGTCGGCCATGTCGTGCTCACCGGCGGAGATGAAGATCTTGGTCCCGGAAATGCTGTAGGAGCCATCGGCCTGGGGCTCGGCCTTGGTGCGCAGCATGCCCAGGTCGGTGCCGCAATGCGGTTCGGTCAGGCACATGGTGCCGGTCCACTCGCCGGATACCAGCTTGGTCAGATAGATGTGCTGCTGCTCGGCGGTGCCGTGGGCGGAAATGGTGTTCATCGCGCCGTGGGACAGGCCCGGGTACATGCCCCACGACCAGTTGGCAGTGCCGACCATTTCGCTGACCGCCAGGCCCAGCGACTCCGGCAGGCCCTGGCCGCCATGCTCGACGTCATGGGCCAGGCTCGGCCAGCCGCCTTCGACGAACTGCTTGTAGGCTTCCTTGAAGCCGGTCGGCGTCTTCACGCCGGCTTCGCTCCAGGTGCAGCCTTCGGTATCGCCCACACGGTTCAGCGGCGAGAGCACCTGCTCGCAGAACTTGGCGCCTTCTTCGAGAATCGCGTCGACCATGTCTGGCGTGGCGTCCTGGCAGCCGGGCAGGCTCTGGTAGTGCGCGTCATAACCGAGCAGCTCGTCACGTACGAAACGGATATCGCGCAAGGGGGCCTTGTAATCAGGCATAGCGGGTACCTCTGCGGGTGGTCTCTTATGTTCGGGATGACCGGTGGGCGGTCGTTTGCAGGATGAACATGGAGAGAGGATCACGCCTCTCAAACACATGTTTGAAACATACGTTTACGCCCAATTACTGTCAAGGCCGCTCATGCACGCTCAGGCGCGAAGATCAAGCAACCCGGAAGGCCTCTGCTGATCCGCGGACGCGGCATAAAGGCTGATGCCCGCTGGCACGGGCGAGCTCCTGGAGGCATCGGATGTGACCGACGGGTCGTCGCTTTTTTCGGCACCTTGGTCGGCAGGCGCTTTGCCCCCCTCCCCTTCACCACGCCGCAGGGCGGCCAACTCGGCGCGCGCCGCCGCCATTTGTGCCTGGGCCTGACTGGCCACGCTGCGATCCTGAGCGGACGGCTCGGCGGGTGCCAGTGCAGCGCGGATGACGATCTCCATCTTGCTCAGGGTGGCTTGCGGGTCATTGGCGACCGCGCCGACATCGATCCTCACCTCGCCACCGGAGGCATAGCGTTTGCCGTCCGGCCCCTGGGTATAGGTATAGGTGGGCGCTCCGGCATGGGGACCACCCACTGCGGCGTGGGCCTGCTCGTGGGCGCGAACCTCGCGGTCACGGTTGGCCAGTTCGGCCACCACGAGCTGCAGCTTCTGCTCTTCCTTGGCACTGCGAGGCTCTCCCGGCTGAGCGGAAGAATCGTCCGACCTGTCCTGTTCCTCTTGCGAGGTAGCGGCCTGAGAGGAATCGGCTTCGGCGCCTGCCGTCACCGGCGCAAACGCGGCGCGGGCCAGCTCGGGCGAACTGGCGGACTCGAAGGGGCGGGGTATGGAAGCCGAGAGCGGCGAAGCGAAATGATAGGAGGAGGGAAAACCGCCAACTTGCATGTCGTTCTCCCTCCTGGAGTCGAGCGCCTGGGCAGGCGCTGCGATTTAGGCGGTAACGTCGATCAAGGTGCCCAGCACCTTGTCCGCGGTCTGCACGACGCGCGCACCGGCTTGGGCTTCATATTGGCCAACACGCATCTCGACCATGTTCTCGGCAATGTCAGCACGCGCCGCGGACGGCTCGTTGGCCTGGGCACGCTCGGCAGTGATCGGGCCGCTGGCGATTTCACCGGCAGCCTGGTCGACCCGGCGCTGGCCGGACTGAATGGTATTGATGCCAGCATTGAAGGCGCTGGTGGAAGAGATCTGCATGGGACGTCTCCTGCCGCAGGAACTTTATAGGCTGCATTTAAGCAGAAGCCGGTGAAAAGATGTACAGCTAAAAATGATGCAAAAGTTGCCGTTCATAGCATCAATCGCGATAAATCGAGGTGCTGCGCTACCTGCTCGGCTGTCACCGCTGACAGGTGCGGCACCCGACCGATGCAGGGCGCCGGCAAGCGCTCGTCGAGGGTTTCGAGATTGTCCTGCAGGCGTGCGACGTGCGGGTCGACGATATTGGCGACCCAGCCTGCCAGGGGCAGGCCGTCGCCGATGATCGCCTCGGCGCTCAGCACCGCATGGTTGATGCAGCCCAGCCGCACACCCACCACCAGAATCACGGGAATGTGCAGCGCCTGGGCCAGATCGGCCAGCGTGGCCATACCGCCCAGTGGCACCCGCCAGCCACCGGCACCTTCGACCAGGGTAAAGTCTGCGCCCTTGCTCAGAATCGCCAGAACCGCTGCGTGCAAGCTCGGCACATCGAGCGTCACGCCGGCGTCCCGAGCGGCCAGATGTGGCGCGATGGCAGGCGCAAACGCCAGCGGATTCACCTCTTCATAACGCAGCGGCAGGCTGCACTGGGCGAGCAGCGCCAGGGCATCGTCATTGCGCAGCCCCTCTGCGCCGAGCTGACAGCCGGAGGCTACCGGCTTGGCCGCCGCAGTGGATAGCCCCGCGCGGCGCGCCGCGTACAGCAGGCCGGCAGCGATGGTGGTCTTGCCGATCTCGGTATCGGTGCCGGTGACGAAATAGGCGGCGCTCATGGGCCGGGCTCCTTTTGCAGTACGCCATAGATGACTTGGTAGGTGCAGGGCAGCCCCTCGGCCTGGCGCTGGCGCTCGTAGGCATCGGCCAGCGCGCGCAGTCGGGCGCGACCGGTCAGCCCGGCGGGGCGACCGTCATTGAGATTGTGTGCACCAAGTGCCTTGAGACCATGGGTAAGGCTGCGCAGATCGGCGTAGTACAACCGATGAGCACGCACCTGCAGCCGTCGTATCTGCAGGCTGCTGCCGGCACAGAGCGCCTGATAATCCTCGGCGCTGCGAAAGCGGTTGACGTGCACGAAACCGTCCACGGCCAGCCAGCTGTCACGCAGCTCCTGCAAGGTGCCGACGCACAGGCTGCTGAACGCCAGCGTTCCGCCTGGGCGCAATACCCTGTGCGCCTCGTCCAGCACAGCCTGGAAATCCGCGCACCACTGCAAGGCCAGGCTCGAGAACAGCAGGTCGCAGCTGGCGTCGCGCAGCGGCAGTCGCTCGGCATCGCCGGCCACGAAGGCTTGCGCGGCGCTCGCCTGCCGAGCGTGCTGCAACATGCCTTCGGCGATATCCACGGCAATACCTTCGCTACGCGGATAGCGGTCCGTCAGCGCGCGGCTGAAAAACCCGGTGCCACATCCCACATCGAGCCAACGCTGCGGCTGCAGGGACAGCGGCAGGTACTGCAGCAGCTGCTGGCCGACGTCACGCTGCAGCTGCGCCACGCTGTCGTAGCTGCCGGCGGCCTTGGAGAAGGACGCAGCGACAAGACGCTTGTCCGGGCGCTCGTTCATTGCCACGCCTCCAGAAAACGGCCCACCAGAGACGCCACCTCGGTAGCCTGCGCACGCGGGAAGGCGTGGGGCGCACCGCCGATGCAGTGCACCGCGGCAGCGGGTTGCAGCGCCTGCACAGCTGCCGCCGCTGCCTCCGGCACCAGTGCATCGCCCCCTGCGAACAGATGCAGCTGCGGCCCCTCGAAGTGCTGCAGCGCCGCCTGGCTATCGAGCATGGCGAGCAGGTCCAGCCCGGCCAGCGTGTCGACGCCACCCGCCTGCGCCAGCAGGCCGCGCGATAGCCCCCTTGCATCGCCAGCGCCCTGGCTGCAGAGCATGGCGAAACGCTTGAGCGTCGCCGCGGGGCTCAGGGCATAGCCCTCCCGAAAGGCCTCGAAAGTCGCCACCGGCATCGCCGTCGGCCAGGCCGCGCTGGCGGTGAACCGGGCATTGCTGGCCAGCGTCAGCAGCCCCGGGCAATCCGCGCCACGGCGCGCCGCCAGCAGCGTGGCGAGCATGCCACCCAGGGACCAGCCGCCTAACCAGGTGCCACGGGGCAGACGTTGGTCCAGCACGTCCAGCCATTGCCCGGCGTCGGCCTGCCTGACCACCGGCAAGGCTTCGATGCTGACCTGGAAATGTTCGCCCAGCGCCTCGGCCAGCGGCACGAGCGACGCGCTGCCCAGCCCCCAGCCGGGCAGCAGAATCAACGGTTGAGCCGTCATGCCGGCTCCCCGGGTAGCTGCGCCCAGCACTGGGCCAAGGCTTCGAGCAGCCGATCGACCTGAGCCAGTTCATGGGCAGCGGACAGGGTGACCCGCAGCCGCGCGCTGCCCGCCGGCACGGTGGGCGGGCGAATCGCGGTGACCAGCAGGCCGTGCTCGCGCAACGCCCGGGACAGAGCCATGGCACGACCGCTGTCGCCGATCAGGATCGGTTGAATCGCCGTGTCGCTGTCCATCAGCGTCAGGCCGATATGGGTAGCGCCCTGGCGAAAGCGCGCGATCAGGGCGTTCAAATGCTCGCGGCGCCAGTGCTCGCTGCGCAGCAATTGCAGGCTCTTGAGGGTGGCGCAGGCCAGCGCCGGCGGCTGGCTGGTGGTGTAGATGTAAGGCCGGGCGAACTGCACCAGGGTGTCGATCAAGTCCTCACTGCCAGCGACAAAGGCGCCAGCGGTGCCGAATGCCTTACCGAGGGTGCCAACCAGCACCGGCACCTCATTCATGCCGAGCCCGAACTGCTCGACCACACCGCCACCGGTGGCGCCCAGGGCGCCAAAGCCATGGGCATCGTCGACCATCACCCAGGCATCCCTGCGCCGCGCCTCGGCGCACAGCGCCGGCAGGTCGGCCAGATCGCCGTCCATGCTGAATACGCCGTCGCAGACCACCAGGGTATTGCCCTCGGCCTTGGCCAGACGGCTGGCAAGACTTTGCGCGTCGTTGTGCAGGTAGCGCGAGAAGCGCGCGCCGCTGAGCAGGCCGGCATCCAGCAGCGAGGCATGGTTGAGACGATCCTCGAGCACCGTGTCGCCCTTGCCGACCAGCGCCGTGACGGCGCCCAGGTTGGCCATGTAGCCGGTGGAGAACAGCAGCGCCCGCGGGCGCCCGGTGAAATCGGCCAGCGCCTCCTCCAGCTCGTGGTGCGGCGTGCTGTGGCCGACCACCAGATGCGAAGCGCCACCGCCGACGCCCCAGCGTTTAGCGCCAGCGCGCCAGGCCTCGACCACCTGCGGGTGGTTGGCCAGGCCCAGATAATCGTTGGAGCAGAAGGCCAGCAACTGACGGCCATCCACCTCCACCAGTGGCCCCTGTGGGCTGCCCAGAAGGGGGCGCTGGCGATACAGATCGGCAGCACGGCGCTCGGCCAGGCGAGCGGCAAGATCGAAACTCATGGGCTATCACCGTAAAGCGCGAAGCATCCAGCACAGGCCGGCCGCCGCCGCGCGGTTGGCCGGCAAGGGGCAGGCGCCGTGCTGGCGCCTACTTGGGGATCAGATGGCAGCGTCGTAGAACAACCGTGAGTCACGCTGCTCGACCAGCGCCTGCTCGATGGCGGCCTGGTGCACCTCGTCGGCATGTTCTTCACGCGCTTCGGGCTGAATACCGAGCCGGGCGAACAGCTGCATGTCCTTGTCGGCCTGGGGGTTGGCGGTGGTCAGCAGTTTTTCGCCATAGAAGATCGAGTTGGCGCCGGCGAAGAACGCCAGGGCCTGCATCTGCTCGTTCATCGCCTCGCGGCCGGCGGACAGGCGCACGTGGGACTTGGGCATCATGATGCGCGCAACCGCCAGCATGCGGATGAAATCGAACGGGTCGACGTCTTCCTCATTGGCCAGCGGCGTGCCCTCGACCTTGACCAGCATGTTGATCGGCACCGACTCCGGGTGCTCCGGCAGGTTGGCGAGCTGGATCAGCAGGCCGGCGCGATCGTCCAGCGACTCGCCCATGCCGAGGATGCCGCCGGAGCAGATCTTCATGCCGGCGTCGCGTACGTAGGCCAGGGTCTGCAGGCGCTCGCTGTAGGTGCGGGTGGTGATGATGCTGCCGTAGAACTCTGGCGAGGTGTCGAGGTTATGGTTGTAGTAGTCCAGCCCGGCTTCCGCCAGGGCGGCGGTCTGCTCCCTGTCGAGCTTGCCCAGGGTCATGCAGGTTTCCAGGCCCAGAGCCTTGACGCCCTCGACCATCTTCAGCACGTAGGGCATATCCTTGGCGGACGGATGTTTCCAGGCCGCGCCCATGCAGAAGCGGGTCGAGCCGATGGCCTTGGCCTCGGCGGCCGCCTCCAGCACCTTCTGCACTTCCATCAGCTTCTGCTTGTCCAGGCCGGTGTTGTAGTGACCGGATTGCGGGCAATACTTGCAGTCCTCGGGGCAGGCCCCCGTCTTGATCGACAAGAGCGTCGAGACCTGCACGCGATTGGCATCGAAATGCCCGCGGTGCACGGTCTGGGCCTGGAACAGCAGGTCGTTGAACGGTTGCTCGAACAGGGCGCGAACTTCGTTCAGGCTCCAATCGTGACGCAGGGTGGTGGCGGTACTGGCGCTCATGGGGGCAAGTCCTTATCTACAGGCGGCCTGCTACAGTCGAAAAGGCAGACCCAACACGGATGTGCGGCATAGTTAAGGAAGCCTCATGCACTGTCAACCATCAGCTATATTCAAGGTTTACAACTGGTTAAAAATAAAACAAACCTGCCTGCTCTGCGATGAACGGGTCGACACCGCCATGCCGCTATGCGTCGAGTGCGATGCCGAGCTGCCGTGGCTCGGCCCGCATTGCCGGGTTTGCGCGCTGCCGCTGGCGGTCGACGGACTGACCTGCGGCAGTTGCCTGAAACGGCCGCCGCCGTTCAGCCGGGTCGAGGCCCCCTGGCGCTACGGCTTTCCCGTCGATGCGCTGATCAATGGCTTCAAGCACCAGGCACGCTGGCCCATCGGCCGCCTGCTCGGCGACCTGCTCGCGCGGCATCTGGCCCATGCCTTCGACGAAGGCTTGCCCAGGCCCGACCTGCTGCTGCCCGTGCCCCTGTCGCCGAAGCGCCAGCGCCAGCGCGGCTTCAACCAGGCACAGATACTCGCCGAAGTGGTCAGCAGCGCGCTGCAGCTTGCACGGCGCAGCGACTGGCTGCAGCGCATCGGCGATCCACCCGCCCAGCAGAAACTCGATGCCGCCGCGCGTCGGCGCAACCTGCGTGGCGCCTTCAGACTGCGCCCGGTTGCCCAGCCCCGCGGCCTGCACCTGGCGTTGATCGATGACGTGCTGACTACCGGCGCCACCGCACAGCAACTGGCGCGCCTGCTGACTCGCGCCGGCGCCCTACGTGTGGATGTCTATTGCCTGGCGCGCACGCCGGCACCGGGCGATCATTGACGTCGCCGGGGGCGTCGCGCACAGTGAACGACCGTCGTGCCGATCTCCTGCCATGTCCACCCTGTCCCTGCTCGCCCAACACGTCACCCGTCGTCCGCAGCGTATCGCCCTGCTCGAACAGATCGCCGCACAAGGTTCGATCACCCGTGCCGCCAAGGCCGCCGGCATGAGCTACAAGGCCGCCTGGGACGCCATCGACGAGCTGAACAACCTGGCCGACCAGCCCCTGGTGGCCCGCAGCGTCGGTGGCAAGGGCGGTGGCGGCGCACGGCTGACGCCGGCCGGTGAACGCCTGCTGCAGCTGCACCAGCGCCTGCAGGCCATCCAGGCCGACCTGCTGCAAGCCGCTGCCGATGACGCCGACCTGCAGGTACTGGGCCGCCTGATGCTGCGCACCAGCGCGCGCAACCAGCTCAGCGGTAGGGTGCAGGCGATCCAACCCCAGGGCGGCAACCACCTGATCGCCATCGAACTGCCCGGTGGCGCGTCGCTCCAGGCGCAGATCACCCGCAACAGCACCGCTCACTTGCAACTGCAGGCCGGGACTCCCTTGATGGTGTTGATCAAGGCCGGCTGGCTGCAGCTCAGCCGGCCGGACCAGCCCCCCGATCCAGGCCTCAATGCGCTAACGGGGACCATCGAGCAGATCCTGGCCGAGAGCGACGGCCCCTGCGAGGTGCGCATCGCCCTGCCCAACGGGCAAACGCTGTGCGCCCAGGCCGGCGCCGAGCAACTCGCCGGGCAGGGGCTGGTTGCCGGCAGCCCGGTACGCGCCCAGTTCGCAGCCAGTCATGTGTTGCTGGGAACCCAGGTCTGACGCGATCGGCGCGTCTTACCCGGCACTTCAACTGCCGACTGGTCGACGGATAAAGCCTCGCCCCCCCACGGGCTTAAATCTGGATGCCTGGCTGGCCGCCTGCAAGCTGACAGCAAGCCGCTACCTACCACTGAGCCGCATCACCCCGCTCGTTCGCGACGGGGACGAATAGTGGCCATGACGAGGGCCCGCAGGCGTTACACTCGGCGGCCAACCGCAGGAGCCGTCCATGAGCCATCCTTTCGCCGCCCTCACCCCCGATCTGGTCCTGGATGCCGTCGAGAGCCTGGGTTATCTCAGCGACGCGCGGGTGCTGGCCCTGAACAGCTACGAGAACCGCGTCTATCAGGTGGGTATCGAGGCCGAAACCCCGCTGATCGCCAAGTTCTACCGACCCGATCGCTGGACCGACGCAGCGATTCGCGAAGAGCACAGCTTCACCGCCGAGCTGGCAGAGTTCGAAGTACCGGTGGTAGCGCCCCTGCAGCGCGACGGCGAAACCCTGTTCGAACACGCCGGGTATCGCTTCTCGCTGTTTCCACGCAGAGGCGGCCGCGCGCCGGAGCCGGGCAACCTGGACCAGCTCTATCGCCTGGGGCAGTTGCTCGGCCGTCTGCATGCCGTCGGCTCGCTGCGCCCGTTCGAGCATCGCGAAGCCCTGCGGGTGGATAATTTCGGCCATGCTTCCCTTGCCACCCTGCTGGACGGCAACTTCATCCCCAGGAGCCTGCTGCCCGCCTACGAGTCGGTGGCGCGGGATCTGCTCAAGCGCCTTGATCAGCTGTTCGCGCAAAACCCGGCCAAGGCCATCCGCCTGCACGGCGACTGCCACCCGGGCAACCTGCTGTGCCGCGACGAGACCTACCACATGGTCGACCTCGACGATTGCCGCATGGGCCCGGCGATCCAGGACCTGTGGATGATGCTGGCCGGCGACCGTCACGAGCGGCTCGGCCAGATCGCCGAACTGGTCGAGGGCTATCAGGAGTTTCACGATTTCAACCCCCGCGAGCTTCCGCTGATCGAGGGTTTTCGCTCCCTGCGCCTGATGCACTACAGCGCCTGGCTGGCACGCCGCTGGGACGACCCGGCCTTCCCGCAGAGCTTTCCGTGGTTCGGCAGCGAGCGCTACTGGGGCGAGCAGATCCTCATGCTGCGCGAGCAGATGGCGGCGCTGGACGAGGAGCCGCTGAAGCTGTTCTGAGCGCGCCGCAGCGGCAATAAAAAGCTGAACACGCGGACAACTGCGCACTAGAATGACGCATCCCGCTACCGCCTCATTAAGGACTTACATGGCCACCGCAGATTTGCGCCGCGGCTACATCCTGGGCCTTTCCGCCTATGTCATCTGGGGTTTGTTCCCGATGTACTTCAAGGCGATCCAGGCCGTTCCGCCGCTGGAAATCATCGTTCACCGCGCCATCTGGTCCGCCCTCTTCGGTGCCCTGCTACTGCTCGTCTGGAAGCACCCAGGCTGGCTGCGTGAACTGATCGATCACCCCAAACGCTTCGCGGTGCTCGCCGTGAGTGGTGCGCTGATCGCCGGCAACTGGCTGATCTACGTCTGGGCGGTGAACAATGAGCGCATGCTCGAGGCCAGCCTGGGCTACTACATCAACCCGCTGGTCAACGTGCTGCTCGGCATGCTGCTTCTCGGTGAACGGTTGCGTCGCCTGCAGTGGGTGGCGGTCGCCCTGGCAGCCGCCGGGGTGGCCCAGCAGCTATGGCAGGTGGGCAGCCTGCCCTGGGTATCGCTGGCTCTGGCCTTGAGCTTTGCCACCTATGGGCTGATCCGCAAGAAAGCGCCGGTCGCCGCGCTGCCGGGGCTGGTGGTGGAAACCTGGATCCTGCTGCCGCTGGCCATCGGCTGGATCCTGTTGCACCCCGCGGCCATGAGCAGCCAGCCACCGTTCTGGACCACCAGCGAAGCACTTTGGCTGATCGCCGCCGGGCCGGTCACCCTGATCCCCCTGGTGTTCTTCAACGCGGCCGCTCGCCACCTGCCGTTCGCGACCCTGGGCTTCCTGCAGTACATCGCGCCGACCCTGGTGTTGCTGTTGGCGGTGTTCGTCTTCGGCGAGCATTTCGACCCGGCGAAAATCATCTCCTTCCTGTTCATCTGGGCGGGCCTGGCGGTGTACAGCGTCGATACCTGGCTGACCCTGCGCAAGCGCTAGCAGGCCTTTGCCGCGATTGGCGCGGAACGACCTGGCGTGACCGTCTCGGCGGCCCGCCAGCGCCCCGACGGGCGAGCAACGCCAGCTCGCCGACAAAACCGACCACAAGCGATTGCAGCGCATCGTTGCAACCTGTAATCATATGCGAATAATTATTGCTTTATTTCTCCCTATTCGCGGAGTTACCTGTGTCGGTCGGGGAATCCACGCATCAGCAGCTGACGGGCCAGCTCTATCGCGACCACCGCGATTGGCTGCTCGGCTGGCTACGCAAAAGCCTGGCCTGCCCACACCGGGCCGAAGACCTGAGCCAGGACACCTTCGTGCGCCTACTCGGCAAACCCGACCTGCAGCATCTGCGTGAGCCCCGCGCCCTGCTCGGCACCATCGCCCGCGGGCTGCTGATCGACCATTTCCGTCGCAACGCCGTGGAACGCGCCTACCTGGAAGAGCTGAGCCGCAGCCCCGAAGCCGTGCATACCAGCCCGGAGGAGCAGGCGCTGGTGCTCGAAGCGCTGCGCGAGATCGACCGCCTGCTCGGCACGCTGTCGGCCAAGGCGCGCAGCGCCTTTCTCTACAACCGTCTGGATGGCCTCGGCCACGCCGAGATCGCCCAACGCCTGGGCGTGTCGGTGCCGCGGGTACGCCAATATCTCGCCCAGGCCGCCCGCCAGTGCTACATCGCCCTGTACGGCGAGCCGACGCCATGAGCGCGTCTGCGCCGGTCAGCAACCGGGTACTGGAGGCCGCCATCGGCTGGCAGCTGTGCCTGGATTCGGGCATCACCAGCGCACGGGAGAAACTCGAGTTCCAGCGTTGGCTGGCCGCCGACCCGGAGCACGTGCGCGCCTGGAAGCAACTCACCGGCCTCGATCAGCAGTTGGCCGTGGCGGCGCTGCCGGCCGCACGCAAGGCCTTGCTCAGGCGCACGGACGCTACCCCGCAGCGACGCAGCATCGGTGGTTTGCTCGGCGTCGTACTGGCCAGCCTGCTGGGCCTCGGCCTGCTCAACCAGCAACGCCCGCTGAGCGACTGGCTGGCCGATGAGAGAACCGCCGCCGGCGAGCAGCGCGAGTTGCAGCTGGCCGACCGCAGCCGGCTGCGCCTCAACAGCCGTAGCGCCGTGGATATCGACTTCACGGCCGATGCACGCCGCCTGTTCCTGCGCAGCGGCGAGATCCTCGTGGAGACCGCCCACGGCGATCCCCGGCCGTTTCTGGTTGAAACCGCACACGGCACCCTGCGCGCCCTGGGCACGCGCTTTCTGGTCCGCGAGGAGGATCAGGGTACGCGCCTGATCGTTCTGCAATCGGCCGTTGCCGCGCACCCACAGCACGCCGCAGATGAGCGGGTGATCGAGCAGGGCCAGCAGGTGCTGATGGGCCGCGAGAGCCTGGGCGCCAGCCAGGCCGCGCCGCTTGCCGCCGACGCCTGGATGCACGGCATGCTGGTGGTGGAAAACGTGCGCCTGGCCGAATTGCTGGAGCGCCTTGGCGAGTACCAGAGCGGCCACCTGGGTGTCGATGCCAGCATTGCCGACCTGCGTATCAGCGGCAGTTTCCCGCTGCGCAACCGCGACCTGGCCCTGGCGGCCATCCCTGCCAGCCTGCCGGTGCGGGTACAGCGCTACAGCGACTGGTGGATTCGCATCGTGCCGCGGACCGAAAAGCCCCGGTAAATTTTTTTGCAGCGCCCCTATCACTTTCGCCACCGACTTCGGCAATAGGAAATCAGACTCATTTCCCTGTAGGAGCCGCTCGCGATGCCGATGTTCAGCCGTACCCCGTTCCGCCCGCGCCTGCTGGTCGCTGCCATGACCCTGGCCAGCCTGCCGGCTTTCAGCCTGGCCCAGTCGGCTGAAAGCGTGCGCAGCTATCGAGTGCCCGCCGCCCCGCTGGCTAGTTCCCTGAATCAGATCGCCAGCCAGGCCGGCGTGGTGCTGAGCATCGACCCCAGCCTGACCGCCGGCAAGCGTGCCCAAGCGGTGCAGGGCGAATACGACACCGCCGGCGCACTCCGCCAGGCGCTGGCCGGCAGTGGCCTGATGCTGGTGCCGGGCGCGGCGGGCACCTACAGCGTCCAACCGGTAGCGGACAGCGCCGCACTGGCGCTGCCGGAAACCACCGTCAACGCCAGCAGCGCTGTCGAAAGCGCCTGGGGCCCGGCCACCGGCTACCTGGCGACACGCACTGCTGCCGGCAGCAAGACCGATACCGCGATTGCCGAGGCGCCGCGCTCGATCTCCGTGGCGACACGCCAGCAGATGCAGGATCGCAAGGTGCAGAACCTCGACGACGCGGTGCGCTACATGCCTGGTGTGATCGCCAGCAGCTACGGCAGCGACAGCCGTGCCGAATGGATGAAGATCCGCGGCTTCGAACCCATCCAGATGCTCGACGGCCTGCCGCTGCCCAAGGGTACCTACGTGATGCCCAAGCTGGAAACCTGGAACCTGGAACGGGTAACCCTGCTGCGCGGGCCGGCATCCTCGGTCTACGGCCAGACCCCGCCAGGCGGCCTGCTGGACATGGTCAGCCGCCGCCCGGAAGCACTCGACAGCCACCAGGTTCAGCTGCAGGTCGGCACCTTCCAGCACAAGCAGATCAGTTTCGACAGCACCGGCCGCGTCGACGAAGACGGCCGCTTCCTGTACCGCGTCGGCGGCGTACTGCGCGACAGCGGCACGGCGATCGAACACATCGACGACCAGCGCTTCAACATCGCCCCGAGCCTGACCTGGAACATCGCCGAAGACACCCGGCTGACCTTGCTCAGCCAGTTCAACCGCGACGATACCGGCACCACCAGCCAGTTCCTGCCGCTGCAAGGCACCAAACTGGCCACCCCGGCAGGCAAGGTTGACTACCACGAGAACCTTGGCGACCCGGATTGGGAGTTCTACGACAAGACCTATTACGCCCTGGGCTATGCCTTTGAGCATCGTATCGACGACGTCTGGCAGTTCCGCCAGAACCTGCGCTACACCAAGAGCGACCTGGAATTTCAGAGTATTACGGCGGGCGGCTTTGCCACCGCTGTCGCCGACGACGGCACGCTCTCCCGTGGTGCCAACGTGGTGAACGAGGACATCAGCCAGTTTGCCGTCGACAACAACCTGCAGGCCGACTTCGACACCGGCGCGCTGAAGCACACCCTGCTGCTGGGCCTGGACTATCAGCGCGTCAATACCAACTACCAGTGGCTGTTCGGCTCTGCGCCGCCCAGCAACATCATCACGCCGATCTACGGTCAGGACTTCAGCAACGTCGCCTACACCGCGTTCCAGGACTACAACCAGAAGCGTCACGGCACGGGCCTGTACATCCAGGACCAGATCGCCCTCGACAACTGGCGCCTGACGCTCGGCGGGCGGCAGGACTGGCTCTCTTCCGATACAACCTTCTATAACGCCGGCAATGCCGAAGACAGTCGCCACGACAGCGCCTTCAGTGGCAATGCGGCACTGAGTTACGTGTTCGATCCCGGCTTCACGCCCTACGTTTCCTATGCTGAGTCCTTCCAGGCTGAAGCAGGTGGCAGCGGCGGTAGAACCTTCCGCCCCAGCACCGGCAAACAATACGAACTCGGCATCAAGTACCAGCCGCCTGGCAGCGACATGCTGTTCAGCGCCGCGGCTTATGACCTGAAACGGCAGAACATCGTCACCACCAGTACCGCGGGTGCTACAGAGCCGGTTCGCGAGGTGCAGGTGCGCGGCCTGGAGCTGGAGGCCGTCGGCAACGTCAACGAGAGCCTGAAGATCACGGCTGCCTATACCTATGCCAACAGCAAGATGCGCAAGACCAATGACCCACGGGACGAAAACCGGGCACTGCCACTGACGCCCGAGAATCAGGCGTCCCTGTGGGCCGATTACACCTGGAACGACGGCACGCTGGCGGGGGTTGGCATCGGCTTCGGTGCGCGCTATATCGGCGAGACGGACAACATCGCCGTGGGCAGCATGGGCTTCGTACGTGATGTATCGGACGGCCACACCCGCTCCTACACCGTCTACGACGCGGCAATACGCTATGACCTGGGCAAGCTCAGCAACGCGCTGCAAGGCGCCAGCGTCGCTCTCAATGCCAAGAACCTGTTCGACAAGGAATACCTGGCGACCTGTGACGGCTTCTACTGCTACTACGGCGACCCACGCAGCGTGATCGCCAGCGTCGACTATCAGTGGTAATCCGCCAGCCCTGCCCCTGACAAGGCCGCCCACTGGGCGGCCTTTTCGTTTGCCTCGCGATCAGGCGCCGCCGCGGGCATGCCCAGCCTAGTCCTCCATGCGCAGCTTCAGCTCCACCATCAGGTCGTCGGCCAGGGTTTCCAGTGAGCTCTGCAGGGTACTCAGTGGCAAACCCTCGGGCACGGCCAGCGTGGCCTGGGCGTGGAACAGCGGCTCGCCGCTCATCGGCGCGGGTGTCACCTCGGTCACCAGACTCTCCAGATTGACGCCGTTGGCGGCCAGCAGCCGGGTAATGTCGCGCACGATACCGGCGCGGTCGTTGCCCAGTAGATCGAGATGGATGGACTTCCAGGTGCAGTCCGGCTCGGCGCCGGCCGATGCCAGTTGCACGCGGATGCCCTGGGCACTCAGTTCGCCCAGGGCTTCCATCAGTGCGCCGTGGGAGGCCGCGGGCACGTCCACCCTCAGGATGCCGGCGAACTGCCCGGCCATGCGTGACATGCGACTTTCCAGCCAGTTGCCGCCGTGCCTGGCCACGCACTGGGCGACGCGCTCGACCAGGCCCGGCTGATCCTGGGCGATGACGGTGAGTATCAGATGATCCATGTGCCTCTCTCCTCGATGGCGCTCAACTCAGGTCGAGCCGGTAGGTCAGGTAGATCGCATCGCGCACGTAGCCCAGGCGCTCGTAGAGCGACTGCGCGGCCTGGTTGGTTCGCGCGGTTTCCAGCTGCAGTCCACAGGCGCCAGTGCGCAGCCCATGCTGGCGAGCGGCCTCCAACAGCATCTCGCCAACACCCTGGCGCCGTGCCTGCTCGGCCACGTACAGGTCACTGAGCAGCAAGCTGGGGCGCAGCGCCAGCGAGTCATACAAGGGATAGAGTTGCACGAAGCCCTGGGCGTTCGCTCCATCGTCGCGGGCGATCAGCAGGGTCGAATCGCCGCGGGCCAGGCGCGCCGCGAGGAACTCACGCACCTGGGGATCGGGTTTGTCGACGCCGTAGAAAGTCAGATAGGCGGCGAACAGCGGCACCAGGTCATCGAGATCCGCCGCGGTGGCGATGCATATGGGCATGGTCGTGATCCTCATGGGGTGCCGTGGAGTATAGGCAGCCGCCGCAGACAGGCGGCAGTGCTGAATACGACCAAGGTCGGGTCGATCATTTCTGGACTGTTTTTCCCGATTCGTTCATGTAGTATCGACAAAAACCCACTACATGACCCCAAACCCAGTCCTGCTGGTTGTGGAAAACCCCGCTCACGAAGCACCTCCAGGCACACCGTAGATACGCGGGTAGCCGTCTACCACGGCCCCGACAGCGATCTGCCTGCGCAGCACCGAGGGTTCCCTGCCGTTACAGTGGCTAAGCGAAGCAGAGAGGCGAGAGATGACTGAGCGTGTTCGAGTCGGTGGCCTGCAGGTCGCCAAGGTGCTGTTCGATTTCATCAACAACGAAGCCATCCCCGGCAGCGGCGTGACGGCCGATGCGTTCTGGGCCGGCGCCGACGCGCTGTTTCGCGATCTGGCACCGGAGAACCGTGCGCTGCTCGACACGCGCGACGAGCTGCAAGCGCAGATCGACGGCTGGCATCGCGAGCGGGCCGGCAAGCCCCATGACGCGGCGGCCTACAAAGCCTTCCTGGAGCAGATCGGCTACCTGCAGCCGCAGCCTGAGCAGGTACAAGCCAGCACCGAAAACGTCGATGACGAGATCGCCCGCATGGCCGGCCCGCAGCTGGTAGTGCCGGTGATGAATGCGCGCTTCGCACTCAATGCCAGCAACGCACGCTGGGGCTCGCTGTACGACGCGCTGTACGGCACCGACGCGATCAGCGAGAGAGGTGGCGCCGAGAAGGGCAAGGGTTACAACCGGGTACGTGGCGACAAGGTGATCGCCGCCGCGCGCGCCTTTCTCGATGAAAGCGCGCCACTGGCAACCGGCTCCCACGCCGAGGTCGGCAGCTATCGCATCGAAGGCGGCAAGCTGCTGGTCACCCTGGCCAATGGCGACATCAGCGGCCTGCGCGACGCCGATCAGCTGGTCGGCTTCCAGGGCGAAGCCGGCGCGCCCATTGCCATCCTGCTCAAGCACCACGGCCTGCATTTCGAGATCCAGATCGACGCCAACAGCCCGATCGGCAGCACCGACGCCGCCGGCGTCAAGGACGTGCTGATGGAGTCGGCACTGACCACCATCATGGACTGCGAAGATTCGGTGGCCGCGGTGGATGCCGACGACAAGACCCTGGTCTACCGCAATTGGCTGGGGCTTATGAAAGGCGACCTCAGTGAAGAAGTGAGCAAGGGCGGCAGCACCTTCACCCGCACCATGAGCCCGGATCGCGTCTACACCCGCCCGGACGGCGGCGAGCTCACCCTGCACGGCCGCAGCCTGCTGTTCGTGCGCAACGTCGGCCATTTGATGACCAACCCGGCGGTGCTCGACGCCAGCGGCAACGAACTGCCCGAAGGCATCCTCGATGCGCTGTGCACCAGCCTCGCCGCGCTGCACAACCTCAACGGCAACAGCAGCCGCGCCAACAGCCGCACCGGCTCGGTGTATATCGTCAAACCGAAGATGCATGGCCCCGAGGAAGTGGCCTTCACCAGCAAACTGTTCGCGCGTGTCGAGCAGGTGCTGGGTATGGCGCGAAACACCCTGAAGGTTGGCATCATGGACGAGGAGCGGCGCACCACCGTCAATCTCAAGGCCTGTATCGCCGCCGCCAGCGAGCGCGTGGTGTTCATCAACACCGGTTTCCTCGATCGCACCGGTGACGAGATCCACACCTCCATGGAAGCTGGCGCCATGGTGCGCAAGGCGGCCATGAAGAGCGAGAAGTGGATCAGCGCCTACGAGAACAACAACGTCGACGTCGGCCTGGCCTGCGGCCTGCAAGGTCGCGCGCAGATCGGCAAGGGCATGTGGGCGATGCCTGACCTGATGGCCGCCATGCTCGAACAGAAGATCGGCCACCCGCTGGCCGGCGCCAACACCGCCTGGGTGCCCTCGCCGACCGCCGCCACCCTGCACGCGCTGCATTACCACAAGGTCGACGTGTTCGCCCGCCAGGCCGAACTGGCCAAGCGCGCCCCGGCGTCGCTGGATGAAATCCTCAGCATTCCGCTGGCCCCAGACACCGACTGGAGCGACGAGGAGATCCGCAACGAGCTGGACAACAACGCCCAGGGCATCCTCGGCTATGTGGTGCGCTGGATCGACCAGGGCGTCGGTTGCTCCAAGGTGCCGGACATCAACGACATCGGCCTGATGGAAGACCGCGCCACCCTGCGCATCTCCAGCCAGCTGCTGGCCAACTGGCTGCGCCACGGAGTGGTCAGCGAAACGCAGGTGGTCGAAAGCCTCAAGCGCATGGCCCCGGTGGTGGATCGGCAGAATGCCGCTGACCCGGCGTATCGCCCGATGGCGCCGATGTTCGACGGCAACATCGCCTTCCAGGCGGCCGTGGAGCTGGTACTTGAAGGCGCCAAGCAACCCAACGGCTACACCGAACCGGTGCTGCACCGTCGCCGTCGGGAGCTGAAAGCCAGCCTGGCGCGATAAGCCGTCACGCAAAAAACAAAACCGCCGAAAGGCGGTTTTCTTTTTGTCGGCCAGGTTGGTGGATTACGGCGCCGCGAGAGCCACACAGACCATAAGAGCTACGAGGCGCCTTCACCCAGTCTACAACTCTGACTGATGCATAGGTGGGAGCCCTTAAGGTGGGTCGGATCGCGTAACCCACTAGGCGATCTCCCCAGATACGGATCAAGCCGCCGGCTGCACCGCCATACGCCGTTGCTGCCAACGGTAGGCCGAAAAGCGTTTGGGCATTTCGTACAACCAGGTGATGCCCAGCGCCTCGAGGATCTTCGCGGCGATGATCGGCAGCAGCACGCCGGCCAGGCAGCCCACGACGATATGCAGGGTGTCGTCGTTGATGCCCAGGAACTTGCTGAGGATTACCCGCGCGCCGCTGCCGGCCAGGATGTGCATCAGGAAGATCGGCATCGACAGCGCGCCGAGGGTCAGCATCCAGCCCATTGGCCGGCGCGCCAATACCATGCACAGGCTGACGGTGAACAAGATGCCGATAAAGGCCACCACCAGTGACGCCGCGCCGCGATCCGCGTAGGTCAGGCCCAGCGGGCCGTGGAACAGGTACTGCGCCACCACAAAGGCCAGGCCGCTGCCCAGCGCCACCGCCGAGGCACGGGATTCGATGCTGCCGCGAACCTGGTTGAACCAGATACCCAAGGCGAAGAACACGAAGTTCTGGGCCAGGAACACCAGCGCGGCGACGCGCGGCGTCCATTGCTGCAGCAGGTAGAACAGCGCGCTGAGTACCAGCAGCGGCAGGAAGGCCCGCGTGGAGAAATTGCGGTACAGCAGGATCGCCAGGCAGAACGCGGCGAACAGTGCATACAGGAACCAGAACTGCGCCCGCGGCGACCAGAGCAGCGCCAGCACCTCGCCCATGCCGACACCGCCATTGGTGTAGCGTGCCAGCACCACTTCGATGCTGCCTTGCAGTAGCGACCAGAGCACGAAGGGGTAGAAGATGGTATCGATCTTGTTGCAGAACAGCCCGGCACTGCCGCGGTTGTTCAGCGAGTGCCAGAAGAACAGCCCGGACAGAAAGAAGAACAACGGCATGTGGAAGGTATAGATGATGCTGTCCACCAGCCAGTGAAAGGCCACGTTCTCGGTGATGATGCCGCCGTTGAGCAAACCGCGCACCACATGGCCGTAGACCACCAGGAGGATGCCGATGGCCTTGGCGTAATCAACCCACAGGTTACGGTTTGTCATGCGAGCATCCTTGAATCAGGTCGGCGTGAGAGCGATGGCGGCGACTCGAGCGCCGCCACGCTGATCAGAGCATCAACCCGTGCTTCAGGTTCCCGGGCCGATGCTGGTGCAGTTGCCACCGCCCAGGTACTTCTGCAGCACCGCCCATTGCGGACGATCCACGCCCTTGACCGGCTCGACCGAAAGCTTGTTCTTGCCCCACGACGGCCCGGCGGCCCAGTAGGCGAAGGGGATGCAGTGCTTCTGCAGGTAGGCGAGGGTCTGGTCCAGCGCCTTGAGGCCGCTCTCGTCTTCGGCCGGCACGCCGAACTCGCCGATATGGCCTTTCTTGTTGTGCTCGATCAGCCAGTTGACGAAGGGCTCGAGGCGTTTGACGCCGATCTGCGGATCCAGGTTCGGCGCCAGGGCGGTCTTGTAGAGACCGCTGGCATCCGGGTCGATGTACATGTGCGCCGAATAGATCAGCTTGTCGGCCGGGTCCTTCAGGTCGAGCAGGTTGTCGTTGAGTTTGGGCCAGCGCAATGCCGACGAATACTCGGCGCCTTCGACGTAGATATCGTTCTTCGAATCGTACTTGCGCACCCCGTCGATACCGGCCTGGGCCACTTGCGGCCAGTACTTGTTGGCCGCGCCGTAGGGCTCGTTCATCAGATCGTAGGAATACACCGCCGGGTGCTTGCCCCAGCGCTTGGCGATACGCTCCATCAGGTTCTGGTAGGCGGCAATGGGTACGTCGTCGGTGCCGATCACCTTGCCGTAGTAGCGGCCATAGTTGTGCACGTCGAGCATCACTTCGATGCCGGCCTGCTGCGCTTCATCCAGGGTCTTGTCGATCAGCTTGGCGTAGGTCTCATCGAACTCGCCATTGGCCTCCGGCTGCAGCCGCTCCCAGATGAAGGAAAAGCGCACCCAGCTGATGCCCTTCTGCTGCCACTTCTCGTAATAACCTTTGGGCGGGAAAAAGAAGTTGGTGCCGTGCTTGCCGGGAAGCACCGAGCTGGCGAATCCCGCGCCCGCGACGTTGATGCCGATCAGCTCGACCGGCTTGGTTTGCGCGCTGGCGACGCCGCAGCTCAGCAGGATGCTGGTGCCGAGCGCCAAGGCGTGACGCAGAATGCTGCCACTCATGGGTGAGGTCTCCTCTGTGCCTGAAAGGGATGACGGCCTGAAAAACGCGTCTCAGACACATCAGGACGCCAATCGAGGTGAGAGGTTCACCGCAGGCCGGCATAATCTGCCCGGCGATCAAGTCGCCTAGACTTATGTCCTATGTCGAATCCCGGCACGGCTCGCCAGCATGCCGCTACAAGAACAAAAGGAACACGCGCGATGAAACCAGCCGACGACTTCGTCCAGGCCGGCAAGACAGCGGTACGCCAGAACGTGCACGGCACCATGGAGTTTCTGCAGAAATTCCCGCCATTCAACCAGATGGACAGCGCGCACCTCGCCTACCTGGTCGAGCACTGCCAACTGCGTTTCTACGGCGAAGACGAAGTGATCATCCATCCGGACGACGGCCCGGTGCAGCACCTGTACATCGTCAAGCAGGGCCGCGTGCACGGACAGCGCCCGCACTCGGCGCGGCGTGGCACGCAAACCACCTTCGAGATCACCAGCGGCGAATGCTTTCCCATGGCTGCGCTGATCGGCGAGCGTGCCACCCGCACCGCGCACCTGGCGGCCGAAGACACCTTCTGCCTGCTGCTCGACAAGGCCGCTTTCGCCCGGCTGTTCGGCCAGTCCACGCCGCTGCGCGACTTCGCCCTGCGCGGGGTCAGCAGCCTGCTCGACCAGGTCAACCAACAGGTGCAGATGCGCGCCGTGGAAACCCTCGGCTCGCAGTACTCGCTCGACACCCGGCTGGGCGAGCTGGCCATGCGCCAACCGATTTCCTGCGCCCCCGACCTGCCGCTGCGTGAAGCGGTGCGGCAGATGCACGAGCAGCAGGTCGGCAGCATCGTCATCGTCGACCCCGGCCTGCGCCCACAAGGCATCTTCACCCTGCGCGACCTGCGCCGCGCGGTGGCCGACGGCAGCTCCCTGGAGCAACCGATCAGCAGCCTGATGACCCAGGCGCCGTTCCACCTGCCGCCCAGTGCCAGCGCCTTCGATGCCGCCATCGCCATGACCGAGCGGCATATCGCCCACGTCTGCCTGGTGGAACAGGGCAAGCTGTGCGGCGTGGTCTCCGAACGCGATCTGTTCTCCCTGCAGCGCGTCGACCTGGTGCACCTGGCGCGCACCATTCGCCACGCCGGCCGGGTGGAAACCCTCACCGCGCTGCGCGAGGACGTGCGCCAGCTGGTCGACCGCATGCTCGCCCACGGCGCCAGCGCCAGTCAGATCACCCATATCATCACCCTGCTCAACGACCACACCGTGTGCCGGGTGATCGAACTGACCCTCGAGGATATGGGCGATCCGGGCGTGCCCTTCACCTGGCTGTGCTTTGGCAGCGAAGGGCGGCGCGAGCAGACCCTGCATACCGATCAAGACAACGGCATCCTCTTCGAGGCCGAGGGCAACGTGCAGGCCGCCGAGATCCGCGGGCGCCTGCTGCCCCTGGCCATGGAGATCAACGAGCGCCTGGCGCGCTGCGGCTTCACCCTGTGCAAGGGCGATATCATGGCCGGCAACCCGCAGCTGTGCCTGTCGCGCCAGGAATGGTCGCGGCGCTTCGCCGGGTTCATCCGCGAAGCCTCGCCGGAAAACCTGTTGGCCTCGACCATTTACTTTGACCTGCGCGCGGTGTGGGGCGATGCCAGCGGCTGCGAAGCCCTGCGTGACGAACTGCTCGGGCAGATCGCCGACAACCGTCTGTTCCAGCGCATGATGGCCGACAACGCCCTGCGCCAACGCCCGCCGGTGGGGCGCTTCCGGGATTTCGTGGTGGCCCGCCGTGGCGCCGAGAAAGACACCCTGGACCTCAAGTCCCAGGGCCTCACGCCTTTCGTCGACGGTGCCCGCCTGCTGGCGCTGGCTCACGGCATCAAGGCCTGCAACACCCAGCAGCGCCTGCGCGAGTTGATCGAGCGCGGGGTGATCGACCCGCTGGATGGCGCCGCCTACGAGGAGGCTTACCACTTCATTCAGCAGACCCGCCTGCAACAGCATCAATTGCAGGCGCGCCAGTCGCAGCCCTACTCCAACCGCCTCGACCCGGACAGTCTCAACCATCTGGACCGGCGCATCCTGCGTGAATCCTTCCGTCAGGCCCAGCGTCTGCAAACCAGCCTGGGGCTACGCTATCAACTATGAACGCACTCGCCTGGCTGACCCGCCGCCGCCCCGCCCTGCCCGCCGACCAGCAGCAACGCTGCGCCGCCTTGCCGGCACCGCGGCCGGCGGATGACACGCCCCTGGGGCAACAACGCCTGGTGGTGCTCGATCTGGAAACCAGTGGCCTGGACCTCAGGCGCGACCAAGTGCTGTCGATTGGCGCGGTGGTCATCGACAACGGCGCCATCCAGCTCGGTGAACAGTTCGAGTGCACCCTGCACCGCGACGGCCACACCGTCAGCGCCAGCGTGCTGATCCACGGCCTGGCGCCCAGCGCTATCGCCGCCGGCATCGAGCCCGCCGAAGCGCTGCTGGCGTTCATGGAGTTTCTCGGCGACAGCCCGCTGCTGGCCTTTCACGCCGGCTTCGACCAGCGCATGCTGGCCCGCGCCCTCAAGGACACCCTCAACCTGCGCCTGCGCCACCCTTTCTACGACGTCGCCGAAATGGCGCCCATGCTCTGCCCACAGGCGGAGATCCGCAACGGCGGCCTGGATGACTGGACCGCGCACTTCGGCCTGCAGGTCGGCCAGCGCCACCACGCCAGCGCCGATGCCCTGGTGACCGCCGAACTGGCGCTGATCCTGTTCAGCCGCGCGCGCAAGCAACAGGCCGACAGCCTCAAGGCGCTGGAGCAGCGCCTGAAGAGCTGGCGGCAGCGCTTGCAGGGACATTCGCTCTAGTCACAGACCGTTCCGGGCTACGGGATTGTTCGCCGGTTCGTAGCCTGCGGTTGAGCGCAGCGATACCCAGGAAGGGCGACGTCGCACTACAAGTCGCGCATCAGCAGCGCAAAGCGCAGATCCACTTCGGGCGGCACCGGCAGGTACACCACGTGGCCATCGCCGGGGGCCACGCCAACCGCATCGCCGGAGCGGCTTTCCAGATGCTCCAGGGTGAAACGCCGGTTACCCTCAGGCGTCATCAGCTCCATGCCGTCGCCCACCGAGAAACGGTTCTTCACCCGTACTTCGGCCAGTTCGCCACGGCGCTGGCCAGTCAGCTCACCAACGAACTGCTGGCGATCGGACAGCGAGCTGCCGTGCTGATAGTTCTGGTATTCGTCGTGCACATGGCGACGCAGGAAGCCTTCGGTGTAGCCGCGGTGGGCGAGTGATTCCAGGCTGTCCATCAGCCCACGGTCGAAGGGCCGGCCGGCCAGCGCGTCGTCTATGGCCTGGCGGTACACCTGGGCGGTGCGGGCGCAGTAGTAATGGCTCTTGGTGCGCCCTTCGATCTTTAGCGAGTGCACGCCCATCTTCACCAACTGCTCGACGTGCTGCACGGCGCGCAGATCCCGGGAGTTCATGATGTAGGTGCCGTGCTCGTCCTCGAAGATCGGCATCTGCTGCTCGCCGTCTTGGAGCACGAACACCTGCTCGCTCGGTGCGCCGATGCCCAGCGTCGGCTCGACCACCCGGACGATCTCGCCCAGTTCGTTTTCGCCCGCCGCCTTGACGTCGTACTGCCAGCGGCAGGCGTTGGTGCAAGCGCCCTGGTTGGGGTCGCGGCGGTTGAGGTAGCCGGACAGCAGGCAGCGCCCCGAATAGGCCATGCACAGCGCACCGTGGACGAACACTTCCAGCTCCATGTCCGGCACCTGGGTGCGGATCTCCTCGATCTCGCCGAGCGACAGCTCCCGTGACAGGATCACCCGTTCCAGGCCTTGCCCCTGCCAGAACGCCACGCTGGCCCAGTTCACCGCGTTGGCCTGCACCGAGAGGTGGATGGGCATCTGCGGATAACGGCCGCGCACCAGCATGATCAGCCCGGGGTCGGACATGATCAGTGCGTCCGGCGCCATGTCGATCACCGGCTGCAGATCGTCGAGAAAGGTCTTCAGCTTGGCGTTGTGCGGTGCGATGTTGACCACTACGTAGAAGCGCTTGTCCAGCACGTGCGCCTCACGAATGCCCTGGGCCAGGTTGGCGTGATCGAACTCGTTGTTGCGCACCCGCAGGCTGTAGCGTGGCTGCCCGGCATACACCGCATCAGCGCCGTAGGCGAATGCGTAGCGCATGTTCTTCAGGCTGCCCGCCGGCGACAGCAGTTCGGGACGAAACGGTTGGCTGGACATGGCGGAACGAGCTCGCGGAAAAAAGCAGGGCCGGCGATTCTAGAAACCCCGGCCCGACCATCCATTGATCCATGTCTATGCCCGCGCAACCTGCCTCAGTAACCGTCGGTTATCGCGGCACAGCGGCTCCGGCGCGGGAAACAACTGGGCGATGAAACGCGCCAGCTGCCGTCCGGCCTGGCGCTCCTCGCGCAGCCCGACGCGCCCGCTCATCGCCGGTACCACAGGCGAAAGAAGCCCAGGGCGAACAGCAGGGCGGTCTGCGCCATGGCCACGCACAGTTGCAGGAACGATTGCACCGAGCTGTTGGCCACGGCATTGGTCACGCCGGTCAGGCCGTTCCAGAACGGCTCGGGCAGCAGGTGCAGGCCAAGCTGAGCGAAAGGCCAGCCGGTGAGCATCATCAGCTCGATCCAGTCGAAGCGGCCGACGAACATCATGCCGATCAGCAACACACCGGCGATGCACAGGCCGAGGAAGAAACAGGCAGAAAATTGCAGTAGGACGCGCATGGCAGTCTCCAGGGGGCGTGCGCCTGGCACGCCCCTGTAAAGGATCAGGAATTTAGGGGGGCGCTGGAGGCCGGGCGGCCGACGCCATACCAGTCGAGCTTGCGGGTCAGCACCATCACGCAGCCCAGCACGCCGAACACCAGTAGCGAGCCCATCAGCAGGGCGTAGTCCTCGGCGCTGAGCAACCCGTAGAGCAGCCCGTACAGTGCGGCCAGCAAGCCACCGAAGGCAGCGCCGCGTAGCCAGCTACGCAACACACTGCTGACGTAGAAGCTGTTCAGCGCCACGCAGCCCAGGGCGGACAGGCCGTAGGCGACGGCGAAGCCCAGGTGCTCGGAAAGCGACAGCAGCAGCAGGTAGAACAGCGCCATGGACAGGCCCACCAGGGCGTACTGCACCGGGTGCACAGCCATGCGCTTGAGCACTTCGAAGAGAAAGAACACCGCGAAGGTCAGGGTGATGAACAGCAGCGCGTACTTGATCGCCCGGTCGGCCTTGAGGTACTGGTCCACCGGATCGATGAAGCTCACGCCGAATGCACGGCTCTGCATCACCGAGCAGGAACCGCTGACGCAGCTGCTCAGGGCATCCTGCATGTCGGTGGCGAAGAAGCTGGTCTGCCACTTGGCAGTAAAGCCCTGCTCGCTCACCTCGCGCTGGCTGGGCAGGAACTCGCCGACGAAACTCGGGTGCGGCCAGTCTGAACGCAGGGTGACCTGGCTTTCACGGCCGACCGGGGTGATGCTCAGTTGCTCGGTGCCCTGCAGCTTGAGGTCGAAGGCGAAGGCGTAGGTCTGCTCGTCGCGGCTGTCGTGTGCCGGCAGCGCCACATGCACACCACTGCCGAAGCTGTCATCGCCGCTGCCTGGTTCGAAACTCAGGCTGGCGCCATTGAGCTGCAGCTTGAGGTCGTTGCCGATGCCACGCACATCGCTGATGCCGACTGCGATGAAGGGCTCGCCGAACCGGTAGGCATCGACGTCGCTGATGCCGTAGTTGGCCGGCACCTTGAACTCGCCGCTGACCTGGCTATCACTGTGGTACAGGCGCGCCTGGTAGATGCCGCGGTAACGCAGCTCGGTGCGCACGTCGCCATCGACGGTGAAGCGTTCGGGCAGGAAGTACAGGCGGCCCTGCTCGATCGACTCCTCCTGGTAGCGCTCGTCACTGTCCTTGCGGGTTTTCCAGGTCAGTACCTTCTTGCGATACGGCACCACCATGATCGGCCCGGTGATCTGCTGGGCATAGCTGGAGCTGCGGGCGATATCGCGCAGCACATCATCGCGCGCGCTCTGGCGCTCGTTGACCAGGCCATTGATCAACAACAGGGGGATCATCAACAGCAGAATCAACAGGGCAATGGTGCCCAGTTTGAATAGCAGGCTTCGGTTCATGGCACAGCGCTCCGTGCAGTTGGGATGCACGCAGTCTGGCCAGGCCGGGTGGAGGCAGCATGGAGCGCAGATGGAATTTGTGTGGGGATTTACAAGGGATTATGGAGCCGTGCGAGGCTAGGCCAGAGGATGGTGACCTGGCAAAGCGGCTGCTCGTGCAGCCGCTGAATCATTCACCGCGGATGTACTGTTCCAGATGCTGAATCAGGTTTTCCTGATGGCTGATGATGTCCTTGACCAGGTCACCGATCGACAGCAGGCCGATCAGGCGGCCGTCTTCGACGACGGGCAGATGGCGTAGACGACCGTTGGTCATCAGTTCCATGCAATGCCGGGCATCTTCGCCTGGCGTCACGGTAATGACCTTGCCGGTCATGATGTCGCTGACTTTCAGGTTGGCTGGCGGGCGTTCCTGCACCGCAACCTTGCGCACGTAGTCACGCTCGCTGACGATGCCGGCCAGTCGCTCGCCCTCGAGCACCACCAAGGCGCCAATGCCCTTCTCGGCCATCAGTTTCATCGCAGCAAACACGCTGCTGTCGGGCGTGACGCTGTAAACGTTGGATATCGGCTTGCTCTTGAGCACTTCAGCCACGGTCTTTTTCATGCGCGTCTTCCTGTCCCGGTAGATTGGCGAACGGCTTCAGAATAGCCAAAGTGCGGGCATCTGTACGCATCCTGTTTGCGACAAGTCGCCGCCAGCATCGCCGAGGTCGCAGCCACGGCGCCTAGCGCGGGAAGCTCAAGCGCACCTCCACGCCATCATCGACGTTGGCGATGCTCAGCGCCGCACCATGCAGTTGCGCCACCTCCTGTACGAAGTTGAGCCCCAGGCCGGTGCTCTTGCGCCCAGTAGCCGGGCGCGCCAGGGAATAGAAACGCTCGGTGAGGCGCGCCAAGGCGTAGTCGGGAATGGCCGGCCCCTGATTGAACAGACACAGTTGCAGGGACTGCTCATCCGCCTCGCAAGCGAAGCGAATCAAGCCACCACGCGGAGTGAAATCCAGCGCATTGTCGAGCAGGTTGCTTAGCGCCTGGCGCAGCAGGAAACGCTCGCCGAGCGCGATCTGCGAGGCGTCGACGCGGTTATCCACCTGCACCTGGCGCTGTTCGATTCGTGCCATCTGGGCGTGCACCAGCTCGTCGATCATCGGCTGCAACGGTACGGCGACGCGTTCTTCGAGGCCCTGGCGCTGCTCGACCTGGGCCAGGTGCAGCAGGCGCTCGACCAGGTTCTGCAGGCGCTCGCCTTCTTCGCCGATATTGGCCACGAAGCGCTGACGCTGGGCTTCGGGCATCTCGCCTTCCAGCAACTCGGCGGCGCCGCGGATCGCCGCCAGCGGGCTCTTCAGTTCATGGGTCAGGGTATGCACGTAACGCTCGACATAGGCCTTGCCCTCCAGCTCGGTGCGCATGCGCTCCACCGCCTGGGCCAGTTGCCCGAGCTCGCCGCCCCGTACCTGGGGCAACTCGGCACGCTGGCCTTCGCTGACCGCCTGTGCATAACGGGTCAAACGGCGCAGCGAACCGCTGAGCCACCAGCTGAGCAAGCCACCGACCAGCAGGCCCAGGCCGATCAACCCGCCACCCAGCCAGCCGAGGCGCCGCTGCGAACGCTCGATATAGGGCTGCAGGGTGCGGTTGGGCTTGGCCACCGACACCACGCCAAGAATGCGCTCGCCGTCGACGATCGGCGCGGCCACGTACATCACCGAGGAGTCCGGATCGTTCGGGTCTTCGCGGGTCGAGCGCACACCGTAGCGACCACGCAGGGTCAGGTAGACGTCGTTCCAGCGCGAATAATCCTGACCCACCGCCAGACCGCTGGAGTCGAGCAGCACAATGCCGTTGGCGTCGGTGACATAGATGCGGTGGTTGACCTGGTTCTTCGCTACACCCCAGATCTGCGCGCCCGGCTGGCGCTGGCCATAGGCCTTGAGCAATTCGGGCAGTTGCCCCTGGGCGAGGCGACCTTCGCGTACCTCTTCACGCAACAGCACCGCCAGCAGATGTGCGGTATCGACTAGGGTTTCCTCGGTGGACTGACGTACGCCGGGCCGGATCTCGTCCATCACCGTGCTCAGCACGAACCAGCCGGACAGGCCGACGAACAGGAAGTAGGCCAAAAAGATACGTACACCAAGCGGCATCAGCAGGCCTCCTGAAGGCTGGGCATGGCGCTATTCGAGGCGCAGGCTGTAACCCAGCCCGCGGTGGGTCTGGATCGCCTCGGCCTGGGGCGCGACCTGGCGCAGCTTGGCGCGCAGGCTCTTGATATGGCTGTCGATATTACGCTCGTAACCCACGTCCGCCGCGACACCCAGCGCATCGAGCAATTGTTCGCGGCTGAACACCCGCTCGGGCTGGCCGAGCAGGCAATGCAGCAACTGGAATTCGAGGCGGGTCAGGCTCAGAGGCTGGCCGTGGTAGTCGATGCGCACCCGCTCGATGTCGAGGCGGAACGGACCTTCATTGGGCTTGGCGGCCACCGGCTCGCGGGGCGCCACGCGCTTGAGAATGGCCTTGACCCGCGCCGCCACTTCCCGCGGACTGAAGGGCTTGACCACGTAATCATCCGCGCCGATTTCCAGCCCCACCACGCGGTCGATCTCGTCATTGCGCGCAGTCAGGAACATCACCGGCACATCGGAGAAGCGCCGCAACCGCTTGCAGGCCTCGAAGCCGCTGATGTCGGGCAGGCCGACGTCGAGAATCACCAGGTCGAAGGCCTCGCGCTCAAGCAACGTCAGTGCTTCGCCGGCCAGTGTCGACCAGCGCGTGGTAAAGCCCTCGGCCTGCAGGGCATAGATCAGCGTGTCGGCGATTGCCGCTTCATCTTCAACAATCAGGACAGTCGCCATTATTGGCATCCTTGCAGCACACGTGGGTTGCGGAGCCTGCGCGAGGCCGTGGCCAGCGTCAATAGCGCACAGGCACCGCCACTCATGCACAAAACAGGTGGATCATTCTGTGGATAAGCTTGGAGCTAAGAGCTGCACGCGTCTGAAACCGCGGCTTTGGATAGCCTGAACATTATTTGATCAACCATTTACTCACAGAATAAATCTTGACTAAGCGCTGTTATCAAAAGAACTTTGTCAAGAGATGCAATAACGACAAAGCACTGGGGACAATACACAACTTGAGTGGAACACTTTGTGGATAACCTTTGCATGATCGGCTGCAGCCCATAACAGACGGGCCTTCTGGCACGCTGATCATTAACTGACCAACGCACGAACGCTACCTAAAATTTATGTTTCCACAAGGAACGGAGCTGATTATGTAGCACTCGCGGCTTGAATCAGCGCGCTATACACAATAGCCGTGGAAGATTCTGTGGATAAACACGGTATCGAACCTCGAAAGCCACGCCGACCGTGGCATTCCGCTATCTGATCAGTTATTGAACAGCACTCTGCAGAATCACTCCAACCTGCTGTATTACTTGACTTTCCTCACTGAAGCAGGCGTGAAAGAATACAGCGAAGGAGACGAAGCATTCATGCACAAAGGGCGTGCATGAGCCTGTGGACAACCTGAAGATGACTCCTTGCAGGCCACTGAAATAGCGGCCTGCGAAGGATCGTTCATTTATTGATCAACCACTGCTTGCGCACTTATTCCACCCGGAAACGGCCGGTGTTACGCGACAGGGTTTCACTACCGCGGCGCAGTTGTTCACTGGCTTCGCTGACCATCCGCGCGCCGCTGAGCAATTCACTGGCGGCCTGATCGACCTGCTGGATATTGCCGCTCACCTCGTCGGCGGTGGCCGCCTGTTGCTCGGCAGCGGTGGCGATCTGCGCCAGGCGGTCGCTGACCCGCTGTACCGACTCGACGATGCCGTCGAGATCTGCACTCATGGCCAGTACATTACCCACATCGCCCTCGGCCTGATGCATGGCCTGCTCCATCTCGGCGACGGACTGGCCCACGACCTTGTGCAGGTCACCGACGGTCTGGGCAATCTCTGCCGTGGAATTCTGGGTGCGTTGCGACAGCGAGCGCACTTCGTCAGCGACCACCGCAAAGCCGCGACCCTGCTCGCCAGCGCGCGCCGCCTCGATGGCCGCGTTGAGGGCCAGCAGGTTGGTCTGTTCGGCGATGCCCTTGATCACGTCGACCACCCGGGTGATCTGCTCGGTCTGCTGACGCAGCTTCTGCAAGGTCTGCGCGCTGCCGGCCAGGCGCTCACTGAGCTCGCGCATGCTGGCACTGGTGCGGGCACTGCGCTGGTTGCTCTGGTTGGCGATCTCGCGGGTCTGCCCGGCTTCCTGGGCGGCCTGCTCGCAACTCTGCGCCACGCTCTGGGCAGTGGCGGCCATCTGCGTAGCGGCGGTGGCAATCTGGCTCATCTGCGCCTGCTGCTGCTCCACCGCACTCAATGAGCCCGCAGCCTGGTTCCCTAGATTGCGCACGGTCTCGTCGAGGCTCTGCCCTTCGCGGCCGACGCCCTGCATGGAATCGCGCAATTGGCCAACGGCGCTATTCAGGGCCGTGGCGATCGCCGCCAGGTCATCGGCACCATGCACCTGCATGCGCACCCGCAGGTCGCCGTCACGCAGGCCCTCGGCGGCCTGGATGATGCCGGCAGTGCTGCGGCGAATGGAGGCGTTGAGGCACAGCAGCAGGTACAGCGCCAGCAAGGTGAGCACGGCGAAAATCAGCGTGGTATGCAGCATGTCCCGGCGGGCCTTGCCCTGATAGTCGCCGATATTGGCGTTGAACTGCTCATACACCGCCTGCCGCAGAACGCTCACGCTTTCCTGCAGCGCCTGCACCTGCTGCACGAACTGGGCAGGCTGCAGCACCATGGGGCTGGCCTCGAACATGTCGCGGTCGATCTCGGCGAGAAACTTCTGCAGGCCTTCCTCGACCTGGGCGTAGGGCTGCTGCAGGGTTTGCATGGCCCGCGGCGAAGCCTGCTGCAAAGCGGTGCGCGATTTGGCGATCTGTGCACCAGCTTGTTCCAGCGAACGGCGCAGGTCACGCACCGCCACGCGGTTCTGCAGAGTGAAGTGTTGCGCCACCAGCGAGCCGTAACCCTGGCTGGCGAAGTTGCCCAGATTGTCCGACAGGCGCGGCAGGGTCTGCGTCAGCTGCTCCATCATCAGGTAGGTGTCGAGGAATGGATCGAGGATCAGGCCGCTGTCAGTGGCGACCTGCTCACGTAGCACGGTGAGCAGGGACAGTGTTTTTTGGTAACGCTCGAGGGCGTCGAGCAGGGCCATTTTACCCAGCACGGCGAGATCCAGTTCAGCCACCGAGGCTTGCAGGGCCTCGAGCTGGCGACCGGTTTCCTCGCTCGGCGTCAGCTTTACCTTTTCGGCAGCGGCCGCCAGGGCTTCGCCAAGCTCGCCGCTGCGCTCACGCAACAGCGCTTCGGCCGCCTTGTCATTACCCTTCCAGCGCGCCAGCAGAAAACGTTGCTGGTGCAATTCCTGCTCGACCGCGCTCAACGCCTGCACGCCATGCATGCCATCTATCTCGCTGCCCAGCACTTCGATATGCGCCAGGTTGCTGCTGGTCATCACCCAGAGCGCATAACCCAGCGGGATGACGAACAGCACGAACAGCAACTGAAACTTGCGGGCGAAACTCACGCACTCCAGCATGCGTATACCCGGTTTGAGCAAACCCCACATACTTCACCTCGGACATGCGCCACGGTCCAGAATGCCGTGGCAATGTGCCATTTCGAGGCAAGAATCACACCGGACTGCGCGAAAGCAATGCGCAGCCTGTGCAAATCAGCAGTTGGGGCGTTCGGCGGTATAGCGATTGGCGGGATCGATGGCCGCATCCAGCTTGCGGATGGCACTGGCACCGATCAGCAGCGGGTAGTCGAAATGGCTGCGGTCGGTGAGATTGACCTCGATGTTGCGCCTTTCCTCACCCAGGCAGATGTCCATGTTGACCACCGGGCGCGCTGAGTAGGAAGGCTCGACGGAGCTGCCCTCCTCGGCGCGGTTCTTGATTTCGGTGACGCGGGCCAGGGGCTTCTCGAAGAGCTGATCGCCAGCGTCATCGACGGCCAGGCGGAAACGCACCCAGTCCTCGCCATCACGCTCGAACTGCTCAATATCGCGGGCCGACAGCGAGGCGGTCATGGCACCGGTGTCCATCTTGGCCTTGAGGGTCTGGCCGAGCTGGGGAAGCTGGATGTACTCGTAGCGACCGTAGAGAGTCGGCTGGTCGGCCATCGCAGGCAGGGTGATGGCAGCGGCCAACAGGGCTAGAACGGTTTTCACGCCTTAACGTCCTCATATCGAAGGGAGAACATTGGGACTTGGCCAGGCCTGAATGGTTCTGGAAACCTGCCGGGGCAATGCGTGTTCGACGCGGCACCTGAGGGGCCGCAACGTGGCGAAAGCGGCCGTTCGGCCGCTTTGGCTTTTGGGTGCTCCTCATGCCACAGAATTATCAGGCGCTACCAAGCGCCCCTCCAGGAGGCCGAGTGGAATCATTGTGCAGGGGGACGAGCCGCATGGATGCGGCGAGAGGCCTGATGGGCCATGGATGGCCCTTCCAGGCCGGCCCCCGGAACAATGATGGAACGAGGGAACCCCAGCGAAGCTGGGGCCGGATGTCGGGGCTAGACCTTTTGGTTTCTTTTGGCGGGGCCGGCCATCCGGGCGATGCCAAAAGAAACCCGCTCGACAGAGCGGAACCGAACGAAAGAGCAATGCGATAACGATGGCAAACCACTGCTCAAGCATGCGCAGCGAGCTGTCCAGAAAACTCGAGGCTAAAGCCTCTCCCACAATAGCTTTACTCACCGTCCGCTTCTGCCTTAGAGCGGCCCAGGCCTGTTTGCTACAGAACCTGCCGCAAAAACGCCTGGGCCCGCGGATCCTTCGGCTGGGCGAAGAATTCGGCAGGCGGCGCATCTTCGAGCAGCTTGCCGTGATCGAAGAACAGCACCCGGTCGGCCACTTCGCGGGCGAAGCCCATCTCGTGGGTGACGCAGACCATGGTCATGCCTTCCACGGCCAGCTGCTTCATCACGTCGAGCACCTCGCCGACCATTTCCGGGTCGAGTGCCGAGGTCGGCTCGTCGAACAGCATCACCTTGGGGTCCATGCACAGCGCACGGGCGATGGCCACGCGCTGCTGCTGGCCGCCGGACAGGCGCGACGGAAACTCACCGGCCTTCTGGCCGATGCCGACCTTGTCGAGCAGCGCCCGGGCCTTGGCTTCGCGCTCGGCCTTGCCGCGCTTGCGCACGACTTTCTGCGCCAGGCACAGGTTCTCCAGCACGGTCATGTGCGGGAACAGGTTGAAGTGCTGGAACACCATGCCGACCTCGCGGCGGTAGGCGTTGATATCGGTCTTCGGGTTGGCGAGGTCCAGGCCGTCGATGCTCACCGAGCCTTCGTCCAGTTCTTCCAGGCCGTTGAGGCAGCGTAGGAAGGTTGACTTGCCGGAGCCGGACGGGCCGATCACCACCAGTACCTCGCCGCGCGCCACCTGGGTGGTCACGCCGTCGACGGCGCGCACCTGCTGGCCACGGGCGTCGAACACCTTGATCAGATCACGGACTTCAATCACTTTGCGCGAGCCTCCGTTCCAGGCGGTTGGCGATCTGCGACAGCGGCAGGTTGATCACCAGGTACAGGGCCGCGACGCAGAACCAGATCTCGAACGTGGAGAACGAGGTGGTAATGGCTTCGCGGCCGCTTTTGGTCAGCTCGGTGATGGCGATCACCGAGACCAGCGAGGTGTCCTTGACCAGGCTGATGAACTGCCCGGCCAGCGGCGGCAGCACGCGCTTGAACGCCTGCGGCAGAATCACGTGGCGCATCGACTGCGCAGCACTGAGGCCCAGGGAGCGGGCCGCCTCGTCCTGACCGCGGACGATGGATTGCACGCCGGCACGCACGATCTCGCCGACGTAGGCGCCGGTAAAAAGTGCCAGCGCCGCCACACCGGCGAACTCGCGGGACAGGTTGAGCACCGTGCCGATAAAGAAGTAAAAGATGAATATCTGCACCAGCAGCGGCGTGCCGCGTACCAGCTCGACATAGACCGTCGACAGGTGGCGCAGCGTCGGGTTGGCCGAGAGCCGGCACAGGCCGGTGACCAGACCGATCAGCAGGCCGAACACCCCGGCCGCCACGGAGATCCACAGGGTGGTCCAGAGGCCCCAGAGCAGCGGCCCGGCGGCCCAGTGACGGGTGACGCCAATCACATCGCCCTCGGCCACGTCGTCGCCTTCGCTCAGTTGCAGGCTGTCGCTGGCCACCGTGAGCTGCTGCTGTTCGCCACCCTCAACGCTCAGGGTAACCAGGGCGTCGCTGCCCTGGCGGCTGATGCTCTCGACGCTGCCGTAGTCAGCCGCGCGCTGCGCTTGTTCGGCGTGGTAGGCGAAGTACTGGGGAACGCGATTCCAGCGCCATTCATAGGAGATCAGCGAGGTGCTGTACCAGATCGCCAGAACACCAAGGACCAGGATCAGACCGGTCAGCAGGTGCCAGGGCCACTGGGCTTTCTTCTGTTTAGCCACGGTGAGTGTCTACCCGTTGAGTTACCAACATGACAGCGCGCGGACTAGCCGCGCGCCGGGTGTAGCGGTATGAAACCGGGAACCTGTTCACGAGCTCGCGAGCTAGAGTCATGCAAGGCGAAAGCAGGCGAGGAACGGTCGGAGTCGCGGGCGACTGTACTGGTGTACATGAGCATTACTCGCTTTGCTCGCTCCATTCGGAGCCGCACTAAAGTGCGTTAGCCGCAAGCGGCTTTCCGAGACTGTCTTCAACGCAGCAGGACCGACGCGCAGCAGGTCGTGGGCAGATTCCGCTTATTCCATTTCTTTCAGCCAATTAGTGCTCTTGAACCACTTGGCGTGGATGCGATCGTAGGTGCCGTCTTCACGGATCTGGTGCAGCCAGTTGTTGATCCAGTTGATGCTGTCGTAGTCGCCCTTCTTCAGGCCGAAGGCCAGGGGCTCGAAGGTGAACGGCTGATCGAGGAACACCAGCTTGCCGGCACCGGCCTTGTTCACCGCCACGACGTTGTACGGGGCGTCGTAGATGAAGGCGTCGGCCTTGCCGTTGACCACGTCCATCACCGCTTCCTGCTCGTTGTCGAAGCCGCTGTACTTGGCCTGGGCGATCAGCTTCTTGGCGACCATCTCGCCGGTGGTGCCGATCTTCGAGGTGATGCGGTAGTCGGCGCTGTTCAGGTCCTTGTAGCTCTTGACCTTGTCAGCCAGCTCCTTGCGGATCAGCAGGGTCTGACCGACCACGATGAAGGGCTCGGAGAAGTTGATGCGCAGGTTGCGCTCCTGGGTCAGGGTCATGCCGGAGCCGATCATGTCGAACTTGTCGGTCAACAGGGCCGGGATGATGCCGTCGTAGGAGGTGGACACCAGCTCCAGCTTGACGCCCATGGCCTTGGTCATCGCCTTGAGCAGGTCGACTTCGAAGCCGATGATCTCGCCGCGCTTGTTGGTCATTTCGAACGGCATGTAGGTCGGGTCCATACCCACGCGCAGGGTACCGCGCTTGACCGCGTCGTCGATGACGCCAGCTTGGGCGATGCCGGCAAAGGCGCAGACGGATAACAGCAGTGAGGCGACAAGCTTTTTCATTCTTGCTCCTGAAAGACAGACGAGTATGTTGGGCCGGCTCAGGCTCATGCACCAGTGCGGTGCGACCAGCAGGCCCTTCGTGAAGGCGGCGCGGCATGCTAACCGTGATCGCCGCCGATGGCGAGAGATACACGCCAGATCAGCGACAAAGGGCAGCTTGCAGCCGCTGCAGAGAAGGCAAGAAGCAGGCCAGTAATCGGGCGTCGTCAAGTTTCCAGCAGGAAGGTCACCGGCCCGTCGTTGATCAGATGCACCTGCATGTCGGCGCCGAAACGGCCACTGGCGACCTGAGGGTGCTGCGTGCGGGCCTGCTCGAGCAGGTGATCGAACAACGCTTCACCCAGGGCAGGCGGCGCGGCGGTGGAGAAACCCGGGCGCAGGCCACTGCGCGTGTCGGCGGCCAGGGTGAACTGCGAGACCAGCAACAGACCGCCGCCGATATCCTTGAGTGACAGGTTCATCTTGCCTGCCGCGTCGCTGAACACCCGGTAGTTGAGCAGCTTGTGCAGCAGCTTGGCGCAACTGGCCTCGCTGTCCTGCGGCTCGATGCCGATCAGCACCAGCAAGCCCTGGTCGATGGCACCGACTGTATCCCCGGCGACATCCACACGGGCGCTGGCAACGCGCTGCAGCAGTGCCTTCATGCTTCGTCCGGCGCCAGGTCGAGCAGGCGGTGGGCAATCTCGTCGGCGGCGCGCACCAAGGCGTCGGCGATGCCCGGCTCGGCTGCCGAATGGCCCGCCTCGCGGATGATCTGCAGCTCGCTGTTGGGCCATGCCTGGTGCAGCGCCCAGGCGTTGTCCAGCGGGCAGATGGCGTCATAGCGGCCATGCACGATGATGCCCGGCAAGTGGGCGATCTTCGGCATGTCACGCAGCAACTGGTTGGGCTCCAGGAAGGCGTCGTTGACGAAGTAGTGGCACTCGATGCGGGCGATCGACAGCGCACGCAGGCTCTCGGCGAAACGCTCGACCACCTGCGGGTTGGGCCGCAGGGTGGCGGTGCGCCCTTCCCAGCATGACCAGGCCTTGGCGGCGTGCATCTGGGCGATCTGGTCGGAGCCGGTCAGGCGCTTGTAGAAGGCCTGCATCAGGTCGCCCTGCTCGTCGGCGGGAATCGGCGCCAGGTAATCCTGCCAGTAATCGGGGAACAGCCGGCTGGCGCCCTCCTGGTAGAACCATTTGAATTCCTGTGGCCGGCACAGAAAGATGCCACGCAGGATCAGCGCCTGCACCCGATCCGGGTGGGCCTGGGCATAGGCCAGCGACAGGGTCGAGCCCCAGGAGCCGCCGAACAGCACCCACTTGTCGATGCCCAGGTGCTCGCGGATACGCTCCATGTCGGCGACCAGATCCCAGGTGGTATTGTTCTCCAGGCTGGCGTGGGGCGTGGAGCGACCACAGCCGCGCTGGTCGAAGGTGACGATGCGGTACAGGTTGGGGTCGAAGTAGCGGCGGCTGGCCGCATCGCACCCCGCCCCAGGGCCACCGTGCACGAACAGCACCGGCAGACCATCCGCCGAGCCGCTCTCGTCGACGTAGAGAACGTGCGGGGCATCTACCGCCAGCTCATGACGGGCGTACGGTTTGATCTCCGGATACAACGTCTGCATGGTGCCCTCCTGAGGAATAATTGAGATAGGCTCGGGCCGCTCGCGCGTGGCGGGCTACTGCGCTCGTTCGGGCATCATAACCATGAAAAGGAAATTCGGCATGTCGATACGGAAATTTGCAGCACCACTGTTACTGCTCGGCTTGCTGCTGAGCGCTTGCAGCGCCAAGGACGACCCGCAAGCCAGGCTGGAAGCCGCCGTGCAGCAACTGCAGGACAACCTCGAAGCGAAGAAGACCGCGGCGGTGCTCGACCAGCTGCACAAGGAGTTTCGTGCCCAGCAGGCCAATGATCGGGACTGGGCCAAGCGCACCATGACCCTGCTGTTTCTACGTCATAACAGCGTCAAGGTACTGGCCCTGGGCAAGAACAGCCGCGTGGACGCGACCTACCGCGACAAGGGTTACACGGATGCACAGGTGGGGCTCACCGGTGCCGAAGGGCTGATCCCCGACAGCGCCCGGCATTACGCCGTGAAGCTGGAATGGTGGGAGGACGACGGCCAATGGAAACTGGCGCGGCTGCAGTGGCAGTGAATGCAAGCAGAAGGTGCTGCCGGATCCAGCCTGACCGGATCCGGCAGCAGCGTTACTGGGCGGGCTTGGCGCCGTCGCGCCAGATCAGCTCACTGGTGTCGTAACCCTGGGCGCGGGCCACGGAGAGCAGTTCATCGCGCACTTCACTGGAGATAGTCGGGGTGCGCGACAACAGCCACAGGTACTTGTGGTTCGGGTGGCCAACCAGGGCAGTCTGGTAGTCGTCGTCCAGATCCAGCACCCAGTATTCGCCCTTGGTCACGCCGGGCAGCAGGCGGCTGACCCAGTTGTCGAAGGTCACCCACAGCTTGTCGGTCTTGCCCTCGACCTGCGGCACGGCGCGGCCCTCGACCTGGCTCCACTGGCCGTCGGCCTCGCGGCAACGGTTGGTCACCGCCACGCTGCCATCATCCTGCAGACGGTAATGCGCCTCGGACTCCACGCAGTTGCGCTGGAAGAACATCGGCAAACGCGCCACTTCGTACCAGGTACCCTGATAGCGCTCGAGGTCGACGGATTCGACGGTCTTCGGCGGCGCCACACCGGTGCCGGAATTGGCGCAGCCGACCAGCAGCAAGGCGCCCAGCGTCAGAAAGCCAAGGGTGCGTTTGTTCATTACTTCAATCCTTTTGCAGAAAACATGATGACCTTGTCACCGGCGTACTGGACGCTGATGAAACTCACCTGGTCGCCCCAGGTGCAGCTGGACATGCCCAGCGCGCCAGAGCATTCGCTGGGCTTGCCGAGCAGGTCTTCGACCTCGGCCTTGCTCATGCCGGAGTAGAGCTTGGCGTAGTTTTCCTGGTTGACCTTGCCGCAGGCGGCCAGAACGACACAGCCCAGCAACAGCACGAGGGAGCGCAGGCGCATGGGGATCTCCGTAGTCCGATAGGTGGCAGATGCCGGTTCGACGTCAGAAGCGTGAGCCCGGTTCCGCGAGAAAGCGCAACTCGTCCGCGCTGCTGACGCGGCCGAGAATCTCGTTGCGATGGGGAAAGCGCCCGAAGCGCTGGATGACCCGCTGGTGCCGCCTGGCGTAGTCGAGAAACCCGGCGAAAAGCTCGCGCTCGGCAGCGCTGGCGGCTTTGGCGAGCTGCTCGAACAGGTCTACCGAGCGTGCCTGCTGAAGCGGCTCCTCGGTGTGTTCGAGCACCAGGTAGATGAACACCCGCTGCAGCGGCGACAGCTGGCGATCCCAGCCCAGGGTGATGCCCTGCTCGACCAGCTCGCGAGCCTGCGCATCGCCGGCAAAGGCCAGCGGCGTGTCGCGGTGTATCATACGCGGCAGTTGATCGAGCAACAGCACGTTGGCCAGCCAGCCGTGGGGGTCGGCTGACCACTCCTGCAGTTCGCCGGCCAGCGCCTGCTCGACCAGGACGCCAAAGCGCTCTTTGGCTTCGGCGTCCTGTTCATCACGCTTGCCGAACCACAGTCGGTGCTTTTCGGCAGCGCTCTGCGCGGCCGTGCCCGCGGGGCCGAACCACCAGTCGAGCAGCGGCTGCCAGGGCGCCATCGGTCAGGCCTTGTGGTAGCCGGTAACGCGCTCGACTTCTTCCTTCGAGCCCAGAAATACCGGCACGCGCTGGTGCAGCGAAGTCGGCTGGATATCGAGGATGCGCTGCACGCCGTCGGTGGCGGCACCACCGGCCTGCTCGATGATGAACGACATCGGGTTGGCTTCGTACATCAGGCGCAGCTTGCCGGCCTTGCCTGGCTCGCGATCGTCACGCGGGTACATGAACAGGCCGCCACGGGTGAGGATGCGGTGCACGTCCGCCACCATCGAAGCGATCCAGCGCATGTTGTAGTTCTTGCCCAGGGGGCCTTCCTTGCCGGCCAGCAGCTCGTCCACGTAACGCTTCACCGGAGCTTCCCAGTGGCGCTGGTTGGACATGTTGATGGCGAATTCGGCGGTGCTGGTCGGCACGCTGATGTTGTCGTGGGTGAGCACGAAGCTGCCCAGCTCGCGGTCCAGGGTGAAGCCCATGACGCCGTTGCCCAGGGTCAGGATCAGCATGGTCTGCGGACCGTAGATGGCATAACCGGCAGCGACCTGCTTGGTACCCGGCTGCTGGAAGGCCTGCTCATTGAGGCTTTCGTTCTGGCTCAGGTACTCGCTGGGGCAGCGCAGCACCGAGAAGATGGTGCCGACCGAGACGTTGACGTCGATGTTCGACGAACCATCCAGCGGGTCGAAAACCAGCAGGTAAGCACCCTTGGGGTACTTGCCGGGGATCTGGTAGGCGTTGTCCATTTCCTCGGAGGCCATGCCGGCCAGGTGACCGCCCCACTCGTTGGCCTCGAGCAGGATGTCGTTGGAAATCACGTCGAGCTTCTTCTGCACTTCGCCCTGCACGTTCTCGGTGCCCATGCTGCCGAGCACGCCGCCCAGGGCGCCCTTGGACACGGCATGGCTGATTTCCTTGCATGCACGCGCCACCACTTCGATCAGGAAGCGCAGATCGGCCGGGGTGTTTTGACTACGGGTCTGCTCGATGAGGTAACGACTCAGGGTAACGCGGGACATGAAGGACTCCGGGAAGGAAGGTAATCGAAAGGAGTTTAACCCTTTCCAGGAACGGGTGCCTCAGCCGCCTGAGCGGTAACGCGCGGCAGCAGGCTGCACACGCGGTTACGTCCGCGACGTTTGGCTTCATACAAGGCGGCATCGGCAGCCTGCAGCAGCTCGTCGAGCGCCCTGCCCTGCTCGGGCCATAGCGCCAGGCCGGCCGAGAGGGTCACGTGGCGCACGCCACTGCGGGTTTCGATCGGTTTTTGCGCCAGTCCCTGGCAGATGGCCTCGAGGCGTTTGGTCGCTTCGCGGGCATCGGCACCGGGGAGGATCAGCAGGAACTCTTCGCCGCCGATACGAAAGACCGTATCGGAACTGCGCAAGTTCACCAGCAGATACTGAGCCACGCTCCTGAGCACATCGTCGCCGTCCAGGTGCCCATACTCGTCGTTGAGCCGTTTGAAGTGATCCAGGTCGATCAGCGCCAACGCCAGCGGTGCGTTCTCGCGGCGGGCGCGGGCCAGTTCGCGGCCGAACAGCTCGTCCAGGTAGCGGCGGTTGTAGAGCCCGGTCAGCGGGTCGCAGAGGGCCTGCTCACGCAGCTGCTCGTGCAGGCTGCTGATGGTGCGCAGGCGCTCCTCGCTCAGCGCCAGCGCCTCGGCCAGCTTGAGCTTGGCTATCTGCCGCTGGGTGACGTCGCGCAGGTACAGCAACTGGCCCAGCAGCAGCATGCCGTGACGGGTCAGCCGCTCGATGGGGCGCATGCGCACTTCGAAGTAATGGTCGCTGTCGCTCTGGATCAGCAGCGGCTCGCGCAGCTCGCCCTGCTCGAGCAGTTGCAACTGCAGGTCGCTGCCAAACCCTGGCCAGTCCTGCAGCTTGCGGCCCTGCCAGCTGCGTTCGAGCCCGCCCAGCTTGAGGGCCGCCTGGTTGGCTTCGATCACCCGCCACTGGGTATCGACCACCATCACCGGGTCGGGCAGCGCTTCGAGCAGCAGATGGCGGGCGACCGGCACCATGTCGAACAGCCGCACGCCGAGGATCAGCCAGGAGAAGGCGGCCAGGGTGAAGACGAAACTGAAGGGCGTCGGGTCGACGCCGAATACCACCATTCCAAAGCCCACGTAGGCGATATTCGCCGACCAGGGCACCGCGGTGACCAGCACGAACGCCAGATAATGGCGCCGGTGCACGCCATGGCTGATCAGCGCCGCGCGCAGTACCACGCCCAGGCTGAAACTCATGAACAGGTAGACGTACACGGCAGTGGCGTAGAACAGCGGGCCATGGTCGTAGTAGACCGGCGCCCCCGGCTCGTCGGATACCGGCCCGGTGGCGGGGCCGTAGAACAGGCCGTGCCAGGGGTTGCTCAGCACCATCAGCCAGATCAGCAGCGGCATGAGGATCATGCCCAGCATCGAACGCCGGCTGAGCGGCTTGCGCACACTGCTGACGTATTGCCAGAGAAACACCGCCCAGAAGGTCGGCACGCTGATGATCCCCGGCCACGACATGGTGGCCCAGAGCATCTTGCACTCGGGCGCCACGGAGGCCACTTCCAGGCCGGCCATGGCCATCCACCACATGCTGGCCAGGTGCATCAGGATGAAGGTGTCACGCCCTGGGAAATCGCGCTGGTTGATCACCCAGCGGGTCATCAGCACGCCGCCTACGCAGACCACCACGGTGAGCAGCACGGCAACGTCGAGGCGCCAGGCGTTGACCAGGCATGAATTCATGCCGCCACCCCGCCCGCCTGAGGGCGAGCAATGGCCTGAAGCGCTGCAACGCAGCGTGTGAGAGAGGCAAGCAAGGTGGACGTGTCCATTGCAACGGCTCAGGAAAGAGGCCAGGGCCGGTCGCCTGGCAGCCTAGAGTCAACCCGAGCCGCGAGCCACTAGAGGGTGCAGACAGGTAGGGCAAGAATTTTCGTCGCTACAATACTGCAAGTCATCACATTTTCAGCAGGTTTTTATTGCCCTGTCGCGAACGCAGCCCGTGCAGAACGAAAGCCAGCCGGCGGATAGCTGTTCACAATTTCCGCAACATCGCTATGATCGCGCGCCGCCCACCACGCGAAACCCTCCGAGATGAAAAGCAACCTGATCGCCGCTGCGGAAATAGACCGCCTCGATACCTGGGCGCGCTACACCGCCGACATGTGCCATAGCTGCATTTCCAGCTGCTGTCAGTTGCCGGTGGAGGTGCGCATCGGCGACCTGATCCGCATCGGCGTGGTCGACGAATTCGAGCGCGGCGAGCCGCCGCGCAACATTGCCAAGCGCCTGCAGAAAGACGGCCTGGTCGAGCGTTTCAACCAGAAATCGGGGATCTTCACCCTGACGCGCATGAGCAACAACGACTGCTATTACCTGGACCGCAAGACCCGGCTGTGCACCATCTACGAGCGCCGCCCGGACACCTGCCGCAATCACCCTAAGATCGGCCCGCGCCCCGGTTACTGCGCCTGGCGACCGAAGTAAGCCTGCAACGTCTGGTTACCCGCCTGCCTGAACACCCCCGCGCCTCAGCACCTCGAATCCTCCACACCGGCTCGCACCGCCCCCCGGAGGATTTGCATGCACCCGCGCGCACTCGCCAGTACCCTGCTCATTGCCCTTGCCCCGTTGCTGGCCAGCACCGCTACGGCCGACACCGGGCGGCCAGCCTGGCAGGAACCGCTGCTCGAACGCCTGCAGGCCGTCGCCGAAAGGCAGGACGGCGAGCTGGGTGTGTACGTCAAGGACCTGCACAGCAACCTGGCGGTGACCCTGCGCGCCGATGAGCGGTGGTACATGGCCTCCGGCATCAAGGTGCCGGTGGCCATCGCCGTGTTGCGTGGTGTGGAGCGCGGCGACTGGCAGCTCGATACGCGCCTGCCGCTGGCCGCCAATGACTTCGTCGACGGTGCCGGCAGCACCAACCAGCACGGCCCCGGCGAACGCCTGAGCGTGCGTTTCCTGCTCGAGCAGATGATCATCTACAGCGACAATACCGCCACCGACCGGCTGATCCGCCTGGCCGGCCTGGATACCGTGAATGCCCTGGTGCGCGAACTGGTGCCCGAGGGCTTCGAGCCGATCACCACGCTGGGCGACGTGCGCCGGCATATCTACGGCGAACTGCATCCACGCGCCGCACAACTGGGCGGCCGCGACCTGCTGAGCCTGCGCCAGGCGCGCAAGGACGACGAGCGCCTGGCGCGCCTGGCAACCTTGCTTGATGTACCGCGCTCGGCACTGGCACCGATCAGCCTGAACGCCGCCTACGCCAACTATTACCGCAGCAACCTCAACGCCGCGACGCTCTCCGCCTACGGCGGGTTGCTCGAACGGCTGGCCAGCGGCCAGGCACTGGGCAAGGCGCAAACCGACTACCTGCTCGAGGTCATGGGCCGGGTCAAGACCGGCCGCCAGCGCATCGTCGCCGGGCTGCCGAAAGACGCGCGCTTCGCCCACAAGACCGGTACCCAGCGCGCACGTATCTGCGACTCGGGGCTGATCGAAGCACCCGCCCGGGGCGCCGCCGAACCGGTGCTGGTGGTTGCCTGCGTGCAGGGCCAGCAGTCCCTGGCCAAGGCCGAGCGCAGCCTGCGCCAGGTTGGCGAAGCGCTGACAGCGTCTGGCGTGCTCACGCGTGACGCGCTCAATTGAGGGGTTGCCCATGAAAGTCCTGCTGGCAAGCATCGCCTTGCTTGGCTGCGCCGCGGTCTCGCTGTGGCTATGGGCCACGCCCCAGCGTGACGCGCGCTTCGAGGCACTGCATCAGCGTCTCGGTGAACTCGAGAACGCCTCCCCTGGCAAGCTGGGCGTGTATCTGCTGCGCCCGCACGACGGTAGCGAGCTGAACTACCAGGCCGAGCGCACCTGGTACCTGGCCTCGGCCACCAAGGCGGCGATCGCCATCGCCGTGTTGCAGGAAGTCGATGACGGCAAGCTGCAGCTCGACCAGCCGATCACCCTGGAGGAAGGCGACCGGGTAGACGGCTCCGGCGGCCTGGTGTGGGAAGACGCCGGCGCCCGCTACAGCGTCGGCGAACTGCTGCGCGAGATGCTGCAGGAAAGCGACAACACCGCCGCCGACATGCTGATCCGCGTGGCCGGCGAAGCGCGAGTCAACGAGCGCATCGCCGCAGCTGCGGACAATGGTTTCGGCAAGGTGACGCGCCTGCTCGAGGTTCGCCGTGAACTCTATGGGCAGCTACACCCGGACGGGCGCTCGCTGGAGAACCGTCAGATCGTCGAGATCGCCGCCGCCCCGCTCGGCCCTCAACGGGTCGAGGCCGTGGCCAACGCCCTGAATCTGCAAACCGCTCAGCTCGAGATCAGCGACCTCGACGAAGCCTACCGGCGCTACTACGCAAGTGGCCTGAACAGCGCCACCCTGGTCGCCTATGGCAGGCTGATGGGCAAGCTGGCCAAGGGCGAGCTGCTGTCCGACGCAAGCACCAGGCTGCTCTACGACATCATGGGCCTGGACAGCTACGAGGCCTATCGCCTGGAGGCCGGCCTGAGCGAGCAGCTGCCCTTCGTCCAGAAGACCGGTACCCAACTACACCGCGCCTGCCATATGGGCATCGCCAACCCGCAAGGTGACGACGCCCTGGTGATCCTTGCCTGCGCCGAGGCGCTCGATGAGGACGTCGAGGCCGGCAAGCTGTTCGAGCAGGTCGGCGAAGCGATCCAGGAGCTGGTGCTGGACGCGCCTGCCGAAGCGGCCCGCCACAGCGTTAGCCGCGACTGAGTTTTCCGGTCAGGAGCGTCCGCGGGACGCACGCAGCACGCTGAGCGCCATCAGTACCAGCACGCCGACACCGACCAGCAGCACCGCCCACAAACCGGCGCGCTTCCAGTCGAAGCGGGGCTCCGCCGTTGTAGAAGCGGGCGCTACCTCGGCCTGCGCAATCTGACCAGCGATGACAGCCTGGCCCATACCCACCAGGCGCTGTGCATCGAAGCCGGGCACCAGGGTGGTGACCGGCAGGCTCCCCGCCTGGGCATCCTCCCGGCCAAGGGCCAACTGATAGGGCGGACTGCCGCGCACCAGAAACAGCAGCTCGGTGGCGCGCATGGCGAGGTGCATCCGCGGTTCGCTCGACCCCAGACCAACGCCACGGCTGTCGACCTGCAAGCGTAACTGGCTGACCGGCCAGGACGGCAGCTCGATCTGATCCTGCACCAGCTCGTGACCATCACCAGGCAGTCGGTAGAGAACCGAGTTCGCCAGCGGCACCCATGGCGCCTTGCTGTCGCGCCGCCCCTGCAGCACCACCGGAGCCAGGCTGTTGGCCTGCTCGATGTCGATGCGCACGCGCTCCAGTGGCAAGGCCATCGGCATGGTCCAGATGACGCCCTGCTCATCCGCCTGCCCCTGCAGCGCCGCCGACCAGATCAGCGCAGCCGGTTCGGCCGTGCTGCGCGTGCCGCTGACGCTGGCAGCGCTGAGGTTGGCGGCCTGCTCAGGCGCCAGCCACAGCAGGCGCAGGTAGCGCGCCCGGATAGTCGGCAGCTCCACTTCGCTCTTGTCGATGCGCTCGCCATTGAAGCTCAGCCGGGCGACCTGCCCCTCACCCACTGGCCGCCAATGATCCAGGTCGTCACTGGCCTCGATGCTGAAGCGCTGGAAGCCTTCGCTCTCGGCCTGCCACTCCAGGTACAGGCGCTGCAGCGAAAAGTCGGTGGCGCTGGCGTCCAGCAACCAACCACGCAACAGCTCGGCAGTGGCGGCCGGCTCGGCGAGTTCGATGATCGAGCCATCATCGCCACGCTGCACGCGCAGGGTCGGCACGGCATCGCGGCGCCCTGCCGGGCCATGCAGTGGGAACAGCCGCAGATCGGCACGCTGCTGGCTCTCGGCAAAGCGCTCGGCACCGGGAATCAGGCTGTAGGCCAGCCGCTCGCCCTCGCCGTTGAACAGGCGCAGGTCGCGAAAGTCGGCATGCCGGGCGGCGAGCTGGGCCGCCATCGGCAACTGCATCCGATACCAGGGCCCCTCGCCGCTCAGGGTCAGCGGCACGGTCACGGCGTAGTCCTGGGGGCGTTCCGTACGCTCGGCCGTGGCAACCAGCGGCGTGCCCAGCATGAGCAGCACCAACGCGATATTCAGCCTCATGCCGGCACCTGCGCCCTGGCTTCTCGGCGTGGCGGCAGCGGCGCGAAATAGCCCACCACCAGCAGGAGCACGCCGACGCCGATAAAGGAAATGATCCGTTCCAGGCTGCCGCTGTTGCCCAGATCGACGAAGAACAGCTTAACCACCACCACACCGATCAGCGCCGCGCCGACCATCCACAGATCACGCCGCACGCGCAGATGCCCGGTGATGGTCAGGCCCAGGGCGATCAGCGTCCAGACGATGGACAGGCCGGCCTGCACCAGTTGCGATCCCACCAGCGCATCGGCCTGGAACGGCACCTGCCCCCAATGGACGGCGGTACGGCACACCATCATGGTCAACAGCGCGAACGACGAAGCGCCAATCACTACCTGGGTAGCCTGGCGCAGTCGCTCCGGCCTGATCGCCAGCACGGCCAGGCCATCCTGGGCCCAGCGTTGCACGGCGAAGAGCACGATCAGCATGCCCAGCTCCAGCGGGTTGATCAGCGGCACGTAAGGCAGCGGCTCGGCGGAGCCGTCACTGAGCAGATTGACCAGCCAGAACCAGCCCAGCAGCAGAACGGCGACTGGCAACGCCGCATAGCTGCGGTATTCCCGCGGATAGGCCGCAATCGGCCAGGGCAGCGTCCGGCGCACGTTCATCAGCATCAGGAAGGCACACGGCACCAGCACCCAGCCCAACCAGCGCCAGGCGTTGTAATGGTCGGCCAGGGCAGCGAACAGGAAGCGCAGTTCCAGCGCCACCACGCCCAATAGCAGCCAGCAGCCGAACACATGGCTGATGCGCACCAGCACCTCGGGCGCCAGCCCGGCCATGCGCCGCAGCATGAGCAAATGCACGATGAACAGCGCTGGCCAGGCAAGCCAGCCAAGGTCTGCCACCGGGTGATAGCCCAGATGCCAGGCGAACAGCACGGCGGCGAAGCCCAGCGGCACCAGGGCCAGGCTGAGCACCGCCAGTGCCGGCCAGCGCTGGTGCAGAGCGAACAGGCTGGTGGCGGCCAGGCTGGCCACCGCGACCAGCAGGAACACGTGGGCCTGCAGCGGGTCCGGCACGAAACGCGTGATCTCGCTGAACGCTGCCAGCAGCCACCAGGCGGCAAACCAGCCCAGCGCCATATGAGACAGCTCCTGCAGTGCCATCGGCCACAGATCGGCGCGGCTCAGGCGCCCGGCAAGGTGCAGGCGCCAGGCGCAGAACAGGCCCGCCAGCGCCAGCAGCACGGGCGCCCAGAACGTCAGGTGGGCGAGCGGTCGCTGAGTTTCGTCGACCAGCGCCTGATAGAGGCCGTCGCTGAAGGTCAGGTAGACCACGCCGCCCAGCACCTGCACCACCAAGGCGCCGGTCAGCAGGCTGCGGGTGCCCAGCGACAACCCGGCGAACAGCGTCGCGGCGCCGGCCACGGCCCAGGCGGCAGCCGTGGCGTAAGGCCCGAAGCACAGCGGAGCCAGTAGATAGAGGAAGGCCAGGCCGCCATAGGCCAGGGCCGGCTGAAGCTTGCGCTCGCGATCCGTGGCGGCGTCTGCCGCCCCGCGCAGTTGCAGGAAGCTGAACAGCAGCGCCACACCCAGCATCAGCGCGCCGAGCGCCGAGCCCGTGAGCAAGGTGTCGTAACCCAAGCGTATGTCCCACAGATAGGCCGCAGCGGCGGCCACTTGCAGGAGCAGGGCGAACAGGCGCGCGAACAAGCGCTGCTGACGCAACGCCAGCCAGTACAGGCCAGCGCCCTCGACCGCCCAGGCAGCGGAGGTCCAGCGGGCATCCAGCCCCAGTGGAATGGCCAGGGTGGCGAAGATCACGCCCAGCGCCAGGCAGGTTTCCATCAGCAGCACGGCACGCCCCGGCGCACGGGCAACCAGCACCCGGGCCAGCACCATGTACAGCAGGCCCATGGCCAATGCGCTGAACGCCGGGCCGAAGGGCAGGTGCTGAACCACCGCGTACTGCAGCCCGAAGCCCACCAGGGGCGTGCCGAACAGCACGCTGCCATCCACGTAACCCGCCTGGCGCGCCGACCACTCGAGCAGGGCCTGGCGAGAATCGTTTTCCGGCTCGCTCGACGCCTCGAGCAGGCAGCGACGGGCGAACAGCAGGCCGATGGCCACGTACATCAGGAAGAACAGCAACAGGAAAGCCTGGGTGCTGAGCCACAACTCCGGGGTGTAGGAGCGCAGGCCCCAGGCCAGACCGATACCAAAGGTGCCGACGAAACCGATCAGGTTGAGCTCGCGCCAGGCCTTGAACCAGGCGATGGCGAAGATCCCGGCATTGAGCAGGGCGAAATAGCTGAACAGCGCGACATGGCTGCCGCCACCGCTGGAGGCCAGGATTGGCGCGGCGAAGCCGCCAAGCGCAGCTGCCGCAGCCAGCCCGCGGGCGTCCTGCAGGATGGCCAGCACGGCGGAACAGAGCGTCACCACCACCATCAGCAGCATCGCGACCTGCGGCGTGAGCAAGGGATGCAGGCGCATGGCCGCGAACACCGTCAGGTACAACACGGCGATACCGCCGCCCTGCATCAGCAAGGCATAGGCCGGGCGCCGCCGGCGCAGCCACCAGCCTAGCGCCAGCAGCGCAATTGCGGCCAGCGCCACACCGGCGTAGCGCAACTCGATGGCCACCACCACCCGCTCGGAGGCATAGCGCAGCAGAAAGGCTAGGCCCAGGAAGAGCAGCACCAGGCCCACGCGCAGCACGGTATTGCCCCCCAGCAGCCAGTCCCGCGCCGCGGTGATGCCGCGCTCGAGAAGGCCGGGCGCCGGCGGCTCGGTGACCCGCGCAGCCGCCGTGACAGGCGGCACGCCAGGCTGCTCCGAGACGGGCTCAGGGCTCGCCTGTACCACCGGCTCGCCAGGCGAGGCGGCAGGCAATACCAGCTCGAGTTCCCACTCAGGCTCCACGACTGGCTCGACCGGCGCCGCAGCGGCCTGCTCGACAGCAGGCTGCGCAACTGGCTCATGATGGGATTCGGCCGCGTCATCGGCCTGCGGAGGCGCGCCCGTCTCCAGGCGCAGCAGGCGCTCATGCAGATCGCCCGTGCCCTGGTTGAAGCGCTCGATCAGTCCTGCCAGCGACTTGCGCAGCGCCTCATGCTGAAGCCTCAGCGCCTGCAGCGCCAGCGCCTGCCCTACCGCCAGCCCCACGAAGGCACCCAGAAGCGCACCGGCCATCGCTTCGCCACTCACGGCGCCCAGCACCAGGGCACCGAGTACCAGCCCGATCAGCATGAAAATCCACTGCATGCGTTCGAATCCTTGAAGAGAAGATCATCCATGCCGGGCGCGGGCCTGGCAGAGCGCGAATTATAGGGGCTGCACACACGGGCTGGATGATGCAGTCGATCACAAATGTGGCAGGTGAACATCACGCCGAACCCGACTGCTCGCCTGCGCATCGGCACAGACAACGCAGAAACCGATTGTTCCTGGCAACCGGCAAACAATGCTCGGTATGGCGACTCTGCCCCATCGGCAGCGCCCATAAAAAAGCCCCCGCCGGTGTGAGCCGGCGGGGGCTTTTTAGTCAGCTAGAACCGGATCAGTTCTTGGCTTTCTTGGCTGCGCGGGTACGCTCGCCTTCGTCGAGGATCTTCTTGCGCAGACGGATCGACTTAGGAGTGACTTCACACAGCTCGTCGTCCTGGATGAATTCCAGCGCCTGCTCCAGGGTGAAGCGAACCGGCGGCACCAGGGCGATGGTTTCGTCTTTACCCGAAGCACGCATGTTGTCGAGCTTCTTGCCCTTGGTTGGGTTGACGCCCAGGTCGTTGTCGCGGCTGTTCAGGCCGATGATCTGACCGTTGTAGATTTCCTGGCCGTGCTCGACGAACAGCTTGCCGCGCGCCTGCAGGGTTTCCAGGGAGTAGGTCAGTGCCTTGCCGGTATCGATCGATACCAGTACGCCGTTCTGGCGGCCGGACATGTGGCCCGACTTCATCACGTCGTAACGGTCGAAGATCGAGGTCAGGATGCCTGCACCGTTGGTCAGGGTCAGGAAGGCGTTACGGAAGCCGATCAGGCCACGCGCCGGGATGTTGTATTCCAGGCGTACACGACCTTTGCCGTCCGGCACCATGTTGCTCAGGTCGCCTTTACGCAGACCCATTTCTTCCATGACCTTGCCCTGGGATTCCTCCGGGATGTCGATGGTGACGTTTTCGTAGGGCTCGTGCTTGACGCCGTCGACTTCGCGGATGATCACTTCAGGACGGCCAACGCCCATTTCGAAACCTTCGCGGCGCATGTTCTCGATCAGTACCGACAGGTGCAGTTCACCACGGCCGGAGACCTTGAACTTGTCGGCCGAGTCGCCTTCTTCAACGCGCAGGGCAACGTTGTACAGCAGCTCCTTGTCCAGACGCTCCTTGATGTTGCGGCTGGTGACGAACTTGCCTTCCTTGCCGCAGAACGGCGAATCGTTGACCTGGAAGGTCATGGATACGGTCGGCTCGTCGACGGTCAGCGGGGTCATCGCTTCGACGTTGTTCTGGTCGCACAGGGTGTCGGAGATGAACAGCTCGTCCATACCGCTGACGCAGACGATGTCGCCGGCGGTGGCTTCTTCGACGTCCACGCGGTGCAGGCCGTGGTGGCCCATCAGCTTGAGGATGCGGCCGTTACGCTTCTTGCCTTCGGTGTCGATGGCAGTGACCGGGGTGTTCGGCTTGACGCGACCACGGGCGATACGGCCAACACCGATGATGCCCAGGAAGCTGTTGTAGTCCAGTGCCGAGATCTGCATCTGGAACGGGCCGTCGATGTCGACGTTCGGGGCCGGAACGTGGTCGACGATAGCCTGGTACAGCGGGGTCAGGTCTTCGGCCATGTCGGTGTGGTCCAGACCGGCGATGCCGTTCAGGGCCGAGGCGTAGACGACCTGGAAGTCCAGCTGCTCTTCGGTGGCACCAAGGTTGTCGAACAGGTCGAAGATCTGGTCCATGACCCAGTCAGGACGCGCGCCCGGACGGTCGATCTTGTTGATAACCACGATCGGACGCAGGCCGGCTTCGAAGGCCTTCTTGGTCACGAAGCGGGTTTGCGGCATCGGGCCGTCCTGGGCGTCAACCACCAGCAGTACGGAGTCGACCATCGACATCACGCGCTCCACTTCACCGCCGAAGTCGGCGTGACCGGGGGTGTCGACGATGTTGATGCGGTAGTTGTTCCACTTGATCGCGGTGTTCTTGGCCAGGATGGTAATGCCGCGCTCTTTTTCCTGGTCGTTGCTGTCCATCACGCGCTCGTCGTTGAGCTCGCTGCGCTCCAGGGTACCGGACTGACGCAGCAGGGCGTCGACCAGGGTGGTCTTGCCATGGTCAACGTGGGCAATGATGGCGATGTTGCGTAGATTCTCGATCACAGTAGTGGTCTCGTAGGTTGGGTCGGGCTACCCAGCAGTTGCATTCAGCGGCCCGACGCGAAAAATCGGAAGTAAGGATAAAGGCAGTCTGTTAACGCTGTGTGGCGACAAATACATCGCCGATCAGGTCGGGAGGGCGATGGCGGATGCTGCCGCCATTGAGCCCGGGCGTCTTATGCCGGACGATAAACGCGCACATTGGCATGTCCCTCGCTCAGCAGGTGGTGGGCATGCAGGCGACTCATCACGCCTCGGTCGCAATACAGCAGGTACTGGCGGTTCTCATCCAGTTCCTTGAAACGGTTGTTGATGGCATAGAACGGCAACGTCCGGACCTCCACGCCATCGAGCTCCAGCGGCTGGTCCTCGGCCTGGTCGGGGTGGCGGATGTCGATCACCACCTGGCCTGGCAAGGCCTCGGCGACTTCCTCGACCTGCACGTCCTGGCCGAGTTCTTCGATGACCCGGTCGATGGCGATCAGCCGCGCACGTTCGAGGGCACGATCGAGCACCGCCATGTCGAACTGCTCTTCTTCGTAGACGACACGCTGGGGCTTGGCCTTGGTGGTCGGGTTCACCGAAATCACGCCGCAATATTCAGGCATGTGCCGGGCGAACTCGGCGGTGCCGATCTGCTCGGCAGTGTCGATGATGTCCTGCTTGTGGCTGGCGATCAGCGGGCGCAACACCAGCTTGTCGGTCACCGAGTCGATCACCGAGAGGTTCGGCAGGGTCTGGCTGGACACCTGGCTGATCGCCTCGCCGGTCACCAGCGCATCGATCTGCAGGCGCTCGGCCAGGCGGCTGGCGGCGCGCAGCATCATGCGCTTGAGGGTGACGCCCATATAACTGTTGTCGACCTTGCCGAGAATCTCGCCAAGCACTTCCTCGAACGGCACGCTGATGAACAGCACGCGCTGCGAGCGACCGTACTTCTGCCACAGGAAGTGGGCGACTTCCATCACCCCCAGTTCGTGGGCACGGCCACCGAGATTGAAGAAGCAGAAGTGGCTCATCAGGCCGCGGCGCATGATCTGGTAAGCCGCCACGGTGGAGTCGAAGCCACCACTCATCAGTACCAGGGTCTGCTCCAGCGAACCCAGGGGGTAGCCGCCCAGGCCCGGGTGCTGATGGTGAATGACGTAAAGGCGCTGGTCGCGGATCTCGATACGAACTTCGATCTCGGGTTTCTTCAGGTCGATACCGGCAGCGCCGCACTGCTGGCGCAGCTGGCTGCCGACATGGCGCTCCACGTCGATGGAGGAGAAGCTATGCCGACCGCCGCGCTTGCAGCGCACCGAAAAGATCTTGCCCGCCAGCAGCTCGCCATAATGCAGCTTGCACTTGGCGACGATGTCGTCGAAGTCGCCCAGCGGGTATTCGTCGATCTGCAGGAAATGCTGGATGCCCGGTACGCAGCTCAGGCGCTCGATGATTTCCTGCAGCACCTTGTGCTCGGCCGCCTCGGTCTTCACTTCCAGATTGTCCCAGACACCGGTCACCTGCAGCTGCGGGTCGAGATCACGCAACACCACGCGGATGTTCTTGGCCAGCTGCCGAATGAAGTTCTTGCGAACCGGCGGGCTCTTGATGGTGATTTCCGGGAAGACTTTGACGATCAGTTTCATGGGAGCAAATGTCGGGGGCCAGAGCCTGAAAAACAGGGGCGCGGATTATAAAGGAAATTGCTCAACCTTTGATCGAAAATCCGCAAACAATCTGTCATCGCACCAAAACAGAGCAAATCACGGATAAAGCGCACCAACAAAGAGCCTTCCTGTCTGCTTTTATGGCACCAACACCCGCTACAGCGCTGATTTTCCGGGCATGCGTCCATCACGGGGCACTGGCATGCATATTGCTCCCTTGTGAGGCAGGGTGTCCTGGCAGACTATCTGGCCCGGCGTCACGAACTCAAAGAAGGGTCAACAGAGACCCTATCCACCTGGAGGACAACATGTCTAAGGCTGTTCAACTGATCAAAGAACACGACGTGAAGTGGGTAGACCTGCGCTTCACCGACACCAAGGGCAAGCAGCACCACGTGACCATGCCGGCCCGTGACGCCCTGGACGAAGACTTCTTCGAAGTCGGCAAGATGTTCGACGGCTCCTCCATCCATGGCTGGAAAGGCATCGAAGCCTCCGACATGATCCTGCTGCCGGACGACAGCACTGCCGTGCTCGACCCGTTCACCGAAGAGCCGACCCTGATCCTGGTCTGCGACATCATCGAGCCGAGCACCATGCAGGGCTACGATCGTGACCCGCGCTCCATCGCCCGTCGCGCCGAGGAATACCTGAAGAGCACCGGTATCGGTGACACCGTCTTCGTAGGGCCGGAGCCAGAGTTCTTCATCTTCGACGAAGTGAAGTTCAAGTCCGACATCTCCGGCTCCATGTTCAAGATCTACTCCGAACAAGGTTCCTGGATGACCGACCAGGACGTCGAAGGCGGCAACAAGGGCCACCGCCCCGCCGTCAAAGGCGGTTACTTCCCGGTTCCGCCGTGCGACCACGACCACGAAATCCGTACTGCCATGTGTAATGCCATGGAAGAAATGGGCCTGGTCATCGAAGTTCACCACCACGAAGTGGCGACTGCCGGCCAGAACGAAATCGGTGTGAAGTTCAACACCCTGGTGGCCAAGGCCGACGAAACCCAGACTCTGAAGTACTGCGTACACAACGTTGCCGATGCCTACGGCAAGACCGCGACCTTCATGCCGAAGCCGCTGTACGGCGACAACGGTTCGGGCATGCACGTACACATTTCGGTCTCCAAAGACGGCAAGAACACCTTCGCCGGTGAAGGCTATGCCGGTCTGTCGGAAACCGCCCTGTACTTCATCGGCGGTATCATCAAGCACGGCAAGGCCCTGAACGGCTTCACCAACCCGTCGACCAACTCCTACAAGCGTCTGGTTCCAGGCTTCGAAGCGCCAGTGATGCTGGCCTACTCGGCCCGTAACCGTTCGGCCTCGATTCGTATCCCCTACGTATCCAGCCCGAAAGCCCGCCGCATCGAAGCGCGCTTCCCGGATCCGGCTGCCAACCCTTACCTGGCCTTCGCAGCACTGCTGATGGCGGGCCTGGACGGTATCCAGAACAAGATCCACCCTGGCGACGCGGCGGACAAGAACCTGTATGACCTGCCGCCGGAAGAAGGCAAGCTGATCCCGCAAGTGTGCGGCAGCCTGAAAGAAGCCCTGGAAGAGCTGGACAAGGGCCGTGCGTTCCTGACCAAGGGCGGCGTGTTCTCCGACGACTTCATCGATGCCTACATCGAGCTGAAATCGGAAGAAGAAATCAAGGTGCGCACCTTCGTGCACCCGCTGGAATACGACCTGTACTACAGCGTCTAAGCCAGGCTCGCTACCGCTGGTAGCGCGACGAAACCTCCCCGGTTGTGCCGGGGAGGTTTTTTTATGGCTGCCATTTCATGGCCCAGTGCAAATCCCCAGCGCGACACGCTTGCCAGCACGCCGCAGCGATGCAAGGCTATCGACATCACTTAACGCGGAGACTGGCCCGATGCGCCGCACGCTGACTTGCCTGCTGCTGATCCTGGCCCTGCCGGTCAGCGCACAGATCTACAAATACACCGATGCCAACGGCAATACGGTGTTTACCAATCAGCCGCCGGAAGGCACCAAGGCCGAAAGCGTCGAGCTCAAGCCGATCAATACCAGCACGCAACCGACGCCGCCCAGCAGCCCGGATGAACCGCGCCTGAGCGAGCTGCCGCAGAACCCCTACCAGATTCTCGAACTGCGCGATCTGCCCAGCGAAGAAGCGCTGCGCGCCAACAATGGTACTTTTTCCGTGGGCGTGACCATCGAACCACGCCTGGGGCCAGGGCACACCCTGCGCCTGCTGCTGGACGGCAAGCCTTACGGGCAGCCAAGCAACGTACCGCGCCTGCAGCTCACCGAAGTCGACCGCGGCGAGCACAGCCTGGCCGTTGCCGTGATGCAGGGCGAACGTATCGTGCAGCAAAGCGAGACCCGCACCTTCACGGTGCAGCGGGTCAGCACCAACAGCCCGGCCCGGGGTAACTGACGCCCATGCGCACGCTGCTTTTTGCCCTGCTGCTGGTCGCCCTGCCAAGCGTTGCCCAGGTGTATACCTATGTGGATGCCGAGGGTAACCGGGTATTTACCGACAGCCCCCGCGACGGCAACGCCAAGCAGGTGCAGATGGCGCCGTCCAACCGCGCCGAGCCGCCGACCCGGCGACTGTCACCGCCTCCAGCGCCGGCCGCCCCCGCCGGTCCGATCCTCAGCTACGAGCTGTTGCGCATCACCATCCCGCAGCCCGACGCGACCATCAACGATGGCGCCGGCAACCTGATCGTCACCGTCAATGCCGAGCCGGCGCTACACCCGGGCCATAGCTACCGCCTGCTGCTCGACGGTCAGCCCTATGGCAGCGCGGGGCGCAGCCCGGTGTTTCCCCTGGAGAACATCGACCGCGGCACCCACCAGATCGCCGTGGAGATCATTACCGAGGGCGGCATCATCGTCGAGCGCACCCCCAGTCAACCCTTTCACATGAAGCGTGTTTCCCTGGCCCAGAAACGCAAGGTACGCCCCTGCGAGAAGGCCGACTACGGCGTACGCCCCGAGTGCCCTATCGAGGACAAACCCAAGGAAGAGGACAAGGGCATCATCAGCATCCTGCCCTTCCTTTAAGAGCCCGTGCATGATCTGTCGGCTCGACTTCAGCGCTTTGCCTGAAGATGGCGATAGCGGACATGGGACGCTGCAGCTTTTGTGGGAGGGGCTTTAGCCCCGAGCCCTTTGCGCCCAGATAGACACACTCGCGGCTGAAGCCGCTCCCACCAGGTCGCTGGATATGCGCTCTTGCCTCGTAGCAGCCTCCTCAATGTCGCCTAAAGGACCGTAAACAAGCTCCAGGCCCACCGGCCATAGCTCAGGCCCCATCAATACGCACCATTAAGGTGCACATTGACGCACTCATTTCTATACTCGTCCCAAATTGGCACACGCCTGCCGCTGCCGCTGCGCCGAAAAGTAGCCGATCCCGGTTATTTATCCGGATCAGCGCTTCTTTGCGGGGCTTTGGTTTGCTTCTTGCATTTTCTCCGTCACCGCCGCGACGCGAAGGCACAAGCCCGCTCCGTTCGCCGGCCCTTCTGCTCATGACGCACGAGGAACGACTTTTGCCTGGCCTACACCCGCAACGAGACTTGCCACGCTGCGCCACCTTGCCAGACAACGACTCCGCCGGGCTGCAGGTAGCCCGCTCAGCGATGGGCGCAGCGCGATGATCATCAATGACGCCCTGCACCGCCTGCTGCTCGACAACCTGACCACGGCAACGCTGCTGCTCAACGCCGACCTGCGCCTGGAGTACATGAACCCCGCCGCGGAGATGCTGCTGGCGGTCAGCGGTCAGCGCAGCCATGGCCAGTTCATCAGCGAGCTGTTCACCGAAACCCGCGAAGCCCTTGGCGCCCTGCGCCAGGCGGTAGCCGAGGCGCACCCGTTCAACAAGCGCGAAGCCGTGCTGACCACCCAGACCGGGCAGAGCCTGACCGTCGACTACGCGGTGACACCGGTGCTGAGCCGCGGCGAGACCATGCTGCTGCTCGAGGTGCACCCGCGCGACCGGCTGCTGCGCATTACCAAGGAAGAGGCCCAGCTGTCCAAGCAGGAAACCACCAAACTGCTGGTGCGCGGCCTGGCCCACGAGATCAAGAACCCTCTGGGCGGCATTCGTGGCGCCGCCCAGTTGCTGGCCCGGGAGCTGCCCGAGGAAAGTCTCAAGGATTACACCAATGTGATCATCGAGGAGTCCGACCGGCTGCGTAACCTGGTCGATCGCATGCTCGGCTCCAACAAGCTGCCGTCCCTGGCGGTGACCAACGTGCATGAGGTGCTCGAACGCGTCGCCAGCCTGGTGGAAGCGGAAAGCCAGGGCAGCGTGGTGCTGGTGCGCGACTACGACCCGAGCATTCCCGACCTGATCATCGACCGCGAACAGATGATCCAGGCGGTGCTCAATATCGTGCGCAACGCCATGCAGGCGCTGGCCGGCAAGCCCGAGCTGCGTCCAGGCCGGATCACTCTGCGCACGCGCACCCTGCGCCAGTTCACCATCGGCTATATCCGCCACCGCCTGGTGACCAAGATCGAGATCATCGACAACGGCCCGGGCATCGCGCCGGAACTGCAGGAAACCATCTTCTACCCCATGGTCAGCGGGCGTGCCGACGGCACCGGGCTGGGCCTGGCGATTACCCAGAACATCATCAGTCAGCATCAAGGCCTGATCGAATGCGAGAGCCATCCCGGACAAACCGTGTTCTCGATCTTTCTGCCGCTGGAACAAGGAGCAACGCCGACATGAGCCGCAGTGAAACCGTATGGATCGTTGACGACGACCGCTCCATCCGCTGGGTCCTGGAAAAGGCCTTGCAACAGGAAGGCATGAGCACCCAGAGCTTCGACAGCGCCGATGGCGTGCTGGGCCGACTATCCCGTCAGCAGCCGGACGTGATCATTTCCGACATCCGCATGCCTGGCTCCAGCGGCCTGGAGTTGCTGTCGAGCATCCGCGAAATGCACCCGCGCCTGCCGGTGATCATCATGACCGCCCACTCCGACCTGGACAGCGCGGTGGCGTCCTACCAGGGCGGCGCCTTCGAATACCTGCCCAAGCCCTTCGACGTCGACGAAGCGGTATCCCTGGTCAAGCGTGCCAACCAGCATGCCAAGGAGCAGCAAGGCCTGCATGTGCCTGCCGCCCAGGCCCGTACCCCGGAAATCATCGGTGAGGCGCCGGCGATGCAGGAGGTGTTCCGCGCCATCGGCCGCTTGAGCCACTCCAATATCACCGTGCTGATCAATGGCGAATCGGGGACCGGTAAAGAGCTGGTCGCCCATGCCCTGCACCGCCACAGTCCGCGAGCAGCTTCGCCGTTCATTGCGCTGAACATGGCGGCCATCCCCAAGGACCTGATGGAGTCCGAGCTGTTCGGACACGAGAAAGGCGCCTTCACCGGTGCGGCCAACCAGCGTCGCGGGCGCTTCGAGCAGGCCGATGGCGGCACCCTGTTCCTCGATGAGATCGGCGACATGCCGGCCGATACCCAGACCCGCCTGCTGCGCGTGCTGGCCGATGGCGAGTTCTATCGGGTCGGCGGTCATACGCCGGTCAAGGTGGACGTGCGCATCATCGCAGCCACCCACCAGAATCTGGAAAGCCTGGTCACCGCCGGCAAGTTTCGCGAAGACCTGTTCCACCGCCTCAACGTGATCCGCATCCATATTCCGCGCCTGTCGGATCGCCGCGAAGACATCCCCACCCTCGCCCGCCACTTCCTCAGCCGCGCGGCCACGGAGCTGGCGGTCGAGCCCAAGCTGCTCAAGAGCGAAACCGAGGACTACCTGCAGCAGCTGCCGTGGCCCGGCAACGTGCGTCAGCTGGAGAATACCTGCCGGTGGATCACCGTGATGGCCTCGGGGCGCGAAGTGCATGTCGATGACCTGCCGCCCGAGCTGCTGGTGCAGCCCCAGGACAACGCACCGGTCAGCAACTGGGAACAGGCGCTGCGCCAGTGGGCCGACCAGGCCCTGGGCCGCGGCCAGTCGAACCTGCTCGACACCGCGGTGCCGGCCTTCGAGCGGATCATGATCGAGACCGCCCTCAAGCACACTGCCGGCCGCCGCCGTGACGCCGCGCTGCTGCTCGGCTGGGGCCGCAACACTCTGACCCGCAAGATCAAGGAGTTGGGCATGAACGTTGGCGGTGGCGAAGACGACGACAGCGACGACAACTAAGCCGCGCTGCGACACCGAGAACGCCGCGCCCCAAACAGGGCGCGGCGTTTTTTTTGTGGGGCCGGCTTATCGCCTCCTGAAAACAGCAACAGCCGCTTGGCGATATCATTGTGGGAGCAAATACGGCAGAACAAGCAGCGTAAGACCGGGCATCGTGGGATCGGGCAGCCCTGATATCTCTCACGACCGAAGAATGCACGCCATCAGCGCACGACAGGTGCAGCGATGCACCCGAGCGGAACATTCGCGAAGCAATGCCGGGCGCATAAAAAATGCGCCATAAGCGTTACAGCCCAGCATTCACGGCCCCTGCAGCAAATCAACCAAAATTGGCACGCCCCCTGCAATGGTACTGACAACCCAGTTTCGGGGACCTTGGTACAGGCAGGCCGGGGATTCCCCTCTTTCTTTGGGAGCCTCGGTACAGGCAGGCTGAGAACTCCCTTCTTTCTTCGGGGACTCTGATACAGGCAGATCAGACAATCCCCCTTTTCTTCGGGAGCCCTGGTACAGGCAGGCCGGGACCTCCCTCTTTTCTTCCTAACGCGGCGCCAGACGAACCGTCAGGCGCCAGCGGCCCTCGACTTTCTCGGCATGCATCTCAGCGCGCAGCGGGCGAGCCGCCACCACGCGCACCTCCAGCTCCCGCCCTTCGCGCACCACGCGCCAGTTCGCAGCACGCCCGGCAATCTGCAACTGCCCCTGACGCTCACACCCCAGCCCCTCGAAGCGCAACGCGAATATGCCGTGGGCATCGCTGACCTGCACCTGGGGCTCGACGTTGAACCACAGCAACAAGCGGTCGTCCTGAACCTCGACGTCCTTGAGGTGCATGGCATCGGGGTGAAACAGCCGGCCGATCATCAGCCCGACTAGGAAGCCGAAGATCGCCAGCGAGCCGATCACCCGCAGCCACGGACGCGGCCTTGGCGGCTTATCCGGCGTAGAATGGCGCTCGTCTTCTGGCCTGGAGCCGTGCATGTTTCATGTGATCCTTTTTCAACCGGAAATTCCGCCCAATACCGGCAACATTATCAGGCTCTGCGCCAACAGCGGCTGCCACCTGCACCTGATCGAGCCCCTGGGCTTCGAACTGGACGACAAGCGCCTGCGCCGCGCCGGGCTGGATTACCACGAGTACGCACCGCTCAAGCGCCACGCCAGCCTTGAGGCCTGCCTCGAGAGCCTGGGCCAGCCGCGGGTATTCGCCTTTACCACCAAGGGCTCGCAGCCTTTCCACGAAGTCGCCTACCAGCCGGGCGATGCCTTTCTGTTCGGCCCGGAAAGCCGTGGCCTGCCGGCCGAGATCCGCGATGCCCTGCCCGAGGCGCAACGCGTGCGCCTGCCGATGCGCGAAGGCTGCCGCAGCCTGAACCTGTCAAACACCGTGGCAGTGGCCGTCTACGAGGCCTGGCGCCAGCACGGCTTTGCCATGGACTGAGGGCAACCACTGCGGCGATGTAGCCTGGCGTTGAGCGCAGGCTACGAACCCCAACCAATAAAAAACGCCCCGAAGGGCGTTTTTTTATGCAGCAACCGATGACTCAGTTGGCCTGCTGACGCTGCAGCTCCTGGGCGTACAGGGCGTCGAAGTTCACCGGGGCCAGCATCAGCGCCGGGAACGAGCCGCGTACCACCAGGCTGTCCAGGGTTTCACGGGCGTAAGGGAACAGGATGTTCGGGCAGAACGCACCCAGGGTGTGGCTCATGGAAGCCGCATCCAGCCCCTTGATCAGGAAAATGCCGGCCTGTTGCACTTCGGCGATAAAGGCGGTTTCTTCACCGTTCTTGACGGTCACCGACAGGGTCAGCACCACTTCGTGGAAGTCACCTTCCAGAGCCTTCTGACGGGTGTTGAGGTCCATCGAGACGCTCGGCGTCCACTCCTGGCGGAAGATCTCGGGGCTCTTCGGCGCTTCGAAGGACAGGTCACGCACGTAGATGCGCTGCAGGGAAAACTGGGGAGTCTGTTCGCCTTGGGCGGCGCCGTTAGCTTGTTCGGTCATGGGGCAAAGCCTTCTGCTGTAGGACTTAAAGGGAAATCAGGCGTTGAGCAGCGCGTCGAGCTTGCCGGCCCGTTCCAGGGCGTACAGCTCGTCGCAACCACCTACATGGGTATCACCGATCCATATCTGCGGCACCGAGGTGCGACCGGCCTTGCGCGTCATCTCGGCGCGCACGTCGGGTTTGCCGTCGACACGGATCTCGTCGAACGACACGCTTTTGCTGGTCAACAGCTGCTTGGCGCGGATGCAGTAGGGGCACCAGTCGCTGGAGTAGATCACGACATTTGCCATGTCACTTCACCACGGGCAGGTTATCGCCACGCCAGGTGGCGATGCCGCCGCCCAGGCGCGCGGCGGTGAAACCGGCCTTCTGCAGTTCACGGGCGGCAGTGCCGGCCTGCTGGCCCAGGGCGTCGACGACGATGATGGTCTTGGCCTTGTGCTTTTCCAGCTCGGCCAGGCGCGACGCCAGCTTGTCGTGGGGGATGTTCAGGGCACCGACGATATGGCCGGTGTCGAAATCCTTCTTGCTGCGAATGTCGACCACCACGCCTTCATCGCGGTTGATCAGCGCCGTCACTTCACGGCTGCTCAGGCTTTTGCCGCCCTTGCTCAGTTCGGTGAAGATCAGCAGCGCAAGAATGATGACGAACAGACCGGCTAGGATGAAGTGGTTGGTAGCGAATTCAATCAGGTTGGCAAGCATCACGCGGTTCCGGGGCGGTAAAATGCCGGCCAGTATACACAGCAAGGTGAGTCCACCAAAGGCCGCACGGCGGTGACGGGATCTTTCCGGCGCCGTAGAATGTCTGACCGTTTTCAGTAGGTCGCCTCCCCAGGCGACCGCCTCCGGATCGCCGTGGGCGAGCACGCACTCGCTAGCGGCCTTCATTGCGTACCCCAAGCAGAGCGAGCCCCGTATGAGCGCAGCGCCCAAACCCCTGGTTCTGGTCATTCTCGACGGCTTCGGCCACAGCGACACGCCCGAGCACAACGCCATTTTCGCCGCCAACACGCCGGTCTACGACCGCCTGCGCGCCACCCAGCCCCACGGGCTGATTTCCGGCAGCGGCATGGATGTCGGCCTGCCGGACGGGCAGATGGGCAACTCCGAGGTTGGCCACATGAACCTGGGCGCCGGCCGCGTGGTGTACCAGGACTTCACCCGGGTGACCAAGGCGATCCGCGACGGCGAGTTCTTCGACAACCCGGCGATCACCGGCGCGGTGGACAAGGCGGTTGGCGCCGGCAAGGCCGTGCACATCCTTGGTCTGCTGTCCGACGGTGGCGTGCACAGCCACCAGGACCATATCGTGGCGATGGCCGAGCTGGCCGCGCGACGCGGCGCCGAAAAGATCTACCTGCACGCCTTTCTCGACGGCCGCGACACCGCGCCGAAAAGCGCCCAGGGCTCCATCGAACTGCTCGATGCCACCTTCGCCAGGCTCGGCAAGGGCCGCATCGCCTCGCTGATCGGCCGCTACTTCGCCATGGATCGCGACAACCGCTGGGACCGCGTAGCCCAGGCCTACAACCTGATCGCCGAGGGGCAGAGCCAGTACCAGGCAGAAACCGCCGTGGCCGGCCTGCAAGCCGCCTATGCCCGCGACGAGAGCGACGAATTCGTCAAGGCCACCAGCATCGGCGAGCCGGTGCGCGTCGAGGATGGCGACGCCGTGGTGTTCATGAACTTCCGCGCCGACCGCGCCCGCGAGCTGACCCGCGCCTTCGTCGAGCCGGGCTTCGATGCCTTCGAGCGCGCCCGGGTGCCGCAGACCGCCGGTTTCATCATGCTCACCCAGTACGCTGCGAATATCGATACGCCCAGCGCCTACAAGCCCGAGCCGCTGGTCAACGTGCTTGGCGAATACCTGGCCAACAACGGCAAGACCCAGCTGCGCATCGCCGAGACCGAGAAATACGCCCACGTCACATTCTTCTTCTCCGGCGGCCGTGAAGAGCCCTTCCCGGGCGAAGAGCGCATCCTGATCCCCTCGCCCAATGTCGCCACTTACGATCTGCAGCCGCAGATGAATGCCCCCGAAGTGACCGACAAGATCGTCGATGCCATCGAGCACCAGCGCTACGACGTAATCGTGGTCAACTACGCCAACGGAGACATGGTCGGCCATACCGGCGTGTTCGACGCCGCGGTGGCCGCGGTTGAATGCCTGGACACCTGCGTCGGGCGCATCGTGGCGGCGCTGGAAAAAGTGGGCGGCGAGGCGTTGATCACCGCCGACCACGGCAACGTCGAGCAGATGCAGGACGAGTGCACCGGCCAGGCGCACACCGCCCACACCTGCGAGCCGGTGCCCTTCATCTATGTCGGCAAGCGCCAGGTGAGCATCCGCGAAGGCGGCGTGCTAGCGGACGTGGCGCCGACCATGCTGACGCTGATGGGCCTGCCGATTCCCAAGGAAATGACCGGCACCAGCATCGTCACCCTGAACTGAAGGTAAATCGGCCATCGGTCGACAGTGGCACGCCTTGGGTCGCAATCGACGAGCCGGGGCGTTCTTTTTAATCCGCGCCAAGGGCATACTAGGCGCGTTCCCGCCAGGTACCGCCTGCACCATGCTCCGTGTCCTCACCTTCGCTCTCATGACCAGCCTGCTGGCACCGGCTTTCGCCGATCAGAAAGCCGACACCCAGAAGCAGCTGGAAGCGGCGCGCGCCGACGTCGCCGAATTGAAGAAACTGCTGGAACAACTGCAGCAGGAAAAATCCGGCGTGCAGAAGCAGCTCAAGACCACCGAAACCGAAATGGGTGAGCTGGAGAACCAGGTCAAAGGCCTGCGCGAAGAACTGCAGGACAGCGAAGAAGAGCTCAAGCGCCTCGATCAGGAGAAAAAAAAACTCCAGGGCGCGCGCCTTGAACAGCAACGGCTGATCGGCATCCAGGCCCGCGCCGCCTATCAGGGCGGGCGCCAGGAGTACATCAAGCTGCTGCTCAACCAGCAGAACCCGGAAAAATTCTCCCGCACCCTGACCTATTACGATTACCTCGCCGAAGCGCGCATGGCCCAGCTGACGGCTTTCAACGAGACGCTGCGCCAGTTGGCCAATGTCGAGAAGGACATCAGCCACCACCAGGCGCAGCTGCAGGCGCAGAAAGGCGAACTGGACAGCCGCAGCGCCCAGCTGGCCGAGGTACGCAAGGAACGCCAGCTGGCCCTGGCCAAGCTGAACAAGGATTACGCCGCCCGCGACCAGCGCCTCAAGGCCCGCGAGCAGGAGCAGGCCGAACTCGGCCGCGTGCTCAAGACCATCGAGCAGACCCTCGCCCGCCAGGCCCGCGAAGCCGAGGCCCAGCGCCAGCGCGAACTGGCTGCGGCCCGCGAGAAGCCCAGCGCACCGGCGGCCACCGGCAAACGCGCCGAAAGCGGCCCACTGGTCAGCTCCGGCGCCACCTATGGCGGCCCGTTCGCCAACGCCAAGGGCAAGCTGCCATGGCCGGTCAATGGCCGTCTGGTAGCGAGATATGGAACCCCACGGGGCGAAGACGCTCGGACTAAGTGGGATGGCGTGCTGATCGGCGCCACCGCCGGCAGTCAGGTACGCGCCGTGCATGGTGGACGGGTAGTGTTCGCAGACTGGTTGCGCGGTTCCGGGCTTCTGGTCATTCTCGACCATGGCAACGGTTACCTGACCCTCTACGGGCACAACCAGAGCCTGCTCAAGGATGCCGGAGACATCGTCAAGGCCGGGGATCCCATCGCCACCGTCGGTACCAGCGGCGGCCAGGAAACCCCAGCACTGTATTTCGCGATTCGCCAGCAGGGCCGCGCCAGCGATCCGGCCCAATGGTGTCGGGCGCAAGGATAAGCGCCATCTCATTGTCGTAGGAGTTAGTTCGAATGCCGCATCTGTCTCGCCTCACCTCCCTGGCCCTGGCGATTGCCCTGCTCGGTGGCGCACCTGTGCTGCATGCCGACCAGGCTCCGATCGCCCCGCCGCCAGCCGCCGACCAGAACGCAGCGCCGCTGCCACTGGACGAGCTGCGCACCTTCGCCGAGGTGATGGATCGCATCAAGGCTGCCTACGTGGAGCCGGTCACCGACAAGGAGCTGCTGGAGAACGCCATCAAGGGCATGCTCAGTAACCTCGACCCCCATTCGGCCTACCTCGACCCGAAAGCCTTCGCTGAACTGCAGGAAAGCACCAGCGGCGAATTCGGCGGCCTGGGCATCGAAGTCGGCACCGAAGACGGCTTCATCAAGGTGGTCTCGCCCATCGATGACACCCCTGCCTCCAAGGCCGGCATCCATCCCGGCGACCTGATCGTCAAGATCGACGGCAAGCCGACCAAGGGCCAGTCGATGATGGAAGCCGTGGAACGGATGCGCGGCAAGGCCGGCAGCAAGATCGTCCTGACCCTGGTGCGCGAAGGCGGCAAGCCGTTCGACGTCGAACTGACCCGCGCAGTGATCAAGGTCACCAGCGTACGCAGCCAGATGATCGACCCGGGCTATGGCTACATCCGCGTCACCCAGTTCCAGGTCAACACCGGCGAGGAAGTCGGCAAGGCCCTGAACAAGCTGCGCAAGGAAAACGGCAAGAAGCTCAGCGGCCTGGTGCTCGACCTGCGCAACAACCCCGGCGGCGTGCTGCAGTCGGCCGTGGAAGTGGCCGACCACTTCCTCAAGAAGGGCCTGATCGTCTACACCAAGGGCCGCATCCCCAACTCGGAACTGCGCTTCTCCGCCGACCCGCTGGACGCCAGCGAGGGTGTGCCACTGGTGGTGCTGATCAACGGCGGCAGCGCCTCGGCCTCGGAAATCGTCGCCGGCGCCCTGCAGGACCACAAGCGCGGCATCGTCATGGGCACCGACAGCTTCGGCAAGGGCTCGGTACAGACCGTGCTGCCGCTGAACAACGACCGCGCCCTGAAGATCACCACCGCGCTGTACTTCACCCCCAACGGCCGCTCCATCCAGGCCCAGGGCATCGTCCCGGACGTGGAAGTGGCTCGCGCCAAGCTGACTCGCGAGAGTGACGACCCGAGCCTCAAGGAAGCCGACCTGCAAGGTCACCTGGGCAACGGCAACGGCGGCGCCGACCGGCCAAGCCAGGGCGCCCCCGGCAAGGCGGCCCGCCCGCAGGACGACGACTACCAGTTGAGCCAGGCGCTGAACCTGCTCAAGGGCCTGAACGTCACCCGCGCCGACTGAGCCTCGGTCGCCCCACGAAAGCCCCGGCGCAGGCGACTGCCCCGGGGCTTTTATTGGTCATGGGCGTCGCTGCACCCATGTTGCAGGCCTTGCGATGGGCAAAAGGAAGGTTCTTCGCATTTTTGGGGAATGCTTGGTTGAGACCGGACTGGCAATTAAGTGTTAGCTGTCGATGACTTGGCACTTTCCATTAGCGCGCCGCCTGGCCGGATGGGTTTCGCCCCTTACGGGCGCCTCACTTTCTTTGCTTGTGCAAAGAAAGTAAGCAAAGAAACACACCCCTACATACGGCCCCGGCTGCGCCGGGGTTCCCTCATTCCATCACCACTCCAGGGGCACGCTGCGAAGGGCCATCCCTGGCCCATCGCAGCTCTCGCGACATCCATGTCGCTCAACCCCTTACGCGGTGATTCCAATCGGCCTCCTGAAGGGGACTGGAGCGTCGCCTGTAACATCGCAGCTGAAGAGCAAAGGCATAGACGCTGCCAATTTCAATTTTCGCGGAGATTACTCAAGCTCGCGTTCCGGTCCCGTCAGGAGGCCGAGTGGAGGTGTCGTGTAGGGGGACGAGCCGCATGGATGCGGCGAGAGGCTTAATGGGCCAAGGATGGCCCATGTAAGCCGGCCCCGGAGCGGCGCCGGAACAAGGGGAGTTTCGCGTAGCGAAACCCGGAAGTCGGGGTGCCCTTCTTTGGCACACCTTTCTTGGGCAAGCAAGAAAGGTGTGGCGCCCGTAAGGGGCGCAACACAAAGGTTCAGCAGACACGGTAATGGATAGTGCGAAGCCAGTAAGTGGTACGCACACAAACTTGCCAGTCCGGTATCAGGACTGGCTACCCCGAGACTCCGCGAAGAACCAAAACAAAGCCCGCCACCGCGATCAGCCGTACCGGGCTTTGCTTGGCGCGGCTTACAGGTAGTTGTTGGTCATCTCGTCGATAAAGCCTTCGTTACGCATCTCGTCGAGGGCCTTCTGCAGACGTTGCACCACCTCGTCCGGGGTGTCCTTGTTCAAGGCCAGGTATAGCTCCGCCTCGTTGAAACGCAGCACGGTATTCAGCCCGCTGACGCCCTCCTGCTTGGCCAGGTAGCGGCCGACCGGATCGGTGGTGGCCCACAGGTCGATCTTGCCGCTGGTGAGCTTCTTGACGTTCTCCTGGTCACGCAGGGCATTGACCGGCGCCAGCCCCTGGCTTTCCAGGTGCTGGCTAACTGCGTCGTTCTTGTAGGCGCCGACGGTGTACTGTCCGGCGTCCTTGAGGCTCTTCACGGTCAGGTTATTACCCGGCGCCGAAAGCAGCACCCAGCCGGTCTTGGCCAGTGGGCCAACCCATTTGAACAGCGGCTGGCGTTCGGGGGTGAAGGTGGTGGAGAACAGCCCGTAGTTGGGCTTGTCGAGGGTCAGCTTGTACAGACGATCCCACGGAAAGCGCAGGGTCAGGCTGTACTTGATGCCGGCGCGCTTGAACATCTCGCGGACGATCTCGGCGTTGATACCGTCGATGCCGTCGTCACGGGCGAAGTTCTTGTCGTCCACCGCCATGTTGAACGGCGGGAAGTTCTCGGTCAGCAGCACCACCTTGTAATCGGCGGGCAGTTCGGCCCGAGCCGCACAAGCAACCAAGGTCAGTCCGAGTAGTGCAATGGTCTTCAAGGTGTTCAACATCTGTCGTCCCCGCCACGTGATTATGATTATGGTTGGCGGCCTCCTGCCGAACTACCGACCACCACCTTCCTGGCAATGGCTGCCAACGCTTGCACGCATGCAGCATGAACGATCGTCAGGCAGGCGCCCCCCCTCAGCGCCTGCCCCCTCAAAAGCCGCTAGAGATAGCTGTTGAGTATGCTGTCGACGATGCCCTCTGCACGCATCTTGTCCAGTTCCGACTGCAGCTTCTGTACCACCTCGTCCGGCACGTCCTTGTTCAGTGCCAGATACAGCTGTGCGCTGTTGAACCGCAGGATGGTCTTCAGGCCGCTGACGCCTTCCTGGCGGGCGAGATAACGCCCTGCCGGGTCACCGGTGGCCCACAGGTCGATCTGCCCGGCCATCAGCTTCTTGGCATTTTCCTGATCACGCAACGAGGTCACCGGCTGCAGGCCTTGTTTCTCGAGATGCTCGGCAATCGCGTCACCCTTGTAAGCGCCGATCCGGTACTGCTTGGCCTGCTGCAGGTTGTTCACCACCAGCTTGCTGTCGCCGCGGGCCAGCAGCACCCAGTCGTCCGGGCCGATGGGGCCGACCCACTTGAACAGCGCCTCGCGCTCGGGCAGCCGCGCGGTCACGAACACGCCGTAGTCGGGCTTTTCCAGTGCGAGCTTGTAGATGCGATCCCAGGGAAAGCGCAGGGTCAGGCTGTACTTGATGCCGGCGCGCTTGAACATTTCGCGCACCACGTCGACGGCGATACCATCGACGTTGTCTTCCTGGGCGAAGTTCTTGCCGTTGATCGCCATGTTGTACGGCGGGAAGTTTTCCGTCAGCAACACCACGTTGTAGTTCGGGTCGATTTCGGCGCGCGCCGCCGATGTCATCAAAAGCAGGGCACTTGCCGCTGCCAACCACAGACGTTTGCACATGTACTGGACTACCTGTCATTCAAAAGCGTTGACGGGCGGCCGGAAAGGTAGCGCCCGGAGCGACCGGACGACATGGCGAAGTGGCGAGCTAGACGCTCTGGCTTGGACCCGTTCCTTGTCACTCGGGTACTAGCTTAGCGCCATTAGCGGGCATCCAAAAGGGCAATTGCACCAGGTTGGCCGCCCGCCGACGCCGGCAGGCCTCAGCGCACCACGATTCCGCGGCTGGCCATGTATGCCTTGGCCTCGGGCACCGTGTATTCGCCGAAGTGAAAGATGCTGGCCGCCAGCACCGCAGCGGCCTTGCCTTCGGTGATGCCATCGGCCAGGTGCTGCAGGTTGCCGACGCCACCGGAGGCGATCACCGGAATACCCACGGCCTCACTGATGGCCCGGGTCACGCCCAGGTCATAGCCGCTCTTCACGCCGTCCTGATCCATGCTGGTGAGCAGGATCTCGCCGGCGCCCAGGCCTTCCATCTTCATCGCCCACTGCACGGCATCCAGCCCGGTCGGCTTGCGGCCACCGTGGGTGAAGATTTCCCAGCGCGGCGTCTCGCCCGGCCCGGACACCTTCTTGGCGTCGATGGCCACCACGATGCATTGCGAGCCGAAGCGCGAGGCCGCCTCGCCGACGAACTCGGGGGTGAATACCGCGGCAGTGTTGATCGACACCTTGTCGGCACCGGCATTGAGCAGGTTGCGAATGTCCATCACGGTGCGCACGCCGCCGCCCACGGTCAGCGGGATGAACACCTGGCTGGCCATGCGCTCGACGGTGTGCAGCGTAGTGTCACGGCCATCGACGCTGGCGGTGATGTCGAGAAAGGTAATCTCGTCGGCGCCCTGCTCGTCATAGCGACGGGCGATTTCCACCGGGTCGCCGGCATCGCGGATGTTCTCGAACTTGACGCCCTTGACCACGCGGCCATTGTCGACGTCCAGGCAGGGGATGATGCGTTTAGCCAGTGCCATACGGTGCTCCCGTAGGGTGGGTGCAACCCACCGATAAAGATTGCCTCAGTTACGGCGGGTTTCACCCGCCCTACGGCTCAAGCCTTGAAGTGGTCGCAGAACGCCTGCGCTTCAGCCACGTCCAGGGTGCCTTCGTAGATCGCCCGGCCGGTGATGGCGCCGACGATGCCCGGCGAGCGGGCCAGCAGCAGCTTCTCGATATCGCCCAGGTTGTGGATACCGCCCGAGGCGATCACCGGGATGCGGCTGGCGGCGGCCAGGGCGGCGGTGGCTTCAACGTTGCAGCCCTGCATCATGCCGTCCTTGGCGATGTCGGTGTAGACGATCGCCGAGACGCCATCGGCTTCGAAACGCCTGGCCAGGTCGGTGGCCTGCACGCTGCTGACTTCAGCCCAGCCATCGGTGGCGACGAAGCCGTCCTTGGCGTCCAGGCCGACGATGACCTTGCCCGGGAAGGCCTTGCAGGCCTCGGTGACGAACTGCGGATCCTTCACCGCCTTGGTGCCGATGATCACGTAGCTGACGCCGGCCTTGACGTAGTGCTCAATGGTTTCCAGGGAACGGATACCGCCGCCGATCTGGATCGGCAGGTTCGGGTAGCGCTTGGCGATGGCAGTGACAACCTCGCCGTTGACCGGCTGGCCTTCGAAGGCGCCATTGAGGTCGACCAGGTGCAGGCGACGGCAACCGCCTTCGACCCATTTGGCAGCCATGCTCACCGGGTCATCGGAGAACACCGTGGAATCTTCCATGCGGCCCTGGCGCAGGCGCACGCAGGCGCCGTCCTTGAGGTCGATAGCGGGAATAATCAGCATCTGCACACCTTGTCTCGTCTAGTCAGCCGTAGCTGGAGTCAGTCTTTCTCGAGCGCCCACAGGTCGACTTCGAGGCTTTCGAAGCGCTCGCGCAGCAAACTGTGCGCATCGGTGACCGCTCGGTTGTAGTAATGCGGGGCGATATCGCGGCCAAACAGCTCAAGCAATTCCAGCACCTCGAAGGAGCCCAGCTCCAGCTCGAAACGCTCGCTCAGAAAGCGCTGCAGCTTGTGCACCGCATCGCTTTCCTGCTCGGGTGTGAGCGTAAGGATCGGCGCCTTGAGCCTGGCCATCTACCAGCGGCCATCCCAGGCGGCGAAGTTCTGCAGCAACTGCAGGCCGTGGGTGTGGCTCTTCTCCGGGTGGAACTGCACGGCGAAGCGCGAACCGTCGGCCAGGGCCGCGGCGAAGTCCTTGCCGTAGTGGCCACGGCCGACCACCTGCTGCGCCTTGGCAGCCTCGATGTAGTAGCTGTGCACGAAGTAGAAGCGCGCCTGATCCGGAATGCTGTGCCACAGCGGATGCTTGATCGCCTGGCTCACCTCGTTCCAGCCCATATGGGGGACTTTCAGCGGCTCGCCGTCCTCGACCATGTTCTTGCCGAAGAAGCGCACCTGGCCGGGAAACAGGCCGATGCAGTCGACGCCGTCGTTCTCTTCACTGCGCTCGAGCAGCGCCTGCATGCCCACGCAGATACCCAGGAACGGGCGATCCTGGCTGACTTCACGCACCAGCTCGTCGAAGCCCAGGCGACGGATCTCGGCCATGCAGTCGCGGATCGCGCCGACGCCTGGAAACACCACGCGATCGGCCTCGCGGATCACCTGGGCGTCGCTGGTCACCAGTACCCGGCCCGCACCGACGTGCTCCAGGGCCTTGGCCACCGAGTGCAGGTTGCCCATGCCGTAGTCGATGACGGCTACCGTCTGCATCAGAGCACGCCCTTGGTCGAGGGCATCTGCCCGGCCATGCGCGGGTCAAGTTCGACGGCCATGCGCAGGGCGCGGCCGAAGGCCTTGAACACGGTCTCGATCTGGTGGTGAGTGTTCACACCACGCAGGTTGTCGATGTGCAGGCTGACCTGGGCGTGGTTGACGAAGCCCTGGAAGAACTCCTGGAACAGGTCGACATCGAAGCCGCCGACCACCGCGCGGGTGAACGGCACGTGCATCTGCAGGCCAGGGCGGCCGGAGAAGTCGATGACCACGCGCGACAGCGCCTCATCCAGCGGCACGTACGAGTGGCCGTAGCGAGTCATGCCTTTCTTGTCGCCAACCGCCTTGGCGAACGCCTGGCCAAGGGTGATGCCGACGTCTTCGACGGTGTGGTGATCATCGATGTGCAGGTCGCCCTTGCAGTAGATGTCCAGGTCGATCAGGCCATGACGGGCGATCTGGTCGAGCATGTGCTCGAAGAACGGCACGCCGGTATCGAAGCTGGCCTTGCCGCTGCCATCCAGATTGATCGAGACCTTGATCTGGGTCTCCAGGGTATTGCGCTCGACGGATGCCGTACGTTCGGCCATCACCTGCTCCACAAAATCGTTGGGCGAAAGGGCGAACATTATAGGCTGATAAGCGGCAAAGCTATAAAGCCACACGGCGAAAATGGAGGAAAAACGCTCCGCTCGGCTCGCAAAACCGACAGGCATAAAAAATCCCGCGGCGCACGAGGCGCTCGCGGGATCATTGCGGCGGCGAACTGTTACTGGAACAGAACGACGGTCTTCTGCAGGGTGATCCACACACCCCAGGCCAGCGGGATACCCACGGCCAGCCAGGCAGCGATCACCAGCGGCTTGCTCGACGGATCGGCAGCCCACTCCAGTTCGGCAGCGGACGGCTTGGATTTCTCGCCATGGGCGCGCTCGGCGGCCAGCTCTGCGTCAGTCATGAAGTACTTCGGATCCACCGGGCGGACCAGCAGGTTGCAGATGAAGCCCAGCACCAGCAGGCCAGCGAGGATGTACAGGGTGATGTCGTAAGCGGCAGCGCGTTCGACGCCGATGCTCAGCTGATATTCACGCAGGTAGTTGACCAGCACCGGACCCAGTACGCCTGCGAAGGCCCAGGCAGTCAGTAGGCGACCGTGGATGGCACCGACCATCTGGGTACCGAACAGGTCGGCCAGGTAAGCCGGAACGGTCGCGAAGCCACCACCGTACATGGACAGGATCAGGCAGAAGGCGAACACGAACAGCGCGATGCTGCCCAGGTGACCGGTCCACGGAACCAGCGCGTACAGGGTGAAGCCCAGCGCGAAGAACACGAAGTAGGTCGCCTTGCGGCCGATCAAGTCGGAGAACGAAGCCCAGAAGAAACGGCCACCGATGTTGAACAGGCTCAGCAGGCCGGTGAAGCCGGCCGCGATGGCGGCGATCTGGCCCAGCTGGGCAGCGTCCAGCTGGCTGAACGGCACATTCAGGCCGATCAGCTTGCCGCCGAAGACTTCCTGCAGCATGGGCGAAGCCATGCCGATGATGCCGATACCGGCCGATACGTTCAGGCACAGTACGGCCCAGACCAGCCAGAATTGCGGGGTTTTCCACGCGGTGTTCACATGGACATGGCCCTTGGTGATCATCGCGTTGTTGGCCTTGGCAGCCGGCGCGACCCAGCCGGCAGGTTTCCAGCCGGTTGGTGGAACGCGGTAAGCCAGGGCGCCGCCGACCATGAAGATGAAGTAGATCACCGCCATGACCACGAAGCTCTGCCATACGCCGACGCTGGTTTCATTGGCGAAGTGGCCCATCAGCGCTGCCGCCAGGGGAGCACCGACCATCGCGCCGCCACCGAAGCCCATGATGGCCATACCGGTGGCCATGCCGCGCTTGTCCGGGAACCACTTGATCAGCGTCGATACCGGGGAGATGTAGCCCAGGCCAAGACCGATACCACCGATCACCCCGGAACCGACCCACATCAGCCAGATCTGGTGGGTATAGATACCCAGCGCGGAGATCAGCAGACCGCCACACCAGCAAACCGCCGAAACCAGGCCGGCCTTACGCGGGCCTGCGTGTTCCAGCCAGCCACCCCATACGGCAGCCGCGCAACCCAGGAACACGAAGAACAGGGTGTAGATCCAGCCCAGCATGGAGATCTGCCAGTCGCAGTTGCTGGCGAAGATCTGTTCGAAGAAACCGATGTCAGCCGCACATGCCACTGGCGCGGTGATACCAATGGCCTTGGACAGCGGCAGCCAGAACACGGAGAACCCGTAGGCCATGCCGATGCACAGGTGGATGGCGAGGGCAGCTGGCGGAACCAGCCAGCGGTTGAAACCGGGCTTGGCGATGATACGTTCCTTGGACAGGAATGCAGGCGTCGCCGAAGCACCGTTTTGCACGGTGGCGTCAGTCATGTTTTCTTCTCTGATTAGGTTGGCAAACAGGTATTAACTGGCAACGCCTCGAAAGAAGCGCAACCAAACAACAAGTAAGTACGGGAGAATCCATTCGCGCTAGCTGAACGCTAGCTTCCCCGCGGCATTGTGTCACATCGCCATGGTGATTGCGCAACCTCCCAGGCAGCTCTTTTATGGATCTGTCGCCCATTTCTCACCTACAACTGCGGTTTTTGGCGACGACCGGTCATTGGCAGCCCGACCGTGGCTCAGCAGACACCGCGCCGCGAGCCCGCACCTTAGCGACTGGCCATGACGATTGCATTGCGCCAAGCTTGCAGGCCCGACCGCCAGGGCACAGGAGCATCATGGACAGCATCGACACCCTGATCATCGGCGCCGGCGCGCTGGGCCTGGCCTGCGCCGCCAGACTGGCGACACCCGAGCGCAGCACGCTCATCGTCGAGCAGGAAGCCTTGATAGGCAGCCATACCTCCAGCCGCAATTCGGAGGTGATCCATGCCGGCCTCTACTACCCACCCGGGTCGCTGAAAGCCGAACTGTGCCTGGAAGGCCGCGAGCGCCTGTACGCCTGGTGCGCGCGCTGGCAGGTGGCGTACCGGCGCATCGGCAAGCTGCTGGTGGCCGTCGACGACGCGGAACGCGGCCAACTCGCCGCGCTGCTCGGCAATGCCCAGGCCTGTGGCGTGCATACGCTTGAGGCGCTCGAAGGCGCAGCGCTGAAACGCCTCGAGCCCGCGGTGCGGGGTGTGGCCGCGCTGTTTTCGCCCGATACGGGCATCATCGACAGCCATGCCTTCATGCAGTCGCTGCTGGCCTACGCCGAAAACCAGGGCGCGCAGCTGGTGCTGCACACCCAGGTAAACGGCTTGGTGCGCGAAAGCGACGGCTGGCGGGTCGACGGCATCAGCGGAGGCGAAGCCTTCACCCTCAAGGCCCAGCGGGTGGTCAACGCCGCCGGGCTGTTCGCCCAGACACTGGCCGAGCGCACCCAGGGCATCGCGCCACGAGACATACCGCGCCTGTACCTGTGCCAGGGTAACTACTTCACCTACAGTGGTCGATCGCCCTTCAGCCACCTTATCTATCCAATGCCGGAGGCCAACACCAGCGGGCTGGGCATCCACGCCACGCTGGACCTGGCCGGCCAGGTGCGCTTCGGCCCCGATACCCGGTACCTCGACAGCCTCGACTATCAGGTCGACGAACGCCTGCGCGAGCGCTTCGCTCAGGCCGTGCGTCGCTATTTCCCGGCACTGGACAGCGCCCGCCTGGCTCCCGGTTACGCAGGCGTGCGCCCCAAGCTCAGCGGCCCTGGGCAAAGCGCCGAGGATTTTGTGCTGCAAACCGCCGCCGAGCATGGTCTACCAGGACTGGTGAATCTGTTCGGCATCGAATCGCCAGGGCTGACGGCCAGCCTGGCCATCGCCGAACGGGTTGCTCGAAGCCTTTAACCCTGGGGCCGCCCTGGGCGTTATACTCGCGGATTCAAATTCTCGTCACTGCATAGGACTCGTCCATGAAAGCGCTCGGCAAAATCCTGGGTCTGTTCTTCCTCGGACTACTGCTGATCATCGTGGCGTTGGGCTTTGCCCTGACTCACCTCTTCGATCCCAACGATTACAAGGATGAAATCCGCCAACTGGCAAGGGACAAGGCCAACCTCGAGTTGACCCTCAACGGCGACATTGGCTGGAGCCTGTTCCCCTGGTTGGGTCTGGAACTGACCGACGCCACCCTGGCCAGCGCCAGCACGCCGGACAAACCATTCGCCAACCTGCGCCTGCTCGGCCTGTCGGTGCGTGTGTTGCCGCTGCTGCGCAAGGAAGTGCAGATGAGCGACATCCGCGTCGACGGCCTGAACCTCGACCTGCAGCGCGACGAAAACGGCCACGGCAACTGGGAAGACGTCGGCCGCCCGGCCGCCAGACCAGGCGAAATGCCGGCCGAGCAGACTGCCGGCAATGACGCATCGCAAACGCCAAGCGAGCCGACCCAGGAAAGCGGCGGCCAGCCGATCAAGCTGGATATCGACAGCCTGATCGTCAATGGCGCTCGGGTGGACTACCGCGACGCCCAGAAGGGCCAGCAATTCAGCGCCGAAAGCATCCAGCTCACCACTGGCGCGATCCGCGAAGGCGCCGGTGTGCCGATCAAGCTCAGCGCCTTCTTTGGCAGCAACCAGCCGGTCATGCGTGCGCGCACCGAACTGCAGGGCGAACTGCGCTTCGACCGCGCCCTCAAGCGCTACCAGCTCGAAGATGCGCGCCTGTCCGGCGAGGCCTCCGGCGAGCCGTTCAATGGCCAGACCCTGACCTACGCTGCACAGGGCCAACTGCTGGTCGACCTGGCCGCGCAGGTGGCCGAGTGGAACGGCCTCAAGCTGTCGGCCAACCAGCTGCGAGCCCTGGGCGAACTGAAGGTTCGCGACCTGCAGAGCGAGCCGAAGCTGTCCGGCGGCCTGTCCGTGGCGCAGGTCAACCTGCGCGAATTCCTCGCCAGCCTTGGCCAGAAGCTGCCACCGATGAGCGACGAGAAAACCCTGGCGCAATTCGAGCTGGTCACCCAGCTGGGTGGCACCGCCAACAGCCTGTCGCTGGACGAGCTGACCCTCAAGCTCGATGACAGCACCTTTACCGGCAAGATCGCCGTGGCCGATTTCGCCAAGCAGGCGCTGCGCGTGCAGCTCAAGGGCGACAAGCTCGACCTCGACCGCTACCTGCCACCCGCCGGCAAGGACGCCGACTCGGCGCGCAAGGCCGAGGTCCGTGAAACCGTCGCCAATGCCGGCCAGGCCGGTACCACGCCGGTGCCCAACGCACCGACCCAGCACGCCTGGAGTTCCAGCGAAGTGCTGCCGATCCCGACCCTGCGCAAACTCGATATGCAGGCCGACCTGACTCTCGCCCAGTTGACCCTGCAGAAGCAGGCGCTCAGCGACGTCAGCCTCAAGGCCCGCGGCCAGGGGGGCGCGTTGAAACTCGAAGAGCTGCGCGGCAAGCTTGGCAAGGGCAGCTTCGCCATCAGGGCCGATGCCGACGTGCGCCCCGCCGTGCCGGTGCTCAGCCTGCATACCCAGTTGAGCGGCATGCCGGTCGAACCTTTCCTCAAGGACGAGCAGCGCCCCTCGCCGCTCAAGGGCCTGCTCGACCTGAACAGCGACCTGACCACCAGCGGCAACAGCCAGAAAGCCTGGGTCGATGCCCTCAACGGCAGCGCCAGCTTCATGCTCAAGGATGGCGTGCTGGTTGACGCCAACCTGGAGCAGCAGTTGTGCCGTGGCATCTCCACCCTTAACCGCAAGCAGTTGAGCGGCGAGCCACGCAGCAAGGACACACCGTTCGAGCGCCTGCAGGGCAGCCTCAGCATCCGCAACGGCGTGGCCAACAACCCCGACCTGCAGGCACGCATTCCCGGCCTGAGTGTGGCCGGCAACGGCGACCTCGACCTGCGCGTACTGGGCCTGGACTACCGCGTCGGCATCACCATCGAAGGCGACCAGCGCGAAATGCCGGATCCGGCCTGCGAGGTCAACCAGCGCTACGTCGGCATCGCCTGGCCGCTGCACTGCCGCGGCCCACTGGAGCTCGGTGCCAAGGCCTGTCGCCTGGATCAGGAAGGCATGGGCAAGGTCGCCGCCAAGCTGGCCGGTGATCGCATCAACGAAAAGCTCGAAGAGAAGCTCGGCGACAAGGTCAGCCCGGAGCTGAAAGACGCACTCAAGGGCCTGTTCAACCGATGACCCCCGAGCAATTCTCCAGCGCCGTACTGCGCTGGTACGACACGCACGGCCGCAAGGACCTGCCCTGGCAACAGAACATCACGCCCTACCGTGTGTGGGTCTCGGAGATCATGCTGCAGCAGACCCAGGTCAGCACCGTGCTCGGCTACTTCGACCGCTTCATGACCGCGCTACCCACCGTGCGCGACCTGGCCGAAGCGCCGGAGGACGAAGTGCTGCATCTGTGGACCGGCCTGGGTTACTACACCCGCGCCCGCAACCTGCAGAAGACCGCACAGATCGTCATGGCCGAGCACGGTGGCGAGTTTCCACGCAGCGTCGAAGCCCTCACCGAACTGCCCGGCATCGGCCGCTCCACCGCCGGCGCCATCGCCAGCCTGAGCATGGGCCTGCGCGCGCCGATTCTCGACGGCAACGTCAAGCGTGTGCTGGCCCGCTTCGTCGCCCAGGAAGGCTACCCGGGCGAGCCCAAGGTGGCCAAGCAGCTGTGGGCCGTGGCTGAACGCTTTCTGCCCGAGGAGCGCGTCAACCATTACACCCAGGCGATGATGGACCTAGGCGCCACGCTCTGTACGCGCAGCAAGCCCACCTGCCTGCTCTGCCCGGTGCAGAGCGGCTGCGAGGCGCACCTGCTGGGCCTGGAAATCCGCTACCCGATCACCAAGCCGCGCAAGGAGCTGCCACAGAAGCGCACTCTGATGCCGATACTGGCCAGCCGCGAAGGCGCCATCCTGCTCTATCGACGCCCCTCGACCGGCCTCTGGGGCGGTCTGTGGAGCCTGCCGGAACTCGATGATCTCGAAGCGCTGCAATCGCTCGCCGACCAGCACCAATTGCAACTCGGCGACCGCCGCCAACTTGACGGTTTGACTCACACTTTCAGCCACTTCCAGCTGGCCATCGATCCCTGGCTGATCGAGGTCGACGGCGTACCAGGCTTCGTGGCCGAGGCCGACTGGCTCTGGTATAACCTCGCCACCCCGCCGCGCCTGGGCCTCGCCGCCCCGGTCAAGAAACTGCTCAAACGCGCGGCCGACGCATTGAATACAGGAGAAATGGCATGACCCGCACCGTGATGTGCCGCAAGCACAAACAGCAACTCCCCGGTCTCGATCGCGCGCCCTACCCTGGCGCCAAGGGCGAAGATATCTTCCAGAACGTCTCCAAGCAGGCCTGGGACGAGTGGCAGAAGCACCAGACCCTGCTGATCAACGAGCGCCGTCTGAACATGATGAATGCCGAAGACCGCAAATTCCTGCAGGCCGAGATGGACAAGTTCCTGTCCGGCGAAGACTACGCCCAGGCCGAAGGCTACGTGCCGCCCAGCGAATAAGGCCTGAAGACGTAAGCGCCCGGAATATTTAAATATTTTCCAAAAAAGGTTTGACACCCCAAGGCGAAAACCGTTTAATACGCGCCGTTGCCCAGGTAGCTCAGTCGGTAGAGCAGGGGATTGAAAATCCCCGTGTCGGCGGTTCGATTCCGTCCCTGGGCACCACCTTTCTTCTCAGGTGGTGCAGGCATCACATGAGAAATATAGAGAACCGGCCTTGAGCCGGTTTTTTATTGCCTGCAATTTATCCCCTCCCCTGGCGCTTCAAGGCTGGAGCCGTGCGCATGAGCATTCGCCTGATCGGATTGTTGGTGCTCCTGCTTACGCTGCCCATGCTGGGCGATGCCGCCAACACGCCATGCTCGGGCAGCAAGGGCGGCATCGCGCGCTGCGAGGGCCCGCTGTTTCTCTGCAATGACGGCTCGATCAGCGGCAGCAAGCGCGACTGCAGTGCCGAACGACCGGGCGCAGGCAGCACAGCGCTGCGAGCCACCGGCAATGTTGCCAGCGACTGCCCCTGTGGCGGCGGAACACTCTGCACCGGGCCGCGAGGCGGCCAGTACTGCGTGACCCGCAGCGGCACCAAGAGCTATCGGCGCAGATAAGCGAGCCGCGCCCGCCTGGCGGATACGCTGAACGCGCACCCTAGCTGCGCGCTCCACATGGCATTGCCCGCGCAGATAGCAGCGGGCCTTATGCAACCGGAGCCAGCCATGCACCTCAATATCGCCCTGAATGCCGCCAACGACCCGAAGCAGCCGCCGGCCGAGCCCCACGAGACGCCAATCAACGATCCGGGTAACGAGGATCCGGGCTCCATCGTCGACGACCCGGATAGCCCGTTCAGCCCGCAGCGACCTATCGAGGAGCCGGGCAAGCCTGCGCCGGAAAAGCGTTGAATTAGCGAATTCGCGGGCGTGGCCCGCTCCCACAGGAGGTGTGCGGCGCCGACAGGTGCTTCAGCTTACGGCCTTGTCGATTGGGTTGAACGCAGGAATAGCTGAGGGTCGCCAAAGGTAAGGGTGTTTGTTGGGGCGCTTGGTGGGTTTCGGCGAGGGAAGATGCGCACCGGACGTCAGATCGGGTAGCGCCTTCACCCACCCTACGTACCGGCCATACCTGCGATGGCGCTCCACCATCGTTCGCGCGCATGCCGCGCTTCCGCAGATGACGGCTGTAGATAGCTGATTCAGGCCAGAGTTAGAGGCTGTGGGAGCGGGCCATGCCCGCGAGTTCATGGACCCACCTCAGGAAGCGGCCGCCTCCCTCCTCAATCAAGCAGATGGGCGATCTGCGTGCTCAGGGTTTCCAGCGTGAAGGGCTTGCTCAGCAGCGGTGCAGAGTCGAGCAGTGCGCTGCCGGTCTCGCGCACTTCGGCGGGGTGGCCGCTGATGAAGATCACCTTCAGATCCGGGCGCAGTAGCAGGGCCGGTTCGGCGATGCGCACGCCGGATACGCCGCCGGGCAGGCGGAAGTCGCTGATCAACAGGTCCAGGTGCGGCTTGGTGGCGAGGATGGCGAAGGCGTCGGTGGCGCAGTCGGCCTGCAGCACGCTGTAGCCTTCACTCTGCAGGTACTCGGCCAGCAGCATGAGCAGCAGCGGGTCGTCTTCGACGACCAGTACGGTTCGTGTCACATCACTCATTGCCCTGCTCCTGGCGATTTCGGCTCCTTCGCTTCGACCCTTGCGGCGCAGCGAGTTCAACCTATCTCCACGCGCTTGCCGCGTGGCAGCCAGACGCTGAACAGCGAGCCTTGCCCCAAACTGCTCTGCACTTCGATGCGCCCGCCATGGGCCTTGACGATCTGGTCGGAGATGAACAGCCCCAATCCCAGCCCTGCCACGGACTCGCTGCTGACCGCGCGCTCGAACTGCTGGAAGATGCGCCGCTGGTTTTCCAGGGAAATACCGATGCCGTGATCACGCACCTCGACACGCACACCGCCCTCGTCGGCACGGGCACGTACTTCGATGGGCCGCCCGGCGCCATAACGCAGGGCGTTGCTGAGCAGGTTGCTGATCACCTGTTCGATGCGGAACTGATCCCAGCTGCCGTGCAGCACTTCATCGCTATCGAGCTGCAGGTCGCAGCCGGCCACGGCCATCTGTTGGGCGAAGTTCTCGGCAACGTTGCGCACGGTCTGCGCCAGGTCGAACTCCACCGGGCGGATCGACAGCTTGCCAGTGCGGATGCGTGATACGTCGAGCATGTCCTCGATCAGGCGTATCAGGCTGTGGATCTGCCGCTCGTCGCGATCGAACATGGCACCGAGCTTGTCCTCGCTGAACGCGGTGAGGTTGCCCTTGGCCAGGTGCATCTTGCGCAGCTGGGTGTCGAGGATCAGGCCGTTGAGCGGTGTGCGCAGTTCGTGGGAGACGATGGACATGAAGTCGTCGCGCATGCGCACCGCATGCTGCAGCTCGCCCTGGGTCGAACGCAGCTCGGCCAGCAGGGCATCCTGCTCCTGGCGTGCACGCTCGAGTGCCTCGAGCTGCTGGGCCATGACCTTGCGCTGGCGATAGAGGTCGACGAACACCGCCACTTTGCTCTGCACCGCCTGGATATCCAGCGGCTTGTAGAGGAAGTCCACCGCACCGCTCTCGTAGCCCTTGAAGGCGTAGTTCATCTCGCGCCCGGCGGCGCTGACGAAGACGATGGGGATGTGCTTGGTCTTTTCCGTGCCGCGCATCAGCTCGGCCAGTTCGAAGCCGTTCATGCCCGGCATCTGCACGTCGAGAATGGCCAGGGCGAACTCGTGCTCGAGCAGCAGCACCAGTGCATCGTCGGCACATTGCGCCTTGAACACTTCGCGATCATCGCGGCGGATCAATGCCTCCAGCGCCAGCAGGTTTTCCGGCAGGTCGTCGACGATCAGTAGTTTGCATCCGGTGCTACTCAACATGGGCGTGAGTCCAGTTCGGCTAGCAATGCGAGAATGCCCCGCAAAGGAAGAAGGTAATCGGGCTGATGCAGTGCCAAGGCCGCTTCGGGCATGGTCGCAACCTGTGCCTCCTGCGGATCCTGCACCACGGTCACACCACCCCGCTGTTTTATTGTGTAAAGCCCCGCGGCGCCGTCCTGGTTGGCGCCCGTCAGCAAGATGCCCAACGCCTTTGCACCATAGGCATCGGCGGCTGACTCGAACAGGTAGTCGATCGACGGCCGAGAAAAATGCAGAGGTTCTTCGCGACTGTAGGAAAAGCTGCGATCGGCTTCGATGCACAGGTGATAACCGGGCGCTGCGAAATACAGCGTGCCCGGCTGCAGCACTTCCTTGTCTTGCGCCTCCTTGACCCGCAGCGCCAGGCGACGGGCGAACAGATCCGGCAACAGGCTTTCCCTGCCATCGGGCAGGTGCAGCACCACCACCAGCGGTAAACCATAGTTGGCCGGCAGCCCTTCGAACAGGCCGAGCAACGCTTCCACGCCACCTGCCGAGGCACCGATCACCACCACCTCGGGCTTGCGGGCAGGCGCGTTCATAACTTGCGAAACACTCGTTCCTGGCGATTCAGGGCCTCGAAGCGCCCGGCGTACGCCGAGAAATCCAGGCTTTCCTTGCTGCCCAGGCCGAGAAAGGCGCGATGCCCGAGAGACTCGTGGAACAACCCGAAGGCGCGGTCCTGCAGGGTCTTGTTGAAGTAGATCAGCACATTGCGACAGGAGATGAACTGGGTTTCCGAGAACACGCTGTCAGTAGCCAGGCTGTGATCGGCAAAGGTCACGTTGGCACACAGGAAGCGCTCGAACAGGGCGCCATCATAGGCGGCGGTGTAGTAGTCGGAAAGCGAGCCCTTGCCACCGGCGCGCTGATAGTTCTCGCTGTACAGGCGCATGTTGTCGATCGGAAAGATGCCGCGCTTGGCCTTGTCCAGCGAACGCGGGTTGATGTCGGTGGCGTAGATGATCGAGCGTTCCAGCAGGCCCTCCTCGTGGAGCAGGATGGCCAGCGAATAGACCTCCTCACCGGTGCTGCAGCCAGCCACCCAGAGCTTGAGCGACGGGTAGGTGCGCAGGAACGGCACCACCTCCTGACGCAGCGCCAGGAAGTAGGACGGGTCGCGGAACATCTCGCTGACCGGGATGGTGAGAAACTGCAGCAGCTGCATGAATGCCGACGGATCATGGATGATCCGCGCCTGCAGCTCGGAGATGCTCGCGCAGTCGAACTGGCCCATGGCGTGCACGATCCGGCGCTTGAGTGAAGAACCGGAATAGTCGCGAAAGTCGTAGCTGTACTGCAGGTAGATCGCCTCGATCAGCAGCCGCAGCTCGATATCCTGCGTACGGTCGGACATGTCAGATGCGCTCCAGCTTCGGCAGCCACACGCGGATCAGCGAGAACAGCCGATCCAGGTCGATGGGCTTGGCCAGGTAATCGTTGGCACCGGCCTTCATGCACAGGTCCTGATCGTCCTTCATTGCCTTGGCGGTCACCGCGATGATCGGCAGCTTGCGCCAGCGCGGGTTCTCGCGGATGCGCCGGGTAGCTTCGTAGCCATCCATTTCCGGCATCATCACGTCCATCAGCACCAGGTCGATGTCGCTCACCGCCTCGAGCTTTTCGATGGCTTCACGACCGTTGCGAGCGACCTCGACCTGGGCGCCCTTGTGCTCCAGGGCACTGGTGAGGGCGAAGATGTTGCGCACGTCGTCGTCGACCAGCAGCAGGCGCCGCCCCTCGAACACGCGATCACGGCTGCGCGCGGTCTTGAGCATGTTCTGCCGCTCGCTGGAAAGCTCCGACTCGACCATGTGCAGGAACAGCGTCACCTCGTCGAGCAGGCGCTCGGGCGAGCGCGCGCCCTTGATGATGATCGAGCGCGAGTACTTGAGCAGCTCGGCTTCCTCGGCGCGGGTCAGGTTGCGGCCGGTATAGACGATTACCGGCGGGAAGCAGCGGATCTCCTCGCTGCCCATGCGCGCCAGCAACTCGTCGCCCTGCATGTCCGGCAGCTTCAGGTCGATGATCATGCAGTCGAAGATGTGGTGGCGCAGTTGCTCCAGGGCCTGTTCGCCGAACTCGACGGCAACGATCTCGATATCGTCGTCGCCGATCAGCCGGGCGATGCTGTCGCGCTGCAGCTTGTCGTCCTCGACCACCAGCACGCGACGCATCTTCTGGGTCAGGCGCGCCTCCAGCTTGCTGAACACGCCCTTGAGCTGGTCGCGGGTGGCCGGCTTCTGGGCATAGCCCACGGCGCCCATGTGCAGCGCCGCCTCGGCCATGTCCTCGACGGAGATCACGTGCACCGGAATGTGCCGGGTGCCGGGGTTTTCCTTGAGGCGCTGCAGCACCGACAGCCCGGAAACGTCCGGCAGGCGCATGTCCAGCAGGATGGCGTCGGGGTGATGACTGGTGGCCAGGTCCAGGCCATCCTGGGCGCTGTGGGCGACCAGGCAGCGGTAGTCCAGCTCGTGGGCCAGGTCATAGAGGATGTGGGCGAACTGCGGTTCGTCCTCGATCACCAGCACGCTGCGCCCACCGAGTACCGACATGCCGCGGTCATCGGCGAAGGTCGGCACGATACGCACGGCCTCGTCCGCTGCCGCCTGCGGGGCAATGGCAGGCACCGGGCTGCGCGCCGGCGCAGCCGGCTCCGCGACTGGCAGCACCAGTTCCTCCTCCGTCGGCGAATAGGTCAGCGGCAGCACCAGGGTAAACACGCTGCCCTCGCCCGGCGCGCTGGACACGCTGATCGACCCACCGAGCAGCGCCGCCAGGTCGCGGGAAATCGACAGGCCCAACCCGGTGCCGCCAAAGCGGCGGTTGGTAGTGCCATCGGCCTGGCGGAAGGCCTCGAAGATGTAGTCCTGCTGTTCCTTGGCGATGCCGATGCCGCTGTCGCGCACGGCGAATGCCACGCCACCGTCGACCTGGCGGACGGTCAGGCTGACCTGCCCCTGCTCGGTGAACTTGATGGCGTTGGACAGCAGGTTCTTGAGAATCTGCTCGACGCGCAGGCGATCGGTGTACAGCGAACGTGGCAGATCGTCGGCGACGTCGACGCTGAAGCCCAGCTGCTTCTCCGTGGCCAACGGCTGGAAGGTGCTTTCCAGGCTCTGGGCCAGGCGCACCACGTTGGCGTTTTCCGGGCGCAGGTCGAGCTTGCCGGCCTCGACCTTGGAGATGTCGAGGATGTCATTGATCAGGTTGAGCAGGTCGTTGCCAGCGGAATAGATCGAGTCGGCGAACTTGACCTGCTCGGCATCCAGGTTGCCCTTGGGGTTGTCGGCCAAGAGCTTGGCGAGGATCAGCGAGCTGTTGAGCGGGGTGCGCAGTTCGTGGGACATGTTGGCCAGGAACTCGGACTTGTAGCGGCTGGCGCGCTGCAGTTCTTCGGCGCGCTCCTCGAGCTGCTGCTGGGCCTCGCGCAGGGCGTGGTTGCGATCGTCGAGGGCATCGCGCTGCATCGACAGCTGCTCGTTGCTCTGCTCCAGCTCCGCCTGTTGGGTTTCCAGGTGTGCCTGGGACTCCTTGAGCGCCCGCGACTGCTCTTCGAGTTCCTCGTTGGCGGTCTTCAGTTCTTCCTGCTGGACCTGCAGCTCTTCGTTGAGCTGCTGGGTCTCGGCGAGAATTTCCTGCAGGCGGTGACGGTAGCGGGCCGCTTCCACCGAGGCTCCGATGCTCGGCGCGACCTGCTCGAGAAACTCGCCATCGCGCTGGCCCAAGCGGCGCAGAAAACCGAGTTCGATCACGCCATTGACGTCGCCGTCGTTATAGATGGGCAGCAGCGCCACCACCAGCGGCTCGCCATTGCCCAGCCCCGAGCAGACCTTGAGGTAGTCGGCTGGCAACTTATCGAGGACCAGCATGCGCCGGTCATGGGCGACCTGACCGACCAGCCCCTCGGCGCTGTAGAACGACTGCTCGGCGGCCTCGTGCTCGCGGCTGAAACCATAGGTCGCGACGCGCCGCAGGTTGCCGTGCTCCTCGCGCACGTAAAGCGCCCCCACCACCACACCCAGGTGGCTGGCCAGGAACTCCAGCGTATTGCGGCCCAGCACTGGCAGCGCCTGCTGGCCGATCAGCCGCTCGGCCATCTGCGTCTGGCCGTTGCGCAGCCAGGCCTGGGCCTGCAGGCGCTCGTTGTGTTCATCCTGTTTCTTGAGGATGGCACTGTAGGTGTCCGTCAGCCGCATCAGCTCACGACGGCCGAAGATCGCCAGCCCGCCGCTGAACAGCAGCGTGAACAGCAGGAACAGGCCGATGGTGATGGTGGCGGTGTTGCTGGCCGCATCGTTGCGCTCCTTGCGCAGGCGCTGCTCCTGGGCGATGAACTCCGCGTATTCGGCGCGGATGGCGTCGGTCAGCTGCTTGCCACGACCGTCCCGTACCGGGTCGAGGAAGTTGCCGCCGTCGCGCTTGGCGGCAATGGCGCTCTGGGCGAAGGCGGTCCACTCGTCCTGCAGCGCGGCGATGCTACGCAGGCGGTCGACCTGCAGCGGGTTATCGGCCACCAGCTCGCTGAGAATTTCCATCTCGGCGCGAACGCGCGGCTTGGCAACCTCGTAGGGTTGCAGAAAGCGCACGTCGCCGGACAGCAGATAGCCGCGGAAGCCGGTCTCCTGATCGATGGACAGTTTCAGCCCTTCATTGGCGTTGTTGAGCACACGGTCGGTGTGCTGCACCCAACCCAGCACATTGAGCAGGTAGCCGATCAGGGTCACGAAGAAGATCGCACTGACCACGCCTACGCCCAGCGGCAAGGCGACATTGCGCCTGAGAATGCGCTTGAAGCTGTTCTCGTCGATAGAACTGTTGGTCATTGCGGATCCCTGGCTGTGTTGGGCTAATACATGAATGCATGGTTATTTGGCGAACGGCGGATGGTAATGCGCCACCAAGCGTTAATCCAATGATCAGCACTCAGTTGCCCGCGCGCTTGGATCGCGCACAACAGAACGAGGTTCGAGTTATTTTTTTGCGAGCACGTCGACAGGGCGTCGCCCATGCGCCGCAACCTTTGAATACGTATTTTTCAGCCGAGCGGCCCACTCGCGATGCAGCCCACAGCCAAATTTCGTGCCATGCTAGGCGACCTGCCGCATAAGCGGCCAAGAAACGCGAACTGCCGGCAGGCCAACCGCCCGCCGATCCGGCCGCCGTTTCACCATCCTTTATCGAGGTAATGCCGTTTGTCAGACCTAGCTCCCAGCACGCCCACCGCCGGCCAGCGCATCCTTCTGGTGGAAGATTCCGACGTGGTGCGCATGCTCACCGTGGAAGTGCTCGAAGAGCTCGACTACTGCGTGATCGAAGCGGGCGAAGCACAGCAGGCGCTGCAGATCCTGCGTAGCGACGAGCACATCGACCTGCTGATGACCGACATCGGTCTGCCCGGCATGAGCGGCCAGGAACTGGCGGTGGCCGCCCGCCAGCTGCGTCCCGACCTCAAGGTGCTGTACGCCAGCGGTTACGCCGAAAGCATCGAGATCGACAAGAGCGAGCCGGCCAGCCGCACCTCGATCATCGGCAAACCGTTTTCCCTCGATGCCCTGCGCGACAAGGTGCAGAGCATGCTCGACAGCTGACACGCCAGATCCGGCTCGGCCAAATGGCCTGCTGGCACTGGAATTGCGTCGCGGATATGAGTAGGGTGCGCGTCTTTTTTCACTCTGCAGCCCGATTGCCTGCCATTTGCGGCGGGGCGACACCGGGCTGTGATGATGCGACACACCTGCGGCCGTAACGGCAACGGGCCAGCAGCGACCTTGGCGCCCCCAGGTGCCTATGCTAGGTTTGCTGCCCACAGCCCTGCCACACACGGATTCCATCCGCATAAGAATTAAGAGGACTGCTCGATGGCTGAGGCCACGCCCGCGCTGGAAATCCGCAACCTGCACAAACGCTACGGCAACCTCGAGGTGCTCAAGGGTATTTCCCTCACGGCACGCGACGGTGACGTGATTTCCATTCTCGGCTCGTCCGGCTCGGGCAAGTCGACCTTCCTGCGCTGCGTCAACCTGCTGGAAAACCCGCATCAGGGCCAGATTATCGTGGCCGGGGAGGAGGTCAAGCTCAAGGCGCAGAAGAACGGTGAGCTGGTGGCGGCCGACAACCGCCAGATCAATCGCCTGCGCAGCGAAATAGGTTTCGTGTTCCAGAACTTCAACCTCTGGCCGCACATGACCGTGCTCGACAACATCACCGAGGCGCCGCGCCGCGTGCTCGGCAAGAGCAAGGCCGAAGCCCGCGAGATCGCCGAGGCACTGCTCGCCAAGGTCGGTATCGCCGACAAGCGCCACGCCTACCCCAATCAGCTTTCCGGCGGCCAGCAACAGCGTGCGGCGATCGCCCGCACCCTGGCCATGCAGCCGAAGGTTATCCTGTTCGACGAGCCGACTTCGGCCCTCGACCCGGAAATGGTACAAGAAGTGCTTACTGTGATCCGCGCGCTCGCTGACGAAGGTCGCACCATGCTGCTGGTGACCCACGAAATGAGCTTCGCCCGCCAGGTCTCCAGTGAAGTGGTATTCCTGCATCAGGGCGTGGTGGAAGAACAGGGCACTCCGGATCAGGTGTTCGACAACCCGACCTCTGCGCGTTGCAAACAATTCATGTCCAGCAATCGTTAAACACGGAGCAATCACGCATGCATAGCTATAAAAAGATTCTGCTGGCAGCTGCCGCCACCCTGGCTTTCGGCACCAGTGCCGTCGCTGCTGACAAACTGAAGATCGGCACCGAAGGCGCCTACCCGCCCTTCAACCTCATCGACGCCAGCGGCCAGGTCGGCGGCTTCGACGTGGAAATCGGCCAGGCCCTGTGCGCCAAGATGAAGGCCGAGTGCGAAGTTGTCACCTCCGACTGGGACGGCATCATCCCGGCCCTGAACGCCAAGAAATTCGACTTCCTGATCGCCTCCATGTCGATCACCGAGGAGCGCCAGCAGGCGGTGGACTTCACCAACCCGTACTACACCAACAAGCTGCAGTTCATCGCGCCGAAAAGCGCCGACTTCAAGACCGACAAGGCCAGCCTCAAGGGCAAGGTCATCGGTGCCCAGCGCGCGACCATCGCCGGTACCTGGCTGGAAGACAACATGGATGGCGTGGTGGACGTGAAGCTCTACGACACCCAGGAAAACGCCTACCTGGACCTGGCCTCCGGCCGCGTCGACGGCGTGCTGGCCGACACCTTCGTGAACTGGGAATGGCTCAAGAGCGACGCCGGCAAGGACTTCGAATTCAAGGGCGACCCGGTGTTCGACAACGACAAGATCGGCATCGCCGTGCGCAAGGGCGATGCCCTGCGTGAGCGCCTGAACAAGGCCCTCGAGGAAATCGTTGCCGACGGTACCTACAAGAAGATCAACGACAAGTACTTCCCCTTCAGCATCTACTAAGCAGCCTGCCCGCGTCGCCTCTGGCGGCGCGGGCGCTTGAGTTTCCATGAATTTCGATCTTTCCGGATTCGGCCCGGCCCTGGCCGCCGGCACCCTGATGACCGTGCAACTGGCGCTCTGCGCGCTGTGCGTCGGTCTGGTGCTCGGCCTGCTCGGCGCCTTCGCCAAGACTTCGCCGTACAAGCCGCTGCAATGGCTTGGCGGTACCTATTCGACGCTGGTGCGCGGCGTGCCCGAACTGCTCTGGGTATTGCTGATCTATTTCGGCACCGTGGGCCTGATGCGCAGCCTCGCCGAGTTACTTGGCGTCGAGAGCCTCGAGCTGTCGCCCTTCGCCGCTGGAGTCATCGCCCTGGGCCTGTGTTTTGGCGCCTATGCCACCGAGGTGTTTCGCGGCGCCATCCTGGCCATCCCCAAGGGTCACCGTGAAGCCGGCCTGGCACTGGGCCTGTCGAAAGGGCGCATTCTCTGGCGCCTGGTGATGCCGCAGATGTGGCGCATCGCCCTGCCCGGCCTGGGCAACCTGTTCATGATCCTGATGAAGGACACCGCCCTGGTGTCGGTGATCGGCCTCAACGAGCTGATGCGCCGCTCGCAGATCGCCGTGACCGCCAGCAAGGAGCCCTTCACCTTCTATATGGTCGCCGCGTTCATCTACCTGGGCCTGACCGTCCTCGCCATGATTGGCCTGCACTTCCTCGAGAAGCGTGCCAGCCGTGGCTTCAAGCGGAGTGCGGCATGAACTGGGACGTCATCATCACCTGGCTGCCACGTCTGGCCCAAGGCGCCCTGCTGACCATCGAACTGGTCGCCGTGGCGGTGGTTACCGGCCTGATCCTGGCCATACCCACCGGTATTGCCCGTGCCTCGCGCCACTGGTACGTGCGCGCCGTACCCTACGGCTACATCTTTTTCTTCCGCGGCACACCGCTGCTGGTGCAGCTGTTCCTGGTCTACTACGGCCTCGCGCAGTTCGACGCCGTGCGCCAAGGCCCGCTTTGGCCGTACCTGCGTGACCCATACTGGTGCGCGGTGATCACCATGACGCTGCATACCACCGCCTATATCGCCGAGATTCTGCGTGGCGCCATCCAGGCCGTACCGCCGGGTGAGATCGAAGCCGCACGGGCGCTGGGCATGTCGCGGGCGCAAGCGATGCTGCACATCGTGCTGCCACGGGCGGCGCGCATTGGCCTGCCGGCCTACAGCAACGAAGTGATCCTGATGCTCAAGGCCAGCGCCCTGGCCAGCACCGTGACCCTGCTGGAGCTGACCGGCATGGCGCGCACCATGAACGCGCGCACCTACCTGCCGGTCGAGGGCTTCTTCGCCGCCGGGGTGTTCTACCTGTTGATCACCTTCGTGCTGATCAACGCCTTCAAGCTCCTGGAGCGCTGGCTGCGCGTCGACGCCTGCCAGGGCCGCTGAAGTGACGGGGCGCAAGCCTCGTCACCTTCCATGATGACCTCAGCCGAATCTCCCATGCCGCTCAGTGGCGCCGAACTGCTCCAGCGCTTCCAGGCGCTGGACGCTTTTCTATTCGCCCATCAGGCGCTGTGGAAACCCCGGCCATTCACCCACCAGATGCTGCCCTGGGAACACCAATATCCCGAACTGGCAACCTGGCTGCGCAGCCGCACTCTGGGGCAGGCCGAAGCCAGCCACAACCAGCCGACAACGCTGGACAGCGCACCAGCCCCCTTCCCCGAACTAGCCTTGCAGGCTGACCGCTTGAGCCAGATCGGAGACCTACCACAGCAAGCCTCAGCCGACTTGCCAGCCCGCTTCTCGGTGGATGTGCCCGGGCGTAAATGGCAGCAGATACGTGCATTCGGCAGCAGCCTGGGCTTCACCCAACAACCGCAGCACTGGCTGGACTGGTGCGCCGGCAAGGGCCACCTCGGCCGTGTGCTCGCCCACGGTGGCCACGAGCTGACCTGCCTGGAATACGATCCGGCCCTGGTAGCCAGCGGTGCAGCACTGAGCCAGCGCCTGGGGATAACCGCTCAACATATCGAGCAGGACGTACTTGCCGAGGATGCCGCCGCCCAGCTGCACGCCGAACACAGCCCCGTCGCCCTGCACGCCTGCGGCGACCTGCACGTGCGCCTGATGCAGCTGGCCAGCGCCGCAGGCTGTCGCCAGCTGGCCATTGCGCCCTGCTGCTACAACCGCGTGGCAGCAGCCGACTACCGGCCATTATCCACAGCCGCGCAGGGCTCGCCGCTGTGCCTCTCGCTGGATGAACTGGCCCTGCCGATGAGCGAAACCGTGACCGCTGGCAACCGCGTGCGCCAACAGCGTGACCAGTCCATGGCCTGGCGCCTGGCCTTCGACCTGCTGCAACGCGAGCTACGCGGCATCGACACCTACCTACCAACGCCCTCGCTACCACCAGCCTGGTTGAAGAAACCCTTCGCCGACTACTGCCGCGACCTTGCCGAACTCAAACAGCTGCCCATTGTGGGTGAGCGCGACTGGCAACGCCTGGAAGCGGCCGGCTGGCAACGCCTGGCCGAGGTGCGCAACCTGGAATTGCTGCGCGGCCTGTTCCGTCGACCACTGGAACTCTGGCTGGTGCTCGACCGCGCGCTGTACCTGCAGGAACAGGGCTATGCCGTGCGCCTCGGGCAGTTCTGCCCGCCCCATCTCACCCCGCGCAATCTCCTGCTGCTCGCCGAGCGGGCCTGAGTTGCGCACACAATCTGTGGATAACTCTGTTCACACAAGCTGGGCAACTGCTCTCAGGCCACTAGCCATAACGACCGACAAACGCTGATCACTTTTTGATCACATCTAAAACTTCATATAAAACAGCCGTTTGCCAAAACCGTGAAAGGGTGCGCAGAAGCTTTATAAAAAGTGGTCAGTTGCCCCGTATTCGCACAAGCCCAACTACCCCTGCCCGGAAAGAGCCGTAAAAAGCTGCCTTGCGCAGCTTTACTCATGCAAACGAATCGATATAATGGCGCCCCTCAAAAGCCGGTATAGCTCAGCTGGTAGAGCAACTGACTTGTAATCAGTAGGTCCCGGGTTCGACTCCTGGTGCCGGCACCATACAAAACAAGGCCTGCAGCGATGCGGGCCTTCGTTTCAAGGGCTTACACGTAACAAGCCACGTAACAAGGCGAGTGCGTGGAACGCTTCAACAAGCCCCACCCCTAAGCCAACCTCTGAATTTATGTTCAGGGCTGGGAAAAAGGTAATTTCGGTAATTTCCTTGTGCCGATAGCAAAAAGCCCTTTCCCGTCAATGGCTTAGGATGTCTTCTCAAAGGTAATAATAGGGTAACCATCAGGTAATTTTGTTACCTCTCTGGATGGTGATTTCTCGAGAAAATAAAACTCAATGAAATCATGCACTTAGACAAAAATTACCTTTCTGATTACCTTGAATTACCTCAGATGGTAACCGCTCAACCCCAGTAACAATGCGGGCTGCAGCGACGTTTCACAGGGCGATTACCAAAATTACCCTTTCCCGAAACCGCCTCTGAAATCCCCCCAGCCTTAGAGCCCCCTGACAGCCCGCTAAAAGCGTGTTGCCGTGCAGGGTTCCGCAGGTATTCCTCAATACAGAACACCGCAGCCAGCCCCCAGCCTAGGCCGCGTAGGCATGCCCGCGGGCGTGCAGAAAAAACGACCTATTTAGCGCCCAGGTGTGGTGGGGGGACGACTGCGCGCGCCGGGTGCTGTGATACGCAGCGACTATTTCCAACGAAACTGAACTGGAGACAGGCAGATGAAAATGCCAAAGCGCCAACGACCACCCTTGAGACTGATATTGAGGGCCGCAAGCGAAATCCCCCGGGCTATCGCCCTTGGATGCATACCCGTGCTGCTCAGTACGGAGACACAGGAGCAGTTCGAGAAGATATTCGAATGGCTACTGGCCGCTCCCCTTCTCGTGGACTACTACATGAAGCTGCTGATCGCATTCGGAGTGGTGGGCGTATGCACTTACCTGTGGCGCTTCGGCTCTAGCCGACACCAAACAGTTTGGGGGGCTATCCACCGATTTTTCGGTGATATAGGTGGAAGCCTTCTGACTGCGATACGCACAGGCCTTGGGGCAATCATGGGATTCATGTTGGTGTGGCCGTGGATGGAAGCTAAGACGCTGACTGTCGCCAACTACCTTGAAATGCTCTTCCTAATGGTCGTTTTGCTAGGTGTTTGCGTGTTGATATCGATACTTGAAGAGACGCTGCGTGATCCAAAGGAGATCTCACGTACGGGCAAAATCTAGGCAATAAAAAACCGCCTAAGGGCGGTTTTTTGGGCTTGGATTCATCTTTCTTCTGATGGAATTCGAAACTCATCGAAGCGCACCACCTCCTCCCCCAGCCACTCATTCACCTGCAGCAGCCTGGCCTGAATCGGCTCCAGCTCGTTCATCGCCCACACCTCAGCGGCGTCCCTAATCGAACCGAAGCCGCCGGCGTTCTGCGGCACGATGCCCATCAGCTGGGGTGGAATGCGCAGCGCGGCCAGCAGGTCGTCCCGGCTGATGTTCTTGATCGCCGCGAAGTCATCCTTGGCCGACACCTCGCTGATCGGTATCAGCTGGATGCCCTCCTTCTTCCCACCTGGTGCGTACATGAACAGGTTGCGGAAGTTGCCCGGCCCCTTGCTGTCCTTCATGGCCTGGCGCAGATCAGTGACGAACGACTCGTCCTGCACCGCGTCGGTCATGTACAGGATGAAGCCAGCGTGCGAGCCGTTCTGGTAGTACTTGCGCCGGAACAGCGTGGCCGACTCATTCAACAGCGCGCTCTGCAACGCCGCAAGCCACTCGGGCAGCCCATAGATTTCCTGGTTGATATCCGCCTCGCGCACATGGCACACCGTGCCGCGTCGGAATTCGTGTTCATCCTTCCAGCCGCGCACCTGGTAGTACTGGTCCAGGTCGGTACCGCGCCGCATGTACTTGGCCAGCACCGGCCGCAGCCCCAAGGTGCTGCGCAGCATGTTGTCGTGCTTCTCCAGGTAGGCATTGCCGAAGGTGCCCCAGTCCGTGGCGAACTGCTCGAACGCCTGGCGGCTCAGCAGCCGGTGCGGCTTGAAGGTGCGCACCAGCATGTTCCGGCGGAAATTCAGGCCCGACTGCAGATACACGCTCGCCCTGGTCGACCGTGCCAGGCCGTCCAGCGACATAGGCGGCTCGTACCACCGGCCATTGGTCCAGCACTCCAGATAATCCAGGATCTCCCGGCCATCGAGCACCGGCACCGGGTCGCCGAATGTAAACGCCTCGGCCCGTGCGCCCTGTCCACTCAATTGCAGGGCCTGTGCCCCTTGGTTATCGCTCATCAGCTGAACTCCATGATGGCCGTGTTGCTGGTGGTCTGCCCTTCCAGCGGCTCATTAATCAATGCGTGGAACAGCGCCCACGCCAGGTCGGCATGCCCGGTCGCATCGCTGCGCCCGGCCGTGTAGGTGAATTGGCGCCCGCTGGGCGTCATCGTTTTTCGGATGGCCATCAGCGCCTGGGCGACATCCGTCCAGCCGGCGTCGAATTCAAAGCGCCCCTTGCGGATTACGTCCCAGGCCTTCATCACCAGGCGGGTTTTCACTTCCGGGCTGTAGCTGAACGTGCGCAGGCTTGGAAAGAACTGCTTCACCAGCTGCGCGACGCCAGCGCCCATGCCCGTGGTGTCGATGCCGATATAGGTCACCCAGTAGCGCTGGGTGATCTGCTGGATAGTGCGAGCCTGGGCTTCGAAATCCATACCGCGGAACTGATGCTTCTCCACCAGCCGAAACTTGCCGCCCGGCACCAGCGGCGGCGCCACCACCACCAGGCCTGCCGTGTCGCCTGACTCGGCAGGGTCGTAGCCCACCCACACCTGGCGCTCGCCCAGCGGCCGCGGCGCGAATGGCTTGTAGTCCTCCCACACCTCCCAGCTGTCGACCATGCACGGCTGCAGCATCGTCAGCGGGAAGATGCTGTCGCCATCGTTCACGAACTGGCACATCAGCAGGTTTTCAAAGGCCTGGGCGTCGTACTCGAGGCGCAACTCGTCCAGGTCGAACAGATCGCACCCGCGAGCCTCTGCGTCCAGGATGGTCACGATCTGCCGCCAGATCCCGTCCTCGCACCGCCGCCCTTGCTGCAGCGCTTCGTGACTCACATCGATATTCAGGTGCTGCGCCGTGGGCTTGCCCTTGTTGTGCCGCTCGCCTGTCCAGTAAACGTACGCCGGGTGGGCCATGCTCGAGGGTGTCGAGAAGTACGTCTTGCGCCAGTGCTTGTGCAGGGCCATGCCCGAGGCGACCTTGTTGATTTCCTCGAACCCGTGCACCCAGAAGAATTCGTCGAAGTAGAAATTGCCGCTGCGCCCCTGCGCGGTGCGGAAGTTCGTACCCAGGAAGTGCAGCTCGGCGTTGTTCCACAACACGATGGGGTCGCCCGTCAGCTTCACCCCCAGCACCTCGTTCATGAACGACTGCATGTAGTTCTTGAACTGGTGCGCCTGCGCCTTGCTGGCCGATAGGAATATCTGGTTGCGTCCGGTGGTGATCGCATCGATCAGCGCCTCCCGGGCGAAGTAGTACGTCGCGCCGATCTGGCGCGACTTGAGCAGCATCCGGGTGCGCTGGTTGCCAGCGCGGTACCAGTCGAGCTGGTAGTCGAAGCACCCATCCTTGAATGCCTCGACCAGCGTTTCGATCTGCTCTTCGCTCAGCTCGTTGCGAACGGCCTGCTTTTTCGGCCCCTCATTGCGCTTGGCCAGGTTCGGGTTGAGCTCGCCTTCGGTGCCGCCATCCTGGAAGCGCTGGATGCGCGCCTGGCGCTCAAGCTGCCGATGCAGCAGGTCGATTTCCTTGAAGTCGCCGCCCGTCTTCCCGTCTTTCAGGATCAGCTGCACCAGCCGCGCTTCCAGCGCCCCGCCGATGCGCTCGACGTTATCGGCCCTGTCCCACTCGTCCCTGGTTTTCCAGCTGTGGACGGTCTTTTCCTTCTCGCCCAGGTAGTCGGCGATATCGGTGATACGCCAACCCGTCCAGTACAGAAATTTGGCCTGGCGGCGGGAGTCGGTGGTCGGCTGATAGGGAGCGGTAGTGTTCATGGCGCCGATGCTGCCGCCCGCGCGCGTAAGCCCCTATCGGCGGGCGTTGTAGCGCTCTTCCCTACAACCTCACGTCGTTGCCGCCGCTTCGCCCACTGCCGACCATGCCCTCAACGCGAAACCCGCCAACAGCGAACCGCACCGAGGATTCCCACGCATGTCCGCCACCGCCAAAAAACTCCGCTCCAAATGGACTCGCATCGCCACCGAAGGCGCCACTACTGACGGCCGCAAGATCGAGCGCAAATGGATCGAGCAGATGGCTGCCCAGTACAGCCGCAACACCTACGGCGCCCGCATCAACTGCGAGCACATCAAGTCGTATTTTCCGGGCAGTGAATTCGGCGCCTATGGCGACGTGGTTGCCCTGAAGGCCGAAGAAGTCGAGCTCCATGGCGAGAAGAAGCTCGGCCTGTTCGCCCAGCTCGAGCCCAACGACGCGCTGCTCGCCCTCAACAAGAAGGGCCAGAAGATCTACACCTCCATCGAGGTGCAACCGGAGTTCGCTGACACCGGCAAGGCGTATCTGGTCGGCCTGGCAGTCACCGACACCCCGGCCAGCCTGGGCACCGAAGCGCTCAGCTTCAGCGCTCAGCACGGCACCTTTGCCGGACGGAAACAGCATGCTGAAAACCTGTTCACCGCAGCCGCCGAAACCGCCCTCGACTTCGAAGAGATCGACGACACCCCCAGCATGTTCGCAGCCCTCAAGGGGCGCATGACCGAGCTGCTGAAACTGAGCAAGGACAAGGAAGGCAAGGACGCAGCCCACTTCGCCGAGCTGGGCGAAATGATCGGCGACCTCGCCGAGCACGGCGCCCAACAGGCCGAAGCCTTCAGCGCCGTGAAGTCCGCCCACGAACAACTCCAGGCAGACCACACCAAGCTGGCTGGCGAGTTCGCCGACCTGCTCAAGAAGCTGGGCGACACCCAAGACCATTCCCACAAACCGCGCCCCCCGGTCACCGGTGGTGATGGCGCCACCCTCACCGACTGCTGATCCCCACGGACAAGCCACACCCACGGAACACCGGAGAACCCAATGCGCAACGATACTCGCCAACACTTCGACGCCTACCTCAACCAGCTGGCCAAGCTAAGCGGCGTCAGCGACCCAACCAAAACCTTCGCCGTCGACCCCACGGTACAGCAGCGCCTGGAAACCCGCATGCAGGAATCCAGCGAGTTCCTCGGCCGCATCGGCATGATCGGCGTCGACGAGCTCAAAGGCGAAAAGGTCGGCCTGGGCGTCAGCAGCACCATCGCCGGCCGTACCGACACCACTGGTGACGGCGTGCGTGTACCACGCGACGTATCCGACCTGAGCAAGGACGGTTACGAGTGCCGCCACACTGACTTCGACACCGCCGTGCGCTATGCGCAGCTGGACGCCTGGGCCAAGTTCCCCGACTTCCAGGCCCGTCTGCGTGACGCCATCCTCAAGCGTCAGGCCCTCGACCGAATCATGATCGGCTTCAACGGTACCAGTGCCGCCGCCACTACCAACCGCGCCACCAACCCGCTGCTGCAAGACGTGAACATCGGCTGGCTGCAGAAGTACCGTAACCACGCACCCCAGCGCGTGCTTAAAAGCGGCAAAGCCGAAAACAAGATCGTCATCGGCAGCGGTGCAACCGCCGACTACAACAACCTGGACGCTCTGGTCTTCGACGCCGTGGCCAACCTCATCGACCCATGGCACCGCAAGGACACCGGCCTGGTCGTGATCCTCGGCAGCAACCTGGTGCACGACAAGTACTTCCCGCTGATCAACAAGGAACAAGCGGCCTCCGAGAAACTGGCCACTGACATGATCATTTCCCAGAAGCGCATGGGCGGTAAGCAACCGGTCGAAGTACCGCACGTGCCGGACGGCGCCATGCTCATCAGCACCCTGGAAAACCTCGCCATCTACTGGCAGATCAGTGGTCGCCGCCGCCACATCCAGGAGAACCCGAGCAAGAACCGCATCGAGAACTTCGAATCCAGCAACGACGATTACGTCGTCGAGGATTACGGCCTCGGCTGCCTGATCGAAAACATCGAGCTGCTGGAGGCCTGATCGCCATGGCACTGAGCCCTGCCAAACGGCACTTCCAGCAGGCCACGGCTGCCATCGAGGCAGCCGCGGTGCAGGGCCCAGCCCTGACCATGGAAGGCGCTACCGCCTACGAACTGATGCAAGCCCAGCTCCATCAGCACAAACAGCAGTTGAAGAAGATTCAGAGCCAGGAAGGCAAGGCCGAAACCAAGCGCAAGTTACTGCCGGACTACGCGCCGTACGCCGAAGGTGTACTCAGCGCCGGCAAGGGTGCCCAGGACGACGTGCTCACCACCATCATGCTGTGGCGCATCGACGTGGGCGACTACGCGGGCGCCCTGGACATCGCTGAATACGCGCTGGCCTACGGCCTCACCATGCCCGACAGCTTCGAGCGTTCGCTTGGCTGCGTCGTGGCTGAGGAAATCGCCAACGTCGCCATCAAGATGCAGAAAGCCAGCGGCTCGTTTGACCTGGGCCTGCTGCTGCGCACCGAGGCGGCTACCGCCAACGAGGACATGCCCGACGAAGCCCGCGCCAAGCTCCACCTGGCCATAGGCAAGGCGGCATCTGCCCTTGTGCCGGACGACGCCGAAGCTGCCGACGCCCTGCCCCTGCTGCTCATGGCCAAGCAGGATCTGGCCCGCGCCATCGAGCTGCACACCAACTGCGGCGGCAAAAAGGATCTGGAGCGCGTCGAGCGCCTCCTGAAGAAACACGCCGGCACCACCGGCTAACCGAGCGTCCCCACGCGCCCGGCGGCTCGGGGCTGATCAGCAGGGTTTCTCCTTCCCTACCTGTGACGCCCCGACCACCGCCGACTTGAGGCCCTGAACATGAGCGCATTCATAGCGGGTGGCGTTGCAGCGCCGCTCACACTCACCAACGACGGCTTCTGGCCGGACATCGACCTTGCCGACCTGCGCGACGCCCAGCGCATCGCCAGCAGCGTCACCAATGGCCGACTGGAAACCGCCGTGGTGGCGGCCATGATCAGCGTCAACCGCGAGCTCAGCACCCGCAAGCTGCGGTACCAGGCCGAGGGGCACACCCACCTGGACGCCGTGCCCGCCGACCAGATCGCCGAGCGCAGCGTCCTCACCATTCTCTACGAGCGCGCCGTCTACAGCGCCGCCAGTGCCGAAGTAGCCGAGCGCTACCGTAGCTTCGACGCCACCAACAGCGGCGCCGCCAAGGCCGAGGAAGAAGAGCCCACCGTCGACGACTACCGCCGCGACAGCCGCTTTGCCATCCGCGATCTGCTTGGCATCAGCCGCACCACTGTGGAGCTGCTGTGATGAACAAGCCCCGGCTTATCGACTGGAACGAAATCTCCCGGCGCGGCCTGCTTGAGCGCATCAACCGCGAAATCATGCACCCGCTTGGCCTGGCCGTATGCCGCGAAGTCGAAACCGGCAAGTCGCCGGGTGCCCTGGTATCCGACAACGGGCCATGGGTCTATTCGGACCAACCAGACAAGGGCGGTGAGCGCTGATGGCCACCCTCCGCGCCAACCAGAACGAAACCCTCGACGCCCTATGCTGGCGGCACTACGGCCGCACCGCCGGCGTCGTCGAGGCCGTGCTCGAGGCAAACCCCGGTCTCGCCGACCTGGGCCCCAACCTTCCACAAGGCCACGCCGTCACCCTGCCCGATGCCGCCCCGCAGCCCGAGCAGCAGGCGGTAACCCTATGGGACTGACCACCACCACAGGGCAAAGGAACCATGAAAATGCCTGACCGTCCCGAAACATGGGCCTGGCTCTTCGCCTGGCTCGAACACAACTGGCCCGCCATCTACAGCGGCGGTCTGGCGTTCTTCATCGCTGCCCTGCGCATCATCTACGGCGGCGGCAACCTGCGCCGTGTCGCCTTGGAAGCGCCGCTGTGCGGCTTTCTCGCCATGGCCACCAGCCACGGCATCGAGCTGCTCGGCATCCCCGCCAGCACAGCCCCATTCTTCGGCGGCGCCATTGGCCTGCTGGGCGTGGAAGGTACGCGCGCAGCCGCCAAACGCTTCTTCGAACGTAAGGTAGAAACGCTATGAGCCAGCCCACCCTACGCTACGGCGACCGCTCCCAGGCAGTCCAGCAGCTGCAGCGCTCCCTCATTGCCCGCGGCTACAACCTATACCCGGACGGCGACTTCGGCGACGAAACCGAGAAAGCCGTCCGCGCCTTCCAGCTCAAGGTGGGTCTGGTGGTCGACGGCGCAGCCGGCTCCAAAACCCTCGCCGCCCTCGCCGGCGCCGACTGTTCCAAGCTTCTCAACAACGCAACCCTGGTGGCTGCTGCAGAACGCCTCGGCCTCGAGCTGGCATGCGTCTACGCCGTCAACGAAGTGGAGTCCGCCGGCGCCGGCTTCCTGAGCAACGGCAAGCCGGCCATTCTGTTCGAGCGGCACATCATGCATCGCCAGCTGAGCACCCCGCGCAGTGCTGACCAGGTCGCCGGCAAGCTCAAGGCTCGCGCCGATCTGCTGGCCAGCGAATTTCCCAACCTGGTCAACGTCCGCCCCGGTGGCTACGCCGGCGGCGTGGCCGAGCACCAGCGCCTGGCCCAGGCTCGCCAGCTCGACGACACCGCCGCGCTGGAGTCGGCCAGTTGGGGCGCGTTCCAGATCATGGGCTTCCACGCCACCCGACTCGGCTACCCCAGCGTGCAGGCCTTCGCCGCCGCTATGGCCCAGGATGAAAATGCCCAGTTCGACGCCTTCGTGGCGTTCATCGAGGCCGACCCCGTGCTGCACAAGGCTTTGAAGGCGCGCAAGTGGAAGGACTTCGCCGCCACCTACAACGGCCCCAGCTACGCCCGTAACCTCTACGACGTGAAGCTGCAGCGGGCCTATGAGCGGCACGCCGGCTGTGGCTGCGGCCAGCAGGCTGCCGCGTGAGCACGCTCCGCCAAGCCGCCTACGGCTTCGCCCTGCTGCTGGCCATCACCCTGCTCATCTGGGGCAGCTACCAACAGGGCCAGGCCGCCCAGGCCCGCGCCAAGGCCGACGCCGAGCGCATCACGACCCTAGAACAGCGCAGCGCCCGCCAGGCCCAGACCATTATCAGCATGGGCGCGGACATCGCCGCCCAGCGCTTGGCCCAGCAGAGCCTGCAGAACACCCGCGCCGACCTGCAGCAGGCCAACGCCGTGCACCAGGTGCAGAAAAAGGAGACCGTCCGTAATGACCCGCCTGCACAGAACTGGGCTGCTCAGCCTCTGCCTGCTCTCACTCGCCGCCTGCATGAGCGCCCCGCCATCACCGGAGCCACTGGTTACCGTGCATTCCTGTCCGGTCGTGACGCGGTGCACCCTGCCGCCGGCGGCACCGATCGATAACGGCGAGCTCAGCGACGACAACGACGCCCTGCTTGCCGCCTGGGCCGACTGCGCCGCCCAGGTCGATGCAGTGTTCGATCACAACCAGCAGAGGCCCGCGCCATGAACAAACCCAACAGCCTGCGCGCACACCTGCTGGCCAAGGTCCCTGGGCTGGCCCAGAACCCCGACCGCCTGTTGATCTTCATCGACGAAGGCACCCTGCGCTGCACCTCGGCCGCGTCACTGTCTTGGGAATATGGCTACACCCTGCAGGTCATCCTCACCGACTTCGCAGAGCACCCGGACACGGTCATCCTGCCCCTGCTCGGCTGGCTCACCGTCCACCAGAACGAGCTGCTGGCCAACCTCACCAAATCAGCCGAGGGCATCGTCTTCGAAGCCGACGTGCTCGACGGCAACACCATCGACCTTGCCCTCAAGTTGCCGCTCACCGAGCGCGTGGTCGTCGGCAAGGACGAAGCCGGCGCCACCACCCTCACGCACCCAGCCGAGCCGCAGCCGATGCAGGCGTTCACCGACCCCGCCTGGCCGCCGGCCGGCAGCGACGGCCAGCGCGAGTGGTACCTGCCAGATGGCTGAAACCCTCGGCGACCTGTCCGCCTGGCTCACCCCGCTGCTGATGCGCCTGCAGCCAGCCCAGCGCGCCAAGCTGGCCCGCGAGGCTGCCAAGCGCATGCGCCGTACCCAGCAGCAACGCATCCTGGTGCAGCGCAACCCGGACGGCACCGCCTTCACCCCGCGCAAGGCGCGCACGCTGCGCAGCAAACAGGGCCGCATCAAGGCCCGCGCCAAGATGTTCACCAAGCTGCGCACCGCGCGCTACCTCAAGGCCGGCGGCAGCGCCGCAGAGGCAACCGTCAGCTTTGCCGGCCGCATCAGCCGTATCGCCCGTATTCACCAGTACGGCCTGCGGGATCGCCCAGGCAAGGGCATGCCCGACGTGCAGTACGCCAAGCGCGAGCTTCTCGGCTTCGCCCCCGGTGACCGCGACATGCTCAGTGATCTGCTGCTCGAACACCTGGTCGGCTGAGGTAAACGGTGCACTATCACTGCACAACGTACCCTGCACACCAACTTGCGCAAGCCCGATAAGGGCGAACAGCAGTTCTACCTACGTGCTATAGACGCCATGGCACATCGAGCCCCACACTAGTCGCTCTAACAGCGGAAAACTACCGACTGGCAATCTGCGTTGAATAACTTCTCGCGCAACTTAATTTCGCAGTCGGAGCGACCTCTAATCGCCCGCGCAGATTTCAGCATTAATAACCATGAGGCTTCAGGGACGAGATGACTACAAACTACCTGACAGAGCTAGATAGGTTTAGCCAAAAATATATTCTTAGAGGCACTAACAGATTTACCAAAGAAGACAAAATGCTATTCCTGCATAAATTTGATGCAGCTAAAGCCTCTGTCTTTGAAAGTCTACTTCTACACGAAACCACAAATTTCAGAGTGACCGGCGAAAACATCCCCCTAAATATTTTAATTGTTGAGGCGGGAATCAAGGGACTCGAAGAACTCATCGAGCAAAATGGGCTAGCATTTACACATTGGACAAACGACGTAATGAGCTTCGTCAACCCTATCGAAGGGGTAATTCCAATTTCGCCTGCTAAGTACAATTCTAAAACTCACACAGACCCTGAAGAATCTATAAGCTCAGCATTGAACATGCTCGCCGACCAGCCTAACAAAAGAGACAAGAGGTTAATAATCAGAAAAACCCGTGATCTCTACAGCTATCCTCCTGATGACTTGGCTACGGACGCAGTTACCCTTGCAACGTCAGCTTTCAACTCTAATAAGTTTCATGCTCTAGGATTGGACTCTACAAAGTGCGAGATCACTAACCTTTCCGCACATCAGGTTTCATTACTAGCCGAGTGTTGCAATGAATTACTCCAATATAAGTTCCTTGCCAGCTCAAAATTCACCACCTCCGACAGCACCTTCACTCACAAGATATTCTTAGATTGCACGCAAAAAATCAAAAACTCTGATATCAGCGAAGCCTTTTCAAAGATCCTTATCCTTGAGAACTTCCCTAAAACACAAGACATATATCAGTACACAGACAGCCCCATCAGAAAATCTATAAAACTTCGCAATAATAAAAACGTTATCCGTTTTAGAACCTGGCTTCATGAGGCGCTGACCCAACACGAGATTGAAGAAATCACCAAGGCATATCTCGACGCCATTACAAGCAAAAAAGGGTTCCTTGCTTCGAATACTGGAAAGTTCACCAAAACTGTTTTCATGGCATCAGCAGGTGCCTTGGTTGGCGCAGCATTGGGTCCGATAGGAATGGCGGCTGGTGGAGTTGTAGGTTCGCTATTAGCCCCCGCAGGGGATTTAGCGTTCGACTTAGTGGATGAGTATTACTTGAGTAATTTACTTTCAGGATGGTCCCCGAGGATGGTTTTTGACGATTTACGCTCGCTTGGGATAAGGATCGAGCCAACTCTAGACAGTTGAATTAAGAGCGTTGTAAAGCCTCAAGCTACAACCCCCACCTGCTGCGCCCCTCGCGCGAGGGCGCCACCATCGCGGCATGAACTCAATCGCCGCCCTAGCCCGCCTGATCGAAAACCTTGTCCGCCTCGGTACCATCGCTGAGGTGGATGAGCCGAAAGCCCGCGTGCGCGTAAAGTCTGGCGAGCTGCTGACTACCTGGTTGCCCTGGCTGGCCCTGCGTGCCGGTGCCGACCGTGAGTGGAACCCGCCCACCCAGGGCGAACAGGTCGTGCTGCTCAGCCCCTCCGGCCTGCTCGCCCAGGGCATCGTGCTCACCGGTCTGTTCAGCGAAGCCAATCCGGCCAACGGCGACCGCGAGGGCTTGCACCGCACCACCTACCGCGATGGCGCCGTGCTCGAGTACGACAGCATCGCCCACCTTCTGCGTGTCCAACTGCCCGCCGGCGGCCGAATCGAAATCATCGCCCCGGCCGGCCTCGACATCACCGGTGACATTCGCCACACCGGCGACTACACCCAGACCGGCGACCAGAGCATCACCGGCACCGTTGAGGTCAGCGAAGACGTGACCGCCTCCGGCATCAGCCTGGTCCAGCACCGCCATGGCGGCGTGCAGCCGGGCGGCAGCAGCACGGAGCAGCCGCAATGAACCGCTACACCGGCAGCTCCATCACCGAGCTAGAGCACATCAGCCAGAGCATCGGCGACATCCTCACCACGCGCCTGGGCACCCGGGTGATGCGCCGCGATTACGGCAGCCTGCTGGTCGACCTGATCGACCAACCCGGCAACGACACCACCCGCTTGCTCTGCTATGCCGCCATCGCCATGGCCGTGATGCGCTGGGAACCACGCATTCGCCTCAGCCGCGTGCAGCTGGACGCCAGCACCATGGCCGGGCAATTCGTGCTCACCCTGGAAGCTGTCCGCGTAGACACCAACGAGGCAACCAACCTGGTGATCCCGCTGCGCATGGGGGCTGCTGCATGAACGTGTTCACGCCCATCGACCTGGCCGCCCTGCCAGACCCACAAGTCGTCGAGCAGCTCGACTACGAAGCCATCCTCGCCGAGCGCAAGGCCTACACGGTCAGCCTGTGGCCGGCGGACGAGCAAGCCGCCATCGCCGCCCGCCTGGCCCTGGAATCCGAGCCGCTCACCAAGCTGGTGCAGGAAAACGCCTACCGCGAAACCCTGCTGCGTCAGCGCGTGAACGAGGCGGCGCTGGCCACCATGCTCGCCAAGGCCCGTGGCACCGACCTGGAGCAGATCGCCGGCAACTACAACGTTCGCCGCCTGGTCATCACCCCAGCCACCGAAACCGACGCGGCCGTGATGGAGTCCGATGAGGCCCTGCGCGAGCGCACGCAAATGGCCTTCGAGGGCCTCAGCACCGCAGGCCCGCGCAACGCCTATATCTTCCACGCCCGCACAGCAGACGGACGCATCGCCGACGCCACCGCCGAGAGCCCATCACCCGCTGTCGTGGTCGTCACCGTGCAGCACGCTCTGGGCGACGGCACCGTGCCGGCCGACCTGCAGGCCATCGTGTACCAGTACCTGTCCGATGAAGACCGCCGCCCGGTCGCCGACCGCCTCACCGTGCAATCGGCCCAGGTGCTGCCATACCAGGTTACCGCCCAGCTGCACCTGGCCACCACGGGCCCCGAGGCCGAGCCGATCCTCGCAGCCGCCCGGCAGCGGCTTGATGCCCTGGTGCATGCGCGCCGGCGCCTGGGCGTCGAGGTATCCACCTCCGCCATCCACGCCGCGCTGCACGTCGAAGGCGTGCGCCGGGTGGATCTGCAAGGCTGGGCCGACATCAAGCCCACCCCGGCCCAGGCCGCCTACTGCACTGGCACCCACATCAGCATCGCGGGGCAGCTATGAGCACCGCCCTGCTGCCGTCCAATAACACCCAGCTGGAACGCCTGGCCGCCCAGGCCCTCTCGCAGATCGAGCGCGTACCCGTGCCGATCCGCGACCTGCTCAGCCCCGCCCGCTGCCCGGTCGAGCTGCTGCCGTACCTCGCCTGGGCCTTCTCGGTTGATCGTTGGGAAAGCAGCTGGAGCGAAGCCACCAAACGCCAGGTCATTGCCAGCGCGTACTACGTCCACGCCCACAAGGGCACCATCGGCGCGCTGCGTCGTGTGGTCGAACCCCTGGGCTACCTGCTGCGCGTCACCGAGTGGTGGCAGGAGAAACCGGAGGCCGTGCCCGGCACCTTCCGGCTCGATATCGGCGTGCTGGAGTCCGGCATTACCGAAGAGATGTTCGAGTCCCTCACCCTGCTGATCGACAACGCCAAGCCCGTCAGCCGCCACCTCACCGGCCTGGCCATCGTGCTCGAAACCCGCGGCCGTACATACGTGGGTGTCACGGCACTGCATGGCGATACCACCACCATTTACCCCTACGAGCCCGGCCCCATCGAGGTCAGCGCCCCCGCGGTCCTCCAGGGCGGAACCGCCCATATCATCGACATCATGAGCGTCTACCCATGAGCACTTACTACGCCATCCTCACGGCCGTGGGCGAAGCCAAGCTCGCCAACGCCACCGCCCTGGGCACCAAACTGCAGCTTAGCAAAATGGCCGTCGGCGACGGCAACGGTGCCCTGCCCACCCCCGTGCGAGCGCAAACCGCCCTGGTGCGGGAAACCTACCGGGCCGATCTGAACGAATTGAAGGTCGACCCGATCAACGAGAGCCAGATCATCGCCGAGCTGGTCATCCCAGAAACCGAAGGCGGCTACTGGCTGCGCGAGATGGGTATTTACGATGCCGCCGGCGACCTGTTCGCCGTCGCCAACTGTCCGCCCAGCTACAAACCGCAAATGGCCGAAGGTTCCGGCCGCACCCAGGTGCTGCGTATGGTGCTGATCGTCAGCAGTACAGAGGCTGTGCAACTCAAGATCGACCCCTCTGTGGTGCTCGCGACGCGCGAGTACGTCGACACCCTGACAGTTCGCGCCAGTAAAGAGGAGGCCGAAAAGGGAGTCGAAAACAGCAAGATCATGACCGCGCTGCGTGTATTTCAGGCGCTGAGGTCGGCAGCAGCGGTAGCCACAGAGGCCATGCGCGGTGTGCTGCGCGTTGGGACGCAAAGCGAGGTGGATGCTGGCAGTCTGGACAATGTTGCGGTGACGCCGAAAAAGCTCCGAATGGGCTTCGCTATAAGCCTGGGGTACAGCGGATATTTCGTATTTCCGACCTGGATGGGCAGCTGGATCATTCAATGGGGTGATATCAGCGTATCCGCCAACGACATCATTACACCGCTGCCAATAGCGTTCCCGAACGTGTTCTGCCGGGTGATTGTGTGCAATGCATACACCATGGGATCGGGTTCTATTGGTTATGTAGCTGCCTCTGTCGCCTCTAATTCATCAATCGTGTCTCGCGGTAGTTCGCCTAGCCTCGGCGCGTCCTACATAGCTATCGGGAAGTAACAGCATGCGCTATTACAGTAAAACCACTGGCACTACCTATCTCAGCAACATTCACAGCCACTTTCCAGACGATGCTGTACCGATTACAGAAGAGCGGTACTTAGCGGTAATCGCGAATGCGCCGGCGGGAAAAGTCCGCAGCCACGACGACCAGGGCCTGCCGATCCTGATTGACCCACCGCCCTACGTGCCGACTGCCGACGAACTCTGCCATCGCGTTGACACCGCCGCCGATGCTGCACGCCGCGCTGTCGCCGGCGACCCCATGCGCGCTGTCGAATATGACCGCACCCGCCTGCAGGCCGAGCAGTTCGCTGCCGCTGGCTATCAGGGCGAAGTGCCGCCGATGGTCGCCGCCTGGGTAACCAGCGAACGCGACGCCCAGGCCGCGGCCGAAGACATCCTTCGCGAGGCCGCGCTCTACGAAGAGGCCCTGGTCCAGGTGCGCACCATCCGCTTGCAGGCCAAAGAACAGATCCGCGCGCTGATGGCCGCCGGCGATGTCGACCAGGCCGCCCGGCTCACCGAGCAAACCATCGCTGACCTTGCCGCTTGCGTGCAGGGCGTCGGCAACGCCTGACTTTTCCTGGGGAGGGTTAGCCCCGCTACGGCGGGGCTTTTTTATGCCTGCACGTTGTACCCGCCCCCGCTACAACCCCCGCCCCTCGCCGGTTTGCCGCGCGCGCGTCAGTCTCAGCACTGTCATTTCACACCGCGCAGGCAACCACCCATGGCCGACTACCTACACGGCGTCCGCGTCCTCGAAATCAACGAGGGCACCCGCCCGATTCGCACCGTATCCACCGCCGTCGTCGGCATGGTCTGCACCGCAGAAGACGCCGACCCGCTGGCCTTCCCGCTCGACACACCCGTGCTGCTCACCAACGTGCAGAGCGCCATCGCCAAGGCCGGCACCAAGGGCACCCTGCGCGCGAGCCTGCAGGCCATCGCCGACCAGACAAAACCGTTCACCATCGTCGTGCGCGTCGCCGAAGGCGCTGGCCAAACCCAGGCCGAGAAGGACGCCGCCACCGTCAGCAACCTGATCGGCACCACCAACGCCCAGGGCAAATACACCGGCATGAAGGCCCTGCTGGCCGCCAAGGGTAAGCTGGGCATCGTGCCGCGCATCCTCGGCGTGCCAGGCCTCGACAGCCTGCCGGTGGCCACCGCACTGGTCGCCATCGCCCAGGACCTGCGCGCGTTCGCCTACGTCAGTGGCTGGGGCTGCAAGACCAAGGAAGAGGCCGTCGCCTACCGCAACGGCTTCGGCGCCCGCGAAGTAATGGTCATCTGGCCGTCGTTCGAGAAGTGGGACACCACCGCCAACGCAACCGTAGTGGCCCCAGCCGTGGCCGTAGCCCTCGGCCTGCGCGCCAAAATCGACCAGGAAGTCGGCTGGCACAAAACCCTCTCCAACGTCGCCGTCAACGGCGTGACCGGCATCAGCGCGGACGTGTGGTTCGACCTGCAGAACCCCGCCACCGATGCCAACTACCTCAACGGCAACGAAGTCACCACGCTGATCAACGAAACCGGCTACCGCTTCTGGGGCTCGCGCACCTGCAGCGAGGACCCGCTGTTCGCCTTCGAGAACTACACCCGAACCGCCCAGATCCTGGCCGACACCATGGCCGAGGCCCACTTCTGGGCGGTGGACAAGCCCATGAATCCGGGCCTGATCAAGGACATCATCGCCGGCATCAACGCCAAGTTCCGAGAGCTGAAAACCGCCGGCTACATCATCGACGGCCAGTGCTGGTACGACGAAACGGCCAACGACGCCACCACCCTCAAGGCCGGCAAGCTCTTCATCGACTACGACTACACCCCCGTGCCGCCCCTTGAAGACCTCACCTTCAAGCAGCGCATTACCGACCGCTACCTGCTCGATTTCGCCGCGCAGATCAACGCCGCCTAAGCCCGGCCAAGCCGCTAACGCACACAGGAGCAACGCCCCATGGCACTGCCTCGCAAACTCAAGAACATGCTGCTTTTCAACGACGGTGGCAGCTACCAGGGCGTCATCAAGACCTGCACCCTGCCGCCCCTGGCCCGCAAGATGGAAGCCTTCCGCGGCGGCGGCATGAATGGCCCGGCCTTCGCCGACCTGGGCCTGTCCGACGACGGCATCAAGTTCGAGTGGAAGCTCGGCGGCCTGGACTTGCAGGTGCTCAAGCAGTGGGGCGCGATTCGCGCCGATGGCGTGCCGCTGCGCTTCGCAGGCGCCTACCAGGATGACGCCACCGGCGAAGTCATCGGCCTGGAAATTCAGGTGCGCGGCCGTCACGAAACCATCGAGATGGGCGACGCCGCACCGGGTGAAGACACCGAACACAGCGTCACCACCGCCTGCACCTACTACAAGCTCAGCGTGAACGGCGCCGACATCATCGAGATCGACGTCCTCAACTTCATCGAGCGCGTCGACGGTATCGACCTGCTCGCCGAGCAGCGCAAGGCCCTCGGCCTCATCTGACCACCACCGCAACGCCACCCGGCGCGCTGACCCGCGCCGCCCATTCCCAAAGGAGCCACCCCATGGACACCAAAGACGAAACCGCCACCAAGGCCGCAGCAGTACCCGCCACCAACCCGAACCAGGCCGTGGTCACGCTCGATACGCCGATCGAGCGCGGCACCACCACCATCACCGACGTCACCCTGCGCAAGCCCATGTCCGGCGAGCTGCGCGGTGTCGCCCTGACGGACCTGCTCAACCTCGAGGTCAACGCCCTGCGCAAGGTGCTGCCACGCATCACCACCCCCATGCTCACCGATGTCGAAGTCGGCCGCATGGATCCCGCCGACCTGGTGGAGCTGGGCACCACGGTGGCCGGTTTTTTGTTGAGGAAGTCGGTGAAGGCGGAAGCATTCCTCACTGCGTAGACGACGCCATGGCCGACCTGGCCGTGGTCTTTCACTGGGCGCCCACCCACATGGACGCCCTCAGCCTCACCGAACTGATGGAATGGCGCGAGCGCGCCCGGGTACGGAGCCAGAGCGATGGCGGCAAATAACCTCAAACTGCAGCTCATCCTCTCCGCCCTGGACAAAGTTACCGGCCCGCTGAAAAAGATGCAGGCCAGCGGCATCGGCGCCGGCCGCGCACTCAAGGAAGCCCGCGACCGGCTCAAGGATCTCAACGCCCAACAGAAGGACGTCAGCGCTTGGCGTACCCAGCGCACCGCCGCCAAGCAGACGGAAACCGCCCTCAACGCCGCTCGCGAGCGCGTGCGCGCCCTTGGCCAGCAGATGAAGGCCACCGGCGTGCCCACTCGCGAAATGGCCCGCGACCTCAAGGCCGCCATACGCGAAGCCACCAACCTCAAGCGCGAACACCAGCAAAACCAGATCCAGCTGCAGGGCCTGCGCAACAAGCTCAACGCCGCCGGCATCAGCACCCGCAATCTCGGCGCAGGCGAGCAGGCGTTAAAGGCCAAGATCACCGCCACCAACGCCGAGCTGGTGAAGCAAGAGAATCGCCTCAAGCGCATCACCACCCAGCAGCAGCGCCTGGCCCGCACCAAGGCTCAGTACGAGAAAACCCAGGCTCTGGCCGGCAGTATGGCCACCAGCGGCGCCGGCGGCCTGGCCACTGGCTCGGGCATCCTGTTCGGCATGCAGCGCTTCCTCGCGCCAGGCGTGGAGTTCGACACCACCATGAGCAAGGTGCAGGCCCTCACTGGCCTGGCCAAGGGCGACGAGCAGCTGGCCGCGCTGCGCGCCCAAGCCCGCAAGCTGGGTGCCGAAACCATGTTCAGTGCCGGAGACGCCGCCAGTGGCCAGGCCTTCCTGGCCATGGCCGGCTTCACGCCCAAGGCCATCCAAGACGCCATGCCCGGCCTGCTCGACATGGCCAAAGCCGGCGATATGGATCTCGGCCGCACCGCCGATATCGCCTCCAACATCCTCGGCGGCTTCCGCATCGACCCCAGCCAGATGGGCAACGTGGCCGACGTGCTCACCAAGGCGTTCACCACCTCCAACATGAGCCTGGAGATGCTCGGCGACACCATGAAGTACGTGGGCCCGGTCGCCGCTTCCGCCGGCATGGGCCTGGAGCAAGCCGCCGCCATGGCCGGCCTGCTCGGCAACGTCGGCATCCAGTCCAGCCAGGCTGGTACCACCCTGCGCGCCATGCTGCTGCGCCTGGCCGCGCCCGTGGGCCCGGCGGAAAAGGCCATGAAGAAGCTGGGCATTCGCGCCAAGGACTCGGCCGGCAACATCCGCGACATCACCGCCGTGCTCGGCGACGTGGCTAAGGCCACCGAGAAAATGGGCTCAGGCACCCGCCTGGAGTACCTCAAGGCCATCTTCGGCGAGGAACCCGCCGCCGGCATGGCCGAGCTGATCAACCAGGCCGGCGCCGGTGGCATCCTCAAGTATCTGGACGTCGTGAAGGACCACGCCGGCGCCGCCGGGCGCACCGCCAAGATCATGGCCGACAACCTCACTGGCGACCTGGACGAACTGTTCTCCGGCCTCGATGAGGTGCGCATCGAGCTGTTCGACCAGCAGAACGGCCCCCTGCGTGAGTTCGTCCAGGGCCTGACGGAAATGGTCGGCCGCATCGGTGCCTGGGTACGGGAAAACCCCGTGCTCACCGCGCAGATCACCAAAACCGCCGCCGGCCTGGGCCTGCTCATGGCCGTCATGGGCGGCATCACCCTGGCCCTGGCCAGCATCCTCGGCCCGTTCGCCATGGTGCGCTTCGCCATGATGCTGCTCGGCATCAAGAGCCTCGGCCTGGTCACCGCCCTGAAGTTCGTGGCCAGCGCGCTGCTGTGGATCGCCCGCCTCGCCATGGCCAACCCCATCGGCCTGCTCATCACCGTGCTCGCCGGCGGCGCCTACCTCATCTACCAGAACTGGGACGCCGTGAAGGCCTACATGGCCGGCCTGTGGGCAGAGCTCAAAGAAGGTTTTAGCGGCGGCATTGGCAGCATCATCGCCACCCTGGTCAACTTCAGCCCGCTGGGCCTGATCTACCGCGCCTTCGCCGGCGTGCTCAGCTACCTGGGCGTCGAGCTGCCCAGCAAATTCACCGACTTCGGCGGCATGCTCATGGATGGCATGGTCAATGGCATCACCGCCGGCCTTGGCAAGGTGAAAGACGCCATCACCGGCGCCGGCGATAGCACCATCACCTGGTTCAAGGAAAAGCTCGGCATCCACTCCCCCTCCCGCGTATTCGCCCAGCTCGGCGGCTTCACCATGGCCGGCCTCGGCCAGGGCCTGGCCAAGGGCGAAGGCGGCGTGCTCAAGCAGATCGCCGGCACTGCCAGGGCCATGACCGAAGCCGGTACCAGCCTGCTCACCGGTGGCATCACCTTCGACAGCCGCCCACCCGTGGCCGCGGGCGGCGGTGGCATGGTCATCCAGGGCGACACCGTGCACTTCACCATCAGCGCCACGCCCGGTACCGACACCGCCGGCCTGCGCCAGATGATCAACCAGCTGCTCGACGAGCGCGAACGCGGCAAGGCCGCCCGCATCCGTTCGCGCATGAATGACCAGGACTAGCCTCCATGATGATGTCCCTCGGCATGTTCGTGTTCAGCCTCAGCACCCTCGCCTACCAGGAGCTGCAGCGGCAAACCGACTGGCGCCACCCCACCACCAACCGTGTCGGCGCCAACCCGGCGCGGCAGTTCGTCGGCAAAGGTGAAGACACCATCACCATGCCCGGCATCCTGCTGCCCGAGCTGGCTGGCACGGCGATGTCGCTCGACGCCCTGCGCACCATGGCCGACACCGGCAAGGCCTACCCCCTGGTGGAAGGCACCGGCCGCATCCTGGGCGTATGGGTGATCGAGAGCATCAGCGAGACCCGCACCCTGTTCTTCCGCGACGGCGCAGCCCGCCGCATCGAGTTCAGCATCACCCTCAAGCGCATCGACGACGGCCGCGTCGACATGCTCGGCAACATCCTCTCCACCGGGCTCAACATCCTGCGGAGGCTGTTTTGATCGAGGCTGCCATCAAGGCCGTTACCGGCTTCATCACCAGGCAGGCCGAGGGCATGGCCCGCGATGCCAGCTACCCGGTACCGGCGTTCCGGCTCACAGTGAACGGCGCCGATATCGCCAACCTCATCGCCCCGCGGCTGATCAGCCTCACCCTCACCGACAACCGCGGCATCGAGGCCGACACGCTCGACATCCAGCTCAGCGACCACGACGGCCTGCTGGCCATCCCCCCGAAGGACGCCACTGTGCACCTGTGGCTCGGCTGGAGTGACACCGGCCTGGTCGACAAAGGCACTTACACCGTCGACGAGCTGGAGCACAGCGGCACACCGGACGTGCTCAGCATCCGCGCCCGCAGCGCCGACATGCGCAAGGGCTTCAAGGCCAAGCGCGAGCGCAGCTGGAGCAACGCCACCCTGGGCGAAGTACTGCGCGCCATCGCCAGCGCCTACAGCCTCACCCCCGTCATCGAGCAGGCGCTGGGCGCGCTGCGCCTGCTGCAGGTCGACCAGGCCGGCGAGTCCGACGCCAACCTGCTCACCCGCCTGGGCGACGAACACGACGCGGTGGCCACTGTAAAAGCCGGCCGGCTGCTGTTCACGCCGATGATCGGCGGGCGCACCGCCAGCGGCCTGGCCCTGCCCCACGTCACCCTGGCCCGGGCGGATGGCGACGGCCACCGCTACCTGCAGGCCGACCGCGACGCCTACACCGGCGCCCTGGCCTATTACTACGACGTGAACAGCGCCAAGAAGCGCGAAGCCATCGCCGGCGGCGGCGACAACCTCAAGGAACTGCGCCACACCTACGCCGACCAGCAGTCCGCCACCCGTGCCGCCCGCGCAGAATGGCGCCGCCTGCAACGTGGCAGCGCAACGCTCAGCTACACCCTGGCCAGGGCACGGCCCGAGCTGATCCCGGAACTCACCTACACCCTCGAAGGCATCAAGCAGGAGATCGCCGCCACCATCTGGCACGGCGGCAACGTGCAGCACAGCCTCACGGCGGACGGCGGCTTCACCACCGCCCTGGAGCTGGAGAACCAGCTACCGGACGAGCTGATCGACGAGTTGGCCGAGCGCGAAATCGGCGCCTACACCGGCGTGGTGGCCTGGTACCGCGCCAAGGATGGCAAGCAGGAGAAGGTCACCGCCGGTGAGCCCAAGCGGCTCAGGCGCTTGGCGCGGCTGTATGCGAACAAGAAGAACGCGCAGAAGGCGGTGGATCGGGAGTGGTCAAAAATTAAGGTTACCAGTACTGTTTAGATGCACCTGCCGCTTCTGGTCGGCACATCACAAGGAACAGTAGATGAACTTCACTGATGATCTCTATAACGACACGGTATACATCAGGAAAACTGACGGGTCTGTGGTCGGCCCTTATAAGACCAGCGTCGGGAAACTGACCCCAATTTTCGATAGTGCACTTGTCGTTTCAGAGGGTGACGAACTAATTCGTGACCTTCCAAATGGAAGGCAAGAAGTCCACACAATTGTCGATGTAGATTTCTTTTCAGGCATGCCTGGAATGGATCCTTGCTTCAATCTGCATCTAAGAAAACCTGGCGCTGCAAACCAAACATCCGTGCAAACGAATCACATCACTATTAACAACTCCTCTGGTATCCAAGTCGGCAACGACAATGTCATGAACATTCAAAATGCGTTCAATGACTTGATTCAGAGAATTGATAACAGTAATGGAACACTGGAAGATAAACAGGAAGCGAAAAGTCGAATTGCTTCCCTCTTGAAGCATCCCTTAGTGGCTGCCGTCTTGGGGGGAGTTACTGGCGGCATATTCTGACCGCCTCACCCCCGCACTCCAATCACCTCATCCCACCTGGTGGTGTAACACCGGCTCTTCATCTCCCGCTTCATGCCCCACCAGGGGTCAACCGGCACCCGGCCAAGCCGCAGGGTGCCGGCGCCCTCCCGCTTGTTGATCGCATCCAGCGCCGCCATCACCCGGTCACTGCCAGCCCGCGCCGCCGGCGCAAAAAGGTCGCTAGTCACCTCGCCGCGCTGGCTCAGGTCCATCAGCAGAATCGAGCACTTCGAGTACTTGAAGCCTTGCCGGTAGATGGCATCCAGGGCGCGCAGTGCGGGCGCCAGAATGTCCCGCGTGTCGTCGGTCGGCATCGGCAGCGCTACGGTCTGGGCGTTCGAGTAGCGCGGTAGCTTGGGGTTGTGGATCTGCGTCTTGATGCTCACCTGAATGGCACCACACAGCGAGCGCTGGCTGCGCAGCTTCTCGCAAGCGCGGGTCACGTAGGTGGCCAGGGCCTCGCGAATCGGCGCCAGGTCTTCGAGCTTTTCGCCAAACATCTTGCTCGAGCAGATCGCCTGTTTCGGCGGCGGGCCATCGTTGAAGTCCAGGCAGCTCACGCCGCGCAGCTCGCGCGCGGTGCGCTCCAGGGTCACGCCGAACTGCTTGCGCAGCGTAGCCACGTCGAAGTGCGCCAAATCCCACGCGGTGTTGATGCCCAGGGCCTGCAGCTGCGGCGCCAGGCGTCGGCCAATGCCCCACACTTCATCCACGGGCGCGATGCGCAGTAGCTTGGCCTGGCGGGCCGGGTCGGTCAGGTCCACCACCCCACCGGTGGCCGGCCACTTCTTTGAGGCCCAGTTGGCCAATTTCGCGAGGGTCTTGGTGGTGCTGATGCCCACGCCCACGGGCATGCCGACGTCGCGCAGCAGGCGCGCCCGCACCTGGCGGCCGAGGCCGTCGAGGTCAGCAATGCCAGTCAGGTCAGCCCAGCACTCGTCCACGCTGTACACCTCGATGCCGGGCACCATATCGCGGATGGTGCGCATCACGCGGTTGCTGATGTCCGCGTACAGCGTGTAGTTGCTCGATCGCACCACCACGCCGCCGGCGCGCAGGTCTTTGCGCACCAGGTGATAGGGCGCGCCCATGGGGATGCCCAGGGCTTTCACTTCCGCCGTGCGGGCGATCACGCAACCGTCATTGTTCGAAAGCACCACCACCGGCTTGTGCTTCAGGGCCGGCTGGCAGATGCGCTCGCAGCTGCAGTAGAAGCTGTTGCAGTCGATCAGTGCGAATACCTGTTGCATGCTCAGCGCCCCACGTAGCTGATCACCCAGCGCACCACACCCCAGATCTGCACGCACTCCTCGTACTCGAGGTTGATGTCCGGGGTGAAGCGGCTGGGGGCACGCAGCACCAGGCGCTCGTGCTCGTCATAGATCATCAGGCGCACGCGGTAGCAGCCATCGTCCTCGAGGTCGACCACCACGTACTGCTCGCGCTTGCTCATGGTGCCGCGATCCACCACCAGCCGGTCGCCGGGGTACAGGCCGAAGCCGATCAGGCTGTCATCCTCCACCCGCACCACCCACACGTGGGGCGCCCCCAGGCTGGTCAACGCGTCGAGCGAAAGCCCCTCTTCCTTCTCGTCTTCGGCGGGGGATTGAAAGCCCGTAATGCGCAGTTCCTTGGCTTCGGGCAACAGGTGAGCGAGCCGCTGGTTGCGGCCCAGAATGGTGAGTGACATGGGGGTAATTCTCGGATTACTGTATGCACATACAGTAATCGAGCCGTCACCATCATGGCAAAAGGCAACTCCCGAATGGCAGCCGCTCCCAGCACCTACGAATTGCTCGGGGCCCGAGTTCAGCGGGTTATCAACTCAACCGCCGCGCAAAAATCCCGATCAGCGGTATTGCTGCGGGCCGAGGGTGACAGCCCGGACGACTGGTCGCGGATCCTCGACGAGATCAGCGAGAACGACAACGTCACCATCGCCTGGCGCGACGATGGCGTGCAGTTGTTCTGGACGGTGCCGAGGGATGATTGAGCACGCATGACAATCCGGGCACCTGCGAGGGGCGCCGTGACTCGTGGGCTACTTGATATAGACGCCAATGATGTCTCGATAGACCACTGAGCCGCTTGTATCTTTTACTTCTGCTTCCATAGTGTGGAGCCCCCTGTATCGAGTACCTTCATTTTCAATTTCGTTCCACCCGGCAAAGAATGCTGTATCAACATTAGGATCATTCAGAAGAACAGTTCTTGGAGTTTTTGGAAATTTGCCTTGGCCTTTTTCCAACTGTGCCTCAGTGCCATAGTTTCGCTTTATGAATTGCACTGTTAACGGAAAGGCCAACTTTCCGCGCACCCAGGGCCTTACACGGAGTTTAAATCTCAGATCCAACCCTTTATCAAGAACCCTTGATACGGAGGGATAGAAAACTTCCACACTATCCTCAATCACTACGCACTCAAAGTCGATGCCATCGCATGCTATAACACGCGTACCAGGGAACAAAGCCTTGTCGCTGGCAGGTAACGGCAATAAGTCGCGGTAAGCATCATGATTCAGCTCTCGCACAGCATACTTATGAACAACACCCGCTGCATCCGTATATGTGCGATCCAAGTGCGTCAGTTTTTTAACCTCCTCACCGACTCTCTTAGTTTTCACCTTCATATACTCTTCAGGCAAATCCATGTGCCTGTAAATAGTCTCTCCAAGCATGGCAGTATTTTTTCTAGCCATATTTTGCAACTTCGCAGCTACGTCTACGTGAAATGAGGTAGCAGTAACTTCTACAACACTTCCAAGACCATACGAGGCCCATAACACTTTCTCATCAGGCCCATAATCAAGCCCGATACGAAAGCCGAGGTAGTCTGCATCAACCCCCCGCTTCTTTAGAAATGGAATTATCGAGCCAACCATCAACGCTTCCAAGAGAGACGCACAGTTGATAGCGTCAACCGTACTTGAATCAGAGTGAGTATGCTTATTTCCAAAAAAGGCTAATAATGCGTCCCCCATGAAACGATGAACGTAGCCATCAAGCGCTCTTACAGCCTCTGAGGCAGCAATCAAAATACTGTTTTTTATAATTACAACTTCCTCAAGCGGAAACAAAAAAGACAGCCTTGTGGAATTCCTGATATCCAAAAACAACGATGAAATATGGTGGTACTCTTGATTATCAGTACCGGCTAATTCAGCGAAGTCGGGATGACAGCCGATAGAGCTAGTGTTCTGCCCCGACTTCTGGAAAATAACTCGAAAATCATTTCGGATGATATTGGCAATATCGGAGTGCTGTGCATCCGACGACTCAAATAGCTCATTACCGCTCACACTCTCGAGCGATACACCATCCCTGGTCATCGACTTCGTAATCGTACGATTCTTTACAGACTCATATATCTTCTCAAATGAATCAGCTGACATCCCTCTCATTTCAAGCTCCAAAAATTGGATAAAGCGCAACGAGGATAAAGAAAGCACTTGCCGGCACAAAGTTGCCGATGATTAAGATCCATGAAACGGCTTTCAGCGACGAAAACTTTGACTCTGCAATTTTGGACACAGTAAATGTTTGCCGCGAAATATCATTCAGCATTTTTTCATGTGTTGCCGCCCGGTAGCGATCAGCGTAGGCAGATGCCCCTCCGTCTGTACGCCCGATATCGCCAAAAAATATTAACGACTCGCCAGCATGACGCTCTGCAGAACTAAATGTCAGAGGAAGAATAACCTTAATAGCCAAACAGAGACTTACGGTCGCACTGATCATAACAACAACGACTAGCACGATTAACAAAGTCAAATATTTAGAGGCAGGTATACTAGGCAACACCCTATAAGAACAAAAGGAAATTGCGGCAACTATTGCAGCGCAATAAGACATCACTATCGCCGCCTTATTATTAGTTGACATGACGTAGCCATCAATTCGTTTCAAAATTTCCAATGCATTTTTAATTTGCGCTTCGGTTGTGGAGTCAGACATTGCAGCCCTCAGCTTTAGCTAGGCGTTTAATAGATAGGCAAAACTTATTGTTTAGGCATGCCCGAAATTGAATCAAACAGCCACGAACACAAAGCAGCTACAGCAGGAAATTCTCTGCCGAGCCAGTCCGCTGGTACGTAGTAGTGATCGTTCAAGGTGTAGACGGGCAAGCCGTCATCAGATGCACAGATTGAGACGAGATGCTCGGCATCTCCGGTGAGGGCTGCAGCGACAAAGACCTGGCCGGTTTCTTGTTCTACAGCGAAGGTGCGCTTCCATTTCGGAAGTCTTTTGCCTGGCAGTTCGAACTCTTTCCAGTTGAGTCCCATTGTCCGAATCCCTCCGTTCTCAATGGGAACAGATCATGCCAGCCTTTTGATATCAGCGACAACTGCCTCCAGCTCCCGAAGGCGGTTCTCGAGGGTTAGCAGACGTTTCTTCTCTTCAGCAGCCCGCTGTACCTCCAGCTGTGCCTGCTCATCAAGCCCACGCCAAAGCGCGAGGAGCGCTTGCTCACGAGCATTCATGCCTGGTTCCTCGTCGGGTGGCAGCCCTTCGCCACGCCGCATGGGGCCCTCCCCAGTAAGCAGCCAATCGAGGCTAATGCCACGCTCCAGAGCCACATCTACACAAAATGTGTAAGGCACTGAGTCACGGCTTCTCCAGTTTCCCAGGGTCGACCTATTCACCTGAATAGCTTCTCCCAGCTGGTTGTCGTTCTTGACGTCAAAGACCGCATGCAGTCGGTCGAGAACATCAGCGGCACTTTTATTTCCCAAAATTGGAAACTCTCCGTTGACACATCCCATAATGGGACATAGGCTTACACGCATTGAGAACATATTAGCCCCATAGGAACACTCAAACCATGATGGTTCACCGGTTACTGCGCTTTCAGGAAAACTTCGAGGCGTTGGTCACAGCGCTGGCTGATGCGGCGCCCGCAGATCAACGCTCTGACGCCCTGCAACAGCTGCTCTCGGAAGCGCAACGGCAGGTGGCAATGCTGCACCAAGCTGGCTGTGTTCTGACTGCCGAACCTATCGCAGCACGGGAGCGCCGTATCGCTCGCAACCGGCGCGAGCTCACCGCCTTGGTCGACCAATTGCGCGTTCAGCCGGTGGTCATCCTGTCGCTGAAAACCGACGCCGACTTGAGCCTTGCAAAGGAGCATCAAGCATGACGCCCAACCAGATCCGCGCACGCCTTATCGAGAAAGGCAGCAGCTACCGTCAGTTCGCCCTGGCCCGTGGTTACGAGCCGCGCAACGTCACCCAGGTGGTAGCCCGCTGGGCAGGCGCCGACCGGATGCCCAACGGCCGCCTGGCATTCGCGATTTTGCGTGACCTGTCGCGTGAAATCGGTACGGACGTGGTACCCGGCATCCTGGCCGAAGCCGCCAATAGCAGCGAAGCGATGGCGCAACAGTAATGGCTACCACCCCCAGCAAAAACCAGAAGCGCCCGGCCCCCGTTCTAGAAACGCGCCGCCAGGTCATGAGCGCGGTGATCGCGGCTTTTCCGGGCGGCCGCGAGTCTGCCGCCGCCCGCCTGGGCCTGCACCTCAAGAAGCTGGATAACCACCTGTACGAGAACGCCGGCAGCCAACCGCTGACCGACGCCCAGGTGCACCAGCTCGAGCAGCAGGCCGGCACCGCCCACCTACCCGACTACATCTGCAACCTCTACGGCGGCGTTTTCGTGCCGATGCCCGAACAGGGCGAGCTCGACAACCTGGACCTATACGCCCGTGGCCTCAGCACCAGCCAGATGCGCGGCATGGTCGACCAGCTGATCGCTAAATCCCTAGATGACGGCGTTATCTGCGAAGCCGAGGTGCAAGCCATCCTTGCCGCCCACCGCCAGCACATCGCCGCACGCCACAGCGAAGTCACCGCCGTGATCGTGCTGCACAGCAAAGCAAGCGAATAACCGCCCGACCCTGGGTACCCAGGGCAGGCAATAGGAAACGATTTAGGCGCTGGATGCGTCGCCATTTAACCGGCCCGGCCGGTGCCGCGACTAGCGGCGGGGAGACAACTTGAGCACTTACAAACTGGTATGCCCGGCATGCCACGGTTGCATGCGCATCCGTACCAGCGTGGGGCAAACACCTTGTTTCCGCTCCACGTACTACCAGTGCCAGAACGTGGCCTGCGGCGCCACGTTCAGCGGCTCGGTAACGATCGATTACCAGCTCAGCCCGTCCGGCCTTGCACAGCCGTTGATGGTGCTGCCGGTCGCCCCGGCGGTCGAGCGCATGAAGGCCCTGCGCGACAACGCCAAGGCCACGGACCAGCTGGACCTGCTGGCAGCACTGGAGGAAGCGGTATGACTGACATCGAAGCCACCGACTACCGCACCCGCATGCAGGGCTGTGCCCAGGCCTTCATCGAGCAGCACCAGGCCGAGCACCTGAGCGGCGACCCACAGCTGTTCGAGCGCACCTGCCTGCACCTGGTGCACGCCCTGGAGGTGCCGCTGTTCATGGCACCGCGCCTGGCGCAGTTGGCCCTAAGCGAGTTGCAGCCATACCAGCGGGCCTGGCTCGGCTGGGACATGGCCAGCGGCACCGACTGGCAGCACCCCTAACCCCTGCCCCCCCAGCCCACGCCGTGGGTTTGGGCAAGTTGCGCCCGGAGTACGCCATGGAAGCGGAAATCGACATCAAGATCGGCCTACCCAAGCCCATCGCTGAGGCCTGGCTGGTGCGCCTGCGCAACGAGTTGCAGCAGGGGTTCCAGCAGCACTGGTACGACGATCGATACCGCACCGTGCCTGCAGGCCTGCGCAGCGCTCGCATTCTGGAAGACCACCCGGCGCTGGCCGGGCACAAACGCACTATCGGCGCGCTGAAAGCCGCCCTGGCCATGCCGGAGAAACACGCTTGAAATCCATGGATCACGACATCCGCGCCGACGTGCTGCGCAACCTGCAGAACGACTACGGCCTGCGGCCCATGACCGGCACGAACTACATGCGCAAGGGCGTATGCCCGGCCTGCAACAAAAAAGAACTGTACGCCCGCCAGGACCAACCCTGGTTCATCAAATGCGGTCGCGAGAGCAAGTGCGGCCAGCAGTGGCACGTGAAAGAGCTGTACCCGGACCTGTTCGAGGCCTGGAGCGAGCGCGCACCAGCCACCGAGCAGCAGCCCACCGCCACCGCCCGCGCCTATCTGGAGTTCGCCCGGGGCTTTCGCCTGGAGTTGATCGAAGGTTGGTACACACAGGAAAACTACTGGGACCGCGACCTCGAAATCGGCTCGGCCACCGTCCGCTTCGCCCTGGACAAAGGCGGCTATTGGGAACGCCTGATCGACAAGCCATCGCGCTTCGGCAAGAAGAAGGCCCGCTTCCAGCCTGGCCAGAGCTACCGCGGCGTGTGGTGGTGCCCGCCGGCGCTGGACCTGCTCGAGGTCACTGAGCTGTGGATCGTCGAGGGCATCTTCGACGCCATCGCCCTGATGCACCACGGCATCGCCGCCGTCGCCGCCATGAGCAGCAACGCTTTCCCCGAGGAATCACTCAAGGCGCTGATCAAGGCCCGGGCCGAGGCTGGCGGCCGGCTGCCCAAGCTGGTGTGGGCGCTGGACAACGAGCCAGGCGCGCACCGCTACACCCGCCAGTGGGTGAAGCTGGCCCGCGAGCTGGGCTTCGTATGCGAGGCGGCGCAGATCCCCCAGCGCGACGGCCGCAAGGTGGACTGGAACGACCTGCACCAGCGCTGGGCCTTCCTGGAAGACGACGCCCGCGAGCAGCGCCGCGAGGACGACCTGCGCGAAATCCGCCACCACGGCGCCCTGCTGATCGCCGAGAGTGCCAGCGAGAAGGCGCTGCTCATGTACCAGTGGAAGGAAAGCGAGGAATTCCACTTCGGCTACGACTCCCGCCTGTACTGGTGGAAGCTCGACCTGGACAAGTACAACAAGGCCCGCACGGCCATGGAGGAAAGCGACAGCGAGGCCGACCAGAAGCTCAACGACAAAGCCGTGCGTGAAAAGGCGCTGCGCATGTCCGGCTGTGTGGTGGAGATCGCCAACTGCTACCCCCAGGCGCTCTACTTCCAGCGCAACGAGGTAACGGACGAATCCTGGTACTACTTTCGCGTCGACTTCCCGCACGACGGCGACAGCGTGAAGAACACCTTCACCGGTGGCCAGGTGGCTGCCGCCAGCGAGTTCAAGAAGCGCCTGCTCGGCATGGCCGCCGGCGCTGTGTTCACCGGCAGCGGCCAGCAGCTGGACAAGATCCTGAAAAACCAGCTGTTCGGCATCAAGACCGTATCCACCATCGACTACGTGGGCTACAGCAAGGAATATCAGGCTTACGTCTACGGCGACCTGGCCATCAAGGGCGGCCAGGTGTTCCAGGTCAACGAGGAGGACTACTTCGAGTTCGGCAAGCTGCGCCTGAAAAGCCTGCAGAAGGGCGTGGCCATCCGCTTGGCCCGCGAGGGCAAGGGTTACAGCAACGAGTGGCTCAGCCTGCTGTGGACGTGCTTCGGCGCCCAGGGCGTGGTGGCCCTCACCTTCTGGTTCGGCTCGCTGTTCTGCGAGCAGATTCGCGCCCGCCAGCAGTCGTTCCCATTCCTCGAGGCGACCGGTGAAGCCGGCGCCGGCAAAACCACCCTGCTCAACCTGCTGTGGAAGCTGCTCGGCCGCGAGGGCTATGAGGGCTTCGACCCGATGAAGTCCACTAAGGCCGGCCGCTCGCGCTTGATGGGCCAGGTGTCCGGCATGCCGGTGGTGTTCCTGGAAGCCGACCGCCACGGCGACGACAAGGCCCACGCCAAAACCTTCGAATGGGACGAGCTCAAGGACTTCTACGGTGGCGGCACCCTGGCCACCAAGGGCGTGAAAACCGCCGGCAACGAAACGTACGAGCCACCCTTTCGCGGCACCATCGCCATCAGCCAGAACGCGGCCGTTGTTGCGCATGAAGCGATCATGACGCGCATCTGCAAGCTGCACTTCGTGCGCCCCGAGGTAACGCCCGAGAGCCGCGCCGCAGCGGACAAGCTGAATACCCTGGAAGGCGAGCACCTCAGCCATTTCATGCTGCTGGCCCTGCGCAAGGAAGCGGACGTGCTCAAGCAGTTTTTCGAGCGCATGCCCGTGCACGAAGCCCGGCTGCGCCGCCTGCACACCCATTGCGTACAGTGCGACACCGCTTACCCGGCCGGTGCTGAGAAGGGCTGCGCGAGCTGCGGCAACACGCTGCGCGGCTACATCCGTGTGGAGCGTATCGCCAAGAACCACGCGCAAATGCTGGCCCTGCTCGATTGCCTCGGCCAGGTCGTGCCGCTGACCGAGCACCAGGTCGCCCTCACCCAACGCAAGCTGGTGGCCATGGCTATCGAGCGCCAAGCCTCGATCAGCGCGGACCACCCGGCCGTGGCGGAATTCTGGGAGGTGTACGAGTACCTGCAGGGCCTGGACGCCGAAGGCCCAACGGTCAACCACTCGAACAAGCCCGACGAGACCATTGCCATCCACCTCAACGAGTTCGTGAAGCTCGCCGGCGAACACCGTCAGCAGCTCGCCGACATCGCCACGCTGCGCACCCTGCTCAAGGACTCGCGCAGCCACAAGTTCATCGACAGCAACGTCACCGTATCCAGCGCAGTGCGAGTGCATCAGGCCAAGAAACACAACCTGACCACCTTCAAGTCGCCATCGGTGAAGTGCTGGCTGTTCAAGGCTTAACCCCCGCCCAGGCGCTGCAACGCCCAGGCAAACAACCCCAAAGGAGAAGCACCATGCAAAACCCAAACACCCCGAAATGGCTGGAGCTATTCACTACCGCGTTCGGCGCCAAGGGCCTTGTCGCCCTGGCCTGGTGGGCCGGCGCCTACCACGCCGAGCGCATCCGTAACCTGCAGGGCACCTACCCTATCCTGCAGATCAACGGCGACGCCGGCAGCGGCAAAACCACCCTGGTCGACAACCTGTGGAAGCTCTCCGGCGTGGCAGAGCCGGAAGGCATCACCAACCGCAACCACACGTTCAGCGCCCTGCTGGCCCAGTTGGCCAAGGCGGTGAGCGAGCCGGTGGTGATTGAGGACGTGGTCAACGACGACGGCGGCGAGCACTTCGACTGGGAGGCCATCCGCGAGTGCTACAGCACGTCACTGGGCATGCGCGCAGACGTAGGCCAGCCGGTGCGTTTCCGCGGCGCCCTGGTCATCGTCGGCACCGGGCCCAACATCCTCAAGCAGCGCAGCGTGCAGGTGCAGCTCAAGCGCGCCGATCAGGCGCCGGAGCGCAGCGCTGCCGTGCAGGCCCTGTACGACCTGCACCTCTGCGAGCTTGAAGGCTTCCTGGCAAAGGTACGCGAGCACGAACACATGGCCATCTTCTGCATGGGCAAGGCCGAAGCGCTGGCCTTCGAGCTGGCCGACCAGGTGAGCATCGAACTCAACATCCGCGACGCCCGCAACCACGCCCAGCTGATCGCCCTGCTCGACTTCCTCGACACCCTGTTCCACGTCCCGGCCGCCGCCCTGGAGGCGGCGAAAGCCACCGTGCGCGAAATGGCCTGGCACACCGTCGGCCGCACCCGCGGCCCGATCGAGGACTGAGCCATGAACGACGAAACCCCAACCAGCGTCATCGCCACCCTGATCGGCAGCGGCATCGCCCTGCTGCTGCTCGCCGCCGGCGCCAACGCCACCCCCGACCTGCTGCTGGCCCTCACCCACTGACCCACCCGCCCAGGCGCTGCAACGCCTGGGCGACACCCGAAGGAGAAGCACCATGCAGAAGCCCCCACTCCAGATACCACAGCAGTTCCGCGATGCCCTGGCGGCGCTGGCCGCCGAAGAAGCCGAGCGCCCAGCCATACGGGCCGCCGGCGTCGAGGCGCTCGGGCGCCTGGTGCCGGTTGCCCTGCGCGACACCCACCAGAGCCGCATCGTCGGCATGTTCCTGCTCAGCCTCTATAACGGCCAGGCGTTCCCCTTCCCCCTCACCTTCCTGCGCGGGCTGGACACAGCACTGTGGAACGACTGCATGACCCTGCTGCGCCTGGATCGCCGGCCGGGGCAAGAGGTGCATGAGTACTTCGAGGACGGCGACGCGGTCTGGTCGCAGCTGAAAAAAGACTGGGGCCCAAAGCCCGAGTGACACCGGCCAGGCCGGAAAAAGACGGCGCCGGGGGCTGCAACCCCCGACGCCAACCACCCCAAAGGAGAAGCACCATGCAAGCACATCAACCCCAAGGCGGCGGCGCAGAGCCTACCACACCGCCAGCCCGCACCAGGCCGCCACTCGCCGGCAGCCGCCTGGATATGTCCAGCATCTGCGACATCTGCGGCAAGGCCCGCTCCACCCGCAATCACGCCAAGTGCAGCCGCAAACGCCAGAAGATGAAGGACGCCCACTGGCAGACCTTCATGGCCGAGCAAGCCGCCAAAAAACAGGCCCTGCAGGAGCGCCGCCGTTATGGACGCTGACCGTTTCTATCTGCAGGACAGCCGCAGCAACGTCGGCAGCCGGGCCATGTTCTGGAAGCTGGGCGGCGGCTACACCTCGAACCTGGACCAGGCCGAGCAGTTCAGCCGCGAGAAAGCGGTCAAGCAGTACGAGTGCCGAGAAACTGACTTGCCTTGGCCTGTCGACTATGTCCGCGCCCGTGCCGAGGTCAGTGTCGACTTCCAGCACCTCAAGAGGTCGGAAGCAGAGGCATACCGGAATGTCGACGGTCGCGTTTATGTGGCCTACCCGCGCGGCTGGGACGGCAACGACCTGGTCTGGCGCGGCGGCAGCGGGCAGACCTCCAACCTGGAGGACGCAATTCATCCAGGCAAGTCAGATGCATCTGTTTACCTTGCCCAAGGGTTTGATCTGTGGCCATGCGGCTACATCGCGGAACGCTCCCGGCCAGTAGTCCGCGCCGCCACACTCGAACACAAGCAGGCGCTGCGCGAAGCGGGCCTCAAGCTGCCCAAGATCAAACGCCAGCGAATCCGCCGCTACACCACTAATTGCGATGGTTGCGGGCGTTTCTTGAGCGAGCTGCAGCGCTACCACTCATGCCCGAACTGCGGCGCGGGGAATGCGCCATGACCCAGGTAGCAGTTTTGTTCGCCCGTTCCGACAGTATCTACAAGACCCTCAGCGCCACTGACGTTTGGGACGCGCAGCGCAACGCGCTGAATTGGCCTGGAGGTGCACCAGTGGTCGCACATCCACCATGCCGAGCCTGGGGACGACTGCGCACGTTTGCGAAGCCACGGCCAGGTGAGAAAGAGCTCGCTTTGTGGGCTGTCGACAAGATCCGTAGCCACGGCGGCGTGTTAGAGCACCCTGCAAGCAGCTTGCTGTGGAAGGAAAAGCCGCTGCCTGAGCCTGGCGAGCAGGACGACTGGAACGGCTGGACACTCGTCATTTCCCAATGGTGGTGGGGCCACCGCGCGGAGAAACTTACTCGCCTGTACATCTGCGGTGCCAAGCCGTCAGAGCTTCCGCCAATGCCTTATCGGATGGGCGAGGCAAGCCATGTAATTGCACAGAGCAGCTTGAATCAGCACCTACGGCGCCGGCCGGAAGTTAGCAAAAAAGAGCGAGAGGCGACCCCGGTCGAGCTTGCGACTTGGCTTATCGAAGTGGCACGCATCTGTGGGAGCAACATCGCGGCAGAAAGGCATACAGCATGAGCCAGGTGATCATTACTACAGGCCGGCGCTGCGGCAAATCACTGCTGCACCTGCTGGTATATGCCGCCAACAATGGCTGGACGGCTCGCCGCACACGCGGCGGGCACGTCCGTTTCCAGAAGCCGGGCTGTGTTCCCGTATTCACCAGCAGCACGCCGAGCGATTGGCGTGCCTACCGCAACGCCCTGGCCATGCTGGTCAGGGCTGACCGAGCAGGAGAAGCCGCGCATGGCTAACCCAGAATCTGGCAGCGCCGTTTCTGGTACTGCGGTGGCCGAGGGCGGTGCTACCCTCGGCCACCCGCCACCACCAGGGCCAACCGGAATGTTGACCTTCGATGACCTCAAGCGCATCACCGGCTACCGCCGGCGCGCAGACGTGGAACGCACGCTGCAGCAACAGGGCATCCGTTTGTTCCGGGGCCGCGCCGGCCCTTGGACGACGGTGGATCTGGTGAACCAGGCAGGCGGCATCGGCCAGGTCAGCAAGGAACAGTACGGCGTCGACATCCTATGAGGCGAGCGAGAAAGCGGAAGCACAATCCGCACATTCCCCCACACATCGATCAGGCCGCTCTCCCAGCGGCCGTTTTTTTTGACCCGCGAGACGGTGGCGTCTGGTACACGCTGTACCGCGATGGAGGGGCAGGTAAGCAGCGCCGCAAGAACATCGCGCCGGCCGACGCCACGCTGGCAGACCTGCACGCCATCATGGACGTACGTGCCGCCGTAGACCGTGAAAGCCTGCGTTTTCTGTGCGAGCAGTACCACGCCAGCCCACGCTTTGCTGGTTTGGCTGCATCGACTCAGGAAAGTTACACCTACGCCCGCGACGTATTGCTAGAGCTGCCCACGAAGCTGGGCAAGCCGCTGGGCGATCTGGCTGTGCGCAAGTTCTCCCCCGCCCTGGTGCAACGTGTCGTCGACCTGATCGCCGAGGAAGGCAAACCATCCAAGGCCGCCCACGCATTGCGTTACCTGCGCCTTGTGATGCAGTGGGGCCGTAACCGCGGTTACCTGGAAGTGAACCCAGCGATTGGCATCGAAGCACCCAAAGAGCGCAAGCTGCGGCGCCTGCCGTCACATGCCGTCATGGAGGTGCTGATCGACCGAGCCAAGCACATGGGCCGGCTCGCCAGAGGTGTGCCGGGAGCATGCCCACAGTACCTGGTGCACGTGATCGAGCTGTCTTATCTGTGCCGACTGCGCGGAATCGAAACCGTCACGCTGACCGACGCCAACGAGACGCCCGAGGGGATCATCACCAACCGGCGCAAGGGCAGCCGCGACAATATCGTGCGGTGGACACCTCGCCTACGCGCGGCCTGGGATGGCGCCAAGGCATATCGGGCCAAGGTATGGAACAAGCGGAAGACCCCGATTCCGATCAGCGCTGAGCAGCGTTTCCTGATCATCGGCGCCCATGGCCGCCAGTTGAAAAAAAGCGGCCTCGATACCGCTTGGCAGCGCTTCATCCATAGAGCGATTGAGGAAGGCGACATCACTGCCGAGCAGCGCTTCGGCCTGCACGACCTCAAGCGCCGCGGCATCACCGATACTGCCGGCACCCGCGCGGACAAGCAGCAAGCCAGCGGCCACCGCGACGCGGCCATGCTCGACATCTACGACCTGAGCGTTCCCACGGTCGATCCCTCGGTCATCTGACCCCTCCCCCACCACGTAACAAGCACGCCAGGTACCGCATGGAACCTGGCGTCTACGCCTGTCTGCACGTAACAAGGAATCGCGTAAGTGCATGATTTATATGCAACGGCGAGATTTCTTGTAATCAGTAGGTCCCGGGTTCGACTCCTGGTGCCGGCACCATACAACACAAGGCCTCGCAGAAATGCGGGGCCTTGTCGTTTCTGCCTTCCACGTAACAAGCGACGTAACAAGGCAAGCGTGTCGATTACGTAATTATCTCTTTCACCGGACATTCCGATCCGCAGTACCAGGTACCGGAATTCCACTGCACTGTGACGGCGCGAATATTAAGGCGGTGCTCACCGTCAAAGCCGCCGACTGCTGCCACACCACGGCGGACGCACCACCAGCGGCCTGGCTCTGCCACGTCACCCCGGCCCGGAGCGGATGGACGACGGACACCGCTACCTGCAGGCCGACCGCGACGCCAAATCGGGGGGGGGTGACAAGCAGGAGATGGTCACAGCCGACAAGCCAAACGTTGAAACGCCTGGCACGGCTGTGTGTCAACAACAAGAACACGCAGAAGCAACGGCGCGGGAATGAGCCAGGCTGGCACCGTAGCGATGAAGGCAGGCGCCGGCACGAGGCCGCTCCACCTCCAACAATCCACTCTAGGAAGCATGACTAATGGCAGATGATCTTGATAATCGCGGCCCACAAGACCGCTCCCGGGTGAACGTTAACGAAAGCTGGGAGGTCAGCTGGTGGACAAAGAAATTCGGTTGCACCCAGGCTCAGCTGAAGGCCGCCGTTAAGGCAGTAGGCGTAATGGCCAAGGACGTCGAGGCGCACCTCAAAAAGTAGCGCTCAGGTACGCATCGGTGCACCGAGGGCGATTCACTGCACCGTTGCCGCCAGTTGCCAGCGGAGGGTCTGAGCTCCCTGCGCACCTTGCCAATCTCATCGAGCGGCGCCGTGCTTGACGGTCTGGTGCCGCCCCTACGTTACCAGCCCTTGCCTGACGTGATGGCCAGCATGCAGCCACTTCAGAGAGCTACACCTCTCGCCTCGCAGCCGCTAGAAAACATCTCCCGGCGGGGACGATTGGCATCGCTTCGCTTTGGGTCAGAATCCAACCGCTCTCCCTAAAGACATCCGGCCCACCATGGCAAAGATGAAGCTTAACCTGGCGATCCGGAACATCCAGTACTTCGCCGCGCTCAGGGCTACCATCACCCTGGCGTCTGCGACGACCATGGATGTGGAGCTAATCCGGCGTCCAAAGCATCGATAAACCTGTTCGATATTCCATGCCGCAACGCCATGACCACCTCTCAGCTTTACCAGCTGATCAGTCTGCTCGAAACACAGGCGAAGAACCGCAACCCTGACTTGTTCAGCGTTCATGTCGTTAATCGCCTGCATTACGGCCAGAACCTGGCCGCGTGGTAGCACATCGCCGAATACCTGCTGTAAGATAATTCGAACGATCATGACTGCAGTCGCTCTTAGCTGCATAGCCAGAGCCTTGACCATGAACACATACCTTGCCCAGCTTGCGGTGGAAGTGGCCGAGCGGTACGTTATCCAAACCGAGCGTCACGCCGAAGGGCTGTCCATTTCCTGCCGGGATCTCAAGGGCAACCTTGTCGCTAGCCGCATTCTTACGGCGAAGCAGCTGCGAAATGCGTCGCTGGTGAGCTTGGTGATGGCCGACTTAAAAAGCGTTCTTCTTGCACCGCAGCCTCTGCCCCCGATCACCCCTCTGCCAGAATCACTTCACCCCAGCGCCTCGTAGTGGCATATCGCCGGCGGCTCTTGCCCGCTCCGTTTGTCGGCCCCCTTTGAACAGCCCTCACCCACATTCCTTCCATACCGTTAGCTGTGCCCATACGGCATCCAATGGAAGGGAACGATAAATGGCGAGAGAAAGCCGCCAAGGCAGGGCGTAAGGCCGGTCAGAACCGGAGCAAAGCGCTAAGTCAGCTGCATAAAGGCCCGCTACTGCGGGCCTTTTTTGAACCATCACATCACGGCCATGTGCACTAGCCGGCGCTACGTTCACGCTGTTCGTCACCCTTGAGATTGCGCTGCAGGTCGGTGGCAAACTTGTCGATTGCATCCCAATTCACCAGAGCAGCGGTGCTTACCCCCGATACCTCCAATAGCACTGCATCGCTGACAGCATCACACACATAGATGGTTAGGAGGCCTTCAGGGCTGGCCCTGCATTTGCACGCATGGGGTAAAAAAGCTGCCTCGATCAGTTGTCGTTGCTGTCTAGCTGACATCATGATGCGAATCCCTCAAGTGACGGATCATGTGATATTCCTTATCAAATGATGAATACGCGCAGTATGAGACAACTTCGCAACAATACATCTTCGATTACGACATAACCTTATTCGATTTGTGACTATTAACCCTGTCCCCCACCACCTCGTCCCCTTGGTGGTGTATCAGCGGCTCCTCATCTCCAGCCTCATGCCATCAGGCATCGACCGGCACCCGGGCCAGGTGCTAGTCGGCATCAGAGACGACGTGGCTACACAGTAAAGGCTAGCGCCTCAGGAAAAACCAGAAGCGCAACGCCGCCGCTCCAGAACGCGCCGCCAAGTCATGAGCACGGTGATTGCCGCCTCTTCAGCGGCCGTGACTCCACCGCCTGGGCCTGCCCCTCAAGAAACGGGATAACCTCCTGTACGAGAACGCTGGCAGTCAACCGCTGCCCGACGCCAGCTGCACCAGCTCGAGCAGCAGGCCGGCACCGCCTGTCTCGCGGACTACATCTGAAATCTCTGCAGCGGCGCCCTCACCTCGGCTGTCGTTTCTGGCAGTTACATTGTCGATCATCCTCCCTGGCCAGCACGCCCAGTCGCGCCCACCACCCGAAACGACTACCCTAGGCCTACCACCTGACGGAGCCGCCATGGCAGAAAACCCGCCCGGCACCGGTCTGCGGCTGCCAGATGATGTGCCACTTGTCCGCAAGATCGGCCATGAGCTCATCGAGTTCCTGCCGGTTGGCGTGTACCTGTGCAACGCCGCGGGCCACCTGACCACCTATAACCCCAAGGCGGCGGAAATCTGGGGCGAGGCACCGGATCTTGGCAAGGAGCCGATCCGCTACACGGGCGCCTATCGCCTGCGCAGCGAGAATGGCGCCCACATGCCCTTCGAGCAATCGCCCCTGGCGGCCGTGCTGCTCAGCAAAAAGCCGATCACCAACCTGCGCATGATCGTCGAGCGCCGCGATGGCAGTCAGGTGCCGATACTCGCCAATATCGTGCCGCTGTTCGGCATGGATGGCACCATGATCGGCTTCATGAACAGCATCCAGGATCTGCGCCAGCATGCAGCCCAGGAGCAGGCTCAGAACCATCTGCAGAATGCCTTGATGCAGGCGCAGAAAATGGAGCAGATCGGCAAGGTTGGCGGTGGCGTGGTCCACGAGTTCACCAATCAGCTGACCAGCCTGTCGATGAGCCTGTCACTGATGGAACGGGAAATCACCGACAACGGCTCGGAGCAACTGCAGGCACGCTTTGCATTGTGCCGGGAAGCGACAGATCAGGTGACGCGGCTGGCCGAGGGGCTGTTGCTGTTCGCCCGTACCCGGCCACGGGTGCTGGAACGTATCGACCCCAACCAGTTGCTGTTGGGCATGAGCACGCTGATCCGTAACGATGTCGGCCAGAAGATCGACTGCCAGTTCGACCTCGCCAGCGACAGCAACTTTCTCAGGGCCAACAGGCAGCTGTTGGAAAGCGCCATCATCAACTTGGTGGCCAATGCCCGGGATGCCATGCCAGGCGGTGGCCAGTTGATCCTGAGCACCTTCAATACCCTCCTCGATCGCAGCAACTTTATGCACCACAACGCCAACTTCAAACCAGGGCGCTATGTGGTGATCCGCGTCGCCGACACTGGCACCGGCATCGCCCCGGAAGCACTCGAGCACATATTCGCGCCCTTCTATACCACCCGAGCAGCGAACAAGAGCACCGGCCTGGGCCTGACCATGGTCAGGAGCTTCGTCACCGACATGAATGGCCAGCTAGCGGTGACCAGCAGGCAGAGCCAAGGGACCAGCGTCAGCCTGTATTTCCCCTGCTATGGCAGCGAGCACTCCCTGGCCATCACCGGCAGCGAGCAGAAACCCGAACGGTAGTGACAATCGAGCCGCTCTCGAATTACTGTATGCACATACAGCAATTCGAGACTCTGCACCATGACTCAAGATGCCCCTTCTGCCGCCACCATGCCCAACTCGTACGAACAACTGGGCTTGCGGGTTTCCCGTGCCATCAACGCGCCTGCCGCGCAACGATCCCGGTCGGCGGTGCTGCTGCGAGTCGAGGGCGACAGCCCCGAAGACTGGTCGCGGATCCTCGATGAAATAGCCGAAAACGACAATGTCACCATCGCCTGGCGCGATGACGGCGTACAACTGTTCTGGACGCTGCCGGCCGAGGACTGATTGACCCTCAGCCACGGCCGTCCGCCAGGCGCAGCAGCGCCATGGCTCAGCTCGCCACCTGGCTGGAGAACTGGCTCACGGCGGCAACCACGTTTTCGGCATCACGCTGGATGTTCTCGATCACCGTGTCGCAATCGCTGGCCAGGGCCAGTGCCTGCCCCGCCAGCTCACGGCTGCGGGTGATCACATCGACGGCGTCGGAAGCCAGCGCCTGGTTCTGCTGCACCACCGCGACGATTTCCTGAGTGGCCTTGGAGGTGCGCGAGGCGAGCTGGCGCACCTCATCGGCCACCACGGCAAAACCACGCCCTTGCTCGCCCGCGCGGGCCGCCTCGATTGCCGCGTTGAGCGCCAGCAGATTGGTCTGGTCGGCAATCCCACTGATCCCCGCGACGATGGTCTCGACCGATTTGCCCTGTGCGTCCAGCGCCTGGATGCTCTGGGTGGCGTTTTCCATCGCACTGGCCAGGCGGTGCAACACCTCGACGGTGTCGCGAATCACCTCACGCCCCCGGGTAGCGCTGGTGTCGGTCTGCAGCGAGGTGCTGTAGGCAAGGTTGGCGGCCTTGGCGACAGCCTGCTCCAAGTTCACCTGCTCGGTGATGACGGTGGCGAACTTCACTACCTTGTAGAGCTTGCCGTAGATATCGATGATGGGGTTGTAGGTCGCCTCCAGCCAGACATCACGACCGGCACTGTCGATGCGCCGGAAACGGTCGACCACGAACTGACCACCGCGCAGTCGTTCCCAGAACTGCTGATAACCCGCCGACGCGCTCTCTTCGGGGGTACAGAACATGCTGTGGTGCTTACCGACCACCTGCGTCAGGTTGTAGCCCATGCCGCGCAGGAACAGGTCGTTGGCGGTGATCACCGTGCCGTCGAGGTTGAACTCGATCACCGCCGTCGAACGTTGCAGCGCCTTGACCAGGCTCTCGTTCTCGAGCGAGGCCTCGATGGTTCGCGTCAGGTTGCTGGAGTGGATCACCATCTGTTGCTTGCCGGTTTGCACATCGCTGATGGGCATGGCTACCGAGCGCAACCACACGTGCCGGCCATGCTTGTCGAGCAGGCGCAGGGCGCCGCTGAAATGGCGACGCTCCTTGATGGCCGACAGTGCACGGCTCTGGTGCGGGTCGCGGGCCAGATCCGGCGGCGAGAGCTGGTTCAATGGCCGCCCTTCGACATCCCCCAGCCGATAGCCAAGCTCGCTGTGAAACAGCTCATTGGCCCGCTCGATGCGGCCATCGGCGCCGAGCTCGATGATGATCATTTCCTTGTCGAGGTTCTCCCTTACCTCCTCCTGCATGGCCAAGCGCGCTTCCAGCTGCTTGTTGATCTGTTTGAGGTGAGAGTTGAACACGGCAAAGAACTCCAGGATGGGTACCGATTCATCGGCGTGGTTGGAGGAAACTTGAAAGGCGCGAAATACCCGTCAACGGTGGCCTCAGGTGGCTTGCGCCGACTGTTATACAGATATCGAAACATCCTCATACATCCCGCTACATGCGGGCTGGGCGGCAGCCGCCAGAAAACTTTCTGACTACTTGACCAAAAAAGCATGAACGCCCCGCGCCGCTTCGCTGTCGGACTTTTTGAAGAAGTTCCATGGCGCCGTCCAATAGTTTGTTGCAATGCATTGCAGAAACTTTTGCAGCCCCCTCTGGAGCCCCTTTCGACGTCGCGTCGTAGCGCCGAAAACCATTATTCATAACCGGCCACAGCAGACGACGCCCGTCGTGGGTACCCGTGCCCTCATGCCGCCCCGGGCGGTTGCATACCAGACAGCCTGAGTCGGGCAACACATTGCCCGGCGTTCGAGGAGTTCCCATGTCCAAAGAAGCCCCGCGGGGTTTGAGCCGCCGCTCGCTGCTCAAGGCCTCGGCCACCACCGTGGCAGCCGGCGTCGCCGCCAGCGCCCAGGCCGCCACCATCAGCGGCGTGCCGCAGTGGCTGCCGTTCGACCACAACGGCCCGCTGCATTACGACGCTAAGGGTTGGCAGTTCCTGACCGCCGACGAGGCCCGTGAAGTCGAGGCCATCGTCGAGCAGCTGATTCCGGCGGACGAGCTGTCCCCAAGCGGCAAGGAGGCTGGTTGCGCGGTGTTCATCGACCGCCAGCTGGCCGGCCACTACGGCACCTACGAGCGCCTCTACCAGCAAGGCCCGTTCGTGCCCGACATCGAACCCGGTTCCGAGCAGTTGCCCCGCGAGCGCTATCGTCTGGGCCTGGAGCAACTCGGCAAGCACTGCCAGAAGACCTTCGGAAAACGCTTCAGCGAGCTGGACGGTGAGCAGCGCGACGCGGTGCTCAAGGGCCTGGAGTCGGGCGAGATCGCCTTCGAGCACATCGAATCCAAGGTGTTCTTCACCCAGGTGCTGCAGAACACCATGGAGGGCTTCTTCGCCGATCCGATCTACGGTGGCAACCGCGATATGGTGAGCTGGAAGATGCTGGGCTTCCCTGGCGCGCGCTACGACTACCGCCCCTACATCGACCGGCATAACGAAAAGCTGGATCTGATACCGCTGTCGATCATCGGCAGCTCCGCGTGGAATCGCAAAGGATGAGCGGCATGGCCAAGAAACTTCCTGCAACCGACGTCGTGGTGGTGGGGCTCGGCTGGGCCGGCTCGATCATCGCCAAGGAACTGGCCGACGAAGGCCTGCGCGTGATGGGCTTCGAGCGTGGCGCCTGGCGCGACACGGCGAGCGACTTCAACATCGCCTCGGTGACCGACGAACTGCGCTACGTCCAGCGCCAGGAGCTGATGCTGCGCACCCGGCAGAACACCTGCACGCTGCGCAACAAGCCGGGCGAAACCGCGCTGCCGATGCGCACCTGGGGCTCCTTCCACCCCGGCAACGGCACCGGCGGCGCCGGCAACCACTGGGCCGGCATCACCTTTCGCTTCCAGCCCGAGGAGTTCCGCCTCAAGAGCCACCTCACCGAACGCTACGGCAGCCAGGCCATCGAGGGCCTGACCCTGCAGGACTGGGGCACCACCTGGGAAGAGATGGAGCCGCACTACGACGCCTTCGATCGCGTCGCGGGGATCTCCGGCAAGGCCGGCAACATCGGCGGCACGATCATCGAAGGCGGCAACCCCTTCGAGGGCCCCCGCTCGCGGGAATACCCCAACCCACCGACCAAGCAGACCTACGCACCCACGCTGTTCGCCGAAGCGGCGCGCAACATGGGCTACAAGCCGTTCCCGGTGCCGTCCGCGCTGGCCTCCCAGGGCTACACCAACCAGTATGGTGTGACCATGGGGCCGTGCACCTTCTGCGGCTTCTGTACCAACTACGGCTGCGCCAACTATTCCAAGGCCAGCGCCATCGTCAACGTGCTGCCGGCGCTGGTACGCATGCCCAACTTCACCGCCAACACTCATTGTGAAGTGCTGGAAGTGACCAAGGACAGCACCGGCAAGCGCGCCACCGGCATCGTCTACGTCGATGCCAATGGTGACAAGTGGGAACAGCCGGCGGACATCGTGGTAGTAGCCGCCTTTACCTTCGAGAACGTGCGCCTGATGCTGCTCTCCGGCATCGGCAAGCCTTACGATCCGATCAGCAACACCGGCACCACCGGCCGCAACTACGCTTACCAGACGGCCAACAACGTGCAGCTTTTCTTCGATGACAAGAACTTCAACCCCTTTATCGGTGGCGGCGCCATCGGCATGGGCATCGACGAGTTCAACAACGACAACTTCGACCATTCCGGCCTGGGCTTCGTGGGTGGCGGCAGCACCCGGGTGACGCCCATCGGCGCGGCGCCGATCAACGCGCGCCCGGTACCGCCCGGCACGCCCAAGTGGGGCAAGGAATGGAAGAAAACCACGGCACAGTATTACGCCGCGAGCATGTCCATCGGCTGCGAGGCGAGCAACTACAGTGCGCGCACCAACTACCTGTCCCTCGACCCGACCTACAAGGACCCCCACGGCCGGCCGCTGTTGCGCATCACCTTCGACTTTACCGAGAACGACCTGCGCATGGCCCAGTACGTGACCGACAAGACCGCCGAGATCGCCAAGGCGCTGAACCCCAAGATGATGTTCGCCAGCCCGCGCAAGGGGCCCTGGTCGAACACCTCCTACCAGTCGTCCCACGTGGTCGGCGGGTTCGTGATGGGCGCCGACCCGGCGACCAGTTCGGTGAACAAGCACCTGCAGGTATGGGGCGTGCCCAACCTGTTCGTGGTCGGCGCCTCGGCGTTTCCGCAGAACCCCGGCTACAACCCCACCGGCACCGTCGGCGCCCTGGCCTTCAAGGCCGCCCACGCGATTCGTACTCAGTACCTCAAGCGCCCCGGGGAGATGATCAGCGTATGAAGACTCTTCTCAGCGTCAGCTTCGCCCTGCTGGCCACCGCGAGCGCCGGCGCCCATGCCGTCGGCGGCCAGGATTCCTACGAGCTGGTACAGAAAGGCCGCTACATCGCCACACTCGGCGACTGCACCGCCTGCCACACCATTCCCGGCAAGCCGCTGTTCTCTGGCGGCGTGGCCATCGACACACCGTTCGGCAAGCTGCTGGGCGCCAACATCACCCCGGATCAGCAAACCGGTATCGGCCGCTGGAACTTCGAGGAATTCGAGGCCAGCATGGCCCGCGGTCACCGCCGCGATGGCAAGCAGCTCTACCCGGCCATGCCCTACGCGGCGTACACCAAGGTCACCCGCGCCGACAACCAGGCCCTGTGGGCCTACCTGCGCACCATCGAGCCGGTGCATAACGAGGTGGAAACCAACCAGTTGCCCTTCCCCTTCAGCCTGCGCCTGAACATGAAGGTGTGGAACTGGATGAACTTCACCGAGGGCGAGTTCAAGCCGCAAGCCGACAAGAGCGCCGAGTGGAATCGCGGCGCCTACTTGGTGCAGGGCCTGGGTCACTGCGGCAGCTGCCACACGCCAAAGAACCTGATCGGCGGCGACAAGGACGCCGAGTTCCTGCAGGGCGGCGAACTGCAGGGCTGGATGGCGCCCAACATCACCGGTGCCGCCCATATCGGCCTCGGCGACTGGAGCGAGGCGGACATCGTCCAGTACCTCAAGACCGGCGCAAACCGCTACGACATTGCCTCCGGGCCGATGGCCGAAGCGGTCGAGCACTCGACTCAGCACTGGCGTGACGAGGACCTGATGGCGGTGGCCGTGTACCTCAAGGACCTCGACCATGAGCACGACAAGCCAGAGCCGCTGGCCGCCGAGGACCCGGTAATGAAGGCCGGCGGCGCGATCTACGCGGATCGCTGCTCGGGTTGCCACACGCCAAACGGCGAAGGCATCCCCACGCTGTTCCCGAAACTGGCCAATGCACCACTGGTCAACGCGCAGGATGCCGCCTCGATGATCCGCGTGGTACTGGCCGGCAACCGCGCCGTGAGTACCGAAGCAGCGCCCACCGGCCCGGCGATGCCGGCCTTCGCCTGGAACCTGTCGGATGAAAACGTCGCCGATGTGCTGACCTACATCCGCAACAGCTGGGGCAACGCCGCCGCGCCGATCAGCGCCGACCAGGTGCGCAAACAGCGCGACGCCCTGCAGAGCGAATAGGCTGATACCGTAGCAAGCGCCCACTGCGTCATCCTGAGCGGTGGGCAGCTGGCTGCAGGCGTGCACAACAAGTGCGATAATTGCGCTTCGCCAGGGCCCTAGGGCCCACGCCTCAGTTGCCGCAATGCAGGAACGACCCGATGAAGAACTCGCAGCGTGGCTCCGGCCACCTGTTCAGCCTGATGGTTCTCGGCCTTATCGTCTGGGGCGCTTACGTCACCCTGTACGTGCCCTACGAGCACCGCAAGTCGATGGACGCCTTTCGCAGCAACCCGCCGGCGGTGAGCCCGGCAAAAATGGCGGTGATCGATAGTTACAAGGCCAAATCGACACCGACCGAGCTGCCCCACGGACTGTATACCGGCAAGGTCGAGCAGGACGGCTACCCGATGACCATCAGTTTCGAGTTCGGCGACAATCAGGTCATCACCAAGAAGGCGCATATCAAGAACTACCAATTCACCGGTTCGGCACGCTACGCCTTCAACGGCGCGGTGATGACCTTCAGTGAGGTAAAAGGCGACGCCGTGCTGTTTCCCCAGCCCGGCGAACCGCTGGAGGTGATCAGCGACACCGAGATTCACGTGCCCGGGCCGGACAAGGCACTGGTACTGACCCGCCCGTAAATCTCAGCTGCTCGGTGGCTCGATCTCCCGCTGGTCTTCGATCAGCTGGGCGACCATCGCCGCCGCTTCGATTTCGCTGCTGAAGAAGTGTTCTCGGGCGTCGGCGGTGATCACCTGGAAAATCTCTTCATCGCCCAGGTGCCGGTGTTCTTCGGGTATGTCGCTGCCCTGCAATTTCTTCAATCTCACGGCCATCGCGGCACACTCCTGATCGTTATCCCTGCTGCTATGACAGAGCGCTACCCAGCGAAGTGCTGGGTAAATTTCGTACAGGATTCGCGCAGCGGTGCTGAGAATGAGGCCTGCGCTCAATCACGGGCAGCAGCGCGCTGGATCGCCCCGGCCAGGATGCGCGACAGTTGCTCCACGGAATAGGGTTTGTGTAGCAGTTCGAAGCCATGGCTGCCCTGCTGGGCCAGCACCTCGCTGTAGCCGGAGGTGAGCACCACCGGCAGCAAGGGATGATTGCGGTGAATCGCCTTGGCGAGGTCGATGCCGTTCATACCGGGCATCACCACGTCGGAAAACACCACGTCGAAGTGGTGCGCCGCATCGCTCAGGCAGGCCAGCGCCTGTTCGGCGTTATTGGCCAGCGTGGGCCGGTAACCCAGTTCGAGCAGCGCACTGAGGCAGAAGCTGCCCACATCGGGATTGTCCTCGACGACCAGCACCCGAGTGCCATGGGCGCCGTCCAGCGGCTGCGGCTCCGCCAGCTTGGCGCGAGACGAGGGGCGCGCCGCGACTCGCGGCAGGTAGAGCGTGAACGTGGTGCCCTCCCCTACCACGCTGTCGACCATGACCTCGCCTCCTGACTGCTTGGCGAAACCGAATACCTGGGACAGGCCCAGGCCGGTGCCCTTGCCCAGCTCCTTGGTGGTGAAGAACGGCTCGAAGATCGCTTCCAGGTGCTCCGGCTCGATGCCCGTACCGTTGTCGGTGATGGACACGGCAACGAAATCGCCATTGACTGCAGCGCCCATGCGGCCTGACGGAATCTGCGTGCAGGGTTTGACGCGAATCTGGATGCGCCCCACGCCGTTGAGCGAGTCGCGGGCGTTGAGCGCCATGTTGACGATGGCCGTGTCGAACTGGTTGGCATCGGCGTAGACGTGGCACGGCTGGCTGGGCATCTGCAGGGCGAGTTCGATACGCGTGCCGTTCAGGGTTTCCAGCATGTCGGTCAACGCGCGCAGGCTTTCGCCCACTGCGAACACTTCCGGCCGTAGGGTCTGGCGCCTGGCGAAGGACAGCAATTGCCCGGTCAGCCGCGAAGCACGGTCGACCGTATCGGAAATCGCCTCGATATAGCGCAGCCGTTTCTGGTCGGGCAGGCCGGGGCGCTTGAGCAGGTCGCTGGACGACTTGATGACGGTGAGCAGGTTGTTGAAGTCGTGGGCCACGCCGCCGGTGAGCTGGCCGACCGCCTCGAGCTTCTGCGCCTGGCGCAGAGCCGACTGGGTGCGTTCCAGTTCCAGCTGCGAACGGATCTGCTCGGTGATGTCGTGGGCGAAATGAAAGGCGCCGATGACCTGCCCGTCGGCATCGTGCAGCGGCGTGTAGGCGAGCTCGTAACTACGCCGCTCGCCGTTGGGCTGACCATATTCGGCCGCCACGCGAAAGCTTTCGCCGCCCAGGGCGCGCTGCATGTGGCCACGCAGATCCTGCCCCTGCTGCAGAGTGATCAGATCGGGCAGAATTTCCCCGCCGCTCACCACAACGCCGTAGAGCTCCTGCATGGCGCGGGCATGGGCCTGGTTGAAGGCGATCTGCCGACATTGGGTATCGAAGATGCAGATGGGCACCGCGTTGGCCTCGATCACATCGCGGAACAGACGCAGCTTGGCGGTGCGCTCGACCACCTGCTGTTCCAGGGTGGCGTTGAGCTCGCGCAGCTGGGCCTCACGGGCCTTGAGCGCCGCCTCGGCCTCCTTGCGGGCGCTGATGTCGGAGGCCGCGCCCAACCAGCTGGTAACGGTGCCATCGGCATCGAACAGCGGCACGGCACGCACATGGGCCCAGCCAATGGTGCCATCCACCCGGTTGACCGGATGTTCGATATGGTAGGTGCCCGTTTCGATGGCCCGGGCAATTTCCGCGCGCACCATCTCCCGAGCCTCGGCCGGGATGTACTCATCCAACCAGTTGCTGTTGGTGGTTTGCGTATCAGGGATGAAGTCGCCGCCGTTGAGCTCGTGCAACTGGCTCCAGTCGGCACTGATGTAGAAGCGTACCTCGGAGGACGAACGCACCAGGGCATCCAGGCGCTGCTCACTGTCTCGCAGGGCCTGCGTGGCCTTCACATGCTCGGTGGTTTCCCGGGTGAAGCACAGCACCCCGGCGATGCTGCCGGCGTCGTCACGCAGCGGCGAGAATGAATAGCTCCACCAGGTCTGCTCCGGCTCGCCATGGCGTGCCATGGAGATGGGAACGTCGACGAAACGCACCGCCTGCCCCTGCATGGCCGTCAGCAGATGAGTACGCACCGCCTCCCAGGCATCGGCCCACAGAACCGCCAGCGGTTGGCCGAGGGCATCGCCATAACGCGGACCGAGGATGGGCCGATAGGCATCGTTATAGAAGAAGGTCAGCTCGGCTCCCCAGACCAGGTACATGCTCTCCGGCGAACTGAGCATCAGCTCGAGCGCACTGCACAGGGCTCGCGGCCAGGTTGCCGGCGCGCCCAAGGGGCTCGTGGTCCAGTCGTGATTACGAATCAGCTCGCCGGTTTCGCCACCACCGATCAGAAACGCTCGCGGTTCCAAAGTGCCCAACATTCACATCCAACGCAGTTGAACGACGGTCTCCAGAGAAGACGCTGCAGTCCTGGCCAGAGAAAAGCGGCGACGCCGCAAAAAGAGTGCTGCAGATGGCCCAGGGCTTCGCCGCGCCTGACCGGTCCTTGCGCCTCTCGAGGGTTCGAATCATACGTCATTGGGAGCCTGCAGCGCTTGCACATACGGGTACGAGCGCGGCATCCCCTGTCTTTTTCGCGGTGAGTCAGCAAGCCCCAGGATCGCGATCATTCGCCAACGCCTCGACCATGAAGTCGACGAAGGCACGCACTCGTGGTGAGAGGTGGCGGGATTGTGGATAGATGATCGAGATCAAGTCCGCCGCCGGCTGACGGCCGTCGAGAACCGGCACCAGCCGGCCCGCGGCGATTTTTCCCCTGCACGTGCTAGCGGTGAATTGGCTCCAGGCCGCCAACGCCGCGGTATGGGGGCCAAGCCATCGTTGAAGGTCAAGGAGCCCCAGGGCTGACGCAGCGACCAGCGATGGAAATGGCCAGATCGAGCTGTGGATAACGCCCCTGGAACGCATCCAGCAGTGGCCCCCGGTTACGCCCGAGGGTACCCGCAGGCTGACTTGCCGAGTGCCCTTAGGTTGCGGCCCGGCACCAGCCGGGCGTTGTTGAGATCGGCGATCGCCTGCCGGCACCGATGAAAAAGCCTCGCCATGACCGTCAGGTTGACGCTGCGGGAGTGCGCAGCGGCAAGGCCGTGCCAGGCTGCGCCCCCAGGCACTTGATGGCATTGCTCACGCCAGCCTGGTAATGTCCAGGGCCTCGGCGGCGCCCATGAGCCCCCGGCGCTCTGCGGCCGCGACGAAACTGCCTGGCATCCGACTCGTCAGATCTTGCGTGTCGCCTCGATCCGCGCAATCTCCTGCGGCTGCACGTAGTAGTCGGTGTCTTCGTCGTAGCTGCGCACGATAAAGCAGGCAATGCTGGCCACGAAGGTCACGCCCACCAGCCACCAGATATGCCAGATCAGCGCGAAGCACATCAGGGTCATGAACGCCGAGGCGATCAGGCCGATGCCTGTGTTGCGCGGCATATGGATCGGTCGGAATTTCGTTGGTGCTGGCTTGAGGCCGTCGCGCTTCTGCTCGTGGAACTCGTCGATGCGGTCGCCGCGCGGGGTGACCGCGAAGTTGTAGAACGGCGGCGGCGATGCGGTCGACCATTCCAGGGTGCGGGCATTCCAGGGGTCGCCGCTGTGGTCGGCCAGCTCCTTGCGCTTGATGATAGATACCGCGAACTGGATCAGCGTGCAGAGGATGCCCAGGCCGATCAGCACGGCGCCGACCACGGCCACGTACAGGTAGGGTTCCCACTCGGGATTGGTGCTGCTGTTCAGACGCCGGGTCATGCCCATGAAACCGAGGATGTAGAGCGGCATGAAGGCCAGGTAGAAACCGACGATCCAGCACCAGAACGACGCCTTGCCCCAGCCTTCGTGCAGCCGGAAGCCGAATACTTTCGGGAACCAGTAAGTGATGCCCGCCATGTAGCCGAACACCGCACCGCCGATGATCACGTTATGGAAGTGGGCCACCAGGAACAGGCTGTTGTGCAGCAGGAAATCCGCACCCGGTACCGCGAGCAGCACGCCGGTCATGCCGCCGATGGAAAAGGTGATGATGAAGCCCAGGGTCCACAGGATCGGCGTCGGGAACTCCAGGCGGCCGCGGTACATGGTGAACAGCCAGGTGAAGATCTTCACCCCGGTGGGTACCGCGATGACCATGGTCATGATGCCGAAGAAGGCGTTGACGCTCGCCCCCGAGCCCATGGTGAAGAAGTGGTGCAGCCACACCACGAACGACAAGAGAGTAATCGCCACGGTCGCCCAGACCATCGAGTGGTAGCCGAACAGGCGCTTGCGCGCGAAGGTCGCGGTCACCTCGGAGAACACCCCGAAGGCCGGCAGTATCAGCAGGTACACCTCGGGGTGGCCCCAGGCCCACACCAGGTTCACGTACATCATCGGGCTGCCGCCGGCGGTGTTGGTGAACAGGTGGAAATCCAGGTAGCGGTCCAGGGTCAGCATCGCCAGGGCCACGGTAAGGATCGGGAAGGCCGCGCAGATGATCACGCTGGTGCACAGGATGGTCCAGGTGAAGATCGGCATCTGGAACAGGCCCATGCCCGGCGCACGCATCTTGAGGATGGTGACCAGGAAGTTGACCCCGGTGAGCAGCGTGCCGAGGCCCGAGAGCTGCAGGCTCCAGATGAAGTAGTCGACGCCCACGCCCGGGCTGTACTCGATGCCCGACAGCGGCGGATAGGCGACCCAGCCGGTCATGGCGAACTCGCCTACGAATAGCGAGATGTTGGTCAGCAGCACGCCACCGACGAACAGCCAGAAGCTCAGCGAGTTGAGCAGCGGGAAGGCCACGTCGCGGGCACCGATCTGCAGCGGCGTGACGATATTCATCAGCCCGACCACCAGGGGTGTAGCTACGAAGAAGATCATGATCACGCCGTGGGCGGTGAAGATCTGGTCATAGTGATGGGGCGGCAGGTAACCCTCGGCGCCGCCCGTGGCCACGGCCAGTTGGGTGCGCATCATGATGGCGTCGGCGAAGCCGCGCAGCAGCATGATCAGGGCGACGATCACGTACATCACGCCGATCTTCTTGTGGTCGACCGAGGTCAGCCATTCGCGCCACAACCAGCCCCACTTCCTGAAGTAGGTCAGCGCGGCGAACAGGCCCAGGCCACCGAGCGCCACCATGATCATGGTGACGACGAGGATGGGCTCATGCAGGGGTATGGCGTCGAGAGTCAGTTTTCCGAGCATGTGTCGATACGGCGCCGGCTGGCGGCGCACGGGCTCCTTGGGTCAGTGAGAATCAGGATTGGCTGCGGCGACGGAACAGCGGGCGCGGCTCGATGACCGAGCGGCCGTACTGCACGCTCATGCCGGCCAGGCCCTTGAGGGCGTCGTGCACGGACTTGTCCTCGCGCACGGCGAAGCTGTCGAAGCCGCACTGGCGCATATGGCTGAGCTGGTCACGCAGCACATCGCCGACCGCGCGCAGCTCACCGCACCAACCCAGGCGGCTACGCAGCAGGTAGGCCTTGCTGTAGCCGCGGCCGTCGCGAAAGCTCGGGAAGTCGATGGCGATCAAGGGCAACACGGCGAGCCAGGGCTGCAGATCCATGGGGTCGTCATCCGGGCCCAGCAGCAGGCCGTCACGGCTGACGGCTGCGCCCTGCAGCACCGCCGGGGGCTGGCGTTCCAGCCAATTGGGCAGCGGTACGATCAGGCTACCCGCGCCCGCTGCTTCGGCATCGCCCGGCACACGCCAGGGATCGTCACTGACGATGCGCGGCTCGCCTTCGCGCAGGCTGATCAGGTTGTTCATGCCGGCTCCTCCACCTTGCGGTACACCCGCGCCTTGAAGGGCTCGATGCCAACGCGCTGCACGGTGTCGATGAAGCGTTCGTCGCCCTGGCGCTGCTCGTCGAATGTCTCGACCAGCCGCTCGATCACCTCGGGCACTTCGGCGGCGCTGAACGACGGGCCGATCACCTTGCCCAGCGCACTGGCCTTGCCCTGGGCGCCACCAATGGTCACCTGGTACCACTCGCTGCCGTTCTTATCGACGCCAAGGATGCCGATATTGCCGATGTGGTGATGGCCGCAGGCGTTCATGCAGCCGGAGATGTTCAGGCTGATATCGCCCAGGGCGTGCAGCGCCTCGGCATCCTCGAAACGCTGCTGGATGGCCTGGGCGACGGGGATCGACTTGGCGTTGGCCAGTGCGCAGTAATCGCCACCGGGGCAGGCGATCACGTCGGTAAGCAGGCCGATATTGGCGCTGCCCAGGCCGACGCTGACGGCCTGCTGCCAGAGTGCGTACAGGTCGGCCTTGCGTATGTCGGGCAGCACCAGGTTCTGCTCGTGGGCTACGCGAATTTCGCCGAAGCCATAGTGCTCGGCCAGCCCGGCCACGGCGTCCATCTGCGCCGAGGTCACATCACCCGGCGGCAGGCTGGCGCCTGGCTTGGTCGACAGCACCACGCTGGCGTAGCCCGGCACCTTGTGCGGCTGCACGTTGCGCGACACCCAGCGGGCGAAGCCGGCATCGCCGGCCAGGGCGGTGCCGAAATCCAGATCGGTATCCGACAGCGCCGCGTAGGCCGGCGGCGCGAACGCGGCGGCAACTCGCTGGTATTCGGCGTCGGTGAGCTCGGCGGGGCCGTCCTTGATGTGCTGCCACTCGGCCTCGACTTCCCTGGCGAAGGCCTCGATGCCCAGGGCCTTGACCAGGATCTTGATGCGCGCCTTGTACTTGTTGTCGCGCCGGCCGTGGCGGTTGTACACCCGCAGAATCGCCTCGACATAGGACAGCAGGTGCCGCCAGGGCAGGCCGTCGCGAATCACCTGGCTGAGGATCGGCGTGCGACCCAGGCCGCCACCGACCATCACCCGCGCCAGCAGCTCGCCGGCGGCATCGCGATACAGGTACAGGCCGACGTCGTGCATCGGCACCGCGGCGCGATCCTCCTCGGCGGCGCACAGGGCGATCTTGAATTTGCGCGGCAGAAACAGGAATTCCGGGTTGACCGTCGACCACTGCCGGAGGATCTCGGCCAGCGGGCGGGGATCGAGCAGCTCATCGGCCGCCACCCCGGCGAAGGCTTCGGTGGTGATATTGCGCACGCAGTTGCCCGAGGTCTGGATGGCGTGCATCTCGACTTCGGCCAGGCGCTCGAGAATGTCCGGCACCCGCTCCAGCTCGATCCAGTTGAACTGGATGTTCTGCCGGGTGGTGAAGTGGCCGTAGTCGCGGTCGTAGTCCCGCGCGATGCTGGCCAGGGTGCGCAGCTGGCGGGCCGACAGGGTGCCGTAGGGAATCGCCACGCGCAGCATGTAGGCATGCTTCTGCAGGTACAGGCCGTTCTGCAAACGCAGCGGCAGGAACTCCTCCTCGCTCAGCTCACCGCTGAGGCGCCGCTGCACCTGGTCGCGAAACTGCGCGACCCGCTCGCGCACCAGCGCATGGTCGTACTCGTCGTAGTGATACATGACAGGCCCCTTGCGCCAAACAGCGCGGCAGACAGGGCCGCCACTATGGGCAAGCGGGCAAAATCAAAACAGCCTCAGATAATTCATAAAAAACCGGATCAGATGGATCTCTGATGATCGTATTCGACGCTGTCGGCACTGACTGGATTGCTGCAAACCCCTAGCTGACAGGCGCCTCGATCTGATATGTAAAAATCATTAATTCACACACCTGATATCTTCTGTAACATCCTTGACCGTTGCATTATCACTGCAGCGCCCTATTTCTTGCGCATCGGTACACCATGAAACGCTACGAAAAACTCGCTGACGAAATCGCCGCGCTGATCCGCTCGGGCCTGCTGGCGCCCGGCGAGAAAGTGCCTTCGGTGCGTCACGCCAGCCGTACCTATGGCGTCAGCGCTTCCACCGTGTTCCAGGCCTATTACCTGCTCGAGGACCGCGGGCTGATCCAGGCCCGCGCGCGCTCCGGCTATTTCGTGCGCGAGCACGCCAAGCGACCGCTGCACGAGCCACAGCAGCGCACGGGCGCCGTGCAGGCGACCGATGTGGATGTCAGCGAACTGGTGTTCTCGGTGCTCGGCTCGTTGAAGGATCCGCACACCGTGCCATTCGGATCGGCGTTCCCCAGCCCGGACCTGTTCCCACTGCCGCGCCTGGCCCGCTCCATGGCACAGAGCGTGCGCGACATGCCGAGCCACGCGGTGATCGCCGACATGACCGAGGGCAACCCGGAGCTGCGCCGGCAAATCGCCCTGCGCTACATGCTCAGCGGCGTACGCCTGCCGCTCGAAGAACTGGTGATTACCAGTGGCGCCATGGAGGCGCTCAACCTGTGCCTGCAGTCGGTGACCGAACCGGGCGATCTGGTGGCCATCGAGAGCCCGGCCTTCTACGCCACCCTGCAGGTGCTGGAGCGCCTCAAGCTCAAGGCCGTGGAAATTCCCGTGCACCCGCGCGAAGGCATCGACCTGGACAGCCTGGCCGACAGCCTGCAGCGCCTGCCGATCAAGGCCTGCTGGTTCATGAGCAGCCTGCAGAACCCGCTCGGCGCGAGCATGAGCGACGCCAAGAAGGCGGCGCTGTACGAACTGCTGCAGCGCCATCAGGTGCCGCTGATCGAGGACGACGTGTACGCCGAACTGCATTACGGCGCCCAGCCGCCAAAGCCGGTAAAGAGCTCTGACCGCGAAGGCCTGGTGATGCACTGCGGCTCGTTCTCCAAATGCCTGGCACCCGGATACCGGGTCGGCTGGGTGGCCGGGGGGCGCTATGCCCAGCGCATTGCCTGGCTCAAGCTGATGACCACCATCTCACCCTCGGTGCCCGCCCAGGCGGCGCTGGCCGACTACCTGCAGCACGGTGGTTACGACCGCCACTTGCGCAAGCTGCGTCACCAATTGGAAAGCCAGCAGGGCTCGATGCTCGCCTCCGCCGCACGGCACTTCCCGGCGGACACCCGGGTGACGCGGCCCAGTGGCGGCTACTTTCTGTGGTTCGAGTTTTCCGAGCGCGTCGACGCCCTGCAGCTGTTTCGCCTCGCGCTGGCCCAGGGCATCAGCCTGGCGCCGGGGCCGATCTTCTCGGCCACTCGCGGCTTCGGCCATTGCGCGCGGCTCAATCACGGCCACCCGTGGAACGCCGGGAACGAACAGGCGATGGCAACCCTGGGGCGGATCATCGCCTCGTTCTGAATCGGCAACTGTGAGACACGCACGGACTGTTGTGGGCAGCGACCGACGGATAGGCAGCGCCGGGCAAAGCTGTCCTAATAGCGGTTTTCAGCTCGCAGGTTCAACCATGATCCGTCGCTCCCTCGCCCTGCTCGTTGCCCTGGCCGCCGGCGGCGCCAACGCCGCCGAACAGGTGCCGCTGTACAGCAACCTCAAGGACTGGCTGGTGGCCTGCGATAACACCCGCCAGTGCACGGCGATATCCACGGCAGCCGAGAGCGAGGCCGAAGCCACCCCGATCTGGAGCTTGCGTATCACCCGCGAGGCCGGCCCCGACGGCCTCCTGCATGTCGGGGTATTCAGCTACAACGAGGCCCGCGGTCAGCCGCTGCTCGATGGCAAGCCGCTGCAGGTCAAGCTGCAGCCCGGCCAGTTGACCGAGGGCTCGGTGCCGGAAATGTACAGCATCGCCGGTGCCGACGCCGAAGCGCTGATCGCCGAGCTGCGCAACGGCCAACGCCTGCTGCTACCTACCGAGGAAGGCGAGGCGGTGACCTCGCTCAGCGGCATGAGCGCCGCCCTGCTGCTGATGGATTCGGTGCAGGGCCGCCTGGGCACCACCACGGCCCTGCTGCGCAAGGGCAACAACCCGGCGAGCAGCGTGCCGCCCGCCCTGGCCGCACCGCCGGCGCCAACTTGGCAAGCACCCAAGCCACTGAGCGAGGCCGACAGCAAGCGTGTGCTGGAGGCGGTGCGCGAGGCGACGCGCAGCGACTGGGAAAAGGACATGGTCGAGGCTGGCCTGCCCGAGGGCCAGGCCTTCGCGCTCAGCGACCGCGAGGCGCTGGTCATCCTCAAGACCGAATGCGGCGCCTACAACTGCGCTTACAGCCTGTACCAGGCACCCCTCGACCAGCCGCAGCAGGCGCGCAAGGCGAGCATTCCTGAAATCCCCGTCTTCGAGGATCTGCCACCCCATGGCAGCGTCGAGTTCGACCCGGCCAGCGGTGACCTGAGCAGCTTCACCCTGGCCATGGGCATGGGCGGCTGCGGCTTTACCCAGCGCTGGCGCTACGACGGCAAGGGCTTCGCGCCGATCCACGCCAGCATGCTGGGCACCTGCATCGGCCTGGATTCAGCTTACTGGCCGGTGCTGTGGCGCACCGCCGAGAAGCGCTGAACCGCCGGGAACAGCGTGCCCAGGGTACGACGCGCCTGGGCCGCCTGCAGGTACTCATCGAGCAGGCCGGCCAGCTCGTCGATGCCCAGGCGGCGGCCGTCGAGCATCGGGTTGAACAACCACAACCGCAGGCGCATGCCAGCGGCCACCGGGCGCGCATCCGGCGCGGCCAGCGACTTGAAGCACGGCGGCGTCAGCCCCGGCACGCGCTGCCCGGCCATCACCGAAAACACCAGCGCCATGCTCAGCTGATGCTGCTCGATCTCGAAGGCGTCGAAGCACTCCCAAGGCGTGGCCTCGCGGGCGTTGGCGAACTGCACGCTGTCGGCGCTCAGCACCATCACGCAACGACCGTTGCGGCGGCTGAGGGCTTCGGCACAGGCAAGCAGCAGCAGACCCGCCGCCAGCAGCAAGGCGCCGGGCACCCAGCACAGCCAGTGCGCCGCGCGCATATGGATCAGGCTCGGCAGGCTGACCAGCCAACCGCCGACGAACAGCAGCACCGCGGCCCCAAGGGCGCTGAATAGCGCTTGCCCGGAAGCCCGCTCGTGGATTTCGTAACGCTGCTGCGGGCCGTCGGCGTGAGCCTGCAAGTCGCTCAGCAGCGCCTCGCGGCTGGCATCATCCATGTTGTTTCAGGGCATCGAGCTGCTGCTGGGCCAGGGCAGCTTGCACGTAGGCGGTCAGCAGTGCGGCCAGGTCATCGATATCGAGCTTGCTGCCACCGCTGGCCACGCCGGCGGAGTTGATCCGCACATGGGGCTGAGGCTTTTTCAGCACCATCGCCTGGTTACCGAACAGCACCGATACCGGGCGATGGGTCGGCAGTGAGGCGGTTTCGCTCAGGGTCAGTTTCTGCAGGGTTACCAGGCCTTCGTCCTTGACGAAGACGTCGACCACCTCGGTCAGGTCGATGGGCCCGCTGAGTGCGGTGTGATGCAGCTCGCGGCGGGTCAGGCGCATGAACACCTCGCGGCCGGCGTTGCGGTGCTGCCAGGTAAGCAACAGGAAGAACAGCGTCAGGAAGCCACCGCAAATCATCAGGCCGGTCTTGCCGAAACTGAAGCCGCCCCACAGGATGCCCAGCGCGCCGAGGATCAGCACCGGACCGAGTACCCAGTAGCGCTTGGTGTTGGTGAACTCCATCTGCTCCGGCACCCGTTCGATGACCTGGGTGAGTTCGGCGACCACGGCGTCACGCTGGGCGCCATGCGGATACACGACGCCGTCATCGGAGAAGCGCGGTGACAGGGGTTGATTCATCGAAAAAATCCTCGCATAGAATGATGCGCGGATTATCCGGCCCGTCAGACAGGCTGGGCAGCACGGCGGCTGGCAGTCACAACAATCAGCCGCCCGCTCAAAACTCTGCCGCCTGCGCCAACGCCTTATCGAGCCTGCAGGTAGTCGGTGAGAAAGGCCTGGGCGTTGCCCTGCTCCGAGAGGCCGTTGTCATACCCGACCATCAACGGCTTCGCCTCACCCGGCAGGTACAGCTCACCCCAACCGTTGCGAACCAGCAGCACCACGAACTTCTTGCCATCGACCTGGGTGCTGTAACGCGTGTCCTCGGCATTCTTTTCCACATCCATACGCTGGATGCGCATGTCCCAGTCGTGGTCCACACCCTCGACCTGCACCAGGGCCCGGTTCTCGCTACGTGCGCCGATGCGCAAGGTCCACACCTTCACGCCCTGCTCGCCGGAGAACGCCACCACCTTGGGCGCTACCTCCGGACGTTCCTCGGCCTGTACAAAACCGCTGGCAAGCGCCAGCAGCATGGCCAGCAACGCGGTACTTCTCGCGAAAATCATCATGCATTCTGCTCCCGTTGAAATCAGCCATTGAAATCAACGCAGCACGCCATGCCTAGCAGCACAGCCGCAGCCCACAACAATAACGCGGCCAATCACAACGACTGACGGTCGAAGGTCGATAGCGATAAAATGTCAAAGTGTGTCACCCGTACTCAAAGGATGCCTGTCCCGATGCAACGCTGGACCCCCTACCTGGACACGCAATTCTGCTTCGACCACCCGTCGGCCCTGGCCAAGGCGGGCGTATTCGACGCCAGCACGCCGCGGGTGATGGGCAGCGCCATCGGTCATTACCGCGCCCGCACGGTGCGCCCGCACCTGCAGTATTTCGACTGCGACCTGCAGTTTCCCGAGCCCCTGCGCATCCACAAGGTGCTGCCCGGCAGCCTGTGCATCGTCCAGGTGCTCGACGGCGAGTGGCAACACCGGGTCGATGGCCATCTGCACCGTTACACGCCAGGCACCCCTCACCTCCTGGGCGTCAGCGAGTGTATGGAAGCCATCGACCAGTTGCCGGCCGGCAGCCACGCACGCATGGCTGGCTTGCGCATCGCCGGTGACTACCTGCACGAACTCGCCGAAGAAGACCCCGACCTGCAACCGCTGCTCGGCCTGCTCGACAACGGCATCCGCTTTACCGAAGTGCAACGTTGCAAGGCCCTGAGCGGCTTGCTGCAGCGTCTTTATCAGTCGCCCTACCACGGCGCCATGGAACGCCTGCATCAGGAAAGCCTGAGCCTGGCCGTGCTGGTGGAACTGGCGGCGCACTTCAAGGGGCGCGCATCGGCGCTACCACAACCGGTGCGCGGGCAGCGCGACCTGGCCTTCGAGGCGCGCCGCCTGCTCGATGCCAATCTGGAACAGCCGCCCGGCAGCCAGGCACTGGCGCTGCAGCTGGGCGTCGGCGAGACCACCCTGCGCCGTGCGTTCAGCCAGGTGTTCGGGCAATCCATGCTGCAGTACGTGCGCCAGCAGCGCATGGAACTGGCTCGCACCCTGCTGCGCCAGCGCAAATGGCAGGTGGCGCAGATCGCCTATCGCCTGGGCTACACCAGCCCGGCCAACTTCAGCCACGCCTACCGGGCATACTTCGGTCACCCGCCAGGCGCGGAGCGCTAGCAGAGAAAACTTCTGCCCCGTCGGCCACCGCCACAGTGACCTGTACCGAGGGCACAGGGCCCTGGAATCAGGCGGGCGCAAGGCGCAACATCGACAATCTGTTCTAGACTCGATTGCGTGGCAACCGCTCGAACCTCGGGCGGCACGGCGCATGAAACGAGCCTGGGACGCCTGCGCAGCAAGCAGCACTGTTGCCCGGAGCGCCGCTGTTTAACAAAAGCGGATATGCCCACGCCGGGTCTCGCGCCCGCCGCGTCGACCGCGCTTTGTGCGTGCACCTGAACAACAAGTCGTCCAACCGCTCAGCAGGTGTCCCTATGTCGTCCTCAGCTATTCGCGTTTCCACCCGCAATCTGCTTTATGCCAGCTACGTCTGCCTGCTGGCGCTGATGCTGCTGATCGCCGGCGTCGCGCTGTACAACCTCGCGGCAGCCGACCGCGAGTTTTCGGCCTACATCGGCGGCGTGGAGGCACGCGCGCGCCTGGCCAGCAAGCTCAGCGAGGCGGTAAAGGATCGCGCCATCGAGCTGCGCAACCTGGCGCTCAATACCGCGCCGGCGGAGCGCGAGACGAAGCGTGCCGCCGTCGAAGCGCGCGAGAAGGGCGTGGCCGATAGCCTGGAGGCCCTGCATCAGGCCATCTCCTCCCATCAGGATGTATTGCCCAAGGGCCGCGAGATCCTGGCGCACATCGAAGAGGTAGAGGGGCGCTATCGCCCGGTAGCCCATACCATTGCCGAGCACCTGTTCAAGGGCGAGGACGCCGAGGCGCTGCGCATGGTCAGTGAGCAATGCACGCCCTTGCTAAGGGAGTTGACCGGCGTAATCGATCAATACCTGGCCCACACCACCGAGGAGGCCGACCAACACGTCATCGCCAACGAGGCGCACTCTCAGAAGCAACGCAGCATCCTGCTGGTCATCACCGTAGTGAGCTTCATCCTCGCCGCCGTGCTCGGCCACTTGATCAGCCGGCACCTGCTGCGTTCACTCGGCGCCGAACCCAACGACCTCAACCAGATCGCCCAACGCGTGGCAGAGGGCGATCTGCGTGCCATGGAAAAGGCGCTAGGCAGCGCGGAAAACAGCGTGCTCTCGGCGCTGCAGCGCATGCAGTTGAATCTGCGCGAGGTCACCCAGGGCATCGACAGCTCCTCGCGCACGGTTGCCCACTCCAGCCAGGAGCTGAGCGAGTCGAGCCTGCGCAATGCCGAGAGCGTCGCCAATGCGCAGCGTGAGGTGGAGCATATCGTTACCGCGGTGCACGAAATGGCAGCGACGGTTCAGGACGTCGCGCGTAGCGCGGAGTCCGCCGCCCAGGCCGCCAGCGAAGCCGATGAGGCAGCGCTGCAGAGCCAGCAGAAGGCAGGCCAGGCGGTGAACCTGATCGGCGAACTGGCCAGGGTGATCGACAATTCAAGTGAGGCCATGGCGCGGCTAAAGACTGAAAGCAGCAACATCGGCAGCGTGCTGGACGTCATCAAGTCGGTGGCGGACCAGACCAACCTGCTGGCACTCAACGCGGCCATCGAAGCCGCCCGTGCCGGCGAGGCGGGCCGGGGTTTCGCCGTGGTCGCCGACGAAGTGCGCAGCCTGGCGCGGCGTACCCAGGAGGCGACCGCCGAGATCGAGGCGCTGATTGCCAGCTTGCAGGCGATTGCCGATGAGACGGCCAGGTACATGGAGCGCTGCCAGAGCTCCAGCGCCCAGTCGGTTTCCGGGGTATCCGAAGCGGGTGAAGCGGTGGCGCGGATCGTCGCCATGATCGAGCGCATCAACGGCATGAACCAGCAGATCGCCACGGCAGCCGAGCAGCAGAGCGCGGTTGCCGAGGAGATCAGCCGCGGCGTGGTGTCCATGCGCGACAGCACCGAACAATCTGCAGCAGCCTTCCAGCACGCCCAGCAGGAAAGCGAAAGCCTGGCTCGAACCAGCGAAGCACTCAGGCAGAACATCTCTCGCTTCCGCCTTTGAGCCGCCCCGGCGCGGCCTGCACTGGCCGCTGATGGCGCCAGGGCAGGCAGTGGCTCAGTCGTCGGTTACAGCTTGTCGCCCTTCAGGCCGGCATACAGGCGGGTCATTTCGTTGAGCTGGCGGAACATCGATTCGGCATTCACCGCGACGATGGTCGGCACGAACTCCTTGGAGGCGAAGGCCTTGGTCGCGAACTGCCAGCGCGCGTCGGTCTTGCGCAGCGCGGTGGCGATTTCGTCGTTGGGCGCACCAGCGGCCTGCAGCTCCTTCATGATGTGATCGAACTCCTGCACCGAGGCCTGGAAGTCGGTATCCAGGTTCGGCGCCTGCACGCCCCAGGCGCGGGCCATGTAGAACATCGCGGTGCGCTGGGTGAGCACGCGGTTCCAGCCGCTGCGGTTGATCGAGTGGGACGCTGCATCGCCGTTATGCTTTTCGAACAGGTCGGTGACGTGCTGGGTCTGCTTGACCAGCTCTTCGGCCTTGGCCAGCACGGCCGGGGCCTGGGCCTTGTCGGGCTTGGCGGTGACCAGGGCGCGATAGGCCGTCCAGATCACTTCGACCTGGGCCAGGCCGGCCTGCACTTCGCTGTTGGTCGGGTGGGCCTTGAGCTTGGCATGGTGGTCTTCGAACAGCGCAACGCTGGTGGCCAGCTGCTTGCTGGCCTCGTCGACCTTCACGTCGGAGCCGATCATCATGTAGTCCTTGGCCATGATCTGCCCCAGGCTGCGCTGCAGGCCGGCCATGTTCATGGCCTCCAGCGGCGCCATTTCCGCCCAGCTGGCGAGGCTTACAAGGCCCAGGCCCAGCAACAGGGCCTGCATGCAACGTTTGATCAACTCATACTCCTCACGCGCCATGGCGCTATCGGCTGGAAAAAGGGGCAAATCGGGCTACCCTGGCTGCCGAATTTTCGACGCCAACTATGAGACGGATTCTAATCCATGCGCCCGTGCTTGACCTGTCACGGCCTATCAATCGCTGGCCAGGTGGTCGGGCAGATTGGAGATTGGTGACGAGGGTCACACTTGTCGGCCATCAGCGCAGCGCCATGGAAACACTGGCCACGCACCAGGCAAGCCGGCCAAAAGATAGCACAGCGCCATTAATCTGTGGTTACCCTAGTTGGCGGAGCGTCCGCCGCCAAGGCGAAGGCGAAAAGCTTCCGCGCCTGTGCAAAGGCGCGGAAGCTGGGTTTCAGAACAGTGACTAGCCTCGGACGCTGACCTTGCGCTTGGCCCGACGGGACAGCATGTTCAAGCCTTCGATGAGCGCGGAGAAGGCCATCGCCGCATACAGGTAGCCCTTCGGCACGTGGGCACCGAAGCCTTCGGCGATCAGCGTCATGCCGATCATGATCAGGAAGCCCAGCGCCAGCATCACCACGGTCGGGTTGGCAGCGATGAAGCGCGCCAGCGGATCGGCCGCCAGCAGCATCACGGTGACGGCCGCGACCACGGCAACGACCATGATCGGTACATGGGGAGTCATGCCCACCGCGGTGATGATGCTGTCCACCGAGAACACCAGGTCGAGCAGCAGGATCTGCACGATTACCGCGCCAAATCCGACAGTTGCGGCGCGGCCGACGAACATGTCGCCTTCTGGCTCGGGATCGACGGCGTGGTGGATTTCCTTGGTGGCTTTCCAGAGCAGGAACAGGCCACCGGCGATGAGGATGATGTCCTTCCAGGAAAACCCCTGGCCGAACAGTTCGATCACCGGATCGACCAGCTTGACGATCCACGCCACGGTGCCCAGCAAGGCCAGGCGCAGGACCAGCGCCGCGCCAATACCGAGGCGGCGCGCCTTGGTACGTTGGTGCTCGGGCAGCTTGTTGGTGAGGATGGAAATGAAGATCAGGTTGTCGATGCCCAGCACCACTTCCATGACCACCAGGGTGGCCAGCGCAATCCAGGCAGCGGGGTCACTCGTCAATTGCAGGATATAGTCCACGATCACGCACTTTATGGCTGAAGAGAACGCGCATTCTGGGCCTTTGCCAGAACGGCGAATATGACAATTTGCGACAAATCATTTCGACTCGGTTACATCTTCCAGGAGCCCGAAAATCGAGTGCTGCGTCCTATTCTTCAGCGCACTTTCACCGATCATCGCTGCGGAACCAATGGCCTTCACTCGCGATCCATTGCGATCCTCCCGCGCTTACCTGGCAGCCGCCGCCACGCTCACTGGCGCGCCAGCAACAGCACCAGCATCAGCGCCAGGAGCAGGCAACTGAGCTGCCAGAACAGCAGCGGGTTGCGCTCCAGCAGGGGCAACGGCCGGCGGCCCAGCAGCGCCGCCCCGGGATGGCGCAGAGCGTGGGCGAACTCGTCCGGGTCTTCATGGCGTTTGCGCGGATCCGGGTGGCAGGCCTTGCGCAGCACATCGTCGAGCCACAGCGGCAACTCGCGCCCCTGAGCAAGCGGTCTATAAGGCAATCGCGCCTGGGCCGCCCGGGTTCTCGCCCGCGCCATGCCGGCGCCGTAAGGCAGGCGCCCGCTGAGCAGCTGGTAGGTGATAACCGCCAGGGAGAACACCTCCGAGCGCACCGTGCCGGGCTCGCCGAGCCAGTATTCCGGGGCACTGTATTGCGCGGTGCCAAGTATCGGGCCGTCCACCTGGCGGCCATCGATCTCCTGCAGGCCGGCCACCCGGGTGGCGCCAAAGTCGATGATCTTCACGGTGCCGCTGGAGTCGATCATCAGGTTGGCCGGGCGCAGGTCCTGGTGCAGCATTTCCAGGCGATGAAAAGCGCGCAAGCCGCGGGCGATCTGCTCGACGACGCGTCGCACGGTCTCAAGCTCCAGGCGCGGATGGTCGATCATCCATTGCGCCAGGGTCTGGCCCTCGATGAATTCGCAGACGGCATACAGGAAGTTGCGCTTGCGGGTCGGCGCGCAGGCCTTGAGCACATGGGGGCTGTCGATACGCCGGGCGATCCACTCCTCCATGAGAAAGCGCTCTAGATAGGCGGCGTCGTGCTGCAGGTCCTGGGAAGGGGTCTTGAGCACCACTGTGGCGCCGCTGTCTTCGTCGCTGGCCAGATACACGTGGCTGCGCGCGCTGACGTGCAGCGGGCGGAGGATGCGGTAGCCGTCGAACAGCATGCGCGCCTCCAGGACCGGCGGGCACGGCAGCTCGCCGAGCTTGTGCTGCAAGTCATCGACCTCGGCGCGCGGCAGGCTGTCAATGCGCACCAGTTGCAGGGTCAGGTTGTCGTCACTGCCATTGGCCAGGGCCCGGTCGAGGATGTGCCGGGCGGCCACTTGCAGCTCGTCCGAGTGCTCGGCGATGCAGTCGACCATCACGCGCGCATCGACGAATTCATAGACGCCGTCGGTGGCCAGCAGAAACAGGTCGCCGCGCTCCAGCGCCAGGGCCTGATAATCGACTTCCAGCTGCGGGCCGGTGCCCAGGGCGCGGCTCAGGTAGCTCTTGCCCTCGCCGACCCAGACGCGGTGATCACGGGTCAGCGGCTCCAGGGCGCCGTCGCGCAGGCGATAGATACGGGTGTCACCGACGTGGAACAGGTGCGCGGTAGTGGACTTGAGCACCAGCGCGCTGAAGGTACACACGTAGCCGCGGTCCATGTCGTAGCGATGCTGGCCGCGCCGCGTCTGCGCGTGCAGCCAGGCGTTGGTGGCGCTGAGCACACGGGTCACCGAGGTCTTCACCGACCAGGCTTCGCTGGTGCTGAAGTAATCGGAGAGCAAGGCCGCCACCGCCGTTTCGCTGGCGATATGGCTGACGTCGCTGCTGCTGATGCCGTCCGCCAGGGCGATGGCGATGCCCTTGCTGCCCAGTTGTGGCTCAAGGGGCACGCACAGGCCATGAAAGTCCTGGTTACGCGGCTTGCGGCCCTTGTCCGAACACTGGCCGACGCTGACCTGCAACTGGCTCTTGGTGCCCTGCCACAGGCTCTCGGCGCTGGCGGCCATCGCCGGCACTCAGTTGTAGGTGCGCTTGGGCGCGGTCTTCACGTGGGTGGTGTACAGCGTCAGGCCGGTGAAGGCCAGACCACCCACCAGGTTACCCAGCGCGGTAGGAATCTCGTTCCAGATCATGTAGTCCATCACCGAGAAATCGCCGCCCAGGATGATGCCCGAGGGGAACAGGAACATGTTCACCACCGAGTGCTCGAAGCCCATGAAGAAGAACAGCATTATGGGCATCCACATGGCGATGGTCTTGCCGCTGACGGTAGTGGAGATCATCGCGCCGACCACGCCCATCGACACCATCCAGTTGCACAGGACGCCGCGCAGAAAGATGGTCGCCCAGCCCGCCGCACCGTACTCGGCATAGCCCAGGGTGCGGTCTTCGCCGATGTGCGAGATCTTCTCGCCGATCAGCCCGGGGTCCTTGGAGAAGCCGTAGGTGAACACGAAGGCCATCATGAAGGCCACGGTCAGGGCGCCGGCGAAGTTGCCGAGAAACACCAGCCCCCAGTTGCGCAGGATGCCGCCGACGGTGACGCCCGGGCGGCGGTCGAGCAGCGCCAGCGGGGTGAGCATGAATACCCCGGTGAGCAGGTCGAAGCCCATCAGGTAGAGCATCACGAAACCGACCGGGAACAGCACCGCGCCGAGCAGCGGCGAGCCGGTGCCGACGCTCACGGCAATCGCGAACACCGCGGCCAGGGACAGGATGGCGCCGGCCATAAAGGCGCGGATCAGGGTATCGCGGGTCGACATGAAGATCTTCGACTCGCCGGCATCCACCATCTTGGTGACGAATTCGGCGGGAACCAGGTAGGACATGGAGAGGCTCTCTTTTTCAGGTGAGGCAAACAGGGGTGAGGTCGCGCGACGGCCGAGGCGCCTGCCGGCCCGCTTCTCGGCCGGCGCGCGCTGGGTCGAGCGGTCAGCTCGCCAGGCCGATTTCCACGGTGTCGCCATTGAGACGCACCGGCCATACGCGCAGGCGCTGCTCCGGGTATTCCAGGCAGCTGCCGTCGCGCAGGCGAAAATGCTGTTTGTAGAGCGGCGAGGCGATTACCAGGTCGCCCTTGATCTGGCCGATCAGGCCGCGGCCAATGACGTTGGCACCGGACTTCGGGTCGCGGTTCTCCACCGCGAACAGCTGCTCGCCGGCTTCGCTGTGGGGCAGATGGAACAGCGCGATCTGCGCCCCATCGAGCCAGGCCACCACGCCGGAGTTGGCGACCAGATCCTGGCTGCGGCACAGCGGTTGCCATTGGGTAGCGGGAAGCGATTGGGCACGCACGGCGTTGGACTGGCTCATCAGAGCACCTCCTCGGTAACGGGAATCAGGTGAAGTTCGCTGGCGCTCATCGGCCGACGCTGGCCGCGCTCCTTGACGAAATGAATGTCCGGGTCGGCGCGCTTGTCGTTGACGAAGGTGCGGAAGCGCTTGAGCTTTTCCGGGTCGTTCAGGGCACCGGCCCACTCGCACTCGTAGCGGTCGACCACCAGCTGCATCTGCGCCTCCAGCTCGGCGCCGAGGCCCAGGCTATCGTCGAGAATCACCGCCTTGAGGTAATCCAGGCCGCCCTCCAGCGACTCGCGCCATACCGAGGTGCGCTGCAGCTTGTCAGCGGTGCGCACATAGAACATCAGCACGCGGTCGATGGTGCGGATCAGCGCTTCGTCATCCAGGTCGGTGGCGAACAGTTCGGCGTGCCGCGGGCGCATGCCGCCGTTGCCGCACACGTAGAGGTTCCAGCCCTTGTCGGTGGCTATCACGCCGATGTCCTTGCTCTGCGCCTCGGCGCACTCGCGGGTGCAGCCGCTGACCGCGAACTTGATCTTGTGCGGCGCGCGCAGGCCCTTGTAACGGTCCTCCAGGCGCAGCGCCATGCCGACGCTGTCCTGCACGCCGTAGCGGCACCAGGTGCTGCCCACACAGGACTTCACGGTACGCAGCGACTTGCCGTAGGCATGCCCGGTCTCGAAACCGGCGGCGATCAGCTCGCTCCAGATGTCCGGCAGTTCGTGCAGCTGCGCACCAAACAGGTCGATGCGCTGGCCGCCGGTGATCTTGGTGTAGAGGTCATATTTCTTCGCCACGGCGCCGATGGCCAGCAGGCCGTCCGGGGTGATCTCGCCGCCGGGAATGCGCGGCACCACCGAATAGGTACCGTTCTTCTGCATGTTGGCCATGAAGGTGTCGTTGGTGTCCTGCAGCGGAATCAGCGCCGGGTCGGTGATCGGCTGGTTCCAGCACGAGGCGAGGATCGAACCCACCGCCGGCTTGCAGATGTCGCAGCCGGTGTGGCCGCGGCCATGCTTGGCCAGCAGCTCCTCGAAACTGAGCACACCCTCCACCCGCACGATGGCGTACAGCTCCTGGCGGGTATGGGCGAAGTGCTCGCAGAGGCTCTTGTCGACTGCCACGCCGCGGGCGCTCAGCTCGTGCTCGAAGACCTGCTTGAGCAGGGCGCTGCAGCCACCGCAGCCGCTGCCGGCCTTGGTGATGGCTTTCAGCTCGCCGAGGTCGGTGATACCCGCGTCGACCTGGCAGCACACCGCGCCCTTGCTGACGTTGTGGCAGGAGCAAATGGTCGCGGTATCCGGTAACGCATCGGCGCCCAGGGTCGGCGTACCGTGGGAGAGAGGCAGGATCAGGCTCGACGGATCGGCAGGCAGCTTGATGCCGTTCTGGGCGTACTGCAGCAGGGCGTCGTAATAGCTGTTGTCGCCCACCAGTACCGCACCGATAACGTGTTGGCCATCCGGGGAGACCACCAGGCGGCGGTAGCTGGCATTGGCTTCGTCGATGTAGCGATAGCTCTTGGCGCCCGGCGTCACCGCGTGGGCATCACCGATGGAGCCGACATCGACGCCTAGCAGCTTGAGCTTGGTCGACATGTCGGCGCCGGTGAAGGGTTCATGGGGCTCACCGGCCAGTTGCGCGGCCACGGCGCGGGCCATGCTGTAGCCAGGCGCCACCAGGCCGAATACCGTGCCATTCCAGGACGCGCACTCGCCGATGGCGAAAATCGCCGGATCGCTGGTGCGGCAATCATTGTCGACCACCACGCCACCGCGGGCGGCGACCTCCAGGCCGGCAGCACGGCCCAGGGCGTCCTGGGGGCGAATGCCGGCGGAGAACACGATCAGGTCGGTCTCCAGGTATTCACCGTCGTTGAAATTCATGCGGTAGGCGTATTCCTCGCCAATGACGATCTCCTGGGTGGCGCGCGACAGGTGCACGCCAACGCCAAGGGCCTCGATACGTGCCCGCAGCGCATCGCCGCCGTCGGCATCCAGCTGCACGGGCATCAGGCGCGGCGCAAATTCCACTACGTGAGCTTCCAGGCCCAGGGACTTGAGGGCATTGGCCGCCTCCAGGCCGAGCAGACCGCCGCCGACCACCACGCCACGCCGGGCACCGGCCGCTGCAGCGCGGATGGCGTCGAGGTCGTCCAGGGTGCGGTAGACCAGGCGCGAATTGCCCTCGGCGCCCGGGATTGGCGGCACGAACGGATAGGAGCCGGTGGCCAGCACCAGGCGGTCGTAGCCGCGACGCCCGAGGCTGGTGACGATTTCGCGCTTGTCGCGGTCGATCTCCAGCACCTGCTCGCCGAGGTGCAGGTGCACGCCGTTGTGGGCGTACAGTTCCGGCTCGCCAAGGGCCAGGGCTTCGGCGTCCTTGCCGGAGAAGTATTCGGACAGGTGCACACGGTCGTAGGCGCGCTGACGCTCTTCGCCAAATACATGAAGCTGATAGCGATGCAGGGCGCCGCTGGCGATCAGTTGCTCGACGCAATGGTGGCCGACCATGCCGTTGCCGATGACGATCAGGTTCTCGCGCTTGATCGATGTGACGATGGAATTCATAGCCTGCCCTCTGTCTGCTGCGCTATCACGGTTTTGCAAAGCCCCAAGGCTGGCCACTAGAAACGGCAGGCCAAAAAAAAGACGCCTGGAGCTGTTGTCAGCTTCAGGCGTCTTTGCCTTGGATTCGGTTATGTGGGGTGAGCACTGCCTGCTCACCGGCCCCATTTATGATGGGTGCACAGCTTCGATAGCAGAGAGCATGCCAATGAACCGAAATATGTATGGAGAGCGCGTGGAATCTGGCTCGGCGAGCTCAGATAGAAAACAGTGGCTGGCGCGAGGTGCGAACCAAAATGAGGCAAGGAGCCCTGAAGCTCACCATTTCGAGGCAGTTGAGATGGGCTTCGACGTGAAATGGGTGATGAGCGAATAAAGCTCATCCCATTGGGGACCGGGCCACGCCCTCGAATTCACGGGCATGGCCCGTTCCCACAAAGTACGTTGACACCACGGGATGGGCGGGCCGTGTAGGTATAACCCAGCAAACCCGATGGGTTACACCCAGCCTACGACTCCCACTCAGCAGCGCCGTGGGCGGCTCACCGCTCCCAGGGCGGCGGCGGCTCCTGATCCTTGGGCTCGTCGTCGGCGTTGAGCGCCGCCTGGCGGCGCGCTTCGTCGGCCAGGGCGGCCTTGATCTCGCGCATCACCGCGTCGATGTCGGCTTCTTCTTCGGGGTCATCGAATTCACCGGTCAGCACGCTATCGGGGGTCAGCTTGCCGTCTTCGTAGAGCGCCCACATTTCCTTGGCGTACTTGGTGAACTTGAGCTCCGGGGCGAACTGGCCGAAATAGGCGGCCATATTGCCGACGTCGCGCTCGAGCATCTTGAAGGCGTGGTTGTTGCCCGCCGCGTCTACCGCCTGGGGCAGGTCGATGATCACCGGGCCTTCCGGGCCGAGCAGCACGTTGAACTCGGAGAGGTCGCCATGTACCAGGCCGGCGCAGAGCATCTTGACGATCTCGTCGATCATGAAGGCGTGGAATTCGCGAGCGTCCTCCGGGTGCAGGTCGACATCGTTGAGGCGCGGCGCTACACCACCCTCGCCGTCGGTGACCAACTCCATGAGCAGTACGCCCTCGAGGAAGTCATAGGGCTTGGGCACGCGAACGCCAGCATTGGCCAGACGAAACAGGGCAGCCACCTCGGCGTTCTGCCAGGCATCTTCCTGGCCCTTGCGGCCGTACTTGGAACCCTTGGCCATGGCCCGGGCATCCCGGCTGTTACGTACCTTGCGACCTTCCTGGTACTCGGCGGCCTGGCGGAAACCGCGCTTGTTGGCCTCCTTGTAGACCTTGGCGCAACGCAACTCGGAGCCGCAACGCACCACATAGACCGCTGCTTCCTTGCCGCTCATCAAAGGGCGAATCACCTCGTCCACCAGGCCGTCCTCGACCAGGGGCTCAATGCGTTTTGGCGTCTTCATCAGCTTTTATCGGGGTCCTCAGTGGTCTATGCGGCCCTTTTATACGGCAATCCTGGGGCAGCGCACAGCCCATGGCGGAAATGCGCCGGTCAATCCGCTTTGAAAGCGCGATTGGCACTGGCGCGCAAGAGGCCGGATACCGACAATTTAAGTGCTGTTGCCCTTCATCGCGCGCGGCGGGTGGCGAGCGAAGGGGAAACCGAGCTTGGTATCGTTACAGGAGATGAACATGTCGGAAGAATGCCGCTGGCAAGCCGTATGTGAGCGCGACGCGGCTCATGACGGGCAATTCGTCTTCGCAGTACGCTCGACCGGCATCTATTGCCGGCCCAGCTGCCCGGCTCGGCGACCGAAACGCGAAAACGTCAGTTTCTACCACAGCCCGCCCCAGGCCGAAGCGGCAGGCTACCGACCCTGTAAACGCTGCACGCCCCAGGGCAGCAGCCCTGCCGAACAGCTCGATGCGCTGGTTACCGCGGCCTGCCGCCTGCTCGACCAGGCCGACAAGCCGCTGGCCTTGAATGAACTGGCTGCTCGCATCGGGCTGTCCGCCTCACACCTGGCCAGGGCCTTCAAGGCGCGCACCGGCCTTACCCCCAAGGCCTGGGCCTGCGCGCGCCAGCGCGAGCGCCTGGCGGTCAGCCTGCCCGGTGCCGGGTCAGTGCTGGAGGCGGCGCTGAACAGCGGCTACAACGATACCCGCGCGCTCTACCAACAGGCCGACGGCATCACCCTGGGCAGCCGGCGCCTGGGCTCCCCAGGTGAAACCCTGCAGGTGATCGTGGCCCCCTGCCCGCTCGGCTACCTGCTGCTGGCCGGCAGCGACAACGGCTTGTGCGCGTTGCTGTTCGGCGATTCGGCGGCGGCAGTGGAAGCCGAACTGCGCCAGCGCTTTCCAGCAGCGACACTGCAGGCCGATGAAGGCCAGCTGCAAGCCTCGCTGAATGCCGTGTTGCAGCAGATCGACGAACCCGCTCGCGCTGCCAGGCTGCCGTTGGATTTGCGTGGCACGGCGTTCCAGCAGCGCGTCTGGCAGGCCCTGCGCGCCATTCCCGTGGGGCAGACGCGCACTTACGGGCAACTGGCGGCATCGCTCGGCAGCCATCCCCGTGCCATCGCCCGCGCCTGCGCCAGCAACCCAGTGGGCCTGCTGGTGCCCTGCCACCGGGTGACCGCGGCCGACGGCAGCCTTGGTGGCTACCGCTGGGGGACGGCGCGCAAGGCCGCCTTGCTGAAGACCGAAACCGAAATTCGTGAAGTGAAGACTCCATAGCCTGGCGTGGAGCGCAGTGATACCCAGGACAGCACGCCAGATGTCGCTGCGCTCGACCCGGGCCACATCGAACCGGCTCAGCGCTCCAGAATCGCCGTCACGCCCTGCCCACCCGCGGCGCAGATGGAAATCAGGCCGCGGCCCTCACCGGCGACCGCCAGCAGCTTGGCCAGGTTGGCGACGATCCGCCCGCCGGTGGCAGCGAATGGATGGCCGGCCGCCAGGGAGCTGCCCTTGACGTTGAGCCTGGCGCGATCGATGCTGCCCAGCGGTTGTTCCAGGCCCAGCCGCTCTCGGCAGTACTCGGCATCCTCCCAGGCCTTGAGCGTGCACAGCACCTGGGCGGCGAAGGCCTCATGGATCTCGTAGTAGTCGAAATCCTGCAGACCCAGGCCGTTGCGCGCCAATAGTCGCGGCACGGCGTAAACCGGCGCCATCAGCAGCCCCTCTTTGCCCTTGACGAAATCCACCGCCGCGGCCTCGCCATCACGCCAGTAGGCGAGAACCGGCAGGCCGCGGGCCTTGGCCCATTCCTCGCTGGCGAGCAGCACCAGGGACGCACCGTCGGTGAGTGGCGTCGAGTTGGCGGCGGTCAAGGTACCGCGCTGGCCTTTTTCGAATACCGGCTTGAGGGTCGCCAGTTTGGCCAGGTCGATATCGGGGCGCAGGTTCTGGTCGCGGGTCAGCCCCAGAAACGGCGTCATCAAGTCATCCTGCCAGCCCTCGGCATAAGCGGCGGCCAGCTTGCGATGGCTGTCCACGGCCAGTTGATCCTGTTCGTCACGGGGGATGGCCCAGTGTTGCGCCATCAACTCGCAGTGCTGGCCCATCGACAGGCCGGTGCGTGGCTCGCCGTTACGCGGCAGCGAGGGCGCCAGGTGGCGTGGGCGGATCTGCAGCAACGTCTTGAGCTTGTCGCCGGTGCTCCTGGCCCGATTGGCTTGTAACAGGATCTTGCGCAGGCCCTCGTTCACGCCAATCGGCGCATCCGAAGTGGTGTCCACGCCGCCGGCGATGCCACAGTCGATCTGCCCCAAGGCGATCTTGTTGGCCACCAGCAGGGCCGCCTCCAACCCCGTGCCGCAGGCTTGCTGCAAGTCATAGGCCGGGGTTTCGGGCGCCAGGCGCGAGCCGAGCACGCACTCACGGGTCAGGTTGAAATCCCGCGAGTGCTTGAGCACCGCCCCGGCGACCACCTCACCGAGGCGCTCGCCATGCAGGTTGTAGCGCTCGACCAGGCCCTCCAGCGCGCTGGTGAGCATGGCCTGATTGCTGGCGGTGGCGTAGGCGCTGTTGGAGCGGGCGAAGGGGATACGGTTGCCGCCAACGATGGCGACCCGGCGCGGCAGGCTCATGTACGGCTCCTTGCAGTAATATTCTGCGGCACTTTAGGGTGCCGATTTACCGACACGGTGGCCGGTCATTGGGCTGCTGTCGATGCATGAAACGAGTGATGGCGTACAGTGGTCAACCACTTTGAGTTTCAGCCCTGGAGTCTGTTCCATGTCCGATCGCTACCTCAACTTCGCCAATACGCCGGCGGGCCGCCGCCTGGTCGGTGCGCTCGGCCTGCCTGCGCCATTGCCACTGGAGCGCTGGGTGGCAGGTCGTAACCGGCCATTGGAAGGAGCCTTGCTGATCGGTGGCGAGGGCGACCTGGGCGCCGCCGTGGCGGGCTTCGCCAACCGCCTGACCGACCAGCAGTTCGCGCCCCGTGACGAACAGTTCGGCCTGCCACGCTGGACCGCCGAGCACGGCCCCAAGCTCAAGGGCCTGGTGTTCGATGCCAGCAGCCTGGCCCGCTTCGAGGAACTCGATGCCCTGCGCCAGTTCTTTCAGCCGGCGCTGAAGAACCTCGATCGCTGCCCCCATGTGGTGGTGCTCGGCCGTGCCCCACAGACCCTCGACGATCCCCAGGCGTCCAGCGTGCAGCGCGCCCTGGAAGGTTTCACCCGCTCGCTGGCCAAGGAGATTCGCCGCGGAGGCACGGTGAAACTGCTGCATGTCGACCAGGGTGCCGAGTCCCAGCTGGAAGGCGCCCTGCGCTTTCTGCTGTCGCCAAAGAGCGCTTACATATCGGCCCAGGTACTGCGTCTGCAACCCTGCACCCAGCTGGTCAGCGACTGGACGCGCCCACTGGCCGGCAAGACGGCGCTGGTCACCGGCGCCAGCCGCGGCATCGGCGCGGCCATCGCCGAAACCCTGGCCCGCGATGGCGCCGAGGTGCTGCTATTGGACGTGCCACCCGCCAAGGATGCCCTCGAGGCCCTGGCCGCCCGCCTCGGCGGCCGCAGCCTGGCAGTGGATATCTGTGCCGAGGAGGCAGCGGCCCGGCTGGTCGAGGCGCTGCCAGGCGGTGTGGATATCGTCGTGCACAACGCCGGCATTACCCGCGACAAGACCCTGGCCAAGATGAGCGAAGAGTTATGGGAGTCGGTGATCGACGTCAACCTGCGCGCGCCCCAGCAACTCACCGAAGCGCTGCTGGCAGCCGGCACCTTGCGCGACCACGGCCGCGTGGTGCTGATCGCCTCGCTGAGCGGCATCGCCGGCAATGTCGGGCAGACCAACTACGCGACCAGCAAGGCCGGGCTGATCGGCCTTGCCCAGAGCTGGGCGCCGACCCTGGCCGCGCGAGGCATCAGCATCAATGCGGTGGCGCCGGGCTTTATCGAAACCGGCATGACCGCGGCCATCCCCTTTACCATCCGCGAAGCCGGCCGGCGCATGAACTCGATGAACCAGGGCGGCCTGCCCCAGGATGTCGCCGAGGCAGTGGCCTGGTTCGCCCAACCCGGCTCCGGGGCAGTCAGCGGCCAGGTACTGCGGGTCTGCGGGCAGAGCCTGCTGGGCGCCTGATTACCAGGCGCTGCGCTCGTCCTGGGCCAGGCGGCTACGGCGCCGGAACGCCACCGGCGTTTCGCCGACCCAACGCTTGAAGGCGCGGCAAAAGGTGCTGGGCTCGGAAAAGCCGGTGCGCTCGGCAATCAGCTCGATGGACTCGTCGGTGTCGACCAGCAAGCGCTTGGCCAGGTTGCGGCGGCAATCACCGAGCAGCTCGTTGAAGCGCACGCCAGCCTGGGCCAGCTGCTCGCGTAGGCGCCGCGCTGGCATGTTCAGGCGAGCGGCAACCTGTTCAAGGGTCGCGCCCTCGATCAGTAACTCATCGATCGACCGACGCACCTCGAGCACCAACTCGGGACGCATGTGTCGCACGCGTGGGGGAGCCGACGTGCGCAGGCACAGAAACCCCGCCACCACGGCGGCCGGGGGTGTGACGGCGCGGCGCTTGTCCAGGTCAGGCATGCTGCAGTCCCTGCGTAGGTGGTAAGCCTGATGGTTTCACTCACCAGCGTAGGCAGCTTTTACCATCCATGCTCGTGGCGCAGGCAATCGTTTGCGAAGCCGGCACCAATGGACGCTGGCCAATGTCCTAAATCTCGACGAGAGTACCCTGAACCATATTTCGTACCGGAGCGCACGATGGCAACCGAATGGCTCGATCTGCCCACCCCACCGGCCTTGCCCGGTTTGCTCCTGCGCGCGGCCACACGCCGTGGTATCACCGGCAAGGTGTTGCCACACCGTGGCCTGCGTTGCCCGGTCAGCGTGGATACACGCCACCTGGCCCGCTACCGCCAGCTGTGCGGCTTCACGGACGATGCCCGGTTGCCCGCCACCTACCCCCATGTGCTGGCTTTCAGCCTGCAGATGAAGCTGCTCACCGAGCCGGAATTCCCCTTTGCACTGCTCGGCCTGGTGCACCTGGAAAACCGTATCCGAGTGGTTCGCCAGCTTGCCGGCCTCGGGCCCTTTACCCTCAGCGTGGAAGCCAGCAACCTGGCGCCCCACGACAAGGGCGCGGTGTTCAGTGTCATCACCCGGCTCGAGGACCAGCTCGGCCTGCTTTGGGAAGGTGACAGCCGCCTGCTCTGCCGGGGTGTGAAGCTCGACGGGCCGACCGTCGGCCGCAGCGAGTCGGTCAGCCTGCCGATGGACGACCTGGATCACTGGCAGGCGCCGGGGAATATCGGTCGCCACTATGCCCGCGTGTCCGGCGACTATAACCCCATTCACCTGTCAGCGCTGAGCGCCAAACCCTTCGGCTTCCCACGTGCCATCGCCCATGGCCTGTGGAACAAGGCGCGGGCCCTGGCGGCGCTGCAAGCCCATCTGCCAGCCTCGGGCTATAGCGTCGAGGTGCGCTTCCAGAAGCCGGTACTGCTGCCCGCCACCCTGCGCATGCGCGCCAGTCTGCCAGCGGCAGAAGGCCAGTTCGACGTGCTGGGCACAGAGGACGTGGCGCATATGGCCGGCTGCTGGCAGGTCATCTAGCCTCACGGCCAACGCTACGCACGTCGACCCTGTCCCTTGGCAAGTGGTCTCGGCTGCTCCACCTCGCGTGCAAGCCCAGCCTGCGTCCAGCCGGCTCGCAGCCCTTTGGACGGGACTCGTCGCCCATGAAAGAATGTGCGGCCTCTGCCCACGGGACGCCACATGAACATCACCGAACTCACCACCCGCCTGCACGCCATTCGTGATCGCAACGACTGGCGACAATTCCATGCGCCAAAGAACCTGGCCATGGCCGCCAGCGTGGAAATGGCCGAACTGGTGGAGATCTTCCAGTGGCTCAGTGAAGATCAGTCGCGCCGCCTGCCGGCCGACACGCTCGCCCATGCCGGCCAGGAAATTGGCGATGTGGTGCTCTACCTGCTCCTGCTGTGCAGCGAACTGGGCCTGGACATGGAGCAGGTGGTACGGGCCAAACTGGCCGACAGCGAACGGCGCTTCGCCTGATGAGCGACCGGCACTTCGATGAACTGGCGACCCGCTTCGCCGAGAAGATCTACGGCGGCGCCAAGGGCGCCATCCGTCTTGCCGTGCTGCAGGCCGATCTCACCGAGGCCTTGCCCGAGCGCCCGTTGCGGGTACTGGATGTCGGCGCCGGCCTGGGCCACATGGCGCTGTGGCTGGCCGAGCGCGGCCACCAGGTGACCCTGGCAGAGCCCGCTGAACCCATGCTGGCGGGGGCCCGCGAGCGTTTCGCCCAGGCCGGCGTGGCAGCCACCTTCATCCACGCGCCGTGGCAGCAATTGCCGGGGCGCTTCTCCGCGCCATTCGACCTGGTCATCTGCCATGCGGTGCTGGAGTGGCTGGAGCAACCGGCTGCCATCCTGCCCGCGCTGCGCGATCTGACCAGCGACGATGGCTGGCTGTCACTGGCCTTCTACAACAAGGACGCGCTGATCTACCGCAACCTGCTCAAGGGCCACCTGCGCAAACTACGCAAGGACGAATTCGCCGGTGAGAAACAGAGCCTGACGCCCCAGCGCCCGCTCGACCCACGGCAACTCGAATCGCAACTTGCCGCCTGCTGGCAGGTCGAACAGAGGAGCGGCGTACGGGTGTTCCACGATTACATGCCACGGGATTTCCAGGCCAAGGCGCAGCTTGCCGACCTGCTGGAAATGGAACTGGCGCACCGTCGCCACCCGGCCTTCGCCGGCCTGGGCCGTTACCTGCACTGGATCTGTCGGCCACGCTAACGCCTGCTCTGCCAGGGGAACCGTCATGAAACGCTTTGCGCTGTTGCTGCTCACCACCGCTCTGGCGGCCTGCCAGAGTCACAACCCCTACACCACCGATTCGGTGCCGCTACCGCCCGCCCCACCGGGTGCAGCCACGCATTTCGACCGCAGCGCCTACCCCGCCGCCCCCCGCGACTACGCGGCCTACCGCAGCTGGGCCTGGCAACAGCGCCCGGCCGGCAGCGCCTGGGCCAGCGCCGACCTGGTGCAGGACGCCCTCAACAATGCCCTCGACCAGCGCGGCCTGCGCCCGGCCCAGGGCACTGCCGCGGCCGACCTCAAGGTACGTACCGACACGCGCCTGGAACGCCGCGTGCGCCAGGTCGCCGACAGCTATGACCCCTACTACGGCGGTGGTTACGGCAGCTTCGGCAACCGCGGCTACTACGGCAACGGCGTCGGCGTAGGGGCTCGTGTGCCCTTGACCCGCACCTATGAAGAAGAGGTCGTGGTGGTACGCATCGACCTCTTCGACGGGCGCAGCGGCGAACAGGTGTGGAGCGGCCAGGCGGAAATGCGCAGCAGCGGCAGCCAGGCCGAGCGCGCCGAGGCCCTGCGCAAGGCCGTCAGTGACGCCCTCGGCGAATACCCGCCGGCATGAACCACACTATCGATGGACTCGGGAGAACACCAATGCGCCGCCTGCCTCTGCTAATGCTTCCCGTCCTGCTGATGCTCGGCGCCTGCCAGAGCCAGCAGATCAACCGCGACTTCGACGCCAGCCGTGACTTCGCCGGCTACCGCAGCTGGAGCTGGCAGGAGCCGGCGGTGCAGTACAAGCCGGACGACCCGCGCATCCGCAGCGACCTTACCGAGCAACGCCTGCGCAGCGCTGTGGCGGATCAACTCGATCAACGCGGCCTGCGTCCGGCGGCGGGTGGCGCCCAGAGCGACCTGAAGGTACAAGTGTGGCTGGTCGTCGAGGACCGCCAGCAGCAGGTCAGCAGTGGATTTGGCGGTGGTTTTGGCGGTTACTGGGGCCCTTACTGGGGCGGCCCGACCTACAACGAAACCCGTACCCTCGACTACAAGGTGGCGACCGTGCAGGTCGACCTGTTCGATGGCAAGGATGGCAAGCTGGTATGGCGCGGCAGCGACGAGCGCATCGTGCGCGAAGCCGCCGGCAACCCGGCCGAGCGTGAAGCGCAGATACGTGAAACCGTTGGCCGGATACTCGGCCAGTATCCGCCGCGCTAGCGAACCCGCAGCCCGTTAAACCTGCCGGTGCCGCACGTTAGCCGCGGCCGAAGCGATAGAACAGGTTCGGCTCGCTGACGATATACAGGTTGCCCTGGTCATCGAAGGTCATGCCTTCGCCCTGTGGCACCGACTTGCCAAGGCCGGCGAAATTATCGTTCAGGTTGCGAAAGCTGATCAGCTTGCCACTGTCGCCATCGAGCTCCATGATCCGTTTCGACTCGTCACTGAGCAGCGCCAGGTGCCCGGTGCGCGCATCGAAATGCACCGATGACAGGTCCGAAGCGAATACCGAATCACGAATCCAGTCCTGCTGGTCGATGATCTCCAGGCCGAAATTGCCGTTCAAGCTGCTCTTGAGCCCGCGAATCTCGTAGAGCTTCATCGGCGAGTGCTCCTTGGCGACGAACAGCCGGTCGCGTGCCCGGTCATAGCCCACCCCCTCGAACCCCTGGTTACCACCGCGCTGGATGCCCAGGGTCAGGCCGTGATAATCCTCGCGAAACAGCGCCCCCGCCCGGGTGGGCACGGGCACCACCACAAGCCTGTGCTCGCGCTCCTCGGCCAACAGCAGCAAGCCATCGCCCAGATAGGTGACGTCCTCTACGTCGCTGAAGCCGCTCAACGGATAGCGGGCCAGCACTTCGCCTTCCTTGCTCATGGCCAGCAGTTCTTCGGGGTTGTTGAGCACCGCCCAGAGGTGGTCGCGCTGCTCGTCGTAGGTGATGCCGGATAGGTTGTTCTGCACCCCACCGACTACCTTGGCATCCACCTGCACCTTGTAGTCACGACCCAGCAGGCTGTCCGGTGCCCACTGTGACACGGCAGGGGTGGTCAGCCAGTAATAGAGGCGGTCATCCAGGTGCAGGGCACGCATCTGATAACCGGCAACCAGCAGGCTCACGAATAGCATCCATACCCATGGGCGCAGGGCAGGCACGCGGGTAAAAGCCCGCTTGGCGACAGATAGCATGGCGATTCTCGAATCCAGATTTGCAGACAGGGTGCCTGAGCAACATTGCAATTAAGCGGCAGACAAGACCGCCTTCAGAAACACGGCCGCAGGCAAAGTTCCAGGCTGACCGCGGATCAGGCACCTGGCGGCTGTCGCGCATGACGGTTTACCCGGTTGAAAAGACCGTGCAGACTGCCGCAAGAAAGTGCCCAGCGTGGAGTCGATGGTGGCCAGCCATCACCGCCTGCGGCCCCGCGGAACCGTCCACGCCGACTGGCCTGGAATCGAAGGAGATGACCTTGGCGCCCAGTGAAAGCAGCACCTCGTTGAGCACCGCGATCGCCAATTGTGCGAAGGAACCCATCCATATTCCGGGCAGCATTCAGCCCCAGGGATTTCTGATGGTGTTCGACGAGCAGGCGCTGACGGTGCTGCAGGTGAGCGAGAACGTTGCCGACTGGCTCGGCCTGGCGCCCGAGCAACTGCTGGGCCTGCACCTGGGCGAGCTGCTCGACGAAGGCAGCGAGCTGGCCGAACGCCTCGCACAGCTTTCCGACGAAGACACCACGCCCTTTCATATCGGCGACGTGCGCTTTCGCCAGGGCAGCCGCCGCGGCGAACTGACCGCCATGGTCGCCCACCGCTTCGACCAGGTGCTGATCGCCGAATTCGAGACCATCAACAACGTGGTCACGGCCTATAACACGCTGTACCCGATGGTGCGTACCTTCATCGGCCACCTGCAGGGCGCCGCTGACATCAACGAGCTGTGCCAGCTGTCGGTGGCCGAGGTCAAGCGCATCACCGGTTTCGGCCGCGTGAAGATCTACAGCTTCGATGCCGAAGGCAACGGCCTGGTGCTCGCCGAATGCCTGGACGAGGGCTACCCCAGCTACCAGGGCCTGAGCTTTCCGGCCTCGGATATTCCCCCCCAGGCCCGGCAGCTGTATGTGGCCAACCGCATCCGCGTGATCGAGGATGCCAACTACCAGCCCTCGCCGCTGCGCCCGGCCCTCAATCCGCTGACCGGCAAGCCGCTGGATCTCAGCTATGCGACCCTGCGCAGCGTGTCGCCAGTGCACCTGCAGTACATGCGCAACATGCAGACCATCGCCTCGATGTCGATCTCCATCGTGGTCGAGGGCCAGCTGTGGGGGCTGATTTCCTGCCACCACGCCAGCGCCCGTTCGGTAGGGTTCCAGACGCGCACCGCCTGCGAGCTGCTCGGCCGCATGCTGTCGCTGCAGATCGAGGCGAAGATCGCCCATGCGCGCACCCAGCACCTTTTGCAGCTGCGCAAGCACATCGTGCAGATGCTCTCGGCGATGGCCGACCGCGACAGCGTCAGCGAAGGCTTGCTGTCGCTGCCCGAGATCTTTCTCGACTTCGCCCAGGCCAGCGGTGCGGCGATTATCTCGGCCTCGCACTGCGACCTGATCGGGCAGACACCGCCACGCGACCAGGTCAACGCCCTGGTGCAATGGCTGGCCACTCGCCAAGGTGAAGACCTGTACCACACCGACAACGTCGGCCGCGATATCCCGGAGCTGCCCGAGCTCTGCAAGCACGTCGGCGGCCTGCTGGCCGTGGCCATCTCCGAGCTGCACTCGCACTACCTGATCTGGTTCAAGCAGGAACAGAAGCGTGTCGTGCAATGGGCCGGCAAGCCCGAGAAAGCCGTCAGCGCCAGCGGCGCACTCAGCCCCCGCAACAGCTTCGCGCGCTGGCAGGAAGAAATCAGCGGCTTCTCCACGCCCTGGCACGAGCAGGAGCCGGAAAGCGCCCTGGAGCTGCGCAATGCGGTGCTCGGTATCGTGCTGCGCAAGGCCGAGGAGCTGGCCCAGCTGGCCGGTGACCTGAAGAAAACCAACAAGGAGCTGGAAGCCTTCTCCTACAGCGTGTCCCACGACCTGCGCGCGCCGCTGCGGCACATTGCCGGGTATGCGGAGCTACTCAGTGATTTCGAAGGCGCCAAGCTGTCGGAGCGCGGGGTGCGCTTTCTTGAGCACATCGCCGAATCGGCGCGCTTTGCCGGCACCCTGGTGGACAACCTGCTGAGTTTCTCGCAGATGGGCCGCTCGGCGCTGCGCTTCACCGACGTCAACCTGCAGGCGCTGGTCGAATCGATTCGCGAGGAAATGAAACCCGATTATCAGAGTCGAAGCCTGGAATGGCATATCCAGCCATTGCCGCGCGTGGTCGGCGATGCCGCGTTTCTGCACCTGGCGCTGCGCAACCTGCTGGCCAATGCCATCAAGTACAGTCGTGAACGCGATCCGGCGATAATCGTCGTTGGCGCCCAGGAAACCGAGGACGAAGTGGTGGTCTTTGTGCGCGACAATGGCGTGGGTTTCAATATGGAATACGTGGACAAGCTGTTCGGCGTATTCCAGCGCCTGCATCGCATGGAAGAGTTCGAGGGCACCGGCATCGGCCTGGCCAGCGTGCGCCGTATAATCGAGCGGCATGACGGGCGGGTGTGGGCCGAGGGCAAGATCAATCAGGGTGCGACCTTCTATTTCGCACTCCCAAAACGCAAACACCCCGTCATGTCGTGACGGGACGAGGACTTTAATGCTCAAACCGATTCTGCTGGTCGAAGACAATCCACATGATCTCGAGTTGACCCTGATTGCCCTGGAGCGCAGCCAACTGGCCAACGATGTGATCATCATGCGTGATGGCGCCGAAGCACTGGACTACCTGTTCCGCCGCGGCGACCACGCAGACCGGCTGCCCGGCAACCCGGCGATCATGATGCTCGACCTCAAGCTGCCCAAGGTCGACGGCCTGGAAGTGCTCAAGGTGGTGCGCGAATCGCCCGACCTGCGCAGCATCCCGATCGTCATGCTGACCTCCTCGCGCGAGGGGCCCGACCTGCAGCGCGCCTACGAATTGAACGTGAACGCCTACGTGGTCAAACCGGTCGAATTCAAGGCCTTCGTCTCGGCCATCTGCGACCTGGGTGTATTCTGGGCGGTGCTCAACGAGCCGCCTCCGGGTTCCCTGCGTTTGCAGCGACGCGCCGCGGATGACGAGCAACCAGTCAGCGACACTTGATGCCAGCTGATCTGCGCGTGATACACAGGCCTACCACAGACCGTAATCGACGACCTTTCCATGCCGCTCGTGCCTCTTAAACTGCTGTTCATCGAAGACAGTCCGCATGACGCGGAACTGGCCCTGCTCGCATTGGAACGCAACGGTCTGCTGGTCGACAGCACGCTGGTCTACGACCATGAGGCTGCCGAGCGTGCCTTGCACAATGAACGTTTCGATCTGATCATTTCCGATTACCTGCTGCCAGGCTCGTCGGGGGCCCAAGCGCTGGAAGTCGCGCGGCGCCTGGCGCCGGAAACGCCATTCATCTTTCTTTCCGGCATGTTCGGTGAAGAGCATGCGGTAGAGATGATGCGCCTGGGCGCCGTAGATTACGTGCTCAAGCAGAACCTGCCCTTCCTGCCCAAGGCCATCGACCGTGCCATGGCCGAGGTCAACGAGCGTGAGCAGCGGCGCCGTGTGGAAGACACCCTGCAGGCCGTCGAGGCCCGCGCCCGGCTGGCCATCGGTGCGGCGCGCATGGGCATGTGGGATTACGTGCCGGCCACCGATACGCTGATCTGGGACGAGCGCTGCCGTGCCCTCTACGAGCTGCAGCCGGACGCCGAGGTCGACATGACCATGTTCCTGGGCCGCTGCCACCCGGACGACCGTGCCCAGCTCAAGAAGCGCGTCAATGAAGCGCTGGCCAGCGATACCGGCAACGAGTTCCAGGCCGAATTCCGCCTGCCGTTGAGCAATGGCAGCAAACGCTGGATTTCCGCTCGCGGCCAGGCGTTTTTCGATGACGGAAAGTGCACCCGTTTTCTTGGCGTGCTGCACGATATCACCGAGCAGAAGCAGGCCAACGAGGCCCTGCTGCGCCTCAACGACGTGCTCGGCGAGCGTGTCGAAAAGCGTACCCGCGAGCGCGACCGCAACTGGGAGCTGTCCCGTGACCTGCTGGCCGTGCTGCGCTTCGACATGCACCCCAGCGCCCTCAACCCCGCCTGGGAGCAAACCCTCGGCTGGACACGCCAGCAACTGACCCAGGGCCCGCTGTGGGAACTGGTGCACAGCGACGACCAGAACGACACCCAGGCGCACATCGCCCGCGTGACCTCAAGCAACGTTTCGGTGCGCTTCGTCAATCGCATGCGCCACGCCAGCGGTGACTACCACTGGCTGTCATGGATCGTGGTGCCGGATGACGACCTGCTCTACGCCACCGTCCGCGACATCACCCACGAGCGGGCGGTGGTCGAGGAACTGGCGGCCACCAACCAGCAGCTGCGTGAACAGATCGCCGAACGCGAGCGCGTCGAAGCCACGCTGCAGCAGATGCAGCGCCTGGAAGCGGTCGGCCAGCTCACGGCAGGCGTGGCCCACGACTTCAACAACCTGCTGACGGTGGTGCTGACCAGTACCAGCTTCCTGATCCGCGACCTGGAAAAGGGCAATCTGGACAAGGCACGTGGGCGCCTGCAGAACATCACCGACGCCGGTGAGCGCGGCGCCAAGCTGACCGGCCAGTTGCTGGCCTTTTCGCGGCGCCAGCGCCTGGTGCCGGAGGCGGTCAACCTGGGCGAAACCGTGCAGGGCATGCTCGAACTGCTGAAGAGCACCCTAGGCGGTAGCGTGCTGATCGAAACCGCGACCGAAACCGACCTCTGGCACGCGCGGGTCGACCCGACGCAGATCGAACTGATCATCCTCAACCTGGCGATCAATGCCCGCGACGCCATGGGCGTTGGCGGCACACTGCGCCTGAGCACCAGCAACGAGGTGATCAGCGAGGCACCGCGCCGCCCGGAGGATCCGGAGCCCGGCGATTATGTGGTGCTATCCGTGCAGGACTCCGGCAGCGGCATGAGCGAGGCGGTGCTGGCCAAGGCCTTCGAGCCGTTCTTCACCACCAAGGAGATCGGCAAAGGCTCGGGCCTTGGCCTGGCGCAGGTATTCGGTTTCGCCAAGCAGTCCGGCGGCGGCGCACGCATTCTCACCAAGATGGGCGTGGGTACCACGGTCAAGGTCTACCTGCCGGGGCTGCGCAATATAGTCCCGCTCGAACAGCAGGTATCCAGTCAGCCGCTGCCGGTCGCCGAACCCGGTGACCAACGCACCATCCTGCTGGTCGACGATGACCCTCGGGTGCGCGAAGTCACTGCCTTGACCCTCGATGAACTGGGTTACCAGGTGCGCGAAGCCGACAGTGGCAGCGATGCCCTGGCCAAGCTCGACCACGATATCGACCTGCTGCTGGCCGATTTCGCCATGCCCGGCATGAACGGTGCCGAGCTGGCTCAGGCGGCACGACGGCGCTACCCGCAACTGCCGGTGGTATTCGTCACCGGCTACGCCGAGCTGGGCGGCCTGGACGCCGATGCGGCATTCATCGTGCAGAAACCCTACCGTAGCGATGAACTGGCGGAAAAGCTGCAACACGCCTTCTCCAGCAACAAACCCACCTGAATCCAGCAGCGCAGCGGCTGCAGCGAGCCCGGCCCCAGCACCGGGCCGCTGCAGCGGCCAGAGCACCAGAATAGGCTCTCCCGATCCATGTCCGCGACGCCCGCCATGCCACCCGAATCCTGCCTGTTTGCCGGCCAGTCCGGCGAAACAGTCGACCTCATCCGGCGTTTCGACTGGGCAGCCACGGCGCTCGGCCCGCTGGCGCAGTGGCCGGATGTGCTGATCAGCAGCACACGCCTGATGCTCTCCTCTCCGACGCCCATCGTGCTGCTGTGCGGCAGCCGCGGCGTGCTGATCTACAACGATGCTTACGCGGCCTTCGCCGGCCAGCGGCATCCGCAGATCTTCGGCCTGCCCGCCGAAGAAGCCTGGCCGGAAATCGCCGAGTGGAATCGGCATGTGCTCGCCATGGGGCTGAGCGGCCGCTCGATGTGCCAGGAAAACCTCCACCTGCAACTGCACCGCCCTGGCCTGCAGGAAGATGCGTGGATGAACCTGTACTACAACCCCTTGCTCGATAGCGCCGGCCATTCCCACGGCATGATGTGCATCGTGGTGGAAACCACCAATCAGATCGTCGCCATCGAACAGCGTACCCAGGCTGAAGCCGAGTTGCGCAGTGCCAACGAGCGTATCGAACTGGCGCTCAATGCCGGCGCCGTGCTCGGCACCTGGGTGTGGGACATTCCCAACGACCGCGTGACCGGCGACGAGCGCTTCGCTCGTGCCTTCTGCGCGGAACCGCAGGAGGCGGCCAGCGGCATGGCGCTGGATCGGGTGACCACCGCCATTCACCCGCAGGATCGCCCCCTGGTGCGCGCGATGATCGAACGTACCATCGCCGACGGTGGCAGTTACCGCGCCGAATATCGCGTGCTGCAGGCCGATGGCGGCTATCGCTGGATCGAGGCGAACGGGCGCTGCGAACTGGCGCCCGATGGCACGCCGCTGCGCTTTCCCGGCGTATTGATCGATATCGACGAGCGCAAACGCACCGAACTGGCCCTGCGTCAGCTGACCCAGACCCTCGAGGAGCGGGTCAGCGAGGCGATACGCCAGCGTACCCAGGCCGAGGAACAGCTGCGCCAGGCGCAGAAGATGGAAGCCATCGGCCAGCTCACCGGCGGCATCGCCCATGACTTCAACAACCTGCTGGCCGGCATTCTCGGCAGCCTGGAGCTGATCCAGCGCAAGCTGCCAGCCAGCGAGAACCCGCAACTGGGCAGGTTCATCGACGCGGCCATCGCCTCTGCCAACCGCGGCGCTTCACTGACCCACCGCCTGCTGGCCTTTGCCCGCCGCCAGTCGCTGGACATGCGTGCGGTCGAGGTCAACGGCCTGGTGCGGGCCATCGAAGAATTGCTGGTGCGCACCCTGGGCGAGCAGATCAGGCTGGACATCCACCTGGCCGACGACCTGTGGCCGACCCGCAGCGATGGCCACCAGTTGGAGAACGCGCTGATCAACCTGGCCATCAACGCCCGGGATGCCATGCCCAATGGCGGCACGCTGCGTATCGAGACCCGTAACACCCAGCTCGACGAAGCCGGCGCGCAGCACTATCAGGTACCGGCCGGCGACTACCTGCTGCTATCGGTCAGCGACACCGGTTGCGGAATGTCAGAGGCAATCATCCGCCACGTATTCGAGCCCTTCTTCACCACCAAACCCATTGGCCAGGGCACCGGTCTGGGCCTGCCGATGGTCTATGGCTTCGTCAAACAGACCGGCGGCTACCTGCACCTGGAAAGCCAGGTCGGCCGTGGCACCACCCTGAACCTGTACCTGCCGCGCCTGATCGCCGCGCCTGCCGACCTGCCGCACAGCGCACCGCGCGATGCTCCGCGCGGCACCGGTGAGCGCATTCTGGTGGTCGAAGACGACAGGGTCGTGCGCATGCTGATCGTCGAGGTACTCGAGGAGCTTGGCTACCAGCTGCTGCAGGCCAGCGACGCCCAGAGCGCTCTCGGTTTGCTCGAGCAGCACGCGCCGCTCGACCTGCTGCTTACCGATGTCGGCCTGCCCGGCATGAACGGCCGGCAGCTTGCCGACGCCGCCCGGCAGCGTCAGCCCGGCCTCAAGGTGCTGTTCGCCACCGGCTACGCCGAGGGCGCCGAAATGCGCGATGGCTACCTGGGCGAGGGCATGGAGATGATCGCCAAGCCGTTCTCGTTCGAAGGGCTGGCCGGCATGCTCAAGGCCATGCTCGGCAGCTGAGCGTCCACGGCGCAGGGCGAGAGCAGAATCGCGGGAACTCCGCCTGCCGGCGGCAGCTCAATAGACAGCACCCTGGGGCCAGCGGCCCCTTCTGTTTCCAGGAATCCCTGCATGCGCGTAGAAGGCTTTTTCGAATCCCTGGGCGAAGCGTTCGGCTCGTTCATCCGCTTTATCGTCGATGCCCTGAGTGGCGTATTCGGCATGCTTGCCGGTGCCGTGGCCAGTTTCATCGATGGCTTGTCTGGCGCCTTGGGAGTCACACCCTCGCTGCTCAGCATCGCCGTGCTGCTGCTCGGGCTGATTCTGCTCTACAGCGCGGTGCGCTCGTTCATGCGGGGCTCGGTGATCGGCGGGCTGATCTGGCTGCTGCTTGGCTTATGGCTGCTTAGCGGGCTGATCCACTAGGCCAGCAAGATGTGGTTGAAGAGAACCCTTTGACCGGGCGCTTCGTGCACATCCCCTGGCCTGCAAGCAGCACGGCGACGTTGGTCGTCAGACATCACATGTTGCATCCAAATGTTTCAGCGGACGTGCTAGTCTAAGCGGACGTTGTTAGCCGCCTAAGTATCCCAATGTCCGTTCATGGTCAGTTGCTACTGCGTCATCACACGCCCTTCATTCGCTTCTGGCTGGCACGCGTCTTTACTGCCAGCGGCTTCCAGATGCTCACCGTGGCCATTGGCTGGCAGATGTACAGCCTTACCGGCAACGTGCTCGACCTGGGCCTGGTCGGCCTGGTCGAATTCCTGCCCAAGATCCTCTTCATCCTGCTGACCGGCCATGTCGCCGACCGCTTCGACCGCCGCAAGGTCGCCGCGCTGTGCCAATGCGGCCAGGCCATCGTAGCCGTCACCCTATTGCTGGGCAGCAGCACCGGCAGCCTGACCCGCGAGATGATCTTCGTCATCGCCTTCATGATGGGCACCGCCCGGGCGTTCGAAATGCCCACCACCCAGGCGCTGCTGCCCAATATCGTGCCGCCCGCCCTGTTCCCCGCCGCCGTGGCAGCTTCGAGCTCGGCAATGCAGACCGCCACCATCGTATCCCCGGCCTTGGGCGGCGTGCTCTACGCCGTGGCGCCGGCCTGGGTCTACGGCCCTGCTCTGATGTTGTACCTGATCGCCATGGCCCTGATGCTCAGCCTGCCCTCGCAGCAGAAACCGCTGAAGCAGAAGATCTCGGTGGAATCGCTGCTGGCCGGCTTCCGTTTCATCCGCAGCCGCCCGGAAGTGTTCGGCGCCATTTCCATGGACATGTTCGCCGTGCTGCTCGGCGGCGCCACCGCGCTATTGCCGGTATTCGCCAAGGACATTCTGCTCACCGGCCCCTGGGGCCTCGGTCTGCTGCGCTCGGCGCCGGCGGTGGGCGCGTTGCTGATGTCGATCTACCTGGCGCGCCACCCCATCGAGCGGCGGGTCGGCCCGGTGATTCTCGGCTCGGTGGCGATCTTCGGGGTGGCGACCATCGGCTTCGGCCTGTCCACCTCGCTGTGGTTCAGCCTGGCGACCCTGGTACTGCTCGGCGCCGCCGACATGGTGAGCATGGTGATCCGCGGCGCCTTCGTGCAACTGCAGACACCTGACGAGATGCGCGGCCGGGTCGGCGCGGTGAACAGCCTGTTTATCGGCGCGTCCAACCAGCTCGGCGATTTCCGCGCCGGGGTCAGCGCCGCCTGGTTCGGCACCGTACCGGCGGTATTGATGGGCGGCGTTGGCGCCATCGGCATCAGCCTGCTGTGGATCAGGCTGTTCCCGGCGCTGTCGAGCCGGGATCGGATTCGTGATCCGCTGGTGGGGGATGAGAAAGCGTCCTAGACAGATACCAGGAATTTGCTCTCAGCCTGGCGCCCCTAGGGCGCTTGCGTTTCCGAAGGCGTTTCACCTGGGTTCCGCCGAGCCCCGCTCGCCCTGCCGGGATGCATACACTCTTCGCGAGTCGTGTAGCCAAGCAGCTTGCAAGCCTCCAAAAGCGCCGCAGGATGCATTGCCTGTTCTCGGTCCTTCTGCTTCACCGTGATGATCACTTTCGAAAGCACGAAGGCCGCCACCAGAATCAACACCCAGATCAGGATCTGCTTGCGCACGGACGCCAAGAGAAGCCAGCCGCGGACCAGCCACGCAGCCGGGGCACCACCCCGCGCGGCAACATCGACGAACTGCACGCACAGGATGAACGTCGTCAGCGCCAGCACTGTGGATGCGATGGGGCCGGCCGCCCAGTGAGCGGTTAGTGCCGCGAACGCCGCACTGGGCACGATATGCCTCAGCAACAGCAGGCCACTGCCATCACGCACCCAACGCGGCGGTATCAAGCGCAGACTGATGCCCATATCGAAAACCACGCACCACCTGGCCAGTCTGTTCCAGAGTTTGATAAGCAAGCGGAACACGACCAATAACGCCGTGCCGAGGGCCGCCACCGCAACCACCGTAACGGCAAGGCCCTTCGTGCTTTCGGATGGGCTGCTCAGTACGAACATCATCAGGCATAGATACAACCAGAACACCGGATACAGCTGCACCCAGCCGTTGCCCGGGCGCCAGTCCCGCCACCGTAGCAGATAAGACAAACCAAAGTAGTTCAGCAGGTCGTCATGATGCTCGACGCGCCAAGCCAGCTCTTCGCAGGCTTGCCAGTCAACATCATCGAAGCCGTCCACCAACTTGCGGCGCTCGCCTTCACGCATCGGCTTGAGTAAAAACCAGACAGCACGCGAAGTTGGCGAGGCCGGCTGCTCTTCGTTCAGAGACTGGCGCAACTCGGCGCGCAGCGCCACGGCGCCGCGGCGTAAACAAAGCTCATCCCAACGTTCGTCGTCACAGGGCAACTGACCACGTGCCTCGTCCCAGTCGAACAGACGGCAAATTTCATCGAAGAAGCTCAGTGACCAGCCAAGGTTACTTTCAAGCAAGGCCAGCACGCCTTGCTGCAGATAACTGCTGCGATCGAATGGCTGTACCCAGGGCTGCTTCTTCAACTGCCTGACTGACTCGAGAACCGCCTGATCCTGCTCAGACTCCAATTGCGAATGCCATTGCCACAATTCGGCACTCAGCAGGCGCTCGGCCAGGGCGTTCATCGTCGGCATCGGCAGATAGTCGGCCTGCCACGGCGTTAACCAGCTCAGCTGCGTCATGGCCCAGCGCACGGTTTCATCAGCCTGGTCGCCGGGCAGCTGAGCGCGGCGCAGCAATTCCAATTCGAATGCCCTGTCCTGCCCGGCCTCCCGAGCCTGAAGCAGCGCCTCATCAAGCGAAGCGCAGCTGTGCAGCAGACTGACGACCCACGCCTGCTCGTCAAGCTGACGTTGCTGGGTTTCCGTCAACCGTGCGGTCAGGTGCTGTGCATCGTTGATCAGCGCTGGCGTAAAAGGCTCATCTAAAGCAGCAGGTGCTTCTACGTTCTGAAAACGCTGCGCCCAATCCAACGCCCACTCATAGGCCTCACGCAGGCGCTGGAAGGCATCCGGGTCTTCGTCAGGCCGTGTTTGCTTGAGCAACTGTGCATAGCGGCGCTTGATGCTGCGCGGCTCGGCCTCAGCGTCCAGACCGAGCATTTCCCAGGGGTTCACCACTCGGCCTTCTTGCTGTAGTCGACCTTGAAGGCGCCGTTGCGCCACATCGACCAGCGCGGCCAGGGTGAACGGCGGCTGCCGACCAGGCCGAGGAACACCACTTCCAGCAACAAGGCAGCGCCGAATACGACCCAGCCGGATACCAGGCTGGGTGCGAAGGCGGCGACGATCATCGCGAAGAACGCGGCCGGCAGGCCGTGGCGCAGTAGCAGCATGCCGGCGCCACGGTCACGCCAGCCAGCTGGAAGCAGCACACGACTCAGCGGCACGTCGAGGCGCGTCAGGTAGCGGGCCAGTCGGCTCCAGCCACGGACGAACATCACCATCCAGGCGACCATACCAACGCTGATCAGCAGGTCCTTGAGCCCCAGGCCGAGATAGCCGCTCGAACGTTCCAGATACACCGACATCTGCGCCTCCTGCAACGAGGTGGCAAACATGGCGGTGAACAGCAGAAGCCAGGCGTAGACCGTGGCCGGTACCGTCCATTGGCGCGGCTGCCAGCGCCGCCAATCTGTATCGATCTGCAGACCGAGCAGTTCCACCAGCTCGGGATGACGCTCGGTAAGCAGCTCGTCCAGCCCCTGGCAGGCCTGCCAGTCCTCGTCGTCGAAATGATCGGCCAATACCCGTGCTTCTCGCTCGTGCATAGGCTTAAGCAGCAGCCACGCTGCACGCTCTTCAGCGCGTAACGGCCAATCCAGTTGCAGATGCTGCTGCACACGCTGGCCCACGGCGTGGCGCTGGCAGCGCCAGCACAGCCAGTTCCAGCGCTCGACGGAGCACGGCAACTCGCCGCTGTCCTCGTTCCAGCCGAACAACCGGCACAGGCGCTCGAACAACCCGCCCGACCAGTGTTCGGTGACTTCGAGCATCCAGACCATGCCGTCCTGCAGCTTCTGGCGGCGGTCGAACGACTGCAGCCAGTCGCTGGCCAGCAGCGCGGTGGCGGCATCCACGACGGCGCGTTCCTCGCCGGCCTGCAAGCGGTGCTGCAGGGTTTCCAGCTCCAGCGCCAACAGGCGCGCGGCCAGCGCGTCCGAGTGGGTGCGCGGCAGGTAATCGGCTTGCCAGGGCGACAGCCACTGCAAGCGCTGCATGCCCCAACGCAGAATGCGCAACCCCTCTTCGTCCAGGGTGGCGCAGCGGGCCAGCAGATGACGCTGCAGATCGGCCTCCAGCCCTTGTTCGCGGGCCTGCTGCAGGGCGGCGTCCAGCGAGTCGTTGGCCTCCAGCAACTGCTTGAGGCGCGCATGCGCTGGCGCTTCAGTGGCCGCTGCGACAACGGGCTGGCCCTCCACCACCAACGTCGAGGCCGCAGCAGGCGCCTGCCGTTGCTCGGAGCCGGCATCCCGCGGCCGATCCTCGGCGGCAGCATGGGCCAACGCCTGCTCGTAGGCCTCACGCAGGCGCTGGAAGGCTTCGGCATCCTCGTCGGGACGGTGCTGTTTGAGCAATTGTGCGTAGCGGCGCTTGATGCTGCGGGTATCGGCGTCGGCGTCCAGGCCAAGCAGCGTCCATGGATTCATACTGATCAATACCCTTGTTCGATGGCATCCAGGCGCGCGGCCACTTCACCACGTGCCTCGCGGATTTCCCGCTCGTCCTGGCGCTCCAGAATGCTGGCGAAGTGCGCTGCCAGTTGCCCGACGTGCTCACGCAGGTCACCCAGGCACTCCTGATACAAGCGTTCCATGCGCGCCATCAGGGCGCTGTTGACCTGCTGGTCGCGCGGGTGAACCTTGAGCGCCTCCAGCGCGGCGAAGCGCTCGGCGATTTCCGCGGGGCTGAGTACGCCCGGGTTGTTCTCGATCACCAGGCGGTGGCTTTCGCCGGTCAGCAGTGTGTCCACCTGGGCCTCGAGCAGGCCGTTGATGTCGTAGGTGAAGCGAATATCCAGCGAGACTTCGCCGGCGGGGCGCGGCGGCACCGCCACGTCCAGTTCGCCGAGAAAGATGTTGTTGCTCACCAGCCGGCTCTCGCCCTGGTAGATGCGCACGCTGACCTGCTTCTGCCCGTCATGCAGGGTATACACGCTCTGCACCCGGCTGACCGGCACCACGCAGTTGCGCTCGATGATCGGAAGGTAATGGCCGCTCTGCTGCTGGGTGCCCACCTGCTTGGAAATCTCCACGCCCAGGCTGTAGGGGCAGACGTCGGTGAGCACCACCTCTTCGAGCGTGGCATCGCGAGCCTTGAGCGCGGCCTGGATGGCGGCGCCCTGGGCGATCACCTCGTCGGGGTTCAGGTGCATGGCCGGAAAACGGCCGAACAGGCTGGCCACCAGCTTGCGCACCAGCGGCATGCGCGTGGTGCCGCCGACCAGCAGCACTTCGTCGAGGTCGGCGACCTTGATACGCGCATCACGCAGGGCGCGCTCGATGGGCGCGCGCAGGCGCTCGAGCAGTGGTTCGCAGATGTTCAGCAGCCTGTCCTGGCTCAGCGGCAGCGTCCACTCGCGACCATCCTCACGCAGCTGGAACACTGCCTCGGGATGTTGACCAAGGGCGTGACGAATCCGCTGGGCCTCACGGCGCAGGCGCTGATAAATGGCTGGCTGTTGCGGATCGGGCAGGTCCTGGCCAGCCATGGCGCCAAGAAAGTGGGCAACCAGTGCATCGTCGAAGTCCTCGCCGCCCAGGAAGTTGTCCCCGGCGCTGGCGCGCACCTCCATGACACCCTCGAACAGCTCCAGCACCGACACGTCGAATGTGCCGCCGCCCAGGTCGAAGACCAAAAAGGTCGCCTCGCCCTTCTGATGCAGGCCGTAGGCCAGCGCCGCGGCGGTCGGTTCGTTGATCAGCTTCTCGACCTTCAGCCCCGCCAACTCGCCAGCGATACGCGTGGCCTTGCGCTGGGCGTCACTGAAGTACGCCGGCACGCTGATCACCGCCTCGCTGACCGGCTGCCCGTAGGCACGCTCGACGTCTTCCTTGAGGCTGCGCAGCACCAGCGCGGACAACTCTTCCGGGCGGAACGAACGCGACCCCAGGCGGGTGCTCTGGGCGCTGCCCATGTTCCGCTTGAACAGCGCGGCGGTAAGGTGCGGATGGGTCTGCAGGCGCTCGCGGGCAATGTCGCCGACCACCAGTTGGTCGTGGTCGTCGAGGCCGACCACGCTGGGCGTCAGCAAACGGCCCAGGGCATTGGGCACCAAGCGCGCCGCCTCGCCGTCCCAGACCGAGACCAGGCTGTTGGTGGTGCCGAGGTCGATTCCGATGATCATGTGCGTTGCAGCCTCCCTGTGCGTGCCTTGCCGCGGCGCGTCAGGCGCCGGCCGGGGCGATATTAGAGCGCTCTGACACAGCTGGGTAAAGGAGGTTTGCCGCGGTTTGCCAACTTGCCGACAGAGACCGCTGCCGAGGCCTGGGGCGGGCTGCTATGATGCCGCGCTTTCGTGGATCGGCAACGCGATATGGCACGTGAAGTGCTTTGCTTGCGCTCTGCATACTTCAACGCGTGTTCGCTGCCATCGGAGCTCCGCATGCTGGAAAGACTGTTCCAACTCAACGCACACAACACCAATGTGCGCACCGAATTGCTCGCTGGTGTCACCACCTTCCTGACCATGGCCTACATCCTGTTCGTCAACCCGAGCATCCTTGGCGAAACCGGCATGGACAAGGGCGCAGTGTTCGTCGCCACCTGCCTGGCAGCGGCCTTTGGCTCGGCGGTGATGGGCCTGATCGCCAACTACCCGATCGCCCTGGCGCCGGGCATGGGGCTCAACGCCTTCTTCACCTACACCGTGGTGATGGGCATGGGCCACACCTGGCAAGTGGCGCTGGGGGCAGTGTTCCTGTCGGCGTGCCTGTTCTTCCTGCTGTCGATCTTCAAGATCCGCGAGAGGATCATCAACAGCATCCCCCTGGAGCTGCGCTCGGCCATCGCCGCCGGCATCGGCCTGTTCCTGGCGCTGATCGCCCTGCAGAACGCCGGGATCGTCGCCGCCAACCCGGCCACCATGGTCGGCCTTGGTGATCTGAGCTCGCCGGCCGCGCTGCTGGCGATCCTCGGCTTCTTCCTGATCATCGGCATGGAAGCCCTGCGCATCACCGGCGCGGTGCTGATCAGCATCCTTGTGGTCACCGGCCTGAGCATCGCGCTCGGGGTCAGCGAGTTCGGTGGTGTGGTATCGATGCCGCCGTCTCTGGCGCCGACCTTCATGCAACTGGATATCGCCGGCGCGCTGGACGTTGGCCTGATCAGCGTGATCTTCGCCTTCCTGTTCGTCGACCTGTTCGACAACTCCGGCACCCTGATCGCCGTGGCCAAGAAGGCCGGGCTGATGCGCAAGGACGGCCATCTGCCGAAGATGGGCCGTGCCCTGATCGCCGACAGCACCGCGGCCCTGGGCGGCTCGCTGCTGGGTACCAGCACCACCACCAGCTACATCGAGTCGGCGGCGGGCGTCAGCGCCGGCGGGCGCACCGGGCTGACCGCCATAGTGGTCGCCGTATTGTTCCTGTTCGCGCTGTTTTTCGCCCCGCTGGCCGGTAGCGTACCGGCCTTCGCCACCGCCCCGGCGCTGCTGTTCGTGGCCGTGCTGATGGCCTCGGGCATGGCCGAGATCGAGTGGAGCGACATCACCGTCGCCGCGCCGGTAGTAGTCACTGCCCTGGCGATGCCGCTGACCTACTCCATCGCCACCGGTATCGCCTTCGGCTTCATTACCTGGGTGGCGGCCAAGACCCTGGCCGGGCGGTTCCGTGAATTAAATGGCATGTTGGTCGCGCTGGCGATCTTCTGCGTGATCAAGCTGGCGTTGTTCTAAGTAGAAGGCTGCTGTGCGTCGGCCCTGCGGCGTTAAAAGCAGGCTCGGATAGCCGCTTGCGGCTAACGCGCTTAAGCGCGGCCCGGAGGGCGAGCGAAGCGAGTAATGCTCATGTACAAAAGTACATTCCGCTTCCTCGCCTGTTTTTGCGGGGCCGCCGAGGCCTTGCATGGCTCTAGCTCGCGAGCCTTCAACCAAGCAGTATCAGATCGTTTGATCGTTCCCACGCTCCGCGTGGGAACGCCGCCCCCGGACGCTCCGCGTCCCGCCCCACCAATAATCGACGACACCGGCACGCCGGCAGCGGAATCGCTACAATGGCGCCCCGTTTTCCTGCCGCACGAGTGACCGATGAGCCGTCCCGCATTCGACCCCGCCGCCTACGACGCCCAACTCGCCGAGAAGAAGGCTCGCCTGGTCGAACTGCTTGCGACGTTCGCCGCGCCTGAGCCCGAGGTCTTCGAATCGCCGCGCGAGTATTACCGCCTGCGCACCGAATTCCGCCTGTGGCGCGAGGCCGGTAGCGAGAACCGTCACTACGCGATGTTCGAGGCCGGCGACAAGCACAGCCCGATCTTCTTCGAAGATTTCCCCATCGCCAGCCTGCGCATCAACCAACTGATGCCGCGCCTCAAGGCCGCCTGGCAGGGCAACCATACGCTGGGCTTCAAGCTGTTCCAGGTCGAATTCCTCACCACCCTGGCTGGCGATGCGCTGATCACCCTGTGCTACCACCGCCCGCTGGATGACGCCTGGGAAGCGGCTGCCACGCTGCTTGCCGAAGAGTTGCAGGTGAGCGTGGTCGGCCGCTCGAAGGGCAAGCGCATCGTCGTCGGCCGCCCGTACGTGGAAGAGGAACTGCAGGTCGCCGGCCGCAGCTTCCGCTACCGCCAGCCGGAGGGCGCCTTCACCCAGCCCAATGGCGAGGTGTGCCAGAAGATGCTCGGCTGGGCCTACGAGGTACTCGGCCAGCGCGATGACGACCTGCTGGAGCTGTACTGCGGCAACGGCAACTTCACCCTGCCGCTGGCCACCCGCGTGCGCAAGGTGCTGGCCACCGAGATCAGCAAGACCTCGGTCAACGCGGCACTGGCCAACCTGGCCGACAACGGGATCGACAACGTCACCCTGGTGCGCCTGTCCGCCGAGGAGCTGACCGAAGCGCTCAACGAGGTACGCCCGTTCCGCCGCCTGGCCGATATCGACCTGAAGAGCTACGACTTCGGCAGCGTGTTCGTCGACCCGCCGCGCGCCGGCATGGATCCGGACACCTGCGAGCTGACCCGCCGCTTCGAGCGCATCCTGTATATCTCCTGCAACCCGGAAACCCTGGCGCAGAACATCGCCCAGCTGCACGACACCCACCGCATCGAGCGCTGCGCGCTGTTCGACCAGTTTCCCTATACCCATCATATGGAGTCGGGTGTGCTGCTGGTGCGCCGTAGCTAACAGATCGAGATGCAGCGCGAGCACATGGCTCGCGCTGCCGCTACGCTACTGCGCCGACAGTTGGCGAATCAACGCCACCGTCAGGTACAGCCTAGGCGCGATGCTCGACAGCTCGATGTACTCGTCATCGGCATGCAGACCGGCGCCCACCACACCCATGGTTTCCAGCACCGCCGGCTTGTCGCTGCCCGGCACGTAGGCGTAACCGGCATCGGTGCCGAAGCGCATGGCGATCGGTTCGATGGTGCGGTCGATCTTGGCGTAAAGCCCCTGGGCCTGCTTGGCCAGTTGCTCGGATGCGGCATTCTTCGCCAGTGGCGGGCGCCCTTTCTCGAGTCGCACCGTGACCTCGGTATCGTCGATCAGCTTCTTCTCCACCAGGCGTTGTGCGTCGGCCAGCACGCGGTCGCTTTCGCTCAGGTCCGAATAGCGCATATCCGCCTCGGCCGAGGCGCTGGAGGGGATGATGTTGCGCTTGTCACCGGCCTTGACCATGGTCCAGTTGACCGTCGTGCCCTTGGCCGGATCGCCCAGGTCCTTGAGCTGCAGCATCTGGTGGGCCAGTTCCATGGCCGCGTTGCGCCCGGCCTCCGGCGCCGAACCCGCGTGGGAGGACTTGCCCTTGACCTCGAGCATCACGCCATTGATGCCGTTGGTGGCCACGGTCACGGCATCCTTGTCTGGCGGCTCATACGAGAACACGTAGTCATGCTGGCGGGCCAGTTCGGCGATGACCTTCTTCGAGCCGGCGGAGCCGGTTTCCTCATCCGGGTTGAACAGCACGGTCAGCGTGCCGAAGCCCTCGAATTTGTCGTCCTGCAGCAGCTTCAGTGCGTGCAGGATCATTGCCACGCCACCCTTGGCGTCGGCCACGCCAGGCCCATAGGCGCGCTCGCCCTCGACCTTGAATGGCCGCTTGGCGGCAGTGCCGGGTAGAAACACGGTGTCGTAATGCACCATCAGCAGGAAGGATTTGCTGCCGGTGCCCTTGAAGGTACCGACGATGTTGTCGCCCGCCGAGGGGCTGGCCGGAGTGGTCTCGACCTTGGCACCCAGCGCCTTGAGGCGTTCTATTAACAGCGCGCTGACGGTCTTGAGGCCCGGTTCCTGACCGGTGCCGGTATCGACATTGACCAGTTGCTCGACGGTGGCCAGGTATGACTTCTGTTCGGCCTCGGCTTTCTTGAGCAGCGCTTCAGGGGCCAGGTCGGCCGCAAACGCGGAGAACGACAGGAGTGAGAGTGCGAAGGCGGCGGTGATCGGCGAGCGTCGAATGGGCATGCGCAGTCCTTTATCGAGAGGGTGTCCTTGCAGCCTTGACCAATATGGGCCGCTGCGCCAGCCGATGGCATCGATCAAGGTCGCTGTACGTTGCCCAGCCGCGCGCCGCGACACCCGGGAAGGCGATCATCCTGGGTGTTGCTGGTGCAAATGCGGCTGCAGGTCAGATGCTCTTTTCGAAGATCTTCGAATTGCGCTGGAAGTTGTACAGTGAAGCGCGGGCGGCCGGCAGGCGCTCGACGCTGCTGGGTTCGAAACCACGCTCGCGGAACCAGTGGGCGGTGCGGGTGGTAAGCACGAACAGGGTGTTGATGCCCCGGGCGCGGGCGCGCTCCTCGATACGCTCGAGCAATTCGTCGCCACGGCCGCCATGGCGGTACTCCGGGTTGACCGCCAGGCATGCCAGCTCGCCGCAACTCGAGTCGGCGATCGGATAGAGCGCCGCGCAGGCGATGATCATGCCGTCACGCTCGACGATGCTGAACTGGCCGATCTCGCGCTCCAGCACTTCCCGCGAACGGCGCACCAGAATGCCCTGCTCCTCCAGCGGCGTGATCAGGTCGATCAGCCCACCGACATCCTCGATGTTCGCCTCGCGCAGCGATTCGAACTGCTCGGGGTCGACCATGGTGCCGCCACCATCGCGGGTGAACAGCTCGGTGAGCAGCGAGCCGTCGCCGGTGTAGCTGACGATATGGCTGCGCTTGACGCCACCGCGGCAGGCCTGGGCGGCGGCATCCAGCAGTTCGCCCTGGTAATCGCTGCCCAGGCGCTGCACATGGGCCGGCACCTGCTGCGGGCGCAGCTCGCGAATCAGCTTGCCGTCATCGTCGAGCAGGCCCTGCTGGCTGCTGAATAGGATCAGCTTGTCGGCGGCCAGGTCGGTGGCCGCACGCATGGCCACGTCTTCGCAGGCCAGGTTGAAGATCTCGCCGGTTGGCGAATAGCCGAGCGGTGACAGCAGCACGATATTGCGCTCGTCGAGCTGGCGATTGATGCCCTTGCGGTCGATGCGCCGCACTTCGCCAGTGTGGTGATAATCAACGCCATCGAGCACGCCGATGGGCCGCGCGGTGACGTAGTTGCCGCTGCTGACCCGCAGCCGCGAGCCCTGCATCGGCGAGGCGGCGATGTCCATCGACAGCCGTGCCTCGATGGCGATGCGCAGCTGGCCGACGGCGTCGATCACGCACTCCAGGGTGGCGCTGTCGGTCACCCGCAGGTCGCGGTGATAGCGCGGCTGCAGGCCACGGGCGGCCAGGCGCGCCTCGATCTGCGGGCGCGAGCCGTGCACCAGCACCAGGCGCACGCCGAGGCTGTGCAGCAGCACCATGTCGTGGACGATATTGCCGAAATTCGGATGGGCCACACCCTCGCCCGGCAGCATGACCACGAAGGTGCAGTCACGGTGGGCGTTGATGTAGGGCGAAGCGTGGCGGAGCCAGTTGACGTAGTCGTACATGTGCAGCGAAACCCTTGTGATAACGAAAGAAGCAGCAATGGGCGCGAAGCGTCCGGCCTCGCAGGCAGATTCGGTGCGTTATCGTCGTCGCAATGGCATCAGCGCAATGCTCCTCATGTCAGCGTGGGCTCAGGCAATAGTGCTGAATCAGTTGGCGCAGCAGCTGCACCGTGGGGATCAGGCGGTCGGTATCCAGATACTCGCCCGGCTGGTGGGCGCAGTCGATATCGCCGGGGCCGAGCACCAGGGTTTCGCAACCCAGTTGCTGGAAATACGGCGCTTCGGTACCGAAGGCCACCGCCTGGGCGGTGTGCCCGGTGAGCCGTTCGGCCAGGCGCACCAGCTCGGCATCGGCCGACTGCTCGTAGGGTGGCACGGCGGGAAACAGCGGCGCGAAATCAATGCTTACCTCATGGCGCTCGGCCAAGGGCTGCAACTTCTGGCGAATCGCCGCACGCAGCGCTTCGGGCTGCATGCCCGGCAACGGGCGCAGATCGAACTCCAGGGAGCACTGGCCACAGATACGGTTGGGGTTGTCACCACCATGGATGCAGCCGAAGTTGAGGGTTGGCTGCGGGACGCTGAACTGCGGGTTGCGGTACTCCTGCTGCCACTGGCGGCGCAGTTGCATCAGCTCGCCCATCACCTCGTGCATGACATCCAGGGCGCTGCGGCCCAGAGCCGGATTGGAGGAGTGGCCGCTCTGCCCGAGGATGTCGATGCGCTCCATCATCACGCCCTTGTGCAGGCGGATCGGCTTGAGCCCGGTGGGCTCGCCGATGACCGCCGCGCGGCCCAGCGGCCGCCCGGCTTCGGCCAGCGCCCGGGCGCCGGACATCGAGCTTTCCTCGTCGCAGGTGGCGAGGATGATCAGCGGTTGCCTGAACGGCTGGTCGAGCAGCGTCTGCACCGCCTCGATGATCAACGCGAAGAAGCCCTTCATGTCGCACACGCCCAGGCCGACCCAGCGATCACCGGTTTCGGTGAGTTTGAGCGGGTCGCTCTGCCACAGGGCTTCGTCGAACGGCACGGTATCGCTGTGCCCGGCCAGCACCAGACCGCCAGGGCCGCTGCCGTAGGTGGCGATCAGATTGAACTTGCCCGGCTCAACCTGCTGTTTTTCACAGGAGAAACCCAGCTCACTCAGCCAGTTGGCCAACAGATCGATGACCGGCTGGTTGGATTGATCCAGGGCGGGCTGGGTGCAACTGACCGATGGCACGGCGATCAGCGCCGCGAAGCGATCCTTGAGGGGGAGAAATGACATGGCGGCTCTCTCGGGTCGGTCGCCTCATCATAGAGTGAAGCGTTGCCCGCGAGAACCGCCAATAGAGAATCGCTGTTTTTCAGGGCCGACAATCGAGTAGGAGTGGCTTTAGCCACAAGCTTTTCATCGGGTTACAAAGAGCCCGGGGCTAAAGCGGATCGCCGCCCGGCCCCTCCTACCAAAGCATGCGCTCGTTAACGGCCGCGCAGCAGACCGTCAAACGATCACAAGAAGATCAGCATGAAGATTTCAAGATAGATAATCGCCAGCGCGGCACCAATCGGCAGGGTCACCACCCATGAGGTGAAGATCCGCCCGACTACCGCCAGGTTGAGCGCGCCGATGCCCCGCGCCATGCCGATGCCCAGTACCGCACCGACCAGCGTGTGAGTGGTGGAGATCGGCAGGCCGATGCCCGACGCGGCGACGACGGTGGCGGCGGTGGCCAGCTCGGCGGCGAAACCGCGGCTCGGGGTCAGCTCGGTGATTTTCTTGCCGATGGTGGCGATCACCTTCCAGCCATAGGTGGCCAGGCCGATGACGATGCCCACGGCGCCCATCAGCAGCACCCAGCCGGGTACCGAAGACTGGCCGCCGATGGCCATGTCGCCACCCGCCTCGATTACCCCTACCACCGCTGCCAACGGGCCGACGGCGTTGGAGACGTCACTGGCGCCGTGGGCGAAGGCCATGGAACAGGCAGTGAAGATCATCAGCACCGCGAAGACCTTCTCGACGCTGGCGAAATGGAAGTCCTTGTCGGCTTCCTCGTCCAGCTTGATGCGGCGCAGCAACAGCATGCCCAGGCCGGCCACCAGAAGACCGACACCGGCGGACAGCAGAATGCTCTGGCCGGTGGTGAAGTTCAGGCCGACGTGCTTGAGGCCCTTGGTAAAAGTCATCAGCGCCAGCATGAAGCCGGTCAGGAACATGTACACCGGCACCCAGCGCTTGGCGTTGCGAAATGGATCCTCGGTGTCGAAGATCAGCCATTGCACGCTCATGAACAGGCCGAAGGCCAGCAGACCGGAAATGAAGGGGGTCACCACCCAGCTGGAGACGATCGGCACCAGGCCGCCCCAGTTCACCGCATCGACCGATACGCTGACCGAGGCGAAACCGATGAGGGCGCCGACGATCGAGTGGGTGGTGGAGACCGGCCAGCCGCGAATCGAGGCGATCAGCAGCCAGGTACCGGCCGACAACAACGAGGCCATCATGCCCAGCACGAACATGTCGGCGGGAATCACCGAGGCATCGACGATGCCGTTCTTGATGGTTTCGGTGACCTGCCCACCGGCCAGATAGGCACCGCAGAACTCGAAAACCATGGCGATCAGGATCGCCTGCTTGATGGTCAGTGCCTTGGCACCCACCGAGGTACCCATGGCATTGGACACATCATTGGCACCAACGCCCCACGCCATGAACAAACCAAAGCAGCAGGCCATCACGAGGAGTACGAAACCGTAGTCCGCGACAAGAGACATAGAGATTTACCTGTAAACCCAGAAAGGATGCTGGCGAGTCAGCGCGCCAGCAGTTGTTCCAGTCGGTTGCCTACGCGCTCGGCGCGATCGGCAATGTCTCCGACCCAGTCGATGATCCGATAGAGGAACATCACATCGACTGCGGGAAGATCCTTTTCCAGTTTGAACAAGGTGCGGCGCACCTCGATCTGCTGGCGGTCGGTTTCGCGCTCGATTTCCTCGAGCTCCTCGACCATGCGCTCGACCAGGGTGGCCTCACGACCGGCGAAACCGGCCTCGAGCAGCGAATCCAGCTCCTTCATCGCCTTGAGTGCCTGGGCACTGGCGTCCACGCAACGCTGCACATACGCCAGCATCAGCGGCTGCAGCGCGGCAGGGATGGTCATGGAACGGCCCAGCATCAACCCGGCGATATCCTTGGCCCGGTTGGCGACCTTGTCCTGGGTGCTGAGCAGTTCCAGCAGATCGGAACGCGGTACCGGCAGAAACAGGCTCTTGGGCAGGTGCATGCGCACGTTCTTCTTGAGCTTGTCGGCCTCGTTCTCCAGGCGCACCATGGCCTGCTGCACCTGCTCGACCCGCGTCCAGTCTTCGGCCATCACAGCCTCGAAGAATGGCACCAGATTGGCGGCGCATTCATGAGCCTTGGCGATATGCTGTTGCATCGGCCCGATCGGCGAGCGGCCAAACAGGCTGCTGATGAACGGATTGCTTGGCATGGGGGTGACCCCTGTCTGTCAAAGAGGCGGCAAGTATACGGATGACATCCTGGCCAGGCCAGCGCGTGTCATCGTTTGGTCATAAAGTCGTATTTCGTCACTGATTTCCCGCGAAAAGCGGATGAAAATCAGGAAAAATACCAGCATGAATATTTTCACCACACCCCACTCCGGCGTCAGCCATGTTCGCCGACCTGCATCCGCCGCGCTTTTGCTCTACCCTGTACGGCCTAACGTGCGGGGCAGCGCCTCGCACCGCGCAACCCCCGCCGCCGTCGCCGCTTCACCGAGCCCTCGCAATGAATAAAGAAACCGAAATCAAACTGCGCGCCAGTCGCGAAACCCTGGCCGCCCTGCAAACCCACCCCCTGCTGAAAAAACGCAGCAAGGCCGGCTGGGAGACGAGCGAGCTGTTCAACCAGTATTTCGACACCGAGGCCCGCGACCTTGCTGGTGCCAAGGTTGCCCTGCGCCTGCGCAAGGATGGCGAACAGATCATCCAGACCCTCAAGAGCCGCGGCCAGAGTGTGGCCGGCTTGTCCGAGCGCAACGAGTGGGACTGGTACCTGAGCAAGGCCAAACTGGATCTCAAGAAGCTCGACGACAGCTGCTGGCCAGCGGCCCTGGCCGAACTGGACAAAAAGCAGCTCAAACCGATCTTCACTACCGATTTCGTGCGCCAGCGCGCCGAGATCGCCTGGGGCCGCGGCAAGGCGCGGGTGGTCATCGAAGCGGCGCTGGACCTGGGCAAAGTGATCGCCGGCAAACAGCAGGAAGAAATCTGCGAGCTGGAGCTGGAACTGCGCCAGGGTGAGCCCGAAGCGCTGCTGGAACTGGCTGCCGAGCTGGCCGCCGACCTGCCGCTGATGCCCTGCGACATCAGCAAGGCCGAGCGCGGCTACCGCCTGTTCGACGAGGCCAGCTACGGCCTGCAGTTGCCCACGCCACAACTGGATGCCGAGCAGAGCCTGGACGACGCCGTTGCCGCCATCGGCTGGTTTCTGCTGGGCAGCAGCCAGCGTCTGGCCGAGCAGTACCGCCACAACGGCCACTGGCGCCTGCTGGTCGACTGGCTGGATTGCCTGGTGGAGCTGCGTGCCCTGTTCGGCAGCCTCGGTCAGGCCGCCCCCCGCGCCAGCACCAGCGAACTGCGCCAGGTACTCGATGCCCTGCTCGACGACTGGCGGCCACGGGTGCTGGCCGGCCAGGCGGACGACGCCGCGCGCCAGGACGCCCCTGCCCAATTCGCTGCCGAGCTGCAACAAACCCGCTGGGGCCGGTTTTCACTCGGTACCTCGCGCTGGCTGCTGACGCGCGCCTGGACCAGCGCACGCACCAAGCGTGGTGATCGCCAGGGCGCCGCCGCCTTGCAAAGCTGGCTGCCGACCTTCTTCGCCGAAGAGGGCCGCGACCTGCAGCTCAAGCGTTACCAGCAGCAGCCCGAAGACCTGGCCGAACAGCTGCCGCGCCTGGAGCGCTTGCTGCTCTGGCTGCACCTGGCCCGCGGCACGCTCGACATCGCCGAGGCCGACCGGCTGTTCGGCGAACTCAACAAACTGGCTGAACTGGCGAAGCGCCCGATCAGTCCAGAAGAACTGGAGGCGCGCATGACCCAGGCGCAGATCATCATGAGCCTCAAGCCCTGGAAAGCGCTGCTCAAGCACGGCTGATGACCCCGGCAGGTGGCGCGCCCACCTGCCCCGCTCGACGACAGGACGCCCCTCGATGTTCAAACTCAGCCTGAAATCCATCGCCGCCACCTGGCTGACCGGCCTGCTGGCACTGCTGCCACTGGCCCTGACCATGGTGGTGCTGGCCTGGCTGGTCAGCCTGCTCAACAATCTGATCGGCCCGTCCACGGCCATTGGCCGGCTGTTCGCCGCACTCGGCACGCCGTTCGCCAGCAACCCCTACCTGGCCTACCTGCTCGGCACCCTGGTGCTGCTGATCAGCCTCTATCCCCTGGGCCTGGCGGTGAAGCTGGGCCTGCGCCGCCCGCTTGGCTGGCTGATCGACGTGACCCTGCGGCGCACCCCGCTGATCGGCAACTTCTACAATCTGGCGGACCGCTTCGTCGGCCTGCTCGACAAGAAGAACACCGACATCACCAGCATGCGCCCGGTGTGGTGCTTTTTCGGCGGCGGCGATGGCGTGGCGGTACTGGCCCTGCAACCGACCTCGGAGCCGGTGGAGCTGGAGGGCCGTCCGCACCTGGCGATCCTGGTGCCCACCGCACCGATTCCGGTCGGTGGCGGCCTGCTCTACGTGCCCGCCGACTGGGTAAAACCCGCCAACATGGGCGTCGACGCGCTGACCAGCATCTATGTGTCCATGGGCCTCACACCACCGCCCTCCCTACCCGCGCAAAGCCTGGAGGATGCCCGCGAGCCGGAGCCGCCAGCAGCCCCGGAACAGCTACCGCCAGCAGGCGAGCAAGCGACCAGGCCGCAGCCCTGATCCGCGAACCATGAACCGGTGCTTAGTCGCCGCCGGCGCAATCAGGCATGCTGACAGCTGCTACAGAATGCCAACCAGCCAGCCGTAACCAGGAGCCCGCATGTCCAGCCTCTCGCCTGCCGCCGCCGACCGCCTGCTGGATCTCAACGAGTTGCTGCGCGAACTGGTCGGCCAGGGCCGTATCGCCCAGGAAAGCGCCGAGCAGTGCCTGGCAATCCGCCGCAGCGGTGCCAATAACGACCTGCACCCACTGGAGTTCCTGGCCGCCCAGCAGCTCGAGGATCAGTCGCGCCCGGGGCGTACCTTCGACCTGGAAAGCCTGACCCTCTGGCTGGCGCAGCTTGCCGGGCAACCGTACCTGCGCATCGATCCGTTGAAGATCGACGCGGCAGCGGTCACCCCGCTGATGTCCTACGCCTTCGCCCAGCGCCACAAGATCCTCGCCGTGGCGGTCAATGCCGAGGCGGTGACCATTGCCAGCGCGCAGCCGTTCATGCACAGCTGGGAAGCCAATCTCGTCCACGTGCTCAAGCGGCCGATCAAGCGCGTGGTGGCCAACCCGGCGGACATCCAGCGCTTTACCGTGGAGTTCTACCGCCTTGCCCGCTCGGTCAGCGGTGCCAGCAACAGCGACGCCAAGCTCAGCAACGTCGGCAACTTCGAGCAACTGCTCAACCTTGGCGCTCAGGACCAGGAGCCGGACGCCAACGATGCCCACGTGGTGAATATCGTCGACTGGCTGTTCCAGTACGCCTTCCAGCAGCGCGCCAGTGACATCCATATCGAGCCGCGCCGCGAACAGGGCAGCGTGCGCTTTCGCATCGACGGCGTGCTGCACACCGTGTACCAGTTCCCCGCCCAGGTCACCATGGCCATCGTCAGCCGCCTGAAGACCCTGGGCCGCATGAACGTCGCTGAAAAGCGCAAACCCCAGGACGGCCGGGTAAAGACCAAGACGCCCGCCGGCAACGAGGTGGAACTGCGCCTGTCGACCCTGCCCACCGCCTTCGGCGAGAAGATGGTGATGCGTATCTTCGACCCGGACGTGCTGCTGCGCGGCTTCGACCAGTTGGGCTTCAGCCCCGATGACCTCAAGCGCTGGGAAAGCATGACCCGCCAACCCAACGGCATCATCCTGGTCACCGGTCCCACCGGCTCGGGCAAGACCACCACGCTGTACACCACCCTCAAGCAGCTGGCCACCGAGGAAGTGAACGTGTGCACCATCGAAGACCCCATCGAGATGATCGAGGGCGCCTTCAACCAGATGCAGGTGCAGCACAACATCGACCTGACCTTCGCCAGCGGCGTGCGCGCCCTGATGCGCCAGGACCCGGACATCATCATGGTCGGCGAGATCCGCGACCTGGAAACCGCCGAGATGGCCATCCAGGCAGCGCTGACCGGCCACCTGGTGCTTTCCACCCTGCACACCAACGACGCGCCGAGCGCCATCACCCGACTGCTCGAGCTGGGTGTGCCGCACTACCTGCTCAAGGCCACCTTGCTGGGCGTCATGGCCCAGCGCCTGGTGCGTACCCTGTGCCCGCACTGCAAGGCGCCGGTGGAACTCGACGAAGCGGACTGGCAGGAACTTACCCGCCCCTGGAACGCGCCGCTGCCCACCGGCGCCCACCGCGCCGTGGGCTGCGTCGAATGCCGGGAAACCGGCTACCGCGGGCGCGCCGGGGTGTACGAGATCATGCTGCTGGGCGACAGCCTGAAACCGCTGATCAACGCCGATACCGACCTCACGCCTCTGCGCCGCCAGGCCTTCAAGGATGGCATGCGTAGCCTGCGCCTTTCCGGTGCGCAAAAAATCGCTGCCGGGCAGACCACGCTTGAAGAAGTATTGCGCGTGACACCGCAAAGCGAGCAGCGCTAATCTGAGCAAACGCGGGCTCAGGGCAGCCTGCTCATGCCAGGAGCGGCGCCATGAATATCCGCCAGAAGATGCTCGCCTGTGGAGCCGTCAGTATCGTTGCCACGCTTCTGGTCGGCGGCATCGGCCTCTGGGGCCAGGCGCAGTTGGGCGAGGCCCTGGTGGCCAACGAAATCAATGCCAACGCCCTGCGCCATCACATGGATGGCGACATGATGCACGATGCCCTGCGCGCTGACGTGCTCGGCGCCTTTCTCACCGCCCCCGGCGACGCCGCAGCCGCTGCCCAGGTGCGCGACGATCTCAAGGAACACAGCGCGCGCTTCCGCCAGGCCATGGAGCAAAATGCCAAGCTGCCGTTGGCCCCGGAGATTCGCCAAGCAATCGACGCCATTGGGCCGGTGCTGGAGGCCTATATCCAGTCGGCCACGCGCATCGTCGAGCAGGCTCTGGTCGATCCGCAGGCGGCACGCGCGCTGATGGCCGATTTCTCGCGCAGCTTTGCCGAACTGGAAGGGCGCAATGAAACGATCAGCGAACAGATCGAAGCCAGCGTTGCCCAGACCCGTGCACGAACCGAAGCCGTGGTGCAGCAGGCGTCCTGGTGGCAATGGGGCAGCCTGGGCCTGGCCTGCCTGTTGATCCTCGCGATTACCCGGCAGCTGCTGCGCTCGGTGCTGCGGCCGCTGGCGAAGATCATCCAGGCCGCGCGCAGCATGGCCCAGGGCAACCTGCGCGCGCCGATCAGCGTCGACAGCCGCGACGAAGCCGGCCAGCTGCAACAGAGCCTGGCGGACATGCAGACCAGCCTGCGGCAGATGATCGAAACCATTCGTACCGAGAGCGAGGAATTACGCCGCGCGTCCCAGTATCTGAGCCAGACCTCCGGCGAGGTGGCGCGCGGCGCCAGCGAGCAGGCCGAAGGCGCCACCAGCATGGCCGCGGCCATGGAACAGATGATCGGCAATATCGCGCAGATCGCCGAACACACGCGTAGTGCCCGGGATATATCCGAACAGTCGGAACAGCTCACCACCACTGGCGGGCAGGTGATCGTTGGCGTGGTCGACGGCATGAACCACATCGCCGATGCGGTCAATCAGTCGTCACGGACCGTCACCGTGCTGGGTCAGTCGTCCGAGGAAATCGATTCGATCATCCAGGTGATCCGCGGCATCGCCGAGCAGACCAATCTGCTGGCCCTCAATGCCGCCATCGAGGCCGCGCGCGCCGGGGAAGCCGGCCGTGGCTTCGCCGTGGTGGCCGACGAGGTGCGCGGCCTGGCGGCCCGCACCGCGCAGTCGACCCAGGAGATCACCGGCATGATCCAGCGCATCCGCGAATCCACTGCGCAGGCGGTGAAAAGCATGGAAGCCGGGGTCAGCCGGGTCACCGACGGCGTTGGCAAGGCCCAGCAAGCCAATGCCTCGATCACCGAAATTCGCCAGGGCGTGCAGCGCTCGGCACAGATGGTCGACGAGATCGCCCACACCATCACCGAACAGTCCAAGGCCAGCAACGAAGTCGCCGAACGGGTGGAAATGATCAGCGAGGTGGCCCAGCGCAACAACATGGCCATGCAGCAACTGGCGCAGATGTTGGTACAGATGGACAGCTCGGCCCAGGCCATGCAGGCCTCGGTACGGCGCTTCGAGCTGTAGCAGCAGCTGTCAACGCAGTGGAACCTGTAGCCTGCGGCCCTACTCTCAAGGAGAGGAACCCCCCACAGGAGTCATTGCCATGCGCCGTTCACGTTCACTGCTGCTCGCCGGCCTGTTTCTGGCCGCTTCTACCCAGGTTCATGCCGTCAACCTGCGCGACGTCCTGTCGTCGGGTGCAACCACCGCATCGACCTACCTGACGTTCAAGGACAACAAGATGATCGTCCCCGCCCAGGACGACGCCAGCAGCTATATCGCCAGCAATGGCGAAATCCGCGGTCCATACCTGGAAGCGGCGCTGCAGAAGATCCGCACCGATCACCCGGACCTGCAAGCCAGCGACATGGAACTGGCCACCGCGATTCTCACTGCCCAGCAGTGATAAAAAAGCCGGCCCAGGGCCGGCTTCTTCATGCACCCACGACTCAGCCGTCGATGCTTGCCTGGTAGCCCGCGCTGTCGAGCAGCTTCTGCAGCTGCGAGGCATCGCTGGGCTGCAGCTTGAAGAACCAGCTGCCGTACGGGTCGCTGTTGACGCTTTCCGGGCTATCGGCCAGGGCTTCGTTGATGGCGATCACTTCGCCAGCGACTGGCGCGTAGATGTCGGAAGCGGCCTTCACCGACTCGACCACACCGGCTTCCTGGCCCGCATCGAGCACCTTGCCGATTTCCGGCAGCTCGATGAACACCACATCACCCAGCGCTTCCTGAGCATGGTCGGAGATGCCCACAGTCACGCTGCCGTCGGCTTCCAGGCGTGCCCATTCGTGGCTGGTGGCGTAACGCAGATCGGCGGGGATAGAGCTCATGTTGTCGTTCCTCATCAGACAGGACGGCGACCGCGCCGTCCGGGGAATTTAGCAGGTGCCTGCCACCTGTGTAAGGCGTGCCTCAGATCAGCACCTTGCCATGGCGTACGAAACTGGGCTGCACCACGCGCAGTGGGTACCACTTGCCGCGGATCTCCACCTCGGCGCGGTCACCGGTCTTTGCCGGTACCCGGGCCAGGGCGATCGATTTGCCCAGGGTCGGCGAGAAGCTGCCGCTGGTGATCTCGCCTTCGCCAACACCGTCGACCCGCACCACCTGGTGGGCACGCAGCACGCCGCGCTCTTCCAGCACCACGCCGACCAGGCGTGAATACGCGCCCTGAGCATGCTGGTGTTGCAGCGCGTCGCGGCCGATAAAGGCGCGCTCGGTCGGCTCCCAGGCCACCGTCCAGGCCAGGTTCGAGGCCAGGGGTGAGGATTGCTCGTCCATATCCTGGCCGTAAAGATTCAGGCCCGCTTCCAGGCGCAGGGTGTCGCGTGCACCAAGGCCAATGGGCGAAATGCCGGCACCGACCAGATCATTGAAAAAGGCCACCGCCTCCCCGGCCGGCAACATGATTTCCAGGCCGTCCTCACCGGTGTAGCCGGTACGGGCGATGAACCATTCGCCGTCGGGCAGCCCCTGGAACGGCTTGAGCTCGTGAATCAGGCTGGCGCGTGTCTGGCTGACCAGCTCGGCGGTCCTGGCGCGGGCCTTGGGGCCCTGCACAGCGAACATCGCGAAGTCACTGCGCTCGCGTAGCTCGACATCGAATCCGCTGCTGTGGGCACGCATCCAGGCCAGATCCTTGTCGCGGGTCGCCGCATTGACCACCAGCCGATAGGCCGGCACTTCGACCGCGCCGAGCAGGTAAACGATCAGATCGTCGATCACCCCGCCCGCTTCGTTGAGCATGGCACTGTAGAGGGCCTTGCCGGGGGTCTGCAGGCGCGCCACATCATTGGCCAGCAAACGCTGCAGATAGCGCTGGGCGTCGGCGCCCTGCACATCGACCACGGTCATGTGCGAGACGTCGAACACCCCGCAGTCGCGGCGCACCTGATGGTGTTCCTCGACCTGGGAACCGTAATGCAGCGGCATGTCCCAGCCGCCGAAGTCGACCATCTTGGCGCCGAGTGCCAGGTGCAGGTCGTAAAGAGGTGTGCGCTGTCCCATGGGATCTCCTTCCGGGCGTTGCAAGGCTGGGGCGCGGGTGAAGTGGGCCATTCCAGATGAATTTGGACGTGGCTGCAAGGCGGGCCGCAGCGAATGGCGCGCATTGTAGCCGCATGGTCGTAGTCGGTCATCTCGCACATTGGCAGCCGGTGTAACAAAGCCCCTGGCAACCCTCGGCGGGCGGCCCAAGTCCGCGCCAGCGACCGCCTATCCGATTCGCGGCGCCGAGCGGCGGATCAGCAGGATCACCGGCAACAGCCCGACCGCTACCAGCGTCAGCGCCGGCAATGCGGCTCGCGCCCATTCGCCCTCGCTGGTCATCTCGAAGATGCGCACGGCCAGGGTGTCCCAGCCGAACGGGCGCATCAGCAGGGTGGCCGGCATTTCCTTGAGCACATCGACGAAGACCAGCAAGGCCGCCGACAACACACCGGGCATCAGCAGCGGCAGGTACACCCGCACGAACAACGCCACGCCGCCAACCCCCAGGCTGCGCGATGCCTGCGCCAACGACGGTCGAACGCGCGCCAGGCTGGCTTCCAGCGGCCCGTAGGCCACCGCCAGAAAGCGGATCAGGTAGGCCAGCAGCAGCGCACCCAGGCTGCCGAGCAGCAAGGCCTTGCCGGCGCCACCGAGCCAGGTCGACAGGGGAATGACCAGGCCGTTGTCCAGGCGGCTGAAGGCCAGCATGATCGCCACGGCCAGCATCGAGCCCGGCAGTGCGTAGCCGAGGTTGGCCAGGCCAACGGTGGCGCCCATCAGGCGGGTCGGTACCTGGCGCCGGGCGAATGCCAGCAAGAGCGCGATCGACACGGTGATCAGCGCCGCCATGGCGCCCAGGTACAGGGTGTGGAGGATCAGCGCCAGGTAGCGTTCATCGAGATCGAAACGCCCGCGCTGCCAGAACCAAACCAGCAGTTGCAGCACCGGGATCACGAAGGCGCAGGCGAATACCAGCAGACACCAGGCACTGGCGGCTGCCGCGCGCAGCCCGGTCAGGCGATAAAGTGCGCCGCTGCGTGGCCGCTCGACGGCAGGCCGCACGGCGCCACGAGCACGGCGCTCACCATAGAGCACCAGCATCACCGCAAACAGCAGCAGGCAGGCCAGTTGCGCCGCGCTGCCCAGGCTGTAGAAGCCGTACCAGGTCTTGTAGATGGCGGTGGTGAAGGTATCGAAATTGAATACCGATACGGCGCCAAAGTCGGCCAGGGTCTCCATCAATGCCAGCGCCAGGCCAGCGCCGATGGCCGGGCGCGCCACCGGCAAGGCCACCCGCCAGAACGATTGCCAGGGCGAGTGGCCGAGAGTGCGCGCCGCTTCCATCAGGCCCTTGCCCTGGGCCAGGAAGGCATTGCGCGCGAGCAGGTAGACGTAGGGGTAGAACACCAGCACCAGGACGATGATCACCCCGGAGGTCGAGCGCACCCGCGGCAAGCGCACGCCGCTGCCCAGCCACTCACGTAACAGCGTTTGCAGCGGCCCGGAGAAATCCAGCAGGCCGACGAACACGAAGGCCAACACGTAAGCGGGAATGGCGAAGGGCAGCATCAGCGCCCAGTCCAGCCAGCGCCGGCCGGGGAACTCGCAGAGGCTGGTGAGCCAGGCCAGGCTCACCCCCAGTACCGTCACCCCGACGCCGACACCGAGCACCAGCGTCAGGGTATTGCCGACCAGCCGCGGCAGTTGCGTCTGCCACAGGTGCGACCAGATCTGCCGGTCCACCTCCTGCCAGCTCGCCATGAGTACCAGCAGTGGCATAAATACCAGCAGCGCCACGGCAAAAGCGATGGGATACCAGCGACGCTGGGCAGGATGGGCCAAGCACACTCCTAAACAGACAACGCGTGATGTCCCGGCAGCAGCAAGGACATCAGCTTCATGGCGGTTACAGGCCGTCTACGCTGCGCAGCGTACGCTCAGCCTTGTCGGCAGCGCTCTTGTTCTGCCACTTGGGCAGGTAGTCGAGCTTGCGCGCGCGGATACTGTCGATGTTGTCCTGATACCAATTGTTCGCCTTGGGGCCGATCACCATCCACTCGGTGGACTCATCCCAATTGCGAAACTGCTTGGACTGCAGGCCTTCCTTGGCACTGGCATCATTACGAATCGGCAGCAACGAGAAACGAGCTCGCCATACCCCCATTCGCGGGGCGACCAGCACGTAATAACGCTTGCCGGCTTCCAGATTGGCGGCGAGGAAATCGGCGTTTTCAGACACCACCATGAACAGGTGCTCACCGGGCTCGGCCAGGTAGGCGACCTTGCTTTTCGACGATACGACGCCGGCGAATACATCATTGCCCTCGGCGCGGGTGTCGTAAACGGAGGATTGCACTGCACCGCCGAGTGACGAAGGCCGCATGAACACCACCAGAGCCTTGTCGGCCGTGGCTTTCGGTTCGACCTCGGTAGTCGGCGCCACCATCAGTGATGACTGGCAACCACCTAGCACCAACAATATGAAGAGCGTTCCCAGCAAGCGGGAAAATGTGGAAAACGGCATAGAAACTTCCTTGTGGCTGAAATGGAAAAGCCGCGGCAACTGCGCCGCGGCTGGCATTCAAGCAAATCGTCGCGGTTAATTCCAGCCAGCCCGATCCATAAGGCGAATGGCCTCGGCCTGGCGCTTGCCCGCCACTTCCACGGCGATGCTGTCTGCCTTGAATTCACCCCAGGCGGCGACTTCTGCTGAGGGTTTCACCGCCGGGTTGGCGGGAAACTCCTTGTTGGCATCGGCGAAGATGTTCTGCGCCTCGGCGCTGGTCATCCACTCGACCAGCTTCTGCGCGGCTTCGGGGTGCGGCGCATATTTGGTCAGGCCAACGCCGGACAGGTTGACGTGTACGCCGCGGTCTTTCTGGTTAGGCCAGAACAGCTTGGCTTTCAGATCCGGGTTCTGCTCGTGCAGACGGCCGAAGTAGTAGGTGTTGACGATGCCCACGTCGCACTGGCCAGCGGCCACGGCGTTGATCACCGAGTTGTCGTCCGGGAACGGGTCGGTCGCCAGGTTGTTGACCCAGCCCTTGATGATCTCTTCGGTCTTGGCTTCGCCGTGAGTCTCGATCAGGGTGGCGGTGAGCGACTGGTTGTAGACCTTCTTGCTGGTGCGCAGGCACAGGCGGCCTTCCCAGCTCTTGTCAGCCAGCGCTTCGTAGGTGGTCAGTTCACCATCCTTCACCCGCTCCGGCGAGTAGACGATGGTGCGTGCGCGCAGCGACAGGCCGGTCCAGGCACCGCTGGCGGCGCGATACTGGGCAGGAATGTTGGCGTCGACGACGCTGGACTTCATCGGCTGCAGAATGCCCATCTGCTCGGCCTGCCAGAGGTTGCCGGCGTCGACGGTGATCAGCAGATCGGCCGGGGTATTCTCGCCTTCGGCCTTGATGCGCGCCATCAACGGCGCTTCCTTGTCGGTGATGAACTTGACCGCCACACCGCTCTTGGCGGTGTAGGCGTCGAACACCGGTTTGATCAGTTCGTCGATACGCGAGGAATAGACAACTACTTCATCGGCCGCCTGCACGGCACTGGCCAGCGTACTGAGGGTGAAAACGGCAAGAAGCGCGCGACGTACCGACATGACAGACACCTTGGGAGAGCTGAGAGAGCGAGGATGATATTGACTCGCATCTGCAGCGCCCACCGGGACGTCATTGCCGGATATTACAACGCCATCAGGCTGTCGCTGCGCGCCTCGCCTGGGTGGACGAAAAAGCCTCGGCTACGCGCCTCGCTCCACCCAGCCCCCCGCTGTGGAAAAGCGCCATCAGGCCCTGGCGAGCGCCGGCAGGTCGCCGCTCAGGCCCAGGGCCTGACGCACGAACAGCGCCTTGGCGTCTTCCAGGCCGTCGACCAGATCCAGCCCAGCGTTGCGCGCCAGGCGCAGCGCCAGGGAATCACTCTGGAACAGGCGCTGAAAGCCTTCCATCGCAGCCATCATCGCCAGGTTGTGGGGCATGCGCCGGCGCTCGTACCGGCTCAGCACGCGCTCATCGGCCAGCCGCTCGCCCCGTGCAGCAGCTTGCGCCAGTACTTCGGCCAGCACCGCGGCGTCGAGAAAACCGAGGTTGACGCCCTGCCCGGCCAGCGGGTGGATGGTATGGGCGGCGTCGCCGATCAGCGCCAGGCCGGGCTCCACGTAGCGCTTGGCGTGACGCTGGCGCAGCGGTATGCACAGGCGGCGATCCACCTGCAGTATCTGGCCCAGGCGATACTCGAAGGCCTGGCCGAGGGCTGTGGAAAACCCCTCGTCATCCAGCGCCATCAGTTGGGCCGCATGCTCCGGGGTGGTCGACCAGACGATCGAGCACCAGTGCTCGCCATCGCGCTCGCCCAGCGGCAGGAAGGCCAGCGGACCTTCGTCGGTGAAGCGCTGCCAGGCCGTAGCCTGGTGGGCCTCGGTGCAACGCACGCTGGTGACGATGGCGTGGTGCAGGTAATCCCATTCGCGGGTTTCACAGCCGGCCAGGCGGCGCACCGCCGAGTTGGCGCCGTCCGCGGCGATCACCAGCGGGGTACGCAGCTCGCGGCCATCGGCCAGGGTCAGCAGCCAGTCATCGCCGGAGTGGCGCATGCGCTCAAGACGCGCATTGGCCAACAGGCCCACATCGCTGGCATGCAGGCGCTCGAGCAGCGCGTCCTGCACCACGCGGTTCTCGACGATATGGCCGAGCGTGTTGGCATGCACGCTGGCCGCACTGAAATGGATATGGCCGGTGCCGCTGCCGTCCCAAACGTGCATGTCGCGATAGGGGCAGCTGCGCCGCGCCTGCACGCCGGGCCAGGCGCCAAGACGCTCGAGAATGCGCTGACTGGCCATCGACAGTGCGCTGACCCGCGGCTCGTAAGCGGCAACCCTGTCGAAAGGCTCGACAGTCATCGGCCCACCGTCGAGTACCAGGCACTCCATACCCTGCTTCCGCAGGGCGAGGGCCAGGGCACTGCCAACCATTCCGGCACCGACGATGATCAGGTCTGCACGCATCTCGTTCATATCCTCAGGCTGCCTGTCGCACGCGCGGCTTGAGCCGCACGTAGAGCGTCTTGTTGACCCGCGCCACCAGGGTGCCGCTGCCATCGCGCACCTCGACCGGCAATTCGGGCAGGTACTTGTCGCCACTGGCGGTGCGCTCGCGCACCTCGTCGATAAAGGCCTGGTCGATGGCGAACGAGGCGAACACCGGGCCGCGGCCCGGTGCGATGAAATCGATGCTGGCGGCCTTGTCCCAGACCACGTAATCGCGGCCGAGGTTCTCCATCAGCATCAACATGTAGAAGGGATCGGTCATCGAATACAGGCTGCCACCGAACTGGGTACCGACGTAATTGCGGTTGTACCAGCGCAGCGCCATCCGTACCTCGACCTGGCGAAAGTCCGGGGCGATACGGCGGATCCACACCCCAGCGCCCAGATAGGGCGGGTAGAGGTTCATGATCCAGCGCAGCATCCGGGCCTTGCGCGCCAGCCGGCGTGCATTCATTGCGGGTTACCGCGAGTACCCATGCCCATGGCCTGGCGGGCGAACCAGCGCTTGGCCGGCGGCAGCAGCTCGAGCCCCAGCAGGCCCAGGCTGCGGCCGGCGGCGAGCAGCGGCTGATCGGTGCTGAACAGCCGGGTGACCTGATCGGAAAACGCCACGGTACGCGCCTGGTCACCAGCCTGGATACCGGCGTAACGCTGCAGGGTGGGCAGATCGCCGAGCGGCGCGCTGCTAGTCAGCAGGGTGTCGGCCAGGGCTCGCACGTCGCGTAGCGACAGGTTGAAACCCTGCCCGGCGATGGGGTGCAGGCTGTGGGCGGCATTGCCGAGCACCACCAGATTGGCGCGTACCTGCTCGGCGGCTTCGATCAGCACCAGCGGGTACGGCACCCGCGCACCGACCTGGCGCAACGCCCCGAGGCGATAGCCGAAGGCCTGTTGCAGTTCGGCGAGAAAGGCGCGCTCATCGAGCTTGAGCAGCCGCTCGGCATCGCGGCTCGGGTGCGTCCACACCAGCGCGCAGCGGTTATCGGAGAGCGGCAGCAGTGCCAGCGGACCGGATTCGGTAAAGCGTTCGAACGCCTCGCCGCCGTGGGCCTGCGCCGGCGTGATATTGGCGATCAACGCGGTCTGGTCATAGGGCCGCTGATTGATCGCGATGCCCAATTGCTCGCGCAACGACGAGCGCCCGCCATCGGCGAGGATGGCCAGGCAGCAGTCGATCAGGGTTTCGTCATCCAGGGTCAGGCGATAACCCTCAGACGTGGGCTCCATGCGCTCGACCTGGGCCGGGCAGCGCCACTGGATCACCTCGGCATCCAAGGCCTGCCACAGGCAGTGGCCGAGCCAGGCGTTCTCCACCACGTAGCCCAGGGCCGGCACGTTTTCCTGATCGGCGCTCAGCCGCGCCGCCGCAAAGCGGCCGCGGTCAGAGACATGGATGCGCTCGATGGCGGTGGCCTGCTCGGCGATAGCTGGCCACAGGTCGAGGCCTTCGTAGATCAGCCGCGAGCCATAGGACAGCGCCGTGGAGCGCGCGTCGTAACTGGGCTGGTAGCCGTCGCCGGGGGCGAACGGCTCGATCAGCGCGATACGCCAGCCGCGCGTGCGCGCCTGGCCCTGCAGCGCCAATGCCAGGCTGGCGCCAACCAGGCCGCCGCCGATGATCGCCACGTCGACCCGCAACATGGCTTCAGGCTACCTGCGCACGGGCAGCGGCCATCAGGGCCTCGATCTCGTCGACGGCCTTGGGCACATCGCCGGTAAGAATCTCGCAGCCGGTCCTGGTCACCACCACGTCGTCCTCGATGCGCACGCCGATGCCGCGCCATTTCTTGGCGACGTTCTGGTTATCCACCGCAATGTAGATACCCGGTTCGACGGTCATTGCCATGCCCGGCTCGAGCACGCGCCATTCGCCGCCGACCTTGTATTCGCCGACATCGTGCACGTCCATGCCCAGCCAGTGGCCGGCGCGGTGCATGTAGAAGGGCTTGTAGGCCTCGGCGGCGATCAGCTCGTCGACGTCGCCTTCCAGCAAACCGAGGTCGACGAGACCCTTGGTGATGACCCGCACCGTGGCTTCGTGGGCCTCGTTCCAGTGCCGGCCCGGAGCGATGAACTTGAAGGCTTCCATATTGGCAGCCAGCACGATCTCGTAGATGGCCTTCTGCTCGGGCGAGAATTTGCCGCTGACCGGGAAGGTACGGGTGATGTCGCTGGCGTAGCAGTCGATCTCGCAGCCGGCGTCGATCAGCACCAGGTCGCCATCCTTGAGCAGCGCGTCGTTCTCGCGGTAATGCAGAATGCAGGCATTCTTGCCGGCGGCGACGATGGAGCCGTAGGCCGGCATCTTCGAGCCGCCCTTGCGGAATTCGTAGTCCAATTCCGCTTCCAGGTGGTACTCGTAGAGCCCGGCGCGGCTGGCCTGCATCGCCTTGATATGGGCGCGGGCGGAAATCTGCGCGGCTTCGCGCATCACCTTCACTTCACCGGCCGACTTGTACAGGCGCAGGTCATGCAGAAAATGGTTGAGGGCGACAAATTCCTTGGGCGGCGAGGCGCCCTGGCGGGCCTTGGAACGGATCACGTTGACCCACTCCATCAGGTGGCGGTCGAATTCGGGGTTGGTGCCCACCGCGTAGTAGACGCGCTCTCGGCCCTCGATCAGACCCGGCAGGATGTCGTCGATGTCACCGATGGGAAAGGCATCGTCCGCGCCATAACGGCTGATCGCCCCTTCCTGCCCCGCGCGCAGGCCGTCCCACAACTCGCGATCGGGATCGCGCTCACGGCAGAACAGCACGTACTCGCCATGCTCGCGGCCGGGAATCAGGGCGATCACCGCCTCGGGCTCGGGGAAGCCGGACAGGTACTGGAAGTCACTGTCCTGGCGGTACACATGTTCGACGTCGCGGTTGCGAATGAACACCGGCGCCGCCGGCAGGATGGCGATGCTGTTGGGTTCCATCTGCGCCATCAGCGCCTTGCGACGGCGGGCGTATTCCGCTTTGGAGATGCTGGTCATGGGCAGGCTCGATTCCGGTCGGTGAAGGGCGCGATCAGTGCAGCGAAGGCTTCGGCGCCGGGGCGGCTGGCTTGGCGCACTCGCTGAACAGCAGCAACGGCGCGACGCGCAGGTACTCCATGACTTCCATGTAATCGTTCTCACCGTCCTCGGACTCGTCCAGGGCGTTCTGCACCTGGGCGATGGCGGACAAATCCTGCAGCACTTCCATGGCTTCGGCGCTCAGCGCGGCGTCGCCGACGGTCAGCCCGAAACCACCAAGAAAGCCTTGGCACCACTGGCCCAGCGCCGCGGCGCGCTCAGCGAGCGGCGCCTCGTCGGACGGCAACAGCAACACCACGGTGACGTCGTCACCGGTCAGTTCGCCGCGTACCATCTCCTGCAGGCCGATCAGCGCCTGACGGATGTTTTCCGGCGGTTCCACGCCCAGCAGCTCGGTGGCGTCGACCAGCCAGGGACCGGCTTCGAAGCCAGCGCCGGCGCAACTGCGGCCCAGCAGCAGGCCATGCAGCTCGGCAGGTGAAACGGAAGAGCCACCACTGGCGAGCAGGGCAGCAAATGCAGCGTAGGGAGAACTGGAAGTCGGCATCGATCACTAGGCGCCAAGGGGCGCAATCACTAGAATGGAGGCTTTCTATCCTAGCACCGGCACACGGGCCAAGACCATCAGCCGGTTTGCGCGCTTGCACCGCCGCGCCTGTACACTGGGCACAACCCTGCCAAAGCGAGAGCCAATGGAAGACGCCGATCTACAAGCCCTGACGGCAAAGCTGGAGCTGTTGATCCAGCGCGTCGAGCGACTCAAGGCACAAAATCGCCTGTTGCTGGAAAGCGAGCAGGCGTGGCGCGAAGAACGCGCTCATCTGATCGAAAAGAACGAAATAGCTCGGCACAAGGTCGAATCGATGATTTCGCGCCTCAAAGCCCTGGAGCAGGACTCATGACCCAATCGAATACCGTTACCGTTCAGATCCTGGACAAAGAATATTGCATCGCCTGCCCCGCCGATGAGCGTAGCAACCTGCAAAACGCCGCCCGCTACCTGGACGGCAAGATGAGGGAGATCCGCAGCGGCGGTAAGGTCATCGGTGCCGACCGCGTCGCAGTCATGGCCGCCTTGAACATCACCCATGAATTGCTGCACAAGCAGCAAAACCTTGACCAGCAGGTGTCCACCAGCCGCAACCATGTGCGCGATCTGCTGGGTCGCGTGGACGACGCCCTGCACGATGATGCAGACGGCCGCGGCGTCTGACCAACGGTCGTTATTTTGCGTTATACTGGCCGCAGCTCCCTGGAGTGTGCGCCAGTTGGTTGATGTCCCTGAGCCGATACGCACAACCCCGGGGGTTGTCAGTTGAGGCCGGTGTGCATGTCCGCTTGACGGAAAGCCTTAAGGTTTCCTGCAACCTCCACCTTGAACTTTCGGGTTCAAGGGCTAAACCGACAGCGGCATGCTGGGGAGTCATAATTCGTAGCCCGCTGCTGGCCCTCGCCAGCAGCGGGCTTTTTATTGGCCGCTCGCCAGCGACCACTTCAGAATGCAGGACTCAGTTTGAAAACGAGAGGATCTGCCGATGATCGAGGCCAGCAACCTGACCCGTGCCCAGCTGCGCCGCACCCTACGCAAAACCCGCCGTGCCCTGCCCAGGGCTGCGCAGCACAAAGCAGCCGCGTCGCTGTATCGGCAACTGGTCCAGCAGCCGATTTTTCGGCGCGCGCGCAGTGTCGCCCTGTACCTGGCCAATGACGGCGAGATCGACCCCCACCTGCTGATCAAGGCCGCCCATGCCCGCGGCAAGCAGGTTTACCTTCCGGTACTGAAATCCTGGCCGCGCACCAGCATGGTGTTCCAGCGACTCGATGCGCACGAAAAGCTGGCCGCCAACCGCTTCGGAATTCCCGAGCCACGCCGCAATGGCAAACGTCAGCGCAAGATCTGGACGTTAGATCTCATCCTGCTGCCCCTGGTGGGCTTCGATCAACATGGCGGCCGGCTCGGTATGGGCGGCGGCTTTTATGATCGCAGCCTGGCCTATCGCGCGCGGCGCAAAAATTGGCACAAACCGACACTGCTCGGATTGGCCCACAGCTGCCAGCAGGTGGACAGGCTGGCCATGGCCAGCTGGGATGTGCCCCTGGATGCCACCGTAACCGATGGCGGCTGGTACTAGTACGCGGGGATCAGAACCCGGCTCGACCGGCTTCAGCAATCGATTTGCCCTGTTGCCACTGGCTTTGCGTATAACCTGTGGTCACCATGCCAAGGCCGAACACCAAGACCAGTACCCACAACAAATCAGGCTTGCGCCGCATACCACCACCTCCAACCGAATGCCCCTTCACGCAGCCCCTGCAGCGCACCGACTCAGAGAGCAAAGTTCATGCCCTATTGGCTGATGAAATCCGAACCCGACGAACTGTCCATCCATGACCTGCAACGCCTGGGCAAGACCCGCTGGGACGGCGTGCGCAACTACCAGGCGCGCAACTTCATCCGCAGCATGCAGGCCGGCGATCAATTCCTGTTCTATCACTCGAGTTGCCCGCAGCCTGGGGTGGCCGGCATCGCCCGTATCGAAGGAGCGCCCTATCCGGATCCTGCGGCGCTGGACCGGCAGAGCCACTATTTCGACGCCAAGGCCAGCGCCGACAAGAACCCGTGGACGGCCATCGACGTGAGCTTCGTCGAGGCGTTCAGGCAGGTCATTCCACTGCCTGAACTGAAAGCGCAGACGGCGCTGGCCGAGCTGCCCCTGGTGCACAAAGGTAGTCGCCTTTCGGTGATGCCCGTCACCGAGGCGCAGTGGACGGCGATCCTGCTGCTGAAGTGATCAGCCCTGCAGGATCAGGTTGTTGAACAGCAGATCCTCGACCAGCGGCACGCCTTCCTCGTCGGTCAGCACTTGCTGTACCTGCTTGAGGGCTTCCTGACGCAGCTTTTCCTTGGCGTCGGCGGTGGCCAGGTTTTCTTCGGTCTGCTGGGAAAACAGCATCACCAGCTGATTGCGGATCAGCGGCTCGTGGTGGGTAACCTTGGCCTCGGCATCCGCGCCGGTGACTCGCAGCGCCACGTCGGCCTTGTAGTACTTGAGCTTGGGCCCGGCGCCGAAGTTGCCTACCAGTGCGGGTGTCAGGCTGTGGTAGATCACCTGCGGCGCGGCGTTTTCGCCCTCGCCCTCCTTCTTTTCCTCATTGGCAAAAGCCGGGATCGACAGGGCACAGGCAAGCAGAAGCGTGAGGAAGGTTTTCACAGGGCGATCTCCATTGGGTTGCCAGCAAGCATAGCAACGCGCGGCGCAGACCCCAATGCTTATGGCGGGTTATCAGACGGGGCCATGCTCGTTGACCAATGCGGCGCCCCACCTAGACTGCTGGGCTAATCCGCTCGAGGTATACCGCGATGAAAGCATTGCTCTGCAAAGCCTTCGGCCCCGCCGAAACGCTGGTACTGGAAGACGTCGACAGCCCGCGCCCGAAAGGCAACGAGGTGCTGATCGAGGTGCAGGCCGCCGGCGTGAATTTCCCTGACACGCTGATCATCGAGGGCAAATACCAGTTCAAACCGCCCTTCCCCTTCTCCCCAGGTGGCGAAGTCGCCGGCGTGGTCAGCGCCGTGGGCGACAAGGTCGCGCACCTCAAGGCCGGCGACCGGGTAATGGCCCTGACCGGCTGGGGCGGTTTCGCCGAACAGGTCGCGGCGCCCGCCTACAACGTGCTGCCGGTCCCGCCAAGCATGGATCTCACCAGCGCCGCAGCCTTTGGCATGACCTACGGCACCTCCATGCACGCCCTCAAGCAACGCGCCAACCTGCAGTCCGGCGAGACCCTGCTGGTGCTTGGCGCCGCCGGTGGCGTCGGCCTAGCCGCAGTGGAGATTGGCAAGGCCATGGGCGCCCGGGTAATCGCCGCGGCCAGCAGTGCCGAGAAGCTCGACGTGGCGCGCAAGGCCGGCGCCGATGAGCTGATCAACTACAGCGAGCAAAGCCTCAAGGACGAGGTGAAAAGGCTCACAGGCGGCAATGGCGTGGACGTGATCTACGATCCAGTCGGCGGCCCGCAGTTCGAGGAGGCGTTTCGCTGCATGGCCTGGAACGGCCGCTTCCTGGTCGTGGGGTTCGCCGCTGGCGGCGGTATCCCGGCATTGCCGGCCAACCTGCCGCTACTCAAGGGCGCAGCCCTGGTCGGCGTGTTCTGGGGTTCGTTCGCCCAACGCCAGCCAGCGGACAACGCCGAGAACTTCCGGCAGCTGTTCGCCTGGCATGCCGAAGGCCAACTCAAACCGCTGATTTCGCGAACCTATTCACTGGCCGATGGCGGCGACGCCATCGACGCACTCGCGCAACGCAAGGCGCTGGGCAAGCTGGTCATTCAGGTTCGCTGATGCAGACTATGCGCCGCCCTGGCGCGGCGCGTAGGCGAACACGTCGGCGCGCATCTGGTGGGCATCCATCCCGGCCTCGACCAGGGCGTCCAGCGTGGCATAGACCATGCTCGGCGAACCACTGGCGTAGACGTGCAGCGCGCGCAGGTCGGCGAAGTCCTCACGAACGGCCTCATGCAACAGGCCGCAGCGCCCCTGCCAGCCGCATTGGTCGCTGACTACCTGATGCAGAAACAGGTTGGGTAACGCCTGCCACTCATCCCAATGGGGCACTTGGTAGAAGTCTTCCGGGCGGCGCGCGCCCCAGTACAGGTGCACCGGATGCTCGAAGCCCCGCGAGCGACACTCCTCGATCAGGCTGTGCATCTGCGCCATGCCGGTGCCGGCGGCGATCAGTACCAGCGGCCCGTCCGGCAGCTCGGCCAGGTGGGCGTCGCCGAACGGCAGTTGCACCCGCGCCGTGCCCTGCTCGCGCAGTTGCTGCAAGAGGTTCAGGGCGCTGGCCTCACGGCCGAGGATATGCAATTCCAGATCACGCCCCTGCTGGGGCGCCGAGGCCAGGGAGAAGGCCGATTTCTCGCCATCCTGGCGCTCGATCAGCAGGTACTGGCCGGCATGGTAGCGTGGCGGTTTGCCGGCCGGTGCACGCAGCAGCACGCGCCACACATCGCCGCCCGCCTCAAGGCAGTCCAGCACCTGGCATCCCAGGCTGCGTACCGGCTGCTCGCCGGGCAGCAGCACGCCATCCCAGTGCAGCAGGCAGTCCTCCAGCGGCTCGGCGATGCAGGTGTACAGCTCGCCGTGGTCCAGTTCGACGCCGTTCTGGCGCACACGGCCCTCGACCAGCAGCGCGGCGCACACATGGCAATTGCCGTTGCGGCAGCTCTGCGGGCAGCTGTAGCCCAGGCGCCGGGCGGCATCGAGGATGGCTTCGCCGGCGTCGACGTCGAGCACCGCGCCGGAGGGTTGCAGGGTGACCTTCATCAATCGATTCCCAACTGGCTCCAGATTTCATCGACCCGCCTGGTGACCGCCTCGTCCTTGACGATGGCCCTGCCCCACTCGCGATTGGTCTCGCCCGGCCATTTGTGGGTAGCGTCGAGGCCCATCTTCGAGCCCAGCCCGGAGATCGGCGAAGCGAAATCCAGGTAGTCGATCGGCGTGTTCTCGATCATCACCGTGTCGCGCTTGGGGTCCATGCGCGTGGTGATGGCCCAGATCACGTCGTTCCAGTCGCGGGCGTTGATGTCGTCGTCGGTGACGATAACGAACTTGGTGTACATGAACTGTCGCAGAAACGACCAGACACCGAGCATCACGCGCTTGGCATGGCCCGGGTACTGCTTCTTCATGGTCACCACCGCCATGCGATAGGAGCAGCCTTCGGGCGGCAGGTAGAAGTCGGTGATCTCCGGGAACTGCTTCTGCAGGATCGGCACGAACACTTCGTTGAGCGCCACACCGAGGATCGCCGGCTCATCCGGCGGCCGGCCGGTATAGGTGCTGTGGTAGATAGGGTCGCGACGACGGGTGATGCGCTCGACGGTGAACACCGGGAAGGTGTCGACCTCGTTGTAGTAGCCGGTGTGGTCGCCGTAGGGGCCTTCCGGCGCGGTTTCGCCCGGGTGGATCACGCCCTCGAGGACGATCTCGGCGCTGGCCGGCACCTGCAGCTCGCTGCCGATGGCTTTGACCAGTTCGGTCCGATGGCCGCGCAAGAGACCTGCGAAGGCGTATTCGGAGAGGGTATCGGGCACCGGCGTCACGGCGCCGAGGATGGTCGCCGGGTCGGCGCCCAGGGCCACGCACACCGGATAGGGTTTGCCCGGATGCTTCTGGCACCACTCGCGGTAATCCAGCGCGCCGCCGCGGTGGCTGAGCCAGCGCATGATCACCTTGTTGCGGCCGATCACCTGCTGGCGGTAGATGCCGAGGTTCTGGCGTTCCTTGTTCGGCCCCTTGGTGATGGTCAGGCCCCAGGTGATCAGCGGCGCCACGTCGCCCGGCCAGCAGTGCTGGATCGGCAGCTTGCCGAGGTCAACGTCGTCGCCCTCCTCAACCACTTCGTGGCACGGTGCATCCTTAAGCACCTTGGGCGCCATGCTGATGACCTTCTTGAAGATCGGCAGCTTGCTCCAGGCATCCTTGAGGCCCTTCGGCGGCTCGGGCTCCTTGAGAAAGGCCAGCAGCTTGCCGATTTCGCGCAGCTCGGAAACGTCCTCGGCGCCCATACCCAGCGCCACGCGCTTGGGGGTGCCGAACAGGTTGCCGAGCACCGGAACGCTGTGGCCCGTGGGGTTCTCGAACAGCAGTGCCGGGCCGCCCTTTTGCAGGGTACGGTCGCACACCTCGGTCATTTCCAGGATCGGCGATACCGGTGCCTTGATGCGCTTGAGCTCGCCGCGCTCTTCCAGGCCGCGGATAAAGTCGCGCAGATCGCGATACTGCATGCTGGAACCTCACTCGAATCGGGGCGCAAAGTTTAGCGCCGAAGTCGGACTTGCAGAACAGTCGATACTACAGACAAACAAAAGCCGGGTTTCCCCGGCTTTTTTGTGCCACCAGCCCTTACTTGCGCTTCATGGACATGAAGAACTCGTCGTTGGTTTTTGTGGCCTTGAGCTTGTCGATCAGGAACTCGATGGCGGCGATCTCGTCCATCGGGTGCAGCAGCTTGCGCAGAATCCACATGCGCTGCAGTTCGTCTTCGGCGGTCAGCAGCTCTTCGCGGCGGGTACCGGCGCGGTTGATGTTGATGGCCGGGAATACACGCTTCTCGGCGATACGACGATCCAGGGGCAGCTCCATGTTGCCGGTACCCTTGAATTCTTCGTAGATCACTTCGTCCATCTTCGAGCCGGTTTCCACCAGCGCGGTAGCGATGATGGTCAGCGAACCGCCTTCTTCGATGTTACGTGCGGCGCCGAAGAAACGCTTGGGCTTCTCCAGGGCATGGGCGTCCACACCACCGGTGAGCACCTTGCCGGAGCTGGGGATCACGGTGTTGTAGGCACGTGCCAGGCGGGTGATGGAGTCGAGCAGGATGACCACGTCCTTCTTGTGCTCGACCAGGCGCTTGGCCTTCTCGATGACCATCTCGGCAACCTGCACGTGGCGGGTCGGCGGCTCGTCAAAGGTGGAGGCGACCACTTCGCCACGCACGGTGCGCTGCATCTCGGTCACTTCTTCCGGGCGCTCGTCGATCAGCAGAACGATCAGGTGGCACTCGGGGTTGTTACGGGTGATGTTCGAGGCGATGTTCTGCAGCATGATGGTCTTGCCCGCTTTCGGCGGGGCGACGATCAGGCCGCGCTGGCCTTTGCCGATCGGCGCGCAGAGGTCGATCACCCGGCCGGTGATGTCCTCGGTGGAGCCGTTGCCGGCCTCCATGCTCAGGCGCTTGTTCGGGAACAGCGGCGTCAGGTTCTCGAACAGGATCTTGTTCTTGGCGTTTTCCGGACGGTCGAAGTTGATGCTGTCGACCTTGAGCAGGGCGAAGTAGCGCTCGCCTTCTTTCGGCGGGCGGATCTTGCCGACGATGGTGTCACCGGTACGCAGGTTGAAGCGGCGGATCTGGCTCGGCGAGACGTAGATGTCATCGGGGCCGGCCAGATAGGAAGCGTCCGCGCTGCGCAAAAAGCCGAAGCCGTCCTGGAGGATCTCCAGCACGCCATCACCGGAAATTTCTTCACCGCCTTTGGCATGTTTTTTCAACAGCGAGAAGATCACGTCCTGCTTGCGCGAACGGGCCATGTTCTCGATGCCCATCTGTTCGGCCATTTCCAGCAGTTCGGTAATCGGCTTTTGCTTGAGTTCAGTCAGATTCATATAGGAATGACGTATTTATAGAGGAGGGAATGGTAAGCATTGAGCTTGAGAGGCCGCACCGCGAGGAGGCGACAGGCGCCCGCTTTATTGTCGAATGTTCGATTAGGAATGCGTCGGCAGCGGCGTGCAGGGGGTCACTTAGGAAAAGCGACGGCCCCGAATGTAACATCGGCTTTGCGGAGGCGTCTAGCCTTCAGGCAGAAAAAAGCCCCGTTGTCTACGGGGCTTTTCGGTGACGCTTACAGGTTGGCGTCGATGAACGCAGCCAGCTGCGACTTGGACAGTGCGCCGACCTTGGTGGCCTCGACGCTGCCGTTCTTGAACAGCATCAGAGTCGGGATACCGCGTACGCCGTACTTGGGCGGGGTGTCCTGATTCTCGTCGATGTTCAGTTTGCAGACCTTCAGCTTGCCCTGGTACTCCTTGGAGATTTCGTCAAGAACCGGAGCGATCATCTTGCACGGGCCGCACCACTCGGCCCAGTAGTCGACCAGTACCGGCCCGTCTGCCTGGATGACGTCCTGATCGAAGCTGGCATCGCTTACATTGGTGATGAATTCACTCATGGGAAGTCTCCGTGTTGGCACGCAATAACGATAAAAGTGGCGGCCATGATAGCCCGGCTAGCGTGACACAGGAAGGCGCCCGCCATTGAGCGTAACCATATAGGTTATCGACACGGGCAATGCAGCCAGGGGCGACATGGCGCTCGGCTGCGGGCCAGGGGAATGCCGGCGACGCGTGTATTCGTTGGCGCGCGCGACCTATCGTGGCACGATGGCGGGGTTCTGCATCGAGATTGACTGATCATGCCGCAAACCCATTCCGAGTCCTTTCCCCTGGTCGCCGCCATCGACCTGGGCTCCAACAGCTTCCATATGGTGTTGGCAAAGGCCGACCACGGCGAGATTCGCATCCTCGAGCGGCTCGGTGACAAAGTACAGCTGGCTGCGGGCATCGACGAGCATCGCCAGCTCAGCGAGGAAGCCATGCAGCGCGGCCTCGACTGCCTGAGCCGCTTTGCCCAGCTGACCAACAGCCTGCCCCAGGGCGCGGTGCGCATCGTCGGCACCAACGCCCTGCGCGAGGCGCGCAACCGGGCCGAGTTCATCCGCCGCGCCGAGGCCTTGCTGGGCCACCAGGTGGAAGTGATTTCCGGGCGCGAGGAAGCGCGCCTCATCTACCTGGGCGTGTCGCATACCATTGCCGACACGCCAGGCAAGCGCCTGGTCGCCGACATCGGCGGCGGCAGCACCGAATTCATCATCGGCCAGCGGTTCGAGCCGCTGCTGCGTGAAAGCCTGCAGATGGGCTGCGTCAGCTACACCCAGCGCTACTTCAAGGACGGCAAGATCACCCCGGCCCGCTATGCCCAGGCCTATACCGCCGCGCGCCTGGAAATCATGGGCATCGAGCATGGCCTTAGCCGCCTTGGCTGGCAGGATGCGGTGGGTGCCTCGGGCACCATCAAGGCCATTGGCCTGGCGATCCAGTCCGCCGGCCTGAGCAACAATGGCGAGGTCACCGCCGAAGGACTGGCCTGGCTCAAGCGCAAGGTATTCAAGTGCGGTGATGTCGAGCGCCTCGACCTGGAGGGCCTGAAACCCGATCGGCGGCCGATCTTTCCTGCTGGCCTGGCGATTCTCGAAGCCATCTTCGATGCCTGCGAACTGAACCGCATGAGCCACTCCGAAGGCGCCCTGCGCGAAGGCGTGCTCTATGACCTGCTCGGCCGCCACCAGCATGAAGACGTACGTGAACGTACCCTGTCGGCGTTCATGGAGCGCTACCACGTCGACCAGGAACAGGCCGCGCGGGTGGAAGCCAAGGCCTTGTCGGCTTTGGAAAAGGTCGCCAAGGACTGGCAGCTGACCGACGACTGGCACCGCGAGCTGCTCAGCTGGGCCGCCAAGGTGCATGAAGTTGGCCTGGACATCGCCCACTACCAGTACCACAAGCATGGCGCCTACCTGATCGAGCACTCGGACCTGGCCGGTTTCTCGCGCCAGGATCAGCAGATGCTGGCCCTGCTGGTACGCGGCCACCGCCGCAACATTCCCAGGGAAAAACTCACCGAGTTTGGTGAGGAGGGTGTGAAGCTGGTACGCCTGTGCGTGCTGCTGCGCTTCGCCATCCTGTTCCATCACATTCGTGGCAGCCAGAACATGCCCAACGTACGCCTGAAGGCGGGTCCCACCAGCCTGGCAATCGAATTCCCCCAAGGCTGGCTGGCCGCCAACCCGTTGACCCAGGCGGACTTCGAAAGCGAAGCCGAATGGCTCAAGCGTATCGACATGACCCTGACCGTCAGCTAATCAGGCACCCTGGGGCTCCCAGGCGATAACCAGGCCATCCTTGCGGGCGAACCGCGGCAGATGGTCGTCGAGCACCGCGCGAATGCGCGCCGCGGCGCCCTCATCGGACGCCTCGCAGTCGAAGCGCAATTGCTCGGCATCGGCGTACATGCGACACAGGCCGAACGGGAAGTCGGCCGTGGCCTGGTGCTCATCGAACTCGACAGCGATCTTGTGGCGGAAGTGCTTGCACAGCTTGGCCATGTACAGCGAGGCCGAGGCGGTAGCCACGGCGCCTTGGAAACGGATCATGCAGGGCTCTCACGGTTCGTATTTATCGGCATCGTAGTGAGCGGGCGCGGTACCGGTTTGCCCGCCCCCGCGCCACTCAGAAGTCGTAGCTCAGGCTGGTGTAGAAGGTCCGGCCAGGCTCGTTGTAGGTGTAGGCGCCGGCCTGCACGGCATTGCCTTCACGGTACAGGCGCTTGTCGAACAGATTGTTGACGCCCGCCCCGACGCTCCAGCCGTCGCCCAGCCGATAGGTGCCATTGAGACCGGCCAGGGCATAGGGTGATATCTCCCGGCGTGCGTCACCGCTCAGCAGGTTGCCTTGGTAGTCGTACTTGCCGGGGGTCTGCCGGCCATACCAGGTGACCGTGGCCTGCAGGGCCAGGGGCTCGCTGACCTGCCAGTCGAGCGTCGAGTTGACGGTGAATTCGGGAATGATCGACAGCGGCTCGCCGGTTTGCTTGTTGGTCGACTGCAGCATGTAGGTGAAGTTGGTGCTCCAGTCCAACGCCGGGCTGAGCGGCACCTTCAGGTTCCCTTCCAACCCTTCGACGACGGCCCTGGGTACGTTCTCCCAGCGGAAGATATCGGCGTTGGCATAGCCGGCATTGCTGCCACCGGTGGCGCTGCCGACCGCCGTTCTGCCGGCCTCGATCTTGTTGCGGTAGTCGTTGCGGAACCAGGTGATGCCCGCCACCCAGCCATCGCGCTTGAACTCGATGCCCAGCTCCTTGTTGATGCTGGTTTCGGCGTCCAGGCCGTCGTTGCCCTGCAGGTAGCAGCTGCCGCCAGCGCCCCAGCAGCCCTGCCCACGGCTGTAGAGCAGGTAATTGGGATTGAGCTGGAACAGGTTGGGTGCCTTGTAGGCGCGGGCGATACCGGCCTTGAGCACCAGTTCATCGCTAAGCGCGTGGGACAGATTGAGCGACGGGCTCCAGTTGCCGCCCACCACGCTGTGCCGGTCGAAGCGCAGGCCCGGCGTCAGGGTGGTGCCGGGCCGCAACTCGATGTTGTCCTCGATGAACACCGAGGCGATGCGCGCCGACGAATCGGTGGGCCGCGAACTGCCACTGATGCCCGGTACCGAGCCCGCCTCGCTGGTGGTCTGGGTGTTGGAGAACGGATCATCCATGCGTTGCTCGCTCCACTCCGCGCCGAGCGTCAGCACCTGCTCCAGCGCACCGGAAAGCGGCAGGTTTACCTCGCTGTGGGCGGTGGTGCTCTGCAGTTCGATGGTGCCAAACAGGCTGCCATTGATGTTGCCTTCCGGTCCACCGGCCAGGCCTTCCTGCAAGCGGCGGTTGCGGGTCTTCTCGTACTGCAGGTAGTTCAGGGTGGTGCCGAACTCCCAGTCGCCGTGGTGAGTGATGGCGTAGCTCTCGCGGTAGACCACGTTGGTTTCCCGGCCCAGCCAGGGCGAACGGAAGCCGGCCAGCGCTGCCGAGGCGCTGTTGTTCATGCTGTCGCCGGCGTAGATGTTGCCCTGGCGGCTGAAACCGGCCTCGAAATCGAGGCTCTGCTCATCGTTCAGACGCCAGGACAAGAGGCTGCTGATGTCCCTGTTGCGCACCCCTTCACGGCCCGCCGTGGAACGCGCGGTCGGATCGACGGTATGGCCGCTGTTGATGTCCTCGTCGTCGGCATCGGTCTTGTTCAGGTTGCCGTAGAGGCGGTAGGAGAGGTTTTCTGCCAGCGGCCCGCTGAGGCCGAAGTTGAAGCGCCGCGTGGCGCCCTCCTCGCTGTGCTGCGGCGCGTTGGCGTACAGGCTGAGGTTGCCGTGGTGCTCCAGGTCGGCCTTCTTGGTGATGATGTTGATCACCCCGCCTGCCGCGCCGCTGCCATAGCGCGCCGCGGCCGGGCCGCGCAGCACCTCGATGCGCTCGACCTGCTCGGCCGGCACCCAGTTGCTGTCGCCACGGGTATCACGGTCACCGCGCCAGCCGTAACGCACGGCGTTTCGCGAACTGACCGGCTTGCCGTCAACCAGAATCAGGGTGTTCTCCGGGCCCATGCCGCGGATGTCGATCTGCCGATTGTTGCCGCGCGCCCCGGAGCCACTGTTGCCGGTCAGGTTGACACCGGGCTGCTTGCGGATGATATCGGCCAGGTCGTTGGCCGGCGGCGCCTTGCGGATGTCCTCGGCGCTGATCACCGAAACGCCCGGTGCCTGCTTGAGTTCTTCCTGGGCCGTGGCCATGACCCGGGTCTCTTCCAGCTCGACGGTCTGATCGACCGGCTCCTGAGCCAGCGCAACCGATCCGCCCGCCAGCAGCACGGCCAGTGCCAGCCGATTGAGCGCCCAAACTCCGTGACCTGTGTTCATCAACCGCCTCCTCCCCAAATAAATACGCAATCGATTCGTATTTGCATGGGGAGATTTTCCCATGGCAAAACGGCCAAAAGGTTTGCACAAACAACAATGATGTTTGCGCCAGATCAACCCGCCAGACATTTACGCTTAGGAATCATTTGCATTTACGCATCTGCCAGCGTTAGGCTTCCCGGGCGTTTCCGATCAGGGTGCAGGCGAATCCATCCATGGTTCGCCGCCGGCACCTGGCCCGTCACAAGCGGGTACTCGGACTCGCGCCAGCCCTCCTTCATCCAGCTGCTACCGCGCGCCGAATCAGCGCCCACGTCAGCCGTCATGCCAGCCGCGAGGCCTCGACCATGAACACCGTCCTTCATCCTCAGGAACTGATCCGGCAGATCGGCCCTGAACTGGGCCCGCAGTTGCGCCTGATCGACAGCGAATCCTCACAGGCCAACCTGTTTCGCGGCAAATTGCGCTGGCTGCATCTGCGCTCGGGCCTGGCGCTGCATTGCAGCGACTGCCATGAGCTGAGCACCTTCAGCACGCAATTGCAGATCGAGCCGCGTCTGAACTTCGTGGTGTTTCTCGATGGCTACAGTGACGTGCGTTACGACGATCGCGCGGTGCGCTTCGGCGCTGAGCACCGGCATGGTGAAGGCATCGCGGTATCGCTGGCCGAACCGGTGCTGTTCTCGCGCCAGGCGCGGCGCGGCAGCCATATCCGCAAGCTGGTGATCAGCCTGGCGCCGCAATGGCTGGAGGCCGGTGGCCTGGACGGCCAGAACCAGTGTGCGGCGATCGATCGCTTCAGCCGCCAGCACCTGGCCATGCTGCGCTGGCAACCCTCGGCGCGGCTGCGCACCCTGGCCGAGCAGATTCTCAACCCGCCGGGCTACAATCCGCTGCTGGAAAACCTCTACCTGGAAAGCCGCAGCCTGGAGATCGCCAGCGAAGCCCTGGCGATGATCAGCCAGCAGGGCAGGCAACCGTTGCAAGGCCTGCGCCCCCACGAACACCAGCGCATTCGCCGGGTGCTGGAACTGCTCGACAGCGGCCAGGCCGATCACTGGAACACCGAGACCATCGCCCGCGAGGCCGGCATCAACATCAACAGCCTGCAGCGCCAGTTCCAGGCCAGCCAGGGCATGACGCTGTTCGAGTACCAGCGCGTACGCAAGCTCAAGCAGGCTCGCGAAGCCCTCGAACGCGATGGCATCAGTGTGACCGAGGCGGCCTGGCGGGCGGGCTATGGCAGTGCCGCCAACTTCGCTACGGCGTTCAAGCGCCAGTTCGGCCTGACGCCCAGGCAGGTGCGCAGCAAGCTCTAGGCAACCTGGCTTCAATCCTCGGACAAGGCCTGCAATCGCCCGCTCAAGACCCTATCCCGCGGCCCAGACGGGCTTTGTAACTATTTTTGACAGTGGCGCAGAAGTGCAGGCTAGAATCGGGCTCGCCTTTTTGCCCGTGGAGTCTTGCCGCCTTGGATGCCAGCACCATCAACAGCCTCCTGCTCGTCGGCGCCCTCATGGTCGGCGCGAGCATCATGGTCAGCTCGCTGTCCTCGCGCCTCGGCATCCCGATTCTGGTCATCATCCTCGCCGTCGGCATGGTCGCCGGCGTCGACGGTGGCGGCATCATCTTCAACAACTACCCGACCGCCTACCTGGTGGGCAACCTGGCGCTGGCGGTGATCCTGCTCGATGGCGGCGTACGTACCCGGGTCGGCAGCTTCCGGGTGGCGCTTTGGCCTGCGCTGTCGCTGGCCACCATCGGTGTGCTGATCACCACCGGACTGACCGGCATGGCCGCCGCCTGGCTGTTCGACCTGAGCCTGATGCAGGGCCTGCTGATCGGCGCCATCGTCGGCTCCACCGATGCCGCGGCGGTGTTCTCGCTGCTTGGTGGCAAGGGCCTCAACGAGCGGGTCAGCGCGACCCTGGAAATCGAGTCCGGCAGCAACGATCCGATGGCGGTGTTTCTCACCGTCACGCTGATCGACATGCTCGCCAAGGGCCAGGGCGAATTCCACCTGAGCTTCCTCGGTCATCTGCTGCAGGAATTCGGCATCGGTGCGGTGCTCGGCCTGGGCGGCGGTTGGCTGCTGCTGAAGATCGTCAATCGCCTGCACCTGGCCCACGGCCTGTACCCCCTGCTGGTGGTCAGTGGCGGCTTGCTGGTGTTCGCCCTGACCAACGCCCTGCACGGCAGCGGTTTCCTGGCCGTGTATCTGTGTGGCCTGGTGCTGGGCAACCGGCCGATCCGCTCGCGCCACGGCATTCTGCACATGCTCGACGGCATGGCCTGGCTGGCGCAGATCGGCATGTTCTTGGTGCTCGGCCTGCTGGTCACGCCCCACGACCTGCTACCCATCGCGCTGCCGGCGCTGGGCCTGGCGCTGTGGATGATCCTCTTCGCGCGGCCGCTGTCGGTGCTGGTCGGGCTGACACCGTTCCGCGCCTTCCATAGCAGGGAAAAGGTGTTTATCGCCTGGGTCGGCCTGCGCGGTGCAGTGCCGATCATTCTCGCCGTGTTCCCGATGATGGCTGGGCTGCCCAATGCCCAGCTGTATTTCAACCTGGCGTTCTTCATCGTGCTGGTGTCGCTGCTGCTGCAGGGCGCCAGCCTGCCCTGGGTGGCGAAGATCCTGAAGGTCACGGTGCCGCCGGACCCGGCGCCGATTTCCCGCGCCGGCCTGGAGGTGCATCCGACCAGCCAGTGGGAGCTTTTCGTCTATCGACTGGGGGCAGAGAAATGGTGCATCGGCGCCCCCCTGCGCGACCTGAAGATGCCGGATTCCACTCGCGTCGCCGCGCTGTTTCGCCACCATCAGTTGCTGCACCCCTCCGGCAGCACGGTGCTGGAGGCCGGCGACATGCTCTGCGTGATCGGCCACGAGCACGACCTGCCGGCCCTCGGCAAGCTGTTCAGCCAGGCGCCGCAGCGCGGCATGGACCTGCGTTTCTTTGGCGATTTCGTGCTCGAAGGCGACGCCCAACTAGGCGCCATCGCCGCGCTTTACGGCCTGGCCACCGACGGGGTGGATCGCTCGCTGTCACTGGGCCGCTTCATCAATCAGCAGATCGGCGGCGGGCCAGTGGTCGGCGATCAGGTCGAGTGGCAGGGCCTGATCTGGACGGTTGCCGAGATGGACGGGAACAAGATCCGCAAGGTCGGCGTCAGATTCCCCGAAGGCGCCCGCCCGGGCCCTGGCCTGTCGTTCTGACAAGCCGCCCGCCAGCCGCCTGTCAGCGCCCGGCCGAGTCGGCCGGGTCGATGCGCGGCGGCTTGTGACAGATCGCCGCGCGGGACTTCTCACCAGTCTGTAGACTCAGCAGGACTCCACCCCCGCGATCATGACCATGCTCTCTTTCCGTCGTTTGCTTGCCGTTTTCCTGCTGGGCCTGTGCCTGGCCAACTCGCCCGCCTGGGCCGACGCCAACCCCACCGCCGCCAACGTGCAGCGCAGCCTGGACACCCTTGCCGACCGCAAGCTGGTCGAGCCTGAGCAGACCCAGGTACGCGAGACCCTGGAAAAGACCCTGGATGCGCTCAATGCCCAGGCCGACAGTCAGAAGAAGCTGGCCGCGCTGGAGAAACAACTGACCCAGGCGCCGCGGCAAACCCAGGACGCGCATCGCGAACTGGAGAAGCTCAAGGCCACCAAGGTGGTGCCCGTGGCCCAGCGCTACGCCAGCACCAGCGTCGCCCAGCTGGAGCAGATTCTCAGCGAGCGCAGCGCCCAGCTCAGCGACTGGCAGAAGCAGCTCAACGATGCCAACACCCTGATCATTACCGCCCAGACGCGCCCGGAACGCGCCCAGGCCGAGATCAGCGGCAACCAGACCCGTGCCCAGCAGATCAACAGTTTGCTCAAGAATGGTCGCGAGGACGGCAAGCCGCTGAGCGCCGAGCGCGTCAACCAGCTCAGGGCCGAACTGGCCCAACTCGGCGCGCTGACCCAGCTACGCCGCCAGGAGATGGCCGGCAACAGCGTGCTGCAGGACCTGGGCAGCGCCCAGCGCGACCTGCTCGACGAGCGCATCAAACGCCTGGACGTCGAGTTGCAGGACCTGCAGAGCCTGATCAATGAAAAGCGCCGCGACCAGTCCGAGCGCACCGTCGCCGAACAGTCCATGGAAGCGCAGAAGGTCGGCGGCTCCGACACCCTGCTGTCGCGTGAAAGCGCGCTGAACCTGAAACTCTCCGATTACCTGCTGCGCGGCACAGACCGCCTCAACGAGCTGACCCAGCTCAACCTGCGTACCCAGCAGCAACTCGACACCCTGAACCAGACCGACCAGGCCCTCGACGAGCAGATCAGCGTGCTGCAGGGCAGCCTGCTGCTGTCCAAGATCCTCTACAAGCAGAAGCAGGCGCTGCCCAAGCTCAAGCTCGACACCGGGCTGGCCGACGAGATCGCCGATATCCGCCTCTACCAGTTCGAGCTCAACCAGCAGCGCGAGCAGATTTCCAACCCCGGCGCCTACGTCGACAAGCAACTGGCTGCCCAGCCGCCGGAAAGCGTGACACCGGAGCTGCGCGAATCACTGCTGGAGCTGATCGACACCCGCCGGGTGCTGCATGACCAGCTCAATCGCGAGCTCAATGCACTGCTCAACGAATCGATCACTCTGCAGCTCAACCAGAAACAGCTGCAGGACACCGCCACCGCCTTGCGCGCCACCCTCGACGAGCAGATGTTCTGGATCCCCAGCAACAACCCGCTCAACCTCGACTGGTTCAGGACCGCGCCAGCCCAGCTGCAACGGCAGATCTCCGACCTGCCCTGGCTGGACAACATCAGCCAGCTTGGCGCCGGCCTGATCGAACGTCCGCTGCTGTTCCTGCCGCTGCTGCTGGTCATGGGCCTGTTGCTGTTCAAGCGTCGCTATCTGAGCCAGAAGCTCACCGACCTGCACAAGGACATCGGCCACTTCAAGCGTGACAGCCAGTTGCACACGCCGGTGGCGATCCTCCTCAACGTATTGCTGGCACTGCCCGGCACGCTGCTCCTGGCGCTGTGCGGCTTCGCCCTGCAGATGGATGCCCGCGGCCTGAACGTCAACCTCGGTTCGGCGTTCCTCGGCATGGCCCAGGCCTGGCTGGTGTTCTACACCGTGTACCGCATCTTCACCCCGGGTGGCGTGGCCGAGCTGCACTTCCACTGGGCCCGCGCCCATGTCGCCTACCTGCACCGGCAGATCCGCTGGCTGGGCGTGGTGGTGATGGCGCTGGTGGCGGTGGTCACCGTTGCCGAGCACCAGCCGTCGAGCCTGTCCGACGACGTCATCGGCATCGCCGTGGTACTGACCTGCTACGGCCTGATGATCTGGCTGCTGCAAAAGCTGCTGCTGCGTGGCCCGGCCCGGGAGAACGCCTCGACCTTCCGCATGTTCATCGGCGTGCTGTTCAGCATGCTGCCGCTGGGCCTGTTCCTGGCGGTGTGCTTCGGCTACTACTACACCGCCCTGAAACTCAGCGACCGGTTGATCGACACCCTCTACCTGCTGCTGATCTGGCTGGTGGTCGAAGCGGTGTTCGTGCGCGGCCTGGCGGTCGCCGCGCGGCGCCTGGCCTACCAGCGCGCCACCGCCAAGCGTGAAGCGCAGACCACCGAGGACAGCGAGGGCACCGAGATCCAGCTGGAAACCCCGCGGCTGGACATCGAGCAGGTCAACCAGCAGTCCCTGCGCCTGATCCGCCTGACCCTGCTGGGCAGCTTCATCGCCGCCATGTACTGGGTGTGGGCCGACCTGATCTCGGTGTTCGCCTACCTCGACAACATCACCCTCTACGAATACAACAGCAGCACCGTAGTGGGCAGCGCCGCCTCGCTGATCCCGATCAGCCTGCTCGACGCCCTGTACGCGCTGATCATCGCCGCCATCACCCTGGCCCTGGGCCGCAACCTGCCCGGCCTTTTGGAAGTGCTGGTGCTGTCGCGCCTGCGCCTGGCCCAAGGCAGCGCCTATGCCACCACCACGCTGCTGTCGTACGTGATCTTCGGCACCGGTATCGTGGTCACCCTGTCCACCCTGGGGGTCAGCTGGAACAAGCTGCAATGGCTGGTCGCCGCCCTTTCGGTGGGTATCGGTTTCGGCATGCAGGAGATCTTCGCCAACTTCATCTCCGGCCTGATCATCCTCTTCGAGCGCCCGGTGCGCATCGGCGATCTGGTGACCATCGGCGGCGTGACCGGCACGGTGAAGCGCATCCACATCCGCGCCACCCACATCATCGACAGTGACCGCAAGGAAGTGATAGTGCCGAACAAGACGTTCGTCACCAGCCAGTTGATCAACTGGACCCTGACCGATACGGTGACCCGCATCGTGCTGACCTTCAAGGTCAACCGCGGCGCCGATCTGGAGAAAGTCCGCACCCTGTTGCTGCAGGCCGCCCAAGAGAATTCGCGGGTGATGCGCGACCCGGCACCGACCGCCCAGCTCAGCCTGTACGCGCCGGATGGCCTGACCCACGAGCTGAAGTTCTACGTCAAGGAACTGGGCGACCGCGGTGCGGCGACCGATGAACTCAACCGCCGCATCGACCAGTTGTTCGCCGACAACGACATCAACCTGTCCAGCACGCCGAAGATGGACATCGTGCTCAGCCGCGCAGCCGCACCCCACGACGCGCTCAAGCTGGATGACGAGCAACTGGCGAGCGCCGAGCAAGCCGAGAAAAAAGACGAGGCCAAACCATGAAAACCCTCGACACCCTGACCTTCGACAATCGCTTCGCCGGCCTGGGTGACGGGTTTTCAACGCACATACTGCCCGAGCCCATCGCCGAGCCGCGCCTTGTGGTGGCCAGCGAAAGCGCCCTGGCTCTGCTCGACCTCGACCCGAGCGAGACGCAGCGCGAGGTGTTCGCCGAACTGTTCTCCGGCAACCAGCTGTGGAGCGACGCCGAGCCGCGCGCCATGGTCTATTCCGGTCACCAGTTCGGCGGCTACTCGCCGCGCCTCGGCGATGGCCGCGGCCTGCTGCTCGGCGAAGTACTCAACGATGCCGGCGAACACTGGGACCTGCACCTCAAGGGCGCCGGCATGACGCCCTACTCGCGCATGGGCGATGGCCGTGCCGTACTGCGCTCGTCGATTCGCGAATTTCTCGCCAGCGAAGCGCTGCACGCCCTCGGCATTCCCAGCTCGCGAGCGCTGTGCGTGACCGGATCGAGCACCCCGGTGTGGCGCGAGAAGCAGGAAACCGCTGCGATGCTGGTGCGCCTGGCGCCCAGCCATATCCGCTTCGGCCACTTCGAATACTTCTACTACACGCGCCAGCACGAGCAGCTCAAGCAGCTTGCCGATTACGTGATCGAGCACCATTACCCGGCCTGTCTCGAACAGCCGCAGCCCTACGCGGCCCTGCTCAACGCCGTGCTGGAACGCACCGCGGAGATGATCGCCTGGTGGCAGGCCTACGGCTTCTGCCACGGGGTGATGAACACCGACAACATGTCGATCCTCGGCATCACCTTCGACTTCGGCCCCTACGCCTTTCTCGACGACTTCGACGCCAAGCACATCTGCAACCACTCCGACGACACCGGCCGCTACAGCTTCAGCAATCAGGTACCCATCGCCCACTGGAACCTCTCGGCCCTGGCCCAGGCGCTGACGCCCCTGGTGGAAGTCGACACCCTGCGCGAAACCCTCGACCTGTTCCTGCCGATCTATCAGGCCCACTACCAGGATCTGATGCGTAAACGGCTGGGCTTCACCAGCGCCGAAGACGACGACGAAGAACTGATCCAGCGCCTGCTGACCCTGATGCAGGCCGGCAAGGCCACCGACTACTCGCTGTTCTTCCGCCACCTAGGCGACCAGGCTCCGGCCGAGGCGCTGAAGGTGGTGCGCAACGACTTCGTCGACCTCAAGGGCTTCGACGCCTGGGGCGCCGACTACCTGGCCCGCCTCGACCGCGAAGGCTTCGAACAGAGCGAGCGCCAGACGCGCATGCACGCGGTCAACCCGCTCTACGTGCTACGCAACTACCTCGCCCAGGAGGCCATCGCCGCAGCCGAAGCAGGTGACTACGGCCCGGTGCGGGAACTGCACGAGGTGCTGACCCGCCCCTTCGACGAACAGCCAGGCAAGGAGCATTACGCGCAGCGGCCGCCGGATTGGGGCAAGCACCTGTCGATCAGCTGTTCGTCCTGAAACACGACTGAAGCGCAGACAAAGGCCATCGGCCCCCAGGTGAACGCCATGAAAGTCCACGGTAGCTGCCACTGCAACGCCATCGCCTTCGTCGCGGAAACGGATACGCAACTGACCAGCGTTTGCCATTGCCATGATTGCCAGAAGCTCACCGGCACGGCATTTCGGGTGTCCACGCCGGTCCTTCCCGGTACTTTCTCGCTGCTGCGTGGCACGCCCAAGGTGTATGTGAAGGTGGCGCAGAGCGGTTCGCGCCGCGCCCAGGCGTTCTGTGGCGATTGTGGCTCGCAGCTGTTCACCTATGATGCCGATAACCCAACGGCCTATGGCCTGCGCGTTGGCGTGCTGGCCGAGTCGCAGCAGTTGCGGCCGACCTTGCAGAAGTGGTGCGAGGCCGCATTGCCTTGGGTTCAGGATCTGTCGGTGCTGGAGAAGGCGCCGCGCAACGATCGCCAGCGCTGAGCCCGTACAAATCCTGCGGCGGAAACTTGTCCGCGCTGCGGAGCCCCCCACCGTGGCAACACAGGCACTTCGCTCAAATGCCGGTGATGAGCAGATCGAGCGCCGCGATGATTTCATCACGCCGCGCCGCTAAATCCCCCACCAAGGGGCCCAGCTGTTTGTTGGCAATACCCGCCATCTGCGGCGTCATCATCACGTAGGGCTCACCCTCGATTTCAAACCGCGGCGTGAGGGTTTTCAGCATTTTCCCCTGCAGGGTGCTAGCCGGATAGAGCGGCACCACGACCCGCGTACCGAGTTCGCAAAGCAGGTCACTTTGTACATCGAGCAGCAGGGGCACTGCGGCCCTGGTGGCAGGGTTGATGTTCTCGTACACGGCGAACTGCGCCATCAAAAACTCCGCAATTCGTCGCTGAACACGCCATTGGCCTCTACATGCTCATTGTAAGCAGCGATGGCCTGACGGTTGTCTGCCAACCATTGCTCACGCTGCTTCTCCTTTAGCGCCTGGGCCAAGGCCTTCTCCAGCGTGGCAGAGAGGTTGATGTCGAGCGACTTAGCCTTGTTGAGCAGATCCTCATTGACGCGCAGGTTGGCCGCTCGTTTCGGAGCATTTAGATCGTATGAAGGCAGCATGAGGATTTCCCTGCGGAGTAATGCGCACAATCTATGCGCATAAAAAATCCGAGTAAAGCACCGTTCGACGCGCGCAGCTATCTGGCCACCGCTCAGCCGGCGCGCCCGCCCTGCACAAGACTTCCCCGCGAAAACCCGGATAATGCCGGCCATTCGTTTTGCTGCCGGTGCCGCTCCATGGAAATCAAGGTCAACTTTCTCGACAACCTTCGCCTCGAAGCCAAATTCGACGACTTCACGGTGATCGCCGATCAGCCGATCCGCTACAAGGGCGATGGCTCGGCGCCGGGGCCGTTCGACTATTTCCTGGCCTCCTCGGCGCTGTGCGCGGCGTACTTCGTCAAGCTGTACTGCCAGACCCGCGGCATCCCCACCGAGAATATCCGCCTGTCGCAAAACAACATCGTCGACCCGGAGAACCGCTACGCGCAGATCTTCAAGATTCAGGTCGAGTTACCGGCCGATATCTCCGAGAAGGATCGCCTAGGCATTCTGCGCTCCATCGACCGCTGCACCGTGAAGAAGGTGGTGCAGCAGGGCCCCGAGTTCATCATCGAGGAAGTCGACAACCTCGACGCCGATGCCCAGGCGCTGCTGATGCCGGTGAGCGATACCACCACCTATATCGCGGGCAAGGACCTGCCGCTGGAGCAGACCATCGCCAACATGTCGGGCATCCTCGCGGACCTGGGCATGAAGATCGAGATCGCCTCCTGGCGCAATATCGTGCCCAACGTCTGGTCGCTGCATATCCGTGACGCGCAGTCGCCGATGTGCTTCACCAACGGCAAGGGTTCGACCAAGGAAAGCGCCCTGGCCTCGGCACTGGGCGAATTCATCGAGCGGCTCAACTGCAACTTCTTCTACAACGACCAGTTCTGGGGCGAGGACATCGCCGCCGCCGAGTTCGTCCATTACCCCAACGAGCGCTGGTTCAAACCGGGCCCGAAGGACGCGCTGCCCGCAGAAATCCTCGACGAGCACTGCCTGGCCATCTACAACCCGGATGGCGAGCTGCGCGGCTCGCACCTGTACGACACCAATTCGGGCAACACCCTGCGCGGCATCTGCTCGCTGCCCTTCGTGCGCAGGAGCGATGGCGAGACGGTGTATTTCCCGTCCAACCTGATCGAGAACCTCTACCTGTCCAACGGCATGAGCGCTGGCAACACCCTGGCCGAAGCCCAGGTGCAGTGCCTGTCGGAAATATTCGAGCGGGCAGTGAAACGCGAAATCCTCGAAGGCGAGCTGTGCCTGCCGGACGTGCCCCAGGACGTGCTGGCCAAGTACCCGGGCATCGTTGCCGGCATCCAGGGCCTGGAGGAGCAAGGCTTTCCGGTGCTGGTCAAGGATGCCTCGCTCGGTGGTGAATTCCCGGTGATGTGCGTGACCCTGATGAACCCGCGCACCGGCGGCGTGTTCGCCTCCTTCGGCGCCCACCCGAGCCTGGAAGTGGCGCTGGAACGCAGCCTCACCGAACTGCTCCAGGGCCGTAGCTTCGAGGGCCTCAACGACCTGCCGCAACCGACCTTCGACAGCCTGGCGCTGACCGAGCCGAACAACTTCGTCGAGCACTTCATCGACTCCAGCGGTGTGGTGTCGTGGCGCTTCTTCGGCGCCAAGGCGGACTTCGAGTTCGTCGAGTGGGATTTCTCCGGCGCGGGCAGCGATTCCAACGAGCAGGAAGCCGCGACGCTGTTCGGCATCCTCGAAGACCTCGGCAAGGAAGTCTACGTAGCCACCTATGACGACCTCGGCGCCAATGCCTGCCGCATCCTGGTGCCGGGTTACTCGGAGATCTACCCGGTCGAGGACCTGGTCTGGGACAACACCAACAAGGCGTTGCTGTTCCGCAAGGACATCCTCAACCTGCATAGCCTCAGCGACCGCGAACTCAAGTCGCTGCTGCGCAACCTCAACAACACCGAGGTCGACGACTACACCGACATCAGCACGCTGATCGGCATCGAGTTCGATGACAACACGGTGTGGGGCCAACTGACCATTCTCGAGCTGAAGCTGCTGATCCACCTGGCGCTGAACAACTATGACGATGCCAAGGAGCTGGTCGAGGCCTTCCTGCAGTACAACGACAACACCGTCGAGCGCGGCCTGTTCTATCAGGCGGTGAACGCCGTGCTGGAGATCCAGCTGGAGAATGACCTCGAGCTGGCCAACTTCGAGCACAACCTGCGGCGCATGTTCGGCAGCGAGCGCATGGACGCGGCCATTGGCTCGGTAGCCGGTAGCGTGCGCTTCCACGGCCTGACCCCGACCAGCATGCAGCTCGAAGGCCTGGACCGTCACCTGCGCCTGATAGAGAGCTACAAGAAGCTGCATGCGGCGAGGGCCAAGGCGGCTGGTCTGAGCAGCAACTAAGCCAACCTGCAGCGGCAACGGGAAAGCACCTTCGGGTGCTTTCTGCGTTTTTTAGGCCCCAAAAGGTCGTTACCAGAACGGCGCGGGGCGTTACCAGAAAGAGAAATCGAGTGCCGGGTACGCATCATCGTTGGCGCACCGTGCAAACGCGACAAGCCAGGGCCGGCCCCAACTTGCGTAAGCAGACCAACAAGAACCCATAGAGGGCATTCAGCAGCCATGGCAACCCAAGGCAACCTTGAAACACCCGAGCTCGGCATAACCGATCCGTCGCAGACGGAAGAAGCCAGGCGCGACCGTTATCTGGAAGGCAAGCTGGACTGGATCGTGTTCGGTTTCACCAGCCTGCTGGCCCTGGCCTTCGTGGCCTGGGGCTTTCTCAACCAGGCCAGCCTGGCGAAGAGTGCCGCCGGGGCGCAGTCTTGGGTGATCGTCAATTTCGGCTGGTTCTTCGTGCTCACCTCGACGATCTTCGTGGTCTTCGTGCTGTGGCTGGCGGCCAGTCGCTACGGCAAGATTCCCCTCGGCAAGGACGGCGAGGAACCGGAATTTCGCACCACGTCGTGGATCGCCATGATGTTCAGCGCCGGCATGGGCATCGGCCTGATGTTCTTTGGCGTGGCCGAGCCGCTGTCACACTATGTCAGCCCACCGCCGGGCACCGCCGAGGCGCAGACCAACGCAGCCATGCAGGTGGCCATGGCGACCACGCTGTTTCACTGGAGCCTGCATCCCTGGGCGATGTATGCCATCGTCGGCCTGGCGATCGCCTACGGCACCTTTCGCCGCGGCCGCTCGCAGCTGATTTCCGCTGCCTTCCGGCCGCTGATGGGCGAGCACGCCAACGGTCCGATCGGCCGCGCCATCGACATGATGGCGATCTTCGCCACGCTGTTCGGCTCGGCCGCCTCGCTGGGCCTCGGCGCCCTGCAGATCGCCGGCGGGCTGGAGTACAACGGCTGGGTCGAGCAGCCTGGCAAGCTGTTCTATATCGGCCTGATCAGCCTGCTGACCGTCGCCTTCGTGGCCTCGGCGGTGTCCGGCATCGACAAGGGCATCCAATGGCTGTCCAACACCAACATGGCGCTGGCCTTGCTGCTCGCCGCCTTCGTGTTCATCGCCGGGCCGACCCTGTTGATGCTCAACCTGCTGCCAACCTCCCTGGGCGACTACATCAACCTGCTGCCGGAAATGATGGCGCGCACCAACGCCAGCGGCGGCGACAACATGGACAGCTGGCTGTCCAGCTGGACGGTGTTCTACTGGGCCTGGTGGATTTCCTGGACACCCTTTGTGGGCATGTTCATCGCCCGTATCAGCCGCGGCCGCACCATTCGCCAGTTCGTCACTGGTGTGCTGCTGGTGCCGAGCCTGGTCAGCCTGGTGTGGTTCGTGATCTTCGGCGGCGCCGGCATCGACGCACTGCGCGAAGGCGTCTTCACCCTGACCAACGGTGCGGTGGACAGCAACATCGCCCTCTACGAGTTGCTGGAAAGCTACCCCTTCATCTCGGTCACCTCGGTGCTGGTGATGGTGCTGGTGGGCATCTTCTTCGTTTCCGGCGCTGACGCAGCGTCCCTGGTGATGGGCACGCTGTCCGAACACGGCACCACCGAGCCGTCGCGCGGCACCATGATCTTCTGGGGCGCGCTGACCGGCGCGGTGGCCGCGATCATGCTGGCCATCGGCGACCCACGCGACCCGGGCGCCGCACTCACCGGCCTGCAGAACCTGACCATCGTGGTGGCGCTGCCCTTCGTGGTGGTCATGGCCCTGCTCTGCGTGGCCCTGTACCGCGACCTGCGCAAGGATCCGATGATGCTGCGCGACCTGCGCGGCAGCGAACTGATCGAGAAGGCGGTGCTCTACGGCGCGGTGAAGCACGGCGAAGAGTTCTACTTCGTGGTCAAGGAAAAGAAGGACAAGGGCGAGGCTGCCGAGCGCAAGCCACGCGCCTGATGGCGCGGCTGCCACCAACGCTTGAGGATGGCTGGTGATAGTTACGGAAACTGAGGCAGCAGATTAACTGTGGGAGCGGGCCATGCCCGCGAAATTCGCGCGCATGGCCTAGGTGTCCCCCGCGCTCCCACAGCAGCCCGCATCTACCCATTACTCAGTTACTCACCTCGCAACCCAGCATGCTCGCGCAGCCGCTCGACCATGTACGGATAGAAGGGGTTCGAGGTCACCCGCTGCAGGGCCTCCATGCTCACCAACAACACGCCGCGCTCACCGCGAATGGACAATGCACCGAGGTGCACGCCGTAATCCTCCGCTTCGTCAGGCTGCAGGCCATAGAGTGAGTCGCTCAACGGAAACGGCAGGGCCACGTGGGACAGCGAGAACACCTCGCGGGGAAAGGCCAGGCCGATGGGCGTGAGCTGCTCTTCGGTGGCGCCAGCCTCGATGGTACGCGCCGCGGCGTCCAGGGTGTCGGGTGACACATTGCCGATCAACGTGGTGCGATAGCGCCGCGGTGCGGCGGGTAACAGGTCATCTGGCGACTTGGCGTGGGCGCCGAGCAGCGGGCCGAAGTCGACGAATCGGTTGAGGTCGAACAGCACCAGCTCACTACCGTTGTCCGGCAGGTGCCCATATAGCGCATCGACCACGGCCGGGGTGCTGACGGTGTAATCGACCAACGACTGGAAGGTCAGCACCGGCGCCAGCTCCCCCAAGGCATTACGCCCAGCGAGCACGGCGATCTGCTCCTGCAGGGCGCTGGTGAACAGGTACGACTGGCGAGCCGCATTGAGGGCGAAGGAGTTGTACTTGAACGGGTTGTACTCGGGCAGCACGTCCAGCCAGGCGGCCTTGGCGAAGGCCGGAAACACCGCCGGCAACCCGGCAAGACCAGCGAAGCGGGCGTAGCCGGCCACGCCGATCATCGGCGAGATCAGGGTCAGGCGCGTCGGCCGGGCCAGCTGATCGTTGCCCAGTGCGTCCAGCGCGTACTTGAGCGCCAGGCCGCCACCAGCGGAATAGCCGACCAACTGCAGCTCATCACCTGGCTCGGTCAGCCGTTGGGCTTCGCGCACCGCCAGGCGAGTGGCAGCCAACCAGTGCTGCCAGGTCACGCTGGTCAACGCGCCAGGCGTGGTGCCATGTCCGGGCAGGCGCAGGCCGACCACCACGAAGCCGGCATCGCGGTACAACCTGGCAATATGCCGCAGGCTGTAGGGCGAGTCGGTCAGGCCGTGCAGCATCACCGCGGCGCCTCTTGGCTTGCCCTCGGGTTCGAGCACGTAAGAGCGGTTCCAGTCCCATTCGAAGCGCGAAGCATTGAGCGGGCTGTCAGCGAAATAGCGGTTGTCCGGGACGCGCTCGGCATCGTCCAGGCGCTGGTAGACCTTACCTGGCAGTGCCGCGAACAGCGCCTGCTCGGCGAGCAGATAATCCTGCCAGCTGGCGGCATCGAGTTCGTCGGCGCTCAGCTCTCGGGGCACGAAGGTGTGCCAGGGGCCAAGATCGGGCTTGTTGTGAGCGTCATAGATGCGCAGGCCGAAAAATGTCAGCGCGACCACCGCTACGACCAGGCCGCCCAGGCGCAGCCATTTCTTTACCGCCTTCATGCTCGCCTCCCGGACTGCCGCAAACGACTCATCATAACCCTCGTCCGGCAAAAACGCTGGCATCGTCCAGCGTCGCGCGTACCTTGCGATGGCGCGCCACTGCCCATAGGCTTCGGCCATGCAAATCTTCTCGGAGCCAGCAATGAGCGACCCAGCGATCATCCCCTGCCCCAACTGCAGCAGCCTCAACCGTATTCCCGCTACCCGCCTGGGCGAAACGCCGCGCTGCGGCCATTGCAAGGCCGAGGTACTGCCGGGGGCACCGTTCGACCTCGACCAGGGCAACTTCGCCAGCCAGCTCAAGGGCGACCTGCCACTGCTGGTCGACATCTGGGCTGCCTGGTGCGGCCCGTGCCGCAGCTTCGCACCGACCTTCGTCCAGGCTGCGGGCGAGCTGCGCACCCGCTGCCGGCTGGGCAAGCTGGACAGCGAGGCCAATCAGCAACTGTCGGCACAACTGGGCATCCGTTCGATTCCCAGCCTGATCCTGTTCCGGGGCGGCCAGGAAGTCGCCCGGCAAAGCGGCGCCCTGCCCCTGCCGCAACTGCTCGCCTGGTTGAACGCCCAGGGCGTCTGAGTGGCGCGCCAGCACTGACAGCTGAGCGCCTGGCCGCTCGAGCCGACCGTTTCAGAGAGGGAATAACGACGGCGTAAAGCGCGATGGCCGATGCACTGTTCGAGCAAATGCCGAGCGCCCACGGCCTGGGCAGTGCCGGCCGGTGACGGGTGCGGCAACAAGGCGCCTGCGTGGGCGCCAACGCGCCGAGTGAGGTATTCGGGATGCGCTACAAACCTGGGGATCGCCCCGCCCGGGCTAGGGTGATCAGCCGCGCTGCAGCAGGTCGTGCAGTTCGACGTACTGCTGGGTCAGCTTGTGCCGCGGGTCGAGGTAGATCAGCGGCGTGCAGGCCTGGTGGGATTCACGCATCTTCACCGAGCTCATCAGGTTGACGGGCAGCACCGGCAGGCCCTCGGCGACCAGTTCGTCGAGCAACTGCTGGGGCAGCGAGGCGCGGGGCTGGAACTGGTTGACCACGATGCCCTCGACCTGCAGGTCCTCGTTGTGGTCTTCCTTCAGTTCCTCGATCTCGCGCAGCAGGCCATACAGGGCATTGCGCGAAAAGGTGTCGCAGTCGAAGGGGATCAGCACGCGATCAGCCGCGATCAATGCGGAAACCGTATAGAAATTCAGCGCAGGCGGGGTATCCAGGTAGATCTGCTCGTAATCCTCGGCCAATTCCTCGAGCAGTTTGCGCAGCTTGTTGATCTTGTGCTTCTGCTCCAGCTTGGGTTGCAGATCCGCCAGCTCGGCGGTGGCGGTGATCACGTGCAGGTTGTCGAAGGGCGTTTCGTAGATATCCACCTTGCCCTTCTTGGAGAACGGCCCGCTGGACAGCGTCTGCTTGAAGAAATCGGCGATGCCCATGGGAATGTCGTCGCCCGCCAGCCCGGTCAGATAATGGGACGAATTGGCCTGGGCATCGAGATCGACCAGCAGCGTTCGGTATCCTTGCGACGCACTGACCGCGGCCAGATTGCAGGCAATGCTGGATTTGCCCACGCCACCCTTCTGATTGAAAACCACGCGCCTCATTCGAATCTCCCTTCTCCACTAGTACATAGATACTAGGCAAAACCTCGTGACAGTCGTGCGTGGCAAGCGAAATAGATGAATCACCGTAGCGCAAAGCTCCCAGGCTGGTATGGAGAATGAAACGCTGATTGATATCCGCCTGCACCAGCCTCGCGGCAAAGCGCAGACGAACTAACCACAATCAACGGTGGTAGTCGGCCGACAGCTCGTGCACGGCCTCGAGGAAAGCGCCGGCGTGGGCCGGATCCACTTCCGGGGTGATGCCATGGCCCAGATTGAAGACATGACCGCTGCCACTGCCGTAGCTGGCGAGAATACGTGCGACTTCGGCGCGGATCGCCGCCGGCTTGGCGTACAGCACGGTCGGATCCATGTTGCCCTGCAGGGCCACCCGGCTGCCGACGCGGCGGCGCGCTTCGCCAATGTCGCAGCTCCAGTCCAGCCCCAGGGCGTCGGCGCCAGTGGCGGCTATCGATTCCAGCCACAGGCCGCCGTTCTTGGTGAACAGGATTACCGGGATCTTGCGGCCATCCTGCTCGCGAATCAGCCCGTCTACGATCTTCTGCATGTAGGCCAGGGAAAACGTCTGATAGGCGGCTGACGACAGGTTGCCGCCCCAGGTATCGAAGATCTGTACCGCCTGGGCGCCAGCGCGGATCTGCCCATTGAGGTAGGCGGTCACCGACTGTGCCAGCTTGTCGAGCAGCGCGTGCATGGCCTCGGGCTGGTCGTAGAGCATCGCCTTGATCTTGCGGAAGTCCTTCGACGAGCCGCCTTCGACCATGTAGGTCGCAAGGGTCCAGGGGCTGCCGGAAAAGCCGATCAGCGGCACCCGGCCATCAAGTGCTGACTTGATGGTGCGCACCGCGTCCATCACGTAGCCCAGGTCCTTTTCAGGATCGGGAATCGGCAGTGCGTCGATATCGGCAGCGCTGCTGATCACCTTCTTGAAGCGCGGGCCTTCGCCGGTCTCGAAGTACAACCCCTGGCCCATGGCGTGGGGGATGGTGAGGATGTCCGAGAAGAGGATCGCGGCGTCGAGCTGGGGGTAGCGGTCGAGCGGCTGCAAGGTGACTTCGCAGGCGAACTCGGGGTTCATCATCAGGCTCATGAAATCCCCGGCCTTGGCGCGACTGGCGCGGTACTCGGGCAGGTAACGACCGGCCTGGCGCATCATCCACACCGGCGTGACATCGACGGGCTGCTTGAGCAGGGCACGCAGAAAACGGTCGTTCTTCAAGGCAGTCATGGGTATTTCCCGAGCGGAAGCAGTGAGCAAAAAGTGCGCACATTGTCGCAGAGCAGGCCATAAAAGGCACGGCGTGGGACGCCGTGCCGCAGGCGCGGGAGGATGAGGCACGCGGTCGCGCGGCGCATTGCCCCAGGTCAGCAAGGCGACAGAAACGACGAAGCCGGCACTCGGCCGGCTTCGTCACGACGCGAAGGACTCAGACACCGAGGTAGTCGAGAATCCCTTCGGCGGCATTGCGGCCTTCGTAGATGGCGGTGACCACCAGGTCCGAGCCGCGCACCATGTCGCCGCCGGCAAACACTTTCGGGTTACTGGTCTGGTGCTTGAAGGTGGCCTTTTCCGGCGCCACTACACGGCCCTGGGTGTCGATACGGATATCGAACGCCTCGAACCACGGCGCCGGGCTAGGGCGGAAACCGAAGGCGATCAGCACGGCTTCCGCCGGAATGATCTCCTCTGAGCCCGGAATAGGCTCGGGGCTGCGGCGGCCACGGGCATCCGGCTCGCCGAGACGGGTTTCGACCACCTTGACGCCTTCGACCTTGTCCTCGCCGACGATGGCGATGGGCTGGCGGTTGAAGAGGAACTTCACGCCCTCTTCCTTGGCGTTCTTCACTTCCTTGCGCGAGCCCGGCATGTTCGCTTCGTCGCGGCGGTAGGCGCAGGTCACCGCCTTGGCGCCCTGGCGAATCGAGGTGCGGTTGCAGTCCATGGCAGTGTCACCACCGCCGAGCACCACGACGCGCTTGCCCTTGAGGTCGACGAAGTCTTCCGGCGCCTTCTCGAAGCCGAGGTTGCGGTTGACGTTGGCGATCAGGAAATCCAGCGCGTCATGGACGCCCGGCAGGTCTTCGCCCGGGAAGCCGCCCTTCATGTAGGTGTAAGTGCCCATACCCATGAACACGGCATCGTATTCATCCAGCAGCTGCTGCAGGGTGATGTCCTTGCCGATCTCGGTGTTCAGGCGGAACTCGATGCCCATGCCGGTGAAGACTTCGCGGCGATTGCTCAACACGGTCTTTTCCAGTTTGAACTCGGGAATGCCGAAGGTCAGCAGGCCGCCGATTTCCGGGTTCTTGTCGAACACCACCGGGGACACACCGTTGCGCACCAGCACGTCGGCACAACCCAAGCCGGCCGGGCCGGCACCGATCACCGCGACACGCTTGCCGGTCGGCTTGACCTTGGACATGTCTGGGCGCCAGCCCATGGCGAAGGCGGTATCGGTGATGTACTTCTCCACCGAGCCAATGGTCACCGCGCCGAAACCGTCGTTGAGGGTGCAGGCACCTTCACACAGACGGTCCTGCGGGCACACTCGCCCGCAGACTTCCGGCAGGGTGTTGGTCTGGTGACTGAGCTCGGCGGCGGCCAGGATGTTGCCTTCGGAGACCAGCTTCAACCAGTTGGGAATGAAGTTGTGCACCGGGCACTTCCATTCGCAGTATGGGTTGCCGCAGCCCAGGCAGCGGTGCGACTGCTCGCCGGCCTGGGCCGGTTTGAAGCTGTCGTAGATCTCGACGAACTCTTTCTTGCGCTGACGCAGCAGTTTCTTCTTCGGGTCTTTGCGCCCGACTTCGATGAACTGGAAGTCGTTATTCAGACGTTCAGCCATGTCATAAACCTCTTAGCAGCAGCGCCGGGCGACACGCCCAGGGCTGCAAGACAATCACGTTGAGCGGCGCGCCCGCTTTCAGGGCGCGCCGCTTGCAGCTGCTTTATTGCGGGTTGGCGCGGATGCTGGAGAGCAGCGACTTGAGGTTCGCGGCCTTCGGCTTGACCAGCCAGAACTTGCGCAGGTAGTCGTCCAGGTTCTCCAGCAGGTTGCGGCCCCACTCGCTCGACGTCTCGTCGACGTACTCGCTCAACACGCGCTCCAGGTGGCTGCGGTAGGACTCCATGGACTCGCTGTTGATGCGCTGGATTTCCACCAGCTCGTGGTTCACGCGGTCGTAGAAGCTGTTGTCCAGATCGAGCACATAGGCGAAGCCGCCGGTCATGCCGGAGCCGAAGTTGTAGCCGGTCTTGCCCAATACGCAGACGAAACCACCGGTCATGTACTCGCAGCAATGGTCGCCCACCCCCTCGACCACAGCATGGGCGCCGGAGTTACGCACGGCGAAACGCTCGCCCGCGGTGCCGGCGGCGAACAGCTTGCCACCGGTGGCGCCGTACAGGCAGGTATTACCGATGATGGCGCTTTCCTGGGTGGCGAACGGGCTGCCCTTGGGCGGCACGATCACCAGCTTGCCGGCGGTCATGCCCTTGCCGACATAATCGTTGGCGTCGCCTTCGAGATACAGGTTCAGGCCACCGGCGTTCCACACGCCGAAACTCTGCCCGGCAGTGCCCTTGAAACGGAAGGTGATCGGCGCCTTGACCATGCCCTGGTTGCCATGCACCCGGGCGATTTCGCCGGAGACGCGGGCACCGATGGAACGGTCGCAGTTGCAGATATCGAGTTCGAATTCGCCACCGCTGGCACTGTCGATGGCTGACTTGGCCATGGACAGCATTTCCTCGGCCAGCAGACCCTGGTCGAACGGCGGGTTGCGGTCGACTTCACAGAACTGTGGCTTGTCCGCCGGGATATGGTCGCTGCCGAGCAACGGGGTCAGGTCCAGGTGGTTCTGCTTGGCGCTTTCGCCCGGCAGCACATCGAGCAGATCGGTACGGCCGATCAGCTCACCGAGGCTGCGCACGCCCAGCTTGGCCAGCCACTCGCGGGTTTCTTCGGCCACATAGGTGAAGAAATTCACCACCATATCGACGGTGCCGATAAAGTGATCCTTGCGCAGCTTGTCGTTCTGGGTGGCCACGCCGGTGGCGCAGTTGTTCAGGTGGCAGATGCGCAGGTACTTGCAGCCCAGGGCGACCATCGGTGCGGTGCCGAAGCCGAAGCTCTCGGCGCCAAGAATCGCTGCCTTGATCACGTCGAGGCCGGTTTTCAGGCCGCCGTCGGTCTGTACCCGCACCTTGCCGCGCAGGTCGTTGCCGCGCAGGGTCTGGTGGGTTTCAGCCAGGCCCAGCTCCCACGGCGCGCCGGCGTATTTGATCGAGGTCAGCGGCGAAGCGCCGGTGCCGCCGTCGTAACCGGAGATGGTGATCAGGTCGGCATAGGCCTTGGCGACGCCGGCGGCGATGGTGCCGACGCCGGCTTCAGAGACCAGCTTCACCGATACGAGAGCGCTGGGGTTGACCTGCTTGAGGTCATAGATCAGTTGCGCCAGGTCTTCGATCGAGTAGATGTCGTGGTGCGGCGGCGGCGAAATCAGCGTCACGCCGGGTACGGCGTAGCGCAGCTTGGCGATCAGGCCGTTGACCTTGCCACCTGGCAACTGACCACCCTCGCCCGGCTTGGCGCCCTGGGCGACCTTGATCTGCAGCACTTCGGCGTTGACCAGATACTCCGGGGTCACCCCGAAACGGCCGGTGGCGATCTGCTTGATCTTCGAGCTCTTGATGGTGCCGTAGCGCGCCGGGTCTTCGCCGCCTTCGCCGGAGTTGGAGCGCGCGCCCAGGCGGTTCATCGCCTCGGCCAGGGCTTCGTGAGCCTCTGGCGACAGTGCGCCCAGGGAGATGCCGGCGGCATCGAAACGCTTGAAGATCGCTTCCAGCGGCTCGACTTCGTCCAGGCTCAGCGGAGTATCGGCCAGCTTGACCTGCAGCAGGTCGCGCAGCATCGACACCGGGCGGGTATCCACCAGTTTGGTGTATTCCTTGAAGGTCTCGTAGCTGCCTTGCTTGACCGCCGCCTGCAGGGTGTTGACCACATCCGGGTTGTAGGCGTGGTACTCGCCGCCGTAGACGAACTTCAGCAGGCCACCCTGCTGGATCGCCTTGCGGTTGTTCCAGGCTTCGCCCGCCAGGGCCTTCTGCTCGGCTTCCAGGTCCACGAAACGTGCGCCCTTGAGGCGGCTCGGCACCCCGCGGAAGCACAGCTCGGTGACTTCGTCGGCCAGGCCGACGGCCTCGAACAGCTGGGCACCGCGGTAGGAACCGACGGTGGAGATGCCCATCTTCGAGAGGATCTTCAGCAGGCCCTTGGAGATGCCCTTGCGGTAGTACTTGAACACTTCGTACAGATCGCCCAGCACTTCGCCGGTGCGGATCAGGTCGCCCAGCACTTCGTAGGCCAGGAACGGATAGACCGCCGAAGCACCGAAGCCGATCAGCACCGCATAGTGGTGCGGGTCACGGGCAGTGGCGGTTTCCACCAGGATATTGCAGTCGCAACGCAGGCCGGTTTCGGTCAGGCGGTGATGCACCGCTCCGGTGACCAGCGCAGCATGAGCCGGCAGCTTGCCCGGGGCGATATGCCGGTCGGTCAGTACCAGCAACACCTTGCCGGAACGCACCGCTTCTTCGGCCTGGTCGGCCATGTTGCGCACGGCCGCTTCCAGGCCGATCGACTCATCGTAGTTGAGGTCGATGATCTGCCGTTCGAAACCCGGGCGTTCCAGGTTCATCAGGCTGCGCCACTTGGCCGGGGAGATCACCGGCGAGCTGAGAATCACCCGCGAGGCGTGCTCGGGCGACTCTTCGAAGATATTGCGCTCGGCCCCGAGGCAGATCTCCAGGGACATGACGATGGCTTCGCGCAGCGGATCGATCGGCGGGTTTGTGACCTGGGCGAACTGCTGGCGGAAGTAGTCGTAGGGCGAGCGCACGCGCTGGCTGAGCACCGCCATCGGCGTGTCGTCGCCCATGGAGCCGACCGCTTCCTGGCCCTGCTCGGCGAGCGGGCGCAGCACCTGGTCACGCTCCTCGAAGGTGACCTGGAACATCTTCATGTACTGCTTGAGCTGATCGGCCTCATAGAAGGCCGAGCCATGGTCGTTGTCTTCCATGGTCGCGCGAATGCGCAGCGCGCTCTTGCGCAGCCACTGTTTGTAGGGGTGGCGGGACTTGAGGCGGTTGTCGATGTCGTCGGTGGTCAGCACCTGGCCGGTTTCGGTATCCACGGCAAGAATCTGGCCCGGGCCGACGCGGCCTTTGGCGACCACGTCTTCAGGCTGGTAACTCCATACGCCGATTTCCGAGGCGAGGGTGATGTAGCCATTGGTGGTGGTCACCCAGCGCGCCGGGCGCAGGCCGTTGCGGTCGAGCAGGCACACGGCATGGCGGCCATCGGTCAGCACCACGCCGGCCGGGCCATCCCAGGGCTCCATGTGCATGGAGTTGTATTCGTAGAACGCGCGCAGGTCGGCGTCCATGGTCTCGACGTTCTGCCAGGCTGGCGGAATGATCATGCGCACGCCGCGGAACAGGTCGATACCGCCGGTGACCATCAGCTCGAGCATGTTGTCCATGCTCGAGGAGTCGGAACCGACGCGATTGACCAGCGGGCCGAGCTCGTCGAGGGCCGGAATCTGGCCGTTCTCGAACTTGGTACGGCGCGCCTGGGCCCAGTTGCGGTTACCGGTGATGGTGTTGATCTCGCCGTTGTGGGCGAGGAAACGGAACGGCTGAGCCAACGGCCACTTCGGCAGGGTGTTGGTGGAGAAGCGCTGGTGGAAGACGCAGATGGCGGTCTGCAGGCGCTCGTCACCCAGGTCCGGGTAGAACTGCTGCAGGTCGGCCGGCATCATCAGGCCTTTGTAGATGATGGTCTTGTGCGAGAAGCTGCAGATGTAGTGCTCGGCGTCGCCGGCGTTGGCCACCGAAGAGCGGCGCCGCGCGCAGAACAGCTTGATGGCAAATTCCTGATCACTCAGGCCATCGGCGCTGATGAACACCTGCTCGATCTGCGGCAGGCGCTCGAGCGCCAGTTGGCCGAGCACGCTGGTATCGATCGGCACCTTGCGCCAGCCGACCAGGCTCAGGCCGGCCGCCTGAATTTCGCGATTCATGTTGTCGCGTGCAGCGCTGGCCTTGGCGTCATCTTGGTTGAGAAAGACCATGCCAACGGCATATTGCTTGGGCAGTTCGACACCAAAGGTGTCCTTGGCGACAGCGCGCAGGAACAGATCGGGCTTTTGAATCAGCAAACCGCAACCGTCACCCGTCTTGCCGTCGGCATTGATGCCACCACGGTGGGTCATGCAGGTCAGTGCTTCGATCGCAGTCTGCAACAGGTGATGGCTGGCCTCACCTTGCATGTGGGCGATCAGGCCGAAGCCGCAGTTATCCTTGAACTCATCAGGACGGTACAAACCTGCTTTCATAGGGGACTCTCACCAGACAGCCTTTCTCAGGCGTTTTCTCTAATCCGCGCGCAGGTCTAAACGCCGCGTTGCGCAGGCAAACGGAGGGCATTGTACATAGCGAGATAGACGTCACAAAGAACAATGTGACGAAAAACAGGAATAAAATGTCGCAAAAATGAAAGAGCCCGCTGCATCAGTTCATGCGCAACGGGCTCGTTTCGATCAGTTCGCCATTTCCTGGGTGACACTGGCGAAGGTCTTCGGCCAGGGCTTGCCGGCCTGAACCTTGGCAGGCAGGGTTTTCACGGCAGCCTGGGCGGCATCGCGGCTGGCAAAGCTACCATAAGTAATGACGAAAAGCGGCTTACCTTGGTGCATCTTCTTGAAGTAGCGGTACTGGGCGCCATTCTGACTGACGAATGAACGCGCTGCGGCCTCGGTACTGGTCCCAAGCACCTGCAAGGTGTAGTGGCCCTTGTTTTGCGCCGCATACCAGCTGTTGACTTGCGAACCGCCCGCTGCAGCCGGTGCCTGAGCCGCCGGAGCCGGGCGGGTTGCCGTAGCAGGCGGTGCAGCGGGCTTGGGTTGTTCGACCGGCTTGGGCTGCTGCACTGGCTTCGGCTGCTCAGCCGGTTTCGCCTGGGGTACAGCGGGCGTGGACACTTGCGGCGCCGGAGCAGGCGTTGGCGCGGGCACATTCTGCGCGGCTGTCGGGGGGATATTCACAGGCGCGGCCGGCGTGGACTCGGGCAGCTCCACGTTCGCTTCGCCATCGGTTTCGCCGGCCGCCTGGGCCAGTGGTTGACGGATGACCGGCTGCGACTGACCTACCAGGGGCAACGGCAGTGGCTGATTGCTGCCCGCGAATTCGATCGGCGGCCGACCATCAGCGCCTTGCTCGGCAGCCGGTGCACTCGGCGCAGTTTCAGGCTGTGGCGCTGCCCCCATGGGCAGTTGAGCCTGGGCCGGTGCCTGGGTATCAGTAGACTCGGAGCGGCCTTGCATGAGCAGAGCGGCAGCCACACCGACAGCGACCACACCCAGCGCAAGCAGATGCTTCTTGGGCAGCTTGAGCGCGAAACCACCACCTTTCACCGCACCACGGCGCGCTGCCATGGCCTCAATCAGCACCTCGCGCGCCACCCGGTTGATCTCGCCAGGCCAGCCGCCGGAGCGCTCGTGGATCAGTTCGATCTGCTCGTCGGACAGCAGCTCGATACCCTGCGCCGCGCCTTCCAGGCGAACAGCCAGGTACTCGCGCGTTTCTTCTTCGCTATAGGGCTGCAGTTCGATGACATGGAAGGTTTCTTCGCCGTTGCTCAGGGCATCCAGGCGCGCGATCAGGTCGGTGTCGGCGAACAGGAAGACGTGCGGGCGCCCCTCGGCATTGCCCTGGGCGAGAATCAGCAGTTCGTCGATGGCCGCGTCGCTGAGCTCTTCGGCATCGTCGATCAGCAGGTAGACCTCTTGCCCGGTCAGCGACAACTGACCAACCTGGCCGAGCAGAGAGGCACGATCGGTCTGCTGTGTATTCAACCCCTGGGCGATATGGCGCATCAGGGTTGCCGGGTCGGCAGCCCCTTGGGCCGATACCACTACGTTGTGTACGGCCTGCTTGTTGGTGCTGGCGACCAGCGCCTGACGCAGCAGGGTCTTGCCGCTGCCCTCCGGGCCGGTGACCACCAGCAGCAACTGGCTATAACGCGCCAGGTGATGAAGCTGCCCGAGCACTGGCTTGCGCTGCGCCGGGAAGAATTTGAACCCGGGCACCCGCGCCGCAAAGGGGTCATGGGTGAACTGGTAATGGTCGAGAAACGCTTCGTCGGCGTGCAAACTGGTCATTGAATACTCACTGATTGTTAAGCCGGGCCACCAGCGCCGGGTAATCGGCAGCCAGGGTGGCACTCAATATGTCTGCAGGGTAATCGCTGGTTACCACTGCTTCGCCCAGCGAACGCAGCAGCACCAGGCGCAGTTGTCCATCCAGCACCTTCTTGTCCACGGCCATGTGCTCCAGGAACTGCGCCGGCGTCATCTCCTGCGGCGGCACCACAGGCAAACCGGCCGCCTGGAACAGACGAATACCACGATCACGCTCCTCGGCATTGATCCAGCCCAGGCGATAGGACATCTCCAGGGCCATCACCGTTCCTGCCGCCACGGCTTCACCGTGCAACCAGACGCCATATCCCATCTGTGTCTCGATGGCATGGCCGAAGGTATGACCCAGATTCAGCGTGGCGCGCACGCCGGTTTCCTTCTCGTCGGCGCCGACGACGCGTGCCTTGGCCGCACAGGAACGCTCGATGGCCTCGGTCAACGCCGCCTGATCCAGGCTGCGCAGGGCAGCCATGTTCTCCTCGAGCCAGTCGAGAAACGACGCGTCGCAGATCAGCCCGTACTTGATCACTTCAGCCAGGCCCGCCGACAGCTCCCGAGGCGGCAGGGTGTCCAGGCTGCGGGTATCGATCAGCACGGCCTGTGGCTGGTAGAAGGCACCGACCATGTTCTTGCCCAGCGGATGATTGATACCGGTCTTGCCCCCTACCGACGAGTCGACCTGAGACAGCAGGGTGGTCGGCAACTGGATGAAGTTCACGCCACGCTGATAGCAGGCCGCGGCGAAGCCGGCCATATCGCCGATCACACCACCGCCGAGCGCCAGCACGGTAGTACGTCGATCATGGCGAGCGCCGAGCAGACCATCGAAAATAAGCTGCAAGGTTTCCCAGTTCTTGAATGCCTCGCCATCGGGCAGCACGATCGGGGTGACGCGGTAGTCCGCCAGCGTGTCCTGCAGCCTCTGCAGATACAGCGGCGCGATGGTCTGGTTGGTGACGATGGCCACCTGACGACCGACGATATGCGGCGCCAGCAAATCGGCACGGCTCAGCAGGCCCGTCCCGATATGAATGGGGTAGCTGCGTTCAGCGAGATCAACATGAAGTGTTTGCATGGAGCCCCCGATTGAAAAAGGGCTCTAGGATAGCGCAGTTCTGCCCTGCCATTAACGGGGCGCCAGCGCTTCCAGCCGCTCGAGAATTTCCTGGACCACCATCCGCGGCGGACGCTCATCGGTTTCGATGATCACGTCAGCGATCTCCCGATACAGCGGGTCACGAATGGCCAGCAGATCGGCCAGCACCTGCCCCGGGTTGGGCGCACGCAACAAAGGCCGGTTGCGATCACGGGCCGTGCGATCGATCTGCTGCTCCACGGATGCATGCAGATAGACAACCCGACCACAGTTTCGCAGCGCCTGGCGGTTCTGCGGCCGCAACACCGCACCTCCCCCCGTCGCCAGAACCAGCCCGTCGCTCTCGCACAGCGAACAGATCACCGCCTGCTCGCGCTCACGAAAGCCCTGCTCGCCCTCGACATCGAAAATCCAGGGTATATCGGCACCGGTACGCTGTTCGATCTCCTTGTCGGAGTCCTTGAATGGCAACCGCAGTTCTTTGGCCAGCAAACGCCCGATGGTGCTTTTTCCAGCACCCATCGGGCCGACAAGGATCAGATTACGCACAAATTACCGACTCACGGCCACCGCAGAAGTGTTCATGATGCGCGGAGTGATGAAAACCAGCAACTCGGTCTTGTTGTCCTGCACGATGTCGCGGCGGAACAGACGACCTACAAACGGTACATCACCTAAGAAGGGCACCTTTTCGACAGATTTGCTCTGAGTATTCTCGAATACCCCACCAATTACGATCGTCTCGCCATCAGAAACGAGCACCTTAGCATTGACTTCATTTTTGTTGATCGGCGGAACTCCGTTAACTGCTCGCTGGAAGTCCGGTGCGTCCTTGGTCACCTTTACTTCCATGATAATGCGGTTGTCCGGCGTGATCTGCGGGGTTACCTCAAGAGACAAGGCAGCTTCTTTAAACGATGTAGACGTTGCTCCACTGGAGCTAGCTTCTTGATAGGGAACCTCTTGGCCCTTCAGAATCTTCGCGGTCTCCTTATCTGAGGTCACCACCTTGGGCTGAGAGACAATTTCGCCGTTACCCGAACTTTCCATAGCAGAAAGCTGAAGATCCAGTACCACATTGTTACTCAAGAAGCCGATACCGATACCAGAGGTACTATTAGCTACCCCCATATCAACGAAGGGCAAACGAGCAAGACCATCGTCCAAAGTCGTACTGCCGATAGTATCGGTACCAACGAACCCAGCACGCTGACCAGTATCTTCGTCAAAGGCCTGTACGCCATCTTTACCACTTACATCCCAGCCACCCCGCCTTGCACTACCACCCCAGCGAACACCAAGCGCCTTGTCATAGTTAACGTTGGCTTCGACAATACGCGCCTCGATCATCACCTGACGCACCGCCACATCGAGCTGAGCGACGATACGGCGCAACTCATCCAGACGCTCCTGAGTCTGGTAGGCGATAATACTGTTAGTACGCTCATCGACCGTGATAGAGCCACGATCATCCGCCACGCCGCCATTCGCACTGGTCACCGACTGAAACAGCTTGGCCATATCGGCAGCCTTGGCGTAGTTGACCTGAATCAGCTCACGGCGCAGCGGGGCCAGTTCGGCGATCTGCTTCTGCGACTCCAGCTCCTGACGCTCACGGGCGGCAATCTCTTCCGCTGGCGCTACGAGCAGCACGTTGCCGACCTGACGCTTGTCCAGGCCTTTGGTCTTGAGCACCAGATCCAGTGCCTGGTCCCATGGAACGTTCTGCAGACGCAGGGTGATATTGCCCGCCACGGTGTCACTGGCTACCAGGTTCAGATCGGTAAAGTCGGCGATCAGCTGCAGCACCGAACGCACGTCGATGTCCTGGAAGTTCAGCGACAGCTTCTCGCCGGTATAGGCGAAGCGCTCTGCCTGACGCTTGTCGGCATCTTCCTGGGTCAGCGGTTTGACGCTCAGGGTCAGCTTGTTCTCGGTCTGGTAGGCCAGGTAATCGAAAGCTCCGACCGGCTCGATGACGATGCTCGCATCGTCGCCCGTGCCAGTGGCGCTGACGAACTGCACCGGGGTGGCGAAGTCCTTGACGTCCAGACGCACACGCAGGGCCTCGGGCAGCTGGGTACGGTTGAAATTGAGGATGATCTTGCCGCCGCGCTCCTGGATATCAGGGCTGACGGATGCGTCGGACAGGTTGATGACGATATTGCCTTCACCCTGCTCGCCGCGCTGGAAGTCGATATTGTTGATGGACTTGCTCGTCGCACCGAATACCTTGGGTGCAGCGGGCGCCGCAACTGGCGTTGCCGCCTGGGCGGGCCGGGCCGTTGCTGGCGCAGGCGCACTCACTGGCGCTGCCGCGGTGGTGGTTGCCGACGTGGCCACGCCGGTACCGACCTGCACGAACAGGTTGTTGCCTTCGGTGCGCGTGTTGTAGGGCGACAGGTTGGTCAGATTGATGATCAACCGCGTGCGATCCTTGGCCTCGACCACGGTAACGCTGCGCGCATTGCCCATGCCCAACTCGCGGTTCTTGACGCCCAGCTTGTTGGAAACCCCGGGCAGATCCAGCGCGATACGCGCCGGTTGCTCGATGGTATAGCCGCGCGGCGCCGCTACCGGCTCGTCGAAGGACAGTTTCAGCTCGACACGGTCGCCCGGCAGAGCCGCCACGTCCAGCGCCTGCAGGTTGGCGGCCAGAGCGGCAGGAGAGAGCAGTGCCACCAGCAGCGAGATGCTTAGGCGAGAGAGAGAGCTGTTCATGCTTGGATTCCGTTTGGCAGACCGGTTATTTCTATTCATGGTTCACCTCGCTCCTCAGGAGCGTTCCTTCAGAGTGAGGGTACGAGGACGCTCGAGCCAGCCGCCGTCACCATCCGGGACGATCTCGACCACATCGATCTTGGCGCTGTCGATGGCGACGATGCGACCTTCATTGCGTCCCAGGTAATCCCCGACCTTGACGCGATGGACTCCGCCCGCACCGCTCACCAGAGCGAACGAACCATTGTCATTGGCCAGCGTGCCGACCATCTCGAACAGCTCGATATTGAACCCTTCGAGGAACTGCTTCACGCGCGTTTCGTCGGGTTTGATTTCCTTGCTGCCTTTCGCCCGAGCGACCATATCGATCTTCACCGGCGGCTGGAATGGGCTGCGCAACGCGGCAGCACTGTAGGTGAAGCTTTCGTAGGGTTCAGGTTGCGGCAAGGGCTCGATCTGGCCTCTTGGCCGTGCCCGTACCTCATCCATATAAGCTTGCAGATCACTGAAGTCGCCGCTGCCGCAACCGCTCAGGGTCGTCAGTACAAGACTGGTCAAGAGGACACGTTTCATTGATGTGCCCCCTTGTCGTTATAGCGATAGGTCTTGGCCAGCACGCTCATGCGCAACTTGGAGGTGCTGCCCTGCTCTGCCGGCACAAGTTCGAAATCATGCAGCGTGACGATCCGCGGCTGGCTGGCGACGCCGCTGACGAATGTCGCCAGGTCATGATAACCACCCACCACCTTGATCTGGATAGGCAGCTCGATATAGAACGGCTGGGTGACTTCCGGCAGCAATTTGATCTCCTCGAACTCCAGGCCGCTGTCCAGGCCGATACGGGTGATATCTTCGAGCAGACCTGGCACTTCCGTATCGCTAGGCAGTTGCTTGAGCAGGGCCCCGAACGATGTCTCCGCCTCTTTCATCTGCTCGCGGTAGGCTTCGAGGTTGGCTGCCTGGAACGCCTTGGTAGAGAACTGTTCCTTAAGCGTTTCCTCATCCAGACGCTGTTGATCCAGGCTGGCCTGCAGATCCTTGAGGTGAAAGTTGTAGCCAAGCGCCAGCACCAGAACCACGGCGATAATGCCCGCGATCACCTTGGCCGCAGCCGGCCAGGATCCGATGTTGTTGAGGTCCAGATCGTTGATATCGATCTTGCGTATGCTCGCCAGGGAATCATTGAGGCTCATGGCTTGACCTCCGTTTCTTCCTTGACGGGCTTGGATTGCTGCACGGTCAGCTGGAAGGTGTTGGCCTGATCCACTGCACCAGCGGTAACCGCCTTGACCTCGGTCAGGTTGGGCGCAGTCAGCCAGTCGGAGGCATCCATATCACGCATCAGTTTAGAAACTCGGCTATTCGACTCGGCCGCGCCAACGATGGCGATGGTCTTGTCGGTCATTTTTACCCCGGTGAAATACACACCATCAGGCAGCGTCCTGACCAACTGGTCGAACACGTGGCCGATGATCGGGCGGTTGCCCTGCAAGTCCTGAATGATCTTCATCCGCTCCAGCAGTTGCTGGCGGCGGGTGCGCAGCTCGCTGATCTCCGCGATACGGGTATCGAGCACGGCAATTTCCTTGCGCACGAAGTCGTTACGGGCCTGCTGATTCTCGATCTCACCATTGAGGTATTGATCGCCCAGGAAGATCAGCGCCACCGCAGCGACCAGGAGGCCACCCAGAGACACCAGAAAGCGCTGCTTGCGCTCTTCACGCAGCTGTTCGCGCCAGGGAAGGAGGTTAATCCGCGCCATCAGTCGAAACTCCTCATCGCCAGGCCGCAGGCAATCATCAGCGCCGGTGCATCACTGGCCAGCGCCCCCGCATTGACCTTGCCGCTCAGGGCCATGTCCGCGAAAGGGTTGGCGACCAGGGTCTGGGTACCGATCTTCTGCTGAATCAGGCGATCGAGATCCGGGATGGAGGCGGTACCACCGGCCAGCAGGATGTAATCGACATCGTTGTACTGGCCGGCGGCGAAAAAGAACTGCAGTGAGCGCGACACCTGCTGCACCAGCGCGTCCTTGAAGGGCTGCAGCACTTCGCTTTCGTAATCGTCGGGCAGGCCGCCCTGCTTCTTGGCAAGCCCGGCCTCATCGACGGATAGGCCATAGCGACGCTGGATTTCCTCGGTCAGCTGGCGCCCGCCGAACAGCTGCTCGCGGGTATAGATGGTACGGCCATTGTGCAGGACGCTGAGCGTGGTCATGGTCGCGCCGATATCGACGACCGCCACGGTCAGTTCGTCATGGGAACCGCCGAGCTGCTCGGCGAGCAGGTCGTAGGCACGCTCAAGGGCATAGGCTTCGACATCCACGACCTTGGCGGTCAGGCCTGCTAACGCCAGGGCGGCCTCGCGAACCTCGACGTTCTCCTTGCGGCAGGCGGCCAGCAGCACTTCGACACGCTCGGGATTGCGCGGCGAGATACCCTGGACTTCGAAGTCGATCGCCACCTCCTCCAATGGGTAGGGAATGTACTGATCGGCTTCGAGCTTGAGCTGATTCTCCAGCTCGTCGTCCGACAGGCCCGCTTCCATTTCCACGGTCTTGGTGATCACCGCGGAGCCGGCAACGGCCACGGACACCGAACGCACGCCGGTCTTGGCCTTGGCCAGAACGCGCGACAACGCCTGCCCGACACCCTCGAGTTCGGCGATGTTCTTTTCGACCACAGCGTTGGCGGGGAGAGGCTCGACAGCGTAAGCCTCTACCTTGTAGCGGCTACCTGAGCGACTCAATTCGAGGAGCTTGACGGAGGTCGAACTTATATCGATCCCCAAAAGCGTATTCGCTTTTTTACTGAAGAGCCCTAGCACGACCGATTTCCTATTCACATCCATAACTTACGGATGATTTATGTTTTTCCACATTAAATAGCAGACTTGACAGAAGCGCAAATGGCTCCCAGGCAAAAAAAACGCTTATAATGTGATCAGCTTTTGCCTTTTCATTTTGCCTTCCGCTTAACTCATTCTTTTATCTGGAAATCCAAAAATCTTGATGCGTTTGCTGAAGTTTTTCTGCTGGTCCGTCATCGCTGTTTTTTGTGCGCTGGTCCTCAGCGTCAGCGGCGCCTTCCTCTACCTGAGCCCGACCCTACCCTCCGTCGATGCCTTGCGCAGTATAGAGCTGCAGATACCGCTGCGGGTCTACAGCAGCGACGGCAAGCTGATCGCCGAATTCGGCGAGATGCGTCGCTCGCCCATCGCGTTCGCTGACATCCCGGCTGATTTCACCAGCGCGCTGTTGGCCGCCGAAGACGATAACTTCGCAAACCATTATGGCGTTGATCTTACGAGCCTGATGCGCGCTGCCACGCAATTATTGAAAACAGGTCAGATTCAGTCCGGCGGCAGCACCATCACCATGCAGGTGGCGAAGAATTTCTTCCTCACCAGCGAACGCAGCTTTTCGCGGAAGATCACCGAAATCCTGCTCGCCTTGCAGATCGAGCGTGAGCTGAGCAAGAACGAGATCCTCGAGCTGTACGTCAACAAGATTTACCTGGGCCACCGTGCCTACGGCATCGAAGCCGCCGCCCAAGTCTATTACGGCAAATCCATCCGAGACTTGAGCCTTTCCCAGCTTGCGACGATAGCCGGTCTTCCCAAGGCACCTTCGGCATTCAACCCGCTGACCAATCCAACACGCGCCAAGGAGCGTCGCGACTGGATTCTTGGCCGTATGCATCGCCTGGGGCGCATCGATCAGGCGCGTTACGAAGCCGCCCTCGCCGAGCCGGTGGATGCCAGCTATCACGTGGCAACACCTGAAGTGTCAGCGCCCTACGTAGCCGAAATGGCGCGCGCCGAAATGGTTGGCCGCTACGGCAGCGACGCTTATACCCAGGGCTTCAATGTCACCACCACGGTGCCCAGCGACCTGCAGGTCATGGCCAACAAGGCCCTGCGCGACGGCCTGATCGACTACGACCAGCGTCATGGCTATCGCGGCCCGGAAAGCCGCCTGCCCGGCATGACCCGGGAAACCTGGCAAGCCGAGTTGAGCAAGCAGGGCTTGCGTGGCGGACTGGAGCCGGCCATCGTCACCCAGGTCGAGAAGAGCGGCATTCTGGTGCTGACCCGCCGTGGCAACGAAGAAGCCGTGTCGTGGGACAGCATGAAATGGGCCCGCCCCTTCCTCAACACCAACAGCCTGGGGCCGCGCCCGCAGCAGCCGGCGGACGTGGTGCAGGTCGGCGACCTGATTCGCGTACAGCGCCAGGACGACGACAGCCTACGCTTCGTGCAACTGCCCAGCGCACAAAGTGCTCTGGTCTCGCTCGACCCGCAGAACGGCGCGATCCGTGCACTGGTTGGCGGCTTCTCCTTCGAACAGAGCAACTACAATCGTGCGGTGCAGGCCAAGCGCCAGCCTGGCTCAAGCTTCAAGCCATTCATTTACAGCGCTGCACTGGATAACGGCTATACCGCCTCCAGCCTGGTCAACGACGCACCGATCGTCTTCGTCGACGATTACATGGATCAGGTCTGGCGGCCAAAGAATGACAACAACACCTTCCTCGGCCCCATCCGCTTGCGCGAGGCGCTGTACAAGTCACGCAACCTGGTGTCGATCCGCCTGCTGCAGGCCATGGGCATCGAGAACACCCTGAGCTATATCGAGCGCTTCGGCTTCAACCGTCAGGATCTACCGCGCAACCTGTCCCTGGCCCTGGGCACCGCCAACCTGACGCCCATGGAAATCGCCACCGGCTGGACGGCGTTCGCCAACGGCGGCCACAAGGTGCAGCCGTACCTGATCCAGCGTATCGACAACCGCCATGGTGATCCGCTGTTTATCGCCAACCCGCCGACCGTGCCCAATGCCGCCAAGCCCGAAGTGCCGCCGCCGGTCAACGAAGAAGGGGTGATGAGCACCGCCGAGGCAGCGCCCGAGCAACTGCCGGACGCCCCCGAGCCGGCAACCGCCGAGCGCATCCTCGACGAGCGCACCGCCTACATCATGACCAGCATGCTGCAGGACGTGATCAAGCGCGGCACCGGCCGCCGCGCCATGGCCCTGGGCCGCACCGACCTGGCCGGCAAGACCGGCACCACCAACGAGTCCAAGGACAGCTGGTTCTCCGGCTACAACGCCGACTACGTGACCACCGTGTGGGCCGGCTTCGACCAGCCGGAAAGCCTGGGCCGCAACGAATACGGTGGCACCGTGGCCCTGCCGATCTGGATGAGCTACATGGGCGCCGCCCTCAAGGACAAGCCCAGCCACGCCCCGGCCGAGCCGGACGGCATCCTCACCCTGCGCGTCGACCCGCACAGCGGCCGCGCCGCCGCGCCGGGTACACCGGATGCGTATTTCGAGCTGTTCAAGAGCGAGGACTCGCCGCCACCGATGAACGAGCTCGACCCGGGCATGGGTGCGCCGAACAGCCCGCTGCCCGCCGATGAAAGCGCGCCGATCGATCTGTTCTAAGGTCTCGAGAGAGAGCGAGCCTGCTGCGTACCAGCAGGCTTGAACGATTGGCGAGCCGCCGTCGGATCAACGGGCAGCCCTGAAACCTCGGGCTCGCCTGCCTCTCTCCGTCTTCGCGAGTCGCCGCACTGCCGTCGCCTCAGGCGCAACGCCTGAGCGCATCACCTGTAACTCCAGCCATAAAAAAACCCGCCGAAGCGGGTTTTTTTATATCAGCTGAACGACTCAGCCCTTGAACACGTCATCGACCGACTGCAGCGGGTAGTGCTGCGGATACGGCAGGGTCGCCACACCGCTTTCGATGGCGGCCTTGGCCACCGCGTCGCAGACCACGTTGATCAGACGCACGTCCATCGGCTTGGGAATGATGTACTCACGGCCGAACTCCAGCTTGATACCGCCGTAGGCGTCGCACACTTCCTGGGGAACCGGCAGCTTGGCCAGCTCGCGCAGGGCGTTGGCAGCGGCGATCTTCATCTCTTCGTTGATGCGGGTGGCACGAACGTCCAGCGCGCCGCGGAAGATGAACGGGAAGCCCAGTACGTTGTTGACCTGGTTCGGGTAGTCGGAACGACCGGTGGCCATGATCACGTCGTTACGGGTAGCGTGGGCCAGCTCCGGCTTGATTTCCGGATCCGGGTTCGAGCAGGCGAACACGATCGGGTTCGGCGCCATCAGCTTGAGGCCTTCGGCGCTCAGCAGATCCGGGCCGGACAGGCCGACGAATACGTCAGCGCCGGTCAGGGCGTCGTCCAGGGTACGCTTGGTGGTTTCGGTGGCGAACACTGCCTTGTACTGGTTCAGGTCGTCACGGCCAGCGTGGATCACGCCTTTGCGGTCGATCATGAAGATGTTCTCGACCTTGGCACCCATGCTCACCAGCAGCTTCATGCAGGAGATGGCGGCTGCGCCAGCGCCGAGGCAGACGATCTTGGCTTCGGGCAGGGTCTTGCCGGCGATTTCCAGGGCGTTGAGCATACCGGCGGCGGTGACGATCGCGGTGCCGTGCTGGTCATCATGGAACACCGGGATGTCGCACTGTTCGATCAGTGCGCGCTCGATCTCGAAGCACTCGGGCGCCTTGATGTCTTCCAGGTTGATGCCGCCGAAGGTGATGGAGATGCGCTTGACGGTGTCGATGAAGGCCTGCGGGCTTTCGGCATCGACTTCGATGTCGAACACATCGACACCGGCAAAACGCTTGAACAGCACGCCCTTGCCTTCCATGACCGGCTTGGAGGCCAGTGGGCCGAGGTCGCCCAGGCCAAGGATTGCGGTGCCGTCGGAAATGACTGCTACCAGGTTGCCTTTACCGGTGTAACGGTAGGCGAGCTCCGGATCGCGAGCGATCTCGCGCACTGGCTCGGCGACACCCGGGCTGTAGGCCAGCGACAGGTCACGGGCAGTGGCGGTGGGTTTGGTGAGCTCGACGCTCAACTTACCCGGACGGGGCTTCTCATGGTATTCGAGAGCGGCAGTTTTCAGATCAGACATAGTGGCATTTCCGCTTTTTTGGGCTATGGACTGGCAGGCGGCCGAGGATACGCAAAGTTCAGGGGCCTGCACAAGACTATGCAGTCAGCCTGCAAACGTGCCTCAGCGAACCGTCTTGAACCATTCACCCGGGCGAGACTCGCCCTGTGGATAAAGATTGTTGAGCAGCCGCAAGGTCGCCTCGGCGTCACCGGGCAGGCCGCTGCCAACCGCCAGGGCCTTGACGGTTTGCCCTGGCGCAACGCGCAGCACTTGCAACCTCAGCGGCTCGGCCAGCTTGCGCTCGGCTGGCTGCAAAGGCCGAAAGCTGCTGATCGCCGCGAGCATCTGGGCATCTTCCGTCGCGCTTGCGGCGCGCCCCTTGGCCGCACCGATGAACAGGTAGGCCTTGTCACCCTTGAGGATCACCGCCACCCGACGCGGCACGCTGCCCTCGACCAGGCCGGTATAACCCTGCAGCCCGGCCTGCTGCAGCGGCTCGCCAGCACGCAGGCGTCTGCCGCCGATACGCTGACTCAGCAGGGTCGCGGCATCCAGCCGGCGCGGATTGTCTTCCAGCATCATGGCGACGAGCACCCGCTTGTCTGGCGACTGGCCGACCAGTTGCTGTGGCTCGTTGATGATGCTCCAGCCCTTGGCGAACGCCAGGGTGAAATCCAGATCACCATGATAGAAGCGCTCGCCGCGACGAATACCGCTCTCGGCCGAATCACCGAATGGCAAGCCCTGCAGGCGTTTCAGAAAGGCCTCACGATTGACCTCCTGCTGCCCGGCGACCAGCGCGCGGGCCGGGCCGATCACCTGCTGCAGGCGGCGATCGTTGTCCGGGTGGGTGTCGAACAGGCCGTGGTAGCTGCCCACCGGCTGCTGCTCGCCGCGTGCGGCGGCCTGGTCGCGGGCGAAATCCTCCTGCAGTTTGAGTACCTTGACCACTTCGATCATCGCCTGCGGGTCATAACCACCGCGAGCCAGGTATTGGGCGCCGAGGCCGTCGGCCTCCAGCTCCATGTCGCGGCCGTAGCCGCGCACCACGGCATTGCCCAGCACCCCGGTCACGTCCGCGGCGGCGCCAACGCCGGTACCCATGGCCACCGCCTGGCCGAGAAGGCCCCAGGCGGTCGACTGGCTTTGCTGACGCACGCCATGGCGGGCAGTCACATGGCCGACCTCGTGGCCGAGCACGGCTGCCAGCTCGGCCTCCGAGCCCAGGTAGGCCATCAGCCCGCGATGGATATAGATGTAGCCGCCCGGCAGGGCGAAGGCATTGATGTCCGGGCTGTCGATCACGGTGAAGTGATAATCCAGCTGGCCACGGTGACTGTGCCGCGCCACGCGCTCGCCAACCTGCTGGACGTAGGCCTGCAGGGCCTCATCGGGATAGCGCGGGTACTGCTTGAGGATCTGCTGATGGGCGTCACGGCCGAGGGACAGTTCCTGAGCCTCGCTCATCATCACGAAGTCGGTACGTCCGGTCGCCGGATTCACCGCACAGCCCGCCAGGGTCACCAGCGCCATTATCAGCAAGCACAACCTCATTGCAGCACCTCCAGCATGGCGCCATGGGTCAGGGGCAACATCCAGCGCGCCTGGCCAACCTTGAGGCCGCCACCGCGTGAGCGATCGATCATCCAACCGCGGGCTTCGACCCGCTTGCCTTGCAGATCCCGCAATAGCGATGCATCGAAGCTATCCAGCACAGGCGGCGCGATGCGCAGCACCACCGAATGGCCCAGCTCGATCCATACACCGCCACGATTGCGCTCGACGCGCTGTACCTGCCCTTCGAGCAATACGAAACCACCCGTGCGCACCGCGCGAGCCGGCACCGGCCGCAGCTGCGCCCAGAGGCCGGCCCGAGCGCTGCGCGCCTGGCGCTCGGCTTCACGATGGCAAGCCACCAGCGCCACATTGGGCGTGATCGCTACCATCTGGCCAAAACCTTCGGTGAGCAGTTGCGCTTCCAGGTTGCGACCCTGCCCGTCGTACAGATGGGCCAGGGTGCGGCCGTAACGATCCTGCCCCTGCTCGCCGGTTTTCACCCGGACACGGCCATCATTGGCGGCTACCAATTCGACGAGACGCTTGCGTGCTGCCTCGGCAAATGGCTCGGCAGGTCGGCCCTTGCGTGCCAACTCAGGGGCGTTGAGGCCGATCAGGCGAACATTGCGGCCATCGGCCAGGCGCAGGGTATCGCCATCCACCACACGCTGCACCTTGGCCTGTGGCAATTTGCCGGGCGCCGGGCACAGCGCGTGGGCAGGCAGGCAAAAGACAGAAACGAAAAAGGCGCCCACCAGGGACGCCTTTTTCAATGATGCGAAAACAGCCATGTGGGCATCTTCGCTGCTCGGTCGCTTACTTGGCGCCGAACACACCGAAACGCTGCTTGAAGCGATCGATACGGCCGCCGGTGTCCAGCACCTTCTGCTTGCCGGTGTAGAACGGGTGGCACTCGGAGCAGACGTCCAGGCTCAGGGGCTTGCCCAGAGTGGAGCGGGTCTTGATAACGTTGCCGCAGCTGCAGGTGGCGTCGATGGCGACGTATTCCGGATGGATATCGGCTTTCATGATTCTTCCTCAGGTTTTGTGCCGCCACCCGACACTATTGTCAGGTACCGCACTTAGGTTGGCCGCGGATCATACCAGAGCCGGCCGTTGATGCAACTAACCCGCTGCTACCGGCCGTCGCGCATGGGCTGTTACTATCGCGCCTCGCCTGCCTGGAGCCTCTGCGTGCCCGACGTCATCCTGCGACTCGCCCTGCCCTCGCCACTGCGCCGGCTGTTCGACTACCTCGCCCCGCCCGGCGTGTCGGCTCGTGACCTGCAGCCCGGCGCACGGCTGCGCGTCCCGTTCGGGCGGCGCGAGATGATCGGCGTGCTGATCGAGGTCAGCGACCACAGCGAGGTGCCGGCCGGCAAGCTCAAGCCGGCGCTGCAACTGCTTGATCTGCAAGCGCCGGTGCCGCCGGCGCTGATGCGCCTGTGCCAGTGGACCGCACAGTATTACCAGCACAGCCTGGGCGACACTCTGAGCTGGGCGCTACCGGTGCTGTTGCGCCAGGGCGAGCCGGCCGAAGCGCGCCAGGAGCGTTTCTGGCTGATCGCCAAGGACGCCCACCTGGACGACCCGCGCCTGGCCCGCGCGCCCCGCCAGCGTGAAGCATTGAAGACTATCGCCCAGCATCCCCATGGCGTCTCCCATCAGTTACTGAGCCAACTGCAGATCAACCGCGACAGCCTGCAACTGCTGCAGGACAAGGGCCTGGTGCGTGTCGAGGTGCGCCGCCTGAGCAGCCCGGAGCGCCACGCCAACTGGCTGGCCCAGCCGGAACTGCCGCTCAACGCCGAGCAGCGCGCCGCGGCAGAGGCGGTGCGCGCCGGCTTTGACGACTTCAACGCCTTCCTGCTGGCCGGCGTGACCGGCAGCGGCAAGACCGAGGTGTACCTGCAGCTGATCCGCGAAACGCTCGAGGCCGGCAAACAGGCCCTGGTACTGATTCCCGAGATCAACCTCGGCCCACAGACCCTGGCGCGCTTCGAACGCCGCTTCAACGCGCGCATCGCCCTGCTGCACTCGGCGGTCAACGACCGCGAGCGCCTGGACGCCTGGCTGGCGGCACGCGATGGCGAGGCCGACATCATCATCGGCACCCGCTCGGCGCTGTTCACGCCGATGAAGCGCCCCGGGCTGATCATCATCGACGAAGAACACGACGCCTCCTATAAGCAGCAGGAAGGCCTGCGCTACCACGCCCGCGACCTGGCCGTGGTGCGCGCCCATCAGGAAAACGTGCCGATCGTGCTGGGCTCCGCCACGCCCTCGCTGGAAAGTCTGCACAACGCCCACAGCGGCCGCTACGCGATGCTGCGCATGAACCAGCGCGCCGGCGGTGCCCAGCCGCCGCGCTTCCTGCGCCTGGATATCAAGAGCCGGCCGCTGGATGCCGGCATGTCGCCGCCGCTGCAGCAGGCCATTACCCAGACCCTGGCCGCCGGCCAGCAGGTGCTGGTGTTTCTCAACCGCCGCGGCTTCGCGCCAACGCTGCTGTGCCACGAATGCGGCTGGCTGTCCGAGTGCCCGCGCTGCGATGCGCGCATGACCGTTCACCAGCGCAGCCGTGAGCTGCGCTGCCACCATTGCGGTCACGCCGAGCGCCAGCCGAGCAACTGCCCGAGCTGCAACAACGTCGACCTGCGCCCGGTCGGCGCTGGCACCGAGCGAGCCGAAGAACGCCTGGAAATTCTCTTTCCCGACGTGCCGGTGCTGCGTGTCGACCGCGACAGCACCTCGCGCAAGGAGGCGATGAATACGCTGTTCAACACCGTGCAGCGCGGCGAGCCGTGCATCTTGGTCGGCACCCAGATGCTCGCTAAAGGTCACCACTTCCCGCGTGTCACCCTGGTGGCGATCCTCGATGCCGACGGCGGCCTGTTCTCCGCCGACTTCCGCGCCAGCGAACGCATGGCCCAGCTGATCGTCCAGGTCGCCGGCCGCGCAGGGCGCGCCGAGGAGCCGGGCAAGGTGATCATCCAGAGCCACCTGGCCGACCACCCATTGCTGGTGCAGCTTACCGAGCAGGGCTACTTCGCCTTTGCCGACCAGGCCTTGAGCGAACGCCGCGCGGCCGGCCTGCCGCCGTTCTGCCACCTGGCCCTGCTGCGCGCCGAGGCGCACAAACCCGGCCAGGCCGAAGGCTTCCTCGACGAAGCCTGCAGCGAAGCCGAGCTGCTGCTGAACGAACTGGCACTGAGCGGCATCGAACTGCTGGGCCCGGTGCCTGCGCCCATGGAGCGGCGTGCCGGGCGCTACCGTGCGCAGTTGCTGCTGCAGGGCAACGCCCGGGCGCCACTGCACAAGCTGCTGGCGCACTGGCTGCTGGTACTGGAAAGCCTGCCCAGCGGCCGTGCGGTGCGCTGGTCGCTGGATGTAGACCCGATCGACCTGTTCTGAGCACGCCTCGCTCGCATCCGGCGACAACTAGGCCGCGCTTTATCCAAGCCGCCGGTGGCTTGCCGCCGGCCGCTGCTTTTATAATGCGCAGTTTTCCACCTACGCTTTCGAGCGGCGCCGCACCTCGCGGCCGAACGAGCAGACCATGAAAGACAGTATTCGCCACCTGATCCAGCAAGCCCTGACCCGCCTGACCGCCGAAGGCGTGCTGCCCGACGGCCTGAGCCCGACGATTCAGGTGGAGAACACCCGGGACAAGACCCACGGTGACTTCGCCAGCAACATCGCCATGATGCTGGCCAAGCCGGCCGGCATGAAACCGCGCGACCTGGCCCAGAAGCTCATCGACGCGCTGCCTGCCGATGCGCAAATCAGCAAGGTCGAAATCGCCGGCCCGGGCTTCCTGAATTTCTTCCAGAACAGCGACGCCCTGGCTGAGCGTTTGGAAGCGGCCCTGGCCGATGAACACCTGGGCGTGCGCAAGAGCGGCCCGGCGCAGCGCGTGGTCGTCGACCTGTCGTCGCCAAACCTGGCCAAGGAAATGCACGTCGGCCACCTGCGCTCGACGATCATTGGCGACGCCGTGGCGCGGGTGCTGGAATTTCTCGGCGACGAGGTGATCCGCCAGAACCACGTGGGCGACTGGGGTACCCAGTTCGGCATGCTGCTGGCCTTCATGGAAGAGAACCCGGCGGCGGCGGAAAGCGAGCTGGCCGACCTGGAAGGCTTCTACCGCGCCGCCAAGAAACGCTTCGACGAGTCGCCGGAGTTCGCCGAGCGCGCCCGTGCCCTGGTCGTCGAACTGCAGGCCGGCGAGCCTGAGTGCATGCGCCTTTGGAACCGCTTCAACGCCATCTCCCTGAGCCACTGCCAGAAGGCCTACGACCGCTTGGGCGTCAAGCTCACCCCGGCCGACGTCAAGGGCGAAAGTGCCTACAACGCCGACCTGGCCAATGTGGTTGCCGACCTACGCAGCAAAGGCCTGCTCACCGAGGACAACGGCGCCCAGTGCGTATTCCTCGACGAATACAAGAACGCCGAGGGCAACCCGCTGCCGGTGATCGTGCAGAAGGCCGGCGGCGGCTACCTGTACTCGACCACCGACCTGGCGGCCATGCGCTACCGCAGCCAGGTGCTCAAGGCCGACCGCGCGCTGTACTTCGTCGACCAGCGCCAGGCCCTGCACTTCCAGATGGCTTTCGAAGTCGCCCGCCGTGCCGGTTTCGTGCATGCGGGCATGGACCTGGAGCACATGGGCTTCGGCACCATGAACGGCGCCGACGGTCGCCCCTTCAAGACTCGCGACGGCGGCACCGTGAAACTGATCGACCTGCTCGACGAAGCCGAGTCGCGCGCCTACGAGCTGGTCAAGGCCAAGAACCCCGAGCTGGATGACGCCGAGCTGCGCCAAATCGCCCGCGCCGTGGGCATCGGCGCGGTTAAGTACGCCGACCTGTCCAAGCACCGCACCAGCGACTACAGCTTCAACTTCGAACTGATGCTGAGTTTCGAAGGCAACACCGCGCCCTACCTGCTGTACGCCTACACCCGTACCGCGAGCATCTTCCGCAAGCTGGGCAAGGGCATCGAGGACATCGGCGGGCATATCGAACTTCACGCCCCTCAGGAAATCGAACTGGCCGGCAAGCTGGCGCAGTTCGGTGAAGTGCTGGGCAGCGTCGCCGACAAGGGCACGCCGCACCTGCTGTGCGCCTACCTCTACGACGTCGCCGGGCTGTTCTCCAGCTTCTACGAGCATTGCCCGGTACTCAGCGCCGAAGACGAAGGCACGCGCCAGAGCCGCCTGCGTCTTGCCGCACTGACCCGCCGTACCCTCAAGCAAGGCCTGCAACTGCTGGGCCTGGAAACCCTGGAGCGCATGTAAGTGGCAGCCCGCAAGAAGCCAGCACCCAAGCGCGGCGCCAGCCGCTACAAGGCCCCGAGCAAACGCCCGGTACCGGGCTGGATCTGGCTCGCCTGCGGCCTGGCCGTGGGCGTGTTCGTCACCCTGCTGCTCAACCTCAAGCCGGGCGACGAGGCGGTCAAGCGCGACAAGCCGCAACCCGAGCGCGCCAGCAGCACGCCCAAGGCAACGCCGTCGGCAACCAGCCAGGAGCCGGGCAAGCCCAAGTACGACTTCTACACCCTGCTGCCGGAATCGGAAGTCATAGTGCCGCCGGATGCCGTGCCGCCGCCCACTACGCCGGCCCCCGAGCAGAAGCCGGTGACGCCCGAGGAAGCCGCCAAGATCGACGCCGCCCGTGCGCAGGCCGCGCTGAACGGCGAAACCCCGCCGCCCGCACCGCCAGTGACCGCGCCAGCGCCGGCCGTACAGCCACCGCTGACCACGCAATTCTTCCTGCAGGCTGGCTCGTTCCGTCGCAAGGATGACGCCGAAAGCGTTCGCGCGCAGATCACCCTGCTCGGCCAGAACGTACGCGTGGAATCCGGCACGGTGCGCGACGAGACCTGGCACCGCGTCTTGGTCGGCCCGTTCGCCAACCGCGACCAGCTCGCGCAATCGCAAAAAGCCCTGGCCGCCAACGGTTTCAGCAACCTGCTGCTGCAACAGCGCCAGAGCCGCTGACCGCTGCCCTGGCTCGACAGGAAAAGGCTTGCCGCGCCACGCGGCCCATCACAGCCGAGCCCTTGGCAACCTATCGCCGGTGAGACGCCGGCCCTGCCGGGCCACGGTCCGAGCGCTCGACTGTAGCCGGCGCTCGACAGTAGCTGCCTCTAGCGCGGCACCGCCGGTTTCTTGACCGGCTTCCTGCCCTTGCCTTTGGCTGCCCCTGCGCGCTCGCGAGCGGCCTGCTGGTTGCGCGCTTCAGCGGCAGCCTTGGCCTGCTCACGCTTGTCCCAGGGCTTGCTGCCGTCACTGCCCCGCGGCGGCAGGCCGGTGTGCTGGGTGAGGATGCGACCGCCAGCGGGCTTGCCACCCCCATTGCCAGCGACCTTCTTGCTGCCGGCCGGCGTGGAGTTCTTGCGGCGGGCACTCTGGTACTCGTCGGTCTTCGGCTGATAGGCCGGAATCAGTTGCTGCTTGCCGTCACCGATCAGGTCGCCACGGCCCATGCGCAGCAGGGCTTCACGCAGCATCGGCCAGCCCTTGGGATCGTGATAGCGCAGGAACGCCTTGTGCAGGCGGCGCTGCTCTTCGCTCTTGACGATGGTCACCCCGTCGCTCTTGTAGGTGACCTTGCGCAGCGGGTTCTTGCCCGAGTGGTACATGGCCGTGGCGGTGGCCATCGGCGAGGGGTAGAACGCCTGCACCTGGTCGGCGCGAAAGCCGTTGCCCTTGAGCCACAGGGCCAGGTTCATCATGTCTTCATCGGTGGTGCCCGGGTGGGCGGCGATGAAGTACGGAATCAGGTACTGCTCCTTGCCCGCTTCCTTGGAGTACTTCTCGAACATGCGCTTGAACTTGTCATAGCTGCCAATGCCCGGCTTCATCATCTGGTTGAGCGGCCCTTCCTCGGTGTGCTCCGGGGCGATCTTCAGGTAGCCACCGACGTGGTGGGTGACCAGTTCCTTGACGTACTCCGGCGACTCGACCGCCAGGTCGTAACGCAGGCCGGAGGCGATGAGGATCTTCTTTACCCCCGGCAATGCACGGGCGCTGCGATACAGCTGGATCAACGAGGAGTGATCGGTGTTCAGGTTCGGGCAGATGCCGGGGAACACGCAGGACGGCTTGCGGCACGCGGACTCGATTTCCGGGCTCTTGCAGGCGATGCGGTACATGTTCGCGGTGGGCCCGCCGAGATCGGAAATCACCCCGGTGAAGCCCGGCACCTTGTCACGGATCTCTTCGATCTCGCGGATGATCGACTCTTCCGAGCGGTTCTGGATGATGCGGCCTTCATGCTCGGTAATCGAGCAGAAGGTGCAGCCGCCAAAGCAGCCGCGCATGATGTTCACCGAGAAGCGGATCATCTCGTAGGCCGGGATCTTCTCCTTGCCATACGCCGGGTGCGGGATGCGCTGATAGGGCATGCCGAACACGTAGTCCATCTCTTCGGTGGTCATCGGGATGGGTGGCGGGTTGAACCACACATCGATCTCGCCGTGCTTCTGCACCAGCGCGCGGGCGTTGCCCGGGTTGGTTTCCAGGTGCAGCACGCGGTTGGCGTGGGCGTAGAGCACCGGGTCGTTGCGCACCTTTTCCATCGACGGCAGGCGGATCACCGTCTTGTCACGGGTCATCTTCGGGCTGGCGAGAATCTGCACGACCTTGGCTTCGTTGGGGTCTTCAACGTTGCCTTTCTCCTGCTCGATGGCGCAGGCCTGGGTGTCCTGGGTATTCACGTACGGGTTGATGATCTTGTCGATCTTGCCCGGCCGGTCGATGCGCGTGGAGTCGACCTCGTACCAGTCCTTGGGCGTGTCGCGGCGAATGAAGGCGGTGCCGCGCACGTCGGTGATGTCTTCGATCTTCTGGCCATAAGACAGGCGCTGGGCGACCTCGACGATGGCCCGCTCGGCGTTGCCATAGAGCAGGATGTCGGCGCTGGCGTCGATCAGGATCGAGTTGCGCACGCGGTCCTGCCAGTAGTCGTAGTGGGCGATGCGGCGCAACGAGGCCTCGATGCCGCCTAGCACGATCGGTACGTGCTTGTAGGCTTCCTTGCAGCGCTGGCTGTACACCAGGCTGGCCCGATCCGGGCGCTTGCCGGCCAGGCCGCCCGGCGTGTAGGCGTCGTCGGAGCGGATCTTCTTGTCCGCGGTGTAGCGGTTGATCATCGAATCCATGTTGCCGGCCGCCACGCCAAAGAACAGGTTCGGCTCGCCGAGCTTCATGAAGTCGTCTTTGGACTGCCAGTTCGGCTGGGCGATGATGCCCACACGAAAACCCTGGGACTCCAGCAGCCGGCCGATGATCGCCATGCCAAACGAGGGATGGTCTACATAGGCATCACCGGTGACGATGATGATGTCGCAGGAATCCCAGCCGAGCTGATCCATCTCCTCCCTGCTCATCGGCAGGAACGGCGCCGGGCCGAAACACTCGGCCCAGTATTTTGGATAGTCGAACAGCGGCTTGGCGGCTTGCATGGCGGTAACCGTTTTTGATCAGGAATTTCACGGGGCGCGGAATATAGCACAAATTTTAACCAAACCCGACTGCCATGCCAGGTTATACCGGGCATCCGATAACAGGCCCCCGGCTTCGGCTGCCACCCGCTAAAAAACCTCGGTTCGGTGTACTCTAGGGCTTACAAAGAGACCAGCCCGCCGTCAGGAGCTTTGCGTGCCGCGCCTAGCCACATTCGTGTCGCAGCTTCTGATGCTGGCGACCTTGAGCCTCTCGGCCCACGCCGACACCATCAGCCTGACCTCGCGCAGCAGTGGCCAGAGCCTCAATGAACACCTGGAGTTGCTCGAGGATCCGGGCGCCCGGCTAGGCATCGAAGACATGGCCGACCCGGCGGTGCAGCAGCGCTTTACACCCGCTGACGGCAAGGCCAGCGTGGGGCAGAGCGCCAACCCCTGGTGGATAAAGGTAATCCTACGCAAGGAACACGCTGCGCCGAGCCTATGGTGGCTGGAAATCGCTTCGGTCACCCTGCTCGACCTGCAGCTGTACCTACCCGATGGCAAGGGCGGCTGGCAGAAACGCCAGTCTGGCGAGGTGGTCAGTTTCGCCGAAGGCCGTGACCATCCCCATCGACGGATGCTGCTGCGCCTGCCTGAGCTCGGCGAGCAACCACTTACCTTCTACCTGCGCAGCTATGACCCGGCCGGCAACTCCTTTCCGCTGAAGGTATGGCAGCTGGCTGACCTGAAAACCCAGGTGGCGACCGAAAACCTATGGCTTGGCCTGATCTACGGGGTGATCACCGCACTGCTGCTGTACAACCTGTTTCTGTTCCTGGCGCTGCGCGACAGCGCCTACTTCTGGTATGTGGTCACCACCACTGGCGCACTGCTGATGATTCTCGGCATGACCGGTCACGGCTTCCAGTACCTGTGGCCCGACTCGGCGGTGCCCTTCTGGCTGGACCGTATCAGCGTGCCGGCGCTGTGGGGATTCGGCGCCTGCCGCTTCACGCAGAAGCTGCTGCAAACGCGCCGTTACACGCCATGGGCCCACCACCTGCTAACCCTGAGCTGCGCGTTCTATCTGCTGGCGGTACTCGCCGATGCGTTCGGCCTGCGCGCCGTTGGTGCCTGGATCTTCGTGCTGCTGGCTATCACCACAATTCCCACCGCATTGTGGGCTTCCCTGAAGCGCTGGCGCCAAGGCTATTTTCCGGCATGCCTGTACTTCTGTGGATACGGCATGATCCTGGCAAGCGTCAACCTGCTGCTGCTGCGCGCCACGGGCGTCATTCAGCCGGCATCCTGGAACAGCTATGTGTTTCCGGTCGCCGTGGCGCTGGAATCGATCCTGTTCTCGTTCGCCCTCGCCTACCGCATCCAGCTGCTGAAGAACCAGCGAGCCGAAGCGCTGCAGCGCGCCGACGAGGAAAAAGGCGCCCGCCTGGCCCAGGTGCAAGCCAGTGCCGATGAACTGCAGCTGGCCGTGGATCGACGAACCGCCGAGTTGAAACATGCCAACCTGCAGCTCTTCCAGCAGAAACAGGAACTGCGCCATGCCGCCTTTCATGACGCCCTGACCGACCTGCCCAACCGCCGCCACCTGGTGGAACAGTGCGAAAGCGCCTTGCGCGGCGCGCGGCAAGGCGATGAAAACCTGGCACTGCTGCTGATCGACCTGGATCACTTCAAGCCGATCAATGACCAGCATGGCCACGACGCCGGTGACCTGCTGCTGCAGCACATCGGCAAGCGGCTGCGCGAGCACGTACGCGGCAGCGATACCGTGGCACGCCTCGGTGGGGATGAATTCGCGGTACTGATTGGCGGGGCCGATGCCCGGCACTACGCCGGGGATGTCGCCGAGCGCCTGCTCGCCGAGCTGGCCCGGCCGGTGGACTACGCCGGCCACGCCCTGAACGTCAGCATCAGCATTGGCGCGGCATTCTACCCCCAGCACGCCGAGCAGTTCGCCGGCCTCTACAAGGCCGCCGACCAGGCGCTCTATCAGGCCAAGGCAGCCGGCCGCTCGGGCTACGCGGTGTTCCAGCCCGCGGCAGGCTGAGGCGTCACTCGTCGTCGAACTGGTAGCTGCCGGGTGCCAGGTTCTCGAAGCGCGAGTACTTGCCGAGGAAGGCCAGGCGAGCAGTACCCAGGGGGCCGTTACGCTGCTTGCCGATGATGATCTCGGCGACGCCCTTGTACTCGGTTTCCGGGTGGTAGACCTCGTCGCGGTAGACGAACAGGATGATGTCGGCGTCCTGCTCAATCGCGCCGGATTCACGCAGGTCGGAGTTGATGGGGCGCTTGTTGGGCCGCTGCTCCAGGCCGCGGTTGAGCTGGGAGAGGGCGATCACCGGGCAGTTGAATTCCTTGGCCAGCGCCTTGAGCGAGCGCGAGATTTCGGAAATCTCGTTGACCCGGCTGTCGCCACTGGAACCGGGGATCTGCATCAGCTGCAGGTAGTCGACCATGATCAGGCCGATCTCGCCGTGCTCACGAGCCAGGCGCCGGGTGCGCGCACGCATCTCCGACGGTGAAATGCCGGCGGTATCATCGATGAACAGCTTGCGGTCATTGAGCAGGTTGACCGCCGAGGTCAGTCGCGGCCAGTCGTCATCATCCAGGCGGCCAGCCCGCACCTTGGTCTGATCAATGCGGCCGAGGGAGGCCAGCATACGAATCACGATGGATTCCGAAGGCATCTCCAGGGAATACACCAGGATCGACTTGTCGCTGCGCATCAGCGCGTTTTCCACCAGGTTCATGGCAAAGGTGGTCTTACCCATCGACGGACGACCGGCCACGATGATCATGTCGGCCGGCTGCAGGCCACTGGTCAGGTTGTCCAGATCGGTAAAGCCGGTGGACAGACCGGTGATCGCATCGCCGTTGTTGAACAGCTCGTCGATGCGGTCAATGGCCCTGACCAGGATATCGTTGATGCCTACCGGGCCGCCGGTCTTCGGCCGCGCCTCGGCGATCTGGAAGATCAGCCGCTCGGCTTCGTCGAGAATTTCCTCACCGGTCCGGCCTTCCGGCGCATAGGCGCTATCGGCGATCTCGTTGCTGATGCCGATCAGTTTGCGCAGGGTGGCGCGCTCGCGAATGATCCCGGCATAGGCCTTGATGTTGGCCACCGACGGCGTGTTCTTGGCGAGTTCGCCCAGGTACGCCAGGCCGCCGACCTGGGACAGTTGGCCTTCCTTGTCCAGCTGTTCGGACAGGGTGACCACGTCGAACGGCTGGTTGCGCTCGGCGAGCTTGAAGATTGCGCGGAACACCAGGCGATGGTCATGGCGATAGAAGTCGCCGTCGGACACCTGGTCGAGCACGCGCTCCCAGGCGTTGTTGTCGAGCATCAGGCCACCGAGTACCGCTTGCTCGGCCTCGATCGAGTGCGGCGGCACCTTCAGGGCAGAGGTTTGCAGGTCGTACTGTTCGGGAATGCTGATGTCGTTCATGGGCGCCTGGAAAGAATGCTTGCGGTGAAAAACAAAAGGCACGGCATCGCTTTCGCAATGCCGTGCCCGATGTTAGCGGGAAGGCACCTGAGTGCAAGCCCGCTAAGCAGTTCGCTGAGAGTTAGGCAGCGACTACGACAACCTTGACGGTTGCTTCGACATCGCTGTGCAGGTGCACGGCTACGTCGTATTCGCCAACCTGGCGAATGGTACCGTTCGGCAGACGAACTTCAGCCTTGGCCACTTCAACGCCGGAGGCGGTCAGGGCGTCAGCGATGTCGTGAGTACCGATGGAACCGAACAGCTTGCCTTCATCGCCCGCGGTAGCGGTGATGGTGACTTCCAGCTCGGCCAGCTGAGCAGCGCGGGATTCAGCCGAAGCTTTCTTCTCGGCAGCAGCTTTTTCCAGGTCGGCGCGACGTGCTTCGAAAGCAGCGACGTTAGCTTCGGTGGCAGCGGTGGCCTTGCCTTGCGGCAGCAGGAAGTTACGGCCGTAACCGGCTTTAACGTTCACTTTATCGCCCAGGTTGCCCAGGTTGGCGATTTTTTCCAGCAGGATGACTTCCATTTGGGTGTTACCTCTTAACTTTTAACCTTCACCGTTGGCGGGGCCCGAATCGGGCTTGTCCGTCAAACGACCACGAAAATCAAACAGACTGTCGACGATGGCTAACACCACCAGCAAGGGAAAGGTCAGCTGCATGAACAGCAGCAGCGTGATGTACATACCGACCAGCCAGAACTTCGACAGTCGGCCCTTGGCCACCAGCCCATGCAACAGGGCGATGCCCGCGAACGCCAGCGGAACACTGCACAACGGTGTAAGCATGGCCATCTCGACACCCAGATTGGGCCCGAGCAGCATGCCGACCAGCAGTAACATCGCCAGCATCGGCGGAAATCTCAGCTCACGAAACTCGGAGCCGAAACCTCCCGGGTTGTACAACGCCGCTTGCCAGAACCGCCCAAGCATCAGGCTAAGCAAGCTGACCACCTGCAGCAACGCTGCCAGCAATCCGGTCAGCACCGGTGCAATGAGACTCCGAAGACGCGCCTGATCATCCACCGACATCTGTTGGTGAACGCCATCGAACATCTGCGGCAGGAGCTTGCTCAGCTCCTGCGCCATGGCTTCGATGGGCTCATGGAACGTCGCCCTCAATACCAGCCCATACACCAGGCCCAATGCGATGCTGAACAACAGCACCCGCCGCCAGGACGGGTTGGCGCGCAATACACACGCCAACCCCAGCGCCCCCAGCAACACCAGCAAGGTGCGCGGTTCGCCGAAATACCACCAGCCAATGGCCGGCAGTAAAGCCCAGGCGAGGATGCCGGTCGCATCACTCAGGCCACGCCGCAGAAGCACCAGGCTTCCCGCGGCAGCACTCAACCAGAACAGCAGCGGCAATGCTGCAGAACCGACCACCACGAGGGTGGCCTGCATACGGCCGCGCATGATGAATTCTGCCAAGGCGCGCATGCGATATATCCCTTACTACTTGTCGAACGTCAGATCTTAACGGCCGTGGCTGTCGGTGTAGGGCAGCAGGGCCAGAAAGCGGGCGCGCTTGATAGCGGTAGCCAGCTGACGCTGATAACGAGCCTTAGTACCGGTGATACGGCTAGGAACGATTTTGCCGGTTTCCGAGATGTAGGCTTTCAGGGTGTTGAGATCTTTGAAATCGATCTCTTTCACGTCTTCAGCGGTGAAACGGCAGAATTTACGACGACGGAAGAAACGTGCCATGGAGTTGGCTCCTCAATAGATCCGGTGATTACTCGTCAGCGTTGTCGCTGTCGTTGTTGTCGCTGTCATCGCCGTCGTTGGACTCGGCGTTTTCAGGACGTTCACGACGCTCACGGCGCTCACTGCGGTTTTCTTCGGCCTTGAGCATCTCGGATTGGCCGGTAACGGCTTCTTCGCGACGGATGACCAGGTTACGGATCACGGCATCGTTGTAGCGGAAGTTGTCTTCCAGCTCGGCCAGGGCCTTGCCGCTGCACTCAACGTTCAGCATCACGTAGTGAGCCTTGTGAACGTTGTTGATGGCATAGGCCAGTTGACGACGGCCCCAATCTTCCAGACGGTGGACTTTGCCGCCGTCTTCTTCGATCAGCTTGGTGTAACGCTCGACCATGCCGCCGACTTGCTCGCTCTGGTCCGGGTGAACCAGAAAGATGATTTCGTAATGACGCATGAATGCTCCTTACGGGTTGTAGCCTGCCGCGAAATGCGGTCAGGCAAGGAGTGAATGACACTGTTGACTTGCTGCAACGGAGAGGCGCGCAAACGCCTGCCATGACGGCAAGGGGCGACATTCTAGAGAAGCCCCCTGGCGCACGCAAGGCGATTTGGCGATTTTTTGAACAGCTGATCGCCGGCATGGTGCCGGCGATTGTTTCAGCCTTTGAGCGCGCGGCGCTGGCGCAGCGCCTCGAACAGACAGATGCCGGTGGCGACCGACACGTTGAGGCTGCTGACGCTGCCCGCCATGGGCAGCTTGACCAGGTAATCGCAGTGCTCGCGGGTCAGGCGGCGCATACCCTTGCCCTCGGCGCCCATGATCAGCACCGTCGGGCCGGTCATGTCCTGCTGGAACAACTCCTGCTCGGCCTCGCCCGCCGTACCGACGATCCACAGGCCACGCTGCTGGAGCTTCTCCAGGCTGCGCGCCAGGTTGGTCACCGCCACCAGCGGGATCACCTCGGCAGCCCCGCAGGCCACCTTGCGCACCACCGGGGTCAGGGTCGCCGACTTGTCCTTGGGCACGATCACCGCCAGGGCACCCGCCGCATCGGCGGTACGCAGGCAGGCGCCAAGGTTGTGTGGGTCGGTCACGCCATCGAGCACCAGCAGCAAGGGCGGGCCTTCGCAACGGTCGAGCAATTCTTCGAGCATCGCCTCGCCCCACACCTGGCTCGGGCTGACCTCGGCCACCACGCCTTGATGCACGCCCTCGACCCAGGCATCCATCTCGCGGCGCTCGCACTGACCAACGGCGACGCGCGCCTGGCCGGCCAACTCGAGCAGCGGCTGGACGCGCGGATCACTGCGGCCGTCGGCCAGCCAGATCTGCTTCACCCGCTTGGGGTGATGACGCAGCAGCGCTTCCACGGCATGCACGCCGTAGATCTTTTCCAGCTGACTCATGACTTGGCCTTGCTCCTCGACGGGCCCTTGCGATGGCGGCTCGGCTTGCCGCCCTTGTCCGCGGCCTTGCCGGCGCCCTTGCCAGAAGACTTGGACTCGGCGAGCAGGGCCTTTTTCACGTCACGGCTCTTCTGCACGTCGGTATTGCCCGACGAGGCACCGCGCGAGCCGCGACCACCGCGACTGTCGCTACCGGAATCGCGACGCTTGCCACGGGCAGCCGGCGCCTGCTCGGCCCCCTCGGCCATTTCGAAATCGATCTTGCGCTCGTCCAGGTCGACACGCATGACCTTCACCGACACGCTGTCGCCCAGGCGGAAGCTGCGACCACTGCGCTCACCAGCCAGGCGGTGGTGCACGGGATCGAAGTGGTAGTAGTCACCCGGCAGCGCAGTGACATGCACCAGGCCTTCGACGTAGATGTCCTTGAGCTCGACGAACAGACCGAAGCCGGTTACCGCGGTGATCACCCCCGGGAAGGTTTCGCCGACGCGATCCTTCATGAACTCGCACTTGAGCCAGTTGACCACGTCACGGGTGGCTTCATCGGCACGTCGCTCGGACATCGAGCACTGCTCGCCGAGCTGCTCGAGGATCGCCTCGTCGTACGGGTAGATACGCGCCTTGGGCATGCTGACGGCGCCGGCACGCTGGACGTGCGGGGTGTCCTGCTTGGAGCGGATCACGCTGCGGATGGCGCGATGGATCAACAGATCCGGGTAGCGGCGGATCGGCGAGGTGAAGTGCGCATAGGCATCGTAGTTGAGACCGAAGTGGCCCTGGTTGTCGGCGCTGTACACCGCCTGACTGAGCGAACGCAACATCACGGTCTGGATCAGGTGGTAGTCATCACGACCGCGGATGCTTTCCAGCAGCGCCTGGTAGTCCTTGGGTGACGGGCCGTCCTTGGACTTGCCACGGTGCAGGGACAAGCCCAACTCGCCGAGGAAGGCCTTGAGCTTTTCCAGACGCTCCGGTGGCGGGCCGTCGTGCACGCGATACAGCGCCGGAATACCGTGCTTCTGCATGAACGCGGCAGTGGCCACGTTGGCCGCCAGCATGCATTCCTCGATCAGCTTGTGGGCATCGTTGCGCTGGGTCGGGCGGATTTCCGCGATCTTGCGGCCCGAGCCGAAGATGATGCGGGTTTCCTGGGTTTCGAAGTCGATGGCGCCGCGCTCGTGGCGCGCGGTGAGCAGCACCTGGTACAGCGAATACAGCTGATTGAGGTGCGGCAGCACCTCCTTGTACTCGCTGCGCAGCGCCTTGCCTTCGCTGCTCTTGGGCTGTTCGAGCATGGCACTGACCTTGTTGTAGGTCAGCCGCGCATGGGAGTGGATCACCGCCTCGTAGAACTTGTAGTCGGTCATCTTGCCGGTCTTGGAGATAGTGATCTCGCAGACCATGGCCAAGCGGTCGACCTTCGGGTTCAACGAGCACAGGCCGTTGGACAGTTCTTCGGGCAGCATCGGGATGACGCGCTCGGGGAAATACACCGAGTTGCCACGCACCTGCGCTTCGGCATCCAGCGCCGAGCCGACCTTCACGTAATGGGAAACGTCGGCGATGGCCACATAGAGCTTCCAGCCACCGGAGAACAGGCGCCAGTTGCCGCCGTTCTTCTCGCAATACACCGCGTCGTCGAAGTCCCGGGCATCCTCGCCGTCGATGGTGACGAAGGGGATGTGCCGCATGTCGACGCGGTTTTCCTTGTCCTTCTCTTCCACTTCCGGCTTGAGCTTGCGGGCTTCCTTGATCACCGCCTCGGGCCAGACGTGGGGGATGTCGTAGCTGCGCAGCGCGACGTCGATTTCCATGCCCGGCGCCATGTAGTTGCCGACCACTTCGGTCACGTCGCCCTGGGGCTGGAAGCGCGGCGTCGGCCAGTGGGTGATCGTCACTTCGACGAACTGGCCCTGCTTGGCGCCGCCATTGCGGCCGGCGGTCACCAGCACTTCCTGCTGGATCTTGGGGTTGTCGGGAATCACGAAGCCGATGCCGCTCTCTTCGTAATACCGGCCGACGATGGTCTCGTGACCACGGGAAATCACTTCGACGATGGCGCCTTCGCGGCGGCCGCGGCGATCAAGGCCGGAAACCCGCGCCAGTGCGCGGTCGCCATCGAATACCAGGCGCATCTGCGCCGGGCTCAGGAACAGGTCGTCGCTGCCGTCGTCCGGCACCAGAAAGCCAAAGCCGTCGCGATGACCGCTGACACGGCCGAGGATCAGGTCCAGCTTGTCCACCGGCGCGTAGGTGCCGCGGCGGGTGTAGATCAGCTGGCCGTCGCGCTCCATGGCGCGCAGCCGGCGGCGCAGGGCCTCGATCTGCTCGTCGGTGCTCAGCCCGAACTCGTCGAGCAGCTCCTCGCGACTGGCGGGCGAGCCGCGCTCAGCCAGTTGCTGAAGAATCAGCTCACGGCTGGGGATGGGGTTGTCATACTTTTCCGCTTCTCGGGCGGCCTCGGGATCGAGGGATTGCCAATCGGCCATTAGAAACTGTTCACCTTATCTATAGAGTCGGTTTTTGCCATGTGTCTATTGAAGCGCGAAAGCGCCCTCCGGGTCAGCTTTCGCCGCGAATAATTTTTCGGCGTCAGGGGTTTACAAGGTAAAAGCACGACCGTATAGTTCGCGCCCACAGCGTCGAGCAGACGTTGTAACACGGAACAGATGAGCAATCATCAGTTTCAGTGCCCAGGTGGCGGAATTGGTAGACGCGCTGGTTTCAGGTATCAGTGACCGCAAGGTCGTGGAAGTTCGAGTCTTCTCCTGGGCACCAAATTTCGTGAAGCAGTTTGATAACCTGCTTTGCAAATAACGGACGTAATGATCCGTGCCGGCAACGGCGAACGTTACTGCAGTGCCCAGGTGGCGGAATTGGTAGACGCGCTGGTTTCAGGTATCAGTGATCGCAAGATCGTGGAAGTTCGAGTCTTCTCCTGGGCACCAAATTCAAAAAACCGAGCCAATGGCTCGGTTTTTTATTGCCTGCAGAAAAGTGGCCGGCAGGGCCTGGCGAATGCCGGGCCCTGCCGCACCCTCAGACCTTGAACTGCCCCAGGCTGCCTTTGAGCTGGGCCGCCAGGCCATCGAGCACCCGGCCGCTGTTGGCCGTCGCGGTCACGGCCTCGGCTGCACGCTGGGCTTCGGCATGGATCACCTCGACCCGCCCACGCACCGCATCGGCGCCCTCGGCCTGATGTGCTGCCGCCTGCGTCGCCGCATTGATGGCGCCGTGCACGTCCTCCACGGAACGCTGCACCGCCTGCTGGATTCGCGCACTTTCACGCAATGCCGCCAGCCCCTGATCGGCCTGCTGCCCGGCCTGGCCTATCGCCCCGACCGCTTCGCGCGCACCCTCCTGCAGGGCGACGATGTGCGCCTGGATATCACCGGTGGATTGCTGGGTCTTGCTGGCCAGGGCGCGCACCTCATCGGCCACCACGGCGAAACCACGACCGCTCTCGCCCGCCCGCGCCGCCTCGATGGCCGCATTGAGAGCCAGCAGGTTGGTCTGCTCGGCGATGGAGCGAATCACCGTCAACACCACCTCGATCTGCTCGCTCTGCGTAGCCAGCCGCTCGATCACCGCCGACCCCGCATCGACCCGCTGCACCAGCTCCTCGATGGAGCTGCCAACCCGATTGGCGATCGCGGCATTTTCCTGGGTCGACTGGCGAATGGCTTCGACCCGCTGCAAGGCTTCCTGCATGGCGCGACTCTCGGCCTGCGCCTCCTCAGCCATCGCCGCCAGCGCCTGCAGGCTGGCCGCCACTTCGTCACGTTGGCGCTCGGCAGCCGACTGCGCCGCAGCACTACGGGTACTCAAGGCCGTGATTTCCTGCCCGGTACGCACCGCCACTTCACCGGCTTCGCGGACGATGGGCTGCAGCTTGGCAACGAAGCGGTTGACCGCCGAGGCCATTTCACCGACCTCGTCACGGCTGTCGATGTCGATCCGGCGGGTCAGGTCGCCCTCGCCAGCGGCCAGATCATCGAGCGCCGCGATCAGGGTGCGCAGGCGCACCACCACGCGGCGACCCAAAACGATTGCCAGCACCAGCAGCACCCCGAAACCAACCACCGCAAGGCCCAACCCGATGCGCCAGCGCAGGTTCGCGGCCGCCGCGTCGACCGCCACACCGGTATTGGTCGCCATACCCTGGGCGGCCTGTTGCGCCGATGCCAGGCGTGCCGACAGCGCCTTGGCGCTATCGGTGGAGGCGCCAGCCAGGCTATCAGCCACCAGCTGTCCACCGCTGGCCAGCAAGGCTTCGAAACGCTGATCGACAGCGGCCAGCTCGGCATCGATGGCGGCAGTGGAAACCCCCATCAGCACCTTGCCGATTTCCACCTCGTTAGGGCTGATGCTGGCTTCGACGAAATACACGCTCGGGTCGCTTTTCGCAGCATTGATGACCTTGTCCAGGGCACGCTCGCCCTCCCCCTTGTCGAGCATGCTCTTGATCTGCTCGTTCTGGCGATTCAGATAACGGGTGAGATGGTTACCCTCGGCATCGTTATAGATTACGAACAACACATTGGGGTTACGCTGGGCGCGGCGGGCGAACTCCGACAGCGCCGGGATATCGGAATCCCACATGGCCCGCGGCGCCACGGCAGCCAGCAGCTGCGCCAGATCATTGGCGGAATCGCGCAGACTGCGCTCAAGGCTGGCGCGAATCTGCACACGCTCTTCGCCGAGGCGGCTCGACAACCCGGCTGACAGGCTCTCGCGGGTGCGCACCGAAAGGCCGCCCAGGCTCGCCGACACCTCCTTGTTGGCCTGTTCCAGCTCGCTCGCCAGGCGCTGGGAGTCGCTGCCCAGCTGACGCTCCAGATCCACCACCAGGGCATCCACGGTACTGCGCGTCAGGGCCAGCACCAGCACAACCTGAACCAACAGCGCCACACCCAGAGCAATGAACACGGGCAATAGCAGGCGACTACGCAACAGCGACAAGATAGCGATCACGGGCAAATCCTCCGACCGCCAGAGGAGCGGCAACTTCAGGGTAGGATCGAGACAAAGCAAGGGCCGTGCCGAATAGCGGCACATCGCCAGATTGCGCCGCGCCCTGCCGCGCGTCAAACGAAAAACGGGCCGCCCATGGGCGACCCGTTTCATTTACCGACCTACGGCTCTGAACGAGCCTTCGCCATTCAGGCGAACGGATGGCGCAGCACGATGGTTTCGTTGCGATCCGGCCCGGTGGAGATGATGTCGATCGGTGCACCGACCAGTTCTTCCACACGCTTGATGTAGGCGCGCGCATTGGCCGGCAGCTCTTCCAGGGTCTTGGCACCCAGGGTCGACTCGCTCCAGCCCGGCATTTCTTCGTATACCGGCTCCAGGCCGATGTAGCTGTCGGCATCGGTCGGCGCGTCGATGACGGCACCGTTCTCGTTCTTGTAACCCACGCAGATGCGGATGGTTTCCAGACCGTCGAGCACGTCCAGCTTGGTCAGGCACAGGCCCGAGATGCTGTTGACGTCGATGGCGCGACGCAGGATCACCGCATCGAACCAGCCGCAGCGACGCGCACGACCGGTGGTGGCACCGAACTCATGGCCACGCTTGGCCAGGAAGGCACCGATGTCATCGAACAGCTCGGTCGGGAACGGGCCCGAGCCGACACGGGTGGTATAGGCCTTGGTGATGCCGAGGATGTAGTCCAGGTACATCGGCCCGACACCGGAACCGGTAGCGATGCCGCCCGCCGTGGTGTTGGAGCTGGTGACGTAGGGGTAGGTGCCGTGGTCGATGTCCAGCAGTGAACCCTGGGCGCCTTCGAACATGATGTCCTTGCCGGCACGACGCAGGTTGTGCAGCTCGGCGGTGACGTCGAGCATCATCGGCTTGAGCAGCTCGGCGTACTCCATGCACTGGTCGAGCGTGGCCTGGAAGTCGATGGCCGGCTCCTTGTAGTAATTCACCAGCTGGAAGTTGTGGTAGTCCAGCAGCTCGCCGAGCTTGGCAGCGAAACGCTCGCGGTGGAACAGATCGCCAATGCGCAGCCCGCGGCGGGCGACCTTGTCTTCGTAGGCCGGGCCGATGCCACGACCGGTGGTACCGATCTTCAGCTCGCCACGGGCTTTCTCGCGCGCCTGGTCCAGGGCCACGTGATAGGACAGGATCAACGGGCAAGACGGGCTGATGCGCAGACGCTCGCGCACCGGCACGCCCTTCTCTTCCAGCTTGTTGATCTCGCGCAGCAGGGCGTCGGGGGCGACCACCACGCCGTTGCCGATCAGGCACTGTACGCCTTCGCGCAGCACGCCCGACGGGATCAGGTGCAGTACGGTCTTCTCGCCATCGATCACCAGCGTGTGGCCGGCATTGTGGCCGCCCTGGTAACGCACAACGGCGGCGGCATGTTCGGTCAGCAGATCGACGATCTTGCCCTTGCCCTCATCACCCCACTGGGTGCCCAGGACGACGACATTCTTACCCATGATACTTGTCCTCTTCGCGCAAGCTTGAGCCGGTCACGGCCGGCGAAAGTAAATCAGAATAGACGACCACGCAGGCCGCTCAGTCCAGCGCCAGCACCTGCCAGCGACCGTCATGCAATACCAACTGGCGATCACAGCCGACGTCGGCAGCCGCAGCCAGCTCCTGGCCGGGCAGCGCCTGCACCACACGCTCGCCTTCGGCGCGCAAACGGCGAACCGCCTGCCACAGGTAAACGTCATGGCTGTCCGGCGCCCAGATACCGGCAGGCTCTTCGCCAAGCGGCATATGCCCGAGCGTTACCAGGGTTTTCAGATCGGTGGAGAACCCGGTAGCGGGGCGAGCACGGCCGAAGTCAGCGCCGATGTCGTCATAGCGGCCGCCCTGGGCAATCGCCTGACCGACAGCCGGCACGAACGCGGCGAATACCACGCCGGTGTGGTAGTGGTAACCGCGCAGCTCGCCGAGATCGAAATACAGCGGCAGCTCCGGATAACGCAGTTCCAGCGCATCGGCGATGGCCACCAACTCGTCCAGGGCGGCATGCACGTCATCCGGTGCCTCGACCAGACAGGCCTGGGCCAGATCCAGCACGTCGCGACTGCCGCACAGCTCGGCCAGAGCACGCAGCATGCGGCGCAGCGAATCGGGCAGCGCCTCGGTGAGCGCGTCGATCTCGTCCATGGCCTTGCGCTGCAGGGCATCGAATAGCTGCTGCTCGGCTTCGCCAGAGAGTTCGGCGGCACGCACCAGGCCGCGGTAGATACCAACGTGCCCCAGGTCCATGTGCACGTCCGGCACTTCGGCCAGTTCCAGGGTATCGACCAGCAGGCTGATCACCTCGACATCACTGGCCGGGCTGGCGTCGCCATACAGCTCGGCGCCCAGCTGAATCGGGCTGCGCGAAGTGGTCAGCGCCCGCGGCTGCGCATGCAGCACGCTGCCTGCGTAGCACAGCCGGCTAGGCCCCTCGCGACGCAGGGTGTGCGCATCGATACGTGCGACCTGCGGGGTGATGTCGGCACGAAAGCCCATCTGCCGGCCGGATAGCGGATCGGTCACCTTGAAGGTGCGCAGATCCAGATCCTGGCCCGCGCCGGTGAGCAGCGACTCCAGGTATTCGATATGGGGGGTCACCACGAATTCGTAGCCCCAGCGCTGAAACAGATCCAGCACCTGACGACGCGCGATTTCGATGCGCGCCGCTTCCGGGGGCAATACTTCTTCGATCCCATCTGGCAGCAGCCAGCGGTCTACCGTTGCCATTTCGCCATTTCCCTCTTGATTCGGGCGGCACAAGCCTTCAGTGAAGCGGACGGAAAGCCAGACGCGGCAACAGGCCGGTCGACTCCAGGAACGGGCATCGAGACGATCATTGAATTGATTGCACGAAGCCCCCACGCCAGGGGCGCGGAAAGAGGCAAGGCCAGAAGCCTTGAAAGACAGAACATAACGCTCAGTTCGTGCCGCATGATTCCCACAGGCGCAAAAAAGCCGGGATTTTCCCGGCTGCCGCATCATACCACGTCAAAAGCCTCAAGCCGCAAGCTTCACACGACAAGCGAACCCAGGGATCGGCTCGTGGCGTGCAGCTTGCGGCTCAGGGCCGCGTTATGGCTTGGACTTCTCCAGGTAGCGGAAAAAGTCGCTACTCGGATCCAGCACCAGCACGTCACGCTTGTCGGAGAAACTCTCGCGATAGGCGTTAAGGCTGCGATAGAAGGAGTAGAACTCCTGATCCTGACCATAGGCCTTAGAGTAGATGGCCGCGGCCTGGGCATCACCCTCACCACGCAGCTCCTCGGCCTGACGGTAGGCTTCAGCCAGGATCACCCGCTGCTGACGATCGGCGTCGGCACGAATGCCTTCCGCCAGCTCCTTACCCTTGGCGCGGTGCTCGCGAGCCTCACGCTCACGCTCGGAGCTCATGCGATCGAATACGCTGCGGTTGACTTCCTTGGGCAGGTCGATGGCCTTGACGCGAACGTCGACCACCTCGATACCCAGCTCCCGCTGCGCCGCCCGATTGAGCGAAGCCGTGACGTCAGCCATCAGTGCATCACGCTCGCCGGACACCGACTCGTGCAACGTACGCTTACCGAACTGGTCGCGCAGCGACGCTTCGAGACGCCGCGACAGACGCTCGTCGGCGATCTGCTTCATACCGGACGTTGCGGTGTAGTAACGCTCGGCATCCAGCACACGCCATTTAGCGTAGGCATCGACCATCAGCGCTTTCTTCTCGAGGGTCAGGAAGCGCGAGTTGACGGTATCCAGGGTCAGCAGGCGGGCATCGAACTTGCGTACCTGGTTGACGTAAGGAATCTTCATATGCAGACCCGGCTGCACATCCGCCTCGACGATTCGACCGAACTGCAGCAATACCGCCCGCTCGGTCTGCGCCACGATGTAGAAGCTGCTCCACACCACCAGTGCCAGCACCACGCCGACAATCAGGGTTACCAGTGACTTATTGCTCATCAACGGCTCTCCCTAGTGCGCACGTCTGACTGCCCGGCGCTGTTACCTACGCGCGCACCAAGATCGGCGGCGCCAGCACCCGCAGCGCTGGACGAAGCGTTGCCGCTACCGCCACGGCTGTCGATCATCTTGTCCAGCGGCAGGTAGAGCAGGTTGTTCTGCCCCTTGTCACCGGTCACCAGCACCTTGCTGGTGCTGCTCATCATCTGCTGCATGGTGTCCAGATACAGACGCTCACGAGTGACTTCCGGTGCCTTGCGATACTCGGCTACCAGCGCGGTGAAACGATCCGCCTCACCCTGGGCGCGGGAGATCACTTCGTCGCGGTAACCGCTGGCATCCTCGATCAGACGCTGGGCCTGACCACGGGCTTCCGGCACCACGCCATTGGCGTAGGTTTCCGCCTGGTTCTTCTCACGCTGCTCGTCTTCACGGGCACGAATCACGTCATCGAAGGCTTCCTGCACCTCACGCGGCGCCGCGGCGCTCTGCAGGTTCACCTGAGTCACGGTGATACCGGTGCGATAGGTGTCGAGGAAACGCTGCAGACGGTCGCGCACATCGCCAGCCATCTGCTCACGCCCCTCGGTCAGCACCTGATCCATCTCGGTGGAGCCCACCACGTGGCGTACGGCGCTGTCGGTCGCATGCTGCAGACTGGTCTCCGGCATGTCGACGTTGAGGACGAAATCCTGCAGGTTGGTGATCTTGTACTGAACGGTCAGTGGCACTTCGATGATGTTTTCGTCTTCGGTCAACATCTGCCCCTGCTTGCTGTAAGCGCGCTCGCGGGTGACGTTTTCCTGAAACTTGCGATCGATCGGCGGGAAGTAGATGTTCAGGCCCGGGCCGACGGTCTCGTGGTATTTGCCGAAACGCAGCACGACGGCCTGCTCCTGCTCATCGACCACATAGATAGCGTTGTACAGCCAAAAAGCGCCCACGACGGCCAGCGCAACGAACAGCAGGCCGAAACCGCCACCTTTGCCTCTGGAACCATTGTTGTCACTGCCGCGTTTGTTGCCGCCACCGAACACTCCATTGAGTTTGTCCTGTAGCTTGCGGAAGGCTTCGTCAAGATCCGGTGGTCCCTTGCGGTCGCCGCCGCCACCGCCGCCATTACCACGACGGCCGCCGCCACCCCAGGGATCCTGATTGTTCGAGTTGCCACCCGGCTCATTCCAAGCCATAGCGCTCTCCATACTGATAAAGCAAAGACGCGCCAAAGGGCGCGCCCACCAATGCTACAGAATGCCCGCATCCAGCGGCAAAATCACCGCTTCGGGCTTTATTGCAAAGTGTGTTGCTCGATGAATTCTAGCGGCTGCAGGCCTTCACGGCTGACCAGACGGTTAAGTTCGACGCGCGGAATGCGCACCTGCAAGAGGCTGCTGCCGTCTTCGGCATAGGACTCCTGCAGCACTGCGCCCAGTTCAAAGAACTGCGCTCGCAAGCGCGCCAGGCGCTGCGGCAGCTGTAGCGTGGCAATGAACAGGTCATCACCGAGCAGCTCGGCAATCGCCTGTTTGAGCAGGGGCAAGCCGCGACCATCACGCGCCGACAACCACACCCGCTCGGGGCGCCCATCGGCGGTGCGCTGGATTTGCGGTTCCACACCCTCAAGCAGGTCGAGCTTGTTGTAGACCTCGAGCACCGGCAAATCCTGGGCGCCGATTTCTCCAAGCACCGCCAGCACCTGCTCGATCTGCGCATCGCGCTCCGGCTCGTGGGAGTCGATCACGTGCAGCAGCAAGTCGGAGTTGCTCGACTCTTCGAGCGTCGCGCGAAACGCCTCGACCAGCTTGTGCGGCAGGTGCCGAATGAACCCTACGGTATCGGCCAGCACCACCGGCCCCAGATCGTCGAGTTGCAGGCGACGCAGGGTCGGATCGAGGGTGGCGAACAGTTGATCGGCGGCGTAGACGTCGGACTCGGTCAGGGCATTGAACAAGGTGGACTTGCCGGCGTTGGTATAACCGACCAGCGACACGGACGGGATATCCGCACGCTTGCGACCACGCCGCGCCTGCTCGCGCTGGCTGCGCACCTTCTCGAGCTTCTGCTTGATCTGGCGAATGCGTACACGCAACAGGCGACGGTCGGTTTCCAGCTGGGTTTCACCCGGGCCGCGCAAGCCGATACCGCCCTTCTGCCGCTCAAGGTGGGTCCAGCCGCGCACCAGGCGGGTGCTCATGTGGTCGAGCTGAGCCAGCTCGACCTGCAGCTTGCCTTCATGGGTACGCGCGCGCTGGGCGAAAATATCGAGGATCAGTCCGGTACGATCCAGTACGCGGCACTCGAACATGCGCTCGAGGTTACGCTCCTGGCTGGGCGTGAGGACGTGATTGAAGATGACCAGGTCGGCCTTATGGGCCTTGACCTGGTCACGCAGCTCTTCCACCTTGCCGCTACCGATGAGGAATTTCGCCGTGGGCCGACTATTGGGCACACTGAAAAACGCCACGGTATCGGCACCGGCGGAAAGTGCCAGCTCCTGAAACTCCTGGGGATCCTCGCTCGCCTCGGTGTTCTGACTATCCAGATGAACCAGGATGGCCCGTTCACCCCCTTCATGGCGCTCGAAGAACAATGCGACCCCCTGGGTTAGGCGTTGCCAGGCTCGGATTCAGCCTGATCGGACTCGGATGCAGTTGGCAGACGATCCGGGCGGCTCGGTACCACAGTGGAGATCGCGTGCTTGTAGACCATCTGGCTGACAGTGTTCTTCAGCAGGATGACGAACTGGTCGAAGGATTCGATCTGGCCCTGCAGCTTGATGCCGTTGACCAGGTAGATGGAAACCGGGACGCGCTCCTTCCGCAGGGTATTGAGGTAAGGGTCTTGTAGCGAATGCCCTTTTGACATGTGCCGCACTCCTAAATGAATCGAGAATTGAATAGTTTTTTGAACGGTTTGCTTAGCCTACAAACGGCTTTTGCACGCCTTCCCCCAAGGATAGACGGCCCGCGGCAAGGTCTCAGCTCAATATGGAGACCGTCGCCAGGTATTTCAAGGCACGTGGCAGATTGTCGCAATCAAGGCTGTCCAACCAGTGCACATCTTGCCAACTGCGTAACCAGGTGAACTGCCGCTTGGCCAGCTGGCGGGTGGCGATGATGCCACGCTCGCGCATCTGCTCCGCGCTGAGCCGCCCCTCCAGATGATCCCATACCTGCCGATAGCCCACCGCCCTGATAGACGGCATTTCGCCGTGCAGGTCACCACGCCGATGCAGGCGTTCGACCTCGGCGACGAAGCCCTGTTCCAGCATCAGATCAAATCGTTGAGCGATTCGTTCGTGAAGAATATGCCGCTGCGCAGGCGCTATCGCCAACTGCGCGACAGTATAAGCCAAGCCACTGCCGGATGAAGCGGCTTCGCTCTGCTGCATACGCAGTTGCGTCATGGTCATGCCGCTGACCCGAAAGACCTCCAGAGCCCGAACCAGACGCTGCGGATCGTTCGGGTGAATGCGCGCCGCCGACTGCGGATCCACCGCCTGCAGCTCGGCATGCAGGGCCGCTAATCCCTCACGTTCGGCACGCGCTTCCAGCTCGGCGCGCACCTCGGCATCGGCGCCCGGCATATCAGCCAGGCCCTCGAGCAGCGCCTTGTAATACAGCATGGTGCCGCCGACCAGCAGGGGAATGCGTCCCCGCGCGGTGATGTCGGCCATCGCCGCCAGGGCATCACGCCGGAAATCGGCCGCCGAATAGGCCTCGGCCGGGTCACGAATATCCACCAGGTGGTGAGGAAAGGCGTCGAGAGTGGCCCGATCCGGCTTGGCCGTCCCGATATCCATGCCGCGATAGACCAGCGCCGAGTCTACGCTGACCAGCTCGCAGGGCAGCACGCGCGCCAGGGCCAACGCCAGATCGGTCTTGCCGGACGCAGTCGGGCCCATCAGAAAGATGGCAGGAGGAAGGGAAGACATCGGCTCGACTCGGATGAACGGCGGCCCATTTTCAGGGCATCGGCGGCCCGCCGCAAGCGCGCTGCTGGATCACTGGCCGCGCAGGAACAATTTGTCCAACTGGTCCAGGCTCATCTGCGTCCAGGTCGGCCGGCCGTGGTTGCACTGGCCGCTGCGCTCGGTCTGCTCCATATCGCGCAGCAGCGCGTTCATTTCCGGCAGGGTCAGGCGGCGATTGGCACGCACCGCGCCGTGGCAGGCCATGGTACCGAGGAGCTCGTTGAGGTGTGCCTGAATGCGGTCACTGGTGCCGTACTCGAGCAGATCGGCCAGCACATCACTGACCAGCCGGGTCGCCTCGGCCTGCTTGAGCAGCACCGGGATCTGCCGGATCGCCAGGGTTTCCGGGCCCAGGCGCTGCAGCTCGAAGCCCAGCTTCTGGAACCATTGACCATGCTCTTCGGCGCAATCCGCCTCACGCTGACTGACAGCGATGGACTCGGGCACCAGCAGCGGTTGACCGCGTAGCCCCTCGCTGGCCATCGCCACCTTGAGGCGCTCGTACATGATCCGCTCATGGGCCGCGTGCATATCGACCACCACCAGGCCGTGAGCGCTTTCCGCCAGAATGTAGATGCCCTTGAGCTGGGCGATGGCGTAGCCGAGCGGCGGAATATCGCCCTGTTGCTCCGGCAGCGTGACGGGAGCCGCACCCGCCGGCAGCGGCGCGAAGAACTCACGGTAAACACCCTGAGCCTCTGCCGCGGGAAGCGATGCTTCGCTGCGCTGCCCCTGGTAGCCAGCCCCCGATGACCGCCAGAGCGACTCCACGGGGCGCTCGAGCACGCTGGCGGACAGGCCCATTTCACCTTGCGGGCCGAACTCGCCCGCCGCCTGGCCGGTTGGCCGCAATACGCTTTCCACGACAGCCGGGGTTGCCAGCTGACTTTCCGGGCGCACCTCACCAAGCGCGCGGTGCAGGGTACCATACAGGAAGTCATGGACCATGCGCCCCTCGCGGAAACGCACTTCGTGCTTGGTGGGGTGCACGTTGACGTCGACGGCAGTCGGGTCGATTTCCAGAAACAACACGAAGGTCGGATGGCGACCGTTGAACAGCACGTCGCGATAGGCCTGGCGCACTGCGTGGGCAACCAGCTTGTCGCGCACCATGCGGCCATTGACGTAGAAATACTGCAGATCCGCCTGGCTGCGCGAGAAGGTCGGCAAGCCCACCCAGCCCCACAGGTGCAAACCGTTGCGCTCGATATCGATGGGCAGCGCCTGCTCGAGAAAGCCGGCACTGCACACGGAGGCGACACGCCGCGCGCGGCTGGCGTCGTCGTTGGCCTCGTGCAGCGACAACACGCTCTTGCCGTTATGGCGCAGGTGGAAGGCCACATCGAAGCGCGCCAGGGCCAGGCGCTTGATGACTTCCTGCAGGTGATCGAACTCGGTCTTCTCGGCCTTGAGGAACTTGCGCCGCGCCGGGGTATTGAAGAACAGGTCGCGCACTTCCACCGAAGTGCCCACCGGATGCGCCGCTGGCTGCACCCGCGGCTGCATGTCGCGGCCCTCGGTTTCCACCTGCCAGGCCTGGTCGGCATCGGCGGTGCGCGAGGTCAGGGTCAGCCGCGCGACCGAGCTGATCGAAGCCAGGGCCTCGCCACGAAAGCCCATGCTCATGACCTGTTCGAGATCCTCGAGATCACGAATCTTGCTGGTGGCGTGACGGGCCAGGGCCAGCGGCAGGTCATCGGCGGCGATGCCGCGGCCGTCGTCACGCACCCGCAACAGCTTCACGCCGCCCTGCTCGACATCCACTTCGATGCGCCTGGCGCCGGAGTCCAGGCTGTTCTCCAGCAGCTCCTTGGCCACCGATGCCGGGCGCTCGACCACCTCACCGGCAGCAATCTGGTTTGCCAGCCGCGGGCTGAGCAGCTGGATGCGCAGCGCCTCACTCATGGCTGGGCAGCCAGCGAGGTCGCCGGAATGTGCAGCGTCTGGCCGACCTTGATCATATCGGACTTCAGTGAGTTGGCAGTACGCAGGCTGGCCAGGCTGACCTGGTAACGCTGAGCGATCAGCGCCAGGCTCTCGCCGGAGGCGACCACGTGCTCACGGGGCCCCTGGGCGATCTTGCCGTTGTCGCGCAGCCAGGCGATGTAGGTACCGGGCGGCGGATTCTGCTCGAAGAACTGCTTCACCCCGGTGACGATGGAGCGCGACAGGCTTTGCTGGTGGCTGGCCGAGTGCAGCTTGCGGGCCTCGCTGGGGTTGGAGATGAAGCCGGTCTCCACCAGGATCGACGGAATGTCCGGCGACTTCAGCACCATGAAGCCGGCCTGTTCGACGCGGCGCTTGTGCAGCGGAGTGACCTGGCCCATCTGGCCGAGCACCTTCTGCCCGACATTCAGGCTGGAGGACAGCGAGGCGGTCATCGACAGGTCGAGCAGCACGCCGGCGAGCATACGGTCCTTGTCTTCGAGGCTGACGTTGCCGGCCCCGCCGATCAGGTCGGACTGGTTCTCGGCATCAGCCAACCAGCGTGCGGTTTCCGAGGTGGCACCGCGATCCGACAGCGCATACACCGAGGCGCCAAAGGCCGCTGCCCGTGGCGCGGCATCGGCGTGAATGGATACGAACAGATCGGCGCCCTTCTTGCGGGCGATCTCGGTGCGTTTGCGCAGTGGAATGAAGTAGTCGCCGGTGCGCACCAACTCGCCACGGAAGCCTTTCTGGGCGTTGATCTGGCGCTGCAGCTCCTTGGCAATGGACAGGGTCACGTTCTTCTCGAACTGGCCCTTGGTGGGGCCCAGTGCGCCCGGGTCCTCGCCACCGTGACCGGCATCGATGGCGATCACGATATCGCGCTTGCCGCCGGGCACCGGCGCCAGCTTGGGCGGCGCCTGGGTCGGGGTGACGGGCACCGGCGGCGCGCTGGCAGTGGTAGTCGATGGCAGGCTGGGCGCCGCGTCCGAGGCCTGATCGAACAGGTCGACCACCAACCGGTTGCCGTACTGCTGATTGGGCGCCAGGGTAAAGCTCTTCGGCGTGACCTGGGCAGACAGGTCGATGACCACGCGCAGATCGTCGGGGGTACGCTGCGCCGAGCGCACGGCCGTGATCGGCGTATTGCTCAGAGCAAGCTTGTCCAGCGAGGTCACCAGTTTGGCGCCGCTGATATCGATGACGATACGATCCGGCGCGCTCAGCGTGAACACGCTGTGCTGCACCGGCCCGGACAGGTCGAAGACCAGGCGCGTGTTGTCCGGCGCGCGCCACAGGCGAACGCTGCGCACATCCGACGCGGCCCATACGTCGGCTGCCATGACCGCCAACATCAGCCCGACCGCGATCATTCGCGCGCCTATGCGCATACCCGCCCCCACTCTATCGTTCATGCCCCGGGTGCCAAAACGGCACACCAGTGTTCACCCTTCGCGCTATGACTGCGAAGCAGCAGCGACCGGCCACCCGCTCGCGGGCTAATGGTAATGTCAAGGTCGGCCTTTGGCAAAACGCCGGCACCGCGCTGCGGCCACTCGATCAGGCACAGGGCATCAGCGTCGAAGTAATCGCGAATGCCGAGGAACTCCAGCTCCTCGGGATCGACCAGGCGATAGAGGTCGAAATGGAAGGCACGGACTTCGCCGATCTCGTAGGGCTCGACCAGGGTAAACGTGGGGCTTTTCACCGCGCCACGGTGCCCGAGGCCTTGCAGCATGCCGCGTGACAGCGTGGTCTTGCCGGCGCCCAGATCCCCTTCCAGGTAAATCATGCCGCGCCCCTGGGTGGCTGCAGCAATGCGCGCGCCGAGCGCCAGCATGGCGTCTTCATCGGCGGCGAACAGTTCTATTTCCGACAAGCGGCTCGCTCCTCTAACAAATGGCGGATAGCGTCGCACAGATCGCCCGCCGCCAGACCATTTCCTTTATGTGCCAATGACTCACCCGCGCAGGCATGCACCCATACGCCCAGGCAGGCCGCCTGCCACGCACTGCAGCCCTGGGCGATCAAGGCGCCGATCAAGCCGGCCAGTACATCTCCCAGGCCGGCGCCGGCCATCACCGGGTCACCGCGATCACACACCAGCAAGCGGCCAACAGGGTCAGCAACCAGGGTGCCGGCACCTTTGAGTACGCAGACCACCTCATAACGCCGGGCCAGCGCCCTGGCCGCGGCCGGTCGGTCCGCCTGCAGCGCCGCTATCGAGATGCCCAGCAAGCGTGCTGCCTCACCGGGATGCGGGGTAATGACGCTGCCGGGGGCGATACGCACCGCGCCCGCCGCCAACAGGTTGAGTGCATCGGCGTCCCATACCTGGGCGCCGCCGGAAGCCGCTGCCGCCGACAACAGGCTGCGCCCCCAGGCAGCCTGGCCAAGGCCGGGCCCGACGACCCACACCGTGACCTTGTCGGCCAGCGCGTGCAGCTGATTGGCCGAGGCGACCGCCAGGCTCATTACCTCGGGCAGCCGGGCCTGCGCGGCGCCGACATGTTCCGCGCGGGTCGCCAGCGACACCATACCGGCGCCACCGCGCAGCGCACTCTGCGCCGACAGCAAGGCCGCGCCACCGGTACCCTGGTCGCCGCCGACCACCAGCAGATGGCCAAGCTGGCCCTTGTGGGTGGTTGGCTGGCGGGCTGGCACCAGCGGCAGAAGATCACCCGCCAGGCGCCATGCGGCGGCTTGCTGATGCGAGACGATCTGCGGGTCGGCCTGCAATGAATCGAACACCAGGCGGCCAACATGATCGAGCGCCGAGCCGAGGTACAGGCCGAGTTTCAAGCCGATCAGGGTGACGGTGAGCTGCGCCTTAACCGCAGCACCCAGTACCTGGCCGGTATCGGCGCAAATTCCCGAGGGAATATCCACCGCCAGCACCGGGCAGCCACTGCGATTGATCCACTCGATGGCCGCTGCATGGGGCTCGCGCACCTCGCCAGCCAGACCGGTACCGAGCAGCGCATCGACCAGCACACCCTGGGGCTGAGCGTCAGCCTGCCAGGCCCGCACCTCGACACCGGCCGCGCGCGCCTCGTCGCAGGCCCGGGCGGCGTCGCCCTGCAAGCGCTGCGGCTCGCCCACGGCCAGCACCCGGGCCTGCCAGCCGGCGCGCTGCGCCAATGCGGCTATCAGGTAACCATCACCGGCGTTGTTGCCGTGCCCGGCCAGTACGGTCAGCGCACCGGCGTCCGGCCATTCACGGCGCAGCGCGCGCCAGATGGCGTGGGCAGCACGGCGCATCAGCTCGAAACCGGGCGTGCCGACAGCGATCAGCGCTGCATCCAGCGCCCGCACCTGGGTGGCGCTGTATAGCGCAAGAGGAAGATCGTCTGATGAATGCCGCATGCCTGAGCTCCGATGTCTGGCAGAATTATACGCCGCCTACTGCAGATTCCCGCCGAGCATGACCGACGCCACCCTAGACCTCGCCAGCCTCGCCCAGTCCATCAAGGACTGGGGCCGTGAGTTGGGCTTCCAGCAGGTGGGCATCAGTGGCCTGGAACTGGGCGAGCACGAAGCGCACCTGCAGCGCTGGCTGGATGCCGGCTATCAGGGCGAGATGGACTATATGGCCGCGCATGGCCGCAAACGTTCACATCCCGACGAGCTGGTGCCCGGCACCCTGCGCGTGGTGTCGCTGCGCATGGATTACCTGCCCGGCGAAACGCAGATGGCCCGGCGCCTGCAGGAACCGGAAAAAGCCTATGTGTCGCGTTATGCCCTGGGCCGCGACTATCACAAGCTGATCCGCAAACGCCTGCAACAACTGGCCGAGCGTATCCAGCAGGCCATCGGCCCATTCGGCTATCGCGCCTTCGTCGACAGCGCGCCGGTGCTGGAGAAGGCCATTGCCGAGCAGTCCGGCCTCGGCTGGATCGGCAAGAACACCCTGGTGCTCAACCGCAAGGCAGGCAGTTATTTCTTTCTCGGCGAACTGTTCGTCGACATCCCGTTGCCCGAGGATGCACCCCACGCCAGCGAACATTGCGGGCGCTGCAGTGCCTGCCTGGACATCTGCCCGACCACCGCCTTCGTCGGTCCCTATGTACTGGATGCGCGGCGCTGCATTTCCTACCTGACCATCGAGCTCAAGGGGCCGATCCCGGAAGAGCTGCGCGCACCGATCGGCAACCGCGTGTTCGGCTGCGATGACTGCCAGATGGTCTGCCCCTGGAACCGCTTCGCCAAGGCCACCGAGCAAAGCGACTTCCAGCCCCGCCACGGCCTCGACAACGCCGAGCTGGCCGAGCTGTTTCGCTGGAGCGAGGAGGATTTTCTCAGCCGCACCGAAGGCTCGCCGCTGCGCCGTGCCGGATACGAGCGCTGGCTGCGCAACCTAGCCGTCGGCCTGGGCAACGCGCCGTCGAGCATCCCCGTGCTGGAAGCGCTGCAGGCCCGCCGCGAGTACCCATCGGCGCTGGTGCGCGAGCACGTGGAGTGGGCGCTGGCTCAGCACGCCCAGCGCCAGGGTTAACTCGACCCCGCCGCCCGGGTTGAGCGCAGCGATAGCTGGCCATCCACCACCAACTCCCGGGTCGAGCCCCTGGCTAGCCAGGCCAAGCCGCTTCAGACCTTGAGCAGGTGCTGACGGTAATACTTGAGCTCGGTGATCGACTCGCGGATATCGTCCAGCGCCTGGTGGGTACCGGTTTTCACGAAGCCTTCCTTGACTCCCGGCGCCCAACGCTCGGCAAGAATCTTCAGGGTCGAGACGTCCAGATAGCGGTAATGGAAGTAGGCTTCCAGCGCCGGCATGTATTTATAGAGGAAACGGCGATCCTGGCCGATGCTGTTGCCGCAGATCGGCGACTTGCCCTTCGGCACCCACTTTTCCAGGAAGGCGATGGTCTGCGCCTCGGCTTCGGCCTGGCTGATCCGGCTGTCGCGTACGCGCTGGGTAAGCCCGCTCTCGCCATGGGTGCGCGTATTCCACTCATCCATTGCCGCCAGGCGCTCGTCGCTCTGGTGCACGGCGATCACCGGGCCTTCGGCCAGCACATTGAGCTCGGTATCGGTGACGATGGTCGCCATTTCGATGATGACGTCCGTTTCAGGATCGAGCCCGGTCATTTCCAGGTCGATCCAGATCAGATTCTGTGGGTTCTGCATGCTGCGCTCCTCTAATAGGACTGACATTCTAGCCAATCTCCCAGAGCAGCAGGCGTGAATCACGCCAGTCCTTCAGCTCTACCACGCGCTGCGGCGGCACGCCGGGAATCTCGAAGGTATTGCTGATCAGCCAGGCACCGGCCGGCAGCTCGGCACGGGCCTTGTCCCAGAGCGCCAGCATGGGCGCCGGCGACAGAAAGCAGTAGGCCACGTCCATTGCGCTCAGGTCAGTGCGCCACAGGTTCTGGTAACGAACCCGGCAATTGCGCTGAGCGATGCAGCGTAGCCAGGCAATTGCAAAGGACAGCGGCGCGGTCTCCACCCCGGTGAACTGCGCCCTTGGAAAACGCCGCGCCAGCCACAGCAAGCTGCCTGCCGGGCCGCATCCTAGGTCGACGAAGCTGAAGTGCTCGCCACGGGCCTCGAGCAGACGTGCCAGCTCATTTCGTGTACCGGCGCCGGTCAGGTACAGCGGCACGCGCTCGCCGAAACTGTTCCAGTTGAGCAGCAACAACAGCACAAACCCGAGCAGGAACAACCAGGACGGCAAGGGCGCGCCACTGGCCAGCAGCAGCCCCGGCACGAACAGCAGGTTCAGCCACCACCACCAACGCGACAGGCCCAGCCAGCGCGCCAGGCAGGCGCACAGCAAACCATGCAAAAGGCCGGCAGCCAGCGGGCTGGGTCGCCAGGCCGACAGATGGGCCGCCGCCACGATCGCCAAGCCCATGCTGAGGGTAACCACAAGCTGGATAAGCAAGGCCAATAGGGCGGGGTAGCGCTCGCCCAGGCGGTGCAACGTGCGTTGAAAAGCTGCCATGCCGACAGGGCTCGTTGAAAATGGTTAGCCAGTCTAGCCTTGGCACCGACAAATTGCCGCCCTATCAGGCGTGCTAGAATTGCTGCCATTTCAAGCGCAGCACAACTCGGAAGCCCCATGGCCAAACGCCAACTCAACCGCCGGCAGAACTGGCGCATCGAAAAGATCCAGGGTGAACGCGCCGCGCGTGCCGCCAAGCGCGAATCACGCGTCGTGGAGACCCTGGAAGGCGGCGACCTGGGCCCGGAGCAGACCGGCCTGGTAATCGCCCACTTCGGCGTGCAGGTAGAAGTCGAAGCCACCGACGGCGAGCTGTGCGGCCAGGTATTCCGCTGCCACCTGCGCGCCAACCTGCCGACGCTGGTAACCGGCGACCGCGTGGTATGGCGCCCCGGTAACCAGGGCATCGGCGTGATCGTCGCCCAGTTGCCGCGCGATACCGAGCTATGCCGCCCGGACACCCGCGGCCAGTTGAAACCGGTGGCGGCCAACGTCGACCTGATCGTCATCGTCTTCGCGCCGCTGCCCGAACCCCACGCCAACCTGATCGACCGCTACCTGGTCGCCGCCGAGCACGCCGGCATTCGGCCGCTGCTGCTGCTCAACAAGGCTGACCTGATCGATGCGCAGAACGAAACGGCCCTTAACGCGTTGCTTGGCGTCTATCGCCAGCTGGGTTATCCACTGTTGGAAGTCTCAGCGCTGGAAGGCGATGGCATGGAGCAGCTGAAGAAGCAGCTCGACGGCAACATCAGCGTATTCGTCGGCCAGTCAGGGGTCGGCAAGTCGTCACTGGTCAACAGCCTGCTGCCGGGCGTCGACACCCGCGTTGGCGCGCTGTCGGAACTGACCGGCAAGGGCACGCATACCACCACTACCGCGCGACTGTTCCATTTCCCCGGCGGCGGCCAGCTGATCGACTCACCGGGCATCCGCGAATTCGGCCTTGGTCACGTCAGCCGTGACGATGTGGAAGCAGGCTTTATCGAATTCGCCGACCTGCTGGGTCATTGCCGCTTCCGCGACTGCAAGCATGACCGCGAGCCCGGCTGTGCCTTGCTCAAGGCCCTGGAAGAAGGCCGTATCCAACCGCAGCGGATGAACAGCTACCGGCATATCCTGGCCAGCCTGCCGGAACCGGAATACTGAGCAATGCGGCACATCCGGGCATGACAGCCGATCACTCGGTCGGCTTGTCCACCTTCAGCGTGCCGTCCTCGAAGATGTTCAGCTTCTCGCGTAGCTGATCATTGGATAGCGGCTCGCCGGCTGGCGCTGCGCCTGCGCCTGCGGGCGGCGCGGGATCGGGCGCCAGCGCACCACCGCTCTGCTCGCCCTCGATATCGCGCTGCGCCTTCTTGTTCAGCACCACGATATCAATACGCCGGTTCACTGGGTTGAGCGGATCGTCGCGATCGAACAGCGCCGATGAGGCATAACCGACCACCCGCGCCACCTGGGCATCGTCGTAGCCGGCGGCGATCAGCACGCGGCGCGCCGCGTTGGCGCGATTGGCCGACAACTCCCAGTTGCCGAAGCCGCCCGCACCGGCGAACGGCTTGGCATCGGTATGCCCGCTGATGCTGATCTTGTTCGGCACCGCCTTGATGGTGTCGGTCAGGGCAAACAGGATGTCTTCGAAATATGGCTGCAACTGCGCGCTGCCAAGGGCGAACATCGGCCGGTTCTCGGCATCGACGATCTGGATGCGCAGGCCGTCCTGAGTGATCTCGAAAAGGATCTGATCCTTGAAGTGCTGCAACTGCGGGTCCAGCTCGACCTTGTTCTGCAGCTCCTGCAGCAGCAACTCCAGGCGCTCGCGCTCGACCTCTTCGGCCTTGGCCTCGGCCTGTTCGGCATCCAGTTCGGCGGGGTCCTTGGGATCGCTATCGGCCTCTTCCCCCGGCGCTTCCTGAGGCTGGTCGTTGAGGGTGCGATCCGGTGACGGCGTCGGCGAGCCGCCAAGATCGATCACGTAAGGGCTGGCACTCTCGGAAAAGCCGATGGGATCCTTGAAGTAACCGGAGATCAGCTTCTTCTGCTCGGGAGTGGCCGAGGACATCAGCCACATCACCATAAAGAAGGCCATCATCGCCGTGGCGAAGTCGGCGAAGGCGATCTTCCAGGCGCCACCGTGGTGGCCACCGGCAACCTTCTTGACCCGTTTGACGATAATCGGCTGGTTATTTTCCATGGTGCTTAGCTTCCGCGCATCGCCTGCTCAAGCTCGCTGAAGCTCGGGCGGTGCGCCGGGTACAGGGTCTTGCGCGAGAACTCCACGGCCAGCGTTGGTGGCATGCCGGAGGCGGAGGCGACCAGACCTGCCTTGATGGCCTCGTAGACGTTCAGTTCTTCCTTGGCATCGTGCTCGAGCGCCGAGGACAGGGGGCCGAAGAAACCATAGGAGGCGAGAATGCCGAGGAAGGTACCCACCAGCGCGGTACCGACCTTCTCGCCGATCTGCGCGTTATCCGCCTCGGCGAGGATCGACATGGTGATCACGATACCCAGTACCGCGGCGACGATACCCATCGCCGGCATGCCGTCGGCGATCTTCGCAACAGCGTGGGCCGGATGCTCGAGTTCCTCCTTGAGGCCCACCAGTTCCATGTCGAACAGGCCTTCGAGCTCGTGGGGCGCCATGTTGCCCGAGGACATGATGCGCAGGTAATCGCAGATGAACGCGACCATCCGTTCGTCGCCCAGCACCGCCGGGTACTTGCTAAAGATCGGGCTCGCCGCCGGGTCTTCCAGGTCGGCCTCGATGGCCATCATGCCCTCGCGGCGCGCCTTGTTGAGAATCTCATAGAGCAGGCGCAGCACTTCCAGGTAGTAATCGTGGGTGAAGCGCGACTTGAACATCTTCAGGGATTTCTTGAAGACGGTCATGAACATGCTGCCTGGGTTGGCCTGCAGGAACGCACCCAACGCCGCACCGCCGATGATCAGCACTTCGAAAGGGTGCACCAGGGCCATGAGATGACCGCCCGATGCCACGAAACCGCCGAAGACGCAGGCGAATACAACGATGATGCCGATGATTTTGGCCATAGAAGGAAACTTGAGCAGGTGAAAAGGAAGGGCGACGCGCGAATCCCCTTCTACTTATCGGAAGAGATGCGCCAGACTATAGTCAGTTAAGTCGAAAAAAAGCCATTTTGGCATAGGCCCATGCCCGCAAGCACGCCCTTACCGCGCACCCTCGATGCCTGGCTCAAGCAGCTGGACGGTCAGGTATTGCCAATCGCGGCCGATCATCACCAGCAGGTCCGCCGCGCGCTGGGCGACAGCCGCCGTTCGTTGCGCGACATCGCCGACCTGATGCAGGACAGCCCGGCACTGGTGCTCAGCGTGCTGCGCGAGGCCAACAGCAAGGGCAGTGCCCTGGGTGAAGCGGCGGAAAGCCTGGAAACCGCACTCACCCGCCTGGGCCTCAAGCGCGCCGAAGAGCTGCTGGCGCGCCTGCCCGCCCGGGCACTGGCCGACATTCCCCTGCCGCTTCGACAGATCCAGCTGATCAGCCAGCACGCCGCCTATCAGGCCAATGGCCTGTTCGCCGCGCGCCTGGCCCGGCTGTGGCAGGAAATCCACTGGGGCAGCCTGCTGTTCCTGTCGCCGGTCTGGGTATTGCTGGCCGCCCATCCTCACCTGTTCGACGCCTGGGAACAGCGCGTACTGATAAAGGGCGAGCCCCCGGTGCGGGTCGAGCGCGACCTGCTGGGCGTGTCACTGTTTGAGTTGTGCCTGGCGCTGGCCGAGCGCTGGCGGCTGCCGGCCTGGATCACCCAGGGCTATCGCCTGCTGATCGACGATCGTCGACTGCTGGGCAAGGCGCTGTATCTGGCGCGTCGGCACGACGAACCGCTGCGCCAGCAGCAGGAGCTGGATGCCGACCCGGCCCTGCAGCGTTGGCTCACCCAGCCCGCCAATAGCATCCTGCTGGCCAACGTGATTGCCGTATCGGCCCATAACGCCTGGAGCGGCATCCACACCCGGCGCTGGCACGGCCTTACCAGCCTGTACCTGCAACTGCCGCCGGCCGAGCTGCAACAGCAGATTCACCAGAACGCGGCGCACAGCGCACGGCAAGTGGATACCAGCGGCCTCTGGCACCCTGCCGAAGCCCTGCTGTGGCCGTGGAGTGCCCGGCACTTCCAAACGCCGAAACCGGTGGCGGCAGCGCCGGTGAGTGACTGGCGACAGTTGTGTACTCAGTTGCTCGCCCAGCCCTCGGCATTCAGCAATGTTCAGCAGCTCACCATGTGCGCCAGGCAGGCCGTACAGGCAGCCGGCCTGCCCCGCCTGGTCATGCTGCTCGCCGATCGCACCCACAGCCGCCTGCAGGTGCAGCAACATGCCGGCGTGGCAGCCAGCGCCAGCGGCCTGACCCTCGACCCAGCGCAAAGCCAGGTCCTGCGCCGCCTGCTGCAGAAGCCTGCGCAGTTACGCCTGACCCCGGCCAATGTGGCGCAGTTCTCCGCACTGCTGCCCGGCGACCTGAAAGCGCTGCTGCCCAGCGAACACCTGCTGCTTCGTTCCCTGGCCAGCAACGAACGGGTAGTGATGCTGCTGTTCGCCGATCAGGGCGGCCAGCCGATCAGCGACACCACGGTGCAGGCCTTTACCAAGACCACCCAGTGCATCGAGCGCGCGCTGGACACCTTCAGCAAACGTAAGCGTTGAGCGCCGCCGCTTTCCAGCATTCTTCTGCGCTACAATCGCCCTCTTAACTTGCCAACGAGGTCTGCATGACAGCCTTCGACGAACTGCCGCTGGTCATCGAGCCGGCGGACCTTGCCGCACGACTGCAAGCGCCCGAGCTGATCCTGGTCGATCTGAGCAAACACCAGCGTTATCTGGACGGCCACATTCCCGGCGCCCGCTTCGTCGACGGCAAACGCACCCAGGCCGGCAAGCCGCCGGCGCCTGGTCTGCTGCCCGACCAGGCGCAACTCGAGGGGCTGTTCAGCGAGCTGGGCCACCATCCGCAAGCGACCTACGTGGTGTACGACGACGAGGGCGGTGGCTGGGCTGGCCGGTTCATCTGGCTGCTGGACGTGATCGGCCACTCGCGCTACCACTTTCTCAATGGCGGCCTGACGGCCTGGGAAGCCGAAGACCGGGCGCTGAGCCAGGACACGCCGGCGCCACAGCCCACAGCGGTGTCGCTGTCGCTCAGCGATGAGCCGACGGCCACCGCCAGCTACCTTCAATCGCGCCTGGGCGCCGTGGACCTGGCTATCTGGGATGCACGCTCGGCCGAGGAGTACCGTGGCGAAAAGGTGCAGGCCGCACGGGGTGGGCACATCCCCGGTGCGATCAACTTCGAGTGGACCGCGGGCATGGACCCCGCCCGCGGCCTGCGCATCCGCGAAGATATCGCCGAGCTGCTGAACCAGCGCGGGCTGAGCGCCGACAAGGAAATCATCACCCACTGCCAGAGCCATCGCCGCTCCGGCTTCACCTACCTGGTCGCCAAGGCCCTGGGCTACCCGCGGGTCAAGGCCTATGCCGGCTCCTGGGGCGAATGGGGCAACCTGCCCGACACACCTGTCGAACGTTGAGCTCGACCTGACTGTCCATCTTCATATGCCCGGCATGCACGTCCGGGCAGCCAAGGAATAGCGATGAAAGAACGCCTGTTTATCCTCAGCCAGCACCTGACCCCACACCACCTGCTGTCGCGCCTGATTGGCTGCGCCGCGGAGTGCCGTGCTGCCTGGTTCAAGAACCGCCTGATCGGCTGGTTCGCCAAGCAGTATCAGGTCGACATGAGCGAGGCACAGGTCGAAGACCTCACCGCCTACGAGCATTTCAACGCCTTCTTCACCCGCGCCCTCAAGGAAGGCGCGCGGCCCCTGGACAACCAGCCCGGCGCCGTTCTGTGCCCCGCCGATGGTGCGATCAGCCAATTGGGCCGCATCGAGCACGGCCGGGTATTCCAGGCCAAGGGCCACAGCTACAGCGTGACCGAACTGCTGGGTGGTGACAGCCAGCGCGCCGCGCCGTTCATGGGTGGCGACTTCGCCACCGTCTACCTGTCGCCCAAGGATTACCACCGCGTGCATATGCCCCTGGCCGGCACGCTGCGCGAGATGGTCTACGTGCCGGGCCGGCTGTTCTCGGTGAACCAGACCACGGCGGAAAACGTGCCTGAACTGTTCGCCCGCAACGAGCGTGTGGTCTGCCTGTTCGATACCGAGCGCGGGCCGATGGCCGTGGTACTGGTCGGCGCGATGATTGTCGCCTCTATCGAAACCGTGTGGGCTGGGCTGGTCACACCGCCCAAGCGCGAACTGAAAACCCTGCGCTACGACGAAGCTGCGCGCGCCCCGATCAGCCTGGAAAAAGGCGCCGAACTGGGCCGCTTCAAACTGGGTTCCACGGCCATCGTGCTGTTCGGCCCCGAGCAGGTGAAATGGGCCGAGGAACTGGGCGCCAACAGCCCGGTACGCATGGGCCAACTGCTCGGCCAGTGAACTGTTCACCCGTCCTGCAGCCCCGGCCCGTGGCACGGCAAAGGCTGCGATGATGGCCGGATGCTGCTAGAGTCGCTGCACCATGACCAACAAGTCGCTCGAAAGCTGGCGCTGGAGTAACGAAGCTAGATGGATAAACAGAGCCCCCACCTTTTGCTCCGCGTGCCAACGCCGACCAAGCAGGGCCTGACTTTCTGCGACGCCACGCCACGCGACTTGAAACGCTGGATCGCCGGCCTGCCCAAGGCCAACCTCGGGGAAACCGCCCGGCAGCTCTACCAGGCGCTGATCGAGCTCAACCAGGTGCTAACCCCGTCGGACAATCGCCTGCAGTTGCTCGAACTGCTGCGACCCGAAGTGTATTTCGTCTGCCAGCACCTGGAGCGCCACTTCCTCAACCAGGCCATCGTGCTCGACGAGCGTCCGCGCAAGGTCGCCAACCTCTGCCAGGCGCTGCAGAATCACCTGGCCATCGGTTACAAACTGATCATTTCACGGCTGGCCGCCCAGCCGAACCGTGAGCGCAACGCCTTGCTCGGGGCGGCTCTGCAACGCGCGGTGCACAGCCTCAACGGCCCGCTGATCCGCACCAGCCAGCTGTACTGTCCGGTGCCCGAAGGGCTGTGGCTGGAGCTGCACCAGCTGTATCTGATTGCCCGCCGTCATGAGCTGCATCAGGTGGTGATCCGCGACCCTCTGGCCCGCCATACCCAGGGGCTGAGCGTCGAGCAGGGTTACATCGTCGCCCTGTTGATCGGCTGCTCGCGCTGCAACCAGATGCGTCAGAGCGCCATCGCGCGCCTGGCCGAAGCGCTGGAGGCGTGGAGCACGCTGGTCAACCTGCAGAGCGGCGGCCAGCCGAACAGCATCTTCGCCGTGGCCCCGCAGCTGGATGGCCCGCCGCGCTACACCTCGCTGTTCCAGCCGAGCGAGCTGCAGGGCGCCCTGGGCATCGACCCGACGCCGCTGGTAGACGCCATCAAGGACCACCTGGCGCTGCTGCCCGAAGAGCGCACTCGTTCGCGCCTGCCGGTGCCCGATGGGTTCACCCTGGACATGCTGCAGCACGCCGCCGCGGCCTGGGGCGATATCTCCGAGCGCACCTTCCAGCGCACCCAGGGCACCGGCAGCATGACCCTGTGCATCGGCATGAGCGCCCTCAACTACTACCTGGCCAATGGCCGCGCCTTCAGCGAAATCCTCAAGCAGCCGGTAAACACCGCCGCCTCGTTCAAACCGCTGAGCGGCGAGCCCGACGTGTGGGCCAATGCCCACGACGCACGCCGCGTCAACGATTGGGACAACGGCCTGCCCTTCGAGGAAATCGAATACCCCAAACCCGCCAGCGAGCAGGAAGCGCAGAACGGCACCGGGGAGAGCTTCCCGACCTTCGCGCTGGCCATCGTCAACCACAGCCCCGGCGGCTACTGCCTGTCATGGCCCAAGGAAGTGCCCAGCCAACTGCAAGCCGGCGAGATCCTCGGCATTCGCGACAACCCCCAGCAGGGCTGGAGCGTCGCCGTGGTGCGCTGGATCCGTCAGGTACGTGGCGGCGGCACGCAGATGGGCATCGAGCTGATCGCCCCCCATGCGCAGTCCTGTGGCTTACAACTGGTGCGCAAATCCGAGCAGAACAGCCAGTACCTGCGCGCCCTGCTGCTCCCGGAAATCGCCGCCATTTCCCGGCCGGCCACGCTGATCACCCCACGCCTGCCGTTTCAGGAAGGCAGCAAGGTGCTGATCAACATCAATGGCCAGGAGCGCCGTGCGGTGCTCAGCCAGAAGCAGGTCAGCACCGGCAGTTTCAGCCAGTTCGAGTACCACGATCTGGAGCAGAAAACCGCGGATCACGCGACCTCCGTCACAGCCTCCGGCACCCAGCGCCCAGCCGGGGAGGAAGACTTTGACTCCCTCTGGAAGTCGCTGTAGATTGCCGGAAACCCTTAATTCCCCGCTCTCTTCTGCTGTCTTATCGCAGATTCGACTTCGCTAATGGCCATCGACAAGAAAACCATCCGCCTGCTGATTCTCGAAGACTCGCAGAACGAGGCCGAGCGCCTTGTCAGCCTGTTCCGCAACGCCGGTAACGCCACCCGCGTCCACCGCCTGATTTCCAGTGAAGACCTGCTCGAAGCGCTCAAACACAGCTGGGACCTGCTGATCTGTTCGCCGACCAGCGACTGCCTCGATCCTCATGAAGCGCTCTCCAGCCTTCGCAAACAGGGCAAGGACATTCCGGTCATCATGCTCCTGGCCGACAACGAGCCGGACAGCGTCACCGAAGCCCTGATGCTCGGTGCCCAGGACGCTCTGCCCCAGGGTGAAGACGAGCGCCTGGTACTGGTCGCCCGCCGTGAACTGGGCAACCTCGAGGAGCGACGTGCCCGGCGTAGCGCCGAAGTGGCCCTGCGCGAAGCCGAGAAACGCTGCCAGCTGCTGCTCGACAGTTCGGTCGACGCCATCGCCTATGTACACGACGGCATGCACATCTACGCCAACCGCGCCTACCTGGAGCTTTTCGGTTTCGATGACGCCGAGGAGCTCGAAGGCCTGCCGATGATCGACCTGATCGGCGCCAGTGATCAGGGCGCCTTCAAGGACTTCCTGAAGAACCACCAGCAACTGGACAACCACGAGCTGGCCTGCGCCGGCGTGCGCACCGACAACAGCAGCTTTCCCTCGCGCATCACCCTGTCGCCGGCGGCCTACGATGGCGAGCCATGCATTCAGGTGGTGATCCGCGCGGAAACCGCCAACGCCGAACTGGAAGAGAAGCTGCGCGAGATCAGCAGCCTGGATCTGGTCACCGGCCTGTACAACCGCAGCCACTTCCTCGAGCTGATGGACAACGCCGCGCACCGCGCCGTGCACGAGGAACAGCAGGCAAGCCTCGCCTACATCCGCGTCGACCGCTACGCCGCCTTGCTCGCCGACATGGGCCTGGGGGCCATCGACCTACTGCTCACCGACCTGGCCGGCCTGCTGCGCGCCCACTTCCCCCAGGACGCTCAATTGGCACGCTTCGGCGACGACGTGTTCGCCGTGCTGCAGACCGGGCTGTCGCCCCAGCAACAGCGCCCGCTGCTCGAAGCCCTGCTGAAGAAAGCCGAAGGGCACCTGTTCGACATCAACGGGCGTACGGCGCAGACCACGCTGTCCATCGGCGTGGCGGGCCTCAATGACACCACGCCGAAGGCGGGCGAGGTGATCGACCGCGCCCAGCGTTGTGCCGACCAGCTCGACGAGCCGGGCACCCTGAAGCTGTTCGACCCTGCCGAGGAGTTGGCGGCGGCCGCCAGCCGCGGCAGCGTGGTGGCCATGGTTCAGCAGGCACTCGAGCAGAACAGTTTCCGCCTGCTGTTCCAGCCGGTCATCAGCCTGCGCGGCGACGAGCACGAACACTATGAGGTGCTGCTGCGCCTGCTCAGCCCGTCTGGGCAGGAAGTGCCACCGGATGAATTCCTCGCCGTGGCGAGGGACTCCGGCATGGGCGAGAAGATCGACCGCTGGGTGATCCTCAGTTCGATCAAGCTGCTTGCCGACCACCGCTCCAAAGGTCACGCCACACGCCTGTTCGTGCACCTGTCCAGCGCCAGCCTGCAGGACCCGACCTTGCTGCCGTGGCTGAGCGTGGCCCTCAAGGCCGCGCGACTGCCGTCCGATGCACTGGTATTCCAGTTCAGCGAGCCGGATGCGATCACCTACCTGAAACAGGCCAAGGCACTGGCCCTGGGCCTCAAGGACCTGCACTGCCACATCGCGCTCAGCCAGTTCGGCTGCGCCCTGAACCCGTTCAACACCTTGCGCCACCTGCCGGTCGACTTCGTCAAGGTGGACGGCTCGTTCACCAAGGAGCTGAGCGATCCGGCCAACCAGGAAACCCTGAAAACCATGCTGGCCAGCCTGCACAGCCAGGCCAAGCTCACCATCGTGCCGTTCGTGGAGTCGGCCAGCGTGCTGGCCACCCTGTGGCAGGCGGGCACCAACTATATCCAGGGTTACTACCTGCAGGGCCCGAGCCAGTCGATGGACTACAACTTCTCGTCGGACGATTGATCGGCGGGGCAGCCCGGCTGCCCCGCTCCCGCCTCAAAGACCTTAGAACCTGGTCATAATCTTTCAGCCCAAGTTCGTCGATTTTGGCAGCTAGGTGGCGGAGCGGCTGGTGAATGCGTGGCTTTTGTAGGAGGGGCTTCAGCCCCGAGCTCTTTGTTTGCCTTGATAAAAACTCGGGGCTGAAGCCCCTCCCACGAGTCGCTGGATGTCTGCTTCTGCCTTGTAAAAGATCATGAACAGGCTCTTAGCGCTGCAAGTCGCGCTCGTGCACACCCAGCAGATACAGGACGCCATCCAGGCCCAGGGTGGAGATCGCCTGCCTGGCCGATTGCTTGACCAGCGGTTTGGCGCGGAACGCCACGCCCAGGCCGGCGATGGCCAGCATCGGCAGGTCGTTGGCGCCATCACCCACGGCGATGGTCTGCTCCAGTTGCAGGCCTTCCTTGTGCGCCAGCTCGCGCAACAGATCGGCCTTGCGCTGAGCGTCGACGATCGGCTCGACGGCCACGCCGGTCACCTTGCCATCTACCACTGCCAGCTCGTTGGCGAACACGTAGTCGATGCCCAGCTTGGCTTGCAACTGCTTGGCGAAGTAGGTGAAGCCACCGGACAGGATGGCGGTCTTGTAGCCCAGGCGCTTGAGCTCGGCGAACAGCCGCTCGGCGCCTTCGGTCAGGCGTAGCGACGCACCGATCTCGTCCAGCACCCCGACGTCCAGGCCCTTGAGCAGCGCCAGGCGCTCCTTGAAGCTGGCGCGGAAATCCAGCTCGCCGCGCATGGCCCGTTCGGTGATCGCCGACACCTTGTCGCCGATACCGGCCGCCTTGGCCAGCTCGTCGATCACCTCGGCCTCGATCAGCGTCGAGTCCATGTCGAACACCGCCAGGCGACGGTGGCGGCGCTGCAGCGAATCGGCCTGCAAGGCAATGTCCATGTTCAGTTCGTCGGCGGCGCGCAGGAACGCGGCGCGCAGCGCGGCGGTATCGCCCGGCGCCCCGCGCAGGGAGAACTCGATGCAGGCGTTGCCCGGCTGCCCGTCCAGCGCCGCCGGCAGGGACAGCCGCTCGATGCGCTCGATGCTCAGGCCCTGCTCGGCGCTCAGCGCACTGACACGCTGCACCTGCTCGGCGGTGAGTTGGCGGCTCAGCAGGGTGAGGATGTGACGCTGACTACCCTGCCCTTCGACCCAGCGCCGGTAATCGGCTTCGTCGAGCTGGGTGAAACGAGCCTGCTGCCCCAGCGCCTGGGCGGCAGCCAGCACGTCCTTGGATAGCACCGGCAGCGAAGCGCCATCGGCTACTTCGATCAGGATGCCCAACGAGGCGGCGCCGTGCACGGCAGCCTGGGCGATGTCGAGGATGTTGACGCCAGCCTGGGCCAGCACGCCGGTCATGGCGGCAGTGAGGCCAGGCCGCTCTTCACCGGTAACGTTGATCAGGACGATTTCGCGCAAGGCGTACTCCGGGGCTCGCAGGACTATGAACGGTCTGCCGAACGGCAATGTGCAGCAGGGCCGGTGAAAAAACGCACATTCTAACCATTTCAGCCCCCTGCGGGTACGCGCGGCGCTTTGCCCTGTGCGGGCCGCTCGCTATACTGCGCGCCACTTCCAGTCAACGAGAGCCGAGCTCTGTGAACCGGCCCGCCCCCGTAAAGCCCGACAATTTCTTCCTTCTGCTTTTCCGTGCCCTGCGCCAACGCCGGGTGCCGGTGGCATTGCGCATCGTCAGCCACAGCCTGTTGCTGGTGGCTATGGCGCTGGTGATCTATGCCTGGGTAATAGGCATGCAGTTCAAGCAGGCCATGCAGCAGCAGGCCGAAGCGCTGGGCAGCAGCCTGATCACCCAGACCGCGGCCTCGGCCACCGAACTGCTGGTGTCCAACGACATCCTCAGCCTCAACGTATTGCTCAACAACCTGGTGAAAAACCCGCTGGTGGCTCACGCGGCCATCTACAGCGTCGACAACCGCATCCTCGCCGAAGCCGGCACCCGTCCAAGCAAGAGCATGCTCGGCGAAACCGAAGGCCTGTATTCGACGCCCATCACCTTCCAGGAGGTGATGGCCGGGCAGCTGCGTATCAGCCTGGACATGCAGCAGTTCGAACAGCCGATGACCATAAGCCTGCAGAGCATGGGCATTCTCAGCCTGATCCTGCTGGCCCTGACCCTGTCGCTGAGCCTGCGTCTGGGCCGGCAGATCTCCACGCCATTGATGCAGATGCGCGTCTGGCTGCGCGATCCGGACGACTACGCCCCGGGCGGCAACCGCCAGGACGAGATCGGTGACCTGGCGCGCCAGCTGCAGGCGCGCCTGGCCCCTGAGAAACCGGAGCCCGAGCCCGAACCCGAGCCGGAATTCGACGACCTCGATGACCTGGGCGACGAGTTCCTCGACGACCACCGCGAGGACGACCACGATGGCCGTGACGAGCGCGCCGCGCCGAGCTTCGCGATGCGTGATCTGCGTGACACCCGCTTCGACAGCGGGGACGACTACGATCCGCCAAGCCGCCGTCGTGACGAACACGACGATGATGCCTTCGCCGACCTCTACGACGACGAAGACAGCCCGGCCAAGCCCGCGCCAGCGGCCCCGCTGAAACCACGCAAGAGCGCGGTGCTGGCCGTTCAACTGGGCGCCCAGGAGCAGCTGCGCCGCCTGCCCCGCAGCCGTCTGATGGAGCTGCTGGAAAGCTATCGCGGCTGCCTGGACAAGGCCGCCACGCTCTACAAGGCCGAGCTGCATACGCTCAACGATGGCAGCAGCCTGATGCTGTTCCATCACGACACCAGCGGCGACGACTACCTGACCCACGCCATCTGCTGTGGTGAATTGCTGCGCGCCCTTGGCCATGCCCTGCAGATCGAGGTCGCCGACAGCGGCATCACCCTGCACCTGCAACTGGGCCTGACCCTGGGCGAAGGCCTGCAAGGGCTGAGTCAGGGTGATCTGCTGCTCAGCGAAACCGCCCAGGATGCCCTGGCTCTCTCGCAACACAGCCGCAACCTGCTGCTGGTCGAGCGCCGCGTTGGCGAAGATGCCACCCTGCGCCAGCGTGCGCGCATCCGCGCCATCGCCAGCCCCGAGGGCGCCAGCTGCGTCGAGCGCCTGCTCGATCCGTACCCGGCGCTGCTCGAACGGCAGATGGCCAAGCTGCGCGAAGAGCGCTAGCGATTCAGCAGTAGGAACGAGAAAGGCCGGCGTAAATGCCGGCCTTTCTATTTGGGCTTGTTCGACTGCAGGTCACCCATGAGCGGAAGGCACCCCCGCGATTTTCGCGGGCATGGACTAGGCGTCCCCGCCCGTTCCCACACAATGTTCCTGTGGGCGACGAGTACGATTTCAGCCTTTCTCACAGCGAGTTTGTGATCAAGCAAGAAGGTGAAGGCAAGGCAACAGCCTGTGGGAGCGCGCCATGCGCGCGAATTTTCGCGGACACGGCCCGCTCCCACAAACTGTTAACTGCAGCAATCAGAGCTTGGCAATCGATACTTCGGTGGACTTCACGAAGGCAATCACCTCGCTGCCCACGCCCAGCTCCAGTTCGCGCACGGAACGGGTGGTGATCACCGAGGTGACGATACCGGCAGCGGTCTGCACGTCGATTTCTGACAGCACGTCGCCTTCGACGATTTCCTTGATGGTGCCTTTGAACTGGTTGCGAACGTTGATGGCTTTGATGGTCATGGGTAAATCTCCTGGAGTTATAAATTGCCCGTTCAGGGCATGAAGTCAGGGGTTAGAGCGCCCAGCGCAGCTGGGTCGGCAGGGGTGAAACCGGGTCGGGTTGCGCCGGCAGCGCAGGGATTTGCAGCACACGGTTGAGCACGTCGGCTTCCAGCTCTGCCAGGTACGCGGAGCCGCGATTACGTGGGCGTGGCAGATCCACTTCGAGGTCGAGGCCGATCTCACCGTCTTCGATAAGGATCACCCGGTCCGCCGTCGACACCGCTTCGCTGACGTCATGGGTAACCAGCAGCACGGTAAAACCATGTTTTTTCCACAGGCCTTCGATCAGTTGCTGCATCTCGATGCGGGTCAGCGCGTCGAGAGCGCCGAGGGGCTCGTCGAGCAGCAACAGGCGTGGTTCATGAATCAGCGCGCGGGCCAGGGCGACGCGTTGCTTCTGGCCGCCGGACAGCGCAGCCGGCCACTCGCTGGCGCGATCAGCCAGGCCCACGGCTTCCAGCACCTGCTGGGCCTTGGGCCGCCAATCACCGGTCAGGCCCAGGCCGACGTTGTCGATCACCCGCTTCCAGGGCAGCAGACGCGCCTCCTGGAACATCAGCCGGGTATCGTCGCGGCTGGCGGCCAACGGCGCGTCGCCGGCCAGCAGTTCACCAGCGGTGGGCTGATCGAGGCCGGCAAGCAGGCGCAGCAAGGTGCTCTTGCCGCAACCACTGCGGCCAACCACGGCGACGAACTGGCCGGCCGGAATGGTCAGGTCGATACCCTTGAGCACCTCACGCTCACCGAAGGATTTCCGGATGCCGCGAATGGTCAGCGGGGTGCCTCGTTTGATGTCATGCAAAACATTCAATGGCGCATTCATTTCGCAGCCGCTCCCTGATAAGCCGGGTGCCAGCGCAACCAGGCACGTTCGAGGCCACGCGCAGCGACGTCGGCCAGCTTGCCGAGCACGGCGTAGAGCAGAATGGCCAGCACCACCACGTCGGTCTGCAGGAATTCGCGAGCGTTCATCGCCAGGTAACCGATGCCGCTGCTGGCGGAAATGGTCTCGGCGACGATCAGGGTCAGCCACATCAGGCCAAGGGCGAAGCGCACACCGACCAGAATCGATGGCAGCGCACCGGGCAGAATTACCTGACGGAACAGCGCAAAGCCGGACAGGCCATAGCTGCGCGCCATTTCCACCAGTGCCGGGTCAACGTTGCGGATGCCGTGGTAGGTGTTCAGGTAGATCGGAAACAGGGTGCCGAGGGCGACCAGAAAGATCTTCGCGCTCTCGTCGATGCCGAACCACAGGATCACCAGCGGGATCAGCGCCAGGTGCGGCACGTTGCGGATCATCTGCACCGAGCTGTCAATCAGCCGCTCACCCCACTTCGACAAACCGGTGATGAAGCCCAGCGCCAGGCCGATGCCACCGCCGATGGCGAGACCGACAACGGCGCGCCAGCCACTGATTGCCAGGTGCGTCCAGATTTCGCCGCTGGACAGCAGTTGCCAGCCGGCCTCGAATACCGCACTGGGCGCCGGCAGGATGCGCGTGGACAGCAGCCCCAGCGCCACCGAGCCCTGCCAGGCGACCAGCAGCGCCACAGGCAAGGCCCAGGGCGCCAGGCGCAGGGCCAGGCTGTTGGAGGATATCTTGCTCATCGCGTACCTCGAAATCATCGCGGGCCGGACCATCCACGCCCGGCCGTGGTTCAGCTGGCCGAAGCCGCCTTGGGCAGAATGTCGTTGGCGACCATTTCACCGAACGGACTGACGTAGTTGGCGCCTTCCGGCAGCGCCGGGCGGTTCACCTCCAGATGGGGGAACAGCAGCTCGGCGACGCGATAGGATTCTTCGAGGTGTGGATAACCAGAGAAGATGAAGGTATCGATGCCCAACGCGGCGTATTCCCTGACCCGTTCGGCGACCGTTGGGCCATCACCGACCAGCGCGGTACCGGCACCACCACGCACCAGGCCGACGCCGGCCCACAGGTTCGGCGATACTTCCAGGTTGTCCTTGCTGCCGCCGTGCAGGGCGGCCATGCGCTGCTGGCCGACCGAATCGAAGCGCGCCAGGGAGGCCTGGGCCCGGGCGATGGTGTCGTCGTCGACATGGGCGATCAGCTTGTCGGCGGCCTTCCAGGCCTCTTCATTGGTTTCCCGCACGATCACGTGCAGGCGAATGCCGAAGCGCACTTCGCGACCCTGAGCCTTGGCCTTCTCACGCACCTGGGCGATTTTCTCAGCTACCGCGGCGGGCGGCTCGCCCCAGGTCAGGTACAGCTCGACCTGCTCGGCGGCCAGATCCTGCGCCGCTTCCGAGGAGCCGCCGAAGTACAGCGGCGGGCGTGGTCGCTGGACAGGCGGATAGAGCAGCTTGGCGCCTTTGACCTGAATGTGTTTGCCGTCGTAATCGACCACCTCGCCTTCCAGCACGCGGCGCCAGATGCGGGTGAATTCGACGGACGCCTCGTAACGCTCGGCATGGGACAAGTTGAGGCCATCACCGGCCAGCTCGTCCGGGTCACCGCCGGTCACCAGGTTGAATAGCGCGCGGCCACCTGACAGACGATCCAGGGTCGCTGCCTGACGCGCGGCCACGGTTGGGGAAATGATCCCCGGGCGCAGGGCGACCAAAAATTTCAGGCGCTGGGTCACCGGAATCAGCGAGGCGGCGACCAGCCAGGAATCCTCGCAGGAACGCCCGGTGGGGATCAGTACGCCGCCGAAACCGAGGCGGTCGGCGGCCTGGGCGATCTGCTGCAGGTAGCCGTGGTCGACGGCGCGGGCCCCTTGCGAGGTACCGAGGTAGTGGCCATCGCCGTGGGTGGGCAGGAACCAGAAGATGTTGAGGCTCATGGAGTGGTCTCCTTGGAAATCAGATACCCCGTCCAACCGGCGGGGGCGGAAATTTATTGCCCGGCGACCTTGCTGGCCGGCGCGTGCCAGATCACGTCGCTGATGTTCAGCTGCTTGGGAATCAGCTTGAGCGCGGTAAAGGTGTCGGCGATCTTCTGCTGCGCCTCGACCACCTCCGGGGTGATCAGCTGGGCGCCGTAGCTCTGGCGCTGTACCGCCAGGCGAGTGATGTCCGCGGACAGGCCGAGCAGCGGCGCGACCTGGGCCACGGTCTGCTCGTTATTGGCCTTGACCCATTCGCCAATGGCGCGGATTTCCTCGACCAGCGCCTCGATCACCTCGGGGTGCTGCTCGGCATAGGGGCGGGTGGCCAGGTAGAACTGGTGGTTGCTGACCAGGCCTTTGCCGTCGACCAGAGTGCGCGCCTGCAGCTGCTGTTCGGCGGCGGCCTGGAAGGGGTCCCAGATCACCCAGGCATCGACGCTGCCACGCTCGAAGGCGGCGCGGGCGTCGGCAGGCGGTAGGTAAACCGGCTGGATATCGCTGTACTTAAGGCCGGCCTCTTCCAGGGCGCGCACCAACAGGTAGTGCACGTTGGAGCCCTTGTTGAGGGCGACCTTCTTGCCCTTGAGCTCGGCGACCGACTTGATCGGTGAATCCTTCGGTACCAGGATGGCTTCGCTGGTCGGTGCAGGTGGTTCGAAGGCCACGTAGAGCAGATCGGCACCGGCGGCCTGGGCGAATACCGGCGGCGTTTCGCCGGTGGTGCCGAAGTCCACCGAGCCGACGTTCAGGCCTTCGAGCAGTTGCGGCCCGCCGGGAAACTCGGTCCATTTCACGTCGATGCCCTTGGCGGCCAGGCGCTTTTCCAGCGCGCCGTTGGCCTTGAGCAACACCAGGGTGCCGTACTTCTGATAACCGATTCGCAAGACGCTCTTGTTATCAGGAGCTGCTTGGGCTTGGGTAATGGCGCCGAAGGAAATGGTCGCGGCAAAGAAGGCGACCAGACTCCGACGCAGGGTGACAGTGCGCATGGCGCTCTCCTCTGCATTGAGTGTGTGGCCACCTGCTGCCTCGTTGACGGGCTAGTAAGGTGGGGCGGCAGCGAACTGCCTGGAATTCAGGTGCGGGTTACCTCAGGCGCTCCAGCGCCCGCTTAGCAGTCGCTCGTTGAGCAGGCCCGGCGCAATGGGCTGGGGCCGGCGATCGAGTGCCTGAGTCAGCTGTTGCAAGGCATCGTCCAGACGCTGCTCCAGGGCCGGCGCTAGGTCGCCGCCAGCCTCGGTGTAACTGATCTGGCTGTCATCGGCGAATACGCCGTGCAGCACTTCCTGGGCCTTGAGTGCGGACAGCACCGGCTTCAGGGCGTAATCCACCGCCAGCATGTGCGCATTGCTGCCGCCGGTAGCCACCGGCAACACCACCTTGTGCTGCAACGCGCGCTCGGGCAGTAGGTCGAGCAGGGTTTTCAGGGCGCCGGAGAACGAAGCCTTGTACACCGGCGTTGCCACCACAAGGCCATCGGCGGCGGCCACATGGGCTTGCAAGCCCTGGATTCGCGGGCTGTCGAAGCGGGCGAACAACAGGTCCTCGGCGTCGAAGTCGCGCACCTGGTAGGTCACCACCTCCACGCCGCTGGCCTGCAGCCACTGCCGCGCTTTATCCAACAAGATATTGGAGCGCGATTTCAGGCTCGGGCTGCCGCCCAGAAAAACCACCAGCATGGCGCGTCCTTACTTGTTCGGCTGCGGGGTGAGACGCAGGTAAGGCTTCACGGCGCGATAGCCTTTGGGGAAGCGCTGCTTGATCTCGTCCTCGTCCTTGAGCGACGGCACGATTACCACCTCGTCACCGTCCTGCCAGTTGGCGGGCGTGGCCACCTTGTGGCTGTCGGTGAGCTGCAACGAATCGATCACCCGCAGAATTTCGTGAAAGTTGCGCCCGGTGCTCGCCGGGTAGGTGATGGTCAGACGCACCTTCTTGTTCGGGTCGATGACGAACAGCGAGCGCACCGTCAGGGTGTCGTTGGCATTGGGGTGGATCAGGTCGTAGAGTTCGGACACCTTGCGGTCGGCGTCGGCAAGGATCGGGAAGTTGACGGCGGTGTTCTGGGTCTCGTTGATATCGCCGATCCACTTGAGGTGCGAATCGACCGGGTCGACGGACAGGGCGATGGCCTTGACGTTGCGCTTGGCGAACTCGTCCTTGAGCTTGGCGGTGAAGCCCAGCTCGGTGGTGCACACCGGGGTGAAGTCGGCCGGGTGGGAGAACAGGATGCCCCACTGGCTGCCCAGCCACTCGTGGAAGCGGATGGGGCCTTCACTGGAGTCCTGTTCGAAGTCGGGGGCTATGTCGCCCAGGCGAATGCTCATGGCTGTGCTCCTCAGGTGAGTCGTTGCGTGGCGCTCACTATGCTGAGGATCAGAAAATATTAAAAAGAATAAATAATGATTTATTTATAACCAGAACGACAAAGGCTCGACGACCTGCCTTGCGGTACGCGAGCCTTTTCCGCTCTGCTCAGTCGCGTATCCGTGCCGGATTGCCGACCACCGTGGCACCGGCTGGCACGTCGCGGGTCACCACGCTGCCGGCGCCGATCAGCGCATCGTCGCCAATGCTCACCCCCGGCAGGATCAACGCCCCGGCGCCGATCCACACGTTGCGGCCGATGGTCACCGGCCGCCCGAACTCCAGGCCGGACTCCCGCTCGGCCGGGTCGCGCGGGTGGTCGGCAGTGAGAATCTGCACGCCCGGGCCGATCTGCGTCTTGTCGCCGATGCTCACCGCCACCACGTCGAGGATCACGCAGTTGAAGTTGATGAACACGCCGTCACCCAGGCTGATATTGAAGCCGTAATCGCAGTGAAACGGCGAGCGCACCACCACGCCCTTGCCGACGGCGGCCAGCCGCTCGCCCAGCACCTGGGTGCGCTCGGCCGGCGACAATCCCAAATTGCCGTTATAGCGCGCCAGCCAGGCGATGGTCGCTGCGCTGTCGGCCTGCAACTCCGGGTCACTGGCCAGGTAGAGTTCGCCGGTGAGCATCTTGTGTTTTTCACTGAGCGCCATGGCGGGTCGCCTCCTTACGAATGTCCAGTAAAGAGCGCCGGCGGCGGTCGAGGTTCCGGCTAATCGGTCGAAGGTCGATCGGCGTCGACGATCAGGAAATGATGCAAGGCCAGGATCGGCAGGTCATCGATCAGCGCCTCGAAGCCCTCGTTCAGCGCTTCGATGCGCGCATTCTCCGCTTCGCTGAGCCAGCTGCAGATGTCCCACAGCGCGATTTCCTCGGGTTCGTCCTGCAGGCGGGCGAACACCGCATATAGATCACGCAGCGCCTGGCAGGCCGCCGGTAAACCGATCAGCGTCAGCGCCTGTTGCGCCAGTTCGAAGGTCGGCATGCCCCAGTTGGCGAAGAACTGCATCAGACCGCCGTTGTAGTAATCGGCCTGTAGCCGCCACAACACAACCAGCTGACGATCACGCAGGCTGATGGCCTCCAGGTCCCAGTCAGCTGCGTGCAGGCGCTTCAGGGCCTGGTCCTGCAGCTCATCCCAGGCCAGGTCGATGCTGTCGCACAGCCCCGCGTCATGATGCCGCCAGCTGGCGACGAAGCCGCCGCCCTCCAGCCGCATGTCGTCACGCTGCGCGGCAGAAAGACGGTCGAGGCGCAGGTAACCGTCGAGCCTGAGGGCGAACTGCTGGCCGTTGCGCAGATGGATATGCGCCGCCTGGCTATCGAAGGCGACATGTTCGATCTGCAAGCAACCGAGTTTGGCATGCAGGGGATGGATCATCAGGGGCTCCAGCGGGTGATGAATGCGATCACGACGATGCCAGAGCGACGGCGAGAGGGCCAGGCTCGCGGCCAGGCGATCTCAGAATAGCTCCAGCTGCCCGCCGATCAGCGCCGTGAAGTCGTCATCCACGAACGGCAGGATGGCGTCGGCCACCGGCTGCAGCTGTTTGCTCAGGTAATGGCCGTAGTCGATGGGTGCGCGGCGCAGCTCCAGGGGCTCCGGGCCGGCGACGCTGATCACGTAGCTGATCCAGCCGCCGCTCTGATACTGGCGCGGGCGGCCCATGGCGTCGTTGTGTTCGTCGGCCAGGCGTGCCGCGCGCACGTGGGGCGGCACGTTGCGCTGGTAGTCGTCGAGGCGGCGGCGCAGGCGCTTGCGGTACACCAGGCGCTCTTCGAATTCACCGGCCAGGGTGCGCTGCACGTAGTCACGCACGTAGTCCTGGTAGGGCTGGCCCTTGAAGATGCGCAGATACAGCTCCTGCTGGAATTGCTGGGCCAGCGGCGACCAGTCGCTGCGCACCGTTTCCAGGCCCTTGAAGACCATCTCTTCGCTCCCGTCGGCGCGGCGGATCAGACCGGCGTAGCGCTTCTTGCTACCCTCCTCCATGCCGCGGATGGTGGGCATCAGAAAGCGCCTGAAATGGGTCTCGAACTGCAGTTCCAGGGCGCTCTGCAAACCGAACCCGGCCTCGAGGTGCTCACGCCACCAGGCGTTGACCCGCTGCACCAGGCCGCGGCCGATGCGCTCGGCCTCCTCCTCGCCGTGAGCGCGGCGCAGCCACACGAAGGTGGAGTCGGTATCGCCGTAGATCACCGCGTGCCCCTCGGCCTCGATCAGCTCGCGGGTACGGCGCATCACTTCATGGCCGCGCAGGGTGATGGACGAGGCCAGGCGGGTATCGAAGAAGCGGCAGCCGCTGGAGCCGAGCACGCCGTAGAAGGCGTTCATGATGATCTTCAGGGCCTGGGACAGCGGTGCGTTGCCGGCACGCTTGGCCGCCTCGCGGCCCTGCCACACACGCTCGACGATAGCCGGCAGGCAATGCCTGGTGCGCGAGAAACGCGCGCCACGAAAGCCGGGAATCGAGTGTTCGTCATCGGGCTGGCGCAGGCCCTCGATCAGCCCCACCGGGTCGATCAGAAAGGTGCGGATCAGCGACGGGTACAGGCTCTTGTAATCGAGCACCAGCACCGACTCGTACAGCCCCGGCCGCGAATCCATGACGAACCCACCCGGGCTGGCTTCGGGCGGGCGTTCGCCCTGGTTGGGCGCCACGAAACCCTGGCGATGCATCAGCGGCATGTACAGGTGGCTGAACGCCGCCACCGAGCCGCCGCTGCGATCCACCGGCAGGCCGGTGACCGTGGCCCGCTCGAGCAGAAAGGTGAGCAGCTCGGTCTTGGCGAAAATGCGCGTGACCAGCTCGCAGTCCTTGAGGTTGTAGCGGGCCAGGGCCGGCTTGTCCTCGGCGAACATGCGGTTGATCTCGTCCATGCGCTGGTAAGGGTTGTCGATCGCCTTGCCCTCGCCAAGCAACTGCTGTGAGACGCTCTCCAGGCTGAACGACTGGAAGCTCCAGGTCGCCGAGCGCAGCGCCTCGATGCCGTCGATGATCAACCGCCCCGGCGCACTGGCGAAGAAATGCTGCTTGGCGCCGTGCTCGCGCCAGCTCAGCAATTCGCCGCCACGCCCCAAGCGCAGTGGCACCTGCAGGCGCTGGGCATGCTCGTGCAGCACGCGCAGGTCGAACTGCACCACATTCCAGCCGATGATGGCGTCCGGGTCATGGCGCTCCAGCCAGTCGTTCAGCGCCTCCAGCAGCGCGGCACGGCTGTCCAGATAGGTGAGGTCGAAGTCCACCTCGGCCTCACGATTCGGCGGCCCGAGCATGTAAACCTGGCGTTGGCCGCAGCCTTGCAGGGCGATGGAATACAGCTCGCCACGGGCAGTGGTCTCGATGTCCAGGGACACCAGCTTGAGCGTTGGGCGGTAGTCCGGCGCCGGTTTGAGTTGGGCATCGACCAGCACGCCGTCCGCCGCCGGCGTACCGCTGAACAGCACCGGCGCGGTGATAAAGCGCTCCATCAGGTAACGCTCGGGCGGGCGGATATCAGCTTCGTAAACATTCACCCCGCCCTGGCGCAGGGTCTGTTCCAGCTGAATAAGCGGACGCTGCTGAGGGCAGTACAGGCCGAGCACCGGCCGCTGGTGGAAGTCACGCAGCTGCAACGGGCGCAGTTCGAACTGTGGGTCGCCGGCGATCAACGCCTCGGCGCGGGTACGCTGCTCGGCAGGAATAAAGGCCACCGAGGTTTGTAGCGGCAGGCGCACCAGGCGCGGGCCGGCGTCGGTCGACAGCCAGAATTCCACCTGGCTGCCGGCCGGCGTATCGCGCCAGTGCCGGGTCAGGACGAAGCCCTGCTGTAGATCCACCCTGCCACCTCGAATGCTGTTCAGGGTGCGATGGTAACCCGGCGGCGCAACGCCTGCAGAATGGGGTTAAATGACCGCCAGATTTTGTACGGAGGCTCGCCATGCCCCTCGATCACCAACAACTGCAACAGATCACCTCCCGCACCCTGGCCCATTACCAGGCCGGCGCCGAAGATTTTCGCGAAGGCACCCGCGACCATGACGTCAGCCAGAACATCGATGCGCTGCTGCGTCATATTCGCGGCAAGGCGCCCCTGAGCATTCTCGACTTCGGCTGTGGCCCCGGCCGTGATCTGCGCGCCTTCAAGGCCCTGGGCCACCAGCCCGTGGGCCTCGACGGCTGCCCGGAGTTCGTCGCCATGGCCCGCGCCGACAGCGGCTGCGAGGTGTGGCAGCATGACTTTCTCACGCTGGATCTACCGGCCGAGCGCTTCGACGGCATCTTCGCCAACGCCGTGCTGTTCCATATTCCGGGCCAGGAACTGCCGCGGGTGCTCAGGGAACTGCGCGCCAGCCTGAAGCCCGGCGGCGTGCTGTTCAGCTCCAACCCCCGTGGTGACAACCAGGAAGGCTGGAGCGGCGAACGCTACGGCGCCTGGCACGACCTGGACAGCTGGCGCCACCTGCTCGGCTCCGCCGGCTTCGACGAACTGGAACACTACTACCGCCCCACCGGTTTGCCCCGCGAGCAGCAGCCGTGGCTGGCGAGTGTTTGGCGCAAGCGGGAGAAGGTTTGATTCGACGGGCGACGGCAGCGGTAGCGGCCACTGCCATATCCCTGTGGGAGCGGGCCATGCCCGCGATTTTCGCGCATGCCGCGCTCCCACAAAAGCTTGCTGCCAACCGCTCCTACCTCTAGATCTCCACCTGCGTCCCCAACTCGATCACCCGGTTCACCGGCAGGCGAAAGAAGCCCAGCGAGCTGCCGGCATTCTTCTGCAGCACCGCGAACAGCCGTTCGCGCCACATGGCCATGCCGATGCGTTCGGAGGGAATCACCGTTTCCCGGCTGAGGAAGTAGGTGGTGCGCATCGGCGGGCAATCCAGGCCGTGCTCGCTCAACTGGGCCAGTGCCTGGGGAATGTCCGGTGCCTCGAGGAAGCCGAAGCGCAGGCGCACGCGGTAGAAGCCCTGGTCATAGGCATCGAGTTCGAAGCGCTCGGCCAGGGGTACCCGCGGACGGTCCTCGTAAAGCACGGTGAGCAGCATCACCCGTTCGTGCAGCACCTGGTTGTGCAGCAGGTTGTGCAACAGCGCATGGGGCACCACCTCGACCCGGCTGGTGAGGAATACTGCCGTACCGGTCACCCGATGGGGCGGCTGCAGGGCGATGCTGGCGATGAAGTCGCGCAGCACCAGGGAGTGTTCGTCGAGCCGTTCGAGCACCAGTTGGCGCCCGCGCTTCCAGGTGGTCATCAGGCCGAACAGCAGCAGGCCGACGACCATCGGCACCGCACCGCCACCGATGATCTTCGGCACGTTGGCGGCGAAGAAGATGCCATCGACCAGCAGGAACACCGCCAGCAGCGGCACGGCCAGCACCTTCGGCCAGCGCCACAGCAGCAGGATCACCGACGACACCAGCAGCGTGGTGCACAGCATGGTGCCGGTCACCGCCACGCCGTAGGCGCCAGCCAGGCCGCTGGACGACTGGAATCCGAGCACCAGCAGCACCACACCGACCAGCAGCATGCTGTTGATCAATGGAATGTAGATCTGCCCCTGCTCGGCGCTGGAGGTGTGCAGGATCTGCATGCGCGGCACGTAGCCGAGCTGGATCGCCTGGCGGGTCACCGAGAAGGCGCCGGTGATCACCGCCTGGGAGGCGATGATGGTGGCCAGCGTCGACAGGCCGATCAGCGGGATCAGCGCCCAGCCCGGCGCCAGCAGGTAGAACGGGTTGCGCACTGCCTCGGGATCGGTCAGCAGCAGCGCGCCCTGGCCGAAGTAGTTGAGAATCAGACCAGGAAAGGCCAGCAACAGCCAGGCCTGCACGATGGGCCTGCGACCGAAGTGGCCAAGGTCGGCGTACAGCGCCTCGGCGCCAGTGATGGTCAGCACCACGGCGCCCATCACCGTCAGCCCGAGCAGCGGGTTGGCAATGAAGAACTGCAGCGCCCAATAGGGGTTGAGCGCCAGCAGCACCTCCGGGCGCTGCACGATGCCATGCACGCCCAGGGCGCCGAGCACCACGAACCAGACCACCATCACCGGGCCGAACAGGTAGCCGATGCGGGCGGTACCGTGGCGCTGCAGCAGGAACAGCGGAATGAGGATCAGCAGTGCCACCGGCACCACCCAATGGTCGATGCCGTCGACCACCAGGCCGACGCCTTCCACGGCGGAGAGCACCGAAACGGCCGGAGTGAGCATGCTGTCGCCGTAGAACAGCGCGGCGCCGAACAGGCCGAGCATGATCAGCACGGTACGCAGCCGCGGATAATCGGCGGCCGCCCGTTGCGCCAGGGCGGTGAGCGCCATGATGCCGCCCTCGCCGCCGTTGTCGGCGCGCAGGATGAACATCACGTACTTGACCGTTACCACCAGGGTCAGCGACCAGAAGATCAGCGACAGGATGCCCAGCACGCTGGCCTGGGACAGGCCGACGCCGTAATGCGGCGAGAAGATTTCCTTGAGGCTGTACAGCGGGCTGGTACCGATGTCGCCATAGACGATGCCGACGGCACCGACCAACAGGGCGATGGGCGAGGTACGGGAGGGGGTGCTCACGTTGCGGGTATCCGTGATGAACTCAATTACCTCTAGGTATACGCCGGCTTTGCGCGTGCAGCAGCTTTACCCCGCGCAGTTTTACGGCTTTTTTACGCGCAGGCGCGCTTCTTTACGCCAACCTTGCACAGCGCCATGATCTGCCCACGACCTGTACCGGAATTGCGCATGCCGACCGCCGCCGCTCGCCTCACCCACCGCACGCCAGCCCCGGCACGCGATTACCTGCTGGCCGCCCTCGCCGCCGGGCTCGGTTGCCTGCTGGCGCTGGCCGTCTCACGCTGGCTGGATCTGCCGAACATCTCCCTGGTGTTTCTCGCCGTGGTGCTGGTGGTGGCGGTACGCAGCAGCGTCGGCCCGGCGTTGCTGTGCGCCCTGCTGTCATTTGCCGCCTACGGGTTCTGCTTCCTGCCGCCGACCTGGTCGGTGGTGGTGCACCGCGAGCAGGACGTGCTGACCCTGATGTTCTTCTTGCTCATCGCCCTGCTCACCGGCAACCTCGCCGCGCGTCAGCGCCAGCAGTTCCGCGACCTGCAGGTGGCCCAGGGGCAGACCGAAAGCCTGCTGGGTTTTGCCGGGCGGCTGTCCAGCGCCCAGGATCAACGCGACCTGCTGGCCGCCATGCTCAGCCAGTTGGACCTGCCGGCCGAGCGCCTGTGCCTGCTCGGCCGCGACGCCCAAGGCAACTGGCACCAGGCCGACGGCAGCCCACTGGCACTCAGCGAGCTGGAACGCATCAGTGCCGAACATGCCTGGCAGAGCCGCCACCCGCGCGGCTACGACAGCCACAGCCTGACCCACCCGCACTGGTGGTGGTGGCCCTTGATGGACAACGACCAGCCGCTGGCCCTACTCGGCATGCGCACCGCCCAGGGCGACCCGCCGGCGGGCGAGCAGCGCCAGCTGATCGACGTGTTGCTGCCGCTGCTGGCCCACGCCCTGGCCCGCGTACAGCTGGTCGAAACCCTCGGCCAGACGCGCCTGCAACATGAAACCGAGCGCCTGCGCAGCGCCCTGCTCGCCTCGGTGTCCCATGACCTGCGCACGCCGCTGACCGCCATGCGCGGCAATATCGAAACCCTGCAGCTGTTCATCGACAGCCTGGACACGGCAACCCGCGACGACCTGCTGCACAGTACCGCCAGCGAAGCCTCGCGCCTGGATCGCTACATCCAGAACCTGCTGGACATGACCCGCCTGGGCCACGGCGGCCTGCACCTGGAGCGCGACTGGGTGGCCGCTGGCGACCTGCTCGCCGCCGCCGTGCAGCGCTTGCAGCCGGTATTGCAGGGCCTGCACGTGAACACCCAAGTGCCCGCCGAGCTGCCGCTGCTGTGGGTGCAGGGCGCGCTGATCGAACAGGCGCTGATCAACGTGCTGGACAACGCAGCGCGCTTCTCGCCACCCGGCGGGCTGATCGATATCCGCCTGAGTCACGACGAGGAGACCTTCAGCTTCGCCATCAGCGACCAGGGTCCCGGCATTCCCGCCGACGAGCAGAGCCAGGTATTCGACCTGTTCTACACCGCGGCCCGAGGCGACCGCGGCGGTCAGGGCACCGGCCTGGGCCTGGCGATCTGCCTGGGCATGCTCAACGCCCACGGCGGCACGGCGCGGGTCGAGTCCGCGCCCGGCCAGGGCACCAGGGTGATCCTGCAACTGCCGTTGCAACATCCCGAGGCGAGCGCTGGCCATGACTGAAGCACGCATTCTGCTGGTCGACGACGAAGCGGCGATCCGCAAGTTCCTGCGCATCGGCCTGCAGGCCCAGGGCTATCAGGTGCTGGAGGCCGAAGGCGGCGAAGCGGCGCTGCGCCTGGCCGCCCTGGAGCAACCCGACCTGGTGGTGCTCGACCTCGGCCTGCCCGACCTGGACGGCCAGCAGGTGCTTGTACGCCTGCGCGAGTGGTCGAGCGTACCGGTGCTGGTGCTGTCGGTGCGCGCCGGCGAAAAGGACAAGGTGCTGGCCCTGGACAACGGCGCCAACGACTACGTCAGTAAGCCCTTCGGCGTGCAGGAGTTCCTTGCCCGGGTACGTGCGCTGCTGCGCAACCGTCCGGCGAGCGAAAAGCCTGCGGCTGCCCTGGCCAGCGGCCCGCTACGGGTCGACTTCGCCTTTCGCCGGGTCACTCTGGACGATCAAGAGATCAGCCTGACCCGCAAGGAGTATGCGGTGCTCGAGGCCCTGGCCCGCCATCCCGGCATGGTCGTCACCCAGCAGCAACTGCTGCGCGACATCTGGGGCCCGACCCATATCGAGCACAGCCATTACCTGCGCATAGTCATCGCCCACCTGCGCCAGAAGCTCGGTGACGACCCGGCGGCGCCACGGTTGATCGTCACCGAAGCGGGTGTCGGCTACCGGCTGATCGCCTGAAGGCCTGTTCATGATCTTTCAGCCCAGATTCGTCGATTTTCGCAGCTGAGTGGCGGGAAAAGGCCGTAAGACCTCTATCTGTGGGAGAGGGCCATGTCCGCGAAAAGCCGATTCCCACGATGGGTTCGCCAGCATTATCGATTCGTTTATGCGCTCGGTTCCGCTCTGACGAGCGGGTTACTTTTGGCATTGCCCCAAAAGTAACCAAAAGGTCTAGCCCCGACATCCGGCCCCAGCTGCGCTGGGGTTCCCTCGTTGCATCGTCGTTCCGGGGGCCGGCCTGGAAGAGCCATCCCTGGCCCATCAGGCCTCTCGCCGCATCCATGCGGCTCGTCCCCCTACACAACGATTCCACTCGGCCTCCTGAGGGGGCGATTGGTGTCGTCTGTTATTGCTATGCAGGAGAAGCATCAAAGAGCCAAAGCGGCGAACGGCTGCTCTTGCCTTGTCGCTGCCGCTTCATGCGCATAAAGATCGTGAACAGGCGCTGAGAAACCTGAACGCGCCGACAACCCCGCGCGCTCTGTTAGACTCGGACGACACCCCTCGCCGGAGAACACGATGCCCAAGGTCGGAATGCAGCCGATCCGCCGCTCGCAACTGATTGCGGCCACCCTCGAAGCCGTCGACCAGGTTGGCATGAGCGATGCCAGCATCGCCTACATCGCGCGGATTGCCGGGGTGTCGAACGGCATCATCAGCCACTACTTCCAGGACAAGAACGGCCTGCTCGAAGCCACCATGCGCCATCTCATGCAGGCGCTGCGCGAGGCCGTGCACGCGCGTTACCGGCTCTTGCGCGAAGACACCCCGCGGGCGCGACTGCGCGCCATCATCGACGGCAACTTCGACGAAACCCAGGTCAGCGGCCCGGCGATGAAGACCTGGCTGGCGTTCTGGGCCAGCAGCATGCACCAGCCGGCGCTGCGCCGCCTGCAACGGGTCAATGATCAGCGCCTGTATTCCAACCTGTGCGGCCAGTTCAGCCGTGCTCTGCCGCTAGCAGAGGCTCGTGCCGCGGCCCGCGGCCTGGCGGCGCTGATCGACGGCCTGTGGTTGCGCGGCGCCCTGACCGGGGAAAACTTCGACACCCGGCAGGCCGCGCAGATCGCCTACGACTACCTCGATCTGCAGTTGGCGAAGGCGGGCTGAGCCCGGCCGCAGCCCGTAGGATGGGTGCAACCCATCAGCCCCCGATGGGTTTCACCTACGCGGCCCGACCCATCCTACGACTCCACCTCGATTTGCAGTTGGCCAAAGCCGAGTAAGCCTGCTGTCTTCGCTGGCTCCCACAGTCATCATTCGTCCGAGAGCCCCCGCACAACACCTTGAGCCCAGCGCCCATGGCGCATCTGGCACGCTTCTGGTCGTCCCTGGGATTTTTATTGATTGATCGATCAATAAAAATAAACTAGGCTGTTTTTTAACCAAATCGGCTGACATCCCTTTTCATCTCGTTCAGTCGACCCATTCGCCAAGGCGCCCAAAGCGCGTCTTGCCCCGCTCAGGAGGACGCCCTATGGCCCGATTCGCAGATCAGCAGCTCTACATTGGCGGCCAGTACGTGGACGCCAGCAGCGGCGCCACCTTTCAAAGCATCAACCCGGCCACCGGCGAGGTGCTCGCCAACGTGCAGCGCGCCAGCCAGGATGATGTCGAACGCGCCGTGGCCAGTGCCGAACGAGGCCAGAAGGTGTGGACGGCGATGACCGCCATGCAGCGCTCGCGCATCTTGCGTAAGGCGGTGGACATCCTGCGCGAACGCAACGACGAGCTCGCCGAGCTGGAAACCCTCGATACCGGCAAGCCGCTGTCGGAAACCCGCTATGTCGATATCGTCACCGGCGCCGACGTGCTGGAGTACTACGCTGGCCTGATTCCGGCCATCGAAGGCGAGCAGATCCCGCTGCGCGACACCAGCTTCGTCTACACCCGCCGCGAGCCGCTGGGTGTGGTTGCCGGTATCGGCGCCTGGAACTACCCGATCCAGATCGCCCTGTGGAAATCCGCGCCGGCCCTGGCCGCCGGCAACGCGATGATCTTCAAGCCCAGCGAAGTCACCTCGCTGACTGCCCTGAAGCTGGCTGAGATCTACAGCGAGGCCGGCCTGCCGGACGGCGTGTTCAACGTACTGACCGGCCTGGGCGCCGAGGTCGGCCAGTGGCTGACCGAGCACCCACGCATCGAGAAAGTTTCCTTCACCGGTGGCACCGTGACCGGCAAGAAGGTCATGGCCAGCGCCTCCAGCTCGTCGCTCAAGGAAGTGACCATGGAGCTGGGCGGCAAGTCGCCGCTGATCGTCTGTGAAGACGCCGACCTGGATCGTGCCGCGGACATCGCCATGATGGCCAACTTCTACAGCTCCGGGCAGGTGTGCACCAATGGCACCCGGGTGTTCGTGCCCCGAGCCCTGCAGGCGCGCTTCGAGAGCAAGATCGTCGAGCGGGTCAAACGCATCCGCCTGGGTAGCCCCCAGGACGACACCACCAACTTCGGCCCGCTGGTCAGCTTCGCCCATATGGAGCGTGTGCTCGGTTATATCGAGCAGGGCCGCCAGCAAGGCGCGCGCCTGTTGATCGGTGGTGAGCGCGTCATTGATGGCGCCTACGCCAATGGCGCGTACGTGGCGCCAACCGTGTTCACCGACTGCCGGGACGACATGACCATCACCCGTGAAGAAATCTTCGGCCCGGTGATGAGCATCCTCGTCTACGACAGCGAAGAGGAAGTGATCCGCCGCGCCAACGACACCACCTACGGCCTGGCCGCCGGCATCGTCACCCGCGACCTGAACCGCGCGCACCGGGTTATCCACAAGCTGGAAGCCGGTATCTGCTGGATCAACACCTGGGGCGAGTCGGCGGCCGAGATGCCGGTCGGTGGCTACAAGCAATCCGGTGTCGGCCGTGAGAACGGCCTGACCACCCTGGCCCATTACACCCGCATCAAATCCGTGCAGGTCGAGATGGGCGATTACGCCTCGGTGTTCTGACCCGCAGGCCGGGCGCTTTCACCCGCGCCCGGCAACGCTGCACAACCCGTTCTGCGTGAGCCGGACACGGGCCTGCGATCCGCTTGGCCCAAGGCTCAGCCACCTACCAGGAGGCCTCCATGACCCAGGAATTCGATTACATCATCATTGGCGCCGGCTCGGCCGGTAACGTGCTGGCGACCCGCCTGAGCGAAGATGCGGATGTCAGCGTACTGCTGCTGGAGGCCGGTGGCCCCGACTACCGCCTCGACTTCCGCACCCAGATGCCGGCTGCCCTGGCCTTTCCCCTGCAAGGCCGCCGCTACAACTGGGCATATGAAACCGACCCGGAGCCGCACATGGGCAATCGCCGTATGGAGTGCGGGCGCGGCAAGGGCCTGGGCGGCTCGTCGCTGATCAACGGCATGTGCTACATCCGCGGCAACGCCATGGACTTCGACAACTGGGCCAAGCAGCCCGGCCTGGAAGACTGGAGCTACCTCGATTGCCTGCCGTATTTCCGCAAGGCGGAAAGCCGTGACATCGGCGCCAACGACTACCACGGCGACAGCGGCCCGGTCAGCGTGACCACGCCCAAGACCGGCAACAACCCGCTGTTCCACGCCATGGTCGAGGCTGGCGTGCAGGCCGGCTACCCGCGCACCGATGACCTCAACGGTTACCAGCAGGAAGGCTTCGGCCCGATGGACCGCACCGTGACGCCCGAGGGCCGTCGCGCCAGCACCGCCCGCGGCTATCTGGACCAGGCCCGCGAACGGCCGAACCTGACCATCGTCACCCACGCCACTACCGACCGCATCCTGTTCACCGGCAAGCGCGCAAATGGCGTCGCCTACCTGATCGGCAACGCGAACGAGGCGACCATCGCCCATGCGCGCCGCGAAGTGCTGCTGTGCGCCGGCGCCATCGCCTCGCCGCAGATCCTGCAGCGTTCTGGCGTTGGCCCGGGTGACCTGCTGCGCGGCCTGGATATCGATATGGTGCACGAACTGCCAGGCGTCGGCGCCAACCTGCAGGATCACCTCGAGGTTTACGTGCAGTACGCCTGCACGCAGCCGGTGTCGCTGTACCCGGCGCTGAAAATGCTCAACCAGCCCGGTATCGGTGCCAAGTGGCTGCTGGCCGGCGAAGGCATTGGCGCCAGCAACCAGTTCGAGGCCGGCGGTTTCATTCGTTCGCGGCCGGAGTTCGAGTGGCCGAACCTGCAGTATCACTTCCTGCCGGTAGCGATCAATTACAACGGTAGCAACGCGGTCAAGGAGCATGGCTTCCAGGCCCATGTCGGCTCCATGCGCTCGCCGAGCCGCGGCCGTGTGCACTTGAAGTCTAGGGATCCGCGCCAGCACCCGAGCATCCTGTTCAACTACATGAGCAGCGAGCAGGACTGGCAGGAGTTCCGCGACGCCATCCGCCTGACCCGCGAGATCATGAACCAGCCCGCCCTCGACTCGTACCGCGGCCGCGAGATCAGCCCGGGCGCCCATGTGCAGACCGACGAGGAGCTGGACGCCTTTGTCCGCGAGCACGCGGAAACCGCGTTCCACCCCTCCTGCTCCTGCAAGATGGGCACCGACGACATGGCAGTGGTCGACGGCCAGGGCCGCGTGCATGGCCTTGACGGGCTGCGCGTGGTGGATGCGTCGATCATGCCGCAGATCATCACCGGCAACCTCAACGCCACCACCATCATGATTGCCGAGAAGATCGCCGACCGTATCCGCGGTCGCGAGGCGTTGCCGCGCAGCACCGCGCCCTACCACGTGGCCAACGGCGCGCCGGTGCGCGCCACGCCGCAGCGGGTAATCGAAGACATGCGCTCGGCATCCTGACCAGGCGGGCGCACCGGCGTCCGCACAAGGCCCGGGCGCGTCGCTTTGTTGGGACATTCGCCGCCCAGCTGGGTCACACTGTTCCAACCACCTGCTGAACGCCGCTCGCCATGACCCTGCTCGACGCCCGCACTGCCCGCCTGCTGCCCTGGATCGTCGCCATCGCGTTCTTCATGCAGACGCTCGATGGCACCATCCTCAACACCGCCCTGCCCAGCATGGCGGCGGATCTGTCCGAAGACCCGCTGCGCATGCAGTCGGTGGTGATCGCCTACATGCTCACCGTGGCGTTGCTGATACCCGCATCCGGCTGGCTGGCGGACCGCTTCGGCACGCGGCACATCTTCTTTGGCGCCATCGCCCTGTTCAGTTTCGGCTCACTGCTGTGCGCCGTCTCGCAGTCGCTGAACATGCTGGTGATCGCGCGCATCATCCAGGGCCTGGGTGGCGCGCTGATGATGCCGGTGGGGCGCCTGGTGGTGCTGCGCGCCTACCCGCGCAGCGAGCTGGTGAGGATCATGAGCTTCATCACCCTGCCCGGCCTGCTCGGCCCGCTGATCGGCCCGACCCTGGGCGGTTGGCTGGTGGAGTACGCCAGCTGGCACTGGATCTTCCTGCTCAATCTGCCGGTCGGCGCCCTCGGCTGCTGGGCCGCCTACCGTTTCATGCCGGAGCTGCGCGGCAGCGAGCGCACCCGCTTCGATCTGCTCGGTTTCCTGCTGTTCGGCGCCAGCATGCTGCTGATCACCATGGCGCTGGAAGGCCTGGGCGAGTTGCACCTGCCGCACATGCGCGTGGTGCTCCTGCTACTCGGCGGCCTGGCCTGCCTGGCGGCGTACTGGCTGCGCGCGGGGCGCACGGCAAACGCGCTGTTTCCACCACGGCTGTTCAACACCCGCAGCTTCGCGGTTGGTATTTTCGGCAATATCTTCGCCCGCCTGGGCACTGGCGCCCTGCCCTTTCTCACGCCGCTGCTGCTGCAACTGGGCATGGGTTACTCGCCGGCCCAGGCCGGCATGAGCATGATTCCCCTGGCACTCGCCGCCATGGCCATGAAACCCCTGGCCAAGCCGTTGATCGATCGCCTCGGCTACCGCCGCATCCTGACCTTCAACACCGTCCTGCTGGGCCTGCTGATCACCAGCATGGCGCTGGTCGACGGCCAGACCTCGCACCTGCAGCTGGCCATTCAACTGAGCCTGATCGGCGCCTTCAACTCGCTGCAGTTCACCGCCATGAACACCGTGACCCTGATCGACCTGCCCGACAGCGAAGCGAGCAGTGGCAATGGCCTGCTGTCGGTGGTGGTGCAACTGTCGATCAGCATGGGCATCGCCACCGGCGCCGCACTGCTCAGCGGCTTCAGCCTGGACAATCGGCAAGCCGCCGATGGCGTGCTGAGCGCCTTCCAGTCAACCTACCTGTGCATCGGCCTGCTGACCATCCTGGCGGCCGGCATCTTCCTGCAGCTGTCGACCGAGGACGGGCGCAGCGCCAGGCGGGTGAAGGTCGACGTCGACGAATGACGAGCAGTCGGCAGGCGATGGCCTGGCGCCTGTTACACTAGCGCTCTTTTCGAACGCTCTTCAGGCCCGTACCGTGACTGCCACCGCCTTTTCCTCGCTTGCCCTGTCGCCCGCCATGCTGGCGAACCTCGAGTCACTCGGTTACGCGCAGATGACGCCGATCCAGGCGCAGAGCCTGCCGGTGATGCTCAAGGGCATGGACCTGATTGCCCAGGCCAAGACCGGCAGCGGCAAGACCGCCGCCTTCGGTATCGGCCTGCTGGCACCGCTCAACCCGCGCTACTTCGGCTGCCAGGCCCTGGTGCTGTGCCCGGCCCGCGAGCTGGCCGACCAGGTTGCCAAGGAGCTGCGTCGCCTGGCCCGCAGCGAGGACAACATCAAGATCCTCACCCTGTGCGGCGGTGTGCCCATGGGCCCGCAGATCGGCTCGCTGGAGCACGGTGCGCAGATCATCGTCGGCACCCCGGGGCGCGTACAGCAGCACCTGGCCAAGGGCACCCTGAAGCTCGACGGCCTCAACACCCTGGTGCTCGACGAAGCCGACCGCATGCTCGACATGGGCTTCTACGACAGCATCGCCGAGATCATCGGCCAGACCCCGGAGCGCCGCCAGACCCTGCTGTTCTCGGCCACCTACCCGGCCGGCATCAAGCAGCTGTCGGCGACCTTCATGCGCAACCCGCAGCAGGTCAAGGTCGAAGCCCTGCACGACGACAGCCAGATCGAACAGCGTTTCTACGAGATCGCCCCCGAAGAGCGCATGGACGCCGTGGTCAAGCTGCTCAACTGCTACCGCCCGACCTCCTGCGTGGCCTTCTGCTTCACCAAGCAGCAGTGCCAGGAAGTGGTCGACCACCTCACCGCCAAAGGCATCTCCGCCGCCGCCCTGCACGGCGACCTGGAGCAGCGCGACCGTGACCAGGTGCTGGCGATGTTCGCCAACCGCAGCCTGTCGGTACTGGTCGCCACCGACGTGGCAGCGCGCGGCCTGGATATCGATGCACTGGACATGGTGATCAACGTCGAACTGGCCCGTGATTCGGAAATCCACATCCACCGCGTGGGCCGCACCGGACGAGCCGGCGAAAAAGGCCTGGCCATGAGCCTGGTCGCCCCAGCCGAAGGTCATCGCGCCCAGGCCATCGAGAACCTGCAGAAGTCGCCGCTGAACTGGCACCCGCTGAGCAGCCTGAAGCATCAAGGCGGCGCGCCGCTGCAGCCGCTGATGATGACGCTATGCATCGGCGCCGGGCGCAAAGACAAACTGCGCCCCGGTGATATTCTCGGTGCACTGACCGGCGAGGGTGGCATCCCTGGCGCCCAGGTCGGCAAGATCGCGATTTTCGATTTCCAGGCCTATGTCGCCGTTGAACGCAGCCTGGCCGTGCAAGCGCTCAAGCGCCTCAGCGAAGGCAAGATAAAAGGTCGCTCGCTGCGCGTGCGTACGCTCTAGACTCAAGCCAACGGCCGTGCGGGCATAGGGGAAGGGGGTTCCGTGCGCAATATCCTGGTCATCGAAGACAGCCCGCTGGTGCTCAAGATCCTCGAGCACCTGTTCCGCCAGGAGCCGGATCTGCAACCGGTATTCTGCGCGTCGCTCGGCGAGGCCGAGGTCATGCTGGAGACCTCGGCGGACCTGTTCTTCGCCGCCGTCGTCGACCTGCACCTGCCCGATGCACCGGATGGCGAAAGCGTCGACCTGGTGATGCGCTACGCCCTGCCCTGCATCGTGCTCAGCGGCTCGTACAACGAGAAGCGCCGTGACGAGCTGCTGCTCAAGGGCGTGGTCGACTACGTGCTCAAGGAAAGCCAGCATTCCTACGAATACGCCTTCCGCCTGCTGCACCGCCTGGAGAGCAACAGCCAGGTGAAGATCCTGGTCGCCGAGGACTCGGACGCCACCCGCAACTTCATTCGCCACGTGCTGGCCCCGCATCGCTACCAGATCGTCGACGCCAGGGACGGCGAGGAAGCCCTGCGCATCCTCCAGGCGCAGCCGGATATCGACATGCTGGTGGTCGACCACAGCATGCCGGGCATCAGCGGTTTCGAACTGGTCAAGCTGCTGCGCCAGAAAATGAAACGCAACGACCTGGTGATTCTCGGCCTGTCCGCCGACACCAAGGGTTCGCTGAGCGCCATGTTCATCAAGCACGGCGCCGATGACTTCCTGCGCAAGCCGTTCTGCCCCGAGGAGCTCAACTGCCGGGTGATTTCCACCCTGGAGCGCCGCGACATGCTGCGCGCCCTGAAGAAAGCCGCACAGTTCGACGCCCTCACCGGCCTGAACAACCGCCGGGCCTTTTCCGAACAGGGCATTCAGCAATTCCAGCAGGCACAGCGCAATGGTCAGCAACTGAGCGTGGCGATGCTCGACATGGACCTGTTCAAGCAGATCAACGACGAGTACGGCCACGCTGCCGGCGATGCCGCACTGATCGCCTTCAGCCGGGCATTCGCTGCAGCCTTCCCGGATGCCCTGCTCGGGCGCCTGGGCGGCGAGGAGTTCGCCATGATCAGCGCGCAGCCTGCCGAGCGACTGAGCCGCGAACTCGACCAGCTGCGCAATCACTGCCGGCAACTCAAGTACGCGGTGGGCGCGCCGCCGCTGTCGTTCAGCGCCGGCATCCACCAGGGGGTACCCGAGGATCTGGAAAGCCTGCTGCACCTGGCGGATCAACAGCTCTACCAGGCCAAGCGTCAGGGTCGCGGCCGAACCAACTGGCAATGACCGCTCAGCGCGGCCCCTGGAGGCCATAGCGCGCCATGATCTCGGCATAGCTGCCGTCTGCCTGCATGGCGGCGATGGCGGCATTGAAGCGGCGGGCGATCTCGGCGTGGCCGGCATGGCTGAGTCGGATAAGAATGTGCAGATTGTTTTCGCTCAGCGGCGCGGGCAAAAACTCCAGATCGTCGGCAATATCCTTGAGCGCATGGTTGAACAGGAAGCGGGCGACGTACTCGTCCTCCAGCGCCAGGCGCACCCGCCCGCGGTGGACCATGCGCGCGGCGTTCTCGAAACTGCTGACCTCGACGGTCTGCAGCTGGCGGTCAGCCGTGAATGCCGGGAAATAGGCATAGCCGCGACGCACGGCGATTTCATGGGCATAGAGGTCGGACAGCTTGCTGAAGCTGATGGCGGCGCCCTTGCGCTGCACTAGCCGAATCCGATTGACCAGATAGGGCGCCGAGAAATACCCGAAGGCCTCGCGCTCCTGGCTATACCAGGCAGTGATCAGTACATCGTAGTCGCCACGCTGCACCCCCAGCACCGCCCGCTGCCAGGGCACTTCGCGGTAGTCGCTGGTATAGCCGGCACGGCTCAGTGCGGTGCTCACCAGTTCAGTCGCCACACCATTGCCCGGCAGGCGTTGATCGGTGAACGGTGGCCAGCTATCGGCGACCAGACGCAGGTGTTCAGCGCACGCGAGCCACGGCAACAGCATCAGCGACAGCAACCAGAGGCGCCAGGTTTTCAATAGTGGTAAGCCCTGCAGATGGACGAGAAAGCGGTCGCGGCGACGCGCGCCCCTAATAGCTGATAGACAAGATAACGGCAAATAGCCAGTGCAGTTCATCCATTGATCTCTATCTGCCAGACGAAATTGGCCAGCCAGCGGTTCGAGGAGCCCTGACCGATCCAGGGCCTGGCGGCACCGGCAGACGCATGGGCCGCGGCCGTCCACAGCCTGGCCACGCCTTCAGGTAAACTGCGCCGTTTCGCGCCGGCCTGTCATGCCGGCGCACTGCGTATGAGGAACAGGCCGTGCTTTCACCCCAGGTTGTCATCATCGGCGCCGGCGCTGCCGGGTTGATGTGCGCGATGACCGCCGCCGCCCGCGGGCGCCGCGTGCTGCTGCTCGACCACGCCAACAAGGCCGGCAAGAAAATCCTCATGTCCGGTGGCGGGCGCTGCAACTTCACCAATATGTACTGCGAGCCCGGCAACTTTCTGTCGCACAACCCGCACTTCTGCAAGTCGGCGCTGGCGCGCTTCACCCAATGGGATTTCATCGCCCTGGTCGCCAAGCACGGCGTGCCCTATCACGAGAAGAAACTCGGCCAGCTGTTCTGCGACAACAAGTCCAGCGACATCCTCGGCATGCTGCTTGACGAGTGCCAGCAGGCCGGCGTCGACCTGCGCCTGGACACCTCGGTGAGCGCCATCGAACGCGCCGGCAGCGGCTACCGCCTGACCACCAGCCTTGGCGCGATCGCCTGCGAATCCCTGGTGATCGCCACCGGTGGGCTGTCGATCCCGACCCTGGGCGCCAGCGGTTTCGGTTACCAGGTCGCCCGCCAGTTCGGCCACGAGCTGCTGCCGACCCGCGCCGGGCTGGTGCCCTTCACGCTGACCGACCCGCAGCTGAAAACTCTGTGTACGGAGTTATCCGGCACCTCGGTGGAGGATTGCCGGGTCAGCTGCAACGGCCAGAGTTTCTTGGAGAACATCCTCTTTACCCACCGCGGCCTCAGCGGCCCGGCGATCCTGCAGATTTCTTCATACTGGCAACCTGGCGATACGGTCAGCATCGACCTGCTGCCGCATGTCGACCTGCCCGAGTGGCTGCTGGAGCAGCAGCGCGAGCGCCCCAACAGCGAGCTGAAGACCTTGATGGGCGAGATTTTCACCAAGAAGATGGCCGGCCTGCTGGCCGAGCACTGGTTCGCCTCCAAACCGATGAAGCAATACACCCCGGCCGAGCTCAAGGCGATTGCCGAGCGCCTGTCGGACTGGCAGCTGGTGCCGGCCGGTACCGAGGGTTACCGCACGGCAGAGGTGACCCTCGGTGGCGTCGATACCCGCGAGGTGTCGTCCAAGACCATGGAGTCGCTGAAATCACCGGGGCTGTACTTCGTCGGCGAAGTGCTGGACGTGACCGGCCATCTGGGCGGCTTCAACTTCCAATGGGCCTGGGCTTCGGGCTACGCCGCGGCGCAATACGTGTAGAGGAGCCTGCCCATAAAAAACGCGCCCTGAGGCGCGTTTTTTGTGTGCCGGAGCGGTCAGGCATCGACCCGCTCGGCCTGGGCCGCGCGCGCTTCACCCGCGTAGGAGACCGCTGCCGTGAACACCACATCGGTGTGGGAGTTCAGCGCCGTTTCGAAGGAGTCCTGCACCACACCGATGACGAAGCCGATGGCCACCACCTGCATGGCAATCTCGGTGTCGATGCCGAACAGGCTGGTGGCCATCGGGATCAGCAGCAGCGAACCACCGGCCACGCCGGACACCCCCGCTGCCGCCAAGGACGACACCACGCAGAGCAGCAGCGCGGTCGGCAGGTCGACATGGATGCCCAGGGTATGGGTGGTGGCCAGCGCCATCACGGAAATGGTGATCGCCGCGCCGGCCATGTTGATGGTCGCGCCCAGCGGAATGGTGATCGAGTAGGTGTCCTTGTCCAGCTTGAGCTTTTCGCACAGGCGCAGGTTGACCGGGATGTTGGCCGCCGAGCTGCGGGTGAAGAACGCCGTCACGGCGCTTTCGCGCAGCACGGTGAACAGCAGCGGATAGGGGTTGCGGCGCATCTTGATATAGGCCAGCAACGGATTCACCACCAGGGTCACGACCAACATGCAGCCAACCATCACCATCAGCAGGCGTGCATATCCGTACAGGGCGTCGAAACCGGACGCGGCCAGGGTGCTGGCGACCAGGCCGAAGATGCCAATCGGCGCCTGGGCGATCACGAAGCGTACCACCTGGGTGAACGCGCCGGACACGTCATGCAGCATGGTACGCGTGCTGGGAGCCGCATGGCGCAGGAAGATGCCCAGCGCCACGGCCCAGGCCAGAATGGCGATGTAGTTGGAGGTGTTGAGCGCCTGAACCGGCCCGACGAAGATGCTGGTCAGCAGGTTGTGCAACACGTCGATGATGCTGCCCGGCGGATTGCCCTCTGCCGAGCTGATATCCAGCGACAGCATGGTGGGGAACAGGAAGCTGGCGCACACCGCCAGGGCCGCGGCGCTGAAGGTGCTGATCAGGTACATCAACAGCACCGGGCGAATATGGGTGGGCTGACCACTCTGGTGGGCGGCCAGGGAGGAAATCACCAGCACCAGTACCAGCACCGGCGCGACAGCCTTGAGGGCCAGGACGAACAGTTCGCCGAGCAGGCCGACCTTGATGGCGGCGTCCGGGGCGAAATAGGCGAGCAGAATGCCGAGCACCAGACCGATGAAGATGCGTAGCACCAGGCTGCTGTTCGAGTAGGCGGAAGCAATGCGTTTAAGAGTATTCATGTTGTAGACGCTGTCCAGAATTCTAGGCTTGATGGCTTTGGGGGACAGGTCAGCAGAGGGACGAACCACGCCAACCGGGCAGGTCACCCCAAGACATCCGGCGATTATAAAGGACGCAGCCGGGATCGGCGCCACCCCGATTGCCTGGACGGCCGCCCAGGGCTTATCGCCGTGCGGTGAACAACGCCGGCTGCAAACCCGCAACGGCTCGCAGCCAGGTACTAGCGAGCCGCTGCAATCAGCACTCGATGATGTTCACGGCCAAGCCGCCGCGGGCGGTTTCCTTGTATTTGGTCAGCATGTCGGCACCGGTTTCGCGCATTGTCTTGATTACCTTGTCCAGGCTCACGTAGTGCGCGCCGTCGCCGTACAGCGCCATGCGCGCGGCGTTGATGGCCTTGACCGAGGCGATGGCATTGCGCTCGATGCAGGGGATCTGCACAAGGCCGCCGACCGGGTCGCAGGTCAGGCCCAGGTGGTGTTCCATGCCGATCTCGGCGGCGTTCTCGACCTGCTCCGGCGTACCACCGAGCACCGCGCACAAGGCGCCGGCGGCCATCGAGCAGGCCACACCAACCTCGCCCTGGCAGCCCACCTCGGCGCCGCTGATCGAGGCATTTTCCTTGTACAGAATGCCAATCGCCCCGGCAGTGAGCAGGAAGTCGACGATGCCGCGTTCATTGGCGCCGGAAATGGCATTGGCGTAGTAATGCAGCACCGCCGGAATGATCCCCGCAGCCCCGTTGGTCGGCGCGGTGACCACGCGGCCGCCGGCGGCATTCTCTTCGTTCACCGCCAGAGCCCAGAGGTTGACCCAGTCGAGCATGCGCAGCGGATCTTCGGTGTAGCTGCGCTGGAAGCCGCCCAGCTTGCGCGCCAGGATGGCCGCCCGGCGACGCACCTTGAAACCACCCGGCAGGATGCCCTCGGTACGGCAGCCGCGCTCGACACAGCCCTGCATCACCTTCCAGATGGCCAGCAGGCCATTGTCGATTTCTTCATCGGTGCGCCAGTGACGCTCGTTACGGCGCATCACCTCGGCAATGCCGATACCGTACTCGCGGGTCAGGCGCAGCAGGTCGATGCCACTGCGAAACGGCAGCGGCAGCGTGGTGGCATCCGGAGCGATGACCTTGTGCTTGGAGCCGTCGGCGAGCACCGCCTCACTGACCACAAATCCGCCGCCCACCGAATAGTAGGTGGCCTCGTGCACCTGCAGCCCGGCCTGGTCAAAAGCCGCGAAACGCAGGCCGTTAGCGTGCAGCGGCAGGGCCTTGCGGATCATCTTCAGGTCGGTCTTTTCGTTGAAGGCGACCGAATGACCACCCGGCAGCGCGATACGCTTGTCGGTGCGAATGGCCTCGATATAGCCAGCCACCTGCTCGACATCCACGGTATCCGGCTCGTGGCCGCTGAGTCCCAGCAACACCGCCTTATCACTGCCGTGGCCCTTGCCGGTGGCACCCAGCGAGCCATACAGCTCGGCGACCACGCGCACCACATTGGGCATGTGTCCCTGGTTCTCCAGAGCGTGGGTGAACAGGGCGGCTGCTCGCATCGGGCCAACGGTGTGTGAACTCGATGGGCCGATGCCCACTTTGAACAGGTCGAATACGCTGACGGCCATGGCTATTTTTCTTCTGTGGGGTGAGGACGGATGCCCGGTTACGCACCGTCGATGGGAAAAATCTAAAACCCCAATTCCATTATGTATACTGATTTATTCTTACTATATTGATTAGCAAATCTTACCTATAGAGCGTCTATCATGGATCTGATTCGCCTGCGCACCCTTCGCGAACTGGCGCGCTGCGGCACCATGGCAGCCACCGCCGAGTTCCTGCACCTGACGCCGTCAGCCGTTTCCCAGCAAGTCGCACAACTGGAGCGCGAGGCCGATGTGGCCTTGATCGAGCGACGTGGCCGCGGCGTGGTGCTCACCCCAGCGGGTACCCGGCTGGTGGCACATGTCGAGCGTATCCTGGTGATTCTCGACGAGGCGCGTTCGGAACTGGCGCAGATGCGCAGCGAAATCGCCGGTGAACTGCGCGTCGCGGCGTTCCCGTCGATTGCCGTGGCACTGGTCGCGCCAATCGTGCACAACCTACGCCTGGCCTACCCACGCCTGGAGGTGGTGGTCGCCGATCTGGAGCCCCAGGAAAGTCTCAGCGCGCTAAGCGCCTGGCAGATCGATGTGGCGGTGGTCGACGACCTGGCCGGCGCCAGCAAGGCACGCCAGGAGCACTACGAACTGGTTCCGCTGACCGAGGATCGCCTGCACGTTCTGCTGCCTACCAGGCACCCGTTGGCCTCACACAGCGCACTGACCATAGCCGATCTGCAGGAAGAGGCCTGGGCGCTGGACTCGACCAACAGCTCGTTCGGAGAATTCATCGGCAACCTGTGCCGCCGTTCGGGCTTCGCGCCACGCATCAACGCCCATTGCGCCGGCTTCGAAATGGTCGCCGCCATGGTCGCGTCGGGAAATTCGATTTCGGTGGTATCGGGGCTGCGCCTGCTCAGGCCACTTGAGAACGTCACCGCGGTGCGCCTGGCCCCAGCCATCGAGCGCAAGATCCTGCTCGCCTACCGCAAGGGCGAGCGCAAACATCCGGCCGTCACGGTTTTCCTCGATGAGGCGATACGCACGGCCGGCGTACTCGAAGGCTATCAGCGCGGCGAGCGGTAGCGGGTCAGGTCGGGCCTGGCATCAGAAGCGGAATACTTCGGCGTCGATGCGGATCGGTTCGGCCACCGGCATTTTCGGCGGCTCCTGCCGAGCGGCCGGCGCCGGCGTCTTGCGCCTCGGTTCTTCGGCGGCGAGCGGAGTATTGCCGTGGTTCTTCACGGCACTGGCCAGTTGCGCGACCAGTTGCTGAACCACTTCGCTCTGCGCACGAACCTGATCGGCGATGGAGCCCTTGTGCTTCTCTTCGAGGTGCACCAGGCGGGTGTCGAGCAACTGTCCGTCACGCCCGACCAGACGCCACTGGCCCTCGAGCACCGCCGGCTGACGCGGCCCCGAATCCAGGCGGGTGATGGACAATAGAACCTGGACCTGGGCCTTGTAGTTCGGATTATCAGAGGCCAGTACCAGGCGTTGGCTGTTGATCCGACTGGCCAGCTGGCGCAGCACCTGACGATCCAGGTCGGTGGCCAGGCTGCCCGCCCAGCGAGCAGTGAAGGCGGTACTCAGGCTGCCATCGTCCTGGCGCTGCAGCAATGCCTCGCGCTGCAGGTAATCGGCCACGGTGATCGGGCCCAGCAATACACTCATGCCCTCCTTGTCAGCCGTTTTGCTGGCGACCGGGCCGCCATCGAGCTGGTAGTAGGAAACAGGCATCAGATGCGAACAACCGGTCAGCAACAGCAGCCCGGTGAGCAGCAAGGTGAGAGGAAGCCGTTTAACAATCATCAATGTCTTCCGGCTGGCAGCAAGGCCAGCGATCATGGCTACAGGTGAAAAAACCAATAACAAAAAAGATAAATCACCGCACCGGCGACAGCCGACGGGTGCCGATAAACCCTTGTTCATATGCAATGCGCCTGCCACCCGGCGCACGACCATAACGATGGCAAATGGCCCACCATTCGGCGGGCACATGAGGGGCGTTATCATCCGCCAAACTGCCGTTCAACTCCAGCCCCGGGGCACTGGCAGGCAGCTTTACTCGACGAGCAGAGCATCCACGCGCTGGAAGCCCCGCGGCAATTTATTGCCGCGCCGGCCGCGCTCGCCCTTGTAATGCTCGAGATCCTCGGCTTTCAGGGACAGAGTACGCTTGCCAGCTTGCAACACAAGGGTCGCGCCCGCCGGCAGCACGGCCAGGTCGGTGAGGTACTCCTCGCGGCTGGCCACGCGTTCGCCAGGAATGCCGATGATCTTGTTGCCCTTGCCCTTGCCCAGTTGCGGCAGGTCGGCAACCTTGAACAGCAGCAGGCGGCCTTCGGTGGTCACCGCGGCCAGCCAGTCTTCCTCACGGTTGTTGAGCGGCCGTGGCGCCACCACCCGCGCGCCATTGGGCAGGCTGAGCAGCGCCTTGCCGGCCTTGTTCTTGGCCTGCAGGTCTTCGCCCTTGACCACGAAACCGTAGCCGGCATCGGAGGCGATCACGTACAGCGCCTCGTCATCGGGCAGCAGCACGCACTCGAAGGAGGCACCCGGTGGCGGGGTCAGGCGACCGGTCAGCGGTTCGCCCTGACCACGGGCCGACGGCAGGGTGTGTGCGGCCAGCGAATAGCTGCGCCCGGTGGAGTCGATGAATACCGCGTATTGGTTGGAGCGGCCCGGCGCAGCGGTCTTGAAGCCATCGCCAGCCTTGTAGGACAGGCCGGTGGCATCGATTTCGTGGCCCTTGGCCGAGCGCACCCAGCCTTTTTCCGAGAGCACCACGGTGATCTTCTCGTTCGGCAGCAGATCGTGCTCGGACAGCGCCTTGGCTTCGGCACGCTCGACGATTGGCGAACGACGGTCATCGCCGTACTTCTCGGCGTCTTCGAGGATTTCCTTGCGCACCAGCTTCTTCAGCTTGGCTTCGCTGCCGAGCAGCGCCAGCAGCTTGTCGCGCTCTTTGCTGAGCTCGTCCTGCTCGCCGCGAATCTGCATCTCTTCCAGGCGGGCGAGTTGCCGCAGGCGGGTCTCCAGGATGTACTCGGCCTGGATCTCGGTAAGGCCGAAGCGCTCCATGAGCACCGGCTTGGGCTGGTCCTCGGTGCGGATGATGTGGATCACTTCATCGAGGTTGAGAAAGGCGATCAAGCGGCCTTCCAACAGATGCATGCGGTGCTCGACCTTATCCAGACGGAACTGCAGGCGGCGGCGCACGGTGCCGACCCGGAACTGCAGCCACTCGACCAGCAGGGTGCGCAGGTCCTTGACCTGGGGCTTGCCGTCGAGGCCGATGACGTTGGTATTGACCCGGTAGCTGGACTCGAGATCGGTGCTGGCGAACAGATGCTGCATCAACGCATCGTGATCGACCCGGCTGCTGGTCGGGATGATCACGATGCGGCAGGGGTTCTCGTGATCGGACTCGTCACGCAGGTCAGCGATCTGCGGCGCCTTCGATGGCTTGGCCTGCATCATCGCGGCGATCTGCTCCAGCACCTTGGCACCAGACACCTGATGGGGCAACGCGGTGACCACGATGTCACCGTCCTCGACGCTGTATACGGCGCGCATGCGTATCGAGCCACGGCCGGTCTGGTAGATTTTCAGCAGGTCGGCACGCGGGGTGATGATTTCCGCTTCGGTTGGGTAATCCGGCCCTTGGATATGCTCACAGAGCTGCTCGACCGTGGCCTTTGGCTCATCGAGCAGACGCACACAGGCGGTGGCGACTTCGCGCAGGTTGTGCGGCGGCACGTCGGTGGCCATGCCCACGGCGATACCCGTGGTGCCGTTGAGCAGGATGTTGGGCAAACGTGCCGGCAACGTCGCCGGCTCGTTCAAGGTGCCATCGAAGTTCGGCACCCAGTCCACGGTGCCCTGACCAAGCTCGCTGAGCAGCACCTCGGAATAGCGCGACAGCCGCGCCTCGGTGTAACGCATGGCGGCGAACGACTTGGGATCGTCCGGCGCACCCCAGTTGCCCTGGCCGTCGACCAGCGTGTAGCGGTAGCTGAACGGCTGCGCCATCAGCACCATGGCTTCGTAGCAGGCACTGTCGCCATGGGGATGGAACTTGCCGAGCACGTCACCGACGGTACGCGCCGACTTCTTGTGCTTGGCGTCGGCGTCCAGGCCCAGTTCGCTCATGGCATAGACGATACGCCGCTGCACGGGCTTCAGACCGTCGCCGATATGGGGCAGCGCACGATCCATGATCACGTACATGGAGTAGTTGAGATAAGCCTGCTCGGTGAAGTCGGCAAGGGAACGGCGTTCGACGCCGTCCAGGCTCAGATCGAGGGTTTCGCTCATGCGTGTCTCATTGCAAGGTTGATTGGCGCAGCATCAAGGTGCCGTCGCGCTGACTGAATTCAAGGTGTTTCAAGGCGCTCATGCCCAGCAGGATCTCGTCGCCATCCATGCCCGGGGCGATCAGTGCGGACACGTCATGCAAAACGATATCGCCGAGCTGCAGGCGTTCCAGGCGGGTGCGATGCGCCGTGGCGATGCCGTTGGCGGTTCTGATCTGTACCGGCGCGCCAGCCTGCAGGCCCAGGCTGCTGGCGACCTGGCTGGGAATGGCGACCTGGGTGGCACCGGTGTCGAGCAGAAAGCTCACCGCCTCGCCGTTGATCTGCCCATCGACCAGGTAATGTCCACCGGGGCTGCTGGCCAGGCGCACTTCGACATAGCCGCTGCCATGTACCGACTCCGGCTGGCGATTGGGATGCTGTTTGGCATCCTCCCAATTACCGAAAAAGTGCGTGGCCAGCAGCAGCCCGGCGCCCCAGGCGAGCACCAGCATCACCCGGCCGGCCCGGCGGCCTGCGGTCTGCTCGCTCACGGGTTTGCGCCCCAACCGCCAGCCGGCGCGGCGAAGCGCCAGACCAGCGGGCGTTTCTCGCCATCGCCACGGGCGTGGCCACCATTGTCGAGGCCTACCCAGGCGCCTTCGGCGTCCATCGACAGGGCTTCGGCAACCCCGTAATGCAGTGGATAACGGCGCTCGTCGGTCAGCGCTTCGGCAGCGAACGACCAGCAGCGCTCGGCCTCGCCGGTGGCAGGCGTGCGCCGGCAGATGCGATGGGCCTGACGCTCCAGGGTATAGAGTTTCTCTTCGAAGAATGCCAGGCCGGAGAAGTCCACTGGGGCGGAACGCCCACCCAGCGCCTCGGGGGAGGCTTCTTCTCCACCCTCGTTGAGCAGCACGCAGCCGCCCTCGCAGCGCCAGGTGGCGCGCCGGTTGTGCAGCACCACCAGGCCGCGCCGCTCTTTCTCCGCGGCCAGCCACAGGCGCTCGCCGGCCGGATCGACGGCAATACCTTCGAACAACGAATTGAAGTGCAGCAGCATGCCGCTGGCCCGTGCCTGGCGCACCATGCCTTCGGGCAGGTTCAGCCACTGCGCATCGGCCGCCGGCGGCACCTGCAGCACCGCGGCGCGGCTCTCGCTGACCAGATAGCGGTTGCCCTTGGCGTCACAGGAGATGCCCTCGAAATCCAGATGACCGCCGCGCACCAGACCCGAGACCCAGCCACGCATACGCAGGCCCCAGGGCAGCGGCATTGCTGGCGCGGGCGGCGCCACGAACCGCTCGGCCTCGGCCTGCCAGACGGTCGCCGAGGAGTCGAGACGATACAGGCGATCATCCTCGCGGTCGGACACCGCCCACAGCGCATCGCCGCACCAGGCCAGGCCCGACAGGTTACCCGCGGGCATGCCGTCCACCGGATGCTCGCTGACCAGCTTGAGCTCCTCGGGCGGCGGTACCTCGGCCAGTGCCGGCGTCATGGCTGCAAACAGCACGGCGCCGAACAGGTGGCGCATCAGAGCAGCACCTCGGCCAGGTTGCCCTTGGACTCCAGCCAGGATTTGCGGTCGCCAGCGCGCTTCTTGGCCAGCAGCATGTCCATCACCTCACGGGTGCCCTCGAAGTCTTCGAGGGTCAGCTGCACCAGGCGCCGGGTATTGGGATCCATGGTGGTTTCGCGCAACTGCGGCGGGTTCATTTCGCCCAGGCCCTTGAAGCGGGTGACCTGGGGCTTGCCGCGTTTCTTCTCGGCCACCAGACGGTCGAGAATGCCGTCGCGCTCGGCCTCGTCCAGGGCGTAGTAGATTTCCTTGCCCAGGTCGATGCGGTACAGCGGCGGCATCGCCACGTACACGTGCCCGGCGTCGACCAGCGGGCGGAAGTGCTGTACGAACAGCGCGCAGAGCAGCGTGGCGATGTGCAGGCCGTCGGAGTCGGCGTCGGCGAGGATGCAGATCTTGCCGTAACGCAGCTGGCCCAGATCGCTGGAGCCGGGGTCGAGGCCGACCGCTACGGCAATGTTGTGCACTTCCTGGCTGGCCAGCACTTCGCCGCCGTCCACTTCCCAGGTATTCAGAATCTTTCCGCGCAGCGGCAGGATCGCCTGAAACTCCTTGTCCCGCGCCTGCTTGGCCGAGCCGCCAGCGGAGTCACCCTCGACCAGAAACAGCTCGCAGCGCAGCGGGTTCTGCCCCGCGCAGTCAGCCAGCTTGCCAGGCAACGCCGGGCCCTGGGTAATCTTCTTGCGCTCGACCTTCTTGCCGGCCTTGAGGCGGCGACTGGCGTTGCTGATCGCCAGTTCAGCCAGCTGCTGGCCGAACTCGGGGTGAGCGTTGAGCCACAGGCTGAAGGCATCCTTGACCACGCCGGAGACGAACGCCGCCGCTTCACGGGAGGACAGACGTTCCTTGGTCTGCCCGGAGAACTGGGCATCCTGCATCTTCATCGACAGCACGAAGGCGATACGCTCCCAGACGTCTTCGGGCGCCAGCTTGACGCCACGCGGCAGCAGGTTGCGGAATTCGCAGAACTCGCGCATCGCGTCGAGCAGGCCCTGGCGCAGGCCGTTGACATGGGTGCCGCCCTGGGCGGTGGGAATCAGGTTGACATAGCTTTCCTGTACCGCGTCGCCGCCTTCGGGCAACCACAGCAGCGCCCAGTCCACGGCTTCCTTGTTGCCGGCCAGGCTGCCGCAGAACGGTTCGTTTGGCAGGCGTTCGAATTCGCTGACCGCATCGACCAGGTAGGAGCGCAGGCCGTCTTCGTACAGCCACTCGACCTTCTCGTTGCTGGCCTTGTCATGGAAGCTGACCGCCAGCCCAGGGCACAGCACGGCCTTGGCCTTGAGCACATGCTTGAGACGGCTGACCGAGAACTTGTGGGAGTCGAAGTACTTGGCGTCCGGCCAGAAATGCACGCTGGTACCGGTGTTGCGCTTGCCAACGGTGCCGATCACTTCCAGGTCGCTGGCCTTGAAGCCATCGGCGAACGCCATCGAGTACTCGTTGCCGTCGCGCTTGACGCGCACTTCCACGCGGGTCGACAGGGCGTTGACCACGCTGATGCCGACACCGTGCAGACCACCGGAGAACTGGTAGTTCTTGTTGCTGAACTTGCCGCCGGCGTGAAGTTTGGTGAGGATCAGCTCGACGCCGGGCACACCTTCTTCGGGGTGAATATCCACCGGCATACCACGGCCGTCGTCGGTCACCTCCAGGGAGTTATCCTCGTGGAGGATCACCTGGATGGACTTGGCGTGGCCAGCCAGGGCCTCGTCGACACTGTTGTCGATGACTTCCTGGGCCAGGTGGTTGGGGCGCGTGGTGTCGGTGTACATCCCCGGGCGCTTGCGCACCGGGTCGAGGCCGGAAAGAACTTCGATGGCATCGGCGTTGTAGGCGTTTTGCTGGGCCATGGGTCTGTGCAATGCTCTGATTGATCGGGGATTGGCTGCGGCCACTCAGCGGGCGGGCGCAATGCCGGCAAAGGCGAACAACATCGGCAGGCGCTCGGCGAAACCCTGGAAACCGTGGTCGCCGCCTGCTTCGATGCGCAGGGCGCAGTGTCGGTAATAAGCCTGGGCGCGCCGGTAGTCGAGGGTCTCGTCGCCGGTCTGCAGCCACACCTGATAACGCGCCGGGTCAGTGGGCGGCTCGACAGCCAGCTCGGCGAGGGCCGCCACGTGGTCCTCGGTCAGTTCCCAGGTTTCGCCGCTGTAAAGGTTGGTCTGCGTGCCCAGGTAGCCGTCGAACAGCTCGTGAGGCCGCACCGCCGGGTTGATCAGCAGTGCCTTGAGCCCATGCCGTTCGGCCAGGTGGGTCGCATAGTAGCCGCCCAGCGAGCTGCCGACCAGCGTGGGGCGTCCAAGCTCGGCGATCAGCGCCTCGAGCTGGGCGATCGCCTGGCGCGGATGGTGATGCAGGGCCGGCACCCGCAGCTGTGCCTGCAGGCCCCACGAGGTCATGGCAGCCGACAGCTGGCTGGCCTTGGTGGAAGCCGGCGAGCTGTTGAGTCCGTGGATATAAAGAATGCTATTGGTCATAACGGGAGGCTACTAGCGCCAGCCTGCAGGCTGCAAGCCTTGACGTCGCGACCATGCGCCTCGGCGAGTGCCCCCGCGCCTCAGTAGCCGCCAACGCGGTAGTCAGGCGTGAACACGAAGTCGTCAACACGCGAGACGCCAGTTTCCAGCTGGCCATCGTCATGCAGACGCAGCCAGCGGTAGCCGGGCGCCGCGCTGTCGGCCTGAAAGTCCTCACTGCCGGGGGTGAACTGCACGCAGGTCGACGGCGATGCCAGCAGCCGCACGCTACCGCGCTGCTCGTCGATGCTCTGGTGCACATGCCCCCAGAGCACAGCGCGCACCTGGGGGAAACGCTCCAGCACCGCGAACAGCGCTTCGGGATTGCGCAAGCCGATCGGCGCCATCCACTGGCATCCGATATCCACCGGATGGTGATGCAGGCAGATCAGGTGATGGCGATCCGGCGCCTCGCTCAAGGCGCGCTCGAGCAGCACCAGCTGAGCTTCCTGGAGATAGCCCGGTACCGCGCCCGGAATCGACGAGTCGAGCAGCGTGATCCGCCAGCTGCCGAGGTCGACCACAGGTTCGAGCAGGTCGGTGCCCACGCATGCGGCCTGCATGGTGGGGATGTCGTCATGGTTGCCGGGAATCCAGCGTGCCGGCGCATCAATACTGGCGCTCAGGTCGACAAAGCGCGCATAGGAGGCGGAACTGCCGTCCTGGGACAAGTCGCCGGTCGCCAGGATCAGGTCGATGGCCGATTGCTCCTTGAGCACCTGCTCAACGACCCGGCGCAGGCTGTCGGCGGTATCCATGCCCAGTAGCCTGCCGCTGGAGTCGGCGAACAGATGGCTATCGGTGAGCTGCACCAGCAACACCGAGGAATCGGCCGAGGGGGAAATGGACGCACGCGACAAGGTGCTTCTCCTTGAATGAGTGCGAATTATGGAATCGCTGGCAGGCTTGGTAAACCCGTAAATCAGCACTGGTTCACAGAAATCAGACGCTTTTTTATGGCCAATGGCCATCAGCTACATCAGCGGTTCGGTTTCGTGACCGCAAGCAAGGCAATGGCTCAGCCATTCGCCGAGAAACACGTTGAGCTGGGTTTTCTCGTCGGGCTGGTGCATGGCGGCGTTGGGATAGGGGTAGATACCACGAAAGCGCCGGGCGCTCTGGGCACCGGTGACTTCAGCCATGCGCGCATCGTGATAGACGCGCACTTCCAGTTGTGGCACCGGCAACCATGGCAGGCTATGTTCCTGGCGCACTTGCACCGTGGAGGTATAGGGGCAGCTTTCCACCACCTCCAGCGCCAGCACGCCCAGCTGCCGCTCGCCCTGGCTGAGGGCCACACGCCGCGCGCACTGGGCCTCGCGCATGCCAGGCAGCAGGCGCATCAGCCGCGCGTAATTGGCTTCGCAAGCCGCCTGCAGCTCGATCAGATCGACCCGGTAGCGCTCGCGCAGCAGGTTCACCCCCATAGACCCCTGACCTCGGCGCGATTGAGCGCCAGCCACTGCAGGGCGATGATGCTCGCCGCATTGTTGATCTTGCCGTCCTTGACCGCCTGCAGGGCGTCTTCGAACGGCCACACCTGCACGCGGATGTCTTCGCCCTCTTCCTCCAGGCCATGCACGCCACCCACACCGGCGCTGCTGCAGCGGCCAAGGAACAGATGCACGAATTCGTCCGAGCCGCCCGGGGAGGGGAAGTAGCGGGTGATCGGCCACAGCGAGGTGAGCGTCAGCCCGGCCTCCTCTTCGGCCTCACGCAGGGCGACTTCATCGGGCTCCTCGTTCTTGTCGATCAAACCGGCCACCAGTTCCACCAGCCAGGGATTGGTGGCCTTGTGCATGGCGCCGACGCGGAACTGTTCGATCAGCACCACCGTGTCGGTCACCGCATCGTAGGGCAGCACGCATACCGCATCGTGACGAATGAACAGCTCGCGACGCAGCACCGGGCCCATTTCGCCGGAAAACTGCCGATGGCGCAGGTGAAAGCGATCCAGGCGGTAGAAGCCGCGGAAGCATTCCTCACGCTCGATGATTTCCACCGCGTCCGGGCCGGGGTTGAAGGTTTCGGTCATCTGCTGGTCTCTCGTTGATCTGCACACATTGAGCCCATCCTAGGGGCTGTTAAGGCTCTCCCGCAAGCGACGCCGCGAAAGCCTGGCCGATCCGCGCGCATTGGCGAATAATCGCGAACTCCCCTGCCATCAGGCAGTCGAACGCCCGTCCTCTGCCAACGGCTTTTTCCTGCATGAAGATCTCCAGCATTGCCCGCCTCGCCACCATCCTCGGCTTCGCCCTGCTGCTCGGCGCCTGCCAGAGCCTGTCCAAACCCGATACCCCAGCGGGGGTGGCCACTACCCACGAAAAATGGGAGCACAAGCCAGCCGATTGCACCGCCCAGGACTGCCCGCTGGTCAACGTGGAACTGCAGGAGGTATCCGGTCAGCCCGAGCTCAATGCGCGCATCGAGGCGACCCTGCTTGACCTGGTGAAAGCCGCCACCGGCAGCCGGCCGGCATCGCTGGCCGAACACGAGCGCGAGTTCCTTGCCAACGGCAAACCGGGCTGGGCCAGCTACCTGCAGGCCAAGGTACTCAGCCAGCATGACCAACTGGTGGTGATCGAGCTGTCCAGCTATCACTTCATCGGCGGCGCCCACGGCGTGCCCGGGCGCACCTACCTCAACTATGACCGCGAGCAGAACAAGGTACTGAGCCTGCAGGACATGCTTGTGCCCGGCGAGGAAGCGGCTTTCTGGCAGATCGCTCAGCGTGCCCACCAGGCCTGGCTGATCGCCCAGGGCCACGGCAATGATGTGGAATACCGCAAGACCTGGCCGTTCGAGCGCACCGCCAACATCGCCCTGAATCCCGATGCGGTGATGCTCAAGTACGACGTCGCGCGCCTGGCGCCCTACTCCGACGGCCATCCGGAAATCCTTATCCCCTACAGCCAGCTGCAGGGCATCCTGCGCCCGGCGTATATGCCCGGCACAACGCGCTAAAGAGAGGTAATCAGCCGCATGCGCGATACAGGTCGCGCATGCGGTTGAGGTCTTACACCTGCCGGTAGATCACCGAGCCTTCTTCCCTGAAACGTTCGGCCTGCTCCTTGAAGCCGGCCTCGACCGCCTTGCTTTCGTCCGACAGCCCGTTCTCCTTGGCGTACTCACGCACTTCCTGAGTGATCTTCATCGAGCAGAACTTCGGCCCGCACATCGAGCAGAAGTGGGCGACCTTGGCCGAGTCCTTCGGCAGGGTTTCGTCGTGGTACGAACGGGCAGTGTCCGGGTCCAGGCCGAGGTTGAACTGGTCTTCCCAACGGAACTCGAAACGCGCCTTGCTCAAGGCGTTGTCACGGATCTGCGCACCCGGGTGGCCCTTGGCAAGATCCGCGGCATGGGCGGCGATCTTGTAGGTGATGATGCCGGTCTTCACGTCATCCTTGTTCGGTAGCCCCAGGTGCTCCTTGGGCGTGACGTAGCAGAGCATGGCGCAACCGAACCAGCCGATCATCGCCGCGCCGATGCCGCTGGTGATGTGGTCGTAACCCGGCGCAATGTCGGTGGTCAGCGGGCCGAGGGTGTAGAACGGCGCCTCGTCGCAGCATTCGAGTTGCTTGTCCATGTTCTCCTTGATCAGTTGCATCGGCACGTGGCCGGGGCCTTCGATCATGCACTGCACGTCGTGCTTCCAGGCGATCTTGGTCAGCTCGCCCAGGGTTTCCAGCTCACCGAACTGGGCGGCGTCGTTGGCGTCGGCGATCGAGCCGGGGCGCAGGCCGTCGCCCAGCGAGAAGCTGACGTCGTAGGCCTTCATGATTTCGCAGATTTCCTCGAAGTGGGTATAGAGGAAATTCTCCTTGTGGTGCGCCAGGCACCACTTGGCCATGATCGAGCCGCCGCGGCTGACGATGCCGGTCACCCGCTTGGCGGTCAGCGGCACGTAACGCAGCAGCACGCCGGCGTGGATGGTGAAGTAATCCACGCCCTGCTCGGCCTGTTCGATCAGGGTGTCGCGGAACAGCTCCCAGGTAAGGTCTTCGGCCACACCGTTGACCTTTTCCAGTGCCTGGTAGATCGGCACGGTGCCGATTGGCACCGGCGAGTTGCGGATGATCCACTCACGGGTCTCGTGGATATGCTTGCCAGTGGACAGGTCCATCACCGTGTCCGAACCCCAGCGGATGCCCCAGGTCAGCTTGGCGACTTCTTCCTCGATGCTCGAGCCCAGTGCCGAGTTGCCGATATTGCCGTTGATCTTCACCAGGAAGTTGCGGCCGATGATCATCGGCTCCAGCTCGGTGTGGTTGATGTTGGCCGGGATGATGGCGCGGCCCCGGGCCACTTCCTGGCGCACGAACTCCGGGGTGATTTCCCTGGGAATGCTGGCGCCGAAGCTGTTGCCGCCGTGCTGGGCGTCAAGCAGGCCGGCCGCGCGGTGCTCGGCAAGTTTCATGTTCTCGCGGATGGCGACGTATTCCATCTCCGGCGTGATGATGCCCTGACGTGCGTAGTGCATCTGGCTGACGTTCTTGCCGGCCTTGGCCCGGCGCGGGTTGCGCACGTAGGCGAAGCGCATCTTGGTCAGTTCCTCGTCGGCCAGGCGGCGCTGGCCGAACTCCGAAGACAGGCTATCCAGGCGCTCGGTGTCGCCACGATCCTCGATCCAGGCGCTGCGCACATCGGCCAGGCCCTTGCGCACGTCGATGGTCACGCCCGGGTCGGTATAGGGGCCGGAGGTGTCGTAGACGGTAACCGGCGCGTTGATCTCCCCGCCGAAGTCCGTAGGGGTGACATCCAGGCTGATCTCGCGCATCGGTACGCGAATGTCCGGGCGACTGCCCTGCACATAGATCTTCTGAGAACGGGGGAAGGGCTGGATCGACTGCTGGTCGACCTGGGCGGACTCACTGAGATTTTGCTGTTGTTGTTTGCTGCTCATCGGCTGGCTCCTCGGCTGAATGTCGGGGAGAACCTGACGGACACGCGCGATGAAGCAACGCCGAGCCGAGACTATTCGAGCATGCAGGAGTCTTGAAGAGCGCCGGCATGATCAAACAGCCAGGGCGCGGGCACACCACGAGTGTGGTGTGGGGGAATCCATCCAGCGGGTGCCGGGGCGGATACCTCTTGTTCCCTACGCAGGCCTTAACCTGATCAGGTTCAACGGGATCCGGAACTTTCCGATCTCAGCCTCCGATTCGAGGCACCCCGACAAGAACTCTGCCAGTCTACTGACAGCCGTAGGTGGCGGCAATCTGAAGTCGACCCATTGGTCGCATCGCGGTCACCGGCGCCGCGCCTTGACCACCCCGGTGACCGGGCTTAGTCTCGCCTGCTACTGCCCCTCTAGGATTCACCGACATGCTGCGCAGACTCTCCCTGGCCGTTGCCGTGACCGCCACTTCAACCGCCACGGCCTGGGCGGACCCCGCGCCGTTGTCGGTGCGCACCGATTTGATGTCGGTATACCAGGAAGCCGCTGCCAACAATGCCGACCTGGCCGCCGCCCGCGCCGACTATCAGGCGCGTCGCGAAGGCGTGCCCCAGGCCCGCGCCGGCCTGCTGCCGAACCTCAGCGCCGGTGCCCAGGTGAAAGACACGCGCACCGCCCTGGAACAACCCGCCGCTACCCAGTCGCGTAGCGCCACCGTGTACCAGGCCAACCTCAGCCAGCCACTGTTTCGTGCCGACCGCTGGTTCCAATTACAGGCCGCCGAGGCGGTCAGTGAGCAGGCGGCGCTGGAGCTGTCGGCCAACGAACAGAACCTGATCCTGCAAAGTGCCGAGGCCTACTTCTCGGTGCTGCGTGCCCAGGACAATCTGGCCTCGACCAAGGCCGAGGAAGCCGCCTTCAACCGCCAGCTCGACCAGGCCAACGAGCGCTTCGACGTCGGCCTGTCGGACAAGACCGACGTGCTCCAGGCCCAGGCCGGTTTCGATACCGCGCGGGCCAATCGCATCATCGCCCAGCGTCAGGTCGAAGACGCCTTCGAGGCGCTGATCACCCTGACCAACCGCGAATACCGCAGCGTCGAAGGCATTCAGCACAGCCTGCCGATCCTTACTCCGACGCCCAACGACGCCACCGCCTGGGTGAACACCGCTGCGGCCCAGAACCTCAATCTGCAGGCCAGCAACTTCGCGGTGGATGCCGCCGAGGAAACCCTGCGCCAGCGCAAGGCCGGCCATGCGCCGACCCTGGACGCAGTGGCCAGCTACCAGCGCGGCGACAACGACGCCTTCGGCCTGAGCAACCCCAACTACACCGGGCAGAGCTATGGCAGCGACGTGTCGCAGCGCACCATCGGCCTGGAGCTGAACATCCCGCTGTACAGCGGCGGCCTGACCAGCTCACAAGCGCGCGAGGCGTACCAACGCCTCAGCCAGTCCGAGCAGCGCCGCGAAGGGCTGCGCCGCGAGGTGGTACAGAACACCCGCAACCTGTACCGCGCGGTGAATACCGACGTGGAAACCGTGCAGGCGCGCCGCCAGTCGATCATCTCCAACCAGAGCGCACTGGAAGCCACGGAAATCGGTTACCAGGTCGGCACCCGCAACATCGTCGACGTGCTCGATGCCCAGCGCCAGCTGTACAGCGCCGTGCGCAACTACAACGACGCACGCTACGACTACATCCTCAACAACCTGCGTCTGAAGCAGGCTGCCGGCACCCTCAGCCCGGCCGACCTGGAAGCGCTGGGCGCCTACCTGAAACCGGACTACAACCCGGATCGCGACTTCCTGCCAACGGATCTGGCCAAGGCGGGCGAAGCGAGGCTGCAGGGCAAGTAAGCTGGCGGGCAGTCAGGACGAGGAGTACAGAGGCACCTGTTAAGCAGCCAATTGTGGGAGCGCGCCATGCGCGCGAAATCGCGGGCGTGGCCCGCTCCCACAGGGATGCACCAATATCGGATGCCGCGACCTTGCTGCCAACTGCCGGGCTAGCGAGGCGCCCCCTAGCCGATCAGCCTTCCCAATCCATCCAGCAGACGCTTCAACGCGCCCTGGTTGGCCTTGAGCACCGCCAGCCCGGCATCGCGCATGGCCGCCGCACGTGCTGGCTCGCTCAACAGCGCTGCCACCTGCGTACCTAACGCCTGGGCATCCGCCACTTCGCAAAGTGCACCGCGCTCCAGCAACTGCGCGGTTATTTCCAAGAAGTTGAAACGGTGCGGCCCCATGATCACCGGCAGGCCCAATGCGGCCGGTTCTAGCGGATTATGGCCACCGGTCTCGACCAGGCTGCCGCCGACAAAGGCGATATCGGCCAGGGCGTAGAGAAACATCAATTCGCCCATGCTGTCGCCAAGCAGCACCTGCACATCGGGACCGACCGCTTCGCCCGACGAGCGTCGCACAAAGGTCAGCCCCGCTTCACGCAGTTGCGTCGCGGCCGTATCGAAACGCTCCAGATGGCGCGGCACCAGGATCAGCAAGGCGTCCGGCTGGCTGGCGAGCAGCTGCCGGTACGCCTGGATCACCAGCGCATCCTCGCCTTCACGGGTGCTCGCAGCGATCCACACCGGCCGCTGCCGCGCCTGCCATTGCTCGCGCAGCGCGCTGGCGCGGGCACTCACCTCGGCGTCCACCTGCTGGTCGAACTTGATGGAGCCGGTCACCTCGACGGCTTCGGGTCGCGCACCAAGGGCGATAAAACGCTCGGCTTCGACCTGCGTCTGCACTGCGAGCAGGTTCAGCTCGGCGAGCATCGGCGCAGTGAGCTTGGCGAAACGCCCATAGCCCCTGGCCGAGCGCGCGGACAACCGACCATTGGCCAACGCCACCGGAATGCCGCGAAGGGCACATTGGTGGATGTAGTTGGGCCACAGCTCGGTCTCCATGATCACCGCCAGCTTCGGTTGCGCCCTCTTGAGAAAGCGCGCTGCGGCCCAGGGCAGGTCGTAGGGCAGGTAGCAGTGCTGCACCCGGCCGGCGAACTGCGCCTCGGGAAACAGCGCACGGATGCGCTCGGAGCCGGTGGGCGTCATGCAGGTCAGGGTGATTGGCAGGTCCGGGTAGCGGGCCAGCAGCTCGCGTACCAACGGCGCGGCGGCGATGCTTTCACCCACCGACACGGCATGCACCCAGATGCCACCGGGACGCAGTGGCGGCAGCAGCGCAAAGCGCTCGCCAACGCGCTTGGTGTAGGCCGGCGCGCGCCAGGCACGCCAGGCCAGGCGCAGGCCGATCAGTGGCAGGCAGAGGTGAAACAGCAGGTTATAGAGATGTCGGTTCATGGCGGCGAAGCTTAGGGTTGCCAGCGAACCAGCACAAGTCGCGCCATGGACCGGCGCTCATGCCTTTAGCACCTGCAAGCGCTCGGCCAGCGAGCCGGCCAACCATTGGGCGGCCGGCCCCAGCGCTTCATCGCGGCGAAATACCAGCTCCAGCGGCAGGGGTGGCGCGATCCAGTCGCTACGTAGTTCCACCAGGTGCCCTTGATACGTCGGATACTGCGCCACATGCCGCGGCAGGCAGGCCCAACCCAGGTTGCGCATCAGCAGCTCGGCCATCGAATAGAAGCTGTCCGCATGCCAGGCCGATGGGCTGATCCGTTCGTTGCCCGGGTACTGGGTATCCTGCAGGCTGATCAGCAGTTGCCGGTGGCGCGCCAGCTCACGGCGCCCGACCGCGCCGGCCTGGGCCAGCGGATGGCCGGCCCCACACACCATGACCATTTCCACCATGCCCAGGCGCCGCCGTTCGAGCTCCACCGGCATGCCTTCGTGGTGAAACAGCAGGCCGAGGTCGGCGCGTCGCTCGATAAGCCGCCGCGCCACCACGCCTTGCCCGCCACTGGTCATCTGCACCTCCACACCGGGAAAGGCGCGCGCCAGGCCCTCCAGGCTGTCGAGCACAGGCGGCAGCGGCAAGGCCTCGTCCTGGGCGAGCCGCAGGCAGGCTTCTTCGCCCTGGGCCAGGCCGAGCGCCCGCCCCTCCAGCCGCTCGCACTGGCGCAGCAGCTCGCGGGCTTCTTCCAACAAGGCCAGCCCGGCGTCGGTCAAGCGGGGCTGGCGGCCGCTGCTGCGCTCGAACAGGCGCACCCCAAGATCGTCCTCCAGAGCCGCCACCGCCGTGCTGACCGCGGACTGCACGCGACCCAGCCGCCGCGCCACGGCCGAAAACGAATTGCCCTCGGCGACCGCGACGAAGACTTCCAACTGCTCGAGATTCCAGCGCACAACCTATCTCCCATATAGATAGGTAATGAGTTTACCTAACAGCAGGCAACGGTAAAATTGCAGACTTGTTAAGAGGAGTGCTGCCGATGAATGGTTATCTCTATCTCGCACTGGCGATCGCCGCCGAAGTGATCGCAACCACCTCCATGAAGGCTGTCGACGGACTCAACAAACCCCTGCCGCTCTTGCTGGTGATCGCGGGCTACAGCATCGCCTTTTGGATGCTGATTCTGGTCGTACGCACCATTCCAGTGGGCATCGCCTACGCCATCTGGGCCGGCCTGGGGATCGTGCTGGTCAGCATCGCGGCGATGTTCGTCTACGACCAGAAACCGGATCTGCCCGCCGTGCTGGGCATGGGCCTGATCGTCAGCGGCGTAGTGGTGATCCAGCTGTTCTCCCGCGTCACCGGCCACTGAGCGTTATACTGCGCACCTGTTTTTCCGAGAGGCGCCCGCATGTCCCAAACTCTGAGCACAGACGTCCTGATTGTTGGCGGCGGCGTCGCCGGCCTATGGCTGAACGCGCGACTGCGCGCCAAGGGCTACGCCACGCTGCTGGTGGAGCGTGAAAGCCTGGGCGGCGGTCAGAGCGTCAAGTCCCAGGGCATCATCCACGGCGGCGCCAAGTATGCCCTGCATGGCGCCCTCAGCGGCGCTTCGGAAGCCATCGCGGATATGCCACGGCGCTGGCGCGAAGCCCTGGATGGCAGCGGCGAGCTGGATCTGTCCGGGGTGCGCCTGCTTTCTGATGCTCACTACCTGTGGTCGCCCGGCACCCTGGCCGGCAACCTGACCAGCTTCTTCGCCAGCAAGGCCGTGCGCGGCCGCGTTGACCAGGTAAAAGGCGAGCAGCTGCCGCCCGCCCTGCAAAACCCGAAATTCAAAGGCAAGGTCTACCGCCTGGCCGAACTGGTGGTTGACGTGCCAAGCCTGATCGCCCGCCTGGCCGAGCTTGCCGGTGACAGCCTGCTGGCTGCCGACGACATTCAACCGCTGCACGACAATGATGGCCAACTGGTCGGCCTGCGCGTCGACGGTCGCGAGATCCGCGCCCAACGCATCGTGCTCAGCGCCGGCCGCGGCAATGCCGACCTGCTGGCCAGCCTCGACGTTCCTCAACCGGCCCAGCAGCTTCGCCCGCTGCATATGGTGATGGTCAAGGGCCCGAGTCTGAAGCCGCTTTACGCCCATTGCCTGGGCGGGGGGCCAAAGCCGCGGGTCACTGTCACCAGCCACCCGAGCGCCGATGGTGAGTGGGTCTGGTATCTGGGTGGCGACCTGGCCGAAGCCGACGGCGTGGCGCGCGACGAGGCCGCGCAGATCGACGCGGCGCGCAAGGAGCTCAGCCAGTTGCTGCCATGGATCGACTTGTCCACAGCCCAGTGGGCGACCTTGCGGGTCGAGCGTGCGGAGCCCGCGCAAAGCGGCTTTGTGCGCCCCGACAATGCCTTTATCAGCGACCAGGGCGCCCTGCTGGTCGGCTGGCCGACCAAGCTGGCCCTGGCGCCGGACTTCGCCGATCGCGTGCTGAGCCATCTCGAGCGCGACGGCATTCGCCCAGCGGCTCACCCTGCCCTGCCCGAACTGCCGCGCCCGGTCATCGGCCGCACTGCGTGGGAGACGGCGTTCTGATGCGTGATCTGCACAGCCTTCGTCGTCCGCTGGGCTCCACCGGCCTGAGCGTTTCCCCGCTCGGCCTGGGCACCGTCAAGCTGGGCCGCGATCAGGGCGTCAAGTACCCCAACGGCTTCACCATCCCCGATGACCAGCAGGCCCTGCAGCTGCTCGGCCTGGCTCGAGAGCTGGGCATCAACCTGCTCGACACCGCGCCCGCTTACGGCAGCAGCGAACAGCGCCTCGGCCCGCTGCTGCGTGGCCAGCGCCAGGACTGGGTAATCGTCAGCAAGGTCGGCGAGGAGTTCGACAACGGCCTGTCGCACTTCGACTTTTCCGCCGCACACACTCGCCGCTCGGTGGAGCGCAGCCTGAAACGTCTGGAAACGGACTATATCGACCTCGTCCTGGTGCATTCCAATGGTGACGACCTGTCGATTCTCCGCGACGAAGCCGTCTACGAGACCCTCGCCGAACTCAAGCAGGCCGGGCTGATCCGCGGTTTTGGCTTTTCCGGCAAGACCGTCGATGGCGGCCTGCTGGCCCTCGAACGCGGCGATTGCGCCATGGTCACTTACAATCTTGGCGAGCAGCAGGAGCGTCCGGTATTGGACTATGCTGCCAGGCACGCCAAAGGCGTCCTGATCAAGAAAGCCCTGGCCAGCGGTCACGTCTGCCTGGACAGCGGTGTCGACCCGGTACGCGCCAGCTTCGAGCTGATCTTCGGCCATCCCGGGGTAGGCAGCGCCATAGTCGGCACCATCAACCCGCTGCACCTGGCACACAACGTGGCCGTGGCTGCCGAGGTTATTGGCGGCACTAAAAGCGGTAACAGAGGATCAGCAGACTGATGAACAGGCGTGCCGGGCACGCCGTTAATGCCGCCCAGGCGGCCGACCCCGACGCAAGAAGGAGCCGACATGCCGCGCATCATTTCCCGCAAGGACCCTGCCACCTTCAAGACCTTGCCGCTGTACGTGGAGGCCACACCTGACGGCCTCGCCTACCAGAGCCTCGGCCGCCCACTGAATTTCAGCGAAATGCTCGAACGGCGCAAACCCGTCGAGCTCCCCGACAGCCAGCGCTTCGCGGTGGAACTGGCCAACCTCGGCGTATCGGTGCGCCTGACCCTGAACTGGCAGGGCCGCGAATACTGGCTGCTGGTACGTCAGCGCCGGCTTGATCGCGGCGACGTGGTGCTCAAGCTGATCTCCGGCTACGTGCCGGCCCACGAACTCAACCTGCCACTGCTGACCGCCATCCAGGAAGTGGCCGAAGAGTGCCTGCTGGAAACCAGCGAAGGCTGGCTGTACGGCCGCTTCGGCGACACCTGGCTGCCGGCGCCCTACGAGGGCACACTCAAGTACCGTGAAGATATCCACTTCAGGCTCAGCCCGCTTTCCGGCGCCGCCCGCCCGGTGCAGTGCGGCAACTTGACCTTGCTGGAACGCCCGCGGGCTTACGTGCATGCTCCGACCGCCTCGCTGCAGCTGGTCTACGACTTGCGCCTGGATCTACCCAAGGAAGCCAGGCAGCCCAGCCTGCTGCACGTCGACGAGCAACTGGAGAACGGCAAGCTGATCGCCCGCCTGGATCATAGCCGCCCGGATCTCTACCTGATTCCGCTGGAAGGGGGCCGGCCCACCGCCGAGCTGTTGACCCTGCGCCAGGGTCAGCTGGTAGCGGCCAGCACTCGCGGCCTGTGGCTGGCGGAAAGTTTCGCCGCCCAGGACGGCTGGCTGGTGCGCGATGAGCGCATTCGCTGGAATGACTGGCTGGCGTTGCAGAACCTGACGCCGAAAGCCGAAAAGCCCGAGGGCATTGCCTTCAGCAACGCCCCTGCGCACTCGCCTCAGGTTCGCCTGGATACAGCAACCGCGGTCTGATCGCAGCGTGCGCCACAAAGCAGAACCCCGCCAAGTGGCGGGGTTCTGTTGGTGCGATCAGCGACTGCGAATCTTCTCCACGATGGCCGTGGTCGAGCTGTTCTCGACCAGCCCCAGCACCCGCACCTCACCGCCATAGGCCAGCACGATGTCGGCGCCGACCACCTGGTCGATGCCGTAGTCACCGCCCTTGACCAGCACATCGGGCTGCACCTGCTTGAGCAGGCGCTCGGGCGTGTCTTCGCTGAAGCTCACCACCCAGTCCACGGCGCCGAGGCCGGCCAGCACCGCCATACGGCGATCCACGGCATTGATCGGCCGGCCCGGGCCTTTGAGGCGGCTCACCGAAGCGTCGTCATTGATCGCCACGATCAAACGGTCGCCTTGCGCGCGCGCCTGTTCGAGGTAGGTCACGTGGCCGGCATGCAGGATGTCAAAGCAGCCATTGGTGAAGACGATCTTCTCGCCATGGGCGCGGGCATCCTCGGTGGCCAGCAGCAATTGTTCCAGGCTCAGCACACCACGCTCCGAGCCCTCTTCACGCTGCACGGCGCGGCGCAGTTCAGGCGTACTGATGGCTGCCGTACCCAGCTTGCCCACCACGATACCGGCCGCCAGGTTGGCCAGCGCCACCGCCTGGGGCAGATCCTCGCCTGCGGCAATGGAGGCGGCCAGGGTGGAGATCACCGTATCTCCTGCACCGGTCACGTCGAACACCTCGCGCGCCCGGGCCGGCAGGTGCAGGGGAGCGTGATCGGGTCGCAGCAGCGTCATGCCGTGTTCACCACGGGTAACCAGCAAGGCGCCCAGATCAAGTTCGCGCATCAAGCGCGCACCGCGACTGACCAGCTCGGCTTCATCCTCGCAACGACCAACGATCAGCTCGAATTCACTGAGGTTCGGGGTGATCAGGCTGGCACCCCGGTAGATGGAGAAATCCTTGCCTTTCGGGTCGGCCAGCACCGGAATACCACGGGCCCGGGCCGCCTTGATCAGCACCTGATGGTTCTGCAGGGCCCCTTTGCCGTAATCGGACAGCACCAGCACCTTGACCTGATCGAGCAGTTGCTCGACCTGCCTTGCCAAGGCATCGGCGTCAGTGTGGAACGGCTCTTCGAAATCCATGCGCAGCAGCTGCTGGTGGCGGCTCATGACCCGCAGCTTGACGATGGTCGGCTGATTTTCGATGCGCTGGAAATAGGTCTTCACGCCAATGGCTTCGAGGCTCTGCTGCAGGCTCTGCGCGGCCTCGTCTTCACCCGTGACGCCAACCAGTACGGCTGGCGCGCCGAGGGCGGCGATATTCAGCGCGACATTGGCCGCACCGCCGGGGCGATCCTCGATCTGCTCGACCTTGACCACTGGCACCGGAGCCTCGGGCGATATACGCGAGGTAGCGCCGTGCCAATACCGATCGAGCATGACATCACCCACCACCAAAACGGGTGCCTGATCGAAACGGGGCATGGATAACTTCATGCAGAAACTCCGGAATTGCTAAGCGCTAAAAAATAAACAGGATTTTAGCACAGCAATACCTTAAGCCCGACTCGCTGACTGGCGAGCCGATCATGCTCTATACGTAGCAGGAACATCGGTTAAACTTCGCTAGTTGTCCCATATCAATATGACGTAGACCCTGATGCCACAATTGAGCAATGAGCAATTTTCCGCCCTCCGCCGGCACGCCGAGGTTATTGAGGCTGATCGCTACGGGGAGAAGGTGCTTAAACTGGCTGACGGTAGTTTTCTCAAATTGTTTCGTCGGAAGAGGCTGCTATCGTCGGCTACGCTGGTATCGCATGCCAGACGCTTTGCAAGCAATACTAGGGATCTGAAACGGCGGCATATCGCCTGCCCGGAAATCATTGACATCTATCGCATCCCGAACATCGAACGCACTGCCGTTCATTACTGGCCTCTACCTGGCAACACGTTGCGTCAGTTGCTAGCCTTGCCATGCGAGACGCACTCCAAGCTTGCCCATAATCTGGGGATCTTGATCGCAGAACTGCATAACAAAGGTGTGTATTTCCGCTCACTGCATCTTGGAAATGTGGTCCAAGGCGAAGAGGGCCAGTTGGGCTTAATTGATATTTCTGACATGGTCTGTAGTAGCACTCCGCTCGGCCGCCTGAAGCGCTCACGTAATTTTCAGCACCTATTCCGTTACGAGCGAGATGTGGACAAGTTACGGCCTTACAGGAATGAGTTCATAGAGGGCTATGTCGCGAATCTGCCCGACAAGGTGAGTGATCACTTTCGCAAACACCTTTCCAGACTCTTCGAGCAGATCACGTAATAGGTGGCCGCCCCGCCCTAGCCATCAAAAAAGCCGGCACTCTCAGCCGTTCAGCTCGCTCTAGGATCGGATGCGCCTTTCTGGACGCCCTGTACACCCTCAACAGCTTCACACTGCTCATCCAAGCCCATTGCATGCAGTCGTGCATAGTAGCCATTGGCTGCCAGTAGCGTCTCATGGGTACCACGCTCGACAATGCGGCCTTGATCCATGACCAGAATCAGGTCGGCCTTTTCAATAGTGGAAAGCCGGTGAGCAATGACCACCGTGGTACGACCCTCCATGACCTTATCCAAAGCGCTCTGGATATAACGTTCCGACTCGGTATCCAACGCCGAGGTAGCCTCATCCAGAATCAGCAGCGGCGCACTCTTAAGCAATGCGCGGGCAATTGCCAGGCGCTGGCGTTGCCCCCCGGATAGCATCACGCCGTTTTCGCCAACCACCGTATCGAAGCCCTGTGGCAAACGCTCGATGAACTCGCTGGCATAAGCTGAACGGGCAGCCTGCTCGACCTGCTCACGTGGCACATGGCGCAAATCGCCATAGGCAATATTGTTCAACACGGTATCGTTGAACAGCGACACCTGCTGAGTTACCAGAGCAATATGTTTGCGTAGGTTCTCGATGCGATAATCCTCGATGGGCGAGCCATCGAGCAGAATCTGTCCCTGGTCATGTTGATAGAAACGTGGAATCAGATTGGCAAGGGTTGATTTACCACTGCCGGAGCGCCCCACCAGGGCTACCATCTGGCCAGGCTCGACGCTAAAGCTGATATCGTCCAGCACCACTCTATCAGTGCCTGGGTAAACAAAACTCAGGCCGCGAATATCCAGTGCCCCACGCACATTGTCTTTCTCGACCGTACCAGTATCCGGCTCAGGCGTTTCATCGAGTTGCTCGAAAATGCTCTCGGCACCTGCCAGGCCTTTCTGGATGGTCGAGCTGACCTCGGAAAGCTGGCGAATTGGTTTGGGCAGCAAACCCGCGGCAGTAATATAGGCCACCAAATCGCCGACGCTGGCATCACCACGTAGGAATAGCACCAAGAACATCAGAAAAGCCATGGCGGCGTAATTGACGAACTGCAGCGAAGGGGTATAGATCGCACTGGTTCGAGTCATACGCAACTGCTTGCGTGTACTGTCCTCGCTCGCGTCGTGGAAACGCTCACGCTCATAGCGCTCGCCACCGAAGCTGCGTACCACGCGGTAGTTCTGAATAGTTTCCGAAGACACATGGGTCAGCTCGCCCATGGCGCCCTGGATCTTGCGGCTCTGACTGCGAAATTTCTTGCTGGCGCTTTTAACCATCAGGGCTATCAATGGCAAAATCGCCACCATCACCATGGTTAGCTTCCAGTTCATCCACAACAGGTAACCAAACAGGAAAACCACCGTAAGGCCCTCTCGCACCATTACCTTCAAGGCATCCGTGGCAGCACCGGTCACCGAGCCGACGTTATAGGTGATCCTTGAAATAAGGTAACCGGAGGAGTGGCTATCGAAGTACCGATTGGGCAAGGTCAGCAGGTTGTTGAAGAGCGCGATGCGTAAATCCTGTACCAGTCCGAGCGAGACCCTAGCCAGGTAGTAGCCTCCCAGGAACGAGCCGAGACCTTGCCAGACAGTGATTAGTAACAGCGCCAGGGGCACGCCATAGAGCAGCTGCATACTGCCCAGCAAGGGCAGGTCGACCAAAGCGGCTTCAGGACTGGCCAATCCATCGACGAAATATTTGAGCAGCCCGGCCAACATCGGCTGGGTCGAGGCGAAGATGATGTAGCCAATCATGCTGATGCCGAACATGAACCAATAGCGCCGCATATACCCCAACAAACGCATATACAGCTTGAAACTAGAAAAAGCCTGGGGACGGTTCAAGGCGTCAGGCATTACGTAGTACCCATCATCGAGATTGAGAGCGGCGAATACTAACATATCGATCCCCCCGGCGCCGCGGCAACCGGCCTGCAGCTGCGCCAACCTGAGCGCTAGCCCGGTCACGCTTAGAGTTTTGCAAGAACGGGAGTGCGCTTGTCGAACGGTTGCCACTATACAGTCAGTTAGTCGCACCTATTTTGAGATAGCCTGGTGGCAATGCCGGTATACTGCCTGCGACGCCCCACCGTACACTCCTTGATCATTCGGGGCTTGCAAAGCAGCGGAGCCATTGATGAAAAGTGTTTTCTTTGAAGGGATTAACAATATAGGTGATGAGCTAAATAGATATATATGGCCTCATCTCTTCAAGCCCCAAGAGGACGATATTTCCTTGATGGCAATAGGCACTCTCTTGGACAGAAACTTCTCTGCTCAATTGAATACCAGCCGCCACATCGTGGTTTTTGGCACAGGCGCTGGCTATGGAACACCGCCAGAGCCAGATGAACGCTGGCACTTTTATGGCGTGAGAGGACTGAAAACGTGCCAGGCAATGGGACTAGACCATCGCTTGGCCGCTACAGATGCAGCTTACACAATGGCTACTCTGGATTGGTCTGCGATCAAGCCAGAGACTCCGAAGGATATTGTGGTCATCCCACATCATGCCTCATTGAACTACATCGACTGGGAAACGATCTGTTCACATGCAGGCTTGAAATACCTACCGCCCACGATATCGCCAGTCGCGTTCTTCAGCACACTTGCCAACGCACGCCTAGTGATTGCAGAAGCCATGCATGGCGCGATCCTTGCGGATATTATGCGCACTCCATGGATATCGTTTGAGTACGGCCAGCAATTTCTGGGTAGCAAGTGGCAGGATTGGCTGGGTATGTTCGATATGACAGTTGCGCCAAACCGGGCACCGGCATTTTATGACCCAATGTTTTATAACCAAGACAAGAGTACGCTGTTTCACAAGAATAGGCTGCTCAAATCGAAACTGGCACACTATGGAATAGGTAAAGCCAAATGGAGGACAGCCATGCTGCCGCATGCCACAACTAGCAAGGCTGGTGACGGGCTAATTGAATTTCTTCAGATGCTGAGTACACAAGATGGTCATCTAAGCAACGCAACGGCTTTTGATAACCGCGTGTCAGATCTGTATGAGCGCTTTCATCGCCTCGCGCGCGACTGGAACCTCACGCTCCTGCGTTCTCAACTTGATGGGCACCCTCTCAAGCTGTTCCAGCAGCACGGCTTTGTTGCACCTCAATAGCAGCCATGAGTGTCGGAAACCAAAAATACATCCAGAACGCTTGATGAGGGGTGGAGAAGACTCCACCTGTCGTAGTGATCAACGACCCCCAACCTACCATTGCTACTAACAGCCATTTACTGCGTACTTTCATAGCAAGGAAGAAAATTATGCCTAAAAACAGCAAGAACAATGCAGCACCGACTAGGCCGGCCTCATAAAATATACTGACGTAAGCGCTGTGCGCGTGCGCCCACTGCCCTAGAAACTCATAGCCATCATCCCCACAGCCCAGCCAAAGACCACAGACATCGACGACCCTAACCATCGCGTCTTCCCATATTTGTGGTCGGTAGCTCAGGCCTCGCGCAAGAACCGCCTCCCTGAAGCCGTCAACAAGTAACAGGCCGATACCCGCCAGCACAGCTCCGAAGACCAGTACATAGGCGCGCTTAAAGACAACATATAAAAAAACAAATAGTGCAAATCCGACAAGTGCAGAGCGCGCCTGAAAAACCGTTGCACACACCATCCCTAGCAATAGCAGCGCCACAAAACCGCTCACATGAATCCATTTCCCTCGCGCTTGCAAATGTTCATCCAAGAAAAAAACCCATAAAAACACCATACTCATCATCATCAGCGTAGCGGTATAAACAGGGTTGACTGCATACCCTAGCAACAAATTACTGCGCCCCCAAATGCCCGTGGACAACCCCGTCGCAGCCCAACTGAAGATTGCAGTAAAGAGCAAGACGACATTAGCACCCGACACACCCAATATTGGCAGTCTGACCCCCAGAACATGGCGCTCCTCAAGCATCAACAAGAACAACCAAAAAAGGACCAAATACAAAAAGACTTTTATATCTTTCAGTTCATGGCTGACTGCTAACACCAGCATGAAAAGCGGTAGTAGAAACCAAAGATATTGGCGTATAGCCCTGTACAAGCGCGCTCTATCGCGAATGGCCCAGATAAACCCAGGCACAGCGACAACAAGATAGAAAATATTATTTATGGACTTGGACGATACAGGAAAATACAAAATCAATCCGTAAGCAACGAATCCTAGCATGATCAATTTCATAAAAAATGACAGGCTCGCTATTTTATTCGCACCTAAAAACTCAGTATTCAAGAATAGCCCTCTCGCTAATTTCGTATTGAAAATAATCCAGGCAGTTACAACTTACACTCGACTACCCGCCTGACTTAAAGCAATTTACAATCATCAAGTCGCCACGATCAATAACCACATCATAAAGCTATGTTGCTCTGCACAACTAACGTTTGCGCCGCACCTTTAGCCACCTTCATTGATAGAAGTATTACGCTTTTTGAAAATCAAATGTCTTACTCGCTTAAGCAGCTGCCGATCCCATAGCCTAAGCGGAACCTGACGCAATAGATCCCAAGCATATGTTTTGTCGTCGGTGACCGCTGTGCGCAACGCCTTGGTAATCAGCCGTGCCTTAGCGGATGGGTAAGCTGGATGATCACGGTAGGCCTCGATCACCCTCATGCCATAGCTGTACTCTGATTTATACTGCTTTGACAAACTGTCTGGATGTTTACGATAGAGCGTTACCACCTCGGGCAGCACATCCACATAGAACCCAGCATGGGCAATCTTGAGCGTCATCTGGAAGTCTTGGACCTTAATCGTAGGATCGTAGCCCCCCACAGCTTTCATGGCGTCATGGCGGTAGATTGCGATGTTACCGCCGATGACCAGCGCAGCGGCTAATGCCTCTTGGAAATCATAGCGGCGCACCAATCGCTTCTTATCTTTCTTAGGCAATACTGTTCCCTGTTCGTCGATCCGTACCGCTACTCCCCCTAGACACCCTACCTCTGGATGCCCTTGAAGATAGGTGGCTTGTAGTGACAACCGGCCGGCGGGCATAACATCATCAGCATCGAAGGTTGCTACGAAAACCCCGCGAGCTAATGCTAATCCAGCATTTAAAGCGGCACTGACGCCTTGATTCTCCTGCCTTATGAATTCAACTCGTTTTACCTTGCTCGATTGACGATATGCGTGGAGAACCTTCGTGATGATCTCGACACTGTTATCACGAGAGCCATCGTCAATAACAATTAATTCGAAATTCCCATAATCTTGCTCTAGCACGCTGATCAAAGCGTCGCCCACGTAGGCTGCATAATTGTAGCAAGGCAAAACTACCGATATGAGCGGTTGATCTACAGAGGTCATTCAGACTCTACTCCACCATCGCATGCCAGCCATCTTTATCAACACGCCAAGTCCCCGCTGCAGGTAACCCGGCGCCGCCCAGCAGAGCTTGAGGCGGAACACCTTTCCAAGCTTCGTTTTTCCAAACCATAAAATGCAAATAGGGTAGCGCCTGAGCACCTAACTCGCTATTGGTCAGACAGCCGTCTCTGTAAAACCAGGCATCTGGGACAACTCGACGTCCGTCATCATGAAGGGTATAAGTGCTATGCGTTTCAATAAACTCACTGCATCGAGCCCAAGGATTGAAACGAGCTGCAAAGCGCCGTAGTGGCTCTGGCCAATTTTTATGCCGAATAAAAAGGCGGCTAAATGCTCCTTCATCCAGAGCATGGTGGCGCTGATCTTCGTAGCGCGCTTGCCAATTCGGAATGCACCGAAAGGCATTACGCATGAGCGGCGTGTTACGCAACAGGCAAAGATGTCCGGAAATCCGCCGTGCATGAGTGGCGAATAGATCCTTGCGACTCAACCGCCGTGCAGTAAAGTACGCACGAAGATCGCCATAAACAACGTCAATATCCCCAAATGCCCAAAAATCGTACTTACTGAGCTCCGCTTCATGAACAGCGCCCAAAGCGGGCTTTATATCGCATAACTTATAAGCGTTATCCGGTCGAAATGTTATGAATAGCTTGGAAGAGACCAAGGCGCAGTAATCCGCATAGGCGATAGGTACAAACCGTACGTTTTGCGGCCCACTATCAGGTACTTCACAATCAGTAAAAATCAACCAATTGATAGTCGCGTTGCGACGACAGCTTTCTAGAAAAAACTCAAACCAGAATGGCCACCGTCCGAAATAGGGAATGACGAAACAAATAGTGGGATCTTTCATATACCCAAATACCTTCTTGCCCGCTGCCATACGTTGCTTGGTTGCAGCTGCCTAAATGGCATTTGCAGAGCATCTACAACAGCTTTTCCAAGATGGGAAAATTGATATTTTTCCTCGACCAACTGCCGCCCTTTAGCAGCAATACGATCAGCCAAGCTTGAGTCACGCCGCAAAGTTTGGAGCTTGGTGCGAAAATCCTTCAACGAGCGGTACAGCACCACATTGTCCATATCCACGAAGCCAAGCGCCCGATTCTCATCTTCGCCTTGGTCATAGGTAAAAAGAACACAACCACAGGCCATAGCCTCGAAGTTTTTAATCATGTACTCACCCATGCCTATATCCGCACTGACAAAAAACCGGATCCGGTTCAACATGTGGAGATAGTCGACGCCCGAGTTGGTCCTAGCTACATAAAGGGGTTCCACCAACGCCAGCTCCTCGAGAAATTCTCGACGAGCGCTGTAAACACCGCTTTTGATGCTGCCAACAAACCCAAGTTCAATATCTCGGCTTTGCGCAAGGTCTCTCAGCAACGCTTGATCGTACCCTTTGGGCACGAATACTGCATCAACACCTTCTTCACGCAACTGATTAGCGACACAGAACCCTGAAGTGATTACACGCGCACTTGGCAAAGTTCGGTAATGCTTAGAAAACCGCCCCCTATATTTACCTGTAATATAGTTTTGGTAGGCGTCATGCTCAAGAATTGCCAGATTGGGTATAGTTTGTATAAACCCAACCTGGCGGATTTCCTTTTTAAAGCGAAGAAAGAGAAGTATGCAATCATATGCATGAAGATCTACTTCCTTTAAGAAGTATCCTTTCAGATCAGCTTGCTGCTTATCGCTGAGCCAACGCAGGTCACAGTCGCAATGAGCCTGAATTCCATCGTACAGCCGATCCAGAATAGCTCGCTGCTCAGCCTGAACCAAGAAAAGCACTTTGAGCCCAAGCATCATTTTCGACTACCGAAATAAAATCTATCCAATGCGCTCCTAAAAGAGGCCATTGCATGAGCGTAGCGATTCTCTCGCCGCCCCATTGATCGCTTGGAGGAAAACTCTTCGTCTACAATCTCGCCATTTATACGAACCCGAGCGGCCCGCACATCCAGAGTATGCAATTTTGCTCCTGCCTGCGCCATTACATAACGAAGCAGCCTTTCCGCATGTAAAGGGCGCCCAGAGGTACCGCAATAATCAAGGGCTTGCTCTAAACGCATACCATACGCTAGATAAACGCTCCTACCACACAAAGAAAAACGATCGTTCAGTCCATTCCACCACTGCCAGTTCGGCACATAGATAGCGCATGGTTTGGCTGCGACAGCATGGATAGCTGCCTGAGGAAAAGGATCCATGTAAACAAGGTCAGGCCGGAGAAAGACGACAACATCCGGATCGTATTGGCGTACTTGCTGTGTCACCCGGTGAAGAGAGTTTAGCTGGTGGATTAAGTTAGAGAAGGATTTATACTCATCTTTCCACGCATCTCCATAGCGCTTTATCTCCGCTACTGGCCACGAAACGAGGCATTCGCCTGGCGTTTCAAGTTGCCCCTTCATTCCTGAAAATACCTGATAGTTTTCGCTAGCTAGCGCCCCTCGCTCTCCGGAACGAGGGTTATCGACAAACGCCTGCTGATAAAAATGATAAAAGGACTCTACGCAGAAACCATCAGGAACTTGGGCATAGAAATTTTTCTCGACAGAGGGGTAGCAGACCGAGCTATTTCGCGGCAAGCCAAAATACACAACCGCCAACTTTTTCAACTAAGACACCTTTCAAGCCCCGTCGAGCTTGCATTTGAAAGAACTCATATCTGTATTTGCAGTAAAGATTACAGACTTGTAAACCTACAGCGCTTTGCGCATGCAGTCGCTTACTTCCACACCGCCGGTATCAGCAGCCTCCATAAATTCTTGCGCCACTCGATACGCTGCCTTTTTTTATTTCGCCGCCAGAACTCATCGCATTTTGCGACGCTACCATCTCGCTCACCATCTATGTCACTTTTACCGAGCCCATCGGGCTGTTGCTGGCATAGCATAGGGTAGGCAGCACGACCTGGGAGGCATCGTTTCAGCATCGTATCGATTCCTTGCCCCCTATAAGGCTGAGCCATCACAAACGACGCTGCATTTCTATTTAGGATATAGGCATGTGTTCCTAATGCGCGACAACCTACAACGCCTCGTGACCACGTTGGCCAGAGCCGGCCGAGAATCAGGCCGAGATAGAAAATGGGTGGATCGTAGTGGGTAAGATAGCGATTAATATTTCTAACATGCGCAGGTTCTATTTCATAGAACATGACATCATCCTCAAGAATCAGCGCACGCTGCCAGTCACGCTCGACAAGCATACGCGCGCACTGCTGATGCGAGTTAAAGCAGCCTCGCTGAGGATCCCCCTGATCACGCTGGACAATTAAAAACTCAGCGTCTGGAAAGTGTTGAAAAAGCGAGGCCCGCAAGATATCTCGCCGGTCATGGCGATCGGACAAGCTAATACAAAAAACACCATCAACTGCAAATCCCTCGCTCACACGCCCTCCTTGATAAATCTAATTATTAGGATAACTAAGCACGCTACTCGCTATAAATTTCTCACGCGCCCGCCGACTTGTAAAATACTGACGGCATTGCTTCCTTGAGGTATCTTCCTTCTTGAACGCCGAATAAACCGGCCAAAAGCGCTGCCGCTCAGTCAGAGAAAAGCGCACATTGGAAACAAACGAGGCCACCATGTCATCATAGACAGCCTCACCCATAAATTTGAAAAACCAAAAGCGATAGAACCTACCCATACAGAAGGCTAAAGAAAAGGCTTCATCGATATCATCGAAACAGCACCCCTCGAAATCCACAAACCTGACATCACCTTGAGCAGTGAGCAATATGTTACCAGGATGGGGATCCAAGTGAACAAAGCCCTCAGCGAGCATTTCTGAAAACCCAGCAAAGACACAAGAAAGAATGCTTTCAACTCCCTGCTCTTTAGACAACACGACATCGTCTACGGTACGGCTCTTAGGTATATACTCGAGCACAAGCAACTCTTCGTAGAGAAAGCCAAAACACCATCTACGAACGTACCCGTAAGCTTGCGGGCTCAAGCTATTTCTGTCTAAACGAGCAAGATTATGAAACTCATCTGCTAAGCAATGCTTCCCCGACCCCTTTAGTCTTAATCCATTTCGCAGCCTGACTTTCCAACGTGTGGGCTTGCTGTATTTAAGCACCACGCCTTGTTCTTGATAAATATGAACAGCTCGCTCAACAGCCCTGCTGGTTTCATTTTCAGGGTGCAGGAAGCTTTCAGCATGTTGCTGCGCCCCGGGGTGGCGAGGATCAAAGAAAAAAACGTAACTGCCAACACGCTTCTTTACAAAAGAAGCCTGGCACTCACTCCCCGACTCAGTTTTCATATCTTTTTATTAAAAGCGTGGAGCTTTTCCTTGAACACTTCTTGCGCTGCCTTATAACCGAATCGCTCCAGACAAGGGCGATAAGACTTTTCAGTCGGGATTGGTGAGTTTGGTAGCTCACTCAATATAGACGCCAAGCGGCAGTGGTCGCCAAAGGGAAAGAGCCGGCCAGCCTCCTGAACTACTTCACGAGCCCCGCCACAGTCACTACAGATAAGCGGTAGGTTAGCCGCCATCGCTTCCAGCAATACCATGCCAAAAGGCTCATGATCCGATGTCAGGACAAAGACATCAAACGCCTTGAAATAGTACTTTGCATTGGAAATCTGCCCCAGAAAACATACGGACTGCTCAACCCCCAGCGCCTCAACGAGCGATCGTAGCTTAGCCTCAAGACGCCCACGCCCGACTATAACCAGCAGACTGCCTACGGGCATCGTCGGCAGTGCCTTGGCAAAACCGCGAATCAGTGTCTCCTGATCTTTGTCCGGATGTAGGCGCCCTACGTTACCGACGATCCAAGCATCGCTGGGAAGGCCAAGATGCGTCCTGGCGGCCTCACGCGTGACCTGCTGCGCCTGCAAGGTCTCAAGGTCAATGCGGTTATATAAGGTCTCAATTCGGTTTTCTGGCCAAGTCGGCAAACTCGCGCGCAGATCGTCGCGTACCGCATTGGACACGCCAAGCAGCATCAGGCGTTTACTGAAGACGTTGGCCAACCACTGGCGAAAACGCCGGCGGTAGACACCGAACGCATGGCTTACGCCGATAACGGGTAGGCGAGTAGCAAGGCAAGCGATGTAAGTCGGCTTGAAGCGATGGGCAATGCACAGCGTGAACCCCCTCGTACGCACCAGCCGTGCAATGTCTCGAATCGCGCGGAGCTTGAGACCTCGCATGTCACGCGAGCTGTACTCGAGAAATACCACCTCATCCGAAGCCGACCCGGCTTCGACGTCAGCATTGCGCACGCCCGTCAGATACACGGTTAATACCTTGTAACGGGTCCCCCTGAACAACGCCGCATACTGATGGGCGCAATCGAGGAAAGGCCCGTCATAACCATGGCAGATTTGCAGAACCCAGGGTTGTTCAGGGCTGCTCATTGGGCATTACCCCGTCCTTGATCACCAGAATATCTTCCATGATCAGGTACTGCAGATCCGAGCCGAAGAACATGTTCAGGGCGTCGGTCGGCGAGCAGATCATCGGTTCGCCACGGCGGTTCAGCGAGGTATTCAGCGACACGCCGTTGCCGGTGAGTTTTTCCAGTTCCAGCATCAGGTCATACCAACGCGGGTTGTATTCGCGCTTGAGCACCTGGGCGCGGGAAGTACCGTCTTCGTGAACGACTTCGCTGACCCGCTCCTTCCACTCGTCGTTGACTTCGAAGGTGAAGGTCATGAACGGGCTCGGGTGGTCGACCTTGAGCATCTGCTCGGCTACGGTGTCGAGCATTGACGGGCAGAAGGGTCTCCAGCGCTCGCGGAACTTGATCTGCTCGTTGATACGGTCGGCCACGCCGGGAATGCTCGGGCAACCGATGATCGAACGGCCGCCGAGGGCGCGCGGGCCGAACTCCATGCGGCCCTGGAACCAGGCCACCGGGTTGCCGTCGACCATGATCTGCGCGATGCGCTGCGGCATGTCGTCGATCTTCTGCCATTTCGGCGCATTCGGGTGGCGGGCGCAGGCGGCGATCACGTCTTCGTTGCTGTAGGCCGGGCCGAGGTAGACGTGCTCCATCTTCTCCACCGGCACGCCGCGCTTGTGGGACACGTAGGCAGCAGCGCCAACCGAGGTACCGGCATCCCCGGACGCCGGCTGCACGAACAGCTCCTTGACCTCCGGGCGGGCGATGATCTTCTGGTTTAGTTTGACGTTCAGCGCGCAACCGCCGGCAAAGGCGATCTTGCCGGTTTCGCGGATGATGTCGCCCAGGTAGTAGTCCATCATCTCCAGCGCCAGCTTCTCGAACAGCGCCTGCATGCTGGCGGCGTAGTGGATGTAGGGATCGTCGGCGATATCGCCTTCACGCTTGGGCCCCAGCCACTCGATCAGCTTGGGCGAGAAGTAGAAGCCCTTGCCCTTTTCCTTGTGCCGGCGCAAGCCGATGACGTTGGCGTAGTCGGTATTGATCACCAGCTCGCCGTTCTCGAACTTGGCCAGGCGGGAGAAATCGTATTTGCTGGCATCGCCATAGGGCGCCATGCCCATGACCTTGAACTCGCCGTCGAGCATCTCGAAGCCAAGAAACTCGGTCACCGCACCATACAGGCCGCCCAGGGAGTCCGGGTCGTAGAATTCCTTGATCTTGTGGATGCGCCCGTTCTCGCCGTAACCGAAGAAGGTGGTGGCGTACTCGCCCTTGCCGTCGATCCCGAGGATGGCGGTCTTCTCGGTGAAGCCCGAGCAGTGATAGGCACTGGCAGCATGGGCCAGGTGATGCTCGACCGGCTCGATCCTGACCTTCTTGGCGTCGAAGCCGAGTTGCTCCAGGCACCAGACGATCTTCTTGCGATAGCGCTTGTAACGACGGTTACCCATGAGGATCGCATCAAGGGCGCGATCCGGCGCATACCAGTAGCGCTTGGCGTAGTGCCAGCGGGCCTTGCCGAACAGGCTGATGGGCGCGAAGGGAATCGCCACCACATCGACATCCGATGGTTTGATGCCGGCCTGCTCCAGGCAGAACTTGGCCGACTCGTAGGGCATGCGATTCTTCGCGTGCTTGTCACGCACGAAGCGCTCTTCTTCCGCCGCGGCAATCAACTTGCCGTCGATGTACAACGCCGCGGAGGGGTCATGACTGAGGGCGCCGGACAGGCCAAGAATCGTCAATGCCACGGATAAAGCCTCTTAACGCGGCTGCCTGACTCGACAACCGTTACTGTTTGATGTCCATGAGCCCCCCCTTGGGAAGCTCAACTAAGTGTTGGCAAGCGCCGATCGAGCTCACGATACAGGGCGCTGTCGGCCGGCCAGTTGCGCAGCAGGCGTGCACGATCACGCCCATAGGCGGCTTTGAAGCTGGCGGCCTGGCCATGGTACTGCATGGCATCCAGATCGATCAGCGCCCAGCGCCCGTCCTGCCAGAGGATATTGGTCCCCTTGCAGTCGCCGTGGCTGATGCGCTCACGCAGCAGGGCTGCAAACAAGGCCTCCAGCGCCTGCAAATCCGCTTCGGGCGGCAGTCCGTCTGCGCCGCAGGGCGCGAAACGGGCGATTATATCCATACCCGGCGTGTGTTCGGTAATCAGATAGGCCTGGCGGCGCAACCACAGGGTGCGGCGTTCGAGCACGGCCAGGGGCTGGGGCGTGGCGATACCGAGAAAATCCAGGCGATTGCCCTCGCACCAGCTGTGCCAGGCGCGACTAGGCCGCCAGAAGCGTCGCAGCCAATGTGCGAAGCCCTTGATGTTGTAGCGCTTGATGACCAGCTGTCGGCCAGACTGCTGGATGCGCGCCACGGTGGAGGAGCCACCGAGCTTGAGCGGCTCGCCGCTGGCAATCGCTGCGTCGGGATCGGCCAGGATAGGCGCCAGCGCCGCGTCCTCTTCGCGCCTCACCACCTGCAGGCGCGACGGGCTGCGCCAGACGCGAAACGCCGTGCACTCGCGCTCGATCTTGGCCATGAACGCCTGCATGCGCGTTGCTCGCGCCCTGGCCACGGCCTTGAGCAGTGCCTCCAGCGGCAACGCGTGCTCACCATTGACCAGCAGGTAATGCACCAGCAGCTCCTCGACAAAGCTGTCGATGGCCCCGGGAAACTGCGCGAAGAACAGCCCCAGATTGCCCAGCACCTTATCGCGCGACAGCGGCTGACCTGGCGTTTCTGCACGAATGCCACCGCCATCGATCAGGTGCAGTCGACCGTCGTGGCGCAGCAGGTTGTCCAGGTGCAGGTCTTCCTGCCACAGCCCACGACTGTGCAGTTGGCCGATAACGCCAAGCGCCTCGCCGAGTACCTGCTGCTGGGCATCGCTCAGCCAGGCTTGGCCGGCGACGGCCTGCCAGTCATCGGCCAGGCTGCGCGCGCCTTCCAGGAATTCGAACAGCAGCCAGCCGCCCTCGCCCCCCGCAACGCCATGCTCGAGCAGCAATGGCGTGCACAGGCCCTGCTGCGCCAGTAGCTGGGCCCCCTGCAGCTCCCGCGCGAAATGCCGCTCGGCCTTGCTGCCGACCAGTATCTTGGCGAGGACATTGCGCCCCTGCCACTGCGCACGACCGACATAACGCTGCCTGGGCAGCACACGCAGCAGGCTGTGCAATTGCAGTGACACACCACCGGGCAAGTCGATCGGTAGCGGCAGCGCAGGGCTGCGCCCCGCCTCATTCAGGAGAGCCAGTTTCATGGGCGTTGGGCCTTGTCCTTCAAGCGCGCCGCAAGACGCTGCGACCAGTGTTCCACCTGCTGCCCGCTGCCCAGATAGGCAGTCAGGAAGCCCAGGTGGTCCGCTTCATTCCAGGGGTTGGTGCGGCGCAGCAACGGCTCGAGATCCTTGACCCTGTCACGCTCGCCGAGAAACAACGGCCGGGTCTTTTCCAGATCGATCAGTTGCGCGACAAAACCCTCCTCCCGTGGCTGGAGGAAGATATGTTTGGGGTAGAAACAGCCGTGCAACTGCCCCTTTTCATGGACGCGTCGAGCCAGCAGACCGCAGGCACTGACGATCGCCTGGCGCTGCTCGGCAGCAAGCTGGCGCCACTCGGGCAACCAGCTGTCGAGATCCCGCCAAGCGTCCAGCGCATGGGTCAACAGAACGGCACGACGCTCGCCGGCGATACGCCGCTCGGCGTAGAACGCCGCGCTCATCGCCGGGATACCCAGGCGCTGATAGCGGCAGATGTTGCGGAACTCCCGCGCCAGGGTGGGCTCGCCCCAGGGGCGCTCCAGGCTATGGGTCAGGTAATTGCTCTGACGCTTGAGGTAATAGCCCTGGCCTTCCAGATCGAGCCGATAGACCGTGCTCCAACCGCCGCGCGGCGCCTTGTTGGGCTCGTCGACCGCATGCAGTTCGAGCGACCAGAGCGCCTCGAAGCTGGCCAGGCCATGACGTTCGAGCAGCGCCCGATCACCACTGGCGATGAAGTCCTTCATTCTCTTCCCTCGAAAAAGCGGACGATCTGGCCGATACGCTGCTTGTCACTGTCGTTCAGTCGCTCGCGGCCCCGGTACTGCAGGTAGAAACGCAAGCGCTGGGTACGCGACAGGTGGTATTTGGCCACCTTGTCCAGACAGGCGAGGTCCTTGACGATGCGCCGCCGTAGAAACGGCCCGCGCCAGAAGGCGCCGGTCGGGCAGTCGATGAAGTACAGACGGCGGTGCTCGTCGACCAGCAGATTGCGCCACTTCAGGTCGTTGTGGGCGAAATGATGATCGTGCAGGATGCGCGTGGCGCGAGCCAGCTGACAGCTGACATCCTCGACCCAGGCTCGATCACGCAGACGTTCATCGCCCGAGGCGGCGAGGCGCCACATGTCGGTGGTGTCGACCAGCTCCTGGGTAATCAGCGCGCCCCGGTGAAAGGCCGCCCCCCTGCGCTCCAGACCGTAGGCGGCGATAGGCGCAGTGGGAATGCCCCAGGTCGCGAAATGCTTGAGGTTCTGCCACTCGGCCTTGACTCGCGGCCGACCGACGAAACGCCGAGCCCCCTTGCCCGCGCCGTGGTAACGCTTGACGTAATAGCGCAGCCCGCCGAACTCCACGCGAATAACATCCGACAACGGGTCGTGAGTTATGGCCTCGCCCTGCAGAGCAAAGACCGCATCCAGCGATGCGAATGCCCGGGCCGCCTCAGGCGTGGCCAAGGCAGTGACACGCCACCGACTCATGCGTCGCCCTCCGTTTCGTACTTGCGTTTGTAACGTGAACGCAGCCGGTCGGCCTTGCCTTGCAGCCAACGCAGCAACGAGGCTTCATCGCGCAGGATCCGGCGCAGCGAGCGCTTGTCGACGACGCAGAAATAGACCTTTAGAAAGCGCAGCAGATCGCGCTGGCCAAGACCGATATTGAGCGCCGAGAAATACAGCCCGGCCAGATCCTTGTTACGCCAGCGCCGCGGCACCTGGGCACGCAGCTGGGCCCGATGCAGGTCGATCACCGACAGGCGGAAATCATCGGCATTGAAAGGTTTGTCGGTATGCAGCAGGAAATGACAGATGTAGCAATCACGATGGTTGACCCCGGCGGCGTGCATGCGCCCGGTCATCTGCGCGACCCGACGAATCAGCGCCCACTTAAGGGTTGGCGCTGGCGGCTGGTCGCTCCAGCCCATCGTCAGTTGCTCGAGGTCAATGGTGGGCGCCAGCTCTTCGGTGACGATGAACGAATGCTGCTGCGCCGGATTGCCGCCACGCTCGCCATAGGCCACGGCGGTCATGGTCGACACTCCGACTTCGTGCAGGCGCTGGATGGCCTGCCATTCCTGGCCCGCGCCAAGCACCGGCAGGCGAGCCGTGATCAGGTTCTTGAGGATTTCTCCCCAGCCGACCCCGCGATGAATCTTCACGAAGTAGCCCTTGCCGGCTACCTCGGTGCGCAGCGTGCGCCGCGCCTCGAGCTCGCGGTAGACCTGCCCCTGCAGGCCCTCGACTTGTTCGAAGGCATCCTTGCCGGCCCATAGGGACTTGAATGGTTCAGCAAGAATAAGGCGCATAAGCCTCCCGTAGACGCCGCACACGCGCAACGAATACTGCAAAACCCGTGGCGTGATGACGATCATCGCACGACGAATGCGACGCCCCTGCGGGGTCGCGGATTATCAGGGTAGCCGGCGTGCTCACGGGCGCGTCGCCAGAATCACGTCAGCAGCCCGCTGCGGCATGCTGTACAGGTCGGCCGTCTCGGCATAGGCCAGGCCATTGCGCTGCCAGGCCTCACGCCGGGCGTCGTCGGCCAGCATCTCGGCCAGCATGCGATTGAGCGCAGACTGCTCGAAGGGGCTGGGCACCACACGGCCGGCGTCGGCATCTTCGATGTAATGGGCATAGCCACAGACATCGGTGACCAGCACCGGCAAGCCGGCGACCAGCGCCTCGAGCAGCACGGTGCCGGTATTTTCGTTGTAGGCCGGGTGGATCAGCAGGTCGGCGCCGAGCAGGAAGCGCGGAATGTCGCTGCGCCCCTTGAGAATCGTCACCTGATCGCTCAGGCCGAGCGCCTTGACCTGCAGCAGGAACGGCTTGGGGTCGTCCTGGCCGATGACCATCAGCCGGGTGCGCGACTTCAGCTCACCCGGCAGTGCGGCCAGGGCCTTGAGGCTGCGGTCCAGCCCCTTGGTCTTGAAGCCCGAGCCGATCTGCACCAGCAGCAGGTCGTTGTCGGCCAGGGCGAACTCGCGGCGGAACTCGGCGCGGATATCGGCGGCATTGGCCGGCGCACGGCGATCCAGGGCGATACCCGGCGGCAGCAGGTGAAAGCGCTCGGCCGGCGTGCCGTAATGCTTGACGAACAGCGGCTGCTGCACCTCGGAGATCATCAGGATCTCGGTGTTCGACTCGGGCGCGAACACCGCCCGCTCGTACTCGGCGAAATGCTTGTAGCGGCCCCAGCGACGGTACAGGGGGTTGCGCAGGGTCTGCGCCTTGTCTTCGAAGCAGCCGTCGGCGGCGTAGTACACGTCCAGCCCCGGCATCTTGTTGAAGCCGATCACCCGGTCGACCGGGCGCTCGCGCAGGTCGGCCTGCACCCAGGCGGTGAGCTTTTCGTTGCGGTGGTGATTGAACAGCGCCTTGACCGGCACCACCACCACCTCGAAGCCCTCTGGCACCTCGCCTTCCCAGATCGGCGTGTAGACGCGGATGCTGTGGCCGCGCTGCTGGCACTCCAGGGCGATACGCATGAAGTCGCGCTGCAAGCCGCCATAGGGGAAATACTTGTAGAGGATAAAAGCCAGGCGCATCGGCCCTCCGCTCGGTTGCATCAATCCAGCCCCAGGTCCAGCAACAGGGCATGCAGTTCGGTAAACACCCGCTGTGGTTTCAGGTCATCGAAACAGGGCTTGTCGCGGTCACCCTTGCCGGCATCCGGGCCACTGGCGCACAGGTGCACCTGAGATCGGCCATAGGCACCGACCCGCCCGGGCAGCGTCGGGCCGTACAGCGACAGGGTCGGCACATCCAGTGCCGCGGCCAGATGGCCCAGGCCGGTGTCCACCGCGACGCAGGCCCGGGCACCGGCGAGCACCTTGGCCACACCCGCCAGGTTGAGCTTCGGCAACACCGCGGCCCCCTCGATACCGGCGGCGATACGCTCGGCACGGGCCTTTTCCGTCTCGTTGCCCCAGGGCAGGCGAATCGACCAGCCCTGCCCGGCGACCTGTTCGGCCAGCTCGCGCCAGTAGGCTTCGGGCCAATGCTTGCTGGCCCAGGTGGTGCCGTGCAGAAACACCAGATAAGGGCTCGCGGCCGGATCTGCAAGCTGGGCGCGGTTCAGCCCGTAGTCGCCCAGACCGGCGGGCACACTGTAGCCCAGCGCCTGGCCGAACAGCTGGCGGGTGCGCTCCAGCGCATGCTGGGCGGGCGGCACGCTGTACGGGCGATCATAGAAGCGCGCGGCGATCGGCTCGCGGGCGGATTTGCTGTCGAGCCCGGCCACCGGCGCCTTGACGTAACGGGTCAGCCAGGCGCTCTTGAACAACCCCTGGGCGTCGATCACCAGGTCGTAGTGGCTTTCGCGCAGGCGCTGCTTGAAACGCGACCATTCGCCACTGCGCAGGGTTTTCAGCGGGTGCTTGCGCCAGCGGCGGATGGCTACCGCAATGACCTGGGACACCGCCGGGTGCCAGGCGGGAATCTCGGCGAAGCCCTCTTCCACCACCCAGTCGAAGCGGATGCCGGGAATCGCCCGGGCCGCGTCGGTCAGGGCCGGCAGGGTATGAATGACGTCGCCCAGCGATGAGGTCTTGATCACCAGCACGCGCATTCAGGGCATGACCTCGACCGGCTCGACGGCCAGGCGCTGCAGCGCGTCCATGGCAACCCGCGGCTGGAGCTGTACCAGGCAGTTGTAATGGCCGAAGCGGCAGGTGCGCTCGAAGCACGGGCTGCACTCGATGCCCAGGCGGATGATTTCCACCTGCTCGGCCAGCGGCGGCGTGAATTGCGGCGAGGTCGAGCCATAAACCGCCACCAGCGGGCGATTGAGCGCCGCCGCGACGTGCATCAGCCCGGAGTCGTTGGACACCACCGAGGCGGCGCACGACAGCAGGTCGATGGCCTGGGCCAGGCTGGTCTCGCCGGACAGGTTGACGGCCTCCTCGCGCAGGCCGGGAATCAACCGCGAACGGATGTCCTCGCCCACCGGGTGATCCTTTTTCGAGCCGAACAGCCAGACCTGCCAACCCTCGCGAATCTTCGCCTCGGCGACCTTGGCGTAATGCTCGCTGGGCCAGCGTTTGGCCTCGCCGAACTCGGCACCCGGGCACAGGGCCAGAACTGGGCGGTCCAGGGTCAGGCCGAAATGCGCCAGGGCCGCATCACGAGTGGCCGGGTCGATCTGCAGGGAGGGGCGCGGATAGGGCTGCGGCAGCTCGGCACCGGCCGGATAGGCCAGGGCCATGAAGCGCTCGATCATCAGCGGGTAGCGGTCCTTGTCCAGCTTGCGCACGTCATTGAGCAGACCGTAACGCATCTCGCCCTTCCAGCCGGTGCGCAGCGGGATCCCGGCGAAGAACGGCACCAGCGCCGACTTCATGGAATTGGGCAGCAGGATCGCCTGATCGTAACGGCCGGCCAGGGACTTGCCGATGCGCCGGCGCGTGGCCAGCTCCAGCACGCCATGGCCCAGGGGAAAGCTCAGCGCCTGACGCACTTCGGGCATGCGCTCGAGGATCGGCCGGCTCCAGTCCGGGGCCAGCACGTCGATGGCGCAGTCGGGATGGCGCTTTTTCAGACACTGGAACAGTGTCTGCGCCATCACCATGTCGCCTACCCACGAAGGGCCGATGATCAGAATATTCATACGCTCAGTTTCGCTAGAGAAGTCCGATGGCGGGCGGGCAGCCATCAACTCAGCCCCAGTTCACGCCAGATGCGCATCACATTGCGCCGGTGCTCGTGGAACTGGTCGCCGCCCACGACCCCGGGCTGCTTCTGCAAGGCCTGCCGGTGGGCTGCCGAGCGGTAGGCCTTGTAGGCGTCCTGCAGCAGGGTCGCCTCGCCATCGCGGAGCAGACCGAGCCGATCCAGGCCTTCCAGAATGCGGATGTTGTCGGTGAATTCGAGCAGCGCCGGATGCTGCTTCGACCACGCCAGAGCCGCGTATTGCACCATAAATTCGATATCGACGATACCTCCGGCGTCCTGCTTGAGGTCGAAGGGCGAGGCCGCCTCGAAGGCATTCTCGGCCGTGCCGGCCGCGGTGGCACGGCTGCCCAGGTTGTAGCGCATTTTGGCGCGCATCTCGCTGACCTCGGCTTGCAGCTTGGCCTGGTCGCGCTCGCGGGCCAGCACCGCGGTACGTACCTCGGCGAACGCGGCGGCCACCCGCTGACAGCCAACCAGCACCCGTGCACGCACCAGCGCCTGGTGCTCCCAGGTCCAGGCCTCGCCCTCCTGATAGCGGCGGAAGGCGCCCAGGGAGCTGACCAGCAGTCCCGCCGCACCGGAGGGACGCAGGCGCATGTCGACGTCGTAGAGCTGGCCGGAGTTGGTCTGCGCGGTCAGCAGGTGAATGATCCGCTGCCCCAGGCGGGTAAAGAACTGCGCGCCATCGATGGGCTTGGCGCCGTCGGTCTCGGCCTGGGGGTCGCCATCGTGGATAAACACCAGGTCCAGGTCCGAGCCGTGCCCCAGCTCGATGCCGCCCACCTTGCCGTAGCCGACGATGATGAAATCCGGTGCACAGGGGCTGCCATCGGCGCGCAACGGCGTGCCATGGCGGTTGACCATCTGCCGCCAGGCCAGGGCCAGTACCTGGTCGAGAATGGCTTCGGCCAGCCAGGTCAGGTAGTCGCTGACCTTCATCAGCGGCAGGCTGCCGGCGATCTCCGAGGCCGCCACGCGCAGACCATGGGCCAGCTTGAAGTGGCGCAGCGCCTCCATCTGCTGCTCAAGATCGTCCTCGGGAATGCGCGTCAGGCGCTCCTGCAACTCGGCGGCCAGCTCCGGGGCAAGGGGCGGGCTGAACAGACGCCCTTCGTTGAGCAACTCGTCGAGCAGCAGTGGGAAACGGCTGATCTGCTCGGCAATCCACGGGCTGGCGGCGCACAGGGTCAGCAGGCGCAACAAGGCGCCGGGGTTTTCGGTGAGTAGCACCAGGTAGGCCGAGCGCCGAGCGACCGCCTCGATCAGCGGCAGCACCCGCTCCAGCACCAGGTCCGGCTTTTCCTGTTCGGTGGTGGCGGCCAGCAGGCGTGGGATAAAGGCATCCAGGCGCTCGCGGCCGATACGCTGCATGGCGCGCACCTGATTGCCGTTGCGCAGCCCCACCAGCCGTTGCCAGGCAGCCTGGGGCGCCTCGAATCCGGCTTCGGCCAGCTGCCGACAGGCCGCCTCTTCATCCTGATCGTCGTTCCACAGCGGCAGCCAGTCCGCACCGACCATGGGCTCCTCGTCGCCCTGCTGATCCTCGTCGGGGTCGGCGATGACCTGGCGAAAATGCCAGTCGACCCGGCCGCGCCAGTGCATCAGCCGTTCATGGAAGGCATCCCAGCCATCGAAGCCGAGCATGAAGGCCACCCGCGCCCGATCCTGGTCATTGTCCGGGAGCATCTGCGTCTGCCGGTCGTCGATGGCCTGCAAGGCGTGCTCGGTGTAACGCAGGAAGGCGTAACCGGCGAGCAGCTCGTCGACCGCCTGGCCCGGCAGGTAGCCCTGATCCTTGAGCGTTTGCAGCACCTTGAGCAAGGAGCGCTGCTGCAGGCTGAGGTCGCGTCCGCCGTGGATCAGCTGGAAGGCCTGGGCAATGAACTCCACCTCACGGATACCGCCGGAGCCGAGCTTGATGTTCTCGGCCATGCCCTTGCGGCGCACTTCCTGCTGGATCAGCTGTTTCATGGTGCGCAGCGCGTCGATGGCGGAAAAATCCAGGTAACGGCGGTAGACGAAGGGTCGCAGCATCTCCAGCAGCTGCGCGCCGGCCTGCTGATCACCGCCGACCACCCGCGCCTTGATCATCGCGTAGCGCTCCCAGTCGCGCCCCTGGTCCTGGTAGTACTGCTCCAGCGCGTTGAAGCTGAACACCAGCGCGCCGGACGAGCCATAGGGGCGCAGGCGCATATCGGTGCGAAACACGAAACCGTCGACGGTAATGGCGTCCAGCGCCTTGATCAGCTTCTGGCCCAGGCGAATGAAGAACTCCTGGTTATCCAGCGGGCGCTTGACGCCCTGGGTTTCGCCGCCCTCCGGGTAGCCGAAGATCAGGTCGATGTCCGAAGACAGGTTCAACTCATGGGCGCCGAGCTTGCCCATGCCAAGGATCACCATGTGCTGCGGCTCGCCACTGCGACGCCCGACCGGCGTGCCGAACTGCTCGCAATGCCGGGGGTAAAGCCACTGGTAGGCCAGATCAATGCAGGCGTCGGCCAGGTCGGAAAGATCGCGGCAGGTCTCCACCAGATCCGCCTGGCGGCTGACATCGCGCCAGATGATGCGCAGTTGCTGGCGATTGCGAAAGCGTCGCAGGCTACGCGCCAGGGCGTTCTCATCCGCGCACTCGCGCAGCTGTTCGGCAAGCTGCCCACGCAACTCGCCTGCATCCAGGCGCCGCTCCAGCTCGCCGCTGCCCGCCAGGTCGCGGAGCATCTGCGGGTCACGCTCGCCCTGCTGCGTCACGAAGTCACTGGCAGCAGTCACCCGCTGCAAATTTTCCTTGCGCAGCGCCGGCCAGGCCGCGAATTCGGCAGCGGCTTCAGCGGACAGGCGGGCGAACGCCTGGGCAAGCGACTGCTCGGCACGCTGGGCAACTGGATGAAGGACGGCAGGCAAAGAGACGAGCGCAGGCAAGCTCATGGTCTATCCTTTTCGGCGGGCTGCGAGCCTGTTGGAAAACCGGCGCAGCCCCCTTGAGGGCTTGCCGTTACTGGCTCTTGCCTGATTTGATTGTAGTTTTGCTACGACTGAATCGATCGAGAGAGCTGAAATCGCCGACGAAATGTAGTAAAACTACAGGAAGCCGGATCTACCCAACCGGTACATCCAAGAATTAATGTGCCCGCTCAAAAAGCCGGCCACGCATCTGGTTTCCGATTCTGGAAGCCTTTCCGCTCTGGAGCAAGCCATGCAAGACCTCGATCCAATCGAAACCCAGGAATGGCTGGACGCACTGGAATCCGTCCTCGACAAGGAAGGCGAAGACCGTGCCCACTATCTGATGACGCGCCTGGGTGAGTTGGCCACTCGCAGCGGCACGCAGTTGCCCTATTCGATCACCACGCCCTATCGCAATACCATTCCGGTCACCCGTGAAGCGCGTATGCCGGGCGACCTGTTCATGGAACGTCGCATCCGCTCGATCGTTCGCTGGAACGCCCTGGCCATGGTCATGCGCGCCAACATGCAGGACCCGGACCTGGGTGGTCACATCTCCACCTTCGCCTCCAGCGCGACCCTTTACGACATCGGCTTCAACTACTTCTTCCAGGCACCGACCGAAGAACATGGCGGCGACCTGATCTACTACCAGGGCCACGCCTCTCCCGGCATCTACGCCCGCGCCTTCCTGGAAGGCCGCCTGAGCGAAGAGCAGATGCTCAAGTTCCGTCAGGAAGTGGACGGTGGCGGCCTGTCGTCGTACCCGCACCCGCACCTGATGCCGGACTTCTGGCAGTTCCCGACCGTATCCATGGGCCTGGGCCCGATCACCGCGATCTACCAGGCACGCTTCATGAAGTACCTGGAAAACCGCGGTTTCATCCCGGCCGGCAAGCAGAAGGTCTGGTGCTTCATCGGTGACGGCGAGACTGACGAGCCGGAAACCCTGGGCGCCATCTCCCTGGCCGGCCGCGAGAACCTCGACAACCTGATCTTCGTCATCAACTGCAACCTGCAGCGCCTCGACGGCCCGGTTCGCGGCAACAGCAAGATCATCCAGGAACTCGAAGGCGTGTTCCGCGGCGCCAACTGGAACGTCAACAAGGTCATCTGGGGCCGTATGTGGGACCCGCTGTTCGCCCAGGACGAAGACGGCCGCATGCAGCGCCGCATGGACCAGGCGATCGACGGCGAATACCAGAACTACAAGGCCAAGGACGGCGCCTACGTGCGCAAGCATTTCTTCGGCCACGATCCGGAACTGCTCAAGCGCGTCGAGAAGCTCTCAGACGACGAGATCTGGAAGCTCAACCGTGGCGGTCACGACCCGTACAAGGTCTACGCGGCTTACCACCAGGCGGTCAACCACAAAGGCCAGCCGACCGTCATCCTGGCCAAGACCATCAAGGGTTATGGCACCGGCGCCGGCGAAGCCAAGAACACCGCGCACAACACCAAGAAGGTCGATATCGAGTCGCTGAAGAAATTCCGCGATCGCTTCGACATTCCGCTCAACGATTCGCAGCTGGAAGAACTGCCGTTCTATCGCCCGGCCGAAGACAGCGCAGAGATGAAGTACCTGCGCAAGTGCCGCGAGAAGCTCGGTGGTCACCTGCCGCAGCGTAACCGCGGCTCCATCAGCATTCCGACGCCGCCGCTGGAAACCCTCAAGGCCGTGCTCGATGGCTCGGGCGACCGGGAAATTTCCACCACCATGGCCTTTGGTCGCATCCTCGCCTCCATGGTCAAGGACAAGGAGCTGGGCAAGCGCATCGTGCCGATTCTCGCTGACGAGGCGCGTACCTTCGGTATGGAAGGCATGTTCCGCCAGCTGGGTATCTACTCCCCGGTGGGGCAGCTGTACGAGCCGGTCGACCGCGATCAGGTGATGTACTACCGCGAAGAGAAGGACGGCCAGATCCTCCAGGAAGGCCTCAACGAGGCCGGGGCGTTCTCCTCGTTCATCGCCGCCGGTACCGCCTACAGCAACTACAACACGCCGATGCTGCCGGTCTACATCTTCTACTCGATGTTCGGCTTCCAGCGTATCGGTGACCTGGCCTGGGCTGCCGGCGACGGCCAGACCCGCGGCTTCCTGCTGGGCGGCACCTCGGGCCGTACCACGCTGAACGGCGAAGGCCTGCAGCACGAGGACGGCCACAGCCACATCCTCGCCAGCACCATCCCCAACGTGCGCAGCTATGACCCCACCTACGCCTACGAGCTGGCGGTGATCATGCGCGAAGGCACGCACCGGATGATGACCCTGCAGGAAAACGTTTATTACTACATCACCGTAATGAACGAGAACTACCAGCAGCCGGCCATGCCCGAAGGTGTCGAAGACGGCATCATCAAGGGCATGTACCTGCTCGAAGAGGACAAGAAGGAAGCCGCCCACCACGTCCAACTCATGGGCTGCGGCACCATCCTCAACGAAGTTCGCGAAGCGGCGAAGATCCTGCGCAACGACTACAACATCGGTGCCGATGTGTGGAGCGTGACCAGCTTCAACGAACTGCGTCGCAACGGCCTGGCCGTGGAGCGCAGCAACCGTCTGCACCCGGGCGACGAGCCCAAGCAGAGCTACGTCGAGCAGTGCCTGAGCGGCCGTAAAGGGCCGGTGGTGGCCAGCACCGACTACATGAAGCTGTTCGCCGAACAGATTCGTCAGTGGGTACCGGTCAAGGAATACAAGGTTCTGGGTACCGATGGTTACGGCCGCAGCGACAGCCGTCGCAAGCTGCGCGACTTCTTCGAAGTGGACCGTCGCTGGGTTGTTCTGGCTGCGCTCGAAGCGCTGGCCGATCGCGGCGAAATCGAACGCAAGGTGGTGGCCGAGGCCATCGTCAAGTTCGGTATCGACCCTGAAAAACGCAACCCACTGGACTGCTGAGGAGACGCATTGTGAGTGAATTGATTCGCGTACCCGACATCGGCGGCGGTGAGGGTGAAATCATCGAGCTGTTCGTCAAGGTCGGCGACCGCATCGAAGCCGACCAGAGCCTGCTGACCCTCGAGTCGGACAAGGCCAGCATGGAAATCCCGGCCCCCAAGGCCGGCGTGGTCAAGAGCCTGAAGGTCAAGCTCGGCGACACCCTGAAAGAAGGTGACGAGTTGCTCGAGCTGGACGTGGAAGGCGACGCAGAAGCCGCCCCTGCCGAGCAGAAGCAGGCGCCCGAGCAGGCAGCACCTGCTGCTGCCGAGCAGCCGGCCGCAGAGCCCCAGGCTCAGTCGGCTGGCAGCGCCGAGCCCCAGGAAGTCAAGGTGCCGGACATCGGCTCCAGCGCCAAGGCGAGCATTATCGAAGTGGCGGTCAAGCCGGGCGACACCATCGAGGTCGATCAGTCGCTGATCACCCTCGAGTCCGACAAGGCCAGCATGGAAATCCCGTCGCCGGCCGCCGGCGTGGTGGAGAGCGTATCGGTCAAGGTCGGTGACGAAGTCGGCACCGGCGACCTGATCCTGGTGCTCAAGGGTGCCGGCGGCGCCCAGGGGCAGGCCGCCAGCGCGCCAGCCCCTGCTGCCGCCGCTGCGCCCCAGGCTGAGGCAGCGGCGCCAGCCGAAGCCGAAGCCGAAGAGCCGGCCGGTGAAAGCACTGAAGAAGTGCGCATCCCGGATATCGGCGCCGACGCTGCCAGCGTCATCGAGATGCTGGTCAAGGTGGGCGACAGCGTAGAAGCCGAGCAATCCCTGATCACCCTGGAATCGGCCAAGGCCAGCATGGAAATCCCGGCGCCCAAAGCCGGTGTGATCGAAAGCATCGCCATCAAGGTCGGTGACGAAGCCAAGACCGGCGACCTGATCCTCACTCTCAAGGTGCAGGGCAAGGCTGCCGCCAAACCAGCTGCGCCTACCCAGGCACCCGCCGCTACCCCAGAGCAGGCCAAGCCGGCCAACGTTCAGGGCAGCGCACCTGCCAAAGCCGCACCGCAGGCCGCTCCGGCTGCTGCGCCAAGCCGCGCTGGCAGCAAGGTTCATGCTGGCCCGGCGGTACGCCAACTGGCCCGTGAGTTCGGTGTCGAGCTGAGCGCCGTGCCGGGCAGCGGCCCGAAAGGTCGCATTCTCAAGGAAGACGTGCAGGTTTACGTCAAGGCCGAGCTGCAGAAAGCCAAGTCGGCGCCTGCCGCCGCAGCTGCCGGTGCCACCGGCGGTGCCGGCATTCCGCCGATCCCGGCCGTCGACTTCAGCAAGTTCGGTGAAGTCGAAGAAGTACCGATGACTCGCCTGATGCAGGTCGGCGCGGCCAACCTGCACCGCAGTTGGCTGAACGTGCCGCACGTGACCCAGTTCGACTCGGCCGACATCACCGAGCTGGAAGCCTTCCGCGTCGCCCAGAAGGCCGTCGCCGAGAAAGCCGGCGTCAAGCTGACTGTGCTGCCCCTGCTGCTCAAGGCCTGCGCCTACCTGCTCAAGGAACTGCCGGACTTCAACAGCTCGCTGGCGCCAAGTGGCAAGGCGGTGATTCGCAAGAAGTACGTGCACATCGGTTTCGCCGTCGATACCCCGGACGGCCTGCTGGTACCAGTAATCAAGAACGTCGATCAAAAGAGCCTGCTGCAGCTGGCCGCGGAGGCCGCTGCCCTGGCCGACAAAGCCCGTAACAAGAAGCTCTCGGCCGACGACATGCAGGGCGCCTGCTTCACCATCTCCAGCCTCGGCCATATTGGCGGCACTGGCTTCACGCCGATCGTCAACGCGCCGGAAGTGGCGATCCTCGGCGTCAGCAAGGCGACCATCCAGCCGGTCTGGGATGGCAAGGCCTTCCAGCCCAAGCTGATGCTGCCGCTGTCGCTGTCCTACGATCACCGCGTGATCAACGGTGCGGCTGCTGCACGCTTCACCAAGCGCCTGGGTGATGTACTGACCGACATTCGCACCATGCTGCTGTAAGCCACGGGTTTCGAGCGCCACGCTCGTATCCTCGACCCCGCCCGAACCGGCGGGGTTTTTTTTACCCTTGGATAGTGACGCAACGCGCCATATGGCAGGCTTTTTACCAATGCAATATCTGTTTCAAATCAATTGGTTAAAATAAAGAAATCACAATGCCATTAGACTTCTTGTCAGCCGCCACCCCATGGTGCAACCTAGGCTCCACTACTGCCGCGTGGTGGCTGGAGCAAACGAAAACTTCCTTGTTAGCGTTATAGTGATGTGGCCGGGCAGTCATCCTGCGCCAGCCGATGGATAAAGCCATTCGATGAAAAGCCATCCCGATACCGCAGGCCGTGCCTTGGCCGAGGTCGTGACGCAACTGCCTGTGCCTTCGCGGCTCGGTATGATGCGTTTCGAGCGGATGAATGAGGCGAACTGGCTATTGCTGTTCATCGACGCGAGCTGCGAAAAGCAGTTCGGCATCCCCGCCAGCGACCTCTGCAACCTGGTGGAAACGCCCTACGCAAGCCTGATGGAGCCAGAAGCGCGTTACCGGCTGCACGACTCGATCCAAGAGCAACTCGCGCAGTACTCACGCTATCTGGTGCGTTATACGCTGCACACCCCCGAGGGCCCCCTGCAGCTGATGGAACTCGGCGAGCCCTTCAAGCAGCGTGGCCGCGCCCTGCTGCGCGGCTACCTGCTGGTCACCAGTGACGACGCACCAGACATCCCGGCAGGGCCAGGTCCGCAGGAGACGCTGGAGCACTTGCAGCGTAGCCAGGCCGAGTTGCAGCAGCAGCAGATGCGCGCCCTCGCCCAGCAGCAGCTGATCGTGCGGCTGGCCAGCCAGCGCTACCATGGCAACGATCCACGCAGCGAAGCGGCTGAACTGATCACCCGCAGCGCCTGCGAAATCTACGGCATCGCCCGTGCCGGTATCTGGCACATCAACGGCGATACCCTGGAGCCCGTGGCCCTGTACCTGCTGGATCAGGGCCGCCACGAAATGCCGCCGCCCATTGATGGTCGTCGCTACCCGAACTACCTGCGCGCGCTCAAGGAAAGTCGTGCCCTCGACGCGCACGATGCCGAGAACGACTCGCGAACCCGCGAGCTGCTGGATGATTACCTGCGCCCCAAGGCGGTGACCGCCATCCTCGATGCCAGCATTCGCGTCGGTGGCGAGCTGGTCGCCGTGCTCTGCCTGGAACATACCGGCGGCCCCCGCGCCTGGCAGGCGGACGAAGTGGCCTTTGCCGGCGAATTGGCCGATCAGTACGCCAACGTGCTGAGCAACCAGGAGCGCCGCAACGCGACCAGCGCGCTGTATCTGTTCCAGCGCGCCGTCGAGCAGAGCGCCAGTGCCTTCATCCTGCTCAACCGTGACGGCATGGTCGAGTACGTCAACCCCAGCTTTACCGCCATCACCCAGTACAGCGCCGACGAGGTGCAGGGCCGCCAGCTTGCCGAGCTGCCGGCCCTGGAAAACCTCAGTGAACTGCTGTTCGACAGTGCTTCCGGGCTAGCCGAACACAACAGCTGGCAAGGCGAGTTCAAGAGCCGCCGCAAGAACCTGGAGCCCTACTGGAGCCAGTTCTCGATCTCCAAGGTGCATGCCGACGACGGCACCCTGACGCACTACATCGGCATCTACGAAGACATCACCGAAACCAAGCAATCCCAGCAGCGCATCGAACGCCTGGCCTACAGTGACAACCTTACCGGCCTGGGCAACCGCTATGCATTCATCCGCGCGCTGGAGAAGCGGTTCAGCACCGGCACGGCAGCGATCAGCCTGTTGCTGGTGGATATCGACAACTTCAAGCGCATCAATGACACCCTCGGCCACCAGACCGGCGACAAGCTGCTGGTCAGCCTGGCCAAGCGCCTGCGCAACAGTTTCAGCGGCGAGGGCACCCTGGCACGCTTCGCCAGCAACGAATTCGCCATCCTGCTCGACAATTGCGAGAGCCAGCGCGGCCAGGCGATTGCCCAGCAGGTGCTGGAAACCCTCGACAAGCCCCTGTTCGTCGACAATCAGCTGATCATCATCAGTGGCTCCGTGGGCCTGGCCTGCTCACCCGAGCACGGCGCCGATCCGCAGACCCTGATGAAACACGCCGGCCTGGCTCTGCACAAGGCCAAGGCCAACGGCAAACACCAGATGCAGGTGTTCACCGATGCGCTGAACGAAGAGGCCAACTACAAGCTGTTCGTCGAGAACAACCTGCGCCGCGCCCTGACCCAGAACGAGCTGGAGGTGTTCTACCAGCCCAAGCTGTGCCTGAAAAGCGGGCAATTACTGGGCATGGAAGCACTGCTGCGCTGGCAGCACCCGGAAAAAGGCATGATCCGCCCGGATCAGTTCATCAGCGTGGCCGAGGAAACCGGGCTGATCATCCCCATCGGCAAATGGGTGGTGCGCCAGGCCTGCCGCATGAGCAAGCAGCTCACCGCCGTCGGCCTGGGCAATCTGCAGGTGGCCATCAACCTGTCGCCCAAGCAGTTCAGCGACCCGGATCTGGTCGGCTCGATCGCCGCCATCCTCGAAGAAGAACAGCTGCCGCCGAACCTGCTCGAACTGGAGCTGACCGAAGGGCTGTTGCTGGAGGCCACCGACGGCACGCGCAGCCAGCTCAACGCCCTCAAGCAACTGGGCCTGACCCTGGCCATGGACGACTTCGGCACCGGTTACTCATCGCTCAGCTACCTGAAGAAATTCCCGATCGACGTGATCAAGATCGATCGCAGCTTCATCAAGGACATTCCCGAGAACGAGGACGACCGGGAAATCACTTCGGCGGTGATCGCCATGGCCCACAACCTCAAGCTCAAGGTCGTCGCCGAAGGCATCGAGACCCCGGCGCAACTGGCCTTCCTGCGCCGCCAGCACTGCGATATCGGGCAGGGCTATCTGTTTGATCGCCCCATAGCCGGCCGCGATCTGGTAGAAAGTCTCAAGCGTTACTCGCGACGCCCCGCCGCCGGACGGTAATCAACCTCCGTCAGCTACCGCGGTCTACCCCAGAACAACGATTCGGAGAACAGTCAGTATGGCCCTACGTTCGGAAATTCTCGCCCACAAACTCGAACTGCCCAGCGCCGAGCAGGCGCTGCCGGGTCGCGAAACGCCGATTTCGGTGCCTGACGCGCACTTCGTCAACGGCAACCCGCTGCAGGGCCCCTTCCCCGCCGGCCTGCAGACCGCCCTGTTCGGCCTTGGCTGCTTCTGGGGCGCCGAGCGGCGTTTCTGGCAGCAGCCCGGCGTCTGGACCACGGCAGTGGGTTACGCCGGCGGCCATACACCGAACCCGACCTACGAGGAAACCTGCTCCGGCCTGACCGGTCACGCCGAAGTGGTGCTGGTGGTGTTCGACCCCAAGCTGACCAACTACGAAGAGCTGCTCAAGGTTTTCTGGGAAGTGCACAACCCGACCCAGGGTATGCGCCAGGGCAACGACATCGGCAGCCAGTACCGCTCGGCCATTTACTGCAGCGATGACCAGCAGCTCGCCGCCGCCCGTCGCAGCCAGGAGCAGTTCCAGGCCGAGTTGCGCAAGGCCGGTCTGGGCGAGATCACCACCGAGATCGCCCCTGCGCCGATCTTCTACTATGCTGAGGCCTACCACCAGCAGTATCTGGCCAAGAACCCCGAGGGCTATTGCGGCCTGGGTGGTACAGGTGTATGTCTACCTCCTGAGTCCTGAGCGAGGGTAAGCGGTCGTGGAGCTGAGCAGCATTTCCAGTCAGGTATCGAGTCAGGCATCGGCACAGATCTCCGTGCAGATGTCGCTCCTGCTACTGCGCAAGACGCTAGAGCTGCAGGCCGCCAGTATCAGCGGCCTGGTGCAGGCCGCGGCACCAATCAGCGCCCCCGCCAATCCGCCACACCTTGGCAATAGCGTCGACGTGATGGCCTGAAGAACTGCTGCCATCATTTCTGCAGCCGGACTAAACTGCGGGCCATTAGCCAGCAACCGATGAGCACGGTATGCCCGCCAACCTGCCTTACATTTCGTCCGACCAACTCTGCGTTGGGCTATACGTCCAGCTCGATCTGAGTTGGTGGGAACACTCGTTCGCTTTCAGCAACTTCAAGATAAAGGACGAGGGCCAGCTCAAGCAGCTGCGCGCCCTGGGCCTCAAGCGCCTGCGCTACGACCCGTCGCGTAGCGACTGCGCTCCCTTGGCGCTTGAAGCCAGCCCTGTGCAACCACCGCCCCCGCCCCCGCCGCCCGATCCCCAGGAACAGGCGCGGCAAACCCGCGTCAAGCAGCTCAGCGTGCTGCGAAAAAGGCTGTCGGAGGTCGATCGCGCCTTCGTCCAGGCCAGCCAGCGGGTCAAGACGCTCAACCAGAGCCTGCGCAACCAGCCGGAAGAGTCGGTCAAGCAGGCCGGTGCGCTGGTCAACGAACTGGTCACCACCATGCTCGGCGAAGATGGCGTCGCGCTGCACAGCATCAATGGCAAGGCCGCCGAGGACGCCTACCTGCACTCGCTCAACGTCACCGTGCTGTCGATGATGCTCGGCCGTCAGCTGGGCCTGGATGCCGAGGCCAGTCATATGCTGGGCATGGGCGCCCTGCTGCATGACATCGGCAAGCTGGAGGTGCCCAGCAAGGTACTGCTCAAGCCACCACCACTGACCCGTGCCGAGCAGCAGCTGCTGGAAATGCACACGCTGTACGGAAAGCGCATGGGCGAGAAGCTGATGCTCGACGACGACGTACTGCGCATCATCCACGAGCACCACGAACACTGTGATGGCAGCGGTTATCCACAACAACTGCGCGAGGCCTCGATCGGCCGCCTGAGCCGCATCGTGTGCATCGCCAATCACTTCGACAACCTGTGCAACCCACTCGAACCGCGGCTGGCCCTAAGCCCCCACGAGGCACTGGCACGCATGTTCCTGCCGCAGTACCGGGTGCGCTTCGACGATGTCGCGCTCAAGGCGTTCATTCGCTGCATGGGCGTGTACCCGCCCGGCAGCCTGGTGCAGCTCGAGGACGAGCGCTACGCGCTGGTGCTGGGCATGCACCCGACGCTGCCCTTGAAACCTACCCTGATCGTCTACGATCCAAAGGTGCCCAAGGAGGAAGCGCTGATCGTCGACCTCGAGGCCGAGCCGAAACTGGCCATCGCAGGCAGCGTCCGCCCGTCGCAGCTGCCGCCTGAAGCGCTGGAGTACCTCAACCCGCGCCAGCAACTGACCTATTTCGTAGACCCGAGACGCCGCTAGCGGCCCGATCCCCCACTGCAAGGATGCAATCGGATGCCCGCTCCCTACCTGCTGATCCACGGCCTGATCGGCCACCTGGGCTCTCTCCCGCCGCTGTTCGCGATCCAGGGCGCCCAGGCCTACGCACCAGACCTGCTCGGCTACGGAAAATGGCAAGAAGCGGACCCGGCCTCGATCACGCTGCCCAACCAGGTGGCTCACCTGGCGCGTTGGCTCGATAAACGGAACATCGACCGAGTAAAGCTGGTTGGCCACTCGGTGGGAGGCGCCATCGCCATGCTGTTCGCCAACGCCTACCCGCAGAGGGTCGTCTCGCTCTGCAACGTCGAAGGCAACTTCTCGCTGGCCGACGCCTTCTGGTCCATCAGCCTGGCGAAAATGGAGCGCACCCAGGTCGAGGTGATGCTCACCGGGTTCATGCAGAACCCGGAAGGCTGGCTGGCCAAGATAGCCATCGAACCCTCGGCGAGCCGCCGTGACACCGCGCTGCGCCTGCTGGGCCATCAGCCGGCCTCGACCATCCAGGCGACCGCGCGGTCGGTGGTCGAGGAAACCGCGCGCTCTAGCTATCTCGCCAGCGTCAGGAAGTTATTCGACGGCCCGATCCCCATCCACCTGATCGCCGGGCAGCGCTCGAAGGACGATTGGCACATACCGGACTGGGCACGGGAACTGGCCGCCAGCATTACCCATCTACCCGGTGGCCATCTGATGATGGTCGAGAACCCCGCCAGTTTCGTGGCCGCGGTAATGGCCGCCGGCGAACGCGAGCGCTGAACGATCAGACAGGCAGGCTCGCAGCGCCCCCGGCCTCAAGCCCCGCCCTGTTCCGCGATCAGCCAATCCAGCCGCCAACTGCCCTGGCTTTGCGCCAGGCGCTCGGACAGCCACGGCAGCAGCTCGCGCAGCTGCTCTTCCAGGCCCCATGGCGGATTGCTGATCAGCAGCCCGGAACCGTTCAGGCGCCCTGCTTCGTCCGCCGGGTGCACAAACAGCTCGGCGCGCAGCAGCTTCGGCGCGGCGCTCTTTTGCATATCGCGGTAGAAACGCTTGAGCTGGCGCTCGTCCTTGATCGGATACCAGATCGCCACGATGGTCTGGCGCATGCGCCCGATCGCCTCGTTGAGGGCGGTGACGCAGCGCTCCAGTTCATCGGCCTTCTCGAACGGCGGATCGATCAGCAGTACGGCGCGCTTCTCGCGGGTGGGCAGCAAGGCCCGCGGCACATGCCAGCCCTCACCCAGGTGCACGGCGATCCGCCGGTCGCCGGTCATGTTTTCCTTGAGCAGTTGGCCATCGTCCGGATGTTTTTCATTCAGGTGCAGGCGATCCTGTTCGCGGGTCTGCAGGCGCGCCAGCTCGGGCGAACCCGGGTAATGGCGCAGCACGCCATCGGGGTTCATCGCGCGAATCACTTCGAGGTAGTCGAGCAGCGGCTCCGGGGCGTCAGCGGCCTCCCACAGCCGACCGATGCCCTCGCGCCATTCGCCAGTACGGCTGGCCTGGTCGCCACTCAGGTCGTACAAACCGACACCGGCATGGCTGTCGAGGTAGGCGTATGGGGCCTCCTTGCGCGCCAGCAGGGCGAACAGGCGGCACAGCACCAGGTGTTTGAGTACATCGGCGTGGTTGCCGGCGTGGAAGGCGTGGCGGTAATTCATCATCGGCTCCTGAGCAGGAGGCCAATTGTAGCCGGCCTGGGCAGGCGGCGCAGCGCCCGGCAAGCGGCGTTCGACTTCTCCCCCGGTATCACCGGTTTCGATGATGCTGGCGGCTCGTGGGGCGCCCCTTAGACTGGCGTCAGTCCATTGGAGAGCCGCCATGTCCGACACCCTGCTCAGCGCCCGCAACCTGGCGTTCGAACTCTATGAAGTGCTCGACGCCGACGCACTCGTCCAGCGCCCACGGTTCAGCGAACACAACCGGGAAACCTTCGATGCCGCCCTGGGCACCGCTCGCGGTATCGCCGAGAAGCTGTTCGCCCCGCACAACCGCAAGAACGACGAACACGAGCCGCAATACGTCGACGGCGGCGCCAAGCTGATCACCGAGGTCAAACCAGCGTTGCAGGCCTTCAACGACGCCGGCTTCCTGAATGCCACGCGAGGCTTCGAAATGGGCGGCATGCAGTTGCCCAACCTGCTGTCCCAGGCCTGTTTCGCGCACTTTCAGGCCGCCAACATCGCCACGGCGTCCTACCCGTTGCTGAGCATGGCCGCCGCCAACCTGATCGAGACCTTCGGCGACGAGGTACAAAAGCGGCTTTTCCTGCAGCCACTCATCGACGGTCGCTTCTTCGGCACCATGGCCCTGACCGAACCCCATGCGGGCTCCTCGCTCGCCGATATCCGCACCCGCGCCGAGCCCGCGGGCGACGGCAGTTATCGTCTCAAGGGCAACAAGATCTTCATCTCCGGTGGTGATCACGACCTCAGCGAAAACATCGTCCATCTGGTGCTGGCCCGCCTGCCCGATGCACCGGCCGGCGTGAAGGGCATTTCGCTGTTCATCGTGCCGAAATTCATCGTCGCAGCAGACGGCAGCCTGGGCACCCGCAACGATGTGACCCTGGCGGGCCTGTTCCACAAGATGGGCTGGCGCGGCACCACTTCCACGGCGCTGAACTTCGGTGATCAGGGCAACTGCGTGGGCTATCTGGTCGGCGAACCCCACGTCGGGCTCGCCTATATGTTCCAGATGATGAACGAAGCGCGCATCGGCGTCGGCATGGGCGCGGTAATGCTCGGCTATGCCGGCTACCTCTATTCGCTCGACTACGCCCGCCAGCGCCCCCAGGGCCGCCTGCCCGACGCCAAGCAGGCCGGTGGCCAGGTGGCGATCATCGAGCACGCCGATGTGCGGCGCATGCTACTGACCCAGAAAGCCTACGTGGAGGGTGGCTTCGACCTGGTGCTGTATTGCGCCCGCCTGGTCGACGACAGCCAGACCCTGGAAGACGCCGGGCAGCGCGAGCAGGCGCGCCAGTTGCTCGACCTGCTTACCCCGATCGCCAAGTCCTGGCCGTCCGAGTATTGCCTGCAGGCCAATGCCCTGGCGATCCAGATCCTTGGCGGCCATGGCTACACCCGCGATCACCCCGTGGAGCAGTACTACCGCGACAACCGCCTCAACCCGATCCACGAGGGCACCCAAGGCATCCAGTCCCTCGACCTGCTGGGCCGCAAGGTCGGCCAGCACGGCGGCGCAGCGTTACAGGCGCTGCGCCAGCGAATCAACGACACCTGCCAGCGCGCCGAGCCGTTCAGCCAGCTGGACGCCCTGCGCCAGCCCTTGCAGGCCCTGCTGGCGCGCCTTTCCGAGGTTACTCTCGGCCTGCTCGGCGATCTGCAACAGGGCCGCGTAAACCAGGCGCTGGCGGACTCTGCGCTGTACCTCAAGGTATTCGGCCATCTGGTGCTCGGCTGGCGCTGGCTGGAACAGGCGGTGCGCGCCGAGCAGGGTCGCCTGGCCGGCAATCAGGCAGACGCGGATTTCTACGGGGGCAAGTTGCAGGCCGCGCGCTACTTCCTGCTCCGGGAAGCGCCAGGCTGCCACCATGAGCTGGATATCCTGGCGCGCCGCGACGATACCTGCCTGGCGATGCAGGACGCCTGCTTTTGAAATGAAAACGGGCCCGCGGGCCCGTTTTCCTGATCCAGCCGATCAGCGCGCGGTGATCACCGGGGCGCTGAGCTTCTCCAGCAGGCTGGCCTGGGCGCTGCGCGAGTTCTGGTTGCCGGTGGGCGACAGCCGCACGTAGCGGCCATCGGGCTGCAGCACCCAGGCGTGGGTGTTGTCGGTCAGGTAGGCCTCCAGCTCCTTCTTGACCCGGGTGATGAGCTTCTTGCCCTCCACCGGGAAGCAGGTCTCCACGCGCTTGTCGAGGTTGCGCTCCATCCAGTCGGCGCTGGACAGGTAGATCAACTCGTCGCCGCCATTGAGGAAGTAGTAGACCCGGGTGTGCTCGAGGAAGCGGCCGATGATCGAGCGCACCTGGATATTGTGCGACACCCCCGCGATACCAGGACGCAGGCAGCACATGCCACGCACCACCAGGTCGATCTTCACGCCGGTCTGGCTGGCCTTGTACAACGCGCGGATGATCTTGGCGTCGGTCAGCGAGTTGAACTTGGCAATGATGTGCGCCGGCTTGCCTTCGGCAGCATTGGCGGTTTCCTTGGCGATCAGGTCGAGCAGGGTCTTCTTCAACGTGAAGGGCGCATGCAGCAGCTTCTTCATGCGCAGGGTCTTGCCCATGCCGATCAACTGGCTGAACAGCTTGGAGACGTCCTCGCCCAGGGCCACGTCGGCGGTCAGCAGGCTGTAGTCGGTGTACAGCCGCGCATTGCCGGCGTGGTAGTTACCGGTGCCCAGGTGCGCGTAACGACGGATCTCGCCGTTCTCGCGACGCAGGATCAGCATCATCTTCGAGTGGGTCTTGAAGCCGACCACGCCGTAGATCACCACTGCACCGGCGGCCTGCAGGCGGCTGGCCAGCGCCAGATTGGACTCCTCGTCGAAGCGCGCGCGCAGTTCGATCACCGCGGTGACTTCCTTGCCGTTGCGCGCCGCCTCGACCAGGGCGTCGACGATCTCCGAGTTGGCGCCCGAGCGATACAGGGTCTGCTTGATCGCCAACACGTGGGGGTCTTTGGCAGCCTGACGCAGCAGATCCACCACGGGCGTGAACGACTCGAAGGGGTGCAGCAGCAGGATGTCCTGCTTGCTGACCACACTAAAGATGTTCTCGCTGTTCTGCAGCAGCTTGGGGATCACCGGGGTGAAGGGTGCATGCTGCAGTTCCGGGTGGCTGTCCAGACCGGTGATGCTGAACAGCCGGGTCAGGTTGACCGGACCATTGACCTGATACAGCTCATGCTCCGACAGGCCGAACTGCTTGAGCAACTGGTCGGTCAGGTGTTTCGGGCAGGTGTCGACCACCTCCAGGCGTACCGCATCACCATAGCGACGGCTGAACAGCTCGCCACGCAGGGCACGGGCCAGGTCTTCGACGTCCTCGGTGTCCACCGACAGGTCGGCGTTACGGGTCAGGCGGAACTGGTAGCAACCCTTGACCTTCATGCCGGGGAACAGGTCGTCGGCATGGGCGTGGATCATCGACGACAGGAATACGTAGTTGGCGCCCGGGCCACCGACTTCTTCCGGCACCTTGATGATGCGCGGCAGCAGGCGCGGCGCCGGAATTACCGCCAGACCGGAGTCGCGACCGAAGGCATCGACACCCTCCAGTTCGACGATGAAGTTCAGGCTCTTGTTGACCAGCAGCGGGAACGGGTGCGTCGGATCGAGGCCGATCGGGGTGATGATCGGCGCGATCTCGTCACGGAAATAGCGCCGCACCCAGGCCTTGTGCTTGGTCGTCCAGTAACGGCGACGAATGAAGTTGATGCCGTGCTTGGCCAGCGCCGGAAACAGCACATCGTTGAGGATGGCGTACTGGCGGCCGACCTGCTCGTGGACCAGTTCGGCGATGCGTGACAGCGCCTGGTGCGGCTGCAGGCCATCGGCGCCGGCCTGCTCGCGGGCGAAATTGATCTGCTTCTTCAGGCCGGCGACACGAATCTCGAAGAACTCATCGAGGTTGCTGGAGAAGATCAGCAGGAACTTCAGGCGTTCGAGCAATGGGTAGGACTCGTCCAGCGCCTGTTCCAGCACGCGGATGTTGAACTGCAGCTGCGACAGCTCGCGGTGGATGTACAGGCTGCTGTCATCCAGGCTGGGCACCACCACGGACGTCGCTGCGGTTTCGACTGGGGATGTTTCCACGACTGTTTCCACCGGCGCTTCGTCGATTACCGGCAGGCTGAGTGCCGGTACATCGAGCTGTTCGTTCTCACTGAGTCCTTCGTTGCTCATTGAATTACCCTGGAGGGGCTACTGCCCCTGTCGTATGAGTTCGGCCGCACGCACGGCGAAATAGGTGAGGATGCCATCGGCACCCGCTCGTTTGCAGGCGGTCAGCGACTCGAGAATCACTGCCTCGCTCAGCCAGCCATTCTGGATGGCGGCCATGTGCATCGCGTATTCACCACTGACCTGATAGACAAAGGTCGGCACCTTGAATTCGCTCTTGACCCGGGACACGATGTCCAGATACGGCATGCCCGGCTTGACCATGACCATGTCGGCGCCTTCGGCCAGGTCGCTGGCGACCTCGTGCAGGGCCTCGTCGCTATTGGCCGGGTCCATCTGGTAGGACGCCTTGTTGGCCTTGCCCAGGTTCAGCGAAGAGCCCACTGCATCGCGGAACGGGCCGTAGTAGGCGCTGGCGTACTTGGCCGAGTAGGCCATGATCCGCACGTTGACGTGATCGGCCAGCTCCAGCGCTTCACGGATCGCCTGGATGCGCCCGTCCATCATGTCCGACGGGGCCACCACCTGGGCGCCCGCCTCGGCATGGGACAGCGCCTGCTTGACCAGCGCATCGACGGTGATGTCGTTCTGCACGTAGCCTTCTTCGTCGAGAATGCCGTCTTGGCCGTGGGTGGTGAACGGATCCAGCGCCACGTCGGTAATCACCCCCAGCTCGGGGAAGCGCGCACGCAACGCACGGGTGGCGCGCTGGGCGATGCCGTCCGGGTTCCAGGCTTCACGGCCATCGAGGGTTTTCTTGTCCGCCGGGGTGACCGGAAACAGCGCCAGCGCCGGAATGCCCAAGGCCACCCATTTTTCCGCCTCCTGCAGCAGCAGGTCGATGGACAGCCGCTCGACGCCCGGCATGGACGCCACCGCCTCACGCTGATTCTCGCCATCGAGCACGAATACCGGCAGGATCAGATCGTTGCAGGTCAGCACGTTCTCGCGCACCAGACGCCGGGAGAAATCGTCGCGACGGTTGCGACGCAGGCGGGTGGCAGGGAACAGGCGGTTGGCGGGGGTAAAGCTCACGGCAGACTCCTGGGCCCGCTCCAGCGGGCGAAGTGTGACAGTTATAAGCCGTCATTATGACTAAATGATGACGACCATAACGAATACTGCGACGGTGCGTCGCAGCCAATAAGGCACATCGAACGCGCTAAAAAGCTAGTTAAGCCGCGGCCCCTATGAGCAATCCCGGCACGCGGATATTTCACAGGTTTTCGACAAATGCTGTTTTAGAGTGTCGAACGGCGTAGCCTTGCCACCCCATTTTCGACGGTCATTTTCAATGCTGGAAAATTTGCTGCAGCACTTCGGTTACCCGGCGTTGGCGCTGGGCACCTTTCTCGAGGGCGAAATGTCGCTGCTGCTGGCGGCCTACCTGGCGTTGCGCGGCATCCTGCAGATCGAGCTGGTGATGCTGTTCGCCTTTATCGGCACCTATGCCAGCGACCAGCTGTGGTTCCACCTGGGTCGCCGGCATGGCCGCCGCATCCTCGAGCGTCGCCCCAAGTGGCAGGCGCTGAGCGACAAGGCACTGGTGTACCTGCGCCGCCACCCCGATCTGTGGGTACTGGGCTTTCGCTTCTTCTACGGCATGCGCACGGTAATGCCGCTGGCCATCGGTATTTCCGGCTACCCACGCCGCCGCTATGTAATTCTCGACGCCATTGGCGCGGCGATCTGGGCCATCGCGCTCGGTACCCTGGCCTACAAGCTCGGTCGCGCCCTGGAGGGCCTGCTCGGCGAATTGCACGAGATACAGGCCTACCTGTTCGGCGCCCTGCTGGTGATCGGCCTGGGCGTCTGGCTGTACCGCCGTAGACAGCGAGAGTGCTGAGCCCCTAGGCTTTACCAATGCGCGCGTCAGGTTCAAAAGGCTGTAACAATTGGCTGACCGGCCAGTCATAAGCCAAGACAGGTTTTCTCAAGCAAGCCCTCGTTCATCCATGCCATGCGAGGGTTTGCCTTTCATCAGGAGTTGGTCGATGAACAAGAAAGTTGCAGTGATCCTTGCCGGTTGCGGCGTCTACGACGGCTCGGAGATCCACGAAAGCGTGATCACCCTGCTGCGCCTCGATCAGCGTGGTGTCCAGGTCCAGTGCTTCGCACCCGATATCGACCAGGCCCACGTGATCAACCACCTCAAGGGCGAAGAGATGCAACCGGCCCGTAACGTGCTGGTGGAGTCGGCGCGCATCGCCCGCGGCAACGTCAAGGACGTGCGCGAGCTGCGTGCCGACGACTTCGATGCGCTGATCGTGCCGGGCGGCTTCGGCGCTGCCAAGAACCTCTGCGACTTCGCCAGCAAGGGCGCCGACTGCAGCGTGCAGGCCGACGTGCTGGCCGCTGCCCAGTCGTTCGTCAACGCCGCCAAGCCGATCGGCCTGATCTGCATCGCCCCGGCCATGGCCGCGCGCATTTTCGGCGCCGGCGTCACCTGCACCATCGGTACGGACGCCGAGACCGCCGCCGCACTGGGCAAGATGGGCGCCGAGCATGTCGAATGCCACGTCGAGGATATCGTCGAAGACACTGCGCGCAAGCTGGTGACCACCCCGGCGTACATGCTCGCCAAGTCCATCGCCGAAGCGGCCTCGGGCATCAACAAGCTGGTGGATCGGGTGCTGGAAATGACCCACGAGTGACGCCCCAGTTGCATCAGCGACCGAGCCTAGGATGGGCGCCAGCCCATCAGTGCCCAGGCCGCGTACCAGCCACGAACCCATGTGGGAGCGCGCCATGCGCGCGAAATCACGGGCATGGACTGGGGCTTCCCCGCCCGTTCCCACATGGGTGACCAAAACGCTGAGCACTCAGAGCCGTAGGATGGGCGCAGCCCATCAATCAAGTACGCGCGCCGTAGCCTGACCTGGCCGCCCGGGTATCACTTTGCTCCACCCGGGCCACAGCTTCAGCTAACCCCGTGACAGGCGCGTCAGCAAGCGATCCAGGGAGTTGGCAAAGGCCTGGCGATCCTTGTCGCCATAACTGGCCTGACCGCCGCCGACCTGCCCCTGCTCACGCAGGTCGGTGAACAGGTTGCGTACCGCCAGGCGCTCGCCCATGTTGCGCTCGTCGAACTCCCGGCCGCGCGGGTCCAGCGCCAGCACGCCCTTCTTGACCAGCCGATCGGCCAGGGGCACGTCGCTGCAGATCACCAGCTCGCCGGGCACGGCGTGCTCCACCAGGTAATCATCGGCCGCATCAGGACCGCTGGGCACCACGATCAGCTTCACGCAGGCGAAGTTCGGTCGCGCCACGGCCTGCCCGGCAACCAGCACCACCTCGAAACCGCGCTTGAGGGCGAACTTGGCCACCTGATCCCGCGCCAGCCGTGGGCAGGCATCGGCGTCGATCCAGACACGCATGTTTAAACCGGTGCGCGTCGCACGGTAGCCAGCAATGCCGCAGCACCGACGAACAGTGCACCGAAGCTGCGGTTCATGAGGCGCTGCTGGCGTGGCGTGCGCAGCAGGCGCAGCGCCCGCACAGCCAGGCCGGTATAGCCGGCCATGACGATCAGGTCGACGGTGACCATGGTCGCGCCGATGATCAGGTACTGCTCGGTCAGCGGTGCATGGGGATTGATGAACTGCGGCAGCACCGCGAGCATGAACACGATCGCTTTGGGGTTGCCGAAATTCACCAGAAAGCCGCGCAGCACCAGGCTCAGCGGTCGGCCGATGGGCCGTTCGCCGCTGACGTTCATATCGGCAGGCAAGGCTCGCCACTGGCACCAGCCGAGGTACAGCAGGTACACCACGCCGAACCATTTGATCAGGGTGAAGGCCAGTGCCGAAGTCGCCAGAATGGCCCCGACGCCCGCCGCGACGATGGCGATCTGCAGCGCCAGGCCGAGCTGCAGGCCCAGGGCGTTCCAGTAACCGCGCCAGAAGCCGTACTGCAACCCGGCCGACATCGAGGCGATAGCCCCGGCCCCCGGCGACAGGCTGATCAGCCAGCAGGCAACGAGAAAAGCGAGCCAGGTTTCCAGAGCCATGATGGCGACCTCGAGGCGGGTTTGTAGAAAAGTCGAAATTACCTGAATTGCGTCATCGCGTCAGGGCTTGCTGACGCTCTCGCAGCGATTGCACGCATCCCAATTGCCAAGGCGGGCTCGGCGGCGAACACACCGCCATTCCCCCCCCCGGCTGAATCGGCTCCCAGGGGCTTCGGATCAGGGTTCGATCTTGCGCGCCGCCGGTACATCGCCATTGCGCCAGCGCCTCACGGCCTTCTGGAAGAACAGGCTGTTGGGAATCTGCACCCAGGTGCCAGGTGCATCGCCGGTCAGGTCTTCCAGGGTGGTGTAGAACAGGTTGATGTCCAGCACCCGGCCACGCACGCCTGGCTTGTCGGCGCTTTCCAGCACCTCGACGCAATCACCGATGCGGAACGGCCCGAGGGCAAAGATCAGCAGCGCGCAGAACAGGTTGGACAATACGCTCCAGATGGCGAAGAACGCGATGGCGGCAACCGCCACGAAACCGGTGAGGGCGCCCCACAGTACCTGCGCCGACACGCCCAGGCGTTCAAGCACCAGCATGAAGGCGCTGCCCAGGATCAGCCAGCGGGTCAGGCCGCGCAACGGCACCAGCAATTCTGCCGGCAACTGCGGATAACGCTGGCCCAGGCGGGTGATGCCGCGGGTGAGGATACGCTGCGCCAGCCAGGCCAGGGCCAGGATCAGAATGACCTGCCCGGTGCGCATCAGCGGCTGGCTCCAGGCTGCGAGCCAGGCCAGATCGATAACGTCGAAATTCAACCTATTGCCTCCAGTTCCTGTTGCAGGGTTTCCAGGGTCTCCAGCGCTTCGAGCCACTGCTCTTCCAGCTCGGACTCGCGGCTCTTCAGCGTGGCCTGCTCGGCCAGGGCCTGGCGCAATTCGTCCTTGCGCGCGGCTTCATAGAGGGCGCTGTCGCCCAGGCGCTCTTCGAGACTGGCGAGCTTGCCCTGTACCTGGCCCAGCTCGGCCTCCAGCTTGTCCGCCGCCTTCTTGTGCGGTGCCAGCTGCTGGCGCAGCGCGGCAGCGGCCTGGCGCTGGCCACGTTTGTCGTTGCCGGCACCTGCAGCTGGCGCGGCGGCGACCGGTGCGGCCTGACGTTGACGATAGTCGACCAGCCAACGGGCGTAATCCTCCAGGTCACCCTCGAACGGTGCGACGCGGCCATCGGCCACCAGCAGGAACTCGTCGGTGGTGCTCTTGAGCAGGTGCCGGTCGTGGGAGACCACCACCACGGCGCCGGCGAATTCCTGCAGGGCCATGGTCAGCGCCAGGCGCATTTCCAGGTCGAGGTGGTTGGTCGGCTCGTCGAGCAGCAGCAGGTTGGGCTTGCCCCAGGCGATCAGGGCCAGAGCCAGGCGGGCTTTCTCGCCACCGGAAAAATTGACCACCGGCTCGTCGCAGCGCGGCCCACGGAAATCGAAGCCGCCAAGGAAGTCGCGCAGGGTCTGCTCACGCTCGGTCGGCGCGATGCGCTGCAGGTGCAGCAACGGGCTGGCCTTGTCGTCCAGGGCATCGAGCTGGTGCTGGGCGAAATAGCCGATCACCAGGTTCTCGCCGCGGGTCAGGCTGCCGCTCAAGGGTTGCAGCTCTGCCGAGAGATTCTTGATCAGCGTCGACTTGCCCGCGCCGTTGGGGCCGAGCAGGCCGATGCGCGCGCCGGGCACCAGGCTCAGCTTGACCTGCTGCAGGATGGTCTTGTCGCCGTAGCCCAGGCGGCCTTCGCTGAGGCTGAGCAGCGGCGTGGAGATCTTGTCCGCCTCGCGAAACACGAAATCGAAGGGCGAGTCGACATGGGCCGCGCTCAGTTCCTCCATGCGCTCCAGGGCCTTGATCCGGCTCTGCGCCTGGCGGGCCTTGGTGGCCTGGGCCTTGAAGCGGGCGATGTACTTTTCCATGTGCGCGCGCTGCGCCTGCTGCTTCTCGTAGGCCTGCTGCTGCTGGGCCAGACGTTCGGCGCGGGTGCGTTCGAACGCCGAGTAGCCGCCGCGGTACAGAGTCAGCTTGCGCTGCTCGACATGGGCGACGTGATCGACCACTGCATCGAGGAAATCGCGGTCGTGGGAAATCAGCAGCAAGGTGCCGGGGTAGCTCTGCAGCCAGCCTTCGAGCCACAGGATCGCATCCAGATCCAGGTGGTTGGTCGGCTCGTCGAGCAGCAGCAGGTCGGACGGGCACATCAGCGCCTGGGCCAGGTTCAGGCGCATGCGCCAGCCACCGGAAAAGTCGCCGACGCGGCGATCCATCTGCGCGTTGTCGAAACCCAGGCCGGCCAGCAGCTTGCGCGCCCGGGCATCGGCGGTGTAGCCGTCGGCGCTGTCCAGCTCGCTGTGCAGGCGGGCGATGGCGGCGCCGTCATGGCCCTGCTCGGCAGCGGCCAGCTCGGCCTGCACGCGGCGCAGGTTGTGGTCGCCATCGAGCACATAGTCCACGGCCAGGCGGTCGAGGGTGTCGACCTCCTGGCGCATATGGGCGATGCGCCAGTCACCGGGCAGCAGGCAGTCGCCGGAATCGGGCGTCAACTCGCCGCGCAGCAACGCGAACAGACTGGACTTGCCAGCACCATTGGCACCGATCAGACCGGCCTTGTGACCGGCGTGCAGGGTCAGCTCGGCGTTCTCGAGCAAACGCTGAGGGCCACGCTGTAGGGTAAGATTCTGGAGTCGGATCATAATGGCGGCGGATTCTACCAGAGTCCCCCGCCGCATACTCGGAGCACGCATGAGCGCTGACCTGTGGACCTTCGCCACCACTCTCTACGCCCGCCCAGGCGTGGAAGCCGCCTGCCTGGAACTGCAGGCCGCCGGCGCAGATGTCTGTCTGGTTCTGTGCGGGCTGTGGCTGGACAGCCGTGGTGTGGCCCACGCGCCCCATCGCGAAGCCCAGCTGCGCAGCATCGCCGAGCCCTGGCAACGCGAAGTGGTGAAGCCATTGCGTGCAATACGCCAGGCCTGGCGCAACCAGGCTAGCCAGGATTCGGCTCTGGCCGGCCTGCGCGAGCAGGTGAAAAAGCTGGAGCTGGATGCCGAGCGGCAGCAAATGGTGCGCCTGCAGGCCCTGAGTGCTGACTGGCCTGTCTCAGGTTGTGGTCAGCCACGGGCTTGGCTGAACGCTTTGGCCCCAAGTGGTACGCCTACCGCACAGGGTGCGAGCGACATTTTATATGCGGCACGCTAGTGGCAACGATGGCCATGGCCATGAATTCTATTGCTTTTAGCGGTCTCATCGAACTGGCCGACCACGCTGGCGATACCCTGAAACAGAAACACTGGGGAGCTTGTTTACGCCAGAGCGCTATCGCCACGTGAACCCTTTCAAGGTCTCATCAAGGCGCACAACTCACTGCTGGACGTAACGCACCAGCGGCCGGCCATTGAGCGGCTGGATCTTACGGTTGTTATGGCTATAACGCGCATTGAAACTTGCGATCTGCGCCTTCGACAAAGTGACCGGCGTGTCCATGACGTACCACTCGACGTTCTCAGTCAGAGGAGGCGTGGTGAGCGAGCCGAGATAATGATGGTAGCTCCTGTTCGCGGGGAGCATCACGGCTATATCCTCCCTTTCGATTTCGCCACCGTGGGCGCCTTCAAGCGCATCGAGAACCTCACCAGCCAAGCGGTTTGGTTCGCCTTCGCGGTACATCACACCAATCACCGCAAGCCGCCCATTCTTGGCCTTGAACACAAAATGCCCCTCCATCGGAAACGACTGTCCATTGAAGGTGTGCTCGCTCATCGCATGGAAGTGGAACTGTGCAAGCTCGAAATGGCGCCCGCGAATCCTTGCATCAGGCCCGTTGGTTTCCACCTCAACGGCATGGCCGTTATCAACCACCTTGAGGGCTGCCTCGGTATTGCGTAAGGCGATTTCTTGCGATTCCTCGGGATCCCCCTCGATTGCCATATCGGAGCGAATGTCCACAGGAGATTGGGCGATGGCGGGTGGTGGCGTCCACTTTTCCTGGTGGTCATAGTCAATTTTCTCGGCAGACGCCGACATTGAGCAAACGATGGCCAGCGGAGTCACGGCGAACGAAAGAGGTATGCGCATAGGGTTCTCGATGGCAAAAGCGAGCGGAGCATCCGCAGTGACAATAAGATTCAAATCAGGATCAATGAAAGCCTAACCACACGATAGCCAATGAGCCCGCATAGCGCGCACTCGGCGCTCACTGAAAAAAACCAGCGATCTACCCGGGTCGATCCAATGCTTGGTGTAAGCCCTGCTGAGCATAGCTATGCCCAAGCCTGGTACCCATGCGCCAGGCACTGACGCGGCTCATAAGGGCCCTCAGGTGACTTGCTCGGGTCGTGGGAAGTCTTTGGGAAAATGCCTTGCAGGCTTATTCAGGTCGTCCAGCTGATTTTTCATAAGCCTTTTGGGGACTTATCAGCATCCTTCCCCTTGCCCCCTGACCGCGTCCAGGGCTGGGCACAAGCGGCAAAGAGCGAATCAGCTTTATTCGCGAAATCCATGGCCATATCCGTGTCTACATCTACCCAACAGGTGGCAACGCCGACGGGCTTTCGACGGTCTGCTAGGCTGACGGCCAGGACAATGGAGACCCCATGCCCCGCACCACCCGCCACCTCAGCCTCGCCAAGGGCCTGCAGCTGAACCTGCGCCATGCGCCGCACCTCAAGCGCAGCGCCGCGGCCCTGCGCGTCCATGCCGGCAGCCACGATGCGCCGGCGTGCTGGCCCGGGCTGGCGCATTTCCTGGAGCACCTGCTGTTTCTCGGCACCGCGCGCTTTGCGCTGGCGGACGGCCTGATGCGTCACGTCCAGGGCCTGGGTGGCGAGGTCAATGCCAGTACCGCGGAGCGCCATACCGACTTCTTTTTCGAGGTGCCGCCCGCTGGCCTGGATGGCGCGCTGTTGCGGCTGTGCGACATGCTCGCTGCCCCGCAGCTGGACCTGCAGCGCCAGCGACGCGAGCGTGAGGTGATCCACGCCGAGTTCATCGCGTGGTCACGGGATCACCAGGCGCAACGGCGCTTCGCCCTGCTGCAGGCAGTGTCGCCACGCCATCCGCTGAGTGGCTTCCAGGCCGGCAACCGCTACAGCCTGCCGCTGCAGGCCCCCGCCTTCCAGCAGGCCTTGCGGGGCTACTACCGGCGCTTCTACCAGGGTGGGCAGATCACCCTGAGCCTCACCGGGCCACAATCGCTGGATGAACTGGAGCAGCTGGCCTGCCGCCACGCCGCACTGTTCCCCTACGGAACCCGCCTGCTCCCTGAAACGCCAGCGCCGCTACGCGACGGCCCATTGCGTTTGCGCCGGGCGCCCGCCCCCCATTGCGACCTGCTGTTTGCCCACGAGGCCTTGCCGGCGGGTGCGCTGCAGGCGCTGGAGTTGCTGCTCGGCCTGCTGCGTGACAACCGCCCAGGCGGCTGGCAGGCCAAGCTGCGGCGACGTGGCTGGCTGCAGGCCTGCTCGGCCCAGCCCTTGTATGCCAACGCCGGCCAGTTGCTCTGGCACATCGAGCTGCACCTGACTGCCGCGGCCAGCCCGAGTCAGGTAAAGCACTTGCTGGAGGGCTGGCTGGGCTTTATCCGCCAACAGGATTTGCAACGCCTCAACGCCACCTTTGGCGACCGGCAAATGCAATGCGCCCTGGCTGCCAGCGCCCTGCAACTGGCGCGCCGCGACAGCGCCGGGCAGCCCCTGCAAGCACTCGACCAGTCGGCCCTGGCGGCTCTGGACGCCCTGCTCGATGACCTGCCGCGGCGTAACCTTGGCAGCTGGCAGCTGCCCGCGGACGAGCCGCTGCTGACCAAGCTGTTGGAGTCCCATGCGCCGCTGCCCGCCGGCCTGGTCATCGACCACGGCCTGCCGGCCTGCCGCCAATTCGCAGCTCTCTACCTGCGCTGGCATATCGGTTCGCCGCTGCGCCAGCGCTTCCAAGTGATCGCCGAGCGAGCCCTGGTCAGCTTGCGCGAACGTGCCGAGCAGGCCGCGGTGCAGCTGAGCTTTACCGCCGCTGGCGAGTACTGGCAACTGCAGGTCAGCGGCCTCCCAGACGCGGTGATCCGCGCCAGCGGCGAAGCCCTGCAGCGGCTGAGCCGCCCGGCTGCCGAAGATTGGCACGGGGAGGTCGGCGAACGGCCCCCGCAGATGCCGATCCGCGCTCTGCTCGACGCGCTACCAGGTGCCCTGCAGGCCAGCGCCGCGACACCGCAACCGGCCTGTATCCTCGACCAGACGCTGCTCGACGGGCTCTGGCAGCAAGCCCGCTGGCAGGGCCTGGCCGTCGGTTTCGACGAGGCCCGCTACGGCGCGCTCGGCGCCGCCCTGCACGGCATCATGGGCCAGCCGCACAGGCCGGACCCAGCGCCTTACCTGGCAGAGCGGCACTGGCTGTCGGTCGATGCGCCCGGCGAACAAGCCGCGCTGCTGCTGTTCTGCCCGCTGCCGCCCGAGCTGCAGGCCGCTGGTCGCCTGCTCGGGCACCTGCTGCAAGGGCCGGTGTATCAGCGGCTGCGCGTCGAGCTGCAGCTCGGCTATGCGGTGTTCAGCGGCTTCCGCCAGGTCGCCGGCTATGGCGGACTGCTGTTTGGCGTGCAATCCCCGCAAACCGGCCATGGCGAATTGCTGGGCCACTTGCTGACGCTGCTCGGCGAGGGCGTGCGCCTCGATCCCCTTGCCCGCCAGCAACTGGCCGAGCAGTTCGACGAGCCGGCCATGGGCAATGCCGAAGTGGCCGAGTGGGCCTGGCAGACCCGGCTGGCCGGTGAAGAGCCTGCCTTGCCACGGCTACGCCGCGCCATCCTCGATACCGAGCAGGATCACCTGGATGCGCTGCTGGGCCAGTTGCTCGACGCCCACTACGGCTGGCTGTGCCTGGCCAACCAGGCAACACCGCCCGACCGCTGGCCGTGGGCGCGGGCATCCTGAGCCGTCAGCTGCTCCGACCACGCCGTCTGCAAGATCCTGCAACCTTCGTCAGGTGGAACCTCCCGGGGCAGATGACGCCCAATAAGGAGCCGGAGCCCGCCAACCCGATCCGCAAGGAACAAGGCCAGGCGGCGCCAGCCTGCATACCCCGACCCGTTTCTCGGCACCCAACCGGAAGGAGCAACGCCATGTGGACCAAGCCTGCTTACACTGACCTGCGCATCGGTTTCGAAGTCACCATGTACTTCGCCAACCGCTGAGCACTCCAGTGATGCGACGCCCCGGCCTGCCGGGGCGTCATCGTTTCCAGGACATGGAGAGGCCATGTACATCCAGATTCTCGGTTCCGCGGCCGGTGGCGGCTTTCCCCAGTGGAACTGCAACTGCGCCAACTGCAAGGGTTATCGCGAGGGCAGCCTGCGCGCCACGGCGCGAACCCAGTCGTCGATCGCCCTTTCCGATGACGGCGAGCACTGGATCCTGTGCAACGCCTCCCCGGATATCCGTGCCCAGCTGCAGGCCTTCGCGCCGCTGCAGCCGGCCCGCGCGCTGCGTGATACCGGCATCGATGCCATCGTGCTGCTCGACAGCCAGATCGACCACACCACTGGCCTGCTCAGCCTGCGCGAAGGCTGCCCACACCAGGTGTGGTGCACCGAAATGGTCCACCAGGACCTGAGCACGGGCTTTCCGCTGTTTCCCATGCTCAGCCACTGGAACGGCGGCCTGCAGTGGCAGCGCATCGCCCTCGACGGCAGCTTCGTCATCGACGCCTGCCCCAATCTCAGCTTCACCCCCTTTGCCCTGCGCAGCGCCGCGCCACCCTATTCGCTGCACCGCTTCGACCCGCATCCGGGCGACAACCTGGGCTTGCTGGTCGAGGACACCCGCACCGGCGGCACGCTGTTCTACGCCCCCGGCCTGGGCCAGGTCGACGACGAGCTGCTGCGCATGATGCACAGTGCCGACTGCCTGCTGGTCGACGGCACGCTGTGGGACGACGACGAAATGCAGCGCCGTGGCGTCGGCACCCGCACGGGCCGGGAGATGGGCCACCTGGCGCAGAACGGGCCGGGCGGCATGCTCGAAGTGCTCGACGGGTTCGCGCGCCAGCGCAAGGTGCTTATCCACATCAACAACACCAATCCGATCCTCGACGAGCGATCGCCGGAACGCGCCGAGGTCCAGCGCCGCGGCGTGGAAGTCGCCTACGACGGCATGAGCATCGAGCTGTAAGGAGCCCCCATGAGCGACGCGCTAGCGATGTCCCCCAGCGAATTCGAGCAGGCCCTGCGCGCCAAGGGCGCCTACTACCACATCCACCACCCCTACCACGTGGCGATGTACGAAGGCCGTGCTAGCCGCGAACAGATCCAGGGCTGGGTGGCCAACCGTTTCTACTATCAGGTCAACATCCCCATGAAGGATGCCGCGATCCTGGCCAACTGCCCGGATCGCGAGGTGCGCCGCGAGTGGATCCAGCGCCTGCTCGACCACGACGGCGCTCCCGGCGAGGACGGCGGCATCGAAGCCTGGCTGCGCCTGGGCCAGGCGGTGGGCCTCGACCCGGATCAGCTGCGCTCCCAGGAATTGGTGTTGCCCGGCGTGCGCTTCGCCGTGGACGCCTACGTCAACTTCGCCCGCCGCGCCAGTTGGCAGGAAGCCGCCAGCAGCTCGCTGACCGAGCTGTTCGCCCCGCAGATCCACCAATCGCGCCTGGACAGCTGGCCGCAGCATTACCCGTGGATCGATCCGGCCGGCTACCAGTACTTCCGTACCCGCCTCGGCCAGGCCAGGCGCGACGTGGAACACGGCCTGGAGATCACCCTGCGCCACTACACCAGCCACGCCAGCCAGCAGCGCATGCTGGAAATCCTGCAGTTCAAGCTGGACATCCTGTGGAGCATGCTCGATGCCATGAGCATGGCCTACGAGCTGAACCGCCCGCCTTATCACACCGTGACCCCGGAACGGGTATGGCACAAGGGGATCGCCCTATGAGCTTCGACCGCAACCGCGTGCCCAGCTGGCGTCCCGGCTACCGCTTCCAGTACGAGCCGGCCCAGCAGGGCCATGTGCTGCTCTACCCCGAGGGCATGATCAAGCTCAACGACAGCGCCGGCCTGATCGGCGGGCTGATCGATGGCCAGCGCAGCGTCGCGGCCATCATCGAGCAGCTGCAACAGCAGTTCCCCGACGCGCCCGAAGTCGGCGACGACATCGAGCAATTCATGGAGGTGGCCCGTGGCGAGCACTGGATCACCCTCGCCTGAGGTGCCGGTCGGCCTGCCCCTGTGGCTGCTGGCCGAACTCACCTACCGCTGCCCGCTGCAGTGCCCCTACTGTTCCAACCCCCTGGACTTCGCCAGGCAGGGCGAGGAGCTGAGCACCGCGCAGTGGTTCAAGGTAATGGCCGAGGCGCGGGAAATGGGCGCAGCGCAGATCGGCTTTTCCGGTGGCGAGCCCCTGGTACGCCAGGACCTTACCGAGCTGATCGGCGAAGCTCGCCGGCTGGGCTACTACACCAACCTGATCACCTCCGGCATCGGCCTCACCGAGCAGAAGATAGCCGCATTCAAACAGGCCGGCCTGGATCATATCCAGATCAGCTTTCAAGCCAGCGACGAGCAGGTCAACAACCTGCTGGCCGGCTCGAAGAAAGCCTTCGCCCAGAAGCTGGAGATGGCCCGCGCGGTCAAGGCCCACGGCTACCCGATGGTGCTGAACTTCGTCACCCACCGCCACAACATCGACCGCACCGACCGCATCATCGAGCTGTGCCTTGCCCTCGAGGCAGACTTCGTGGAACTGGCCACCTGCCAATTCTATGGCTGGGCGCAGCTCAACCGCGCAGGCCTGCTGCCCACCCGCGAGCAGCTGCAGCGGGCCGAACGCGTCACCAACGACTACCGGGAGCGACTCAAGGCCGAAGGCAACCCGTGCAAGCTGATCTTCGTCACCCCTGATTACTACGAAGAGCGCCCCAAGGCCTGCATGAATGGCTGGGGCAGTATTTTCCTGACCGTTACCCCGGACGGCACCGCCCTGCCCTGCCATGGCGCGCGGCAGTTGCCCATCGCCTTTCCCAACGTGCGCGAGCACAGCTTGCAGCACATCTGGTACGACTCGTTCGGCTTCAACCGCTTTCGCGGCTTTGCCTGGATGCCCGAGCCGTGCCGCTCCTGCGATGAAAAGGAAAAGGACTTCGGCGGCTGCCGCTGCCAGGCCTTCATGCTCACCGGCGATGCCAGCAATGCCGACCCGGTGTGCAGCAAATCCGACCGTCACGGCGTGATCCTCGCCGCCCGCGCAGAAGCCGAGCACGCCACCCAATCCATCACCGACCTGGCCTTTCGCAATGAACGAAACTCGCACCTCATCGCCAAGAGTTGAGCCCCTGAGCGCCGCCGAGGCGGTAGCCGCCGCCGGCGACTTTGCCGAATTGCGGGCTGGCCCCGCCGGCCTGGTGTGGAATGCCTTCGACCCCGCGGACGGCAGCTGCCGCCTGTGGTTGTGGCGCGGGGCGGACGCGCAATGCCTGACCCCGGACGGCTTTTCCGCGCGCAGCCGGGTCTACGAATACGGTGGTGGCGCCTTCTGCCTGGGCCGCGACAGCCTGGTGTTCGTCAATGACGCCGACCAGCAGCTCTACCTGCAGCCCCTGACTGGCGGCACGCCCCGCGCGGTGACCCAGGGCGAGCGCCGCTACGGCGATCTGCTGCAGGCCGGTGAGCAGGTGCTGGCGGTCGAGGAGAGCCACACCGACGAGCGGGTCGAACATCGCCTGGTGGCCATCGGCCTGGGCGACGGCAGCCGCAGCGTGCTCTTCGAAGGCGCCGACTTCTATGCCGCGCCGGTGCTCAGCGAGGATGGCCGGCAGCTGGCCTGGATCCAGTGGCAGCGTCCGGCCCAACCCTGGACCGCCACGCGCCTCTACCATGCCCGCCTGCAGGCCGACGGCAGCTGGGGCGAGGTACGCTGCGTGGCGGGCGACACGGGCGAGGAGCAGGCCCTGCAGCAGCCCGGTTTCGACGCCAGTGGCCGCCTGTACTGCCTGTCCGACCGCAACGGTTTCTGGCAACCCTGGGGCGAGCGCGAAGGCGCCTGGCAGGCACTGCCCGCTGCAGCCGCCGATCACGCCGGAGCCCCCTGGCAGCTCGGCGCCTGCAGCTGGATACCCCTCGGCCCGGAAAGCTACCTGGCCAGCTGGTTCGAGGACGGCTACAGCCGCCTGGGCATGCGCCTGGAGGATGGCAGCCTGCAGCACCATGCCAGCGCCTACAGCCGCTTTCGCAGCCTGGCCGTGGATTGCGATCACCTCTACGTCATCGCCGCCAACCCGCTGGCGTCGTCCGCCGTATTGGCGATCCGTCGTGACGACGGCCAGGTCAGGGTACTCGCCGGCGGCCGCTCGCCACTGCCGCCCGAGCGGATCAGCCAGCCACAGCCGCTGCACTATGCCAGCGGCGACGGCCAGGCCCATGGCTTCTTCTACCCCGCGCAGCAGGGCGAAAGCCTGCCGCCGCTGCTGGTATTCATCCACGGCGGGCCGACCTCGGCCTGCCACCCGGTGTTCGATCCGCGCATCCAGTACTGGACCCAGCGCGGCTTCGCCGTCGCCGACCTCAATTACCGCGGCAGCACCGGCTACGGCAGAAATTATCGCCAGGCACTGCAGCACAACTGGGGTGTGGTGGACGTCGAGGACGCCTGCGCGGTGGTCGCGCACCTGGCCGAACGCGAGCTGATCGACCCGGCCAGGGCCTTTATCCGCGGTGGCAGCGCCGGCGGCTACACCACCCTCTGCGCGCTGGTGCGCGGCGGCGTGTTTCGCGCCGGGGCCAGCCTGTATGGGGTCAGCGATCCAGTGGCCCTGGCCCACGCCACCCACAAGTTCGAGGGCGACTACCTCGACTGGCTGATCGGCGACCCGCAGCGCGACGCCGAACGCTATCGCCAGCGCACCCCGCTGCTGCACGCCGAGCGTATCCAGGTACCGGTGATCTTCTTCCAGGGGGAGCTCGATACCGTGGTGGTTCCCGAACAGACCCGCGCCATGCTCGCCGCCCTCGCAGACAATGGCATCGAGGCCGAGGCGCATTTCTATCCCGGCGAACGCCACGGCTTCCGCCAGGCCAGCAACCTGGCCCATGCCCTGGACGCGGAATGGCGCTTCTACTGCCGAGTGCTGGAGCGCCCATGACATTGCGCTGCTCCGCGCAGCGGCGCCTGGACTCAGATGAGAAGCCGCTTATCCAGCTGCTGACAATCAACCAGCGTACTGCGCAACGCCCGCGTAAATCTGCGCAGCAAGACCCGATCCTGGCCTACCTATGGCAATGGGCCAAACAGCTGGCGCTGGGCGCCGAACGCGAGTAGTTGCCGCCCATGGCTGGACGAATTGCCGCCAAGAAATACGACCACAGTCGGGGCTGCCCCGGCCTCCTGGGCGGGGCGTGGGCCTCTTGAAGCAGCCATAATCCATGCTGCGGAGGGAGTAGGCAGTGCCCTAAGAGAATCCTGCCCCTTGCCATCGGCACCAAATAGGCTAAGTTGTACGACGACGTACGATTCGTCGACGGCACTATGCCGCTGCTCCCAACAATTACAAAAAAAGGGTTCTGTACATGAAGAAACTAAAACTGCTGGTAGTGCTGGTAGGTTTTCTGTGCCTGTTCACTGGCTATGTGGCGGCAGCCCCTGCCGATGAGAGCGACGTGGCTGCGGCCGTCGACAAGCTCACCCAGGCCATGCTGCACAAGGACATCGCGCAGCTTGAAACGCTGACCGCAGACAACCTCACCTACGGCCATTCCAGCGGTAACATCCAGGACAAGAAGGCGTTCATCTCGGACATCGAGACCGGCAAGAGCGCATTCAAGGAGCTGAAGATGCTCAACCAGAAAATCACCCTGTCCGGTGACGTGGCGATGGTGCGCCACCACTTCTCGGCCCAGGCCATCAGCAAGGAGAAAGGCATCGTGCCGACCGAGATCGAGAACTTCCAGATCTGGCAGAAACAGGACGGCAAGTGGCTGCTAATCGGCCGCCAGGCGTTCCGCTTCTAGCAGACCTTCGCTCCCACCAGGCAACCCGCCCGGGTGCCCCACGGGAGCATCATGAAAAAGGCCAGTCGGATGACTGGCCTTTCTCGTTACGGTTGGCGTGTTAACCGCACTTGCGGGGGAAATAAATCTGTCCCCGTTTTCCTCGGTCCCCGTTTTCCTCCCGGCGGCACGTCGCATGGCTGGGACAAAAAGGGGACAGATTTATTTTCTGGACTGTCGCTTGTGGGACAAAAAGGGGACAGATTTATTTTCTGGACTGTCGCTTGGGCCTGCCCTGACCTCGTAGCTCAACCCGCAGCCCTTGGATTCTTTCTATTTCATCCACGAAACGAGCACTGCCGGTTAGCTGTCCCCTCTGCAGTGCTGCACGAATCAAATCAATTTCGCTTGATGGAACGGCTTGGCGGATGAATTCTGTATAGCGGATGCGACGCTTTTCAGGCGTATCCCCAAGTGCGACGAAGCAAGGATCCATGTCCAGCCAATCGCTGTCAGCCTGATCCGTTACCCGCATCCGATAGCTAGACCAGGGATAATCACCCGCCTCAGCAACGATACGGGCTCGAACCGGGTTCAGCTCGATGTAGCGACAGCAGGCAAGCAGGTAGGCGTCTGACTCAACCACGCTGGACTTGTAGCGACTTTCCCAGAGTACCGGTTC
>NZ_FORC01000008.1 GCF_900113905.1 Phytopseudomonas argentinensis
CCTGCAGATCGGCAATGGCGGCAACACCGGCAGCGTAGCAGGCAATATCCTCAACAATGGGATCCTCAGCTTCAACCGTACGGATGACATCACTCACCAGAATGCTATTGCGGGCAGCGGGCAGGTCGTCCAGGCTGGTCTCGGCCACCTGAAACTCGGCAACGGCAACAGCTACTCGGGAGGCACCAGAATCCTCAGTGGCAGCCTCATCGGCAGCGCCGACAGTTTTGGGAGCGGGACGATTGTCAATGAGGCGACACTGATCATTGACCAGCAGTCGGATGGTGCCTTGAACAACGCTCTCTCCGGGCAGGGAATGCTGCGCAAGACAGGTAACGGCAAACTAGTCATCGAAGGAAACAGCCACGTCGGCAGTGGCACCCTGATTGAAGCAGGCAGCTTGATCATCGGAGGTTCGGCAGGCAGCTCGGCCAACCTTGTCAGCGAAGTGACCAGCGCTGCGAATACCCGACTCGGCGGACATGGACGAATTATCGGTGACGTACGGATGCTCGCCGGCTCCACACTGGCAGCGGGCAACTCCATCGGTACTCTTACAGTGAATGGCAATCTGAAGCTAGACGCCGGATCGACCTTCGAGGTCGAGGTGGATCCCTCCGGCACCTCGGACCGGCTGATCAGTACGCGCACAGTCGATCTGGGAGGCGCCACCCTACGGGTACTCGGCAGTCCAGGCGAATGGTCGCCGGCGACCACCTACAGCATTATCAGCGCAGATCGTATCGATGGCACATTCGGCACGGTAAGCAGCAACCTCGCTTTCCTGACCACCGACTTGGACTACAGCGTTGCCAATGAGGTACGCCTGACCTTACTGCGCAACGATATTCGCTTCGACAGTGTGGCTCAGACCTACAACCAACGTGCAACGGCAAACGCAATCGAGTCTGCAGGGGTGGGGCAGCGTGTCTACCGGGCAGTCAGCGTGCTAGACCCGGCGAGTTCCCGCTCCGCCTTCGACAGTCTTTCCGGCGAGCTGCATGCCAACTTGTTGGGAGCTCTTTTCGACGATAGCCGCCACCTGCGTGAAGGTCTCAATGCGCGCATGTTGTCTGCCCAACATCTGTTACCCGGGGCTGGTCAGTTGAATGCTGGCGACGGTGTGACGTTCTGGCTGCAAGGTTATGGCAGCGGCACACACAGCGCAGGTGACGGCAATGCCAGCAGCCTGACCAACGACAGCAGCGGCAAACTCCTGGGTGTCGACTTACCGGTTAGCGAGACCGTGCGCATCGGCACGGCCGTCGGCCTGGCCAATGCAAGGGTCAAGGATGGTCGCGGCGCCTCAGCGGAACTGGACACCACCTCACTGGCTATCTATGCCACCGCACAATGGAATGCCATCAGCTTGCGCACAGGTGCGGGAAGGTCCTGGCTTGACATCGATACCCGTCGCAAAGTGACTACCACCACACTCGGCGAACAACCACGCGGCAGCTATGTTGCCACCAGTACGCAGGTTTTCGCCGAACTCGGTTACCGCTTGCCACTAGGTGACTATCTGGTGGAGCCGTTTCTCGGGCTAGCACACGTGCAGATCGAGCGGGAAGAATTTCGCGAACGGGGTGGAGACAGCGTCGTGCAGGCACAGAGCGTTCGTAAGGCTATCAACTACTCGACGATGGGTGTCAACGCCACCGTGCCACTCGCCACGATAGCAGGCACCTCGCTCAAGCTGAAAGGCAGCATGGGCTGGCAGCACGCTTTCGACGGGGATACGCCAGAAAGCGAGCATACCTTTGCCGGAAGCCATTTGTTTCGCGTCAGAGGTGCGCCATTGGAGCGCGATAATGTAGTCGTCAAGTTAGGTGTCGAAGCACGAGTGAACAGCCGTGTCAGCCTGGATCTGAGTTACGGCGGTCAATTTGGTGAGGAGTTTCGTGATCATGGCGTGCGTCTAGGGCTGACCGCGAGGTTCTGAAGACCTGGTATGGCTCGACCCAGTACACGGGCGAGGCGGCAACGGCAAATGCCACAGGGATTGACCGGCAATCTGACAGCAGTCACACGCGCCTCGCGGGCACGTGCGAACAGCCAGTCAAGCCAACTCGTCTATCCAGCCACCTGCTCCGCCGGCGAGACGATGCGGTTCTTGCCCCGCGAGCGACCGGAACTCAGGTAGTCGGCGATGGATTCCTGGGTGACCTCGCCAAGGAAGTCGTTGTCGGCACTGAGTACCGGCAGCCACGAGCGGTTGAACTCGTACATGCGCGACAGCAGGATGCGCAGGTGTTCGTCATGGGCCGCGGTGGCGTTGAAGGGCTGCACGAACGGCTGCACCGAGCCGCCCTGGCCACGCATATCGCGGCGGCGCACATAGCCCAGGGCCTTCCTGCCGGCGTCGGTAACCACCAGGTGTCGGCGGTCATGCTCTTCCATCAGCTCGACGGCATCGGCAATCGGCGTATCGGCCATGATCGATGGCGCATCGTCGGCGGCGTCTTCGGCGCGGATCAGCAACAGGCGCTTGAGGGTACTGTCCTGGCCGACGAAGCCGCTGACGAAGTCGTCGGCCGGGTGCGCCAGCAGGGTGTCCGGGTGGTCGAACTGCAGCAGCCGGCCGTCCTTGAAGATGGCGATCTTGTCGCCCAGCTTGATGGCCTCGTCGATATCGTGGCTGACCATGATCACGGTCTTGTTGAGCGCCCGCTGCATCTGGAAGAACTCGTTCTGGATGGCGTCGCGGTTGACCGGGTCGACTGCGCCGAACGGCTCGTCCATCAGCAGCACCGGCGCGTCGGCAGCCAGGGCGCGGATCACCCCGATACGCTGCTGCTGGCCACCGGACAGTTCGCGCGGGTAGCGCGACAGGTACTGCTTGGGCTCCAGCTGCACCATGCTCATCAGCTCCACGGCGCGCTCGTGACAGCGCTTCTTGTCCCAGCCGAGCAGCTTGGGCACTACGGTGATGTTTTCCTCGATGGTCATGTTGGGGAACAGGCCGATCTGCTGGATCACGTAGCCGATGTTGCGGCGCAGGGTCACCTCGTCAATGCCGGTGGTGTCCTCGCCGTTGATCAGCACGCGCCCGGAGGTCGGCTTGATCAGCCGGTTGATCATCTTCAGCGTGGTGCTCTTGCCGCAACCGGATGGGCCGAGGAACACGCAGATCTGGCCTTCGTCGACGGTCAGGCTGACTTCATTCACCGCGATGACGTCTTTGCCTTTCTGCTGAAATTTCTTGGTCAGTTTGTCGAGTTGAATCATGTTCGAGTCCTCAGTGGGCGGCTTTCAGGCCACGGGGAGTGAGCGTTTTCTGCAGCCACTGCAAAAACAGGTCGGCGACGATGGCGAGCAGGCTCACCAGCACGGCGCCGACGAATAGGGTGGCCATGTCGCTACGGCTGATGGCGGTGAGAATCAGCACGCCGAGACCGCCGGCGCCGATGGTCGCGGCGATGGTCATCACGCCAATGTTCATCACCACGGCGGTGCGCACCCCGGCTAGGATCACCGGCACGGCGATCGGCAGGTCGACCATGCGCAGGCGCTGCCAGAAACTCATGCCGATGCCCTTGCCGGCTTCGCGGATGCCCGGCTCGACGCTGGTCAGCGCCAGGTAGGTGTTACGCAGGATCGGCAGCAGCGAGTAGAGGAACACCGCGGTAACCGCCGGCAATGGGCCGAGGCCCTGGCCGAACTGCGAGTAGAACGGCAGCAACAGGCCGAACAGGGCGATGGCCGGCAGGGTCAGCACCACGGTGGCCAGGCCCTGCAGCGGCCCGGCGAGCCAGGGGAAGCGGGTCATCAGAATGCCCAGCGGCACGCCGATAAGGATCGCCAGGCCCACGGCGATGCCGACCAGGGCGATATGCTCGACGGTCAGGCTGAACACCTGGGCCCAGTCGATATGCTGGAAAGCGGTCATGAAATCCATGTCAGTTGCCCTCCCCGATCAGTTTTTCCTGACGCAGGAAATCTGCAGCGACTACCGCAGGTGTTTCGCGATCCACATCGACGCGGGCATTGAGGCGACGCATGGTGGCGTCGTCCAGGCGCTCGGCGAGCGGCTTGAGCAGCGCCTCGAGTTCCGGGTGCTGCTTGAGGTAGTCGGCGTTGACCACCGGCGCTGCGGTGTAGTCCGGAAAGTACTTGTGATCGTCTTCGAGCAGGCGCAGGCCGAAGGAATCCAGGCGGCCGTCGGTGGTGTACACCAGGCCGACAAACACCTGGCCGTTGCGCAACGCGGTGTAGACCAGGCCCGGATCCATCTGGCGGATCTCGTTGCGGGTGAAAGTCAGGCCGTATTCCTTGACCAGCCCGTTCAGACCATCGGAGCGGTTGGCGAACTCGATATCCAGGGCCAGCAGGCGATTGCCCTTACCAGGCTTTTTCAGGGCCTCGGCCAGGTCGCTGATGGTGTGGATGTCGGGATTTTCCTCAGCAACCTTTTCCGGCAGCGCCAGCGCATAGGTGTTGTTGAAGCGCGACGGCGCCAGCCAGATCGCGCCACTCTTGGCGTCCAGCTCCTTGACGCGCCGGTAGGCAGCCTCCTTGTCGAGGCGCTCGGTGACCTTGTTGTAAGCCACCAGCGAGGTGCCGGTGTACTCCCAGGTAATATCCAGCTGGCCGCTCTTCATGGCATTCCAGGCGATGGTGCTGCCCAGGTTGCCGACGATGCGCGCCTGGTAGCCGTGGGGGCGCAGGTACTGGGCAGTGAGTTCGGAGAGGATCACCTGCTCGGTGAACACCTTGGCACCGATACGGATTTCCGCAGCCTGGCTGGTCGCTGCCAGCAGCAGGCCAAGGCAAATAGCGAAAAACTTCATCATGGATTCCTTCAACGGGCCACCCCACGCTCGAACCAGAAACGGCTGACGGCCGCTACCAGGCCGTCGAGCAGCAGCGCCAGCAAGGCGGTGGCCGCCGCACCGAGAATCAGCAGCGGCTGGTTCTCCAGAGCGATGGCCGGGAAGATCAGGCTGCCGAGGCTGTTGGCGCCGATCAGGAACACCAGCGGCGCGGTACCGACGTTCAGCGCCAGCGCCACGCGGATGCCGCCGACGATGATCGGCACCGCGTTGGGCAGCTCGACCTGCCAGAGCGCCTGGCGTGGCGTCATGCCGATGCCGGTGGCGGCTTCCTTCAACGAACCCGGCACGTTGCGCAGGCCTTCGTAGGTGTTGCGCACGATGGGCAGCAGCGAGGCGAGAAACAGCGCCAGGATCGCCGGCCCGTTACCGATACCGATGATCGACAGGGCGATGGCCAGCACCGCCAGGGGCGGCACGGTATTGCCGACGTTGAATACCTGCATGAAGCGTTCGGCGCTGTGCTGGCGCCCCGGCCGGCTGAGCAGGATGCCGGCCGGAATGCCGACCGCCAGAGCCGCCAGCATCGACACGAACACCAGGTACAGGTGGGCCTGCAGGTAGTAGATGAGGTCTTCGCGGTGCTGCGCGAGCACCGCCGGGGTGATCCAGTGGACCAGCAAGGCCAGTACCGCGACCAGCGCAACAGCGCCCAGCAGCACCTTGCCCAAGCTTTTCAGCATATTTCGACTCCAGTTGACGACCGCTGTTGGCGTGTCGAGCTGGCCGGATGCGTTGCGCATCGGCCTTTCAATGCCGGCGGCTGGAGCATCATCCAGCAATGCCCCTCATGCCAGGACGCATGCGTCCTGCAGCCTTCCGACCCATGGTTACTCGACCCTGTAACGCCGCTTCGGTTCCGCCTTTCTGCCATCGTTCTGCCATGCGAAGAACGCCCCATGCGGCCACACATCCGGTTACAAGCCAGGTATCATCGGGCCTTCAGGGTGTTCGCCGGGATGGCGAACATCAGCCTTCAAAGGAGACCCCGTGCTCGACCTCGTTGCCGCCTTCATCGTTCTCACCACCCTGCTTACCTACGTCAACTACCGCTTCATCCGCCTGCCGCCGACCATTGGCGTGATGGCCACCGCCTTGATCTTCTCGCTGATCGCCCAGGGCCTGAGCCTGCTCGGCTACCCGCTGATCGAAATCGAAGCGCAGCAGATCATCCGCCGCATCGACTTCTCCGACATCCTGATGACCTGGTTCCTGCCAGCCCTGTTGTTCGCCGGTGCGCTGCACGTGGATCTGAGTGATCTGCGCAGTTACAAGTGGCCGATCGGCCTGCTGGCCACCGTCGGCGTGCTGATCGCCACCAGCGTAATCGGCACCCTGGCCTACTACATCTTTGCCCTGTTCGGCTGGCACGTGGACTTCATCTACTGCCTGCTGTTCGGCGCGCTGATCTCGCCCACCGACCCGATCGCGGTGATGGGCATCCTCAAGTCAGCCGGCGCGCCCAAGCCATTGGCGACCACCATCGTCGGCGAGTCACTGTTCAACGACGGCACCGCGGTAGTGGTGTTCACCATCCTGCTCGGCATTCTGCAACTGGGCAGCACGCCGACCCTGGGCACGGTGAGCTGGCTGTTCGTTCACGAGGCGGTGGGCGGTGTGCTGGTCGGCGCGGCCCTAGGCTATGGCGTGCTGTTGATGCTACGCAGCATCGACCAGTACCAGGTCGAGGTGATGCTGACCCTGGCCCTGGTATTCGGCGGCGCGGCACTGGCGGCGCGGCTGCACGTCTCGGGGCCGATCGCCATGGTGGTGGCCGGCCTGATCATCGGCAACCTGGGCCGCAAGCACGCCATGTCGGACGAATCGCGCCGCTACGTGGACGGCTTCTGGGAGCTGATCGACGAGATCCTCAATGCCCTGCTGTTCGCCCTGATCGGCCTGGAGCTGCTGCTGCTGCCGTTCTCCTGGCTGCACATCGTCGCCGCCTTCGTGCTTGGCGGTGCGGTGCTGGTCGCGCGTCTGCTGACCGTGGCTCCGGCAGTGTTCATCATGCGCCGGCGCGCCGACGGGCGTCGTCAGGTATCCCACGGGGCGATCCGCATCCTCACCTGGGGCGGACTGCGTGGCGGCGTGTCGGTGGCGCTGGCACTGTCATTGCCCCTGGGCGAGGAGCGCGATCTGCTGCTGAGCCTGACCTACATCGTGGTGCTCACTTCGATCCTGCTGCAGGGTCTGTCCATCGGCCCGCTGGTCGGCCGGCTGTACCGCGACCAGCCGCAACCCGCCACAGACGATCATCACTGAAAAGCACCGGCTGGCTGGCGACAGGCTTGTCGCCAGCCGCTCAGAGGTGGGACTGCAGCACCAACAGGTTGTTTTCCACGCGCCAGCCGACACGGTTGAGAAAGCTCATGCCCAGCAGGGCCTCGGTAGGCGACGCGCCTTCGAGCACCACCGCCTCGACGCCGAGCACCTGCAAGGGGCCGACACTGACCTTGTCGAGGGTCACGCGCCAACCCTTGGCCGTGCCACTGGCGGTGCTGACCTGAATCGGCTGGCCGCTGGTGCGGTAGTCGATACCCAGACGACGGGCGTGGCTCTCATTGAGGGCTATCGAGGTGGCCCCGGTATCGACCAGAAACTGCTGGGCTCGGCCATTGATCGCGCCCTCGGCCCAATAATGGCCGCCGTTGCTGCGGGCAATGCTCAAGGTCTGCTTCTGCGGGGCGGCGAAGCCCTCGGTGTTGTATTCGCGGCTCAGGCCGTAGCTGCGCTCGACACCCTCCACACGCAACACCGCGCTGCGGCTGTCGACGCTGACCACCTGCACGCCACCGGGCCCGGTCTGGCCGACGCGTACCAGCTTGCGCTGGCCATCGACCGAGAGCACCGCGGCCCCCGGAAACAGACCGACCACCTGCACCTGCGGCGCAGCCAGAAGCAGCGGCGCCCACAGGCCGGCCATGATCATCATCACTCGACGCATCCGTGCCTCTCCCGGTTATTCGAAGGGGTAATGCTCGCCCCAGCGCTCGAAGACCTGGCGCAGCTCGCCCTGCTCGACGAGTTGGGCCATACGCTGGTCGTACAGTTTGGCCAGCGCGCGACCGCGCGGCGTGTCGGAAAAACCGATATACAAGGGCAAGCGCAGCAGGTCGGTGACCCGGTATTTACCAGGCTCCTCGGCGCCAGCGAGCACCTGCTCGACCTCAGGGCGGGCATCGATGTAGTAATCGGCATGGCCCTGGTCGAGCATCGACAGGATGCCGCTGCGCCGCTGCAACTCGTTGTAGTGGCTGAGCCCGGGGATGTAGCGCTGGTACTCGTAGCCACGCATCCACACCAGGCGCGAGCGGCGTAGTTCGGCCTGATCCGGCTCGGGCTTGCTGGTCAGGCTCAGAGCGCTGATCAGATCCGAATCGTAATGCCAGGTGGGGTACACCACGCCACCGCTGACTTCGTTCTGGTAGGAGGCCACCCAGGCGTCGGCTTCGCCGCGTTTGACCAGGCCGATCGACCGTGTGTAGGGCACGATCTGCATCTGCAGTTCGACACCGGCGGGCTCGAATACTTTGCGCAGAACATCCCACGACAGGCCGGTACCATCCGGGTTGATGCGGTCGACCCACACGTCACTGGCCATGCGGATGGTGGCCGGCACCTCACTGCCTGCCTGGGCGCAGACGCCGATCGACAACAGGAGAGCCAGCCACACCGCACGCATCATGGTGCCTCCTGATCAGGCGAAGCCGAGGCCGGCCGCCAGGCCGTTGGCCCAGCCCCAGACGAGCAACTGCATGGCCAGCCAGGCGAAGACCCCGGCCAGCACGTCGTCGAGCATGATGCCGAAACCACCGTGCACGTGGCGATCGATCCAGCGAATCGGCCACGGCTTGAGAATGTCGAAGAAGCGAAACATCAGAAAGCCCACCAGCACCCAGCCCCAGCCTTCGGGCACCAGCCACAGGGTGATCCACATGCCGACCATCTCGTCCCAGACGATACCTTCATGGTCGTGCACGCGCAGGTCGTCGGCCACCTTGCCGCACAGCCACACGCCGAACACCATGGTCACGCCGAGCAGCAGCCAGTAGCCCCAGTCGGGCAGCATCTGCCACAGCGGGATGAACGGCACCGCGGCCAGCGAACCCCAGGTGCCCGGGGCCTTGGCGATGGTGCCGGTGCCGAAGCCGAAGGCCAGGAAATGCCAGGGGTTGCGCCACACGGAGGGTGGCACGAACTCGGCGGGGACTTGCTTGGGATGATCAGTCACGGTGCGTTCCGAAATGTTGGTAGCCACTGTGGCGTGGCTCGATGGCGCGGCCTCTGGCGTCCAGCAGGTGCACGCCCTGTCCGGCCTCGACCCGACCGATCACCTGTACAGGCTGGCCCATGGCACGTAGCGCGTCCAGTTTCTCGGCAGGCAGGGTAAAGGCAAGCACGTAGTCGTCGCCACCCCCAAGGGCCAATTGAAGCGCGGCATCGTCGTTATCCGTGCAGGCCAGCAAGGCGGCCGACAGGGGCAGGCGCTGCTGCTCGACGAATAGCGCCACGCCGGACGCCCGGGCGATGTGCCCGCAATCGGCAAGCAGGCCGTCGGAGATGTCCAGGGCCGCCGTGGCGACACCACGCAGGGCCTGGCCAAGCTGCAGTTGGGGGGCCGGCGACCAGTAATGAGCCAGCAACGCGGCGCTGCCCGGCTGCTCGGCCCGCTCTCCGAGCACGAACGGCAGCGCGCCGGCGCCATTGCCCAACGCACCGCCGACACACAGCAGGTCGCCCGGCCGCGCGCCGGCGCGGGTCAGCGCCTGGCCAGCCGGCACGCGGCCGAACACGGTAAGGGTCAGGCTCAGTGGCCCGCGGGTGGTGTCGCCCCCCACCAGGCCCACGCCGCATTGGCGCGCCATGCGTTCCAGCCCAGCGGTGAAATCGGCCAGCCAGTCGGGGGAAACCTCGGGAAGGGTCAGCGCCAGGGTGAACGCCAAGGGTGTCGCGCCCATGGCCGCCAGGTCACTGACCGCAACGGCCAGAGCGCGCTGGCCGAGCAGCTCACCCGGCGCGCCGGCCGGGAAATGCACACCGGCGACCAGGGTGTCGGTGGACACCGCCAGTTGCTCGCCAGCCGACACCTGCAGCAGGGCGCAGTCGTCGCCGATTCCCAGCACCACACCATCGACCGCCTGCGCACAGGCGGCTGCGGCGAAGTAGTGACGAATCAGCTCGAACTCGCCCAAGACACTCAGCGCTTGCTGTTAAAGTCGCGGACTTCGTCGGCGCGCAGGGTCGGCGCCAGCTTGTCGAGCACGCCATTGACGAACTTGTGACCATCGGTAGCGCCGAAAACCTTGGCGAGTTCGATGCCTTCGTTGATCACCACGCGATACGGCACGTCGATGCGGTTACGCAGCTCGTAGGTGGACAGACGCAGGATGGACAGTTCGACCGGGTCGATTTCCTCCAGCGGACGATCGAGCAGCGGCGCGAACAGGGCGTCGATCTCCGTCTTCTGGCGCGGCACGCCATGCAGGATCTCGTGGAAGTAAGCGCCATCGACTGCGCTGAAGTCGTTGTCGACGCGAAACTGCGCTTCGATCTCGTTCAGCGCCTGGCCGGCGATATGCCAGGAGTACAGGGCCTGCATGGCCAGGGTACGCGCCTCACGGCGAGCCAGCACCTTGGGGCTCGGGCCTTTCTTCACCGGCTTCTTGTCGTTCTGGCTCACTTGGCCTCCAACTGCGCCAGCAGGCTGACCATTTCCAGAGCGGACAAGGCGGCTTCGGCGCCCTTGTTGCCGGCCTTGGTGCCGGAACGCTCGATGGCCTGCTCGATGGAATCGACGGTCAGTACGCCAAAAGCGACCGGTACGCCAAACTCCATGGACACCTGGGACAGCCCCTTGGTGCACTCGCCGGCCACATATTCGAAGTGCGGGGTGCCGCCACGGATCACCGCGCCCAGGGCGATGATGGCGTTGTACTCGCCCTGCTGGGCGACTTTCTGGGCGACCAGCGGAATCTCGAAGGCGCCCGGCGCGCGGATGATGGTGATGTCATCTTCGCTGATGCCGTGGCGAACCAGGGCATCGACCGCGCCACTGACCAGGCTTTCGACCACGAAGCTGTTGAAGCGGCCGACCACCAGGGCGAAGCGACCCTTGGGAGCGATGAAAGTACCTTCGATGGTCTTGAGTGTCATAGCGAGTTCTCGAGCTGTCTTTAAAGAGCCAGGGCCTGCCGTGGCAGGCCCTGAAAAATATAGGCGATGGGCGTCTAACGGCCCATCGCGGTCACCCCCATTATTTGGGGGGCAGGTATTCTACAACTTCCAGGTCGAAACCGGATATCGCGTTGAACTTCATCGGCGCGCTCATCAGGCGCATCTTGCGCACCCCGAGGTCGCGCAGGATCTGCGAACCGGCGCCGACGGTGCTGTAGGTGCTCGGGGTTTTGCTGGTGGTCGCACCGTCCGCTTCGCGGATATGTGCCAGCACCTCGTCGCCACCCAGCGAGTGGCCGAGCAAGAGCACCACGCCGCTGCCAGCCTCGGCGACCTCGGTCATCGCCGCACGCAGGCTCCAGCGCCCCGGCTGGCGGACCATCAACAGGTCACGCATCGGGTCCATGTTGTGCACACGCACCAGGGTCGGCTCCTCGGCGCAGATGGTGCCCAGGGTCACCGCCATGTGCACGTCGCCTTCCACCGAATCGCGGTAGGTCACCAGGTTGAACTGGCCGACTTCGCTGTCCAGCGGCTGCTCGGCGATGCGCTGCACGGTGCGCTCGTGGAGCATGCGGTAGTGGATCAGGTCGGCGATGGTGCCGATCTTGATGCCGTGTTGGGCAGCGAAGGTTTCCAGCTCCGGGCGACGGGCCATGGTGCCGTCGTCGTTCATGATCTCGCAGATCACCCCGCTCGGCTCATACCCGCCCATGCGCGCCAGGTCGCAGGCCGCTTCGGTGTGGCCGGCGCGGGCCAGCACGCCACCGGGCTGGGCCATCAGCGGAAAGATGTGGCCGGGGCTGACGATGTCTTCGGCCACTGCGTGCTTGGCAGCCGCGGCCTGCACGGTGCGTGCGCGGTCGGCGGCGGAGATGCCGGTGGTGACGCCTTCGGCGGCTTCGATGGACACGGTGAATTTGGTGCCGAAGCCGGAACCGTTGCGCGGCGCCATCAGCGGCAGCTTGAGGGTCTCGCAGCGCTCACGAGTCATCGGCATGCAGATCAGGCCGCGAGCGAAGCGGGCCATGAAATTGATGTGCTCGGCGGTGACGCATTCGGAGGCGATGATCAGGTCGCCCTCGTTCTCGCGGTCTTCGTCATCCATGAGGATGACCATCTTGCCGGCGCGGATGTCTTCGACCAGCTCTTCGATACTGTTGAGTGCCATGGTGGCGGTGTCCTTAATGCTTCAGGTAGCCGTGTTCGGCGAGAAATCCTTCGGTCAGCCCCGCGCTGGTCGGCTCGGCGGCCTTGTCACCGAGCAACAGGCGCTCCAGGTAACGGGCCAGCAGGTCGACCTCGAGGTTGACCCGACGGCCGACGCGGTAGTCGGCCATGATGGTTTCGGCCAGGGTGTGCGGCACGATGGTCAGCTCGAACTCGGCGCCGTCGACGGCATTCACCGTCAGGCTGGTGCCGTCGACGGTGATCGAACCCTTGTGGGCGATGTATTTGGCCAGCTCGCGCGGCGCGCGCACCTTGAACTGGATGGCGCGGGCGTTCTCCTCGCGGGAGACGATCTCGCCAACGCCGTCGACATGCCCGCTGACCAGGTGCCCCCCCAGACGCGTGGTCGGCGTCAGGGCCTTTTCCAGGTTGACCCGGCTGCCACTCTTCAGATCGATGAAGGCGGTGCGTGCCAGGGTTTCCCGGCTGACGTCGGCCCAGAAGCCGTCACCCGGCAGCTCGACGGCGGTCAGGCATACGCCGTTGACCGCGATGCTGTCGCCGAGCACGACATCACTGAGGTCGAGCTTGGCGGTCTTCACGTAGACGCGCACATCGCCGCCCTTGGGGGTGATGGCGGCAATGCTGCCGATGGATGCGATGATTCCGGTGAACATAAAGCCTCCTCGTCAGACCGGCAGTTCTTTGAGCTTGCGCAGTGTGTCGGCACAGGTACGCGCGGCTTCGGCGCCCTTGACCAGAAAATGCTCGCGGAAGAACGTCTGGTGCTCTTCACCGGCATGGAAATGATGGGGCGTGAGCACCGCCGAGAACACCGGTACATCGGTTTCCAGCTGCACCTGCATCAGGCCTTCGATCACCGCCTGGGCGACGAACTCGTGGCGGTAGATGCCGCCGTCGACCACCAGCCCGGCGGCGACGATGCCGGCGTAGCGGCCACTCTTGGCCAGGCGCTTGGCGTGCAGGGGTATTTCGAAGGCACCGCCGACTTCGAAGCAATCGATTTCGCTGGCGGCATAACCCTGGCGCTGCATTTCCTCGATAAAGGCATGGCGCGACTGGTCGACGATTTCGCGGTGCCAGCAGGCCTGCACGAAGGCAACCCGGCGCACGCTGTTGGAGGTGAACATGTTCGACTCCTGTTTGGTTAAAAACAGGGCAGCTTGGATCGATAGGGATGGTACGGACATGCAGCAGCCCGAGGGCTGCCTGGCCAGGCAATCCCGCTCTCTCTTCATCCGGACTATACCGTCGGCTCCGGAATCACACCGGATCTGCTAGACCCCGGGCGGCTGGTGCCGTACCGGGCGCTCGCGGGCTAGCTGCTTAGCGCAGCATTACCGCCGGTGGGGAATCGCACCCCGCCCTGAGAACGTGTGGCTGCTTGTCGCAGCCGACAGCGTTTTACCACAGTTGCTGCGCGGCTGCACGGCGGCCATGCCTGAGCGGCTGTTCACGATCTTCGCCTCAGGGTTTGGTTATTTGACTGCATCGTGGCGGGGGCGGCAATTTGCAGCGCTGGCTAAAGCCCACCCTACAGATCGTGCCAGCCTCGTAGGGCGGGCTCCAGCCCACAAATATGAGCAGGTTTGAAATCACCACACGACCGGCCGCTTCTGCCTTGAAGCCGCCCATACGCATGCCAGAAAGCCCCCGAACAGACTCCAGGCGGCGCATTCAACTCGCGCGATCGGGCACGGCGATGATGCGCCAGTCGTCACCCACGGCGCGCATGTCGACGATCTTCAGGGCTGGCGCTTCGGCCATGCGCGCCAGCGGCAGGTCGAGCAGCGGCCGCGCGCTGGAGCCAAGGAACTTGGGCGCGACGAACAGTTGGTACTCGTCGACCAGCCCCAGCCGGGCAAAGGCGCCCGCCAGTTTCGGCCCGGCCTCGACCAGCACTTCGTTGGCGCCGCGCGCGGCCAACTCGAGCAACAGCTTGCGCAGGTCGACATGACCGTTGCTGCCGGGCATGGCCAGCAGCTCGTGGCCTTCATCCAGATAACGGCAGCGCGAGGTGGCCGCAGCGCAAGTGGCGACCAGCGCCGGGCCGGCCTGGAAGAACGGTGCGCTGAGCGGCACTCGCAGGCGCCCATCGATCAGCACGCGCAGCGGCGGCCTCGCCTGGGCCAGGGCAGTCAGCTCGGCGCCCAGGCCCAGTTCGTCCGGGCGCACGGTCAGGCGCGCAGCATCGGCCAACAGGGTATCGGCGCCGCTGAGCACCACGCTGGAGCGCGCCCGCAGGCGCTGCACCGCTGCACGCGCCGCCGGCCCGGTAATCCACTGGCTCTCGCCACTGGCCATGGCGGTGCGCCCATCCAGGCTCATTGCCAGCTTGACACGCACCAACGGCAAGCCGCTTTCCATACGCTTGATAAAGCCGGCATTCAGCGCCCGTGCCTCGGCCTCCAGCACGCCGCCCTGCACCGCGATGCCGGCATTCATCAGGCGCAGCAGGCCGCGGCCGGCCACTTCGGGATTGGGATCCTGCATCGCGGCCACCACGCGAGTGATACCAGCGGCGATCAGTGCATCGGCGCACGGCGGCGTGCGCCCATGATGGCTGCACGGTTCCAGCGTCACGTAGGCGGTGGCGCCGCGGGCCTTGTCGCCGGCCTGGCGCAGCGCGTGCACTTCGGCATGGGGTTCGCCGGCCTTGGCGTGCCAGCCTTCGCCGACGATCTTGCCGTCGCGCACGATCACGCAGCCGACTCGCGGGTTGGGATGGGTGGAATACAGCCCCTTGCGCGCCAGCTCGAGGGCGCGCGCCATGAATGCGTGATCGCTGCTGCTCATCTCAATCCTGGTTCGGCTCGCGGGAAAGACGGTCGATTTCCTCGCGGAATTCGTTGAGGTCCTGGAAGCGCCGGTACACCGAGGCGAAGCGGATATAGGCCACCTCGTCGAGCTTCTGCAATTCGGTCATCACCAGCTCACCGAGCACCAGCGACTTGACCTCGCGCTCGCCAGTGGCGCGCAGCCGGTGCTTGATATGGGCGATGGCCGCCTCCAGCCGCTCGATGCCCACCGGGCGCTTTTCCAACGCGCGCTGCATGCCGGCACGCAGCTTGTCCTCGTCGAAGGGCTGGCGGCTGCCGTCCTGCTTGATCAGCCGTGGCATCACCAGCTCGGCGGTTTCGAAGGTGGTGAAGCGCTCGCCGCAGGCCAGGCATTCGCGGCGACGGCGCACCTGATCACCCTCGGCGACCAGACGCGAATCGATGACTTTGGTGTCGTTGGCGGAGCAGAACGGGCAATGCATGGCTGGAAACTGTCGCGGGCGAGAAAGTCCGCATGGTAGCGCATCCGCACCGCCCGGCGCCAAGCACGCGGGCGTGGGCGCTTTCCTTTGCATTCACCGCCCGCTATGGCGAGAATCCGGGCATTGCCCGCCTGCCAGGATCATCCGATGCCATTGCGTCCGCTCGCCCCGCTTTGCCTAGCCGCCCTGCTCGCCGCCTGCGCCGGGGAAACGCCGCCGCCCGCAGCGCCGCCTGCGCCACCTGCCGTGAAGAGCGAGCAACCGGCGCCGACCCCGGCTCATCTGCGCGAACTCACCGGCACCCTGCTCGATGTACCCGCCGGTGCCGATGTGGAGCTGGCACTGCTGACCATCAGCGAACGTGGCCTGCCGCACAAGCTGCTGGGCAATATCCAGCTGCGTGGTACCGGCGCACCGCTGCCGTTTCGCCTGCAATTCAATCCCGAAAACTTCCACCAGGGCATTCGCGTCGAGCTGCGCGGCCGTGTGCACCAATCCGGCAAGCTGGTACTGCACATGCCCAGTCAGCTGATTCGTGAGCCGCAAAGCCAGGCGCTCGGCGAAGTCCGCGTGACGCCGGCGCTGTGACGCCACCGCCCCACCTGCAGGCCGCCCTGGGCGAACTGCTCGGCGATGCACGCCTGAGCATCACCAGCCTGCCGGGCACCGACCTGCGCCTGTGGCTGATCGACCCGGCCAACATGGATCGCTGCTTCAGCCCCGAGGAGACCCGGCGCATCCTCGAGGAGCCGCCGTACTGGTGCTTCTGCTGGGCCAGCGGCCTGGTGCTGGTGGACTGGCTGGCGCGTCACCCCGAGTGGGTACGTGGCAAGCGGGTGCTCGACCTGGGCAGTGGCTCCGGCGTGGCCGCCATCGCCGCCGCGCGAACCGGTGCCACCCAGGTGGTAGCTTGCGACCTGGATCCCCTGGCCCTGGCTGCCTGCCGCGCCAACGCGGCGCTCAATGGCGTGGAGCTGACCTATTCCAGCGACCTGGATGCCGAGCGCCGCGACTTCGACCTGGCGATCGTCGCCGATGTGCTCTACGACCGCAGCAACCTGCCGCTGCTCGACCGGGTGCTGGAGCATGCCAGCGAAGTGCTGGTGGCCGATTCGCGGGTGCGCGACTTCAGCCATCCACGCTACCGGCGTATCGCCGGGCTGCAGGGCTGCACCTGGCCCGATCTGGCCGAGCCGGAAACCTTCCGGCACGTCAGCCTCTATCACGCGGCCTTGTAGCCACGCGGCGGCGCCCACATTTATAGTCACACCCACTTTTCGCGCGGACAGAGACCGACCATGAGCGACACCCCCTACATCTTCGATATCAATGGCGCCGCCCAGTTTGAACAACTGGTGATCGAGAACTCGTTCACCACGCCGGTGCTCGTCGACTTCTGGGCCGAATGGTGTGCGCCCTGCAAGGCGTTGATGCCGGTACTGGCGCAGATCACCGAGGGCTACGCGGGCGAGCTGCTGCTGGCCAAGGTCAACTGCGATATCGAGCAGGAAATCGTCGCCCGTTTCGGCATCCGCAGCCTGCCCACCGTGGTGCTGTTCAAGAACGGCCAGCCGGTCGACGGTTTCCAGGGCGCCCAGCCGGAGTCGGCGATTCGCGCCCTGCTGCAGCCCCATGTCGCCGAGCCGCCAGCGCCCCAGGCCGACCTGCTGGAAGTGGCCCAGGCGGCATTCGCCGACGGCCGCGTCGGCGAAGCCGAAGCCGCGCTCAAGGAATTGCTGGCGGAAAACAACGAGAACGCGGCCGCGCTGATTCTCTATGCCCGCTGCGTGGCCGAGCGTGGCGAACTGAACGAGGCCGAGCAGGTGCTTGGCGCGGTGAAGGGCGATGAACACAAGCAGGCACTCGCTGGCGCCCGCGCACAGATCACCTTCCTGCGCCAGGCCGCCGACCTGCCGGACGCCGCCACCCTGAAAAGCCGCCTGGCGCAGAACGCCGAAGACGACGAAGCGGCTTATCAGCTGGCCATCCAGCAACTCGCCCGCCAGCAATACGAGCCGGCCCTGGACGGCCTGCTGAAGCTATTCGTGCGCAATCGCAATTACGCCGACGGCCTGCCCCACAAGACCTTGCTACAGGTATTCGACCTGCTCGGCAACGACAACCCACTGGTCACCACCTACCGCCGCCGGGTGTACCAGGCGCTGTACTAAGAAACCTGTCCACGATCTTCATGCCGGGCTTCATCTATTTTGCAACGCGGCGAAAGCGGCCGTTCCCTATCCCGTGGGAATGGCCCATGCCCGTGATTTTTCGCGGGCATGGACTAGGCGTCGCCGCCCGCTCCCACAATGTGCTGCTTTCGTCTTGTAGCTGGCCGTACGCATGCCAAGGTCACCCGGGTAGCCCGACCTACACCTCTCCCACCCAACAATAAACCGGCGCATCGGCGCCGGTTTCCATACGCACCTGGTCGCAGTGGCGCAGGCGCACCAGCAGGCGCTTACCTGCTACTTCGCCGCCAGCCAGCGCCGCCAGTTGCGCCATCAACTGCGGCCCCTCGATGCGTCCGGCCCGGCGCAACAGCTCCAGCACCGTCTGCCACTGCCCGTCCTGATCCGCCTGAACCGGAGCCGACGTCGCGACCGCTGGACTTTGCCCAGGAACAGCCGGTACCGCCGTCGCCAACTGCGCCCAATCCTGCGGATCCAGCTCCACCGTCAGATCCACCGGCCAGTCGCCGATCCGTCCGCGTATACGCACCATGCCTACCTCCACTCGATCGATACGCCATGCTCCCACGGGCAGCCAGGCAAACCAAGCCGGCTCTACCAAGCCTCTAAAATTTGTTATAACGTATCAATAAATTCCACCCATCACCCGAACGGAGCCCTCCATGCGCCATCTGCTGCTCGCCCTGCCTTTCGCCCTGCTGCCCCTGGCCGCCGCCCAAGCCCACGACGACCACGAACACGGCAGCCTCGGCAAACACGAACATGGCGTTGCCACGCTGAACGTGGCGCTGGAAGGCAGCACCCTGGAAATCGAACTGGAGAGCCCGGCGATGAACATCGTCGGCTTCGAGCATGCCGCCACCAGCGAAGCCGACAAGAAGACCGCCGCCGCCGCCCGCGCCCTGCTGGAAAAGCCCCTGGCGCTATTCAGCCTGCCAGCCGCTGCCGATTGCAGCCTGAGCGAACATGAAGTGCGCAGCCCGCTGTTCGGCAACGCCAAAGCCGACCATGATCATGACCATGACCATGACCATGACCATGATCACGATCACGAGCATGCTGCTGACGATAAGCACCAGCATGAACACAGCGATATCGATGCCGACTACAGCTTCACCTGCAAACAGCCTGGCGAGCTGAAAACCCTCGATCTGTCGGCGTTCTACAAGCAATTCCCGGCCACCCAGAAGATCAACGTGCAACTGATCGGCCCGAGCGGCCAGCAGGGTGTCGAGTCGACCCCGGCCAACCCGCGCCTGAGCTTCTGATCGCTTCAGCCAATGCCCCTACAGGGAGGCATTGGCCTTTTGCACATCTCCGGCAACACCCTCTGGCTCAGCATTTGGTGGCCATGACTGGCACACTTGCTGTTTTACCCTCCAGCGCCAGCAGTCCCCATGACCACAGCACTGATCGAACTCACCGACCTCGGCTTCGCCTGGCCCGGCCAGGACGAGCTTCTGGATATCCCCCATTTTCATCTGCAACATGGCGAGACCCTGTTTCTCAAGGGTCCCAGCGGCAGCGGCAAGACCACCCTGCTCGGCTTGCTCGGCGGCGTGCAGAAACCTGGGCGCGGCAACATTCGCCTGCTCGGCGAAGACCTGGCCACGCTCTCGTCGGCGCGCCGCGATCGCTTTCGCGTCGACCACACCGGCTACATCTTCCAGCAGTTCAACCTGCTGCCGTTTCTCAGCGTGCGCGACAACGTCGAGTTGCCCTGCCGCTTTTCCCGCCTGCGCGCCGAACGCGCCGCGCAGCGTTATGGCAGCGTCGCCGAGGCCGCCGCCAAGCTTCTGCAACACCTGGGCCTGCGCACGGAGCTGCTCGAGCGCCGCGCCGACTCGCTGTCCATCGGCCAGCAGCAGCGGGTGGCTGCCGCCCGCGCGCTGATCGGCCAGCCGGAATTGGTGATCGCCGACGAACCGACCTCGGCGCTGGACGCCGATGCCCGCCAGGCGTTTCTCGAGCTGCTGTTCGGCGAATGCCGCGACGTCGGCGCCAGCCTGTTGTTCGTCAGCCACGACCAGAGCCTGGCCACGCTGTTCGACCGCAGCCTGTCGCTCGCCGAACTCAACCGCGCCAGCAAAGCAGAGGAGGTCTGAGGTGTTCCTGTTACGACTCGCCCTGTCCAGCCTGGCCAACCGCCGCTTCACCGCCCTGCTCACGGTGTTCGCCATCGCCCTGTCGGTGTGCCTGCTGCTCGCCGTGGAGCGGGTGCGCACCGAAGCCCGCGCCAGCTTCGCCAACACCATCAGCGGTACCGACCTGATCGTCGGTGCCCGCTCCGGCAGCGTCAACCTGCTGCTCTACTCGGTGTTCCGCATCGGCAACGCCACCAACAACATCCGCTGGGACAGCTTCGAGAAACTCGCCGCCCACCGCCAGGTCGACTGGGCGATCCCCATTTCCCTGGGCGACTCGCACCGCGGCTACCGGGTGATGGGCACCAACGAGGGCTACTTCGACCATTACCATTACGGTCGCGGGCAATCCCTGCAGTTGGCCCAGGGCAAGAAATTCGACGACCTGTTCGACGTGGTGCTCGGCGCCGAGGTGGCCGAGGCGCTGAACTACAAGCTCGGAGACAAGCTGGTGCTGTCCCACGGGGTGGCGACGGTCAGCCTGCAGCAGCACGACGACAAGCCCTTCGTGGTCAGCGGCATCCTGGCCCGCACCGGCACCCCAGTGGACCGCACCCTGCACATTTCCCTGGAAGGCATGGAAGCGCTGCACGTCGACTGGCAGAACGGCGTACCTGCTCGCGGCGCCGGCAAGGTCAGCGCCGAGCAGGCGCGGCACATGGACCTGCAACCCAAGGCGATCACCGCGGCGATGCTCGGCCTGAAAAGCAAGATCGCCACCTTTGCCGTGCAGCGTGAGGTCAACGAATACCGCGGCGAGCCGTTGCTGGCGATTCTTCCCGGTGTCGCCCTGCAGGAGCTGTGGAGCCTGATGGGCACCGCCGAGAAGGCGCTGTTCGTGGTCTCGCTGTTCGTGGTGCTGACCGGGCTGATCGGCATGCTCACGGCGATACTCACCAGCCTCAACGAGCGGCGCCGGGAGATGGCCATCCTTCGCTCGGTCGGTGCGCGGCCCTGGCATGTCGCCAGCCTGCTGATCCTCGAGGCCTTTTCGCTGGCGGTCGCCGGCGTGGTCGCGGGCACCGCACTGCTGTATGCCGGCATCGCCGGTGCCCAGGGCTACGTGCAGGCCAACTACGGCCTGTATCTACCCCTCAGCGCACCAACGCCCTATGAGTGGACGCTGCTCGGCGCTATTCTGGCAGCCGCCCTGCTGATGGGCTGCGTGCCGGCCTGGCGCGCGTATCGGCAGTCACTGGCCGATGGGCTCTCCATTCGCTTGTGACGGCACGAGGCCGGGCTTGATCAGCCCGGCTTCGTTTTCCACTTCAAAGGTAGTGCCATGCGTCGCGTCCTGCTTACCGCTCTGCTCCTCACCCTGGCCTCACCGCTGTGGGCCGCCGAACTGCGCACCCTGAACTGGCAGGAGCTGATCCCCAAGGACGCCCCGCCACAGGTACCGCAGATGACGCCGATGCACGACATGTCGCAACTCGGCGATGCGCTTTCCGAAGGCGGCGCGGCCTCGCTGCAGCAGTTCCCCTCGGCACCGGTGGTCCAGGAGATGGACGGCCAGCAGGTGAAGATTCCCGGCTACATCGTGCCGCTGGACGTCACCGAGGAGGGCCGCGTGACCGAATTCCTGCTGGTGCCCTACTTCGGCGCCTGCATCCACGTGCCACCACCGCCGTCCAACCAGATCATCCACGTCAACACCGAGCTGGGCGTGCTGCTCGATGCCCTGTACCAGCCCTTCTGGGTCGAGGGCCCGCTCAAGGTCGAGCACAGCAGCAGCGAGCTGGCCGAAGTCGGTTACCAACTGGCGGCGGACAAGATCTACCCCTACGAACTGCCGGCCAATTAGGGCTGTCGCCCCTGCATCGCGACAAACCGTCGCACCCTTGCTTGGCCAGCTATTGAGCTGAGTCAAGGGATGCTTCGCCCAGCGCCCTACCCTGACGCCATCCGAGATGATTCGAATGACCCGTTAGGAGCTCACCATGTACAAGTCGCTGTTCTCTGCCTCGCTGATCGCCCTGGCGTTGGCTGCCCCTGTTGCCCAGGCGCACCAGGCCGGAGACATTCTCGTGCGCGCCGGCGCCATCACCGTCAACCCCGATGCGGACAGCTCCTCGGTCAAGGTCGACCGCGGCGGCCTGGCGGGCGCGGACCTGGGTGGCAAGGCGACCATGAGCAGCGACACTCAGCTGGGCCTGAACTTCGCCTACATGCTCACCGACCACCTGGGCGTCGAGCTGCTCGCCGCCACGCCGTTCGAGCATGACGTGAAGATCAAGGGCACCGCGCTGGACGCCGCCAACGGCAAGCTCGGCACCCTCAAGCACCTGCCACCCACCCTGAGCCTGGTGTACTACCCGCTGGACGCCAAGTCGGCCTTCCAGCCCTATGTCGGCGGCGGCATCAACTACACCTGGATCTACGATGAACACGTGGGGAGCGGCGCCTCGGCAGCCGGCTTCGACAACTTCCGCGCCAAGAACTCCTGGGGCCTGGCCTGGCAGATCGGTGCCGACTACATGCTCACCGACAACCTGATGATCAACGCCCAGGCCCGCTACATCGACATCGACACCACCGCCTACGTGGACAACACCGCCCTGGGCGCTCGCGCCAAGGTCGACGTGGACGTGGATCCATTCGTGTATATGGTTGGCCTGGGTTACAAGTTCTAACGACGACGCGAGTGAGGCCCGCTTCTCGTGGGAGCGGGCCATGCCCGCGATTCGCGCACATGGACTAGGCGTCACCTCCCGCTCCCATAGATAAGCCGCCAACACCACAAAGCAAAAAGCCGGCAATGCCGGCTTTTTGCTGTCCTGCGCTTAACGCCTCAGCTCTTGAGCAGCGCCGCCAGGCCATCGCGTAGCGACGTCTGCGCCGGCAGCCGGTACTCGGCAGCCAGACGGCTGTTGTCGGCACGGGAATGGCGGATATCCCCCGCACGCGCCTGGAGATGAGTCACGGCCGGCAACCCGCCGAGCAGATCGCCGATCTGCGCCAGCAACTGCTTGAGGCTCACCGACTGGTTCCAGCCGACGTTCACCGCGCCGTCAACGGCTTGCTCGGCGTCGAGCGCCTGCAGCAGCAACTCCACCAGATCGGCGATATAGAAGAAATCCCGAGTCTGCTCGCCGTCGCCGAACACGCTGATCGGCAGGCCCTGCTGGGCACGCTGGGTGAAGATGCTGATCACCCCCGAATAGGGGGACGACGGATCCTGGCGCGGCCCGAACACATTGAAGAAGCGAAAGATCGCCGGCTCCAGGCCATGCTGACGCCCATAGAATTGCAGGTAGTGCTCGCTGGCCAGCTTGTCCGCGGCGTAAGGCGTCAATGGCGCCTTGGCGGTTTCTTCATCGATGGCCACGCCCTCGCCATTGTTGCCGTACACCGCGGCACTGGAGGCGAATACCACGCGACGCACGCCGTGCTCACGCATCGCTTCGCAGATATTCAGGGTGCCGATGAAATTGCTCTGGTGGGTGCTGACCGGGTCATCCACCGAGGCTTGCACCGAGGCCACGGCGGCCAGGTGCACCACCGCATTGCATCCCGCCACAGCACGGCTGACCAGCGCAGCGTCGGCCACGTCACCGCTGATGAAGGTCAGCCGTGCATCGCCTTGCGGCAGATTGCTCAGCTTGCCCATGGACAGGTTGTCCAGCACACGCACGCTGTGCCCCCGCGCCAACAGGGCGTCGACCAGGTTGGAGCCGATGAAACCGGCACCGCCGGTGACGAGGATGGGTTGATCAGACATGACGATAATAGTGCTCCAGCAGGCTCGGCAGACCGGCACGCCAGGCGCGCGGCTTGACGCCAAAGGTATGAAGGATCTTCTTGCACGCCAGCACGCCGTGCTGCGGCTCTTCCGCGGCGTCGCCCCTGGCGGCATGGGCCTGCCCGCAGATTTCCTCCAGCAGATTCTCGCGCAGGTGCCGGGCTTCGCTGAGAATCGCCTGGCCCAGCGCCAGCGCCGTGGTCGCTTCGTGGCCGCCGTAATGGTAGGTGCCCCACAGCGGCGCGGCGCAATCGAGCTGTTTGAGTACGGCAAGAATCACCCGCGCCGCATCATCCACCGGCGTCGGATTGCCACGCCGGTCGTCGGCCAGGAACAACGCCTTGTCGCGTTCGGCCCGCACCAGAAACCGCGCCAGCAGGCCATCCGGGCTATCGTCGAGTATCCAGCCGAAACGCAGCAGTACGTGACGTGGGCACAGGGCGCGCACGCGCTGCTCCATGCGCACCAATACCTGGCCACGCGGGCTGAGCGGCTGGGTGTCGTCCTTTTCGCTGTAGGCGGTCGCCCGTGCACCGTCGAACACCCGATAGCTGGACGGCTGCAGCAGGCGGATGTCGTGATGCTGGCAGAGTTCGGCCAGACGCTCGACAGCACGTTCCTGGGCGGCGAAACGCTCCGCGCTGACCCGGGAGGCCTGAAACCAGTCGAAATAATAAGCGAGGTTGATCACCGCGTCGGGGCGGGTATCGTCGACCAACTGAGTCAGGCTGGCGGCATCCCAACCCTGGGCAGGCGGGCGCGGGGCGAGAAAACCGATATCCTCTTCGGCGCCCAGGCGAACCAACGCCCGACCCAGCGTACTGCCACCACCCAGCAACAACAGGCGCATGCGCATAACGAAACTAGAAGCTCCACAATCAAATTTGAGTCAGCCCGGGCGTGAATGCCTGGGCGACTGACTCTTGGCAGAGCCCGAACGTTCAGCCCCAATGGCCTGCATTTTGCTGTTTTTGCCGCGCGCCGTCCAACCACGCTCACGCTCGCCGTGGCCGGCCCCCCGCGAACTCACCTGGCGATGCGAGTGCAGGCCGGCAACCCAGCGGCGTCACGCCGGTCTGAATGCCGAGCCCTTAGACATACCAAGGAAGCGCCACGTGAGAAAACTGCTGTTCCTGGCCTGCTGCGCGATACTCGCCTACGGGCTGTTCCGCCCCGAGCCGCCGCCCGACCTGTTCGATCAATCAGACAAGTTCCTGCACCTGATCGCCTTTGCCGGCCTTTCGCTGGTCACCCGTTTCGCCTTTCCCAGCGCCCCCGGCTGGTTGCTCTGGCCGCTCCTGTACGTCCAGGCGCCCCTGCTGGAATGGCTGCAGCATGTGCTCCAGCCAACCCGCGAGTTCAGTCCGCTGGACGTGCTGGCCAACCTGTGCGGCATCAACATCGCCCTGCTGCTGTGGATCTGCCAGGACCTGCTCCGCAAACGCTACTTCAGCCCGGCCTGAGCCCCAACCGGTAGAAACGAAAAGGCCCCGCAGTGCGGGGCCTTTGTCAGCGCTGACGATCAGAACGGAATGTCGTCATCGAAGCTGTCGTAGTCCTGGGCCGGCTGCGGCTTCTGCTGCTGCGGGGCGGACTGGCGCGGTGCCTGTTGCTGAGGCTCGCGCTGCGGAGCCGGGCGTGATTGACGCGGCGCGGAATCACCGCCACCAGCGCCGTCAGGACGGCCGCCGAGCAGCTGCATGGTGCCGCCCATGTCGACGATGATCTCGGTGGTGTAGCGCTTCACGCCGTCCTTTTCCCACTCACGGGTTTGCAGCTTGCCCTCGATATACACCTGGGAACCCTTGCGCAGGTACTCACCGGCGATCTCGGCGACCTTGCCGAACAGCGACACACGGTGCCACTCGGTTTTCTCGACACGCTGACCGGTCTGCTTGTCCGTCCACTGTTCGCTGGTGGCCAGGCTCAGGTTGGTCACGGCATTGCCGCTGGGCAGATAGCGCGTTTCCGGATCCTGTCCGCAGGTACCGACCAGAATGACTTTGTTAACCCCACGGGCCATAACGCTCTCCTACTTTCAGCACGTCACTGGCGCCGCTTCGATCAAGCGCTGCAGCGACGTGCGATCCAATTGTTGGGTATCCACTTTCACATAGATGGCGGCCTCTTCGACCACCACGACGGCATCAGCCACGCCTGGCGTAGCCTGAATTCGCTCGGCCAGCCCCACTTCCTGCAACGCCGCACCGGAGAGCGGCAACCGCAGGCTGGTCACATACGGCGGTTCGCGCATAGTAACAGCAAAGGCCAGCCAGAGAACCGTCAACAGTGCGCAGCCGCCGAACACGCCTGCCAGCCCGTAGTGCTGGTACAGCCAGCCGCCAAGGATGCCGCCCAGGGCTGAGCCGAGGAACTGGCTGGTCGAATAGACGCCCATCGCCGTGCCCTTGCCGCCGGCGGGCGCCACCTTGCTGATCAGCGAGGGTAGCGAGGCCTCCAGCAGGTTGAACGCGGTGAAGAACACCACGATGCCCAGCACCAGGTTGCGCAGGCCATGGCCGAACGCCCAGAAGAACAGCTCGCAGCCGAGCAGCACCATCACCGAGCCAATCAGCACGCGGCGCATCTGGCGTTTTTTCTCGCCATAGATGATGAACGGCACCATCAGGAAGAAGCCGCCCAGCAGCGCGGTGAGATACACCCACCAATGCTGCTCCTTGGGCAGGCCGCCCTGCTCCACCAGGGCCAGCGGCAAGGCGATGAAGCTGGCCATGAGAATGGCGTGCAGGGCGAAGATGGCGAAGTCCAGGCGCAACAGATCCGGGTGGGTCAGGGTTGGCCACAATGCCTGCCTGGCCACACCCGACTCGCGGTGTTGCAGCGGGCCGGCACTGGAGGGCACCAGGCCGGCGACAATCACGATACCCAGCAGCGCCATGACGCCGGTGGCCAGGAACAGCCCGGACAGGCCAAAAGCGCGGGTCAGCAAGGGGCCGACCACCATGGCCACGGCGAACGACAAGCCGATGCTCATGCCGATCATGGCCATGGCCTTGGTACGATGCTGCTCGCGGGTCAAGTCGGAGAGCAGCGCCATCACCGCCGCGGAAATCGCCCCGGCACCTTGCAGCACGCGCCCGGCGATCACCCCCCAGATGGAATCGGCATTGGCCGCCAGCAAACTGCCGGCCGCGAAGATCACCAGGCCGAAGTAGATCACCGGCCGCCGACCGATACGGTCGGAGATCACCCCGAAGGGAATCTGCAGAAAGGCCTGGGTCAGACCGTAGGCACCGATCGCCAGACCGATCAGGGCCGGGGTTGAACCGGCGAGCTCCTGCCCATAGGTAGCCAATACCGGCAGCACCATGAACATGCCCAGCATGCGGAATGCGAACACCAATGCCAGCCCACCGGCTGCACGAGTTTCCGCGCCACTCATGCGTTCGCTGTGCGAATCGCCCATCGTCGATAACCTGTTGAAACAAGCCGGCGATTCTACCAGTCGAAACCCTACTGGCACAGCAGCGGCGCTTTGCCGCACAACTGTTGCCGCCCGTATACTCGGCGGTTTATCCGCCCGCCAGGCGAGGCTGTAGCAAGGGCCTCCTGCACAGACAGCGACGATAACCCAGTCAGCTTAGAGGTTCCTTTTGGACAAGATCCTGATTCGTGGGGCCCGTACCCACAACCTGAAGAATATCGACCTGACCCTGCCACGCGACAAGCTGATCGTGATCACCGGCCTGTCCGGCTCCGGCAAGTCGTCCCTGGCCTTCGACACCCTGTACGCCGAAGGTCAGCGTCGCTATGTGGAATCGCTGTCGGCCTATGCCCGGCAGTTCCTGTCGATGATGGAAAAACCCGATGTCGACACTATCGAAGGCCTGTCGCCGGCCATTTCCATCGAGCAGAAGTCCACCTCGCACAACCCGCGCTCGACGGTCGGCACCATCACCGAGATCTACGACTACCTGCGCCTGCTCTACGCCCGTGCCGGTACCCCGCGCTGCCCGGATCACGACCTGCCGCTGGAGGCGCAGACGGTCAGCCAGATGGTCGACCAGGTGCTGGCCATGCCCGAAGGCAGCAAGCTGATGCTGCTCGCGCCGATCGTTCGCGAGCGCAAGGGTGAACACCTTGCCGTATTCGACGAGCTGCGCGCCCAGGGCTTCGTGCGCGTGCGGGTCAACGGCAAGCTCTACGAGCTCGACGAGCTGCCCAAGCTGGACAAGCAGAAGAAGCACAGCATCGATGCCGTGGTGGACCGCTTCAAGGCCCGTGGCGACCTGCAGCAGCGCCTGGCCGAATCCTTCGAGACGGCGCTCAAGCTGGCCGACGGCCTGGCCCTGATCGCACCCATGGAGGGCGAAGAAGGCGAAGAGATCATTTTCTCCGCGCGTTTCGCCTGCCCGGTCTGCGGTCATTCGATCAGCGAGCTGGAGCCCAAGCTGTTTTCCTTCAACAACCCGGCGGGTGCCTGCCCGACCTGCGACGGCCTGGGCGTGAAGCAGTTCTTCGATGCCAAGCGCCTGGTCAACGGTGAGCTGACCCTGGCCGAGGGCGCCATTCGCGGTTGGGACCGGCGCAACGTCTATTATTTCCAGATGCTCGGCTCACTGGCCGGGCATTACCGCTTCAGCCTGGACAAACCCTTCGCTGAACTCGACAGCGAGCACCAGAAAGTCATTCTCGACGGCAGCGGTTCGCAGAATGTCGACTTCAAGTACCTCAACGACCGCGGCGATATCGTCAAGCGCTCGCACCCGTTCGAAGGCATAGTGCCCAACCTCGAGCGGCGCTACCGCGAGACCGAATCGACCAGCGTGCGCGAGGAGCTGGCCAAGTATCTCAGCACCCAGCCCTGCCCCGATTGCCGCGGCACCCGGCTGCGCCGCGAGGCGCGTCACGTCTGGGTCGGCGAGAAGACCCTGCCGGCAGTGACCGGCATGCCGATCGGCGCAGCCAGCGATTATTTCGGCGACCTGACCCTAGACGGCCGGCGTGGCGAGATCGCCAGCAAGATTCTCAAGGAGATCTGCGAACGCCTGCAGTTCCTGGTCAACGTCGGTCTCGATTACCTGACCCTGGATCGCAGCGCCGACACCCTGTCCGGCGGTGAAGCCCAGCGTATCCGCCTGGCCAGCCAGATCGGCGCCGGCCTGGTGGGCGTCATGTACATTCTCGACGAGCCTTCCATCGGCCTGCACCAGCGTGACAACGAGCGCCTGCTCGGCACCCTGCGCCACCTGCGCGACATCGGCAACACGGTGATCGTGGTCGAGCACGACGAGGACGCCATTCGCATGGCCGACTATGTGGTCGATATCGGCCCGGGCGCTGGCGTGCACGGCGGGCAGATCGTCGCCGAAGGCACCGCCGAAGAAGTCATGGCGCACCCGGATTCGGTGACCGGCAAGTACCTGTCCGGGCGCACCAAGATCGTCGTGCCGGCCAAGCGTACGCCGCGCAACAAGAAGCTGTCGCTGAAGATCAAGGGCGCCCGCGGCAACAACCTGCAGAACGTCAACCTGGAGATCCCCATCGGCCTGCTGACCTGCGTCACCGGGGTCTCGGGTTCGGGCAAGTCGACGCTGATCAACAACACGCTGTTCCCGCTCAGCGCCACCGCCCTGAACGGCGCCACCACCCTGGAAGCGGCGGCCCACGACAGCATCGACGGCCTGCAGCATCTGGACAAGGTGGTGGATATCGACCAGAGTCCGATCGGCCGCACGCCGCGCTCCAATCCGGCGACCTACACCGGGCTGTTCACGCCGATTCGCGAGCTGTTCGCCGGGGTGCCCGAGTCGCGCTCGCGCGGTTATGGCCCGGGCCGCTTCTCCTTCAACGTCAAGGGCGGGCGCTGCGAGGCGTGCCAGGGTGACGGCCTGATCAAGGTGGAGATGCACTTCCTGCCGGACATCTACGTGCCCTGCGACGTGTGCAAGAGCAAGCGCTACAACCGCGAAACCCTGGAGATCAAGTACAAGGGCAAGAGCATCCACGAAGTGCTGGAGATGACCATCGAGGACGCCCGGGCGTTCTTCGATGCCGTGCCGGCGCTGGCGCGCAAGCTGCAGACGCTGATGGACGTCGGTCTTTCCTACATCAAGCTCGGCCAGTCGGCGACCACCCTGTCCGGCGGTGAAGCGCAGCGGGTCAAGCTGTCGCGCGAGCTGAGCAAGCGCGATACCGGCAAGACCCTGTACATCCTCGACGAGCCGACCACCGGCTTGCACTTCGCGGATATCCAGCAATTGCTCGACGTGCTGCACCGCCTGCGCGACCACGGCAACACCGTGGTGGTGATCGAGCACAACCTTGACGTGATCAAGACCGCCGACTGGCTGGTGGACCTCGGCCCGGAAGGCGGCTCCAAAGGCGGGCAGATCATCGCCGTGGGCACCCCGGAAGAAGTCGCCGAGATGCCGCAGTCCCACACCGGGCACTTTCTCAAGCCGTTGCTCGAGCGTGATCGCGCCTGATCATTGGCCCGATACGAAAAAGCCCCGCAGATGCGGGGCTTTCTTTTTGCTGCCGTTCTTACATCTGGCTTTGCAGGTACTTCTCCAGGCCCAGCTTGGCGATCAACTGCAGCTGGATTTCCAGCCAATAGGCATGGTCTTCCTCGGTGTCCTTGAGCTGCAGGAGCAGGATGTCACGGGTCTGGTAATCCTGGTGGCGTTCGCACAGCTCGATGCCTTTGCTCAGCGCGGCACGCACCTGGTACTCGAGGGCCAGATCCAGCTTCAGCGCATCCGGCACGGTCTGTCCGAAGGTGAAGGCATCCGGCACCATGTCCGGTACGCCTTCAAGAAAGAGAATGCGCTTGAGCAGCGCATCGGCGTGCTGGGTCTCCTCCTCCATCTCGTGATTGATCCGCTCGTAGAGCTTGCTGAAGCCCCAGTCCTCGTACTGACGCGAGTGGATGAAGTACTGATCGCGCGCGGCCAGCTCCCCCTTGAGCAGGGTCTTGAGGTAGTCGATGACTTCGATATGGCCCTTCATGCGCGGAATCCTTGGTGCAGCGAATGGAATGGGTGAATGCTCGACCCATCACCGGCCCGGGTCAAGTAAAAAGCACAACGCCCCCATAAGGAGGCGTCGGCTACAGCAGCTCAGCGGTCCGGGCGCAAGTGCCCGGCCATGAGTCAGGCGAGATCGAAGCGGTCGAGGTTCATGACCTTGGTCCAGGCGGCCACGAAGTCCTCGATAAAGCGCGCATCGGCGCTGGCGTAGACCTCGGCCTGGGCGCGCAGGATGGCATTGGAGCCAAATACCAGGTCGACCCGGGTGCCGGTCCACTTCAGCTGGCCGGTCTTGCGATCACGCCCCTCGAACAGGTTGCTGTCACCAGCCGCGGACTTCCAGGCCGTGCCCATGTCGAGCAGGTTGACAAAGAAGTCGTTGGTCAGCGCACCAGGACGCTCGGTAAGCACACCGTGGCTGGTACCACCCACATTGATGTTGATCGCCCGCAGGCCACCGACCAGTACCGTCAGCTCCGGAGCGGTCAGGGTCAGCAACTGCGCCTTGTCGATCAGCAGCGCCTCGGCCGGCACGCTGTAGCGGCCCTTGAGGTAGTTGCGGAAGCCATCGGCGATCGGCTCGAGCACGGCGAAGGACTCCACATCGGTCTGCGCCTGGGAGGCATCTGCACGCCCTGCCGAGAACGGCACCTTCACGGCATGACCGGCGTTGCTGGCGGCCTGCTCGATACCGGCATTACCCGCCAGTACGATCAGGTCGGCCAGACTGACCTGCTTGCCACCGGTGGCGGTACGGTTGAACTCAGCGCGAATGCCTTCGAGCGTTGCCAGCACCCTGGCCAGTTGCTCGGGCTGGTTGGCCGCCCAGTCCTTTTGCGGCGCCAGGCGAATACGCGCGCCGTTGGCACCACCACGCTTGTCGGAGCCGCGGAAGGTCGAAGCCGAAGCCCAGGCGGTGCCGACCAGCTCGGCCACCGACAAGCCGGAGGCCAGCACCTGGGCGTTGAGGGCCGCCACATCCGCGTCTTCGATCAGCGGGTGATGCACCGCCGGCAGCGGGTCTTGCCAGAGCAGCTCTTCCTTCGGCACTTCCGGGCCCAGGTAGCGCGACTTCGGCCCAAGGTCACGGTGGGTCAGCTTGAACCAGGCACGGGCGAAGGCTTCGGCGAAGGCCTGCGGGTTATCCAGGAAGCGCCGGGAAATCTTCTCGTAGGCCGGATCGACGCGCAGCGACAGGTCGGTGGTCAACATGGTCGGCAGGCGTTTCTTCGACGGATCATGGGCATCGGGGATGATCGCTTCGGCGTCCTTGGCCACCCACTGATGGGCACCTGCCGGGCTCTTGGTCAGTTCCCATTCGAACTTGAACAGGTTCTCGAAGAAGTTGTTGCTCCACTGCGCAGGCGTGGTCGTCCAGGTCACTTCCAGGCCACTGGTGATGGCATCGCCGGCCTTGCCGCTGCCGAACGAACTGCTCCAGCCCAGGCCCTGCTCTTCCAGGCCAGCGGCTTCGGGTTCGGCGCCAACGTGATCGGCCGGGCCGGCACCATGGGTCTTGCCAAAGGTGTGGCCGCCGGCGATCAGCGCCACGGTTTCCTCGTCGTTCATGGCCATGCGCGCGAAGGTCTCGCGGATGTCGTGGGCGGCCGCCAGCGGATCGGGGTTGCCTTCCGGACCTTCCGGGTTGACGTAGATCAGGCCCATCTGCACGGCGGCGAGCGGGTTCTCCAGGTTGCGACCCTGGCTGTCGGTGCGGTCCTGCTCCTGACCGTGCAGGTCGGCATCGGCCACCAGCACGCCCTGGTCGTCTTCGCGGCCGGCAGCGCCCTTGCCGTAGCGCTCATCACCACCCAGCCAGGTCTTCTCGGTGCCCCAGTAAACGTCCTGATCCGGCTCCCAGGTATCCTCACGCCCACCGGCAAAACCAAAGGTACGGAAGCCCATGGTCTCCAGGGCAACGTTGCCGGTCAGCACCATCAGGTCGGCCCAGGAGATCTTCTGTCCATACTTCTGTTTGATCGGCCACAGCAGGCGCCGGGACTTGTCGATGTTGACGTTGTCCGGCCAGCTGTTGAGGGGCGCGAAGCGTTGCTGGCCACGGCCAGCACCGCCACGGCCGTCGCCGGTGCGGTAGGTGCCGGCCGCGTGCCAGGCCATACGGATGAACTGCGGGCCGTAGTGGCCGAAGTCGGCGGGCCACCAGTCCTGTGAATCGGTCATCAGCGCGCGCAGGTCTTTCTTCAGGGCTTCGTAGTCCAGCGAGCTGAAGGCTTCGGCGTAATTGAAGTCCTCACCCAGCGGGTTGGACTTGGAGGAATGCTGGTGCAGCAGGTCTACGCGTAGCTGGTTCGGCCACCAGTCGCGGTTGCCGGTACCGCCGCCAGCCGCATGCTTCGGCGTTTCCCCAGAGGCTTTCCCCGAGAAGGGGCATTTGCCCTCGGTCTTGTCACTCATGTCACTCTCCTTACCTGGCCTGATCGTTCCCGGCTGAGCGGGATTGGCGTTGAGTATTGACGAGCACAAGCGAAGCGACAAATGAATAACAACTTACAGTGTGATAGTTTTTTACTAAAACTCAGGCATAAAAAAACCGGGCCTGAGCCCGGTTTTTTCTTGCAACGATGCCTTACTCGGCAGCTTCTACTGCGCCGCCGACCGGACGGTCGACCAGCTCAACATAAGCCATCGGGGCATTGTCGCCAGCGCGGAAACCGCACTTGAGGATACGCAGGTAACCGCCCTGACGGGTGGCGTAGCGCTTGCCCAGATCGTTGAACAGCTTGCCAACGATAGCTTTCGAACGGGTACGGTCGAAAGCCAGACGACGGTTAGCAACGCTGTCTTCTTTAGCCAGGGTGATCAGCGGCTCGGCAACGCGACGCAGCTCCTTGGCTTTCGGCAGAGTAGTTTTGATCAGCTCATGCTCGAACAGCGATACCGCCATGTTCTGAAACATGGCCTTGCGGTGAGCGCTGGTGCGGCTGAGGTGACGGCCACTTTTACGATGACGCATGGTTCAATTCCTTACCAAACTACACGTTCGGTGATGATGACGATCAGGCAGTCGCCTTGTCGTCTTTCTTCAGACTTGCCGGCGGCCAGTTGTCGAGGCGCATACCGAGGGACAGACCACGGGAAGCCAGAACGTCCTTGATTTCAGTCAGGGATTTCTTGCCCAGGTTCGGCGTTTTGAGCAGCTCTACTTCGGTGCGCTGGATCAGGTCACCGATGTAGTAGATGTTCTCTGCCTTGAGGCAGTTGGCCGAACGAACGGTCAGTTCCAGGTCATCAACCGGACGGAGCAGGATCGGATCGATCTCGTCTTCCTGTTCGATTACCACAGGCTCGCTGTCACCTTTGAGGTCGACGAATGCAGCCAGCTGCTGTTGCAGGATGGTTGCAGCACGACGGATGGCCTCTTCAGGATCCAGGGTACCGTTGGTTTCGAGGTCGATAACCAGCTTGTCCAGGTTGGTACGCTGCTCGACGCGAGCGTTTTCCACCACGTAAGACACGCGACGCACCGGGCTGAAGGAAGAGTCGAGCTGCAAGCGACCGATGCTGCGGCTCTCGTCTTCATCACTCTGGCGCGAATCGGCCGGCTCATAGCCGCGACCACGAGCTACCACGAGCTTCATGTTCAGCGCGCCATTGGAGGCCAGGTTGGCGATTACGTGGTCGCCGTTGACGATTTCAACATCATGATCCAGCTGAATGTCGGCAGCGGTTACGACGCCAGAGCCCTTCTTCGCCAGAGTCAGTGTAACTTCGTCTCGACCGTGCAGTTTGATGGCCAGACCTTTGAGGTTGAGCAGGATTTCAATGACATCTTCCTGAACACCTTCAATGGCGCTGTACTCATGGAGTACACCGTCAATCTCGGCCTCGACTACTGCACAGCCAGGCATGGAGGACAACAGGATGCGACGCAGCGCGTTGCCCAGGGTATGGCCAAAACCACGCTCGAGAGGCTCGAGGGTGATCTTGGCGCGGGTCTGACTGACCACCTGCACATCGATATGGCGGGGGGTCAGGAACTCATTTACCGAAATCTGCATGGATGCACCTATTTTCTAGCCCTTACTTGGAGTAGAGCTCGACAATCAGGCTCTCGTTGATGTCAGCGGAGAGATCACCACGAACCGGAACGCTTTTGAACACGCCGGATTTCTTCTCGGTGTCTACATCTACCCACTCAACACGGCCACGCTGAGCACACAGCTCAAGAGCCTGAACGATGCGCAGCTGATTCTTCGACTTCTCGCGAACTGCAACCACGTCACCAGCTTTGACCTGGTAGGACGGTACGTTGACAGTCTTGCCGTTCACGCTGATCGCTTTGTGCGAAACCAGCTGACGGGATTCAGCGCGGGTAGCACCGAAGCCCATGCGGTAAACGACGTTGTCCAGGCGGCACTCGAGCAGTTGCAGGAGGTTCTCGCCGGTAGCGCCTTTCTGGCTGGCTGCCTGCTTGTAGTAACCGCTGAACTGACGCTCGAGGACACCGTAGATACGACGAACTTTTTGCTTCTCACGCAGCTGGGTGCCGTAGTCGGACTGACGGCCACGGCGCTGACCGTGGATACCTGGGGCTGCTTCGATGTTGCACTTCGATTCCAGAGCGCGAACGCCGCTTTTCAGGAAAAGATCAGTGCCTTCACGACGAGACAGTTTGCATTTGGGACCAATGTAACGAGCCATTTCTCACTGTCTCCTGATTACACGCGACGCTTCTTCGAAGGACGGCACCCGTTATGCGGGATGGGCGTCACATCGGTGATGCTGGCGATCTTGTAACCGCAACCGTTAAGCGCACGGACTGCGGACTCACGACCCGGACCTGGGCCCTTGACGTTGACGTCGAGGTTCTTCAGGCCATATTCCAGCGCAGCTTGACCAGCACGCTCGGCAGCCACCTGGGCAGCGAACGGGGTGGACTTGCGGGAACCGCGGAAACCCGAGCCGCCGGAGGTTGCCCAGGACAGGGCGTTACCTTGACGATCGGTGATGGTCACGATGGTGTTGTTGAAAGAAGCGTGGATGTGGGCGATGCCATCAACCACCGTCTTCTTGACTTTCTTACGAGTACGAGCAGCAGGTTTTGCCATGACTAAATTCCTGTCGATTCGCGAACGCGATTACTTGCGGATCGGCTTACGCGGGCCCTTACGGGTGCGTGCGTTGGTCTTGGTGCGCTGACCGCGAACCGGCAGACCTTTACGATGACGCAGGCCGCGGTAGCAACCCAGATCCATCAAGCGCTTGATTTTCATGTTCACTTCGCGGCGCAGATCACCCTCGGTATTAACCTTGGCAACCTCACCACGCAGCTGCTCGATCTGCTCGTCAGAGAGATCCTTGATCTTTGCTGCCGGATTGACACCGGTAGCGGCACAGATTTTCTGCGCAGTAGTGCGACCAACACCAAAGATGTAGGTCAGCGAGATAACAGCGTGCTTGTTATCCGGAATGTTAACGCCTGCAATACGGGCCATTCAGTGGAACTCCAATTGACAGCTACCTACGCCCCGGGAGCCAAGAAATAGGGCGCGAGATATTATCGCTGTAGAAACAAATAATCAACCCGGCAGCGCACTAGCTGCCGGGCTTATAGCTTCGATCACACTCAGCCTTGGCGCTGCTTGTGACGCGGTTCAGCGCTGCAAATTACCCGTACCACACCTTCACGGCGAATAATTTTGCAGTTACGGCACAGCTTTTTCACCGATGCACGAACTTTCATCACCAACTCCTCGAACCTTATGGACACTTCAGCGGAGCATGCCGCTGCCGTAGCCCTTCAGGTTGGCTTTCTTCATCAGGGATTCGTACTGGTGCGAAACGAGGTGCGATTGTACTTGCGACATAAAGTCCATCACAACCACTACCACGATCAGCAACGAGGTCCCGCCAAGGTAGAACGGTACGTTGGCCGCCACCACCAGGAACTGGGGCAACAAGCATACGGCCGTCATGTACAGAGCACCGAACATGGTCAAGCGGGTCAGAACGCCATCGATATAGCGTGCGGACTGCTCACCGGGACGGATACCCGGAATAAAGGCACCGGACTTCTTCAGGTTTTCCGCTACGTCTTTCGGGTTGAACATCAGCGCCGTGTAGAAGAAGCAGAAGAAAACGATCCCTGCACTAAACAGCAAAATGTTCAACGGCTGACCAGGAGCGATAGCCTGTGAAATATCCTGCAGCCAGCCCATACCTTCGGACTGACCAAACCAGGCACCCAGCGAGGCCGGGAACAACAGAAGGCTGCTGGCGAAAATGGCCGGGATCACGCCCGCCATGTTCACCTTCAACGGCAGGTGGCTGGTCTGCGCAGCGAAGACCTTGCGGCCCTGCTGACGCTTGGCGTAGTGCACCGCGATACGACGCTGGCCACGCTCAATGAACACCACAAAACCGATAATCGCTACTGCCAGCAAACCGATGGCAATAAGGGCGAAGATGTTGATATCGCCCTGGCGTGCAGACTCGAAAGACTGCCCGATTGCCGACGGCAGACCGGCTACGATGCCCGCAAAAATCAGCATCGAAATACCGTTGCCAACACCGCGCTCGGTGATCTGTTCGCCCAGCCACATCATGAACATCGCACCCGCCACAAAGGTGGTGACTGCAACGAAGTGGAAGCCGAAATCGACCGAAAACGCTACGCCCTGGCTTGCCAGGCCAACGGACATGCCGATCGCCTGAACAAACGCCAGAACCAAGGTGCCGTAGCGGGTGTATTGACTGATCTTGCGACGACCAGCCTCACCTTCCTTCTTCAACTGCTCCAGCTGCGGGCTCACGGCGGTCATCAGCTGCATGATGATCGATGCCGAGATGTACGGCATGATCCCCAGTGCGAAGATGCTCATCCGCTCCAGCGCGCCGCCGGAAAACATGTTGAACAAGCTAAGAATGGTCCCCTCATTCTGTCGAAACAGATCGGCCAGACGGTCAGGGTTTATACCGGGAACTGGGATATGCGCGCCGATTCGATAGACGATGATCGCCATGAACAGAAAACGCAGACGAGCCCAGAGTTCGGACAACCCGCCACCAGCCAGAGCAGAGAGAGCACCTTGCTTAGCCATTTATTCCTCGAACTTACCGCCAGCTGCTTCGATAGCCGCGCGCGCACCTTTGGTGGCGGCGATACCTTTGAGGGTGACCGCACGAGTAATCTCACCGGACAGCATGACTTTCACACGCTGTACGTTTTGATTGACCAGGTTGGCATCCTTCAGCGCTTGCAGAGTAACTACGTCGCCTTCGATCTTGTTCAGCTCGGAAGTACGCACTTCTGCGCGATCCATAGCTTTCAAGGACACGAAACCGAACTTGGGCAGACGACGGTGCAGAGGCTGCTGGCCGCCTTCGAAACCCGGAGCAATGGTGCCACCGGAGCGGGAGGTCTGACCCTTGTGGCCGCGGCCACCGGTCTTGCCCAAACCACTACCGATACCACGGCCCGGACGATGCTTCTCGCGACGGGAACCCGGCGCTGGACTCAGATCATTCAGGTACATGGATCAACCCTCCACACGGAGAAGGTAATAAGCCTTGTTGATCATGCCGCGGTTTTCCGGAGTATCCAGAACTTCGACGGTATGATTGATGCGACGCAGGCCGAGGCCCTTGACGCAGGCTTTATGATTGGCCAGACGGCCATTGGTGCTCTTGATCAGAGTCACTTTGACGGTGTTAGCCATGGTTAGAGAATCTCCTCGACACTCTTGCCACGCTTGGCTGCAACCGAATCCGGAGACTGCATAGCCTTCAGACCTTTGAAAGTGGCATGAACCACGTTCACAGGGTTGGTCGAGCCGTAGCACTTGGCCAGAACGTTCTGAACACCAGCTACTTCCAGGACGGCACGCATGGCGCCACCAGCGATGATGCCGGTACCTTCGGAAGCGGGCTGCATGTAAACCTTCGAAGCGCCGTGGGCGGACTTCATGGCGTACTGCAGGGTGGTGCCGTTCAGATCAACTTGGATCATGTTGCGACGTGCGGCTTCCATAGCCTTCTGGATAGCAGCCGGCACTTCACGAGATTTGCCACGGCCGAAACCTACACGGCCCTTGCCATCACCTACCACGGTCAGCGCGGTGAAGGTGAAGATACGGCCGCCTTTTACGGTCTTGGCAACGCGGTTCACTTGAACCAGCTTCTCGATATAGCCTTCGTCGCGCTTTTGGTCGTTATTTGCCATAACTTAGAACTCCAGCCCGCCTTCACGAGCAGCATCAGCCAGCGCCTTGACGCGGCCGTGGTACTTGAAGCCAGAACGGTCGAATGCAACCTGAGTCACACCAGCGGCTTTCGCACGCTCGGCAACCAGCTCACCAACTTTCTTGGCCGCGTCGACGTTGCCGGTGGCGCCGTCACGCAGTGCTTTGTCCAAGGTAGAGGCGCTGGCCAGAACCTTGCTGCCGTCGGCCGAGATGACCTGGGCATAGATGTGCTGCGAAGAGCGATACACGCACAGACGCACGGCTTCGAGCTCGTGCATTTTCAGGCGTGCTTTGCGAGCGCGACGCAGACGAGTAACTTTTTTGTCGGTCATTTCCTAGCCCCTTACTTCTTCTTGGCTTCTTTACGGCGGACGACTTCGTCAGCGTAACGAACACCTTTGCCCTTGTAAGGCTCAGGACGGCGGAAGTCACGAATCTCCGCAGCAACCTGACCAACCAGCTGCTTGTCGACACCCTTGATGAGGATCTCGGTCTGGTTCGGGGTTTCGGCCACAACGCCTTCCGGCAGTTGATAGTCGATAGGGTGAGAGAAGCCCAACGCCAGGTTCAGCACCTGACCCTTGGCCTGCGCCTTGTAACCAACACCGATCAGCTGGAGCTTGCGCTCGAAGCCCTGGCTCACGCCGATGACCATGTTGTTAACCAGGGCACGGGTAGTACCGGCCATCGCACGAGTTTGCTGGTCGCCGTTGCGAGCAGCGAAACGCAGCTCACCGGATTCCTGCAGCACTTCAACGGACGAGTGAACATTCAGTTCCAGAGTGCCCTTGGCACCCTTCACCGAAAGCTGCTGACCGGCGAGTTTGATCTCTACACCAGCAGGCAGCTTGACGGGGTTCTTAGCAACGCGAGACATGCTTATCCCCCCTTAGAACACAGTGCAAAGCACTTCGCCGCCGACACCGGCAGCGCGCGCAGCGCGGTCCGTCATCACACCTTTGTTGGTGGAGACGATGGAAACACCGAGACCGCCACGAACTTTCGGCAGATCATCGACGGATTTGTACTGACGAAGGCCAGGACGGCTGACGCGCTTGACTTCCTCGATGACCGGACGGCCTTCGAAGTACTTCAGCTCGATGGACAGCTGTGGCTTTGCTTCACCATTGATTTCATAACCGGCAATGTAACCTTCGTCTTTGAGAACTTTGGCTACAGCCACCTTCAGCGTGGAAGACGGCATGCTTACGACGGACTTTTCAGCCATCTGGGCATTACGGATACGAGTTAGCATGTCCGCTAACGGGTCCTGCATACTCATGGGCTAGACGCTCCTGATACAAAAAGAATTAGCCTTTCGACTAAGAATCACCAGCGCTCACGGAAATCCGGGCTCAGGCGAGCCGGGCATTCTAGAGACTGATCAAAAATGAATCAAGCCCCAAAAGGGGCTTGATTCATATTGCTTGTCCGCCGGAGCAGGCTCCGGCGTTTAGCGCATCGGCTTACCAGCTGGCTTTAACCAGACCTGGTACGTCACCGCGCATGGCTGCTTCACGCAGCTTGATACGCGACAGACCGAACTTGCGGAAGACACCGTGCGGGCGGCCGGTGATACGGCAGCGGTTGCGCAGGCGCGAGGCGCTGGCATCACGGGGTTGCTTCTGCAGAGCGACGCTGGCTTCCCAGCGTGCTTCTGGAGTTGCGTTCTGGTCTACGATGATGGCTTTCAGCTCAGCACGCTTTTTGGCGTACTTGGCAACCGTTTGCTGACGCTTCAGCTCGCGGTTTTTCATGCTCGTCTTGGCCATATTCCTACTCCAATCAGTTACGGAACGGGAATTTGAAAGCACGCAGCAGTGCGCGACCTTCATCATCCGTACGGGCAGTAGTGGTCAGAGTGATGTCCAGACCACGCAGCGCATCGATCTTGTCGTAATCGATTTCCGGGAAGATGATCTGCTCTTTCACGCCCATGCTGTAGTTGCCACGACCATCGAAGGACTTGGCATTCAGGCCGCGGAAGTCACGCACGCGCGGCAGGGAGATGGACAGCAGACGATCCAGGAACTCGTACATACGCTCGCGACGCAGAGTGACCTTGACGCCGATCGGCCAGCCTTCACGAACCTTGAAACCAGCGATCGACTTGCGGGCATAAGTCACGACGACTTTCTGACCGGTGATCTTCTCGAGGTCGGCAACTGCGTGTTCGATGATCTTCTTGTCACCGATCGCTTCGCCCAGGCCCATGTTCAGGGTGATCTTGGTGATGCGCGGAACTTCCATCACGTTACCCAGCTTCAGCTCTTCCTTCAGCTTGGGCGCGATTTCCTTCCGGTAAATCTCTTTCAGTCGTGCCATGGTGTTTTACCTATGATTCTCAAGCGCCAACCGGCTTCTGGGTGGACTTGAAGACACGAATTTTCTTGCCGTCTTCAACTTTGAAACCAACGCGGTCAGCCTTGTTGGTTTCGCCATTGAAGATGGCAACGTTGGAAGCGTGCAGTGGCGCTTCTTTCTCGACGATACCGCCTTGAACGCCCGACATCGGGTTCGGCTTGGTATGACGCTTCACCAGGTTGATGCCACCGACGACCAGACGGTCGTCAGCGAGAACCTTGAGCACCTTACCGCGCTTACCTTTGTCTTTGCCGGCGATCACGATGATCTCGTCGTCACGACGAATCTTTTGCATGTCGGATCTCCTTAAAGCACTTCAGGGGCGAGCGAGACGATCTTCATGAACTTCTCGGTACGCAGCTCACGGGTCACTGGCCCGAAGATACGGGTACCGATCGGCTCTTGCTTGTTGTTCAGCAGAACAGCAGCGTTGCCGTCGAAGCGAATGATCGAACCATCGGCACGGCGAACGCCGTGACGGGTACGAACGACCACTGCGGTCATGACCTGACCTTTCTTCACTTTACCGCGCGGAATTGCTTCCTTGACGGTGACCTTGATGATGTCGCCGATGCCAGCGTAGCGGCGATGCGAGCCACCCAGCACCTTGATGCACATGACGCGGCGTGCACCACTGTTGTCGGCCACATCGAGCATGGATTGAGTCTGAATCATATAATTTCTCCGACCCTTAGCCCTTAGACTTCCACTGCGCGTTCGAGAACTTCAACCAGTGCCCAAGACTTGGTCTTGGCCAGCGGACGGGTTTCGGTAATCGAAACTTTGTCGCCGATCTTGCACTGGTTGGTTTCGTCGTGCGCGTGCAGCTTGGTCGAACGCTTGACATATTTACCGTAGATCGGGTGCTTGACGCGACGCTCGATCAATACGGTGATGGTCTTGTCCATCTTGTCGCTGACAACACGGCCGGTCAGCGTACGGACTGTTTTTTCGGCTTCAGCCATGATCACTTACCTGCCTGCTGGTTGAGCACAGTTTTCACACGAGCGATGTCGCGCTTAACTTGCGAGAGCAGGTGAGACTGCCCCAACTGGCCAGTTGCTTTCTGCATACGCAGATTGAACTGGTCGCGCAGCAGGCCGAGCAGTTGCTCGTTCAGCTGCTGTGCTGATTTTTCACGAAGTTCATTCGCTTTCATCACATCACCGTCCGCTTAACAAAAGTGGTGGCGAGCGGCAGCTTTGCAGCAGCCAGGGCGAAAGCCTCACGCGCCAACTCTTCGGAAACGCCTTCGATCTCGTACAGGACTTTGCCTGGCTGGATCTGGGCTACCCAATATTCAACGCTACCCTTCCCTTTACCCATCCGCACTTCGAGAGGCTTCTTGGTAACCGGCTTGTCCGGGAATACGCGAATCCAGATTTTCCCGCCACGCTTGACGTGACGAGTCAGAGCACGACGAGCGGACTCAATCTGACGGGCGGTGAGACGACCGCGGGCAACAGACTTCAGCGCGAACTCGCCGAAGCTGACTTTGCTACCGCGCTGAGCCAGACCACGGTTGTGGCCGGTCATCTGCTTGCGGAACTTCGTACGCTTTGGTTGCAACATGTGGCGTACCCCTTACTTAGCAGCTTTTTTACGAGGCGCAGGTGCTTGCGGTTTCAGTTCTTCTTTGAGGCCACCGATGACCTCGCCTTTGAAGATCCAAACCTTGACACCGATCACACCGTAAGTGGTGTGCGCTTCGTACGTGGCATAGTCGATATCGGCACGCAGGGTGTGCAACGGCACACGACCTTCGCGATACCATTCGGTACGTGCGATTTCCGCACCACCGAGACGACCGCTCACCTGGATTTTGATGCCCTTGGCACCAATGCGCATGGCGTTCTGTACAGCGCGCTTCATGGCGCGACGGAACATCACACGACGCTCCAGCTGCTGAGCTACGCTTTGCGCAACCAGCATACCGTCGAGCTCCGGCTTGCGGATCTCTTCGATATTGATGTGCACAGGCACACCCATTTGCTTGGTCAGGTCCTGACGCAGCTTCTCAACATCTTCACCTTTCTTGCCGATCACGATGCCGGGACGAGCGGTGTGGATGGTGATGCGTGCGGTTTGGGCCGGGCGAGCGATGTCGACACGGCTTACGGACGCGCTTTTTAGTTTGTCGAGGAGATACTCACGCACCTTCAGATCAGCGAACAGGTAGTCCGCATAAGTCCGGCCGTCTGCGTACCAGACGGAGGTGTGTTCCTTGACGATTCCCAGGCGAATGCCAGTGGGATGTACTTTCTGACCCATCTGATCGACTCCGTTACTTGTCCGCAACCTTGACAGTGATATGGCAAGACCGCTTGACGATGCGATCAGCGCGGCCTTTGGCACGCGGCATGATTCGCTTCAGCGAACGCCCCTCGTTGACGAAAACGGTGCTGACCTTCAGGTCATCAACGTCTGCGCCTTCGTTGTGCTCGGCGTTGGCTACAGCCGACTCCAGCACTTTCTTCATGATTTCCGCGGCTTTCTTACTGCTGAAAGCCAGCAGGTTGAGCGCTTCGCCCACCTTCTTCCCGCGGATCTGGTCGGCGACCAAGCGGGCTTTCTGGGCGGAGATGCGAGCGCCCGACAACTTAGCGGCTACTTCCATTTCCTTACCCCTTAACGCTTGGCTTTCTTGTCAGCCACGTGCCCACGATAAGTGCGGGTACCGGCGAACTCGCCCAGTTTGTGGCCGACCATGTCTTCGTTCACGAGAACGGGGACGTGTTGACGACCGTTATGCACGGCGATGGTCAGACCGACCATCTGCGGCAGAATCATCGAACGGCGCGACCAGGTTTTCACCGGCTTGCGATCGTTCTTTTCTGCTGCCACTTCGACCTTCTTCAGTAGGTGAAGATCGATGAAAGGACCTTTTTTCAGAGAACGTGGCACTGTCGTATCCCTCTAGTTACTTGCGACGACGGACGATCATGTTGTCGGTGCGTTTGTTACCACGAGTCTTCGCGCCCTTAGTCGGGAAGCCCCATGGAGACACCGGATGACGACCACCAGAGGTACGACCTTCACCACCACCGTGTGGGTGGTCGACCGGGTTCATGGCAACACCACGAACGGTCGGGCGAACGCCACGCCAGCGTTTGGCACCAGCTTTACCCAGCGAACGCAGACTGTGCTCGGAGTTCGAGACTTCGCCCAGGGTCGCGCGGCATTCGGCCAGCACTTTACGCATTTCACCGCTGCGCAGACGCAGGGTGACGTAGACGCCTTCACGTGCGATCAGCTGAGCCGAAGCACCAGCGGAACGAGCGATTTGAGCACCTTTACCCGGCTTCAGCTCGATACCGTGAACGGTCGAACCCACCGGAATGTTACGCAGCGGCAGGCTGTTGCCGGCCTTGATCGGCGCCATCGAACCTGCAACCAGCTGATCGCCGGCGCTCACACCTTTCGGCGCGATGATGTAGCGACGCTCACCGTCTGCGTATTTCAGCAGGGCAATGTGCGCGGTACGGTTCGGGTCATATTCAACGCGCTCGACAGTGGCAGGGATGCCATCTTTGTCGTTGCGACGAAAATCGACCAGACGGTAATGCTGCTTGTGACCACCACCGATATGACGGGTGGTGATACGGCCGTTGTTGTTACGACCGCCAGACTTCGACTTCTTCTCGAGCAGTGGAGCATGAGGAGCGCCTTTGTGCAGCTCCTGATTGACCACCTTGACCACAAAACGGCGGCCCGCGGAAGTCGGTTTGCATTTAACGATTGCCATGATGCACCCCTTCCTTACTCAGCACTGCTGGTGGCGAAATCGAGATCCTGGCCTGGCTGAAGGGAGATGATCGCCTTCTTCCAGTCGTTACGCTTGCCCAGACCGCGAGCGGTGCGCTTGCTCTTACCCAGAACGTTCTGAGTCGTCACATGCTGAACCTTCACGCTGAACAGGCTTTCGACGGCCTTCTTGATTTCCAGCTTGGTTGCGTCAGTCGCAACTTTGAAAACGAACTGGCTTTTCTTGTCTGCCAGAGTCGTGGCCTTCTCGGAGATGTGCGGGCCAAGCAGCACTTTGAATACGCGTTCCTGGTTCATCCCAGCAGCTCCTCGAATTTCTTCACGGCAGAAACGGTAACCAGTACCTTTTCATACGCGATCAGACTGACCGGATCGGAACCCTGAACGTCACGAACGTCGACGTGCGGCAGGTTGCGAGCAGCCAGGTACAGATTTTGGTCAACAGCATCAGACACGATCAGGACATCAGTCAGCCCCATGTCATTCAGCTTGCCCAGCAGTTCTTTGGTTTTCGGAGCTTCGACAGCGAAGTCTTCGACCACTACCAGACGGTCGCTACGGACCAGCTCAGCAAGAATCGAGCGGATTGCCGCGCGGTACATCTTCTTGTTCAGCTTCTGATCATGATTCTGAGGACGAGCTGCGAAGGTCACACCACCGCCACGCCAGATCGGACCACGAGAGGTACCAGCACGAGCACGGCCAGTACCCTTCTGACGCCACGGGCGCTTACCGCCACCGGATACGTCGGAACGAGTCTTCTGTTGCTTGCTGCCTTGACGGCCGCCGGCCATGTAGGCCACAACTGCTTGGTGAACCAGGGTCTCGTTGTAATCACCACCGAAGGTCGCATCGGACACTTCGATCGCTTGAGCGCCATTTACATTTAATTGCATGTCAGCTTCCCCTTAACCGCGAGCCTTGGCAGCCGGACGTACAACCAGGTTGCCGCCAGTAGCGCCAGGAACGGCACCCTTGACCAGCAGCAGGTTGCGTTCAGCATCCACGCGCACTACTTCCAGGGACTGCACAGTCACGCGTTCAGCACCCATGTGACCGGACATTTTCTTGCCCTTGAAGACACGACCCGGAGTCTGGCACTGGCCAATCGAACCCGGAACGCGGTGGGACACGGAGTTACCGTGGGTGTTGTCTTGGCCGCGGAAGTTCCAACGCTTGATGGTACCGGCAAAGCCTTTACCTTTGGACTGACCGGTCACGTCGACCAGTTGACCAGCTTGGAAGATTTCAGCGTTGATCAGATCGCCAGCCTGGTAGTCGCCTTCTTCAAGGCGGAATTCCATGACGGTACGACCTGCCGCGACATTCGCCTTGGCGAAGTGACCGGCCTGAGCCTTGCTGACACGAGAAACGCGACGCTCACCGACAGTGACCTGCACTGCGCGATAGCCATCGGAGTCCTCAGTTTTGAACTGGGTGACGCGATTCGGCTCGATCTCGATGACCGTAACCGGAATGGAGACACCTTCTTCGGTGAAAATGCGGGTCATGCCGCACTTACGACCGACTACACCAATAGTCATGTTGTAACCTCATGAGTGTACGGGGCTTTCACCCGCTATGGCCGCCCATTTCAGAGCGTTACACGACTAAAACCGCCAGGTTTTAGCCGAGGCTGATCTGCACTTCCACGCCAGCCGCAAGATCGAGCTTCATAAGTGCATCAACGGTTTTATCCGTTGGCTGGACGATGTCCAGTACGCGCTTATGAGTGCGGATTTCGAACTGATCGCGCGCGTCTTTGTTGACGTGTGGCGAAGTCAGAACGGTGAACCGCTCTTTGCGAGTTGGCAGAGGAATCGGACCACGCACCTGAGCACCAGTACGTTTCGCGGTTTCCACGATTTCCTGGGTTGATTGATCGATCAGGCGATGGTCAAAAGCCTTCAACCGTATACGGATTTGTTGGTTTTGCATTTTGACCTCAGATTCCAAGCTGCGAGTCCCCTCTAACAGACGCAGTACGCCCGTTAAAAGGAGGCGTGATTCTATAGATGCCCCCATGGGGTGTCAATCCGGTTAGAAAATAACCAACCCGACTAACGCCCATAAAAAAGCCCCCGCATGGCGGGGGCTTTTTCCTACATCAAATCATCGATTACTCGACGATTTTGGCAACCACGCCAGCACCAACGGTACGACCACCTTCGCGAATTGCGAAGCGCAGGCCGTCTTCCATGGCGATCGGCTTGATCAGGGTGACAACCATTTTGATGTTGTC
>NZ_FORC01000003.1 GCF_900113905.1 Phytopseudomonas argentinensis
TGGGCATCCTGATTCCGCCGTCGATCGTCATGGTGGTCTACGCCACCGCGACCGAAACCTCGGTAGGCAAGCTGTTCATGGCCGGCGTGGTGCCGGGGCTGCTGCTGGGCGTGTTCCTGATGATCACCATCTACATCATCGCCCGGGTGAAGAACATGCCGTCGCTGCCGCGTGCCTCGATGGCCGAGATCCTCACCGCCGGGCGCAAGGCCGGCTGGGGCCTGGCGCTGATCGTGATCATTCTCGGCGGTATCTACTCGGGCATGTTCACGCCGACCGAGGCCGCTGCGGTGGCCGCGGTGTACGCGGCGTTCGTGGCGATCTTCATCTACAAGGACATGACCGTCCGCGAGTGCCCGAAGGTGTTCATCGAGGCCGGCAAGCTGAGCGTGGTGCTGATGTTCATCATCGCCAACGCCATGCTGTTCGCCCACGTGCTGACCACCGAGCAGATCCCGCAGTCGATCACCGCCTGGGTCGTCGACCAGGGCTTTTCGCCCATCGAGTTCCTGATCGTGGTGAACATCGTGCTGCTGGTCGCCGGCACCTTCATGGAGCCGTCGGCGATCATCCTGATCCTGGCGCCGATCCTGTTCCCCATCGCCATGCAACTGGGCATCGACCCGATCCACCTGGGCATCATCATGGTGGTGAACATGGAGATCGGCCTGATCACCCCGCCGACCGGGCTCAACCTGTTCGTCACCTCGGCGGTCACCGGCATGCCGCTGACCCGCACGGTACGCGCCGTGTCGCCGTGGCTCTTGGTGATGCTGGCGTTCCTGATCCTGGTGACCTACGTGCCGTTCATTTCCCTGGGGCTGCCGAACTGGCTGGGTATGTAAGCGGCTTGTCTTGAAGTTCATCCCGTGACCCAGAAACCCGGCCCAGTGCCGGGTTTCTGCATTTCTGCCCACTGGCGCACTGCCGCCCCTCATCAGGGCCGTGCCGCGAACGTCGATAACGGGTAACCTTGTATCCAGTCGTGACTTGTGGGTCATGGATCGCGTCAGCATAGGCACCTGAAAAGTCATCATGGCGCCTCCTTTCGACAGGAGAGCGCGCCGCGCCTCGATCCGCTGACCCGGTACGCACTCGACCTGCGTGCCGATCTAAATAGTTTAAGGAGTGTCCGCGTGAAGTCTCGTTTGCCTGTGATCGTCGGTTTTGGTGGCTACAACGCCGCTGGCCGCAGCTCCTTCCACCACGGTTTCCGCCGTACGGTGATCGAATCGCTGGACGAGCAGGCACGTTGCGAAACGCTGGTCGGCCTGGCCGTGATGACCAAACTGGTGAGAGTGGTCGACGGCGCCTATCAGAGCCACGACGGTGAAGCGCTTTCGCCGGCACAAATCGCCAGCCGTTATGCCGAGCAGGTACTGGCCTCCACGCTGGTACGCCGCATCGAGAAACAGCACCTCGACCCCGACGCCGCCCACTGGCACAAGAGCATCGCTGTGGGTGGCGAGAACGGTAGCCTGACCTTCGTCAGCAGCCGCAAGCAACTGCCCGAGCCACTGCCGGCCAACTGGACGGTCGAGGAGCTGAACGGCAACGACGTGCGCGTCACCCTGCATGACAATTGTGAGTTCAAGGTCGACAGCTACCGCGCGCTACCGGTGAAATCCGCCGGCCAACTGCCGACCGGTTTCGAACCCGGCGAGCTGTACAACTCGCGTTTTCACCCACGCGGCCTGCAGATGGCCGTGGTTGGCGTGACCGATGCACTGCGCGCCACGGGCGTGCCATGGCAGACCATCGTCGACCATGTGGCGCCTGACGAGATCGCCGTGTTCGCCGGCAGCATCATGAGCCAGCTCGACGAGAACGGTTTCGGCGGCCTGATGCAGTCGCGCCTCAAGGGCCACCGCGTCAGCTCCAAGCAGTTGGCCCTGGGCCTGAACACCATGCCCGCCGACTTCATCAACGCCTACGTGCTGGGCAGCGTCGGCACCACCGGCAGCGTCACCGGCGCCTGTGCGACCTTCCTGTACAACCTGCAGAAAGGCATCGAGCAGATCAACGCTGGCAAGGCCCGCGTGGTGATCGTCGGCAACAGCGAAGCGCCGATCAACGCCGAGTGCATCGAGGGCTATGGCGCCATGGGCGCCCTGGCCACCGAAGACGGCCTGCGCCTGATCGAAGGAAAAGACGATGTCGATTTCCGCCGCGCCAGCCGCCCGTTCGGCGAAAACTGTGGCTTCACCCTGTCCGAAGCCTGCCAGTTCATCGTGCTGATGGACGACGAGCTGGCCCTGCAGCTGGGTGCCGACATCCACGGTGCCGCCACCGACGTGTTCATCAATGCCGACGGCTTCAAGAAATCCATTTCCGCGCCCGGCCCGGGCAACTACCTCACCGTCGCCAAGGCCGTCGCCGCCGCTGCCCAGCTGGTGGGTATCGACGCCGTGCGCCAGCGCAGCTTCGTGCATGCCCACGGCTCCAGCACCCCGGCCAACCGGGTTACCGAATCCGAACTGCTGGACCGCGTTGCCGCCGCCTTCGCCATCGACAGCTGGCCGGTAGCGGCGGTGAAAGCCTTCGTCGGCCACTCCCTGGCCACCGCCAGCGGCGACCAGGTGATCTCCGCCCTGGGCACCTTCAAGTACGGCATCATCCCTGGCATCAAGACCATCGATGAAGTTGCGCCGGACGTGCACCAGCAGCACCTGAGCATCAGCAACGCCGACCGCCACGACCAGCGCATGGACGTGTGCTTCATCAACTCCAAGGGTTTTGGCGGCAACAACGCCAGCGCCGTGGTGCTCGCTCCCCACGTGGTCGAGCGCATGCTGCGCAAGCGTCATGGCGAGGCCGCATTCGGCGCCTATCAGCAGCGCCGCGAACAGACCCGCGCCACCGCCCAGGCCTACGACGAGCAGGCGACCAAGGGGCAACTGGAGATCATCTACAACTTCGGCAACGACCTGATCGACGATACCGAGATCGCCATCGACGACGCGCAGATCAAGGTGCCGGGCTTCGCCCAGCCGCTCGTCTATAAACAGGATGATCGCTACAGCGACATGCTGGACTGAAAGGCTTTTTAAAAACTACCTGCGTTGCTATCGCTGCGTTAAAAACAGGCTGGATTGCCAGCCCAGTCGGAAAGCCGCTTGCGGCTAACGCGCTTTAGCGCGGCCCGAAGGGCGAGCGAAGCGAGTCATGCTCATGTACAACAGTACAGTCGCTCGCGACCCCGGCCGCTTCCTCGCCTGTTTTTGTGGGGGCGCCTAGCCCTTGCGCTAGCTGCCTCGGCTACGTTTTTAAATAGCCTTTAGCTGCTTATCAACCCAGCGCCTTTGCCTCGTCCACGATCAGCCCACGCCACTCGGCATCCGCCGGCAACGCCAGGAAGAACGGGTTGAGCAGCGACTCGCGGGCTTCATAGCGCAGCGGCTCGCCCTGCAGCGTCAGCACTACACCACCCGCGCCCTCCAGCACGCCCTGCGCCGCCGCGGTGTCCCACTGCGACGTAGGCGCCAGACGCGGGTAGAAGTCGGCGCTGCCTTCGGCCAGCTGGCAGAACTTCAGCGAGCTGCCGACACTGACCCGCTCGATATCACCGAAACGGGCCACCAGCGCGGCCAGCAACTGCTCCTGCAGGGCGCTGCCATGGCGACGGCTGGCGACCACCGTCAGGCCAGTAGCTGGCGCTTCGCGCATGCTGATCGCCTGCTGCTTACCCGGCTCGATACGCCAAGCGCCGAACGCGCGGCCGCCGTGATAGATCACGCCCGTGGCCGGAATGCCGACCACGCCGAACACCACCTCGCCGTGCTCGATCAACGCCACGTTGACGGTGAACTCTTCACTGTCGGCGATGAACTCCTTGGTGCCATCCAGCGGGTCGACCAGCCACCAGCGCGGCCAGCCGGCGCGCTCGCTCAGGGCGATATCGGCGTCTTCCTCTGACAGCACGGGAATGCTCGCATCCAGCGCCAGCAGACCCTCCGCCAGGATACGGTGCGCGGCCAGATCGGCAGCGGTAACCGGCGAGGCATCGGCTTTCTCGACCACCTCCACGCCCTGGCGCCAGAACGGCAGAATGGCCTCGCCGGCGCGCTGCACCAACTTCAGCACGCCAGGCAGCAACGGATGATTCATCGGCTCAGCTCCCCGCGCTGCTCCAGCAGGTCGCGCACCAGGTACAGGGCCGCCAGGGCGCGGCCCTCGCTGAACTGCGGATGCTGGATCAATGCGGACAGTTCGCGCAGGCTGACCTTGTCGACCCGCAAAGGCTCCGGCTCATCGCCGGGCAGGGTTTGCGGGTACAGATCGCGGGCCAACACCACCTGAATCTTCTGGCTCATATAGCCCGGCGACAGACTCAGCTCGGTGAGGTGCTCCAGCTTGCGCGCGCCGAAACCGGCCTCCTCCTGCAGCTCGCGGTTGGCCGCATCGAGCACGTCTTCATCGGGCTCGATCAGCCCCTTGGGCAGGGATATCTCGTACTCGCCGGTGCCGCCGCAATATTCCTCGACGAGCAATACATGCTCATCGTCGGCCATGGCCACGATCATCACCGCACCATGGCCGGTGCCGCGGCCGACCAGCCGCTCATAGGTGCGTTCGGCGCCGTTGCTGAAGCGCAATTGCACTTCCTCGACGCGGAACAGGCGGCTACTGGCGACGATTTCTCGGGCGATGACGGTGGGCTTCTGACGCATGGGTGAGTCCTGCTGCTGGGCTGACCGGAACGGTTATCATACCGCGCCTGCCCCGATTGTCTGCGCCCCCGGCGTAGCATTTGACGACCTGCGGGCACCTTGCAGCCATTTACCGTTTAGAGAGTTAGCCACCATGAACCTGCCCTGGTCCGATATCGACACCGTTTTGCTGGACATGGACGGCACCCTGCTGGACCTGCACTTCGACAACCACTTCTGGCTCGAGCACCTGCCGCAGCGCTACGCCGAACAGCATGGCGTGAGCCGCGCCCTGGCCGATGCCGAGCTGCAGCCACTGTTCACCGAGCATGCCGGCCAGCTGAACTGGTATTGCACGGATTTCTGGAGCCGCGAGCTGAAACTGTCGATCAAGGACCTCAAGCGCGAAGTCGCCGAGCTGATCGCCCTGCGCCCGGACGCCGACACCTTTCTCGCGGCCATCCGCCAGGCCGGCAAACAGGTGGTGATGATCACCAACGCCCACCGCGACTCGCTGTCGCTGAAGCTGGAGCGCATCGAACTGGCGCCCTACTTCGACCGCATGATCAGTTCCCACGACTATGGCTTCCCCAAGGAAGACCAGCAGTTCTGGTCGGCCCTGCAGCAGGACCTGGCCTTCGACCCGGCGCGCAGCCTGTTTATCGACGACAACCTGCCGATCCTGCGCAGCGCCGGGCGCTTTGGCGTGAAACACCTGCTGGCGGTGTACGAGCCGGACAGCCGCAAGGGCGTGAAGGATACCGAGGAGTTCGCGGCGGTGCGGGATTACCGGGATTTGCTGAACGGGCTGTAGATAGAACAGTGGTTACTGAAAGGCAGAAGCGGGCGGTTAGCAGTGCTTTTGTAGGAGAGGCTTCAGCCTCGATTGTGCCTGACTAGGCTTAAAGAGCTCGCGGCTAAAGCCCCTCCCACGAGGTCGCTGTATGTCCGATTTCTCCTTACTCCTGCCCCAGATGTAGGGTGGACAACGCTCTTTTTGTCCACCATCGTGATTGCAAGCCGGTGATGGGTGAAGCGTCAGCTACGCGCCCCGATCCACCCTACGAATGGCTGCTTCTTGCCTTACTCCTGCCCGAGCACCACACCGCACCAAAAGGCCTCGCCTGCGCCCCGCCGCGGTGCGAAAACAAGCCAAAACCTCACAATAGAAATATAAAACTCATATAAATCAATAAGTTAAAAACTGGCACCGCTATTGCTCTAGTGATTTCAACTTGGATACAAGATGGAATCTCAGCGCATGTCCCACGCCTCCCTCGCCTTCACCCTCGCCGACTGGCAACAGGCTTACCGTGACGCCGCCCAACCCGCCGAGTTGCTGCATGGTCTGCTTGCGTCGCTCGATACGGCCGACAACGCCTGGATCAGCCTCGCCAGCGCCGCGCAGCTCGACGCGCAGTTAGGCGACCTGCAGGCGCTGCTCGACCAGGCCGAAGGCCAGCAGAGCAAGCTGCCACTCTACGGCGTGCCCTTCGCCATCAAGGACAATATCGACGCTGCCGGCTGGGCCACTACGGCCGCCTGCCCGGAATTCGCCTACGCGGCCGAAACCGACGCCACAGTGGTCGCTCGCCTGCGCGCTGCCGGGGCTATCCTGATCGGCAAGACCAACCTCGATCAGTTCGCCACCGGCCTGGTCGGCACCCGCTCGCCCCATGGCGCGGTGGTCAACAGCTTCAATGCCGATTACGTCAGCGGCGGCTCCAGCTCCGGTTCGGCCAGCGTGGTGGCCCGCGGCCTGGTGCCGTTCTCCCTGGGCACCGACACCGCCGGCTCGGGCCGCGTACCGGCAGGCTTCAACAATATCGTCGGGCTCAAGCCGACCAAGGGCTGGCTGCCCAACACCGGCCTGGTGCCGGCGTGCCGCACCGTCGACTGCATTTCGATCTTCGCCCTGACGGTGGGCGACGCCGAAACCGTGGCCGGCATCGCCGGTGGCTACGACGCCGCCGATGCCTACTCAAGGCAAAACCCCAACAGCGCGCCGGTCGGCATGAAAGCCGCACCGAGCTTCGCCGTGCCGGACAGCCTGGAGTTCTTTGGCGACACCCTGACCCAGGCCGTGTTCGAGCAGGCGCTGGAGCAGCTGAAAAGCCTTGGCGTGACGCTCAAGACCATCGACTTCAGCCCGTTCCGTCAACTGGCCGAACAGCTCTATTACGGCCCCTGGGTCGCCGAGCGCACGGTTGCGGTAGAAGGTGTCGACCCGGCACATATCGACCCGGTGGTACGCGGCATCGTCGAGAACGGCCACCGGTACAGCGCCTGCGACGCCTACAAGGCCGAGTACCTGCGCGCCGAACTGAGTCGCACCATCAACGACGCGCTGACCGGCTTCGATGCGCTGGTGGTGCCGACTTCGCCGACCATTCGCAGCCTCGCCGAAATGCAGCAGGAGCCGGTGCTGTTCAACAGCCAGTTCGGCACCTACACCAACTTCACCAACCTCGCCGACCTTTCCGCCCTGGCACTGCCGGCCGGCCTGCGCGGCGACGGCCTGCCCGCCGGCATCACCCTGCTCGCCCCGGCCTGGCACGACCGCGCCCTGGCGGCCTTCGGCAATCGCTGGCAGGCCAGCCTGGAGCTGCCACTGGGCGCCACCGGCCGTGCCCTGCCGCCGCAAACCGCTGCCACGGCAATACCGGCTGGCAGCGTACGGGTCGCGGTGGTGGGCGCGCACCTGACCGGCATGCCGCTGAACTTCCAGCTGACCACCCGCGACGCGGTGCTGGTCGAGCAGACCCTGACCTCGCCGCACTACCGCCTCTATGCCCTGGCCGGCACCGTACCGCCGAAACCGGGCCTGGCGCGCAGCAGCGACGGTACCTCGATCATCGTCGAGCTGTGGGACATCCCCCTGGCGCGCTTTGGCGAGTTCGTCGCCGAGATCCCCGCACCGCTGGGCATCGGCAACCTGACCCTGGCCGACGGGCGCAGCGTGAAGGGCTTTATCTGCGAGCCCTGGGCCCTGAGTGACGCCCGCGACATCACCAGCTTCGGCGGTTGGCGCGCCTTTATCGCCAGCACCAAGAAGTGAGCAGCGCCCTCTCCAGCAAAGGAGAGGGCGCGACCAAAGACCTGCCGCCGAATTTGCCTGGAGAAGCAACCCATGTTCCATACCGTACTGATCGCCAACCGTGGCGAGATCGCCGTCCGCGCCATCCGAACCCTCAAGCGCCTGGGTGTGAAGAGCGTGGCGGTGTATTCCGATGCCGACCACAATGCCCAGCACGTGCGTGATGCCGACGTGGCCGTGGCCCTGGGCGGCGACAAGGCCGCCGACAGCTACCTGCGTATCGACAAGATTCTCGCCGCCGCCCGAGAAACCGGCGCCCAGGCGATCTATCCCGGTTACGGTTTCCTGTCGGAGAGCGCCGAGTTCGCCGAGGCGTGCGAGAGCGCCGGCATCGCCTTCGTCGGCCCGACGCCCGCTCAGATCCGCGAATTCGGCCTCAAGCACCGCGCCCGTGAACTGGCCGCCGAGGCCCAGGTGCCAATGGCGCCCGGCACCGGCCTGCTGCACAGCCTCGACGACGCCCTGGCTGCCGCCGAAGGCATCGGCTACCCGATCATGCTCAAGACCACCGCCGGTGGCGGCGGTATCGGCCTGACCCGCTGCGCCGATGCCGTGGCCCTGGCCAGCGCCTACGACAGCGTCAAGCGCATGGGCGAGCAGTTCTTCAGTGACGCCGGCGTTTTCATCGAGCGTTTCGTCGACCAGGCACGACACGTCGAAGTGCAGATCTTCGGCGACGGCAAAGGTCGCGTGGCCGCCCTCGGCGAGCGCGACTGTTCGCTGCAGCGGCGCAACCAGAAAGTGGTCGAGGAAACCCCGGCGCCGAACCTGCCCCAGGCCACCCGCGAACGCCTGCACGCGGCGGCCATTCAGCTCGGCGAGTCGGTGAGCTACCGCAGCGCCGGCACCGTGGAGTTCATCTACGACGCCGCCCGCGACGATTTCTACTTTCTCGAGGTGAACACCCGCCTGCAGGTCGAGCACCCGGTCACCGAGATGGTCACCGGCCTGGACCTGATCGAGTGCATGCTGCGCGTGGCCGCCGGCGACGAGCTCGATTGGGCGGCCCTCAACCGCGCCCCGCAAGGCGCCGCCATCGAAGTGCGCATCTATGCCGAAGACCCGCTGAAGAACTTCCAGCCCAGCCCGGGCGTGCTTACCGACGTGCATTTCCCGGATGACGTACGTGTCGATGGCTGGGTCAGCAGCGGCAGCGAGGTCTCCGCGTTCTATGACCCGATGATCGCCAAGCTGATCGTCCACGCGCCAAGCCGCGATGAGGCCATCGCCAAGTTGCACAAAGCCCTGGGCGAAACCCGCCTGCACGGCATCGCCAGCAACCTCGACTACCTGCGCCAGGTGGTGGCCGAACCGCGCTTCCACAGTGCGCAGATCTGGACGCGCCTGCTCGACACCTTCAGCTACGCGGCCCAGGTAGTCGAAGTGCTGGAGCCCGGCACCTACAGCAGCGTGCAGGATTTCCCGGGCCGCCTCGGCTACTGGGACATCGGCGTGCCGCCGTCCGGCCCTATGGACGATTACGCCTTCCGCCTGGCCAACCGCATCGTCGGCAACCACGAGAGCGCCGCCGGATTGGAATTCACCCTGCAGGGCCCGAGCCTGCGCTTTCACAGCGACGCGCTGATCGCCCTCGCCGGAGCTGACTGTCCGGCCGAACTGGATGGCGAAACGGTGCCCTACTGGGCGCCGATTGCCATCAAGGCCGGCCAGGTGCTCAAGCTCGGCCGCGCGCAAAGTGGCTGCCGCACCTACCTGGCGGTGCGCGGTGGCTTCGACGTGCCGGTGTACCTGGGCAGCCGCTCGACCTTCGCCCTCGGCCAGTTCGGAGGCCATGCCGGGCGCACCCTGCGCGCCGCGGACATGCTGGCCATCTCCCAACCAGGGCTGCCGGCCTGCACCACGCCGGCACCGGTCAGCGAGCCGCAAGCGCTGGCCGACAGCCTGATTCCCGCCTACGGCACCACCTGGAACATCGGCGTGCTCTACGGGCCCCATGGCGCGCCGGACTTTTTCACCCCGGAGGCCATCGAACAGTTCTTCGCCGCCGACTGGCAGGTGCACTACAACTCCAACCGCCTGGGCGTGCGCCTGTCCGGGCCGAAGCCGAGCTGGACCCGCGCCGACGGCGGCGAGGCCGGCCTGCATCCGTCCAACGTGCATGACTGCGAATACGCCATCGGCGCCATCAACTTCACCGGCGACTTCCCGGTGATCCTCACCAAGGACGGCCCCAGCCTCGGCGGTTTCGTCTGCCCGGTGACCATCGCCAAGGCCGAGCTGTGGAAGGTCGGCCAGGTCAAGCCGGGTGACACCCTGCGCTTTCACCCGATCAGCTTCGAACAGGCCCAGGCGCTGGAGCAGGCGCAACTGGCCAGCCTGGAAAGCCTGAGCGCGATCAGCGCCGCGCAACTACCGGCGCCGAGCCTGCAGCCGGTCGACACCGTATCGGCCACCATCCTCGCCGAACTGCCGGCCGACGGCAGCCGCCCGCGCGCCGTGTACCGGCAGGCGGGCGATGCCTACATCCTGCTCGAATACGGCGACAACGTGCTCGACCTGGCGCTGCGCCTGCGCGTGCACCTGTTGATGGAAGCACTCAAGGCCCAGCCGCTCGCCGGCCTGGAAGAACTGGCGCCCGGCGTGCGCTCCCTGCAACTGCGTTATGACAGCCGCGTGCTGCACCAGCAGGCGCTGCTCGACCACCTGCTGGGCCTGGAGTCCAACCTGGGCGACGTGGCAGACCTCAAGGTGCCGACCCGCATCGTCCACCTGCCAATGGCCTTCGAGGACAGCGCCACCCTGGCCGCCGTCACCCGCTACAGCGAGACGGTGCGCAGCCAGGCGCCGTGGCTGCCGAACAACGTCGACTTCATCCAGCGCGCCAATGGCCTGGCCACCCGCGAGGAAGTGCGCGACATCCTGTTCGACGCCAGCTACCTGATTCTCGGCCTCGGCGACGTCTACCTCGACGCCCCCTGCGCCGTGCCGCTCGACCCGCGCCACCGCCTGCTCAGCTCCAAGTACAACCCGGCGCGCACCTACACCGCCGAAGGCACCGTGGGCATCGGTGGCATGTACATGTGCATCTACGGCATGGACTCGCCCGGCGGCTACCAGCTGGTCGGCCGCACCCTGCCGATCTGGAACAAGTTCGTGAAGAACGCCCAGTTCGAGGGCGGCCAGCCGTGGCTGCTGCACTTCTTCGACCAGGTGCGTTTCTACCCGGTCAGCGAGGCCGAGCTGGACGACTTCCGCGAGGCGTTCCGTGAAGGCCGCGCGCAGATAAGGATCGAGCAGAGCACCTTCGATTTCGCCGAGTACCAGGGCTTCCTGGCCGACAACGCGGCGAGCATCAGCGACTTCCAGCGCCAGCAGAAACAGGCCTTCGATGCCGAAGTGCAGCTGTGGCGCGACGACGATGCCGATAGCCACGCCGCGCCAGCTGCCAGCCTGGAGGACGACGAAGCAATCGATGGTCATCTGGTCAGCGCGGACATGTGCGGCAGCGTCTGGAAGGTACTGGTCGAGCCCGGCCAGTACGTCGAGGCCGGTGCCACGCTGCTGGTGGTCGAGGCGATGAAAATGGAGCTGGCCGTGCTCGCGCCCCTGGCCGGCACGGTCAAGGCCGTGCGTTGCCAGCCGGGCAAGGCGGTCACCCCGGGTGACGCACTGCTGGTGCTCGAACCTGGCGAGGCCGCCTGAGATGCAACTGGTCGATCCGATCAGGCGCGGCAAGGAGCGCCCGGAGAACCTCGCCGAGCGCATCTACGGCCAGCTCAAGGACGACATCTTCGAGTTTCGCCTGCTGCCCGGTGATCGCTTCAGCGAAGGCGAAGTCGCCGAGCGCATGGCGGCCAGCCGTACGCCGGTGCGCCAGGCCCTCTATCGCCTGGAGCGCGAGGGTTACCTGGAGGTGTATTTCCGCAGCGGCTGGCAGGTCAAGCCGTTCGACTTCGCCCACTTCGAGGAGCTCTACGACGTGCGCATCGTCCTCGAACAGGCGGCGGTCAGGCGCCTGTGCGACCGCGAGACGGAGGAAACACCCGCCCTGCTGAGCGAGCTGAAACGCATCTGGATGGTGGCGCCCGAACAGCGCCTGGAAGACGGCCGCGAAGTTTCCCGGCTCGACGAGCGCTTCCACTGCCAACTGGTGGAGGCCACCGGCAACCGCGAGATGGCTCGCCTGCACGGCGAGGTCAGCGAAAAGATCCGCATCATCCGGCGCCTGGATTTCACCCAGACGCCGCGGGTGGAAGCCACCTACGACGAACACGCACGGATTCTCGGCGCGATCCTGTCGCGCCGCTGCGAAGAGGCACAGCTGTTGCTCAAGGCCCACATAGAGGTCAGCAAGGCGGAAGTGCGCAAGATCACCCTGCACATGCTGCACAGCGCTCGCGAGCGCGCCGTGCAGGCGCAGGGCTGACGTGATGCCCCTTGATCCACTGCCAACAACACATAACTCGTTTGTTAATGGAGATCGAACTATGCAACGTCGCAGCCTGATCAAGGCCTTCACCCTGTCCGCTTCCATCGTCGCCATGGGCCTGAGCTGGACAGTGCAGGCCGCCGAGACCATCAAGGTCGGCATCCTGCACTCGCTGTCCGGCACCATGGCCATCTCGGAAACCTCCCTGAAAGACATGGCGCTGATGACCATCGACGAGATCAACGCCAAGGGCGGCGTGCTCGGCAAGCAGCTCGAGCCGGTGGTGGTCGACCCGGCATCGAACTGGCCGCTGTTCGCCGAACGTGGCCGCCAGTTGCTGACCCAGGACAAGGTCGCGGTGACCTTCGGCTGCTGGACCAGCGTGTCGCGTAAATCGGTGCTGCCGGTCTACGAGGAACTCAACGGCCTGCTGTTCTACCCCGTGCAGTACGAAGGCGAGGAAATGTCGCCGAACGTGTTCTACACCGGCGCCGCGCCGAACCAACAGGCGATCCCGGCGGTGGAATACCTGCTCAGCGAAGACGGCGGCGGCGCCAAGCGCTTCTTCCTGCTCGGCACCGACTACGTCTACCCGCGCACCACCAACAAGATCCTGCGCGCCTTCCTGCACAGCAAGGGCGTGCAGGACAAGGACATCGAAGAGGTTTACACGCCTTTCGGCCACAGCGATTATCAGACCATCGTCGCCAACATCAAGAAGTTCTCCGCCGGCGGCAAGACCGCGGTGGTGTCTACCGTCAACGGCGACTCCAACGTGCCGTTCTACAAGGAGCTGGCCAACCAGGGCATCGAAGCCACCGACGTGCCGGTGGTGGCCTTCTCGGTCGGCGAGGAAGAGCTGCGCGGCATCGACACCAAGCCGCTGGTCGGCCACCTGGCGGCCTGGAACTACTTCCAGTCCGTGGAGAACCCGGTCAACGAGAAGTTCGTCGCCGACTGGAAGGCCTACGCCAAGGCCAAGAAGCTGCCGAACGCCGACACCGTGGTGACCAACGACCCGATGGAAGCCACCTACGTGGGCATCCACATGTGGGCCCAGGCGGTCGAGAAGGCCGGTACCACCGACGTCGACAAGGTACGCGCCGCCATGGCCGGCCAGGAGTTCGCGGCACCAAGCGGCTTCACCCTGAAGATGGACGAGAAGAACCATCACCTGCACAAGCCGGTGATGATCGGTGAAGTCCAGGACGACGGCCAGTTTTCGGTGGTCTGGGAAACCGAAGGGCCGATCCGCGCCCAGCCGTGGAGCCCGTACATCGAAGGCAACGACAAGAAAGCCGACACCCCGGTGAAATCGAACTGAGCCGAGCCGCAGCGCGGGAGCCGGAGGACAGATGTCCTCCGGCTCCCGCCGCTCCCGTCAGCAACGGGATACCAAGGACATGCCAATGCCTTATGCCTTTGCCCGAATTCTCTTGAGCCTGCTGCTCCTGCTGCCGTTTGCTGCCCAGGCAAACGAAGCCGACGATTTCGTCGCCGCCAGCCCGGCGCAGCAAGCCAAACTGCTGGAGAGCTGGGCCGCCATGCCCACCCTGGAGCGCCAGCCGCTGCTCGATGCGCTGCAGCAGGGCCTCGTGGCCGCCGACAGCGACAAGCGCGCCTTTATCGAAACCGATAATGGCTACCGCGCCGCCGACGGCGATGCCGAGCCGCAAGGCAGCCCGCGCAAACTGCGCCTGAACAATCGCCTGCGCGGGTTGATCGCCAACGCCCAGGCCAGCCACCAGTTGCTCGCCGATGATGCAGCCGTACGCCTGAGCGCCGCCCGGCAATTGCAGAAGAGCGCCCAGCCGGCGCAACTGCCGCTGCTCGCCCAGGCGCAAGCCAAGGAAGACGACGACGCCGTACGCGACGCCCTGAACCTTGCCCTGGCCAATCTGCAACTGGTCGACGCCAACCCGGCGGTACGCCTGGCTGCCGTGCGCCTGCTTGGCGAGACCGGTGAGCCGCTGGCTCGCACCCGCCTGGAAAACCTGCTGCAGCCCGGTGTGGAAAGTGATGCCGGCGTGCGCACCGCCGCCGAAACCAGCCTCGCCCAGGTCAAGCGCAAGCTGCTGATCGGCGAGCTGCTCGGCCAGGCGTTCAGCGGCATGAGCCTGGGCTCGATCCTGCTGCTCGCCGCCCTCGGTCTGGCCATCACCTTCGGCCTGCTCGGGGTGATCAACATGGCCCATGGCGAGATGCTGATGCTCGGCGCCTACTCCACCTACATGGTGCAGATCCTCTTCCAGCGCTTCGCACCCGACGCCCTGGCACTGTATCCGCTGGTCGCCCTGCCGGTGGCCTTCGGCGTGACCGCGGTGATCGGCATGGCCCTGGAGCGCATGGTGATTCGCCACCTCTATGGCCGCCCGCTGGAAACCCTGCTGGCTACCTGGGGCATCAGCCTGATCCTGATCCAGCTGGTGCGCGTACTGTTCGGTGCGCAGAACGTCGAAGTGGCCAACCCCTACTGGCTGTCCGGCGGCATCCAGGTGCTGCCCAACCTGGTGCTACCGTACAACCGCATCGTGATCATCGGCTTCGCCCTGGCCGTGGTGGTGCTCACCTGGCTGCTGCTCAACAAGACTCGCCTGGGCCTCAACGTCAGGGCCGTGACGCAGAACCGCAATATGGCCGCCTGCTGTGGCGTGCCAACCGGTCGCGTGGACATGCTGGCCTTCGGCCTTGGCTCTGGCATTGCCGGCCTCGGCGGCGTGGCGCTGAGCCAGATCGGCAACGTCGGCCCGGACCTCGGCCAGAGCTACATCATCGATTCGTTCCTGGTGGTGGTGCTTGGCGGCGTCGGCCAACTGGCCGGCAGCGTGATGGCGGCCTTCGGCCTGGGTATCGCCAACAAGATCCTCGAGCCGCAAATCGGCGCCGTACTCGGCAAGATCCTTATCCTCGCGCTGATCATTCTGTTTATCCAGAAGCGTCCGCAGGGCCTGTTCGCCTTGAAAGGGAGGGTGATCGATTGAACATCATGACCTGCCACCACGCCGTGGGAGCTGGCCATGCCGGCGACTGCCTCCCCATCATCGTTCGCGCCCATGGCGCGCTCCCACAGGTCGGATTACAGGGGATTAACCGATGAACGCCGCCAACCAAACGTTGCTGGCCCGCGCCAGCCACAGGCTCGGCCCGCAGGTGTCGCTGGCCATCGGCCTGCTGGTGCTCGCCGTACTGGCCGCCATGCCGCTGCTGCATCTGCTGCCCGGCGACCATGCGCTGCACGTTTCCGCCTACAGCCTGACCCTGGTCGGCAAGATCCTCTGCTACTGCATCGTCGCCCTGGCGCTGGATCTGGTCTGGGGCTACGCCGGCCTGTTGTCCCTCGGCCACGGCCTGTTCTTCGCCCTGGGCGGCTACGCCATGGGCATGTACCTGATGCGTGAGGCCGCCGGCGACGGTCTGCCGGCGTTCATGGGCTTTCTCGCCTGGAGCGAGCTGCCCTGGTACTGGTACGGCACCGACAATTTCCTCTGGGCCCTGTGCCTGGTAGTGCTGGCGCCCGGCCTGCTGGCACTGGTGTTCGGCTTCTTCGCCTTTCGCTCGCGAATCAAGGGCGTGTATTTCTCGATCATGACCCAGGCGCTGACCTTCGCCGGCATGCTGCTGTTCTTTCGCAACGAGACCGGTTTCGGCGGCAACAACGGCTTCACCAATTTTCGCAGCATCCTCGGCTTCGAGATTACCGCGGCAGGCACCCGCGCCACGCTGTTCGCGCTCACCGTGCTGCTGCTGGTCGGCAGCCTGTACCTGGGCTGGCGCCTGGCGCGCAGCAAGTTCGGTCGGGTATTGACCGCCCTGCGCGACGCCGAGAACCGCCTGATGTTCTGCGGCTACGATCCGCGCGGCTACAAGCTGTTCATCTGGGTGCTGTCCGCCGTGCTCTGTGGCCTGGCCGGTGCGCTGTACGTGCCCCAGGTGGGCATCATCAACCCCAGCGAAATGGCCCCGACGCAGTCCATCGAAGCCGCCGTGTGGGTGGCCCTCGGCGGGCGCGGCACGTTGATCGGCCCGCTGCTCGGCGCCGGCCTGGTCAACGGCATGAAGAGTTGGTTCACCGTGGCCTTTCCCGAGTACTGGCTGTTCGCCCTCGGCGCGCTGTTCATTGTGGTCACCCTGTTCCTGCCCAAGGGCGTCATCGGCCTGCTCAAACGAGGGGACAAGTCATGAGAAGCGCACCCATCCCCGAGGCGATGATCGATCCGGCTGGCAGCAGCCGCGATGCCATCGGCCTGGGCCAGAGTGCGGGCAGTGGCCTGAACACGCGCCACGGCACCATCCTGACCCTGGAAGATATCAACGTCAGTTTCGACGGCTTCAAGGCACTCACCGACCTGACGCTGTATATCGGCGTTGGCGAGCTGCGCTGCATCATCGGCCCCAACGGTGCCGGCAAGACCACCCTGATGGACGTGATCACCGGCAAGACCCGGCCCAATAGCGGCGTAGCGTTTTTCGGTGAAACCTTCGACCTGACCCAGATGAGCGAGGTCGAGATCGCCCAGGCCGGCATCGGCCGCAAGTTCCAGAAGCCGACGGTGTTCGAGGCCCTGAGCGTGTTCGAGAACCTCGAACTGGCGCAGAAGACCGACAAGTCGGTGTGGGCCAGCCTGCGCGCCAGGCTCAGCGGGGAGCAGCGCGACCGCATCGACGAGGTGCTGGCCACCATTCGCCTGGACGGCTCGCGCCAGCGCCCGGCCGGCCTGCTGTCCCACGGCCAGAAGCAGTTCCTGGAGATCGGCATGCTGCTGGTGCAGGACCCGCAACTGCTGCTGCTCGACGAGCCGGTGGCGGGCATGACCGACGCGGAAACCGAATTCACCGCCGAGCTGTTCAAGTCCCTGGCGCGCAAGCACTCGCTGATGGTGGTCGAGCACGACATGGGCTTCGTCGGCAGCATCGCCGACCACGTCACCGTGCTGCACCAGGGCCGCGTGCTGGCCGAAGGTTCGCTCGACGCCGTGCAGGCCAACGAGAAGGTGATCGAGGTTTATCTGGGACGGTAAAGGATTCGTAGGGTGGATGACGCTTTTTTTCATCCACCAAGGCATCACACGGTGGATCGAGCGTGAGCTACGCCCACCGACCACCTACGCAAAGGACATCGACATGCTGCAAGTCCAACAGCTTCACCAGTACTACGGCGGCAGCCATATCCTGCGCGGCCTGTCGTTCGACGTGAAGGTCGGCGAAGTCACCTGCCTGCTCGGCCGCAACGGCGTGGGCAAGACCACCCTGCTCAAATGCCTGATGGGCCTGCTGCCGGCCAGGGAAGGCAGCGTGCAGTGGGAAGGCAGGACCATCACCGGCTGCAAACCTCATCAACGGGTGCACGCCGGTATCGCCTATGTGCCCCAGGGCCGGGAAATCTTCGGCCGCCTGACGGTGGAAGAGAACCTGCTGATGGGTCTGTCCCGCTTTCCCGGCAGCCAGGCCAAGGAAGTCCCGCCGTTCATTTACGAATTGTTCCCGGTGCTGCTGGAAATGAAACAGCGCCGCGGCGGCGACCTGTCCGGCGGCCAGCAGCAACAGCTGGCCATTGGTCGCGCCCTGGCCAGCCAGCCGCGCCTGCTGATCCTCGACGAGCCCACCGAAGGCATCCAGCCCTCGGTGATCAAGGAAATCGGCGCGGTGATCAGGAAGCTCGCCGCCCGTGGCGACATGGCCATCCTGCTGGTCGAGCAGTTCTACGACTTCGCCGCCGAACTGGCCGACCAGTACCTGGTGATGAGCCGCGGCGAAATCGTTCAGCAGGGCCGTGGCGACACCATGGAAGCCGATGGGGTACGTGGGTTGGTGGCGATCTGAGCGGCAAAAGAGCGCAGCTGTATCTACGCGGTGATCGCTTACGCGGTTATTCTTGCCGTCCGCCACCGCTCAGCCCTCACCTGCGGGCCAACCTGCAGGCGTCCAGGTGGCGATGATCCGCGTCGATGAGCCGGCCCCGGCAATCGACAGCAGCCGCTTCGCATAACGGCTCAGCGATTCTCACTGACGACAGACAAGAGGCAGAACATGACCCAGGTAGTTTTCATCACCGGCGCCACCTCCGGCTTTGGCCGCGCCACCGCTCGCCGTTTCGCCGAAGCAGGTTGGGGCCTGGTGCTCAGCGGCCGCCGCCAGGAGCGCCTGGAAGAACTCAAGGTAGAGCTGGAGAGCAAGGTGCCTGTGCATATCGCCACCCTCGACGTGCGCGATGCCACTGCCGTGCAAGCCCTGGTCGACAGCCTGCCGGCGCCGTTCGACAAGATCCACGCGCTGGTCAACAACGCCGGCCTGGCCCTGGCGCCGGAAGCCGCGCAGAAAGTAGCGCTGCAAGACTGGCACACCATGATCGACACCAATATCACCGGCCTGGTCAACGTCACCCACGCCGTGCTGCCCAAGCTGCTGGAAACCGGCAAGGGCGCCAGCATCATCAACATCGGTTCGGTGGCCGGCGAATGGCCGTACCCGGGTGGCCACGTGTATGGCGCCAGCAAGGCATTCGTCAAACAGTTCAGCTTCAACCTGCGCTGCGACCTGGTGTCCACCGGCGTGCGCGTCACCGACATCGCGCCGGGCATGGCCGAGACCGAGTTCACCCTGGTCCGCACCAAGGGCAACCAGGCTGCCTCCGATGCGCTGTACAGCACCACCACGCCGTTGAGCGCGGAAGATATTGCCGAGCAGATTTTCTACGTCGCCACCCTGCCCGCCCATATCAACATCAACCGCCTGGAAATCATGCCCAGCCGTCAGGCCTGGGGCCCGTTCGCTGTCGACCGCGACAAGTGATCGATCCGGGGCCGGCCTGCTGGCCCCATCCGACAAGAGACGCACCATGCCTGCCGTTATCCGCGACGCCAACACCGATGACCTGCCCGCCCTGCTCGCCATCTACAACGATGCCGTGCTCAATACCACGGCGATCTGGAACGAGCGCCCCGTGGACCTGGTCAACCGCCAGGCCTGGTTCGACGCGCGCGCCGCCCAGGGCTACCCGATTCTGGTGGCGGTCGACGAGGCGCAGCAGGTGCTGGGCTACGCCTCGTTCGGTGACTGGCGGCCCTTCGAGGGCTTCTGCAATACTGTCGAGCACTCCGTGTACGTGCGTCATGATACCCGCGGCCAGGGCCTTGGCCCGCGGCTGATGCAGGCGCTGATCGAACGGGCACGAGAGGTCGGCAAGCATGTGATGGTCGCCGCCATCGAAAGCGGCAACGCTGCCTCGGTACGCCTGCACGAGCGTTTGGGCTTCGCCATCACCGGGCAGATGCCTCAGGTGGGCTGCAAGTTCGGGCGCTGGTTGGATCTGACCTTTATGCAGCTGATCCTCACGCCTGAGCGCAGCATGCCATGACCCTTGGTATTCGCCAGCTCGAGGCGGCCAATTTCGACGCCTGTCGCCAGGGCTTGATCAGCCTGCTGATTGACGCCGTGGCCGATGGGGCCTCCGTAGGGTTTCTGGCCGATATCGACAGCCAGCAGGCCGATGCCTACTTCGCCGAGGTGCACCGGGCGCTGGCCAGCGGTGCCCTGGCGATCTGGGTCGCTGAAGAGGATGGAAGGGTGCTCGGCTCGGTGCAGCTCAGCCTGTGCCTGAAGCCCAATGGCTTGAATCGCGGTGAAGTGCAGAAGCTGCTGGTGCTGAGCAGCGCCCGCCGCCGCGGTATCGCCCGGCTGCTGATGGAGCAGCTCGAAGCCCACGCTGAGCAACTGCAACGCGGCCTGCTCTATCTGGACACCGAAGCCGGCAGCGAGGCCGAACACCTCTATCGCGCCTTGGGCTACACCTGTATCGGCGGCCTGCCCGATTACGCCTGCGGGCCAGGTGGCCAGTACCGGGCTAACGCCATCTACTACAAGACCCTGTTGCGCCCCTAGCGCAGCTGGCTGTCCTTGCTGCCACGCCGGTTGAAACCACCGGCCTTGGCCTGCTCACGGTCTTCCTGCGCCTGGCAGTTGACGCACAGCCGCACGCCTGGGACCGCCTGCCGCCGCGCCTCGGGAATCGGCGCATCGCATTCTTCGCAGTGGGTCAGGCTCTCGCCCTTGGGCAGTTGACTGCGTGCACGCTGCACGGCGTCTTCGATGGTGCTGTCGATCTGTTCCTGCACGGCGCCGTCTTGCGCCCAACCGGTGGCCATAGCATTCTCCCAAGTGAGCGGGCTGTCGAAATCCGCTGCAATGCCGCGAAAAACAGGCGATAAGCGTGATTCACGCGTTGCAGGGGACTTTTTACTTGGACTCGCATCCGAGCCTATTCAACGCAGCAGTTTTTCAACAAGCTGATGGTGATGCTGACTCGAAGATAGGAGCCTGAGGCGGGGCTTGGCAAGGGGCAGCCGACGGCGGACGAATCGGCTCGCGTTGCGCGGCCGCTGTCCGGCGTGGCAGGTGAAGCGAGGTTATTCCTTGACGTTCATGAACTCATCGGCCCAGGCCACGTAGTCTTCGGGTTGGGTGTATTTCTGCGACAGCTCGGAGGCGCTGAGATCACTGCCGACCGCGTTGCGCTGCTCGCGCAGGCAGTCGTAGGTGGCCTTGATAGCGGCGAAGTAGGCGGCATGGCCGTTGACCACGATGCGTACACCCAGCTTGGCGAGGCGCTCGTTGTCGCGCAGCTTGGGGTTGCCGTAGGTCACCAGCATCAGCGGCACGCTGAGGTGCTCGGCAATCTTCTCCAGATGCTCGAAATCCTCGACACCGACCATGCAGATGGCATCGGCACCGGCCTTCTGATAGGCCACGGTACGCTTGATTACCTCATCGACGCTGAGCACCCCGGCGTTGGTGCGGGCGATGATCGCCAGGTCCGGGTCGACCCGCGCCTCCAGGGCCGCACGTACCTTGCCGACGCCTTCGGCGATGCTGATCAGGTCGGTCGACTTGCGGTTGAATTGGGCCGGCAGCAGGGTATCTTCGATGGTCAGCGCGGAGATCCCGGCGCGCTCCAGCTCGACCACGGTGCGCATCACGTTCAGGGCGTTGCCATAGCCATGGTCGGCGTCGGCGATCACCGGCAGGCGGGATACACGATGGATGCGGGTGGCCTGCTCGACGAACTCGCTCAGGGTGATCAGGGCGAAATCCGGTGCGGCCAGTACCTGTAGCGAGGCCACCGAGCCGCCGAGAATGCCGACTTCGAAACCGAGGTCACCGGCGATGCGCGCGGACATCGGGTCGAACACCGAGGCGGTGTGGTAGCAGGCACCAGAAGCCAGCAGGGTGCGAAAGGCACGCCGCAGTTCATGGTGGGAAGCACGTTGCATGTTGGTCATAGGCATTGTCCAAACGTCAAATAAATCGAGTGCCCGACGGCCTTGTCCCTGCCATCTGAAGCGAATTCTTGTGGCGTGCTGCGTCCGATGGGCCAGTTGCCGGCAGCTGCGCAGCTGCCGCGCTCATAAACGGCCTTGAAACCAGCTTCGCAGCAAATTTCCCGCCAACTCAGCGCGGGGCCTGGGGTGGCTCTACATCAGGCAGCCATTGGCGGAAAATCGCCGAAAAACTGCCATCTCGGCGCATTTCCGCCAGTTCCTTCTGCCAAGCGGCAACGATCGCCGGGTCGGTATCACGTGAAAACGCGATGTAATACGACGACTCCATGAACACCATCTGCGGCTGCACGTCAGCCGGCTCCAGCCCTGCCGGGGCGAGCATGTCGCGCAGCAGGATGTCCTCGAGCAGGATCAGGTTGCCGCGGCCATGGGCGAACAAGGTGACCATGGTCTGCGGCGAAGGCACGCCATATAGGTTCTGCAGTCCCTTGGCCTGCAGCGCCTCGTAGCTGTACCACTGCTTGGGCACGGCCAACGGGCCGCTGGCCGCGACATCGGCGAGGCTATCGACCTGCATGCCACGGGATTTCAGCGAATAGAAGCGAACCTTGCCATGCAGGATCGGCCCGACCCACTGGAAGCGCTGTTCACGCTCGGGCGTGCGCACCATGGCGAACAGCGCCACATCCGGCCCACGCTGGGCCAGGGTGTAGGCGCGGGTCCAGGGCATCATCTCGATCTGCGCGTGGGCGCCGGTTCTGGCGATCAGCTCACGCACCACATCGACACCAAAGCCGCGCAGTTCACCCTCTTCCATGAAGGCGGTAGGCGGCCCCGGCTCGGTGAGGATGCGCAGTTCGGCGTTCGCGCGCAGGCACAGCAGCGCGACAAACAGCACACCCCAGCAACGCAACGGGCCCATCTGGCCATCCCCATGAACGCGTGAACAGAATCAGCTACCGGGCAGCAGGTCGGCACCGGTGGGTCGTCGACACTCACCTTGCAGCTAAAGCTGGCAATTTTACCCCAGTGGCTGGCCAATTTCAGCAAGCAGCCGTGCAAAGCCGGCTACAGGCTGGCAGGTCATCCATGCCCGTCGGCGGCTTGCCCGAAGGACTTTGTGGCGATTGCCGCGACAATCGGGCTGGCGCCAGCGCCTCAGGCAGGCGATCATCGGCGCTCGCCCACCAACGCGCATCGACATGACCGACACCACGCAAACGCCCGCCGCACCGCACAAGCCCCGTCCGTTCATCGACCTGCTGATCAGCATCGTGATCCCTTCGCTGATTCTCATGAAGCTCAGTGGCGAAGCACGCCTGGGCCCGGATGGCGCACTGGTGCTGGCCCTGGCATTCCCACTGGGCTGGGGCGCCTTCGAGCTGGTCAAGTACCGCAAATTCAACTTCGTCGCCCTGCTCGGCCTGGTCAGCGTAATCCTCACCGGCGGCATCGGCCTGCTGCACCTGGACAACCAGTGGCTGGCGGTCAAGGAGGCGGCGATTCCCGGGCTGATCGGCATCGCCGTGCTGGTGTCGACGCGTACCCGCTACCCGTTGATCCGTACCCTGCTGTTCAACAAGACGGTGCTCAACGTCGACAAGATCCATGACCGCCTGGAGCAGGGCGGCCACACCCAGCGCTTCGAAGCGCGCCTGCTGCGCGCCACCTACCTGCTCAGCGGCACCTTCTTCTTCTCCTCGGCGATGAACTACGTGCTGGCCAAGTGGATCGTCACCAGCCCGGCCGGCAGCGAGGCGTTCAACGACGAGCTGGGGCGCATGACCCTGCTCAGCTACCCGATGATCGCCATCCCTTCGATGATCATGCTGATGGCCATCTTCTACTACCTGTGGCGTACCATCCACGATCTCACCGGGCTCAAGCTGGAGGAGATCATGGCCAACGCCGAAGCGGACAAGAAACCCTGACCGTCCATCGTCTTGCCGGACATCTACGCCTACCTGGGTCTGTTCAGCGCCGCACTCGCGGCGGCGACCCTGCTGCCATTGCAGTCCGAAGCACTGCTGGTGGCGCTGCTGCTCGGCGGCGCACAGCCAGCCTGGGCGCTGGTACTGGTTGCCAGCCTGGGCAATGTGCTGGGCTCGCTGGTCAACTGGTGGCTTGGCCGCTATCTGCAGCGCTTTCGCGGCCGGCGCTGGTTTCCGGTCAGTGACCGACGCCTGCGGCAGGCGCAACACTGGTATGGTCGTTATGGGCGCTGGTCGCTGCTGTTGAGCTGGCTACCGGTGATCGGCGATCCGCTGACCCTGGTCGCCGGTATCATGCGCGAGCCACTGTGGCGCTTCGCGCTTATCGTCAGCCTCGCGAAAACCCTGCGCTATACCGTGCTGGCCGCAGCCACGCTGGGTTTGGGGCTGTAAAAAGACACACGCGGTAACGGCCTGAAAAACGGTGCCAGTTGAGCAACCGGCCCGCCTCCGGGATACTGCGCACCCTGTACACCCACAACCCGCCGGGTCATACCCGAGGGAAAGGTTCTGAACAATGGGTGCGCCAGCCTATCGAATGCACAATCGACTGTCCGCAAAGACGTGAAACAGGGGATCGCCGTTGCAAGGTACCAAGCCCGCGATGAAACGCAGTGACCTGATCTGGACGCTGATCGGGTTGTGCGCCGTGGTCGCGTCCTGCTTTCTGCTCTATCGCGAAGTGCGCAACATTTCCCTCGACGAGATCGCCGGCAGCCTCAAGGCCATCCCGCACCTGAACTGGATGCTCGCCGCCACCGCCACCCTGGGCGCCTACTCGGCGCTGGCCTGGTACGACCGCATCGCTGTCGCGCACCTGGGCAAGAAGATCTCCTGGCGCTTTATCACCCTGTGCTCCTTCACCACCTATGCCCTGGCCCACAACATCGGCGCCTCGGTGTTCTCCGGCGCCGTGGTGCGCTACCGCGCCTACCGCACCAAGGGCCTGACGCCCCATGAAATCGGTATCCTGATCGTCTTCTGCTCCTTTACCTTCGCCCTCGGCACCCTGCTGGCCAGCGGCTGCGTGCTGGTGCTGCAACCGGATCTGATCCATCGCGTGCTGGACGTCACGCCGCTGGTCTCGGTCGCCGTAGGCGGCTTCCTGCTGCTGTTGGTGGGCCTCTACGTGCTCGGTTCGTGGCTGCAGTTCAAGCCTTGGACCTTCGGTAAGCTGCACGTCGAGTATCCCCGTCTGCCCATCGTTGGCCGCCAGTTGCTGGCCGGCCCCCTGGAGCTGGCCTGCGCAGCGGCGATCATCTACTTCGCTCTGCCCGAAGCCTACAACCCCGGCTACATGGTGGTGCTTGGCGTGTTCCTGGCGTCCTTCTCCCTGGCCCTGCTGTCCCACGCGCCAGGCGGTCTGGGCGTACTGGAAGTCAGCTTCCTGGCGGCCCTGCCGGAGATTCCGGCGCCGGACGTGCTGGCAGCGCTGATCGTGTTCCGCGGCTTCTACCTGCTGCTGCCATTCGCGCTTTCGCTGCTTGTCGTGCTGGGCTTCGAGTGGGGCCAATGGCGCATCCGCCGCGGCGGCGTGCAAAATCCGCCTCTGCCCTGACGAAGCGCCAGCACTGCCCGATCATTTCGCCTAGAATGCGCGGCCGTTTTTTCAGGAGCCGCGCGTCATGTCCCTTTCCACACCTGCCCGCGCCTGCGGTATCGACTTCGGCACCTCCAACTCCACCGTTGGCTGGCTTCGCCCCGGCGGCGAAACGCTGATCCCGCTGGAAGACGGCAAGATCACCCTGCCCTCCGTGGTGTTCTTCAACCTCGAAGAGCGCCGCCCGGTGTACGGCCGCCTGGCCCTGCACGAATACCTGGAAGGCTACGAAGGCCGCCTGATGCGGTCGCTCAAGAGCCTGCTGGGTTCCAAGCTGCTGAAGAGCGAAACCGCGGTGATGGGCAGCGCCCTGCCGTTCAAGGATCTGCTCGGTTTCTTTATCGGCGAGCTTAAAAAACGCGCCGAGGCGGTGGCCGAGCGGCCATTCGAGGCCGTGGTGCTGGGGCGCCCGGTGTTCTTCGTGGACGACGACCCGTTGGCCGACCAGGAAGCCGAGAACACCCTGATCACCGTGGCCCAGAAGCTTGGCTTCAAGGATGTGTCGTTCCAGTACGAGCCGATCGCCGCGGCCTTCGATTACGAATCCACCATCGAGCGGGAAGAGCTGGTGCTGATCGTCGATATCGGGGGTGGTACCTCGGACTTCTCCCTGGTGCGCCTGGCGCCCGAGCGCCGCCAACAGGCCGAGCGCCAAGACGACATCCTGGCCACCGGCGGCGTGCATATCGGCGGCACCGACTTCGACAAGCAGCTCTCGCTGGCCGGGGTGATGCCGCTGTTCGGCTATGGCAGCCGGATGAAGAGCGACGCACCGATGCCGACCAGCATGCACCTCAACCTGGCCACCTGGCACACCATCAACATGGTCTATTCAGCGGCCTCGCAGCGGGCGCTGCAGAGCATGCGCTACGACATCCTCGACCCGACCGGCATCGACCGCCTGTTCAAGCTGATCGAACAACGAGCCGGCCACTGGGTGGCCATGCAGGTGGAGGACAGCAAGATTGCCCTCACCGAACACCAGCAGCACCCCATCGACCTGCAGCGCATCGAGGCCGGCCTGGTCGCCGAGCTGACCCGGGGCTTGCTCGAAGACAGCATCGCACCGCTGCTCGAACGTATCCGCAGCAGCGTCGCTGCGCTGCTCGCTGATGCGGGCGTGGGCCTGGAGCAGGTCGACACTGTGTTCTTCACTGGCGGCTCCAGCGGCGTGCCGGCCCTGCGCCAGAGCGTGGCGGCGCTGCTGCCCAACGCCCGGCACGTGGAAGGCAACACCTTCGGCAGCATCGGCAGCGGCCTGGCCATCGAGGCGAAGAAACGTTACGGCTGACACAGGTCAGCGACGTGGCGGCACCGGTGAGGGTGGAATGCTTTATATTTCCATCCTCACCTCCAGGGAATGGTTGCCATGCACACGCTCGAACGTATCTACCCACTGAAGATGGATGAGCGCCTGGCCGCCGACCAGGCGACCCTGGAACTGCACCTGCAGCGTTACCAGTTCGCCAGCCGCTCGCTGCAGGGCCAGCGCGTGCTCGATATGGCCTGCGGGTGCGGCTACGGCAGTGCGTTGCTGGCCGAACAGCACCCGGACAAACAGATCACCGGGATCGATATCGACCCCGAGGCGATTGCCTACGCCCAGGCGAACTATCAGAAGGCCAACCTGCGCTACCTGTGCGCGAACGCGGAGACCTTCGCTGACGGCGCCGGCTTCGACAGCATCGTCAGCCTGGAAACCATCGAACACCTGCCAAGCCCACAGCGGCTGATCGAGAACTATGCGCGGCTGCTGGCCAAAAACGGCGTGATCGTCGCCTCGGTGCCGACCACCCCGACCCTGGACGGCAACCCCCACCACCTTCACGATTTCAGCCCGCGCAGCTTCTTCGCGCTGTTTCGCCGCCATGGCCTGCAGTCAGGCGAACGCTTCGAGCAGATCCAGCGCTGGGAATTTTCCGGGTTATTCAAGAAGTCGAAGCAAACCGCACGCGAGCACCGCTCCGAGGGCGTCGGCAACGCCGTGCTGGCGTACTACCGCCGGCACCCGCTGTACCTGCTCAAGCGCCTTTTGGCGATCCTGCGCTACGGCCCTAGCAATCGCTACCTGACCTGCAGGTTCAGCGAAAACACAGGCCCGTGAGCGGAACGCACCACCAGCTTCTCTGTGCAATTACCGGGCGCTGTCGCCGCTTGCACCCATGGAGCAGCCCCGGCTGATCCGCTACTTTCCCCGGCGTCGTGGCCATGGGTTGAAGCACGCCCAGGCCATCCCCATATAACAGGTCAACCCCGGAGCTGCCGAAGGAGCACGCCCTTGACCACCATCGTTTCAGTCCGCCGCCACGGCAAAGTCGTCATGGGTGGCGACGGCCAGGTTTCCCTCGGCAATACCGTGATGAAAGGCAACGCCAAGAAGGTTCGGCGTCTTTATCACGGTCAGGTGATCGCCGGCTTTGCCGGTGCCACCGCCGACGCCTTCACCCTGTTCGAACGTTTCGAAGCACAGCTCGAGCGGCATCAGGGCCATCTGGTGCGCGCCGCGGTCGAGCTGGCCAAGGACTGGCGTACCGACCGCTCCCTGAGCCGCCTTGAAGCCATGCTCGCCGTGGCCAACAAGGACGCCTCGCTGATCATCACCGGCAATGGTGACGTGGTCGAACCCGAGCATGGCCTGATCGCCATGGGCTCCGGTGGCGGCTACGCCCAGGCCGCCGCCCTGGCACTGCTGCAAAAAGGTAGCGACGAGCTGGGCGCCCGCGAGATCGCCGAAGCCGCGCTGAACATCGCCGGCTCGATCTGCGTGTTCACCAACCAGAATCTGACCATCGAGGAACTGGACTCGGCCCTTTGAGGCCAGTCCGGACCGGAGCCCGCTCATGTCCATGACACCCCGCGAGATCGTCCACGAACTCAACCGCCACATCATCGGCCAGGACGACGCCAAGCGCGCCGTGGCCATCGCCCTGCGCAACCGCTGGCGGCGCATGCAGCTGCCGGTCGAGTTGCGCGCCGAAGTCACGCCGAAGAACATCCTGATGATCGGCCCCACCGGTGTCGGCAAGACCGAAATCGCCCGGCGCCTGGCCAAGCTGGCCAATGCGCCGTTCCTCAAGGTCGAGGCCACCAAGTTCACCGAAGTGGGTTATGTGGGCCGTGACGTCGAATCGATCATTCGCGACCTGGCCGATGCCGCGCTGAAGATGCTGCGCGAGCAGGAAATAATCCGCGTGCGCCACCGCGCCGAAGACGCCGCCGAAGACCGTATTCTCGATGCCCTGCTGCCACCGGCACGCACCGGGTTCGCCGAGGAAGCGGCATCGGCCAGCGACTCGAATACCCGCCAGCTGTTCCGCAAGCGCCTGCGCGAGGGCCAGCTGGACGACAAGGAAATCGATATCGAAGTGGCCGACAGCCCGGCCGGCATCGAGATCATGACCCCGCCCGGCATGGAGGAGATGACCAGCCAGCTGCAGAACCTGTTCTCCAACATGGGCAAGGGCAAGAAGAAGAGCCGCAAGCTCAAGGTCAAGGATGCGCTGAAGCTTGTGCGTGACGAAGAAGCCGGGCGCCTGGTCAACGAGGAAGAACTCAAGGCCAAGGCCCTGGAAGCGGTCGAGCAGCATGGCATCGTGTTCATCGACGAGATCGACAAGGTGGCCAAACGCGCCAACGCCGGTGGTGCCGACGTGTCCCGCGAAGGCGTGCAGCGCGACCTGCTGCCGCTGATCGAAGGCTGCACCGTCAACACCAAGCTGGGCATGGTCAAGACCGACCATATCCTGTTCATTGCCTCGGGTGCGTTCCACCTCAGCAAACCGAGCGACCTGGTGCCGGAACTGCAGGGTCGTCTGCCGATTCGCGTCGAACTCAAGGCACTGAGCCCGGAAGATTTCGAACGTATCCTCAGCGAACCCCATGCCTCGCTCACCGAGCAATACGTCGCCCTGCTGCAGACCGAAGGCCTGGGCGTGGAATTCGTCGAAGACGGCATCAAGCGCATCGCCGAGATCGCCTGGCAGGTCAACGAGAAGACCGAGAACATCGGGGCTCGTCGCTTGCACACCCTGCTGGAGCGGCTGCTCGAGGAAGTGTCGTTCAGCGCCGGAGACCTGGCGGGTCAGCAAGATGGGGAAGTCATTCGCATCGATGCCGACTACGTCAACAGCCATCTCGGCGAGCTGGCCCAGGACGAAGACCTGTCGCGTTACATTCTCTGATAGCCTGGCACCGCGCGGCGCCCTGGTGCCGCGCGGTCCCTGAAGTCCGGCCTGGAGCCTGCCGTGCTTATCCCCACCGCGATCAAGCTGCACAAGGCCTCGCGCCTGCTGGAACTGCACTACGGCAGCGACAGCTACCAGTTGCCTGCCGAATTCCTGCGCGTGCACTCGCCCTCCGCCGAAGTGCAGGGCCACGGCAAGCCCATCCTGCAGACCGGCAAGCTGAACGTGGCGCTGATCGGCATCGAGCCGGCCGGTAATTACGCGCTCAAACTGACATTCGACGACGGCCACGACAGCGGGCTGTTCACCTGGGACTATCTGCGTCAGCTGGCGCTGCGCCAGGACGAACTGTGGCGCGACTACCTGGCCGCCCTGGCCGCCGCCGGGCAATCCCGCGACCCGGACGAATCGGTCGTGCGGCTGATGCTCTGAGGCCGAGCCTGGAGCGTTCAGGCTACGACGCCGTACACAAAGACCCGAGCAGAAACGACAACGCCCGATCATGATCGGGCGTTGTCGCAATCGCCTAGCGGCTCAGGACTCCGAGCCGCTAGGCGCCGTGCTAGCGGCAGGTGCCGGCGCTGGCGTAGCGGATGCCTTGCGCGCCACCGGCTTCTTCGTCGCAGGCTTGCTGGCAGACTTGGCCTGCGCTTTGGTTGCAGGCTTGGCGGCGGCTTTGCCTGCAGTCTTAACCGGGCTTTTGGCAGCGCTGGCCGGTTTGCCGGAAGCCGCTTTGCCGACCGGCGCCTGCTTGGCCGCTACAGGTTTGCCAGCGGCTGGCTTGGCGGCTGGTTTCACGGCGCTGGTGCCGGCTGTTTTGCTGCCTGCCGGCGCCTTGCTCGCGGTCGCAGCCTTGCTGCTCGGTTTGGTTGCTACGGCCTTGGCGGCCGGTTTGCTAGCCGCCTGGCTGGAGCCTGCCGTGAGCTTCTCGAGCTGGCGGGTCAGCAAGTCGACCTTGTCGTTAAGGGCCTTGACCTCACTGCGGCTCGGCACACCCAGCCGGGAGATGGCACTGTTGAGACGCTTGTCGAATGCTTCTTCGAACTCGCCCCACTTGCCGATGGCCCTGTCCTTGACCTCGTCGACGCGCGAACGGGTGCTGGTAGCGGACGAGTCGACCGGCGCATCGGTCTGTTTATCGGCATTGCTCTTGGCGGCCTTCTCGGCCTTTTCGCCATCCTTGACCAGGGTATCGAACAGCTTGGTGCCGTCCTTGCTGACCTTGGAGTATGCGCCCAAGCCGGCCAACCAGATCTGCCGCGAGTACTTCTCGACCTCGCCGATCCAGGAGCTGGCCTGTTTCTCGGATTTCTTTTTAACAGCCATCCTGACTCTCCTCATTGGATACGCGCGACAGCTCAAACAATGCGCTCAGCTGATCCAGCCTAGCAGACAGGCTTTTGATGGCCTGTCGGACGGACTGCCAAGACTCTTCACTGCGCCAGCCACGCGTGAATCGAAGGCCTGCTCGATCTTTGCGATACGGGCGGCGACCTGGTTCTTCACAACGGACACTCTGCTTGTGGCTTCGTCGATCTGGCCGTTGGCCACCTCGACCTGTCCATTGACCCGTTTGCTGCCCGGCTGTTCCGCGCAGAAACGGCCCGTAGCACACGAACTCACAAGGCAACAGGAATAGTCGGGCCTATCGGCGCAGGGTGAGAACGGCAGGCAAGGCAGGGCGCCATGAAAACGCACCGAGGGAGGAGAAGCCCGCGAGCGTGACCACTCGCAGGCTCAGCATGCCTGAATCAGTTGCTGGCTGGCGGCGTTGCGCCGTTGGCAGTACTGCTGGCAGGCGCCGACGCAGCGGCAGGCTCGCTCGCCGCTGGTTTGCTCGCCTCGGGCTTGGCGGCAGGCTTGGCGGCTGCCGGTTTAGCGGCGGGCTTGGCCGCCGGCTTGCTGGCCGTAGGCTTACCGGTGGCCTTGGCCGCCGGCTTGGCAGCAACCGCTTTGGCCGCCTGGCTAGCAGGCTTCGCGGCAGCTTTTGCGGCTGGCTTGGCCGTCGGTTTGGCTGCAGCCTTCACCGCCGGTTTGGCCGCCGCCGACTTGGCAGCCGCTTGAGTAGCCGGTTTGCCGGCAGGCTTAACCGCAGCCTTGGCCGCCGGCTTGGCAGTAGCGGCTTTTGCGGTCGCCTTGGCCGCTGGCTTGGCAGCCGCCGGCTTAGCCATGGCCGTGGCTGCAACGGTTTTCGCAGCAGGCTTGGCAGCGGGCTTGCTGGTAGCCGCTTTTGCAGCGGTTTGAGCGGCCGGTTTGGCTGCTGGTTTCACCGCGGTCTTGACCGCCGGCTTGGCTATAGCGGGTTTCGCAACAGCCTTGGCAGCTGGTCTGGCAGCGGCCGGCTTGACCGGCACCTTGGCGGCAACCGGCTTGGCATCGGCTTTTTCGCGGCTGGACAACGCCTTGCCGGCCGCCTCACGCACCTTGCCAACCCCCTGGGCCAGTTTCAGGCTTTCCTGGGCATCGCGCTTGAGCTGCACGATGTACTGGCGGGTCTCGGTCTGGCGAGCCTGCAGCGCATCGAGCAGGCTTTCCAGTTCGTCCACTGCGGCCCTGGCCTTGGACTGCGCCTTGGCCTTGCCGTCGGCAACTGCCGACTGCAGCTTGCCACGCGCCTTGTGCAGTTTTTCCTGCGCGCTACCCCGCTGCTTTTCCAGCTTGGCGAGGATCTTCTCAGCGTCTACCAGGGCTTGCGAGCAGGCATTTTCAAGGTGCTCGAGCAAACTGCCAGAAAGCTGCTGCAGCAAGTGCAACGGGGTGGTAACCGATTTCTTCTTCGAGTTTTTTGTGGCCGGCATGACGCGCCTCCAGGCGGATGGGATTAAAGCCATACTAGGTGGGTGAAATTTGCGCCCGCCCGAGGCGCTTTGCAAGCACCCGTGCAGCGTTGCAAATAGCATGGCGGGGCTGAAAACGACGACGCCGCGAACAGGCGCGGCGTCGGGGCTCATACAGTGGCGGCGCTGGCCTGCTGTTTATGGGCGGTGTGCAGCACTTCGATCAGGCAGTCTTCGAGTTCGAAGCGCTCGTGGAGCATCTGGCCCAGATGCTTGAGTTCGCGGCTTAGCGCATCGACATCGCCACAATCGCCGCCATCGCAACGGTCATTGAAGGCCAGGGCCGCCTCGGTGATCACCTCGATTCGCGGGTAGATCTGCTTGGCCAAATCCAGGCCGCGCTGATCACCGAATGCCCGCGCCTCGTCGGTGAGCTGCTGATAGACCTCGAAATGCCCCGCGGAGACGTAGTCGACGAGGTACTCGCAGAACCGCTGTACCACCGTCTTGTCGCTAACGTCATCAATGGCCGCATAGGCCTTGATCAGTTCCGCACGTTCCTGCAGCCAACGATCGATCATCAGGTGCACGCCGCCCCACCGCTCCTGCGCATTCTGGCAACTTTCGAGCATGGTGATCCGCTCCCTTATGAGTAAGTCCTGTAGGTATCGGGCACCGACGCTCACTCTGTCGTCGCCACGAATCGGAAATTTGGCTGGCAGCATCCCACTGACCGCACGTCACTGCGAGCCAGGGCCGGGCAGCGACGGCAACGCACTACGAGTCGTGCAGCCGAGCCCCGACACTAGCATGATTCCGATGGCAGTCCGACCCCTGATTTCTTCTCAGCTTATCCCCGCGGCGACGGTCCTCAGCTACGCGGCTCAGGCCGATGCCACAGGGATATCGTTCAGTCGCCAGCGGGCGGGCGCTGAGCGGCCGGCACCGGGGGCGTGGCGACGACCTGGCCACTCAGACGCCGGTCGAGCAGCCCCAGGCCTTCTTGAAACAAGCGGTTACTGCGTTCCACTTCGCCCAGTTGGGCCAGCAGCCGCGCCAACTCGGCACAGGTTTCCGGATGGCGTTCGAGGGTCAGGCTGGCTTCGAAGTAATCACGCGCCTTGCCCCATAGCTGGTTATGCAGGCTCAGCCGACCGAGGGTGAGCAACAATCCGGCATCATCGGGATGCTGCTTCAGCCACCCTTCTGCGGCCTGCAACTGCCGAGCCGAGTCACGGCCACGCAACAATCCGTAGAGCCGTGCCAGACGGCTGTCGTACTCACGGTTCAACGCCTTGTGAAGCAGCTCCTCGGCACCTGGCTCGGCGCCGAGTGCACGCAGGCGATCGGCGTATACGGCGAGTAGTTCCGGCTCGCCACGCAGACTGGGTGAGAGGCGCTCCCAGGCCTGCGCCAGCGACGGTAGCGCACCTTCATCGGCCGCATTGAAATCCACACCGAGCAGGTACTCGCGCCAGGCGCGTCGCTCCAAGGCCATCAGCTCGGCAGGCGCCATTGCCTTTTCCTTGCGCAATACCGGCAGCAGCTTGAGCAGCGACTGCCAGTCACCACGACTGGCATAGAGTTGCTGCAACTGACGCAGTACCTGCGGGTTGTGCGGATGACGCTCGTGCATCACCTGCAGCGTTTCCTCCGCGCTGTCGATCTCCCCGCGCGCCAGTTGCAGCTCGGCATGGGTCAGGGCAATGGCCAGCTCGGCGTTGGGCTGACGCTGCAGCGCCTCTTCCAGCAAGGCGTCGCTTTCCTGGTAATGCTCGAGGTTGTGGGCCGCGCGCGCAGCGCCCAGGTAGTGGATCAAGGGGCGCGGCTCGTTGCGGGCGATACGGCTCAGGTGGGCCTGGGCCTTGCTCCAGCGGCCTTCGATCAGCTCCTGGAAACCATGCTCGGAGGCGCGGCGTACCCGCCGCTCGCGATGCAGCCGCGACCAGGGATTGATCAGTCCCACCGAGGTCAGCAGGGCACGAATCAGCAGTCGCAGCAGCCACAGCGCCAGGCAGACGGCGACGATCAACAGCACGAACGCCCACAGCGTCGATTCGTAGCGAAAGCCCTTGTAGGCGAGCAGCACATAGCCCTGGTGTTCGGCAACCGCCAGACCAAGCAACGCCAGCCCACCGATCACCAGCGCGGTGAGCACCAGCAGGTAGACGCGCTTCATGGGCGCTCCTCCCCATCGCCATCGGCCTGTTCGCTGGGCGCATTCTTGAGACGCTCACGTGCCGATTGCTTGTGCTCGATATAGGCCTCAACGGCGTCCAGCGACTGGTTCAGCTCCGGCGCCTTGACCTCGATCGGCTGGTCGACCAATTCGCCAACGCGGGCGCGCAGGGCGCGGCTGTCGGGGTTGTCGCGATTGAAATTGGCATCCAGCACCTCGGCGGCCTGCTGCAGTGCCTGCCGATAGACCTGGGTCTGCCCATGCAACGCTGCCCACTGCGCCTGCTCGAGCGCCAGGCTCAACGCCAGGCGTACCTGGGTCAGGCTCTGCCCGGCCAGCAGCGGACGCACGTTCTGATCGGCATTGAAATCGAGGCGGAAATACTGCGACAGCTTGTGCAGGGTCTGCCCCCACCAGGTACCCGGCTCGCTTTCGGCGGCCAGCTCGCCAAGCACGCCGCCGTCGGCGACGAACTTCGGATTGAGGGAATTGAGCTGCGCAGCTTGTTCGCGCAGTGCGCCAAGCTGCAGGAACAGCCCGGTGCGATCGGGGTTGTCGGTGGCGCGTAGCGCTTCCAGGCTCTTCGCCAATTGCTCACGGGCGGCGAAGGCCGCCGGGTCATCCTGATCACGGAGGATTTCATCGGCGGCCTGCACCAGCGCGGTGGCGCTGTTGATGTCCTGCAGGGCAGACAGGCGCAGGCTGGCCAGACGCAGCAGGTGCTCGGCCTCGGCCAGGCGCCAGTCCTGGCGGCTGGCGCCCAGCACGGTTTCCAGGCGGCGATTGAGCAATTGCTGGTCGCCCTGCAACTGGGCCACCAGCCGACGACGCTCCTCGAGTTCCTGCAGGCTCGGCAACTGCTCGAAGCGCCCGTTCAGGCTTTCGGTGCGCTGCGACAAGGCCTGGGCCTGGCTGCGCGTCTGCTCGAGCTGGGCCGACTGCTGCTGTGTCTGCTGTTGCAGGGTGTGCAACTGCCAGGCACTCCAGCCACCGACGCCGACACCGATGGCGCCCACCAACAGGGCCACGGCGGCAATCGCCGAGCCGCGCGCCGCCGGTTTGCCCTCGGCAGCGGCTGGGGACGATTCGAGGGCGGGTTGCACAGGCTGCTCCTGCTCTTTCGGGGAAGTCGCTTCGCTCACGTATCCATCCTTTGCTTCAAGAGTCGGGCGAAGCCTGCGCACGCAAGGCCGCCAACAACGCCGCGGTATCGGCACCACGGCAATCCACAACATCAATCGCTCCGAGCTCGCGCGCCATCTCGGCGACTCGCGGGCTGGGCACGAACAAGGGTAGCTGCGCCAGCTCAGGCCAGTCATCTGCCGCCAGTTGGCGCAGATGCGTCAAGCCCTGCCCACTGCTGACCACCAGGCCATTCAAGCGTTCCACCTGTATCAGCCGCTGCAGCGTACCAGCGGGGTAGGCAGGAAGCACACGGCGGTAAACCGGCAGATAGTCCACCTCGACCCCCTGCTCCCGCAAGCGCTCGGCGAGCAGGGTGCGGCCATCCTCGCCGCGAATGATCAGCACCCGGGGAAACAACGCGGCGCGCAGTGGAGCCTGCAATTCAGGCAATTCCAGCAGAGCCTCGCTGTCGTCACCCCGGCCTGGCCAGAAAACCGTCAGCCCATAGTCGGCGAGGATCTGCCCGGTGCCGGCGCCCACACTGAACCAGGGCTGATCGGTAAGTGGCTGCGGCCAGTAACGGTCCAGCAACTCGAGGCCGTAGCGGGCGGCTGGCTTGCTTACCACGATCACGGCGGTGTAACGGTGCAGGTCGCAAATGGTCGCACTGTGCTGCGGCGTTTCCGGCAGCGGCTCGATACCCAGCAGGGGCAGGCAGGCGCCATGCATACCTTGTTCAGCGAGCGCCTGGGCCAGCGCCTGGCACTCCTGCTCGGGCCGGGTCAGCAGCAGGCGCCAGCCACTCACTCGGCAGCGGCCTCGCCATAGATGGCCTTGAGGATGTCGCCGGCGCCCTGGGCCAGCAGCGCCTCGGCGACCTCGATGCCGAGGCGTTCGGCATCCTGCGCAGCGCCACGCTGCTCGGCGCGCAGCAGGCGGCTGCCGTCCGGCTCGCCAACCAGCCCCCGCAGCCACAGTTGCTCGCCTTCGAGGATCGCGTAGCAGGCGATAGGCACCTGGCAGCCGCCATTGAGACGCTTGTTCATGGCCCGCTCGGCGGTGACGCGCAGGGCCGTCTCGGCGTGATTGAGCGGCGCCAGCAGCTGCTGCAACTGGGCATCGCCAACCCGGCACTCGATTCCCACCGCACCCTGACCGCCGGCCGGCAGGCTGTGCTCGACGCCTATGGAATCACGGATGCGATCCTCGAAGCCGAGACGAATCAGCCCCGCCGCAGCTAGAATGATCGCGTCGTACTCGCCGGCATCCAGCTTGGCCAGGCGAGTGTTGACGTTGCCACGCAGGAAATGGATCTTCAGATCGGGGCGGCGGGCCAGCAACTGGGCCTGGCGGCGCAGGCTGGAGGTGCCGACCACGCTGCCGGCAGGCAGCGCATCGAGGCTCTCGTAGGTGTTGGAGACGAAGGCGTCGCGCGGGTCTTCGCGCTCGCAGATGCAGAACAGGCCAAGGCCTTGGGGAAAATCCATCGGCACGTCTTTCATCGAGTGCACGGCGATGTCGGCCTGATCTTCCAGCAGCGCAGTTTCCAGCTCCTTGACGAACAGGCCCTTGCCGCCGATCTTTGCCAAGGGCGCATCAAGCAGCTTGTCGCCGCGGCTGACCATAGGCACCAGGCTCACCTGCAACCCCGGATGGGCATGTTCGAGACGGGCCTTGACGTGTTCGGCCTGCCAAAGGGCCAGGGCACTCTTGCGGGTAGCGATGCGAATTTCGCGGGGCATGTGGACGTTCCAGAAAACCAGTTGCCGCGAATCATAACAGGCTCACGGGTTGCCGGCCCGAAGCCGGCTGCGACCCTTCGCCCTACTCGCGGCGTGGCAACTAGATCTGGTTCATCAACTTGCGCACACCCGCGACATGGCGACGGCTGACCACCAGCGCATCGCCATTGAGCCCCCGGAGATAGAGCTGGAAGTGGCCCAGCGGGGTGCGTTGCAAGCGTTCGATGCGCTCGCGGGCGACCAGGGCATTGCGGTGAATGCGCACGAAGCGGTCACCGAATTCGTCCTCCAGGGCCTTGAGGGGTTCGTCGAGCAGCACCTCGCCGCCCTCGTGGCGTAGCGTCACGTACTTGTGATCGGCGATGAAGTAGATCACCTGATCGAGCGGAATCAACTCGATGCCTTTGCGGGTCCGCGCGCTGATATGGCTGCGCGGCCCGACGCCGCTTTCCGCCGCCGGCCGGGTGAGCGCGGCCAGCTGCACGCGATTGAGACGCTCGGCTTTTTTCAGCGCATCTTCCAGATGCTCCGGGCGCACCGGCTTGACCAGATAGCCCACGGCACTGACCTGAAAGGCTTCCACCGCGAATTCGTCGTGGGCCGTGCAGAAGATCACCGCGGGCGGTGCCTCGCGCTCGCAGAGGCGGGCAGCCGCCTGCAGGCCGTCGAGGCCCGGCATGCGGATGTCGAGCAACACTACGTCGGGCTTGAGGCTCTCGACCAGAGCCAGTGCCTCTTCGCCATTGCTCGCAGAGGGCTCGACCACGCGATAACCCTCCAGTGCAGTCACCATTCGACTGAGGCGCTCTCGGGCAAGGGGTTCGTCATCAACGATCAAGACATTCATAATGATCTGGCTTCCTGCATGGGTCTTGCACATGGGTAGCGGAGACGGGTGTAGTGGAGGCCATCGCGGCGTTCCACACTCAGATTGGCCTGCGCGCCGAAAAGTGCCGCAAGCCGCGCATCGATGTTGGCCAGCGCTTGCTGCGTACCGCGCGAGGCCATGGGCGTACCGCCCTCCTCATAGGGATTGCAGACGCTGAGATGGAATACACCATCGTTGTATGTGGCTGATATCTGCACCAGTCCCCCTTCGATACGTGGCTGAATACCGTAGATCAGAGCATTCTCCAGCAGCGGCTGCAGGGTCAGCTGGGGAATGGGTAAGTCAGCGGGGACATCGTCAACCTCCCACTGCAACTGTAGTCGTTCACCAAGCCGATATTGCTCGATCGACAGGTACCGCCGTGCCAGTTCCAGTTCCTCGCTCCAACTGACGAGGCTACCGGGCTTGGCCAGGCTTGCCCGGAATAGGTCGGAGAGATCCAGCACCGCCTGTTCCGCCCTGGCAGAATCTGTGACAACCAGGCTCGCGATGCTGTTCAAACTGTTGAACAGGAAGTGCGGGCGGATGCGTGCCTGCAGCGACTCGATGCGCGCGCGCAGCTCGGCCTGCTCCTGACGCCGCCACTGGCTCTGCAGGTAGAAATAGCGCAGCAACAGCGCCGACATGATCAGGCTGATCAGCGCATGGCGCAGGTACAGGTTGACTTCGCCCTCATGGGGCAGCGGCCCGCCCAGGTCGTAATAGTCGGCGACTGCCGTGCAGCCCAGCGTCAGGCCCACCACCAGCGCGCAACAGGCCGCGCCTGCCCACATGGCGGGCAACCGCGCGAGCAGAGGCCTGAGGCGGCACAGCAGCGCCGAGGACAACAGCACGATCCACTGCACGAACAGCGAGGTCAGCGCCAGGCGTACCCAGTCGAAGCCGGGCAGCATCGGCTCGGCAAGCACCAGTACCAGCACCAGCAACTCGGCGAGCAACACGGTGCTGAGAAGCGCTTCGGGCTGGCACAGTTCGGGCACGAAAAAATCGTTCGGCGTCTTGGGGGGCGAGGTCTTGCGGGTGGCGTTCATCGATGCAGTTTCGGTGCGTGTTTGGCAACCGGCAAGAGAGCCCGAGGCGACCAGGCGAAATAAGCCGCGTAAACGCGCGGCGACGGGATCAAACTGTGACCCACACGACACTTGCGCCGGCCGCTGCGCACCCGGCCCGGTCTGCTATCATCGGCACACTTTTCCGCCATGGCGGGCAGCCTCGACCCGTCCGAATACGCCTACAGCCGAGTCATATTCATGAGCCAAGAAAAAACCAACCAGTCCTGGGGCGGCCGCTTCAGCGAGCCCGTCGACGCCTTCGTCGCCCGCTTCACTGCCTCGGTGGAATTCGACAAGCGCCTGTACCGCCACGACATCATGGGCTCCATCGCCCACGCCAGCATGCTGGCCAAGGTCGGTGTGCTCACCGATGCCGAGCGCGACGCGATCAAGGGCGGCCTCAAGCAGATCCAGGGCGAGATCGAAGCCGGCACCTTCGACTGGCGCGTCGACCTGGAAGACGTGCACATGAACATCGAGGCGCGCCTGACCGACCGCATCGGCGTGACCGGCAAGAAGCTGCACACCGGCCGCTCGCGCAACGACCAGGTGGCCACCGACATTCGCCTGTGGCTGCGTGACGAGATCGACCTGATCCTCGCCGAAATCACCCGCCTGCAGCTCGGCCTGCTGGAGCAGGCCGAGCGTGAAGCGGAAACCATCATGCCCGGCTTCACCCACCTGCAGACCGCCCAGCCGGTGACCTTCGGCCACCACCTGCTGGCCTGGTTCGAGATGCTCAGCCGCGACTACGAGCGCCTGGTCGACTGCCGCAAGCGCACCAACCGCATGCCCCTGGGCAGCGCTGCGCTGGCCGGCACCACCTACCCGATCGCCCGCGAGATCACCGCCGAGCTGCTGGGCTTCGACGCCGTGGGTGGCAACTCCCTGGACGGCGTGTCGGATCGCGATTTCGCCATCGAATTCTGCGCCGCCGCCTCCGTCGCCATGATGCACCTGTCGCGTTTCTCCGAAGAGCTGGTGCTGTGGACCAGCGCCCAGTTCCAGTTCATCGACCTGCCGGATCGTTTCTGCACCGGCTCCTCGATCATGCCGCAGAAGAAAAACCCCGACGTGCCCGAGCTGGTACGCGGCAAGACCGGCCGCGTGTTCGGCGCCCTCACCGGCCTGCTGACCCTGATGAAAGGCCAGCCGCTGGCCTATAACAAGGACAACCAGGAAGACAAGGAACCGCTGTTCGACGCCGCCGACACCCTGCGCGATTCGCTGCGTGCCTTCGCCGACATGATTCCGGCGATCAAACCCAAGCACGCCATCATGCGTGAAGCGGCGCTGCGCGGGTTCTCCACCGCCACCGATCTGGCCGACTACCTGGTGCGCAAGGGACTGCCGTTCCGCGACTGCCACGAGATCGTCGGCCACGCCGTGAAATACGGCGTGGACAGCGGCAAGGACCTGGCCGAGATGAGCCTCGAAGAACTGCGCCAGTTCAGCGAGCAGATCGACCAGGACGTGTTCGCCGTGCTGACCCTGGAAGGCTCTGTGAACGCCCGCAACCATATCGGCGGCACCGCACCGGCCCAGGTGCGGGCGGCGGTGGCGCGCGGGCGGGAGCTGCTGGCCAGCCGCTAAGTGCACCTTGGTGAGAAACGGGAAAAGGAGTTCCCATGTCCGAATTATTGCTGCGTGGCTTGGCACTGCTCGCCGAGTGGGTACTCGAGGTGGTAGTCGGCTACATCCTGTACATCACCGGCTGGCTAGCCCTGCGCCTGCTGACACTGGGCCGCTACCCGGCCCTGCCACTGCGCGTGGACGATCCAATGGGCTCACGTACGTCCTGGGTCGCCGCGCTCGGCTTCTTTTGCCTCGTGGGTTTGCCATTAGCCTGGCTGACCATCACCTATAGCTGAAACCTCAATGAGAAATCCCATGGCCCTCACCATTCGCCCCGCCGTGCGCGCCGACGCCGCCCTGATCCTGCGTTTCATCACCGACCTGGCCATCTACGAGAAGGCCGAGCACGAGGTGAAGACCGACGTCGTCGGCATCGAAACCAGCCTGTTCGCCGAGGGCAGCACCGCCCACGGCCTGATCTGCGAACTGGATGGCGAGCCGATCGGCTACGCGGTGTATTTCTTCAACTACTCGACCTGGCTGGGAAAACACGGTCTGTACCTGGAAGACCTCTACGTCACACCCGAGCAGCGCGGCGTCGGCGCCGGCAAGGCGCTGCTGCGCCACCTGGCGAAACTGGCGGTAGCGCGCGGTTGCGGGCGCTTCGAGTGGTCGGTGCTGGACTGGAACAAGCCGGCCATCGACTTCTACGAATCGATCGGCGCCAAGCCGCAGAACGAGTGGATCGGCTATCGCCTGACCGGCGAAGCCCTGACGAGCTTCGCCGCTGGCTGATCAGCCGCCGAAGCGGGCCTTCATGTGGGCCAGGAACGGCCCCATCAGCGCGTCCTTGTCGGCCGCGATGCGCTGCACGTTGGGGTTCTCGGCAAAGCGCTCGAGCAGCGTCTTGGCCTTGGGGAAATCGCCCAGCAGGTCGATGGCAAACAGCTTGTGCGCTACGGCAGCAGCCAGGTCGACGCTGTACAGGAAGTACAGATCGGCAATGCTCAGGCTGTCGCCCGCCACATAAGGCGCAAACTTGCCCAGGCGCTTGAGGGCGTCGATCCCGCCAAGTAGTTCCTCGCGGCTCTTGGCCTGGATTGCCCGATCTACCTGCAAGCCAAAGAACGCCTGGGCGTAACAGGCGCGCGCCGGCAGTTCGATATACAGCTCGATGTGCCTGGCCAGCTCGCGCACCCGCGCTTGCTCGTAGGCGCCCTTGGGCAGCAGCGCCGGGCCCTGGCCCAGCGCCTCAATATATTCGAGAATCGCCGACGTTTCGCTGATGTAACCATGCTCGCATTCCAGCACCGGCACCTTGCCGCGCGGGCTGATCGCCAGGAAGGCCTCGTCGCGGGAGGCGAAAACCTGTACTTCCTCGAACGGCAGTCCTTTTTCCAGCAGCGCGAATTTGACCATGTTGTAGTAGTTGCTGACGGCGAAACCATGGAGCCTGAGCATGGATACGTTTCCTCTGGTAGGCAGACCGGGCTCGGTCAGGACAACACGCTAGCGGCATTCGCCAGGCCCCGCCAGTGGCATTTCGGCCAACTGGCCGCAGCCCCTGGGGACTGCTACCCTGCGCCCCGCCCGAGGTACGGGTTGCGCCCGGCGGGTGCAAGCGACCGGGCATTTGCCAACCCATGGACTGGAGATACCCCCATGAAGAACCTGTTCTTCTTCGACGCGATGCTCACCCCGAAAATCATCACTTTCGTCTACTGGCTGATGCTGCTCAGCGTGGCAGTGAGCAGCGTGACGATGATGTTCGGCGCCTATGGCAGTTTCCTCGGCGGCCTGGGCACGCTGATCGGCGGCGCCATAGGCGCACGCATCGGCTGTGAGCTGATGATCGTGCTGTTCAAGATCCATGAGAACCTGCAGAGAATCGCCAACCGCCCCTGACCCCGGCGCGCGACAGGCGAGTCGGCTCAGCGCCGGATCGCCTGCCAGGCAGCGACAAAGGCGGCAGCGTTGTCAACGACTTCGCTGACGCCCATGCCGGGCTTGTACAACGCCGAGCCCAGGCCGAAGCCACTGGCCCCGGCCTGCACGTACTCTGCCATGCTGCCCGGCGTGATGCCGCCCACCGGCAACAATGCGATTTCCTTGGCGAACACCGCTCGCCAGGCCTTGACGATCAGCGGATTGAACTGCTCGGCCGGGAACAGCTTGAGCACATGGGCGCCCGCCTCCAGTGCGGCGAATCCCTCACTTGGCGTTGCCACTCCCGGCGCGCTGAACAGCCCGGCGGCGCGGCTCGCCTGGATCACCTGGGTGCTGCAGTTGGGCGAGACGATCAGCCGGCCGCCGGCCTGCGCCACCTCCTCGACCTGTCGGGTGCTGAGCACGGTGCCTGCGCCGATCAGGGCGCGATCACCCAATTCGGCTGCCAGCAGGCTGATGCTGTGCAGCGGGTCGGGCGAGTTCAAGGGAATCTCGATCGCTCGAAAGCCGGCCTCGTAGAGCGCCAGCCCCACGGGTACGATTTCCTGAGGGGTTACGCCGCGCAGGATGGCGATCAGCGGCAGCTGCTGCAGGTATGAATCGGACATTGCAGGCCCTCCTTGGGGCGTGATGGTGTCCTGGCGACAGGCATCGCCAGACAGTTCAGTCATGACGCTCGCCAGCCCAGCTCGGCCGAGATGGCGTTCGCACAGGCAACCACTTCGGGCACCAGGGCCTGCAAGCGCACTTCCGGCATGTAGGGCACGGCACTGGCGACGCTCAGGGCGGCGACGATCTGCCCACCGGGTTCACGTATTGGCGCCGCGACGCAGCGAATGCCCAGCTCGTTCTCCTCGAGATCGAAGCTGAAGCCACCGCGGGCGTAATCACTCATCTGCTCGCGGAAATGCGCCCAGGACGAGGCGTCGTCCTGCTGGCCGCCCTGCCGGTAGAGCGCCAGCCATTCGTTTTCCGGCAGGTCGAGCATCAGCGACTTGCCGATACCGGTCAGCGCCAGTGGCATGCGCAGGCCGATGCGCGAGCGCATTTCCAGGCCACGGCTGCCCGGCAACTTGTCGATGTACAACACCTCGGCGCCATCGCGCACCCCGAGGTGCACGGTGTCCTGGGTGTGGCGCGCCAATTGTTCGAGGTGCGGTTGCGCCCGCTTCGCCAGCGGCATTTGCGCGCGAGCCTGGTAGCCGAGTTCGATGAGCCTGGGGCCAAGCTGATAGCCGCCGCTGCTGCCACCCAGGGCGCGCAGGTAACCGGCCTGCACCAGCGCGGCGATCAGTCGATGGGTGGTACTGCGTGTACAGCCGATGGTCGCGCCGATATCGGCCAGGCTTCTGGCGCCATGGGCCACGGCATCGAGGACGGCGAGCCCGCGAAATAGTGCCTGGGCGCCCGCCGGGGCCGACTTGTCATGATCTTCTAGCATGGGGTTCTCCAGGCCACTGAATGTAGCTGCGCTCCACCCGATTCTCAATATGAGAAATCCAATCCCATATTTTGGGATAGCATGTAAAGTGCCAATTGTGCATGGTCAGCATCCAGCAGCCCTGTCTACACTGGTCACCTTCCACAGCCCTGGACTGCCCCATGAGCACCACCGACGAGCACGACGACGAAACCTTCACCGAACACACCCTGGTTCAGGCCATCGAGAATCAGCTGGAATCCGGCGAGCCGGCGTTCGCCCAGGCGGTGCTGAACAAGCTGACGCTGGTTGGCCATGAACGTGAGGAAAGCGTGCAGATGATGGCCATGGTGCTGGCTCACGAAGTGGATGCCATGCTGCGTGAGGATCGCCCCTTCGATGCCGAGCGTTACGAACAGCTGCTGCGCGCCTTGCCGACGCTCCCCGAGGAACACTGACCTCGGCGAACTGCCGTGCGCTTGACTACACTGGTTCTGCGGGATGCTCCCGCGCTCCACGGCCCACGCCGTACACGACAACAACAGGCAGGAGTCACCATGGTCTTTAATGCCGATCTGGTCGCTGAACTGGAAATCCTTTTGCTGTTCAACCTGGACAACGGCCAGGAGGGCCTGAAGATTCACCATGATGCCGCCTCTTCCGCGGTCGCCGCTGCCGAGCGCCTGCATGAGAAAGCGTTGATCACCCTACCCGATGGCGGCTATCTGACCCGCCTCGGTCATGAAGCCGCCGAACACGCGCAAAGCCTGAAAACCATCCTCACCACCGCCCAGGCGCGCTGAGCCCCTGATCGTGCCTGCCGCATCAGGCGGCAGGCCCTCTCGGCGCCCATTGCTAGCGGGTGTGCAGCACCTGTAGGCTTGCTCATCACCCGGCCGAGCCCGAGCATGACGCGCCACCTTCCCCTGCGACCCGATATCGATGACGGCATCGACCGCAAGGTGCTGACCCAGCTGCGCGCGCGCTTCATGCGCATCAATCATGGCCGCCGGCAGCGCGCCATGCAGGCCTTGTCGAGCCGCCAGCAGCGGGTGCTGACGCTGTTGCCACTGCTGTTTCATGTCAATCATCCGCTGCTGCCCGGTTATGTGTCCGCACAGACCCCGGCCGGGCTTGCCAGCTTCGAGCCGAGCACCGAACTGCTGGCCGAGGCCCAGCGCCTGACCCGCTCGTTCGCCTACAAGCCCCCCCGCGCTCCGGCGCCAACGCCGATCCACGGCCTGTTCCTGATGGGCAGCCTGGGCACCGTCGCCCAGGCCGAGCAGAGCGACATGGACCTGTGGGTCTGCCACGACGGCGCGCTCGACAGTCAGGCCCGCGACGCACTGCGGCGCAAATGCGATCTGCTGCAGAGCTGGGCGGCCAGCCAGGGCGCCGAGGCCCACTTCTTCCTGATCGACCCCGAACGCTTTCGTAGCGGTGCCCGCGAGGCTCGCTTGACCTCGGACGACTGCGGCACCACCCAGCACTTCCTGCTGCTCGACGAGTTCTACCGCACCGCGATCTGGCTGGGCGGCCGCATGCCAATCTGGTGGCTGGTGCCGGCCGCCGACGAGCATCGCTACGCACAGGTCACCGACACCCTGCTGAGCAAGCGCTTCATCCGTGCGGACGATGTGCTCGACCTCGGCCACCTGGCCAGGGTGCCGGCCGGCGAGTTTATCGGCGCCGGCATGTGGCAGCTGTTCAAGGGTATCGAGTCACCCTACAAATCCGCGCTCAAGCTGCTGCTCGTCGAGGTGTACGCCAGCGAACATCCGCAGGTCCGCTGCCTGTCGCTGCGTTTCAAGCAGGCGGTCTACGACGGCCAGCTCGACCTCGACGAACTGGACCCCTACGTGCTGGTCTACCGCCGGTTGGAGGAATACCTGCAGGCACGCGGCGAAACCGAGCGCCTCGAACTGGTAAGGCGCTGCCTGTACCTCAAGGTCAACAAGAAGGTCAGCAAGCCGCCACGCCATCGCGAAAAGAGCTGGCAGCGCCTGCTGCTCGAGCGCCTGACCGGTGAATGGGGCTGGGGCGAGCGTCAGTTGATCCTGCTCGACAGCCGCAGCCAGTGGAAGGTCCGCCAGGTCAGTGCCGAGCGCCAGGTGCTGGTCAACGAGCTCAACTACAGCTACCGCTTCCTGTCGACGTTCGCCCGCAGCCGCCCCGCCGACGTGGCGGCAGATAGCCGTGACCTGGCGGTGCTGGGCCGACGCCTGTATGCCGCCTTCGAACGCCGGGCCGGCAAGGTGGAATTCATCAACCCTGGCATCGCCCCGGATCTGGGCGAAGACACCCTGACACTGGTGCACAACCCTATGCCCAGGGGTGAGCGCTGGGCGCTGTTCAGTGGCAGCCTGGGCGCCCAGGAATGGAGGGACTTCGCGCCACTGCGCCAGGCCCGTAGCCTGATCGAACTGCTCGCCTGGTGCCATCGCAACGGCGTCATCGACAGCGGTACCCACCTGTCGCTACACCCAGGCGCCAGCGACCTCAGCGAGGTCGAGCTCAGCCAACTGCTGGGTTGTCTCGCCCAGGGCCTGCCGATGCCACTGGCGAGCGCGGCCGAGGCCGCCCTTGCCCGGCCTCGCCGCCCCAGCGAGGAACTGCTGCTGATCAACGTCGGTGTCGATCCACTCAAGCAGCACAGCCAGATGAACGTGCACATGACCAGCGAACGCACCGACCCTCTGGGCTATTCGGGGGTGCGCGACAATCTGGTGCTGACCCTCGACCGCATCACCCTCAACAGCTGGAATGAGCTGCTGGTCGAGCGTTACGAAGGGCCCAGCGCCCTGCTCGATTGCCTGAGCGCTGTGCTCAACGCGCTACCCGCCCACGGCCAGCGCCCCAACTTGAGGGTCAACTGCTATTGCCGCAACCGCGCGGTGGCCATCGTCGAGCGCATCGAGGGGCTGCTGAGCGAGTTGATTGAGCACCTCGACAGCGGCGAGAAGCGACGGTATCTGCTGCAGATCGCCCGCGGCTACCACCTGCTCGAGCTGGCGCCTGGCAACGTCCGTCATACAGCACTGGCGGACCTGCCTGCACTGCTCGAACACCTCGCCCAGGATCGCAACGACTACAGCTCGCTGCAGGTCGACCGCAACGCCCTGGAAGGCGAGGACCTGACGCTGATCCTGGAGGCCGGGCGCCCGGCCTGTATCCAGGTGTTCTACCGCCTGCACGAAAGCGATGACCAGGCACAGGTTACCGTGCTGGACGAGTGCGGCGTGATCTGGCGAATCCAGGCGCCGTTCCACAACGAAAGCAGCCTGCTGACGCCGCTGCACCGTTTTCTGCAATCGCTGCTGTATCGACGCGACGCCGCACAAGCCCTCGAACAACCGCAGCAACCACCGGAGCTCGCCTACTACCAGGTTCTGCCGGCCGCACCATTTCGTGCGCAACGCCTGGAGCCCAGGCCGGCCCCGGTAAGCGAGGTCAGCCAACGATTCTATGACGTGCAGGCCATCGTCGAGCCGGGCAACGGCGCGCGGGCCTACATCAGCCTGTTCTGCAACCACCGGGAATTTTCCGAGCTTGAGCACGGCGAGCAGCTGTTCGCCACTGTGGCCCGGCACATCCTCGCCCAGCGCGGCGAGGAACAGCCCTACCCCTGCTACATCACCGACCTGGACCTTTCCGCCCTGCTTGGCGACAGGCAACCCTCGGCAGTGCATTATCTGCGCTACAAGGCCAGCCTCGAGGAGGCGCTGAACGGCGCACTGGCCGCCCCCAGATCTTATTGATAACAATTCTCACAATGAGCTACCATGCTCGCTCGCTGTCGCACGCCCGCTGTGCACGGCTTGCGGCAGTGCCAATCGTGTCCCTAGCAACCAACCCCAAACTCGACCTGTACCTCTTCCACCGCCCCGCCCTGGTGGACTACGCCGCCTCGCTGCTCAGTTGCCGCGCCCAGGCCGAAGATGTGGTGCAGGAGGCCTGGCTGCGCTTCAGCAGTCGCGACAGCGTCAACGCCGTGATCGACCAGCCAGTGGGCTATCTCTACCGGATCGTCCGCAACCTGGCATTCGACCTGAGCCGCCGGGACGCGACCGAGCGCCGCCAGCCCGATAGCGACGAGTTGCTCGAGACGCTGTCCGACGACAAACCGGGGCCCGAGCAACAGGCCAGCACCAGCGCCGAGCTGCGCATAGTCAACGCCGCTCTGGCTGAACTACCGCCCCGCGTGCAACGTGCCTTCGCCATGCACCGGCTGGAAGGCCACACGCTGCAGCAGATCGCCGCCACCCTGAATATTTCCGTCGGTCTGGCGCACCAATTGGTGCACCAGGCGCTGTGTCATTGCGCCGATCGCCTGGAGCAGGCCAGTGGCTGAGCTGAAAATCCGCGGCGCTGAGCCGTCCTTTGCTCGCAAGGGCGCGTGTGTGCGACCCTTGCCCACCTTTCAGGACGATCCGAAACGACCATGACCGGCAACCTCACCCACACCGCACTGGATTGGCTGCTGCGCATCCAGCAGCGCCCCGAGGATGCCGCGTTGCGCACCGAGCTGGCCGCCTGGCTGGCCATCGACACCCGTCATGTCGAGGCCTACCGCCAGGCCGAGCGGGTCTGGCAACTGACCGGCTTGAACGAGGCAGCGGCAACCCCACCTCCCGCCGAAACACCCCGCATACCAGCCGCCCCCATCGCTGCAGCAGCGGTTCCCGCCATACGTCCGCAACGCCTGCGCAGGCGACGCTGGCCGGCCCTGTTGGCGGGCTCGCTGGCCGCCTGTTTCATACTGTGGGTGGCCCCTGATGCCTATCTCGGCTACCAGAGCGACTACCGCACGGATCTTGGTGAGCAGCGCAGCATCGAACTGGACGACGGCAGCCGCGTGCAGCTCGACAGCCAGTCGGCGATCAGCGTCGAGTTCGACAGCAGCCGCCGCGAAGTACGTCTGCTCAGCGGCCAGGCGTTCTTCGAGGTAACCCCGGACCAGAGCCGGCCCTTCAGGGTCGATGCGAACAACCTGCAGATCACCGTCACCGGTACGGCGTTCAACGTGGCCGTGCGCGCCAGCCAACTGACCGTCGCAGTGCAACACGGCTCGGTGCGGGTGGCCGAGGGCAACCACACATTGGCCGAAGCGCTGCACGCAGGCGACCGGCTGCAGTGGCGCAGCAGCGACCAGGTGACTCGCGACAAACTCCCGCTCAGCCAGATAGCCGTCTGGCAGCAAGGCCGTCTGGTGGTGCGCGACGCCCGCATCGCCGATGTGCTCGATGAATTGCGCCCTTACCTGCCTGGCAAGCTGGCATTGCGCGACGACAGGCTGGGCGCCAAACGCATCACCGGTGTCTATGACCTGCGCGACCCCGACGCCGCCCTGCGCGCCATCCTCCAGCCCTACCAGGGGCAAGTCAGCACCTGGACGCCCTGGCTCAGGGTCGTCGAACGCCAGCCCTGAGCCCCTTTCGCGCGGCTTTTTCCAATCTCGTAAAAATAATTCGAATTTCTCTGAAAATTTTCAGCGCCGACACGTCATTGCCTCGAACACGAATCGATACGGATTCGCATTAGCTTTCAGCTGGGCCTCTGGCCCGTTCGGGGAAGGTATGAACAAGCAGTCGCGGTCGCCCGGAAATCACGTCATGCATGCCAGGACCCTGGGCAGAGCCATCAGCCTGGGCCTGCTCGGCCTGTGCGGCGCGCTGCCGGTCAGCGTCAGTACCGCCATGGCGCAAGAGGCTTCAAGCGCACTGCTGCAGCAACAACATACCTTCGACATCCCATCCCAGCCCCTGGCCGACGCCTTGATCGCCTTCGCTCAGCAGAGCGGCCTGCAGGTCAGCGCTGACCAGCAGCTGGTCGGTCACCTGCGCAGCAAGACAGTCAAGGGGCAGATGAGCAACGAACAGGCGCTGTCGCGCTTGCTGGAAGGCAGTGACGTCGGCTGGGACTATCAGCAGGAGCTGCTGACATTCTTCCAGGTGGCCAGCCAGCAGGATGTGCTGGAGCTGGGCAATACCGTAGTGATGGGAAAATCGGAGAGCGCTTACCAGGGCGAGGCACTCATTGATCGCCGCTTGATCGAGAACTTTGCCGGCGCCAACGGCGACATGACCAGCATGTTGAAAATGCACCCCAGCGTGCGTTTCGACACCACCCAGCAAAGCTCCAACACTCCGGGGGAAATCAACCCGGCGGACATCAGCATCAACGGCGCCAAGTTCTATCAGAACAACTTCATGGTCGATGGCGTGAGCATCAACAACGACCTGGACCCGGGCGCCAGCTCCGGCTCACGCAACGATGTGAATGGCCAGTACAACCTGCCGAGCAACGCATTCGGCATTGCCCTGGATGCCGATCTGCTCGAAGAGGTGCGCGTATACGACTCAAACGTCTCGGCCAAGTACGGGCGCTTCAATGGCGGTGTGGTCGACGCCATCACTCGCCGGCCAACGGAGGAATTCCATGGCAAGGTCTCGGCGCAGATGACCCGATCCGAGTGGACCGAATACCACATCAACAACGATCAGATCAGCGATGAGGAGTTCGAGCGCTCCAGCGACTACGCCAACCAGCCAGAATTCAGGAAACTGAGCACCCGGGTGATGCTCGAAGGTCACCTGACCGAAAACTTCGGCCTGATCGGCAACTTCGTTCGCAAGACGTCGGAGATTCCCCTCTACGCCTACCCCGGCGGCTACGCCAGTGCTGGCGACGCGCTCAAGCATAACCAGAAGCGCATCATCGAGAACAAGATGATCAAGGCCTACTGGACGCCCAACGAGCGCCTGGACCTGTCGCTGGCCCTGGTCGATGCGCCTGCCGAAGGTACCTACTTCAAGGCCAACCAGCGCAACTCCGGCTTTCGCATCGACCAGGGCGGGCAGACAGCGACCCTGAGGGCGGTGTGGACAGGTGACGCTCTGACCTACACCCACCAGTTCGCCTACAAGACGGTGCAAAGCTCCCGGGACGCCGACAGCAGTATTCACAAACAGTGGCGGTGGTCTGCCGACAAGAACTGGGGCAACCCCTACCGTAACGGCAAGCTCTTCGACGGCTCGACCAGCGTCGAAGGCGGTATGGGCGATCTCGAACAGCGCCAGACCGGCCTTGAATACAACCTGGACGTGCAGGCATTGCCGTTCGAGTTCATCAACACCAGCCATACCTTGGGCTTCGGCCTGGAAATCAGACGTCAGAAAGCCAGTTATGAGGTGCTGGAAGACACACTCGGCGCTTCGGTCCTACGCCGTAGCTCGGCCACGGGCGGGACCAGCTGTGTCACGGCGAGCGGCCTGCTGGACAGCGACTATTGCTCGGTCAGCACCAGTGCGACCGGTGTTGCCGAGCGCCAATACTTCGGACTGCTCAACAGCGTACGTGCCGGCAAGGTGGAAGCCGAGCAGATCGACTACGCGCTCTACCTGCAGGATGACATCCAGATCGGCAATCTCAAACTGCGCCCAGGCGTGCGATTCGATGCCGACAACTACATGGAAAAGAAGACCATCGCACCGCGCTTCGCTGCCAGTTACGACTTCTTTGGAGACCAAAGCAGCGTGCTGACGACGGGCGTCAACCGCTACTACGGCCGCAACCTGTTCAAGTACCGGCTGGCCGATGGCCGCGAATCGCTGCGTTGGCGTGCCACTCGCCTTGGCAGCACCACGAACACCATCCGCGATTTCGGGCCCTGGACCAACTTCGGCGTCGACGAGAGCGCCTTCCGCAAGATCGATATCCCTTATGACGACGAGTGGATGGTCGGCTTCGCCCAGCAGACGCTGGGCATGCAGTTCGAGCTCAAATACGTGCACCGCGAAGGTAGGGATCAGGTGGTGCGCAGCCGCGCCAACTACCTGGGACTCGAAGCGGGCAATGACGTCGATAGCATCGCCAACTATTACACCTACACCAATGCCGGTAAAAGCCGTAGCGAGACCGTCACCCTGACCATGAGCCCCCTCGAGACGCTGCACTTCGCCGGCACCGCCACCAGCTTCATGCTGGGCATGGACTGGAACCGCACCGAAAGCGCGCAAAGCAATTACGACAATATCCTCAACGAGGATCGCCTCAACGACGAGGACGTCTACTTCGACGGCAGCCTGATGCCCTACAGCGAATTGCCCGCCAGCAACTTCAACCGCCCCTGGACGATTCGCCTCAATACCGTTACCAGCATCCCGCGCCTGAACCTGACCTGGACCAACTTCCTGCGCTACCGCGGCCCCTACGACCAGATATTCCGCGCCAACCCGGAAGACATCCTCATCGATGGCGCCACGTATGAAAACTACGAAGTACGTGAGGTGCCTGCCGCACCGACCTGGGACACCAGGCTCAAGTGGACGCTGCCCCTCGGCGGCAGCCAGTCGACCTACGTTGCCGTGGACATCACCAACGTGACCGACAAGGTCAATACCATCGCCAGCGACACCGCCGGCACCATCAGCTACGAGACCGGCCGCCAGTACTGGCTAGAAGTCGGCTACCAATTCTAAGAAGGCGCGCGCCCATGCATCCCGTGAAAGTCCTCCTCACAGCATTGGCAGCGTTGCTGCTCGGTGCCTGCACCTCCCTGCCCGCTGGCGACGCGCCGCTGCAGTGGCACCCCATTGTCACCCGTGGCGAGCTGCCCAATGGCCTGCGCTACAACCTGATCCGCACCGATGAGCAGAAAGGCCGGCTGGATATGCGCCTGACGGTGCACGCTGGCTCCGTGGATGAGGCCGACGACCAGGTCGGTGTCGCCCATCTGCTCGAGCACCTGGCCTTCTACAGCCACGGCCGTGAAACGCTCGATGTGCGCCAGCGCCTGCAAAAAGCCGGCTGGCAGCAGGGCCGCAACTTCAATGCGGTGACCAGCTACGAGCGCACCCAGTACCTGCTCAGCCCGCCCAATGGCGTCAAGAGCACCGAGCTGGCGCTACAGACCCTGGCGGACATGGCCTTCGCCGCCGACTTCAGCGCAGAGGACCTGCAACGCGAGCGCCCGATCGTCATCGAGGAATGGCGTGGCGGCCTGGGCGTGGCGCAGCGCATGAATGCCAAGCGCACTGCCGCCCAGCGCACCGGCTCGCGTTACCCCGCGCACCGCACCATCGGCAATCGCCAGGCTATCGAACAGGCGCAGTTGGCGGCGCTGCAGGCATTCCAGCAGCGTTGGTACGTGCCCAACAACATGGTGCTGAACATCGTTGGCGACCTTGACCCGCAGCAGATGGCCCAGCAGATAGAAAAGTATTTTGCGCAGGCACCGCGCGGCACGCTGCCGGCGCGCGAGCATCTGGAGCTGCCACTGGATGGGCAACTCAAGATATTTCGCGTGCAGGACAGCCAGAGCGGCAGCAATCAGGTCGCCTTGCTGTTTCGCTTCCGCCAACTGGATGTTCGTGAGCAAACCAAGGCCGGCGGACGAGACCGTCTGCTCGATCGCCTGGCGCTGACCGCCCTGTCTCGACAGCTGCGCCTTCAACCGCTGGACGAAGGGGTTGGCAGCCTGACCGCGGTGAAGACCCAGATTGGCCGACGCACCGGCGTGCTGGCAGTGGCTGCCAGCGTAAACGGTCAGCACCATGAACAAGCCCTGCAAACGCTGCTGCGCGAGCTCGAACGCATACGTCAGCATCCACTGCACGACGAACAGGTGCAGGCCGCCAAGGAAGATGTACGGCAGATTGCCGAGCGTATGCTGAGCGAGCCTACACCGCGAGACTTCGACAGCTGGGTGCGCCACCTCAACGATGCCACGCTAGGCGAACGCGTGCTGCAGGATCCCCGAGCCATCGCTCGCAACAGCCTCGACAATCTCGACAGCATCAGCAGCCGCGATCTGCATCAGCGCATCATCGCCTGGCTCGACAGTCCGGATCAGGTATTGCAACTCAGCGCACCCGGCGGCAGACCACTGACACTGCCCGACGTAGAACAGGTGCAACAGCAAACCCGCCACTGGGCAGCGGCGCGCCTGGACGCTCCACAAGCGCCCCAGCTGCAGGCGGAGATCGTCGTTCCCGAACTGTCGAGCAGCGCGCCGGCCGGCACCATCGTCAGCAGCCGTCGCTTCGACAAGGAACAGGTCGAGCACTGGCAATTGAGCAACGGCGACCGCGTAGTGTGGCTGCGCGCAGCCGGAGCCGATGGCAAAGCGCAGTTGCGCGTCGATTCCAGCGCAGGTTTTCTATACGCGGGCACACCATCCTGGCACGCACAGATCGCCAGCCAGCTGGCCCTGCAGATGCCCCCGCAAGGCTGGAGCGACGAGCAGTTCGGGGCCTGGAAGCGCCGTGACAAGATACAGTTATCCTTCACCCAGGGGCCGCAACGCCTGGAGGCGCAAGGCAGTGCCGAGCCGGCAACGCTGGCCAGCCTGCTGGCGCTGTACCAGGCCCGGCAGACCCGCAGCACCCTGGATGAAGACGCTTTCCGCGAAAGCCTGAACGAGCTGCGTGAACGCATGCTGCGCCAGCGTGACAACGTGCGCAGCGAGCAAGACGCTGCCTGGCGGCGGCTCAAACAGGGCCAGGACGACTGGCAGAAACCCACCCTGCAGGCGGTCGATGCGCTGAGCCGGCGGATGCTCGAGGAGCAATGGCGCCGCCAGGCAGCCGCACCGGTCACCTACTACCTGATGACGGACGTCCCGGCCGCCGAACTGCGCGCGCTGGTCACGCGCTACCTGGCCGGCATCCCCCGCGGGGAGCCGCTGATCAGCCACGCCAGCCCTCGCCAGCCCGGGCAACGCCGGGCCTCTCTGCATATCGCCCGTGAACCACGCGCCAGCCTTTATGCCAGCAGTTTCCAACCGCATCCCTGGAGCCCGGCGGAGGCGGTGCGGGTTGCCGCGTTGCGCGAAATCGCCAACGGTTTGCTCAAGCAACGCCTACGCGGCGAAGCCGGCGGTATCTACAGCCTGAAGTTCGACAGCGAACTGAGCGCCGACCACCAGCGCATCGACAGCGAGCTGCGCTTCAGCAGTGATCCACAGCGCGCCGATGAGCTTTGGCAGCTGGCTCGCCAGACCCTGGACAGGCTGCCGGAGGCCATCGATGACCAGCGCGTAGCCTCGCTGCGCCGCGAACTGGCCCGTCAGGAAGCCCGCCGCCAAGCAGACCCTGCAACCCAGCTGCATCGGCTGATCCTCAGCGAGAGAGCCTGGCAGGACCCGCGCTACCTCAGCGAACAGCACCAGTTGCCTGCCGCCTTGCAGCCGGCAGCCTTGAAGCGCCTGGCGCGTCAGCTGTTCCCACAGGCCAATGAAGTGCGCCTGCAACTGTTGCCTGCGGCGGATGTGGAATCATGAAAACCCTGGGTCTTTTCTTCGCACTCGCCCGCCCTTTCTGGGGCAGCCGCGCCGGCTGGCCTGGCTGGGCGCTGCTGGCGCTGGCATTGGCCATGGGTGCGGGCCTGGTGCAGGTCAACGTATACATCAATGAATGGAGCAAGACCTTCTACGACACCCTGGCGACCTTCGACGGCAACGCCCTGCTTGGCCTGATGGGCCAGTACGCCATCGCCATCGGCGTGCTGATCGGCGCCATCGTCGCCAAGGACTGGTTCAACAAGGCGCTGATGCTGCGCTGGCGCCAGCACCTCAACGACCATCTGCTGGAGCGCTGGCTGGGCGAGCGTCGTTACTACCGTCTGGGCCTTGGCGGCGAGCCGGACCACCCGGATCAGCGTATCGCCGAGGATGCCTACCTGCTGACGGAAAAGACCGTTGGCATCGTCGTCTCGCTGTTTATAAACAGCCTGCAGATCGGCGCCTTCTTCAGCATCCTCTGGCAGCTGTCCGGTACCCAAACCTTCACCATCGCCGGCCGTGAGCTGAGCATCGACGGCTATCTGGTCTGGGCCGCGGTTCTCTATACCCTTGTCGGCACCCTGCTCACCCACTGGCTGGGCCATCCATTGCACGGCCTGAACTACGAGCGCCAGCGCAGCGAGGCGGCCTTTCGTGCCGACCTGCTGCGCAAGCGCGAGCATGCCGAGCAGATCGCCCTGTATGCCGGCGAAGACGCCGAGCGAAAAAGCCTGGAACGGCGCTTCGCCGCCATCGCCGACAACTGGCGCGGGCTGATGCGCCGGGAACTGAAGCTGGGGATATTCACCGCCGGCTACAGCCGCGTCAGCAATATCGTGCCAGTCTTTATCGCGCTGCCGATGTTTCTCGCCAAGACAGTCACCCTAGGCGGGCTCATGCAGATTCGCAGCGCCTTCACTGCGGTTCAGGGCTCGCTGAGCTGGTTCATCTTCTCCTACCGAGACCTGGCCGAATGGAGCGCCACGGTGCAGCGCCTGGGCCAGTTCCAGCAGGCCATGGAGCGCCTGCAGCCTATCGAGCTTCATCACGGTGAAACCCTCAGCACCTGCGGGCTGGACGTGCTGCGGCCCAACGGCGAGCCGCTGCTGTGCGGTCTGGCAATGCAGGCGCGCCCTGGTGAATGGCTGCGCCTGGCCGGCGCCAGTGGCCTGGGCAAGACCACCCTGCTACGCACCCTGATGGGTCTCTGGCCGCACCACCGCGGCAGCTGGCAATTGCCCGGCGGTCGCAGCCTGCTGCTGCCACAGAAACCCTACCTGGCCAGCGGCCGACTCGACGAGGCGCTGGCCTACCCGGCGGCGCAGGTACCAGACACGCTGCAATTGATTGGCGCCCTGCAGGATGTTGGCCTCGGCCACCTGGCTGCAGAACTGGAGCGCGAAGCCGAGTGGAGCCGGCAACTCTCCGGCGGTGAACAGCAGCGCCTGGCCATGGCCCGTGCCCTGCTCTACCAGCCCGACACCCTGTATCTCGATGAGGCGACCAACCAGCTCGATGAACAGGCCGCCTGCGGGCTTCTCATGCGGCTGCGCGAGCGCCTGCCGAGTTGCACACTGATCGGCGTCAGCCACCAGCCGGCGGTGCAGCGCCTGTTCGAGCGCAGTATCGATCTGCACGCATGTGGAGTGGCATGCAGGCCGTCGGCACAGGCTCTGGCCACGGCTTGAGCGGATTGCCGAGCCCCGCTGCGCGGGCCCGGATCACGGAGAACCGACTCGGCAGCGGGATCAGCGCCGAGTCGGCTGAAGCTCAGCGGGCGTATTCGCCGGCGGCTTCTGGCTGGTATTCGACTTCCAGCAGGGTCAGCTTGAGCTGCTTGCCGCCCGGCACCGGCCAGTCGATGTGCTGGCCGACACTCAGGCCCAGCAGCGCGGTGCCAACGGGAGCGAGAACCGAGACCTTGCCTTCGCCACCAGCGTCCTGGGGATAGACCAGGGTCAGGTGATAGTCCTTGCCGCTGCTTTCTTCGCGGCAATGCACACGAGAATTCATGGTCACCACGCCGGCCGGCACCTGGTCATGACCGACCACCTCGGCACGGTCCAGCTCGGTTTGCAAGGCTTCGGCAGCCGGGCCGAAATCATCCAGGCTGTCGAGCAACTGCTCCAGGCGCTGCAGGTCGAGGCGGGTAATGGTGATGGACGGTGTACTGGCCATGGTGCGGGCATATCTCCTTTGCTGGACGCCAAAAAAGCAAAACCCCATCGAAACGACGGGGTTTTTGCAGGAATTTGAGCTGACCGTAACACAGCCACCCAAATAAACAAGAGCAGGGTCAGCCAAGCGCCAGGCGCTGCTCGGCCAGCGCACGGATCACCCGGCGGCGTTCATCGTCGGCATTGCCCCACTCGAGGATTTCCGCCAGCAGGCGCCCACAGCCCAGGCAACGCTCGGCCTGGTTCAGGCAGCAGCGGCGTCGGCAGGGCGAGGCCACCGGGGACACCTGCGGGTCGGGCTCGCAGGTAGTTTCAGATCTCATCGAACTCCAACTCGGCACCGGCCTGTTCGGCAACGATCCGCTCGAGCATCTCGCTAAGCAACTCGTCGCTGCTGTCGCAGATCCAGCGCTGGTTGTCCTCGTCGTAGTCGAAGTGGAAACCGCCGGAGCGGGCCGCCAGCCACAGCTGCCGCAGCGCCGGCTGGCGGCTGAAGATCAGTTGCGAGCCGTTGTCGAAGCGCACCGTCAGCACGCCAGCGGAATTTTCCAGATCGATGTCCAGGTCGCTGTCGTCGAAGATGTCTTCCAGCGCCTGCTGCACTGCATCGACCAGGTCGTGGAAACGGGCTTCGCTCAAACTCATTGCACTTACCTCATGAAAGATTCGGCACCATCGGAGCGCCACAAAACGCGGGCACGCCGTTGTCCATACGCGCCAGCGGGCCAGGGCAAAGCCCCGCCGGACGGGAACCCCGGCGCATAGGCAACATGCCGGGGGGTCGGTATACTCGGTGGCAATTATGCTTTATTACAAGGATTTGACCATGAAGCGGCTGTTCACTGCCCTCATCGCGCTCGTCGCCGTTACCACCCTGCTCGGCGGCTGCGGCCAGAAAGGCCCGCTGTACCTGCCGGATGATAACCAGTCCGCCTCCTCGCAAGACAGATAAGGGCCGCCCATGAACACCTTCGAATACCGCGACGGTTCGCTGTTCGCGGAAGGTGTGGCGTTGTCCGCCATTGCCCAGCGCTTCGGCACGCCCACCTACGTCTATTCGCGCGCTCACATCGAGGCGCAGTACCGCGCCTACGCCGATGCGCTGGTCGGCATGCCGCACCTGGTGTGCTTCGCCGTCAAGGCCAACTCCAACATCGGCGTGCTGAACGTTCTGGCGCGCCTGGGTGCCGGCTTCGACATCGTCTCCAGTGGTGAACTGGAGCGCGTATTGGCCGCCGGTGGCGAACCGAGCCGTATCGTGTTCTCCGGCGTCGGCAAGAGCCGCGACGACATGCGCCGCGCCCTGGAAGTCGGCGTGCACTGTTTCAACGTCGAGTCGGGCGTCGAGCTGGAGCGCCTGCAGAAGGTGGCCGCCGAAATGGACGTCAAGGCGCCCGTCTCGCTGCGGGTCAACCCGGACGTGGACGCCGGCACCCACCCGTATATCTCCACCGGCCTCAAGGAGAACAAGTTCGGTATCGATATCGAGCAGGCCGAGGCGGTCTACGCCCGCGCCGCCGAGCTGCCGAACCTTGAGGTGATCGGCGTCGATTGCCATATCGGCTCGCAACTGACCACTCTGGAACCCTTTCTCGATGCCCTGGATCGCCTGCTGCTGCTGGTCGACAAGCTGGCCACGCGCGGCATCGTCATCAAGCATCTGGATCTGGGTGGCGGCCTCGGCGTGCAGTACCGCGACGAGCAGCCACCGCAGATCGGCGACTACATCGCCGCCGTACGCAAACGCCTGGAGGGCCGTGACCTGGCCCTGGTATTCGAGCCGGGTCGCTTCATCGTCGCCAATGGTGGCGTGCTGCTGACCCAGGTGGAATACCTCAAGCACACCGAACACAAGGACTTCGCGATCATCGATGCGGCGATGAACGACCTGATCCGCCCGGCCCTCTACCAGGCCTGGATGGAGGTGTCGCCGGTGCAGCCCCGTGAAGGCGAAGCGCGCAGTTACGACCTGGTCGGGCCGATCTGCGAGACCGGTGATTTCCTGGCCAAGGATCGTCAGTTGGTGCTCAAGGAAGGCGATCTGCTGGCGGTGCGCTCGGCCGGCGCCTACGGCTTCGTGATGAGTTCGAACTACAACACCCGCGGCCGCGCCGCCGAGGTGATGGTCGACGGCGAGCAGGCTTTCGAAGTGCGTCGCCGCGAAACCCTGGACGAGCTCTTTGCGGGCGAAAGCCGCCTGCCGGAGTGATGCCCATGTTATTGCGCTTTACCAAGATGCATGGCCTGGGCAACGATTTCATGGTTCTCGACCTGGTCAGCCAGCATGCCCACATCCAGCCCAAGCATGCCAAGCAGTGGGGCGACCGGCACACCGGCATCGGCTTCGACCAGTTGCTGCTGGTCGAACCGCCGCAGCACCCGGACGTGGACTTCCGCTACCGCATCTTCAATGCCGACGGCAGCGAAGTGGAACAGTGCGGCAACGGCGCGCGCTGCTTCGCCCGCTTCGTGCTGGACAAGCGCCTGACGGTGAAGAAGAGCATCCGCGTGGAAACCAAGGGCGGCATCATCGAGCTCAACGTGCGCGCCGATGGGCTGATCACCGTGGACATGGGCGCACCGCGCCTGGCACCCGAACAGATCCCCTTCCAGGCCGACGCCGAAGCGTTGAGCTATGCCGTCGAGGTCGATGGCCAGAGCCACGAGCTGGCCGCGGTATCCATGGGCAACCCCCATGCGGTGCTACGCGTCGATAACGTCGACAGCGCGCCGGTGCACGAGCTGGGCGCGAAGCTGGAATACCATCCGCGCTTCCCGCAGCGGGTCAACGTCGGTTTCCTGCAGGTCGTCGATCGTCAGCACGGCCGCTTGCGCGTCTGGGAACGCGGTGCCGGGGAAACTCAGGCCTGCGGTACCGGCGCCTGCGCCGCCGCCGTCGCGGCGATCCGCCAGGGCTGGATGGACTCGCCGGTACAGCTGGAGCTGCCGGGTGGCAAGCTGCACATCGAGTGGGCAGGCCCCGGCCAGCCCGTTATGATGACCGGCCCCGCCGTGCGCGTGTACGAAGGACAGGTTCGCCTATGACTGACCAGCAGGATTCGCCCAAGCCCCTGGACTCGGAAACGGTCGCCGCCTACCTGCGCCTGCACCCCGAGTTCTTTATCGACCATGACGAGCTGATTCCCGAGCTGCGCATTCCGCATCAGCGCGGTGATACCGTGTCGCTGGTCGAGCGCCAGGTCAAACTGCTGCGCGAGCGCAACATCGAGATGCGCCAGCGCCTGTCGCACCTGATGGAGGTCGCCCGTGACAACGACCGGCTGTTCGACAAGACCCGGCGCCTGGTGCTCGACCTGATGGATGCCAGCAGCCTCGAAGAAGTCGTCAGTTGCGTGGAAGACAGCCTGCGCCGGGAGTTCCAGGTGCCCTTCGTGGGACTGATCCTGTTCAGCGAAACGCCGCTGCCAGTCGGCCGCAGCGTCAGCAGCGCAGAAGCCCACCAGGCGATCGGCGGCCTGCTGGCTGGCGGCAAGACCATCTGCGGCGTGCTGCGCGAGCACGAACTGAACTTCCTGTTCGGTGAAGCCGCCGCGGACGTCGGCTCGGCGGCGGTGGTCGGCTTGTCCCATCAGGGCCTGCACGGCGTGCTGGCGATCGGCAGCGCCGACTCGCAGCACTACAAGAGTTCCCTGGGCACCCTGTTCCTCGGCTATATCGCCGAAGTGCTGTCGCGGGTACTGCCACGCTTCTCGGCACCGCTGCGCTCGGTCAGGTAGCACGCCGTCCATAGGGCGCGGACATCGCGCCCTCGTGTCATGGAGCTGCCTCTCATGCTCACCGCCCATCTCGATGCCTACCTCGAACACCTGCGCAGCGAACGGCAGGTGTCGGCCCATACCCTGGATGGCTATCGACGCGACCTCAACAAACTGCTCGCCTATTGCGAGCGGGAAGGCCTGGCGGACTGGGCGGCACTGGATATTTCCCGCCTGCGCCGTCAGGTCGCGCGCCTGCACAAGGAAGGCCAGTCGGCCCGCAGCCTGGCGCGCCTGCTCTCGGCCACCCGCGGCCTGTATCGCTACCTGATCCGCGAAGGCCACTGCCAACATGACCCGGCCAGCGGCCTGACGCCACCCAAGGGCGAGCGCAGGTTGCCCAGGGTGCTGGACGTCGATCGGGCCACGCAACTGCTCGATGGTGCCCAGGAAGACGACTTCATCGCTCGCCGCGATCACGCCATGCTCGAGCTGTTCTACTCCTCGGGCCTGCGCCTCTCGGAGCTGGTCGCGCTGAACCTGGACGGTCTCGACCTGGCTGCCGGGCTGGTGCGCGTTACCGGCAAGGGCAACAAGGTGCGCGAGCTGCCAGTGGGCAGCAAGGCCCGCGAAGCACTGCAAGAGTGGCTGCCATTGCGAGCCCTGGCCAACCCGGCCGATGGCGCACTATTCATCAGCCGCCAGGGCCGCCGCATCGGCGCCCGTGCGGTGCAACTGCGGGTACGCCAGGCCGGCGTCAGCGAACTGGGCCAACACATTCACCCACATATGCTGCGCCATTCGTTCGCCAGCCATATGCTCGAATCGTCCCAGGACCTGCGCGCGGTACAGGAGCTGCTTGGCCACGCCGATATCGCCACCACCCAGGTCTACACCCACCTGGACTTCCAGCACCTGAGCAAGGTCTACGACAGCGCTCATCCAAGAGCCAAGCGCAAGGAGCAGGACTCATGAGCATTCGCCTGATCACCTTCGACCTCGACGACACCCTGTGGGACAACCGCCCGGTGATCCTCGGCGCCGAGACGGCCATGCGCGAGTGGATCAGCGCCCATGCGCCGCGCCTGGCAGAGCAGCCAGTGGATCACCTGGGACAGGTGCGCGGTCGCCTGCTGGAGGCCGAGCCCAACCTGAGATACCGCCTGAGTGAGCTGCGCCGGCGTACCCTGCGCCAGGCGCTGGAAGGCGTCGGCCATGCCCCCGAGGAAGCCGCGCAGCTGGCCGAGGGCGCCTTCCAGGCGATGCTCGAGGCACGCCATGCCATTACTTTCTTCAGCGACACGGTGACCACGCTCGAGCTGCTGGCCAACCAGTACAGCCTGGGCGTGATCACCAACGGCAACGCCGACGTGCGCCGCCTCGGCCTGGCCGACTACTTCAGTTTCATCCTCTGCGCCGAGGAGCTGGGCGTCGGCAAACCCGACCGCGAGCCGTTCGAGCAAGCACTCGCCCGCTCCGGAATGCGCGCCGAGCAGGCTGTGCATGTCGGCGACCACCCCGGCGACGATATCGCCGGTGCCCAGGCGGCCGGCTGGCGTGCGGTGTGGTTCAACCCCCATGGCAAGGCCTGGTCTGGCGAGCAAGAAGCCGACGCGCAGATCCGCAGCCTCGGCGAGTTGCCGGCGCTGCTGCAGCGCTGGGCCCAATGACGTGAGAAGAGTGAGCGAAGCGTAATCGGCTGATTTCGGCACTGATGTGCATCGGGTCGTCTAGCCTACGTAACGGTGCTGTAGCGGGAACCGTTCGATGGACACTTGGTGGGAGCGGCTTCAGCCGCCATCAACGTTGAAGGCAAACACAGTCGGCTAGAGCCGCTCCCAGATTGAAAGCTCAATCGGCTGGGTGTCTTGCGCTAAACAAGACAGCCGCCACAAACGCAAAAGCCCGCCTTTCCAGGCGGGCTTTTGCATGCAGATCCGGCGTTCGCGTCAGATGGGGCGACTGCCGTACTTGCTATCGGGCTTCTTGGGCGGATCGGAGACCACATTGGGCTCCACTTCCTGCACCTTGCCACCGCGGGACAGGAACTCTTCCATGGCGCGCGCCAAGGCATCGCGTTCCTTCTGTTTGGCTTCTACGCTGGGCAGCTCTTCGACTTCTACAGCCTTCTTGGCTTTGCCCTTGGCAGGCGCCGCGCTATCGGACTCGCTGTCGTCGTCGGCAACATCACCATCGGCGGCCGCCAGCTCCTCGCCATCGTCCTCGTCCGCGCCTTCCAGCTCGTCTTGTTCCAGTTCTTCGTCGCTCATGTTCAGCCTCATGACTTGCGAAAAGCAGGTTGGTTATAGTCCAGTCGTCCGCGGTTGCCGAACGCCTGGGAAAATTCAATTGGTCGAACCCTGCAGGGTTGCCAGCACGCGGCGCGCACCGCCGTGTTCACGGTGCTCGCCGAGGTATATCCCCTGCCAGGTTCCCAGTGCCAGGCGCCCGCTACTCACGGGCAGCTGTAACTGGACACCCAGCAGGCTCGACTTGAAGTGCGCCGGCAGATCGTCCGGGCCTTCGTCGCAGTGCTCGTAACCTGCCCCATCCTCGGGGACGAGGCGGCGGAAAAAGCGCTCGAAGTCACGGCGTACTGCGGGGTCTGCATTCTCGTTGACCGTCAGGGACGCGGACGTGTGCTGCAGCCACAGGTGTAACAGACCCACCCTGTAGCTCGCCAGTTCCGGTAATGAATCCAGCAATTCGTCGGTCACGAGGTGAAAGCCCCGCGGCCGTGAACGCAGGGTAATCAGCCGTTGCTGCCACATGCTCGTCGCCCCCGTTTTTCAACGCGCGCATTCTAGCGTGCCGGACAAAAAAGCAAAGGGCGCCTGAGCGCCCTTTGCCGGTGTTCAACATCATTTTTAGTGATGACGCTTCGGGCTCGGCGCCCGAGGCCATCACTTGTTGCTGGTGAACTCGGGGTAGGCTTCCATCCCGCACTCGACCAGATCGACGCCGTCGTATTCCTCTTCCTCGGATACGCGCAGGCCAACGACCGCCTTGATGATGCTCCAGACGATCAGGCTGGCGATGAACACCCAGGCGAAGATGCAGGCGATGCCCAGCAGCTGTGCACCCAGGCTGGCCTGCGGGTTGGTCAGGCACACCGCCAGGGTGCCCCAGATGCCCGCCGCGCCATGCACGGAGATGGCGCCGACCGGATCGTCGACCCTGATCTTGTCGAAGCCGAGGATGGCGAACACCACCAGCACGCCGCCCACGCCGCCGATCAGGGTGGCCTGCAGCGCGGTCGGGGTCAGCGGCTCGGCGGTGATCGATACCAACCCGGCCAGCGCACCATTGATGGCCATGGTCAGGTCGGCCTTGCCGAACAGGATGCGCGCCACGATCAGTGCCGCGATCAGGCCGCCGGCAGCAGCCATATTGGTATTGACGAACACCTGGGCCACGGCGTTGGCGTCCTCGATGGTGCTCATCTTCAACTGCGAGCCCCCATTGAAGCCGAACCAGCCCATCCACAGGATGAACATGCCCAGGGTCGCCAGCGGCAGGTTGGCGCCGGGAATGGCGTTGACCTGACCATTGGCGCCGTATTTTCCCTTGCGCGCACCGAGCAGCAGCACACCGGCCAGGGCTGCTGCTGCACCGGCCATGTGCACCACGCTGGAGCCGGCGAAATCGAGGAAACCGGCGGCATCGAGGAAACCGCCGCCCCATTTCCAGAAGCCCTGTACCGGGTAGATGACCGCGGTCATCACCACCGCGAAGGCGATGAACGACCACAACTTCATGCGCTCGGCCACGGCGCCGGAGACGATCGACATGCAGGTGGCGGCGAACACGATCTGGAAGAAGAAGTCCGAGCGGGCGGCGTAGTACGGGGCATCTTCGCCACCGGCCAGTACCGACTCGACGCTGTTCTCGTCACCGATCAGAAAACCGAAGCTCGGCAGGATGCCGCCCTCGGGGCTGGAATACATGATGTAGTAGCCGATCAGCAGATACATGATGCAGGCGATGGCGAACAGCGCCACGTTCTTGGCGAGAATCTCGGTGGTGTTCTTGGCGCGTACCAGGCCTGCTTCGAGCATGGCGAAGCCGGCGGCCATCCACATGACGAGGGCGCCACAGATCAGGAAATAGAAGGTATCGAAACCATACTGCAGAGCAGTCAGTGCTGTGTTGTCCATTTTTTTATCACCTCTGGCCGTTGCGCCCGGGAGTGCGCTGTGCGGTCGAGGCGCCCGGGTTGGCTCCGGGCGCACTCCGTGTGCTGTCGGCCCGCCACAGAAAGCGGGCCGCTGGTACTTACAGGATGTAGCCGCGCTCGTTGTGCTGAGCCAGGTCGAGGCCGACCGACTCGTCTTCATCGCTGACCCGCAGGCCCATCACGGCATCGATGACCTTGAGGATCACGAAGGTGACGATACCGGTGTAGATCACGGTGACGGCCACGCCCTTGAACTGGATCCACAGTTGCAGGCCGATGTTCTCGACCTCACCAAAGCCGCCCAGCGCCGGTGCGGCGAAGATGCCGGTCAGCAGCGCGCCGACGATGCCGCCCACGCCGTGCACGCCAAACACGTCCAGCGAGTCGTCGTAGCCCAGCTTGCGCTTGAGGCTGGTGGCGCAGAAGAAGCAGATCACGCCGGCCGACAGGCCGATGATCATCGCGCCCATCGGGCCGACGGTACCGGCCGCCGGGGTGATGCCGATCAGGCCGGCGACCACGCCCGAGGCGATGCCCAGTGCGCTGGGTTTGCCGTGGGTGATCCACTCGGCGAACATCCAGCCCAGCGCCGCGGCAGCGGTGGCGATCTGGGTGACCAGCATGGCCATGCCAGCGGTCTGGTCGGCGGCGGCAGCGGAGCCGGCGTTGAAGCCGAACCAGCCGACCCACAGCATCGCTGCTCCGATCAGGGTGTAGCCCAGGTTGTGCGGCGCCATGGCCACGCTCGGGTAACCCTTGCGTTTGCCCAGCACGATGCACGCCACCAGGCCAGCGATGCCGGCGTTGATGTGCACCACGGTGCCGCCAGCGAAGTCGAGCACGCCCCAGTCCCACATCAGGGCCCCGTCGCCGCCCCAGACCATGTGCGCGATCGGCGCGTAGACCAGGGTGAACCAGACGGTCATGAACACCAGCATCGCCGAGAACTTCATGCGCTCGGCAAAGGCACCGACGATCAGCGCCGGCGTGATGATGGCGAAGGTCATCTGGAAGGTGATGAACACGCTTTCCGGGAAGGCCGCGGTCAGCGATTCCTTGGTCAGGTTGCCGAGGAACATGTTGCCCAGGCCGCCCACGAAGGAGCTGAAGTTGGTGACACCGGCTTCCATCCCGGTGGTGTCGAACGCCAGGCTGTAACCGTAGGCGAACCACAGCAGGCTCATCAGCGCGGTGATGGCGAAGCACTGCATCATCACCGACAGGACGTTCTTGGAACGCACCATGCCGGCGTAGAACAGCGCCAGGCCTGGAATGGTCATGAACAGCACCAGGGCGGTGGCGGTCAGCATCCAGGCGGTATCACCGGAATTCAGCGTTTTTTCCTGAGCCATGACCAGGCTCGGGGAAAACAGAGACGAAAGGGCTCCAAGCCCTGCGATTTTTCGCAGAGTCATGATTTAACTCCTGGGACGATTTGGGGGTGGGGGCGGAGCTTTAGATCGCGTCGGTATCGGTTTCGCCGGTACGGATGCGGATCGCCTGTTCCAGGTTTACGACGAAAATCTTGCCGTCACCGATCTTGCCGGTGTTGGCAGCCTTGGTGATGGCCTCGATGACGCGGTCCAGCTGATCGTCAGCAATGGCGACGTCGATCTTCACCTTGGGCAGGAAGTCGACGACATATTCAGCGCCGCGGTACAGCTCGGTATGGCCCTTCTGGCGGCCGAAGCCTTTCACTTCGGTGACGGTGATGCCTTGCACACCGATTTCCGACAGCGATTCGCGGACGTCGTCCAGCTTGAACGGCTTGATGATGGCAGTGACTAGTTTCATGAAACTCTCTCCCGTGTAAGGTGGACTTGCCCCAGGAATTGTTACCCCGGGCCAAGTCTAAGCTCAGTGTCTGGCTTTTGTATGCATCGGTTGCCAAGACGGGCTGACCAACTGCTGGCGACGAACCCTTGCCGCCCGTTCGCTACAACCGAACCGCATCGGTGCATGGGTCATGAGGCTCTAAGCAGAAATCTTGCCAATACCCGAAAAGCGCAGCTTTTCAGGCGTTTACCGGCCTGCCGGCGGCTGTGATCAACTTCACTCCCTGGACGCCGCACCAGAAGGGCGCCAAACCGCACCGCGAGGCGCACACTATTGGTGCGAATCAGGCTCGTCTGACGTAAGAAATCAGCGTGCTACACTGCCGCCATCCCATTCTGGAAGGTTCCCATGCTGCCACCCAAAGTGTTGCTCGATGCCCTTAGCAGCCAGGCAAGTCGCCTGCTCAGCGGTGATAATCCGCTGCCGCGAAGTGAAATCGAAAGCCAGCTCAAGGCGCTGCTGCAGAGCAGTTTCAGCAAGCTGGATCTGGTCAGCCGCGAAGAGTTCGACAGCCAGATGGTTGTACTGGCCCGCACCCGAGCGCGTCTCGAAGCCCTGGAGGCCAAGGTCACGGAACTCGAATCGCGCAACGCAACGACGCAGCACGCGCCGGTCGAGTAGCCCGCTCGGCCAGCAGGCAATCAAGGAGTGATTGATGTCATTGGCCATTGTCCATAGCCGCGCCCAGGTCGGCGTCGATGCGCCCAGCGTTACCGTCGAAGCCCATCTGGCCAACGGCCTGCCTTCTCTGGCTTTGGTCGGTCTGCCGGAAACCGCGGTCAAGGAATCCAAGGACCGGGTGCGCAGTGCCATCCTCAACTGCGCCCTCGATTTCCCTCCACGGCGCATTACCCTCAACCTGGCGCCGGCCGATCTGCCGAAGGACGGCGGCCGCTTCGACCTGGCCATCGCCCTTGGCATTCTAGCGGCCAGCGGCCAGCTACCCGCCGAATCCCTCACCAGCCTCGAGTGCCTTGGCGAGCTCGCGCTGTCGGGCTCGATTCGCCCGGTGCAGGGCGTACTTCCCGCCGCGCTGGCCGCCAGACAGGCTGGGCGTACGCTGGTCATTCCCCGGGAAAATGCCGAGGAAGCCAGCCTGGCCACAGGCCTGACGGTACTGGCGGTCGACCACCTGCTCGAGCTGGTCGCGCACCTCAACGGCCAGACGCCACTGGCGCCCTATCAGGCGCAAGGCCTGCTGCGCCATACTCAGCCGTACCCGGACCTCGCCGAAGTGCAGGGCCAGGTTGCCGCCAAACGTGCCCTGCTGGTCGCCGCCGCTGGCGGCCATAACCTGTTGCTGAGCGGGCCACCCGGCACCGGCAAGACCCTCCTGGCGAGCCGCCTGCCCGGCCTGCTGCCACCGCTGACCGAGGAGGAAGCCCTGCAAGTCGCCGCGATCCGCTCGGTGGCCAGCCACACGCCGCTGCAGAGCTGGCCACAGCGCCCTTTCAGGCACCCGCACCACAGCGCGTCCGGCCCGGCCCTGGTGGGCGGTGGCAGCCGCCCGCAGCCAGGGGAAATCACCCTGGCCCACCACGGCGTCCTGTTTCTGGACGAATTGCCCGAGTTCGACCGCCGAGTGCTCGAAGTGCTACGCGAGCCACTGGAAAGTGGCCAGATCGTCATTGCCCGCGCCCGCGACAAGGTCAGTTTCCCCGCCCGTTTCCAGCTGGTGGCGGCCATGAACCCCTGCCCCTGCGGCTTTCTCGGCGATCCCAGCGGCCGCTGTCGCTGCAGCGCGGAGCAGATCCAGCGCTACCGCGGCAAGCTGTCCGGGCCGCTGCTCGACCGTATTGACCTGCATATCACCGTGGCCCGCGAGAGCACTCAGCTCGATGCCTCGCCGGATAACGGCGACAACAGTGCTGCCGCCGCCGACCGGGTCGCTGCAGCACGGGACATCCAGTTGCACCGGCAGGGCATTGCCAATGCCTTTCTCGACCTGCCCGGGCTACGCGCCCACTGTGCGCTCAGCGATGCCGATCGCCAGTGGCTGGAGCACGCCTGCGAGCGCCTCACCCTGTCGCTGCGCTCGGCGCACCGCGTGCTGAAAGTGGCGCGAACCCTGGCTGACCTGCAGGCGCAGGAACAGATCAGCCGCCAGCATCTGGCCGAGGCCCTGCAGTACCGCACCAGCCTGTGAGCCTGCACAAATAAGCTGAACAAAACGGCTGATGGCTTATCGATAGCAGGCACAGCCAAGAACCCGACTATCGGTGATGCTACAATCGCGGCCTCCGCTTTTGGCGGCCATCCGAAAAACCGAGTCGCTTCTCCATCCCACCATCTGCCCACTCCAGCTTAAGCTGAGTCACTGGATGCGCTGGTCATGGACTGACTCCGACCAAGGAGAGCTAGCTCAATGGGGGCAAATCTGTCTTCCCGCTCCACCCTCAACCCGCCGGTTTTCTTCGGCTCGACCTTTCTGATCGCCTGCCTGGTGATCTATAGCACGGCATTCAAGGACAACGCCCAGAGCGTATTCGGCGACACTCAGGCCTGGATCATCGAGAACGCCAGCTGGGTCTATATCCTTGCCGTGGCGTTGATCCTGATGTTCGTGGTGTTTCTCGCCATGAGCCGCTTCGGCGACATCAAGCTCGGCCCGGACCACAGCGAGCCCGAATACAACAACACCACCTGGTTCTCCATGCTGTTCTGCGCCGGCATGGGCATCGGTCTGATGTTCTTCGGCGTGGCCGAACCGGTGATGCACTTCATCGACCCACCGGTGGGCGACCCGCAGACCGTCACCGCAGCGAAGGAAGCGATGAAGCTGACCTTCTTCCACTGGGGCCTGCACGCCTGGGCGATCTATGCCATCGTCGCGCTGATCCTGGCCTACTTCGCCTTTCGTCATAACCTGCCGCTGACGCTGCGCTCGGCCCTCTACCCGCTGATTGGCGACCGCATCTACGGGCCGATCGGCCATGCGGTGGACATCTTCGCGGTCATCGGCACGGTGCTTGGCGTGGCCACCTCACTGGGCTACGGCGTGCTGCAGATCAATACCGGCCTGAACCACCTGTATGGCCTGCCAACCACCACCACGGTGCAGATCGGCCTGCTGATCGCCACCATGCTGCTGGCCACCATCTCCGTGGTCAGCGGCCTGGACAAGGGCATTCGGCGTCTCTCCGAGCTGAACATGCTACTGGCCGTGGGCCTGCTGCTGATCGTGCTGGTGCTCGGCCCGACCGTGTTCATCATGCAGACCTTCGTGCAGAACACCGGCGGCTATCTGTCGGAGATCGTCAGCAAGACCTTCAACCTCTACGCCTACGAGCCGACCGACTGGATCGGTGGCTGGACCCTGTTCTACTGGGGCTGGTGGCTGTCCTGGTCGCCCTTCGTGGGCCTGTTCATCGCCCGTATTTCCCGTGGTCGCACCATCCGCCAGTTCATCAGTGGCGTGCTGGTGGTTCCCGCCGGTTTCACCCTGCTGTGGATGACCGTATTTGGCGACACCGCGATCCACATGATCCTGGTCGACGGTGTCACCGACCTGGCCGAGGCGGTGAACAAGGACAGTTCCCTGGCGCTGTTCGCCTTCCTCGAACATTTTCCGATGTCGATGATCCTCTCGCAGATCGCGGTGCTGATGATCGTGGTGTTCTTCGTCACCTCGGCAGATTCCGGCGCCATGGTGGTGGACATGCTGGCCTCCGGGGGGCACGACCAGACACCGGTCTGGCAACGCATCTTCTGGGCCGCGCTGATGGCGGTGGTAGCGGCCTCGCTGCTGCTGGCCGACGGCCTCAAGGCGTTGCAGACCGCGACCATCGCCAGCGCGCTGCCCTTCGTGATCGCCCTGATGGCCTCGATGTGGGGCCTGTTGCGTGCGCTGCAGATCGATGCCGCCAAGCGCAACCTGCGTGACCAGGTGTCGCTCAGCCCCCGTGGAGCCTCGAGCCCTGGTGGCTGGCAACGGCGCCTGCGCAGCATGGTGATGCTGCCACGCCGTTCCCACGTCAACCGTTTCATCGCCGAAACTGTTCTGCCCGCCTGCCAGCAGGTGGCCGAGGAAATGCGCAAGCAGGGCCGTGAAGCACAGGTCGAAAGCGGCGACGACGGTCGCGTGACGCTGTCGGTCAGCCATGGCGCCGAAGCGGACTTCCAGTATCAGGTACGCCCTCGCGCCCTGATCCAGCCGAGTTTCGCCCTGCGTGATACTCGCGATGACTCCAGCGAGGAGCGCAAGTACTTCCGCGCCGAGGTTCACCTCAACGAAGGTGGCCAGGACTATGACGTGATGGGCTGGAACCGCGAAGAGGTGATCGGCGACATTCTCGATCAGTACGAACGCCACATGCACTTCCTGCACCTGACGCGCTGAGCTTCTGCGCCAACAACAACGCCCGGGCCGTGATAGCCCGGGCGTTGTTGTTTGTGGCTGAGCGCAAGACTCGACCAAAGCACAGCAGCTGGCCAGACAGCCACGCCGCTACTGCGGATACCCGACCGATCAGCCCCCCTATCTGACAGACAAAACAATGCCCGCCCTGCTTGCGCAGTCGGCGGGCACTGTCGTAGCCCAGCTGTTTCAGTGGGCCGGCTTGGCCTCCGGCCGAGCACCGATGGCATTCTGGCTTTCTTCCATGACCTGCTGGATCGCCTTGCGACGACGTTCCTCGGCGCGGTGAGTGAAGAACCACACCAGGAAAGTGGCCAGCGACACGGCCAGCAGGATCAGGCTGGCGATCGCGTTGATCGCCGGCGTCACGCCCAGGCGCACCTTGGAGAACACCTCCATGGGCAATGTGGTGGCGCCAGGGCCGGACACGAAGCTGGCCAGCACCAGATCATCCAGAGACAGGGCGAAGGACATCATGCCGCCAGCCATCAGCGAGGGCGCGATCATCGGGATGGTGATCAGGAAGAACACCTTCCACGGCCGCGCGCCGAGATCCATGGCGGCTTCCTCGATGGACAGGTCCAGCTCGCGCAGGCGCGCCGACACCACCACCGCCACGTAGGCCGAGCAGAAGGTGGTATGGGCGATCCAGATGGTCATCATGCCGCGCTCCGCCGGCCAGCCGATCAGTTGCGCCATGGCCACGAACAGCAGCAGCAGCGACAGGCCGGTGATCACTTCCGGCATCACCAGCGGCGCGGTGACCAGACCGCCGAACAGGGTGCGTCCCTTGAAGCGGCTGATGCGGGTCAGCACGAAGGCCGCCAGTGTACCCAGCGCCACCGCGGCGATTGCCGTGTAGCAGGCGATCTCCAGGGAGCGCCATACGGCGCCCATCAACTGGCGATCGTCGAGCAGGCTCCAGTACCACTTGGTCGACCAGCCGCCCCACACCGTCACCAGCCGCGAGGCGTTGAACGAGTAGATCACCAGGATGACCATTGGCAGGTAGATGAACGCCAGGCCGACCCACAGCATCAGCGTGGAGAATCGGAAATTCTTCATACCCGGCCCTCCAGCTCTTTAGCTCGGCCTGTGGTTGAAGAGCCGGTTGAACAGAATGATCCTTGACGCGTGCTATGCAGAGTCATACGCGCCCCTCCAGCTCTTTCGCTTGGTTACGGTTGAACAGAATGATCGGCACCAAGAGGATCGCCAGCATCACCACCGCCAGCGCCGAGGCCACCGGCCAGTCGCGGTTGTTGAAGAATTCCTGCCACAGCACCTTGCCGATCATCAGGGTTTCCGGCCCGCCAAGCAGCTCGGGGATCACGAACTCGCCGACCACCGGGATGAACACCAGCATGCAGCCGGCGATGATGCCGTTCTTGGACAGCGGCACGGTAATCTTCCAGAAGCTGTTGAAGTTGCTCGAGCCCAGATCCGAGGCGGCTTCGAGCAGGCTCTGGTCGTGCTTCACCAGGTTGGCGAACAGCGGCAGGATCATGAACGGCAGGTACGAGTAGACGATACCGATGTACACCGCGGTGTTGGTGTTGAGGATCTGCAGCGGTGCGTCGATAAGGCCGATGCTCTGCAGGAAGCCGTTGAGCAGGCCGTTGTTGCTGAGAATGCCCATCCAGGCGTAGACGCGGATCAGGATCGCCGTCCAGGTCGGCATCATCACCAGCAGCAGCAGGACCGTCTGGGTTTCCTTCTTGGCGCGGGCGATGGCATAGGCCATCGGGTAGCCGATCAGCAGACAGGCCAGGGTGCTGAAAAAGGCGATCTTCAGCGAACCCAGGTAGGCAGCCAGGTACAACTCGTCTTCGGTAAGGAAGATGTAGTTGCCCAGGTTCAGTACCACCTGCAGGGTATTGTCCACCCAGGTGTAGATTTCCGTGTACGGCGGGATCGCCACGTCGGCTTCGGCGAAGCTGATCTTCAGCACGATCACGAACGGCAGCAGGAAGAACAGGAACAGCCAGATGAACGGAATGCCGATCACCAGGTGTCGGCCGTTAGGCATACGCTTGGTCAGGCTGCTCATCTTCATGATTGCAATACCACGCCGCTGTCGTCTTCCCAGAACACCACCACGGGCTCATCCCAGGTCGGCCGCTTGCCGCGGCGCTCGGCGTTGGCGATGAAGCACTGCACGATCTGCCCGGCGGTCAGCTTGACGTAGTACACCGAGTGGCCGCCCAGGTAGGCGATGTCGTGCACGATGCCGTGGCTCCAGTTGTAGTCCGGGTGCTCGTGATCGGCCGGCAACTGGGTGGCCATCAGCAGCTTTTCCGGGCGCAGGGCGTAGGTGACCTGGGTCTCCTGGGCGCGGGTGCTGATGCCGTGGCCGATGTAGATCGGCTTGTCCAACTGCGGGCAGTCGATCACCGCATGATCGGTATCGTCATGGACGATCTGCCCGTCGAACAGGTTGACGTTGCCGATGAACTCGCAGACCAGGCGGCTGGCCGGCGTCTCGTAAACGTCGATGGGACTGCCGATCTGGGCGATCCAGCCCAGGTGCATGATGGCGATGCGCTGGGCCATGGTCATGGCCTCTTCCTGGTCGTGGGTGACCATCACGCAGGTCACGCCCACGCGCTCGATGATCTCCACCAGTTCGAGCTGCATTTGCGAACGCAGCTTCTTGTCCAGCGCACCCATGGGCTCGTCGAGCAGCAACAGTTTGGGCCGCTTGGCCAGGGAGCGGGCCAGGGCCACGCGCTGGCGCTGGCCGCCGGAAAGCTGGTGGGGCTTGCGCTTGGCGTACTGGGTCATGTGCACCAGCTTGAGCATCTCGGCCACGCGCTCGTCGATCTCGGCCTTGGACATCTTGTCCTGCTTGAGGCCGAAGGCGATGTTGTCAGCCACACTCATGTGCGGGAACAGCGCGTAGGACTGGAACATCATGTTGATCGGCCGATCGTAGGGCGGCAGTTCGGTAATGTCCTGGCCGTCGAGGAAGATGCGCCCCTCGGTGGGCCGTTCGAAACCGGCTAGCATGCGCAGCAAGGTCGACTTGCCCGAGCCAGAGCCACCGAGCAGGGCGAAGATCTCGCCCTTGTTGATGGTCAGCGAGACGTCGTCGACCGCGACGGTTTCGTCGAACTTCTTGGTCACGCGCTCGATCTTGACCAGCACCTCTTTGGGTTGCTGGCTGCCCTCGATGACCTTCTTATAGGTACTGGAAGCAACTGCCATTACCAAACTCCCGCAGCAAAAATGGCGCCCGGCGAGGGCCGGGCGCTAAAGGTTGTCATCTTCCGGACTTGATCTTCGTCCAGCTTCGCGTCATCAGGCGCTGCGCCTTGGGCGGCAGTTCGGCCATCACGTACAACTTGTCCAGCACGGCCTGTGGTGGGTACACCGACTCGTCCTGGCGAATGTCCTGGTCCATCAGCTCCCCCGCCTTGACGTTGGGGTTGGCGTAGCCGACATAGTCACTGACCCCGGCGATCACTTGTGGATCGAGGAGGTAGTTGATGAAGGCATGGGCCTGCTCGACATTGCTGGCATCCTTGGGGATGGCGAGCATGTCGAACCACAGGTTGGCGCCTTCCTTGGGAATCGCATAGGCGATTTCGACGCCCTTTCCGGCCTCCGCGGCACGGTCCGATGCCTGCAAGACATCACCGGAGTAGCCGAACGCCACGCAGATGTTGCCGTTGGCCAGATCCGAGATGTATTTCGAGGAGTGGAAGTAGCTCACGTAGGGGCGCACCTCCATCAGCTTGGCTTCGGCCTTGGCGTAGTCATCGGCGCTCTGGCTGTTGGGATCCAGGCCCAGGTAGTTGAGCACCGAGGGGATCATCTCGTCCGCCGAATCCATGAAGGACACGCCGCAGCTGGCGAGCTTCTTCATGTTCTGCGGTTCGAACAGCACGGCCCAGGAGTCGATCTTGTCGACGCCAAGCACTTCCTTGACCTTGGCGACGTTGTAGCCGATGCCGTTGGTGCCCCACAGATAAGGCACCGCATACTGGTTGCCCGGGTCGTTGGTTTCCAGCTGCTTGAGCAGCGCCGGGTCGAGGTTGTTCCAGTTCGGCAGCTTGCCCCGGTCGAGCTTCTGGAACGCGCCCGCCTTGATCTGCTTGCCGAGAAAATGATTGGACGGCACCACTACGTCGTAGCCGCTACGGCCAGCGAGCAGTTTGCCCTCCAGGGTTTCGTTGGAGTCGAAGACGTCGTAGACCGGTTTGATGCCCGTGTCCTTCTGGAACGCGGCCAGGGTGTCCTCGCCGATGTAGTCGCTCCAATTGTAGATATGCACGGTACCGTCGGCATGTGCCAGGGTTGCCAAGCCAACCGAAAGCGCGGTCGTTGTCAGGATCTTGCCCAGGGGAAAATGCACAGGTCGTCCTCTTCTTGTGGCGCATCACCCGCAGGTGACGTATCGCGGTTCGGGGGAGCGCCACGACAGCAGCGCGGCGCTCGACGGGCGGCGATCCGCCCCTTTGCCCATGAGCGCAGACCGCGGCGCCAGGCACCGCGGTCATCAGGCGATCAGCGACCGGACTTGATCTTCGTCCAGCTGCGGGTCATGGCGCGCTGAGCGGCCGGCGGCAGGTCCGGGAAGGCGTAAAGCTTGCCCATGGTTTCCTGCGTCGGGTACACGCCCGGGTCGTTACGAATGGCGTCATCGACCAGCGGCGTGGCTTTTGCGTTGCCGTTGGGGAAGTGCACTTCGTTGGTGATCTCGGCCATGATTTCCGGCTTCATCAGGAAGTTCATGAAGGCATAGGCCGACTCGACGTTTTCCGCGTCGGCAGGGATGGCCACCATGTCGAAGAAGGTACCGGCGCCTTCCTTGGGAATGTTGTAGGACACCTTGACCTTGCCACCGGCTTCTTCGGCGCGCGACTTGGCCTGGTAGATGTCACCCGAATAACCTACGGCAACGCAGAGGTTGCCATTGGCCAGGTCGGAGATGTACTTGGACGAGTGGAAATAAGTGATCGAAGGACGAATCTTCAGGAACAGCGCCTCGGCTTCCTTGAGCTGCTTCGGATCGGTGCTGGTCGGCTCATAACCCAGGTACTGCAGCGCGATCGGCAGGATCTCGGTTGGCGAATCGAGGAATGACACGCCGCAGGCCTTCAGCTTCTCGACGTTCTCGGGCTTGAACAGCAGGTCCCAGGAGTCCACCGGGGCATTTTCACCCAGCGCCGCCTTGACCTTCTCCGGGTTGAAGCCGATGCCGATCGAGCCCCACATGTAGGGAAAGGCGTACTGGTTGCCCGGATCGCTGACCTCGACGGTTTTCAGCAGGTTCTTGTCGAGGTTTTCCCAGTTCGGCAGCTTGGACTTGTCCAGCGGCTGGTAGACCTTGGCCTTGATGTGCTTGGCCAGGAAGTTGTTGGACGGCACCACGATGTCGTAACCCGACTTGCCGGCGAACAGCTTGGCTTCCAAGGTTTCGTTGGAGTCGAAAACGTCATAGGTGACCTTGATGCCGGTCTCCTTGGTGAACTTGGCCACGGTGTCCGCGGCGATGTAGTCCGACCAGTTGTAGACGTTCAATACCTTGCCATCTGCCTGCGCCATACCGGCCACGGCGCCGGCCAGCGTCACCGCCAGCAGAGTCTTGCCGAAAGTCTTGATCATGCGGTTCAGCTCCCTAATGTGATGTCGATTACCGGGCCGCCGTTCTTCGCGGCTGGGCCCGTTTTTTTGGCCGGCAAGTCTGGCGATAACGGCCCCATCGCTCAAGCCCTGACAGGCAATTGATTACACCCGACTGTCGCTGCATCCGAAAAGCCTTGCAGCGGCCGTCAGGTCAGTAAAGCACGGGCAGTGAGGTCCAGGCATTTACGGGCCTTTTCCACCAGCTCGTCGATCTCGCTCTTGCTGATCACCAGCGGCGGCGAAATGATCATGGTGTCGCCAACGGCGCGCATGATCAGGCCATTGTCGAAACAGTGACCGCGGCAGATCATACCCACCGATTTGTCACTCGGATAACGCGCGCGGGTCGCCTTGTCCTTCACCAGTTCGATGGCGCCCAGCATGCCCACGCCGCGCACCTCGCCGACCAATGGATGATCGGCCAGCTCGCGCAGTCGTTTCTGCAAATACGGTGCCGTTTCTTCTCTGACCCGCTCGATGATCTTTTCTTCGCGCAGAATTCGAATGTTCTCCAGCGCCACTGCTGCCGCCACCGGGTGCCCGGAATAGGTGAAGCCGTGGTTGAAATCGCCGCCCTCGTTGAGCACCTGGACGATCTCGTCACGCACCACCAGGCCGCCCATCGGCACGTAGCCGGAGGTCAGGCCCTTGGCGATGGTCATCATGTCCGGCGTGTTGCCGTAGAAGTCGCTGCCAAACCACTCACCGGTACGCCCGAAACCACAGATCACCTCATCGGCGACGAAGAGGATGTCGTGCTTGGCGAGAATCTCGCGCACCCGTGGCCAGTAGCTGTCCGGGGGAATGATCACCCCACCGGCGCCCTGGATCGGCTCGGCGATAAAGGCGGCGACCTTGTCTTCACCGACCTCGAGAATCTTCTTCTCCAGCTCATCGGCTGCCCAGATACCAAAGGCCTCCGGGGTCATCTCGCCGCCCTCGCCAAACCAGTACGGCTGGGCGATGTGCACGATGCCGGGGATCGGCAGGTCGCCCTGCTCGTGCATGCCCTTCATGCCGCCCAGGCTGGCGCCGGCGACGGTGGAGCCGTGATAGCCGTTCTCGCGGGCGATTACCACCTTCTTGTTCGGCTTGCCCTTGAGCGCCCAGTAGTGGCGAACCATGCGTAGCATGGTGTCGTTGCCTTCCGAGCCGGAGCCGGTGAAGAACACATGGTTCATGCCGGCCGGCGTCACCTCGGCAAGCGCCTTGGCCAGTTCCAGCACCGGCGGGTGGGCGGTCTGGAAGAAGGTGTTGTAGAACGGCAGCTCGCGCATCTGCTTGCTCGCCGCCTCGACCAGTTCCTCACGCCCGTAGCCGATGGCCAGGCACCAGAGCCCGGCCATGCCATCGAGGATCTTGTTGCCTTCGCTGTCCCACAGGTGCACACCTTCACCGCGGGTGATGATGCGTGGGCCCTTCTCGGCCAGTTGCTTGAAATCGCTGAAAGGCGCCAGGTGGTGATCGCGGCTCATGGCCTGCCACTGCTGGGTATTCGAATTGTTTGCCGTCATGTTCACCTCTTTATGAATGCAGGGCCGTGCGGATCGCGCGCCAGCCCCGGCTGGATCAGACCGAGAGCAGCAGGAACTCGCGTTCCCAGGAACTGATCACCCGCTTGAAGTTCTCGTGCTCGGCACGCTTGACCGCCACATAGCCGCTGACGAACTTGTGGCCCAGGTACTGCTCGACCACCTGGCAGGTTTCCATGCGCTCCAGTGCCGCTTCCAGGGTCAGCGGCAGGCGCAGGTTGCGGCGTTCGTAGCCACGCCCTACCACCGGCGCGCTGGGCTCGATGCCTTCGACCATACCGATGTAGCCACACAGCAGGCTGGCGGCCAGGGCCAGGTAGGGGTTGGCGTCGGCGCCGGCCAGGCGGTTTTCCACCCGGCGGTTCTGCGGCGTGGCGTCCGGCACGCGCAGGCCGACGGTGCGGTTTTCCTCGCCCCATTCGACGTTCACCGGTGCCGAGGTATCGGGCAGGAAGCGGCGGAACGAGTTGACGTTGGGCGCGAACAGCGGCAGCAGCTCCGGGATGTACTTTTGCAGGCCGCCGATGTGGTGCATGAACAGCTGGCTCATCGAGCCATCTTCGTTGGAGAAGATGTTCTTGCCAGTCTTCAGATCGATGATGCTCTGGTGCAGGTGCATGGCGCTGCCCGGCTCATCGGTGATCGGCTTGGCCATGAAGGTCGCAGCCACGTCGTGCTTGAGCGCCGCTTCGCGCATGGTGCGCTTGAACACCAGGATCTGGTCGGCCAGGTGCAGGGCTTCGCCGTGACGGAAGTTGATCTCCATCTGCGCCGGGCCTTCCTCGTGGATCAAGGTATCCAGGTCCAGGCCCTGCAGTTCGCACCAGTCGTACATGTCTTCGAACAGCGGGTCGAATTCGTTGGCCGCATCGATCGAGAAGCTCTGCCGGCCGGTTTCCGGACGCCCCGAGCGGCCCATCGGCGCCACCAGCGGGAAGTCCGGGTCGCTGTTGCGTTTGGTCAGGTAGAACTCCATCTCCGGTGCCACGATGGGCTGCCAGCCTTTTTCGGCATACAGACGCAGCACTTTCTTGAGGATGTTGCGCGGCGACAATTCGATAGGATTGCCCAGCTTGTCGTAGGTGTCGTGGATCACCTGGGCGGTGGGCTCGATGGCCCAGGGCACAATGAACACGGCGTTCTCATCCGGCCGGCAGAACATGTCGATGTCGGCTGGGTCGAGCAGGTCGTAGTACACATCGTCTTCGACGTAATCGCCGGTGACGGTCTGCAGCAGTACGCTCTCGGGCAGGCGCATGCCTTTTTCATCGAGGAATTTGTTGGTCGGCGAGATCTTGCCCCGGGCAATCCCCGTCAGGTCGCTGACCAGACATTCGACTTCGGTGATCTTGCGTTCTTTCAACCAGCTGGAGAGCTGGTCCAATTTGGTGCTCATAGAGACCTCAGGTTTTTTGAAACCGGCATCCTCGGCCGGCTCGACATGCCCCATACCCTGGCCAAGGCTTGTTGCCTGTCGCCAGCGCAGGGGATAATCCAGGCTGTCACACAGCTATGGGCACGGCGGGCCCCGCGCGCGCCCAGCCAAGGGCATCATGCACGCGCAACGCTGCGTCACCACATCGCCCAAGACTGTAACCGACCTTTGTTGCACTCGACAGACCCAGATCCCTTTGCAAGCCGCGCGCCGTTAGCGCAGAGCCTTTGCAGAGCCGCTCGGATTGCTGCAGGCAAACGCGATGGCTGCACACGCAAGGAGGAGCCAGACGAGAAAAAAGCATAGACGTGGAAGACAGCGGAAGGCTGACGGAGTGTGCAGATTTTCGAGCGAGGCGATTTACCCGGGGCTTGCAGCCGACATGCCCTGCGAACGCCTGCCCCAAAGCCGCCAGAGAACACCGCGTAGTCTTGAGCGCAGCCGGCGATGCCGCGGCCTGCGCGATACTGGCAATGACGCCGGGGAGCGACATGCAGCTCATGAAACACCCGTATTGTTGGATTATTTGGGGTTTGTCCCGAGCTTATCCTTGTTCATTTTTTTACACAACCCGGCGATCTCAGCCGGGAAAGTCGGCTGAGCACCACCGGAAACGCTGCAACAGCTTTCGCTGGAAATGCCCTGAAACGCCCTAGAAATGGCCACCGCGCATCCAATTGGGGCAGCATTGACCTGTCTTGACAGTGTCTGGCGTTTGGGATTGACTCCCGGTGTGTCAGCAATTGATTGATATTTTTAACAACATAGGTGTTGCATCATGTCGGTACCCCCGCGTGCCGTTCAGCTCAATGAAGCGAACGCGTTCCTCAAGGAACATCCTGAGGTTCAGTTCGTCGACCTTCTGATTGCAGATATGAATGGTGTCGTGCGCGGCAAGCGCATCGAGCGCGCCAGCCTCCACAAGGTGTACGAAAAAGGCATCAACCTGCCGGCTTCACTGTTCGCCCTGGACATCAATGGCGCCACCGTCGAAAGCACAGGCCTGGGCCTGGACATCGGCGACGCCGACCGTATCTGCTTCCCCATCCCCGATACCCTGTGCAAGGAACCCTGGCAGAAGCGCCCCACCGCGCAACTGCTGATGACCATGCACGAACTGGACGGCAGCCCCTTCTTTGCCGACCCCCGTGAGGTATTGCGTCAGGTGGTGCAGAAGTTCGACGAACTCGGCCTGACCATCTGCGCGGCCTTCGAACTGGAGTTCTACCTGATCGATCAGGAGAATGTGAACGGCCGCCCGCAGCCACCGCGCTCGCCAATCTCCGGCAAGCGCCCGCACTCGACCCAGGTCTACCTGATCGACGATCTCGACGAATACGTCGACTGCCTGCAGGACATGCTCGAAGCTGCCAAGGAACAGGCGCTACCGGCCGATGCCATCGTCAAGGAAAGTGCGCCGGCGCAGTTCGAGGTCAACCTGCATCACACCAAGGATGCCATCAAGGCCTGTGATCACGCGCTGCTGCTCAAACGCCTGATCAAGAACATCGCCTACGACCACGAGATGGACTCGACCTTCATGGCCAAGCCCTATCCGGGCCAGGCAGGCAATGGCCTGCACGTGCATATCTCGCTGCTCGACAAGAAAACCGGGAAGAACATCTTCGCCACCGACGACCCCGAACAGCATGCGCCGCTGCGCCATGCCATCGCCGGGATCCTCGACACCATGCCCGCGTCGATGGCCTTCCTGTGCCCTAACGTCAACTCCTACCGCCGTTTCGGCGCGCAGTTCTACGTGCCCAACGCGCCGAGCTGGGGCCTGGATAACCGCACCGTGGCGGTACGTGTACCGACCGGCAGCAGCGATGCGATCCGCATCGAACACCGGGTGGCCGGTGCCGATGCCAACCCGTACCTGATGATGGCGGCGATCCTCGCCGGCATTCACCACGGCCTGACCAATCAGCTGGACCCCGGCGCGCCGATCGAGGGCAACTCCTACGAACAGCTGGAGCAGAGCCTGCCGAACAACCTGCGCGATGCCTTGCGCGAGCTGGACGACAGCGAGGTGCTCAACAAGTACATCAGCCCCGATTACATCGATATCTTCGTCGCCTGCAAGGAAGCCGAGCTACAGGAATTCGAGACGACCATTTCCGACCTCGAATACAACTGGTACTTGCACACCGTGTGACCTGCAAACGCCGGCGAGAGCCGGCGTTTTCACAGGCGCCGCTGACCGGACTCGGCGAGCCCGCGCGCCTGAGGCCCACTCACCTGCCACCACTGCCAATCAGGATGACCGCCATGATTCGCCGTTTCGCCCTTCTGTTGCTGGCCCTCGCTCCGGTATCGGCAATGGCCGCCAGCGGCGACAGCATTCGCGTCTACAACTGGAACGACTACATAGCCCCCGAGGTGCTGGAACGCTTCCAGCAGGAAACCGGCATAACGGTCGACTACCGCACCTTCAGCACTGCAGAAGAACTTGCCGCCGTACTGGCCAGCGCAGAGCCGATCGATATCGCGGTGGTCACCCATAACACGCTGCCTCAGCTGATCAGTGCAGGCCGCCTGCAACCACTGGATTTGCCGCAGTTGAGCAATCGCCGGCATCTGGATCAGGACCTGCTGAAGAAACTGGCCGCCGTCGACGCCGATAATCGCCATGCCATTCCATACCTGTGGGGTGCGGTCGGCCTGGCGATCAACCAGCCAAAGGCTGAAGCAGCCTATGGAGGGCCACTGCCGCACAGCTGGAGCCTGTTCTTCGACCCAGCCCAGAGCGCCCGGCTGGCAAGTTGTGGCATCAGTTCCCTGGATGCACCGGCGGAGGTGCTGTCGGTGCTGTTCAACTACCAGGGGCGCAGCCTGGCACGCGCCGCCCCGGCGCGGATCAAGCGCGCGGGCGAGCTGCTGTTGCAGGTGCGGCCGAACCTACGCTATGTAGACAGCGAGCGCTATATCGACGACCTCGACAATGGCCGCCTGTGCATGGCCATCGCCTGGGCGGGTGATGCCCTGAGCGCGGCCAGAAAAGGCCAGCCAGTGACCTTCATGATTCCCGACGAGGGCTCGGTGCTGTTCATCGACAATCTGGTGATCCCAAGCAACGCCCCGCGTGCGGATCTGGCCAATCGGTTTATCGACTACCTGATGCGCCCGGAAGTGGCCGCCCAGATCACCCGCGAAACCCTGTACCCCAGCGGCAACGCCGACGCCAGACAGTTTCTCGACGAACGCCTGAGCAACGAGCCCGCCCTATACCCCGACGCCGAACTGAAGCGCCGCCTGCATGTGCTGGAAACCCTGCCCGCCAAGCAGGCCGAGGTACGCGACGCAGCCTGGCAGCGCTTTCGCGAGGGCAGCTGATTGACTACCCGCAAACCCCGCGCCAGCAGCCAGGCGCGTATCGAACAGATCCTCAACGCGGCCCGCACCTTGCTCGCCGAGCAGGGCGTCGGGGCGTTGTCGATATATACCGTGGCGCAACGGGCGGCCATCGCACCCTCGTCGATCTATCATTTTTTCCCCAGCGTGCCGGCCCTGCTCCAGGCCCTGACAGCGGATGTGCACCGCGCCTTCCGCGCCTGCCTGGAGGAGCCCGTCGAGGCGGGCGCGCTGCATAGCTGGCGGGATCTTTCGCGGATCATCGAACAGCGCATGCTGACCCTTTACGCCGACGACGCGGCCGCCCGCCAACTGATTCTCGCCCAGCATGGCCTCGGTGAAGTGACCCAGGCCGACCGTCAACACGACATCGAACTGAGCCAGCAGGCCCGGGCGCTATTCGATCGTTATTTCGAGCTGCCTGCCCTGCCGGACGATATGGACGTATTCGCCCTGGCCATGGAGCTGGGTGATCGCGTCTACGCGCGCTCGATCCACCAGCACGGTGAAATCACCCCGCGTTTTGCCGAAGAAGGCCTGCGCGTCTTCGAGGCTTACCTGGGCCTCTATCTGCCGCCTTTTTTGCCCAAGCGTGCCGTTCGCTGAGCAAAACGACGGGCTCAGCAGCGACTACCTGAAGGCCCGTTGGAAGGGGCCATATCTCCGGCCAATACAAATATTTATCCGCTATACAAGCATGAGATAGCAAAATCCTTTTTTACAGCGAACTTTAAAAGCCGATATTTATCGACTATAACGTCACATACCATTCCATCGTGCCGCACTTGCAGGCACCGACGGCCAGGGTCAATCTGTGCTGCTCCACGCTCTCAGGAGGTCGTTCATGTCCCGCACTGTTACCGTGGCCACCACGCAAATGGCCTGCTCCTGGGATAGCGCGAGCAACATTGCCAATGCCGACAGGCAGGTACGCGAGGCTGCCGCCAGTGGTGCGCAGATCATCCTGCTGCAGGCACTGTTCGAAACACCCTATTTCTGCCAGAAGCCCAACGCGGATTACCTGCAACTGGCTACCGAGGTGCACGACAACTCGGCCATCAGGCATTTCCAGGCGCTCGCCGGGGAATTGCAGGTGGTACTGCCAATCAGCTTCTACGAGCTGGCCGGGCGGGCACGCTTCAACAGCGTCGCCGTGCTCGATGCCGACGGCAGCAACCTCGGTATCTATCGCAAAAGCCATATCCCTGATGGCCCCGGTTATCACGAAAAGTATTACTTCAATCCGGGAGACACCGGCTTCAAGGTGTGGAATACCCGTTATGCCACAATCGGTGTCGGCATCTGCTGGGATCAATGGTTTCCCGAGAGCGCGCGGGCCATGGCCCTGCTGGGCGCCGAAATGCTGTTTTACCCAACCTCCATTGGCAGCGAGCCCCACGATGCCAGCATCGTCTCGCGCGACCACTGGCAGCGTGTGCAACAGGGCCATGCCGGGGCCAACCTGATGCCGCTGATCGCCAGCAACCGCATCGGCCTGGAAGAGCAGGATGGCTACAGCATCGGCTTTTACGGCTCATCGTTCATCGCCAACCAGTTTGGCGAGAAGGTCGAGGAGCTCGGCGAGGGCGAGCAAGGCGTGCGGGTGCACAGCTTCGACCTCGACAAGCTGGAGCAGGTGCGTAGCGCCTGGGGCACATTCCGGGATCGCCGCCCCGAGCTCTACGCTCCCCTGAAAACCCTGGACGGCTCACTCGCCTCCTGAACCACAGATCTCGCGCCAAGGAGCTATCCAATGACCACGCTGACCTCCACGCCCCGTGCCGACGGCTTTCGCATGCCGGCTGAATGGGAACCCCATAGCCAGACATGGATGGTCTGGCCAGAGCGCCCGGACAACTGGCGCCTGGGCGGCAAGCCCGCTCAGCACGCATTCGCAGCGGTTGCCAGGGCGATCGCCGAATTCGAGCCGGTGACCGTTTGCGCATCGGCCGCGCAGTACGAAAATGCCTGCGCACACCTGCAGCACGAGCGCATCCGCGTTGTGGAAATGACCACCGACGACGCCTGGGTGCGTGACACCGGCCCGACCTTCGTGACCAGCGCCCAGGGCGAACTGCGCGGCGTGGACTGGGGCTTCAATGCCTGGGGCGGCTTCGAAGGCGGGCTGTATTTCCCCTGGCTGCGCGACGATCAGGTGGCCAGCAAGATTCTCAGCATCGAAGGCTGCGACCGCTACCGCACCGAAGGCTTCGTGCTCGAAGGCGGCTCGATACATGTCGATGGTGAAGGCACCCTGATCACCACCGAGGAATGCCTGCTCAACCATAACCGCAACCCGCACCTGAATCGCGAACAGATCGAAGCGATGCTGGCCGATCACCTGGCCATCGATACCGTGATCTGGCTGCCCCATGGCCTGTACAACGACGAAACCGACGGCCACGTGGACAACTTCTGCTGCTACGTGCGCCCGGGCGAAGTGCTGCTGGCCTGGACCGATGATCCGGAGAACCCCAACTACACCCGCTGCCAGGCGGCCATGGCCGTGCTGGAAGATGTCCGCGATGCCAAAGGCCGCAAGCTGACCGTGCACAAGATGCCGATCCCGGGCCCGCTTTACGCCACGGAAGAAGAATGCGCTGGCGTCGATCGCGTACTCGGCAGCCAGGAGCGTAGCCCGCAGGTGCGTCTGGCCGGCTCCTACGTGAACTTCCTGATCGTCAACGGCGGCATCGTGGCGCCCCGTTTCGACGACCCCAAGGATCCGGAAGCCAAGGCCATTCTAGAACGCCTGTTCCCCGAGCACCGCGTAGTCATGGTTCCGGGCCGGGAAATCCTGCTCGGCGGCGGCAATATTCACTGCATCACCCAGCAGCAGCCGGCCACCAGCACGCGCTGAGAGCAACACTCGGCAGAAAAGCAAAAGCCCGGAACCAGTCCGGGCTTTTGCATTTAATGGGCCGCCGCGTAGTGCGGCTCATTAGGCCGCCTTAGAGCAGCGGGATGCTGTAGCTGACGATCAGGCGGTTCTGATCGGTATCAGCGGCAGCCTCACTGCGCAGGGAAGCGTTACGCCAGGCGAAGCCCAGGCCTTTCATGGCACCTTCCTGCAGCACGTAGCTGACGGTCAGGTCGCGTTCCCACTCTTTCAGGTCACCGTCAGCCGACTTGATATTGTCGCCTTTCATGTACAGCACGTTGGCGGTCAGGCCAGGCACGCCGATCTTGCCGAAATCGTAGCCGTACTGGGTGATCCAGGTACGCTCGCCAGCGCGACCGAAGTTGGTGATCTGACGATCTGTAATCAGGTAAGTGGTGGCACCACCCTGACCCGGGATAGAGCCCTGGTTCAGCTGGGTGAAGTTGCTGTCACCGGAAACCTGCTGATAGCCGGCGCTCAACGCGTGGCCTTCCAGGCTGTAGGTAAACATGGCGCTCCAAGTACGGTTATCGACCTCGCCGAAATCGGAGTTGCCACGACCACCGTTCCAGTATCCACTGCCGATGTAGCCATCGGCACGACCAGCAGCACTACCATTCTTGCCATCAGAACTGGTGTCGAAGTAACGCAGGTCGGATTTCAGCGAGCCAGCGCCCAGCGCCAGGGTATGGGTCAGACCCAAAAAGTGCTGCTTGTAGAAGTCATCCAGGTTGCCGTAGTAGTACTGAACCAGCAGATCCTTGTTGATCTTGTAGTCAGCGCCGCCGTAGTAGAACTTGTTGCTGTCGGCACCTGCACCGGCGCCAGCGATAGCCAGCGAGTCGGCGTTACTGGAGGTACGGCCTTTGGCATGCTCCAGCTGACCGGCAACCAGGGTCAGGTTGTCGATTTCGTTGGAAGTGATCTGCGCGCCCTCGAAGGTCTGCGGGATCAGACGGCCATCGTTGAAGGTCACGACCGGCAGCTTCGGCTGCAGGGTGCCGACATGAGCTACGGTCTTGGAGAAACGGATCTTGCCGGTCAGACCCATGCTGCTGAACTCATCACGGGCACTGCCGTCACTTTCCAGCGGGAACAGGGCGCTCGGAGTACGATCTTGCCCAGCTTTGCCTGCACGGCCGCCACCGTCCAGACGCACACCCAGCAGGCCGATTGCGTCAACACCAACGCCTACGGTGCCCTCAGTGAAACCCGACTGCAGGTTCAGCTGGAATGCCTGACCCCACTCACGAACCTGACCGCTATGGGCAGCGCCAACGCCTACATCACCCTGGCTTTCACGGTTGTCGTTGTCGAAGTAGAAGTTACGCAGGTCCAGCTTGGCCGTGCTGTCTTCAATAAAGGCAGCGTTGGCAACGTTGCCCAGGGTCAGGCCCAGAGTGCCGGCGGCTACGGCCAGCGCCAGGGAAGCTTTTTTCATCGTGATCTCTCCAGTGTTCTGTTCTTTTATGGGTGCTGCACATCGGTCTGGAGGATGCCGCCTTCTAGGCGCGCAGCCAGCCGAATTCGGGTACGGCCGTCAGCTACCAGGCAGCCGGAAGGCGCCACAGGTACTCGGACGGCAATACGAAAACTTAAGGGTAAAGGTGAATCAGTTTGGTCTGCTTGAAGCGACAGGCAAAGGACATCGTTCGACTCTCGGCATTATTATTTTCAGCCACTGCTGGGCCGCTGCTGGTTGAATTTAGCACAGCAGGTTATGTGCCATGGACGACCAAAGTCGCATAACAGCCAACATTTCAATATGTTACTGGGAAAGAGAGAAGAAGTGGTGCTCGCTCATCAGCAAAAATGAGCGATTATCCGCCCAGGCGACGGCGAAAAAAGGCGAATTTCCGCCAGATCAGCTGGTTACGATCTGATTCTTGCCCTGTCGCTTGGCCTGATACATCGCCGCATCTGCCCGCGCATAGAGCACATCGAGGCCCGGGTCGCCACTGCGCAAGGTGGTCAGGCCCTGACTGACGGTAATGCCGAAAGTGGTGCCTTCGTGGTTGAACGACAGTCGCTGGATCTCGCGCTGCAGGCGCTGGGCGATCTGCGCGGCCAGTTCCGGCTCACAGCCCGGAAACAACGCGGCAAATTCCTCGCCACCGATTCGTCCGAACAGATCGCCCCGACGCAAGACTGAGCTGGCGCAATTGGCCAGCTGCTGCAGCACCTGATCGCCGACCTGGTGACCGTAGCTGTCGTTGATGTGCTTGAAGTCATCCAGGTCCAGAAGCAGAAAGGCCAGCGGCTGTCCATGGGTGCGGGCCAGCTCGAATTCGCTCTGCGCGCACTCGAAGAAGTGCCGGCGATTGCTGCTCTGGGTCAGCACGTCAGTGGTCGCTAGGCGATGCAACTCACCTTCAAGCTGCTTTTTCTCGGTGATGTCTTCGGCAATGCCGAAGATGATCGGCGTCGCCTGGCTCTCGCTCTGCCGGCCGATGAAGCATTTGTCGCTGAGCCAGCGGATCTCGCCATCGGCGCGGATGATTCGATATTCGCGAGCTTCGACAGCGCCGGTTTCCAGCACCTTGGCCATGCTCTCGGCAGCATATTCCAGGTCGTCCGGGTAAATGCTGTTAAGCCACTCGCCATAATCAGCCAGCAACAAACCGGCCGACCGACCGAATACCAGCTCGTATGCCGGGCTGACATAGATGATCTGCTGAGACTCCCAGTCGAATGCCCAGAGCACCGCGTTCACGCTGCCCAACAAGGTACTGAACAATTGCTCACGCTCGCGCAGGCGGGTGCCCTCGGCACGGCTGTGCAGCAATGCGAGGGTCAGCTCCTCCAGGTCGAGCGCAGCGAGTTCATCCATATACCGATCCAGAAGCTTGGCCCTTTAAGCAGATTAGGGTTGCCAGCGAGATCGAAAAAGCCCGCCGAATGGCGGGCTTTCAGAGGGGCAACCAGGTCAAAGCTATGACCGTGGGTGCAGTCGACGGTTCACCGCCCAACCAGCTTTGTGCGCTGGATCACACTGCCGTAGGGCGCAGGGAATAGGTCTTCAGTTGCTCGGCGAAGTCGCGTAGCGACTGGATGCCACTGGCCTCGGCATCCTGCACCCAGTGCTTGATAGCCTCGAGCATGTCATGACCATTGGCGCTGGTTCGTGCCCAGATCATTTGCAGTGCCAGGCGCTTCTCGTAAATCACCTTGAGCGCCTGGCTGTGCGCCAACATGGCATCGATATGCACTTGTTGCTTGTCCTGCAGCAGGCTCGGCTCGCGCGACAACAGGCGCTTGGCACGCCGGAACTGGTGGCGTACCGATTCGTCGGCCTTGGCCAGCTCCTGCTTGACCAGCGGGCCGATCACCAATTTGCGGTACTGGGCCATGATCTGGAAGCGGTTGTTGAGAATCGCCATGGCGGTATCCATGTCCAGAATGCCCTTGCCAGGCACCCGATGGGCGATCGGCGCAACACGCTGCACCTTCGCCAGGCGCAGAAAGCTGAACAGCTGGATCCACGCCCAGCCCATATCGAACTCCCAGCGCTTGACCGACAGCTTGGCCGAGTTGGGATAGGTGTGATGGTTGTTGTGCAGCTCCTCACCACCCACGATGATGCCCCAGGGCACCAGATTGGTGGCCGCATCACGGCATTCGAAGTTGCGATAGCCAATGGCATGGCCGAGGCCGTTGATGACGCCGGCGGCCCAGAAGGGAATCCAGATCATCTGCACGGCCCAGACGGTAAGTCCCAGGGCACCGAACAGCAGCACGTCGATGACCAGCATCAGTGACACGCCGCCGATCGGGAACCGCGAGTAGACATTGCGCTCGATCCAGTCGTCGGGGCAGTTCTTGCCATATATACGCAGGGTATCCTGGTTCTTCGCCTCTTCGGCGTACAACTCGGCGCCCTGCCGCATTACCGTGCCCAACCCTTTGATCACCGGGCTGTGCGGGTCTTCGGCGGTTTCGCATTTGGCGTGATGCTTGCGGTGAATTGCCGTCCACTCGCGGGTATTCATGCCTGTGGTCATCCACAGCCAGAAACGGAAGAAGTGCTTGAGCGCAGGGTTCAGCTCCAGGGAACGGTGCGCCGAGTAACGGTGCAGATAGACCGTGACCGCCACGATGGTGACGTGTGTCATCAGCAGGGTGACGATGATGAGTTGCCAGACAGGCAAATCGAGAAAACCGTTGTACCACATGGGCAGAGGTACCTCTTGCAGAGAAAAAGCGACGCGGCTTGAATGCCGCTCCACCATTATCAACATCAACTGCTGGAAAACCACTTGGTCTTTTGGCTAAGGATGTTACAAGGGTAATCCCAGCCAAGTTCCGCACACGAGACAAGCAAACCGTAAATTTGCCTATGAACACTCGCCAGGGCGCATTGCGCCTGACTTTGACCTACCTGGTGGCGGCAGCCCTGTGGATCGTTGCGAGCGACATGCTGCTGGCATCGCTCGACCTGACGGCCCGACAGACGGAGCAGGCCCATGTGTGGAAAGGCCTGGTATTCGTCCTGCTGACCGGCGCACTGCTGTACGTGACGATCAGCCGACACCTGCATCGCCAGGTACGCATCGGTAAGGCACTACGCGCCAGCGAAGAGCGCCTCAGCCTGGCCCTGTCAGCCACTGAGGACGGACTCTGGGACTGGGACTTGCGCCGCCAGAGCATCTATTACTCGCCGGGTTATCACGCACTGCTGGGCCTGGCAGACGGCGACCTGGGCACCGGCCGCGATCAGTGGCAGCAATTGCTGCATCCTGACGATCGCCCCGCCTATCAACGGGCGCTGCATACGCTGATGCAGGCAAGCCAGGACACCCCCTACGAGAACAGCTACCGCCTGCGTCACCGTGACGGCAGCTACCGCTGGGTCATGTCGCGCGGGCGCTTGCAGGTTGACGGCCAGGGGCGACCCGAGCGGTTCATCGGCACGGTCAGGGATATCACCCAGCGCCGGGCCGACGCCGACAGCCTGCGCCAGGCGGCCGCTGTATTCGAGTCGACCCAGGAAGGCGTGCTGGTCACCGATACCAGGCAGACCATCGTGCACATCAACCCGGCGTTCAGCCGAATCACCGGCTACAGCGAAGCGGAAATTCTCGGCAAGCATCCTACCCTGCTGAAATCCGGCCGCCACGACGCCGCGTTCTACCAGAACCTCTGGCACACCCTGCAGACTCAGGGGATCTGGAGCGGAGAGGTGTGGAACCGCCGCAAGAACGGCGAAATCTACCCACAATGGCAGTGCATTCGCGCCATTCACGGCGACCACGGCCTGCTCAGCCACTACGTTGCGGTGTTCTCCGACATCAGCGTGCTCAAGCATTCCCAGCGCGAACTCGACCACCTCGCCCATCATGACCCCCTCAGCAACTTGCCCAATCGACTGCTGTTCAGCGAACGGGTCGAGCATGCCCTGCAGCGCGCCGAGCGCGACGCGGATCGCGGCGCCGTACTGGTGGTGGATCTGGATCACTTCAAGCACATCAACGAAAGCCTTGGCCATAACGTCGGCGACCTGCTGCTCAAGGCCACCGGCGAGCGCCTTGCCAGGCAACTCGGCAGCGGCAGCACCCTGGCGCGCCTGGGCGGCGACGAGTTCGCCATCCTCGCCGAGGACTGCGCGCAGGCCGAGCAGGCGGCGCACCTGGCGCAGGCACTGATCGACTGCCTGCACGCACCGTTCCTGCTCGATGGTCAGGAGCTGTTCATCTCGGCCAGCGCAGGTATCTGCCTGTACCCGGAGGACGCGCGCACGGTCGATGAGGTGCTGCGCAACGTCGACTCGGCACTGTTCAAGGCCAAGAGCAGCGGCCGCGAGGGCTTTGCCTTCTATGATCAGGAACAGACCGAGTATGCCCGCCAGCGTGTGGAACTGATCGCCGGCCTGCGCCATGCCCTCGAGAACGGCGAACTGCGGGTGCACTACCAGCCCCTGCATTGTCTGGGCGACAATCGCATGATCGGTGTCGAGGCGCTGGTGCGCTGGCAGCATCCGCAGCGCGGCCTGGTCCCGCCAGGCGAGTTCATTCCGGTTGCCGAAGACAGCGGCATGATCAGCGCCATCGATGCCTGGGTACTCGAAGAAGCGTGCAGGCAGATGGTCGCCTGGCGCAGTGCCGGGCGCAGCCTGCAGTTCGTTGCCGTGAATATTTCCAGCCGCCTGTTCAGCCGCGGCGAACTCGATCAACGGGTCGCCCAGGTACTGACCGACACCGGCCTCCCCGCTGACTGCTTGGAGCTGGAAGTCACCGAAAGCGCGGTGATGGACGACCCGGATCAGGCCCAGGCCCTGTTGGAACGCCTGCGCAGCCTCGGCGTGCGCCTGGCCATCGATGATTTTGGCACCGGCTACAGCTCCCTCGCCCGCCTCAAACGCCTGCCGGTGCACAAGCTCAAGCTCGACCAGAGCTTTGTCGCCGGCCTGCCCCACGACAAGGATGACCTGGCAATCACCCACGCAGTCATTGCCCTTGCCCATAACATGGACATGAAGGTACTCGCCGAAGGCGTGGAGCGTAGCGAACAGCTGGAGCACCTGCGCCAGCTGGGCTGCGACTACGTGCAGGGCTATCTGCTCGGCCGCCCATTAGCGGCCGCAGACCTGCACTTGGGGTGACAGACGCCACCCCAGGTTCGGCACCTCAGAACAGTGCCTTGCGCGCCTCGCTGGTCAGCACTTCTTCGGGGCGCTGACCAATGGCCTCGGCGACCTGATAAGCCCGTTGCACCGCCGGACGCTTGCCCATGCGCGCCAGCCAGGCGGCCATATTTGGGAAATCCTCCAGACGCTGGCGCTGCAACTCCCAGCCCTTGGCCCAGGGATAAATGGCCATGTCGGCAATCGAATAGTCACCGGCCACGTATTCGCGCCCCTCGAGCTGGCGATCCAGTACGCCGTACAAGCGCGCGGTTTCCTTCACGTAGCGGTCGATCGCATAGGGGATCTGCTCCGGGGCGAAACGCACGAAGTGATGGTTTTGCCCGGCCATCGGCCCCAATCCGCCCATCTGCCAGTGCAACCACTGCTGAACCTGCACACGCAAGCGCGGCTGCAGCGGCATGAAGCGGCCGACCTTGTCGGCCAGGTATTCGAGAATCGCCCCGGACTCGAACACCGAGATCGGCTCACCGCCATCGCTGGGGTTATTGTCGACGATGGCTGGAATCCGGTTGTTCGGGGCGATTTTCAGGAATGCCGGTTCGAACTGCTGGCCCGTACCGATATTCACCGGATGCACGTTGTAATCCAGACCGCTTTCCTCGAGAAAGATACTGATCTTGTGGCCGTTGGGGGTCGTCCAGTAATGGAGGTCGATCATGGGGCGCTCCTGTCGAATCACGGCGGCCGCTTGCCGGCGCCGATGGGCAATGGATAGATCTTGGAGCCAGGCGGCGCATACAGAGTTCAGCCGCGGTGACCCGCCGCGCAGGGCCGGCGTCCAGCATCGGCTGCGTAATGCACGCCCCCAGCAACGAAAGCGCCTCTCGCACTGAACGATGCAGGCGAGGCACAATCGAAACGCCGCGCTGAACTGCGTGTCAGTCATTTTCCCCGCTAAAGGTCGCGACCCGGATGCTGTCCCCCTCCTTGCGCCACTCGCTGCGCCGCCTCTGGGCACTGGACAAGTTCAGCTACAGCCTGCGGGTGTTCATCGCCCTCAGTGGTGCCCTGGCGCTGTGCTGGCATCAGGGCTGGATGCACAGCCTGATTCCGCTGTTCCTCGGGGTGATTGCTAGTGCCCTGGCAGAAACCGACGACAGCTGGCAGGGCCGGCTCACCGCCCTGCTGGTGACCCTGGGCTGCTTCAGCGCCGCGGCCTATACGGTCGAATTCCTGTTTCCCTACCCCTGGCTGTTTGTCAGCGCCCTGGCGCTGTCAGCGTTTTTTCTGACCATGCTCGGCGCCCTCGGCGAGCGTTTCGCCACCCTCGGCTCGGCCACGCTGATTCTGGCGGTATACAGCATGATCGGCGTGGAGCAGCGCGGCGGCGTCGCCGGCCTGTGGCTGGAGCCCTTGCTGCTGGTCGCGGGGGCCGCCTGGTATGGGGTGCTGTCGGTGCTCTGGCATGCGCTGTTCGCCCACCAGCCGGTGCAACAGAGTCTGGCCCGGCTGTTCCGCGAACTGGGCCTGTACCTGAAGCTCAAGGCCGCGCTGTTCGAACCCCTGCGCCAGCTGGACGTGGAATCCCGGCGCCTGGCGCTGGCCAAGCAGAATGGCCGGGTGGTGGCAGCCCTCAACGCCACCAAGGAAATCATCCTGCACCGGGTCGGCAACGGCCGCCCCGGCCCCAAGGTCAGCCGCTACCTGAAGCTGTATTTTCTCGCCCAGGACATCCATGAGCGCGCCAGTTCCTCGCACTATCCCTACAACGCCCTGGCCGAAGCCTTCTTCCACAGCGACGTGATGTTTCGCTGCCAGCGCCTGCTGCGCCTGCACGGCAAGGCCTGCCATGCCCTGGCCCAGGCCATCGAGCTGCGCCAGCCATTCGAATATGGCGAGCACTACAGCCATGCCCAGGCCGACTTGCAGGCATCCTTGGAACATCTGCGCATCCAGAGCAACCCGGCCTGGAAACACCTGCTGCGCTCACTCGGTGCGCTAGCCGGCAACCTCGGCACCCTCGACCGCCTGCTGAGTAGCGCCAGCAACCCCGATGCCCTGGCCGAGGAGCAGGACAGCACCCTGCTCGACCGCGAACCGCAATCACTGCGTGACGTCTGGGAGCGCATCCGCCTGCAGCTCACGCCTACCTCACTGCTGTTCCGCCATGCCCTGCGCCTGTCCATCGCTCTGGCTGCCGGTTATGGCGTGCTGCACTGGATCCACCCGACCCAGGGCTACTGGATTCTGCTCACCACCCTGTTCGTCTGCCAACCCAACTACGGCGCCACCCGCCTGAAGCTGGTGCAGCGCATCATCGGCACCGTGCTGGGGCTGCTGCTGGGCTGGGCGCTGATCGATCTGTTCCCGGCCCAGTTGATCCAGGCGTTCTTCGCCGTCGCCGCCGGCGTGGTGTTCTTCGCCACCCGCTCGGGTCGCTACACCGTGGCCACGGCGGCGATCACCCTGCTGGTGCTGTTCTGCTTCAACCAAGTGGGTGACGGCTACGGGCTAATCCTGCCGCGCCTGTTCGATACCCTGCTTGGCAGCCTGATCGCTGGCCTGGCGGTGTTCCTAATTCTGCCGGACTGGCAGGGCCGCCGGCTCAATCGCGTGGTGGCCAATACCCTGAGCTGCAACAGCACCTACCTGCGGCAGATCATGCGCCAGTACGCCGAAGGCAAGCGCGACGACCTCGCCTATCGCTTGGCCCGGCGCAACGCCCACAACGCCGATGCGGCGCTGTCGACCACTCTGGGCAACATGCTGATGGAGCCCGGGCACTTTCGGAAGGAGGCGGATATCGGCTTCCGCTTTCTGGTGCTCTCGCACACCCTGCTCAGCTACCTGTCGGGCCTTGGCGCGCACCGTGGCGAGGCGCTGCTGGCCGATGAACAGAACGAGCTGCCAGCCAGCGCCCTGCGCCTGGCCGACAGCCTCGACGAAATCGCCCGCGGCTTGAACGAGCAGACGCCGGTGGCCATCCAGAGCGATCACGAGGAGCACCTCGCCAGTTGCCTGGAGCAGATGCCGGATGATCTGGATGATACCCAGCGACTGGTGCAGACCCAGCTCTCGCTCATCGCCCGGCAGCTGGGCCCACTGCGCACGCTGGCGGCACACCTGCTCAAGAACCGCGAGAAATCACGCACGGAGCCTGAGTCCCATGGATAAGCAACCTATCGTGCAGCAGGTCGTCGAGCGGCTTGGCGTCGAGCTGCAGGCGGCTGAACAGGCCGCGCGGGTCGCCCATGAGACGGCCACCCACGAAGAGAATATCGCCGAGAACAAGTACGACACGCTCGGGCTTGAGGCGGCCTATCTGGCTGCCGGGCAAGCGCGCCGCGTGGAAGAGATAGGCCAGCGGCTGCGCGTCTGGCGTCAGCTGCAGGTGCGCGCCTACGACGACGCCCAAGGCATTCGACTGACCAGCCTGGTGTTACTGGCAGACGACAGCGATCAGCAGCAATGGCTGTTTCTCGGCCCGGAGGGGGCGGCGATCAAGGTGCAGGTCGAGCAGCGCACGATTCTGGTGCTCAGCCCCGATGCGCCGCTAGGCCAGCGCCTGCTCGGGCGGCGCGTCGGTGACGAGATCGAGCTGAACGTTGCCGGCCGCTCACAGCATCACGAGATCATTGAGGCGTACTGAACCGCACCTGCGGCATCACGTCGGCGTATTCGACTGCAGGTCGCGCCAGGTCAGGTACAGGCGCAGGTCGAACTCCAGTTGCTGATAGTCCGGCAGCATGTATTCGCAGAGTTTGTAGAACGCCTTGTTGTGATCGCTTTCCTTCAGGTGCGCCAGCTCGTGCACCACGATCATCTGCAGGAACTGCGGCGCCGCCTCGCGAAACAGCGAGGCGACACGAATCTCCTTCTTGGCCTTGAGTTTGCCACCCTGCACCCGCGAAACCGTGGTGTGCAGGCCGAGGGCGCGGTGCGTCAGGTCGAGGCGATTGTCGAACAGCACCTTGTCGATGGCCGGCGCATTCTTCAGATGCGCCTGCTTGAGCGCCATCACGTAGGCATACAGCGCCTTGTCACTCTGCACCCCATGGCGGCCCCCATAGCGCTGCGCCAGGTAATCGCCCAGGCGCTCGCCGGCGATCAGCTGACGCACCTGCTCCTGGAGCGAGGCGGGGTAACCCTGAAGGTATTTGAGCGGCGTCATGCGGGTTCACGCTGGAAGAGCTGGCGGCAGATTATGCCTCAACGTAGGGTCTGTTACCGTTTCAACGCGAGCCGCGTTGCCGCGATGCGGCGTTTCTCGCCGGCTCATTTAGCCCACTAAACTTCGCGGCTCGTGCCTTGCCTCGCGGTAAAAGAGAATCCGGCGCGGACGTGCGTGAAACAGAAACAGACCCTAGAGCGGCACGACCCGCAGCAGCTTGCCGTCTTCGCTGTCGGTCAACAGATACAGCGCACCATCCGGGCCGTCGTACACGCCACGTATGCGTTCTTCGAGTTCCTGGAAGAGAATGTCCTCGCCCGCCAGCCGCCCGTTGTCGAGTCGCACCCGACGCACGCTCTTTTCCGCCAGGGTGGAGACGAACAGGTCACCCTTCCAGTGCGGGAAACGTTCACCGGTATAGAGCGCCAAGCCGGACGGCGCCACCGAAGGCGTCCAGTGCAGCTCCGGCGCAAGGTAGCCGGGCAGTTCGGTAAAGGGCGTGACCATCGCGCCGGTGTAATCGACGCCAAAGGAGGTAAGGGGCCAGCCGTAGTTGCCGCCGGGCTGCAGCAGATTCAGCTCGTCGCCGCCCTTGGGCCCATGCTCGTGGCTGTACAGGCGCTTGCGTCGGCTGTCGTAGACGATGCCCTGCACGTTGCGGTGCCCCAGGCTGTAGATCTCCTCGGCGGCCCCCGGCTGGCCCCGCAGCGGGTTGTCCGGCGGGATGCTGCCATCGCGATTCAGGCGCACCGTCTTGCCCAGGTGATTGGCTGGATTCTGCGCCTGCTCGCGCCAATCGAAACCGTCCCCCAGAGTCAGCACCAGGGTGTCGTCGGGCAAAAAGGCGATTCGTCCGCCGTAGTGGGAAGCACCCGCCTTGGCGGGCTGGGCGGTGAACAGCACCTGGAAATCGCGAAGCTCGCCATCGACCAGGCGGGCGCGGGCCAGCCGGGTGTTGTTGGCGTCGAGCTGGCCATGGGCATAACTCAGGTAGATCCACGGATCGCTGGCGAAATGCGGGTCCAGCGCCACCTCCATGAGGCCCGCCTGTGTGGCCACGAAGGGCGTTGGCAAGCCGCCGATCGGCTTGGCCTGCAACCTGCCCTGGGCATCGATCAGGCGCAGCTGCCCGGTGCGCTCGGTGACCAGCATGCGGCCGTCGGGCAAGAACGCCATGGCCCAGGGATGCTCCAGGCCCTCGGTGACGGTTTCGATACGGTAATCGGCGTGGGCCAGCGCACCGGCGCTCAACCCCAGTGCCAGCAATACAGCTTTCAACGACACTCCTTTGATTGCAGAGAGGATCATCGGCGCGCAGCGCCGCTGAAACGTGCGAATACCAGCCCACCCAGGCTGCCACAGAGCATCAGCGCCAGGGTGCCGGACAGCGAGCGATTGGCGCCGATCAGCGTCGGCATGGGCGCCACGGCATTGGCTGCGAGCAACGCCAGCCATACCGCCAAGGCTCCAGCAAGTATGAATGCCAGCCAACGCAGCACGCCCCCGGCAGGCGCCGCCCAGGCAGTCAGTGGCAAGGCAACGATGAATGCGGCGATCACCAGCGCGGCAAGGGTAGGGCTGAAACCGAGCAGATCGTGCGCCGTGGTCTGCAGGCGTACCGCCGGGGAGATACTGGCACCGAGCTGTTGCAGCGCGGCAAGGTTGAATTGGGTCTGGACGATGCTGCCGAACAGGGTGGCGACGAACACGGCCAAACCGAATGGCAGCCAGAGGCGAGTGTTTGGGGGCATGGGGGCCGACATCCTGAAACGCGTGGCGGCAGTATGGCGCAGCGCCCATGGGATGGCGGGAGAGGAAGTTTTACATGGTTTTTCCTAGATATGAAAAGCCATGCGTCCCCTGGCCGCGCGCACGCGACAGGGAGAGCTGCAGGCGGCGGAGACGAAAAAGCCGCTTGCCCATGACAGGCAAGCGGCTTTCAGGCGGTGCTTGAACGCGGTTATCAGTTGACCTTCGCGGTCAGCTCACCCTTGGCGTAACGCTGGAACATGCCTTCCAGGGAGATCGGCTTGATCTTGGAAGCGTTGCCGGCGGTGCCGAAGGCTTCGTAGCGGGCGATGCAGACGTCACGCATGGCTTCCACGGTCTTGGCGAAGTATTTGCGTGGGTCGAACTCGGCCGGGTTCTGCGCCATGAAACGACGGATCGCACCGGTGGAGGCCAGACGCAGATCGGTGTCGATGTTGACCTTGCGCACGCCGTGCTTGATGCCTTCAACGATCTCTTCGACCGGCACGCCGTAGGTTTCCTTGATGTCGCCACCGTACTCGTTGATGATCGCCAGCCAATCCTGCGGCACCGAGCTGGAGCCGTGCATCACCAGGTGGGTGTTGGGGATGCGCTTGTGGATCGCCTTGATGCGCTCGATCGACAGCACGTCGCCGGTCGGTGGCTTGGTGAACTTGTAGGCGCCGTGGCTGGTGCCGATGGCGATGGCCAGGGCGTCGACCTGGGTCTTCTTGACGAAGTCAGCGGCTTCTTCCGGGTCGGTCAGCAGTTGGCTGTGATCGAGCACGCCTTCGGCGCCAACGCCGTCTTCTTCACCGGCCATGCCGGTTTCCAGGCTACCCAGGCAGCCCAGCTCACCCTCGACCGAAACGCCGCAGGCGTGGGCGAAGGCCACGGTCTGCTGGGTAACACGCACGTTGTACTCGTAGTCGGCCGGGGTCTTGCCGTCTTCCTTCAGCGAGCCGTCCATCATCACCGAGCTGAAACCCAGCTGGATGGAGCGCTGGCAGACATCCGGGCTGGTGCCGTGGTCCTGGTGCATGCACACCGGGATATGCGGGAATTCTTCGATCGCAGCGAGGATCAAGTGGCGCAGGAACGGCGCACCGGCGTATTTGCGGGCACCGGCGGAGGCCTGGACGATGACCGGCGAATCGGTCTTGTCGGCGGCTTCCATGATGGCGCGCATCTGCTCGAGGTTGTTGACGTTGAAGGCCGGCACGCCGTAGCCGAATTCGGCGGCGTGGTCGAGCATCTGGCGCATGCTGATAAGTGCCATGTTTTGCTATCTCCCGATAGGGCTCGTTAATCGTGCAAGCCTGCCGCAGTGGCAGGCGCTATTCAAGTCTGCGAGCGGGCGTGCCTGCTCGCCAGTCATTCAGGGCGCCTTGCAACCGCGCCCGAGCAAATCGTCATTGGCAGTGCGGTAGACCAGGCCTTCCTCACCCTTGGCGTGGAAAGACAGCGTACCGTCGCTGTACAGCTCGCCGGAGCCTGAGGGCTCCAGGCTCAGGCGATGGACAACATCGCTGCCGCCCATGCGCACATCGACCTGTTCGTGCCCCGGGTCGGCGTAGCGCCAGAACACTTCGGCCTGGCTGTCACAGACCCAGCGATTCCACTGCTGGCTATCGGCGTAGTCCTTGCCGGCACAGCCGGCAAGCATGGCCAGGCCGAGCAACACGGCTGCGCATTTATAACGGTTCATCGCACTCTCCTTCTAGCAGTTCTGCTCGCCCACGGGCGGCGTCGAGTCACCGGTACTATGCCCCTCGATGCGCTGATCCTCACGGGTGGTCGGCAGGTCGATTTCCGCCGGGCTCAACACGTTGCAGGCTTCATCGCGCGGCGATCCACCCCAGGCACAACCGCCCAGGACGACACACAGGCTCAATACCATGGTCAGGTTACGCATCGGTCACTCCTTGCTGGCTGATTTCCATACAAGGTAAAGACCACCGCCGCCTGCCAAGGTTTAGGGTCTGTACGCAACTGCCGCTTTGGCGCCGCGTACCGACCCAAGCGTCCCTCGTTTACTCGGCTGCGCGCTTCTGGAGGATTTCTACCGCCGGCAGCACCTTGCCTTCGACGAACTCGAGGAAGGCACCGCCACCGGTGGAGATGTAGGAGATGCGCGCGGCGACATCGTACTTGTCGATGGCCGCCAGGGTGTCGCCACCACCGGCAATGGAGAACGCCGGGCTTTCAGCGATCGCCAGGGCCAGGGCCTTGGTACCTTCGCCGAACTGATCGAATTCGAACACCCCGACCGGACCGTTCCACAGGATGGTCTTCGACGCTTTCAACAGTTCGGCGAACTGCTTGGCGGTCTGCGGGCCGATGTCGAGAATCATGTCGTCGTCGGCTACATCGGCGACCGCCTTGACGGTCGCGGCAGCGGACTCGGAAAACTCCTTGGCGACCACCACATCGACCGGCAGCGGCACGCTGACTTTGGCGGCGATGGCCTTGGCGGTGTCGACCAGATCAGCCTCGTACAGCGACTTGCCGACCGGGTAACCGGCAGCGGCCAGGAAGGTGTTGGCGATACCGCCGCCAACGATCAGCTGATCGCAGATGCTGCTCAGGCTGTTGAGCACGTCCAGCTTGGTCGACACCTTGGAGCCGGCGACGATCGCCGCCATCGGCTTGGCCGGAGCGCCCAGGGCCTTGCCCAGGGCGTCCAGTTCGGCAGCCAGCAGCGGGCCGGCCGCGGCAACCTTGGCGAACTTGGCCACACCGTGGGTCGAGCCCTCGGCGCGGTGGGCGGTGCCAAAGGCGTCCATCACGAACACGTCGCACAGGGCGGCGTATTGCTGGGCCAGCTCGTCGGCGTTCTTCTTCTCACCCTTGTTGAAGCGTACGTTCTCGAACAGCACCAGTTCGCCAGCGCTCAGCTCGACACCGCCCAGGTAGTCCTTGACCAGCGGCACGTCACGGCCCAGGGCTTTGCTCAGGTAGGCCGCCACCGGTGCCAGGCTGTTCTCTTCACTGAATTCGCCTTCGGTCGGGCGACCGAGGTGCGAACAGACCATCACCGCCGCGCCTTTTTCCAGGGCCAGCTTGATGGTCGGCAGCGCGGCGAGAATGCGCGCATCACTCTTCACAACGCCGTCCTTGACCGGCACGTTGAGGTCTTCACGGATCAGCACGCGCTTACCTTGCAGATCAAGGTCGGCCATTTTCGCGATGTTCAGGGTCATTGAATCAGTCCTTAACAGGGGCTGGTGATAAGTGAGCGGCGGCATCGAGATAATGCACGGCCATGTCGAGCATACGATTGGCGAAACCCCATTCGTTGTCGAACCAGGCCAGCAGGTTGACCAGGCGAGGCCCGGAAACCCGCGTCTGACTGCCGTCGACGATGGCCGAATGGGGATCATGGTTGAAGTCGCAGCTGGCGTGGGGCAACTCGGTGTACGCCAGCAGGCCCTGCAGCGGCCCCAGTTCGGCAGCCTTGCGCAGGATCCGGTTGATCTCTTCGGCACTGGTGTCGCGGGCGGTCTGCAAGGTGATATCCAGGCAGGACACGTTGACCGTCGGCACCCGAATGGCTTTGGCCTGAATTCGCCCGGCAAGTTCCGGCAGCAACCGCTCGATGCCCCGGGCCAGGCCGGTGGAAACCGGGATCACCGACTGGAAGGCCGAGCGGGTACGACGCAGATCCTCGTCGTGATAGGCATCGATCACCGGCTGGTCGTTCATCGCCGAGTGGATGGTGGTGATGGAAATGTATTCCAGCCCCACCGCCTCGTTGAGCAGCTTGAGCAGCGGCACGCCGCAATTGGTGGTGCACGAGGCGTTGGAAACCAAGCGCTCGCTGCCGGTCAGGCATTGCTGATTGACGCCGTACACCACCGTGGCGTCGACATCGCCATCGCTGGCCATTGGCTGCGACAACAATACCCGCGGTGCACCCGCCTGCAGGAACCGCTCGGCCTGCTCACGCGTGGTGTATTGCCCGGAACATTCGAGCAGCAGGTCGATACCCAGCGCACGCCAGTCGATACCCTCGGGCTCGCGCTGGCGCAGCACCTTGAGCGGCTTGCCATTGATATGCAGATGATCACCCGCGACCTTCACCTCGCCGGGGAAACGCCCATGGGTGGAGTCGAAACGGGTCAGGTATTCGATGCTGGCCTGGTCGGCCAGGTCATTGAGTGCGACGATTTCCAGCCGTGCCGCGCCTGCCCGCTCGTGCAGCGCGCGCAGCACGCAGCGGCCGATGCGGCCATAGCCGTTCAGGGCAACGCGGTAAGGGCGATGGGACATCGGCTATCTCGGATGAACCGTAAGGTGGAACGCGGGAGCGAGCCACCGGTTGGCCTAGCGAGGCACTGGGCGCGTTGGCTACGCGCCCAGTGCCATCCTACGGCGTCGTTGCCGCTCAGGCGTCGAGCAGCTCTTCGGCAGTACCGACGATGTTCTCGACGGTAAAGCCGAAGTGCTCGAACAGCTGGCCGGCAGGCGCCGATTCACCGTAGGTTTCCATGCCGATCACCCGGCCTTCGAGGCCAACGTACTTGTACCAGAAGTCCGCGTGGGCAGCTTCGATGGCGATCCGCGCGGTGACCTGCAGCGGCAGTACGGACTGTTTGTAGCCAGCATCCTGCTGGTCGAACACGTTGGTGGACGGCATCGACACCACGCGAACCTTGCGGCCCTGCTCGCTCAGCTTGTCGGCCGCCTGGATGGCCAGGCCGACCTCCGAGCCGGTGGCGATGAGGATCAGTTCCGGCTCGCCGGCGCAGTCTTTCAGCACGTAGCCGCCACGGCTGATGGCCGCTTCGGTTTCGTGGTCGCGCAGGTTATGCGGCAGGTTCTGGCGCGAGAAGATCAGTGCGCTCGGGCCGTCCTTGCGCTCGACCGAGTGCTTCCAGGCCACCGCGGCTTCGACGGTATCCGCCGGGCGCCAGGTGTCCAGGTTCGGCGTGGTGCGCAGGCTGGTCAGTTGCTCGACCGGCTGGTGGGTCGGGCCGTCTTCACCAAGACCGATGGAGTCGTGGGTGAACACGTAGAGCACGCGCAGCTTCATCAGCGCCGACATGCGCACCGCGTTGCGGGCGTACTCCATGAACATCAGGAAGGTCGCGCCGTAGGGAATCAGGCCGCCGTGCAGGGCGACGCCGTTCATGATCGCGCTCATGCCGAACTCGCGCACGCCGTAGTACATGTAGTTGCCCGAGGCATCCTCGGCGACCACCGGCTTGCAGCCCTTCCACAGGGTCAGGTTGGAACCGGCCAGGTCAGCCGAGCCGCCGAGCAGTTCCGGCAACAGCGGGCCGAAGGCATTCAGGCAGTTCTGGCTGGCCTTGCGGCTGGCGATGGTTTCACCCTTCTCGGCGACGGCGCGGATGAACTCGCTGGCCTTGGCGGAAAAGTCGGCAGGCAACTCGCCGGCCATGCGGCGGATGAATTCGTTGGCCAGCTCCGGGTAGGCGGCGGAATAGGCGGCAAAGCGTTGATCCCATTCGGCTTCGGCAGCCAGGCCGGCTTCCTTGGCATCCCATTCGGCATAGATGTCGGCCGGGACTTCGAATGGTGCGTGGTTCCAATTGAGCGCGGCGCGGGTTAGGGCGATTTCGTCATGGCCCAGGGCCGCGCCGTGGGACTCTTCCTTGCCCTGCTTGTTCGGCGAACCGAAACCGATGATGGTCTTGCAGCAGATCAGCGTCGGACGGTCGCTGGACTTGCGCGCGGTGTCGATGGCCATCTTGATTTCTTCGGCATCGTGGCCGTCGACATTGCGGATCACCTGCCAGCCGTAGGCTTCGAAGCGCGCCGGGGTGTCGTCGGTGAACCAGCCGTGCACTTCACCGTCGATGGAAATACCGTTGTCATCGTAGAAGGCGATCAGCTTGCCCAGGCCCAGGGTGCCGGCCAGGGAGCAGACTTCATGGCTGATGCCTTCCATCATGCAACCGTCGCCCAGGAAGGCGTAGGTGTAGTGATCGACGATGTCGTGGCCGTCGCGGTTGAACTGCGCCGCCATGATTTTTTCGGCGAGGGCGAAGCCCACGGCGTTGGCGATGCCCTGGCCGAGCGGGCCGGTAGTGGTCTCGACGCCAGGCGCATAGCCATACTCCGGGTGGCCCGGGGTCTTGCTGTGCAGCTGACGGAAGTTCTTCAGGTCGTCGATGGACAGGTCGTAGCCGGTCAGGTGCAGCAGCGAATAGATCAGCATCGAGCCATGGCCGTTGGACAGTACGAAGCGGTCACGGTCGGCGAATTTCGGGTTGGCCGGGTTGTGCTTGAGGTAGTCACGCCACAGCACTTCGGCGATATCCGCCATCCCCATGGGGGCACCGGGGTGGCCGCTGTTGGCTTTTTGCACGGCATCCATGCTCAGGGCACGAATGGCATTGGCACGCTCACGACGGCTGGGCATCGCTAATCTCCTGCGGGTGGCTGCCTTGGAGGCAGCAGGGGTCGAAAAAGGCGGCCATTTTCGCCCAGCGAGCGCCGCCGGGGCAATGACAGATGGTCTGTCCGCGACAATATTGCAGCGCTTTTTATCCATAGCGGCGCCTGCGCCAAGCAAAAAGCCGCCGCGAACACAGCAACCGCAATATCAAAACTTTTTGATATTGCGGTTGCTGGCTGAAAAATGACCGACTAGACTGCGGCCCATGACCCAGCGCGCGCCTTCGCTCGACTTCGAGCCCACCGATCTGCTGTCCGCCCTGTGCAAGGCCGCGGGCGATGGGCTGCGCCTGAACGTTCTGCGCGCCCTGAGCAACGACTCGTTCGGCGTGCTGGAACTGGCGCAGATCTTCGCCATCGGCCAGTCGGGCATGAGCCATCACCTCAAGGTACTGGCCCAGGCCGGCCTGGTGGCGACACGCCGGGAAGGCAACGCGATCTTCTATCGCCGCGCCCTGGCCCAGGCCGAAAGCGTGGGCGGCACCCTGCATGCCGCGCTGCTGCAGGAAGTCGACAGCCTGCTGCTGCCTGCCGAGGTGCGCCAGCGTATCGCCCAGGTACACCAGCAGCGCGCCGCTGCCAGCCGCGACTTCTTCGCCCGTAGCGCCGAACGCTTTCAGGCCCAGCAGGACCTGATCGCCGGCCTTCCGCAGTACCGCGACAGCGTGCTCGCCCTGCTCGACTCGCTGGATTTGCCAGCACAGACCAGCGCACTGGAGATCGGCCCTGGTGACGGCGGCTTCCTGCCGGAACTGGCGCGTCGCTTCGCCCAGGTCATGGCCCTCGACAACAGTGAGGCGATGCTCGAGCTGGCACGCCTGCGCTGCCAGCAGGAAGGCCTTGGCAACGTCCAGCTGCAGCTGGCCGACGCGCTGCTCGACAGCTATCCCAGCGCCGACTGCGTGGTGCTGAACATGGTGCTGCATCACTTCGCCGCGCCAGCCCAGGCCCTGCGCAAGCTGGCCGATCAGGTGAACCCGGGCGGCAGCCTGCTGATCACTGAACTGTGCAGCCATGACCAGAGTTGGGCTCGCGACACCTGCGGCGATCTCTGGCTAGGCTTCGAACAGGACGATCTCGCCCATTGGGCAATTGCCGCCGGCCTGACCCCGGGTGAAAGCCTGTATGTCGGCCTGCGCAATGGTTTTCAAATTCAGGTGCGGCATTTCCAGCGCACCCTTCCACTCACGCACGCGGCCGAGAGGCCCCCACTCGCCAGGACAATCGATAGATGAGCGAATACTCCCTGTTTACCTCCGAGTCCGTGTCCGAAGGGCACCCGGACAAGATCGCCGACCAGATTTCCGATGCCGTGCTCGACGCCATCATCACCCAGGACAAGCATGCCCGGGTGGCAGTGGAAACCCTGGTCAAGACCGGCGTGGCGATCATCGCCGGTGAAGTGACCACCAGCGCCTGGGTCGACCTTGAGCAGATCGTCCGCGACGTGATCTGCAACATCGGCTACACCAGCTCCGACGTCGGCTTCGACGGTGCCACCTGCGGCGTGATGAACATCATTGGCAAGCAGTCCCCGGACATCAACCAGGGTGTCGACCGTGCCAAGCCGGAAGACCAGGGCGCTGGCGACCAGGGCCTGATGTTCGGCTACGCCAGCAACGAGACCGACGTGCTGATGCCGGCGCCGATCCGTTTCTCCCACGCCCTGGTCGAGCGCCAGGCCGAGGCCCGCAAGTCCGGCCTGCTGCCGTGGCTGCGCCCGGATGCAAAATCCCAGGTCACCTGCCGCTACGAAGACGGCAAGGTGGTCGGTATCGACGCCGTGGTGCTGTCCACCCAGCACAACCCGGATGTGTCCCTGAACGACCTGCGCGAAGCGGTGATGGAGCTGGTGATCAAGCACAGCCTGCCGGCCGAATTGCTGCACAAGGACACCCAGTTCCACATCAACCCGACCGGCAACTTCGTGATCGGCGGCCCGGTGGGCGACTGCGGCCTGACCGGCCGCAAGATCATCGTCGACAGCTACGGCGGCATGGCCCGCCACGGCGGCGGCGCCTTCTCCGGCAAGGACCCGTCCAAGGTTGACCGCTCGGCCGCCTACGCCGGCCGCTACGTGGCCAAGAACATCGTCGCCGCCGGCCTGGCCGAGCGCTGCGAGATCCAGGTGTCCTACGCCATCGGCGTGGCCCAGCCGACCTCCATCTCGATCAACACCTTCGGCACCAACAAGGTGGCCGAAGAGACCATCATCAAGCTGGTGCGCGAGGTGTTCGACCTGCGCCCGTACGCCATCACCAAGATGCTTGACCTGCTGCACCCGATGTACCAGCCGACCGCCGCCTATGGCCATTTCGGCCGCGAGCCACAGCAGTTGACCGTTGGCGACGACAGCTTCACCAGCTTCACCTGGGAAAAGACCGACAAGGTCGCCGACCTGCGCGCCGCTGCCGGCCTGTAAGCCAGGACAAGTCATCACGGGGTAGCTCTTCAGGGCTGCCTTGGTGACAGATGCAAAAAAGCCTCCGTGGGCGTCGAGCTCACGGAGGCTTTTTCATACCCGCAAAGCGGGCCGCACAATTACTTGCCGAACAGCGAACCCAGACCTTTCAGGGTCTCGGCTGCAGCGGCAATGTTCTCGGCTTTGCTATCGCCCTGAGTTTGCGCAACGGTCTCGCTGGAAGAGGCAGCGTTGGCGCCGAGTTGATCACAGCCGCCCTCGACCTGCGCAATGGCATCCTCGGCCTGTTTGTTGCCGAGCAGGCCGGCCAGCTGTTTGACCTGGGCAATTTTCTCGGCGTTGGCCGACATCTTTTGCTGACACTTGAGCTGATTGTCTCCAGCCGCATGGGCGAAAGAACTGGCGGCAACCAGGGCAGCGGAGCACAACAGGATAGAAATACGCATGAGACTCTAGACCTCCAGAGATGAGGCCCGGCTGTAGATCCCGCCGCCGGGCAAGTCCATTTGGTGTACGGGGCGCGGACTGTAGCACCAGACATCTATGGTAACAAACCGCCACCATCTGAAAATGTCGGCCAGCCCCCACTTTTGCCAACACCAGCTAGCCTGGAAACTCGATACCCGAGCATGGATGCTCCGCCCATGAAAGCCTGGATCGCCGCCTGCGTTTTCTTGTTACTGCCTGCCCTAGCCCTCGCCGATGACTGCCCTGCGCAGACGCCAGCCGGTAGCCGTCAACTCACGGAGCTGGCCGAACAGGTCGCGCGCTGGGATGACGCCTATCATCGCCAGGGCCGCTCACTGGTCAGCGACGAACTCTACGATCAGGCCCGTGCCCGCCTGGAGCGCTGGCAGCGTTGCCACGCCCGGCCGTCCGAAGCCAACCCCTTGCGCGGGGCACAAGGCCCCGTCCAGCATCCCGTGGCCCAGACCGGGCTAGGCAAATTGGCCGACGAGCGCGCTGTCACTCAGTGGATGGCCAACCGTGACGACCTGTGGATTCAGCCGAAGGTGGACGGTGTAGCGGTCAGCCTACTCTACGTGAGCGGCCATCTTCGGCGGGTGGTCAGCCGTGGCGACGGCACGAGCGGCCAGGACTGGATGCCTCAGGCCGCGCAGATCAGTGCCATTCCCAAGCAACTGCACGAGCGTGGCACAGTCATCCTGCAAGGCGAGCTCTACCTGCGCCGCCCCGGCCACGTGCAGGCAACCCAAGGCAGCGCCGCGGCGCGCAGCACGGTGGCAGGACTGATGGCCCGCCAGGCGCTGCAACAGGATCAGGCCGCCAGCATCGGCCTGTTCGTCTGGGACTGGCCCAACGGCCCTGGCGCCATGCATGAGCGACTGGAACGCCTGGCCGCACTGGGCTTCGAAGACAGCCGCACCTACAGCCGGCAGGTCGACAGCCCGGCAGATGCCGCGCGCTGGCGCGAGCACTGGCTGCGCAGCCCGATACCCTTCGCCACCGATGGCGTGGTGCTGCGCCAGGGTCAGCGGCCGAGCGGTGACCGCTGGCGTGCCGAGCCGCCGCATTGGGCAATAGCCTGGAAGTATCCGGCCAGTGAAGCGCTCGCGCTGGTCGAGGCGGTCGAATTCAGCATTGGTCGTACCGGGCGCATCACCCCGTTGCTGCGCCTGCAGCCGGTAAAGCTCGATGACCGCACCATCCGGGTGGTCAGCGCGGGCTTACTGCAACGCTGGCGGCAACTGGACATTCGCCCCGGCGACCAGATCGCCATCCGCCTGGCCGGGCAGACCATTCCCAAGCTGGAAAGCGTGGTACTGCGAAGCGCCGTGCGCGCTGCGCTGGAGATTCCCGGTGAGGATGACTACCACGCCCTGAGCTGCCTACGCGTCTCGCCTGCGTGCGCCAGCCAGTTCCACGCCCGCCTCACCTGGCTCAGCGGCAAGCAGGCACTGAATCTGTCGGGAATCGGCGCTGGCACCTGGCAGAAACTGCTCGCGGCGCAGCATATCGATGGTCTGCTCGACTGGCTGGATCTTGATGAAGCGCAACTGTTGGCGGTACCGGGCATTGGCCCGCAAGGCGCCACGGCGATCAGCGAGCGCTTCGCCGAAGCCCGGCAGCGACCGTTTCACGATTGGCTGCGGGCATTGGGCGTGCCCATGAACCCGGACAGCCTGGCGGCACAGAGCTGGATGCAGTTGCACCAGCGTAGCCGCAGAGACTGGCAGGCAATACCCGGTATCGGCCCGACCCGCGCGGCGCAGCTGCAGGCATTTTTCCAGCACGAGGAGATGGTGGCGCTCGCCGAGCGGCTGGGTGAAGCAGGCGTCGCCGGCTTCCAGGCAAGATAGACAGCCTGGCGCGCCTTGCGAGACCACGACCACTACAGCAGCGGGCCTCAGTCCTTGAACTGGTCCTTGATGTAGGTGATCTCGGTCTTGCCGTGGGGCGCCGGCTGGCCATCCTCGCCGAGGTTGACGAAAACCATCCTGTCGATGGTCAGGATGCTCTTGCGGGTGATCTTGTTGCGCACTTCACAGCGCAAGGTGATCGAGGTGCGGCCGAAGTCGGTAGCGGTGATACCGAGCTCGATGATGTCGCTCTGCCGCGCCGAGGCGACGAAGTTGATCTCGGAAATCAGCTTGGTCACCACGCGCTGGCTACCCAGCTGGATGATCGCGTAGATCGCTGCCTCCTCGTCGATCCACTTCAGCAGGCTGCCGCCGAACAGGGTGCCATTGGGGTTGAGGTCTTCGGGCTTCACCCATTTGCGTGTGTGGAAGTTCATGCGCACTCCTTTGTCGTTCAGGTCGGCGGCCATGATGGCAAACATCGGCGAGCGGATCATGGCCGCGTTATCGATAATGGTTATCGACACTGCCTATGGGATGGGGGTTCAGCTTTGCCGTGCAGGCGGCCCGGCCATTGTTCTCCCGCGCCTGTCGGCAACCCCCGCTGACCGCACGCCGAGGCGATGGAAAGCCTTGGGCTCGCGCTTCGGCGCGGCTATAATCGCCGGGCTATAAAACGCTTCGGTGGCATCCGGGCGTTCCCGCCACCTGTCCGAGGGGCGCTGCAGCAACCTGAAAGATCTGTTTCGAATCCCAAGCCCCGCATCCAGCAATGCTTCGCGGCAGATTCGAATCAGACTTCCAGGCTGTCAGGCTCGGATGGGGCGTTACCCAAAACGCATCAACGGCGCCCAATCGGACTGCGTGAAAACGTGACAGCCACGGCCTGCAGGCCTGCGCAGCGGTTTTCACCATCTGATCACAGATCAACGATTGGAGAGCTTTTGCATGAGCGCTTTTAACGACTACAAGGTCGCTGACATTTCCCTGGCCGACTGGGGCCGCCGCGAGCTGATCATCGCCGAATCCGAGATGCCGGCACTGATGGGCCTGCGCCGCAAGTACGCCGCCAGCCAGCCGCTGAAAGGCGCCAGGATCCTCGGCTGCATCCACATGACCATCCAGACCGGCGTGCTGATCGAGACGCTGACCGCCCTGGGCGCCGAAGTGCGCTGGTCGTCTTGCAACATCTTCTCCACCCAGGATCAGGCCGCTGCCGCCATCGCCGCTGCCGGCATCCCGGTATTCGCCTGGAAGGGCGAGACCGAGCAGGAGTACGAGTGGTGCATCGAGCAGACCATCCTCAAGGACGGCCAGCCATGGGACGCCAACATGGTGCTCGACGACGGCGGTGACCTGACCGAGATCCTGCACAAGAAATACCCGCAGATGCTCGAGCGCATCCACGGCGTCACCGAAGAAACCACCACCGGCGTGCACCGCCTGCTCGACATGCTCAAGGCCGGCACCCTGAAGGTCCCGGCGATCAACGTCAACGACGCGGTCACCAAGAGCAAGAACGACAACAAGTATGGCTGCCGTCACAGCCTCAACGACGCTATCAAGCGCGGCACCGACCACCTGCTGTCGGGCAAGCAGGCGCTGGTCATCGGCTACGGCGACGTGGGCAAGGGCTCGGCCGCTTCGCTGCGTCAGGAAGGCATGATCGTCAAGGTTTCCGAGATCGACCCGATCTGCGCCATGCAGGCCTGCATGGATGGCTACGAGCTGGTATCGCCGTACATCGACGGCCGCAATGATGGCACCGACGCCTGCATCGACAAGGCGCTGCTGGCCAAGATCGACCTGATCGTCACCACCACCGGCAACGCCAACGTGTGTGACGCCGGCATGCTCAAGGCCCTGAAGAAGCGCGCCGTGGTCTGCAACATCGGTCACTTCGACAACGAAATCGACACCGCCTTCATGCGCAAGAACTGGGCATGGGAAGAGGTCAAGCCGCAGGTGCACAAGATCCACCGCACCGGCGCCGGCAGTTTCGACGCCGCCAACGACGACTACCTGATCCTGCTGGCCGAAGGCCGCCTGGTGAACCTGGGCAATGCCACCGGCCACCCGAGCCGCATCATGGACGGCTCGTTCGCCAACCAGGTGCTGGCGCAGATCTTCCTGTTTGAACAGAAGTTCGCTGACCTCTCCGCCGAGAAGAAAGCCGAGCGCCTGACCGTCGAAGTGCTGCCCAAAAAGCTGGACGAAGAAGTCGCCCTGGAAATGGTCAAGGGCTTCGGTGGCGTCGTCACCCAGCTGACCAAGCAGCAGGCCGACTACATCGGCGTGACCGTCGAAGGTCCGTTCAAGCCGGACAGCTACCGCTACTGATAGGCGGTACGCGGCGCAGGCAGAGGTCTGCGCCGCGTAGCCCGAAGGAATCTCCATGTCCCAGAAACACCCCAATGTCAGCTTCGAGTTCTTCCCGACGAAGACCGATGCCGGACACGAGAAACTGCTCAATACCGCGCGAGAGCTGGCCGCCTACAACCCGGACTTCTTCTCCTGCACCTACGGCGCTGGTGGTTCTACCCGCGACCGGACCCTCAATACCGTGCTGCAGCTCGATGGCGAAGTGAAGGTGCCGACCGCACCGCACCTGTCGTGCGTGGGCGACAGCAAGGCCGAGTTGATCGAACTGCTCAACCTGTACAAGAGCAAGGGCATCAACCGTATCGTCGCCCTGCGCGGCGACCTGCCGTCAGGCATGGGCATGTCCAGCGGTGAGCTGCGTCACGCCAATGATCTGGTCGAGCTGATTCGCGCCGAAACCGGTGATCACTTCCATATCGAAGTGGCGGCCTACCCGGAGATGCATCCGCAGGCCCGCAACTTCGAGGACGATATCGCCAACTTCGTGCGCAAGGCCAAGGCCGGCGCCAACAGTGCGATCACCCAGTACTTCTTCAACGCCGACTGTTACTTCTATTTCGTCGAGCGCGTGCGCAAGCTGGGCGTCGACATCCCGGTGATCCCGGGCATCATGCCGATCACCAACTACAGCAAGCTGGCACGCTTCTCCGATGCCTGTGGTGCCGAGTTGCCGCGCTGGGTGCGCAAGCAGTTGGAAGCCTATGGCGACGACACCCAGAGCATCCAGCGTTTCGGCGAAGAGATGATCACCGGCCTGTGCGAACAGCTGATCGCTGGCGGCGCACCGGGCCTGCATTTCTATACCCTCAACCAGGCCGCCCCCAGCCTGGCGGTGTGGAAGAACCTGCAGGGCTGATTGGCAGCGCCCAGCCGGCCGTGCACTGGATGGCTGCACGCCCCACGGCTGGCCAGGCTGCAGGGCCGCGAAAGGCAGAACTTTCGCGGCCCTTTCCCCTCCTAACAGGCGACGAAAATCCGCTGCGCCAACCAGCCGGAACAACCTGTTATCGGTGTACCCGTTGACCCGAGCCACCGTGCTGGTCGACAGTACAGCCCCCCGGATGCTCCATCAGGGCGCATGACCGCCGGGACGAATTCATCAATGCGCGATCAGCCAGGATCGGCTCGAGTTGTCGCGTTACCACGGGATGCCTGCATGCTCACTCGCCAGAAAATCAACGCCTCGGTGTCGCCGAAAGGCAGCCTGGAAACCCTCTCCCAGCGTGAAGTCCAGCAACTGCGCGAGACCGGCTCGGGCAGCGTCTATGCGCTGTTTCGCCAGTGCGCCCTGGCGATTCTCAACACCGGCTCGCACAGCGACAACGCCAAGACCATCCTCGAGGCCTACCCGGACTTCGAAGTGAAGATTCACCAGCAGGATCGCGGCATCCGCCTGGAGCTGATCAACGCCCCGGCCGACGCCTTCGTTGATGGCGAGATGATCGCCAGCACCCGCGAGATGCTGTTCAGCGCCCTGCGCGACATCGTCTACACCCAGAGCGAGCTGGAGAACAAGCGGGTCGACGTGGAGAGCTCCAGCGGCCTCACCGACTATGTCTTCCACCTGCTGCGCAACGCCCGCACCCTGCGCGCCGGCGCCGAGCCGAAGATGGTGGTGTGCTGGGGTGGCCACTCGATCAGCACCGAAGAATACAAGTACACCAAGAAAGTCGGCCATGAACTGGGCCTGCGTGCCCTGGACGTGTGCACCGGCTGCGGCCCGGGGGTGATGAAGGGGCCGATGAAGGGTGCCACCATCTCCCACGCCAAGCAGCGCATCCTCGGTGCCCGCTACCTGGGGTTGACCGAACCGGGGATCATCGCCGCCGAGGCGCCGAACCCGATCGTCAACGAGCTGGTGATCCTGCCGGACATCGAGAAGCGCCTGGAAGCCTTCGTGCGCGTCGGCCACGGCATCATCATCTTTCCGGGCGGCGCCGGTACGGCGGAGGAATTCCTCTACCTGCTCGGCATCCTCATGCACCCGGACAACGCCGAGCTGCCCTTCCCACTGGTACTCACCGGGCCGAAGAGCGCCGAGCCGTACCTGCGCCAGCTGCATGACTTCATCGGTGCAACCCTGGGCCGTGAAGCGCAGAACCGCTACGTGCTGATCCCCAATGACCCGGCCGAAGTGGCGCGCCATATGGCAGCCGGCATCAAGGCCGTGAAGCAGTTCCGCCGCGAACGCCATGACGCCTTCCACTTCAACTGGCTGCTGAAGATCGACGAAAGCTTCCAGCACCCGTTCGAGCCGACCCATGAAGCCATGGCGAGCCTCAACCTGACCCGCGAACAACCAGTTCACGAGCTGGCTGCCAACCTGCGCCGCGCCTTCTCCGGGATCGTCGCCGGTAACGTCAAGGCCCATGGCATCCAGTTGATCGAGGAGCACGGCCCCTACGAGCTGCGCGGCGACAAGACCATCATGCAGCCGCTCGATCGCCTGCTGCAGGCCTTCGTCGAACAGCACCGCATGAAACTGCCGGGCGGCACGGCCTACGTACCGTGCTACCGGGTGGTCAGCTAAGCCGCTGGGCAGCGGGGAACCTGCGTTCCCTGCCGCCCATGGCGATCTCAATCGTCGCCCAGGAGTCCACGATGGCACGTCCCGCTCCCCGTACCCTGCAGGTCATCGCCTCGACCTTCATCACCCCGCACATGCTGCGCGTCACCTTCGGCGGTGCGCAGATCGACAGTTTTCCCGACGACCAGGAAAGCGCCTACATCAAGCTGATGTTCCCCGCGCCAGACGGCGACAGGGATCTGGTGCGCACCTACACCGTGCGCCGGCAGCGCGCCGACCAGTTCGACGTCGACTTCGTGCTGCACGACGATGCCGGTCCCGCCTCCCAGTGGGCCAAGGCCGCCAGGCCCGGCGACAGCATCCTGGTCGGTGGGCCGGGGCCGAAGAAGCTGGTCGACAACAGCGCCGACTGGTTTCTGGTGATCGGCGACATGACCGCCCTGCCGGCGATCAGCGTGAACCTCGAACAGCTGCCGGCCGATGCCCGTGGCCACGCCGTCATCGAGGTGATCGACGCCGAGGATATCCAGGCGCTGAGCCATCCTGCCGGCATCGAACTGCACTGGCTGGTCAACCCGCATCCCGGCGAGGAAAGCCAACTGCTGGTCGATCATGTACGCCAGCTCCAGTGGCTGCCAGGTCGCCCGAGCGTCTGGGCCGCCTGCGAGTTCAGCGGCATGCGCGCGCTACGTCAGCACCTCAAGCAGGATCGCCAGGTCGAGCGCCAGGATCTGTACATCTCCAGCTACTGGAAACTGGGCAGCAGCGAGGATCAGCACAAGGCCGCCAAACGCGAGGACGCCGAAGCTCAGGGCGATTGACCGCCTGCGTCAACCGCTGCGAGCGGCTTGAGCTGGCGGGCGTCGGCCGCCAGCCGGGTGCCGATCAGCGGCAAGTTGTGCCCATCGCCGCCAATCCTGTTACACTCGGGCCTTCCCGCCAGGCTTGCGCCCGGATGCTAACCCCCAGTGGTCAGCAGTACCGGTCGGGATTGCGCGCCCCACGCGTGATTCAAGCCAGGCACGACACCTATAGGGCCACGCCCTCACTAGACAGGATTTCACATGTCCTTTGCCTCCCTCGGTCTCTCCGAGGCTTTAGTCCGCGCGGTCGAAGCTGCCGGCTACACGCAACCCACTCCGGTGCAACAGCGGGCCATCCCCGCCGCGTTGCAAGGTCGCGACCTGATGGTGGCGGCCCAGACGGGTACAGGTAAGACGGGCGGCTTTGCCCTGCCGATTCTCGAGCGACTGTTCCCCAACGGTCACCCGGATCGCGAACAACGCCACGGTCCCAAGCAGCCTCGCGTGCTGGTGCTCACTCCCACCCGCGAACTGGCTGCCCAGGTGCATGACAGCTTCAAGCTGTATGCCCGCGATCTGAAATTCGTCAGCGCCTGCATCTTTGGCGGCGTTGGCATGAACCCGCAGGTGCAGGCCCTGGCCAAGGGCGTCGACGTACTGGTGGCCTGCCCGGGCCGCCTGCTCGACCTGGCCGGCCAAGGCAGCGTCGACCTGTCCCACGTGGAAATCCTCGTGCTGGACGAAGCCGACCGCATGCTTGACATGGGCTTCATCCATGACGTGAAGAAAGTCCTCGCCCGCCTGCCGTCCAAGCGCCAGAACCTACTGTTCTCGGCGACATTTTCCAAGGACATCACCGACCTGGCCGGCAAGCTGCTGCATGACCCCGAGCGCATCGAAGTCACGCCGCCCAATACCACGGTCGAGCGCATCGAGCAGCGCGTATTCCGCCTGCAGGCCAGCCACAAACGTGCCCTGCTCGCTCACCTGGTCACCGCTGGCGCCTGGGAACAGGTGCTGGTGTTCACCCGGACCAAGCATGGCGCCAACCGCCTGGCCGAGTACCTGGACAAGCATGGCCTGACCGCCGTGGCGATCCATGGCAACAAGAGCCAGAACGCGCGCACCAAGGCACTGGCCGACTTCAAGGCCAACAAGGTACGCATCCTGGTCGCCACCGATATTGCCGCCCGTGGCCTGGACATCGACCAGCTGCCGCACGTGGTCAACTTCGAGCTGCCCAATGTCGAGGAAGACTACGTGCACCGCATTGGCCGTACCGGTCGTGCCGGGCGTAGCGGCGAAGCGATCTCCCTGGTCGCACCGGACGAGGAGAAGCTGCTCAAGAGCATCGAGCGGATGACCAAGCAGAAGATCCCGGACGGTGATCTGCTGGGCTTCGATGCAAGCAAGGTCGAAGCCGAGCGCCCGGAAGTGCGCGAGCCGCAGAAGCCGCGCCAACCGCGTGGTGCCAAGCCTGACGGCGAACGCCAGAATGGTGGCCGCCGTGACAAAGGCAAGGATGGCGGCAAGGGGAAAACCCAGCCCCAGGCCAAAGCCAAGCCAGCGCGCGGCCAGCAGCCACGCAGCCAGGCGCGCCCAGCACCTGCTGCTGGCGCTCCCGCCCTGCCGCCGGATCGTGCGCCGGACGAATTCCGCGATGACGATATCGACAACTTCGGCAACCGGGTCGACTACGTCCCGCCGCAGAACAAGCCGCAAGGCCGTGGTCGTCGCCAGGGCAGCGGGCAGAGTGCTGGCGGTGGCGCCGGTCAGGCTCCCCGTGGCCAGGGCAAAGGCCCGCGTACCGGCGGCGGTGGCGCGGCTGCCAATGGCGGCAGCAAGCGTCAGGGTCAAGGTGGCGGTCGCAACCGCGGCGGCGACAACCGTGGCCGTGGCGCACGTGACAACGTCACCACCTCGCTGAATCGCGATGAATTGCCACGTCGTGAAGGCCCGCGCCGGGACGCACCCGAGAAGCAGCCGATCATCATGCACAAGGCGTCGCGCAGTGATCGCCTGCCGACCGCCGAACAGCTCGACCAGCTGCCAAGCAGCCGCCCACGCGGCGAAAAGCCGGCACTGCTGACCCGCAACCGCGACAGCGAGTGATGGCTGATTGAACACCCAGGCCTGCGGCCTGGGTGTTCAACCGCTCAAAAAAACGCCGGCTCAAAGCCGGCGTTTTTGTTTCTGGGGCAAGGCTTACTTGCGCACGCCTTCCACGGAGATGATCAGTTCGACTTCCTGCGAAGCCGGGCCCAGGTCCTTCTCGATATTGAAGTCTTTCAGCTTCAGCTTGGTGCTGCCCTCGAAGCCGGCACGGTAGCCGCCCCATGGGTCATCGCCCTGGCCGATGAACTTGGCGGCGATCACCACCGGCTTGGTTACCCCGTTGAGGGTCAGGTCACCGGTGATGTCAGCCGTGTCCTTGCCGGTCGACTTGACCGAAGTGGACTTGAAGGTAGCCGTCGGATTCTTGCTGACGTTGAGGAAGTCGGCACTGCGGATGTGCTTGTCACGCTCGGCGTGGTTGGTGTCGACGCTCTCGGTCTTCAGGGTCACGTTGACCTTGCTGGCTTCCGGGTTCTTCTCGTCAAAGGTGAAGGAGCCGTCGAAGTCCTTGAAGGTACCGTACAGCCAGCTGTAGCCGAGGTGGCTGATCTTGAAATTGACGAAGGCATGCTGGCCTTCTTTGTCGATGGCGTAGTCGGCAGCCATTGCCTGGCCTGCGCTCAGCAGGGCAGTACCCAGCGCCAGTGCAGCGAAAGTCTTCTTCAACATAAGTACTCCTTGTGAGATGAAATGAACGGCATTGCAGGGCGATGCCGAAACAGCTGAAAAATCAGCGGCCGAAAATGCGCAGCAAGGTGCGATCACGATCGATGAAGTGGTGCTTCAACGCAGCCAGACCATGCAGAACCGCAAAGATCACGATAGCCCAGGCCAGGTATTCATGGACCAGACCGGCAACATCGCCCTGGTTGGGAAGGCTGGTCACGCTTGCCGGCACCTCGAACCAGCCGAACACGCTGATACCGCGGCCATCGGCGGTGGAGATCAGGTAGCCGGAGGTCATCAGCACGAACAGCCCCAGGTACAGGAAGCCGTGTCCGAGCTTGCTGGCCACGCGCGTCAGCCGACCGTGCTCGGCCAGTGCCGGCGGTGGCGGGCTGGCCAGGCGCCACAGCAGACGCGCCAGCATGACCATGAACAGCAGGATGCCGATGCTCTTGTGGATGTTCGGCGCCGTCTGATACCAGCTGCTGTAGTAGCTCAGCCCCACCATCCAGAAGCCGAGGGCGAACAACCCGAATACCGCAATGGCCACCAGCCAGTGCAGGGAAACGCTGATGAGACCGTAACGAAAGGTAGAATTACGCCACTGCATGGCAAGCTTCCTAATCAGGATTCAACAGAGATTAACGGCAAACAGATCGATTGAAAGCGGAAAGTTTCGCTATCACCCATCGAGAGAAGCGATATTCGACCTGGCGCGAGTTGGATGATAGTGCCGCTTACGCATTCCCGGCAGCAGCGCGGCAGAGATTGCGCGACAGCGGCAAGAGTCGATCATTTGCCGCTCAAACCACGCGACCACTTCACCCCACCTATCCGCTGATAACGGCCGTCTCTCCTTGTCGACATCAGTTGGTCTCTCCTTCGAACCGCCGCCTGGATTGCCAGGGGAGCTCATACCTGATTTGCGAACGGGACGAATGTCTTCATTGGCCCAGGCAGGGCCATGCCTACCCGTAGGCTGGAAGATCGTTGAGCCACGGCGCCTCCCAGTAGCACCGGCTTCGAAACCGCATCGCCTGGGTTGCCTATCAGCGGCGCAGTGGGCCGGGCAGAACGCCAAGACGCCAATGACGGTTGCAATGACCGCCCCGCGCCCGCCTCGGGCGACTGATACGCCGGGCGCCATCCAATGGCCTGGCCCATCCTCACCCGCGCAGCATCCCGCTGATTCCAATGGCTTTTTCTGCTGATCGCTCAGCGCCGGAGAAGCCGTTACGTACCGTTAATTAACCGTTATCCAACTTGTCCGAGGTGGCCCTCCCGAGCAGCATCGAGGCAGCCCGGCGAGCATGCCGTCCGACGGGATTGCAAGGAGGAGCGCAAGAGAAAGCGGGGCTGTCCATGGCCTCAAAACAAGAACAAGACAAGAAATGGCGAGGTAATAACCATGACGATGTACAGCATCTGGGAATCAATTGTCGGCTTCTATGAGCCGACATTGGAAATAGTGAGCTTGTGGGCTCTGGGACTTCCCCTTTTCGTTACCGTGATCGCGGTGATGTTCATCCTCTCGCAAAAGTGGCAGGGGCCCCTGACCATACGCACGCTGGCCAACGCCGCCTTTCCCAAGGAGCAATACGATCACGCGTCATCGCGCGTGGACATGTGGAACGGCATCATCCTGTTGTTGCTCGGCTTTCCCCTCGTTGGCGTGATTGCCATCAACGGCATCGCCATCGCTGACAATGTGGGCGCTTATTTCAATACAGCGTTCGGCGCCCGAGATCCCGTTATCACCTCCACCTGGTTGCTCGTCGCCGTCCAGTTCCTGGTGTATTTCATGAGCGTCGACTTCGTGGGGTACTGGGTGCATCGCTGGTGCCATACCAATGCCCATCTGTGGCATCTGCACAAACCCCACCACACCGCCGAGACACTCACGCCCTGGACGCTGTTCCGACAGCACCCGATCGAGTTCTTTGGCCTGAACATCATTCCTGCCGTTGTGGGCGGGGCCTTTACCGGGTTGGTGCTGTACGCGACCGGCAGCCAGGTTCACCCGGGCATGGTGGCTGCCGTCACCACGACGGCTTACATCGCCTTTTTCGTCATCGACGTGTTCTCCCACGTCCATATGCCGATTTCCTACGGGTGGCTGAACAGGATCGTTCTGGCTCCGGTCATGCACAACCTTCATCACAGCATGGAGCCCCATCATTGGGACAAGAACAATGCAGTGATCTTGACGCTCTGGGACTGGATGTTCGGCACCCTCTACCTACCCAAGAAAGGTGAAACCTGGCGCTGGGGATGCAACGAGGACGAATACGGCGCGAACAACCCGCACAAGACCCTCAAGGGCTTCTATTTCGACCCATTCGTGACGCTCTGGCGGCACTTGAGAGACGGCAAGAGCCCCAACCCATGAAGTGCCCGCGCACCTGAAGAACCGGCCCCTGCGAACAGGCGAAGCGATGCGCGTGAGCGAAGGCTGCGGGCCTGTTCCCGGGGGCAGGCCGCCGCTGCCCACCAGCCAGAAGACTCAACGCTTGTGGCCATCAGCATCCAGCCACGCCTGATCTGGCCCAGTGATATCAATTGAAAGGAAAATCAACATGGCATTGAAAGACCAACTGCATTGGCGCTACGCAACAAAGAGCTACAACGGCCGCCAGGTGGAATCGGAAAAGATCGACGCGATCCTCGAAGCCGTACGCCTGGCTCCCAGCAGTTCCGGGCTGCAGCCGTTCAAGGTATGGGTCATCAGCAACGAGGCATTGAAAGCGCAGTTGCAGCCGATCTGCGCCAATCAGCAGCAGATCAGCCAATCCTCTCACCTGCTGGTTTTCGCTGCCTGGGACGAATACACGCCTGAACGGGTCAACGAATTCTTCGAATACAGCAACGGTATACGCAACCTGCCAGCAAGCGTCACCGACGACTACCGGCTGTCGCTGCTCGACTCTTTCGCCAGCATGAGCAGGGAGCAGCACTATTTCCACGCCTCCAAACAGTGCTACATCGCCCTGGGATTCGCCTTGCTGGCAGCGGCTGAACTGCACGTGGATGCCACGCCCATGGAGGGTTTTGACAACCAGGCGGTCGATGCGCTGCTGAACCTTGCCGAACAAGGCCTGGGCAGTTGCGTTCTGTTGGCCCTGGGCTATCGCGATAGCGAAAGCGATTGGTTGGTGACGCTCGAAAAGGTCCGACGCGCCAGGCAGGATCTCTTGGTGGAGATCCGATAGGCTGCACCCAAGTGATTGCAAATGCCTGCGCGAATCGAGCAGGTAGGCAGCAGGCTCTGCGGTTCTTCTCGGCACCTGCAAGCACCTGGAGTGGCTGCCTCACTGCGGCGAGGGGCCTGATCAGTCGCCCCGCTATTGAGCAGGCGCATCAGCATTGCGCGATTCCGGCACGGCCTCGCCACCGGAAGACCGCGCCTCTTTGCCACGCCACATCTGCTCGACGTCGAGGGGACGGGCGATCAGGAGTTTCCCCGATATATTCGAAGGGCCGAATGTGCGTACTTCATAAAGCGCCTCGAAGGCCTCGCTATCACCCAGACGGGCCTCCAGGCGGCCGAGCTCGGCAACATTCGCCGCAAGGTGCCCGGCCTCGACGAGCGCGGGATCCATGACCCCTGCAACCACGACGACATGGTTGCCTGCAGGGCCCGGGAAGCGCGCAAGATACGCATAATCACGGCGCATGATGCCCTGCATGGAGGGCTCGTCCCAGTCGGCCTGGAAACGCTCGCCGCTCGCCTTGTCCACAAGGGTGTCACCGCTCGGCGACAGGGAAAAGCCGGAAATATCGAAGAACGGCTCCTGCAAATCGCCAAGAGTGTCGAGCAACCCGACATAAACGATGTCGTGGTTGCTCAGCATCTCGTTGGTAAAACGTGATGTCGTCACGCTTTTGATCAGGCTGGCATTGCCGGGCCGGGTCAGGGCCACGATCGGTGCCACCGCAGCCAGGGCAGGTGCCAGGCTGTTGGGCAGGTGATAAGCATTCATGTCGACATAGCGCTGGCCCTGGGGCTCGCTCTGCTTGAACCGATCGAGCGCTTCACTGGACACGATACCGGGGTCGGCAATCATGCGCATGACCGCGCCGTCAGCACCGCGCTCGCCAAACACATAGAAGTCACCGGAGACGATCAATACCGGCGCAGGGCTGTCTGTCAGGCCACGCCACAGAATGCTTTGGGTACCTGGGTCATTGGCAGATGCGGCCGTCCACCAGAGCCAGCCCGCGGCATTTAGCACCAGCAAAAGCGCCGCGCCCGCGAGATACCGCCAACCGAGGACACTTCGCCGCGAATGATCGAGGCGTCCATCCGCCTCGTCGGGAACGACCACGACCAGGCGATACTCACCACGGGGCAGGACCAGCCGCTCCCCCCGCTCATCTGCCGGTGCCGCCTCCAGTTTCTTTCGCAGCCGGTGAACATGCACGCGCACCGTTGCATCGACAGCAAGATCCGCATCGCTGGTACGACCAAACACGACGCGGGCAATCTCGATCTCCTTGGTGGCAGTCGCCGTCAGCGATCGTTCGAGGAGAAACTCGAAGAGGCGAATCATCCGGCGCGATTTGCCGAGCAGCCCGCTTTCTAAAATTCGTTGTGCGTGGGCGGCGAGTCGCTGCTCTTCGCCCCCATCCTGCAGCTCATCCATTTCACGCCCCTGCTGCTCGTGATGGCATTGAACATGCGCCAATGGCCCGTTGCTCGACTTATGTTGCCGAGATCACGATCCGCTGTTCCCCGCTCCGGATTGACGGGACAGCCCCAAGCATAGGCGCCAGGCCAGGTACATCCGTATCCCAAATCGGCACATGGCGGTGCTTGCCGGGAAGCGACCTGGCCGCTGGCCGCCATAACCGCTCACGTCCGAGGGCATTCCTGCACGTGGCGGTACCACGCGGCTCCTATCAACCGCCCGGCCTGCTCGCTGCCGCGGCAAATGCGCCGATCAAGGCGAACCTTCTGATAGGCTTGCCCGCTGACCACTGGGAGAGCGACTCGATGAGTAACCAACACTGGATGCAGCGTGACCTGGACGTCCTCTGGCACCCCTGTACACAGATGAAGGACCACGAGCGCCTGCCGCTGATTCCGATTCGCCGCGGCGAAGGCGTGTGGCTGGAAGACTTCGAGGGCAAGCGCTACCTGGATGCCGTCAGCTCCTGGTGGGTCAACGTGTTCGGCCATGCCAACCCGCGCATCGGCGAGCGCATCAAAGAGCAGGTCGATCAGCTCGAGCACGTGATGCTGGCCGGTTTCAGCCACCAGCCGGTGGTCGAGCTGTCCGAACGCCTGGTGAAGATCACACCGCCGGGGCTGAGCCGGGTGTTCTACGCCGACAACGGTTCTTCCGGGATCGAAGTGGCGCTGAAGATGAGCTTCCACTACTGGCTAAACAGCGGCCAGCCTGCCAAGAAACGCTTCGTGACCCTGACCAACAGCTACCATGGTGAAACCGTGGCGGCCATGTCGGTGGGTGACGTCGCGCTGTTCACCGACACCTACAAGGCATTGCTGCTCGACACCCTCAAGGTACCCAGCCCGGACTGCTACCTGCGCCCGGACGGGGTGAGCTGGGAAGCGCATTCGCGCACGATGTTCGCCGCCATGGAGCAGACCCTGGCCGAGCACCATCACGAAGTGGCGGCGGTGATCGTCGAGCCGTTGATCCAGGGTGCCGGCGGCATGCGCATGTACCATCCCATCTACCTGACGCTGCTGCGCGAGGCCTGCGACCGCTACGGCGTGCACCTGATCCATGACGAGATCGCCGTCGGCTTCGGGCGCACCGGCACGATGTTCGCCTGCGAGCAGGCCGGCATCACCCCGGACTTTCTGGTGCTGTCCAAGGCGCTCACCGGCGGCTACCTGCCGATGGCCGCGGTGCTGACCACCGATGACGTCTACGCCGCCTTCTACGACGAGTACGCCACCCTGCGCGCCTTCCTGCACTCGCACACCTACACCGGCAACCCGCTGGCCTGCGCCGCCGCCCTGGCGACCCTGGACATCTTCGAAGAGGACGGCGTGATCGAGGCCAACAAGCGCTTGGCCAAGCGCATGGCCAGTGCCACCGCGCACCTGGTCGATCACCCGCATGTGGCCGAGGTGCGCCAGACCGGCATGGCGCTGGCCATCGAGATGGTCCAGGACAAGGCCGGCAAGGTCGCCTACCCCTGGCAGGAGCGCCGCGGCCTCAAGGTGTACCAGCACGCCCTGAGCCGCGGCGCCTTGCTGCGGCCGCTGGGCAGCGTGGTGTACTTCCTGCCGCCCTATGTGATCAGCGAGGAGCAGATCGATTTTCTCGCCGACGTCGCCAGCGAAGGCATCGACCTGGCCACCCGCACCTCGGTCAGCGTGCCGGTTGGCGACACCCGCTATCCAGGTTTCCGCGACCCGGGCTAAAGGCCGCAGCAAGCCTCTGGTAACAGCAGGGGCGCCAGGTGCTTTAAACTTGGCGCTTCAACTTGCCGCTTGTACCTGCCCTTATGCGCCTTTCCCGTTTCTTTATCGATGCTCCACTCTCTCTCGGCCAACACCAACTGCCCGAAGCCCAGGCCCATTACATCGGCCGGGTACTGCGTCATGCGGCGGGCGACGCGGTGCAACTGTTCGATGGCAGCGGCCAGGAGTTTCTCGGCGAGCTGATCGAGGTGGGCAAAAAGACCGTACGCGTCGAGTTGCGCGAACAATTCGCCGGGCAGGCCGAGTCGCCGCTGCACATCCATCTGGGCCAGGGGCTGTCGCGCGGCGAGCGCATGGACTGGGCAATCCAGAAGGCCACCGAACTCGGCGCCCAGGTGATCAGCCCGATCATCGGTGCGCGCTGCGAGGTACGCCTGAAGGACGAGCGCACCGACAAGCGCATGGCCCACTGGCGCCAGGTGGCGATCAGCGCCTGCGAGCAATGCGGTCGCTCGGTGATCCCGCTGATCAATCCCCCCATCGCGCTGGGCGACTGGCTGCAGCAAGCCCAGGCGGATCTCAAGCTGGTGCTGCACCCGGTCGCCGAGCCGCTGAGCAGCCATGCCAAACCCACCTCGCTGGCCTTTCTGATCGGGCCGGAAGGCGGCCTTACCGACGCCGAGGTCGAGCAGGCCAAACACACCGGCTTCCATGCCGCGCGCCTTGGCCCCCGGGTGCTACGCACCGAAACCGCGCCGGTTGCCGGCCTGGCGGTGGCACAGCACCTGTGGGGCGACTTCTAGGATCCGCCCGGCAGGCCGTCGCGCACGAATGTCGCCCAGGCCAAAGGAAAACCCTGACCGATTGGCTATCATCAGTCCATGGACGCCCCTGCAGGCCGTGATGAGAGCCCGACCATGAATGACCGTTATTCGAGCGCCCAGATCCTGCTTCACTGGCTCAGCGCGCTGCTGGTCATCTGCACCCTGTCGCTGCCCTACGCCCAGGATTGGCTTGCCGATTGGCTAGGCGGCACGGGAGGCGTATTCACCCTGCACAAATCTTTGGGGCTGACGATCCTGTTGGTCACCTCGCTGCGCCTGCTGGTACGTGCTCGCCACGGCGCACCGCAGTTGCTGGCCGATGACGCCCGCTGGCAGCGCACAGCGGCCAAGCTGGCCCATGCCGCCCTGTATGTGCTGTTGCTGTCGATGCCGCTGAGCGGCCTGCTGTTCGGCAAACGCCCGCTGGAGCTGTTCTGGTTGCTGACGATCGATCCACTGGCGGTTTCCGACACCACCCGCGCACTGGCGCGCCAGTATCACTTGACGGCCAAGTACCTGCTGTTCGCGCTGATTCTGGGCCACGCCGGCATGGCGCTCTGGCACCATTATCGACTGCGCGACGGTGTGCTCAGGGCGATGCTGCCGCGGCGCAGCTGAAACCTGAATCGGCGCAAGCGGCTACAACTGAGCTCTCGATCCCAGCGTACCGAGCCGATGCCGATCAGATCAGCTCGGCATCGGCGAGCAACTGCTCCAGCCCTTCCAGATCAGGGATCCGCAGTACCGCGTCATCCACCTTCACGGCAGCCAGCTCCAGCGGCGCAAGCGCCGCGTCAGCCCGAGGAAGATCCTCGCTGACCCGCAGGGAACGAGGAATGCCTTGTACCAGCAGGGCAATGAACTTCACGTTGGCGCGGCCGCCCAGGGCATTGAGAATCGCGATGCGAGCACCGTCGCCCACCACGGCCGCGCCGCCACTGGCCGCCTCGAAGCACAGCAGTGGCAGGTTCAGGTCGCGCCAGGCCACCTGGCCGAGAAACCAGTCCGGCATACCGGCCATGGCCGGCGGCGCCCGATAGGGAATCAGCTCGGCCACCGCTACGTTGGGCAGCAGCAAGGTACGATCGGCCAGCGGCACGACCAGACCAGTCAGGCTGCTGACGCTGTTCTGGGTAACGACGGCTTGGCTCATGAAAACATCCTGTCAGACAACTAACGGGGTAGAAAAAGAAGGCCGACCACTGGCGCACTGCTCGGCGAGGTGCTCGACGAGCGCCGCTGCCAGCTCTCGCGGATCGGCGGTAAAGCTGCTGTAACCGCCCTCACGCAAGCTGTCGGGCATGCTCGAGCAGGCGCAACTGTCAGCTCGCTGCGTCCAGATCATCCCGCCCTGGCGCTTCACGTAGGCGGCGGCGGCACTGCCATCACTGCCCATGCCACTGAAGGCGATCACGCCACTGTTGCCAGCGTAGCGCTGGGCCAGGTTGAGCATCATCTGGTCGATCGACGGGCTGTAGGGTTCCGGCCAGGGCCGCTGGGTGACGTGCATGGCGCCGTCATCGGCAAAGCTCAGCTCGTTGCTGATCGGCACCACCACCACCTCGCCACAGCGCAGGGTGTCACCATCACGTACGGTGCCGACCCGCCACTGGCTATGGCGGCCAACGGCCTGGGGCAAGGTGGCCTCGAAGCTGGGGTCGATGTGCTGGGCATACAGAAAGGCCACCGGCAGGCCACCTGGCAGCGCGTCGAGAAACGCCTTCACTGCCGCCGGCCCGCCCAGCGAGGCCGCCAGCAGCCACACCTGCCGCGCCGGCTCACCGGCCTGCAACGGCGTATTGGCCAACACCGCCGGCAAATCGATACGACCGGGGCGCTGCGCCTCGGCCAGCACGGCCTCCAGGCCACCGCCGCTGGTGGCCAGGGCGGGATCGCCGACCAGTTTCTTCAGTTTGCCGACCAGGCGCCGCTCCCAGCGCGGGTAGTGCTCGGAGCTACGCTCCGGCGCATGGCCCTCGCCAAACAGCACCGGCACCTCGGCATCCGCCATCAGGGTATCGATCAGCGGTAGCTCATCGGACTGCATCAGGTCGACCAGCCACAGGTCCGCTTCACAAGCCTGCAGCGCCGCGTCGTCGAGACGCCCGGGGTCGCTGTTGAGTACCACCTGATAACCATTGCTGCTCAGGGCCTGCTGCAGCACATGGCGCTGCAGCGAGGTGTCGGCGATCACGGCGATACGCGCTGCGCTGGATTGGCTCATGATCGCTTGGTCCATTTCTCGATGGAGCCCAGCAACAGCGACTCCTGGTACGGCTTGCCGAGGTACTCGTTGACGCCGATGCTCATCGCCCGCTCACGGTGTTTCTCACCGGTACGCGAGGTGATCATGATGATCGGCAGGTCCTTGAGGCCTTCGTCGTGGCGAATCAGGTTGGCGACCTCGAAGCCGTCCATGCGCGGCATTTCGATGTCCAGCAACATGATATCGGGGCGATGCTCCTGCAACTGGGCGATGGCGTCGACCCCGTCCTTGGCGGTGAGCACGTTCATGCCGTTGCGCTCCAGCAACCGGCTGGTGACCTTGCGCACGGTAACCGAGTCGTCCACCACCATGACCAGGGTCGGGCGTTCGACCTCGGTCTCGGGCACGCTGCCGGCATCAGCCGACAGCCGCGGCCGCACCTGGTACTGCAGATGTGCATGCAGTTCGCGAATGGTTGCCAGCAGGTCGAGAATCACCACCACGCGGCCATCGCCGAGGATGGTCGCGCCGGAAATCCCCGGCACGGTGGCGAACTGCGGGCCGAGGCTCTTCACCACGATCTCCCGCGAGCCGGCCAGCGAATCCACCTGCACCGCGACCGCATGCTCGTTGGAGCGCACCAGAATCACCGGCAGCGGCAGGCTCTGCCCGACCAACTTGGGATGCTGGCCGTTGTTGAGCAGGTCACCCAGGTAGCGCAGCTCATAGGCTTGCCCGGCGTATTCGAAACGCGGCGCATCGGGGCCGTAATAGCTTTCCAGCTCGTACGCCGAAACGCGCACGATACCTTCGATGGTATTGAGCGGAATGGCGTACAGGTCCTCGCCGGACAGCACCATCAGTGCGCGGTTGACCGACACGGTGAACGGCAGGCGAATACGGAAGGTGGTGCCCTCGCCGATCACCGAGTCGATGCTCATCGAGCCACCGAGCTGTTTGACCTCGGCATTGACCACGTCCATGCCGACGCCACGCCCGGAAATCTGCGTGACCTTCTCGGCGGTGGAGAAACCGGCCTCGAGAATGAACTGCAGGATCTCATGCTCGCCGAGGTCGGCGCCGGCGTCCATCAGGCCGCGCTCGATGGCCTTGCGGCGCACCGCATCGAGGTTGATGCCGGCACCGTCGTCGCTCAGGGTCAGCACGATATCGCCGCCCTCACGCCCCAGTTCCAGGCGAATGCTGCCCTGCTCCGGCTTGCCGGCCTTGCTCCGTACTGCAGCGCCTTCGATACCGTGGTCGACGGCGTTACGCAGCATGTGTTCGAGCGGCGCGACGATGCGCTCGAGCACCGTACGATCCATCTCCCCATCGGCGTTGCCAACGGTGAACTCGACCTGCTTGCCCAGCTCGCTGGCGACCTGGCGCACGATACGCCGCAGGCGTGGCACCAAGCGGTCGAAGGGCACCATGCGCGTGCGCATCAGGCCTTCCTGCAACTCGGTATTGACCCGCGCCTGCTGCAACAGCAGGGTTTCCGCATCGCGGTTGCGCGAGGCCAGGGTTTCCTTGAGGTCCAGCAGGTCGGAGGCCGACTCGAACAGGGCCCGCGACAGTTGTTGCAGCTGGGAGTGGCGGTCCATCTCCAGCGGGTCGAACTCTTCGTAACCGGCGCGCTCGGCCTCGGCCTGGTAGCGGCTGAGAATCTGCGCCTGGGTTTCGGTATCCAGGCGGCGCAGCTGATCGCGCACGCGGTCGATGGTGGCTTCCATCTCGCTCAGGGTGAAGCCGAAGTCGCTGACCTGCTGCTCGACACGACCGCGGAAGATCGAGGTTTCGCCGGCCAGGTTGACCAGTCCCTCGAGCAGATCGGCCGGCACCTTGACCAGTTCCTGCGGGGCACGCCGTGCGGCAGCCTCTTCGGCAGCCACTTCGGCGCGTTGCACGAACGGCAGCACGCGGTTCTCCACCGCGGCCGCCGGCAGCTCGCTGGCGGCGACGATGGACGTCAGCGCACGCGCTACGGGCTGCTCGGGCTCGGCCGGGCGCTCGTCCTGGGGTTGTTGTTGCAGGCGCGTACGCAGCTCGTCGAGACTCTTCTGCAGGCCTTCGAAACCGGACTGCACGTCGAGGAACAGGCTGTCCGGCCAGGGCGCACCCTGGACCTGGGCTTCGGTCAGGTGCTGCTCCAGGTCATGGCTCTGGTCACCGAGCTGCTTCTGGCCCGCCAGCCGCGCACCGCCCTTGAGGGTGTGCAGGATACGCAGCAGGTCATCGATGCAGCTGGCGTCATCGCGACGTTCTTCCCAGCGACCGATGCCGGCCTCCATGGCTTCGAGCAGATCGTCGGCTTCCTCGAGGAAAATATCGAGGATCTCGTCGCTTTCAGCATCGAAGGCGTCATCCGGCGCAGCACTCAGCGGCACCGCCCGGGGCATGCTGAGCTGCTCGTCGGGGTTGGCACGCAAGCGGCGAATGGTCTCGATCAGCTCGTCACCATCCGGCACCTGGCGCTGCGAGCGCACGGCGTCGAGCATTTCGGCAAGGCGGTCGTGGCAGGCATGCAGCAGTTCGAACAGCATCGGGCTGGGGCGCAGACGACCATTGCCGAGGTCCTCGTAGAGGAACTCCAATTCGTGGGCCAGATCGCCGATCTCGCGGATCTCCGCCATCCGCGCACCACCCTTGAGGGTGTGCAGATCGCGCTGCAGCGACTCCAGATCGAGGCTGTTGTCGACGTCATCCATCCAGTGCGTCAGCGCTGCGCCGGCGCTGTCGATGATGTCGAAGCCCTCCTCGAGAAAGATCTCCACCAGTTCGGGGTCACGGTCGCCATGCGCAGCAAGCTCATTACGCGCTTCGGCCGGCTCGACCGGCGCGACGATGGCTGCTGGGACGGGCGCCTCGGGCTCCGGTTCCGGTTCCGGTTCCGGTTCCAGCCACGCTTGCTCGACCGGCTCGGGTATTACCGGCGCCTCGGGCTCGGCGTGCTGCTCGTCCTGGCCGCCGCGCTGGCGGAACTGGCGAATGACCGTGACCAGTTCATCGGCAGGCTGGGCCGGCTGATGCGCCTGCAGGCTGGCAAGCATGCCAAGCAGCAGCCCATGGCCCTGCTGCAGGCTGTCGGTTGCAAAGGCTGAAACGCCGTAGCGGCGGTCCACCAGGCCTTCGTACAGGGCTTCGAGCTCGTGGGCCAATTCACTGATAGGCGTCACACCGGCCATATTGGCACCGCCCTTGAGCGTGTGCATGTCGCGTTGCAACGACGACAGCAGCGTACGGTTGTCCGGCTCGGCCAGCCAACGCTGCAGATTGCCGGCGGCGCTGTCGAGGATGTCCACCGCCTCTTCGAGGAAGATCGACTCCAGTTCGTTATCGTCCGACCCGGCGACTTCAACCGGCTCGTCGAGTGGCTCTTCAGCGTCATCCAGCGCTTCCAGGGCGCGGGTCGCCTCTTCCAGCTCGACTACCTGCAGGCCCGGCACCTCGCCGGACAGCAGTGCCAACTTGGCCGGATCCAACGCTTCGTCGAACAGCGCGCGCAGGGCGGCCACGCGTTCGGGGCTGGCACTGACCTCAAGGCCGGCAGCCACCTGATCCATCATGCTGACCAAGGCTTCGTGGGCCTGCTCGGCCTCATCGAAAAAGCGTTCGCTGACCGCCAGGGTGCCGTCTTCCACGGCGCCATAGACGTCCAGCAAGGCCTCGCACAGCTCGTCGATCTGCGGCAGCTCGGCCATTTCCGCGCCGCGACCGAGGGTGGTCAATTCTTCCAGCAGGGTGTTCAGTTCCTGGCGCTCGGACGGCTGCGCGCGCCAGCGGCGCAGCAGGTCTTCGGCATCGAGCAGGATATCCATGCCTTCGGCAAGGAAGATACTGATCAGCTGCGGGTCGCGGCTCTCGCCATGCTCATCCTGGCGCTGGCTCTGGGCGTGTTCGAGGCGTTGCTGATGCAGTTGCTGAACACGCTCCAAAAATTCTTCGGTACCCGGAATCGGTCGCAGCGGATCGCTTTCCAGCTGGGCCAGGCCCTGGCGGAACAAGGCCTGGGCTTCGACCAGGACCTCGGCTTCGGCGAGATCCAGCGGCAGCAAGTTGACCTTGAACTCCTTGACCATCTTCTCCAGAGGCGCGGCCACTTCGGCCATCGGCAGAATGCCGGCCATGTAGGCGCTGCCCTTGAGGGTGTGCAGGGCGCGCTGCAGGTCATCGGTCACCGGCTGCGGCAGTTCACGGGCGCAATCATCGAGAAAGGCCGCCAGGGTGTCGAGATGGGTTTCCGCCTCGTTGCGGAAAATCTCCAGCAACTGCGGGTCCAGTCCTGCAGCATCTTCGTTTGCCGGTGCGGCAGCCTCGATCTCGCCCGCGGGCTCGGCTACCGCAGCAGCCGGGGCGTCATGCTTTGGGAGGCTCAGGCCCTTGGCCAGGGCGTGGGCGTCGGCCGCCAGGCGGTCGACATCATCACGCTGGCGCTGGGCCTGGGCGGCGAACTCGTCGACCAGCTCGGGCGTGAGCGCGACGACCTGATTGATCACCTGCTTGACCTCGTCACCGGGCTGGATGCTGCGGTCGAGCACGCGGTTGAGCAGGTTCTCGATCGACCAGGCCAGCTCGCCGATGACCAGCGCACGCACCATGCGGCCACTGCCCTTGAGGGTGTGGAAGGCCCGGCGAATCTCGGTCAGCGCCTCGCGGTCGTCGGTGTCGGCACACCAGCGCGGCAGGAATTCGCCGATGGTTTCCAGCACCTCGCCGGCTTCTTCGATAAAGACCTCCCGCAGTTCCTCGTCGATAGGCTCTTCATCGGCAGGCGGCGGCAGCAGGCTGGGCGGGACATCCGCTGCCGGCGGGTTGATCGCCTGCACCGGTGCGGCCATCACGTCGGCCATGGACAGCGGTTTTTCGCCTACCGGCTCCTCGACTGCGGGCGCCTCGGGCAAACCGGGCAGCTCGACTTCCGGCAGTTGCAGATCGTCCAGGTCGACTTCGTTCCACTGCGGCTCGTCGCTGCCATCCAGGTCGAGCGACTCAAGTTCCAGGGGCTGTTCTTCGAAGCCCTGGTTCGGCAGGTCGAGGGCCGGCAGCTCGGCAGCGGTCGGTTCGGCATCAACGGGTTCGAGATCACCTTGCAGCTCGTCGAGCGACCACAGCTCGTCCTCGGCGCGGCTGAGCGGCTCTGGCGCGGCGGCCGGCTGGTCGTCGAGATCGAAGGACCAGGTGTCGTCGGCAATGGAAGCCGGCTGTTCGGCAACCGGTAAAATCTTCGGTTCGCCAAGCTCCAGCGGCTCGGCGGAGAGCAGGAAGCCGTCGTCCTGCTGCGTGGTAACGGGGGTGTCCTCCAGCAGCTCGCCGTCATCCAGCGACCAGGCATCATCGGCCACGGCGGCCTTGGCATCGGCGTAGGAGTCGTCGTCCAGCTCGCTCAGGTCAAGTGCGTAGGGATCAGCCGCGGCATCGGCTTGCCCAAGCGTCGGCGCCTCTGGTTGCTCGTCGGCCAGCGACCAGCTGTCGGCCTCGACCGAGTCGACCAACGTCTCGCTCGCCTGCTCGCCCGGCTCGATTACCTCGGTGTGCAGTTCAGGCAGCTCGGCTGGCTGAGAAGCCTGAGGCTCGGCGGTTTGTTCATCCTGGCCCCAGTGCGTATCGGCCACGTCGGTAGCCGGGTCGACGGGATCACTGGCCGGCTCCAGTTGCTCGAAAGCGGGCTCATCCAGCACGGGCAGTTCATCGGCGACCGGCGCGGCCGCTGCATCCGCCCCGGCGCTGTCGACAGCGGGAGCAGCAAGCACGTCGATGTCGTGCAGCGGATCATCCAGCGGCGCCGGCTCGTCCTCAAGGGGGGCGTCGAGAATCGAAGGCTTTTCCTGCAGCGGATAACCCAGCGCGCCGAGGCTTTCCTCGGCGACGTCGAGAATCAGGTCACCCTGGGTGGCGTGGTCTTCGGAAAGGCGCTCCAGGTAGTACTCGACGCTGGTGATGGCATCGGCCAGGGTGTCGAGGTTCTGCCAGTTCGGCACCGCCTTGCGGGCCAGCAGCTGCTCCTGGATATAGCGGTTGCAGGCATTGAGCAGCGCGGCGGCACGTTCCAGCGGGATCATAGCCAGGCCGCCACGTACCTGGGTCAGCAGTTCCGGCACGCGGGCCAGATGATCGTGGTTCCACTGCGAGGCGATGAACTCGATGATCGCGTCCTTGGCCTGTTCCAGACCGGTGCGCGCTTCCTTGATCACCAGCTGGTGGATCTGCCCGACATCGGTGGTGGGCAGGTGGCTTTCTTCGCGCTTGTTGCCGTCATTCTGGCCGACCATGCCGGTCAGCGTCGCTTCGACATAAAGCAGCGCGCCGGCTATATCCATCAGTACCGCGTCGCTTGGCGACTGGGTGCCTTCGGTGAGGGCGCGCACCACGTCGAGCTGGTCGACGATGACCTTGCGCGGTTGGGCGAAGCCGAGCACGGCCAGGGTATCGGCGATCTGCTTGAGCGGCACCGAGAGGGCCTGCAGCTCGTTGACCTGGGCGCGGTCGCTGCGCACGAACAGGTCGAGGCTGTCCTTGACCCGCACCAACTCTTCACAGAGGGCGCCCACCACCGAACGCATGGCATCACGGTCTGGGCCGGCCAGGCGCGCCCGCTCTTCGTCGACCACTTCATGGTCGGGCAGCGCTTCGTCGAGGTTGTAGCGCTCGCGCAGCACCCTGTTGCGCGGCGACTGCGCCGACGCCTTGGCAACGTAGAACAGCAGGTTCTTGGTGAGTTCGTCCGGCGCGCGCTGGTTGATGCCATCGGCGCCCTGCTCGGTCAGGCGCTTGAGCTCCTTGTCGACCTGGCGCAGCAAGGTACGCACCGAGGTGCCGTTGGCGATGCTGCCATTGGACAGCCCCTCGACGACGCCCGAGGCGATCTGCCAGAGCGACTCGAGTGGTGCGTTCTTGCACAGGGTTTCCAGGCGCGCGAATACCCGCGCCATGTAACCGAGGTTGGTGTCCATGTCCTGCTGGCGAATGACGCCGACCAGCGCTACCTGCAGCATCTGCCGCAACTTGCGCAGCAGCGCCGGCAATTCGGCGGTGCGCAGCTGGGTCAGCGACTCGGCCGACAGCGCCGCGTTACGGGCGGACAGATCCGGGGAGAACAGGCTGGTTTCCGACAACAGCTTCTCGCCCCGCGCCGCGCGCAGGTCGTTGAGCAGCGGCAGCACCACCATGGGCAGATCACGGCGCGCGGTCTGGATGCGATCCAGGTACACCGGCAGCTGCAGGATCGCCTGCATCAGCACTTCCAGGGCTTCGCCCTGGTTGGCCACGCGACCGTCGATCAGCGCCTGGGACAGGTGCTCCATTTCCTCGGCAAGCAGCGCTGCGCCGAAGAACTCGACCATCTGCAGGGTGCCGTGAACCTGATGCACGTAGGTCTGGCAAAAACGCATGCGCGTCGAATCCTGCGGATTCTCGACGAACGCCTCCAGTGCCTGTCGCGCCTGCTTCAGGGTTTCCGCGATTTCGCCCTTGACCCACTCCAGGGCGACATAGTCGTGCCGATCACCCATACACACTCCGTTTCTTAGCCCTTGCGGGTATACGCCAGCACTCGCTCATCGGCCACCGGAAGCATGTCCGGGTGCTGCCAGCCGACCACCTCGCCCACCCCGATCACCAGCAAGCCACCCGGCGCCAGGCACTCGGCCAGGCGGTTGAGGATCTCGCGGCGTCGCCAGCGGCGAAAATAGATCAGCAAGTTCTGACAAAAAATAACGTCCATGCCGGTCATTGGCGCCTTGTCCAACTCCAGCACGTTGAGCCTGGCGCAGCACACCCGTGCGGCCAGTTCCGGCAAAACCTTGAAACGTCCATCGACCTGCCGCGCGAAATAGCGTGCGCGCAACTCGTCATCCAGCGGTTGCAGCCTGCGTTCGTCATAGAGGCCTTCCCGGGCCTTGGCCAGGGCACTGCGGCTGATATCGGTGCCCGTGACACCGAACCGCCCTTCAGGGCCCAGCACCTCACTGGCGCCAATGGCCAGGGAGTAGGGTTCCTCACCACTGGAGCACCCCACGCTCCAGATCGCCAGGGGCTTTTCCAGCCCGCGCTCGCCGCGCCGGGCCAGGTAAGCCTGATACACCTCGAACGACGCCGGATGCCGGTAGAAGCGGGTTTCCTGTACGGTCAGCCGATCCAGCAGGTTCGCCCACTCCACGGCGCCGCGCGGGCCATCGGTGACCTGCCGGTAATAACTGGCGTAGTCGGCGATGCCCAGTTCGCGCATGCGCGTGCTCAGGTTGGTCTGCAGGAATACCCGACGCTGTTCGTTGATCACCATGCCCAGGCGCGACTCCAGCAGCTGCTGCCAGTCGCGAAACTCCGTGGCGGACATGTCCACCACCGGCTGCAACGCCCAGACGCCTGACTGCATGTGCAAACCCTCGCTCGAGCACGCGACTGCCGCCTGGTGCATCGTTCAATGCGCCAGACGGCAGCTGATCACGCCTGCTCGCCGTCGTTTGGCAGGTTGAAACCGGACACCGAATTGCGCATTTCACTGGCCATCTTGGCCAGGTTACCAATGCTCTTGGCGGTGGCGGTGGTACCCGACGAGGTCTGCGAGGTGATCTCCTGAATCACGTTCATGGTGTTGGAGATGTGACCCGCGGACGAGGCCTGCTGACGCGCGGCGTTGGAAATGTTCTGGATGAGCGCGGCGAGGGTCTTGGATACCTTCTCGATCTCTTCCAGGGCCACACCGGCGTCCTGCGCCAGGCGTGCACCACGCACCACCTCGGAAGTGGTCTGCTCCATGGAGATGACCGCTTCGTTGGTGTCGGTCTGAATGGTCTTTACCAGCGCCTCGATCTGCTTGGTCGCACCCGAGGAACGCTCCGCAAGACGCTGTACCTCGTCCGCTACCACGGCGAAGCCGCGGCCTGCGTCACCGGCCATGGAGGCCTGGATCGCGGCGTTCAGTGCAAGGATGTTGGTCTGGTCGGCAATGTCGTTAATGAGGCTAACGATGTCACCGATCTCCTGGGACGATTCACCGAGGCGCTTGATTCGCTTCGAGGTGTCCTGGATCTGCTCACGGATGTTATCCATGCCGGTGATGGTGTTGTGTACGACTTCGTTGCCCTTGTTGGCAATGGCTACGGAACGCTCCGCTACCGCGGAGGATTCCGAGGCGTTCGCCGATACCTGGTCAATCGACACGGCCATTTCGTTGATCGCCGCGGAGGCGCCGGCAATTTCCTGGGCCTGGTGCTCGGAAGCCTCGGCCAGGTGCATGGCGGTGGCCTGGGTTTCCTGGGCGGCGCCAGCCACCTGCACGGCGGTCATGTTGATCGTCGCGACCAGGTCGCGCAGCTGGTCGATGGAGTAGTTGATGGAGTCGGCGATGGCACCGGTGAAGTCCTCGGTAACCGTCGCCGCCACCGTCAGGTCACCGTCGGCGAGGTCGGCGATCTCATCGAGCAGACGCAGAATCGCGGTCTGGTTACGTTCGTTCTTCTCGGCGGTTTCGGCCAGTCGACGGTTGGTCTCCTGCACCATCAGCAGGCCGATGATCAGAATCGAGCCCAGCGCCAGAGCGCCCAGCACATAACCGGCGATGGTGTTCAGCGAACGGCCGGCGGCCAGTCCTTCGAACCCCTCGGACAGGCTAGACGCCTTGTGCAGCAGGGTCTGCGACACGGTGAAGATAGTGTTGGCCGACTCACGGACCTGGAACAGCTCCGGCGAGGTTTCGAGGATCTCGTCCACGGAACCGGAAATGAATTCGAACAGCTCGGAAATCTCCGCCAGACGCTCCAGGGCTTCCTGGTCGCTGACCTTGGTGATTTCCATGGCCGCATTGCCTTCCTGCATGGCGCTCAGTACACGACCGAACAGGCTGGCGTCGCGGCCGAACATGTCGGCAGCCTGCACCGAATCCTGGTCACCGGCGAGCACCTTGTTAACCGAACCGAGAATCCGTTCGGCCAGCAGCGACTGACGCTGGGCAACCGAGACCTGGGCAGCCGGCGCACCGCTTTCCAGCAGGATGTCGACGACCTCTTCGTACTCGACCTGTAGCTGCGGAATGGTTTCCGCCAGGGTGGCGGCAACCTGGTGCAGCGACAGCACGGTCTGCTCGCTGGCCAGGATGGCATCGGCGTTCTGACGCAGGGTGTCCCAGTCCTGCTGCACGGCGGCTATCTGCGGCTGCACCGAGGCAGGCGCGGCGGGCAGGCCGGTCTGCGGATCGCCATCGGTCATGTAGGCCCAGCGCGTCTGGAAGTCGTTGCGCGCGTCGCGCAGCAGGGCGAAGGCTTCGGCCTTGCCCGCCGCCGATTCGGTGGCATCCTTGGCGATACGCTGGGACAGCACGCGCAGCTCGCCGGCATGGCCGAGGTACTCGGTGTCGTAGTTACTCTGCGTATTCATGTACGCGAAGTTGGCGAACAGCATCACGATCGAAACGATCAGGACGACGAACAGCCCCGCCACGAGTGCGCCGACCCGTGTCCCCGCCAGCACGTTGTTGGAGATTACTTTCTTCATTATCTGGCCCCCGCCTGGACCCTACCGCACTTCGAATTCCATCTAACGTCAGAAGGCTGGCTACGCCGCCCCCACCGAAAAGCTATCTGTATGCCACGTCGATAAACTCTGGAGCCTGGGCCAGCGCGTGAGGGCTGAACACCAACCAGGGCTGTTCGCGCTGGAACACACCGTGAATGAATGGCGCGATGGGCGCCTCGAGCACCGGCAACTGCTCGGAAAAGGTATCCACCGCAAAATGCTGCATACCGAACACCTCGTCGACCGTCAGGCCCGCGAAGATGTCCTGATGATCGACCACCAGCACCCGCCGCTGCTTGCGCAGGGGCGACAGCTCGCCGCCGAAGAAGCCACACAGGTCCATCACCGGCAGCAATCGTCCACGCACGTTGGCCACCCCCTTGACCCAGCTTTTCACGCCGGGCAGCAGGGTATGCCGTGGTTCGTGCAACACCTCACCGACCTCACCCATCGGTGCGACGAAAAACCGCTCGCCCATGCGAAAGCCAATACCGCTCCAGGTCTGCACCGCCACCTGCTGCGACGGCAAGCCTGCGGCCATCGCTCGGCAACGCTGCTCGATGTCGAGAAGGATCTGAAAGGGGGTGCGTGCCTCTGACATGCCTGTCGTGACCTTCTTGTTATGTCGTGTCGTGCTGCGCGGCTTAGCCTGCGAGCACCGCGTTGAGTGTTTTCAGCAGCGTAGCTTCGTCCACCGGCTTGGTCAGGTAATCCTTGGCGCCCTGGCGCTTGCCCCAGACCTTGTCGGTTTCCTGGTCCTTGGTGGTGACGATGATCACCGGGATGTGACTGGTTTCGGCATCCTTGGTCAGTTGCCGGGTAGCCTGGAAGCCATTGAGCCCAGGCATGACGATATCCATCAGCACCACATCGGGTTTTTCCTGGCGTGCCAGGGCGACGCCGTCGGCGCCATTTTCGGCCTTGAGTACCTGATGCCCGTGTTTTTCCAGCATGGCGGTCAGCTTGTACATTTCGGTCGGCGAGTCATCAACAATCAGAATTCGAGCCATGATGTTTCCCAATACATGAAGAAGAGGCGGTTATAGCGACAGCCGGGCGTCAGGACGCTTGCTCGACCGGAGAGAACTCCGGCACGTGGGCCTTGATCGCGCCGAGCAGCTCTTCCTTGCTGAATGGCTTGGTCAGGTATTGATCAGAACCGACGATGCGCCCCTTGGCCTTGTCGAACAGACCGTCCTTGGACGACAGCATGATAACTGGCGTGGACTTGAAGGCACTGTTGTTCTTGATCAATGCGCAGGTCTGATAGCCATCGAGACGCGGCATCATGATGTCGACGAAGATGATGTTCGGACGGGTGTCGGCGATCTTCGCCAGGGCATCGAAGCCATCCACAGCGGTGATCACATCACAGCCCACCTTTTTCAGCAGGGTTTCCGCTGTACGACGAATCGTCTTCGAATCGTCGATCACCATCACCCTCAAGCCTTCCGAATGCTGTTCCATGTCTGCCCTGCCACCACTACGGTGAGTCGTTGTATTACGCCATATCCAGTGCGCCGGAGGCCCTGAAACCAATGGCCCCGGCCCATCGCTGGGCCTTTTTAGCACACTCTCCACATGCAAGCCATCGGCCTGGTCGCCCTTGACCACCGGCCCCGTCAGCGCCACCCTTGGCGCCCATCCCTGCTACCTTCGCGGCTGCTTCGCACCGCCCTCTACGGAGATACCTCAATGAGCGTTCGGCTCGGCATCGTCATGGATCCCATCGCACAGATCGCCTACAAGAAGGACAGCTCGCTGGCCATGCTGCTGGCTGCCCAGGCACGCGGCTGGAGCCTCTTCTATATGGAGCAGAAGGATCTCTACCAGGCCGCCGGTGTGGCTCGCGGCCGTACCCGCCCGCTCAAGGTGTTCGCCAATCCCCAGCACTGGTTCGAGTGCGGCGAAGAGCAGGACATGCCCCTGGCCGAACTGGATGTGATCCTGATGCGCAAGGATCCGCCCTTCGATAACGAATTCGTCTATTCAACCTACCTGCTCGAACAGGCCGAGGAAGCCGGGACCCTGGTGGTCAACCGCCCCCAGAGCCTGCGCGACTGCAACGAGAAGTTCTTTGCCACGCGCTTCCCGCAGTTCACGCCGGAAACCATCGTTAGCCGCAGACCCGACATTCTGCGCGATTTCGCGCGACAGCACCGTGACATCATTCTCAAACCCCTCGATGGAATGGGCGGATCGATGATCTTTCGTCACCGCGAAGGCGACCCCAACCTCTCGGTGATCCTCGAAGCCCTCACCGCCCACGGCAGCCAGCAGATCATGGCGCAACGTTACCTGCCGGCCATCGTCGACGGCGACAAGCGCATTCTGATGATAGACGGTGAACCGGTGCCCTACTGCCTGGCGCGCATTCCGGCCAGCGGCGAAACCCGTGGCAACCTGGCCGCCGGTGGCCGCGGCGAAGCGCGACCGCTAACCGAACGTGATCGCGAGATCGCTGCAGCGGTGGGCCCGAGCCTGCGCGAGCGCGGCCTGCTGTTCGTCGGCCTGGACGTGATCGGCGACCGCCTTACCGAGATCAATGTCACCAGCCCGACCTGCATTCGTGAGATCGATGCGGCCTTCGACACGCGCATCGGCGAACAGCTGATGGACAAGATTGCCGAAAAGCTCAATGCGCGGAGTGCTTCATAGACTTTTGCACATCGCCTCGGCAGACTGCGCGGCAACCCAGGGTCTGCTGACGTTTCAGCACGCCCGTGCCGAACCGCTGACAGACCCTGACGACAGATAGTGATGAACGCCACAGCCACCCCACCCGATCTCACCCCCTCCGGCGTTCGCCCGGCGGATCGGCTGGGGTTCACCCTGTTCCTGGCGGCGGTGCTGCACGCCGCGCTGATTCTCGGCGTGGGCTTTACCTTTGCCGAGCCCGGGCAGATCAGCAAGACCCTGGAAATCACCCTGTCCACCTTCAAGAGCGATGAAAAGCCCAAGGAGGCGGATTTCCTCGCCCAGGACAACCAGCAGGGCAGCGGCACCCTCGACAAGAAGGCGGCACCGACCACCACCGAGCAAGCGCCTTTCCAGGACACCGAAGTGCGCAAGGTGACGCCCGCCGCCGCGCCGCCGCCACCGGCGGTGAAGCCCGAGGCCCCCAAAGCCGCAGTGACCACCCGCGCGCCCCAGGCGCAAAAGGCGCCGGCCAAGCGCGAGGAAACCAAGCCGACGCCGCCGAGCCCGGAGGCGCCATCCTTCGACAGCGCGCAACTGTCCGCCGAGATCGCCAGCCTGGAAGCCGAGCTGTCCGATCAGGTGCAGCAGTATGCCAAGCGGCCGAAGATCCACCGCCTCAACGCTGCCTCAACGATGCGCGACAAGGGCGCCTGGTACAAGGACGAGTGGCGCAAGAAGGTCGAGCGCATCGGCAACCTCAACTACCCGGACGACGCGCGGCGCCGGCAGATCCACGGCAGCCTGCGCCTGTTGGTGTCGATCAACCGCGACGGCAGCCTGTATGAAGTGATGGTGCTGGAATCCTCCGGCGAGCAGGTGCTCGACCAGGCCGCCATGCGCATCGTCCGTCTGGCCGCGCCCTATGCTCCCTTCACCGGCGACCTGGCCGACATCGACCGCCTGGAGATCATCCGCACCTGGCGCTTCGAACGCGGCGACCGCCTGTCGAGCAATTGACAGGGCCTAGCGTTCCTTGGCCGTACATGCAGCTTGTAGCTTGCGCCGCGCAGCTTCAAACTAGCGGCCATGAAAGACGCCAGCCCGAGCATTCTCAAGCATCATTTTCTGATCGCCATGCCGCACATGGACGATCCGAATTTCGCGCACACGGTCATCTACCTGATCGATCACAACGATCAGGGCGCCATGGGGCTGGTGATCAATCGCCCCAACGGCCTGAACCTGGCAGACGTGCTCGAGCAGTTGCGCCCCGATAGCCAGCCTGCGGTGCTCTGCCAGAGCCTGCCGATCTTCAGCGGTGGCCCGGTACAGACCGATCGCGGCTTCGTGCTGCATCCCAAAGGCCCACATTTCCAGGCCACCGTGGACCTCGGTGAACTGAGCCTGTCGACCTCCCAGGACGTATTGTTCGCCATTGCCGAAGGCCACGGCCCGGCCAATCATCTGATTGCCCTCGGCTATGCCGGCTGGGGCGCCGGCCAGCTGGAGGCAGAGCTGGCCGACAATGCCTGGCTGAGCTGCCCGGCAGACCAGGCAATTCTCTTCGAGACGCCCTACGACCAGCGCCTCGGCGCTGCCGCGGCGCTGCTCGGCATCGACCTCAACCTGCTTACCGCCCAGGCGGGGCACGCCTGATGGCCGAAGTCGATAAACAATCCCTGCGCCTGTTGCTTGGCTTCGACTACGGCACCAAGCAGATCGGCGTCGCCGTCGGCCAGCCTATCACCGGTTCGGCCCGCGAACTGTGCATCCTCAAGGCACAGAATGGCGTGCCGGACTGGCAGAAGGTCGAGGCGCTGATCAAGGAATGGCAACCCGATGCCATCGTCGTTGGCCTGCCGCTGAACATGGACGGCACACCGAGCGACATGAGCGAGCGCGCCGAGAAGTTCGCCCGCCGCCTCAATGGCCGTTTCAACCTGCCGGTCTTCACCCACGACGAACGCCTGACCACCTACGCCGCCAAGGGCGAGCGCCTGCAACAGGGGCAGACCGGCGGTTACCGCCAGCGCCCGGTCGACGCCCTGGCTGCCGCCCTGTTGCTGCAGGGCTGGCTGGAAGAAAACAGCCCGGGCTGAGCAGTCCCGGCCACAAGGAGCTTTAGATGAGCCTACCCAACCCCGCCGAACTACTGCCGCAGATGGCCGCCTCGTTGAACAGCCACCTGAACCGCCGGCAGATCGCCACGCCACGCTTCATCGGCATCCGCACCGGCGGCGTGTGGGTGGCTCAGGCGCTGCTGGAGCAACTGGGCCGTGACGAGCCGCTGGGCGTGCTGGACGTCTCCTTCTACCGCGACGACTTCACCCAGAACGGCCTGCACCCCCAGGTGCAACCGTCCGAACTGCCGTTCGAGATCGAAGGCCAGCACCTGGTGCTGATCGACGACGTACTGATGAGTGGACGCACCATCCGCGCGGCGCTGAACGAATTGTTCGACTATGGCCGCCCAGCCAGCGTGACCCTGGTCAGCCTGCTCGACCTGGATGCCCGCGAGTTGCCGATTCGCCCCGACGTGGTCGGCGCGACGCTGTCGCTGGCAGCCGATCAGCGGGTAAAATTGTCCGGCCCCGCGCCCTTCACCCTCGAACTCCAGACGCTTTCCGACCAAGGCCGTCCGCAATGACCGCACTCGATGCCAAGCGCCCGCTGCAACTGAACGACCAGGGCCAGTTGCGCCATTTCCTGTCCCTCGACGGCCTGCCCCGCGAGCTGCTGACGGAAATCCTCGACACCGCCGACTCCTTCCTGGAAGTCGGCGCACGCGCCGTGAAGAAGGTCCCGCTGCTGCGCGGCAAGACCGTGTGCAACGTGTTCTTCGAGAACTCCACGCGTACCCGCACCACCTTTGAGCTGGCAGCCCAGCGCCTGTCGGCCGACGTGATCAGCCTCAACGTGTCGACCAGTTCGACCAGCAAGGGCGAGACGCTGTTCGACACCCTGCGCAACCTGGAAGCCATGGCCGCCGACATCTTCGTGGTGCGCCATGCCGGCTCCGGCGCCGCGCACTTCATCGCCGAGCACGTTTGCCCGAACTTGGCGATCATCAACGGTGGCGACGGCCGCCATGCGCACCCGACCCAGGGCATGCTCGACATGCTGACCATCCGTCGCCACAAGGGCAGCTTCGAGAACCTTTCGGTGGCCATCGTCGGCGACATCCTGCATTCGCGGGTGGCGCGCTCCAACATGCTGGCACTGAAAACCCTCGGCTGCCCGGACATCCGCGTGATCGCGCCGAAGACCCTGCTGCCCATCGGCCTGGAAGAAAGCTACGGCGTGCGGGTGTTCAGCGACGCCAATGAAGGCCTCAAGGATGTCGACGTGGTGATCATGCTGCGCCTGCAGCGCGAGCGCATGACCGGCGGCCTGCTGCCCAGCGAGGGCGAGTTCTACCGCCTGTTCGGCCTGACCGAACAGCGCCTGAAGCTGGCCAAGCCCGACGCCCTGGTCATGCACCCGGGGCCGATCAACCGTGGCGTGGAGATCGAGTCGGCGGTGGCCGACGGCCCGCAGTCGGTGATCCTCAACCAGGTCACCTACGGCATCGCCATCCGCATGGCCGTGCTGTCCATGGCCATGAGCGGCCAGAACGCGCAACGCCAACTCAACGCTGAGGAGCACAACTGATGCGAACCCGTATCCTCGGCGCCCGCGTCATCGACCCGAGCAGCGGCCTCGATCAGGTCGCCGATCTGTATATAGAAGGCGGCAAGCTGAGCGCTATCGGCCAGGCCCCGGCGGGCTTCGAAGCCGAGCAGACCCTGGAAGCCAGCGGCCTGGTCGCCGCGCCCGGCCTGGTCGACCTGTCCGTCGCCCTGCGCGAACCCGGCTACAGCCGCAAGGGCAGTATCGCCAGCGAAACCCTGGCCGCCGCGGCCGGCGGCGTCACCAGCTTGTGCTGCCCACCGATCACCAAACCGGTACTGGACACCTCGGCAGTGGCCGAACTGATCCTCGACCGCGCCCGCGAAGCCGGGCATGCCAAGGTGTTCCCCATCGGTGCCCTGAGCAAGGGGCTCGACGGCGAGCAGCTTGCCGAACTGGTCGCCCTGCGCGATGCCGGCTGCGTGGCGTTCGGCAACGGCCTGAACAACTTCCGCAACGCGCGCACCCTGCGCCGCGCCCTGGAATACGCCGCCACTTTCGACCTTACGGTGATCTTCCACTCCCAGGATCATTACCTCGCCGAAGGCGGCCTGGCCCATGAAGGCGCCACGGCCAGTTTCCTCGGCCTGTCGGGCATCCCGGAAACCGCCGAGACCGTGGCCCTGGCCCGCGACCTGCTGCTGGTCGAGCAGAGCGGCGTGCGCGCGCACTTCAGCCAGCTGACCAGTGCCCGTGGCGCCCAGTTGATCGCCGATGCCCAGGCCCGCGGCCTGCCGGTGACCGCCGACGTGGCGCTGTACCAGCTGATCCTCACCGACGAAGCGCTGATCGACTTCTCCAGCCTCTACCACGTGCAGCCGCCGCTGCGCACCCGTGCCGATCGCGACGGTCTGCGCGAAGCGGTGAAGAGCGGCGTGATCAGCGCCATCTCCAGCCATCATCAGCCCCACGAGCTCGACGCCAAACTGGCGCCGTTCGGTGAAACCGAACCCGGTATGAGTGGTGTGCAACTGCTGCTGCCGCTGGCCATGACCCTGGTACAGGACGGCCTGCTCGATCTGCCGACCCTGCTCGCACGCCTGAGCAGCGGCCCGGCCCAGGCGCTACGCCTGCCGGCAGGTCAGCTCAAAGCTGGCCATGCGGCAGATATTCTGCTGTTCGATCCGCAAGCCTCCACCGTGGCCGGTGAGAGCTGGTACTCCAAGGGCCGCAACAGCCCGTTCCTCGGCCACTGCCTGCCGGGTCAGGTGCGTTACACCCTGGTGGACGGGCATATCAGCTTCCAAGGCTGATCTACCACCGGCTCATGTGGGAGCGGGCCATGCCCGCGAAATAATCCGCATCAACCAGGCATCCCTATCGCCCCACAAGGGCCGGCAGCGATGCCTGGCTTCACCTTCCAGCAACCTTATCCGATACGTGCATTCTCGATCGACACCTGATTGTTCAGCGTCCACAGGTCGTAGAGCACGCCGACCAGAAACAGCCCGCCGGTCAGCAGGTAGAGAATCCCGGTGATCCACTTGCCCTGGTACATGCGGTGCGCGCCGAAGATGCCCAGAAAGGTCAGCAGGATCCAGGCGACGTTGTAGTCGATCCGCCCGGAGGTGAAACGCAGGTCCGCCTCGCGATCCATCGCCGGAATCAGGAACAGGTCGATGATCCAGCCAATGAACAGCAGGCCCAGGGTGAAGAACCAGATGGTGCCGGTCACCGGCTTGCCGTAATAGAAGCGGTGCGCTCCCAGGAAGCCGAAGATCCACAGCAGGTAGCCGATGATCTTGCTGTGGGTATCAGGACGCTGCATCAGATTCTCCAGAAAGAAAGGTTGATTCACTTCGATCCATGACGGCGGCGCTGGTTTCGCCTTTCACCGACGAGACGACCTTGCGGGCGCCTGAAGCCTGCCCGATACTGTACATAAATACAGCTATCGAATCGTACCCATGGAATTGATCGAAAAGCTTACCGTACTTGCCGACGCCGCCAAATACGATGTGTCCTGCGCCAGCAGCGGTGCTCCCAAGCGCAGCTCGAAAGGCCAGAGCGGCATGGGCGCCACTGATGGCATGGGCATCTGCCACAGTTTCACGCCCGACGGGCGCTGTGTCGCACTGCTGAAGATCCTGCTGACCAACTTCTGCCTGTACGACTGCCAGTACTGCGTCAACCGTCGCTCCAGTGACGTGCCCCGCGCGCGCTTCACACCCGAGGAAGTGGTCACCCTGACCCTGGATTTTTACCGCCGCAACTGCATCAGCGGGCTATTTCTCAGCTCCGGCATCATTCGCTCGGCGGACTACACCATGGAGCAGCTCAACCGGGTCGCCAAGCTGCTGCGCGAGGAGCATGAGTTTCGCGGCTACATCCACCTCAAGACCATCCCTGACGCCTCGCCGGAGTTGATCGCCGAAGCCGGCCGCTATGCCGATCGCCTCAGCGTGAATATCGAGTTGCCCACCGAAACCAGCCTGATCCGCCTGGCGCCGGAAAAGAGCGTGGCGCCGATCAAGCAGGCCATGGGCACCATCCGTAATGGCGTGGATGAGGCCGACAGCGAGAAGCGCGCGCCGGCCTTCGCACCGGCCGGGCAAAGCACGCAGATGATCGTCGGTGCCGACACCACCGACGACAGCACCATCCTGCACACCGCCCAGTCGCTGTACGGTGACTTTCGTCTCAAGCGCGTCTACTACTCGGCGTTCAGCCCAATTCCGGGAAGCCCCAATACCGTCCCCTTCGAGGCACCGCCGCTATTGCGCGAGCACCGCCTGTATCAGGCGGACTTTCTGATGCGCGGCTACGGCTTCAAGGCCACCGAGTTGCTCGACGGCCCCGGTAACCTGGCCCTGGATATCGATCCCAAGCTGGCCTGGGCGCTGAACAACCGCCAGCACTTCCCCGTCGATCTGAACCGCGCCGACGTCACACTGATCGCCCGCATTCCCGGCATCGGCGTGCTCAGCGCCCAGCGCCTGGTCGCACTGCGCCGCCAGAAGCGCATCCGTTTTGCGGACGTCGGCCGCCTGCGCTGCGTGCTGGAAAAAGCCAAACCATTCATCGTCACCCAGGATTACCGCCCGGCTCAGGCGACCCGTGAATCCCTGGTGCTGCGCCAACAATTGAGCGAAGCGCCGCAACAGATGGGGCTCTGGTGATGCACGCGGTGCACTTCGACGGCAGCTTCGCCGGCTGGCGGGATGCTGCCCGAGCGCAATTGCGCCAAGGCATGGCGCCGCATCAACTGAGCTGGGTGCAGGACAGCCAGGAAAACCAGGATCTCTTCGCCGGGCTGGAAGCGCCTCAACCCGCCGCGGCTGCCGACCGACCCGTACGGGTTCCGCGCGCCCTGATCGAACAACTGGAAAGCGCCGCTCGTTTTCGCTGTGCGCAGCGCTGGGCCTTGCTGTACCGCATTCTCTGGCGCGTCGCCAACGGTGACCATGCCGCCATGCTGGCGGGCGATATCGACGGCAGCGAACTGCACGCCCGCCTCAAGGCGGTGCGTCGTGAAGCGCACCACCTGCATGCCTTCCTGCGCTTCAAACCGCGGGATGCGACTGCAGGAGGGCCGGAACTGGTGGCGTGGCACGAACCGGCCCACGACATCCTGGCCAGCGCCTCGGGGCATTTCGCCGAGCGCCTCGGCCGGCAGACCTGGCTGATCGCCACGCCGGACGATGGCGTGTACTGGGACGGTGAGAAACTGCAGCACGCCAACCCCTGCCCGCCGGAGTGGCAACGCCTGGCCCAGGGCACCGACGACCGCAACGAAGCGATGTGGCTGGCCTACTACGGCAGCACCTTCAACCCGGCGCGGCTCAACCGCAGCGTGCTGGAAACCAATATGCCGGTGCGCTTCTGGCGCAACCTGCCGGAAGGCCCGCTGATTCCCCGCCTGATGAGCCAGGCCCGGGCCGGCGCCCAGGTCGATGGCCAGGCCGAGGCGGTGGCAGCCCGGCCTGGAAAGCGTATCAGCGCGGACGCCGAGAAAGTGCTGCCGGTGCGGCAATGAACCGCACAGGGTTGCTGCGCGCTATCAGCAAGGCAACAGAAAACCCGCCGAAGCGGGTTTGTTCTTATCGGCCACCGAGGTAACCAGCGCTCAACGAAAGCGCCGACCCTGATCTTCGTCGCTGATTTCCAATGACAGCCCCTGGGACACGGTGGTCAGGTGTTCGCCATCGGTTTCCGAGCCGAGCTTGATCATCAGGCGCAGGTCGTTGGCCGAGTCGGCATACAGCAGGGCGTCTTCGTAGGTGATCTCGCCCTGGCTGTAGAGGTTGTAGAGCGCCTGGTCGAAGGTCTGCATGCCGTGCTCGGTGGAGCGCTTCATCAGCGCCTTGAGCTCGTGCACCTCGCCCTTGCGGATCAGGTCGGCGGCCAGCGGCGTGTTGATCAGCACCTCGATCACCGCACGGCGGCCCTTGCCATCGGGCGTGGGGATCAGCTGCTGGGCGACGATGGCCTTGAGGTTGAGCGACAGATCCATCCACACCTGGTTCTGCCGATCGGCCGGGAAGAAGTTGATGATCCGGTCCAGCGCCTGGTTGGCGTTGTTGGCGTGCAGGGTAGCCAGGCACAGGTGGCCGGTTTCGGCGAAGGCCACGGCGTGATCCATGGTCTCGCGGGTGCGCACCTCGCCGATCAGGATCACGTCGGGCGCCTGGCGCAGGGTGTTTTTCAGGGCGATTTCGAAGGAGTCGGTGTCGATGCCCACTTCACGCTGGGTGACGATGCAGTTCTGGTGCTGGTGGATGTACTCGATCGGGTCTTCGATGGAGATGATATGGCCGCTGCTGTTCTTGTTGCGGTAGCCGATCATTGCCGCCAGCGAGGTGGACTTGCCGGTACCGGTGGCACCGACGAACAGCACCAGGCCGCGCTTGGTTAGCGCCAGCTTCTTGAGGATTTCCGGCAGCTTGAGGTCATCGAGCGTCGGGATGTTGGTCTCGATACGGCGCAGCACCATGCCAGCCAGGTTGCGCTGGTAGAAGGCGCTGACCCGGAAGCGGCCGATACCCCGGGCGCTGATGGCGAAGTTGCACTCATGGTTCTCGGCGAAATCGCGGCGCTGCTGCTCGTTCATCACCCCGTGCACGGTTTCGCGGGTCATTTCCGGCGAAAGTGGCGTCTTGGTCACCGGCATGATCTTGCCGTTGACCTTCATCGACGGCGGCACGCCAGCGGTGATGAACAGGTCGGAACCACCTTTCTCGACCATCAGGCGCAACAGTTTCTCGAATTCCATGGATGCTTACCTAAATGCGCTGGCGCGATGTTCAATTGCCGGCGGGTGTATACCCGCCTGCCGGGCCAAGAATCTGTTCACGATCTTGCGAGCTAGAGCGATACAAGGCAAAAACAAGCGAGGAAGCGGAGTTTACAAGTGGTAAATGAGCATTCCGAGCTTGTTTTTAACGCAGTAGCGCCGACGCGCAGCTGATCGTGAATAGATTCTCAGAAGTTTTCGGGGGTCTTGGCTTTTTCTCTAGCACTTTCGCGGCTGACCAGGCCTTTGGACACCAGCCTTTTCAGGCACGCATCCAGGGTTTCCATGCCCAGCGCACCGCCGGTCTGGATGGCCGAGTACATCTGTGCCACCTTGTCTTCGCGGATCAGGTTACGGATCGCCGGGGTGCCGATCATGATTTCATGGGCCGCTACCCGGCCGCCGCCGATCTTTTTCAGCAGGGTCTGGGAAATTACCGCCTGCAGGGATTCGGAGAGCATGGAGCGAACCATGGATTTCTCTTCGGCCGGGAACACGTCGACCACCCGGTCGATGGTCTTGGCGGCGGAGGTGGTGTGCAGGGTGCCGAACACCAGGTGACCGGTTTCCGCAGCGGTCAGCGCCAGGCGGATGGTTTCCAGGTCGCGCATCTCACCGACCAGGATGATGTCCGGGTCTTCACGCAGCGCCGAGCGCAGGGCTTCGGAGAAGCCGTGGGTATCACGGTGCACTTCACGCTGGTTGATCAGGCATTTCTTCGATTCATGAACGAATTCGATCGGGTCTTCGACGGTAAGAATGTGGTGGTACTTGTTGCTGTTGATGTAGTCGAGCATTGCCGCCAGGGTGGTGGATTTGCCCGAACCGGTCGGCCCGGTCACCAGCACCAGCCCGCGCGGCACGTCGGAGATCTTCTTGAAGATCTCGCCCATGCCTAAGTCTTCCATGCTCAGCACTTTCGACGGAATGGTCCGGAATACCGCGCCACTGCCGCGGTTCTGGTTGAAGGCGTTGACCCGGAAGCGCGCCACGCCGGGCACCTCGAAGGAGAAGTCGGTCTCCAGGAACTCTTCGAAGTCCTTGCGCTGCTTGTCGTTCATGATGTCGTAGATCAGCGCGTGCACCTGCTTGTGATCCAGAGCAGGCAGGTTGATCCGGCGCACATCGCCGTCGACCCGGATCATCGGCGGCAAGCCTGCTGAAAGGTGCAGGTCCGACGCGCCTTGCTTGGCGCTGAAGGCCAGCAGCTCGGTGATATCCATGGGACTCCCTAATGACGGTAGAATGCCGCGTAACTTAAGGATGGGGGCCTTGGGGGATCACCAGGCGGCTGCGCGAGCACGCCCTTGGCAGACCACCGTGGGGCCCGCAGAAACGCTCAGGCGGCAGGCGCAGGTAATGTCCACGATAGCAGAGAATATTGCAAAGGTCGGTGTGCGGATCCGTGAGGCGGCGCAAGCCTCGCAGCGGGATTTTTCATCCATTGGCCTGCTTGCCGTAAGCAAGACCAAGCCCGCCGCGGCCATTCGTGAAGCGCACGCGGCCGGTCTGCAGGATTTTGGCGAGAATTACCTGCAGGAAGCACTGGACAAGCAGACGCTGCTCGCCGACCTGCCGCTGACCTGGCATTTCATCGGCCCTATCCAGTCCAACAAGACCCGCCCCATCGCCGAGCACTTCGCCTGGGTGCATTCGGTGGACCGCCTGAAGATCGCCGAACGCCTGAGTGCCCAGCGCCCGGCCGAGCTGCCGCCGCTGAACATCTGCCTGCAGGTCAACGTCAGCGGCGAAGCCAGCAAGTCCGGCTGCCACCCGGACGAACTCATGGCGCTGGCACAGGCGGTTACAAGACTGCCCAACCTGCGCCTGCGCGGATTGATGACAATTCCCGAGCCCACCGACGACGTGGCCCAGCAGCGTGCGGCATTCGCCCGCCTGCGCGCCTTGCGGGACGGCCTGAACCTCGATCTCGACACCCTGTCCATGGGCATGAGCCACGACCTCGAAGCGGCCATCGCCGAGGGCGCCACCTGGGTGCGCATCGGTACCGCGCTGTTCGGCGAACGCGACTATGGCAAGGCCTGAATCCCCCGATTTCGACTATCCCGATAGGAACCCCACCATGACCACTCCCCGCATCGCCTTTATCGGCGCCGGCAACATGGCTGCCAGCCTGATCGGCGGGCTGCTCGCCCAGGGCGTACCGGCCAGCACCATTCGCGCCAGCGACCGTGGCGCCGAGCAGCGCGAGAAGATCGCCGCCGAGCACGGTGTCGAGGTGGTAGCCAGCAATGCCGAGGCCTGCCGTGACGCGGAGGTGATCGTACTGGCGGTCAAGCCGCAGGTGATGAAGGACGTCTGTGTCGATCTGGCGCCCCACCTGCAGGCCGGCCAGTTGATCGTCTCCATCGCCGCCGGCATCACCAGCGCCAGCCTGGAAAACTGGCTGGGCAAGCGCGCCATCGTGCGCTGCATGCCCAACACGCCGTCGCTGCTGCGCCTGGGCGCCAGCGGCCTGTATGCCAATGCGCAGGTCAGCGCCGAACAACGCCAGCAGGCCGAACAGTTGCTGGGCGCTGTCGGCATGGCGGTGTGGCTGGACGAGGAAAAACTGATCGACGCGGTCACGGCCGTGTCCGGCAGCGGCCCGGCCTACTTCTTCCTGCTGATCGAGGCAATGACCGCCAGCGGCGAGAAGCTCGGCCTACCTCGCGACGTCGCTGCCAAACTGACGCTGCAAACCGCCCTGGGCGCCGCGCAGATGGCGTTGAACAGCGACGTCGATGCCGCCGAGCTGCGCCGCCGCGTCACCTCGCCGGCCGGCACCACCGAAGCGGCCATCAAGACATTCCAGGCTGGCGGCTTCGCAGCCCTGGTCGAGCAGGCCGTCAACGCCGCCGACGGGCGCTCGGCCGAGCTGGCCGAACAACTGGGTCAATAAGGAGACAATCAATGATCGGTCTGAACACCGCAGCCATTTACATCCTGCAGACCATCGGCAGCTTCTACCTGCTGATCGTGCTGCTGCGCTTCATCCTGCAACTGGTCCGCGCGGACTTCTATAACCCGCTCAGCCAGTTCATCGTGCGCGCCACCCACCCTTTGCTCAAGCCGCTGCGCCGCATCATCCCCAGCATCGGCGGCCTCGACCTGGCCTCGCTGGTGCTGGCGCTGATCGTGCAGTTCGTGTTGATGGCCCTGACCCTGATGTTGATGGGCGTCGGCGTCGGCGATCCGCTGCTGATCCTGGTGTGGTCGATCATTGGCGTCACCGCCCTGCTGCTCAAGGTGTTCTTCTTCGCCCTGATCATCAGCGTGATCCTCTCCTGGGTCGCCCAGGGCACCCATAACCCGGCGGCCCTGCTGGTCAACCAGATCTGCGAACCGCTGCTGGCACCGATCCGCCGCATCCTGCCCAACCTGGGCGGCCTGGACCTGTCGCCGATCGTGGCATTCCTGATCCTCAACCTGATCGACATGCTGGTGATCCGCAACCTGGCGATCAGCACCGGTATGTTCAGCGGCCTGAGTCTGGCGATCTAAGCTCTCATGATCTGCTGCGCGTCGGCCCTACTGCGTTAAAAACAGGCTCGGACTGCTCATTTACAACTCGTAAACTCCGCGTCCTCGCCTGTTTTTGCCTTGTAGGGCTCTAGCTCGCGAGATCATGAACAGGTTCTAGAAATCGATGAGTTTCTACCGCTGGGACGGCGATGCGCTAATACTCGACTGCCACCTGCAGCCCAAGGCGAGCAACGATGCCTTCGCCGGGCTGCACGGTGAACGCCTGAAGATCCGCCTCACCGCCCCGCCGGTGGACGGCAAGGCCAATGCCCACCTGCTGGCCTTTCTGGCCGAAGCCTTCGGCGTCGCCAAGAGCCAGGTCACTCTGCTAAACGGCCAGCAAAGCCGCCAGAAGCGCGTGCGCATCCAGGCACCCGCCACATTGCCGGCCGAACTCGGCCTGACCGCTCGCCCGTCCTGAACGACCATCAGGTGCCATTGCGACACAGTGCCATTGACGTGGCCCTGTGCCCTCGCATAATGCTCGGCAGCCCGCATCAACGCCGATGCCCTGTCAGGGAACCCACCAATGAGCATGGAACGTCTCAGTGAGCAGGTCGATGCCTATGTCGCCTGGAAGCGCGAACTGGTCCGCGAGATCACCCGCTACCGCAGTTGGCTGGCCCATAACCGGTTGAGCAGCGAAGGCGTGGAGGCGCGCCTGGAGCGAGCGTTGCGCCTGCTGCGCACTGACCACATCACCCTGGCGTTCGTCGGCGAGTTCTCCCGCGGCAAGACCGAGCTGATCAACAGCCTGTTCTTCTCCGAATACGGCCAGCGCCTGCTGCCGTCCCAGGCTGGGCGCACCACCATGTGCCCCACGGAAATTCTCTTCGATCCGGGCTCCGAGCAGCCGTACATCCGCCTGCTGCCGATCGAGACGCGGATCGCCGAGGCCAGCGTGGCGCAGTTCAAGCGCACGCCGCGCCATTGGGTGAGTATCACCCTGGACACCCGCGACCCGGAAAGCATGGCCAAGGCCTTCGCACAGGTCGCCGCCAGCAAGGCCATGCCGGTGGAGAAGGCCATCAGCCTGGGCTTTCACCCGGACAACCTGGAAAGCACCGACAAATCCGGCCAGGTGCTGGTGCCGGCCTGGCGCCATGCCATCGTCAACTTCGATCACCCGCTACTGCGCCAGGGCCTGCGCATTCTCGACACGCCGGGCCTCAACGCCCTGGGCTGCGAGCCGGAGCTGACCCTGTCGATGCTGCCCAGCGCCCAGGCGGTGATCTTCCTGCTGTCCGCCGATACCGGGGTCACCGCCAGCGACCTGGATATCTGGCAGCAACACGTGCAGCCGCTCGACGAAGAGCGCCAGGGCTGCCTGTACGCGGTGCTGAACAAGATCGACGTGCTGTGGGACGACCTGGCCGGCGATACCTTCGTCGCCAATGCCATCGAGCGGGTGCGCATGCAGGCGGCCCGTCACCTGGGCATCGCGGCCCGGGACATTCTGCCGTTGTCGGCCAAACAGGCATTGCTCGCCAAGGTGCGCAAGGATCCGGCGCTGCTGGCACGCAGCCAGATGGCCGAGCTCGAGACGCTGCTCTGCGAGCGCATCGTCGCGCAAAAGGAACAGCTGCTCGAAGAGCGCGTGGTGCGCCAGGTGCTGGCCATGCTCAACAACAGCCAGCACGTGCTCGGTCTGCGCCTGGCCAAGGTCAACGAGCAGTTGCAGCTGCTCGACGGCCGTCGCCAGGACAACGGCCAGATGCTCATGGAGCTGACCAGCCGTACCAAGGACGACCACACCCTGCACCACAAGCGCCTGGTGGCGCTGCGCACCAATCAGCGCTTGCTGCGTAACCAGGGCGAACGCCTGAAGACCTCGGCCCAGGCAGAGAAACTCGAGGCGCACCTTGCCCAGTTGCGCCGCCAGCTCAACGGCGCCTGGACGACGCTGGGCATCAACCAGTCGATTCTGAATTTCTTCACCGCCGTCGAGGATGACCTGCACAGCCTGGCCCACGACGCCGACATGGCCAACCGCATGGTCGAGGCCATCTACCGCCGGCACAACGAGGAAAACCCGCTGCAGGCGGTCGATGCACCACGCTTCGAGCTGACCGACTACGTGCGCGAGCTGCGCCATCTGCAGAAGAAGGCCGACCGTTTCCGCCTGGGCCTCAAAGCGCTGCTGACCGAACAGCGCAGCCTCAGCCGGCGCTTCTTCGCCACCCTGGTGCAGGAAGTCATCGGCCTGCACCGCCGGCTGCGCCGCGATGCCGAGCGCTGGGCCGACGAGGCACTGATGCCGCTGATGCAGCACAGCCTGGAGCACAAGCAGTTGCTGGAGGGCCACATGCTGCGCCTCAAGGCCCTGGCCCAGGACACCCAGCACGGTCGCCAGCGCCACCAGCAACTGGCCCAGTATGCCGAGGAGCTCAAGGGGCAGCTGGCCCAGGCCGGCGACATGCTGCGCGTGATGCGCCGGCCGGCGCCCATCCAGCGCCAGGCCAAGGTGGTCACCCTCAAGGGCATGCCGCGCCCGGTCGGCAATGCCGAATAGCCCCCAGATGCCGCCGCTAGTGGGCTCGGCTAGCGCGGCCAGCAGTTTCCTTGCCGCTGACAGGCGCGCTCTTTAGACTGCTGCACTTTCCTACATCCCTTTTCTTAGCCGAGCAGAGTCGATGTCGACTGTTTTTCCTCAAGACTCCGTTGGCCTGGTAACGCCGCAGATCGCCCGTTTTGCCGAGCCACTGGCGCTGGCCTGCGGGCGCAGCCTGGCCGATTACCAGCTGACCTACGAAACCTACGGCGAGCTCAACGCCAGCGCCAGCAACGCGGTGCTGATCTGCCACGCGCTGTCCGGCCATCATCATGCCGCTGGCTACCACAGCGCCGACGACCGCAAGCCGGGCTGGTGGGACAGCTGCATCGGCCCGGGCAAGCCGATCGATACCAACAAGTTTTTCGTCGTCAGCCTCAACAACCTCGGCGGCTGCAACGGCTCGACCGGCCCGTCGGACCTCAACCCGGCGACCGGCAAACCGTTCGGCGCCGACTTTCCGGTGATGACCGTGGAAGACTGGGTCAACAGCCAGGCGCGCCTGGCCGACCTGCTGGACATCGGGCAGTGGGCAGCGGTGATCGGCGGCAGCCTGGGCGGCATGCAGGCCATGCAGTGGACGATCAGCTACCCCGACCGCGTGCGCCACTGCCTGGCCATCGCCTCGGCGCCGAAACTGTCGGCGCAGAACATCGCCTTCAACGAAGTGGCGCGCCAGGCGATTCTCACCGACCCAGAATTCCACGGCGGGCACTTCCAGGACCAGGGGGTGATTCCCAAGCGCGGCCTGATGTTGGCGCGCATGGTCGGCCACATCACCTACCTGTCCGATGACGCCATGGGCGAGAAATTCGGCCGTGGCCTGAAGAACGAAAAGCTCAACTACGACTTCCACAGCGTGGAATTCCAGGTCGAGAGCTACCTGCGCTACCAGGGCGAAGAGTTCTCCGGGCGCTTCGATGCCAATACCTATCTGCTGATGACCAAGGCGCTGGATTACTTCGACCCGGCCGCCGAACACGATGGCGACCTGGCCAAAACCCTGGCCAAGGCCAAGGCGGATTTCTGCGTGATGTCATTCACCACCGACTGGCGCTTTTCGCCGGCCCGCTCGCGGGAGATCGTCGACGCCCTGCTCGCCGCTCGCAAGAACGTCTGCTACCTGGAAATCGACGCACCCCAGGGCCACGACGCTTTCCTGATGCCGATTCCCCGCTATCTGCAGGGTTTTGCCAGCTACATGAAACGGATCGAGGTGTAAGCATGCGAGCCGACCTAGAGATCATCCAGGAATGGATTCCAGCCGGCAGCCGCGTCCTCGACCTGGGCTGCGGCGACGGCGAACTGCTCGCCTGGCTGGGCGCCAACAAGCAGGTCACCGGCTACGGCCTGGAGATCGACGCGGACAAGATCGCCCAGTGCATCGGCAAGGGCGTCAACGTCATCGAGCAGAACCTCGACGAGGGCCTGGGCAACTTCGCCAGCGACAGCTTCGACGTGGTGGTCATGACCCAGTCGCTGCAAGCGCTGCACTTTCCCGACAAGGTGCTGGCCGAGATGCTGCGCGTCGGCAAGACCTGCATCATCACCTTTCCCAACTTCGGCCACTGGCGCTGCCGCTGGTACCTGGCCAGCAAGGGCCGCATGCCGGTGTCGGACTTCCTGCCCTACACCTGGTACAACACGCCGAACATCCACTTCTGCACCTTCGAAGACTTCGAACGCCTGTGCCATCAGCAGAGCGCCCGGGTGCTCGACCGCTTGGCCGTGGACCGCGAGCACCGGCATGGCTGGGCCAGCCGCAGCTGGCCAAACCTGTTTGGCGAGATCGGCATCTACCGCATCAGCGGCCACAACGCGCACGACGTGCGCATCGCCAACTAGGCCACCCCATGCGCCTGTTCGCCATGTTGATCGTGCTGACCGTGAGCCTGTCGGCCACTGCCGCTGAACGCATGCAGCGCCTTGGCGATCTGCAGGTGCATTACAGCGCCTTCAACGCCAACTACCTGCAACCGCAGATCGCCCAGGCCAGCGGCCTGGTGCGCAGCGCCAAGCTGGGGGTGTTGAATATCAGCGTGCTGCGCGGCGGCAAGCCGACGGCAGCAGAGATCAGCGGCGAGGTGAAGAACGTGCTGGGCCATGGCCAGGCGCTGACCTTCGTCGAACAGCGCGAGGGCGAATTCGTTTCCTACCTGGCGCAGTTTCCCATCGAATCCCGTGAAGTGCTGCTGTTCAACCTGCAGGTGAACGGCCAGCGCCTGGACTTCAACCAGGAACTCTTTCCGGAGCCATGATGCCTTTTCCAGAACTCGTCCTCGCCAGCCACAACGCCGGCAAACTCAAGGAACTGCAAGCCATGCTCGGCGACCGTGTGCGCCTGCGCTCGGTTGGTGAGTTCAGCCAGGTGGAACCGGAGGAAACCGGCCTGTCGTTCGTCGAGAATGCCATCCTCAAGGCCCGCAACGCCTCGCGCCTGTCCGGCCTGCCGGCGCTGGCCGACGACTCCGGCCTGGCGGTGGACTTTCTCGGCGGCGCGCCGGGCATCTACTCGGCCCGCTACGCCGATGGCCAGGGCGACGCCGCCAACAACGCCAAGCTGCTGGCCGCCCTCAAGGAGGTGCCGGACGCCGAGCGCGGCGCCCAGTTCGTCTGCTGCCTGGCCCTGGTACGGCATGCCGACGACCCGCTGCCGATCCTCTGCGAAGGCCTGTGGCACGGTCGCATCCTCCACGAAGCCCGTGGCGAGCACGGTTTCGGCTACGACCCGCTGTTCTGGGTCGAGGAGCGCCAGTGCTCCAGCGCCGAACTGTCACCGGCCGACAAGAACCAGCTCAGCCACCGCGCCATTGCCATGCAGTTGCTCAAGCAGCGTCTGGGTTTATAAGCGGTTCCAAATGGGGCGTTTCGTCCACGCGCTTTGGCAGTTTGCCCAACTCGTGCCACGATAGCGCCCCGCAACCACCCTGCCGTGATCCAAAAGCCCGTGTTCCAGCTGCCCCCTTTGGCCCTGTACGTCCATATTCCCTGGTGCGTGCGCAAGTGCCCCTACTGCGACTTCAACTCCCACGCCGCCGGCCCCAATCTGCCGGAAGAGGCCTACGTCGATGCGCTGCTCGCCGACCTCGACAGTGATCTGCAGCAGGCTTATGGCCGGCCGCTGACCTCGATCTTCTTTGGCGGCGGCACACCCAGCCTGTTTTCTGCCAAGGCCCTTGGCCGCCTGCTGGAAGGCGTGGAGCGACGCATCCCGTTCGCCGGCGATATCGAGATCACCCTGGAGGCCAACCCGGGCACCTTCGAGCAGGAGAAATTCGCCGCGTACCGACGCCTTGGCATCAATCGCCTGTCGATCGGCGTGCAGAGCTTCCAGGCGGAAAAACTCAAGGCCCTGGGGCGTATCCATGATGGCGATGAAGCCGTGCGCGCCGCCGACATGGCCCGCGCCGCCGGCTTCGACAATTTCAATCTGGACCTGATGCACGGCCTGCCGGATCAGTCCCTGGACGACGCCCTGGGCGACCTGCGCATCGCCATCGCCCAGGCACCTGCGCACCTGTCCTGGTATCAGCTGACGGTGGAACCCAACACGGTGTTCTGGAACCAGCCACCGGTGCTGCCCGAAGACGACACCCTGTGGGACATCCAGGAAGCCGGCCAGGCCCTGCTTGCCGAACACGGCTATGCCCAGTACGAAGTCTCGGCCTACGCCCAGCCCGAGCGCATGGCGCGGCACAATCTGAACTACTGGACCTTTGGCGACTTTCTCGGCATTGGCGCCGGCGCCCACGGCAAGCTGAGCACGCCGGACGGGCGCATCAGCCGTACCTGGAAAACCCGCCTGCCCAAGGATTACCTCGACCCCGCCAAGCGATACAGCGCTGGCGAGCGCGTCCTCACCGTCGATGAGCTGCCGTTCGAGTTCCTCATCAATGTGCTGCGCCTGAGCGATGGTTGCGCCGCTGAGCTGTTCAGCCAGCGCACCGGCCTGCCCCTCGACCACCTGGCAGAGGCGCGCGCTCAGGTCGAGCAACGCGGCATGCTGCACAAGGACCCGACACGCCTGGCAGCGACCCGAGAAGGCCAGCTGTTTCTCAATGATCTGCTGCAGTACTTTCTGCCCTGAATCACCGGTGCCCGCGAACCAAAGCCGCGTCGGATGATCCCAGGCAGCAGGATTCAATCGTCATGCCAGAGGAGCAACCATGGATTATGTGCTGGACCTGATCGCCACCGTGTCACGCTGGAGCCGTGGCCATCTCAGCGAGATTTCCCTGGGGCTCATGGCCACCCTGCTGGTGCTGTTCGGCCCGGCGATCAACGCCTGGATACAGGGCCGCATCGGCAGCCTTAACTTCGTGCTGCGCACCCTGATATTCGTCGCGGTCTGCGTGGTCGGCTACGGCCTGGCGCTGGTCTACCTGACGCCCCTGCTGACCCAGTTGCTCGGCCATTTCAACAACTACACCCTGGCACCGGTGTTGCTGGTGGTGATGTTCCTGATCGGCGTACTGGCCGATCGCAGCTAGGCAGGCATCACGGCGCGACCTTGAACCAGTCGATCACGCCCACGTCCCCATTGCGGTGAGTGCCCAGCACCTCACCATCGGCAGTCTGCTCCACCGACAGGTCGGCTTCGAGGGGCTTACCGTCACGCTGATCGACAGCGGGCGCCTCGGCGATTGGGCTGAACAGCAGATTGCCGTGAAACGCCCGCACCCGAGTACCTGCCGGGTAATGCATGCTGCCCAACTGCAAGGGCTCCACCAGCTCGCCCTGCCAATCCTGCAGCTGGCCATAAGGACCATCGAGCCACAGATTCCATAGGCGTAGGTTCAGGCCCTGAAAACGCACGGGTGCATCCCCGGGCTCCAGCTGCCAGCGACGATTTTCCACGGCGTGCACTGCCATCGGTTGTGCCCAGGTAACACCGGCCACCTCGCTTCCAGGCGCCAGCGTGCAACTTTCCAGCTGCCATACCTTGGGGTTGAAGCGCTCAGCGGATGAATATCGGAAGGTGACAGCGGCCTCTGCCGAGCAAAGCCAACCACCCAGCCGGGCCGCCTCAACCAGCTTTGCCTCGCCGGTTGTGTCGCCCAGCTCAAGGCTGCGCACGGCGGCGCCGCGTACCACAGCGGGCTCGCCATCGAACTGCGCGCGCTGCAGGCTTTGCAAACCACCGGGCAGCGTGTCGCCGCTGAGGTTCCTGAACGGTTCCAGGCGCTCGATGCGCACTTGCGTGCCAGCCGGCAACAGCAAATCACCGAGCACCTGCTCGGAATTCAGGCGAGGGTTGAGCGCACGCTGGTCGAGCCAGTGATTGAACTGCCAGCGCACGAACTCGAAGGTCGGCAAGCTACCTGCGGCGAGAAACACGCCAAGCAACCCGAACCACCAGCCGCGCGCGAAGATGAAGCGTCTGGCACGTTGATTCAGCAACGCGACGATCAAACCGGCCAACACCGCAGCGCAAATCACCGAGACCAGCAGGAACAGCGATCCGAGCATCATGGCCAGAGGGTTGATGGGGATCATGGGCGTCCTTGTGAGCGCAATAAGGCAATTTCGCCGCAGAGCTTAAAAGTCGCCCACAATCGAATCAACACCTGGTTACACTTCAACAAAAAAGCCAGCAATGAGCTGGCTTTTTCTTCGATCAGGCGCTGATCATTTAATCAACCGTAGGCAGAACGGGTATCGGTAGGGCTTTCCCTCACCGGCCTTGATGCCGCCGATGATGGTCAGCACCACGGTGCCGATGCACAACAGGCCCATCAGCAGGAAGCCGATCAGCACCAGCATCAGCAGCAGGCAGACAATGCCGGCGATGGCCACGGTCAGCTGGAAGTTGAGCGCTTCCTTGCCCTGTTCGTCGATAAAGGCGTGCTGCTCCTTCTTGATCTGCCAAACCACCAGCGGACCGATCAGGTTGCCGAAGGGGAACACGAAGCCGAGGGCGGCGGCGAAGTGGCAGATCATCGCCCACTGACGCGCGTCCTTGTCGGGCTCGGCAGGCGTTACAGTGTCACGTTCATCCATCACGGCTCTCCTCGGTCAAAGGCCGGTCATTCGGCCAGTGCAGCCTGCTGCAGGGCGAACAGCTCGCCCATGCCCTGTTGCGCCAGGGCCAGCATGGCATTCAGTTCAGCGGGCTGGAAAGGCGCGCCTTCGGCAGTGCCCTGCACCTCGATGAAGCCCCCGGTGCTGGTCATCACCACGTTGAGGTCGGTCTCGGCCGCGGAGTCTTCCAGGTAATCCAGGTCGAGTACCGGCTCACCCTGGTAGATGCCCACGGAAACGGCAGCGATCATCTGCTTGAGCGGGTCGCCGCCTTTCAGGCCGCCACGTTTCTTCATCACCTTCAGGGCATCGACCAGCGCCACCATGGCACCGGTGATCGATGCGGTGCGGGTGCCGCCGTCGGCCTGGATCACGTCGCAGTCGACATACAGGGTATTTTCGCCCAGTTTGCTCATGTCCAGCGCGGCGCGCAGCGAGCGACCGATAAGCCGCTGGATTTCCAGGGTCCGACCGCCCTGCTTGCCCTTGCTGGCTTCACGCTGGTTACGGTCGCCGGTGGCGCGCGGCAGCATGCCGTACTCGGCGGTCACCCAACCCTGGCCCTGGCCTTTCAGAAAGCGCGGTACGCCCTGCTCGACGCTGACGGTGCAAATCACCTTGGTATCACCGAACTCCACCAGCACCGAACCCTCGGCATGCTTGGTGTAGTTGCGAGTGATGCGGATCGAACGCAACTGATCGGCGGCGCGGCCACTGGGACGTTTCATCAAAATACCTGCTCTCGAGTAGAATCTGCCGCGCATTATAGGGGCTGTTGCCACCGGGCCGCGACCGCGACCGCCCGATGGCGCCGCGCGGCGTTTGGGAGCCACCGGCGCACTGCGCTACAATCGTCACCTTTGCCCCGCCGCAACCTGAGGTAAGCCGCATGATCCACAGCATGACAGCCTTCGCCCGCACCGAGCAGGCAGGTGCCAACGGCACCCTGAGCTGGGAGCTGCGTTCGGTCAACCACCGCTACCTCGAGCCCCATCTGCGCCTGCCGGAAGCCTTCCGCGACCTCGAAGGCGCGGTCCGCGAAGCACTGCGTCAGGGCCTGTCGCGCGGCAAGGTGGAATGCACCCTGCGCTTTAGCGAAGAGAGCACCGGCAAGCCACTGCAGGTCGATCGCGAACGGGCCACCCAACTGATTGCCGCCGCTGAAACCGTCGCGACCCTGATCAAGCAGCCCGCGCCGCTGAACCCGCTGGAAGTGCTGGGCTGGCCCGGCGTGCTGGTGGCCGATGGCAGCGACCCGCAAGCGCTCAACAAGGCTGCGCTGGCGCTGTTCGGCGACGCCCTCGACGAACTGAAGAATGGCCGCGGCCGCGAAGGCGCCGAGCTGGCCAAGCTGCTCAATGAACGCCTCGACAGCATGCTTGAGGAGGTGGCCGCCCTGCGTGAGCTGGTGCCGCAAATGCTCGAAGCGCAACGCCAGAAGATCCTCGAGCGTTGCCGCGAAATGCAGGCCGAGCTCGACCCGCAGCGACTGGAGCAGGAGCTGGTGATGCTCGCCCAGAAGAGTGATGTGGCCGAAGAGCTGGACCGCCTCAACACCCACGTCAGCGAAGTGCGCCGCGTGCTGAAAGCCGGCGGCGCGGCAGGCCGCCGCCTGGATTTCCTCATGCAGGAACTCAACCGCGAAGCCAACACCCTCGGCTCCAAGGCGTTTGACCCGCGCAGCACCCAGGCCGCGGTCAACCTCAAGGTGCTGATCGAGCAGATGCGCGAGCAGGTGCAGAACATCGAGTAAGGCCGTAAAAATTCGCTGCCTCGCTGAGGTTTTTTGCAAGCCAGATAGAGGCGCCGAGGCGCCTTTCCGAATTCAATCCGTTTCAGGACAGATCCATGAGCACCACCAGCGGCACGCTGTACATCATTTCCGCCCCCTCGGGCGCCGGCAAGAGCAGCCTGGTGAACGCGCTGATCGACAGCGAGCCGCACATTCGCGTGTCGGTGTCGCACACCACCCGCGCCATGCGCCCAGGTGAAGCTAACGGCGTGCATTACCACTTCGTGGATCACGCGCAGTTCACCGCCATGCTCGAGCGCGGCGAATTTCTCGAGCATGCGCAAGTGTTCGACAATTTCTACGGCACCTCGCAGCGCGCGCTGGAGAAGACCCTGGCCGAAGGTATCGACCTGATCCTGGAGATCGACTGGCAAGGCGCCCAGCAGGTGCGCCGCCTGATGCCCAAGGCGAAGTCGATCTTTATCCTGCCGCCAACGCGCGAAGCGCTGCGCCACCGCCTGACCAGCCGCGGCCAGGACAGCGGCGAGATCATCGAGCGCCGCATGCGCGAAGCGGTCAGCGAAATGAGCCATTATGTCGAATACGATTACCTGGTGATCAACGATGACTTTTCCCACGCGCTCAGCGACCTGAAAGCGATCTTCCGCGCCAACCAGTTGCTGCAGCCGTCGCAACAGGAGCGCCATCTGGGCTTGCTGAACGAACTGCTGGCCTAGGCCACGGGCGCATGAACGGCTGAAAACCGTCCTTTGGGCGGCGAAAATCCCCTCTTGCGCCGCGAACTTGTGCCTCTCGGCGAGTTTCGCTTCCCTTAATGCTGGCGTTTTTCTAGACTATTCAGTCCGCTCGCCCATTCGGGCCCAGCTAATTTTTGCATTCGCTACGAGGAACACCATGGCCCGCGTTACCGTTGAAGACTGCCTGGACAACGTCGATAACCGCTTCGAGCTGGTCATGCTCGCCACCAAGCGCGCTCGTCAGATCGCCACCGGCGGCAAAGAGCCGAAAGTGGCGTGGGAAAACGACAAGCCGACCGTGGTCGCCCTGCGTGAAATCGCCAGTGGCCTGGTAGACGCCGAAATCGTCGCCCAGGAAGACATCATCGAAGAAGAACCGCTGTTCGCAGCCTTCGAGGAAGAGGCCAACGAGCCTCTGTAAGCCTATGCCCGGTCGAAAGCGTTCTTCGCAGGTGCAGCATGCGCGCCAGGGGAGTTTCCCATGGCGGGCATAGACGCTCTTGCCGACAGGCTTTCGGGCTATCTGGGCGCCGAACAGGTCAATCTGGTTCGGCGCGCCTACTTCTACGCCGAGCAGGCCCACGACGGGCAACGTCGCCGTAGCGGTGAAGCCTACGTGACCCACCCGCTGGCCGTGGCCAGCATCCTCGCCGACATGCACATGGACCATCAGAGCCTGATGGCCGCCATGCTGCATGACGTGATCGAAGACACCGGCATTGCCAAGGAAGCCCTGCACGCGCAGTTTGGCGAATCCGTGGCGGAGCTGGTCGACGGTGTCAGCAAGCTGACCCAGATGAACTTCGAGACCAAGGCCGAGGCCCAGGCCGAGAACTTCCAGAAGATGGCCATGGCTATGGCGCGCGACATTCGCGTGATCCTGGTCAAGCTGGCCGACCGCCTGCACAACATGCGCACCCTGGAAGTGCTGTCCGGCGAGAAGCGCCGGCGCATCGCCAAGGAAACCCTGGAGATCTACGCCCCCATCGCCAACCGGTTGGGCATGCACAGCATGCGCGTGGAATTCGAGGACCTGGGTTTCAAGGCCATGCACCCGATGCGCTCCGAGCGCATCCGCGCCGCCGTGCGCCGTGCCCGCGGCAACCGCAAGGAAATCGTCACGCGCATCGAGGAATCGCTGCTGCACTGCCTCGAACGCGAAGGCCTGAGCGGTGAGGTGGTGGGCCGCGAGAAGCATCTGTACAGCATCTACCAGAAGATGCGTGGCAAGCGCCGGGCCTTCAACGAGATCATGGACGTCTACGCCTTTCGCATTGTGGTCGACAAGGTCGATACCTGCTATCGCGTGCTTGGCGCCGTGCACAACCTGTACAAGCCGCTGCCCGGCCGTTTCAAGGACTACATCGCGATTCCCAAGGCCAACGGCTACCAGTCGCTGCACACCACGCTGTTCGGCATGCACGGGGTGCCCATCGAGATCCAGATCCGCACCCGCGAGATGGAAGAGATGGCCAACAACGGCATTGCCGCGCACTGGCTGTACAAGTCCAACGAGGACGAAACGCCAAAGGGCAACCACGCCCGTGCGCGCCAGTGGGTCAAGGGCGTGCTGGAGATGCAGCAGCGCGCCGGCAACTCCCTGGAGTTCATCGAGAGCGTGAAGATCGACCTGTTCCCGGACGAGGTCTACGTGTTCACGCCCAAGGGCCGCATCATGGAGCTGCCCAAAGGCTCCACGGCCGTGGACTTCGCCTATGCAGTGCACACCGATGTCGGCAATACCTGCATCGCCTGCCGTATCAACCGGCGCCTTGCGCCGTTGTCCCAGGCCCTGGAAAGCGGCTCCACGGTGGAAATCGTCAGCGCCCCGGGCGCCCGCCCCAACCCGGCCTGGCTGAATTTCGTGGTCACCGGCAAGGCGCGCACCCATATCCGCCACGCCCTCAAGCTACAGCGCCGCTCGGAGTCGGTAAACCTTGGCGAGCGCCTGCTCAACAAGGTGCTGGCCAGCTTCGAGAGCCACCTGGAAAAGGTGCCTGCCGAACGCCAGCTGGCGGTGCTCAACGAATATCGCCTGGAAACCTTCGACGACCTGCTCGAAGACATCGGCCTGGGCAACCGCATGGCCTACGTGGTGGCGCGGCGCCTGCTGGCCAGTGACGGCGAGGAACTGCCCAACGCCGAAGGCCCCCTGGCGATTCGCGGCACCGAGGGCCTGGTACTCAGCTACGCCAAATGCTGTACGCCGATTCCGGGCGACCCGATCGTCGGCCATCTCTCGGCCGGCAAAGGCATGGTGGTGCACCTGGACACCTGCCGCAATATCAGCGAAGTGCGCCACAACCCGGAGAAATGCATCCAGCTGGCCTGGGCCAAGGATGTGACGGGCGAGTTCAATGTCGAACTGCGCGTCGAGCTGGAGCATCAGCGCGGCCTCATCGCCCTGCTGGCCGGCAGCGTCAACGCCGCCGACGGCAACATCGAGAAGATCAGCATGGACGAGCGCGACGGCCGCGTCAGCGTGGTCCAGCTGGTGGTCAGCGTGCATGATCGCGTGCACCTGGCCCGGGTGATCAAGAAGCTGCGCACCCTGCCGGGCGTCATGCGCATCACCCGCATGAAGGCGTGACCTAGCGCGCCGCTGCAGCCTTCGAAGCCAGCTCTCCTACTCGTCGATACCGCTACCTGGAAGCGTCACCGCTTATCCCAAAGGCGCAACGACGCCCGTCGTGGCTTGAGGCGGCGAACGCCAGCCTGTAGCCTGCCTGCGTCCGTCTTGCAGCCTGAGGCTGCCCTATCAAGGAGTTCTCCATGAGCAAGAGCGTCATCAACAGCGACAAGGCCCCGGCCGCCATCGGCACCTACTCCCAGGCCATCAAGGCCGGCAATACCGTCTACCTGTCCGGGCAGATCCCCCTGGATCCCAAGACCATGGAGCTGGTGGAAGGCTTCGAAGCCCAGACCGTGCAGGTCTTCGAGAACCTCAAGTCGGTGATCGAAGCCGCTGGTGGCTCGTTCAAGGACGTCGTGAAGCTGAACATCTTTCTCACCGACCTTTCCCACTTCGCCACCGTCAACGAAGTCATGGGCCGTTACTTCCAGCAGCCCTACCCGGCACGCGCCGCCATTGGCGTGGCTGCCCTGCCGAAAGGCGCCCAGGTGGAAATGGACGGTATCCTGGTCATCGACTGACCTGGCGCATGCCCGGAGCCGCGCCTCCGGGCCCCACCGTCAGCTCCTGCGCAGCACCGCCGCATAGCCCTCACGAAAACTGGGGTACTGCGGCGACCAGCCCAACGCCCGGGCGCGGGCGTTGCTGCAGCGCTTGCTACCCGAACGGCGCACCGCCGAATCCTCCGCCCAGTGCTCGACCCCGAGCTGCTGGCGCAACCAGCCAACCACCTCATGCAGCGGCGCCGGCTCGTCGTCCACGCCGATATAGCAGTCGTCCAGCGCCCTGCCTGCCTGATCGGCCTGCAGCAGAAAGGCCAGTAACCCGGCGGCGTCATCGACATGAATCCGATTGCCATATAGCGGCGGTTCGACCGCTACGCGATAGCCCATGCGCACCTGCTTGAGCAGCCACTCACGACCCGGCCCGTAGATCCCGGTCAGGCGCACCACCGTAGCAGGCACGTCACCGCCCAGGGCCAGTTGCTCTGCCTCGCGCATGATCCGCCCCGAATAGCTCTGGGCCTCCGCTGGCGAAGCCTCATCGACCCAGCCGCCATCGACCTGGGCATATACGCCACTGCTGGACACGAACAGCAGCCGCTTGGGGCGCTGCCCGCGAGCCTGCAGCCAGCTCAGCACATGCCGCAGCCCGTCGACATAGGCGCGTCGGTAACCCGGTTCGTCATGCTCGGTGGCAGCGGCGCTGTACACCAGGTAATCCAGCTCGCCCTGGGGCCACTGGTCGGGGCAATCCGCCTGATGCAGGTCGCCGGCCACCGGCAGGATGCCCTCGGGCAGTTCCGACACGCTGCGGCGCATGCCGTAGACCTGCCAGCCCGCATCGCGCAGACGTACGGCCAGTCGGCCTCCCACATCACCGCAGCCAGCGATCAGCGCACTCACAGCTTTACTCATCCGATCCTCTCTCAGCCTGGCAAGCACTCAAAAAGCGCCTTGCAAAAGTAATAAAGTTACACTAACGCTTTCATGAACAAGAATTACTTGCAATAATGCTTAGCCTTTTTTTCCGCGCGCCAACATGGCCGCGCAGGTCACGCCCTCACATTTAGGTCCGGCAAGCATGAACTCTATAGCCCATAGCGCCAAGCCAACTCACGTCGCCGTTCGGCCGCAACGCCTCGGCGCCTTCCTCGCCCTGCTGCTCAGCCTGACGCTGGCTCCGGCGGCGGGCTTTGCTGATCAGTCGGCGCCGGCACAGCCGGCGTCCAACGCCCAACCCGCTGCTGGCACCAGCGCGCAGCAGCCCGCCGCGCAGGCAGATGCAGCACCGGCCGTACCAGCAGTCGACCCGCGCCTCATGGAAGAAATGCAGGCCAGAATCGACGCGCTTGGTCCTGACGCTACCCCTGAGCAGGTGAACCAGACTCGCGACCAGTTTCTTCTGGAAAAGGGTGCGTCTCAGGAAACCATCGACAAGCTTCGCGAATTCAGCAATTCCCTTGAGCGCCTCGCTGCTGACAATGACCCCGCCGCCGAAGCAGAAGCTGTCTTCCATGACCTGTCGCCCTGGGGCATGTATCAGGGCGCCGACGTGGTGGTCAAAAGCGTGATGATCGGCCTGGTACTGGCATCGATCCTGACCTGGACCATCTGGATCGCCAAGACCATCGAGCTGGTTACCGCGCGCCGCCGCCTGCGCCGTGAGATCGTCGAGCTCAAAGGCGCCCGCAATCTGGCCCAGGCCAGCGACCAGGCCCGTGCCAAGCACAGCTTCAGCGAAATTCTCATCGAGGACGCCCGCGAAGAACTGAAGCTCTCGGCCAGCAGCCGTGAGAAGGAAGGCATCAAGGAGCGCGTCAGCTTCCGCCTCGAGCGCCTGGTCGGCGCTTGCGGTCGTGACATGAGCAAGGGCACCGGCGTGCTGGCCACCATCGGCTCCACCGCGCCCTTCGTCGGTCTGTTCGGTACCGTGTGGGGCATCATGAACAGCTTCATCGGCATCGCCAAAACCCAGACCACCAACCTTGCAGTGGTCGCCCCCGGCATCGCCGAAGCCCTGCTGGCCACCGCCCTGGGCCTGGTCGCGGCGATTCCAGCGGTGATCATCTACAACGCCTTCTCGCGCTCGATCAGTGCCTACAAGGCCCAGGTCGCCGATGCCTCGGCCCAGGTGCTGCTGCTGGTCAGCCGCGACCTGGACATGCAGCCGGGTCCTGATCGTGCCCAGGCGCCTCACGTGGTCAAGGTGGGTTAAGGCCATGGGGCTTCATCTCAACGAAAACGGCGGCGACGATCTCCAGGAAAACCACGAGATCAACGTCACGCCCTTCATCGACGTGATGCTGGTGCTGCTGATCATCTTCATGGTCGCCGCGCCACTGGCCACCGTCGACGTGAAGATCGACCTGCCCGCTTCCAGCGCCAAGCCGGCGCCGCGGCCGGACAAGCCGATCTACCTGAGCATCAAGGAAGACAACAAGCTGTTCCTCGACAACGACGAGGTGCAGCCGGCCATGCTCGGCGCAGCGCTGGACAAGCTGACCAACAACGACAAGGAAAAGACCATCTTCGTGCGCGGTGACAAGGGCGTCGAATATGGCGACCTGATGGAAGTCATGGACACCCTGCGCGGCACCGGTTACCTGAAGATCGGCCTGGTGGGCCTGGAGACGGTCGGCGCGCAATGAAGAAATCCAGCCGCACGTTCTCCTGGGTCGCCAGCCTGGTCATTGTGGTGGGGCTGCACGTCGGCCTGTTCCTCTGGGCAATGTACTGGCAGCCCCAGGCGACGCCCATCGAACTGCCGCCACCGGCGGCGATGATCGTCGAACTGGAGCCACTGCCGCCAGCCGCGCCCAAGCCTGCGCCACCACCACCGCCGGAAGTGGTGCCGGAGGAGCCCGAGCCGCAGCCGAAGATCGCCGAGGCGCCGAAGCCGACGCTGGCGGTCACGCCGCCCAAGCCGAAGCCCAAACCCAAGCCGCCGAAGCCCAAGCAGCCCGAGCCAAAGCCACCGGAGCCCCAGGAGCAGCCACCGCAAGAGGCGCCGCCGGCACCACCAGCGCCAGCCGAAGCCAAGCCGGCAGCACCGCAGCAGGCACCGGTCAGCGCGCCAAGCAAGGCCGAGAAAACCTGGCAGAGCGAATTGCTGGCCCACCTGGCCAAGTACAAGCGCTACCCGGAGGATGCCCGCCGCCGTGGGCTGGAAGGCGTGAACCGCCTGCGCTTCGTGGTCGATGCAGACGGCAAGGTGCTGTCCTACACGCTGGTAGGCAAGTCCAGCAGCGCGTCCCTGGATCGGGCGACATTGCAGATGATCCGTCGTGCGCAGCCGTTGCCCAAACCGCCAGCGGAAGTGTTGAACAACGGCAGCATCGAGATCGTCGCGCCCTTCATCTACTCCCTGGATCGCGGGCGCGGTCGTTGACCGCCCGCTGAGGCTGCCCCGCTCGACACTCGGGGCAGCTGTCAGCCTGCGCTCGCGCGCCGCCGTGCGCCGACACACATTAGGTCATGGCGAACGGTTGGTTCCATTGAAGACAGCGGCTATGCTTGGCGGCATCTCAATGGATTAAGACTATGACTCTCACCGAACTGCGCTATATCGTGACGCTCGCCCAGGAACAGCACTTTGGCCGGGCCGCCGAACGCTGCCACGTCAGCCAGCCCACGCTGTCGGTTGGCGTGAAAAAGCTCGAAGACGAGCTCGGCGTGCTGATCTTCGAGCGCAGCAAGAGCGCGGTGCGGCTGACACCGGTCGGCGAAGGCATCGTCACCCAGGCGCAGAAGGTCCTGGAACAGGCCCAGGGCATTCGCGAACTGGCCCAGGCAGGCAAGAACCAGCTAGCGGCACCCTTGAAGATCGGCGCCATCTATACCGTCGGCCCCTACCTGTTCCCCCATCTGATCCCGCAGCTGCACCGCGTGGCCACCCAGATGCCGCTGTACATCGAGGAAAACTTCACCCACGTGCTGCGCGACAAGCTGCGCACCGGCGAGCTGGACGCGATCATCGTCGCCCTGCCGTTCCAGGAAGCGGACGTGCTGACCCTGCCGCTGTATGACGAGCCCTTCTATGCCCTGCTGCCGGCGGATCATCCGTGGACGGCCATGCAGACCATCGACACCAAGCTGCTCAACGACAAGAGCCTGCTGCTGCTCGGTGAGGGCCACTGCTTTCGCGATCAGGTGCTGGAAGCCTGCCCGACGCTGCGCAAGGGCGAGGAACACGCCAAGCACACCACGGTGGAATCCAGCTCCCTGGAGACCATTCGCCATATGGTCGCCTCGGGCCTGGGCGTGTCGATCCTGCCGTTCTCGGCCGTCGACAGCCACCACTATGCGCCCGGGGTGATCGAAGTGCGCCCGCTCAGCCCGCCGGCACCGTTCCGCACCGTGGCCATCGCCTGGCGCGCCAGCTTCCCGCGCCCCAAGGCCATCGAAGTGCTGGCCGACTCCATTCGCCTGTGCTCGGTCGCCAAGCCACAGCCACGTAACGCCTGAGGACCGCGATGAGCGAGCTGTCGACGGTCTCCGTCACCGACCTCAAGGGCGTCGGCGCGGCCCTGGCGGAAAAGCTCGCCAAGGTCGGCCTGGAAACCCTGCAGGACATCCTCTTCCACCTGCCGCTGCGCTACCAGGACCGCACCCGCATCGTGCCCATCGGCGCCCTGCGCCCCGGGCAGGACGCGGTGGTGGAAGGCACCGTGTCCGGCGCCGATGTAGTGATGGGCAAGCGCCGCAGCCTGCTAGTGCGCCTGAATGACGGCAGCGGCACGCTGAGCCTGCGCTTCTACCATTTCAGCAATGCCCAGAAGGAAGGCCTCAAGCGTGGTACCCAGGTGCGCTGCTACGGCGAGATCCGCCCCGGCTCGTCGGGCCTGGAAATCTATCATCCCGAATACCGCGCGCTGACCGGCGACGAACCGCCGGCGGTGGAACAGACGCTCACACCGATCTACCCGACCACCGAAGGGCTGACCCAGCAGCGCCTGCGCCAACTCAGCGAGCAGGCCCTGGCCCGCCTTGGCCCACACAGCCTGCCCGACTGGCTGCCTCGCGAGTTGGCCAGGGAATACGAACTGGCGCCGCTGGACCAGGCGATTCGCTACCTGCATCGCCCGCCACCGGACGCCGACCTGGAAGAGCTCGCCGAGGGGCGCCACTGGGCCCAGCACCGGCTGGCCTTCGAGGAGCTGCTGACCCACCAGCTGTCGATGCAACGCCTGCGCGAAAGCGCCCGCGCGCAGCAGGCGCCTGCGCTGCCGGCCGCGCAGAAGCTGCCCAGGCAGTTTCTCGACAACCTCGGTTTCACACCCACCGGCGCCCAGCAACGGGTCGGCGCGGAGATCGCCTATGACCTGAGCCAGCACGAACCGATGTTGCGTCTGGTACAGGGCGATGTCGGTGCCGGCAAGACGGTGGTGGCCGCCTTTGCGGCGCTGCAGGCCATCGAGGCCGGCTACCAGGTGGCGCTGATGGCGCCCACCGAGATTCTCGCCGAGCAGCACTTCATCAACTTCACCCGCTGGCTCCAGCCCCTGGGGCTGGAAACCGCCTGGCTGGCCGGCAAGCTCAAGGGCAAGGCACGCGCCGCGGCGCTCGAGCAGATCGCCGCCGGCGCGCCCATGGTGGTCGGCACCCATGCGCTGTTCCAGGACGAAGTGCGCTTTCGCAACCTGGCCCTGGCGATCATCGACGAACAGCACCGTTTCGGCGTGCAACAGCGCCTGGCGCTGCGCCAGAAGGGCGTAGGCGGCCGGCTCAGCCCGCACCAGCTGATCATGACCGCTACGCCTATCCCGCGCACCCTGGCGATGAGCGCCTACGCCGACCTGGATACCTCGATCCTCGACGAGCTGCCGCCCGGGCGCACCCCGGTGAACACAGTGCTGGTCGCCGACAGCCGCCGCTTCGAGGTGGTCGAGCGGGTACGTTCGGCCTGTAACGAAGGTCGCCAGGCCTACTGGGTATGCACCCTGATCGAGGAATCCGAGGAGCTGACCTGCCAGGCGGCGCAGACCACTTACGAGGATTTGTCGGCCGCGCTGGTCGGCCAGCGGGTCGGGCTGATCCACGGGCGCATGAAGCCGGCCGAGAAGGCCGCGGTGATGGATCAGTTCAAGCAGGGGCAGCTGCAGCTGCTGGTGGCCACCACGGTGATCGAGGTGGGCGTCGACGTGCCCAACGCCAGCCTGATGATTATCGAAAACCCCGAACGCCTCGGCCTGGCACAGTTGCACCAGCTGCGCGGCCGGGTGGGCCGTGGCAGCGCAGCCAGCCATTGCGTGCTGCTCTACCACCCGCCGCTGTCGCAGATCGGCCGCGAGCGGCTGGGCATCATGCGCGAAACCTGTGACGGCTTCATCATCGCGGAAAAGGATCTGGAGCTGCGCGGCCCCGGCGAAATGCTCGGCACTCGACAAACCGGCCTGTTGCAGTTCAAGGTAGCCGATCTGATGCGTGACGCCGACCTGCTGCCGGCGGTCCGCGATGCCGCCCAGGCCCTGCAGGAACAATGGCCGCAGCATGTCAGCCCGCTGCTGGAGCGTTGGCTGCGCCACGGGCAACAATATGGGCAAGTGTGAGCGAGACACGGGACGATGGTCGACTCAAGCGGTTACCTCGTCAGCTTGCTGGTTATACTTGGGACGTTGCGTTCCCTTTGAAGACGGAATACGTCATGACTGAAGTAGCCATCGCCGACACCTCCCCCCAACCGCCTCAGGTGATTCGTCAGCTGCTGGACAAACTCGGTGTGACTTATCAGGTACGCCACGAGCTGTCCGGCACGCCGGCTGCCCAGCGTGTGCAGACCGTGTTGCTCGAGGACGCCGTGGGCGCGCTGCTGGTGCTGTTTCCGCAAAACCAGCTGCTCGACCTCAATCGCCTGGCCGAGCTGACCGGCCGCAAGCTCACCGCGGTCAAGCCCGAACGCCTGACGCGCATGTTGAGCAAGCATGATCTGGCCGTGCTGCCGGGCATTCCCGCGCTGACCAGCTCACCCTGCCTGTACGACGAACGTCTGCTCGAGGTGCCGAGCCTGTACATCCAGTCCGGGCAGCCGGGCGTGCTGCTGGAAATCGCCACCGAGAACTTCAAGGGCTTGCTGGGCAAGGCCAGCGCCGCACGCTTCGGCGAGCCGGCAAGCAAGGTGCGCCCCAACTTCACCCGCCCAGAGGATGATCGCCAGGAAATCAGCCAGGCGGTGCAGGCATTCACGGCCAGGCGCATCCAGCAGCGCCTGGAAGAAACCATCGAGATTCCGCCACTGGCCGAGACGGCGCAGAAGATCATCAAGCTGCGGGTCGACCCCAATGCCACGGTCGACGACATCACCGGTGTGGTGGAAACCGACCCGGCACTGGCCGCCCAGGTGGTCAGTTGGGCGGCCTCGCCCTACTACGCGGCGCCCGGCAAGATCCGCTCGGTGGAAGACGCCATCGTACGCGTGCTCGGCTTCGACCTGGTGGTCAACCTGGCCCTGGGGCTGGCCCTCGGCAAGACCCTCAGCCTGCCCAAGGATCAGCCCCAGCAGGCCACGCCCTATTGGCAACAGGCGATCTACACCGCCGCGGTCATCGAGGGTCTGACCCGCGCCATGCCGCGGGCGCAGCGCCCGGAAGCGGGGCTGACCTATCTGGCCGGGTTGCTGCACAACTTCGGCAACCTGGTGCTGGCCCACGTGTTCCCACCGCACTTCTCGTTGATCTGCCGGCATCTGGAGGTCAACCCGCACCTGCCGCACAGCTATATCGAGCAGCACCTGCTGGGTATCAGCCGCGAGCAGATCGGTTCCTGGCTGATGCGCTACTGGGACATGCCTGAAGAGCTGGCGGTTGCCCTGCGCTTCCAGCACGACCCCAGCTACAGCGGCAACCACGCCACCTACCCGAACCTGGTTTACCTGGCGGTCAGCCTGCTCAACAGCCGGGGAATCGGTATCGGCCCTGCACGCGAGATTCCGCAGAGCCTGCTGGAGAACCTCGGCATCAGCCGGGAAAAGGCCGAGGAAGCGTTGAACAAGGTGCTCGCCGCCGAAGTCGCGCTGCGCGATCTCGCCACGCAGTATGGCCCGCTGAACTGAGCCGACCGCCCTGCCCCGCCGCGAGTGGGGCGCGATAGCCTCAGGCTGCTTTCTTGGCTGACGCGCGCTTGGGTCGCAGGTACTTGGTCAGGCCCTGGAACCAGATCACCAGGGCCGGGTTGCCCTGAATCTGGATGTCCTTGTTCTGGATGCCCTGCATAAACGCCAGCTGCTTGTTGGCCGCCGTCAACGTGGCATAGCCGTAGGCACCGTCCTTGAAGCCAATGGCAAAGGCCGGCTCGTTGGCCGCACCACGCTTGCTGGTGATGCGCTGGTTGTTGACGATGAAATGGCGAGCGACCTTGCCGTCCAGGGTGTGCAGCTGGAATACCAGATCGCGACCTTCGAGCTGTTGGCGGAATGCGGGATTGTCGCGGCTCGCCTTGGCCATCAGACGGCCCAGCATCCACAGAAGAAAACGAAATTTCATGGTATGGCCTGTTCGCGAAAATGAGGAAGCCACCCATTGTAAACGGCCCCTCAGGAGCCTGACAGCAGGCGTGCTGATGCGCGTGAGGGGTAGAGGTCTGCTGAGATTTCAGCGCCGCGGCGCAACGGGTGCGTTGCGCTGAAACCTCAGCAGACCCTGGAGCTCAGTTGATCGAGTCCTTGAGGGCCTTGCCCGGCTTGAAGGCGACGGTATTGCTGGCCTTGATCTTGACGGGCTGCCCAGTCTGCGGGTTTTTCCCGGTACGAGCGCCACGGTGGCGCTGCACGAAGGTGCCGAAGCCGACCAGTGTCACACTGTCCTTGCGGTTCAGAGCCCCGGTGATTTCTTCGAGAACGGCATTGAGTACACGATTGGCCTGATCTTTGGTCAGATCAGCTTTTTCCGCGATTGCGGCGGCGAGTTCCGGTTTACGCATGATTGCCTCATTTACGGTTTGTTGTTGTTGTGTTCCGCGCCTTGGCGCCAATGCGCGCCGACAGCTCTACGCTGCGGCCAGGCCCTGGGGAGAATGGCATGCTCCGGGGGCCTTCGCCAGCCCTGCACCTGGCTAAATCCGGCATTTTTGTCGAGCAGGCGACAGATCGCTCAGCCCAGCAGCGTCGGCAGCTGCCGGTTGAGCGCCAATCGCTCCTGCACCGCAGAGCCGGTCAAGGCGTAGCCCAGCAGGGCGCCGCGGGCATCGTGGCACAGGGCACGGATGTCGGCGCCACTGCCCTCGACCGTCCAGCGCCCCTCGCGACCACGCGGCGGCGGCGACACCACCAATGGGCAGGCAGGGGTCTTCACGGTGACCGGCATGGCGCCATAGGCCACCTCGCTCGGTGCGCCGCTCAGGGTCTTGGCCAGGGCACGCGCGCAGGCCATCAGCGGCATGACATAGAGCAGGTTGAGACCATCGACTTCAGCGCAATCGCCCAGGGCATAGACATGCGCATGGGAGGTACGCAGCAGGCGGTCGACCACCACCCCACGGTTGACTGCCAAACCCGCGGCGGCAGCGAGCTCGATACGCGGACGCAGGCCGACGGCGGAGACCACCGCATCGCAGGCAATCGTCTGGCCATCGGACAGGTGCACCTCCAGTCCATTAGCTGCGTACTGCAGACGGTTCAGCACCGGCCCCAGGTGCAGGCGCACGCCCAGCGCTTCGAGGCCGCCCTGCACGGCGGCGGCGGCTTCGACCGGCAGCAGAGCGGGCATCAGTTGCTCGCACGGCGCGACCATCTCGACCGCATAGCCACCCAGGGAAAGGTCATTGGCGAACTCGCAACCAATCAGCCCGGCGCCCAGAATCAGCACCTTGCGCTTGCCCTCGACGGCCTGGCGAAAGCGCCCATAGCCCTGCAGGTCGTTGACCGTGAACAGCTGGTCGGCGGCGTCGCCCTCGATCGGCACGCTGAGCACCTCGGCGCCCCAGGCCAATACCAGGTCGCGGTAAACCAGCGACTCCTCGCCGATCCACAGACGCCGGTGGCCGGGGTCGATACCGGTGACCCGGGTATGCGTCCATACCTGGGCCTGGAGCTGTTCGGCCATGGCTCCCGGCTCGGCCATGCACAGACCATCGGCATCCTTGTTCTTGCCAAAGCCGGTGGACAACATGGGCTTGGAATACGAGCGCCCGTCGTCGGCGGTGATCAGCAGCAACGGCGTCTCGCTGTCCAGCTTGCGAAACTCGCGGGCCAGGTTGTAACCGGCCAGGCCGGTGCCGATGATGACGACGGGATCACTCATTGCTTGCTCCTGTTACGACGGTTGATGCGCGCGCGGGCTTAGTTGATTTCGATCATCTCGAAGTCCATCTTGCCCACGCCACAATCGGGGCACAGCCAATCCTCGGGCACATCTTCCCAGCGGGTACCGGGCTCGATGCCGTCATCGGGCCAGCCTTCACGCTCGTCATAGATCAGTCCGCAGACCACACATTGCCACTTCTTCATACAGGCTCTCCGGCGCTACTCACGGTTATTGCGCGGGCACGCTACCGCAAATGTCGCGCTAGCGCCAAGCGGGCGCGACGAATGCCCGAGGACCCGCAACGCCCATGGTAGACTCTGCGCTCCGCCCCATCGCGAACCTGCACCGTGCACTGTCCCGCCTCTCAGACACCCGACTGGCTCGCTCGCGAGCTGCTGCCAAGCGTGCCCTCGGCCAGCGTTTGCGACTGGCTGTTCAACGAAGACTCCCTGACCCGGCGGCTGACCGAGCTGTCGAACGGCGGTTTCAGCGTCACGCCGCTGCGCGAAGGCTGGCTGGCGCTGCGTGACGACGAATGCGCGCTGCTGGACGTACCGCCGGGCAGTCTTGGCTGGGTGCGCGAGGTCTACCTGCGTGGCAACGGTCAGCCCTGGGTATTCGCCCGCAGCGTGGCCGCCCGGCAGGCACTGCAGGGCTCGGGCCTGGACCTTCAGCAACTGGGCAGCCGCTCCCTGGGCGAGCTGCTGTTCAGCGACCAGGCCTTTACCCGTGGCGAGCTGCAGACGTGCCGCTATCCCAGCGCCTGGCTGCCGGCAGAAGCCATGGCCGACGGGTTGTGGGCGCGACGCTCGTGCTTTAGCCGTGGCCCGCTGGCGGTGCTGGTCGCCGAGGTGTTTCTGGCCGATTTCTGGCCGGCGGCAGGCTGCTGAACCTGCCGCCTGGCACTGCCGGCATGGCGCCGTATAATCCGCGCACCGCGCCAGGAGATCCGCCCGATGTACATTCGTCTGCTGCAATCGCTCAATCGCCTGCACCCACGAGCCTGGGACTTCCTGCAGCTGATGCGCATGGACAAACCCATCGGCATCTACCTGTTGCTGTGGCCGACGCTGTGGGCGCTGTGGATCGCTGCCGAAGGGGTGCCGAGCATCAAGAACCTGGTGATCTTCGTGACTGGCGTGGTGCTGATGCGCGCAGCCGGCTGCGTGATCAACGATTACGCCGACCGTAACTTCGACGGCCACGTCAGCCGCACTCAATTGCGCCCCCTGGCCAGCGGCAGGGTCACCGCCCGCGAAGCGCTGATCCTCTTCGCCGTGCTGGTGGCCCTTAGCTTCGCCCTGGTGCTGCTGACCAACGCCACCACCATATGGCTGTCGTTCGGCGCCCTGGCCGTGGCGGCGCTGTATCCGTTCATGAAACGCTACACCTATTACCCACAGGTGGTGCTCGGCACCGCGTTCTCCTGGGGCATGCCGATGGCCTTCACCGCCGAGACCGGCGAGCTGCCGGCGGCGGCCTGGCTGCTGCTGCTGGCCAACGTGATCTGGACCGTGGCCTACGACACCTATTACGCCATGGCCGACCGCGAGGACGACCTGAAGATCGGCGTGAAATCCACGGCGATCCTCTTTGGCGATGCCGACCGGGTGATCATCTTCGGCCTGCAGGGCCTGACCCTGCTGTGCCTGCTGCTGGCCGGCGGGCGCTTCGAACTGGGCCTGTACTTCTACCTGGGCCTGCTGGTAGCCGCCGGCTGTTTCACCTGGGAGTTTCACCTGACCCGCCGGCGCGAGCCGATGGTCTGCTTCCAGGCCTTCCTGCACAACCACTGGGCCGGCCTGGCGATCTTCCTCGGTATCGTGCTCGACTACGCGATGCGCTGAGCATCCGCAGTGCCCTGCCCCACGGCTGTCATATCGCTGCAATAATTCCGTTATCTAATGCGCCGCATGACAGTTGAATGAACCGAGGCTCAACCCATGGTTGGCAAGAACATCCTGATCGTCGATGACGAAGCGCCGATCCGCGAAATGATCGTGGTGGCGCTGGAAATGGCCGGATACGAGTGCCTGGAAGCGGAAAACACCGGGCAGGCCCACGCCATCATCGTCGACCGCAAACCCGACCTGATCCTGCTCGACTGGATGCTGCCCGGCACCTCCGGCATCGAGCTGGCCCGACGCCTGAAACGTGACGAACTGACCGGCGACATTCCGATCATCATGCTCACCGCCAAAGGCGAAGAGGACAACAAGATCCAGGGGCTGGAGGTCGGTGCCGACGACTACATCACCAAGCCGTTTTCGCCCCGCGAGCTGGTCGCCCGCCTCAAGGCCGTGTTGCGCCGCGCCGGCCCCAGCGACAGCGAAGGTCCGATCGAAGTGGGCGGCCTGCTGCTCGATCCGATCAGCCACCGGGTGACCATCGATGGCAAGCCAGCGGAAATGGGCCCCACCGAGTACCGCCTGCTGCAGTTCTTCATGACCCACCAGGAACGCGCTTACACCCGCGGCCAGTTGCTCGACCAGGTATGGGGCGGCAACGTCTACGTCGAGGAGCGTACCGTCGACGTACACATCCGCCGCCTGCGCAAGGCGCTGGGCGAAGCCTATGAAAATCTGGTGCAGACGGTACGCGGTACCGGTTATCGTTTCTCCACCAAAGGCTGAGCGCTAGCCTGAAACGCACCATGACAGGGATCGGCTGGCGGATGAGCGAAACGTGACGAGCAACTGGCGTGGCGCCATAACCCGCCGTTTGGTGCTGCTGATCACCGCCTGCCTGTTCGCTGGCGTGATCACCGGCGAATATGCCTGGGCCATCGCCATCGGCCTGGCCGCCCACCTGCTCTGGAACCTCAGCCAGCTGCTGCGCCTGCATGCCTGGCTCAAGGATCACCAGCCCGACGAACCACCGCCCGATGGCTATGGCCTGTGGGGTGAGGTGTTCGACAGTATCTACCACCTGCAGCGGCGCAATCAGCGGGCACGTGGCCGCCTGCAGGCAGTGATCGATCGGGTGCAGGAGTCCACCGCGGCGCTGCGCGATGCGGTGATCATGCTCGACAGCCAGGGCAATCTGGAATGGTGGAACCAGGCATCGGAAACCCTGCTGGGCCTGAAAACGCCCCAGGACAGCGGACAGTCGATCACCAATCTGGTGCGAGATCCGCGCTTCAAGGATTATTTCGAGCGGGGCATCTTTCTCGAACCCCTCGACCTGCCGTCGCCGGTCAACCCGCGCAGGCAGCTGCAGCTCAACCTCACCCGCTACGGTAATCAGGAGCACCTGATGCTGGTGCGCGATGTCACCCGCCTCCACCAGCTCGAGCAGATGCGCAAGGATTTCGTCGCCAACGTCTCCCACGAGCTGCGCACGCCCCTGACGGTGATTTCCGGCTACCTGGAAACCCTGCTCGACAACGTCGACGAGATCAACCCACGCTGGCGCCGCGCCCTGCAGCAGATGCAGCAGCAAGGCTCGCGCATGCAGGGCCTGCTCAATGACCTGCTGCTGCTGGCCAAGCTGGAAGCCACCGACTACCCCTCCGACAACCAGCCGGTAGCGGTCGAAGCGCTGCTGAAGTTGATCAAGGCCGATGCCCAGGCACTGTCCGCCGAGCGTAACCACCGCATCAGCCTGGAGGCCGACGCCGACCTCAAACTCAAGGGCAGCGAGTCGGAACTGCGCAGCGCGTTTTCCAACCTGGTGTTCAATGCCGTCAAATACACCCAGGCCGAGGGCGAGATCCGCATTCGCTGGTGGCAGGACGCACAGGGTGCCCATCTCTCGGTACAGGACAGCGGCCCCGGCATCGAGGCCAAGCACCTGCCGCGCCTGACCGAACGCTTCTACCGGGTCGACTCCAGCCGCGCCAGCCATACCGGTGGCACCGGCCTGGGCCTGGCCATCGTCAAGCATGTGCTGTTGCGCCACCGCGGCAGGCTGGAGATCACTAGCGTGGTTGGCAAGGGCAGCCTGTTCACCTGCCATTTCCAGCCGGCGCAGATCGCCGCGCCGCCCCGCTGAATAGGGTGCTATTGCAAAGCGCCCGCCCAGGCCCCACCCTTTAGCAACATCCGGTCACACGAACCCCTTATGGATCCCTCTACGAGCGTCTCCTTTTCCAGTTATTTCGCTGACATGGGCCTGGTGCTGTTCGCCCTGTTTCTGGTGCTGCTCAACGGCTTTTTCGTGGCCGCCGAGTTCGCCATGGTCAAGCTGCGGTCTACCAAGGTCGAGGCCCTGGCCAAGAAGAACGGCTGGCGCGGGCATATCCTGCGCACCGTGCACAGCCAGCTCGATGCCTACCTGTCCGCCTGCCAGCTGGGTATCACCCTGGCCTCACTGGGCCTCGGCTGGGTGGGCGAACCGGCCTTCGCCCATCTGCTCGAACCGCTGCTGATCTCGGTCGGTATCGAGTCGCAGAAGCTGATCCACGGTATCGCCTTCTTCACCGCGTTCTTCATCATTTCCTACCTGCACATCGTGATCGGCGAACTGGCCCCGAAATCCTGGGCGATCCGCAAGCCGGAACTGCTGTCGCTGTGGACGGCGGCGCCGCTGTACCTGTTCTACTGGGCCATGTACCCGGCGATCTTCCTGCTCAATGCCAGCGCCAACGCCATCCTGCGTATCGCCGGTCAGGATCAGCCGGCTGGCCACCATGAACACCATTACAGCCGCGATGAGCTCAAACTGATCCTGCATTCCAGCCGCGCCAGCGACCCGAGCGACCAGGACATGCGGGTACTCGCCTCGGCGGTGGAGCTAGGCGAGCTGGAAGTGGTCGACTGGGCCAACTCCCGCGAAGACCTTGTCTACCTTGAACTCAATGCCACGCTGGACGAAGTGTTCAGCGTATTTCGCCGCCACAAGTACAGCCGCTATCCGATCTACGACGACGCCGCTGGCGAGTTCGTCGGCGTGCTGCACATCAAGGATCTGCTGCTGCACCTGTCGCTGCTGGAGATGCTGCCCTCGACCCTGCGCCTGGCCGAACTGATGCACCCGCTGGAAAAGGTCAACCGCAACCTGCCGCTCTCCGAACTGCTTGAGCAATTCCGCAAGGGCGGTGCGCACTTTGCACTGGTCGAGGAAGCCGACGGCAAGGTGATCGGCTACCTGACCATGGAAGACGTGCTCGAAGCCCTGGTCGGCGACATCCAGGACGAACACCGCAAGGCCGAGCGCGGCATCCTCGCCTACCAGCCCGGCAAGCTGCTGGTGCGTGGCGATACTCCGCTGTTCAAGCTCGAACGGCTGCTTGGCATCGATCTGGATCATATCGAGGCCGAGACCTTGGCTGGGCTGATCTACGAAACCCTCAAGCGCGTGCCTGAGGAGGAGGAGTCCTTGGAAGTCGCGGGCCTGCGCCTGATCGTCAAGAAGATGAAGGGCCCGAAGATCGTTCTTGCCAAGGTCATCAAGTTGGAATGAGTTGCCTGCACCTGCTCGTCAATGCCCCTGCCTCACCCTTTCCAGGAAGTTGACCGATCGGTCACTTAATCGCACCGACCTCCCCAGGGGCGCGCTCCCGAAATAATCACTTACGACCGCTCGTCGGCTTTGTCGAATAGCGTCTGGAGCCGGGCAGTCCACCGCGTGCGTCGATTGGATCGGCGCACGCCTTCACACGTACAGACTGCCAAGGATACTGCCATGCGACTCTATGCAATCACCTCGAAAACCGCCCTCGCCCTCTGCCTGGCCGGCGCGTCCCAGGCTTACGCCGACTCCATCACCGACCCGATCTCCACCATTGGCGTGATCGGCTCGCACAACCAGTACAAGTTGAGCACCTTTGGTGATAGCGACAAGGAACGTCTGAATCAAGGCGGTCTGTTCTACAACTTCGGCAACAAGCTGACCGGCCATGAAGGCTTCATCTATCAGGCGGGTATCGAAGCCCAGTACCGCGAAAAGGATGACGACGAGTACAAGGCGGCCCGCGCCGACCTCGACCTGGGCCTGCGCGCGGCACTGAGCACCAACAACTACATCGACTTCGTCGTTGGCGGTGGCTACGACTGGGGGCGTATCGAGCAGGACGACGTCGGCCCGTTCGACACCAACGTCAAGCTGACCAGCAAGGCGCCGTTCGCCAAGGCCGGTGTCGGTTACAACTACCTGACCCCGGACTACACCGTGCGCCTGGAAGCCGGTGCACGCTACTCGCTCGACGCTGAAGCCGAGCTGAAAGTCAGCGGCGAAGGCAGCGACACCGTTGACCTCAAGGACAAGGCCAACCCGTACGCCGAACTGACCGTGCTGTGGAACAAGGGCATCAACAACCTGCCGATCAGCACCAGCCTGTACTACACCCGCACCAACTACAAGGTCGACAGCGACAGCGTGCTGGCGGAAAACAGCAAGCTCAAGCAGGAGCAGGTTGGCCTGAAGGTAGGCCTGGCGTTCTGATAACGCCGCGCTAACCGAATCGCCCGGCTTGCCGGGCGATTTGCATAGAGGCCGCCGCTGACTGGCGTCAGGTATACTGCGCCCGCCGTTTCAGCGCTCAACCCATCCCTCCTCTCCTTACAGCATTCCCCATGTCGCTCAGCATCGCCTCCATCAATATCGAACGTTCCAGACACTTGCCACGCGTCGCCGCCTTTATCGAGCGTGAACGCCCGCAGCTGCTCTGCCTGCAGGAACTCTGCGAGCGCGACATCCCGTTCTTCGAAGCCTTGATGGGCGGCACCATGGCCTTCGCGCCCATGGCACGCTACCCCGAGGACGGCCCCGCCAATGTGGTGGGTGTCGGCTTGCTGGCCCGCGGTGAACAACTGGCGGAGGTAAGTGCCGAGTACTACTCGGGCAGCCCCGAGCGCATTCAGGAGATGGCCTTCGTCACCCTCGAGGGCAGGCGCATGGCCGATCCGCTGAGCATTGCCGAAGTGATGCTCAGTGCCACGGTCGAGGGTTTTCGCATCGCCGTCACCCATCTCAACGTCACCCCGCTCGGCACCTCCACGCCCTACCAGCGCGAGAGTGCCGGCAAGCTGATCGCCCTGGCCCAGGCGCAAGCCACGGAAGCAGGCGGCCTGCTGCTGACCGGCGACTTCAACGCGCCGCGCGGGCGCGCCACCTTCGACCTGATCGCCGAACACTTCATCGACGGTGTGCCAGGCCATTACACCAGCAGCATCGACGGCTCGCTGCACCGTGCCGGAGAGATTCCGTTCATGGTCGATGGGCTGTTCCATACGCCGGGTTATCGGCTGGAAGACGCCAGGCTGACGACCGGGGTGTCCGACCATTGCGCGCTGAGCTGTCGCTTGCGCAAGGCCTGATCGGCAGCGCGACCTGCTAGCGGAAACCGGCCAGCCTAATCGCCGCCGACGGCAAAATTGGGCAGGCTGTCGACCGGCTGGGCGAACTCGAAGGGAATCGACTCCAGCGCCATGCCCACGTTGCGCTGCACCACGAAGTGCAGGTGCGGGCCGGTGCTGTTACCGGTATTGCCGGAACGGCCGATCGGCGCGCCGACCGCGACGCGCTGGCCTTCACGCACGTTCACCGAGCCCTGCATCAGGTGCAGATAGACGCCCATGGTGCCGTCGTCATGCAGGATGCGCACGAAGTTGCCGGAGGGGTTGTTGCCACGCCCGCTCTGGGCATTCTCGGTCTTCACCACCACCCCGGAGCGGGCGGCGACGATCGGCGTGCCTTCGGGCATGGCGATGTCCAGGGCATAGCGGCCCTTGGGCGTGAAATGGCTGTACTGGCCATTGGCGCCCTGGGTCAGGCGAAACGGCCCACCGCGCCAGGGCAACGGATACGCCTGGTTGATCGGCAACAGCCGCGGATCGCCAAGGGCGTAGTTGAGTTTCGGGGTATAGCGCAGCGGCTTGGCAGGGTCCAGCGGCGCCAGGGTGGCCAGACGAATTTCGCTGCGCGGCGGCAGCACCCAGTTGATCGGCTTGCCAGGGGCGCCGCTGACGTTGCTCAATTGCTCCAGCTTGAGCTCCACCTGCACCGGTGCGTACAGGTCGTTGCGCACCAGCAGGGTCTCGCCGGCTGCATGCTTGCGGGTCTCCAGCTTCACCTGGTTGTCGAGCTTCTCGACCATGCGGTCGCTGAACACGAACACCTTCGCACCGGGCGCCGCCTGGTCACTATAGGTGACCACGCCATTGGCATCGGTGTACTTGTAGACGGTCAATGCACTCGCCTGACAGGCGAACGCAGCGAGTCCCAGGAGAAGTGAGAGGCGCCCTAGCATAGGAGTCGATCTGGTTATTAAGTGTTCGGCAGGGCAAGACTAACAGCGTCTCGATGGCCCGGCGACTGCCGGCGCGGCGCTTTGCGACAACCGGCACACGCCAGCCGGACCTGCTGCACATAACCTCGAAGTGCCCCGGCGCCAGGCCTGCCGTCGCCCTCAGCCCACCTCGATTCGATTGCGCCCACTGCGTTTGGCGCGGTACAGAGCCTGGTCGGCACGCTCGAATACCTGCTCGCTGCGCTCGGCACTGCCGAACGAGCTGATGCCGCCCGACAAGCTAATGGTCACCCGCTCGCCCTTGAAGTGGAACGGACAGTTCTCGATCGCCGAACGCAGCGTATCGAGCAGCTTCAGCCCGCCCTCCATGGGCGTTGAGGGAATCAGCAGAACGAACTCCTCGCCGCCGAAGCGAGCGATGAAGTCGGTCTTGCGCAAGCGCTTGAACAGCTCGCCGGCGATGATCTTCAGCACCTTGTCGCCGGCCAGGTGGCCGTAGTCATCGTTGATGCGCTTGAAGTGGTCGATATCCAGCACCGCCAGCAACAGCTCACCGCCATAGCGCTGCAGACGCGCCAGTTCCATGTCCAGGCGTTCGGTCCAGGCCGCACGGTTGGGCAGGCCGGTCAATGGGTCGATCAGCGCCTTCTGCCGCTGCTCTTCGAGGTGATCGCGAAAACCCTTGGCCTCCAGCTCCATGCTGGCCACCCGGTCGACCAATATCTGCAAGCGCTCCCCCACCTGCTGTTCACGGGCATCGCGCTGCTGCTGGTACTGCGCCATGGTGCCCAGCAGACCACTGAGGCGGCTCTCCACCAGCCCCTTGAGGCTGTCGAGGTCGGTGGCCTGCTGCACGCTGCTCTGCAGCCCGTCGACCTGCTGGCGCAACTCGCTATCCAGGCTACGGGCGGCCTCGGCGGAGTCGCTGTAGCCGGTCTGTACGTCCTGCAGGCTGCCCTGGAACGCGGCAAGTCGCTCGTTGAGCTGCTTGAGGTAGCCTTCGAACTCGCGCTGGCCCACATCGGCGATCGCCAGCATCAGCACACCGAGGTCATCAAGCACCGGAACCAGCTCGTACATGTTCAGGCCAGCAGTGATGCGCTGGCGCAACGCTTCGGCCTGGCCCTGATGACGCTCTGGCAGGGGTAGCTCCTCCAACAGGCTGAGCAGGCTGCTTTCGACATGGCCGGCAATGGCGCTGTAACCGGGCTCAGGCGCCGGTGGCAGGGCATATGCCGGGTCGGCCTGGCCGAGCCCATCGGCAACGCTGGCCGGCGGCGCATCCTCCGCGGCGGGCTCCACGCCCGTAGGCACTGGCGCAACGGGCTCGGACGCTGCCTGGGTCTGGGCCTGAGGCATCAGCAATGCCGAGGGCAGCGGCAGGCTGTCCAGCAACACGCTGCCCGATACGGCACGACTGGTAGCGGCAACCGCCTCTGGCGCGGCTGCCGGGGCTGGCAGAGGCGCCGGTACGGGGGAGGCTTCGGCAGGTACCGCGGGCAGCTCGGAGGCCGTTGGTGGTTGTCGCTCCGCCTCGGGTGCCCCGGGCTCGGCTGGCAGCAGCTCGGCGCTCGCGGCGGGTGCCGCCGCGGCCTGCTCGACGCCTGCCTGCGGCGCGCCGGGCTCGGTGCTGTCCGCCGAACTGGCACTGTCGCGACTGCCGAACAGGCGCTCGATAAAGCCGGGCCGTTCAACCTGCTCGGCCCCCAGGGCCTGCAACGCCTGTTGCTGCAGCTGGCTCAGTTCGGCCAGCAGAGCGGGCATCTCGCGGGCTTGCCGGGCACGCTGCTCGACCTGTTTGGCGTAACGTTTGAGCGGTTTGCGCACCGCACTTGGCAAATCCATTTTCAGCAGTTGCGCCACCAGGCTGGCCAGGCCGCTGGCAACCTGCTCGACACGCTGCTGGCGGCGCTGCTCGGAATCCAGGACGGTCTTTTCCAGGCGTGGAATCAGTGCGCTGAGGCCGGCATCCATGTCGTCACGACGCAGGATCTCGCGCAGATCGTGCATGCATTGATCGACCGCCTTGTCAGCGCCCTCGGCCGCCAGGCTGCTGCGCACCAGACCCCGGCGCAGCAGGTCGATACGCATGTCCCAGCGGCGCTCGAGCTTTTCCTGCTGCTCGATATTGGCAAGGTACTTCTCGCGCCAGCGTTTGGCGTCGTCGGCCATGCTCAGGGCTCCTGTACACAAGGCGTCAACGGTGGCGTGAGGGCATTGGGCAAGCGGATCTCCACGGCCACCGGCAGGTGGTCGGAGATCGGCTGCGCCAGCACCTGGAAACGCTCGAGCTCGAGGCCCGGGCTGAGCAGAATATGATCGAGGCAACGCTGCGGGCGCCAGCTCGGAAAGGTCGCCTCGACCTGCGGCGCAAGCAAGCCGAGATCGCGCAGCGGCGAATGCTCGAGCAGGTCGATGGCGTGGGTGTTCATGTCGCCCATGAGGATCTGATGGCGATAGCCGCCGATCAGCTCACGGATGTAGGCCAGTTGCCGGGTGCGGGTACGCGCACCCAGCGCCAGGTGCATCATCACCACGGCGATGGCGTCGTCGCCCTCGCCGATGCGCAGCAGGATCGCCCCGCGGCCAGCCGGGCCGGGCAGTGGGTGATCTTCCAGCAGGGTCGGCCGCAAGCGGCTGAGCAGCCCGTTGCTGTGCTGGGCGAAACGCCCCAGGTTGCGGTTGAGCTGCTGATACCAGTAGGGAAAGGCGCCCATGCGCGCCAGGTGCTCGACCTGGTTGACGAACCCGGAACGCACACTGCCGCCATCGGCCTCCTGCAGGGCCACGATGTCGTAGTCGCCGAGCAGGTCGCCGATGCGCTGCAGGTTGCCGGCACGCCCTTGATGGGGCAGCAGGTGCTGCCAGCCGCGGGTCAGGTAGTGGTGGTAGCGCTCGGTACTGATACCGACCTGAATGTTGAAGCTGAGCAGGCGCAAGCGCCCGTCCTGCGGCCATTCCCTGTCCGGGCTACAGTCAGGGTTGACCTGTGGATCACACAGGCCAGCCTGACGGGGCATCGAGCGGCGACGCAGCATGGCAGGCGCTCCGGTAGATCGATTACTTGGCGGCGCGCTCTTTGGCGATCAGGTGATCGGCGACCTGCAGGGTCTGCTCCGGGCCACCCGAGCTGGAGATGTCGAAGCGGTACTTGCCGTTGACGATCATCACCGGTACGCCGTTGATCTGGTACGCCATGGCCAGCTTCTTGGCCTTTTCCATCTGGCTCTTCACGCCAAAGGAGTTGTAGGCCTTGAGGAAGGCCTCACGGTCGATGTCCTGAGTGACCAGGAAATCGGCCATTTCTTCCGGCGTGGCCAACTTGCGGCCTTCCTTGTGGATGGCGCGGAACACGGCGTCGTGCACCTTGTGCTCGACCTTCATGCTTTCCAGGGTGATGAACATCTGCCCATGGGCGTTCCACAGGCCGCCGAACAGGGCGGGAATGCGCACGAAGTTGACGTCGGACGGCAGCTTCTCGACCCAGGGGTTGAGGGTCGGCTCGAACTGGTAGCAGTGCGGGCAGCCATACCAGAACAGCTCGACGACTTCGATCTTGCCCGGCTTGGAAATCGGTACCGGGTTGCTCAGCTCGACGTACTGCTTGCCGGCCTCGATATCGTCGGCGTGGGCGGTGACGCCGAACAGGCTGGCAGTGGCCAGAACCGCGGAAAGGATCAGATTACGCATGCATGACTCCTAACGATGAAGGTGCTGCGGACAGCTCTGGTTCGACTGGTCGCCACCCGGCAGGTTCCTGACATTGTAGCGGGCTCGCCAGCGAAAAAGGGTGGCCATCGCCACCCTTTTTCTTCACCGGTAGGCAAATGCCGATCAGCGCCTCAATGCAGGCCCTGAACGTAGCTCGACAGCGCCTCGATATCCTTGTTACTGAGCTTGGCGGCGATGTCGCGCATGATCATCGCGTCGCCATCATTGCTGCGCTCGCCTTCACGGAAGGCGGTCAGCTGCTTGGCGACATACTGTGCGTGCTGGCCACCCAGGTGCGGATAGCCAGCCGTGGCGATACCGCTGCCGTCGGGCGCATGGCACCCGCTGCAGGCGGGCATCCCCTCCGCCAGCTTGCCGCCGCGAAACAACGCCTGGCCACGCTCGACCAGCGCCGCATCGGCCGTGCCCACGCCGATCTTCTGGCTGGCGAAGTAGGCCGCGACGTCAGCCATGTCCTGTTCGCTGAGCGGCTCGAGCATGCCGGTCATTTCCACCACCGGACGGGCCCCGGACTTGATGTCCTGCATTTGCTTGAGCAAGTAACGCTCACCTTGCCCCGCCAGCTTGGGGAAGTTGGCAAGCGCGCTGTTGCCATCGACACCATGACAGGCCCCGCAAACCACTGCCTTGGCCTGCCCTGCGGCCGGATCACCCGCAGCCTGGGCGGCCCCAACCAGGCCCAGCGCCAGCAGCAGACTCACTATTGTCTTGTTCATCAGCTCATCCAAACGGCTAAGAGAAGTGTTATGAACCGGGGCGCTCCGCCCGCCATGTCATGCACGGCAGTGCGGACATACTCAAGCCGCGCGTTTCTGCACGAACCTCGGGGCGGCATGGGTGGGACAACGCGCTGATCGGCACGCCACCACGCCCGGCACCCTAACAGCCTGGTTACCCACTCGGCACCCGCCATGATTGCCCAGCACGGCATGCGCGATAATGACCGGCATCAATCACCGGTGCAGATTACCGGTGCAGATTACCGGTGCAAAACCTCCGCCCGCCCGATGTGACGCCGAGGCCAGATACAGCAGGCATAAAAAAACCGCGCCAGGCGCGGTTTTTTTGCGGAGCGCGGGTCAGGCCTTGCAGCTGGCCGGTGCCCAGTCGCCCATATCCGGGTTGTTGCACACGTCGCTGATCAGCGTACGGCCACGGCTGGCCACCTGCTGGCTTTCCTTCTGCTTGGCCTGGGCCTTTTGCAACGATTGCTCGGTGGTGATGACTTCCTTGGTGACCTTGGCAGTCGGCTTCGGCTGCTTGGCGGCGGCCACCTTGGTGACTTCCTTGCGCTCGACACCCACGGTCTGCAGGTCTTTCTCGTAGGCTTGGGTGTAGGTGTTGACGTTCTCGCCGGTGCGGCCGTCGACCTTGGCCAGCAGCGCGTTGGTCTCGTTCAGGCCGCTGACGATTTCGGCCAGGCGCTTGCGGCCATCGGCGTCGCTGATCTTGTTGGCCTTGCGGTCAGCGCGCAGCTGGGTGAACGCCTGCTGGTAGCAGCTCTGCGCGGCGGAGGCGTAACGGATGTTACGGTCGATGTTCTGGTTGTTGGCGTTGATGTCGGTGGCGTAAGAAGCCAGGCGCGCATTGTCATCGCTGATCTGCTGCTGACGCTGGTTGTAGTACGCCAGGGCGCCACCGGCCAGGGCGCCACCGGCAGCACCGATGGCGGCATTGCGGCCACGCTTCTCGTCATCGACCAGCGCACCACCGAGAGCGCCCATCAGGCCGCCGGTAACGGCGCCGATGGCGACGCTGCGGCTCATTGCTTCGTCGGAGCTGCGCAGCTGGGTGACCGGCTCGTAGCACTGCGGGAAGAATTCGGCCTTGGTGGTCGAGGCGACCTGGGAACTAGGCGAGCCGGCGCAACCGACCAGCAGCACGCTGGTGCAGGTCACGGCAGAAAGCAGCGCAGTGCGTATCGAAGAAAAAGCGGGAGCCTTGTTGAAAGTTTGCATCGTCGTCGATCTCGTACTTGAGTGAGCGTTTATTCCATTCAGGCGGGGCCGGGTGACACCGCCTGCGTTTTCACGGCGACAGCCGTGGAGTTGCCACATCGACACCGGCCGCTCGCCAGTGCCTGAATCCGTAACGGCTGGGCGACCCGATCAGGGTGCCAGCAATTGCTTGAGAATCACATCCGCATCAGCCTTGCGGTTCTTGCGGTATTCACCCACGTGGCGCACGAACAGCGTAGCTCGGGTTACCAGGCTCTTGCCCAGTACCGGTTTGCGCGCCAGCTCTTCCTTGGTGCGCTGGAACTGCGCCTGGATAACCGCGTTGCTGTAGCGCGTGCCGTTGGCCAGGTTGTCGATGTAGATCGCCAGCGCACCGTCCAGCGCGCTCTGCCCATTGGCCATGGCCGCTTCGAACAGTTTCGCCGAGGCTTCGTCCTTCGCGCTGCGAGCCTCATCACGGCTCTTGCGAAGATTGGTCAGGCGAATGTTGTAATTGTTGATCGTTTCGGCCACCAGGGCGGCCGACTGGATCAGGTTGCCGGCGGCATCCTCACGCTGCTTGGCGATCAGCGAGACGCTGCGCTTGAGCTCCTCGTTGACGATCGCCAGGCGGTCGCGCAGTTGCGGATCGTCGCTGTTGGCAATCAGCCCATCGAGCAGTTTGGTGGCGTCCTGGTCTTCGTCGATCTCATCGGTAAGCGTGCTGACTCGTCCTTCGTCCTTCCATTGCGCAAACAGTTCCTTGTATCGCGAACGGGGCGCCGACAGCGCGCCAATCGACACGCGAAAACCGGTGGTTTCGTTGCGCTGCTCGGTGCCATCAGCGCCGAACAACGGGTACTCGCGGCGCATGCCGGTGAACAGGGTCATCTCCCCTTCCAGATAATTGCCGCCCTTGACCACGAAGCCGCCGTAGGTGCCCTGGCGGCGCCCGGCATGCACCAGCTGGAAGGACTCCTGGACCATCTCCGCGGCATTGCCGATGACATCGAACAGGCCGACCGGGTTGGGCTTCTTCAGGCCGATGGGCAATAAGCGCGCGTTCTGCCCGGTGCCGCCGGCAACCTGGTTGAACACCGCCCAGTCGCCCAGCGGGCCGTCGCTGTCACTGCCCTCGACAGGCCGAGGAAACAGCCGTGCTTCGAGTTGCTGGCGGCTCACCGCGTGGCCGCCGCGGGCGGCGTATTCCCATTCCACTTCGGTGGGCAGGCGCACGAAGGCCTGGCCGCCGTCCTCACCCTTGCCGCTGCGCCCGCTGATCGGCAACAGGTCGCGATGGTGCTTCAGCAGCCAGGCGCTATACACCGCAGCGAAACGCTCGGCGTCGAACCGCGACAGGTTGACCTTGGGCAGCCGCCCGGCCATTCCGGCGGGCGCCTCGCAGGCCGGTGGTTCGCCTTCGCCGGCCAGGGACGGTGCCTGAGCCATCACCAGATCGTACTGGCGCTGGGTCACCTCGTACTTGCCGATGAAGTACAGCATCGGCTTGAGCGGGGTCACGCCGTCGGCCTTGGGCAGCTCGCCACGCACCTTGGCCTGCCAGTCCTTGGACAGGTCACTGAGGGTGAACTGGCCGTTGATGTAGTCGCGCCGGTAGCCGGAAATGAACGACTGCTGGTAACCCGGCTCGCCTTCGCTGAAGGGGTAGCCGAGGGTGACCTCGTGGTCGTCCAGCGATCCCTTGGCCAGCACGTAGACATGCCGGAATACCATTTGCCCATCACAGGGCAGCGGCAGGCTGACGTCACCCTCGAGCGGCTTGGGGTTGTAGAGCGGATCGGCATCGGGCTCGGCCCAGGCAGCACCGGCCAGGCATGAGAGAACCAGGGTGGCGCTGAGCACCTTATACATGACGCAATCCTTCCGAGGCTTCCAGATGAGCCGCCCGCCAGCCACCGGCAGCGGCAGCGAGCACGCAGCACAGCAAAGTGGCCAATGCCGCCAACAGATAATGGGAAAACAATAGTCGACAAGCATATTCGCCGGACGCCGACTGGAACAACAGGTTCAGCCCGCTGGCGGCCAGGCCGTACAGCAGCGCCGAGAGCAACAGGCTGGCGATGCCGGTATAGAGTGCCTGCAGCACCACGAAGGCGACCAGCGCCACGGCCGGGAACCCCAGCAGGCGCAAGACCGCCAGCTCATGCCGCTTGCGCGCCACCGCGCCCAGGGTGCCGGCGGCCAGCGCGGCGAAAGCGCCAGCCAGGGACAGACAGGCCACCGACCAGAACACCCATGCCAGGTTGCGGCTCAGCGCCCGCACCTGAGCGACGGCCTCGGCCTGGGTGGCGACCGCCTGGTGCGACTGCTGGAAATACTGGCGAAGGCTTTCCACCCCCTCCAGATCACGGGCGTAGAGGCGGAAACTCGGGTAGACCCGCTCGCGCTGCACCTCGGGCCGTTCGCCCGGCCAGCCGAAGGCAGGCACCGCCAGGCCGTCGCGATAATCTTCGGCGGCCTCCAGCAGGCTCAGGGAGGCAAACAGCGCGTCCCGGGAAAAGGCCGTCACCGGCAGCACCGCCTGCACCCGCAGGCTGGCCTGGGCCACTTGCGGCTGGCCGCCCACCCGGCGGCCGAAGCCGGCCTGCAGCACGTCACCGGCCGCCACGCCGAGCTTTTCCGCCGCACTCTGGCTGAGCAATACGGCATGGATATCCGCTGGCGCTGGCCGGCCATCGAGCAGCGGATCGCCGTCCGCGGTCGGCAGCATTTCCACGCTGAGCATCTGCGCAGGGCCCTGCAGGTCGGCGGTCGCGGCGATCTGCCGGGTACGCGGAATCACGAAACCGACATCCTCGCGCAGGGCCAGCGCCTCGATGCTTTTCAGGCTGTAGCGGGCGCCACCCAAGGGGATGATCTCGCGCACCGCGGGATCACGCTCCAGGCGCTCGGTCAGCGTGGTGACCAGGCCGAACTTGAGGCCGAACAGCACCAGCAACGGCGCGATGACCGCCGCCAGGGCAAGGATCGCGCACCAGGACAGCCGCGCGTCGCAGCGATAATCCTGCCAGGCCAGACGGGCGAACAGCGCCAGGCGCATCAACCGTGCTCCGTCAGGCGCGCGGTGACCAGACCGTCGCGCTGCTGCTCGACTTGCAACTGCATGGCGGTCAGGCCGTAACGCTCAGCCAGTGCCCGATCATGGGTGGAGATCACCAGGCACAGATCACGGGCCGCCGCCTGCTCCACCAGCAGCTGCATCACCCGCTCGGCGTTCAACGGATCAAGGGAAGCGGTCGGCTCGTCGGCCAGCACGATGGCCGGGCGATGGGCCAGAGCGCGAGCGATGCTCACGCGCTGGCGCTGCCCGACCGACAGGCGCCCCGGCAGGCGGTCGAGCAGATCGGCGATGCCCAATTGCTCGGCCAGTTGCTCGACCACACCCGCAACGGGCAGGCCTAGCAACTCGCGGGGCAGCTGGATGTTGCCGCGCACGCTCAGAAAGCCGAGCAGCCCGCCGGTCTGCAATACGTAGCCAAAGGCTTGGGCACGCAGCGCGGCCAGCTCGTCATGCCTGCCTTGTTGCCACAGCGCGGCAAGATCGAGGCACTGTCCGCCGTCGTCCCAGCGCTGGACGCCGCCGGGGTCGGGCGACAGCACCAGCGCCAGCAAATCGAGCAGCGTGCTCTTGCCGCTGCCACTGGCACCGATCAGGGCGATGCGGCGCCCGGCGCGCAGCTGCAGCGCCGGGATTTCCAGGCGATAGCGCTGCCCGTCGGCGCCGCGGGTCTTGCTGATCGCCTCGAGGCTGAGCATCAGGGCAACGTCGACAACGGCACGCGATACAGCGCGTCGCCGGGAGCGGCGTCGCCGAAGCGTACCCAGTTGGCCGTGTCGTTGTGGAAGGTTTCGTAGAGGCGGATCTTGGAGTCCAGCTCGTCGATGAAGTCTTCCTGTTCGGCGACGCTGAGCGACAGCCACAGGTCCTGGCTCATGTTCAGCACCTTGCTGCGGTACGGCAGGCCGTCCAGGTACTCGCCGAGCACGCCGCTCTGCGCCAGGTTGCCGCCCTTGACCAGGGCCGAGGGGTCGCGGCTCATGTGCGCACTGGCGCTGGCGATTTCCTGGAAGAAGTCCTTGGGCGAACTCTGCGTGCGCCGCGCCGCGTCGACCACCATGCGCAGCGACTGCTGCAGGTCGTTGAGCTGCAGCTTGGTGAGCAGCACGCAGACCTGGAAGGCCGGCAGGGCCGGGTCGGTAATGTCGCGGTCGCTGGTCCAGGCGGTGACCAACTGGGGCGCGCGGGCCTGGCTCTGGTGGCCGAGGAAGTCCATGTGCATGGCGTAGCCGACCGCCGCCGACTTGTCGGCGATGCTCGCGCCACCCTTGGGTTCGGGCAGGCTGCTATCGGTACGCACCTGATGCACCAGGTCGGCGAAGGCACTGCCGATCTGCGAGACGCTCTGCCCGAAGGCATTCACGTCACCACCGGCCACCGGCACGTAGAGGTCGCCGATACGCGGGTTGGGGTCGGCGGTCAGGCTGCGGTACTGCTGCTCGGCGAAGCCATGGTTGCGCTTGCCGGCCGGGGTTTTCAGGTGCAGGGCGTAGATCTTGATCTGCTTGCGCAGGGCCGCCTCGCGCACTTCGGCCTCGTTCATCTGGGTCAGGCCCAGCGGGTCGCTCTTGCGCAGCGCACCGGCATCACTGACCAGCAGGATCAGGCGGCCGCCATAGCCATTCCAGTCCATGCCGTCGACGGCCTGCATGACACCGGCAAAGGCGTCTTCGTTGAAGTCGTGACTGGACACATCGGTGGCCTTGATCTGCTGCGCCAGCTGCAGGAAGCGCTCGGGGTCGCGGCCCTGCTCCAGACTCACCAGGGTCTTGGCGGTGTATTCCAGGCCCGGGGTCTTGCTGGTGTTGCTGCGGAAACCGACCATGCCGAAGCTGACGCTGTCCAGGTCGCCCCGCGCGGAGATCTGCCCCTGCAGCTCGTGCACCACATCGCGCACGCGGTCGATGTAGGGCTGCATCGATACCGAGGTATCGACCACCAGCACGATGGCCGTTTTGAAGCCTTCCGGCATCGCCGCAGGCGCACTGTCGGGCTGGGCTTGCGGGGCACTGCCCGGATCGATGGAGGCGACGTTGAGCAGCTGCAGCGGCTGGCCGTTGGCGTCGAAGGTTTCCTCGGAGTCGAAGATCGGCAACAGGTAGAACTGGTCCTGGGGTACGGCGCTGCCGCCCGGCTCGACCGCCACCACGTTATGGCCGGTGCCCTTGAGCGCCTCGCGCAGGGCTTCGCGGGCGCGCGCCGGCTCGGCCAGCAGCTGCTCCAGGGCGGAGGCATCACGCACGAACATCACCGGCGCACGACCGGAGCGCTCGGTGAACTTGAGCACCAGACTCTGTTTCCAGTCGCTCACCGCATTGGCCGGCAGCCAGCCATCACGACGGCCATCGGTGGAGGCGCCGATCTGCAGCCAGGGCTGGCCGTCGATGTCCTGGCGGGCGTAGACGTAGAACACCGAGAACGCCGGCATGTCCTTGCCACCGCTGCCGCCAGCCGCATCTGCTAGCTTGGCGCCCGGCTTGGTCAGTACGCGCTGGAACAGGGTCTTCTTGCCGGCCATCAGCAGTGGGCGATCACCGCCGTCGCTGTCGGCCGCCGCCGAGATGGGCCCGGCCTCGCCACTGGGCTGGGCCTGGGACTGCGATTGGCTCTGGGCCGGCTGGCCGGCCACCGGCGGCGCAGCAGTTCCCGTTGCATCCGAGCCGAACAGCCAGTAGCCGCAACCTGCCAGCAACAGCACGCCCGCCAGCGAGGCGCCGAGGATCAGCGGCTTCCTGCTGGAGCCTGCATTGCCCTGGCGTACAGAAGATGCCAGCGGCGAGGGCTGCGGCCGTGGCGCCGCCGTGGATTCGGCGGCAGGCGCCAGGGTCGGAATCTCCACGGAAACCGGAGCCAGCGGGGGCACACTGGCTTCGCTTGGCGCATCCCCGCCCGCAGGCAGCACCAGCGGCTGGAACAGGGTGGCGTCGTCAGCCGGCGCCTGCAGGCGATCCAGGGCGGCGATCAGCTCGGCGGCGTCGGCGAAGCGCTCCTTGGGATCCTTGGCCAGCAGGCGCTCGAGAATCGGCTGGTAGCGGCCATGCACCATGGGCAATGCCGGCAGCGGCTCGGTCAGGTGCGCCAGCGCCGTGGACAGCGAATCGCTGCCGGTATAGGGCAGCTTGCCGGTGAGAATTTCATAGAGCACCACGCCCAGGGCGTAGAGGTCGGCGCGACCATCGATGTCCAGCCCGCGGGCCTGCTCGGGGCTCATGTAGCTGGGCGTGCCAACGGCGAAACCGGCCTGGGTGAACTGGGTGCGGTCATCCAGCGCCTTGGCGATACCGAAGTCGCTGAGCACCGCGGTGCCGTCGGCGCGGAACAGGATGTTGGCCGGCTTCACATCGCGGTGCACCATGCCTTGCGCGTGGGCATAGCCCAGGGCCGAGGCGATCTGGCGGATCCACAACAGCCCCTGGTCGATGCTCAGGCCAGCGGCGATGCGCTCCTTGAGCGTGCCGTTGGGCAGGTATTCCATGGCCATGTAGTAGAGGCTGCCAACATTGCCGATGTCGTGGATGGTCACGGTGTTGGGATGCGACAGCCGCGCCAGGGTCTTGCCCTCGCGCAGGAAGCGTTCGCAGAAGGTCGGGTCGGCCGCCAGGGAGGCGGCCATCACCTTGAGCGCCACCTTGCGGTCGAGGGAACGCTGGGTCGCCAGGTAGACCACGGCCATCGCGCCATCGCCCAGCTCGCGTTCGATGTCGTAACCCGGTATTTGCATGTCCATGCTATTCGGTCTTCCGAGGCCAGCCCGGGAATCCCGGGCGCAGCAGCTGTCTGGATGGTGAGTGGAGCAGACGCCGTGGCGGCCTAACCGGCCTTGATCACCACGGCGGTAATATTATCCGGCGCGCCCCGGGTCAAGCCAAGGTGCACCAGGCTACGCACCACCTGGTAAGGGTCTTCGTGACCCAGCACTTCACGCAATTCGTGATCTTCGACCGTCTTGTTCAGGCCGTCACTGCAGAGCAGGAAGGTGTCGCCGGGACGCACATCCAGCCTGGTGGTTTCCAGTTCCAGCTCATCCTGCACGCCGAGGGCGCGGGTGACGATGTTGCCCATCGGGTGGCTGCGCGCCGCCTCGTCGTCGAGCAGGCCGCTGTCGACCAGCTCCTGCACGTAGCTGTGGTCACGGCTGATCGGCTGCAGGTCGCCATTGCGCAGCCGGTACAGGCGGCTGTCACCGGCCCACAGGCACAGCGCTTCGTCGCCCCGTGCAGCCAGCACCACCACGGTGCTGCCCATGGTCGCGCCGCCGCGCTTCTGCGCCTCGACGCGCACCTGCCCGTTGACCTGATCCAGGGTGTCGATGATCGCCCCGCGGTAGGTGTCGAGCACCGCGCTGGGCGGCAGGGCGCGCAGGCTGTCGATGATCAGGCTGCTGACGAAGTCGCCGCTGGCATGCCCGCCCATACCGTCGGCGACGGCCCACAGGCCATTTTCCGGGGCGTCCAGGCAGGCGTCCTCATTGATTTTGCGCACCATGCCGACATGGGTATGGCTGGCCGACCGGTAGCGGGTGACGGTCGACGGGGTCATGGCTGACCTCCCGCAGACTCGCTGAGCAACCTGCAGAACGCCTCGGCCGGCGGCAACCCGGCGAAGCGCACCAGCCCCGGCGCCACGCGCTCGGAACCATTGCCCCACCACAGGCTGGCGCCACTGCAGGTCTGCTGCATCAGGGCCAGACCGCGGCCCTGGGGGTTGTCCACAGACCAGATAGCGGCGCCGCTGGCATCCCAGCGCGGCCCGTTGCAGGTCGCCAATTGCGGGCTGCCCAGGGCTTCGACGCCGCGCTCGAACGCGTCGGCGTCGGCCTCCTCCGCCAGCGTCGACAGCAGCAGCCCTTCGGCGCGCTCGAACCAATCGTCAGTACCGCTGACCAGTTGGCCGATATCGGTATCCGCCGGCAACGGCAACGCGATGGTCAGCGGAAAATAGCGCCCTACCCGGTCGACGCTGGGCATCATCACCCCGCACGCCGGCTCCGTGCCGAGCAGGCCGGGCGCCACGGCAAAGCGCCACAGCGGGCTGACCAGGTAGGCGTCCAGCCAGGCCTCGCCAAGGGTCTGCTGGCTGGCTGCCAGCCCCGCCGCCAGCCAGTTATCCCAGGCCTCGACAAACGCCGGACTCAAACCGCGATGAATGAAATCTCCCCGTACGGCCAGTTTGCCGTAGAAACCTGGTGTGCTCACAAACGCTCCGGCAGGCTGAAACCGCTCACCACCTGGCGGCGGAATGGATTGAAGGCGCTGCTGGCGCGCAGCTCGCTGGAAATACTCGCGTTGTCCACGCGCATGCGCAGGGTGAAGCGATCCGGCGAGTTGCCCTGGGCCAGGTCCGACTGATCGAGCAGGCGGAACCAGGCCCACGGACCTTCCAGGGTGATGCCAGAGCGGCCAGTGACCGACGCCGGCGAAATGTTCAGGCGCACCACACCCGTGCCATTGGCGCTCGGCCACTGCATGGCGACCGGGCGCGCCGGGCCATGGTCGTAAGTGAACTGCTGGCCGTCGAGATCGAGCTGGAATTGCTCGATGCTGGAGTCCATCGCCACCGGGCGCAGCTCGAAGCGCACCATCGGTTGGGTACCGCCGGAGCGGAAGAAGGCCTCGCGGATGCTCGCCGCACGCTGGAAAGTCTGCAGCACGCCACTGCCAATGCCGAGCTTTTGCGCGGCACCCGGCTGCCAGCGCCAGGTGCTGGCCGAGGTGTCCACGTAGGGTTGCAGGTAGCGCCGGAAATAACTGTCGAGCACCCCGCCCTGGCCGAAAAAGTGACCGAAGTCGTCCAGGGTCGCGTCGCGGCTGCTGCCGCGATCCAGCGGATAGCGTCCAGCCAGGGACTGACGATAGACGCTGACCACTTCGCTCATCCAGGCCGCGTTGAGCTGGTTGCGGATGCCACCCATCATGGTGCCGGTGGTCGAGCCGACCACCGACTTGAGGAAGCCCTGCACCACTGGTGGCTGGCGCTCAGCGCTCAGGCGCACCTGATCGGCGGCGGCGGTGGTCTGGTTGCGCGACTCGCCCAGCAGCGCATCGCCACTGGCGCCGCTCATGGCGCTAACCTGCACGTACAGCGCGTTGAGATCCTGCAGCAGCGCATCGATGGCCGGCGGCTGGCCTTCGGCATCCTCGACCAGGCTGTTGAGTTCGGCGAAATGCGCGGTGATCGGGTCCATCTCGGTGGCCAGCACCTGGGCTGCGCCCTCTTCCGACTGCCCCACCAGCGAGCCGAGCTGCTGCTTGAGGCGATCGACGGTGTCACCGCCACGCTCCTTGAGCTTCTCGGCGACCAGGCGCTCTTCCTTCTGCAGGTCGGTTTCCTTGGCCACCGCCTGCAGCAGTTTTTTCAGCGGCGACGTCGGGCCCGACAGCACGCGCAGCACATCCGCAGCCTGGGCCACGCTGGTCACCGGCACGAAGTCGATATCGGCGAGCAGCGCATCCCACTGGCGCATGTAGTCCTGCACGTAGAGACGGCGCACCTCCAGGGCCAGGGCCGCGGCGTTCTGCCCGTCGTCCAGGCTGCGACCAAGCACCCACTGCTCCTCGGCCAGCGTACCGGCCTGGCTGACACTGCCGACCAGGAACGCCTCGCGGTAACCACGCTGGGTGTAGAAGCCACTGAGCGGCTCGTTCAGCGGCTTGCCGCTCTTGCGGGTGAACACCAGCGCGGCATCACGCCCCGCAGCGTCGCTGATACGGAAGTCCGGGATGCCGTCGGGCAGCTTCTGGCGCTTGACCCGGTCATAGGCGCGCTGGGCCACGGACAGGCGCTGCAGCTGGCGGCGCACGTCCTCGATCAGCTGCTCGTCAAGGCGTACCACCGGCGGCTGGCGGTCATACAGCGCTGCCAGGTGCGCGTTGAGCGCTTCACGCTGTTCGGGCAACAGATCGCGCGGCAGGCTGCGGTCCCAATCCAGGGCGATCCAGGCCTTGATGAAGTCGGCGTCGTAGCGTTCGGCCTCACCGAGCATCAGGTAGGCCTTGAGCCCTTCGTAGAGGAAGTCCGAATTGCCGCCGGCACGCAGTTGCTCTTCCAGGCGCGCCAGCACCCGCGGCGCCATGACGGCGATCAGCAGCTTGCGGTAGACACTGGAGGCTTCGCTGTCGAGCATGTCGCCCTGGTACAGGCCGAAACCTTCGGCCCAGCCTGGCGCATCACCACTGACATTGCGGATGGCGTTGAGCAGCGGCTGCACCGCCAGCACTTCGCGCTGCGCCGGGCTGAGCGCCTGCAGCTCGCCACGCAGCGGCTGCACGCGGGCATCCACGGCGGCGATATAGGCCTGGTTGGCGCGGAAGCTGGCGAACCACACCGCTGCGGTGCCGAGCACCAGCACCACGGTCGCGGCGATCACCCCGCGGGCCAGCCAGCGCTTCTGCCGCTCGACCTTGGGGTTGGCGCCGACCAGGCCGCGCTCGCCGAATACCACGTCACGCAGCAGCCGCTCGATGAAGTAGCTGCGCCCGGTGCCGGTCTGGCGGGCCAGGTGCTGGCGGTCCAGGCTCATGCTCTGCGCCATGGCGCCGATCAGCCGGTCGATCGGGCTGCCTTCCTGGGTGCCGCTGGTCAGGTACACACCGCGCAGCAGCACCCGCTCCTCGTAGGGGTTGGGCTTGAACACGCCGTCGAGAAAGCCCGCCAGCGCTTCACGCAGCGCCGCGAACTGTTGCGGGAAGCCGTAGATCAGATCACGGCGCGCCGGATCGCGCTCCTGCTGCAGGCGCTCGACCAGGCGCTCGTTGAGGCGCGCTTCCAGGGCATCGAACTCGCTGCGAAATACCTGCAACGGGCCCTCGGCGCTCTTGCCGTCATCCAGGCTGAAGGTCATGCCCCAGACCTGGGCGCGCTCTTCCTTGCTCAGGCCCTCAAAGAACTCCATGAAGCCGGGCACCAGGTCCAGCTTGGTGAGCATCACGTACACCGGGAAGCGTACGCCAAGCTGGGTATACAGCTCCTGCACCCGGGAGCGGATGGCCACCGCATGGGCCGCCCGCTCGCCTTCACTGCCGAGCAGCAGGTCGGAGAGACTGATGGCCACGAAGGCGCCATCGATAGGCCGGCGCGAGCGCTGCTTCTTGAGCAGGTCGAGAAAGCCCAGCCAGGCGGCCTTGTCGACCGCCGCATGGCTGTCCTGGGTGGTATAGCGACCGGCGGTGTCGAGCAGCACCGCTTCGTCAGCGAACCACCAGTCGCAGTTGCGCGTACCACCCACGCCACGCACGGCGCCGGCACCCATCTGCTCGGCGAGGGGGAAACGCAGCCCGGAGTTGGCCAGCGCGGTGGTCTTGCCGGAACCGGGCGGGCCGATGATCACGTACCACGGCAATTCGTAGAGGTTGCGCCGCTCACCGCCGCCGAGCTTGGCGCGCTTGAGCAGGCCCAGGGCCTCATCCATGCGCTGGCGCAGGGTGGCCAGCTCCTCGGCGGTGGCCACACTGGTGGGGTCCGGCGCCACTTCCACCAGGCCCTGCATGACCCTGGCGGCATTACGCCGTGCCTGGATGATGCGCATCAGCCGCCAGGCCGCCCACAGGGCGAACAGCAGGATGATCAGCGTCCAGCGCACCGTGCTGCCGGCCAGCGGTTCGAAACCGCCGATGGCGATCAACGGGCCAACGAACCAGATCACCAATGCCAGCGCGATCAGGCCCAATACCGGCATGACCCAACGGGCCATGAAACCGAAAAACGCCTTCACTCGACGCCCTCCGCAAAGACTGTGATTTCGACCCGGCGGTTACGCGCGCGGCCCTCTGCCGTATCGTTCGACGCCACCGCCTCGGTGTCGCTACGCCCCTCGGCGCGGAAACGCGCGGGTTGGCCGGTCTTGGCCGCCAGCACGTCCATCACCTGCTGGGCCCGGTCCTGGGACAGCTTCCAGTTGGACGGATAGCGCAGCGTGGCGATTGGCCGGTTGTCGCTGTGCCCCGTGACCAGCACCTGACCGTTGACCTTGCGAATCGCCTCGGCGATGCGCAGCAGCAGCGGCTGGAAGTCATCGGCAATGGTTGCACTGCCGGAGGCGAACAACTGGTCACCGCGGATGGTCACCACGGAGCGGTCGACAGCGTCTTCCACGGCGACCTTCTGCGCGCGGATTTCCTCGGCCAGAAAGCCTGCCAGGCGTGGGCGCTCGACGATCCGTGGCTGCTGCGCCGGGCGGTCGATGGTCTGCACAGGCACGTCGCCCAGGGCGTGCAGGTTGCGGAACACCGGCTCGGCTTCGGCTGCCAATTTCATGCGCAAGCCGAACAGCAGCAACAGCAGGATCGCCAGGCCGATGGCCACCGCCACCCAGGGCGGCAGGAACTGGCGCAGGCGATCACGGGCAACCACCAGGCCGCGCCAATGCGGCGACAATTCGCGCTCGATCTCGCCGCGGGTACTACGGATGGTCGCCGCCACTCGCTCACGCAGGGCGTCGAGCTGGCTGCGGCCGTCCTGCATGACCCGGTAGCGACCTTCCATGCCGAGGCTGATGCACAGGTACAAAAGCTCCATCAGGTTGAGGCGCTGGCGCGGGTTCTGCAGGCAGTGATCGAGCAGCTGAAAGACCTTCTCGCCGCCCCAGGCTTCGTTGTGCAGGGTGATCAGCAGACTCTGCTTGCTCCAGTCGCTGGCGCTACCCCAGGGCGTGCTGAGCACGGCTTCGTCCAGGGCGGTACAGAGTACGTAGCGCGCCAGCATCACTTCGTCCTGAGCGACACCGGCGGCGCGGGCCTTGTCCTCGAACTGGCGCAGGTAGCCGAGCAACTGGGCGCGCAGGCTGGCCGGCGCGGGATGGGCAATGGTGCTGCGCAGGCGCGTTAGCAGCGCCAGCATTGGTCCGGCCGCGGCTTCGATAGGGTTCAGGCCCAGGCCACGGGCCGCCAGCGGCGGCGCGCTGGGCATCGCCGGCGGCGGTGAGCCGGCATGCGCCGGGCGCGCGGGCTCGGCAGCACGGCCACCGGGGCGCGGCATGATCATGGTGCGGTCGTTGCTCGCCGGGTCGCTGCCCTTGCCGGGCTGGCCGGGCAAGGCGCCAAATGGATCGTCGATGGTCATCGCGCGTCAGCCTCGGATGGCCCAGAAGGCCAGGTTCAGGCCCGGGAACTGGCCTGCAATATGGAAAGCGAAACCGCCGGAATGGATCAGCTGCTTCCAGTGGTCGCTGCCCCGGTCCAGTTCGAAATAGTTGGAGCCGGCGTGGTACGGCAGCTGGCGCGGCGCCACCGGCAGCGGCAGCAGGCCGATGCCCGGCAGTTGCAGGTTGACCAGGTCGCGGATGTGCTCGACCGAGCCGATCTTGGCCTGCTGTGGAAAATGCCCACGCAGGCTCTCACCCGGCACGTCGGCACGCACCACGAGGATGAAACTGGCCGAGTCGAGCAGCGACTTGTCGGCGAGCATCGCCACGTGCACGCCGTAGGATTTCTCGACGATAGGGATGGGGATCGCCCGGCTGTCGATGACCATCGACAGCGCCTGACGCAGCGCCAGCATCACCGGCGCGAAGGTGGTGGTCAGGTCGTCGTGCTCGTACACCGGGTACTCGCCCGGGCGCCGTTCTGCCGCGGTAAAGGTGGCGAACTCACCGGCCAGCGCCACCAGCTCGCGGTACAGCACCTCCGGGTGCAACGGCGTGATGCGCGCCAGATGGGCGACCAGCGGCTGGGCGCGGTTGACCAGCTGCAGCAGCAGGAAATCGGCGATTTCCGAGGCACCACCTGCGCCGGAAGCCACCACTCGCCCGGCCAGGGCCTCACCACGCTGGTGCAGCAGGCCGAGCAGCTCGTTGCGAAACCCGGACAAGGGCCGCGAGGCACTGACATCGAGCAGCGGCGGGATGTAGCTGTCGTCGAGCAACAGGCTGCGGTCTTCGCGTTTCTCAACCACGCGCACCACACCGATGGCCGCGTGTTCGTCGAGGCCGTCGCGCTCGGTGATCAGGCGCAATGCCAGGGAGCCGATCGCCACGGGCGCGCGGCTTTCCAGCGAGGAATTGTCGTCACGCACTTCATGCACGCTGCTTTCGTAGCGCGCCGAACCCAGGCTTTCGCCCGCTTCCACGGTGTCCCGGATCCCCGCACGGCGCAGCGGCAGCGCCAGGTAGACGACGCCGTCGCGCAGGTTCTCGTCGATATTCAGCGGCGCTGGCGCGGCATCGTTCTCGGGAATGTTGAAGGGTGTGCCGTCCGGCAGCAGGCCGCGCGCCGAGAGGATCGCCAGCTTGCCTTGGGCCAGCAATGCACTGTCCACCAGCAACTGGGAAAAGCCCCAGGCACCAGGCTGCACGGCATGGCTACGGCTTTCCACCAGGGTTTCGATGTAGCGATCCTGCTGCTGGAAGTGCTGCGGCCGCAGGAACATCCCCTCCGACCAAACCACACGATTGTTCCAGGACATGAACGGGTCTCCAGTCACTCAAGAGGGGTCAGCGGCGCGGCGCTGATGGCATAGGCGTCCAGCTGCAGGCGCAGGGCGCTTGCCTGATGGGCAGGAATTTCGATGACCTGGCGCCAGATCGAACGGTCGAGGGCGCGATAGGCCACCACCACGCCGAGGTGGCGAGTGGCATCATCGAGGGTCAGCGATTTGCGCTGGGTTTCGCCGGGGCGCACCACGAAACGCTCGGTTTCGATCAGCTCGCCGGCCAGGGTGGCGTCGGCGCGGTCGACCAGGGAAAAGAAGTCGGCACGGGAAAAGGTCGAGGCATTGCGCAGCTGGTAGACCTGTACCCAGACCGGCGACGCGGTGCCGGCAGGCGCCGGGTTGAGGTCGCGGCTGGCCTGCAACTCCAGTTGGACGGTGGTGGGAGCTGGCTCCCCGGGGCCCGACGCACAGGCACCTAGCAACAGAAAGACCAACAGTGTCAGAATCCTTGGCATAACGCTTCCTCGATGGTTACCGCTGGCCCGCCACGACGCGGCGGGCCACAGGGCCTCAACGGCCCCTCAATCTCGTAATGTGTTCTTCGTAGGCACGGCTGAACTCACGACCGAACAGCTCCTGGAAACCGTCTTCGGCCTCCTGGGAAATGGTCGCGTACAGCTCGGTGAACAGCTCCCAGTAATGGGCGCGCCGGCCATTGGGCAACAGCGCCGAGAGCCCGCTCGGCTTGTTCAGACGCCCCTCCAGCTCGCGCGGTTCAAAGCGTGCGAGCAAATACTTGATGGCCGCCTGCACCCCGGCCATCAGCGCCAGCTGATGGGCCCGCAGGTCATCGAAGCTCTCGCCCACTGCCTGGTCCGGCGGCATGAATGCCTGGTTGTCGTGGCGCAGCAGCATCAACAACGCTTCGTCGACATTGGGGGCGAACTTCAGCGGGTTGTTCTGGATCGGCTGAATCATGGTCTGCGCCATGCGGAACTCGCCCTTGAGGCTGGCGCGGGCGCGCAGCACGTCGATCAACCCCTCGACCATCAGCCGGTAACTGCGGCCAATGGCCTCCATCTGCGCCGCGGCCGCGGCACGATCCAGGCGCAGGTGCTGCAGGCCGGCGCCACGCAGAAAGGCCTCCATCAGCTCACCATCGTCAACGGCAGTCGGCGCTGCAGGTGCAGGTGCAGGTGCAGGTGCAGGTGCAGGTGCAGGTGCAGGTGCAGGTGCAGGTGCAGGCTGGGGTTTCGCCACCGGCTCGGCAACAGGCGGCGGTTGAAGCGGCTGTACCGTCGGTTGCTCCACAGCGAACGCGGGAATTTCCACCGCTGGCATCGGCGCCAGGTCGGCAAAAGGATCCGGGATCGGCGCAGCCTCGGCTTGCGGCGGTTCGGCGAAAGGGTCAGGAGCCTGCAGCGCCTCCACCCTGGGCGGCGCGGCAAAGGGATCGGGAATCGGGGCAGGAACCGGCGCTGCCTGCAAGTCGGCGAACGGATCCCAGTCTGCCGGGATCACCGAGGCCGGCGCTGCTTCAGGCACCACCGCAGGTGCAGGCTGCGTCGGACGAGGCGGTCGGAAGTCATGCTGCTGCGCCGGCACGTGATCGGCAACCGACGGCGCCACGGCAGGCGGCGGGCTGAGAAAATCGAACAGATCCGGCTTGGTGTCGAATGGTGAATCGCGGCGCGGCGCCGGCGCGGCGGGAGCGGGATTGACCGGCGGCATCTCCAGCGGCTGGGCACTGCGGCTGAGCAGCGCCTCGAAACTGTTGAACGGGTCGTCGGCCATACCGGATGCTGGCGAAGCAGAAGGCGCAACGCTGATGCCACTAATCTGCACGCGAATCTCGTACTCGCCGATCTTCAGCACCTCACCATCTTCCAGCGGTTCGCTGCTGCCACGGCGCAGGCGCGTGCCGGCATTCTGCAGGATCACGCCGTTGGTGCTGGTGTCGGTGATGTAGTAGATACCGTCGCGATACTGGATCACGCAGTGCTGGCTGGACACCAGGCGCTCGGGGTCAGGCAGTACCCAGTCGTTGCCGGCGCTACGCCCGATTTTCAGCTCACCCCGATCGAGCTCGACCTCGGCACGTTGCCCGGGCGTCAGCTTGTGATAGGTGGTGATGACCAGACGCAGCGGCATTGCGGCTCCTTGCAGTGCGGTAAAAAGACCATGCTCTTCGAGCGATGTCGATATGCCAAACGCCCTATTTTTTGCCCTTGGCCGATAGGGTTCAATGCCCAGACGGGCATATATCTCTAAACGGTTGTGAGTCACTGCACAGAAGACGCAAATACTGTGCATCGCGACAGTTTCTACCGCCTAGGCCTCGCTTGACAATGATCTGAGCGCACTCGGAGAATGGCCGCGGCTAGCAGCGGACCCCGCGCCAGTAGTGGCACTTAGCCTTATCGCGCCACGAACTCTGGTTGCAGGGAAGCCCGCCAACAAGGATTCATTTCGATTTTTCAGGCCTGACATGGAGAGCACCTGACGTGGTGGATGTGTCGCACTTGCTCAATGCGGTATCCGACGACAACCCGTGCGGGGACGACCTCGAATACGATGCCGACTTCCTCGAACTGGAACGCCTGGCGATCGGCCAGCCGGAACGCCAGATGGGCCAGTCGGTCATCGCCGCCGAACCGCCGGACTGGCGCCAGGTGCGCGAGCGCGCCAGCGAGCTGTTCGCACGCAGCAAGGACCTGCGCCTGGCCAGCCTCTACCTGCAGAGCGCCATCGCCCTCGACGGTCTGAACGGGCTGGCCCAGGGCCTGATCCTGGTACGCGAGCTGCTCACCCAGTACTGGGAAGGCGTCTACCCGCAGCTCGACGCCGACGATGACAACGACCCGACCATCCGCATCAACGCGCTCAATGCCCTGAGCGCCGAGCCGGTGATCGTGCTGCTGCGCGAGGCGAGCATCACCCGCTCCCGCGCCTTTGGCGCCGTGAGCATTCGCGCCGCCCTGAACGCCGCCGACCTGCAGCGCTTCTCCAGCGAAACCCTGTCGCCCGAGCAACTGCGCGGTGCGTTTCTCGACGCCGACGCCGAGCTGCTCGACAGCACCCGCGTCGCACTCGACGAAGCGGCCGCCGCGCTGGCCGATATCGAAGGGCTGCTCAGCGAGCGGGTCGGCTCGGCGCAAAGCGCCAACCTGGAATCGCTCAAGCAGGTACTGCGCCACGCCCGGCAGATTTTCAATGACCAGGCGCCGGCAGCCAACGACGACTCGCAATATGGCGACGTTACAGTCCCGTACAGCGAGCCCGCCGACAGCGACGCGAGCACGCAGCCGGTAGCCCGTCAGGCGCCCGCCGCACCGGGTCGTATCGCCAGTCGTGACGACGTGCTGCGCACCCTCGATCGCCTGCTCGAATATTACGCCCAGCACGAACCTTCCAGCCCGGTTCCGGTCTTACTGACGCGCGCGCAGAAGCTGGTCACCGCGGATTTCGCGGAAATCGTGCGCAACCTGATTCCCGACGGTATGTCGCAGTTCGAAAACCTGCGTGGCCCCGAATACGACTAACGTGCGGCGGATATTCAGGGAAGCCCCACGCACACAGCTACCGGCCATTGGCCGCAGAAGCCAGTGCCCATGCACAGGAGGAGCAACATGAGCAACACCACCAGCAGCCAAAAATTCATCGCGCGCAACCGCGCCCCACGGGTGCAAATCGAGTACGACGTAGAGCTGTACGGCGCCGAGAAAAAGGTGCAGTTGCCCTTCGTCATGGGCGTGATGGCCGACCTCGCCGGCAAGCCTGCCGAGCCCCAGGCCGCCGTTGCCGACCGCAAGTTCCTGGAAATCGACGCCGACAACTTCGACTCGCGCCTCAAGGCCATGAAGCCGCGCGCGGCCTTCCACGTGCCCAACGCGCTGACCGGTGAAGGCAACCTGAGCCTGGACATCACCTTCGAGAGCATGGACGACTTCAGCCCGGCGGCCATCGCCCGCAAGGTCGACTCGCTCAACCAGCTGCTCGAAGCCCGTACTCAGCTCGCCAACCTGCTGACCTACATGGATGGCAAGACCGGTGCCGAAGAGCTGATCATCAAGGCGATCAAGGATCCGGCCCTGCTGCAGGCCCTGGCCAGCGCACCCAAGCCCCAAGACAACGAGCCGCAAGCCTAAGAGGACGCCCCGATGAGCCAACAGACCCAGGCGTCCGAACAGTCGCTCGCCACCTCCGAACAGACCAGCGAATTCGCCTCGCTGCTGCTGCAGGAATTCAAGCCCAAGACCGAGCGCGCCCGTGAAGCGGTGGAAACCGCGGTGCGCACCCTGGCCGAACATGCCCTGAGCAAGACCGACCTGATCTCCGACGACGCCATCAAGTCGGTCGAATCGATCATCGCCGCGATCGACGCCAAGCTCACCGCCCAGGTCAACCTGATCATGCACCACCCGGACTTCCAGCAGCTGGAAAGCGCCTGGCGTGGCCTGCACTACCTGGTCAACAACACCGAGACCGATGAGCAGCTGAAGATTCGCGTGCTCAACATCTCCAAGCCGGAACTGCACAAGACCCTGAAGAAATTCAAGGGTACCGCCTGGGATCAGAGCCCGATCTTCAAGAAGCTCTACGAAGAAGAATACGGCCAGTTCGGGGGCGAACCCTACGGCTGCCTGGTGGGCGACTACTACTTCGACCAGTCGCCTCCGGACGTGGAACTGCTCGGCGAGATCGCCAAGATCTCCGCGGCCATGCACTCGCCGTTCATTTCCGCGGCCTCGCCGACGGTCATGGGCATGGGTTCCTGGCAGGAGCTGTCCAACCCGCGCGACCTGACCAAGATCTTCACCACGCCCGAGTACGCCGGCTGGCGCTCGCTGCGTGACTCCGAGGATTCGCGATATATTGGGCTGACCATGCCGCGCTTCCTGGCGCGCCAGCCCTACGGGGCGAAGACCGATCCGGTCGAAGAGTTCGCCTTCGAGGAAGAAACCGACGGCGCCGACAGCAGCAAGTACACCTGGGCCAACTCGGCGTACGCCATGGCGGTCAACATCAACCGCTCGTTCAAGCTCTACGGCTGGTGCTCGCGCATCCGCGGCGTGGAGTCGGGCGGTGAAGTGCCGAACCTGCCGGCGCACACCTTCCCCACCGACGACGGTGGCGTGGACATGAAGTGCCCGACCGAGATCGCCATCTCCGATCGCCGCGAAGCGGAACTGGCGAAGAACGGTTTCATGCCGCTGCTGCACAAGAAGAACACCGACCTGGCTGCTTTCATCGGCGCCCAGTCGCTGCACAAGCCGGCTGAATACGACGACCCGGACGCCACCGCCAACGCCAACCTGGCTGCGCGCTTGCCGTACCTGTTCGCCACCTGCCGCTTCGCGCATTACCTGAAGTGCATCGTGCGCGACAAGATCGGCTCGTTCAAAGAGCGCGACGAGATGCAGCGCTGGTTGCAGGACTGGATCCTTAACTACGTCGACGGTGATCCGGCGCACTCCACCGAAACTACCAAGGCTCAGCACCCGCTGGCCGAAGCGGAAGTGGTGGTCGAGGAAATCGAGGGCAACCCCGGTTATTACAGCTCCAAGTTCTATCTGCGCCCGCACTACCAGCTCGAAGGGCTGACCGTGTCGCTGCGCCTGGTATCCAAACTGCCTTCGGCCAAGGGGGCCTGAGGCTCGTCACTGTGGCGCCCGCTTTCGCGGGCGTAGCTGAAACAGAGTGGCAAAAGCCACGAAAGGAGAAATGATGGCTGTTGATATGTTCATCAAGATTGGCGACGTCAAAGGCGAGTCCAAGGACAAGACCCATGGCGACGAAATCGACGTGCTGGCCTGGAGCTGGGGCATGAGCCAATCCGGCTCGATGCATGTAGGCGGTGGCGGCGGTGCCGGCAAGGTCAACATTCAGGATCTGTCGCTGACCAAGTACGTCGACAAGTCCAGCCCCAACCTGATGATGGCCTGCTCCAGCGGCAAGCATTATCCGGAAGCCAAGCTGACCATCCGCAAGGCCGGTGGCGACTCTCAGGTCGAGTACCTGATCATCACCCTCAAGGAAGTACTGGTATCGTCCATCAGCACCGGCGGTAGCGGTGGCGAAGATCGCCTGACGGAAAACGTCACCCTGAACTTCGCTCAGGTGCTGGTCGACTATCAGCCGCAGAAAGCCGACGGCGCCAAAGACGGCGGCCCGGTCAAGTACGGCTGGAATATCCGCCAGAACGTCAAGGTGTAAACATCCGCTCGATGTTTGGGCACACGGCGATGCCCGGCACTACGCCGGGCATCGCCGGTTTTGATCAGAACGAATTTTTCGCTGGCGCGTCGCCCACTGCCAACGCAGGCACGGCGCGCCGAGGAATCACCGCACCACTGCGGTGACAGCGCCAGTACAGGGACCGACGATGACTGCCGAACACTACCTGCGTGAAGCACGCCTCGATGAGGCACTGAAGGCACTGCAGGATCAGGTGCGGGCACAGCCCGCCAAGGCGCAGTTGCGGGTATTCCTGTTCCAGCTGCTGGCGGTGATGGGCCAGTGGAGCCGCGCGCAGAACCAGCTAAAGGTCGCCGGCGACCTGGACGCCGCCTGCCTGCCCATGGTGCAGACCTACAGCACCGCACTCAATTGCGAAGCGCTGCGCGAGCAGGTGTTCGCCGGCAAGACCACGCCGGTGGTACTTGGCCAGCCTGCGAACTGGGTGGCGCCACTGATCCTCGCCTTGGAGCAGGATGCCCAGGGCAACGCCGATGCCGCCCAGAGCCTGCGCGACCAGGCCTTCGAAGCCGCCGCTGCGGTACCCGGCAAGCTCGACGACACTCCCTTCGCCTGGCTGGCCGATGCCGACCCGCGCCTGGGGCCGGTGCTCGAACTGATTGTCAATGGCCGCTACGTCTGGCTGCCGATGGAAAACATCGCCAGCCTCAATGTCGAAGCCCCCAGCGATCTGCGTGACCTGGTCTGGCTACCGGCCCAGGTGACCCTGACCAACGGCGGCAGCACCGTGGCGCTGATTCCCAGCCGCTACCCGGGCAGCCACGCGAGCGCCGACGGTGCACTGCGCCTGGCGCGCAAGACCGAATGGCAGGACAACGGGCTGCCGCTCGGCCAGCGCCTGCTGGCCTTCGAGGGTGGCGAACAGGCGCTGTTCGATATTCGTTCACTGAGCTTCGAGCACGGGAATGACGCGGCATGGCCGACCTGAAACGCCAGGACCGCCTGCAACCGGCCCTGCTCGATCGCCTGCTCGACGAAGACCCGGCAAACCCCGCGGAAAGCGTCGACAAGCGCGTGCTGAGCCTCACCCAGTTGCGCGCCTCGGTGCTGCGCGACCTGGCCTGGCTGTTCAACACCATCGCACCGCTGACGAGCGATGACGAGGCCCTCACCCGCGCCGGCAGTTCGGTGGTCAACTTCGGCCTGCCGCCCCTGGCCGGGCATAGTGCCTCAAGCATCGACATCCCGGCGGTGGAACGCCTGTTGACCAAGGCGATTGCCGACTTCGAGCCGCGCATCGTGCGCTCGTCGCTGCGCGTGCGCGCTCGTCAGGAAGCCGAGGAAATGAGCCACAACTCGCTGAGCTTCGAGATCGAGGGTGACCTGTGGGCACACCCGATGCCGCTGCGCCTGCTGCTGACCACCGAGCTGGACCTGGAAACCGGGCACGTTCAGGTATTGCCCGCCGACGCCTCAAGGAAACGCCGATGAACCCGCGCCTGCTCGGCTATTACAACCAGGAGCTGCAACACATCCGCGAGAGCGCCGAGGAGTTCGCCCGCGAATTCCCGAAGATCGCCAGCCGCTTGAGCCTGTCCGGCGTCGAATGCGCCGACCCCTACGTGGAACGCCTGCTCGAAGGCTTCGCCTACCTGACCGCGCGAGTGCAGCTCAAACTCGACGCCGAATACCCTACCTTCACCCACAACCTGCTGGAAATCGCCTACCCGCACTACCTGGCACCGACCCCGTCGATGACCGTAGTGCAGCTGTGCGCCGATCCCAACGAAGGCTCGCTGAGCAGCGGTTTCACCCTCGAACGCGGCGCCTCGCTGCGCGGCGCACTGGGCAGCGAAGCGCAGACCGCCTGCGAATACCGCACCTGCCAGCCGGTCACCCTATGGCCGCTGGAGGTGACTCAGGCCAGCTATTTCGGCAACCCGACCACCCAGCTCGGCCGCATCGCCGCCAGCGAACCTGGCGCCAAGGCAGCCGTGCGCCTGCGCCTTCGCACCGGCGCCGGCCTGCCTTTCAATGCCCTGGACCTGGATACCCTGACATTCTTCCTGCACGGCGCCGACGAGCAGCCGTTCCGCCTTTACGAACAGCTGATGGGTAACGTCTGCGCCTTGTTCGTGCGCGCCGTGGACGGCTCCTGGGTCGAACGCCTGCCGCCGGACAGCCTGCGCCCGCGCGGCTTCGACGACAGCGAAGCGGCACTGCCAGTGGTGCCCAGGGCATTCCAGGGCTACCGGCTGCTGCAAGAATACTTCGCCCTGCCCAACCGCTTTCTGTTCGTCGAGCTGACCGGGCTCAAACGCGCCGTGCAGCGCAACAGCAGCCAGGAACTGGAGATCGTGGTGCTGTTCAACCGCCTCGACAACAGCCTGGAAAACAGCATCGGTGCCGAGCAATTCCGGTTGTTCTGCACCCCGGCGATCAACCTGTTCGCCCGCCGCGCCGACCGCATTCACCTGAGCGATCGCGTACACGAGCACCAGATCATCGCCGACCGCACCCGCCCACAGGATTTCGAGATCCACTCGATCACCGAAGTCAGTGGCCATGGCAGCGGCCCCGAGCAGCCCTTCCAGCCGTTCTACGCAGTACGCGACCCGTCGCGCTACGGCCGTGAACAGGCCTGGTACAGCCTGCGCCGCGAACCCCGGGTACTGTCCAGCAAGCAGCGGCGCAACGGCCCACGCTCCACCTATATCGGCAGCGAAACCTTCATCTCCCTGGTCGACGCCAACCAGGCGCCCTACCGCCACGACCTGCGCCAGCTGGGCATCGGCGCGCTGTGCACCAACCGCGATCTGCCGCTGTCGATGCCGATCGGTGGCACGCGCAGCGATTTCACCCTGGAAGACAGCGCCCCGGTGGTCGCCGTGCGCTGCCTGGCCGGCCCCAGCCGCCCGCGTGCCAGTCGCGCCCACGATGCCAGCGCCTGGCGCCTGATCAGCCAGCTGTCGCTCAACTACCTGTCGCTCAGCGAACAGGGCCAGGGCGCCGCCGCCCTGCGTGAACTGCTGCGCCTCTACGGCGATGTCGGCGACAACGCCCTGCAACTGCAGATCGACGGCCTGCGCAAGGTCAGCGCCCAGCCATGCACGCGGCGCCTGCCGATGCCGGGGCCGATCGTCTTCGGGCGTGGCCTGGAGATCGGCCTGGAGTTCGACGAGAACGCCTTTCGCGGTACCGGCGTGTTCCTGCTCGGTTCGGTGCTGGAGCGCTTCCTGACCCGTTACGTGTCGATCAACAGCTTCACCGAGACGGTGCTGCGCACCACCGAGCGCGGCGAAGTAATGCGTTGGAGGGCCAAGCCCGGATGTCGACCGACGCTGTGAACACCCTGGCGGCGATGGCCGAGGCGCCCTGGAACTACGATTTCTTCCAGGCCATGCGGCGCATCGAGTGCGAATACCCGGAACGCCCGCGCCTGGGCCATTCCGTACGCCTGGTCGACGACCCACTGCGCCTCGGCCAGAAGCCGGACTGCGGCTTCGCCCCTTCGACCCTGGCCAGCGTCATCCACGACAGCACCGGCATACCGCGCATCGAGCAGTTCTTCTTCGGCCTTACCGGCCCCAACGGGCCATTGCCGATTCACCTGACCGAGCACGCCCGCGAGCGCCAGCGCCACCACGGCGACGCCACCTTCAAGCGCTTTCTCGACGTATTCAATCATCGCCTGCTGACCCTGTTCTACCGCGCCTGGGCCGAGGCCCGGCCGACGGTGGCCCAGGATCGCGCCGCTGACGACTACTGGTCGCCACGCCTTGGCGCACTGTCCGGCCGCGGCATGGAGAGTCTGCTCGACCAGGGCCCGATCCCTGATGCCGCGCGCTATTACTTCACCGGGCACCTGGCCGCCCAGACCCGCTACCCCGACGGCCTGCAGGCCATCCTCGCCGAGTACTTCGGCGTGCCGGTGGCGCTCGAGGAATACGTCGGCCAATGGCTGCCGCTGCCCGAGTACAGCCGCCTGGGCGCCAGCACCTGCACGCTCGGCATGGATCTGTGCCTGGGCACCCACGTGTGGGACCGGCAGCACAAATTTCGCCTGCGTATCGGCCCCTTGAGCCTGACGCAGTACCGGCGTTTTCTGCCTGATCAGCCGCTGCTCGCCGAGCTGGCGGCCTGGGTGGCCGAATACGTCGGCATGGAACTGGACTGGGACACCAACCTGGTGCTCAAACAGGAGGAGGTGCCGCCCGCATCACTGGATGGCGGCTGCCGACTCGGCTTCGATACCTGGCTTGGAAAACCGAGCGAGGATGCAAAGGATCTGCTGCTGGACCGACACCACGTCGTCACCCAGCCGCTCACTACCCCGAATTAGAGGACAGGAAAATGGGTGAAATCAGTCGCGCCGCGTTGTTCGGCAAGCTCAACAGCGTCGCCTACAAGGCCATCGAAGCCGCCACGGTATTCTGCAAGTTGCGTGGCAATCCCTACGTCGAGCTGAGCCATTGGCTGCACCAGATCCTGCAGCTGCAGGATTCCGACCTGCACCAGATCATCCGCCAGTTCAGCATCGAGCCGGCGCGCCTGGCCAAGGACATCACCGAAGCCTTGGATCGTCTGCCGCGTGGCTCCACCTCGATCACCGACCTGTCCTCCCATGTCGAGGAAGCGGTCGAGCGCGGCTGGGTGTACGGCAGCCTGATGTTCGGCGAAAGCCAGGTGCGCAGCGGCTACCTGATCGTCGGCATCCTCAAGACGCCGAGCCTGCGCAATGCGCTGCTGGCCATCTCCCGGGAGTTCGAGAAACTCAAGGTCGAGACCCTTACAGAGCGCTTCGACGAGATCGTAGGCGCCTCGCCGGAGAACGCCCTGAGCGCCACCGATGGCTTCCAGGCGAGTGCCCCGGGCGAAGCAAGCGGCGCCATCGCACCCAGTGCCATGGGCAAGCAGGAAGCGCTCAAGCGTTTCACCGTCGACCTCACCGAGCAGGCGCGCAGCGGCAAGCTCGACCCCATCGTCGGCCGTGACGACGAGATCCGCCAGCTGGTCGATATCCTCATGCGGCGCCGGCAGAACAACCCGATCCTTACCGGTGAAGCCGGCGTCGGCAAGACCGCGGTGGTCGAAGGTTTCGCCCTGCGCATCGTCGCCGGCGACGTGCCGCCGAGCCTCAAGGACGTCGAGCTGCGCAGCCTGGACGTTGGCCTGCTGCAAGCCGGCGCCAGCATGAAGGGTGAATTCGAGCAGCGCCTGCGCCAGGTCATCGAGGACGTGCAGAGCTCGCCCAAGCCGATCATCCTGTTCATCGACGAAGCCCATACCCTGGTCGGCGCCGGCGGCGCGGCCGGCACCGGCGATGCCGCCAACCTGCTCAAGCCGGCGCTGGCCCGCGGTACCCTGCGCACCGTGGCCGCCACTACCTGGGCCGAGTACAAGAAACACATCGAGAAGGATCCGGCCCTGACTCGCCGTTTCCAGGTGGTGCAGGTCGACGAGCCTTCCGAGCATCGCGCCATCCTGATGATGCGCGGCGTCGCCGCGACCATGGAAAAGCACCACCAGGTGCAGATCCTCGACGAAGCCCTGGAAGCCTCGGTCAAGCTGTCGCACCGCTACATCCCGGCGCGCCAGCTGCCGGACAAGTCTGTGAGCCTGCTCGACACCGCCTGCGCCCGCGTGGCGATCAGTCTGCACGCGGTGCCGGCCGAGGTGGATGACAGCCGTCGGCGCATCGAGGCACTGGAAACCGAGCTGGCCATCATCGGCCGCGAACAAGCCATCGGCGTGAACATCGGCAGCCGCCTGCTCGACGTCGACGCGGCCCTGGCCGAAGAGCGCCTGCGCCTGGTTACCCTGGAGACCCGCTGGGCCGACGAGAAGGCGCTGGTCGACGAGCTGCTGGCCACCCGCGCCAGCCTGCGTGCCGCCGCCGAACCGGTGGACGACACCAGCCGCGAGGCCGGCGAGGCGCGCCTGAGCGACGAGGAGCACGCCGCCCTGCGCAGCAAGCTCGCAGACCTGCAGAGCCGCTTGAGCGCCTTGCAGGGCGAAGACCCGCTGATCCTGCCGACCGTCGATTACCAGGCGGTGGCGTCGGTGGTCGCCGACTGGACCGGCATTCCGGTCGGGCGCATGGCCCGCAACGAGATCGAAACCGTTCTCAAGCTGGATGCGCACCTGAAGAAACGCATCATCGGCCAGGACCACGCTCTGGAAATGATCGCCAAGCGCATCCAGACTTCCCGCGCCGGGCTCGACAACCCCAACAAGCCGATCGGCGTGTTCATGCTCGCCGGCACCTCCGGCGTGGGCAAGACCGAAACCGCCCTGGCCCTGGCCGAAGCCCTCTACGGCGGCGAGCAGAACGTCATCACCATCAACATGAGCGAGTTCCAGGAAGCCCATACGGTGTCCACCCTCAAGGGCGCCCCACCGGGCTACATCGGCTACGGCGAGGGCGGCGTGCTGACCGAAGCGGTGCGCCGCCGCCCTTATAGCGTGGTGCTGCTCGACGAGGTCGAGAAGGCCCACCCGGACGTCCACGAGATCTTCTTCCAGGTATTCGACAAGGGCGTGATGGAGGACGGCGAAGGCCGCCAGATCGACTTCAAGAACACCCTGATCCTGCTCACCACCAACGCCGGCACCGAGATGATCGCCGGGTTGTGCAGCGACCCCGAGCTGATGCCCGAGCCCGAAGGCATCGCCAAGGCGCTGCGCGAGCCGCTGCTGAAGATCTTCCCGCCGGCCCTGCTCGGCCGCCTGGTGACCATCCCCTACTACCCGCTGTCGGACGACATGCTCAAGGCCATCACCCGCCTGCAGCTGGAGCGCATCAAGAAGCGCATCGAAAGCACCCACAAGGTGCCGTTCAGCTACGACGATGCGGTGGTCGACCTGGTGGTGTCGCGCTGCACCGAGAACGAGAGCGGTGGCCGGCAGATCGACGCGATCCTCACCAACAGCATGCTGCCGGACATGAGCCGCGAGTTCCTCGGCCGCCTGCTCGAAGGCAAGCCGCTCGCCGGCGTGCAGGTGAGCGTGCAGAACCAGGATCTGCATTACCAGTTCGAACAGGTGCAATAACGCCCGCCGCGCGAGAGGACGCTTGATGGCAATTACTCAGGATGCACGCATGGCCATCGTCACCAGCCCGCTGGGTGGTGACGTGCTGGTGCTGCGCCGCATGGAAGGCCGGGATGAGCTCAGCCGGCCATTCGCCTACGAGTTGGCGCTGATATCCGAGGATCACTCGCTACCGCTCAACGCCTTGCTCGGCAAGCCGATGGGCCTGACCGTGCAACTGGCCGACGGCAGCGACCGTTATTTTCACGGTATCGCCGCGCGCTGCAGCCAGGCAGCCGGTAGCGGGCAATTCGCCAGCTACCGGGTCACCCTCAAGCCCTGGTTGTGGCTGCTATCGAGAACCTCCGACTGCCGGATCTTCCAGAACAAGACGGTGCCCGACATCGTCAAGCAGGTGTTTCGCGACCTGGGCTTCTCCGACTTCGAAGACGCGCTGACGCGCACCTACCGCGAGTGGGACTACTGCGTTCAGTACCGTGAAACCAGCCTGGACTTCGTCAGCCGGCTGCTCGAGCAGGAAGGGATCTACTACTACTTCCGCCACGAGCAGGCCCGCCATGTGCTGGTGCTGTGCGACGCCTACGGTGCCCATCGAGCAGCACCGGGCTACGCCAGCGTACCGTTCTTCCCCCTGGAAGATCAGATGCGCGAGCGCGATCACATCTACGACTGGCACCTCGACCACGAGGTACAACCCGGTTCGCTGGAGCTCAACGACTACGACTTCCAGCGCCCCAGCGCCCGCCTGGAAGTGCGCTCTATCGTCTCGCGCCCGCACAGCAACGCCGGTCATCCGCTGTTCGACTACCCCGGCGAATACGTGCAGAGCAAGGACGGCGAGCAATACGCGCGCAACCGTATCGAGGCCATCCAGACCCAGTACGAGCGCATTCAGCTGCGTACCAACGCCCGCGGCATCGGCTCCGGCCACCTGTTCAGCATGACCGGTTACCCGCGCGCCGATCAGAACCGCGAATACCTGACCGTCAGTGCCGACTACCAGATCGTTCAGGAAGCCTTCGAGAACAACACCCATGATGAACCGCTGCAATTCGACAGCCGCCTCGACTGCATCGATGCCAGCCAGGTGTTCCGCCCACTACCGCTGACCGTGCAGCCCATCGTGCAGGGCCCGCAGACGGCATTGGTGGTCGGCCCCCAGGGTGAGGAAATCTGGACCGACCAATACGGCCGCGTGAAGGTGCATTTCTACTGGGACCGCCACGACCAGTCCAACGAGAACAGCTCGTGCTGGATTCGCGTGTCGCAGAACTGGGCGGGCAAGAACTGGGGCGCGATCCAGATTCCGCGTATCGGCCAGGAGGTGATCGTCAGCTTCCTGGAAGGCGACCCCGACCGGCCGATCATCACCGGCCGCGTCTACAACGCCGAACAGACGGTGCCCTACGACCTTCCGGCCAACGCCACCCAGAGCGGCATCAAGAGCCGCTCGAGCAAGGGCGGCACGCCCGCTCAGTTCAATGAAATCCGCATGGAGGACAAGAAGGGCGAAGAACAGCTGTACATCCATGCCGAACGCAACCAGGACATCGTCGTCGAGCAGGACGAGACCCATGCCGTCGGCCGTGATCGCAGCAAGTCCATCGGCCGTGACGAGACCGTCGACGTGGGCGCCAATCGCACCAAGAAGATCGCCCGCAACGAGCGTTACAGCATTGGCCACAACAAGACGGTCAACATCGGTCGCTTCAAGGTCGAAAGCATCGGCATGGCGAAGATGACCAACGTCGGCCTGGGCTATAACCGCAACGTCGGCATGGCCATGTTCTCGGCCGTGGGCATGAACCGCACCGACTTCGTCGGCAAGACCTGGGCCGTGTCGGCCGGCGACAAGATCGAATTCAAGGTCGGCAGCTCACAACTGACGCTGACGCCGGATGCCATCTACCTCAGCGCCAAGGACATCCACTTCAAGGCGCAGGAGTACCTGCACGCCGATGCGCCTTCGGACATCCTGCTCAACTCGGGCACTGCACAACCTGCCCCCGAGCACAGCGGCAAGCTGGAGCCTGGCGCCCAGGTGGGCGCGCTGGCGGCCATCGCCGGGGTCGTGCGCGGGCTCGGCTCACAAGCAGGCCCAACGGCCCAGGGCAATGACAAGCGCCCAGGGGCCGAAGCCCAGGGCAGCCTTTCGCTGAGAAGCAGCACGCCCGCGGCTCAGACGCCCACTGCGGTGACCACCGGGCTGGGAGATGCGGTGGATCGCCTCGCCGCGCAATCACTCTCGCTGCAGAAAGATCTGCGCACGCTGCAAGAAGACGGCTGGGATATCGAGTATGGCCCTGCCGGCGAAGGCACCTTCGTCACGCAGGAGGGGGATATCAGCAAGATCGTCATCGATGGCGACATGCGCAGCTCTCCCGAAACGGTGACGCAGTTACTGGCCCATGAAGTGGGGCATGCCACCAACCCGTACGAGGAAGACCTGTCCTCCAAGACGGCATATGTCAATGGCGCACTCAAGGACGAAGGTGCGGCGGTGCTGAACAATATCAAGGTGCAGCGCGAAATCATCGCCAGCGGCGGTCCCGACATCGGCATCAACGGTTCGCCGACCAACCATGCCGGCTACAACGCCGCCTATGATCAGCTGCTCAGCAACGGCAATAGCGAGGCTGCACGCGCGGCGGTCGGCCGTCTGTGGGGCAGCGAAACCTCATCGGTCAAGGTCGACGGCCAGTACGTCACGTACAACGACTACTACGGCAGCTGGTATGACGACAACGTCGGCAAGTAAGCGGTTTTTTTTCAGGCTCTTTGCCTATTTGCTGGTAGCGAGCACAACGGCCTGCTCCACAACGAACGAGAACGAACGGATGAACCAAGCCTCCTTCACGCTCTGGCAAACCATCGAGCAACTGGCGCAACAAGCGCCACTGACCAAGGCCAAGATCGAGCAGACGCTCGGCAGCCCTCTGCAGCTGGACAAGCAGGATAAGCATCGCACTCGCTGGGTGGGCGGCGAAGTGGCCCTGCTGGACAACGTGCGCATTGCGCAGACCGGCTTCACCGTGCTCACCAAGGAGCATGCTGCCCGCCAGAGTACCGTCGGCCTGTTTCTGAGCGGTGCCTGCATCGGCCGCGATGATATCGAAGCGCAGTATGGTGAACTGCTTCTGGTCTCGGCTCCGCGTGGCCGCTCGCTAAACGAAACAAGCGTTTGGGAGAGCGTGCGTCCCTGGGGCCAGCTGCGCTTTGCATTCAAGCAGAATAACCCCGAGTGCCTGCACAGCGTGTCGCTCGTCACCGCGCCATCGATACCCGACCAATCCTGACCCCGGGCGAACGGACGCAACGTGCAGATCGATAACCGCAGCGGCTTTCCCCATGCCTGGTTCGAGAAGACCGGCCCAGGCGGTGTCGTCTACGACGTGCTGGTGCTGCGCGGTACCTTCGCGCTGAGCGGTGGTTATCAACCGCTGCAACGGGCCGATGTACAGGCCCCCATCGTCTATGCAGACGAATACAATGGCCACCCCGAGGCCAATCCCCTGCAGAGCGTGCTGCGCTGCGAAGGCGATCTGCTGCTGTTCAAACCGGCCAGCGATATCTACGTCACCGGTACGGCGCGCAGTGAAGGCGGAGTCGCTCAGGCAGGCTGGCTCGCCGGTATCCGCGTGGGCACTCGGCGCAAGCTGCTGCAACTGCATGGCCCACGGCGCTTCGAACGCCAGGGACAGGCATGGCGCCTAAGCAGCGCCGAGGCCGTGACCCAGGTGCCCCTCGACTACCGCTATGCCTTCGGCGGCTGCTACAGCGTGATGACCAGCCAGCCGGGCGAGGCGGAGCGGGTGTATAACCCCGAGAATCCAGCCGGGTGCGGCTGGCTGCCCACAGAGGCCGACCTGCAAGCCGTGTCGCCCGAAGCGCAGGCGCAGATACGCCAATGGCTCGAAGGCGTAAGCGAACTGCCGGCGCCGCAGATCGAGGATGTCGAGGCGCCCATCGTCAGCCCCTATGACGCTCTGCCGCCGCAAGGCCTCGCACCCCTCGCCCGCTGGAGCCAGGCACGCCTGCAATACGCCGGCACCTACGACGAGCACTGGCAGCGTGAGCGCTACCCGCTGCTGCCAGATGATTTCGACGAGCGTTTTTACCAGGCTGCACCGCCTGACCTGATCCAGCCCGGCTACCTCAGCGGCGACGAATTCATCTCCCTGCTCGGCATGCTGCCCGAGGGCCTGACCCATTTCCGCCTGCCAGGTGTGCTGGCGCTGGCATCCCTGACCACCACCAGTGGCCATTGCCAGCAAGGGCCGCTGGTGCTCGACACCGTGGCCATCGACCTGGATGCGCGGCAGGTCTCACTGATCTGGCGCGGCACATTCGAGCGTGGCGAGCCCTGGCGACGGCTGGCGGTTGGTACGCTGGACGTTCCCTTGGTGCAGGAAGACGTGCATGGCGCTTGATATCGACATCGTCGCGGGCCCGCACCACAACGCCAACCTGTTTCGTAAGAACTTCGGTATCGACAACGCTGAGCAAGCTGCAAACGCGTTGAACAATCTGGATAGCCTGTATGCCCGTGGCGGCCACCCCTGGGAAGCCTTCACTGCCAGCAACGGCGAGTACTTTCCAGGCCAGCGGGAGAGCTTCGACAAGACTGCAAGACAGGTCAAGGAGCTGTACGAAAAAGGCATTTTCAAGGACGGTGAACTGGCCGAATCGAAGCCGACAAAAGACGGCAAGGATCTGCTAGGCAACGCCCGCCACGCCGCCAACGACAGCCACGAGTGGAAAGCGGTCTGCTCGGTGCCCGACTTCTGCAAGGTCGGCAATGCCGTGGTGCCGTTCGACAGCTTCGCCACCATCGGCAACCAAACTCAGTCGTCGCCCGACGTCAAAGCTCAGGGCGTGCCGGTATACCGGGTCGGCGACCTACACAAGGGCGTTCAGGGGGATGCCGGCTCCCATGTGGTGGCCGGTACCTCGCTGGGCGGCGGCTACGTCAAGTTTCTCAGCGGCCAGAACGACGTCAAGGTCAACGGCATACCGCTGGTGCGCCAGGACAGCGCCTGTCTGGTCAACTGCAACGGTGCAGGCATCGGCGGCGCGCTGGGCAAGGTCGTCACCACCCAGCGCAGCGCGGATAGCCAAGCGGGAGCACCCGACAAAGAAGCCAACCCGGAACTGCAGGCGCTGCTCGCCGCAGAAGCCGACGAGCGCTCGCTGTGGGAGAAGACCAAGGACTTCGGCTCCGGCGCCTGGAGCAGCACCAAGCGTATCGCCGAAGCGAGTGCAGACAATCCATTGGATACCGGCGTCGGCGTACTGAAGGGCATCGGCAATCTGCCCACCGACCTGTGGAACCTGGGCGTCGTGGCCAGCAAATACACATCTGTCGCCGGTATCCCCCCAGTTGCCGTGCGTGCCAACGCCATGGAAAAGGCAGCTGTTGCTGCCCATCAGGCTGGCGATCTGGCCAAGGCCAATGAGCTCGCCCGGCAGGCGAGCCAGATGATGAGCTCAGGCTATGCCGATGATCTGTTCGAGCTGACCAGCGATGCGCAAAGGGGCGGTGCGATCGCCTCCATGGCTATACCGTTCGGAGCAGCGGCAAAGGGCGCAGGTGCGCTCGGCAAAGCAGCACGCGGCGCGCGTGCTATCGATGAGGCGGCCGATATCGCAAAGGCCGGAGATGCGGCGAAGGCGAAAGGACCAGGTGTACATATCAAGGCGGCAAGCGGGGAAAGAGCCGCGCATGACGTCATGCTGAGCAAGGGTTATGAGCCGTTAGGTAAGACAGACGGGAAGTACAAGCCAGGACAGAACGGTATCGACGGCGTGTATAAAAACCCGGCTCCTCCGCCAGATTATGTAATTACCGAAGTCAAATATGGCTCTTCAAAACTTAGTAAAGCTCTGGCCGATGGTACAAATCAGATGGATGATGCCTGGGTTATGAAACGCCTCGATAGCGCAGTAGGCAAAGAGCAAGCGGATCTGATCCGAGATGCAATGGATGCCGGCACCGTTCAAAAGGTTCTGCTTAGGGTGGATGAGGCCGGCAACGTAACACCAAGACTTATTGACAGTTCGGGTAATGTGATCCGGGGCAACGCCGGGAAAGTACCGGAATTTTGAGCTTAGAGGAACGGACAGATGCAACGCGACACATTAAAGAATGAAGAGTACTTCAACAAATGGATTTCATATGACCGGGAAAGAATGCGGCAGAAGCAGGATCGTCTCGACTCTGGAGGAATACCGCTTCCCTATGGGAAGGTAACCGCAGCTGCCGACTTGTGGAATAAGGCGCTCGGGGTAACCGTAATGGGCTACTCACGCGGCGACAAGATTGCTGACCTAGCGAGTGATGTGAGCAACCTACTCGTTATGCGGGAACAGCTACAAGCCATGTGTAATGCACTTCCTGAAGACCAACAGCAGAAACGCTTTCAGTTTGAGAAGCTGTCTTTCGACAATTACCTTGATTTCCTATGGTGGCTTTCTCTGGCGTTCTGCACCGGAATGGAAGCTGCCTACATAGAACGTGCCCTTGCTTTGATCGACAATGCCAATCAAGACGCGCTACTGGATCGTATCGCAGTGAAACTCGGTGATAGCCAGCGTAACCTCTCCAACGACCTACTCTTCCCCAAGCAATACGATCTATTGCTGCGAGCACTCGATGCTGCGCCTAAAGAGCAGCCAGGGCTGATCAAGAAGTTTCTCGATGGCTGGTACAAAGGCAATAAGAGTCTCGCTGCTTGGTACGATACCCATAAAGGCGAGGACACCGGCTATGTCGGCTACTGGTGTTTTGAAGCAGCACTGGTTGTGAAATTATTTGGTATTGAAGATTCATCATTCCGTACACATAAACATTACCCAGCAGACCTGGTTCATCTTGATTGAGCATTGGAACTTTCGCTCTTTTTTCAACACTCAAAAAGCCCTGACTGCGTCGAATTATCGGTTCCAATCCATACAGAATGCGATTCAGACTGGGCCTTGCTGGGATGCCAAAAAGCTTTTCTCGGGTAGCACAATGCCCCAGCATTGACCGACGCTACCACGCTTACCTAGAGGTGTACCGTAAGCCCGTTACACTCACAACCATGAAAAAACCACGCTCCAGCTTTCTCACCGTCATTTCCATCTTTGCCATCGCCGCCGCCGTGATCGGCGGTTTCTGCCTGATCGGCTTGGCCTTTTATCTGTTCTTCAATGGTGCGATCTTCATCGACGGGGTCGCCAGCGCCGCGATATTGCTGGTGTTCAGCGCCATTGCCTGGAAGGCCCGCATCACCTGGGCGAAGCCGATGGCGGCGGCGATGCTGATTGCCATCACCGCCTATGTCGGCATGTTCCTCGATGCCCGCGGTAACACGCTCTACAACAAACCGCTGGAGTGGCTGTTCGCCCCGGCTGGCGCGCAATTGGAGACCCGGGAGATCGTCACCCACGGCGGCGGCAGCACCGGGGTGAATTACGACTTCCGCTTCGTCGATGCCAGCGGCCACAAGGTGGATGAGCTGAGCAGCTGGATAGTGGTGCCGTTTCGCTTCGTCGAGTATCTGCTGATCCTGTCGGCCTTCATGTGGCCGCTCACCTGGCTGCGTGGCCGATTCGGTCGCTCGCAATGGCTGCCGCCGCCGTCTCGCTGAAATGGCCGCACGCACTAGCCGCTGCTCTGCACCCTCCTTTCACCCTACCCTGCTGGCGCCGCGTTGCCGCAAAAGGACATCACCATGAGCAACCCCTCCCCCGTCATCGGCCAGGCCGAGCGTCGACGTTCGTCACGCCTGCCCATGCGCCTGCTGTTCACGGCGCTGGCGTGCTGTACGGCGAGCCTGATGATCCACTGGCTGATCATGTGGCTGACGCTGGAGCCGGAGTATTTCCAGGCCTATCTGAACAACCTGTGGCAGCTGGCGGCCTATTGGCTCAGCGCCCTGGCGGTCGACGGCTGCAGTGCACTACTGCTCGCCCGCTATTACCTGCAACGTCACGATGTGGTTGATGTGAGTCGCCCGGCGCGGCTCATCGCGCTGTTCGTCGGCCTCTACCTGGTGGCCATCTTCGTGGTCGGCCTGCTCTACAACCTGTTGTGGGCGCAGGTCTCTCCCTGGTTGTATGAAAATGCCCGCAGCATCTCGCCCACCTTGCTCATGCTGCCGCTGAACCTGGTGTCCTTCATGCTGGCAACCCTGCTGCCGCTGTGGCTGAGCCTGCACCTGATGCGCCGCACGGGCCAGTTCCAGACCGGGCTCACCCGAGTGAGCCGTGGCGAAACCGCATTGGCCTTCGGCCTGCTGTTCATCGTGCTGTACACCAAGCTGCTGACGCTGCTGCCCTCCACCGCCATCAGCCCCTACGGCATGGAGTGGATGCTGGGACTCAGCAGTGCCATCGGCCTGGTATACGGCCTGGTGGCGCTGATCGCTGCCCACCGCTCCCTGCCGGCGCAGTTACCGCAGCTGGCGGTAGGCCGCTTGTTGGCGAGCGTACTGGCGTGCATGGTGAGCTGGCTGCTGGTGGCCGGCGTGCTGGGCTTCGTGTTGCTGGTGGCGCTGTATGCCGGCTCGGAAATTCTGGTGTTGGTGCTGATGGTGCTGTTCGGCCTCCTGCTGCTGGCGCTGCTGTGGCCGCTGACCCACCTGAGCCTGCGCTGGATCTACCGCCCGCTGCCCGCCTGAGTTGCCGGAGCACCTTGCGGTGCGGGACAATCCGCACCGATTCAGGCCAGTGGATAACTCCCAACATGCAGCAGCGCACCGTTCTCTTCGACCTCGACGGCACCCTCACCGACCCGCGTGAAGGCATCACCCGTTCGGTGCAATATGCGTTGTCGAAACTGGACATCCACGAGCCCGACCTGGTCGCGCTGGAGCATTTTATCGGCCCACCGCTGCTGCAATGCTTCATGCACACCTACAGCCTCAGCGAAGCGCGCGCCTGGGAAGCGGTGAATCACTACCGTGACCGCTTCCGCGAGGTCGGACTGTACGAAAACCAGGTGTTCGACGGGGTGATCGAGATCCTGCAGCTGCTGCAGGCGCAGGGCCGCACCCTGTACATCGCCACCAGCAAACCCACGGTATTCGCCACCGAGATTGCCCGGCACTTCGATTTCGCTCGGTACTTCAAGGCCATCTATGGCAGCGAACTGGACGGCACGCGTACCAACAAGGTGGAGCTGATCGCCCACCTGCTCGAACAGGAAGGCCTGGAGGCGGCCGACACGCTGATGATTGGCGACCGCAAGCATGACCTGATCGGCGCCCGCAGCAACGGCGTGCAGGCAGTGGCGGTCGGTTACGGATTTGGCAGTTTGGAAGAGCTGAGCAGTGAGCGCCCGGCTCACCACGTGCAGACGCTGGCACAGCTGCACCAGGCGTTCGCCGGCTGAAGAAGTAGCAGCCCTACATCATGCGCGAGCCAGTCAGGTCGTTGCGCTGGTAGATCACCTTGCGGCTGCCGCCGTCACAGGTGCCGATGACCATGGCGTCGTCCTCGACCTCTTCGTTGGGCACGATCTCCAGGGTATAGCTGGCTACGCCCGCGGCCTGGATCTTCACCTCGATTTCCTGCTTGAGTTCCTCGCACGACTTGGGTGCCGCCCAGGCACCGCTGCTTACGCCCAGCACCAGCATCACTGCCATCCATCTTCTCATCACGACCATCCTCTGCGTGTAGTTGGTTCAGACCCTAATCTGGGACAGCGTCCAGCGCTTGCAGTTGTATAAGCCGTTGCGTTTGCGGCAAAGCGCCCAACTCGGCGACACGTCGGTAGAATGCCGGCCAGTCGCCATTCACCTCGGCAAACAGGTTGGCGAACGCCGCAACCCACTGGTCGTAGAGACCGAAGGGCAGCAGCTTGGCATTGTTCAAGGGGCCATCGATCCAGCCGTCGTAGTAACCGACGCCGTTCCATTGGTTGGTGCGCAGCTGCCGGTACTCGGCACGCAGGCGCTCGAACTCGGCCTGCTTGCCGGCGCGCATCGCCTCGGCATCCAGGCCACTGGCGTAGAGCTTTTCCAGGCGCCCACGGCTGGCCAGTACCAGCTCGCTGAACTGCTCGCGCGGCTGCACGCCGAGTGTCTTGGCGGCCGGCAGGCCACGTGCGGCGCGCCATTGCCGCAGCCCCTCCTGCTCGACGAAGGTGGCATAGGACTCGTTGAACGCCGTGTCGCCGGCCAGGTAATACTGCTGGTGCGCCAGCTCATGGAAGATCACTGCGACCAATCGCTCATCGCTCCAGCGCAGCATGGTGTTGAGGATCGGGTCATCGAACCAGCCCAGGGTCGAATAGGCTTCCACGCCGCCCAGGTAGGTATCCAAACCCTGGGCCTCGAGCAGGGCCGCAGCGCCACGGGCCCGGTTCTGCTGATAGAAGCCGCGGTAGGCTACGCAGCCGGCAATGGGGAAACAGTGCAGCTGCGGTTGCAGCGAGAATTCCTCGGTGGCGAACAGGTTCCACACCACGAACGGCCGCTGGAGATCGGCATACAACCGATAGCTGCGATTGTCCGGCAACCGGAGCTGCTCGCTGGCAAAGCGTCGCGCCTGCTGGGAGAGCACCAGCCGCTGGCGCAGTTGCGCATCGGTGGCCGGATCATCGATCAGCTCCTGCACCGGTTGCCGCGCGTTAAGCAATTGCAGCTGGCCACGGGCCAGTTGCCCATAGTAATCGACGGTACTGCAGCCGCTCAGCAGCAGCGCCAGCAGGGGAACCGCAACGCGGCGCGACAGGTCGACAAGAAGAGAGGTGCACTGCTCGAGCATGGCCATCGTCATGTAAGGAGTAAGCGCCTCATCCTACCGCGAAGTCGCGGCAGCTTTGCGCGATACTGCTGCATGTGCAGAACCCGCTTACTGGAGACTCTTCGATGCGCCAGCCCCTCCTGCTTGCCAGCCTGCTGCTCCTAGGTGCCTGCGCGTCGCCGCTGCCACCCGCCGACCCGAACATGGCCTGGATCGACCTTAAGGGTGAAGGTATCGACCTGCTGATGGCCGAGCGGCTGGATCGCCAGCGCGTCAATGACGGCCGCTACTTTCAGGTGACCCCTGGGGCTCATGAGCTGGATATGCGCTATCGCTTCGAGATCGCCGGCGGCGGTGGCTCGTCGATGGTATCCGAGCCACAGGAGCTGACCTGTGATGTGCGCATTCGCTATGACGACTTCAAGGCTGGTCAGCGCTATCGCGTCGAGGCCCGCTCGGCGGCAATGCGTGCCCAGGCGGTGCTCTACGATGCCGACCGCAACGAATTGGCGCAGGGCAAGAATATGCGCTGCGGCAGTTTTTGATCTAAAGGGATGAAAACGACTGAGCCGCGCAAGGCGGCTCAGGTATGGCAGGCAGGAGCCGATCAGGCTTCCAGTACCACTTCCAGGGTGATTTCAGCGTTGAGTACCTTGGATACCGGGCAACCGGTCTTGGCGGTTTCCACCGCTTTTTCGAAAGCGGCGCGGTCAGCACCCGGAATCTTGGCCTTGAGCGACAGGTGCACGGCGGTGATGGCGAAGCCGCCATCCTGCTTGTCCAGGGTCACTTCAGCTTTGGTATCGATGCTCTCGGCGGTCATGCCCGCTTCGCCCAGCTCCTTGGAAAGCGCCATGGAGAAACAGCCGGCATGGGCCGCGCCGATCAACTCTTCCGGGTTGGTGCCGGGCTTGTCTTCGAAGCGCGTATTGAAGCCGTAGGGCTGCTCGGAGAGCACGCCACTCTGGGTGGAAATGGTGCCCTTGCCGTCTTTGATGCCACCCTGCCAGTGGGCCGATGCTGTCTTCTTCATCTCTGTGCTCCTGTTGATGAGGGATACAGAGTTCAGAGAGACAGTAGCCAGGCAAGTTCGAGTTTTTTGCCCCAAAGGGGGCCTCGCTCAGCGCAGGCTGGCGAGGATGTCGAAGGCGTGCAGGCGGTCGGCGAAATCATAGTGGTCGCAGGTGAAGATCAGCTCGTCCGCCTCGGTCTGCTCCAGCAAAACCTCCAGGCGCGCACGGATCTTCTGCGGCCCGCCGATCACTGCCATACCGAGGAAGCTGCCCACGGCATCGCGCTCATGGGGCAGCCACAAGCCGTCCATCGACTCCACCGGAGGGCGCTGCACCAGGCTCTGGCCACGGATCAGCGAGAGGATGCGCTGGTAGGCGGAGGTCGCCAGGTACTGCGCCTGCTCATCGGTATCGGCAGCCAGCAGCGGGACACCAAGCATCACGTAGGGCTTGTCGAGCACCTCGGAGGGCGTGAAGGCATTGCGGTAGACCCGGATCGCTTCGTGCACGTAACGCGGCGCGAAGTGCGAGGCAAAGGCGTAGGGCAAACCACGCTCACCGGCCAGTTGGGCGCTGAACAGGCTGGAGCCCAGCAACCAGATTGGCACGTTGGTACCGGTGCCGGGCACCGCGATAACGCGTTGATCCGCGGTACGCGGGCCGAGGTAGCGCTGCAACTCGGCAACGTCCTGGGGAAAATCGTCAGCGCTACCGGAGCGTTCGCGGCGCAGGGCATGGGCGGTGAATTGGTCGGCGCCGGGCGCGCGCCCCAGGCCCAGTTCGATACGGCCCGGATACAGGGTCGCCAGGGTGCCGAACTGCTCGGCGACCACCAGGGGCGCATGGTTGGGCAGCATCACCCCACCCGAGCCAAGGCGAATACGCGAGGTGCCGGCCGCCAGGTAGCCGAGCAACACGGCGGTCGCCGAGCTGGCGATACCGTCCATGTTGTGGTGTTCGGCGACCCAGAAGCGCTGGAAGTCCAGCGATTCGACGTGTCTGGCCAGCGCCAGGGAGTTGTGCAGCGCCTGCTGCGGGCTGCCGGTGTCGCGGATCGGCGCCAGATCGAGAACGGAGAATGGAAGTTTCGCCAATGCAGACATAAGAGAATCCTTGCTGATGGACAACGCCGAGGCCTTATCCGAGTAAAACAGTAGGTCTTATCCTACGCCTGCCAATCGATCCAGGCCACCTCGTGGCAAATTGCAGGCAGTAAAAAGCCGGCATCGCAAAAGGCTGCGTGCCGGCTTTCTACCATCGTCATCAGTTGCGCTGGTAGACGATTTCCTTGCTACCGGCAGCGCAGGTGCCGACCACCTGGCGATCGGTCACGCTGCCTTTGTCGACGATTTCCAGGGTGTAGGACGAAACACCATTGGCCTGGATCTTCGCATCGATCTCACCCTTGAGTTCCTCGCAGTCCTTGGCCGCGAAGGCCGAACCAGCGAGCGCCATCAGGCCTGCTGCAAACAACACTTTCTTCATCACAAACGCTCCCTCGTAGCAGTGAACACATCCGGGCGCCATTGACGTGGCCCGACTCAATAAAGCCGCAGATTGCCGGTATGGCAAGCCCCTGCGACCACCAAGGCCCGCGATCAGCTATTGGCGATGCGGAAACCAACCTTCAGGGTCACCTGGTAGTGGGCCACTGCGCCATCGGCAATGTGACCGCGGGTTTCGGTTATCTCGAACCACTCCAGATGGCGGATGCTCTTGCTTGCTTCGGCCAGTGCATTGTTGATGGCATCTTCGATACTCGAGGTGGACGAACCAACCAGTTCGACCTTCTTGTAAGTGTGATGATCCGACATATCCACCTCCAGGGCTGGTTAAAACAAATGGGCCGTGTGCCCTTAATCAATCAGTCCTCGGCGGACGCGGCTAGTTCAGGTTTTCGATTGCGCCGAGCTGGCAGCCGGCAAGCTGCCCGGGCGCGGGCCTCGGCAAAACCTCGCCCAGCCACCGTTCAGGCATTTGCGATCGACCCTGTTCCCAAATTCGAGCCGCCCTCCTACAATCGCGATCAATTCTTATCCGCACTGGCGCACGCCAAGGGAGTTTTTGGTGTCCAGCGCTCCGCCCCCAGCAACGCCGCACAGCGTCGATACCCTCTACCGCGATCATCACGGCTGGCTGCACGGCTGGCTGCGCAAGCGCCTGGGCGACCGTGAACAGGCGGCGGATATCGCCCAGGACACCTTTCTGCGTCTGCTGCTCAGCGGCCGCCTGCCGAGTCTCGATGAAGGCCGCAGCTACCTGACCCAGATCGCCCGCAACCTGCTCATCGACCAGTGGCGTCGGCAGCGGATCGAACGCGCCTACCTCGACAGCATCGCTCACCTTGCCGAGCCCGAGTCGCCGTCATTGGAGACCCGCGCGCTGGTCATCGAGACCCTGCTGCAGATCGATGCAATGCTCGACGCCATGCCCGCCAAGGTACGTGAAGCCTTCCTGCTGTCGCAGTTCGAGGGGCTGACCTATCCACAGATCGCACAACAGTTGCAGGTCAGCGTCAGCTCGGTGCAGAAATACATGCTGCGCGCCATCGCGGCCTGTTATCAGGTGCTGTACGGCGAATGAAAGGGGTCAGCGATGCGCCTATATCGCCGGCCATTGTCGAGCAGGCCAGCCACTGGCTGATGCTGCACTGGGGCGGCGAGCTGGATGCCGAGCAACGCCAGCGCTTCGCTGAGTGGCAGGCCTGCGACCCCGAACACCGGCGTGCCTGGCAACGCCTGGAGCGCCTGCAAGGGACCCTGGCTGACGTTCCCGCCCATACCGCCAGCGCCGTGCTGCGTGAACTGCCCGAGGCACGACGTCGCCAGGCTCTGAAATTGCTCGGCCTGGCGCTACTCGCTGGCGGCAGCGGCTACCTGGCCCAGACCCAGCTACCCTGGCGCGAGGCCATGGCCGACCTGCGCAGCGGCACCGGCGAGCGCCTGCAGCAGGCGCTCGCCGATGGCAGCCGGCTGGCGCTGAACAGCGACAGCGCGGTGAATGTCCGCTTCAGCGAAACGGAGCGACGCATTCATCTGTTCAAGGGGGAACTGCTGCTGGAGAGCGGCCACGACGCCGCGCATCGCCCGCTGATCGTCGAGACCGCCGCTGGAGAAATCCAGGCCCTTGGCACGCGCTTCTCGGTGTATGAAATCGACGGCGGCAGCCGCGTCGAACTCTACGACGGCGAACTGGAGCTGCGCCCGCGTAACGCTTCGCCATCACGTCTGCAGGCTGGCCAGCAACGCTGGTTCAGCGCAGAACGAAGCACTGCCATCGGCCAGGCAGACCGCAATGCCATCGCCTGGACCAAAGGCCGCCTTGTCGCCGAACGCATGCCGCTGGGCCGGTTCCTCACTGAACTGGCCCGCCACCGGCCCGGCGTGCTGCGCTGCGATCCGGCGGTGGCCGGGCTGCCACTGACCGGCGTGTTCCCGCTGGCCGACACCGATCGGGTACTCACCGCCCTGCAGCAATCGCTGCCTGTGCGCGTGGATCGGGTCACCCGCTACTGGATCACCGTACGCGCCCTGGGATAACCCCCGATAAGCGCGGCAACGACCTGCACGGGCTACGCGGGTGCGATCAGCAAATAATTTCCAGAAACCATTGTCGCTTTCGCCCGCTCGCTCGGGATACCTCCTGAACCCAATGAAGACGCATTCTCAGAGGATATCCAGAATGCCGTACCTGCCCGCATCCCAATGCTCGACGCTGAGCCTGTCGATCAGCCGAGCCCTGCTCACCGGCCTGCTGGTCACCAGCCCGCTGCTGATCGCTGCCAGCGCTCAGGCGCAATCGGCCGCCACTGAACAGACCCGCGCCTATGCCATCCCCGCGGGCGATCTCGACGGAGCGCTGAACCGCTTCGCCAGCGACGCGGACATCCTGCTGTCGGTGGATTCGCGGCTGACCACCGGCAAACGCAGCCCCGGACTCAACGGCAGCTATTCGGTGGACGCCGGGCTGGCGCGGTTGCTGGCAGGCACCGGCCTGCGCCCGCTCAAGGCCGGCAACAACTACGCCCTGGAAGTCGAGCAGGACAACGCCAGCTCCCTGGAGCTGGGCGCGACCAGCATCAACGCCAGCGGTATGGGCGATATCACCGAGGGCAGCGGCTCCTACACTACGGGTGCGGTGACCATCGGCAAGGGCCAGCACTCGCTGCGTGAAACACCGCAATCGGTCACGGTGATGACCCGCAAGATGCTCGACGACCAGCGCCTCAACACCATCGAACAGGTGATGGAAAAGACCCCGGGCATCACCGTGTACGACTCGCCCATGGGCGGCAAGTACTTCTACTCCCGCGGCTTCCGCATGACCGGGCAGTATCAGTACGACGGCGTGCCGCTGGACATCGGCAGCAGTTATGCACAAGCCGACAGCTTCTCCAGCGACATGGCCATCTATGACCGTGTCGAAGTGCTGCGCGGTGCAGCGGGGATGATGAAAGGCGCTGGCGGCACGGCGGGTGGCGTCAATTTCGTGCGCAAGCGCGGCCAGTACACCCCCCATACTCAGTTGTCTCTCTCTGCCGGCACCTGGGACAACTACCGCGCCCAGGTCGATACCGGCGGCCCGCTCAATGAAGCCGGCACCCTTCGCGGCCGGGCCGTGGCGACCCAGCAAAGTCGCCACTACTTCTACGACGTCGCCAAGCGCAAGGATCAGGTCTATTACGGCGCCGTGGATTTCGACCTGAGCGCCGACACCACGTTCGGCCTGGGCGTCGCCTACGAAGACCTGGACGCAACGCCCTGCTGGGGCGGCATGCCACGCTACGCCGATGGCAACGACCTGAAGCTCAGCCGCTCGACCTGCCTGAACCCTGCCTGGAACAACCAGCGCAGCAAGCGCACCACACTGTTCGGTGATCTGAAGCACCCGCTCAACGACAATTGGGCGCTCAAGGTGGCGGGTGTCTGGTCGCGCAATACCCAGGACATGGAATACGCCTTTCCCAGTGGCTCGGTGCCGGTGGGCACCAGCAGCTCAAACACCCTGGTACTGGGCAGCATCTATGATTACGACCAGGTGGACTACGGCCTCGATGCCTATGTCGACGGTACGTTCGACGCCCTGGGCCAGCAGCACGAACTGGTGGTTGGCGCCAACACCAGCCGCTCCCACAAGGACGACTTCTTCGCCGTGGCGGCCCTGCCTCAGCGCCAGAACGTGCTCGACCCGGATCATCATCTACCGCAACCAGATGAAAGCTACTACCTGGCCAACGCCTCGCGCGGCGGCCCGCTGGACATTCGCATCAAGCAGTACGGCGTCTACTCGACCGCTCGCTTGAAGCTGGCCGAGCCACTGACCTTGGTATTTGGCGGCCGCGTCAGCTGGTACAAATCCGAAACCGACTCCATCGCTTACTTTCGCGGTGTCGGCACCCCGGCCAATTCGCAAACCACCGAAACCGGGCAGGTCACGCCATTCGCCGGCCTGCTGCTCGACCTCAACGACAACCTGACGGCCTACGCCAGCTACACGGACATCTTCACGCCCCAGGGCAACCTCAAGACCATCGATGGCAGCACCCTGAAACCGCTGATCGGCAAGAGCTATGAGCTGGGCATCAAGAGCGAGTGGTACGAAGGCCGTTTGAACAGCTCATTCAGCCTGTTCCGCACCCTCCAGGAAGACGCCGCCCAGACCGACCCGAACTGTGCCGACGGCAGCTGTTCGCAAAACTCAGGCAAGGTGCGCGCCCAAGGCTTCGAAGCGGAAATCAGCGGTGAAGTCATCGACCGCCTGCAACTGCTGGCCGGCTACACCTACACCCAGACCAAGGTGCTGGAGGATGCCGACCCGAACCAGAATGGCGTGTCGTACAACTCCTACGTGCCGCGGCATCTGCTGCGCGTATGGGCCGATTACAGCCTCAACGGGCCACTGGAGCGTTTCACCGTGGGCGCCGGCTTCAACGCCCAGAGCGACAACTACCGCACCTCGCCGATCAGCGGCAATAACATCTCCCAAGCGGGCTACACCATCTGGAACGGCCGCATCGGTTACCGCGTCGATGACACCTGGTCGCTGGCCCTCAACGGCAACAACCTGTTCGACAAGCGCTACTACACCACCGTGGGCACCGAAGGCTTCGGCAACTTCTACGGCGAGCCGCGCAATTTCATGCTGTCGGTCAAGGCGGACTTCTAGGCCGCCTTGTAGCCGCAACACCCAGCCTGCGGCGTTATTGCACCCGCAGGGCGGGATGTATGTCGGCTAATCCCGGCCAGCCGCGCAATCGGCGCCCAAGGGCCGCTGGCTACTGCCCAGCGGCGCCGAGAACTTGCTGCAGCTGCTTGATCACCCGCGCCTGGTGCGCTTCGCTGAGCCCGATGCCGTGGTGGCTCTCGACCAGCTCTCGGGCATCGAGGCGCGCCTTGAACCAGTCCTCGACGAAGCCCGGCGCGTAGCCGCCGGTGCTGAAGCCGCGGCCCCCAAAGGCGATCAGCGGCGGGTAGGCCTCCAAATAGTCCTGGCGCCGCTCAACGCGGTGGCGATGCTGATAGACCCAGAACTGCACGTCGTACAGCAGGTAGGACAGGGGGTCGCCATGCAGGGCGAAATAGCCTTTCTCTTCGAGCAACTGCAGAGCAATCGCTCGGATGGCCTCGCCGATTCGCGGGAACGGCGGGAAGTCGTCCAGCAGCGGCGCGAGCACCTCGGAAAACTCGCCCTCGGTTACCCGGCGCCGGTCTTCCTGGAAATCCTCCTCGGCGGTATCGAACACCTCCTCGCTGACCAGGCCGCGCACGAAAGTCTCGAAATTCCTGGCCAGCAAGGTGATCCGGTAATCACCTTCCTGGTCGACGTGCACCACCTGCGGCTCGCCGTCCGGACCGCAGGCGCGGTAATCGAGGGCGACCATGTCGTGGCCGGCGGACGGGCAATCGCAAATGTACACGCCGATGTCCGGATAGCCCCACTGCTCGATCATGAAGCGGCTGCCCAGCTCGCCCGCCAGGGAGTAGCGCTTGTTCCGCCCGATACTGAGGAAACTGGTGATCGCCACGTGATCCTCGGCCCAGGAGGTGGCCTCCTCGGTCGGGAAGCAGCACGCGTGGGGAGTGCCGCCATTGTGCCGGCGCATGAAGGCGACATAGCTGGCGGGCAGCCGGTAGCCGAGCTGCGCTTCGGTTTCGGCGATCAACGCATCGCTCGGCACCAGGTCGGTGATGGTGTTGCGGGCGTAGACGCTGTCGTCCCAGAACGCCTGCAGGTCGATGTCGTCCGGAAAGCCGCTCATGCCTTGCCCGTCCGCGCTGCGCGCCAGCGGCGGGCGGTGTCGAATGTGCTGTTCATGGCTGCTCCTCGATCTGTTGGCCGTTCTGCTCGGCCCTCAGACTGACCCTGCCCGGGCAAGGTTCGCAAGCCTGCGGCTGCGATCTTTCCCACGGCCTGCCGAATGCCACTTGGGCTTGCCCCGCCCAGGCAGTAGAATCCGCCGCTTTTCCAGGCGGCGACGACCATGCAACCAGGTGATTCCCAGCGTAACGGCGAACTGATCTATGGCCTCGAAGACCGCCCGCGTCCGCTGGTGGCCATCCTCGCCGCACTGCAGCACCTGCTGGCGATCATCGTGCCGATCGTCACCCCCGGCCTGCTGATCTGCCAGGCGCTGGGCGTGTCGGCTCGCGACACCAACCTGATCGTGTCCATGAGCCTGGTGATTTCCGGCATCGCCACCTTTGTCCAATGCCGCCGCTTCGGCCCCCTGGGCGCCGGGTTGCTGGTGGTGCAGGGCACCAGCTTCAACTTCGTCGGCCCGCTGATCGCCGGCGGCGCGCTGATGGTCAAACAGGGCACGCCGGTGGAGGGCGTGATGGCGGCGATCTTCGGCGTGGTGATTGCCGGCTCATTCGTCGAGATCGGCATCTCGCGCATCCTGCCGTTCGTGAAGAAGCTGATCACCCCGCTGGTGACTGGCATCGTGGTGCTGATGATCGGCCTGACGCTGATCAAGGTCGGCCTGATCAGCATGGGCGGTGGCTACGGCGCCATGGCCAACGGCACCTTCGCCAACGGCGAGAACCTGCTGCTGTCCGGCGTGGTGCTGGCGGTGATCGTGGTGCTCAACCGCATCCCGGTGGTGTGGATGCGCAGCTGCGCGATCGTCATCGCCCTGCTGGTCGGTTACGCCCTGGCCGGCTACCTGGGTCGCCTGGACTTCACCGGCATGCACCAGGCCGAGCTGTTCCAGGTACCGACGCCGCTGCACTTCGGCCTGGGCTTCTCGTGGAGCCTGTTCATCCCGATGCTGGTGATCTACCTGGTGACCTCCCTGGAAGCCATCGGCGACGTTACCGCCACCAGCAAGGTGTCCAAGCAGCCGGTGGAAGGCCCGCTGTGGATGCAGCGCATCAAGGGCGGCGTGCTGGTCAATGGGGTCAACTCGTTGCTGGCCGGCGTGTTCAACACCTTTCCCAGCTCGATCTTCGCGCAAAACAACGGGGTGATTCAGCTGACCGGTATCGCCAGCCGCCACATCGGCGTGTGGATCGCCCTGATGCTGGTGGTGCTCGGCCTGTTCCCCGCCGTGGCCGGGGTCATCCAGGCGGTGCCGGAGCCGGTGCTGGGCGGTGCGGCGATGGTGATGTTCGGCGCCGTGGCGGCCTCGGGCATCAACATCCTCGCCGGCATCGACCTGGATCGCCGCGCCCTGCTGATCATCGCCGTGTCCCTGGCCCTCGGCCTTGGCGTGTCGCAGGTACCGGAGTTCCTCGCCCACATGCCGGCGGCGCTGCGCAACGTGCTGGAATCCGGGGTGGCCACCGGCGGCATCTGCGCGCTGCTGCTCAACTGGTTCCTGCCGGACAGCCCGGCCAAGGCCGAGGAACACTGAGCGCTGCCTGGAACACGAAAAAGGGCCGCTGCTGCGGCCCTTTTTCATTTGGCGGCGTTGCCTCACAAAGACGCTTGAGCGCGCGTCCAGGTCTCGAAACGGTGGGCGGGCGCCGGCTCGTTGGCGGGCTGCTCATCGCACTCGACGCGCTGCCATTGCGCCTCGTCGAAGGCTGGAAACCAGGCGTCGCCCTCGGGCTGCAACGCCACGCGGGTCAGGTACAGGCGGTCGGCGATCGGCAGCGCCTGCTCGTACAGCTGGGCACCGCCGATCAGCATCACCTCGTCGACACCCTGCTCGCGGGCCCAGGCCTCGGCACGCTCGCGGGCGGCGTCGAGCGTGGCGAACACCTCGGCGCCCTCGAGCTGCAGGCCGACCTGGCGGCTGACCACCAGATTGAGCCGGCCCGGCAACGGGCGACCGAGGGAGTCCCAGGTCTTGCGACCCATGATGATCGGCTTGCCGAGGGTCTTGGCTTTGAAGTGCTTGAGGTCGGCCGGCAGGTGCCAGGGCAGTTGATTGTCGCGGCCAATCACGCGGTTCTCGGCGAGAGCGGCGATCAGGCAGAGGGGGAGTCGATTCGTCATGGCGGCGAGCATAGCAGAGCGGGCTAGCGGCCGGCATACCTTGCCGCGCTGTCATCGTCACGCCATGGTTGTCGGTGCAGGCTGTTGGCAAACCATCAGCCAACACGCTCAGGAGAGATGCCCGATGCCCCTACGCCAGTTCCGTCTGCTACTGCTCAGCGTCCTGCTCGCCCTGCCCTTCAGCGCCAGCGCGCAAGAACCGGCAGCCCCCTCTGCCAAGCGCGCCGACCACGGCAAACCGCTGATCATCGCCCACCGCGGCGCCAGCGGTTACCTGCCCGAACACACCCTGGCAGCCTATGCGGTAGCCATCCTGCAGGGCGCCGACTATATCGAGCCCGACCTGGTGATGAGCAAGGACGGCCAGCTGTTCGCCCGCCACGATAACGAGCTGGGCCTGACCACCGACGTGGCCCGGCACCCGGAGTTCGCCGAGCGCAAACGCAAGGCCACCATCGACAGCGTCGAGCTCGACGGCTGGTTCAGCGAGGACTTCACCGCCGCCGAACTCAAGCGCCTGCGCGCCATCGAGCGGATTCCTGACGTTCGCCCGGGCAACACCCGCCTGGATCGCCAGTTCGAGATCCCGACCCTGCAGGAAATCATCGATCTGGTGAAGGCGCTGCAGGTCAGCCAGGGCCGCGAGATCGGCCTGTATATCGAAACCAAGCACCCCGCGCACTTCCAGCAGCTCGGCCTGGCCATGGAAAAGCCCCTGGTGGAGACTCTGGCCCGCAACGGCTATGCCGACGCAGAGGCGCCGGTGTTTATCCAGTCCTTCGAAGTGAGCAACCTGAAAGCGCTGCGCCAGCTCAGTTCGCTGCGCCTGGTGCAGTTGTACGGCAAGGGCCAGCCCCAGGATCAGGTCGAGTTGGGCAACCCGCTGACCTATGAACAGATGGCCACGTCCGCCGGCCTGAAGGCAGTCGCCGCGTACGCCAACGGCGTCGGCCCGGACAAGGGCTACGTCATCCCGTGCAAAGCGGACGGCAGCCTGGGCGAGCCGACGCGCTTCGTCGCCGACGCCCACGCCGCCGGCCTGCTGGTGCACCCCTATACCTTCCGCGCCGAAAACCAGTTCCTGCCCACTGACCTGCAACGGGGCAGCGACCCGGCCGCGCGTGGCGATATCGACGCCGAGCTGCGCGCCTTCCTGGCCACCGGCATCGATGGGCTGTTCATCGACCAGCCGGACATCGCCGTGCGCCTGCGCGAGGCTGCCACACACTAGCTGCGAGCTGTTGTCATTCACCACGCAGCGGGTATGCTCCCGGAGACTGACACTCACCAGGAGATCGCGTGTCCCTACCCAAGCTGCAACGCCTCTGGCTCTGCGAGGCCGTGCGCCTGCGCGAAGAGCATGCCGGCCTGCTCGAAGACAGCGAAGCCAACCGCCGTGCCCAGGCAGCCGGCGGCGACCTGGCCACCCGTATCGAACAGCGTGCCCTGCACCTGGCCGAACGCGATGGCCAGGTGCAGGCGCAGCGCCATTGGCTCCAGGGTGCGCGCCTGGCCCTGCTGCTGCTCGGCCTGCTGGCCCTGGCCAGCGGCGCCGGTCTGGCGGTAGCCGCCCTGGGTGACGGACAGACGCCGGTCAACGTGTTCTGGGCCCTGGGCAGCCTGCTCGGCCTGCATATTCTGATGCTGCTGGGCTGGTTGCTCGGCCTGCTGTTCGGTGGCGGCCATGGTGCGGTGCTGGGGCGCCTGTGGCTGTGGCTCAGCGAGAAACTGGCCCGCGATGCCAGTGCGCTGCACACCGGTCCCGCGCTGGTTCTGCTGCTGCGCCGCCAGCGCCTCAACCGCTGGCTGGTCGGCATGGCCGTGCACGGCCTGTGGCTGGTGGCGCTGACCACCGCCCTGGTGATGCTGTTGGCGCTGCTCTCCACCCGTCGCTACGGCTTCGTGTGGGAAACCACCCTGCTGGGCGGCGATACCTTCGTTGCCCTGACCCAGGCCCTGGGTGCATTGCCAGGCCTGCTCGGCTTTCCTGTGCCCGATGCCGCCACCATCCGCGCCAGCGGCGACAGCCCGCTGCCCCTGGAGGCGGCTCGCCATGCCTGGGCCGGCTGGCTGATCGGCGTACTGGTGATCTACGGGCTGCTGCCACGTCTGCTGCTGGGCCTGGTGTGCCTGGTGCGTTGGCGGGCAGGCACCGCGCGGCTGACCCTGGATCTGTCGCAGCCCGGCTACGACCTCTTGCGCGACCGCCTGCAGCCCAACAGCGAACGCCTGGGCGTATGCGATGCCGAGCCGGCGCAGCTGTATCAGGTGCAGTCCGCCGCGGGCGTCGACACCAGCAGCGGTGCACTGCTGGTCGCCATCGAACTGGATGACCGCCGCCCCTGGCCCCCGGTGCTGCCCAAATCGGTGGCCGACGCCGGCATCATCGACAGCCGCGAACAGCGCCGCCAATTGCTCGACCAGCTGACCCGCTTTCCGCCCGCGCGCCTGGCCATTGCCTGTGACCCACGACGCTCACCGGATCGCGGCAGCCTGGCGCTGCTCGCCGAGCTGGCCCGCTGCGCCGGCGCAACCCGCATCTGGCTGCTGCAGCCGCCGCAAGGCGAAACCCTCGACAGCGAGCGCCTGGGCGACTGGCACAGGGCGCTGGACGAACTGCAACTGGCCCACCGCGAAAGCTCGCCCCTGACCTGGCTGGAGACTGGCCATGACTGATAGCAACCGCCGCGCGAATGGGCCGCTCGCCAGGGGTTATCGCCCATGAGCCAGCCGCTGAAGCTCGCCGTGGTCGGCCACACCAACGTCGGCAAGACCTCGCTGCTGCGCACCCTGACCCGGGACGTCGGCTTTGGCGAGGTGTCCCATCGCCCCAGCACCACCCGCCACGTCGAAGGCGCGCGCCTGTCGGTAGACGGCCAGCCGCTGCTGGAGCTGTACGACACGCCGGGCCTGGAAGATGCCATCGCCCTGCTCGACTACCTCGATGGGCTGGACCGCCCAGGCGAGCGCCTCGACGGCCCGGCGCGGCTGGCGCGCTTCATGGACGGCAGTGAGGCGCGCCAGCGCTTCGAACAGGAAGCCAAGGTGCTGCGCCAGTTGCAGGCCTCCGATGCCGGCCTGTACGTGATCGACGCCCGCGAGCCGGTGCTGGCCAAGTACCGCGACGAGCTGAACGTGCTGGCCATGTGTGGCCGCCCGCTGCTGCCGGTGCTGAATTTCGTGGCCAGCGCCAACCACCGCGAGGACGACTGGCGCGAAGCCCTGGCACGTCTGGGGTTGCACGCCCTGGTGCGTTTCGACAGCGTGGCGCCGCCGCTCGATGGTGAGCGCCGCCTGTATGAAAGCCTGGCGCTGATGCACGAGAAATCGCGCTCGCAACTGCAACGCCTGATCGACGATCACGAAGCCCAGCGGGTGGCCCGCCACCGCAGCGCCAAGCGCCTGATCGCCGAGCTGCTGGTCGACTGCGCCGCCTGCCGGCGCAGCGTCGCCAACCAGCCCGAGCTGGAAAAGAGCGCCATCGAGGATTTGCGCGCCCAGGTGCGCCAGCGTGAACAGCGCTGCGTGGAAGCCCTGCTGCGCCTGTACGCCTTTCGCCGCGAAGACGCCCGGGCCGACGATCTGCCCCTGCTGGACGGTCGCTGGGGCGACGACCTGTTCAACCCGGAAACCATCAAGCAACTGGGCATTCGCCTGGGCGGCGGCGCGGCTGCCGGGGCAGCAGCCGGGGCGGGCGTAGACCTGCTGGTCGGCGGCCTGACCCTGGGCACCGCGGCACTGGCCGGCGCATTGCTCGGCGGCGGCGCGCAGACCCTGCGCAACTACGGCGCGCGCCTCAAGGGCAAGCTGCAGGGCCAGCGCGAGCTGACTGTCGACGACGCCGTGCTGCGCCTGCTCGCCCTGCGCCAGGAGCACCTGCTGGCCGCGCTGGATCAGCGCGGTCATGCGGCGGTGGAAGCGGTACGCCTCGGCACGCTGCAGGACAGCCAATGGCGCGAAGGCAAGCTGCCGGGCGCCCTGCGCGTCGCCCGTGCGCGGCCGGAGTGGTCGTCGCTGAACCCGGGCGCGCGCGTCGATCAGGTCGAACGCCAGGAACAGGTCGAACGCCTGGCCAGGGAAATCGATGCGGCGCCGACTGCGAAATGAGCCTGTGCAGCGAACTGGCCGCCATCCTCGAACGCGAACTGCGCTTGGGCAACAGCCTCGGCCAGGCGCCCCATCGCGCCGGCTGGCCGCAGGCGGATTCACTGTTCGCCGCCCTGCGCCAGGACTTCAAGAGCGACCTGAGCCAGTTGCCGCCATCGGTACAACACGGCCACTGCAACGACCCGCACTACGGCTGGTACGAAGAGCTCTACTGCCGTGAACACCACCATCTACTGGTCGCCGGCGTGCCCAAACCCGGCCGCCGCTGATCCCTGATTGCGAGCCTCGAACATGCCGGTTGCCAACCTGTTCCATGACAGCGAACCACCCGCCCAGGGCGAGCGCTTCGACACCCTGCTCAGCCATCGCAACCTGCAGATCGAGCGGATCCTCAGCTCGTCACGCATCGAGTCGGTGGATTACCTGCAGGAGCAGGACGAGTGGGTGCTGCTGGCCCGCGGCGAAGCGCGCATGACGGTGGCCGGTGAAGCGCTCGAGCTCACCGCCGGCGATCATCTGTTTCTGCCCGCCGGCACACCGCACCGCGTGGAGCACACCAGTGAAGGCGCGCTGTGGTTGGCCATCCACCTGCATCCTGGCAATGGCGTTTAACTGTGGGAGCGCGCCATGCGCGCGACAATTGGTGGGTATCGCCCTGTAGGGTGGAAGACGCTTCACCTACGCGGCCCGACCCTTCCACCACTAAATAACCACCACAACTCAGCGCCTGAGCAGGCTCGTCCACAGCGTCGCCGCGACGATCAGAAAGCCACCGATCCACGCCTGCACGCTCAACTGTTCGCTAAGCCAGAGCACCGCGAACAGCGCACCGAACAGCGGCTCGCTGCCCATCAGCAGCGACACCCGGGTCGGACTGCTGCGGCGCAGTGCGTAGTTCTGCACGAAGAACGCGAACAGCGTGGCGAACAGCACCAGATACAAGGTGCCGATCCAGAACGCTGGCTCTGTCGGCAGGGCAGGCAAACCGCCTGGCAGGACGATCACGCCGAGCAGCAGGCAGCCAATCCCGATCACCCCGGTCTGCACCGCGGTCAGCGCCAGGGCCGGTACCTGGGTATGGGCGGTCAGCCGCCCGGTCAGGCATACCAGCACGGCGCGCAGCAGCGCTGCCATCAGCATCAGCCCGTCGCCGAGGTTGAATTGCAGGTCGACGCCGCCGCTGAGCAGCCAGGTACCGAACAGCGACAGCGCCACTGCCGGCAGCAAGCGCGAATCGGGGCGGCGGTCGAGCATCAGCCATTCCACGAAGGGGGTGATGACCACGCACAGGCTGATCAGAAATGCCGCATTGCTGGCCGAGGTGTGCAGCACGCCATAGGTTTCGCACAGGAAGATCGCCAGCATCACGCTGCCCAGCGGGATGCCAGGTGCCCAGGCCTGGCGGCCTTCACCGCGCAGTTGTGGCAGCAGGATCAGGAAGGTCAGGCAGAAACGCACGGCGAGAAAGCCCAGCACCGGGTAGAACACCAGCGCTTCCTTGGCCACACCATAGCTTGTACCCCAGACCATGGCGACCAGCAGCAACAGCACGTCACTGGCCTGCAGCAGGCGCGAAGGGGAACGGCTAACCAGGGTGGACATAGGGGTACTTCCTGTAATCGGTAAGGAGCGCATTGTCCATTGCGTCCCTCAGCGTGATAATCCATCAACCCCGAACAAGACCTGTTCCCCATGCGCACGAATCTCACACCACAGCTGCTCCCCTATCTGGCCATCTTCGTACGCGTGGTCGAGGCCGGCAGCTTCTCTGCCACGGCTCGCCAGCAGGGCAGCACGGCGTCGGCGGTGAGCCGGCAGATCGCCCACCTCGAGCAGACGCTCGGCGTGCGCCTGCTGGAGCGCACCACGCGGCGCCTGCGCCTGAGCGAAGCCGGCAGCGAAGTGTTCGAGCGCTGCAAGGACATGATCGACGCCGCCCAGGCCGCCCTGGATGTCGGTGAGCGGCTGATGACCCGGCCCAGCGGCCAGGTGCGGTTGAGCGTGCCCAAGGCCTTTGGACGATTTCTGGTTTCGCCACTGATGCACGACTTTCTGCAGCGCTACCCGGATGTGGACGTCAGCCTCAACCTCAGCGATCGCAGCCCGGACCTGATCAGCGACCGTTTCGACCTGCTGGTGTGCATCGGTGATCAGCCACCGGCCAACCTCGCCGGCCGCCCGCTTTGCCACATCCAGCAGGTGCTCTGCGCCAGCCCGAGGTATCTGCAGCAACACGGCACGCCCCAGCACCCGGGCGAACTGGTGCACCACGCCTGCCTGTACCTGGACGAAACACCGGAGGACCACCGCTGGCATTTCAGTAATGGGCCGGAGCAGGCCGTAGTGACGGTGAGCGGCCGCTTCGCCAGCAACCACAGTGAAGTACGCCTGCATGCCGTGCTTGCCCACATGGGCATCACCTGCCTGCCGCATTTCACCGCCGCCGCCGCGCTGGCCAGTGGCGAGCTGGTACGGGTGCTGCCGCAGTGGCGCTACACCGGCTCGTACCAGGGCACCGCCTGGATTCTCTACCACCCGACCCGCCACCTGCCGCCCAAACTGCGGGTGCTGATCGACCACCTGGCCGAGGGCCTTGGCAGGGAGTCCGCACCATGAAGCGTCTATTGCAATGGTTGCAGCGGCGACGCCTGGAACGTCAGCCGATAGACACGAGTCAGCACGTCACCCTGGAAAATATCGATACGGAGGTCGGCAACCACATCTTGGCCACCCTCAAGGCCGAGGGTTGGCGACAGGTCGAGCAGTTCAGCCCGCTGGCCATCCAGAAGGGTATCGATTACGACAGCTACCGCCTGCGCCGCGGCCTGGATGAGCTGCGGCTGGAGTGGGACAACTGGTTCGAGTGGAAAATCAGCGGACCGAGTGAGCTCGTCGAAGAAATCGCCGAGCGTTTCTCGCTACGAAAATGAGCGATTAGATCCCCGGGTTACGCCTTCGGCTAACCCAGGCTACGGCTTTGCTTAACGTAGCCTGCGGTTGAGCGCAGCGATACCCAGGAACAAGCTCAGACCGCGACCGGCGCCTTGATATGCGGGTGCGCTTCGTAGCCGACCAGCTCGAAGTCCTCGAACCTGAAGGCGAACAGGTCCTTCACCTCGGGGTTAAGCTTCATGGTCGGCAGCGGCAGCGGCTCGCGGGTCAGCTGCAGGTCGGCCTGCTCCAGGTGGTTGGCGTACAGGTGGCAGTCACCACCGGTCCAGATGAACTCGCCCGGCTGCAGGCCGCAGACCTGCGCGACCATCAACGTCAGCAGCGCATAGCTGGCGATGTTGAACGGCACGCCGAGGAAGATATCGGCCGAGCGCTGGTACAGCTGGCAGCTCAGCTTGCCGTCGGCCACGTAGAACTGGAACAGCGCGTGGCACGGCGGCAGGGCCATCTGCTCGACCAGCGCCGGGTTCCAGGCCGAGACGATCAGGCGGCGCGAGTCAGGGTTCTTCCTGATCATCTCGATCAGCTTGCTGATCTGGTCGACCGACTCGCCGTTCGGCGCCGGCCAGTTGCGCCACTGGTAGCCGTATACCGGGCCGAGGTCGCCGTTCTCGTCGGCCCACTCGTCCCAGATGCGTACGCCATTGTCCTTCAGGTACTTGATGTTGGTGTCGCCCTGCAGGAACCACAGCAACTCGTGAATGATCGACTTGAGGTGGCACTTCTTGGTGGTCACCAGGGGAAAACCGTCGGCCAGGTCGAAGCGCATCTGGTGGGCGAACACGCTGTAGGTACCGGTGCCGGTACGGTCCTGCTTGAAGGTGCCGTTGTCGCGCACGTGGCGCATCAGGTCGAGATACTGTTTCATCGCACCACCTCCACAGTGGCCTGGCGCTTGTAGGCATAGACCATCAGGCCCAGGCCGGCGAGCACCATCGGTACGCAGAGCACCTGGCCCATGGTCAGCCAGCCCCACGCCAGGTAACCGAGCTGGGCGTCCGGCACGCGGACGAACTCGACGATGAAGCGGAAGATGCCGTAGCACACCGCGAACAGGCCGGAGACGGCCATGGTCGGGCGCGGTTTGCGCGAGTAGAACCAGAGGATGGTGAACAGCGCCACGCCTTCCAGGGCGAACTGGTACAGCTGCGACGGATGGCGCGGCTCCGGCCCGCCGGTCGGGAAGACCATGGCCCAGGGCACGTCGCTGACCTTGCCCCACAACTCGGCATTGATGAAGTTGCCGATACGCCCGGCGCCCAGGCCGATCGGCACCAGCGGGGCGATGAAATCCATCAGCTCGAAGAAGCTCTTGCCGTTGCGCCTGGCGAACCACAGGGTGGCCAGCATCACGCCGAGCAGGCCGCCATGGAACGACATGCCGCCCTTCCACACTTCGAGGATCAGCAGCGGATTAGCGATATAGGCCGGCAGGTCGTAGAACAGCACGTAGCCCAGGCGCCCACCGACGATCACCCCCATCGCCACCCAGAACACCAGGTCGGAGAGTTTCTCCTTGCTCCAGGTCGGGTCGAAGGCGTGCAAGCGCCGCGAGGCGAGGAACCAGGCACCGCCGATACCCACCAGGTACATCAGGCCGTACCAGTGAATCTGCAGGAAGCCCAGGTCGAGGGCGACCGGGTCAATATTCGGGTAGGGCAGCATCAGGATTCCTCACAACAGAAAATTCAGGCCGACGATAAACAGCAGCAATGCGAACAGACGCTTGAGCACGCGCGGCGACAGACGATGGGCCAGCCGAGCGCCGGTGCGCGCGAAGAACACGCTGGTCAGGGCGATGCCCAGCAGCGCCGGAAGGTAAACGTAACCCAAGCTCCAGTCTGGTAGACGCGCGTCGCCCCACCCCAGCCACAGATAACTCAAGGCGCCCGCTGCAGCGATCGGCCAGCCACAGGCCGACGAGGTCGCCACCGCCTGCTGCACCGACACACCACGCCAGGTCAGGAACGGCACGGTCAACGAGCCACCGCCAATGCCGATGATCGCCGAAGCCCAGCCAATCACGCTACCAGCAAAGCCGAGGCCGGCCTTGCCGGGGACCTCGCGGCTGGCTTTGGGCTTGAGGTCCAGCGCCAGCTGCAAGGCCACGCAAGGGCGAACACACCAATGATCTTCTGCAGCACCAGGCCGTCGATGGACTCGGCCGTCAGCGCGCCGAGTGCCGAGCCCAGCACGATACCCACGGTCAGCCAGACGAACAGCCCCCAGCGTACCGCGCCGCGGCTGTGATGCTCACGCACGGCGTTGACCGAGGTGAACAGAATGGTCGCCAGCGAGGTACCTACCGCCATATGGGTCAGTACCGAGGCATCGAAACCCTGAGCCGTGAAGGCGAAGATCAGTACCGGCACGATGATCATGCCGCCACCGACGCCAAACAGCCCGGCCAGCAGGCCTGCGGCAGCACCGAGCAGAATGTAGAGAAGGAAGATCATGACGTGCTCTGCGAAGCGATGCGGCATGGTAGCGGAAGCGGGCCATGCACTCTACTTCACGACGATTGGTGGCTTTGCGTACAGTGGCACTTTCCATGGACGAGAAACCGCTGTGTTCAACACACTCTATTTGCGCATCGCCTGCGATCAGTTGCACATCATCCACCTGGAAAGCGGCAATGAGCTGCAACTGCGTGCGGAGCCGCCATTCAGCAACCTGCGCCTGCTGGTGGCCGACTTCGGCGTCGCGGATCGCCTGATCAAAGAGGCGGTCACAGCGGTGATCCGCAAACGCTTCATGCGTCTAAGCCTGCCGCCGCGCTTGGTCATGCATCCACTGGAACGGCTTGAAGGCGGCCTCTCGCAGGTCGAAGAACGCATATTGCTGGAGCTCGGCAAAGGCAGTGGTGCCAGCAAGGTCGTGGTACATGTCGGCGCACCACTCGACGCAACTGGCGTACGCGCCTGCTTCAAAAAGTCATGTGCCTGATCGTCCTTGCCTGGCGCCCAGGCCATTCGTTACCGCTGCTGGTCGCTGCCAACCGCGATGAGTTCTACGCACGGCCCGCTGCCACCATGGCCGAGTGGCCGGATGCGCCCGGCCTGATCGCCGGCCGCGATCTGCAGGCTGGCGGCACCTGGCTGGGCATTGGCCCAGGTGGCCGCTTTGCCGCCCTCACCAATATTCGTGACCCGCGCCTGACTCAAGGCACGCGCTCGCGGGGCGAACTGCCGTTGCACTTTCTGCAAGGTGATCAGAGCCCAGAAGTTTTTCTGAACGAGCTGCGCCACGAGGCGGCTGAATACAGCGGCTTCAACCTGCTGGTCGGCGATAGCCAGGCACTGTGGCATTTCAATTCGCAGAGCGGCGAGGCCAGGGCACTGCCGCCCGGCATCCATGGTGTTTCCAATGCGGGCCTGGATACGCCCTGGCCAAAACTGCAGCAGGCCAGGGCGGCATTTGCCGACACCCTCGAGACAGCCGATGAAGCGTCGCTGTTCGCGCTGCTGGCTGACCCCAGAAGACCTGACGACACGGCACTTCCGCATACGGGTGTGGGCCTGGATCTCGAACGACTGCTCGGCAGCGTATTTATCGCCAGCCCGACCTATGGCACCCGCGCCAGCACGCTGCTGTACACCTACGCCGATGGAACGCGGCGGATTATCGAGCGCAGTTTCGGCCCTGAAGGTATGCCGATTGGTGAGGTGCGGTTCGAGCGCTAGAGGGGGCGAGAGCTGTCGCTAACCTGTTTTGTGGGAACGGGCGGGGACGCCTAGTCCATGCCCGTGATGCTTTCGCGGGCGTGGCCCGCTCCACAGGTAAACCGCCAACTCCCGCCGTTAAGCCTGAATATCCGACGCCGGGTTTATCATCCGGCCCAGGCCAAGGTTACGCAGGGCCAGTTGCAGGGTGCTGTGGATGACCTGCGGATTGTCGATTCGCATCGCCTGGCCGAGCAGGTCCTTGGCCTTGCTCAGGCTGATCTGGCGCAGCAGCCACTTAACCTTCGGCAGGTTGGTGGCGTTCATCGACAGGCTGTCGAAGCCCATCGCCATCAGCAGCACGGCAGCGCTCGGGTCGCCGGCCATTTCGCCGCAGATGCTCACCGGTTTGCCTTCGGCGTGGGAGTCCTCGACCACCTTGGTCAGCGCCTGCAGCACCGCCGGGTGAAGGAAGTCGTAGAGGTCGGCCACCCGCGGGTTGTTGCGGTCCACGGCCAGCAGGTACTGGGTCAGGTCGTTGGAGCCGACCGACAGGAAGTCCACCTGGCGGGCCAGGTCGCGGGTCTGGTAGACCGCCGCGGGAATCTCGATCATCACGCCAATCGGCGGCAGGGGTACATCCGTGCCTTCGTCACGCACTTCGCCCCAGGCACGGTGAATCAGGTGCAGGGATTCTTCCAGCTCCTGGATGCCGGAAATCATCGGCAGCAGGATGCGCAGGTTGTTCAGGCCCTCGCTGGCCTTGAGCATGGCGCGCACCTGCACCAGGAAGATTTCCGGGTGGTCGAGGGTCACGCGGATACCGCGCCAACCCAGGAAGGGGTTCTCTTCCTTGATCGGGAAATAGCTCAAGCCCTTGTCGCCGCCGACATCCAGGGTGCGCATGGTCACCGGCAGCGGATGGAAGGCGGCCAGCTGTTCGCGATAGATGGCCAGCTGTTCCTTCTCGCTGGGAAAGCGATCCTTGATCATGAACGGCACTTCGGTGCGGTACAGACCAACGCCCTCGGCACCGCGCTCCTGGGCGCGCACCACATCGGCGAGCAGGCCGGTATTGACCCACAGCGGCATGTGATGCCCGTCGAGGGTCTCGCAAGGCAGCGCACGCAGGGCGTCGAGGCCCTTGGTGAGCTGGCGGTCTTCCTCGACCACGTCGGCGTACTGCTTGCGCAGGATCTCGCTGGGGTTGGTGAACACCTCGCCGTGGTAGCCATCGACGATCAGCTGGATGCCGTCGATCTTCGAATACGGCAGTTCCACCGCGCCCATCACCGTGGGAATGCCCATGGCGCGGGCGAAGATCGCCACGTGGGAGTTGCCCGAACCCTGCACCGACACCAGGCCGACCAGCTTGCCTTCCGGCACCTCACCGAGCATCGCCGGCGACAGTTCTTCGGCGACCAGGATGCAGTTGTCCGGGTACACCAGGGTCTGCTGACGGGCCTGCTGCAGGTAGGCGAGCAGGCGGCGCCCCAGGTCGCGCACGTCCGAGGCACGCTCGCGCAGGTAGGCGTCGTCCATCAGCTCGAAACGATTGATGTGCTCGCTGACTACGTGGCGCAGGGCGCCCTGGGCCCACTGGCCGGTCTTGATGACCTTGACCACCTCGTTACCGAGGGCCGCGTCTTCGAGCATCATCTGGTAGACGTCGAACAGCGCGCGCTCTTCGGGGCGCAGCTGGGTCGCCATGCGCTCGGAAAGGTTACGCATGTCGGCGCGCACGCCCTCCAGAGCGTTCTGGAACAGTTTCAATTCGGCATCGATATCATCGATGCTCTTGTCCGGCACCACTTCCAGGTCGGCTGGCGGTAGCACCACCACGGCGGTACCGACCGCCGCACCGGGCGAACCCGGCACGCCGACGAACTTGGCTTCCTGAATGCCCTTGCCCTGCTTGCCCAGGCCGCGGATCGAACCGGTGGCCTCGGCATGGGCGATCACCCCGGCGAGCTGCGCGCTCATGGTGACCAGAAAGGCTTCCTCACCTTCGTCGAACTGGCGGCGCTCCTTCTGCTGCACGACGAGCACACCCATCACCCGACGGTGGTGGATGATCGGTGAGCCGAGGAAGGAGGCATAACGCTCCTCACCGGTTTCGGCGAAGTAGCGGTAACGGGGGTGTTCGGAGGCGTTTTCGAGGTTCAGCGGCTCTTCACGGGTGCCGACCAGGCCGACCAGACCCTCGTTGGGCGCCATGCTGACCTTGCCGATCGAGCGCTTGTTGAGGCCATCGGTGGCCATCAGCACGAAACGGTTGCTCTCCGGGTCGAGCAGGTACACCGAGCACACCTGGGTGCCCATGGTCTCCTTGACGCGCTGCACGATGATGCCCAGCGCCGCTTTGAGATCCTTGGCGGCGTTCACTTCCTGGACGATCTTGCGCAGCGTGTTGAGCATGCCTGATCCTGCCTAATCCCGTGCCAGCAGGCGCGGTGCGAGTTCCTTGAGTGCGCGACGGTAGACTTCGCGCTTGAATGTAACCACCTGCCCCAACGGGTACCAATAACTGACCCAGCGCCAGCCGTCGAACTCGGGCTTGCCGGTCAGGTCCATACGCACCCGTTGCTCGTCGGAGGTCAGGCGCAGCAGGAACCACTTCTGTTTCTGGCCGATGCACAGCGGCTGGCTGTGCGTGCGCACCAGGCGCTGCGGCAGACGATACCTCAACCAGCCCCGGGTGCAGGCGAGAATTTTCACGTCCTGCTCTTCCAGGCCCACTTCTTCGTTCAGTTCGCGGTACAACGCTTCTTCCGGCGACTCGCGGTCATTGATACCGCCTTGCGGGAACTGCCAGGCATCCTGGTTAATTCGACGCGCCCAAAGCACCTGGCCGACATCATTGGTGAGAATGATGCCGACGTTGGGGCGAAAACCATCAGGATCGATCACGGCACACAACCTCGTAAACGCATGTCACCGCATTGTTCCACAAAGCTCGCGACAGCGGCAACGCGCTCGGGCGGGACTGCACGGCGGCCCGTCGCGCGGTTTTCCCCGGGCCGGCAAAGCCGCTATTCTGGCCGCCTCCATGGCCCTGTATGAAGAGGTGATTCTGTGCGTTTGGCTTTATTCGATCTCGACAACACCCTGCTTGGCGGCGACAGCGACCATGCCTGGGGCGACTGGCTGTGCGAACGCGGGATCCTCGACGGTGCCACCTACAAGGCGCGCAACGATGCCTTCTACCAGGATTACCTGGCCGGGCGCCTGAACATCACCGACTACCTGAACTTCACCCTGGATATCTTCGGCCGCACCGAGATGGCCCAGCTCGACGCCTGGCACCGCGAGTTCATGGCCGAATGCATCGAACCGATCATTCTGCCCAAGGCCCTGGCGCTGCTCGACAGGCACCGCGCCGCTGGCGACAAGCTGGTGATCATCACCGCCACCAACCGTTTCGTGACGGCGCCGATTGCCGCCCGCCTGGGCGTCGACACCCTGCTAGCCACCGAGTGCGAAATGGTCGACGGCCGCTACACCGGTCGTACCACCGACGTGCCGTGCTTCAAGGAAGGCAAGGTCACCCGCCTCAATCGCTGGATGCAGGAAAACGGCTTCACTCTGGACGGTTCGACCTTCTACAGCGACTCGATGAACGACCTGCCGCTACTCGAGCAGGTCAGCTATCCGGTAGCCGTCGACCCGGATCCCAAGCTGATGGCCGAGGCAGAGGATCGCAACTGGCCGATCATGTCGCTGCGCTGAGAGTTATCGCGCAAAAAAAAGCCGGCGCACAGGGCGCCGGCTTTTTTGCATTTGCACCATGCGTTTACAGGTGCTTGGCCTTGCTGGCCACCGAGGTCGGCACCACCTCGGGCATGGCCGAAGAGTGGTGGTTGAGGATCTTCCACTGCCCGTCCACCAGGGTGTAGACGAAGGTGTAGCGCGCCTGCACGTCGGACTTCTCGCCGGCGGCATCGGTCAGGTGGAAGGTGTAGACGCCGCTGTCCAGAGCGGTGGTCGGGCTCAGGCGACGGATTTCCCGGTAGTTGATCTCGCCCACCGGTTTGAGCGCCAGGAAGTGCTCGAAGTAGTCGCGAATTTCCGCCGAGCTGGCGCGCACGCGGTTGGATACGGTCGGCTGCAGCACGGCATCGGCGCTGTACAGGCTGACCACCTTGGCCACGTCACCGCTCTGCAGCGCCTGGTTCCACTGATCGAACAACCCGGCCACTTCACGATCGGCCGCTGCGGCCGGCGCGCTCGCCAGGCTGTCATAGCGATAAGGCTTTTGCTCGGGAGCGGCCAGCAGCGGGGTACTGACGCAGAACAGCAGGGCGGCGGCGATGGCGTGCACTTTCATGATCGTTTCCTGTTTTGGTTGACGACACCACTGTGCCCTGCGCCCTCGGGGTCGCCATCGGCTGGTTGGCGGCATCGGCGTATGCCGATCGGCAGATGGGCGAGCAGCGGGCAGAGTCGATTTAATGGGATGATTGCCACCTGATCCGCGCCGCTTGCGCTGGAGAGCCCCATGCACAACGACGACAGCAGTGCCCTGGCCTTGCGCAGCCAGTACCGACAATGTGAAAGCCGGGCGGCGCGCCTGAGCCTGCTGGTCGACACCGGCCGCCAACTGGGGGCGCTGCCGCCCCGGGAGATGGCCTTGCGCGTGCTGCAACGGGCCTGCGCCTTCTGCGCCCTGGACAGCGGCGTGGTGGTTTGCGAACTGGCCGGCGAGCGCCAGGTGCTGGCCGAGCATGGCGCCCTTTCCAGCGAACAACGGCTAGCGCTGCTGGCGCTGAGCGACAGCGATACGCCCCAGGCCCAGTGCCTGCTCATCGACAAGGGCGGGCTGCAGCTGGTCATTCGCCTGCCGCTGGCCACGGCCCAGGGCCACAGCTTTGGCAGCGTGCTGCTGGCCAGCGCGGTGCGAATCAATCCGCCGGACGACGAGGATCTCGAGTCCCTGCAGCTGCTCGCCACCCTGTTCGCCGCCCACCTGGAAACCCAGCGCCTGCATGGCGACCTGCTCGCCCGCGAGCGCACCATGTCGGAACTGGTGCACCGCCTGCTCAATGCCCAGGAAGACGAGCGCCGGCGCGTGGCCTACGACCTGCATGACGGCCTCGCCCAGACCCTGGCCGGGTTGCACCAGCGCCTGCAGGGTTTCGCCAGCCAGTGCAGCGTGCTGCCCGATGCCCAGCAGCGGGAACTGGGCACCATTCTCGAACTGGCCCAACGCTGCGTACGCGAGGGTCGCCAGGCCATCAATGGCCTGCGCCCGCAACTGCTCGATGACTTCGGCCTGCTTCACGCCCTCGACAAGGAGGCCGACCGCCTGCGTGACGCCGGCCACCGGGTGAAGTGGCTGCAACGCAGTGAAGCACGGCTGCCGGCCAATGTGGAAATCACCCTGTTTCGCATCGCCCAGGAAGGCATCAACAACATTCTCAAGCATGCCGGGCCGTGCAGCGTGCGCATCGGCCTGAGCAGCAGCGACTCGGGCGCGCACCTGCACATCGAGGATGACGGCCGGGGTTTCGAGGCACCGCGCTACAGGCCGATCACCGGCAACAGCGGCCTGGGCCTGGCCGCCATGGGCGAACGCGCCAGCCTGCTGGGCGGCCACCTGCAGTGCCAGAGCGAGCCAGGGCGCGGCACCCGGCTGCTGGCCCAGGTGCCCCACGCCGAGGAGATCGCGCCATGACGACGCCCCTGCGCCTGGTACTGGCCGATGACCACGAGGTGACCCGCGCCGGCTTCGTGGCCATGCTCGGCGGTTGCGACGAGTTCGCGGTGGTCGGCCAGGCCGCCGACGGCGACAGCGCGCTGCAGCTGTGCGAGCGCCTGCAGCCGGATATCGCCATTCTCGACATCCGCATGCCCGGCCTCAACGGCCTGGGCGCCGCACGCCTGCTGCAACAGCGCATGCCGCACCTGAAGGTGGTGATGTTCACCATGTACGACAGCCCCGAGCACCTGGAGGCTGCCATCGGCGCGGGCGCCGTGGGCTACCTGCTCAAGGACGCCACCCGTGACGAGGTGATCGCCGCGTTGCGCCGCGTGGCCGCCGGGGAGGAGGCGCTGAACAGCGCCGTCAGCGCCCGCCTGCTCAGGCGCATCGCCGACCGCAGCAACGCCGGCACGCCGCCCACCGACACCCTTACCAACCGCGAGCGGCAGGTACTGGGCCTGGTGGCGGGCGGCTTCAGCAATCGCGAGATCGGCGAGAAGCTGGGCATCAGCGCCGGCACCGTGAAGACCCATGTCGAGCGAGTGATCGCCAAGCTCGGCGTGGCCGACCGCACCCAGGCGGCGGTGCGCGGCATCGCCCTGGGCCTGGTCGCCCAGCCGGCGGCCGACTGGCCGGGCGCCGCGCCATGATGCGACGTATCGACAACGCCTGGGCCGACCTGCCGCTGCGGGGCAAGGCATTGGTCGGCATCTCGCTGCCCCTGGTGATCCTGCTGATCTCCCTGGTACTGATCTACATCACCGAGCGGCAAACAGCCGAGGCCGAAGAGGACGTGCGCCGGGTGCTGCAGGTCCAGGGCGATATCCAGGCCGTGCAGACCCTGCTGGCCGAGGGCGCGGCCAGCGTGCGCGGCTACCTGCTGACGCGCAGCGACGACTTTCTGCCCGCCTACCAGCAGACCGAGCCGCGCATCGAGGCGGCCCTGGCGCGCCTGGACGCCAATATCCGTGATGCCGAGGTGCGCCAGCGCCTGGAACGCATCCGCCCGCTGATCAGCAACCAGCTCCACGGTCTGGATGTGCTGCGCAACGTCGACCTGCGCCAGGACCAGGAGCAGATCGCCGCCGTGCTCGACGAAAGCAAGCGCATGCTCGATACCCTGCGCAACCAGATCGACGCCATGCGCGTGCGCGAAGACGCCCTGCTCGCCGACCGCACCGCCAATGCCGCGGACAACCGCCAGCGCATGCTGCTGGCCACCCTGCTGGCCGCCGGCTGCGGCCTGTTCGGCGCGATCGTCGCGGTGCTGCTGCTCTCCAGCGGTATCGTCAGCCGCGTCCAGCGGGTGCAACGCAGCGCCCGCCACCTGGCACTCGGCAACCCGCTGCAGCCGCGGCATCACGAGCGCGACGAGATCGGCCGTCTGGGCGCCAGCCTGGAGGAAGCCAGCCAGCTACTGGCCCAGCGCGAACGTGCCCTGCGCGACAACGAGGAGCGCCTGCGCCTGATCATCGAAGGCGTGCGCGACTACGGCATCTTCGCCCTCGACCCACAGGGCCACGTCACCACCTGGAACGCCGGCGCCGAGCGGATCAAGGGCTACAGCGAAACGGAAATCATCGGCCGCCACTTCTCGTTGTTCTACCCACCCGAGCAGCGTCCGCACCACCCGCTGTATGCGCTGCAGGTCGCCGCCGAAAAGGGTCGCTACGAGGAAGAAGCCTGGCGCCAGCGCCGCGACGGCTCGCGTTTCTGGGCCAGCGTGGTGATCACCGCCCAGCACGATGCCAGCGGCACGCTGCGCGGCTTTTCCAAGGTCACCCGCGACATCACCGACCGCCGCGCTGCCGATATCGCCCTGCGCGCCGCCCGCGAGGAAGCCGAGAACGCCAGCCAGGCGAAAAGCGAGTTCCTGTCGCGCATGAGCCACGAGCTGCGCACCCCGCTCAACTCGATCCTCGGCTTCGCCCAGCTGCTCGACCTGGAATCGCCCAGGCCGCAGGTCACCCATATCCTGCGCGCCGGCCAGCACCTGCTCACGCTGATCAACGAAGTACTCGACATCGCCCGCATCGAGGCTGGCCGGCTGCCCATGAGCCCGGAAGCCATCGACCTGCACGGCGTGGTGCACGAGGCGCTGACGCTGATTTCACCGCTGGCCGACGAAGCCGGCATCCGCCTGCGCCCATTGCCGCCGAGCACTTCGCCGGCTGGCGTGATGGCCGACCGGCAGCGGCTGATCCAGGTGCTGCTCAACCTGCTGTCCAACGCGGTGAAGTACAACCGCCCCGGTGGCGAGGTGCACCTGGACATCGAGGTGCAAGGCGAGCGCCTGGCCCTGGCAGTCAACGACAGCGGTGCGGGTATCGCCCCGGCGGATCTGCAGCGGCTGTTCCGCCCCTTCGAGCGCTTAGGCGCCGACCAGCACAGCGAAGGCACCGGCCTCGGTCTGGCCCTGAGCCGCAACCTGCTGCAGGCCATGGACGGCACATTGGAGGTGATCAGCGTGGTCGGCACCGGCAGCCGCTTCGTAGTGACACTACCGTCGGCGCAGGTCGAGCCCCAGGCCAGCCACGACGACCCCTGGCGCCCTGCGCCGTTGCCGGCTCCGCTGAACACGCTGGAAAGCGGCAGCTTGAAACGCGTTTTGTGCATCGAGGACAACCTGTCCAGCCAGGCATTGATCGAAACCCTGTTGCAGCGCCGGCCGGGCGTGCAGCTGCTGTCGAGCATGCAGGGCCAGCTGGGCCTCGACCTGGCGCGCCAGCACCTGCCGCGGGTGATCCTGCTGGACATCAACCTGCCGGACATGACCGGCATCGAGGTGCTCAAGCGCCTGCGCGCCGACCCGCTGACCGCCACCATCGCCGTGCTGATGATCACCGCCGACGCCAGCACCGCGGCCAGGCGTGCCATGCAGCAGGCCGGCGCCACGGCGATCCTCACCAAGCCCATTCACGTGCCGACCTTTCTGGCCTTTCTCGACCAGCACCTGCCGGAGCCCGCATGAGCGACGACTATCGCATCCTGATCATCGACGATCAGCGCCCCAATCTGGACCTGATGGAGCAACTGCTGGCCCGCGAAGGCCTGCACAACGTGCTCAGCAGCACCCAGCCGACCCGCGCGCTGGAGCTGTACAACAGCTTCGAGCCGGATCTGGTGATTCTCGACCTGCACATGCCGGATTTCGACGGCTTCGCGCTGATGGAGCAGCTCAACCGGCGCATTCCGCACAACGACTACGTGCCGCTGCTGGTGCTGACCGCCGACGTCACCCGCGCTACGCGCCTGCGCGCCCTGGCCCTTGGCGCGCGGGACTTCATCAGCAAGCCGCTGGACGCCCTGGAAACCATGCTGCGGGTCTGGAACCTGCTGGAAACCCGCGCGCTGTACAAAGCGCTGCGAGCACGGTTGACCGAGCCGCAACTCGAAGCGCTGCTGCAACCGTTGGTGGCGCAGCGCCAGGGCCGCCGTTAGAGGTGCCCTAGACGGGCTTGGCGCCCATCACCGCCATGATTACCACCAGCAGCACGACGATCAGCGCGGCGTAGGCCACCACGAAGCGCAGTGACTTGGCCGGCACTGCGCCGTCCACTTGAGCCTGCCAGGCGCCCAGGCGGCCGAGCAGCAACAGGCCGACGATCATCAGCACGCCGAACAGGCTGCTGCCCAGCAGCAGCCACAACTGGCTCAGCGGCCAGCCGGCCAGGTTGACCATCCACCAGCCGGTCACCGGCAGGCTCAACGCCAGCACGGCGAACACCGGCAGGCTGATGGTGCGGGTGCGCTGCAATTTGCGTTGCAGCACCGCCTTGTCGCCACCACGCCAGGCTTTCCAGAGCATGAAGGCATGGGCCAGCACGCCCAGCAGCAGGAGAATGCCGGGCAGCGCATGGAGGACTCTGATCAGCAGATAATGCTCCATCACGGTGTTTCCTTTGTTTTTTTACATTCAGGCCTGGTTATCGCTGCGCTCAACCCAGGCTACCGGTAGGAACGTTCGTAGCCTGGGTGAAGCGACGCGATTCCCGGAAAGATCACTTACGCGAAACGACTAGCCAAGAAACAGCTTGTAGGCCGGGTTGTCGGTTTCATCCCAGTACGGATAGCCAATGGCATCCAGCGCCGGCGTGAGCAGGTGGCGCTCGTCTTCCGGTACCTGCAGGGCCGCCATTACGCGGCCATCGGCCGCGCCGTGGTTGCGGTAGTGGAACAGGGTGATGTTCCAGCGCCCGCCGAGCTTGTTGAGGAAGTTGAACAGCGCGCCCGGCCGCTCGGGAAACTCGAAGCGGAACACGCACTCGTCCGGCACCGCCGCGGCATGGCCGCCCACGGTGTGGCGGATATGCAGCTTGGCCAGTTCGTTGTCGGTCAGGTCGAGTACCGGGAAGCCCTGGCCACGCAGGTTTTCCACCAGCGCCGCACGGGGGTCGTTCTCCGGGTGGGTCTGCACGCCGACGAAGATGTGCGCCTCGCCGTCCTGGTGGTAGCGGTAGTTGAATTCGGTGATCTGCCGCTTGCCGATTGCCTCGCAGAACGCCTTGAAGCTGCCCGGGCGCTCCGGGATGGTCACGGCGATGATCGCCTCGCGCTTTTCCCCCAGCTCGGCACGCTCGGCCACATGGCGCAGGCGGTCGAAGTTGACGTTGGCGCCCGAGTCGATGCCCACCAGGGTCTTGCCGGCGACACCTTCGCGCTCGACGTATTTCTTGATCCCGGCCACGGCCAATGCGCCGGCCGGTTCGGTGATCGAGCGGGTATCGTCGTAGATATCCTTGATCGCCGCGCAGATCTCGTCGGTGCTGACGGTGATCACCTCGTCGACGTGGTCCTTGCAGATCTCGAAGGTGTGCTGGCCGATCTGCGCCACCGCCACGCCATCGGCGAACAGCCCGACCTGGGGCAGCACCACGCGCTCCCCTGCGGCCAGCGCCTGCTGCAGGCAATTGGAGTCGTCCGGCTCCACGCCAATGACCTTCACCTCGGGACGCAGGTACTTGATGTAGGCGGCGATTCCGGCGATCAGGCCGCCGCCGCCGACCGGCACGAATACCGCATCGAGGCGCCCCTGGTGCTGACGGAGGATTTCCATCGCCACGGTGCCCTGGCCGGCGATCACCAGGGGGTCGTCGTAGGGATGGATATAGGTGTAGCCCTTTTCCTCGACCAGCTTCAGCGAGTGGGCCAGGGCCTCGGGGAAGGCATCGCCATGCAGCACCACCTTGCCGCCCCGCGAACGCACGCCCTGCACCTTGAGCTCGGGGGTGGTGCGCGGCATGACGATGGTCGCCTTCACGCCCATGTGCTTGGCGGCCAGGGCCAGGCCCTGGGCGTGGTTGCCGGCCGAGGCGGTGACCACGCCGCGGGCCAGTTCCTCGGGCGAGAGCTGCGCCAGCTTGTTGTAGGCGCCACGAATCTTGAACGAGTACACCGGCTGCAGATCCTCGCGCTTGAGCAGAATCTGATTGCCCAGACGTTCGGAAAGCTGGCGGGCGGGTTGCAGCGGGGTTTCCACGGCAACGTCATAGACACGGGAGGTCAGGGTCTTCTTGACGTACTGTTCGAGCATGGCGGGCATCGCAGGCGGCTTCGAGAGGGGAACCCCGGAGTCTAACATCAGGGGCTGCCGTCGTTTCAGCACAAGCCGCGTTGCGGCGGAAAATTTCACCGGGTTGCAGAGGGCCACAACGGCGGCGATTTTCAAGCTCTGCGGCGAGGCACGGTGAAATCTCCCCCCACAACCCAAGGGCCGGGCCCATTTTCCCGTGATGCTGCGTTGCTCGCCGACTCATTTGGACGGCCAAACTTCGCGGCTCGCGCCTTGCCTCACGAAAAACGGTCTCCGGCGCGGTCGCGCTGAAACGACAGCAGCCCTTACCATCCGCCGAGCGACCATACGAATTCCGGGGTTTTGCCGGCTATAATCGCGACCTCGTTTCCTTCCTTCTCGTGGAACCCGCATGACCCAGGATCAGCTCAAACAAGCCGTGGCCCAGGCCGCCGTCGACTTCATCCTTCCCAAGCTCGACGCCAAGAGCGTGATCGGGGTCGGCACCGGCTCCACCGCCAACTGTTTCATTGACGCCCTGGCCAAGCACAAGCTGGAGTTCGACGGCGCCGTGGCCAGCTCCGAAGCTACCGCTGCGCGGCTCAAGGGCCATGGCATCCCGGTGTACGAACTGAATACCGTCAGCGACCTGGAGTTCTATGTCGACGGCGCCGACGAAAGCGACGAGCGCCTGAACCTGATCAAGGGCGGCGGCGCGGCCCTGACCCGCGAGAAGATCGTCGCCGCGGTGGCGCGTACCTTTATCTGCATCGCCGACGGCAGCAAGCTGGTGCCGGTGCTCGGCGCCTTCCCGCTGCCAGTGGAAGTGATCCCCATGGCGCGCAGCCACGTGGCTCGCCAGCTGGTCAAGCTCGGCGGCGACCCGGTGTATCGCGAAGGCGTTCTGACCGACAACGGCAACGTGATCCTCGACGTGCACAACATGAGCATCACCGACCCGGTGAAGCTGGAAGCGGACATCAACGCCATCGTCGGCGTGGTCACCAACGGCCTGTTCGCCGCCCGCCCGGCCGACCTGCTGCTGCTCGGCACCGCAGAAGGCGTGAAGACGCTCAAGCGCTGAACCCCGCGGGCGGATGACCAGCATCCGCCCCACCATCTGCCGTTGCGCACCAAGTGGGTGCCGGCCTGCCAGATAGCTGCTCACGCCTGCCAGCGCTGCAGCGGCTGTTATCCGCCGTGACTTACAGGCAGGCGACACTTGCGCCTCTGTACTGCGCCATTTTCCTACCGGTTCGGATTTCCGGCCCACATACTGCTCTGCGCTGAATGCCACACAACAACAGCATAAGGAGCATGATGTGATCAAACCTCTCATCCTGGGTATGGGCCTGGCAGGCACGCTGTTACCCACCCTGGCCACGGCCTACCAATACGGCGAGTACGCCGGCGGCACCGTCGACACGCTGATCAACGACTACCCGGGCCGCTACCGTGGCACCGTCAGTTTCGCGGGTGCGACCGACTGGATGGAACAGCGCCTGTCGGCGTCCGGCTATGACGGCTACCGGCAGGACTTCACTTGGGCAGGCAACCGCAGCTCGCAGAACGTGATCGTCGAGGCAGCCGGTATTACCGGTAAGAACCTGGTGGTCGGCGCCCACTTCGACACCTTCTTCGGCCGCCCTACCCTGCAGGGCCTGGACGACAACGCCTCGGGTGCTGGCGTGCTGACGGAAATCGCCCGCAACCTGGCCGGCCTGTCGTTCGAGGATGGCGTGACCTTTATCGGCTTCGGTGCCGAGGAGGAAGGACTGCGCGGCTCACGCGCCTACGTCGCCTCCCTGGATGCCGAGGCGCGCGCCCGCCTGACCGGCATGATCAACATCGACAGCCTGATCACCGGCGACATGATGTACGCCCACGCCGGCGCGGACAGCGTTGCCGCACCGCAACTGGCCGCCCTGCGTGAACACACGTTGCGCATCGCTCAGGAGCTGGGTATCGACCTGCACACCAACCCCGGCCTGAATGCCGGTTATCCGGCCGGCACCGGCTGCTGCAGCGACGCTGAGAGCTTCGAGGGCCTGGGCATCCCGGTGCTCTTCGTCGAGGCGACCAACTGGAACATCGGCGCCCTCGACGGCTATGACCAGACCACCAACCCGGCCATTCCCGGCGGGGCCACCTGGCACGATCCGGCCCTCGACAACCAGACCGTGCTGGCCGGCGCCTTCGGCGCAGAGCGTATAGCGCAGCGCCTGCGTGACTATTCACGCCTGCTGACGCGCCTGGTGCTGGAAGCCACCAATACCGACCTGCGCTATTCGGCGCTATCCGGCGGGGCCATGCTCGGCACCCTGGAAGACACCCTGAAGCGCCAGCAGCAGACCCACCAACAACTGCTGGAGCGTCGCTGGCAAACCCTGCGCGTCACCCCACGCGAGGTCGGCAGCGTCGACGGCGCTGTCGGGGTGGAGGGTCAATGGCAGCCCAGCGGCGGCTTCGACGGCCCATTGGAGCAGCGCTCCCGCCAGGCCACCGCCTACCTGTTCGGCGATGCCCAACTCAGCGAATGGCTGAACCTGGGTGCCGGCCTGAGTTTCATCCGCGGCCAGGATGACCTGCAACATGGTGGCAAGGTAGAGAGCGACACCTGGCAGGCCGGTCTGTATGCGCTACTGAGCAACGCCGGGCCGCTGTGGCTGAGTGCTGACCTCAGCGCCGGTCGTACCCGCTTCGACCTGGATCGCTCGGTGTTCATCCAGGGCAACGCCGGCGGTCCCGCGCTGCTCGACCAGAAGCTTGCCGGCGAAACCGATGCCACGTTCTGGGGCGCAGGCTTGCTGGGCGGCTATGACCTGCCGTTCGGCGACTGGCTTACCGGCCCCCAGGTGGGCCTCGACTACCGCCACTACAGGCTCGACGGTTTCAGCGAAAGGTCCACGCAACGCACCGCCCTAAGCGTCAAGGATGATCGCTTTGACTCGCTGGAGTTGAGCCTCGGCTGGCAGGTACGCGGCAACGTCGCACTGGACCGTGCGATGCGCCTGCAGCCTTATGCCAGCCTGGTCTGGATCGAGGAGCTGGGCGATGGCATGAGCGAGGACTTCACCGTGACCAGCCTGGCCGATGGTTCGGCGCGCCGGGTGAGCAACGGTCGGGAGAACGACAAGCACTTCGCCCGCGCGCGTCTCGGCACGCAACTGGCCATCAGCGAGGCTTTCGCCGTCTACGCCGAAGCCAACACGCGCCTGCGGCATGCCGACGGCGATCAGGCCAGCTATAGCCTGGGCCTGCAGTACCTGTTCTGAGGCAGCGCGCCAAGGGGGTAACGGGGCCATGCCCGTTGCCGCTCGCGACTGACGAAGGCGTGAAGGCGCTAAGCGCTGAGGCTGCAGCGGAAAAGGCCGAGTGAGCGATCACCCGGCCTTTTTTTCGAAGGTGTAGAACAGGTTGGGCTCGCTGATCAGGTAGATCACGCCCTGCTCGTCCATGGCGATACCTTCGGCCTGCGGCACGGACTCCTTGAGGCCTTGCTGGCCGCCGACCAGTGACAGACTGCTGACCGGTTCGCCCTGCGTATCCATTTCCACCAGCAGGCGCGAATCATCGGACAGCGCCAGCAGGTGGCCGGTACGGGCATCGTATTGCAGGCTGGACAGATCACGCACGAACAACCCTTCATCGCGCTCACGGTCATCGATGATGCGAATCGCCGACGGACTGCTCGGATCGAGATGCGGGAAGCCATGCACCTCGTAAATACGCAACGGAGCGCGCTCCTTGGCAACGAACAGCCGTTTGCCGGCCAGATCATAGGCCAGCCCCTCGAACCCCTTGTTCTTGGCCTCCATTTCCAGGCCCAGCGACAGCTGCTGGCCGTCGGCAGCATCGACCTGGGTGGTGGCGTCATCGATACGCACCTCGACCAGCCGCTGTGGGCGTTCATCGGCGATCACCAGGACGCCGGGCGCAACGTACTCCACGGCTTCCGGGTCGCCGAAGCCGACCAGGCCGATCTCGCGTAGCACCTTGCCGTCGAGCGACAATTCGATCAGCCGGGCATTCTGGTTGGTGACGGTAAACAGGCTTTTGCGGACCGGATCGTAGGTCAGCGCCGACACATCGTCGACCAGCCCTTCGATGACCTTGGCCTCACGGCTCACCTGATAGCCATCGAGCCACAGCGCATTGGCCGGTGCCTGCCCAGGCTGTTGCACGTTGAACCAGGCACGCTCGAATACCCGGAACTCCTGCCCCCAGATAGCCAGCAGCAGTGCCGCGACCAGTGCCATTAGCACCAACAGGGCCTTGAGAGAAACCAGACGACGCATACCCGCTCACTCATGAAGAAAATAAACACGGCCACTCCGCCTGGAGCGCCCTTCGACCGGCGAAGCTAACAGCCCTCGTCGCGCTTCACCAGCGCGGCGACTCGTCTCAATCGGTCTTGCCGCCCTTGCTGAACACATAGAAGAGGTTGGGCTCGCTGGTCATGTACAGCACGCCCTGATCATCCATGGTGATGCCCTCGGCCTGCGGCACCGATTTCTTCAGGCCCTGCTGCCCTTGCAGCAGCGACAGGCTGCTGATCGGCTTGCCGGCTTCATCCAGCTCGACGACCAGGCGCGACTCATCGGACAGCGCCAGCAGGTGGCCGGTCAGGCTGTCGTAATGCAGGCTGGAGAGATCACGCACGAAGATGCCGGCATCGCGCTTGCGGTCGTCGCGAATCTGCACGGGGTTCGGGGTGGCCGGATCGAGGTTGGGAAACCCCTGCACCTCGTATATGCGCATGGGGTCGCGCTCCTTGGCCACGAACAGCCGCTGGCCTTTCAGGTCGTAGGCCAGGCCTTCGAAGCCCTTGTTCTTGGTGCCCATCTCCAGACCCAGCGACATCTGTTGTCCCTCGGCGGCATCGATGGAGGTGGTGGCATCATCGATGCGTACCTTGACCAGCCGCTGCGCGCGCTCGTCGGCGATGACGAAACGCCCGGGTGCCACGTATTCGACGGCTTCCGGGTCGCCGAAACCGATCAGCTCGATCTGCCGCAACACCTTGCCGTCCAGCGACAGCTCGATCAGCTTGGGATGTTGGTTGGTGACCGTGAACAGGCTTTTGCGCTGCGGATCGTAGGTCAACGCCGACACGTCATCCTCCAACCCTTGGATGCGCTGCGCCTCGATCACCACCTTGTAGTCGCTCAGCCACAGCGAATGGGCGGGCGCTTCGGCCGGCTGGCTGACGTTGAACCAGGCCCTTTCGAACAGGCGAAACTGCACAGCGACGGCGATCAGTGCAGCCGACAGGGCAAGCACCAGCAGCAGAAGTAATCCCTTGATCGAAATCAGGCGGCCCATGGCGACTCACATATGCAACGACAGAAATGACAACGCCGCCCCTCGATGCGTCGAGAGGCGGCCATTCAATGCGGTGACGGGAAGCTAACAGCGTGGCGGTTATTTCACCAGTTCGACGATATCGACGTCGATTTCACGGCTGGTCAGATCCTTGTCGACTTCACCGGTCAGCTTGACGGTGGCCTTCTCGGAAATGGCTTGTGGCGGCCAGTCTTCGTTGTCGATCTCGACATGGATGGTGCCGGTGGCGTCCTTGAACTCATAGAGTTCGTCCTGCAGGCGCTTGACGATCTGACCTTGCAGCACGACCGGGGTATCGTCGCCGGCTTTCAGCGCCTGCTCGACCGTGGTGACCTGGGCGACTTCACCCGGGCCGGTGTAGCCGGCAGCCAGAGCGGCGGTGGAGAACAGCGGAGCGAGCAGCAGTGCGAGTACGGGAGCTTTCATGGGGATGACCCTCTATCTGTAGATGACGGGGTCAGGTTAAGTCGCTCAGCTGAAGCGAGGCTTAAAGGCGGCTTAAGCGAAACTTAATTGGAATATCGATCGCTAAGAGGCTCGCCAAGCAATGTGGGAGCGGGCCGCGCCCGCGACAGATCCTGCAAGCGGGGCTCCGTGGGAGCGTGCAAAAACGCCTAATCCATGCCCCATCGCGGGCATGGCCCGCTCCCACAAAATTACTTAGCTCTTACAGCACCCGGCTGGCAAAGCTGGAGTGCCCGACCAGGTCCAGCACCAGCTCGTCGCCCTTGTTCAGCGGGCCGACGCCAGCCGGCGTACCGGTGAGGATCACATCGCCGGGTTGCAGATTGAAGTGGCCAGCCATTTCCTGGATCACCGGCACGATCGGGAAGATCATCTCGGCGCTGCTGCCGTCCTGACGGACTTCGCCGTTGATGGTCAGGCGGATGCCGATAGCCGTCAGGTCGGCCACCGTATCACCCGGCACGAAGGGCGCCAGCACGCAGGCACCATCGAACGATTTGGCGATTTCCCACGGATGGCCCTTGTCCTTGAGCCTGCTCTGCACGTCGCGCAGGGTCAGATCCAGCGCTGGCGCGAACCCGGAGATGGCGTCGAGCACTTCTTCTTCATTGGGCGTGCGTGACAACGGCTTGCCGATCAGCACGGCGATTTCCACTTCGTAGTGCACCGAACCGCGATCCTCGGGAATGCTGAAGCCGCCTTCGAGGGGCACCACGCAACTGCCGGGCTTGATAAACAGCATCGGCTCGGTCGGCAGTGGGTTGTTGAGTTCCTTGGCGTGCTCGGCGTAGTTGCGGCCCACGCATACCACCTTACCCAGGGGGAAGTGGATACGGGTGCCATCGATGTACTGATGCTGGTAGCTCATGGTCGCTCCTTGTTTGTGCAGCCGGCGAGGGTTCAGGCGAAGATCTTGCCAGGATTCATGATGCCGTTGGGGTCGAAGACCGCCTTGAGCGCTTTCATGTAGGCGATTTCCGCTGGCGAACGGCTGTACTCCAGGTAATCGCGCTTGGTCATGCCCACGCCGTGCTCGGCAGAGATCGAACCGTTGTACTTTTCGACGGTCTCGAACACCCACTTGTTGACGGTGGCGCACTTGGCAAAGAACTCTTCCTTGCTCAGCGCTGCCGGCTTGAGGATGTTCAGGTGCAGGTTGCCGTCGCCGATATGGCCGTACCAGAGCACCTCGAAGTCCGGATAGTTGCCGGTGACGATGGCATCGATATCGGCGAGGAACGCCGGCACCTGGCTGACCGTCACCGAGATGTCGTTCTTGTACGGCGTCCAGTGGCTGATGGTCTCGGAGATGTATTCGCGCAGCTTCCACAGGTTCTGCAGCTGCTGCTCGCTCTGGCTCATCACCCCGTCGATTACCCAGCCCTGCTCGACGCAATGTTCGAAGGTGGCCAGGGCGGCATTGGCCACGTCCTCATTGACCGCTTCGAACTCCAGCAGGGCATAGAACGGGGTGCGGCTTTCGAAAGGCGCAGGAACGTCACCGCGCTCGAGGATCTTGTCCAGGCATTTGTCGGAAAAGAACTCGAAGGCGGTCAGGTCGAGCTTGCCATGGAAGGCGTGCAGCACCGGCATGATCGAGTCGAAATCCGGGGTACCGAGCACCATGGCGGTGAGGTTGCGCGGCGCGCGATCCAGACGCATGGTCGCCTCGACCACGAAGCCCAGGGTGCCTTCGGCGCCGATGAACAACTGGCGCAGATCGTAACCGGTGGCGTTCTTGATCAGGTCCTTGTTCAGTTCCAGCAGCTCACCGCTACCGGTGACCACCTTCAGGCCCGCGACCCAGTTGCGGGTCAGGCCGTAGCGAATGACCTTGATGCCGCCGGCATTGGTACCGATGTTGCCGCCGATCTGGCTGGAGCCGGCGGAGGCGAAATCCACCGGGTAGTACAGGCCCTGGTCTTCGGCGAACTGCTGCAGGGCGGCGGTGACCACGCCTGGCTGGCAGACCACGGTGCGGTTGGATTGATCGAAATCGAGGATCTGGTTCATGTAGTCGAACGACACCACTACCTCGCCGTTGGCCGCAACCGCCCCTGCCGACAGGCCGGTACGACCGCCAGAAGGCACCAGCGCGATCCGGTGGGCGTTGGCCCAGCGCACGATGGCCTGCACCTGCTCGATGGTCTTGGGAAACACGATGGCACTGGGGGCCGGTGCGTATTGCTTGGTCCAGTCCTTGCCGTAGGTTTCCAGGGAGGCGGCATCGGTCAGCACCTTACCGGGCTCGACCAGGGTTTTGAGTTCTTCAATCGGCAGGAGATCGGTCATTTCAACTCTCGAAACATTCATGGTCGCCCTGAGAACCGTTCAGGTCGCAACCGAGCAAGGAAAAGGGAAGCCATGCTAGCATATGCCCCCCGCAAATCGCGCTTCACAGCGATCTGCCGGCCCATTGGCGCAGGCGCCGATACTTCTCCTGACACTTAATTTAGTGGGGCAACAGGTACTCCGATGAGCACGACCTCTCTCGACAAGAGCAAGATCAAGTTCCTTCTTCTCGAAGGTGTCCACCAGAATGCAGTGGATACCCTGAAGGCGTCCGGCTACACCAACATCGAGTACCTCAAGACTGCGCTGTCCGGCGAGGAGCTGAAGGCCAAGATTGCCGACGCCCATTTCATCGGCATCCGTTCGCGTACCCAGCTGACCGAAGAGGTTTTCGACTGCGCCAAGAAACTGGTGGCGGTCGGCTGCTTCTGCATCGGCACCAACCAGGTCAACCTGGACGCCGCCCGCGAGCGCGGTATCGCGGTGTTCAACGCGCCCTACTCCAACACCCGTTCGGTCGCCGAGCTGGTACTGGCCCAGGCCATCCTGCTGCTGCGCGGCATCCCCGAGAAGAACGCCTCCTGCCACCGCGGCGGCTGGATCAAGTCGGCGGCCAATTCCTTCGAAATCCGTGGCAAAAAGCTGGGCATCGTCGGCTACGGCTCGATCGGCACCCAGCTCTCTGTACTCGCCGAAGCCTTGGGGATGCAGGTGTTCTTCTACGACGTGGTAACCAAGCTGCCGCTGGGCAATGCCCAGCAGATTGGCAAGCTGCATGACCTGCTCGGCCTGTGCGACATCGTCTCCCTGCACGTGCCCGAGCTGCCGTCCACTCAGTGGATGATCGGCGAGGCAGAGATCCGCGCCATGAAGAAGGGCGGCATCCTGATCAACGCCGCTCGCGGCACCGTGGTCGAGCTCGACCACCTGGCCGCCGCGATCAAGGACGAGCACCTGATCGGGGCCGCCATCGATGTGTTCCCGGTCGAGCCCAAGTCCAATGACGACATCTTCGAAAGCCCGCTGCGCGGCCTGGATCGCGTGATCCTGACTCCGCACATCGGCGGTTCCACCGCCGAGGCCCAGGCCAACATCGGCCTGGAAGTGGCCGAGAAGCTGGTCAAGTACAGCGACAACGGCACCTCGGTATCCTCGGTCAACTTCCCGGAAGTGGCCCTGCCGGCGCACCCGGGCAAGCACCGCCTGCTGCACGTCCACGCCAACGTGCCGGGGGTGATGAGCGAGATCAACAAGGTATTCGCCGACAACGGCATCAACATCTCCGGCCAGTACCTGCAGACCAACGACAAGGTCGGCTACGTGGTCATCGACGTCGATGCCGACTACTCGGATCTGGCCCTGGAAAAACTGCAGCAGGTCAACGGCACCATCCGCAGCCGCGTACTGTTCTAAGCAGAGCGCTGCAACGGAAAAGGGAGGCTTCGGCCTCCCTTTTTCGTTCCTGCGATTTGGCACCGAACGCCAGAGCTCAGAGCACCCCGTCACCCCGGCGGCGGAACCAGCCGGTCAAGGACAGGCGATCGCGGCTGGCCGGCAGCACTTCGTGGGGCACATCGGCGGACAGGAACACCACCAGCGTGCCGGCTTCCGGCAACACGTCGCGCACCTGGCCATCGGCGAGGTACAGGCGCAGCATGCCGCCATCCTCGGCCTGCCAGCCGTCGTTGAGGTAGAGCACGGCCGACACCGCACGGCGATCGTCGTCGCGGAAGCGATCCAGGTGCTTGAGGTAGAAACCACCCGGCGGGTAGAAGGCGAAATGGCTCTCGTAGTCCACCAGCCCCATATACAGGCTCTGGTTGATCGCCACGCGCAAGTCGTCGAGCAGTTGCAGGTAACCGTCACAGGCCGGCGACTGCCCGGCCTCCAGCCACTGGATATGATCGCTGCGCGTACCTTCGCGCACCGCCACCGCATGGCCGCGGCCGGTGCCCGCCGGCGCCAGGGTGCCCTGGGCGATACGCTGGCGGCACTCCTCGGCCAACTGCCGGGTCAGAGATTGTGGGGCGAACCCGGTTTGCAACGACCATCCGAATTCGGCAAGGTCATCGATGATGCGGCTCAGCAGCGAATCGGAGATATCTGTCGTCATGCCGGGATTCTACCCTGTGTCGCGTACACCTCGACAAGCTCCACCTGGCTGCCGAAAATAGCCGCCCCAGACAGGAGTCCTTATGCGCGCGTTGTGTTGTCTATTGCTGTTGCTCCTGAGCCTTGCCGCTTTGGCAGACCCCCATGCCGAACTCTATGAAAAAGCCGGCTGGCCGCAGCAGCGTGCGCATTTCAGCGATGCCCTGAGCGCTGCCCAGGCGCGCTACAGCAAGAGCCTGCCGCCGGCGGTCTACCAGGCCCTGGTCAACAACAGCAACCAGCGTTTCGCTGCCCGCGCCATGGACGAGCGCGCCGAGCGCAGCCTGCGCGCCAACCTGCCCGACCCGGCCCCGGCCCTGCGCTTCTTCGAATCGCCCCTGGGTCGCAAGATCGTCAGCGCCGAACTGCTCGCCACCCGCCCCGATCAACTGGCCGAGTACGCCGACGGCCTGCCGCTCAGCAAGGCGGACGCCACCCGCCGCCTTCTGATCCGCCATCTGGCCCAGGCCTTGCCGGCCAGCGAAGCCGGTGCGGAGATCAGCCTGGCCCTGGCCGGCGTGGCGGCCGACAGCCTCAGCCAGATGATCCCCGGCCTGCTTGGCGGGGGCAGCGCCCAGGGTCTGCTCGACGGCCAGCGCCAGCGACTGATGGCGCAGATCGACAAGGACCTGGACAACACCCTGCTGCACGTCTACCGCGGGCTGTCCGATCCCGAGCTGGAGGAATTCGTGACCTTCGCGCAATCCCCCCAAGGCGCCGCCTACTACAAGGCGGCCCTGGCGGCGATCCGTGCCGGCCTGGCGGTTGGCCAGTAGGCTCAGCGCAACTGCTCGCCGAGATAGTCGAAATAGCGCTGGCGTAGCGGCGCCACCTCGTTGGCAAGGTGATGACGCGCTTCGGGGAGCCGAAAGATCCGCGGCGTGCTGAACTTGTTCTCGAGCACCCTCAGGTTGTGTTGCCAATCCACCGTCATGTCCGCCTCGCCCTGAATGATCAACGGGCTGCGCGTGCTGCGCGGCGCCTGTTCGATGCGCGGCACCCACTGGCTCAGCGCACCGACCCAGACGGTGGGCACCACCTTGGGCTGCAGCGGATCGCGGTTGCGCAGGAACTCGAGAAATTCCGGATCGCTGGAGTTGTCGCTGAAGCGCCGGGGAATCTCCTGCACGAAGCGGCGCAACAGGCGGTAGCTGAGCTGCGACCAGTTCCAGCGGCGCGGCCGCACCAGCGGCGCCAGCAGGATGGTTTCGCCAACCTCAGCCAGCGGCTTGTCGTTGAGCAGGTAGTCGATCAGGATCGCCCCGCCAGTGCTTTGCCCGCACAGGTGCCAGGGCGTCGGCAGCCCCAACGCATCGGCCTGCTGCAAGGCTGCACGCAACACGGCCTGGTACTCGGCGAAATCGTTGATGCTGGCGCGCGGCCCGCTGGACAGGCCATGCCCCGGCAGGTCTACGGCGAGTACCGCGAAGCCGGCCTCCAGGCCCCATTCGATGACATGTCGATACAGCCCGCTGTGGTCGTAATAGCCGTGCAACAACAGCAGGGTGGCGCGCGGCGCAAGCGGCTTCCAGAGCTGGGCGGCGATGCGGTAGCCATCCACCTCGAAACAGCCAAGCCGGCTCTCGACCGCCTCGCGCGGCACGAAGCCGTAGAATTGCCGATAGGCCAGTTCCGCAGCCGACAGTGGCGCGGCGCTGGCCAGCGGGCGCAGGCTGGCGACCAGTGGTTCGGGTTGGAAGGTTTCGGACATCGGCACCATCGACTCTCATTGATTCACGGCAGCATCACCCGGGTGGGCAGCCGCTACAGTGACGATCTTCTGCTGCCAGGCTCGCCGTGGCAAGCCACCGAATCGCCTACGGAAGCTGCCGGCATGGCCCATTCCCGCCGCAACACCCCCCTCGCCTGCCTGGTCGCGGTACTCGGGCTAATCGTCATGCTCGCCGCCTTCTGGTGGTTCCAGGCCCATTACCTGCGTGCATTCGATGAGCGTACCGCGCTGTTTACCGGCGGCGAGCTGCACCTGCCAGAGCAGTTGGCAGGGCCGGGCAAGATTCGCCTGGTGCATTTCTGGGACCCTGCCTGCCCCTGCAACGTCGGCAACCAGCAACACCTCGGCGAATTGCTGGAGCGCTACAACGGGCGCGGCGTGCAGTTCTATTCGGTGCGCAAGCCCGGCAGCCAGGGGCAATTGCCGCAGGCGTTACGCGCACTGCAGCCCATCGATGGATTGACCGGCAGCCAGCAGCTACCGGCCAGCCCGGCCGTGGCGATCTGGGACCAGCACGGCGAGCTGGCCTACTTCGGTCCCTATAGCACTGGCGTTACCTGCACCTCCGGCAACAGCTTCGTCGAGCCACTGCTCGATGCGTTACTCGACGGACGAAAGGTGCTGGCGGACAACAACCTGGCGAGTGGCTGCTTCTGCGACTGGTCAGCACGCCGCTGAATACCATCTGGCGACCTGCCGGGGTGCCGCCGTTACCGGTCAGCAGGCCAGCGCCGACGCTGCCATGCCCCTGACTGGCAGCCAGCTTGCGATCCACGCCAATTGCCCGCAGCATGTCAGGCCGCGCGCAACCTGGACGCCAGCATGAAACGCATCCTCATCACCCTGGCTGTCGTCCTGCTGGCGGCAGCGGCCGGCGGCGCCTGGTACCTACACAGCAAGCAGCCGACGCGTGACGGCGAGCTGGCGCTGCAGCACCTTGGCGCACCGGTGCAGGTACGCTATGACGAGCGCGGCGTGCCGCATATCGAGGCGCAGAACGAAGCGGACCTGTACCGCGCCCTGGGTTTCGTGCAGGCCCAGGATCGCCTGTTCCAGATGGAGATGCTGCGCCGTCTGGCCCGAGGAGAGCTGGCCGAGGTGCTCGGCGCCAAGCTGCTGCCCACCGACCGCCTGTTCCGCACCCTGGGGATCCGTGAACGGGCCGACCAGCAGGCCCGCGAGCTGGACCCCGACAGCCCTCACGGCAAGGCGCTGGCCGCTTACCTGGACGGCATCAACCAGTATCAGGACAGCCGCCCGGCGCCGCTGGAGTTCGACCTGCTGGGCATCGAGAAGCGCCCCTTCAGCGCCGCCGACACCCTGTCCATCGCCGGCTACCTGGCTTACAGCTTTGCCGCGGCATTGCGCAGCGAGCCATTGCTGACGCGCATTCGCGATGAGCTGGGCAACGACTACCTGCAGATCTTCGATACCGAATGGCATCCAGAAGGCGTGCTTGAAAGCCCACTCGGCAACAACGACTTGCAGCTGCTCGACCGGATCGCCGCGCTGAGCGATCAGGCCCTCGCCGACAGCGGCTTGCCGCAGTTCGAGGGCAGCAACGCCTGGGCGGTTTCCGGCGCGCGCACCGCCAGCGGCAAGCCGCTGCTGGCAGGCGACCCGCACATTCGCTTTTCGGCGCCATCGGTATGGTACGAAGCGCACCTCAAATACCCGGGCTTCGAGCTCTACGGCCATCACCAGCCGGCAACCCCGGTGGCCTTTCTCGGCCACAACCGGGATTTCGCCTGGAGCCTGACCATGTTCCAGAACGACGACATGGATCTGATCGCCGAACGCAGCAACCCCGAGAATCCCGGGCAGGTCTGGTACCAGGGCAGCTGGGTCGACCTGCAGCAGCGCCAGGAAGTCATCCAGGTCAAGGACGGTGACCCGGTCACCCTCAGGCTGCGCCGCTCGCCCCACGGCCCGATCATCAATGACGCCCTGGGCGACAGCGCCGGTACCACGCCGATCGCCATGTGGTGGACCTTTCTGGAAACCGACAATCCGCTGCTCGACGCCTTCTACCGCCTCAATCGTGCAGATACCCTGGCAAAGGGCCGGGCCGCCGCCGAGCGCATCCATGCGCCGGGGCTCAACCTGGTATGGGCCAACGCCGGCGGCGACATCGCCTGGTGGGCGGCGGCCAAGTTGCCGATACGGCCAGCCGGGGTGAACCCGGCATTCATCCTAGACGGCAGCAGCGGCGCCGCCGACAAGCGCGGTTTCTACCCGTTCAGCGCCAATCCCCAGGAGGAAAACCCAACCCGCGGCTATATCGTCTCGGCCAATTTCCAGCCGCTGACGGCCAGCGGCATCCAGATTCCGGGCTACTACAACCCGCCGGAACGCGGCCAGCGCCTGAACCAGCGCCTGGCCGACCAGGCCGTGCGCTGGGACCTGAACAACAGCCAGGCGCTGCAGCTGGAAACCGCCACCGCCTACGGGCCCCGGCTGCTGGCGCCGATACTCGACGACCTGCGCGCGGCGGCAACGGACGAGCAGCAGCGAGCGCTGGTCGAGGCACTGGCCGCCTGGCGCGGCGACCACCCCCTGGATTCGGTGCAGGCAACCCTGTTCAACCAGCTCACCTATGAGCTGAGCCGCGTGGTCATGGCCCCGCGCCTTGGCGCGCCGGCCTTCGAGCAACTGCTGGCGACCCGGATGATCGACAGCGCACTGCCGCGCCTGACCGCCAATGCGCAGTCGCCCTGGTGGACGCCTGCCGACGGCCAGCCACGCAGCCGCGCCGAGGCGGTGGCAGAGGCCTGGCAGGCCAGCCTGCAGCACCTGCGCGCCACCCTGGGCGAAGATCCCGGGCAATGGCAGTGGGGCCGTGCCCATACCCTTACCCACCCGCATCCGCTGGGCGTGCAATGGCCGCTGGATGCGCTGCTCAACGTCGGCCCACTGCCTGCACCCGGCGGCCACGAGATGCCCAACAACCTGTCGCACCGCATTGGCGCCGCCCCCTGGCCGGTGGGCTACGGGCCCTCGACGCGGCGCCTGGTCGACCTGGCCGACGCCGGCACCAGCCTGGGCATCAATCCGCTGGGCCAGAGCGGTGTGCCGTTCGACCGCCACTACCGCGACCAGGCCGAACCTTTCATACAAGGCGAGTACCTGCCGCAGCACTTGAGCCCCGAGGACGTCACCGCCCACACCCGCAGCACGCTGACCCTGCAACCTGCCCGCTGAGGCGATGAATTGCAGGCATGAAAAAGCCCGCCATAGGGCGGGCTTTCGAGGCAGCCGATCAATTACTTGATCTTGGCTTCCTTGTACGCAACGTGCTTACGGACGACCGGATCGTATTTCTTGATCTCGATCTTGTCCGGGGTGGTGCGCTTGTTCTTGTCGGTGGTGTAGAAGTGGCCGGTACCGGCGCTGGACACCAAACGGATCAGTTCACGCATGACAGTCTCCTTAGACCTTTTCGCCGCGAGCACGAAGCTCGGCCAGAACTACGTCAATACCACGCTTGTCGATGATACGCATACCTTTTGCGGTAAGACGCAGACGCACGAAGCGGTTCTCAGACTCGACCCAGAAGCGGTGATGCTGCAGGTTCGGCAGGAAACGACGACGGGTTTTGTTGTTTGCGTGGGAAATGTTATTCCCGGTTACCGGACCCTTACCGGTAACTTGACAGACTCTCGACATACCTCAGCCCTCTAAAACCACATGCCCAACCCGGCATGGGTTGGCCGCTTAATCTCTGTTTTTCGGCGCTGGGCGCCGCGTTTCTTCAGGGTCTTACCGGTGATAGATCGCGATCAAGCAACCGGGCCCCTAGAAAAGAGCGCTGCTTTATACCAGAAAGCCCCCAGCGCAACAAGCGCGAACGCAGTTTAAATGCCGGGCTTTCGGGCGCTGCGCCCCAGGCGGTGGGCATGGGCGCGAAAGACCGCTCGTCGCCCTATTTCGTTGTTAGCCTGCATCTTATCGTTTAGGGTCTGTCCACGCGATAACGCGACCCTTCTCCCAGCCTTCTCACCACCGGCCCGCCGGATGCGCGCCGTCATGTTCAGGAGATCACCATGCGCCTTGCCCTGTTGCCGCTGCTTGTCGCCCCGTTGTTCGCTCAGGCCGCGACCCTGAGCGTCTGTAGCGAAGCCAGCCCCGATGGTTTCGATGTGGTGCAGTACAATTCCCTGACCACCACCAACGCCTCGGCCGATGTGCTGATGAACCGCCTGGTGGAGTTCGACGCCGCCAGCGGCAAGCTGCAGCCGAGCCTGGCCAGCAACTGGACGATCTCCGACGACGGCCTGACCTACACCTTCACCCTGCGCCCGGACGTACTATTTCACCGCACCGACTACTTCAAGCCCACTCGCCGGACGCTGGAAGCCGATGACGTGCTGTTCAGCTTCCAGCGCATGCTCGATAGCAATCACCCCTGGCACAAGACCGCCACCAGCGGCTATCCCCATGCCCAGTCCATGCAGTGGCCCGAGCTGATCAAGGCAGTGGAAAAGGTCGACGCCCACACCGTGCGTATCACCCTGAACAAGCCGGATGCGACCTTTCTCGCCACCCTGAGCATGGGCTTCGCCTCCATTTATTCCGCCGAATACGCCGACCAGCTGCTCAAGGCCGGCACGCCGGAGAAGCTCAACAGCCAGCCGATCGGCACCGGCCCCTTCGTGTTCCGCCGCTTCCAGAAGGATGCCGCGGTACGCTACACCGCCAACGTCGACTACTTCGCCGGCAAGCCCAAGGTCGACGCCCTGGTGTACGCCATCACCCCGGATGCCAACGTGCGCCTGCAGCGCCTGCGCCGTGGCGAATGCCAGATCGCCCTGTCGCCCAAACCGGTCGATGTCGAGGCGGCGCGCAAGGATGCCAACCTGAACACGGTGAAGACCGCCGCCTTCATGACCGCCTTCGTGGCCATCAACAGCCAACACCCACCGCTGGACAAGCCCGCCGTGCGCCAGGCCATCAACCTGGCCTTCGACAAGAGCAGCTATATCAAGGCGGTGTTCGAGAACAGCGCCGAGCCGGCCAACGGCCCCTATCCGCCGAATACCTGGAGCTACGCCAGCGACCTGCCGGGCTACCCCCACGATCCGCAGAAGGCCCGCGAGCTGCTCAAGCAAGCCGGGCTGGCCGATGGTTTCAGCACCACCATCTGGACGCGCCCCTCGGGCAGCCTGCTCAACCCCAACCCCAGCCTGGGTGCCCAATTGCTGCAGGCCGACCTGGCCGAAATCGGCATCAAGGCGCAGATCCGCGTGATCGAGTGGGGCGAGCTGATCCGTCGCGCCAAGGCCGGCGAGCATGACCTGCTGTTCATGGGCTGGGCCGGCGACAACGGCGATCCGGACAATTTCCTCACGCCGCAGTTTTCCTGCGCCTCGGTGGAGTCCGGGCTGAACTTCGCGCGCTTCTGCGACGCCAAGCTCGACAAGCTGGTCGCTGACGGCAAGGCGCTCAGCGACCAGGCCAAGCGCAGCGCCCTGTATCAGGACGCCCAGGCGATCATCCAGCGGCAGGCACTGTGGCTGCCCCTGGCCCACCCGACCGCTTACGCACTGACCCGCAAGGGCGTCGAGGGCTATAGCGTGAGCCCCTTCGGCCGGCAGGACTTCTCCCAGGTCAGCGTGCCGTGACCCAAGCGCGCTGCCCTCCATGGCTGAGGGCAGCCCGCTGCCGAGAAAGCATGCCGGTGGCTGTCACCGGCATGACATACGGCTGCCGCACCCTGTTGGTTTTAACCGCAGGGAATCATCTGCCATGCGTCGCCTCCTTCGCCTTCACACGCTTCTCGCCGGTACGGCCTGCTGGGCCTCGTTCGCCATTGCCCAGGACAGCACCACCGCTTATCCCGCCACACTGGCTGGCCATGCGCTAATGCCGGCGGCGAGCTTCATTCAACCACCCGCCGATGCGCCGGCGGATTTCGCCATCAGCGGCAAATTTTCCAACGGCCAGCGCAACGAACAGGTCGGCAGCCTCGAAGGCCTGTCGGCCAATCGTCCCACCGGTATGTCGTTGCCGTTCGAGGGCCAGCCGCTGCAGGGCCACTCCGGCATCAAGCACATGCCCGATGGCAGTTTCTGGCTGCTCACCGACAACGGCTTCGGCACCAAGGCCAACTCTGCCGACGCGATGCTCCATCTCAGCCACTACACCATCGACTTCAAGACGGGCGCATTCAAGCGCCTGGCCACGGTGTTTCTCAGCGACCCGGACAAGAAAGTGCCGTTTCGCATCGTCCACGAAGGCACGCCCACGCGCTACCTGAGCGGCGCGGACTTCGATCCGGAAAGCTTTCAGCTGATCGGCGATTCCATCTGGATCGGCGATGAGTTCGGCCCCTACCTGATCAAGACCGATCTCAAGGGCCGCGTACAGGCGGTGTTCGACGTCGAGGCCGATGGCAAGCCGGTGCGCTCACCCGACAACCCCGCCGTCACCACCCCAGCCTGGCCAGCCGACGCGATGAGCTTCCAGGTGCGCCGCTCCAAGGGCCTGGAAGGCATGGCCGCCGCCAAGGACGGCAGCAAGCTCTATGCACTGCTCGAAGGCCCGCTATGGGACGCAGCCAGCAAAGGCGCCGAGCAGCGCGATGGCAAGAGCGTGCTGCGCGTACTGGAATTCGACGTTGCCAGCGAGGCCTGGACGGGCCGTCACTGGTTCTACCCGCTGGAGCAACCCGGCCACGCCATCGGCGATTTCAACATGATCGACGCCACCAGCGGCCTGGTCATCGAGCGCGACAACGGCGAAGGCACGGCGGACAAGGCCTGCCCGGCTGGAGAGAAGGGCACCACCTGCTTCTCGGATATCGCCCGTTTCAAGCGCGTCTACAAGGTTGCCTTCGATGACAGCAACGTCGGCCAGGCGGTGCGCAAGGTCGGCCATATCGACCTACTCGCCATCCAGGATCCCCAGGGCATCGCCCGCAAGCCGCTGAACGGTGGCGTGCTGACCTTTCCGTTCTTCACCATCGAGAACGTCGATATCGTCGATGATCGCCATATCGTGGTCGGCAACGACAACAACCTGCCGTTCTCCAGCAGCCGCGAACCGAACAAGGCCGATGACAACGAAGTGGTACTGCTGGAAGTCGGCGAGCTACTGAAGGCTCGTTGACGGATAAGGCGGCGACGCTACATCCAGCCATGCTCGGCCATCGACAGCGGCTCGCCGTCGCCGATGATGAAATGGTCGAGGATGCGCACCTCGACCAGCGCCAACGCCTCCTTCAAACGCTGGGTCAGCACCTTGTCGGCCTGGCTCGGCTCGGCGACGCCGGACGGGTGATTATGGGTGAGGATCAGCGCTGCGGCATTGTGGGCCAGGGCGCGCTTGACCACCTGGCGCGGGTAGACACTGGCGCTGTCGATGGAACCCTGGAACAACGCTTCGAAGGCCAGCACGCGGTGCTTGGCATCGAGAAACAGGCAACCGAACACTTCGTGGGGCTCATGGCGCAGCAGCGCCTTGAGGTAATCGCGCACCGCCTGGGGGCTTTCCAGCGCCGAGTCGCGGCGCAGCTGTTCGGCCAGGTGGCGACGGCCCATTTCCAGCACCGCCTGCAACTGGGCGAACTTGGCCGGGCCGAGCCCCAGGCGTTGGCTGAACGACGGCAGGTCGGCCTGCAACAATGCGCGCAGGCTGCCGAAATCGGCGAGCAGGTGGCGGGCCAGGTCCACCGCGCTCTGCCCCGCCACGCCAGTACGCAGGAAGATCGCCAACAGCTCGGCGTCGGTCAGGCTGGCAGCACCCTGGGCCAGCAGTTTTTCCCGCGGGCGCTCTGCCGCGGGCCACTCGCGAATACTCATAAGACGCTCCCTGTCCCCCTATCTGCCACTGGCGGCAGGCTCGCCAGGTGTGCCGCTGCCGCGCTGCTGCCGCTGTGCTATCGTAGCGCGGTTTTTCGCAGGGGGTCGGGCCTGGGGAGGTGCCGACAACCCGCGTCTGTAACTCCATACGACAAAGGCAGAGTTATGCAGCGGCTGTATCGCAAGCGCATCATCCTCGGCGTGGGTGGCGGCATCGCCGCGTACAAGAGCGCCGAGCTGGTTCGTCGCCTCAAGGACCAGGGCGCCGAGGTGCGCGTGGTCATGACCCAGGGTGGTCGCGAATTCATCACCCCGCTGACCCTGCAGGCGCTGTCCGGCCACCCGGTGCACCTGGATCTGCTCGACCCGGCAGCCGAAGCCGCCATGGGCCATATCGAACTGGCGCGCTGGGCCGACCTGGTGCTGATCGCCCCGGCCACTGCCGACCTGATGGCGCGCCTGGCCCAGGGCGTGGCCGATGACCTGCTGACCACCCTGGTACTGGCCACCGACGCCCCGGTGGCCCTGGCGCCTGCCATGAACCAGGCGATGTGGCGCGACCCGGCGACCCTGGCCAACGTCGAGCTGCTGCGCAGCCGCGGCCTGAAACTGTTCGGCCCGGCATCGGGCAGCCAGGCCTGCGGCGACGTCGGCCTGGGCCGCATGCTCGAGGCTGACGACCTGGCGCAGCTGGCGGCCGACTGCTTCGAGCACCTGGCGCTGACCGGCAAGCACGTGCTGATCACCGCCGGCCCGACTCAGGAAAACATCGACCCGGTGCGTTACATCACCAACCACAGCTCCGGCAAGATGGGCTTCGCCCTGGCCGAGGCTGCCGCGGAAGCCGGCGCCAAGGTCACCCTGATCAGCGGCCCGGTGCATCTGGCAACGCCCGACCGGGTCAACCGCATCGACGTGGTTAGCGCCCGCGACATGCTCGCTGCCTGCGAAGCGGCGATGCCCTGCGACATCCTGATTGCCGCCGCCGCCGTCGCCGACTATCGCCCGGAAGTTGTCGCCCAGCACAAATTGAAGAAAGACCCCAACAGCGGCGATGGCCTGCTGTTGCAGATGGTGCGCAACCCGGACATCCTCGCCACTCTGGCGCACCGTGACGACCGCCCGTTCAGCGTTGGCTTCGCCGCCGAGACCGAGAACCTGCTGGAGTACGCTTCGCGCAAGCTCAAGGACAAGAACCTCGACCTGATCGTCGCCAACGATGTGGCCAACCCGAGCATCGGCTTCAACAGCGAGGACAACGCGATCACCATCATCGATCGTGGGCTGCAGCAGATCAGCTTCGCGCAGACCAGCAAGGGCAAGATCGCCCGCCAGCTGGTGAGCTTCATCGCCGCGCAGCAACCCAAATCCTGACATTCACCCGCACGGAAATCCTGACCGCCCCATGCACGCCCTACAAGCCAAGATCCTCGACCCCCGCCTCGGCAGCGAATTTCCCATGCCCGCCTACGCCACCCCCGGTTCGGCCGGCCTGGATCTGCGCGCCATGCTCAAGGAAGACCTGACCCTGGAGCCGGGCCAGACCGTGCTGATCCCCACCGGCCTGGCCATCCACGTCGCCGACCCAGGGCTGGCCGCGCTGATCCTGCCGCGTTCGGGCCTGGGCCACAAACATGGCATCGTGCTGGGCAACCTGGTCGGCCTGATCGACTCCGATTACCAGGGCGAGCTGATGGTGTCGTGCTGGAACCGCGGCAACACCACCTTCAAGATGGCCGTTGGCGAGCGTATCGCCCAGCTGGTGCTGGTACCGGTCATCCAGGCGCGCTTCGAAGTGGTCGAGGAATTCGACGACAGCGAGCGCGGCGCCGGTGGATTCGGCCATTCGGGTACCAAGTGATTCCCTTCTAGTTCGCCAGGAGACGTCGGATGAAAGGCTTCAAACGCGCGCCCACGGAAGAACGCCCCGGCGACTCGCAACCCGCCTCTCGTGACCAGGCCAAGGCCTCGGCCGACCTGCTGCCTGGCGTGATCGCCGCCGCCCTTGGCGTGGCCCTGGCCGGCGCCATCCTGTGGTTTACCGCGGTGAGCCCGGCGCAAGAGTTGCAGCAGCAACAGCTCAGCCAGGCCTGGGGCAGCAGCCAGGCCGCCAGCCTGCAGCAGGCCCTCAAGCAGCTCAGCGCCGACACCCTGGCCGCGGCGCACAACCCGGCGTTGTCGCAGGCCCTGCAGAGTGGCGACGATGCCCAGTTGCGCACTGCCGAGAACGGCCTGCGCTACTGGAACGGCGTGGTCGATGCCCAGCTCAACCTGCCAGGCCAGGCAGTCCCGGACAGCTCCCGCGCCGCGCCGATGAACTTCGCCGCGCTGGACCTGCTGCGCCGCCTGGAAGCAGGTCAGGCGCCAGCCGTGGAAGCCTATAAGGTCGGTGAACGCTGGCTGGCCTACAGCGTTGCGCCGGTGCGTCAGGACGATAAGCAGCCCATGGTTGGCACCTTGCTGCTGGCCGTCGACCTCAACCGCCTGCTCGGCAATCTGCCGCCACTGCCGGCCGATGTCGGACAGATTCAACTGGTGCAGCGTTTCGATGCCGGCGCCGCCCAGGTGCTGGCCCAGCGTGGCCAGGCCGAGGGCACGGCCCAGCCGTTCGCCACCGGCAATCCGCACTGGACGCTGAACTTCACGCCTGGCGCGGGCCTCGGTGCCGCGGGCCTGTCGCCCACCCTGCTGGGGCTCGCCCTGCTGGTCGCCCTGGTCGGAGCCCTGGCAGGGCTGTATCTGGTCAGGCGCAGCCTGCAGCAGCGCCTGGATCGCGATACCGCGCAATTGGCCGAACTGGTAAAAGAACTCTCCGCGGGCAAAGCCGTCAAAGCCTTCAGCTTGAGCCTGCCCGCCCTGCACAACCTGGCACAAAGCCTGAGCCGACTGCCCCGTCGCGCCCAGGAACCCGTGGCGAACCGCCCGGAGCCCGTCGCCAGTGAAACACCCGGTAGTCGCGTCGCAGCCAAGCCAGCGGAGTTCGTGAATCCGCTGTTTCAAGACACCGATATTCTCGATATCGACATCCTCGACGACGACCAGGATCTCCTGGGACTGGAGCAGACACCGATCATGACCGCGCCGCAAGCCCCGAAACTCCCAGCAGACATCTTCCGAGCCTATGACATTCGCGGTGTGGTGGGCGCCGGCCTGACCCCGGAAACCGCCTACTGGATCGGCCGCGCCATCGGCTCCCAGAGCCTGGCCGAAGGCGAGGCGAACGTTTCCGTTGGCCGCGACGGGCGTCTGTCCGGCCCGAGCCTGGTGGAACAACTGATTCAGGGCCTGGCCGACAGCGGCTGCCAGGTCAGCGATGTCGGCATGGTGCCGACCCCGGTGGTCTACTACGCGGCCCACGTGCTGGCCGGCAAGACCGCGGTAATGCTCACCGGCAGTCACAACCCGCCGGACTACAACGGCTTCAAGATCGTCATCGCCGGCGATACCCTGGCCAACGAGCAGATCCAGGCCCTCAAGACCCGTATCGACACCAACGACCTGAGCAGCGGTGAAGGCAGCGTCGAACGTGTCGACCTGCTGCCGCGCTACCTGGAGCAGATCCGCAGCGATATCGCCATGGCCAAGCCGCTGCGCGTGGTGGTCGATTGCGGCAACGGCGCCGCCGGGGTGATTGCCCCGCAGCTGATCGAGGCCCTGGGTTGCACCGTGATCCCGCTGTACTGCGAGGTCGACGGCAACTTCCCCAACCACCACCCGGATCCGGGCAAGCCCGAGAACCTGGTCGACCTGATCGCCAAGGTCAAGGAACACAACGCCGATATCGGCCTGGCCTTCGACGGCGATGGCGACCGCGTTGGGGTGGTCACCAACACCGGCACCATTGTCTACCCGGACCGCCTGCTGATGTTGTTCGCCAAGGACGTGGTATCGCGTAACCCCGGCGCCGACATCATCTTCGACGTCAAATGCACCCGCCGCCTGACCCCGCTGATCAGCGGCTACGGTGGCCGCCCGGTGATGTGGAAGACCGGCCACTCGCTGATCAAGAAGAAGATGAAGGAAACCGGCGCCCTGCTGGCCGGCGAGATGAGCGGCCACGTGTTCTTCAAGGAACGCTGGTTCGGTTTCGACGACGGCATCTACGCCGCCGCACGCCTGCTGGAGATCCTCAGCCAGGACAAACGCAGCGCCGAGCAGGTATTCGCCGCCTTCCCGAACGACGTGTCGACCCCGGAAATCAACGTGCAGGTCACCGAGCAGACCAAGTTCCCGATCATCGAGCGCCTGCAGCGTGAAGGTCAGTGGGGCGAAGGCAGTGTGACCAACCTCGACGGTGTGCGCGTCGATTACCCCAAAGGCTGGGGCCTGGTGCGCGCCTCCAACACCACGCCGGTACTGGTGCTGCGCTTCGAAGCGGAAAGCCAGGCCGAGCTGGAGCGGATTCAGGAACTGTTCCGCGCGCAGATGCACAACGTTGCCCCCGACGTCCAACTACCGTTCTGATCCGCCAGCACTGGAGCCCCGCATGACCCTAGAGCGTGAAGCCGCCACCAACGTCGCCAAGGTGCTGTCCGAAGCACTGCCGTACATCCGTCGCTTCGTTGGCAAGACCCTGGTGATCAAGTACGGCGGCAACGCCATGGAAAGTGATGACCTGAAGGAAGGCTTCGCCCGCGACATCGTGTTGATGAAGGCGGTGGGCATCAACCCGGTGGTGGTTCATGGCGGCGGCCCGCAGATCGGCGACCTGCTCAAGCGCCTGAGCATCGAAAGCCACTTTATCGATGGCATGCGCGTGACCGACGCGGCGACCATGGACGTGGTGGAGATGGTGCTTGGTGGCCAGGTCAACAAGGACATCGTCAACCTGATCAACCGCCATGGCGGCAGCGCCATTGGCCTGACGGGCAAGGATGCCGAGCTGATCCGTGCGCGCAAGCTCACCGTCAGCCGCCAGACGCCGGAGATGACCCAGCCGGAAATCATCGATATCGGTCATGTCGGCGAAGTCACCGGGGTGAATACCGACCTGCTGAACATGCTCGCCAAGGGCGACTTCATTCCGGTGATCGCGCCCATTGGCGTCGGCCCGAAAGGTGAGTCGTACAACATCAACGCCGACCTGGTGGCCGGCAAGGTGGCCGAGGCGCTGAAAGCCGAGAAGCTGATGCTGCTGACCAACATCGCCGGCCTGATGGACAAGCAGGGCGAAGTGTTGACCGGCCTGAGCACCGAGCAGGTCAACGAACTGATCGCCGACGGCACCATCTACGGCGGCATGCTGCCAAAGATCAAATGTGCGCTGGAAGCGGTACAGGGTGGCGTGACCAGCTCGCACATCATCGACGGCCGGGTGCCGAATGCGGTGCTGCTGGAGATCTTCACCGATATCGGTAATGGCACCATGATCAGCAACCGCAAGCGTCCTTGATCGCGGTTCGTAAAGTGCCTGGCAACGCAAAACGCCCGTTTCGACGGGCGTTTTTCATGGCTCTGGCGAACCTCGCCGCCGCGTCGTGGCCCAACAGCCAATCTCTACAGGAGCAGCACATCCATGAGCACCTCCAATGAACGCATCCAGCTGGGCGACCTGACCTGCTGGCGCATCCAGCATGCCGGTGCCGAGCTGTTGGTCAGCGAACAGGGCGCGCAGATTCTTCGCTACCAGCCGGCCACGGGCAAGCCGCTTATCTGGCTCAGCGACGAGGCGGCCTATCAAACCGGAAAGAGCGTACGTGGCGGTGTGCCGGTGTGCTGGCCGTGGTTCGGCGACCTGCAGCGCAACCCCGACGCCATCCGCTCTGCCTACACGCGCCCTGAACAGGCGCCAGCCCACGGCCTGGTACGCGACCGCGACTGGCAACTGATCGGCCTGAATACCGAAGAAGATGGCGTGACCCTGTCGTTGGCCTTCGACACCGCCGCCCAACCAATCGCCGAATGGCCCCATGCCGCCGAACTGCAGCTCGATATCCACCTCGGTGAGCGCCTGAAACTAAGCCTGACCACCCGCAACCTGGGCGACGGCGAGCTGCCGATCAGCCAGGCGCTGCACACCTACTTCGCGGTCAGCGATATCCACAAGGTGCAGATCGATGGCCTGGACGCCTGCCGCTACGTCGACACCCTGCATGACTGGAACAAAGTACGCCAGAAAGGCCCGGTGACCTTCAGCGGAGAAACCGACCGCATCTACCTCGACACGCCGCAACAGCTGAACATCGTCGACCCGGTCTGGAAGCGGCGCATTGTCATGCGCAGCGAAGGCTCGGCCTCGGCGGTGGTGTGGAACCCGTGGATCGACAAGGCCAGGCGTCTCTCGCAATTTGCCGACGACGCCTGGCAGGGCATGCTCTGCATCGAGCACGCCAACGTGCTGGACGACTCGCTGATCCTCGCACCGGGGGCCGAATACCGCCTAGACGTGACGCTGTGGTCGCAAGCGCTTTGAGGTGACGTGCACAGGCTGAGCGGGTCAGCAAGCCCCCAGCCTGTTAGACTGCCGCGATGCACGCCCCTCCACCGGATACCTCGATGCACGCAAAGAACCCAGCAATCGGCTTGTGTCAGCAAGCCACCTTTCTGATCAGCGCCGCCAAGGTCGACCAGTGCCCGGATGACCAGGGCTATGAAGTCGCCTTCGCCGGGCGTTCCAACGCCGGCAAGTCCAGCGCGCTGAACACCCTGACCCACGCCAGCCTGGCGCGCACCTCGAAAACCCCGGGGCGCACCCAGTTGCTGAACTTCTTCCGCCTGGACGACGAGCGCCGCCTGGTCGACCTGCCCGGTTACGGCTACGCCAAGGTGCCGATTCCGCTCAAGCAGCACTGGCAGAAGCACCTTGAAGCCTACCTGGGCAGCCGCGAGAGCCTGCGCGGGCTGATCCTGATGATGGACATCCGCCACCCGCTGACCGAGTTCGACCGCATGATGCTCGATTGGTCCGGCGCCAGCGGTATGCCCATGCACATCCTGCTGACCAAGGCCGACAAGCTGGCCTTTGGTGCGGCGAAGACCACGCTGCTCAAGGTGCAGCAGGAAATCCGCAAGGGTTGGGGCGAGCATGTCAGCATCCAGCTGTTTTCGGCGCCCAAGCGCATCGGCGTGGAAGACGCGCAGACCGTGCTGGGTCACTGGCTGGGGCTGATCGGCGACGAGCAGAGCGACGAAGTGGCTGAGTAATCCTTAGCTCCAAGCCGGTTTGTCGAACCAAACGCCCCGCCCATGCGGGGCGTTTTGCATCCGCTGGAGTTGCGCTTGAGCGCTAAGGGACTAGCCTGCTGGTAGGGGAAATCGTGCGTCGCAAAGGCCCGACACTTTCCTGCAGGCAAAAAAAACCCCGAACTTCGTATGGGGAGGGAGAAGATCGGGGTTTAAGGGTCTGAACCGCTAGGGCGGGGCTCAGATGTCTGCCAACACTTAACACAACAAAGGAGCATCGAAGGGCTTTATGGGCCATTCACAAACTCTGACCGGGTGGACAGAAGTAAAGTTCAGCGGTGCTTAGATTCCTTTGTTTGGTCTTTATTCCAATTAAGACCGCACGGTACTAACTGATAACGGGACGCAGCTGCGTCCCTTTTCGTCCCCGGTCAGTGCGCTTCATCCCAGTTGTTGCCGACGCCGACCTCGACCAATAGCGGCACATCGAGCTTTACGGTTTCACCCATCAGCGGGCGGATCTGCGCACTGACCTGCTCGACCAGATCCTCGCGCACTTCCAGTACCAGTTCATCGTGTACTTGCAGGATCACCCGGGCGTCCAGGCCGGATTCGCTCAGCCACTCATCCACCGCCACCATGGCCTTCTTGATGATGTCCGCCGCGGTACCCTGCATCGGCGCGTTGATCGCCGTACGCTCGGCACCGGCGCGCTCCTGGGGCCGGCTGGACTTGATCGCAGGCAGGTACAGGCGACGACCGAACAGGGTCTCCACGTAGCCCTGCTCGGCGGCCTGGCGACGGGTGCGGTCCATGTACTCGCGCACACCGGGGTAACGGGCGAAGTAGGTTTCGATGTAGGCCTTGGCGGTCTTGCCGTCGACGCCGATGTCCTTGGCCAGCTTCTGCGCGCCCATGCCATAGATCAGGCCGAAGTTGATGGCCTTGGCGCTGCGCCGCTGGTCATTGCTGACCTGATCGAGCTCGACCTTGAACACTTCCGCGGCAGTCGCGGTGTGCACGTCGAGGTTGTCGCGAAAGGCGTTCATCAGCCCTTCGTCCCGGGACAGGTGGGCCATGATGCGCAGCTCGATCTGCGAATAGTCCGCGGCCACCAGCTTGTAGCCCTTCGGCGCCACGAACGCCTGGCGAATACGCCGGCCCTCGGCGCTGCGGATCGGGATGTTCTGCAGGTTCGGGTCACTGGACGACAGCCGCCCGGTGGACGCCACGGCCTGTTGATAACTGGTGTGGATGCGCCCGGTGCGCGGGTTGATCTGCTCCGGCAGGCGATCGGTGTAGGTGCTCTTGAGCTTGCTCAGGCTGCGGTACTGCATCAGCACCTTGGGCAGCTCGTAATCCTGCTCGGCAAGCTCGGCGAGCACCGCTTCGGCGGTGGAGGCCTGGCCCTTGGCGGTCTTGCTGAGGATCGGCAAGCCGAGCTTTTCATAGAGGATGGCGCCGAGCTGCTTGGGCGAGCCGAGGTTGAACTCCTCGCCGGCCACTTCGAAGGCCTGGCGCTCCAGGGCCACCAGCTTCTCGCCCAGTTCCTGGCTATGCTCGCCGAGCAGCTTGGCGTCGACCAGCGCGCCATTGCGCTCGATGCGCGCCAGCACCGGTATCAGCGGGATCTCGATATCGCGCAGCACGCCCGCCACGCTGGGCACCTGCTCCAGGCGCGCCCACAGGTTGTGATGCAAGCGCAGGGTCACGTCGGCATCTTCGGCGGCGTAAGGGCCGGCCTGCTCCAGGGCGATCTGGTCGAAGGTCAGCTGCTTGGCGCCCTTGCCGGCGATGTCCTCGAAACGAATGGTGCTGTGGCCCAGGTACTTGAGCGACAGGCTGTCCATGTCGTGGCGGGTGGCGGTGGAATCCAGCACGTAGGATTCGAGCATGGTGTCGAACGCCACGCCCTGCACGTTGATCGGCGTAGTGGCATTGGCCAGTACGTTGATGTCGTACTTGGCGTGCTGGCCGACCTTGGCCTTGTTCGGGTCTTCGAGAATCGGCTTGAGCGCGCGCAGCACGGCGTCACGATCGAGCTGCTGTGGCACGCCCATGTAGCTGTGCGCGACCGGCACGTACACCGCTTCGCCCGGCTTGACCGCGAATGACAGACCAACCAGTTGCGCCTGCTGGGCGTCGATGCTGGTGGTTTCGGTGTCGAAGGCGATCAGCTCGGCCTGTGCCAGGTTCTCCAGCAGGGTGTCGAAATCGCCCTGTTCGAGAATGGTGCGGTACTCGCCCGCGACCACCGATGGCTGGTCTTCGGCAGTAGCAGGCGTGGCGGCGGCCTGAACCGCCGGCACCTCGCCCGCTGCAGCGCTGAACAAATCACCCTCAGGCGGCGCCAGCTCGGAGCGGGCCGCCTTGGCCTTGGGCGTCGCGCCCTTGTTCTGACGCAGCAGTTCGTCCAGCCAGCCCTTGAACTCCAGCTGCTCGTAGAGGGCGGAGAGGGTGTCGATATCCGGCTCGCCGGGGTGCAGCCTGGCGTAATCCAGGTCCAGCGGCACGTCCAGCTTGATGGTCGCCAGCTGGTAGGAGAGGTAGGCCATCTCGCGATGCTCCTCGAGCTTGGCCGGCAGGCCCTTGGCGCCGCGGATCGGCAGGCCCGGCACCTTGTCGAGGTTGGCGTAGATCACGTCTAGGCCGCCGCCGACACCGACCAGCAGGCCCAGGGCGGTCTTCTCGCCGACGCCCGGCACGCCGGGGATGTTGTCGATCTTGTCGCCCATCAGCGCCAGGTAATCGATGATCAGCTCGGGGCCGACGCCGAACTTCTCCCTCACGCCTTCGATGTCGTAGACGCTGCCGGTCATGGTGTTGACCAGGGTGACGTGCTTGCACACCAGCTGCGCCATGTCCTTGTCGCCAGTGGAGATCACCACGTCGCGGCCTTCGGCCGCGCTCTGCCGGGCCAGGGTGCCGATCACGTCGTCGGCCTCCACGCCCTCCACGCACAGCAGCGGCAAGCCGAGCGCCCGCACGCTGGCGTGCAGCGGCTCGACCTGCAGACGCAGTTCGTCGGGCATTGGCGGGCGGTTGGCCTTGTAGTCGGCGAACAGCTCGTCGCGGAAGGTGCCGCCCTTGGCGTCGAAGACCACCGCAAAGGGGCTATCCGGGTACTGACGGCGCAGGCTGCGCAGCATGTTCAGCACGCCTTTCACCGCACCGGTGGGCAAGCCTTTGGAGTTGGTCAGGGGTGGCAGGGCATGGAAGGCGCGGTACAGATAAGAAGAACCGTCGACCAGGACGAGGGGAGCTTGGCTCATGAGGGCAATCAACCTTTTCGGCGGGCGTGGCGCTAGAATACAAAGCACCGTTGATATCAAAGGGACAAGGTTACCATGGGACCATTCAATCGCCTGATCCTGCTTGCCGTGCTGGCAACCGTGCCGTTCGCCGCGCAGGCCAGTGATGCGCCCTCGGCCGAGCCCGATGTAACCATCCGCCAGGACGGCGACCGCACCGTGGAGGAGTATCGGGTCAACGGCTTCCTCTACGCCATCAAGGTCACCCCCAAGGGTGGCAAACCCTATTTCCTGGTACGGGCCGACGGCAGCGACGGCAATTTCGTGCGTTCCGATTCGCCGGATATGTTGATTCCGGCCTGGGAAATCTTCAGCTGGTAAGGCAGTCAATTCATGTCGGTGTTCACCCCGCTGCAACGTCCGCAACTGGAAACCTTTCTCGCGCCCTACGGGCTCGGCCGTCTGCTCGACTTCCAGGGCATCGAGGCCGGTAGCGAGAACAGCAACTTCTTCGTCAGCCTGGAACAGGGCGAGTTCGTGCTGACCTTGGTCGAGCGCGGGCCCAGCGAGGATCTGCCGTTCTTTATCGAGCTGCTCGATATTCTCCATGATGCCGGGCTGCCGGTGCCCTACGCGCTGCGTACCGACAGCAACGAAGCACTGCGCAGCCTGGCCGGCAAGCCGGCCTTGTTGCAGCCGCGGCTGAGCGGCAAGCACGTAAGTGACGTCAATGCCCAGCATTGCCACGAGGTGGGCGAGCTGCTGGCGCGCATTCACCTGGCGACCCGCGACCACCCGCTGCAGCGCAAGAGTGACCGCGGCCTGGAGTGGATGCTGCGCGAGGGCAAGGTGCTGGCCACGCACCAGACGCCGGAGGCGACGCGGCTGCTCAATGACGCCCTGGCGGAGATCGCTGCCCTGCAGGAGCAGGTGCGCAAACTGCCGCGCGCCAACCTGCACGCCGATCTGTTCCGCGACAACTGCATGTTCGAAGGCAGCCACCTGAGCGGGGTGATCGACTTCTACAACGCCTGCTCGGGGCCGATGCTCTATGACCTGGCGATCACCGTGAACGACTGGTGCTCGGACGAACAAGGCCACCTGGATGAAGGGCGTGCCCGGGCGCTGCTCGGTGCCTATGCCGGCCTGCGCCGGTTCACCGCCGCGGAAGCCGAGATCTGGCCGGCCATGCTGCGTATCGCCTGTGTGCGTTTCTGGCTATCGCGCCTGATCGCCGCCGAGGCTTTTGCCGGGCAGGACGTGCTGATCCACGACCCGGGCGAGTTCCAGCGCCGCCTGGCCGCCAGGCAGCAGGTCGACCTGGCCCTGCCGTTCGCGCTGTAGCCGGACGCAGGATGTGACGAAATGGTGGCGCCTTGGCCGGGCGTCACCCTTGTCCCCTTCGAACTCTTGCCCCTATGCTGCGGCTCTTATCGCCTGCGGAGGGTGCGCATCGCGCCTGCGGCAGGCCGTCATCATGGGCTAGCCAGCTGCACGACAAGGGCCACCATGCGATCACCCTCGCCCCAGCACCCTCGGCGCACGACGCCTGTCATCTGGGCTCGGCGTGTACTGGCCGCGCTCACCTTGCTGGTGCTCGCCGTGCTGATCTGGAATGCCTGGGATCACCAGGCCTTCATCGCCTGGCGCGAAGAGGCCGGCGTGGTGCCCTTCTTTCTGGCCATGGCCCTGCTGCCGGCACTGGGCGTGCCGATCACGCCGTTCTTCATCGTCGCCGGCGCGACCTTCGGCACCTACGTGGGCCTTGCCGGCAGCGCCGTCGCCCTGTCGGGCAACCTGGTGCTCTGCTACTGGATCGCCCGCAGCGGCCTGCGCCCCTGGCTCGCCCGGCTGCTGGCGCGCACGCGCTATGAGATTCCCGATTTCGAAAAGGATGAAGGCGCGCTACGTTTCGCCCTGCTGGTCAAGCTGGCCCCGGGCGTGCCGATCTTCATCAAGCACTACCTGCTGGGCATGGCCGGCGTACCGTTCTGGATCTACTTTGCAGTCTCGGGGTTGATCACCGGAATCTACGCCGTTGGCTTCGTGGTGCTCGGCGAGTCGCTGCTCGAACATGACCTGGGCAACGGCGCCATAGCGCTCGCCGTGCTGGCCGCGGCGGGATTGGCGATCTACCTGTGGCGCCGGCGCATGGCCAACCGCCGAGGCAGCCAGTGACCGGCCGGCTGAATCCGCCGCAGTGATGCCGCTGGCCAGGCCGGCCAGCGCCTCGCTCAGAGCTTGCCCAGGCAGCCGCTGAAACCGTCGGCCAGGGTTTGCAGCATGTGCTGGTAACCGTCGGCGCTGACCGGCGCGGCAGCGCCCATGGCATCCAGCTCGGCCAGGGTTGCCGGTAGCCCGGCGGTCAGCGTTTCGGCCAGGCGCGGGCGCAGCGGCGGCTCGCTGAACACGCAGCTCGGCCCGACTTCCTGCAAACGCGCGCGCATGGCCGCCACATGACGGGCGCCCGGCTGCACTTCGCTGGCGACGCTGAACACGCCGACATGCTTGAGGCCGTAGGCGGCCTCGAAATAATCGAAGGCTTCGTGGAACACGAAATACGGCTTGTCTGCCAGCGGCTTGAGCTGCGCCTGCAAGCTCGGCTCCAGGGCATCCAGGCGCTTGCCGAACGATGCCAGGTTGGCCTGGTAACGCGCCGCGTTGGCCGGGTCGGCCTTGGCGAGATCCGCCGCCATGCGTGCAGCGATCACCCGGGCATTGGCCGACGACAGCCACAGGTGGGCGTCCAGGCTGCCGGGGCGATGGTCATGGTCGTGCTCGTCAGGCGCCGCCTGGGCCTGCGCCTCATGGCCATGATCGTGATCGTGATCGTGATCGTGGCCATGCTCCTCGCCGAAATGCCGCAATGTCATGCCCGGCAGGCTCTGCACGGCCACGCTGGGCTTCTCGCGGGTGGCCAGCACACGGGGCATGAAGCTCTCCATGTCCGGGCCGATCCAGTACAGCAAGTCCACTTCCTGTACCCGGCGCATGTCGGAGGGTCGCAATGCGTAATGGTGCGGCGACGCGCCAGCCGGCAACAGCACTTCGGGCTCGCCCACGCCGTCCTGCACCGCGGCGGCGATCAGTTGCAGGGGTTTGATGCTGGTCAGCACGCGCACCTCGGCCTGGGCGGCGCCTGCGGCAAACAGCAGGAGGGCGAACATCAGCGAAAACGGGCAAAGCAGGCGCGGCAACATAGGCGAGGCGTCGGTCACAAGCGAAATGGAGTAATACAATAACATCTCTTTACGCGCCTCGTCGAAGCGCACCGACGGGCCGGCCGGCTGATGCGTGGCGTCGGGCGGGCAATGCGTAATAGAATAACGTCCTACGTTTCGAGGCCCACGCCATGTACAAACCCGCCAGCGTCGTGCCACCCCTGGCGTCACGCCCCCATGACCACTCCCATTGCGTCAGCCATGCGCTGGCCGAAGCCGAGGCCATCTGCGCACGCCAGGGCCTGCGCCTGACCGCCCTGCGCAAGCGCGTGCTGGAACTGGTCTGGGCCAGCCACAAACCGCTGGGCGCCTACGACATTCTCGGCGTGCTCAGCGAGGAGGACGGCCGCCGCGCCGCGCCCCCCACTGTCTACCGCGCCCTGGATTTTCTGCTGGAAAACGGCCTCGTGCACCGCATCGCCTCGCTCAACGCCTTCGTCGGCTGCAGCCACCCGGCCCATGCGCACCAGAGCCAGTTCCTGATCTGCCGCAGTTGCAACGCCGCCGTGGAGCTGGAGCAGACCACCATCAGCGACGCCATCGTGCGCGGCGCCAAGGGTGTCGGCTTCGCGGTGGAAAGCCAGACCGTGGAAGTCGTCGGCCTGTGCGCCGGCTGCCAAGGCAAGCAATGAGCGACGCGCTGATACGCCTCGCGGGCGTGACCGTCGGCTTCGCCGGGCAGACCGTGCTCGACAAGGTCGAACTGACCATCAAACCAGGGGAGATCGTTACCCTGATCGGCCCCAACGGCGCCGGCAAGACCACCCTGGTGCGCGCCGTGCTCGGCCTGCTCAGCGCGGACAGCGGTACGGTGTGGCGCAAGCCCAAGCTGCGCATCGGCTACATGCCGCAGAAGCTGCATGTCGACCCGACCCTGCCGCTCAGCGTGCTGCGCTTCCTGCGCCTGGTGCCGGGCGTGGATCGTGCCCGTGCCCAGGCCGCGCTGGCCGAGGTGGGGGCCAGCCAGGTGCTCGACAGCCCGCTGCAGGGCATCTCCGGTGGCGAACTGCAGCGCGTGCTGCTGGCCCGTGCGCTGCTGCGCGAACCCCAGCTGCTGGTGCTCGACGAGCCGGTGCAGGGCGTCGACGTGGCCGGCCAGGCCGAGCTGTACCGGCTGATCACCCGCCTGCGCGACCGTCATGGCTGCGGCGTGCTGATGGTTTCCCATGACCTGCACCTGGTGATGAGCACCACCGACCAGGTGGTCTGCCTGAACCGCCACGTATGCTGCTCGGGTCATCCGGAGCAGGTCAGCTTCGACCCGGCCTTCGTCGAGCTGTTCGGTCGCGACGCCCAGAGCCTGGCCGTCTATCACCACCACCATGACCACGAACACGACCTCACTGGTGGCGTGGTCAGCGACAAACCGGGCCTGACCATTCATGGCCAGGTGCGCCCCCACGTACACGGAGATGGCTGCAAGCATGGCTGATTTTCTGCTCAACGCCCTGCTCGCCGGCCTCGCCCTGGCCCTGGTCGCCGGCCCCCTGGGCTCCTTCGTGGTGTGGCGGCGCATGGCCTATTTCGGCGACACCCTGTCCCATGCCGCCCTGCTCGGCGTGGCGCTGGGCCTGATGCTGGACGTCAATCCGACCTTCGCGGTGACCGTCGGCTGCGTGCTGCTGGCGATCCTGCTGGTCACCCTGCAGACCCGCCAGCCGCTGGCCAGCGACACCCTGCTCGGCATTCTCGCCCACAGCACCCTGTCGCTGGGCCTGGTGGTGCTGAGCTTCATGCGCGACGTGCGCATCGACCTGATGGGTTACCTGTTTGGCGACCTGCTGGCGGTAAGCCCCACTGATCTCGCCTGGATTCTCGCCGGCAGCGCCCTGGTGCTGGTGCTGCTGGTGCTGATGTGGCGGCCGCTGCTGGCGATCACCGTGCACGAGGAGCTGGCCCGGGTCGAAGGCTTGCCGGTGGCGGCGATCCGTCTGGGCCTGATGCTGCTGATCGCCATCGTCATCGCGGTGGCCATGAAGATCGTCGGCGTGCTGCTGATCACCTCGTTGCTGATCATTCCCGCCGCCGCCGCCCAGCGCCATGCCCGCACGCCCGAGCAGATGGCCTTTGGTGCCAGTCTGCTGGGCATCATTGCGGTGTGTTGTGGTCTGAGCCTGTCGTGGTTCAAGGACACGCCTGCCGGGCCGTCGATCGTGGTGTCGGCCGCCAGCCTGTTCCTGCTGAGCTTTTTGCTGCCGCGCCGCAAGGCCTGAACCACTCGCCGTGATGGCACATTTGGTGGCCCGCCGGCCGCCGTGTAGAATTGCGTATTTTTTGCACAAACCGAGACCCGCAGCCATGACATCGTTCCCTTTACGCTGCGCTGCCCTGGCCGTGCTGGCTCTGCTGACCGTTGGCTGCCAGAGCCAGCAGGTAGCCGAGCCGGCGCCAGCCCCGGCTGCAGCAGCGACGGCGCCGGGCGCCCAGGAGCAGTTCGACGCACACCTGGCCGCCGGCCAACTGACCGAGGCCGAAACCCAGCTCGAGGCTCTGCAGGCAAACAGCGACCCCGCAGCACTGCTGCAGGCCCAGCGCCAGCTCTCCGAGGCCTACCTGCAGGCAGGCCAGAAGGCCCTGGAAGCCGGCGACCTGGACAAGGCCGCCAAATCCCTGGCCCACGCGCGCACCCTGATGCCCAAGGCACCGGCCCTGACCACCGGGCTGGATGGTGCCATCGGCAAGGCCCGCCAAGCCGAACTCAGCGCCGTCGAGCAAGCCCGTCAGGCCGGTGAACAGGCCCAGGCGGCACGCCAGGAGCAGCTGCGCCTGCTGCGCCAGGCTGCCGAAGCCCAAGCCGCCGCCAGCCGCGCGGCCGATGGCGCACCGGCGCAGGGGCCGGCGCAACTGATCGACCCGGCGGCCAAGCGCAGCGACGTCAGCCTGGCGATGCTCGACAGCCGCGACGAGGCGGCGCTGTTCGAGCGCCTGGATGCCGTGGCCGCCGATGTGGTGGCCTTCGACCGCAGCGTGCATATCCAGGTGCGCAGCGCCGAGGATCTGCGCCGTGTCACGGCGCTGCTCGAGGCGCGGGTGATGAAGCTCGACCCGACCTTCAAACTTGCGCTCAGCCATGCCGTCAAACCGGTTCAGGTGCCGCGCTTGGTCTTGCGCCCGCGGGGTCAGTGAGATCGCTGTAGTTATAGCTTTTTAGATATAAACATAGGCCTACAAAGATTTTTGAGGCCTAAAGAGCGCCGGGTAAACTGGCCATCCATTTCATGCCTACCCGGCAAAACGAAGAACCCAAAAGGTTTAACGCGTGATCGACTTTCATCAGGTTCACAAGGCGTACCGCGTCAGTGGCCGCGATATCCCCGCCTTGCAACCCTGCGACCTGCACATCGAACGTGGCGAAGTGTTCGGCATAATCGGCCACTCCGGCGCGGGCAAGAGCACTCTGCTGCGCCTGATCAACCGCCTCGAGGAGCCCTCCGGCGGGCGCATCGATATCGATGGCGTGGACGTTACCGCCCTGGGCGCCGACGGCCTGCGAAAATTCCGCCAGCAAGTGGGCATGATCTTCCAGCACTTCAACCTGCTGTCATCCAAGACCGTTGCCGCCAACGTCGGCATGCCGCTGAAACTGGCCGGCGTACCGGCCCGGGAAATCGACCAGCGCGTCGCCGCGCTGCTCGAGCGCGTAGGCCTCCAGGACCACGCCAACAAGTACCCGGCGCAGCTCTCCGGCGGCCAGAAGCAGCGCGTCGGCATCGCCCGCGCCCTGGCCACGCGGCCGAAGATTCTGCTCTGCGACGAGGCCACCAGCGCCCTCGATCCGCAAACCACCGCCTCGGTGCTGCAGCTCTTGGCCGAGATCAACCGCGAGCTGGGCCTGACCATCGTGCTGATCACCCATGAGATGGACGTGATTCGCCGGGTCTGCGACCGCGTGGCGGTCATGGACGCCGGGGTGATCGTCGAGTCGGGGCCGGTCGCCGAGGTGTTTCTGCATCCGCAGCACGCCACCACCAAGCGTTTCGTGCAGGAAGCCGAGCATGTCGACGAGAACGACCAGCGCGACGACTTCGCCCATGTGCAGGGGCGCATCCTGCGCCTGACCTTTATCGGCGAGTCCACCTATTCGCCCGTTCTCGGCCAGGTGGCCCGGGAAACCGGGATCGACTACAGCATCCTTGCCGGGCGTATCGACCGCATCAAGGACACGCCCTACGGCCAGCTGACCCTGGCGCTGACCGGCGGCGACATCGACGCCGCCCTGGCCCGCTTCGAAGCGGCTGACGTGCACCTGGAGGTCCTCCGTTGATGGAAACCCTGCTCCCCAACGTCGACTGGCTGGAAATCTGGCAGGCCAGCCTCGATACCCTGAATATGCTCGGCGGCTCGATGCTGTTCACCGTGCTGTTCGGCCTGCCCCTCGGGGTGATGCTGTTTCTCACCGGCCCGCGGCAGATGTTCGAACAGAAGGGCCTCTACGCGGTGATCTCGCTGGTGGTCAACGTGTTGCGCTCGGTGCCGTTCGTGATCCTGCTGATCCTGCTGATCCCGGTCACGGTGGTGATTACCGGCACCTCACTGGGCGTCGCCGGAGCCATCCCGCCGCTGGTGGTCGGTGCCACGCCGTTCTTCGCGCGCCTGGTGGAAACCGCCCTGCGCGAGGTCGATCGCGGCATCATCGAGGCGACCCAGGCGATGGGTGCCAGCACCCGGCAGATCATCTTCAATGCCCTGCTGCCCGAGGCCCTGCCGGGTATCCTGGCGGCCATCACCGTCACCGCCATCACTCTGGTGTCCTACACCGCGATGAGCGGCCTGATCGGCGGCGGCGGCCTCGGCGACCTGGCGGTGCGTTACGGCTACCAGCGTTACCAGCCGGACGTGATGTTCGTGACCGTGGCGCTGCTGGTGGTGCTCGTACAGATTCTGCAAACCATCGGCGACCGCCTGGTGGTGCATTTTTCCCGTAAATAAAACAGCTGGAAGGGCCAGCGGCAGCGTGCCGCCACGCCATCTCACTTCAAGGAGTCAACGATGAAAAAACTGCTCACTGCCCTGGCTGTCGTCGCAGCCTTCTCCAGCGCCGCCCAGGCTGAAACCCTGCGCGTCGCCGCCTCGGCCGTCCCGCACGCCGAGATCCTCAATTTCGTCAAACCGGCCCTGGCCAAGGAAGGCGTGGAGCTGGACGTCAAGGTCTTCACCGACTACGTGCAGCCCAACGTACAGGTCGCCGAGAAGCGCCTGGACGCCAACTTCTTCCAGCACCAGCCGTACCTGGACGAGTTCAACAAGAGCCGTGGCACCAGCCTGGTCAGCGTAGGTGGCGTGCACGTCGAGCCGTTTGGCGCCTACTCCAGCAAGATCAAGGACCTCAAAGAGCTGCCGCAAGGCGCCAACGTGGTAATCCCCAACGACGCCACCAACGGCGGCCGCGCCCTGCTGCTGCTGCAGAAGGCTGGCGTGATCACTCTGAAGGATCCGAGCAACATCCTCTCCACCCCGAAGGACATCGCCGAGAACCCGAAGGGCATCAAGGTGCGTGAGCTGGAAGCCGCGACCCTGCCGCGCGTGCTGACCCAGGTCGACCTGGCGCTGATCAACACCAACTACGCCCTGGAAGCCAAGCTGAACCCGACCGAGGACGCCCTGGCCATCGAAGGCAGCGACTCGCCGTACGTCAACATCCTGGTGACCCGTGAAGACAACAAGGACAGCCCGGCCGTGCAGAAGCTGGTCAAGGCCCTGCACAGCGATGAAGTGAAAACCTTCATCCTGGAAAAATACAAAGGCGCGGTGGTTCCGGCATTCTGATTGCCGCTATTACTCCTGCTGCAGTCGATGCCGCGTAGCCCCTGGACTACGCGGCATTTTCATTTCCGCGACCGGGCACCCTCACTCGGCAGGGATAAACCGCAGCACGCCGGCCAGCCTGGAACCCGAGCTGCCGGGATTGTCCTTGGGATGGGCGATGCCGTCGCTGACCGGCACCTCGGCGAAATCGAACGGGCTGACGCCTTCGAGGCAGGCGGCATTGACGCCGTACTGATCCGGGTTGGAACGGCGCTGATGGTGGGTGTAGATGCCGCAGCGCGAGCAGAAGAAGTGCTGGGCGCTTTTGGTATTGAAGCGATAGACCGTCAGCAGGTCTTCACCCTGCAGGATACGCAAGTCGGCCAGTTCGGCCGACACCGCCACCGCCCCTCGCATGCGGCAATAAGAGCAGTTGCAGCGCCGTGCGCTGTGCAGACCATCGCTGAGCGTCACCTGAAAGCGCACGCCGCCGCAGTGACAGGCACCGTTGATCTCGCCGATATCCTTGTTCATCCGTCACACCTCCGCTCGACTGAGACTTGATCATAGGCGGGATCGGCCAGGCATTGCAGCAGCCAGTCCATCGCGGGCTGGCGCTGGGCGCGGCGCAGGATCGCCACCAGCTCGCGGTGGAAGGTCAGCTCGCCCAGTTCCAGCACACGCAGCGTCTGTGGCCGCTGGCACCACAGGCCGGCGCAAGGGATCAGCGACACGCCCAGGCCGCACTCGACCATGCGCACGATGGCTTCCAGCTCGTCCAGCTCCAGGGCCTCGTGGGGCGTCAGCCGTTGTTCGCGCAAGAAGCGTTCGACCTGGCGACCGCCGAAGGAGCGCCGGTCGTAGCGCACGAAGGGCTGTTCGCGCAGCAGCTGCAGGGGGTCATCGCCGGTCATGCCGGGCGGTGCGATCAGCACGAAGGGCTCGCGGGCCAGTTCGATCTGCAGCAGCTCCTTGGGCACCTCGAACGGCGGGCGGATCAGCACCGCCAGGTCCAGCTCGCCGGCATCCACCTGGCCGAGCAGGTCGAGGGAAACGCCGGGCACCAGTTTCAACTCAACCCGCGCGGCCTGGGTGCGAAAACGCACCAGCGCTTCGGGCAGAAGCCCGGTCTGCACGCTGGCAATCGCACCGATCCTCAGTTCGCCCTGCCATTCCTCGAGCGCAGTGGGCAGAGCCATCTGCGCATACAGGCCAAGCATCTGCTCGGCCAGCGGCAAGGCGTGGCGCCCGCCCGCGCTGAGCACCGCACTGCGCCCACTGCGGTCGAACAGGCGCACACCGAGGCTCTGTTCCAGCACGCGCATCTGCGCGCTGACGGCCGACTGGGTCAGGCCGACGCGCAGCCCGGCAGCAGCAAAAGTGCCGTAGCGCGCCACAGCGACGAAGGTCTTCAATTCACGAATCATTGATCGATTTCTTTTGAGCTCGACGGCAAGGATATTCGCTTTTAATCAATATTCTTGCATCTAGAATCGACCGATACCGACCTGAGGAGCGCTTACATGGCATTGTCCCCGTTTCACCTGGCTATCCCCGTCTACGATCTGGCCGCCGCTCGGCATTTCTATGGCGAGGTGTTCGGCTGCGCCGAAGGCCGCAGCAGCGATCACTGGGTGGATTTCGATTTCTTCGGCCACCAGTTGGTGATCCACGAAGCCCCGAAGATGCCGCACCAGGAATCGGCCATCAGCAACCCGGTGGACGGCCACGACGTGCCGGTGCCGCACTTCGGGGTGATTCTCGACTGGTCAACCTGGGAAGCCCTGGCCAAGCGCCTGCAGGCGCGCGAAACGGCATTCGTGATCGAGCCCTACATCCGTTTCAAGGGCCAGGTCGGCGAGCAGGCCACCATGTTCCTCCTCGACCCCTGCGGCAACGCCCTGGAATTCAAGGCGTTCAAGGACATGAGTCAGCTGTTCGCCAAGTGATCGTCGGCAGCAAGAAAATGGGACCCGATGGGTCCCATTTTTTATTCGCTGCCGACCAGCCGCGGTAGCTGCGCGGCCAGCTTGTCGATATTGATCGGCGCGCGGATAAAGCCGCGCTGGGTGCCGTCCGGGCCGATCACGGCCAGGTTGCCGCTGTGGTCGACAGTGTAGTTTTCCTTGCTGGTATCGGCCGGAATATAGGGAATGCTCACCGCGTTGGAGAGCGCCTGGATGGTGTCCGGCTCGCCGGTCAGGCCCATGAAGCCGGCATTGAAGTAACCCAGGTACTTCTTCATCTGCTCCGGCGTGTCACGGGCCGGGTCGACGCTCACCAGCACGATACGCAGGTTGTTCCATGCCTGTTCCGGGATCTGCGTGCGCAGCTGACGCAATTGCGCCAGGGTCGCCGGGCAGATGTCCGGGCAGAAGGTGTAGCCGAAGAACAACAGGCTCCACTGGCCCTTGAGCTGGCCGGTGGAAAAGGTCTGGCCGTCCTGGTCGAGGAAATCCAGGGCAGGAACCTGACGCTGCTGGGGCAGCATGACGATGCCGGCGTCGAGCAGCGCCGCGGCGTCGTTGGACTTGCCGCGCAGGGCCTGGTTGACGATCAGGCCGAGCACCAGGGCCACGGCGGCGATAAGGACGAATACGATGATGTGCTTGCGGGTCATGGCGGCCACGATGATCAGGGTGAAAGGTATCGCCCTGTGTGACCCGATCCGCCCGCTAAGGGGCGCGCGAAGATCGGCCAAGCGGCGATGCGCAGCCGCAGAAGGTACCAGATACGCGGCGCCAGGTGGCCGTTAACGCCTGCGGCCGGCTGTCACGCTGACAACCGGCCGGGCGTACCCTTCAGGCCGCGGCGCGGCGCATGCTCAGCGCCCGCCCCTCGAGGCGGCGGGTCAGACCATGGCGCTCGATCAGCAGCGCACCACCCTGCTGCTCGGCGGCACGGCCCCAGTCATCGAGCAGCTCCATGCAGGCATGATCGACATAGCTGAGGTTGTCGAGCGGCACGTGCAGGCGAGTGGTCGGCGCGATGCCTTCCAGCACGCTGGCCAGGTGCGGCACCTTGAGGAAGGTCGCCGAGCCGGTCAGGCGCAGTTCCGCTTCGTCAGGGCCGATCTCACTGAGGCTGACTTTCAGGCGCGAGGCCTTGCCGGCGAGCTTGACCAGAGTCAGGGCGAAGCCGATCAGCACGCCGGTCAGCAGGTCGACGGCAACGATGCCCAGGGCGGTGGCGGCATAGATGAACACCGGGGCGCGCCCATAACGGCCGAGGCTGCGGATGGCCTTGATATCGACCAGTTTGAAGCCGGTGTAGACCAGCACGCCGCCCAGGCAGGCGACCGGGATGCTCTGCAGCACCGCCGGCAGCAGCATGACGAAGGCCAGCAGCCAGGCACCATGGAAGATGGTCGACATGCGGGTGCGGGCGCCGGCCTGGACGTTGGCCGAGCTGCGCACGATCACCCCGGTCATCGGCAGTGCGCCCAGTACGCCGCAGAGCATGTTGCCGATGCCCTGGGCGGACAGCTCACGGTCCAGGTTGGAACGCGGGCCAGTGTGCATGCGGTCCACCGCTGCGGCCGACAGCAGGGTTTCGGCACTCGCGATAAAGGCCACCACCACCGCGGCCAGAATGATCTGCGGGTTGGCCAGGTTGAACAGGTCAGCCGGTTGTATCCAGTCGATGGCATCGCTCAGGTTTGCCGGCACCTCGACCCGCGCCACACCCAGGCCCAGCCACAGGCTGATCAGGGTCATCAGCGTCACGCCGATCAGCGCGCCGGGCAGAAAGCGCAGGCCATGGGGCCGTAGCTTGTCCCACAGGAACATGCAGCTGATGGTGCCGAAGCCCAGCAACGCCGCTGCCAGGGCACTGCCGCCGCCCAGGCCGGGGATGGCCTGGCGCAGGGTATCGGGGAACGCCAGCAGATTGTCCAGGCCGGAGGCCTGGGGCTTGACGTCGAACATCACGTGAAACTGCGAAAGCACGATAAGGATGCCGATACCGGCGAGCATGCCGTATACCACTGCAGGGGCCGTGACGCGGAACCAGCAACCCAGGCGCAGGCGCCCGGCGACCAGCTGCAGCAGGCCGGCGAGCAAGAGAATCGGCCCGAGCATGGCGATGCCATGGGTGCGCACCAGTTCGAATACCAGTACCGCCAGACCGGCAGCCGGGCCGCTGACCTGCAGGGGCGAGCCGGCCAGCCAGCCGACCACCAGGCCACCGATGATGCCGGTGATCAGGCCCTTGGCCGGGGGCATGCCGGAGGCGATGGCGATGCCCATGCACAGCGGCAGGGCGACGAGAAAGACCACGATGGATGCCAATGCATCCCGTGGTAGAGCGGCTTTGAATGAAGCGAGGGTCATGGTGCGGTCTCCTGCAGATCCGGCGCACGAAAGGTCATGACGATGAGCGAGGGCTCACCATCAGCAGGTGTAAGGCAGTCAAAACCCAAGAGGCCTGTTGCAGGGCAAACCAGCAACAAGCCCGAAAACGGCTGTCGATTGTGGGCGGTTAATCCGCGGGTCGATTCATGGCCACCGGGTGACGTCCTGTCGTAAGTGATCACGAGGCCAGGTAGCGGGCTCGCGGGCTGGCACTGGGGGTGGTTTCTCCATCGAGGGGCAGGAACTCGCCACGCTCGGCGTCATACGCCTTGATGGTGCAGTTCTCGATGTCGTAGACCCAGCCATGAATGAACAGCTGACCGCTGGCCAGGCGCGCCGCGACCGATGGGTGGGTGCGCAGGTGATCGAGTTGCGCCACCACGTTCTCTTCGGTCAGTACGCCCAGGGTGGAGTGGTCGGCGCAGCCACAGTTATCGGCCACCACGGTCTTGGCCACTTCGGCGTGCCGCAGCCAGGCCTTGACCGTTGGCATGCGCTCGATGCTCTGCGGGTTGAGCACCGCTTTCATGGCGCCGCAGTCGGAGTGCCCGCAGATGATGATGTGCTGTACGCCCAGGCCCAGCACCGCGTATTCGATGGCGGTGGAAACACCACCGTTCATTTGCCCGTAAGGCGGCACCACGTTGCCAACGTTACGGGTCACGAACAGCGAACCAGGGTCGCTCTGGGTGATCAGTTCGGGAACGATGCGCGAGTCCGCACAGGTGATGAACATCGCCTGGGGGCTCTGCTGGCGGGCCAGCTTGCTGAACAGCTCGCGCTGGTTGGGGAAAACATCGTTGCGGAAGCGCTGAAAGCCATCAAGCAGGGTCTGCAGGGCATCTTCCGCGGGCTGCTTGCCGGCTGGAGTGGGTGTGGCGGATCGGATGGGACGAATGCGCTCGCTCATGGTGCCTCCTGGTTTTTCAGTCGTGATATTGACTTGCCATCTAATGGCAGTTTGCTTCGTGACCAATTAGTCACATCGCAGACGAAGTTACCTATCCAGGCTTAAACCAACCTTAATCGCAAGAAGTGTGGAAGCTATCGGCGGGTGATTTGTAACCACATGCCACTGGGCCACTTTCAACCGGCTTTGCCGGCCGCTTTTGGCAGGGGCTGGATACAGACTCATCTAAAAGGCTGCGGGTGTCCATTGTGTTACAGCGCAGCGCCCTTCATCGCCGGTGAGCAGGGAGCGGCAGGAGCAAAGGCGCAGTAAAGACAGCCCCTGCACATGGTGGCGTGCAGGGGCTGGGGCTCAGCCGCGGTGGCGGCCGCGGAAGAAGTCGATCAGGCCCTGGGTGGAGCCGTCTTCCGCCGTTGCATCATCGCTGCCGACCATGCGCGAGTAGACGCCCTTGCCCAGTTCCTTGCCGAGCTCCACGCCCCATTGGTCGAAGGCGTTGTTGCCCCAGATGACGCTCTGCACGAACACCTTGTGCTCGTACATGGCGATCAACGCGCCGAGGCGACGGGGGCTGACGCGCTCCATCACCAGGGTGTTGCTCGGCCGGTTGCCGGGAATCACCTTGTGCGGAGCCAGGCGCTGCACGTCTTCCTCGCTCATGCCCTTGGCGCGCAGCTCGGCCTCGGCCTCCTCGCGGGACTTGCCGAGCATCAGCGCCTGGCTCTGCGACAGGCAGTTGGCGTACAGCCACTGATGGTGGTCGGCCACCGGGTTGTAGCTGCTCACCGGCACGATGAAGTCCGCCGGGATCAGCTGGGTGCCCTGGTGCAGCAACTGGTGGTAGGCGTGCTGGCCGTTGCAGCCGACGCCGCCCCAGATCACCGGCCCGGTGGCGGTGCTGACCGGCTGGCCATCGCCGCGCACGCTCTTGCCGTTGGACTCCATGTCCAGCTGCTGCAGGTGCTTGGTGATGTTGCGCAGGTAGTGGTCGTACGGCAGGATCGCGTGGCTCTGGGCATTCCAGAAATTGCCGTACCACACGCCCAGCAGGGCCAGCAGCACCGGCATGTTTTCCTCGAACGGCGCGGTCTTGAAATGCTCGTCCATGCGGTAGGCACCGGACAGCAGTTCCTTGAAGTTGGACATGCCGATCGACAGCGCGATCGGCAGGCCGATGGCCGACCACAGCGAATAGCGGCCGCCGACCCAATCCCACATCGGGAAGATGTTTTCCTCGCGGATACCGAAACTCACCGCCGCCTCGCGGTTGCTCGACACGGCAATGAAGTGCCGGTACAGCTCGGCCTCCGAACCGCCCTGGGCCAGGTACCAACCGCGCGCCGCCTGGGCGTTCTTCAGGGTTTCCAGGGTGCCGAAGGACTTCGACGAGACGATGAACAGGGTGGTTTCGGCACGCAGCTTGGCCACCAGCTCGTGGAACTCGCTGCCGTCGATATTGGCCAGGTAGTGGCAGCGCACGCCGCGCTGGGCGAACGGCAGCAGCGCCTCGGAAACCAGCTGCGGGCCAAGGAAGGAGCCGCCGATACCGATGTTCACCACGTCGGTGATCGGCTTCTCGGTATAGCCGCGCCACAGGCCGTTGTGGATGCGCCCGACCAGCTCGGTCATCTGCTGCAGCACGCGCTGCACCTCGGGAATGATGTCGACACCGTCGACCTCCACCTTGTCGCCCAATGGACGGCGCAGGGCAGTGTGCAAGGCCGGGCGCTGCTCGGTGTTGTTGAGAAGTTCACCGTCGAACAGTGCGCGGATGCCCTTTTCCAGCCCCACTTCACGGGCCAGGTTGACCAGCAGCTCGCGGGTCTCGGTGTTGATCAGGTTTTTCGAATAGTCCAGGAACAGCCCGCAGCCGCTCAGGCTGAAGGTCTCGAAACGCTGCGGGTCGGCGGCGAAGGCCTGGCGCATGCTGAAGCTGGCGAGGCGCTCGCGGTGGGCGACCAGAGCCTGCCAGCTCGGCAGTTGGGTGACATCCAGCGATGAAGAAAGGTACGGCATGAAGACTCCTTGGTTCGGGCCAGCCTCCTGGCCCTGCGAATTCGATTGCATGCCGTTGAATGCGCGGCGATGGCAAATACAGCGTTGAAAATTGCCTGAAGCGCCTCGTGTCCCCTCAACGGCCTCCTACTGCTCCAGCTCATGCCGGTACGGCAGTTGCGGGCCAACCCGCGAACAGGTCAGCGCCGCCGCCTTTACGGCGAAATCGAGCATCGCAGCGAGCGCTTCGCGCGACAATGCCGCCAGGCCAGCCGGGCTGTCCAGCCCATGCTGCACCAGGTAGGCAATGATCGCCGCCTGGAAGGTGTCCCCCGCCCCCACCGTGTCCTGCGTGACCACCTGGCGGGCCGGTACCGACCAGTGCCCGTGCTGCCGGCTGAACACACTCGCCCCGGCGTTGCCGCGGGTCAGGAACACCACCTGGCAGCGCCCGGCCAACCAGCGCTCGATGCTCGTCAACGGTGAGACGCCGGGATAGAGCAGCTCCAGGTCCTCCTCGCTGACCTTGATCAGATGCGCGTGGGCGGCAAAAGATTCAATTCGCTGCCGCCAGCGTTCGATATCGGGTGCCGGATTGAGGCGCACGTTGGGATCCAGGCTGATCAGCCGCCGCTCGCTCTCGCGCTCGACCAGCGCCAGCAGGGTGTCGCCAACCGGCGCCACCACCAGGGAATAGGAGCCCACATGCAGGCCGGTCACCTGCTCATCCAGCGCTGGCAGGTGCTCGACCAGCAGCTGGCGATCGGCGCAGCCGTCGCCGCGAAACATGTACTGCGGCGAGCCCTGGGCATCCAGGGCGACCATGGCCATGGTGGTCGGCGCCTCGCTGGCGACCAGGTAACGGTCGCTGACGCCCTCCTCGGCCAGTACCTGGCGCAGGCGCTGGCCAAGGTAGTCGCTGGAAATGCCGCCGAATAGCGCCGACTCGACGCCGAGGCGGCGCAAGCCGACGGCGACATTGAACGGCGAACCGCCGGCCAGGGCCTTGAAATTCAGCTCGCTGTTGCGTTCACCGGGATTGCAGAAGAAATCGAACAGGGCTTCGCCGCATACCAGATACATGGGTTCTCCGCGTCACGGAACAGGCGCATTCGCGCAGGGAAAGGGCCGGCGGCAGCGCCACCGGATCGGATTATTGCAGCCGGCGCACCTGCTCACGATAGCGCTGGTAGACGCCCTCGTAGGCGCGGCTGCGCAGTTCGTCGGGCTCGGCACCGCGGCTGGGGTCGAGGGTGACGCAGCGCTCGCACAGTTCCGCCAGGCTAAGCGCCTCGCCATGCTGGTGACTCACGCACCAGGCCGCCTGGATCGCCGCGCCCAGCGCTGCTGCTTCGGTGTGCTGCGGGCAGGCCACCGGAGCGCCCATGATGTCGGCGACGATCTGCCGCCACGCCGCGCTTTTCGCGCCGCCGCCGATCAGGCGGATGGCATCGCTGCGAATGCCGCTGTCGCGCAGCAGGTCGAGGCCGTAGCGCAGGCCGAAGGTAGTGCCCTCCACCACCGCACGGCAGAGGTTGGCGCGGGTCAGGTTGTCCGCCGTCAGGCCATGCAGGCTGGCGGTGGCCTGGGGCAATGCCGGCACCCGTTCGCCGTTGAGGAACGGCAGCATCAGTACGCCCCCGGCACCGATTGGCGCCTCGCCGACCAGGACGCCGAAGGTCTCGACATCCAGGCCCAACAGGTCGCGGATCGCGCCGCTGGCGTTGGTCAGGTTCATGGTGCAGATCAGCGGCAGCCAGCCACCGGAGGACGAGCAGAAGGTCGCCACCTGCGGGTGCGGGCTGACCTGTGGTTGCTCGGCATAGGCATACACCGTGCCCGAGGTGCCGAGGCTCATGGTGATCGCACCCGGCGCGATATTGCCGGTGCCGATGGCGCCCAGCATGTTGTCGCCACCGCCGCTGGCCACCAGCGCTCTGGGGTTGAGGCCCAGGCGCTCGGCGACCTGCGGGCGGATCGGGCCGACACAGCGCTGCGACTCGATCAGCTCCGGCAGGGCCCGCACCAGGGCGCCTTGCGGATCGATCAGCTCCAGCAGCTCGGTGTCCCAGTTGCGCGTACGCACGTTGAAATAACCGCTACCGGAGGCATCACCGAATTCGGCGCAGGCGCGCCCGGTCAGCCAGTAGTTGAGGTAGTCGTGGGGCAACAGGATATGGGCGATGCGGGCGAACACCTCGGGGTAATGGTCGCGGGTCCACAGCAGCTTCGACACCGTGTAGCCCGGTGCAATGGCCACGCCCAGCCGCTCCAGGGAGCCACTGTCACCGCCGAGAAACTCCAGCAGGTGGGCGTTCTCGACAGCCGACTCGGTGTCGCACCACAGCTTGGCCGGGCGCAATACCTCACCCTTGGCATCGAGCAGCACCAGGCCGTGCTGCTGGCCGGACACGCCAATGCCGAGGATCTCGCTGCCCGCCACCCCGGCCTGCTGCAGGGCCTGGGCGGTGGCCTGCTCGAAGGCCAGCAGCCAGTCGGCCGGATCCTGCTCGCGGCGCCCATTGGGGCCACTGATCAGCCGGTGCGCGGCGCTGCCCTCGCCAAGCACCTTGCCGCTGTGGATATCGAGGATCAGCGCCTTGGTGCCCTGGGTGCCGCAATCGATGCCGAGGTACATGGTTCAGTCACCCAGGAGGGTCTGCAGGGTGCGCGTTACGCCCAGCTTGCGCAGGCTGTCGTAGCACAGCTCGAAGGCGGTGACGAAGGCCGCCGATTGCGGGATGGCGGTGCCGAAGATCACCTCGACGCCGAGCACCCGCTCGCGCACCTTGTCGTCATCGGCCACCAGCGCCTGACAGAACTCGGCGCGCGGGTCGGGGATGCGGTAGCGGGTGCCCTGCTCGTCGACACCCTTGAGGTACAGCGCCCAGGCCGCGACCACCAGGGCGGCGCGCTCCAGGGGCCGACCGTCCTCGATCAGGCGGTTGAGGGTCGGCACGATGAACTTGGGAAACTTTGACGAGCCATCCGAGCACACACGCTCGAGCTGGTCGGCGATGGCCTGGTTGGAGAAGCGCTCGATCAGCGTGGCCTTGTAGTCGTCTAGGTCGATGCCCGGCACCGGTGCCAGCTGCGGGGTAACGTCCAGGTCCATGAAGGTACGCACGTAGCGCTCCAACAAGGGGTCGTTCATGGCTTCATGGACGAACCGATAGCCTTTGAGAAAGCCCAGGTAGGTCAGCGCCAGGTGGCTGCCGTTGAGCAGCTTGATCTTCATCTCCTCGTAGGGCGTGACGTCGCCGGTGAACTGCACGCCAACCTTCTCCCAGGCCGGCCGGCCATTGACGAACTTGTCTTCCAGCACCCATTGCAGGAAGGGCTCGCAGACCACCGGCCAGGCATCCTCGACGCCATGGCGCTCGGCCAGCTCGGCGCGGTGGGCATCGCTGGTCATCGGCGTGATGCGGTCGACCATGGCGTTTGGAAAGCTCACGTGGGCGTCGATCCAGGTCGCCAGCTCGTGGTCGGCGAGGTGGGCGAAGGCCAGCAACGCCTTGCGGGTCACCGCGCCGTTGTGGGGCAGGTTATCGCAGGACATCAGGGTGAACGCCGGAGTGCCGGCAGCGCGGCGTTTGGCCAGGGCCGCACAGAGAAAACCGAATACGCTGCGCGGCGCTTGCGGGTGCGCCAGGTCGTGCTGAATGTCCGGCAGGTGGGCCATGAACTCGCCCGTGCTGTCATCGATGCAGTAGCCGCCTTCGGTGATGGTCAGGGAGACGATGCGGATCGCCGGGTCGGCCAGCTTGTCGATCAGCGCCGCCGGCGAGTCCTCGGCCAGCAACATGCCGTTGATGGCGCCGACCACACGCACCTCCAGGCCAGGCTCGTCGCCCAGTACCAGCATGGTGTAGAGGTGATCCTGGGCGGCCAGCGCCTGCTGCATGGCGCGGTCTTCGCGGCGCAGGCCGACGCCGCAGATGCCCCATTCGCGGGCTTCGCCGCGGTTGAGCAACGCTTCGGTGTAGATCGCCTGGTGGGCGCGGTGGAAGCCGCCGACGCCGATATGGGCGATGCCCTGGCGCACGGTCGAGGGGTCGTAAACCGGTACTTCGACTTCCGGGGCCAGTGCAGCGAGATTCTTGCGATTCAGTTTCATGGGGCGATTCCTGCGCGTCAGGCGGCCTGGCCGGCCTGGATGCGTTTGTCGATGGCCAGGCCATCGGCGTTGAAGACGTGGCAGTGGGCCGGGTCGAAATCCAGCGCCAGGGCTTCGCCGTAGGCCGGCGAGAAGTCGCCGCGCACCCGCACGGTGAGGTCTTCCTCGCCGACGCGCACGTGGCAGAAGGTGTCGCTGCCCAGGCGCTCGCTGACATCGGCGGTGGCCTGCAAACGGCCCTGCCCGGCCGGCACCACGTTGAGGTGTTCGGGGCGGATGCCCAGGGTGACCGGGTCGCCGTTGCGCAGGCCGGTGCCGGCCAGGGGCAGGTCCAGCGCGGCGCCACAGGTCAGGCGCAGCTGGCAGCGGCCGCCGTCGACGCCCTCCACCTGGCCGCGCAGGAAGCCCATTTTCGGCGTGCCGAGAAAGCCGGCGACGAACAGGTTGACCGGGTGATTGTAGAGCTCCAGCGGCGAGCCGACCTGCTCGACGCGACCACCATTGAGTACCACCACCTTGTCGGCCAGGGTCATGGCCTCGACCTGGTCGTGGGTCACGTAGATCATCGTCGCCTTGAGCTCCTTGTGCAGGCGCGCCAGTTCCAGGCGAGTCTGCACGCGCAGGGCGGCGTCGAGGTTGGACAAGGGTTCATCGAACAGGAAGATCTTAGGGTTGCGCACGATGGCGCGGCCGATGGCCACGCGCTGGCGCTGGCCGCCGGAGAGCTGCTTGGGCTTGCGCTCCAGCAAAGCGCCCAGCTCGAGGATGCGCGCGGCGTTGGCGACCTTCTCCTCGACCTCCGCCTTGCCGACCCGGGCCAGATCGAGGGCAAAGGACAGGTTCTTGCGCACCGTCATGTGCGGGTACAGGGCGTAGGTCTGAAAGACCATCGCCAGGTCACGCTTGGCCGGCGCGGTGTCGGTGATATCGACGCCATCGAGGGTGATGGTGCCGCTGGAGACTTCCTCCAGCCCTGCGATCAGGCGCAGCAGCGTGGACTTGCCACAGCCGGACGGGCCGACGAATACCACGAATTCACGGTTCTCGATATCCAGGTCGATGCCCTTGATGATCGCCGTGCCGTCGAAGCCTTTTTTCAGGTTGCGGATTTTCAAATCAGCCATGGCTCTTGATCCTTCTTGTTATTTCACAGCGCCGAACGACAGACCACGCACCAGCTGCTTCTGGCTGATCCAGCCGAAGATCAGGATGGGTGCGCAAGCGAGGGTCGAAACGGCGGAAAGCTTGGCCCAGAACAGGCCTTCGGGACTGGAGTAGGAGGCCACCAGCGCGGTCAGCGGCGCGGCGGCGGAGCTGGTCAGGTTGAGCGACCAGAACGCCTCGTTCCAGCACAGGATCAGCGACAGCAGCATGGTCGAGGCCAGGCCGCCGCGGGCGATGGGCAGCAGCACGCGAACGATTTCCTGCCAGGTGGTGGCGCCATCGAGGCGCGCCGCTTCGAGGATCTCGCCGGGGATGTCCTTGAAGTAGGTGTACACCATCCACACCACGATCGGCAGGTTGATCAGGGTGTAGATGACGATCAGCGCCAGGCGCGAGTCGAGCAGGCCCAACTGCTTGGCCAAGAGATAAATCGGCACCAGCACGCCCACCGGCGGCAGCATCTTGGTGGACAGCATCCACAGCAGCGTGCCCTTGGTGCGCTTGGTCTCGAAGAACGCCATCGAGTAGGCCGCCGGCACCGCGATGAGCATGCACAACAAGGTCGCCGAGAAGGAGATCAGCACCGAGTTCCAGGCGTAAGCGAAGTAGTCGCTGCGCTCGTTGATGTGCAGGTAGTTCTCGAAGGTCGGGGTGAAGATGAACTGCGGTGGCGTGGCGAAGGCATCCAGCTCGGTCTTCAGGCTGGTCAGCACCATCCAGAAGATCGGAAAGAAGATCAGCGCGGCCACGGCCCAGGCCAGCGTGCCGACCAGCACGCTTTGCAGGCGACGGGATTGCTTCAGGGTCAGCATCTCGGAGCCCTCACTGTTTATCGGTCAGGTTCTTGCCGATCATGCGGATCAGCACGATGGCGGCGATGTTGGCGATGACCACGGCGATCAGCCCGCCGGCGGAGGCCATGCCCACGTCGAACTGCAGCAGCGCCTGGGTGTAGATCAGGTAGGCCAGGTTGGTCGACTCGTAACCCGGGCCGCCGCTGGTGGTGGTGTAGATCTCGGCGAAGACCGAGAGCAGGAAGATGGTTTCGATCATCACCACCACGGCGATCGGCCGTGCCAGGTGCGGCAGGGTCAGGTGCCAGAAGATCGCCAGCGGGCCGGCGCCGTCGAGGCGCGCGGCCTCCTTCTGCTCCTGGTCGAGGGACTGCATGGCGGTCATCAGGATGAGGATGGCGAACGGCAGCCACTGCCACGACACAATAAGGATGATCGAGAACAGCGGGTGGTGCGCCAGCCAGTCCACCGGCTGGGCGCCGAAGAACTGCCATACGGCGGCGAGGATCCCCGACACCGGGTGGAAGATCAGGTTCTTCCACAGCAGCGCGCTGACCGTCGGCATGATGAAGAACGGCGAGATCAGCAGCACCCGCACGATGCCCCGACCGAAGAACTCACTGGCCTCCAGCAGTGCGGAGATCAGCACACCGAACACCACGCTGATCAGCAGCACGCTGCCGACCAGCAGCAAGGTGTTGCCGGCGCCGGACAGGAAGGCGGCATCGGTGACGAAGTATTCGAAATTTTCCAGGCCGACGAAGTCGTTTTCGCCGGGGTACAGCAGGTTGTAGCGGATCAGCGAGAAGTAGATGGTCATGCCCAGGGGCACGATCATCCAGATCAGCAGCAGAACCACCGAGGGGCTGACTAGGAACCAGCCGGGCTCCAGGCGCTTGCGCCGTGTGGCGACGGCTTCGCCCGCCGCGGACGCGCGGGAGTCGAGGGTTGTGTTATCCATGGGGGCTCCGCAATGAGCGGTTGGGTATGACGGATCGGGCCGAGTGACCCAGGCGTTGTCTGATTGCCCGCGGTGGACCGCTGCAGTGCGGCCCACCATCGGGTGTGCTTACTTCGGATACCCGGCGCGTTTCATTTCCCGCTCGGTGCTCTGCTGGGCGGCCTGCAGCGCCTGCTCGGGCTGCATCTGCCCGGTCAGCGCGGCGGCGAATAGCTTGCCGACCGCAGTGCCTACGGCCTGGAACTCGGGAATAGTCACCAGCTGGATGCCCACGTACGGTACCGGCTTGGCGCTGGGGTTGGCCGGGTCGGCCTTCTTCAGCGAGTCGAGGGTCACCTTGGCAAACGGCGCGGCCTTCATGTAGGCATCGCTGTAGGTCGAGGCGCGAGTGCCTGGTGGTACGTTGGCAACGCCATCCTTCTCGGCGACCAGCTCACCGTAGGCCTTGGACGTGGCCCAGGCGCTGAAGGTCTTGGCGGCATCCTTGGACTTGGAGCTGGTGGGGATCGCCAGCGCCCAGGAATACAGCCAGGAGGCGCCCTTGTCGGTGACCTGGGTCGGTGCGAAGGTGAAGCCCACCGAGTCGGCCACCTTGCTCTGGGATTTGTCGGTGACGAACGAGCCAGCCACGCTGGCATCGACCCACATGGCGCACTTGCCGCTGTTGAACAGCGCCAGGTTCTCGTTGAAGCCGTTGCTCGAGGCACCCGGCGGTCCGTATTTCTTCATGGTGTCGACGTAGAAGTTCAGCGCGTTCTTCCACTCGCTGCCGGTGAATTCCGGCTTCCACTGCTCGTCGAACCAGCGTGCGCCGTAGGCGTTGGCGATGGTGGTGATCAGCGCCATGTTCTCGCCCCAGCCTGCCTTGCCGCGCAGGCAGATACCGTACTGGCCTTTGTCCGGCTGATGCAGTTTGCCGGCGAATTCGGCCATCTGCTCCCAGGTCGGCTGCTCGGGCATCTCTAGTCCCGCCTGCTCGAACAGATCCTTGCGGTAGTAGGTGATCGAGGCCTCGGCGTAGAACGGCAGCGCATAGAGCTGCCCCTTGGCCGACAGGCCTTCGCGCACGGAGGGGAACACGTCGTCGAGGGCGTAGTCGGCGGGCAAGTCCTTCATCGGCTCCAGCCAGCCCTTCTCGCCCCACAGCGCCGCTTCGTACATGCCGATGGTCAGCACGTCGAACTGGCCGCCCTGGGTGGCGATATCGGTGGTCAGGCGCTGGCGCAGCACGTTCTCTTCGAGCACCACCCACTTGAGCTTGATGTCCGGGTGCTGTTCTTCGAAGGTCTTGGCCAGGCGCTGCATGCGGATCATGTCGCTGTTGTTGACCGTGGCGATGGTCACGGTCTCGGCAGCCTGGGCGCCAACGGTGAGCGACAGGCAGGAAGCGGCTACAAGTACTTTGAGCGTATGGTTCATGGTCTTGAACTCCTCTCCCTGGCCCGGTGAGCCTCGGGAGACGTTATTGTTTTTGTGGGCCGACCCGGATTACACCCCTACGGCCAGACGTGAACAACGCCTCGACTGCACTGTAACCGATACTTTTTTGCACTGAGAATGCAGCGCTCAATGGCGATGCAACGTCCACGGCAGCTCAAGAACGGGCCTCCGGCGGTCTTCGCGGCGAATGAGAGCAGCGGATTCAGTACAGGTTTTGCGCGGTGACCCGCTGGGTGACCAGCCGTCGGTAACCGCTGGGCGTCATGCCCTTGAGCTGCTGGAAGCGCCGGTTGAAGTTGGAGATGTTGTTGAAACCGGACTCGAAACACACCTCGGTCACCGGCTTGTCGCTCTGGGTCAGCAGCTCGCAGGACTTGCTGACCCGCATGCGATTGACGAATTCGACGAAGCCGCGCCCGGTGGCCTGCTTGAAGAAACGCGAAAAATAGGTGGGCGTCATGCCCAGGTACTCGGCCACTTCTTCCTGGCTCAGCTCCTGGGCGTAGCGCTGGAAGATGTAGTCCACCGCGCGATTGATGCGGTCGACATGGTGCTCGTCGGCCAGTTGCGCGGCAGTGCGGTCGGAGAGCAGCTGGTACGCCTCGCAGCCGGCCAGCAGCTCCATGAGGATGAAGAAATGCCCCAGCCGGGTCATGCCCTGGGAATCGGCGATGCGCTGCAGCAACTGGCGCGCCTCGGCGATGGTGTGCGGGCAGCGGAACTCGATGCCGTACTGGGCGCGGGCCAGCAGCGGCTGCAGGTCCTTGAGTTCGGCGAACACCGCGGTGCCGCTTTCCAGCACCTCGTCGGTGAAGTTGACCAGCATGTCGCGCTCGGCCACCGCCTCGCCCGGCGCCATCTGGCTGATCCAGTTGTGCGGCAGGTTGGGGCCGGTGAGAAACAGGGTGTCGGGGGAGAAATTACCGATGTAGTCGCCGATGAACACCTTGCCGGCGCTGGCGACGATCAGGTGCAGCTCGTATTCCTTGTGGAAATGCCAACGCACCAGGGGGCTGGGAAAGCCGTGCTGGCGATAGATCAGCGAATGACCCTCGTGGTCATCCATCAGCTCATAGGAAGGATCTGGCGTTCTCTGCGATCGGGTCATGGCGGGCCGGCATCGTCTTGTTCTTGTCGGTGATTGCCGGTGGGCCGCGCCTCGTGCGCAGGCCAACCGACCGACTAAAGACCCTAGCACAGTCCCGCGGGTTCGCCTGCTGAGCGCTGTTGGAGAGGAGGGTCACAGACTGAAGCCGTGAGAGCGGAACCAAGCCGTAGGATGGGTGAAACCCATCAATTGCTGATGGGTTGCATCTGCGCGGCCCGACCCATCCTACGACTGCTTTTGTGGGAGCGGGCCATGCCCGCGATTCGCGCGCATGGACTGGGCGTCCCCGCACGCTCCCACAGTTCGTAAGGCCAGACGCCGCAGGATCAGCCCTGTGGATAGCGCGGGCGTGGCGTGGCCATCGGCAGCGGGCCGTCACCGATCCGCCGGAACTCACCGGCCTCGGCGTCGTAGGCCTTGATCTCGCTGCTTTCGATGTCATACACCCAGCCATGGATGAACAACTGGCCGGCCGCCAGGCGCGAGGCCACCGACGGGTGGGTGCGCAGGTGGTCGAGCTGGGCCACCACGTTTTCCTCGGTGAGCACACCCAGGGTGGTGTGGTCGGCGCAGCCGCAGTTGTCGGCAACCACCGTCTTGGCCACTTCGGCGTGGCGCAGCCAGGCCTTGACCGTGGGCATGCGTTCCAGGGTTTCCGGGTCGAGCACGGCTTTCATCGCGCCGCAGTCGGAATGGCCGCAGACGATGATGTGCTGCACGCCCAGGGCGGCGACGGCGTATTCGATGGCGGTGGATACGCCGCCGTTCATTTGCCCGTAGGGCGGCACCACGTTGCCGACGTTACGGGTCACGAACAGGTCGCCCGGCTCGCTCTGGGTGATCAGCTCGGGAACGATACGCGAATCGGCGCAGGTGATGAACATGGCGCGTGGCGACTGGGCATGGGCCAGCTTCTTGAACAGCGCCTGCTGCTGCGGGAACACATCCTGGCGAAAGCGCAGAAAGCCCTCGACCAGATGATCCAGCGCCTCGGCGGCCGAGGCCGCGTTCTTGGTTTTGCTATCGGCAGGACGACGATTACCAGGCATAGCGTTACCTCGTTAACGAATGGAAGACCAAGCGTGCGACAGCGCACAGCTTCCCAGCCGGCAGGACTGCCGGCAAGAGATCGGAGGATTGGACTGTGGCAAAACCCTTCGAGACACGTTGGCGCGATAAATCGTCGTGCAGCCGGTGATATCGCCGGTGCTTTCGCCGTGTCGTACGCCATGCCGACAATCCCGACCTAGGTATCGCTGCGCTCAACGCCAGGCTACAGGAGCGCGAGCCCAGCTCGCCGTGCCCAGCGAAACCGGGGCACCGACTCGCTCAGAACAAGCCCATCTGCTGGCCCGGCGGCGCAAACTGCGAACAATCCAGCACCGCCCGCTTGCTGCCGTCGTAGCCATAGCGACGGCGCGCCAGGCGAAAGCGCTGGGCCAGCAATTCGGCGAAGTGGCCCTCGCCCTTCATTCGCGCGCCAAAGCGGCTGTCGTAGTTCTGCCCGCCACGGGACTGGCGGATCAGGCTCATCACGTGCTCGGCGCGGTCGGGGAAATGACTCTGCAGCCATTCCTCGAACAACCCGGCGATCTCCAGCGGTAAACGCAACAGCACGTAGCCGGCCGAGCTGGCCCCGGCCTCGCGGCCGGCTTCGAGCAGGCGCTCGAGCTCCATGTCGTTGATCATCGGAATCATCGGCGCGGCCATCAAACCGACCGGCACACCGTGCTCGTGCAGGGTTTTCATCGCCCGCAGCCGGGCCTTGGGGGCGGCGGTGCGCGGCTCCATGATGCGTTTGAGCTCGTCGTCCAGGGTGGTGATGCTGAATGCGATGCTCACCAGGTTGAGGCTGGCCAGCTCTTCGAGCAGATCCAGGTCGCGCAGGATCAACGCGCTCTTGGTGATGATGCTTACCGGGTGGCGGTAGCGCAGCAGGATCTCCAGGGCCTGGCGGGTCAGCTGGTGTTCACGCTCGATGGGCTGGTAGCCGTCGGTGTTGATGCCCAGGGCGATGGGCGCCGGCACGTAGCCCGGCTTGCTCAGTTGCTCCTCGAGGCGCTCGGCCAGGTTGGTCTTGGCGATCAGCTTGGTTTCGAAGTCGATGCCCGGCGACAGGTCCCAGTAGGCGTGGCTGGGCCGGGCAAAGCAGTAGATGCAGCCGTGCTCGCAGCCGCGGTAGGGGTTCACCGAACGGTCGAAGCCGACATCCGGCGAATTGTTGCGGCTGATCACCGTCTTCGCCCGTTCATGGCGCACCTCGGTGACGAAGGTCAGCGGCGTCTGTTCCTGATACCAGCCGTCGTCCTCGGCATCGCTGGTGGTCGGTGCGAAACGGTTGTGCGGTTTGCTGGCGGTGCCGCGCCCGCGCGGCGCTGAGGTCGGGTTCATGGTGCAGGCTCGATAACTGTATATAAATACAGTATTAGGATTTGCATCCCCAACACAAGCCACGCTCGTCGCGCGAGTAGCCTGAACCGTTCGTCGCCTGGTGCGGTCGCATCTGCACACACTTTCGCGCCTTGCCGTGCCGGAGCCTCCATGCCGCCCGTATCGATCTCTGCCCTGCCTCGCCCTGTCGTGGCCTTGCTGGCTATCGCGCTGCTGGCTGGCTGCGCCGACGAGCAGCCGCCTGCGCCAGCGAGCCCGCGGGTCAAGGTGGCGACGGTCAGCCAGGTCGATTATGCGGCGGACGCCACCATCACCGGCGATATCCAGGCACGCATTCAGACCGATCTGTCGTTCCGTGTAGGCGGCAAGATCACCGAACGGCTGGTGGACGTCGGCGATACGGTGAAGGCCGGCCAGGTGCTGGCCCGCCTTGACCCGCAGGACCAGCGCAACGCGGTGCGCTCCGCCGAGGCGGCGGTCGAGGCGGCCCAGGCCCAGGCCAAGCTCAGCGCCGCCAACCTGTGGCGCCAGCAGCAATTGCTGCCCAAGGGCTACACCAGCCGCAGCGAATACGACAGCGCCCTGGCCAGCGACCGCGGCGCACGCAACAGCCTGGCTGCCGCCCAGGCGCAATTGGCCGATGCCCGCGAGCAGGCCGGCTACACCGAACTACGCGCCGACAGCGACGGGGTGATCACCGCCCGCCAGGCCGAGGTTGGCCAGGTGGTACAGGCCGCTACGCCGATCTTCGGCCTGGCCCGCGAGGGCGAGCGCGATGCGGTGTTCAACGTCTTCGAAGCGCTGCTGGTCGAGCCCGGCCAGCCGCTGCGCGTCAGCCTGCTGGACAACCCCGAGGTGAGCGCCAGCGGCACGGTGCGCGAGGTCAACCCCCAGGTGTCGGCACAGAGCGGTACGGTGCAGGTCAAGGTTGGCCTGGAGCAGGTGCCGGAGGCGATGACCCTGGGCTCTACCGTCAGTGCTCACGTCAGCAATCCGGCGGTGCGCAGCGTCGAGTTGCCTTGGTCAGCGCTGACCAAAGCCGAAAGCGAGCCGGCGGTGTGGCGCCTGGGTGGCGATGACATCGTGCAGCTGCACCCTGTGCAGGTTGGCCGCTACCTGACCGACAAGGTGATCATCCGCGCCGGCCTGCAGGACGGTGACCGCGTAGTGGTGGCCGGCGGGCAGCTGCTGCATCCGGGCCAGAAGGTGGAAATTGCCGAAGCCCGTGAGCAGAAGCAGCCCCAGGAGCAGCAGCCATGAACCGTGCTATCCCTCTCGTGCTGATCACCGCGCTGCTCGCCGGCTGTGCCGAGGACGAAAAACCCGCGCCGATCCGCCCGGTGCTCTACACCGAGGTGCAACAGCAGAACGAGCAGATTCTCGGCCGTTTCGCCGGCAATATCGAGGCGCGGGTGCAGAGCACCCTGGGCTTTCGTGTCGGCGGCCGGGTCGCCCGCCGCCTGGTGGATGCCGGGGCCGAAGTGAAGGCCGGCACCACCCTGGCGACCCTCGACCCCACCGACCAGCAGAACGCCCTGCGCGCCAGCGAAGGCGACCAGGCACGCGCTCAAGCGCAGTGGATCAATGCCCAGGCCAATGCCCGCCGTCAGCAGGAACTGTTCGACCGGGGGGTCGGCGCCAAGGCCAACCTGGAGCAGGCGCAGACCGAACTGAGCAACGCCCGCAGCAACCGCGAGCAGGCCGAAGCGGCCACCCGCCAGGCCCGCGACCGTGTGGACTACGGCACCCTGAAAAGCGACTTCGATGCGGTGGTCACCGCCTGGCACGTGGAGGCCGGCCAGGTGGTCGGCGCCGGCCAGGAGGTGGTCACCCTGGCCCGCCCGGACGTGCGCGAAGCGGTGTTCGACCTGCCCGTGGAGCTGGCTGACGGTCTGGACGATCAGGTGCAGTTCAACGTTGCCTCGCAGCTCGACCCGAGCATCGCCACCCGTGGTCGGCTGCGCGAACTGGCGCCGCGCGCCGACGCCGCCACCCGCACCCGCCGCGCCCGCCTGACCCTGGAAGACACGCCGCCCGGCCTGCGCCTGGGCACCGCCGTGGCCATCAGCCTGACCCGCGCCCAGCAGCCGCGCAGCCTGCTGCCAGCCGCCGCCGTGCAGGAAGTCGACGGCCAGAGCCGCGTATGGGTGATCGACAGCAAAGCCAGGACCGTTCACCCGCGCAACGTGCAGGTGGTCGGCCGCGAAGGCGAACAGATCAGCGTCGAGGGCCTTGCGGCCGGCGACAAGGTAGTCAGCGCCGGCCTGAGCGAACTCAAGGACGGCCAGCAGATCCGCATCGACGAGGGCGTCGCACCATGACCCAGCAGACGCCGCGCAAGAACGGCTTCAACCTCTCGGACTGGGCGCTGCGCCACCAGTCGTTCGTCTGGTACCTGATGTTCGTGTCGCTGCTGATGGGCGTGATCTCCTACATGAACCTGGGCCGTGAGGAAGACCCGGCGTTCACCATCAAGACCATGGTCATCCAGACCCGCTGGCCTGGCGCCACGGTCGATGAAACCCTCAGCCAGGTCACCGACCGCATCGAGAAGAAGCTCGAGGAGCTGGACTCGCTGGACTACGTGAAGAGCTACACGCGCCCCGGCGAATCAACGGTGATGGTGTTCCTGCGCGACACCACCAAGGCCGATGAAATCGACGGCATCTGGTACCAGGTGCGCAAGAAGATCGACGACATTCGCGGCGAGTTTCCCCAGGGCTTGCAGGGCCCGTCGTTCAACGACGAATTCGGCGACGTGTTCGGCTCCATCTACGCCTTCACCGGCGACGGCCTGAGCATGCGCCAGCTGCGCGACTACGTGGAGCAGGTGCGCGCCGAGATCCGCAGCGTGCCGGACCTGGGCAAGGTGCAGATGGTCGGCCAGCAGAACGAGGTGTTCTACCTCAACTTCTCGACCCGCAAGCTGGCCGCCCTGGGCATCGACCAGAGCCAGGTGATCCAGAGCCTGCAGGCGCAGAACGCGGTGACGCCCTCCGGGGTGATCGAGGCCGGGCCGGAGCGGATTTCCGTGCGCACCAGCGGCCAGTTCGCCTCGGAAGCCGACCTGCGCAGCGTCAACCTGCGCCTCGACGACCGCTTCTACCGGCTGACCGACATCGCCGAAATCACCCGTGGCTACGTCGACCCGCCGCAGGCACTGTTCCGCTACAACGGCAAGCCGGCCATCGGCCTGGCCATCGCCATGCGCGACGGCGGCAATATCCAGACCTTCGGCAAGGCCCTGCATGCGCGCATGGACGAGATGACCGCCGAGCTGCCGGTGGGCGTTGGCGTGCACGTGGTGTCCGACCAGGCCGAAGTGGTGGAAGAAGCCGTCAGCGGCTTTACCCGCGCGCTGTTCGAGGCGGTGCTGATCGTCATGCTGGTGAGCTTCGTCAGCCTCGGCATTCGCGCCGGCCTGGTGGTCGCCTGCTCGATCCCGCTGGTGCTGGCCATGGTGTTCATGTTCATGGAATACAGCGGCATCACCATGCAGCGCATTTCCCTCGGCGCGCTGATCATCGCCCTGGGGCTGATGGTCGACGATGCGATGATCACCGTCGAGGTGATGGTCACGCGGCTGGAGAAAGGTGATTCGCTACACGACGCCGGCACCTTCGCCTACACCTCCACGGCCTTTCCGATGCTCACCGGCACCCTGGTGACGGTGGCCGGCTTCGTGCCCATCGGCCTCAACTCCAGCTCGGCGGGCGAGTACACCTTCACCCTGTTCGCGGTGATCGCCGTGGCGCTGCTGCTGTCCTGGCTGGTGGCCGTGGTGTTCGCCCCGGTGATCGCCGTGCACATCCTGCCCAAGCGCCTGCAGGCCAAGGAAAAAGGCCCGGGCCGCATCGCCCGCGCCTTCGACAGCGGCCTGCTGCTGGCCATGCGGCACCGCTGGTGGACCATCGGCCTGACCATCGCCCTGTTCGCCGCCTCCCTGGGCGGGATGACCCTGGTGCAGAGCCAGTTCTTCCCGGCCTCTGATCGCCCGGAGATTCTCGTCGACCTCAACCTGCCGCAGAACGCCTCGATCAACGAGACCCGCGCCCAGGTCGACCGCCTCGAGGCCAGCTTGCAGGGCGACGAAGACATCGCCCGCTGGAGCACCTACATCGGCCAGGGCGCCCTGCGCTTCTACCTGCCACTGGACCAGCAGCTGCAGAACCCCTTCTACGCCCAACTGGTGATCGTCGCCAAGGACATCGACGCCCGTGATCGCCTGGTAGCCAAGCTCAACAAGCGCCTGCGTGAAGACTTCGTCGGCATCGGCAGCTTCGTGCAGCCGCTGGAAATGGGCCCGCCGGTGGGCCGGCCGATCCAGTACCGGATCAGCGGCGCGGACGTCGACCAGGTTCGCAAGCACGCCCTGGAGCTGGCCACCCTGCTCGACAAGAACCCGGACATCGGCGAGATGGTTTACGACTGGAACGAGCCGGGCAAGGTGCTGCGCATCGATGTCGCCCAGGACAAGGCGCGGCAGTTCGGGCTGTCCTCCGAAGACGTCGCCAATCTGCTCAACGGCATCGTCAGCGGCACCACGGTCACTCAGGTCAAGGACGACATCTACCTGATCGACGTGATCGGCCGCGCCGAAGACAGCGAACGCAGCTCGCCGCAGACCCTGGAAAACCTGCAGATCGTCAATCCCAATGGCGTGGCGATTCCGCTGCGCGCCTTCGCCACCGTCGGTTACGAGCTGGAGCAGCCGCTGGTATGGCGCCGTGACCGCAAGCCGACCATCACCCTCAAGGCCGCGGTGGTCAGCGATATCCAGCCCACCGACCTGGTCGCCGACCTGGCGCCGGACATCCAGAAGTTCTCGGATGAATTACCCACTGGTTACAGCGTCGCCACCGGCGGCACCGTGGAGGAAAGCGGCAAGGCCCAGGGGCCGATTGCCAGCGTGCTGCCGCTGATGTTGTTCCTGATGGCCACATTCCTGATGATCCAGCTGCACAGCGTGGCGAAGACCTTCCTGGTGTTCAGCGTGGCGCCCCTGGGCCTGATCGGCGTGGTGCTGGCCCTGGTGCCGACCGGCACGCCGCTGGGTTTCGTGGCGATTCTCGGCGTGCTGGCGCTGATCGGCATCATCATCCGCAACTCGGTGATTCTGGTGACCCAGATCGACGAGTTCGAGCGCGCCGGCGACTCACCCTGGCAAGCGGTGATCGACGCCACCCACCACCGTCGCCGGCCGATCCTGCTGACCGCCGCCGCCGCCAGCCTGGGCATGATCCCCATCGCCCGCGAAGTGTTCTGGGGGCCGATGGCCTACGCCATGATCGGCGGCATCTTCAGCGCCACCCTGCTGACCCTGCTGTTCCTGCCGGCGCTGTATGTGGCCTGGTATCGGATCGAGGAGCCGTCTCAAGAGCAGCAGCAGGATCGAGCAGTGCACTAAACTGCCGCCATCTCGATTTTCGGAGCAGCCCATGCCCTTGAAACTGCCCGCACGTGTCAACGAAGTAAGCCTAGATCGCGACAATGGGCCGGGAAGCATTCCCGGCTTCGTGCCTTTCGCCGAGCACGCCCTGGGCAACGGTGACACCTATGGCTTGTACTGGCCGGTCGGCCTGGAAGGTAGCGAGCCACTGGTAGTCGAAACCTTTCACGACGAGGGCCGCCTGGTTCCGGCATTCTCCAGCCTGGACACCTTCCTGACGGCCTCCCATGGCTTGGACGATGAGGACGGCTATCTGGAGCATCCGGATTTCAGCCAGGACCCCGACGCCCCGCAGGCAGCCTATGAGCAGGCGCGCCACCTGCTCGGTAAGCAGGCCGTGAATGACGCCATCGAATTGCTCGAGCGCACCCTGCAGCGGCTGCCGGAATACGCGGATGCCGCAGCGCTACTGGTCGGCCAATATCTTCGCCAGGGCCGGCATGACGAGGCCTGCCGTCTTGCTGTACGTAGCGTGCTGGCGCCGCCCTGCTTCGGCAGTGGCCAGGCGGTGGAGCGCATCTGGCAGTGGCTCGCCCGTCAAACCCAGGGCCCTGCGGACCTGGCTCAGGACCCACTTTGGCAAGGCCGAAAAGCCTTCAGCAACATCCCTGCGGGTGGCAGCAAGCATAACGATCTCTACCCGGTAATCGACGCTGTGATCGAGGCATACCTCGAAGCGGGCGATACCGTCAGCGCCCTGCTGTTGCTGCAAGCCCAGGCGCAGTACATGAGGGGTGAAACCGTCTCGCTGCAACAACGCTATGGCTTCGACCACAACGCCCAATGGGAAAGGCAGATAGCCTTGAGCGCGAACTTGCCGAATGGGCCCGGCATCTCTAAGCGAGAGACGACCAGGCCTACCCCCGCGCCCGCTTGAGCCGATAGGCGAACTGCGCCCGACTCAGCCCCAGCATGCGGGCCGCGGCAGCGAGGTTGCCGGCGCTGCGCTGCAACGCCTGTTCCAGCAACTGGTTTTCCACGGCCTCCAGCGACAGGCTGGCGTCGGGCAGGTCGGGGCAGCCGAGCCGCGTCAGCAGGTCCACCTCGCCAGGGTGCTCCTGATGCTGCACCAGGCGCCCCTGCTGCAGCAGCGAATAGAACTCGGCGGGCAGCTCTTCGTCGCGAAACAGATGATAGAGGTCGATGGGCGCGCCTTCGTTGCTGGCGATCACGCCGCGCTCGATCAGGTTCTGCAGCTCGCGGATATTGCCGGGAAAGCTGTAGTTGAGCAGCGCCTTCAGGCCGCGCATGGTCAACCCGACCGGCGTGCGCCCGTAGCGCTCGCAATAACGGCGCATGAAGAAATCCACCAGCAGCGGGATGTCGTCGCGCCGCTCGCGCAGCGGCGGGATAAGGATCGGGTAGACGTTGAGGCGGTAGTACAGGTCCTCGCGAAACTCGCCACGGCGCACCGCCGCGCGCAGGTCGACGTTGGTGGCGGCGATCACCCGTACGTCGACGTTGATCACCGAAGTACCGCCGACCCGCTCGATCTCGCGCTCCTGCAGGGCGCGCAGCAGCTTGCCCTGGCCCGGCAGGCTCAGGCAGGCCACCTCGTCGAGAAACAGCGTGCCGCCCTGGGCGCGTTCGAAGCGCCCGGGCCGTGAGTGGCTGGCACCGGTGTAGGCGCCGCGCTCGACGCCGAACAGCTCGGCCTCGATCAGGCTTTCGGCAATGGCCGCGCAGTTGAGGGCCACGAACGGCCCGTCGCGGCGCTCGCTCATGCGGTGCAGGTTGCTGGCGAACAGTTCCTTGCCGACCCCGGACTCACCGCCGAACAACACCGTGGCCGGCGTGCGCGACACCCGTTGCAGTGACTGGAAGGCGGCGTTGAAGGCAGCCGAAGCGCCGATCATGCGGCCCTCGTCGGCTTCCCCTGCGCTGGGCGGCAGCGGCTGATAGGGCGCGCGCTCCATTCGGCTATGTTCGCTCTCCTCGGCCGAGGCGTTCAGGTAGCGCAGATCTTCGTCCACATCGCCCCACAGTTCGGCGGTCTTGCCCAGCACGCGGCACACCTGGTGGCCCATGGCCCGGCACTCCACCTCGCGAAACACCACCAGGCGGCCGAACAGGCCGCTGACGTAGCCGGTGGCGTAACCCAGCTCCATCCAGCAGGCCGGATCGTTGCCGATGCCGTAGGCGGCGATGTGCTCGTCGTCCTCGTGGGCGTGATGCCAGAGGAACTCGCCGTCGTAATGGCCGCGGTCGACATCGAATTCGAAGTGCAGCGGCTCGACCTTGACCATGCCTTCGAGCCCATGCAGGCGGATGCCGGCGGCGAAGATCGAGGCCGGCTCGGCGTCCGCCCAGCGCTGCTGCACCAGACGCGCATCGCGGGCACCAGACAGGTAACCCGCGCGGGTCAGCAGGCCGCGAGCGCGCTGCAGACCGAGGCTATCGATCAGCTCGCGGCGCAATGCGCCCAGCGCCTCGCAATGCAACAACACCATGCGCTGGTCGTTGAGCCAGATGCGCCCGTCGCCCGGCGAGAAGAACAGGCATTCGGTGAGATCGCGCAGCGTCGGGGAATTCTCCCAGTCCAGCGCATCGCTGGCGCCGCGGTAATGGGGCGTCTCGATGGCCTGCAGGGCATCCAGGGAAATGCGACGCGGGTCGACCATGGGCGGCTCCTCACTTACGCAATTCATCACACGGACAAGGCGAAAATTCCCGGCGATTTGCTCATTTGCTCACTCCAGAGCGCATGAAATGAATGCCTGGCCAGCCACCCCAACCTGATGAATGCATGCAGGTTATTGAAATTGTTATGGATTCTCGGCGTGGCCCAAAGCAGCCACATGGCCGGGCACGCTCCTTGCGATAGCTGCCAATGCCATCGGCACATCACTGAAAACAACAATACTCCAAGGAGACACCATGTCTCGACTGCCACGATCAGAATCGAACGCTGCCTTGCTGGATGAACAGGTGTGGGAGGCCAAGCTGTTTTCCGGCACCTGGCGCACGCCACTGGCTGGCGAGCGCAACGCCGTCATCGAGCCGGCCACCGGTGAATGCCTGGCCACGACTGGCCAGGCCCGGGCCGAGGATGTTGGCCTGGCCACCGCTGCCGCCGCCGCCCAGCAGCCGGCATGGGAGGCCGTAGCACCGCGCCAGCGTGCCGATATCTTCCTGCGCGCCGCCCAGTTGCTGCAGGCCCAGGCCGACGAGTGCGCGCTGTTCATCGCCCGCGAAACCGGCGGCATCCTGCCCAAGGCCCAACACGAGGTGCGCGAGGCGGTGCTGTTCCTGCAGCTCGCCGCGGGCCAGGTGATGCAGCCCCACGGCCTGGTGCTGCCGAGCAACAGCGGCACCCTGTCCTACGCGCGGCGCCTGCCCCATGGGGTGGTCGGGGTGATCTCACCGTTCAACTTCCCGCTGATCCTGTCGATCCGCGCGGTGGCCCCGGCCCTGGCGGCCGGCAACGCAGTGGTGCTCAAGCCCGACCCGCAGACGCCGATCGCCGGTGGCTTTCTGATTGCCCGCCTGTTCGAGCTGGCCGGGCTGCCCGAAGGGGTGCTGCACGTGCTGCCCGGCGGCGCCGATGCTGGCGCGGCGCTGTGCAGCGACCCGCACGTGCGGATGATCGCCTTCACCGGCTCCACCGCCGCCGGCCGCAAGGTGGCGGAAACCGCCGGCCGCCACCTGAAAAAGGTCGCCCTGGAACTGGGCGGCAAGAACCCGCTGATCATCCTCGACGACGCCGATCTGGAACGCGCCCTGAGCTGCGCCAGCTGGGGCGCCTTTCTGCACCAGGGGCAGATCTGCATGGCCAGCGGGCTGATCCTGGTGCACGAGTCGCTGCATGAGCGCTTCGTCGAAGGGCTGGTCGAGCGCACCCGGCGCCTGCGCCTGGGCGACCCGGCCGGCGGCGACCTCGAGCTTGGCCCGATGATCAACGAGAACCAGCTAGTACGCACCCACCAACTGGTGCTCGACAGTGTGGTGGCCGGTGCCCACCTGCAGGTGGGCGGCCAGTACGACGGCCTGTTCTACCAGCCCACCGTGCTCAGCCACCTGGCGCCGGGCATGCCGGCCTTCGATACCGAGATGTTCGGCCCGGTGGCCTGCGTGGCCAGTTTCGCCAGCGACGAGCAAGCCATCGACCTGGCCAACCGCACCGAGTACGGCCTCGCCGCGGCGGTGATCTCCCGCTCGGTGGGCCGCGCCATGGCGATCGGCGCCCAGCTGCGCGCCGGCATGCTGCACATCAACGACCAGACGGTGAACGACGACGGCGTAAACCCGTTCGGCGGCCGTGGCAATTCCGGCAACGGCGGCAGCATGAGCGGCCCGGCCAACTGGGACGAGTTCACCCAGTGGCAGTGGGTGACGGTCAAGGACACGCCGCCGCAATACCCCTTCTGATTTGCCCACAACAAGAACGAGAGGACGCACCATGAAATTGCACGACAAGACCCTGATCGTGACCGGCGCCGCTTCCGGTATCGGCGCCGAAGTGGCCCGCCTGGCGCGCTGTGCCGGCGCCCGGGTGATCGCTCTGGATCGCCACGAACCGCAGATCAGCGTACACGCCTACCACGCGGTGGATTTGGGCGACCCGGCGAGTATCGACCAGGTGATCGCCCGCCTGCCCGAGCGTATCGACGGCCTGTGCAACATCGCCGGCGTGCCGGGCACAGCGCCGGCCGAGCTGGTCGGCCGGGTCAACTACCTGGGCCTGCGCCACCTCAGCGAAGGCCTGCTGCCGCGCCTCGCTGGCGGCTGCATCGTCAACGCCGCGTCGATTCTCGGCGCCGAGTGGCCACAACGCCTCGAGGCGCACAAGGCTCTTGCCGCGGCCGCGGGCTTCGAGGCCGGCAGCACCTGGCTCGACGCCAACCCGGTCGAGCAGGCCACCTGTTACCAGTACTTCAAGGAGGCGCTGATCGTCTGGTCGTACCAGAACGCCTCGCCCTGGTCCCGCGAGCACGACGTGCGCCTCAATTGCGTGGCACCCGGCCCGGTGTTCACGCCGATCCTCGGTGACTTCGTGCAGATGCTCAGCGACGAGCGCCTGGAGCGCGATGGCCGCCATATGAAGCGCCCGGCCCTGGCTGACGAAGTGGCCGCCGTGGTGCTGTTCCTCTGCTCGGATGCGGCGCGCTGGGTGTGTGGCGCCAACATCCCGGTCGATGGCGGGCTGGCAGCCAGTTACGTGTAAGCCTCACCGAGACCACCACGCGATCTGCGACAAGAACAACAAGACAAGGATCCTCACCATGCATGCATCACGTCTCTCGGCTCTAGGCCTCGGCCTGGCTGCCCTGGCGGGCACCGCCCAGGCCTACGACCTGCCTTCCGTCAACCTAGGCTCCACCAGCTTCTACGACGGCTCGCCGCTGCCCGGCGGGCCGGGCGGCTACGTAGTCGAGTACCTGATCTACGGCAAGGCGTCGCGCTTCAATGACCAGCGCGGCGACAAGCTGCCGCTGCCCAGGCAGGAGATCGAGACCTTCGCGCCGGTGACCCAGTACATCCACCTGGGCCAGCCACTGGCCAATGGCTGGATGCCCGGCGCCACGGTGATCCTGCCGTGGCTGGCCCACGCCGAGGTGGACGACGGCCTCGACAACGCCGCGCTCAGCTCCCGCGAGGGTCTGGGCGACATGGTGCTGGGCGCGTTCCTGCAATCGCCGCTGACCACCCGCGCCGACGGCTCGCCGCTGTTCGCCCAGCGCATCGAGGCCGAGGTGATCCTGCCCACCGGTGCCTACGACCGTGACAAGTCGGTCAACCCCGGCAGCAACTTCTGGTCGTTCAACCCCTACTACGCGGCGACCTACTGGTTCACCCCCAGGTGGTCGGTCAGCGGCCGCTTCTGGTACCTGTGGAACGCCAAGAACCGTGACCCGTCGACGGCCTTCGGTGATGTTTCCAGCACCCAGGCCGGTCAGGCGCTGCACGCCAACTTCGCCACCCAGTACGCACTCAACGATAAACTGAGCGTCGGTCTGAGCGGTTACTGGCTCAAGCAGATCAGTGATACCGAGGTCGATGGCCGCGACGTCAGCGGCCGCCGCGAGCAGGTCTGGGCAATCGGCCCGGGCCTCACCTATGCGTTCTCCAGGGAGAACATCCTGACCGCCAACAGCTACTTCGAGCAGAACGCCGAGAACCGCACAGAGGGCAACAAGTTCGTGCTCAGCTTCGTGCACAAACTGTTCTAGCGCTGCAACGCAGGCGAGGCACTCATGCCTCGCCTGCGTTGCAGTCGCGCTCAAGGTGTCGAGCGCGGCTGGTAGGCCAGCAAGGCTTCTGCCAACTGCATGTCGCTGTAGGAGGCCAGCTCGCTACGCTGCTGCAGCGCGACCAGCGCCGCCTCCAGCATTGCGCCGCGGATCTGCCCGGCACTGCCGACGAAGGCCGCTGCATCGTCCCGAGCCAGCTTCAACTTCTGGTCGAGGCTGCTGCTTTCTTTGGAGAGCTCCCCGGCCAGCTCGGTGCCCTCTCCCGGCTTGGTAGTGGTGAGGAACGGCACCAGGGTCGACAGCACGCCGTAGTAAGTGCTGCCCAGCAGCGGATCTTCATCGAGCTCCGGCGTGACCCGTACCCAGGCGTGTGCCGGCAGCGTCGGCAACAAGGCGATCAACAGCAGCGAAGCCGTGAGAAAAGGGCGCTGATTCAATTCACGGCAACCTTGTTGTCACTCGACGCAGCGGGCTCGGCCCGCCGTGCGTAGCGCTGGGCGATCACCGCGCAGACCATCAGCTGGATCTGGTGGAAGATCATCATCGGCAGGATCATCAGGCCGATGCTGCTACCGGCAAACAGCACCTGAGCCATCGGCACGCCGGTGGCCAGGCTCTTTTTCGAGCCGCAGAACAGGATGGTGATGCGGTCTTCCATGTTGAAGCCGCACCATTTGCCGAGTAGCGCGGTGATGCCCAGCGACAGGGCCAGCAGCAGGCAGCAGGCGCCGATGAGCATGCCGAGGGTCGGCCAGGACACCTCGTTCCACAGGCCACCGACCACCGCCGCGCTGAAGGCGGTGTAGACCACCAGCAGGATCGAACTCTGATCGACGTACTTGAGCCAGTTCTTGTTGCGGCCCACCCAGGCGCCAATCCAGCGCCGGGCGATCTGGCCGAGGATGAAGGGCACCAGCAGTTGCAGGGTGATCTTGCCGATGGCGTCCAGGGTCGAACCGCCGCTGCCATGCACGTCCATCAGCAGCGCTACCAGCAGCGGAGTAAGGAAGATACCGAACAGGCTGGAGGCCGCCGCACTGCAGATCGCCGCCGGGATGTTGCCGCGCGCCAGAGAGGTGAAGGCAATGGCAGACTGTACGGTGGCCGGCAGGGCGCACAGGTAGAGCATGCCCAGGTACAACTCGGTGCCGATCATCGGCGACAGCAACGGCTTGAGCGCCAGGCCGAGCAACGGAAAGAGGATGAAGGTGCAGCTGAACACCAGCAGGTGCAACCGCCAGTGGCCGGCACCGGCCAGGATCGCCTCACGGGACAGCTTGGCGCCATGCAGGAAGAACAGCAAGGCGATGGCCAGGTTGGTGATCCAGCCGAATACCACCGCGGCCTGGCCGCTGACCGGGAGGAAGGTGGCAGCAAGCACGACGGCGATCAGTACCAGGGTGAAGTTGTCAGGCAGTAAACGGGAACGGGCCATGGGCAGGACTCCAGGCAGGCGGCGGCAGACAGTTGCCACATAAAGGCGGCCACTCTACCCTGAGCCGTCATTGCCGACTAACGCCATAAAGCCAGATCATGTCGCCTAACGGACAAACCAGTATTGCCGAACGCCCTATTCCCCATCTGGAGCGCTTGCCCCGTCCGCTCTACGCGCGTAACGAATCACTGCCTCGCCAGACCGGCACGCCGCGCCACAGCCATCCCTGGGTGCAGTTGACCTATGCCATTCAGGGTGTGCTGCACGTGCACACCGCGGCCGGCAGTTTCGTCGCGCCGCCGCAGCGGGCGATCTGGATACCCGCCGGCCTGGAACACGAAGTGCTCAGCTCGGCGAACACCGAAATGCGCAGCCTCTACCTGCAGGACGACAACGCCGAGTGCACAGCGCAAACCTGCCGCGTGCTGGGCGTGGATGCGCTGACCCGTGAGTTGATCCGCAGCTTCTGCGAGCTACCGGTGGAGTATGACGAAAGCGGGCCGGACGGCCGCTTGGCTCAGGTGCTGCTCGACCGCCTGCGGGCGGCGCCCGAGGTGCACCTGTCGCTGCCGTGGCCAGGCGATGCGCGCCTGCGCACCTTGTGCAGCCAGTTGCAGAAAAAACCAGACGACGACCGCACCCTGGCCGCCTGGGGCGAACGGCTCGGCGTGTCGGAAAAGACCCTCAGCCGCCTGTTTCTGCGCGACACCGGCCTGACCTTTCGGGCCTGGCGGCAACGCCTGCGCCTGCTCGGTGCGCTGACGCCGCTGGAGCGCGGCGAGCGGGTCACCGATGTCGCCCTGCTCTGCGGCTACGACTCCACCTCGGCCTTCATCGCCGCCTTTCGCCAGCAGTTCGGCGCCACGCCCGGCGAGTTCTTCAGCGGGTGAATCAGCTGCTACGGCGTACCTGCAGGCCCGCATAACCGTGCTCGCCCGGCTCACCGCCGAGCACTAGCTGGCCGCTGTCGGCCAGCTCGCGGGCGCGCCAGAACAGGAAGTAATCGCTGGCGAAGAAGCCATCGCAGCGCGCCATCACCTCGGCCATGACCCGCGCCAAGGGTTGTGGCTCGGCGCGGGCATGGCGTAACAGCGCCGCGTCGATGGCCTGGTAATCCTCGGCGCTGAACGCGCCTGCCTGCCAGCGATGAATCGACCCGCCATCGGCAACCGCGGCACGCCACTGCGACGCCAGCGCGGCGAGGCGTTCAGGCCCGACCGGCTGCGGGTTGGCCAGCTCCAGCAGCGCCTGCGGTGCATGCATGGCCACTGCCTTGCGGCTCTGCACCCAGCTATTGCCGGTGCCACAGGCTACTTCGATCAGGGCGACGCCGCTGCCTTCGAGGGCATGGGCCACCCGCGCCAGCAGCAGTTGCTCGCTGGCACTGTCGCCATGCCAGACGGTAACCGGCCGCTCCTGATGGGCCAGATCGGCGAGCCACCGCGCGTCGGCGGGCAGGTCCGCTGCGAAATCCGGTACCGGCGTCACGCCTGCCGGCCACACCGCGCCCCAGAACGCCACGCGGGCCGCACAGGGCACGGTGTCGACATCGCCCAGCGGGCCGACGGCAAGGTCGTCGCGCAGTACGCGCAAGCCAGCGGCGGCCTCCTCGCCGATCACATGGCTGACGCCGGCGACGGCATTGTCACCACAGACCAGATGCCACATAAGTCCTCCTCGTCGAACGCTACGGGGTGAGTTTCACGGCCAGCGGCGGTTTCTCGCCCTGCTGCCAGGTGCCGGCCAAGCTGCCATCGGCCTGGAATTCGAGTTCGAAGCGGGCCGGTGGTTCGCCGCTTTCGTGGAGGGTGAGGAAGTCCCGCTGGAACTCGCCGCCCAGTTCGATCTGCCTGGCGTGCTTGTCGTAGAAGTAGCTGGCGGACAGGCTGTGGTCGCTATACAGCTGCTCGAGCACCAGGGTGATCGGGTAACGCCCGATGCTGCCGTGGTAAACGCCCTGCGCCGTGCTGTTCGCTGGCAGAGCGCAATCGTTGCGTTTTTCCAGCAGCAGGCAGCGGCCGTAGGGGCTGAGCTCGGCGCTCAGAGACTGATAGCTGACGCTGTTGGGGAAATCGCCCAGCTCGTCCAGCGCGCGGCTGGCGTGGTTGGCGCAGGTCTCGCCGATCACGGTCAGGCTGTCAGCACCCAGTTGCAGGCGGTCGTAGCCGAGGCTGGCGTCACGGCGCGTGTCGAGGCATTCGGTGTACATGGCGCGCTGGTCTTCCAGCCACTGCTCATCGTCAGTCAACGTGCCAGGTTTTTCCGGCTTGCTCGGCGGCATGGCCTTGAGAAAATCCTCCAGGCGCTTTACCCGCTGCGCCTGCAGTTCGCCCTGAAGACGCAGCAGCCCCTCGGGGCTGAGCAATTGTGGCAAGCCGATGGGGCGGCCGCTGGCCAGATCGAAATTGTAGCCCCGCGAACCCTGGCTGCTGTAGGCAGCGGTGTATTCACCGTCGATGTTCAGCGACAGATAACCCGGCCCCTGGCCGATGACCTGGTAATCGAGGCTGTTCACGCCCCAGTGCTCGCCCTCCTTGGGCTGCACCTTCTCGAAGGGTGATTTGGCGAAGCGCCCCGGCAGCGCCTGCAACTCGCGCGCGTGCAGGAAGGTGTTGATCCGGGCGGTGGCCGGGCTGTCGCCGACCAGCAGCGGGAAACGGTAGGTTTCCCAATCGCTGCGCTTGTCGGTGAGATCGTCGATACGCACATCAGCCAGCGCAGGCAGGGCGATTGCAAGCAGGGGCAAGAGCAGCAGGCGCACGAAAAACGTCCTTATTCCGGTCACGGGAGGCCGGCAGTATCCGCCACGCCCGGCGTGAACTCCAGGCGCCGGATCAGAGCAGCTTGCCGGGGTTCATCAGACCGGTAGGATCCAGCGTCTGCTTGAGGCTGCGCATCAGCTCCAGCTCCAGCGGGTCCTTGTAGCGCCGCGCCGCCTCGCGCTTGGCCTGGCCGAGGCCATGCTCGGCGCTGATGCTGCCGGCGAAGGCCTGGGTCACGTCGTAGATCAGGTACATGATCGCCTCGGCCTGGGCCCTGAAGGGTTCATCCTCGCTGCCCACCGGTTTGCTGATGTTGTAATGCAGGTTGCCGTCGCCGACATGGCCGTAGCAGACGATGCGCACACCCGGAAACGCCTGCTGCAGGCGCTCGTCCGCCTGTGCGATGAAGGCGGCAATGGAGCTGACCGGCACGCTGATGTCGTGCTTGAGGCTAGGCCCCTCGTGGTTCTGCGCTTCGGAAATGCCCTCACGCAGCTTCCACAACGCCGAGACCTGCGCCTCGCTGCTGGCCACCACGGCGTCCAGCGCCTCGCCCTGCTCGAAGGCGGCACCGAGGCCGGTTTCCAGCATGGCGTTGAGCGGCGCCTCGGGCAGCGTGTCACTGAGTTCGATCAACACGTACCAGGGATGCTCCTCGACGAAGGGATCGCTGCAACCCGGTACGTGGCGCAGCACGAACGCCACGCTTTGTCGCGACATCAGCTCGAACCCGGTCAGCCGATCGCCGCACAACGCGCGCATACGGCCGATCAGCGCCACCGCCGCCTGCGGGCTGGGCAGTGCGACCCAGGCCGTGGTGCGGCTGCGCACCGCCGGGTAGAGCTTGAGCACCGCCGCGGTGATGATGCCCAGGGTGCCTTCGCTGCCGATGAACAGGTGTTTGAGGTCATAGCCGGTGTTGTCCTTGCGCAGGCCGCGCAAGCCGTTCCAGAGGCGCCCGTCGGGCAGCACCACTTCGACGCCCAGGGTCAGGTCGCGCATGTTGCCGTAGCGCAGCACGGCGGTGCCGCCGGCGTTGGTCGCCAGGTTGCCGCCGATGGTGCAGCTGCCTTCGGCGCCCAGCGACAGGGGAAACTGGCGGCCCACCGCAGCGGCGGCTTCCTGCACCTGCTGAAGCACCACGCCGGCCTCGACGGTGATGGTCTCGTTGCCCGCATCGACGTCGCGAATCCGGGTCAGGCGGGTCAGCGACAGCACCACCTGGTGCCCCGAGTCGTCGGGGATCGACCCACCACACAGGCCGGTATTGCCGCCCTGTGGCACCAGCGGCACACCGGCCTGGTAGCAGGCGCGAACCACTGCAGCGACTTCTTCGGCGGAGGCCGGCCGCACCACCAGCGCGGCGCGCCCGCGATAGGCGTTACGCCAGTCGCTGAGGTAGGCCTGCATGGCGGCCGGGTCATCGATCAGGCCGGCCGGGCCGACGATCTCGCCGAGGGTCCGTAGCAGTTCGGCTGGCAGGTGGCTCATGCAAAGGTACTCCGCAGAGAATGGATGGCCGTTGACTCGACAATGCGAACTTGGCGGCCGGGGAGAGAGACCGCTTTACGCAGGCCTCGACAGATGAACTCAGGCTGGCGGCAATACATGGCAAGACTTATCGAGCCGCCCGTAAAGTTCGCCGAGCAAGTTACTGGCGCCGATCAATCATAAGTCATCGTATAACAAAATTTAAATCGGCAAAATTCCGCTCATTAACGAAACATAAATCGGCAAAAATCCGCCCACTTAATAAGCAACATTTAAAACGACATATAAGAAAGATAATGAAACATTTAATAAACCAGTTATTAATCAGTAACTTATGCAAATGAAACATTAAGAATCGGGTTATCGAAAGATGCTTTGTTGACAGGCCGAACGGCGCGGACAATCATCCCCTTGTCGTCATACGACAACGTACGACACCAACTAATAATAATCATAGGATCCGTTCTCGCCATGAGTAACCGCAGCAGTCCAGACCGGCACTAACGCCGCCTCGCCATCCCCAATCGCCATATGACTTACCTGCTGATTAATTATTGGGCGGGTTGGGCTTCCTATTAAGTGCGCGCTGAAAACAAGCCATCGAGTTGTTCAGGCGTGGCGTTATCGGAGAACTTCCAATGAATAAAATTCTGTCCGCGACCTTGCTGTCCGCTGCCCTGTTGACCACTTCCGCCACCAGCTTCGCCCAGGAGCCGAACTGGCCGACACGTGCGGTGCAGGTGGTGGTACCGGCCAACGCCGGCGGTGACACCGACTTCAATGCCCGCATGATGGCCAAGTACTTCACCCAGATCACCGGCAAGCCGATGGTGATCACCAACATGGGCGGCGGTGGCGGTACCGTAGCGGCGTCCCATGTGAAGGAATCGGCTGCCGATGGCCACACCATCCTGTTCACCCACACCGGCCAGTTGATCGTCAACGAAGTCGCCGGCCTCAGTGAAGACAGCTATGACGCCTTCGACATTTCCTGCATCGCCGGCGTCGACAAGGCATCGATCTTCGTGGCCTCCAAGCAGTCGGGCATCGACAGCGTCGAGAAACTGATCGCCCAGGCCAAGGAAAAGCCCAAGAGCATCTCCTACGGCACCGAGATGGGTAACTTCTCCCACCTGCAGGGCCTGATGTTCGAGAAGCGCACCGGTACCGAGCTGCGCTACATCGACACCGGCACCGTGGCCGAGCGCATCGTCGCGCTGCTGGGCGGGCGCATCGACATGGGCGCGATCAGCTACGGCGCGCTGCAGGACTATATCCAGAGCGGCGCGATGAACGCCCTGGCGCAACCCAACGAGGAGCGCAACCCGCTGGTCGGCGACATCCCCACCTTCCGCGAGAAGGACGTCGACCTGATCGTCGAGAAGCCCTACGTGGTCGCCTTTCCCAAAGGCACCGACGCCGCCATCGTCGCCAAGATGGCCGAGGTGATGCAGAAGATCACCAAGATCCCCAGCTACGGCGAGGAACTGGCCAAGACCTACAAGCAGCCGGTGGCCTACTACGGCACGGACGACGCCATCGCCATGCTCAAGGAACACCGCGAGGAGTTCATGCAGTTCAAGGACGCCCTGCGGCAATCGAACTGACCCCGGCAGCCGCAAGCCCACGCTTGCGGCTTTTTCATTCCCCGATCCATAGGAGTTCGCTGTGGATGCTTTCAAGCGAAAAGAGCTGATCACCGGCGGCTTCATGCTGGCCGCCGGCATCGCTTACCTGCTGGCCACCATGAGCCTGCCGCGCAAGTCGTTCATCGACGCCGCGTTCGTGCCCTATGTGCTGGCGATCTTCATGTGCGGGCTGGGCGTGCTGCAGCTGGTATTCGGCTTTCGCAACGCGCCGGCCGCCGATGCCCCGGCCGACGACAAGAAGGGCGAGGTCTCCGAGTACGGCACGGTGATCAAGACCCTGGCGCTGATCGCCGCCTACATCGCCACCCTGGAGCCCATCGGCTTTCCCATCGTCACGGCGATCTACCTGTACCTGCAGTTCATCGTGCTGACGCCCCACGGCCAGAAGATCGGCCACCTGACCTACGCGATCACGGCGATCGTCTCGGCCATCGTCATCTACCTCATCTTCCGCCAGGGCTTCGATCTGATGCTGCCCTCCGGCGTGCTGAACATCTAGGAGGCGCGCCATGCTCGACCTGATGACACACGGCTTCGCCGCCGTCTTCTCGCTGCAGATCTTCATCCTCATCACCATCGGTGTGGTGGTCGGCATCATCTTCGGCGCCGTGCCGGGCCTGTCTGCGACCATGGCCGTGGCGCTGTGCCTGCCGCTGACCTTCACCATGGGCCCGGCCGCCGGCCTGTCGCTGCTGGTGGCGCTCTACGTGGGGGCGATTTCCGGCAGCCTGATCCCGTCGATCCTGCTGAAGATTCCCGGTACGCCCTCATCGATCGCCACGGTGTTCGATGGCGGGCCGATGATGGAAAAGGGTGAAGGCTTCAAGGCCCTCGGCATCGGTATCGTGTTCTCGTTCCTGGGCACCTTCTTCGGGATCGGCGCGCTGATGTTCATCGCCCCGATGCTGGCCAAGGTGGCGCTCAGCTTCGGCCCCCACGAATACTTCGCCATCGCTATCTTCTCGCTGACCCTGATCGCCACGCTATCCACCGGCTCGCTGACCAAGGGCGTGTTCTCCGGCGCCCTGGGCTTCGCCTTCTCCACCGTCGGCATCGCCCCGGTGGATGCGATTCGCCGCTTCACCTTCGACCAGTCCAACCTCAACGGCGGCTTCGCCATGCTGGCGGTGATGATCGGCATGTTCGCCGTCGCCGAGGTGATTCGCTTGGCCGAGACCGGGCGCCACGCCGGCATGACCAAGGTCAAGCCGCTGGACATGTCCAAGGTGCGCGGCTTCGGCTTCTCGCTGAAGGAATTCGTCGGCCAGCTGCGCAACGCCTTCCGCTCGGCGATGATCGGCCTGGGCATCGGCGTGCTGCCGGGCGTGGGTTCGGGCACCTCGAACATCATTTCCTACATCGTGGCGAAGAAGCGCGCCAAGGACCCGGACTCCTACGGCAAGGGCAACCCTGGCGGCGTGGTGGCCAGCGAAACCTGCAACAGCGCGGCCATCGGTGGCGCCATGGTGCCGCTGCTGACCCTTGGCATTCCGGGTGACACGGTGACCGCCATGCTGCTCGGCGGCTTCCTGATCCACGGCATCCAGCCCGGCCCGCTGCTGTTCATCACCCAGGGGCCGCTGGTGTACACCATCTTCGCCGCGCTGATCCTGGCCACGGTGATCATGCTGGTGCTGGAGTTCTACGGCCTGCGCATCTTCATCAAGCTGCTGTCGGTACCCAAGCACATCCTGCTGCCGATCATCCTGGTGCTCTGCGTGGTCGGGGCCTTCGGCCTCAACAGCCGCCTGTTCGATGCCTGGAGCATCCTGCTGTTCGGCATCCTCGGCTACGGCTTCATCAAGGCCGGCATGCCGGCGCCGCCGTTCATCATCGGTTTCATCCTCGGGCCGATGGCCGAGACCAACCTGCGCCGCGGGCTGATGCTTTCCGACGGCAGCTTCACCGCCTTCCTGACCAGCCCGATCTCGGCGCTGTTCCTCGGCTTGGCGGCGCTGTCGGTACTCTGGCACGCCTACAGCCTGCTGCGCGCCAGGAAGGACAAGAAACCTGCCGAGGCGTTATCGACGAGTTGATCGCCCACTCCTGAAACGAAACAAGCGCCCTGGGGCGCTTGTTTCGCTTCCGCGAGATGAAACCTATTCGGGCTTCTTCAGCTTCGGATTGGGAAAGAACTGCACGGCCTTGACCTTGGGATCCGCCGGTTTCTTCGGCGTCAGGCCGCTGATGTTGACGCGGGTCGGCAGCTCCCTGACCACCGAGTTGCCACGCTCGTCCAGGGTGTCGGCGTAACCGCACTGCACGCACTCGCGATGCGGCACGCCGTCGACGTTCCACATCTTGATGCTGTCCATCTCGCTGCACGCCGGGCACACGGCACCGGCGATGAAACGCTTGGGCGTGACTTCTACAGGGGCGTCGCTCATGCCGCCTCCGCACTCAGGCCGAGATGGCGTAGCAACGCGTCGATGCTCGGCTCACGGCCGCGGAAATCGACGAACAGCACCATCGGCGCCTGGGAACCACCGCGCGCCAGGATCGCCTCGCGGAATGCGCGACCGGTCTGCGGGTTGAGCACGCCCTCTTCCTCGAACTTCGAGAAGGCATCGGCGCTCAGCACCTCGGCCCACTTGTAGCTGTAGTAACCGGCCGCGTAACCGCCGGCGAAGATGTGCGCGAAGCTGTTGGGGAAGCGGTTATAGGCCGGCGGACGCAGCACCGAGACCTCGTCGCGGATGCCTTCGAGCACCTCCAGCACGCTGCGGCCATCACCATGGGTGGCGTGCAGTTCGAAGTCGAACAGCGAGAACTCCAGCTGACGCACCATCATCAGGCCGGACTGGAAGTTCTTGGCGGCGAGCATCTTGTCGAGCAGGTCCTGAGGCAGCGGCTCGCCGGTCTGGTAATGGCCGGAGATCAGTGCCAGGCCCTCGGGCTCCCAGCACCAGTTCTCCATGAACTGGCTCGGCAGCTCCACGGCGTCCCAGGCCACACCGTTGATGCCGGACACGCCGACATGCTCGACGCGGGTCAGCAGGTGATGCAGGCCATGGCCGAACTCGTGGAACAGCGTGGTGACCTCGTCATGGGTCAGCAGCGCCGGCTTGCCGGCCGACGCGGGGGTGAAGTTGCACACCAGGTTGGCCACCGGGCTGACCAGCTCGCCGCTCAATGCACGGCGCTTGTCACGGGCACCGTCCATCCAGGCACCGCCACGCTTGTTGGCGCGGGCGTAGAGGTCGAAGAAGAAACGCCCGACGTGCTGGCCGTTCTCGGAAATCTCGAACAGGCGCACATCCGGGTGCCAGGTGTCGAAGTCATGCAGCTCCTTGATCTGGATGCCGTAGAGCTTCTCGACAATGGCGAACAGGCCGCTCAACACCTTGTCGATGGGGAAGTAGGCACGCAGGATTTCCTGGGAAATGCTATAGCGCTGCTCACGCAGCTTCTCGCTGTAGTAGCCCACGTCCCAGCTCTGCAGGTCGTTGCAGCCCTGCTCGGCGGCGAACGCACGCAGCTCGCTCAGGTCCTGCTCGGCGAACGGCTTGCTGCGTACCGCCAGGTCGCGCAGGAAACTCAGCACCTGCTCGGTGGACTCGGCCATCTTGCTGGCCAGGCTCAGCTCGGAGTAGTTGGCGAAGCCCAACAGGCGCGCCAGCTCCTGGCGCAGCTGGAGAATCTCGGCCATCACCGGGCCGTTGTCGTTCTGCCCGGCGTTAGGGCCCTGGTCCGAGGCGCGGGTGCAATAAGCCGCGTACAGCTCTTCGCGCAGCGCGCGGTTGTCGGCGTAGGTCATCACCGCGTAGTAGCTGGGGAATTCCAGGGTGATCAGCCAGCCCTGCAGGTTCTTGGCTTCGGCGGCCTGCTGCATCTGCGCCTTGGCCGACTCGGTGATGCCGGCCAGCAGGCTTTCGTCCTCGATGTGCTTGGTCCAGGCCTGGGTGGCGTCCAGCAGCTGGTTGGAGAAGCGGCTGCCCAGCTCGGACAGCTTCATCTGGATCTCGCCGTAGCGCTTCTGCTGCTCGGGCGGCAGGTCGATACCGGACAGGCGGAAATCACGCAGGGCCTGTTCGAGAATGGTCTTCTGCGCCACGTCGAAGCCGGCAGCCTCGGGGCTGGCGGCCAGCGACTCGTAGGCCTGGAACAGGGCGCGGTTCTGGCCCATTTCCGTCCAGTATTCCGACAGCTTCGGCAGGCACGCCTCGTAGGCGGCACGCAGCTCGGGGTTGTTGCGCACGGCATTGAGGTGGCTGACCGGGCTCCAGGCGCGGCCCAGCTTGGCGCCCTGCTCGTCGAGCGCGTCGATCAGGCTTTCCCAGCGCGGCGCATCGCCCTGGCTGGCCAGCACCTTGGCGACCACGCTGCGGCTCTCGGCGAGAATGGCATCCACCGCCGGCTCTACATGCTCGGGCTTGATGGTCGAATACGGCGGCAGGTCGAAATCTTGCAGCAGGGGATTGTTCGCACTCACGTCGGGTACCTGTGGTGGAATGAATTAGAAACACTGACCAGTGATATGGCGGTCATCTTAATTACAATCAACCCCCGACGTAACTTCAGAGGTTTCTATCGTGGCGATTCGTACGTATCAGGGCACAAAACCGACGCTCGGTGATCGGGTGTTCGTCGATAGCTCGGCGGTGGTCATCGGCGACGTGGAAATCGGCGAGGACAGTTCGGTGTGGCCGCTGACCGTGATCCGCGGCGACATGCACCGCATCCGCATCGGCAAGCGCACCAGCGTGCAGGACGGCAGCGTGCTGCACATCACCCACGCCGGGCCGTTCAACCCGGATGGTTTTCCACTGATCATCGGTGACGAAGTGACCATCGGCCACAAGGTGATGCTGCACGGCTGCACTCTGGGCAGCCGCATCCTGGTCGGCATGGGCAGCACGGTGATGGACGGCGCGGTGGTCGAGGATGACGTGATCATCGGCGCCGGTAGCCTGGTGCCACCGGGCAAGGTGCTGGAGAGCGGTTTCCTGTACGTCGGCAGCCCGGTGAAACAGGCACGCCCATTGACCGACAAGGAGCGCAACTTCTTCAGCTACACCGCCGGCAACTACGTGAAACTCAAGGACCAGCACATCGCCGAAGGCTACGATCACTAGCTGCCATCCGCCAGTTGGACGTGCAAGCGCGGGCAAAAAGGAGTAACCTTCATTTGACGTTTATTTTTATTCAAATGAAGGAGGCAGCATGACCGTTACCGCAATGCGTCAGGCCAAAGAGGGCAAGGACGACCACTCGCCCGTGGTCGCTGCCTTCTGGGATTTCAGCGCCGGCCGGGAAAAGCTCAGCGAAGCCGAGCGCCTGCAGCAGATCAGGGACGGCTTCGCTGCCGACCTGGTGCAGGCCGTCAAGGCGACCTTCACCCTGCCCGAGCGCAGCCTGGAAATTCTCCTCAACGCCTCGATCTCGACCCTCGAACGCCGCCGCCGCGAGCGCAAGGTACTCGACCCGGTCGCCTCGGAGCGCCTGGATCGAATCGCCATGGTCTGCCAACTGGCTGAAGACGTATTCGAAAGCCGCCAGGCCGCTGCAGAGTGGATGTCCCGCGCCAATCGTTCGCTCGGCGGGCAGGCGCCGATCATGCTCTGCGAGACGGAAATCGGCGCCAAGCAGGTACGTCGGGTGCTCAATGCGCTCGACTGGGGTGGCGCGGCCTGATGCGCGCCTGGCGCGTGGCCAAGGCCAAGCGGGCGACCGATTTGTCCGGGCGTGGCGCGGCCATCGAAGGCGGGCGCTGGAACGAGCAGGATATCGCCGCGGTGTACATGGGCCTCAGCCCCGGCATCTGCTGCCTGGAAACCTTCGTCCACGCCGAAGGCCCGCCAGCGATGCCGATGAAGATCACCTGTTTCGAGCTGCCGGACGACGCGGATCTCTACTGGGAGCCCGCTGCCGGCGAACTGCCAGACGGCTGGAACGCGCTGCCGGTGGATCGCCCGAGCATGGACTTTGGCAGCGCCTGGCTACGCGAGGTCAGCCACCTCGGCCTGATCGTGCCATCGGCGGTGCTGCCGCTGGAGCGCAACCTGGTAATCAACCCGCTGCACCCCGCCGTCAGCCGTATCCAAATCGTCGACACCTACGATTTCACCTACGACCCACGCATGTTCAAGGCGTGAACGACCTCCAGGAAGCCGTGTGAATATTCGCCCTCTTACCGAAGCCGATTTCGATCAGGTCTGGCCCATCATTCGCGATGTGGTCCAGGGCCAGGAAACCTACGCCTATGACCCGGCCATGGACCGCGAAACGGCCTGGAAAACCTGGGTCGAGCTGCCCCGCGCCACCTATGTGGCCGAACAGGACGGGCAGATCCTCGGCACCTATTACATCAAGGCCAACGCCGCAGGGCCGGGCGACCACGTGTGCAACTGCGGCTACATGACCTCGCCGGCGGCGCGTGGCAAGGGCGTGGCGAGCGCGCTGTGCCAGCACTCACTGCAGGTCGCCCGCGAGCTGGGCTTTCAGGCCATGCAGTTCAACTCCGTGGTGGCCAGCAACACGGTCGCCGTGGCCCTCTGGCAGAAGCACGGCTTCACCATCGTCGGCACCCTGTCCAAGGCGTACCGCCACCGCACACTGGGCCTGGTGGATTGCCATGTGATGTACCGCTGGCTGGCGGACAATGATCTTTAGCCGCTGGGTGCCTGCGATGGCCGCAACGTGGCGAAAGCGGACGTAAGACCTCTATCTGTGGGAGCGGGCCATGCCCGCGAAAATAATGGACATAGCCCGTCCCTCCAGAATGAGCCCGCCAGCATTACCGAGTTGCCTGTGCGCTCGGTTCCGCTCTGACGAGCGGGTTTCTTTTGGCATTGCCCCAAAAGTAACCAAAAGGTCTAGCCCCGCCATCCGGCCCCAGCTTCGCTGGGGTTCCCTCGCTCCATCATTGCTCCGGGGGCCGGCCTGAAGGGGCGATTGGCGTCATCAGTTACTTTTGCACAAGAGAAACATAAAAAAGCCAAAACGCTGGATGTCCGCTTCTGCCTTGCTGCAGTCGATAAGCCAGTAGCTCTCGAGCAAGTTATGACCTGAAGCGCGCCAGCGAGAATGCCGACAGGTCAACGGTGCCCGGCTCGTTGCAATGCTGCATGGCCAGCGCCTCACCGATACCGGCGGAATGCTTGAAGCCGTGCCCCGAACAGGCTGACACCAGGGTCACGTTGGCCATCTGCGGATGGGCATCGATGATGAAGTTGAAATCCGGGGTAATGGTGTAGGTGCACACCTTGGACTTCAGCACCCGCCGGGAAACGCCCAGCAGCCGGCCAGCCACGTGGGTGTCGTACAGGGCATCGATATCCGCCTGGCTGACACGGCGATCCACGGTATCCGGGTCGCAGCCCTCGAGGTATTGTTCGGTGGCGATCTTGATGGCGTTCTCGCCCGGCAACGGCGGAAAGCCGTAACAACTGTCGGTATCGGCCGCGCCGTGCAGCAGGATGTACACCGGCGAGTCGGCGGCAAAGCGCTCGGGCTCGTCCAGTTCGAACCACACCAGTTGCTGGCGACAGACCTTGAGCAGGCCGTCGACCGACGCACCCAACAGCTTGCCCGTCCACATACCGGCGCAGACGATGGCTTTGCCCGCCGTCAGCGTGCCACTGCTCGTGCGCAGCCGAACGCCTCCGGTATCCGACTCGATAGCCTCGACCGGCGTATTGCTGTGCAAGACCGCGCCCAGTGCCTCGGCCAGCCGCAGCTGTACCTCAATGGCCAGCTCGGGGCGCACGTAACCGGCACCCGGTTCGTAATAGCCGGTGGCCGCATCGCCGAAGCTGCCGAACTGCGGAAACCGCGCGCGAACTTGATCGGCATCCAGCAGGCTGTGCTCGATGCCGAAACGCGCGGCCAGCGCCGCCGTTTCGCCGCCGAAGTCCGCCGTGCCATGGCCGCGGGTCGGTTCCCTGCTGCTGCTGAGCATCAGCATGCCGCAAGCCTCGAACAGCGCTTCGCCGCTCTGCGCCTCCAGCTCACGCCAGATGCGTTGGGAGTTGAGCGCCAGCGGCACATAGGCGGCGCCCTCGCCCACTGCCTGGCGGGTGATACGCGTGTCACCGTGGCTGGAGCCCTGGTCATGGGGCGGCGCGTAACGGTCCACGCCAGCCACGCGCACACCGCGCTTGGCCAACTGATAGAGGGTGGCGGCGCCCATGGCGCCCAGGCCGATCACGATAACGTCGTAGTGCATGGGATTCTCTACTGCTCGAAGGGCTGGGTTTCGTCGCGAAAAGCCTCGAGGAAGGCGACCATCCGCCCATGCCGCTGCTGCGCCAAACGCGCGCCAGCCACAGTCTGAAAGCCGGAGGCCAGGCCCAGCAGCTTGGTGTGGAAATGATCCAGGGCGAAACGCTGATCATCCAGCGGGCGATGCCGGGCATCGATATCCTCGGCATCGTAGAGCGCGCTGCCCAGGCGCCCGGACACATGGAAACAACGCGCCACGCCGATCAGGCCGATGGCATCCAGGCGGTCGGCGTCCTGCAGGATGCGCGCCTCCAGGCTGGTGGGCATGATGGCGGCGGAAAAACTGTGCGCCTCGATGGCATGGCACACGGCGGCGATGCGCTCGCTCGGCCAGCCGAGGTCAGCGAGCAATTCACTGGCGCGCGCAGCGGACAATCGCGAAGCGCTGGAGCGCAGGGGCGAATTCTTTTCCACCGCCACACAGTCGTGCAGCAACACGGCTGCCAGCAGCAGTTCGAGGTCACCGCCCTCTTCACGCTGCAGTCGTCGCACATTGGCCCAGACCCGCTGCAGGTGCGACATATCATGGGCGCCGTCGTCGCTCGACGGCGCGCAGCAGGCCAACAATTGATCGGCAAGCTCGGCGTAGGGGGCAAAGCAATTCAGGTTCATCGACAGGGCGCCATCGGCCAAAGCCGCACCTTAGGGCCAGGCGCCAGCGCTCGCAAGCCGCACGATGAGATATGGCGCCTTGCCATTACTGGACAAGCTCATAGGGCTTGCGCCACCTTTGGCAGCTTCGCCGAGCAGCCTGGCGGCACGCCACAGCCGTATCGGCCCATCGATTTTCGACAGACCCGCCTATTTGAGCGCACATTCCAAACGGCGTCTCAGCAGATAACCGTGTTCCCGGTTATCTTTGGCACAGGATGGCATCGCAGGGATACGCACATGGCAATCACACAACAGTCGCGCATGGCCAAGGTCAATAGCCCGCTCGGCGACAACGTGCTGGTGATGGAACGCCTGGCCGGCAACGAATCCCTGGGCCGCCTGTTTCACTACGAGCTGAGCCTGGCGTCGGAAAATTCCTCGCTGAAACTCAATGCCCTGCTCGGCAAGCCCATGGGCCTGGCGGTACAACTGGCCGACGGCAGCGACCGCTACTTCCACGGCATCGTCGCGCGCTGCAGCCAGACCGCCCACCGTGGCCAGTTCGCCAGCTACCAGGTCACCCTCAAGCCCTGGCTGTGGCTGCTGTCGCGCACCTCCGACTGCCGTATCTTCCAGAGCAAGACGGTGCCGGACATCGTCAAGCAGGTGTTCCGCGACCTGGGCTTTTCCGACTTCGAGGACGCCCTCACCCGCTCCTACCGTGAATGGGACTACTGCGTGCAGTACCGCGAAACCAGCTTCGATTTCGTCAGCCGGCTGATGGAGCAGGAAGGTATCTACTACTACTTCCGCCATGAGCAGGAGCGCCACGTGCTGGTGCTCTGCGACGCCTACGGCGCCCACAGCACGGCACCCGGTTACGCGCGCGTGCCCTTCTACCCGCTCGACGACCAGATGCGCGAGCGTGACCACATTCACGACTGGCACCTGGCCCACGAAGTGCAGCCCGGCTCCCTGGCGCTCAACGACTACGACTTCCAGCGCCCCAGCGCACGCCTGGAAGTACGCTCCAGCATCGCCCGCGAGCACGCCAACGCCGACTATCCGCTCTACGACTACCCGGGCGAATACGTGCAGAGCAAGGACGGCGAGCAGTACGCGCGCAATCGCATCGAGGCCATCCAGGCGCAGCACGAGCAGATCCGCCTGAAGGGCAATGCCCGCGGCCTGGGCAGCGGGCACCTGTTCAACCTTACCGATTACCCGCGCGACGACCAGAACCGCGAGTACCTGATCGTCGACAGCGAATACACCATCACCCAGGACCTGTACGAGAGCGGCCGCGACAGCGAAAACTTCCAGTTCGACAGCAGCCTGACCTGCATCGACGCCAGCCAGGTATTCCGCCCGCTACCGCGGACCGTGCAGCCCATCGTGCAGGGCCCGCAGACGGCCATGGTGGTCGGCCCCAAGGGTGAGGAAATCTGGACCGACCAGTACGGCCGCGTGAAGGTGCACTTCTACTGGGACCGCCACGATCAGTCCAACGAGAACAGCTCCTGCTGGATTCGCGTGTCGCAGAACTGGGCCGGCAAGAACTGGGGCTCTATCCAGATTCCGCGTATCGGCCAGGAAGTCATCGTCAGCTTTCTGGAAGGTGACCCCGACCGGCCGATCATCACCGGCCGCGTCTACAACGCCGAACAGACGGTGCCCTACGACTTGCCCGCCAATGCCACGCAAAGCGGCACCAAGAGCCGCTCGAGCAAGGGCGGCACGCCAGCCAACTTTAACGAAATCCGCATGGAGGACAAGAAGGGCGAAGAGCAGTTGTTCATCCATGCCGAGAAGAACCAGGACATCGAGGTCGAGAACGACGAGACCCACTGGGTCGGCCACGACCGCACCAAGACCATCGACAACGACGAGACGGTGCACGTCAAACACGACCGCACCGAGACGGTGGACAACAACGAGACCATCACCATCGGCGTCGACCGTACCGAAAAGGTCGGCAACAACGAGTCCATCACCATCGGTGTTAACCGCACCGAAAATGTGGGCAGCAACGAATCGATCAGCATTGGTGCCAACCGTACCGAGAGCGTCGGCAGTAACGAGACCATCAGCATCGGTGCCAACCGCACCGAGAGCGTGGGCAGCAACGAAACCATCAGCATCGGTGCCAACCGCACCGAAAGCGTGGGTAACAACGAGCGCATCACCATCGGCGCCGACCGCACCGAGCTGGTCACCGCAAACGAAAGCGTGTTCATCGGCGCCAACCAGACCACCGCCGTCGGCGGCAGCGAATCGCGCTACGTGCGTGGCGAGCGCAACACCCGCATCGGCAAGGACGACACCCTAAACGTCGGCAAGAACTTCGTACTCAAGGCCGGCGACTCGATCACCCTGCAGACCGGCGCCGCCAGCATCACCATGAAAAAGGACGGCACCATCGTCATCCGTGGCAAGAACATCAGCGTCGACGGCTCCGGGGCGATCAACGTCAAGGCCGCCAAGAACATCGTGATGAAAGGCCAGAAGATCCTGCAAAACTAGGCCGCGATCAGCGCCAGGAGCCCCCATGACTGTCCAGCACCACACTCCCGCCGCCGCCACTCGCCTGGACGGCGTGGTCATCGGCGTACTGCTCGATGTGCCGAAAGCCTCCAGCCCAGTGGTGGCCTTTGCCGGCTGTCCGTTGGAGACCGGCATCGCCGCGACCACCACCACGGCCCTCAGCCGCGAGGACATCGGCGCCCAGGTAGCGCTGATGTTCGTTGGTGGCGACCCGACCCAGCCACTGGTGATCGGTCGCATCCAGCGCCTGCCGCAGGCAGCGGGGCCGGCGGCCGTCGCGCATCTGGACGGCGAGCGCCTGGAATTCAGCGCCGAGCGCGAGATCGTGCTGCGCTGCGGCAAGGCCAGCATCACCCTGACCCGCGAAGGCAAGGTGCTGATCAAGGGCGCCTATCTATCCAGCCGCTCCAGCGGCGTGAACCGCATCAAGGGCGGTTCGGTGCAGATCAACTAAGAGCCGCCCATGGAACTGCTCAACGCCACCCGGATGGTGGCCGCCTACAATCAGGGCCTGGACGCCGATGGCCGCGAATACCTGGTGGTCATCGTCAAGGGCACCTTCGACCTGCCGGTAGATGGCAGCGTGGCGCGCCTGCTCGATGAGCAGCAGCCGCTGCTGATGAGCGATACCTTCGCCGGTGACCCGGCACTCTCGGCGCCACTGCGCGAGTTCGACTTCGCGCCGTTCAAGCCTTACTGCGACGTGCTGGTCAGCGGCAGCGCCCATGCGCCGGGCGGCCGCCCGGTCAGCCAGCTGACCGTGGGCATCCGCGTCGGCCGGGTCAGCAAGGCATTCAGCGTGTACGGCCCGCGGCATTGGCAGCCCGGCGCCCTGGGCACCAGCGCCGGCGCGCCACAGCCCTTCGTGCGCCAGGACATTTCCTACGCCAGCGCCTTCGGCGGCAACCACCCGGCACCCGGCAACCCCGAGCAGTTGCTGTGCAACCTGCGCAACCCGGCCGGCCAGGGCTGGTACCCACGCAGCCTGGGCGGTGGCACCGTGGTCGGCATGCCGATGCCCAATACCGAAAAGCTCGGCCAGCCCGTGGATGCGCCCCATGGCGATTTCGAACCCATGGCCCTCGGCCCGCTGGGCAAGCACTGGCAGGCGCGCGTCGGCTTCGCCGGCACCTACGACCAGGCCTGGCAGGACGAGCAGTTTCCCTTCCTGCCCAGAGACTTCGACGAGCGCTACTTCCAGGCGGCCCCGGCCGATCAGCAGACCGACTACCTCAAGGGTGGCGAAGACGTCTTCCTGCTCGGCCTGCTGCCCACCGAGCGCGCCGGCTTCCGGGTGCCCAGCGTGCGCATGCCGGTAACCTATTTCCTCAGCACCGGTGGCCATGAAACGGCGCAGGCGGTCATCGACACCCTGCTGGTCGACACCGACGCCAACCGTGTGGAAATCACCTGGCGCACGCGCCGGCCACTCAAGCGCAGCCTGTTCGAGATCGCTCAGGTGCTGGTGGGCGAGAAATCCCGGGGCTGGTGGCGCGCCCGCGAACTGGGCAAGGACTACTATCCGTCGCTGGCCGCGTTGAGCCGCAGCCGTTCGACCGAGGATGACCTGTCATGAGTGCCCTCAGCATCCTCTCCAGCGGCATGCTCAGCGCCGTAGGCCTGAGCGCGCCAGCCAGCTGCGCGGCGATCCGCTGTGCCCTCGACAACTTTCAGGAAACCCGCTTCATCGACGCCGGCGGCGAATGGCAGGTCGCTGCCAGCGTGCCGCTGGAGGAGCCGTGGCGCGGGCGTACCAAGCTGGTGAAGATGGCTGCCCGTGCCATCGCCGAAAGCCTGACGGGCGTGCCGGGCATCGATTGCGCCGCCACGCCGCTGCTGCTCGGCGTTGCCGAACTGGATCGCCCAGGGCGTAGCGACGGCCTGGACACCAGCCTGCTACGCGATATCGAGTGCGAGTTGGGCGTGCGCTTTCATGAAGCTTCCACGCTGATCCCGCGGGGCCGGGTCAGCGCCGGCGTGGCGCTGCTCAATGCACGCCGGCTGATCCACGAAGGCGGCCACCGCCACGTGCTGATCGCCGGGGTCGACTCCTTTCTCAACGCCGCCACCCTGTCCGCCTTCGAGCAGCGCCAGCGGCTGCTCACCAGCCGCCATTCCAATGGTTTCATTCCCGGCGAAGGTGCGGCAGCGGTGGTGGTCGGCGCGCCCGTGCGCCAGGACGCCGAGCAACTGATCTGCATGGGGCTGGGCTTTGGCGTCGAGAAGGCCAGCGTGGAAGCCGACGATATCCCGCTGCGCGCCGACGGCCTGGTGCAGGCCACCCAGGCGGCGCTCAAGGACGGCAACTGCCGTATGGAGCAGATGGACTACCGGCTGACCGACAACTCCGGCGAGCAGTACTACTTCAAGGAAGCCGCCCTGGCGCTGAGTCGCACGCTGCGGGTGGTCAAGGAGGAGTTCGACATCTGGCACCCCGCCGACTGCATCGGCGAATGCGGCGCGGCCATCGGCCCGGCCATGCTGGCGGTGGCATTGGCCGCCTCGCGCAAGGGTTACAGCCTGGGCTCGAACATCGTCTATCAACTGGGCAACGATGCCGGCGAGCGCGCCGTGGCGTTGCTGCGTTACCAACGGGTAGGAGCAGCCTGATGGCCAACGAGGTCTATGCCAACAACCGGGAGATTTCCTGCAAGGCAGCCAGCGGCAAATCCATCGCCGCCTTTCCCGACGTCTGCTTCACCCCGCCGCAAACGCCGCCGATGCCCCTGGGCATCCCGATCCCGTACCCCAACACCGGGCTGTCCAAGGACACCACCAAGGGCACGCGCACCATCCGCATCACCCGCAAGGAAGTGATGCTCAAGAACAAGAGCTACTACAAGACCAGCTACGGCGACGAGCCTGGCCGCGCCCCGAAGAAAGGCATCATCACCAGCAAGATCAAGGGCAAGGTGTACTTCACCTCCTGGTCGATGGACGTCAAGTTCGAAGGCAAGAACGTGGTGCGGCATATGGATTTGACGACTCATAACCATGGGTCGATGCCTGGGAATACGCCGACCTGGCCTTATCTGGATCAGATGGCGGTGAGCAAGGGTGAAGGGCCGTGCAAGGAAGACATCAAGAAAGAGAAAGATGCGTGCAAGGAATACACCCCTCATGGGGATGGGGACCCATGCCCGCCGACCACGGAACTGGTGAAAGCCAAAAAAGCGCGGGCGCTTACCGCTAAGGGCTCCCCTGCCAGGGCCCAGGCCAATACGTCCGTTAAAAGCGCCTACGAGCAACTCGCCAGTAAGAATCGAGCCAACAAATGCCTGCAGGCTCGGCGCTGCATGCTAACGCCCTACAAACCCAAAGGCCGCGGCAAAACCCGCCAGCCGGGCTGTTGCCCTGGCCAAACAGGCCACCATCTCATAGAAGCTTCAGCGTTCCTTGAGCCAGGTACCCGCAAAGAAGGCGGTTCCTTAAGAGCGCAATTCAAAAACTCGAAATATGACCTTGATCGAGCACCCTGCGTGTGTGCAGAAGGCCCTGACAATACGACCGCGACCCACGGCTTGATGCACACCTACCAAGGTGTCAGAGCAAAAAAACTTGCTCCAGATGGCACATGGACCTTGCGCCAGGCCACCGAATGCGGCGCGGCATCAGTGAATATGGTCTTTCAGAGTGGATGTGATCAGCAGTGCCTGGAGTCGCAACTCAATGCCTACCATTCCAGTCCGGAAGTGGGCGTAAAACCAGATACGAAAATACCGTCTTCACCCAGTGGTAAAACCGACAGCGCAGTTGCTGAGCTGGCTTGGTCGAGTTACGACCGCGCCAAACAGAGCACCCGCATGAGCCGCCGGTAATGAGGAAATAGAATGACTACTTTCAATTTCAAAAGCATCGGATACCGTTTTCGCGGTGGCGCTGTTCGCTATAACGATCTTTCGTATGCTTTATGTATTGATCCCGGTTTGGCAGAGGAACAGCTACCCCACACTGCGTTCTATGCCCTTGATGCCGGCGATTGGTGCATGTTTGATATCGGTCGCTGGAACGCTCATTCGATCTGCGTTACCCAAACGCCAAAAGACCAAGCCATCGCGCTAGGCGAGCACGGCAATATTCGCGTGATAGGCAACAACGACGATTACGATGAGCAGATAGCCTGTCCGGGCGTAACGCTGAGTATCATGCGAGAGATACGCAATATCGGTGGTTTTGCCTATGTCTGCGGCATGGATCGTCAGGTTTTCAAACGAGAAAGCCCAGGCAATTGGATCGTTCTACACGGCGATATGCCTAAGCAACCGGCCAAGGACATGGTTTTCGGGTTCGAATCCATTCATGGCTACAATGAGCAAAATATCTACGCCGTCGGCTGGTATGGCGAAATCTGGCATTTCGACGGTAAAACCTGGAAGAACTGCGCCAGCCCTACCAACATAAACCTCACTCGGGTGTGCTGTGCCGACGATGGCTGGGTTTATGCCTGCGGCATGCATGGCATTCTTTTGAAGGGTAAAAACGATCAATGGGAAACCATCGATCATGAGGCAACCGATTCGGATCTATGGGATCTTGAGTGGTTCGCGGGCAAGCTTTATATCTCTACACTCCACGCACTGTACTGGCTCAATGGAGGCCAGCTTGAGCTGGTCGACTTCGGTGTTTTGATCCCCAATAGTTGCCACAGCTTGAGTAGTGCAGATGGGCTGCTCTGGTCCATCGGGGAAAATGACATCCTGGCCTTCGACGGCACTTCGTGGACCCGAGTCGAGTAATGATCGCCATCATCCTCGACCAGCACGCCGAAGAAGCCGCCTTTCTAGCCGGCCTGCGCAGCTACGCCATTAGCGCGCCGCATTATGACCTGGCCCATCTCGGCGATCTGGACGAGCGGATCGAGGCCCATCTCGATGGTCTGCAGATCGCCGGCCTCAAGGGGCTTCATCTGTTGCTGGAGCAACTCACCCCTCACGCCCAAGGCGAGGTATTCGCCACGGCTGCGCTGGCGCTGCGGCTGGGCAACGAGAGCGCACTGGAAACCCTGTATCAGCACCTGCATGCCAACCCCGAGGGCGAGGCGTTTCTTGTCGCCGCATTGGGCTGGCTGGAGTGGCACGAGGTCTCCAAGCTGATCGAGCGCGACCTCAATGCCACTGACGCCCAGCGTCGCCGGATCGCCCTGACGGCCCATGCCCTGCACGGCAAGGATCCCGGCCCGGCGCTGCTGTCGGCCCTCGGCCACGGTGATGCCAGCGTACTGGCTGCCGCGGCTCGGCTGGCTGGCACTCTGCGGCGTCGCGATCTGCTGCAGCCGCTGCGTCAGCACCGCCTCCACGGCGACGATGACGTCCGCTTCTGGAGCAACTCGGCCAGTGTCCAGATGGGTGATCAGGAAGCGCTCGGCAACCTGCGCCTGTTCGCCGAACAGCCGGGTGAACGGCGCCGGCCTGCGCTCGAGGTGCTGCTCGCCTGGCAACCGCGGGAGGCCAGCGTCGCCTGGTTGCGCGGCCTGATGCAGAGCGAGGCGCACCGCCATATGGCGATCCAGGCCATCGGCCTGCTCGGTGATCCGCAGACCATAGCCTGGCTGATCCGCCAGATGCACGAACTGCCCACGGCCCGCGCTGCGGGCGAAGCATTCAGCCTGATCACTGGCGCCGACCTCGCGGAACTCGACCTGGAATTGAGCGTCTATCCCGACTACGACGAAGGCCCTACCGATGATCCGTCCGACGCCAACGTCGCCATGGACCCGGACATCGACCTGCCCTGGCCCGATCCGCAGCAGGTCGAGCAATGGTGGCAAGGTCAGCAGCACAGCTTGCAGCCAGGCACCGGGTATCTGCTGGGCCAGCCGTTCAGCGAAAGACAGTGCATGGCCGTGCTGCGCAGCGGTACACAGCGGCAGAGACGTGCAGCGGCCAGTTTGCTCGCGCGCTACCAGCCGACCAGCGTTCTGTTTGCAACGGATGCGCCGGCGCGCCGGCAAAAGCGATTGCTGGGCTGCTGAGCCCAGGCGATCAACGACACAAGGAGAGTGCGAACATGCTCAAGAAATCCCAGCTGGCCCCGTCGCTATACTGCAGCGCCAGCCATGGGCAGAAATCCCGCTCGAAGAAACCGCCTGCTCACAGGCATGACTACTTCATCAGTCTGCGCATAGCGCCGCTGATTTCGCCTTGCCGCAGCAATCAACGTGCGGCACGTCCCGAAACGCTCAGCCATTCGGCGAGGGAACGACCTTGAACCGTAAAACACTTTCCTGCTGCGCATTGCTGCTTATCGGACTACTCACACAGGGTTACGCCATGGCTTTTTCCAAGACGCTTTATCTGTTCTCCGAGGTCGAGGGCACCGTGTTGCTCGATGGCAAGCCCGCGCAAGGCGTGGAGATCGAGCAGGAATATCACTGGCACTGGAAGAACGAGCACCGCAAGAACAGGGTGCAAAGCGATGCACAAGGTCGCTTCCATTTTCCGGCCGTGACGGCCAAGTCACTGACCGCCGGTTTCATGCCTCACGAGCCGGTGATCGGCCAGCGCATCACGCTGCGCTTCCAGGGCAAGGAACACAAAGGCTGGGTGTTCACCAAGCACAACTACGACGATCAGGGCGAGGTGAAGGACCGGCCGCTGAAGTTCACCTGCGAGCTGAACAGCGAGCCCGTCGCTCATCCTGAAACAGAAACATTTGGCATCTGCGTTCTTCAATAACGCCTGCCCTCTCACCAGACCAGAAGGATCCGGTTGTGAACCCACTGAGCCCCAAACAATCTGCCCAGATCGCCACCCACGTTTATACCGTCAAGGATGCCGTCATGTCGTCCATGGGCGGGGTGGAAGACGAAGCTGCCCGTCTCGGCTTGAGCAACTCCTTTGATTTCTCCAATTTGCAAATGGCCAGCGGAACCAGCGGGGCCGTTTTCCGTACCCGGACCGGCTTCGCCTATGCGGTGCATGGCGTGGGCGGGCGGCAGGGGGAGATGCTGCTGGCGTTTCGTGGCACTGACAGCATCGCCGACGCCCTGACCGATGCGAATGCCGGTCTGCAGCGCGGCCCGAGTACCTGGCCTGTGCATGCCGGATTCAATGAGACCTTCTCGTCCCTGCGCAAAGATCTCGAGGGTTTCATGCGCGGACGCAACCCCAGCACCGTGCACTGTGTCGGCCATAGCCTGGGCGGCGCGCTGGCTACCCTGGCGGCGGACCACCTCAGCGAATTGGGCGTGGCAGGGATCAAACTCTATACTTTCGGTTCGCCGCGCACCGGTGTAGGCGGCTTTGCCCGCCATCTCAGCGGCAAGCTTGGCGCCACCAATATCCATCGGGTGTATCACAGTGCCGACCCGGTGAGCATGGTGCCGATCTTTCCATTCAGCCACGTACCGGTCAGCGGCAATGTCTGCATGATTCCCTGGAAGGGCGCGCAGATCAGCCCCAATGCACACCGCATGACCCAGTACCTGCCCGCCATTGGCGACGCTACCTGGACAGGGCTGTATCGCAATCCGGAACCGCCTCTTGATCGGGAAATCGACATTTGGCTGGAAAGCGCCAGCTACGGCCCGACCATGTTTTCCGCAGCAACGCTGTGGATGATATCCAAGGCCATGCAGTACCTGCTCAAGAAGGCGGCCAATATCGTCGTCGGCAGCGCGATCACCCTGAGCATGACGGTGCTCGATCAGATTGCCGGCGTTCTGGTGCAGGGTGCTCAGATCTGCAAGGACATCAGCGATTCGATCCGCGCGCTGATCGTGAAGATCTTCAACTTTCTGGGCCGTGCAGTGCCCGCGACGATTGAAGTGACCACCTTCTTCCTGCGCTGGGTGCTCAATCTGCTCGCCAGGGCCGTGGTGGACATGGCACGCCAGGCCATGCAGCTGGTCGTACGCTCCTGAGTAAAAAAAGCGGCGCCCTCAAGGCGCCGCTTTCCCATCACAGATCGTTTTCCTCGACCATTCTCGCGCTGCTGGCATCCAGCGCATAGGCCGCATCGGCCAGATCGTTGCTGACGGACTCGATCTTCAATGTGCCATTGACCCATAGCGGCTCGTAGATATCGTCCAGGGCGATGCCCTTGGGGTAGCGCACCAGCACCAGTTGGTTGGGCGGCGGTGGCGGGACGTGGATGCAGGCGCCCGGGTAGGGCACCAGAAAGAACAGCGTGCTGCGCCCGGCGTTGTCGGTTTCCAGCGGGACTGGATAGCCGCCGAGGCGGATCTTCTTGCCGTTCATGGCCGGCACCGTCTTGGCCGAATACATGACGGCGGGCAAACCTTTTTCCTGTTGCTTCAAACCGCCCTTGCTGTCGAAGGTGCCGGCCCCTTCCGGACCGTTGTGGGTGATCTCCGGCATCTGCTCCAGGGCACGCTGATCCTCTTCGGGCATCAGCTCCAGCCAGTCGGTTTCAGGGAGTTCGGCGCGGGCGAAGCCGCTCAGCAACAGCAGGACCAACAGCAGGTAACGCATCGACGGGACTCACGGTGGTAATGGCCAACAGGGAGTAGCCAGGCGTCGATGCGTCAGGCTACCGGTTTAGCGTTTCTTGGTGATCATGCCGTAGATCACCAGCAGAATGATCGCACCGACCACCGCGCCGATGAAACCAGCGCCTTCACCTGCCTGGTAGATACCCAGGGCCTGGCCACCGTAGGTGGCAGCGATGGAACCACCGATACCCAGCAGGATGGTCATGATCCAGCCCATGCTGTCATCGCCAGGCTTGAGGAAACGGGCAATCAAACCCACGATCAGGCCGATTAGAATAGTGCCGATAATACCCATGACGCCCTCCAGAATTGAAAAAGGCGCCGCACTGCTGCGGCGCCTTTCATCTGACGAGAGCGGCGGCGCAGAGGTTCAACCTGCCTCGCCCGCGCCTGTCTAGCCTGCGGCGATAAGCGCCTGCACCTCGGCGATACGGCTGTCGAGGGTCGCTCGGTCCGCGCAACGCAGGGTGGCGTGGCCGACCTTGCGACCGGCCTTGAAGGCCTTGCCGTAGTGGTGCAGGTGGCAATCGTCGATGGCCGCCACCTTATCCACAGCGGGTACGCTGCCGATGAAGTTGAGCATGGCGCTCTCGCCGACCTTGGCGGTCGAGCCCAGCGGCAGGCCAGCAACGGCGCGCAGGTGGTTCTCGAACTGGCTGCACTCGGCGCCTTCGATGGTCCAGTGCCCGGAGTTGTGCACCCGTGGAGCGATCTCGTTGGCCTTGAGGCCGCCATCGACTTCGAAGAACTCGAAGGCCAGTACGCCCACGTAATCGAGCTGCTTGAGCACGCGGCCGACGTAATCTTCGGCCAGCGCCTGCAGCGGATGGTCGGTGCTGGCGATCGACAGGCTGAGAATGCCGCTGTCGTGGGTGTTGTGCACCAGCGGGTAGAAGCGCGTCTCGCCATCACGGCCACGCACGGCCACCAGCGACACTTCACCCGTGAACGGCACGAAGCCTTCGAGAATGCACGGCACGCTGCCCAGCTCGGCGAAGGCGCCGCTGACGTCTTCGGGCGCGCGCAGCACCTTCTGACCCTTGCCGTCGTAGCCCAGGGTGCGGGTCTTCATCACCGCCGGCAGGCCGATGCTGGCCACTGCGGCATCCAGGTCAGCCTGGGACTGGATATCGGCGAACTCGGGCGTCGGGATGCCGAGATCCTTGAACATCGACTTCTCGAACCAGCGATCACGGGCGATGCGCAGCGCTTCGGCGCCCGGGTAGACCGGCACGAACTGCGACAGGAAGGCCACGGTTTCCGCCGGCACGCTCTCGAACTCGAAGGTCACCAGGTCGACCTCGTCGGCCAGCTGGCGCAGGTGATCCTGATCACCGTAGTCGGCACGGATATGCTCGCCCAGCGCCTGTGCACAGGCATCGGGGGCCGGGTCGAGAAATGCGAAATTCATCCCCAGCGGGGTACCCGCGAGGGCCAACATGCGGCCGAGCTGGCCGCCGCCGATTACGCCGATCTTCATTACTGCGCCCTCGGGTCCGGGTTTTCCAGCACGGTGTTGGTCTGCTCGTCGCGGAACTGCTTGAGCGCCGCATGGAACTGCGGGTGCTGGTGACCGAGGATACTGGCCGCCAGCAGCGCGGCATTGATGGCACCGGCCTTGCCGATGGCCAGGGTAGCCACCGGAATACCGGCCGGCATCTGCACGATGGACAGCAGCGAATCGACGCCCGAGAGCATGGACGACTGCACCGGCACGCCAAGTACCGGCAGGTGCGTCTTGGCGGCGCACATGCCCGGCAGGTGAGCGGCACCGCCGGCACCGGCGATGATCACCTGGATGCCACGACCTTCGGCTTCTTCGGCGTACTGGAACAGCAGATCCGGGGTGCGGTGGGCGGACACCACCTTCACCTCATTGGGGATGCCCAGCTTGTCGAGCATCTCGACGGTATGGCTCAGGGTGCTCCAATCGGATTTGGAACCCATGATTACGCCAACCAGTGCGCTCATCGTCTTGCCTCTCTACGTCTCGGGCGCAGGGCGCCATGTCGATGGATCGGGCGCCTGGCGCCTCGGCATAAACCAAAAGCCACGCGAGGGCGTGGCTTGTAGAAACCGGCAATTATACTGCAGCCGTGCACAAATCGATAATCGACCGCCCGTCGGCCCCTGGTGCATTACCCGCTGCAGTTGTCCTGAAGCAATGCCCGGCTCGCCGAGCCTTGCATACTGGTGGTTCTCATCGAGAGGAGGATCGCGCCATGCAGCAGACCATGAAAGCAGCCGTCGTCCATGCCTTTGGCGAGCCGTTGCGGCTCGAAGAGGTGAAGGTTCCCCTGCCCGGCCCCGGGCAGATATTGGTGAAGATCGAGGCGGCGGGCGTCTGCCACACCGACCTGCACGCCGCCGACGGCGACTGGCCGGTGAAGCCCAGCCTGCCGTTCATTCCCGGCCATGAAAGCGTCGGCTATGTCGCTGCGGTCGGTGCCGGGGTAACCCGGGTGCGTGAGGGCGACCGGGTCGGCGTACCCTGGCTGTATACCGCCTGCGGCTGCTGCGAGCACTGTCTGACGGGCTGGGAAACCCTGTGCGCCGAGCAGCAGAACACCGGCTACTCGGTCAACGGCAGCTACGCCGATTACGTGCTGGCCGATCCCAACTATGTGGGCATCCTGCCGAAGAGCGTCGAGTTCGCCGAGATCGCGCCGATTCTCTGCGCCGGCGTCACCGTCTACAAAGGCCTGAAAGTGACCGGCGCCCGGCCCGGCCAGTGGGTGGCGATTTCCGGTATCGGCGGCCTGGGTCACGTGGCCGTGCAGTACGCTCGCGCCATGGGACTGCACGTGGCCGCCATCGACGTGGACGACGCCAAGCTGGCGCTGGCCAAAAAGCTCGGCGCCAGCCTGACCATCAATGCCCGCCAGGAAAACCCGGCCGAGATCATTCAGCGCGACATTGGCGGCGCCCATGGCGTACTGGTCACCGCGGTGTCGAACAGCGCCTTCGGCCAGGCGATCGGCATGGCCCGGCGTGGCGGCACCGTTGCCCTGGTGGGCCTGCCGCCGGGCGACTTCCCGACGCCGATCTTCGATGTGGTGCTCAAGGCCATCAGCATCACCGGTTCCATCGTAGGTACCCGCGCGGATCTGCAGGAAGCCCTGGACTTCGCCGGCGAAGGGGTGGTCAAGGCGACCATCCACCGTGACCGCCTGGACAACGTCAACGGCGTGCTCGAACAGCTGCGTGCCGGGCAGATCGAAGGCCGGGTGGTGATGCAGTTCTGAGCAGGGCGTTTGCCAGCGGGAACGGGCTCACAGTGCCCGCTGTCAGACGCCGTTAGAATCGCTCCATCACCCACCAAAGGACTACGCCATGACACGGCTGTCGCTGCTTATCGCCTCAACCTTCCTGACCTTCAACGCCAGCGCCCTGGAACTGGCGAAATACCCCAAAACCTTCGCCGCCGACAAGGGCATCAGTGTCGTCGTCGCCCCCAGCAGCGACGAGAAGCAGGCCCTGGTGCAGATCAGCGGCATCAACCATCCGCTCGATGAAGTGGTGCTGCTGACCGACGTCAACGCGCGCAGCCAGGACGAAAGCGACTACGCGACCACCCTCGATGGCAGCGCCTACGTGCTGATAGGCCAGCGCCAGGAGTGGGGCGGCGAGTCCTACCAGCTGTACCTGCCGGGCAACCGTGAGCCGCTGTACCTGAGCTTTGACGAAAAGGCCAGCAAGGCGGTCAAACCGACTGAGCTGCTGGCACTGTACGAGAAGCAGAAAAAGGATGGTGTGCAGGACAAGCTGGCCAAGTTCGACCGAGAGAAGCGCCAGCAGTACCACGTCGAACGCCTGCAGCAGATGGATGCCGAGGCCTCGACCAGCTGCGGTACCACCCTGAAGACCGACGTGAACTGGCAGGCCTTGGATGAGCAGCTGCTCAAGGAGCTGAGCGTATCCGGCTATTGCGGCGAGGTGGTCAACCAGATGAACAACCTGTGCAGCAGCTCGCCGGCCTTCAAGGAGCAGGCTGCCAAGCTGAACACCGTCGAATGCAGCTTCGGCAAGGAAATGAAGATTCGCGAACAGGGCAATCACATCCTGTTCAGCACCGAGCGCGACGCGGCCAACCAAGGTGACTTCATCAACGCCTTCCTGCGTAATCGCTGAGCGAACTGTGCCGGGCGGCCTTGGCGAGGCCGCCTCTTTTCATTCGGAATTCCGAACGCCGGGCGGTCGAAAAACCGAACATCCGAATCGGCAACGGCCGCAAGGCCGCTGATGGAAATATAAATTCCCTTATCTATCAATTAGTTGGCATTACCAAGAGGCTATGAGCGGGCCTGGCACACATCCTGCTCCCATCCATGTAGGAAAGCGATAGCCCTTCCACATGGCGGCACGTACCTCGTCGTACGTCCCCAATAACAACAACACCGAGGAAATCGACCCATGCGTATCGTCCCCCGCGTACTGGCTGCAGCCGTTGCCGCCACCCTGATGTCCAGCCCGGTATTCGCCGCCGAACTGACCGGCACTCTCAAGAAGATCAAGGACTCGGGCACCATCACCCTGGGCCACCGCGACTCGTCCATCCCCTTCTCCTACTATGGCGACACCTCCAAGCAGCCGGTTGGCTATTCCCATGACCTGCAACTGAAGGTTGTCGAGGAGCTGAAAAAGGAACTGGAGCTGCCTGACCTGAAGGTGCGTTACAACCTGGTGACCTCCCAGACCCGTATTCCGCTGGTACAGAACGGCACCGTGGACCTGGAGTGCGGCTCCACCACCAACAACGTCGAGCGCCAGCGCCAGGTCGACTTCTCCGTCGGCATCTTCGAAGTGGGCACCCGCCTGCTGACCAAGAAAAGCAGCGGCGTGAACGACTTCGAAGACCTCAAGGGCAAGAACGTGGTGACCACCGCCGGCACCACCTCCGAGCGCCTGCTCAAGTCCATGAACGCCGAGAAGAAGATGGGCATGAACGTGATTTCCGCCAAGGATCACGGCGAGTCCTTCCTGATGCTCGAATCCAACCGCGCAGTCGCCTTCATGATGGACGACGCCCTGCTCGCTGGCGAAATGGCCAAGGCCAAGAAGCCGGATGACTGGCATGTAGTCGGCACCCCGCAGTCCTTCGAAATCTACGGCTGCATGGTTCGCAAGGGCGACGAAGGCTTCAAGAAAGTGGTCGACAAGGCCATCACCGACACCTTCGCCTCGGGCGAGATCAACGACATCTACAACAAGTGGTTCCAGCAGCCTGTTCCGCCAAAAGGCCTGAACCTCAACTTCCCCATGAGCGACGAGCTGAAAAAGCTGATCGCCGAGCCCACCGACAAATCTGTAGAGCAGATCTGACGGCGTGATGCCGCGCCCCTTTCACAAGAAGGGGCGTAGCGGGAACCCGGAGGGGCCGCAGGCCTCTCCACCCATTTCCTGACGAAGCCAAAAAACCGTTCGCTCCTGCGGACACGGGCGACTGTTGCCCGCCACCTGGCTTCGTCGCGTCAACTCACCTGAGGGGAAACCCGATGAACTACAACTGGGACTGGGGCATTTTCTTCAAGTCCACCGGCATTGGCGACGAGATCTACCTGGAGTGGTTTCTCACCGGCCTGGGCTGGACCATCGCCATCGCCCTGGTCGGCTGGCTGATCGCCCTGTCGCTTGGCTCGCTGCTCGGTGTGATGCGCACCGTGCCGAACCGCCTGATCTCCGGGATCGCCACCACCTACGTGGAGATCTTCCGTAACGTACCGCTGCTGGTGCAGCTGTTCCTCTGGTACTTCCTGGTGCCGGACCTGCTGCCCGAGCCGCTGGAAATCTGGTTCAAACAGGACCTCAACCCGGCGACCTCGGCGTATCTGTCGGTGGTGGTGTGCCTCGGCCTGTTCACCGCGGCGCGGGTCTGCGAGCAGGTGCGCACCGGTATCCAGGCGCTGCCGGCCGGCCAGACCGCCGCGGCCTACGCCATGGGTTTCCGCCTGCCGCAGATCTACCGCAACGTGCTGCTGCCCCAGGCCTACCGGATCATCATTCCGCCATTAACCAGTGAGTTTCTGAACATCTTCAAGAACTCCTCGGTGGCCTCGCTGATCGGCCTGATGGAGCTGCTCGCACAGACCAAGCAGACCGCCGAGTTCAGCGCCAACCTGTTCGAAGCCTTCACCCTGGCGACGCTGATCTACTTCACCCTGAACATGAGCCTGATGATGATCATGCGCATGGTCGAGCGTAAGGTCGCGGTGCCGGGCCTGATTTCCGTGGGAGGCAAATGATGGACTTCAGTCAGATCATTCCCGCTCTGCCAGGCCTCTGGGAAGGCATGGCCATGACCCTGCAGCTGATGGTCATGGGCGTTATCGGTGGCGTGATTCTCGGCACCCTGCTGGCGCTGATGCGCCTGTCGAGCAACGTGCTGCTGTCCAAACTGGCAGCCACCTACGTCAACTACTTCCGCTCGATCCCGCTGCTGCTGGTGATCACCTGGTTCTACTTCGCGGTGCCATTCATCCTGCGCTGGATCACCGGTGAGGACACCCCCGTGGGCGCATTCGCGTCCTGCCTGGTGGCCTTCATCATGTTCGAGGCGGCGTACTTCTGCGAAATCGTCCGTGCCGGCATCCAGTCCATTCCCAAGGGCCAGATGGGCGCCGCCCAGGCACTGGGCATGAGCTACGGCCAGACCATGCGCCTGATCATCCTGCCCCAGGCATTTCGCAAGATGACTCCGCTGCTGCTGCAGCAGAGCATCATCCTGTTCCAGGACACCTCGCTGGTATACACCGTCGGCCTGATGGACTTCCTCAATGCTGCCCGCTCGCGCGGCGACATTCTGGGTCAGCCCCATGAATTCCTGATCTTCGCCGGCCTGGTCTACTTCACCATCAGCTTCGCTGCCTCGCAGCTGGTCAAGCTCCTGCAAAAAAGGTTAGCCGTATGATTTCCATCAAGAACGTCAACAAGTGGTATGGGGACTTCCAGGTGCTGACCGACTGCACCACGGACGTCAAGAAGGGCGAAGTGGTGGTTGTTTGCGGGCCGTCCGGCTCGGGCAAGTCGACCCTGATCAAATGCGTCAACGCCCTGGAGCCGTTCCAGAAGGGTGACATCGTGGTCGACGGCACCTCGATTGCCGACAAAAAGACCAACCTGCCGAAACTGCGTTCGCGGGTCGGCATGGTGTTCCAGCACTTCGAGCTGTTCCCGCACCTGACCATCACCGAGAACCTGACCATCGCGCAGATCAAGGTGCTGGGCCGCAGCAAGCAGGAAGCTACCGAGAAGGGCCTGCAGTTGCTCGACCGCGTGGGCCTCAAGGAACACGCCCACAAGCACCCCGGCCAGCTCTCCGGCGGCCAGCAGCAGCGCGTGGCAATTGCCCGTGCGCTGGCCATGGATCCGATCGTCATGCTGTTCGACGAACCGACCTCGGCGCTGGATCCGGAAATGGTCAACGAAGTGCTCGACGTGATGGTGCAGCTGGCCCACGAAGGCATGACCATGATGTGCGTGACCCACGAGATGGGCTTCGCCCGCAAGGTCGCCGACCGGGTGATCTTCATGGACGCCGGCAAGATCGTCGAGGACTGCCCCAAGGAAGAGTTCTTCGGCGACATCAGCGCCCGCTCCGACCGCGCCCAGCAGTTCCTCGCCAAGATCCTCCAGCACTGATGCACCAGGCCCGCCGTCACCCCGATGGCGGGCCTTCGGGGCTCAATGAGAAGCCTGCGAACGCAGGTACTTCCGTACACAGCCTAGACTCGACAAGCACAATAAAAATCGAGGACTCATCATGCGCCTGTTGCACTTCACAACCCTGACCCTCAGCGTGGCGATTGCCGCGGGCAGCAATGCCGTGCTGGCTGCCAGCCTGGATGGCGGCGCGGTCGCCGCGCCCGACCAGTACGCGGCCAAGGTGGCCGCCCAGGTGCTCAAGAGCGGCGGCAATGCGGTGGACGCCGCGGTTGCCACCGCCTTTACCCTGGCCGTTACCTACCCCGAGGCCGGCAATATCGGCGGCGGCGGCTTCATGACCCTGTTCATGGACGGCAAGCCGTACTTTCTCGACTACCGGGAAACCGCGCCAAAGGCGGCCAGCAAGACCATGTACCTGGACGACAAGGGCGAGGTGATCGAGAACCTCAGCCTGGTCGGCGCCAAGGCCGCCGGCGTACCGGGCACGGTGCTGGGCCTGTGGGAGGCCCACAAACGCTTCGGCAAGCTGCCGTGGAGCGAGCTGCTGACGCCTGCCATCGGCTACGCCAACAGCGGCTTCAAGGTCGCCGACCAGCAGTTCCAGTACCGCGAAGACGCCATTGGTTTGTTCAACGGCCAGACCAACTTCACCGACTACTTCGGCACCATGCGCCCCGGCGAGCTGTTCAAGCAGCCGCAGATGGCACAGACCCTCGAACGCATCGCCGCCAATGGGCCGGATGAATTCTACAAGGGCCAGACTGCCGACCTGCTGGTCGCCCAGATGCAGCGCGATGGCGGACTGATCACCAAGCAGGACCTGGCCGACTACCGTGCCAAATGGCGCGAGCCGATGCGCGTCGACTGGCAGGGCAACAGCCTCTACACCGCGCCGCTGCCCAGCTCAGGCGGCATCGCCCTGGCCCAACTGATCGGCATCAAGGAACAGCGCGCCGCCGACTTCAAGGGCGTCGAGCTGAACTCCGCGCGCTATATCCACCTGCTGGCGGAGATCGAGAAACGCGTGTTCGCTGACCGCGCCGACTACCTGGGCGACCCGGACTTCTCCAAGGTGCCGGTCGCCAAGCTGATCGATGCCGACTACCTCAAGCGCCGCGCTGCCGAGGTCAACCCCACTACCATCTCGCCGACCGAGCAGGTGCGCCCGGGCCTGGAGCCGCACCAGACCACGCACTTCTCCATCGTCGACGCCGACGGCAACGCGGTCAGCAACACCTATACCCTGAACTGGGACTACGGCAGCGGCGTGGTGGTCGAGGGCGCAGGCTTCCTGCTCAACGACGAGATGGACGACTTCAGCTCCAAGCCGGGCGTGGCCAACGCCTTCGGCGTGGTGGGCAGTGATGCCAACGCCATCGAGCCGGGCAAGCGCATGCTGTCCTCGATGAGCCCGAGCATCGTCACCCGCGACGGCAAGGTCAGCCTGGTGCTGGGCACGCCTGGCGGCTCGCGGATCTTCACCTCGATCTTCCAGGTCCTCAACAACGTCTACGACTTCAAGCTGCCGCTGGAAAAGGCCGTGGCCGCCCAGCGCGTCCATCACCAACTACTGCCCAAGGACACCATCTACTACGACGCCCACGCGCCGCTCACCGGCAAGGTTGCCGACGAGTTGAAAGCCATGGGCTACGTGCTCGAGGACCAGGGCTGGAACATGGGCGATATCCAGGCCATCCGGGTCGACGGCGCCAAGCTGGAAACCGCCTCTGATCCGCGCGGGCGCGGCGTCGGCCTGGTGGTAAAGCCCTGAGCCCCGTGTCATGACCCGCCCCCCACGGTGCCGCTGCACCTGCGGCGCCGAGCCGCCTCCCGCGCCGCTGCGCGGGCTGGCCCGGCCACGGTGACTGTGATGCAATGCGCCTCCGCCAACCTGCACCGAGTGCCGCCCGCCTTGTCCGCCAAACCGCGTTACGTCCGCCACCTGTCGCTGACCCTGCTGATGCTGACGCTGGTGGCCGCCTGCGGTTACGCCGGCTACTACCTGAGCGAGAAAGCGGGCATCCGCAGCCTGGTAGAAAGCGGCGAGCGTCAGCTCGAACTCAATGCCAGGGCGGTGGAAAGCGAGATCAACAAGTACACCTACCTGCCCAGCCTGCTGGAACTCGAGTCCAACGTCAGCCGCCTGCTGCTGACACCGGACGCCTACCGCCGCCAGCGCGTCAACGACTACCTCGAGGGCCTCAACCGGCGCAGCGGCAGCCTGGCCATCTACGTGATGGACACCGACGGCCGGGTGCTGGCCACCAGTAACTGGCGCCAGGCGGACAGCTACCTGGGCGAGGACCTGTCGTTCCGTGCCTACTTCCAGGACGCCTTGCTGGGCGAGCAGGGACGCTTCTACGGCATCGGCAGCACCACCGGCGAGCCGGGCTATTACCTGTCCCACGGCCTCAAGGCCAATGGCCGGATCATTGGCGTGGCGGTGGTCAAGGTACGCCTCGACCCGCTGGAGCAGCGCTGGCAACGGGCGCGCCTGGAGGCCTATGTCAGCGACGAGAATGGCATCATCATCCTCTCCAGCGATCCGGCGCGGCGGCTCAAGGCAGTGCGCCCGCTCAAGGCCGATACCAAGGAGCGCCTGGCGCGCAGCCTGCAGTACCACTGGTCGTCGCTCGACGAGTTGATCCCGATGGCGCGCACGCCGCTGGCGTCCGGCGTCGAACAGGTCAGTTTCGCGGGCCACAATGGGCAGGATGCCAGCGAGGTCACCCACTACCTCGCCCAGAGCCGCCCTCTGGAAGACACACCCTGGCACCTGACCCTGCTCAGCCCCCTCCAGGACTTGCGCCGCGAAGCCATCAGCCACGGCATGCTGGCCGCTGCCGGCTTCGCCCTGCTGGCCTTTCTGCTGATCGCCTGGAACGAGCGGCGCAAGGTGATCGCCACCCGCCTCGCCGCCCGTGAGGCCCTGCAACTGGCCAACAGCGAGCTGGAGCGCAAGATCGCCGAGCGCACCGCCGACCTGCGTGCCAGCAACGACCGCCTCAAGGCGCAGATCCGTGAACGCCGCCAGGCCGAGGAAACCCTGCGCCTGGCCCAGGATGAACTGGTACAGGCCGGCAAGCTGGCGGTCATCGGACAGATGTCCACCAGCATCGCCCACGAGCTCAACCAGCCCCTGGCGGCGCTACGCACGCTATCCGGCAATACCGTGCGCTTCCTGTCCCGCGGCGCCTACGACGTGGCCACCACCAACCTGCAGACCATCAACGAGCTGGTCGACCGCATGGGCAAGATCACCGGCAGCTTGCGTGCCTTTGCGCGGCGTTCCAACGATGGCGGCGAAGCCTGCCTGAGCAAGGCGGTGGACGCGGCGCTGCAGGTGGTGCAGCCACGCCTGGAGCGTACCCCGCTGAATATCCATTACCAGTTCGAAGACGCCCGCCTGGCGATCAACCAGACGCGCCTGGAGCAGATCCTGGTCAACCTGATCGCCAATGCCGCCGACGCGATGAGCGTCCAGACCGATCGCCAGCTGTGGCTGCAGGGCAGCGTCGAAGGTGAGCGTTACCGCCTGCGCGTGGTGGACAACGGCCCCGGCATCGCCCCCGAGGACCGTACCCACCTGTTCGAACCCTTCTTTACCACCAAGCCCGGCGAGCAGGGCCTGGGGCTCGGCCTGACGCTGTCGGCCAGCCTCGCCGCAGCGGCTGGCGGCAGCCTCAGCGCCGACCATCCGCCCCAGGGCGGTACCGCCTTCGAACTCAACCTGCCCCAGGTTGCCGCTGTCATGGAGACACCCGATGAATGATGACCTCACCGTGCTGATCGTCGAGGACGACCCCCACGTGCTGCTCGGCTGCCAGCAGGCCCTGGCGCTGGAGGACATCCCCTGCGAAGGCGTGGGCAGTGCCGAACAGGCCCTGCAGCGCATCGATGGGGATTTCGCCGGCATCGTCATCAGCGATATCCGCCTGCCGGGCATGGATGGCCTGCAACTGCTCGGCGAACTCAAGCGCCGCGACCCCAGCCTGCCGGTGGTGCTGATCACCGGCCACGGTGACATCAGCATGGCGGTAGGCGCCATGCGCGACGGCGCCTACGACTTCATGGAAAAGCCGTTCTCGCCGGAGCGCCTGGTGGATGTCGCCCGCCGCGCCCTGGAGCAGCGCAGCCTGGCCCGCGAAGTGTCGTCGCTGCGCCGCCAGCTGGCCGGCAAGCAGGCCCTGGAGCATCGCCTGATCGGACGCTCGCCGGCCATGCAGCAACTGCGCGAACTGATCGCCAACGTTGCCGATACCTCAGCCAACGTGCTGATCGAAGGAGAAACAGGCACCGGCAAGGAGCTGGTCGCCCGCTGCCTGCACGACTTCAGCCGCCGGCAGAATAAAGCCTTCGTGGCGCTGAACTGCGGCGGCCTGCCGGAGAATCTGTTCGAGAGCGAGATTTTCGGCCACGAGGCCCATGCCTTTACCGGCGCTGGCAAGCGACGCATCGGCAAGATCGAACATGCCAATGGCGGCAGCCTGTTTCTCGACGAGATCGAGAGCATGCCGCTCAACCTGCAGATCAAGTTGCTGCGCGTGCTGCAGGAGCACAGCCTGGAGCGCCTGGGCTCGAACCAGCCGATTGACGTCGATTGCCGGGTGATCGCCGCCACCAAGGCCGACCTGGACGAGGCCGGCAAGAGCGGGCTGTTTCGCAGCGACCTCTACTACCGCCTCAACGTGGTGACCCTGGAGTTGCCGCCACTGCGCGAGCGCCGCGAAGACATCGCCCTGCTGTTCGAGCACTTCCTGCAGCTCTCGGCCCTGCGCTTCGACCGCACCGCGCCCGAACTGGACCGCCATACCCTGGCGGCCCTGCTGGCCCATGACTGGCCCGGCAACGTGCGCGAGCTGCGCAACGTCGCCGAACGCTTTGCCCTCGGCCTGCCGGCCTTCAAGAAGAGCGGCGCCCACGAAGGCAATGCCGCGACCTTTGCCGAAGCCGTGGAAGCCTTCGAACGCAACCTGCTGGTCGACGCCCTCGAGCAGCATGCCGGCAACCTCAGCCAGGCCGCCCAGGCTCTGGGCATGGCCAAGACCACCTTGTTCGACAAGGTGAAGAAGTACGGGCTGGGTTGAGATTATTGTGGGAGCGGGCCATGCCTGCGAAAAAATATCCACAGCCCTTAAAGCCTGAAACACAGTACTAAGTAGATCGGCGATCTGGTGTGGGAACGGCTTATTGTTCTAGATCGTTCGCGGGCATGGACTGGGCGTCCCCGCCCGCCCCCACAGGTCAATACCCATCATGGCTGCCACCAGGGCACATCCTAACCCTCGTCGCGCCCCACGCCGCCTTCGAGCTTGCGCCACAGCAGGCGCACCGCCGCCTTGCGCGACATGCTCCAGCGGTACAGGCGGATCTCCAGCGGGATGTGCCAGTGCTCCTTGCCGCACACCACCAACTCGCCCCGCGCCAGCTCGGCGTTCATCGACAGCCGCGGTACCCAGGCCACTCCCAGGCCTTGCAGGGCCATGGCCTTGAGGCTGTCGGCCATGGCCGTTTCGTGCACGGTGGTCGAGCGTAGCGCGCGCTGGCGCAGCAGCAGGTTCACCGAACGGCCCAGGTAGGTGCCGGCGCTGTAGGCCAGCAACGGCACGCTCTGCCCGGCGTCCAGATCGAACAGTGGCGCGCCCTGCTCGTCCACGGCGCACACCGGCAGCATCTCGCTGACGCCCAGGGGCAGCGACGGAAACAGATCGGGGGCCAGTTGCACGGCGGCGTCCTGGTCGTGGTAGGCGAGGATCAGATCGCAGGTGCCCTCACGCAGCGAGTGCACCGCCTCGCCGACGTTGGTCGCCACCAGCCGGGTGGTCAGCGGCAGGCCGTCCCGGCGCAGGCGGGCGATCCATTCCGGAAAGAAGCCGAACACCAGGGAGTGGGCGGCGGCGATCTGCAGCGCCTCGCCCTGCTGCCCCTCGAGGTGATGCAGGTGGCGCACCACTTCGCCAAGCTGCTCGACCATGCTGCGCGCGGTGAGCAGAAACAGCTGGCCGGACTCGGTCAGCTCGACCGGTGTGCGCGAGCGGTTGACCAGGGTCAGGCCAAGCGCCGCCTCGAGACTCTGGATGCGGCGGCTGAAGGCCGGCTGGGTTACGAAGCGCTTTTGCGCGGCGGCGGAAAAGCTGCGGGTGGCGGCCAGAGTGACGAAGTCTTCCAGCCATTTGGTTTCCAGATTCATGGGCGTCCTCGACTCGTGCAGCGCTATGCACACGTTTGGTGCAAGGTTTTGGTCACAGCGACATTATGCCGATTGTGCATAGGTCAGCAAACAACAGCATTGGCCCCTAATAACCCGAAACCCTTATTCTTTGGCCCATCGCGGTATCTTCCGCCCTACCAAGAGAATCGAGACATCATGTCCGCTGCTGCATCGTTCCGCGTCGAAAAAGACCTGCTAGGCACCCTCGAAGTCCCGGCAGAAGCCTATTACGGCATCCAGACCCTGCGTGCGCTGAACAACTTCCGCCTGTCCGGCGTGCCCCTGGCCCACTACCCGAAACTGGTGGTGGCCCTGGCGATGGTCAAGCAGGCCGCCGCCGACGCCAACCGTGAGCTGGGCCACCTGCCCACCGAAAAACACGCGGCGATCAGCGAAGCCTGCGCACGCATCATCCGCGGCGATTTCCACGAGCAGTTCGTGGTCGACATGATTCAGGGCGGTGCCGGCACCTCGACCAACATGAACGCCAACGAGGTGATCGCCAACATCGCCCTGGAAGCCATGGGCCATGCCAAGGGTGAGTACAAGCACCTGCACCCCAACAACGACGTGAACATGGCGCAGTCCACCAACGACGCCTACCCGACTGCCATCCGCCTGGGCCTGCTGCTCGGCCACGACACCCTGCTGGCCAGCCTCGACAGCCTGATCCAGTCGTTCGCGGCCAAAGGCGAAGAGTTCAGCCACGTCCTGAAGATGGGCCGCACCCAGCTGCAGGACGCCGTGCCGATGACCCTCGGTCAGGAATTCCGCGCTTTCGCCACCACCCTTGGTGAAGACCTGGCACGCCTGCGCAGCCTGGCGCCGGAACTGCTCACCGAAGTGAACCTGGGCGGGACCGCCATCGGTACCGGCATCAACGCCGACCCGGGCTACCAGCACCTCGCCGTACAACGCCTGGCACTGATCAGCGGCCAACCGCTGGTACCGGCTGCCGACCTGATCGAAGCGACTTCCGACATGGGCGCCTTCGTGCTGTTCTCCGGCATGCTCAAGCGCACCGCGGTCAAGCTGTCGAAGATCTGCAACGACCTGCGTCTACTGTCCAGCGGCCCGCGTACTGGTATCAACGAGATCAACCTGCCGGCACGTCAGCCGGGCAGCTCGATCATGCCCGGCAAGGTCAACCCGGTGATCCCGGAAGCGGTCAACCAAGTGGCCTTTGAAATCATCGGCAACGACCTGGCACTGACCATGGCAGCCGAAGGCGGCCAGCTGCAGCTCAACGTCATGGAGCCGCTGATCGCCTACAAGATCTTCGACTCGATCCGCCTGCTGCAGCGCGCCATGGACATGCTGCGCGAGCATTGCATCAACGGCATCACTGCCAACGAAGCCCACTGCCGCGCGCTGATGGAAAATTCCATCGGCCTGATCACCGCGCTCAACCCCTACATCGGCTACGAGAACTCTACCCGCATCGCCAAGGAAGCGCTGGTCAGCGGCCGCGGCGTGCTGGAGCTGGTACGCGAGGAGCGGCTGCTGGACGACATCACCCTGGCCGAGATCCTGCGCCCGGAAAACATGATCGCTCCGCATCAACTCAAGCCCCTGACCCCGCCGGTCAAAGAGGCCGTCGAACAGCAGCGCTAAGCGTTTACAGACCCGAAGCCCCGTACCGCTCAGCGCTACGGGGCTTCGCTTTATTCAAGGACCGATTGCCGTTTGCCCGCGCGCAGGATAAAAGGGCGGCAGTCCTAATAAAGAGAAGTCGCCCCATGACCGTCAAAACCGCATGGCTGCTGTGCTTGCTGTCCCTTACAGGTGCCGTCGTACTCTCCGCCCAGGCCGAATTGCCGCCTGGCTACCAGGTCGTGTTACAAACGGAAAATTTTCCACCGTTCAACATGGCCGACAACGACAAGAACTTCGCCCGTGACGCCAACATCCAGGGCGTCAGCACCACCATCGTGCGCGAGATGTTCAAACGTGCCGGCATCGACTACACCCTGACCCTGCGCTTCCCCTGGAGCAGGGTCTACGACGCCACCCTGGCCAATGCCAACCACGGCCTGTTCTCCACCTCGATGAACGAGGCGCGTCGCCCGCTGTTCAAGTGGGTCGGCCCGATCGCCAAGGTCGAGCGGGTGCTGCTCGCCGCTCCTGGCTCCACCATCCCCAACCTGACCGGCCTCGAGCAGGCGCGCCAGTACCGCATCGGCAGCTACAAGGATAGCGCCGCCGCCCAGGCTCTGGAAAAGGCCGGCCTGGAGCCGAACAACGCACTGCGTGACCAGGAGAACCTCGCCAAGCTCACCAGCGGCAAGATCGACCTGTGGGGCACTACCGATCCGGTGTGGCGTTACCAGGCGCGCCAGGCGGGGGTCAGCGGTCTGCGCAACGTGCTGACCTTCGACCGTGCCGACCTCTACCTGGCACTCAACCTCGATACGCCGGACGAGGTGGTTTCGCGCCTGCAACAGGCGCTGGACCAGATGAAGACCGAAGGCTACGGCACCTGCAACAAGCACCCGGAGCTGTGCTGATCGCGGCGCACCGGCGACCCGCCTAACGCCCTCAGACTGCGTAGGCAATGGGCTGGACAAGGCAAAAGCCCCAGACCGGTTCACAGTCTGGGGCTTTGCTCATAGCGACTCATTGCCGTTTGTGCAAAGGCACGCTAAAAGAGCAGCGGCCTAACAAGGAGCCGTTCCGATGAGTGTCAATGCCGCATGGTTTGCCGGCCTGCTTGCCGTTTCCAGCCTATTCGCTCTGCCCGCCCAGGCCGAGTTGCCGCCCGACTACAAGGTGGTGCTGCAAACCGAAAACTTCCCGCCCTTCAATATGGCCGAAGGCGAGAAGAACTTCGCGCGTGACGCCAACATCCAGGGCGTCAGCACCACCATCGTGCGCGAGATGTTCAAACGCGCCGGCATTGGCTACACCATGACCCTGCGCTTCCCGTGGAGCCGGGTGTACGACGACACCCTGGCCCGCGCCAACTACGGCCTGTTCTCCACCGCGATGAGCGAAGCGCGCCGCCCGCTGTTCAAGTGGGTCGGCCCGATCGCCAAGGTCGAAGGCGTGCTGCTCGCCGCGCCAGGCGCCAAGATCGAAAACCTGTCGAGCCTCGAGCAGGCCAGCCAATACCGCATCGGCAGTTACAAGGACGGCGCGGTCAGCCAGGCCCTGGAGCGCGCCGGCCTGCAGCCGAGCAATGCCCTGCGCGACCAGGAAAACATTGCCAAACTCACCGGCGGCAAGATCGACCTGTGGGCCACCACCGATCCGGTATGGCGCTACCACGCCAACCAGGCTGGGGTAACCGGCCTGCGCACGGTGCTGGTCATCGACCGCTCGGACATGTACCTGGCGCTCAACCTGGAAACCCCGGACGAAGTAGTCACCCGCCTGCAGCAGGCGCTCGACCAGATGAAGAATGAAGGCTACGGCACCTGCAGCAAGCACCCGGAGCTATGCTGATAGCCACAACAAAGCCACTCATTTACAGATAAAAGACGGAAGCAACTCTTCGCCGCTTTTGCTTTTTGATGTTTCTCCTGCACGGCAATAGCAGGCGACATCCATTGCCCCTTCAGGAGGCCGAATGGAATCGCTGTGTAGGGGGACGAGCCGCACGGATGCGGCGAGAGGCCTGATGGGCCATGGATGGCCCTTCCAGGCCGGCCCCCGGAACGACGATGCAATGAGGGAACCCCAGCGCAGCTGGGGCCGGATGTCGGGGCTAGACCTTTTGGTTACTTTTGGGGCGATGCCAAAAGTAACCCGCTCGTCAGAGCGGAACTGAGCGCGCAAACAAGGCGGTAATGCGGCAGATTGGTATCGGAGCAGGCTACGTCCTGGTTTTCGCGGGCATGTCCCGCTCCCACAGCCAATGCAACAGTCCGGCGCTTGATCCGCCCATCATCCCGGCCGCGACGGTGGATGGAAAAAGCGCCATCCACCGTAAGGGTTTGGCTAGGAGTGAATAGCTCGCGGCTAAAGCGGATCGCCGCCACGCCCCTCCTACGGATTACGCAGACACCCGCTCCCGCCTCGAAGCGACCCTTCGGCACTTCGCCATCCCACTCACTCCACCTCGAACAACCCATCGCGCACCGGCGCATGGGCCAGGCGCTGGCGGATGTCCTCGTCGATGCGCGGATCGTCCGGCTGGTAGAGCATCACCTGGCGGTAGGTGCTGATGCGGTTGATCTCGGTGCCGAGAAACTCCCAGACCACCCGGGTGCACGCCGGGGTACGACGGTCGCCGCTGGACACGCCGGTCTTCAGGCCATTGAGACGGGTGATGCGGCTCTTGAAGCTGGGGATCAGGATGGTCTGGCTCATCTCGTTGACGGTCAGCGACTCGTAATCGATGAGAAACAGGCGGTCCTGCAACTGGAAAGCCGCGCCCAGGTAGCGGCAACGCGCCGAGTCTTCGGCCAGGCCGCCGGTGGATAACACCTGCCGCTCCTGGCGCTCGAACAAAAAGTTACCGCCCTCCTCGCGCATGTGCACCAGCGACAGCAGGATGGTGCCCGGCACCGACATGCAGTTGGCGTACTCGAAGTAATACCCGCAATAGCGCGACAGGTCACCAGAGCTTTCACGCAGTGGCTGTAACAACGCGTGTAACGGGTCCTGCTCGGCAGGCGCGCCGATCTGCGTGCCACGGGCCCCGATCAGTCGGGCGAACTGCTCCCCCGGCAAGCCCAGTTCATAGCCCTCGACTCCGAAGAAGTCCCCAATTCTCTTGAGGTTATAGGCCGTGGGTTGGCTTTCTCCGGACAGGTACTTGTTGAACTGGGCGCGGTTGATGCCAACCTTGCGGCACACCTCCGCAATCGAGCGGTAGTGGCTGCAGAGCAGCCGAAGATTCTCACCGAGGTGACTGGACATGAGCGGCTCAGATGATGCGAGTGACGCCAGTATAGCATCAGGTCGCGCCACCTAGGATCGATCCGCGAAATTGTTCCGGGGGCCACCTTGCTCAAACATTAGCCACCGCAACTCGCGTCAGCGTTCGCCTGCGAACAATCACAATAAGAATCGAGGATTCTCATCATGCTCGAAGTATTGAACGACTTCCTTTCCGGGAAAGTGTTGATCGTGCTTATCGTCGGCCTGGGTAGCTACTTCACCCTGCGCTCGCGCTTCGTCCAGTTCCGCCATTTCATCCACATGTTCAGCGTGTTCAAGGAATCGCTGCGCAGCGGTGGTGGCCAGCTCAGCTCGTTCCAGGCCCTGATGCTCAGCCTCGCCGGCCGCGTCGGCGCCGGTAACATCGCCGGTGTCGGCATCGCGGTGACCCTGGGTGGCCCGGGCGCCGTGTTCTGGATGTGGGTGACCGCACTGGTCGGCATGTCCAGCAGCTTTTTCGAATGTACCCTGGCCCAGGTCTACAAGCGCAGCGACGGTGACGGCCTGTACCGCGGCGGCCCGGCCTACTACATCCAGCACGGCCTGAAGCTTCGCTGGATGGCGATGACCTTCGCCGTACTGCTGCTGGTCACCTACGGCTTCGCCTTCAACGGCCTGCAGTCGTACACCGTGACCCACTCGCTGCAAAACGCCTTCGACATTCCGGTGCAGTACAGCGGTATCGCCCTGGCGGTGCTGCTGGGCCTGGTGTTCATCGGCGGTATCAAGCGCATCGCTTCGGTTTCCGACCTGCTGGTGCCGATCAAGACCCTGCTCTACATCGCCGTGACCATCTACGTCATCGCCATCCAGATCGAGCACGTGCCGGCCATGCTGGCGACCATCGTCAAGAGTGCCTTCGGCCTTGAGCCAGCATTCGCCGGCCTGCTCGGCAGCGCCATCGTGATGGGTGTGAAGCGCGGCGTGTTCGCCAACGAAGCCGGCCTGGGCAGCGCCCCGAACGTGGCCGCCGTGGCCTCGGTCAAGCACCCGGCCGCACAGGGCGTGGTTCAGGCGTTCAGCGTGTTCCTCGACACCTTCGTGATCTGCACCTGCACCGCGCTGCTGATCCTGCTGTCAGGCTTCTACACCCCGGGCTTCGAAGGTGACGGCATCGTTCTCACCCAGAACTCCCTGGCTGCAGTGGTCGGTGACTGGGGCCGCACCTTCATCAGCGTCGCCCTGAGCCTGTTCGTGTTCACCTGCATCCTCTACAACTACTACCTCGGCGAAAACGCCCTGCAGTTCATGGTCGGTCGCAGCAAGGTTGCCCTGCTGGCTTACCGCGGCCTGGTACTGGCGCTGATCTGCTGGGGTTCGATGCAGAACCTGGGCACCGTGTTCGCCTTCGCCGACATCACCATGACCTGCCTGGCGTTCGTCAACCTGACCGCCCTGGCCATGCTGATCAAGGTAGGCCTACGCGTGATGAAGGACTACGACGAGCAGCGCAAGGCCGGCATCGCCCAGCCGGTGTTCGATGGCTCCAAGTTCGCTGACCTGGACCTGGATCGCGACTCCTGGCCGACCGCCAAAGCAACCGCTGACGCTCAACCGCAGAGCGCGCCGGAATTGCTGCCGACTCAACGCTGAGTCGTCCAGCCTGATCGGGTGGCGCCGCGCACCACCCCGATCCTGCCGCCTCCCGGCGGCTCCTCTTCCCCCTTGCCGATGCCCTTGCCCGATGGCGAGCCGGGATCGGCTTGGCCTGAGGATTGCTTTGCAGGTCTTTCACGAGTGGCAATCAGCTGTATCCTGCCCCCTTTCCATACCCATTCTTTCAATAAGGAAAAAGGCATGCCTGCCGTACAAAAACTCCTTGTGCTGTATACCGGCGGCACCATTGGCATGCAGGCCAGCGCAAACGGCCTGGCACCGGCTTCCGGCTTCGAGGCGCGCTTGCGTGCGCAGCAGACCGAGCAACGCGAACAACTGCCGACCTGGGTATTTCGTGAGCTGCTGCCACTGATCGACAGCGCCAACATGAGCCAGGCCAACTGGCTGGCGATGGTCGCAGCGATCCGCCAGGGCGTGGAGCAGGACGGCTGCGACGGTGTGCTGGTGCTGCACGGCACCGATACCCTGGCCTACAGTGCCGCCGCCCTGAGCTTCCTGCTGCTGGGCCTGCCGGTGCCGGTGGTGCTGACCGGCTCGATGCTGCCGGCCGGCGCCGAGCAGAGCGACGCCTGGCCCAATCTGTTCGGTGCCATGCAGGCCCTGCACGACGGCGTGGCGGCGGGCGTACACCTGTACTTCAACGGCGCGCTGATGCATGGCGCCCGGGTCAGCAAGCTGAGCAGCGAGGCCTTCGATGCCTTCCAGGTGGTGCCGCGCCTGCGCCAGGGTGAGCGCCTTGCCGAGCTGCCGGCGCATATCGACTTCCGCCAGCCCCGCCAGGCGGTCAACCTGCTCAGCCTGCCGCTGGTGCCGGGCCTGCGCGCCAGCCACCTGCGCGCCCTGCTGGACAGCGGCGTACAGGGCCTGCTGCTGGAATGCTATGGCAGCGGCACCGGGCCGTCGGACAATGCCGAGCTGCTCGACGTGCTGCGCGAAGCCCACGGGCGCGGCGTGGTGCTGGCGGCGATCAGCCAGTGCGCGCGCGGGCACGTGGAGTTCGGCGTTTATGCAGCCGGCAGCCAGCTGGCTTCGGTAGGGCTGATCTCGGCGGGCGGCATGACCCGCGAGGCGGCCCTGGGCAAGCTGTTCGCCCTGCTCGGTGCCGGCCTGGCGCAGGACGAGGTGGAACGCCTGTTCAGCCTCGACCTGTGTGGAGAATGTGCGGAGTAATACCCGCCGGGATCGAAGAGTGCTTCGATCGCGCTCCCTCAGAACACCGACCAGCCGATCCGCTCGCTGAGCACTTCCAGCGTTGCCATGCCGGCCAGGGAATTGCCCGCCTTGTTCAGTTCCGGCGACCACACACAAATGGTGTACTGGCCCGGCACGACGGCGACAATGCCGCCGCCCACCCCACTCTTGCCCGGCAAGCCGACGCGGTAGGCGAAGTTGCCAGCCTCGTCGTAAAGGCCGCTGGTGGCCATGATCGAATTGACCTGCTGGGTCTGGCGTACGCTGAGAATCTGCTCGCCGCTGTGCTTGCAGAAGCCATCGTTGGCCAGAAAACAGAAGGCCTTGGCCAGGTCGACGCAGCTCATGCTCAGCGCGCAGTGGCTGAAATAGCCGCGCAGCACCTTCTCCACGTCATTGTGGAAATTGCCGAACGACTGCATCAGGTAGGCCATTGCGGCATTGCGCGCGCGGTGCTGGTACTCCGACTCGGCGATGCGGTTATCCACAGCCACATGGGGGTTGCCGGAGAGCCGCCGCACGAAATCGCGCATCGACAGCACCGGCGCGGCGAAGCGCGACTGGTTGATGTCGCTGATCACCAGCGCCCCGGCATTGATGAAGGGGTTACGCGGCCGGCCGCTCTCCAGCTCCAGTTGCAGCAGCGAGTTGAATGGCTGCCCGGAGGGCTCATGGCCGAGGCGCTGCCAGATGGCCTCGCCGCTGTGCTGAATGGCCTGCACCAGGCTGAACACCTTGGAAATACTCTGGATCGAGAACGGCGTTTGCGCGTCGCCGGCGGTGAACAGCTCGCCATCGTTACCGTAGACGCCGATCCCCAGCTGATCGGCGGCCACGTCAGCCAGCGCCGGTATGTAATCGGCCACCTTGCCTTGGCCGATCAGCGGCCTGACCTGATCGAGGATTTCATTGAGCAACGCTTGCATGTTCGGACTCGCGATGGTGCTCGGCAAGGCGCCGGAGCGATCCTGACTAGACGTCGTGATCGCCCCGTGGAGCACATGCCGGCAGGTCAGTTCAGGCGCTGCGCCAGCACCGCGATATGCTCCGGGCCGATGCCGCAGCAGCCACCCAGGTGGCTGGCGCCCCGCGCGCGCCAGTCGGCAACCCAGCGCAGGTAGCCTGGCGGGTCGAGATCCTCGCGCAGCGGGTCGAGGCCATCGTTGGCGGTGGCTTCTTCGGGCTGCGGTGGGAAGGCATTCGCGTAGGCGCCGATGGCGATGTTCGCACCGAGGCTGGCGAAAGTTTCGCGGGCCGCGTCGATGGCATCACCGATCACTTCCGGCTGGCTGCAGTTGAACAGCAGCACCTCGACGCCCAGTTCGGCCGCCGCGCGAGCCGCGTCGGCCACCGGCTCGCCCGAGCGCAGACGCGGCACCTCGTCGGTGTCTTCGTCACGCAGGGTGAACGACAGCCAGAACGGCTTGCCGTCCTTTGGCAGGTGGGCGTGAATGGCCCGCGCCTCGGCAATGGCGCTCTGGGTTTCCGCCAGCCACAGGTCGACATGGGGCGCCAGGCCCTCGAGCAGCGGGGTCAGAACTTCGGTGACCCGCGCAGGCTCGAACAGATCGGGGCGGTAGGAGCCGAACAGCGGCGGCAGCGAGCCGGCGACCCGAACGTCACCGCCGGCCTTGTCCGCCGCACTGCGGGCCAATTGCCCGGCACGCTCGGCCAGGGCGCGGCCTTCGGCAGCGAAGCGCTGCTCACCGACATGAAAGGGCACCACGGCGTAGCTGTTGCTGGTGATCACCTGGCTGCCGCTGGCGATGTATGCCGCATGTACGGCCTCGACCTGCTCCGGCGCCTCGCTCAGCGCCAGCGCCGACCACTCCGGCTGGCGAAACGGCGCGCCGCGGCGCTGCAGCTCCCGGCCCATGCCGCCATCCAGCAGAGTCAGAGATCGCCCGCTCATATAAGCTCCAGTCATATCAATATGCATTCAATTCATTTGGATGCACTTATTTATAACTATTTAATACGTACCAACTGCCTCTCACAACCTTTTTCGCCCTCAAGGATTCCAGTGAAAACAACGCTCCTCGCCGCCCTCGGCCTGACCTTCGCCTCCGTCTGCAACCTGGCCCTGGCCGGCCCGACCCTCGAGCGCGTCGAGAAGAACGGCGAACTGGTCAACGTGCTGATGGAGAACTACCCGCCGTTCTCCTTTCTGAATGAACAGAATCAGCTCGATGGCTTCGACGTCGATGTCGCCAAGGCCGTGGCCGACAAGCTGGGCGTCAAGCTGCGCCTGGAAACGCCGTCCTGGGACGTGATCGCCGCGGGCCGCTGGAATGGCCGCTACGACATCTGCATCTGCTCGATGACGCCCAGCCAGGCGCGCGCCCAGGTGTTCGACTTCCCGGTGACCTACTACGCATCGCCGGCGGTGATCGTGGTCAACGCCAGCGACGAGCGCATCCACTCGGCCAAGGATCTGTCCGGCCTCAAGGTCGGCGTCACCAGCGCCTCCTCCTACGAGGGTTACCTGAACAAGGATCTGGTGATCGAAGGCGCCGAAGACAAGCCGCTGGTCTACCCGTTCGAAGCCGTACAGGTCGCGCCCTACGACAACGATACCGTGGCCTTCCATGACCTGGCCCTGGGCGCCGGCGTACGCCTGGACGCCATCCTCACCAACCTGGTGACCGCCCAGCCGCGCATCGATCAGGACAAACGCTTCAAGCTGGCGGGTGACGCGCTGTACGCAGAACCCAACGCCGTGGCCATCGAGAAGGACGACGCCGAGTGGCGCGCCAAGGTCGAGAGCGTCTTCGCAGAGCTGCGCCAGGACGGTACCCTGGCGGCCATCTCCAAGAAGTGGATCGGTTCCGATATCAGCCAATGACACCACCTCCTGAAACCCCTCGCCCGCCTCCCATGGCGGGCGAGTCGTTGCTGCAGCGCCTGTTCGGCTTTCGTACCCGCCTGTACCTCACCTGGGCGACCCTGTTCGCCCTGTGCGTGGCATTTTTCCTGAGCTTCGACCTGAAGTTCTCGATCATCCTCGACAAGCTGCCCAACCTGCTCGGCGCAAGCCTGGCACCCAACGGCTTCCTGCAGGGCGCGGCGCTGACCCTGTTCCTGTGCTTCTGCTCGATCTGGGCGTCCCTGGCGCTGGGCTTCGTCACCGCCCTGGCGCGCCTGTCGAGAAGTGCCGTGGCCTTTGGCATCGCCAGCTTCTACGCCTCGTTCTTTCGCGGCACGCCGCTGCTGATCCAGATTCTGCTGATCTACCTGGGCCTGCCGCAGCTGGGCCTGGTGCCCGGCGCGATCACCGCAGGGATCATCGCCCTGTCGCTGAACTACGGCGCCTACCTGAGCGAGATCTTTCGCGCCGGCCTGATCGGCGTCGCGCCAGGCCAGCGCGAAGCCTCCCTGGCCCTGGGCCTCAAGCCGGTGGTGATCTTCTGGTGGGTGACCCTGCCCCAAGCGATGCGCACCATCATCCCGCCGACCACCAGCCAGTTCATCTCGATGCTCAAGGACTCGTCGCTGATCTCGGTGATGGGCGTCTGGGAGGTGATGTTCCTGGCCCAATCCTACGGGCGCTCGTCGTACCGCTACATCGAAATGCTGACCACCGCGGCGGTGATCTACTGGCTGCTGTCGATCGGCCTGGAGCTGATCCAGGCGCGGCTTGAACGGCATTACGGCAAGGCCTATCTGAACGGACGCTAAGCATGCAGATCCCTGCCGCCGCTATTGAACGCCTGCTGCGCATCGACTGGTTCGCCAATATCGGCAAGCCTGCATCGCTTGCCGGCGTGCGCCAGATCGACCATGGCGAGCTGGGCTCATCGCTGACCAGCGATGCCTGGGAAGCCACCACGCTGGAGGCGCGCAACGCCATCACCGCACGCCTGGCCCGCCTGCATCCGAGCCGGTATCAGGCCTGGAACGACCTGGCCGGCCAGGCCAAGACCGCCCTGCGGCCCATCTGGCAAAAGCTGCCGGTCGCCCTCGCCGATGACGCCGCGCTCGCCGACCTGCAATGGATCCTGCACGCCTATCTGATGGAAGCCGCCTACAGCCGGCAGCTCGCCGCGCCGCTGTTCTTCGCCAGTCTGGTCCGCGTGTACGAGGCCGGACATGTCCCTTGCGGCTGGGACGGCGAATGGCCCGCCGGGCGTCTGGTCATCTGCTAAGCACCCTGCGCGCTTGCGATGAACACCGGCACGCCGCAGGATGACGGTCGATCGACTTTCAGGAGAGCTGCCGATGACCGTTCGTATTCCCGTGGAAATCCGCGCCGTCAGCGCCGCTGATCACGCCGCCTGGCTGCCGCTCTGGCAGGGCTACCAGCGCTTCTACATGACCGAGATCGATGCCGCGACCAGCGACCTGACCTGGCAGCGCTTCCTTGACCCGGGCGAACCGATGTTCGCCGCTCTGGCCTGGCGCGACGGCGAGGCCATCGGCCTGGTGCACTGGATCTACCACCGCTCCTGTTGGACCACTGGCGACTACTGCTACCTGCAGGACCTGTTCATCGGCAAGGACGTGCGCGGCAACGGCGTCGGTCGCCAGCTGATCGAACACGTCTACGCCGAGGCCGCACAGGCAGGTTGCTCGCGGGTGCACTGGCTGACCCACGAAACCAACGCCAAGGCCAAGCTGCTCTACGAGCGCATCGGCGAACGCTCGGGCTTCGAGCAGTACCGCAAGCTGCTCTGAGCGAAGGCTGGCACACAATCCGCATCTCTGTCGGCTCAACCACCGACAGAGTGAGCCATGAACAAACTCGACAATGCGCTGCTGAATATCCTGATCAAGGATTCACGCACCTCCTTCGCCGATATCGCCCGCCAGTTGAACATTTCCCGCGCCCATGCCCGTAGCCGGGTGAAGGCGCTGGTGGAGACCGGGGTGATCGAGAAATTCACCGCGGTGGTCAACCCGGAGAAACTCGGCAAGGGCATCTCCACCTTCGTCGACCTGACCGTGGCCCCGCACGCCATCGAGGCCGTCGCCGAACGGCTCTCGGCCACCCGCGAAGTGGTCAGCCTGTACATCATGAGCGACCTGAAAAGCTTGCATATCCACACCCTGACCGACAGTTACGAGACCTTCGACGCCTTCGTGCGCCAGCACATCTTCAACCACCCGGAGATTCTTACGGTGGATTGCAAGGCGCTGATGACCCGGGTCAAGCATCGCCGTGGCGGTGCCCGGCTATAAGCCGGAAACCGTCGTTAATCGAACCCTGTGGGAGCGGGCAGGTACGCCTAGCCCGTGCCCGTGATTTCGCGCGCATGGCGCGCTCCCCCAAGAGCGGCTCGCTGCCGTTACGGCAGCGACGGTGGCTACCGTCAGCGGCGAAGGCTGCGTTAAAAGCGTGCCGGCGGCGCGTTTTGGTGCACAACTGACATTCGGCCGCTCACCGCGCCCCGGCTTACCGCTATGAACCTGAGCAACCGCCGCGACCTGTCAAATGTTCAGTAATCAGGGTTCTGGTTGCCGTTTCGTCAGCGCTGCGCCTGCAGTCACGCTTGTTTTTTGTGCGCCGAGCCATCCCGGCGAAAACCTCAAGCCTGAATAAATATCTTAAGGATCAACGAGTTAAAAATAATTTCTCCTGGCATGACAGTTGCTCAAGGCATCTGGCAGCGACTTTACATCCGGCAGGCGCAAGCCCGCCGCCATGGCCAGAGCGACAGGAGAATCCCATGAGCCTCAATCGACGCAAATTCATTGGCGCCGGCGCCCTTGCAGCCGGCGCGGGCCTGGCACTGGGTGCCAGCGGCGTGGCCGGTGCCGCGGTGAGCAGCAAGACCTTCAACTGGAAGATGACCAACGCCTACGCGCCGGGCTCGCCCTTCTACGTGCAGGGCCCGGGCAGCCCCACCGACTTCTGCAAACGTGTCGAGGACATGTCCGGCGGGCGCCTGAAGATCCAGCACTTCGCGGCTGGCGAGCTGATCCCGGCACTGGAGGGCTTCGACGCGGTGGCCAGCGGCATGGTGGAAATGAACGCCGCCAACGCCTTCTTCTGGGCCGGCAAGATTCCCGCCGCACAATTCTTCACCGCCGTGCCGTTCGGCATGAACACCCAGGGCATGAACGCCTGGCTGTACAACGGTGGCGGCCTGAAGCTCTGGGAAGAGCTGTACGAGCCCCATGGCCTGGTGCCGATGCCCATGGGCAACACCGGTACGCAGATGACCGGCTGGTTCCGCCAGCCCCTGGAGAACGTCGACAGCCTCAAGGGCCTGAAGATGCGTATCGCCGGCCTGGCCGGCAAGGTCTACAGCGAACTGGGCGTGGCCGTGCGCCTGCTGCCGGGCGGCGAGATCTTTCCGGCGCTGGAGCGTGGGGTGATCGACGCCGCCGAGTTCGTCGGCCCCTATCAGGATCGCCGCATGGGCCTGCACAAGGCGGCCAAGAACTACTACACCACCGGCTGGCACGAGCCGACCAACGTCACCGAGCTGATCATCAACAAACAGGCCTGGGACAGCCTGCCCGCCGACCTGCAGGCCATCGTGAGGGTCTGCGCCCAGGCCTGCAACGCCGACAGCTGGTCCTGGTGCGACGCGGTCAACGCCGAGGCCCTGCAGGATCTGGTGGGCAACCAGGGGGTGATCGCCCGGCCACTGCCAGGCGACATCATCAAGCGCCTGCATGAGGTCACCCGCGACACCCTGTCGAGCATGGCGGCGGGCGATCCGGCGACCAGGAAGATCTACGAGCACTTCTTCGCCTTCCGCAAGCAGTACCTCTTCTGGGCCTCGGTCGGCGAGAAGGCGTTCATGGACATCGGGCTGGACGCGTCATGATGGCCCTCGTCACTCTCATCGAAGGGCTGGTCGAGGCTCTGGGCTCCCTTGCCCGGGCCTGCGTACTGCTGCTGGTGCTGCTGGTGTCGTTCGACGTGCTGATGCGCTACCTGTTCGACTTCAGCCCCGTCGCCTTGCAGGAACTGGAGTGGTACCTGATCTCGCCCATCGCCCTGCTCGGCATCGCCTACACCCTCAAGCACCGCCAGGACGTGCGTGTCGATTTTCTCTACGAGAAATTCAGCGTGAAGACCAAGGCTGCCGTCGACCTGTTCAGCGGCATCGCCACCGCGGCCATCGGTTTCTACATCGCCCACCTGGCGTTCAAGTACAGCATGCAGTCCTACCACATGGGTGAAGGCTCGCCTGACCCGGGCGGCCTGCCCTATCGCTTTCTGGTCAAGGCTTTCCTGCCCCTGGGTTTCGGCCTGTTCGGTTTGCAGGGGGTGGCCGATAGCCTGCGCGCGTTGTGCGTGCTGCTGCAGCCCGCCTCCGCCCGGGAGGTGCGCGCATGAGCCCCAACGAATGGCTGGCCATCGCCATGGTGTTCGGCTTCTTCGCCATGATGATGGCGGGCGTGCCGGTGGCCATTTCCCTGGCCGTGTCCGGCTTCGTCGCCGGCATGGTCGGCTTCGGCCCGATGCTCTTCGCTCTGCTGCCGGCGCGCATGTTCGGGGTGGTCAGCAACTACACGCTGCTGGCGATACCCCTGTTCACCTTCATGGGGGTGATGCTGGAGAAATCCCGGGTCGCCGAGGACATGCTCGACACCATCGGCCGCGCCATGGGCGGCCTGAACGGCGGCATGGGCCTGGCGATCATTCTGGTCGGCGTACTGCTGGGCGCCTCCACCGGTATCGTCGGCGCCACGGTGGTGACCATCGGTTTGCTGACCCTGCCCACGCTGCTGCGCCGTGGCTACAACAAGACCGTGGCCTGCGGCACCATCTGCGCCTCCGGCACCCTGGGGCAGATCATTCCGCCGAGCCTGGTGCTGATCCTGCTGGCCGACATCCTCGGCCAGTCGGTGGGCTCGATCTTCGCTGCGGCCTTCATTCCCAGCCTGGTGCTGGCGCTGATCTACGTCGCCTACATGCTGCTGCTCGGCTGGCTGCGCCCGGATTGGGTGCCGGCGATTCCTGCCGAGGAACGCGCCCTGACCAGCCGCAAGCAATTGCTCAAGGACATGGCACGCAGCGTGCTGCCACCGCTGCTGCTGGTGATGGCGGTGCTCGGCTCGATCATCGGCGGCGTCGCCGCGCCCACCGAGGCGGCCTCCATGGGTGCCCTCGGCGCCCTGCTGATCGCCGCGCTTTCAGGCCGGCTGAGCTGGCCGACGCTCAAGGCCACGCTGCACGGCACCCTGACCATCAGCGCGATGATCTTCCTGATCCTGCTCTGCTCGCAGCCCTTCTCCCTGGCCTTCCGTGGCCTGGGTGGCGAAGCCCTGGTGCACGAGCTGTTCACCCTGCTACCGGGTGGCGAACTGGGGGCGATCCTGTTCCTGATGGCGGTGCTGTTCGTGCTCGGCTTCTTCCTCGAGTGGATCGAGATTTCCTATATCGCCCTGCCGATGTTCCTGCCGGTGTTCATCGCCTACGACACCGACCTGGTGTGGCTGGGCATTCTGGTCGCCCTGAACCTGCAGATGTCCTTTCTCACTCCGCCCTTCGGCTGGGCGCTGTTCTTTCTCAAGGGCGTGGCGCCGCCGGGGATCACCACCAAGGACATCTACATCGGCGCGCTGCCTTACGTGTTCCTGCAGATGCTCGCCGTGGCCGTGGTGTTCTACTTCCCGCAACTGGCCACCTGGCTGCCCAAGGCCATCGGTTGGTAGTACATCGAACCCGGGCCGCGCCGGCCATGATCGCGGCCTGACAACAACAAGGAATTCGCACCCATGCTCAAGAGCACCCACGCCACCGGCGGCCTGTTCGTCGCTCCCCACCATCTTGCCGCCCAGGCCGGGCGCGACGTGCTCAAGGCCGGCGGCAGCGCCGTGGAAGCGATGGTCGCCGCGGCGGCCACCATCGCCGTGGTCTACCCGCACATGAACGCCATTGGCGGCGACGGCTTCTGGCTGATCCACGAGCCGGGCAAGCGGCCCATCGCCATCGATGCCTGCGGCAGCAGTGCGGCCCTGGCCAACCGCGATTTCTATGCCGGCCACACGCAGATTCCCAGCCGTGGCCCCTTGGCCGCGCTGACCGTGGCCGGTACCGTCGGTGGCTGGGCCGAGGCGCTGACGCAGACCGCTCACTGGCAGCCGCAAAAGGCCCTGCCCGAGCTGCTCGCCGATGCCATCGGCCATGCCCGCCGCGGCGTAGTGATCAGCCGCAGCCAGGCGCAACTGACCCGGGGCAAACTGGCGGAACTGCAGGATGTGCCGGGCTTTGCCGAGGTTTATCTGCCCGGCGGTCAGCCGCCACGCGAAGGCGAGCTGCTGCACCAGCCCGCCCTGGCCGACACCCTGCAGCGCCTGGCCGACGCCGGCCTGGATGACTTCTACCGCGGTGAGCTGGCCGAACGCATGGCCGCCGATCTCGAACGCCTGGGCAGCCCGCTGCGCCTGGCCGACCTGCAGGGCTACCGGGCCCGTACCGTCGCACCGCTGAGCGTGCGCCTGCACGACGCCACCCTCTACAACATGCCGCCGCCGACCCAGGGCCTGGCCTCGCTGCTGATCCTCGGCATCTTCGACAAGCTCGACGTCCAGCAGGCCGAAGGCTTCGCCCATGTGCACGGGCTGGTGGAGTCGACCAAGCAGGCCTTTCTGATCCGCGACCGCGTGGTGACCGACCCCGGCCGCGTGCCGGAGGATCCACAGGGCCTGCTGGCCGACGCCAACCTGCAGCACCTGGCAGCCGCCATCGACCCGCAACGGGCACTGGCCTGGCCACAACCGGCCCAGCCGGGCGACACCATCTGGATGGGCTGCATCGACGATCAGGGCCGCGCCGTCAGCTTTATCCAGAGCGTGTATTGGGAATTCGGCTCCGGCGTGGTGCTGCCGTCCACTGGCGTGGCCTGGCAGAACCGCGGGATCAGTTTCTCTCTGGACCCGACCGCGCTGCAGGCTCTGGAGCCGGGGCGCAAACCGTTCCACACCCTCAACCCGGCCCTGGCGTTGTTCGACGATGGCCGCACCCTGAGCTACGGCACCATGGGTGGCGAAGGCCAGCCGCAGACCCAGGCGGCGATTCTCAGCCGCTACCGCCTGGGCAGCGACCTGCAGGCCGCGGTCAGCGCGCCGCGCTGGCTGCTCGGCCGCACCTGGGGCGACGTCAGCACCACGCTCAAGCTGGAAAGCCGCTTCCCCAGCGAACTGGTCGAAGAGCTGCGTAAAGCGGGGCATATCGTCGAGCAACTGGACGAAGCCTTCAGCGACACCATGGGCCACGCCGGCGCGCTGCTGCGGCATCCCAACGGCTTGCTGGAAGGCGCCGCCGACCCGCGCAGCGACGGCAGCGTTTGTGGCTTGTAAACCTGAGCCGCAGAACGAAAACGCCCCGCTAGTGCGGGGCGTTTTCATTGGCGAGCGAGGTATCAGGTCTTCCAGCCTCGTAGGGTGGGCGTCGCTTTTCACGTCCACCGCAACGGTGGATCGATGAAGCGTGATCCACCCTGCAGTCTGTGGGCGCGCGCCCGCACTGAGTCGCAGAAAGCCGGCAGCGCTCGCTGATCAGTCCTCGGTCTTCCAGTTCTTGCGGCTCATGTAGTCGCGGGTTTCCTTGACCACGATACCGGAGAGCAGCAAGAGGCCGATGAGGTTAGGCAGCGCCATCAGGCCGTTGGCGATATCGGAAAAGGTCCACACCACCTCCAGCGATGTCACGGCGCCGACGAACACCACCACCGAGAAGATCAGCCGGTACGGCATCACCGCCACCCGGCCCATCAGCCGCTCCATGCAGCGCTCACCGTAGTACGACCAGCCGAGAATGGTGGTGAAGGCATACACCAGTACGCCGATGGTCACCGTGTAGATGCCCCAGCCGCCACCCAGGCCCTGCTCCAGCGCCCAGGCGGTCATCGGCGCACCCTTGAGGCCTTCCTGGGTCCAGGCGCCGGTGACAATGATCGCCAGCGCGGTGAAGGTGACCATCACCAGGGTGTCGAGAAAGGTCTGGGTCATCGACACCATGGCCTGGCGCACCGGTTTGTCGGTCTTTGCCGCCGCCGCCGCGATGGCGCCGGTACCCAGGCCCGACTCGTTGGAGAAGATACCGCGGGCCACGCCCATCTGCACCGCGAGAATGATGCTCGAACCGAGGAAGCCACCGGCCGCGGCGCTACCGCTGAAGGCATCGGTGAAAATCAGTGCGATGGCGTCCGGCAGGCGATCGGCGAACACCACCAGCACGGCGACGTTGCTGATGATGTACAGCACGATCATCACCGGCACCACGCCCGCGGCGAAGCGACCGATGCTCTTGATGCCGCCGATGATCACCACCGCCGTGCCGACCGCCAGCACCAGGCCGCTGAGGGTCGGCGAGATGCCCCAGGTGTCCTGCAACTGATGGGCGGCGGTGTTGGCCTGCACCATGTTGCCGATGCCGAAGGAGGCCACCGCGCCAAAGATCGCGAAGGCGACGCCCAGTGTCTTGCCCAGGGTGCCGCCGACGCCATGGGTGAGGTAGTACATCGGCCCGCCGCTCTGCTCGCCCCTGGCATCGGTGACACGGTACTTCACGCCCAGCAATGCTTCGGAGTACTTGGTGGCCATGCCCACCAGGCCGGTCATCCACATCCAGAACAGTGCACCGGGCCCGCCGATGCCGATGGCGGTCGCCACCCCGGCGATATTGCCGACTCCGATGGTCGCCGCCAGCGCGGTGGCCAGGGCCTGGTAGTGGGAGACGTCCCCGGGTACGTCGCCTTTTTCCTTGCGCTTGACAAAGGCCAGCCAGAAGGCATGGCCCAGCACGCGGAACTGGATGCCGCGCAGGCGGACGGTCAGGTACAGGCCGGTCAGCAACAGCAGGGGTATCAGCAGAAACGGCCCCCAGATAAAGCTGCTGATGGCCGTGAGCAAAGCGAGAAATTGGTCCATGGCGGTGTCCTTGTCTTGCTGTCCAGTGCGGCTCGTGGCCGGCAGGAACGGCGCCCAGGCCGGTAGAGCCGAAGCGCCGAGCGAGTGAACGCAAACGCGTCCGTGCAAACATCGGAGGTCTGTCACAGGCCCCAAGGGCGTAACAAAATGTCAGGCGAATCAATCGATTGCAACGCGGGTGATTGGTGCCAGAAGGGCAAGGCTATAACAACTTGGCCGTCAATGGCCGGAAAAAGCGTGCCATTCAGTTGCCTGGTTTGAATCGAGTCAGGTGTTCGGCGCGCCAGGGCGCCAGCCAGCGGGGATCAGTTACCGCACTGAAGCGGCCGAGATTGCCAGTGCGCCCATGCCTGCCCCCAGCCTGCGTGGTGCGATACCTGCGGCAGCTGGACCACCTGCACGCAGCGCGCTTCGCCGAGGCCGCCCAGGTAGTGATGCAGCACCGCGACCGGCACCACGCCATCCCCGTCGCCGGCCAGGTGACGCTGGGTAACGCTCCGCAGCCGCTCGCGGTAATCCAGCGGCTCCAGTGAGCCCTCGAGCGGGCTCAGTTGCAGCAGGCCCGCCCAGTAACGGGGGCTGAGATTGCCGGCGAGGGTCTGCACGCTGGTGACGTCATCGCGCCGCGCGGCCAGCAACAACGCCAGTGCGGCGCCGCCGGAATAGCCAACCAGTTCGAACGTCTGGTTGCCATAACGCGCCTTGATCAGGTCGAGCGCCTGATCGAGGCTGCCCAGCACCTCCTCACTGAAGCGCCGACTTGTCCACAGGCTGTTGCTGCAACCGGGTGCCGTGACGAACTGGCAGGGCCGCGCCAGGTACAGGCTGGGTGTCGGATCACCGAATGCCAGGCGTGCCACCAGCAGATCACGCGGGGACGGGTCGAGACTGGGCTGCAAGCGCGTCGCCCAGGCATGACCATCACCTTCGAGATAAACACGCATACGCGCCGCAACCGGCACATGGGCCGGCGCACCGAGCAGCAACGGAAAAGGCTTGGTGTCGAGGGTCTGTAATCGCCGATCGTGCTGGCCGGCCAGTTCGCCGAGCCGCTGTTGCGGAGACTGGCAGCCGCCCAGGGCAAGGGCCAGCAGCACGCCGAAAAGCAGCGCGGCTGACCTTGCCGGGCGGGTGATCAGCATCCGGTCAGCTTCGCCTCGCGGCGTTCGCCCGGGAAGAAGAACGGCCGCAGGCGCACACCCACACCGTTACCGACGAATGCAGCGACCAGCCACAACCAGCCGTGCAGGCTGCCGGAGGCGATGCCGCTGAAGTAGGCGCCGATGTTGCAGCCATAGGCCAGGCGCGAGCCGTAGCCAAGCAGCAGGCCGCCGATCACCGCCGCGACCAGCGAACGCAACGGAATGTTCAGGTTCGGTGCGAAACGCCCGGCCAGGCCAGCGGCCAGCAGCGCGCCGATGACGATGCCGATATCCATCACTGTGGTGATGTCTTCCCACAGCGGCGCAGCCAGCGCCTGGGCATTGGCCGGCTGCTGCCAGAACGCCCAGGCGGAAACGTCGACGCCGGTACCCTGCAGCACCTTGGCGCCCCACAGCGCGAACGCCGAGGTGATGCCCCAGGGGCGACCGGCCAACGCCAGGGTGGCGAAGTTGAGCAGCGCCAGCAACACCGCGCCCCAGATCAGCGGCCAGGGGCCACGCAGGAAACGCTGCCAGCCCTGGTGCTCGCTTGGCGCCGCCCGCTCCAGGCTGCCGTGACGACGCAGCTCCAGGCGGGCGCTGATTGCCGCGATGGCGGCGAACAGGGCCAGGCTGACCACCAGCGCGGGCACCAGGCCCAGGCTGCTGACGATGGAGGTCGGCGGCAGGCTCGGCAGCGCGGCCCACCAGTCCAGGTGATGGGTCGCGCCAACCCCACCGATGATGAAGAACAGCAGCGTCACCAGCATTCGCGCATTGCCGCCGCCGACGGTGAACAGCGTGCCGGAGGCACAACCACCACCGAGCTGCATGCCGATGCCGAAGATGAACGCGCCGACGATCACCGAGGTGCCCGCCGGGGCCACCAGCCCTTTGACCGGCGTACCAAACAGGGTGCCCGCCGACAGCGCCGGGAAGAACAGCAGCACGGCAATGGCCAGCATCACCATCTGCGCCCGCAGGCCCGCGCCGCGGCGCTCGTTGAGCAGCACGCGCCAGGCCGAGGTGAAGCCGAACGCTGCGTGATAGAGCACCAGGCCCAACGCGCCGCCGACGATGAACAGCAATGCCTGGCGGCCACTGACCGCAAAGGTAAGGGCCAAGGCGCCAGCCAGCAGCAGCGCCACGGCAACCAGCGGCGTACCCGGACGGTGGGCCGGCGCCGCAGCAGGAATCGACAAACTCATATAGACCTTCGAATGACCAATTGAAACGGTCGGCTATTCTAGCCCGCCCCGGCTGTCCCGGTATGCCGATGCTTAGAACGATTACTGAAAAGGTTATGCCATCGGGCGATTCACGATCTTTATGCGCACGAAGCGGCATTACAAGGCAGAAGCGGACGGTGGGCAGAGCCTTTGTGGGAGAGGCTTTAGCCTCGAGCTCTTTACGTCCCACACGCTATGCGTGAGCTGTGGTTTGCCAGCTTTATCGCGTTGCGGATACGTTCGGTTCCGCTCTGTCGAGCGGGCTTCTTTTGGCATCGCCCCAAAAGAAACCAAAAGGTCTAGCCCCGGCATACGGCCCCAGCTGCGCTGGGGTTCCCTCGCTCCATCATTGTTCCGAGGGCCCGCCGCGAAGGGCCGTCCCTGGCCCATCGCGGCTCTCGCGACATCCATGTCGCTCAACCCTCTCCACAACGATTCCGCTCGGCCTACTGAAGGGGCGATTGGTGTCGTCTGATAATTCTGTGGCATGAGGAACACCTTAAAGGCGAAGCGGCCGACCGGCCGCTCCCGCCATTTAGCTGCCAAAATCGACGAACCTGGGCTGAAAGATTATTGGCAGGTTCTCCGAGCACTCCGTCATGGGCAATCGGCGGCATGAGAGGTCAAACTGAATGCATCGTGGGAGGGCGCCATGCGCCCGAAAGCTTCGCGGGCATGGACTAGGCGTCTCCACCCGCTCCCACAGGTTCGAGAAGACTCGGCCTCCCCGACCGCTCCTACGAGATCAGGGCCGCCAGACAAAAAAAGGGGCCTTGCGGCCCCCAGAGGTTAATCGGTAACGGTCAGGCTTCGACTTCGATCAGCACTTCGCCCGGGTTGACGCGGTCGCCCTTGGCCACGTGCACGGCCTTGACCGTGCCAGCGATCGGCGCCTGCACTTCGGTTTCCATCTTCATCGCTTCGGTGATCAGCACCGCCTGGCCGGCCTTGACGGTGTCGCCCTCCTTGACCAGCACGTCGACGATATTGCCCGGCATGCTGGTGCTCACGTCGCCCGGCGCGCTGGCGCTGCGCCGCTTGCTGCCGGTGCCACCGGCCACGTAGTCGTTGAGCGCCTCGAACACCACTTCCTCGGGCATGCCGTCGATGGACAGGTAGAAGTGCCGCTTGCCCTCGCCCTTCACGCCGACGCCGGTGATGTCCACGCGGTAGCTCTCGCCGTGCACGTCGATGATGAACTCGGTCGGCACGCCCGCGCCGCCGACGGCTGCCACACCGCTGCCATCGGGAATCGGCAGCAGCACTTCGGGCTGCAGGGCGCCGGCTTCACGCTCTTCGAGAAACTTGCGGCCGATGTCCGGGAACATGGCGAAGGTCAGCACGTCCTCTTCGGACTTGGCCAGCTCGCCGATCTGCCCGCGCAGCTTGTCCATCTCCGGCTTGAGCAGGTCGGCCGGGCGCACGTCGATGACCTCTTCGCTGCCGATGGCCTGCTTGCGCAGCCTCTCGTTGACCTTGCCCGGCGCCTGGCCGTAGCCGCCCTGCAGGTAGAGCTTCACCTCGTTGGTGATGGTCTTGTAGCGCTCACCGGCCAGCACGTTGAAGAACGCCTGGGTACCGACGATCTGCGAGGTCGGCGTGACCAGTGGCGGGAAGCCGAGGTCTTCGCGCACCCGCGGGATCTCCGCCAGCACTTCGTTCATGCGGTTCAGCGCGCCCTGCTCCTTGAGCTGGTTGGCCAGGTTGGAAATCATCCCGCCCGGCACCTGGTTGACCTGTACGCGGGTGTCCACGGCGGTGAACTCGCTTTCGAACTGGTGGTACTTCTTGCGCACCGCATGGAAGTACATGCCGATCTCCTGGATCAGCGACAGGTCCAGGCCGGTGTCGTATTCGCTGCCCTTGAGCGCGGCGACCATCGACTCGGTACCCGGGTGGCTGGTGCCCCAGGCGAAGCTGGAGATGGCCGTGTCGATATGGTCGGCGCCGGCCTCGATGGCCTTGAGCTGGCACATCGAGCCCAGGCCCGCCGTGTCGTGGCTGTGGATAAATACCGGCAGGTCGATCTCGGCCTTCAACGCCTTGACCAGTTCGGCCGTGGCATAAGGCGTGAGCAGCCCGGCCATGTCCTTGATGGCGATGGAGTCGATGCCCATGGCCTGCATGGCCTTGCCCTGGGCGACGAAGGCCGCCACGGTGTGCACCGGGCTGGTGGTGTAGGCGATGGTGCCCTGGGCGTGCTTGCCGCTGGCCTTCACCGCCTCGATGGCCACCTGCAGGTTACGCACGTCGTTCATGGCGTCGAAGATGCGGAACACGTCGATGCCGCTCTCTGCAGCCTTGGCGACGAAGGCGCGCACCACGTCATCGCTGTAGTGGCGGTAGCCGAGCAGGTTCTGGCCGCGCAGGAGCATCTGCAGACGGGTATTGGGCAATGCGGCACGCAATTGGCGCAGGCGCTCCCAAGGGTCTTCCTTGAGGAAACGCACGCAGGCGTCGAAGGTCGCGCCGCCCCAGACCTCCAGCGACCAGTAGCCGACCTTGTCGAGCTTGTCGCAGATCGGCAGCATGTCTTCGGTGCGCATGCGGGTGGCCAGCAGGGACTGGTGAGCGTCGCGCAGGATGGTGTCGGTAACCGTGATCTTTCTTGTCATGGTGCGTTCCTCACAGGCCGGCATGGGCGGCGATGGCGGCGGCGATGGCCAGGGCCAGTTCGCCCGGCTTGCGTTTGATCGAGTAGTTCAACAGCTCGGGGTGGTTGTCGACGAAGCTGGTGTTGAAGCGCCCACTGCGGAATTCGTCGTTGGCGAGAATCTGCTGGTAGTAGGTGGCGGTGGTCTTCACGCCCTGCACGCGCATGTCGTCCAGCGCCCGGGAGCCACGGGCCAGGGCCTCCTCCCAGGTCAGCGCCCAGACGATCAGCTTCAGGCACATGGAGTCGTAGTACGGCGGAATGGTGTAGCCGGTGTAGATCGCCGTGTCGGTGCGCACACCGGGGCCGCCAGGGGCGTAGTAGCGGGTGATCTTGCCGAACGAGGGCAGGAAGTTGTTGCGCGGATCCTCGGCGTTGATGCGGAACTGCAGGGCGAAGCCGCGGTACTGGATGTCTTCCTGCTTGATGGAGAGCGGCAGGCCCGAGGCGATGCGAATCTGCTCGCGGACGATGTCGATACCGGTGATTTCCTCGGTGATGGTGTGCTCCACCTGCACCCGGGTATTCATCTCCATGAAGTACACCTCGCCCTCGGCGAGCAGGAACTCCACGGTACCGGCGTTCTCGTAACCGACCGCCTGGGCGGCGCGCACGGCGAGGTCGCCGATGTAGGCGCGCTGCTCCGGGGTGAGCTGCGGGCTGGGGGCGATCTCGATGAGCTTCTGGTTGCGACGCTGGATCGAGCAGTCACGCTCGTACAGGTGCACGGTGTTGCCGAAGCTGTCAGCGAGGATCTGCGCCTCGATGTGCTTGGGGTTGACGATGCACTTCTCCAGGAACACCTCGGCGCTGCCAAAGGCCTTGGTCGCCTCGGAAATCACCCGCGGGAATGCCTGCTCAAGCTCCTCGCGGCTGTTGCAGCGGCGAATGCCGCGGCCCCCACCACCGGAGGTGGCCTTGAGCATCACCGGGTAGCCGATGCGGTCGCCTTCGCGCAATGCTTCGGCGACATCCGCCACGTTACCCTCGGTGCCCGGCGTCACCGGCACGCCGGCCTTGATCATGCTGCGCCGCGCTTCGGTCTTGTCACCCATGCGGCGGATGACCTCGGCACTCGGGCCGATGAACTTGATGCCGCGCTCGGCGCAGATTTCCGCCAGCTCGGCATTTTCGGAGAGAAAGCCATAGCCGGGGTGCAGGGCATCACAACCGGTTTCCACCGCCAGGTTCACCAGCTTGCGCGGGTTGAGGTAGCCGGCCAGCGGGTCGTCACCGATGCCGTAGGCCTCATCGGCACGTTTGACGTGCAGCGCCTGGCGGTCGGCATCTGAATAGATGGCCACCGACCGGATGTTCATTTCGGCACAGGCCCGCACGATGCGCACCGCAATCTCGCCACGGTTGGCGATCAGGATTTTCTTGATCACGAGCCAGCATCCTCGATCACGTGAACAGGCAACCCATTGAGGGTCGAGATATGACCGGATATGTCCGCCCGATCTTGTAACCAACCCTACGCCGCTGTAACAATTAACCAAAATCAATATTTGTTGGGTTCTGCATAAGTAAAAACTTATGCTCTGCGAACAACAAACCACCCAAGTGGTGAAGAAAATTCGCAAGTCATTGTTACGCATGACCTTTCGGCAACTGCAGGTATTTCGTTCGGTGTGTGTCAACCGTTCCTACAGCCGCGCCGCCGAGGAAATGTCGTTGACCCAGCCTGCTGTCAGTCTGCAGATTCGTCAGCTCGAAGAGCTGCTCGACCAGCCGCTGTTCGATTACGTCGGCAAGAAGCTGTATCTGACCGACGCGGCGGAAGCCCTGCAGCGGGCCAGCGAGGATATCTTCGGGCGCCTGGAGAGCCTCGACATGCAACTGGCCGACCTCAAGGGCTCGCTGCAGGGGCAGCTGAGCCTGGCTATCGAATCCAGCGCCAAGTATTTCGTGCCCCACCTGTTCGCCGCCTTTCGCCGCGAACACCCGGAAGTCAGCCTGCAGCTCACGGTGGTCAACCACACCCAGGCGGTGAGGCGGTTGAGCGCCAACCGCGACGACCTGTTGATCATGTCCCAGGTGCCATCGGATATGGCCCTGGAATTTCTGCCCTTTCTCAACAACCCGATAATCGCCGTGGCGCCTCCGGACCACCCACTTAGCCAGGCCGAGACCCTGCAATTGCAGGATCTGTGCGACTGGCCGCTGCTGGTACGCGAGCCGGGTTCGGGCACCCGCCGCGCCTGCGAGGAGTACTGCCACCAGAAGCGCGCGCACTTCGCGCAGATCCAGGAAGTCGGCTCCATGGAGGGCCAGCGCGAGGGCGTGCTGGCCGGCCTGGGCCTGGCGCTGATCCCCCGCCACGCGGTGCGCCGCGAGCTGCAGCTGGGCCTGCTGCGCGAGCTGCCGGTGGCCGAACTGCCACTGCTGCGCAGCTGGTGCGTGCTGCATCCGCGCGGCAAGTACCTGTCGCCGGTGGCCCAGGCGTTCTTCGACTTCGTGCGCAACCAGCGCACTCAGATCGGTGCACTGGCCGAGCAGTTCAGTGGCGTGGGCAATTCGCTGTAGGGCTTTCGTATATGATGCCCAGGGTTCTCGACCGGCAGGTGCCAATTGCCCTTATCCCCTGAAAATGCGCCCAATCTGGGTGTCGTGCCGTCCACGTCGGAGGTGATCACCCGGCACCTGCGCGACGCCATCGTCGCCGGCCGTTTCGCCGAGGACGAGCCGATCCGCCAGGACGAGATCGCCCGGCTGTTCAACGTCAGCAAGATCCCCGTGCGCGAGGCGCTCAAGCGTCTGGAAGCCGAGGGCCTGGTGGTGTTCCAGCGCAACCGCGGGGCGATGGTCACGCGTATCGCCGAGGCGGAGCTGGCGCAGATGTTCGAGGTGCGCATCCTGCTCGAGGACAAGGCGCTGCGCCTGGCGATCCCCAATATGACCGACGCGACCTTCGCCGAGTCCGAGCGAATTTGCGAAGCGTTTGTCGGCGAGCACGACGTCGGCCGCTGGGCTGCACTCAACTGGGCGCTGCACGCCTGCCTTTACGAGCCGGCGCAGCGGCCCTATCTGGTAAACCTGATCCGCTCGATCCACGACAAGCTGGAGCGCTACCTGCGCCTGCAGATGAGCCTGTCCGAGGGCAAGGATCGCGCCGACGTGGAACACCGCGAGATCATCGCCGCCTGCCAGGCCAGGGATGTGGAACGCGCCGCGGCGCTGCTGGAGCAGCACATTACCGGGGTGTGCCGCAGCCTGTTCGAGCATCTGCCTGGGCGAAAGTGAATCGGCGGGCATTGTGATAACCCCCTGTAGGAGCGCGCCATGCGCGCGAAAAATCGCGGGCATGGCCTAGGCGTCCCCGCCCGCTCCCACTGAGGGAAATACCAGCGCGGCCTTGCTACCCTAAATCCGGTTCGACGCCTCCAGCGCCTTGAGCAACCTTGCGTCATGGCCGTAGATGTCCGGGCGGAACTGCACCGTCCCGTCAGCGCCGACCTGGGCCGTCCAATAGGCCATCAGGATCGGTACCGGCTGCGGTAGATCGGCGCGCAATGTACGGCCGCTGTCCCACTGCCTGGCAATGCGCGCGCGCTCGGTAGGCGAGGCGCCGGCAAGCAGTTGATCGACCAGTTCGGTGACTCGCTCGACGCGCACGCAGCCCGAGCTGAACAGCCGCGGCAGGTTGTCGAACAGACGTTGGCTCGGCGTGTCGTGCAGGTACACCGAAAAGGGATTGGGAAAACGGATTGCCACCTTGCCCAGCGGGCTATGAGCGCCGGCAGACTGGCGGATCATCACCCGACCGGGCCGCTCCCAGTCGACGCCCCGCGGGTCCACCGGATTGCCTTCGTAGTCGATCACCTGCATATGGTTGGCGGCCAGGTAGCCAGCGGCGTCACGGCGCAGCTCGGGCAGCTTGTCCTCCTTCAGGATGGTCGGTGGAATGGTCCAGGTCGGATTGAGCGTCAGGTGAGTGATGCGCGAGCGCAGCAACGGCGTCGGCCTTGCGGGCCTGCCGACCTGGGTGCGCGCCTGCCAGGCGACGGCATGGTCACGCAGGAACATCACCTCGGCACCGGCCACGTCGATCAGCACGCTGGTCGGCTCGATCTCGTGGGACAGCCAGCGCAGGCGCTCCAGGTTGATGCGGATCTGATCCATGCGCTCGCTGGCCGACCGGTTCAGCTCGGCCAGGGTCCCGGGGCCGACCACGCCGTCGGGCTTGAGCAGGTGGTTGCGCTGGAAGGCCTTGACCGCCTCCACCAGCGCCGTGGAGTACACCGAGCCTTGCTCGGCGACCAGTGCCGGCGCGCCCTGGGACAGGTCGCCATGCAACTGCAGGCGTTGCTCCAGCAAGGGCACCCGGCCATCCACGGCGCCGGGCTTGAGCAGGGTGCCGCCGGGAATCGCCAGCCACTGTGGCAACTCCTGGCGGCGTAGCTCGGCGTAGCGCTGGCGTAACTGCTGGTAGGGGCCGAAATCCGGCCGCGCCTGCTCGAAGGCCTGCGCCGGATCACTCAGCCCAGCCTGGGCAATCGCCAGCAACGGCGCCTGGCTCTGCGGCACAGCCATGCCCTCCGGCTCCCACAGTGGCTCCACCTTGGCCTGCTCCAGGCGCCCGTAGGCAAGGTCCTGCAATGCCTGCAGATAGGCCGTGGTGGCGAGCACCTCGACACAGGCCGCAAGGCGCGGCGACGGGTCGTCGACCGCCGCCAGTTCGCGCAGCGGCTCGAGATGATAAGCGCGCGGCTCCAGGCCGTCGTCAGCCAATGCCTCCAGTTGGGTGAACAACACGGGCAGATTGTCCCTGTTCCACACCGGCTGGGCGCCACGTAGCAGGTAGAACGGCTCCAGCCACTCGCGATCCTTGGCGGACAATTCAAGCACCGGCGTTACGCACCCCAAACCGGGCTCGGCGAGTTGCTCTTGCAGCGGGCTGGGTGGCGGCGCATCAGCCAGCGCCAAGGGCGCCGTCAGGGCCAGAGCCCAGGCAGCGATTGAAGAAGGAGAAAACAAGGCGCCGCTCCAATTTACGACAGAGTGAATGACAGCCCGTCGGAATCGCCCGCGGGACTGGGAACTTCGGCTGCTAGAATCGCGGGCTTTGTTGTGCCCGCATCGCCTGGCGAAGGCGCGCGCCATCGATGGCCAAACCTCAGAGACTTGAAATGATGACCACGATTCAGCGAATTTGCTTAGCCTTTCTTTGCCTGGCGCTGCCCGTTCCGTCGGTGATGGCCGCCACCCTGGCACCCGATCCGCTGCTGGAGGGGCTGTCTGCACAAGCTCCGGCGCTCGATCGCAAGGTCCTCAACCACGCCCTCGACGCGATGCGCTGCGCCATCAACAATGGTGCCGTACCTGCCCGGCGCCTGGCCGTGATCGACTTCTCCAAACCTTCTAGCGAACGCCGCCTGTGGATCTTCGACCTGACCAGCAAGCGCGTCCTGCTGCACGATCTGGTCGCCCATGGCCAACAGTCCGGCGACAACTTCGCCACGCGCTTTTCCAACCGCGAAGGCAGCCACCAATCGAGCATCGGCCTGTTCCGCACCAGCGAAAGCTATACCGGCAAACACGGTTACTCGCTGCGCATGGACGGCCTGGAGCCCGGCTTCAATGACCTCGCCCGCCAGCGCGCCATCGTCATCCACCCCGCTGACTACGTAAACCCGGCCTGGATCAAGACCCAAGGCCGCATCGGCCGCAGCCAGGGCTGCCCGGCGGTACGCCCGGAAGTCGCGCGCATGGTGGTAGACAGCCTCAAGGGTGGGCAATTCATGTTTTCGTACTACCCGGACAAGCGCTGGCTGCAGTCCTCGGCCTTTATCAACTGCAAACCAGCGCTGGTCGCGGGGATCCTCAACGCCCGGGAAGGTTGAGCCTTCCGGCAAGCCCCTTCATCGCCGCGGCGTTGCAGGCCGAGACTCGCCAAGCGCTGGATGGGCGAAGCATCGCCCATGCCCTGCAATGCAGCCTCGCCAGCATTGCCCTTCGAACTGACTAAAAAACACCTTTGAACTCCTGTTGGCACATCCGCGGATGCCTGCCAAAGCGGCGTCGCGCCTGGCTTTCGGCAATGCTTGCATATTGTGTATTCTGGTATACCATAATACCCAACACCAACCAGCCGAGGAGCTGCCATGAGTTTCGAGATTCGCAAGATCGTCAGCTACATAGAGGAAACCCTGATCGAAGGCGGCAAGGCGACTGACAAGCCGGTCACCATGGTCGGCCTGGCCGTGGTGATCAAGAACCCCTGGGTTGGCAATGGCTTCGTCGAAGACCTCAAGCCGCAGATCAAGGCCAACTGCTCCGCCCTCGGTGAGCTGATGGTCGCGCGCCTGACCGCCGCCATCGGCGGCGCCGACAAGATCGAAGCCTATGGCAAGGCTGCCGTGGTCGGTGCCGACGGCGAAATCGAGCATGCGTCGGCGGTTATCCACACCCTGCGTTTCGGCAACCACTACCGCGAGGCGGTACAGGCCAAGAGCTACCTGTCGTTCACCAACAAGCGTGGCGGCCCGGGCACCTCGATCCAGATCCCGATGATGCACAAGGACGACGAAGGCCTGCGTTCGCACTACATCACCCTGGAGATGCAGATCGAAGACGCCCCGCGCGCCGACGAAATCGTCGTGGTCCTGGGCGCTGCCAACGGTGGCCGTCTGCACCCGCGTATCGGCAACCGTTACATCGATCTGGAAGAACTGGCGGCCGAGAAGGCGCAGTAATCGGGAGCAGGCCATGATTCGGCACCTCGCTGAACGTACCCCCGCCGGCACCAGTTACCGGGTGATCGGCCAGGGCCAACCCGTGGTATTGATCCACGGCGTGGGCCTGAACAAAGACATGTGGGGCGGCCAGGTCGTCGGCCTGGCCCAGCATTTCCAGGTCATCGTCTACGACATGCTCGGCCATGGCGACAGCCCGCGCCCGGCCGTGGACACCGACCTGGCCGGTTACGCCGACCAGCTGCGCGAACTGCTCGACCACCTCGGCCTGGCGCAGGCCATGGTGATCGGTTTCTCCATGGGCGGCCTGGTGGCCCGTGCCTTCGCGCTGCATTACCCGCAGCGCATCGCCGCCCTGGTGGTGCTCAACAGCGTGTTCAACCGCAGCCCCGAGCAGCGCGCCGGGGTCATCGAGCGTACTGCCCAGGCCGCCGAACATGGCCCGGACGCCAACGCCGAAGCAGCGCTGTCGCGCTGGTTCAGCCGTGAGTACCAGGCCGCCAACCCGGCGCAGATCGCCGCCATTCGCCAGACCCTGGCCGGCAACGATGCCCAGGGTTACCTGACCACCTATACGCTGTTCGCCACCCAGGACATGTACCGCGCCGACGACCTGGCCGAGATCCAGGTGCCGACGCTGATCGCCACCGGCGAACTCGACCCGGGCTCGACGCCGCAGATGGCCAAACAGCTGGCGCAGTGCATTCCCGGCGCACGCGCCGTGGTGCTGGCCGAGCAACGGCATATGATGCCGGTAGAATCGCCGCGCCTGGTCAACCAGATGCTGCTGGAGTTTCTCGAGCAAGCCTGCCCGCTGCAAGACACCGCCAAGGGGATCGTTGCATGACACTCGCACGCTATCAGATGTGCATTGACGGCCAGTGGGTCGACGCACAATCGGGCAACACTTTCGAGAGCCTCGACCCGGCTCGCGCACAAGCCTGGGCCGTGCTCCCGGATGCCGGCGCCGAGGATGTCGAGCGCGCCGTGCAGGCCGCCCAGGCGGCCTTCGACAACCCGGCCTGGCGCGGCCTCAGCGCCACTGCGCGGGGCAAGCTGCTGCGTAGCCTGGGTGACCTGATCGCCGATAACAAGGAAGCCCTGGCCCAGCTGGAGAGCCGCGACAACGGCAAGCTGATCCGCGAGACCCGCGGCCAGGTCGGCTATCTGCCGGAGTTCTTCCACTACACCGCGGGGCTGGCCGACAAGCTCGAAGGCGGCACCCTGCCCCTCGACAAGCCGGACATGTTCGCCTACACCACCCACGAGCCGATTGGCGTGGTGGCCGGGATCATCCCCTGGAACAGCCCGCTGTACCTGACCGCGATCAAGCTCGCCCCGGCCCTGGCCGCCGGCAACACCATCGTGCTCAAGCCGTCGGAACACGCCTCGGCGACCATTCTCGAACTGGCCCGCCTGGCCCTCGAAGCCGGTTTCCCGGCCGGGGTGGTCAACGTGGTCACCGGCTACGGGCCGACCACCGGCGCGGCGCTGACCAGCCACCCGCTGGTACGCAAGATCGCCTTCACCGGCGGCGCGGCCACTGCCCGCCATGTGGTGCGCGCCAGCGCCGAGAACTTCGCCAAGCTGTCGCTGGAGCTGGGCGGCAAGTCGCCGAACATCATCTTCGCCGATGCCGACCTGGACAGCGCCGTGAATGGTGTGGTCGCCGGCATCTATGCCGCCTCCGGGCAGAGTTGCGTGGCCGGCTCGCGCCTGCTGGTGCAGGACAGCATCTACGACCAGTTCGTCGAGCGCCTGGTCGAGCGTGCCAAGCGCATCCGCATCGGCAACCCCCAGGACGACGCCAGCGAGATGGGCCCCATGGCCACTGCCCAGCAACTGGCAGTGGTCGAAGGCCTGGTCGCCACAGCCGTGGCCGAAGGTGCGAAACTGCGCCTGGGTGGCAAACGGCCGCAGGTCGACGGTGAAGGCTGGTACTACGAGCCGACCCTGTTCGAATGCGACCGCCACTCGATGACCATCATGCAGGAAGAGGTCTTCGGCCCGGTCGCCTCGGTGATTCGTTTCAAGGACGAAGCCGACGCCCTGGCCATGGCCAACGACTCGCAGTTCGGCCTCGCCGCCGGCATCTGGACCCGCGACCTGGGTCGCGCCCACCGCATGGCCAAAGGCGTGCGCTCGGGCATCATCTGGGTCAACACCTACCGCGCCGTATCGGCCATGGCGCCGATCGGCGGTTTCAAGAACAGCGGCTACGGCCGTGAAAGCGGCATCGATTCGGTGCTGGCCTACACCGAGTTGAAAACGGTGTGGATCAACCTGTCGCAAGCGCCCATGCCCGACCCGTTCGTGATGCGCTGAGCGCATCGAGGAAAAGCAAAATGATCGAACCCGGACTGTACAAATCCGTCATGGCCGCCTTCCCTTCCGGGGTGACCATCGTCACCACCCTGGGCCCCGATGGCGGCATCGTCGGCATCACCGCCAGCGCCTTCAGCGCGCTGTCCATCGACCCGGCGCTGGTGCTGTTCTGCCCCAACTACAGCTCCGATTCCTACCCGGTGCTGCGCGACAGCAAGCGCTTCGCCATCCACCTGCTGTCCGCCGAGCAGCAGAAGGAAGCCTACGCCTTCGCCGGCAAGGGCAAGGACAAGGCCGCCGGTATCGAGTGGACGCTCAGCGAGCTGGGCAACCCGCTGCTCGATAACGCCGCGGCGATCATCGAGTGCGAGCTGTGGCGCGAATACGACGGTGGCGACCACGCCATCATGGTCGGCGCGGTGAAGAACCTGATCCTGCCCGAGGAAGCCCCGGTGCCGATGATCTATCACCGCGGCAAGCTCGGCGCCCTGCCGGCATTCGCTTAATACCGACACAACTTCGCGAGCTAGAGCCCTGCAAGGCGCAACGACCAACGGGAGTAGCAGCCAAAGGCTGACCCGAAGGGCGAGCGCCAGCGAGTAAAACAGGCGAGAAAGCGGCCGGGGTCGCGGCCGACTGTACTTTTGTACATGAGCATTTCGAGCCTGGTTTTAACGCCGCAGGGCCGACGCGCAGCAAGTTGTAGCCTTCTTTGGCCGTGCTCACCCACCCTCGAGCACGGCCTGTTTTGTTCTGGAGCCGCCATGACGCCCGAAGCCTCGCGCCTGTTTCGCCAGCACGCCTACCTCGATGGCCAGTGGCTGGCCGCCGATGACGGCGGCAGCCAAGCTATCTTCAACCCCGCCAATGGCGAGGAGATCGGCCGTGTTCCCAACATGGGCAGCGCCGAAGCACAACGCGCCATCGCCGCCGCCAACGCTGCCTGGCCGGCCTGGCGCGCACGCAGTGCCAAGGAGCGCAGCACCATCCTCAAGCGCTGGCATGGGCTGATCCTGGAAAACGCCGACGCGCTGGCCGAGGTCCTCACCCTCGAGCAGGGCAAGCCGCTGGCCGAAGCCCGTGGCGAGATTCTCTACGCCGCCAGTTTCATCGAATGGTTCGCCGAGGAAGCCAAGCGCATCTACGGCGACACCATTCCCAGCCACAAGCCCGATGCGCGCATCGTGGTGACCAAGGAGCCGATTGGCGTGGTCGCCGCGATCACGCCGTGGAATTTCCCGGCGGCGATGATCACCCGCAAGGTCGGCCCGGCGCTATCCGCAGGCTGCCCGTGCATCGTCAAGCCGGCCCCGGAAACGCCGTTCTCGGCCCTGGCCCTGGCCGTGCTGGCCGAAGAAGCCGGGCTGCCCGCCGGCCTGCTCAACGTGATCACCGGTGATGCGGTGGCCATCGGCAACGCGCTGTGCGCCAGCGCCGAAGTGCGCAAGCTGTCGTTCACCGGCTCCACGCCGATCGGCAAGCTGCTCATGCAACAGTGCGCCAGCACCCTGAAGAAGGTCTCGCTGGAGCTGGGCGGCAATGCGCCGTTCATCGTCTTCGATGACGCCGACCTGGAGCGTGCCGTGGAAGGCGCCATGCTCGCCAAGTACCGCAACGCCGGGCAAACCTGCGTGTGCGTGAACCGTTTTCTGGTCCAGGACGGTATCCACGATGCCTTCGTCGCCCGCCTGGCCGAGCGCGTAGGTGAGCTGAAGGTCGCCGATGGCTTCAGCGACGGCGCACAGCAAGGCCCGCTGATCAACGATCGCGCTGTGGACAAGGTCGCCGATCACGTCGCCGATGCGCTGGGTAAAGGCGCCCGCCTGGTCTGCGGCGGCGAGCGCCATGCGCTGGGTCACGGTTTCTTCCAGCCCACGGTACTCGCCGAGGTGACCTGCGAGATGAAGGTCGCCCGCGACGAAACCTTCGGCCCCCTGGCGGCGGTGTTCCGCTTCAGCGACGAGGCCGAGGCGATCCGCATGGCCAACGACACCGAGTTCGGCCTGGCCGCCTATTGCTACACCCGCGACCTGGGCCGCGCCTGGCGGATGAGCGAAGCGCTGGAATATGGCATGGTCGGCATCAACGAAGGGCTGATCTCCACGGAAGTGGCGCCCTTCGGCGGCATCAAGTCCTCCGGCCTGGGCCGCGAAGGCTCGCACTACGGCATCGACGACTACCTGGAAATCAAATACACCCTGATGGGTGGGCTGTAAGCGGGCGACCATGTGGCGGGCACGCAACTTGTAGGAAAGGCTTTAGCCTCGAGCTCTTTGCTTGCATTGATAAAAAGCTCGGGGCTAAAGCGGATCGCCGCCCGGCCCCTCCTGCATTCTCCGACCGCTTCTGCCTTCCAGCAGCCTCATCGCCAGTCAACCGGGAGAACCGACATGAGCAACGACAAGTACGAAAAGGGCCTGAAGATTCGCACCCAGGTGCTGGGCGAGGCCTACGTGAAGCGCTCGGTGGAAAACGCCGACGACTTCAACCGCCCGCTGCAGGAGCTGGTCACCGAATACTGCTGGGGGCACGTGTGGGGCCGGGAAGGCTTATCGATGCAGGAACGCAGCATGATAAACTTGGCCATGATTTCCGCGCTCAATCGCCCGCACGAACTGAAGCTGCACATTCGCGGCGCCCTGCGTAACGGCCTCAGCCGTGAGCAGATCCGCGAGATCCTGCTGCAGGTCGGCATCTACTGTGGCGTGCCTGCCGCGGTCGACAGCTTCCGTATCGCCCGTGAAGCATTTGCCGAAGCGGATGCGGAGCAGCAGCAACCCGAGGCATAAGCGGCCAAGGCAATGCGATGAGTGCGCCCATACCTATAACGCGAGCACCAACCATGAAACGCCAGCCGATCGACGACAGCTTCAAGGTCAACCGTAATCCCGTGACCCTGCGGGAAATCGTTCTGGACAAGCTGCGCAGCGCCATCATGAATTTCCAACTGCTGCCCGGCGACCGTCTGGTGGAGCGCGACCTCTGCGATCGCCTGGGCGTCAGCCGCACCTCGGTGCGCGAGGCGCTGCGTCACCTGGAGTCCGAAGGCCTGGTGGAATTCGCCGACGCCAAGGGCCCACGGGTGGCGATCATCACCCTGGAAGATGCCTGCGACCTCTACGAGCTGCGCTGCGCGCTGGAAGGCATGATCGTCCAGCTGTTCACCCTGCGCGCCCGCGCCAAGGACATCCGCGCCCTGGAACGCGCCCTGGAAAACAACCGCCAGACTCTCGAAGAAGGCGAGCTGCCGGACGTGCTGGAGTCGGTGCAGGAGTTCTACAACGTACTGCTCGAGGGCTGTGGCAACGAAGCGGCGGCCACCCAGCTGCGCCAGCTGCAGGCGCGTATCAGCTACCTGCGCGCCACCTCGGTGTCGCAGAGCAACCGCCGCAGCACCAGCAACCAGGAAATGGAGCGGATGGTCGAGGCGATCAAGAGCGGAGACCCGATCGCCGCCCACCAGGCCTCGGTGGATCACGTGCGCGCCGCGGCCAAGGTCGCCCTGGAGTACCTGGAAGCCAAGCAGGAAGGTGCCAAGGCCCGCGATATCGTCGCGCCCATCGGCCTCAAAGACCCGCGCATCGGACGCTGACCGCCATGCCCAGCCCGCGCTTCTGTACCCAATGCGGCAGCGCGACGCTGGAGCGCCGCCGCCCGGCCGGCGACGACCACCACCGCCTGGTGTGCAGCGGTTGCGGGCATATCCACTACGAAAACCCGAAGATCATCACCGGCTGCATCATCGAGCAGGACGGCCGCTACCTGCTCTGCCAACGCGCCATCGCCCCGCGTATCGGCACTTGGACGCTGCCGGCCGGCTTCATGGAAAACGGCGAAACCACGGAAGAAGCGGCGCTGCGCGAGGTCCGTGAGGAAGCCGGCGTGGTGGCGGAAATCACCTGCCCCTACTCGATCTTCAGCGTGCCCGCGATCAGCGAGGTGTACCTGATCTTCCGCGCCAGGCTGCTGCACGACACCGGCTACTTCGGCAGCGAAACCTCGGCCCGGCGCTTCTTCGCCCCCGAGGACATTCCCTGGGAGCAGATCTACTACCCGGCCATCCGGCAGATTCTGGAGCGCTACATCGCCGAGCGCGAGACGGGCAGCTACGGCATCTACATGGGTAGCGACGATACCGGCAAGGTGCATTTCATCCGCTAGCGCGTTGTACTGTTATGTGGCGAAAGCGGACGTAAGACCTCTATCTGTGGGAGCGGGCCATGCCCGCGAAAATAATGGACATAGCCCATCCCTCCAGAATGAGCCAGCCAGCATTACCGAGTTGCCTTTGCGCTCGGTTCCGCTCTGGCGAGCGGGTTTCTTTTGGCATCGCCCGGATGGCCGGCCCCGCCAAAAGAAACCAAAAGGTCTAGCCCCGACATCCGGCCCCGGCTTCGCCGGGGTTCCCTCGCTTCATCATTGTTCCGAGGGCACACCGCGAAGGGCCATCCTTGGCCCATCGCGGCTCTCGCGACATCCATGTCGCTCAAGGCTGCCCGCCCGGCCCTCTCCACAACGATTCCACTCGGCCTCCTGAAGGGGCGATTGGCGTCATCAGTTACTTTTGCGCAAGAAAGACATTACAAAGCCAGCGATGACCGTCCGCTTCTGCCTTGTAGCAGCCCTTCCCCCACGGCACCGCTCAACCCACCGAACTCGGCTTGCCCGCCCCCGCCACTTCTGCAACCACGGCCTTCTTGGCCGCGCCCGGCTTGAGCTGCCAGATACCGAACATCACCAGCGCCAGCCCGGCCATCTGATACGGCGAGATGGCTTCGCCGAGCAGCGCCCAGGCTGCGAAGATGGTCAGCACCGGGCCAAGATTGCCGACGGCGGCGGTATGGGTGGTGCCGATGCGCTGGATCGCCAGGGCCATCCAGTACACCGGCAGCACCGTGGAGATCAGTGCCATCAGCGCGGCGCAAAGCCATACCTGAGCCGGCTGTGCCAGCAGGCTGCCGAGTGGCTCGGTAACGGCGAAGTGCGCCAGCACCATCAGCGACGATGCGCTGCCCGCCAGCCCAGCCAGGCGCATCGAGCCCAGGCGCTTCACCATCACCCCGGTGCCCAGGTAGTACAGCGCGTAGGTCACGGCACTGGCGAACACCCAGAGCGAGCCGATGATCACCTGGCTGCCCATGTCGGTGGCGCCAATGTCGTGGATCAGCGCCACGCCAAGCCCCAGGTAACAGACCGCCATCGCCAGCAGCGTGCGGCGGCTGGGGCGTTCGCGAAAGGCGATCATCTGGAACACCAGCACCAGGGTCGGGTAGGTGAACAGGATCAGCCGCTCCAGACCCGCGCTGATGTACTGCAGCCCATAGAAATCGAACAGGCTCGACAGGTAATAGCCGAACAGCGCCAGCACCACCACGCGGGCGCCATCGGCCAGCGTGAAGCGCCCACCGACGCCGCTGCGGCTCAACCAGACCAGCCAAAGGAACAGCGGCAGGGCGAGGGTCATGCGCATCGCCAACAGGGTGATCGCCTCCACGGGGGCGGCGGCGTAGGCCAGCTTGACGAAAATCGCCTTCATGCTGAAACCGGCGGCGGCGAGGACGGCGAACAGACTGCCGTTACCGGCGCAGCGTTGGAAAAAGGCGGATGGCTTCATTTTCGGCCTGGATCTGGGGCAGGGAATGGTTATTCTGAGCCGAATGGCGCCAGCCAAGAATCGGTATTTCCCTAAGGCTGCCTTCTGTTTTGGAGAACCCCTTTTGCATTTCGACCTCGTGGATGTGCGCCTGCTGGTCGCCATTGCTTCGACCGGCAGCCTCAGCAAGGCCGCGGCCACCTTTCCGGTAGCGGTGTCGGCCGCCAGCACCCGGCTGCGGCAATTGGAGGAGCGCTGCCAGGTCACCCTGTTCACCCGCGCCGCCCATGGCATGACGCCAACTCCGGCCGGGCGTCTGGTGCTCGAGGGATGCCAGCGGGTTGTCAACGAAACCCAGCGTCTGCGGGATACCCTGCAGGAGCTGGCCGGCCAGCAACGAGTAGTGCTCAAACTGTGCGCCTCTACGGTAGCCAACAGCACCTTTCTGCCGGCAGCGCTCGGTCCCTTTCTGGCCGACTACCCGGAAGTGGACCTGCAACTGACCGAAGGCAGCAGCCGCTCCATCCTGCGTGACGTGCAGGCTGGCGAGATAGACCTGGGCGTCTATGACGGCAACCAGCCAACCGGCGGGCTGCTGTCCTTGCCGTTTCGCCATGATCGCCTGGTGCTGCTGGTACCCCAGGGGCATGCCCTGGCCGGCCGCCGGCTGGGGCTGGTGGAGGCGCTGGGTTTTCCCTATATCGGCCTGCCCGGCGAACGGGCGATGCAGCGCTTCATCGAGGACAAGGCCATTGCCGCCGGCATCGCCCTGCGCGTGCGGGTGCGGGCGCCGAGCTTCGATGCCATCGCCCAGCTGGTCGCCCAGGGCGCCGGCATCGCCATGCTGCCCGAAGCCGCCGCATCGCGGCTGGCCCAAGAACTGCCACTGACCCTGGTCGGCATCGCCGACAGCTGGGCCAGCCGTGAACTGCGCCTGTGCATCCGGGACTGGCAGAGCCTGCCCTCCCATGCCCGGCTACTGGTGAGCTACCTCTCCGGCGTTGCTCACCCAGGCTGAACCAGGCTTGCGGCCGACCGCGCACTCGCCCCCTACCTCGGCGCGTGGCTCGCCGCCGTGCTTCGGCAATGGGCGTACCCCACCCCGAATCAGCGCGCCCCTGAACGACGCGACGGCAGCCCAAGACGCGCCACCGTCGAAAAGCGCTTGCGAACGGGGCGTTCTGCAGGTACTAATTTGTACATGATTAGACAGGTTCGATTCGACAAGAAAACCCGTGTAGTGCGTGCCCTGGCCGAGCGCATCGAGCAAGGCGTGCTGGGCAACGGCGAGCGGCTGCCTGGCGAACACGAGCTGGCCGCGGCATTTGCCGTCAGCCGCGGCACGCTGCGCGAAGCGCTTTCCGAGCTCAAGCGGCGCAACTACATCGGTACCCAGCCGGGCGTCGGTTCCGTGGTCACCTACGACGGCGTGCCCCTGCACCAGGGTGGCGGCTGGGCGCAGGCGCTCGCCGCTGGCGGTGCCCAGGTGCAAACCGAGTTGCTGGGCATCAGCAGTGTGGAGCGCGAGGAGTTTGCCGAGCGCTTCGGCCGCGCGCGCTTCATGCTGGTCGAGCGTCGCCGGCGGGCCGCCGATGGCAGCCTGGTATCCCTGGAGCGTGCACTGATTCCGGCCTGCGATGGCCTGGAGAATCTCGCCGAGGAAGGCCTGCTGGACGATTCGTTGACCGCTACGCTGGCCGTCCACGGTTATCAGGCCGGGCGCGGCAAGCAGTGGATCGGCGCCGCGCCCCTCGATGATGAGGCGGCCAGCCAGTTGCAACGCGCCCCGGGCAGCGTCTTCCTCAGGGTGGTCAGGGAAACCTTCGATAGCCGCGGCCGCTTCATGGAGCGCGTCGAGAGCTACCTGGACCCGCTGCACTTTCAACTTCATCTCGAGTTCGGGGACGCCCAGTGAACCAGCTTTCCACCGCGCAAGACCGCGCCCTCGGCGCCTTCCACGGGCTGGCACTGGGCGACGCGCTCGGCATGCCGACCCAGTCGCTGTCACGCGAGCAGATCCGCGCACGCTACGGCCGTATCGAAGGCCTGATCGCTGCCGATGCCGATCAACCCATCGCGCCGAACATGCCGGCGGGCGCCATTACCGACGATACCGAGCAGGCGATACTGGTAGGCGAACTGCTGGATGCCGGCCAGGGCCGTATCGAACCCGCCGTGCTCGCACGAAGCCTGATCGACTGGGAGGCGGCCATGCGCGCCAAGGGCTCCCAGGACCTGCTCGGCCCCTCGACCAAGCGCGCCATCGAGATGATTCTTGCCGGCGCCAGCCCGGAACAGGCCGGGCGCTTCGGCACCACCAATGGCGCGGCGATGCGCATTGCCCCGGTGGGCATCGCCGCCGACGTGCGTGACCCCGAGCGTTTCATGCAGCAGGTGCTGCAGGCCTGCCAGGTAACCCACAACACCGGCCTGGGCATCGCCAGCGCGGCTGCCGTGGCGGCGGTGGTATCGGCAGGTATCAATGGCGACAACCTGGCCAGTGCCCTGGACAGCGGAATCGCAGCGGCTCGCCAAGGCCAGCAGCTCGGCCATTGGGTGGCCGGCGGCGATATCGCCGCACGCATCGAGTGGACAGCGCGACTCTGCGCCGACGCCGCCCCCGAAGCACTGCCCGACTTGATCTACGAGGTGATCGGCACCTCGGTGGCCTCCCAGGAATCGGTGGTCGCCGCGTTCGCCCTGGCACGCGCCGTGGCCAACGACCAGCTGGCGCCGTACCAGGCCCTGTGCATGGCCGCCAGCCTGGGTGGCGACACCGACACCATCGCCGCCGTGCTTGGCGCCATGCTCGGCGCCGCCTTTGGCCTGGACGCGTGGCCGCGGGAGGCGCTGGCGCAGGTCTGCACGGTCAGCCAGATCGACCTGGCGCCCCTGACCCACAGGCTGCTGGCCTTGCGAACGCTCTGAACCCCATGGGTGGCCGCCCATGCGGTCACCCAGCCCTGCCAACAACAACTATCGCAGGAGTTACGCCATGCGCGCATCCGAACAGGTGGGCCAGCTGGAAACCCGCGGCATCGAGCCGGTACCCGAGCATGAGTGCAACGGGCACCCGTTGCAGCTGTTCTGGGTCTGGTTCGCGGCCAATATCAGCATCCTCGGCTTGCCGCTGGGCGCCACCCTGATCGCCTTTCAGGGCCTGTCGATCTGGCAGGCGCTGGTCGTCGCCATCCTCGGGGCCGGCGGCTCCTTCGCCATCGTCGGGCTGCTGTCGATCGCCGGTCGCCGAGGTCGCGCGCCGAGCCTGACGCTGTCGCGGGCGATCTTTGGCATGCGCGGCAATATCGGCCCGACCCTGGTGTCGCTCGGCTCGCGCCTGGGCTGGGAGACGGTCAACACCACCACGGCGGCCTTCGTGCTGCTGTCGCTGGTGTCGATCATTCAGGGCACGCCCGTCGAGGCCAAGTCCGCCCCCTTTCTCACCCTGCTGTTCATCGGCCTGTTCGTGCTGCTGACCCTGTGCGTCTCCGGCCTTGGCCATGCCACCCTGCTGGTGATCCAGAAGTGGGCGACCTGGGTATTCGGCGCGCTGAACCTGGTGGTAGGCGGCTTTCTTGCCCTGCATATCGACTGGGCACTGGTGTGGGCAGCCACTCCGGCGCCAATGTCCGCCGTGCTGATCGGCGTCGGTACCATGGCCGCCGGCACCGGCATCGGCTGGGCCAATGCCGGGGCCGACATGTCGCGCTACCAGCACAGGAGCGTTCGCGCGGCCGGGCTGGTGGCCTCCGCGGCCTTTGGCGCGGGGATCCCGCTGGTGCTGCTGATCACCCTCGGTGGCCTGATCTCGGTGGGCAACGACCACCTGGCCTCGGCGACCGACCCCATCGTGGCGATTCGCGAACTGTTGCCGACCTGGATGGCCGTGCCCTACCTGATCACCGCTTTCGGCGGCCTGCTGCTGTCCAACAACCTGTCGGTGTATTCCGCGGGCCTCACCACCCTGACCCTCGGCCTCAAGGTCAAGCGGGTCTACGCCGTGGTGGTGGATATCGTGGTGATCTTTATCGGCTCGATCTACTTCATGCTGATCGCCGAGAGCTTCTACGGGCCGTTCATCACCTTCATCTCCATGCTGGCCGTGCCGATCACCGCCTGGGTGGGTATCTTCCTGGTCGACCTGCGCCATCGTCAGCGCTATGAACCGGCCGACCTGATGAACGTCAGCCCGAGCAGCGCCTACTGGTACGCCGGTGGCGTGGAGTGGCGCGCGCTGGGTGCCTGGGCGCTGGCGATCGTGCTGGGCTTCAGCTTCACCACGGTGAAGATCGGCGCCGACAACGTGCTGTTCCAGGGCTGGCTGGCCGATTCCTGGTTCGGCCAGAACGGTCTGGGCTGGATCGTCACCTTCGTCGTCGCCGGCGGCCTCTATGGGCTGCTGGGCGGCTGCCGTGACCGCCGCGCCGCCGTGACTCATGAGGCCGTCCATGGCCGCTAGGTTGCTGTACACCGGCCAGGTGATCGTCGATCTGGTGATGGGCGTCAGCGCTCTGCCAGCCGCGGGCCAGGATGTATTGGCCAGCAGCGCCGCCTTCGAAGTGGGCGGTGGCTTCAACGTGATGGCGGCTGCCGCACGTAACGGCCTGAGCACCTGCTACCTGGGCCGTCACGGCGTTGGCCGCTTCGGCGACATGGCGCGTCAGGCCATGCAGGCGGAAGGCATCGAATGCCGCCTGGCGCCAAGTGGCGGCGGTGATACCGGCCTGTGCGTTGCCCTGACCGATGCCAGCGCCGAGCGCTCGTTCGTCACCCACGTCGGTGCCGAAGGCGTGCTGCAAGCCGAGGACCTGCAGCAAGAAACCGCCACGGCCACAGACTGGGTAATGGTCAGCGGCTACAGCCTGCTGCATGCCGGCAAGGCAGCCGCGCTGCTGGCCTGGCTGCAGCAGGGCGGCGCGGCCGGCGCCCTGGTCTTCGACCCCGGCCCGCTGGCCTGCAACCCGGATATCCCGGGCGCCGAGCAGTTGCTGGAGCGCCTGGCGATATGGAGCAGCAATCGAGAGGAGGCCCTGCAGTTCACCGCTACCGACAGCCTGGAGCAGGCCCTGCAGCGCCTGACGGCGCGGCTGCCGGAAAATGCACTGGTGATTCTGCGCGACGGCCCGCGGGGCTGTTGGCTGGCCCGGGGTGACTGGCGCCTGCAGGTGCCGGGCTTTGCCGTAGAAGCGGTGGACACCAATGGCGCCGGCGATGCCCATATCGGCGTATTCCTGGCCAGCCTGGCCGCCGGATTGCCCGAGCCAACCGCCGCCGCGCACGCCAATGCCGCGGCAGCCATTGCGGTCACCCGCCACGGCCCGGCGACCTGCCCGTCAGCGGGTGAACTCGAAGCCTTTGTGGCCAAGCAGGCCATGGGCTGACGCAAGCCCGTCTCGATCTTCAGCTGATCGAAGGCGGGCCGCGCTGGCTCAGCCCTGCCGGGTCAGGGCGCCATGCCCTCGACGATGATCACTTCCGAACGCGCCGCACCAACGCGGTAGCTGCTCGCCTCCTGGTACGCCGCAGAGCGGTAGCACGCCAGCGCCTGCTCGTACGATTCGAACTCGATCACCACGCTACGCTGAGGCGTATCACGCCCCTCCTGCGCCTCCGAGCGCCCACCACGGGCGAGAAACTTCCCACCAAAGGCAGCGAACACGGCCGGCGCGCGTTTGGTGTATTCGACGTAGCGCTCGGGGTCGGTTACGTCCACGTGCGCGATCCAGTAACCCTTCATGTGGCGACTCCTTTAACTTGATTACGTATTACGGTATACCATAATTCAAAATTATCCGACCTGCGAGAACCGCCATGCCCTTCCATCCCATCCGTGAACTCATCGATGATTTTCGCCAGGGCAAGATGGTCTTGCTGGTGGACGACGAAGACCGCGAGAACGAAGGCGATCTGCTGCTCGCTGCTGAATTCTGCACGCCCCAGGCGATCAACTTCATGGCGCGCGAAGCCCGCGGGCTGATCTGCCTGACCCTCACCGACGAGCACTGCCAGCGCCTCGGCCTGGAACAGATGGTGCCCAGCAACGGTAGCGTATTTTCCACCGCCTTCACCGTTTCCATCGAAGCGGCCAGCGGCATCAGCACCGGCATTTCCGCCGCCGACCGTGCCCACACGGTGCTGACCGCCGTGGCGCCGGGCGCAACGGCAGCCGATCTGGTGCAGCCTGGGCATATCTTCCCGCTGCGCGCCAAGGAAGGTGGCGTGCTGACCCGTGCCGGGCATACCGAAGCCGGCTGCGACCTGGCCCGGCTGGCCGGCGTGACGCCCGCCGCGGTGATCGTCGAGGTGATGAACGAGGACGGCAGCATGGCTCGCCGCCCCGAGCTGGAAGCCTTCGCCGCCCTGCACGGCATCAAGATCGGCACCATCGCCGACCTGATCCAGTACCGACTGAGCACCGAACACACCATTACACGCATTGGCGAGCGCGAGCTGCCCACCGTGCACGGTGAGTTCCGCCTGATTACCTATGAAGACCGCATCGCCGGTGGCGTGCACATGGCCATGGTGATGGGCGACATCCGCCACGACCAGCCGACCCTGGTGCGCGTGCATGCCATCGACCCACTGCGCGACCTGGTCGGCGCCGAGTATTCCGGGCCGCGCAGCTGGACGCTGTGGGCCGCCCTGGAGCGCATCGCCGCGGATGGCCAGGGCGTGGTCGTGGTGCTGGCCAATCACGAATCCTCCCAGGCGCTGCTCGAGCGCGTACCACAACTGACCCAACCGCAACGGCCGTTCAACCGTGGGCAGAGCCGGGTGTATTCGGAGGTCGGTACCGGGGCACAGATTCTCCAGGATCTCGGTGTCGGCAAGCTGCGTCACCTGGGCCCGCCGCTCAAGTACGCGGGTCTTGCCGGCTACGAGCTGGAAGTGGTGGAAACCGTACCCTTCGAGTGACGGATGAGCGGCTGTACAAACGCTGCAAGCGGTATGGCAAATTGCTTGCGGAAAGTTTGGAATACCATAATATGATATCCCTAATGCCAGCCACATTATCGTGTGTCCCGCCGGGCCACCCCGTCTGCAGCACCGGTGATGGCCGCCATTGAAGATCCACTGCTCCGGTTAAGCGGGCAAACGCTCGCTTGCGCACAAACACAACAAAGAGGGCAAGCAAGATGGTGTTTATCAAAGGTGTTACCTCGGTGCTCGCCGCGAGTATTCTGAGTGCTGCAATCACCACCACCGCCTCGGCGGAAACCGTCAATTTCGTCAGCTGGGGCGGTACCACCCAGGATGCGCAGAAAGCCGCCTGGGCCGACCCCTTCAGCCGTGACAGCAAGATCACCGTGGTGCAGGACGGCCCCACCGACTACGGCAAGCTCAAGGCGATGGTCGAGAGCGGCAACGTGCAGTGGGACGTGGTCGACGTGGAAGCCGACTTCGCCCTGCGCGCCGCCGCCGAAGGCCTGCTCGAGCCGCTGGACTTCAACGTCATCAAGCGCGATCGCATCGACCCGCGCTTCGTCAACGACCACGGCGTCGGTTCGTTCTTCTTCTCCTTCGTGCTCGGCTACAACGAGGGTGCGGTCGGCGGCAAGAAGCCCGAGGACTGGAGCGCGCTGTTCGACATCGCCACCTACCCCGGCAAACGCGCCCTGTACAAATGGCCGAGTCCCGGCGTGCTGGAACTGGCCCTGCTGGCCGATGGCGTAGAAAAGGACAAGCTGTACCCGCTGGACCTGGACCGCGCCTTCAAGAAACTCGACACCATCAAGAAAGACATCGTCTGGTGGGGCGGCGGCGCACAGTCGCAGCAACTGCTGGCCTCGGGTGAAGCGAGCATCGGGCAGTTCTGGAATGGCCGTATCCACGCGCTGCAGGAAGACGGCGCACCGGTCGCGGCGAGCTGGAAGCAGAACCTGGTGATGGCCGACATGCTGGTCATCCCCAAAGGCGCCAAGAACAAGGAGGCGGCCATGAAGTTCCTGGCTCATTCCAGCAGCGCCAAGGGCCAGGCCGACTTCTCCAACCTGACCGCATATGCGCCGGTCAACCTGGACAGCGTGGCACGCCTGGACTCGGTGCTGGCAGAGAACCTGCCGACCGCCCACGAGGCTGACCAGATCACCCTGGACTACGCCTACTGGGCCAAGAACGGCGCGCAGATCGCCACCCGCTGGAACGAATGGCTGGTGAAGTGAGATGACCGCGCCCCGCACCCCCGAGGTCGGTGCAGCAGACCGTCAGCGTGGCAACGCTGACGGCAACCCGGAACGGGCGGCGCGCTGGCGCGGTGCCCCGTACCTGCTGCCGGCCCTGCTGTTTCTCGGATTATTCTTCCTGGTGCCGCTGGTCAGCCTGCTGCTGCGCGGCGTGCTGGAACCGGAGCCAGGCCTGGGCAACTACGCCCAACTGTTCGCCAACTCGGCCTACTCCAAGGTGTTGTTCAACACCTTCGCGGTAGCCGGGCTGGTCACCCTGTTCAGCCTGCTGCTGGGCTTTCCCCTGGCCTGGGCGATCACCCTGATGCCCAGTGGCTGGGGCCGCTGGCTGCTGAATATCGTGCTGCTGTCGATGTGGACCAGCCTGCTGGCGCGCACCTACTCGTGGCTGGTGCTGCTGCAATCTTCGGGGGTGGTCAACAAGTTCCTGATGGGCATCGGCATCATCGATCAACCCCTGGAGATGGTGCACAACCTGACCGGCGTGGTGATCGGCATGAGCTACATCATGATCCCCTTCATCGTGCTGCCGCTGCAGGCGACCATGAGCGCCATCGACCCGATGGTGTTGCAGGCCGGCTCGATCTGCGGCGCCAGCCCGTGGCGCAACTTCTTCAAGGTGTTCATTCCGCTGTGTCGGCCGGGCATCTTCAGCGGCGCTCTGATGGTCTTCGTGATGTCCCTCGGTTACTACGTGACCCCGGCGCTGCTCGGCGGCGCGCAGAACATGATGCTGCCCGAATTCATCATCCAGCAGGTGCAGTCGTTCCTCAACTGGGGCATTGCCAGCGCGGCCGCAGCCTTGCTGATCCTCATCACCCTGGCGCTGTTCTACGTCTACCTGAAGCTGCAACCGGAATCGCCGGTCGCTTCCAGCACTGCGAGGTAAGCCGCCATGTTGCTGTCACCCAATGCCATGGGTCGTGGCCTGCGCTACGGCCTGACCGCGACCACCGCGCTGATTGCCGTGTTCCTGCTGCTGCCGATCCTGTTCATCGTGCTGCTGTCGTTCGGCTCTTCGCAGTGGCTGGTTTTCCCGCCACCGGGCTGGACGCTGAAGTGGTACGGGCAGTTCTTTTCCAACGCCCAGTGGATGGACTCGGCCCTGGTCAGCCTCAAGGTGGCCATGCTGACCACCCTGTGCGCCCTGGCCATCGGCCTGCCCAGTGCCTTCGCCCTGGTGCGCGGCAAGTTCCCGGGTCGTGAGCTGCTGTACGCGCTGTTCACCCTGCCGATGATCGTGCCGCTGGTGATCATCGCCGTGGCCGTGTACGCGTTGTTCCTCAAGCTCGGCTACACCGGCACGCTGTTCGCCTTCGTGGTCAGCCACGTGATCGTCGCGCTGCCGTTCACCATCATCTCGATCATCAACTCGCTGAAGCTGTTCGACCAGTCCATCGAGGATGCCGCGGTGATCTGCGGCGCCACGCACCTGCAGGCCATCGTCAAGGTGACCTTCCCGGCGATTCGCCCGGGCCTGGTCTCCGGTGGGCTGTTCGCCTTTCTGGTGTCGTGGGACGAGGTGGTGCTCAGCGTGATGATGGCCAGCCCCGGCCTGCAGACGCTACCGGTGAAGATGTGGACGACGCTGCGCCAGGATCTCACTCCGGTGATCGCCGTCGCCTCGACGCTGCTGATCGCCCTTTCCCTGCTGGTCATGATCATCGCCGCCATTGCACGCCGGCGCGCCGAAGCCAAAGGCTGAGCGCCGAGGAGAACCCCATGAGTGCCGTCATCCAAGAACAACAGGCGCCCCAGACCCTGGTCAGCCTGCGCAACCTGAACAAGCACTACGGCGACTTCACCGCTGTGGATAACATTTCCCTGGATATCCAGGACGGCGAGTTCCTTACCTTCCTCGGCTCCAGCGGCTCGGGCAAGAGCACCACGCTGTCGATGCTGGCCGGCTTCGAGACGCCCAGCTCGGGGGAAATCCTCGTGGAGGGCAAATCCCTGGTCAACGTGCCGCCGCACAAGCGCGATATCGGCATGGTATTCCAGCGCTATTCGCTGTTCCCGCACCTCAACGTGCGCGACAACATCGCCTTCCCCCTGGGCATCCGCAAGCTCAGCGCCGACGAGCAGAAGCGCAAGGTCGACGCCATGCTCAAGCTGGTGCAACTGGAAGCCTTCGCCCACCGTCGCCCGTCGCAGATGTCCGGCGGCCAGCAGCAGCGCGTGGCCATCGCCCGGGCGCTGGTCTACGAGCCGCGCATCTTGCTGATGGACGAACCCCTCGGCGCCCTGGACAAGAAGCTGCGCGAGGATCTGCAGGACGAGCTGCGCCACCTGCACCGGCGCCTGGGCATCACCATCGTCTATGTGACCCACGACCAGGAAGAGGCGATGCGCCTGTCCCAGCGCATCGCCATCTTCAGCCACGGCAGGATCGTCGGCCTGGGCACCGGCTACGACCTCTACCAGAATCCTCCGAACGCCTTCGTAGCCTCGTTCCTCGGCAATTCCAACTTCCTGCGGGCCAAGGTAAGCGGACAGGCCGCGGTGCAGTTCGAGCAGCAGGGCCTGGCGATCACGCCGACCGCCAACCTGAAGAACGAGCAAGACGTGCTGCTGATGCTGCGCCCGGAAAAAGCCCAGGTGCTGCCGTTGGACGTCGCTGCACAGACGCCACTGCCAGCCGGCTGGAACGAGATCGCCGTGCAGGTCAGCGAAGTGGTATTCCTCGGTGAAAGCCTGACCTGCCACGTGGTCACGCCGGGCGGCTGCCACCTGACCCTGAAAGCCATGGGCAGCGGCCTGCAACCGCTGCAACCCGGCGCCCAGGCCAAGGTGCGCTGGGCGGCCAGCGAGGCCTGCCTGTACGACAGCTGGAACGAGAGTGATCTGAGCAAGGGTGCTGGGGCGCACTGAGTGGTTATGCGATCTGCCTTTGTAAGGCAGTCGGCATAGCCGACGCCTAAACCTGTGGGAGCGGGCGGGGACGCCTAGTCCATGCCCGCTCCCACAAGTGGTTATCCCTGGCAGCCCCTGGGGTGGGCGACACCTCCCCGTCCACTGCTCCAAAGTCGCAAGGCCCCAACCGTTACACCGCCCCCGGCCGAGTGGTACCGCTTTTCCCACACAACACCTGCGCGCCCAGCCCATTACATTGCCGCCGCCCGCTCCAGCGCCTCCGGCAATCTGGAGCACATCTTGCAATGTGCCATCACAATACGGGGTCGCGGCATGTGGCCGGGCCGGTAACCAGAAGTGTCTTTATCGTCGGTCAACCTCGGTGCCTCGGCGCTGCTCGACCCCAAGCTCGCAAAAAACCAGCCGGGCGCCCGCAATGCCGGGCAGACCACCCTCAACTTCAAATACTGGCGCCTCAACGGCGAGCGCATCGCTGAGCGCTGATATGCCTGGCAGGCCGCCAGGAACTGACGCTTTTCGACAAGAGGGCCTCTGGTACTCGCCAAAGTATTTTATATTATGGTATACCATAGACCACAAGCCATCTGATCCTGCAGGCGGCCAGTCCCGACAGCGCCTCGCGCCTGGGGCCTTACAAGAATCGAGGAAAGCGACATGAAATTCTCTTTGTTCGTCCACATGGAACGCTACGACCAGGAAGTCGGCCACCGTGAGCTCTTCGATCAGTTGACCGAGCTCACCCTGTTGGCCGAGGCCGGCGGCTTCAGCACCGTGTGGGTTGGCGAGCACCACGCCATGGAATACACCATCTCGCCAAGCCCGATGCCGATCCTTGCCTATCTGGCGGCCCGTACCAGCACCATTCGCCTCGGCGCCGGCACCATCATCGCGCCGTTCTGGAACCCGATCCGCGTAGCCGGTGAGTGCGCCCTGCTCGACGTGATCAGCAACGGTCGCATGGAAGTGGGTCTTGCCCGCGGTGCCTACCAGTACGAGTTCGACCGCATGGCCGGTGGCATGCCGGCCAGCGATGGCGGCAAGTACCTGCGCGAGATGGTGCCGGTGGTCAAGGCGCTGTGGAAAGGCGACTACGCCCACGACGGCGAGATCTGGAAATTCCCCACCAGCACCTCGTCGCCCAAGCCGCTGCAGCAGCCGCTACCGCCCGTGTGGATCGCCGCCCGCGACCCGGACTCGCACAACTTCGCAGTGGCCAACGGCTGCAACGTGATGGTCACGCCGCTGATGAAAGGCGACGAGGAAGTGGTCGACCTGAACAACAAGTTCAACACCGCCCTGGCCAACAACCCTGGCGTGCCGCGCCCACAACTGATGGTGCTGCGCCACACCCACGTGCACCTGGCCGACGACCCGGAAGGCTGGAAGGTAGGCGCCGCGGCAATCTCGCGTTTCTACCGCACCTTCGATGCCTGGTTCGGCAACAAGACCACCCCGGTCGACGGCCTGCTGGACCCGAGCCCTGAAGAGAAATTCAAGGAGCGCCCGGAGTTCGAGCTGGAGAACATCCGCAAGAACACCATGATCGGCACGCCCGAGGAAATCATCGCGCGCATTCGTCACTACCAGGAGCTGGGCGTCGACGAATTCAGCTTCTGGGCCGACAACAGCCTGCCCTACGCCGAGAAGAAAAAGTCCCTGGAGCTTTTCATCCAGCACGTGGTGCCAGCCTTCCGCTGAGCCCCGCCACCGCTGCACCGGCCACGCCGGGCAGCGGTTTTCGCCAACCTGGCGATACGCAAAACCCTATCCGAATAAAGACAAGAAGTAGGTTTCCCATGGTGTTCCGCACAGCCCTGCTGCTCCACCCCTCCCCGTTCTCCGCCGCCTGCAAGCTGCCCCGCAGCAGGCGCAGCTGACTCGTTCAGCCACCCCACGCATCTATACCAACGGCCTGCCCCGCCCCACGCGGCGCTGCATGCCGTCGCCACCTTGCGCAGGAGAACCGTCCATGTCCCAGCAAGAGCTCGTTGAAAGCAACAGTGTCGGCCAGGTGGCCGACGCCGACCGTCATGGCCGCGTCCGTGACCTGTTCACCCTGTGGTTCAGCACCAATATCGCGCCACTGCCCATCGTCACCGGTGCCATGGCCGTACAGGTGTTCCACCTCAACCTCGGCTGGGCGATCTGCGCCATCCTGGTCGGCCACCTGCTCGGCGGCATCGTGCTCGGCCTGGCTTCGGCCCAGGGCCCGCAGATGGGCCTGCCGCAGATGCTGCAGAGCCGCGGTCAGTTCGGCCGCTATGGCGCGCTGCTGGTAGTGGTGATCGCCGCCGTGCTGTACATCGGCTTCTTCATCTCCAACTGCGTTTTGGCCGGCAAATCCATCCATAGCGTGGCGCCGGATCTGCCCCTGCCTGCCGCCGTGCTGATCGGCGCCTGCGCCGCGACGCTGATCGGCATCCTCGGCTACAACTTCATCCACACCCTCAACCGTATCGGCACCTGGGTGATGGGCATCGGCCTGCTCGCCGGCTTCATCGCCCTGTTCGCCAACGGCCTGCCGGCGGACTTCGCCAGCCGTGGCGGCTTCAACCTGGCCGGCTGGCTGGCCATGGCCTCGCTGGGCGCCATCTGGCAGATCTCCTTCGCGCCCTACACCTCGGACTACTCGCGCTACCTGCCACGCGACGTGGGCATCTGGAAGCCCTTTATCGCCACTTACTGCGGCGCCGTGCTGGGCACTTCACTGTGCTTCATCTTCGGCACCCTGGTGGCGCTGTCGGTAAGCGCCGAGACCGATACCATGGAAGCGGTCAAGCAGAGTACCGGCGTGTTCGGCCCGGTGCTGATGCTGCTGTTCATCCTCAGCATCATCAGCCACAACGCCCTGAACCTTTACGGCGCGGTGCTGGCGCTGATCACCTCGGTACAGACCTTCGCCGCCGACTGGGCACCGAGCCGCCAGGCCCGCGTGGCGCTCTCGGCGATCCTGCTGGTGGCCTGCTGCGTGGTCGCGGTGAGCGCACCAGCGGACTTCATCTCGCGCTTCATGCAGCTGATCCTGGCGATGATGATCGTGCTGGTGCCCTGGGCGGTGATCAACCTTGCCGATTTTTACCTGGTGCAAAAGCAGCGCTACCACATCCCTTCGCTGTTCGACGCCGGCGGCGGCATCTATGGGCGCTTCAACCCCAACGCGGTGAGCGCCTATGCCATCGGCATCCTGGTGCAGCTGCCGTTCGCGGTCACGCCGATCTACACCGGGCCCATGGCCAGCAAACTGGACGGTGCCGACCTGTCCTGGCTGGTGGCGATCGTCGTCACCCTGCCGCTCTACCTGCTGCTGTCACGCCGCGATACGGTCTACCGGCGCAAGCAGATCTCGGCGCTGTCGCGGGCCTGATGGGTATAGTTGGCAAAGCCCCGCCGCTTGCGGTGCGGGGCTTGCGCTCATTCGCCCGAGTCGAGCCAGGCACGCTGCCGCGAAGTTTCACGTGGAACGCTGATTTCTATCGGTGACGTCCCATCGATAGCGTGGTCTATGCTGGCACTGCAGCCAACAAACGAACGGCAATGGAATTCGGCATCGAGCATTTCTTCGGTTACCTGATCGCGGCGATCCATGGGCTCGGTGCGCTCGCCGCCGTGCACGCGATCCTCACCGTGCGCACCGCCCAAGGCGCCATCGCCTGGGCACTGTCGCTGTTCTTCATGCCCTACCTGACCCTGCTGCCCTACGTGATCTTCGGACGCAGCCGCTTCTACGCCTATATCGAGGCGCGCCGGATAGTCGACAAGCAGATGCACAAGGCCATGGCCTCGCTGGACTGGCGCCCCTGGGTGCAGGAGGCCATCGCCGCTGGTGAGTCAGAGGCTTACGGACAGCTGCGCGCGCTGCCGCGCCTGGGGCGCATGCCCTGCCTGGCGGGCAACCAGGTCAGCCTGCTGATCGATGGCAAGGCCACCTTCGAGGCGATCTTCCAGGCGATTGCCGAAGCGCATCAGGTGATCCTCATCCAGTTCTTCATCGTGCATGACGACAAGCTTGGCCGCCGCCTGCAGGAAGCCCTGCTCGAGCGCGCGGCGGCTGGCGTGCAGGTTTATTTTCTCTACGACGCGGTCGGCAGCCACGCCCTGCCGCGCCGCTATATCAAGTGCCTGCGCGAAGGCGGTGTGCACATGCACGCCTTCCCCACCGGCGGCGGCGTGCTCAATCGCTTTCAGCTGAATTTCCGCAACCATCGCAAGATCGTGGTGGTCGATGGCGGGCGCGGCTTTCTCGGCGGCCACAACGTTGGTGATGAATACCTGGGCGAGAAACCGCGCCTGTCACCCTGGCGCGACACCCACGTCGAGGTACATGGCCCGGCCGTGGCCTGCCTGCAGGAGTCCTTTGCCGAGGACTGGTTCTGGGCGACGCGCAAGCTGCCGCCACTGCTGCTACCCGAGCGCTACCCGGACGAAGGCATGCTCTGCCAGGTGATCAGCAGCGGCCCGGCCGACGCCCAGGAAACCTGCTCGCTGCTGTTCGTGGAAATGCTCAACGCCGCCCGCGAGCGCATCTGGCTGACCAGCCCCTACTTCATCCCCGACGAGGCGCTGTTCGCCGCCCTGCGCCTGGCCGTGCTGCGCGGCGTGGACGTGCGCATCCTGCTGCCCTCACGGCCGGATCACCGCATCGTCTATGCGGCCTCCAACCTGTTCGCCCTGGAAGCGCTGCGCGCCGGCGTACGGATCTTCCGCTACCTGCCGGGCTTCCTGCACCAGAAGGTCGCGCTGATCGATGGCGACATCGGCGTGGTCGGCAGCGCCAACCTGGACAACCGCTCGTTCCGCCTCAACTTCGAAATCACCCTGGTAACGGTCGACCCGGAGTTCGCCCGCCAGGTCGAAGCGATGCTGCTGGAAGACTTCAGCCAGTCCCGCGAACTGATCGGCGCCGACCGCCGCGAAGTGCATCGCCTGCAACAGCTCGGTATGCGCGTAGCGCGGTTGATTTCGCCGATTCTCTGAAACGCGGGGTCACTGCCTCCGGCGGTTAACGAACCCGAGCCTCCATGCGCGCTCTCAGTTGGCGCTACGCCACGGTCGTCGAGTAAATCTCCCAGGACCTTTCCGGGTGACCGCGATCAAGGTCACGTCCGAGCACCGCTCAACTCGATCAAAACACCTTTCTAAACGAATGATTCGCTCAAAAAATCGCGACAAGAGCCGATGTCCTCATTAAACATTTGATCGATTCAATCAATAGTGATATCAATACTGACCAAAACAATCATAAAGACAGGATAAACCATGAAATTCCACGGTATCGTCCCTGCCCTCGTCACACCCTTCAATGCGGCCCAGGAGGCCGATGAACCGGCGCTTGCCGTGCTTATCGAGAGCCTTATCGCTGCAGGCGTGCACGGCCTGTTCGTGCTGGGCACCAATGGCGAGTTCTTCGCGCTCTCCGACGCCGAGAAAGTGCGCATTGCCAAACTGACCGTCGAGCTCGCCGCCGGCCGCGTGCCGGTTATCGCTGGCACTGGCGCCTTCGCCACTCGCGATGTGATCGAACTGAACAAGAAGATGAGCGATGTGGGCGTTCAGGCCCTGTCGGTCATCACGCCGTTCTTCAATGCCGTCAGCCAGAGCGAACTGATCAATCACTACCAGCGCATCGGCGACGCCTCCGACCTGCCGATCATGCTCTACAACATCCCCGCCAAGACCGGCATGTCGATCGGCATCGGCGCGGTTGCCGCGCTTTCCCAGCACCCGCAGATCAAGGGCATCAAGGACAGCGCCGGCAACTTCGACGCCCTGGTGCAGATGATGCGCTACCGCAGCGACGACTTCGCGGTGTTCGCCGGCACCGACTCGCTCATCTACTGGAACCTGCTGGCCGGCGGTGACGGCGCGGTGGCGGCCACTGCCAACGCCGTACCCCATGTGGTGATGGAGATCTGGAACCAGTTCCAGGCCGGCAACCACGAAGCCGCCCGCGCCGCCCAGGAAGCCCTGCGCCCGCTGCGCGACGCCTTTGCCCTGGGCACCATGCCGTCCGTGCTGAAGAAGGCTACGGACCTGCTCAACGTGCCGGTCGGCCCCTGCCGCGCCCCCGTTGCCGCCCTTGATGAACAGACCGTGCACAAGCTCGAAGGCTTGCTGGCCGTCTACCAACGCTGAGCCGGAGGACCACCATGTATCACTTCCAGACCGTCAAACACGTCGTCCACGGCCCCGACAGCCTCAATAGCCTGGCCGACAAACTGGCGCTGCTCGACAAACCACTGCAGCGCGTGGTGCTGGTCACCCAGAACGCCATGCACCAGTTGGGCGTCACCGAGCGCGTGGTCGCCCAGCTAGAGGCCAAATCCATCGCCGTCACCGTGGTCGATGACGTCGAGATCGAGCCGACCCTGGAGAATATCGAAGGCGTATTCCGCCGCGCCGTGGCCCCTGCAGCACCCGATGCGCTGATCGCCATCGGCGGCGGCAGCGTGCTGGACGCCGCCAAGCTGTTCGCCGTGCTGCTCACCAACGACATGCCGCTACGCGACATGCTCGGCATCGACAAGGTGCCCAATGCCGGCGCGCCCATGGTGCTGGTGCCAACCACCTCGGGCACCGGGTCGGAAGTCACTCCCAACGCCATCGTCACCCTGCCGGACGAAGAGCTGAAGATCGGCGTGGTCAGCCGTCACCTGCTGCCGACCCTGGTGATTCTCGATGCCACCCTGACCCTTGGATTGCCCAAGCCGATCACCGCCGCCACCGGCATGGACGCCTTCACCCACTCGCTGGAGTCGTTCATTTCCACCAAGGCCAACCCCATCAGCGACACCTTTGCCCTGGAGTCGATGCGATTGATCGCCGGCAGCATCGTCGAGGCCTATCAGCAGCCCGGCTCGGTGCAGGCGCGCAGCGACATGCTGCTCGGCTCGATGTACGGCGGCCTGGCGCTGACCGCCGCCGGCACCGCTGCCGTGCACGCCCTGGCCTACCCGCTGGGCGGCAAGTTCCACGTCACCCACGGGGTGGCCAACGCCATGCTGCTGCCCCACGTGATGGCCTTCAACATGGATGCCTGCGCGCCACGCCTCAAGCGCGCTGCCTGCGTCTGCGGCCTGGCGCAAGATACGGACAGTGATGAAGTGGCCGCGCGCAAACTGATCGAGCAGATCAGCGCCTGGACCGCCACCCTGGAGATTCCCCAGAACCTGCGCGACTTCGGCGTGGCCGAGGAGCACCTGGCGGACATGGCCGTGGCGGCCTCCAAGGTCACCCGCCTGATGGTCAACAATCCCAAAGCACTCAGCCTGGACGACATCCAGCAGCTGTACCGGCGCCTGCTGCCATGAAACGCCCGCTGCTGGTGATCGCCGACGACCTGTCCGGCGCCGCCGATTGTGCGGCCGGCTTCGCACGCCACGTGGCCACCGAAGTGCTGCTGGACCCGCATGCCGAGCACCGCGCCCAGCCGGTGACCGCGATCGACCTGGACACCCGTCGTCTGCCGGCAGGCCAGGCCGCGCAGCGTAATCGCGCCGTGCTGGAAACCAGCACCTTGGCCAGCCACGGGCTGTACAAGAAGGTCGACTCGACCCTGCGCGGCAACCTGCTCAGCGAAGTTGCCGCGCTGCTGGGCAAGGGCATGGCCCTGGTCGCCCCCGCTTTCCCGGCCATGGGCCGTACCACCCTGGGGAGCGTGCAGTACGTCGAGGGCGTTGCCGTCGATCAGAGCGATGTCTGGCGCAACGAAGGCCTGTGCGGCACCGCCAATCTGCTCGAACTGTTCGCCAGCGAGGGCCTGCAGTGCGCCGCCCTCACCCTCGAACAGGTACGCAGCGCCAAAGTGGCTGATTTGCTGGCGCAGCATCTGCAAAGCGGCACTCGGGTGCTGGTCTGCGATGCCGAACGCGATGCCGACCTGCAGGCGCTGGCCCTGGCCTCGGTCGAGCACGCCGATCAGCTGTTCTGGGTCGGTTCGGCCGGCCTCGCCCAGCACTTGCCCGCTGCGCTGGGGCTCGCATCGCGCACCGCGCCACCGCTGCCCCAGGCCGCGCTGCCGGTGCTGACAGTGGTCGGCAGCATGTCCCGGCATTCCCAGGCTCAAGCTGAGGTACTCGCCGAGCGCAGCGGCCAGCTCTGGCAACGCATCGAACCACAACTGTTACTGGCGGCCGATGCGGTGGATCAGCGCGACGCATTGAGCGCTCGCCTGGCTGCTCAAGTGGCGGGCGGCAAAGACCTGTTGATCAGCCTCGAGCAGCGCGACCGCGATCCAGCCCAAGCGACATTGCTGGGCGCGCCCCTGGCGCAGGTGCTGCTGCCGGCCATCGCCAAAGCCGGCGCCCTGATCGCCACCGGCGGCGAAACCGCCCGCGCCCTCCTTACCGCTGCTGGCATCGACAGCCTGCAGCTCTACGGCGAACTGGCCCCCGGCGTGGTGCTGTCCAGCGCCCGCCAGCAGGGCCGCGAGCTGGCCATCGTCACCAAGGCCGGTGGCTTCGGCCAGCCGGACACCCTTTACCAGGCCTGGGCTCGCCTGCACGGCGCCAGCCATTCCCTGCCCCTCTCCGAGAAGGAAGCCCACCATGTCTGAACGCCCCGTAATCGGCATCACCCTGGGCGATGCTGCCGGCGTCGGCCCGGAAATCATCATGAAGTCCCTGGCCCATGACAGCGTCTACGCCATGTGCCGACCGCTGGTCATCGGCGACGCCCGGCGCCTGGCCGATGCCAACCGCATCGTCGGCGGCAGCCTCGAGGTCAACGCCATCGAGCATCCGCGTCAGGCACAGTTCCAGCCCGGCGTGGTGGACTGCATCGACCTCGACCTGATCCCTGACGACCTGCCATACGGCCAGCTCTCGGCGATCGCCGGCGACGCGGCCTTCCGTTACATCGAGCGCACCGTGCAGCTCACCGAAGCCGGTGAGCTCGACGCCATCTGCACCGCGCCGCTGAACAAGGAAGCCTTGCACGCCGGTGGGCATATCTTTCCCGGCCACACCGAAATGCTCGCCCACCTGACCGGCATCGAAGAGGTGTCGATGATGCTGATGACGCCGACCCTGCGCGTCATCCACGTCACCACCCACATCGGCATCATCGACGCCATCGCCCGCATCGAGCCGGGTCTGGTGCGCCGCACCATCGAGCGTGCCCACGAGACCCTGGTACGCGCCGGCATCGACAACCCGCTGATCGCGGTGTGCGGCATCAACCCCCACGCCGGCGAGAACGGCCTGTTCGGCTACGGCGAGGAGGCCACCAAGATCCAGCCGGCCATCGACGAGCTGCGCGCCCGCGGCTGGCGTGTGGAAGGCCCACTGCCGGCCGACACCCTGTTCTTCCGCGCCGGCCGTGGCGACTTCGACGCGGTGGTCGCCATGTACCACGACCAGGGCCACGGCCCGGTGAAGGTCATGGGCCTGGAGGCCGGGGTCAACGTCACCATCGGCCTGCCGGTGATCCGCACCTCGGTCGACCACGGCACCGCTTTCGACATCGCCGGCAAGGGTATCGCCGATGAACGCAGCCTGATCGAGGCGCTGCGCCAGGCCGTGGAGCTGGCCACCCGTAAACGCAAGCAGCCGACTCCTGCCCACGCCTGAGTCATCCGAACTTCCTCACCAAGCCCTAGACAAGAACAATCGGAGCGAATGATGGAAACCTTCAACACCCAAGGCACGTTTATCATCATCAGCATGGTGGTCGTCTATATCCTGTTCACTTCCTGGCTGACGATGCGCATTCGCAGCAAGAACACCGAACAGTACATGGTCGCCTCGCGCAGCATGCCGGCCTTCATCGTCGGCATGCTGATGATGTCCGAATACATCGGCGCCAAATCCACCATCGGCACCGCCCAGGCGGCGTTCGAGAGCGGCATGGCCGCGGCCTGGGCAGTGGTCGCCGCCGCCATCGGCTTTCCGCTATTCGCCATCCTGATGGCCAGGAAGCTCTACAGCTCCGGTGAATACACCATCTCCGGCTTCATCGAGCGCCGTTACGGCTACGGCGCCAAGATGATGGTCTCGGTGATCATGATCTACGCCCTGCTGCTGGTGAACGTGGGTAACTACGTCAGCGGCGCGGCGGCCATTGCCACGGTGATGCACATCAACCTGCCCACCGCCGCCTTCATTACCGCCATCGTCAGCACCCTCTACTACGCCTTCGGCGGCATGAAGAGCGTGGCTTACATCAGCGTGCTGCATACCGTCGTCAAATATGCCGGGGTGATGATCGTGCTGTGGATCGCCCTCAAGCTGGCCGGCGGTTTCGATCAGGTTCACCAGAGCCTGCCAGCGCACTACTTCACCTGGGACGGCGCCATCGGCGGCTCCAAGGTGCTGGCCTGGATCATCGGCACCGTGGGCGCGATTTTCTCCACCCAGTACATCATGCAGGCGATCAGCACCACCAAGAGCGCCAAGTCCGCACGCAACGCCGCGCTGTGGGCTGGCCTGATGTGCCTGCCGATCTCCATCGCCCTGGGCGTGATTGGCGTGGTCTCCAAGTACCTGCACCCGGATATGGACAGCCTCTATGCCCTGCCGGTATTCCTGCAGTCGATGAGCCCATGGATGGCCGGTGTGGTCACCATCTCCCTGGTCGCCTCGGTGTTCGTCGGCGTCAGCGCCGTGGCCCTGGCCATCACCTCGCTGGTGGTGCGCGACTTCTACGTGCCAATCTGCAAGCCCAACGCCGAGCGCGAATTCCGCATGACCAAGGTGATCAGTCTGATCGTCGGTTTCGTGCCCCTGGTGTTCGTGTTCGCCGCGCCGGAAATTCTCAACCTGTCGTTCTTCACCCGCGCCTTGCGCCTGTCGATCACCGTCATCGCTCTGGTGGCCATCTACCTGCCGCTGTTCGCCACCGGCCGCGGCGCCACCTGGGGCCTGGGTGCCGCCACGGTCACCACCAGCGTGTGGTACCTGATGGGCAACCCGTACGGCATCGATAACATGTACATCGCCCTGATCACCCCGGCCGTGGTGATCTGCATCGAGCGCCTGCTGCCGCGCAGCAAGGCCGACGCCAACGCTTCGGAGGTTTCCAATGCCAACTCTTGAACAGCGCCACGACGCCTACCTGCCCACGCCCTATGCCCAGAACCATGCCGCCAATCTGCATGAGCTGGCCGACGGCACCCTTCTGTGCACCTGGTTCGCCGGCACCCAGGAAGGCATGGCCGACATCTTCGTCCTGCTTTCGCGCCGCGACTCGGCCACCGGCGTGTGGAGCGAGCCGCAAAAGATGTCCGAAGACGCCAGCCGCTCGGAGCAGAATCCCATCCTGTTCCAGGCGCCGAATGGCCCGCTTTGGTTGATCTGGACCGCCCAGGTTTCCGGCAACCAGGAAACCGCCATCGTACGCCGTCGCCTGTCCGAGGACGGCGGCCTGACCTGGGGCTCGATCGAGACGCTGTTCGACGAGGTGGGCACCTTCGTGCGCCACCCGCCGGCGGTGCTGAGCAACGGCGACTGGGTTTTTCCGGTGTGGTACTGCATCACCCAACCGGGCGAGAAATGGATCGGCAACCATGACGTCAGCGCAGTGATGATCAGCAGCGACCAGGGCCGCACCTGGAGCCGTCACGACGTACCGCAGAGCACCGGCGCCGTGCACATGAACGTCCATCAACTGAGCGACGACAGCCTGCTGGGCCTGTTCCGCAGCCGCTGGGCCGACAGCATCTATGCCAGCCGCTCGACCGATCTGGGCCGCACCTGGAGCGTACCGAGGCCCACGGAATTGCCGAACAACAACTCGTCGATCCAGTACATCCGCCTGGTCAGCGGCGAACTGGCGCTGGTCTACAACCCGATCAACGCCGAGGGCATCGAGCAGCGCCGCGCCTCGCTGTACGACGAGATCGAGGACGAGGGCGACGAGCGCGTCACGCCGACCGTCAACGCCGACGGTCGCGGCGCCGTATGGGGCATCCCCCGCGCGCCCATGAGCCTGGCGATCTCCCGAGATGAAGGGCGCAGCTGGCCGCTGCGCCTGGACATCGAGTTGGGAGACGGTTTCTGCATGACCAACAACTCCCAGGAGAAGCTCAACCGCGAATTCTCCTACCCAAGCATCATCCAGGCCCGCGACGGCAGCCTGCACGTGGCCTTCACCTACTTCCGGCAGAAGATCAAACACGTGCATATTCCCCTGGCGGCCATCCGCTAGAGCCAACGGGCGCCCTGATGGCGCCCCTTTTGCGTGGAGAATCCAGATGAGTGAAGACCGCCGCTGCGCCCTGGTCACCGGGGTCAGCTCGGGCATTGGCGAGGCCATTGCCCTGCGCCTGCTCGAAGACGGCTGGCAGGTGATCGGCATGAGCCGACGCGCGCCGAGCCTGCAACACACGAACCTCAGTTTCGTCGCTGCCGACCTGGCCGACAACGCCTCGCTGGCCAGCGCCCTGGCCGATATCCCGGCACTGGACGCCATCGTCCATGCCGCCGGTTTCATGCGCACCGCGCCCTTGGGTGAACTGCGCGACGAGGACGGCGCGGCCATGTGGCAGGTGCACGTCAGCGCCGCCACGCAACTGGTCAACGGCCTGCTCGGCCGCCTGCGCGCGCCGGGACGCATCGTGCTGGTCGGCAGTCGCACCATGAACGGTGCTGCTGGCCGCAGTCAGTACGCCGCCACCAAGGCCGCGTTGATCGGCCTGGTGCGCTCCTGGGCCATCGAGCTGGCGCCCAGGGGCATCACCGTCAACCTGGTCGCCCCGGGCGCCACCGAAACGCCGATGCTGATCGACCCGGCCCGCCAGGGCACGCCGCCGCGCCAGCCGCCCATCGGGCGTTTCATCCAGCCCCGTGAAGTGGCGGCCATGACCGCTTTTCTACTCGGCTCCGACGCCGGCGCCATCACTGGTCAGCAACTGGTGATATGCGGCGGTGCCTCGTTGTGAGCTGGCCAGGCGGTAGTGATAGAGTGCAACCGCCTATCCCTGAAGGATCGCCATGAAAGTCGCCAAACGCCGCCAGGCCATTCTCGAGCTGGTGCTCTCCAACAACGGCAACGTCAACGTCGAAACCCTGTGCAGCTCGCTCGGCGTGTCCGAGGCCACGGTGCGCCGCGACCTGTCCTCGCTCGCCGAACAGGGCATGATCATGCGCACCTACGGCGGCGCCGCGCATATCGGCAAGCACGCCCCGGAAGCCTCGCTGGAAGAGCGCAGCAGCCACTCCAGCCTGGAGAAGGAGCGCATCGCCCGCGCCGCCCTGGCCCATGTGCAGGACAACGATACCGTGCTGCTCGACGGCGGCACCTCGACCGCCAGCCTGGCCCGGCTGCTGCGCGAGCGCACCGGCCTGCACGTGATCACCAACAACCTGCTGGCATTGGAGTCGTTGCACGAGCTGCCGCAAGGGCGAGTGACGGTATTGGGCGGCGACTTGCGCCCCGGCAGCATGGCCACCTTCGGCCCCGCGGCCATGGCGATGCTGGAGCGTCTGAGCGCCGACAAGGTGTTCGTCAGCGCCGATGGCGTGGTCGCCGGGCGCGGCTTGTGCGAGGCGAGCGCCAGCCAGTCTTATCTGAAAGATTTGATGATCCGCCAGGCGGCGGAGGTATTCGTGCTGGCCGATGCCAGCAAGCTGGGCCGCGACCAGCAGCAGTACTGGACGCCACTGAACACCCGCTGGACGCTGATCACCACCGGTAGTGCCGAACAGCTGGCCGATTTCGACAATGATCCGCGGGTGATCCAGCAGCGACTGTAAGTCGCTGCCAGAAGCTTCGCGTTACTGACGCGGCTTCAACGCGCCGCAGTCAGCCGACACCCAGCGCGCCTCGGACTCCATGCTGCCCTGCTGGCGGCCGGCGCCGCTGTCGAAATCACCGCTGACCTTGGAGGTGAACGACTTGTCGTCGAGGAAATGCGCCTCGCCCTGACCGCGGCCCTGCGGGCAGGTGAAGTTGAATACCCAGCGGTCGTTATCGCGCGAGGTGATCTGCTGGCTGCAGTTGGGGTCCTGCAGAGGGATGTTCTGTGCATCGACCTGGGCCTGGCTGATGCAGTACTGCACGCCCTTTTCGCCGAGCTGGATGCCCTGCTGGGCCATGGCCCGCTCCATCATTTCACGCTGGGCCTGGGGCAGGCTCTTGAACTGCTGCAGCATCACGTCGCTGCTCGGCAGGGTCTTGCCGCCGAGCTGCATGTTCTTCGAGGTTATTTCCCAGAGACCGGGCTGGATCTGCTGCTGGGCAGACGCCATGAATGGCAGCGCCAGCAGGCAGAGAGGCAGCAACTTCACACTAAGCTTTGGCATGTAGAACTCCGTTCAGTGACCGCGACGCGGCTCGCTCGATATCTGACAGCGCAGCCGCCAGGATGTCTCGACGCAATGCCGCTTTAGCCCTCACGTTCCTGGCGATAGAGCTCCAGGCCTCGCGCCTGATAATTGGCCAACGCACTGGGGTGATCGAGGCTGCAGGTGTGCACCCAAACCCTTTTCGTGCCGGGCCAGGCCCAAGCAGACTGCAGCGCGTGGGTCAGCAGCGGGCCACCGAAACCCTGGCCGAAGAAAGCCGCGGCCAGGCCGAAATAGAGAATCTCTACGGCGCCCTCGGCATCGCGCTGCAGTTCGTAGTAACCGGCGATGGCGCCCCCGTGGTAGGCCACCCAGGTGCGGTGATCGTCGCGCTCGATCGCTTCGCGCCACTGGGCGTCCGACCAGGACAGCTTGTCCGTCCACGCCCAGGGCTCGCCGACCAACTGGTAGAGAAAGCGGTTGAGCTGGAACTGCTTGATCCGGCACTCGACCACCTGCAGGTCATCGGGCAGGGGTTTGCCGCGCAGCTGCTCGGGGCTGTGCATGTCCAGGTAATAGGTGATGTTGTCGCCCTGCTCGCTCATGCCGTGATCCGTCGTGTTGGTCAGGGCCACCTGGCCCAGGCAAAGAGCGCAGGCTAATGACCCGCGATGGATTCGGCAATCCGGTGGCCCGAGGCAGGCTACACATCTGGTGAAAAAGCAGTCTGCAAACCAGGCGCCCAGTGCTTTCTTCCGTCACCATGCTTATTTACCCTCGACAGCCCGACAGTCGCCGCCGAACTCGCCATGAACGACACCAGCTCGAACCCGCCCACCAGCGTCTGGCGCCAGCAACTGGCCGCGGTCATGGATGGCAAGCCCGTGCAGCGCCTGATCACCGTACTGATCCTGATCAACGCGGCGATTCTCGGCATGCTCACCTCGAAGCAAATCGTCGCCGAGTGGGGCTGGCTGCTGGTGCCTGTGGATATGTTCATCCTGGCGGTGTTCGTGGCCGAGCTGGCGCTGCGTTTCGCGGCCCGGGGCATTGGCCTGTTGCGCGATCCGTGGGCGGTGTTCGACTGCATCGTGGTAGGCATCGCCCTGGTGCCGGCCAGCGGGCCGTTCAGCGTGCTGCGGGCATTGCGCGTGTTGCGGGTGCTGCGCCTGGTGTCGATCAACCCGAACATGCGCAAGGTGGTGCAGGCGCTGCTGGCTTCGCTGCCGGGCATGGGCAGCATCATCATGCTGATGGGGCTGATCTTCTACGTGTCGGCGGTGATGGCCACGCAGCTGTTCGGCGAGCGCTTTCCCGAGTGGTTCGGCTCGCTGACCGCCAGCCTGTATTCGCTGTTCCAGATGATGACCCTGGACAGCTGGTCGAGCGGCACCGTGCGGCCGATCATGGAGGTCTACCCACTGGCCTGGCTGTTCTTCATCCCCTACGTGCTGATCGCCACCTTCATGATGCTCAACCTGTTTATCGCGGTACTGGTCAACGCCATGGAGGATGCCAAAGGGCCGGATGCCGAAGCCGAGGCGCGGGTACAGCGCGAGGAGATGATTCTTCAGGAATTGAAGGCCCTGCGGGCGGAGTTGGGGGAGATGCGCCGTGGCCGGTGAGCAGCGCTTCTGTGGGAGAGGCTTTAGCCTCGATTTTGCCTAGCTAGGCGCAAAGAGCTCGCGGCTAAAGCCCCTCCCACTAGGTCGCTGGATGTCCGCTTCTGCCTTTCACCTGGCCCACTCACAGCTCCACAACTCCACCGCCGGCTGACTCGCCCTAGGCGGCCCGAGCCACTCGCTGAAAGGCTTGCAGCCCTTGGCATCGCACAGCTGGTAGTCGCCCGCCTCGGGCGTGCGCCCCAGGCGTAGCGGTTGCAGCGGCGGCAGCTGGCGTTGGTAATGCCAGGCGCCATCACGCAGTTCGGCGCCATCCGGGATCTCCATACCGGCGCCGCTACCGCGTACCCGCGCCTCGCCAAGCAGCAGCCCGGCCGGCGTGACGCGGTAATCCTCTTCCCAGCGGATCTTCTCGATCGTGTGGCTCCAGGCCAGGGTGAAGGCCGGGGCGGGCACCTGCGCCCACACCACCCCGGCCAGGCCCATGCACAATCCGATCAAGCGGCCGCCAGAGACGGCTGGCGACGGGCACGTAGCACATGCAGGGCGATCACCGCGGCGGCGATCAGGAAGCCGATTTCATCGGTGGTCACGCTGTACAGCCCGAGCAGGTCATAGCTGAACACCGAGGCCGGAATCACCAGCGAAGCACCGGCAGCGAACACCAGCAGCCGCTCCCATGCACGCATCGGCGCCGAGAAATAGCCGACCACCGCCATGCCCCACAAGCCAACGGCGAACACCGACTTGATCAACATGTAGAGGATCGCGCCCCAGTCGTCGCCCTGCATCAGCAGCGCCGGGTCATACACCGCCATGAACGGCACCACGAAGCCGCACGCGGCGATGCGCACCGACCACAGGCTGATCTTCAGGCCGTTCTCCTTGGCGATCGAACCGGCGGCGAAGCAGGCCAGCGCCACCGGGGGCGTGAGGTCTGCCATCAGGCCGAAATAGAAGACGAACATGTGCGACACGATCAGCGGCACGCCCAGTTCCAGCAGCGCCGGCGCGGCGATGGCGCTGGTGATGATGTAGTTGGGAATGGTCGGGATACCCATGCCGAGGACCAGGCAGGTGAGCATGGTCAACACCAGCGACAGGAACAGGTTGTCCTTGCCGATAGCCATGATGTAACCGGCGAAGGTGGTGGCGATGCCGGTCAGCGACACCACACCGATGATCACCCCCACCAGGATGCACGCCACCGCCACCGGGATCGCATGGCGCGCCCCTTCGGCCAGGGCCCACACGCAGGCGCGCAGGGTTTCTCGCCCGCCCTTGACGTAGAAGCAGCCGGCGACCAGCACCGCGATCACGCCGAACACCACGCCGATGCCGAATTTGAGGAACGCGGAACTGACCAGCCCCAGGGCGATCCAGAAGGCGATCTTCAACCACAGGTTGCTGGCGCGCATGACGATCGCCGTGCCCAGGATCACGATGGCGGTCAGGGCCAGGCCCACGGTGCCGGAGAACATCGGCGTGAAGCCGGCGAACAACAGGTACACCAGCACACCCAGCGGAATCAGCAGGTACCAGCGCTGCTTGATGGCCGCGAACGGATCCGGGCATTCCTCTTTCGGCAGGCCGGTCAGCTTCAGGCGCTGGGCCTCCAAGTGCACGGTCCAGAAGATCGAGCCGAACCAAAGCAGCGCCGGGATCAGCGCCGCCTTGGCGATCTCCACGTACGGCACGTTGATGGTCTCGGCCATGATGAACGCCACCGCGCCCATGATCGGCGGCATGATCTGGCTGCCCATGCTGGCCGAGGCCTCCACTGCGGCGGCGAAGGTGCCCTTGTAGCCGAAGCGCTTCATCAGCGGGATGGTGAACTGGCCGGTGGTGACCACGTTGGCGACCCCCGAACCGGTGATGGTGCCCATCAGCGCCGAGGTCACCACCGAAACCTTGGCCGGGCCGCCGGTCTTGTGGCCGAACATGCCCATGGCGAAATCGGTGAACAGCCGGATCATTCCCGCCTGCTCCAGGAACGCGCCAAACAGGATGAACAGGAAGATATAGGTACCCGACACATAGGTAGGCGTGCCGTAGAACCCTTCGGTACCGAACGACAGCTGGTTGATGATCTGGTCGAAGTCGTAGCCACGGTGCGCCAGATCGCCCGGCAGATGCTCACCAAACAGACCATAGGCCAGGAAGCAACCGCAGATGACCGGCAGGGCCAGGCCCATGACCCGGCGCGCCGCCTCGAACACCAGCACCAGCAGCGTCACCCCGACCACCATGTCGAAGCTGGTGAGGTCGCCCGAGCGCTGGACCAGGTCCGCCTCGAAGTACCACTGGTAAAGCGCCGTGCCCAATCCCGCCAGGCCCAGCACCCAGGCCAGCGGCATCCATGGCCGGCCCTGGCCACGCATGGGGAAGCACAGATAGACCATCAGCAACACGAAGCCGACGTGCCCGGCGCGCAGCACCTGGCTGGAGAACGGATGGAAGGCGGCCCCGATGATCTGGTAGACCGAAAACAGGATCGCGACGTAGAACACGGCCTTGGGCCACTGACCGGGATTGCCGGTCAGACCTGGATGATCGCTCATGGATAGATTCTCGATGCAGCTGCAATAACGGCGGGCCACTGCCTAGGAGCATGGCCAAGCCGACCCGACAGGTGCGCGGGCAGCGCGTACCGCTGCCCGCTGTGCCTGCGTGTTACTTGAGTACGCCGGCTTCCTTGTAGAAGCGCTCGGCCCCCGGGTGCAGCGGAATCGGCAGGCCTTCGGTGGCGGTTTCCAGCTTGATGTCATTGGCCGCGGAGTGCGCGGTGCGCAGGCGAGGGAGGTTGTCGTAGAGCAGCTTGGTCATCTGATAGGCCACCTCATCGGAAACCTTCTCGTGGCTGACCAGCAGGTTGACGATGGCCGCGGTCGGTACGTCCTGATCCTGGCCGTCGTAGGTGCCGGCCGGGATGACCTTGGCCTGGTAGGCCTGGCTGTCGATCTTCGCCACGACCTCTTCGGGGATGGCGACGAAGGTGATCGGTACCATCGACGCCAGGTCACGAATGGCCGCCATGCCCAGGCCGGAAGACTGCAGGGTGGCGTCCAGCTGGCGGTTCTTGATCAGTTCGACCGACTCGGCGTACGGCATGAATTCGACGCGGCCCATGTCCTTGTAGCTCAGGCCAGCGGCCTTGAAGATGGCACGGGCATTGAGCTCGGTGCCGGATTTCGGCGCCCCTACGGAAATGCGTTTGCCCTTGAGGTCTTCCAGGGTCTTGATCCCGGATTCCTTGCTGGCAACGATCTGGATGTAATTGGGGTAGGTGGCGGCGATGGCGCGAATACGCGTCAGCGGTGCCTTGAAGCCGGCGTCTTCCACGCCGTTCCAGGCGTCTTCGACCGAGTCGCCCAGGGCAAAGGCGATCTCGCCCCGTCCGGACTGCAGCAGGTTGAGGTTCTCGACCGAGGCCTTGGTGGCCTGTACCGAGGTTTTCGCGCCCTCGATACCGCTGCCATACAGCTGCGACATGGCCACGCCAATCGGGTAGTACACCCCGCTGGTCCCGCCGGTAAGCACGTTGATGAAGGTCGGTGCGGCAAGTACCGCGGTGCTGGCAGTGAAGGCCGCGGCAGCGGCGAACAGGGTGACGCGCTTGGTCAGTCGCATGGTGTATCTCCGTGATTATTCTTGTCAGAGAGCCGGTTCTGGATGTCCGGGTACCAGCAGCCTTAGCAGGCGCCGTGCCAGCGATAAAAAGCCGCGAGCCAGAGCGCTTGCGGGTTGATGACCAGAGAGAAAGCAGCGAAAGGTCGCCTATTCCGCGAGCGGCAATCGGCAGTATTCCGCTTATGCGAGTGGAGCGGAGATGATGTGCACGCACTACCTGTGGGAGCGCGCCATGCGCGCGAAAAATCGCAGGCATGGACTGGGCGTCCCCACCCGCTCCCACATTAGATTGGGGATTGCCGATAGCACCCCTTACGAAGCTTCTACCGCTGACGAAGCAAACCGTAGGGTGGGCTTCAGCCCACCAGTGAGGATGTAAGGCCTATCAGTCGCGGTTCAATCCTCGTCGCTACTACCCGCAGGTCGATAAGTGCTGCGCTGCAAGCCATGGCGCTGCATCTTTTCGTTGAGGGTGCGGCGCGGCAGTTGCAGCAGCTCCATGGTCTGCAGGATGCTGCCGCGACAACGTAGCAGCGCGTTGTGCAGGCACTGCGCCTCGAACGCTTCCATCTGCCCGGCGAGCGATTGGCTGGCCTCCTCGGAGGAGGCGTCACCGAGGCCCAAGGCATGGCGCTCGGCGGCGTTGATCAGCTCGCGCACGTTGCCCGGCCATTCATGACCGAGCAGCCTGGCCAGCTCGGCGGGCGTCAGCGGCTCCAGAGTGCGACCGTGGCGCTGGGCGGCCTCTTCGGCGAAGTGCTCGAACAGCAGCGAAATGTCTTCGCGGCGCTCGCGCAGCGGCGGAATCTGCAGGGTGGCGACATTCAGCCGATAGAGCAGATCCTCGCGGAAGCGCCCGGCCTTCACTTCGTCGAGCGGGTCCGGCTTCACCGCACTGATCACCCGCAGGTCGACCCGGATGCTGCGGTTGGAACCCAGCCGTTCCAGGGTCTTTTCCTGCAGCACGCGCAGCAGCTTGACCTGCTGCGCCAGCGGCAGGCTTTCCACCTCGTCGAGAAACAGCGTGCCGCCGTCGGCGTGTTCGATACGGCCGATACGCTTGCTCTGGGCGCCGGTAAAGGCGCCACTCTCATGGCCGAACAGCTCGCTCTCGAACAGGTGCTCGGGAATCGCCGCACAGTTGAGCGCCACGAAGGGCTTGTCGGCGCGCTCGCTGAAGTCGTGCAGGCAGCGCGCCACGCGCTCCTTGCCGGAACCGGTCTCGCCGCGGATCAGCACGTTCACCGAGGTGCCAGCGAGGTCGAGAATCTGCCGGCGCAGCCGCTCCATGGGCCGCGACACGCCGAGCAGCTGCGCGGCGATGCCATCCTTGAGGGCGAACTGCTGGCGCAGGGCGCGGTTCTCGCAGATCAGACGGCGCTTTTCCAGTGCGCGGCGCACGGTGTCGAGCAGACGATCCGGGGTGAATGGCTTTTCGATGAAGTCATAGGCGCCCTGCTTGAGCGCCTGCACGGCCATCGGCACGTCGCCATGGCCGGTGATCATGATCACCGGCAGGTCGCGGTCGAGTTCGACCACCCGCTCCAGCAGCTGCAAGCCATCGGTGCCGGGCATGCGCACATCACTGATCAGCACGCCGGGAAAGTCGCCATCGAGCAGGGCCAGCGCCTGGACGGCCGTGGCGCAGGTCTGCACGCTGAATCCGGACAGCTCCAGCCACTGTTGCGCCGCCTCGCGGATCGCCTCTTCATCGTCGACGACGATTACCTGAGCGCCCATGAAAACCTCCTTATTATTAGATCGCGCAGTGTAGCGCCGGCTACTCCAGCGGTACCTGCCGGGTCGTTACACGAAATGCCAAGCCCGCCAGCTCAGCCGGCACGCGGCAGTCGCATCACGAAAATCGCCCCCTCCGGGCTATTGCGCGCCTCCAGGCTGCCGCCCAGATCGCGCACGATGCCGTAGGAAATCGCCAGGCCCAGGCCCAGGCCCTCGCCCACCGGCTTGGTGGTGAAGAACGGCTCGAAGACGTTGCCCAGGTGCTCTTCGGCAATCCCGCCACCGGTATCACTGACCTGCAGTACGCAGCTGTCGCCTTGCAGTTCGATCAGCACGCCCAGGCTTCGCTGCGGGCTATCGACCATGGCATCCAGCGCGTTATTGAGCAGGTTGAGCACCACCTGTTCGAGGCGAATGGCATCGCCGGAGGCCCGCGCCTCGCTACGCACTTCACGGTGCAGCTCGACCTGCTCACTGCGCAATCGTGGCGCCAGCAGCAACAGCGCCTGCTCCAGCACATCACTGAGCATCAGGCGTTCGTTGAGCCCCGCCGGGCTCTTGCGGGCGAAGGTTTTCAGGTGGCCGGTCAGGCTGGCCATGCGCTGCAGCAGGCCGTCGATGCGCGTCAAGCCGGCGCGCACATCCGCAGCACGACCGTTGTCGAGTAGCAGGCCGAGGCTGCCCAGGTGCATCTGGATGGCCGTCAGTGGCTGGTTGATCTCATGGGCCATGGCCGCCGACATCTGCCCCAGGGCGGCCATCTTGGCCGCATGCACCAAGCCCTCTTGGGCTTCACGCAGCTCGGCGGTACGCAGCGTCACCTCGCGTTCGAGGTTCTCACGGATGCTCGCCTGCAGGCGCTGGTTCTTGCGGCGCTGCAGCAGAAACAGCACCAGGAACACCAGGGTCAGCCATATACCGGCGGCGGCCAGGCGGTAGCTGCGCGCGGTATCACCAAGGCTGCTCTCCTCTATCAACAGGTGCAGCGTCCAGGCTTCACTGGCCAGTTCCTGACGCTGCCAGAGATAACTCTGCCGGCCATCGGGGCCGTCGATATTCATCCAGTCGGCATTGCCTTCGAAGTACGGGCCAGGTTCCTTGGAGAGCACGTCAAGCGGGCGCTCGGCGTACTTGCGCACTTCCACCAGCTCGGCGTGATCGAGTTCATCGAGCTCTTCCAGGGCCAGGAAACGCCAGGCCGGGCGGCTGCTGAGAATCACCACACCGTAGCTGTCGGCAACCAGCAATACGCCGGGCTGGCCAACCCACTCGCGCTGTAGCTCCTCCAGTTCGAGCTTGACCACCAGCACGCCGATCACCGCGCCCTTGTCGTCGTACACCGCGTGGGAGAGGAAGTAGCCAGGTACACCGGTGGTCACCCCGACCGCGAAGTAGCGGCCGGCGGTACGGTGCAGTGCATCCTGGAAATAGGGGCGAAAACTGTAGTTGCTGCCGACGAAGCTGCTCCACTCGTTCCAGTTGCTGGCCGCCAGGGTATGGCCACTGCGGTCGATCAGGTAGAGAACACTGGCACCTGCGGCGGCGTTGAGCAGCTCGAAACGGCGATTGAGCTTGTCGCGCAGCTGCGGATCATCCGGCGCTTGCAGCAAGGCCTGGATGTCGCCGTCCATCGACAGCAGCTGCGGCACCGAGCGGAAGCGGTCGACCAGCGTCTGGATCGATTGCGCATACAGCTGCAGCTGGCCGTGGGCTTCGCTGCTGCGATCCTCCCAGGCACGCTGCTCGGCATAGCGGCTGGCCAACCACAGGCTGGCGGCCAGGCCGATGATCACCAGCAGCACGATGGCGACGGTGCGATAACGCAGAAACAGGGCGGTCATGCATGACTCGAATTTTTATGATGCCAGCATGTTAGCCCGAAACGCGTGCTGGTCGAGCCGCCGATGTAGCCTGGTTCGGGATGCCTGGGCTACCCGAGCATCGGTACACACGTGCCCAGGCCGGAGACGGTACCGATCAGGGCCGCAGCATCATCAGCTCGGGTACCGAACGGCCAGCAACGAACTGTTCGTCGACCAGGCGGATAACGTCTGCTTCGCTGCGTACCTGGTACCAATGGCCCTGTGGATAAACCGTCAGGGTCGGGCCCTGATCGCAGGGGAACTGGCACTGCGTCCGGGTGATATGAACACCGCCTTCGCACTCCAGCTTGCCCGCTGCCTTGACCTTTTCGCGCAGCATTTTCCACAGCGGCAGCGCGCCACGGCGGGTACAGCGCGGGCCGTTGCAGAGCAATACGCGGTACTGGTGAGCGGGAATCTTCGACCAGGCGTGGCTGCCGGGCAGCGCCGGCACATCGACGCAGCTCAGGTGCAGTTCAGGGCGCTCGATCAGCGCACAGGCGGCTGCGGCCACATCGGCACCGAGCTGGCCGAACAGGCTGGTCACGAACACACGCTCGGGATCGGTCCTGGCCGCCAGCTCGCTGCGCAGCCAGTCGACATGCTGGCTGCTGCTCTGCGGCTCCAGGTCGATCACCAGCAGCGTGCCGCGGCCCTCGCCTAGGCGCTGCCAGAGGCTGTCGTAACCGGCGCCGGTATCGACGATATCGGCCAGCGCCGCAGCGCCACGCAGTTCGACCAAGCGGGCACGAAACAGCTCGGCGAACGAGCCGTCGAGCAGATCAGGGCCCGCGAGTAGCACCTGGGCGTAGGGCGTGGCAGTCATGGTCGGGCTCCGCAAAAAGTGCGGCAGTTTAACAGCGTCGTGACGGACAGGGTTTCGTGGCCCGGCTGAACACGGTTTCGTAGCTGGGGTCGAGCGAAGCGATACCCAGAAGGGCTTCTGGATTCGCGTATCTATCGCAATTGCTCCCCGGGTTTCGCTGTGCTCTACCATGGGCTACGGGTTGGTTACGCCACTTTCGTGCAGTGCCTGCCACAGCGCCTCGGGCTCGGCGAACTCACGTTCCACCGCCGGCAACACTGGCCGTTGCAGCACCAGCACCGGCACGCCACGTTCGCGGGCGACCTGCAGCTTGTGCTCGGTGGCGGCGCTGCCGCTGTTCTTGCTGACCAGCACGTCGCAGTTCAGCCGCTCGAACAGCGCGCGCTCGTCCTCCAGGCTGAACGGCCCGCGTGCACCGATCACTTCGGCCCGCTCGCTGGCCGGCTGGCTTTGCAGGCAGCGCACCGTCCAGTGTTGATGGGCAGGAATCTCGTGCAAGTGCTCCAGCGGCTCACGGCCCAGGGTGAACAGCGGCCGCTGGAAATCGCCCAGTGCGGTGATCAGCGATGGCCAGTCGAATACCTCGCGCCAGTCATCACCCGGTGAGGCCGTCCAGCCCGGACGCCGCAGCGCCCAGCAGGGGACGCCGGCCTGCCCTGCAGCGCGTGCCGCGTTATGGCTGATCTGCGCGGCATAGGGGTGGGTGGCATCGACCAGCAAATCGATGCTCTCCCTGTGGATGAAATCAGCCAGCCCTTCGGCACCGCCAAAGCCGCCAACGCGGACCTGGCAGGCGAGATCCTCGGGCACCTTGCCCAGCCCGGCGAGGCTGTAGATATGCTGGCTGCCAAGGCGGCGGGCGAGATTCAGCGCTTCACCGATGCCGCCGAGCAAGAGGATGCGGCTCATCGCGGCTTGCGGACCTCGAGCAGGGTGATCGGCAGGGCGCCGCGCCAGGTGTCGAAGCCGCCCAGGGGTTTGGCCTGGGCCACCTCGATACGGGTCAGCTCGCCGCCGTGCTCGCCGCGAAAGGCGATCAGCGCGGCCTCGCTCTGCAGCGTCACGGCATTGGCGACCAGCCGTCCGCCGGGCTTGAGCGCCTGCCAGCAGCTAGACAACACGCCTGGCACGGTGACGCCGCCACCGATAAAGATCGCATCCGGCGCCGCCAACCCCTCCAGCGCCTCGGGCGCACGCCCGGCCACCAGTTGCAGGCCCGGCACGCCAAGGGCATCACGGTTATGGGTGATATGTGCTTGGCGCCCCTGATCGGCCTCGACGGCGATGGCGCGGCAGCTGGGGTGGGCGCGCAGCCACTCGATGCCGATGGAGCCGCAGCCGGCGCCGACATCCCAGAGCAGCTCGCCAGGCGATGGCGCCAGGCGCGACAGGGTGATCGCCCGCACGTCGCGTTTGGTCAGTTGGCCGTCGTGGCGGTAGGCATCGTCCGGCAGGCCGGGGGTCAGCGGCAGGCAGCGAGCATCTTCACCGGCCAGGCACTCGATGGCCACCAGGTTGAGATCCGCCGCGCGCGCCAGCGACCAGCCGTCGGCCAGCCCATCGATACGCCGCTCATGCTCGCCACCCAGGTGCTCGAACACGTTTAGCCGGCTGGGGCCGAAACCCCGCTCACGCAGCAGTTCGGCGATGGCTGCGGGGCTCTCACCATCGTTGCTCAGTACCAGCAGGCGGGCGCCAGGATGAATCTGCGCCTGCAACGCCGCCAGCGGCCGGGCCACCAGCGACACCACCGGCGTGTTCTGCAGCGGCCAACCCAAGCGCGACGCAGCCAGGGACACGGACGACGGTGCCGGCAGGATGCGCAGCTCGTCCTGCGCCAGTTCACGGGCCAGGCTGACGCCGACGCCAAACAACATCGGGTCGCCGCTGGCCAGCACACAGACCGGCGTACCGCGGCGCTCGAGCACCGGTGTCAGGGAAAATGGCTTCGGCCAGGGCAGGCGCGTGGCACGGATGCAATGCGGCAACAGCGCCAGCTGGCGCTCGCTGCCGACCACCTGCTCGGCCGCCAGCAGCGCATGCCGCGCCGCCTTGCCGAGGCCGGCGTAGCCGTCTTCACCAATGCCCACGACGGTCAGCCAGGGTGTCATGCGTTTTTCCTCATTAATCAGAACTACCCGTACTCATTCGCCATAAAGGACCAGGGTGCTTTCCGTAGGGTGGACAATGCTCTTCTTGTCCACCTTTGCAATGCTGGAACGGTGGACGGATGGAGCGTCGTCCACCCTACGTCCGCATGGGAATGCCGCTCAGGACGCTCCGTGTCCGCTGCTGAACCTGTGCGCCTAGTGGACAAAAACAGCGTTGTCCACCCTACTCAGGCCGGCGATTCGTAGGGCATGGCTACCATCCGACGACACGGCTTTTCATCCCGGCAGGCAAAGCGGGCATAATAGCGCCTCTGTCGGTGCCCAGCGGCTACATGTGAGCAAAAGCGGGCCTAAGAGGGAACACGAGAAAAGCGGTTCAATAGCTAGCGAGCTAGAGCCCTGCAAGGTAGAAATTGGCGAGGAAGCGGAGTGTACTTCTGTACATGAGCAGTCCGACCGGGCTGGCGCTCCAGTCAGGTTCTGCCTTGCAGGACCGACGCGCAGCAGCTATTGGGCAGCTTTTCCGCCGTGGCTGCCCCCGCAACTGTAGCAGCGAGCGCCTTGCCAATCGCCACTGGGAAACCGGGAAGGCCGGCCAAGCGCGATGACCTGCAAGCCAGGAGACCTGCCGACCGATTCAGTCGCATGAGCCCACACCGGGCGGGGTGTCCCGGTGATAGAAGCGCAATCTTCTCTGGCCTATCCTCGAACGGATGCCCATGTGACCCGACCCCGGTGATCCGTTGAAACAGGCTTTTTGCATTCCATCCCCTGCTGTTCGCCCCTCGGCCTGTCCGGGGTTGCTGCGTATCGTGCAGGCTAAGGATGGCGGCATCTGCCGCATCAAGCTGCCTTGTGGGCGCCTCGACGTCGACCAGGCCGAACGCATCGCCAGGGCTGCGCTACAGCATGCCGGCGGGGTGATCGAAGCCACCAACCGCGGCAACCTGCAGATTCGTGGTATCCGCGCCGGCAATGAAGATCCGTTGATCGATGAGTTGCTGGACGCCGGCCTAGGCCCCAGCACGCCCGGCGCCGATGACGTGCGCAACCTGATGGTCAGCCCGGCCGCTGGGGTCGATCCGCAGGCGCTTGTGGATATTTCGCCGCTGGCCGCCGAGCTGCTGGCGACGCTGGAAAACACCCCACGCCTGCATGCCCTGTCGCCAAAATTCGCCCTGCTGCTCGACGGTGGTGAGCGCCTGGCGATGCTCGAACACCCCCACGATATCTGGCTCTGCGCCTTGCCCCTCGAAGAGGGGATCGGCTATGCCTTCGGTCTGGCCGGTTGCCCGCCCGTGCGGGCCGAGGATGCCCCGGCCCTGGCCATCGTGCCCGCTGCCCAGGCCCATGCGCTGATCATCGCCCTGCTTGACCTGTTCCTGGAGCTGGCCACGCCCGAGCAGACACGTATGCGCCATCTGCTGGAAAACCATTCGCCTGCCGACCTGCTGCAGCGCCTGCAGGAGCGGCTGGGAGATGCGCTGCTGCCGGCAGGCGAGTGGCGCCGTGCCCCGGCGCAAGGCAATGCCCATCTTGGCGTCCATGCCCAGCGCCAGCCGGGTCTGGTGCATATCGGCGCCGCCACCGTGCTGGGTCGGCTGGCTGCCAGACAGTTGCTCGGCCTGGCGGATCTCGCGCGCCGTTATGGCGATGGCAAACTGCGCCTGACGCCCTGGCAAAGCGTGCTCCTGGCCAATATTGCCGAGACGGCCGCCGATGCGGTTATCCACAGTCTGCATGCCCTCGGCCTGCTGACCGATGCCAACGAACCGCTGGCTCGTATCATCGCCTGCACCGGCGCCAGCGGCTGCGCCAAGGGTCTGGCCGACACCAAGGCCGATGCCCTGCGCCTGGGCGAACTGCTCACTGCTGGCAACGAGCAGCCAGGCATTCACCTGACGGGCTGCAGCCGCTCCTGCGCCGCTGCCCACCGCGCGCCCTTTACCCTTCTGGCGGTCGCCGAAGGTCGTTACGACCTGTTCGCCCGCCAGCCCCTCGGCAACGGCTTCGGCCAGTTGCTGGGCCACCACCTGACACCTGACGACGCCGCCGAACTGCTGGCCTCGCTCACCGCTACCCGGAGTTTCACCCGATGACCGATTACATCCGCGATGGTCAGGAGATCTATCGCAACTCCTTCGCCATCATTCGTGCCGAGGCCGACCTGAGCGGTATTCCGGCTGATCTGGAGAAGCTCGCGGTGCGGGTCATCCACGCCTGCGGCATGGTCGACGTGGTGCAGGATCTGCGTTTCTCACCCGGTGCCGGGGCGGCCGGGCGCCAGGCCCTGGCCAATGGTGCGCCGATTCTTTGCGACGCCCGTATGGTCGCCGAGGGCGTGACCCGCACGCGCCTGCAGGGCGCCAACCCGGTGATCTGCACCCTCAACGATGCCGGCGTGCCGGAGCTGGCCAAGAAGCTCGGCAACACCCGCTCGGCGGTGGCCCTGGAGCACTGGCGCGAGCACCTCGAAGGCGCGGTGGTGGTGATCGGCAATGCGCCGACGGCGCTGTTCTATCTGCTCGATATGCTCGCCGCCGGCGCGCCCAAACCGGCGTTGATTCTCGGCTTCCCGGTCGGCTTCGTCGGCGCCGCCGAATCCAAGGATCTGCTCGCCGCCACCTACGCCGAACACGGCGTGCCCTACGTGATCGTCCAGGGCCGCCGCGGTGGCAGCGCCATGGCCGCGGCGGCGATCAACGCCCTGGCCACGGAGGTCGAGTGATGACCGGCATGGACCGCCCCGGTATGGACCGCCCCGACAAAGGCCGCCTGCTCGGCCTGGGCGTTGGCCCGGGCGACCCGGAGCTGATTACCGTCAAGGCCCTGCGCCTGCTCAAGGCGTCGCCGGTGGTCGGCTACTTCGTGGCCAAGGCCAAGGCCAACGTCGGCCAGGGCGGCAACGCCTTCGGCATCATCGAGGCGCACCTGGACGACAATCAGCAGCGCCTGCCGCTGGTTTACCCGGTGACCACCGAGAAGCTCGAACCGCCGCTGACCTACGAAGGCGTGATCAGCGACTTCTACGACACCTGCGCGGTGCAGATCGCCACGCACCTGGACGCCGGCCGCGACGTGGCGGTGATCTGCGAGGGCGACCCGTTCTTCTACGGCTCCTACATGTACCTGCACGACCGCCTGGCCGAGCGCTACGAGGCCGAGGTGATCCCCGGCGTGTGCTCGATGCTCGGCAGCGCCGCGGTGCTCGGCGTGCCGCTGGTGTACCGCAACCAGAGCCTGTCGGTGCTCTCCGGCGTGCTGCCCGAGGATGAGCTGCGCGAGCGCCTGCGTAGCGCCGAAGCCGCCGTGGTGATGAAGCTCGGGCGCAACTTCGAGAAGGTGCGCCGCGTGCTGCAGAGCCTGGGCCTGCACGACCGTGCCCACTACGTCGAGCGCGCGACCATGGCCAACCAGCGCATCGTGCCGCTCGATGACGTCGAGCCAATGGCCTCGCCGTATTTTTCGATGATCGTGGTGCCGGGCGAAAAGTGGCGCGGTTGAAAGAAGCCAGGACTCCTGCAGGAGCGTTGCCCTCGGCGCGAATCGCTAGTGGCTGCACCGCCATGTGCGTGTTGCCCGTGCCATTCGCCGCGGGGGCGCGGCTCCTGCAGGCTCTCTTTCACTGGTGCATGCAGCCTGCCCTCTTGCCCTCGCCACGGACAATTAAATTTCCATGACCTCTTCACCCGCCATCGTCATCCTCGGCCCCTCCGCCCTGGCCACCGCCCGGCGCATCCAGGCACTTTATCCACAGGCGGTGATCCATGGCCTGAGCGGCCGGGTCGAGGCCGATCAGGCCTATGACGACTTCGGCGATACCCTGCGCAGCCTGTATCGTAGCGACACGCCGCTCATCGCCCTGTGCGCTGCCGGTATCGTGATCCGCAGCCTGGCGCCGCTGCTCGCCAACAAGGGCGCCGAGCCACCGGTGCTGGCCGTGGCCGAAGACGGCAGCGCCGTGGTACCGCTGCTCGGCGGCCTGGGTGGGGTCAACCGTATGGCCCGGGAGATCGCCGCTGAACTGCAGGTCAGCGCGGCCATCACCACCAGTGGTGAGCTGCGCTTCGGCACCTGCCTGCTCGACCCGCCGAGCGGCTACGTGCTGGCCGATATCGAGCAGGGCAAACGCTTCGTCTCCGACCTGCTCGGCGGCGAAAGCCTGCGCATCGACGGTGACGCGCCATGGCTGGAGCAGGGCAAGCTGCCGATGGCCGAGGATGCCGGGCGCACCCTGCATATCACCACGGCGCAACGCACGGCCCGGCCCGATGAACTGCTGATCCATCCACGCACGCTGCTGGCCTTGGTCGACAGCGCGGACGACCTCGCTGCGCGAATCGGCCAGGCGTTCGAACAGGCAGGCCTGGCACAGAAATCCCTCGCCGCCCTGCTTGCCCCCGCTGCCCTGATGACCGACAGGGGGCTGGCCCAGGCGGCTCTTGAACTGGGCGTGCCACTGCGTTTCATCACCCCTGGCAGCGCACTGCCTGGCGTGGTCGAGCAGCACGACGGCCTGCAGCTGCTACAGGCCGCGTCGCCCGAAGCTGCGCAAACCATCGGCCGCCCACGCGGGCGCCTGAGCGTGATCGGCCTGGGCCCCGGCGCCGCCGAGCATATGACCCCAGCCGTGCGCCGCGCCCTGGATGAAGCCCAGGATCTGCTCGGCTACGAAACCTACGTGCGCATGGCCGAGCCGCTGCGCGATGATCAGGTGCGCCATTGCAGCGACAACCGCGAGGAACTGCAGCGCGCCCGTCACGCCTTCGAGCTGGCTGCCAGCGGCCGCCGCGTGGTGGTGATTTCCTCCGGCGACCCCGGCGTATTCGCCATGGCCGCGGCGGTGCTGGAAGCTCTCGAAGAGATCGCTGCACCCGCCGAGTGGCACGCCGTCGAGCTGCAAGTGCTGCCCGGCGTCTCCGCGGCCCTGGCCACCGCAGCCAAGGCCGGGGCGCCGCTGGGCCATGACTTCTGCCTGATCTCCCTGTCGGACAACCTCAAGCCCTGGGCGGTGATCGAAAACCGCCTCGACCACGCCGGCGCGGCCGACCTCGCCATGGCCTTCTACAACCCGATCTCCAAGGCCCGCCCCTGGCAGCTCGGCCGCGCCCTGGACATCGTCCGCACCCATCGCACGCCCGACACCGTGGTGGTGCTCGGCCGCGATATCGGCCGCCCGGCAGAGGCGCTGCGCGTGCTCAGCCTCGGCGAGCTGACGCCGGAGATGGTCGACATGCGCACCCTGGTGATCATCGGCTCCAGCCAGACCCGGCGCTTCCCACGCGGCGACGGCGGCGAATGGGTGTACACGCCGCGCAGTTATCCACAGCAGTGAACGAGCACCGGCCATGACCAACGTTCTGTTCGTCTGCAGCCGCAACCAATGGCGCAGCCCAACTGCCGAGACGGTTTGGCGCAAGCAGCCAGGACTCAGCGTGCGCTCGGCGGGCACCAGCCCGAAGGCACGCCGAACGGTAAGCGCCAGCGATATTCAGTGGGCCGATGTGGTGATCGTCATGGAGCACAAGCACAAGAGCCGGCTGATGGCAGATTTCAACCGGCTGCTGACCCATAAGCCGCTGCACGTGCTGGATATTCCGGACGAGTACCGCTACATGGACGCCGAACTGGTGGAAATGCTTGAGCAAAGCGTCGCCACATGCCTTGCTCTGGACTGACGGAAGCGTCCGTCCGAAGCGCCTTTACACCACCTTTACATCGGCCTGACGGCGCCTTGCACACGCACTCCGATAATCGATGCCGCCCGCCATCTGGCGTGGTCATCGCCTTCTGGAGCCCATGATGAACGCAAGTTTTCCCCGTTCCGCCATCGCCGCACTGTTGCTCGCAGCACTATCCCTGAGCGCGCTGGCGGGGCCCGGCGGGCCAGGTGGTGGCCCTGGGGGCCCGGTAGCTATCACTGGCACGGCGGCCCAGGGCCAGGCTGGGGCGGACCGGGCCCACGGCATGGCCATGGTCTGCCGGAATCCGCCCGTGAACTATGGATTGGCAGCGTGCTGTACTTCGTGGCGGCCGGCACCTACTACATGTGGAACGCCGACCTGCAGGCCCGCGACCGTTACGAATGCCACAGCTGGGCAGTCAGCCAGAGCGGTTTCGATCCGGCTACCGCAGTCAGCGCGCCAGCCGTCAGCGCCATCGACTACTACCGCCGCGCACTGGGCGCATGCCTGAGCGGGCGCGGCTACAGCATCAACTGAGCAGTGCCTTGAGGTCGTCGTAGAGCGCCTGGGGGATCTGCACACCGTCGACCAGGCTACGGGCACGGGCGTCGTAGCGGCGCTGCGAAGGCAGCCGCGCGCCCTGCCCTTCGATGCCGTCGAACAGCGCCTCGGCCCTTGCCAGGTGCTGATCGGCAGCCGCACCGAGAAAGCGCTGTGGGTCGAGGGCGATGATCAGCTCGCCGTGGTACGGCGACGACTTGCTGCCAGCGTCGTAGGCCAGCGACTCGGCGCTGGTCAGATCACCGATCAGCGGCCCGGCGATCAGCTCCACCATGGCCGCCAGTGCCGAGCCCTTGTGCCCGCCAAAGGTCAGCATGGCGCCGTTCATCACCGCCTCGGCGTCGGTGCTCGGTTGGCCACTGGCATCGATGCCCCAGCCTTCCGGAATCGATTTGCCGGCACGGCGGTGTAGCTCGATATCGCCACGGGCGATGGCGCTGGTGGCGAAGTCGAAGATGAACGGATGCTTGCCGGCGCGCGGCCAGCCAAAGGCGATCGGGTTGGTGCCGAAGATCGGCTTGCTGCCACCAGCCGGCGCGACCCAGGCATGGCTGGGGTTACAGGCCAGGGCCACCAGCCCGGCTTCGGTGAGCTGCTCGATTTCCACCCACAATGCGGAAAAATGCACACAGCGGTTTATCGCCAAGGCCGCGATGCCGTTGGCCCTGGTCTTTTCGGCCAGCACCGGCAACCCCGCCTGAAAGGCCAGTTGCGAGAAGCCGCCGCGGGCATCCACGCGCACGATCGACGGTGCCTGGTCGATCACCTCGGGCTCGGCATCGGCCACCACCTTGCCGGCCTTCAGCGAACTGACGCAGCCCAGCACACGGTACAGACCGTGAGAGGCGCAGCCATCGCGCTCACCCGCCAGCACGGTGGCGGTCACCGCCTGGGCCTGCGCTTCGCTGAAACCGGCATGGCGCAGGATGGACAGGGACAAGTTGTGGGCTTCGTCCAAGGTCAGTCGAATCATCGTGGGCTCCTGTGGCGGCGATAAGATCAGTGGCGTATACGGCCTTATACCTTGGCGTCGCGACCGCCGGCTGGCTTGATCGCTTTGCCCCACGTCGATGACGAATTCGGCACAGCCCCGTAGGCTGGATCAGCCTGCCGCCAGTTGCCGACGCAGTTCGGCGAGCACCGGGGCGCTGTCCGGGCGTACACCGCGCCACAGGTGGAATGCCTCGACGGCCTGCTCGACCAGCATGCCGAGGCCGTCCAGGGTGCGCGCGGCGCCCTGCTCGGCGGCCCAGCGGTTGAACGCGGTGGGGCCGGCGCCGTACATCATGTCGTAGCAGCAGGTGTGGCCAGGCTGGATCAGGCTGGCGGCAATCGGCGGCAGTTCGCCGGCCAGGCTGGCCGAGGTGCCGTTTACGATCAGGTCCACCGGCGCATCGATCCAGTCGAAACCGCTGGCCACCACCGGGCCGAGGTCGGCGAACTGGCGGGCCAGCTGCTCGGCCTTGTCCACCGTGCGGTTGGCGATTACCAGGCTCTGCGGCTGCTCGGCCAGAAAGGGTTCGAGAATGCCACGTACCGCGCCACCGGCGCCGAGCAGCAGAATGCGCTTGCCGCGCAAGTCGATGCCGGCGTTCACCGTCAGGTCGCGCACCAGGCCGGCGCCGTCGGTGTTGTCGCCGAGCAGCCTGCCGTCGTCGAGTTTCTTCAGGGTATTCACCGCACCGGCACGGCGGGCGCGCTCGCTCAGGCTGTCGGCCAGGGCGAAAGCCTGCTCCTTGAACGGCACGGTCACGTTGGCCCCGCGACCCTCGGCGAAAAAGGCGCGGGCGTAGCCTTCGAAATCCTCCAGCGGCGCCAGCAGCGCCTCGTAGCTGAGCTGCTGACCGGTCTGCTCGGCGAACAGCCGGTGGATCAGCGGCGACTTGCTGTGGCCGATGGGGTTGCCGAATACACCGTAGCGATCCATTAGAGTTCCCGCGCGTAAAAGCCAAAAGCGGCAAGCCTGCAGCTTTTAGCGGTGCGCTTCAAGCCTGCTGCAGGCCGAGCCAGTCGCGGTCGGTGAGGAAATACTCGGTCAGGCGCGCTTCCTCGCTGCCCGGATCGGGCTTCCAGTCATAGCCCCAGCGCACCTGGGGCGGCAGCGACATGAGGATCGACTCGGTACGCCCGCCCGACTGCAGGCCGAACAGCGTGCCGCGGTCGAACACCAGGTTGAACTCCACGTAGCGGCCGCGGCGGTATTCCTGGAATTCGCGCTGCGCCGGCGTGTAGGGCTTGGCCTTGCGGCGCTGCACGATGGGCAGGTAGGCGTCGATATAGGCGTCGCCGATGGCGCGGATAAAGGCGAAACAGGTGTCGAAGCCCCATTCGTTGAGGTCGTCGAAGAACAGCCCGCCAATGCCGCGGGGTTCGCCGCGGTGCTTGAGGTGGAAGTAACGGTCGCACCAGGCCTTGTAGCGCGGGTAGACGTCGGCACCGAAGGGCGCGCAGGCCTGTTCGGCAACGCGGTGCCAGTGCACGCAGTCCTCTTCGTTGCCGTAATAAGGCGTGAGGTCGAAGCCACCACCGAACCACCACACCGGCTCCTCGCCCTCCTTCTCGGCGCTGAAGAAGCGTACGTTGGCGTGGGAGGTGGGAACGTGCGGGTTGTGCGGGTGGATCACCAGCGACACGCCAAGGGCCTGGAAGCCGCGCCCGGCCAGCTCGGGACGATGGGCACTGGCCGACGGCGGCAGGTTCTCGCCGAACACGTGGGAGAAGTTGACGCCGCCCTTCTCGATCACCGCGCCATCACCGATCACCCGGGTGCGCCCACCGCCACCACCCGGACGCTGCCAGGCGTCTTCGGCGAAGCTGGCCTGGCCGTCTTCGCGTTGCAGCGCGGCACAGATACGGTCTTGCAGGTCGAGCAGGTAGGCTTTTACGGCCTCGGTCTGGTCACTCACGGGCTTACCCTGGTTGCGGCGAAATCGGCGGCTAGCATAGCACCGGCCATTCGCGCTCCGCAGTTGACGCCGGTCAACGGCGGATGCGACGTTCCGCTGCTGAGCAAAATCGTTTCAACCCCGCGAAGCGCTCGGGGTCTATTGCATTCACTCTTCAAGCAGGAGCAAGACGATGGCCAAACGCATCCAGTTCAGCCGCCACGGTGGCCCCGAGGTTCTCGAATACGTCGACTACCAGCCTGCCGCGCCCGGCCCCCACGAGGTGCGTGTGCACAACCAGGCCATCGGCCTCAACTTCATCGACACCTATTTCCGCAGCGGCCTGTACGCGCCGCCATCCCTGCCCTCCAGCCTGGGTACCGAAGGCGCCGGCTTCGTCGATGCCATCGGCTCCGAGGTCAAGGGCTTTCAGGTCGGTGACCGGGTGGCCTACGCCACCGGCCCGCTCGGTGGCTACAGCGAGCTGCACGTATTGCCGGCCGACAAGCTGGTCAAGCTGCCCGATGCGATCAGCTTCGAGCAGGCCGCCGCGGTGATGCTCAAGGGCCTGACCGTGCAGTACCTGTTGCGCCAGACCGCCGAACTGAAGAGCGGCGACATCATCCTCTTTCATGCCGCTGCCGGCGGCGTTGGCTCCTTCGCCTGCCAGTGGGCCAAGGCCCTGGGCGTCAAGCTGATCGGCACCGTGAGCTCGGCGAAAAAGGCCGAGCGCGCCCTGCAGCAGGGCGCCTGGGCGACCATCGACTATAGCCACGAGAACGTCGCCCAGCGCGTGCTGGAACTGACCGACGGCAAGAAATGCCCGGTGGTCTACGACGGCGTCGGCAAGGACACCTGGGAGACCTCGCTCGACTGCGTGGCGCCGCGTGGCCTGCTGGTCAGCTTCGGCAATGCCTCGGGTGCGGTCACCGGGGTCAACCTCGGCATCCTGGCGCAGAAGGGCTCGCTGTACGTCACCCGCCCGACCCTGGCGAGCTACGCCGACACCCCGGAGCGCCTGCAGAAGATGGCCGACGAACTGTTCGGCATGATCGCCAAGGGCAAGCTCGAGGTGGAGATCGGCCAGCGCTACCCGCTCAGCGACGCCGCTACCGCACAAACGCTGCTCAGCGAACGCAAGACCACGGGCTCGACGATTCTGTTGCCGTAAGCTTTTACCGATAGTGCCCACGCTCTGCGTGGGAACAATCAACACTCTGATCGGCTGCCTTCGTTTTGGAGGTTTGTCTCTATGGCCGGAAAGTGGCGAAAGCGGCCATTTGCAGCGGTGGGCTAAAGCCCACCCTACAGATCGTGCCAGCCTCGTAGGCTGGGCCGGGCGGCGATCCGCTTCAGCCCACCAATATGAGCAGGTTTGAGATCGCAGCACGACCGGCCGCTTCTGCCTTCAAGCGTCAGGCCGGTCGGCGCACGTCACCAGTCACCAAATCTCGAATTACACTCGGATTGCGCCGCCCACCCAGGGCACCACCCAGCACCGCATCCAGCTGCCGTGGGAAGTACTGTTCGACCCGCAAACGTGACCGCGCCGCCGGCCGACCAGCTGGGTTGGCCGAGGTCGACACCAGCGGCCCGGTCAGCGCACAGAGCTCGCGCACCCGCGGGTGGTCGCTGACCCGCAGGGCCACGGTATCGTGCTGACCGGTGATCCACTGCGGCAAGCGATCCTGGTGTGGCACCAGCCAGGTGTTGGGCCCCGGCCAGGTGCTGGCCAGGCGGTCCTGCCAGGCCTCTGGCAGGTCTTCGAGCAGAAAGTCGAACTGGCGAATGGTGTCGGCCACCAGAATCAACCCCTTGTGCACCGGCCGCTCCTTGAGCGCCAGCAGCCGATCCACGGCCATCTCGTCCCACGGGTCGCACCCCAGCCCCCAGACCGCCTCGGTCGGGTAGGCGATCACGCCACCGGCACGCACCACGCGCGCTGCCTGCTGAACCTGCCAACTGGTGACCATGCATACCTCCGCCGAAAAACACTCGGCGCAGTGTATTACGGCTTGCGGCCCGTCCAAAGCCCGGCTTCGCAGGCGACCAGACCGTCCAGCTCCAGCTCGGTCAACGCCGCCAACACCTCGGGCAACGGCCAGCCGGCGGCATGGGCCAGAGCTTCACTACTGTGCGGTGCGGCATACAACAGAGCCAGCAAGGGATGTACATCGGTCCGGGTTGAAGCGACGGCCTGTTCGGCAGCTGGTGACTGCTGCCAACCGCGCAGGGCTTCGAGAATATGCTCGATGCTCTCCACCAACGTGGCGCCATCACGGATCAGCTGGTGGCAGCCCTTGGCACCCGGGTGGTGGATGGAGCCGGGAATCGCGTACACCTCGCGGCCCTGCTCGGCGGCCAGGCGCGCGGTGATCAGCGAGCCGCTGGACGGGCTGGCCTCGACCACCAGCACGCCCAGCGACAGGCCGGAAATGATGCGGTTGCGACGGGGGAAGTTGGCGGCCTGGGGTGGGCTGTCCAGCGGCAGCTCGGACACCAGCGCCCCGCCGCGCTCGACGATATCCCGGGCCAGGCGCTGGTGGCGCGCCGGGTACAGGCACTGCAATCCGGTGCCGAGAACTGCCACGGTCTGCCCGTCGGCATCCAGGGCACCCTGGTGGGCAGCGCCATCGATGCCCAGGGCCAGCCCGCTGGTGACCACGAAACCACCACGCGCCAGGCTGCGCGCGAAGCTGTGAGCAGTGTCCAGGCCCGGCCGCGAGGCGCGCCGACTGCCGACCATGGCCAGCTGCGGGCGCTCCAGCAGCGTCGGGTCGCCGGCCACGAACAGCAGCGGCGGCGCGTCGGCGATCTCGGCGAGCAAGGCTGGATAATTCGCCTCGTCCCACATCACCAGTTGCTGGCCAGGCATTTGCAACCATTCCAGGGCCCGGCGCGCCCGTTCACGAATCTCCGGGCTGCGCCGCGCCTCGCTGCAGGCCAAGGGCAAGCCGAGCGAGCGCCAGGCGCTAGCCGGCGCACTCAGGGCGGCCGAGGCGCTGTCGAAGGCGCTGAGCAGTTTATGGAATCGTTTGGGGCCCAGCTCCGGCAGGCAATGCAGGCGCAGACGGGCTTCGAGTTCGGCAGGAGAAAGCGAGGGCGACATGGCGGATCATCCTTGATCGTGGGCCCTATCGGAGGGTCTGTTCGCGCTTCAGCGCGAGTCGCGTTGCTGCGAAAAATGGCCTCCGGTTAGGCGCAGGACGCAGGTAATGGTCGCTCCCTTGCCAAGTCCTGCAACGACAGCGGAGGTCATTTCCCGCGCAACCCGCAGGGCCGGCGCGGCCGTGCGTGAAACGCGAACAGACCCTAGCACAAGCCCCGCGTGGGCGGGGCTTGCAGGTGTTACGGATTGCGTACCTTGTCCATCACCGCCAACTGCCGCGAGGCATTGAGGATCATGCCGTAGCTGAGCTTGTCGTAGGTGCGGAACACCATCAGCATGCCGGCGCGCTCGTCGGGGATCTTCACAGACTCGCCGGTAACCCGGTCGCGTACGGTTTCGCCGGTCTTGTAGACCGCCAGTACGTTGCCGATCTCCAAGCCATCGCGGGCGCCCTTGTTGAGGGTGACCACATCGAACTGGCCGATCTGGCTGACGCCGCGTGGCACGTCGAGGATCAGGCCCTTGATCTCGGTCTTCGGCTCGCTGGGCATGAAGGTCGAATTGATCGCCCGCTCTTCGGTGGGGAACAGGCGGTCGCCGTTGCGCACTTCCTGGGTGGTGCGGGTCAGGTTGAGGGTACCGACGCCCTCTTCCTCGGCGATGATTTCGCCACCGCCGATGTCATCGGCGTTGATACCGAGAAATTCCTTGGTCACCGGATCGGTGTAGGTCTTGCCCTGACGGAAGATGCCGTAAACCGGCGCCGCCGGGTCGAAGCTGCCGCGGGCATACACACGGTCGCCAGCGCCGCTGACCACACGCTCGGCATTGCCGGCGACGATATAGGGCGCGCTCTGGAACTGTTCCGGGGAGTCGACGATGCGGTTCTTGAGCAGGAAGCTGTTGATCGCCTCCAGCGGAATGGTCGGGATGGCCTCGGCCATCGGCGTGCTGCGCACCTTCGGCGACAGCTTGATGGTGCCGCGCGAATCACCGCGGCCCAGCACCAGACGCGGCTTGCCATCGATATAGACGAGGCTCAGCACATCACCGGGGTAGATCAGATGGGGGTTCTGCACCTGGGGGTTGGCGTGCCAGATTTCCGGCCACTTCCACGGTTGGCTGAGGAACTTGCCGGAGATATCCCAGAGGGTGTCGCCCTTGACGACCGTGTAGCGGTCGGGATGACCATCCTTGAGCTGCACGTCGGCCAGGGCGAGCCCGGTCTGCGCCAGGCTGCTCGCGCCGACCAGCAGCAGGGCGAGTAGTGATTTCCTCATGCGGTGAATCCCTTTATGATGTGCCTTCGCGTGAAGCGCCCTAGCGCTGCGACAGAGCCCAGTAAATCCGCGGCTTGACGCCGTTTTTTGAATGCTTGCGTCATCTTAGCAGCGGATTTTGAATTTATTCCACAAGTGCATCACAAACGTATTATGGCGATTTTAAACATTCTCGAATTTCCCGATCCGCGCCTGCGGACCATCGCCAAGCCGGTGGACGTGGTCGATGACGCCCTGCGTCAGCTGATCGACGACATGTTCGAAACCATGTACGACGCCCCCGGGATCGGCCTCGCCGCTACCCAGGTGAATGTGCACAAGCGCGTGGTGGTGATGGACCTGTCCGAAGACAAGAGCGAGCCGCTGGTGTTCATCAACCCCACCTTCGAGTCGCTGACCGAGGAGATGGACCAGTACCAGGAAGGCTGCCTGTCGGTGCCCGGCTTCTACGAGAACGTCGACCGCCCGCAGAAAGTGAAGATCAACGCCCTGGATCGCGACGGCAAGCCGTTCGAGATGATCGCCGAGGGCCTGCTCGCGGTGTGCATCCAGCACGAGTGCGATCACCTAAACGGCAAGCTGTTCGTCGACTACCTGTCCACGCTCAAGCGCGACCGCATCAAGAAGAAGCTCGAAAAGCAGCACCGCCAGCAGGCCTGATCGGGCCCACAGCAAAGGCTTGCCGCGGCAAGCCTTTTGTTTTTCCAGCATCCAGTCAAAGCGAGACCCCATGACCGAAGCTCTGCGTATCGTTTTCGCCGGCACCCCGGAATTCGCCGCCGCCCACCTCAAGGCCCTGCTCAACACGCCGCACCAGATCGTCGCGGTGTACACCCAGCCGGATCGCCCGGCCGGCCGCGGCCAGAAGCTGATGCCCAGCCCGGTCAAGCAGCTCGCTGTGGAAAACGCCATTGCCGTACTGCAGCCGCCGAGCCTCAAGGACGCCGCGGCGCAAGCCGAACTGGCGGCGCTGGAGCCGGATCTGCTGGTGGTGGTCGCCTATGGCCTGATCCTGCCCCAGGCGGTGCTGGATATCCCGCGCTTCGGCTGCATCAACAGCCACGCCTCGCTGCTGCCGCGCTGGCGTGGTGCGGCGCCGATCCAGCGCGCCGTACAGGCCGGTGATGCCGAGAGCGGCGTGACCGTTATGCAGATGGAAGCCGGGCTGGACACCGGGCCGATGCTGCTCAAGGTGCGCACACCGATCACTGCCGAAGATACCGGCGGCAGCCTGCACGACCGCCTGGCCGAGCTCGGCCCACCGGCAGTGATCGAAGCCATCGCCGGCCTGGCCAGCGGCACGCTGATGGGCGAAGTGCAGGACGACGCCCTGGCCAACTACGCCCACAAGCTCAACAAGGACGAGGCGCGTATCGACTGGAGCCACCCGGCCGATGAGCTGGAACGCTTGATCCGCGCCTTCAATCCCTGGCCGATCTGCCACAGCTCCCTGAACGAGGCCCCGCTCAAGGTACTGGCTGCTCGTATCGGTGAAGGCCAGGGCCAGCCCGGGGAAATTCTCGCCACCAGCAAGGACGGCCTGACCGTCGCCTGCGGCAGCGGCGCCCTGCTGCTCACCCGCCTGCAATTGCCTGGCGGCAAGGCGCTGAACTTCAGCGATCTGTACAACAGCCGCCGCGAGCAGTTCGCCGTCGGCACGGTGCTGGCATGAACCCCAGGCTGGCAGCAGCCCGCGCCCTGGCCGCGGTGCTCGAAGGCAAGGCGTCGCTGGGCACCAGCCTGCCGCCGCTGCTCGACAAGGTCGAGGCCCGCGACCGCGGCCTCGCCCAGGATCTGGCCTTTGGCGCCGCACGCTGGCAGCCACGCCTCGAACTGATCGCCGGCAAGCTGCTGCGCAAGCCCTTCAAGGATGGCGACCGCGACCTCGAAGCCCTGCTGCTGGTCGGCCTCTACCAGTTGTTCTACACCCGTATTCCGGCCCACGCGGCCATCGGCGAGACCGTCGGCTGCGTCGACAAGCTGAAGAAGACCTCGGCCAAGGGCCTGCTCAACGCCGTGCTGCGCAACGCCCAGCGCGACAGTGAAAGTATTCTGACCGAACTGGACCGCGACCCGGTGCTGCACACCGCCCACCCGCGCTGGCTGCAGAAGCAGCTCAAGGCCTTCTGGCCCGAGCACTGGCAGGCCATCTGTGCCGCCAACAATGCGCATCCGCCGCTGATCCTGCGGGTCAACCGACGCCACGGCAGCCGCGATGACTACCTGACGCGGCTGCGCCAGGTCGGTTTCGAGGCCGAACCCTGCACCTTCAGCCGCGACGGCATCCGCCTGCTGCAGGCCTGCGACGTGACGCTGCTGCCGGGCTTCACCGAGGGCCACGTCAGCGTGCAGGACGAAGCCGCGCAACTGGCCGCCGACCTGCTGCAACTGGCCCCCGGCCAGCGCGTACTCGACGCCTGCGCAGCGCCAGGCGGCAAGACCTGCCACCTGCTCGAAGCCGAGCCGGGCTTGAGCGAAGTAGTCGCCGTGGATCTGGAAGCCAAACGCCTGCTGCGCGTGCGCGAAAACCTCGACCGCCTGGGCCTCGACGCCAAACTGATCGCCGCCGATGGCCGCGACACGGCTGCCTGGTGGGACGGCAAGCCGTTCCAGCGCATCCTCCTCGATGCGCCCTGCTCGGCCACCGGCGTGATCCGCCGCCACCCGGACATCAAGCTGACCCGCAAGGCCGATGACATTCCGGCCCTGGCCACCCTGCAAGGCGAGCTGCTCGACGCCATGTGGTCGGCCCTCGAAGTTGGCGGCATCCTGCTGTACGCCACCTGCTCGACGTTGCCGACGGAAAACACCGAAGTCATCGGCGCGTTTCTCGAACGCACGCCGGGTGCCCGCGAGCTGGACATCAGCGGCCCGTTTGGCCTCAAGCAGCCCCATGGCCGCCAGTTGCTCGCCCAGCAGGACGGCCATGACGGCTTCTACTATGCCAAGCTGATCAAGATCGCAGCCGCAGGAGCAACCCGATGAAGATCATCATCCTCGGCGCCGGCCAGGTCGGCGGCACCCTGGCCGAGCACCTGGCCAGCGAGGCCAACGACATCACCGTGGTGGACACCGACGGTGATCGCCTGCGCGACCTCGGCGACCGCCTCGACATCCGTACCGTGCAGGGCAAGGGCTCGTTCCCGACCGTACTGCGCCAGGCTGGCGCCGACGATGCCGACATGCTGGTGGCGGTGACCAACAGCGACGAAGTCAACATGATCGCCTGCCAGGTCGCCTATACCCTGTTCCATACGCCAACGCGCATCGCCCGGGTGCGCGAAGCGGCCTACCTAACCCGCGAAGCGCTGTTCGACAACGAGGCCATCCCGGTCGACGTGCTGATCAGCCCCGAGCAGGTGGTGACCAACTACATCAAGCGCCTGATCGAATACCCCGGCGCCCTGCAGGTGATCGACTTCGCCGAGGGCAAGGCTCAGCTGGTCGGCGTCAAGGCGTACTACGGGGGCCCGCTGGTCGGTCAGCAGCTCAAGCAGATCCGCCAGCACATGCCCAAGGTCGACACCCGGGTGGCGGCGATCTTCCGCCGCGACCGGGCGATCATGCCCCAGGGCGATACGGTGATAGAGGCCGATGACGAGGTGTTCTTCATCGCCGCCAAGGCCGACATCCGCGCGGTGATGAGCGAGATGCGCCGGGTCGAGAACGAATACAAGCGGGTGGTGATCGCCGGCGGTGGGCATATCGGCGAGCGCCTGGCCGAAGCCATCGAGAGCCGCTACCAGGTGAAGATCATCGAGATGAACCCGGCGCGCTGCCGCTACCTCTCGGAAAACCTGGAAAGCACCATCGTGCTGCAGGGCAGCTCGTCGGACCGCGACCTGCTGGTGGAAGAGAACATCAAGGATGCCGACATCTTCCTGGCCCTGACCAACGACGACGAGGCCAACATCATGTCCTCGCTGCTGGCCAAGCGCCTGGGTGCACGCAAGGTGATGACGCTGATCAACAACCCGGCCTACGTCGACCTGATCCAGGGTGGCGAGATCGACATCGCCATCAGCCCACAGCTGGCCACCATCGGCAGCCTGCTGACTCACGTGCGGCGCGGCGATATCGAAAGCGTGCACTCGCTGCGCCGTGGCGCCGCCGAGGCCCTGGAAGTGATCGCCCACGGCGACGCGCGCTCGAGCAAGGTGGTCGGCAAGGCCATCAAGGACATCTCGTTACCGCAGGGCGCCACCATCGGCGCGATCATCCGCGACGAACAGGTATTGATCGCCCACGACGTGACGGTCATCGAATCCGGCGACCACGTGATCCTGTTTCTGATGGACAAGAAGCACATCCGCGACGTGGAACGGCTGTTCCAGGTTGGCCTGACCTTCTTCTAGGGAGCCCCCATGAGCACCGACGCACTGGAAAAGATGCTCGCCAAGGGTGTGGATAACTCGCTGCTGCGCTTCGGTCTCGGCAAGGGTTATCTGGACGCCGGCGATGCCGCCCGGGCCGCCGAACACCTGCAGCGCTGCGTCGAGCACGACCCGCAGTACTCGGCGGCCTGGAAACTGCTCGGCAAGGCCCATCAATCTGCCGGCAATCTCGAAGCGGCGCGCAATGCCTGGCAGAGCGGGCTGCAGGCGGCGCAGGCGAAAGGTGACAAGCAGGCGGAAAAGGAAATGACCGTGTTTCTGCGCAAGCTGGACAAGAACGCCGGCGCTTGAACCACGAACAGTCCCTAGCCCGGGTGGCGCGGCACTCGCCCGGGCCACGAACCAGCGGCCACCTCAACTACTTGAGGGCCTGCACTTCCCTGGTAAGCAGGTCGACAAAGGCCTGGGCCAGCGGCGAGCGTTCCTGGCGGCGCTTGACCAGCCACACCGCAGTGGTGGCATCTGCGTCCATCAGGGTGCGGAACACCACGCCATCGATGCGGATACGTCGGAACGATGCCGGCAGTACCGAAACCCCAAGCCCCGCCGCCACCAGGCCGATGATGGTCAGCGCTTCGTTGGCCTCCTGGGTAACCCGCGGGGTGAAACCGGCCTGCCGGGCCAGGTTGAAGAACTGCCCATACAGGCCCGAGCCATAATTGCGCGGAAAATAAACGAAGGGCTCATCGGCCAATTCGGCCAGAGCCAGCCCTCGATCCTGTTCGCCAGCCAGCGGGTGGCCGGCATGCAGCAAGGTCACCAACGGTTCGCTGAGCAGCTCAACCGCATCCAGCTCGGTGGGGAGTTCCAGCGGGCGAATCATGCCGATCTGCAGCTTCTTTTCCAGCAGCGCCTGACTGACCTGGCGGCTGGTCATCTCCTGCAAGTTGAGGTGCACCGCGGGGAACGCCTGGCGAAAGGCGAATACCGCCCGGGGAATGATCGACACGAAAGGCGCCGAGGCGGTAAAGCCGATCTGCAGCTCGCCTATCTCGCCCTGTTCGGCACGCCGTACCACGTCTACCGACTTGCTGACCTGGGCCAGGGTTTGCCGGGTTTCCTCGAGAAACAGCCGCCCGGCATCGGTCAGCGCCACATGGCGGTTGCTGCGCTCGAACAGACGCACCCCGAGTTCCTGCTCCAGCGCCTGGATCTGCTGACTCAGCGGCGGCTGGGAGATGCCCAGCAGGTCGGCGGCGCGGCCGAAATGCAGCTCTTCGGCTACGGCGACGAAATAGCGCAGATGGCGCAATTCCATGCTCACTCCAATAGGTCGCTTAACGTATCGATTAGGTCGAATATTATATTGGAAAGAACTTGCCTGGCTATTTATCCTGACTCTATTCCCAATAACAACAACCACCCGTGCTGGCCAGCGCCAGCGCATGCGGCGGCGTTCTGCCTGGGAAAAGTACGGTCATGAGGAAGCAATGAGTCAGCCCGTTCCACACGCACCGGACGAGTGCGTCAACGCCCACTCCGAGGAGCCTGCCCCCCGCAGCGCCCCGCTTGAGCCCGTTTACATCCAGAAGGGCACCCGCGCCTTCCTGCGCACCATTCTTGCCATGTGCAGCGGCGGTTTCGCCACCTTTGCGCTGCTCTATTGCGTACAGCCGATGATGCCGATGCTGGCGCAGCAGTTCGCGCTCAGCGCCGCGCAGAGCAGCCTGGTTCTCTCCGTTTCCACCATTACTCTGGCCCTTGGTCTGTTGATAACCGGGCCGCTGTCCGATGCCCTCGGCCGCAAACCGGTAATGGTGGTATCGCTGCTCGCCGCCGCCCTGTTCACCGTCGGCAGCGCGCTGATGCCGACCTGGGAAGGGGTGCTGGTGATGCGTGCCCTGGTCGGCCTGGCGCTCAGCGGCCTGGCCGCCGTAGCCATGAGTTACCTGAGCGAAGAAATCGACCCGCTGCACCTGGGCCTGGCCATGGGCGTGTATATCGGTGGCAACGCCATCGGTGGCATGAGTGGCCGCCTGCTCAGTGGCGTGCTGGTCGACTTCATGTCCTGGCACGCGGTGCTCGGTACCCTCGGAGGCCTGGGCCTGCTGGCCGGCGCGGCGTTCTGGCGCCTGCTGCCCGAGTCACGCAACTTCCGCCCTCGCTCGCTGCGCCCGCGCAGCCTGCTGCAGGGCTACACCTTGCAGTTCCGCGATGCCGGCCTGCCATGGCTGTTCCTGCAGGGCTTCCTGCTCATGGGCGCCTTCGTGACGCTGTTCAACTACATCGGCTATCGGCTGATCGAGGCTCCCTTCAAGCTCGACCAGACCAGCATTGGCCTGCTGTCGATCGTCTACCTGTCGGGCATCTACAGCTCCGCACAGATCGGCGCCCTGGCCGACAAGCTGGGTCGCCGCAAGGTGCTCTGGGCGGTGATCGGCCTGATGCTGGCTGGCCTGGTGCTGACCCTGTTCGACGTGCTGCCGGTGATCCTGGTGGGCATGCTGCTGTTCACCTTCGGCTTCTTCGGCGCCCACTCGGTGTCGAGCAGCTGGATCGGCCGCCGCGCCACCCAGGCAAAAGGCCAGGCATCGTCGCTGTATCTGTTCTGCTACTACCTGGGTTCCAGCGTCGCCGGCACCCTGGGCGGGGTGTTCTGGCAGGCTGGCGGCTGGGATGGCCTGGGCCTGTTCATCGGCTCGCTGCTGTTGATATCCCTGGCCGTGGCCCTGCACCTGTCGCGCTTGCAGGCGTTGCCGCTGGCCATGCCGTCGCGCTGAACCACCCGCCAGGCAACGAAAAACGCCGGACTCCCGTAGGGGGATCCGGCGTTTTTGTTCGTGCCTGTCTCAGTTCAGCACGGTGCGCTGCGGTACCCGGCGCACGATGGCGCTAAGCAGCATGCCGTATAGCGGCACGAACAGCGCCAGGCTGACCGCCAGCTTGATCACGTAATCCACCATGGCGATCTCCACCCAGTTGGCGGCCATGAACGGGTCGCTGCTCTGCCAGAAGGCGATGGAGAAGAACGCCAGGGTGTCCATGGCCTGGCCGAATACGCTGGAGGCGGCCGGGGCGACCCACCAGTGCTTGAGTTTGCGCAGGCGGTCGAATACCTGGATGTCGAGCAGTTGGCCGAGCACATAGGCCAGGAAGCTGGCCAGGGCGATGCGGAACACGAACAGGTTGAATTCGCCCAGCGCCGCAACGCCACCGAACGCACCTTCATGGAACAGCACCGAGACGATGTAGGAGGCGACCAGCGCCGGCAGCATGACGCGGGCAATCACCACGCGCGCGGCGTGTTTGCCGATCAGGCGAACGGTCAGGTCGGTGGCCAGAAAGATGAACGGGAAGCTGAACGCGCCCCAAGTGGTGTGCCAACCAAAGACAGTCATCGGCAGCTGCACCAGGTAGTTGCTGGCGATGATGATGAGGATGTGAAAGGCGATCAGCGCAGCCAATACGGTGCGACTGACCGATGCAGGGAGCAGGGTCATGGGATGTCCTTTTTCGGGAAATGGGGTTAGGGAACCCATTGCCTCAGCCGATATGGCTGGAAGCGGCGCGCAGTGTACTGCCTGGGCTGCACTTGCGACAGCCCGCCCGGCGGATGACGAGCCTCTTTGATTGGTGACGCTTCGAAGGCAAAAGCGGACGGTCATCGCTGGCTTTGTAATGTCTTTCTTGCGCAAAAGTAACTGACGACGCCAATCGCCCCTTCAGGAGGCCGAGTGGAATCATTGTGCAGGGGGACGAGCCGCATGGACGCGGCGAGAGGCCTGATGGGCCAGGGACGGCCCTTCCAGGCCGGCCCCCGGAGCAATGATGGAGCGAGGGAACCCCAGCGAAGCTGGGGCCGGATGGCGGGGCTAGACCTTTTGGTTACTTTTGGGGCAATGCCAAAAGTAACCCGCTCGTCAGAGCGGAACCGAGCACATAAACAACTCGGTAATGCTGGCGGCCTCATGTCGGTACGGGCGGTGACGCCTAGTCCATGCCCTTGATTTTTCGCGGGCATGGCCCGCTCCCACAGATAATCACCAGTCCATCCTGCGGGAACGAACGGCCGCTCCCGCCACATAACAGTCGTTCGCCGTTCCCGTCAGCCGTTGCTAGCCAACTGCGCGCCTTCGGGCATCACCCGGCGGGCCAGCTGGAAATGCTTTTTCCAGTAGCCGTCGCTGAGCTTGTCGATGCGCACGTTGGTGCCGCGACGTGGTGCATGAATGAAGCGGTCGTTGCCCAGGTAGATGGCCACATGATCGACGCTGCGCCCGCGAAGGCGGAAGAACAGCAGGTCGCCAGGTTCCAGATCACCCTTGGACACCTTGGGGCCGTCAAAACGGGCGAGGCCACGGGAGGTGCGCGGCAGGTCGAGGTCATCGACCTGCTTGAAGGCGTATTTGACCAGGCCGCTGCAATCGAAGCCGTGATCGGGGCTGGTGCCGCCCCAGCGATAGGGTGTGCCCAGCGCGCTCAGTGCGCGGTTGACGACAGCCTGGGAGGAATTCGGATCGGGCTTGGCAGGGGCGACGATACGGCTGCTGCCGTCCTGCAGGTGAACCCGGAAGCTGGCGGATGCATTGCCAGCCGCAGCACATAAAAGGGTGCTGCCTAAAATCAGAGAGACGATAAATTTATTCAATTCGTTGACCCAGAAAGAAAGAGACGCAAGCCAAGCCGCCGTGAATCCTTTCCTGAATCAGCCACTTGCAACCTAAACAATGAAATATGAGAGTGCTCCGCACGTCCTGTGGACGGACAGCCCATGACAGCGATGGGTTCAATTCTGCTCATCTCGAGCGACGAACGGTATGCGTTTCGGGTGCCTTGCAACGGTGGCAAAAATCCCCCCCTTCATCTGCTAGGGTTACGGCTTCCTCACGCACAAGGACACCGCCGATGAAGCCCTTCAAGACCTTGATTGCCGCCGGCCTGCTGGCCATTTTCGCCAGCGTTCAGGTACACGCCGAAGACGCCAAGTGCGCCAACGTCAGCCTGGCCGACCCGGGCTGGAGCGACATCGCGGTCACCAACGGCATCGCCAGCCTGCTGCTCGATGGGCTGGGCTACAAACCGCAGACCCGTACCCTGGCCGTGCCGATCATCTTCGCCGGCCTGCAGAAAGGTCAGGTCGACGTGTTTCTCGGCAACTGGATGCCGGCCGGCCAGCACGACTATGACCGCTACGTGGCCAGCGGGCAGATCGACAAGGTGGTCGAGAACCTCGGCGGCACCGAATACACCCTGGCCGTGCCGACCTATGCCTACGAAGAGGGCGTACAGGACTTCAAGGACCTGGACAAATTCGCCGCCCGCTTCGGCAAGAAGATCTACGGCATCGGCTCCGGCTCGCCAGCCAACGATTACATACGCCAGATGATCGCCAACGACGAGTTCGGCCTGGGCGACTGGCAACTGGTCGAATCCAGTGAGCAGGCCATGCTGGTGCAGGTCGGCCGCGCCGAGAAACGCGGCCAGTTCGTGGTGTTCCTCGGCTGGACGCCGCACCCGATGAACGTGCAGTTCGACATGCAGTACCTCAAGGGTGGCGAGAAATTCTTCGGCAGCACCGGCTCGGTGAATACCCTGGCGCGCAAGGGCTTTGTTGCCGAATGCCCGAACGTGGGCAAACTGCTGACCAACCTGAAGTTCACCCAGGACATGGAGAACACCATCATGGACGAGGTGCTCAACCGCAAGGTGGCCAGTGCCACGGCAATCAGGAACTGGATCAAGGCCAACCCCGAGGTGCTGGACGGCTGGCTGGCAGGCGTGAAAACCCGTGACGGCGGCGATGGTCTGGCGGCGGTGAAGGCCAAGCTGTAGGCACAACGAACGAGGCCGGCGGAGCAGGGCGCCGGCCCGTTGGATTCAGTCGCGGATAAAGCGCAGCCCCACACCCTCGGGAGTGACGCGCATGACCTCCATCTCCAGAATCGGCGCCTCGATGGGCAGGTCCTGGACCTGGCCGGTCACCCGGGTGCCCGGTTCCAGCGCGACCAGGTCCTGATGTTTGACGTACACACCACCATCGGACAGGTCCTGGGTCTGGGCAACAATTTCGCCGAAGCTCGGGTGGCAGATCTTGATACGGCACTTCATCGGCGTACGCGGGTGCTGGCGCTGATTGGCGGACATGTCCTGGCAGCCTCGGGAAAGATGTGCGCTGTTAATAACTCAATTTACCGCTTACGCCCAGCATGCTGGCGCTTCATTGCGAAGCGCCGCCGGTTTCAGTACCAGCGCTCTTCGCCTTCGGGGCGTTTCTTGAAGCGCTTCATGCTCCACATGTACTGGCTGGGATAGGCGCGCACGTACTTCTCGACCACGCCACTCATGGCCGCCACTGCGGTGTGGGTGTCTTCGCTGTACATGCCCTCCGGCGCGGCTTCGAGAATCACCTTGTAGCCGGAACCATCTTCCAGGCGCAGCGCATGCAGGAATACGCCGACCGCCTTGCCGCCGGCGAGCATGCCCGGCACGAACTTGCTGGTCAGCGCGGTGGTGCCGCAGAAGGGTACGAACATGCCGGACGACAGGCTTGGCTCCGGGTCGGCGGGGATACCCACGGCGCCGCCCTTGCGCACTTCCTTGATGACACTGAGGATGCCTTCCTTGGTCGACGGCGCCACGCGGTTGCCCAGCTGCACGCGCTGCTCGCGCAGCAGGTCATCGACCGCCTTGAGCTTGGGCGGGCGGTAGAAAATGATCGGTTTGCACTGCGAGCAGTAGAAGTGGTTGAGCACCTCCCAGTTGCCCAGGTGGCTGGTGATGCCGACCACACCCTTGCCGGAGGCCAGGGCAGCTTCGAGCACTTCCAGGCCTTCGACTTCGCGCACCCGCGCCAGCGACTTGTGCGCCGGCCAGACCCAGGCGCAGGCGCTCTCGGTGAGGGTGCGGCCGATGTCCATCAAACTGCGGCCAACCAGCTTGTCGTGCTCGGCGGCGGTCAATTCCGGAAAGCACTTGGCCAGGTTGATGCGCACGACTTCACGGGAGCCGTTGGGCAACTTCCACATCAGCCAGCCGATCATCGCGCCGAGCGACTGCACGGCGCGCCAGGGCAGGAGGGCGAACAAGCGCAGGGATCCGACCACCAGCGCGCCTTTGAGCTTTTCCACAAGCAGCTCCCGAGAAAAAAGGGCGCGTATTGTAACCCTCCGGGGCCGGCGTGACTGTTACATACACGATCAGAAACGACGAAACGTTCAATAAAGCTGGGTTTTCAGGCGTTCCTGCAGCTGTTGCTCGTAGGCCTGCACGTCGAACCCGGCGTCCAGTACCGATTTGAGCAGGTCGCCGGCTGACGGCAGGCTGGCTCGCTCGACCTGCCGATCGGCATCCCACAGGCCGGAACGCACTGCCGCCTTGGAGCACTGGAAGTAGCAGGTGTCGACGTGGATGCGCAGTACGCTGCGCGGCAGCTTGCCCTGCGCCTCGCACAGCGCCAGCAATTCGGGATCCAGCGAGATGGTCGCGCGGCCGTTGACCCGGAAGCTCTCGCCGACGCCGGGAATCAGAAACAGCAGTGCCACATGGGGGTCGTGGATGATGTTGCGCAGGCTGTCGATGCGGTTGTTGCCCGGGCGATCCGGCAGCAACAGGGTATGTTCATCGAGGATTCGCACGAAGCCCGGCGCATCGCCGCGTGGCGAACAGTCCAGCCCATCCGCGCCACGGGTGCCCAGCACCACGAACGGCGAGGCAGCCACCAGTGCCTGGTAAGGCGCGCTCAGGTAGGTCAGCTCCTTGCGCAGCGAGCGCTCGTGGGGTACGCCGTAGAGCGCCTGGAGTTGTTCGAGGGTGTCGATGGTGGTGCTCATGGCTGCTTCTCCGTTTGCAGTTGTGCGTAGCGATCGCAGTCGCGGGTGTGATCCATGACCATGCCGGTGGCCTGCATGAAGGCGTAGCAGATGGTCGGGCCGACAAAGGTGAAGCCGGCCTTCTTCAGCGCCTTGCTCATGGCCTCGGCTTCGGGGGTCACCGCCGGCACCTCGCCGCGGCCAGCGAAGTGGTTGATCTTCGGCTGGCCGCCGACGAATGACCAGAGCAGCGTCACCGGATCATCGAGGCGCAGCCAGGCCTGGGCGTTCTTGCGCACCGCCTGTAGCTTGAGGCGATTGCGGATGATGCCAGGGTCCTGCATCAGGGTATCGATATAGGCATCGCTCATCGCTGCCAGGCGCTGGGCATCGAAACCAAACAGCACCTCACGATATCGCTCGCGTTTCTTCAGCACGGTGATCCACGACAGCCCGGCCTGGGCCCCTTCGAGCAGCAGCATCTCGAACAGGTGCTGGGGATCACGCGACGGCACGCCCCATTCCTCATCGTGGTAGGCCTGGTACAGCGGGTCGTCGTTACACCAGAAACAGCGGGGCATGGCAGTCGGCTCGGCGATGGGCGAGGGCAGACTATAACCGCGGACTATCAGCGCCTGTAGCCTGGGTGAAACCCGGGGGCCATATCGAGCCCGACCGCCAGCTTTCCCGCCGAAACGCTGATGACCGCTTCGCACGCATGGCGCTCCCACAAAGGCAGGGGCGAGTCGCCTCTCGTTGCTTTCAAATTCATGACAGCCCGCGAGGATATCCACAGGGTGTGCTCTGCAGCGCTGCACTTTATCAGTCAACGCGGCGCAGCATGCGGGCTGCGCCTTGCATCGGGTATACTCCCCGGCTTTCTGTCGCAGCCCCAACAGGTGAATTTTTCGTGAGCCAGACAACGCCTGCCGTGCGCACCTTCCAGGACCTGATCCTCGCCCTGCAACAATACTGGGCCGAGCAAGGCTGTGTGGTACTGCAACCCTATGACATGGAAGTGGGCGCCGGTACCTTCCACACCGCGACCTTCCTGCGTGCCATCGGCCCGGAAACCTGGAACGCCGCCTACGTGCAGCCATCGCGTCGCCCGACCGACGGCCGCTACGGTGAGAACCCCAACCGCCTGCAGCATTACTACCAGTTCCAGGTAGTACTCAAGCCGAATCCGGAAAACTTCCAGGAGCTGTACCTCGGCTCGCTGAAGGCCATCGGCCTCGACCCTGAAGTGCACGACATCCGTTTCGTCGAAGACAACTGGGAATCGCCGACCCTCGGCGCCTGGGGTCTGGGTTGGGAGATCTGGCTCAACGGCATGGAAGTCACTCAGTTCACCTACTTCCAGCAGGTCGGCGGCATCGAGTGCTACCCGGTCACTGGCGAGATCACCTACGGCCTCGAGCGCCTGGCCATGTACCTGCAGGGCGTTGACTCGGTCTACGACCTGGTATGGACCGACGGCCAGTTCGGCAAGGTCACCTATGGCGACGTGTTCCACCAGAACGAAGTGGAGCAATCGACCTACAACTTCGAGCACGCCAACGTCGAGAAGCTGTTCGAGCTGTTCGATTTCTACGAGAGCGAAGCCAACCGCCTGATCGAGCTGGAGCTGCCGCTGCCGACCTACGAGATGGTCCTCAAGGCTTCGCATACCTTCAACCTGCTGGACGCCCGCCGCGCCATTTCGGTGACCGCGCGCCAGCAGTACATCCTGCGCGTGCGCACCCTGGCCCGCGCCGTGGCGCAGAGTTATCTGCAGGCCCGTCGACGCCTGGGCTTCCCGCTCGCCACCGCCGATCTGCGTGATGAAGTACTGGCCAAGCTGGAGGCAGCAGAATGAGTGCGCTCGATTTTCTGGTTGAACTGGGCACCGAAGAGCTGCCACCCAAAGCCCTGAAAACCCTTGGCGAGTCCTTTCTCGCCGGGGTCGAAAAAGGCCTCAAGGCCGCCGGCCTGAGCTACAGCGGTGCGCGCTACTACGCCGCGCCGCGTCGCCTGGCCGTGCTGGTCGAGCAACTGGCCACCGAACAGCCGGACCGCACCGTCAACCTCGACGGCCCGCCCGTGCAGGCTGCCTTCGACGCCGAGGGCAACCCGACCCAGGCTGCCTTGGGCTTCGCCAAGAAGTGCGGCGTGGAGCTTGCGGCCATCGACCAGAGCGGGCCGAAGCTGAAGTTCAGCCAGCACATCCCTGGCCAGCGTGCCTACACGCTGCTGCCCGGCATCGTGGAAAACTCGCTGAACGAGCTGCCGATTCCCAAGCGCATGCGCTGGGGCGCCCGCAAGACCGAATTCGTACGCCCGAGCCAGTGGCTGGTGATGCTGTTCGGCGACCAGATCGTCGACTGCGAAATCCTCGCCCAGAAGGCCAACCGCTTCTCCCGCGGCCACCGCTTCCATGCCAACCATGAAGTGCGCATCTCCGCGCCGGCCATGTACGCCCAGGAGCTGCGCGCCGCCTACGTGATCGCCGACGCTGCCGAGCGCCGCGAGCAAATCGCCAAGCGCATCGAACAGTTGGCCGCCGAGCAGCAGGGCACCGCTATCGTGCCGCCGGCGCTGCTCGACGAAGTCAGCGCCCTGGTCGAATGGCCGGTGCCGCTGGTCTGCTCCTTCGAGGAACGCTTCCTGGAAGTGCCCCAGGAAGCGCTGATCACCACCATGCAGGACAACCAGAAATACTTCTGCCTGCTCGATGCCAACGGCAAGCTGCTGCCGCGCTTCATCACCGTGGCCAACGTCGAGAGCAAGGACCCGGCGCAGATCGTCTCCGGCAACGAGAAAGTGGTACGCCCACGCCTCACCGACGCCGAGTTCTTCTTCAAGCAGGACAAGAAGCAGCCGCTGGAAGCCTTCAATCAGCGCCTGGCCAACGTGGTGTTCCAGGCCCAGCTCGGCACCGTCTACGACAAGGCCCAGCGTATTTCCGCCCTGGCCGGCTTCATCGCCGGGCGCATCGGCGGCGATGCCAAGCGCGGCGCCCGCGCCGGCCTGCTGAGCAAGTGCGACCTGGCCAGTGAAATGGTCGGCGAGTTCCCGGAGATGCAGGGCATCGCCGGTTACTACTACGCCCTCAACGACGGCGAGCCGGAAGACGTCGCCCTGGCCCTGAACGAGCAGTACATGCCGCGCGGTGCCGGCGCCGAGCTGCCAAGCACCCTGACCGGTGCAGCGGTAGCCCTGGCTGACAAGCTCGACACCCTGGTCGGTATCTTCGGTATCGGCATGCTGCCCACCGGCAGCAAGGACCCCTACGCACTGCGTCGTGCCGCCCTGGGCGTGCTGCGCATCCTGATCGAAAAGGGCCTGGAGCTCGATCTGGGCGCCACCGTCGAATTCGCCGTGCGCCAGTACGGCAGCAAGGTCAAGGCCGCCGGCCTGGCTCCGCAGGTGCTGGAGTTCATCTTCGACCGCCTGCGTGCGCGCTACGAAGACGAAGGCGTGGACGTATCGGTCTACCAGGCCGTGCGTGCAGTGAACCCGATGTCGCCATTGGACTTCGACCAGCGCGTGCAGGCCGTGCAGGCCTTCCGCACGCTGCCCGAAGCCGACGCCTTGGCCGCCGCCAACAAGCGCGTGTCCAACCTGCTGAGCAAGGCCGACGGCCAGATCGCCAGCAGCATCGAGGCCCACTACTTCGATACGCCGGCCGAGTTCGCCCTCAACGCCGCGATCCAGAAGGCCGACAACGCCGTGCAGCCATTGGCGCAGTCGCGTCAGTACCGCGAGGCGCTGGCCCAACTGGCCTCGCTGCGCACGCCGGTGGACAGCTTCTTCGAAGCGGTTCTGGTCAATGCTGAAGATCCCAAGGTACGTGCCAACCGCTATGCGCTGCTGGCGCGTCTGCGTGGCTTGTTCCTGGGTGTCGCCGACATCTCGGTGCTGGGCTGATCACCTTGCCCGGCCCCTAGGGGCTGGGCATTGAGGAACACGCGTGAAGCTGATCATTCTCGACCGCGACGGGGTCATCAACCATGACTCCGACGCCTATATCAAAAGCCTCGATGAGTGGATTCCGATCCCCGGCTCCATCGAGGCCATCGCCGCGCTGAGCAAGGCCGGCTGGACCGTGGCCGTGGCTACCAACCAGTCCGGCATCGCCCGCGGCTATTACCCGCTGAGCGTGCTGGAGTCCATGCACGCGCGCTTGCGCGAACTGGTGGCCGAGCAGGGCGGTGAAGTCGGCCTGATCGTGAAGTGCCCCCACGGCCCGGACGACGGCTGCGAGTGCCGCAAGCCCAAGCCCGGCATGCTGCGCCAGATAGGCGAGCACTACGGCGTGGCGCTGAGCGGAATCTGGTTCGTCGGCGACAGCGCCAGTGACCTGGAAACGGCGCGAGCCGTCGATTGTCAGCCGGTGCTGGTGAAAACCGGCAAGGGTGAACGCACCCTGACCAAAGGACTGCCGGCGGGCACGCTGGTATTCGATGACCTGGCAGCCGTGGCTGCCCAGCTTCTCACTTGATAGCGCAGGCCCGACCTGCCACGGTAATTGCTCACATGTCGACAGTGCAGTTCCTCAGAACCTTCCTCTTCTACCTGTTGCTGTCTTCCAGCTCGTTCGTCTGGTGCATCATCAGCGTATTCGTCGCGCCATTCCTGCCATTTCGTGCCCGCTACCGTTTCGTGGTGCAGAACTGGTGCCGTTGCGCGGTGTGGCTGGCCAAGGTAGTCGCCGGCATCAGCTACGAGATCAGGGGTCAGGAAAACATCCCCGAGCGCCCCTGCGTCATTCTCGCCAAACACCAGAGCACCTGGGAGACCTTTTTCCTGTGCGCCTACTTCGAGCCGCTTAGCCAGGTAATCAAGCGCGAGCTGATGTGCGTGCCGTTCTTTGGCTGGGCGCTGGCCATGCTCAAACCCATCGCCATCGACCGCAGCAACCCCAAGGCCGCACTCAAGCAACTGGCCCAGCAAGGCCGCACACGCCTGGAGCAGGGCGCCTGGGTGTTGGTGTTCCCGGAGGGCACACGCATCCCGGACGGCCAGATCGGCAAATTCTCCCGGGGTGGTACCGCCCTGGCAGTCAACAGCAACCTGCCGGTGCTGCCGATTGCCCACAATGCCGGGCAGTTCTGGCCGAAGGACGGCTGGAGCAAGAAGCCGGGCGTGGTGCAGGTGGTAATCGGCCCGGCCATGTACGCAGAAGGCGAAGGCCCACGGGCGATCGCCAATCTCAACGAGCGCGCATTTCAATGGGTCAGCCAGGCGCAATGCGAAATCGGTGCGCTGAACCCACAGGCCGCTCCGGTGGAAACCGCCAACGACCTCGCCTGACCCGGCCCATCTGTGGATAACCTGTTGAGCAAATTCTTTTTTAATTGAATTTTCTAGCTCAAGATACTGATTTAAATGGATTTTTATTGGTACCTAAACTGTCGATAAATTGGGCATAAGTTTTACGCGGCAACTTGACGATGTTCACGTTGGCGTATCGCTTAGTAGGGGCTCAACCGGCTAAGCTGGCGGTCTGCCAGACATAGAAACATGGCGAAACGGAGTTCGTGACATGCTTTCGATTTATCAGCTGAAACCGCGCTTTCAGAACCTCTTGCGTCCCCTGGTACAGCGTCTTTTCGACGCTGGCGTGACCGCCAATCAGGTAACCCTGAGCGCCGCCGTCGTATCGGTGCTCATCGGCCTGCTGCTGGCCATCTCTCCCGAGCGGCTCTGGCTGTTCGCCCTGATCCCGCTGTGGATGATTCTGCGCATGGCGCTCAACGCCGTGGATGGCATGCTGGCCCGCGAGTTTGGCCAACAATCGACGCTGGGCGCCTACCTAAATGAACTCTGCGACGTGATCGCCGATGCCGCGTTGTTCCTGCCCTTTGCGTTGCTGCCCGGGGTCTCGCCGACCTTGGTGGTGGTGCTGGTGCTGTTCGCGCTGATCAGCGAATACGCCGGGGTGATGGGCCCGATGGTGGGCGCCGCGCGCCGCTATGACGGGCCGATGGGCAAGAGCGACCGTGCCTTCTGCTTTGGCGTGCTGGGTGCAGGGGTGGCCACCGCGCTGCTGCCGTTGAGCTGGATCGATCCGATTCTCGCGGTCATCACCGCGCTGCTGCTGTACACGCTGTTCAACCGCGTACGCCAGGGTCTGGCGCAAGCATCTTCCTCTGCGCAATAGGAATGCCCCCGATGATCGAAGCTCGCTCCAGTACCTTCACGACCCACGACGGCGTCAGCCTGTTCTATCGCCACTGGCCGGCTGCCGATGTGCAGCCCGGGGCAGCCCGTCGCGCCATCGTGATGTTTCATCGCGGTCACGAGCATGGCGGGCGCATGGCCCATCTGGTCGACGAGCTGGGCCTGCAAGGCTTCGACTTCTTCGCCTGGGATGCCCGCGGCCACGGTGAGTCGCCAGGCGCACGGGGCGACAGCCCAAGCTTCGCCACCAGCGTGCGCGACGTACAGACCTTTATCGACCACATTGCAGCCACGTATAGCATCGATACCGGAGACATGGTGGTGCTGGCGCAAAGCGTTGGCGCCGTGGTGGTGTCCACCTGGGCCCATGATTACGCGCCGAAGATCCGCGCACTGGTGCTCGCCTCGCCAGCATTCAAGGTCAAGCTGTACGTGCCGTTCGCGCGTCCGGGCCTGAAGCTGATGCGCGCCTGGCGCGGCAATTTCTTCGTCAACAGCTATGTCAAAGCCAAGTTCCTCAGTCACGACCCGCAGCGCATTGCCTCCTTCGACAACGACCCGCTGATTACCCGCGCCATTTCGGTGAACATGCTGCTGGGCCTGTACGACGCCGCCGAGCGCGTGGTCGCCGATGCCCAGGCGATTCAGATTCCCACCCAGCTGCTGATCTCCGGCAGCGACTTCGTGGTGCACCGCAAACCCCAGGAGCAGTTCTTCCAGCGCCTGGGCAGCCTGGACAAGGAAATGCACATTCTGCCCGGGTTCTTCCACGACACCCTGGGCGAGCGTGACCGTGCTCATGCGCTGAGCCGCATTCGCCGCTTCGTACTGAAAGCCTTCGAGCAACCGCTACAGCGTCCCTCGCTGCTGGATGCCGACTGCCTGGGCTGGAGCTGCGCCGAAGCCGAGGAACTGGCGGCCCCACTGCCGAAGAACTCGCCGCGCGATCTCTACTGGCGCGCCACGCGGGCCGGCATGCGCCTCGGCAGCAGTGTGTCTGCAGGCGTGAAGCTGGGTTTCGAGACCGGTTTCGACTCGGGCAGCACCCTGGATTACGTATACCGCAACACGCCAACCGGCAGCTCGCCGATTGGTCGACTGATCGACCGCAACTACCTGAACTCCATCGGTTGGCGGGGCATTCGCCAGCGCAAGGTGCACGCCGAAGAGCTGCTGCGCCTGGCCATGGGCAAACTGCGCGAGCAGAGCCACCCAGTGCGTATCGTCGATATCGCCGCCGGCCATGGACGTTACATTCTCGAAGCGCTGGAGCAGGGCAGCGACAAACCGGATTCGATCCTGCTGCGTGATTACAGCGACATCAACGTGCGCGACGGCGCGGCACTGATCGAGCAGAAAGGCCTGGGCAGCATCGCCCGATTCGTCAAAGGCGATGCCTTCGACAAGGCCGACCTGGCCGCGCTCGACCCGAAACCTACCCTGGCGGTGGTCTCCGGCCTGTATGAATTGTTCGCCAGCAACACCATGGTCGGCGACTCCCTGGCGGGCCTTGCGGCAGCCGTGGAAGAGGGCGGCTACCTGATCTACACCGGCCAACCCTGGCACCCGCAGCTGGAACTGATCGCCCGTGCGCTGACCAGCCACCGCGGCGGCGAGGCCTGGGTGATGCGCCGGCGTAGCCAGGCGGAGATGGATCAGCTGGTCGAAGCGGCAGGATTTCGCAAGCTGACCCAGCGCATCGATGAGTGGGGCATCTTCAGCGTGTCCCTGGCGCAGCGGGTGTCCTGATGACGCCCGCCGCGGTCGTCCGTGAAAGCGGACTATGGAAGCGCGGCGTACTCTGGCTGCTGCTGCTCGCGCCACTGTTCTTCGGTACCTATGGCTTCGCCAACTGGTTCACCGGCCAGCGTGACGACGTCGGCAGCCTGGTGTTCGGCTGGGAGTGGCTGATTCCCCTGTGGCCGTGGACGATCATTCCCTACTGGTCCATCGACCTGCTCTACGGCCTGGCCTTCCTGCTACCGGCCACCCGTGCCGCGGTGGATCGCCTCGGCCTGCGACTGCTCACCGCCCAGGTGATCTGCATCAGCTGCTTCCTGCTCTGGCCGTTACGTTTCACCTTCGACCGGCCAGCACTGGATGGGCTGTTCGGCATGATGTTCGACGTGCTGATGGGGTTCGACAAACCCTTCAACCAGGCGCCATCGCTGCACATCACCCTGCTGGTGGTGCTCTGGGCCTGCTTTGCCCAGCACGCCAGCGGCCTGTGGCGTGCAGTCGTGCATATCTGGTTTCTGCTGATCGGCCTGTCGGTGCTGACCACCTGGCAACATCATTTCATCGACGTACCGACCGGCATGCTCGCCGGTTGCCTGTGCCTGTGGCTGTGGCCCAGCGAAGGGCGCAGCCCGTTGTTTGCCTGGTGCCTGGCCCGCGACCCGCGGCGCTGGCGGTTGGCGCTGCGTTACGCCTTTGGCGCAGCTCTGTGCAGCGCCGTGGCGATTCATTTCGACGGCTTCGCCTTGTGGCTGCTGTGGCCGGCCCTGTCGCTGCTGATGGTCGCGTTGAACTATGTACTGTTCGGAGCCAAGGGTTTTCAGAAGCGCGCGGACGGCCGTCTCAGCGCTGCCAGCAGCTGGCTGTTGGCGCCCTATCTGCTCGGCGCCTGGATCAACTCGCGAGCCTGGACCCGCAAGCATCCGCAGCCCGATGAAGTGGCCGACGGCGTCTGGCTCGGACGCATTCCCGGCAAGGCAGAAGGGCAGGCGTTCGCCGCCATCGCCGACCTCTGTGCCGAGCTGCCGTGCCGGGTGGAAGGCAAGGTCTACCGCGAACTGGCCAGCCTCGATCTGATCACGCCGAGCAGTGAACATTGCCTCCAGGCGGCAGTGGCCATCGAAGACCTGCGCAGCCACGGGCCGGTGCTGGTGTGCTGTGCCCTGGGCTATTCACGCAGCGCCACCGCCATCGCCGCCTGGCTACTGCATAGCGGCCGCTGCAGGAGCGTCGCAGAGGCCGTTTCAAGGCTGCGCCAGGCTCGCCCACAGGTTGTGCTGGGAGACGCGCATCTACAGGCCCTGGAAGGCATTTTGAGCCACTCGATATCCACCGAGGGAGCCACACCACATGGCCAATGAAATGCAACTGCAGCTGGTTGCCGGGCTGCTACGCCGCGGCAAAGCCCTCGATCGTTTGTCGGGCGCGCTGACCTTGCTCGCACTCGTCATCGGCCTGGGCCCGCTGCTTGGTTTCATGGCACTCAGCACGGGCGCGGCGGTGTGCATCGCGCTGCTGCTCTGCGGCCTGATCCAGAAATACTACGCGTTGCGCGTCGCCCTCGATGCCGAGCTGTTCGCCGCCCTGGCTGCCGCGCCCGAGCAGCTCGAGCGGCGCACCACCGAGCTCGATCAGGCGCTGCTCGGGCTGGGCCGCAAGGCCGAGCCAGGGCGCTCCTGGGAACAACGCAGCCAGGGCGCGCTACGCCTGCTGCGTCTACAGGCACTGTGGCTGGCCCTACAGCTGCTGGTCGCCCTGGCGGCCATCGTGCTGATGCCGTGGCTCTCACACATTCGATTCGGATAAGGAACTGTCCATGCTCGCATCCCTGGTCGCCTTTTTCATCACCTCCGGTGCGCGGCTGCTCACCGGTGCCCGGGCCCTGTGGCTCGGCAGCACCGCACAGCCGGTGCAGCGTATCTACTACGCCAACCACAGCAGCCATGGCGACTTCGTGTTGCTCTGGGCATCGCTGCCCGCTGAACTGCGCAAGCGCACCCGCCCAGTGGCCGGCTCCGATTACTGGATGAAGGGCGCGCTGCGCAGCTTCCTGATCCAGCGGGTGTTCAACGGCGTGCTGGTCGACCGCCAGCGCAGCGATCCCAACGCCAACCCCTTGCAGGCGATGCTCGATGCGTTGGCCGAGGGCGACTCGCTGATCGTCTTCCCGGAAGGCACCCGCAACCTCGAGGACGGCCTGCTGCCGTTCAAGGCCGGCCTCTATCACCTGGCCAAGGCGCGCCCGGACGTGGAGGTGATCCCGGTATGGATCGCCAATCTCAACCGTGTCATGCCCAAGGGCCGAGCGCTGCCGCTGCCGCTGCTGTGCACCCTGAATTTCGGCGCGCCGCTGGGCATGGGCGAGGAGGAGGGCAAAGAGGCTTTCCTCGAACGCGCCCGTAATGCCCTGCTGACCCTGGCTCCCGCGGAGGTTTGAGATGGATCGCAATACCATGCTGTTGTTTGCCGGCATTGGCGGCATTCTGCTCCTCGCCAGCCTGATCGGCTGGCTGCTGAAGCTGCGTGCCGGCCCTGGTCAACACGCCGTGATCGACAACCTCAACGCGCGCATCAATGCCTGGTGGGTGATGGTGCTGGTGATCGGCTTCGCCTTCCTGTTCGGCAATACCGGCGTGGTGGTGCTGTTCTATTGCGTGTCGTTCTATGCGCTGCGCGAGTTCATGACCCTCACGCCCACCCGGCGCAGCGACTACCCGGCACTGGTCGCCGCCTTCTACTTCGCGCTGCCGATGCAGTACCTGTTGATCGGCATCGGCTGGTACGGCCTGTTCGCCATCTTCATTCCGGTCTACGTGTTCCTGCTGCTGCCGATACTGTCGTCCCTGGGCGGCGATACCACGCGCTTCTTGGAACGAACCTCCAAGGTGCAGTGGGGCCTGATGATCGCGGTGTACTGCATCTCCACCGTACCGGCGCTGCTGACCCTGGAGATCGCTGACTACGAGGGTCGCAACCTGCTGCTGATCGCCTGGCTGGTGATCGTCGTGCAGATCTCCGATGTACTGCAGTACGTGTGCGGCAAGCTGGCCGGCAAACGCAAGATCGCGCCCAACCTGTCGCCATCGAAAACCGTGGAGGGCTTCTTTGGTGGCGTGGCCCTGGCCACCCTGATTGGCGCCTCGCTGTACTGGATCACCCCATTCGCCTTCTGGCAGGCGGGCCTGTTCGCCCTGTTGGTATGCCTGCTCGGCTTCGCCGGCGGCCTGGTCATGTCGGCGATCAAGCGCGACCGCGGCGTCAAGGATTGGGGGCATATGATCGAAGGCCACGGAGGCATGCTCGATCGCCTCGACTCGGTGTGCTTCGCCGCCCCGGTGTTTTTCCACATGGTGCGTTACTGGTGGGGCTGACGGGCTACTAAACCGTTGATGGGCAATAAAAAACCCGGCGCCAGGCCGGGTTTTTTGTGCTTCTGAACGCGATCAGACGTCGAGGTTCGACACCGCCAGGGCGTTGGTCTCGATGAAGTCACGGCGCGGTTCTACTTCGTCACCCATCAGGGTGTTGAAGATCTGGTCCGCGGCGATGGCGTCTTCAATACGCACCTTGAGCATACGGCGCACTTCCGGGTCCATGGTGGTTTCCCACAGCTGATCCGGGTTCATCTCGCCAAGCCCCTTGTAGCGCTGGATGCTGTGGCGCTTGGTGCTCTCGGTCATCAGCCAGCTCAGCGCTTCCTTGAAAGTAGTGACCGGCTTCTTGCGTTCGCCACGCTGCACGTAGGCGCCTTCTTCCAGCAGGCTGTTCAGCTGGTCGCCCAGGCTGGTGACGGTCTTGTAATCGTTGCTGGTGAAGAAATCACGGTTGAAGGTGATGTAGCTGGAGTTGCCATGGGAGATCATCTCGACCTCCGGCAGCCACAGGTGGCGCTCGGTATCTTCGCGCAGGCTGGTCTTGTAGGCCAGGCCGGAGCGATCCATGGTCTTCAGGCGGGCATCGAACTTCAGGCGCCAGGCTTCCATGACGTCCTGGTCGGCGAGCATCTCCTGAGTCACGCCTTGCAGGTAGACGAAGTGCTCGGTGATCTCTTCCGGGTACAAACGCGACAGACGCTTGAGGGTTTTCATCACCGTGCGGTAGTCGCCGACCAGACGCTGCAGGGACTCGCCGGAGAGGCCGGGAGCAGCTTCGTTGACGTGCAGGCTGGCGTCTTCCAGAGCCGACTGGGTCATGTATTCCTCCATGGCCTCGTCGTCCTTGATGTACTGCTCCTGCTTGCCTTTCTTGACCTTGTACAGCGGCGGCTGGGCGATGTAGATGTAGCCGCGCTCGACCAGCTCCGGCAACTGACGGAAGAAGAAGGTCAGCAGCAGGGTACGGATGTGCGAACCGTCGACGTCAGCATCGGTCATGATGATGATGTTGTGGTAACGCAGTTTGTCGATGTTGTATTCCTCACGGCCGATGCCACAACCCAGGGCGGTGATCAGCGTGCCGACCTCCTGAGAGGAAATCATCTTGTCGAAGCGTGCTTTCTCGACGTTGAGGATCTTGCCCTTGAGCGGCAGGATGGCCTGGGTCTTGCGGTTACGGCCCTGCTTGGCAGAACCGCCCGCGGAGTCACCCTCCACGATGTACAGTTCGGAAAGGGCAGGGTCCTTCTCCTGACAGTCGGCCAGTTTGCCTGGCAGCCCGGCGATGTCCAGCGCGCCCTTGCGGCGGGTCATTTCACGGGCCTTGCGCGCCGCTTCACGGGCACGGGCCGCGTCGATCATCTTGCCGACAACGGCCTTGGCTTCGTTCGGGTGCTCGAGCAGGAAGTCGGCGAAGTACTTGCCCATTTCCTGTTCCACCGCAGTTTTCACCTCGGAGGAGACCAGCTTGTCCTTGGTCTGGGAGCTGAACTTGGGATCTGGCACCTTCACCGAAATGATCGCGGTCAGGCCTTCACGAGCATCGTCACCGGTGGTCGAGACCTTGTGCTTCTTGGCCAGGCCTTCCTGTTCGATGTAGTTGTTCAGGTTACGGGTCAGCGCCGAGCGGAAGCCCGCAAGGTGAGTGCCGCCGTCGCGCTGGGGAATGTTATTGGTGAAGCACAGCAGGTTTTCGTTGAAGCTGTCGTTCCACTGCAAGGCGACTTCCACACCCACACCATCGTCACGCTGGACGTTGAAGTGAAATACCTGGTTGACCGCGGTCTTGTTGACGTTCAGGTATTCGACGAATGCACGCAGACCGCCTTCATATTTGAACAGCTCTTCCTTGGCGGTGCGTTCGTCCTTGAGCAGGATGCCCACACCGGAGTTCAGGAACGACAGTTCACGCAGACGCTTGGCGAGGATGTCCCAGCTGAAGTGGATATTGGCGAAGGTGTCTTCCGAGGGCTTGAAGTGGATCTGGGTGCCCGTTCCATCGGTGTCACCAACCGCTGCCAGAGGTGCCTGGGGCACGCCGTGGACGTAGGTCTGCTCCCAGATCTTGCCGCTACGGCGAATGGTCAGCACCAGCTCCTTGGAGAGGGCATTGACCACCGACACACCCACGCCGTGCAGGCCGCCGGAGACCTTGTAGCTGTTATCGTCGAACTTACCGCCGGCGTGCAGCACGGTCATGATGACCTCTGCTGCAGATACGCCTTCTTCCTTGTGCATATCGACCGGGATACCACGGCCGTTATCACGCACACTGATCGACTCATCCGGATGGATGGTGATGGTGATCTCGCTGCAATGACCAGCCAAGGCTTCGTCGATGGAGTTGTCGACCACCTCGAAGACCATGTGGTGCAGGCCGCTGCCATCGTCGGTGTCACCGATGTACATGCCTGGCCGCTTGCGTACGGCATCCAGGCCTTTCAGTACCTTGATACTGTTGGAGTCGTACGTTTGGTTTTCGCTCATGCCTTACTCCCGGTGGTCGTGGGTCTGGGTGATACGCCCATGTTCCACGTGGAACATGGAAACCGGCGTATCCGTTTGCCAGCCATCGCTCAACAATTCATGGTCTACACAGGTGATAAATACCTGGCAGTTCAAATCTTCCAACAACCGGCACAACGCGCGGCGATGCTGCTCATCCAGTTCTGACGGCAAGTCATCCACCAGATAGATGCATTGGCCGCGCTTGGCCTGATCAACCAAGTGCCCCTGGGCGATCCTCAAGGCGCACACAACTAGCTTCTGCTGGCCCCGCGACAGGATGTCTGCCGCGTTATGCGCTCCGAGCCTCAGCCTGAGATCCGCCCGCTGCGGTCCAGACTGGGTGTGCCCAATCTGCTGATCACGCAGCAGTGACGAGGTCAGCACTTCGCTCAGGGCTCGCTCTTTGTCCCATCCTCGGTAATAGCTCAGCGTCAGGCCGCTAAGTTCGACCAGCTCGCTGAGGGTACGCTCGAAGACGGGCTTCAATTGCTGTATGTAGGATCGCCGATAACTGTCGATTTCATCACTGGCCAGGCATAACTCGCGATCCCAGGCCGCTTGCGAAACGGCGTCAAGTGTACCACGGCGAAGCCACGAATTACGCTGCTTGAGGGCCTTCTGCAGGCGCTGCCAAGCCGGTAGAAAACGTGGTTCCACGTGGAACACACCCCAATCAAGGAACTGCCTGCGGACCTTCGGCGAACCCTCCAGCAGGCGAAAGCTGTCAGGGTTGATCAGCTGTAGGGGCAACGTTTCGGCAAGCTGCGCTGCACTTCGCGCGTTTTGCCCGTCGATGCGAATCTGGAACTCCCCCTGACGATCCCGGGACACGCCGAGGTTGCTCAGCCGACCGTCATTCAGTTGCACTTGCCCGAACAACGTGCAGACCTGCTGCTCGTACTGGATCACCGGCAGCAGGCGAGCACTGCGAAAGGAGCGCGCCAGGCCCAGCAGATGAATGCCTTCGAGTACGCTGGTCTTGCCGCTGCCATTATCGCCATAGAGGATGTTGATGCGTGGCGAGGGCAGCAGGGTTGACGGCTCGAGATTGCGGACGGCGGTGAAATTGATGCGGGTCAGGGACATGAACAGACCGGAAGAGAAGGGCAGCGATCAGGCCACCTGAAACGAAATCAGCCTTGGATGTTACGGATCAAAGCTGCATCCGAACATACCAAGGCTGATTATCTGACACTGGAAGCTGCCTTTCAGCAGCTTGAATTACAGACGCATCGGCATGACGACGTAGGCAGAGTCGTCATTGTCGGCTTCCTGCACCAGCGCACTGCTGTTGGAGTCCGACAGAATCAGGCGCACCTGCTCGGTGGTCATCACGCCCAGTACGTCCAGCAGGTAGCTGACGTTGAAGCCGATCTCCAGGGAAGCACCGTTGTACTCCACGGCAATCTCTTCTTCCGCTTCTTCCTGCTCCGGATTGTTGGCCTGAATTTTCAGCAAGCCAGCAGCCAGTTGCAGGCGGATACCGCGGTACTTCTCGTTGGAGAGGATCGCAGTACGGCTGAAGGCTTCACGCAGGCCCTGACGATCGGCGACCACCAGCTTGTCGCCACCACGGGGCAGCACGCGTTCGTAATCCGGGAACTTGCCATCGACAAGCTTAGAGGTGAAGGTGAATTCACCGGTGGTGGCACGGATATGGTGCTGGCCGAGGACGATGGACACTTCACCGTCCTGTTCGGTCAACAGGCGAGCCAGTTCGAGAATCCCCTTGCGCGGCACGATGACCTGATGCTTGCCGTCCTGCTCGATGGCGGCTTCCATGGAACACATCGCCAGGCGATGGCCATCAGTAGCGACGGCCCGCAGGATACCGGTCTGCACTTCGAGCAGCATGCCGTTGAGGTAATAGCGCACGTCTTGCTGAGCCATGGCAAAACTGGTGCGCTCAATCAGGCGACGCAGCTTGCTCTGCACCAGGCTGAAGGTCAGCGAGCCCGGACCTTCCTCGACGGTGGGGAAGTCATTGGCAGGCAGGGTGGACAGGGTGAAACGGCTGCGCCCGGCCTTGACCAGCAGCTTCTGCTCGTCGACACGAATATCGATCAACGCATCGGCCGGCAGGCTCTTGCAGATGTCCATCAGCTTGCGCGCCGGCACGGTGATCTCGCCTGGCTCGGCGGCATCTTCCAGGGCCACGCGACCGACCAGCTCGACCTCCAGGTCGGTACCGGTCAGCGACAGCTGCTGGCCTTCGACGACCAGCAGAACGTTGGACAGAACCGGCAAGGTCTGGCGGCGTTCCACGACGCCGGCGACCAGTTGCAGGGGTTTCAACAGGGCTTCGCGTTGAATGGTGAAGTGCATGGTCTAGTCCCTTGCCTCGTGCATGGAGTTGCGTATCAAGTGGTCAGTGTACGCAGCAGGTTCTTGTAATCCTCGCGGATGTCCGCATCGGATCCCCTAAGTTCAGCAATCTTACGACAGGCGTGCAACACAGTGGTGTGATCGCGACCGCCGAAGGCCACACCGATTTCCGGCAGGCTGTGGTTGGTCAGTTCCTTGGACAAGGCCATGGCCACCTGACGCGGCCTGGCGATGGAACGCGAACGACGTTTGGACAACAGATCGGTGATCTTGATCTTGTAGTACTCGGCCGTGGTGCGCTGGATATTGTCGATGCTGACCAGCTTGTCCTGCAGGGCCAGCAGGTCCTTCAGCGATTCGCGGATCAGCTCGATGGTGATATCGCGGCCCATGAAGTGCGAGTGTGCGATCACCCGCTTCAAGGCACCTTCCAGCTCGCGCACGTTGGAGCGAATACGTTGGGCGATGAAGAAGGCTGCATCGTGGGGCAGGTCCACCTTGGCCTGATCGGCCTTTTTCATCAGGATCGCCACGCGGGTTTCCAGCTCGGGCGGCTCGACCGCCACCGTCAGGCCCCAGCCGAAGCGCGACTTCAACCGCTCCTCCAGACCTTCGATTTCCTTGGGGTAGCGGTCGCTGGTGAGAATCACCTGCTGGCCACCCTCGAGCAGGGCATTGAAGGTATGGAAGAATTCCTCCTGGGAGCGCTCCTTCTTGGCGAAGAACTGGATGTCATCGATCAGCAGCGCGTCCACCGAACGGTAGAAACGCTTGAATTCGTTGATGGCATTGAGCTGCAGCGCCTTGACCATGTCGGCCACGAATCGCTCGGAATGCAGGTAGACGACCTTGGCATTGGGATTCTTGGCCAGCAGGTGGTTACCGACCGCGTGCATCAGGTGAGTCTTGCCGAGGCCGACGCCCCCATAAAGGAAGAGCGGGTTGTAGCCATGCTTGGGGTTGTCCGCCACCTGCCAGGCCGCGGCACGGGCCAGCTGGTTGGACTTGCCCTCGACGAAGTTGTCGAAGGTGAAGGTCCGGTTCAGGTAGCTGGTGTGCTTGAGGCCACCTTCTACCTGCACGTTGCGCTCGGTGCGCGCCGGCGCCACGCTGGACGCGGCGCCGGCCATGGAATCGAAGCTGGCCCGCGACGGCTCGGTCTGCACCGGCAGCTTGGGCGGCGGCGCACTGACCTGAGGCGTGGGGGCGACAGGGGGAGGCGCGGAGGGTGCCGGGCTGTTATAGCTGGAAGCCGATGGCGAAGGCGTCAATACCGCACGCGGCGCCGAACTGCGACGGCTGCCGATCAGCAGCGAGATAGCCGGTACCAGGCCGGTCGCCCGCTCACCGAGCAGCTCGAGCATACGGCCCATGTACTTTTCATTGACCCAGTCGAGAACGAAGCGATTAGGGGCGTACACACGCAGCTCATCGCCTTCGGCTTCTACCTGTAGTGGACGGATCCAGGTGTTGAATTGCTGGGCAGGCAGTTCATCGCGAAGGAGTTCCACGCACTGCTGCCAAAGTTCCACGGACACGGACATCCCCTGATTGAAAACGCTGAGGCAAAAACAGCAGCTATTGTAGCCGCTAGCAGGGTAGTTATCCACATAGCTGAGCCAATCAGTACATGGTAAATCAAGGTGTTAGGCAATTTGCCACATGTCGGATAAGGACACTCTGAACGCTGTGGATAACGCTCCATAAGCCTGGTTGACAAGCCGGCGGATAAACCTCTGGATATCCGCCCTGTGGATAAAGAGGCAATCAGTCCCCAGGGCTTGCCCAGCAAACCAACACCCGCCGCACCCTTTTCTGACAGACTTGCCATTCCCCACAGGCGGTACAGTGACTGCGCTCGGGGCAGTTATCCACAGAAAGCAGCCCATGCATCTATAAACACCATAACAAGCCTTTCTTAAAAGATTCTTTCCTTTATATTTCTCTATCTGCAAAACAACTGGTTGGAAATTGACCTGGCCTGCGGCTTTCTCTAGAATCGCCGGTCTCTTAAAACGGGGACCATTCCGGTCCGTTGTCGACAACCAGGTAACCGCATCATGAAACGCACTTTCCAACCCAGCACCATCAAACGCGCTCGTACCCACGGCTTCCGTGCTCGCATGGCTACCAAGAACGGCCGTGCCGTCCTGTCGCGTCGTCGCGCCAAGGGCCGTGCTCGCCTCGCAGTCTGATTTTCCAGTCTTGTGGTGAGTCGAGGCTTCGGCCGGGAAAAGCGCCTGCTCACACCCCGGCAATTCAAGGCAGTCTTCGACTCTCCCAGCGGCAAAGCGCCGGGCAAGAGTGTCCTGCTGCTTGCGCGCAACAACGAGCTTGATCATCCACGCCTCGGTCTGGTGATCGGCAAGAAGAGCGTCAAGCTCGCCGTTGAGCGCAACCGCCTGAAACGCCAAATCCGCGAATCGTTCCGCCTCAACCAGGACAATCTGGTGGGCTGGGACATAGTGGTGGTCGCGCGTAAGGGCCTGGGTGATCTGCAGAACGCCGAGCTGGCTCAACAGTTCGGCAAGCTGTGGAAGCGCCTGGCTCGCAGCAAACCCGCCCAACAGGCCGATGCCCAGACCGGGGTGAACGACAATCCCCATGCGTAAACTGGTCCAAGCTCCAATCCGGTTTTACCAGTACGCCATCAGTCCGATGATGGCCAGTCATTGTCGTTTCTACCCCACTTGTTCCTGCTACGCGCTTGAAGCCATCGAAATCCATGGCGTCCTGCGTGGTGGCTGGCTGACCGTTCGTCGTCTGGGACGCTGCCACCCCTGGCATCCCGGAGGCTACGATCCGGTGCCCCTCGCGAAACACTCCCGTTCCTCTTCGATGGCCGAATAATCATGGATATCAAACGTACGATCCTGATCGTCGCCCTGGCAGTCGTGTCCTACATGATGGTTCTTCAATGGAACCAGGACTACGGCCAGGCCGCTCTGCCGAATCAGACCGCTTCGACCAGCAAACCCGCACCGAGCTTGCCGGAAACCGCTTCGGTGGCGAGCAATGACGACGTGCCGACTGCGAATGCCGACGGCGCCAATCCAAGTCCGGTGGAAACTATTGCGGTCAGCGACGAGCTGATTCAGGTCAAGACCGACGTCCTGGATCTGGCCATCGATCCACGTGGTGGCGACGTGGTGCGCCTGAGCCTGCCGCATTACCCGCGCCGCCAGGACCGCCCCGACGTGCCCTTCCAGCTGTTCGATAACGGCAACGAGCACCTGTACCTGGCGCAGAGCGGCCTTACCGGTGCCAATGGCCCGGACGCCCGCGCCAACGGTCGCCCGCTGTACAACAGCGAGCAGCGCGTCTATCAACTGGCCGACGGCCAGGACCAGCTGGTCGTCGACCTCACCTTCAGCGAAGGCGGCGTCAACTACATCAAGCGTTTCACCTTCAACCGCGGCCTGGAAACCAGCTGCTCGGCCAAGGAAGTGGAACAGAAGAAGACCGGCTGCATCACCGGCAAGGGCTACCAGATCGGCGTCACCTACCTGATCGACAACCAGAGCCCGAACGCCTGGACCGGTAACCTGTTCGCCCAGCTCAAGCGCGACAACAGCGGTGACCCGTCCTCCAGCACCGCCACCGGCACCGCCACTTACCTGGGTGCCGCGCTGTGGACCCCCGAGAAGCCCTACACCAAGGTGTCGATGAAAGACATCGACAAGCAGAGCCTCAAGGAAACCGTGCAGGGCGGCTGGGTTGCCTGGCTGCAGCACTACTTCGTGACCGCCTGGGTTCCCGCCAAGGATGACACCAACCTGGTGCAGACCCGCAAGGACAGCCAGGGCAACTACATCATCGGCTACACCGGCCCTGCGCTGAACATTCCCGCCGGTGCCGAGGCCCAGACCAGCACCACGCTGTATGCCGGTCCGAAGATCCAGAAGGACCTCGCCGCGCTGTCGCCTGGCCTGGACAAGACCGTCGACTACGGCATTCTGTGGTTCCTCGCCGAGCCTATCTTCTGGCTGCTGGAACATATCCACAACCTGCTGGGTAACTGGGGCTTCTCGATCATCGTGCTGACGCTGATCATCAAGCTGGCCTTCTTCCCGCTGTCGGCTGCCAGCTACCGCTCCATGGCCCGTATGCGTGCCGTTTCGCCACGCCTGCAGGCGCTGAAGGAGCAGTACGGTGACGATCGCCAGAAGATGTCCCAGGCGATGATGGAGCTGTACAAGAAAGAGAAGATCAACCCGCTGGGCGGCTGCCTGCCGATCCTGGTGCAGATGCCGGTGTTCCTGGCCCTGTACTGGACCCTGCTGGAATCCGTGGAAATGCGCCAGGCGCCGTGGATCCTGTGGATCACCGACCTGTCGATCAAGGATCCGTACTTCATCCTGCCGATCATCATGGGCGCCACCATGTTCATCCAGCAGCAGCTCAACCCGACGCCGCCGGACCCCATGCAGGCGCGCGTGATGAAGATGATGCCGATCATCTTCACCTTCTTCTTCCTGTGGTTCCCTGCTGGTCTGGTGCTGTACTGGGTGGTCAACAACGTCCTGTCCATCGCCCAGCAGTGGTACATTACCCGCAAGATCGAAGCCGCGAGCAAGCCTTCCGAGGCCTAAGCCGTCGCGCTTCACCCGCTACATGACAGACGCCCCCTCGTGGGGCGTTCTGCTATCCAGCGTCTGGAGAACCTTATGTCCGCCCCCCGTGAAACTATCGCCGCCGTCGCCACCGCCCAGGGTCGTGGCGGGGTCGGCATCGTCAGAGTCTCCGGCCCGCGGGCAAGGATGATCGGCATCACCCTCAGTGGCATCGAGCCCAAACCGCGCCACGCCCACCATGGTGCCTGGCATGACGATGGCGGCGAAGTGATCGACGAAGGCCTGCTGCTGTTCTTTCCGGGGCCCCATTCGTTCACTGGCGAGGATGTGCTCGAGCTGCAGGGCCATGGGGGGCCGGTGGTGCTGGACATGCTCCTGCGGCGCTGCCTGGAGCTTGGCGCACGCCAGGCACGCCCGGGCGAGTTCAGCGAGCGCGCCTTCCTCAATGACAAGCTCGACCTGGCCCAGGCCGAAGCGATTGCCGACCTGATCGAAGCCAGCTCGGCCGAGGCGGCGCGCAATGCCGTGCGCTCGCTGCAGGGTGAATTTTCACGGCGCGTGCATGAGCTGACCGAGCGACTGATCAGCCTGCGTATCTATGTGGAAGCGGCCATCGATTTCCCGGAAGAGGAAATCGACTTTCTCGCCGATGGTCATGTGCTGGGCCTGCTGGAAGGCGTGCGCGAACAGTTATCCACAGTATTGCGCGAGGCGGGGCAGGGCGCCCTGCTGCGCGATGGCATGACCGTGGTCATCGCCGGCCGGCCCAATGCCGGCAAATCAAGCTTGCTCAATGCCCTGGCAGGCCACGAGGCGGCCATTGTCACCGATATCGCCGGTACTACCCGCGACGTGCTGCGTGAATATATCCACATCGACGGCATGCCCCTGCACGTGGTCGACACCGCTGGCCTGCGCGACACCCAGGATCAAGTCGAACGAATTGGCGTGGAACGCGCGCTGAAGGCCATAAGCGAGGCCGATCGGGTATTGCTGGTGGTCGACTCGACGGCCCCGGAAGCAGCCGACCCCTTCGCATTGTGGCCAGAGTTTCTGCAGCAGCGTCCCGACCCTGCACGGGTCACGCTGATTCGCAACAAGGCGGATCTCTCTGCTGAGCCGGTGGCCTTGCACAGCACTGCCGATGGCCAGGCCACGCTGACACTCTCGGCCAGATCCAGCGAAGGGTTGGACCTGCTGCGCGAACACCTGAAGGCCTGCATGGGCTTCCAGCAAACCGCGGAGAGCGGCTTCAGCGCGCGCCGCCGCCACCTCGATGCGCTGCACCAGGCGCAACGCCACCTCGACCATGGCCATGCGCAACTTACCCTGGCCGGTGCCGGCGAGCTGCTTGCCGAGGACCTGCGCCAGGCTCAGCAAGCCCTGGGCGAGATCACCGGCGCGTTCAGCTCCGATGACTTGCTGGGGAGAATCTTCTCCAGCTTCTGCATCGGCAAATAACCTTTCGGCCCCTACTTGTGGATAACCCTATTGCAGGTACCGGGGCTCGATGTCGACGCACAGGCAAGTTATTGCAATGGCTGGCATCTGAGCCCCATTAGCTGGCCAGGTGAGCCCCCACCTGCGAACAGCGCCTGATCACCTGGCTTTCAAGACTCCTCCAGGAAAGCCACATCCCCCCTCTGTATCTACAGATACTTCTCGCAGCCCAACCGAGTCATGCCGCGCTCAGGGGTAATCTGCTGCCACCGCTATTTTCGGCAATGCATTCACAGGCAAAGATAAGACCTGTGGAAAACCTGACCTGAGCCCTGCCTATAACCCGGTGTCTAACCAAGGGATAAACCACCCTGTGAATAACCTGCCCTTTTACACACAGGCTGATCACCGCTGCCGCACACCCGCCGCCCAGGTTAATCGCAGTTCCATACATCGCTGTACATACCGTTGATAAAGGGCTGTAGCCATCTATCCACAGATATCCGCGCAACCATTTATAAACATAAAAACAAGCCTTTTAAAAAAATCATTCTTTATCTTTATTTATGTTCCAACCCCGGATGACACCTTCTAGGTAACGGGACAGACAACGGCTCTTCCATAAGAAGCAGCGGCGATTGGCTATTTTTTGTGCAAAAGGCTTCTTTCAGGCCGGCTAAATCCCTATACTTGCCGCCCTTTCCTAAAAGCTCCCTTTCTCAACAGGCACGAGGTGCGTGGTGGATTTCCCTTCCCGTTTTCAAGTGATCGTCATCGGCGGCGGTCATGCCGGTACCGAGGCTGCGCTTGCAGCGGCGCGCATGGGCGTGAAAACCCTGCTGCTGACCCACAACGTGGAAACCCTCGGGCAGATGAGCTGCAACCCGGCCATCGGCGGGATCGGCAAGAGCCACCTGGTCAAGGAAATCGACGCCCTCGGCGGCGCCATGGCGACAGCTACCGACCTGGGCGGTATCCAGTTCCGCGTGCTCAACAGCCGCAAGGGCCCGGCCGTGCGTGCCACCCGTGCTCAGGCTGACCGCATCCTCTACAAGGCGGCAGTGCGCGAGATTCTCGAGAATCAGCCCAACCTGTGGATATTTCAGCAGGCAGCTGACGACCTGATCGTCGAGCAGGATGAGGTCAAGGGTGTGGTCACCCAGATGGGCCTGCGCTTCTTCGCCGACTCCGTGGTGTTGACCACCGGCACCTTCCTGGGTGGACTTATCCACATCGGCATGCAGAACTACTCCGGTGGTCGCGCAGGTGATCCGCCTTCGATCGCCCTGGCCAAACGCCTGCGCGAATTGCCGCTGCGCGTCGGTCGCCTGAAAACCGGCACGCCGCCACGCATCGACGGCCGTTCCGTGGACTTTACCCAGATGACCGAGCAGCCGGGCGACACGCCGATTCCGGTGATGTCGTTCATGGGCAACAAGCAGCAGCACCCACGCCAGGTGAGTTGCTGGATCACCCACACCAATGCGCGCACTCACGAGATCATCGCTGCCAACCTCGACCGCTCGCCGATGTACTCCGGGGTCATCGAAGGGGTGGGCCCGCGGTATTGCCCGTCGATCGAAGACAAGATCCATCGCTTCGCCGACAAGGACAGCCACCAGGTGTTCATCGAGCCGGAAGGCCTGACCACCCACGAGCTGTACCCCAATGGCATCTCCACCTCGCTGCCGTTCGATGTGCAGTTGCAGATCGTGCAGAGCATCCGCGGCATGGAAAACGCCCATATCGTGCGCCCCGGTTACGCCATCGAATACGACTACTTCGACCCGCGTGACCTGAAGTACAGCCTGGAGACCAAGGTCATCGGCGGGCTGTTCTTCGCTGGCCAGATCAACGGCACCACCGGTTACGAAGAAGCCGGCGCGCAAGGCTTGTTGGCCGGTGCCAATGCCGCGCTGCGCGCACAGGGCAAAGACGCCTGGTGTCCGCGTCGCGACGAGGCCTACATCGGCGTGCTGGTCGACGACCTGATCACCCTGGGTACCCAGGAGCCTTACCGCATGTTCACCTCGCGGGCGGAATACCGGCTGATCCTGCGCGAAGACAACGCCGATCTGCGCCTGACCGAGAAGGGCCGCGAGCTGGGCCTGGTCGACGACCAGCGCTGGGCGGCCTTCGAAGCCAAGCGCGAGGGTATCGCCCGTGAAGAACAGCGCCTGAAGAGTACCTGGGTACGTCCGAACACGCCCCAGGGCGAGGCCATCGTCGAGCGCTTCGGCACACCGCTGACCCATGAGTACAACCTGCTCAACCTGCTGTCGCGCCCGGAAATCGATTACGCCGGCCTGGTCGAGGTGACCGGCGAAGGTGCCGAAGACCCGCAGGTCGCCGAGCAGGTCGAGATCAAGACCAAGTACGCCGGCTACATCGAGCGTCAGCAGGACGAGATCGCTCGCCTGCGCGCCAGTGAGCAAACCGAGTTGCCTGTGGATATCGACTACGCGACCATCTCCGGGCTGTCCAAGGAAATTCAGCACAAGCTTGGCAACGCGCGGCCGCAGACCCTGGGTCAGGCCTCGCGTATCCCGGGCGTTACGCCGGCGGCCATCTCGCTGCTGTTGATTCACCTCAAAAAACGCGGCGTCGGCCGCCAGTTGGAGCAGAGCGCCTGATGTCGGTTACCGCTCGCCATGCCGAAGAACTGCAACAAGGCGCCCGTGAACTGGGCGTCGAGTTGACCGAGCAGCAGCAGACCCAGCTGCTGGGTTACCTGGCGCTGCTGATCAAGTGGAACAAGGCCTACAACCTGACCGCCGTGCGCGATCCGGACGAGATGGTGTCACGTCATCTGCTGGACAGCCTCAGCGTGGTGCCCTTTGTGGCGGAGGCTGGGGATAACTGGCTGGATGTCGGCAGCGGCGGCGGTATGCCGGGCATTCCGTTGGCGATCCTGTTTCCCGAGCGGCGCTTCACCCTGCTCGATTCCAATGGCAAGAAGACCCGCTTTCTGACCCAGGTGAAGCTCGAGCTCAAGCTGGCCAATCTCGAAGTTATCCACAGTCGGGTGGAAGCGTTCACGCCGGTGCAGCCCTTCGCAGGCATCTGCTCGCGGGCGTTCAGCTCCCTGGAGGATTTCGCCAACTGGACGCGCCACCTGGGCGATGGCCATACCCGGTGGCTGGCGATGAAGGGTGTGCACCCGGATGACGAGCTGCAGGCGCTGCCAGCGGACTTCAGTCTCACCGCCACCCAGGTGCTCAAGGTTCCCGGTTGCCAAGGCCAGCGCCATCTGTTGATACTGCGTCGCTCGGTTTAGGGGGAACGGCAACATGGCTAAAGTATTCGCAATCGCCAACCAGAAAGGCGGCGTGGGCAAGACCACGACCTGCATCAACCTGGCGGCGTCTCTGGTTGCGACCAAACGCCGTGTACTGCTCATCGATCTCGATCCCCAGGGCAACGCCACCACCGGCAGCGGTATCGACAAGCAGACCCTGGAACACTCCATCTACGACGTGCTGGTCGGTGAATGCAATCTGGTCGAGGCCATGCAGTTTTCCGAGCACGGCGGCTACCAGCTGCTGCCGGCCAACCGCGACCTGACTGCCGCGGAAGTGTCGCTGCTGGAAATGAAGATGAAGGAAAGCCGCCTGCGTTACGCCCTGGCGCCAATCCGCGAGAACTACGATTACATCCTCATAGACTGCCCGCCGGCGCTGTCGATGCTGACGGTCAACGCCCTGGTTGCCTCCGACGGGGTAATTATCCCCATGCAGTGCGAGTACTACGCGCTCGAAGGGCTGAGCGACCTGGTCAACAGCATCCAGCGCATCGGCAAGCTGCTCAACCCGTCACTGAAGATCGAAGGCCTGCTGCGTACCATGTACGATCCGCGCATCAGCCTGACCAGCGACGTGTCTGCCCAGCTCAAGGAACATTTCCCCGACACGCTCTATCAAACCGTGATCCCGCGCAACGTGCGACTGGCCGAAGCCCCCAGCTTCGGCATGCCGGCGCTGGTCTATGACAAGCAATCCCGTGGCGCGATCGCCTACCTGGCGCTGGCTGGCGAGCTGGTTCGCCGCCAGCGTGCGAACGCCCACACCGCAACCGTATAAGGAATCTGTGCATGGCTGCCAAGAAACGTGGGCTCGGACGAGGCCTGGACGCCCTGCTGGGAGGCACCAGCGTCGATGCGCTCGAGCAGGAAGCGGTCAAGGCCGATACCCGTGAGCTGCAGCACCTGCCGCTGGATCTGATTCAGCGCGGCAAGTATCAGCCGCGCCGCGACATGGACGTCACTGCCCTCGAGGAACTGGCCCAATCGATCAAGACCCATGGGGTGATGCAGCCCATCGTGGTGCGTCCCCTGGGTGACGGTCGTTTTGAGATCGTCGCCGGTGAACGGCGCTGGCGCGCCACCCAGCAGGCCGGCCTGGAGCGCATTCCCGCCCTGGTACGCGAGTTGCCTGATGAAGCGGCCATCGCCATGGCGCTGATCGAGAACATCCAGCGTGAAGACCTCAACCCCATCGAGGAAGCCATGGCCCTGCAGCGCTTGCAGCAGGAGTTCCAGCTGACCCAGCAGCAGGTCGCCGAAGCGGTCGGCAAGTCGCGTGTCACCATCACCAACCTGTTGCGCCTGATCGCCCTGCCCGAGGAAGTGAAAACCCTGCTCTCCCACGGTGACCTGGAAATGGGTCATGCCCGCGCATTGCTGGGCCTGCCGGTCGAGCAGCAGACCGAAGGTGCGCGACATGTTGTCGCACGTGGTCTGACCGTGCGCCAGACCGAAGCGCTGGTACGCCAGTGGTTGAATACTCAGGAGCGGCCTGCTGCTACCAGCAAGGTCGATCCGGATATCAGTCGGCTCGAACAGCGCCTGGCTGAGCGGCTGGGCTCTCCGGTGCAGATCAAGCATGGCCAGAAGGGCAAGGGCCAATTGGTCATTCGCTACAATTCCCTCGATGAACTGCAGGGCGTTCTGGCCCACATTCGCTGAAACAATTGCTCCCGAAGCACTACGGCGAAAAGACTTTCGGGCAGTTGAACGGGGTGGGAACCGCCCCTATACTCTGCGCGCATTTCGGCGGCATAAACTATGCCAAGGCATTGATTCTCCTGGCGCCGATACCATGAGGGCCATTCCAGGTAATTCGATGGATATCCGCACGCCAAAACGCTTGCCCTTCCATCGCCTGCCGGTGTTTCCGGTACTCCTGGCCCAGCTGATTACGTTGTTAGTATTCGCCGCTGTGTTCTGGCAATGGCGAGGTGGTGTTGCCGGTTACTCCGGCTTGTGCGGCGGGCTGATAGCCTGGTTGCCGAATCTGTACTTTGCCCACAAGGCATTCCGGTTTTCCGGAGCGCGGGCAGCCCAGGCCATCGTCCGGTCGTTCTATGCCGGCGAAGCAGGGAAACTGGTTTTGACAGCGGTGCTTTTCGCGCTGGTGTTTGCAGGTGTGAAGCCTTTGGATGCGGCGGCCTTGTTCGGCGTCTTCCTGCTGACCCAATTGGTCAACTGGTTCGCACCCTTGCTGATGAAGAGATGATTTTTAAAGCCTTAGAGCGTTTGAGGGATTTATGGCAGCTGCAGAAACCGCTTCGGGTTATATCCAGCATCACTTGCAGAACCTGACCTATGGTCAGCACCCGGTCAATGGCTGGGGGTTCGCCCACACGGCCCAGGAAGCCAAAGAAATGGGCTTCTGGGCATTCCACCTCGATACCCTGGGTATCTCCGTGGTGCTGGGCCTGGTGTTCATCTTCCTGTTCAAGGCTGCTGCCAAGCGCGCGACCTCCGGCCAGCCTGGCGGCCTGCAGAACTTCGTCGAAGTGCTGGTCGAATTCGTCGACGGCAGCGTCAAGGACACCTTCCACGGCCGTAACGCACTGATCGCTCCGCTGGCCCTGACCATCTTCGTCTGGATCTTCCTGATGAACCTGATGGACCTGGTGCCGGTGGACTGGATCCCGATGGCTGCCGCCAAGATCGCCGGTGACGACCACCTGTTCTTCCGCGCCGTGCCGACCACCGACCCGAACGCCACCCTGGGCATGGCCCTGTCGGTATTCGCGCTGATCATCTTCTACAGCATCAAGGTCAAGGGCATCGGCGGCTTCCTCGGCGAGCTGACCCTGCACCCGTTCAGCGCCAAGAACATCTTCGTCAAGATCCTGCTGATTCCGGTCAACTTCCTGCTGGAGTTCGTGACCCTGATCGCCAAGCCGGTATCCCTGGCCCTGCGACTGTTCGGCAACCTGTATGCCGGCGAGCTGATCTTCATCCTCATCGCGGTCATGTTCGGCGGCGGCATTCTGTTGGCAGCACTGGCAGGCGTCCTGCAGTGGGCCTGGGCAGTCTTCCACCTGATCATCATCACGCTGCAGGCCTTCATCTTCATGATGCTGACCATTGTTTACCTGTCGATGGCGCACGAAGACAGCCATTGATGACCAGACGCGCATCGCTGATGCGCGGCGTTCTCGATGGATCCGGCCTCGGCTGGAACGCCCGCAAGGGCACTGGAAGTAACGGTTTTGCTTTACCGCTTTACCCTTAGAAAAACCTTAACCAATACGACGTAAAAAGTCGGGAGGAAAGATGGAAACTGTAGTTGGTCTGACCGCGATCGCTGTTGCTCTGCTGATTGGCCTGGGCGCTCTGGGTACCGCCATTGGCTTCGGCCTGCTGGGCGGCAAGTTCCTGGAAGGCGCTGCGCGTCAGCCGGAAATGGTTCCGATGCTGCAAGTGAAAATGTTCATCGTCGCCGGCCTGCTGGACGCCGTGACCATGATCGGTGTTGGTATCGCACTGTTCTTCACCTTCGCGAACCCCTTCGTTGGTCAAATCGCTGGCTAATCACTCGAGTTTTTCGAGGTGATTGGTGTGATGGACAACGAACGAGCGAGGTGTTGGCGTGAACATTAATGCAACCCTGATTGGCCAGTCCGTTGCCTTCTTCATCTTCGTGCTGTTCTGCATGAAGTTCGTGTGGCCTCCGGTCATTGCGGCTTTGCAAGAGCGTCAGAAGAAGATTGCTGAAGGTCTGGATGCTGCCAGTCGTGCGGCTCGTGACCTGGAGTTGGCCCAAGAGAAAGTGGGTCAGCAACTGCGCGAAGCCAAGACACAGGCTGCTGAAATCATCGAGCAAGCCAAGAAACGCGCGAACCAGATCGTCGATGAAGCCCGTGATCAGGCTCGCGTCGAGGCGGATCGTGTGAAGGCTCAGGCTCAGGCCGAGATCGAACAGGAAATCAACAGCGTCAAAGACGCCCTGCGTGCCCAAGTGGGTGCCCTGGCCGTCGGCGGTGCCGAGAAGATCCTGGGCGCATCCATCGACCAAAACGCGCATGCGGAGCTGGTTTCCAAACTGGCCGCCGAAATTTAAGCGAGGGCGCGATCATGGCAGAACTGACCACGTTGGCCCGACCTTATGCCAAGGCGGCTTTCGAATACGCCCAGGCCCACCAGCAGCTGGCCTCTTGGTCAGCCATGCTCGGCCTGGCAGCGGCGGTGTCGCAAGACGCCACCCTGCAAAGCGTGTTCAAGGCCCCGCGTTTGACGAGTACAGACAAGGCCACCACCTTCGTCGAGGTGTGTGGTGACAAGTTCGACGCCCAGGTACGCAATTTCATCCACGTTGTCGCAGAGAACGATCGTCTGGCCCTGTTGCCGGAAATCTTCGCCCTGTTCGAGCTGTACAAGGCCGAGCAGGAGAAGTCGATCGACGTGGACGTTACCAGTGCCTTCGCATTGAGCGATGAACAGCAAGACAAACTCGCCAAGGTTCTCAGTGCACGGCTCGGCCGGGAAGTGCGCCTGCACGCTGCGGAGGACTCCACCTTGATTGGTGGCGTCGTGATCCGCGCCGGCGACCTGGTTATCGATGGCTCAGTTCGCGGCAAAATCGCGAAGCTGGCCGAAGCATTGAAATCTTGAGTTTGAAGGGGCAGCAGAGCTATGCAGCAACTCAATCCTTCCGAAATTAGTGAAATCATCAAGGGACGTATCGAGAAACTCGACGTCTCTTCCCAAGCCCGTAACGAAGGCACCATCGTCAGCGTATCCGACGGTATCGTGCGTATTCACGGTCTCGCCGACGTCATGTACGGCGAAATGATCGAGTTCCCGGGCAGCGTCTACGGTATGGCACTGAACCTGGAGCAGGACTCCGTCGGTGCCGTTGTCCTGGGTGCGTACACCACCCTGGCCGAAGGCATGAGCGCCAAGTGCACCGGTCGCATCCTGGAAGTTCCGGTTGGTCCGGAACTGCTGGGCCGCGTCGTCGACGCACTGGGCAACCCGATCGATGGCAAGGGCCCGATCAACACCGCCGCTACCGACGCTGTCGAGAAAGTGGCTCCAGGTGTGATCTGGCGTAAGTCGGTCGACCAGCCGGTACAGACTGGCTACAAGTCGGTCGATGCCATGATCCCGGTAGGCCGTGGCCAGCGCGAGCTGATCATCGGTGACCGTCAGATCGGCAAGACCGCCCTGGCCGTCGACGCCATCATCAACCAGAAGAACAGCGGCATCTTCTGCGTCTACGTAGCAGTTGGTCAGAAGCAATCGACCATCGCCAACGTGGTGCGCAAACTGGAAGAGTCCGGTGCTCTGGCCAACACCATCGTGGTAGCGGCTTCGGCTTCCGAATCCGCTGCGCTGCAGTTCCTGGCTCCTTACGCCGGCTGCACCATGGGCGAATACTTCCGCGACCGCGGTGAAGATGCGCTGATCGTATACGATGACCTGTCCAAGCAGGCCGTTGCCTACCGTCAGATCTCCCTGCTGCTGCGCCGTCCGCCAGGCCGTGAAGCCTACCCGGGCGACGTGTTCTATCTCCACAGCCGTCTGCTGGAGCGTGCATCGCGCGTTTCCGAGGAATACGTCGAGAAGTTCACCAATGGCGCCGTGACTGGCAAGACCGGTTCCCTGACCGCTCTGCCGATCATCGAAACCCAGGCTGGCGACGTTTCCGCGTTCGTTCCGACCAACGTGATTTCCATCACCGACGGTCAGATCTTCCTGGAATCGGCCATGTTCAACTCGGGTATCCGTCCGGCCGTCAACGCCGGTATCTCGGTATCCCGTGTGGGTGGTGCTGCGCAGACCAAGATCATCAAGAAGCTCTCCGGTGGTATCCGTACCGCTCTGGCTCAGTACCGTGAACTGGCGGCATTCGCCCAGTTCGCTTCTGACCTGGACGAAGCCACCCGCAAGCAGCTCGAGCATGGTCAGCGCGTTACCGAGCTGATGAAGCAGAAGCAATACGCTCCGATGTCCATCGCGGACATGGCGCTGTCGCTGTATGCCGCCGAGCGTGGTTTCCTGACCGACATCGAAGTCGCCAAGATCATCAGCTTCGAGCAGGCTCTGATCGCCTTCTTCAACCGTGATCACGCCGATCTGATGGCGAAGATCAACGAGAAGGGTGACTTCAATGACGACATCGATGGCCAGCTCAAAGCCGGTATCGAGAAGTTCAAAGCCACCCAAACCTGGTAAGCCGCAGCGGGCGTCGCGAGACGCCCGCCTGCTAACCCGATAGGTGTGAAATGGCAGGCGCAAAAGAGATTCGCAGCAAGATTGCGAGCATCAAAAGCACGCAGAAGATCACCAGCGCCATGGAAAAGGTGGCGGTCAGCAAGATGCGCAAGGCACAACAGCGCATGGCAGCTAGCCGTCCCTACGCGGAGCGTATCCGCCAGGTAATTGGTCATCTGGCCAACGCCAACCCCGAGTACCGTCACCCCTTCATGATCGAACGCGAAGTCAAGCGCGTCGGTTACGTGGTGGTGAGTTCGGACCGTGGTCTGTGCGGTGGCTTGAATACCAACCTGTTCAAGGCCCTGGTCAAGGACATGTCGGCAAACCGCGAGCGCGGCGTGGAGATCGATCTCTGCGTAGTTGGCAGCAAGGGTGCGGCATTCTTCCGCAACTTTGGTGGCAACGTCGTTGCTGCGATCAGCCACCTCGGCGAAGAGCCGTCGATCAACGATCTGATCGGCAGCGTCAAGGTGATGCTCGATGCTTACCTGGAAGGGCGCATCGACCGTTTGTCCGTGGTTTCCAACAAGTTCATCAATACCATGACCCAGAAGCCGACCGTGGAGCAGTTGATTCCACTGGTGGCCGATCCGGATCAGGAACTGAAGCACCACTGGGACTACCTGTACGAACCCGACGCCAAGCAGCTGCTTGACGGGCTGATGGTGCGCTACGTGGAGTCGCAGGTGTACCAGGCAGTGGTCGAGAACAATGCAGCCGAACAGGCCGCACGGATGATCGCGATGAAGAACGCCACCGATAACGCGGGCGACCTCATCAAAGACCTGCAGTTGATCTACAACAAGGCACGTCAGGCAGCGATCACCCAGGAAATTTCGGAAATCGTCGGCGGCGCTGCCGCGGTTTAACGGTTCAAATATTCAGAGGAACCAAAGATGAGTAGCGGACGTATCGTTCAAATCATCGGCGCCGTCATCGACGTGGAATTCCCGCGTGACAAGGTGCCGAGTGTTTATGAAGCGCTGAAAGTAGTCGGCGCCGAAACCACTCTGGAAGTTCAGCAGCAGCTGGGCGACGGCGTGGTGCGTACCATTGCGATGGGTTCGACCGAAGGCCTCAAGCGTGGCCTGAACGTCGACAGCACTGGCGCTGGCATCCAGGTACCGGTCGGGGTCAAGACCCTGGGCCGTATCATGGACGTGCTGGGCAACCCGATCGACGAAGCCGGTCCGATCGGCGAAGAAGAGCGCTGGGGCATTCACCGTGCCGCGCCGACCTACGCCGAGCAATCGGGCTCCAACGAGCTGCTGGAAACCGGCATCAAGGTCATCGACCTGGTCTGCCCGTTCGCCAAGGGCGGTAAAGTCGGTCTGTTCGGTGGTGCCGGTGTCGGCAAGACCGTAAACATGATGGAACTGATCCGTAACATCGCCATCGAGCACAGCGGTTATTCCGTGTTCGCCGGTGTGGGTGAGCGTACTCGTGAGGGTAACGACTTCTACCACGAGATGAAGGACTCCAACGTTCTCGACAAGGTAGCCCTGGTCTACGGTCAGATGAACGAGCCACCAGGCAACCGTCTGCGCGTCGCCCTGACCGGCCTGACCATGGCCGAGAAGTTCCGTGACGAAGGCCGTGACGTGCTGTTCTTCGTCGACAACATCTACCGCTACACCCTGGCCGGTACCGAAGTATCCGCACTGCTCGGCCGTATGCCGTCGGCAGTAGGTTACCAGCCGACCCTGGCTGAAGAGATGGGTGTTCTGCAAGAGCGCATCACTTCCACCAAGACCGGTTCGATCACCTCGATCCAGGCCGTATACGTACCTGCGGACGACCTCACCGACCCGAGCCCGGCGACCACCTTCGCCCACTTGGACGCCACCGTCGTACTGTCCCGTGACATCGCCTCCCTGGGTATCTACCCGGCGGTCGACCCACTGGACTCGACTTCGCGCCAGCTGGACCCGAACGTGATTGGCCAGGAGCACTACGACACCGCTCGCGGCGTTCAGTACGTGCTGCAGCGCTACAAAGAGCTGAAGGACATCATCGCGATCCTCGGCATGGACGAACTGTCGGAAGAAGACAAGCAGCTGGTATCCCGTGCTCGTAAGATCCAGCGCTTCCTGTCCCAGCCGTTCTTCGTTGCTGAAGTGTTCACCGGCTCGCCAGGCAAGTACGTTTCCCTGAAGGACACCATCGCTGGTTTCAGCGGCATCCTCAAAGGTGAGTACGATCACCTGCCGGAGCAGGCGTTCTACATGGTCGGTGGCATCGAAGAAGCCATCGAGAAAGCGAAGAAACTGTAATCACCCGTGCGCCCGGCAACGGGCGCTTACGTGAGGCTAGATATGGCTATGACAGTCCATTGCGACATCGTCAGCGCAGAAGGCGAGATCTTCTCCGGTCTGGTCGAAATGGTGATCGCCCACGGTAACCTGGGTGATCTGGGGATTTCCCCGGGCCACGCACCGTTGATCACCGACCTCAAGCCGGGCCCGATTCGTCTGGTCAAGCAGGGTGGCGATATTGAGGTGTTCTACATCTCCGGTGGCTTCCTGGAAGTGCAGCCAAGCATGGTCAAGGTTCTCGCCGACACCGTGCAGCGCGCTGCCGACCTGGATGAAGCCTCCGCTCAGGAAGCCGTCAAGGCTGCCGAGAAAGCGCTGAGCGAGCAGGGAGCCGAGTTCGACTACGGTTCCGCCGCTGCTCGTCTGGCCGAGGCCGCAGCCCAGCTGCGCACCGTCCAGCAAATGCGCAAGAAGTTCGGCGGTAGCTGATACCGACGCTCTTCATCGTTGCTTGGTAAAAGGGTAGCCTTGGCTACCCTTTTGCTTTTCTGCCGTTTTATTTTCCTGCCGACCCGTGCGGCGGGGATTGCCAAGGAACCGCCCCCCATGTCCCTCGATATCGTCATTCTCGCCGCCGGCCAGGGCACCCGCATGCGTTCGGCCCTGCCCAAGGTGCTGCACCCGGTGGCTCACAAGCCCATGCTTGGCCACGTCATCGACACCGCCCGCAGCCTGCAGCCGCAGAGCATCCAGGTGGTGATCGGCCATGGCGCCGAGAAGGTGCGCGAGCGCCTGGCGGCCGACGACCTGAATTTCGTCATCCAGGCCGAGCAGCTGGGTACCGGCCATGCCGTCGCCCAGGCGCAGCCCGCCCTGAACGCCGATACGGTATTGATCCTCTACGGCGACGTGCCGCTGATCGAGCCGGCTACCCTGCAGCGCCTACTGGAGCTGGTCAACGACAATCAGCTGGGCCTGCTCACCGTCGAACTGGCCGATCCGACCGGTTACGGCCGTATCGTCCGTGACTCAAAGGGCGCCGTGCAGGCCATCGTCGAGCACAAGGATGCCAGCGAGGCGCAGCGGCAGATCCGCGAAGGCAATACCGGCATTCTCGCCGTGCCGGGCAAACGCCTGGGCGACTGGTTGGGGCGCCTGTCCAACAGCAACGCCCAGGGCGAGTACTACTTGACCGACGTGATCGCCATGGCGGTGGCCGATGGCCTGGTGGTGGCCACCGCCACCGCGGCCGACGAGATGGAAGTGCTCGGTGCCAACGACCGCATCCAGCTCTCCCAGCTCGAATGCCATTACCAGCAGCGCATGGCGCGCCGCTTGATGGCCCAGGGTGTGACCCTGCGCGACCCGCACCGCTTCGACGTACGTGGTGAAGTGACCGTGGGCCGCGACGTGACCATCGATATCAACGTGATCCTCGAAGGCCGCGTGGTCATCGAGGATGACGTACAGATCGGCCCTAACTGCGTGATCAAGGACAGCACCCTGCGCAAGGGCGCCATCGTCAAAGCCAACAGCCACCTGGAAGGGGCCGAAGTGGGCGAGGGCGCCGATTGCGGTCCGTTCGCCCGTCTGCGTCCTGGCAGCGTGCTGGGCGCCAAGGCCCATGTGGGTAACTTCGTGGAGCTGAAGAATGCCGTGCTGGGGGAGGGCGCCAAGGCCGGCCATCTGAGCTACCTGGGCGACGCCGAGATCGGTGCGCGCACCAACATCGGCGCCGGCACCATCACCTGCAATTACGATGGCGCCAACAAGCACCGCACCGTCATGGGTGAGGATGTCTTCGTTGGCTCGAACAGTGCGCTGGTTGCGCCGGTCACCCTTGGCGATGGCGTTACCACTGCCGCAGGTTCCGTGGTCACCTCGGACGTACCGGCCAACAACCTGGCCGTTGCCCGTGGCCGCCAGCGCAATATCGAAGGCTGGCAGCGCCCAACCAAGAAGCAGAAGTAACGCCATTCTGTGGGTAACTCTGTCTTCCGGCTGCAGTATGGAACGGCCAGAGTTATCCACAGCTTCTGAGCTGCTTGACAGCAAAGCTTCGTTAGGTTTTGATTCGCGCCATTATCTTTCGAATCGAAACTTAAGCATGTCCAAACGCAACACGCCGCAACGTCGTCACACCATTCTTGCCTTGCTCGCCGAGCAGGGCGAGGTGAGCGTCGACGCCCTGGCCAAGCGTTTCGCCACCTCCGAAGTGACCATTCGCAAGGACCTCGCCGCACTGGAAGCCAACGGCCTGCTCCTGCGCCGTTATGGCGGCGCGGTGCCGCTGCCCCAGGAAATGATGGTCGAAAGCAGCCAGCCGGTTTCCCGCTACAAGCAGGCCATCGCCCGGGCGGGGGTGGCGCGCATCCGTGAGCACGCGCGGATCATCATCGACAGCGGCACCACGACCGCGGCGATGATCCCCGAGCTGGGCCACAAGCCCGGGCTGGTGGTGATGACCAATTCCCTGAACGTGGCCAATGCCCTGCGCGATATCGAGCATGAACCGGTGCTGCTGATGACCGGCGGCACCTGGGATCCGCATTCCGAATCCTTCCAGGGCCAGGTCGCCGAGCAGGTGTTGCGCTCCTATGACTTCGACCAGTTGTTCATCGGTGCCGATGGCATCGATCTGCAGCGCGGTACCACCACCTTCAACGAACTGCTGGGCCTTTCGCGCGTGATGGCCGAGGTGGCCCGTGAAGTGATCGTCATGGTCGAGAGCGACAAGATCGGCCGGCGCATTCCCAATCTCGAGCTGCCCTGGGGCAGCGTGCACACCCTGATTACCGACGAGCGCCTCGACAGCGAGGCGCGCGAACAACTCTTGGCCCGCGGGATCCAGCTGATCTGCGCGGCCACCGACGCATCCTGAGGAGAACCTTATGTGTGGCATCGTAGGCGCCATCGCTGAACGCAACATCACCGCCGTGCTGGTCGAGGGCCTCAAGCGCCTCGAGTACCGCGGCTATGACAGTGCCGGTGTGGCGCTGATCGATGACCTGGGCACCCTGCAGCGCCGCCGTCGCGTGGGCAAGGTCAGCGAGCTGGAAGCGGCGCTGGACAGCGAACCGCTGCCGGGTCGCCTGGGCATCGCCCACACCCGCTGGGCCACCCATGGCGTGCCTACCGAAAACAATGCGCACCCGCACTTTTCCGGGGACCAACTGGCAGTGGTGCACAACGGCATCATCGAAAACCATGGCCCGCTGCGCGAGCAACTGCAGGGCCTGGGTTATGTCTTCAGCTCGGATACCGATACCGAAGTCATCGTCCATCTGCTCGATCACACCCTGAAGAGCCACAGCGACCTGGCCGACGCCCTCAAGGCGGTGGTCAAGCAACTGCGCGGCGCCTATGGCCTGGCGGTGATCAGTGCGGCCAACCCGGATCGCCTGCTGGCCGCGCGCAGTGGCAGCCCGCTGGTGATCGGTCTGGGCCTGGGCGAGAACTTTCTCGCCTCCGACCAGTTGGCCCTGCGCCAGGTCACCGACCGTTTCATGTACCTGGAAGAGGGCGATATCGCCGAGATCCGCCGCGACAGCGTGCAGATCTGGGACACCCACGGCAACCCGGTGCAGCGCGAAGCGGTGCAGTACCACGAAGGCGCCGATGCCGCCGACAAGGGCGCGTTCCGCCACTTCATGCTCAAGGAAATCCACGAACAGCCCACCGTCGTGCAGCGCACCCTGGAAGGCCGCCTGGGCACTGACCATGTGCTGGTACAGGCCTTCGGGCCACAGGCTGCCGAGCTGTTCGCCAAGGTGCGCAACGTGCAGATCGTCGCCTGCGGCACCAGCTACCACGCCGGTATGGTCGCCCGTTACTGGCTCGAAGAGCTGGCCGGCATCCCCTGCCAGGTCGAAGTGGCCAGCGAATTCCGTTATCGCCGCGTCGCGGTGCAGCCGGACACCCTGTTCGTCAGCATCTCCCAGTCCGGTGAAACCGCCGACACCCTGGCCGCCCTGCGTAACGCCAAGGCCGATGGCGGTTACCTGGCCAGCCTGGCGATCTGCAACGTTGGCATCAGCTCGCTGGTGCGCGAGTCCGACCTGACCCTGCTGACCCATGCCGGCCCCGAGATTGGCGTCGCCTCCACCAAGGCCTTCACCACCCAACTGGTCGGCCTGATGCTGTTGACCCTGGCCCTCGGCCAGGTCAAGGGCACGCTGCAAGCGGGTGTCGCCGCCGAGCTGGTAGACGAGCTGCGCCGCCTGCCGGCGCGCCTGGACGAAGCCCTGGCCATGGACAAGATCGTCGAGAAGGTCTCCGAACTGTTCGCAGAGAAGCACCACACCCTGTTTCTCGGCCGTGGCGCCCAGTATCCGGTGGCGATGGAAGGCGCCCTCAAGCTCAAGGAAATTTCCTATATCCACGCCGAGGCCTACCCGGCCGGTGAGCTCAAGCACGGCCCGCTGGCCCTGGTCGACGCGGACATGCCGGTGGTCACCGTGGCACCCAACAACGACCTGCTCGACAAGCTCAAGTCCAACCTGCAGGTGGTTCGTGCCCGTGGCGGCGAGCTGATCGTGTTCGCCGATGCCAGCGCTGCCATGAGCAATGGCGAGGGTACCCACGTGGTGAACATGCCGCATATCCACGATGCGCTGGCACCGATCCTCTATACCCTGCCGCTGCAACTGCTGTCGTACCACGTGGCGGTGCTGCGCGGCACCGATGTGGATCAGCCGCGCAACCTGGCCAAGTCGGTCACGGTGGAGTGATGCGCAACAAGCCCGTGCTGGCCCAGCTCGGGCCACTGGCGCAACTGCGTGCCGGCAACCTGCCGCTACGTCTGCTGCAGCTGTTCGTCGGCCTGGCCTTCTTCGGCATGTCCATGGCGATGATGATTCGCGGCAACCTCGGGCTATCGCCCTGGGATGCGCTGCATGTCGGCCTGGCCAAGTTGTTGCCGTTGAGCTTCGGTTGGATTGTGGTTGGCGTGTCCTTCATGGTGCTGCTGTTGTGGATTCCGCTGCGGGAAATCCCCGGCCTCGGCACCCTCGCCAACGCGGTGGTGATCGGCCTGGTGGCGGACCTCACCCTGCAGCTGCTGGTGGCGCCGGAAGGCTTCATCTGGCGCCTGCTACTGACCCTGGGCGGCGTGCTGCTGTGCGGTTTCGGCTCGGCGCTGTACATCGGCGCCCAGCTAGGCCGTGGCCCGCGCGATGGCCTGATGACCGGCCTGCATCGGGTGACCGGTTACTCGCTGCGCTCGATGCGCACCGCTATCGAGTTGAGCGTGTTGTTGGTCGGCACCCTGCTTGCCGGCTACAAGGTACTGGGCATCGGCACGCTGCTGTTCGCCTTCGGCATCGGCCCGCTGACCCAGCTGATGCTGCCGTGGGTACTGGTGAAGTTGGATACCTGACTGGGCACAGGCGGACACGGGCTGAATGCGCAGGTAGGGGATTTACCGCCGGCTTCGAACGCTTGAAGCGTATCAGCGCAGCGGCGTTTCATCCGCTCTCAGGGTCAGCACCCGCACGCCATCGGCCGTGACCGCCACGGTGTGCTCGAACTGAGCGGACAGCAGGCCATCGGTGGTCACTACCGTCCAGCCGTCGCTTAGGGTTCGGGTGGCGGGTTTGCCCTGGTTGATCATCGGCTCGATGGTAAAGGTCATGCCTTCGCGCAGGATCAGGCCAGTTCCAGCCTTGCCCCAGTGCAACACTTCCGGTGCTTCGTGCATCTGCTTGCCGATGCCGTGGCCGCAGTATTCGCGCACCACCGTATAGCCATGGGCGCGGGCATGGCGTTCGATGGCATGGCCAATATCGCCCAAGCGGCCGCCCGGGCGCACCGCAGCGATGCCTTTCCACAGCGCTTCGTAGGTCACCCGGCTAAGCCGCTGCGCTTCGGGCGACACCTTGCCGATCAGGTAGGTCTTGCTGGAGTCGGCGATGTAGCCATTCTTTTCCAGGGTAATGTCGAAATTCACCAGATCGCCATCTTGAAGTATTTCGGTCGGGCTAGGCACGCCGTGGCAGACCACCTGATTGCGCGAGGCATTCAAGGCATAGGCATAGCCGTATTGCCCTTTGCTCGCCGGACGCGCCTGAAGGCTGTGGACAATGAAGTTATCCACAAGGTCATTGACCTGCATGGTCGACATGCCGCGCAGCTCCAGCTGGTCGAGATGGCCAAATACCAGGGCCAGCAGCCTGCCGGACTCGGCCATCAAGGCGATTTCTTCCGGCGTCTTGATCATGACGCATTCGCCAGGCCAGGCGCCGATACACCGGCAGCGCGCAGTTCGGCAGCCATCACCTCGTTGAAGCTCAAGGTCGGATTCATCTCGCAGAGCATGCCAATACGAATCCAGAACCCGGCCTGGGCGTTGATGGAGCGATGCGACACGCTGCTCGCTCGGCGGATCTGATCGTGCAGTGCATCTTCGATATTGACGATACCCATGGTGAGCCCTCTATACGTTTCATATATAAATCATATATCTCTTGATCGCCTATGCCTATATTTTTTACCGCAGCTGAGAGAATTTTGGTTAAATTTTGAACAGTACAGATACAGCTAGCGTCATTACTGGCTCATAGATATATATCCACAGGTGATGAAAGATCTTATCCAAGGTATCTGTGTATAACGACAGGGTGCTGATCAAATACTGCACAACCTCCTGTATAGGCCGTGTTACTAGGCGTATAGAGCTTGGCTCCCAGCTTATCCACAGCTTCGACCACGATAAATGTGGGTAGCCAGCTGCGTTCACTCAATGCTGTGGAAAAAGACCATTCACCGAATCGTCATCCAATCGTCATCTTCTTTGCCTAGCGTGCCTGCGCATCAGAACAACGCTGGAGCGCCGTGATGCATGATGACCAACTGACCGACCTCGAACGCCTGACCCTTTCCCGTCGCCGGTTCATCGGTGCCGGGGCGCTGACCGGCGCGGCGCTGTTTCTTGGCGGCGGTTTGCTGAGCCGTAGCGTATTGGCCGATTCGATCAGTAGCACCGTCGCCAGCCCGCTGCTGGGTTTCGCCAATCTGCCTGCCGCCACGGCCGATACCATCACCCTGCCGCCCGGCTATTCGTTCCGCCCGCTGATCAGCTGGGGCCAGCCGTTGCAGAAGGGTGGCCCGGCGTTCAAGGGCGACGGCAGCAACAGTGCGGCCGAGCAGTTGCTGCAGTTCGGTGACAATACCGATGGCATGAGCTTCTTTCCCTGGCCTGGCGACCCCGATCGCGCGCTGATGGCGATCAACAACGAGTATGTGAATTACCGCTATCTGCTGGCCCATGGCGGCCTGCCGAAATCCGCCGAGGACGTGCGCAAGGCACAGAACGCCGAGGGAGTGACGGTGATCGAGGTGCGTCGCGGTGGGGACGGCTGGGCCTTCGTGCAGGGCTCGCCATACAACCGCCGGGTGCATGGCAACCTGCCGATAGAGGTGAGTGGCCCGGCCCGCGGCCATGAGCTGCTCAAGACCGCGGCCGACCCGCTTGGTATCGAGGTGCTGGGCACCTTCCAGAACTGCTCGAGTGGCAAGACGCCCTGGGGTACCTATCTGACCTGCGAAGAAAACTTCAGCGACTGCTTTGGCAGCAGCGATGCCAACCTGCAGTTCACCCCCGACCAGAAGCGCTTCAGCGTGCTGCATGCCAGCGCCGAGAACGACTGGCACCGCTTCGACCCGCGCTTCGATATCGCCAGGAATCCCAACGAGCTGAACCGCCATGGCTGGATCGTCGAGATCGATCCATTCGACCCGACCGCCAAGCCGATCAAGCGCACCGCCCTGGGCCGCTTCAAGCATGAGAACGCGGCGCTGGCCACCACCGGCGATGGCCGCGTGGTGGTGTACATGGGCGATGACGAGCGCGGCGAGTTCATCTACAAATTCATCACCCGCGATCGTCTGGACCGCGATGACGCCAAGGCCAATCGGCATATCCTCGACCAGGGCACGTTGTACGTGGCGCGCTTCGACGAGGGCAATGGCGACGCCGATCATCCCAAAGGCCGGGGTCGCTGGATCGAGCTCACTGCTGGCAAGCATGGTCTGACTGCCGAGCATGGCTTTGCCAACCAGGCCGAGGTGGTGATTCGCGCGCGGCAGGCTGGCACCCATGTCGGCGCTACACGCATGGATCGCCCCGAGTGGATCACCGTCAGCCCCAAGGACGGTCAGGTCTATTGCACCCTCACCAACAACAGCAAGCGCGGCGAGCCCGGCCAGCCGGTCGGCGGCCCGAATCCGCGGGCCAACAACCTGTACGGGCAGATCCTGCGCTGGCGCGAGCACGGCGACGATGCCGCCGCCATGGATTTCCAATGGGACCTGTTCGTGGTCGCCGGCAACCCGGTGGTACACGCCGGCACGCCCCAGGCAGGTAGCCACGCGATCAATGCCGACAACATGTTCAACAGCCCGGACGGTGTCGGCTTTGATGGTGGCGGCCGGCTGTGGATCCAGACCGATGGCAAGTACAGCAACAAGGGCGACTACGCCGGCATGGGCAACAACCAGATGCTCTGCGCCGACCCGCACACCGGCGAAATTCGCCGTTTCATGGTCGGCCCGGTGGGCTGCGAGGTAACCGGCCTGGCCTTCTCGCCGGACTACAGGAGCATGTTCGTAGGCATTCAGCACCCAGGTGAAGAGGGCGGCTCGAGCTTCCCCGACCACCAGGCTGGCGTGCACCCCCGCTCGACGGTGGTGGTGATCAGCCGCGACGACGGTGGAGTGATCGGCGCCTGACCCACGCCCTGCTCAGAGGGTCACGGTGGTGGCGCCGCGGATGACCACCTCGCCGTTTTCCTCGGGCAGGCCGGGAATGCTGATGCCCAGCAGCCGCAAGGTGGGCACGATGGCCCGCTGCTCGCTGGCGCCATCGGGGTTGTAACGGCGTTGTAGGCACACGTGCAGCACATAACGGGGGGCGAGCGGATCCCGGTTGTCGAGGGCGATATTGCCGTAGGACGGCTGGCCGGCATGGCCCGGCAACGGGCTCCAGTTCAGGCCGGCGGCGTCCTGCTCGGGCGCCGGGCAATCGCCGCTGCGCCAGCCTTCCGGTAGCCAGCTGCGTTGCACCACGGCAGTGATTTCCCGACTGAGCAGCTGACTGTAGGCGGCATTGCCCGGATCGACCTGCAGCGTCGCACGGGCCGCGTCGGCGCTGACCTGCTTGAAGGTCAGCATCAGCAGCATGGGAAGGCTGTAGGCGATGATCGCGTAGACCACCACGAAGAACACCGCGAACAGCATGGCGAACTCGATCGCCACGGCGCCTTGCTGGGACTTGCTCGCCTTTTTCATCGCCCACCTCAATGGATCAACTGCGGGATGCCGCAGCTGATGCTGTGAACCTTGATCTTGCTCTTACCAAGATCCAGGCCAAGGTTGGCGAGCAGGCTGCTGACGGCGCTGCCCACCGAGTTGAGCAGTGGCTTGAGCACATCGAGAACCGGGTTGAGGATGGTAAGCAGCAAAGGCTGGGAGTTGTTGCTCAGGCCAAGGGAGGCAGCCAGGCTGGTGAGCACGTTGCTGAGCAGCCCGCCCTGCGGTTTGGTCTGTAACGAGGTGATCAGTTCGGTGCGGCATTGGGCCTTGTTGCTGGTGCAATTGGTCAATGGCAACTTGCTGTACCATTCATCGGGCATCGTGGAATCCAGCAGCAGCGCGACCGGGCGAGGCCAGGTCAGCCCGTCGGCCTTCATGGCAGCGCGAATGGCATCCTTGTTGGGGTAGGTCGCCAGGTACCTGTCCGCGATCTGAGCGGCCTGGGTCGGCGTGAAGCCGGGATAACCATTGGCGTCCGTCGGTGCTCCAGTCCCTATCATCTTGCTGACCTGGGCGAGCAGGTTGGTTATCGAGTCACCGATTTTCAGATTGTTGACCTGGGTAATATCGGACTCCTGTTCGGCGAGCGTCAGCTCATCGCGAACCGGATTATTGCCGGTAGCGATCAGCGGTACGGCGGCCTTGCCCTTGATCAGGTCGACGTTCAGCAACCTTAGAATGCTGGCTTCCTGCAGGTTCGACTCGGTACAGCTGGCGCGGGTCGACCACAGTGAACCACTGGGCATGGTGCCGATGCAGATATTGCCGACGGTGGATTCGACTTCGATGGTCGCTTCGGGCTCTGCACGCGAGCAGTCGATGGCTGTCAGCTCACCTTTGGCGCTCGCCAGGTCGAGGATGATCGGCAGCTTGATGGAGGTGCCGAGCATCCTCAGCAGGGAATTGGCCAGGGGCACGCTGGTGCTGTCGATATCGATATGCATGCGTGTCTGGGCGTTGAAGGCGGTGGTGCCCACGGGGCCGATGCCAATGGCTGGCGGCTCGACGATGCCCAGTTCCACCTTTACCAGAGCGAGAAGATTCAGCTGATCTATCAACAGGCCGCGCCCTTGAACGGCAGTTAGCAGGCCTGTGGATAACACATCGCCTAACGCCAGCCTGGCATCCAGTGCCGACCCCACTGCCTGGCCGGGCGCGGTTATCAGCTTCAACAGGCCGGGGCGTTGCTCTGTCGCCAACAGGTTTACCGTGGCGCTCTTCAACTGCGAGTTTGCCAGCGTGGAGCCCAGTGCCCTGATATCCGCGGCCAGCGCCTGATCGTGGTGGGCCAGGTTGGCAGAGACGTCGACCAGACTCTGGATGCCCACCGCCCCGACCCGGGTATCCACCAGGTTCGCCAGGCCCTCAGGGGTCAAGGCCCGCAACTGATTGACGCCGATGTTCACACCCAGCGCCTGCAGCAAACCGGCCGGGGTGATCCGGGTGTTCGCCAGCCCCTGCGAATCGAGCACTGTCAGCGTGCCGACGTTCACGCCGGCGGCTGTGAGTAACCTGGGCAACAGGCCATTGGTATCGAGGTCCAGCAGCTGCGCGCCGACGCTGAACACCGTCAGCGGGTCGCTGTCTTTCTCCGCTACCGCGACGGCTTGCAGGCGTACGCTGTCATTGTCGCTGAGCCCGAACAGGCCGCCGCTGCGCACCACGATGCTGGCCGGTACCTGGCTGCTGGTCACCACGCGAACCGCCCGGCCATTGGCGGCGTCCGCAGCTGGCACGCGCAGGCCGTCGATGATCGAGACGCTCACACAGGATGAACTCAGCGAGCGTGCGGCGCCCTCGACGAAACCATAGGAAGCGGCATTTTCCACGGCATACACGTGGGCGAGGGCGGTATCCAGCGCGCAGTTGCCGGAGGCCAGCCGTGATATGGATTCCAGGGCCGCGGTGTCCGCCAGTTTCTGCAGGTTGCGTTGTTCGAGGTACAGCCGGCCGCTATCGATCACCAGGGCTAGGAACAGGATGGCCATGACCAGGGTCGCCGCACTCAGCATGCTGAAGGCGCCTCGCTGGCGGTCACGCCCGGGGCAATAGCTGAGCATGCTCAGCCTCCCGCCCCGTGGCTATACAGGCGGATTTTCGCTTCGCCGCGGATCTCGTCCGGCAACTGCGGCACCTTCCAGCCGAATATGGAGAAGGGCGGCATGATGCGCTCCGGATCACCGTGGCGCACGCACACGCTCCACACCGAGCCGGTTTTCAGAAAGCCGTCATAACCCTCGCAGGGTTGCGCCCAGGCTGTCGGCAGCCAGGAGTTGCGCACGCTCTGCTGCACGCGTTGCTGATAAAGGGCGATTTGTTCAGGGGTAGGTGCGCGAGTATCGGGGGAGCGAATGGCATCACGCAGCGCTTCGCTGGCCAACTCCTGGTAGGTGGCGCCGAGCAGGAACGGGATGCTGTAGCCGACCAGCCCGTAGAGGATCAGGAAAAAGATGATGAAGGCGATCGAGAACTCGACGGCGGCAGCGCCTCGCTGCCGGTAAGCCGAGCCAGACCCAGCTGAGAGAGGCACTTCCCTGATCCTCGAGAGCGGTTATTTCCAGACGTTCCAGCGGCGTGATCGGCCTGTGGATAAATCGGCCGGGGGCCGACGCCCAGGTGGGATACACTCGCCACTGGCTTTGTAATAGCACGCGCCCAGGCGGCTCTCCATCGCACTTTGTGATTAATCGGACAAGGCGTTTTCCTCTTTGAGCCTAAGAACCTGCTTACGGTCTTCGTGCCGGCTTTATCAATGTCGAGTGCTATGTGACGGGAGCGGCCGTTCACAATTTTGTAGGAGCGGCTTTAGCCGCCAGCTCTTTGCGGCCTAATAAAGCTCGGGGCTATAGCCCCTCCTACATACTCACCGACCGCTTCTGCCTTGTAGTTACCCGTACGCATGTCCAGAAAGATCATGGGCGGGGTCTAATAAAGCTGGGCCTTGAGCAATGGCCTGAGCAGGTAATTGAGCACCGTGCGCTTGCCGCTGAGAATGTCCACTTCGGCCACCATGCCGGGAATGATCGGCAGGATTTCGTCACGGCGCTTGAGCTGGCTGCCGTCGGTCTTGATCAGCACCTCGTAGTAGAACTCCTTGCCCTGGGCCGTCTCCTCGAAAATGGTGTCGGCACTGATCTGCTCCAGGGTGCCGGTCAGGTACCCGTAGATGCTGTAGTCGTAGGCGGTGATCTTCACCTTGGTGGGCATGCCCGGCACCAGAAAGGCGACATCGCGCGGCTTGATGCGCGCCTCGATGAGCAACTGATCCTCGACCGGAATCACTTCCATGATCGGCTCGCCGGGCTGGATCACCCCGCCGCGGGTGTTGATCAGCACGGTGTTCACCCGGCCGCGTACCGGCGACAGGATCTCGGTACGGCGCAACTGATCCTGGCGCTGCGCGATGATGGGCTCCAGGGCGCTGAGTTCGCTTTTCTTGCTCTGCCGCTCGGTGTAAGCGTCCTGGAAGTAGGTGCTGCGCAGTTCGGTCAACTTGCCGTTGAGCGTGGCGATTTCCTGGCCGAGCTTGAGCGCTTCCATCTGGCTCACGGCGCGTTTGGCCACCAAAGGTTCGACCAGGTCGAGCTGCTGCTGCGCCAGGCGGATCTGCCGGTTGATCGCACTGACGCCGTCCTGCAGCTTGTCGCGCCGGGATTTGAACAACTCCTGTTCGGAGTGCGCGAGTGGGCTGGTTGGGTCGATGTCCTCGGCAAAGTCGATGCGCTCCTTGCCCAGCACTTCGGCATCCAGGCGCGCGATGGTGGCGCGCAGTGCCGCCGACTGGTTGGCCGACTCCTGGAAGGAAGTGCGAAAGCGCGTCTCGTCGAGGCGCACCAGAGGCTGGCCGACTTCGACCAGATCACCTTCGCCGACCAGCAGGCGGTCGAGAATGCCGCCCTCCAGGCTCTGGATCTTCTGGATGCGGGTAAAGGGCACCACGCGGCCGTCGCCGCGGGTCACTTCATCGAGCTCGGCCCAGGCGGCCCAACCGATGAACAGCAGAACGGTGGCCAGTACCGTCCACAGCAAGGGCCGGAACAGTGGATGGGTGGCGCTCAGCAGCGGATCGTCGAGCTGCCGGCGCAGGCGGTCATTGGACGCCATGATTGCCCCCTCTCGGCTCCTGCGGTGCGCTCACCACGTTGTCCTGCACCACCTGATCCAGGGCGCCGTCCATGATCACCCGGCCCTGGCGCATCACCACCGCGCGCTCGACCAGCGAGAGCATGACTTTCTTGTGGGTCACCAGGATCAGGGTGCGGCCGCTGACCCAGTGCTGCAGGTATTCGACCACGTTCTTTTCGCTGGCCTGGTCGAAGGACGACGTCGGTTCGTCGAGCAGCACGATGGGCGGATCCTGCACCAGCACGCGCACCAATCCGACCGCCTGGCGCTGGCCACCGGACAGGCTGGCATTGCCCTGGATGGGCATGTCCAGGCCCAGCGGATGGCTGCGCACCCAGGCGCCGAGGCCGACGCCGTCGAGGGCTTCGAACAGCTCCTCGTCGCTGACCGCCGCGCCTTCCAGGTTGAGGTTGTCGCGCAGGGTACCGTAGAACAGCGCGATGTCCTGGGGCAGATAGCCGATATGCCGGCGGCGGTCGGCGGGGTCGATCTGGGTCAGGCTGATGTCGTCGACCATCACCCGCCCGGCGCTCGGGTCGAGCAGCCCGGCGAGCAGGCGCAGCAAGGTGGATTTGCCGGCGCCGTTGCCGCCCAGCAGGGCAACCCGCTCGCCGGCGCGGATGCTCAGGGCGTTGATGTCGACGATCGGCGGCGCGTCGTCATGGGCGAGGCGCAACTGTTCGAGGCGATAGTCGCCGGTGAGGTGTTCCTTGCGCACGAAACGTTGGCCGGCCGGCCGCTCGACCGGGCCGGTCATCAACTGGTCGAGGCCTTCGAGGGCGACCTTGGTGTGCTGCCAGCGACCGAGAATACCGGCGATCTGCGACAGTGGGGCAATGGTGCGCGCCGCCAGGATCGAGCAGGCGACCAGTGCGCCCATGCTCAGGTAACCATCACTGATGCGGTACACACCGAATACCACCACGCCGACGTAGCACAGCTGCTGCACGGTGCTCACCCCGTAGCTGAGCGCCGAGGTCAGGCTCTGGGTTTTCATCGCGCTGCCGGCGAGCTGCGCGGTGAGGGTTTCCCACAGGTGCATGCAACGGCCTTCGGCGCGGCTGGCCTTGACCGTCTCCAGGTGCTCGATGGATTCGAGCAGGATGCCGTTCTTCACCGACCCTTCGCGCAGGTTCTGGCGCGACAAGCGCGCTAGGCGACCCTGGGCGAGCAGGCCGGGGAGGATCATCAGCACGGCGGCGACCACCGGCACCCAGACCACATGACCGCCGATCAGGGCGATGATCAGCAGGAAGATGAACACGAAAGGCAGGTCGCTGATCACCGCCGCGCTCGACGAGGTGAAGAATTCGCGCACCGACTCGAACTCGCGAATCTGCGTGCTGAAGGCACCCACCGACGCCGGCTTGGCGCCCAGGCGGGTGTTGAGCACGCGCTCGAACAATAATGATGAAAGCTGCAAATCCAGGCGCTTGCCCAGGGTGGTGAGCAGGTGGGCGCGCAGCCCGCGCAGCAGGCTTTCCAGGACGATGGCCAGGGCCACGCCGCTGGCCAGCACCCACAGGGTGTCGAAGGCCGCGTTGGGCACCACGCGGTCGTAGACCTGCATGGCGAACAGCGCGGCGGCAATGGCCAACAGGTTGGCGATAAAGGCCGCCACGGCCACTTCGGCATAGGAGCGGCGCAGGCGCTTGAGCGCGCCGTAGAACCAGTGCTCGCGGGTTGGGCTGGCGAATTCCTCGGCGCGCCCGTCCGGGCGATAGCGGCACTTGGCGAACACTGCCATGCCGCTGTAGAGCGGCTGCAGATCGGCGACCGGCAGTTGCTGCACGCCGCCGTCACTGTGCGGCACGAGAATCTCGGCCTGCTCGCCGTGTTGGCCGACCAGCACCACGCAGCGCCCGTCATTGAGCAGCAGCAGGGCCGGTAACAGGTAGCCATCGATGCGCTGCAGTTTTTCTTCGCTGACCTGGGCGACGATATCGGCACGGCGCAGGGCACGCGGCACCATGCGCAGCGGCAGGCGGCCCTGATCCAGGGCGATGCCGTCGGCCAGTTCGGCGTCGCTCACCGGGCGGCCGAGTTGCCGGCATAGCAGCACCAGGCCCTGGCGTAGCGGGTCCTGGCTCTTGCCCGGCGAGGTCAGCGTGTCAGGATCCATTCAGGCCATTCTCCAGCAAGGGGCCGAGCAGGCCGATCTGCGCCGCAGCGCGGTATTCCAGGCGCAGGCGCTCGACCTGCAGCACGATCAGCTGGCGCTCGGCTTCGAAGCGCTCGCGCTGCACGGTGAGCAGGTCGATCACGTCGCGCCGGCCCACTTCGAACTGCTCGCGATACAGGCCGCCGACCTGCTCGGAATCACGCACCTGCACGGCCAGGGCGTGCTCGCGCCAGAGCAGCGAATCGCCGATATCGAACAGGCTCTGCAACTGCCGGCGGATGTCGCGCTGGATGGCGTCCTGGCCCCAGCTGGCGGACTCCAGGCGCTGGGCGGCAGCGGTGGGGCGCTGGAAGTTGGAGAGGCCCTGAATGGTGTCCATGCGCAGGCGCAGGTTGACCATCGAGTCGTTCTGCAAGCGCCCGCCGATCTCCCGCCGCGTGGCCGAGGCCTCGAGGTTCAGTTGCGGCAGCAGCGCCGCCTTGGTACCACGCAGCTCGGCCTGGGCCAGGTTGGTGTCTTCCAGGGCGCGCTGGTAGAGCGGCGAGCCGGTGATCAGCCCTGGCAGATCACGGGTCGCCAGGTAGCGCTGCATGGACTGTGGGCGTGGTTCGGCCAGGCCCTCCGGCGGCGCCCCGACGAGCAGCGCGAACTGGTTGCCGGCATCGAGCAGGGCGCCTTTTTCCAGGGCCAGCTGCTCCTGGGCGCGGGCGATTTCCAGGCCGGCACGGTCCTGCTCGCTGCGGTCCGAGTAACCGTCAGCACCGCGTGCCTCGGTCATTCCACGGATGTCGTCGAGCAGGCGGATATGCCGGCGTACCGCGTCGATACGACGCTGCGCGACCAACACGTCCAGGTAGGTCTCGACGATGTCCAGGGCGGCGTCTTCGCGGGTCACTTCGGCGCTGGCCGAGAGCTGGCGCTGGGTGGCCTTGGCGCTGTCCACCTGGCTGTCGACACGGCCCCAGTCGTAGAGCATCTGCGAGACGGTAACGTCGTAGACGGTCTCGCCAATATCGAACTCCTGGGGGCCACCGGACAGCGACAGCGACGGGTAGTAGCCACCCTTGGCGATCTTCACCTCGGTCTCGGCGCGAGCCGCCTCGGCCACCGCGGCGCGCACCTGGGGGTGGATCGCCAGGCCATTGCGTACCGCCTGGTCCAGCGGCATGGCCATGGCCGAGGCCGGCAGACACAGGGTCAATGCCAGGCGCGCGGCCCATCGACAATGAGGTGTGTGCATACGGTACGACGATTTCCCTATCAACTGACCACAACCTGTACCGTGTTCTCTTCTACCAAGAGCGTGGTGTTTCCGTAGGTATAGACGTCATAGACGATGCCTTCCAGCAACTGCGTCCCGCCTTTCACCGCGCTGCTGCTGACCATCAGGGTGTCGTTGCTCTCACCGGTGATCTGCAGGACGTTGCGCGAGTCGGTCATGGCATCCACCGCGGCGGCGGTGAGGGTCAGGGTGCTGCCCGAATCGCCGGTGCCAAGGTCGATGCGCTCGATGTTGCTGAAGGTGCCGATGCCGGCGGCGCCGTAGTTGATGTCGATGCCGCCATCGAACACCACGGTGTCAAAACCGGCGCCACCGTCGACGCTGCCGAAATTGGTGGCGCGGATCTGAATGGTGTCGTTGCCGGCACCGGCGTCCACCCGATCACCAGCGGCCACGTTGAGAATCAGATCGTTGCCAGTGCCGGCGAAGATCCGCTCATTGGCGATGGTGGCGCTGCCGGACAGGATGTCGTCGGCGGCCGTGCCGTCGACGCGCACGGTACCGATGGTCAGGCCGAGCAGGCCGAGCGGATCGAGATCCACGGTGTAGACGCCGGTAGTCTTGCCCGCAGACGTCGCGGTGATACGCAGCGCCAGATCCGGCCCCAGGTTGAGGATGTTGGTCAGCGACAGGCCGAGCTGGCTGAGTACACTGGGGCTGAGCAGGTTGATGGAGAAGTTGCCGTTGGCATCGGCGGCCAGCGGTGCAAGGCCGATGTAACCCGCCGGGGTCAGCACCTCGACCGCCAGGGCCGCGCCGGCCACCGTCTTGCCGCTGACGCCGAGCCGCGCAGCCGGCAGGTTCAGCAGGCTGAGGTTGGCATCCACCGCCAGGTTGCCCAGGGTGATTGGCTGCTGCTGCAGGCTGGCGCCCAGGCCCAGGGCAACCACATTGCTCTGGTTGCCTGCCTGATCCTTGGCCGAAACGGACACCTGGGCGCTGAGCAGCTGGTCCCAGGTCAGGCCGATGTTCAGCCCGCTCAGCAGGTTCACCGACGCCAGCCCGGCGTTGTTGGCGGTGACCGTGGCGGTGGCGACGGTGCCGCCCAGGTCGATGCGCACGGTCAGCTCGCTGTTCGGCTCAGCGGAAATGGTCAGCAGGCTGCCGACCAGGTTCAGCACCGGTGACGACGGCGCAATGGTGTCGACGGTGAAGTTCGCCGCCTGGGAGTTGGCGCCATTGTTGATGTGCGCCGTGACCGAGGCTGCGCCCTGGGGGAAGCTGCCCGTTGGCGGCACCACCGAAACCACGGCGTTGCCCGCTAGCGCTTCGGCAGCGGTAACGGTATGGGTCTGATTGAAGGTGTAGCCACCGCTACCGCTGTAGGTGAGGGTGACGGTGTCGCCGGCGCGCACCCCGGTGGCCAACCCGACGCGCACCTGAATACCGTCGGCGGCTTCGGCAGCGTTGATGTAGGTGTCGAGGGCTTCCGCCACGCTGATGATAGGTGCCGACAGGTTGGGTGCGTTGGTGCCCGCCGATACGCTGACGTTGCCCGCGGCATCGGTTGCGGTCACGGCGATCGCCTGGCCTGCCACTAGTGCTGGGATCAGCACCGCGGCGAAGGTGCCTGCCGCGGTGGCGGTCACCGTGATTGGATTGGCCACATTGCCGTTCACCACGATACGCACCTGGGTGCCCGCTTCTGCGCTACCGGTAAGCAGGGTACCGTCTGCGCTGACGAACAGGCTGCTCGGTGCGTTGGGTGCCTGGCTGTCGATCGTGGTACCGGCCGAAGGGCTCTGGTTGCCGGCGGCATCCCTGGCAACCACGTTGACGGCGGTGTTATGGGGCAGCGGACTACTTGGCGTGAAGCTCCAGGTGCCGTTGGCGGCGGCGGTCGTGGTGCCGATGGGAGCGCCATTGCTGCCGGTGAGCACCACCGTGCTGCCGGCCTCGGCCGTGCCGGTAAGCACGATGCCTCGGCTGGGTTGAATGGTGGGCGCGGCGGGCGGCACGGTATCGATGGTGGCACTGTTCGAGCCGCTGGTATTACCCGCTGCGTCACGCGCCACGGCAGTGACTACGGTGCCATTGGCCAAGGCACTGCCCGGCGAAAAGCTCCAGCTGCCACTGGTGTTGGCGGTTGCCTGCCCAATTGTCGTGCCACCCGGGCCGGTGAGGATCACCGTGCTGCCGGCCTCGGCGGTGCCGCTCAGCGAGATGCCGTTGCTGGGTTGAATGGTGGGCGCAGTGGGCGCCACGGCATCGACCGTGGTGCTGACCGAGCCACTGCTATTGCCGGCCGCATCCCTGGCCACCGCCGTCACCACCACGCCATTGGCCAGGGCCGGGCTTGGGGTAAAGGTCCAGGCGCCGCCGCCGTCGGCGATGGCAGTGCCGATGGGTAGGCCCCCGGGGCCGGTAAGCACTACGGTGCTGCCCGCTTCAGCCGTGCCGGCGAGCACCGTGCCATTGCTGGGCTGGATGGAGGGCAGTACGGGCGCCACATTATCGATGGTGGTGCTGGCCGATGGGCTGGTGTTGCTGGCGGCATCACGTGCCACCACCGTCACCAGCGTGCCGTTGGCCAGGGGTGACTGCGGCGTGAAGCTCCAGGTGCCGTCGGCATTGGCGGTGGTGGTGCCGATGGGGCTGGCGCCGGGGCCGGTGAGGATCACCGTGCTGCCCGCTTCGGCCGTACCGGTCAGCAGGTTGCCGTTGCTGGGTTGGATGGTCGGGGCACCGGGCGCCACGGCGTCGATCACTACGATGGCCGGCGCGCTAGTGTTGTTGGTGGCATCGGTGGCGGTGATGCTCACCGAGGTGCCGTTGGGGATGGCCGGTGAAAAATTCTGCGACCAGGCACCGGTGGTGGCGTCGGCCGTAACCTGCACGTCAGCCCTACCTACAATACGGATGGTGACGGTGCTGCCTGGCTCCGCGGTACCGCTGAGCACGCTGCCGTTGCTGGGCAGTACGTCGGGCAGGTCGGGCACCCTATCGTCCACGGTCACGCTGGCCGGGGTGCTCAGGTTGCCCGCCGCATCCACGGCGACCGCAGTGACGACGGTGTCTTCCGCCAGCGGCAGCGCTGGTTTGTAGTACCAGTTGCCATTGCCGTCCACGGCCACCGTGGCGATCTGTACCCCGCCCACGCTCAGGCGTAGAGTGCTGCCGGCCTCGGCGGTGCCACTCAATTCGCTGCCGTTGCTGGCGGCGATAACCGGTGGGAGCGGGGCGAGGCTGTCGACCGTGGTGCTGGCCACGGGGCTCTGGTTACCGGCCGCGTCTTCTGCCCTGACAGTGACCACCACGCCATTGACCAGGGCGGTGGCAGGGGTGAACGTCCAGTTGCCGCTGCCATCGGCCGTCAGGGTGGCGATGGTATTGCCATTGGCGGTGAGCGTAACCGTACTGCCCGCCTCGGCGGTGCCGCGCAAGGTAAGGCCGGTGGTGGCTTCGATGGTCGGTGCCACGGGTGCGATGGCATCGACGGTAACGGCAGTGGGCGCTCCATCGTTGCCTGCGGCATCCCGGGCACTGACGCTGACCAAGGTGCCATGCTGCAACGGCGTGGGCGGGGTAAAACTCCAGGCGCCGCCAGGGCCTGCGGTGGTCTGCCCGATGATGACGCCGCCCGGGCCGGTGAGGATCACCGTAGCACCCGCTTCTGCGCTGCCACCGAGCTGCACGCCGTTGCTTGGCTGCACCACTGGGGCGGCGGGCGGCACGGCGTCGATCACCAGGTTTGCCGGTGTGCTGGTGTTGCCGGCTGCATCCTCGGCCACCACCCGAATCGGGGTGTTGTTGCCGAGTGCTACCGGCGGCACGAACGACCAGTTGCCTGCGCCATCGGCCACCGTTTGGCCGATGGCGACGCCGCCTGCGCCGGTAATGATGACCGTGCTACCGGCTTCGGCCGTGCCACTCAAGATCACCCCATTGCTGGGCTGGATGGTGGGTTGTGCTGGCGCCTGATTATCGACCGTGACTGCAGCCGCTGGGGCACTTACGTTGCCGGCTGCATCGGCAGCCGTGGCGGTGATGTTGATGCCGTTGCCCACGGCAGTGCTCGGGGTCAGGGTCCAGTTACCGTTGGTGTCCGCCACGGCAGTGCCGATGCTGGTGCCCGCCACGCGGATCGTCACCGTGCTGCCGGCTTCGGCGGTGCCGCTGATGAGCTGGCCGTTGCTCGGCGCGATCACCGGCGCGGCGGGTGCAATGGCGTCGACCAGGATGCTGGCGGGCGCACTTTCGTTGCCCAGCGCATCGCGGGCCACCACGGTGACCAGGCTGCCATCGGCCACAGCCGGGGTGAGGGTGGTGCTCCAGTTGCCATTGGCGTCGACAAGGGCGGTGCCAAGCGGCGCACCACCTGCTCCCGTAATGACGACCGTGCTGCCGGCCTCGGCCGTGCCACTGAGCAGCACGCCATTGCTCGGATTGAGAGTGGGATGATCCGGCACCTGGGCGTCGATCACGGTGCTGGCGGATGGGCTGGTATTGCCTGCCGCGTCGCGCGAGACCACCGTCACCTGCGTGCCGTCGACCAGTGCGGTGTCGGGGGTGAAACTCCAGCTGCCAGCCGCATCGGCGCTCGCCTGGCCGATCACCGTACCGCCTGGGGCGGTAAGCAGCACAGTGCTGCCGGCCTCCGCCGTACCACTGAGTTCCACGCCGTTGCTGGGCGAGATGGTCGGCGTAACCGGTGCGACGGTATCGATGACGGTGCTGACCGACGCGCTGGTGTTGCCAAGCGCGTCCCGGGCGGCGGCGCTGACCAGCGTGCCGTTGGCGAGCGCCGGTGAGGGGGTCAATGTCCAGGTACCGTCGGCGGCTGCGGTGGCCTGGCCGATGACGCGGCCGCCGGCTTCGGTGACTACCACGCTGCTGCCGGCTTCGGCGGTGCCGCCGAGCTGTTGGCCATTGCTGGCATTGATCGTCGGTGTGGCTGGCGCCTGGGCGTCGACCGTGGTGGCGACCGGCCCACTGGTATTGCCGGCGGCGTCCCGTGCCACGGCGGTGACCACCAGGCCATCGGCCAGGGCAGGCGTGGGTGTGAAGGTCCAGTTGCCATTGGCGTCGGCGGTCGCCTGGCCGATGCTGACGCCGCCCGAGCCAGTGAGAATCAGCGTGGCGCCCGCTTCGGCCGTGCCGCTGAGTTGCGTGCCATTGCTGGCAGCGATGGTGGGGAGATCGGGCGCAACGCTGTCGATCACCGTGGAGGCCGCTGCACTGCTCAGGCCGGCGATGGTGACCGTCGCCTCGACGATGGTGCCATTGGCCAGCGGTGGCTGCGGGGTGAAGGTCCAGTTGCCCTGAGCGTCGGCTACGGCCTGGCCAATCACGCTGCCCGAGCCGTCGGTCAGTTGTACGGTGGCGCCCGGCGCGGCGGTGCCACTGAGCTCGCTGCCGTCGCTGTGCGCGATGGTCGGGCGCGACGGCAGGGTCGCATCCACGGTCACGCTGGCAGGCGGGCTCTGATTGCCCACCGCATCGGTGGCGGTAACCGTCAATTGGGCGCCGTTCGCCAGGGCGCTGGCCGGGGTGATCGACCAGTTGCCATCGGTGTCGGCGGTGGTGGTCTGGCTGAAGCCATTGGCGCCGGTGATGGTGATCAGGCTGCCGGCTTCGGCGGTGCCCGTCACCTGCGTGCCGTTGCTGGGGTCGAGCAGTGGGGCGGCGGGGGCCTGGGCGTCGATGCTGATGACGACCGCCGGGCTGCTGTTGCCGACTGCATCGCGGGCGATCACGGAGACCTGGGTGCCGTTGGCCAGCTGGCCGCCCAAGGGATGCGTCCAGGTGCCATCCGCATTGACCTGAACCGTCAGCGGTGCGGCATTGCCGATGGTCAGCGACAGGATGCTGCCGGGCTCGGCGGTGCCGCTCAGCTGGGTCGAGCCGTTGCTCGCTGTGATCGTCGGGGTGGCGGGCGGCTGAGCATCCACCAGGGTAGCGCCTGGCTGGCTGGTATTGCCGGCAGCGTCACGAGCGACCACGTTGACCTGAGTGCCATCGAGCAACGGGTTCTGCGGCGTGAAGGACCAGTTGCCATTGCCATCGGCGGTTGTCTGGCCAATGGCAACGCCGCCCGGGCCGGTGAGAATGACCGTGCTGCCGGCCTCGGCGGTGCCGCTGAGCGAGCGGCCGTTGCTGGGCAGGATGGTGGGCGTGTCGGGCGCGGCGGCGTCGACCGTGATGCCCACCGGGGCGCTCTGGTTACCGGTCTCGTCGCGGGCCACGATGCTCACCGCGGCGCCGTTCGCCAGCGGTGCTTGAGGCGTGAAGCTCCAGTTACCCTGGGCATCGACCCTTGCCTGTCCGATTACCGTGGCGCCGATACTGATCACCAACAGGCTGCCCGCCTCGCCGGTACCACTGAGTTGCTGCCCACTGCTGGGCACCACGGTGGGTGCTGCAGGGGCCACGCTGTCGGTAACCACACTGCTGGCGGCGCTGGTATTGCCGGCGGCATCACGGGCTACCGCGTTGATTGGCGTACCGTTGGGTAATGCGCTCGCTAGCGTGAACGACCAGTTGCCGCCGGCATCGGCTGTGACCTGGCCAATCAGTGCACCATTGGCGCCGGTGAGAATCACCGTGCTGTCGGGCTCGGCGCTGCCGCTGAGCTGTGTACCGTTGCTGAAACCGAGGCTCGGCGCTGGCGGCGGCACGCCATCGATAATCAGCGAGGCGGCAGGGCCGGTATTACCGGTCGCATCCGTTGCCATCGCCGTGACACGGGCCCCGTCGGGCAATTGCGCGGTCAGCGTCGTGCTCCAGGTGCCATTGGCCGCTGCCGTGGCTTCGGCGATCAGGTTGCCGGCACCGTCGCGCAGGGTGACGGTGCTGCCCGGCTCGGCGAAACCGCGCAGGATGATGCCGTTGCTCGGTTCGATGATCGGTGTAGCGGGCGCAGCGGCATCGATGCTCAGGCTGGCGGGCGCGCTGGTGTTGCCAGCGGCGTCGCGCGCCACCACGGTAATGACGGCGTTGTCGGCCAAGGCTGGCGATGGACTCAGCGACCAGTTGCCGTTGGCGTCAGCAGTCGCCTGGCCGATCACCCGCCCGCTGCTGTCGCTGATGATCACCGTGCTGCCGGCCTCGGCGCTACCCAGCAGCCGCATGCCGTTGCTCGGATCAACGACCGGCGCCTGCGGTGCGACGCTGTCGATCGTGATGCTGGCCGCGGTGCTTTGGTTACCCGCCGCATCGCGGGCAACAACGTTGACCACCGTTGCGTTGGCCAGCGGTGTACCGGGCTGGAAGCTCCAGTTGCCCTGGCTATCGGCAATGGCCTGGCCGATGGCGGTGCCACCCGGCCCGGTCAGCAGCACCGTGCTGCCGGCTTCGGCTGTTCCGCTGAGCAGGCTGCCGTTGCTGGGTTGCAGGGTGGGTGCTGGCGGCGCGACGTTATCGGTCACGGTGATGGCCGGCGCGCTGCTGAGGCCGTTGGCCACCACCGTCGCGCTGACACTGGTGCCGTTGGGCTGTGGGGTGGGCGGCGTGATCGTCCAGTTGCCATTGCTGTCGGCAGTGGCCTGGCCCAGGAGGACACCGTTCGGATCGCTCAGCACCACCAGCGCGCCTGCCGTCGCGGTACCGGTGAACTGGCTGCCGTTGCTTGGCTCGATGGTCGGGCTCGCCGGTAGCGTGGTATCGACGGTCTGGCTGGCGGCCAGGCTCTGGTTGCCGGCCGCGTCGGTCGCGGTAACGGTGACGTTCGCGCCATTGGCAAGCGGGGTCGCTGGCGCGAATGTCCAGATGCCATCGGCATCGGTGGTGGTGGTCTGGTCGGGGGCACCGGGAATGCTGATCGTGATGGTGCTGCCGGCTTCGGCGGTGCCGCTAAGCAGACCTCCGTTACTGGGATAAATCAGCGGCGCATCGGGTGCCAGGGTGTCGACGATCCCCGTGGTGGTGCCACTGGTGTTGCCGCTGGGGTCTCGGGCACTGAGCTCGATGGTAACGCCGTTGGCAATCGGCCCACCGGGGCTAAGGGTCCAGTTGCCGTTGCCGTCCGCGGTCACCTCTACCTCAGGCGAAGTGCCAATACGGATCGTCACCGTGCTGCCCGGTTCGGCGCTACCGCTCAGCAGTGTGCCATTGGTGGGATTCAGGGTGGGCACCGCGGGCGGTTGTGAGTCGATTACCACCGTGCTGGGTGGACTTACGTTGCCGGCCGGGTCACGGGCGGTGATGGTCAGTGGCGTGTCATTGCTGAGGGCGTTGCCCGGGGTGAAGCTCCAATTACCATTGTTGTCTGCTACGACTTCACCGATGGATATTCCACCCGGCCCGGTGATCACCACGGTGCTACCGGCCTCCGCACTGCCACTAAGGGTACTGCCACTGCTGGCGTCGATCTGCGGAGCTGCAGGTGGGGTCCGGTCGATCTCCACGATCAGCGGTGGGCTGGTATTGCCCACGGCATCGCGCACGCGGATTTCGATTGCTGCGCCGTCCGCCAGCGGTGTGGTGGGGATGAAGTTCCAGTTGCCATTGGCATCGGCAACGGTTTGTCCGATCAGCTCGCCATTGTTGTAGATCAAAATGATCTTGCCGCCGGGCTCGGCGGTACCGCTCAGCTCGCTACCGTTACTGGGTTGAACCACGGGTGGTAGCGGCTGCACGGCATCGATAATTAGAGTGGTTCCCGCGCTGGTGCCTGCCGGGGTGCTGGCGGTAGCGCTGATCACCGTACCATCGGCAAGCGCAGATGGTGGAGTTATGGTCCAGGTGCCGTTGGCCCCAGCTATGACGCGACCAATCTCGCTGCCGTTGGCAATGACAATGACCAGGCTGCCAGCGTCCGCGGTGCCCGCAATAAGCGTTCCGTTGCTTGCAGCGATTATCGGTGCATTGGGCAGTGCGTTATTCACCACCACGGCTTCTGCTTGTCCGACGTTTCCCGCGGCGTCGCGGGCCACCACACTGACCTGGCTGCCATTGGTGATCGCCGGGCTGGCAGTGAAATGCCAGTTGCCGTTGGCATCGACCAGCGCCTGACCGATCACGCCATTGGAGTCGCTGAGGATAACGGTGCTGCCCGCTTCCGCGCTACCGCTGAAAACCGTGCCATTGCTATTGCTGATGGTCGGCCGATCTGGGGCTTGAGCGTCGATAGTCAGGCTGGTTTGCTGACTGATATTGCCGGCCCGGTCAGTGGCGGTGATGGTGACGGATGTATTGTTGGCCAATGCGGGGGTGGGTTGATAAGACCAGGTGCCATCTGCAGCCGCAGTCACGGTAAGCGTTGTATTGCCATTGATGGTCAGCGTTACCGTGCTGTTAGGCTCGGCGGTACCGATCAGGTGAGCGCCATTGCTGGCCTCGACGCTGGGTGCTGCAGGAGGCGTCTTGTCGATAACAATACGAATTACCGGAGGGCGAAAGCCGCCAGGCGCAACCGTATGTACATCGATCAGGGTGCCATCGGGCCATGCGGGTGACGGAATCCATGACCAATCACCATTGGCGTCGGCAGTGGTCTGGGCGAGCACCTCGCCATTGGGGTGAATCAGGAAGATGGTGGCATTGGCTATTGCCGAGCCGCTCAACTGGTCACCATTGCTTGGTTCTACGGTCGAAGGCTGGGTTACCAGGGGGGCGTCGAGGGACGCCGGCGGGCTGACATTGCCTGCTGCATCCACCACCAGGACGTTGATGGTTTGGCCGCCCGTCAGCGCTGCCGCAAATGTCACTACGAAATTGCCGTCGGCATCGGCGTTGACGGTATACACGCTGCCGTTGACCTCGACCCTGACCAGGGCTCCAGGTTCTGCGGTTCCCGTCAGGAAGCGACTGTCCTGGCTCAGCAGCAGATTGCTGGCCGCAGCGGGTGGTTCGTCGTCCTCCGGGTCTCCAGGGTCCACTGGCTCTACGGGGTCTACCGGATCGACAGGAGGTGTGGTGCTGCCGCCCTCGTTATTGCCGCTACCACTATTAGTGCTGCGCTGGTCGACCTGATCCGCCACCGCCACGCCGCCAGCGATGGCTACCCCGCCGATAACGGTAGCCGTGCCCAGCCCTAGGGTGCCTCCGGCGGCGCCCGCCACGGAAGTCAGAGAGGTGAAGCCCGAGAGCGTACCTTCCGATGCGTAGGACGCGGCCAGAATGCCATCTGAAGCCGCTGCCTGGGAAAGATCCACCGCGACCAGCTGTTCTTCTTCACCCACCAGATACAGCTGGCTGGGTTGTTCGACCGATGCATAAAAATTGCTGATGCGCAGAACCTCACCGTTCTGCATCTGCATGATCAGATCCGGCCCTTCGCGGGTATAGCTGGTAACTGCCTCGGGCGGGATATTGAGCGCTACATGGCTGCTTTCGGAGAGAGGGAGCGTATTACTGACAGTACGTTCGGTGGCTTGCGTGACCTGTTGGCCAATGGGCGCGACTTTCGCCTGTACTGCCATGCAACTTCTCCTGTTACCCACTACTGAACAGTGCCAAGCGAGTTTCAATTCACCCCAATTTCACTGCGAAGGAGGGGTGAGATTAACTTGGCAAGTTTTTAAGTTAGCGGCTGAGGAGAAGGTGGAAAACTATCGATGATAACTTTTTGAAATTAAATAATATTAATCTAATAGCTTTGGTTATTTAAAACAAAATTACTAATCACCTCGGATTAGCCAGTGTTTCGCAACTCATTGTTTTTTAATCTTATAGATTTCGCCTTGTGCGATTAGTGGCCTTGATAGGTTTCCGATATTCACGAGTAAGCCAATGGGTAAATAAATTTATTGAACCTAATGGCTCGCGGCAGAAGTATGTCAAGTTCCGATCCATTAATCGGATCGCTGTCTTATAAGATGTCATCAATAGCCAAATGCTTACACGCCGAGGCATTGATTGGCGGGTGGCAATAAGCGGGCTGTTAATAGCAGCCCGCCTCCTGGGCTATTAGGATTCATCGATCCATTGTCGACCATGGCGCTCCAGCAGGTGCTGCAGCTGTTCCGGGCCATTGCTGCCTGCTGCATAGGGGCGTGGGCTCTGGTAGTGCTGTTGCCAGCCCTTGATGATCGGGTCGACCCATTGCCAGGCGGCTTCCACCTCATCGCGGCGCATGAATAACGTGGAGTCGCCTTCGATCACGTCCAGCAGCAACCTTTCATAGGCATCCCAGCGGCGTTGCTTGTTGAAGGCATCGGCCAGGTTCAGGTCCAGTTCGACCGGCTGCAGGCGCATGCCCTTGCCCGGGTTCTTGGCCATCAGCTGCAGGCTGATACGCTCCTCCGGTTGCAGGCGAATCAACAACTGGTTGGCCTGGCCATTGCCGAACAGCTGGTGGGGCACCGGCTTGAATTGAATGAGAATTTCCGAACTCTTGCGAGCCAGGCGCTTGCCGGTACGCAGGTAGAAGGGCACGCCCGCCCAGCGCCAGTTGTTGATTTCGGCCTGCACGGCGACGAAGGTCTCGGTGTCGCTGTCGTTATCGACGTTCTTCTCGAAGTAGTAGGCCGGCACGTCCTGGCCGCCGATCCTGCCGGCGGTGTACTGGCCACGCACGGTCTTGTCGCGTACATCCAGCCCGGTGATGGGTTTGAGGGCCTCGAGAATCTTCACCTTTTCGTTGCGCACCGACTCGGCGTCGAAACGCACCGGTGCCTCCATGGCCACCAGGCAGAGCAATTGCAGCAGGTGGTTCTGGACCATGTCGCGCATCGCACCGGCGTTGTCGTAGTAGCCGCCGCGGTTTTCCACACCCAGGGTCTCGCACACGCTGATCTGCACATGGTCGATGTGCCCGGCGCGCCATACCGGCTCGAACAGCGCGTTGGCGAAACGCAGGGCCATCAGGTTCTGAACGGTTTCCTTGCCCAGGTAGTGATCGATGCGAAACACCCGGGACTCGTCGAACACCGCGCCAATGCTGGCATTGATCGCCTGCGCCGACTGCAGGGAATGGCCGATGGGTTTCTCCAGCACGATACGGGCGCCCGCGCCTGCCAGGCCGGCGACCTTGAGGTGCGACGCGATGTCTTCGAACAGGTCGGGCGCGGTGGCCAGGTAGAAGAGTCTGACGCGCTGCTGGTCAGCGCCCAGGTACTTGGCCAGGCGGCCGAAATCGGCACTTTGCGAGGCATCCATGGTGAAGTAGTCCAGACGCTCGGCGAAGCTGCGCCAGGTATCTTCATCGAAGTCGGCGCGCGCTACCTGCACGCGGCAGTGTCGTTCGGCGAGGGCCTGGTAGGCGGCCCGGGTATGGGTACTGCGGGCCAGGGCGAGAATGCGTGTATCGCGGTGCAGCCGACCATCGCGATGCAGGTAATAGAGCGCCGGTAGCAGCTTGTGCAGGGCGAGGTCGCCCGTGCCGCCGAATACCAGCATGTCGCAGCAATTGCTCTGCATGGGAACTCCGATTCGGTTTGTCCGTGCGAGGTCGCCAGGCTTGTAGTATAACTACAAGATCACTACAGCCCGGCGGCGTCCCTCGATCATAACCGAGTCGTGGCGCTGCAGACGTCCAGTCGCGTATCCATCCTTTGCCAGTCGAGTCCCAGCCAGTGAATTTGTTGCAGCACATTGCCCAGTCACGCCACCTCCTGCGTAAGTCGGAACTCAAGGTGGCCGATCATGTGCTTCTCGATCCTGCGGCGGTCATGCATAGCTCCATGGCCGAACTGGCCCACCTGGTGGGCATCAGCGAACCGACCATCGTACGTTTCTGCCGCGCCATCGGCTGCAGTGGCTTCCAGGATCTCAAGCTGAAGCTGGCGCAGAGCCTGGCCGCCGGTGCCAGCTTCGGTCAGTTTGCGATCCACGAGGACGACTCGGTCGCCGACTTCAGCATGAAGATCTTCGATACTACCCTGCATACCCTGATCGAAGTACGCGAGAAGCTCGACCCGGTAGCCCTGGAAAAGGCTATTGGCCTTTGCTCCCAGGCGCAGCGTATCGAGTTCTACGGTTTTGGTGCGTCTGGCGCGGTAGCCGCTGATGCCCAGCACAAGTTCTTCCGTCTGCTGCTCAATGCCGCGGCCTATTCCGACCCGCACATGCAGGCAATGTCCGCCATCACCCTCAAACCGTCCGATGTGGCGGTGTGCATCTCCCAGTCCGGGCGTTCCAAGGACCTGCTGACCACCGCCAATGTGGTGCGTGAAGCCGGCGCCTCGCTGATCGCCTTGTGCCCCGGGCAGACGCCGCTGGCCGACCTGGCCACCGTCAACCTGGCCATCGACGTGCAGGAAGATACCGAGATCTACACCCCGCTGGCCTCGCGTATCGCCCACCTGGTAGTCATCGACGTACTGGCCATGGGCGTAGCCATGGCCCGTGGCCCGAGCCTGGTCAACCACCTCAAGAGTGTAAAGCGCAGCCTGCGTAGTCTGCGTTTATCGGCTAAGTCGATACGCACCACGGAAGAGTAGAACCGTTGAATTCAAGGATGACCTGGCGTGTGAGGCCGGGGGTAGGCGTCGGCCTGATCAGCATGCTGTTGGGTTGCAGCAGTGTTGTAACCCGTCTGGGGCCGGACGAGGAGGTCAAACTCTATCCGGCCACCAGAAAGACCGTAGACATGACTGGCGATCTCTACTGCTGGATGTTTTTGGGCTGCCCGATTTTTCTGGTAACCCTGCCGGTGGATCTGGCGCTGGATACCGTACTGTTGCCGGTAGACGGTGTGCGTGTGTTCAACCGGAACACGCAGGAAAAAACGCAGATGGCTAGCCGCTAGCGTTTCTCAAGGTCTGGCAGATTGCTGTCACCGGTCTTTCATCTATGTGCCGTCAAAGCGTCATCGCATTCGCTGAAGCTGGTCTCCCGTAATTCAACCTGGAGACCTGCCATGGCTCGCCATGTGGATGAAGCGTTGCACCCGGAACAGAGCGTCGTCAAAGCCCGCCGCAAGCTGCTCGACGAGCAGCGCATGCGTTACCGTCGGGCCATCGAGGCCTATGGCGAGAATCGTCGCCTGCAATCGGAAATCTCCAGCTTCCAGGATCCCTTCATGGGCGAATCCCACCGCCTGCACTGATTGCAGACGGAACATTTCGCGGCGCGCATCCCTGGCCGGCAGGCTCCTATAATGGCGCTTTTTCGCCCAACGCCAGGGATGTGCCATGCGTCGTCTGTTCGTTCTGTTGTTCCTGCTGTTTCCCCTCCTGGGTATTGCGCAAGAGGCCCAGCCCAAGGTCGGCCTGGTGCTGTCCGGCGGCGCGGCGCGGGGGCTGGCCCATATCGGCGTGCTCAAGGCGCTGGAGGAGCAGGGTGTGCGCATCGATGCCATCGCCGGCACCAGCATGGGCGCGGTAATCGGCGGCTTGTACGCCTCGGGCTACAGCATCGCCGAGCTCGAGGAGGTGGCGCTGACCATGGATTGGCAGCAGGTGCTGTCCGACGATCCGCCGCGCACCGACGTGCCGTTTCGGCGCAAGCAGGATGACCGCGACTTTCTCATCAAACAGCGCCTGAGCTTTCGTGATGACGGCAGCCTCGGTCTGCCCCTGGGCGTGATCCAGGGCCAGAACCTGGCGCTGCTGCTCGAGCGGCTGCTGGTGCGCAGCAGCGACGTGCGCGACTTCGACCGCCTGCCGATTCCCTTTCGCGCCGTGGCCACCGACATCGCCAATGACCAGAAGGTGGTGTTTCGCAGCGGCCATCTGCCCCAGGTGATCCGCGCCAGCATGTCGATCCCGGCGGTGTTCGCGCCGGTGGAGCTGGACGGCCGCCTGCTGGTCGATGGCGGCATGGTCGACAACATCCCCGTGGACGTGGCGCGCGACATGGGCGTCGACCGGGTCATCGTCGTCGATATCGGTACGCCATTGAAACCGCGCAAGGAGCTGCTCACCGTGGTCGACGTACTCAACCAGTCGATCACCATGATGACCCGGCGCAATTCCGAGGAGCAACTGGCCACGCTGCGCGACAGCGACGTGCTGGTGCAGCCGGACATGGCGAGATTCGCAGTCACCGATTTTGGCCGCGGCGAGGAAATGATCGAGGCGGGCTACCAGGCCGCCAAGGTGCTGCAGCCGCGCTTGAGCGAGCTGGTCCGACGCAGCGGCGGCAACCCGGCACTGACCCTGGCGCGCAGTGCCCAGCAGCGCGCCCCGGTGATCCACGCCATCCAGGTGGACAACGACTCCAAGGTTGGCGACGAGGTGATCCGCAACTATATCCGCCAACCCATTGGCGAGCCGCTGGACATGGCCAAGCTGCAGCGCGACATGGGCACCCTGTATGGCCTCGACTACTTCGAGCGGGTGCAGTATCGGATGGTCAGCCGCAACGATCGGAATACCCTGGTGATCGATGCCCGGGAAAAGCGCACCGGCACCGACTACCTGCGCATGGGGCTGAACCTCTCCGACGATTTCAACGGCGACAGCGTCTTCAACCTGGGGGCGAGCTTTCGCAAGAACGGCATCAATCGCCTGGGTGCCGAGTGGCTGACACGGGTGCAACTGGGCGACCGCCAGGAGCTGTTCAGCGAGTTCTATCAGCCACTCGACGTCGGCTCGCGCTGGTTCGTGGCACCCAACCTGCGTGCCGAGGCCTGGAACCTCGAGTCCGTGCTGGACAACGACCCGATCGCCGAGTACCGGGTGCAGCGCTACGGCTACGGGTTCGATATCGGCCGGCAGATCGCCAACAACGGCGAGCTGCGTTTCGGCATCGGCCAGGCCTGGGGCGATGCCGAGGTGCGTATCGGCGAGCGCGATCAGCCGGAGTTCAGCTTTACCGAGGGCTACTACGAACTGCAGTACGCCTTCGACACCCTGGACAATGTCGACTTTCCCAACGAAGGTGAGGAGATCAGCCTGAACCTGCGCCAGTATGACGCCAGCCTCGGTGCCGACGATCGCTATCGGCAGTGGCAGATCAAGCTCGACAAGGCGTTCAGCCAGGGGCCGCACAGCCTGGTGGTTGGTGCTCGCTACGGGCGCACCCTCGATGACGCCCAGGTGGTCACCTCCAGTTTCCAGCTCGGCGGTGCGCAGCAGCTCTCGGGCTTTCGCCAGGACGCCCTGGCCGGCCAGAACGTCAGCCTTGGGCGCATGGTGTACTACCGGCGCATGACCCCGCGCTCGTTCCTGCCGCTGGACTTCCCGCTGTACTTTGGCGCTTCCCTGGAACGTGGCCGGGTGTGGAACAACGACAATGCCTTCGATAGCGGTTATATCAACGCCGCGAGCGTGTTCCTGGGTTACGAGACGCCGCTGGGGCCGCTGAACTTCAGCTATGGCCTGAATGACGAGAACGAGAAGGCCCTGTACCTGAACCTGGGCCACAGTTTCTGAGATCTGCGGCGCCAACAGCTTTCGGCCAGACTACAGGCGCTGCAGCAGCGCCTGTAGCGCGCGGTCCGGCTCCTGGGCCCACAGGCCATAGCTCAAGGGCACCACCTCCAGGCCGGCGCGGGCCAGCACGCGGTAGCGCTCCAGTTCGAGAAAGCCCTCGCCGTCGCCCGGAAAGCCGATCAGGTCGATGGCCAGGCACTTGTCGCCGCGCTGGCAGAACAGGTCCAGCAGCAGGCCGGCCAGCGGATAGCGTGTCCAGGTGAGCACACCATGGGCCTCGAGCGCGGTGCACAGGGCACGTTCGAAGGCGTCCTGCTCGGGCTGCTGGTGGCGGGGCGTCGATGGTTCGGCAGCGCTTTCCAGGTAGCGGCGCAGCAGGTGGTCGGCGGGCAGCTGACGTTCGTCGCCGCTGAACAGCAGCACCTGGCGTTCCCGGGCACGGGTAATCGCCACGTTGAACATGTCCTGGCGGTTCAGGTACACCGCGGCCTGGCTGCTACTGGCGTCGAGGGCGAAGCTGATGATCATCAGGTCGCGCTCCTCGCCCTGGAAGCCGTAGGGCGTATCCACCAGCACACGAAAATCGCGCAGACGTTGCAGGTCGAGGCCGGCGATGCGCTGGCGGATGGCCTCGACCTGATCGCGAAACGGTGACACCACGCCGATGCTCGGCTTGACCGGGCTGTCGGCGTAGCGCTCGATGTGCGCGTCGATCAGCTGCAGCACATGCTCAAGCTCCACCTGGTTGACGCCATTGCCCGCCCGCTCGCCTGTCAGGCGTTGCAGCTGCAGGCTGTCGCAGTGCGTCAGGCCCGGGCGCTCCTTCATCACCCGCAGGCGGTTGTCGTAGAAACGCTGATTGCTGAAGCGGATCAGCGCCGGGCGGCTGCGAAAGTGTTCGTCGAGAAAGGTCAGCGCGCGCTGCTCCGGCAGGTGCAGGCCGACCAGATCCAGCACGCTGTTGTCGCGATAGCTCCAGCGCTCGCGCTCTTCGCCTGGCAGGCCGCTGCGCTGCAGCAACTGACCCTCACGGTGGCGCGACAGGAACGACAGGTGGCGCAGCTGTCTGGCGTCACCGCTGATCACCGCGCGGCGGCAGCGCTGGAAGGCCGGCAGGGCCGAGGCGATATCGCACTGGGTGGCTTCGTCCATGACCATCACGTCGAACAGTCCGGGCTTGAGCGGCAGCAGGCGATGCAACTCATCCAGGGTCACCACCCAGATCGGGAAGGCGGCCAGCAGCAGTTGCGGATTGATGTCCTCGAAAAGCGCCAGTTGCCGTTGCGACTGGCGCGCGCGAATCGCCTGGTTGTATTGCACGAACAGCTGCCGGTTGCCGGCCAGCAAGCCACTCAGGCTGGCGGCACGGCGGGTATTGAGGTAGTCCCGGCTGAGCCGCTCACGGCGCTGCTGGCACTCGCGCAACTCGTCGAGCAGCGCCCAGGGGCGCACGCTGTGGCGCACGCGGCGCCGGACCCAGGGCAGCAGCAGGTGACGTCGCCAGAAACCCAGGGTGCCGCGCTCGGCCCGCAGGATCAGCCGGCTCCAGCGCAGCGCCTGTTCACTGCGCCTGGCCAGCGCCTTGGCCTGGCTCTGCTCCTGTTCGATCAGCTGTTGCAACGCGCGCTGCAGCTGCAGCTCGGCATCCGCCGTGACGCTCGGCAGTTGACCCTGCAACAGGCTGGCCAGGCGGTCGCGCAGGGTTTGCTGCAGGCTGCCGCCGTCGCTCTCGAGCACGGCATCGTGCAGACCGAAATCCTCGCGCAGTTTCTGGCCGATGACCCGAACGGCCTGGGCGCTGCGGCTGACCAGCAATACCGATTCGCCGTGCAGGTAACGATCCAGCGCCAGGGCCGCCAGGGTGTAGCTCTTGCCGGTGCCGGGCGGGCCGGAAACCTGGCTCAGCGGATAGCGCGCGGCGTTGGCCAGCGCCTGGCTCTGGGCCTGGCTGAGCTGAGCCGGCAGGGCCTCGGGCGCGCTGGCGGCCTGGGGCGAGACCGGCTGGGGCTCGCCAAGCAGTTGGCACAAGGGCGCCGACCAGTCACGGGTTTCCTGCAGTTGCTGCAGCTCATGGACGATGCCACGGCTACCACTGCCGCGGGGCACCAGGGCGACGAAGGCGGCAGCCCGCAGCGACAGGCTGCGGCGGCGCAGCGCCTGGTCCACGGCTTGCTGGTCTTCGAGCGCCGGGAAACCACTGGCAGTAAGTACGTCGGTCACCCGCGTGCGCCGGCTGATCCAGCCCAGCAGGTCACCGAGCCCATGGCTATCGATGGGCGCGTCGGCCAGGGGCAGGTCATCGAGCGAGGCGGTGTCGGCGTCGACCAACAGCTGGCGCAGCAGGCGCCAGTTGGCCAGCGGTTGACTGGGGTCGATGGCCAGCAGGTGCGCATTGCCCTCGCTGCCGCTGTTCAGGGTGGCTTCGTAGTACACCAGCGGTGCACAGAACGCCGTGGCCGGGCCGTCACCGCCACTCAGTCGCCCACACACCGGCAGCACGCCATAGACCAGCTGCAGTTCACGTTGGTAGAGGCGCTGCTGGCGCTCCAGCTCGGCGCCAATGCCCGGTGCCAGCGCCAGCAGCGGCAGTGCGCCGCTGGCCAGCTCTTCGCGGCCGTCGAGCCAGGCCAGGCGCCCGGCTGCCAGGGTGGAGAGATTGTCGAGGTTCAGGTCGCGGCTGTCAGCCAGGTAGGCGCTGCGATAGAAGGCCAGCAAGCGGGCGATCCGTGCGTCGTGTTCCTGCATTATGGGTCCGTGGCGGCCTGGGTAAGGCGGCGACTCTACCGCTGCGCGTCATCGCTGTCACCGCGAAGTGCGGCGCCGAGTCAGCACTGGCGCAATGCAGAGACGCCGCTCAGCAGGTGACCACATGGGCAATCGGAAAGCGCTGATTGAGCACTTCGATCAGGCGTTCCTGATAGATCGGCTTGGGCAGGAAATCCGCTACCTGCAGGGGCAGCAGGCCGATCACGTCGTTCATGTCGGCATGCCCGGACATCACGATGATCGGCAGTGATGCGTGAAGAGGCGAGGCGCGCAGGTTTTGAATCAGGCGCAGGCCGCTCTCGTCCGGCATGCGCAGGTCGGTGATCAACAGTGCGATATCCGGCCAGGTGGCCAGGCACGCCATCGCCGCCGCGACGTTGGTCGCGCAATGGCAGTGAAAGCCTTCGCCCTCGAGCAACTCACCGAGTTCTTCGAGGGCGTCGGCTTCGTCATCGACCAGCAGGATATGTTGGCGCATGAGTGAAGCACCCCTCAGTTGAACAGCCAAGGTGATTGCGACTATCAAGGAGTCGCAACGGGCGGTGTTAGTGCGTCCTTTATATTCTCAAATACGGTACTGACCTGAGTGCCGACGTCACCCACCGCACCGACGATAACCACCGCAATCAGCGCAGCGATAATTGAGTATTCAATCGCCGAGGCTCCGTCTTCGCTGGCGAAGAACTGGCGAACTTTTTCGCGAAGGATAATGAACTTGAACATGGGTACTTCCTCTGTAGCCTGGGCAGGCAGGGACGCCTGTGTTGGGGACTTGAGGAGAAAGTTTGAAAGTCTGAAGGACCATTCGCAAACTTACCTTGGTATTACATCCAAGGTATTAGTCACAAGTATTACTTCTAATAAATTCAACGATTAAGGCACTATCATTTCATGCGCCAAAATAGCGGCGGGGAAAAAGCCAGTTTATCAGCGACGAACGGTACGTTCTATTTGGATGTGCAAACGCACACTAAGTTTCCCAATAAATAATTGTTAAACCAAACTGAATACGGGCCGATAGCCCAGGCAACTTTTCCACCGTGTTCGTCTGGTCGGTCAGCATGAATAGTGGTTGTCCCGAGTTATTGCCGTGGTAATGGCAACAAGGAGCGTGCTGTCATGAATAGCCGATTGACGCTGGTGGTGGCCGGCGTGCTGCTGGTGGGCGCGGTGATCACCGGTTACTGGGGCATCAGCCTGAGTCGCCAGAGCGCGCAGCCTGCGCCGCTGCCTGCTGCGCCTGCCACGGCCGCGGTCGGTAGCCAGTTGCAGGCCCAGGTCGATGAGCAGCAGCGCGTCGACGTGGTGGTGTTGACCAGGGCGGTACAGCCTTTGGTGCCCATCAGCCGTGACGACCTTGCCGTGGAGCGCCTGCGTATCGCGCCGCCGGGCAGTTTCGCCAGCCCCGAGCAGGTGCTCGGGCGCACCCTGTGGCAGGCGATGCCGGCCGGTACCGTATTGAACCATGAGGCTTTCGAAATGGCCGGCCCGCTGGCGCGGATGATTCGCCCCCATGAGCGTGCCCTGGCAGTGGCGGTCGATGAAGTGATTGGTGGTGGCGGCCACCTGAGCCCGGGTGACTACGTGGACGTGCTGCTCTTTCTGCGCCAGGGCGAAGGCAATGCCGCGCAGACCGCCCAGGTGGTGATTCCGGCGCTGCGCCTGTTGAGCGTGGGTGACACGCTGGGTATCACCAACGCAGGGGCACCTGCCCAGCTATCGGCCGATGCCGACGAGGAACGTCGACGCCGCCGCAATGCTCCGAGCACCGCCGTGCTGGCGGTTCCCGAAACCCTGCTCACGCGGTTCATGCTGGCCTCCCAGGTGGGCAGCCTGCGCCTGGCGGTGCGCAGTGCGGATGAAAAACGCCTGGCCGATTACTACGCTGGCAAAGAGCCGGGCGCCGATATCGGCGAAGCGCAGCGGCAATTGTTCCAGTTCGAGCAACTGGCACTGCGCGGTGCGGGCCCTGAGCCGCGTGCTCAATCCGAACCGGTAAGCCAAGCGCCGGCCGGCATACCGGTGTACCGCGGCAATGGCGCCACCCGGCAAACCCCCTGATCGGCAAGGATGCAACGCGATGAATGATGGTCTGTACATTTCCCGCCTGCTGACCAGCCTGGTGACGGTCGTGCTCTCGCTGCCAGGCGTGGCATTCGCCTCCTGCGCCGGCCTGGAGCCGGTGCCCGCGGTACTGCAGGTGAGCCAGGGCATGCAGCGCGAGCTGTGGTTCCCGGTGCCCATCACGCAGCTGGCCATCGGTGACCCCGAGGTGGCGGACGTGAGCCTCAGCAGCAAGGACAGCTTCCTGCTGGTCGGCAAGCGTGGCGGCGCCACCAGCCTGATGGTGTGGACGGCCTGTGACCGCGAACCCCGGCAAAGCCAGGTACTGGTGCAGGGCGCGGCCACCGCCGCGGTCGCCGAGCCGGTGGTGCCGTTCGATCAAGAGACCCTGCCGAGCCAGGTGCAGACCGATATCCGTTTCGTCGAGGTGCGCCGCAGCAAGCTGCGTGAGGTGGGCATGCGTATCTTCGGCACCGGCTCCAACAACTTTCTGATCGGCGCGCCCGGCACCGGGCCGGCGACAGTGCCGGTCGGCGGGGTCGGTGGCGTGGGATCTGGTGCGCCATTTCCGCTGGTGAGGGATGGTTTCAACATTCTCTGGGGCGGTGGCAGCAGCAAGTTCCTGCTGGGGCTCGATGCCCTGGAAAACAGCGGCTTCGCCTATACCCTGGCGCAGCCCAGCCTGGTGGCGCTCAATGGTCAGAGCGCCAGTTTCCTGGCCGGCGGCGAGTTCCCGATTCCGGTACCCAGCAGTGGCAGTGATTCGCTGTCCATCGAATACAAGGAATTCGGTGTTCGTCTGACGCTCACCCCCACCGTGGTGGGCCGCAACCGCATCAGCCTGAAGGTGGCCCCGGAGGTCAGCGAACTCGACTTCACCGCCGGCATCACCATTGCCGGCACCCAGGTGCCGGCGCTCAATGTGCGGCGTACCGACACCAGTGTGTCGCTGGCCGACGGCGAAAGTTTCGTGATCAGCGGGCTGCTGTCCACCAACAGTTCGTCGGCTGTGGACAAGTTGCCGTTTCTCGGTGATGTGCCGGTACTCGGCGCGTTCTTTCGGTCCTCTCGTATCGAACGTGAGGAGCGCGAGCTGCTGATGGTGGTCACGCCGCATCTGGTGCAGCCGCTGGCCGCCGATGCCCAGTTGCCGGACCTGCCGGGCGAGCAGTTGCGCCGTTACGACCCGGGCGTATTTCGCCAGCTGTTTCTCGAGAACGGCGATGCTCATCGCGCCGACGGCCTGTCGCGCTAGGGAGTGGTGATGGAGCAGATCTTTCTCGCACAAACCCGCCGCAAGCAGGACCTGGAATGGCTACAGGCGGCCATGGCCGGCCAGGGCCAGGTACTCAACGTCGGCGAAACCCTCGACGAGGTGCTGGGCCTGATGGATATGACCGGCAGTTGCCTGGTGTTCGTCGGTCTCAGTCGCGAGGGGCAGACCGGGCAATGCGCGCTGATCGAAGCGCTGCTCGACATGCGCCCGATGGTGGTGGTAGTGGCCCTCGGCGATGGCCTGGACAACCAACTGGTGCTCAACGCCATGCGTGCCGGTGCGCGGGACTTCATCGCCTATGGCTCGCGCAGCAGCGAGGTGCTGGGCCTGGTGCGGCGCCTGACCCAGCGTTTGCCGCAACTGCCACCGTCCCGCGAGCAGGGCGAGCTGACCCTGCTCTATGGTGTGCAGCCGGATGCCGACGCCGCGCTGCTGGCGGTGCACCTGGCGCTGCAGATCCAGGCTCGGGGCCAGCGCACGCTGTACGTCGACCTGGGCATTCCACGCGGCGAAAGCCTGGAGCTGTTTGGCATGGAGTCGTCGTTCTGCTTTGGCGATGCGCTGCGGCATATCCGGCGCCTCGATTCGAACCTGATCGAAAGCGCCTTTGCCCGTCATCCCGATGGCTTACGGGTGCTGCCCCACGGCCCGGACGACGAGGCCCTGGAGCGCTTCAGCCTCGGCGAATTGTTCCTGCTGCTGGGTAGCCTGCGCCAGCACTTCCAGCACGTGCTGGTGAACCTGTGCGGGCAGCCGGACTGCGACGGCCTGCGCTCCTTCATCAGCCATGCGCAACGGCTGTTCTGGTGCGTTGACCAGAGCGTACCCAATTGTCGGCGCAACCTGGCGCTGCTGACCCTGTGGCGTAGCAAGGGCATCAAGCTCGACCACGCGCGGCTGTTGGTCGACCGTTATCAGCCGGCGGTGGCGCCCGGCCTGCCGGAATTGAGCAAGACCTTCGCGCTGCCGCTCGAGGCAGGCCTGCCGCTGAGCCCCGTTATCCGGCTAAAAGCCAAGAACCAGGGTGTTCCGCTGTTCGAGTTCGCCCCCCGTGATGGCCTCACCCACGGCCTCCTGACGCTGGCCAACGGGCTGCTCGAACCCCGCCAGGGCAGGGCAGGCCAGTGGTGGCGGCGCCTGTTGAGGAACAATTGATGCCCATAGGTCCATTTGGCGGCACCAGCGCGCGAGTCGGCGTGCACGATCTCAAGCCCGTGCTGCACCGTTATCTGATCGATGCCCTGGAAGACAAGGGTGAAAACCTCCTGGAAGGAACCCGCGGTTCCCTGGCGGCCTTTGTCGTCGAGCAGGTCAGTGACTACGTCAGTCGCCGGCAGATCGCCATTTCCCGATACGAGGTGGACCGCCTGGCCGAGGAACTGGTCGATGAACTCACCGGTTTCGGCCCGCTGGAAATTCTCCTCAAGGACGACTCCGTCAGCGAAATCCTGGTCAATGGCCCGCACCGGGTGTTCGTCGAGCGTGGGGGCGTGCTGCAGCTCAGCGACCTGCGCTTCATCGATGACCAGCACGTGCTGCGGGTCATCCAGCGCATCCTGGCGCCGGTGGGGCGGCGCCTGGACGAGTCGTCGCCGATGGTCGATGCACGCATGCCCGATGGCAGCCGGATCAATGCGATCATCCCGCCCGTGGCGCTGGACGGCCCCTGCATCTCGGTGCGCAAGTTTCGCAAGGACATGCTGCGCAGCGCCGACCTGCTGGCCAGCAACTCGCTCGACCAGGCGATTCTCAGCTGTCTGGAGCTGATGGTCAGACGCCGGTGCAACATCATGGTCAGCGGCGGTACCGGCACCGGCAAGACCACGCTGTTGAACATGCTCAGCCAGATGATCGATCCCCGCGAGCGCATCGTCACCATCGAGGACACCGCCGAGCTGGAACTGCTGCACGACCACGTGGTGCGTCTGGAGACCCGCCCGCCGAATGCCGAGGGCTTCGGCCAGATCGCCGCCCGTGAGCTGGTGCGCAACGCCCTGCGCATGCGCCCGGATCGCATCGTGCTGGGCGAGATCCGTGGCGCCGAGGTACTCGACGTGCTGACCGCCATGAACACCGGCCACGATGGTTCGATGAGCACGGTGCACGCCAACAATGCCCAGGATGCCCTGCTGCGCCTGGAAACCCTGGTCGGGTTTTCCGGCGCCAAGGTGGGTGAGCGCACCTTGCGGCAGACCATCTGCGCGGCACTGGACGTGGTGATCCAGCTGACCCGCCTGCCCGATGGCCGCCGCTGCATCAGCGAAGTGGTGGAGGTGCTGGGCCTGCGTGAAGACCAGTACGTCACCAATACCCTGTTCCGCCTCGATCGCGCCGGCAGCGGCACCTTCTGCCGCGATGCGCCGAACCCGGCCGGACACAAGCTGCGCCGTGATTGAGGGCGACGCGATGAGCAAGGGAGCGCCGTGATGAACGCATCCTTACTGCTGGGCGGGATCTGCCTGACGCTGCTGGCGCTTGGCCTGCTGATGCTGCGCAGGAGTCGCGACCAGGCCGCATCGGAGCAGGTGCTGCAGCGCCTGCTGGCCGATCAGCCGGAGCCGCTACATGGGGCAACCCTCAGCCATCTGGACAAGCTGCTGCTGCGCGCCGGCTTCAGCAAGCCGCGCCGGGGGCTGGGGCTGTGGCTGTTCATCTGGTTGCTGGGCGCCGTGCTGGGGGTGATCGTCGGCCACTGGCTGGGCCTGTTGCTCATGCTGCTGGGGCCGTTGCTGGCCGGCCGGCTGTTCATCGCATTGCGCTACCGTCGCCGGGTACTGCGCATGATCGAGCAGCTGCCGGTGTTTCTCGACCATGTGATCCGCAGCCTGAAGTCCGGTCGCCCCCTGGGTGATGCCTTGATGCTGGCCATGGAAACCGCTCCGCAGCCGCTGCGGGGTGCCATGGCGCGCACGCGGCGCAACGTGCAGCGTGGCATGAGCCTGGGCGATGCCCTGCAGGACTTCGCCGATCTCTACGAGCGTGATGAATTCCAGGTGCTGGCCCTGGGCGTGCGGGTCAACCAGCATTATGGCGGCAACAGCAGCGAGCTGCTGAACAACCTGATCCGCCTGATTCGTGAACGTGAACACAGCGCGCGCCGGCTGCGCGCACTGACCGGCGAGACACGCATCAGCGCCTATGTGATGGGTGGCTTGCCGCTGGCCCTGGCGCTGTACATCTTCATCACCAATCCGCAGTTCATGCTGGGCATGTGGCAGGAGTCCACCGGCCGCATGGTGCTGTTTCTGGCCTTCGTGCTGCAGGCGGTCGGCAGCCTGGCGCTGTGGCGCATGCTGAGGAGCCTGTGATGAGCGCGCTACTGCTGCTCAGTGCACTGCTGCAATTGCTGCTGGCGCTGCTGTTCCTGTATCTGGCCTATGACGATCTGCGCGCGCGCCGCCAGTTCAGCCAGCGCATGGGCACCTTGTCGCGGGTGTCTGGTGGCGGTGTCATGCGCGGTATCGGCGGCAGTTCCCTGGGCCGTCGCACCCTGAGCATGGACAGTGAAACCCTGCAGTTGCTCAATCGCCTGGGCTGGCGCAAGCGCAGCCAGCAGTCGATGTTCTCGGCCATTCAACTGGGTGCCCCAGTTGCCCTGCTGGTGCTGGTGATCCTCGTCCAATTGCTGATGAGCAGGCCACCGCAGCCGGTCTGGCTGGCGCCGGTGTTCGCCCTGGGCATCGGCTATCTGCTGCCCAAGCGCTGGCTGGCCTGGGCGGCGAAACATCGTCAGGAAGCGCTTGCCGAGGAGGTGACCACCTTTATCCCCCTGCTGCGCATCCTCTTCGATGTCGGCATGACCGTCGAGCAGGGGCTGCGGGTGCTCGCCAAGGAGGCGGAAGGCATCCTGCCCAACCTCAGCGCAGAGCTGCGTCAGGTGCTGGCGCGGGTCGACGCAGGGCTCGAGCTGGGGCGCGAATTACGTGACATGGCTGCCGCGCTGGAGGTCTACGAGGTCACCGATTGCGTGGTGATCCTCGAACAGCTTATCGTCCAGGGCGGCGGCGCCATGGCCTCGTTGTTGCGGCTCAAGGAGCTGATCGATGACCGTCATCACACGGCGCTCGAGGAAAGGGTTTCCAAACTGTCCGGCAAGATGTCCGTCATCATGATGGTGTTTCTGTTTCCGGCGTTGTTGATCGTATTGGCAGGGCCCGGCTTCATTGCAATCGTCGGGGCTCTGGGGGAGATGAGATGAAGCGTGTAGTGAGCGTGGTGGGGGTGATGGGACTGTTGGCCGGGTGCGCGAGCGGCCCGGCCCAGTCGCCCTGGTTAACGAGCAGGGCGCAGGCGACACCGATGGCCTGCGCGCCGTTGTCCCAGGACCAGGAACTGGCGCTGAACCTGGCACAGAAAACCGCCGGTGAAGGACGCCTGCATGCGGCGCTGGCCAACCTGGAGCGTCTACCCGACAACCTCCCCCAGGCGCGGCTTGCCAAGGCGCGTATCCTGCGTTCGCTGAATCGCCCGGAGGCCAGTGAACTCTATGCCAGCCTGACCAGCTCCTGTCTCAAGGCGCAGGGCGAGCAAGGGCTCGGCCAGCTCGCCAGTGCCGCCGGCCGCTACCCTGAGGCGCTGGAGCATCTGCGCCTGGCGGCCAGCCTGGAACCGGCCAGTGCCACCATTCGTAATGACCTGGGGGTGGTGTACATGAACCTCGGGCGTCTGGACGAAGCGCGCTTCGAACTGCTGACCGCCCTGGAGCTGGATGAGGCGGAGCAGCAGCCGGCACTCAACCTGCTGACCTTGCTGATCTACCAGGGCATGCGCCCCCAGGCCGATGCGCTGGCTGAGCGCATGGGCTTCTCCGCCAGTGCATTGCGCACCGCCGAGCAGCGGGCCGAGGCGTTGCGCAGCCAGCTTGGCGCGAGCAACGCCGCCGGCACGCCACCCGGCGGCGCCACCCGCGCCCCGGGCGCTCAGCCGCGTTCGTCCGCTGTGGCGAGCCCGGCAGCCGCGCTCAAGGCCCCCGCCGAACCGCCGCTGGCAATGCTGCCAAGGGTCGCGACTGGTGCCGCCAGCCCAACCCCCGCAGCGGCGTCTCGTCCGTCAGGCGTTCCAGCGCCGCAGTTGTCCAACTTCCGCCCCGCTCCGGTGGTGCCTCTGTCGGTGGCCAGCGCCGCCAGGCTGCCGGCCAGTTCGGCCCCGGCCAACGCTTCCACACCCGCTGCCGCAGCAGGGGCTCGCGCCGCCGCACCAGCGCCGGCCATTGCTCCGGTACCGGTGGCCAGCGCAGCGCCTGCGCCGACGCCGCCTCAGGTGACCGTAGCGCCATCGCTACCCAGCCCGCCGGCGCGGCCAGCTGTGGCCGCCGCGCCACTGCCGCGGGCTGCCGTGGAGCCCGTGCCGGCTGCCGCGCCAACCCAGACCCACGTTGCGGCCGCGGCAGTTTCCACGCCGGCCGCCACGCCTGCCAGCCAGGCGCCGGCAGGAATCGAGATGCGCCCGGGCCGCCTGATCGTGCCTGACGATGGCGGTTTCATTCGTGTCGAGCCTGTCGATGGCAGGCAAGGCGAGACGCTGACCACGCAGCGCTAGGGGCAATACACCAAGGCCTCCACTGGGGAGGCCGGCGTGAAACACCGGGCGGCCAATCCACCGCCAGAACCTAATCCGTTGGAGGGAGAGCACCATGAAGGGAGTAGGCATAGGCGTGGCACTGCTGGCATGTCTGCCACTGGTTGGCCTGGCGGATGAGCGAGGTCCAAAGGGCTTGGTGGGCGAACAGGTCGAGACCCAGACCGCTCACTGGCTTCGCCTGCAACGGGAGGGGCGCCTGGCATCCGACCATCCCCAGACATCGACACCGGCAGAGCGCGAGCTGGCACTGCAGCGCTGGCTGGAGAGCCATAAGCATCCTATTCCCGAGTTCTATGAACAGGATGTTGGTGGCAAACTGGGTGAGCAATAAAAGATTGGCCGAATAATGTATTCACGGCCTGTTACGGACCGGATAAAGAGCACTTTCGTGGCTATGCATGTTTGCCACGCGCGGCTATGGCAGGCTTACAAAATTTACCCGCTAGACGGGTAGCAGAGTGCTAATTGGGTACGGTTATGTACGCGGGTCAGCCTCAATATCTGTGAAACATAAAGTTTGACAGTATTTTCCGTAATGCCCAATTCACAGGATATCTGATAGTTGGTCATGCCTTTGGCGATAAGTTGCGCTACTGCCAATTGCCGGCGCGACAACTTGTCGAAAGGTTCGGGAATGGTGTCGGCCGAGGTGCTCATCTGCGCCACGTTCTTGACCGGCATGGTCGGTATCAGCTCGCTGTGCATGTCGTTCAACGAGGCGGCAAGATCCTGGATCTGCTGGCGGATCTGTTGCTCCCTGACCTTCTGCTCGACCCGATCATGCAGGCGTTGCACGCCAGCCTGCAGCTCCTGCAGATTCACCGGTTTCTGGTAGTAGTCGCTTACCCCGGCGCGCAACGCGAGGATCACGTCCTGCTTGTCGGTGCTACCCGTGAAGATGGCCGTCTCGTACAGGCGCCCGGGGCGCGCCAGCCTGGCCAGTTCCCCCACCAGCTGTACACCGGTAAGGCCTGGCATATGCATGTCGCTTAGCACGATGCCGATGTCCTCATCCTGCTGGAAAGCCTGCAGTGCATCCCGGGTGTTGTGACAGGGCGTCACCTGATAACCCAGTGCTTCAATAAACTCGGCAAGCTCCTCGACAATGATGGGTTCATCATCAACAATCATTATTCGCAACGTATTAATGCCTACTGGAAACAGGGTACTAAAGGAGATTAGTCACTGGCCCAATTAGTGTCAAAAATGCGCAGGTATGGGTTGTCGGCTAAGTTGAGTTATTACTTTAGTGTTATAGGAGAAGTTCATGCCTTTGGTTATTCTTTGCTCAGGCTTTGCCGGTTATCCATAAACCGATGCCGAAAATCACGAAACCCGCGCAAACAAAGGGTGCATAGGGCGTTTTATTTCCCGCGGTTGTTCTCAGGTATATCCAGGTTTCTGGGAGTGTCAGCCCGATAGCGGGTCGGATGCGCAGCAAGCTCAGCCAGGAGACCTGCGCCACGGCTGCACCGATAACGCTGAACAGCAGGTAGCTGACATCGCTGGCCGCGCCCAGGGCGAGCAGCATCTTCACGTCTCCTGCGCCCATCTGCCTGGCCAGGTAGCCGGGGAGCGACAGCAGGCAGGCCACGCCCAGCGCCAGGGTCGCTGCCTGGGGGGAGGCGCCAGTGATGCTGCTGCCGAAGTACAGCAGATGCAGCAGCGCGGCGGCGAGGGCACCCAGGGTCAGCAGGTTGCTGATCCGACGCTGCCGGGCGTCCTGCAGCGCACAGGCAGCCATCCAGCCGAGCAAGAGGAAGTAGGCCATACGACAAGGGTATCCAGGGAAGACGGGCGACATTGCCCACGTATGTTGACGGCGCTTTTTATCCGTCTGCGGCGCTAATCATGGTAGGTGAGCCGGACAATGCAAGTGTTCAAGGATTGGTTCAAACGCGGTGACGATACCCAGGTGCCGCTCGCCACAGCGGCACTTACACCGCCTCCCATATCGGCCAACAGCCCCTGCCTGAATCTGTCCATCGACGCCCTGGGGCGGGTTTTCGAAGTGTCCGGCAGCCTCTCCCACCGCTTGCCGATCGCGATTTCCCAGGTGTTGCCTCTGGAGCAGTTGCTGCACGGGCAGAGCCGCTACCTGGTTACCGACCTGGGCGCTTTCGTGCAGCAGATGCTCGACCTGTCCTTCGTCACCCGTGACGGCGGCATTCTGCATACCCGCGGTTGGCTGAAAGCGGAGATACAGGGCTGGTCGCTGCAGGCTTTCGAAATCGGCGACTTCCTGGCCCGGCTGCATGCCTGCGAACAGCGCCTGCATGCGTTCTCGCAAATCAGTGCGGTGGCGCAGACCGTGCGCGGTACCGAGCGCGTCGAGTTTCCCCGCCACATTCACGGCTGGTTGAGTGCCATGGCCCAGGCCCTGCGCATGGCCTGCGTGGCCCTGGCGCTGCCGGATACCCAGCGCGGTGGCTGGCAGGTGGTCGGTCACCACCGTGACGCGCTGACACCGGTGTTCTGGGACGATGGCCAGCATCTGCCGCGCGAGCTGCAGCACTATGCCGGCGACCAGCCCGTGCAGTGGCTGCGCGGAGATGCAGGCGCACCCGAGTGGCATGCCGCGGACTCGGTATGGCTGGTGCCCTATGCCGATCACCAGGGCATTCGTGCCTGGCTGCTGTGTTCGCCGTACGTCGCCCACCAGAGCATGCCGGAACTCAATACCCGGGACTGGCTGGATCTCTTCGCCCATGTCGCCGCCCCTTTGCTGCAGCGCCTCGACGAACAGAATCGCAAGTTGCACAGCGAACGGGTGGATATCCTGCAAAGCCTGCTGGGTACCGGCTGGTGGGAATACGTGCCACGCAGCGGGGCCTTTCTGCTCGCCCCCTGTCTGACCCAGCGCTTTGGCTTCGCCGAGGGTGCAACGGTCACCCTGGCCGATTGGCTGGAGCTGCTCAATCCGGCGGATCGCGACGAGTTCCGCATCCGCCTGGGCGATGCCGAACTCGGTGGTCGCGCGTTCGAGCAGGTGGTGCGCCTGCGCGATGCCGAAGGCGCGCTGTGCTGGTTCCGCATCCACACCCGCATCCTCAACGCCAAGGGCCAACGGCGTATCGTCGGTGCGGTGCTGGACATCAACGACATGAAGCTCAAGGAAGTCGAGGCCGACGCCGCCACCACGCGCCTGAAGAGTCTGGTTGCCAGTGCGCCGGCGGTGATCTACGTGAATCGCTGCGACGACGGGGTATTCGTGCCGGTGTTCTGCAGCGACAGCTGCAGCGCATTACTGGGCTGGACGCTGGACGACTTCGTGCAGCGCAGCGTGGCCGACTTTATCCACCCCGATGACCGCGATATCTATTTCGCCCACACCCGCACCCTGCTCAGCCAGGGCGTGGCCAGCTGCCGTTATCGGCTTATCGACCGAGATGGCCGCTACCACTGGTTGCAGGACGAAGCCAAGCTGTTGCGTGACGAGCGCGGCATCCCCATCGAAGCGGTCGGCCTGTGCCTGGACGTGACCGACGCCGCTCAGGCCGCCGAGCGGGTGCGCGAGAGCGAGGAGCGCTACCGCATCCTGGTCGAGGACTCGCCGGCGATCATCTGTCGCTATCGCCCCGACCTCACCCTGGTCTACGCCAACCGGCCGCTGGCCCAGTACCTGGGCATTCGCCAGGAAAGCCTGCCCGGCACCAGCCTGGCCACCTACCTGTCGGCCCAGGAGCTGACCCAGTTTCGCGAGCGCCACCGCCAGCTGACGCCCCTTGAGCCAGTCGGCACGGCGCTGGTGCGCATGGACCTGCCCGGCCGCGAGCACATCTGGTGGGTGCTGTCCGAGCGCGGTGTGTTCGACGAGCAGGGCAAGCTGCTCGAGGTACAGGCCGTCGGCCGCGACGACACCGAACTGCAGAAGGCTCGGCAGATGCTCAACCAGAGCGCCAAGATGGCGGTGCTGGGCGAGATGGCCACGGGGCTCGCCCACGAGATCAACCAGCCGCTCAACGTCATGCGCATCGCCCTGACCAATACCCTCAAGGGGGTGGAAAACGGCTCGGCCAACCCGGAATATCTGAAGAACAAGCTGGGCCGCATCGAGCAACAGATCACCCGCGCGGCGAAGATCATCAACCACATGCGCATCTTCGGCCGGCGCTCCGAGGTCGAAGGTGACCTGTTCAGCCCGGACGAGGCCATCGAAGGGGCCGTGAGCCTCATTCGTGAGGGCGACCTGGTGCGCGACATCGACCTGACCCTGCAACTGTGCGGAACGCCCCAGGTGCGCGGGCATGCCGACCAGCTCGAGCAGGTGGTCATCAACCTCCTGGTCAACGCCAAGGATGCGCTGCTCAGTGCGCTGGACAGGCAGCCCGGGTTGGAGCCGGGTATCCTGCTGCGCAGCGACTGCGTGGACGACCAGGTGATCGTGCAGGTCCAGGACAATGCCGGGGGCATCGACCCACTGCTGCTGGATCGGGTGTTCGACCCGTTCTTCACCACCAAGCCGGTGGGCAAGGGCACTGGCCTGGGGTTGTCGGTCAGTTACGGGTTGGTCAACCAGATGGGCGGCAAGCTGAGCGTGAGCAATCAGAATGGTGGCGCCTGTTTCCGTATCGAACTGCCGGTGGTCGCCAGTTGATATGAACAATTGGCTGGATACGCTGCACGCCTATTGCGCGGCTGTACTGCAGGGGGATCAGCAACTGATCGAACGGCTGCGCGCAGCCGGCTTCGACTGCCATCAAGGCAAGTGGAGCTTTCATCTGCCCGCACTGCATGCCTGGTTATTCGGCCAGCATGGAGCGCTCGATTACCCGACCTTTCTTAAGCAGCTGTACGCCAGCAACCTCAACGAGCGCCTTGCCGGCCAGGGCGCGCAGATCGCCATCGCCGACAACCGCGGCAAGGTCAGCGACAGCCTGTATCGTCTGCAGCGCCTGCCCTGAACAGATGACGATGGCCTTCGCGGTAGAGCGCCGAGTCGGCGAAATCTTCCGCGCCCAGCACCTGGCCGACGAGAATCAGCGCGGTGCGTTTGAAGGCCCTGGCACTGACCTTCGCTTCGATATCGGCCAGGGTGCCGAGCACCCAGTCCTGATCCGGCCAGCTGGCGCGGTGCACTACCGCGATCGGGCAACTGGCGCCGTAGTGCGGCAGCAGCTCGGCGACGATCTTTGCCAGGTGCTGCACGCCCAGGTGGATGGCCATGGTCGCGCGGTGGCGCGCCAGGTCGGCTAGTTGCTCGCCAGCGGGCATCGGTGATTTGCTGGCGTAACGAGTGAGGATTACCGTTTGCGACACGTCTGGCAGGGTCAGTTCGCTTTCCAGCAACGCCGCGCAGGCTGCCGTGGCGGTAACCCCGGGAATGATCTGGAAAGGGATACCCAGCGCACGCAGGTGGCGAATCTGTTCGCCGATGGCGCCATACAGGGACGGGTCGCCGGAATGCACTCGCGCAACGTCTTCGCCGCGCTCGTGGGCGGCGCGCAGCAGGGTGATGATTTCATCGAGATGCAGTTCGGAGGTGTTCACTACCAGGCTGGCCTGATGGCCGTCGAGCACCGCTTCGGGCACCAGAGAGCCGGCGTAGAGAATCACCGGGCAGCTGCGGATCAGGCGCTGGCCCTTGACGGTAATCAGCTCTGGGTCGCCGGGGCCGGCGCCGATGAAATAGACGGTCATTGGATTCCTGAATGTGAGGGCGAGGCGCCAGTGCTCAAGCCTGATCCAGCCTAAGGGTGAACGCGGGCGACGGCCACGGTGGCAGCGGCGCTCTTGCGTTTGGTTATCCACAGGTGAGCGGGTTGGCCGCACAGCCGTTCGGCCAAGGCCAGGGCGCTGGCTTCGGCAACGCCGGGCGTGCCGGCCACCTGCAACGCCTTGGTCGAGGTTTCGCTCAGGCGCCCATGGTAACCCGCCATTACCTCGGCGGGCAGGAAGCGGATCGGCAGGTTCAGGTGGGCGGCCAGTTGCTGCAAGCCTGGCTCATCGGCCTTGTGGGCGCTGCTGGCCAGGGCCGTCAGCTCGGCGGTGCTCGAGCCGTGCTCCTTCAGCGCGCTATCGAGCAGGGCCAGTAGTTCGCCTAGCGGGCAATCGCGCCGGCAACCCAGGCCGGCAACGAGGGTAGGGCGCTCGCTCATGCAGGCTGGTGGTTGCGGCCGTGAAACCAGGCGGCGGCCATACCGAGAGACGCCCAGAACGCGGCGTTGGTGAGCAGCGAGGCGAGGATGAACTGATGCTCCAGCGTTTCGGGCGCCAGGCTTTCATGCACCTCGGGCTGCGGTGCGCCGACCAGGTGAGGCAGGGCGAGAAGCACCACGCCGAGGATGCGTAGCATCCAGTTGCTACCGAACGCCAGCAGCGCCAGGCCTGCGGCGGTCGCTGTCGCTGTGCCGATCCACCAGTACTGGCGCAGCAGCAGCTCTGCCGCGGCAGTCCCTGGCAACTCCGGAGGCAAGCCGCTGGCGGGCGCCAGGACGAAAGTGGCGAAACCGGCCAGCCCCCAGAGCAGGCCCTGCCAGGTTTTCTCGGGGGCGCGCAGGGTGAACAGGCCAGCCAGCATCAGCGCGAAACCGACGGCGACGACCAGATTGCTCAGGCCTGTGGATAACAGCCGCTGCCAGCCGTCCTCGGGCGCCCAGGCTTCGCCGTCGTGGCTGTGCCCGTTCGCACCATGGTCGTGGGCAGCGGTGGTGTCGTGGCTGTGTTCGATGGCGGCAGGCTCCGCGACTTCGAAGCCTTCCGCCTGCAGGATCAGCGGGGTTACCCACAGGCTTTGCAGCAGGGTCAGCACGATGGCGGCGAGCAGGCCGGCGAAGCCTGCGGTCTGGGCGATACGCTTGATCATCGCGAGGCCCTCAGTGGCACGGAAACGCGGCGCTGTGCCGGGTATCGTGGGCAGCATTGTGCAGCGCTTCGACGTGGGAGAAACCGGCGAAGAAAATCAGCACGGCGCCCAGCACGCAGCTGCCGACGGCAAGCAGAATACGTTGCGACAGGGGGAGTGCGGAGGCGGTGGATTCGGACAGGACGCTGCTGGACATGATCGTAGACCTCAAGGGTAAACGGCACAGCAGGACACGGCGAGACTGCCCGCACGGGCGGGCGATAGTCGGCGCGCGCCCGCCCACCGCGGGTTGCCAAACAGAGGATTCAGGCCGGTCTCCGGGCTCGCGATGATCACCTTGCGGCGATAGGGATCGGCCTTCCCATGCATGTGCACAGTGGCCAAAACGATCCTGGCATTCGCTTACCGTTGCGGGGGCAGCGCCGGACTCGAACCGGCTTCCCGTTTCACCTCACGCACGGCGGCGCGAGACACCTGAAACAACCGGGCAAGAACAACACGAAGGAGCAAGTGCGTCAACCTGTTGCAGGTCGCTCCGCGATTGACCGTGCCACAGGCTCTGCGTAGCCTTGCTGGTTTCGAGGTGCTGCCTGTAGTCACAGGCAGCTAAGAGGGAACACGGAACACCGTGGCTGCCCCCGCAACTGTAAGCAGCGAGTGCGTCGCCAATCGCCACTGGGAGACCGGGAAGGCCGGCCGCGCGCCATGACCTGCCAGCCAGGAGACCTGCCTCGATAACGCTTCGACAACCGGGCGGGGTGATCCGGTGATGCCTTCGCGCCAGCCTGCTCGCGCCTGCCATCCTATCGCCCGCTCGCCGTTTCTGCAGACGCCAGGGGCCATCATGAAAACGCTCGCCAAACTTCCCGTCACCATCGTCACCGGCTTTCTTGGTGCCGGCAAAACCACCTTGCTGCGCCACATGCTGGAAAACGCCGAGGGTCGTCGTATCGCGGTGATCGTCAACGAGTTCGGCGAGCTGGGTATCGACGGCGAGATCCTCAAGCAGTGCTCCATCGGTTGCACCGAGGAAGAGGCCAACGGCCGGGTATTCGAGCTGGCCAACGGTTGCCTGTGCTGCACCGTGCAGGAAGAATTCTTCCCGGTGATGCGCGAGCTGGTGGAGCGCCGTGGCGACCTCGACCATATCCTCATCGAGACCAGCGGGCTGGCCCTGCCCAAGCCCCTGGTGCAGGCCTTCAACTGGCCGGAAATCCGCAATGCCTGCACCGTCGATGCGGTGATCACCGTGGTCGACAGCCCGGCCGTGGTCGCCGGCACCTTCGCGGCATTCCCCGATCAGGTCGACGCCCAGCGCAAGCTCGACCCCAACCTCGACCATGAGTCGCCGCTGCATGAGCTGTTCGCCGACCAGCTGGCCAGCGCCGATCTGGTGATCCTCAACAAGGCCGACCTGCTCGATGCCGAGGCGCTGGCAGCGGTGCGCGCCGAAGTGGCCGAGGAGCTGCCGCCGGCGGTCAAGGTGGTCGAGGCCCATGGCGGCTCGCTGCCGCTAAACGTACTGCTGGGCCTGAACAACGAGACCGAGCTGCATATCGAAGGCCGCAAGACCCACCACGACAACGAAGATGAAGATCACGATCACGACGAATTCGACTCGTTCCACGTGGAACTACCGGAAGCAGACGAGGCGCGCCTGCTGAATGCGCTGAAGGATGTGGTCGGCAAACACGGCATTCTGCGGGTGAAAGGTTTCGTTGCCGTGCCGAACAAGCCCATGCGCCTGCTGCTGCAGGGCGTCGGTCAGCGCTTCGACAAGCATTTCGACCGTGCCTGGAAGCCTGACGAGGCCCGAGTGACTCGCTTGATCGTGATCGGCCAGGAGCTGGATCACACTGCCATCGCCGCCGAGCTGAAAGCGGCGCTGGCGTAACCGGCGCCCATCATGCACCTGCTGCGTACCCAGCCCGGCCAGTCGCTGCCGGCCGACAGCATCGCCGACCTCGGCCAGACCCCCGCCGAGCTGGTGGTACTGTGCACCGGTGATTCACACCTGTCGCTGCTGGCCGAAGTCGCCCGCCATCTGCCCGAGGATTACCCCAGCCTGCGCCTGGCCAGCCCGGCGCAGCTGGCCAACAACGCCTCGGTGGACTTCTACGTCGAGCAGGTGCTCAGGCACGCCAAGGTCATCATGATTTCCGTGCATGGCGGCGTCAGCTACTGGCGCTACGGCATCGAGCGGCTGGTGGAGCTGGCCGGGCAGGGCAAGACGCTGATTCTGGTGCCGGGCTGCGATAACCCCGACCCCGAGCTGACTGCACTGGGCAACGTGACCGCCGACGATGCCGAACGGCTCTGGCAGTACCTGCGCCAGGGCGGTGTGGATAACGCACGGCAGTTCTTCAACTGCATCGCCGACCGTTACCTGGGACGGGACTACGGCTGGCAGCCGCCGCACGCGCTACCGCGGGTCGGCCTGTATCACCCCCGGCTGGGCAATGCCATGCTGCAGGACTGGCGCGCCGACTGGCAGGCCGATGCACCGGTGGCGGCGTTGCTGTTCTATCGCACCCATGTGCAGGCGGCCAACACCGCGTTCGTCGACACCTTCTGCCAGCGCCTGCAGGCCCAGGGCATCAACCCGCTGCCCATCGCCGTGGCCAGTCTCAAGGAGGCGGCCTGCATGGCGCAGGTCGAGGACTGGCTCGACGATGTGGGCGCCAGCGTGATCATCAACACCACCGGTTTTGCCCAATCCAACCCGGAGTCGCCCCAAGCGCGGCCGTTCCGCCGTGACGTGCCGGTGCTGCAGGCGCTCTGCGCGCTGGACAGCGAGGAGCAATGGCAGGGCAACGCCCAGGGCCTCGGCCCCCGCGACCTGGCCATGCATATCGCGCTACCGGAACTGGACGGCCGGCTGATCACCCGGCCGATCAGCTTCAAGGGCCTGGCTTTTCGCAGCGAGCGCAGCCAGAGCGACGTGGTCTGCTACCGCGCGCACCTGCCCGGCATGGATTTCGTTGCCGAGCTGGCACGTCGGCAGGCCGACCTGCAGCGCCTGCCGGCTGTGGATAAACGCGTTGCCCTGGTGCTCGCCAACTACCCGACCCGCGACGGCCGCATCGGCAACGGCGTCGGCCTGGATACGCCAGCGGCGGCGCTGAATATTCTGCAGGCCTTGCAGCAGCGGGGTTACCCGGTCGAGGCGTTGCCGGACAGCGGCACGGCACTGATCCACCAACTGCTCGGCGGCGTGACCAACGATCTCGACAACCTCGACCTGCGGCCCTGCGCCCAGAGCCTGGCGCTGGACGACTACCAGCGCTTCTTCGCCGCCCAGCCCGAGGCCAATCGCCAGGCAGTGCTGGAGCGCTGGGGCTCGCCCGAGAACGATCCGATGTTCCGCGCGGGCCGGCTGATGATCGCCGGCCTGCGTTTTGGCCTGACCTTCGTCGGCATCCAGCCGGCACGGGGTTACCAGGTCGACGCGGCGGCGGTCTATCACGATCCGGACTTGGTGCCGCCCCACGGCTACCTGGCCTTCTATTTCTGGATGCGTCACGTCTACGGGGCCAACGCGGTGATCCACGTCGGCAAGCACGGCAACCTGGAGTGGCTGCCGGGCAAGAGCGTGGGACTGTCGGAAAGCTGCTGGCCAACGGCGATTCTCGGTGCGCTGCCGAATATCTACCCGTTCATCGTCAACGATCCCGGCGAAGGCGCGCAGGCCAAGCGGCGTACCCAGGCGGTGATCATCGACCACCTGATGCCGCCGCTGACCCGCGCCGAGAGCTACGGCCCGTTGCGTGACCTGGAGCGGCTGGCCGACGAGTATTACGACGCCAGCCAGCTCGACCTGCGCCGCGCCAGTGAGCTGCGCGGCGAGATCCTGCACAAGGTGCGCGAGGCCAGCCTGGATCGCGAGCTGGGCCTGCAGCTCAACGACGACCCCGCCAGCTGGTTGCCACAGCTGGACGCCTACCTGTGCGACCTCAAGGAGTCGCAGATCCGTGACGGCCTGCATGTGTTCGGCGAGTCGCCGACCGGCACCCTGCGCCGCGACACCCTGCTGGCGCTGCTGCGCATTTCGCGTGGCGATGGGCAGGGCGGCAATGCCAGCCTGCTGCGTGCGCTGGCCGATGATCTGGCACTCGGCTTCGATCCGCTCGATTGCGAGATGGCCGCGTCGTGGACGGGGCCGCGCCCGGCTATTCTCGTCAGCATGAGCGATGAGCCATGGCGCAGCTTTGGCGACACTCGCGAACGTCTGGAACTGCTGGGTTTAGGGTTGATGTCGGGGGCGGATTTCGAAGCTGTCGGATCGAGTAGCGCGGCCGTGCTGCACAATCTGCACAGCCATATCGCCCCGCTGCTGGATGCTTGCGGCGATGCCGAGATGCACGGTCTGCTCGACGCCCTCGACGGCCGCTTCGTGCCCTCCGGCCCCAGCGGTGCGCCGAGCCGTGGGCGCCTCGATGTACTGCCCACCGGGCGCAATTTCTACTCCGTGGACGTGCGCAACCTGCCCACGCCCACCGCCTGGCGCCTCGGCGTGCAGGCCGCCGACCGCTTGCTCGAACGTCACCTGCAGGACGAAGGCGATCACCTGCGCCAGCTCGGCCTGTCGGTATGGGGCACCGCGACCATGCGCACCGGCGGCGACGATATCGCCCAGGCCATGGCGCTGCTGGGCGTGCGCCCGGTATGGCAGGCCGGCAGCGGGCGGGTCGAGCGTTTCGAGGTGCTGCCGCTGGAGCAGCTCGGTCGCCCGCGTGTCGATGTGACCCTGCGGGTATCCGGCTTCTTCCGCGATGCCTTCGCCAACCTGATCCGCCTGTTCGACGATGCCGTGCAGGCGGTTGCCGATCTGGACGAGGCGCCAGACATGAACCCGCTGTCCGCCCGGGTCTGGCAGGAAGCCCTGGCGCTGCAGGATGGCGGGCTGGACGAACGCGAGGCACGGCGCCAGGCCGGCTGGCGGATCTTCGGCTCCAAGCCGGGTGCCTATGGCGCCGGCGTGCAGAACGCCATCGAGGAGCGCCTGTGGGAAAACCGCGCGGACCTGGCCGAGGTGTACCTGAACTGGGGCGGCTACGCCTACGGCAAGGGCGCGGAGGGCGCGCCGGCCCGCGAGCAGTTCGCCGAGCGCCTGGAGCGCATGCAGGCGGTGCTGCACAACCAGGACAACCGCGAGCACGACATCCTCGATTCCAACGACTACTACCAGTTCCAGGGCGGCATGCTGGCGGCGGTGGAAACCCTGCGTGGTGGCAAGGTGGCCAGCTACTTTGGTGACAACAGCCAGCCCGACACCCCGCGCATCCGTACCCTCAAGCAGGAGCTGGGGCGGGTGGTGCGCGCCCGCGCGGCCAACCCCAAGTGGATCGAGGGCATGAAGCGCCACGGCTACAAGGGCGCCTTCGAACTGGCCGCGACCATCGACTACCTGTTCGCCTTCGACGCCACCAGCGAGCTGGTCGACGACCACCAGTACGCCCTGCTTACCGACGCCTACCTGATGGACAGAGACACCCGCGACTTCATCCAGCAGCACAACCCCGGCGCCCTGCAGGACATCGTCGAGCGCCTGCTCGAAGCCCAGCAACGTGGCCTGTGGCAGGAGCCGGGCGAGTACCGTGAAGCCCTGGAAAACCTGCTGCTCGATAGCGAGGAAAGCTGACGACGCCCGTAGCCTGGGTCTCGCTGCGCTCAACCGATTTGGTTCGTAGCTTGTAGGATGGGTGCAACCCATCAATTGCCGATGGGTTTCACCTACGCGGCCCGACCCATCCTACGGGTACCCAAACCCTTGGTGTTGCCCTCAGCCTGACCCAGGTTTACCCTGGCCGCTCATTCCCCGCCGGAGTCTCGTCCAATGCGCCAGTAATGCCGTCGTGCTCGCACGAACTGTGATCGTCCGCCGTGGCCTTGTGCCGCGCGTTTTCACGGCATTGCCTGGAGTCATTCATGACGAACTCGCCTGTTATCGCGCTCGAGCGCGTGTCCTTTCATTTTCCCACTGGCCAGCCGCTGTTCGATGCGCTGAGCGAAACCTTCGATACCCGGCACACCGGTCTGGTGGGGCGCAACGGCGCCGGCAAGAGTGTGCTCGGCCGCCTGCTTGCCGGGCGTTTGCAGCCGACCGCAGGGCGGATCGCGGGGCAGGCGCAGGTCGCCTATCTGCCTCAGGATATCGAGGTGGCCAATGGAACGCGGGTGGTCGACCTGATGGGGTTTGCTGCACCTTTCGATGCGCTGGGTCGCGTCTGTGCAGGCTGCATGGACGAGGACGATGTCGAGACGCTCGAAGGCCGGTGGGATATCGCCGAGCGTCTGCACGCGGCGTTGCACGACGAGGGCCTTGGTCACCTCGCCCTGCAAACCCCGGCCGCCATGCTCAGCGGCGGCGAGCGCACGCGGGTGGCGCTGCTTGGCATGTTGCTCAGCGGTGCCGACCTGCTGATTCTCGATGAGCCCAGCAACCATCTGGATCAGGCCAGCCGTCAACGTCTTTACGAGCGCTTGCGGCAGTGGCCTGGCGGGCTGCTGGTGATCAGCCATGATCGTCAACTGCTCGAAGGCATGCAGCGTATCGTCGAGTTATCGCCAGGCGGGCTGCGCGCCTACGGCGGCAATTACAGCGTCTACCGAGACGCTCTGTTACGTGAGCGACAAGCCGCCCAGCATGGGTTGGAGCACGCCCGTACCGAACGCAAACGGGGTGAGCGGGCGTTGCAGGCACAGCAGCAACGCCAGCAGCGCCGTGCTGCCAACGGAGCGTGTGCAGCGCGGGACAGCAACCAGGCGCCGATTCTTCTGGGCCGGCAGAAGAGCCGTAGCGAGGCCAGCGCCGGACGTCTGCAGCAGCGCCTGCAAGAAGCCCGTAGCGGACTCGATGGAGCGGTGCGCGAAGCCGCCGCGCAGGTCGATGAGCACCTCGGGATCGAGCTGCATGGCAGTGCTGCAACGCTGCCCGAGGGCAAGCGGGTATTGAGTCTGCGCGCTGTGCAGGCGCCGTTCTCGGCTGCCAGCCTGCCGGATATCGACCTGTTCGGACCGCGCCGGCTGGCGATCACCGGACCCAACGGTTGCGGCAAGTCGAGCGTGCTGGCGATGCTCGCCGGCCGCCTATCAGCCGTTGCTGGAGCGTGTCGGGTCGAGGTGCCGCTGGCCTACCTGGATCAACAACTGTCCTGCCTGCCCGCGGCGCAAAGCGCGCTCGAGCACTTGCGTCGCTGCAATCGCGGGTTGCCCGAAGCGCTGGCCCGCACTCGGCTGATGCACCTGGGGCTGGATGCTCATCGGGCGTTGCTACCCTGTGCACGGCTCAGCGGTGGTGAACGTCTGAAGCTGGCGCTGGCCGGGGTGATCGACAGTGAGCCGGCCTCGCCCCTGCTGCTGCTCGACGAACCCGATAACCATATCGATCTCGACTCGCTGTTGGCCGTCGAAGCCATGCTGCGCGACTACCGCGGGGCGCTGATCGTGGTCTCCCACGACGCCGCGTTCATCGAGGCATTGGCCATCACCGATCGCTTGCAGTGGACGGCCCAGGGCTGGCAGCACGAGCGGGTGTGATCGGTGAGCTGTCGTAGCTCGGGTCGAGCGTGGCGACACCCGGGATAGGTACCCTCGGTATCGCTGCGCTCGACGCCAGGCTACGGCGTCAGACCAGGTGGCGCATACGGATGGCGGCGTCCACCAGCATGCGCTCGGTGCCCGCCCAGCCGAGGCAGCCGTCGGTGATGGATACACCGTAGCGCAGCTCGCCGCCCAGGCTCTGGGCGCCGTCGAACAGGTGGCTTTCGATCATCACCGCACGCAGGGCGCCGTCGCCGGCCAGGCGCTGGTCGAGCACGCTGCTCAGCACCTCGGGCTGGCGCAGCGGGTTCTTGCCGCTGTTGGCATGGCTGCAGTCGACCATGATGCGTGGCGCGATGCCCTGGCGCTCCAGCTCGGCGCGCGCGGTGGCGACGCTGGCGGCGTCGTAGTTCGGCCCCGCGTGGCCGCCGCGCAGCACCAGGTGGGTATCCGGGTTGCCGTGGGTGTGCACCAGTGCCGGGCGGCCGTGGCCGTCGACGCCGAAGTGCTGGTGGGCATGGGCTGCCGAGCGCATGGCGTCGCAGGCGATGCCGAGGCTGCCGTCGGTGCCGTTCTTGAAGCCCACCGGCATCTCCAGGCCGCTGACCAGTTCGCGATGCACCTGGGACTCGCTGGTGCGTGCGCCAATCGCCGCCCAGCCGAGCAGGTCGTCGAAGTAGCCGGCCACCAGTGGCTGGAGGATCTCGCTGGCCGACGGCAGGCCCAGCTCCAGCAGCCTGAGCATCAATTTGCGCGAACGACGCAGGCCTTCGGCCATATCGCCGCTGCCATCCAGCGCTGGGTCGTAGACCAGGCCCTTCCAGCCCACCGTGGTACGCGGCTTCTCGACGTAGGCGCGCATCACCAGCAGCAGGCGATCACCCACCCGCTGGCTGAGGGCGGCCAGGCGTTCGGCATATTCGAGTACGGCGGCATCGTCGTGCAGGGAGCAGGGGCCGACCACCACCAGCAGGCGCGGGTCGTGACCATCGAGAATGGCGCGGATCGAGTGGCGCTGTTGCTGCACCTGGCGGGCAAGGGCCGCGGAGAGTGGCAGTTCTTCGCGCAACTGGGTGGCACTGGGCAACGGCGAGGTGTGGCGGCGGCCAGGCTGGGCGACCAGGTGCAGGTCGGCGGCTTTGGCGGTGGAGCGGGGATTGGCGGCTACGGACATGGTGATTTCCTCGGCCGGCGCGGAGTTACCGCGCGCGGCGCACTATCTGGCTCGATGAGATGTTCGATTGAGTGGTTGAGCGGCGTGAGCGCCGATAAATCGCCAGCTGTAGCGGTAATAGGTCTGGTAGGTGATGCAGTTGATATAGGCGGTCATGGTGAAATCCTCTGTGAACAATCGATGTGCCGGAAAAAACAAAACCCCCGGTCGGGAGGCCGACCGGGGGTTTCGAGAAACTGTCTGGTGGCGACCCTGGATTACTAGGGCGCCTGTGGGGTATCAGGCGCGCCTGTGGCTAAACCAATACCCATAAAAATAAGCGGTTGCAGCGACCACCGATGCCTGGGCACGCGCGATCACGATGCAGGCTGCATCGAGGCGGGTGGCGTTCAGGATCATGGATGTGGACATGTGCGGCTCCGTTGAATGGCCTCGACGTTAATTCATCGCGGTGGTCGATTGCAAGCGTCGTTCGCTGAGCGCGGACAATGCACGGCGCGCCGCCACCGTCAGCGGCTCGGGCGGGCTATCGAGAGCGAACCAGGCGACATCACTGTGTTTCTCGGGTTCGACGTTGCGCACTTGACCCTCGAAGGCCTCGGCCAGGTAGACCGGCGCCAACCAGTGTTCGCCGCGCTGCGCATCGATCTGGTCGACCACGCAAAGCAACGCCAGCGTCGTCAGGCGGATGGCCAGCTCTTCCTCGATCTCGCGACGTACTGCCTGCTCCACCGGCTCCAGCCAGTCCACCTTGCCGCCGGGCAACCCCCAACAGCCGGCTTCCGGCTCACGCACGCGGCGCACCAGCAGCAGGCGCCCGTCCTGCACGATGGCGGCGCCGCAGCCCAGGCGTGGTTGCGCGTTCATCAGGTTTCCTGCCTGCCGATCCACTTGCCCACGGTCGGCGCCTGGTAGCTATCGATCGCCTTCAACAAGGCGTCGATGTCCTGCTCGACGATCAGCATCTTGCGGTGCGGCGCCTTGACGAAGGCTTCGTCGACCATGTGATCGAGGAATGCCGCGAGGCGGTCGTAGTAGCCGTTGATATTGAGCAGCGCGCAGGGTTTCTGGTGGTGGCCGAGCTGTGCCCAGGTCCACACCTCGAACAACTCCTCCAGGGTGCCGACGCCGCCGGGCAGGGCGATGAAGCCGTCCGACAGTTCGGCCATCAGCGCCTTGCGCTGGTGCATGGAGTCGACGATACGCAGGTCGTCGAGGCCGGTATGGGCCACTTCCTTCTCCCACAGCGAGCGCGGGATCACGCCGATCACCTCGCCGCCTGCCTCCAGCGCAGCGTTGGCCACGGCGCCCATCAGGCCGACGGAGGCGCCGCCGTACACCAGGCCGATGCCGGCCTTGGCGAGGGTTTGACCGAGGCGGGTAGCAGCCTCGAGATAGACGGGATTGGTGCCCGCATTGGAACCGCAGAAAATGCACAGGCGCATCGAAATCTCCCTGATGGTTAGGGTCTGTTGACGTTTCAACGCGAGCCGCGTTGCCGCGAGAAATCTCGCCAGGCCGGGCGGCGATCCGCTAGGCGGAGGACGCAGGCAATGGTTGTTCCCTTGCCAAGTCCTCCAACAACGCATGGCGAGATTTCTCGCGCAACCTAGGCGGCCCCGCCCGAAGGGCCGGGCCCGTTTTTGCGCGAGACGGCGTTACTCGATGGCTCATTTGGCCCGCCAAACTTCGCATCTCGTGCCTTGCCTCGCGCAAAAGCGGGCTCCGGCGCGGCCGTGCGTGAAACGTCAACAGACCCTAGGATGCCAAACCAGCGACCTTAGCAGACGAGCGGGGTAGCGCACGACCGCTCGCTGGTACAATGGGGCCTTTGCCCAGCGCGGATCGACCCATGACCGACACCGTCCATTTTCCCCTCGCCGCCGTGGTTGGCGCCGACTCCCTGAAGTTGGCGCTGTGCCTGGTGGCAGTCGATCCGGCGATTGGCGGGGTGCTGATCGAAGGCCCACGCGGCATGGCCAAATCGACCCTGGCCCGCGGCCTGGCCGCACTGCTGGAGAGCAGTGTGTTCGTCACCCTGCCGCTGGGCGCCAGTGAAGAGCGCATCGTCGGTACCCTCGACCTGGACGCCGCGCTGGGCGAGAGCCGTGCGCAGTTCTCGCCCGGGCTGCTGAGCAAGGCTGATGGCGGGGTGTTGTATGTCGACGAGGTCAACCTGCTGCCCGATCATCTGGTCGACCTGTTGCTGGATGCGGCGGCCAGCGGTGTCAACCATGTCGAGCGCGACGGCATTTCCCATCGCCACGCTGCGCGCTTCATCCTGATCGGCACCATGAACGCCGAAGAGGGCGAGCTGCGCCCGCAACTGCTCGACCGCTTTGGCCTCAACCTGGCGTTGGATGGCCAGCCGCAGCCTGGTGCGCGTGCCGAGATCGTGCGCCGTCGCCTGGCCTTCGATGCCGACCCGCAGGCCTTTGTCGCCACCTGGGCCGGGCAGCAGCAGGCATTGGCCGAGCGCTGCCAGCAGGCGCGTGCGCGGGTGGCGACCATCCCTCTCGATGACAGGGCGCTGGAGGCGATCACCGAGCGCTGCTTCGAGGCTGGCGTCGATGGCCTGCGCGCTGACCTCGTCTGGCTGCGCGCCGCCCGTGCTCATGCGGCCTGGCGCGGGGCCGCGCGTATCGAACCTGTGGATATCGATGCGGTGGAGGGCTTCGTGCTGCGTCATCGTCGTCGCCAAACGCCGCCGCAACAGCAGGCGCAACCGCCGGCCAGCCCGCCGCCCCAGGCGCCGAGTGAGCAGCCAGCAGCCGGCGACGGCAATTGGGGTGAGCTGCCGGCGCAGGCGCAAAGCACCGGCGAGCGCCGCGAGCCGCCGCGCTGGGCAAAAAAGCCCTAGGCATTCCCCCGCGCGCCAAGGCGGGGACGGATGCCAGACCGACACCAGGCAAACAGGCAGGCGGGCGCAGCGGTGCCAAGCGCCCAGGCGGCAGCGGCGCCATCGATTGGCTCGCCACCTTGCTGCAAGGCAAGCCCAGGCGCCGCACCGATCTGCAACGCCGACCGCGCAGCAATGCCCCCACCCAGCTATGGCTGATCGTTGTCGACGCCTCGGCCTCAACCCGCCGTTATGGGGCCTTGAGCAAGGCCAAGGGCTTGCTGGCCGAGCTGTTCGAGCGCGCCTACCGGGAGCGCGCGCGAATCGCCGTGCTCGACGCCCACGGTACCCAGCCGCACTGGCACTGGCAGGGCCAAAAGGCATCCGGCGCCTTGCAGCAGTGGTTGCGTGAACTCGGTGCCGGCGGTGGTAGCCCGTTGATTCCCGCGCTGCAGCAAGCCCACCACTGGCTGCAGCGGCGCCAGCGCCTCAAACCCGACGAGGCGCAGCGCCTGCTGGTGATTACCGACGGGCGACTGCGTGAATGGCCGGCGCTACCCACCAGCCCGTGCCCGGCGACCCTGGTGGATATCGAATGCGCGCCGATCCGCCTGGGCCGCGCCGTGCAGCTGGCCGACGAACTGGGCGCTGATTACAAGCATGTCGATGATCTGGCAGCCTGCTTGCCGCGGTCTGCCTGGCGAAGCGGGTGACAGCTCCGGCAGTGGCGATCGGCTCTGGCTGTCGCGGTCGATGAAACGCCAACCCGTCGCGTCATCTGCCATAGCTGCAGGTGCCAAGGGCCGTTAGCGGTCTGGCGGGCTGTAATCTGCAAAGCGAATGGGCGCATTGCGTGTCGCGGTCGTGACCTGATGGGCATCCATGACCAATGCCTCGGCATCAGGGTCCTCGCTGTCATTCGGAACCCAGTTCTCGAAGATGCGCTTGTGAAATACCCAGTCCTTCAGCTTGGTGTCGTAGCGGAAGGTGATGTAGTCAGTCCAGTGCTGACCGCAAGCGACACCGTTTTCGATGGTGAAGTAGCGCTTGTTGATGACCAGCCCCCTGCCGTCGTCGCCGTAGGGATCGCACTGGCCGCCTTCGTCGACTCTGAACACCACTTGGTCATTGCGTTTGCTGAGCGCGTAAGAGCCATCGGTGCGCTGTGTGAACAGCAGTAGTGGCCTCGCTGGCGCAGGCTGCTCGCTGCTCAGGGTTGCCTCTTGCGATTTGTGCACCACGACCAGGTAATCGGCCAACGCGTCATCATTCAATTCGCCGGACGCATGACGCAGAACCGAATAACCCTCGGGTATCTGTTCGAGAATGCTCGCCGGAAGCTCATGGGCACTGGCCAGGGAGGTGATCAGCAGCAAGCTGTAGACAAGGTTCTTCATGTTGGAGGTAGCTTCCTTGACGGTCTGCAGTCGCCTGTTCAGCTCGCCCCTGCAGCGATAGGGTGATGGACTGCAACAGCATACCCTGGCGAAACATTGCGTACACTGGCGCGCTAACTCCGCAACAAGGCCACTCCTCGATGCATACCCTCGACCAATTGCGTTCCGGCCAGCTCAAGGGCATCACCCGTCTGGATCTGTCCGCTTCGCTGGAGCGATTTCCCGAGGAAATCTTCACCCTGGCCGACAGCCTGGAAGTGCTCAACCTGAGCGGTAACCAGCTGAGCGACCTGCCCGAGGACCTGCATCGGCTGCATCGCCTGCAGGTGCTGTTCTGTTCTGAAAACCAGTTCGAGCACGTGCCGGAGTCGGTGGGCCGCTGCGAGGCGCTGCGCATGGTCGGCTTCAAGTCCAACCGCATTCGCGAGCTGTCCGCCAAGGCCCTGCCGCCGCGGCTGCGCTGGCTGATCCTGACCGACAATTGCATGCAAACCTTGCCCGACGAGCTGGGTGCCTGCACTGATCTGCAAAAGCTGATGCTCGCCGGTAATCGCTTGCGTGAGTTGCCGGCGACTCTGGCGCATCTGGAGAAACTGGAGCTGCTGCGCATCGCTGCCAATCAGCTACCCGCCTTGCCGGATTTCCTGCTGCAGCTGCCCAGCCTGGCGTGGCTGGCCCATGGGGGTAATCCCCTCGATGCCGACGCGCCGGCGTCACGCACGCCCGATGTGCGCTGGGCTGATCTGCAAATCGGTGAGGTGCTGGGGCAGGGGGCATCGGGGATCATTCACCGCGCGGATTGGCAACGGCCCGATGGCCAGCGCGAGGCCGTGGCCCTGAAGCTGTTCAAGGGGCAGATGACCAGCGATGGCACGCCGCAGAGCGAAATGGCCGCGTGCCTGACCGTTGGGCAGCATCCCAACCTGATCGGCGCGATTGGTCGCGTGGTCGAGCACCCGCAGGGTGAGCAGGGCCTGTTGCTGAGTCTGGTCGAGCCGCGTTTCAGCATTCTGGCCGGGCCACCGAGCCTGCAAAGCTGCAGCCGCGATAGCTACCCGAGCGAGTGGCGTCTGCCGTTCGCCCAGGCCCTGCGGGTGGCCAGCGGGATCGCCTCGGCGCTGCGCCACCTGCATGCCCGCGGCGTGACCCATGGCGACCTCTATGGCCACAACATCCTGATCGACACGGCCGGCAAGGCGCTGCTCGGCGACTTTGGTGCGGCGTCCTTCCTGCCCGCTGCCGCGCCATCTCAGCATGGGTTGCTGCAACGTATTGAGGTACGGGCGTTCGGCATCCTGCTCGAGGAGTTACTGCAGCGCTGTGAGGTGCCGGCTGAGCATGTCGCGCAATTGGCCGAGCTGGTGCGGCGCTGCCAGCAACCCCCGGTCAGCGCCCGCCCGGATTTCAGCGAGATCGATGCGGCGTTGGCAGGCCTGCTCTGACAACGCGCCTGCGCTACTCGGTATAGCGCAGCACCAGCAGCTCGCGTTCCAGGCTCGCGTTGAACAGCTCGCGAACCTGGGATTGGTTGCCGTCGCGGGCATACAGGCGCACGAGCAGGTCGAGTAGCGCCGCGGCCTGCTGCGCATCCAGAGCGCGTGTGCGGCGGAAGGCGATCAGGCTGGCACCAAGGCCGAGCAGGCGGTAGCCGTAGTGATCTTCCAGATGCTCGGCCAGGCGGAAGTTCTCCATGGGCGACAGGTCGCAGGAAAAGTAGCCATTGGCGAAACCGTAGAGCGATTCGCAGGGCCGCTGCACCGGGATGCGCAGCAGGTAGCACTCGCCATCGAGCTGCGAAACCAGGTCTGCGTTGGCTGCCGTCAGCTCCGCCAGGCTGTCTTCGTCGAGGCGCAGATCCTTGGCGAAGATGCTGTCGAACGAGGTTTGCGCTAACAGGCGCCCGAAGCCCAGGCGGCGAATGTGCAGGCGCTGCGCCACGGACAGGTCTTCACGCGGGTAGCCGTCTTCCAGCCAGCCTGGGTCGATGCCAGCGGCGAGTAGCCAGTCGCCGCTGTCGAGGTCGTGATAGTGGCTGGCGTGCATCGAGGTATAGAGCGCCTGGCCGAGATCCTCCAGGGTCAACAGGTGCTGATGGCCGGTTGGCGCCTCGTCGTAGGCCTTGAGCAGATCAGCCGTGCTGAACGGGCCGTGAACCCGGTAGCACTGGCCGAGCAGGCGGTCATCGGATTGGGGATCGAGTTCGAGACGCATGGCAGGCCCACCAAGATTGAGTGGGCGCATCATAACGTGGCTGTTACTTCATCGGCTCATCCAGCGAGCGCTTCGACGACTCCGGCAGCGACAGGCCGCCAGCCAGGGCCAGCAGGGCGATGGCGATCAGGTAGTAGGCCGGCGACATGCGGTTGCCGGTCACCTCGATCAGCCAGGTGGCGACCAGTGGCGCAGTGCCGCCGAACACCGTGTAGGCCAGGTTGTAAGTAAACGCCGAGGCGGTGTAGCGCACCCGGGTGGGGAACTGCTCGGAGAGCAGCACCGCCGTCACCACGCCGCAGATCACGGCACCGATGGCCAGTAATATCGCACCGACCGCCGAGGCCCACAGGGTGCCGGAGGCGGCCAGGGTAAAGGCGGGATACACCGCCACGATCAGCGCGATACCGGCAGTGAGGATGGTACGCCGGCGGCCGACACGGTCCGAGTAACGGCCCACCAACGGACATAGCAGCGCCGCGAAGAACAGCGCCACCAGGCTGGCGAGTAGCGCCGTCGGCCGTGCCGCACCGCCGACCACCTGCATGTAGGTGGTCAGGTAGGTGGTGAACATGTAGAACGACAGCGCCGTGGCGGAGATGAACGCCGACAGGCACAGCACGGTGCCGCCGTGTTCGCGCAGGGTTTCGCGCAGCGGCGAATGTTCGGGGTGGGCTTGCGCGGCCAGGGCCTGGAAGGCCGGCGACTCGTCCAGGCGCAGGCGCATGTACAGGCCCACCAGGCCCAGCGGTGCGGCGATCAGGAACGGCAGGCGCCAGCCCCAGGCCTGCATTTGCGCTTCGTCCAGCCAGACGCCCATGCCGAACACCAGCCCGGCCGCGCAGGCGAAGGCCGCGAAGGTGGACACCGGCACGAAGCTGCCATAGCGGGCTTTCTGCTCGGTGGGCGCATGCTCCATCACGAAGGCGCAGGCGCCGGCATATTCGCCACCGGCGGAGAAGCCCTGCAGGCAGCGCGCCAGGGCCAGCAGCAGCGGGGCGAGCAGGCCGATGCTGGCATAGGTGGGCAGCAGGCCGATCAGGGTGGTGGCGCCGGCCATCAGCAGCACGGTGATCGACAGCACGCGTTTGCGGCCGATACGGTCGCCGAGAATGCCGAAGACGATGCCGCCCAGCGGGCGCAGGGCGAAGGATACGGCGAACACCGCGAAGGTTTGCAGCAGCGCCAGTGTCGGGTTGCCTGGTGGGAAGAACAGCGAGGCGATGGTCACGGCGAGAAAGCCGTAGACAGCGAAGTCGAACCACTCGACGAAGTTGCCGATGGCCGACGCGGCAATCACCTTGCGCAAGGTGCGCAGATCGACCGGCACAGCCGGTTGTGGATAAGTCGTGATGCTCATGGCGGCCTCCGCGCGATTACTCCAACGTGCGGACGCGCCTGGCGTGGGCCTTGGCGTCCATCTGTGGATAACCTACGTGGCTGGCCGGCTGTGGCGGGATTCGAGTGCGACCTGGGTGTAGTCGTGAGCGACAGGGGTTGGGCGTAAGCGCTTTAGGGCTGTCGAGATAATTGATCTCGCGGCGTGGCCACTGGTGGATAAGCTTCGCGTTATCCGCCCTACGAGCTGGCACCATCATCTTGTGGGAGCGCGCCATGCGCGCGAATCGCGGGCATGGACTGGGCGTCCCCGCCCGCTCCCACACGAGATAGGTTCGGAACATCGTAGCCCCGGTTCGAGCGCATCGACATGAAAACGCCGCCCATAAAAAAGCCGACCCTGAGGTCGGCTTTCTAGCAACGCAGCGGGCGCTTACAACGCGTCGCGGCTGCTGGCACCATCTACCAGGCGGGCGATCTGCAGCGGGTTGGCGTTCTTCAACGCGTCCGGCAGCAGCGCATCCGGGCAGTTCTGGTAGCACACCGGGCGCAGGAAGCGGTCGATGGCCAGGGTGCCGACGGAGGTGCCACGGGCGTCGGAGGTCGCCGGGTACGGGCCGCCGTGAACCATGGAATCGCAGACTTCCACGCCGGTCGGGTAGCCGTTGAACAGCACGCGACCTACCTTCTGCTCGAGCAGTGCGAACAGCTCTTCGCTACCGGCCAGATCGCCCGGCTCGGTGAGCAGGGTGGCGGTCAGCTGACCGTGCAGGCCATTGATGGCCTTCAGCAGCTCGGCCTTGTCAGCCACTTCGACGACGATGGTGGTCGGGCCGAAGACTTCTTCCTGCAGCAGTTCGTCGCCATTGAGCAGCAGGCTGACGTCGGCCTTGAACAGTTGCGGATGCGCCTGGTTGCCTTCCTGCTTGGCACCGGTCAGGTGGGTAATGCCGGAGTGTGCGTTGAGCGCTTCCAGACCTTTCACGTAGCTCTTCAGGGTGCCGGCGTTGAGCATGGTTTGCGGCTGCTGCTCGGCCATCTTGGCGGTGAAGCTTTCCAGGAAGGCGCTGAACTCCGGCGAGCGAATACCGATCACCAGACCGGGGTTGGTGCAGAACTGGCCGCAGCCCATGACCACCGAGCCCGCCAGCTCGCCGGCGATTTTCTCGCCACGGGCCTTGATGGCTTCCGGCAGCAGAATGACCGGGTTGATGCTGCTCATCTCGGCGAATACCGGGATCGGCTGCGGGCGCGCCGCGGCCATGTCGCACAGGGCACGACCACCTTTGAGCGAACCGGTGAAGCCGACGGCCTGGATGGCCGGGTGCTTGACCAGTGCCTCGCCAACGCCCGAACCGTAGATCATGTTGAACACGCCCTTGGGCATGCCGGTTTTCTCGGCGGCGCGCAGGATGGCTTCACCGACGTGGGCGGCGGTGGTCATGTGGCCGCTGTGGGCCTTGAATACCACCGGGCAACCGGCGGCCAGGGCGGCGGCGGTGTCACCGCCGGCGGTGGAGAAAGCCAGCGGGAAGTTGCTGGCGCCGAACACGGCAACCGGGCCGAGGCCGATACGGTACTGGCGCAGATCCGGGCGCGGCAGCGGCTGGCGATCCGGCAGGGCACGGTCGATGCGCGCGCCGTAGAAGTCACCGCGGCGCAGCACCTTGGCGAACAGGCGCATCTGGCCGCTGGTACGGCCACGCTCACCCTGGATACGGGCGGTCGGCAAAGCGGTTTCGCGGGTTACGGTGGCGACGAATTCGTCGCCCAGGGCGTCCAGCTCATCGGCGATGGCGTCGAGGAACTCGGCGCGCTTGGCGGCGGGCAGGCTGCGGTAAGTCGGGTGGGCAGCGGCAGCTGCTTTGGCCGCGGCGTCGACTTCTTCAGGCGTGGCCTGGATGAAGTCGTAGGGCAGGGCTTCGCCGGTGGTGGCGTCATGACTCTTGTGAACGACGGAGCCGGCTGCGCTGAACGCGCCGCCGATGATGTTGTGGCCGATGGTAGCGGGCATTGTTAGCTCCTGTTGGGGACGTATGACACGTACGGAAAGGCTTTGATTGTACGATGTCTGATAAGTTGCGCAAGTCTGCTGGTGCAACTTGGCTGAGCAGGTAGTGGCTTGCCGGGGATTGGAGAGGCGCCTCAGGGGGAGCAGCTACCCGCGCTCGCAACGCCGGTAGCTGGCTGTCGCCGTGCTGTCAAAGCCCGACATCCGGCAGCGACGGCCGGCTGGCCAGCGCCTTGGCCATGATCGCTTCGACATGGGCACGATCCTCACCGCGCAGCGGCAGGCGTGGCGGGCGGGTCAGTTCGCGGCCACGACCGGCAATGGCCTCGCAGAGCTTGATGCACTGCACCAGGTCGGCACGGGCATCGAGGTGCAGGATCGGCATCAGCCACTCGTAGATCGGCATGGCTTCGGCGAAGCGGCCGGCCCGGCACAGGCGGAAGATGGTCTCGCCCTCTTTCGGAAACACGTTGCTCATTCCCGACACCCAGCCTTGCGCACCCACGGCCAGGCTTTCCAGCACCACGTCGTCGAGGCCGGCAAACAGCACGAAGCGGTCGCCGACCTGGTTGCGCACGTCGATGAAGCGTCGGGTATCGCCGGAGCTGTCCTTGAAGCAGACCACATTATCGCAATCGGCCAGGGAGATGAGGATGTCCGGCGTCACGTCGTTCTTGTAGATGGGCGGGTTGTTGTAGACCATCAACGGCACATCGGCATGCCGGGCCACATAGCGGAAGTGCTCGGCAGTCTCATGGGGCTTGGCGCCGTAGACCAGCGCGGGCATCAGCATCACCCCGTCGACACCGGCCTGGCGCACCAGGTTGGCGGTTTTCGCGGCGGTGACGCTGGTGAATTCGGCGACCCCGCAGATCACCGGCACGCGGCCCCTGGCGGCGTCCACCGCCACCTCGGTAACGGCGATCTTCTCGTCGGCACTCAGCGAGGTGTTCTCGCCCACCGAGCCGCACACCACCAGCCCGGATACGCCATCGCGAATCACGTTGGAAATCACTTGGTGGGTTTCTTCCAGATTGATCGAGAAATCGTCATTGAATTGTGTGGTAACGGCCGGAAAGACGCCGCTCCAGTTGACTGCTCTGTTCATGCCTTGCTCCAGTCCGCTCCATATTCGCAGCAAGCAATTGCCGCTTTTGTATTTCGTATACGATTTTCCAGCAATGTCCGTGCCTGCTCGATTTTTTCTCGCTGGCGCAGGTACTTAGGGGCTGCAGGTGGCACGTTCGATCCGCCGAGCTACACGCCGGTGTTACCCAAGGGAGCGTGGCACCCATGGCTGCACCTTGCTGGCGCGTAGCTCAACGCTGGTGGGAGAGGCGAAACTGGCTCGGGGTAAGCCCGGTAAGTGCGCGGAATTGCCGACTGAAGGCGCTGTGGTCGGTGTAACCGCAGCGCAGGGCGATTTCGGTAATCGGCAAATCATGCAGTAGCAGGCGACTGGCCTCGCCAAGACGTGCCTTGTGGATCATCTGGCGCGGGGTGAGCTGGAAGATGCGTTTGCAGTGACGCTCCAGTTGCGCCACTGACAATCCGGCCAGCTCGGTGAGCTCGGCCAGGCTGATCGGCCGGGCGAAGTGCTCACGGATATAGGCATCCACCGCGGCAAGCTTCGGGTAAGCCGGGTGGCCCGATTGCGGCAGCTGTACATCCCGGGAGATGCCGGCCAGGCCGATGATGTCTCCAGAGCGATTGCGCAGGGCCAGCTTGTGGGTCAGGCACCAGACCGGCTGGTTGCCGTAATAAAGGTGCAGCTCCAACTGGTCATCGAGCTGGCTACCCTCATCCAGTACGCGCCGATCCTGCGCGGTATAGGAAGGCCCGAAGTTGGCCGGGAACACCTGTTCGGCGGTCATCCCCACCAGCTTGTCTTTGCTCTTGAAGCCCAGCCGCTGGGCCAGGGTCTGGTTGACCAGGGCGTAGCGGGTCTGCGTGTCCTTGATGAAGAACACCACCTCGGGCATGGCATCGAGCAGCGGCTCGATCTGCATGAGGGTGCTGATCAATGTCGGCAGGTCCGGATGAGGAGAGTTCGGTAGCAGGCTGTGCATGGCTGGCTGCAGACAGTTTGAATAGCTGCAGAGCCTAGCGCGTTATCGCGAGGCGGGCAGCTATTGAGCCCGTGGGCCTGCAAGGATTTGTGGTGCGAGGGGAGGCGGCTGACGCGAACGCCAGAAAGCAGAAAGGGGAGCCGAGGCTCCCCTAAATCTTGTTCGAATCATCGTTCTTGTTAGTGCTAACGGCCTATTGTTCTTGTTTTAGCCGAGGCCTCCAAAGGAGGCCAAGAGCGAACGGATTTGTTTGGACGCTGATGTTGCCGTGATCCGTAGATCCAACCCGTCTGTCGCTGCCTTGCAAAGCAGTTTTATTGTTCTCGACCCGGTTGCGGTACAAGCCCGAGGGCGGTCCTCTCCAAAGAAATCAGTTAGCTGCGTCTCTGCGTTTTTGTCTTTCTTATGCTAGAGCCGTTGTCTTGTTCTTGTTATGGGGTGTGTCTTGTTATTTTTGTTGTGCGGGAGATAGAGCATAACCTGTGCCAATTTTGGAATATCTCTATTTATCAATGACTTAGATTTTTCAGCGTTTTTCTGCCTGTGCTGCGGAGCACAAAAGCGTTACCGCGCTACCCGTTTTGTTACCGTTTGAGGTGTGCGGCTCACTCGCGCTTGAAAGTGGCTGCACGTTCACGGCGAACTGCTCTGGGCCGCCTCTTCCAGCTGCATGAGGGTGCCGATTCGGGTTGGTGTGAAGGGCGGGCGGGGCGCGGCAGGCTGCCAATCGAACAGGTATTGCGTGGCACCGCCGCATATCCGTCCCTGGCAGGCACCCATTCCGCAGCGCGTCGCCAGCTTCGCTTCGCGCCAGTTGCGGTGTGCGGCCACGGCGGCGTAGGGGACGTCTTCGCAGCGGCATAGCAGGGTGTCTGGTTGCGCCAGGCGTTTGAGTGCGGGGTCCAGCGCGAAGTGTTTGTTCAGCGCATCGGCAAAGCGTTGCCAGCGGGCACGGGTTGCCCACACCCGCTGCGCGGCCTTGCGGTTGCCGGCGGCGGCGTGGCCGGCAATGCGGCCTTCGGCCAGGGCCAGTTCGCTGCCGCCGAAACCGGTACATTCGCCCGCCGCGTAGATGCCGGCCATATCGGTCGCCTGCCAGGCGTCGACCTTGATGGCAGCGCTGCCCAGCGCACAGCCGAGCGCCTGCCCTAGCTGCATGTTGGGGATCAGGCCGAAACCGCAGGCAAGGCGCGCGCACTCCAGCTCTTCGAGCTTGCCGTCACGCTGCAGGCGCACGCCTTCCAGGCGATCCTGCCCCAGTGCGGCGACGATGCGTGTACCAGGGCGATAACCGCCATCGAGCAGGCCGAAGGACTGCAACAGCTTGTGCGGCCAGCGCGGCAGTTGCAGGGCGAAGGCCGCGACTGCGCCTGTCGATGCCTGCTCGGCAATGCGTAACACCTGAGCGCCGGCCTGTTTCGCGGTGCTCGCGCTGGCCAGCAGCAACGGGCCGCTGCCGGCAACCACGATGCGTTCACCGGCCACCGGCAAGCCGCCCTTGATCAGCGCCTGCAGGCCGCCGGCACCGGTTACACCGGGCAACGTCCAGCCGGGAAACGGCAGTAACAACTCGCGTGCCCCGGTGCACAGGATCAGCTTGTGATAGGCGATCACCCAGCCGCGTTCGGCATCTTCCACCAACAGCCCATGGCTTCCGGCGCGGGCCACCACCCGGGTGGCGGCGTAACGCTGGATACTGGCGTGGTTATCCACAGCATCGCGCAGTCGGCGCGCCTGTGCAGGCACCTGCGCTCCTGCGCCATCGCGCCAGATCTGCCCGCCGGGCAATGGATTGTCGTCGAGCAGCACCACCTGCATACCGTCGCCTGCAGCGGCCAGCGCGGCGGACAGGCCGGCCGGGCCGGCGCCGATGATCAGTACGTCAGCCTGTTCGCTCATGGCCGTGTCTCCACCTGCATGCCATCGCGGCACAGGGTCTGGCAGGCCAGGCGGCGCAGGCCGTCGACGGTTACCCGGCATTCCTGGCAGATGCCCATGCCGCACAGCGGTGCCCGGCGCTGGCCGCTGACCGAGGTACGTGCGCTGCCGTCGCCGCCCAGGGCGAGCGCGGCAGCGACCGTGGTGCCCGGCGCTACGCTGAGCGGGCGCCCATCGAGGTACAGGTCAGGCATGGGCGGTTTCTCCAAGGTAACGCCGGGGCGCATAGGCGGCGGCCGGAATGGGTTCGGCCTCGTCCCACAGCAGCGCCGCGAGCAGGTCGGCGGTAGCCGGCGCCGCGGTAACACCCAGCCCCTCATGGCCGACCGCCAGCCATAAGCCGGGCTGTTGCGGGTGTTCACCAATTAGCGGCATGCCGTCTGGTGTGGCGGCGCGAAAGCCGGCCCAGGCGCGGATGCCGTTGAGTTGCGCCAGGCCCGGCGCATAGCCCGCGGCATGCCTGAGCATGCGCGCCAGCAACCAGCCGTCGACCTCGGGGTCGAGGGTGTCGAACTGCCGCGAGGTGCCGATGAACAGCTGGCCAGTCGGCCGCGGCTGGATGTTGCAGGCCACCGAGGCGCCACTGCTGTTGTGCACGCTGGTCAGGTAGCTCAGCTCGGTGATGGTATGGGTGACCGGGTGCGGGTAGCGGTCGGTGATCAGCAGGTGGCCCTTCTTCGCCGCGATGGGCAGCTCCGGGCAGAGCTCCACGGCTTGAATACCGTTGGCCAGCACCACGGCATCGGCGCCTAGCCAACTGCCGTCTTCGAGGCGCACGCGGTTGCCGTCCAGCTCCGTGACCTTGGCGCGACGCCCGGTGATGCGCGGGTTGTCGAGCATCCAGAGTGCAGTGTTCGGTGCGTAGAGAATGCCGTCGTCGGGCAGGCGCAGGGCGCCGTGCAAGCCGTCGCGCAGGATCGGTTCCATGGCCTGCAGCGCGTGGCCGGGCACCATCTCGCAGCGTATTCCCTCGGCGCGCAGGTTGCCGCTCTTGGCTTCTGCCGCCGCCAGCTCTTCTTCGTTGGCGGCCAACCACAGGGTGCCGTTGTTGCGATACGCGCAGTCGTCCGGCAATTGCGGGCCCAGCTCGCGCCAGCGGCTCAGCGAATAGCGGCTGATATCCAGTTCGGCCTGGTTGTCGTCGAGCACCAGCAAGTGGCCCATGCCGGCGGCGGTGGCGCCGTGCAGGCCGGCATCGATGACCAGCACTTGCTGACCGCGGCGGGCCAGTTCGCGGGCGCAGGCGGCGCCGATGATGCCGGCGCCGATGACGATCACATCGGCGACCCGCAGCGGGCTCACGGGCGGATGCCCCAGGCGAACGGATCGTCCTGTTCGAGCAGCAGGGTGGCTTCGGCGCTGATATTGGCGCGCCCGCGGATGGTCGGGATCACCTTGTCGCCCTGCCATTGGTAGGAGCCTTCGAACAGACTGCCGATCACGCTGGCCTGGCGCCAGATCTGTCCGGGTTGCAGCTTGCCCTCGGCGGCCAGGCAGGCCAGCTTGGCGCTGGTGCCGGTGCCGCAGGGCGAGCGGTCGTAGGCCTTGCCAGGGCAGAGCACGAAATTCCGGCTGTCGGCTCGCAGCGAAGCTGCTGCGCTCGATGATGCGGCGTTGGGAGCTGGCGAAAAATGCTCATTTACAGCCAGTAAACTGCGTTTTTTGGCCAGCTCCCGCCTTGCCTCCTCTTCGCTCGCGACGCTTGGCTGCGAGCCTTCCGGCTGTTCATTTTCCGCAAACAGCTCGATATGGTCGATCAGGCCGCCGTCCTCGCCACGAATGCCCTGGTCTTCCAGCGCCTTTTGCACGGCGTAGGTGTAGGCGGTCAGCGCTTCGACGTTGTCGCCGGTGATGCGCTGGCCGTGGTCGGCGATCAGGAAGAACCAGTTGCCGCCCCAGGCGATATCGCCCTGCACCAGGCCGTAGCCCGGAACCTGCAGTTCGACGGCCTGGCGGTAACGGTAGGACGGCACGTTGCGCACGCTGACCGAGCGATCCTCGTGCAAGGTCGCCTCGACCGTGCCCACCGGCGTTTCGATCTTGTGCACGCCAGCGCCGATGCGGCCCATATGGGCCAGCGACACCACCAGGCCGATGGTGCCGTGCCCGCACATGCCGAGGTAACCGGTGTTGTTGAAGAAGATCACACCGGCACAGGCGCTGGGGTCGACGGGCTCGCAGAGCAGGGCGCCGACCAGCACATCATTGCCGCGCGGTTCGAGAATGCAGGCGGCGCGCCAGGCATCGTGCTCACTGGCCAGCAGCTGTTTGCGCTCGGCCATGCTGCCCGTGCCGAGATCGGGAAAGCCGCTGACCACCAGCCGGGTCGGCTCGCCGCCGGTATGGGAGTCGATCACTTCGATGCGTTTCATGGGCGCTGCGCCTGTATGCCGATTGAATGGCTACAGGGTGACGCGAGGCAGGCCGGACGGCTTGAAGGATTTGCGCCGGCACGATGACGAAATCGGCATAGCGCCAGCGCCTCGCCGGGGTTTCAACACCAGCAGTGGCTGGTGCTGGCCACGGCGTCGTGGGCATGCAGGCTTTCGGCATGGGTAACCTGGATGTGGAAGCCGTTGATACCTGGCATTGCCAGCAATGCCTGGTGCACGCGGCGTGCAGCGTCCTCGCAGAACATCAGGTTCTGGCCGTTGGCCAGGGCAAAGGCCTGTTCGTCGGCGCGTTTGACGGCGGTCTGTACGGCGGTGCCCAGGGCGGCTTCGGCACCGTCGAGCAGCGCCAGGAACGGCAGGCTGTTCGCCTCGCTGGGCAGGCGCACGCGGATATGCGCCTCGCTGCGCTGGCTATGTGGGGTAGCGACGATCCCCGTGCTGCCAAGCCAGGCGTGAAGGGCGTCGTAGTCCAGCGGGCGATCGGCGAAGTCGTCGGCGAAGCGCTGCTGGATCAACTGCCGAGCCAGGGCGGCCGAGCAGGGGCAGGTCGACGAATAGTCCAGGCGCAGGCCCAGCTCGAGGTGGAAACCCGCAGGATCGAGCCGGGCGCTGAGGGTCAGCGGATAGGCCTTGTAGCCGGCGAGCGGACTGATCAGCGCCGGGCGCGGGATCAGCCAGTCGCCGCGCAGCTCCAGATGGGCGCAGTGCGACAGCCCCTGGTGGCTACGCAGGAAATCCTCCAGCACGCGGCGCAGCGTTGCCGGTGACAGGGGCTCCAACTGCAGGTCGGCCAGGGCCAGGTAAAGGCGTGACATATGGATGCCACGGGCCTGCCCGTCGTCCAGGCTGACCCCGGCATCTACCTGGGCATTGATCGGTTGCTCGCCCAGCCGCAGCGGCAGGGCGATACCGCGCATGCCCACCCAGTCGAGTGGTGCGGCCGGTTGCGTGCTGCGTTGTGCGGCGATATCGGGCAGCGTGGTCTGACGATTCATCGGTTTCCTCGGTGCGGAGCAGCATGACAATGGAATATTTAATGTTATGTTATAACAATTAAGTGATCCGTGAGCCCACCATGACCCCCGATGAATTGATCGCCCAGCCCCCCGAGGCCTACATGAACGATGCCCAGCAGGCGTTCTTTCGCGACCTGCTGGTTCGCCAGCGCGAGGAACTGCAGCAGCGTATCGACGGCGAGTTCGGCGAATTGCGCGAGCAGGAGCGGCCCGCCGACGAGGCCGACATCGCCAGCCGCGAGGAGCAACGGCAATGGCAACTGCGCCTGCTGGAGCGGGAAAAGAAGCTGCTCGACAAGATCGATCAGGCCCTCGATCGCCTGGCCCGTGGCGAGTACGGCTGGTGCCGGGAGACCGGCGAGCCGATCGGTCTACGTCGCCTGCTGCTGCGGCCCACCGCCACCCTGTGTATCGAAGCGAAAGAGCGCGAAGAACAGCGCGAACGCCACCAACGTGACCTGTGAACCCTGATGCTGATGAGGACCCCGCCATGCCCAACCGCCTTCCCGTGACCGTGCTTTCCGGCTTTCTCGGTGCCGGCAAGAGCACCCTGCTCAACCATGTGCTGAAGAACCGTGACGGCCTGCGTGTCGCGGTGATCGTCAACGATATGAGTGAAATCAACATCGATGGCAGCGAGGTGCAGAAGGGCGTCAGCCTCAATCGCGCCGAAGAGAAGCTGGTCGAGATGAGCAACGGCTGCATCTGCTGTACCCTTCGCGAGGACCTGCTCGACGAGGTCAGCAAGCTGGCCCGCGACGGCCGCTTCGACTACCTGCTGATCGAGTCCACCGGCATTTCCGAGCCGCTGCCGGTGGCCGAGACCTTCACCTTTCGCGACGAACAGGGCCAGAGCCTGGCCGATCTGGCACGCCTGGATACCCTGGTGACGGTGGTCGACGGGGTGAATTTCCTGCCCGACTTCCAGGCCGCGCAGACCCTCGCCAGCCGCGGTGAAACCCTGGGCGAGGAGGACGAGCGCTCGATCACCGACCTGCTGATCGAGCAGATCGAATTCGCCGACGTGCTGCTGATCAGCAAGATAGACCTGATCAGCCGGGCCGAGCGCGAAGAGCTGACCGCCATCCTGCGCCGCCTCAACACCCGCGCCAGGATCGTGCCGATGAGCATGGGCGCGGTGCCGCTGAACACCATTCTCGACACCGGCCTGTTCGACTTCGAGCGCGCCGCCGAGTCGCCCGGCTGGCTCAAGGAGCTGCGTGGCGAGCACCTGCCGGAGACCGAGGAGTACGGCATCGCCTCCAGCGCTTACCGGGCACGGCGGCCCTTCCATCCGCAGCGGTTCTTCGATTTTCTCAGCCGCGAGTGGACCAACGGCCGGCTGCTGCGCTCCAAGGGCTTTTTCTGGCTGGCCAGCAAGTATCAGGAGGCGGGCAGCTGGTCCCAGGCCGGCGGCCTGATGCGTCATGGCCTGGCCGGGCGCTGGTGGCGCTTCGTGCCGAAGAGCCAATGGCCCCAGGACGAGGACGAACTCAAGGGCATCATCCGCCAGTGGGACAAGGCCAGCGGTGATTGCCGCCAGGAGCTGGTGTTCATCGGCCAGCACATCGACTTCGACAAGCTGCATGCCGAGCTGGACGCCTGCCTGCTCAGCGATGCGGAAATGGCCGCCGGCGTCGAGACCTGGCTGCAGCTGCCCGATCCATTCGGCCCCTGGCAGGAGGCCGCGTGATGCTGGAGCTCAAGGTACAGCCGGCGCCGCTGCAGGTCAGCAGCGAGCGCATCGAGATCCTCGGCGACGCCCTGCGTGACGAGGTCAACCTGGCGGTCTGGCAGCGCCAGCTGCCCGAGCATCTCGCTGCGTTCGCCAGCAGCTTGCTGGCCCAGGGCGAGCCGCTGGCCGAATCCCTGAGCATCGAGCTGGCCGATCCCGATGCCGATCCCGATCTGCACGGGCTGCTGAGCGGCTATAGCGACCTGCCCGGCCAGGCGGCATTCCTGGCGGACGTGGCCTGGCTGTTGCGCGCCTATGCCTGCCTGCTCGATGCGCGGCGGATCGGCCTGCGCCTGCGCGCGCTGGATGGTGCCATGTGCCCGCGCTTCCACGTCGATCATGTACCGCTACGGCTGATCACCAGCTATGCCGGCCCCGGCAGCCAGTGGCTGGGCGAAGGCAACCTGTCGCGTCAGCTGTTGGGTGGTGCGCAGGCGTTGCCCAGGGACGGCGCCTTAGTCGAGCAGATCGACTGCGGCCACGTGGCGCTGGTCAAGGGTGAGCGCTGGGTCGGTAACGAAGGACGCGGGCTGATCCACCGCTCGCCCGCCTTGCCTGCCGGTGAGCGTCGCCTGCTGCTGACCTTGGATTGGCTGGCGTGATGGCCGAAGCGCGGGCAAAAAAATGCTGCGCCTGAGCGCAGCAACATCGCCACCGGGCCTGTCCGGCAGCCAAGAGAGGCTGTATTAACGCCGAAAGAGATGACGATTGAATGACGGCTTGGAGCCTGCTCGCGATCTGCATGTGCATGAAGCGGCACCTACAAGGCAAAAGCGGCCGGTCGTGCTGCGATTCAAACCTGCTCATATTGGTGGGCTGAAGCGGATCGCCGCCCGGCCCACCCTACGAGGCTGGCACGATCTGTAGGGTGGGCCGCCCCGCCACTTAGCTGTCAAAATCGACGCATCTGGGCAGAAAAACTATGAACAGGCTTTCAGTAAGCCATCCACACGCCCTTGCTTTGCCCTTCGCAGAACGGCTTGAGGTAGGCGGCGTCTTCGGCCACGCCGTAGTAGTGGATGTCCTGCTGATACGGGGTGCCGCCGATCCGGGCGTTGCGGCACACGCCAAAGGCGCCCACCGGGCACTGCTCGACGAAGCTGACATCGACCTTCTGGCCCTTGAGCTGCGGCTGGCAGAAGCCGCTGCGGAACAGGTTCGGCGGGATGCTGCGGTTCTGCTGGCAGACCTTCACGTCCAGCCGCTCGGCCTGGCTGTGCACCACGCAGGCTTCGCCCCAGGCCAAGCCGGACAGACCACACAATAGCAGGGGCAGCAAACGGCGCATTGAGCCAACTCCAGAAAAGATGCGGCGATTTTAGGGGCTGTTGACGTTTCGCGGCAACGCGGCTCGCATTGAAACGCCGGCAGACTCTCGCCTTTCGCTCGATCAACGCCCACCGGGCTTTCCCCCACGTCGCCAAGCCTTCACCATAGCGCCATGCTCAAACTGATACCTACCCACCTGATCGCCGGCTCACTGGGCGCCGGCAAGACCAGCCTGATCCGCCAGCTGCTGGCGCAACGGCCCGCGGCTGAGCGCTGGGCGGTGCTGATCAACGAGTTCGGCCAGATCGGCCTGGACGCCGCCCTGCTGGCCCGCGACGAGGAGGGTCTGAGTTTCAGCGAAGTGGCCGGGGGCTGCCTGTGCTGCGTCAACGGCGTGCCTTTCCAGGTCGGCCTGGGCCGGCTGCTGCGCAAGGCCAAACCGGATCGGCTGTTTATCGAGCCGTCCGGCCTGGGGCATCCCCTTGCGCTGCTGGAGCAACTGAGCCAGGTGCCCTGGAAGGGCGTGCTCGCCGTGCAACCGCTACTGATGGTGCTCGACGCCGCAGCCCTGGCGGCCGATCAGCCGCTTGCCGACACCCAGCGTGACGCCCTGGCTCACGCCGGGCTGCTGGTGCTGAACAAGAGCGAAGGGCTGGATACGGCAACGCGCGCGCGTCTCGAAGCGGGCTTCCAGCAAGCCCGCTTCTGGACGAGCCAGGGCGTATTGCCGTTCAGCCAATTACCGAAGGCATCCGCGATAGCCGATGTCGCGGCTGGCGGCCTCCTGCCGGACGGTCCACCGCCGCCTGCGCTGGTGTGGCGCAGTGCCGATAAGCCGATCTGCCTGATTCAGGATCAGCCCGAAGGCTGGAGCATCGGCTGGCGCTGGCACCCCAGCCAGCGCTTCGACCTGATGGCGGTCCAGCAATGGCTGGCGACACTGCCCTGGCGGCGCGCCAAGCTGGTGTTGCACACCAACGCCGGCTGGCTGTCGGCCAATGCTCTGGAAGGCCAGGTATTGCACTGGCAGAACAGCGAGTGGCGCAAGGATTCGCGGCTGGAACTGATCTTCACCGGCCCTCAGAACGAGGCGGCGTTGCAGGCCGGCATGGCGGCCTGCCGACTGTAAGAGCCTGTTGGCGATCTTTTTAGGCGATATAAAGAGGCTGCTACAAGGCAAAAGCAGCCGTTCGCGGAACTCGTGGGAGGGGCTTTAGCCGCGAGCTCTTTACGTCCCGCACGCTATGCGTGGCCTTTGGTTTGCCAGCGTTATCGCGTTGTGGATACGTTCGGTTCCGCTCTGTCGAGCGGGTTTCTTTTGGCATCGCCCGGATGGCCGGCCCCGCCAAAAGAAACCAAAAGGTCTAGCCCCGGCATACGGCCCCAGCTTCGCTGGGGTTCCCTCGCTCCATCATTGTTCCAAGGGCCCGACCTAGGCGGCCCCCCACGAAGGGCCGTCTCTGGCCCATCGCGGCTCTCGCGACATCCATGTCGCTCAACCCTCTTCACAACGATTCCGCTCGGCCTCCTGAAGGGGCGATTGGTGTCGTCTGATAATTCTGTGGCATGAGGAGCACCTTAAAGGCAAAGCGGCCGACCGCCGCTTTCGCCACTTTGCAGTCAGAGCGCTGAAGTCGAGCCGAAGGGTCGTGAACAGGCTCCAAGCGGGGCGCCGCGTAGGGCGCCCGGCATGGCAGGTTTAGTCCGTGGTGATCCGCGAATGCGTGCGGGTGTCCTTCATGGTGATGTACACCAGCAGCGAGCAGGCGATGCAGCCGGTCACGTACCAATAGAAGCCGCTCTCCATGCCCACGCTCTTGAACCACAGCGCCACGTACTCGGCGGTGCCACCGAAGATCGACACGGTCAGTGCGTATGGCAGGCCGACGCCCAGGGCGCGGATCTCGGTGGGAAACAGTTCGGCCTTCACCACCGCGTTGATCGAGGTGTAGCCACTGACGATGATCAGCGCCGCCATGATCAGGAAGAACGCGCCCCACCAGCTCTGCACCGTGTGCAGGGTGGTCAGGATCGGGTAGGTGAACAGCGTGCCCAGTACCCCGAAGGCGATCAGGATCGGGCGGCGGCCGATCTTGTCGGACAGCGCGCCGACCAGCGGCTGCAGCAGCATGAACAGGAACAGCGTGGCGGCCGAGATCATGGTCGAGTCGTTTTTGCTCATGCCCACGGTGTTGACCAGGTACTTCTGCATGTAGGTGGTGTAGGTGTAGAAGGCCAAGGTGCCGCCCATGGTAAGGCCGACCACGGTGAGCAGTTCCTTGGGATGGCGCAGCAGGGTGCGCATGATGTTTTCCTTCGGCGCCTCGGTCTTCTTGAACGAGTCGGTCTCCTCCATGCCACGACGCAGGTACAGCGCTACCACCGCGCACATGGCTCCGATCACGAAGGGTACGCGCCAGCCCCAGGTTTCCAGCTGTTCGACGGTCAGTGTCTGCTGCAGGATGATCAGCACCGCCAGGGCGATGAGCTGGCCGGAGATCAGCGTCACATACTGGAAGCTGGAGAAGAAGCCGCGACGTTCCTTGGTGGCCATCTCCGACAGGTAGGTGGCCGAAGTGCCGTACTCGCCACCCACCGACAGGCCCTGCAAGAGACGCGCGACCACCAGCAGCACCGGCGCGGCGACGCCGATGGTTTCATAGCTGGGGGTCAGGGCGATGATCAGCGAGCCGAAGCACATCAGCAGCACCGAGGCCAGCAGCGCCGCCTTGCGGCCCTTGCGGTCGGCATAGATGCCCATCAGCCAGCCGCCGATCGGGCGCATCAAAAAGCCCACGGCGAAGATCGCGGCGGTGTTAAGCAGCTGGGCAGTCAGGTCGCCTTGCGGGAAGAAGGCCTTGGCGAAGTACAGCGAGAAGGCGGCGTAGACGTACCAGTCGTACCACTCGACCAGATTGCCGACCGAACCGCTGAAAATCGATTTGATGCGTTGGGACGTGGTGCGCGTAGGCGCAGAGGCAGACAGCGTGCTGGTGCTTTCCATCAGGGGGAACCTCGATATCGTCATTATTCTTGTACGCCCGTGCAGGCGCTGGCTGGACCATTGCAGAAGCTGTGCCAGGCGCTGAAAGGCCCGCCCTTTGGGCGTTGTGACGAAATCGGAAAGGTGGTTTCTAGCGAAAATCCGCTAGCACTGCAGGTAGGCTGGCGGAATCTTGCCAGGCGACTCAGCCGACGCCGGGTACATCGCTGTCGAGAAAGTCGGTACGCAGCAGACCGTGGCGCTGCATCTTCTCGTTGAGGGTGCGGCGTGGCAGTTGCAGCAGCTCGGTGACCCGCTTCATGTCGCCGTGGCAACTGGCGAGGGCTTCGCGCAGGCACTGCGCCTCGAAGGCCTCCATGCGTGCGCCGAGGGAGTTATCCACAGCGGCCGGCTGGCTGGCGGAACCGGACAGTGCCAGCACGTGGCGCTCGGCGGCGTTGACCAGTTCGCGCACGTTGCCCGGCCAGTCATGAGCCAGCAGATGGGCCAGCAGCGTCGGCGTGATCGGTGGTAGCGGGCGCTCGAAGCGCTCGGCGATCTGCCGGGCGTGGTACTCGAACAGCAGCGGCACGTCCTCGCGATGCTCGCGCAGCGCCGGCAGCTGCAGCTCGGCGACGTTGAGGCGATAGAGCAGGTCCTGGCGGAAGCTGCCCTCACGCACGCGCTCGTGCAGGTCCGGCTTGGTGGCGGTGACCACGCGCAGGTCGAGGCTGATCACCTGGTTGGAGCCGAGTCGTTCCAACTGACGCTCCTGCAGCACACGCAAGAGCTTGACCTGCTGGCCCAGGGGCATGCTTTCGATCTCGTCGAGAAACAGGGTGCCGCCGTTGGCGTGTTCGATCTTGCCGATACGCTTGCCCTGGGCGCCGGTAAAGGCGCCGCTCTCGTGGCCGAACAGCTCGCTCTCGAACAGGTTCTCCGGGATCGCCGCGCAGTTCAGCGCCACGAACGGGCCCTTGGCCCGCGGGCCGAAGTCGTGCAGGCAGCGGGCCACCAGCTCCTTGCCGCTGCCGGTTTCGCCGCGCATCAGCACGTTGGCCGGCGTCTGCGCCAGCTCCAGCACCTGGCGGCGCAGTTGCACCATGGTGGCCGACGAGCCGAGCAGGCGCCCGGCCAGTTCGTCCTTGTGCTCGACCTGCTGGCGCAGCTGGCGGTTCTCCTGGGTCAGCTGGCGCTTTTCCAGAGCGCGGCGCAGGCTGCCGAGCAGGCGCTCGGGGGTGAAGGGCTTCTCGATGAAGTCGTAGGCGCCCAGGCGCATGGCCTCCACTGCCTGGGGCACGTCGCCATGGGCCGACACCAGCAGGAATGGCAGCCCGGCATCGCGTGCCTGCACCTGCTCGAGCAGCGCCATGCCGTCCATGCCCGGCATGCGCAGGTCACTGATCACCACACCGGGGTAATCCTCCGGCAGCCGCTCCAGGCATTCGCGGCCACTGGCGCACAGCTGCACCTCGAAGCCGGAGCGCTCCAGCCACTGGCGCACCGCGTCGCGGATCGGTGCCTCGTCGTCGACGAACATCACGCTGGGTTTCATGGCAGCTCCTGTGGGGCGGTGGCGGCGGGCAGGTGCAGGGTAAAGCGTGCGCCGCCTTCAGGGCGGTTGGCAGCCTGCAGGTCGCCGTCCAGTTCGCGGACGATGGCGTAGGACACCGCGAGACCAAGGCCCAGGCCATCGCCCACCGGTTTGGTGGTGAAGAACGGGTCGAACAGATGGGGCAGGTTCTCGGCGGCAATTCCGCTGCCGATGTCGTCGACATGCAGCAGCCAGTGATCGCCGTCGAGCACCAGCTCCAGATTCATGCGTGGCGCCGGGCAATTCTGCATGGCATCCAGGGCGTTGCGGATCAGGTTGACCAGCACCTGCTCGAGGCGAATCGCATCGCCAGCCACCCAGGCTGGCTGCTCGGGCGTACGGCGGATCTCAACCTCGACATCACGCAGGCGCGGTTCCAGCAGCTGCAGCGCCTTGTCGAGCACGGCGCCCATTTCCAGGGTCTCGCGCAGGCCGCCGGGGCTTTTGCGGGCGTAGGTCTTCAGGTGGCCGGCCAGCGCCGCCATGCGCTGCAGCAGTTCTTCGTGGCGTACGAGGGACTGGCGCGCCTCTTCCAGTTCGCCATCGGCGAGGATCATCCGGAGGGTGCCGAGGTGCACCTGCAGGGCAGTCAGTGGCTGGTTGATCTCGTGGGCCAGCGCCGCCGACATCTGCCCCAGAGCGGCCAGCTTGGCGGCCTGCACTAGCCCCTCCTGGGCGGTGCGCAAGGCGGCGGTGCGCTGTTCGACCAGTGCCTGCAACTCATCGCTGGCGCGCTGGCGCAGACGGGCGATGCGCCAGCGCTGGTGCAGCACAAGGCCCAGCAGGAACAGCGCCAGCCAGGCGCCACCAGCGGCCAGCGCCGCGGTGTAGCTGCTGCCAGCCAGGCTGCGGGTGTCGCGCAGCAGGTGCAGGGTCCAGCCTTCGCTGGCCAGCTCGCGGGTTTCCCACAGGTAGTCGCCGGCCAGCTCGCGGTCATCGATTCGCACCAGGCGACCGTCATCGGCCAGCGACTGGCGCTGTTGATAACTCAACGGCGCCAGGGGCTTCTTGTCGTACTGGCGGGTGGCGGCGAGGGTCTCGCGCAGCGCCGCGGAAATCGGCTGCAACTCGCGGTAGCGCCAGGCCGGCCGGTTGGCGATAAAGGTGATGCCCTGGCGATCGCTGACCAGCAATACGTGGGGGCTCTGGCTCCAGGCCTGCTCGATGCCCGGAAACTCCAGCTTGACCACCACGGTGCCAAGGAACCGCCCGCGGCTGTCGCGCACCGCGTGGGACAGGAAGTAGCCGGGAATGCCGCTGGTCACACCTACTGCGTAGAAGCGCCCGGTGTCGTGCTCACGGGCTTCGCTGAAGTACGGGCGAAAGCTGTAGTCGTGGCCGACGTAGCTGGTCGGCAGGCGCCAGTTGCTGGCGGCGACGCCGAGGCCATCGGCATTCATCACCTGCAATGTGGAGGAATGGGCCGCGGCATTGATGGCTTCGAGCTTGATGTTCAGGCGGTGTTGCAGCACCGGGGTGAGCGGACGTTGCAGCGCCTCCACGAGCTCTGGATCGAGCGCCAGTACGGCGGGCAGGGCGCGGTAGCGGTCGATCAGGGTTTGCAGGGTACCGGCATAGGCGGCCAGCTGTTCCTGGGCCTGCTGCCCGGCTTCGGCAAGGCGCTGGCGCTCGGCCTGGCGTTCGGCCAGGTAGGCGCACAGGCACAGGCCCGCCAGCAACAGGGCAGTCAGTAGGGCAATGCGCAGGGGGCGGGAGGAAATCAAGCGGGTCAACCTGGCCGGAGAGCGGCCGACGATAGCACAGACCCTAAGCCAATCAGTCCCGCGAAGTGGGGTGGTCGCGGCGCCATTGCTGCAGTTCGATCACCTGGCCAGATTGCCGTGGGGCAGGGGCAGGCTCGCTTGCGGGGGCAAGGGCCGCCGGCGGTTCGCGGAACGGGTAGGGGTCCAGCTCGATGTTGCCCAGATGCGCGCCGAACATGACCACCCGCCCACTGTGGCGCTGCTCGCCGGTCACGGTGAACTCGAACCCGTAGATCCGTGCGAAGCGCCGGTTACCGCGGCCATCGCGCACGACGGCGAAGCGCTGGAAGGCCACGTTGCCGTCGAGCAGTTCGATATCCAGTTTGGTGCAGTGCTGCTTGACCCGCGTCAGCGCACGCTCGCGAATGCCGTGGCCATGCCACAGCCAGGCGGCGCCGGCGGCGAGCAGCATGAGGATGAACAGGTTGCCGAGGGTCAACATGGCGGACGAACTCGCGACGAGGAGCGCTCAGCTTACCCGATCCACGGTGACAGTTGCCGCCGTGAATCGGTTGTCAGGCAGCTTATCGCTGCCTTCGCCTCAGCTGGCCATACCATGGGGATTGATCGGCAGCGGCGTAACCGGCGCGGGCGCCTGAAGGCCGAGCCGCTCGAACATCACCCGGGCGATTTCGCGCTCGCCCATCACCACCAGATCGGCTTCGTGGGTCTGCAGGTAGTCGACCTCGTCGTCGAAATGGGCGCGGGCGATGATGTCCAGATCGGCATTGGCCTGGCGGCCGTGAATGGCGATCTGCCCGGCCTCCAGGCTGTTGGGGATGGCGATCATCAGCCAGCGCGCCGAGGTGACGTTGGCCAGCTCCAGTACATGGGTGCTGGCGGCGTTGCCAAGCACCACGCTGAAGCCTTCCTCGCGCAGTTCCTGGGCGCGGGTACGGTTGTCGTCGATGATCACCAGCGGCACGCCTTCACCGCGCAGGCGCCGGCTGATACGGCTGCCCACACGGCCGTGACCGATAAGGATGGCGTGGCCGGTTTCGGTGATCGGGTGCAGGTCGTTGTCTTCACTGTCCGCCACGCTGACCTGGTCGGCCGGTGTGGTGTTCTCGCGGCGGTCCAGCCACGGCTGCAGGCGGTCGATCAACAGGAACAGCAGGGGGTTGCACAGGATCGACAGGATCGCGCCCGCCAGCACCAGGTCGCGCGCCGCTTCCGGCACCAGGTTCAGGCCGATGCCCAGGCCGATGAGGATGAACGAGAACTCGCCGATCTGCGCCAGGCTCACCGAAATGGTCAGCGCGGTGCTCAGCGGTTTGCGGAAGGCCAGCACGATGAGCATCGCCGCCAGCGACTTGCCGAGCACGATGACCAGGAAGGTGCCCAGCACCAGCAGCGGCTGCTCGAGCAGAATCGCCGGGTTGAACAGCATGCCTACCGAAACGAAGAACAGCACCGCGAAGGCGTCGCGCAGCGGCAGCGAATCTTCGGCGGCCTTGTGGCTGTACTCCGACTCGTTGAGGATCATCCCGGCGAAGAAGGCGCCGAGGGCAAAGGACACGCCGAACAGTTGCGCCGAGCCGTAGGCGATGCCCATGGCGATGGCCAGCACGGCAAGGGTGAACAGCTCGCGCGAACCGGTGCCGGCGCTGCGCTCCAGCAGCCAGGGAATGACCCGTCGGCCAACCACCACCATCAGCACCACGAAGGCGCTGACCTTGCCGAGGGTAATCAACAGCTGCATGCCGATGCTGCTGGAGCCGTCGCCCTGGGGAATGCCGCCGAGCACGCCGGACAGCGCCGGCAGCAGCACCAGGGCGAGGACCATCACCAGGTCTTCGACAATCAGCCAGCCGACAGCGATCTTGCCGCGGCGGGTGTCGATCAACTGGCGCTCTTCGAGGGCGCGCAGCAACACCACGGTACTGGCCACTGAGAGCGCCAGGCCGAATACCAGGCCGGCGCCCCAGCCCCAACCCATCGCCCAGGACAGGCCCATGCCCATCAGCGTGGCCACGGCGATTTGCACCACGGCGCCAGGGATGGCGATGTGTTTGACCGACATCAGGTCTTTGAGGGAGAAGTGCAGGCCCACGCCGAACATCAGCAGGATCACGCCGATTTCGGATATCTCGTGGGACAGCTCCTTGTCGGCAACGAAGCCGGGCGTGAAGGGGCCGACGATCACGCCGGCGAGCAGATAGCCTACCAGTGGCGACAGGCGCAGGCGGTTGGCCAGGCTGCCGAACAGGTAGGCCAGCACGAAGCCGGCAGCGATCGTCGCAATCAGGGGTGTGTGATGCGGCATGCGGTCTCCTTGGTGAGAGGGCCTGGCATGCCTGCGCGGCAGCGGATACCGCGCAGAACAGCGTAACGGCCAGGGTCGGATTGCCCGACCATAAAGACCAATATTTTATATTAAAAATTTACTTATAACTAAAACGTCTTTATACAAAATATGTCGTTCCCCTTCGGCATTGCTGCGCGCCTTGTCACGCCTCGCCTTTGAGTGCGCGGTAGCGGCTTTCCAGCTCCTGACGGATCTCGCGGCGTTGGCGGCCCTGCTCGAAACGGCGACGCTCCTCGGAGCTCTCCGGTTGACGCGGCGGCACTTCGGTGGACTTACCGTTTTCATCGACCGCCACCATGGTGAAGAAGCAGCTGTTGGTGTGGCGTACCGAGCGCTCACGGATGTTCTCGGTGATCACCTTGATGCCGACTTCCATGGACGTGCGACCGGTGTAGTTGACCGAGGCCAGGAAGGTCACCAGTTCGCCGACGTGCACCGGCTCGCGGAAGGTCACCTGGTCCACCGACAGGGTGACCACGTAGCGGCCGGCGTAGCGACTGGCACAGGCGTAAGCGACCTCGTCCATGTACTTGAGCAGCGTGCCGCCGTGTACATTGCCGGAGAAATTGGCCATGTCCGGGGTCATCAGCACGGTCATCGACAGTTGGGCGTTTCCGGGTTCCATAAGGTCTGGCTCATCAGGTGGATTGGGGCGTGATTGTCGGCAGTCTGCGCGGCCTTGGCTGGTCGATTGTGTCTATGCCTGCGATTGCTGCAACGTATGTACCGGCATTTCACTCCTAGAGCCATAGTCTTTCACTCATTCAGGACGTTCCCATGACGCGCCCCATTATTTGTCTGGCCCTGTTGCCGCTGCTCGCCGGCATCGCCCAGGCTGCACCGCAGCCCTGCGACAGCGTCAGCCTGTGCAACGCTGCCGGCACCGCGGCCTACCAGGCGGGCCGCTACGAGGAGGCGGACGAAGCCTTCGAGCGCCAGCTGCGCCGTGCCGAACTGGAACAGGACAGCCTCGCCGCCCGTGAGCTGGCGCTGAACAACCTTGTGGTCACCAGCCTGCGCCTCAAACAGCCCGGCCAGGCCCGTGCCTGGCTGAACCTCGCATTGGCCGAAGGCATGCAGGGCAACGCCACCCGCAATAACCTGCGTTCCGTGGCCGCGGCGGTGGACTACCCGCAACTGGCAGCCAGCATCGAAGGCCGTTATCTACGTTACGCCGGCGCGGCGGTGTGGAGCAGCCTGGATATCAGCCGCCAGGCGGACGGCAGCTATCGCGCGAATTTCTCGCCACTGCGCGCCGGTGGCAAGGTCGAGGAATACGGCCCGGCGGCCATCGGTAGCCTGCAGGGCGTATTGCAGGGGGGCAAGGCCTACTTTCAGCTGGCCGCAGCGGAGTTGCCCAGGGGCTGCTCGGTCCAGCTGCTCCACGAGGGGCTGGATATCCAGGTACTGGAAGTGCTCGACCAGGGCTGCCAGGCGTACGGCGGGGCCGGCATCAGCGTCGCCGGCAGCTACCTGAAGGTCAGCGCCGAGCCCCTGGAGCCGATGCGCTGATCGGTTGCTGGCATCCACGACGCGGTTAGTGCCCTGAGGTGACCTAGGAGAGGTGCCCGGCGTCACTTCCGGGCACTGCTTTAACACGCACCACCTCGCGGTTTGCAGCAAATATTTCTGAATATTTCCACGCCGTGACGTGCCAGGCGCGAATGTTAACCTGCGGTCAATGTGGTCCAGCAACGGGCCGATCTTCCCCCTTTCCAGCAGGTTCCAACGAACCATCGAGCAGCCGCCCGCGCGCGTTCGTGCCTGCCCAAAACAAGGAGCCGTTTCCTCATGCATGCCATCAGCTTCATCCAGGATCTAGCGGTGATCATGCTGGTAGCCGGCGTGGTCACCGTGCTTTTCCACCGTTTCAAGCAGCCGGTGGTGCTCGGCTACATCCTCGCCGGTTTCCTGATCGGCCCGCATACGCCGCCGTTCGGCCTGATCCACGATGAAGAGACCATCCGTACCCTCGCCGAGCTGGGGGTGATCTTTCTGATGTTCTGCCTGGGGCTGGAATTCAGCCTGCGCAAGCTGTTCAACGTCGGCGCCACGGCGTTCATCGCCGCGTTCCTGGAAATCATCCTGATGATCTGGATCGGTTTCGAGATCGGTCGCTACTTCGGCTGGAGCACCATGGATTCGCTGTTCCTCGGCGCGATCCTGGCGATTTCCTCGACCACCATCATCATCAAGGCGCTCGGCGACCTGAAGATGAAGAACGAGCGCTTCGCCCAGCTGATCTTCGGTGTGCTGATCGTCGAGGACATCCTCGGCATCGGCATCATCGCGCTGCTCTCCGGTATCGCCCTGAGCGGTACGGTAGAGACCGGCGAGGTGTTCGCCACCGTCGGCAAGCTGTCGCTGTTCATGATCGTCGCGCTGGTCATCGGCATCATCCTGGTGCCACGCATCCTCGCCTACGTGGCGAAGTTCGAGAGCAACGAGATGCTGCTGGTGGCGGTACTGGGGATGTGCTTCGGCTTCTGCCTGCTGGTGGTCAAGCTGGAATACAGCATGGTGCTGGGCGCCTTCCTGATCGGCGCGATCATGGCCGAATCGCGCCAGTTGGTGCAGATCGAGCGGCTGATCGAGCCGGTGCGTGACATGTTCAGCGCGATCTTCTTCGTCGCCATCGGCCTGCTGCTCGACCCCAACGTGCTGGTCGAATACGCGTGGCCGATCGCGGTAATCACCGTGGCGGTGATCGTCGGCAAGGTGCTGTCGTGCAGCGTCGGCTCCTTTATCGCCGGCAACGACGGGCGCACCTCACTGCGCGTCGGCATGGGCCTGTCGCAGATCGGCGAGTTCTCCTTCATCATCGCCACCCTGGGCATGACCCTGCAGGTGACCAGCGACTTCCTTTACCCGGTCGCGGTAGCCGTGTCGGTGATCACCACCCTGACCACGCCGTACCTGATCCGCTCGGCCGACCCGCTGGCGGTGAGCCTCGGCAAGGTCATGCCGCAGCGCGTATCGCGGGTGTTCTCGCTGTACGGCGAGTGGCTGCGCAGCATCCAGCCGCAAGGCCAGGGCGCGATTCTGGCGGGGATGATTCGCAAGATCGTCCTGCAGGTGCTGGTCAACCTGGCCTTCGTGGTGGCGATCTTCCTCGGCATCGCCTTCTTCGCCGCGCAGATCGGCACCTGGCTGGCCGAGTGGATCGACCAGGAGAACCTGCGCAAGGCGGTGATCTGGGGCGCCGCGCTGATCCTCTCGCTGCCGTGCCTGATCGCCGCGTACCGCAAGATCAAGGCGCTCTCCATGCTGCTCGCCGAGATGGGCGTGCGCCAGGAGAAGGCCGGTCGCCATACGGCGCGGGTGCGCAAGGTGATTTCCGAGGTGATCCCGCTGCTGTCGCTGGTCGGCATCATGGTGCTGCTCACCGCGCTGTCGTCGAGCATCCTGCCGTCCAACGACATGCTGCTGCTGGTTGGTGTGGTCGCCGCTGGTGTGGTGGCGGTGCTGTGGCGCTGGTTCATTCGCGTGCACACCCGCCTGCAGATCGCCCTGTTCGAGACCCTCGACAAGCCGGAAACACCGGGGCATCACTGAAACGACAAGGGCGCCAATCGGCGCCCTTGTCGTATTCCATCGCTCAATTTGCACCCGGGTATCGCTGTGCTCAACCCAGGCTACAGGAGCAGTTCGCCTTGGGTAGCCTGGCTTTGAGCAAAGCGATACCGAGGGGCGGCGCTTGCCGAATGCCTGTGGATCACTCCTCCAGCCACACTTCCCGCACCCAGTGCCACACCGAGTCCCAGCTGTCGTCGGTGAGGTCTTCTTCTTCACCGTCCCAGAGCAGCACGGTGCCGTCCTGCTCGACGCAGTAGTAGTTGCCCTGGTCTTCACAGATCGGCACCAGCTCGCGCGGCACGCCCAGCGACCAGGCCACCGAGGCTACTTCCGGCAGGTAGGTGTGCGACTGCGGGTCGGTGACGGTGACCGGCTCCAGGCGGCCGTAAACCACGTCGCTGACCTTGAGCAGAAACTCGCGCAGCTCGAACGGCAGGTTGATGAGGATCTGCTCCTCGATCTCCACCAGCAACTCCTCTTCGGGCAGCTCCAGCGGCACCGGCACCGGCTCGTTCAGTTCACGCAGTTGTTCGATGACTTCTTCCACGGCGGCTCCACCTGAGTTCGACGATTCTCATCAGATTCTGGAAAGCACGAAGCGGACGGGCGTTCGATGGCCGCCGTCTGCTCTACTGCTCCTTGATAACGCAGCTTTTTACGCTGAATGGAAAATACTCACAAGCGGCGAAGGGCAAAAAGCCATCCCGCGTCTGCGATCTACCGACTGCTTTAGGTGCTGCGCCGGCATAGGTTGCAAAGCCAAGTGCCGGAAAAACAAAACCCGGGCAAGCCCGGGTTTTGTTATTGCATGAGGGATCAGCCGTTCTGGCGGATGCCGGCGACCAGCCAGGGCTGGTTGTCGCCAACAGCACGCTCCAGGCGCCAGCTTTCGCTGAACACTTCGCCCTGATCGAAGCGCGAGGTCTTCGATACACCGCTGAAGGTCAGGGTGGCGATGGTCTTGTCGGCATGGTCGTCGACGCCATCGAGCTGCACGTCGAGGTTGTCGATGTAGGTGGACTGGAAGCCATCACCCAGGTCGGCGCGCTCGCGCTTGAGGAACTCCAGCAGTTGCGGTGTCACGAACTCGGCGATCTTGTCCATCTCGTTCGCGTCCCAGTGCTGCTGCAGGCTCAGGAAGTGCTCACGACCTGCATTGATGAAGCTCTGCTCGTTGAACCAGGCAGGTGCGTTGATCACCGGCTTGCTCGCAGCAGCGCTGCTGCCACCGAAGATCGAAGGCTGAGCCGGCTGCGGCTGGCCATGGGCCTCACGCTGGAAGGGTGCACCACCAGCGGCGGCCACGTTCGGCTGCTGCTTCTGGCGGCGAGCGGCCAGGAAGCGGAACAGCAGGAAGGCGATCAGGCCGAAGATCAGCATGTCCATGATCTGCAGGCCTTCGAAGCCATCACCCATGAACATCGAGGCCAGCAGGCCACCGGCGGCCAGGCCGGCCAGCGGGCCGAGCCAGCGCGATGCACCGCTGGCGGCAGCAGGGGTACGGCCAGGCGCTGCCGCGTTGGCGTTAGGTTGGGAAGGCGGCGTGGCCTGACGGGTCTGGTGGCTCGGCGCGGCGCCGAAGGATTTGCCGCCGCCCATACGCTTGGCGTCGGCAGTGAAACTGAAGGACAGGCCCAGGCAAACTACCAGGGCAATGCTGAGGAAACGCTGCATTATCGGTTTTCTCTCGGTTATTGAAACACTGAAGGGCATCTTGCCCGTGGCGGGTCGGCATGACCAGCAACAGAATGTTTCGAGCTTTTGCCCAGCGAGGCGGCTTGCGCCGCGCCGGTTCAATGGAGGTGGGAGGTGAAACGGAACCAACAGGTTCCGTTTCAGTGCTCGGCGGCTGGTGCCTTAGCGCCATTTCACGATCTTCATGCCAGGCTTTATCTGCTTTGACTGCAAAAAAAGGCAGAAGCGGCCGTTCGCCACGTAGCTGCCCGTACGCATAACCGTAGGATCGTGAACAGGCTCTTAGTTAGATAGCCTCAAGCTTGGCATAGGCCAGCATCAGCCACTTGCTGCCTTCGCTCTCGAAGTTCACCTGCACCCGTGCCTGGGGGCCCGACCCCTCGAAGTTGAGGATGGTGCCTTCGCCGAACAGCGAGTGCTGCACGCGCTGGCCGAGGTTGAATGGCGTGTCCGGTACGGCGCTGCCGGCGAACAGGCTGCTGCCGCTCATGCTGCGGCTGCCACTGCCGTAGGGGCGGCTGACGCTGTTGGACAGGCGCACTTCCTGCACCAGGTGCGGCGGCACTTCGCGCACGAAGCGCGACACCTTGTTGTAGGTCTCGTTGCCGTACAGGCGGCGGGTTTCCGCGTAGCTGATCACCAGGTGGCGCATGGCCCGGGTGATGCCCACATAGGCCAGGCGGCGCTCCTCCTCCAGACGGCCGGGTTCTTCCAGGCTCATCTTGTGGGGAAACAGACCCTCTTCCATGCCGACCAGGAACACCCGCGGGAACTCCAGCCCCTTGGCGCTGTGCAGGGTCATCATCTGCACGCTGTCTTCATGCTCGGCGGCCTGGGTGTCGCCGGCCTCCAGGGAGGCATGGTCGAGGAAGGCGGCCAGCGGCGTTTGCGCGTCGTCGCCTTCCCCACCTTCGTAGGAGTCGAACGCGCGGGCGGCGGACACCAGCTCCTCGAGGTTTTCCACTCGCGCCTGGGCCTTCTCGCCCTTCTCGTCGCGGTGATAGGCGAGCAGGCCGGACTGTTCGATCACCAGTTGCGCGGTGCTGTGCAGCTGCAGGCCCTCGACCTTCAGCGCCAGGGTATCGATCAGCTCGACGAAGCTGTTCAGGGCGCTGGCGGCGCGGCCGGCGATCACCTTGGTGCCGACCGCCTCGTGCAGTGCGGCCCACATCGACAGGTCGTTGGCACGGGCGAACTGACGCAGGGTTTCCACCGTCTTCTCGCCGATGCCGCGGGCCGGCACGTTGATCACCCGCTCCAGTGCCGCGTCGTTGCCGCGCTGGTGGATCAGGCGCAGGTAGGCCATGGCGTTCTTGATTTCCGCGCGCTCGAAGAAGCGCTGGCCGCCATAGATGCGGTAGGGAATCTTCTCCCGCAGCAGGGCCTCTTCCAGCACCCGCGACTGGGCGTTGGAGCGGTAGAGGATGGCGATGTCGCTGCGCCGCAGGCCGTCCTTGCGCAGGGCGTCCTCGATGGTCTCGACCACGTAGCGCGCTTCGTCGTGTTCGTTGAAGGCGGCGTACAGGCTGATCAGGTCGCCGTCGCCGACATCGGTGCGCAATTCCTTGCCCAGGCGCCCCTGATTGTTGGCGATCAGCGCGTTGGCGGCGTTGAGGATGTTCGCCGTGGAGCGGTAGTTCTGCTCCAGGCGGATGATCTCCGCGTCGGCGAAGTCGCTGTCGAACTGCTGGATGTTCTCGATCTTCGCGCCACGCCAGCCGTAGATCGACTGGTCGTCGTCGCCCACCACCATCAGGCTTTCGCCGCCCATGGCGAGAAAGCGCAGCCAGGCGTACTGCACGGCGTTGGTGTCCTGGAACTCGTCGACCAGGATGTGCCGGAAGCGCTTCTGGTAATGCGCCAAGAGGCCCGCGTTATTGCGCCACAGGTCGAGGGCGCGCAGCAGCAGCTCGGCGAAGTCGATCACCCCGGCACGGGCGCAGGCCGCCTCGTAGGCCTCGTAGATGCTGCGCATGGTGGCCAGGAACAGGTCGCCACTGGCCTGGATGCCGGCCGGGCGGATGCCTTCGTCCTTCTGGCCGTTGATGAACCACTGGGCCTGCTTGGCCGGCCAGCGCTGTTCATCCAGGCCCAGCTCACGGATCACCCGCTTGATCAGCCGTTGCTGGTCGTCGGAATCGAGAATCTGAAAGTTCTCGACCAGCCCGGCCTCCTGCCAGTGTGCGCGCAGCAAGCGGTGCGCCAGGCCGTGAAAGGTGCCGACCCACATGCCCGCCGGGCTTTGCCCGAGCACGTCCTCGATGCGATGACGCATCTCGGCCGCCGCCTTGTTGGTGAAGGTCACCGACAGGATGCTGTGCGGCGAGACATCCAGGCGCTGAATCAGAAAGGCAATGCGGTGCACCAGCACGCGGGTCTTGCCGGAGCCGGCACCGGCCAACACCAGTTGATGACCAGGCGGCGTGGTAACCGCGTGGTGCTGGGCTGGATTGAGAGAACTGAGTCGCTGATCGAGGTCATTTTGCATCGCGGCATTCTAGGGGGCCGGGGCAGGTTGGGCAAACGCTGCTGATCGTGGGCATGACCAATTGCCGATGGGCCACGTCGGGCGGCTGCGGTCAGTGTGCAGGCTGGTCGTCGACGCTTTTGTGGAACAGCCCGCCAATTGGAATAAGCATGCTCGGACGAGATGTTCGGTTGAGGGCTAATTGCCAGCTAATCGCCATTTTTCTGCCATAAAAAATGACCGTTCAGCAGGTTTTCGAGCCATGCCGGAACCCACCCTGCGCCAGGCCGTCGTAGCGACGAACGGTTTTTTACGACGGGTAGGGATGCATGGCGGTGCGCAATGGAGCTGCAGTTGTAGGATTCTGTCTGGCCGTTTTTCCTGTGTGGGTGAACGCCCAGACACCGGGTGAGCGCGAGCTGCAGCGCGATCGGCAGGAGCGTATCCTGCAGGAGCAGCAGCAGCGTTTGCAGGAGCTGCAACGGCTCCCCGGCCGCGAGGCGCAACAGCCTGCCGAGCCTGAACCGGGCGACGAACGTTGTTTCGCCATCGACGATATCGAGATCAGTGGTGCCAGCCTGCTGTCGGAGGCCGACCGCGCCGCGATCCTCGCGCCGTTCGCTGACGATTGCCTGGGCGTCAGCCAGCTCAACGCGCTGCTCAAGGCCATCACCAATCACTACATCGACCGCGGCTATGTCACCACCCGTGCCTACCTGCCGCAGCAGGATCTTTCCGCCCGCACCCTGAAGATCAACGTGGTCGAAGGCCGCCTCGAAGGCCTCGACAGCTCCGCCCTGGCCAGTGATCGTGAGCTGGCGATGAGCTTTCCCGGCAAGACCGGCGAGGTGCTCGACCTGCGCGAACTGGAGCAACTGGTCGAGAACCTCAATCGCCTGCCATCGCGCTTCGCCAAGCTGGAGCTGGTGCCCGGCGAGCAGGTGGGTGGCAGCCGCGTGCAACTGCAGGGCGAGCGCAGCAAGCCGTGGCGCGCCAGCCTGTCGCGCCACAACGACGGCCAGCTCAGCACCGGCGAGCAGCAGTGGGGCGTTGGCCTGGACTGGGACAGCCCGCTGGGCCTGGCCGACCAGCTGAGCCTGCGCGCCAGCCGTGATGCGGTCAGCGACAGCTACCGTCATTCGCACAGCCAGAGTCTCTACTACAGCCTGCCCTACGGCTGGTGGACCTTCAGCTACAACTACGGCCAGTCCTACTACCGCAACAAGACCGATTTCAACGGCTTCCTGGCAGAGACCGATGGCGACTACCAGAGCCATAACCTGTTGGCAGAGCGGGTGCTGCACCGCGACAGCGTCAGCAAGACCGCTTTCAGCACCGGCCTGAGCCACGTTCGCACCAATAACTTCATCGAAGACAATCGCATAGGTATCTCCAGCAATCGTCTTAGCGAATGGCAGCTGGGCTTCAATCATGGCCGTCGCGTGGGCAGCGCCTTCGTCAACGCCGACATCGGCTGGCAGCGCGGCATCGGTGCCTTCGACGCCCAGGGCAACGGCCATCCCCGTGGCCAGGATCCGGTCGCCGGCTACAACAAGTACACCCTGACCCTCAGCTACCTGCAGCCCTTCAGCCTGGGTGGCGAGCGCTTCAGTTTCGAGAGCCTGGCCACCGGCCAGAAGAGCGAAGACCAGCTGTTCAGCCCGGCGCGCATCAGCGTCGGTGGTTTGAATTCGGTGCGCGCCTACAAGGATCAGTCGCTGTCCGGCAACAGCGGCGGCTACTGGCGCAACCAGCTGCGCTGGACGCGGCCGGTGACCTGGGCGCCGCTGCAACCCTTCGTGCAGCAGTACGGCGCCGCCCTGGCCTATGACGTCGGCGTGATCAGCCATGACGACCACAACAGCGGCGCCAGCGGCCGCCTGAGCGGCCACGCCCTGGAGCTCAGTGCCCGTGGCGAGCACCTGGCCGCGAGCGTGACCTTCGCCCATTCCCTGGAACGCCCCGACGCCTTCACCGAGGGTGAGCGACCGGTGTACTTCCGCCTCGATGTGTTCTTCTGATTTCAACGCGTAACGGAGTTATCCACATGGACGTTCGCAGCCCCCTGAACCGTGCCATCGCCCGCATCCTCATCGGCGTCATGCTGTTCGATCCGGTCAAGGCGCTGGCCGCCGACCTGGCGGTCGACGCCGCAGCCGGCGGCAACACCAGCATCGGCCAGGCCGGCAATGGCGTGCCGGTGGTGAATATCGCCACGCCCAATGGCAGTGGCCTGTCGCACAACAAGTTCACCGACTACAACGTCGGCCAGCAGGGGCTGATCCTCAACAATGGCGCCCAGGCCTTCGTGCCGAGCCAGCTGGGTGGCTATATCAACGGTAACCCCAATCTCAAGGGCGGGGCCGCGGGCGTCATCCTCAACGAAGTGACCGGCAGCAACCGAAGTCAGCTCAAGGGCTATACCGAGGTGGCCGGGCAGGGCGCCCATGTCATCGTCGCCAACCCCCATGGCATCACCTGCGATGGCTGCGGTTTCATCAACACCCCGCGCGCGACCCTGAGCACCGGTGCACCGCAGATTCAGGATGGCCGCCTCAAGGGCTTCGACGTCGACGGCGGCGACATCGCCATCGAAGGCGCCGGCCTGAATGCCAGTAACGTCGACCAGTTCGACCTGATCACCCGCACGGCCAAGATCAACGCCGATATCCACGCCAAGCGCCTGAACGTCATTGCCGGCCGCAACGAAGTTGACGTTGCTACCCTGCAAGCCACCGCCAAGGCCGACGACGGCAGCGAAAAGCCCCAGGTGGCCATCGACAGCTCGGCCCTGGGCGGCATGTATGCCGGGGCGATCCGCCTGGTTGGCACTGAGGCGGGCGTGGGCGTGAAGCTGGCCGGCGACATGGCGGCCACTGCCGGTGATATCCAGATCGATGCCGGCGGCCAGCTGACCATGAACCGCAGCGCGGCCAGCGGCAATACCACCCTGGTGGCCGATAGCGTCGACCTCAAGGGCGATACCTATGCGGGCGGCACCGCCCGTGTCGAGGCCAGGCAGGTGGACGTGCGCGAGAGCCTCGCCGCCGGTGAGCAGGTCAAGGTACAGGCCGAGCGGCTGAACAACGCCGGTGCCATCGAGGCCGGCGTGCGCGCCGACGGCAGCACCAACAGCGCCGGGCATTTGCAGTTGGACGGCGGCAGCGTGCGTAACGACGGTCAGCTCGTCAGCCATGGCAGCCTGAATACCGACCTGCAAAAACTCGACAACGCCGACGGCCAGATCGCCGCGGCAGGCAGCGCCACGCTCAAGGCCAAGGAACTCGACAACCAGAAGGGCCAGGTCGTCGCCCAGGGCAACCTGACCCTCGACACCGATACGCTAGACAACCGCCAAGGCAGCGCCCTGGCGGGCCAGGCCATGGTGGTCAACGCCCAGGCTGTGGATAACCGCGCCGGCACCCTGGCGGCCGGTGGCACCATCACCGTGAAGGCCAGCAACGCACTGAACAACGACGGCGGCCTGGTGGAGGCCGGCGCTCATCTCGATATGCAAGCCGACAGCCTGAGCAATGCCGGTGGCCGCCTGCGTGCCCTGGGCAGCGGCGGTGAAAGTCGTTTCGCCATCGGCACCGCGTTGAATAACGACAGCGGCGTGCTGGAGGTGGCCAGCGCGGCATTGACTTTCGACACCCCGGCCCTGAGCAACCGTGGCGGTGTAGTGCGTCACCTCGGCAGCGCCGGGCTGAATCTCGACATGGATCTACTCGGCCAGGCCGGTGGTGAGTTCATCACCAACAGCGCGGTGAGCCTGAGTGCCGAAGAGTGGGTCAACAACAGCCTGTTGCAGGCCGCCTCCATCACCCTGAACATCGACCGCCTCACCCAGACCGCCGGCGGCGGCCTGCTGGCGGTCAACAGCCTCAGCACCACAGGCGAAAGCTGGATCAACGATGGCCGTATCGAAACCAACGGCAACCTCGACCTGCGCCTGAGCGGTGATTACCGTGGCAACGGCAGCCTGCTGGCGCTCGGCAACCTCGACCTGCAGGCCGGCAACATCGGCTTCGGCGCCGACGCCCAGTTACGCAGCGGTGGCTATGGCCGCCTGGCGGCACTGGGCGAGCTGGTCAGCCAGGGGCGGATGACCGCTGGCGCCTGGCTGAGCATGGCGGCGCAGAAGATCGACAACCGCGGCACCCTGGGTGCCGGCGCCGACCTGCTGTTGCAGGCCAGCACTATCCGCAACGATGGGGGGCTGATATTCAGCGGCGGCAACCTGCAGCTGCTGGCCGACCGTTTCACCAATCGTCTCGCCGCCCTCTACAGCCTGGGCCACCTGAGCATCGCCAGGGATGCCCAGGGCAGCCTTGCCAGCCTGATCGAAAACCGCTCCGGCACCTTCGACAGCGCGGGCGACATGAGCCTGCGCGCCGCGGTCATCGCCAACGTGCGCGACGAGTTGCAGACCGAGCAGGGCAAGTACGATGCCGTGTTCACCGAGCTGGCCTGTCATGGCCCTTACAACCTTCATGGTGACTGCAATCTGGGCGGCAACGGGCGCAAGGTCGGTGTCTGGCAGCTCAAGGAATACGACCGTCTGATCGTCACCGCCGACAGCGGCGCCTCGCATATCACTGCCGGCGGCTCGCTGAACGTGCTGGGCGACAGCCTGACCAACAGCAGCAGCACCATCGCCTCGGCTGGCGACCTGCAGATGCAGCTCGGCAGCCTGGACAACATCGGCCTGGAAACCGGCGAGGTGCACACCACACGGGTGCTGGTGTCCGGCCGCAAGCCTAGCTACTACTACTATCGGGGCCTGGTATACGGCTTCAACGACAAGCATGCAGGCTCGCGCAACCTCGATACGCTGGAATCGGATCTCAACCGTGTCATCGGCGCCATGGAGCGCGAGTACCTGCCGGCCAATACCGTCGAGCGGGTCAATGTCGACGGGCAGACCTACGCGGCGGTCATCCAGAGCGGCGGCGATGTGCGCGTCGACACCCGCGACGATTTCGACAGCCGGGTCATTCGCCCCAGCTATGCCTACCTCGGCGGCGGCACGCGGGTCGACACCACCACGCCCGGTAGCGATATCGCCACCGCCATCACCCTCAACCCGCAACTACCGCCGGATCTGGCTCAGCAAGCCGTCGACCCGCTGGGGCTGCCGAGTTTCAAGCTGCCCACCGGCCAGAACGGCCTGTTCAGCCTCAACACCAATCCCGATCACCCCTACCTGATCGAGACCGATCCGCAATTCGCCGAGCTGGGCAACTTCCTCAATTCCAGCTACCTGCTCGGCCAGCTCGACTACGACCCCGATCACGCCCAGAAGCTGCTTGGCGACGGCCTCTACGAACAACGCCTGATCCGCGATGCAGTGCTGGCCCGCACCGGCCAGCGCTTCCTGGCCGGGCTGAACAGCGACGAGGCGCAGTTCCGCTACCTGATGGACAACGCCATCGCCAGCCAGGAGGCACTGCAGCTTTCCGTGGGCGTCGGGCTGTCTGCCGAGCAGGTGGCCGCCCTGACCCACGACATCGTGTGGATGGAAGAGCGCGAAGTGAACGGCCAGAAGGTGCTGGCACCCGTGCTCTATCTGGCCCAGGCTGAAGGCCGCCTGGCGCCCAATGGCGCCCTGGTCCAGGGCCGCGACTTGACCCTGATCAGTGGCGGTGGCCTGAGCAACGCCGGCACCCTGCGCGCCTCGGCCAACCTTGGCATCCAGGCCGAATCCATCGGCAATAGCGGGCTTATGCAGGCCAATCAGCGCCTGCAACTGCTGGCCACCGAAAGCATCCGCAACGCCCAGGGCGGCATCATTGCCGGTCGCGACGTCAGCCTGCAGGCCGGCAGCGACATTCTCAACGAGCGCAGCGTCGCCACTCACCAGTCCGCCAACGGCAAGGCATACGAGCACCAGCGACAGATGGCCGACAGTGCCGCACGTATCGAGGCCGAAGGTGACCTGAGCATGGCTGCCGGGCGTGACCTGCTCAACGTCGGCGGCGCCCTGTCCGCCGGCGGCGATGCCAAGCTGCAGGCCGGCCAGGATCTGCTGCTCGCCAGCCAGCAAACCGAGAACAGCACCTCGCGCTATTACGATGCGCGCAACTACAACAATCGCCAGCAGATCGACCAGTACGGCAGTGATGTAAAGGTCGGCGGTGACCTGCAAGCCGCTGCCGCGCGAGACATGGCCATCGTCGGTAGCCAGGTCGCGGCAGAGGGCGACATGGCCCTGCAGGCCGGTGGCAGCATGACCATCGCTTCCGCTGCCAATGAGTACCACTACGACGCCAAGCGCAAAGGCGGCGGCAAGAAGGTCGAGGCCGTACAGGACAGCGTCACCCAGATCGCCAGCGAGCTGAGCGCTGGCGGTGATTTCCGCGCGGTGTCCGGCCAGGACATGAACCTGAGCGCCAGTCGCATCGACGCGGGTGGTTCTGCCTACCTCTACAGCGGCGGGCAACTCAACCTGCTGGCTGCGCAGAACAGTGACTACTCGCTCCACGACAAGCAGTCCAAGGGCTCCTTTGGCGCCAAGGCCACGCGCCGTGACGAAGTCACCACCATTCGCCATATCGGCACCGAGATCACCACCGGCAGCGACCTGACCCTGGCCAGCGCTGGCGACCAGCTGTACCAGCGCGCGCGCCTGGACAGCGGCGCCGACCTGACACTGCAAAGCGGCGGTGGCATCACCTTCGAGGCGGTGAAGGATCTGGATCAGGAGAGCCACGAGAAGAGTAGCAACAGCCTGGTATGGACCTCCGCAAAAGGCAAGGGCACCACCGACGAAACCCTGCTGCAGACGCAGATGATCGCCCAGGGCGAAATCGCCATCAAAGCGGTGGAAGGCCTGAACATCGACATCAAGGATGTCGACCAGCAAACCGTCACCCAGACCATCAACGCCATGGTCGAAGCCGACCCGCAGCTGGCCTGGCTGAAAGCCGCCGAGCAACGCGGTGATGTTGACTGGCACCGGGTCAAGGAGATTCACGACAGCTTCAAGTACAGCCATTCGGGGTTGGGCGGCGGCGCTGCCATCGTGATCGCCATTATCGTGGCGTATTTCACGGCGGGGGCGGCGAGTGGGCTGATAGGCAGCGCCGCCGGAGCCGGGGCGGGTAGCGGGTCGGCAATGGCTGCTGCTGGTTCTTCTGCAATGGTTTCTGCGGGAACGGCTGTGGGGACTGCCAGTGCTGGTTGGGCAAATGTGGCGCTCACTGCAGTCGCAACATCTGCAGCTAGCGGCGCTGCTATCAGTACCGTGAACAACCGGGGCAACCTCGGCGCAGTTTTTAAGGACGTCACCTCCAGCGATGCATTGAAAGGCTACATGGTGGCGGGAGCGACCGCAGGTCTAACGGCGGGTCTTTATGACAGTTGGACAGGCACGGAGACAACCAACACCAGCACTAGCAGTGCGGTCGGCGCAAATACCCCGCTGAGCAACTCCGGCACCGTAAGTGTTGCGAACTCGGGATCAAGTTTGAGCACTTGGTCGGGAGTCGGGAGGTTCGCGGCTAACCAAGCCTTGCAGAACAGCACCTCTGCCGCTCTGAGCAAGCTCGTCGGCCAAGACGGCAGCTTCAGCGATGCATTGCAGAGTACCTTGGCTAATACGTTTACGGCAGCTGGTTTCAACTGGGTTGGAGATGTTACCGCGCCTGGCGGCAAGTTAGAGATGAAAGATGGAACTCTCACGAAGGCCGGGTTACATGCCGTTATGGGTGGTCTTGCCGCTGAAGCCATGGGGGGCGATTTTAAAAACGGCGCGCTAGCAGCTGGTGTGAATGAGTTGCTTGTGGAGAAACTGGCTGGACAATATGGGAAGATGCCGCCTGACGAGAAGCAGCGCCTGTTGGTTATGAACTCGCAGCTAATTGGCGTGATGACCGCCGGACTACAGGGTGGCGATGTAAAAGATATGCAGGTGGCCTCTGCCGTGACAGGAAGTGCTACCAATTACAATCGCGGACTACATATTCAGGAGTGGAATGCCATCGCCGAAGAGTTGAGTCATGGTGATTTCGAAGATGAAAAGTTAATACGTGCGGCGTGTTATGAGGTTAAGTGCTGGGCTGAATATGTACCTGGTAGTAAAGATTACAACGAAAAATTCGTAAGTGACCTTGAAGCGTCTTATCTAGGTGGTGAATTAAGCTGGGTCAGAGCAAAGAAATATGATGGTCTGTTTGAATATTCTTGGATAGACAAAACGTCTGATTTTGGAAGCGGTCATGTGGTTCCTGTTGCCAGCAATAGCTTGCTAATAGTCGGCGGCGGTGTGGCTACAACCAGCGGTGTCGGATTGTGTACTACAGGCTTAGGCTGTACTGTTGGTGGCGGGATGGTGGTTGTTGGGACCAGCAGCGTAACTGAGGGGGTAACGGGATTGTCCAGTTATATTAACGGACAGGGGGGGGTGGGCTTCAATCCAGGGCGATATGCTGCAAAACAAATTTTCCCCGATTATGGTGAGTTGGTATATTCAGGATTGGATATAGCTCTAACTTTTGGCGCTGCAGCGTCAAAGGTACCTTTGGCAATGGGAGTTGCTGACGGGTTAAATCGCCCGACATCAATCTTTGGAGTTATGCAGAGGCAAATAGATAATCCTACGCTGGTTCCTAAGTTTGGTTATAAGTTACCTTCGCCAACGACAGAAGGACTTCTAATTCTGGATCTAAGTGGGAAAGGAAATGACTTCTACAACAGATGGCGGGGGACAGATGAGTAAATTTAATGGTTCAGATATCAGGAAGTTTATACTGGGTTGTGTATTGATTTTCGGAGCGGCTGGTTTTTGGGCATTAGTAATTGCTGGGTTAATTAAGTATATTTTCGATTTGGAAGAGATTTTTGCATTGAGGTACATAGGTGGCGGAGTGTTTTTCTTGTTTTCTATATGGGGGATGGTTAGGTATTCGAGAGACCTGAAACATCATATAAGATGATGCTGGTCTTTATAGGAGGAGAAAAGGGGGCAGATTTATTTTTGGCTTAGGCTGAATAAATAAAACTGTCCCCTTTTTCTTAGATGCGCATATGCCGGGAGGGTTTAGATATAATCCAGGCGGCCCCGGATCAGCACTTCCAGCATACCCTCCGAAGAAAGGTATTGAGTAATGCACGCCATGCCGCTAGATCATGCAAAGCAGAACTTAATCTTCTATGTGGCTCAGGATTTGGATCAGACTATTAAGTCTGCTGTGCAGCAGCTTGTGAAAGAGCTTGCGGCGTCAAGGGTATGGAGCATTGCACCACCAAGCCTGATTGATGAGATAGACGAGAATGGCTTGGAGGTGGTAGGTGGGATGTTGGAGATTTATTCAGCTTTGCCGCCGAACATACTTCCTCTTGATGTGGACTTGAAAAATCTAGATGAAGTAGAAGAGCTGATTAGTGCTGTTAGAGGCTTGTCTGAAAAAGTAAGCCTTTCTTTTGAATTTCAATTAGATGCTACTTATGTTGGTAGTATTGAGGATGGTGTCGTTGATCGAGTCCTTCAGGAAGGCTTGCTTGTGCCGTGGAGAGATAATCTCAGTGGGAAGAGTTGAACCAAGGAATCGATGGGGTCAGGGTCATTGATTTAGCTGCATGCTCGAATCAATGACTCTGATTCCATCGATTTTAAAGTATTGCTTTTAAAGTACATAAAGTTACGCCTGCTGAGGCTGAGCAGCTAATGAGAGTAGTCGCTGAGTCAAGGTCTAGGTATTAATAATGAACTTAGAACGCGTCATTAGGGATTACATCCAGCTACAGTCTTCGCTCTTGGGTGCGTTTAAGGTTTCTTATCCAGATGCAAGTGATTACAGTTGGTTGCTAGACTTCCCTAAGGGCGGGTCGATTGTTGTAGGTAACGATGTTTGGGTTTTTAAAAAGCATGGAGCAGGTCTAAAATTTTCAAGAGAAACCTCTGAGCCATATTTAGTAGTTGATGTTCATCAGGCAGTAGATAAAGGATATCTGTTCGATGAATGGAGAGTTCTTCAGTTTTTAGAATCGTGTGGCCAGGTGGTGAGTTTAGAAAAGATTAAGTCTGAGGTTGCTCTTCTTAGCTGCAATGACGGTCCATTTATTAGGGAAGGTACTCTATTGAGCTTACGCGGCGAAAAGTAGGCTTGAGGTATTTAAGATGAAAGAGTGGTCATTTTTGTGCAAGTCAAAGGTTTGGGCCGCTGCTGAAGTACAGGAGCAACACGTTCTCGCCATGGAGGATGGGGCTTACAAAATTTCAGATAATCAGTATTTTTTAGCTGACGTTTTTTCTGATGAAGGAGAGGAAAAACTACGTTTGCTATCCCTGTACTGGGCCTGCAGTGAGTCTGCATTCCGAAGAGCCTACTACAGGGATGTTGAAAATGATGATATGACAGTATGTCAGCCGCCGCCTGAGTTGCTTCCAGCTGGAGCGGGATCGACTTATAGTCAGATAAAAAATGCCCTCAGTTCTCTTGGGGCTGACAAACTCATGGAGTATGCCTCTTACCGTATTATGTACGATGGTGCATTTGTTCATAAGGGTTTAGAAAGCTCATCTGCTATTTGTTATTTTCGTTTGCAAGATATTGTTGATGATGAGTTGCCGTATGCAATATTGTGGAAGTTATATTAAATGATAATAAATGGGAAAGGAGGCAGATTTATTTTTAATCAATGGGGTCACATAATCAATGGACGGGAAAAGGGGACAGATTTATTTTTGGCGCATAGCAATTGCTGAATAAATAAATCTGTCCCCTTTTCTGCAATTACGATAAAGGAGGCTCTTCTGGGCTCATATATACAAAAGATGGCCGTCAAGGGAGCGCAAATTGGACGTTAAGCTCCGAGCGACTCGAAAATGCTGTTGGCCAAGATAGAGCAGCAGACATAGTAGACGCCATTCAGATGGGGCGTACGGAGACCTGGGTAGTCACAACCACGCGTAACGGATCCACCGAGATTCAGGTTCTTGATTCGCTTGGACGAGTGAAGCCAGTTGATACATCTAGTATATTGCGTGCTAAAGACAATATTGCTGGAGCGAAGCCATGATTCGTGACGCCTTGGCTGGAATTGATTACTGGGATGATCGGATCAAAAAAGATTGTCTAAGGTTGGAGAAACGTTCGGCAATGCTTTTTGCTGAATCAAAGAACCCAGAATATGATCCTCAGTTTACATTTGATATTTCGAAAGACATTTTGCGATTGATTTTTCGGAATTACTCTAGGGGAAATCATGTATCAAAGCTAAAGGATTTATATCCAATGTTGCTCGATATGTGGGAGCTTTCTGATAGGCTTTCTGCTGAGGTATGTGCTAAGCACAATTTGAAAGTCTGCCGTTCTTGGATATTCAGCTTGTCGGTTCTTAACCACTATAATTGGTGCTTTTGGCTGGTTGGGCTTGCACTTGCGCTTGATATTGCTGACGAGCAATGGCAGCGCCTGTTGGTATTGATTGGCGGTGAGGGAGAGGACGCATTACTGGATCGTATAATTTCCAGCCGGCAGTCCGATAGGAAAATTGGTACGCAGCTTCTACATCCAAAACCCTATGCGTGCCTGCTGAAGGCGATAAATGCACCGGAAGAACAGCAGGCCGTATTATTGCGTGACTTCGTCGATCATTGGTACGCGGAGTTGAAGCGCAAGGGTAAGGATGAACTGTGGTGGTACATTTATGGTGATCCGGAAAAACACCCCTTAGAGAAGGGCAGCTACTTCGGCCGCTGGTGCATTGAGGCAGTTGCTGCCGTCAAGGCATTCGGGCTGGACGACAGTCTTTGCCTTGGGCATCAGCACTACCCTGGAGACCTGCTGCGTCCGGATGGGCCAAGTACTCACCCAGCACGCCCTGAAACCAAATCGAAGCCAGGATTACTTGCCCGGTTATTCGGAAGATAAAAGCCAATAGGGAGCAAATGAATGGGGGCAGAGTCTGAGAAATCCCCCAAATCTACTCCAGTGCCTGAGCCTTCCTGATGATGATGCACGACGTAACATCATTGCCGATCCAACGCGTGGAAACGCGTAGCGGCGCGCTCGGCGTCATCGTCGAGGGGCAAGCTGGGCGACTGGAAAAGGGGACAGATTCTGAGGAATCCCCACAAAATATTAATACAGATCAAATGGATAGCTTGAAGATGCCTGCATGAGTCGGGCAGTTTGGTAGTCGCCAAACCAACCAACCCCCGAGACTCATGCAGGCAATACGATTCTTATACAAGGCATTTTCCCAAGCACTCCCCACGATCCACAGTAAGCGACTGCGCGCCTTGATGAATACCTCAGGCGATCAACCAACGATTTACCCTGCTCGGCGCTCACCAAAATGGAGCTATTGCTACGCGAGGAGGTTCACCGGCAAGCTCAGGCTCTGGGGGTAGATTTGCAGAGATTCCTCAGACTCTAACTCCTTTGATTCCTTTGATTTCTTGATTCTGGTGGCGACGCCGGCGTTGTGCCAGTTCCTGGGCATGGCTGTATACACCTGGGCCATCCCGAAGTTGGAGGGCGTCGATGGTAAGCGGTCCAGGGACGTCATTGTGCTTGAGAGCTGGTTCTACGACATGAACAACTGGGGCGATGGCGGCCGGAGGGAGCAGACTCGACGTCGGTGCCGGCTGGGAATTCGCTCAGTGTTGGAGGAAATGCTGAAGGAGGCAGAGCAGGTTGCAGAGCAGGTTCTGCTGGAGGAGGGCTTGTGCTCGGGAGTGCGGGATAGCCTATTGCATTGAATGAGCGTGTGAGCGATTATTTTTCCATGCTACAGATCTTGCGTATGAAGGATCAGTAATCAGAAGCCCAGCTAACAAGCTGGGCTTTTTGTTAATGACGGAACGCTATTCAGCTCAAGGATGCTCATGAAGAAGATTACCCTGATCGTGCTGGCAGCCGCACTCGCTGGCTGCGGCGGTATTTCCTCTGTCCCCTACGTGGAGCCAGCCCAGTCCGCTGGAACTGCAAAGGTCCGTGTGATCACCAACTCAACGGTCTATGGCAACAGTATCCCCTCCCATTGCATGCCCAAGGTTTGGCAGAAGATGGCCGAGGCAGGTCGCCAGACGGAACAAGGCCGAGTATCTGAGAAGTACCCCCAGTTTCCACTGCAACCCAAGAAGGTTGGGGGCATGCCTGATCGCAAGGCCCCGAAGCTGATGAAGGTTCCGCCGCAGATTGTTCGGTCGGAAGGGATGAACGTAGAGGTAGAGACTGAATATCTGGTGCCGACCAATGCGCCCTTCTTGGTTTCGACGAACGGCATATTCTTGGGAAACACCAACTCGTTTTGCCCTAGGGCCTCGTCTGCATTCGACCTTGAGGCCGGTGCTAGCTATGAGATCGTCGTAGGGATGCAATACATCCCTACGGTGGCTGGTAGTACCTTGATGTGCCCTATGATGGTGAGAAAACTTCTCCCGGCAGAACAGGATTCGAAGAGGCTTCCCTTGATTGTTACGCCGAAGCCGCCACCCACTGAAACTTGCAGCAGTTGATATCAGGGCCTCGCCTACGAGCTTGGCCTTTTCTTACCGATGGAGCGCTTTACAGCTCAAGGACGTTCATGAAAAAAATCAGTTTTATCCTATTGGCCGGTGCGCTCGCAGGCTGCAACAGCATCTCCTCCGTCCCGTACGTAGAACCGAGCCCGTCTGCCGATACCGCCAAGGTTCGGGTGATCACGAATTCGAGCGTCTACGGCGACAGCCTCACCGAAAACTGCATTCCGAAGATCCGCCACAAGATGGCGGTGTCTGGCCGGCAGTATGAAAGCGGACGCATGCACGAGACGTATCCCCAGTTTCCGCTGCAGCCGAAGACGGTAGAGGGAATGCCGAAGCGTATGGCGCCGAAGATGATCGATCTGAAGCCCGGCATCCGCATGGCGGAAGGGATGTACGTTGAAGTCGCTACCGAGTATCTCGTGCCGACTAACGCACCCTTCATGATCTCAACCCTAGGCGCGGTGATGGGCAGCTACGGCAGCACCCAGCCGACTTGCCCTATGGATGAGAAGGTCTTCGACCTTGAGGCGGGAAATAGCTACGAGGTCTTCGTGGGCATGGGGCCAGGGCAGACCCCAGAGGGAACGAAGTTGTTCTGTGCCCTGGCTGTGCGGAAGATGCTACCAATCGGGAACACTGGAGAGGCGTTGCCTTTAGTGGTCGAGCCCAAGCCGGCGCCGAAGGCGAAGTGTAAAAGTTAATCGTCGAGCCCCGACATTGTGCGGGACTTTTTTACTTATCATCTATTACGTAGAGTTTGTAACAACTCAACTTGGAGGGCCAATAAGGGGCAGACCACGTTTATAGCTCCAGGTAAAAGGACAGATTTATTTTGGCTCATGGAAAATGCTGAATAAATTCCAGTGAGTTCGAGTCAGACGCCTACTTGCTCGCCTGCTGTCGCTATATCGGGTTGAACATGGGATGTAGCCGAAAAGAATAGGGGCAGATCTAAATCTGCCCCTTTCTCGTTATAAACGCCTTTCCTTACTTCACCGAAAACTTGAACACCGTGTTCTGCGTATAGGTCTGCCCCGGATCCAGCCGTGTTGAGGCGAATGTCGGCTGGTTCGGTGCATCCGGGAAGTGTTGGGTTTCCAGGGTGAAGGCGCTCCAGTGGGCGTAGGTCTTGCCGGCTTTGCCTTTTACCGAACCGTCCAGGAAGTTGCTGGTGTAGAACTGTACTCCCGGCTCGGTGGTGTAGAGCTGCAGGAGGCGGCCGGAGACGGGGTCGTGGACTTCGGCGGCGAGTTGCTTGATGTCGCCTTTGGTATCCAGCGCCCAGTTGAAGTCGAAGCCGCCCTGTTTGGCTTCGGCGAATTTGAGCTGCTCGTGGTCGTCCTTGATGTGCTGGCCGATGGGCGTCGGTTTGCTGAAGTCCATCGGTGTGCCTTTGACCGGGGCCAGTTCGCCGGTGGGGATCAGCGTCTTGTTGACCGGTGTGTAGTGGCTGGCGTGCAGGGTGGCGACCTGTTTGAGCATGTCGCCGTTGCCGGCCCCGGCAAGGTTGAAGTAGCTGTGGTTGGTGAGGTTGACCACGGTGGGCTTGTCGGTGGTGGCCTTGTAGTCGATGTGCAGTTCGTTGTTGTCGGTAAGGCGGTAGGTGACTTCGGTTTTCAGGTTGCCGGGAAAGCCCATCTCGCCATCCTTGGAGAGGTAGGTGAGGGTTACGCCGACCGAGTCCTTATCCTTCATCGGTTTGGCTTCCCAGACCTTCTTGTCGAAGCCCTCGGCGCCGCCATGCAGGGCGTTTGGCCCGTCATTGAGCGGCACCTGGAAACGCTTGCCATCGAGTTCGAAGGCGCCGCCAGCCAGGCGATTGCCAAAGCGGCCGATGGTGGCGCCGAAGAAGGCAGTACCGGCCTCATAACCCTGCACGTCATCGAAGCCCAAGACCACGTCTTCGACCTTGCCGTTCTTGTCCGGCACTGCCAGGGCCTGCAGCACGCCGCCATAGGTGATGATGGTGGCCTGCATGCCATGGCTGTTGCGTAACTGATACTGCTCCACGGGCGTGCCGTCGCGGGTCTTGCCGAAGGGCTTGTGTTCGCTGGTCAGCCCGGCAGCGTTGGCGCCTGTGCTGGCGATCGCCAAGGAGAGGGCCAGGCCGGACAACAGATGGTGAGGGTGGGTCATGGTCGAACTTCCTTTTATTGTTGTGAGAGTCGTTCTAGCGAGCAGCGGCTTAGGACAGCGAGATGCCAGGCCGAATAATCCTGATACGAAAAAACAGCTTAGCTGTTATCTGACAACCAGCTAGGCAGTTCGTCATGGCTCCGGTGTGCTAGGGGGCGTTCGGAACCCCCGCTATCCGCTTGCTGCCTTCAAGCGACCGGTGACAGCCGCGCGTACGCATCCCCAGGCGATGGCGCCGATGATCAACACTTCGGCATAGCCAACCAGCAGGTTGAACGAGAACACCAGGGGTTGTTCGCTCCAGTAGAAGCTATGCGCTCCCGTTCGGAAGCCGCTGACACGCAAACGGCCAGTAAACAGCGCAGGCAGCAGCGTGGTGAGGTGGCTCAGTTCGAATACCGCCAGAAAGGTGCCCAGTAGTGCGCAGAAGGCCCGGGCAGGCGTGCTGAGGGTGGTACTTTTCTCGGCAGGCGGTGCCGCGGCCTTGTGTTTCGCCTGCGCCGCAGCTTTGGCTGCACGCCTGCTGATGGGTTTGTAAGGCACCGGCGCTTTGACTGTCGCCGGATCGATAATGGCTATCGGCACCTTAAGTTGCAGATACTCGGCCAGTTCTTGCAGCCAGCGGTCGGTGCGTTGGCTGCCGGGTATGACCGGCACGTTGTCGGTGGTCAGCCGGTGCTCGCTGCCGTCACGCATCACCAGCCACAGCTGGGTGCGGGCGGGCTCGGCGCCTTGGCGACGGCGCAGTTCGAGGCGCTGGGTCCTGTCGAGTCGAAACACCTCGGTGATCCGCTCGCGACGACCAAAGAAGTTTCGTGTACGGCGTTTGCCTTCGCCGTCGAGGCGTGACAACAGCAAGGTCTCGCGCATGCCGGTGTAGACCGTTATCACCAGGCCAAGGGCTGGAAACAGCAGCAGCCCGAGCATGATCAGCAACATCGTCAGTGGGTCCAGGCTGGCCGATGGCGAGGAGTCGCTGGCAACCGCGATGGCCACGAATGCAACCGGGGCGGCAAAGGCGATCGCGCCCATCAGCGGCGCGACGATGTTCATCACCCCGTTGTGCGAGTGAATGTGCAGATCGCCCCGTGGGGTGCGTTCGAAGCGATGGCCAATCAGCATGCAGGCTTCCTTTAGCGCCACGGGCGGGCGCGCCTCTGTCATTCGCGCAGCATAACCCGAGGCCAGGCTGACGAGCTGCTGCCAGCCCGTCGCTAAAGGGCGTGCGACAGGTGCCGCAACGTCGGTCCGGGAGAGAGGTGAGCTAGGCGACATGGCATTGGTCAGTGGATTCGGCCGCTGCCTGTCCACCGCGTTGACGAAGCGTCAATCCTGCCTGGCGGCACCGCCGGGCAGAGCCTGCGCCTGCCACTGGCTGATCGCCTGCAGCACCTGCTCTTCGTAGCCGCGCAGCTTGCGCGCCTTGTAGGGCGAGGTGCTGATCGCCAGGATCGGCGCACTGTAATGAATGGCTTGGGCGAGGCGATCCAGGTAGGCGTGGCCGTCGCGCCGGTACTCGGCCAGCTCTTCATCATTCAGGCGGATCAGCACGCTGCAACTGACGGCGCCGTGATGGCATTCCACGTCCAGCAGCAAACCGCTGTCGTCTTCCAGCAGCAACCAGGCGTGGGGTTGGTGATCGATGACCTGCATGGTTCGTCCTCCGCCGGGCTGAGCGCGATCAGCCCTTGCCGATCATCTTCTGGGAGAACAGCGTGCGAATCGCCTCGCGGTATTCGCGGCTGCCGGTGCGCATGCTGTTGTTGTGGTTGCCGCCGTCGATCAGCAGCAGGCGCTTGGGCTGGTTGGCCGCCTGGTAGAGGCTTTCGCTGAAGCGCGCCGGCACGTAGCGGTCGCCTGTGCCATGGGCGATCAGCACCGGTACCTTGATGTCGCCGATCTTGCTCAGGGAGTCGAATTTCTGCGACAGCAGCCAGCGCACCGGCAGCGAGGTGTACTCGGCGGCTACAGAGGTGGCGGCATCGGCCAGGTTGGTGAAGGTCGACTCGATGATCAGCCCGGCCAGCGGCGGCGTATGGCGATCACGGCCCAGGGAGTCGGCCAGGTTGACCGCCACGGCGCCGCCCAGGGAGTGCCCGTAGATAAAGCGCTTGGCCGGATCCGGCTGTAGCTCGGTGAGGCGTTGCCAGGCGATCTCGGCGTCTTCGTAAAGGGTGCGCTCGGAAGGCAGCTCGCCGCGGCTCTCGCCAAAGCCGCGGTAGTCGATGGCCAGCACCGAGAAGCCCATGGCGTGCAGCTGTTCGATGCGAAACAGCTGGCCGGTCAGGTTCCAGCGCGAACCGTGCAGGTACAGCAGGGTTGGCGCGTCCGCCTTGCGGGCTGGCCACCACCAGGCGTGGATGTTCTGGCTGTCGCCGAACTCGGGCACGCTGAGGGTCATGTTTTTCACTCCGGCAGGCAGGCCGTGAAACCAGCTGGCGGTGCCCGGCTCGATGCGAAACACCAGCTCGCGCTCTTTTTCTTCCAGCTTGGCGCAGCCGACCGGCAGGCCGACGGCCAGGCACAGCAGCAAGCCGATGCTGAACCAGCGACGACGCAGGGTGTGGGTAAGTGTGGTGGCCATGGTTCTCCGCGGAGTTTGCAAACGTAACGCGCGCCGCGCTTTGCTCACGGGCGGCGCAGGGGCGGGGGGAAGTGATAGGCGAATAGACCGAAACACCACGCCGGCGTTCGCCGCCGAGACTGGTTTCGGGTATCGAGTTGTAACCGCAGCATGCTGGCGTTTTCAAGCCTGCGCTATGCTGCGCCGCTGAATTACTGCGGACGCCACCATGACGCCCACTCCTGCCGATTTGCGCCGCCCGGCCGGTACCACCTTGGTGCTGCTGGCCTCACTGTATTGCGCCCAGGGTCTGCCGTCGGGGCTGATCGCCCATGCGCTGCCGGTGCTGCTGCGCCAGCATGGCGTGGACCTGGCGGTGATCGGGCTGCTCAAGCTGCTGGCGTTGCCCTGGCTGCTCAAAGTGCTATGGGCGCCGTGGGTGGACCGCCTGTCGTCGCGGCGCCTGGGCCATCACCGCGGCTGGATTCTGCCGCTGCAGGGCGCGGTGGTGGCGATCCTGCTGGCCTTGGCGCTGCTGTCGCCGGACTCCCTGTTCGGCGCGCACCTGCCGCTGCTGCTTGGCCTGCTGGTGCTGGTCAACCTGGCGGCGGCAACCCAGGATATCGCCACCGACGGCCTGACCGTGCGCCTGCTGCCCGAGCGCTGGCGCGGGTTGGGCAACAGCCTGCAGGTGGGCGGCTACAAGGTGGGCATGATCATCAGCGGCAGTGGCCTGCTGCTGGTGATCGACCGCGCTGGCTGGAACCTGTCGCTGCTGGCGCTGACCCTGCTGGTCGCCCTGATGCTGCTGCCGGTATGGCGCTTCGCCGAAACACATCAATTGCCGCCTGCCAACGTGGCGGCCGAGCCACTGGGCGTCGGTCTGCTGTGGCGCCATTACCGCGGCCTGCTGGCGTTGCCGGGCATGGGCCTGTGGCTGGCCGTGGTGCTGACCTTCAAGCTTGGTGACGCCCTGGGCTCGCCGATGATCAAGCCGATGCTGGTGGATCAGGGCTGGAGCAATGCCGAGCTGGGCCAGCTGACGTTGATCAGCAGCCTGGTCGGCATCGGAGGTGCGCTGTTGGGCGGTTTGCTGTATGCCCGCCTCGGTGTGCTGCGTGCACTGCTGGCCTTCGGTGCGTTGCAGGCGCTGAGCCTTGCCGCGCTGGCGCTGTTGGTCAGTCGTGGCGGCGATGCATCGCTGGTATATGCCTTGACCCTGAGTGAGCAGGCGGCCGATGGTTTATCCACAGTGGCGCTGTTCGCCGCGATGATGCGCCAATGCCGCCCCGGACACGAAGGTGCGGACTTCACCCTGCAGGCCTCGACGCAGATTCTGCTCGGCGGCTTCGTCGGTGCCGCCAGCGGTGTGCTGGCCAAGGCACTGGTTTACGACGGGTTATTCCTGTGTGCCGGTGCCTTGGGGCTGGCGGCATTGCTGCTGGTGGGGTGCTACTTTCGCCGGTATGGCTGGCGGTAGCCTGGCGGCTCATTCCTCGAACTGCACCGGGCAGGTAGGGCCTTCGAGCTTCTGGATTTCCTCGACCACGTGGGGGCGGGCGTGGCGCAGCACCAGCTGGCGGTTCTGCGCCTGCAGGCGGCGCGCCTCCAGGTGGAGCATTTCCACGCCGGCGTAATCGATGAAGTTGATGTGCCGGGCGTCGACCACTACCCGCTCACCATGGCTGAGCTGCAGGATCTGCTGCACATAATGGCAGGCGCCAAAGAAGATCGAGCCTTCCAGGCGCAGCAGCTCGTCGTCGCCGTCGCGGGTGTATTTGAAGCGCGGCTGCGAGGTGCGCTTGAGGTAGAAGAACAGCGAGGCCAGCACGCCGGCGTAGATCGCTGTTTGCAACTCCAGCACCAGGGTGGCGAGCAGGGTCAGCAGCATCACCACGAACTCCGCGCGGCTGACCCGCAGCAGCGCGCGCACGCCTTCGACGTCCACCAACCCCCAACAGATCAGCAGGATCGCCGCGCCCATGCTGGGCAGGGCGATATGGGCGATCAATGGCGCGCAGAACAGCGCAAACGCCGCCACCAGCAGCGCCGAGAACACCCCTGCCATGGGCGAGGTGGCGCCGCTCTGCAGGTTCAGCGCCGAGCGGGTGAAGGAGCCGGCCGACAGCGAGCCGGAGAACCACGGGCCGACCAGGTTGGACAAGCCTTGGGCGCGCACCTCCTGGTTGGCATCCAGCAGTTGTTGGGAGCGGGCGGCCAGGGAGCGGGCGATGGACAGGCTGGTGACCAGCCCGAGCATGCCGCAGGCAATGGCAGCGGGCAGCAGTTCGAGCAGGCTGTTGACCTCGAAGTGCAGCAGGGTGAAGGGCGGCAGCGAGCCCTCGAAGGCATCGACCAGGCGAATGCCCGCGAAGAAACCGGGCAGGGCGGCGACCAGCAGGCTGCCTGCAATCACCCCGATCAACAACGCCGGCAGGCGCGGCCACAGGCGCCTGCACAGCAGGCTGGCCGCCAGGGTGAAGGCCGCCACCAGCAGGGCGTGCCAGTCGGCCTGGTGCAGGTGCTGGCCGAGTTCGAGCAGGGTCGCTACGGCGGTGCGCTGGCTGTCCAGCTCCAGGCCCAGCAGGTTGGGCAACTGGCCAAGGGCGATCACCAGCGCCGCGCCCAGGGTGAAACCGAGAATCACCGACGGTGATACGAAGTTGACCAGGTTGCCGAAGCGCAGCAGCCCGAGCAGCCACTGGAACAGCCCGGCGAGAAAGGTCAGCACCAGCACCAGGGCGACGAATTCCTCGCTGCCGGGGCGGGCCATGGGGCTGACGCTGGTGAACAGCACAATGGAAATCGCCGCCGTCGGCCCGCCGATCAGGTGCCACGACGAGCCCCACAGGCAGGCGATGATCACCGGCACGATGGCCGCATACAGCCCGTACTCGGCCGGCAGCCCGGCGATCAGCGCGTAGGCGATCGATTGCGGCAGGGCGAGGATGGCGCCGCTCAGCCCGACCAGCAGATCCGTGCCCAGCGTGCGCCGGGTGACATTTGGCCACCAGAGCAGAAAGGGCAACAGGCTGTATCGGCTGGGTAGACGCATGCGGTTTTTCGTTAAGTGGGTCGGGTGGTGGGCAGGGTAGCAGAGGTGTTGGTCATCACGTCTGCGGCTTGAGAAAGTCAGGAACGGGCAGTTGCATAACTTGTGTGAGGGGCCGGGCGGTGATCCGCTTTAGCCGCGAGTTCTTTAGGCCTAGTAAAACCAGTCCGTAGGATGGGTGAAACCCATCAATGGCCGATGGGTTTCACCTATCCTACGGACTGCAGGCAAGCCCATACCTGTTGGAGCGGGCTATGCCCGCGATTTCGCGCGCATGAACTAGGCGTCCCCGCGCGCTCCCACGTTTGACTTCCGCAACCAGGCCTATAGCTTGGCCTTCACCGCGGCCAGCGCATCGCCGCCCTCGCGGGTGGTCACGCCCTCGAGCCAGCCGTCGATCACCTCGGGGTTGGCCTTGAGCCAGTCTTTCACGGCCTGGTCGTTGCTGGCCTGTTTGCTCAGCACCTTGTCCATGATGGCGTTCTCCATGTCCTGGGTGAACTTCAGGTTGCTCAGCAGCTTGCCGACGTTCGGGCACTGCGCTGCGTAGCCCTTGCGGGCCAGGGTATTGACGCTGCCGCTGTCGCCAAAGTACTTCTCGCCACCCTTGAGGTACTTCATGTCGTACTGCACGTTCATCGGGTGCGGCGTCCAGCCGAGGAAGGCGACGAATTCGTCGCGCTTCACTGCCCGGCCGACTTGCACCAGCATGGCCTGCTCGCTGGACTCGACCAGTTTCCAGTCCTTCAGACCGAATTCGTTGGCGGCGATGATTTCCTTGATCGACTCGTTGGCCGGCGCGCCGGAGGCGATGCCGTAGATCTTGCGGCCGAACTTGTCGGCGTGTTTTTCCAGGTCGGCGAAGGTCTTCACGCCAGCGTCATAGGCGTAGGTCGGCACGGCCAGGGTGTATTCGGTGCCGCTGAGGTTTTCCGCGACCTTGTCGACCACGCCGGTGGCGACGAACTTGTCGTAGTTGGCCTGCTGCGCCGGCATCCAGTTGCCGAGGAACACATCGACCTGACCTTTCTGCAGGCCGGCGAAGATGATCGGCACGCCCAGGGTCTGGGTCTTCACCTCATAGCCCAGGCCATCGAGCACCAGGCTGGCGATGCCGTTGGTCACGGCGATATCGCTCCAGCCTGGATCACCAAGTGTGACGGTGGCGCAGCTGGCGTCTTCGGCGTGGGCCTGGCTGGCCAGGGTGGCGGCCAGGAGCAGGCTGCCCGCGACGGCTTTCTTGAATGTGTTCATGCCTATTCCTTATGTTGGTTTTCTGTTGGGCAGGTCATGCGACGCAAGCGAGCGCGCCAGGTTCCCGCTTTCTGGCGGGTCACCCGGCGTGCGACGTCACGGTTGGGGGAAGCGGGCGCGGCGCTCCAGGTCATCGAGGTCGATGTGGTTGCGCATGTATTGCTCGCTGGCGTCGACCATCGGTTGGTGATCCCAGCTCTTCAGCTTGCCCTGGGTCAACGCCTCGGCGACCAGGCGCCGCCGGCGCTGGCTGGCCAGGGTGGCGCCGTGGATGGCGGTCATGTCCCAGCGGCTGCGCGCCTCGGCGAGAAACGCCTCGAGCTGCTCGCGATGATCGGGCGAGGTGGCGAGGTTTTCGCGCTCTTGCGGATCGTTGGCGACGTTGAACAGCAGTAGCGGGTCTTCCTCGCTGTAGACGAATTTCCACTCGCCACGGCGAATCATCATCAGCGGGCTGGTGGTGCCTTCAGCCATGTATTCGCCGAGCACTTCATCATGGCCGCCGTTACCTTGCAGGTGCGGCAGCAGTGAGCGGCCATCGAGCGCCAGGCCCGGCTCGACCTGGCCGCCGGCCAGCTCCACCAGGGTCGGCAGCAGGTCGACGGTAGATACCGACTGGCTGACCCGATGCGCCGCGAAACGTGCCGGGGCATGGACCAGCAGCGGTACCCGGGCGGCCATCTCGAACCAGTGCATCTTGTACCAGAGGCCACGCTCGCCAAGCATGTCGCCGTGGTCGCCGGAGAACACGATGATGGTGTCGTCGGCCAGCTTGCAGTCCTTGAGGGTTTTCAGCAGCTTGCCGATGTTGTCGTCGATGTAGCTGCAGGCGCCGAAGTAGGCGCGCCGCGCATCACGGATCTTGTTTTCCGGCAGCGGCTTGTCCCACAGGTCGATGACCTTGAGCAGGCGCTGGGAATGCGGATCCTGCTCGGCCTGGTCGATTACCTGGCGGGGCAGGGGAATGTCGTCATCGCTGTAGCGATTCCAGTATTCCTCCGGGATGGTGTAGGGGTCGTGGGGGTGGGTCATCGACACGGTCAGGCAGAACGGCTGGTCGGGCGTCACCCGCACGTGGTCGTAGAGGTACTGCTGGGCCTTGAACACCACCTCCTCGTCGAAGTCGAGCTGGTTGGTGCGCACGCACGGGCCGGCCTGCAGCACCGAGGACATGTTGTGGTACCAGCTGGCGCGTACGTCGGGCTCGTCCCAGTTCACCGCCCAGCCGTAGTCGGCAGGGTAGATGTCGCTGGTCAGGCGTTCTTCGTAGCCGTGCAGCTGGTCGGGACCGCAGAAGTGCATCTTGCCGGACAGCGCGGTGCGGTAGCCGAGGCGGCGCAGGTAGTGGGCGTAGGTGGGCACGTCGGCGGGGAAGTCGGCAGCGTTGTCGTAGGCGCCGATCTGACTGGGCAACTGGCCGCTGACCAGGGTGAAGCGCGATGGCGCACACAGTGGGCTGTTGCAGTAGGCGGAGTCGAACAGCACGCCCTCGGCGGCCAGGCGCTGCAGGTTTGGCACCTTGATCGGGGAGTTGGCGTCGTGCAGCGGCAGCAGCGGTGCGGCCATCTGGTCGGCCATGATGAAGAGGATGTTGGGGCGTTTCATGGCGGCGTATTCCATATCGTTGTTTTATGCGAAATTGATCATCCGATGATCAAGGCTAGAAGAACAGGGGTAAACCCGAATGCAGCACATGGCTCGGATAAGTAGTGCTTATGTTTGAAGCGCTCGAGGGTATCTCACTGGACACCCTGCGGGTGTTCGAGTCGGCGGCGCGCCATCTGAGCTTTACCGCCGCAGCGGCCGAGCTCGGCAGCACCCAGCCGGCAGTCAGCCAGCAGATCAAGCGGTTGGAGGCGCAATTGGTGACCCGCCTGTTCGACCGCGTGTATCGCGGAATCGTGCTGACCGATGCCGGCGAGACGTTGCTGTGGCCCGTGCAGGAGGGCTTGGCGGCGATGGACGCCGGCCTGGCGACGGTCGCCGGCCGCCAGCAGCACGAGGTGCTGCAGGTGGCCACCGACTTCGCCTTCGCCGCCTACTGGCTGATGCCGCGCCTGCAGCGTTTTCACCAGCGGTACCCGGACGTCGATGTCAGCCTGATCACCAGTGAGCGTGACCTGGCCAGCCTGCCCGCGGAGATCGACGTGGCCATCTCCTTCGGTGACGGGCGTTTCAAGCATGGCGAGCAGCACCTGCTGTTCAGCGAGGAGGTGTTCCCCGTGTGCAGCCCGCTTCTGCTCAAGGGGCTCGACGCCTCGCCCGGCGAGTTGCTGGCGCAGCTGCCCTTGCTGCACCTGCGCCCGGAAAGCCGCTCGCGCTGGTTCGACTGGGGCGGCCTGTTCCGCACCTTGGGTATCGCCGAGATGCCCAGCCCCGGCAGCCTGCGTTTCGACAACTACACATTGCTGATCCAGGCGGCCATTGCCGGGCGTGGCGTGGCCATCGGTTGGCGGCATCTGGTCGACGAACTGATCGGCCAGGGCCTGCTGGTGCGCGTCGATTCCCGTTCGGCCACCTCGCGCTTCGGCTATTACGTGGTGCTGCCGGCGCGTAAACGGCGTATCCGCCTGGTGGAGCATTTCGTCGCCTGGCTGCAGGATGAGCTGCAGCGCGAACCACTGCCAGAGCGGCCGGGCGGTATTGATCCAACAGGACTTGCCCTATGAGTGAAACCCGAATCCGCGGTTACCACGCCCATGTATATTTCGACGCCGGCAGCCTGGCCCAGGCCCGCGCGCTGTGCGCGGCTGCCGCTGAACGCTTCGCGCTGAAGATGGGGCGCATGCACGAGCAGACGGTTGGCCCGCACCCGCAGTGGAGCTGCCAGCTGGCCATGCGCGCCGAGTTGTTCGGCGAAGTGATTCCCTGGCTGATGCTCAACCGCGGCGAGCTGGTGGTGCTGGTTCACCCGATCACCGGCAACGACCTGATCGACCACCGTGACCACGCCTTCTGGCTGGGCGCGCCTCAGCCGCTGGATCTGTCGGTGCTGGCAGGCGGGCCACTCACCTTCGAGCTCTGACGCGCGAAGCAAGGCAAGGTATGATCCGCGGCTGATTTTTCGAGAGCCCGCGCCATGCCTTACCTGCTCGCCGTCACCGTCCTTTGGGCGTTTTCCTTCAGCCTGATCGGCGAATACCTGGCGGGCAAGGTGGACAGCGACTTCGCGGTGCTGGCGCGGGTGGCCGTCGCGGCCCTGGTGTTCCTGCCGTTCACCCTGTGGCGCGGCCTGCCGCGGCGGTTGCTGGCCGGCTTCTGGCTGGCCGGGGCGCTGCAGTTCGGCGTCACCTACCTGTGCCTGTACCGCAGCTTCCAGGTGCTGACGGTGCCCGAGGTGCTGCTGTTCACCGTACTCACGCCGATCTACGTGACCCTGCTCGACGACGCCCTGGCGCGGCGCTTCAGCCCCTGGGCGCTGGTCGCCGCGCTGGTGGCGGTTGGCGGCGGCGTGGTGATCCGCTTCGAGCGCCTGGAGGGTGAGTACCTGATCGGCTTCCTGTTGCTGCAACTGGCCAACCTGACCTTCGCCGCGGGCCAGGTGCTGTGCCGCCAACTGCTCCTGCGCTACCCGACCGAGCAACCGCTGCACCGCTTCTTCGGGCACTTCTTCCTGGGGGCGATGGTGCTGGTGCTGCCGTCGTTCCTGCTGTTCGGCAACCCGGACAAACTGCCGGGCACTGCGCTGCAATGGGGCATCCTGCTATGGATGGGCCTGTTCGCCACGGCGCTGGGGCTGTTCTGGTGGGTCAAGGGCAGTGTGAAGGTGGATGCCGGCACCCTGGCGGTGATGAACGAGTTGCATGTACCGGCCGGCCTGGTGGTGAACCTGCTGATCTGGAATCGCGATGCCGACCTGCCGCGCCTGGCACTGGGCGGGGCGATCATCCTCGCCTCGCTATGGCTCAACCGCCTTGGAAGGCGGCGCCTCGCCACCGCCTGATCCATTTATCGGACAATAGGAACCTGCCTTGACGGGTGCTAACATCGCACCTTCAATTGCGAATGCAATTACCTGTTTTTCAACCCCTATTTCAGGGCCTTCATAAGAGGCTCAGGGGGTCACGGATGAAATTCTTTCACCGGCATGGAGCGCCTTTTCAGCCATCTCTTGCCTAGTGAATGCCATCGTGAATATTCGTCGTCCCTTCGCCAGCCTCGCCCTGGCCTGCCTGTTTCTCGTCGCGCCCCTGGCCTCCGAAGCCGCCGCCCCCGCCAAGCAGGAGCTCGCCTCCGGCAGCGCCCTGCTGGTCGACCTGAACACCGACAAGGTGCTGTATTCCAGCAACCCCAACATGGTGGTGCCCATTGCCTCGGTCACCAAGCTGATGACCGCCATGGTCACCCTGGATGCCAAGCTGCCGCTCAACGAACAACTGCCGGTGATCATCCGTGATGTCGCCGATATGCGCGGCGTGTATTCGCGGGTGCGCATCGGCAGCGAAATCAGCCGCCGCGAAATGCTCCTGCTGACCCTGATGTCGTCGGAGAACCGCGCCGCCTCCAGCCTGGCGCACCATTACCCGGGTGGCGTCACCGCTTTCGTCGCCGCCATGAATGCCAAGGCCCGGGCTCTGGGCATGACCCAGACCCGTTACGTGGAGCCGACCGGCTTGTCCGAGCACAACGTCTCCACTGCCAACGACCTGGTGAAACTGCTCAAGGCGACGCGCAACTACCCGCTGATCGGCGAACTCAGCTCCACCCCGGAAAAGACCGTGGCCTTCCACAAGCCCAACTACACCCTGGGGTTCCGCAATACCAACGCGCTGACCCGCAAGGCCGGCTGGGACGTGCAGCTGACCAAGACCGGTTTCACCAATCGCGCCGGCCACTGCCTGGTGATGCGCACCACCATGGCTGGCAAGCCGGTGGCTTTCGTGGTGCTCGACGCCTTTGGCAAATACACCCACATGGCCGACGCCAGCCGTCTGCGCAAGTGGGTGGAAACCGGCAAGGTCACCCCGGTTGCTCCGGCGGCTCTGGCCTACAAGCAGCAGCGCGCTTCGCAGCGCCAGTTGCAGGCAGCGCAGTAAGCGCTAACGCGTTTGCCAGAGCGGATCGGCAGCCAGCCGTTCGGCGATGAAATCCAGCAACGCCCGTAGCGCCGGCAGCATCTGCCGGCGTGATGCATAGATGGCGTGAATGCCCAACGACTGCGGCTGCCAACCAGGCAGCAGGCGCACCAGGCGGCCATCTTCGAGCAGAGGTGCAGCCGCATAGAGTGGTTGCAGGCAGATGCCGCCAGCGTTGATCGCCGCCTCCAGCAGTACTGCCGTATCGTTGCTGCTCAGGTTGCCATCCACCGGCACCTGTACGGCCCCTGGTTGCCCGCTGAACTGCCAGACACTGCGCCCGAAATAGCTGTAGGTCAGGCAATTGTGCCCGGCCAGCTCGTGCGGCTCCTTCGGTGTGCCGGCCTTGGCCAGGTAGGCCGGTGCGGCGCAGACCACCGAATGGCAGTCGCCCAGGTGGCGGGCAACCTGGTTGGGTTCCAGTTGGTTGGTGATGCGTAGCGCCAGGTCGATACGTTCTTCGACCAGGTTCACGGCCTGGCTGCCTACCAGCACATCCACCGAGGTATTCGGGTAGCGCGCCAGGTATTCCACCAGCACCGGGCTCAGCCAGGTTTGCGCGAACGACTGGCTGGTGGCGACACGCAGGTTGCCGCTCGGCCCGTCGTTGGCCTTGATGCCCGTAGCGCGCATCATCTCGGCGGTGTGCAGCATTTCCCGGCAGTGCGGCAGCAGCTCGTTACCGACCTGGGTCAGGCTCAGCTTGCGCGTGGTGCGGTGCAGCAGGCGCGCGCCGACCCAGCCTTCCAGCTCGGCCAGGTAGCGCGAGACCATGGCCCGCGACAGATCCAGGTGCTCGGCGGCCGCCGTCTGGCTGCCGCGATCCACCACCTCGACGAAGACGCGGGTTGCCGTGAGTCTGTCCATGATTCGCTCGATTCATGCAACTGTGTTGCGGTGATTATGCGGCTTTTTGCGGCGCTGTACGTGGGTAAGCTGATTCCTCATCATCGGTGCGCTGCAGTGCCTGCCGATGCCTCATTGCCCGTCACAGTGGAGCCTCACATGAAAGTCGTCATTCTTGGAATCAGCGGTCGCGTCGGCTCGCGCCTGCGCGATGAACTGTTGCAGCGCGGCCACCAGGTCACCGGGATCGCCCGTGACGTAAGCAGCGTGCCGACCCAGGCAGGTTTGACTCTAGCCAGCGCGGACGTAGCCAACAGCGAACGGCTGGTGCCGCTGCTCAAAGGTCACGATGCGGTAATCAGCACCACACGCTTCGTTGGCAGCGATGCCCCGAGCCTGATTGGCGCGGTGAAGGCCGCCGGCGTGCCGCGTCTGCTGGTGGTCGGTGGGGCCGGTAGCCTGGAAGTGGCGCCTGGCGTCGCGCTGGTCGACACACCGCAATTTCCGGCGGCTTACAAGGGCGAGGCGAGCGCGGGACGAGATTTTCTCAACGTGCTGCGTGGCGAGCAGGCGCTGGACTGGACCTTCCTGTCGCCCTCGGCACTGTTCGAGCCGGGCCAGCGTACCGGGCGTTTCCGCCTCGGCACCGACAACCTGCTGGTCGATGCTGACGGCAACAGCACAATCTCCATGGAAGACTACGCCATTGCCCTGGTCGACGAACTGGAGCAGCCCCAGCATTCGCGCCAGCGCTTTACCGTGGGCTACTGACGGCAGCCTGGGCAGGAAACAGCGGCCGCGGACACAGGCCTGCCGAGCGGGCGGCTACAAAAAAAGACGCGGCTCAAGCGCTCCCCCCGCTCGGCAAGGCGGGGGAGCGGCTTGGCCGCGTTGCAGGGCCCTGATTCACTCAAGGCAAGTTGCTAGGGCATCTGGTCAGGCCAGCAACTGCAGGCCGAGCTGAATGGCGACCCACACCGCGAGGATGGTGGCGGCGCCGAGAGCCAGGTTCTCGAACCAGTTGTTGCAGTACTGGCCGAGCAGTTTCTTCTGGTTGGACATGATCAGCAGACCCAGAGAAATGACCGGCAGGCCGACGATGTTCAGCGCGTTGACCGCGAGGGTCAGGGTCACGAAGTCCGGCATGCCCGGTAGCGACCAGATCAGCGGGGTGACCAGCACGAACAGCAGGAACCATTTGTGCAGCGGATCCTTCTGCGGGAGGTCGCCATACTGCTGGCGGCGCTTGGGCCGGATGTGGTGCAGGGCGTCGGTGATCAGCATCGGAAAGGCGGTGGTCTTGCCCACCACGCTGGCGAACAGGGTGGCGAACACGCCGATAAAGAAGATGTACCAGCCGCCCGGGCCGAAGAACATCTGCAGGGCAGCGCCCAGATCATTCAGGGTTTCGACCTTCAGGCCATTGGGGCGCAGGATTTCCGCACCCACCACCCAGATCGCCAGGTTGATGACGATACCGACGAACACCGCGAACAGCAGGTCGTTACGCTGGATGCGCTTGTGCTCGGGGCCCGTCCAGCCCTTCTGCTTCATCACGTAGGGGTGCACGAAGTTGGCGATCGAGCCAGCGACGGCACCGATGACCGACACGGCGACCAGCAGTGCGCCATGCACGCCCTCGTCTTTCGGGATGCTGAAGCCGAAGGTGCCGGAAACGATGCCGCCCACGTCCGGTCCGGACATGATCGCCAGGGACAGGAACGCCAGGGTCATGATCGCCAGCAGTACCTTCATCACGCCTTCGATGAGGCTGTAGATGCTGCGCCCCACCAGCAGCCACACGCCGAGCACCACCGCGAAGGAGCACAGCAACGGCTGATTCAGGTGCAGCAGGGTGGACAGGGCCTCGCCGGCGCCCTTGATCATGTAGGCGTTCATCAGATGGCCCATGAGCAGCGCATAGCCGAACAGGAACCAGGCGAAGCTCGGGTGCAACTGGGCATAGCCACCGAGAATCGACATGCCCTGGTTATTGCACAGCTGGAAGCGGGCGATGATGTTGACGATCAGAAAGCGCAGCAGCAGCGAGACCGCCAATACCCACATCATCGCATAGCCATAGTTGGCGCCGGCCACGGAGGAGGTGATCAGGTCACCTGCACCCAGCCAGGACAACACCGCGATGATGCCGGGGCCAAGCAGCTTGGCCATTCTGCTGAGGGGATTGCTTGATGCGCCTGCGGACACGCCTTTGTCGGCAACGTCTGTACGAGCCATGGGGGAGGAGCCTCTGTGTTGTTTTTGTTGGGAGTAGCACGCTATGAGATACGACATCATACAAATCAATTCATTGCAAAGTGGCAATGAGAATTTTAGGCGTTTGGCCGATAGGCGGCTATGTCCGCATATTCAAAGGGTTTTGCGTGGGTTTTAGAATCGGCGTGTGCGTTTCACGATGTTTCTGAATGTTGCAGATGTATGATGTCTATGTGGTAGCTTGCATGGTGGACGCTACTTAACCGGCCTGATGTCTGCCGTTCGCCAGGTCGCTGTCGCCATTAGGAGAGCCCTATGAGATCGCCTGACCCAATGCCACAACTGTTGATGATTGGTGCACTGCAGCCGGCGCTTGTTGCGCGTATCGAGCAGCGCTATCGCGTGCACCGTTTCTGGGAAATCGACGACCAGTCGGCATGGCTGCGCAGCCATGCCCAGAGCATCGACGCCATCGCCACCAGCGGCGTATTCGGTGCCAGTGCCGAACTCATCGAGTCCCTGCCGAATCTCAAGGCAATCATCAGTTTTGGCGTAGGTTATGACTCGATCGCCGTCGATACCGCGAAGAAGCGCGGCATAATCGTCACCAACACGCCAGGCGTGCTCGATAACTGCGTTGCCGATACCGCAGTGGCCATCCTGCTGGCTTTGGGCCGGCGGATCAGCGAAGCGGATCGCTTTGTGCGAGCGGGTGAGTGGCAGCATGCGCGCTTTCCACTGGCCGGCAGCATCGGCGGCAAGGTGTGCGGCATCGTCGGCATGGGCAACATCGGCCGTGCCATCGCCAAGCGCGTCGAGTCCTTCGGCATGACAGTGGCCTACCACAACCGGCGTCGCCGTGATGACGTCGACTACGCCTACCACGAAACCCTGGAGGGCCTGCTCGAAGCGGCCGACTACGCCGTGCTGGTGGTGCCCGGCGGCAGCGCGACGGACAAGCTGATTGGCGCCGAGCAGCTGCGTGCCCTAGGCCCGCAAGGCTATCTGGTGAATATCGCTCGCGGCTCGGTGGTGGATGAGCAGGCCCTTATCACGGCGCTGCAGAACGGCACTATCGCCGGCGCTGCGCTCGACGTGTTCGCTGATGAACCCAGGGTGCCGGCCGAGCTGCTGGCGTTGGATAACGTGGTCCTCACTCCGCATATCGGCAGCGGCACCCATGAAACCCGCCAGGCGATGGCCGACCTGTTCTTTGCCAACCTCGAAAGCGTATTCAAAGAGGGTAAGGCGCTAACGGCGGTCTGAAGCAGCTACAAAAAAACCGCTGCCCCGGACCGGGGTAGCGGTTTTTTCATGGTGCGTCGCTTAGCGGCGCGCGCTGCGCACGCCTTCGGCCAATTGGCTACACAGTTCGAGTACGCCGTCGACCGCCTGCCCGTCGTTGTCGGCCTTGGCGATCTGATCGATCAGCGCCGAGCCAACCACCACGCCGTCGGCCAGGCGGGCGATGGTCGCCGCATGTTCCGGGGTGCGGATGCCGAAGCCGATACTGATCGGCAGGTCGGTGTGGCGGCGCAGGCGGGTGACCGCTTCCTGCACGTGTTCCACGGTCGCCGAGCCAGCGCCGGTAACACCCGCCACCGACACGTAGTAGACGAAGCCCGAGCTGCCGGCGAGCACGGTCGGCAGGCGCTTGTCGTCGGTGGTCGGGGTGGTCAGGCGGATGAAATCGATACCCGCAGCCTGGGCCGGGTCGCACAGGTCGCGGTTATGTTCCGGCGGCAGGTCGACCACGATCAGGCCGTCGACGCCGGCCTCCTGGGCATCGGCGATGAAGCGCTCGACGCCGTACTTGTGGATCGGGTTGAAGTAGCCCATCAGCACCAGCGGCGTGGCGCTGTCGTCCTGGCGGAATTCACGGACCATCTGCAGCGTCTTGGCCAGGTTCTGCTTGGCGGCCAGGGCGCGGATGTTGGCCAGCTGGATCGCCGGGCCATCGGCCATCGGGTCGGTGAACGGCATGCCCAGCTCGATCACGTCGGCACCGGCCTTCGGCAGGCCCTTGAGGATCTTCAGCGAGGCGTCGTAGTTCGGGTCGCCAGCGGTGACGAAGGTCACCAGGGCGGCGCGGTTCTGTTCTTTCAGCTCGGCGAAGCGCGTCTGCAGGCGGCTCATATGTGTTCTTCCTGTTCGTCGAAGTGGTGCATGACGGTCTGCATGTCCTTGTCGCCGCGGCCCGAAAGGTTGACCACCATCAGGTGATCCTTGGGCAGGGTTGGCGCGCGCTTGAAGACTTCAGCCAGGGCATGGGACGACTCCAGCGCCGGGATGATGCCCTCCAGGCGGCAGCACTGATGGAAGGCGGCGAGCGCTTCCTGGTCGGTGATCGAGGTGTACTCGACGCGACCGATATCGAACAACCAGGCGTGCTCCGGGCCGATGCCGGGGTAGTCGAGGCCGGCGGAAATCGAATGGGCGTCGATGATCTGGCCATCGTCGTCCTGCAGCAGGAAGGTGCGGTTGCCGTGCAGCACGCCCGGCACGCCGCCGTTCAGGCTGGCGGCATGCTTGCCGGTGGCGACGCCGTGGCCGGCGGCTTCGACACCGATGATCTGCACCGACTGGTCGTCGAGGAACGGATGAAACAGGCCCATGGCGTTGGAGCCGCCACCGATGCAGGCGACCAGGCTGTCGGGCAGGCGGCCTTCCTGGGCTTGCAGCTGGTCACGGGTTTCCTTGCCGATCACCGCCTGGAAGTCGCGCACCATCGCCGGATAAGGGTGTGGGCCGGCCACGGTGCCGATGATGTAGAAGGTGCTGTCGACGTTGGTCACCCAGTCACGCAGGGCTTCGTTCATCGCATCCTTGAGGGTGCCGGTGCCGGCGGTGACCGGAATCACTTCGGCGCCGAGCAGCTTCATGCGAAAGACGTTGGCCTGCTGGCGCTCGATGTCGGTGGTGCCCATGTAGATCACGCACTGCATGCCAAAGCGGGCGGCCACGGTGGCGGTGGCCACGCCATGCATGCCGGCGCCGGTCTCGGCGATGATGCGCTGCTTGCCCATGCGCCGGGCCAGCAGGATCTGGCCGATGCAGTTGTTGATCTTGTGCGCGCCGGTGTGATTGAGCTCCTCGCGCTTGAGGTAGATCTTCGCGCCGCCGCAGAACTCGGTCAGGCGCTCGGCAAAATACAGCGGGCTCGGGCGGCCGACGTAGTCACGCTGGAAGTAGGCCAGTTCCTTGGCGAATTCGGGATCGGCCTTGGCCTTCTCGTACTCGGCGGCCAACTCGTGGATCAGCGGCATCAGCGTCTCGGCGACGTACTGGCCGCCGAAGCTGCCGAACAAGCCGGTGGCATCTGGACCGTTGCGTAATGAAGTCATGGAGATCTCCTGTGAATTCGCAGCCGCGAGCGGCCTGCTTGCCAAGGGACGTTGGCGTCAATGGTGGCCAGACTAACGCTGTAGCCTCAGACGGAAAAGCGATTAGTTTTAACGAATAAGTGAGAAAAAATCACATATGATCGGCTTTCCATAGCGCGGTCAAGTGTGCGAAACATCGCAACTATGAAAGCTTTAAAGACCACCCATTGGCGTCCTCGGCGTGGTGGTCGATAATCGTCTGGCTATGAATTTTATGCACAGGTAAGGGCGCCATGAAGACAGGCTGGTTGTGGATTTTTCCGGGGATCGGCGCGCTGTTGCTGGCGTTTGCCATCGGCATTCAGGTGTCGCGTCTTGGTGGCGAGGCGCAGATGACGCGTACCGAGGGCTCCATCGTGGACCTCGAGGATGGCTGCCCGACGGTGTCGTTCACTACCCTCGACGGTACTCTGGGCGAGCACCACAGCACCACCTGCAGCACACCACCATCGTTCGACATTGGTGAGCGTGTGGCGGTGTACTACGACCCGCAGGACCCTGAGAGGGCGCGGATCGACAGCTTCGAACAGAACTGGATAGGCAGCCTGATCGTCGGCGGTATCGGCAGCGTATTCCTGGCCATCGGCCTGCTTTTCGTGCTGCCACCGCTGTTCGCCAGGCGCCGTGCCAGCGAGCTGCTGGCCACCGGCACCGCGGTGCAGGCCGAAGTGGTCGACGTCGAGCTCAATGGTTCGCTGAGCATCAATGGGCGCAACCCGTACCGCATCGTCGCCCAGTGGCTCAACCCGCAAACCAACAAGTTGCACGTGTTTCGCAGTGACAACCTGTGGTTCGATCCGGGCCCCTACTTCACCGAGTCGTTGGTCACGGTGGTGATCGATCCGGTCAATCCCAAGCGCTACAGCATGGACACGCGCTTTTTGCCCGAGTTGGCCGACTGACGTGGCCCAGGATCTGCCCTCGCTCAATGCCCTGCATGCCTTCGAGGCCGCCGCGCGGCTGGGCAGCGTCAGCCGTGCCGCGCTTGAGCTGCACGTGACCCACGGTGCGGTCAGCCGGCAGATTCGCACCCTGGAAGAGCAGCTTGGTGTGGCGCTGTTCATCAAGGACGGGCGCGGCCTGAAGCTGACCGAAGCGGGCATACGCCTGCGTGATGTCAGCGGCGAGACTTTCACCCGGTTGCGCCAGGTGTGTGGCGAGCTGCGCCAGCGCGAGGTCGATACACCTTTCGTGCTCGGCTGCCCGGGCAGCCTGCTGGCGCGCTGGTTCATCCCTCGGCTGGACCGCCTCAACAGCGCGCTACCGGACTTGCGTTTGCAGCTGTCCACCAGCCAGGGCGAGCTGGACCCGCGCAGCCCCCAGGTGGATGCCACCCTGCTGTATGCCGAGCCGCCGTGGCCGGCGGACATGCACGTATTCGAGCTGGCGCGCGAATCCATCGGGCCGGTGATCAGCCCGCGCCACCCTCGATTCTCTACGCTGAGCGAGGCCGCTCCCGAGGCGTTGCTGCAGGAGGCGCTGCTGCACACCACCTCGCGCCCCCAGGCCTGGCCCCAATGGCTGGCGGCGATGAATCTGCAGCCTACGGACATGCGTCTGGGGCAGGGCTTCGAGCATCTGTATTACCTGCTCGAGGCCGCGTCGGCGGGCCTTGGCGTGGCCATCGCACCGTTGCAGCTGGTGGCCGACGATCTTGCAGCAGGGCGGCTGGTCGCGCCCTGGGGCTTCGTGCAGACCGAGGCGCAGTTGTCGCTCTGGGTGCCGGAACGGCGCAGCGGTCAGCGTGCCGAGAGGCTTGCCGATTGGTTGAGAACAGCGTTGCAAACCGCGAGTTGAGTCGCCTGCAGCGCAGAACCTTGTTTCTCGGGCATCGGTCATAGCAGCGGCCCCCACATATCTTCCGGGCCATCACTGACAGAGAGGGATGTGCCCATGAACAAGACGCTGATTGCAGGTTTTCTGCTGGCCGGCACCGCTACGCTGGCTCGAGCCGAGCCGCTGAATATCGAGGGGATTGGCCTGTCGCGCGACGTTTCCTGCAAAGGCCAGGACGTGAACATCAGCGGCAACGCCAACATGATTCACCTCAAGGGCGACTGTGGTGCGGTGGAGGTTGCCGGCTCGGAACACAAGGTGACGCTGGACACGGCCAAGTCGCTTAGCGTGTCAGGTGCCGAGCATGAAGTGGTGGCCAAGCGCGTCAATGCCCTGAGCGTCGACACCACGGATAATCAGGTGCGGGCCACGGTTGCGGGCGGCGAGCAGCCAGCGCTGGTCGAAGTGACGGGCGCTGATCAGGTGTTGGACCTGCAGTTCGAGGGGCCGGTGAAGCTGGATGTCAGCGGCACCGAGCAGCAGGTGCGCTGGCGCGGCGAGGAGCCGGAGGTACAGATGAGCGGCATCGACAACGAGGTCGAGCGCCAATAGCAACGGGCGCCCCAAGTGGGGCGCCACGTTGATCAGTTCACGTCGGTGAACTGGATGATTTCCACCCAGTAGCCGTCCGGATCCTTGATAAAGGCGATGTTGCGCATGCGCCCGTCGGTCAGGCGCTTCTGGAAGTCCACGCCGAGCTCTTCGAAACGCTGGCAGGCGGCCTGGATGTCCGGCACCGCCACGCACAGGTGGCCGAAGCCGCGTGGGTCGCTGTTGCCGCTGTGGTAGGAAAACTCGGGATCCTTCTCGGTGCCGTAGTTATAGGTCAGCTCCAGCACGCCAGGAATGGATTTGCGCCACTGATGGCGGGCTTTCGGGTCGCTCGGGATCTGCGACTTGTCGGCAATCAGCGCGAGGAAATACAGGCTGAATTCGGCGTCGGGGAAGTCACTCTTCTCGAGCAGGGTGAAGCCCAGTACGCGGGTGTAGAAGTCCAGCGACTTCTCGAGATCCTTCACGCGGATCATGGTGTGGTTGTAGACGAAGTCCGCCGTGGCGACGTCAGGCTTGCCGGTCACGCCGGGCAGGGTATTGAGTTCATCGAGGGTCATGGGCGTCTCCAGCAGGTGAGTGGACGATTCGAAAAGGTCATGAGGTCAGTAGATGGCCTCGTGAGATGGGTTTTTCAAGGTCGGTGGCTGAAGCAACTGTTCGACATAACCCTGTGGGAGCGGGCAGGGACGCCTGGTCCATGCCCGCGATTTTTCGCGCGCATGGCGCGCTCCCACAAGAGCGATGCTTGCTTGCGCCTTGCATCAGACCTCCAGCGTAATCAGTTCAGCCCGCACGCTGCCGCCATCGATATGCAGCAGGGCCACGCCGATCGGCAGCTTGAAGCGCCGCGGGCCGGCGCTGCTTGGGTTGAGATAGAGCACGCCATCGCGCTCTTCATGCAGCGGTTTGTGCGAATGCCCGGCGATCACCACGTCGATGCCTGCAGCCTTGGGGTCGATATCCAATTGCTTGAGATCGTGCAGCACGTACAGGCTGACCGCGCCGAAGCGCAGGGTCAGGCGCTCGGGGATGGCATCGGCCCAGGCGTCGCCATCATTGTTGCCGCGCACCACCGACAGTGGTGCGATGCGTTCGAGCTCGGCGAGGATCTGCGGCCCGCCGATATCGCCGGCGTGGATCAGCTGGTCGACGCCCTGCAGCGCCGCCAGTGCCTGGGGTCGCAACAGGCCGTGGGTGTCGGCGATGATGCCAATCTTCATGATGCGCTCCTATGCAGGGATATGAGCGCTGCGTATGTAAAACGTTCTGCTTGGGAAAACGCTCTACGGTAATGTCGCCCGGATAACAAGGCTGGTTTTGCCGGTGTCGATTGCGCGCTGGCATTGGTCCAGCGCATCCGTCATCTGCTGGAGAGTTGGGCCAAGATCGATACCTAGCTCACTCAGTGCGCTGAGCTCGTCAAAGCCCTCCAAGACATCTCTCAGTTCCGCGCTGATCGGGCATGTTGTCAGCGCGCACTTAAATACCGGACGACCAAGAGACCAGACTCCTGTTTCCGATGTTAGGGCACCACTTTTGATACCTTCGAGAATGCCTCTAGCTAGGGATGCTATGTAGAACTCGCTGGCGTTCTCTTCGAATTCCAACCTCAAGGTTTGCATTAGTTGGGCAGGCCTTTTAAGTAGGGATGTATATGAAAAAGCCCGGCATAGAGCCGGGCTTCTTTGTGTTGCTGGGCTGAAAATCAACCGTCCAGCATCGCCTTGTTGCGCACCGCGCCCTTGTCGGCGCTGGTGGCGAGCAGGGCGTAGGCTTTCAGGGCGGTGGTCACCTTGCGCGGACGTTGCTCGACCGGCTTCCAACCCTTCTTGTCCTGCTCGTGGCGGCGGTGGGCGATTTCCTCGTCGCTGACCAACAGATTGATCGAGCGGTTGGGAATGTCGATCAGCACCTTGTCGCCGTCCTTCACCAGGCCGATGGCGCCACCGGCAGCCGCTTCCGGCGAGGCGTGACCGATGGACAGGCCGCTGGTGCCGCCGGAGAAGCGGCCGTCGGTGAGCAGGGCGCAGGCTTTGCCCAGGCCCTTGGATTTCAGGTACGAGGTCGGGTAGAGCATTTCCTGCATGCCCGGGCCGCCTTTCGGGCCTTCGTAGCGGATGATGACGATGTCACCTTCCTTCACCTCGTCATTGAGGATGCCGCGCACCGCGCTGTCCTGGCTTTCGAAGATCTTGGCGTTGCCTTCGAAGACGTGGATCGACTCGTCGACGCCGGCGGTTTTCACCACGCAGCCGTCGAGGGCGATGTTGCCGTACAGCACGGCCAGGCCGCCTTCCTTCGAGTAGGCATGCTCGACGCTACGTATGCAGCCGTTCTCACGATCGTCGTCCAGGGTTTCCCAGCGGGTCGACTGGCTGAATGCGGTCTGGGTGGGGATGCCTGCCGGGCCGGCCTTGAAGAAGTGATGCACGGCTTCATCAGAGGTCTGGGTGATGTCCCACTTGGCGATGGCTTCTTCCATGCTCTTGCTGTGCACGGTCGGCAGGTCGGTGTGCAGCAGGCCGCCACGGGCCAGCGAGCCGAGGATCGAGAAGATGCCACCGGCACGGTGCACGTCTTCCATGTGGTACTTCTGAATGTTCGGCGCCACCTTGCACAGCTGCGGCACATTACGGGAAAGGCGGTCGATGTCGCGCAGGTCGAAATCGATCTCGGCCTCCTGAGCAGCCGCCAGCAGGTGCAGGATGGTGTTGGTGGAACCGCCCATGGCGATGTCCAGGGTCATGGCGTTCTCGAACGCCTTGAAGTTGGCGATGTTGCACGGCAGCACCGAGTCATCGCCTTCGCCGTAGTAGCGTTTGCACAGCTCGACGATGGTGCGCCCGGCCTTGAGGAACAGCTGCTCGCGGTCGCTGTGGGTAGCCAGGGTCGAGCCGTTGCCCGGCAGGGCCAGGCCCAGGGCTTCGACCAGGCAGTTCATCGAGTTGGCGGTGAACATGCCGGAGCACGAGCCGCAGGTCGGGCAGGCGCTGCGCTCGTATTCGGCGACTTTTTCGTCCGAGGCGGTCGAGTCGGCGGCGATCACCATGGCATCGACCAGGTCCAGGCCGTGGCTGGCCAGCTTGGTCTTGCCGGCCTCCATCGGCCCGCCGGAAACGAAGATCACCGGGATGTTCAGGCGCAGGGCGGCCATCAGCATGCCGGGGGTGATCTTGTCGCAGTTGGAGATGCACACGATGGCGTCGGCGCAGTGGGCGTTGACCATGTACTCCACGGAGTCGGCGATGATCTCGCGGCTCGGCAGCGAATAGAGCATGCCGTCGTGGCCCATGGCGATGCCGTCGTCGACGGCGATGGTGTTGAATTCCTTGGCCACGCCGCCGGCTTTCTCGATCTCGCGGGCGACCAGCTGGCCCAGGTCCTTGAGGTGCACGTGGCCCGGTACGAACTGGGTAAAGGAGTTGGCGATGGCGATGATCGGTTTCTTGAAGTCTTCGTCCTTCATCCCGGTGGCGCGCCACAGGGCACGGGCGCCGGCCATGTTGCGGCCGTGGGTGGAGGTCTTCGAGCGGTAATCAGGCATGACGGATTCCTGCGGCTAATCAGGTAGGCATTGATAGGTGGGTGAGCGGATCAGCGGCAGATGACCGCGAAGCAAGGTGGCATGGCGCACGACGGGATCTCCGTCTGCCTGCCCGGGCTCACAGGCCCGCCGAAGGGTGGCTGGCGGGAAATGCCTTGATTCTACGCCGCACCGGGCGAGGGAGGAAAGGCTGGCGGCAGCCGGCCGTCCCGCAGTTGCGAGCGCGCTAGCCGCGCAGGATGGCGGCCGGAATCTGCTCCAGGGGGATTTCCCGGCTGACCGCACCGAGCTTCATGGCTTCCTTGGGCATGCCGTAGACCACGCAGCTGGCCTCGTCCTGGCCGAGGGTCAGGGCGCCGGCCTCGGACATTTCACGCAGGCCGCGGGCGCCGTCGTCGCCCATGCCGGTCATGATGATGCCGGTGGCATTGGCACCGGCAGCACGGGCGGTGGAGCGGAACAGCACATCCACCGAAGGCCTGTGGCGGCTGACGGGCGGGCCGTCGACCACGTCGACCACATACTGGGCACCGCTGCGCTTGAGCAGCAGGTGGCGCCCGCCCGGGGCGATCAGGGCGCGACCGGGCACCACGCGGTCGCCGTGGCGTGCCTCCAGTACCTCCAGCTCGCACAGCCCGTTGAGGCGCTCGGCGAAGGCGGCGGTGAAGCGCTCGGGCATGTGCTGGACGATCACCAGCGCCGGGCAGACCCGCGGCAGGCGGGTGAGGATGTACTCCAGCGCCTGGGTGCCGCCGGTGGAGGTGCCGATGGCGACGATACGCTCGGTGGTACGCGCCATGGCGCCGCTGGCCGGCGGCAGGATGACATCGGCACTGAGCTTGGCCTGGGGCGCGGCTGGCGCCGCTTTGTCGGCCAGGCGGCGGACGTTGGCGCGGGCCGCGGCCTTGACCGCGTTGACCAGGTCGTCGCTGGCGTTGACCAGGAACTTGCTGAGGCTGGCCTGGGGTTTGGTGACGATGCTTACCGCGCCGGCCGACAGCGCCTGCATGGTGGTGGTGGCACCTTTCTCGGTCAGCGTCGAGCAGATCACCACCGGGGTCGGCCGCTCGGCCATCAGCTTGCGCAGAAAGGTGATGCCATCCATGCGCGGCATTTCGACGTCGAGCACTATCACGTCGGGCCATTGGCGTTGCATTTTGTCGAGCGCGAACAACGGGTCGGCGGCGGTGCCGATCACCTCGATCGCCGGGTCGGCGGCCAGCACCTGGGAGAGCACCTGGCGCACCACGGCCGAGTCGTCGACGATCATGACTTTTATGCTTTTCATTGCGATTGCTGTCCAGCGCGGAGCCCGGGGGCAGTTGATGGCAGGCTTTGCTTCAGGGCGATCTGGCCGCTCCAGATATCAAAGATCAGATTGCGATGGCGGGTGCCGCCGACATGTTCGCCGTAGCAGCCGATGTTGCGCTCGGCTAGCAGGCGGCGGGCGGTGTCGACGTTGTGCTGGCCCACATGCTGACGCCGGGTATGGGCCAGCTCGGCAAACATGTGGCTGCCGCCGAATATCCGCGCCTGGTAGTCGCCCAGCGCAGTGCCACTCTGGCTGATAGCGTCGCACAGCAGGCTCATGACCTCATCGCCATAACGCCCGTCTCGCTGGGCACTGGGGCGGCCGCGTGTCGGCAGGATGAAATGGCACATGCCGCCCAGGCGTGCGCGAGGGTGCCAGAGCACGATCGACACGCAGGAGCCGAGCAGGGTGCGCACGCGCGTGTAGGGGCCGCCGAAGTGATAGCCCCCGGGCTGCAGGTAAATCTCGGTGATAGCAGAACGTTTAGGCATCGGGATTTTGATAGATCGAGGGCTTTACCACCCTGAGGGTATCGTTGACGCCGTTCAGGCTTTCCGAGTGGCTGATGATGAAATGGCCACCCGGGCGCAGGTGTTTGAGCAGGCGTGAGACGACCTGGCGCTTGGTATCGGCGTCGAAATAGATCATCACGTTGCGCAGGAAGATCACGTCGAACAGGCCGACATCCGGCAGCGCGTTGTTGAGGTTGATCTGCGCGAAGCGCACCCGCTGGCGCAGGGCCGGGGCAATCATCATCCGGCCCTGGTTGTCGTCGATGCCGCGCAGGCAATGCTTGACCAGCAGATGGCGGGGGATGTTCTGGCCGTCCTCGAGGTCGTACACGCCATTGCGCGCCTGGGTGAGGATGCGCTGACTGATATCCGAAGCGAGGATTTCCCAGGGGCGTTCACCCAGGCGCTCGGCCAGCAGCAGGGCCAGGGTGTAGGGCTCCTCGCCACTGGAGCAGGCGCCACTCCAGATACGCAGCGGACGACCGCTGGGAATCGCGCCGGGCTTTTGCAGCAGCTCGCGCAGGAAGTCGAAATGCTTGGGCTCGCGGAAGAAGTAGGTTTCGTTGGTGGTGAGCAGGTCCACGCAGGTCTGCAGCTCCGCCTTGTCCTTGCCGATCAGCCGGAAGTATTCGCCATAGGTGGTCATGGCCAGTGAGCGCAGGCGCTTGTTGAGGCGGCCAGCCACCAGGGTCTTCTTGGTATCGGACAGGTGAATGCCGGCGATATTGTGGATCAGCTGGCGAAACTGGCTGAACTCGGTATCCGAGAGCGTGGCTTGGTTCGACGTGGGCATGTCAGTGATTAGCCCCCTGTTGCTGGGCCTGGTTCAGTGCCACGTATTCTTCGGCCGAGATCACCCGGCCGATATCGAGCATCACCACCAGGCGATCATCCAGCTTGCCCATGCCGCGAATGAAGTCGGCGCGAATGCTGCCGCCGAAGGCGGGGGTTGGTTCGATGTGCTCGGCGCCCAGCTCACGCACTTCGTTGACCGCATCGACCACGATGCCGATCACCTGGGTGTGTTCCGGCCCGGTGATCTCGAGAATCACGATGCAGGTGCGCGGGCCGATGGCGGTGGGGTGGCCGCCAAAGCGCTGGCCGAGATCCACCACCGGTACCACGGCGCCGCGCAGGTTGATCACGCCGAGAATGCTCGGTGGCATCATCGGCACCGTGGTCAGCCGGCCGTACTCGATGATCTCGCGCACGGCACGAATCTCCACGGCGAACAGCTCATGGGCCAGGGTGAAGGTCAGGTACTGGCCCGAGTCCGCCGTGGCGTTGTCGAGCAGCCGTGGTTCACTCATGGGTTACTCCTGGAAGCGTACGTAACCGGCCGGCAGGCCGCCGGTATGACCGTCGTCGTCGCGCGGCTGGCGTGTCGGGCCATTGCCGCGTGGTGGCTGTGGGCGGTTGCGTGGCGGGTTGGCGACGGTGATGCGCTCGCCCGCGCCGGTGAGGCGGAAGAAGTCCATCAGCTGTTGCAGCTGCTCAGCCTGGCCGCTCATTTCTTCGGCGGTGGCGGCCAGTTCCTCGGAAGCCGAGGCGTTCTGCTGGGTCAGCTCGCTGAGCTGGTTCATAGCCGTGCTGATCTGGCCGACGCCGCTGCTCTGCTCGTCGGAGGCGGCAGCGATTTCCTGCACCAGGTCGGAGGTCTTGGCAATCGACGGCACGATCTCGTCGAGCAGGGTGCCGGCGCGTTCGGCCAGGGCCACGCTGCTCTTGGCCACTTCACCGATTTCCTGGGCGGCCACCTGGCTGCGTTCGGCCAGCTTGCGCACTTCTGCAGCGACCACGGCAAAGCCCTTGCCGTGCTCGCCGGCACGGGCCGCTTCGATAGCGGCGTTGAGGGCCAGCAGGTTGGTCTGATAGGCGATGTCGTCGACGATGCCGATCTTGTCGGCGATGGTCTTCATGGCGCGCACGGTGTCTTTCACCGCCTGGCCGCCTTCACCGGCTTCGTTGGCGGCCTTGCTGGCCATGCCATCGGTGACCCGGGCGTTCTCGGTATTCTGGGCGATGGAAGCGGACATCTGCTCCATCGAGGCGCTGGTTTCCTCTACCGAGGCGGCCTGCTCGGAGGCGGCCTGGCTCATGCTCTGGGCGGTGGAGGAAATTTCCTCGGAGGCGCTGGACAGCGAGTCGGCGGAGCTGCGCACTTCGGCGATGATTTGCGCCAGCTTGCCGCTCATGTTGCTCATGGCGTTGAGCAACTGGCCGGTTTCATCGCGCGCCTTGCTGTCCAGGTTGACGCGCAGGTCACCTTCGGCCAGCAGGTTCGCGGCATCGACGGCACGGCCCAGGGGGCGGGTGATGCTGCGGCTGATCAGGAAGCCGAGGAGGATGCCAAACAGCACGCCGCCGATGATCACGGCGATCATCACGGTGCGGCTGGTACTGTACAGGGCGGTGGTCTCGTCGTTGGCCTGGCTTGCGTTGGCCTCCTTGATCTTCGAAAGCTCGGCGAAGATCTCGCCGATCTTGTCGCCATGGGCGCGGGTCTCGGTCATATGCCGCTGCAGTTCCGGATCCCCGGCATACAGGTCCTGGGCTGCCGCTGCTCGCAGGGTTTGCGCCATGCTCTCCTGATAGTCTTTCCAGACCGCATCGGACTCGCGGAAAAGCTCCATGGCCCGGTCGCTGGAAAACATCTTGCGGGCTTCGTCCATGAGCACGCGGGCGGTTTCGCTGTAATGGTTGATCTCGCTGCGAATGCGATCACGATCCTGCTGGGTGGGGGCGATCACGTAGTTGGCGCGCGCCCGGCCGATGTAGATCAGGTTGATGTTGGCGTCCTTGATCTTGGAAAGCCCCATCAGCTCCCGGGCATACATCTTTTCCGCGAGGTCGTTCATGGTCGAGGTGTTGGACAGGCCGACCAGGCCGACGATGGCGCTGATTCCGGCGACCAGGATAAAGGCGACGATGAGCCGGGTACCGATCTTGAAGTTGTTGAGCATGGTGCAAATCCTTTCGTGTGGAGGTCGCTAGTGAGGTCAGGCCCGTCGGCTCAGTCGCTTTCTGTGTTCGGCGGGCTGCCGAGTGCTTCTAGATCGAGTACCTGGGCGAGTGCCAGCAAGGTGACGAAGCGTTCCTCCAGACGCACGACACCGGTGATGAATTCGCTACGCAAATGGCTGCCGAACGACGGCGCCGGCTGGATATCGGCGGGGTGGATTTCGCGCACCGCGTTGACGGTGTCCACCAGCACGCCGATGGCCTGGGGGCGCTCCTCATTCGGCATGTCGAGGATCACGATGCAGGTACGCTTGCCCAACGGCGTCAGCTGGCCGTTGAAGCGCGCCTGCAGGTCGATCACCGGCACCACCGAGCCGCGCAGATTGGTCGCACCGCGTACCGCTGCCGGCATGCGCGGTACCGGGGTGAAACGCGTGCATTCGAGAATTTCCCGGACATGCAGGGTGTCGACGGCGTAATGCTCGTCGCCCAGTACGAACGTCAGGTACTGCTGTGCCGGTTGCGAAGGGGCATTGACGATACTGGTCATGCTTCAAGCCTCTCGGCGCGTGGTGTTTCCGGGACGCTGGTCAGCTGGGTGAGCAGGCTGGGAATGTCGAGAATCAGGGCCACGTTGCCGTCCCCCAGAATGGTGAAGCCGCCGAGTCCCTGGCAGCGCTCGAATACCTTGCCCAAGGGCTTGATTACCGTCTGGAATTCACCTGCCAGGTGGTCGACCACCAGTCCGGCGCGCAGCCCGGCCTGGCGTACCACCACCACGCTTTCGCGGCGCGGCGGCTGGCTCTGTTCCTTGAACAGGTCGCGCAGCCGCACGATGGGCAGCATCCGGCCACGCAGTTCCAGGTGACCGCGGTTGAACGAGGTGTTGGCGGGCAGCTCGATGCATTCTTCGACCATCTGCAGGGGGATCACGTAACCGGCCTGGCCCACGCTGACCAGGAAGCCGTCGATGATCGCCAGGGTCAGGGGCAGGCGGATGCGGATGCGCGTGCCCTGGCCCAGGGTGCTGTCCAGTTCGATGCTGCCGCGCAGGGCGGCGATGTTGCGCTTGACCACGTCCATGCCAACGCCGCGCCCGGACAGGTTGCTGACCTGTTCGGCAGTGGAGAAGCCGGGCTCGAAGATCAGCGCGAAGGTTTCCTTTTCCGACAGCGTCTGCCCTTCGCCCACCAGGCCGCGTTCGCGGGCCTTGGCAAGGATCCGCTGGGCATCCAGGCCGCCGCCGTCGTCGCTGACTTCCAGGACGATGCTGCCGGCGTCGTGGTAGGCATTGAGGGATACCTTGCCCTGGGCCGGCTTGCCGCGCGCCAGGCGGGTTTCTACCGACTCGATGCCGTGGTCCATGGCATTGCGCACCAGGTGGGTGAGCGGATCTGTGATGCGCTCGACCACGGTTTTGTCCAGCTCGGTCTCGCCGCCGCTGATGGACAGGGCGATATCCTTGCCGAGTTCACTGGACACGTCGCGCACCACCCGCTGGAAGCGGTTGAAGGTACTGCCGACCTGCACCATGCGCAGCGGCAGCGCCGAATCGCGGACTTCCTCGACCAGCCGTGAGAGCAACTCGGTGGCTTCGGACATTTCCGGATGGCCGCACTTCTGCGCCGTCATCCGCGCGCCGGCGCCAGCGATGATCAGCTCACCGACGAGGTCGATCAGCTTGTCCAGCTTGCCGGCGTCTACGCGGATCAGGCTGTTCTCGTTGCTGCGGTTTTCCTTGATCTGCTGTTGCTTCTGCAGGGCGGCGGCGATCACTGGCGCCTGCACCAGGCTTTCCTCGACCAGCACCCGGCCGATCGGCCGCGGCTCGTCGCGTTGCTGGCCCTGCACCTGGGCGTGCAGCACGTCCTGCAGTTCGTTGGCGGTCAGTGTGCCGCAGCGCATGAGGATCTCGCCCAGGCGCATGTCCTCCTCGGGCAGGGCGCGAATCAGCTCCAGGTATTCGTCCGATTTGCTGTGGGGCGGCAGGATGCGGATCAGGCTGTCTTCACGCACGAACTCGAAGGCCCCCTCGATGGTGGCCTTGTCGGCATCGCTGGCGAAGGCAACCTCGAACCCCAGGTAGCAGGTTTCCGGGTCCATTTCGGCGGCGCCTGGAATGCGATCGAGCAGTGGCACGATGCTGATGATCTGCCCAAAGGTGTTCAGGTAGCGGAACAGACCGAGCGGATCCATGCCGTTGCGCAGGGTGTCCGGGGCGAACCGCAGCGACAGGTGCCAGTGGTCGGCACCGATGCCGCCGGAATGCCCGCGTTCGATGCGCGGGGCAGCGGCGGGCACCGGTTCGCTGCGTGGCGCAGGCTCCAGGTAGCGAGACAGCTGTTCGCCAAGCTGCTGGTGGGCGATCTGCGTGTCGGTTTCGAGGTTCTTCAGATCGGCGCCACTGTCGACCAGCGCCACCAGCCGGCCCAGGTGGTCGCCGACCTGCAGGAACAGCGCGGTCATGTCCTTGTCGAAGCGCAGCTCGCCGTTGCGCACTCGATCCAGAACGCTTTCGGCGATATGGGTGAAGGCGACGATCACATCGAGGCCGAACAGCCCCGCCGAGCCCTTGATGGTATGGGCGGCACGGAATATGGCATTGATGGTATCGGCGTCATCCGGATCGTGTTCCAGCTGCAGCAACGCCTCCTCCATCTGTTGCAGCAGTTCCTGGCTTTCGGCGATGAAGACCTGCAGCACTTCGTCCATGTTCATGGTGTTTACTCGCTGTCCGGCTTGATCAGGATGGGGTCGCCAAAAAAGGTTCCCAGCCCGCTCAGTTCGAAGGCTTCGATGACGGCGGGGCTGTGGTTGGTCAAACGCAGGGCGCAGTTCATGCGCGCCGCCTCCTGCTTGGTCAGGATCAGCAGTTGCAGGCCGGCACAGTCCAGTTCGTCGACGCCGCCGAGGTCGAGCTCCACTTCCACGTCGCAGGCCAGCGCCTGCATCAGCAGTTGCAAGTGCTCGGTGGCGCTGTAGATGGTCAGGCCACCTTCCAGCGGCAGGATGCGGTAGAGGCTCTCGGCCGGCGCGTCGTTCATGGCAGGATCAGCTTGGATACGGCAGTGAGCATCTGCGCCGGCTGGAAGGGCTTGACCACCCAGGCCTTGGCACCCGCCGCGCGGCCTTCTTCCTTGCGCGCTTCGCCTGCCTCGGTGGTGAGCATGATCACCGGGGTGAACTTGTAGGCGGGCAGCTGCTTGACGTTTTTGACGAAGGTGATGCCGTCCATGTTCGGCATGTTCACGTCACTGATGATCAGGTGAACCTTGCGGCCGTCCAGCTTGGTTAGCGCGTCTTTGCCGTCGCAGCCCTCGATGACCTGATAGCCAGCGCCTTTGAGCGTGATGCTGACGACCTGACGGATGGAGGCGGAGTCGTCGACGATGAGAACGGTCTTGCTCATGAGCTACCTCAGAAAAACGTGATATCGGAATCGTTACGCTTGGCGCTGCTTTCACCACGGTGAATGCCGTGCTGTTCGGGCGTGGTGTAGGTCTGCGCCAGCTCGCTGAGCCAGCGGTCGGTATCAATGCCTGTCGCGGGCAGGTTCTGCCGGCGTTGTGCATCGCGCTCCTGGATATGGGCGTGCAGCTTGTCCTGATCGGCGGCGATATGGCCGAGGGTCTGGCTGATGCGATCCTGGAATTGCAGGGAGACCAGCACTTCGGCGATGTCCTGGGCCACGGACTCGCTCTGTGCGCGCATGGTCTCGTTATGCTGGACGATATCGCTGGCGTTCTGGTTGAAACGGCTGATCACCCCGGCGATCACCTCGCTGGCCTTGTTCAGGGTGGCGGTGTCGGTCTTGGTGTACTCCTGGGAAATGCTCAGGGTCTTGTGGATGGCGTCGTTGACGATCACCACCGTTTCGCCAATGCGCTGCCCGGTGTTGCCGGACATCGACGACAGCTTGCGTACCTCGTCGGCGACCACCGCGAAACCGCGGCCACTTTCGCCGGCGCGTGCGGCTTCGATGGCGGCGTTGAGGGCCAGCAGGTTGGTCTGCTTGGCGATATTGGCGACGTCCTGCGCCATGTCCTGCAACTGGTCGGTGAAATTGGACAGCTGGGTGATCTCCTGCAGTAGCGACTCCTTGCTGGCCAGGGCATCGCGCAGAGCAACGATGATCATGTCCAGTTCGTATTCGCAGCTCGACAACAGCGCCACCAGGTGCTTGCCGGCTTCGCGCTCGGTGCTGCCGCCCAGGCTGCTCTGGATGCGGGTGGCGAGCTGCGCAAAGCGCTCGCTCAGGGAACTGATGGATTCTTCGGTATGGCTGCGGGCGTTCTCGATGTGCTGCGACCACAGCGGCAGCACCTGGCCGCACAGCCGTTCGACGCTGTCGTCGCTTCCCGCCGGGGCGGTATCGCGGCTGACGGTTTGCGCCAGGGCGGCGTGTTCGCCAGGCTGCTGGCGCAAGCCGACCACGGCTGCGGCGCCGATCAGGATCAGCCCAGCCAGGGCGGGCAACAGGCCAAGCAGCTGATAGCCAACGAGCATCAGGGCGGCGATACCGGCGGCCAGAACAAGCAGGGGGGCAAGCAGGGAAACTGAGGTTTTACGCATGTACGGCTCCGTGGCGACTGGCTCAGACTCCACGGAACAGGCTTCAGCGGGCAGAGCTAGCGCGACAACCATGCATTCCTTTGGATTGTCGGCAGCATGCATGAAGCAAGATCGTTCGGAGCATCGGATTTGGCTGATAGTTAGCAGGGTTTAATTGCTGCAGAGATCTAGGGATTTCCTTATGCGATGTCAGAACTCATCAGGCCGGAGGCGAAGCGAATGAGGTCGGCATTGGTGGAGAACTTCATTTTCTCCATGAGATTGATCTTGTGCGTGCTGACGGTCTTGTTGCTGATCGCCAGCTGATTGGCGATCTGGTTGACGCTCAGCCCGGCGGCAAACAGGCGCATGATCTGGAATTCGCGGCTGGTCAGGCTGTCCAGCCCGCTTCGGCTGGCGGCTTTGAGGCTGCTGAGCGCAATCGGCTCCATCAGCTCCGGATCCAGGTAACGGTTGCCGCCGCCGACCGCTCTTATCGCTTCGACGAGGATCTCCGGCGACTGCGATTTGGTCACGTAGCCCCTGGCGCCGCTGCGCATCAGCCGCATGACCAGGTGGGGGTCGTTGTGCATGCTGAGCAGCAGAATGGGCAGCCTTGGGTACTGGTGAGCGATACGCGTGATCAGGGCTTCGCCGCTCAGGCCGGGCATGCTGATATCGAGCAGCAGCAGATCGACGCGGACCAGACGCAGTTGCTCCAGCGCCTGGCTGCCATCGGCGGCTTCGGCGACCACCCGCACATCGTCGTACAGCTCGAACAGGCGTTTGAGCCCTTCGCGCATGAGCATATGGTCGTCGGCGATCATTAGTTTGATCATCGGTGAATCCTTGGGCAGTTGGGCCACGGGGCAAATCGCCTGGGCGATGCTGCCCTGGCCGCGAGTAGCTAGATAATCATCAGCGGCCTGCCGAGGCGCCTGCGGCGCGCCCTCGTGCTGGCGAACGGCTTTCCAATAACGCTAGCTGGTCTGCGCAGGATGTGGCGGAACCTGCTGCCGATGTGCTGCGCTTGCGACAATCGGCGTCGGTTTGGGGCAATGGCATCGAGCCGAGAATGGGGCTTTACCTGCATCCCGGGCCGAGCCGAGCGTTGCCGGCCGGCGACCGCCATGCCTGCAGAGCGGTAGTAGGGGGAAGGGCAGGACGGGGCGCCAGGCACCGGCGCAGCGCCAAGGGCGCTGCGCCGGAACTCTGGCATGCAGGCGGGCGGCGGTGAGATGGCCCGGGCGAGGGCGCCTAGAGCCGTTGCGCCGCAGCCGGCGTTACGGCGCCGAGTGCGGCAAAGCCCTGCGGGCGCACCTCTTGTCGCCCGCGGCGCCCTGTTGCAAGGCACCGCGGGCCGGGCTGCGGGTCAGCTGTTGGGCAGCAGGCGGCAGGTCAGGCTCTTGATGTAGCGAGTCTCGGCGATGGCCGGGTGCACCGGATGATCCGGGCCCTGGGCACCGCGTTCGAGCAGCTGGATATTGCGATCCAGGTGGCGGGCGCTGGTCAGCAGGATGTTCTGCAGGTTGTCCTCTTCCAGGTGCATGGAGCAGCTGGCGCTGACCAGAATGCCATCCTTGTTGAGCAGGCGCATGGCGGTCTCGTTGAGGCGGCGGTAAGCGGCCTCGCCGTTCTTGATGTCCTTCTTGCGCTTGATGAAGGCGGGTGGGTCGGCGATTACCACGTCGAAGCGCTCTTCGGCAGCCTTCAGTTCACGCAGGGCGGCGAACACGTCGCCTTCCACGCAGGTGACTTTCTCGGCGAAGCCGTTGAGCGTGGCGTTGCGCTCCACGCCGTCGAGAGCGAAGGCCGAGGCGTCCACGCAGAACACTTCGCTGGCACCGAAGGCTGCAGCCTGCACGCCCCAGCCGCCGATGTAGCTGAACAGGTCGAGCACCCGCTTGCCCTTGACGTAGGGCGCCAGGCGCGCGCGGTTCATGCGGTGGTCATAGAACCAGCCGGTCTTCTGGCCTTCGATGACCGGTGCTTCGAATTTCACGCCGTTCTCTTCCAGGGCGACCCACTCGGGCACCACGCCAAAGGCGGTGTCGACGTAACGTTCGAGGCCTTCGGCATCGCGGGCGGCGGAGTCGTTCTTGAGCAGAATGCCGCTGGGCTTGATCACCTGAATCAGCGCTGCCAGCACATCCTCCTTGTGGCGCTCCATGGTCGCCGAGGCCAGCTGCACCACGAGGATGTCGAAGAAACGGTCGACCACCAGGCCCGGCAGCAGATCGGAGTCGCCGTACACCAGGCGGTAGCAAGGCTGGTCGAACAGCCGCTCGCGCAGGCTCAGGGCGACATTCAGGCGGTGCACCAGCAGGGACTTGTCGAGCACGTGCTTGACGTCGCGCGACAGCAGGCGGGCGCAGATCAGGTTGTTGGGGCTCAGCGCAACGATGCCCAAGGGCTTGCCGCCGGCGGCCTCGAGGATCGCCTGGTCGCCGGCCTCGAAGGCATTGAGCGGGGTGACGGCAACATCGATCTCGTTGCTGTAGACCCACAGGTGGCCGGCGCGCAGGCGTCGGTCGGCATTGGCTTTCAGGCGCAGGCTGGGCAGGGACATGGGTGGGCTCCGTTGAAAAAACGCGCATTCTAAACGAGGAGCCCGGCGGCTGCTTGCCGCCGTTACAAGGCGGTGGACGCCCGCTCAGGGTTCATGGCGCCGTCCATGCCATGGCTCAGGCGGCGAGCGCGGCGATCAGTTTCTGGTTGAACGCCGGCAGGTCGTCCGGGGTGCGGCTGCTGGTCAGCTTGCCGTCGACCACCACTTCCTTGTCCATCCCAAATAAACCTCTCCGAAATATGCACGGTAAGCCATATTCGGGGCGTGGCGAGCGATGAAGTTCAGACCAGGCGACGACCTGCAGATCTGTTCTGTAACCGGGGCGCCAAAAGTCACCTGCCAGCGGGTAGACTGTGTGCCCGATCACCTTTCACGCCGCGCCCATCCATGGAAAAAGAACTCTCCGCCGAGCAGATCCAGACGTTCCTCCAGGGCATCAGCGTGCCGCCGCAGCCGCAGATCATGGTTGATCTGCAGTTCGAGCAGTACATGCCCAACCCGGATCTGAAGGCCATCGCACGGCTGATCAGCCAGGATCCCGGGTTGTCCGGTGCGTTGCTGAAAATCGTCAACTCGCCGTATTTCGGCCTGGCCAACCGCATCGGCTCGATCCAGCGCGCGGTCAACCTGCTGGGCAGCCGTTCGGTGATCAACATGGTCAACGCCCTTTCGATTCGCGGCGAGATGACCGACGAGACCATCGTCACCCTGAATCGCTTCTGGGATACCGCCCAGGACGTGGCCATGACCAGCCTGACGCTGGCCAAGCGCATTGGTTACGAGTCCGTCGATGAGGCCTATACGCTGGGGCTGTTCCACAACTGCGGCATTCCGCTGATGCTCAAGCGCTTTCCCGACTACATGACGGTGCTTGAAGAGTCCTATGCCAGCGCCAGTGCCGAGCGGCGCATCGTCGATACCGAAAACCGCCTGCTCAACACCAACCACGCGGTGGTCGGTTACTACACCGCCAAGTCGTGGAACCTGCCGCTGCACCTGTGCGATGCCATTGCCAACCACCACAATGCCCTGGCCATCTTTGCCGAGGAAAACGGCCGCGACGCGCAGCTGAAAAACCTGCTGGCGATTCTCAAGATGGCCGAGCACATCTGCCGCAGCTACCAGGTGCTGGGCAACCAGAGCGAAGACCACGAGTGGCGCGCCATCGAGCCGCTGATTCTGGATTACGTGGGGCTCTCCGAGTACGACTTCGAGAGCCTGCGCGAGAGCATTCGCGACCTCGGCGCCGCCTGAACCAGGCGGCCACGGTTGACGCCACAACGAGGCAGCCCCTAGGGTGGCGGCCTCGCCAGCCTGCTGAAGTAGCCGCCATGCCTGAATTGCCAGAAGTCGAAACCACCCGTCGTGGTATCGCGCCCCATCTTATTGGCCAGCGCGTCAGCCGGGTGATCGTCCGTGAGCGGCGCCTGCGTTGGCCGATCCCCGAGGATCTGGACGTGCGCCTGTCCGGGCAGCGTATCGAGGCCGTGGAGCGGCGCGCCAAGTACCTGCTGATCAAGGCCGAGGCCGGCACGCTGATCAGCCACCTGGGCATGTCGGGCAACCTGCGCCTGGTCGAGGCCGGGCTGCCGGCAGCCAAGCACGAGCATGTCGACATCGAACTGGAGTCCGGGCTGGCGCTGCGCTACACCGACCCGCGGCGCTTCGGCGCGCTGCTGTGGAGCGAATTGCCCCTGGAACATGAACTGCTGGCGCGTCTGGGCCCCGAGCCGCTGACCGAACTGTTCGATGGCGAGCGTCTGTATCGGCTGTCGCGTGGCAAGGCCGTGGCGGTCAAGCCGTTCATCATGGACAACGCCGTGGTGGTGGGCGTCGGCAACATCTACGCGACCGAAGCGCTGTTCGCTGCTGGCATCGATCCGCGCCGCGCGGCCGGCACCGTATCACGGGCGCGGTACGTGCGCCTGGCCGGGGAGATCAAGCGGGTGCTGGCCCATGCCATCGAGCGCGGCGGCACCACTCTGCGTGATTTCATCGGCGGCGACGGCCAGCCCGGCTATTTCCAGCAGGAGCTGTTCGCCTATGGCCGTGGCGGCCAGTTCTGCAAGGTCTGTGGCAGCACCCTGCGCGAGGTGAAGCTGGGCCAGCGGGCCAGTGTTTATTGTCCGAAATGTCAGCGATAAGCCGTTTCATTCGATAGCCTGAGTACTTGTTCAGCGATTGACGGCCATCACGCGACAATTGCCGGCGCGCTGTTATAGTTAGCGCATCGCCCGTATACCTCTGAAGGATCGCCCCATGAAACTGTTTCGCTCTTGCGCTGCTGTTCTGGCGCTGACTGCTGCCTCGCTGGCGCTGACCGCCAATGCGCAAGAGGTGCAGCAGAACGCCAGCGGTGACCCGCTCTATACCGTTCAGGCCCCGGATGGCTTTGCCATGATCGGTGACCTGCTGATCGCCCGCCCGCTACTGATCGGCGCTACCGCCATCGGCGCGGCGGCGTTCGTCGTGGCCCTGCCGTTTTCGGCCATGGGTGGCGGCATCGGCGCTACCGGCCGTGCGCTGGTGGTCGAGCCGGGCAAGGCAGCCTTCGTGCGCTGCCTGGGCTGCACTGGCGACGGCTACAACCAGCGCCAGTAATCGCGGCCATCGCGCAATAAAAAAGCCCCTGTTCAGGGGTTTTTTTATTGCCTGGCGATTTTTCAGCGTGTGGTTTGCACCGTACTGCTGCCGATACCGCGCGGATCGCTGGCCGCTTCGACCTGGCCGCTGGCCTTGCTCCAGCGCAGCACCTGCTGATTGCCATACTCACGTTGGACATCCTTGAGCCGGTGGCCACGTGCCTGCAGCTCGGCGACCTGCGCAGCGCTGAAGGTATTCGGCTCGTGCTCGATGACATCCGGCAGGTACTGGTGGTGGTAGCGCGGTACCGCCGGCCAGCTGGCAATCGGTTGGCCGTCGAGGTACTCGAGGATCGACAGCAGCACCATGCTAGGGATACGGCTGCCGCCCGGCGTGCCGAAGCTGGTGAATTCGCTGGGGCTGTCGATAAAGGTCGGGCTCATGCTCGACAGAGGGCGTTTGCCGGCGGCGATGGCGTTGGCCTGGCTGCCGGAGAGGCCATATGCGTTGGCACCTGCCAGGTCGGCGGCGAAATCGTCCATCTCGTCGTTGAGCACCACACCGGTACCCGGCACCGTGAAGGCGGCGCCGAATGGCAGGTTGATCGACAGGGTGGCGCTAACCGCGTTGCCGTCGGCGTCCATTACGCTGAAGTGAGTGGTGTGGTCGCCTTCCTTCCAGGGCTCGGCCGGTGGCAGTTGGCTACTCGGCGTGGCTTTGTACGGATCGATACCGCGGCTCAGGCTTTTCAGATAATCCGGGTTGAGCAGGCGAGCAGCCGGATTCTCGACGAAGTCCGGATCACCCAGCTGGCCACGGTCACGATAGGCTCGGCGCAGGGTTTCCACCACCAGGTGGGTGCGCTGCACCGGCTCGGCCTCGCGCCAGGGCAACTGCTGCAGTATCAGCAGGCTCTGGGCCAGGGCCACGCCACCGGCCGAAGGCGGCGGCGCGCTGATCAGCTCGCGGTTTTCGGCCAGTGGTACGCGAATCGGTTGGCGATTTACCGTGTGGTAGTCGGCCAGGTCCTGCAGCGTCCAGATGCCACCGGCAGCACGCACGCCGGCGACCAGGCGTTCGGCCATGGGGCCTGCATAGAAACCGTCGCGACCATGCTTGGCCAGCCTCAGCAGGGTATCGGCCAGTTCCGGCTGGCGTAGCAGCGCGCCTTCATCAGGAATTTCACCGCCGCTCAGGAACAGCCGTGCGGTTTCCGCGTCGTCGCGCATGGCCGCCAGCCTCATCTTCGCGCGGTCGCGGTAGACGCGATCGACCGGGAAGCCCTCGCGAGCCAGGCGGATGGCCGGCGCCAGGCTGTCGCGCAGGGGCAGTTTGCCGTGCTGCTCTGCCAGTTCGACCAGGGCGGCGGGCAGGCCGGGAATGGCCGCGGCCAGTGCACCATCGCGCGATAGCGCCGGCTGCACCTGGCCATCGCGGCGGTAGAGATCGGCGTGGGCAGCACCCGGGGCGCGTTCGCGGGCATCGAGGAAATCGTAGCGGGCATCGGCGCTGCGCAGCAGGAAGAAGCCGCCGCCGCCCAGGCCGGAGCCATAGGGTTCGACCACCGCCAGTGCGGCGCTGATGGCTACCGCGGCATCGAAGGCGTTGCCGCCCAGGGCCAGGGTTTCCTTGCCTGCGACCGTTGCGGCCGGATGGGCGGTTGCAATGGCGCTGCTGCCAGGGCGTTCGACGGCCTGCAGGCCGAGGCTGAGCAGCACAAGCAGCGCGCCGGACAAGGCGCGCAGGGAATGGAGGCCGCGAAGAGGGCGGCGCACCTTCAGGCCTTGCCGGTGAGGGCTTGGTACTTGGCCAGCAACTGTTCCTTGCTTTCGACGTTGTTCTCGTCGAGCGGGATGCAGTCTACCGGGCAGACCTGCTGGCATTGCGGCTCGTCGTAGTGCCCCACGCACTCGGTGCACAGGTTGGGGTCGATCACGTAGATCTCCTCACCCTGGGAAATCGCCGCGTTCGGGCACTCCGGCTCGCAGACGTCGCAGTTGATGCAATCGTCGGTAATGATAAGGGACATGAAAGGCAAGCTCCTGCCGGGCCACCGGCCGCGACACAGTCAAACGGATAGCAGACCGTTGAAAAGCTGTCTAGGTTGCCGTCGTGGCGTTAAAAACAGACTCAAATGCTCATGTACCGTTCGTACACTCCTTTTTTTCGCCTGTTCTTGCCTTGCGCTGGCTGCCTCGATCACGTTTTTCAACGGCCTGCTGGCCGCGATTGTGCCGCATTGTCGCCGTCAGCGCACGTCCGCGCGCCATATGGCGTGCTGCGCCGGTGCTCAGCGCGCCTTGAAGCGTTCGGCGAGGGCCTCGGCCACGGCCGGGTGCACGAACTTGCTGATATCGCCGCCCAGGTTGGCGATCTCGCGCACCAGGGTGGAAGAGATGAACGAATACTTTTCCGATGGCGTGAGGAACAGGCTTTCCAGCTCCGGCGCCAGTTGCCGGTTCATGTTGGCCAGCTGGAATTCGTACTCGAAGTCCGACACGGCGCGCAGGCCGCGCAGCAGCACATTGGCGCCCTGTTCCTTGGCGAACGAGGCGAGCAGCGTGGAAAAGCCGATGACCTCAACGTTGGGCAGGTGCTTGGTGACCTCCCGCGCCAGCTCGACCCGTTGTTCGAGGGAGAACAGCGGGTTCTTCTTCGGGCTGGCGGCGACCGCGATGATCACGCTGTCGAACAGGCGCGCGGCGCGCTCGACCAGATCGCCATGCCCCTTGGTAATAGGGTCGAAGGTGCCTGGGTATAACACTCGATTCATCGTGACGTCCTGGCAGGCGCGTTGGGGAGTCGGATGGTAGCGCAGCACGCCGGGGCGGGCCAAGTCGGCGACCCGTTCATGGCCCCGAATAGGGGCGTTTATCGCGCCGAATCCATGGAGAATGCTCTATTTAGAAGCGATTTCGTTACCCGATCGCCAGGCGCTGCAGCCAATCTGGAATGCGCCGTTCCAGATAATAGTCGGGTCGGCGTGGCGAGCCGTCGACGAAGCCGACATGGCCGCCCCTGGCATGCAGTTCGAAGTGGATGCAGCCAGCCAGCTCGCTGGCCTCTGGTAGGCTGTGGGGGTAGACGAACGGGTCGTCGCTGGACTGGATCAGCAGCGTCGGCGTCTGAATACGGCCCAGATAAAAGCGGCTCGAGGCGCGTCGATAATAGTCCTCGGCATCTTCGAAACCGTGCAGCGGCGCGGTGATGCGGCCATCGAAATCCCAGAAGGTGCGCATGCCGTCCAGGGGGCCGAGCTTTTCCAGGATCGACAGCCGATCGGCTTGGCCCTGATGGGCGAACAGGCGCTGCTTGTCCTTCACGTAGGCGACCATGGCGCGCATGAAGTGCGCCTGGTAGACGCGCGAGAAGCCGACACCGATGCGGTCGGCACACTGATCGAGGCGAAAGGGTACCGACACTGCGGCAGCCCCCTGCAGGCCGCTGCCGGCGCCACTTTCACCCAGGTACTTGAGCAACACGTTGCCACCCAGCGAGTAACCCACTGCATACAACGGCGCCATTGGCCGCTTGGCCCGCAGGTGGCGAATGGTTTCGCCGAGGTCCTCACTGGCGCCGGAGTGATAGCCGCGCGGTAGCAGGTTGGGCTCGCCCGAGCAGCCGCGCCAGTTCAGCGCCACGCTGGCCCAGCCCTGGGTGGCCAGTTGGCGTTGCAGGCCGAGCACATAGTGGGAGCTGGAGGAGCCGGTCAGGCCGTGCAGCACCAGCACCAGGGGGGCGTGGGCCTCGTGGGGGCCATGCCAGTCGAGGTCGAGAAAGTCGCCGTCCTCGAGCCACAGGCGCTCGCGCTGGCGTTCGAGCACGGGCGCGCGGCGGCACAGCGAGCCCCACAGGGTCTGCAGGTGAGGCCCCGGCAGCCACCAGGCCGGCTGGAAACTGGCCATCTGCGCTCGCTCGCTCATGTGCAGGCCGCCGTCGGCGCTTACGCCGGGCGACGCTCCCACAGCGCGTAATGCACCTGGCCGGCCTTCTGCTCGCGGTGCAGGCGCCAGTTGCCGGGCATGCCGAGGCTCGATGGCACTTGCTCGCTCTCGGTGTACACCCAGGCATCGGCGGCCAGCCAGCCGCGTTCTTCCAGCAGCGTGCAGGCGGGCAGCAACAGATCCTGGCTGAACGGCGGATCGAGAAACACCAGATCGAACGGCGTGGCCGGCTGGCTCTGCAGGTAGGCGAGGGCATCACTTTGCAGCACCTGACCGTTGTCACAGCGCAGAGTCGCCAGATGGCCGCGCAGGCTGGTCACGGCCGCCGGGTTGAGGTCCAGGGCCAGGGCGCTGCCGGCGCCGCGCGATAGCGCTTCGAGAAAAAGCGCGCCACTGCCGGCAAAGGGGTCGAGCACCTTGGCGGCTTCGACGTAAGGTGCCAGCCAGTTGAACAGGGTTTCCCGTACCCGGTTGGGCGTGGGCCGCAAGCCATGGGCCATCGGGAAGCTGAACTGGCGGCTGCGCCATTGCCCGGCAATGATGCGCAGCTGCCCGTCGCCACCATGGGCGGCGGGCGCTTTGCCGGAGGTCGGTCGTCTGGCCATCAGTGCTCCGGTACTGCAGCGGGCTGTTCAGCCGGTTTGTCGGTGGGCGGTGGCAGTTCTTTCTGCTCGACCGTCGGCCCGGCACTGACGATCACCAGGGCCTCGGGATCGAGGTGCTCCGCCATGGCGGCTTTCACCTGCTCGACGCTGAGCGCCTGCACCTTGGCCATGAAGTCTTCCAGGTAGGTCAGTGGCAGGTCGTAGAAGCCGATGGCGCCGAGTTGGCCGACGATGGCCGCGTTGCTGGCGGTGGACAGCGGGAAGCTGCCGGCCATTTCGCGTTTGGCGGCGTCCAGTTCCTGCTGGGTCGGACCGTTGGCGATGAAGTCACGCAGCAGATCCTTGACCAGTTGCAGGGTGCCTTCGCTGAGCTCGGCACGGGTCTGCAGGTTGATCATGAACGGGCCGCGCGCCTGCATGGCGGTGAAGCCGGAATATACGCCATAGGTCAGGCCGCGTTTCTCACGCACTTCGCTCATCAGCCGGGTGCCGAAGCCGCCGCCGCCGAATACCTGGTTGCCCAGGTACAGCGCCGCGTAGTCCGGGTCTTCACGGGTGATGCCGAGCTGGGCGATCAGCAGGTGGGTCTGGTTGGACGGAAACTCGATATGGGTCAAGCCAGGCTTGGGCGCCTCGGGCTCGACGGTCTTCGCCAGTGCCGGGCCCTTGGGCAGCGCGGCGGAGACCTCGGCGGCCATGGCTTCGGCCTCCTCGCGGGACAGGTCGCCGACCAGGGCGATCACCGCGTTGCCGGCAGCGTAGGCCTTGGCATGGAAGGCCTGCAGCTGTTCGCGGCTGATGCCGGGAACCGACTGCGCGGTACCTTCGCTGGGGTGGCCGTAGGGGTGGTTGCCATACAGGCGCTCGAACAGCTCGAGGCTGGCCAGCTTGCCCGGGTTCTGCTTCTGGAACTCGAAGCCGGCAAGGATCTGGTTCTTGATGCGCGCCAGGGAATCGGCCGGAAAGGTCGGCTGGCCGATCACCTGCTCGAACAGCTTCAGGGCCGGCTCGCGCTGTTCGGCGGCGCTGAGGCTGCGCAGGCTGGTGATCGCCATGTCGCGGTAGGCGCCATTGCCGAACTCGGCCCCCAGGCTCTCGAAGCCGGCGGCGATGGCACCGACGTCCTTGCCGGGTACGCCTTCGTTGAGCATGGCGTTGGTCAGCAGCGCCAGACCGGGTACGTCGCCGTCCTGGCTGCTGCCGGCGGCGAAGGTCAGGCGCAGGTCGAACATCGGCAACTCGCGGGCTTCGACGAACAGCACCTTGGCGCCTTCGGCGGTCTGCCAGCTCTGGATGTCCAGTTTGCGGCGGGCCGGTTCCTTGCCGTCCAGCTCGGCCAGCGACTGCAGCTGGCTGTCGTCGGCCGAGGCGGGCTGGGCGACGGGCTGGGCGGCATCCGGCGCGCGTTTGACGGTAAAGGCCAGGGCCGCCAGCAGGGCGATCAAAAACAAGCCCAGCAGGGCATAGCGCGGGCCGTTGCGCTTACTCATCGCGCTTCTCCTCGGGCAGAACGTGGGCGACGCTGAGGCGATCGCGGGTGAAATAGGTCTTGGCGGCTTTCTGGATGTCGGCCGGGGTCACGGCCTCCAGTTCGGCCAGTTCCTGGTCGATCAGCTTCCAGGACAGGCCGACGGTTTCCAGCTGGCCGATGGCGGTGGCCTGGCTGCTGATCGAGTCGCGGTCATAGACCAGCTCGGCGATCAGTTGGGCACGTACGCGGGCCAGTTCTTCGGCCGAGGGCGCAGTGTTCTGCAGGTCCTGCAGTTCGCGCCAGATGCCCGCTTCGGTCTGTTTCAGGGTCTTGCCGGTCTGCACGTTGGGCGTGGCAGAGATCGTGAACAGGCTGTCGCCGCGGGTGTAGCCGTTGTACCAGGCGCCCGCGCCGGAGACCAATTCCTCGCCGCGCTCCAGGCGAGTGGCCAGGCGTGCGCTGTAGCCACCGTCGAGCAGGGCGGCGATCAGGCGCAGGGCATGCACGTCACGCGGGTTCTCGGCGGTGGCCAGGCCCGGCACGTTGAAGCCCATCATCAGGCTCGGCAGCTGGGTCTTCAGGTGCAGGGTGATCTGCCGCTCGCCGGGTTCTGCCAGCTCCAGGGGGATCTTCGCAGCAGGTACGTCACGCTTGGGGATTGCACCGAAGTAGCGCTGAGCCAGGGCTTTCACGCCGTCGGCGGTGACGTCGCCGACCACCACCAGGGTGGCGTTGTTGGGCACGTACCAGGTCTGGTACCAGTGGCGCAGCTCGTCCACGCTCATGCGGTCCAGGTCGGCCATCCAGCCGATGGTCGGAATGCTGTAGCCGCTGGCCGGATAGGCCATGGCCTTGAAGCGCTCGTAGGCCAGGCCCGACGGCTTGTCGTCGGTGCGCAGGCGGCGCTCTTCCTTGATCACCTCGATCTCGCGCGCGAACTCTTCCGACGGCAGGCGCAGGCTGGCCAGGCGGTCGGCCTCCAGCTCGAAGGCCACGCCCAGGCGGTCAGCGGCCAGCACCTGGTAATAGGCGGTGTAGTCGTCGCTGGTGAAGGCGTTCTCTTCGGCGCCGAGGTCGCGCAGTACCCGCGAGGCTTCGCCGGGGCCGAGCTTGCGGCTGCCCTTGAACATCATGTGCTCCAGGGCGTGGGACAGGCCGGTCTGGCCGGCGGTCTCGTAGCTGGAGCCGACCTTGTACCAGATCTGCGAGACCACCACGGGGGCGCGGTGGTCTTCGCGGACGATGACCTTGAGGTCGTTATCCAGGGTGAATTCGTGGGTGGGTTGCGGTGCCGCGGCCTGCGCCCCGATGGGCAGGGCACAGACGGCCAGTAGCAGGCCGGCGAGATGGCGGGCAAGTGAACTGGACAAACCTCTCTCCTCGTTGAACCACGCCGGGCGTGGGATTGCGGTCGGGTGTGAGCGCGGTGCAGCGTCGCCGGAGCAGGCCGTCAGAGCGGTCTCGTGGCTTAGCCGTGGCGGCTGCGGAGGTGCTAGGATACGCATCCGTTTTAACGGCGACCACGTCCTGTGCAGTGGCAGTCTGCATTTAACAGGCCGTTGAAAAACTATCTACGTTGCCATTGCTGCGTTAAAAACAGCCTCAAAATGCTCATGTACAACTCGTACACTCCGCTTTTTCGGCTGTTTTTGCCTTGCACTGGCTGCCTCGCCTACGTTTTTCAACGGCCTGTTGATCAGCCGGCCGAGCTGCAAGCCCTCGGCCACATGTGCCCAGGCCCCATGGCGTTCGCCCCAGTGAGATAGCCGTCCTCCATGTTTGGTTCAAAAGACGACAACAAGACCCCGGCCCCCGAGCAGGGTGCCGAGAAAGCCGAAAAACGTGGCCTGTTTGGCTGGTTGCGCAAGAAGCCGACCGAGCCTGCACCAGCCGCTCAGGAGCCACAGGCCGAGGTGCCAGAGGCACTGCCGCAAGCATCGTCCGAGCCGGCGCCCCAAGAGCCCTTAGCCGAGGCCCCGGCGGCTGTGGAAAGCGCCCCGGTCGAACGCGACCCGATCGAAGCACCGGTTTTCAGCGAGCCGGCCGTCGCCGCTGAGCGTGTGCTCGATGACGCCACCCGTCATGGCCCCGAGGCGCTGTCCGCGCCGATTGCCGAGCAGCCGGCGGCGCAGCCCGAGCATTCGCCTGAGCTTGCCGCCGGCAGCGACGTGCAGCATGCCGTACCCGCCACCCCAGCTGCGGTGCTCTCTGCACCGGCCGAAGCGGTCAGCGAGCCGGTCGTCGAGCAGAACAAACCCTCGGACAACAAGGGCGGCTGGTTCGCCCGCCTGCGCCAGGGGCTGTCGAAGACCAGTGCCAGCATCGGCGAAGGCATGGCCAGCCTGTTCCTCGGCAGGAAGGCCATCGACGATGACCTGCTCGACGAGATCGAAACCCGTCTGCTCACCGCCGACGTCGGTGTGGAGGCCACCACGGCGATCATCGGCAGCCTGACCCAGAAGGTAGCCCGCAAGCAGCTGACCGACAGCGACGCGCTGTTCAAGGCGCTGCAGGAAGAGTTGGCCGCCATGCTGCGCCCGGTCGAACAGCCACTGCAGATCGACAGCGCCAAGCGTCCCTACGTGATCCTGGTGGTCGGCGTGAATGGCGCCGGCAAGACCACCACCATCGGCAAATTGGCCAAGAAGCTGCAGGGCGAGGGCAAGAAGGTCATGCTCGCCGCGGGCGATACCTTCCGCGCCGCTGCCGTCGAGCAGCTGCAGGTGTGGGGCGAGCGCAACAAGATTCCGGTGATCGCCCAGCACACCGGCGCCGATTCGGCCTCGGTGATCTTCGATGCCGTGCAGGCCGCCAAGGCCCGTGGCATCGACGTGCTGATCGCCGATACCGCTGGCCGTCTGCACACCAAGGACAACCTGATGGAGGAGCTGAAGAAGGTCCGTCGGGTGATCGGCAAGCTTGATGACAGCGCGCCCCATGAAGTGCTGCTGGTGCTCGATGCCGGCACCGGTCAGAACGCCATCAACCAGGCCAAACAATTCAACCAGACGGTGAACTTGACCGGCCTGGCCCTGACCAAGCTGGATGGCACGGCCAAGGGCGGGGTGATCTTCGCCCTGGCCAAGCAGTTCGGCCTGCCGATTCGCTATATCGGCGTGGGTGAGGGGATCGACGATCTGCGCACCTTCGAGGCCGAACCCTTCGTTCAGGCGCTTTTCCAGCAGCGGGAGCAGTGATGATCCGATTCGAGCAGGTCGGCAAGCGTTACCCCAACGGCCATGTCGGGTTGCATGAGTTGAGTTTCCGCGTGCGCCGCGGCGAGTTTCTGTTCGTCACCGGCCACTCCGGCGCCGGCAAGAGCACCCTGCTGCGCCTGCTGCTGGCCATGGAGCGCCCGACCTCGGGCAAGCTGCTGCTGGCCGGCCAGGACCTGGGGCAGATCAGCAACGCGCAGATTCCCTTTCTGCGCCGGCAGATCGGCGTGGTGTTCCAGAACCACCAGCTGCTGTTCGACCGCAGCGTGTTCGATAACGTGGCCTTGCCGCTGCAGATCCTCGGCTTGTCCAAGAGCGATATCGGCCGTCGTGTCGGCGCGGCCCTGGAGCGGGTTTCCCTGAGCGACAAGGCCGAGCTGTACCCTGGCGATCTGTCGACCGGGCAGCAACAGCGCGTCGGCATCGCCCGCGCCATCGTCCATCGTCCGGCCCTGCTGCTGGCCGACGAACCCACCGGTAATCTCGACCCGCGTCTGGCGGCAGAAATCATGGGCGTATTCGAAGACATCAACCGTCTCGGCACCAGCGTGCTGATCGCCAGTCACGACCTGGCGCTGATCGCGCGCATGCGTCACCGCATGCTCACCCTGCAACGCGGCCGCCTGATCGGCGATGGGGAGGCAGGCGAATGAGTGCTTCGCGCATGCCGCCACCGCAGCCGTCGCAACGCGTAGGCGCGGCGCCCAAGAATGCCGAACCGCAAGGCCCGGACAACGAACCGGATTTCCGCACTCTGGCGCGCGCCTGGGTGGAAAGCCATCGGGCCAGCCTGGTCGACAGCTTGCGCCGCCTTGGAAAGCACCCGATCGGCAGCTTCTTTACCTGCCTGGTAATGGCTGTGGCGCTGAGCTTGCCCATGGGCCTTTCGCTTTTACTCGGCAATGTCGAGCGTCTTGGCGGCACCTGGGAGCGTGCTGCGCAGATATCGGTGTTCCTCAAGATCGACGCCAGCGATAGTCAGGGCCAGGCCCTGCGCGAAGAGATCGCCGGCATGGACGACGTGGCTGAAGCCGAATGGATCAGTCGCGAAAAGGCTCTTGAAGAGTTTCAGCAGCAGTCCGGGTTGGGCGAAGCCCTCAAGGAGTTGCCGAGCAATCCGTTGCCCGGCGCTGTGCTGGTCACGCCCAAGGAGGTCGACAAGGCCACTCTTGAGGCGTTGCGTTTGCGTTTGGCAGAGCTGCCCAACGTGGAGCAGGCACAGCTGGACTTGGTCTGGGTCGAGCGTTTGAGCGCCATCCTCAAGTTGGGCGACCGTTTCGTTTTTGGCCTCACGGTTTTGCTGATCATGGCGCTGCTGCTGGTGATCGGTAACACCATCCGCCTGCATATCGAGAACCGGCGTACCGAGATCGAGGTGATCAAGCTGGTGGGCGGCACCGATAGCTATGTACGCCGGCCGTTCCTTTACATGGGTGCGCTGTATGGCCTGGGCGCCGGTGTGCTGGCGTGGCTGGTGCTGGCCTTTGGGCTGAACTGGTTGAACGATGCCGTGGTGCGCCTGTCCGGATTGTATGGCAGTGATTTCGCGTTGGCCGGTGTGCCGCCGGGTGACGGCTTCTCCCTATTGCTGGGGGCGGTGCTGTTGGGGTATATCGGTGCGTGGCTGGCGGTGGCGCGACATCTGAGGGAGCTTGCCCCCCGCTGAGGCGCCGTCAAAGATTGCTGCGCGTCGGCCATGCGGCGTTGAAAGCAGGCTCGGAATGCTCATGTACAAAAGTACACTCTGCTTCCTCGCCTCCTTTCACCTTGCATGGCTCTAGCTCGCGAATCTTTGGGCCAAGTTATCAGGCTGTTTGAGGCTGGCTCAAGTTATTGATTTGGTTGATATTGACTATTGGCCGGGGAACCAGGATGGTGGCTTCCGGTCATATTGCGCAGTGCTACACTGCGTATGTTTCGTGAATCGGAGGATTCGAATGTCCACTTCCTTGCAACCTGTTCATGCTCTGGTTCCAGGCGCCAACCTGGAAGCTTACGTGCATGCCGTTAACAGCATTCCGCTGCTGACGCCCGAGCAGGAGCGCGAACTGGCCGGTAATCTCTTCTACAAGCAGGACCTCGACGCAGCTCGCCAGATGGTATTGGCGCACCTGCGTTTCGTCGTGCATATCGCGCGCAGTTACTCCGGCTACGGGCTGGCCCAGGCCGACCTGATCCAGGAAGGCAATGTAGGCCTGATGAAGGCGGTCAAGCGCTTCAATCCCGAGATGGGTGTACGCCTGGTGTCGTTCGCCGTGCACTGGATTCGTGCGGAAATCCACGAGTTCATTCTCAAGAACTGGCGGATCGTCAAGGTCGCCACCACCAAGGCACAACGCAAGCTGTTCTTCAATCTGCGCAGTCAGAAGAAGCGCCTGGCCTGGTTGAACAACGACGAAGTCAACGCCGTTGCCGAAAGCCTGGGTGTCGAAGCGCGCGAAGTGCGTGAGATGGAAAGTCGCCTGACAGGCCAGGACATGGCCTTCGACCCGGCAGCCGATGCCGATGACGACAGCGCTTTCCAGTCGCCAGCCCAGTATCTGGAAGATCATCGTTACGATCCGGCTCGGCAGATGGAAGACGAAGACTGGAGCGATACCTCCAGTGCCAACCTGCATGAGGCCCTCGAGGCGCTCGACGAGCGCAGCCGCGACATCCTGCAGCAACGCTGGTTGGCCGAGGAAAAGGCCACGCTGCACGAGTTGGCGGCCAAGTACAACGTCTCGGCCGAGCGTATCCGTCAGTTGGAGAAGAACGCGATGAACAAGCTCAAGGGCTCCATCGCCGCCTGATCCGGCCTGCAACACCAAAACGCCCAGACTCTGTTCGGGGCGTTTTTGTTTGGGGGTGAAAGATGGCGGAGCGGGTATTTGTGAGAGCGGGCGGGGACGCCTAGTCCAGGCCCGCGAAATGGATTTCCCTGGAAGTGAAGTTCGCGGGCATGGCCCGCTCCCACAGAGAGCAGAATGCTGGCTTCTTTAGCTTTTCAGTCTGGCTACTTAGCCCACCAGGCCGGCCGCGGTGCTGCCAACTGATCGAGATAGTGACTGCCACCCAGCTGGCGCATCTGTCGGCGAATCCAGTTGGCGCGCTGATTGACGTAACCACTGGGGCGACCGGCATCGTACTGCCGCGGGTTGGGCAGCACGGCCGCAAGCAGGCTGGCCTGACGCGTCGACAGGTAAGAGGCGCCGATATTGAAATGGTGCCGAGCCGCGGCCTCGGCACCGAATACGCCATCGGCCCATTCCGCGCTGTTGAGGTAGACCTCGAGGATGCGCTCCTTGGGCCACAACAGTTCGATCAGCGCCGTGAACCACACCTCGATACCCTTGCGCAGCCAGCTACGGCCGGACCACAGGAACAGGTTCTTGGCCACCTGTTGGCTGAGGGTGCTGGCACCGCGTACCGAGCCGCCCTGCTGGTTGTGCGACAACGCTACCTTGATCGCCTCGACGTCGAAGCCCCAGTGCTGGGCGAACTTCTGGTCTTCGCTGGCGATCACAGCGATCTTCAGGTCATCCGGCAGCTGATCCCAGGAGCGCCAGGTGCGTTGCAGGTCGATGGGCTTGCCGTCGACCCAGGATTCGATCTTGCGCTCGACCATCAGCGCCGTGCCCGGTGGCGGCACCCAGCGCAGGGCGAGCACCAGCAGGATGGAGCCGGCAATGAACCAGAGCAGCAACTTCAGCAGGAGGCGGCGAAGGGATCGGAGCATGCGCAGGGAGCCAGGCTTGATGGCCGTTTAGTATACGGCGCCTGGTGGTGTTGCGGACAACGCTGCGGCAATCCGGGGCGCGCGTCTTGGCGGGTGTCGGCGTAAACTGCATCCTCGTTAATGTCGCGATCGGTGAGGACGCTATGGTTCGCCTGTGGTTGTTGCTGTCGGCCTTCGCCGGCTTTTCCGGGGTTGCGCTGGGCGCCTTCGCCGCCCATGGCCTGAAGAGCAGGCTGAGCGCCGAGTACCTGGCCGTGTTCCAGACCGGCACTCACTACCAACTGATCCATGCCCTGGCCCTGCTGGGCGTGGCCATCCTGGCGCTGGTTGCGCCGGGGCGCCTGGTGAATCTGGCCGGGTTTTTTTTCGCCGCCGGGATCCTGCTGTTCTCGGGTAGCCTGTACCTGCTGACCCTCAGTGGCATCAGCAAGCTGGGCATCATCACCCCCTTTGGCGGCCTGGCCTTTCTGGCCGGCTGGGCGTGCCTGGGCCTGCTGGCCTGGCGCATGGCCTGAGACCAATGGCAGGCCTGCGCCTTGGTCATCGCCGGGGATCGGGCTAGAATGCCGGCCCTTTCTCCTGTTGTGACGGGTCGCCATGCATATCCAGTTGAACGGTGAAACCCTCGAGCTGCCCGAAGGTGCCAGTGTCGCCGACCTGATCGAGCGCCTGGAGCTGAGCGGGCGCCGCGTGGCGGTCGAGCGCAACCTCGATATCGTGCCGCGCAGCCAGTACGCCAGCACGGCGCTGGCCGACGGTGATCGCCTCGAAGTGGTCCATGCCATCGGCGGCGGTTGAGCCCGGCGCCGCGCCCTTCCAACTTACTGCAGAGGAATCTCCATGAGCCACGCTGTCAGCGACAAGCCCTTTACCCTGGCCGGCCGCACCTACCAGTCGCGTCTGCTGGTCGGCACTGGTAAATACAAGGATCTCGACGAAACCCGCGACGCCATCGAGGCCTCGGGTGCGGAGATCGTCACCGTGGCGGTGCGCCGTACCAATATCGGCCAGAATCCGGGCGAGCCGAATCTGCTCGACGTGATCTCGCCGGATCGCTACACCATCCTGCCCAATACCGCCGGCTGCTACGACGCCGTCGAGGCCGTGCGCACCTGCCGCCTGGCCCGCGAGCTGCTCGACGGCCACAAGCTGGTCAAGCTGGAAGTGCTGGCCGACCAGAAGACCCTGTTCCCAAACGTGATCGAAACCCTCAAGGCCGCCGAAGTGCTGGTCAAGGAAGGCTTCGATGTGATGGTTTACACCAGTGATGACCCGATCATCGCCCGCCAGCTCGCCGACATGGGCTGCATCGCCGTGATGCCCCTGGCCGGCCTGATCGGCACCGGCCTGGGCATCTGCAACCCCTACAACCTGCGCATCATCCTCGAAGAGGCCAAGGTGCCCGTGCTGGTCGATGCCGGCGTCGGCACGGCGTCCGACGCGACCATCGCCATGGAACTGGGCTGCGAGGCGGTGCTGATGAACAGCGCCATCGCCCATGCCCAGCATCCGGTGCTGATGGCCCAGGCCATGAAATACGCCATCGAGGCAGGCCGCCTGGCCTACCTGGCCGGGCGTATGCCGAAGAAGCTCTATGCCAGCGCGTCTTCCCCCTTGGAGGGGCTGATCCGCTGACTCTCCACGATCAGCTGCGCGTCGGCCCTGCTGCGTTGAAAACAGGCTCGGAATGCTCATGTACAAAAGTACACTCCGCTTCCTCGCCTGTTTTTGCGGGGCCGCCTAGGCCTTGCATGGCTCTAGCTCGCAAGATCGTTTAGCTGCCCCCCTTTATCAATTTAATACCTGCGTTGCCGAGTGTCCCAATGAGCGATATCGAACAAACCCCAGCCGAAGAAACCCCACGGCACATGCGCGCCATCAAGAGTTTCGTGATGCGTGCCGGACGCATGACCGAAGGCCAGCAGCGTGGCTTCGACCAGGGGCTGCCGAAATTCGGCCTGGAGTTGAGCGATGGCATGCAGGATTTCGACGCGGTGTTCGGGCGCCAGGCGCCGCGCACCTTCGAAATCGGCTTTGGCATGGGTCACTCCACGTTGGAAATGGCCGCCGCCGCGCCTGAGCAGGATTTTATCGGTGTGGAAGTGCACCGGCCTGGCGTGGGCGCCTTGCTCAATGGGGTGATGACGCAGAACCTGACCAACCTGCGCGTATACAGCTGCGATGCCCTGGAAGTACTGCGTCAGTGCGTGCCCGACGCCAGCCTCGACCGCGTGCTGCTGTTCTTCCCCGATCCCTGGCACAAGGCGCGGCATAACAAGCGCCGCATCGTGCAGCCGGCGTTCGCCGAGCTGGTCCGCCAGAAGCTCAAGGTCGGCGGCGTGCTGCACATGGCTACCGACTGGGAGCCCTATGCCGAATACATGCTGGAGGTGATGAACGTGGCACCCGGTTATCGCAACCTCGCCGCCGACGGGCGCTGCGTCGAACGCCCGGCCGAGCGCCCGGTGACCAAGTTCGAACGTCGCGGCGAGCGCCTCGGCCACGGCGTCTGGGACCTCAAGTTCGAGCGCATCGACTGAGCTTATGACTCGCCTGTCGAGGCGTCAGGCCCGCCGCGCCGGCCATGCACGCCATCGTCCGCAATGGCAGATGCCCCAGCCCAGCGCTCGCGCGGCCTGGGCAGCGCGCCTGCTGTTGCCGGTGACGGCGCTGGTCATGGCGGTCTGCGCTGCGGCGCTGCTGTTCACGGTGGGGCAGGCGCTGCATAGCGGCGTGGCCATCTCACCGTCTAGAATCGGCCCGGCGACCTTTTACCCGCTTGCCACCCACCCACTGGGCTATTGCCTGACGTTGCTGCTGCACAGCTTGATCGCCTTTGCCATGGCCGGGGCGAGCTGGTTCTGCTGGCGCATGTCGCGGCAGGGCTGATCAGGCCGTGGCGCCGCGCAGTTGTTGCAGCAGGCGCGGGCCAAACACGTTGATCAGCAAACCGAGCATGACGATGGCCGCGCCGAGCCACTGCACGGTGCTCAGTGCCTCGCCGAGAAACAGCCACGCCGAGCTGAGGCCGACCACCGGCACCAGCAGCGAGAACGGCGCCACCTGGCTGGCCGGGTAGCGCGACAGCAGGCGGCTCCACAGGCCATAGCCGAGCAGGGTGGCGATAAAGGCCAGGTAGGCGATGGCCAGCAGCGAGCTGAGAGAAATGCTGCGCAGTGCCGCTTCGATCTGCGCTGGTCCCTCCAGTATTAGCGACAGGGCCAGGAACGGCAGCGGCGGAATCAGGCTGCCCCAGACCACCAGGCTGACCAGGTTGACCTTGCCGATGCGCTTGGTGACCACGTTGCCCAGGCCCCACATCGCCGCTGCGCACAGGGTCAGCACGAAACCGGCCAGGGTAAAGGCGCGCCCGCTTTCGCTACCGATCAGCAGCAGGCCGGCCGCCGCTACCACCAGGCCGATCAGGCTGCTGCGACGTACCGTTTCGCCAATGAACAGTGCCGCGAAACCCAGGGTGAAGAACGCCTGCGCCTGCAGCACCAGCGACGCCAGGCCGGCCGGCATGCCGACGTACATGGCCGAGAACAGAAAGGCGAACTGCCCCAGGGAAATGGTCAGGCCGTAAGCCAGCAGCCAGCGCAGCGGCATGTCCGGACGGCGGATGAACAGAATGGCGGGAAAGGCGGCGAGCATGAAGCGCAGGGCGCCGAGCAGCATGGGCGGCACACCCTCGAGGCCGACCTTGATGATCACGAAATTGACGCCCCAGGCGACGATCACCACAGCGGCCAGCAGGATATCCTTGGGTGTCATGGGCGCGGCCTCGGGTGGTGGTATGCGGACCCCCAGGCTAGCGCGGATGGACTGGGCTGACACGCCACAGTTGGCGGCATTTTTCCCAATACAGCGTTACACAAATAAAAACGCCCCGAGCGGGTCGGGGCGTTCTGGCTTTCGACAGTCGCGATCAGACGGTCAGCGTCCAATCGTAGTCGACGATCAGCGGCGCGTGCTGCGAGAAGCGCGGCTGGCGCGGCAGGCGGGCACTGCGCACGCTACGGCGCATGCCCGGGGTGAGCAGCTGGTAGTCGAAGCGATAGCCCAGGTTGAGCATCTCCGCCTGTTCGTTGTCCGGCCACCAGCTGAACTGGTCGGCCTCGCGATTGACCTCGCGTACGGCGTCAACATAGCCCATGGTGCCGGTCACTTCGTCCATCCAGGCACGCTCGGGCGCCATGAAACCGGGCGATTGCTGGCAGTCGCGCCAGTTCTTCACGTCCAGTTTCTGATGGGCGACATACAGCGAGCCGCAGTAGATATAGTCGCGGCGCTTGCGGCGCTGCTTGTCCAGATACTTGGAGAAATCGTCCATGAACTTGAATTTCTGATTCAGGTTCTCGTCGCCGCCCATCCCCGATGGCAGCAGCAGCGAGGCGATACTCACTTTATCGAAATCAGCCTGCAGGTAGCGCCCGTAGCGATCGGCCGTTTCAAAACCGAGCCCGCTTATTACCGCCTTGGGTTGCAACCGCGAATACAGCGCCACGCCACCCTGGCTTGGTACTTCTGCATCGCAGGCATAGAGGAAATAGCCATCCAGTTGGAGGGCTTGGTCGTCCAGTTCAAAGGCGGAGGCACGGGTATCCTGCAGGCAGATCACGTCGGCATTCTGTGCTTGCAGCCAACTGAGCAAACCGCGCTCGACTGCAGCATGAATACCATTCACGTTCACACTGATGATCCGCATAAATGGCCCCCAAAAACACGTGCGTGTATGATACCTGAGCTAGACGTCGTTTAGTAATTCAAAGCCACATCCTGTGCTGCCTCAAGGTCTTTCATGCAAACGTATCAGCGCGATTTCATTCGATTTGCCATCGAGCGAGGCGTCCTGCGCTTCGGCCAGTTCACCCTCAAATCGGGTCGCGTCAGCCCGTATTTCTTCAATGCCGGGCTGTTCGACAGCGGCCTGGCGCTGGCCAAGCTGGGTCGTTTCTATGCCGCGGCTGTGGTGAACAGCGGCATTTCCTTCGATGTGCTGTTCGGCCCGGCCTACAAGGGCATTCCGCTGGCGGCCAGCACCGGTGTGGCCCTGGCCGAGCACCACGACGTCGACACGCCCTGGTGCTTCAACCGCAAGGAAGCCAAGGATCACGGCGAGGGCGGCACTCTGGTTGGCGCGCCGCTCAATGGTCGTGTGCTGATCATCGATGACGTGATCACCGCCGGCACGGCGATCCGCGAGGTGATGCAGATCATCCAGGCGCAAGGCGCCCAGGCCGCCGGCGTGCTGATCGCCCTGGATCGCCAGGAGCGAGGCCGCGGTGAGCTGTCGGCGATCCAGGAAGTCGAGCGCGACTTCAATATTCCGGTGGTCAGCATTGTGTCCCTGCAGCAGGTGCTGGAATATCTGGCCGATGATGCTGAACTGAAGCAACATCTGCCCGCCGTCGAAGCCTACCGGGCCGAATTCGGCATCTGACCCCGGCTCGCCAAGAGAACGCGCCCATGACCACCTCGCCGCTGATGCGTCGCACCCTCTGGCTTGGCCTGTTGCTGCCGTTATGGGCCAGTGGTGCTGAGATGTACCGCTATACCAACGCCCAGGGCATCACCGTGATCGACCGTCAGGGCGTACCCAGCGAGTTCATTGCCAAGGGTTACGACGTGCTCAATGAACAAGGGCGGGTCATCCGCGTGGTGCCGCCAGCGCCGACCGCGGAAGAAATGCAAAAGATCCTCGCCGATCGCGAGCGGGCCAAGTCCGATGCGCAGTTGTTGCGCCTGTACAGCAGCCTCGAGGATGTCGACCGTGCCCAGGCGCGCAAGCTCGCCGAGCTCGACGGGCTGATCGGTGTGGCCAAGGGCAACCTGCAATCGGTGCGCCAGCAGCAGGCCAACCTGCAGAAGCAGGCCGCTGACCAGGAGCGGGCGGGGCGCGAAGTGCCCAAACCTCTACTCGATCAGATCACCAGCCAGCGTGACGAGCAGGTTCGGGTAAAGAAGGATATCGAGCGCTATCAGGCTGCGCGTGCCCAGGCACAAAAAATCTTTGCAGCGGATCGTACGCGGGTCGCTGAGCTGCTCGGGCAGGGCCGCTAGGCCCGGCGCCCTCTAGCACCCTTGGCAGCCGTTTAACGCCGTGGTACGGCGCGGGTGCGGCCACTGCTGTCGATGGCCACGAATACGAACACGGCTTCCGTGACCTTGCGCCACTCGCTGGACAGCGGGTCGTCGCTCCACACCTCCACCAGCATCTGGATCGAGCTGCGGCCAACCTCAAGTGCCTGGGTATAGAAAGACAGCTGCGCACCAACCGGCACCGGAACCAGAAAGGCCATGCGGTCAATGGCCACCGTCGCCACGCGGCCTGCCGCGACCTTGGTGGCCATGGCGGTGCCTGCCAGGTCCATCTGCGAAACCAGCCAGCCGCCATAGATGTCGCCGAAGCCATTGGTTTCGCGCGGCAGTGCGGTGATCTGCAGGGCCAGGTCGCCTTGCGGTATCGGGTCTTCCTGTTCGAGGTCTTTCATCTGTTCACGGCTCGCGGCGCAGTGGTGGGCCCTGCAGCGCAGGGGCCGGGAAAGTATACCGGCTGGGTGGTTGCATCGCGACCTTAGCGCGTTGCAGACGCGTGCGCACGCCGATTCGCGATTCGTACATGCCTGCCCGCGTCGTCATCCAACTGTCATATTGGTTACATAGAGTGGTCACATGGGCTGACGATACTGAGCCCCGTTCCAACCAACACGACCCCAATCGTGACAAGGCGGCAGATCGGGCGCTACGACCACGGCAGCCAGCCTTTCAATGATTACCACTCAGCTAGGAGCAAGGCATGAAACTGAAGCGTTTGATGGCGGCCATGACTTTCGTCGCCGCTGGCGTCGCGACCGCCAACGCGGTTGCCGCTGTCGATCCGGCTCTGCCGACCTATGAGAAAACCTCGGGTGTATCGGGCAACCTGTCCAGCGTCGGCTCCGACTCTCTGGCCAACCTGATGACCCTGTGGGCTGAGAGCTACAAGCAGTCCTACCCGAACGTGAACATCCAGATCCAGGCTGCTGGCTCTTCCACGGCGCCACCCGCGCTGACCGAAGGCACCGCCAACCTCGGCCCGATGTCGCGCCCCATGAAGGACAGCGAAATCCAGGCTTTCGAGCAGAAATTCGGTTACAAGCCGACTGCCGTACCGGTCGCCATCGATGCCCTGGCGGTATTCGTGCACAAGGACAACCCGATCAAGCAACTGACCATGCAGCAGGTCGACGCCATCTTCTCCAGCACCCGTCTGTGCGGTGAAGCCAAGGACGTGAAAACCTGGGGCGAGCTGGGCCTGAGCGGCGAGTGGGCGGCCAAGCCTATCCAGCTGTTCGGCCGTAACTCGGTATCCGGCACCTATGGCTACTTCAAGGAAGAAGCCCTGTGCAAAGGCGACTTCAAGTCCAATGTCAACGAGCAGCCGGGTTCGGCTTCCGTGGTGCAGTCGATCTCCAGCACCGTCAACGCCATCGGTTACTCGGGCATCGGCTACCGCACCGCCAGCGTGCGCGCCGTTCCCCTGGTCAACAAGAAGGGTGAAGTCGAGGAAGCCAACGAGAACAACGCGCTGTCGGGCAAGTACCCGCTGGCTCGCTTCTTCTACATCTACGTGAACAAGGCGCCTAACAAGCCGCTGAGCCCGCTGGATGCCGAGTTCCTCAAGCTGATCCTGTCCAAGCAGGGCCAGGACGTGGTGGTCAAGGACGGCTACATCCCGCTGCCGCTCAAGGTCATCGAGAAGACCCGCAAGGAACTGGGTCTGTAAGCAGACCGCTCCAGGCAACCCCGCAGCCCGCCTCTCCTCGAGAGGTGGGCTTCGCTACGTCACCGTGCTGTAACTTTTCTGTCACACGAACCGGCTAGATTGTCCGGGCTCGCGAAACAGACGAAAAATACGGCGCGCTCATGGCCGCGCAGAGACGCTCTCCATTATGAATGACTTGGCAAGTGAACCCATGACCGCCTCTCCCAATTCCCTAGGGCTGGACTTCAACACGCCGGCCCTGCAACGCAAGCGGCGCATGCGCGCCTTCAAGGATCGCCTGGCCCGCTGGTGCGTATCCATCGGTGGCCTGGCCGTACTGGGCGCCATCACCCTGATCTTCTTCTATCTCGCCTATGTCGTGCTGCCGATGTTCCAGGGTGCCGACCTCGAGAAGCGTGATGCCATACAGCCAGCCTGGCTGGCCGATGCCGGCAAGCCGCTGCTGATGGCGCTGGAAGAGCAGAACCAGGTCGGCATGCGCCTGGCCAGCGATGGCAAGATCCAGTTCTTCGATGCCAAGAGCATGGAGGCCCTGACCACCATCGACCTGCCCCTGCCGGCCGGCAGCGAAGTGGTTTCGGTGGGGCAGGACCAGCCGGGCAGCCACCGGGTCGCCCTCGGTCTGTCCAATGGCCAGGCACTGGTGTTCGAACACACCTATCGCATCACCTATCCGGACGACGTGAAGACCATCACCCCGTCCATCGTCTACCCGTTCGGCGAAGCGCCGCTGACCATCGATCCGCAAGGCCGTCCGCTGGAGCACATGGGCATCAGTGTGAACAGCGGCACGCTGCTGATCGCCGGTTCCGTGGGCAGCGAGCTGCAGGTGCTGAGCCTGAGCCGCGAAGAAAACATGATGACCGGCGAGGTCGAGGTCAGCGAAGAGCGCCTGGCGCTGCCGCAGATCGCCGAGCCGATCAAGGAGTTGATCATCGAGCCACGCCAGCACTGGCTGTTCGTGATCAACGGGCGCGCCACCGCCGACGTATTCGACCTGCGCGCCAAGGCCCTCAACGGGCGCTACAAGCTGCTCAACGACGGCACTCGCGAAGTGACCCACGCCACCTCGCTGCTGGGCGGTATCTCGCTGCTCACGGGTGACAGTACCGGTGGCATCCGCCAGTGGTTCATGGTGCGTGACGAAGACGGCAAGTCCGAGCTCAAGCAGGTGCGTGAATTCCAGCTGGCCGACAGCCCGGTCAGCCAGATCATCTCCGAAGAACGCCGCAAGGGCTTCATCGCCCTGGACGAGAAGGGCAATCTGGGGATTTTCCACAGTACCGCGCACCGCACCCTGCTGGTCGAGCCGGTGGCCGAAGGCCACAACATCGCCGCCCTGTCGCCGCGTGCCAACCGCGCCCTGGTCGAAGCCAATGGCAAGATCGAGCGCATCCTGATCGACAATCCCCACCCGGAGATTTCCTGGAGTTCGCTGTGGGGCAAGGTCTGGTACGAGAACTATGACAAGCCGGAGTACGTCTGGCAGTCGACTTCCGCCAGTACCGATGCCGAGCCCAAGCTGAGTCTGGCGCCGCTGGCCTTCGGGACCCTCAAGGCGGCCTTCTACGCCATGCTGCTGGCCGCCCCGCTGGCCATCGCCGCGGCGATCTACACCGCCTACTTCATGGCGCCAGCCATGCGCGGCAAGGTCAAGCCGGTCATCGAGCTGATGGAAGCGCTGCCCACGGTGATCCTCGGCTTCTTCGCCGGTCTGTTCCTGGCGCCTTATGTCGAGGGCCACCTACCCGGTATCTTCAGCCTGCTGATCTTCACTCCGATCGGGATCCTGCTGGCCGGCTTCCTCTGGAGCCGTCTGCCCGAAGCGGTACGTCTGCGCGTGCCGGACGGCTGGGAAGCCGCCCTGCTGATTCCGGTGATCATGCTGGTCGGCTCCTTCTCCCTGAGCATGAGCGGGCATCTGGAGAACTGGCTGTTCGACGGCAACATGCGCGCCTGGCTGACCAATGACCTGGGTATTCCGTTCGATCAGCGCAACGCCCTGGTGGTCGGTCTGGCCATGGGTTTCGCGGTGATCCCGAACATCTACTCGATCGCCGAAGACGCGGTGTTCAGCGTGCCCAAGAGCCTGACCTTCGGCTCCCTAGCGCTCGGTGCCACGCCCTGGCAGACCCTCACCCGCGTGGTGATCCTGACCGCCAGCCCGGGCATCTTCTCGGCGCTGATGATCGGCATGGGCCGCGCCGTTGGCGAAACCATGATCGTGCTGATGGCCACCGGCAACACGCCGATCATGGACATGAACATCTTCCAGGGCCTGCGCACCCTGGCGGCCAACGTGGCGGTGGAAATGCCTGAATCGGAGGTTGGCGGTACGCACTATCGCGTGTTGTTCCTCTCCGCGCTGGTGCTGCTGACCTTCACGTTCTTCATGAACACCTTGGCCGAGCTGGTGCGTCAGCGCCTGCGCGTCAAATACGCATCGCTCTGAGGACTGCAAGACTATGTCCGTGAAACAGAACAACCTCAAATCCTGGTTCAAGAGCGGCTCGCCGTGGATCTGGATGAACGCCGGTGCGGTGTCCATTGCCATCGTCATGGTCATCGGCCTGCTGGCAGTGATCGCCGTGCGCGGCCTGGCCCATTTCTGGCCAGCCGATATCGTCGAGGGCAACTACCTGGTACCCGGGCAGACCGCTACGGTCATGGCCGGGGAAGTGGTGCAGAAGGAAGAGATTCCTCGCGCTCGCCTGGCCTCCGCCGGGCTGCCGGTAAACGTCGACGGCGGCGAGTTCATGACCCGTGAATTGCTCAAGGTGGGTAACCGCGACTTCTATGGCGCGGACTTCTCCTGGGTGGTCGGCGAATGGCTGACCGACCTGCGCAAGCCCAAGGACATGACCGCCTTCGAGCGACGTGAATGGGGCAACTTCTATGGCTACGTGGTCAACGTCAAGGAAGAGGGCCGGCTGGTCGCCGAAGGCGAGGCCGCCTGGCCGGAACTGCAGAAGCGTCTGCAACGTGTCGATGAGCTGCACAGCGAGATCTCGCGCATCGAGAAGCGTGACATCGGGCGTATCAACGCCGGACTCGAGCGGGTACGCCTGCAGACCCGCCGGTTGGAGCTCGACGGCAAGCTGACCGACGCCGCTCAGGCCGATCTGGCCGCCGAGCGCGCCCGCTGGGATGCCGAATACAAGGTGCTGGAGCAGGAGCTCAACGCCCGTTACGAGCAGTTCAACCGCGACAGCGTCACCGTGCGCTCTGCCGAAGGCCGCGAACAGGAAATCAGCCTTGGCAAGGTGGTACGGGCCTACCGTCCGAATGCCATGACCACGCTCGACAAGCTCAGCTTCTACGGCAGCAAGCTGTGGGAGTTCGTCAGCGACGACCCGCGCGAGGCCAATACCGAGGGCGGTATCTTCCCGGCGATCTTCGGCACCATCATGATGACCCTGATCATGGCCGTGATCGTCACGCCGTTCGGGGTGATTGCCGCCATCTATCTGCGCGAGTACGCCAAGCAGGGCCCGCTGACCCGGGTGATTCGTATCGCTGTGAACAACCTGGCCGGTGTACCGGCGATCGTCTACGGCGTGTTTGGCCTGGGCTTCTTCGTCTATGTCCTGGGTGGCTCGATCGACCGCCTGTTCTTCCCGGAAGCCGCACCGGCACCGACCTTCGGTACCCCCGGCCTGCTGTGGGCCTCGCTGACCCTGGCGCTACTCGCCGTGCCGGTGGTGATCGTCGCCACCGAGGAAGGCCTGTCGCGTATACCCCGGGCTCTGCGTGAGGGCTCCCTGGCCCTCGGTGCGACCAAGGTGGAAACCCTCTGGCGCGTGGTGCTTCCGATGGCCAGCCCGGCGATGATGACCGGCCTGATCCTCGCCGTGGCCCGTGCGGCCGGTGAAGTCGCGCCGCTGATGCTGGTGGGCGTGGTCAAGCTGGCGCCGAGCCTGCCGGTGGACGGCAACTACCCTTATCTGCACCTGGACCAGAAGATCATGCACCTGGGCTTCCATATCTTCGACGTCGGCTTCCAGAGCCCCAACGTCGAAGCGGCGCGCCCGCTGGTCTACGCTACGGCGTTGCTGCTGGTGCTGGTCATCGCGATTCTCAACCTGACGGCCATCTACCTGCGCAACCGCCTGCGCGAGAAGTACAAGGCCCTGGATCACTAATTCTGCTACGGGCTGCTGGCTGCAGGCTTCAGGCAAGCGCCGGCCTGCAGCTTGCAGCTACAGCCTATAGCCTCCGAAGGAGACTGGTATGCAACACGAAACCGCTACCCACGGCATCGACCTCGCGGCCTTGGGCCGTGACAAGCAGAGCCTCGATCTGGCCAACGAGACCACGGCCATCGAAGTGCCGGGCCTGAACCTGTTCTATGGCGACAAGCAGGCGCTGTACGACGTCAAGATGAACATCCCCAAGCAGCGCGTGACGGCTTTCATCGGCCCTTCGGGCTGCGGCAAGTCGACCCTGCTGCGTACCTTCAACCGGATGAACGATTTGGTCGACGGCTGCCGCGTGGAAGGCGAGATCAACATCGATGGCCGCAACATCTACCGCAAGGGCGAAGACGTTGCCGAGCTGCGCCGCCGGGTCGGCATGGTGTTCCAGAAACCCAACCCGTTCCCCAAGAGCATCTACGAGAACGTGGTCTACGGCCTGCGTATCCAGGGCATCAACCAGAAGCGCATCCTTGATGAGGCTGTCGAGTGGGGCTTGAAGAGCGCCGCCCTGTGGGATGAAGTGAAGGACCGTCTGCATGAGTCGGCCCTTGGCCTGTCCGGTGGTCAGCAGCAGCGTCTGGTGATCGCTCGTACCGTGGCGGTACAGCCCGAAGTGCTGCTGCTCGACGAGCCCTGCTCGGCACTCGACCCGATCTCGACCCTGAAGGTCGAAGAACTGATCTACGAGCTGAAGTCCAAGTACACCATCGTCATCGTCACCCACAACATGCAGCAGGCCGCGCGCGTCTCGGACTACACGGCCTTCATGTACATGGGCAAACTGGTGGAATTCGGCGACACCGACACGCTCTTCACCAATCCGGAGAAGAAGCAGACCGAAGACTACATCACCGGTCGTTACGGCTAAGGCCCTGGTCCTTGCTTCCTGGCTGTGTCGGTGCTCATCGGGCGATCGGCACCGCTCTTCGCGCCAGAGCGCATTTGCACAAGCCTTGGTATTCATATTCAACGTGTAGGGTGCGTGGTGCCGCCAGGCGGTGCGTACCATGGGCACTCAGCCGGTAGCCTTCGCGGAGCGAACAGATGATCAACAAAGACAGCCTCACCCATCATATTTCCCAGCAGTTCAACGCTGAACTGGAAGAAGTACGCAGCCATCTTCTCGCCATGGGCGGTTTGGTGGAGAAGCAGGTCAACGATGCGGTGACCTCGCTGATCGAAGCTGACTCCGGCCTGGCGCAACAGGTGCGCGAGATCGATGACCAGATCAACCAGATGGAGCGCAACATCGACGAGGAATGCGTGCGAATTCTCGCCCGGCGCCAGCCCGCTGCCTCGGATCTGCGCCTGATCATCAGCATTTCCAAGTCGGTGATCGACCTCGAGCGCATCGGTGACGAAGCCACCAAGATCGCCAAGCGCGCCATTCTGCTCACCGAAGAAGGCGAGTCGCCGCGCGGCTACGTCGAGGTTCGCCACATTGGCGACCAGGTACGCAAGATGGTTCAGGAAGCGCTGGATGCATTCGCCCGTTTCGATGCCGACCTGGCGCTGTCGGTCGCCCAGTACGACAAGACCGTGGACCGCGAATACAAGACTGCCCTGCGTGAGTTGGTCACCTACATGATGGAAGACCCGCGCTCGATCTCCCGTGTCCTCAACGTGATCTGGGCGCTACGCTCCCTGGAGCGCATCGGCGACCACGCACGCAACATTGCCGAGCTGGTGATCTACCTGGTACGCGGCACCGATGTGAAGCACATCGGCCTGACCCGCATGCAGGAAGAAGTGCAGGGCGGCGCCAGCGAGTGACCGCACGCTCTTGGCCATGTGCAGGTGCGGCCGCGGGTCTGCCTGCACGTGGCGGCAGCGGTTATGCTTTAGTGTTGGCAATGAGCCAGTGCTCACGTCTATGCTAATGACCATTCGAGGGAGTGGTCGATGAGCAAAGTTAGTGTGCTGGTGGTGGACGACGCCACCTTTATCCGCGATCTGGTGAAAAAGGGGTTGCGTGACAACCTTCCCGGCATCCAGATCGAGGAAGCGGTAAACGGGCGCAAGGCCCAGCAGCTTCTTGGTCGAAACCCGATCGATCTGATTCTGTGTGATTGGGAAATGCCGGAGATGTCCGGTCTTGAGCTGCTGCAATGGTGCCGTGAGCAGGAATCGCTGAAAGGCGTGCCCTTTATCATGGTCACCAGCCGCGGCGACAAGGAAAACGTGGTGCAGGCCATTCAGGCCGGCGTTTCGGATTTCATCGGCAAGCCGTTTTCCAACGAGCAGTTGATCACCAAGGTCAAGAAGGCCCTGCAGCGCGCCGGCAAGCTGGCGGCGCTGATGTCCGCTGCTCCGCCGAAAATGCTCAGCACTGGCGCCTTCGCCAACGATTCGCTGGCCGCCCTGACCGGTGGCAAGACCGAAGTGGTGCGGCCTGCCGCGCCCACGCCAGCGGCAGCCTTTGCGCCGAGCCCTGCAGCTGCGCCTGCCAAGGCTGCCGCGGCGCCGGCCGGCCGGGGCCAGGGGCAGTTGCGCTTGCCAGGCGGCATGATGGCCTGCGTGGTCAAGGCGCTGAGCCTCAAGGAAGCGTTACTGGTGGTCAAGCGTGGCGAGTTGTTGCCGCAGGTGCTGGAGAGCGCGGTGCTCGACCTCGAGCAGGGTGAGGCCTCGGAAGTGGCGCGTCTCAATGGCTACCTGCACAGCGTTTCCGCCTTCGAACCCAAGCCGGACAGCGAATGGCTGCAGGTGGTGTTTCGCTTCGTCGACCGTGACCCGCAGAAGATGGACTACCTGTCCCGGCTGATCGCCCGGGGTACCGCCCAGAAACACTTCTCCCCGGGCGCCTGACAGGGGCTCGTCCGCCAGTGGCCGAGCCCTGTCACTCAGGCTCTGTCTTCGCTTAGGCCACCTCGTTGAGGTGGCGTTGCCAGGACTCCGGAATCTGCTGCAGCTTCGGGTAGTTGAGCGCTTCGAGCTGCTGGGCCTGGAGCAGGAACGGCGTGTGCCGTAGGTGCTCCGGCAGATGGCGTAGCTCCGGAATCCACAGACTGACGTATTCGCCCTTCGGGTCGTATTCGCGTGCCTGCTTGAGGGCGTTGAAGGTGCGCTTGAGTCGCGGGTCGCTGCCGACCCCGGTCAGGTAGGCCCAGTTGCCCCAGTTACTGGCCGGGTCGTAGTCGATCAGGTGTTCTTCGAACCAGGCTGCGCCGTGGCGCCAATCCTGTTGCAGGTCGCTGACCAGGTAGCTGGCCACCACCTGGCGACCGCGGTTGGACATATAGCCGGTGGCGCTCAGCTCACGCATGTTGGCGTCCACCAGCGGCATGCCGGTGCGGCCCTGAGCCCAGTGTTCGAAGCGCTCGTCGATCTGCTGCGGCGCGCGCTCGGTGGCCTTCAGCCCGCCGGCTTCGAAAAGCATCTGCCCGTGGCGTTGCAGGGTGCAGCGGAAAAACTCGCGCCACAACAGCTCCAGCCACAGCCAGTAGGTCGATTCATTGGCACCGTAAAGTGCCTCATGGCGACGCAGCTCGGCCGCGGTTCGGCGTGGCGACAGCGCGCCGTTGGCCAGCCAGGGCGAGAACTTCGAGGAGTACTCGCTGCCGATCATGCCGTTACGGGTGTCCTTGTAGGTGCGCACGTTCTGGCTGTCCCACAGGTAATCGCGCAGCCGCGCCAGGGCCGCCGCCTCGCCACCGGAGAAGGGGAACGCGCTCGGTACCACGCTCAGGGCATCGCCCAGGCCCAGCTGCGATTGGGTCGGCAGGCTGAAGGCCTGGGCGTCCACGCCTTCCGGCAGCGGCGGGAGCTGATCGGGCGCGGGGTGCGGCTGGAATACATATTGGCGGGCATCGATCAGCGCCCGGAACTGGCTGTAGACCTGGGGCAGTTGCTCGAGCGGGCAGGGCAGATCGGCCTCGCTGAACAGCCCGTTGCCCTGGGCGGTCCGTAGCGGCACGCTGCCCAGGGCGTCCCGTACCCGGGCAAGCACCGTACGCTCCTGCGGGGCTATCTCGTCGAGCGTCAGCACTTGGCGCATATCGAACTGGCCGGCCAGTTGCACGATGACCTCTTCCGGCTTGCCGGACACCACCAGCAGCTTCGAGCCGCGCTGGCGCAGCGCGCTGTCGAGGGCGGTGAGGCTTTCCAGCAGGAAACGCCCACGGTGTACGCCGATGCGCCGACTGCCGAATTCATCGAACTGCAGCAATGCCGGGTCGAGCACATAGACCGGCAGCAGACAGTTGGCGCTGAGGGCGGCCTGCAGGGCAGGATGATCGTCGAGACGTAAATCCTGTTTGAACCAGAGCAGCGCGCGCATGGAGTGTTCCTTCATAGTCGACTGCCTATTGATCGCGCAGAGGTACGACAAGTTCAGCGCCGTCCAGCGGCGACCGATGGCGGGCGTTCAGGCCCAGATGAAGACATTGCCGACTGACGCCGGGTGCGTCAGCCACTAGACTGTGCGGCTGTTTTTCAGGAGCCCCGTACAATGGATATCTTCAGCATCGCCGTGTTGCTGTTTCTGGTCACCGACCCGTTCGGCAATATCGCCATCTTTATAGCCGCCTTGAAGAACGTCGCCCCCGAGCGGCGCCTCTGGGTAGCTGCGCGCGAGCTGCTGTTCGCCCTGGCATTGCTGCTGTTGTTCCTTACCTTTGGTGACAAAGTGCTCAGCGCGCTGGGCCTGTCGCGGGAGGCAACTGCGATTGCCGGCGGTATCATCCTGTTCGTCATCGCCATGCGCCTGATCTTTCCAAGCCCCCAGGGCGTGCTGGGCGATGTGCCCGATGGCGAACCGATGCTGGTGCCGCTGGCCACGCCGGCGGTGGCCGGACCCTCGGCACTGGCGGTCCTGATGACCTTGCGCAATACCCACGAAGGCGCACTCTGGGAGCTTTACCTGGCATTGGTCATGGCCTGGGCCGCGACCGCATTCATCCTGCTGCAGGCTTCGTTCCTGCAGCGTTTCCTCGGCCCTCGCGGGCTGACCGCAGTGGAGCGGCTGATGGGCATGCTGTTGATCATGCTCAGCGTCGACATGCTGCTGGACAACATTCAGAGCGTATTGCATATCCAGCCATGAAATATCTCAGCCTAGCCTTGTTTGCCTTCCTGCTTGCCGGCTGTAGCAGCGGCCCGCGTATCGATCACAGCTACACCGCCAGCGGGCAGAGCAGTCGCGTGCAGTACATCGTGCTGCACTACACCTCGGCGGATCTGCCGCGTTCGCTGGAGTTGCTGACCAAGGAAGAGGTCAGCGCCCACTACCTGATCAACGCCGTGCCGCCGACCATCTACCAGCTGGTCGATGAGAACCGCCGGGCCTGGCACGCCGGGGTCAGCGAGTGGCAGGGGCGCACCTGGCTCAACGGCACCACCATCGGCATCGAGCTGATCAACCAGGGTTATTTCGACACGCCCAAGGGCCGCTACTGGCAGCCGTACGCACAGGCGCAGATCGATGCGCTGATCGTCCTGCTCAAGGACATCATGGCGCGCCACCAGTTGCCGCCGGGCAGCATCATCGGGCATAGCGATATAGCGCCGCAGCGCAAGGTCGATCCGGGCCCGCTGTTCCCCTGGAAGCAGCTGGCCGACGCAGGCCTGATGCCGTGGCCGAACGCGCAGGTGGTGGCCCGCCAGCAGGCGGTATTCAGCGTGGCACTGCCGAGTGTCGAATGGTTTCAGCAGCAGTTGGCCGAGCAGGGCTATGAGGTGCCGACCAGCGGTGTGCTCGACGAGGCCACCCGCAACGTGATTCGCGCCTTCCAGATGAAATACCGGCAGGCGCTTTACGATGGCCAGCCGGACGCGGAAACCGCAGCCCTGCTGCTGGAGGTCAATCGCCTCGCCAAGCACTGAGGCTCGCCAGCCGGGCAGGGCTTACAGGGGCAGGGCGAGATGGAAGCGTGCGCCCTGGCCGGGCTGGGATTCGGCGCCAATGCGACCGCCATGCAGCTGGACGATCTCCTTGCACAGCGCCAGGCCGAGGCCGGCACCGCCTTTCTTGTGGCCGATCTGCACGAAGGGCTCGAACAGCCTGGCCTGCTGGCCGTAGGCAATCCCTTCGCCTTCATCCTCGACACTGATCAACAGCCGTTCATCCTGGCGCTGGGCCGCAAGGCGCAGGGTGCCGCCTTCCGGACTGTGGCGCAGGGCATTGTCGATCAGGTGGTCGAGCACCCGCTCGATCTGTGCCCGGTCCAGGTGGGTGCGGGGCAACCCATCGCCCACCTCCAGCGCCATGTGAATCTGCCGTGCTTGAGCCTTGCCGAGATGGCGCTTGACGGCGTTTTCCAGCAGTTCGGGGATGTCACAGGGGGCCCGCTCCAGTTTCTGCACGCCGCTCTGGTAGCGCGAGAAATTCAGCAGGTCCTCGATCAGGTGCACCAGGCGCTCCATCTCTTCTTCGACGATGCGCACCAGATCAGCTTCGCGCGATTCTTTGGCGAACGTGCTGCGTTCGCGCAGCAGGCCAAAGGCCATGTGCATGCCGGTTACCGGGGTGCGCAGTTCGTGGGAGGCGCGTAGCACGAACTCATTGCGTGCCCGCTCGAAGGCGCGCTGCTCGGTCACGTCATGCAGCACCATCACGGCGCCAAGGATATGCCCCTGGCTGTGGCTGACCGGCGTCAGGCTGTAGTTGAGCAGGCGGGTTTCGCCATTGGCCTCGACCTGCAGATCCGCCAGGCGCTGCTCCAGGTTGTGGCCTTGCAGCACGTGCTGCAGTTGCTCGTCCAGTTCCGGGCGGCCGAGGGCGTGGCCGGGCGTCTGGCCGAGCGGCTGATCGTTCCAGCCAAGCTGGCGCTGGGCGACCGGGTTGAAATGTTCCAGCAGGCCGTCGCGACCAAAGATCAACAGGCCGTCATCGATGCTGTCGAGCACCGCCTGCAGGCGCCGCTGCTCGGACATCAGCGCCTCGACGTTACTGCTCTTGAACTGGCGCAGGCTTTCGGCCATCAGGCCAAAGCGGCGGCTTAGCGCCGACAGTTCGGCCACCGGGGTGATCGGCAGGGTGACCTGAAAGTCGCCGCGGCCGATCTGGTCGGCGGCGCGGGCCAGGGCATCGATCGGCTGGCCAACCCGACGGGCGATGGTGTGCGCGGTAATGAAACCGATCACCAGTACCGCCAGGCCAACCAGGCCCAGCAGGCCGGCGATCAGCCAGGCCCGTTCGCGGGACTGCGCTTCCGATACCTTGACTGCCGATACGTAGCGAATTTGCAAGGTATTGAGTCGATCACGCACGGTTTCGATGGTCTTGGCGAAATCGTCGTTGGTCAGCAGCTGGTCGCGAATCGTGAGCGGGTCTTCGAGCAGCGTGCTGAATTTCTGGTAGGCGCTCTGGATCTCGAGCATCTCCTGGCGATCGGTATCGGTTGCGCTGTGTTGCAGACTGTCGGTGAGCCAGCCGCGGATGCGCTGGTCGGACTCCCGAAGGGCCTGCACCGTCCGCTCATCGAAGTCCTCGCCGAGCATCATGAACAGTTGCCTGCCCAGTTCCTGGCGCAGATCCAGGCTGGTGCTGATGACTTCCAGATTGTGCGCCAGCGAGCGGTTCTGCGATTGGGTCAGCTGCAGCACGCTGAATATACCCAGGCTCAGCCCGAGCAAGGCGACGGTAAGCAGCGCACTGGTGCTGAGAAACAGCTTGCTGCGCAGTTTCATAGGCCAAGCTGCTTGCGTTTGCGATAGAGCGTCGAGGCATCGATGCCCAGCGTCTTGGCTGCCTGGTCCAGGGTGTCGCTGTTGGCCAGGACCGCGGCGATATGCGCCTTTTCCAGCTCCTCGAGGCTCAGGTCGGCGCCCACGCGGGGGGCGCTGTTGGCTGCCGGTGCACTCATGCCGAGGTGGGCGACTTCCACCCATTCACCCGGGCAGATGATGCTGGCCCGTTCGATCACGTTGCGCAGCTCACGGATGTTCCCCGGCCACTGGTAGGTCAGCAGCGCCTTGGTCGCATCGTCGCTGAAACCTCGGGCCGGGCGCGCGTAGTCCTTGACGAAACGCGCGAGGAAACGCGCAGCCAGGGTCAGGATGTCATCGGCACGTTCGCGTAGCGGCGGCAACGTCAGGGTGATGACGTTGAGGCGATACAGCAGGTCTTCACGGAAATGCCCTTCCTTGACCATCTCGTTGAGGTCGCGGTTGGTCGCTGCGAGGATGCGCACGTCGGCATGACGGGTCACCGGGTCGCCGACGCGCTCGTATTCCTTGTCCTGAATGAAGCGCAGCAGCTTGGGCTGCAGGGTCAACGGGAAGTCACCGATTTCGTCGAGGAACAGGGTGCCGCCATCTGCCTGGTTGACCCGGCCCAGGGTGCTTTCGCTGGCGCCGGTGAAAGCGCCGCGGCTGTGACCGAACAGCTCGCTTTCCATCAGCTCGGCGGTCAGCGACGGGCAGTTGATGGTTACGCAGGACTTCTTGGCGCGTCGGCTCCAGCCGTGAATGGCGCGTGCCAGTTCGCCCTTGCCGGTGCCCGACTCGCCGAGGATGAGGATGTTGGCGTCGGTGGCCGCGACCTGCCGGGCGGTTTCCAGGATCGCCATCATTGCCGGGCTGTGCGAATCGATGCCGTCGCTCGGTTTGCGCACTTCGCCTTCCAGTGCCTCAAGGCGTGCCGAGAGCTGGCGTACTTCCAGCTGCTTGGCAGCGGCCAGGCGCAGTTGATCGGGGCTGCACGGCTTGACCAGGTAATCAGCCGCGCCGGCCTGCATGGCATCTACCGCACTGTCGATGGCCGAGTGCGCCGTGACGATGACCACGCGCATCCAGGGCGCCTGGATGCGCATCTGCGCGAGCACATCCAGGCCGTTCTCATCCCCCAGGCGCAAGTCGAGGAAGCACATGTCGAACACTTGTCTCTGCAGCAGCGACTCGGCCTGCGCCGCGCTATTGGCAGTAGTGACCTGATAGCCCTCGTCTTCCAGGCAATAGCGGAAGGTGCGCAGGATAGCCGCTTCGTCGTCGACCAGTAGGATGCGCCCGCTCTGACCTGTTGCTTCCATTTACATGCTCCATGGGATGAATGGCAGAGATTAGTCTGAAAATCTTCGTGCAAGTTGCACGGCTAGTATGACCCGATCTTGCATCGTGCAAGCGGGCAATAGCCAGGCTTTGGATTTAAACAGCTGATTTTAGTTGGTTTTTATTTTTACAGGTGGCTGGCACAGCACTTGCGACGCTCTCCGGTCCGCTTGCGGGCGGCTTTTTTAGCAGAGAAGGAGGCGTTACATGCTGTTGAGACGATCCACGTTGGCCATGGCCATTACCGGACTGATCACCCTCGCCCCAATCGTGCACGCCGCTGAGCAAGGTCTTGCCCGGCAGTTGAGCGATGCCCGCCAGCAGGGAGCCATCGACACCGCATTCGCCCTCAGCCGGCATCTTGACCCCTTCGATATCCAGGTATCCGTGGAGGACGGCGTCGCCAGGCTCAGCGGCGCGGTGGAAAACCCTGCAGAACGCGACTTGGCCAGTGAACTGGCGAGCAGCATCGAAGGGGTGCGTGAGGTGGACAACCAGCTCAAGATCGATCCTGACCTGGTTCCGACAGTGCTCGAGGATCAGGCCAGGATCGTCACCGACAAGACCCTGGCCCAGCGTTTCGACGATGCGACGTTGGCGGCGACAGTCAAATCCAAGCTGCTGTGGAACAGCAATACCGAGGGGCTGGACATTCAGGTGCGTGCCGAAAACGGTGTGGTCAGCCTCAGCGGCAATGCCGGCACGCCGGCGGCCAAGGAACTGGCCGGCGAGCTGGTCACCAACACCGAGGGCGTGCGTGAAGTGCACAACCACCTGAGTATCAGCACGGCGGACAGTACGTCGGCCGAGGCGCAAAACGCGGCCAACGATGCCGCGGCCTCGATCAGCGACGCATGGATCACCAGCAAGGTGAAGGCCAGCTTTCTCTATAGCCGCAATCTCGATGCCCTGAATATCAAGGTCGATACGCGCGAGGGCTTCGTCAGCCTCAGCGGTACCGTGCTGAGCAACGCCGAGAAGCGCCTTGCCATGGAAACCGCCCGCAACATCCGCGGGGTCCGCGGTGTAGATGCGGACGCATTGCGTATCGCCAGCTGATCCTACCCAGCAAGGCGAGCCGCTCGGCTCGCTGCATTTCTGGCAGTGCCTGTGGCGCTGTCTCCACTTGAGGAGAATCATCATGAGCGACAAGACAGACCAGTTGAACGAGCTGATCGCCATCATTCGCGACGGCCAGCGCTTCTATGAACATGCTCACGACGAGATCAAGGATGCGCGCCTGCAGGCGCTGTTTCGTGACATGGCCCAGGCCAAGCACCAGGTAATCCAGGCGCTGGCGGTCAAGGTGGCGGCCAATCATGAACAGCCTGCCGCCGGTGGGACCCTGGTGGGCAAGCTGCGCCAGGCTTATGCCGATGCACGCGCGACGCTTTCCAGCGATGAGGAAGCCACCTATGTGGCGCAGCTCGAGGAAGCCGAGGATCGCATCCTCGAAGCGTTCGAAGATGCACTGGAAAGTGCCCAGCCCGACGTTCAGGCCCTGCTTGCCGTGGAAATGCCCAAGGTGCGCGCCTGCCACCAGCGTATGCGCGAACTCAGCAGTGCCAGGTGAGTGCGGGTTCGACAGCGTCGTGCAGAACGCCCGAGTCCGAGGCCCCCATCGTGCAGGATGCCAATGATGGCATTTCATTTATCAAGATTAAGCCATTGATTTAAAAGGAATTTATTTTTACAAAAAGCTGGCACGCAGGCTGCAATCATCCACTCATGAGCAGAACGCCAAGCCGTTCAACAACGATCTTGAGGAGCCCAGCATGACCCTTCACCGCGCCCACACCGAGATCCTAATTCTGGCCGTTGCCGCCGTGATGATCCTGCTGGTGAGCGTGGCGAACAGGGCCCCAGAACAACGCACCCTCGCGCCTCAGGCTGCCAGCCAGATCGCCATGCCGGTATCGGTGAATGCGCGTCCGGCAGCTATCCGCGCCGAGCCGGCTAGCTTGCAGAGCGTAGGTGCGCCGAAGCCGAGTAATGACAGCGACTGGGTTCGCGCCGATAGCGTTGAAGCGCCTGCCAAGCAAACCCGTTGGGTGTTCTAGAGCATCCTGACCGATTTCAAGTGTTACACCGTAAGACCTCAAAAAAACCAAGGAGAAACGCCATGCTGAGTTGGGCCATTACCTTTCTGATCATCGCCATTGTTGCTGCTGTACTGGGTTTCGGTGGTATTGCAGGCACTGCCACAGGTATCGCGAAAATCCTTTTCGTGGTGTTCCTGGTCATGTTCATCGTTTCCTTCATCATGGGTCGTCGCCCACGGGGCTAGGCGAGGTATGACGATGGATCGATTCAAGACGCTCGCTGCCGCTCTAATGCTGGGTGGTAGTGCGGCGGCCTTGGCCGCCAATACGGATGGCGAATTCCGCCTCAACGAGTTGCTCGGTAGTAACCCGGACTACCGTGAGGCCTGGCAGGAGCTGATCCAGGACGAGGAGCGATTGCCTGAATGGGTGATCAACCTCAGCGGCGTCGCCACGCCGATGAAAACGCTGGAAGAAGACGGCGACCAGTATCTGGTTGGACAGCTGTGCGAAGCCTCGAATTGTTTCAATCAGCGTCTCTATGTCGCCTTCACACCAGACAAGGATGACGCCTATGCCCTTTGGGTCCAGGTACCCGAAGGCTTGCCAAAGGACAAGGCACCCAGTGAGCATGCTGATCAGCGCTGGCTCGGTGAGCCGGATGACGGAATCAAGCAGTTGCTGCAGGAACAGTTGAAGAAAGATCCCAACTGGTACTGATGCTACCGACGGCGCCTTCTGGCGCCGTTGCTCTATCTGGCTCTCCGCCAACGACCGCTGCTCCCATTTCCCGCTTCCACTTCCTCGGTCCAGCCGCGTTATCATCAGCCGCTACGTTCTAGGGGGTGACCTATGCTCAACGGCCTGTGGCTGAGCTTTTTCGTGGTGGCAGCGGTAGCAGGGTTCAGCCGCTGGCTGCTGGCCGATGACCCGGCAGTGTTCGCTGCGATGGTGGAAAGCCTGTTCGCCATGGCCAAACTGTCGGTCGAAGTGATGGTGCTGCTGTTTGGCACCCTGACGCTGTGGCTCGGGCTGCTGCGCATCGCCGAAAAGGCCGGCCTGGTCGATGCCCTGGCGCGGGTGCTTGGACCGCTGTTCGCTCGGCTGATGCCTGAAGTGCCCCGCGGCCATCCGGCGCTCGGCCTGATCACCATGAACTTCGCGGCCAATGGCCTGGGGCTGGACAACGCGGCCACGCCCATCGGGCTCAAGGCCATGCGCGCCCTGCAGGAGCTCAACCCAAGCAGCACCACGGCGAGCAACGCGCAGATTCTCTTTCTGGTGCTCAATGCGTCCTCGCTGACCCTGCTACCGGTAACCATCTTCATGTACCGGGCCCAACAGGGGGCACCTGACCCGACGCTGGTGTTCCTGCCTATCCTGCTCGCTACCAGCGTTTCGACCCTGGTGGGATTGTTCTCCGTGGCCATCATGCAGCGCCTGCGCTTGTGGGACCCGGTGGTACTGGCCTACATGATTCCCGGCGCATTGCTGCTCGGCAGTTTCATGGCCATGCTCGCCGGCATGTCCGCCACCGCCTTGGCAGCGCTTTCGTCATTGCTCGGCAACCTGACCCTGTTCGGCATCATCGTCGCCTTTCTGGTGATCGGTGCGCTGCGCAAGGTGCAGGTCTATGAGCAATTCATCGAGGGCGCCAAGGAAGGCTTCGACGTGGCCAAGAGCCTGCTGCCCTATCTGGTGGCGATGCTTTGTGCCGTCGGTGTGCTGCGCGCATCCGGTGCGCTGGAGCTGGCGCTGGATGGTATCCGCTGGGTCGTCGCCTGGGGCGGCTGGGATACCCGCTTCGTCGATGCGCTGCCAACGGCGATGGTCAAGCCCTTTTCCGGCAGCGCGGCACGGGCGATGCTGATCGAGACCATGCAGACCCAGGGGGTCGACAGTTTCCCGGCCCTGGCGGCGGCGATCATTCAGGGAAGTACGGAAACCACGTTCTACGTGCTGGCGGTGTATTTCGGTGCGGTGGGTATCCAGCGTGCCCGGCACGCCGTCGGCTGTGCGTTGTTGGCCGAATTCTCCGGCGTGGTAGCCGCGATCGCCGTGTGCTACTGGTTCTTCGGTTGAGCGGGGGGTTCGCCCTCGCCATCAGGCGCGCTTGAAGACTGATCCGTCGGCTGAGCATCGGGCTCGGCCGGCGGTTCGGCAGCTTCAGCCTCGCGGTCGACCTGCGGCTCAGGCTCGGCTTGCGGGGCGACGGTCGGCTCTACTGGCGCCTGTGCGGCGTCTCTCGGCCCCGGCGCAGAGCCTGCTGGCGCGTCGGTATCCGCGGTAACCTCGAAGCGCAGCACGCCGATCAGTTGCCCGGCGTCGGTCAGCACCTGAATCTGCCAGTCACCTTCCACGGCCTGCGGGAAGTTCTGCTTGTGCGTCCAGGCGCGATAGCCCTTCTCGCGGCCGCCATGGATATCCAGGGCGATACGCTCCAGCTCCTGGCCGTTGTGTTCCCAGACGTGATAGATGCGCTCGTCGAGACCACGGGGTGCGTTGATGGCCGTGTAGGCGTACAGGCCGGTGCTGCGCAGCTGGCTGGCACTCAACTGCTTGATGCCTTCGCCAGGCGAGCGGTTCTGGTTGTCGAACTCGGTGGTGATGGCCACTTCGGTCAGCCACAGTGTGGCCGGCGGCACCCAGGTGCGGGTCAGCCAGCCAAAGGCGCCGATGGCCAGGGTCAGGCCGATCAGCAGCAGGCCGCGCCACCATTTACGCACGGTAATGATGCTGAACAGGCTGGGAAACGACAGCAGCACGGCAGCCGCCAGCGAATACTGATAGCTCTGGGTGGTGTTGAGCTTGAAGATGATCGGCAGTGCCGTGAGCATCACTGCGAACAGTGCCAGGGTGTGATAGGCGAGAAAGATCCAGCGCCGCGGTGCCAGCCACTTGTAATAGAGCGGGTCGGTGATCGATACCAGCGCCGCCGCCGCCAGCAACCCGCTGAACAGCGCCTGACTGCTGTTCCAGGTGGTGGTGATAAAGAAGAACGGCAGGACGAAGAACAGGCTTTCCTGGTGAATCATCTGCGTGGCGTAGCGCAGCAGCGGTCGCGGCAACTCGAAGCCGAAGCGTGCGGCGATCCGCTCGCGCAGCACGTTTTCCAGAATCAGCCATAGCCAGCTGACCAGCAGGACCAGGGCCAGCACCTTGGCCAGCCCCGCCTGGCGATCCACCAGCACGAAGCTGGCAACACCGGAAAGAAATCCGAAAACGGCAATGGCGCCCGGATGGCGCTGCATCAACGCGATGATCCGGAACACGAGATTTTTGCTTGAGGCGATTAGAGACAAGGCAGCCCTGGCAGTCATCTGGAACGATGGGCAGGATACTGCATTTGCCCAAACTTGCGGCCTCCACCGATCAGGCGTCGGGGTTCAGATCAACCTGGCCCATGCCCGCGATTCGCGCGCATGGCGCGCCCCACTGGTACTGCATCGCTATCCGCTTTGCCTCATGGCAACCCTCAACTCATCACCCGATACGCCAGCGCTTCCCCCAGCAACCAGTCGCGAAAAGCCTTCAGCGCCGCCGACTCGACCTTGCGCTCCGGCACTGTCAGGTAATAGGCGCGGCCTCCATCGGGCACCGGGCGGTCCATGGCGACCACCAGGCTGCCGTCGGCCAGTTCGCGCTGAATCAGAAAGGGCGGGATCAACGCCACCCCCATCTCATGACGGGCTGCCTGGGCGAGCATCGAAAACAGTTCCAGGCGCGGGCCCGTCATGTCGCGACTGACGTTCAGCCCCTGCGCCGCAAACCACTGACGCCAGGCATAGGGGCGGGTGCTCTGCTGCAGCAGCGGCAGTTCGGCGATGCGCTCGGCACTCGCCGGCTGGCCGCCGAGCAGCGTCGGGCTGCACACCGGCGTCAGGTGTTCATGCATCAGGAAGTGCGCCTCGGTACCCGACCAGTCGCCATCGCCGAAATAGATCGCCGCATCGAAGCCGGTGTCGGCGAACAGGAACGGCCGTGTGCGGTTGGTCAGGTGCACCGTGACTTCCGGGTGCTGGCGCTGGAAGTCCTTCAGGCGCGGCAGCAGCCATTGCGTCACAAAGGTCGGCACCACGGCGAGCTCCAGGCCCATGGCGCCCTGGGCACCCATCAGCGCCAGGGTATCTCGTTCCACGGCATCGAGCTGAGCGGCCACCTTGGCCGCATAGGCGGTGCCCGTTTCGGTCAGCAATACGCCGCGGCGCGAGCGGCGAAACAGCTCCACGCCTAGAAAGGCTTCGAGCCCGGCGATCTGCCGGCAAACCGCACCCTGGGTCAGCGCCAGTTCATCGGCTGCACGGGTGAAGCTCTGGTGGCGAGCTGAGGCCTCGAAGGCGACCAGCGCTGCGGTGCTGGGAATCTTGCGACGCATCTGTGCAAGTACCTCACTGAATGACGCGTTTTCTTGATCCTAATCCTATCTCGGAGTGAGCTTTTTGCACAGTTGCGTGCGGATTAGTCGTTTGCGAGCAGCCGGCTAGGCTTTTAGGCTCAGTTCAACGAGTTACTTCCCGAGGATTTCGCGATGGCCGCCAAGGCAAGCTTCAACTGGATCGACCCGCTTCTGCTCGACCAGCAGCTAACAGAAGAAGAGCGCATGGTGCGTGACAGCGCCGAGCAGTTCGCCGCCGACAAGCTGGCGCCGCGGGTGCTCGAAGCCTTCCGCCATGAAAAGACCGACCCGGCGATCTTCCGTGAGATGGGTGAAACTGGCCTGCTCGGTGCCACCATTCCCGAAGCCTATGGCGGCAGTGGCCTCAACTACGTGTGCTACGGGCTGATCGCCCGCGAAGTGGAACGCATCGACTCCGGCTACCGCTCGATGATGAGCGTGCAGTCGTCCCTGGTGATGGTGCCGATCTTCGAATTCGGCAGCGAGGCCACCCGGCAGAAGTACCTGCCCAAGCTGGCCAGCGGTGAGTATATCGGCTGTTTCGGCCTCACCGAGCCCAACCATGGTTCGGATCCGGGCTCGATGATCACCCGGGCCAAGAAGGTCGATGGCGGCTACCGCCTGAGCGGCAGCAAGATGTGGATCACCAATAGCCCGATCGCCGATGTCTTCGTGGTCTGGGCCAAGGACGATGCCGGGGAGATCCGCGGCTTCGTGCTGGAAAAGGGCTGGGAAGGGCTGTCGGCTCCGGCTATCCACGGCAAGGTTGGCCTGCGCGCCTCGATCACCGGCGAGATCGTCATGGACAACGTGTTCTGCCCCGAAGAAAACGCCTTCCCGGACGTGCGCGGTCTGCGTGGCCCCTTCACCTGCCTGAACTCGGCGCGCTATGGCATCAGCTGGGGCGCGTTGGGCGCTGCCGAAGCCTGCTGGCACACGGCGCGCCAGTACACCCTGGACCGTCAGCAGTTCGGCCGCCCATTGGCCGCCAACCAGCTGATCCAGAAGAAGCTGGCCGACATGCAGACCGAGATCACCCTGGCCCTGCAGGGCTGCCTGCGCCTGGGGCGCATGAAGGACGAAGGCACCGCCGCGGTGGAAATCACTTCGATCATGAAGCGCAACAGCTGCGGCAAGGCCCTGGATATTGCCCGTATGGCCCGCGACATGCTCGGTGGCAACGGTATCAGCGACGAGTTCGGCGTGGCCCGTCACCTGGTCAACCTGGAGGTGGTCAACACCTATGAAGGCACCCACGATGTGCACGCGCTGATTCTGGGGCGGGCGCAGACGGGCATCCAGGCCTTCTTCTAAGCCGCTTCAGGTTGTTGATCGTTCCCGCGCCTGGCGTGGGAACGCCTGCGTCATCTCCGTACGAGGCCTCTGCGATGTCCGGTGCCCTTTCTCATCTGCGTATCCTCGACCTGTCCCGGGTGCTCGCCGGCCCCTGGTGCGGGCAGAACCTGGCTGACCTCGGCGCCGAGGTGATCAAGGTCGAGCGGCCCAAGGTCGGTGATGACACCCGCCACTGGGGCCCACCCTATCTGCGTGATGATGAAGGGCGCGATACCAGCGAGGCGGCCTATTTCCTTGCCGCCAACCGCAACAAGCAGTCGCTGACCCTCGACTTCACCCAGGTCGAGGGCCAGCGCCTGGTGCGTGAGTTGGCGGCCAAGTCGGACATCCTTATCGAGAACTTCAAGGTCGGCGGGCTGGCTGCCTACGGGCTGGATTACGCCAGCCTCAAGGCGATCAATCCGCGGCTGATCTATTGCTCGATCACCGGCTTCGGCCAGAGCGGCCCCTATGCCAAGCGCGCCGGCTATGACTTCATGATCCAGGGCCTGGGCGGCCTGATGAGCCTGACCGGCCAGCCTGATGGCAGCGACGGCGCAGGCCCGGTAAAGGTCGGCGTGGCGCTGACCGATATCCTCACCGGGCTGTACGCGACGGTCGCCGTACTCGCCGCATTGGCGCATCGGCAGAAGACCGGCGAAGGCCAGCACATCGACATGGCCCTGCTCGACGTGCAGGTGGCGTGCCTCGCCAACCAGGCGATGAACTACCTGACCACCGGTGTCTCGCCAAAGCGCCTGGGCAATGCTCACCCGAATATCGTGCCGTACCAGGCGTTCCCGACGGCCGATGGCGACCTGATCCTTACCGTCGGCAATGACAGTCAATTCCGCAAGTTCTGCGACGTGGCCGGGCACCCCGAATGGGGCGTGGATCCACGCTTCGCCAGCAATGGCCAGCGGGTCGCGCACCGTGCCGAGCTGATTCCGCTGATCCGTCAGGCCACGGTGTTTCGTACCACGGCCGAATGGGTCGGCCTGCTCGAGGCGGCAGGCGTGCCCTGTGGGCCGGTCAACGATCTACAGCAGGTCTTCGCCGACCCACAGGTCATCGCCCGAGGCCTGCGTATCGACCTGCCCCATCCGCTGGCCGGCAGCACGCCACAGGTTGCCAGCCCGCTGCGCCTGTCGGCCAGCCCGGTGGAGTACCGCCAGGCACCTCCGCTGCTGGGCGAGCATACCGAGCGTGTGCTCGGCGAGGTGCTTGGGCTGGATGCCCGGCAGATCGAGGCGCTACGCAGTCAAGGGGTGATCTGAGCGCGTATCGCACCTCCCGCCAAGGCACCTGCTTCAGGCATCGAGCTGGGACGCCGGGCCGAAGAACTCGTAGTGGCACTGCTCGCTGGGCACGCCCAGGTCGTTCAGGTGCCGCTTGACCTGCGCCATGAAGGGTTTCGGGCCGAGGAAGTAAGCCTCCAGATCACGATCCGCGGGCAGCCACTCGTCCAGCTGCTCGCGGCTGACCATACCCTGGGCGTGGGGCTGGTCGTCGTCACGCGGGTCGCTATAGCAGAATCGGTAGCTGATCTGCGGGTAGTCGCGGCTCTGTTCTTCGATCCACCGCTTGAAGGCATGCACACCGCCGTGGCGGGCATAATGAATGAAGTGGATCGGGCGACCGCTCTCACGGGCAGCTTGCAACATGGTCAGCGCCGGGGTGATGCCCACGCCTGCGGTGATCAGCGCCATGGGCTTGTCCGATTGGCGCAGCACGAAGTCGCCAGCCGGCGGGAACAGTTCCAGAGTATCGCCCACCTGGATATGGTCGTGCAGGTAGTTGGACACTTTGCCGCCGATTTCGCGTTTGACGCTGATGCGGTATTCACGACCATCGCTCAGGGCCGACAGTGAGTAGTTGCGGCGCTGTTCCTGGCCGTCGACGATGATGCGCAGGCCGATGTACTGGCCCGGCTGATGCACCAGTACCGCACCGCCATCGATCGGGACCAGCCGCAAGGACATGATTTCCTCACTCTCCCGGGTCTTGGCGACCACCTTGAAGTCCCGCGAGCCGCGCCATCCGCCTGGTGCTTGTTCGTGCTCCTTATAGGCACTTTTTTCGGCACCGATCAGGATGTCCGCCAGCTGCCCGTAAGCCGCCGCCCAGGCATCGATCACCTCGTCGGTGGCAATCTCTGCGCCCAGCACTTCGCGAATGGCACGCAGCAGGCAACTGCCCACGATCGGGTAGTGCTCGGGGAGGATCTGCAGCGCCACGTGCTTGTTGACGATCTGACTCACCAGCGGGCCGAGCGACTCGAGCCGATCGATATGCCGGGCATACATGAGTACGGCATTGGCCAGCGCACGTTGCTGGGCACCGCTGGCCTGGTGGGCCTGGTTGAACAGCGGACGTACCTCGGGATACTCCTCCAGCATCATCGCGTAGAAGTGCCGGGTCAGGGCTTCGCCCCCGGTTTCCAGCAACGGGACGGTGGCTTTGATGATGGCGCGTTGTGGGTGGCTGAGCATGATGATGGTTCCTGTCGCAAGGCATGAAGGGGATCTGCCAGGGCCATTTCAGATCCCGTGCCAACTGGCAAACCCGCTGGATTACTGGGCCTGCGCATGTTATGAGTCATTTTGACCGCATGCGTTGTGTGTCTTTATGACTCTTCAGGTGTCTTTATGACTTCCAATCCTCTGCTGGTTGCCCTGCTTCCGCTGGTCGATGACCTCTCCCGGGATCTGCCTGAAAGCGAGCGTTACCGGCGCCTGCTCGCGGCGCTACGGCAGTTGTTTCCCTGCGATGCCGTGGCACTGCTCAGGCTCGATGGCGAGGTGCTGGTACCGCTGTCCGTAGAGGGGCTGAGTGCTGACACCATGGGGCGCCGCTTCAAGGTAAGCGAGCATCCCCGGCTGCATGAGCTGCTGCAGCACCGCGGGCCTACTCGATTCGCCGCTGACTGCGAGCTGCCCGATCCCTACGATGGCCTGCTGGAGGGCCAAAACGGGCACCTGGAGGTACACGACTGCCTGGGGTGCCCGCTTTACGTGAAGGAGCAGTTGTGGGGGTTGTTGACTCTGGACTCACTGCAGTCGAGCAGCTTCGGTCGTGTCGATCTGGGCATGCTGGAGGCATTCGCCAGCCTGGCTGCCGCGACGGTGGCCGCCAGCGAGCGGATCAGCCTGCTGCTGGGGCGTGTCGAGAGCGAGCAGCGCCGTGCAGACCTCTACAAGCATGCGGCTGATGCCGCTCGCCCGCGGGAGATGATTGGGCAAAGCGCGCGACACAAGGCGTTGCTGCAAGAGATCGAGCTGGTTGGCCGCAGTGATCTCACCGTATTGATCAGCGGCGAGACCGGCGTCGGCAAGGAGCTGGTCGCCGAAGCGCTGCATGCCGCCTCGTCCCGCTCCTCGCGGCCAATGGTCAGCATCAACTGTGCGGCGTTGCCGGATACCCTGGTGGAAAGCGAGCTGTTCGGGCATGTGCGCGGCGCGTTTTCCGGCGCGCTCAGCGAACGGCGCGGCAAGTTCGAACTGGCTGATGGTGCCACCCTGTTTCTCGACGAGGTGGGCGAGCTGCCCCTGGCCGTGCAGTCCAAATTGCTGCGAGTGCTGCAGAGTGGCCAACTGCAGCGGGTTGGTTCGGATCGGGAACACCGCGTCGATGTACGGGTGCTGGCGGCCACCAACCGTGATCTGGCGGAAGAGGTTCGCGCCGGGCGTTTTCGTGCCGACCTCTATCACCGCTTGAGCGTTTATCCGCTCAAGGTGCCGGCGCTACGTGAGCGGGAACGTGACGTGCTGCTGCTCGCCGGGTACTTCCTTGAAGACAACCGCGCGCGTTTGCGGCTGCGTAGCCTGCGTCTGTCGGCCGATGCCCAGAAAACCCTGTTGCAGCACGACTGGCCCGGCAACGTCCGGGAGTTGGAGCACCTGATCGGCCGAGCGGCCATCAAGGCACTGTCAGCCTGCGCCGAGCGCCCACAGATATTGACCATCGACAGTCATGCGCTGGACCTGCATCCGCTGCTCCACACCTATATAGAAGAACAGGCACATCCGGCGCTCGAACCTTCACTGCCGGTAGGGCAGGGGCTGCGCGAGGCGCTGGATGACTATCAGCGGCGTCTTATAGAAGCAGCGCTTGATCGTCATGCCGGGCGCTGGGCCGACGTGGCCCGTGAACTGGCTGTGGATCGCGCCAACCTGCAGCGTCTTGCCAAACGCTTGGGGCTCAGATAGCGGCCGCGAACGTTCTATCTATAGAGGAGCCGCCTGTTTGGCGGCTTTATTTCAATTCGATGAAATAAACGGTTGACCTGAGTTTCAGGGGGCCTATAATGCGCACCACTTCCGGCGCAGCCTGATCTGAAAACTCCTTTGGAAACAAAGAGTTAGACGAAAATAAGGGTTGCACGGACGGCGAATTCGAGTAGAATGCGCCGGCATCGACAGGGTGGTTTGAGTGGCGCTGTTGATGGTTCGATCAGGTTTGATCGAAGGCGGTAAAGAGGGTGTTGACAGCGGTTTGTAACGCTGTAGAATGCGCCTCCCGCTGGAGAGAAGATGGTCTGGTCGGGCGCTGCAAGGTGTTGAGAAGAAAGAAAAAGTTCTTCAAAAACAACTTGA
>NZ_FORC01000006.1 GCF_900113905.1 Phytopseudomonas argentinensis
CAACCGAGGCGCGCATCTTACAGCACCCTCATTTGCTGTCAAGTTGTTTTTGAAGAACTTTTTCTTTCTTCTCAACACCTTGCAGCGCCCGACCAGACCATCTTCTCTCCAGCGGGAGGCGCATTCTACAGCGTTACAAACCGCTGTCAACACCCTCTTTACCGCCTTCGATCAAACCTGATCGAACCATCAACAGAACCACTCAAACCACCCTGTCGATGCCGGCGCATTCTACTCGAATTCGCCGTCCGTGCAACCCTTATTTTCGTCTAACTCTTTGTTTCCAAAGGAGTTTTCAGATCAGGCTGCGCCGGAAGTGGTGCGCATTATAGGCCCCCTGAAACTCAGGTCAACCGTTTATTTCACTTTGCCTGAACTTTCTGCCCTGCCCCGCCTATCCGCGGGATTCTGCGCATAAGGGCAGGGATACGCAGCAATAGAAGCACGGCCCCAACGGCTGCATAGATAGCCCATTCCTTCAGATCCGCTCTGACGATCCAGAGCATATGCAGCAACCCCAGCGGCAGAATGAGATAAATAAGGCGATGCAGTTTCTTCCAGCCTTTGCCCAGACGGCGCTGACTGTATCGATTGGAGGTCACGGCCAGCAGCAGCAAGCCGAACAGCGCGATGGCACCAACGATGATGTACGGGCGCTTGCGCAGCTCGATGCCCAGCTGCGACCAGTCCAGCCCCATAATGAACACCGCATAGGCGGCCAGATGCAGAACCCCGTAGGCGAAACACCACAGGCCGAGCTGGCGGCGCACGGCCATCCAGCCCGACCAGCCGCTGAGTTTCTGCAGCGGGGTCATGCTCAGGGTAATCAGCAGGAGGATGAGTGCGCCCAGTCCCAGTCGCTCGACCAGAACCTTGCCCGGATCCGGTCCAAGGGCAAACGACCAGGCTTGATACAGCCAGTACAGAGGCCATACGGCGACCAGCACGAAAACGAAAAGACGCCAGAACGGGTGCCGCATCAATAGTTCTTCCGCAGATCGAGATTGCTATAGAGGCTGGCAACTTCATCGGCGTAGCCGTTGAACATCTGGGTCTCGCGTACATTGGGGCTGAACAGCCCACTGGGCAGACGGCGCTCACGCGCCTGACTCCAGCGAGGATGGTCGACGGTCGGGTTCACGTTGGCATAGAAGCCGTACTCCTGCGCTGCGATGCTCTGCCAGCTGGTTTGTGGCTGCTCACTCACCAGACTGATACGCACGATCGACTTGATGCTCTTGAAGCCATACTTCCAGGGCACTACCAGCCGCAGCGGTGCGCCATTCTGGTTGGGTAGCTCACGCCCGTACATGCCGACGGCCAGGATGGCCAGTGGGTGCATGGCTTCATCCAGACGCAGGCCCTCTACATAGGGCCAGTCGATCAAGCCGAAACTGGAGCGTTGCCCCGGCATGCTGTCCGGATCCTTGAGGGTTTCGAAACGGATGTATTTTGCCGCCGAGGTCGGTTCAATCTTGTCGAGCAGAGCCGAAATGGGAAAACCGATCCAGGGAATCACCATCGACCAGGCCTCGACACAGCGCAGCCGGTAGATACGCTCTTCCAGCTGATAGGGCTTGATGAAGTCTTCCAGGGCATAGCGCCCGGGTTTGCCGACCTCACCGTCGATCACCACCGACCAGGGCTCGGTCTTCAGGCTGCCGGCATTGGCTGCCGGGTCCGACTTGTCGGCGCCGAACTCGTAGAAGTTGTTGTAATGGGTGGCGTCCTGGAACGGCGTGATCGCTTCGTCCTTGACGGTCACTGCATTCCATTTGCTGGCCGCGATCCGCTCGGCCAGCCAGGGTGGCGCGCTACCCGCGTCGACTCCGGCGTAGCGCTCGGCCGTGGCTGATTGCGCCCAGGCCGGCACACTGCCCAGCGCGATACCGGCGGCGGCGGCTGACATGAAGGTGCGGCGGGAGAGATAGACAGACTCGGGGGTAACATCCGATTCGTTGCATTCGGATGCCTGACGCAGCTTGATCAGCATGATGACTCCGCAGTATCGGGACAGACCTGCCCAATAGACTACGGAGTCTGCAGGAAATTACATCACTGCATTGGCTTGCGACGACGCAAACGCAGCAGGTATTGAATCGGACCGGACGCGGCGTAGGCCAGGAAGATCAGCAACAGGATGCGCGGCGGATCGCTGAATACAACGGCGAACACCAGCACCACAGCGAGAATGGCCACGAACGGCACACGGCCTTTCAGATCCAGGTTCTTGAAGCTGTTGTACTTGATGTTGCTGACCATCAGCATGCCGGCTGCCGCAACCAGTATCGCCACCACGAACGACATGTTGGAGCCTTGAATGCCGAAGTCGCTGAACGCCCAGACGGTACCGGCGACGACACCGGCGGCTGCCGGGCTGGCCAGACCGATGAAGTAGCGCTTGTCGACGCTGCCGATCTGCGTATTGAAGCGCGCCAGGCGCAGCGCTGCGCCAGCCACATAGATGAAGGCAACCATCCAGCCGACCTTGCCCATGCTGCCGAGCGCCCATTCGAAGGCCAGCAAGGCGGGGGCGACCCCGAAGGCCACCATGTCGGACAGCGAATCGTACTCGGCACCAAAGGCGCTCTGGGTATTGGTCAGGCGCGCGACGCGACCGTCCAGGCCATCGAGCACCATAGCCACGAACACCGTGGCGGCGGCCACGTAAAAGTTGCCGTTCATGGCATTGATGATGGAATAGAAGCCGGCGAACAGGTTCGCGGTGGTGAACAGATTGGGCAGCAGGTAGATGCCGCGATGGCGCACCTTGCGCCCCTCGTCGTCATGCCCTTCCTCAATATGCTCGTCGATGGGCAGTAAGCTGTCATCGTCACGGGACGACTTGGGCTCTTGCGGACGCTCGCTCATGAACAACACCTTGCATCGGATTTGAATTTTCGACCGAGCCGCGGGACAAGCGTTCGCCCTAATCGGCCTGGATACCCGGGCTTTATACCAGAAGCCCGCCCGGGGCTCTTTACCAAAAGCACCTGCGCTCGGTGATGCTGCATCAAAAATCGCGGCGAAGGCGCCCAAGGCCGGCACACTTCAGCGCGCCCCCAAGGGCGACTGGAGCATGCTCACTACAGCCGCCTTGCCGCTCTCCCCTTGCCTAACCTTCTCCGGGGAACCTTGGTACACAGCCGATAATGAAAAAACGCGGCCGTGGCCGCGTTTCTTCAGAGATCAAGTCGACTTAGTTCTTGGCTTTGTCGACGATCTTGTTGGCAGCGATCCACGGCATCATCGAACGCAGTTGCTCACCGATCACTTCGATGCCGTGAGCGGCGTTGTTACGACGCTTGGCGGTCATCGACGGGTAGCCGGTAGCGCCTTCGCTGATGAACATCTTGGCGTATTCACCATCCTGGATGCGCTTGAGTGCATTGCGCATGGCCTGGCGGGATTCGGCGTTGATGACTTCCGGGCCGGTCACGTACTCGCCATATTCGGCGTTGTTGGAGATCGAGTAGTTCATGTTGGCGATACCGCCTTCGTACATGAGGTCGACGATCAGCTTCAGTTCGTGCAGGCACTCGAAGTAGGCCATTTCCGGCGCATAACCGGCTTCGACCAGGGTTTCGAAACCGGCCTTGACCAGTTCGACGGTACCGCCACAGAGAACGGCCTGCTCGCCGAACAGGTCGGTCTCGGTCTCGTCCTTGAAGGTGGTTTCGATGATGCCAGTGCGGCCACCGCCCACGCCCGAGGCGTAGGACAAGGCGACGTTCTTGGCATTGCCCGAAGCGTCCTGGTAAACGGCGATCAGGTCAGGGATGCCGCCGCCTTTGACGAACTCGGTACGTACGGTGTGGCCTGGAGCCTTCGGCGCGATCATGATCACGTCGAGGTCGGCACGCGGAACCACCTGGTTGTAGTGAATCGAGAAGCCGTGGGAGAAGGCCAGGGTAGCGCCCTGCTTGATGTTCGGCTCGATCTCGTTCTTGTACAGGGCGCCCTGGAACTCGTCCGGGGTCAGGATCATCACCAGGTCGGCAGCGGCGACAGCGGAGGCCACGTCAGCGACTTTCAGGCCATGGGCTTCAGCCTTGGCAACGGTAGCGGAGCCTTTACGCAGACCGACGGTGACGTCGACGCCAGAGTCTTTCAGGTTGCACGCCTGAGCGTGGCCCTGGGAACCGTAGCCGATGATGGCAACTTTCTTGCCCTGGATGATCGAGAGGTCACAGTCTTTGTCGTAATAAACTTTCATGTTCTTGGCTCTTGTGTATCGAAAGGAATGGGTGCCCAGCACCGCGACAGAGCTACCTTAAGTGATCCGTTCCGTTGCGTAAAATGATATATTTGCAACACAACATGCCGATATATGAAACACCATGGACAGCCACGCACTCGGACTTTTTCTCTCCCTGGCCGACAACCTGCACTTCGGCAAAACCAGCCGCGAGCAGCACGTCAGCCCTTCGGCGCTCAGCCGTAGCATCAAACAGCTCGAGGAAGAACTTGGCGCACCGCTGTTCGTGCGCGACAACCGCTCGGTACGCCTGACCCGCGAGGGGCAGCAGTTTCGCGAGTACGCCAGCGAGGTGATGAACGGCTGGCAGGCCATCCGCCAGACCTTCCGGCAGGATCAACTGGTTCTGCATGGCGAGCTGTCGCTCTACTGTTCGGTAACGGCGAGCTACAGCTTCCTCTACGAGATCCTCAGCAGCTTCCGCCAGGATTACCCGCGCATCGAAATGAAACTGCACACCGGCGACCCGGCCAAGGCGGTCGAACGCGTGCAGCAGGGCCTCGAAGACCTGGCCATCGGTGCACGTCCGGACAGCCTGCCAGCCGGCATCGAGTTCCAGTCGATCACCCGCTCGGCGCTGCGCTTCATTGGCCCGCAATCGCCACAGCTGCTCAGCGAGGAACAACTGAAGAATCCCGGGGCGCACAGCTGGCAGGATGTGCCACTGATTCTCTCCGAGGAAGGCCTGGCCCGGACCCGCACCGACCGCTGGCTCAAGCACCACAACATCAAGCCACGCATCTATGCCCAGGTCAGCGGCAACGAAGCCATCGTCAGCATGGTCAGCCTGGGCTTCGGCATCGGCGTGGTGCCGCAGATCGTGCTGGACAACAGCCCCCTGGCTGCGCGCATCCGCATTTACGATATCCAGCCGCCGCTGACCGCCTACGACATCGGCCTGTTCGCCCTGCACAAGCGCCTCAAGGATCCACTGATCGCAGCCTTCTGGAACCGCCGATAGGCAAATTCGCCCATAAAAAAACCCCGCACCAGGCGGGGTTTCTTTCAAGCGCTACGATCAGATGCTCAGCACCTTGTCGCCGCGGGCGATACCGGTGACACCACTGCGCACGGTCTCCAGGATCAGCGCGGTGCCGATGGCCTGGATAAAGCTGTCCAGCTTGTCGCTGGTACCGGCCAGCTGGATGGTGTACACGCTCGGCGTCACGTCGACGATCTGCCCACGGAAGATATCGGTGGTGCGCTTTACCTCGGCGCGCTGGGCGCCAGTGGCCTTGACCTTGACCAGCATCAGCTCGCGCTCGATATGGGCGTTTTCCGACAGGTCCACCAGCTTGACCACCTCGATCAGCTTGTTGAGATTCTTGGTGATCTGCTCGATGGTGTCGTCATGACCGATAGTGGTCAACGTCAGACGCGACAGGGTCGGGTCTTCGGTTGGCGCCACGGTCAGGCTTTCGATGTTGTAGTTGCGCTGGGAGAACAGGCCGACCACACGCGACAGGGCTCCCGGTTCGTTTTCCAGCAGCAGGGAAATGATATGACGCATGTCAGGTACGCTCCGTCTTGCTCAGCCACATGTCGCGCATCGCGCCACCACGAATCTGCATCGGGTAGACGTGCTCGCTGGTATCCACGGCGATATCGAGGAACACCAGGCGATCCTTGATCGCGAACGCCTCTTCCATCTTCGCCTTGAGGTCCTTGAGGTCGGTGATGCGCATGCCCACGTGCCCATAGGACTCGGCCAGCTTGACGAAATCAGGCAATGATTCCATGTAGGAGTGCGAGTAACGGCTGCTGTACTGCATGTCCTGCCACTGGCGAACCATGCCCAGCGCGCCATTGTTGAGGTTGATGATCTTCACCGGCAGGTCGTACTGCAGGCAGGTCGACAGCTCCTGGATGTTCATCTGGATACTGCCCTCACCGGTCACGCAGGCGACGTCGGCATCCGGGAAGTTCAGCTTGACGCCCATGGCGGCCGGGAAGCCGAAGCCCATGGTGCCCAGGCCACCGGAGTTGATCCAGCGGTTCGGCTTGTTGAAGCGGTAGTACTGGGCGGCGAACATCTGGTGCTGGCCCACGTCGGAGCTGACATACGCTTCGCCCCGGGTGACTTCGCACAGGGTCTCGATCACGGTCTGCGGCTTGATGATGCTGCCGTCACCCTCGTTATAAGGGAACAGCCGACCACCACCACGCCATTCTTCGATCTGCTTCCACCAGGTGGCTTGCGATTCCCTGTCAGGCCCGTGCTCGATTTCCTTGAGAGCGGCAACCATCTCGCTCAGCACGCTGTCCACCGGACCGACGATAGGGATGTCGGCCTTGACCGTCTTGGAGATCGACGCCGGGTCGATGTCGATATGGATGATCTTGGCGTTCGGGCAGAACTTGGCCGCGGTCTCGCCATTGATGACGCGGTCATCGAAGCGCGCGCCAACGGCCAGGATCACGTCGGCGTGATGCATGGCCAGGTTGGCGGTGTAGCTGCCGTGCATGCCGAGCATCCCGACGAACTGACGGTCATCGCCCGGGTAGGCACCCAGGCCCATCAGGGTATTGGTGACCGGCACGTTCAGCGCGCGGGCCAGCTCGGTGAGCTGCGCCGAAGCGCCACCGAGGATCACGCCGCCGCCGGAATAGATGATCGGGCGCTTGGCCGCGACGAGCATTTCCGCCGCCTTGCGGATCTGCCCCGAGTGCCCACGGGCAGCCGGGCTGTAGGAACGCAGCTTGACCTTCTTCGGGTAGCTGTATTCGAACTTCTGGGTCGGATCGCCCATGTCCTTGGGAATGTCGACGACCACCGGGCCCGGGCGACCGGACTCGGCCAGGTAGAAGGCCTTCTTGATCACTTCGGGGATTTCCGAAGGATGCTTGATGATGAAGCTGTGCTTCACGATCGGACGGGAGATGCCGACCATGTCGACTTCCTGGAAGGCGTCGGTGCCGACCACGGTGCTGGCCACCTGACCGGAGATGATCACCATCGGGATCGAATCCATGTAGGCGGTGGCGATACCGGTCACGGCGTTGGTCGCGCCCGGGCCGGAGGTCACCAGAACCACGCCGGCCTTGCCGGTGGCACGGGCATAGCCGTCCGCCATGTGGGTCGCCGCCTGCTCGTGACGAACCAGGACGTGGGTCACTTCCGGCTCTTTGAACAAGGCATCGTAGATGTGCAGGAGGGCACCACCCGGATACCCATAGATGTACTTAACGCCTTCGTCACGCAACGAGCGGACGACCATTTCAGCGCCGGATAAAAGCTCCACGTTGTTCACCTCTATTACGCCAGAAAACCGCCCTTTTGCAGGGTCGGCCCGAGTAGGTTTACTGCCAGCAGAGCATGAGCGACTGTGGTCGCCGACTACGTCAGCTACAACTGAGCAAGCATTGGGACAGCCCCTGATGTGTTGCGGGACTTTCCCACCCAGCGCGAGGTAACGCGTTGCGGGTGTAACGAAAGGTCGGCGCGGGTAGCGCCTCATGTCTACTGAGCTGAAGCCAGCTTGCGGCTGACCCCACTACAGCGAGCATTCGATTGTTGATATTCGCTGGCGGCAAGTCAAGCGATGCATGACGGAATACGCAATATCCGGCAACACCGCCCTGCGCCAGGGTTCGGACACGCGGTCCGCGTCGATGTGAAACAGACCAGACTCCCGCGCCGGCCGATTGGTTATAGTAGCGGCTCGAAACTGCAGCCCAGCGCTGCAAGCGCCTTACCGTCGATTGACCATGCATAAGGAATTTCCATGCGTCGCATGATTCTCACCAGCAGCCTGTTGCTAGCCCTGAGCGCGAGCGCCATGGCCGGGCAGATCTACAAGTGGGTCGACGCCCAGGGCGTGACCCACTTCGGCGAGCAGCCACCCCAGGGCCAACAATCCACCACGGTCAATCCTTCGGCAGCGCCGCCGCCCTCCACGACCACCGAACAGAAGCCGGCGCCGACCTTCGACAGCATCGCCGACCCCGAGCAGGCAGCCGCCGACGCCAAGGTGAAAAAGGAAGTGGCGGCCCAGGAGGCCGAGCGCAAGAAATACTGCGAGACCCAGCGCAACAACCTGGCGCAGTTGGAGAACAACCCGCGGGTGCGCGTGGAGGAAGGTGGGGAAATGCGTCGCCTGGGTGAAGACGAGCGTCAGAAGCGCATCGCCGACAGCAAGCAGGCGATCAAGGAAAACTGCCAGTAAGGCCGCTGAGGCGGGCCTAACGGCCCGCCGTGATCAGCCGGTCGAAATCCCCCAGCGCCTTGAGCAGTCCCGCAGCTTCTCGACTGTCGGCACCATAGACCTGCTCGGCCATCGGCAGGATGCCGGACACCGCCGGCAGGTCCGCGCCGGTCTCGATGATCGCCTTCATGCGTGGCAGGAATATCCACTGCAGCCACTGGGAGAAATCCAGGGTATCCACGCAGAACGGCTGCTCGCTGGCCAGGGCCTGCGCGCTGGGCGCAGATGCCTCCCACCACCCCTGCACCCGCAGTGCCCGCTCGACCAGCAGCAGCTGGTCAGCGATCAGGGCTAACGAGGCGGCACTCACAGGTTGACCCTGGCCCGCTCACGGGCCTGGGCAGCGCCAGCCGCATCGCCCTGCTGCTCGCGGGACTTGGCGATCAGATCCCAAAGGCTGGCCTGCAGTGCCGGACGGCCGTTGGCATAGCTCAAGCCACGGCGGGCGAACTGCTCGGCCTGGGCAGCGTCACCCTGGGCCAGGCGCACCTGGGCCAGGCGGTACAGCACTTGCGGCTCACGCGGGGCAATACGCTGGGCACGCTCCAGGCTGGACGCCGCACCATTGAGATCACCGCCGGTCTGCTGTTGCTGGGCGCTGGTCAGCAGCGCCAGTACCGGACCATCGAGCTGCTCGTCTGCGGCCAGGCCGCCGGCGTTACCACTGGGAATACCGCTGGGCGTGGACGGCTGTGAAGGCGCCGAGTTGCCGTAGTTCGGCGAACCCAGGGGCTCGCTGCTCAGCGGCGGCTCGTCGAAGGTCAGCCCACCGCTGTTGGCAGGCGCGCCAGCCGGCGCTGCGTAGGTGTCGATCGGTGCGGAGGGCGCACCGCCGCCGGGCACCATCACCACCACACCGGAATCCTCGGGCATGGACTGCTGCTGCGCTTGCGCAGGGGCATTGTTATAGCCACCGCCGGGGCGGTCGTCCTGTTCGTAGGCCGAACTACCGGAATCAACAACCGGGATGGAACCACGCGGAACGCTGGCACAACCACCCAGAACCACCGAGGCGGTCAAAACGGGAATCAACCACTTGCTCACGGCAAACCTCTCTTATTCCAACCAGCCTTTCACCCAGTCCATCACCGAGTCGACGGGCGCCTGAATACCACAACCTGCACCGGGTGCCGGCTCGCTGCCGCGAATATACGGCATCTGCACCGCACCCGGACAATTCTGCGCCGAACCCTGCCCGGTCGCGGCATCCACCCAGGCCAGCACCACGTTGTCCGGCATCGGCATGTCCAGCGGCAGCGGGTCGGCACGGCGCATGAAGCCCGTCCAGGCCTGCAAGGCGCCGGTCGCGCCAGTGAACGGGGTCGGGCCATTGTCGTCACGGCCCATCCACACCACGGTCAGCAGATCCTGACTGAACCCGGCGAACCAACTGTCCCGCGAATCGTTACTGGTACCGGTCTTGCCCGCCAGGGTCAGCGAGCTCGGCAGCTGGCTGTAGACCGACCGCCCGGTGCCTTCACGCATGGTGCGCTGCATGGCGTTCTGCAAGAGGTAGATGGCACCAGCATCGAAACGCTGTTGAATCTGATACGGGTAACGCTTGAGCGGCTCGCCTTCGGCGGTCAACACGCTGCGGATACCACGCAGCGGGGTGTTGAAGCCGCCACTGGCGATGGTCTGGTACATGCCGGTGACTTCCATCGGCGTCAGCACACCAGCGCCCAGCAGCATCGACGGGTAGGCCGGCCATTGACGCGACACGCCCAAGCGCTCGAGGGTTTTGAGCACATTCGGCACGCCCAGTTCCAGGCCAAGCTTGGCCGTGGACAGGTTGTAGGAGTGAGCCAGCCCCTGATACAGGTAAATGCTGCCGTGGGCCTCGCGATCATAGTTCTGCGGCTTCCACACCTGGCCATCCTGGCCCTTCACCGAGAAGGGTTCGTCCTGCACGCGAGTGGTCAGGGTGTACTGGCTCGGGCGCTCCAGGGCGGTCAGGTAGATGGCCGGCTTGATCAGCGAGCCGATGGGCCGCACCGCGTCCAGCGCACGGTTGAACCCGGCGAATCGTGCCTGGCGGCTGCCGATCAGGGCCTGGATCTCGCCGGTTTCCGGGTTGGTCACCACCATGCCGGCCTCAACCTCGTCGGCGCCCTTGCGGCCAGCCTGGCGCTTGAAGGTTTCCGCCAGCGCTTCCTCGGCCTTGAGCTGCAGGATCGGGTCGAAGCTGGTGAAGATGCGCAGGCCCTCTTCGGTCAAGTCCTCGTCGCGGTAGTCCTGGCGCAACTGGCGCTTGACCAGGTCCAGGAATGCCGGGAAGGAGCCATTGGCCATGCTGCCTCGCTGGGTCACGCCCAGCGGGCGGGCCTTGGCCGCGGCTGCCTCTTCAGGCGACACCACGCCCTGCTCGGCCAGCAGGTCGAGAATCATGTTGCGGCGGTTCAGTGCCCGCTCCGGATTGCGGCGCGGGTTGTAGTAGGTCGGGCCCTTGACCATGCCGACCAGCAGGGCCACCTGATCGAGCTTGAGCTCGGACAATGGCTGGCTGAAGAAGTACTGGCTGGCCAGACCGAAGCCATGCACTGCGCGCTGGCCGTCCTGACCGAGAAACACCTCGTTGAGGTAGGCCTCGAGGATTTCCCGCTTGTCGTAATGCAGCTCCAGCAGCACCGCCATCATCGCTTCGGTGATCTTGCGGGTCAGGCTGCGCTCGTTGGTCAGGTAGAAGTTCTTCACCAGCTGCTGGGTCAGGGTACTGCCGCCCTGGCGCAACTGCCCGGCCGAGGCGTTGATCCAGATGGCGCGGGCGATGCCCTTGGGCGAGACACCGAAGTGGTCGAAGAAATCGCGATCCTCGACCGCTACCAGGGTTTCCACCAGGTAGGCGGGCACCTGATCGAGCTTGATCAGCACGCGGTCTTCCTGGTGCGCGGGGTACAGCCCGCCGATCAGCATCGGCTCGAGCCGCGCCACGGCCAGGTCCTTGCCGTCGGCCTTGGTCAGCGAGGCGACGTAGTCGCCGGAGAAGCGCACGTTGACCTGCTGAGCCTGCTCGGCGCTTTCGTAGAACTGGAAACCACGGGAATGCAGGGACACGTTGTTGCCGGAGACGGCCACCGCGCCCGGACCATTGGCCACGCTCTCGCGGCGATAGCCGAGGGCATCCATTTCCTTGAGCAGGTCATCCTTGGCCAGTTTCTGGCCGACGAACAGCTCCAGCGGCCTGGCATAAACCTTGGCCGGAACGGTCCAGCGCTTGCCGGAGAATTTCTCCTGGACGATGGCATCGAGGTAAACCGCAAAACCGGCGAACAGCACCAGGCCTACCAAGCCAAGCTTTACAGCCCAGCCCAGCAAGGGGCGCATGCCACGGGGGCGGCGTTTGGAACGGGAGCGGGAAGATCGGGTACGAGTCATGGCGCGGCATTATACGCACTTTGCGCAGCGCCGGCAGCGACCACCAGCGGTTTGCAGGGCGCCGGCGAGGGGCCATAATGCGCGCCTGTTCCCACTTTTATAAGCCAAGGATCGTCCGTGAGCCAAGCCCTGATTACCGCCTTGCAGAACCCGGCCCTTTATCCGCACCCGGTAGACGGTTTCAGTGTCATCGAGACCCATATTTCCTGGGTTGTGCTGACCGGCCCCTATGCTTACAAGGTCAAGAAACCGGTCGACTTCGGCTTTCTCGATTTCACCTCCCTGCAGTCGCGCAAGCATTTCTGCGAAGAGGAACTGCGCCTCAACCAGCGCCTGACCGAGGATTTGTATCTGGAGGTGTTGCCGATCAGCGGTAGCGTCGAGGCGCCGCAACTCGACGGCGACGGCACGGTGATCGAATATGCCCTGAAGATGCGCCAGTTCCCGCAGGAACAGCTGCTGGCCGAGGTGCAGGCCCGCGGCGAACTCAACGAAAGCCATATCGACGCCCTGGCCAGGCAGATCGCCGATTTCCATCGCGACACCCCGGTGGTGGCGGCCGATCATTCGCTGTGCAATGCCACCGCCATCGTTGCCCCACTGCGCCAGAATTTCGAGCAGATCCGCCCGATGCTCAGCGACCAGGCCGACCTGCAGCAACTCGATGCCCTGGAGGCCTGGACCGAGACCAGCCTGGAGCGCCTGTGGCCGGACCTGGAGGCGCGGGCGCGTGACGGTTTCATCCGCGAGTGCCATGGCGATATCCATCTGGGCAACGCCACCTTGCTGGACGGCCGCGCCACGCTGTTCGACTGCATCGAATTCAACGAGCCGTTCCGCTTCACCGACATCGCGCTGGATACCGCCTTTCTGGTCATGGACCTGGAAGACCGCGGCCTCAAATGCCTGGCCCGGCGCCTGCTCAACAGCTGGCTGGAGCACACCGGCGATTACGGCTCGCTCAAGCTGTTCAATCTCTACAAAACCCACCGTGCCCTGGTTCGCGCCAAGGTCGCGCTGTTCCGCCTGGGCCAGGAGCAGGATGCCGTGCAGCGCGCGGTGATCCTGCGCCAGTACCGCGCCTACGCCAGCCTCGCCGAAAGCTACAGCGCCATCCCCTCCCCCCTGCTGGCGATCACCCGCGGCGTATCGGCGGTTGGCAAGAGCCAGGTCGCGCTGCGCCTGGTGGAGGCCCTTGGAGCGATTCGCATCCGCTCCGACGTCGAGCGCAAACGCCTGCTGGGCGAGCAGACCGGCAATGAACTGAATGCAGGCATCTACAGCCAGGACGCCAGCGACGCGGTCTACCAGCGCCTGAACGCCCTGGCCGATCTGGCGTTGCACGCCGGCTACCCGGTGGTGCTGGATGCCACCTTCCTCAAGCGCGCGCAGCGCCAGGCCGCCCAGCGCATCGCCGATGAAACCGGCGTGCCGTTCCTGATCATCGACTGCCATGCGCCGGACTCGGTCCTCGCCAGCTGGCTGCAGCAGCGCCAGCAGCAAGGCAGCGATCCGTCCGACGCGACCCTGGCGGTGATCGAGGCACAACGTGCCGGCGAGGATCCGCTCGAGGACGCCGAGCTGCCCTACTGCAAGCGGGTGGACACGCCCGACAGCGCCAGCCTCGCCGACCTGGTCAGTGCGGTTCGCCAGCGTTTCCCCACCCTCTGAAAACCACCAGCGGCGCGGCAAAGCTCTTCTATACTGGCAGTAAGCCTCCCCCGGACGACTGCCACCATGAGCCAACCGCGCCAGCTGGACACCCCGCTCTATCGCCTGCTGCACAACGATGACGTTGCCGCCTTTAACCAGCAGCGCCCCCAGGGCGAAGTCATCGACCTGAGCGGTGGCGATTTTCGCGGCCTCGACCTGCGTACCCTCGACGCCGAGGGCGTCGACTTCAGCAATGCCTACTTTCGCGGCGCCGACCTGCGTGGCGTGGACTTTCGCACCGCCCAACTGGAAGGCGCCAGCATCGCCCATGCGCAGATATCGGGCGCCTACTTCCCGGTCGAGCTCAGTGCCGACGAAATCCTCATGTCGATGAATTTCGGTACGCGACTGCGCTACCGCACCCAGCCCAATCACCAGTAGCAGTCTGTAACGCGAGGCACCTGCAAGGCCCGCCAGGCAGCACTAGACTTGGCGAACCGGCAGCGCTGCACGCAGGCCGCATGAGGAGATGGCGTGAACGACGAATTGCAGACCCTCAAGAATCTGGGCAAGACCTCGTCGCAATGGCTGCATGCGGTCGGTATACACACTGTCGGCGATCTGCGTAGGCAGGGCGCGGTAGATGCCTATCGGGCCGTACGTGCTCGTGGTTTCAGGGCATCCAAGGTGTTGCTCTACTCCATCGAAGGCGCTCTGCTCGACATTCACTGGAGCGAGCTGCCCGCAGCCCGCAAGGAAAGCCTCAACCACCAGCTGCAAGCCGCCAGCCGGCATGAACCTAGCTAGCGGCGTCGCCCGGGCAATGGATTATCACCGCCGCGCCGCTGACCTGAGCGCCGGGCGAGCCCCGGAACAGGCGCTGGTTCACAAGCCCCAACGAGAGCGATTTACCTGGAGCGTGGCGAGTATTATCGTTTCAGGGATTTTCGTGCGCATCCAGCATGAGCAGCCCAAGGAACCACCATGTATCTACTCGGGGAACAACCGGCTTACGCCGACCAACTGATCAGCCGCTTGCAGAGCATCCCCGGGAAACTACTCGACGGGCTCAGCCCCTGCGGCGAACCGCTGCAGATCGAGCGCAGCGAAAACCTGGCGAGCGATCTGCCCAGCAACCAGCTGTTCATTATCGACAATGGCCTGCTGCATGCACTGGTCGACGAGCGCCCGCTGTTCTATCTGCAGGAAGGTGACCTGGTCGGGCTGCGCCAGGGGATCGACCTGCCGAGCTGTCGCTATACCAGCGACGAGCCGCTGACGCTGATCCCCTATTCGCGCAGCGACGTGTTCAAACACATCTATGCCAACGAGCCGCGCCAGGAGTTGTTCATCCAGTACCTGGTGGGCCATACCGCCCTACTGTCCGATGCTCTGGCGCGCATCAAGCAACCCGAGGTGCGCCCGGCGACCGGTTTCAAGCATTTTGCCAAGGGCGATGCGCTGATCAACCAGGGCGACGAAGCCGACCACGTGTTCATCATCATCGACGGCCACGCCGAGGCCTTCGTCGATGGCGTGAAGGTCGGTGACGTGCAGAAGGACGAGATCTTCGGCGCGATGGCCGTGTTCACTCACGAGAAACGCAGCGCCACGGTGCTGGCCAGCCAGGCCTGCACGGTGATGGTGATTCCCAAGGATCAATTCCTCAGCCTGATGGAAAGCAATCCGCGCATCGCCCACAGCCTGGTGGAAAGCATGGCCAGGCGTATCGACCTGCTCAACAAGGAAGTCACCGGGTTGCGCCAGCCTGGCTGATCGGCTCTCCACCTGCGAAAACCCGGCCAGGTGCCGGGTTTTGCATTTCTGCAGAGCGCACAATCACTATGGCGCTGATCGGGGAAAATAATTTCCAATCGCTTGTTGACTATGTAATGAGAATTGCTATTATTTGCATCAGCTGATCGCGAGATCGGTCGATAAGCTCAAGAGCCCTTAGGTCGGACTCTTCAGGTTATCTCCTCATCAGGCTAATCACGGTTATTGACCCGGCACTTTGCCGGGTCTTTTTTTGCCTGGTGAAAAGTGCAGGCACCTCGCTCACTCCATTGAGCGGCGTCATGGCAGGTACACGAACACTGGCTAGACTGTCCACACGCTCACCAGGAGACAGGTCAATGGACATCCAGATCCGTGCGTCGCAAGGCCTACGCGGCACCTGCTGGCAGGTGTGCCTGGGCAAACACCAGGTCAATTTCCGCAGCGAGGAAGAAGCGCGCCAGTTCGTGGTCACGCTGCAGGCGCGGGTGCAGGCCCCGCATCCGCTGCCCAACGAGCAGCGCTTGGCCAGTTAAGCCTTAGCCAATCGGGTGCCCCGCGCGGCGCTCGGCCCAGCGGGTAAAGCGAGAGGCGCACACCGCCAGCACGCCGCAGCTGAAGATGACCAGCGCCATGGGTACGGCGCTGCCGTCATGCAGCACCCCGACCATGGAGGCCGCGCTTGCCGCGATGGTGAACTGCAGGCTGCCCATCAGCGCTGAAGCGCTGCCGGCATGGCGGCCCTGCCCGGCCATTGCGCAGGCCGAGGTGTTGGGCAGCAGTATGCCCAGGGAGGCGATGCAGCCGAACAGCGGAAGCATCAAGGGCCACAGCACCTGCGGGCCCAGCCACGCCAGCACCAGCAAAGCCGTGCCGCAGGCCAGGTAGAACCAGACGATACGCCTGGCCCAGTAAGCCGGGCCATGGCGTGACACCAGCCAGGCATTGACCTGGGCAGCTAGAATGAAGCCGGCGGCATTGGTGCCGAACAGCCAGCCATAGTGCTCGGCTGGTACACCATAAAGCTCGATGAACACGAAGGGCGAGCCGGCGATGTAGGCGAACATGCCGGCAATGGCCAGGCCGCCGGTCAGCGCATGGCCGATAAAGGGCAGATCGCTGAACAGGCGCCGGTATTCCCTCAGGGCGCCGCTCAAGGGCGGTGGCTGGATGCTCGGGCTCAGCGTCTCCGGCAGCCAACGGCCGAGGGCCACCAGGCACGCTGCGCTGAACAGCGTCAGGCAGACGAAGATCGATGGCCAGCCGAACAGATTCAGCAGCAAACCTCCGGCCACCGGCGCGAGGATCGGCGCCAGGCCCATCACCAGCATCAGTTGCGAGAATACCTTGGCAGAGCTGATCGGGTCGCACAGGTCGCGCACCACGGCACGCGATATCACCATGCCCGCGCAACCGCCCAGCGCCTGCACGAAACGGGCGGCGATCAGCCACTCCAGGCTTGGCGCCACGGCGCAGGCGAGGGACGCCAGGGTGAACAGCGAGACCCCGACCAGCAGCGGAACACGCCTGCCGAACCGGTCGGCCAGCGGCCCGTAGACCAGTTGCCCGATGGCCAGCCCGGCGAAATAGGAGGCCAGCGACAGCTGCACGTGCTCGGTGTCGGTACCGAACGCCAGCGCCAGCGCGGGAAAGCTGGGCAGGTAGAAATCGATGGCCAGCGGGCCGAAGGCGCTGAGCGCGCCGAGAATCAGTAACAGGCGAAGGGGCATTGGCAAGGTACTCGACAGGTGTCTCCCTCGGGCAGGAAAGAGGGTAAGGCCTTGAAAGAAGTGGACGCTGACAATTACATACAAGTTCGTCTGTAAAACAAACATCCGTTCGAAAAAATAATTACACTCGCAGCTTCCTGAACCGATTGATTGCTGTCGTATGCGCCGAACCAAAGAGCAAGCAGAGCAGACCCGCATCTCCATACTGGCATCTGCCGAAATTCTGTTTCTGGAGAAAGGTGTCGCCCATACCAGTCTCGAACATATCGCCAAGCATGCCGGTGTGACCCGCGGCGCGGTGTACTGGCATTTCCAGAACAAGGCCCACCTGTTCCACGACATGCTCAGTCAGGTGCGTCTGCCGCCGGAGCAACTGGCCAGCCGCCTGCTCGAAGACGCCCAGAGCGATGGCCTGCAGTCATTGCGCATGTTGTGCGTGGAGGGCATCGCCGGGATCGCCGAAGACCAGCAGAAACGGCGGATCTTCACCATCCTGCTGCATCGCTGCGAATTCACCGAGGAACTGCGCGAGGCCGAAGAGCGCCACGAGGCGTTCATCAACCAGTTCATCGACCTGTGCGAGACGATTTTCGCTCAGCCCGCCACCCAGCGGCGCCTGCGCCCAGGCATGACGCCGCGCCTGGCCGCGCGCACTCTGCACGCGCTGATCGTCGGCATGCTCAGCGACTGGCTACGCGACAATAGCCTGTTCGATCCGCAGCAGGACGGCCCGCTGATGATCGACGGGCTGTTTCGCGGCCTGCTCAGTGACTGGTCTTAGCCGCCGGCACCGCCTCGGCCTTGTAGCCTTCGTTGATGATCGCCTCGAGCACCTGATCGACCGGGTGGGTGGTATGCACCCTGACCTCACCCGCAGCAAGATCCACCTGCACCTGCGCCGAGGCATCGATCGCCTGTACTGCGCCGGTAACGGCCTTTACGCAGTGCTCGCATGTCATGCCTTGTACCTTGAATATCTGCATCGTTATCTCCTGGGCCCGCTGGGGCAGCAGTTGGTTTGCGTGATGAAGTGTCGAGCTTGCCATCAGGTCAAGGTCAAGCCCCGGCCTTGTTGAACCCGGCAACCTCGGCCAAGCTCAGTCAAACTCAGTAACCACTTGGTCAGACCATGAACCGCCTCCTGTTCTCACTGTTTCTTGCCCTGCCCCTGCCGGCGCTCGCCCAGGTGCTGCCGTCGCACGCCACCATGGGTGACGGCTACGCCGTACTGATCATCTCCCGCGAGCGCCTGGAGGTCGCCTCGCCCTGCGAGTTCGGCGTCTACCTGGAGGATCAGCTCACCGCCCGGCTGTTCCAAGGCCAGTCGGTATCGTTCAATCTGCCGCCCGGCGACGTGACCGTACGCCTGGGCCTGATCGGCAAGCAAAGCTGCCAGGCCGGGATCACGCCCCTCGAAAGCCAGCGGCTGAGCCTGACGGCCGGCGAAATCCGCCGTTACCGCATCGCGCTCAGCCCGTCCGGGCCGTACCTGACGCCCGCGCCTTCCAGCCAGTGATGGGGATCGACGGCCCAGGGGCTTGACCTTGTCCATGTGGCAAGGTTGATCCTGTGGTCATCTTCCTGGAATCACGGAGAGCGTCATGCCCACCTTCGATCTGCCGATCAGCGGGATGACCTGCGCCAGTTGCGCGGGTCGCGTCGAGCGCGCCCTGCTCGGCGTGGCGCAGGTCAGCGCGGCCAGCGTCAACCTGGCCAGCGAGCGGGCGCGGGTGCAGGCGCCTGCCGAGCAATTGCCGGCGCTGGTGGCGGCCGTGCAGAAGGCCGGCTATGAGGTGCCGGGGCAAACCCTCGACCTGGCCATCACCGGCATGACCTGCGCCAGTTGCGTGGGCCGCGTCGAGCGCGCGCTGAGCCGGCTGCCGGGTGTGCTGGCGGTCAGCGTCAACCTGGCCAGCGAACGCGCCCGCGTGCAGGTGCTCGCGGACACCGACCTGCAGACGCTGCAGCAGGCCGTCAGCGCCGCAGGCTATTCGGCCAGCCCGGTGGATGTGCCGGTCATGACTGGCAGTGGCAATGATCGCCATCTGCACGCCGAGCGCTGGCGCCTGCTGCTGGCCTTGTTGCTGGCCGCGCCGCTGGTGCTGCCGATGCTGCTGACGCCATTTGGCGTGCACCTGATGCTGCCGGCCTGGGTGCAGTTCCTGCTGGCCACACCGGTGCAGTTCGTGCTCGGCGCGCGCTTCTACCGCGCGGCCTGGCGCGCGCTGCGCAGCGGCGCCGGCAACATGGACCAACTGGTGGCCCTGGGCACCAGCGCCGGTTATGGCCTGAGCCTCTATCAATGGGCGATCACCCCGGCCGGGCAGATGCCGCATCTGTACTTCGAGGCTTCGGCGGTGATCATCGCCCTGATCCTGCTCGGCAAATACCTGGAAAGCCGTGCCAAACGCCAGGCCACCGGCGCCATCCGCGCCCTGCAGGCGCTACGCCCCGATGAGGCCACACGGCTGCGCGACGGCGTCGAACAGCGGGTAGCCGTCAGCGCGCTAAGCGTGGGCGATCAGGTGCTGGTCAAGCCCGGTGAACGCTTCGCGGTCGATGGCAAGGTACTGGACGGCAACAGTCACGCCGATGAGGCGCTGATAAGCGGGGAAAGCCTGCCCCAGGCCAAGGCGCCGGGTGATCGGGTGACCGCAGGCGCGATCAATGGCGAGGGACGTCTGCTGATCGAGACCACCGCCCTCGGCGCGGAAACCGTGCTGTCGCGGATCATTCGCCTGGTCGAGGACGCACAGGCCGCCAAGGCGCCGATCCAGAAACTGGTGGACCGGGTCAGCCAGGTCTTCGTGCCGGTGGTGCTGCTGATCGCCCTGCTTACCCTGCTCACCTGGCTGGCCCTGGGCGCCGGTGTCGAACAGGCGCTGCTCAATGCCGTGGCCGTGCTGGTGATCGCCTGCCCCTGCGCCCTGGGCCTGGCCACGCCTACGGCGATCATGGCCGGTACCGGCGTGGCGGCCCGACATGGCATCCTGATCAAGGACGCCGAAGCCCTGGAAGTGGCCCATGACGTCAGCGTGGTGGCCTTCGACAAGACCGGCACCCTGACCTCCGGCGCTCCGCGAGTCGCCCATCTGCAAAGCGTCGCGATCGACGAACGCGAGGCACTGCGCCTGGCCGGTACCTTGCAGCAAGGCAGTGAACATCCCCTGGCCAAGGCGGTGCTACAGGGCTGCCAGGAGGCCGAACTGGCACTTCCGCCTGTCAGCGCCAGCCAGGCCCTGGCCGGTCGCGGCATCGCCGGGCAGGTCGAGGGGCGCACCCTGCAGCTCGGCAATCGTCGTCTGCTGCAGGAAAGCGGCGCTACCGAGCCGGCCGAACTGGCTGCTGCCGCCCATCGCTGGGAGGCCGAAGGCCGTACCCTGTCCTGGCTGATCGAACAGGGGGCCGCGCCGCGGGTGCTCGCCCTGTTCGCCTTTGGCGACACCTTGAAGGACGGCGCCCGTGCGGCGATTAGCGAGCTTGGCAGACGACATATCACCAGCCACCTGATCAGCGGCGACAATCAGGGCAGTGCCAGGGCAGTTGCAAGCCAGTTGGGCATCGACTCGGTGCACGCTCAGGTACTACCGGCAGACAAGGCGCGTATCGTCAGCGAGCTGAAAGAAAATGGCGTGGTGGCCATGGTCGGTGACGGCATCAACGATGCCCCGGCCCTGGCGGCGGCCCATGTCGGCATTGCCATGGGCGGCGGCACCGACGTGGCCATGCAGGCCGCCGGGATCACCCTGATGCGCGGCGACCCGCGGCTGGTGCCCGCCGCCCTAGATATCGCCCGGCGCACCTACGCGAAGATCCGCCAGAATCTGTTCTGGGCGTTCATCTACAACTTGGTGGGCATTCCCCTGGCAGCCTCCGGGCTGCTCGACCCGATGCTCGCCGGCGCGGCCATGGCGCTGTCGAGCGTCAGTGTGGTGAGCAACGCCCTGCTGCTGAACACTTGGCGCCCGCGCCATGTCGAGGACTAATGCGATGAATATCGGCCAGGCCGCCAAGCACACCGGGCTCAGCGCCAAGATGATCCGTTACTACGAAGCCATCGGCCTGCTGCCCAGCGCTGGGCGCAGTGAAAGTGGCTACCGCCAGTACGGCGACGACGACCTGCAGCGCCTGCGCTTCATTCGCCGCGCCCGCGACCTGGGCTTCTCGCTGGCCGAGTCGGGCCGGCTGCTGGCGCTCTGGCACGACCGCGAGCGGGCCAGCGCCGACGTCAAGGCCCTGGCGGTGGAACATATCGAGGCGCTCAACGGCAAGATCGCCGAGCTCGAGGCCCTGCGCGACACCCTGCAGAACCTGGTCGATCACTGCCAGGGCGATCACCGCCCCGACTGTCCGATCCTCGAGGATCTGCAGGCCGGAAGCAGCTGCTGTCAGCCCGCCGCAGCGCCCAGGGCAAGCCGCTGAAGGGCCACGCAGTCAGCGACGAAGTGATCGCTGAGTTCCGGCCAGGGATTGCTGGGCAGGTTGACCAGCACCGTGGCAGTGCCAGCAGCGCGGCCACAGGCCAGGTCGTGGCGATGATCGCCGACCATGACCATATGCTCGGGTGCGACCTGCCAGCGTTCGGCCAGGCGCAGCAGGCCACCGGGGTCGGGCTTGGGCGGCGCTTCGTCACGGCCGAGAATGTCATCCGGCGCGAAGCAGTCATCCAGGCCGATGGCTTGCAGGGTCAGCAGCGCCAGCTCGCGGGCATTGCGGGTGAGGATGCCCAGGCGCAGGCCGCGGGCATGCAGGCTACGCACCAGGGCCACGGCACCGGCGGCCGGGCGTGAGGCAATGGCCAGTTCACGCTCGTGCTCCAGCAACCAGGCGTGCTTGGCCTTAGACACCTCGGCTGGCAAGGCGGCCAGGTGATGGAGGATGTCGTCGTCGGGCGGAATGTCCAGCGCCACGCGGATGGCGGCGAAATCGTGCACGGCGATGGTCAGGGTGCCGTCCATGTCGAAAACCCAATGGGTGTAGCGCTGCAGGCTCATCGCCCCTCCGGCAAGCATGGATTCGAGGCCGCAGCATACCTGCTCGCTAGCGGATGATCACGATCCCGCACGCCTCAGCGCCAGTCCTCACGAAGGCGGATCAATCCCTCCTGGGCCACCGAAGCCACCAGCTGGCCCTGGCGGTTGAACACGCTACCGCGGGAGAAGCCGCGGGCGTTGCCGGCCCAGGGGCTGTCCATGGCGTAGAGCAGCCAGTCGTCCATGCGCAGGTTGCCGTGGAACCAGATGGAGTGATCGAGGCTGGCCACCTGCATGAACTTCTGCCACACCGACACGCCGTGGGGCAGCATCGAGGTGGTCAGCAGGTTGAAGTCCGAGGCGTAGCCCAGCAGATACTTGTGGATCGCCGGAGTGTCCGGCAGCTCGCCATCGGCGCGAAACCACACGTACTTGACCGGCTCACTCACCTGCGGCGCAAAGGGATTGTCGACCGCCACCGGGCGGATCTCGATGGGCTTGTCGAACAGCACTCGCTCGCGCACCCGGGGCGGCAGCGAATCTGCCACCTGGCTGGCCAGCTCGGTTTCCGAACGCAGGCCTTCGGGCCCCGGGACGTCGGGCATCTGTGCCTGGTGGTGGAGGCCTTCTTCCTGGTACTGGAACGAGGCGCTGCAGGTGAAGATCGCCTTGCCCTTCTGCACCGCCGTCACCCGCCGTGTGCTGAAGCTGCCGCCGTCACGCACACGGTCGACCTGATAGACCACCGGCAGCGCAGCATCGCCGGGGCGCAGGAAGTAGCCATGCAGCGAATGCACATGGCGGTCGGCCTCGACCGTCTGGGTAGCCGCCGACACGCACTGGCCAAGCACCTGACCACCAAAGAGCTGGCGAAAGCCCAGATCCTGGCTGACGCCCCGGAACAGGTTTTCCTCGATGGCCTCCAGGCTCAGCAGTGCCACCAACTCTTGCAGGACTTGACTCATAAGCGATCTCCACGGGCCCTGTTAGGGGCAATGCTGCGACCCGCGCGGGCTGCGCGGACGGTGAATGGTAATGCCTTTGCCGGCGCTCAGGAATCGCATGATGGCGAGGCATGCGACAGGCTCAGTCCCGCTTCGGCCATTCATCCCGGGGGATTTCGTACAGCACGTGCCGACACAGCGGATGCTCAGGCGCCAGCGCCGGGTGCTCGAACTCGCTGCTCAGCTGCATGCCGATTGCCTGCATCACCCGCTGCGACGGGGTGTTGGTCAGGGTGGTGAACGCTACCACCCGATCAAGCGCCAGCTGCGTGAAGGCAAACTCCAGCGAGGCCCGCGCCGCTTCCTGGGCAAGGCCCAGCCCCCAGAATGCCGGCAGCAGACGCCAGCCGATCTCCACTGCCGGTGTGAAACTTGCCTCGAAGCCGACATGAGCCAGCCCGGTCATGCCGACGAAGCGCCCATCCTCGCGTTGCCACAGCGACCAGAAGGTGAAACCGTGCTGCGCCATATGCTGTTGCAGTCGGGAGAGCAGCGCTCCGCTCTGCTCGCGGTTCAACGGCGCCGGAAAATAGCGCATCACCGCCGGGTCCGCGCACAACGCGGCCAGCTCGTCCAGATCCTCGTCACGCCAGGCGCGCAGGTGCAGGCGCGGCGTCTGTAGCTCGGTCACATCCATTGCGCTTCTCGTGCATACTGCCCAGGGTTCACCCGATGACCGTCATTGTATGCCCCTGCCGCTGATCTACCACGACGATTACAGCCCGCCGTTTCCACAGGGCCATCGCTTCCCGATGGATAAATTCCGCTTGCTGCGTGACCACCTGGTGGATAGCGGGCTGACCCGGGACGAGGACTTGCTGCGCCCGGACATCTGCCCAGCCGATACGCTCGCCTTATGCCACTGCCCGTCCTATATCGAGCGTTACCTGAGCGGCGAGCTGAGCCATGAAGATCAGCGCCGCCTTGGCTTGCCGTGGAGCCCGGAGCTGGCGCGGCGTACCGTACGCGCCGTGGGCGGCTCGCTGCTGGCCACCGAGCAGGCGCTGCAGCACGGCCTGGCCTGCCACCTGGCCGGCGGCACTCACCACGCCCACTACGATTACCCGGCGGGGTTCTGCATCTTCAACGACCTGGCGGTGATCGCCCGCTACCTGCTGGAAACCGGGCAGGCCGGGCGTGTGCTGATCTTCGATTGCGACGTGCACCAGGGCGACGGCACCGCGCGCCTGCTCGAGCAGGTGCCCGATGCGATCACCGTGTCCCTGCATTGCGAACAGAACTATCCGGCGCGCAAGGCGCAAAGCGACTGGGACATCCCCCTGCCGCGCGGCATGGACGATGCCGACTACCTCAAGGTGGTCAACGACACCCTGGGGTACCTGTTGGCGCTGTACCAGCCCGATATCGTGCTTTACGACGCTGGCGTCGACGTGCACCAGGACGATGCCCTGGGCTACCTGCAACTCACCGACGCCGGCGTCGCCGCCCGCGACGAGGCCGTGCTCAACCACTGCCTGGGTCGCGACATTCCGGTGGTCGGGGTGATCGGCGGCGGCTACAGCAAGGACCGCCACGCCCTGGCCCGACGCCACGGCATCCTTCACCACAGCGCTGCGCGGGTATGGCAGCAGCGAGGGCTCGGGTAAACTTCGCTCTTTGCCCTGCCGACGCCGCCATGACCCACCCCTCCACGCCCATCGCCCACTCGGTCGCCATCATCGGCGGCGGCCCCGCCGGCCTGATGGCCGCCGAAACCCTGGCGCTCGCCGGTGTGCGGGTCGACCTCTACGACGCCATGCCTTCGCTGGGCCGCAAGTTTCTGCTGGCAGGCGTCGGCGGTATGAACATCACCCATTCCGAGCCTTACCCGGCCTTCGTCGCCCGCTACAACGAACGCCGAGGGCAGATCGACAGGCTGCTGCAAGGCTTCGATGCCGATGCCCTGCGCCAGTGGATCCACGGCCTGGGCATCGATACTTTCGTCGGCACTTCGGGTCGGGTGTTCCCCACCGACATGAAAGCCGCGCCGCTGCTGCGCGCCTGGCTCAAGCGCCTGCGCGAGGCGGGCGTGCAACTGCATACCCGGCATCGCTGGCTGGGCTGGAACGACGACGGCAGCCTGCGCATGGCCAGCCAGGACGCTGAGCACGCGGTGCACGCCGATGCCGTGCTACTGGCCCTGGGCGGCGGCAGTTGGCCGCGGCTCGGCTCCGACGGTAGCTGGGTGGCGCCTCTGCAGCAGGCTGGCGTACCGGTGGCGCCGCTGCAACCGAGCAATTGCGGATTCGATGTGGCCGCCTGGAGCCCGTTGCTGCGCGAAAAATTCGCCGGTGCACCGCTGAAGAACGTGGCGTTGGGTTTGCCAGACGAAGCGTCACGACCGGGCGAATTCGTGCTCACCGCCACCGGTATCGAAGGCAGCCTGGTGTACGCCCTGTCCGCCGGGATTCGCCAGCGCATCAATAGCGACGGCAGCTGCACGGTGTATCTGGACCTGCTGCCACAACGCAGCGAGGAAGCCCTCGGCAAGTCCCTGAGCAAGCCCCGCGGCTCCCACTCCATGGCCAAGCATCTGCATCGCCAGGCCGGCCTGGATGGCGTCAAGGCGGCGCTGCTGCGTGAGCTGACGCCTGCCGAGCAGTTCGCCGATCCCCAGCGCCTCGCTGCCGCCATCAAGGCGCTGCCGATCACCCTGTGCCGGCCACGTCCCATCGAAGAAGCGATCAGCAGCGCCGGTGGCGTGCCTTTCGAAGCCCTCGACGACAACCTGATGCTGAGCGCCCTGCCTGGCACTTTCTGCGCCGGCGAAATGCTCGACTGGGAGGCGCCCACCGGCGGCTACCTGCTCACCGCCTGTTTCGCCAGCGGCCGCGTGGCCGGCCAGGGCATGCTGCGCTGGCTGCAGGCCGGCACCCGTTAATCCAGGGAAAAAGGAAATTCCATGCTCACCAGCTTGCAACTCAAGACCTTCATCCCGGCCCGGGACTACCCGCTCAGCCAGGCCTTCTACACCGCCCTGGGTTTCAAGGCGGCCTGGCAGACGGACGAGATGAGCTATTTCAGCCACGGCGAGCACTGCGCCTTTCTGCTGCAGAATTTCTACGTGAAGGAGCAGGCCGAAAATTTCGTCATGCACCTGATGGTCGATGACGTGCAAGCCTGGTGGGCCCATGTGCAGGCAGAAAACATCGCCGAGCGCTTCGGCGTGCGCACCATCGCCCCCGAAGACCAGCCCTGGGGCATTCGCGAGTTCATCGTCTTCGACCCCAGCGGCGTGCTGTGGCGGATCGGCCAGAACATCTGAGCCTGGAATCGGCGAAGTAGCTTGGGTTGGGCAGAGCGATACCCAGGATTGTGAAAAGGTAAGAGGCTTAAGCTGCGAGAGCTCGCGCCACCATCTCGGTCAGTCGCTCTGGCCAGATGGTCTCCTCGCTTAACGGCAGATCATCGAGCGTCCACCAGCGATGCTCGGCAATGACCGCCCTCTCCTCAGTAGTCCAAAGCGAGTTGCATACCTCTTCGGTTGCAGCTCGAACGTAAAAGTAGTGCTCCAGCGCCTCGACCACTTCGCCATCAGACATACGCATTTCAAACCGGCGAAAGCCTACCGGCTCGCCGAGCGATGGAGCCCGAATGCCCGTTTCTTCCAGCAGCTCGCGCAAGGCCGCAGAGGCGAAGGTTTCACCTTCTTCGACGGCACCGCCAGGCGTAGCCCAATAGCTGCTGCCGTTCAGCGCGCCGCTGGCGTGGGCAAACCTGAACAGCAGAATCCTGCGGGCTGGGCTGACAACCAACAATCGCGCTGACTTCCGCACTCGCATCGCGGCTCTACCGTCCGCCCTTCGGCTTACCACCGAAACTCGGCACCTTGCGAATGGCCTTGACCGGCGGCTCGGCCGGCTCGTCGCTTTCCATCCAGCGGCCCAGGCCGCCGGCCTTGCCGCCGCCGACCACCTTGGGCTTTTTCGGCTTCTTGGGTTTCTTCACCACCAGGCCGCCGGCGACCGTCTGTGGTACGCGGTGGTCGGGGATGAAGTCCGGTTCGTCGACGCGCGGCAGGATCTGCTGGATCAGCGCTTCGATGGCCGACAACAGTTGCACTTCGTCGGCGCAGACCAGCGACACCGCCTGGCCCGTGGCGCCGGCGCGGCCGGTGCGGCCGATACGGTGCACGTAGTCTTCGGCGACGATGGGCAGGTCGAAGTTGACCACCAGCGGCAGGTCGTCGATATCCAGGCCGCGGGCAGCCACGTCGGTGGCGACCAGCACATCGACCTCGCCGGCCTTGAAGCGCTGCAGGGCGCGCAGTCGCGTGGGCTGCGGCTTGTCGCCATGGATCGAGTCGGCGCGGATGCCTTCGGCGAGCAGCGCCTGCTCCAGCTCATCGACCCCCTTGCGGGTCTTGGCGAACACCAGCACCTGGGACCACTTCTTGCTGCGGTACAGGTGCAGGAACAGCTCTGCCTTGCGCTTCTTGTCGACGGGAATCAGCCACTGCTTGACCGACTTGGCGGCGGCATTGCGCGGGCTGACTTCGATGCTCAGCGGGTCGCGCAGCATCTCCTTGGCCAGGCCGCGGATGGCCTCGGAAAAGGTCGCCGAGAACAGCAGGGTCTGGCGCCTTTTCGGCAGCGCGGCGAACAGGTCATCCAGCTCGCGGGCAAAGCCCAGGTCGAGCATGCGGTCGGCCTCGTCGAGCACCAGCACCTGCAACTGGGAAAACTTCACCGCGTTCTGGCGGTACAGGTCGAGCAGCCGGCCGGGGGTGGCGACCAGCACGTCGAGGCCCTTGCGCAGCTTCATCATCTGCGGGTTGATGCTCACCCCGCCATACACCGCATAGCTGCGCAGCGGCAGGAACTGCGAGTAGGTCTGCACGCTCTGCTGCACCTGTTCGGCCAGCTCGCGGGTCGGCACCAGTACCAGGGCGCGCACCGAATTGCTGGCCACCACCGGGCCTTCCATCATCAGGCGCTGCAGGATCGGCAACGTGAAGGCGGCGGTCTTGCCGGTGCCGGTCTGCGCTGCGGCCATGATGTCGCGGCCCTTGATGATCGGGCCGATGGCCTGGGCCTGTACGGGCGTCGGGGTCTTGTAGTCGAGGCCGTCGAGGCAGCGCAGCAGGGGTTCGATCAGGCCGAGGGAAGCGAAGGTCATGGCGGGCAACGTGGTGGGCAATGGAGATGGCGCGCAGTTTAACGCGTCCTACGGGCTATCGCTCGGCCGTTGCAGCGCCAGGGATGTACACCTCCAGCGCAGCGACACCCGGGAAATACAAACCTGGGTATCGGTGCGCTCAACCCAGGCTACGCGGCAGCGAGCAGCGCGCGCACCTTGGCGGCGGACATGCCCTGCAGCTGGCGCAGAAAATCGTGATCCACGGCGCTGCGCCCGTGCTGCTCGCGCAGCACCCTGCACAGGTGCAGGGTCAGGTTGGCAGCCATCTCCGCGTCAGCCAGCGCCCGGTGCGCCTTGCCGGTATCGGGCAGACACGCCCAGCGGTTGAGGTTGCCGAGTTTGTGGCTCGGTGCCCCCGGCAGCAGGCGACGCGACAGCAGCAGCGAGCAGGCGAAGTGCTGCACCCGGGCGCGACCGATCAGGCCCAGCTCGGCGTCCCAGAACTTCTGGTCGAAAGACGCGTTGTGCGCCAGCATCGGAATATCGCCGACGAACTCGGCAACCTCGTGCATCACCTCGGCAGCCGGCGGCGCGCTGCGCACCATGGCATTGCTGATGCCGGTCAGTTGCTCGATGAATGGCGGCACCCAGGCGCCGCTGTTCATCAGGCTCTGATAACGGGCGGTGATCTGCCCGCCCTCGATGATTACCACGCCGATCTCGGTGGCGCGCGCCTGCTGGGCCGGCGACATGCCGGTGGTTTCGAAGTCGATGACAGCGATGGGTTTCACGTAAAGCCTCAGTGTTTGAGCAACAGATGCCCCTCGATGGGCACGTAACGACTGGCCGCGCGCACCAGCGACTGCGCGGTAAGCCCGGGAACGCCATAGGCCACGGTCTCCACGCCATGGCGCTGGCGAATACGTTCGAGCAGCAGGTCGAAATCACCATCCCCCGAGGCCAGCACCACGCTGTCGACGTCGGCCGCGGCGTCCATCACGTCGATGGTGATGCCTACGTCCCAGTCGCCCTTGGCCGAGCCGTCGCTGCGCTGGATGTAGGGCTTGAGCTTCACGGTGAAGCCCAGGTTGCGCAGGATCTGCTGGAACTGCTGCTGCTTGGGATCACCGCGGTCGATTGCATAGGCGTAAGCCGCAACGATCTCGCCGCCCGCGGCCAGCTCGTTCCACAACGCCGTGTAGTTGAAGTGGCAGCCATAGGCCTGGCGCACGGTGTAGTAGAGATTCTGTACGTCGGCGAACACGGCAATTTTCTTCACCGGACATCCTCACAAGGGCTCGCGCGGGTTGCACGGGCAGCCAGTATGCCAGTGCGGCCCCCTCCAGGTCGAAGGCAGCGCCACAGCGGCGACGAACGTCATCGCTGGTGGCGGGCCGGCCGCGCTCGTATCATGGCAGCCTGTTTTTTCTGGCCGTGACCGTTCATGAATCCCCTCGACGCCCTGCGTGACGCCTGGTTCTTCTTCCGGCAAAACCTGTTGCAGATCCTCTTGCTGTGCCTGCCCTTGCTGCTGCTCGAAGCCTTCGTGAGCCTGCAGCTCGAAGGGCAGGTCGCGGCCGCCAAGGTGCCGCTCTATCAGGTGCTGCTGGGCCTGTTCTTCTATCCGCTGTACAGCGCGGCGCTGATCCTGTTCATCGACGCCCGCAGCCGTGGCGAGCAACCCGGCAAGGGCGCGCTGCTGGCCATGAGCCTGAGCCTGTGGCCGCGCTTCGTGCTGCTCGCAGGCATCGGCACCCTGGCAATCATGCTCGGCATCTCGCTGTTCATCCTGCCCGGCTTGTGGCTGATGGTAAGGCTGGTGTTCGCCGACTACCTGCTGGTGCTGCGCGGCCTGTCGCCGCTGCAGGCGCTGCACCAGAGCCTGCAGCTGACCCAAGGACACTTCTGGCCGATCTTCACCTGCGTGATGCTGGTGATGGTGCCGCCATGGCTGGCCGGCTTCTGGGCCGCCGATATCGCCAGCGAGCCGGCCGGGCGTCTGTTGCTGGACGTGCTGTTCGGCCTTTGCCAGCTGTTCACCACCGTTGTGGTGTTTCGCCTGTACATGCTGCGCGCGGACGACAATACCGATTCTCTTGCGTAACCTTCGGTCATTTACCTATCCCCATCGAGACGAGCCCGTGGCAAGAAAATCGCGCAGAGAGCTGGCCAAGGATCGCGGTGACCTGACCGAGCTACCGGTAACGGTCAAGGATGTGGCGCTCAAGGCCGGCGTATCGCCGATCACCGTATCGCGGGCCATCCAGCGCCCGGAACTGGTCAGCGACGCCACCCGCGAGCACGTGCTGGCAGTGGTGCGCGCCATGGGCTACGTGCCCAACCTGATGGCCGGCGCCCTGGCCACCAGCAAGAGTCGCCTGGTGGCCATCGTACTGCCGACCATCGCCAACTCGATCTACGCCAGCGTGGTACAGGCGATCATGGACCGCCTCGCCGAAGCCGGCTACCACACCCTGGTCGGCCCCAGCGGTTACACCCCCGAACATGAAGAAGCCCTGCTGGCCACCATCCTCGGCCGCCGCCCGGACGGCATCGTGCTGACCGGCACCTTTCATACCCAGGCCAGCCGCGAGCGGTTGGCCTCGGCGGGCATCCCGATGGTCGAGGCCTGGGATCTGAGCGATGACGGCCTGGATATGCAGGTGGGGTTTTCCCACGAACAGGTTGGCACCGCCGTGGCCGAGCACTTCTTCGCCAAGGGCTACCGCCGCTGGGCGGTGATTGGCGTCGACGATCCCCGCGCGCTGCGCCGCTGTAATGCGGTGATCCAGCGCCTCGATACGCTCGGTGCGGATGCCGTGGCTGTGCAGACGCTGCCGTTGCCGGCGACCTGGGAGGTCGGCCGCAAGGGCCTGGCCAACCTGCTCGATAACGGCGAGCAACCCGACTTCATCTTCTGCAGCTCGGACACCGTCGCCTTTGGCGTGCTGGCCGAAGCCACCACCCGCGGCCTGAACGTGCCGGATGATCTCGCCGTGCTGGGCTTTGGCGACACCCTCAACGGCCAGTTCGCCAACCCGGCGCTGTCCACGGTCAGCGTCAATGCCACCGAGATGGGCCAGCAAGTGGCCGAAGCGCTGCTGCGCCGCTTCGCGGGTCAGAAGGCCAAGGCGAGTGTGGATACCGGGTTTTCCATTATCGAGCGTGGCAGCACTGCTCGATCCTGAGCCCTACAATCTAATTGTGGGAGCGGGCGTGGACGCCTAGTCCACGCCCGCGAATGCGTTGCGGACCTCCATACCCCTTTGATGGGTTGCACCTACGCCGCCCGCCCCATCCTACGTACTGATTCCTGCCCTTCCATCGCGGGAGCGGGCCATGCCCGCGAAGCCGTACGCCATGGCGCGCTCCCACGTCAGCTCCATGACCATTGAATGGGTCGGGCCGCGCAGAGCGGCATGTTGATGGTTGCCCCCCCGCAGTCCGCCCTACCCATGGCCGCGGCCGCAGCCGCAGCCACCGAGCCGCAAATTTCGCTTGAATGATAACGTTATCTGCATATGATGATAACGTTATCTTACGGTGCTGCCCGGCGAGGCGGCCAGACCAACCGCAACGCCGGCAACGGCACAGGAACCACGCGATGAACAATAACAACACCCATGCAGGTACCCCGCTTATCACCGCCCTTGAGGTCATCCCGGTGGCCGGCCATGACAGCCTGCTGCTCAACCTCAGCGGCGGCCATGCGCCCTTCTTCACCCGTAACCTGCTGATCCTGCGTGACAACGCCGGCCATGTCGGCGTTGGTGAGGTACCGGGCGGCGAAGCCATCCGCCAGACCCTGGAAGACGCCCGCCAGTTGCTGGTCGGCCAGCCCATCGGCCATTATCAAAAGCTGCTCGGCCAGGTACGCCAGGCCTTCGCCGACCGCGACGCCGGCGGCCGTGGCCTGCAGACCTTCGACCTGCGCATCACCATCCACGCCGTCACCGCCGTCGAGGCCGCCTTGCTCGACCTGCTCGGCCAATACCTGGACGTGCCGGTGGCCGCCCTGCTCGGCGAAGGCCAGCAGCGTAATGCCGTGGAAATGCTCGGCTACCTGTTCTACATCGGTGATCGCAAGAAAACCGACCTGCCCTATCGCCAGGAAGCCGATGCCGACAACGCCTGGTTCCAGGTGCGTAACGAAGAAGCACTGGACGCCAGGGGCGTGGTGCGCCTTGCCGAAGCCGCCTATGAGCGTTACGGCTTCAAGGATTTCAAACTCAAGGGCGGCGTGCTGCGCGGCGACGAGGAAATCGAAGCGGTCACCGCCCTGGCCGAGCGCTTCCCGGAGGCGCGAATCACGCTGGACCCGAACGGCGCCTGGTCACTGCAGGAAGCCATCCGCCTGTGCCGCGACCAGCACCATGTGCTCGCCTATGCCGAAGATCCCTGTGGCGCCGAGAACGGCTATTCCGGCCGTGAGGTGATGGCCGAGTTCCGCCGTGCCACCGGCCTGCCGACCGCCACCAACATGATCGCCACCGACTGGCGGCAGATGGGCCATGCGATCCAGCTGCAATCGGTGGACATCCCCCTGGCCGACCCGCACTTCTGGACCATGCAGGGTTCGGTGCGCGTGGCGCAGATGTGCAACGACTGGGGCCTGACCTGGGGCTCGCACTCGAACAACCACTTCGACGTGTCCCTGGCCATGTTCACCCATGTGGCAGCGGCCGCGCCGGGCAAGATCACCGCCATCGATACCCACTGGATCTGGCAGGACGGCCAGCACCTCACCAAGGAGCCGCTGCGTATCGAAGGCGGCCTGGTGCAGGTGCCGAAAAAGCCCGGCCTCGGCGTGGAGCTGGATATGGACGCCGTGGCCAAGGCCCACGAGTGCTACAAGGGCATGGGCCTCGGCGCGCGCAACGACGCGGTGGCCATGCAGTACCTGATCAGCGGCTGGACCTTCGATAACAAGAAGCCTTGCCTGGTGCGCTGAGCGCGTTCCAGAGGCGGTCATTTGGTGGGCTAGAGCGGATCGCCGCGCGGCCACCCCACGACTGAATGCCAAACTCTGTGGGAGGGCGCCATGCGCCCGATTCGCGGGCATGGGCTAGGCGCCCCTGCCCGCTCCCGCAGTTAGGTGCCCGGGCTATATGCCAGGTTCGCTATCCCTGGCCGCCGGGGCAGCCTAGCTGTGATTCAACTGTGCCTTGAGACGGTCGCGGAAGCTCTGGATAAGCGGTTCGCGTGAGCGGCCGCGGCGCAGCGCCAGGGTAAAGGGCGCCTGGTAGCCGAAGGTGGTGGGTAGCAGCACTTTCAGACGCTTCTGCTCCGCCCATTGCTGGGCGTAATGCTCGGGCAGATAGCCGATATAGGCGCCGGACAGCACCAGAATCAGCTGCGCCTCCATCGACTCCACCGTCGCTGCGCTGTGCTTGAAGCCGTGGCGCGCCAGCTCGGCCTGGCTCCAGTAGCCGCGGCCAACCATGCGCTGCTGGGTGATCACCTCCGCCGGAATCTGCCGCTGGGTATACAGCGGATGCCGGTCGCTGCAGTACAGCCAGTGCTGCTCGCGGTACAGCGCCTGGTAGATCAGGCCGTTGGTGCGCACCGAGAAAGCGCCGATGGCCAGGTCCAGGCGATTTTCCAGCACGCCCAGTTGCAACTCGGCCGGGCTGAGCACCGCCAGGTGCAGGTGCACGGCTGGGTGTTCCTCACTGTAAGCGCCGATCACCTCGGCCAGCGGCAGGGCCGGGTCGCTGACGGTGGAGTCCAGCACACCCAGGTTCAGGGTGCCGCGCAGCTCGCCCTTGAGCGCCGCCGAATAACGCTCGAAACCCTCCAGCTCGGCTAGCAGCCGCAGCGCCTCCTGATGGAACAGCTCGCCCTTGCTGGTCAGGCTGAAACCGCCGCGCCCGCGATGGCAGAGCACGAAACCAAGCTGCGCCTCCAGCTGGCTCATATAGGTGCTGATCGCCGAAGTGGACAGGTTCAGCTCCTGCTGCGCGGCGGCGAAACCCTGGTGGCGCACCACGCAGGCGAACAGGCGCAGCAACTTGAGATCAGGCATCGATTCTCCGTTTCACAGACAGTGACATTGACGGGCCGGATACATGCTAAAGCTTGCCGTTTAGTTTAGAAATTTCTGAACTGATTATTTACCGTGCAGGATTCTTCCCGCCGCCAACCCTCACCAGAATCGGGCCACGACAACCACAAGAACTGCGAGGCCCCCGTGGAAAACTCCCTCCACCAGCCGCTGGGCGGCAATGAAATGCCCCGTTTCGGCGGTATCGCCACCATGCTGCGTCTGCCCCACGTGCAGATGCCCGAAGCGCTGGGCAAACTCGACGCGGCGTTTATCGGCATCCCCCTCGATATCGGCACTTCACTGCGCTCCGGTACCCGCTTCGGGCCACGGCAGATCCGCGCCGAATCGGTGATGATCCGCCCCTACAACATGGCCACCGGTGCTGCGCCCTTCGATTCCCTGAACGTGGCCGACATCGGCGACGTGGCAATCAACACCTTCAACCTGCTCGACGCCGTGCGCATCATCGAAGCGCATTACGACAGCGTGCTCGAACACGGCATCATCCCGCTGACCCTCGGCGGCGATCACACCCTGACCCTGCCGATCCTGCGTGCCATGCACAAGAAGTACGGCAAGGTCGGCCTGGTGCACGTCGATGCCCACGCCGACGTCAACGACCACATGTTCGGCGAGAAGATCGCCCACGGCACCACCTTCCGCCGCGCCCAGGAGGAAGGTTTGCTCGACAGCCAGCGCGTGGTGCAGATCGGCCTGCGCGCCCAGGGTTACACCGCCGACGATTTCAACTGGAGCCGCCGCCAGGGCTTTCGCGTGGTGCAGGCCGAGGAGTGCTGGCACAAATCCCTCGCCCCGCTGATGGAAGAGGTACGCGCCAAGGTCGACGGCGGCCCGGTGTACCTGTCCTTCGACATCGACGGCATCGACCCGGCCTGGGCGCCCGGCACCGGCACCCCGGAAGTCGGCGGCCTGACCACCATCCAGGCGCTGGAGATCATCCGCGGCTGCCAGGGCCTGAATCTGATCGGCTGCGACCTGGTCGAGGTGTCGCCGCCCTACGACACCACCGGCAACACCTCGCTGCTGGGTGCCAACCTGCTCTACGAAATGCTCTGCGTGCTGCCGGGCGTGGTGCGCAGGTAGACCAGCTGTCCACCTCGTAACCCCAGAGGCGTTACCTCACCGAACACCCGAGCGGGTCACAGAAGCCCGCCGTGGCGCATTACCCGTTCGCGGGACATGGAGCGCACTTCGCTCCGCGCGGCTTTGCCGCACTGCCCAAGCACCACTACCCGACGGCTGTCGGGGGTGAATAACAAGGTCGGCGCCATGGCGCCACCCTGACAAGAATCGTGACAGGCGCTGGAGAAAGACATGATCCTGGATATATCCGTAGTGCTGATTTACGCCGCCGGCATGCTGCTGCTCGGCTGGTACGGCATGCGCCGCGCGCGCAGCCAGGAAGATTACCTGGTGGCCGGCCGCAACCTCGGCCCGGCCTTCTACATGGGCACCATGGCCGCTACCGTGCTTGGCGGCGCCGCCACCGTCGGCACAGTGCGCCTGGGCTACGTGCACGGCATTTCCGGGTTGTGGCTGTGCGCCGCCCTGGGTGCCGGCATCATCGTGCTCAACCTGTTCCTGGCCAAGCCGCTGCTCAAGCTGCGCATCTTCACCGTCACCCAGATCCTCGAGCGGCGCTACACCCCGGCGGCGCGCCAGGCCAGCGCGGTGGTGATGTTCGCCTATGCGCTGATGATCGCCGTAGTGTCCGTGCTAGCCAGCGGCACCGTGCTGCAGGTGCTCTTCGACCTGCCCTTCTGGGCCGCCATCCTGCTGGCCGGCGGCGTAGTGGTGGTGTATTCGAGCATCGGCGGCATGTGGTCGCTGACCCTGACGGACATCGTGCAGTTCGCCATCAAGACGGTCGGCCTGATGTTCGTGCTGCTGCCCATCTGCCTGTACCGCGTCGGCGGCTGGGACGCCCTGGTGGCCAAGTTGCCGGACACCGCCTTCAGCCTGACCACCATCGGCTACGACACCATCATCACCTACTTCCTGATCTACTTCTTCGGCATCCTCATCGGCCAGGACATCTGGCAGCGCGTGTTCACCGCCCGCAGCGAGCGCGTGGCCCGGGTGGCCGGCAGCCTGGCCGGGGTGTATTGCGTAATCTACGGGTTGGTCGGCGCACTGATCGGCATGTGCGCCAAGGTGCTGCTGCCTGACCTGGCCAATGCCAACAACGCCTTCGCCTCGATCGTGCAGAGCGCCCTGCCCGATGGCATTCGCGGCCTGGTGATCGCCGCCGCCCTGGCCGCGATGATGTCCACCGCCAGCGCCGGCTTGCTTGCCGCCTCCACCACGGTAACCGAAGACCTGCTGCCCAAGCTGCGCGGCGGTCGCCCATCCAGCCTGGGCACGGCGCGGCTGTTCACCCTGCTCACCGGCCTGCTGGTGCTGGCCATCTCCCTGGTGGTCAGTGACGTGATCGGCGCCCTGACCCTGGCCTACAACCTGCTGGTGGGCGGCATCCTGATCCCCATCCTGGGCGCCATCTACTGGAAACGCGCCACCACCAGCGGCGCCATCGCCAGCATGGCCCTGGGCTGCGCCACAGCCCTGGCGTTCATGCTCAAGGATGGCCTGGAAGCCAATACGCCAATCTATTACAGCCTGGCGGTCGGCCTGCTGGCCTTCGTTATCGGCAGCCTGCTGACCCGCCCCCAGGCGCGTGCCGCCAGCCTCGCCTGAGCCCTCACCGGTGCCGGCGCTGCGGCCGGCACCTTCAGACCCATCACCTGGGAGCCAGCATGACCACCTGCGGTGAATTTCTCGTCAAGCAACTGCACGCCTGGGGCGTCGACACCGTGTTCGGCATTCCCGGCGTGCACACCATCGAGCTGTACCGCGGCCTGCCGGGTAGCGGCATCTGCCATGTCACCCCGCGCCACGAGCAGGGCGCCGGCTTCATGGCCGACGGCTATGCACGGGTGAGCGGCAAGCCCGGCGTGTGCTTCATCATCACCGGGCCGGGGATGACCAACATCGCCACCGCCATGGGCCAGGCCTATGCCGACTCGATCCCGATGCTGGTGATCTCCAGCGTCAACGAGCGCGCGCGCCTGGGCCGCGGTAACGGTTACCTGCACGAGTTGCCGGACCAGCGCGCCCTGGTGGCCGGAGTCGCTGCCTTCAGCCATACGCTGATGAGCGTCGACGAATTGCCCGAGGTGCTGGCCCGCGCCTTCGCGGTATTCGATGGGCAGCGGCCACGACCGGTGCACATCGAGCTGCCGCTGGACGTGATCACCGCGGCAGCCGACCACCTGAGCGTGCAACCCCGGCTGGTCGCCCCGCGCCCTGCCCCACAGGCCGCCTTGATCCAGCAGGCGGTGCAGCGCCTGCGCAAGGCCCAGCGCCCACTGTTGCTGATCGGTGGCGGCTGCGTCGCCCAGCCCGAGGCAGTGCGCCGCCTGGCCGAGACGCTGGATGCGCCGACCGCGCTGACCATCAACGCCAAGGGTCTGTTGCCGGCAGCGCATCCGCTGCTGATTGGCAGTAACCAGTCGCTGCCGCCGGTACGCAGATTGGCGCTGGACGCCGACCTGGTACTGGCCATCGGCACCGAGCTGGGCGAGACCGATTACGACGTGGTATTCGACGGCAACTTCCGCCTCGGCGGCGAGTTGATCCGCATCGATATCGACGCCGCGCAGCTGCAGCGCAATCACCAGCCGGTATTGGCCATTCAAGGCGACGCCGGCCTGGCCATCGAGGCGCTGCTGGAGCAACTGCCGCAACGCATCTGCGCGGGGCGGAGCCGTGGCGCCGAGCGGGTCAGCGGGGTTCGCAGGCAACTGGTCGAAGAGTTCAGTGGCTGGGCCCACTATCGCCGGCTGTTCGACTGCATCCTCGAGGCGCTGCCCGAGGCGCGCTTCGTCGGCGACTCGACGCAGACCGTATACAGCGGCAACCACCTGGTCGAGCTGGACGGCCCGCGGCGTTGGTTCAATGCCTCCACCGGCTACGGCACTTTGGGCTATGGCCTGCCGGCGGCGATTGGCGCCCGGCTGGCCGAACCGACGCGACCGGTGATCAGCCTGATGGGCGACGGCGGCATCCAGTTCACCCTGCCGGAACTGGCCAGCGCCGTGGAAGCACGGGTCGGCATCATCGTGCTGCTGTGGAACAACCAGGGCTACGGCGAGATCAAGCGCTACATGCAGCGCCGCGACATCACCCCGCTGGGCGTGGACATCTACACGCCGGATTTCCTGACCATCGCCCGCGGCTTCGGCTGCCTGGCCGAACGCGCCCGCGACCACGGGCACCTGCAAAGCCTGCTGCGCGAGGCGCCGAGCGACCGACCGCTGCTGATCGAGTTGGCCGAAGCACCACCTTTCGCCCCCTGATAGCGCGGCAGCGCCCCGGCGCGGGCCACTACTTGCGCGGTTTCGCCCGCGCCGTGGGCTCGGCGATCAGCGGGTCGTCGGGCCAGTAGTGTTTCGGGTAACGGCCCTTAAGATCCTTCTTCACCTCGGCGTAGGTGGTGCGCCAGAAGTTGGCCAGATCCTGGGTCACCTGCACCGGCCGCCGCGCCGGGGACAGCAAATGCAGCAGCACCTGTTGCCGGCCATTGGCGATGCGCGGTGTTTCGGCCAGGCCGAACAGCTCCTGCAGGCGCACCGCCAATACCGGCGGATGCTCGCTGTAATCCAGGCCGATGCGCGAGCCGGATGGCACCGCGATGCTGCGCGGCGCCCATTCGTCCAGGCGCTGGGGCAGCGGCCAGGGCAACAGGGTTTGCAGCATGGCGTGCAGGTCGAGGTTGGCGAAGTGGCTCAGCCGGGTGACCTTGCTCAGGTAAGGCGCCAGCCAGGTTTCCAGGCTGGCCAGCAACGCGGCATCGGATACATCGGGCCAATCGCTGGCTGCCCCGCTTTGCAGATCGAGCCCACGCAGCAACATTACTCGCGCCTGCCACTGGCGCAGCTCCGGCGTCCATGGCAGCAGCGCCAGCCCTTTGCGCCGCACCAGGCCGAGCAGCGCGGTGGTGCGCGCCTCGGCATCCAGCCCCGGCAGTGCCTCGCTGCTCAGTACCAGATCACCGACCTTGCGTTGCCGCTCGGCACGCAGCACGCCTTCGCGTTCGTCCCACTCGAGCAGATCCTGGCTGCTGACCTGCTCGGTCAGCACCGAGTCGAACAACGCCGGCTCCAGTTCGGCGGCGAGGTAGATGCGCTCCTCACGCTGGCCCTGACGGCTGCCCAGGTCGGCGACCACCAGCCAGCTGTGCTTCATCAGCGCATCAGCCTCGGCGAACTGCGCGGCGCGGCCATTGGCCAGGCGGTATTCGGCGCCACCTTCGCGGCGCTGACGGGCGATGCGATCCGGGTAGGCGAAGGCCAGCAGTGCGCCCAGCCAGCGGCTGTGCTCGGGATCATTCACCGGCTCGCTGACCGGCACCCGGCGCAAGTACCCCTGGAACTGCCTGGCCAGCTGCCGGGCGCGCTGTACGCCGCCATTGGCGCCGCGCGCCGCCCGACTCTGACCCGACAGCAGCGCCAGGCGGCTGTGCAGATCGGCGCCGCCGCCACGCTGGATGTCGCGCTCGCCCAGCAGGGCCGCCAGGTCACAGGCCAGCTCACCGAGGCCCAGGGCCTGCCCGCGCAACAGCAGGTGGGCGATACGCGGATGGGCCGGCAGCTCGGCCATGGCCTGGCCGTGGGAGGTCAGCACGCCGCGCTCGTCGAGCGCGCCAAGGCGTTGCAGCAGGTCGCGTGCCTGGGCATAGGCCGCGGCAGGCGGCGGGTCGAGCCAGACCAGCTCGTCCACCTCGACGCCCCAGCGCGCCAATTGCAGTGCCAGGCCCGCCAGGTCGACCTGGAGAATCTCCGCCGCGGAATAGGCAGGCAACTGTTCGTGCTGCGCCTGGGACCATAGCCGGTAGCACGCACCCGGCTGCAGGCGTCCGGCCCGGCCGGCGCGCTGGATGGCTGAGGCGCGGGAAACACGCGCGGTATCCAGGCGCGTCATGCCGCTGCCCGGGTCGAAACGCGGCACGCGCGCCAGGCCGGCGTCGACCACTACGCGCACGCCATCGATGGTCAGGCTGGTCTCGGCGATGTTGGTGGCCAGCACCACCTTGCGCAGCCCGGCCGGCGCCGGCTCGATGGCCGCGCGCTGGGCCGACAGTTCCAGCTCGCCATGCAGCGGGCAGACGCGCACGTCGTCGCGCCCGGCCAGCGCTTCGTCCAGTTGCTCGGCCACCCGGCGAATCTCCGCCTGGCCGGGCAAAAACACCAGCAGGCTGCCCGGCTCGTCGTCCAGTGCCTGCAGTACCGTCTGCAGCACCCGCGGCTCCAACCACTCGCCGGCCTGCCACGGCGCGCCCCAGCGAATATCCACCGGGAACATGCGTCCTTCGCTGCGCAGCACCGGCGCGTCATCGAGCAGCCCGGCCAGGCGCTCGCCTTCCAGCGTGGCGGACATCAACAGCACCTTGAGCGGCGCCTCGCCACTGTCGGCGCCGCGAAACATCGCCCGACCGTTGAGGGTCAGCGCCAGGGCCAGGTCGGCATCCAGGCTGCGTTCGTGGAATTCGTCGAAGATCACCAACCCCACACCGTCCAGCGCCGGGTCGTCCTGCAGGCGCCGGGCGAGGATGCCCTCGGTGACCACCTCTATGCGTGTGTTCGGCCCCACCTTGCTGTCCAGGCGAATGCGATAGCCCACCGTCTCGCCGACCTTTTCACCCAGCTCGCTGGCCAGCCACTCGGCGGCGGCGCGGGCGGCCAGGCGCCGCGGCTCGAGCATGATGATGCGCTGCCCGGCCAGCCACGGCTGGTCGAGCACGGCCAACGGTACGCGGGTGGTCTTGCCGGCCCCGGGTGGCGCTTCGAGCACCACTTCATCGCGGGCAGCGAGGGCGCGGCAGAGGTCGGGCAGCAGGGAATCGATCGGCAGGGTATTCATCGAAGCTCCATCATCGGCCGGCGATTATACGGCGAACCGCCTCTGCGCTTCGCCGGTCAGATGGCATCGAACGCTGCGTATTCGCAGCGCCACAGCAGCTTTGCAATCAACGCCTTGCTATAGTGGCGTCCACTTTTTCTGGAGGTGCTCGATGCGCACGAAATCCCGCGTTATCGGCGGCGTTCTCGCCGTTACATTGGTCACTCAACTCACTGCCTGCGGCACCATTTTCTACCCTGATCGCCGCGGTCAGATCGAAGGCCGCGTCGACCCCGTCATCGTCGGCCTCAACGCCATCGGCATCCTGTTCTACGTGATCCCCGGTCTGATCGCCTTTGGTGTCGACTTCGCTACCGGCGCCATCTACCTGCCCGGCGGCCTCAACGCCCAGGTCGACCCGCAGTCGCTGAAGAACGTGGTGGACGCGGACGGCAAGGTCGACACCGCCAAGCTCAAGGCACTGATCGAAACCCAGACTGGCCATAACCTGCCGCTCGACGACCCGCGCCTGATCCAGCACAGCGGCAGCACCGAGCAACTGGCAGCCTATGGCCTGCGTCCTGCGGCCTGATTGACCCGCGCAGCCCGTCAGCGATGATGGGCTCACCCCTGCCGCACGCCATGGATCGCCCATGACCCTCGACCGCCAGCACGCCCGCCTGATGCGCCAGGCCACCGCCGCCGCACTCTGCGTGGCGCTGACCCTGGTGCTGTGCAAGGCCGTTGCCTGGTGGGCCAGCGGCTCGGTCAGCCTGCTGGCCGGCCTGACCGATTCACTTCTCGACAGCGCCGCCTCGCTGCTCAACCTGATCGCCGTGAACATCGCCCTGCGCCCCGCCGATGACGATCACCGTTACGGCCATGGCAAGGCCGAGGCACTCGCAGGCCTGGGCCAGGCGCTGTTCATCGCTGCCAGCGCCATCCTGGTCGCCGTGCAGGGTTTCGAGCGCCTGCGCCAGCCGGAACCGCTGACCGCCCAGGCCCTGGGTATCGCGGTGATGCTGCTGTCCATGGCGCTGACCGTCGCCCTGCTGCTGTTCCAGCACCACGTGGTGCGCAAGACCGGCTCCACGGCGATCCATGCCGACTCCCTGCACTACCGCTCCGACCTGCTGCTCAACGGCGGCATCCTTCTCGCCCTGCTGCTCGCCTACCTGGGCTGGCAACAGGGCGATGCGCTATTCGCCATCGGCATCGCCGCCTACATCCTGTGGAGCGCCCTGAGCATCGCCCGCCAGTCGACCAGTGTGCTGATGGATCAGGAACTGGCGCCCGATGTCAGCACCCGCATGAGCGAGCTGGCCCGTGCGGTGCCCGGGGCGATCGGTATCCATGACCTGCGCACGCGCCTGTCGGGCACCCGCTGGTTCGTGCAATTGCACGTCGACCTGCCGGGCAGCCTCAGCCTCAACGAGGCCCACGCCCTGTGCGAGCAGGTGGAAGACGCCATCCGCAGCGAATTCGCCCAGGCCGAAGTGCTGGTGCATGCCGACCCGGTCGACGCCGCACCGTTTTGAGGCAGGCGATACGCCACCAGAAAAACACTGAACCGTCATTGCGAAAGGCCAGTCAGCTTCACTAAGCCCAAATGATTTGGGTGGGTCACTCCCGGCTCCCTCACCCTCGACCAGGGCGGCACCGGGACCCTATTCGTGATGAGAGGATTACCACATGAAGCGCGTATCCATGTTCGTCATTGCCGCCGTTCTGGCTGCTCCAGCCTTCGCAGCCGATGACCTGTGCACCGTCAACCTGCAGAAACTCGACAACGCCGTGGCCACCAAGGCCACCCTGCCGGAGCCGCTCAAGCAGCAGGTCACCGAAGCCAAGAAGAAAGCCACCGACGCCAAGGCGGCCGGCGACCTGGAAGCCTGCGGCACCTACGCCCAAGAAGCCCTGCAGTTGCTGGACGCCCCGGGTGATGACGGCAGCGGCGCTACCCGCTGATACCCTGTCGGGCCGGCCTTGATGCCGGCCTGATTGCAGCGTGCAGCGTACGTTCGGGTCGACGCCACGAACCCTTTTGACGTACACTGCACGTCTTGCAGTTTCGGGGCCGATTAGGATTCGACGCCGGTAGCGAAGCTCGAGGTGCATGCCGACTTGGTAACAGAAGTCGTAAATCCACTGTTGCAACTTTCTATAGTTGCCAATGACGAAAACTACGAGGGCTACGCTCTCGCTGCGTAAGCGGCGCGACTAGTCCTTCTGGTAGCTTCGGCTCCAGCGATCACTAGAGGATGCCTGTAAACTCGAAGTGATTGTCATGCAGAACAGGATCGCCGCGTAGTACGTTGTGGACGAAGTGGCTAAAACTTACACAACTCGCCCAAAGCACCCTGCCCGTCGGGCGGCTGAGGGTTAACTCAATAGACACGGCTAAGCATGTAGTACCGACAGTGGAGAACTGGCGGACGGGGGTTCAAATCCCCCCGGCTCCACCAAATAAACCCCTGATTTTCCTAGCGAAAGTCAGGGGTTTTTCTTTGGGTATCGCAAAGACGCCAGACTGAACATCAGCTGCCCATCTGGTAGCTTGCAAACCGCCCGCAAGGCTGCCGATGGTCTTGCCCCCTTGGCGGTTTTATCAACTGGGCGAGTCGACGGTCAGATCTGCCAATCCGGTACTCGGACAGGCAAGTAACCCCGTAGCGAGCATCCTTACCGATGGCCGTTAACCCTTGTAGCCGGTTGCATCAGGCGGTGGCTTTCTTCTGTCGCGGCGGCACGCGATTGACTCGCGTCTTGGCGCCGAAGAAAGCCACGCTGAGAAAGCGCAGCGGGCCGATCCGTTCCAACACCACCTTGAACGCCACCGGCAGGAGCAGCCCCAGCATCATGCTTACGGTGAAGACCACCCAGGCGTCATGCACCTGCAGCTTGTTCAGCCCGATGCGCGCACCCGCGGTGCCGAAGACATGGAACAGGTAGATCTCGAAGGAGAAGTACCCCAGCCAGGCCAGCGGTTTGAAATAGAAGCGGCGAGCGATCAATAAGCTGATGGCGGCCAGGCCCAGGGCGGTGCCGACCAGCGCCACATCAGGCTCGTCGAGATCGATCAGCGCGAACAGATAGGCTTGGTCGATGCCTACCAGGATCGCCAGAACCACGGCCATGGTCATGACATTGCGGCGGGTGATGAGTTGCTCGCCGAAGCGGTGGAGCCCCAGGCCCAGCAGGAAGAAGGGGAACAGCTGCATCGCCCTGTCGAGGCTGAACAGGTCCGGGAAGCTTTCCCAGGCGAAGGGTGCCGCCAGGGCCATAGTGAATATCAGGCCGTAACTGCGCAGGGTCAGCAGCAGCCCCGCCTTCTCCAGCAGGGCGATCACCACGAAGATGCAGAAGATCGACTGCAGGAACCAGAAGTGCGCGTAGCTGAAGAAGTAGATGCTGAAGATGTCGGTCAGCTGCGGCTTGTCGTTGGTGTTGGGTACCACCATCTGCAAGACGAAGAACAGCGTCGAGACCACCAGCAACGGTATGCCGATGCGTTTGAATTTGCCTAGGTAGAAGCGCGGCAGGTCGCTGCCGGAATTCACCGGGCGCATTGCATAGACGTAGCCGGAGATGGCGGTGAACAGTGGCATGCGGATGTAGACGAGGGAATCGTAGAGGTAGCGCAGCACGGAGTCGTCGGGCACCTTCATGCCCAGGTCGGACGAACTGCCGATGACATGGCCCGCGACCATCAGAAACAGCGCCAGTCCGCGCATGGTCTCTATTCGCAGATCCTTTTCAGGCGTGATCTTGGTCATGCTGAGTCCTCTGTACTAGCTAAGCGAGACAGCGTTTCCACAGAGATGGGAACGGATGCTGGCGGATCAGACCATCTGAGCCCGGTGAGCTTCGACAGTTCATCAGCCGCCTTGCGGTCGCGCCGCTAGAGAGGACTGATTTTTCAATAATCCAAGCGAGAGCTTCTGACCCACGTGGCGATGAGGCAAAGTGATGGCAAATACCCTAGTGCCATCACCATCCTCCGACATGCTGATGGCTCGCAGGGTATTGCGGCCGATCCGCCCGGCACGTTTCACCTACCAGGCGACCTGCCACTGCACCACCCGCCAGGGCAGTGCACGCAGCGCATCCATGGACATATCCATTACCGTGCTGCTAGCCGCAGCAGCTCTCACCTCCCGGCCTAGACACGTTCAACACGCCGCGTTGAAACTAATCACCACTAGACGATACAACATAACATTACTATATTGTCCGGCCTTTTTTGCCACGGGCAGCGCGCCAGCGCCTGCCTGCCGATCAGACTCGCCAAGGACCTGCCCATGCCTTTCAGGAACCGCCCTCGCCTCTCACTGCTCGCCGGCGCCTTCGCCACCTGGCTGACCCTGACCGCGGGACACGTCGCCGCCGAAGACCGTGTGTTCGATGTGGTCGCGCCATTCGAGATCGGTGGGCTGGATCCGACGATTTCCGGGTTTATCTTTCAGCGCATGCAGATCACCGAAACCCTGCTCGAGGCCGACGCCAAGGGCCAGCCGCTGCCAGCGCTGGCCGAGCGCTGGAGCGTGGCGGATGACGGCAAGCAGTGGACGCTGGCGATCCGCCAGGGCGTGAAGTTCCACGATGGCAGCGACCTCACCGCCGCCGTCGCCGCCCATGCCCTGGAGGCGGCGCGCAAGAAGCCTGGCATGCTGCGCGACGCGCCGATCACCGCGATCAGCGCCAACGGCAACGACGTAGTGATCGCCCTGAGCAAGCCTTTCAAGCCGCTGGCGGCGTTGCTGGCCCACTCCTCGGCCAACATCCTGGCCAGCGCGGCCTATGATGCCGAGGGCAACGTCAAGCAGATCATCGCCACCGGCCCCTACCGGCTGACCCTGCTGGAGCCGCCGCAGCGCCTCGCCGCCGAGCGCTTCGAGGGCTACTGGGGAACAAAACCGAGTATCGAGAAGGCCACCTACCTGGGCGCCGGGCGCGGCGAAACCCGCTCGCTGATGGCCGAGAGCGGCGGTGCCGAACTGGTGTTCCAGCTCGACCCGCCGAGCATCGCCCGTTTGCAGCGCAGCCCCAATGTGCAGGTGCTGATGGGCCCTGTGCCGCGCGTGCTGGTGCTGGCGGCGAATGCCGGCAGCGGTGCCACCGCGCCGGTAGAGGTGCGCCAGGCGCTGAGCCTGGCGATCAACCGTGAGGGCATCACTGCGGCCGTGCTGCGCGCCCCGGGCACCGGCGCGACGCAGATGTTCGCCGACAGCGTGCCGGCCTGGCACGACGCCAGCCTGCCGCCGCTGAAGTACGACCCGCAGGCGGCCCGCGAGCTGCTCAAGGCCCAGGGCTGGACGCCGGGCGCCGACGGCATTCTGGAAAAGGACGGCCAGCGCCTGCAGCTCAAACTGCTCACCTACTCCGACCGCCCGGAACTGCCGCTGATCGCCACCGCTCTGCAGGCGCAACTGCGCGAAGTCGGCGTGGACGTGGAGGTCGCGGTGACCAACGCCAGCGCAATCCCTGCGGCCCACAACGACGGCACCCTGCAACTGGCCCTGTACGGGCGCAACTACGCCCTGGTGCCCGACCCGCTGCTGACCCTGATGGCCGACTTCGGCAACGGCGGCGCCGAGTGGGGCCCGCTGGGCTGGAACAACCCGCAGTTCGAGCAGACCCTGAGCACACTGCTGGCCAGCGATGACCCGGCCGCGCAACAGCAACTGCGCAACAAGCTGATGGGGTTGGTGCAGCAAGACCTGCCGCTGATCCCGATCGCCTGGTACCGCCAGTCCATCGCCGTGTCCAAACAGATCGAAGGCGCGGCCATCGACCCATTCGAGCGCACCTTCGGCCTGAGCAACATGCGGTGGCGCCCATGATCCGGCTGCTGGGCTTTCGCCTGCTGCAGGCGGTGATGGTCGCCGTGCTGATCGGCGCGCTGACCTTTCTGCTGATGAGCCTGCTGCCCGGCGATGCGGCCTATCGCATTGCCGCCGGGCGCTACGGCTACGACATGGTCAACAGCGCCGCCGCCGAAGCGGTGCGTGCCGAGCTGGGTTTGGATCAGCCGGTGCTGTGGCGCTTCACGGCCTGGATTGGCGATCTGCTGAGCCTCGACCTAGGCAACTCGCTGGTTACCGGCCGGCCGGTGATGGACATGGTCGCCCACGAGCTGGGCAGCTCCGTACGTCTGGCCGTCGGTGCGGTGCTGTTGTCCTTTCTGATCGGCCCGCCGGTTGGGGTGATCGCCGGCCTGCGCCCGGGCGGCTGGCTGGATCGCGGCCTGCTGCTGCTCAGCACCGCGACCCGCGCCATTCCGCATTTCGTGCTCGGGGTGATTCTGGTGCTGATCTTCTCGGTCTGGTTGATGGTGCTGCCATCGGCCGGCCATGGCAGCTTCACCCATACCATCCTGCCGACCCTGACCCTGGCGCTGGGTCTGGCGGCGGTGTCCTCGCGGGTCGCGCGGGATGCCACCGTGGCGGTGGCGTCATCCCCCTACTTCGCCTTTGGCCGCCTCAAGGGGCTGAGTGGCACCCAGGTGTTCATGCGCCACGGCCTGCGCAATATCGGCGTACCGGTAGTGACCTATCTCGGCGTGCAGCTGGTGTACCTGATCGAAGGCGTGGTGGTAGTCGAGACCCTGTTCGCCTGGCCGGGCATCGGCCACGGCCTGGTGCACGCCATCGTCCAGCGCGACGTGCCCATGGTGCAGGGCACCGCATTGGCCATGGGACTGATGTTCGTGCTGCTGAACACCGTGGTGGACCTGCTCAACCACCTGATCGACCCACGCCGGAGAAGCGCATGAGTCTGGAAATTGCCATCGCCGAGGCGGCGCCCGCACCGCGCGCGCCCGTTCGTATCATCGGCCTCGTCCTGCTCGCGGCGCTGGTCGCCTTTGCCATCGGCGTACCGCTGTTCTGGGGCGTGGATATCGCCAAGCAGGACTACAGCGCGATTCTCGCCGGCGTGAGCAGCGCCCACCCGCTGGGCACCGATCATCTGGGGCGCGACATGCTCGCCCGCCTGGCCGCTGCGGTGCGCCTGTCCCTGGGCCTGGCCCTGGTCAGCGTGGCCACTGCCGCCATTCCCGGCGTGCTGCTGGGCATCCTGGCGGCCTGGAAAGGCGGCTGGGTCGACAAGGGGCTCGGGCTGCTGGCCGAGATGTTCCTGGCCCTGCCCGGCCTGCTGCTGGTGCTGCTGATCGTGGCCATCTACCCTGGCTCCTTTCTCGCCCTGTACGGCGCGGTGGCGCTGGTACTGTGGATCGAGTACTTCCGCATGACCCGCGCCCTGGCGCGCACCGTGCTGGCCTCGCCAGCGGTAGCGGCCTCGCAGCTGCTCGGCTTCGGCCCGACGTACATCATCCGCCGCCACCTGTGGCCGGAGCTGGCACCCACGCTGATGACCATCGCCGCCTTTGGCGCGGCCGCGGCGATCATGGCCATCGCAGCCCTGGGCTTCGTCAGCGTGGGGGTCAAGCCACCCACCGCCGAGCTGGGACTGATGATCACCGAGCTGCTGCCGTACTTCGCCGAAGCGCCCTCGGTGATCGCCCTGCCGATCACCGTGATCTTCCTGATCGTTCTGTCACTGCTGCTGATTGCCGGGGGGCGCAAGCCATGAAACCACTGCTGAGCACCCGCGCCCTGGAGATCCGCACCGCCACGGCGCAACTGGTCGAACCGCTGTCCATCGACCTGTGGCCAGGCCAGGTACTGACCATCATCGGCGAAACCGGCTCGGGCAAGAGCCTGTTCGCCCAGGGCATCGTCGGCAACCTGCCCCCGGGGCTCTCGGCCCATGGCGAAATAGAACTGGCTGGCGGCCTGCGCGAACAAGGCCAGGCCAGCGGTCGGCATGCCGCCTGGGGCCGCGAACTCGCCGTGCTGCCCCAGGAACCCTGGCTGAGCCTGGACCCGACCATGCGCGCCCTCGACCAGGTCAGCGAAACCTACCAGTACGTGGTTGGCAAAAGCGCTCAAGAATCTCGCCAGCAAAGCCGCCAGGATCTGACACAGCTGGGCATCGAGCAGGCCGAGGCGAAGTTTCCCTTCCAGCTCTCCGGCGGCATGGCCCAGCGCCTGGCCTTCGCCGCCACCCATGCCGGCGGCGCCAAGGTGATGATTGCCGACGAACCCACCAAGGGCCTCGACAGCGCGCGTATCGGCGAAGTGATCAGCCTCTTGCAGGCCGGCATCGCCGATGGCGGCGCGCTGCTGATCATCACTCACGACATCGAGGTGGCGCGCCGGCTCGGCGGCCAGGTGATGATCATGCTCAAGGGCAGGATCATCGAGAGCGGCAGCGCCGAGCAGGTGCTCGATGCCCCGAGCCACGACTACACCCGCCGTTTGCTCGATGCCGACCCAGCACGCTGGCCGCGCCAGGCACCCTCGGTACTGAGCGGCGAGCCGGTGGTGCAGGTGCGTGACCTGGCCGTGGAGCGTGGCGAACGGCTGCTGTTCGAGGGGTTGTCGTTCGACGCGCGCCCTGGCGAGGTGGTCGGCGTGACCGGCCCCTCGGGCTGCGGCAAGTCGACCCTGGGCGACGTCATCCTTGGTTTGATGCAGGCGCGCAGCGGCACGGTGAGCAAGCGCCGCGAGGCGCCACGGGTGGCTTTCCAGAAGCTCTACCAGGACCCGGTGGCGGCCTTTCCACCGACCATCACCCTGGGCCGCTGCCTGGCTGACTTGGTGCGCCTGCATCGCCTCGATGCCAGCCGTATCGACGGGCTGCTCGAGCGCCTGCGCCTGCAACCGAGCCTGCTCGAGCGCCTGCCTGGCAACGTCTCCGGTGGCGAGCTGCAACGCTTTTCGCTGCTGCGCGTGCTGCTGCTCGACCCGGTGTTCATCTTCGCCGACGAACCCAGCTCGCGCCTGGATCTGATCACCCAGCAGGAGATGATCGAACTGCTGGTGGAAACCGCCCGGGAACGGCGCACCGCGGTGCTGCTGGTCAGCCACGACGAAGCGCTGATCGAAGCGGTAGCCGATCAGCGCATTCGCCTGGGCCACTGAGCGGGGCGGTTGTGCACGGATGCTTCAGCGGCGTGCACAACTCTGCTCCGAGGCGAGCATCTCGCTGATCCAGCGCACCTGCTGCTCCAGTTGCCCATCCGCCACGGTCCGATGAGCGCGGGCCAGGCCCGCCAGGGTCTGTTGCTTGAGGCGCAGCAGGCGCTGCCACTTGGCGACAAATACCGGGCCGCGCGCCTGCAGCAGCAAAGGGCCGAAATACAGCTCTTGATCCGTGTAGCTTGTCGGCTCGCCGGGCTCGGCGACGATGATCTCGTAGAAGAAGCGGTTTTCCTGCAGCAGCTCCTCGTGACGGATGCGGTAGCCGTGGTCCATCAGCCACCTGCGCAGCGGCTGCTCGCCGCCGTTGGGTTGCAGGATCAATAGCTCGTTGCCGCCGAGCCGCGCCCTGTCCCGCGCAAGGATGTAGCGAATGGTCTCGCCGCCCATGCCGCAAAAGCTGATGGCGGAGATGCAGTCGGCGGGTTCGATGGCCGCCAAGCCATCGGCCAGGCGCACGGCGATAAGCTCGCCCAGGTCATTCTCGCGTACGCTGCGCTCGACCGCGCGCAACGGTGTGAGCGCTACTTCGCCGGCCACCGCGGCGCTGATCAGGCCGCGATTCATCAGGGCGACGAGCAGGTAGCCATGGTCGGTACCGATATCGGCAAGCCGCGCGCCTGCCGGCACCTGGGCGGCGACGCGCTCCAGGCGTGCGGACAATTTTCGTGGGTTCAACGGCGGCCTCGTGATAGCTCGCGCGCCAGGGCTTGGCAGCGCGGCGAGCGATTCTGTCGGGCAATGGCTGGCGAAGCAACCGCAGAGGCTGCCCTGCAGCGAGGCGCGGCTCAGCTGGCGCGCCGGCCGCCGATCAGCGCGCTCACACTGAGGGTGTCCACCTGCACGCCCTCGCAGGCCCGCGCTTCCTGCAGGCATTGCAGGCACAGCTGGGCATTGGCGCTGTGCGAGCACGACAGGTCTGCGGCGCCCTGGTCAAGAAAGATGGCGCCCGTCTTGCGCGAACGCATCTCGGGCAGCACTTCGCTGACCACCGCGGCCAGGCTCAGGCAGCCCAGGTCGGCGGCCTGGGCCGCGAGTGCAGCGGCCTCGGGCATGTTGCTGGAGTCCAGGCCGTAGTACATGGCATCGATCGGCCCGACGCTGCTGCGGATCGAGCGGATCATCGCCCTGGCCTGCTCGGGCCGGGACAGGTCGCCGGTGAAGGTGCGGGTGGCGATGCCTTCGCTCTCCAGCACGCTGGTCAGTGCCTGCACAGCCTGCGCGTGGTCGGCCACCAGCACCACGTCATAGCCCTGGTTGCCGTAATGCCGTGCGGCCAACGCACCCGCGCTGTTCTGCGCGCCAAAGACCAAGAAAGTTCGATTCATGCCTCAACCCGCCCCGAAGTTGCGTGCACAGGCGCGGCGCTCCGACATCGCCTGGTGGGCGGCGGGCGCCTTGCCTCAGCGGCCCGGTCGGCCGTTGCAGATGATGGTCACCCGGCAACATTGCCTGAACATTGCGCCGTGGTTTTCGCGCCTCCGCTACTATGTGAGGCTCCGATAAACCCCGTGGTAAGCCCCCTTGCGAATCCTCCTCGTCGAAGATGACCTGCCCATGGCCCAGGCCCTGCAAGAGGCGCTGGGCCGGCATGGCTTGCTGGTCGATTGCGTGCACTCGCTGGCCGCGGCGGGGGCGACGCTGCGCCTGAACGTGCACGATCTGTTGATCCTCGACCGCGGCCTGCCCGATGGCGATGGCGTGGGCTTCATCGCCACCGCCCGGCGGCTGTGCCCGGCGCTGCCCATCGTGCTGCTTACCGCCCGTGGCGAGATCGCCGAGCGAGTCGATGGCCTCGATGGCGGTGCCGACGACTACTTGGTCAAGCCGGTGGCCGTCGACGAACTGCTGGCACGGGTGCGGGCGATTGCCCGGCGCCCGGCCACGCTGGTGCTGCCTACCGCCACCCTTGGCGCCCTGTCGTTCGACTTCAGCGCCCGCGAGGCCGTGGTCGACGGCCAGGCGCTGCATTTGCCGCGACGCCAGTTGCTGATCCTGGAGGCACTGATCTACCGCCAGGGGCGCACCGTGCTGCGCGAGAATCTGCACGAGGCGGTGTATGGCCTGGCCGACGAGATCCAGTCCAACGCCCTGGACGCCCACGTGTCGCGGCTGCGCCGGGCGCTCAAGGATGCCGAGGCCGGCGTGGAGATCGCGGTGATCCGCGGGGTTGGCTACCTGCTCAAGGAAAGTCGATGACCAGCGCCCACAACCCTTCGCTGATCGGCCGCCTGCTGTGGTCGCTGTGCATCATGCAGGTGGTGGTATTGGTGACCGCGATCGCCGGCACCCTGTATCACATCATCGACGACCAGTTCACCTTCATGGACGACGAGGTGATCGAAGCCCTGGAGGAGTCCATTGCCGTGCAACCCCAGGGGCTGGCCTTCACGTCCAGCGAGCCGTTGCGCCAGCTGCAGGCGGCCAACCCCGGCCTCTGGGTGGTGATCGCCGACGGCAACGGGCGCCGTAATGAACTCGGCCGCGTGCCGGGCGAATACCGCGAGCTGGCCAACTACCTGCCGGCGCTCGGCATCTCGCAGATACGCACGCTGCCGGAACACCGCCAGCTGACCATGCGCATCGAGGTCAAGGAAATCCAGGGCCAACGCGTGCATATCATGGTCGGCGGCGTGGCGGACCTGAGCTTCAACAGCCTGATCGTCCAGGCCACCGGACTGCTCAGCCCCTACTTCCTGACGCCCTTGCTGCTGTTCACCCTGCTGGCCACGCCCATAGTGGTGCTGCGCGCCATGCGCGGGGTGCGCAAGCTAGCCAGCCGCGCCGCGGCACTGGATATCTCGCAGCCCGATGCGCACCTGCCGGAAGACTCGGTGCCGCGGGAAATTCGCCCGCTGGTCAGCGCCTTCAACGCCGCCATGGAGCGCTCCAGCAAGGCCTACCATGCCCGCGACCGCTTCCTGCGTGACGCCGCCCACGAGCTGCGCATGCCGATCGCCGTACTCATGGCGCGCCTCGACGGCATGCCGGCGCACCCACTAAAACCCATGTTGCAGATCGACCTGGCGCGCCTGGCCACCGTAGCCGAGCAGTTGCTCGACCTGCAGCGGCTGCAGGCGCCCAAGGTGGAGTTCCAGCCCGTGGATCTGGTCGCGCTGAGCCGCGAGGTGGTCTCCGATATCGCGCCCATGGCCCTGGCTCGCTGCGATGACTTGGTGCTCGAAGCCCCCGAGCAACCGGTGTGGATCATCGGCCAGGCCAGCGCCCTGAGCCGGGTGCTCACCAACCTGCTGCAGAATGCGCTGGTGCATGGCGCGGGTGCCGGCACCATCAGCCTGCAGGTGGCTGCCGACGGCAGCGTGGCGGTAGCCGACCAGGGTCCCGGGGTGGCACCGGAAGACCGCGAGCAGATCTTCCAACCCTTCTACCGTGGCAAGACCGAGCAACCCGGGCATGGTCTCGGCCTGCACCTGGTGCAGGAAATCGTGCGTGCCCACAACGGCCGCATCTCGGTCGAGGATGCCGCAGGCGGCGGCGCCCTGTTCAGGGTGCAGCTGCCCCTGGTGCGCGCCTAGGCGCAGGTGCTGATCAGGCGCACTGGCTGGCAGCCGCGCGGCGCGTGGCCAGCGGCGGCAGCACGCTGAGCAGGCCCAGCAGGGCGATGCCGGCGCCGACCCACAGTGGCGCACGCAGCCCGTAACCGGCTTCGATGGCCGCACCGCCGGCCCAGCTGCCGAAGGCCAAGCCGGCGGTGATCACCGAGGTGTGCAGGGTGTTGACCAGGGCGCCGGGCTCGGCGGCCTTCATCACCCGTGCGACCATCGCCGGGTTGAGCGCCACGCCGGTCAGGCCGATGGCGATGAAGCAGCTCAGGTTGAGCCACAGTTGATCGCCGGCCAGGGCGAAAACACTCATCACCAGCACCATCATGGCCAGCCCGAGGCCCACCGCGCCGAGTGTGTGGCTGTCGGCGAAACGCCCGACCAGCATGTTGCCGATCAGGTTGGCCACGCCATAGAGGGCCAGCATCGGTGCCACCTGGCCAGGCGCCAGGCCGACTTCCTCGATGAGGATCGGCGTGCAGTAGCTGAAAGCGGCAAAGGTGGCGCCGATGATCAGCCCGCTGGTCAGGTAGGCGCCCCACAGGCGGCGGGTGCGCAGGGTTCTGATCTGCTCGGCGAGCCGGGTTTGGCCGCCGGCCTCGCCCTTTGGCAGGCGCATGGCGGCCAGCAGGGTGCACACCAGGGCCAGACAGACCACCGCCCAGGAACTGGCGCGCCAGCCGTGGTGATGTTCGATCCAGGCGGTCATCGGCACGCCGGCCACGGGCGAGAGCATCAGCCCGGCAAGCACCACCGACACCGCACGGCCGCGCTCCTGGCTGGGCACCATCGCCGCGCAGAGGGTCATGCACAGGCCGATGCAGGCCGCACTGGAAACGCCCATGATGATCCGCGCTAGCGCCAGCACCGGGTAGCTGGTGGCCGCTGCGGCCAGCGCACCGGCCAGCACGTACACCGCCAGCAAGCCGACCAGCGCCGGCTTGCTGCCGATACCGCGCGACAGCAGGAGCACGGTCACGGGCGGGCCACCCAGGGCCATGCCCAGGGCGTAGAAGGCGATCAGGTTGCCGACCTCACCCAGGCTCACCGAGAACGCCTCGGCCAGGGCCGGCATCATGCCGGCGACCATGAATTCGGCAGTGACCAGCGAGAAGATCGTCGCACCCAGCAGGTAGATGGTGAACGGCAGTTTGGGACGAGCGGACATGGGCGACCTTGAATCTGCAAAAACGGGTCGCCACCCTAGGCACTCAGGCCCGTGGGGTCAAATGGTCGTGGTTCATAACGCTCATGCATGGCGGCAATGTGCAGGCTAGAGGCCTGGCTACGCTTCGCTCAGCCATCGGCGCACCCTGAGCGGCTATCCCATTTCGGCACAAGTTAACTTTATTAATCATTAAACGGATTTACGGAACGGAAATTGCCTTATCGTGGGGACACCGCATCGAACCGCAGTAGAGGTTTCGAAAATGCACAGTCCTGTCGTTACCGCGCCCAATTTGCTCCCATCCGCCCTGCCCTCGGCGATCAGCTACCGGCGTTCCCACGATGTCGAGGAGCATGCCCACCTGTCCGGCTGGCAGCTGCGTTACGACCAGCTCAGCGCCGGGCGCTTCAGCGGGGAAATACTCGAGTTGCAGCTCGACGGCATGCAGCTGATTCGTGACCGCGCCAACCAGGCAATGCTCAAGCAGGCGGCCACCTGGCCTGGCGCCATCGCCTTCGCCATGCCGTTGCGCTGCCTGGATCCGCACCTGCACTGTGGCGGCCACTCGATTCACGCGCCGAGCCTGCTGGTCGGCCGCGGCGATCAATTGCCGGAGCTGCGGGTGAACGGCGAGCTGGACGCGGTGTGCATCGCCATCGACGAACAGTCGCTGCAGCGCACCCTTCACGCGCAGCAGCGCGAGCTCGACCTGACGCGCCTGTCCAAGTGCTACCGGCTGCTCGGCAAGGCCGACCAGCAGCAGTTGATCAACCTGTTCGGCAGCGTGCTCGACCGGCAGGCCCCCGGCGCCACACTGCTCGATCACGGTACGGTTCGGGGCGCCATCCGCGATGCCATCGTCATGCACCTGCTGGAGCTGATCGATACCGAGGGCGACCACTCGCTGCCGCCCAGCGCCCGCCGACGCATGGTCGACCGCGCGCGGGACTACGCCCTGGCCCACCCGGAGCGGCCCGTCAACATTCTCGAGCTGTGCAACCAGATCGGCGCCAGCCGCCGCAAGCTGCAGTACTGCTTTCAGGAGGCGCTGGGCATCAACCCGCTGGCCTACCTGCGCACCATTCGCCTGAACGCGGTACACCGCCAGCTGCGCCACGCCACAGACGGCGACTCGGTACAGAGCATTGCCGCCAACTGGGGTTTCTGGCACCTGAGCCGTTTCGCCAGCGACTACCGCCGGCTGTTTGGCTGCAAGCCGTCGGACACTTTGCGTCAGGCTCGCCAACACTGTGCCGAAAACGGATAACGGCAAACCCTGAAGCGCCCCTAGGCTGACCTCCCACACAATAATAAAAGGGGTCATCCATGCCAGTCAGCCGTGCGTCATTCCCTCCTCTGTCAGCCCTGTTCGGCGTCGCCCTGCTCCTGGGTGGCCAGGCCCAGGCCACGGAAAACGGGGCGCCCACCACGCCGGCCGGGGTCTACGACTTCGGCGCCGGCATGTCGCCGCCGCCCACGCCGTTCGGCACCCTGGGCCTGCGCACCGCTTACTACTCCACCAACGTGCAGAAGGACCGTGATGGCGACAAGGTAGCCAACGCCTTCTCGCTGGACGTGCTGTCGATTGGCGTGGCCTATATCCGCATGACCGAGCAGCAGCTGTTCGGCGCCCGCTACGGCTTCGCCATCGCCCAGCCGTTCTTCCAGATGGACGCGCGCCTCAAGGTGGATACGCCATTCGGACCGCTGCGCCTGGAAAAGAGAGTGTTTCGCCAGGCCGACACGCAGATCACCCCGCTGATCCTGCAGTGGGACATTTCCCGCAACCTGTTCATCAACACGCGCCTGCAGATCCAGGCGCCGACCGGCGACTACGACAAGAGCCGGCTGATCTCCCCGGGTCTCAACCACTGGACCATCTCGCCTGCGCTCAACGCCACCTGGCTCAGCGACGACGGCTTCGAGGTATCGTCCAGCCAGCAGCTGGACTTCAACACCCGCAACCACGCCACCGACTACCGCAGCGGCACCGAGTACCGCCACGAGTTTTCCGTGGGCCAGCATGTCGGGCCCTGGACCCTGGGCCTGGGCGGCTACTACTACCAGCAGATCAGCGACGACGACGCACCCAACCTGGAGACCGGCAATCGCGTCCGGGTCATGGCCGTGGGCCCGGCGCTGAGCTTCTTCAAACCGGGCCTGCCGCCGGTGTGGCTGCACGCCTACAAGGAGTTCGGCGCCGAGAACCGCACCGAGGGTTACAACGTCGCCCTGCGCGTCGCATACAGTTTCTGAGGTGGCCGCCATGACGATCGAATCTACCGTTTCACGCCAGGCCATGACCCGTCGCGAGGGCCTGGTGCTGGTCCTCGGCAGCAGCCTGACCGTCATGGGCTCGGTGATGGTCGCGCCCATCCTGCCCAAGCTCGGCGCCGAGTTCGGCCCCTTCGAGCCGCGCGCCGACGTGCTGGTGCCCCTGGCGATCACCGGGCCGGCCCTGGCCATCGCCCTGTTCGCGCCACTGGCCGGCTGGCTCGCCGACCGCATCGGCCGCAAGGCGCTGCTGATCATCGCCACCCTGCTGTACGCCCTGCTCGGCGTGCTGCCGGCACTGCTCGATGACCTGCGCCACATCGTCGCCGCGCGACTGCTGTTCGGCTGCGCCGAAGCGGCGATCATGACCTGCTGCGCGGCGCTGATCGCCGACTACTGGCACGGCGAGGACCGCATGCGCCTGGTCAACCTGCAGGTGGTCGGCATCGGCCTGGTCGGCGCCCTGTGCTTCGTGGCCGGCGGTGCCCTGGGCGAGCAGTCCTGGCGGTTGCCGTTCTACCTGTACCTGCTGCCGTTGCTGCTGATCCCGGCCATGCTGCGCGTGCTCTGGGAGCCACCACAGCGCGTGGCGAGCAGTGTGCAGGCGGACGACGCCCCGGTATCCATCCCGCGGCTGGTCGTCGGTTACCTGCTGATTCTTGGCGGCATGGTGCTCAGCCTGGTGGTGCCGGTGCAATCGCCGCTGCTGCTGGCCGGCACGGGCATCACCTCGAGCACACTGATCGGTGCCTGCGCCGGGCTGGGCCTGCTGGCCAGCCTTGGCGGTTCCCTGGCCTGGCCGCTGCTGCGCCGTGGCCTGGGCATCGCCGGCTGCAACGCGCTGCTGCTGGCCTTGATGGCCGCCGGCCTGTGGCTGCTGATCCGCGCGCAGAGCTACCCGGACATGCTGGTGGCGGTGGTCGTTCATGGCCTCGGTGTCGGCCTGCTGGTGCCCAATGCCATGGCGCCGGTGATGAACGCCCTGAGCGCCACCACCCGTGGCCGTGGCCTCGGCGTGTTCACCGCCTGCCTGTATATCGGCCAGTTCGCCAGCCCGCTGGCGGTCGCCACCCTGATGGCGCTCGGTTACGACCTGCGCGGCGCCATAGGCTGGCTGGCCACCTTCAGCCTCGCCTGCGCAACCATCTGGCTGGTCGCGGCGCTGATCCGCCCGCGCGGCAACGCCGTCGCCTCCCACCCCTGAATCCCGCTTACCCCGCTGGCTCGCCAGCGGGCGACATCCACGTACCGAGGCTTACCCATGCACGACATTCACACCCTCATGGATCAGCACGACGCCACCGGCCTGGCCGGCCTGGTGGAAAAAGGCGAGGTCAGCCCTGGCGAACTGCTCGAAGCCAGCATCGCCCGCCTGGAGCAGGTCGAGCCGCAACTCAACGCAGTGGCCGAGAAACTCTACGACAGCGCGCGCCAGGCGACACTCGGCAACGGGCCATTGCGCGGCGTACCGACGCTGATCAAGGACCTGTTCGCGCCACTTACCGGCGCCCGCATGAGCAATGGCTCACTGGCCCTCGGCGAAGCCCGCATGGAGCTCGACGACGCCGTGGTCAGCCGGCTGCGCGAGGCCGGCTGCCAGTTCATCGGCACCACCACCGCGCCGGAATTCGGCACCTCCTACACCACCGAGTCGACCCGTTTCGGCGCCACCCGCAACCCCTGGGACACCGAGCGCAGCGTGGGCGGCTCCAGCGGTGGCGCCGCGGCGCTGGTGGCGGCCCGTGTGGTGCCCTTCGCTCACGGCAATGACGGCGGCGGCTCGCTGCGGGTGCCGGCCTCCTGCTGCGGGGTGTTCGGCCTCAAGCCAAGCCGCGGGCGCATGCCCAGCGGGCCGCTGACCGGTGAAGGCTGGGCCGGTATGAGCACCGCCCACGCAATCACCGTATCGGTACGCGACAGCGCCGCGCTGCTCGACATCACCGCCGGCGCCGACCTCGGTGCCCCCTACGCCGCGCCCTGGCAGCACGAGCCCTTCGTCGACAGCCTGCGCCGCCCACCACGGCCGCTGCGCATCGCCCTGGTCGAACACCTGGCGCCCTGGTCCAGCGGCCCCGAGGCGCTGGCCGCGGTGCGCCACAGCGCCAGGCTGTGCGAATCCCTCGGCCACCGGGTCGAGCACGCCACCCTGCCGGTCGACGCCCTGGCCTTTCTCGACCAGGTGTTCGACATCATCGGCGCCAGCACCAGCAGCTACATCGGGCTGCTCGGCGAGATGCGCGGTGCAGCGGTAAGCCCCGAGGAGCTGGAGCCGCGCACGCGCATCATCCTGCGCGAGAAAGGCGGCACCAGCGGTGCCCGTTACGCCGACGCGGTGGCCAGCATCCATATGCTGGGCCGGCGCCTGGCCGCCTTCATGACCGACTACGACCTGATCCTAACGCCGACGCTGACCCGCGAACCGCCACCGATCGGCAGCCTCGACCCCTTCGACGACAGCCTCGACCTGGCCGCGATGATCGAGCGCTTCCACAGCTACTCCCCGTTCACCGCGCTATTCAATGCCAGCGGCCAGCCGGCCATGTCGGTACCGCTGTACTGGACTGCCGGCGGTTTACCACTGGGCTCGCACTTCGCTGCACGCTTCGGCGAAGAGGGCACCCTGCTCGCCCTCGCCGCCCAGTTGGAACAGGCCCAGCCCTGGGCCGCCAGGGTGCCGCCGGTAAGCGCCCAGCGGCGCTGAGCGCACGTTCGGGTAGCGGCGCCTGCCGATACCCGAGCCAGGCCCCGGGATAGCGCCCTGCTCGCGCGACGGCGATAACTGCTCTGCCATCGGGCGCCAATTAAACGCGCTGATTGCCATCGACCGGAACACAGCACAGTCAACTCATGGCAGTCGGAGCAGCCGCTCACTTACGTGACGGGAGCGACACGAGAATGCTCAAATGGCGCCCCTTCCCTGAATGGCCGCCAGCAGGACATACCCCATGCCACAAGCCACCGACAACGCGTTCTTCGACCGCGCCGACGCGCACATCGAACTCGCCAACCGCCAACTCGGCGACAGCGACAACCCTGGTACGGTCGCGGCCTCGATGACCTTCGCCGCTACCCGTTTCAGCACCTGGGTCAGCGCCCGCGGCTTCAAGTCAGGCGAAGAAATGGCCGCGGCTCGCGATGCCATGCTCACCTACTTCTGCGACCAGTACCGGCTAATGCTCGAAGACAACCTGGACGATCACATCGCCCGGTTCGACCAGTACATGAGCGGCCAGCACCCCGTCGAGTGAGCACCGCCGGCGCTGTTGTTAACGACTCGCGCCAGGCAGCGATCTGCCCACCCTTGGCGAGGCCCCCGGCCACTCCGTCCCGACAGGAATTTGCCCAATGTCCCGTTCGCAACGCCTGCTGAGCCTGCTGGAGATTCTTCGGCGGCATCGTTTTCCGGTGGCTGGCTCCAGCCTGGCCGAAGAACTGGGCATCACCTTGCGCACCCTTTACCGCGACATCGGTACCCTCAGGGAACAGGGCGCGAACATCGAAGGTGCTGCCGGGCTGGGCTTTATCCTGCATCCAGGCTTCACCTTGCCGCCGTTGATGTTCACCCAGGAAGAACTGGAAGCTCTGGTATTGGGTTCACGCTGGGTGGCGCGCCGCGCCGATGATCGCCTCGGGCTGGCGGCCCGTCATGCCCTGCACAAGATCTCGGCAGTACTGCCCAGCACTTTGCGCGACGAGCTGGAGGCCTCTGCCCTGCTGGTTGGACCTGGCGCGCCACTGCCGTCCGGGGCCGCGGAGCCGCCTATTCGCGCGGCGATCAAGACCGAACGCAAAGCCCAGGTTCGCTACTGCGACCAGCACGGCAACGAGTCATCGCGCACGGTCTGGCCTTTCGCATTGGGCTATTTCGATGACTGTCGAGTACTGGCCGTATGGTGCGAGTTGCGCAATGGCTTCCGGCACCTGCGCGTGGATCGCATCCTGAGCTTCGACACGCTGGCGCAACGTTATCCGCATCGTCGCCAGGTTCTGCTGCGCGACTGGCGTGAACAGGAAGGCATCGCGGCACAGTGACCTTCCACTGCTGACAGAAATGGGTAGTAGCAGCTCTTAGGCTGCGTGGGCACTGGCAGACAAGACGCTGCCAGGGCATCCACTTATTGCCCAGGAAGTCATCATGACCACCCCTAATTTCTTCATGCTCTATGTCGACAGCCCAGAAGCCAGCGCGCGCTTCTATGCCGACCTGTTCGCCGTGGCGCCGGTCGAGGTTTCACCGACCTTCGCGCTGTTCATCCTGGAAGCCGGCTTCAAGTTCGGACTGTGGGCCAGGCACGGGGTCGAGCCAGCGCTGCGCGACCCGGGTTGTTCAGGCGAGGTGGTCTTCATGCTGGCCGACGCCAGTGCCGTCGATGCCACCTTCCAGAGCTGGAGCCGCAAAGGCCTGAGCATCCTCCAGCAGCCGGTGGCGATGGACTTCGGCTACACCTTCGTGGTGTTGGACCCGGATGGCCACCGCCTGCGGGTCTACGCCATGGCAGAGGGCTGAACGCTGCACCTTTCATCCCGCGTGCCGGGTGACGGCGGTAACACACCTGCCCGCCCCCGCTGAAAACACGCCAACCGGGCACCGGCCTGTTGCTGCAACAGCCGGTGCCATCGAGCCGAAGGCATGACCACCCACAAGGCTCGCTGCCGGGGGTTCCCCCATTCCCCACGCCGGCCGCAGGACTTCTCGCCACCACCAAAACGCCCAGTAACCGGGCGCCTGCCCCCTGCCGTGCTTCATTCGGTGACATTAGGGTTACCCGCACCAGCCCACCAGAATGCCGGGTTCGTCACCTAACCCCCTGTTAACTCACCCGAATCTGATCTCCGGCGCAGATTGGCCCGGCTATTGCTGTATTGGCTAAACGGATAATTGGATACATTTATTCAGGAAGCTCAGCATGCTCACCGCTCCGCTCTATGCCCAGCGTCAACCCGTGACCGCCGAAGAAGAGGCCTACAACTTCCTGCTCGCGGCGATCTGCGCCGGCCGTTACCGCAAGGGTGACCGCCTGGTGGCCGAGGACATCGCCGCGGAAATCGGCACCAGCCGCATGCCGGTGCGCGAAGCCTTCCGCCGCCTCGATGCCCAGGGCCTGGTCACCCTGCGCCCCAACCGTGGTGCGGTGGTCAGTGGCCTGGATATCGAGCAGATGCGCGAAGTCTTCGAAATGCGCAGCGCCCTCGAGGGCCTGGCGATCCGCGTGGCGGTGGCCAAGGTGACCGAGCGCCACCTGATCCTGCTCGAGCGCCTGCTCGACGACATGGACGAGTGCCGCAACGACACCGCCCAGTGGGTGGTGCGCCACCGCATCTTCCACGAGTACCTGTGCAGCATCAGCGAACGGCCGCGACTGATGAAACAGATCGTCGCGCTCTACTCGCTGATCGAGGCGCCGATGCGCCTGTGGCTCGAACACGGCGAGAAGCCGCTCAGCGGCCGCGAGGAACACGCGCAGATTCTCGATGCCCTGCGCACCCGTGACGCCGACCTGGCCGAGCGGGTGCTCCGCGAACATATCGAGGGCACCCTGCCGGCCCTGACGCTGTTCCTGCAAAGCGAACAATAACAAGCGGACGACCGCCGACGGTCGCCTCTCTTGCCACTTCACTGCTGCCCTCTCGATCACAGCAAACGGAGTACCACCATGCGCCTTTCATGCTCTCTCGCCGCCGTCGTATCCCTGGGTCTGGCCGCCTCCCTGGCCTCGGCCGCACCCACCGTGCCGGATCGCCTCAAGGACGTCAGCAAGCTGACCTATTGTTCGGGCATGGACTCGCCGCCGCTGGTGTCCTTCGACGCTGCGCAGAAACCCACCGGCCTGGCCATAGACCTGGGCATGGAGATCGCCAAGCGCCTGGGCGACAAGCAGGTATCCTGGCGCGTCACGCCGTTCTCCGGGCTGGTGCCGGCGCTGCTGGCCAGCCAGTGCGACCTGATCGTCGACCAGCTGTTCGACAAGCCGGAGCGCCGCGAGGTGATCGACATCGTCAACTACATGTACTCCAGCCAGTCGGTGGTGGTGCCCAAGGGCAACCCCAAGAACATCCAGGCGCTCGATGACCTGTCCGGCCACAAGATCGCCGTGCTCAACGGCTCGACCATCAAGACCCTGCTCGACGCCGAGAACGACAAGCTGGCGGAGGCCGGCAAGGCGCCGATGAAACTGGTGGTCTACAACACCGACACCGACGCCTTCCAGGCGCTGCGCATCAGCCAGGTCGACGCCTACGGCACCACCGTGGAAACCGCCGGCTACTACGCGGCCATGGCTCCCGATCTGTTCCAGGAAGGCGTGCCGGCGTTCGGGCGGATCCTCACCGGCATCGGCATCCGCAAGGATGACCAGCAGCTGTCCGCCGCCGTACAGCGGGTGATCGACGACATGCGCGGCGACGGCAGCTACGCCGCGTTGCTCGCCAAATGGCACGTCGCCAGTGACAAGCTGGACTGAGGGCCACCTAGATGAATTTCAATTGGGACATCTTCTGGCAGTACCTGCTGCAGCCCAGCGACGTGTACCTGCGCGCGCTGTGGCTGACCTGCGTGATCGCCGTGCTGTCCATGGCGCTGGGTTGCGTGCTGGGCCTGGTGGCGGCGCTGATGCGCCTGTCGGGCAACCCGTTCATCCAGGCACCGGTACGCTTCTACGTGTGGCTGATGCGCGGCACGCCACTGCTGGTGCAGATCGTCTTTCTGTACACGGCGCTGGCGGCGGGCGGCATCTTCCGTTTCGAAGACCTGGACCTGGGCTGGGTGGTGATACCGGGCAACCTGCAGGCGGCGATCATCGCCCTGGGCCTCAATGAAGGCGCCTACATGGCGGAGATCATGCGCGCCGGCATCGCCGCGGTGGACAAGGGCCAGTACGAGGCCGGCCGCTCCCTGGGCATGACCTTCGGCAAGCTGATGCGCCGTATCGTGCTGCCCCAGGCGTTGCGGATCATCGTGCCGCCGCTGGGCAACGAGTTCAACGTGATGCTCAAGAACACCACCCTGGTCAGCGTGATCGGTGTGCAGGAGCTGCTGCTCAGCACCCAGATGATCACCTCGGCAACCTTCCGGGTATTCGAGCTGTACCTGGTGGTGGCCATCTACTTCCTGCTGCTGACCACCCTGTGGGGCTTCTTCCAGAGCTGGCTGGAACGCCGCTTCGGGCAGTCCGACCGGCGCCCCGCCACGGCGTCCAGGCGCCTGTTCGGCAGCTACACGGCAAAACTGTTGAGGGGGCGTTGAGATGCACAGTACAGATCAGGATCTGGTGATCGAAGCCCTGGATATCCACAAGGCCTACGGCGATGTGCAGATCCTCAAGGGTGTGTCGCTGCAGGTCAAACGTGGCGAGGTGGTGGTGCTGATCGGCGCCTCGGGCTCGGGCAAGACCACCTTCATCCGCTGCATCAACCTGCTCGAGGAGATCCAGGGCGGGCGCATTCGCGTCAACGGCCAGCCCATGGGTTACCGCGAGCGCCCGGATGGCTCGCTGGTGCGCGACAGCGAGCGCAATATCGCCCGCCAGCGCCGGGACATCGGCATGGTGTTCCAGCGCTTCAACCTGTTCCCGCACATGACCGCCCTGCAGAACATCATCGAGGCGCCGATCCAGGTGCTCGGCGTCAGCAAGGCGCAGGCCCTGGAGCACGCTCGCCAGCTGCTCAAGCAGGTGGGCCTGGCCGACAAGGCCGACCACTACCCATCGATGCTTTCCGGTGGCCAGCAGCAGCGCGTGGCCATCGCCCGTGCCCTGGCGATGAAGCCCCAGGCGATGCTGTTCGACGAGCCGACCAGCGCCCTGGATCCGGAAACCGTCGGCGAAGTACTTCAGGTGATGAAACAATTGGCCGAACAGGGGATGACCATGGTGGTGGTCACCCACGAAATGGGCTTCGCCCGGGAAGTGGCCGACCGCGTGGTGGTGCTCGATCAGGGCGAGCTGATCGAACAAGGCCCGCCCGAACAGATTTTCAGCGCGCCCAGCCACCCGCGTACGCGGGCGTTCCTGAGCCGCGTCCTGCCGGAGGTATCCGCATGCTGAGCTTTTCCGCACACCGTTATCCCTATGCCTCGCAGCGCCAGAGCGTGTTCGCCCGGCGCGGCATGGTGGCCGCCTCACAACCGTTGGCCGCCGAAGCCGGCATCGACATCATGCGCCGCGGTGGCAACGCCATCGACGCGGCCATCGCTACCGCCGCCGCGCTGACCGTGGTCGAGCCTACCGGCTGCGGCATCGGCGGTGATGCCTTCGCCCTGGTCTGGGTCAAGGGCCAGCTGCATGGCCTGGACGCCAGCGGCCACGCACCCGCAGCCCTGAACATCGACGCCGTGAAGGCCGCCGGCCACACGCAGATGCCCACCTACGGCTGGACATCGGTAACCGTGCCGGGCTGCCCGTCGGCCTGGGCCGAACTGTCGCGACGCTTCGGGCGCCTGCCGTTCGCCGACCTTCTGAAACCGGCGATCAGCCTGGCCGCCGATGGCTTTCCGCTGTCGCCAGTGGTCGCCCACCAGTGGCAGGTGGCCCTGGATGAATTTTCCGCGCACCGCGAGCCGGCCATGCAGGCCTGGTTCGATACCTTCCTGATCGACGGCCGCGCGCCGCAAGCCGGCGAGCTGTTCCGCAACCCAGCCCAGGCACACACCCTGCAGGCGCTGGCCGACAGCACGTGCGAGAGTTTCTACCGCGGCGAGATCGCCGAGCGTATCGACCAGGCCTCGCGCGCCGCTGGTGGCTACCTGCGCAAAGAAGACCTGCACGCCTACAAACCGCGCTGGGTCGAGCCGATCAGCATCAACTACCGCGGTTATGACGTGTGGGAAATCCCGCCCAGCGGCCAGGGCCTGGTCGCCCTGATGACCCTGCAGATCCTCCAGGGCTTCGAGTTCGATCATCGTGACAGCCTGCAGACCTGGCACCGCCAGATCGAGGCGCTAAAGCTGGCCTACGCCGACGGCCTGCACCACATCACCGACGCCGAGCACATGCGCGTCGCGGTGGCCGACCTGCTCAGCCCCGGCTACACCGAGCGGCGCCGCAAGCTGATTGGCGAGCGCGCCCTCACGCCTGCAGCCGGCGACCCGCACGCCAGCGGCACCGTGTACCTGGCCACCGCCGATGGCGAAGGCAACATGGTGTCGTTCATCCAGAGCAACTACCACGGCTTCGGCTCCGGCGTGGTGGTGCCAGACAGCGGCATCGCCCTGCAGAACCGTGGCCAGGAATTCAGCCTCGAGGCCAACCACGCCAACACCCTGGTCGCCGGCAAGAAGACCTTCCATACCATCATCCCCGGTTTCCTCACGAAGGACGGCGAGGCAGTCGCGCCGTTCGGCGTGATGGGCGGCTACATGCAGCCCCAGGGCCACGTGCAGATGGTGATGAACCTGGTCGACTTCGGCCTCAACCCCCAGGCCGCCCTCGACGCACCGCGCTGGCAGTGGTTGGGCGACCGCAAGGTCGGCATCGAACAGGGCGCCTCGCGGGACCTGGCCGCGGCCCTGGCGCGCCTGGGCCACGAGGTCAGCGTGACCTGCGACTCCACCGACTACGGCCGCGGGCAGATCATCGTGCGTGACCCGCACAGCGGCGTGCTATGTGGCGGTACCGAGCCTCGCGCCGACTCGCATATCGCCGTGTGGTGACGCTGTTTGTTGACTACCCGGGCCGCCGTAATGACGGCCCGTTTTTTAGAATCTGTTCACGAACTGTCGGCTCGAACTTAGCGCTTTGACTGCAAAGTGGGACGGATTCAAGCGGCCGTTCGCAAACTCGTGGGAGGGGCTTTAGCCCCGAGCTCTTTGTTTGCCTTGATAAGAAACTCGAGGCTAAAGCCTCTCCCACAAAAGCACCGTGCCTGCCGACCGCTTTTGCCTTGCAGCCGCCTCTTCATGTTGCCCAAGAGGATCGTGAACGGCTTCTCGAGGCCTGAATGAAACGACTCGGGCGCAGGTACTTTTCGTACCGAGCCTAGTCGGCGCTTTGTCCGCGATACCCCTTGAACAACCTGAACACCACCAGCGCCAGCACGCCGATCACCACCGCCGAGGTGCTGAGCAGCACCGAGTGGGTGCTGGAAAAGGCCGCCTTGGCCGCCTCGATCAGAGTACTGGCCTGTTCGGCTGGCAGCTCGGCAGCAACCAGGTAACTGTCGCCGATCGAGCGCGCCGCACGCTCGGCCAGCGGTGTCGCCAACTCGCCGGGCAGGGCGATGGTGTGGCCGTACACGCTGGCCATGAACACCCCGAAGAAGGTGATTCCCAGGCCCGTGCCCAGCTCGTAGGCAGTGGCCTCCAGGGCGCCCGCCGCGCCGCCCTTGCTGGCCTCCACCGCGCCCATGATGGCGATCGACGAAGCCGTCAGGCCGATGCTCAGCGCCAGCCCCAGTACGGCAAGCACGGCCGGCACGCCCAGGCCAGGCTCATGCAGGTCGGCGAAGGCCACGAAACCCAGGGCGCCAGCGGAAACCAGCAGCGACAGGCTGGCCACCCAGCGCAGGCCGAAGCGATTGGACAGGTAGCCGGCCAGGGGCCCGCCGACCGCAGCTGCCGCCATGATCGGAATCATGAAGATGCCGGCCTGCAGCGGCGATTTGTCGAGCACGTACTGCAGCTCCATTGCCAGGGTCAGTTCCACACCGGCCAGGGCGCCGATGGCCACCACCGCCATGATCAACCCGGCGAGCAGCACCGGACGGCCGAACAGCGACAGGTCGAGCATCGGTTCGGCCGAGCGCAGCTGCTGGCGGGCGAACAGCGTCAGCAGCGCCAGGCCCACGAGCAGCACCAGCAGGGCGAGCGGTAGCGGCTGGGTGCCGCCGACGCCGGCCTTGATGGCGTAGACCACGGCGATGATGCCGGCGATCAGGATCAGCGCCTGGCCGATGGCCCACTTGCCCGGGGTGGTTTGCTCGACGCGCGGCAACAGCAGGAAGGCCACCGGAATCACCACCGCCATCACCGGCACGTTGATCAGAAACACCGAGCCCCACCAGAAATGCTCGAGCAGCGCGCCACCGATCAGCGGCCCCACCGCCGCCCCGGCCGCGCCAACGGTGCCCCACAGGCCGAGCGCCATGGCCCGCTCGCGCTCGTCCTCGAAGGTGCGGCGGATAATGCCCAGCACACAGGGCATGATCATCGATCCGCCCAGGGCCAGCAGCACCCGGGCGCCGATCAGCAAGGCCGGGGTCGGTGCGAATGCCGCGAGCAGCGAGGCCAGCCCGAACACTCCGAGGCCGCACAGCAGAATGCGCCGGTTGCCCACCCGGTCGGCCAGGGTGCCCATGGGCACCAGCAGGCCGGCCATCAGCAGCGGGTAGATGTCGATGATCCACAGGATCTCGGTGCTCGTGGCGCCAAGCGCCTGGGTCAGCGACGGCACCGCGATATGCAGGATGGTCATGTCGATGACGATGGGCATGAACGCCAGCATCACCGCGACGAGGATCAACCAACGGGTAGGTAAGGCACGCAACATGACTAGGGCTCTTGAAGATCGGGGTTGGCGGCGCGGCTGGTCGCCGCGGTGATGATGGTGCGCTCGCGCAGGCCACCGCCGAGGGCCTTGTACAGCGCCACGCTGTTGACGACCGCGTCGCGGCGCAGTTCCAGCAACGTTTGCTGGGCACCATAGAGCTGGCGCTGAGCATCCAGCAATTCCAGGCGCCCGTCGAGCCCGGCCCGGTAACGCAGCCCCGAGAGTGCCACGCGGCGCTGGGCACTGGTCACCACCCGGCCCTGCGCCTCGATCTGCCGGTCCAGGGTGGCCGCGCCGGCCAGGGCGTCGGCGACCTCACGAAAGGCGATCTGGATGGCGCGCTCGTATTGGGCCACCGCCTCGGATTTGCGCACCTTGGCCAGGCGCAGTTCGGCACGCAGTCGCCCGGCCTGGAACAACGGCTGCGAGATCTGCGGCGCAAAGCGCCACACCTGGCGACTGGGATCGAACAGCCCGCCCAGCGAGCTGCTGGCATACCCGAACGAGGCGGTCAGCGACAGCTGGGGGAAGAACGCCGCCCGCGCCGCGCCGATATCGGCATTGGCCGCGCTGAGGGTCTGTTCGGCCTGGCGAATGTCGGGGCGGCCGAGCAGCAGATCCGATGGCAGGCCGGCAGGCACAGGCGCCACCAGGGGCTGCCGTTCGAGCACTCGAGCGGCCGGCAGGTCTGCCGGCAATGCGTCACCGACCAGCAACTGCAGTGCGTTGCCCGCCTGAGCAAACGCCCGCTGACGCGCCTGCAGATCGGCCTCGGCGCTGGCCACCTGGCCCTCGGCCTGGGCGACATCCAGGCTGCTGTTCTGTTTGGCATCCTGCAGCAGGCGCGCCAGCTTCAGGGACTGCTGCCAGTCCTCCAGGGTGCGCTCGGCCAGCTGGCGCTGTTCGGCGGCCAGTTGGCGGGCGAAGTAGGCGTCGGCCACCGCGCCAATCAGGCTGATCTGCGCGGCATCGCGGCCCTGCTCGCTGGCCAGGTAACGGGCCAGGGCCGCGTCGGACAGCGAGCGCACGCGGCCGAACAGATCCAGTTCGAAGGCGCTGGTGCCGACGTTGACGGCGACCTGGTTGCTCACCTCGCGGCGCGATTTGCCGCTGTTGTCCTGGGCCAGGGCGCGCTCGCGGCTGTGGCTGGCATCCAGCGACACCGACGGCAGGCGCGTGGCCTGCTGGATATTGAACATCGAGCGCGCCGCCTCGACGTTCAACGCGGCCAGGCGCAGGTCGCGGTTGTGCGCCAGGGCCAGCTCGATCAGGCGTTGCAACGGCGGGTCGGCGAACATCGTGCGCCAGCCCATTTCAGTGGCGGGCACCGCGCTGCCAGGCACGGCAGCGGTCTCGGGAAAGCTGGCCGGCACCGGTGCCGGCGGGCGTTCCAGCTTGGGCGCCATGGAACAGGCCGACAGGAGCCCGACCAGGGCGATTACCATGAACGAACGCATGATCATTGCTCCTCACCGAGCTGCGGCGAACCGCCAGTACGCCGTGCGCGCCAAGCCTGGACGCGCTCCTGCAGCCCCATCACCAACACGAAGAACGACGGCACGAAGAACACCGCCAGCAGGGTCCCGCTGAGCATGCCGCCGAATACCCCAGTGCCGATGGCGTGCTGGGTTTCGGCGCTGGCGCCGGAGGCGAGCATCAAGGGCACCACACCCAGGGTGAAGGCCAGCGACGTCATCAGGATCGGCCGCAGGCGCAGGCGCGCGGCGGTCACCGCGGCGTCCACCAGCGAACGGCCCTCGGCGTGCAACTGACGGGCGAATTCGACGATCAGGATGGCGTTCTTCGCCGACAGGCCGATGATGGTGATCATCCCCACCTTGAAGAACACATCGTTGGGCAGCCCGCGCAGCATTACCGCGGCCACCGCGCCGAGCAGGCCGAGGGGCACCACCAGCATCACCGACAGCGGGATCGACCAGCTCTCGTAGAGCGCCGCCAGCACCAGGAACACCACCAGCGCCGAGAGCGCCATGAGCAATGGTGCCTGGGCAGCCGACTGGCGTTCCTGCAGCGACTGGCCGGTCCAGGCCACCGCATAGCCCTGGGGCAACCCGGCCACCAGGCGCTCCATCTCGGCCATCGCCGCGCCGCTGGACACACCCGGCGCCGCACCGCCGGAAATGCGCACCGCGGGGAAGCCCTGGAAGCGCATCATCTGCTGTGGCGACTGGCTCCAAAGCGGGGTCACCACTTCACCCAGCGGCACCATGCCGCCATTGGCATTACGCACCCGCAGGTTGAGCACGTCGTCGAGCTGCATGCGCGCCGGGGCGTCGGCCTGCAGGATCACCTGCTGCATACGCCCGGCATTGGGGAAGTCGTTGACGTACAGCGAGCCCATGGCCGCCGACAGCGTGCTGCTCACCGCCGTGAACGACAGGCCCATGGCCTCGGCCTTCTGCCGGTCGATGTTCAGGCGAATGCTCTCGCCCGGCGGCAGCCCGTCCGGGTACACATCGCTGACGATCTCGCTCTGCCCGGCCAGTTCCAGCAGCTTCGCCTGGGCCTCGAGCAGTGCGGCTTCGCCGTGGTTGCCGCGATCCTGCAGGAACAGGGTAAAGCCCGAGGACGTACCCAGCTCGTCGATGGCCGGCGGCATCAGGCTCATCACCGTGCCCTCGACGCCATCGGCCATGGCCGCCTGGGCCAGCGCCGCTTCCTCGGCGGCACTGGCGCCATTACGCTGATTCCAGTCCTTGAGCATGGTGAAGGCCATGGCGGCATTGGGGCCGGAGCCCGAAAAGCTGAAGCCCTGCACCACCATATTGGCGTCCAGCGCCGGGCGGCTGGCCACGTGGGCCTCGAAGCGCTTGACCACCTCCAGGGTGCGCTCGCTGGTGGCGCCGGTGGGCAACTGGATGGAGGTCATGAAGTAGCCCTGATCCTCCTCCGGCAGAAAGGACGACGGCAGTTGCTGCGCGGCGATGGCCAGTACGCCGCAGAGCAGCACGAACACCGCCATCATCCGCCCGCTGCGCCCGACCATGCGGGCCACGCGGCCGGTGTAGCGCTCGGTCAGGCGCTCGAAGGCGCGGTTGAAGGCGCCGAAGAAGCCGCGTTTTTCATGGTGCCCGGCACCTACCGGGCGCAGCAGCGTGGCGCACAGCGCCGGCGTCAGGGTCAGGGCCAGGAAGGCCGAGAACAGGATCGACACCGCCATCGACAGGGTGAACTGCTGGTAGATCACCCCCACCGAGCCGCTGCCGAAGGCCATGGGGATGAATACCGCGGTGAGCACCAGGGTGATGCCGATCACCGCGCCGGTGATTTCCTGCATCGCCCGTTCGGTGGCCGCCTTGGGTGACAGGCCCTGGGTGGCCATCAGTCGTTCGACGTTCTCGACCACCACGATGGCGTCGTCGACGATGATGCCGATGGCCAGCACCATGCCAAACATGGTCAGCGAGTTGATCGAAAAGCCCGCCAGCAGCATCACCGCGAAGGTACCGAGCAGCGCGATGGGCGCGACGATGGCCGGGATCAGCGTGTAGCGCATGTTCTGCAGGAACAGGAACATCACCAGAAACACCAGCACCATGGCCTCGAACAGGGTGTAGGCCACCTTCTCGATGGATACCTTGACGAAGGGCGCGGTGTCGAACGGCACCGAATAGCTCATGCCCGCGGGCATGCTCGGCGCCAGTTCGGCCAGCCGGTCGCGCACCCCCTGGGCGGTGCGCACCGCGTTGGCACCGGGTGACAACTGGATCGCCGCGCTGGTTGCCGACACACCGTTCTCGCGGTTGGAAAACCCATAGGACTGGGCGCCCAGCTCGACCCGCGCCACGTCGCCGATGGTCACCCGCGCGCCATCGGCGGTGGCACGCAGCACCACGGCGGCGAACTGCTCGGGGGTTTCCAGCTGGCCTTCGACGGTCAGCGGCACGGTCAGCCGCTGGCCCGGCAACGCCGGTTCGTCACCGACCCGGCCAGGGGCGATCTGCGCGTTCTGCGCCTCGATGGCCTGGGCCAGGTCGCCCATGGTCAGGCCAAAGGCGGTGAGCTTGTTGGGGTCGACCCAGATGCGCAGCGCCTGCTCGGCGCCAAACAACTGCACGCGGCCGACGCCGTCGATGCGGCGCAGCTCGGGCACCACGTTGCGCGCCAGGTAATCGTTGAGCGCCACCTCGTCGAACTGGCCGTCCGGCGACGTCATGCCGATCATCATCAGAAAACCCGAGGCGGCGGACTCCACCTGCAGACCGCTCTGGCGCACCACCTGGGGCAGGCGCGGTTCGACCGCCTTGATGCGGTTCTGCACGTCCACCTGGGCCAGCTCGGGATCGGTGCCCGGCTTGAAGGTGGCGGTGATCTGCGCGGTGCCCGAGGTGTCCACCGAGGACTCGAAGTACATCAGGTTCTTGACCCCGGACAGCTCGCGCTCGACCAGGCTGACCACCGAATCGTCGAGGGTCTTGGGCGTAGCGCCCGGATAGGTGGCGTACAGCGTCACCGAGGGCGGCGCCACCGAGGGGTAGCGGGCGATGGGCAACTGCGGGATGGCGATGACGCCAAACAGCACGATAAACAGGGCGATCACCCAGGCGAACACCGGACGATTGATGAAGAACTGCGGCATGGTTGCGTCTCCTGATCAGCGCGCGGCCGAGCTGGCCAGCTCGCCAGCCGTGCCGGATTGCCAAGGTCGCGCGTTGACCGCAACGCCCTCCTCAAGGCGTTCGAGGCCTTCGATCACCACCCGCTGGCCGGCACTGAGCCCGGACGCGATGCGGTAGCGACGCGCCACCAGCTCACCCAGCTCGACCGGCACCCGCCGCACCTGCTCGCCTTCGCCCAGCACCCACACGCTGGCTTGGCCGTCGCGGCGCAGCACCGCCTGCTGCGGCACGCTCAGGGCAGCGCCGTAATGCGCCCGTGGCACCCGCGCCAGCACGTACATGCCCGGCAGCAACTGGCGGTGGGGGTTGTCGACCTGGATACGCAGCAGCAGGTTGCCGGTGCCGGCATCCACGCTGATCCCCGAGAACAGGATCCTGCCGCTCAGCCCATAGGCCTTGCCGCTGCTGTCGAGTACCTCGACCTGCACGCCATCGGCGCCAGGGGCCAACTGACTGCCCAGGGCATGGCGCCAGCGCTCCAGGCGGGTGGCCGACTCGCGCACATCGACATACACCTGGTCGATCTGCTGCACGGTGGCCATGGGCGTCGTGTCGGTGCTCGCCACCAGGGCGCCTTCGGAGACCTGCGCCTGATCGACGCGGCCGGCAATCGGTGCGTTGACCGTTGCGAACTTCAGGTCCAGGCGCTTGCGCGCCAGCACCGCCTCGGCCTGGGCCACGTCGGCGGCGGCCTGCTCGCGCAGGGAAGCGGCATCGTCATAGACCTGCTGGCTGACCGCCTCGGCGCTCACCAGCGGCTGTAGGCGCTCGGCCTGGATACGTGCGCGCGAAAGCACCGCCTGGGCGCGCTTGAGAGCCGCATCGGCGGTCTGCACCTCGGCGGCGAAGGGCGCCGCATCGATCTGGAACAGCGCGGCGCCGGCCTTGACGTCGGCGCCCTGCTCGAACAACCGGCGCTGCACGATGCCGCTGACCTGCGGGCGAATCTCCGCGCTGCGCAAGGCGGCAACGCGCCCCGGCAGGTCTTCGCTGATTTCCAGGGCCTGCGCCGTCAGGGTCATTATCGAGACCTGCGCGGGCGCCGCTTGCGCCTCCTGCTCTGCCGAATCACAACCGCTCAATATCAGGGCGCACAGGCAAAGGCCGATGACGTACCACCCCTTATGACTTCCCATAACCTTGCCAACCTCACAGATGATTTGGTCCTGCGCACCAAGCGCAGCATCTGAAGGCGAGTGTCGGCGCAAACAATCGGGATTGATTCGAGCTTTTGTGGAGATAATGTGGAGGCCAGCCGAAAAGGTGAAATTCATGACGTTGCCGCCCACCGCAACACCCCGCCAGGATGCGCTGATCCTGATCGCCGAGGACGAGAGCGAGATCGCCGAGATCCTTGCCGCCTACCTGCAGCGTGGCGGCTTGCGCACGGTGCACGCCCGCGACGGCCAGGAGGCGCTGAACCAGCACCAGGCGCTCAAACCCGACCTGGTACTGCTCGACGTGCAGATGCCGCGCCTGGATGGCTGGCAGGTGCTGGCCGAGATTCGTCACCGTGGCGACACGCCGGTGATCATGCTCACCGCCCTGGATCAGGACATCGACAAGCTGATGGGCCTGCGCATCGGTGCCGACGACTACGTGGTCAAGCCCTTCAACCCGGCCGAGGTGGTGGCCCGGGTCACCGCAGTGCTCAGGCGTGCCAAGACCAGCGGCGCGGCCGGCAGCCGCCGACTACGGGTGGGCCGCTTCGAGGTCGACCTGGATCATCATGAGGCTACCGTCATCGGCGGCGACCAGCCGCAGGCACTGGACCTGACCCTGACCGAATTCAAGATCCTGGTTACCCTGATGCGTACTCCAAAACGCGTATTCAGCCGCGCCGAACTGCTGGTCGGCTGCCTGCCCGAAGGCGACACCCAGGAGCGCACCGTGGACAGCCATATCAGCAAGCTGCGCCGCAAGCTGGAAACCCTCGACATCCGGGGCACGCCGGTCAGCGTGCGCGGCGTCGGCTATCGCTTCGGCAGCGGCACATGAACGGTGCAGTGAGCCTGCGCCGGCAGATCCTGCTGTCGCTGAGCATCATGGCGGTGGGCGTGATCCTGCTGTCGATCGTCGGCAGCTACGCCTTCTACGCCGTGGCCTCGACCCTCGCCCCCGGCAGCATCTCGGAAACCTGGGTGCCTTCCGGCATCGAGATGCTGTGGATGGTCGGCACCATCTTCGTGGCGCTGTGCATCGCCGGCTATGTGGGCATCCGCCTGTCGCGGCGCATTCTCACCCCGCTCAACTCGGTGGCCCACAGCCTGCGGGAGATTGCCCAGGGCAACCTGCAGGCCCGCGCCGCGCCGGATGATCAGGCGCTGGGCGAAACCGGCCAGCTGGTACGCGACTTCAACACCATGGCCGAGCGCCTGCAGAGCGTGACCCGCGAACAGCAGTTCTGGAATGCCGCGGTGGCCCACGAGCTGCGCACCCCGGTGACCATCCTGCGCGGGCGCCTGCAAGGCCTGGCCGAAGGCGTATTTGCGCCCAGCGCGGAAACCTTCCAGGGGCTGCTGCGCCAGGTCGAGGGACTTGGCCGGCTGATCGAAGACCTGCGCGTGCTGAGCCTCAACGACAGCGACCACTTGCAACTGGACCTGGCCACCACCTGCCCCGCCGAGACCATCGCCGCCACGGTGCAGGCCTTCTCCGGCCGGCTGCAGGCTCGCGGCTTCGAGGTGCAGCTGCAGTTGGACGAACACACCGCGGTGGTCTGCGACACCTTTCGCCTGCGCCAGGCGCTGATCGCCCTGCTGGAAAATGCCCTGGCCCATGCCGACCCTGGCCAGCTGCGCATCGAAACCGGCGTGGCGGCTGGCGGCTACCGGCTGAGCGTGACCGACGACGGCCCCGGTATCGACGCCGAACTGGCTGCCCAGGTGTTCGAGGCGTTTCGCCGTGGCGAGCCGTCGCGCTCACGCCACAGCGGCGGTAGCGGCCTCGGCCTGGCGGTGGTCAAGGCCATCGCCCAAGCCCACGGCGGGCAGGCACACTGCGAACGGGCGGGAAAGGGTACGCGGTTCAGCGTGCAGCTGCCGTTATCGGCTTGACTAGCGCCAGAAGTCGTCGAGATTGCTGAAGCCCCACTCGCCCGGGTCCTCGCGCCCGACGATACGGTCATTGGCGCCTGGCCGCGACAGGTCCACTTCCTGCTGGGCGATGGCAGCCCTGCTCTTGGCCGAGAAGAACACCCGCACCACCGGTGTGGTCAGCTTGCCCGGCAGCAGGTCGACCACCACACCAAGGCGCCCCGACTCCAGGCGCACCAGCGAACCCAATGGGTAGATGCCGACCGTGCGCACCAGGGCGTGGAACACCCGGGTGTCGAAGTGGCCCGTCCACTGCGCCATGCGCGCCAAGGATTCGGCCGGGCTCCAGGCATGCTTGTAGGGGCGGTTGGAGGTGATGGCGTCATACACGTCGCAGACCGCGCCCATGCGCGCCAGCAGGCTGATGTTCTCGCCGGCGAGCCCGTACGGATAGCCGCTGCCATCGTACTTTTCATGATGATGCAGGCAGACGTCCAGCGCCGACTCGGGCAGCGAACCGGCCGCCCGCAACATGGCGTGGCCACGCTCGGGATGGCTGCGCATCACCGCGAATTCGGCGTCGCTGAGGCTGCCGGGCTTGTTCAGTACCTCGAGCGGCATGGCCATCTTGCCGACGTCGTGCAGCAACCCGGCCAGGCCGGCCTCACGGGCGTGCTCTTCGTCCAGGCCCAGTTGCCGCGCCAGAGAGAGCATCAGCGCGCATACCGCCACCGAATGCATGTAAGTGTATTCGTCCTTGTGCTTGAGACGCGCCAGGCCGAGCAGCGCCGAACTGTTGCGCGCCAGCGATTCGCTGATGTCGGCGACCAGCGGCATGCAGCCCTCGACATTGATGGCATTGCCCAGGCGGGCCTCCTGGAACAGCTCGGTGACGGCCTTCTTCGAGCGGTTGATCAGCCTGGCGGCGCGCTGCAGCTCATCGCGCACGCTGCAGCGCGCCACGGCAGCCACCACAGTCGGCTCGGCGACCGGCACGGCCGCCTCGGGAGCAGGCGCCGGGCCAGACTGGTTGGCCACGTCCAGTCCCTTGCTGGTATCGATCCATACCCCGCTCACACCGCTCTGCCGCACCCGGGCCAGGTCTTCGGCGTCTTCGATGACGAAGCGACTCTTCCAGAACGGGTGTGACAGCCAGTTGCCATCGAAACCCTGGATGAACATGCCAACGCGAACCGCCTGCGTGGATATCTTTTTCAGCATGGGCGCCTCGACACGACTCCGCGAACATGGATGCCTGCCCAATAATCTAGCCCATCCTGGCAATGTCCAGTGACCAAGGTGGCTGGCGTCGTCACAAATTCCGGGTTAGTTTGGCCGCCCCGTTATCCATGACGACTGTTGCCATGCTGCCACGCAAGCTGCACCGCCTGACCATCCTCGGCCTGGTGTTCTTCATTCTCGGCCTGATCGGCGTCCTGTATGCCCTGTACGCGATCTACAGTGGCCCGCGCCCAGCCGACCCGGACCTGACCCGCAGCCTAGTGATCGCCGCGGGCATGCAACTGACCGGCTACGTGCTGCTCAATCGCAACCGCTGGAAGATGATGGTGGGTAAAAGCCGCAAGTAAAGCACCGCGCCGGATTGCCGGCGCGGCTTGGTCTTAGAGCCTGTCCACGATCTTTATGAGCATGAAGCGGCAACTACAAGGCAAAAGCCGACATCCAGCGCTTTGGCTTTTTATGTTTCCTCTCGTGCAAAAGTAACTGACGACGCCAATCGCCCCTTCAGGAGGCCGAGTGGAATCGTTGTGGAGAGGGTTGAGCGACATGGATGTCGCGAGAGCCGCGATGGGCCAAGGATGGCCCTTCGCGGCGAGCCCTCGGAACAATGATGAAGCGAGGGAACCCCGGCGAAGCCGGGGCCGTATGTCGGGGCTAGACCTTTTGGTTACTTTTGGGGCAATGCCAAAAGTAACCCGCTCGTCAGAGCGGAACCGAGCATATAAACAACTCGGTAATGCTGGCGGACTCATGTCGGTACGGGCGGGGACGCCCAGTCCATGCCCGTGATTTTTCGCGGGCATGGCCCGCTCCCACAGATAATCACCAGCCACCCTAACGGGGGGCGAACGGTCGCTTTCGCCACTTAGCTGCCAAATTCGACGAACCTGGGCTGAAAGAACAGGCTTTCAACGAAATGGCCTCAGCGGAACGGCGGCTCGTCGAAGCTGCGCAGCTTGCGCGAGTGCAGCGAGTTGAGCTGGCCACGCAGCAAGTCCAGCGCGGCGATGCCGATGTGCAGGTGCTGGGTCACCGCCCGCTCGTAGAACGCCCCCGCCGCGCCCGGCAACTTGATCTCGCTGTGCAGCGGTTTGTCCGACACGCACAGCAAGGTGCCGTACGGCACGCGCAGGCGATAGCCTTGCGCGGCGATGGTGCCGCTTTCCATGTCCACCGCCACCGCTCGCGACAGGTTGATCAGCGGCCGTTCCTGGGCCCAGCGCAGCTCCCAGTTGCGGTCGTCGTAGGTCAGTACGGTGCCGGTGCGCAGGCGGCGCTTGAGGTCGTCACCACGCTCGCCAGTCACCTGGGCAGCAGCATCCTGCAGCGCCTGCTGCACTTCGGCCAGGGCCGGCAGCGGGATGTGCGGCGGCAGCACGCGGTCGAGAATGCCGTCGCGGCGCATGTACGCGTGGGCCAGCACGTAGTCGCCGATGGTCTGCGACTGCCGCAGGCCGCCGCAGTGGCCGATCATCAGCCAGCAATGCGGACGCAGCACGGCCAGATGGTCGGTGATGTTCTTGGCGTTGGACGGGCCGACGCCGATGTTCACCAGGGTGATGCCATCGCCATCGGCGGCCTGCAGGTGGTAGGCCGGCATCTGGTAACGGTGCCAGACCACGGTCTCGATGATCGCCTGCATCTCGCCTTCCGGCATGCCGCGGGAAATGACGATATTGCCAGGCAGCACCATACGCTCGAAACGCGACTCGGCATTGAGCATGTCCAGGCCATGGCGGATGAACTGGTCGACGTAGCGGTGGTAGTTGGTCAGCAGAATCCACGGCTGCACATGGCGCCAGTCGCTGCCGGTGTAATGCACCAGGCGGCGCAGGGAAAAGTCCACCCGCGCGGCGTCGAACAGCGCCAGGGGCAGCGGGTCGGTATTCTCCCAGTCGTAGAGGCCGTCGGCAGTGCCATCGGTGGCCGCCGACAGGTCGGTGCTGGGGAACACCCGCGCCAGCTCGGCGGCGGTCACCCCGGAGCCGGCAAGCTCGTCGCCCTGCTCCACCACGTAGGGATAGGGAATGTACTGCTCGCTGACCCCGACCTCGACGGTCAGGGTGAAGTCCGCCATCAGCGGCTGCAGCTGCTCGAGCAGGTACTTACGAAAGGCCGCCGGATGGGTGATGGTGATGCTGTAGGTACCGGGTACCTGCACCTTGGCGTAGGCGCGTACGGTGGTCGGCACTTCGCCCTGGCAATCGTAGGTCAGGCGCAGTTCCGGGTAGCGAAACAGCTCCTGCTCCTCGGCACCGGGGCGCACGCGGTCTTTCAGATAGCGCTTGAGCGCCTGGCTCAGGCCCTCGGTGGCACGCTGGTGCAGCGCGGCCAGGCGGTCAACGGCTTCTTCGGCAGTGTTGACGACGATAAAAGCGCCGTCTGTAGAAAGGGACATGCACGGTTCCTTATCGTGAATTTCACGGATCATAGCTGACACTTATTACTGTCGGGGTGCAAGGGGCGCGCTCATAACGGCCAGGCCTCGGCGATGCGCTCCAGCGCCTGCTTGAGTTCGGCGCGGCTACGCGCGGCGGCCAGGCTGATGCGAATCGCACTGGCCTGGGCCGCGCCGACGGCGAAGACTTCGGCCGGCACCACCTCGACACCCGCGGCCCGACAGGCCAGCACCAGCTCGGCACTGTGCGGCGCGTGCAGCCACAGGTGCGGCGCCACCTCGCGGCCGGTCGGCATGCGCGGGCCCAGCACGCGGGCCGCCAGGCGCCAGCGCTGCTGCAATTCTTCCCGTTGCCAGGCCAGCTTGCGGGCGGCGGTGCCGTCCTCGATCCATTCGCAGGCCAGTGCCAGGCACAGCGGCGAAACAGCCCAGCTGGTGGCATGCCCTTGGGGGTCGATGCGCTTGAGCAGCGCCTGCGGCCCCTGCATGAAACCCAGGCGTAGGCCCGGCGCCACGGTTTTCGACAGGCTGCTGACCAACAGGCTGCGTGCCGGCACAGCGGCAGACAGCGGCGCCTGCTCGCCCAGCGCGCCGTATACGTCGTCCTCGATCAGCCAAAGGCCATGGCGCTCGATCAGCTCGGCGATGCGCTGGCGGCGCTCGCCATCCATGCTGCTGCCGGTGGGGTTCTGCAGGCAGGGGGTAAGCACCAGCCCCCGGGCTCCGGTGGCGCGTACCTGGCGGTCGAGATCCTGGGGAAGAATGCCGCGCTCATCCATCGCCACGCCATGCAGCGGCAGCCTGAGCTGGCGTGCGGCGGCCTTGATGCCGGGCGCGGTGAAGGCTTCGGCAAGCACCGGATCACCCGCCTCGCAGAGTGCCAGCAGCGCCGCCGATACACCCTGCTGGGCACCGGCACAGAGCGCCACCTGGGACGGCGGTGTATGCACGCCACGCAGCTGCAGCAACTGGCTAACAGCCACCCGGCCACGCTGCTCGAGCTCGGCCGGCGCATAGGCCTGCAGGGCATCGAGGCGACCATCGGCAATCAGGCGCTGCAGGGTGCGCGACAGGTCATCGCTGCCGCCATCATGCACCGGCACATTGGTCGACAGGTCGATGCCATCGGCCGGCAACCGTGGCTGCTTGAGGTGAAACAGGCTGGCCTCGTGGCTATCGGCCAACACGTAGGTGCCGCGCCCGACCTCGCCGGACACCAGGTGCCGCCGCGCCGCCTCGCGGTACGCCTGCATCACCGTGCTCGGGTTGATGCCCAGCGCCCAGGCCAGGCGCCGTTGCGGTGGCAGCCGTTCGCCGGGCTTGAGCTCGCCCTTGCCGATGGCTCCGGCAATCGCCTCGACCAGCGCCAGATAGGTGGGCAGCGCACTGCCCTGGAGGTCAGGTAGCCACATTGCTTGCCATGCAATATAAAGATTTACCCATACAATGCCCGAGCCGTAGCATCGGGTCAAAGCCTCTCTGGAGCACCACCCGATGTTCGATCTCATCGCCCTGCGCCAAGCCGTTACCTTGATTCGCCCGAGCGTTCCGGCAACGCCGCAGTTCGCCTGGCCGCTGCTGGCCGAACGGCTGGGCTGCGAGGTGTGGGTCAAGCATGAGAACCACACGCCGACCGGCGCCTTCAAGGTGCGCGGCGGGCTGGTCTACGTGGATGCCCTGCTGCGCCGTGAGCCAGCCGTCAGCGGGCTGATCTCGGCCACCCGCGGCAACCATGGGCAAAGCATGGCGCTGGCCGCGCGCCAGGCCGGGTTACCCATCGTTATCGTCGTGCCGCACGGCAATGCCCGGGAAAAGAACGCCGCCATGGCGGCGCTGGGCGCCGAAGTGATCGAGCATGGCCGCGACTTCGACGAGGCCCGCGCCCGGGCCGCCGAACTGGCCGCCCAGCGCGGCCTGCACTTCGTACCGTCGCTACATGCGGATCTGATCCGCGGCGTGGCCACCTATGCCCTGGAGCTGTTCGAGGCGGCGCCGCCACTCAAGCGCATCTACGTGCCTATTGGCCTGGGCTCGGGCATTTGTGGGGTGATCCGTACCCGCCACCTGCTGGGCCTGGGGACCGAGGTGATCGGCGTGGTGAGCAGCGCCGCCGACGGCTACGCGCAGAGTTTCGCCGCCGGACGCATCATCTGTACCGACAGCGCCGACACCATCGCCGATGGCATGGCCTGTCGCATGCCGCAGCCCGAAGCGCTGGAAATTATCCGCGCCGGTGCCGCGCGCATCGTGCGGGTCGACGACGAAGAAATCCGCCAGGCGATGCGCATCTACCACGAAGACACCCACAACCTGGCCGAAGGCGCCGGTGCGGCTGCCCTGGCGGCATTGATTCAGGAGCGCGAGATCAATCGCGGCGAGCGCGCCGCGGTGGTACTCAGCGGCGCCAACGTCGATCGCGCGGCGCTGGCGGCGATCCTTGCCTGAACCTAGACGCTGATCGACAGCGCCGCGCCGATCGACAGGGACATGCCGCCGCCGGCCATCTGGCCAGCGGCCTTGTCGACCTCGGCCAATTGCTTGCTGATGCCGTCAATGAGCTTCTTGCTGTCTTCGTCCGGCTTGGCGGCCAACTGCGAGCGAACCATGGCAAGCAGCTGCTTGAGCTGGGCAGCCACCTTCTTCAGCTCCTCGCCATCGGCCCGGCGCTGGCGCTCGTTGCGCTCGTTGCGGGTGGCCTGGGCCTGTTCGCCGGCCGGCTCTTCGCTGGCCCCCGCCTCGTCGCTCTGCTCGGCGTCTTCACCGACGGCTTGCTCGACGGCCTCGGTATCAACCGCAGGTGCGTCAGCCTCGACCGGCGCAGCTTCGCTAGGCCCCTCGACGGTGGCCGGCGCCTGAGCAGTAGCGGCCTCGCGCTCGCCAGTCGCGCCCTGGGCCGCAACAACCGACAGGTTGCCGCCACCGGACGCTTCCTGCAGTACCGCGGCAGCCTGCCCCAGCTCCTGGGCCAGTTGCTTGAGTTGGCGCAGCGCACCCTTCGCCCCTGCCGGCCCAAGCGACACGACCAGCTGCTTGAGCATCTCGATGCGCTTCTTGATGTCTTCCAGCTTCTGGCGCGCCGCCTCCTTGCGCGACTCCTGCTGCCTGGCCTGCATCTCGCGCAGCTTGCCAAACGCCTCACGCATGCTCTGCGCGCGCTTCTGAGCATAAGCGCTGAGGGTAACGGTAACCGAGGGCTGTTGCTCGGGCTCGCCGGCAGTCCTGGCCGGAGCGCCGGCCTCATTGCCCAGGCGCGCGGGCGCAGCCTTAATCGGCGGTACGGCGCTGGCGCCGGTAGTAGTGATGGTCGACATGCCACGTCCTGTGTCTGACGAGTGTGCCCAGGGTATCGGCCTCTGGGTGGCGAACTTGAAGCAGCGCCGCGGCGGCAGGCTGCTCTGACGCTGCATAGCAAAAAGCCCCGGCACGGGGCCGGGGCTTTTAGAAACGGTGGCGTAACGCCTGTGGCGAGTCAGTACTTGCTACGGAAATCGTGCAGTTCTTCCTCGGCCTTTTCCTTGGTCCAGCCATAACGTTCCTGCAGCTTGCCAGCCAGGTATTCGCTGTGGCCTTCGGCGACATCCACGTCGTCATTGGTGAGCTTGCCCCAGCGCGCCTTGATGTCGCCCCCGAGCTGCTTCCACTTACCTTTGATGATGTCCGAATTCATGATTCATTCTCCTGCTGTCGTGGAAAGGCAGGCCGTGCGGCCTGCCGAACACATGATCAGTCGGCAGCTTTCAGGCCGTCAGCGGAAACCGCTTGAACGCCTTTGATTTCTTTGGCCTTGGCAACAGCCAGGTCACGCTCGGCTTCGGTTTTCACTACGCCGGACAGGGCGACCACGCCTTTGTTGGTCTCGACCTTGATGTCCAGAGCGCTGAGGCCGTCGTCAGCCAGGAAGGCGGATTTGACCTTGCTGGTGATCCAGGTGTCGGACACGGCTTCTTCAGCCTTGTCCATCGAGTTGGCAGCCAGCATGGTTGGCTGGGTGTTGCTGTAGGTATCGGCGAAAGCGGTACCCGCCACGGACAAGCTCAGGGCGGTCGCAGTGATAGCGGCAAAAGCGAACTTATTGATTGGCTGTTTCATGGGCAACACTCCTGTTTCATTCAAATTCGCCACATCCAACTTCAGGACTGTGGCTTCCCAATGAATATCGCAAGTGCTGTGCCAGCTTTTTTGAATAGAAAAATGCTTTATTTATCAATAGGTTGACGGATAACTTAAATTCCGTTTTCCGTGCAAAGTGCATGTTCAAGCGTAACGGCTCAGGCAGATTGCACGAAATGCCCAAATGCTATCACCCAGGTGGCAATTGCTGTGCCGCGGAATAGAAAATGCCGGTCATCAGAGACCGGCATTGGGGTATCGCGCAGCGGCACAGAGATCTATTTGACGACCTTCAGGCTGGGCCGCCCGCTTGGCCGCGGTGGCTCGTCGTCGGGCGGCGTCTGCTCGTCTTCGACCTCGCTCTGTACAGGCGGCGGCTCCTGGTCGAAGACCATGCCCTGGCCGTTTTCCCGCGCATAGATCGCCAGTACGGCGGGCGCCGGCACGTGCAGGCTGTGAGCCACACCGCCAAAACGACCCTCGAAGCTGACCGCGTCATTGTTGAGGGCCAGTTCACGCACGGCGGTAGGCGACACGTTGAGCACGATCTGCCCGTCGCTGACGAACTGGCTCGGCACCTGCACGCCGGGGTACTCGGCGTTGACCAGCAGATGCGGGGTGCAATCGTTGTCGACGATCCACTCGTACAGCGCGCGAATCAGATAAGGACGACTGGAGTTCATCAAACCTCCTGAACATGGCGCGCTAACTGCGGTGCGCCAGAAAAATGGGTCAGCGCATGTCTCGTTCGACAGACGACAGGCTGCGGCGAAAGCTTTCGCGCGCGAACTGCCTGTCCATGTAATCGAGCAGCGGTTTGGCCGGCCTTGGCAATTCGATCCCCAGTACCGGCAGGCGCCAGAGAATCGGCAACAGGCAGCAGTCTACCAAGCTCAGCTCGTCGCTGAGAAAAAATGCTTTTTCAGCAAACAACGGCGACACCCCGGTCAGGCTTTCACGCAATTCCTTGCGCGCCTGCACGCGGGCCGCCTCCTTGCTGCGCGCATCGAGAATCAGGTCGACCAGCGAGCACCAGTCGCGCTGGATGCGGTGCATCAACAGCCGCGTATTACCCCGCGCCACCGGGTACACCGGCATCAGCGGCGGATGTGGGTAACGCTCCTCCAGGTACTCCATGATCACAGTCGGCTCGTACAGCGCCAGGTCACGGTCGACCAGGGTCGGCAGGGTCGCGTAGGGGTTGGCTTCCAGCAACTTGTTGGGGAAGCGGCCCTGCTCCACGTCGATGATTTCCACAACGACGCTCTTCTCGGCAAGCACGATGCGCACGCGGTGAGAGTAGTGGTCGGCAGCGTCGGAATAACAGGCCAACCGGTTGGTCGCAGCCAAGGCGATCCTCCAGAGTCGTGAAACGTGAACACGCCGGGAACGCTGTCGCAGCGACGGCTCCCGGGTGCCCATGGGATGAAATCCCAGGGCATAAAAAAGCCCGCGCAGTGCGCGGGCCGAGCATGATACCGGAAGCGGCCCTCGCTGGCCGTTGAAAAACGTAGGCGAGGCAGCCGGCAGGTAGTTTCTAATGCACGTCTTTCCAGTATTCGCGTTTGAGCAGATAGGCGAATACGAAGAAGAACGCCAGGTAGATCAGTACATAGGTGCCGATGCGCCGCATGTGCAGCTTGTTGGGGTCGGCCGAATAAGCCAGGAAGGTCACCAGGTTGCGCACCTTGTCGTCGAAAGCCTGGGGGCTGAGCTGGCCGCTGTTGGGCTCGAGCACCAGCTGGTCGCAGGCCTCGTGGGTCAGCGGCGTGCCGGTCAGCGGGTCGTACTGCTTCTTGCCACCGTCGACCACCTGCACCTGCTTGCAGCCCATGTACTGGCGGCCCTGCAGCTTGCCCAGCACATTGGGCATGCCGACGTTGGGGAACACCAGGTTGTTGGCGCCCAGTGGCCGCGCCGGATCGTCATAGAAGGTGCGCAGGTAGGTGTACAGCCAGTCGTTGCCACGCACCCGGGCAACCAGGGTCAGATCCGGCGGCGCGGCGCCGAACCAACGCTTGGCGTCCTCGGGCTTCATGCCGATGTTCATGTGGTCGCCGATCTTGGCGCCGGTGAACACCAGGTTGTCCATCATCTGCTGTTCGGACACGCCGATGTCCGCGGCAACCCGCTCGTAGCGCTGGAACTTGGCGCTGTGGCAGCCCATGCAGTAGTTGGCGAAGGTGCGCGCGCCATCCTGCAGCGCAGCCTTGTCGGTCAGGTCGATATCGGCCTCGTCCAGCGCCATGCCGTGGCCACCGGCGGCCAGGGCGAAGGCAGGCAGTAACGCGACCACACATGCAGCAAATAGCTTTCTCATCAGCCGGTCACCCTTTCAGGAACGGGTTTGGTCTTTTCCATCCTGGTGTAGAAGGGCATCAGGATGAAGTACGCGAAATACAGCGCCGTGCACAGTTGCGACAGCAGCGTACGGCCCGGGGTGGGCGGCAGGACGCCGAGCACGCCGAGGATGACGAAGGACACGCAGAACACCAGCAGCCAGAGCTTGCTCAGCCAGCCCTTGTAGCGCATCGAACGCACCGGACTGCGATCCAGCCAGGGCAGCACGAACAGCACGGCGATGGCGGCGCCCATGGCGATCACCCCCATCAGCTTGTCGGGGATGGCGCGCAAGATCGCGTAGAACGGCGTGAAGTACCACACCGGGGCGATGTGTTCGGGGGTCTTGAACGGATTGGCCTGCTCGAAGTTGGGCTTCTCGAGGAAATAGCCGCCCATCTCCGGGAAGAAGAACACCACGAAGCAGAACACGAAAAGGAACACCACCACACCGACGATATCCTTGACCGTGTAGTACGGGTGGAAGGGAATGCCGTCGAGGGGGATGCCGTTCTCGTCCTTGTACTTCTTGATGTCGATGCCGTCCGGGTTGTTCGAGCCGACCTCGTGCAGCGCCAGGATGTGCAGCACCACCAGGCCGAGGATGACGATCGGCAGGGCCACCACGTGCAGGGCGAAGAAGCGGTTGAGGGTGATGCCGGAGATCAGGTAGTCGCCGCGGATCCACTCGGTCAGCGCATCGCCGATGTAGGGGATGGCGCCGAACAGCGAGATGATCACCTGGGCGCCCCAGTAGGACATCTGCCCCCAGGGCAACAGGTAACCCATGAAGGCCTCGGCCATCAGCATCAGGTAGATCAGCATGCCGAAGATCCACACCAGCTCGCGGGGCTTCTGGTAGGAGCCGTAGAGCAGGCCGCGGAACATGTGCAGGTAGACCACGATGAAGAACGCCGAGGCGCCGGTCGAGTGCATATAGCGCAGGATCGCGCCGTGGGGCGTATCGCCGGTGCGCACGTCACGCATGATGCCCTCGACGGAGGCGAAGGCGGCGTCGGCGGTGGGCGTATAGCTCATGGTCAGCCATACGCCGGTGAGCAGCTGGTTGACCAGCACCAGCAGCGCCAGGGAGCCGAAGAAGTACAGGAAGTTGAAGTTCTTCGGCGCGTAGTATTTGGCCAGGTGGTCGTTCCACATCTTGGTGGCCGGGAAGCGCGCATCCACCCACTCCATCAATTTGCTCATCCTGCTTGCTCCTGATCCACGCCGATGATGATCACGTCAGCCGACTCGTAGCTGTGCGGCGGCACCGGCAGGTTCAGCGGTGCCGGTTGCGACTTGTAGACTCGCCCGGCGAGGTCGTAGCGCGAGCCGTGGCACGGGCAGAAATAGCCGCCTACCCAGTTCTCGCCAAGATCTGCGGGGGCCACTTCGGGGCGAAACGACGGTGAGCAGCCCAGGTGCGTGCACAACCCGACCAGCAGGAGGATTTCCGGCTTGATCGAGCGGGTCTTCGGGTCGACGTAACCCGGCTGCACCGAGTGCTGGGAGTCGGCGTCGGCCAGCTGCCCTTCGATCCGGGTGAGGTTCGCCAGGATCGTTTCGGTGCGCCGCATGATGAACACCGGCTGGCCCCGCCACTCGGCCACCATCTGCTGGCCCGGCTCGATCTTGGCGACGTTCACCTTGACCGGTGCCCCGGCGGCCTTGGCCTTGGCACTCGGGTACCACGACCCCACAAACGGAACTGCAGCCCCCACCGCCCCGGCGGCCCCAACCACCGAAGTGGCTGCCACCAGAAAGCGACGCCGGCCCGCATTCACGCCGTCATTGCTCATTCAGTCGTCTCCCATCGGCTTTCCGGCCTGTTGTTCAGGCCTCTAATAAGTAAGTGTTGGTCGCGCGCAGCAGCGGCCGGAGGATGATCGAAGCGTCGCACGTACGCCACTCGACCCGCCTTGCAGATCATGGCCAGAGGCGCAGCCATTGGACGCTCATCAAGCACTTTACCCCACAGCCTCAGCCGGCCGGCCCGCGCAGGTCGACCTGCGGCCACGGGCGTAAAGACGCTGGAAGTCACGGCGGACAGGCGCTACTGCAACCCGGCGCGAGATTCGCACAGGCCGCCGGGACGACTCATGACGCGCATCAACGAAGCGGTGGGTAGCAGGCTCATGCCAACACAGGCAGAGCAGGCGATAGATAGGAAGTCTGGAGAGGAAACGAAAAACGGCCGGGCGCCTCACCGCCTCTTGCAACGGTCCGCAGGGCGGCGGCAAAAATGACCGGCCATAAAAAACGCCCAGCTCCGTGAGGAAACTGGGCGTTTTCGAGTACAGCAGCGAATTAACGCTTGGAGTACTGAGGACGCTTACGCGCTTTACGCAGACCGACTTTCTTACGCTCGACTTCACGAGCATCGCGGGTCACGTAGCCTGCTTTACGCAGGGCCGGACGCAGGGTCTCGTCGTAGTCCATCAGAGCGCGGGTGATACCGTGACGGATCGCACCAGCCTGACCGCTCACACCACCGCCGATGACGGTAACGTAGATGTCGAACTTCTCGACAGTCTCGGTCAGCTCCAGCGGCTGGCGAACTACCATGCGGGCAGTTTCACGACCGAAGAAGGTGTCCAGGGTGCGGTTGTTGATGGAGATCTTGCCAGTGCCCGGACGCAGGAAAACGCGTGCGGTTGCAGTCTTGCGACGGCCAGTGCCGTAATTTTGAGTCGCCGACATAATGAACTATTCCGTTAAATCTTCAGTTCTTGAGGCTGCTGAGCAGTATGAGGGTGAGCAGCGCCCGCATAGACTTTCAGCTTACGGTACATGTCGCGGCCCAGCGGGTTCTTCGGCAGCATGCCTTTAACCGCGGTCTCGATCACGCGCTCAGGGGCCTTGGCGATCAGCTTCTCGAAGTTGATCGACTTGATGCCGCCCGGGAAACCGGAGTGGGAGTAGTACATTTTGTCGCTGGTTTTAGCGCCAGTCACACGTACCTGCTCGGCGTTGATGACGACGATGTAGTCGCCGGTGTCAACGTGAGGGGTGTACTCGGGCTTGTGCTTGCCACGCAGACGGCTCGCGATTTCTGTAGCCAGACGACCCAGGGTCTGACCAGCAGCGTCAACGACGAACCAGTCGCGTTTTACTGTTTCCGGTTTAGCGGTAAAAGTTTTCATTCTTTATAGCCTCAGGGGCCGCCCAGCAAAAATAGACGGCGGATCTTACTGAATAGTGCGTACTTTGACAAGTCAAAGGCAGCCGGATGCGGGCGCTATCGGGGGCTCGGGTCAGCGCGTCCGCGTACGGCAAGATTCTTCGGCAGGCGGCGCATCACTTCCACCGCAGAAAGAGGAGGCGGATTATCCTGATTGCGAAAAAAATTTCAACCTGCTTGTATGGGCCTTTTGTCAGAGGACGCTCCAATGGAATACCGCCAGCTCGGCCGAACCGATCTCAACGTCAGCGCCCTGTGCCTGGGCACCATGACCTGGGGCGAACAGAACGATGGCAGCGAGGCGTTCGCGCAGATCGACCGCGCCAAGGCCCGGGGCATCAACTTCATTGACACCGCCGAGATGTACCCGGTGCCGCCGCGTGCCGAGACCTACAGCAAGACCGAGCAGATCATCGGTGACTACTTCAGGCAACGCGGTGACCGTGCCGACTGGATCCTGGCCAGCAAGGTCGCCGGCCCCGGCAACGGCATCACCCATATCCGCGACGGCCAGCTCAAGCACAACCGCCAGCACATCGTCGCCGCCCTGGACGCCAGCCTCAAGCGCCTGCAGACCGACTGGATCGACCTCTACCAGCTGCACTGGCCGGAACGCCCGACCAACTTCTTCGGCCAGCTCGGCTACCAGCACCAGGACAGCGACTCCACGCCGATCGAGGAAATCCTCGAGGCGCTGGACGAGCAGGTCAAGGCCGGCAAGATCCGCCACATCGGCCTCTCCAACGAGACGCCGTGGGGCACCATGAAATTCCTGCAGCTGGCCGAAGCGCGCGGCATGTCCCGGGTGGTATCGGTGCAGAACCCCTACAACCTGCTCAACCGCAGCTACGAAGTGGGCATGGCCGAAGTCTCGATTCGTGAGCAGTGCGGCCTGCTGGCCTACTCACCCCTGGCCTTTGGCATGCTCTCGGGCAAATACGAGAACGGCGCCCGCCCTGCCAATGCACGGCTGAGCCTGTTTAGCCGCTTCCAGCGCTACAACGGCGCCGAGACCGTGGCCGCCTGCTCGCGCTACGTGGCCCTGGCCCGGGAGCACGGCCTGGATCCGGCGCAGATGGCCCTGGCGTTCGTCACCAGCCGCCCGTTCGTGACCAGCAACATCATCGGCGCCACCTCGCTGGAGCAGCTGGACGCCAACCTGGCGAGCAGCGAGCTGAAGCTCAGCGATGCGGTACTGGAAGGCATCGAGGCGATCCACAAATCGCAACCCAACCCGGCGCCGTGATTTTTAGGGGTTAGGGATGGTGGTGGGTTAGCACCTACGCGGCCCACCCACACCATCTGTGGGAGCGCGCCATGCGCGCGAATCGCGGGCATGGCCCGCTCCCACAAGAGCAGGCCGTAGGATGGGTCGGGCCGCGTGGGCGAGAACCCATCACCTCGACCATCCGCCCTCCTGCCTACAACAGCTTCGCCCCCTTGGTATCGCGCCGCGAGGCCAGCCGATCCGCCAGGCGCGTCGGCTCCGGCAGCCGATAGCCTCTATCCCAGCTCAACACCAACTCCGCGGCCTTGTGCATGCTCACCCGGTTGCCCGGCGAGACGATCAGCGGCCGCACCTTGCGCTTGCTGCGCAGTACCCAGCCGATCTGCCGGTTCTGGCGGTCGAGCAGCTCCACCTTGTCGCCGCGCTCGTCACCCAGTTCGCAGTGATGCCCGGTGAGGATCTTCTTCGCCACGCCGATGGTGGGCCGGCCGGTGACCACCCCCAGGTGCGCGGCAATCCCCAGGCCACGGGGGTGGGCGATGCCATGCCCGTCGACGACGATCAGATCCGGCTCCTGGGGCAAGCCGGCCAGGGCCGACAGCAGGGCCGGCAACTCGCGAAACGACAACAGCCCCGGCACGTAGGGCATGCTGGTGGGAATGCGCGCCACGCATTCGGCAATCGGCTGCAGGGTTTCGGCATCCAGCAGGATGGCCGCGGCGCGGGTGATTTCGCCGCCCTCCTCGAAACCGACATCCACCCCCGCCAGCAGGCGCAGCGGCGGGAAGTCATCCTCCAGGCGCACCTGCTCGGCCAGCTGCTTCTGCAGGACTCGCGCCGCGGCAGGCGTGCCATCCCACTCGGCGAACGGCGAAGCGGCCAACTCGGAAAAACTGATCATCACGCTATATCCCCCAATCAGACTTGCAAGACCGGACTGGACGCAGGCGGCATAAAATAAGACGATTCAGCCGCACGCTGACGGCTTTACCCTCAAGCCGATCCAATCACTCGAATAAGAACAACAGCCATGCCCAGCCCGTCATCCCCGCTCACGCGCGTGAGCATCCTCGCCACGCCCGGCGTATTCGCTTCGACCCTCATGCAGGCCAGAGATTTCTTTCATATGGCCGGCTTGCGCCACGGCAAGCAGCAGGGTCTGGGCCTGGTGCCGACCTTCGAGGTGCGCCTGGTCAGCCCGGACGGCCTGCCGGTTACCAGCTTCAGCGGCGTGCAGCTGCCGGTCGACGGCCCGCTCGACGATGAGGCCCAGCTGATCATCCTGCCGGCCTTCTGGGACGACTACGACGCCCTGTGCAGCCGCTACCCGCAGGTGTTCGACTGGCTGCGCGCGCGCCATGCCGCCGGCGCCAGCCTGTGCGGCGAAGCCAACGGCGCGTTCTGGCTGGCCGCCAGCGGCCTGCTCGACGGCAAGGAGGCGACCACCTGCTGGCGCTTCTTCGGCGAGTTCGCCACACGCTTTCCGGCCGTGGCCCTGAACCAGGACAAGCACCTGACCGACGCCGACAACCTCTACTGCGTGGCCGGCCCGACCTCGGCCTGCGACCTGTACATCTACCTGATCGAGCGCTTCTGCGGCACCAGCGTGGCGCAGGGCGTGGCCCGCGACATCCTCTACGAGGTCAGGCGCAGCTATACCCCCGGGCGCATCGGCTTTGGCGGCCAGAAGCAGCACCAGGACACCAAGATCCTGCAGATCCAGCAGTGGCTCGAGGAGCACTTTGCCGAGCGTTTTCGCTTCGAGGACGTGGCCCGCGACCACGGCATGAGCATCCGCAACTTCATGCGCCGCTTCCATGCCGCCACCGGCGACAAGCCGCTGTACTACCTGCAGCGCCTGCGCATCGAAACCGCCAAGGGGCTGCTGTCGTCGTCGCCGAAGAGCATCAAGGCGGTCAGCTATGAAATTGGCTATGACGACGCCAGCTTCTTCGCCCGTCTGTTCCGCAAGCACACCGGGCTGTCGCCCAACCACTACCGTCAGCAGTTCCAGCAGCAGGCGCAGCCGCCCGCCAACTGAAACGAAAAAAGGCCGCACGCCGTGCTTCCGGTCAGGAAGCGGGCATGCGGCCTTTGCCGTTGTGCGCGCCGATCAGGGCTTGTGCGGGCGCGACAGGAACTCGTGGGACTGCATTTCCAGCAGGCGGCTCAGGGTGCGCTGGAACTCGAAGCTCAGGCGCCCGCCAGTGTACAGATCCTTGAGCTCCACCTCGGCGGAGATGATCAGCTTGACGTTGCGGTCGTAGAACTCGTCCACCAGGTTGATGAAACGCCGCGCCATGTCTTCCTTGGCCACGCTCATCTGCTCGACGTTGGAGAGAATCACCGAGTGGAAGATCTTGCCCAGTTCGATGTAGTCGTTCTGGCTGCGCGGGCCGTCGCACAGCTCGCGGAAATCGAACCAGCCGACGTCGCCGCCAACCCGCCGCGCGACGATGGCGCGGTTCTCGATCATCAGCGATTCGTTTTCCTGCACGCCGGTGTTTTCGTGCAGCAGGCTCTTGAAGCTCTTTTCCAGGCTCTGCTCGGCTGCCTCGCCCAGCGGGAAGTGGAACAGCTCGGCCTGCTCCAGGGCGCGCAGGCGGTAGTCGATGCCGCTGTCGACGTTGACGATCTCGGTGTGCACCTTCAAGAGCTCGATCGCCGGCAGGAAGCGCGCGCGCTGCAGGCCGTCCTTGTAGAGGCCGTCGGGCACGATGTTGGAGGTGGCCACCAGGGTCACGCCGTTCTTGAACAGCTCTTCGAGCAGGGTCGCCAGGATCATCGCGTCGGTGATGTCGGAAACGAAGAACTCGTCGAAGCAGATCACCCGGAACTGCTCGGAGAAGCGCTTGCCGATCACAGTCAGCGGGTTCTTGACGTCCTTGAGGGTGCGCATCTCTTCATGCACGCGCTTCATGAAGCGGTGGAAGTGGGTGCGCTCCTTTTCCTTGAACGGCAGGGCATCGAAGAAGGTGTCGACCAGGTAGGTCTTGCCACGGCCGACGCCGCCCCAGAAGTACAGGCCCTTGACCGGGGTGACGGCCTTCTTGCCGAACAGCTTGCCGAGCACCCCGGGCTTGCTGCGCTCGTCGGCGACCAGCTCGTCGTACAGGCGCTGCAGGTGGCGCACGGCCTGTTCCTGGGCGGCATCGTGAAAGAAGTCCGGACGTTTGAGGTCGGCCTGGTAGCGTTCGAGCGGAGTCATAGTGCGAAAACCGGGCAAATGAAGCGGGGGCGACACTTTAACGACGCCCCCGTGGATTGGCAAATAGGCCCTCTAGCCAAGGGCAGCGCAGGCGCCGGGCGGATGCTCCGCCCGGCGCACAGGCTCAGACCGCGACGCGCGGCAATGGTGTCAGGCTTCTTCCGGCGCCAGGGCGTCCCGCAGGCGGGCGATGGCCGCCTCAAGCGCAGCGGCATCGGCGAAGGCAGGGCTTTCGCCGACCAGCTGGTCGTCCAGCCATACTCCGAAGGTGTTGCCCTGGGCGCGGATGTCCAGCGGCTCGCCGCCTTGCAGGCGCTTGCTGGCCTGCCCCGCCGCCTTGCCGTCAGCGAAGGACGACGACAGCAGCAGTTGCTCGCCGTCGGCATCCAGCAGGCGGAAGCGGAAGCTGCCGTCCTCGTCGCGGAAGCTGACGAAGCGGGCGCGCTTGGCGGCCTTCTTCTTGCTGCCTGCGGCAACCTGCACCTGCTCGCGGAACGAGCGCAGGCCCACCGCTTCGCGCAGCTCGCCAAGGAACGGGGTGGCGGTCTTGCGCGCTTTGGCAGCACCGGCCAGCAGGATGTCCTCCAGCTCCGCCGGCTTGGCGATCAGCGCGTGGTAGCGCTCACGGGCCTCGCCCAGTTCGGCATCCAGCAACTCGAAGAGCGCCTGCTTGGCTTCGCCCCAGGCCAGCCCGCCGAGCAATGCGGCGCGGAAATCCGCCTGCTGGGTTGGTGCGGCAAAGGCCTGGTAGAGGGTGAACAGGTGCGAGTTGTCCGGATCCTTCGCCTCGCCGGGCTGGCGGGAGTCGGTGACGATGCGCGCCACGGCGTCCTTGAGCTGCTTGGCGCTGCCGAACAGCGGGATGGTGTTGTCGTAGCTCTTCGACATCTTGCGACCGTCGAGGCCCGGCAGGGTGGCGACGTCCTCCTCGATCACCACCTCAGGCAGCTTGAACAGGTCCTTGCCCTGGCCGAACAGGTGGTTGAAGCGCTGGCCGATATCACGGGCCATTTCCACGTGCTGGATCTGGTCGCGCCCCACCGGCACCTTCTCGGCGTTGAACAGCAGGATGTCCGCGGCCATCAGCACCGGGTAGCTGAACAGGCCCATGGTCACGCCGGCATCCGGGTCTTCGCCGGCTTCGAGGTTCTTGTCCACCGAGGCCTTGTAGGCGTGGGCGCGGTTGAGCAGGCCCTTGCCGGCCACGCAGGTCAACAGCCAGCACAGTTCGGTGATCTCCGGGATGTCGGACTGGCGGTAGAAGGTCGCCCTGTCGGTATCCAGGCCCAGGGCCAGCCAGGTCGCGGCGATTTCCAGGCGCGAACGCTGGATGCGCGCCGGGTCATCGCACTTGATCAGCGCGTGGTAGTCGGCCAGGAAGTAGAAGGAATCCATGTCGGCGCGGCGGCTGGCGACGATGGCCGGGCGAATCGCGCCCGCGTAGTTGCCCAGGTGCGGCGTGCCGGTGGTGGTGATGCCGGTGAGGATGCGAGTGGTCATGTTCAGGTTCGCTTTACGTGGACCAACTTGAGGATCTGGCGCGCCAGGCGGCGCGCGGCAGATCAGAGGCGAGGCAGCAGCAGATCCTTGAGATCGGTCAGCTTGCCGTGAAAAAAGTGGCCGCATTCTGCCACTTTCAGCAGTTCATGGGCACGCCCGAGGTTGGCGGACCAGTCATAGACCAGCTGCGGCTCGACCACCTCGTCGGCATCCGGCTGGATCACCACCAGCGGGCAACGCTCGGCCGCCGGGTTGTCGCCGCCCAGGCGCATCACCGCCGGGGCGATCATGAACAGCTTCGCCACCTCGATACCCTGCTGTTCCAGGCGCGCGCCAAGGCTGGCCGCCACGAAACCACCAAAGGAAAACCCCAGCAGGGTCAGCGGCAGATCCGGGTAACGCGCGCGCAGCCAATGGGCGACTGCCTCGGCATCATCCACTTCGCCGCTGCCCATGTCATGGCTGCCGGCGCTGGCACCGACGCCCCGGTAATTGAAGCGCAGGGTGTGGTAACCGGCATCGCGGGCGGTGCGCTGCAGGGTCGACACCACCTTGTTGAGCATGGTGCCGCCCTGCACCGGGTTGGGGTGGCAGATCAGCGCGACGCCGCGCGCCTCGTCGACGTCCAGGCAAAGGGCTTCGAGCTGGCCACTCGGGCCATCGATCATCATGGGGGTTTCGCGGATCAGCAACAGTGAACTCCGTGACCTCGAATCGGGTCGACTCGTCGAACGATGCAACCGGGCCGCAGCACGCGTCGTGCCGGGCAGCCGGGCAAACACCTAAACACCTTCGCCTACACGCACTTAGCGGTGTACAGCGCAGGTTCCAGCCGTTAACGTAAAGCAAAGCCGTTTAGAGAGGAAGGACTCGTGGAACAGACGCTCACCGCCTGGTTGCTACCAGCGCTTACCCTGGTCGCTGGCATCGCCATCGGTTTCCTGATCGCTCGTCTTGCGCCCAACGCCGCACCCAGCCGCACCCAGCGCCAGCTGGACGAAATGCAGGAACGTTTTGAGGCCTACCAGAACGAAGTGGTCACCCACTTCAACACCACCGCCAATCTGGTCAAGAAACTGACCCAGAGCTATCACGACGTTCAGGAGCACCTGTCCCACGGTGCCGATCGCCTGGCCCTCGACGAAGTGACCCGCCAGCGCCTGCTCGCCACCCTGCACGCCGAGCCGAGCAGCGACAAACGCGAGCGCCTGACGCCGCCGCGCGACATGGAAATCCCCAAGGATTACGCGCCCAAGAGCGACGACGTGCCGGGCATGCTCGATGAGGGCTACGGCCTGAAGAACCGCTACTGAGCCCGGTAGCCGTAGTACCCCAAACCCCGCCCCTTGGCGGGGTTTTGTTTTAGGATGGTGCCTCGCCCCCGACAAGGACGTGATGTCATGCCAGCACGCCAATCACACCACCCCACTCGCCAGGCATTGATGGACGCCGCCCGCGCGCTGCTGGACAGCGGCCGGGCTTTCAGCAGCCTGAGCCTGCGCGAGGTGGCGCGCGCCGCTGGTATCGTGCCCACCGGTTTCTACCGTCACTTCAAGGACATGGACGCCCTGGGCCTGGCCCTGGTGGCCGAAGTGGGCGAGACCTTCCGCACCACCCTGCGCCAGGTGCGCCACAACGAGTTCGAGCTGGGCGGCATCATCGATGCCTCGGTGCAGATATTCCTGCGCGCCGTGGAACAGCACCGCGGCCAGTTCCTGTTCCTCGCCCGTGAACAGTTCGGCGGCTCGCTGCCGGTGCGCCAGGCTCTGGCGACCTTTCGCGATGACATCGCCGAGGACCTGACCAGCGACCTGAGCCTGATGCCCAAGCTGCAGCACCTCGACGAAGCGGCGCGCAGCATGCTGGCTGACCTGGTGGTAAAGACGGTTTTCGCCACTCTGCCCGAACTGATCGACCCGCAGACCGCCGCCCTGCCCGCCCACCGACGGCCGGAAACCAAGATGATCGAACAGCTGCGCTTCATTCTGATCGGCGCCAAACGCTGGCGTGGCCTCAGCGCCAGCGACAAGGGCTGAACACGCAGTCGCACCCTGAGCAAAAAACGACCAGCCTCCGTCAACGCCCGTGATTCGCGGCCTGGGCGGTGATTCGCGCATCTTATCCACAGCGTGCTCCACACCTTCCGTGGACAACCTTTCCTCAGGCGCCCTTCAAAGCACTGAAATCATTGAAGTAATTGTTGACGCAGCGATGTTTTTTGGCACCACTTTGAACTGATCAAATAACGAACAACCGCCTGCACACACCGCTATTGGTGGCCTGCAGCCAGGCATGCTCACCTTATCCACAGCACTGCGCACCGTAACCGGGGAAAAGTTGATAACCGTCCGCTCTGCTCACCTAATCCCTTGCTTGCAAAACGATATGGGCATTGATCAAAAATAGCGCGACGCCCTGCAGGCCACGTCGGCGCAGCGCTGCACGGCCTTTTGCACATGAACGATACAGGCTTATCAACAGGGTCTGTGGGTAACCAGCTCAACTTTCTGATTTTCATGGACAAATAAAAAGGCCGCTGACAAGCAGCGGCCTTGAGATGAAGACGGGCATCAGTCGACCAGGGTCAGCGCACCTTTCATCAACGCGGCATGGCCGGGGAAGGAGCAGAAGAACTGGTAGGCCTCGGCAGCATCCAGCTTGCTGACGTCGAAGGTCACCGAGTCGGACTCGCCGCCACCAATCAGCTTGGTATGGGCAATCACCCGGGCGTCATCTGCTTTCAGGTAATCCTTGTCGACGCCGGCTGCGATGCTGTCGGCGCTGATCGCCTGCACGTCGGCAGTCTTGGCCACGACCAGGTTATGGCCCATCACGTGCTTGGGCAGGTTGCCGACGTGCTTGAGGTCGATGGTGAAGGTCTTGCAGCTCTTGCTGACCTTGATCTCCTTGGTGTCGAAGGTCATCTGGTCGGTGGAATGCACTTCCACCGAGCATTCGGCAGCCAACAGCGGCGCACTGACCAGGGCTAGCACGGAGGCGACGACAAACTTGCGAATCATGGGAGTCTCCTTGGCAGTAAGAATGTTCACAGGCTGCAGGTTGCCCTATCGAGCGGCTATTTCCCATGACCTGAGGCAACACACCGCAGTTGATCCAGGAAAGCTATCGAGGCGATCCACACAAATGAGCGGCCGTGCGGGCGAGCGCCCCCTATCCTGGGCCCAGGTTCGCAAGGAGAAACACCATGAGCATCATCGATAGCCTGCAGCACTGGTTTGCCGCCTATGCCCAGGGCGCCAGCGGCTGCTCCAGCTAGAGCGCAGCAGAAAATAAACGGCCGCGACCGGCGCTTCTGCCAGGTCGCGGCCACGTCGCTTCGGTTAGTGCCCGCCCAGGTAGGCGTTGCGCACTTCCTGGTTGCCGAGAAGCTCCTGCCCGGTGCCGGTCATGCGGATTTCCCCGGTGACCATCACGTAGGCGCGGTCGCTGAGGCGCAACGCGTGGTTGGCGTTCTGCTCGACCAGGAAGATGGTCATGCCGGTCTGCGCCAGCTCACGCAGGGTGGCGAAGATCTGCTTGACCACGATGGGCGCCAGGCCCAGCGACGGTTCGTCGAGCAGCAGCAGCCTGGGCCGGCTCATCAATGCCCGGGCGATGGCCAGCATCTGTTGCTCACCGCCGGACATGGTCATCGCCCGCTGGTTGCGCCGCTCCTTGAGGCGCGGGAACAGCTCGAACATGCGCTGCATGTCCTCGTCGGCATGGGTGGTGCCGACCGGGATGGTGCCCATCAGCAGGTTCTCTTCCACGCTCATGTCCGGGAACACCCGGCGCCCTTCCGGCGACTGGGCGATGCCGTTGGACGCCACGAAGTGTGTGCTCTTGCGGGTGATGTCTTCGCCGCGGTAGAGAATCTGCCCGCCGCTGGCCCGTGGCTGGCCGAAGATCGACATCAGCAGCGTCGATTTACCCGCGCCGTTGGCGCCGATCAGGCTCACCGTTTCGCCGGGGTTGATGTGCAGGTTGACCTTCTTCAGCGCCTGGATCTGCCCGTAATGCACGTCAACGTCCCTGAACGCCAGCAGCGGTGCCCCATTCACATCGCTCATGCCACTTCCTCCTCATCCGCGCCGAGGTAGGCGGCGATCACTTTCGGGTCGTTCTTGATATCGTCCGGGCCGCCCTGGGCGATTACCAGCCCATGGTCGAGGACGATGATGTGGTCGCTGATGCTCATCACCATGCCCATGTCGTGCTCGATCAGCAGCACGGTCAGGCCGTGCTCGTCGCGCAGCAGGCGGATGATCTTGCTCAGCGCGTGGGTTTCCGATGGGTTGAGGCCGGCGGCCGGTTCGTCCAGACAGATCAGCTCCGGGCCGGTGCACATGGCGCGGGCGATTTCCAGGCGGCGCTGCTGGCCGTAGGAAAGCTCGCCGGCCAGGTGGTTGGCCTGCTCGACCAGATCGACCACTTCCAGCCAGTAGAAGGCGGTGTCCAGCAGCTTGTTCTCGGCGCGCCGATAACCGGGCGTATTGAGAATGCCCTTGATCAGGCTGCGCTCGGCGAGCATGTGCTGGGCCACCAGCAGGTTTTCCAGCACGGTCATTTCCTTGAACAGGCGAATGTTCTGGAAGGTGCGCGCCAGGCCTGCACGGTTCACCAGGTGGGTGCCGCCAAACATCTTGTACCAGAGCCGCGAGCCGAATTGCGCCGGCTTGATGAAGTCGTCGGCCTGGAACGGCTCGCCGAGAATCTGGATCACGTCGGTCTGCCGGCCCTGGGCGTTGAGCATGATCTTGCCGCCGGTGGCCGAGTAGAAGCCGGTCAGGCAGTTGAACACAGTGGTCTTGCCGGCACCGTTGGGGCCGATCAGCGCCGAGATGGAATGGCGCTTGATCGAGAAATTGACGTCGCTGAGCGCCTTGATGCCACCGAAGTGCATCATCAGGCCGTCGACCGAGAGGATCCTGTCACTCATGGCGCGACTCCTTTACGCGGGGCGATGCCGATGCGGTTGATGCGAATCAGCCCGCGCGGTCGCCAGATCATCATCAGCACCATGAGCATGCCGAACAGCAGCACGCGGTAGTCGGCGAAGCTGCGCAGCAGCTCCGGTGCGATGGTCAGCACGAACGCGGCGATCACCACGCCCACGGTCGAGCCCATGCCGCCGAGCACCACGATGGCAAGGATCAGCGCCGACTCGAAGAAGGTGAACGAGGTCGGGTTGACGAAGCCCTGATAGGTGGCGAAGAACACCCCGGCGATACCCGCAGTCGACGCACCGAGCATGAAGGCCGAGAGCTTGACCAGCACGTGGTTCAGGCCCATGGCGCGGCAGGCGATCTCGTCCTCGCGCAGCGCTTCCCAGGCGCGGCCCACCGGCATGCGGGTCAGGCGGTGCTTGACGTAGAGCACCAGCAGCACCACCAGCACCAGCACCGCGTAGATGAACAGAAACTTCATGTTGGGGTTGTAGGCCACGCCAAAGAACTCGTGGTACGGCACGCCGCCGTCCTTGGCGCGGCGGGCGAACTCCAGGCCGAAGAAGGTCGGTGATGGCGCGCTCATGCCGTTGGGGCCGCCGGTGACTTCCAGCCAGTTGGTCAGCACCAGGCGGATGATCTCGCCAAAGCCCAGGGTGACGATGGCCAGGTAATCGCCGTGCATCCTCAGCACCGGAAAGCCCAGGATCATCCCGGCGAAAGCGGCCATGACCGCCGCCAGCGGCAGCAGGCTCCAGAAGCCCAGGCCCAGGTACTCGTAGCCCATGGTCAGGCCGTAGGCGCCGATGGCGTAGAAGCCCACGAAACCCAGGTCGAGCAAGCCGGCAAGGCCGACCACGATGTTCAGGCCGAGGCCGAGCAGCACGTAGATCAGGCCAAGGATGATCACCGTCAGCAGGTACTTGTTGGCGAAGAACGGGAAGATCAGCGCCAGCAGGATCAGCCCCGGGATGATCCAGCGCATGCGCGACACGTAACCCGGAGGCTGCACGCCGACGCCGCCACCGGAGCGCTCGAAGCCCTCCAGCACCACACGCCCGCGGGAGGTCTGCAGGAACAGGCTGAGCAGCAAGCGGCCGATCATTACCGCACCGACCATCCAGGCCACGCGGTCGAACTGCGGGGTGAAGTCGTAGCCCTTGAGCACCACGCCCACCACCGGGCCGAACACGATCAGGGCGATCAATCCGGCCATCAGCGCATCGACCAGGCTCTTTTTCACATCGATAGAAGTCGTACTCACGGCATCACACCTTGGTTACCTGAGGACGGCCCAGCAGGCCCTGGGGACGAAAAATCAGAATCAGCACCAGCAGCGAGAAACTGAACACGTCCTTGTAGTCGGAATTCACCATTCCAGAGAACTGCGCCTCGGCCACGCCGAGAATCAGCCCGCCGAGCATCGCCCCAGGCAGCGAGCCGATGCCGCCGAGCACCGCCGCGGTGAAGGCCTTGATGCCGATGATGAAGCCGGCATAGAAGTCGAAGGTGCCGTAGTTGAGGGTGATCAGCACCCCGGCCAGCGCGCCCATGGAGGCGCCGATGACGAACACGTAGGAGATCACCCGGTCGGTGTTGATGCCGAGGATCTGCGCCATCTTGCGGTCCTGCTGGGTGGCGCGGCACATGCGCCCCAGGCGGGTCTTCTGGATGACGAAGGTCAGCGCCAGCATGCCGATGATGGCCGCGGCGATGATGAACAGCTTGGTGTAGGTGATCATCACGTAGCCGTCCCCCACGTGCAGGCGCAGCGCGCCTTCGAGCATGGTCGGGATGCCCTGCTGCCGCGCGCCCTGGCTGAGTTGCACGTAGTTCTGCAGGATCAGTGACATGCCGATGGCGCTGATCAACGGTGCCAGCCGTGTGGAGTTGCGCAGCGGCTTGTAGGCGATGCGCTCGATGGCGAAGCCGTACACCCCGGTGACCACGATGGTGAACACCAGCGTGCCGAGAATCACCAGCGGGAAGGAATGCACGCCGAAGAAGGCCAGTACGGCGATGGCGATGGCGGCCAGGTAAGCGGAGACCATGTACACCTCGCCGTGGGCGAAGTTGATCATGCCGATGATGCCGTAAACCATGGTGTAGCCGATGGCGATCAGGCCGTAGACAGAACCAAGGGTCAGGCCGTTGACCAGTTGCTGCAGGAAGATACCGTCCATTGAAAAATCTCTGAGTCCGTGACGGAAAGAAGCGCGAGGTCGCCAGGCGACCGCAGCAGCCCCGGCAGGTCATGGCCCGCCGGGTTTGGAGGTTTTGTTGACAGCTGCAGGGCCATGGAGATGAAGCAATCACTTGTAGGAGGGGTCGGGCGGCGATCCGCTTTAGCCCCGAGCTCTTAACCACTCGTGGCTAAAGCCACTCCCAGGCGCGCCCTGCCCCTTTGAAAACCCTGCTCTTAGAGCTGCTTGTACTTGCCGTCAGCGCCCCACTGGTACATCACGTAGTCGGAGACCTTCAGGTCGCCCTTCTCGTCGAACTCCTTCTTGCCCATCACCGTCTGCACCGGGTTGGCCTTCAGCCAGGCGGCGGCTTCGGCGCCGTCGGTGCCCCGGGTCCCGGCGAACGCGGCGGCGACCACCTGCAGCGAGGCGTAGGAGTACAGGGTGTAGCCCTCGGGCTCGTAGCCATTGGCGCGGAATTTCTCGATCACCGCCTTGCCATCCGGGATCAGGCGCGGGTCGGCGCCAAAGGTCATCAGTACGCCATCGACGTATTGCGCACCGCCGGCCGTAGCGACCAATTCGTCGGTGACGATGCCATCGCCGGAAAGGAACTTGGCGTTCACGCCCTGCTCGCGCAACTGCCGCACCAGCGGCCCGGCCTCCGAGTGCAGCCCGCCGAAGTAGACCACCTCGGCGCCGCTGGCGCGGATCTTGGTGACCAGGGCGTTGAAGTCCTTCTCGCCACGGGTCAGGCCCTCGTACATCACCTCTTTCACGCCGCGCTTGTTGAGCTGCGCACGGGTGGCGTCGGCCAGGCCCTGGCCATAGGTGTCCTTGTCATGGATCACCGCAACCTTGCTGGCCTTGAGGGTATCGACGATATAGTCGCCGGCGACGATGCCCTGCTGGTCGTCACGGCCGCACATGCGGAACATCGCGGTCAGGCCGCGCTCGGTGACCTGGGGGTTGGTCGACCCCGGGGTAATAGCCAGGATGCCCGCCTCGTCATACACCTCGGACGCCGGCATGGTCGACGACGAGCAGAAGTGGCCGACCACTGCCACCACCTTGTCCGAGTCCACCAGGCGGTTGGCCACCGCCACGGCCTGTTTGGGCTCGCAGGCATCGTCGCCCTTGACCAGCTTGATCTTCTCGCCGTTCACCCCACCCGCCGCGTTGATGTCATCGGCGGCTTGCTGCGCGCCGCGCCAGAACTGATCGCCAAAGGCCGCGTTGCCGCCGGTCATCGGTGCACCGACGCCGATGATGATGTCGGCATGGGAGAACGGGGAGAAGCCCAAAGCACCAGTGATCGCAAGCGCCAGGAAACCTTTCTTGAAAGACGTGTGAGGCATGGACGTGCTCCTGAGGAGTATTTGGATTGGCCCGCCTGCTGGAGCAAGCGCTATGCCATTCGCACAACCGTTTGAAACTTCTAGACGAAAGTCGCGGTAGATGCCGATGTAACCTCAAGTGTCTAGGGGCGATGCGTCACTTTCGATTGAAAAGGCGCCACGTTCACCACCAACCGCCGCTAGATGCGCACCGTCGCCGGGCAAGGCGTCGTCCAAGCTGGTGCAACAATCCGAAACACCGGGTTGATAAGTACACGTTTCGCAGCTGCCTGTCGGAGGGCCTGCAGAGGGGACCAGAAGTTGATTCCAGAGCGGTTGTGATGCTTGCTAAGCCTCTACTGGGCGTTGTAACCGGTAACAATGTAAAAACGCCCCGCACCGTTGCCGGGCAGGGCGTTGTCGTTCCGGCTCAGCGGTGGCTTATTGCGGCCACTTCACCTCGCCCTTGATCACCTGGGCACTCAACTCCAGGGACGCCTCATCGGCCAGGTCCGGGTAACGCTTGCCCATGGCGGCGATCAGCTGCTTGGAATCCCTGGCCTTGCCGGCTTCCTGCTCGAAGGCCTGCAGGTACTCGCGGGTCGCGGCGACGGTCTGCGGCGAATCCGGCAGGCTGCCATCGGCGTTGGGCAGGTAATGCCCGGGCACCACGCGGCTCGGGTTCAACGCGTCGATGGCCGCCAGGGTCGCCAACCAGTCGCGGCGCGATTGCACGGTCTGGGTATCGGCCATCCACACATGGATATTGGCCGACACCGGGATGCCGCCGACCACCGTCTTCAGCGATGGAATCCACACGAAAGTACGCGCCGGCTCCGGCCCGCGAATCTCCAGCACCTGCCCATCCACGGTCAGCGTCGGCGCCTTCAGCACCTCGGGCACCACCAGCGCCTCGGGTGCATTGCCTTCCATGATCGGCCCCCAGTGCGCCAACTTGCCGTCCTTGCTCGCCTCGATGGCAGCCACCGTTTCGGCAGTGGCAACGATCTTCGCATCCGGGAAAGCGCGGTGAATCACATCCAGCCCGAAGTAATAGTCCGGGTCGCTATGGCTGATATACACGGTGGTCAGCTTCTTGCCGGTCGCGCGCACCTTCTCGACCAGCGCCTGGGCATCGTCACGCTGGAACTGCGCATCGATCAGCACCGCCTCGGTAGGCCCGGAGACGATCTGCGCCGATACCGGGAAAATCGATTTCGCACCGGGGTTATACACCTCCAGCTTGAGCGGCTCAGCCGCCAGCACCTGGCCGGCCATGGCCAGCACGGCACTGCCTAACAACAAAGGGCGTAGCAGACGTAAAGCGTTCATGGCATGGCCTCGCAAGGGAAAGTGCGAGCCATCATAGAGAGGCAGATAGGTTCGAAATACGGCCTAACGCGCAATGGTTTGTTGCGTGTTTTGCTGCAAATAGCTTCTCACCCTATGCAGCCACCTCGCCCATGCGACTAAAAGCCATACACACCTAGTGGCGCACCGCCAGTATTTCGCAGTAAGGTCGGCCATCGCCTCTCAAGGAAGAACCATGGCCAGCAAGAACGCTCCCTCCAGCCGCCAAAAACACCTCGCCGTTCAGATCGATTCTGAAAGCGGCCTATCGCTTTTTCCGAAGGCTTCTTTTCTAAAGAGACCTCCTGTTAGAACTTCAGCTATATCCCCAGCGAATAGTTATAACGCCGAACGATTAGCAATATCTTTCAAATTTCTAAAGATAGGCAAACGGCCTACCGCCACCTCAAACCAAATCAAAATTAACCACTGACTGCCAAGTCATAAATTACGAGTTAAACATGATCAACCACATTAGTTTTGAAAACTATAAAGCATTTGAAACGGGAGCATTAGACCTAAGACCTATAACCATAATACTAGGCGCAAACAGTACGGGAAAAAGCAGCATATTACAACTTATCTTACTATTTGCACAAAGCTTCCAATCTGGCGACGATTATGCCGGCGCATTCAAACTAAACAGTAAATATGTATCTCTCGGAGAGGGAGTCAACATCTTACGAGACCATAAAAAAAATAACGAGCTATGCGTAAAATTTGACATCACACAAATTGACTACTCAGAGAAACAAAGAATAACAAGCGCACTACAAGAGTATGCTTTTGTTTCTGACCATTTCGGAACATCAGAAAAAATGTTCCCAGAAATAATGAGTCGATGCGAAGACTCAAAGGGGGACACCAAAGCTTTAAGAGATATATTTTCAGAGCTTAAAAATGAATACGAAAAATCAATAAAAATTGAGGCAAAAGGAAAGTTAAAAAAACAGCATAAGCTTCAGAGCTTTTTAAAGAAAGAAGATATATCAGAGCTTTCAGACCTTATCGACATGTGTGCAAACTCTAATAACACAACTCCAATCACGGGTGTTGGCTACCATTTTTTCTTGGACGAGAAAACCGAAGCTATTCACGTTAAAGAAGTTACTGTATATAGCAACAACGCCATCTTGATCTCATATTCAAATCGGCGCAACAATGGTTATAAAGCTCACGATTTAGAAAGCGATCTTTTTGAAAAAAGTATTATTGAAAAAAACAGGGTGACTTTCGGCAGATCAAAGAAAATTGATGGCTTTGAGATTACAGGACCAGTAGATAGCAAACGCACTAGCTTTCTAGGCATGAACTTAATCGCGTCCCCCAAATCGATGATTGAAGAAATATTCAACATAACAAACAGAGCCATTGAAGCAAAATTTAGAACAGGGCTAATTAATCACGTAAGCCCACTAAGAGGATTTCCTCAGCGCTATTATATGATTGACCAATCATATACTCGCGAATCACTTAACACAAAAGAGGGCGACTCGCTTGCAGACGCGTTAAAGCGAAACCCGGAAATCAAGAGGAATGTAAATACATGGCTGAACACTTTCAACCTCGCCGTTGACGTTGAAGCATTAAAAGACATCATCCATTCGATCAAGATCAATCAGAATGACCTACACCTCGATCTAACGGACGTGGGCTTTGGAATTTCACAAGTGCTACCAGTAATAGTTCAGGGCTTTTTGTCCAAACCCTCGTCTATAACCATCATTGAACAACCTGAAATCCACCTACATCCCAAAATGCAAGCGGAGCTGGCAGACCTATTTATCGACATAGTAAAGCAGTCAGAAAAAGTACTCTTAATCGAAACGCATAGCGAAGCTTTGCTTAAGCGACTAAGACGAAGAATATCTGAGGGATCAATCCCGGCCAAAGATGTTGCAATATATTTTGTTAGTGGTAAATCTCAAGGAAAGAAGGGTGCAATTCGAAAAATTGAAGTAGAGGAAAAAGGCGCATTCGAATGGCCAAAAGACTTCACCGAAACGGAGATTGAAGACACAATAGAGTTCATGAAGAATCAAAAAAATGACTAAATATGCTATCTGCCCCGAACTATTCGAGCACTGTTTGGTAGAGCGGAAAAAATTTTTTGACTTCTTACTTATATTTCTGCAGACAAACGATCATAAAATTCTACTAGATAGTGAAATGCAAATACTCGACAGGTACAAGAAATCTAAAGATCCCAATGGGCTTTTTGGATTTTGGATTGAGCAGATCGAGTTCACTGGCAGAGGTTCCTACTATCCAATAAACATGAGCACAAACTTTAGCTCGCTCAGCGATCAAAAAGCGATGATTGCTTTAACCAAAGAATTCAGTGCAGAACGTTATTTGGCGACAATAGATCGTGACGATTATGCCGAGCATAACGTAGAAATTAGAAATTCAAGAATAAACCTGCTAAGTGCAAACGAGGCATTGGAGCACATAAACGCTTTGCCCCCCCGAAGATTTGACATTCAAGAATTATCAAGATGCTTAGTAAAGAAAGCAAAGAAAATGCTTGAAAAAAAATTCAAGAAAGAACTTGAGGATATCTATAACGATGATTTTAGTGAGTTTCTAAGAGGACAAGGTTTTTATGTAGCAGATCAAACAAGAAGTGGTCGTTCTTCTGGAGGAATCAATCCAGGTGAGATAGACATTATGATCCGGGATAGCGAATCAGGAGCTCCTGAAGCGATTATTGAATCACTAAAGATAGATTCATGCGGACCAAAAAACCAAGTCATATCAAAACATTTAAACAAATTACTCGACGACTATGACACATCAGGACTCCAGCGAAATTTCATTATAATCTTTTCATTCATATCAAATTTCCAAAATGGTTGGAAAAATTACATATCTTATATGAAAGACCTTAACAACAAGCCTGACTTCACAACTCAGCATCGAATAGAGTCATATATGGATAGTAGTTCCGATTGGTCGTGCCCTGCAGAAATAAGGACAGGACTGGCAATTCACAATCGAAATGGAAGTCATGTGGAAGTTATGCACATATTCATGAACATGTGCAGCGACAGCACGAATTAATATCGGAGACTCCGAGTCACAAGTAGGGTAAACAACGCGAAGCTTGTCCGCCGTTCGGCTCAACGCGATACGCCAATCGCCCCTTCAGGAGGCCGAACGGAATCGTTGTGTAGAGGGTTGAGCGGCATGGATGCCGCGAGAGTCGCGATGGGCCAGGGATGGCCCTTCGCGGCGGACCCTCGGAGCAATGATGGAGTGAGGGAAGTCGAGCGTAGCGAGACCCGGATGCAGGGGCACAGACTTTTGGTTCCTTTTGGGGCGTTTGCCAAAAGGAACTCGCCGTAAGGGCGAAACCGGTTTGCGGGGCGATAGAGAGGCGGCGTCGGAGAGCGATATCTGGCTGCAAATCATGCGCCGCTACCGATATCGATTCGCGGGCATGGCCCGCTCCCACAGTTGGCATTCCCACAACTGGCAATCCCACAGTTGGGGCGCTCACAATTCCCGCTCCCACAATTCTCCGCACCCACAAAGTACGGGTGGGCGATCCCGGTTTCTGGGCACCAATAAAAAGGCCGATCAACTGATCGGCCTTTTCGCTCCCTCACCCCACCTCAGCTATTGCTGGGAAACGCAAACTGCGCCGCCTCGTGGGTCTTGCGCTGCGGCCAGCGCTGGGTGATCGACTTGCGGCGGGTGTAGAAGCGCACGCCGTCCGGGCCGTAGGCGTGCAAGTCGCCGAACAGCGAGCGCTTCCAGCCGCCGAAGCTGTGGTAGGCCACCGGCACCGGCAACGGCACGTTGACGCCGACCATGCCCACTTCGATCTCGTCGCAGAACAGCCGCGCCGCTTCGCCATCACGGGTGAAGATGCAGGTGCCGTTGCCGTACTCGTGGTCGTTGATCAGCTTCATGGCGGTTTCCAGGCTGTCCACACGAACGATGCACAGCACCGGGCCGAAGATCTCGTCGGTGTAGATGCTCATGTCCGCCGTCACCCGGTCGAACAGGCTGCCGCCGAGGAAGAAGCCGCTTTCATTGCCGGACACGCTAAGGCCGCGACCGTCGACCACCAGCTGGGCGCCAGCGGCCACACCGGCATCGATATAGCCGGTGACCTTGTCCTTCGCCGCCGCGGTGACCAGCGGGCCCATGTCCAGGCCGCACTGGGTGCCGGCGCCGATCTTCAGGGCCTTGATCTGCGGGACGATACGCTCGACCAGGGCGTCGGCGATCTGGTCGCCCACGCACACGGCCACCGAGATGGCCATGCAGCGCTCGCCGCAGGAGCCGTAGGCAGCGCCCATCAGCGCGCTGACGGCGTTGTCGAGGTCGGCGTCGGGCATCAGCACCGCGTGGTTCTTGGCGCCGCCCAGGGCCTGCACGCGCTTGCCGTGCTTGCTGCCTTCGGCGTAGATGTATTCGGCGATCGGTGTGGAGCCGACAAAGCTCAGGGCCTTGACCTCCGGCGCCTGGATCAGCGCATCCACGGCGGTCTTGTCGCCATGCACCACGTTGAGCACACCGGCGGGCAGGCCGGCTTCGTGGAGCAGCTGGGCGATGTACAGGGTGGAGCTAGGGTCACGCTCGGACGGCTTGAGGATGAAGCAGTTGCCGCAGACGATGGCCAACGGGTACATCCACAGCGGCACCATGGCCGGGAAGTTGAACGGGGTGATGCCGGCGACCACGCCGACCGGCTGGAAGTCGCTCCAGGCGTCGATGTTGGGGCCGACGTTGCGGGTGTATTCACCCTTGAGGATTTCCGGCGCCGAGCAGGCGTATTCGACGTTCTCGATACCGCGCTTGAGCTCGCCGGCAGCGTCTTCGAGGGTCTTGCCGTGCTCTTCGGCAATCAGCTTGGCGATGGTGTCTTCGTGCTGCTCGAGCAGTTGCTTGAAGCGGAACATCACTTGGGCACGCTTGGCCGGCGGCGTGTTGCGCCAGGCCGGGAAGGCCTGTTTGGCCGAGTCGATTGCCTGCTGCACGGTGGCCACATCGGCCAGGGCGACACGGCGAATCGCCTCGCCAGTGGCCGGGTTGAACACGTCGGCGCTGCGGCCGCCCTGGCCGTCGGCGAGTTGGCCGTGGATCAGGTGCTGGATGGTGGTCATTGGGTCCTCCGAATATTGTTCGCTTGGGTAGCAGCGACATGCGCCGCTGCCGCCGGAAATGGGGTTGTCACATGAGTTCGGTTTCGACGAAGACCACTTCGTGGTCGATGGCATTGACCACGTTGTGCTCGACGCCGGCCTTGCGGAAGTAGCTCTGGCCGGCGATCAGCGTTGCGTGCTTGTCGCCGTCCGGGGTTTCCAGCAGCAGGGTGCCGTCGGTCATCGGCACCACCACGTAATCGTGGCCATGGCGGTGGCGGCCGGTTTCGGCGCCGGGTGCGAAGCGCCACTCGGTGACGATCACCTCGTCGTTGTCCACCTGCACGGTGGCCACTGCCTGCTGCCGGCCGGCCATCAGGCGACGCCCTGCAGTGCGTCGCTGACGGCGCTGAACACGCGGTCGAGGTCTTCGATCTTGGCGTTGAACATCGGCCCGAACTGCAGGCCGTCGCCGCCAAAGCGCACGTAGAAGCCGGCCTTCCACAGAGCGATGCCGGCCTCGTACGGGCGGATGGTCGGGTCGCCGTCACGGGGCGCCAGCTGGATCGCGCCAGCCAGGCCGCAGTTGCGGATGTCGACCACGTGCTTGGCACCCTTCAGGCCATGGATGGCGTTCTCGAACTTGGGCGCCAGCTCCGCGGCCTGCTGAATCAGGTTCTCGCGCTTGAGCAGTTCCAGCGAAGCCAGGCCGGCGGCGCAGGCCACCGGGTGGGCGGAATAGGTGTAGCCGTGGGTGAACTCGATCATGTGCTCGGGCGTCGGCTGGCCCATGAAGGTCTGGTAGATCTCGCGACTGGCGATCACCGCACCCAGCGGGATGGCGCCGTTGGTGATCTGCTTGGCGACGTTGACGATGTCCGGCGTGACGCCGAAGTACTCGGCACCGGTCCACTTGCCCATGCGCCCGAAGGCAGTGATCACTTCATCGAAGATCAGCAGGATATTGTGCTGGGTGCAGATCTCGCGCAGGCGCTGCAGGTAGCCTGCCGGCGGCACGATGACGCCAGCCGAGCCGGACATGGGCTCGACGATCACCGCGGCGATGTTCGAGGCGTCATGCAGTTCGATCAGTTTGAGCAGCTCGTTGGCCAGCTCGACGCCGCCGGTCTCGGCGGCGCCCTTGGTAAAGGCCATGCCCGGCTGCAGGGTGTGCGGCAGGTGGTCGACGTCCATCAGCTGGCCGTACATCTTGCGGTTGCCGGCGATGCCGCCGAGGCTGGTGCCGGCGATGTTGACGCCGTGGTAGCCGCGGGCGCGACCGATGAACTTGGTCTTGCTGGCCTGGCCCTTGAGGCGCCAGTAGGCCTTGGCCATCTTCACCGCGGTGTCGGCGCACTCGGAGCCCGAGCCGGTGAAGAACACGTGGTTGAGCTCGCCCGGCATCAGCTCGGCCATCTGCTCGGCCAGCTTGAACGACAGCGGGTGGGCGTACTGGAAGCCCGGCGAGTAGTCGAGGGTGCCGAGTTGCTTGGCCACGGCCTCCTGAATCTCCTTGCGGCAATGGCCGGCGCCACAGGTCCACAGCCCGGACAGGCTGTCGTAGACCTTGCGCCCGGAATCGTCGGTCAGCCAGCTGCCTTCGCCGGCGACGATGATCCGCGGGTCGCGCTGAAAGCTGCGGTTGGCGGAAAACGGCATCCAGTGGGCGTCCAGCTTGAGTTGGCTGGCCAGGGGCGGCGTGGCGGTCTGCGGCATGTTCATGGCAATGGCCTCGTGGGTGGGCTGCGGGCAACGTGCCTTACACAGCGTATCGGTTGCGGGCCAAGGTGCCACAGGCATAAAGTCACTCAAACCTGACTCTTCGAATCCTCAGTTCACTGGTGACTAAACAATGAGCGCCCGACGCCCCGAGCCCCTTGCCCAGGTCAGCGACTTCGATATCCGCCTGCTCAAGCTGTTTCGCAGCGTGGTCGAATGCGGCGGCTTTTCTGCCGCGGAAAGCGTGCTGGGCATCGGCCGTTCGGCGATCAGCCAGCAGATGAGCGACCTGGAGCAACGCCTCGGCCTGCGCCTGTGCCAACGTGGCCGCGCCGGCTTCGCGCTGACCGAGGAAGGCCGTGAGGTGTACCAGTCGACCCAGCAGCTGCTGGCGGCGCTGGAGAGCTTTCGCACCGAGGTCAACGGCCTGCACCAGCACCTGCGCGGAGAGCTGAACATCGGTCTGACCGACAACCTGGTGACAGTGCCGCACATGCGCATCACCGGCGCCCTCGCCCGCCTCAAGGAACGCGGGCCGGACGTACGGGTGAACATCCGCATGACGCCGCCCAGCGAGGTCGAGCAGGGTGTACTCGACGGGCGCCTACATGTGGGCGTGGTGCCGGTGGTCGGCGGGCTTTCCGGCCTGGATTACCAGACGCTGTACGACGAACGCTCGCGGTTGTACTGCGCCGTCGGCCACCCGCTGTTCTATGTCGATGACAAGGAGCTGGCGGACGAACGCCTCAACAACCAGGACGCCATCGCCCCGACCTTCCGCCTGCCGCCGGAGATCCAGAACCATTATGGGGTGCTCAATTGCACGGCCAGCGCCTCGGACCGCGAAGGCATGGCGTTTCTGATCCTCACCGGGCGCTATATCGGCTACCTGCCGGACCACTATGCCGAGGCGTGGATCAAGGAAGGCCGCCTGCGCGCGCTCAAGGCCGACTCGCGCTTTTACGACATCAGCCTGGCTTCGGTGACTCGCAAGGGCCGCCGGCCGCATCTGGTGCTGGAGAGCTTTCTGCAAGAATTGGCGACCAGCGCCTGACGCGCGCTTGCAAGCCCGGTTGGCGCATCAGGCCTTGAGCGGGTCGTGGCCCCAGTTCATCAGCGACTGGCGCCAGCGGCTGTCCTTCACCTCACCGTCCGGGCGCTGCTTGAGATGGCGGTGCACGTAGCCGATCACCTTGCGCATCGCCTGGTAGTCGTCGGTTTCCAGCTCGGCCACGCGTTTACCCTTGATCTCCAGAATGCGCTCGCCCATCTGATGGCCGACCGACTGGCCATCGCCGGCGGACTCGACCTTGCGCCCGCCCTTGGTCATGCCCACGCGCTTGCTGTCGGCAGCCTGCAACCAGCGGCGCAGGCGCGACGGCGGCATGTTCACCGCGGCCTTGAAATCGCTGCGAATGGCTTTCTTCTGCGCCTCGCTCAACTCGCTCATTTGCCGCCCTCCTTTTCCAGCGCGGTAACCAGCTCTTCCTTCTTCATCCGCGAGCGGCCGCGAATGCTCCTGCTCGCCGCGCGCTTCATCAGTTCGGCCTTGGTCAGCCCGCTCGGGGCCGGCGTGCGGTGCTTGGCGGCCTTCTCGGCGACGTCCTCTGGCTGCCTGGAGTGCTGGCGCCCGGCGCGGCTGTCCGCGCGTTTCTTGCGGGTGCTGCGCGCGTACTCCTTGTCGCTCAGTTCATCGCGGGCGTTCCTGGGCAGGTAGCGTTCGCCGGTTTCGCCGGAGGGCTTGCCGGACTGGGTGCCCCAGTCTTGCTCGGTCCACTGCTGCAGGCCGTTGTCCTGGCGCTTGCCGCCTTGGTAGCCGCCGCCCTCCTGCTGGTACAGCTGTACGGCCAGCTGCGCCTTGCGCGCCGACCACTGGCCGGGCTTACCACCCTTGTCGCCCTTGGTGACGCGCTGTTTCACCTTGTTCCACAGTTTGGGGTGGGTCTTCTTCGCGGTGCTGCTCATAGAGCGTCCTCGCCGGTGGCTGTCCTGATAGATGACCGCGCCAGCGCGAACGCTGTTGCCCAAGGCGGACAAACGGAACGCCAGCGACCATGCAGTGCTCTCAAGACACACCAGGTAACAAGTAACGCCAGGCGTGTAGCCGATCCACCGGACTCGGCGACTAGTCTCTTCTGCTTAGCCCTTTTCGCAACGGAGCACGCCATGCCCAGCCGTCGCCATTTCCTGCAGGGCAGCGCTGCCCTGATGACCCTTGCGGCTGGCAGTCAGCTGCTGCCTGGTTTCGCCTTTGCCGCCAACCCTGCTGCCGTGCTGCAGCGCAAGATTCCGTCGAGCGGCGAGAGCCTGCCGGTGATTGGCCTGGGCACCTCGCAGACCTTCAATGCCAGCCTCGACAACGCCAGCCTGAACCCCCTGGACGAGGTGATGCGCGCCTTCATCAATGGCGGCGGCACGCTGATCGACACCGCGCCCAGCTACGGCAGCGCCGAGGCGGTGACCGGCGAGCTGCTCAAGCGCACCAGGACCCAGGGCAAGGCGTTTCTCGCCTCCAAGCTGTCGAGCACCGGCCGTGAGCGCGGCCTGGCGCAGTTCGAGGCCAGCCTCGAGGCGTTGCAGGCCGACAGGATGGATCTCCTGCAGGTGCACAACCTGCAGGACACCACCACCCAGCTGGCCCTGGCCCGCGAGCTGCGCGAACAGGGCAAGGTGCGCTACATCGGCATCACCCATTACATCGAGTCGGCACACGACGATCTGCTGGCGGTGCTCGCCAAGGAAAAGGTCGACTTCGTGCAATTCAACTATTCGGTGGGCGAGCGCAACGCCGAGAAGCGCCTGCTGCCCTATTGTCACGACAATGGCATCGCCACGCTGATCAACCGCCCGTTTCAGCGCGCGCAGTTACTCAGCCGGGTGAAGGGCAAGCCGCTGCCGGAGTGGGCCACCGAGATTGACGCCACCTCCTGGGCGCAGCTGCTGCTCAAGTTCATCCTCGCCGACGAGGCCGTGACGGCGGTGATTCCGGCCACCTCCAACCCGCGCTATGTGATCGACAACCTCAAGGCGGGCCAGGGTCGCCTGCCGGATGCCGCGCAGCGCGAACGCATCGTGCAGGCGTTCAGCTAGGCCCGGTCAAGGCCGGGCGACAGATATTTTCCAAGGCCAGCGCTTGTCACGCCCGCCACGGTGGAGTATCTGTTCACCCGCTGTGCCCTCTGAACCACCACGGAAGTCCTCGATGTCCCCTGACGCGCTCGCACCCGCTGCCACTTCCGGCAAACCGACCGGCCGTATCCGGCAGAAGAACGAAGAAGCGATCATCGCCGCCGCCGAGAACGAGTTCGCCCGCCACGGTTTCAAGGGCACCAGCATGAACGCTATCGCCCAGGCGGTGGGGCTGCCCAAGGCCAACCTGCATTACTACTTCAGCAGCAAGCAGGGCCTGTACCTGGCGGTGCTGAACAATATCCTCGCCCTGTGGGACAGCGCCTTCGACAACCTGCGTGTCGACGACGACCCGGCCGAGGCCCTGGAGCGCTACATCCGCGCCAAGATGGAGTATTCGCGCCGCTACCCCAAGGCCTCGCGGATCTTCGCCATGGAGGTCATCAGTGGCGGTGCGTTTCTTTCCCAGCATGTCGGCAAGGATCACCAGAGCTGGTTTCGCGAGCGCGCGGCAGTGTTCGAAAGCTGGATCGCCGCCGGCAAGATGGATGCGGTCGACCCCGCGAACCTGGTCTTCCTGATCTGGAGCGGCACCCAGTACCACGCCGATTTCGCCGCGGAGATCTGTCGGGTCAGCGCTCGCTCGCGCCTGACCAAGGCGGATTACCAGGCCGCCGCCGACAACATGGTGCGCATCATCCTCAAGGGCTGTGGGTTGAAGCCGAGCGTCTGATGCCTTACCTGCTACTCGCCCCCTGCGACTACCGCGAGGAGATCCGCAAGAGCCGCTTTCTCGCCCAGGCTCGCGCCATCACCAGCGCGGCGGATGCCCAGGCCTTTATCGAAGAGGTCAGCGACCCAGGCGCCACGCACAACTGCTGGGCCTGGAAGATCGGCCAGCAGTACCGTTTCAGCGACGACGGCGAGCCCGGCGGCACCGCCGGCCGGCCGATCCTCGCCGCCATCGACGCCCAGGGGTTCGACGGCGTGGCCGTGGTGGTGACGCGCTGGTACGGTGGCATCCAGCTCGGCACCGGCGGCCTGGCGCGTGCCTACGGCGGCAGCGCCAACAAATGCCTGCAGCAGGCCGAGCGCCAGGAGCAGGTGCCGCGCACCGCCTGCGCCTGTCATTGCGGCTTCGCCGAACTGGCCCTGCTCAAGTCACGCCTGGCCGATTTCGACGCCGTGCTGGAACAGGAAAGCTTCGACGCCGAGGGCGCCGAACTGCAGCTGGCCGTGCCACAGCCGCATATCCCGGCGCTGCAGCGCCTGCTCGCGGACATCAGCCGCGGGCGCAGCATCTTGCGTGTCATCGAATGACCGTCACCCCGCCGACCTGCCATGGAGCCCCTATGAAGCCGCACCTGCTGATTCTCAACCCGCTCAGCGAAAGCAGCCTGGCGCGTATCGCCGAGCAGTATCAGGTGACCCATGCAGCCAATGCTGCGGCACGCGAAGCGGCCATCGCCAGGCACGGCGACAGCGTGCAGGCGGTGCTGACCATAGGCACCATTGGCCTTACCGCCGAGGAAATCGCTCGCCTGCCAAAACTGAGCTTCGTTGGCACCCTGGGAGTCGGTTACGAGAAGGTCGATATCGACGCAGCCCGCGCGCGCGGCATCGCCCTGAGCAACGGCGCCGGCAGCAACGCCGTGTGCGTCGCCGACCATGCCATGGCGCTGCTACTGGCAGCGATACGCGATGTGCGCCGCCTCGACAACGCCTGCCGCGCCGGCATCTGGCGCGATGCCCTGCCGATGACCGAGGGGGTCAGCGGCAAGCGCCTGGGCATCCTCGGCCTCGGCGCCATCGGTCAACAGCTGGCCCGCCGTGCCGCGGCCTTCGACATGCCGGTGGGCTATCACAGCCGCTCACCGAAAGCGGGCAGCCCGCACCGCTACTTCGCCAGCGTGCTGGAACTGGCGCACTGGTGCGACTGCCTGGTGGTCGCCATTCCCGGCGGCGCCGCGACCCATCACCTGGTGAACGCCAAGGTACTCGGTGCCCTGGGGCCCCAGGGTTATCTGGTCAACGTGGCGCGCGGCAGCGTGGTGGACACCGCGGCGCTGGGCACGGCGCTACGCGACAAGCGCATCCGCGCCGCGGCACTGGACGTGTACGAAAGCGAACCACTGCCACCCACCGAGCTGCTCGACCTCGACAACCTGACCATTACCCCGCATGTGGGCGGCAATTCGCCCCAGGCCCTGGAACAGTCACTGACGCAGTTTCTCGACAATATCGGCCGGCATTTCCGCGGCGAGCCGCTGCTGACGCCGATTTGAAGCTGGGCTTTTGTGGGAGAGACAGCGCCACGATTCGCTTTAGCCTCGACGGGGCTGGCAAGGCGTAAAAGCTCGGGGCTAAAGCCCCTCCCACGAGATCGCGAAATGCCGCTTTGTCTTTTTTGAAGTCAAAGCGTTGAAGACGAGCCGAAAGATCGTAGGGTGGATGAAGCTTCACCTAGCCACCGTTCCAATTACCGCATTGGTGGACAAAAAGAGCGTTGTCCACCCTACGCGTCCGACCGGCCATCTCTGCAGGCCGTAGGATGGGTGCAACCCATCACCTAAAATGCCCAGCCCCTAGGGCTGCTCGGGCTGCGTGGGTGCAACCCATCAACAACCACCCACGCCCGATCAAAGCGCCCTACCCGCCCCCAGTTACCTGCAACCCAATCCCCAGCGCCTTGGCCAGCGACAGCGGCAACAGCAGGGTATCGAGCAAGGCGCTGGCTGGCAGGTCGACGGCAGCATAGCGCGGCGCCTCGGCGCCAAAGCGTTCGACCGGGCAGCAACCGCCCTGCAGCGCGTACCAGTCAAGCCGCGTGCCGGCGTACACCACCGGCGCGCCGGGCTTGTTGGCGTCCAGCGTGCGCGCGGTGGCGCAGCCGCCCAGTTGCAGGCAGGCGAGCACCAGCAGCCAGCGCACGCGCCTAGTCATCGCCACTGTTTAGATGATGCTCGCCCCAGCGCGGCAGCATGTCCTGGGGAATGTTCAGGCAGTTGAGGATGCGCGCGACGATGAAGTCGACCAGGTCATCCACCGTCTGTGGCTGGTGATAGAAGCCCGGCGAGGCCGGCAGGATGGTCACGCCCAGGTTGGACAGCTTGAGCATGTGCTCCAGGTGAATGCTCGAATAGGGCGCCTCGCGCGGCACCACAATCAGTTGGCGGCGCTCCTTGAGGGCCACGTCGGCGGCGCGCTCGATCAGATTGTTGCAGGCACCGGTGGCAATCGATGACAGGGTGCCGGTGCTGCATGGCACCACCACCATGGCCGACGGCGCACCGGAGCCGGAAGCCACCGGGGCCATCCAGTCTTCCTTGCCGTAGACGCGAATCTGCCCGTCGGTGGCGCCGGTGTATTCGGTGAGAAACGCCTGCATGGCCTGGGGTTTGGCCGGCAGGCTGACGTCGGTTTCGGTAGCCATCACCAACTGCGCGGCCTTGGAGATCAGGAAGTGCACTTCCCGGTCCTCGCGCACCAGGCAGTCGAGCAGGCGCAGGCCGTACTGGGCGCCCGAGGCGCCGGTCATGGCAAGGGTGATGCGCTCCGGTCCGGCCATGCTCATGCCTCCAGCGCCTTGGCCAGCTTGCCGTGCAAACCGCCAAAACCACCGTTACTCATGATCACCACCTGGGTGCCGGGGCGTACCCGCGCCTTCACGCCATCGATGATGGCTTCCAGGGAATCGCACACCTGGGTGGGGTTGGTGGCGCCGGCAACCGTGGCCGCCAGGTCCCAGCCCAGGTTCGGCGGCGCGTACCAGAACACCGCATCGGCCTGCACCGCCGACTCGGCCAGGCCATCGCGATGAGCACCGAGCTTCATGGAATTGGAGCGCGGCTCGATCACCGCGATGATCTGCTCGTCGCCGACCCGCTTGCGCAGGCCGTCGAGGGTGGTGGCGATGGCCGTCGGGTGGTGGGCGAAGTCGTCATAGACGGTCACGCCGTTTACCTCGGCGACCTTCTCCATGCGCCGCTTGGCGTTGATGAATTTGCCCAGCGCCTCGATGCCCAGCGCCGGCACCACGCCGACATGGCGCGCGGCCGCCAGCACGGCCAGGGCGTTGGCGACGTTGTGCTGGCCGGTCAGTTGCCAGTCCACCACACCCTCGACCTTGCCGTCGAAACTCACTTCGAAGCGCGAACCGTCGGCGGCCAGCAGGCGGGCCTGCCATTGGCCGCCTTCACCGGTGGTCTGCACAGGCGTCCAGCAGCCCATCTGGATCACCCGCGCCAGCGCGCTTTCGCTGGCCGGGTGGATGACCAGGCCTTCACTGGGGATGATCCGCACCAGGTGATGGAACTGCCGTTCGATGGCGGCCAAATCCGGGAAGATGTCCGCGTGGTCGAACTCGAGGTTGTTGAGGATGGCAGTGCGCGGGCGGTAGTGAACGAACTTGCTGCGCTTGTCGAAAAAGGCGCTGTCGTATTCGTCGGCCTCGACCACGAAGAATGGCGTATCGCCCAGCCGGGCTGAAATCCCGAAGTTCTGCGGCACGCCGCCGATCAAGAAGCCCGGCGCCATGCCGGCGTGCTCCAGTACCCAGGCCAGCATGCTCGAGCTGCTGGTCTTGCCGTGGGTGCCGGCTACGGCCATCACCCAGCGGCCCTGCAGCACGTGATCGGCCAGCCACTGGGGACCGGAGACATAGGGCAGACCCTTGTTGAGCACGTATTCCACCGCCGGGTTGCCACGGCTCATGGCGTTGCCGACCACCACCAGATCCGGCGCCGGCTGCAGGTGCGCGGGGTCGTAGCCCTGCATCAACTCGATACCCTGGGCTTCGAGCTGGGTGCTCATCGGCGGGTAGACATTGGCATCGGAGCCGGTGACGCGGTGGCCCAGGTCCTTGGCCAGCACCGCGAGCGAGCCCATGAAGGTGCCGCAGATGCCGAGAATGTGGATATGCATGAAAACCTCGAGAACAGGCGCGCCTGGAGGCGGCGAGCCGCGTTAAAACATGGCCGCAGATTAGCACAGCGGCGCCCTCGGCCTGGAGCGCCAGCACGCAGCGCCAGCAACTTCAGTGGACAGCGGGTAACAGCTGCACACTTGCGACAACGACCCGGCCTGCTTAAGGTGACGCCCACCCTGCAACCGAGCCCTAGCCATGTGGTCGTTTAGCGCCTGGCGCCGCAAGCGCATTCTCTCTCGCAACCCGGTCAGCGCCACTCGCTGGGCCAGCGTGCGCCAACGCCTGCCGATTCTCGACGGCCTCAGCAGCGAAGACGAGCAACGGCTGCGTGAACGCGCCGTGCTGTTTCTGCACAACAAACACCTGACCACCCTGCCCGGCCTGGAACTCGATGGCGAAGATCGCCTGGCCCTGGCCGCGCTCGCCGAACTGCCGCTGCTCGGCCTGGCCGACCTGAACTGGTATGGGGGCTTCCACGAGGTGATTCTCTACCCCGACGACTTCGTCAGCCCCCAGCGCCATCGCGACTCCGGCGGCATCGAGCACGAATGGGACGGCGAGCACAGCGGCGAAGCCTGGCAGCAGGGCCCGGTGATTCTCGCCTGGCCGGGCGTGCAGGCCAGTGGCGGCTGGGAAGGCTACAACCTGGTGATCCACGAACTGGCCCACAAGCTGGACATGCTCGGCGGCGACGCCAACGGCCTGCCACCCCTGCACAGCAACATGGACGTCACCCAGTGGGCCAGCGCCATGCAGGACGCCTTCGACAGCCTCAATGCCGCGCTGGATATCGACGAAGAAGCGCAGACCGCCATCGACCCCTATGCCGCGGAAAACCCCGCCGAGTTCTTCGCAGTCACCAGCGAATATTTCTTCAACGCGCCGGATCTGCTCGACGAGGCCTTTCCCGCGGTCTACGAGCAATTGCGCCTGTTCTACCGGCAAGACCCATTGGCACGTTTGCGCCGCCTGCAGGTCGAACACCCGGACTATCAGCAAGCCACGCCCGCGACTGCCGATACGCCAGATGGCTGTAATGGCAACGACGCGGGAATCCACCTATAATCGCGCCACTTTTTTTGGCCCACATCAGGGAGTCACCCATGAGCTACAGCAAGGTTCCGGCCGGTAAAGACCTGCCGAACGACATCTACGTCGCTATCGAAATCCCGGCCAACCACGCGCCGATCAAATACGAAATCGATCACGACACCGACTGCCTGTTCGTCGACCGTTTCATGGCCACCCCGATGTTCTACCCGGCCAACTACGGTTTCATCCCGCACACCCTGGCCGACGACGGCGACCCCCTCGACGTGCTGGTCGTGACCCCGTACCCGGTCGCCCCAGGCTCGGTCATCCGCGCTCGCCCGGTTGGCGTGCTGCACATGACCGACGAAGCCGGTGGCGACGCCAAGCTGATCGCGGTTCCCCACGACAAGCTGACCACCATCTACAAAGACGTTCAGGAATACACCGACCTGCCCCCGCTGCTGATCGAGCAGATCAAGCACTTCTTCGAGAACTACAAGGATCTCGAGAAGGGCAAGTGGGTCAAGGTCGAAGGCTGGGGCAACGCTGACGCGGCCCGCGCCGAGATCACCAAGGCGGCTGCTGCTTATCAAAAGTAAGCACAACCTGCCTTACGAAAGCCGGCCACAAGCCGGCTTTTTATTGCCCGAAAAAACCATAAACCCTCTCCCCCTGTGGGGCGTTATGGGTCGACGCCGCCTACGTACAACGGAGCAGGTTCCCGTCCATTCAGGGCCTGGGATTGGATGGCTTGAGGGTCAAGGTTCCGTCTTCAGGGCCTCCAGTGCTCGAGCCAGGCTGGCGCGGGACAGTTCACCAAGGTGGCTGCCCAACAGGCGGCCTTCGGCGTCGTAGAACAGGGTGGTGGGCAAGGCCCGCGAGCCGACCAGTTGCCCCAGGGCCCCGTCACTGTCGAGCAGCACGTTGTCCAGTTGCAGCGCCTGGCTGGCGAGATAGGCACTGACCTCGCCTGCGCCCTCGCCCTGGTTGGCGAAAACGAAGGTCACACCTGGATGCGCACGCTGCGCCTCGGCCAGCACCGGCATCTCGCGTCGGCAGGGCGGGCACCAGGTGGCCCAGAGGTTGATCACCATGGGCTGGCCGAGCTGCTCGCCCAGTTCCACCGGTTGCCCCTGGACATCGCGCAGGGCCAGCTCCGGCAGGCGGGTATCCTGCTCCAGGCTATGCAGCACCAGGCTGCTCATGCCCCACACCAGCAGGCCCGCCGCCACGCCACCGGCCAGGGCTCGGCGCATCGCCGCCTGGCGCCACAGGTACCAGGCGCCCAGCAACCCTGCCGCCAGTAAACCGCCCCAGGCGCTGAAGCCGCCGTCACGAATATCGATCACCCGCCAGGGCGCGTCCTGGTAATGCTCGAAATAGCGGACGACGAAGGCCAGCCGCGCGCCCAATAGCGCCGCCAGCAGCAGGCGGAAGATCAGCTTCTCCGGATTGACCTGGTGCCTGCGCCCCAGCCACCAGCCGACCAGGGTGGCCAGCAACAGGCTCACCAACAGCAGCACATGGCCCACGCCAAGCGCCAGCGGCCCTATATCTATCGTCAACATCAACCATGCTCCATAGTGATATTCCAGACCCACAGGCACTGCTACCGAGCTCACCTACGCGAAACGAGCTGCCTGCGCCCGGCCTGCGCCGCAACGCCTGCGCTGAGCAGCCTGGAGGCCGCCGCAGGATCGGTTGCGCGGCCGCCAGTGCTCAGCCGATCAGGGCTGATCGAGTCCCTGTTCCCTGAGCCGTCGATACAGGGTCCGTTCACTGATACGCAGATACTTCGCCAATTCGCTGCGCGTGCCCTTGAATGCCGCCACTGTCTGCGCCAAGGGTCGTTGATCGCCTGCCGCTAACGGCACTCCAGGCAGGGCGGCGGGCGCGGTTATCGCCGGCGGTAGATGGCTGTTGCGAATGACCCCGTCATCGGCGAACAGGCTGGCGCGGTCCAGGACGTTGCGCAACTCGCGGATATTGCCCGGCCATCCATAGCGCTCCAGGCTAGCCAGGGCCTCGGTATCGATGACCAGGCGCCGCTCACCACGCTGCAGGAAGGAGTTGGCCAACAGGCCGATATCCTCCACCCGGTCGCGCAAGGGCGGCAGCTGAATCGGAAAGGTGCTGAGGCGGTAGTAGAGATCCTGCCTGAACGCGCCGCTGCCCATCATCGTTTCCAGCGGTTTGTGGGTAGCGGCTACCAGCCTGAAGTTCGCATAGAGGGTTTCCACGCTGCCGACGCGGCGATAGGTTCCCGATTCGATCAGGCGCAACAGCTTTACCTGCATGGCCAGGGGCACGTCACCGATTTCGTCGAGGAACAGGGTGCCGCCCTGGGCGATGTCCACCAGGCCCGGCTTGCGGGCCACAGCGCCGGTGAAGGCACCCTTTTCGTGACCGAACAATTCACTCTCGAACAGCGTCTCGGTCAACCCCGAGCAGTCGACCACCACGAACGGCCCCTCGGCCCGTTCGCTGTTCTCGTGGACGGCACGGGCGAACAACTCCTTGCCGGTACCCGACTCCCCCAGCAAGAGCACCGGCAGCAGGGTGGTGGCCACGCGCTTGAGTTCCGACAAGGCCAGGTTGAACGCGGGAGAACACCCCACCAAACCGTCGTTGCTGGGCCGCGCCGAGGCGCTGCGCACCAGGGTCAGGCGCTCCACGTAGGCCCTGATGGCGCCTCCCTCGTCGAAGATCGGTCGCAGTTCGACGTCGACGTGTTCAGGGCCCCGGGGCGTGTGATGGACATGCAGTACCCGGTCCGGGCCATTGAGTTCCTGCGCCTTGCGCATGGGGCAGTGCTCACCGGCCTGATCGCAGGGGACGGAATAGCGGTGCGAGACCGCATAGCATTTGCGCCCCAAAACAGAGGTGTCGGGGCTGGCGAACTGACGTTGATAGGCCGGGTTGGCGGCGAGGATGTTGTAATCGGTATCGAGCACGATCATCGGCTGCGGCTCGTGTTCGAGAAACGAAACCAATGACCGCACATGATCCGAACTGGCGCCTGGATCGCTGGGTTTAGCTGACATGCTGTCTATCGCTGATGCTAGGGAGTGCCAGCATCCTGCGTGGCACTGCCAACACTGTCAATTGGCAGTGCCTGACATGACAGATGGCATGCCCCGCCAGGCCCTATCGCCTCTGCATCCATTCCGAAGCCTCAAGAAGCTCTAGGAATTCCTTTTAAATCAGATAGCTGGAGCGATTCCATGGCAGCCGTCGGCTTGGCATAGCTGTTGCTGTTGTCCTGCTCACCATGCCAGGAGCCAGGACATGCTTAGAAAACTCCAAGTCGAAGCCTTCCACGACAGTGCCACCGGTACCGTCAGCTATATTGCCCTCGATCTCGGCACCAACCGCTGCGCCTTGATCGACAGCGTGCTCGATTACGACGCCAAGACCGGCCGGACCAGCACGGAGTCCGCGGACAGGCTGATTGCTCGGGTGGCCGAACTCGGGGCGCACGTCGAGTGGATACTGGAAACCCATGTTCATGCGGATCACCTGACTGCAGCGCCCTACCTGCAGGCGCAGGTGGGCGGCAAGATCGGCATCGGCAGTCATATCGCCAGGGTCCAGGATGTGTTCGGCAGCCTGTACAACGCCGGTGCCGACATGCCCCGCGACGGCAGCCAATTTGATCACCTGTTCATCGACGACGAGGCGTTCAGCATTGGCTCCCTGGCCTGCCGTGCCCTGCATACCCCGGGGCATACCCCCGCTTGCATGGCCTACGTAATAGGCGATGGGCAGGACACAGCCGCGTTCGTGGGCGATACCCTGTTCATGCCCGACTTCGGCACGGCACGCTGCGACTTTCCCGGCGGCGATGCACGCACCCTGTTCAGATCGATAGGCAAGGTGCTGAGCCTGCCTGCCGACACCTTGATCTACGTCTGCCACGACTACCCGCCGGAAGGGCGAGAGGTGCAGTACGTCAGCACGGTGGCCGAACAGCGCGCGCTCAATATCCACGTACGCGATGGCATCAGCGAAGAACAATTCGTGGCCATGCGCACCTCCCGCGATGCCACCCTGGCCATGCCCACGCTGATCCTGCCTTCGGTGCAGGTCAACATGCGCGCCGGGCATCTGCCAGCCCCCGAAACCAACGGCGTGCGCTACCTGAAGATACCGCTCAACCTGATTTGAGCGCCCCTATAAAAATTATCCGTGCACATCTTCTTCCCGAGGTCTTTATGGACATTCGCAGCCTTGCACCTGGCCTGTCAGTCACCGGACAACTCCACCCGGATGACGTGGTAGCTCTCAAGAACGCCGGCTACCGGGCCATCATCTGTAACCGGCCCGATGGCGAAAGCGGCGACCAGCCGTTGTTTGCCGACATCGAGCGGGCCGCCCAGCAACACGGCATGCAGGCCCATTACCTGCCTGTCGACACGGGCAAGGTCAGCGATGAGCAGGCCGAGCTGTTCGGCAAGCTGCTCGAGACGCTGCCCCACCCCCTGATTGCCTATTGCCGTTCCGGCATGCGCTCGACCACCCTGTGGGCGCTGTCGCAGGCAGGGGCACAACCACTGGAGCAGATCGTCGATGCGGCAAGGGAAGCCGGCTTCGATATGGCCTCGGTAGCCCGCAGGATTGCCAATCAGGGGCGAACGCCCGTGAACGTGGCGGAGGCCGCGCATCAGGTGGTCATCGTCGGCGGCGGTGCGGCGGGTATTGCGACGGCATCGAGCCTGCTGGCCCGCGAGCCCGGGCTGGATATCGCCATCATCGACCCCGCTGATGTGCACTACTACCAACCTGGCTGGACGCTGGTCGGCGCCGGGGTCTTCGAGGCGCCGCAAACCGCCCACAGCATGGGCGCGACAATGCCTCGCGGCGTGCACTGGATCAAGTCGGCAGTGGCTGCCTTCGAGCCGGAGCGCAATGCGCTGATCCTCGATGGCTGCCGGGTGGTCAGGTACCAGCAGCTTATCGTCTGTCCCGGCCTCAAGCTCGATTGGCAGGCCATCGAGGGCCTGAGCGAGACCCTGGGCCGTAATGGTGTGACCTCCAACTACCTGTATCACCTGGCGCCCTATACCTGGCAGCTGGTGCAGCAGCTTCGCGGTGGGCGGGCGATCTTCACCCAGCCACCGATGCCGATCAAATGTGCCGGCGCGCCCCAGAAGGCCATGTACCTGTCGGCCGACCACTGGCGCCGTAGCGAGGTGCTGGGCGACACGCAAATCGAGTTCTACAGCGCCGGTGCCGTGCTGTTCGGCGTTGCCGACTACGTACCGGCGCTTATGGAATATGTCGAGGCTTACCGGATCGACCTGAACTTCGGCCATACGCTTACCCGGGTCGATGGCGCAGCGCGTACCGCCACCTTCAGGTGCGTGGCGGCCGATGGCAGTACCGGCAGCGTTACCCGCCCGTTCGACATGCTCCATGTGGTGCCACCGCAGGTCTCTCCCGACTTCGTGCGTGCCAGCGCCCTGGCCGACGCCGCCGGTTGGATCGATGTAGATCCCGCGACGCTGCGCCACAAGAGCTGGGAAAACATTCACGCCCTGGGCGATGCCGCCAACACCAGCAATGCGAAAACCGCCGCCGCCGCACGCAAACAGGCGCCGGTGGTTGCCCACAACGTGCTGGCCGCGCTGGGCAGAGCCAAGGGCACGGCGCTGTATCACGGCTATGGTTCCTGCCCGTTGACGGTCGAGCGCGGCAGGATCGTGCTGGCCGAATTCAGCTATGGCGGCAAGGTGACCCCCAGCTTCCCATCCTGGCTCATCGATGGCACCAGACCCTCCCGCCTGGCCTGGCTGCTCAAGGAACGGATTCTGCCGCCGCTGTACTGGAAAGGCATGCTCAAGGGCCGCGAGTGGCTGGCCAAGCCGGAGCTGGCGGACCTATGAGTGGCCCTCTAACGGCGAGGGCGCGGCAATGATCACGATCATCCTGCTTGGCCTGCTGGTCGGCGTGATCCTGGCCCTGACCGGTGCGGGCGGCGGCATACTGGCGGTGCCACTGCTGGTTTTCGTGATGGGCCTGGACATTGCCGAGGCAGGCCCGATCGGCTTGCTGGCAGTTGGCCTGGCGGCCAGCCTCGGAGCAGCGATGGGCCTGCGGGATGGCATCGTTCGCTACAAGGCCGCCCTGCTGGTGGCCGTTGCCGGGATTTTCTGCTCGCCGATCGGTCTGTGGGTGGCGCAGCGCCTGCCCAACCGCCCGCTGATGGGGATCTTCGCGCTGGTGCTCCTGTACATCGCCTGGCTGACCTGGCGCCGCACCCAGGCCTTGCCGCAAGGCCGGTCAGCCTTTATGGCCAAGCCACCGCCCTGCCAACTGGACGTCAATCGCGGCAAGCTTAACTGGACCGGGCCCTGTGCCTGGGCCCTTACCTTATCGGGCCTGGTAGCCGGTGCACTGTCCGGCTTGTTGGGGGTCGGTGGCGGCTTCGTGCTGGTGCCCGCCCTGCAGCGCTACACCAACCTGACTGCGCAATCGGTGCTGGCCACCTCGCTGGCGGTGATCGCGCTGATTTCCGCCGCCGGCGTCGCGGCAAGCTCGGTTGCCGGCCATCTGGACTGGCGACTGGCGACGCCGTTTTGCCTGGGCGCCCTGGCCGGCATGCTCGGCGGGCGAATAGTCGCGGGCAAGCTCTCCGGCACAGCCTTGCAACGCGGCTTTGCACTGGTATCGGCGGCGGTGGCCGCCGCGCTGTTGATCAAGGCTATGCTTTAGGGCTTATCCTGGATTTTCCCGGCGGGTACCAGGCTCACCTGCAAAAGGCGCATCGGCTGGCCTTGCGACCAGCCCTGCACGGGCACGGCCCGATCAGCAGCCCGGGGCCAAAGCAGCGCTGTCAGTCACGCGCCAAGGTGCGCTCGAAAAACGCCAGCAACTGCTGCCAGCCCTGTTCGGCAGCGGCTTCGTCGTACACCGGGAAGTCGGGCTTCATCCAGCCGTGCTTGGCCGGGTAGGTTTCCGAGCGGAAGGTCACGCCGGCGTCAGTCAGGGCCTTCTCGAAACGCTCGGCCATTTCCGGCGGGTAGCTGCCGTCGTTTTCCGCCGCGGCGATATAAAGCTCGGCCTGCAGGGCGGATGCAGCGCGATGCGGACTGTCATCTGCATCGGTGGCCAGGTTGCCGCCATGGAAACTGGCCACGGCCGCGAAGCGTTCGGGCCGCTTTCCTGCTGCCGAGATCGCCATGCCGCCGCCCATGCAGAAGCCCACCGCGCCGATACGCTTGCCGTGCACGTCGCTGCGCCCGTCGAGGTAGGCGATATAGGCATCGATATCCGCGGCTGCCTTGGCATTGCCGGTGGTGGCCATCAGCGGCCCGAGGATGACGCGAAAGTCGCCCTTGAACACTTCCTTGGGATCGAATGGCCCGTAGGCGCCATAGCGGTAATAGAGATCCGGCAGCAGCACCACGTAGCCGGCATTGGCAAGCCGCTCGGCCATGCCCAGTTCGGCGGGGCGAATGCCGCCGGCATCCATGTAGAAGATGACCGCCGGGCCGCCCTGCCCGTCAGCCGGCGTGAACAGGTGGGCCGGGCACTGGCCGTCCGGCGTGGTGATGACGATTTGCTCGTGAGCCATTATTGATCCTCCGATTGGATGCTTGCCGCCAGCACTGGGTGCTGGCGGCATGACTAGGTATTGGTCAACAGAATGGCCATCGAGTGCCGCAGACTCCGCAACCTCGACAGCGCCCACAAAAAAGCCAGGGTATCGACCCTGGCTCCTCTGCACCGCCTGCTTCACACCGCCTTGAGCCGTAGCTCCTTGGGCATGGAGAAGGTCACGTTCTCCGGGCGGCCATCGAGTTCCTGGACGTTGCTGGCGCCCCACTCGCCCAGCTTGTCGATCACCCCGCGCACCAGTACTTCCGGGGCCGAAGCGCCGGCGGTGATGCCGATGCCCTTGGCGCCGTCGAACCACTCGCGCTTGAGATCCTCGGCGCCGTCGATCAGGTACGCCGGAGTACCCATGCGCTCGGCCAGCTCGCGCAGGCGGTTGGAGTTGGAGCTGTTGGGACTGCCCACCACCAGCAGCACATCGCACTCGTCGGCCAGTTGCTTGACCGCATCCTGGCGGTTCTGGGTGGCATAGCAGATATCGTCCTTGCGCGGCCCGCCGATAGCGGGGAAGCGTGCGCGCAGGGCATCGATGACCTTGCTGGTGTCGTCCATCGACAGCGTGGTCTGGGTCACGAAGGCCAGGTTATCGGGATCGCGCACCTGCAGCTTGGCAACGTCCTCTTCGTCTTCGACCAGGTAGATGGCGCCGCCATTGCTGGCGTCGTACTGGCCCATGGTGCCTTCGACTTCCGGGTGGCCTTCATGGCCGATAAGGATGCACTCGCGGCCATCGCGGCTGTAGCGCACCACTTCCAGGTGCACCTTGGTGACCAGCGGGCAGGTGGCGTCGAACACCTTCAGGCCGCGGTTGGTGGCTTCGTTGCGCACCGCCTGGGAAACGCCGTGGGCGCTGAAGATGACGATCACGTCATCGGGCACCTGATCGAGCTCCTCGACGAAGATCGCCCCGCGCGAACGCAGGTCTTCGACCACGAACTTGTTGTGCACCACTTCATGGCGCACGTAGATCGGCGGGCCGAACACCTCGAGGGCGCGGTTGACGATCTCGATGGCGCGGTCGACACCGGCGCAGAAACCGCGGGGATTGGCGAGTTTGATTTGCATGGCACGCTCGGCACGGAAAGCTTGAGTGGAGAGTCTATCCCACGAGCCGCAATGAGCTCATGGGGTAGACAGCGCGTTCACGAGTAATGTCCGCCTGCGACTGACGCCCGGTCAGATCGCCTGAACGTCGATGATCTCGACATCGAAGGTCAGCGTCTTGCCGGCCAGCGGGTGGTTGAAGTCGATGGTCACCTGGGCGTCATCGAACTCTTTGACCACGCCTGGCAGTTCGGTATTGGCAGCGTCGTTGAAGATCACCAGCAGCCCTTCGGACAGCTCCATGTCCTGAAACTGCGAGCGCGGCATCACCTGCACGTTCTGCGGGTTGTGCTGGCCGAAGCCCTGCTCGGGCTGCACGGTCAGGCTGCGCTTGTCACCGGCCTTGAAGCCGTACAGCGCCGCCTCGAAACCCGGCAACAGGTTACCGTCGCCAACCTTGAAGGTGGCCGGCTGTTTGTCGAAGGTGCTGTCGACCACATCGCCGTTATCCAGCTTCAGCGCGAAATGCAGGGTCACCTGCCGATCCGGGCCGATACGTACATCAGTCACGTGCCACCTCTTCTTCGGGCTTCTTGCTCTTGAACATGTCCAGCGCCAGCAGCACGGCGCCCACGGTAATGGCGCTGTCGGCGATATTGAAGGCCGGGAAATACCAGCTGCTCTGCCAGTGCACCAGGATGAAGTCGACCACATGGCCGAAGATCACCCGGTCCACCAGGTTGCCCAGGGCGCCGCCGAGCACCAGGGCCAGGCCGACGGCCAGCCAGGTTTCGTCAGGTTTGAGGCGCTTCATCCACACTACCAGCACCACGCTGACCACCACGGCGATCAGGGTGAACAGCCAGCGCTGCCAGCCGGACGCGCCGGCCAGAAAGCTGAAGGCCGCGCCGGTGTTGTAGGCCAGGGTCCAGTCCAGCACCTGGGGAATCACGGTGATGCGCTCGTACATCTGCAGGTTGTTGTCGAACCAGAACTTGGTGATCTGGTCGATCACGAACACCACGACGCTGAGCCAAACCCAGCCGAGTTTGCCGAAACGCGCGCTCATGGTTGCATCCCCGCGCTGCGGGCCAGGGCGTTACGCATGGTGGCGCACCTCGCCCGAACCTTCGATGTTGCTGATGCAGCGGCCACACAGCTCCGGATGCTCGGCGTGAGTACCGACGTCGGCGCGCAGGTGCCAGCAGCGGCCACACTTGGCGTGGGCGGATTTGACGATCTTCAGCTTCAGGCCTTCGACCTCGGTGACCACGGCATCGGCCGGCGCCTCGCTCAGCGGCGCGGTGGCAGCAGCGGAGGTGATCAGCGCGAAGCGCAGTTCGTTGCCGAGCTTGGCCAGGTCATCACGCAGGGCGTCGTCACCGAACAGGGTGACCTCGGCCTGCAGGCTGGCGCCGATGGCCTTGCTCGCGCGCAGGTTCTCCAGCTCCTTGTTGACCGCGCCCTTGACCGCCATGACGCGCTCCCAGTAAGCGTTGTCCAGTTCGAAGCCTTCCGGCAGACGGGCCAGGTTCTCGTACCAGGTGGCCAGCATCACCGACTCGGCGCGCTCGCCCGGCAGGAACTGCCAGATTTCCTCGGCGGTGAACGAGAGGATCGGCGCGACCCAGCGCACCAGTGCCTCGCAGATGTGGAACAGCGCGCTTTGGCAGGAGCGGCGGGCGATGCTGTCCGGCGCGGTGGTGTACTGGCGGTCCTTGATGATGTCCAGGTAGAAGCCGCCCAGCTCCTGCACGCAGAAGTTGTGCACCTTGGAGTAGACGTTCCAGAAACGGTATTCGCCGTAGGCCTCGGTCAGCTCGTCCTGCAGGCGCGCGGTGGCGTCCACCGCCCAGCGGTCGAGGTCGAGCATCTGCTCGGCCGGCAGCAGGTCGGTGGCCGGGTTGAAACCATTGAGATTGGCCAGCATGAAGCGCGCAGTATTGCGGATGCGCCGGTAGGCGTCGGCACTGCGCTGCAGGATCTGGTCGGATACCGCCATCTCGCCGGAATAGTCGGTGGAGGCCACCCACAGGCGCAGGATATCGGCGCCCATGCTGTCGATGACCTTCTGCGGCGCGACCACGTTGCCGAGGGACTTGGACTGCTTGCGGCCCTGCTCGTCGACGGTGAAACCGTGGGTCAGCAGTTCCTTGTACGGCGCGTGGCCGTCGATGGCGCAGCCGGTCAGCAGGGAGGAGTGGAACCAGCCGCGGTGCTGGTCGGAGCCTTCCAGGTACAGGTCAGCCACCGGGCCGCTGCTGTGCGCCAGCTCGGCATGGGAGCCTCGCAGCACGTGCCAGTGGGTGGTGCCGGAGTCGAACCACACGTCCAGGGTGTCACGGCTCTTGTCGTACTGGTCGGCCTCGGCGCCCAGCAGCTCGGCGGCGTCCAGCTTGAACCAGGCTTCGATGCCCTGCTGTTCGACACGCTTGGCCACTTCTTCCATCAGCTCGACGGTGCGCGGGTGCAGCTCGCCGCTCTCCTTATGGGTGAAGAACGGGATCGGCACGCCCCAGTTGCGCTGACGCGAGATGCACCAGTCCGGGCGCCCGGCGATCATGCTATGCAGGCGCGCCTGGCCCCAGGCCGGCACGAACTTGGTGTCTTCGATGGCCGCCAGGGAGCGTTCACGCAGGGTGCCGCCCTCCTTCGGCTTGGTGTCCATGCCGACGAACCACTGCGCGGTGGCGCGGTAGATCAGCGGCGTCTTGTGGCGCCAGCAATGCATGTAGCTGTGGCTGATGGTGGCGTGCTTGAGCAGCGCGCCCACCTCTTCGAGCTTGGCGACGATGGCCGGGTTGGCCTTCCAGATGAACTGGCCGCCGAACAGCGGCAGCGAGTCGGCATACACGCCGTTGCTCTGCACCGGGTTGAGAATCTCGTCGTTGCTCATGCCGTACGCCTTACAGGTACGGAAGTCGTCTTCACCGTAGGCCGGCGCAGAGTGAACGATACCGGTGCCGGCACCCAGTTCGACGTAGTCGGCCAGGTAGATCGGCGACAGACGCTCGTACAGCGGGTGGCGGAAATTGATCAGCTCCAGCGCGGCGCCCGGTGCGGTGGCAACCACCTGGCCTTCGAGGGCGAAGCGTTGCAGGCAGCTTTCGACCATTTCCTCGGCCAGCAGCAGCAGGCGGTCGCCGACGTCCACCAGCGCGTAGGTGAATTCCGGGTGCACGTTCAGCGCCTGGTTGGCCGGGATGGTCCAGGGTGTGGTGGTCCAGATGACGATGGCGGCCGGCTTGCCCAGGTTGGCCAGGCCGAAGGCGGCGGCCAGCTTGTCTGCATCCTCGACGGGGAAGGCCACGTCGATGGCTTCGGATTTCTTGTCCTGGTACTCGACCTCGGCCTCGGCCAGGGCCGAGCCGCAATCGAAGCAGAAGTTGACCGGCTTGAGGCCCTTGAACACGAAACCCTTCTTGACCATTTCTGCCAGGGCACGGATCTCGCCGGCCTCGTTGGCGAAGTTCATGGTCAGGTACGGGTTGTTCCAGTCACCCAGCACCCCGAGGCGGATGAAGTTGGCCTTCTGCTCCTCGACCTGCTCGGCCGCATAGGTGCGGCAACGCTCGCGGGTCAGGTCCGCTGGCTGGTTCTTGCCAAAGGTGGTCTCGACCTTGTGCTCGATCGGCAGGCCGTGGCAGTCCCAGCCTGGCACGTAGGGGGCATCGAAGCCGGCCAGGGTCTTGGAACGGGTGATGATGTCCTTGAGGATCTTGTTCAGCGCGTGACCGATATGGATGCTGCCGTTGGCATAGGGCGGGCCGTCGTGCAGCACGAATTTCGGGCGGCCTTCACCGGCCTTGCGCAGTTTTTCGTACAGACCAATATCAATCCAGCGCTGCAGGGTCTGCGGCTCGCGTTGCGGCAGGCCAGCCTTCATCGGGAAGGGAGTATCGGGCAGGTTCAGCGTGGCTTTGTAATCGGTCATGTCGGGCTCTTCATCAGCGGTTGGCGCTGCCAGTGGTCGCGGGCAGCGGCAATGTCGGCCGCAATGGCCGTCTTCAGTGCCTCGAGCGAGGCGAAACGCTGCTCATCGCGCAGCTTGTGGTGGAAAGCCACCGTCAAACGCCGGCCATACAGGTCACCGGCAAAATCCAGCAGGTGCACCTCGAGGTGGGCGCTGCCATCGCCGGCCACGCTGGGGCGCACGCCGATATTGGCGACGCCCGGCCATGGCTGGCCGTCTATTTCCACGCTGACCAGGTACACCCCGGTCAGCGGTACACGTTTGCGCTTGAGCTGCACGTTGGCGGTCGGCGCATTGAGCTGGCGGCCCAGCTTCTGGCCATGCAGCACCCGCCCGACGATGCGAAACGGCCGACCCAGCATGCGTTCGGCAACCGTGAAATCGCCGCTGGCCAAGGCCTCACGCACCCGCGTGCTGCTGACCCGCTGCCCGTCGATCTCCACGGTCTTGGCCGCTTCGACACTGAAGCCTACGCGCTGCGCGGCCTCGGCCAGAAAGGCGAAGTCGCCGGCACGGTCGCAACCGAAACGGAAATCGTCGCCCACTTCCAGGTGCAGCACACCAAGGCCGTCGATCAGCGCACGCTGCACGAATTCGGCGGCGCTGAGTTCACGCAGGCGCGGGTTGAAGGTCAGGCACAGCACCCGGTCGACGCCTTCGGCGGCCAGCAGGGCGAGCTTGTCACGCAGGCGGCTCAGGCGTGCCGGGGCGCCCTCGGGGTCGAAGTACTCACGTGGTTGTGGCTCGAACAGCACCACGCAGCTGGGCACACCCAGTTCCGCCGCGCGCTCACGCAAACGCGCCAGAATCGCCTGGTGGCCACGGTGAACGCCGTCGAAATTTCCGATGGTGGCGACACAGCCCCGATGCTGGGGCCGCAGATTATGAAGGCCTCGAACCAGCTGCATAACGCGCTTCTTGCTCACAAAGTGGCCAATTATACGCACAGCGGCAGGCGCCGGGTAGCGGATCCGGCGCTCTCTTGCCGGCGCCGGCCGTCAGCACCAATGGTGCTCAGCCCACCGAGCGCCGGGAAAAGTCGCGCAACCGGAAACCGAGAATGCCCAGCACCGCGAAATAGCTCAGCGCGCCGGCCACCACCAGCGCCCCCAGGCGCAGCAGGCGCGCCAGCATGTTGCCGTCGCTCCAGGCCGGCATCAGCCAGAGCATGCCGACCAGCACCACCACCATCACCAGCAGCGCCGCCAGCAGCTTGCTGGCGAACATCGCCCAGCCCGGCTGCGGCTGATAGAAGCCGCGGGCGCGCAGCTTCCAGAACAGCAGGCCGGCATTCAGGCAGGCCGCCAGGCCGATGGACAACGCCAGACCGGCATGGGCCAGGGGGATGACGAAGATGAACAGCAGGTTCATCACCTGGGTCATCAGCAGGGTGAACATGGCGATGCGCACCGGCGTGCGGATGTCCTGGCGCGCATAGAAGGCCGGCGCCAGCACCTTGACCAGCAGCATGCCCATGAGGCCCAGCGAGTAGGCCAGCAAGGCGCGCTGGGTCATCTCGGCATCGGTAGCGGTGAAGTTGCCGTACTGGAACAGCGACACCACCAGCGGCTCGGCCAGCAGCGCCAGGGCCAGGGCACAGGGCAACGCCAGCAGGATGCACAGGCGCAGGCCCCAGTCGAGCAGCTTCGAGTAGGCGGCCGGGTCCTCGGCGGCGTGGGTCTTGGCCAGCGACGGCAGCAGGATGGTGCCCAGGGCAACGCCCAGCACGCCGGACGGCAGCTCCATCAGGCGGTCGGCGTAGTACATCCACGACACCGAGCCGGCGACCAGAAAGGAGGCGAAGATGGTGTTGATGATCAGCGAGATCTGCGCCACCGACACACCGAGGATCGCCGGGCCCATCTGCCGCAGCACGCGCCATACGCCGCTGTCGCGCATATTGAGGCGTGGCAGCACCAGCAGGCCGATCTTGCGCAGGTGCGGCAGCTGGTAGAGCAGTTGCAGCAGACCGCCGACCAGCACCGCCCAGCCCATGGCCATGATCGGCGGGTCGAAGTACGGGGTCAGGAACAGCGCAAAGACGATCATGCTGACGTTCAGCAGCGTCGGAACGAAGGCAGGTACCGCGAAGCGGTTCCAGGTATTGAGCAGGGCGCTGGCAAAGGACGACAGGGAAATCAGCAGAATATAAGGAAAGGTCACCCGCAGCAGATCGCTGGTCAGCTCGAAGCGCTCGGGGTTGTCGCTGAAGCCCGGCGCCGAGGCCCAGACGATCCAGGGTGCAGCCAGCACGCCGAGCAGCGTCACCAGGGCAAGGATCAGGGTCAGTTGGCCAGCCACGTAGGCGACGAAGGTGCGGGTCGCCTCCTCGCCCTTCTGCGTCTTGTACTCTGCCAGGATCGGTACGAAGGCTTGGGAGAATGCGCCTTCGGCAAAGATGCGGCGCAGCAGGTTGGGCAGTTTGAAGGCCACCACGAAGGCGTCCGAGGCGATACCCGCACCGAAGATCCGGGCCATGATGGTGTCGCGCACGAAACCCAGAACCCGCGACAGCATGGTGATGGAGCTGACCGCAGCCAGCGACTTGAGAAGATTCATTCGGCAGAGAGGCTCAATCGGCGATTACATGATCTGGCGCGACGCTCGTCACGCGCCAGCAACAGACCCCGACATCGCACGAAGGTGCGGTGTCGCAAGTGGGGCCGGAAGTGTAGAATCGCCGGCCCGATAAAGCATCCTTTCTTGCAGGACGCCCCGCGACGACTGACAGAGGTTCGACCTTGACAAGTGCTTCGCTCGCCTGCATGATTCGCGGCCTTATTTGTCTGTAACCCCTTAGTTTTCGAGGAGCTTGACGGTGGCCAATACACCTTCTGCCAAAAAACGCGCAAAACAGGCTGAGAAGCGTCGTAGCCATAACGCCAGCCTGCGCTCCATGGTTCGTACCTACATCAAGAACGTAGTCAAGGCTATCGACGCCAAAGACCACGAAAAAGCACAAGCTGCTTACGTTCTGGCTGTGCCTGTTATCGACCGTATGGCCGACAAAGGCATCATCCACAAGAACAAGGCCGCTCGTCACAAGAGCCGCCTGAACGGTCACGTCAAAGCACTCAGCCAAGCTGCTGCTTAAGCGTCCCGTTTCATGAAAAACCGACCTCAGGGTCGGTTTTTTATTGCCTGAAGAAAAGTACCGCCTCTTCCAGAGCGACGAGACTGACGCACAACGATCCCAGCATCTGACCCCAAGGGCGCCGCGTCATGAAAAATGGAGACGACCGCTCGACCAGCAAGCAGCCAAGGGACAGGGAGCTGCCGGCGCAACCAATCCCGGCGCTACCCGAATAGCCATGCGCCGAACGCGCGTGAAATTCGAGCACCGGCGGCGAGTGCCGCCGACTCAGCCGCCCTTCGGCCAGGGCAGGATCGGAATGGCGGTCACCGCATTCTGCGGACTGCCCTCGATGATGCGGTCGCTGTAGACCAGGTACACCAGGGTATTGCGCTTCTGGTCGAAGAAGCGCACGACCTGCATGGTCTTGAACACCAGCGAGGTACGCTCACGGAAGACTTCATCGCCATCCTTGAGCTCACCAGAAAAGCTGATCGGCCCCACCTGGCGACAGGCAATCGACGCCTCGGCACGATCCTCGGCCAGACCAAGCCCGCCCTTCACGCCACCGGTCTTGGCCCGCGACAGGTAGCAGGTCACACCCGCCACCTTGGGATCGTCGAATGCCTCGACGACGATCTTGTCGTTAGGCCCCAGCCATTTGAAGACCGTGGAAACCTGGCCGATTTCCTCGGCCACAGCACCAAGAGGCAGCGCCATCAACGCCGCAACAGCCAACACAAGCCTACGCATTGCCACCTCCCGGAGGACTCACTGGACCAAAATCAGATTGTCGCGATGCACCAGCTCCGGCTCATCGACATAGCCGAGCAGGCGCTCGATCTCGTCCGAAGGACGGCCGATGATCTTCTGCGCTTCCAGGGCACTGTAGTTGACCAGGCCACGGGCGACTTCGCGGCCATCCGGCGCCACGCAGACCACCATCTCGCCACGGCGGAAGCTGCCCTGCACGGCCTTGACGCCAACCGGCAGCAGGCTCTTGCGGTCGGAGACCAGCGCCTTGACCGCGCCATCGTCCAGCACCAGGGTGCCGCGGGTCTGCAGGTGCCCGGCCAGCCACTGCTTGCGCGCCGCCAGCATGCCACGCTCGGGTACCAGCAGGGTGCCAAGCAGCTCGCCGGCCTTGAGACGCGCCAGCACCTGTTCGATGGCGCCGCCGACGATCACCGTGTGCGCACCGGAACGGGCCGCCAGGCGCGCCGCGCGTAGCTTGGTCTGCATGCCGCCGCGCCCCAGGGCACCACCCACACCACCGGCCACGGCATCCAGCGCGGGGTCATCGGCACGGGCTTCGTGGATCAGCTGAGCATCGGGATTGTTGCGCGGGTCGGCATCGAACATACCGTCGCGGTCGGTGAGGATCACCAGCAGATCGGCCTCCACCAGGTTGGCCACCAGCGCGGCCAGGGTGTCGTTGTCACCGAAACGGATGCCGTCGGTGACCACGGTGTCGTTCTCGTTGATCACCGGCACCACATCCAGCTCGACCAGGGTGCGCAGGGTGCTGCGCGCATTGAGGTAGCGCTTGCGATCGGACAGGTCGTCATGGGTCAGCAGAATCTGCGCAGTACGCCGCCCATGCTCGCCAAAGCTCGACTCCCAGGCCTGCACCAGGCCCATCTGGCCGATCGCGGCAGCGGCCTGCAGCTCATGGATGGCGCTCGGTCGCGCCGTCCAGCCGAGACGACTCATCCCCGCTGCCACCGCGCCGGACGACACCAGCACCAACTCGACGCCCTGAGCCCGCAAGGCCACCATCTGCTCGACCCACACCGCCATGGCGCCGCGATCCAGGCCCTTGCCATCGGCGGTCAGCAAGGCACTGCCGATCTTCACCACCCAGCGCTGCGCACCACTCACCTTGTCACGCATGTTTTCCAACCCCAGCCAGAAGCACATTTTCGCAAGCCATCGCCGGCGGCAACGGCCAAACCTACAAAAACGCCGCTAAAAAGCGGCGTCTGTCGTCCAATCAATCCCGGACGTAAATGATTTCCGGGCCGTCCTCTTCATCTTCCTCGTCCCAGAAGCTGTCATCTTCATCGACTTCGCCGGCCGGCCGGACACCGGAGCGACGCAGCGCACGCTTGTCATCCAGGGCCTGCAACTGGGCACGTGCTTCATCTTCGATACGCTGATCGAGCTCGGCAAGCTCGGCGGCGTATTCGGGGTTCTCCTGAATGCGCTCGGCACGCGCCTCGAGGAAGTCCATGATGTCGTAGCACAGCTGCTCGGTGCCTTCGCGCGCCAGGGCGGAGACCACATACACCGGCCCCTCCCACTCCAACCGCGCAACGATCTCGGCGACCCGCTGCTCCTTCTCCTCATCGAGGATCTGGTCAGCCTTGTTGAGCACCAGCCAGCGCTCGCGCTCGGCCAGCGCCGGGCTGAACTTGGTCAGCTCGGCGACGATGGTGGCCGCAGCCTCGGCCGGGTCGGTCAGATCCAGCGGCGCCATGTCGACGAGGTGCAGCAGCAAGCGGGTACGCGCCAGGTGCTTGAGGAAGCGAATCCCCAAGCCGGCACCCTCGGAAGCGCCCTCGATCAAGCCGGGAATGTCGGCGACCACGAAACTCTTGTAGCGGTCGACACTGACCACGCCCAGGTTCGGTACCAGGGTGGTGAACGGGTAATCGGCGACTTTCGGCTTGGCCGCCGACACCGAGCGAATGAAGGTGCTCTTGCCCGCGTTCGGCAGGCCGAGCAGGCCGACATCGGCCAGCACCTTCAACTCCAGCTTGAGGTCACGCGCCTCACCCGGCTTGCCGGGCGTGGTCTGGCGCGGGGCGCGGTTGGTGCTGGACTTGAAGCGGGTGTTGCCCAGGCCATGCCAGCCGCCCTGGGCGACCATCAGGCGCTGTCCGGCCTTGGTCAGGTCGCCAATCACTTCCTGTGTACCGGCATCGATCACCGTGGTGCCTATCGGCACCGGCAGGATCAGGTCCTCACCCTTGGCGCCGGTGCAATCGGTGCTGCCGCCCTTCTCGCCATTGGGCGCCTGGAAGCGGCGGGTATAGCGGTAGTCCACCAGGGTATTGAGGTTGGCCATGGCCTCGATATAGATCGAGCCACCATCACCACCATCACCACCGTTGGGGCCGCCGTTCTCGATGAACTTCTCACGACGGAAGCTCATCATGCCGTTGCCACCATCACCGGCCTTTACAGAAATCGATACTTCATCGACGAATTTCATGGCTACACCTCCCGCCTAAAACGCGGGTCACTGAAACAGGAAACACCGGGTGCTTGCGAAATTGCCCTGAAACCGCCCGCGTAAACCCAGGACAGTTTGGCAAGAACCCACAGGATGCGCGCATGCGCGGCCGGAATCCGACGAAGCTGAGCGCAACAGGATACAGAAACAAAAAAGCCCCGTCGCAGGACGGGGCTTTTCCAGCAACTTCGCGATTAGGCCGCGACGACGCTTACGTAACGGCGGTTGAACGCGCCTTTTACTTCGAACTTGATCACGCCTTCGATTTTCGCGAACAGGGTGTGATCCTTGCCCATGCCAACGCCGTAGCCAGCGTGGAACTGGGTGCCGCGCTGACGCACGATGATGTTGCCAGGAACGATTTTCTGGCCGCCATACATCTTCACGCCAAGGCGTTTGGCTTCTGAGTCGCGACCGTTGCGGGTACTACCGCCAGCTTTTTTGTGTGCCATGAGTTCAATACTCCTATAAAGGGCTCAAGCGAAATGAATCAGGCCTGAATACCGGTGATTTTGATCTCGGTGAACCACTGACGGTGGCCCTGACGCTTCATGTGGTGCTTACGACGACGGAACTTGATGATGGTGACCTTATCGTGACGACCTTGCGAAACGACTTCAGCCGATACCTTGGCGCCTTCGACGACAGGAGCGCCGATGGTGACGTCATCACCGTTGCCAACCAGCAACACACGGTCGAAAGTCAGAGCTTCGCCAGTGGCCAGCTCCAGTTTCTCGACCTTGAGGAATTCGCCTTCGGTGACTTTGTATTGCTTGCCACCAGTAACAATTACTGCGTACATGGTAAATCTCCGTTGATCCTGCTCACCCAGCGCTTTATAGGAATAGTGTCGGCTGGCATGGCTGCTCGGGGCCGGATGGACACCCTTGCAATTGCGTAAGGCAGGGAAATACCCAGGGGGAAGTTCAGGGTGCGCGATTGTACGCAAGCCATTGAAACAGCGCAAGCGCCGCCTGCCATTGCCTTGACAGCCCCCACCCTGCCCCCTAGCATGCCGCGCAAACTAGGGTCTATTACCGTCAATAGGCCTACTAGAGGAGCATATGTCGCTGATGCAACCCCAGGCTTTCTACAGTGTGGTAGCGGATGATTTCACCGCTGTTGACGGCATTATCCGTCAGCAACTGGTGTCCCGCGTCCCGCTGGTCGAGAAGATCGGCGACTACATCATCTCCGCCGGTGGCAAGCGCCTGCGTCCGCTGCTGGTGCTGCTCAGTGGCAAGGCCCTGGGCCTGAACGACGAACGCCTGCGCCTGCTGGCCGCCACCATCGAGTTCCTGCACACCGCCACCCTGCTGCACGACGACGTGGTCGACATGTCCGACATGCGCCGCGGTCGCAGCACCGCCAATGCGCAATGGGGCAACGCGCCCAGTGTATTGGTCGGCGACTTCCTTTATTCACGCTCGTTCGAAATGATGGTCGAACTGGGCTCCATGCCGGTGATGCAGATCCTCTCCAAGGCCACCCGGGTGATCGCCGAGGGCGAGGTGCTGCAGCTGTCGAAGGTTCGTGACGCCAGCACCAGCGAAGAAACCTACATGGAAGTCATCCGCGGCAAGACCGCCATGCTGTTCGAGGCCTCGACCCAGAGCGCCGCCGCCCTGGCCGAGGCGACTGCCGAGCAGAACGAAGCGCTGCGCCTGTTCGGCGACCATCTGGGCGTTGCCTTCCAACTGGTCGATGACCTGCTCGATTACAAGGGTGATGCCGCCACCCTGGGCAAGAATGTCGGTGACGACCTGGCCGAAGGCAAGCCGACCCTGCCGCTGATCTACACCATGCGCGAAGGCAGCGCCGAGCAAGCCGCCCTGGTGCGCAAGGCCATCCAGAAAGGCGGCCTGGAAGACCTGGAAAGCATCCGCGAAGCGGTGCAGGCCGCCGGCGCCCTGGACTACACCGCCAACCTGGCACGCGAGTACGCCGAACGTGCCATCGCCTGCCTGGAAGTGCTGCCTGCCAGCGCCTATCGCGACGCACTGGTCGAACTGAGCCACTTCGCCGTGGCCCGTACGCACTGATTCAACACAAGCGCGCGTGACCCGAAGCCCGTCCCCGCGACGGGCTTTTTCATGCCCGTCATTTATCCAAGCCGAGGGTAACGCCGACCGTTCGACGAAAGGCGCGATTAACACTTGCTATTAACGTAATAAGAATTATTCTCATATCTACCAATCACTCAGGGAGATGCGAGCATGACTTATCTGATAGACGCCTGGCTGGACCGCCCCCATCCCTACTTGCGCATCCTGCACCGCGAGACTGGCGAAGTCTGCGCCGTACTCGAGGAAGAAGCACTGGATGAGCTGCGAAAACAGGGCGATCTGGATCTGCATGAACTGAGCTCGAGCGAGCCGCTGATCCTCAAGGAACTGGTGCGCAGCCTGTTCCTGTACTGCTATGCCCGGGCCTTGCGCCCGTGACATTGAGGCGGCATCTAAAGGCTCGCGAGCTAGAGCATTGCAAGGCAAAAATCGCCGAGGAAGCGGCCGGGGTCGCGACCGACTGTACTTTTGTACATGAGCATTACTCGCTCCGCTCGCCCTTCAGGCCGCGCTAAAGCGCGTTAGCCGCAAGCGGCTTTCCTCGACGATTTTTAACGCCGCAAGGCCGACGCGCAGCAGCCTTTAGCGATTACAGGATGTCGAGCAGCTCGACATCAAACACCAGCACGCTGTGCGGCGGGATGCTGCCAACGCCCTGGGCGCCGTAGGCCAGCTCGCTCGGCACGTACAGTCGCCACTTGCTGCCGGTGCCCATCAGTTGCAGGGCCTCGGTCCAGCCGGCGATCACGCCACCGACCGGAAATTCCGCCGGCTGGCCACGCTCGTAGGAGCTGTCGAACACGCTGCCATCGACCAGGGTGCCGTGGTAGTGGGTGCGCACGCTGTCGTCGCGCGACGGCTTGGCGCCCTCGCCTGCGGTCAGCACTTCGTACTGCAGACCGGAGGCCAGCACGGTGACGCCCTCACGCTTGGCGTTCTCGGCCAGGAAGGCCAAGCCGGCACCAGCGGCAGCATCGGCCTTGGCCTTGGCTTCGGCCTGCATGACATCACGGATGACCTTGAAGCTGGCCGACAGCTCGGCTTCGCTGACCCGGCTCTGCTGGCCGGCGAAGGCATCGGCCAGGCCGGCCAGCACGGCATCCAGGCTCACGCCCGGCGGCGGGTTGTCACGCAGTTGGCCACCCAGTTGACGGCCAATGCCGTAGCTGACGCGCGCTTCGTCAGTGGAAAGATCGAGTTCGGACATGTCGCCGCTCCGCTAGCAGGAAAAAAGGCCGGCTAGCCTATCATGCTTCCTGCCCGGCCCCGTGGCTTACCAGCGGCTGCGCAAGGCGACCGGCACACGCAGGGCGTCTCGCGTGCCGCCTGGCAAGCCGCACATCTCGTCGTAGGCCGAGGCATGCACCAGAAACAGCGGTATCTGGGGCAGCTCTTCGAGCAGGTCGCGAGCATGCTCAACCGAGCGCAGGTGCAGGTTGCGCCCTGCCTCATCGCGCAGGTAGGCGCGTTGCTCTGCACCGAGAATCTGCAGCAGGTAGATGCCGCCTTCCAGGGAAATCAGTTCGAGCTCGCTCACCGCGCCAGCGCGCGCCGCTTGCAGCAATTCAGGCAGGGTCATGGCATGTCCTCGCAGGCAAGAGGCACCACTATACGATTGTCGGGCTGCGGATAACAAAACGCCCGGCGCGCAATCCGCGGGCCGGGCGTCTGTTTATTGGCAGCGCGGATCAGTGCTTGGTCAGCTTGTCCAGGTAGCCCATGGCGAAGGCCGACACCACGAAGGTCATGTGGATGATCACGTACCACATCAGGTGCTCGGGGTCATGGTTGCGCGCATCCATGAACACCCGCAGCAGGTGGATCGAGGAAATCGCCACGATGGACGCCGCCACCTTCATCTTCAGCGAGCTGGAATCCATCTTGCCGAGCCAGGCGAGCTTTTCCTTGTGGTCGTCGATATCCAGCTGGGAAACGAAGTTCTCGTAGCCGGACATCATCACCATCACCAGCAGGCCGCCGACCAGCGCCATGTCGACCAGCGACAGCAGCACCAGGATCAGCTCCGCCTCGGCCATGGCGAAGATATTGGGCAGGATATGGAAGATTTCCTGGAAGAACTTCAGCGCCAGCGCCAGCAGGCCAAGCGACAGGCCGAAATAGATGGGGGCCAGCAGCCAGCGCGAAGCATACATCGCATTCTCGATAAAGCGTTCCATGGACTCTCACAGGTAATTGACAGGCGAGCGAGTATACCCAGCGGCCGGACACAGACAAGCCATGCGCCATCGCCGAGCCGCCGTGCGGCGAGCGCAGAAGGCCCGTCGCAGCATGAAAAGCATTTGTGGATAAGATTTGCAGCCTGGCGCCTCAACTGACTGACTGGTCGCCCCACGAACGGCTCACCCGTCTGTCGCTCAACTATCAGGCAAGGACAGGGAAATACCTCGGGGGGCTGCCCGTGTACCGTTCAACCGACGCAGCTGCGCCTGGGCGTGCAGGCGCCAGATCAGTGGTTGATGACAGATGCGGTAGCCCTGGCCGGAGAGGCTTTCGGCGATATCGTCGAGCACCTGCTCGACCACCAGAGGCCCGTGGAATGGGCCTTGTGCCTTGACGGCGGACGGTTGGCGGGCGTCCAGGCCGGCGACGCAGATCAAGGTCCACAGCCCCTGATCCCCCACCAGGGGCAGCACCGTACACTCGATGCGGGTGGTCACGCCAAGACACTCTCGGGTCAGGCAGAGGCTACGCGACATGGCGGCAATCCTCGCAGAGACAGACCTGCAGCCTACACCCGTAGCGCCTGCCGGCAAAGCCGGCTTATACACCAGAGCTGTGGATAACCTTGTGCATGACAGGTGCGCAAGCACCTGTATGCAGCCTGCTGAACGGCAGCGCGCGAGCCGATCAACGATTGATCAGCCCGCCCTGCCCACTACTCAGCTATGGGCTTTTTCACCCGGGGTGTTTTCGGCAGGGCGACGGTGAGCGCTTCCTTGGCCTGCTCGGGCTTATCCTCTTCGCCCATGCCGATCTCGGCGATCTCGCGCAGGCGCTCGACCACCCGCGCATTGACGCTGCCAGCAGGAAAATGCCCCTTGGCGTCCGGGGTGCCAGCGTCCTGCCCGACCAACAGGCTGAGCGCCTCGTCCACATGGCGCACGGCATACACATGGAACTGCCCGGCGCGCACGGCCTGCAGCACACGCTCGTCGAGCATCAGGGTGGAGACGTTGGAGTGCGGGATGATCGCCCCCTGCTCGCCGGTCAGCCCGCGGGCTTCGCAGAGGCGGAAGAAGCCCTCGATCTTCTCGTTGACCCCGCCGACCGCCTGCACCTCGCCGAACTGGTTGATCGACCCGGTGATCGCGAAGCACTGCTTGAGCGGCGTGCGCGACAGCGCCGAGATCAATGTGCACACCTCGCCGAGCGAGGCGCTGTCACCATCCACGTAACCGTAGGACTGCTCCAGGGCGATGCTCGCGGAAATCTCCAGGGGGAATTCCTGGGCATAGCGGCTGCCGAGAAAGCCGGTGAGGATCATCACGCCCTTGGAGTGGATCGGCTGGCCGAGGTTGACCTCACGCTCGATGTCGACGATGCCCGAGCCGCCCGGATAGACGGTGGCGGAAATCCGCGCCGGCACGCCGAAGGCCGAATCGCCCACCTCCAGCACGGTCAGGCCGTTGCACTTGCCGATGGCCGCACCAGCGGTGTCGATAAGGATGATGCCGGCCAGCATGTCGTCGATGATCCGCGCCGAGACGCGCCCGGTGCGGGTGGCCTTGGCTTTCAGCGCACGCTCGATATGGTCGGCATCGGTGACCGCTTCACCGGCCAGGTTGCGGATGAAATCCGCTTCGCTGACCAGCTGGAACAGGTCGCCGATGCGCGCCGACAGACGCCCCTGGTGCTCCGCCAGGCGCGCACTGTAGGTGGCCAGGCGCGCCACCGCCGCGGCGGTGAGCGGCGCCATGCCCTCCTCGCTGGTGCGGGTCTTCATCAGTTGGGCGAACTGTTCCAGGCTGTCGTCGGCCAGGGGAATGTCCTCGTCGAAGTCGACCAGCACGCGAAACATCTCCTGGAAGTCCGGATCGGCGTCCTGCAGTGCGTAGTACAGCTGGCGCGAACCAATGATCACCACCTTGAGCTGCAGTGGCACGGTTTCCGGGTTCAGGGTCACGGTGGCGATGCGACCCAGGTCGGCCAGCGGGGATTCCATCTTCAGCTTGCGCGACTGCAGGGCGCGCTTGAGCGCTTCCCAGACGAACGGCTCGCTGAGGAACTTCTCCGCCTCGAGAATCAGGAAGCCGCCATTGGCGCGGTGCAAAGCGCCGGGGCGCAGTTGGCGGTAGCTGGTGTAGAGGGCGCCCTGGTCGGTGTTGTATTCGATGCGGCCGAACAGGTTGTCGTAGGTCGGATGAGGCTCGAACACCACCGGCGCGCCGCCATCGACGTGGTGGCCGACGATCAGGCTCGGGTAGTACAGCTCTTCGAGCAACTTGCGGGTCTGGGCGTCGGGCTTTTCCACCTCGATCAACAGGTCGATCACGCTTTTCAGCAGATCCACCTGCATGGCCTGCAGGTAGGCGCACACCCCGGCGTTCTCGGCATACTTTTCCGACAGCGGCGCCAGCAATGGCTGCAGGGCGACGGTGATGGTTTCCTCGTTGAGCTGGCGCAACTGGTTGCTCGATTCGCGCTTCCACTGCGGCAGGCTGGCCAGTTCCTCGTTGAGGCGCTCCTCCAGGGCGGCGATGTCGGCATGGAAGCGCTCGCGGTCGGCCTCCGGCAACTGGGCGAATTCGGCCTCGTCCAGTGCCTTGCCATCGAGCATCGGCGTGAAGGCGATATTGGTGCTGTCGCGGTACAGGGCGATGCCGCGCTCCAGCGATAGCTTCTCGATCACGTCCAGGGCCTGGTCGTAGCGCTTGTTGAAAGCGCGGTCGATGGCGCTCTTCTTCTGCTGGAACGACGGGTGCTCGAAGACCGCCGGGAAGGTTGCCAGCAGGTTGTCGATCAGGGTGTTGATGTCGGCGATGAACTCGCTGGCGGTGCCGGCTGCCAGCTCCACTGCGCGCGGCTCGCGGGGCTCGTCGAAGTGGTTGACGTAGACCCGGTCCGGCGGCGTTTCCAGGCGCTTGCCCTCGGCCTGCAGGTAGCGTTTGACGAAGGAGAAACGGCCAGTGCCCGGCTCGCCCATGACGAACACGTTGTAGCCGGGGCGCGGCATCGCCACGCCGAACTGCAGCGCCTGTACGGCGCGCTCCTGGCCGAGCACACCGCGAAAGGGCTCCAGGTCATCGGTGGTGGAGAAGGCGAACTGCTGGGGCGAGAAGGGACGGGTGAGTGCATCGGGCGCCAGGCGCAGGCCGGCTGCAACGGGATCGGGCATCGGGGATCCTTAAATACCGCGGAGAAGTGCCTGCATTCTCGCGCTGCCCACTTCCCCCTGGCAAGGCACCAATGGCGGCGTACACCAAACCCACGACGCAGAAAGCAAAACGCCCGCAACGGGTGCGGGCGCTCGGCGTGCAGCAGGGCTTACAGGTAGAAGGATTTCAGCGGCGGGAAGCCGTTGAACTCGACCGCACTGTAGCTGGTGGTGTAGGCCCCGGTGGACAGCCAGTACAGGCGATCACCGCTGGCCAGGTTCAACGGCAGGCCGTACTTGTAGTGCTCGTACATGATGTCGGCGCTGTCGCAGGTCGGCCCGGCGATCACCACCTCTTCCATCTCGCCTTTCTTCTCGGTCCAGATGGGGAACTTGATGGCCTCGTCCATGGTTTCGATCAGACCGCTGAACTTGCCCACGTCGGTGTACACCCAGCGCTCGACGGCGGTACGCGACTTGCGCGCCACCAGCACCACTTCGCTGACCAGGATGCCGGCGTTGGCAATCAGCGAACGGCCCGGCTCGAGGATGATCTCCGGCAGCTCGTCGCCGAAGTCGTCCTTGAGGAAGCGGATGATTTCCTCGGCGTAGGTTTCCAGGCTGTTGGTGCGGGTGATGTAGTTAGCCGGGAAGCCACCGCCCATGTTGATCATCTGCAGGATGATGCCGTCTTCTTCCTTGAGGCGCTCGAAGATCACCTTGACCTTGGCGATGGCGGCGTCCCACACGTCGATGTCGCGCTGCTGCGAACCGACGTGGAAGGAGATGCCGTAGGGCACCAGGCCCAGCTGCTTGGCGAGGATCAGCAGGTCCATGGCCATGTCGGTCTGGCAGCCGAACTTGCGGCTCAGCGGCCAGTCGGCCGAGGTCGAGCCTTCGGTGAGGATGCGTACGTAGATCTTCGAGCCCGGCGCGGCCTTGGCGATGTTGCGCAGGTCGGCCTCGGAGTCGGTGGCGAACAGGCGCACGCCTTTCTCGTAGAAGTAACGAACGTCGCGGGCCTTCTTGATGGTGTTGCCGTAGCTGATGCGCTCGGGGCCGACGCCGCAGCTCATGACCTTGTCGAGCTCGTAGATCGAGGCGATGTCGAAGTTCGAGCCCTTGTCGCGCAGCAACTCGATGATCTCGATGGCCGGGTTGGCCTTGACGGCGTAGTACACCTTGGCGAATTCGAAACCGGCGCGCAGGTCATCGTAGGCCTGGCTGATGATCGCGGTGTCGATCACCACGAACGGGGTTTCCTGCTGGTCGGCGAAGGCCTTCATTTTGTTGAAGGTTTCGCGCGGATAGTAATCTTCGACCTTGATCGACATGCGGGTCTCCAAATGGCTAAACCATGAACACTAGGATTCGGGCAGTTGAACCGGGCACAGGTTCAACGTTGGGGGCGACCGATCATGCAATCGGCCGGAAAGCCTGTTGCCAGGCCAGGAACGTCTGATCAGTTTCCCCACTTTGGTTCGCCTACTTCCCAAGGCATGTCGCCGAGAATTGCCTGACCGGAAAAACCGGCCGGGCAACCTCTCGTCGTCAGTACTTGAGCCGAATGGATCGTTGCCAGCATGGACGTTCGGGCGCGGACTTTAAGACCATGACTCGCTCAGATCAATCAAAAACTGCCCTTGGCGAGCACTGATTTCGCGGACGTTTCGGATTCCGCACGAACCGCCGTGAAATGCTGCACAGCTGCGGTTTGCACGCGCACGCCCCAGGCCAGGACAAAAGCCTGGCACAGGTTGCTTTGCATGATGATGACGCAAGCTTTGACGAGCCCACGACGGGGCCCGGAGAGCGGCTGGCGCCTACGGCGCCAGCTATGGAGAGGCCGACTGCGGCGAGAGGTCTAGCGGAAGCGCTCGACCTCGCGGTGCAGGTCGGCGGCCAGCGTTTCCAGCTCCTTGGAGGTATGCGCCAGGTTGGCGATCACCTCACGCTGCTCGTCGTTGGCCTGGGCGATGCTCTGCAGGTTGCTGCTCAGCACCGTGGCGGTGCTGCTCTGCTCGCTGGTGGCGGTGGTGATGGCGGCGAACTGCTCGCCGGCGGCGCTGGTCTGCTCGGCGATCTGGGTCAAGGCGGCGGCAACCTTGGCGTTGAGCTCCAGGCCGTTCTGCATCAGTTGGCGGCCCTGCTCCATGGTGCTGATGGCGCTGCTGGTTTCACCCTGGATGCTGCCGATCATGGTGGAGATTTCGGTGGTGGCCTCGCGGGTACGTCCGGCCAGGCTGCGCACTTCATCGGCGACCACGGCGAAGCCACGGCCCTGCTCACCGGCACGGGCAGCCTCGATGGCGGCGTTGAGCGCCAGCAGGTTGGTCTGGTCGGCGATCGAGGTGATCACGCTGAGGATGCCGCCGATTTCCTGGGAGCGCTGGCCGAGGCTGTCGATGACCTTGGCGGCGCTGTTCACCGACTGAGAAATCTGCTCCAGAGCGGCGGACGCCTCTTCCATCGAGGTGCGGCCGATACGCGTCTGGCTGGCGTTCTCGCTGGCCATGCGTTCGGTGCTGCGCATGTTGTCGGCGATGTTCAGCGAAGTGGCACTGAACTCCTCCACCGCGCCGGCCATGCTGCTGATCTCTCCGGACTGCTGCTCGATGCCTTCATAGGCACCACGCGACAGCCCGGACAGCGCCTCGGCACGTTGACTGACGTTGCCCGCGGCGCCGCGAATGCGCGCGACCATGGTCGACAGCGCCTCACTCATCTGGTTGAAGCTGCGCGACAGTTCGCCGATCTCGTCATGGCTGCTGACCTGCAGGCGCACGCTCAGATCGCCGGCGCCCAGGGCCTGGGCCTGTTCGACCAGATCGCCAAGCGGGCGCAGCTTGCGGCGCAGCAGCCAGATCACCGCCAGCACTGCCAGCACCAGGGTCACCAGGCTGCCGATGGCCAGCTGGCTACCGACCCGCCAGGTCACGGCCTGGATCTCCTTTTCCGGCATGCTCGCCACCACCGTCCACGGGCCACCGGCGAACGGCACGGCAACGCTGTAGAAATCCTCGCTGCCGTCGCTCCAGAAACCGCCCTTGCCTGGCATGCCCAGCACATTGGTCATGTTGTCCGTCAATTGCTCGGGGCGCTGCGCACCATAAGGCGCTACCAGCCACTTGTTCTGGTCGTCGAGCAGCGCCAGAGAGCCGGTGCTGCCGATGCGGAAACGCTGCAGGTTGGCGAACTGGGCATTCTGCGCGTCGGTGTAGTCGAAGCCGACGAACAGTACGGCGATGACCCGCCCGTTCTGGTCGCGCACCGGTGTGTACTGGGTCATATAGAAGCGCTCGAAGAGCAGCGCCCGGCCCACGTAGTTATTGCCGGCGAGCAGCCGTGCGTAGGCCGGGTGGTTGCGATCCAGCACGGTGCCGATGGCGCGCCCCCCGTCCTGCTTGGTCAGCGAGGTGGTGACGCGCACGAAGTCATCGCCATCGCGCACGAAGATGGTCGCCACGCCAGCGGTAAGCTGGCGAAACTCGTCGACTTCGGCGAACTCGTTGTTCAACCGCGTGCTGCCCAGATAAAGCGCGGGCGCCTGCAGTGAGCCGACGGCAACGCGTTCGTCCGGGCTGACCCGCAGGCCGCCACTGAAGCGCCGCTCGAACAGCCCTGCCAGGCGCTGGGTGCTTTCGCGCAGGCTGTCATGAAAGGTACTCAGCTGGTCAGCCAGCAGACGCGCTTCGCTGCCCAGGTGTTCTTCACGGGTGACCAGGTTGGCGCTGCTCAGCGAGCGCAGGGCGAATATGGTACTGACACTGATCAGCAGTACCAGCATGGCGGCAAGGGCCGTCGCCAGCTGCCAGGCAATACGGGAACGAGGGGGGGTCATGGGGTATCTCCATATCTCCACATGTCCTTATATGGAATCATTGATAAGCCGCCTTTTTCGGCGAGCGCGGAGAATACTTGAGAGTTTTAGTGCGTCAATGGCCACCGCGACGCGGTCACCACATTTTTTACGCGGAGTAATGAAAAAACCTCGCCGTTGAGACTTTTCAGCGCTTTTCTAGCGCCGCAGCTGCACGTCGGGCAACTGCATGCCGGCCACTTCGGCGAGCAGGAACTCGGCCAGCCGCTCGAAGCGTTCCTGGCCAAGGCGAGCCTTTGGCCACACCAGATAATAGCTATCACCACTGGATACGGCGCTCGGCCAGGGCAGCGCCAGGCGGCCCAGGTGCACATCTTCGGCGACCATCGCCAGGTCGCCGATCGACACACCGTAGCCGCGTGCTGCGGCGACGATGCCCAGTTCCAGGGTGTCGAACACCTGGCCGCCCTTGAGCGACACCTGGTCAGCCAGGCCCATGGCCTGCAGCCAGCGGCGCCAGTCGCGGCGATCGGGCGTCGGATGCACCAGCTCGGCCTGCTGCAGACGGCTGACGTCCCAGGGCTGCTCGCCGAGCACCGCGGGCGCGCAAACCGGGATCAACCACTCCTCGAACAGCCGCACGCAGTGCCATTCGTCACTGAAGGTGCCGGCGCCGAGCAGCACCGCACAATCGAAAGGCTCATGCAGAAAATCCACCCGGTCGACGTCCATCCAGGCACTGGTGAGCTGCACCTCGAGGTCGGCATGCCGGGCCCGAAACAGCGACAGCCGGGCGAGCAGCCAGCGCATGGTCAGGGTCGAGGGTGCCTTGAGGCGCAGGATGCTGTCCTCCACCCGCAGGGTCGCGCAGGCCCGCTCCAGGGACTCGAAGCCATCGCGCACCCCCGGCAGCAGCAGGCGTGCCGGCTCGGTCAACTGCAGCGCCCGCCCGCGGCGTTCGAACAGCCGGCAGGCGAAGTGCGCCTCCAGGGTACGTATATGCCGGCTGACGGCGCTCTGGGTGATCGCCAGCTCATCGGCCGCCCGGGTGAACGAGCCATGCCGGGCCGCTGCTTCGAAAGCGCGCAGGGCATACAGCGCGGGCAGGCGCCGACTCATTGACCTGAACCATGAGTTTTGCTCATGCCTGGCATGGCTATTTTCCTTTTGTGAACGCTTATTACAAACCGCAGAATACCTGCTATTGCTCATCTCCCGACAGTCTGGGGATGCTTACCCTGCCGGCGTTTTACTCATCATGAAAAATCCCCTTGGTCACGAACTGGGTGCCCTGCTGCGCCTGGCCGGCCCGCTGATCTCCGCGCAGCTGGCCCATGCGCTGATGATCTTCACCGACACGCTGATGATGGCCATGCTCGGCCCCGGGCAGCTGGCCGGCGGCGCGCTGGGCGCTACCTGCTACTTCATCTTCTCGATCTTCTGCACCGGGGTGATCGCCGCCGTGGGTAGCCTGGTCGCCATCCGCCATGGCGGCGGTGACCCGGCCGGCGTCACCCGCCTGCTCCGCAATGGCCTGTGGCTGGCCATGCTGCTGGGCGTCATCAGTGCGCTGTGCCTCAATGGCCTGGGCCCACTGTTGCCGCACCTGGGCCAGGACCCGGCCGCGGCCAGCCAGGCCATGGCGTTCCTGCGCCCGCTGTCGCTGGGCCTACCCGCCTACCTGTGCTTCATGGCCCTGCGCGGCTTTACCAGCGCCATCGGCCATCCCGGCCCGGTGATGACCATCAGCATCATCGGCACCATTGCCAACTTCGTCATCAACTATGCGCTGATCAAGGGCTGGCTGGGCGTAGACCTGGGCCTGAGCGGCATCGGCCTGACCACCGCGCTGGTCAGCAGTGCCACGGCGCTGGCCCTGGCGCTGTATATCCTGGTTTCGCCGACCTACCAACGCTACAAGCTGCGCGGCGGCCTGGGTCGCCCGCAGCGCGCCGAACTCCGCGCCCTGCTGCGCCTTGGCCTGCCCATTGGTGGCACCTATGCGGCCGAGCAAGGGTTGTTCACTTTTGCCACCCTGTGCATGGGCGCGCTGGGCAGCGTGCAACTGGCGGCGCACCAGATCGCCATGCAGTCGGTGGCCCTGGCCTTTATCGTGCCCCAGGGCCTGTCCTATGCGGTGACCTTTCGCGTCGGCATGCACTACGGCGCAAACCGCCTGAACCTGTCGCGCCTGGCCGGCCACCTGGGCATGGGCCTGGGCGCCGCGCTGATGCTGCTGTTCGCCCTGCTGTTCTGGCTGCTGCCGGAGTGGATCATCGGCCTGTTCCTCGACCGTAACGACCCGGCGTTCGCCGATATCATCACCCTGGCGGTGAGCCTGCTGGCGATTGCCGCCTGGTTCGAGCTGTTCGACGGCTTGCAGAGCATCGCCATGGGCGCGATTCGTGGCCTCAACGACGGCCGCATCACCCTGGTGATCGGCCTGACCGGTTACTGGTGCGTGGGCGCGCCGCTGGCCTGGTTGCTGGCCTTCCCGCTCGGCTGGGGCGCCCATGGCGTCTGGTGGGGCCTGGCTGCAGGACTGGCGGTGACGGCAACCGGCCTGGTGCTGGGCTTTCAATGGAAGACCGCGCGCCTGCAACGGCCAAAGGCTGGCGAGACAGAGGCCTGCCTGTCGTAGCCTGGCGTCGCCTCAGGCGTCCCGCTGCCGTGAACCGGGCGGAGATGACTGCGCCCGGGCCAGCACAGCCTCGAGCTCGGCGCGCGACACTGCGCGGCTGATCAGGTAACCCTGCACCTGGTCGCAGCCGAATTCGCGCAGCAGGTGCAGCTGTTCTAGGTTCTCCACACCTTCGGCGACCACCTGCAGGTCGAGGTTGTGGGCCAGGCTGATCATCGCCTGCACCAGTTGCTGGCTCTGCGGACGCAGTTCCATGCCGCTGACGAAGCTGCGATCGATCTTCAGCAGGGCGATGGGCAGGTTGCTCAGGTGTTCGAACGACGAGAAGCCGGTGCCGAAGTCGTCCAGGGAGAAGCGCACGCCCAGGTGGCCCAGGCGGCGCATGGTCTGCAGCACGTAGTCACTGCGGCGCATCACCGCGGTTTCGGTCAGTTCGAACTCCAGCCAGTGGCTGTCGACGCCACAGCTGCCGATCAGCCGCTCCAGGGTCGGCAGCAGCTGGCTGTCCTGGAACTGGCGGAACGACAGGTTGACCGCCATGTGCAGCGGCGGGTGGCCGCGCTCGAGCAGCCACTGCATGTCACGCATGGCGCGGTCGATGACCCAGTAGCCAAGCGGCACGATCAGCCCACACTCCTCGGCCAGCGGCACGAACTCGCCGGGCAGCAGCAGCCCGTGCGTCTCGTGCTGCCAGCGCACCAGCGCCTCCAGGCCGACGATGGCGCCACTGTGCAGGCACAGCCGTGGCTGATAGTGCAGCTGCAACTCGTCCCGGCGCAGTGCCCGGCGCAGCTCGCGCTGCAGGTCGACCTGGCTGCGCATGCCGTGATCCAGGCGTTCGTCGTACAGGTGATAGGTACAGCCATGGCGGCTTTTCGCCTGCTGCATGGCGATATGGGCGTGCCACATCAGGGTATCGGCGGTGCTCGTCGGCTTGGCCAGGGCCACGCCGAGGCTGCAACCGAGCAGCAGGCTCTCGCCCTCGAGCCAGTAGGGCTCGCCCAAGGCCTCGAGCAGGTGCTGCACCCGGGTAAGCAGTTGCTCGACATCCTCATGGCAGTCGACCAGCAGGGCAAATTCGTCGCCGCCCAGCCGCGCCATCTGCTCGCCGCGGCTCAGGTATTGCTTGAGACGGGCCACCACTTGCTGGATCAACTGGTCGCCGGCGCGGTGGCCGAGGGCATCGTTGGCCTGGCGGAAGTTGTCCAGATCCAGCTGGATCAGCGCCAGGCCACGCCGGCCCTGCTCATCGAGCCGCGCCGCCAGCAAGGTATGGAAGCCCTGGCGATTGGCCACGCCGGTCAGCGCATCCTGCTCGGCCAGGCGCTGCAGGGTCAGGCGCAGCTGCCCCTGCTCGCGCACGTAACGCAGGCTGCGGCGCAGCACATGCGGGCTCAGTTGGTCACGCACCAGCCAGTCGCAGACCTGCGCCGGCGCATCGCTCGGCTCGCTTTCCAACAACAGGATGATCGGCGAGGTGCAGCGCCTGGAGTCGGCCAGATGCGCTGGCGTGGTGAGCAGTACGGCGTCCTCGGCATCGTCGAGCAATCGTTGGGCATCCCCCCAACTGGCGCAGCTCAGCGGTATCGGCCCGCCCAGCGCTTCCAGCCCCTCGCGCAGCAACTCGCCCCACTGCGGCGTCTCCGCCAGCAGTACCAGGCGCAACGGCTCGACGACTGCGCTCAAGAAAGATCCCCCGATGCACGAAAAAGACAAGCGCTTGCCGCGCTTTTAGGAGCGCCATATCCGGCGTCAAATCAACCACTTCCGTGTAAATCGCCGGACATCCTGCGACAAAACCCCGGTAACCGACAAGCCCCGAGCGCGTAATGGGTGTGCAGGCGCTGGCCCGCCACGCGGTTGTCGGCTGCCGCAGCAAAGCCACCAAATGGGCGACGACTTTGAGCTAAAATGCGCGGCCATTTTCCTCTGCGATAGACACGATGTCCCGACTCAACCCCCGGCAACAGGAAGCCGTGAACTACGTCGGCGGCCCTCTTTTGGTGCTCGCCGGCGCAGGCTCCGGCAAGACCAGCGTGATCACCCGCAAGATCGCCCACTTGGTGCAGAACTGCGGCATCCGCGCCCAGCACATCGTTGCCATGACCTTCACCAACAAGGCCGCCCGCGAGATGAAGGAGCGCGTCGGCACGCTGCTCAAGGGCCCCGAGGCCCGCGGCCTGACGGTGTCGACCTTCCATAACCTGGGCATGAACATCATCCGCAAGGAATACGCGCCCCTGGGCTACAAACCCGGCTTCTCGATCTTCGATGACGGCGACATCAAGGCGCTGCTCACCGACATCATGCAAAAGGAGTATGCCGGCGACGATGGCGCAGACGAGGTCAAGAACTACATCGACAGCTGGAAGAACGACCTGATCCTGCCCGACGAGGCCCTGGCAGGCGCCCGTAACCCCAAGGAGCAGACCGCCGCCATCGTCTACCTGCACTACCAGCGCACGCTCAAGGCGTACAACGCGGTGGACTTCAACGACCTGATCCTGCTGCCGGTGAAGCTGTTCCAGGAGCATCAGGACATTCTGGAAAAGTGGCAGAACCGCATCCGCTACCTGCTGGTCGACGAATACCAGGACACCAACTCCAGCCAGTACCTGCTGGTGAAACTGCTGGTAGGCATGCGCAACCAGATCACCGTGGTCGGCGACGACGACCAGTCGATCTACGCCTGGCGCGGTGCGCGGCCGGAGAACCTCAACCTGCTCAAGGAGGATTACCCGTCGCTGAAGGTGGTGATGCTCGAGCAGAACTACCGCTCCACCAGCCGCATCCTCAAGTGCGCCAACACTCTGATCGCCAACAACCCCCACGCCTTCGAGAAGCAGCTGTGGAGCGAGATGGGCATGGGCGACGAGATCCGTGTGATCCGCACCCGCAACGAAGACGCCGAGTGCGAGCGCGTGGCATTGGAAATCCTCACCGAGCACCTGCGCACCCAGCGCCCATACAGCGACTTCGCCATCCTCTATCGCGGCAACTACCAGGCCAAGCTGATGGAGCTCAAGCTGCAGCACCACCAGATTCCCTATCGCCTGTCCGGTGGCACCAGCTTCTTCGCCCGCCAGGAGGTGAAGGACCTGATGAGTTACTTCCGCCTGCTGGTCAACCCGGACGACGACAACGCCTTCCTGCGGGTGATCAACGTGCCGCGCCGCGAGATCGGCTCCACCACCCTGGAAAAGCTTGGCAACTACGCCAACGAGCGCAAGATCAGCATGTACGCTGCCAGTGACGAGATCGGCCTCGGCGAGCACCTGGACAGCCGCTACACCGAGCGCCTGGCGCGCTTCAAGCGCTGGATGGACGGGGTGCGCGAGCAGTGCGTGATCAACGAGCCGATCGCCGCGATCCGCAGCATGGTAATGGATATCGACTACGAGAACTGGCTGCGCCAGAACGCCTCCAGCGACAAGGTCGCCGAGGCGCGCATGGGCAACGTTTGGTTCCTGGTCGACGCCCTGAAGAACACCCTCGACAAGGATGAAGAGGGCGACATGACCATCGAGGACGCCATCGGCAAGCTGGTGCTGCGCGACATGCTCGAACGCCAGCAAGAAGAGGAAGAAGGCGCCGACGGTGTGCAGATGATGACCATGCACGCCTCCAAGGGCCTGGAGTTTCCGTCGGTGTACATCATCGGTTTCGAGGAGGAGATCCTCCCCCACCGCTCCAGTATCGAGTCCGACACCATCGAGGAGGAGCGGCGCCTGGCCTACGTGGGCATTACCCGCGCCAAGCGCAACCTGGCCCTGACCTTCGCGGCCAAGCGCAAGCAGTACGGCGAGATCATCGAATGCACGCCAAGCCGCTTCCTCGACGAGCTGCCGCCGGAGGACCTGGTCTGGGAAGGCCAGGAAGAGGCTCCCGTGGAGGTAAAGGCCGCCCGTGGCAACGACGCCCTGGCCAGCATGCGGGCAATGCTCAAGCGCTGAAAGCATGAACCGGTCGCCAGGGTCGAATGTAGCGACACCCGGGAAATCGACCTGGGTATCGCATAGCTCAACCCAGCCAACCTTTTCACCGAGCCCACCATTCCGACGGGCACCAGTGCAACATTTCGTAGTCAGAGTGAGAGGCCGGCTCCAGCAGCCGGCCTCGTCATCGTCAGCTCCCTTTGCAAAGAGGCCCGGCACCATGCGCACGCTCACTCTCGACCTCGACACCCTCACCCAACTGATCAACGGTCGCGAAACCCTCGAGCACTGGCTCGACATGGAGGCCGGCACGGTGCTGACCCTGTCGCCGGACGATGACGGCAGCGACGAGCGCCAGCAGGTGCAACTGCACCCTGAGCGCTACGCCCATGTGCCGAATCTCGATGTCGCTCAGCGGGTGGCAATGCGTGAATCCTTCCTGTTCACCCTCAACGATCTCAACGCTCACCCGCTGCTCAGCGCCGCGCTGACGGGCCGCAAGCCGCTGCGCGCCTTCGATTACGAGATCGATTACTTCCCTGCCCTGCGTCAGCAGTGGCATGACTACGAGCACAAGCAACTGCGCGAATACGCCCTCAACTGGCTGTTCGAACTGGGCCTGGAGCCCGCGCCGGACAAGCTGCCGCTGGATACGCGCGGCATTCCCCGGGACATTCTGCGCCGCCTGACGCGCAGCGCCTGAGCGCCCGGCGGGGCCAGGCAATGGACGAGCGGATGGCGCGCATTGTGTTTTCGCTACAAATGATCAGCATTTTGAGCGAAAATCCGCCGCTTTGCTCTAGAGCCCAGAGGATCGATCGTGGAGTCGTTGAAACAGAAGATATGCAGTGAAGGTACCGTCCTCTCCGAGCAGGTGCTCAAGGTCGATGCCTTTCTCAATCACCAGATCGACCCACAGTTGATGCAGGAGATCGGCCACGAGTTCGCCGAGCGTTTCAAGGGTCAGGGCATCACCAAGATCGTCACCATCGAGGCCTCCGGCATCGCCCCGGCGGTGATGGCCGGCCTGGAACTGGGCGTGCCGGTGATCTTCGCACGCAAATACCAGTCGCTGACCCTCACCGACAACCTGTATATCTCCAAGGTGTTCTCGTTCACCAAGCAGACCGAGAGCACCCTGGCGATTTCCTCCAAGCACCTGAACGCCAATGACCACGTGTTGCTGGTCGACGACTTCCTCGCCAACGGTCATGCCGCCAAGGCGCTTATCGACCTGGTCGGCCAGGCCGGCGCCAGCATCGCCGGCATCGGCGTGGTGATCGAGAAGTCGTTCCAGAGTGGCCGCGCCGCGCTGGACGCCCAGGGTTATCGCATCGAGTCCCTGGCGCGCATCAAGTCCCTGGAAGGCGGCAAGGTCACCTTTCTCGAGTAGCTTGCAGCCCTGCCAACAGCAGACGCTGGTACAGCTCTTCGCGCAATCCGTCGGGCTGCTCCAGGCCCATGCGCTGCAGGGCGGCAGGAAACGCTTCGGCAGGTGGCGCATCGAGCGCCGCCTTGCCCAGTTCCAGCACCTCGCTCAAGCGAAACTTGCCCTTCAGCCAGGTCAGGGCGCGCAACAGCGCCTGCTCCTCGGCACTGAAGTCGCTGCCCAGCGGATACTCGGCGAACATCGCCCGATGGCGTCTGGCAAGCTGCTCAAGGCGCTCGGGGGTGTTGTCGGTGTAACGGGCGTCGAGGCGGAAATCCCTGGGCAGTTTGCCGGCCTCGATGGCCTGCTGCATCAGCTCTTTCTGGAAGCGTGAATCGGCCACCGCCAGCAGCGCCTCGATCACCTGGGCATCGGTTTTGCCCCGCAGGTCGGCGATGCCGTATTCGGTGATCACCACGTCGCGCAGATGGCGCGGGATGGTCACATGGCCGTATTCCCAGACGATATTGGAGCTGACTTCGCCGGCCGATTCGCGCCAGCTGCGCAGCAGCAGGATCGAGCGGGCGCCAGGCAGCGCATGGCCCTGGGCGACGAAGTTGTACTGCCCGCCTACACCGCTGAGCACCCGGCCGTCCTCGAGCTGGTCGGCCACCGCCGCGCCGAGCAGGGTGACGGTGAACGCGCTGTTGATAAAGCGCGCATCCACGCGCTGCAGACGCTTGAGCGATTCCTGGCCGTACAGCTCGTTGATGAAACCGATGCCGGTCATGCCAAAGCGACTGCGCTGCTTGGCGGTCATGGCGTTGAGCCGCTCATAGAAGGATTGCGGGCCGAGAAAGAAGCCGCCATGCACCACCACGCCGTGCCCGGCAGGCGTCAGATAATCGCGCAGTGCCGCCTGGCTGAGCGGGTCGGACAGATCGGTGGAGCACTGCTGATCGGTCGGTAGCAGCAGGTTCTCGCCCTGCAGCTTGAGGTTGGCGTCCAGCAGCCCGCCCTCCTGCAGCCAGGCCAGCGTGCCCTCGTCCAGGCGCGTCGGCAGCCCGGCTTCGAGCAGCGCCTGCACGCTGCGCGGCTGGCCGCTGGCATCAAGTGCGCCCGCACTGGCCAGGCGTTGCACGCGCACATCGGGATACACGACGCGGCGAATCACTCCGGCGTCGGCCAGGGCCAGCAAGCCGTTGACGAACATCTCGCTGCAGCCGTACAGCCCTGTTTGAAATGGCTCCAGCCCGCCCAGCAGGGCACTCAGGGGGTGTTGCCCGCCGCTCTGCAGGTCATCGAGCACGGCGCGGTACGCCGGATTATCCCCATGGCGCTGCAACAGCGCGGCGCTGACCGCATCGCCCATGGCGCCGATACCGATCTGCAGGCTGCCGCCGTCACGCACCAGGGTGCTGGCATACAGGCCGATGCAATGGTCCTGCACGGTGACCGGCATGTTCGGGGTGGAAAACAGCGTGCTGGCTTCGCTTTCCTGCAACTGGATATCGAAGACCTCCCGGGCCAGCTCGGCATCGCCCGCCATATAGGGCAACTGCTCATGCACCTGGGCCACACAGAGGATGGTTTCGCCGCGCGCGCGCCGCTCCTCCAGCATCGGCAGCAGGTCGAGGGTGATGTCCGGGTTGCAGCTGAGGCTGAAGTGCTGGGGCCGCGCCGGGTCGACCGCGACCAGCTGGGCCACCACGTTGACGCCCTTGGCGTTCAGGTCGCGAGCGGCATGGCTGTAGTTGCTGCTGGTGTAATCCTGCTGGGTCGGTGCACTGTCGAGCAGGCTACCGGGCTGCAGAAAGAACTGCTCGATGCGCACGTTGGCCGGCAACTGGTCGGCCTGCAGGTCGGCGAGGAAATCCAGCTCCGGGTAGTCGCCATAGACGCGCTCGACGAAGGGTTCGAGAAAGCGCTGCTGCAATTCCTGCCCGGCTCGCGGCCGCCCCAGGCACAAGGCGGTGTAGATGGTCAGCTGCCGTTCGGGCATCTGACGCAGCCGCGCGTACAGCGCGTTGACCCAGCGATTGGGCTTGCCCAGACCAAGGGGCAGACCGAGATGAATCGGCCCCTCGATGGCGTCCAGCACGTGGTCGACAGCTTGCTCGAGGGTACGGGATTGGGGCATGCGGTTCTCCAGGCCAACGGTCGGGATCGTCCGCGTTGGACTCCCCCGCAGCGCCTTTTGCTGCATGTTGTCATCACCCTGAAACAACAAAGCCGCCTTTCGGCGGCTCTGTCAGATGTTGAGAACGCGATTCTACAGACCGGACATCTTCTGGATGGCGGCGCGCAATTCGTCGTCCGAGCAATCGCCGCAGGTGCCCTTGGGCGGCATGGCGTTGATGCCATTGATGGCCGCGGCGAGAATGCCGTCCAGGCCGCCCTGGTGGTCGGCGCGGTCCTTCCAGGCTGCGGTATCGCCGATCTTCGGCGCGCCCATTAGGCCGCTGGAGTGACACGCGGTACAGTGCTTGGCAATGATGTCGTCGGCGCTGCGAGTGGCACCGCCAGCTGCGACCGCAACGGCCTCGATGCCTTCGCACGTCTGCCCGGCGATGCACACCTGCCCGACGGGCTTGATCCGCTCGGCAATCGCCTCGTCGGTGTTCGCCTGGGCCGTCACGGCCCATAGCGCCAGGGCGATGGCCGGCGCTAGCAGCATGCTTCTCATTGGGTTCACTCAGATGCCCTCATGGGTGGCTAATCACGCTCGCGGCCAGGGTCTCGCAAGCCGGCAAAGTATACCGGCTGGCCCCTACGGCGGGATCGGCCAACCCATGACGCAGATCAACGGTGGCGCAGATTGCCGGGCCGGTTCAGAAGTTGGCGGGCGTGGTGGCACTGATCAACCGCGCCGGCTGATCGAAGGGATTGCGGAAGCGGTGCGGCTTGCTGCTCTCGAAGTAGTAGCTGTCACCGCTCTCGAGGATGAACACCTCGTCCCCCACGGTCAGCTCCAGACGGCCCTCGACCAGCATGCCGGTTTCCTCGCCCTCGTGGGCGTACATCTCCAGGCCGGTATCGCTATGCGGCGGATAGGTTTCGTCGAGAAAGCAAATGGCCCGGCTGGGGTGCGCCTTGCCGATCAGCTTCATGGTGATCGCGCCGCTGTGGATATCGGTCAGCTCACTGGCGCGGTAGACCACCTGCACCTGATTGTCCTGCTCGGCCTCCAGGGAAAAGAACTCCACCAGTGACATGGGGATGCCGGCCAACACCTTCTTCAGTGAACTGATCGAGGGGCTCACGCTGTTCTTCTCGATCATCGAGATGGTGCTGTTGGTAACCCCCGCCCGCTTGGCGAGTTCGCGCTGGGAAAGCCCCTTTTGCTTGCGGATCGATTGCAGGCGAAGACCGACGTCCAATGTTGGATACCCCCAGTGAAGCCATGAAAAGTGCTCTTATCATGGCGACAGTGTTCAGTATTTACAACAGCCCGAACACTTCGGGTCGCACTGTGCCTAGGCTTCGCTGTAGATCAGCGGTACGCGCCGAACGTTGCAGAACAGCTGGTAGGGAATGGTGCCGGCGGCCACGGCAACATCGCTGGCCAGCACGCCGCGGCCCCAGAACTCGACGCGGCTGCCCAGGCCGGTGCCCGGCAGATCGCTGAGGTCGACGGTGAGCATGTCCATGGACACACGGCCAATGATGCGCGACGGCTGGCCGTCGACCAGCACCGGCGTGCCGGTCGGCGCATGGCGCGGGTAGCCGTCGGCATAGCCCATGGCGACCACGCCGACCCGTGTGGGGCGCTCGCTGACGAAGCGCGCGCCGTAGCCGACCGGCTCGCCGGCCGGCAGATCACGCACGCTGATGACCCTGGACTCCAGGGTCATTACCGGCTGCAGCCGCGCAGCGACTTCCTGGGCCTGCTCGAACGGCGTGGCGCCGTAGAGCATGATGCCGGGCCGTGACCAGTCGCTGGGTATGTTCGACCAGCCCAGCAGGGCCGGTGAATTGCGCAGGCTGACCTCGGCGGCCAGGCCTTCGCGGGCCTGCTGGAACACCGCCAGTTGTTCGTCGCTGCGGCTGCTGTCGAGTTCGTCGGCCCGGGAGAAGTGGCTCATCAGCACGATCTTCGCCACCTTGCCGCTGGCCAGCAGGCGCCGGTAGGCCGCCTGATAGTCGGCCGGGTGGAAACCGACGCGGTGCATGCCGCTGTCCAGCTTGAGCCAGACGTTCAGCGGGCGCTTCAGGTCCGCCTGCTCGATGGCTTCCAACTGCCACCCGGCGTGCACCACGCACCACAGGTCATGCTCATCGATCAGCGCCAGCTCGCTGGCCTCGAAGAAACCCTCGAGCAGCAGGATCGGTGCGCTGATGCCGGCCGCACGCAGCTGCAGCGCCTCTTCGATACAGGCCACCGCGAAACCGTCGGCAGTCTCCTCCAGCGCCTGGGCACAACGCACTGCGCCATGCCCATAGGCATCGGCCTTGACCACCGCCAGCGCCCGGGCGCCAGCCAGTTCACGGGCCAGTTGGTAGTTGTGACGCAGGGCTTGCAGGTCGATCAGGGCACGGGCGGGACGCATGGTTATCTCGAAGGGCGGGAAATCACAGAGCAAGATGAACGGTCAGTGGAGTGCTTTTGTGGGAGCGGGCATGGACGAAGCGCCCCTCCGGCTTCCACAAGTCGGCCAGTTCTCAGGCCAGGCGTGCTGCGAGCCTCAGGGCAACGCAGCGATCACTGTCATTTCCACCAGCACATCCGGCGAATACAGCTTGGCCTCGACGCAGGCGCGGGCGGGCGAATGGCCAGCGGGAACCCAGGCGTCCCAGACCTTGTTCAGGCCTTCGCGGTCATCGATGTCCTTGAGGAAGATGGTGATCGACAGAATGCGTGTCTTGTCGGTACCGGCTTCGGCCAGGAAGGCATCGATGCTGTCCAGGGTCGCCTTGGTCTGCGCTTCGATGCCGTCACTGTGGTTCTCATCCAGCTGGCCGGCCAGGTAGACGGTGCCGTTGTGAATGACGATTTCGCTCAGGCGCGGCTCAGTTCGCAGGCGCTGTATGGACATGGTTGTTCAACTCCTTGGGGTTACCGTAGCGGGAAATATCCAGGCCTTCGCTGCTGATCTGCGGGCGCTTCTTGGCGATCAGGTCTGCCAGCAGGCGACCGGAGCCGCAGGCCATGGTCCAGCCTAGGGTACCGTGTCCGGTGTTCAGAAACAGGTTTCGATAGGGGGTGGCGCCGACGATGGGTGTGCCATCGGGGGTCGCCGGGCGCAAACCGGTCCAGAAATCCGCCTGGCTCAGGTCACCTCCCTGGGGATACAGATCACCGACGATCATCTCCAGGGTTTCGCGACGACGCGGATTGAGGCTCAGGTCGAAGCCGGCGATCTCGGCCATGCCGCCCACGCGGATACGCTGGTCGAAGCGGGTGATGGCGACCTTGTAGGTTTCGTCGAGAATGGTCGAGGTCGGCGCCATGTCCGGGTTGGTGATCGGCACGGTCAGCGAATAACCCTTGAGCGGATAGACCGGCGCACGAATGCCCAGCGGCTTGAGCAGTTGCGGGCTGTAGCTGCCCAGGGCGAGTACGTAGCGGTCGGCGGTTTCCAGCTTGCCGTCGATCCACACGCCGTTGATGCGGTCACCGGCGACATCCAGGCGCTGGATGTTCTGCCCGAAGCGGAACTGGACGCCCAGCGCGGTGGCCATTTCGGCCAACTTGCGGGTGAACAGCTGGCAGTCGCCGGTCTGGTCATTGGGCAGGCGCAGGGCGCCGGCGAGCTTGTCGGTGACACCCGCCAGGGCTGGTTCGACCTTGGCGATACCGGCACGGTCGAGCAGCTCATAGGGCACGCCGGACTGCTCCAGCACCGAGATATCCTTGGCGGCGTTGTCCAGTTGCGCCTGGGTGCGGAACAGCTGGGTAGTGCCGAGCTGGCGCTCTTCGTAACCGATGCCGGTTTCCGCGCGCAACTCGTCCAGGCAGTCACGGCTGTACTCGGACAGGCGCACCATGCGCTCCTTGTTCACCGCATAGCGCGCAGCGGTGCAGTTGCGCAGCATCTGCGCCATCCACAGGTACTGGTCGATATCCCCGGTCATCTTGATGGCCAGCGGTGCGTGCTTTTGCAGCAACCACTTGATGGCCTTCAGCGGGATACCCGGCGCCGCCCAGGGCGAGGCATAGCCTGGCGACACCTGACCGGCGTTGGCGAAGCTGGTCTCCATGGCGGGACCGTTCTGACGATCCACCGCCACCACTTCGAAACCCTGGCGGGCCAGGTAATACGCACTGGCCGTACCGATCACACCGCTACCGAGCACCAGAACCCGCATGTTGTTCTCCTCGCCGCGACGATGCACTGGCGTTTTACGATTTGAGAAGTCGATGCGTACAGTATAGAAAGTGGAAGGCAGTGCTTTTCACTGTATACACGCCTATATTTGAAGAGAATTCTGGCCTTACGAGCCTTTAACGGAGGGTGCCGAGCATGCGTACGCAACACCAGAGCCGCCGCGAGCTGGACAAGATCGATCGCAATATCTTGCGCATCCTCCAGGAGGACGGGCGCATCTCCTTTACCGAACTGGGTGAGCGGGTCGGCCTGTCGACCACCCCGTGCACCGAGCGGGTTCGCCGCCTGGAGCGCGAAGGCATCATCATGGGCTACCACGCCCGCCTCAACCCACAGAATCTCAAGGCCAGCCTGCTGGTATTCGTGGAGATCAGCCTGGACTACAAGTCCGGCGACACCTTCGAGGACTTCCGCCGTGCGGTGCTCAAGCTGCCCCATGTGCTGGAGTGCCACCTGGTGTCCGGCGACTTCGACTACCTGGTGAAGGCGCGCATCAACGAGATGGCCAGCTACCGCAAGCTGCTCGGCGACATCCTGCTCAAGCTGCCCCACGTGCGCGAGTCAAAGAGCTATATCGTGATGGAAGAAGTGAAGGAGAGCCTGGCACTGCCGGTACCGGAGTAATTCTCTAGGGTCTGTTGCCGTTTCACGCACGGCCGCGCCGGAGCCCCTTTTGTCGCGAGGCAAGGCACGAGCCGCGAAGTTTAGCGAGCTAAATGAGCCGGCGAGAAACGCCGCATCGCGCCAAAAGGGGCCCGGCCCTACGGGCTGTGCGGGAAATCTCGCCATGCGTCGTTGGAGGACTTGGCAAGGGAAACGCGGACGGCTAGTCCATTACCTGCGTCCTCCGCCTAGCGGATCGCCGCCCGGCCTGGCGAGATTTCTCGCGACAACGCGGCTCGCGCTGAAACGGCAACAGACCCTAGACGAGCACCTGGCGGGTGCTGGCGATCAACTGGTGCACCTGGCGCTCCACATGGGCTTCGATGGGCTGCTCGGGGCCGCGACCATGGGGGCACGGTAGCCTAGGCGTGGTGCCGAACAGCCGGCAGATCAACGGGCGCTGGTCGTACACCTGGCAACCGTTCGGGCCCAGGTGCACGCAGTTGTAATCGGCCAGGGCGGCGTCCTGCTCGGCGCGGGTCTTGCGCGGCAGGCGCGACATTTCCTCCGAAGACGCGGTCACCGGGCCGCAGCAATCGTGGCAGCCGGGCACGCAATCGAAGCGCGGAATCTGGCGGCGCAGCAGGTCGATCTTGCGGCTGGTACAACTCATGGTCAGGGCTCGGCAACGGCAGACGAGCATGGTACAGGCCGGCCCGAACGCCGCAAAGGCTCGGTCGCCCGCACGGGCGCTGGTTGGCTCGCAGCAAACTCTGGGCTTATGCTTCGTCGATTTTTACCCATACCGAACTCAGGATTTCGCACATGACCGCCCGTGCCCACCCGCCGGTTCATAGCGCCGAGCATGCGCCCTCCTACTACGCCGCCAGCGTCAACCAGCCGCTCGACTTCCCGGCCTTGCAAGGTGAGCAGCACGCCGATGTGTGCATCGTCGGCGGCGGCTTCTCGGGCCTCAACACCGCCATCGAACTGGCCCAGAAAGGCCTGTCGGTGGTGCTGATCGAAGCCCATCGCATCGGCTGGGGCGCCAGCGGGCGTAACGGCGGGCAGCTGATTCGCGGCGTCGGCCATGGCGTCGAGCAGTTCGAAGCGGTGATCGGCAAGGAGGGGGTGCGCGAGCTGAAACTGATGGGCCTGGAGGCAGTGGAAATCGTCCGCCGGCGGGTCGCGCAATTCGAGATCGCCTGCGACCTGACCTGGGGTTACTGCGACCTGGCCAACAAGCCCCGCGACCTGGCCGGCTTCGCCGAGGATGCCGCCGAGCTGCAGGGCCTCGGTTATCGCCACGAGCTGCGCCTGCTGCAACCGGAACAGATGCACGAGGTGGTCGGCTCACAACGCTATGTTGGCGGCATGATCGACATGGGTTCGGGGCATTTGCACCCGCTCAATCTGGCGCTGGGCGAGGCTGCTGCTGCACAGAGCCTGGGGGTACGCCTGTTCGAGCATTCGCCCGCCACACGAATTGACTACGGCAGCGAAATCCGCGTGCACACCGCCCAGGGCGTGGTGCGCGCCGGGCAGCTGGTGCTGGCCTGTAATGCCTACATCCGCGACCTCAATCCGACCCTGGGCGGCAAGGTGCTGCCGGCCGGCAGCTACATCATCGCTACCGAGCCGTTGAGCGAGGAGCAGGCCAGCGCGCTGATTCCGCAGAACATGGCGCTCTGCGATCAGCGGGTGGCGGTCGACTACTATCGCCTGTCCGCCGACCGCCGCCTGCTGTTCGGCGGCGCCTGTCGTTACTCCGGCACCGACCCGGCGGATATCGCCGCGTACATGCGCCCGAAGATGCTCGCCGTGTTCCCGCAGCTGCAGCACGTGCGCATCGACTACCAGTGGGGCGGGATGATCGGCATCGGTGCCAACCGCCTGCCGCAGATCGGCCGGCTCAAGGATCAACCCAACGTGTTCTATGCCCAGGCCTATGCCGGTCACGGCGTGAACGCCACGCACCTGGCCGGCAAGCTGCTCGCCGAGGCGATCGCCGGGCAGGCCGGCGGCGGCTTCGAGCTGTTCGCCAGGGTGCCGCATATGACCTTCCCCGGCGGTCGCCACCTGCGCTCGCCGCTACTGGCGCTGGGCATGCTCTGGCACCGCCTCAAGGAACTGACCTGACACGCCGGTAGCCTGCGGTTGAACGCTGTGCCATCCAGACAGTTGCTTCTGAGTACCGCTGCGTTCATGCCGGGCTACAGGAAACCCTTCTAGAGTTTCCAGAACGGTAGCGTGGCTTCACGCCGTGCCTGCTCGCGGCTCAGGCCGATGTCCTGCAGCTGGGCATCGCTGAGCCTGAGCAAATCGCGCCGGGTGGTCAGACGGCGGATGAAGCACTGCCAGCGCTGACGCATCCCCCGGGGTGCCGGCACGCCCGACAGGCGCAGCCCTGCACCGTTCTCCAGCTCGCGGCCTTTCAAGGTCAATCGCACGTCGCTCAACCCGTTCATGTCGCTCTCCTGCGTCTTTGGGTATGGGAGATCATGATGGCGACTGCGGAAAAAGCATGACAGATGCAAAGAATCGGAATTAAATCCATACAGATCACCCCTACGCCGAACTGAATGGTCACAATCGGGGCCATCTGTATGGTTCAGTCAAGGCATTTGCAGACAGGTGCGCGAACATGACCCTCTATACCAACCTGGCCGACCTGCTTGGTGAACGCATCGAGCAGGGCCTGTACCGGCCGGGTGACCGGCTGCCTTCGGTGCGCGCCCTGAGCCAGGAACATGGGGTCAGCCTGAGCACCGTGCAGCAGGCCTATCGGCACCTGGAAGATCGCGGCCTGGCCCTGCCAAAAGCCAAATCCGGCTATTTCGTGCCGCCAGGTCGCGACAAGCCGGCGCTGCCTAAGGTCAGCCGCGCGCCGCAGCGGCCGGTGGAGGTATCGCAGTGGGATCAGGTGCTGGAGCAGATTGCCCCGCAACCGCGGGCCGACTTCGTGCAACTGGGCCGTGGCCGCCCGGATATCGACAGCCCGACGCTCAAGCCGCTGTTGCGCGCGCTGTCACGCTTGAGCCGCAAGCAGGATCTGCACACCCTCACCTACGGCAGCATCTACGGCGACCAGCGCCTGCGCGAACAGGTGGCCCGCCTGACCCTGGACTCCGGCTGCCAGCTGTCCGCTGACGAGATCGTCATCACCACCGGCTGCCATGAAGCGTTGTCCGCCGCGATTCGCGCGATCTGCCAGCCTGGCGATATCGTCGCCGTCGACTCGCCGAGTTTTCATGGCGTGATGCAGGCCCTCAAGGGCTTTGGCATGAAGGCCCTGGAGCTGCCCACCGACCCGCTGACCGGGATCAGCCTCGAGGCACTGGAGCTGGCTCTGGAGCAATGGCCGATCAAGGCCATTCAACTCACGCCCAACTGCAACAACCCGCTGGGTTACATCATGCCGGAGGCCAACAAGCGCGCTCTGCTGGCCCTGGCCCAGCGTCACGACGTGGCGATCATCGAGGACGACGTGTACGGCGAGCTGGCCTTTCACTACCCGCGCCCGCGCACCATCAAGTCCTATGATGATGACGGCCGGGTGCTGCTCTGCAGCTCGTTTTCCAAGACCCTGGCGCCCGGTTTTCGCGTTGGCTGGATCGCCCCGGGCCGCTACCTCAACCAGGTGCTGCACATGAAGTACATGGGCACCGGGGCCACCGCGCAGTTGCCGCAACTGGCCCTGGCCGAATACATCGAGGGCGGCTACTACGAGCCGCACCTGCGCCGCATGCGCGGCCAATATGCCCGCAACCTGGAACAGATGAGCGACTGGGTGAGGCGTTATTTCCCGCAGTCGGTACGGGTCAGCCGCCCACAAGGCAGCTTCATGCTGTGGGTGGAGATGCCCGAGGGCTTCGACAGCCAGCGCCTGAACCGCGAACTGGCCGCCCACAAGATCCAGATCGCCCCGGGCAGCATCTTTTCCGCCGCCGGCAAATACCGCAACTGCCTGCGCATGAACTATGCCTCGCGCCCCAGCCCGACTATCGAAAGCGCGGTGCGCCAGGTGGGTGAAACCGTGGCGGTCATGCTGGCAGAGTTGCCACCGCCGAGAGACTGAATCTTTCCAAGCGCAGCGGCGTCCTATCAGCACATCCGGACAGCCGATTGGAGGCTGCAACTGTGCCCTTGCGCGTGCTCGTTATCGCCCTGCTGATGCTTGGCGGCTGCACCAACCAGATACCCATCATCCCCAGCCAGGCGCTGCCCGCCGCTGACTCCTCGTTCGGTGCCGCACTGCAGGATCGCGCCGCCGAACACCAGGGCCAGTCCGGTTTTCGCCTGTTGCCGGCCAGCAACGAAGCCTTTGCGGCCCGTGCCGAACTGATTCGCGCGGCGCGGCACAGCCTGGATCTGCAGTACTACATCGTGCATGACGGCCTGAGCACCCGCGCGCTGGTCAAGGAACTGCTGCAGGCCGCCGACCGCGGCGTGCGTATCCGCATCCTGCTCGACGACACCACCAGCGATGGCGAGGACTACCGGATCGCCCTGCTGGCTGCCCACCCGAATATCCAGATTCGCGTGTTCAACCCGCTGCACCTGGGCCGCCTGACCGGTGTCACCCGGGTGCTCGGCCGCGGCCTGAACCTCTCCCAGCAGCACCGGCGCATGCACAACAAGCTGTGGCTGGCCGACAGCGCGGCGGCGATTGTCGGTGGCCGCAACCTGGGCGACGAGTATTTCGATGCCGAGCCGAACATGAACTTCACCGATATCGACATGCTGTCCGTGGGCCCGGTGGCCAAGGATCTGGCAGAGAGCTTCGATCAGTACTGGAACAGCCGGCTGAGCAAGCCTATCGAGGAATTCGTCTGGCGCGAGCCCTCGCAAAAGGACCTCGACAAAGCTCGCAAGGGTCTGCGCGAATATCTGGACACCGCTCGCATCGAGCAGCCGGAACTCTACGAGCGCCTACTCGCCTACCAGCATGACCCCAAGCTCGCGCTGTGGCTCGACGAGTTGATCTGGGCACCCGGCGTCGCCTTGTGGGACGCACCCAGCAAAGTGCTGGCCAACGGCGAACCCGATCCACACTTGCTGCTCACCACCCAGCTGGCGCCACACCTGCAGGGCGCCAAGCGCGACCTGGTAATGGTGTCCGCGTACTTCGTACCTGCACCAGCCGGCCTGCAATACCTGATCGGCCTGGCCGACAATGGCGTGGATATACGATTGCTCACCAACGCCCTGGAAGCCACCGATGTGCCCGCGGTACACGGTGGCTACGCGCCCTATCGTCAGGAAATGCTCGAGCACGGCATGCGCCTGTTCGAACTGCGTAGCCAGCCGGGCGCGGATTCGCCGCCGGCGTACAGTTTCAGCGGCAGCTCCAACTCCAGCCTGCACAGCAAGGCCATCGTCATCGACAAACAGAAGTCCTTCGTCGGCTCGTTCAACGTCGACCCCCGCTCGGTGCTGTGGAACACCGAGGTCGGCGTGCTGGTCGACAGCCCCAAGCTCGCCGCGTACCTGCGTGAGCTGGCCCTGCAGGGCATGAAGCCCTCGGTGAGCTATGAAGTGCGCCTGCAGCCCGACGGCAACGGCGCGACGCGGATGGTCTGGGTCGGCGAGGACGACGGCCAGGAATTCGTCCTCACTGAAGAGCCTGGCAATCGCTGGCGGCGCTTCAATGCCTGGTTTGCCCGGGCGATCGGCCTGGAGAAAATGCTATAGAGCTACCTGCTCATCGAAGGCATGGGGCCGCCAGGCCAGCCAGATGAACACCGCTGCACCGACTGCCATCAGCATCGGCAAGGCATGCCCACTGACCCACTGGCTCACCGCGCCGGTGGCCAGCGGCCCGATCAGGCAACCGATGCCCCACAGCTGCGCCACGTGGGCATTGGCGCGCACCAGCTGGTCATCGCGAAAGCGCTCGCCGATGAGGATCAGCGACAGGGTGAACAGGCCACCGGCGCTGGCGCCGAACAGCACCAGCACCGGCCAGATCAGCGGCGTATGCAGCAGCAAGGGAATACCCAGGCTGGAGAACAGCAGCACCACCCCACACAGGCGGAACAGGGTGACCCGCGAGATGCGGTCGGCGAGCAGCCCGATGGGCAATTGCAGCACAGCATCGCCGACCACCACCACGCTGGCCATGAACAGCGCCACCTCCTGGGTAAAGCCCTGGCGCAGGCCGTAGATCGGCAGCAGGGTGAGCATCATCGCCTCGAACGCGGCGAACAGCATCACCGCCCAGGCGATCGCCGGCATGCGCTGGCAGAACACCAGCAAGCCGCGCCCGGAAGCGCTATGCGCATCGACCACCGGCGCGCCGGTACGGCCGATCAGCAGCAGCGAGCCGCCGACCAGCAGCGTAACGCCAAACCAGAAACCCAGGTCGGTATCGGTGCCCAGCACGCTGAGCAGCAGCGGCCCGCACAGCTGGCTCAGCGCGTAGCCTGTGCCGTACAGCGCCACCAGGCGACCGCGCCACTTCTCCACGGCCAGCTGGTTGATCCAGCTTTCGCCGAGAATGAACACCACGGTCAGGGTCACCCCCAGCAGCAGGCGCAGCACAATCCACACCGGGTAGCTCTGCAGCAGCGCCAGGCCGGTAACCGATAGCGCACCGGCCAGCAGGCACGCCTGCATCAGCCGCGGCGTGGGGCAACGCGCCGCCAGCCCACCGGCCAGCGAGGCGCCCAGCAGCACGCCGATGGCCGGCGTGGCCGCCATGATGCCGATGGCGAACGAGCCGTAGCCCCAGCTTTCCAGGCGCAGCGACACCAGGGGCATGGTCACGCCCATGGCCAGACCGATACTGATCACCGCCAGGCAGACGGCGAAGTAGGTTCCCCAGCGCATTACCGATTCCCTCGAAACACGGCGGCCGGGCTCTGAGAGCCCGGCCGCCGGCTTGCTCAGGCCCGCCGGCTGGCGGGCCTCATCCGTGCTGGATCAGAGCTTGATCCAGGTGGCCTTCAGTTCGGTGTATTTGTCGAAGGCATGCAGCGACTTGTCACGGCCATTGCCCGACTGCTTGAAGCCACCGAATGGCGCGGTCATGTCGCCGCCGTCGTACTGGTTGACCCACACGCTGCCGGCGCGCAGGGCGCGGGCGGTCAGGTGCGCCTTGGAGATGTCCGCCGTCCAAACTGCCGCGGCCAGGCCATACACGGTGTCGTTGGCGATCTGCACGGCCTGCTCGGCGCTGTCGAACCCGATCACCGAGAGCACCGGCCCGAAGATTTCCTCACGGGCGATGGTCATTGCGTTGGTCACGCCGTCGAAGATCGTAGGCTCCACGTAGGTGCCGCCGCTCTCCTCCAGGGTGCGCTTGCCGCCGATCAGCAGCTTGGCGCCATCCTTATGGCCGGCCTCGATGTAACGCAGCACCGTGTCCATCTGCTGGGTGTCGACCAAGGCGCCGACATTGGTGTCCGGATCCAGCGGGTTGCCGGCCTTCCAGCCTTTCAGCGCCTCGACCACCATCGGCAGGAAGCGCTCCTTGATGGAATTCTCCACCAACAGGCGCGAGCCGGCGGTGCACACCTCGCCCTGGTTGAAGGCGATGGCGCTGGCGGCGGACTCGGCGGCGGCCTTGAGATCCGGCGCATCGGCGAAGACGATGTTGGGGCTCTTGCCGCCCGCCTCCAGCCATACGCGCTTCATGTTCGACTCGCCGGCGTAGATCATCAGTTGCTTGGCGATCTTGGTCGAGCCGGTGAATACCAGGGTGTCGACGTCCATGTGCAGCGCCAGCGCCTTGCCAACGGTGTGACCGTGGCCGGGCAGCACGTTGAACACGCCGGCCGGAATGCCGGCTTCGACGGCCAGGGCGGCAACCCGAATGGCAGTCAGCGGCGATTTCTCGGACGGTTTGAGAATCACCGAGTTACCGGTGGCCAGCGCTGGGCCAAGTTTCCAGCTGGACATCAGCAGCGGGAAGTTCCACGGCACGATGGCCGCCACCACACCAACCGGCTCGCGGGTCACCAGGCCCAGCTGATCATGGGGCGTGGGCGCGACTTCGTCGTAGACCTTGTCGATCGCCTCGGCGCTCCAGCGGATGGCATTGGCCGCGGCGGGAATGTCGATGCCCAGGGAATCGCTGATCGGCTTGCCCATGTCGAGGGTTTCCAGCAGCGCCAGCTCCTCGGCGTTGGCCATCAGCAGCTCGGCGAAGCGGATCATCTTGGCCTTGCGCTTGGCCGGGGCGATACGCGACCACACCCCGGAATCGAAGGCGGCACGGGCCGATTTTACCGCCAGCTCGGCGTCCGCCAGGTCGCAGCTGGCGACCTGGCCAAGCACCCGGCCGTCGACCGGGCTGATGCAATCGAAGGTCTCACCGCTCTGGGCAGCCTGGTATTCACCCTGCACGAAGGCACGGGTCTCGATTTTCAGAGCCTTGGCGCGTTGCTCCCAGTCGGTACGGGTCAAACCGGTCATCTGATCATCCTCTTTGTCAGTGAAGGCGCTGGGCGCCTGGTGGCCGCTATAGGGCACCTCTAAAAATTACCGGCGTTGCCATCGCGGCGTTAAAAACAGGCTCGGATGCGAGTCCAATCAAAATGCTCATTTACAACACGTAAACTCCGCTTTTTCACCTGTTTTTGCCTTGCGCTGGCTGCCTCGCCTACGTTTTTTAAGGTGCCCTACGACCTAAAACTGCGAACCACACTAAACCAGCGCTCGCAGCATTTTCAATATTCTTGACAGTTGGTGGCTAAACGCCCTTGCTGCGTTCATTTTTTTAAACATAGACTCGAACAAATCGTTACCCCGCGCCGCCCCAGTCCTGTACCGGCCATGGGGTGATCGAGGTACGTTCTCGTTGACCATGGAAGCGAATATGAATATCCAGCAGATCGTCGATTTTGCTCAAGGCGCCGGCAGCGCCGAAAGCTACCGCCCCGCCGCGGAAAAGATCCTCAAGGGCGACCCGCAGCAGCAGGTGCGCAACCACTACGCCAGCCCGTGCGGGCAGTTCAATACGGGCATCTGGGAAGGCGAGGTGGGCCAGTGGACGGTCAGCTACACCGAGCACGAATACTGCGAAATCCTCCAGGGCGTCTCGGTACTGCGTGACCACGATGGCAACGCCAAGACCGTGCGCGCCGGTGACCGCTTCGTGATCCCGGCAGGCTTCGCCGGCACCTGGGAAGTGCTGGAGGCGTGCCGCAAGGTGTATGTAATTTTCGAGCAGGCCTGAATAACGGCAACTAGCATGATATCCCTCACCATTGTTCCGCTCCCTGCAGCAGGATGGCTTCCTGAGGTCTGCGGCACTCGATGTCCATCTTTGTGCTTCTCGAACAGACAGCATACGGAGCCGGACGAACCAAACCGTGCCACCGTGGCTGCAACCGAGACGACCCACGTTAGCAACGCGTACCTATTAAAGAACGTCTGGCGCATTGACCCGCTCTGATCCCGACACCAGACAGGCGGCTCGCCGTATGGCAGCAGCGCGGATCGCAAGAACAGCGTTGGCGACCTTCAGCCTACACTTGTCCTTGGTTCGGATATCGCGACCAATGTCCAAGACCACACAACGAAGGTCAGTCGTCGGATAACTGCCTGAAAAAGCCAATTAGGCAACCTTCCGGGCCATTTTTTTATGCAACGGATGCATGAACCCAATAATATAGCAAAAAGCCATCATCCAGCGAATGGGCGGCGATATTCGGGAGCATGCTCATTGTGCCGGGCAAAAAAACATTTCCGTACAAGAAATTTCTACTGGGCACGTTTGCAACGTTAAACGGCGCATTCCCGAGCGATGCGTCATATGCCATGGGCAGCGGAGGAGCAGGATTCAGTACTGCGGGCAGTGGCGGGCGTGGCGACGGGCAAAGCGGCGGAGGTGGTTACTACAGTGCCTGGGACAACCGCATGGAGGGCAGTGAAGGCAACGGAGCACAAGGCGGCCAGGGATTCGTAGCCAGCGGAGGTGCAGGAGGGCGCGTCGGCATTCAACTGAATACCAGTGCGCCCATGTTGGACAGTTTCACCGGCCAGAATGGCACTGTCGGTGGGAACACCGTGGACTCGCAAGGCGCCGGTGGTGGTGGCGCAGGGGGCGCGGCGGTATTTCTAAGCGGTAATCAACGGTCAGTGATTCTTGCGCCAACCGCTCAATTAATGGGCGGCAATGGTGGAAACGGTGGAGAAGGCTCTCTCGCCGCGGGTGGTGGTGGCGGCGGCGGAACTGGTCTGCTGGGGACAGGTGACGGGGCCTATATACAGATAGGCGCCAATGCACGACTTTCTGGAGGAAATGGTGGCATTGGAGGCAACAGTAGAAATATAGGTGAGAGCTCTGGCAGTGGTGGCGGTGGTGGCGGTGGTAGCGGACTGAACCTGCGCGGCTCCGGCAATATTGTAGAGGTGTGGGGCCAGGTCCGCGGCGGGAACGGCGGTGCCGCAGGTACGACTTCGGACGGCACACGCCTTGGTCTTGCCGGACAGGGAGGAGCCGGTGTTCGCCTGCAGGGCAATGGTAACCAACTGACCGTAAGCGGCTCGATCACTGGCGGTTTGAATGCCACCAACAGCCAGCGAGCAGACGCTGTGAGGCTGATCGGCGATAACAACCGCCTGGAGTTACAGGCTGGTTATGCGTTCACCGGTAACGTGGCCGCGACAGGAACGGGTAATACGCTGGTTCTCGGCGGCTCCAACCAGGCTTCGCTAGACGTCAGCAAAATCGGTAGTCAATTGCAGAACTTCTCGTCATTCGAAAAAACGGGGAGCAGCACATGGACGTTGACTGGAATCCCGACCGCCAATCGCAACTGGAACGTACTGGGCGGCACCTTGATCGCGTCCACCGCCAGCCTCGGCAATGGCAACGTTGCCAACAACGCGGCTCTGGCGTTCAACCAGACATCTTCAGGTATTTACAGCGGTACTGTCAGCGGTACGGGTAGCCTGGTCAAGGCAGGGTCAGGCACGCTCACTCTGCTAGCCAATAACAGCTATACCGGAGGTACCACGCTTCAGGAAGGGGTATTGCAGATTGGCAATGGCGGCAACACCGGCAGCGTCGCGGGCAATATCCTCAACAACGCCACCCTCAGCTTCAATCG
>NZ_FORC01000011.1 GCF_900113905.1 Phytopseudomonas argentinensis
TCGGAGCAGACGCGAGTCAGAGCAGCGGTCAGAGTGGTTTTGCCATGGTCAACGTGACCGATGGTGCCAACGTTGACGTGCGGTTTGTTACGTTCAAACTTTTCTTTAGCCATTTTGACCGTCCCCGAACGAAGAATTCAGCTAGCGATACCGCCATTAAAACAAAGGCAGATACTTTCATATCTGCCTTTATTAAATGGAGCTCATGAGCGGATTTGAACCGCTGACCTCACCCTTACCAAGGGTGTGCTCTACCAACTGAGCTACATGAGCGAAACATGTGCGTGAACAGTAAAAGCTGGAGCGGGCAGCGGGAATCGAACCCGCATCATCAGCTTGGAAGGCTGAGGTTCTACCACTGAACTATGCCCGCGGAGCTTACAGCTCACGCTTAAATCTGGTGGAGGGAGAAGGATTCGAACCTTCGAAGTCGTAGACGTCAGATTTACAGTCTGATCCCTTTGGCCGCTCGGGAATCCCTCCATTAGGAGGCGGCATTCTCAATATCTGCCACCCTGCTGTCAAGCACTTTCTCATTTAAAAACCTGAGCTTAGCGACACTAACAGCAACTTCGCATTCCATCTCTGCAGATGACCACCCTGCGAAGCGGGCGCCATTCTATGCATTCTATGGAGCGCTTGCAACCCCTTCGCACGGCATTAATTGATGTTGTAAGCCATTGAAGTCCAAAGACAAACGTTCGAGCAGCGAATCATCGACCAAACGCCGGCTTTCCGGGGCGATGCGTACCCAGTGGCTACGGTTGGCGCGCGGCAATTCACGCAGCAATGGTTCGTAGCCGGCCCGGCGCAAACGGGTAATCACGCTGTCGGCCGAATCGTGGCGGGGGAAAATCCCCAGGGAAATGCCGTTGGCGAGATCGCCCTGACTGATGATGTAGCTATCGATCTTGCGCGCCTGCAGCTCACGCAACTGCCTGAGCGAGGCCTGGCGCGATGCCAGCGGTGGCAAATAAACCCAGTAATCGACAGCCCCCGCCGACTCGACCACCTGCATCTGCGAGCGGATATCCAGGCTCAGCAGACGTTGCTCGACCTGTTCTGCCTGGGCCTGCTCGTCAAAGGCGCCCAAAAAAAGACACACCGCCTGCTCGGGCGGCTCATCCGTTGGCGCAGAGACGCGCCTCTGCTGGGGTTTGGATTCACTCAACAGCTGAATATCGCGCCGGCTGTCCTGGTACAGGGATAGCGGCGCCACCTCTTTGGCCTGCATGGGCACCTGTTGCTGGTGCCATACGTAATAGAAGGCATTGAGCACCACCAGCAGCATGAAGATCCAACGCATCACGACTCTCCACCCAGAGGACAGGCGATCGCCAATCCGATAAACACCAGATCGGGTACTACCCGCGCAGCCGGCACCCATTCAGCCGCCATCGCCGCATCACCGCCAGTGAGAAACACCGCCACATCCGCACCACATTGCTGACGAGCCAGTTCGAGCTGGGTGTTGACGAAGCCACGCAGCATCAACCGACAGCCGCGCTCGACCGCTTCCGCCGTGGAGCGGCCCGGCACCAGGCTGTCGCCAGCCTGCTGAGCCGCGGCATTGTCGTAGCGGATGCGACGCGTATGGGTAAGCAGCTGGCTGCGCATCAGCGGCATCCCCGGGCATATGAAACCGCCCAGATGGGCGCCGCCGCCATCGACGAAATCCGAGGTGATCGCAGTTCCCAGGTCCACAACCAGACAGGCGCCCTGCTCCAGGCTATAGGCACCTACAACGGCGAGCCAGCGATCGAGCCCCAACCGCTGATAGTCCTCATAACCGTTGTGTACGCCGCCCAGCACCTGGGCAGGCACGGCCACCTGGCAGTCGATATTGAAACGCTCCGTCAGCGCCGCACAGAGCAGCCTTGTCTCGTCATCGGCGCGAACGCTGACCAGGCGACAGACCGACAATTGCCGCGAGAAACGGTCAGCCAGGGCCCTGACAAGCTCCTCGCCGTTATCGGCCACGCCACTGGCCAGGCTGCCGCCGGCCGCCAGAACGCGCCATTTGATAAAACTGTTACCGCAGTCAAGCTCAAGAATCATCATGCAACCTCAAACTGAGCTCACCGCCGCTGAAAAGCCTTTCTTGCCCGGCAACATCCAGGCGCAGTGCGCCGGCATCATCCACCCCCAGGACACGCCCCCGGGTAGCCTGCGCGCCGGTCGCAAGCGTGACCATACGCCCCTGCCACAAATGGCTCGCCTCCCACTGCGCGCGCAATGAAGCAAAGCCATGCTGTTGGTGCAACTGAAGGTAATGCTCCAGTTGCCGATTGAGACCGGCAACGAATTGATTACGATCTACCTGTTCTCCCAACACCTGCCGCAGGGACGTCCAGGGCTGATCGATGACCTGGCTGGCGGGCGCCATGCGCATGTTGATATTCACACCGATGCCGATCACCACATGGCAGACGTCAGCGGGATCACCGGCCAGCTCCAGGAGAATGCCGGCGATCTTGCGGCCATCGATCAGCAAGTCATTGGGCCACTTCAAGCCGCCTTCGGTAATGCCTGCGCCACGAAGCGCCTCCAACAGCGCCAGACCAACCACCAGGCTCAAGCCTTCGAGCTGACGCATTCCGCCGGTTATGCGCAGCACCAGGCTGTAGTAGAGATTTTCCCCAAAGGGGCTTGCCCAGCTTCGCCCGCGCCGGCCGCGACCAGCCGTCTGCTGCTCGGCAATCACCAGGTAGGGTGGAATGGCGCCAGAGGCAAGACGGCGCAGCGCCTCGGCATTGGTGGAGTCGACCTGCTGAATCAGCGTAACCGGAACGCTTGACGAGGCAGTGAGGGCATCAATGGCCAGCAACGAGAGCGGCTTCTCGAGCCTGTAACCACGCCCACGCACCTTGTGAATCTGCAGATCCAGCTCGGCTTCGAGCGCCTGCAGACGCTTCCAGATAGCGGCTCGGCTGACACCGACCGCTGCGCCGAGTTCTTCACCCGAATGAAACTGCCCATCCTGTAGGAGTCGCAATAAAGACTGCATGCCTGACCTGCCCTGCTTCAAGGAACGCATGATAACGATGCGCTCGGCTGCTGCCTACAAGCCGGGGCGCATTCATCCCGAGCGGGATCATTGTGCAGAATTGAGGAGGCGGCCCTGGGAAATACCAGGCGACAACTATCGAAGTGGAGCAGCATGCGCTGCGGTGCTGACCAGTTCGACACCTGCAGCCAGAGCAACGGCCAAACCGGCCTTGCGGTCCTCGGCCCACGATCATAGACATCGTTCAGGCATCCCCTGGGTAAACGACGGCTCCTATTTGCACCCAAAGCCCTGCTGCTCAACACCAGCCCCGTAGCCAGGGTCGAGCGTAGCGACATTTAGGAAAGGCTTTTCGACCCGCACTGCTCCTGCAGCACACTAGCTCGCCGGCTCCAGCTTTTCCCGGCCCATAAAGACGAAACCCCAGACCTCTGTCGAGATCTGGGGTTTCTAGTAGAAGCTTGACGATGACCTACTCTCACATGGAGAAAC
>NZ_FORC01000004.1 GCF_900113905.1 Phytopseudomonas argentinensis
AACTGCTACCACCTGTACCCGGCGCACGCTGCCTTTGGCGGCTACAAGAAGTCCGGGGTCGGGCGCGAAACCCACAAGATGATGCTCGACCACTATCAGCAGACCAAGAACCTGCTGATCAGCTACGACATCAACCCGCTGGGCTTCTTTTAAGGCCTCTGGGGAGTGGTACTGGAAAGCGCGGCCTAGGCCGCGTTTTCTTTAGCGGCCAGCGCCACGCTGTAGCGCATTCTGTAACGGCAGATCCCAGGGCGGTGTCGGGCCAAAGCGGTTTTTCAGGAATTCCAGCAGCAGCCGGCTGCGTGAGTCGGTATCGCGTTGCAGGCGCAGCGCATAGATGCCGCTGGGCTCTGGCGCCGGCAGGCCGTTGTCGCAGAACAGTGCCACCAGCTCGCCACGCACCAGATATTCGCTGACCAGCCAAGTGGGCAGGTGGGCCACGCCCAGGCCGGCGAGCACGCTGAACACCAGGGTCTCGGCATTGTTGGCGGTCATGCGCAGGCGGCGAGGGCGGTACATGGCGAGTTTTCCGCCATTCTCGAAGCGCCAGGCGTAGGCGGGCGCCAGGCCATCCCAATCCAGGCCGTCGTGCTCCAGCAGTTCGGCCGGCGCCCGTGGTACCCCGCGGCGTTCCAGGTAGGCTGGGCTGGCGCATACTACGCGAACCATCGGCGACAGCGGCGTCGCCACCAGGCGCGTATCGGCCAGGGGGCCGATGCGCAGTACCAGATCCACTTCGCCCAGGTGCGCGCCGTGCAGATCGATAAAGCTGTCGATCAGCCGTAGTTGCACGTCCAGCCCCGGGTAGGCGGTGAGAAAGTCGGCAATCGCCGGCGCCAGATGGCGGCGACCGAACGGTGCCGGCGCGTCGACACGGATCAGTCCCTCCGGAGCGCTGCTCAGCGATACCGCCTCGGCGCGTGCCATGTGCAGCTCGGCGAGGATCCGCCTGGCCCGTTCTGCAAACGCCAGCCCGGCCGGGGTTGCGCGCACCGCATGGGTGCTGCGGCTGAACAGGCTGCAATCGAGCGAGCGCTCCAGCGCGTCGATGCGCCGCGAGACGGCCGACGGTGTGAGCGGATGCAGGCGCGAGGCCGCCGAAAAGCTACCGCTCTCCAGGACATCGAGAAACAGGCTGAGTTGGTCGGTTAAGGCATCTGGGTTCATGGCGTGTCCGCTGTGCGTAAATCGCATAGCCATTATGCCGGGCTATGCGTTACCCATCCATCCAACGATGGGTAGCATGCGTTCACCCTGTGTTTGGACGAGACAATTCATGGATCTGCTCGCATTTGCCCTCAATATCCTGCTCGGCCTGGCACTTGGCACCCTTGGCGGGCTGTTCGGCATCGGTGGCGGCCTGATCGCGATTCCGGCGCTGGGCGTGCTGTTCGGGCTGGATCAGCAACTGGCCCAGGGCACCGCGCTGGTGATGGTGGTGCCCAATGTGCTGCTGGCGCTGTGGCGCTATCACCAGCGCAACCGCATCGATCTGCGCTATGCGCTGGCCTTGGCGCTCAGCAGCTTTGTGTTCGCACTGGTCGGCGCGGGCTGGGCAGTCAATCTCGATCCGGAGGCGATGCGCCTGGCGTTCGTCGCCTTTCTGGTTGCCCTGGCCTTCTATAACCTGCTGCGCATGTGGCTGCGGCCACCTGCCGCGAGCGGCGAACTGTGCCACCACTGGCCCTGGCTGGCGGTGCTGGGCAGTGGTGCGGGGCTGCTCGGTGGTCTGTTCGGGGTCGGTGGCGCGGTGATCGCCACGCCCATCCTGACCAGCGTGTTCGGCACCTCGCAGGTGGTGGCGCAGGGCCTGTCACTGGCCCTGGCGGCGCCCAGCACCGGCGTGACTCTGGTGACCTATGCCATGCACGGCCATGTCAACTGGGCGCTGGCCTTGCCGCTGGCGATAGGCGGGTTGCTGAGCATCAGCTGGGGTGTGCGCCTGGCTCACGCGCTGCCCGAGCGCCTGTTACGCATGCTGTTTACTGCCTTTTTGCTGGCCTGCGCGGTGGCGCTCGGCCTCAAAGCCTGAACCCTTCGACAATCTGCTCGGCCAGCACCTCGCTGGCCGGCGAACGGGTGCGCTCGTTGCGCAGTAGCATCACGCTGGCCGTGGGCAATTCCGGCATGCCTTCGGCCTCGCCGAGAATGCGCAGGTCGGCGGTGATCAGGCTGCGCAGCTGGGCGGTGATCGCCAGCCCGGCGCTGACCGCTGCCATGATCGCCGACAGGCTTGGGCTGCTATAGGCAATACGGTAGCTGCGCGACTGCGCATCCAGTGCATTGCAGGCCCAGGTGCGGCAAAAACACTGGTTGTTGAACATCGCCAGCGGCAGTGGATTGGCCTCATGCAGCTTGGCCGCCGACGCCTCGGCCCAGACCAGGTGCTCCTGGCGCAGCAACTCGCCGATCTCCGCGCCGGGCTCGCGGGTGACAATGGTCAGGTCCAGGTCGTGACGCTGCAACAGGGCGAACGACGGTTCGCAGTGCAGTTCTACCTGCACCAGGGGGTAGGCCTGGGCGAAACGGATCAGGATGCCCTGCATGAAACGCATCACATAGTCATCCGGCGTGCCGATGCGCAGGGTGCCGACCATGTCGGGTTGGCACAGGATATTGAGCGCCTCGGTGTGCAACTGAAGAATGCGCCTGGCGTAGCCCAGCAGTATTTCGCCCTCGGCAGTCAGGGTGAGCTGGCGGCCCTCGCGCTGAAACAGCGGGCGGCCGATCACATCTTCCTCGAGGCGCTTCATCTGCATGCTCACCGCCGACTGGGTGCGATTGACCGCGTCGGCGGCCCGGGTAAAGCCACCGTAATCGGCTATCGCGACAAAGGTGCGCAGCAGTTCGCTGTCGATGTTGGGGTACTGCGCCATCCATCAATCTCCGAGATGTATCGCATAAGTAACATTCGTTGGATTGATCTTATTACCCGCCCGACACTAGATCCATCCCTTCAGGAGGAAGAAAAGATGGATGATCGGGTAGGTGTCGGACTGGTCGTGCCGAGTCAGCCCCTGCGGTTCATGGGCTGGTTGAAAAAGCCTGTAGCGCAGGTGCGCCGTTGGCAGCAACTGGCGCATGAGCGCCAATTGCTGGCATCACTCAACGACGCCGCGTTGAAGGACCTGGGGCTGAGCCGCAGTGAGGTGTTCAGCGAGATCCAGCGGCCGTTCTGGGATGACCCGTTGAGCAAGTAGGCGGCCTACGCTTGGTCGATTGAGTGCGATGGGTTACCGTAATTTTCCACTTATCGTTGGTGCAGTCATGTCGACCATCATCAGCTTGTCTGCCGCCCAGGCACGACGTGCAGTGCTTGCCGCCCAAGGGTTTGCGCAGCGCCCGCGATCAGGGAAGCCTGGCAGTCGTGCGATCAACGGGGTGATCGAGCGGCTGTGCCTGCTGCAGATCGACTCGGTAAACGCGGTGGTGCGCTCCCATTACCTGCCGCTGTATTCCCGTCTTGGTCACTACGATCCGCAGTTGTTGCAGCAGGCCGCCTGGAGCCAAGGCCGGCAGCGCACGCTGTTCGAATACTGGGGCCACGAAGCCTCCCTGCTGCCGTTCGACTACTACCCACTGCTGCGCTGGCGCATGCAGCGAGCCAAGCAGGGGCGCGGCATCTACAAGGGGCTGGCAGCGCTCGGGCGCGAGCAGCAGCCGCTGATTCGCGAGGTGCTGCAGGCGGTCACCGAGCGCGGTGCACTGAGCGCCGGCAGCCTGGCCGAGGAACGCCCGCGCAGCAGCCCCTGGTGGGGGTGGACTGCACAAAAGCAGGCGCTGGAATGGTTGTTCGCGGCTGGCGAAGTGACGGTCGCCGGGCGCCGCGGCTTTGAACGCTTGTACGATCTGCCGGAGCGGGTGCTACCGGCCTCCCTGCTGGCGCAGCAGCCTTGCGAGGCCGATGCACAGCGCGCGCTGGTGCTGCAGGCGGCCAGGGCGCTGGGGGTGGCGACCGAGCGAGACCTGCGCGATTACTTTCGTCTGCAGCCGGGGGACTGCCGCGCACGCTTGCAGGAACTGCTCGAGGAGGGCGCGTTGAGCCCTGTCCAGGTGCACGGCTGGGCGCAGCCGGCGTACTGCGTCGCGCCCCTGAGGGTGCCGCGCCGGGTTGCGGCCTGCACGCTGCTGTCGCCATTCGACTCGCTGATCTGGGAGCGCGCACGCACCGAGCGGTTGTTCGATTTCCGCTATCGGCTGGAGATCTATACGCCACAGCACAAGCGGGTGTATGGCTATTACGTGCTGCCGTTTCTGTTCGGCGAGCGGATCGCCGCGCGGCTGGACGTGCGGGCCGAGCGCAGCCAGGGATGCCTGGCGATCCATGGGGTGCATGAGGAGACTCCGGGGCTGGACGAGGACGGCATCGCGGCACTGGCCGGCGCGGTAGGGCGCCTGGCCGACTGGTTGGGCTTGAGTGCCATCCGCATCGCCTGCCAGCGTGGCGAAGGCGTACGGCTGGCGGCGCAGCTTGCGCGGCAGTGTTAACAGGCCCTAGTCCAGCCATCGTTGCAACCCCCATCGGCAATCGCTTGCGCTACAATGCGCGCCGAATTTCCTGCTCGAGAGTTGCTCATGTCCGCGTGCCAGACCCCGATCATCGTTGCCCTGGATTTCCCGACCCGGGAGGCCGCGCTTGCCCTGGCCGACCAGCTCGATCCCAGGTTGTGCCGAGTCAAGGTCGGCAAGGAGCTGTTCACCAGCTGCGCGTCGGACATCGTCGCCACCTTGCGTGACCGCGGTTTCGAGGTGTTTCTCGACCTGAAATTCCACGACATTCCCAACACCACGGCCATGGCAGTCAAGGCGGCAGCCGAGATGGGCGTGTGGATGGTCAATGTGCATTGCTCCGGCGGGCTGCGCATGATGAGTGCCTGCCGCGAGACGCTGGAGCGGTTCAACGGCCCGGTGCCGCTGCTGATCGGCGTCACCGTGCTGACCAGCATGGAGCGCGAAGACCTGGCCGGCATCGGCCTGGACATCGAGCCCCAGGAGCAGGTGCTGCGTCTGGCCGGGCTGGCTCACAAAGCCGGCATGGATGGCCTGGTTTGCTCGGCGCTGGAAGCACCGGCCCTGAAAGCCGCACAACCGGCGCTGCAGCTGGTCACCCCAGGTATCCGCCCGGCCGGCAGTGCCCAGGATGATCAGCGGCGCATCCTCACCCCGCGCCAGGCGCTGGACGCCGGCTCCGACTACCTGGTGATCGGCCGGCCGATCAGCCAGGCAGCCGATCCGGCTGCAGCACTGGCCGCAGTGGCCGCCGAGCTGGTCTGAACCACTTTTCTTCGGCGGAGATGATCGGGTCTCCGCAGCCAACGCGTTACAGGTAACCGCCATGCAATCCGTGGAACATTCCCCGCTGGGCAAGAGCAGCGAATACATCGCGACGTACTCGCCTGAATTGCTGTTTCCCATCCCCCGGGCCACCAAATGGGCCGAGTTGGGGTTGAGCGCCGAGACGCTGCCGTATCGAGGCATGGATTACTGGAACTGCTTCGAGCTGTCCTGGTTGCTGCCATCCGGCAAGCCGGTGGTGGCCATTGGCGAGTTCGCGATTCCCGCCGATTCACCAAATATCATCGAGTCGAAGTCCTTCAAGTTGTACCTCAACTCCCTGAACCAGTCGGTGTTCGCCAGCGAAGCCGAACTGCTGAGTGTGCTCGAGAAGGATTTGTCCGCGACTGCGGGTAAGCCCGTGGGCGTGCGCGTCCGGCGGTTGGATGAGGTGGCCCGTGAAGGGCTGGCTGTTTTGCCAGGCACCTGCATCGACGACCTGGACGTGAGTATCAGCAATTATTCCGCGCCGCAGCCGGATCTGCTGGTTTGCGATGCGGCACGGGTCGTCGAGCAGAGCCTGCACAGCCACCTGCTCAAATCCAATTGCCCGGTAACCGGCCAGCCGGACTGGGGCAGTGTGCTGGTCGAATATCGCGGGCCTGCGCTGGAGCCGGCAAGCCTGCTGGCCTATCTGGTGAGTTTTCGCCAGCATGCCGATTTCCATGAGCAGTGCGTGGAGCGCATCTTCCTGGATCTGCAAAAGCACCTGCAGCCTGAATACCTGACCGTTTATGCACGTTACGTGCGCCGCGGCGGCCTGGATATCAACCCTTACCGCACCACGCTCGCAGAGGTGCCGCGCAACCGGCGCCTGGTGCGGCAATGAGCGCTGGCGGATAACGCCAGCCTGCCCGAATAGACGCACACAAAAAACCAGCCCGACGGCTGGTTTTCTTTTGCAGCGCCTGGTTCAGATGCCCATGTTGGCCAGGGTCTGCATGATATTGCGCAGGCTTCCAGCGAGCGTCGGGTGACTTACCTCGAAGCGTTCCACCGCCAGATTGACGCCATCGACCAGTGAGGCATCGGGCGTGGTCACCGGTTGCGCAGCCAGCTGTAGCTCGATGTCGCGGGCGAGCAGTTCCAGCGACTCGCGATCTTCTTCGTTTTCTGGCGGATGTTCGACCAGTTGCTTGCGCAGCTCTTCCAGTTGCTGCTGCAGGTGGTTCGCAGGCATGGGGCACTCCCTCTCTTGATAGGCAAGACAATTGACCGTGCGGCGCGATGAAAGGTCAGTACTTCTCGTTTAGCCTAGCCTACCGAAGCGCGCGACCTAGGGCTTCTCACCCTTGCTGCGGCGAATCTGCAGATGGTCGAGGCAGGCTGACAGGTCGGTGAGCTGGTCGATGACCGAATGAGCACCGAGGCGATAGAGCGATAGCGTGGCATCAGCGCGTAAGCGTTCGCGGGTCAGCTCATCGAGCAACTGCCAGTCAGCCAGCGTGTGGCCTGCCAGTGAGCCGCAGGCGGCCAGGCCCACGGTCCATAAGCCGGCATTCAGGCCGGCCTGTAGGAGGCGTGGCTCGCCGCTGACCAGTACGCAGCCCTCCAGGCGTTCGATCTGCAGCGCTGCCAGGGCCTGCCAGCAGGCGTCCGGGGCTGGCCAGGAGCGCTGGGTGCAAGCCGGTGAAGCCGCCAACCAGGCGGGCAGGCGGCTGGCCAGTCGTTGGCTCAGGGGCTCAGGCAGCTCATCCAGCCAGGCGCAGGGTACCCGCTGTTCATGCAGGCTGCGCAGGGTGTTCAGCGCACCGGGAGTGGGTTCGGCGCAACTGTCCAGCTCGGGCGCGACAGCCGCGGGGTGGCGGCTGCCCCCATGTTCACGGACCAGGCTCAGGTGACGCTGGCCGGTCAGCAGTGGGCTGCGTGCTCCAAAATCCACCAAGCAGCCGGACAGGCCGAAGAGCACGGCCGTGAGGGAGGAGGGGGCGGCGCAAAAGGCAGGCTGAGGCATGCGATGTCATTCCCTGGCGATTATCGCTTCAACCATGACAAGTCAATGTGACGCTGCCATGACGCCGATCGATATCCAGACGACCGGCAGCGTGACCTGGCTCGCGATCACGGTGGCCGGGCGTCGGTACTCTGCCTATTGCCGACGTCCCGCCTTATACTACGCCGCTGCCGCCGGATAGGCCGCGCACATTAGCCTAGGAGAACAGTAATGCGTTTGATTGGACCGGATTGGATCGCAAGCCTTGGTCGGGTGCTGGCCTGTGCCGGCTTGATGGCGCTGCCGCTGGCAGGCCAGGCGGCAACGGAAGACCCCTGGGAGTCATTCAACCGTCCCGTCTTTCGTTTCAACGATGCCGTCGATACCTACGCTCTCAAGCCACTGGCCCAGGGTTATCGCAAGGTGACCCCGCAATTCGTCGAAACCGGCGTGCACAATGTGTTCCGCAACCTGTGGGAGGTCGGCAACCTGGCCAATAACCTGCTGCAGGGCAAGATTCACGATGCGGGTGTCGATACCAGCCGCCTGCTGTTCAACACCACCCTGGGCGGCCTGGGCTTCTTCGACGTGGCCACCCGCATGGGCCTGCAGCGCAGCGACGAAGACTTCGGCCAGACCCTGGGTGTGTGGGGCGTGCAAAGCGGCCCGTATCTGGTGCTGCCGCTGCTCGGCCCGAGTTCGCTGCGTGACGCGCCGAGCAAGATCCCGGACAGCTTCCTGACCCCGTATCCCCATATCGATCATGTGCCGACGCGCAACGTGCTGCGTGGCGTCAATGTGGTCGATACCCGCGCCAGCCTGCTGGATGCCGAGCGCATGATCAGCGGCGACAAGTACATCTTCATCCGCAACGCCTACCTGCAGAACCGTGAGTTCCGCGTGCGCGACGGTGAGGTCGAGGACGACTTCTAGGACGCGCAGGGCGGCTACTGGCACGCAGAGGGCTAAGGGGCCTCGCGCTGGCGTGATGGAGTCCGACTCCATCACGTTACAGTGTGTTTCAGTTCATCGAGGTCACGGCGAGCCCGAGGATCTGCCGGCCGTCGCCCAGATCCGTCACCCGTACCACTTCGGCTTCGGTTTCCAGTCCCTTGAGTGAGTCGTGTCCGGACGGAATCAGCACACTCACCCGATCACCGACCTGCGCCTGGCACTGCGCTTCGAGCTGCATGCCGGTACTCGATAGGTCTCGGCACAGTGCTGGAACTGTCTGACCACCGTGATTAAGGGTTACCTGGGTTTCCAGGCGCATGCGAATGTAATCGCGCTTTTCCGTGTAATCACGATCATTCTGGCTCATCAGGCTATCCTCATTGAAAGGTCGGGGCGATGTTGCGATTCTTATAACCCTCGGCCATTTAAGGTGTAAAGCCGCTCGCGGCTAACGGCGCCTGTTGAATCGCGGTGAGGATGGGAGTACCGTCTGCGCCTTGACGCGAACCGTGTACCCGCGCAGGTCGTTGGCTGCGTTTACGCTAACCATCCCCGGCGCAGTTTGCCTGGACACCCCATGCACAAAACCAGTGCCACGTTGCTGCTGATCGATGATGACGAAGTCGTCCGCGCCAGCATTGCAGCCTACTTGGAAGACAGCGGCTTCAACATCCTGCTGGCCAGCAACGGCCTGCAAGGTCTCGAAGTGTTCGAGCGCGAACGACCCGACCTGGTCATTTGCGATCTGCGCATGCCGCAGGTCGACGGCCTCGAACTGATTCGCCGCATCAACGCGCTGGAAGCCTGCGCGCCGATCATCGTGGTCTCTGGCGCCGGGGTGATGACCGATGTCGTCGAGGCGCTGCGCCTGGGTGCCGCCGACTACCTGATCAAGCCCCTCGAAGACCTGGCCGTGCTCGAGCACTCGGTGCATCGCGCGTTGGATCGCGTGCACTTGCGTCAGGAAAACGAGCGCTACCGCGAAAAGCTGGAAACCGCCAACCGCGAATTGCAGGCCAGCCTGCACCTGCTGCAGGAAGACCAGAACGCCGGGCGCCAGGTGCAGATGAACATGCTGCCTGTCACCCCATGGGAGGACGAGGGGCTGTCCTTCGCCCACCAGATCATCCCGTCGCTGTATCTGTCCGGCGACTTCGTCGACTATTTCCGGGTCGACGAGCACCGCGTGGCCTTTTACCTGGCGGACGTGTCCGGCCACGGCGCGTCATCGGCCTTCGTCACCGTGCTGCTCAAGTTCATGACCACGCGCCTGCTCTACGAGTCGCGGCGTAATGGCATGCTGCCGGAGTTCAAACCGTCGGACGTGCTCGGCCATATCAACCGGGGTTTGATCAACTGCAAGCTGGGCAAGCATGTGACCATGCTTGGCGGCGTGATCGACGAGCAGACCAATCGGCTGACCTACAGCATCGGCGGCCATCTGCCGCTGCCGGTCATGTATACCGGTGGCCAGGCGTATTATCTGGAGGGTCGCGGCTTGCCGGTCGGCCTGTTCAAGGAAGCCGATTACACTAATCTGGAAATCGATCTTCCCGAGTCATTCAGCCTGACCCTGTTGTCGGACGGCATCCTCGACTTGCTGGCCGGTGACAACCTGCAGGAAAAAGAAGCCTTGCTGCCCAAGCTGGTCAGCGAGGCAGGTGGAACCCTGGATGGGTTGCGTAGCGTGTTTGGACTGGCCAGTCTGGCGGAGATGCCGGATGATATCGCCTTGCTGGTGTTAAGCAGGAACCTTGCATGAATCCTGGGATAAGCCCCGGTAGAATCCAGTTCGCCGAGCAGGATGGAACCTTCGTCCTGAAGTTCATCGGTGAAGTGCGCCTGACCCTGTGTTCGGCGCTGGATTCCACGATCGAAAAGATTTTCACCGCGCTGAATTTTTCCGCCATCGTTATCGATCTGACGGAAACACGCAGCATCGACAGCACCACCCTGGGGTTGCTGGCCAAGCTGTCGATCCTCTCGCGGCAAAAGGTCGGCCTGCTGCCGACCGTGGTGACTACCCACGCCGATATCACCCGGCTGTTGCAGTCGATGGGTTTCGACCAGGTGTTCAACATCATCGATCAGCCCTACGAATGCCCGAATTGCCTGGCCGATCTGCCGTCGCAGGATCAGTCCGAAGACGTGGTGCGGGCCCATGTGCTGGAGGCGCATCGCATTCTGATGGGCCTGAACGAGTCGAACCGCGCGGCCTTCCATGATCTGGTGAGTGCGCTCGAACAGCATCCCTGATTCCCAGCCATAAAAAACGGGGCGCCGACACGGTCGACGCCCCGTTTTTCGTTTCCAGGGTTAGCGGTTGGCGACGAGCAGCTTTTCCAGTTTTTCCTGATCGCGGGCAAACCCGCGGATGCCTTCGGCAAGCTTTTCGGTGGCCATGGCGTCTTCGTTCATGTCCCAGCGGAACTGGCTCTCGCTGATCCGCGCTTCGCTGTGCCCGGACACTTCGCTATCGAGTTTGCGCTCCAGCGGGCCGTTGTCGTCGGCCAGTTGCTGCAGCAGCTCGGGGCTGATGGTCAGGCGATCGCAGCCGGCCAGTTGCTCGATCTGCCCGACATTGCGGAAGCTCGCGCCCATTACCACTGTCTTGTGGCCCTGGGCCTTGAAGTAGTCGTAGATGCGCGTCACGGACTGTACGCCGGGGTCTTCGCTGCCGACGTAGTCACGGCCTTCGGCCTTCTTGTACCAGTCGTAGATGCGCCCCACGAATGGCGAGATCAGAAAGGCGCCGGCATCGGCGCAGGCGCGCGCCTGGGCGAAGGAGAAGAGCAGGGTGAGGTTGGTCTGTACCCCGGCCTTTTCCAGTTGCTCGGCGGCGCGGATACCTTCCCAGGTCGAGGCGATCTTGATCAGGATGCGCTCACGGCTGACGCCTGCCTCTTCGTACAGCTCGACCAGGCGGCGGGCACGGCCGAGGGTCGCTTCGGTGTCGAAGGACAGGCGGGCGTCCACCTCGGTGGAAATGCGCCCTGGAATTACCTGGAGGATTTCCCGACCCACGGTCACGCCAAAGCGATCGCTGGCCAGATCGACATCGCCCTTGCTGGCACTTACCGCCTGCTTGAGCAGTTCGGCATAGCGCGGCAGCGCCGCTGCCTTGAGCAGCAGCGAGGGGTTGGTGGTGGCATCGACCGGCTTGAGACGGGCGATTGCATCGATGTCGCCGGTGTCGGCAACCACGGTGGTGAACTGCTTGAGTTGATCCAGCTTGGAGGTCATGGCACGGCCTTGTCGATTCGAGTGCCACGACCTTACCTGAGCCTCGGTTGTCGCTCAACTGGTGGCACCGCAGCGGTTGCGCCGCGAGCGCTCAACGCCCCTGCAGAAGCTCGGCCGCCTGGTCGAAAATGGCCAGCGGCTCAGGGCTCTTGTGGATGTCGGCCGACAGCAGCTGGCGGAAGCGGCGGGCGCCTGGGAAGCCTTGAGCCAGGCCGAGCATGTGCCGGGTGATGTGATGCATCAAACCGCCGGCAGCCATATGGCGTTCAATGTAGGGGCGCATGGCGAGCATTGCCTCATGGCGGCTGAGCGGAGCACGCACGCTGCCGAACAGTTGCCTGTCGACTTCGGCCAACAGGTACGGGTTGTGATACGCCTCGCGGCCGAGCATCACGCCATCGAAGGTCTGCAGGTGCTGCTGGCAGGCGTCGAGGGTTTTGATACCGCCATTGAGCACCAGCTCCAGATCGGGAAACTCCTGCTTGAGCTGGGCGGCGATGTCGTAGCGCAACGGCGGCACCTCGCGGTTTTCCTTGGGCGACAGGCCCGAGAGGATGGCGATGCGCGCATGCACCGTGAAGCTGCGGCAGCCGGCATCGCGCACCTGGCCGACGAAATCGCAGAGTTCTGCGTAGCTGTCGCGCCCGTCGATACCGATGCGGTGCTTGACGGTCACGGGAATGCTCACCGCATCGCGCATAGCCTTGACGCACTCGGCGACCAGGGCAGGATGGGCCATCAGGCAAGCGCCGATCATGTTGTTCTGCACCCGGTCACTGGGGCAGCCGACGTTGAGGTTTACCTCGTCGTAACCCGCCTGCTCGGCAAGGCGGGCGCAGGCAGCCAGCTCGGCGGGGTTGCTGCCGCCTAGTTGCAGCGCCAGGGGATGCTCGGTCTGGTCGTAGTGCAGAAAGCGCTGGGTATCGCCATGCAGCAACGCGCCAGTGGTGACCATCTCGGTGTACAGCAGCGCGTGCTGCGACAGCTGGCGCAGGAAGTATCTGCAGTGATGATCAGTCCAATCCATCATCGGCGCCACGGAGAAGCGGCGGGACAGCGCAGGGCGTTCGGGTGCTGGCGTTGGCGTTGATTCTAGAGGCATTTGCGCAGTTCTGTCTGGTGCTTAAAAAGGCGGTTTTTAGCGGTTTTTACCGGTAGTGTAAAAATTTAGCACTGGTGAAAAATTTTCAGCGCTGGTTGCGATAGCGTGGGAACCATCACACAGCGTGTTAATAAAAGCGGGCAGGTGAAGTACGCCGCAGATCCGGCTGCGCCGTAAGGGGTCATAGTTTATCAAGAAAGCCGGTCCTTCGATGCGAACCACCTTGCTTGCTACCGCTGCGAGTTGGATAGGCGGCGTAATAGAGTCGGATCTAACAAGTCAGAAACTCGTTGAATATGCTCGGTGGCGCATGAGCAAAGCTGGTGGCAGCGTGCAGGCACAATCCGTTTCGAACAAGCTCTCTCACCTGGGTGCTGTGCTCTCAGTTGCCAGGCCAGCGTGGGGATATCAGATCGACGCGACCGCCATGCCAGACGCAAGAAAGGTCCTGCGCAAGATGGGCATGATTCTGCGTAGCCGGGAACGCAGTCGCGACCCACCAAAGATGAATTGGGAGCCTACCCATCGGCTGGTACCACATCGAGGCGAGTTGGAGTTATCCAAAGAAGCCAGCGAGCAGTTCTACTCTACCGGGTCGTTCAGTTCAGAGACGGTCCGCGTTTGTACATGCTGAGTGATGACCCGACCCAGCATGTACATTTGAAACCTACTGACTATCGGGCAAGCTTTCGAACCGTGTGGGTTGGAACTCGGCCCTTTTCTTTCAGCCCAGATTAAGCAGCTTAATCTCGCGTATTTCGATCTGCTGCCAAACCCGCTCTAACACGTACGGCTCATCCTCCAGCCATCGATCTAGATCTTCGCGCTGCTCAAAATCCAGGTGCACGTTGGAGCCGATCATCTTGCCTTCGTCGTTCAGCAGCACGCCGCCGCCCAGCAACTTGCCTTGCTCGGCCAGCGCTTTCAGACGAGCAAGGTGGCGTTCGCGGCAAGCGAGTCGGCGCTCGAGCGCATCGGGGTAATCATGGGCTATCAAAGCAAATGGCATGCTTGTTCCTTTCAGTGATGGTTCGCGCTGCACAAGGTGCAGCGCCACTGGGTTACTGTCAGCCGTGGGCGGCCAGAGGCTTGGTTGTCAGTTGAGGGGCTGGTTCTGCCGCAGGGCGTGACACCATGCCGGCGATGGCTGCAATCAGTGCCATGCCGCCAATGAAGTAAGCCACTGGCAGCCAGTCGGAAACACCGCCCAGCAGTGCGTAGCACAGGCTCGGCGAGAAACCGGCGACGATGAAGCTGAGCTGGGTCGCCAGGCCCACGCCGGTGTAGCGCACGCGAATGCTGAACATCTCGGCGTAGAACGATGGCCACAGTGCGTTCGGAGCACTGTAGATGATGCCCTTGAGCATCACGGTCGCGAGGATGATCAGTGCAATGTTGCCGGTGGTGATCGACCACAGGAACAGGAATACACCTGCGCAGCAGCCCAGGCAGCCGAGCACGAAAATGCGCTTCTTGCCGATGTGATCGGCCAACATCCCGAACAAAGGCTGACAGATCAGCGCCGCCACCTGACTGGCGGCAATCGCCGAGAGCATCGAGGCGCGGTCGATGTTCTGGTTGTTGGCTGCCCACGACAGCCCGAAGATCATCACCAGTGACGAAACCGAGCAGATCAGCGCGCAGCAGAACACCACGATGAACGCGCGCCACTCCTTGCTGAACATTTCCACGACCGGCGCCTGTGCGACTTCGGCCTTCTTGGCGGCGAACTCCGGGCTTTCATCCACGCCGGCGCGGATGATCAGGGTCACAATGACCATCAGTGCGCTGAGCAGGAATGGAATGCGCCAGCCCCAGGACAGTAGCTGTTCTTCGCTGAGCATCGACAGCGGGATGAACACCGAGGTCGCCAGAATGGAGCCCATCGACGCTCCATTGATCAACCAGCTGGTGTAGAAGGCCTTTTTCGTACCTGGGGCGTGCTCCATGGTCAGCAGGCTGGCGCCAACCTGTTCACCGCCTGCGGACAGGCCTTGTAGCAGCCGACAGGCGACCAGCAAGCCGGGCGCCCAGGCACCGATGGTGGCGTAGGTTGGAAGCAGGCCGATGATTGTGGTGGCGAGGCCCATCAGCAGCAGGGTCATCATCAACACCTTCTTGCGGCCGATGCGGTCGCCCAGGTGCCCGAACACTAAGGCACCAATAGGCCTGGCGATGTAGCCGACACCGAAGGTAGCCAGCGCGGCGAGGGTGCCCGCCATGGGGTCAGTGGACGGGAAGAACAGCGTGCTGAACACCAGCGCTGCTGCCGAGCCATAGATAAAGAAATCGTAGTACTCGACCACGCTGCCGAGGAAGCTGCCAAAGGCAGCCTTGCGCGCCATGCGCCGGTCTTTTGTAGCTGAAGTAGTCATGGGGCAACCTTTATTGTCTTTGTGGTGGTTGAAGAACGGGCAGGGCGGCTAGCCGCTGCCGAACGGCGCCAGCTGGCTGCCGCCGCACACGTGAATCACCTCGGCAGTGATGAACGCAGCATCGCCGGAGGCCAGAAAAGCCGTGGTGTTGGCGATGTCTTGCGGCGTCGTCAGGCGCTTCAGCGGGGTGCTGTTGATCGAGCCTGCAGCCATCCGCTCGAAGCTCTCGGCGTCACGGCCATCGAGAGTGAAAGCCGAGGGCAGCAGCCCGGGAGCTATGGCGTTGACGGTGACCTGGTAAGGCGCCAGTTCACGGGCCATGGAGCGGGTCAGGCCAACCAGCCCTGCCTTGCAGGCGACGTAGGCGGGTGGGCCACCTGCGACCCAGCAGCGCGACACCATGTTGATCACCCGACCGCTGCCCTGGGCCTGCCAGTACGGGGCTACCTTCTGGCACAGCAACGCCGGGCCACGCAGGTTCACGGCCATCATGTGATCCCATTTGGCCGGGTCGAAATCGAGGATCGAGCCGCGATGATTGACAGCCGCGTTGTTGACCACCACGTCGATGCGACCGAACTCGGCGCCGGCCTGCTCGACCATGGCGTCGATGGAGCCCTTGTCGGCCATGTCGGCATAGACGGCGATGATGCGTTGCTCGGGCTGGCACTCAAGTGAGTCGACCAGCTGCTGAGCTGCCTGCAGATTGATGTCGGCGGCAACGATATGCAGGCCGTCGCGGCAAAGACGCGCGCAAATCGCCCGGCCAAGCTCGCCAGCGGCGCCGGTGACCAGCGCGACCCGGCGGTTAGTTGTAGTGTTCATGGGCGGTATGTCTCGTGGCAGTGTGCAAATCCGGCTCGATGCCGAACCCCAGGTAGTGACGAATCAGATCGCGGTTGCGCGACAGCTTGTGCAGGTCGCCATATTTCGTGGAGAAATCCTCGATCGATATCCAGTCGGCAAAACCGCTATCCGCGAGGGTTTTCAGCATCGACGCCAGCGGCAGCACGCCCTCGTCCGGCGGGCACCAGTCCCACTGCCAGCCAAGGCCCGGGCCGATGGGGCTGTAGGACACGTTCTTGACCTGCGCGTGGGCGAGGTGCTGGCCCATCAGGTCGAGGGACAGCTGTACGTCTTCACGCCCTTCGATGGCGAGGTTGCCGATGTCATAGATGATGCCGAGGCTGCTGGCCGGGTAGTGCTCGGCCACGCGCATGGCCAGCGAAGGGCTCGAGCAGATGGTGCGCTGATGCACCTCCAGCACCAGTTGCACGCCCAGCGCTTCGGCATGCGGCACGATCTGGTCGAGAAATCGGCGCATACGGCCGTAGGCCTCTGTATAGCGCTCGCTCGCATAGTTGGGCGCCCACAGCCTCAGGCGCGCCTGCCCGGCAAGGGCTGCCAGATTGATCAACCGCTCAGCGTGGTCGAGATCGCCGACAGCCAGGTAGGGGCTGAGGCCGAAGATCTTCAGGCCGACCGATTGGCAAAGCGCCTGGATGCGGCTGATCGCGGATTCAGTGGGGGCGATGGTGCAGCGGTTGTTCTGGCGGGCGTCCCAGGGGTGCGTTGGATCGAGGTGGCCGATATCGGCGACTCGCCATTCGACGCCCTGGTAACCAAGGCGTGCGAGTTCATCTACCAAAGCCTCGGGGCACAGGCTAGGCAGCGACGCACTGGAAGCTCCGAGTCGTGGAATGGGCGGCTTCATTGGATTCCTGGTTGGGGTTATTGGAACTACCAGGGATGCTAAGTGAAACTTCAGGTTGATTAAATTGATAAAAAATCAGCCTGAAATTAACCTGTGGGTTGATTAACTTAGGATCGCGCGGATGAGCCAATCCACCATCAGCCTTCGTCACCTTCGGGTATTTCTCGCTGTGGTCAGTTCCGGCAGCCTCGCCACGGCGGCCAAGCTTCTGCACATCACGCTCTCAGCCGTCTCCAAGAGCCTCAAGGAGCTGGAGCATGAATTGGGCGTTCAATTGGTGATTCGTGGCCGCAAGGGCATGCAACTCACCCAAGCGGGGGAAACCTTCCACAAGCACGCGGCACAGACCCTGGCGAGTTTCAATCAGGCCATGGAGCAGGCGCAGGATGCCGACCATACGCCTGAGTTGCTGCGTATCGGCGCCTTGCCGACGGCGGCGGGGTACATGCTGGCGCCAGCGATCGCCCAGATGCGCGAGCGGTACCCGCTGGTACGGGTGCAAGTGCTATCCGGCGTGTACGAGTATCTGGTAGGAAAGTTGCGCACCCATGATATCGACCTGATCGTCGGCCGGCTGATTGGCCGTGACATGCTTGGCGTGATGTTCGAAGCACTCTATGAAGAAGATCTATTGATGGTGGTACGCCACGATCATCCGCTCGCAGGTTTGGAGCGCCTGCATCTCGAAGATCTGCGGCCTTATGTGTTGATCGCCTCACCACAAGGCACACTGGTGCGCACCAGCGTGGACAATTTTCTGCTCTCGCAAAATGCCGGCGAAGGCTTACAGATATTCGAGTCGCTTAGTGAAACCTTTTCGCGCGTGTATGTGCAGGACCATAACGCTGTGTGGTTCGTACAACGCGGTGTGGTCGACCTGGATCTTCGCCTGGGGATCGTCAGGGCGCTGCCGTTCTCCAGCCCGCTATTACGCGCCCCGGTTGGCCTGACGACCCCGACGGATCGCCCCGTTTCGAGAGCGGCGGAGCATTTCTGCCAGCTTCTACGTAGTTGGGCTAGCGGGCCCAGATAACCCAGGAGTTCGGCGCACTGGGCAGGCGGACGAATGGAGGTGTTCATGGCTAGCAGTCTTGCTGTGTGGATATACAGCTTTGCTGCTGCCAAAAGCGGGTCACTCTGATGCCGACGAGAGGAAATCGACATTTGCGCAAGACTGGCCCAGTACCGGGCGGCTCAAAAATAGCCGATCACGGACGTCATTCGGCTAGAAGCACGCACCCTAAGATCGTGCGTCAGCTCGTATGGTGTCGCAGCTAAATTAGGTAGGCGGCGTTGCAGGTTCGAAGAATCGATATGATCCATCACCTTGTACTTTGGCCTGATACATCGCGGTATCGGCGCTTTCAAACAACAGTTTGGTCGATGCCGCCCCGAGTCGTGCCAGGCTGATGCCGATAGCCGCGCCGATTACAACTTCCCTGCCATCGAAGGTGAATGGCACCTTCAAGCTGGAGAGTAGGCGCTGTGCGATTCCAGATGCCACCTCATGATCAGCGCACGTCGCGGCTACTACGAACTCGTCTCCGCCCAGGCGTGCGACCGAATCGCCCGGTCGCATGCAGCGCTGTAGCCGTTCGCCTACTTGTTGCAGCAGAGCATCCCCGGCCGCGTGTCCCATCGAATCGTTGACTGCCTTGAATCCATTGAGGTCGATGAAAAAGATGGTCGTGAAAGCCTGAGCATCGCCCTTGGCGAGCATGCACTCGACCCTTTCGGTGATCCAGGCTCGATTAGGCAGCCCAGTTAAGGTGTCTCGGGTAGCCAACTGCACAAGCTGCCCAAGTTTTTCCTTGTCGCGGGTGATGTCACGCGAAATCAGTACTGCACCGATGCTGTTGCCGGTATGAGGATCGATGACGCCACAGGCCTTGGTACCGAGCATGATGTAGTGGCCGTCGCGATGCCGCTTGCGTACTTCTACTACGTCCGGCAGTACCCCGCCGTTAAAAATGTGAGCCAGAGCATCCGCTGCCGGCGCGCGATCCTCGGGATGCAGGAACTCCACCACCAGTCGGCCTACTATTTCATCGGCAGGCCAACCTATCATTCTGCTGTAAGACGGCGATACCGAAACGTAGCTACCGTCCGTGTTGCAATGGGCAATTAGGTCAGTACTGTTCTCAATCAGCAGACGGTACTCCGCCGCGGTGCGCAACGCGTCCTCCAACGCTTTGCGTTGCCCGGTTATGTCAAGAATGAAACCTCTATACTGCGAGCCCGGAGCGCTAGATCGGCAATCCGGCATGCCTGAAAAGATCACACGCCGCGTCGTCCCGTCCATGCAACGAATTGGCACTTCGACATGAAAAGGATTCGAATGCTCCAACGCCGTCGCCAGTTCTACCGCGATCTTCGCGTCGTTATCCGCCCGTATCGTTTCGAGCCATGCACTCAACGTTAAGCCTTCCATTGCGGGCATAAGCCCTGCAGGGCTTTGCTGGCTGGCAACGCAAATACCTAGTTCGTCCGTGGACCAGACCGCGGACAGAAGAGGGGGGCTCAAAGTGCTCATGGCGGTCGGCTTCGGTTTGCTTAACAACAAAGTTTCACTGCGACAAGACTGCTTCGAAGCATTTGACTCCATATCCACGCCGCACGCCAGTTGAATGCGCGACTCATTTAGAGGCGCCGACATGACAGCACAGTTGCTACGAGTCCGCCGTAACCATGGCCGGAGGGTTTGGCGCATTTGCTTGGGGTACGGTTCTCTCTATGGATACAAATGAGACGTTCAACTTCTTATCAGGTGCAATAACTTCGCTCGTTATGGCTATGTATGCGCTTCCCAAGAAAATGATCCGTGATCATACGAGCGATCCGTAAGGGCGAGGCTTTCCTGCGCTGACTGCTCCAGCTTACCCACAATGTCAGGCGCCCAGCCGAGCGATGCTGCTGACGCCGGGATGCCCGGTCGGCATGAGTGCTCACCCGGTTACGCAGGGCCCAGGTCACGCCTTGCCGTACAGTGCGAAGGCCGCCAGGTCGCTGGGTACGCGCCCCGTCCAACGTTTGAACGAGCGGCGGAAGTTGGTTATGTCGCTGAACCCTAGGCGCTGCGCCACTTCATCGTTAGTGTAGCCCTTGACCTGGTAGAGGTAGAGCGCCAGGTCACGACGGGTCAGGTCCAGCTGTTCCTGGAAATGAGTACCGTGTTTGCCGAGCTTTCGCTTGAGCGTGGCCGGGCTGGTGGCAAAGGCGCTAGCGACACGCTCCAGACTCAGCGGCTGACTGATATGGGCGCTGAGGTGAGCATGCAGTTCGTCGAGTAGGCTGTGTTGCCATCCCCAACGTTGTAGCTGTTCGATGCATGCCTGGCGGGCGACCCGCGCGCCTGTGGCGCCGCCATTCGGCCAGGGGCGCAGCAGGTATTCGCGGGGCAGGCTCATGACCGTCGAAGGCTGCTCGAAGCTCAGCGTATCGCCGAGATGCACCCAGTATTGCTCGACATGGTTCGGTTCGGCGTAGGCGAACTGGAAGCGCCACGGCAGCCGCTCGTTCTGCTGACGGCGGGCGAGCGCGACCACCGCCGTCATGCTGGTCTCGAGCAGAAAGGGCAGCCGCTCTGCGGCGCCGCAGCTGTCGCGCCAGTACAAGTGCAGATGATGATCGTCCAGGTGCAGCACGGGTGTAAGCAGCGGCGACAGCAAAGTACGGTAGGTGACGAGATCTTCCAGCGCCTGCAGCAGGTTATCGGCTTGCTCCAGCAGATGGCTAGCCGCACCGTAATGACCCGGCCACAGACGCTGGCCGAACAGGAAGCTGGTATCCGCTGCGTTCAGCAGTTTCTGGGCGTTGGCGATCAGGCGCAGAAACTGGCCGGGGCTAATCTGTGCCCGGCCGGTGACGATGTCGTCATAGAACAGCTCGCAACCGCGCAGCAAATGATGGGTGTCGATACCGCGCGAGCGTGCCAGGTCGATCAGTACTGCGGGCAGGTGGTGAGCGGCGATGAAGCGGCTGTCACACTCATAAACTGCGGCACTCATGCGCTGCGCGCCAGGCGCGGTTTGGCACAGGCAAGTGCCAGGTTGAGGCGCTTGAGCAATTGCGCTTCATTTTCATCCAGCGCCATGACTGCGGCCACCGTGGCGCACAGCTGCAGGCGTTCGCCGTGGTGCTGGCTGCGATGGGCGAGGCTGGCGACGCTCTGGCGCAATTCGCCGGCCATCTTCAGTGCCTGGTGCTCCCCGGTATTGGGTAGCACGGCCACGAAGCGGTCGCCGGCCAGCCGGCAGAGCATGTCCTGCTGGCGCAGATTGAGCAGCAGCAACTGGGCGACTGCCTGCAGCACCTGATCGCCTTCGTCCTGACCGTAGCGCTGGTTGACCAGGCTGAAGTCGTCCAGGTCGATGGCCACCACCGACAGGGGTTGTTGCTCGGCTCGCGCCTGCACCAGGGACTGCTGCAAGTGCTGGCGCAGGTACTGGGCGCCCGACAGCGGGGTGAGGTTGTCGAACAGACGGTGGTCGCGCAGCCGTTGCTCACGCTTGCGCATCTGCTCGCTGATGGCGCGCTGCTCTTGCTGCAGGTGATACATGCCCAAGGTCATCAACAGCATGCCCACGGGCATGGGCGCGGTTTCCAGCCAGTTGTCCCAGATCGCCTCGGCGGGCAGGCGGATGAATTCGTCCAGGCAATCCATCCACATCGAGAACGCGGTGAAGCACAGCCCCAGCGACAGCAATCGCGTAACGCGGCCGGCCGGGCGGCCGCGTAGCAACATGATCAGCCAGCCGCAGAGGATCAGGCAGGTGCCGCCTTCGCCGGCCACATCCATCCAGTTGATCTCAGCCCAGCGCATGATGTCGCCAGCGGCCAGGTAGATCAGCAGGCCGGCGTTGGCGGCCAGTACCAGCCCGGTCAGGGTCATGGCGTGCAGTTTCAACAATGACTTCATGGGGTTCTCCTTGCAGCGCCGCCGGTGGACGCTGCCGAGCATGCCGGGGCAATGTCTCAGAACGATGACGGTCATTTGTCCCGCGCGCTGCAGGGCAGGCCATCGGGGCCGCGGTCGGCGTTGCAGAAGCGCTCGGCCTGTTTCTCAAGCTTCGGTTCATGCAGGTATTTGTTGCCTTTGGCGTCGCGCTGGATGTCGAAGGCGTCGTACAGGCGATCATCGGCGGTGTAGGTGCGCACGCTGAGGCGGTTCTGTTCCACTGCGATGGTCTGGAACAGCTGGGTGTCTTCGGCGCTGCGGTCGGGTTGGGTATGGGCGCGGTCGTTGAGGCCGTACATCTTCGAGCCGGTCACCGACACCAGGTACACCGGGCCGATGGGCTGGTTGGCCTGTTGCGCCTGGCGGGTGGCATCGCGGCCGGCGGCATGGGTCAGGCGGCTGTAGCAATGATCGTGGCCCTGCAGCACCAGATCGACATTGTAGCGCTCGAGCAGCGGTTGCCACGCGGCCTTCAGTTCTTCGGTGTCCTCGGGGCGCGCGCAGGTGTAGATCGGCTGGTGCATGACCACCACGTTCCAGGTCGCCTGGCTGGTTTTCAAGGCGTTCTCCAGCCAGCGGGTCTGGTTCCCGAGGGTGCCGAGGTCGAGCGCCGAGGTGCCGTCCAGCACCACGAAACGCACGCCCTGGTAGTCGCTGACGTAGCTGGTCTCGGCCACGCCCTCGGCGCCGTTGCGCGGCAGGGCAAACTGTGCGGGGAAGTGTTCGCTCAGGGTACGGCTCTCGCGGCCGTCTGCCAGCAGGGTGTCGATGTACTCGTGGTTGCCGGCGGCCACCAGTTGCGGGATGGCGGCGTAGGCCCAACCGCCGGCCTGGTTCCACTCGCCCCATTCGTCGTCATGGGCCAGCTCGTCGCGCGAGGCGACCAGATCACCGGCGTGCACCACCAGCGCGGGGCGGGCGACGCTGCGCAGCGCCTGGCGGATAGTGCGTGAGGCCACGGCGAGGATGTCGTTCTGGGTATCGCCCAGGTACAGGAACGTGAACGGCGCGAAGGTCTGCCTGGCGGTGCGGAACTGATGCCACTCGCTCCAGCCGGCGCTGCCCTTGACCCGATACACGTAGGCGGTATCGGGGGTCAGCTGTTCCAGGCGCACCTGGTGGTAGTTGGAGGGGCCGTTCTCGGCGTCCACTCGGCGGGTCTGCCCACTGCGTGGCTGCGCCTTGGCGGTCAACTGCGGCCTGGCCAGCGCCGGGCCGAACTCCAGCTGGGCAGTGCCTTGCTGCACATCGGTGCGAAAGCTGATGGCCAGCTGGGTGGCGGCGTCGGCACCCGGCGTCAGCACGATGCGGTCGGCCAGGTTACCAGCGGCGTAGGGCTGGCCGGGCGAATGCGGCACGGCCTGTTGGGCAAAGGATGGGGAGCAGGTCAGGGCGGTGGCCAGTAACGTGGCCAGCAGCAGGGGGCGATGCATGGGCGGTTTCCTTGGGTAAGGCTGAGGAGCGTTGGGGCGCCAAGGAAACAAAGGCGTATGACGGTTCGGTTACCAGCCAGGGGGTCGATTCGGCTCAGGTCATCGCTGCGGGAAAAGGCAAATTTTCAGGCTGATTTAAGCGTAGGTGAGTCTCGCGTCAGCCTCTCCAGAGTCCTCATGACAAGGCGCATGGCGCGCTGGCAGCAGCGCCCCGCAGCCGCCAACGCGCGTTTCCGTCGCTTGCTGAAATCGAGCTGGCGAGGCTCATCCCAGGGGGGCGGGGGAGGTCAATTCAGCTCAATTCACCCGGTCTACGGCCGTAAAACCGTGCTTTCAACGCCTGGCTCGCCGAGTCTGTCACGCAAGTGCCACAAAGGATTTCTAGCTTTCGCTGCCATGCCTGGTGTCGCCAGGGTCATCGAACGAGGGAGTCAAGGTGGCAAAGCCATTTCGTCATAGCCGCAATGCCGGTTTTCGCATCAGCCTGCTGACCATCGCCATCAGCGCCGCACCGGCCTGGGCAGAAGAAGCGATCGAGCGCGTCGAGGTGATCGGCCAGGCCGCCAGCATCGACAAGGCGCTGCGCGAGCAGAAGAGCGCCGACAGCATCAAGAGCGTGGTGCACGCCGACGGCGTTGGCCAGTTGCCGGACGACAACGCCGCCGAAGCCTTGCAGCGTATTCCCGGCCTGTCGGTAGAACGCGATCAGGGCGAGGGCCGCTTCGTCAGCGTGCGCGGCATCGCCCCGGACCTGAACAGCGTGACCATCAACGGCACCCTGGTACCGGCGCCGGAAGGCGACCGCCGCGCGGTGGCGCTGGATGTGCTGCCCGCCGAACTGGTGCAGTCGCTGTCGGTGGTCAAGAGCCTGACCCCGGACATGGATGCCAACTCCCTGGGCGGCACCATCGAGGTGGAGAGCCTGTCGGCCTTCGACCATGACGGCCTGTTCTACACCCTGTCCGGTGAAGGCAGCCATGACACCAACGTCAGCAAGAACAGCCCCAAGTTGTCCGGCGCGATCAGCGACCGTTTCAGCCTTGGCGACGGCACTGACAACTTTGGCGTGGCCGCGGCGTTCAGCTGGCAGAAGCGCAAGTTCGGCTCGGAAAACGTCGAGACCGGCGGCGCCTGGGATTTTGACGATGGCGCGCGGCTAGGCGAGGTCGAGCAGCGTGACTACGAGATCACCCGTGAGCGTACCGGCTTCGGCCTGAACTTCGACTACCAGCCCGACGATTACTCCAACTACTACCTGCGCACTCTGTACAGCAAGTTCAAGGATACCGAGACGCGCAACGCCGCCGGTGTCGAGTTCGCCGATGCCCAGGCCTCGGGCGAGCGCGGTGACGCCGAAGGCTGGCGCGATCTGAAATCGCGCCAGGACACCCAGGAGATCCAGTCCTACGTATTCGGCGGCGAACGCATGATCGACCTGTGGACGATCAGCGGCCAGGCCGGCTACAGCCAGGCCACCGAGAAAGATCCGGGCGGTATCGCCGGCGCCGAATTCGTGGGGGATTTCGAGAACGTCGGCTTCGACGGTACCCGTAAACCGCGGGTTAGCGTTGGCGGTGATTTCTACGATCCGGCTTCTTTTACGCTCGATGAGGTCGAGTGGGAAAAGGTCAGTGGCAAGGACAGGGAAAAGAACATCCGCCTGGATCTGGCGCGTGACTATGACCTCGCCGGCAACGCCTCCCAGGTCAAGTTCGGCGGCAAGCTCAGCCGCCGGGACAAGACCAGCGACACCAAAGTCTGGGTGTATGACGATTTCTCCGGCGTCGGCCTGGACGGCTTGCAGAGCGGCAATGTCGATTACTCGCTGGGCAACTATGGCAACGGCATCAGCGCCGGCGCGATCAAGGACTTGATCGGCGGCCTGGATCGCGACGCCTTCTACGACGAAGAGAACTCACGCATCAACGACTTCGACATGCGCGAAGACATCAATGCCGCCTACCTGATGAACAGCCTCGACATCGATGATTGGCGCTTTATCGCTGGCCTGCGCTACGAAGGCACCGAATTCGAGGCCAAGGGCACTGGCCTGCGCGACGGCGTGTACGAAAGCACGCAGAGCAGGATCCGCTACGACCACTGGCTGCCGGGCCTGCATGCGCGTTATCAACTGTCACCGTCGACCGCCGTGCGCGCGGCCTGGACCAACACCGTGGTGCGGCCGACCTTCGGCCAATTGGCGCCAGGCTTTGCCATCGATGGCGGTGATGCGTCGTTCGGCAATCCCGATCTCAAGCCGTTGGAGTCGATGAACGTCGACCTCGGCATCGAGCACTACATGGGCCGTGCCGGCGTGGTCTCGGGCTTCCTGTTCTACAAGGACATCGACAACTTCATCTACAACACCGACCTGGCCGGCAGCGGTGCCTGGGTGGATTTCGACGAAGCGCTGAGCTTCGAGAATGGCAGCAGCGCCAAGCTCTATGGCGTCGAGCTGGCCTACTCGCAGAAGTTCGACTGGCTGCCGGCGCCGTGGAACGGCGTGCTGTTGGGCGCCAACCTGACCCTGAGCAAATCCGACGCCAGCATCGAAGGGCGGGGCGCCAAGCGCACCATTGATCTGCCGAACCAGTCCGACACCGTCGGCAACCTGATGCTCGGCTGGGAGAACGATCGCTTCAACCTGCGCGTGGCGGCCAACTACAAGTCCAGCTACCTGTACGAGATCGGTTCGGTCGAGGACAAGCGCAACGACCTGTACGTCGATGATCAGCTGTTCGTCGATTTCAAGGCCGGCTACTTCATCACGCCCGCGCTGCAGCTGACCTTCGAGGCGCAGAACATCACCGACGAGTCCTACTACCTGTACACCGGGCGCCACGCCTACAACGCCCAGTACGAGGAGTACGGCCCGACCTACAAGGTTGGCCTGACCCTCACGCACTTCTGAAGGCACGTCCCGCCCTGACGCCTCGCGGGCCATGCCCGCGAATGGCCTTCCACTTTCCGATTTCAGGACATCCTCCATTCATGCGTCTTTTCAACTTGTCCCTATCGGGACTCTGCGTTGCCCTGGCCGCCTGCCAGAGCAGTGAGCTGCGCGAGACCGCTGTGATAGCTCCAGCGCTGACGATCAGCAAGACCGTGATCTCCACAGAAAGCACCCAGTGGATGACGCCGCCAACGTTCCTCGCCGATGCCCAGCGCCTGCAGGTGGCGCGTAGCGGTTTGCAGGTGATCGGTCGCGACGACCAGGTGCTCAGCGAGCTGCCGGGCCGCTTCGAAACCCTCGATCACCGCGCTGATGCCCATGGCGTGCTGGTCGCCAGCCTCGACCGCAAGCGCCAGCAGGCGCTGCTGACGCGTTTCGACTCTGCCCAGCAGTGGAGCGCGCCGCGTTATCTGCCGAAAACCCGTTTCGCCATCGAAGGCCTGTGCCTGTACCGCGACAGTGCGCGCAACGACTTTCTGTTCCTGGTTGGCGAAGAGGGCATCGGCGAGCAATGGCTGGTGGCCGAACAGGGTCGCCCGCTGGCTGAACCGCGCCGGGTGCGCACCCTGAGCCTGCCGCCGCAGAGTGGTTTCTGCCAGGTCGATGACCGCAGCAACAGCCTTTACGTGAACGAAGAAAACGTCGGGCTGTGGCGCTATGACGCCGGCGCCGAAGCGCCGTTGGTGCGTGAGCCGGTCGAGCTGGTCGCGCCTTTCGGTGCGCTGCGCCAGAACGCCGCCGGCATGGCGGTATCGCCTGATGCACTGCTGCTGCTCGATGCCGGTGCTGGCAACCTGCACCTGTATCAGCGCAGCACCTCGCAGTGGCAGCGCGCCGGTGTGGTCAGCCTGGCAGGCCTAGATGAGCCGGAGCAGGTCAGCGCCCGCGCGACTGCGGAGGGGCTCGACCTGCTGCTGGTCGACGACGCAGGCGCACGCAGCGCCTCGTTGAGCTGGACGCCTCGGCGCAGCGAACCACAGCCGAGCATCCCGGTGCTCGCGCCCCTGGTGCAGACCGATGGCGTGCCCAGCCTTGGCGATGCGGCGGACGACCCGGCGATCTGGATCGACCGCGCGCACCCCGAGCGCAGCCGTGTACTGGGCACGGACAAGAAAGGCGGCCTGCTCGTCTACGACCTGGCCGGCAAGCAGGTGCAGAACCTGCGCGTCGGTCGGCTGAACAATGTCGACCTGCGCCCCGGCTTCCAGCTGGGCGAGCGCCAGGTCGATCTGGCCGTGGCCAGCAACCGTGATCACAACAGCCTGCATCTTTTCGCCATCGACCCGGCCAGCGGCGTGCTCGCCGACATCGGCCAGATCGCCACGCCGCTCAAGGAAATCTACGGCCTGTGTCTGTTCAAGGATCGTCAGGGCGCCATCCATGCCATAGCCAACGACAAGGACGGCAGCTTTCTGCAGTACCGCCTGGGCAGCGTGAACGGCAAGGCCAGCGGTCAGCTGGTGCGCCGCTTCAGAACCGAGACCCAGCCTGAAGGCTGCGTTGCCGATGACCGCAACGAGCGCCTGTACATCGGTGAGGAAGACGTCGCGGTGTGGGCGCTGGATGCGCGCGCCGAGGCGCCGACCACCTTCGATCAGGTGATCGCCGTCGGTGGCCCAGTCAAGGACGACATCGAAGGGCTGGCGCTGTACCACGGGGAGCAGCGCGACTACCTGGTGATTTCCAGCCAGGGCAATGACAGCTACGTGGTGGTCGAGGCGCAGGCGCCGTACCGGCTGCGCGGCAGTTTTCGCATCGGCCTGAACGCCGCGCGGGGTATCGACGGCGCCTCGGAGACCGACGGCCTGGACGTCACCTCGGCCAATCTCGGCGGGCCCTGGAGCGCTGGCCTGCTGGTGGTGCAGGACGGTCGCAAGCGCATGCCTGAAGGCAACCAGAACTACAAGTACGTGCCCTGGACGGCGGTCGCCGCTGCGCTGGGTCTGGAGTGAGACGAATGGCGTTGCGCCTGTCATCAGTGCGCAACGTGCTGGTCTTCCAATGTGAGCCCTCGGGCTCGAGCAACTGAAGGAAATCCGTGATGCAAAACCAAGCCCACCTCGAACACATGACCGTCTGGGGCCTGATCACCGAAGCCAGCATCGTCGTACAGGCGGTAATGCTTTGCCTGGTGCTGGCCTCGCTGGTCAGCTGGTACCTGATTGTCCAGCGCGGCGCCGTGCTGCGACATAGCGAGCAGTTGGCCAAGGCCTTTCTCAAGCGCTTTCGTACCGACGAGATCGGTGGTCTGTACCGTGAAGGTAGCCAGCAGGATTTGCCGGCCGATGCCGCCTTGCAACGCATCTTCCTGGCCGGCTATCAGAGCTTCAGCCAGCTCCAGCCACATGCCGGTAATAGTCCGGAAGCCGTGCTCGACGGTGTCGAGCGCAGCCTGGCGGTGGCCATCGCCGAGCAGGAAGAACGCCTGGAGAAAGGCCTGCCATTTCTAGCCACGGTCGGCTCCGTGAGCCCCTATATCGGCCTGTTCGGAACCGTGTGGGGGATTATGAATTCCTTCCTCGGCCTGTCCCAGGTGCAGCAAGCCACGCTGTCCACCGTCGCCCCCGGAATTGCCGAAGCGTTGATCGCCACAGCCATCGGCCTGTTCGCCGCGATTCCTGCGGTGATGGCCTATAACCGTTTCTCGGCGCGCAGCCAGACGCTGATCGCCCGCTACTACGCTTTCGGAAACGAGTTGCAGGGGCGCCTGCACCGTCGCCTGAATGGCGCAGTGTCAAGCATGGCCGCGGCAGCCTGAGGAGGAGAGCACGATGCTGGTTCGACCTAAGCATAAGCACGGCCTAAAGGCCGAAATGAACGTGGTGCCCTATATCGACGTGATGCTGGTGCTGCTGGTGATCTTCATGGTCACCGCGCCGATGCTGGTTCAGGGCGTACAGATCGAGCTGCCCAAGGTGGCGGCCGAGGCGCTGCCAACGCCAGGTGAGCAACGCATTGTCACCCTGTCGGTGAAAGAGGACGGCAGTTTCTACTGGAATCTGGGCAGCGAGGTGAACATCGAGGCGCAAACCGACAGCGCAGTGGACAAGGATGAGATGCGCGAGAAGATCGCCGCACTGGTCGCCGCCAGTCCGGATACCCAGGTGTACGTTCGCGCCGACCAGAACGCCGACTATGCGTCGGTTGTGGCTGGGATCGCCGAGCTGCAGCGTGGCGGTGTCAGCCGCCTGGGCCTGATCACCGAGGCGCCCTGAGATGAACGGTCTGACCCTGGAAACGCCCGTGCCCCGTTTCATCTGGCCGGCCTGGCGTGAACATGGCTTCGCCCTGGGCGTGGCGTTAGCGCTGCATGCCGGGCTCGCCTACGTACTGCTTAACCTGTCCCACCAGGCGCCGATGCCGGTACCGGTTACCGCGGTGCTCACCACCCAGTTGATCACCTTGCCTGCGCCCGACGTAGCGCCGGCTGCACCGGTACATGCGGAGCCGCCTGCGCCTGAGCCGATGCCCCTCCCGGTGCAGGAACCTGAGCCTGTGGTCCAGGCACCGGTTGTGGAGCAGGCCGATCTCGCCTTCAAGCGAGTGGAGCAGGAGCGCCAGGAAAAGGCTCGGCAAGTGCAGCGTGAACGTCAGCAGCGTGAGCAAAGGTTACGCGATGAACGCCTCGCCCGTGAGCAGCAGCTGCAGGCGCTGAAGGAGCAGCAATTGGCCCAAGCCCGCCAGGCCGAGGCCGAGCGCCTTGCTGCAGCCGAGCGCCAGGCCGCGGCGAATGCGGCGGCCACCGCCCGCGCCGAGGCCGAAGCTGCCAGCCGCCAGTATCTGCCCATCGCCAAGCAAGCGCCGGATTATCCCGCGCGCGCCCTGGAGCGAAAGATCGAAGGGGAATGCACGGTCGCCTATACGGTCACCGCCGCTGGCAGGGTGGAAGATCCGCAGGTGGTGGGCAACTGCCACCCCATGTTCGTCAAACCCTCGCTCGCGGCTGCCAAGACCTTTCGCTACCAGCCCCGGGTCGTCAACGGCCAGGCGGTGGCCGTGGCCAATGTGAAGAACACCTTCAGTTATCGAATCCAATAAGATCCCTAGGCGGTTGGATATGTAAAGACAGCTTTTACCGGCCAAAAGCCGGTTCCGGTTCGTCTGTTCAAGATGAGCCCGCATCCGATCTTCGAGAACCGCTTTCGGCCAAAAGCGCGCGTTGCAATCGGGTTAGTCATTTAACGCTTCGTTTGAGGTCAGGGGCGCTATGCCGAGTGAGCAGGAGTCCTCGGAGATAAAAAAGATGCCTCTATTAGCGACTAAGATTTATCAGACGTGATACCTATTAGCCGAAGGAGGCCACGATGAGAGAGCCATTAACCAGTGATACGATCGCAACGGTCAAGGCTACGGCGCCTGCCCTGGAGCAGCGAGGCGTAGAAATCACAACGCGCATGTATGAAAGACTCTTTGTCGACCCCGAGATCAAGGCACTGTTCAACGAGGCTGCGCACATCTCCGGTGAGCAGCCTAAGCGTCTCGCCGCCGCTATCTTGGCGTTTGCGAAGAATGTGAACAAGGTCGACGTTCTCGAAGGCGCGATCGACAAGATCTGTCATCGCCACGTCGCCACCCATATCAAGCCTGAGCATTACCCTGCAGTCGCCAATGCGCTACTGCCTGCAATTCGGGACGTGCTTGGCGAAGCGGCTACTGATGAAGTTCTGGCGGCCTGGGGGCAGGCATATTGGTTCCTTGCAGACATCATGATCGAGCGCGAGAAGCGCCTTTATAGCCACGCCGAGACAAACTGACAGGCGTCCGCCGTCAACGCATTCCTCGCAGCCTAATGCCTTCGGAGGCATCTAGGCTGGCTTTGACCAGCCAGATATTAAATCGGCATTAACACGCGGCCTGCTCGTCAGCCCCGTTGGTCCTAGAAGCACCCTAGTGCTAAAACGATGCTTAAATCCGCCCGGTACTAATAATAAGTAGCTGATATAAAAAGAAAATCAGGTTTATCTCGTCCAATCCATCATCGGCGCCACGCAAAAGCGGCGGGACAAGACAGGGCCTGTGTTGGCGGGAATGGCGGATAATTCTGGGGGCATTTGCTTAAGTCTGTTCGCTGCTTAACAAGCCGGGTTGCCATTTTTTTGCCTGAGGCATCAGGACCATGGCAGGTGCATTCATTCGTGGGTGTGGCGGCAAGTGCGCGGAAAATATCCTGGCTGCGCGCCCATACACTCGCGCCGCACACCCCGGCTGCGGGTTCGGCTACGCCGGCCGTGAAGTTTTATCAAGAAAGCCGGCCCTCGACCGAAATGGTCTGCCGCGTAGGAGCAGCAGCCGGACTCCAGGCGTCGCGGCTGATCCGCGCGGGGCGCCATGGACCGCAGCGTCACTCGCCCCTGCATTGACCTTGTATTGCCGTTTGTCGAGCGGAGGGCACTTCGCGCAGTCAGCTTTTACCAAGCTAGTAAGCGCAGACGCTCTGCGCCGAATTGGGAGATCCGCTATGACAGTCGAAGAGAACAACGGCCCGGCAGCACCTTATCAAGGCCCATCGGTGAACAGCTCTACGCAGGGGCACGGTTCAAAGCAGGAGCAAGACGCCGTCAAATCGGAAGCAGGGCGCGATACTGACTCAGCGTCACCTGCCGACGATGAGGACGTGACCAATGGCGGACAGGATGGTGCGAAAACCAACTGATCGCCGCTGCGACCGAACGCTTGAAGCCCGGCACCTGCGCTGGGCTTTTTGCATTGTGGGGCCTTGTCCAAGGGGCTTTGCCATTTGCGAACCCGGAACCTTTTGATAGGCAAGGGTAACGAGCGACCTTACATGTCTAGCCTGGTGGCTCAGCTGCTGGTCATTGATAGGTGGCGATATCGTCATCCAGGGCGCTGATACCTTCGATTGTCTCGTCCACCAGTGAATGTCGCAGGTGGCTGACCAGGGCGCGGGCAGCGGGGGTTATGCTTCGATGAGGATTCATCAGCGCGTAGAGTTTCACTGATACCGGGCGTTCCGCTGGGCAGGCGCAGCGCAATTTGCCCGTCTGCAAGTCGCCGATGCACCCATGTACGGGCACAAGTGCCAGGCCCAGGCCTGCACGCGCGCCGTTGAGTGCGGCCTGATAGCTGCTCGCATACAAGGCGGCGCGTTCAGGCGATCGCTCGCCCGCAAGCGATACCCGGTGCCCCTTCCTGGCAGGTGATATCGGTACCAGCAGCTTGTGACTGGCTACCTCCGAAAGGCGCAGGGGGTTGCCAAGTCGTTCGACAAGCTGCGCAGTACCGACGATCGCTGTCTCCAGTGCGGCAAGCGGTCTGGAAACTACGTCATTACTGTCACCTGGCACATCGCAGAAGCTGAGCGAGGCATCCAGATGATTGCTCGCCAGGTCGGTCAGATGGTCCGCTTCGGTAATGCGCAGCGCTACATCGGGGTAGGCCTCCGTGAAGGTGCGCAGGCAGCCATACAGCCAGGGGGAAAGTATCCCCGGTGCCGAAAGATGCAACGGGCCGCGGGGAACGCCGGTTGCTTGCTTGGCGATGTCTTCCACGGCCTCGGCGGCGTGGAGCATTTCCAGAGCATGCTGGTAGATGCGTGAACCCGTGGGGGTCAGGTGGAGGGCGCCTGGCTTCCTGATGAGCAGCTGCACCTCCATGCGCTTTTCCAGCTGGATGATGCGTCTGCTCAGATTGGATTTGGCCATGCCTGTACGCTGCGCCGCAGCGGAAAAGCTACCGGCTTGGACAACGTGCACCAGCCAGTAGAGATCCGCCAGATTAGCGGCCAACAGTGACGAAGTGGGTGCTGGTTTTCGGGACGAACTGTGGTCGTATGTGGGACGCGGCATCATGTTTATCTACATGGCTTTGCGTTATCTTAGCGCGCTATCGATGGTGGGCCTTTTGCCGTGGCGGACGACGCTTTTACTTGAAAGGATATGCGGCGGCCGATGAGGGGCGTCTGCGGGGCCCATGTCGCCTATGGGACGAAATCATGCAGAACAATTTCAATAATGCACCGCATATCCTCGTCATAGACGACTCTCCAGAGGAGCTGCGTGGCGTCGTAGGTTTGCTGCGCCAGCAGCCCTGGCGTCTTTCGATGGCTAGCGATCCTCGTCAGGGTTACCAGCGTGCACTGGCGCTCAAGCCTGATCTTATCCTGCTCGACGTGCGCATGCCGGGAATGGATGGCTTCACCCTCTGCCGGCTGTTGCGCGAAGCCCCTGCGACTCATCGAACCCCGGTGATCTTCCTTACCTCTGCCGGTGCGGTGGAGGAGCGTGTTGAAGGGTTGACCCTGGGCAGCGTGGACTATGTGCTCAAGAGCTGCGACCCCCAGGAAGTCCTGGCGCGTATCCGTATCCACCTGCAGTTGTCATGGCGCGAGCCCGTATCGAGCGCAAGCGCTGATGAGGGTGAACCTGCGAATCAGGATGAAGTGTCACTGCGCGTCGCCATGCGGGTGATTACCCAGAACCTGGCGCAAATGCCCGCGCTGGCAGACATCGCCCGCAAGGCAGGCACCCATGAGAAACGCTTGTCGAGCATTTTTCGCGAACACCTGGGCAGTACCGTATTCGCCTATATCCGCGAAGTCCGGATACGGCGAGGGCAGGAGTTGCTGGCCGACAGTGCGATGGATATCCAGGACATCGCTGATCAGGTCGGCTTTCGAAGCGCGTGCAATTTCACCACCGCCTTCCGTGAGCGAGTTGGCATGACGCCGAGCCAGTATCGCCAGCAGGCGCAGGGTAAAGAAGATGCCCACGCAGCCGGTGAACGCCAGGAATGATCAGCTGATGTCGGTTCGCCTCAGCAACTGTCTGTGCCAGTTCGCCCTGTCATTGTCATGTTCTCTGCGGCTTCCCAGGCTTGCCGGTATCTGCGCGCTGGCGTGCCTGCTGCTATCGCTCAGCCCACCCGTGCTGGCCCTGGATGTTTGCCAGGCTTCGCGCGTAGACCTGGCGCCCCAAGCGAAGATCTTCGAGGATCCCAGCAGCCGGCTCGACGCGATGCAGGTATCGGCATTGCCTGAATTTCGTTTCCAGGCCGCCACGCCCGAGTTGCTGGGGCAGGAATACAGTCATTCGGCCTACTGGCTCAAGTTCGATCTGTACAACGGCCATTCGGAGGCATGTCGCCGCTGGCTTACGGTGGGCGAGCCGCGCTTGCATGACATCCAGGTGCATATCCGCAACGGTGATAACTGGAGCAGGCAGGTAGCGGGAGCCGCCTATCCCCTGGAACAATGGCCGGTGGTCGAGCGTCAGCCGGTGTTCGAGCTGCTGCTGCAGCCTGGCGAACGTGCGCAGGTGCTGGTACGCATCAGCACACCAACTTTGTTGCTGCTGCAACCGGTACTCTGGGACGAGACTGCGCTGCTGCAGGACCGGCAATGGGTATCTCTGGCTGACGGCATCACGCTCGGCATCGTGCTGTTGATCGTGCCGTTCAGCCTTGTGGTCGGTTGGATCGTGCGTTCGCGTCTGTTGGCCGTGCACGCCGCAACCGTATTTTCCTACGTGTTGGTGACGGTGGTTGCCAGCGGCTACCTGATTCTGTGGCCTGGCCTGATGGAGTGGAGTCTGCCGCTGTGGTCAGCGCTGAGCATCCTGTCATTTCTGTGCTTCGTGGCCTACGCCCGTGAATTGCTGCAGGTGCGTCATCTACCGCCGATGTGGAGCTGGCTTTACCACCTTGTATTGATCGCCTTTGCCGCTGCCTGCCTGTGGGGCCTTCTGGTCGACTCGGTGCAAGGCCGGCCCCTGGCCGAGTGGTGCACGCGCGTGGCAGCTTACATGTTGTTGCCGGCAACGCTGATGGTCGCCTGGCGCCGCGGTCTGGAACTGAGTTGGATGGCATGGGCGGTACCGCTATTCATGCTGTTACAGTTCCTGGTTCGTTACGTTTTGCAGCTCGATACGCTGCCCTGGCAGGCCCGCGCCAGTGTGCTCAGCCTGTCTTCGACCTTGCCGGGGGTGGCCATCCTGGTGTGTACCCTGGTCACCGAGGTGGTGCGTAGTCGGCGCCGCGAGCGGCATGCGCTGGCCGCCCTGGAGAACCAGCAGAGGGAAGAGCAGGAGCGCCTGGAGAGCACCGTGGCGATTCGCACTGGGCAGTTGCATGACTCGCTGCGGGCGCGTAGTTCGTTGATGGCGCGGATCAGTCATGATCTGCGTTCGCCGTTGGTGAGCATCATCGATTACGCGCGCATGGCACGGGTGGGCGTGGTTGACGACTTCCCCAGCAAGGTCGAGCGTAATGCCCGTCAGCAGCTGGATCTGATCGATGAACTGCTGGAGTTTTCCAAGAGCGAGCTGCAGCAGTTGGAACTCACCCTGGCACCCGGTTACCTGTACGGTTTCCTGCAGGAGCTGGAGGAGGAGGCCGGCTTCCTGGCGTCGCGGCAGAACAATCGTTTCGGCTGCTGTTTCGCCGATGATCTGCCTGCGCTGGTGCGTGCCGATTTCCGACGCCTGCGCCAGGTACTGCTGAACCTTCTCGGCAACGCGGCGAAATTCACTCACGACGGTGTGATCGTTTTCGAGGTGACGTGCCAGTACCCCGCGCCGGACCAGGCGCTGCTGTATTTCAGCATCAGCGACAGTGGCATTGGCGTAGACACCCATTCTCGAGACAGATTGCTCAAGCCGTTCCAGCGTGGCCAGGGAGTGGAAGGCTACGATGGCAGCGGCCTCGGCCTGTCGATCGTCACTCAGTTGCTGCAGATCATGGGTAGCGAACTCGAACTGCAGCGCCTGGAGCCAAAGGGCAGTCGCTTCAGTTTTCACCTGCCGCTCGCCTGTGCCAGCGAGGAGGAACTCGACAGCAGCTTCGTCGAGAACCATGGCGTGCACGTCGATGGCGATGGGCGGAAAATCCTGATCGTCGATGATGTGCCGCAAAACCGTGACTGGCTTGGCGATCTGTTGGCCGGTTATGGTTTCGAGGTGCAGGCCGCTGCCAGCGCTGCCGAGGTGCTCGAGCAGCTTCACTCGCAAACCTTCGATCTGCTGATTTCCGACATGCGCATGCCAGGCATGGATGGCTGGGAGTTGTTGAGCGTGCTGCGTAACCGCTGCCCAGCGCTTCGCGTACTGCTGTATTCAGCCGCACCGGCGTTGCGGCCCATGGATATGCCGGCCAGCCTGCGCTTCGATGACACGCTGCTCAAGCCCGCATCCAGCAGGGATCTGCTCACCCGTGTCGACCACCTGAGTCGTAGCGGCTGCCAGCCTCAGGAGGCCATGTGAGCAGGGTGACCCGGGCGTCTCTGTGGCTGATGCTTGCGCTTCCAGGCACGGCCCTGGCCGAAACGGCTGTTATCGAGCTCAGGGAGATAAGCGTTGTCGGCGTGAACCATAGTGAACAGCCCGCCCAGCGGGTTCCGGCCAGTGTCTCGGTATTCGATGGCGAGCAGCTGCAGGATGACGGCATGGACGACCTCGGCGCGTTGGCGCAGCGCGTTCCCGGCCTCATGCTGAGCGCTCCCAACCCGCGCTATACGGCCATCGGCATCCGTGGACTGGGGTCGAGTTCGGCCAACGATGGGCTCGACGGCAGCGTGGCGGTGTACCTCGATGGCGTGTACCTGGGGCGCCAGGGCATGATCCCGCAGGACTTCGTCGATATCGACCGGCTGGAAATCCTCCGTGGCCCGCAAGCCACGTTGTACGGCAAGAACGCCACGGCGGGGGCGATCAACCTGACCAGCCGGATGCCGAGTTTCGTCAACGAAGGGCAGGGCGAAGTGCGGATGGGCGAGGATGGCCTGCGTCACTACCGTGCCAGCCTGTCCGGGCCGCTGGTCGACGAGGTGCTGGCGGCGCGCCTGAGTGTCTATGACCTGAGCCGCGACGGCGATATCGACAACCGCTTCAATGGCCGCCAGCTCGACGAGCAGGATCGCCAGGGGCTGCGTGGGCAATTGCTGTGGACGCCCAACGAGCGCTTCAGCGCCCGGCTGATCGGCGAGTACGCGGTACAGGAAGAAAGCGCCGTGCTCACCGCCAGCCATCTGAGCGCGACGACCCGCCAGCGCGCCGCCTTCGTCGGCTACCAGCCGTTGCCGGTTGCGCCCTTTGCCCGTCGCGTCGAGCAGAACGACGGCAACAGCCTGGATACCGTGCAGCGCGGCCTGACCCTGCAGCTCGACCAGCAGTTGGACAACGAACTGACCCTGACCAGCATCACCGGCTACCGCGACTGGGATTACGACAGCCGCCACGATGCCGACAGCATGGCACTATCGGTGGCGCGCTCGGCGGTAGGGCTCGATCATCACCAGTTCAGCCAGGAGCTGCGCCTGGCGCAGTCGCTCGGCGAGCGTTTCGATTACCTGCTAGGCGTCCATTACCTGCAGCAGCGCTTGCAGCGTGACGTCGATGTGGCCTTCGGCCGTGACGCCGCGGCGTTCTTCCTTGGCGACCGCCCGGAAGTCACCGCCCTTGGCATCACCCCCGGCGTGGTGCCGCCTTCGCTGTTGCAGGGCGCCGAGCAGCACTTTCGCGGCGGGCAGGACAGCGACACCCAGGCCGTGTTCGGCCAGTTCACCTGGCGCCCCACGGAGCGTCTGGCCATTACCCCGGGGCTGCGTTACAGCCGCGAGCGCAAGCGTGGCGAGATCATCCGGCGGGTCGATGGCCTGGCTCCGCTTGGCATCGATCCGGTGTCGCAACTGGGTGGCCAACTGCTGCGCGATATCGCCCTGGGCGGCGCCTATGAGCGGCGCAACCGCATCGCGGAGAACAACCTGTCCGGGCAATTGGCGTTCAGCTACCGCTTCAATGAGGCGCTGGTGGGCTATGGGCGCTGGTCGAGGGGCTACAAGGCCGGCGGCATCAACCTGGAAGTCACCGGTGACGCCGTTGCCCCGGTATTCGGCGCCGAGCGCGCGACGGCTGTTGAGGTGGGCCTCAAGAGTCTTTGGTGGGACGAGCGTTTCGCGCTCGACGTGGCGCTGTACCAGACCGACGTGGACGACTACCAGGCACTCAGCAACAGCGAGCCGGCCGATGAGCTGTCACCGCCGTTGCGCGACAGCCTGATCAACGTCGGCAAGGTGCGCCTGCGCGGCATCGAGGTGGACGGGCGCCTGCAACTCACGTCCCAGGTCGGCTGGCACCTGGGCCTGGCCTTGAGCGATGCGCGCTATCGCTCTTTCGACAACGCACCCTGTGCTCCCGAGAGTGCGGGCGTGTCGTGCGATCTGTCAGGTAAACAGTTGTTCAACGCACCGCGTTGGAGCCTGGCCACCGGGGTCGATTACCGCAGGCCGCTGGAGGCCGGGCTGGAGCTGTTCGGCGCGCTCGATTACAGCTGGCGCAGTGGCTACTACGGTGTGCTGGAGCGCGGCACCGGCAGCTACCAGTCGGCTTACGGCCTGACCGACCTGCGTTTGGGCATTGGCCAGGCCAGCCAGCGCTGGGCCGTGGAGCTATGGGCGCGCAACCTGTTCGATCAGGACTACGCCAGCGCCTTCTATGCCACCCTGGGTTCCGGCGACTACGGGCTGTTGCCGGGGGCGCCGCGCAGTGTCGGGGTATCGCTGCGCGGCCGCTATTGAGCTACCGAGCGAGCACCACGAGGCACACTGCTAGGCGATCCGCAAACGTCCGGCCGGCCTGGTGTTCTCTTCGCGGCACAGTGCTGCGCTACTTTTCGTCGGCTTTGCAGGGGTTTTGCGAGTGATATCCGCTGCGGCAAAACCTTCGTCCGCTCATACAAAATCGACCTGCTCGGCGCGTGATTAGACTCCGTGGGCTCTTCATCCCCAGCTACGGCTGGCGGGTGGTTTCCCAATTTTCATGGAGTTGTACGATGCCAGTTCCTTACAAGGATTCCGTTCGCGCGGGCAAGCATCTGCTGTATTGCGCTGTTGTGCTGGCCGGTTCCGGAACCGCGCAGATAGCGATTGCGCAGACGCTGCCCGATGCAGGACAGCTGCTCAACGAGCATCAGCAGACGCGGCCTTCCGAGCCAGGTTCCACTCAACCGCCTGCCGCGTTCGAGTTGCCTTCCGGTACCAAAGGCAGCGCAACGAATTCCGGATTGCGCGTACAACTCAAGGCCATTCGTTTCAGTGGCGACACCGAGCTGGCCGAGATCGAGAACCTCACGGAACTGACCAAGCAGGTGCTGGGCAAGACCCTTGACCATGCAGGCCTGCAGCAATTGGTCGAGAGCCTGACCCGTTACTTGCGCGGCCGTGGCTACGTGTTGGCACGCGCTTATCTGCCTCGCCAGGATTTGACCGACGGCGAATTGGAGATCGCGCTCGTCAAAGGTCGCCTGCAGTCCGACGCCTCGCGTATCGAGGTCAACAGCGACACCCGTAGCAGCCCCGAGCGCCTGCGCCGGATCGCCGAAGCTGCTCTGCCAGAAAATAAGGTGTTGCGTGCCGAAGACCTGGAGCGAGCGCTGTTGCTGATCAACGATCAGCCGGGCGTCAGTGCTCAGTCGGCATTGGACATGGGGTCCGAACCTGGCACCAGCCGACTGCTGATCAATGCCAGGAAAGGCCCGCTCGTATCAGGCAACTTGTCCGCGGACAACTACGGCAATCGGAGCACGGGTACCGCTCGTGCCAACGCCCAGGTCAGCCTCAATGATCCGCTCGGCATCGGCGATCAGTTGAGCATTGGTCTGAGCAAGAGCACCGGCACCGATATCGTCGGTGCGTCCTACAGCCTGCCGCTGAATGCGTCGGGGCTGCGCCTGAATGCAGCGGGCTCCTACCTGCGCTATGAGGTCGACCAGGAGCAGTTTCGGCCTCTGGATCTGCGCGGCAACGCTCGCAGTGGGTCGCTGGGTCTCAGCTACCCGGTGATTCGCTCGCGGCTGCAGAACCTGAACCTCTCGGCCACCTACGAATACAAGGCCCTCGAGGATGAGGCCATAGGCATCAACTTGCGCGATCGCGAGTTGAACAACGTCATTCTGGCCATGAGCGGCAACCGCTTCGACTCCCTGGGCGGAGGCGGGGTGACCGACGCCATGCTGGCGCTGACCATGGGGGAGCTGGATCTCTCCGGCAACCGTGAAGATCAATTCGCCGACCGCGTAAGTGCCGGCAGCGATGGCAGTTTCAACAAGCTGAATCTGCGCGTTTCTCGCCTGCAAAGCCTGGGCGCCTCCAGCCCCTGGACGCTGTTTGGTGGCGTCTCGGCGCAGTGGGCCAGCGACAACCTCGACTCTTCGGAGAAATTCCTGCTCGGTGGCCCAGCCGGCGTGCGTGCCTATCCGGTTGGAGAAGCGTCCGGTGACCAGGGCTGGCTGGCCACCCTGGAACTGCGCCGAAATATCGCTCTGAACCTGCCCGGTGTCGTGTTGCAGGGATTGGGCTTTGTCGATACCGGCCGTATCTGGCTGCATCAGGACACCTGGCCAGGCTCGATCAACAACGCAAGTGACAGCAACCGGTATGACCTGCATGCCGTCGGGGTCGGCGCCAACCTGTGGGCTGGCAATTTCAGTGTGCGCACGGCCGTCGCGCGGACGCTGGACAACAATCCGGGGCGCAGCTCATCCGGTCTGGACGCCGATAGCCGTGCCAGCGACTGGCGCGCGTGGGTTCAAGCCTCTTACGCATTCTGATCTGCCCATTGCAGCCCATTACAAAATTTAGGAGCACACCATGAAGCGCGCTTCGTTGAATCATCTCTATCGCCTTGTCTGGAGCGATGCCGATCAGGCGTTCGTAGCCGTTGCAGAACATTCGACCTCCCGTGGCAAGCGCGGCGGCATGGTCGGCTTCCTGGCCGCCGTCGGCCTGCTGGGTAGCGGTGCGGTGCTGGCCGCCGACTTGCCTACGGGCGGGACGATCGTTGGCGGTAGCGGCGCCATTTCGCAGAATGGTAGCCACATGGTCGTCGACCAGCAAACCGGCAAGCTGGTCACCAACTGGAACAGCTTCGATATTGGCGCCGATGCCAGCGTGACCTTCAACCAGCCGGGCGCCAACAGCATTGCCCTGAACCGGGTGATCGGCGGTGGTAATGCCAGCCAGATTCTCGGCAAGCTCGATGCCAACGGCCAGGTGTGGCTGCTCAACCCCAACGGGGTGGTGATCGGCAAAGGCGCCGAGGTCAACGTGGGCGGCCTGGTGGCCTCCTCACTGCTGATCAGCGACCAGGATTTTCTTGCCGGCAAAACCACGCTCAATGGCGGTGCTGGCGCAGGTGCCGTGCTCAACCAGGGTACCGTGAATGCTGCGCAGGGCGGCGTGGTCGCGCTGATCGGGCCACAGGTGGGCAACAGCGGCACCATCAGCACACCGGGCGGCAGCACGGTGCTTGCTGCCGGCGACAGGGTCAGCCTGGATTTCCAGGGCGATGGCCTGGTCGGCGTCAACGTCGAACGCGGCGTGTTCGACGCGGCCGTGCGCAACGAGGGGCATATCAGTGCCGATGGCGGCATGGTCGCCCTGAGCGCTCGCTCGGCCGATGCACTGCTCAATAGCGTCATCAACAATACCGGTGTCATCGAGGCCAAGGGGCTGGTGGAGCGGGGTGGTCGTATCCTGCTGGATGGTGATGCCGAGGGCGGACTGACCCAGGTTGCCGGCACGCTCGATGTGTCGTCTGAAAAAGGCGAGGGTGGCAGCATCGTGGTCACCGGCGAGCGCATTGCCGTGGCTGACGCCAAGCTCGAGGCCAGTGGCACAAGCGGTGGCGGCGCCATCAAGGTCGGTGGTGGCTGGCAGGGCCAGGACGCCACGGTGGCCAATGCCACTCAGGTGACCGTCGAGCGCAACGTCAAGGTCAAGGCCGATGCGACCCAGGCTGGTGATGGCGGCACGGTGGTGTTCTGGGCCGACGGCGATAACCGTTTTGCCGGTGATATTTCGGTGCGCGGTGGCGAGCAAGGCGGTAACGGTGGCAAAGCCGAAGTATCCGGCAAGCAAACCCTGCAATACGCCGGCAAGACCGATGCCCGTGCGGCCAAGGGGCGTACCGGTGACCTGCTGCTCGATCCGACCAATATCACCGTTTCCGGCGGCAGCGGCACCAGTGGCGACTGGTCTGCTGGCAGCGGTAACGTGACGGTGTATGAAAAGACCCTGGAGGAGCAGACGGCCAACGTGCTGTTGCAGGCTACCGACAGCATTCGCTTTGCCGATCTGAACCTCAATGGCGGTGATGGCACGATCTCGATGCAGAACGATGTCAGCTTCCGCGCCGAGGTGCTCAACAGCGGCAATACCGCCACCTCCATCAGCTTTGCCAATAGCAATAACACGCTGGAGGTTTCCGGCAGCGGCAGCATCTACATGCAGGCCGGTGGTACTCGAACCGGTTCGATCAACGGGGTGTTCAATCTGGTAGCCAAGGGCGCGGGCGCGAATCCTGCCCTGGCCGATTTGCCGGATCACGATGTCAACACCATCGGTAGCGGCACACCCGGAGCCGGCAGCATCACTCTGCTGGGCGCCGATGGCCTGACCATCGCCGGCGCCTTGACCACCGCGGGTGGCTACGTTCGCTTGTCGAGCGACTCCGATCTGGGTGGCCGCGGCGCACTGACTATCGATACACCGATCAACACCAACGGCGGCAACCTGTACCTCTCCTTTGGTACCACCTCCTATGCCGAGAGCATCGCTACCCTCAACGGTGATATCACCCTGGGCAGTGGCCGCCTGTTCTTTGGTGATGCCATGGGCAGCAAGGGCTTGGGCGGTTCGACGGGGGAGAAGCGCCTGGCGGGCCTGTTGAGCCTGAGCGGTGACGTCAACTTCAACACCCCGCTGACCATGCTTGGTGGTGCGTCCATCTATACCGACGGCGCGATCAACTTCACCAGCACCGTCAACCTGGACACCGGCACCGACCTGCTGACGCTGCGCGCCAACAACGTCGACTTCACCCAGGCCACGTTGCAGAACCTGTCCACCGCCAGCATTCGTCTGGAGCCGTACGACGCCACTACCAACATCCTGCTCAACAGCAGCAGCGGCAATGCTGGCGGCGGTATCTTTCTGGACGGCAATGCGCCGGCCACCGATATCAGCAAGCTGGTGGGCATCAAGAATCTCACCATCGGTCGCGCCGATGGCACCGGCACCACGACGGTCGACGCCTCCGGTTTCAGCTTCAATGCCAACAACAACCTGTCGCTGCTCAACGGCAACATCCAGGTCGATGGTGCGCTGAGCAACAGCAATGGCAGTGGCCATGTGCTGGCCCAGGCGGGCGTGGGCGACGTGGTGATCGGCAGTGGCGGTACCGTGACCGCGCGAGGCAGTGGTGATGCCGTGGTGCTGGTAGCGCAGCGCAACTTCGTCAACCAGGCCGGTGCCAACGCGCTTGCGGCTACCAATGGGCGTTGGCTGACCTACTCTTCCAGCCCATCGGATGATGTGCGTGGCGGTCTGGATGTGGCCTTCAAACAGTACGCTGCCCATTACGGTGATACCGTTCTAGGCTCTGGCAACGGCCATCTCTACACCTACGCGCCCAAGGTGAAAGTCGAGTTGCAAGGCGAGGTGCGCAAGACCTACGACGGCAATGCCGCCGCCAGCGTCAGCGACGCCAACTTCGCCATGAGTGGTGCTATCGATGGCGATACCATCGACGTGCTTTCCTTCGGCAATGCCTATTACGCCGACAAGAATGCCGGCGCGGGCAAGCAGGTCACCGTCGACAATGTCGAGGTGTCCGAAGCCACCAACGGCAGCGTCAAGGTCTATGGTTATCAGGTCGACGCCTCCAGCGTGAGCGGCGACGTCGGGCAGATCGACCGCAAGGTGCTGACCGCCAACGCCGATGTGGCCAACAAGACCTACGACGGCAGCACCACCGCGAACCTCAGCAACGTCGCACTGGTGGGGGTGGTCGCGGGTGACGAAGGCAAGGTGGATACCTCCGGCACCACTGGCGCGTTCAGCGACAAGAACGCCGGGCAGAGCAAATCCGTCAGCGGCTCGGGTATTGCCCTGACTGGCGAAGAAGCCGACAACTACAGCTTCAATACCAGCGCCGAGATCGGCAAGGCGGACATCGATCGCAAGGTGCTGACTGCCAGCGCCGATGTGGCGGACAAGACCTATGACGGCACCACCACCGCGAACCTGAGCAACGTGTCGCTGGTGGGCATCGTCGGCGGTGATGAAGGCAAGGTGAACACCTCCGGCACCACTGGCGCATTCAGCGACAAGAACGCCGGCCAGGACAAGTCCGTCACTGGCTCGGGTATTGCCCTGACCGGGGAAGAGGCCGACAACTACGCCTTCGATACCGATGCCGAGATCGGCAAGGCCGATATCGACCGCAAGCTGCTGACCGCTAATGCCGATGTAGCGGACAAGACCTACGACGGCACCACCACCGCGAACCTGAGCAACGTGTCGCTGGTAGGTATCGTCGGCGGTGATGAAGGCAAGGTGAGTACCTCCGGCAGCACTGGTGCGTTCAGCGACAAGAATGCCGGGCAGGACAAGTCCGTCACTGGCTCAGGTCTAGCCCTGACTGGCGATGAAGCCGACAACTATGCCTTCGACACCAGCGCAGAGATCGGCAAGGCCGATATCGACCGCAAGGTGCTGACTGCCAGCGCCGATGTGGCGGACAAGACCTATGACGGCACCACCACCGCGAACCTGAGCAACGTCGCACTGGTAGGCATCGTCGACGGTGACCAAGGCAAGGTGAACACCTCCGGCAGCACTGGCGCATTCAGCGACAAGAACGCCGGCCAGGACAAATCCGTCAGCGGTTCGGGCATCGCCCTGACCGGCGAGGAAGCCGACAACTACGCCTTCGACACCAGCGCCGAGATCGGCAAGGCAAACATCGACCGCAAGGTGCTGACCGCCAACGCCGATGTGGCGGGCAAGACCTACGACGGCACCACCACCGCGAACCTGAGCAACGTCTCGCTGGTGGGCATCGTCGAGGGTGATGAAGGCAAGGTGGGCACTTCCGGCAACACGGGCGCGTTCAGCGACAAGAATGCCGGGCAGGACAAGTCCGTGACTGGCTCAGGCATCGCCCTGACCGGCGAGGAAGCCGATAACTACGCCTTCGACACCGACGCCGAGATCGGCAAGGCGGACATCGATCGCAAGCTGCTGACCGCCAATGCCGATGTGGCCGACAAGACCTACGACGGCACCACCACCGCAGACCTGAGCAACGTCTCGCTGGTGGGCATCGTCGATGGTGATGAAGGCAAGGTGGGCACTTCCGGCAACACGGGCGCGTTCAGCGACAAGAATGCCGGGCAGGACAAGTCCGTCACTGGTTCGGGTCTAGCCCTGACTGGCGAGGAGGCTGACAACTATGCGTTCGATGCTGATGCCCAGGTAGGGTCGGCGGATATCGATCGCAAGATCGTGACCGCCAAGGTCGAGGTTGCGGACAAACTCTATGACGGCAAGAACACCGCCATCATTCGCGACATTGCCCTCGACGGGATCATCGAGGGTGATGCAGTCGGGGCGGTGGGTGAGGCCAACTTTGAAACCCCGGCTACCGGGCAAGGGAAAATCGTCACGGTGATCGATCTGCAACTGCTCGGCGACGACGCAGCAAACTACCAGCTGGCTGACCAGCCGGTGGTCGGTGTTGCCAGCATTCAGCCGCCGATGCTGCCTCCAGCCGGCCTGATCAACACCCCGGAAGGCGCCAACGGCACTGGCACAGCAGTCAAGCGCCCGGATAATCAGCCTGTTGTATTCGAGCCAGCCTCGCATCAGCCGTTGCCGTCGACTGCGCTGTTCAGTGATACACCAAGCCTGGCAACCAGCCCGGTGAATGCTGCTGGTGCTGATGCTCTGGTCCTGCAGGATGCAGTACTTTCGGGCAATGGCCGAATGAGCCTGGCCTTGGCCAACGGCCCTTCGGAACCTGCCGTGCGTAAAAGCCTGCACATCTACCGTACCCGTGCTGGCGAGCCACTGCGCGGTGAAGGGCAGTATGCCGCGACCGATCTGGGTTCCAGCATCACCCTGGAGCTGGCCGATGCAGGCAGCCGCCAGGCCCCGGTATTGCAAGCGGCAGGCGCGAAGTCGACGCAGGGTTCGGTGGCGCTGGCCAGCGGACAGCGCTTGAGCCTTCAGGTGACGGTGATGGCTGACGGTGTGTTGCTGGTTCAGGTACCGCAAGAGGCGGGTAGCCTCGACAGTGACGAACTGGCTGCTTACGGGCTTGCTGTCGCGAAGAAAAGCCTGGGCACCAGCGTCAACAGCATCGAACACGTTGTGGTGGAGCATGCTCTGAGGCAGGCGGCAGTGAGCGCCAAGGCAGGTGTGGAGGTAGCTGCCCGCTAAGCCAAATCCCCGGTAGCTGCTACCGGGGAGTGCTCGAGGCACGAATCAGCTAGTCGGTGGAAATCGCCGACTACCGCCACAGCGCGCGCACAGTGTGTATTGCGAATCCGCCACGGGGCGGGTAGGCAGTATGCAAGCAGAGCAGTACTTGCACCCAAAGCCCCGCCAGCAATGGACGGGGCTTTTTTATTTCAATCAAGCCGTTAGCGGCAAAGCTCGCGGAGGATGTTTGCGAGCTTTCTTATGGCAGTCTCCAGCTCATGTGGGGTGTGGGCGGCGAAGCCCATCAGAAAGCCTGCCCTGCGCGGGTTCGATGCATGCAACGTGCTCAGCCCCAGCAGGTCGATGCCGGCCCTGCGGGCTGACTCGATGGCCTCGCGCTCGGGTATGTCGCGAATGAACACGCAGGGCATCTGCATGCCACCTGCCGGAACCGTTGCTTCGACGAAATCGGACAGATGTTTGCGCACCAGCCGGGCGAGTACGTCACGCCGCTCGGCGTAGACCGCGCGCATGGTGCGAACATGGGCGCCAAAGTGGCCGGCCTCGATGAACCGCGCGAGTGTGAGCTGGGGGATCGGTGCACTGTGGCCATCGAGGAGGGTGCGCGCTGCGGCCATCGGTGCCACCAGGGGCGTTGGAAGCACCATGTAGCCGATGCGCAAGCCGGGGAACAGTGACTTGGTGAAGGTGCCGATATAGATCGTGCGATCGTTTGGGTCGAGCCCTTGTACGCAGGCGAAAGGTTTGCTCGCGTAGTGAAACTCACTGTCGTAGTCGTCTTCAATGATCCAGCCCTGGTGCGCTCTGGCCCATTCGATGATGGCCAGGCGTCGATCCAGCGAGAGGGTCGCTCCAGTGGGGAATTGATGCGAGGGCGTCAGGAACACAGCCCTGGCAGATTCACCAGCTGTCTTGCTTGATGCAAGCAGGTGCTCCACCTGCAGTCCGTCCCCGTCCAGGGGCACGGGCACGCATGTCAGCCCGGCGGCGTCGAATGCCTTGCGCGCGCCGTGGTACACGGGATCCTCGACGAATATTCGCTCGCCCGCGTCGAGCAGGACCGTGGCGCACAAGGTCAGGGCTTGCTGAGAACTGGTCAGCACCAGCACACGCTCAGGTGTGGCCCGAGCCCCCCGTTCCAGGCTGACGTAATCGGCGATGGCGCGTCGCAATGGCTCCATACCCTCCGGCGGGCTGTGCAGCAGCGCCTGGGTACCATGTTCCTTCAGTACCTGCCGCTGCAACCGCTCCCAGATCTGCAATGGAAAGCTGCGAGTCTCGGGTACGCCAGGTGCGAAGGGGCGCGGCTTCAGGAAGTCACGTACGCCGCCACTTTGAAACAGGGCGCTGCCACGCTGGCTCAAGCGCGGCGCGGTATCCGAAGGCACATTGCTTTGCCGCGGTTTGCCGCGTCCCGGCAGGCGCCTTGCTCGCTCCGACACGAAGCTGCCGCTGCCCACACGTCGTTCGATGAAGCCTTCGGCGTGCAGTTGGCTGTAAGCCGACTCGACCGTATCGCGGGAGATCCCCAGAGACTTCGCCAAGGCGCGTGACGCGGGTAGCGGCCTGCCCGCATCGAGCACGCTGTCAAGAATCAATTGGCGAATGGCCCGCTGCACGCGTGCATGAAGGGGCAGCGCGCCTTGAGCAGGGTCGCCGATCCAGGCCTTCACGGATTCGAGCTGGGCATGCTTGAACAATTGGTCTGTATCCAGTGCAAAAAGTGGCTGGGTAAATCCGGCCATTTTAAATCTATAAAAGCGTTTCACAAGCCAGTTAGCCGCGTTGTCAGGAGTACCGCCGAGCATGCCTGCCGTCCCTTCACCTTCATCCATTCGCTGGAACGACCTCATCCATCCCATCGTGGCGGGCCTGATCTCGGTCATCGTCAACTACGGCGGAACATTCATCTTGGTTTTCCAGGCTGCCAAGGTGGCCGGCCTCAGCCCGGAACTGACGGCCTCCTGGGTATGGTCTGTATCGATTGGCGTGGGGGTGACCGGATTGTTCCTGAGCTGGCGCACCCGCGAGCCCATCATTACCGCCTGGTCCACGCCTGCAGCGGCATTTCTGGTCACCGCTCTGGCGACCACACCCTATGCAGAAGCGGTGGGTGCCTACCTGATTTCAGCGTTGGCGTTTGTTGTGCTGGGGCTATCGGGCTGGTTCGAGCGGGTGATCCGCTTGATTCCCCCGGGCGTGGCGGCCGGTCTGCTCGCAGGCATCCTGCTGCAATTCGGTATCCAGGCGTTCGCTGGTGTGAGCCTCGATCCCGTGCTGGCGGGTTTGTTGATCGTGGCCTACGTGGTGTTCAAGCGTTTCAGCGCACGCTATGCCGTCATCGGCATCCTGGTGCTGGGGCTGAGCGTTCTGCTCATGCAGGATCGTGTAGAGCTGTCGGGGTTGACCCTGAGCTTCGCCGCTCCGGTTTTCACCACGCCGGCGTTTTCGCTCAATGCCTTGCTCAGCGTCGCCTTGCCGCTGTTCCTGATCACCCTGACGGGCCAGTACATGCCCGGCATGCTGGTACTGCGCAACGACGGCTTCAGGACCAGCGCCAACCCGATCCTGACGGTGACCGGGCTGGGCTCACTGCTGATGGCGCCGTTCGGCTCGCATGCGTTCAACATCGCGGCGATCACTGCCGCCATCGCCACGGGCCGAGAAGCCCATGAGCAGCCGTCCAGGCGTTGGATCGCGGGCATCGCCGCAGGCCTGTGCTACATCCTCGTCGGCGTGTTCGGCGTGACCCTGGCAGCCGTGTTCATGGCCTTCCCGGCCACCTTCATCACCACGCTCGCCGGGCTGGCCCTGTTGGGCACCATCGGCGGCAGCCTGGCCACGGCCCTGGCCGATGCGAAGACGCGCGAGGCGTCGCTGATCACGTTCCTGGCCGCAGCCGCCAACATCAATTTGTTGGGCATTGGCGGTGCGTTCTGGGGGCTGGTGCTTGGGCTGATCGCCTATGCGGTGCTCAATGGCCGTCTGCCTCAGAGGCCATCCGCATCGGCCGTCGTCGCCACACCCCTCAACAAGAGCGCGAGCTGATGGCCACTGAATTCGACACGCAGACCGGCCATGACCGGCATGGTCTCTACCCTGAAGCGACCACGGTCGAGGATTTCCGGCGCAACCTGGCCGCGGTGCAGGCGCGTATCGCCGCAGCTTGTCTGCGCTCGGGACGCGACCCCGCCACGGTACGCCTGCTGCCGGTCAGCAAGACCAAGCCCGAGGCGAGCCTGCGTCTGGCGTACGCGGCGGGTTGCCGGTATCTGGGCGAAAACAAGGTGCAGGAAGCCCTCGGCAAATTCCAGGGCATGCAGGATCTGACCGATCTGCACTGGTCGGTCATCGGCCACCTGCAGACCAACAAGGCCAAGCTGGTGGCGCGTTTCGCCAGTGAGTTTCAGGCCTTGGACAGCCTGCGCCTGGCCGAGGCCTTGGAGCGGCGCCTGCAGGCTGAAGGGCGAGGGCTGGACGTCTTCGTGCAGGTCAACACCTCAGGTGAGGCCAGCAAGTACGGCTTGCCTCCGGAAGAAGTGCCGGCGTTCATCGGCAAATTGTCCGCTTATCCGGCGCTACGCGTGCGGGGACTGATGACGCTGGCGCTCTTTTCGGCCGAGGCGGAGCGGGTAAGGCAGTGCTTCATCCTGCTGCGCAGACTGCGTGATCAGTTGCGGCAAAGCGCGCCTGCCAGCATCGGTCTGGACGAGTTGTCCATGGGCATGTCCGGTGACTTCGAGATCGCTATCGAGGAGGGCGCCACGGTGGTTCGCGTCGGTCAGGCGATCTTCGGCGCACGGGCTCTGCCAGACAGCCACTACTGGCCTTCAGAGTCCGGATCAGATGGTGGCAGCAGTGACCAATGAAAGGCCGCCTCTCCAGTTCACAGATGTTCCCGCCCAGTATCCATCACGTGTTTTAGTCCCAGCGGAGCCGCCTTACATGCCTCACGTCAAGTCCCACCTGATGCGGGCATATGCCCGCCAACCTGTCTCTTTCGCACGCGGTAGCGGTGCCTGTCTGTGGAGCGCAAGCGGCGTGGAATACCTGGATGCGATTTCTGGTGTTGCGGTCACCAGCCTGGGGCATGGCCATCCCGAAATCACCGCCGTCATTGCTGAACAGGCCGGATTGCTGCTGCACACGTCCAACCTGTTCCAGATTGATTGGCAGGAGCGACTGGGCGAGCGCTTGTGCGCATTGGCGGGTATGCAGCGGGCTTTCTTCTGTAACTCGGGCGCCGAGGCCAATGAAGCCGCGCTCAAGCTCGCCCGCCTGCATGGGCACCGAAAACAGGTGGCCCAGCCGCAGATTCTGGTGATGGAAAACGGCTTCCACGGCCGTACCCTGGCCACACTCTCGGCTACCGGCAATCCAGCCAAGCAACAGGGCTTCGAGCCGTTGATGCCAGGTTTTCTGCGGGTTCCCTATGACGACATCGGCGCGCTGCGTCGCATGGCAGATGAGTCGCCCAATATCGTTGCGGTGTTGATCGAGCCCGTGCAGGGAGAGGGCGGCATCCGCGTCGCCAGTGCCGACTATCTGCGTGAGCTGCGGGCTCTATGTGACACCCGTGGCTGGCTGTTGATGATCGACGAAATCCAGGCGGGCATGGGCCGTACCGGGGCTTGGTTCGGCCACCAGCACGCGGGCATCACGCCTGACGTCATTACCCTGGCGAAGGCACTGGGCAATGGCTTGCCGATCGGCGCCTGCCTGGCGCGCGGGGAGGCGGCCGAGCTGTTTTCACCCGGCCAGCACGGCTCCACCTTTGGCGGTAACCCCTTGGCCTGCCGGGTGGGCTGCACGGTGCTCGACATCATGGCGCGCGATGCCTTGCCAGCGCGTGCCGCTGTGCTGGGAGAGCGCCTGCTTACAGGCCTGCAAGGGGCGTTGAAGGGTCACCCGCAGGTCGTTGCCATCCGCGGGCAGGGCCTGATGGCGGGCATTGAACTGGCCAGAAGCTGCAAGGAGCTGGTCGGGCTGGCATTGGAGAGAGAGCACCTGCTCATCACGGTAACGCGCGACACCACCATCCGCTTACTGCCGCCGCTGATCTGCAGCGAGGTGCAGATCGACGACATCGTGGCACGCGTTACCCGCCTGCTGTCTCCGGGCGAGTCACCTGTGTGAGATGAGTCAAGGTTGTACGCAACAGAGCCACTTCCCAAATCAAACGAAACCGACGACAGGACGCACCGCCATGTACGACACATCCCACCCGCTTATGGACTTCGATCCCGAGCTGGCGCTAGCCCTGCAGAACGAAGCGCGTCGCCAGGAAGACCATGTCGAGCTCATTGCCTCGGAGAACTACGCCAGCCCACTGGTGATGGCCGTCCAGAACTCGGTGTTCACCAACAAGTATGCCGAGGGTTATCCCGACAAGCGCTACTACAGCGGCTGCGAGCATGTGGACGTAGCCGAGCGCCTGGCCATCGAGCGGGCCAAGGAATTGTTCGCTTGCGACTACGCCAACGTCCAGCCTCATGCCGGCGCCCAGGCCAACGCTGCGGTGTTCCTGGCCCTGACAGACCCAGGCGATACGGTGATGGGCATGAACCTGGCCCAGGGCGGCCATCTGACCCACGGTAACCCGGCCAATTTTTCCGGGCGCCACTACGAGATCGTGCCCTATGGCCTTGATCCGCAGACGGGGCTGATCGACTACGACGAGATGCAGCGCATCGCGCTGGAAACTCGCCCGAAAATGCTGATCGGCGGCTTCTCCGCCTACTCGCGGCACATGGACTGGGCGCGGATGCGCACCATCGCCGACCGGGTGGGTGCATTCTTCTGGGTCGATATGGCGCATGTGGCCGGCTTGGTGGCAACCGGTGAGTATCCCAACCCGCTGCCACATGCCCACGTGGTTACCAGCACCACGCACAAGACGCTTCGTGGCCCGCGTGGCGGCCTCATCCTGTCCAGAGGCCAGGACGAGGCGTTCTACAAAAAGCTCGATTCCGCGGTATTTCCCGGTATCCAGGGCGGCCCGCTGATGCATGTCATCGCCGCCAAGGCCATCGCTTTCAAGGAAGCCTTACAGCCAGAGTTCACCACCTACCAGAAGCAGGTCGTGACCAACGCGCGCGTCATGGCTGCCACGCTGCAAGCGCGTGGTTACACGATCGTTTCTGGTGGAACCGACAACCACCTGATGCTGATTGACCTGTCCACCAAACCCTACACCGGCAAGGAGGCAGATGCCGCGCTGAGCGACGCCTATATCACCACCAACAAGAACTCGGTACCCAACGACCCACGCTCGCCGTTCGTGACCTCAGGCGTGCGCATCGGCACCCCGGCGGTGACGACGCGAGGCTTTGGTGAGCAGGAGTGCGCGCAACTCGCGGGATGGATGTGCGATGTGCTGGATGCCATGGAGGCGGGCGGCAGCACCCTGACGACAGTGCGGGATCGGGTGCGAGGCCAGGTCGTGGACTTGTGCCAACGCCATCCCGTGTACCGATAGCGGAACAGATGGGCGCTGCGTCACTACTCGAAGAATGTTGAAGTTGGTTGCCAAGGACCAGGCTTACGCCTAATACAGGCGCAGCAAAAAGGGGGCTAAGCCCCCTTACTTTGAAAGTAAACCATCTTTAATGAGTCAGGCTGTTTTGGCCTTGCAGCCTAATCAAAACCTAAGCGAGTAGTCGAAGATGGCGCAGTTGGGATTCTCTTATGCCTCATTCACAACACGCCTAAGGATCAGAGTCAGCACTGTGGCAATACACAGCATGGTAGCCATGGCAATCAAGCCGGCGTCGAAGGAGTTGGTGGCATCTTTAAGCCAGCCTACCGCATAAGGCCCTACCAGCCCGCCTAAACTGCCTACAGCGTTGATAAATGCAATACCGCCTGCTGCAGCCTGCTTGCTCAAGAAAGTCGCAGGGATACTGTAAAAACAAGTGCGCACCGAGCTGAGGCCGATCAATGCGATAGTAAGGCCAGCCAGCGCCGGAATCAGGTCGCTGTAGATAACTGAAAAAATGAATCCAGCGGCACCTGTTGCGCAAGTGATGGCGAGGTGCAGGACATAACGCCGTTTGCGGGCTAGCACTTTCGCCCAGATCAGCATGGCAACACTAGCAACCAGGTAGGGCAATGCTGAAACCCAGCCTATCTGAGTTGTGGTTAGTGCATGGCTTTTCAGAATCTGAGGTGACCAGACTCCAATGCCCAAGATACCGATGATATAGCTGAACAAAATAGCAGCTAGCAGCCAGACTCGGATGTCTTTGATTGATTGCTTGAAACTATGAGCACGCTTCTCTTCATGCTCTGCATCGAGTGCTGCCTGCAATACTGTGCGTTCATCTTGCGTTAACCATTTCGCGTCAGCAGGTCTGTCGGCTAGGATCTTGAGACTCAGTACACCAAGCAAGCATGCAGGAAGTCCCTGGAGCACTAGCAACCACTGCCACCCGTGATAGCCCCAAATGCCATCCATCGCTAGCATGGCCGCAGAAAGAGGGCCGCCTAGCACTGACGATACCGGGATGGCAAATAGAAACCACGCCATAACCCTCGTCCGATATTGGATAGGAAACCACAGCGATAGGAAGAAAATGACTCCTGGGAAAAAGCCAGCTTCCGCAATGCCAGCTAATAAGCGTATTACCGCGTAACTGACCGGTCCTTGCGATAGCGCTGTGGAGGCAGAGAATAATCCCCATGTGATCATTATTCTGGCGAGCCACCGTCGCGCGCCGAAACGATAAAGTGCCAGGTTGCTGGGTACTTCGAATAAGCAATACCCTACATAGAAAATACCGGCTGCGAGGCCGAATTGAGATGCGGTCAGGCCAAGGTCGTCGTTCATCGTTAATGATGCAAAGCCGACATTGGTTCTGTCGAGATAGTTAAAGAAATATGCAATTGCCAACAGAGGAATTAACCTAATTGCGGCTTTTCGACAAGCGCTGGACTCCAGGGCCTCGCGTGTTAACAATTGTTCTGCTGATAGTGTTTTCATAGGACTCCGTTATTATTGTGTGTGGAGTCTGGAGCATATGGTCGCTATGCTTGCATGTGCCAAGATCATTTAATCATGGGTGCTCATAGCTTCAGGGCATAGGTTGGTTTTCGGTATGTTAACTGCAATGCTCGTCAAGCATCGGAGGTTATGAAATAACAGCATTGGTTAAATTTCGTGAAATGCATAAGTCTGGTTTCGCATTCCATTAAACTGGCGTGCTCGACAACAATAAAAGGTATATGTGATGCATTACACCAAGATTATGCAATCTCTGCTGCTCAGTGGGCTTGTTGCCTGCAGTTTCTCAAGCTTGGCTGATGACACCGTACGTACTCTGGTCGCTGAAAAAGGCCAGGTGCATATCGAGGCATTTGATCAAGGCAACGGGCATACCATTGTGATCCTTCCCTCCAAGGGGCGTGGGGCCGGTGACTATGACGAGGTAGCGCGCTATCTGGCTGCTGACGGTTACCGAGTGATTCGCCCGGAGCCGCGTGGTGTGAAAGGTAGCAGGGCACCCATGGACACACCGTCGCTCCACGACTTCGCCAGTGATGTTGCGCTGATCATGGACAAGGCCAAGACAGGTCCATCTGTCGTGGTTGGGCATGCATGGGGAAGTCAACCTGCTCGCATGCTGGCCGTCGATCGGCCAGACCTCGTCAACGGCATAGTGCTGGCGGCCGCGTCGATCGGTAAGTTGCCGGCGGGCTCGTCAGAAAAACCTTATGGCCGAATGGTCGAGGCGATAAAGGGGGCGGGTGACTATTCACTGCCAGAGTCCAAGCGTATCGAGTACCTCAAGGAGGCGTTCTTTGCGCCTGGTAATGATCCGCGTCCGTGGCTGACAGGCTGGTATGACGAGACCCATAAGGCCCAGGATCATGCACGCGATAGCACCCCTGTGGAGGCGTATTGGTCGGCTGGTGATGTTGTGCCCATCCTTGATCTTCAGGGCGAGCACGACGCGGTAGTCATCCCGAACATACTCAAGTCAATGCTCGGTAGTCGGGTTGAGCATAAGACCATTGCCAATGCCGGCCATGCGATGGCGCCAGAGCGGCCTCGTGAAATGGCAGATGCCATCTCAGCGTTCGCCAAGCGTGTCTATTCCTCCAATTAACCTGCAAGCTTAAGTGCCAATGCCTCGATCCTCAGGGTTCGAGGCATTGGCTATTTGGGCTACTGAGCGTATTGGGCGCGTGCAAATTTCGCGATTGCATCGGCCATCGCTTTTGGCTGTTCAGGAGCCATCGCATGGCCGGAGTTCTTCAGAACTTCCACTTGAACTCGGTCACCCAACATGCTCTTCAATACACCTGAGAAGCGCCTTGGTGCGACGGTATCGGCTTCACCTTGCAGATCAAGAATCGGTGCATTGCCAGCGCCAAAGTACTCATCCACCGGGGTAGTGTTACGTGCATGGCCTTGAGCATCGTGAGTAGCCTGGTGCCATCCATCCAGCCATACCCTGGGGTCATTGCCTGGGGCGAAGAAGGCTTTGCGCAGATAGATCAAGCGCTGCTCCTCAGGTAGCGACATATCGCCAGCACCGTCAATCGCTTGCCTCATCTCGGCATTGATGGGTTTTTCCGTCGAGCCCGGCGGTACCTTGCCAGCGGAGGCTGCAGCGATGACTACGCCACGAACGAGATCGGGGCGATCTGCGGCAAGCATGCGCGCGGCAAAATTTCCCCATGCATGACCGACAACCACGATCGGGTCTTTGCTCTCGTGCTCGACGACTGCTGCAACATCACGGGCAAAGTCATGTATGGAGAGGTTTTCCATAGGACCCTTGCTCAGACCTATGCCACGGGGCTCCGGCCTGATGACGCGGAATCCTTGCGCCTGCAGGTATCCTGCCACCTCATCGTAATCGCGGCCGGAACGGCCCAGCGATGGGAGCATGACAATCACCGGACCGGTACCTTGAGAGTTGACCTCAATCTGCACGTTGTCGTAGCGCACCAGCTCTGTTTTCAGCAGGGTAGAGGTCGGCGCCGCGAACGTAGTAGCTGAAGCGAAGCAGATGGCGACGCCGAACATGAGCGATGACAGGAACTTCATTGCTTGCCCTCCTGTGCCACTATCGGCTCGAGGCCACTCTCTTCGAGCAATTGATGCGCCTGTGGGCTGTTCAGAAATGCGATGAACTGTCGGGCCTCTTCAGCATTTTCCGAGTGGCGAGCGACCGTGGCGCAAAAACGACTTACTTTTTGTACCTCTTCGGGCAGGGGGCCCAGGTAGTCGACGCCTGGCGTTACTTTCAATTCGCTGATTTGCTGCATGCCGATATCTGCATCACCACGTGCCAGCGCCGTTCCAACCAGTTCCTTGCCTGGGATTTCCACGGTCTTGTCTTTGACCTGCTCGCTTATGCCTAAACGCTCGAAAAGCTCGGCTCGAATGTAGACGCCGCTGGCGCCCTGGGAGTAGGCGATCTTGTCTGCATTCAAGAGAGCAGATTTCAGCGCGGCCACGCTGGATACATCGCGGGTGGGCTTACCGTGAGGTACGCCGACGCCAATCCGCGAGTCGGCAATTTCACGTCGTGTGGCCATGTCAAAAGCGCCTGTCTTCGAAAGGCGTTCGAGGGTTTCGTCTGCCATGATTGCGAGGTCCATCGGCTCCTGATGCTTGATGCGCTCAGGTATGGACTCGGGAGAGGTGCCCATCGAGGGGCCCCAGCTGAAGATCAGGGTGTTTCCGCTAGCTTTTTCATAGGCGGGTTGCAGATGTTGCATCGCGCCTTTGAGTGCGCCGCTGGCTATTACCTTCAGTTCGGCTGCAGCACCCAGTTGTGAAAAACCGAGCAGTCCTACAAGGCTAGTGGTCATCAATAGCGGAGTGAATTTTGTTTTCTTCATGACGCTACCTTTTCTGGTTGGACGCCGGTCAAGCGCCGTGGGTGTTAACGAACAACGAATACAGCGAAGTGGTTGAAGCCATTAGCAAGCGGTTACGACGGGGACCTGCGAAGCACAGATTGGCGCAGCGCTCGGGCAGGTCGATTTGGCCAATAGGGGTGCCATCGGGGGCAAATACTCGGACTCCATCCAGCCCTGGCTCTGGTGCACCCCAGCCGCACCAGAGGTTGCCGTCTATGTCGAGGCGAAAGCCGTCCGGGAGCCCGGCGCCTGCATCGATCAGGACACGGCGGTGCTCCAGTTGGTTATTGGTGTTGACGTGGTAGGCCACGATTTGCCGAGGACGTGCTCTGGACTCAACCAGGTAAAGCGTTTTCTCGTCTGGCGAGAAGGCGAGGCCGTTGGGGCCCTGAAGGTCTTCGGCCACGCAGTGCAGGCTTCCATCGGTATCGAGCCGATAGAGATTGGCGGGCAGTTCTGCCGTGCCCTGGCTGCCCATGTAGTCGCTGATCAGGCCAAAAGGCGGGTCGGTGAACCAGATGCTGCTATCTGATTTCACCACGATGTCATTGGGCGAGTTCAGTGGCTTTTCTGCAAATCGATCAGCCAGCACGGTAATGGTGCCGTCGTACTCGGTACGAGTGATTCGGCGGCCGCCGTGCTCGCAAACGAGCAGCCGGCCCTGCCGATCGCGTGTCAGACCATTTGCCTGATTGGCCGGTTGGCGAAAAACACTCATGCAACCCGTGATTTCATCCCAGCGCATGATCCGATCGTTGGGTAAGTCAGTGAACAGCAGAAAGCGTCCATCTCCGAACCAAACCGGACCTTCTGCCCACCGTAGTCCGCCAGCGAGGCGCTCGACCTTGGCATGCGGTAAGCGGTAGTGTGAAAAGCGCGGATCGAGCTCGCGGACTCTGGGGTCAGGTACGCGCTGGCTTGTTTTCCAGGTGCTATCGTCCATCGTCGGTCTCCTGAGTGGACAGGTTCAGCGGTACAGGCGTGCCGGGTTATCTGCCAGCACTGCCTGCTGAAGAGTGGCGCTGCCGCAGACCTCTCGGATGAAATCGAGCAGCTGCACATCGTCTGGCACATCGCCCTTGATATTCGGGTGAGGCCAATCCGAGCCCCAGATGGCGCGCTCAGGCGCGGACTCAAGCAAATTGCGGACATGATCCAGGCCCTGCTGCCAAGGGCCTGATTGGCCATTCATGGCTCGGTCGATTCCAGACAGTTTGATCCAGCGATTGGCATGACCCAGCTCCGTGCATAAATCGCGCATCAGTGCCGGATCTACCGGCGTTGTAAGATCTGGTCGTGCCATATGGTCAATGACTATCGGCGTGCTCAGGTCACGCCAGCCCTGAAGGATTGGCAGCAGTACGGGTAATTCACCGTGTAGCAGAACGTGCCAACCCAGCGGAGCGACGCGCTCGGCCAGACGGCGCAATTTTTGCGGATCACGGGCACCTGGCAGGTGGCCCATCAGGTTGAAGCGGATGCCGCGTAGCCCGCCTTCATGCAGGGCCTGCAGGTCATCGTCACCCGTAGACTCATCAATTATCCCAACGCCGCGGTAGCGCCCCTCGCTGCTGGCGATGGCTTCGAGAATCGCAGCGTGGTCGGTGCCATATGGAGCCGCCTGTACCAATACGCCGTTGCTGATACCCAAGTGGTGATGCATGGACAACAGTTCGGAAAATGGTGCCGGCGCGGGCTGATAGGCTGCGTCAGCGGGGAGGGGGAAGCTGGCCCAGGGGCCGTAGATATGGGTGTGGCAATCCCACACACACGAAAGACCGGATGCAGTCGACATGTTGGCTCCGAGAGTTTACCTACCCACCGTCGAGGCTGATGTCGGCCGCGGTGGTGATGTTTCGCTTGATAAGCGGCCGGCCTGAGGTGCCTGGGCCATGCAGGTTTCAGGGGCGTGGTTCTGGGGTTGTGTTACACAACCCCAGGCGGAAAATCAGTCGCAGCGTGCGGTCATACCGCCATCGACAATTATTTCCGTACCCGTGACAAAGCGCGATTCGTCACTGGCCAGGTACAGCGCGGCATAGGCAGTGTCACGCCCGTCGCCCATGAAGCCCAAGGGGATACGTGCCAGGCGGGTTTCAAGGAGTTTGTCCACATCGCCACCTGTACGTTGGCCCGCCAGGCGCACCTCGACCATGGGGGTGTGTAGCTGGCCCGGGACGATGGTGTTTACACGGATGCCCTTGGGCGCGTATTCGACGGCGGTCACGCGAGACAGCTGAATCACACCGGCTTTGCTGGCGGCATAGGCAACCTGAGCCGAGCCCGTCCAGCGAATACCGGAGGTGGATGCGGTATTGATGATGGAGCCACTGCCCTGGGCTTCCATGAGGGGCAGGGCATGCTTGCAGGTGAGGTACACGCTTCTCAGGTTCAATGCGATCTGAGCATCAAACTTCTCTTCTGCCAGCGCGACCGCGCCGCCAGCTGCAGAGCCACCGACGTTGTTTACCAGAATATTGACAGTGCCGTAGGTCGACACACAGGCGTCGACCATCGCGGCGACTTCCTGGCTATTTGTGACGTCGCAGGCATAGGGCGTGACTTCGCCGCCAGCATCGCGGATACGCTGCAGGGTTTCCGCCATTGCATCCAGATCACGGTCGACAGCGAAGACCTTGGCCCCAGCCATGGCGAAAAGCACTGCAACCGCGCGGCCGTTACCCCAGCCGCTACCCACGCAACCGGCGCCGGTCACGATGGCTACCTTGCCTGCAAGACGATCGCTTTGTGTGAAAGTGTCAGTCATATCAGTGTCCTCAGATCAATTGGGTAGGAAGTTCAGGGGTGGCGCCTGCAGGTGGCGGAACGTCGAACACCTTGATGGTCATGGAAATCAGGGTGTAGTAACCGGCGATTCCCACTAGGTCGACAGCCGCTTCTTCGCCTAGCTGTCCAACGAACTCTTGATAAAGGGCGTCGCTGATGCCGCGCTTGTCGTGCAGTTCGCGAATGAATCGGTAAACCAAGGCTTCATCGGCATTGGCAAAGTCCGGCTGCTGGTCGTCGCGGATGGCGTCGATGATGTGCGGTGCCAGCCCTGCCTCCAGAGCGAATGGCTTGTGCGCTGCCCACTCATACTCGGCAAGCCAGTGACGGCCCATCATGAGAATGGCCAGCTCAGACAGGCGTGGATCCAGGCACGTGTCATAGCGGCAATAGCGTCCCAAGGCTTGCGCGCATTCGGCGAGTTCGGGGCGGTGCAGCCATATTGCCAATGGGCCTCGCACGCCTTTGCGTGGGCCGTTGGCGATGCGCTCATAGACCTCACGCTGTGCGTCGCTGAGGTGATTCGGGTCGACAGGGGCTAAACGATTCATGAGATTTCCTATCAAGGGCGCTGGGATTGGATGAAGTCGGATTGCTCACTCTTTGTTGGCGGCTCGGCCGCACTTGCATCCAGCGGTGGGCGTAACAGGCTGCGACTCGGCTTGCGGCCGGTTTCCCGTTCGAAGTCTTCAGGGGTAAACGCACCCTCCCAGCGAGCGATCGCGAATACCGCGACGGTATTGCCAACTATGTTGGTGAGTGCGGTGGCCGTGGCCATGACGCGGTCAATACCGAACAGCAGGCCCAGGCCGCTGAGGGGCAGGGTCTGGACCGATTGCAGGGTGGCGGCCAGTTTGATGAAGGCACCACCAGCGACGGTCGTCCCGCCCTTGGAGGTGATGCTCAGGATGGCCAAGAGGCCAAGTTGCTGCATCAAGGAGAAGGGGGTGTCAGTTGCCTGGGCGATGAAACCAATGGCAATAGCCATGTAGATCGCGGTGCCGTCCAAGTTGAAGCTGTAACCAGCTGGCAATACGAAACCGACCACAACTTCATCGCAACCACTGCGCTTGAGTTTCTCGATCAGACGTGGGAACACCACTTCACCCGAGGCGGTGCCGAATACCAGGAGTATTTCATCTCGGATCAGCTTCAGGACGCTGCCGAACGGCAGCCCGATGGACCAACTGATGGTGCCGAGAATGCCGAACACAAAGATCAGCGAAGCGGCGTAGTAGACCGCGATCAATTTGAGGAGGTAGAGCAGGGTATCGCCGCCATAGCTCCCGATCGCAGCGGCCATGGCGCCGAATGCACCCAATGGGGCCAGCTTCATGATGAAGCCGAGCATCTTGAAAAGGATGCTCTGTGCCTCACCGATTGCCTTTACTGTGATCGAGTCTGGAGCACAAACGCGATTTATTGCGATGCCAGCGAGCATCGAGATGATGAGAACCTGAATGATGTCGCCTTTGGCAAAGGCGTCTATCAGCGTGTGCGGGATCAACCCAAGCAGGTAGTTGATCATCGACACGCTACCGGCGGCTGATGTCGCCTTGATAGCTTCGCTGGACTCGTTCAGCTCGGTCGCGTGCAAGCCTACGCCGGGCTGGATCATGTTGACCAATATGAAGCCGATCAGCATCGCTACGGTACTGACCACCTCGAAGTAGACGAGTGATTTAACGCCGAGCCGCCCAAGTTTTCGCATGTCTTGAACATGGGTAAGACCGTGGACGAGGGTAACGAAGACGATTGGAGCCAGCATCATTTTGAGCAGAGCAATAAATGCCTGCCCAAGCGGCTTCATGGCGACTGCCCATTGCGGAGCAGCAAATCCGAGTATCACAGCGGCAAGGAGTGCGATAAGCACCTGAACGTGAAGTTTCTTCAACTGGTTCATAGCAGTTCCTAACCCAAAATTGGGCATCATTGTTCTTGTGGTGGCGCTTCAATGGCTGAAAAACAGCGTCATCAGCTATCTAGATCGAGCATAGAAAAACCTGGCACTAGGCACAAAAACCTTATTTTGATAAAAAGCCATGCTTAAACGGCATGGTGATCCTCATGGACATTCGCGAACTCCGCTCTTTTGTAAAAGTGGCCCAGTGCGGCGGCTTCAGTCGCGCATCAAAGGAGCTTTTCATTGCTCAGCCGGCTCTGAGCCGACAGATTGCCAAGCTCGAGGAACAGCTTCAGGTAGCGCTATTCATCCGGCACGGGCGGGGAGTGGAGCTGACTGCTGCGGGGGCGCGATTGTTGGAGCGAGCAGAGGTCATGCTGCGCTATATGGAAGAAACCGCCGATCATGTACGCAACAGCTTTGTCGAGGAGCGTGGTCATCTGGCGATTGGGTTGCCACCAGCAATCGGCACTCTCGTCGGGCCTCAGTTGATTCGCCGCTTTCATTCGCGATGGCCCAAGGCGTCTTTGCATGCCCTGGAAGGCTTGAGCACTTCGCTGCAGGAGTGGTTACTCGATGGCCGAATCGAAGTGGCTGTGGTGTACAACCAGCCCTTGCTCGAGGCCTTCAGTGTGAAGCCGATTTTCAGTGAAAGAATGGTGTTGGTAGGACCGCCTGGGGAGCAGCCGAAGTCTGTCCGTATCAAGGGGCTGGCTGAATTCCCGCTCATTCTGCCAGGGCTGCCGCACAGCAACCGCCGCCTCATCGAGCAGGTTGCTGCACAAAACGGTTTTCAGCTGAATGTGCCCTTCGAAGTGGACAGTGTCGGGCTCACCAAACGTTTGGTGGCTGACGGCTTGGGATATTCGATTCTGGCTCATGCAGCTGTACAGGAAGATATCGCCGACGGTGTTCTGGTTGGACATGCTATCGAAAGGCCCGGCATCCGCTCTACGGTGTCGTTGACCACACTCAAGGACAGACGAACCAGTCGATTGGCATTGAGCTGGGAGAAAATTCTAATGGACACATTGGAAGAACTCGTCACTGTAGGAGCTTGGAAGGATGCAACGCTCTGGCTCGGTTCTGATAGTAACTGACGCCCTGTAGCGCCGTTGCCAGTTACCTTAGAGTGGGCGCTTGCCCAGAAACTTTCGAGCATCCTCTCGAAGCATCTCCACCAGTGCCGCGGCTGCAGATGGCAGGTAGCGTTCCTTCCTGATCGTTACCGCAACGGTTCGTGTCATCGTTGTCTCCCCTAGCACCACCTCGCGCAATAGGTTCATATCGCGATGGCTCTGGAGTGACTCCTTGGCCAAAAAGCTGAGGAAATTGGTACGCGCGATCAGCCTGGGAAGCATCGAGATCGAGTTGGTCTCGATCTGAACCACAGGTGCTGGCAGCCTATGGACGGCAAACACATCATCGATCCAGCGGCGAGACGAAACGGAGGGAGCGGGAAGTATCCAGCGGTATCGAGCAAGATCTTTAACGCCGTATGGCGCAGAGAAGATGGGATGTTCGTTACTTGCGACCACTACCGCTTCGTCCTGCAGGATTGGGTAGGTCGTCAGTTGCGGGTCATCGGCATGCAGGGGGCAGATGATAGCGTCCAGTTGCCCTGACCTGAGCGAATCCTTCAGTAGGTCATCTTGTCCTATCGTAAGGCTGAGCCTGACTTCAGGAGCCTGCTCCAATAATGAAGTTGCGAGTTCAGGTAGCAAGTGCTCAGCCATGCTCGCGGAACAACCGAGCCGTACGGTGCCTATCAGACCGTTCGCCAAATCGCGAACTTCTCGCTTGGTTTCTGAGATGCTCAGCTGCAGCTGCTTGCTCCGAATCATCATCAGTCTGCCAGCCTCAGACAACTTGATACCTCGGCCATCTTTTTCGAATAGCCGGATGCCAAGTGAATCTTCCAGCCTTTGAATGCTCTTCGTCAGTGCCGGCTGGCTTCGATTCAACTTAGCAGCTGCCTGACCCAGATGCCCGAGTTCCGCGATGACCTCGAAATAAGAAAGATCACGTAGATCCATTATTCATTCCTGATATCTATCGTTCAGAAAAAAATAGAAAATAGACCTTATGGGTTCTCGTGTCGATAATTAGCCGGTAACCCTCAGTTCCGCGACCAGGAGCTCTATGCCAAATTTCGAAAAGCCTTTGCCTTGGCACTCCCTCTCGCTTCGCTGGCTCGCACTCGTTTCCTGCGCAACAGGAGCGGGTCAGCTCCTGCATGCTATTGGCGTTCCCGCTGGTCTATTCATCGGACCAATGCTTGTAGCCATCATCTTTGGCGTTTGCGGCTTCGGGATGAGGCTCAATCGCCACGCTTTTAGGTTCGGTCAGGGCTGTATTGGCTTGCTGGCTGCCCAGACGATGACCGCCTCCGTTCTGCTATCAATCGCGGCGTCCTGGCACATCATGTTAATTGCAACGCTTACGACAATATGCCTGAGCGCGCTCATAGGTATTGGGAGCGTGCGGATCGGGAACATTCCGGGAAGCACCGCTGCCTGGGGAACCGCCCCAGGGGCAGCATCTGCGATGGTCGCGATGGCCGAGGATTACGGTGCCGATGCTCGCGTGGTTGCCACCATGCAATACGTTCGGGTGGTATGTGTGGTCATGGCTGGGGCCTTGGTAAGTCACCTGATGGGCGCGAGCACCGAGACAGGCGTCGCCGCCACTGCCTCCGAAGGGATGTACAGCATCGATTTCATACTTGGGGTTGGTGTAATCCTGACTGGTCTCGTGGCGGGGCTGATCATTCCCGCAGGTGGGATTCTGGCACCACTTTTCATCGGTTCTGCCATGCAGCTGAGTGGTTTAATCAATATCACCTTGCCTAGCGAATTTATGGCATTGGGCTATGGACTGATCGGTTGCTATATTGGTTTGCGCTTTGATCGAGCAACGCTGGTTTATGTTGTGAGGCGGCTCCCCTCTATCTTCGTGGGGGCGATAATTCTGATACTGCTTTGTGCCGGTTGTGCAGGGTTGCTGACTGTCTCCACCGGCGCCGATTTTCTATCGATGTATCTCGCGACCAGTCCTGGTGGGCTGGATGCCATGGCGATCATCGCCGTTGAAAGCAACTCCGACGTTGGCCTGGTTCTGGCAATGCAAACCCTCCGTTTGTTAGGCGTGGTGCTGACAGGTGCTTTTGTCGCAAAACAGATAATTCGCCTCACCGGAGGAAACTCGTCTGTTTCGTCTCAATTGAGATAGATGATCTAGAAGTTGTTTTCTCATAAACAGCGTCTTCAGTTCCTTCCTTGATTGAAATGTAAATCAGGGCGCCGCGTTGCTGGCATACCTTGCGACTACACGCACCAGCGTGCACACGTAAATTCCTCCGAGCACTCTCCCCGCAATCAATTCTATATAGCCTCTGCTCGGCTGCCGTTCGGGGTGCCAGCGCGTAGCTCATACATTGTGTATCTGAATTGTTCCCGATGGGTTTGAGAGCGCACGAACACACTTGCGTGAACTCAATTGATTTGTGAGGTGGTGGGGATTGAAATAGTGCAAGTGCCATATGGCGGTTTGAGCGAGGCAATTGATACAGGAAGTTTCATTAAATGGCTTATGCCGGTATGGCATGGGCTGGTATGAGAAAAAGGTTATTGTTGGTTTTTGGGTGAATTCCTATGCTAGCTGTAATAAGCGGTCAGCTGCTTATTGATTTAAATTGCTTGCTGGAATTATCAGCTACTTAACGTCCTGGTTAGAGGTTTTTTACGAAAGGCTATTCGGGAGAAGGGCGAGTCGAAATGATCCGCCGCGCTGATTCGACAATAATAATAAGTTTATGGAGGCACGATGAGGAATTCACGGTGTATCTCGCTACTCGCAATACTTGTCTATGGTCTGCACCCGACTGGAGCCTTTGCGGCTACGGAAAGCGATAAATTTCCAGTCAAACCGATCCGAATTGTCGTCCATGTAGGCCCTGGTGGCGCGGCAGATGTCTACGCCAGGGCATTGGCTCGGGCCGCTGAGCCTTTTGCAGGGCAACCGATAATAGTTGAGAACCGTCCGGGCGGTGCTGGGGCTGCTCAAATGGCGTCCCTCTCGAATGCATCACCCGACGGCTACACGATAGGAATTAACACGCTTACGCATTTGACTGGAATGCTTACGAATTTAAAAGGACTGTTTGCACCGACAGACTTCACGTGGGTTTTGCAGAATCAAATCGACACGCACATCCTTCTGGTCAATGAAGACTCGCCGTATCAGACGTATGAGCAATTGATCGAGGGCACGAAGCGCAGCGGCCGGCCGTTGATTGTTAGTGGCTATGGAACGATCGGCTCTACCGCTTATATTGCGACACACCTCTTTACTCAACCCAAAGATATTGAGTTCAGCTGGGTGAGCTATGGCAGCTCTACGGACGCAACATCAGCCATGCTGGGCGGTCATGTACAAGCCACGGTAACCAATCCCGGCCAAGCCTTTCAATTCATCGAGGCCAAGCGCGTGAGGGCATTGGGGGTGCTGGCGCCCCGTCGCAATAAGCTGCTACCCGAGGTGCCAACGTTCATCGAAGCGGGAGTGAGCGAGGGCGCAGACTGGTATCAGGTACGCGGGATATATGGCCCGGCCGGGATCCCGCAAGATGTTCAGAATGCCCTCGCCGAAATATTCACGAAAGGCATGAGCGATCCGAACTTTATCCGTTATCAGGAACAGGCGGGCTTGGAGACCGAGACGCTTGGGCCTACCGAATATCAGAAGAGTTTGGCGAATCAGGTTGAACTTGCCAAGGATGCTCTGAAAGAAGCGGGCATTCAATAAGCGAATGCCTGAAGAATAATAAGTAAAGGAGAGTCTGATGCACTCTGGTTCAGTTACTGTCAGGCTAAGCTTAACTGTGCCTGAAGCTTTATTGTATGTCGCCGTGATAGTGTTCTTGGGCGTGGCTTGCTATGAATCCTTCATGATGCCGATTTCTATAAATCCGGGTGATTTAGGTCCCGGTGATGTGCCACTCATTGTGGCGCTGTTTACCTTGGTCTTGGCTATCGTCAGCATGATAGTAGATGCGCTAAAACCTGATAAGCCAAAAGTCGCAACATCTGGCTCGAAGCGGGTAATCGCGGGAATGCTCTGGTTTGTTATTGCAGCGGCCATATTTCCATTTGCAGGTATTTATCCTGTGTTTGCGATCTTCATCCTAGGGCTTTGCCGTCTTGCAGGTGCAGGCTGGTTGGGGGCATTAATGACGTCGGTCATGTTCCTTGCCTTTATTTACTTGGCCTTCGATCTGCTGCTGGCAATACCAATGAATTGAGGATGGGAACATGTTGGATAATATTCTTCTAGGTCTTAGCAGTTTCAATAGCTTTTCTGTCTGTTTCGCACTGTTGATCGGCGCTTTGATCGGTTATGTGATTGGTGCCATTCCAGGGCTAGGTCCCACTTTAGGCGTTTCGTTGCTCATCCCGTTTACTTATGCCATGGACCCGATCTCATCCATTGTGATGTTGGTCGGGTTATATGTGGCAGCGGAGTACGGTGGCGCAATAACAGCCATTATTCTCAATACGCCAGGTACGGCTGCCGCAGTAGCAACAGCATGGGATGGGTATCCGCTCAACCTTCAAGGTAATGGGGGCAAAGCGCTGAACGTGTCCATTGTCGCTTCCGGCATTGGAATGCTCATCAGCTCGTTCATGTTCCTCTTCACCGCCGTACCCCTATCTGAAATTGCTCTCAAACTGGGACCAATCGAGTATTTTGCGATCGGCCTTGTCGGCTTGAGCCTTGCCTCAGGTCTTTCGGCGAATCAGCCGATAAAAGGCGCCATTGCGATGGGCGTAGGGCTGGTATTTGCGTTTGTGGGGCTTGATCCACAAACAGGTGTTCCCCGATTTACTCCCTCAACCGAGTTTTTCGAAGGTATACCTCTTGTGCCTGCCTTGCTGGGGCTCTACGCCCTGTCAGAAGTATTCATCATGCTCGAGGATCTCCACCGCGAGAAAAAGCCAAACGTCAGTCTCGGGGGAATTTTTGAAGTCCCAATGGCGCTGTTTTACCAGCTGAAATGGGTGATCTTGAAAAGTACGGTGATCGGCTATCTTGTTGGCGTCATACCGGGGGCTGGTGCATCGGTAGCATCCTTTCTCGCGTACGCCGAAGCCAAGCGCTCCTCCAAGGAGCCTGAGAACTTTGGAAAGGGGAGTTATGAGGGGGTTGCAGCTTCTGAGACGGCCAATAACTCTGCTGTGTCAGGCAATTTGGCCCCAATGCTGGCGCTCGGAATACCGGGCTCTGCCACGACTGCAGTACTAGTGGGCGCGTTAATGGTGCATGGGGTGCAGCCAGGTCCATTGCTGTTTACTAAAAATCCTGAGATCCCCTATACGATCCTTGCCTCATTATGGTTCGGCGTTCCTATCATGGTGCTCATAGGCCTGCTGGGTTCCAAGTTGTGGGCTCGATTCGCGGATATCCCAGTGCCAGTGATCGCAGCGATTGTCGCGGGGTTGAGTTTGATAGGTGCTTACGCCACAGAGAACTCCTTCTTCCCTGTGGCCATAACGGTGGCGTTCGGGGTGTTTGGCTACCTGTGTCGCAAAGCGGATTTTCCGACTGCACCCATCATCCTGGCACTTGTTCTAGGTGAGATGATTGAAGTGAATTTGCGCCGGGCGCTCATCATTTCAGATGGCGACTGGACGGTGTTCTTAACCAACTCCGTGTCACTCATCTTGCTGGTCGTGTCCCTGTTGGCCTTTTTGCTTCCGGCGCTTCGACTCTTTCGCAAGACTGGACGTGGTTAGGCTCCCATAGCTCAGTTTTTATCATTGAAGCCCGGCCCATGTGCTGGGCTTCGTTCCATCGACTGTGCGCATTCGCCATGAGGCCAAAAGGGGGCTAGGCCCTTCAGGTTCACAGCAAACCTTCTTCAGCGATCAGCACTGTTTGCTGGCCTGCCACGACGATGTGATCCAGCGACGCCGGTCGTTACCCAGCGCTTTTTTGTCGATACGCACCAGCAGGCCGGCTTGATCGTAGGAGCCCCTTCGACGGGGTCGATCAGCGAGCCAGCTTAAAGTTGCCTCCGCGTTCGCAAATAAAGCAATCGGCAGCAAGAGAAAGGTCGGGTTGCACTGCTGTCCGCCGCAGCCGATCCGTCGCTTGCAGAAGGACCCGGCCAGCCAGCTTCGAGCCAGAGGGCAGGGCTTCTGGGCCGTGTGTTGGAAAAACTGCTTTGACTCGTGCCAATAACGCTCCGCAGGTTCGCCCCCCAAGGCTCTCCACCTCTACTCAGCGATGACCTCTGCAGCATACAAACGCAGGCCAACGCCACACCTACCCTAACGTTGTTCCTAATCCGATTTCTCCTTTTCTGTTGACGAATATCAATATTCGAGCAAATATTGTTTTTAATCGATTTATATATATCGCCTAGCGATACGGAGAATAAATTGTACGATCCGTTAGTCAACGCTCATCCCGGCATAGGCGCTCCGCACTCGTCGTCCTATTGGGCCGATACCGCAGGTATTGCTCCTGAGGATGACGGCCCGGTGAGCGGGCCGCTGGATGTTGAAGTGGCGATTATTGGCGGCGGCTACACGGGGCTTAGCTGCGCTCTGCATCTGGCGCGTGAGCACGGAATCCGCGCGGTCGTGTTGGAGGCCAATCAGGTGGCGTGGGGCTGCAGCGGCCGCAATGGCAGCTTCGCTCGGATATCCGGAGGTCGTGTTCCGCTTGCGGAACTGATCCGTCGCCATGGTCCTGTTACGGCCAAGGCCTATTTCGATGAGATGTCGGCTGGCTTGAATACCGTGCGCGACCTCATTCATGACGGGAGGATCGAGTGTGATGCTCAGCCTGATGGCGTTTACAAGGTCGCGAGCGATGCAGGCCATGTTGATGGGCTCAAGCGCGAGGTAGGGCTGTATAACGATGTGCTCAAGTACGATGCCAGATTGGTTACTGCCGAGCAGGTGAATGCTGTACATGGCGGTGCCGAGTCGTTCGGTGCGTTATACATGCCTGACGGATTTTCCATGCATCCACTAAAGCTCGCCTGGGGAATCCTGCGGATGGCGCGGGAAGCGGGCGCCACGGTGCATGTGGGCTCACCGGTTACCCAGTGGCATAGCGACAAGGGCGATCATCGCCTGGTAACACCAGGCGGTATTGTGACCGCCAAACACGTGGTCGTGGCCACCAACGGCTACACCTCGCCAGCTCTGCACAAGGCAACGGCCGGACGAGTGTTGCCAGTGCATTCCCAGATAATCGTGACGCGTCCGCTAACGGCTGAAGAGAAGATGCAGAGTTTGGTGGGTAGCGAGTGCATGTTCGATACCCGCAACCTGCTGTCCTATTACCGGCGTCTTCCGGATGATCGCATCCTGTTTGGAGGGCGGAGCGCAATAACTGGCCGCGACGCGGAAAACCCCAAGCACCGCCAGAACCTGCAGGACGCATTGTGTCGCAAGTTTCCAGTCTTGCAGGGCATTGGCGTGGATTACAACTGGGGTGGCTGGGTCGCTGTGAGCGAGAACTCGCTGCCTTTCATCTGTCGTGTGCCTGGGCTGCATAACGTGGTTTGCGCAGGGGGCTATGCCGGCAGCGGTGTTTCCTTCTCGGTGCAGTCAGGTAAGCGTCTGGCGCAGATGGTAGCGGGTGATAGTCAGCCTACGTCGGTCGACTTTCTTCATCAGATACCCAGGCGTTTTCCATTCCAGCCGTTTCTGCGAGTTGGACAGCGATTGGCCTACGCGTGGTACCGCTTCAAGGATGCGCAGTGATCACCAAGCGATGAACCGCGTTTATCACTTCATTCAGCTTCCGATGCAGTGCAGTAAGTAGAAGCGGGGAGATTGCTCCGCCCCAATCAATAAGAAGAGTAGTAGTAAGGGCATCCGCCCAGCGTTTTATTCAACTGTCTAATTACAACAAGCTCAGGAGTTGAACATGCGATCGATCAATAAGCCGTTGGCTGCGCTGGCAGCGGGTATTTCTCTGTGTGCAGTGGCTCATGTGCATGCTGCGGATACGGTTACATTTGCCGGTTGGGGAGGTGCCTTGCAGGATGCTGAGCGTAAGGCCTACCTGGAGCCTGCCGCCAAGGCGCTGGGCATTACCATCCGTGAAGACAACATGGATGGCCTCGCCGCCGTCCGTGCGCAAGTGCTGTCGGGCAAACCCAAGTGGGATGTAGTGGAACTGGGCAGCACCGAGTGCGCCCAGGCTCAGCAGGAAGGGCTGGTCGAGCCGCTGGATTACTCGGTGATCGATGCCAAGGACATCGACAAGTCCGTTGTCAGCAGTCACTGGATCGGCAGCCATGCCTACGCCACTGTAGTGGCCTGGGCCGAGGATAGCGGCCGACCTGTGGCGAAGAACTGGCAACAGTTCTTCGATCCTCAGGTCAAGGGAGCACGTGCGCTTTACCGTCAGCCATGGCTGACCATGGAAGCAGCGTTGCTGGGCGATGGTGTCGCTCCAAGTGAGCTCTATCCGCTGGACGTCGAGCGTGCGATCAAGGTGCTTACTCGGATCAAGCCGCAAGTTGTCAACTGGTGGAGTGCGGGGGCTGACTCGGCGCAGCTCCTGCGCAGTCGCGAGGTAGACTTCCTGGCGATCTGGAACGGTCGTGTCAGCGACGTGAAAGCCAGTGGCGAGGATGTCGACTATAGCTTCGACGGGGCCTTGTTGAGCCATGACTGTCTGATTGTGCCCAAGGGTACGGCAAACAAGGCCCAGGCCATGAAGCTGATTGCCGAAATCATGAAGCCCGAAAGCCAGGCCATGCTGGCAACACTGATTCCGTATTCGCCAGTAAATGCCAAGGCCTACGAATTGCCGATCATCAGTCCGGAATTGGCAAAGCGCTTACCTACATCTCCGCAGAACATCGACAAGGTGGTCGCCGTGTCTCCTCAATGGTGGGTTGAGAATCAAGAGGCCGTCCGCCAGCGATTCGCATTGTTCATCGCCCAGTGATCCGTCGCTCGCGGTCCGAGTGTCGGGCCGCGGCAATGGTCATCGACTTACGATTAGAAAGGGCGCCTGACGTCCGAAATGTGCCGAGTGTGAGTATGTCCGTAGACCACAAGCTTTCGATGTCCATCGATATCGAAAATCTGACCAAGACCTATAGCGGTTTCGCTGCGCTGGATGACGTATCTCTGTCTATCAAGAGCGGTGAGTTTCTGTCTCTACTGGGGTCTTCGGGCTCCGGCAAGACAACCCTTTTGATGGCGTTGGCTGGGTTCGTTCGGCCGGACGCGGGCAGTATCCGGTTCGGCGGCCGCGAGATGATCTTCGAGCCGCCGCACAAGCGTGATGTCGGCATGATGTTCCAGAGCTACGCATTGTTTCCTCACATGAACGTGTTCCAGAACGTGGCTTATCCGCTGAAATTGCGCGGCTACAAGCGTGCTGAAATTCGTCAGCGTGTCGAACAGGCGCTGGCCACGGTGGAACTGGATCATCTGATCGAGCGTGGAATCACGGAGATGTCCGGGGGCCAGCGCCAGCGCATTGCTCTGGCCCGTGCCATTGTCTTCGAACCGAAGATCCTGTTGATGGACGAGCCGCTTTCGGCCTTGGACAAACGCCTGCGTGAAACCATGCAGCTGGAACTGCGCCGCCTGCACGAGCGACTAGGTATGACCGTGGTCTACGTGACCCATGATCAGCGCGAGGCACTGACCATGTCGGACCGCATCGCGGTGATGAGCAAGGGCAAGATCCGCCAAGTCGATACCCCGCTCAATCTCTACGAGCGCCCGGCCAATCGTTTCATCGCCGAGTTCGTCGGCGAGTCCTCGTGCCTGCCGGTCAGTGTGGAAGGTGGGCAGATTCGTTTCCAGGGCCGGGCACTACGCACCGCCAGCCAGATCAGCGGACTGCAACAGCCCAGCCTGGTGGTTCGCCCGGAGAAGCTGCAGTTCGTCACCACCGATGCTGCTGACTTCAACTTGCTGCAAGGCCGCGTCAGCGACGTGATCTTCCAGGGCGAGAGCCAACTGGTGCAGGTCGACCTGGGCGAGGGCATGGCTGTGGCGATTCGTCGTCCGACCCGCAGCTCCTCGGACAATCGCCTGCCCGTGCGCGGCGAGGCAGTGACCCTGGGGCTGCACATGCAGGACACGCTGGTCGTGGGAGAGCAGGCATGAGCGCGATCGACGCTGGTGCGCTGAATGCGCGCGAGCTGCGTAGCGCGGACAGACGCCATCGCATGTTCCTGTTCGGTTCAGGGCTGCCCGCGCTGTTGCTGGTGCTGGTCACCTTCGTGCTGCCGATAGGCTGGCTGTTCTGGCTTTCGCTGTTCGATGCCGATGGGCAATTGACCATACAGAATTACACACGACTGCTCGAGCCGATCTATGTGCTGACCTTCGTGCAGACCTTCAAGATCGCCGTCATTGTTACCGTCGTCTGTGTATTGATCGGCTACCCCTACGCCTATTTCATGACCAAGGGTCCCCACTGGCTGGCCAGCCTGGCGATGGGCGTGTTGCTGGTATCGCTGTGGACCTCGCTGCTGGTGCGCACCTATGCCTGGCTGATCATCCTGCAGCGCCGTGGCATGGCCAACGACCTGCTGATGGCGCTGGGCATTACCGACGTTCCGCTGTCGCTGGTGCACAACCTGACCGGCACGGTCATTGGCATGGTGCACATCATGTTGCCGTTCATGATCCTGCCGCTGTATGCGGCGATGAAGAGCATCGACCCCATCTACAACCAGGCCGCGGCGGCCTTCGGTGCGTCGCCGGCGCGGGCGTTTCGCGATGTGTTTCTGCCGCTTTCGCTGCCGGGGCTGGCCGCCGGCGCCACCCTGGTGTTCGTGATCACCCTGGGCTTCTACGTCACCCCAGCTCTGCTGGGTGGTGGCAAGGTGCAGATGATCTCGATGCGCATCGAAAGCGATGTGTCGATGTATGCGAACTGGGGGGCGGCATCGTCGCTGGGCGTGGTGCTGTTGATCGCCACCTTGCTGATGCTGTTCATCGTAAAGAAGGGCGCGGGCTTCAGCCGGCGCAGCGAGTGACGTCATGAGCCGAATCCAACAATCTCTCAGCGGCATGCTGCGCGCTTCATGGCTGTACCTGCTGGTGGTACTGACCATGCTGTTCCTGGTTCTGCCAACTCTGGTGGTGATCCCGATGTCACTGTCGGATGCGCGCTACCTGAGCTTTCCACCGAAGTCCCTGAGTCTGGAGCCGTTCTTCAGCTATTTCGCCTCGCTGGAATGGCGTACGGCGACCACCGTGTCCCTGATCACCGCCACCCTGACCATGCTGCTCGCCACCACCCTGGGCACTGCGGCAGCCTATTCGCTGCACGTCAGCCAGTCGCGGCTGAGCGGCGTGTTGCGTGGGTTGATGCTGGCGCCGATGATCGTGCCGACCATCTTCATCGCCATCGGGCTGTTCTTCGTCTATGCGCGTTTCGATCTGAACAACACCATCCCCGGGCTGGTACTCGCGCACACGCTGCTCGCCTTGCCTTACGTGGTCATCAACGTTGGTGCTGGGCTTCGCAGCTATGACATGACGCAGGAGCAGGCCGCCTGCATTCTCGGCGCCACCCGGCTGCGGGCGTTCTTTGACGTGACTCTGCCACAGATCCGTTTTTCGGTGATTGCCGCCGCCATGTTCGCCTTCGCCATTTCCCTGGATGAAGCGGTTATTTCACTATTCATCAGCGGTGGCGACAGTTCGACCCTGACCAAGCGCATGTTCAGCTCGCTGCGTTCGGAAATCGACCCGTTGATTGCCGTGGTGGCCACCCTCATGACCCTGCTGTCGATCCTCATGCTCTGTATCAGCCTCATGGCCCAGCGCAAAGCCAAGAGGAGCTCGCTGTGAGCGCAATCGACCTGCGCCTGGCGCATGCCGGCCAAGAGATCCCGGAATTCATCTGGAACGGCCATCATATGCAGGGGCGCGGGACTGAAGGCATGGCGATTAGGCTACTGGCCAGTGAACGAGCCTGGTACATATCATCAAGAATTTCGGTTCGCTGCCGGGAGCTTATCGCCAGCAGCACGGCCTGTTCGTCAGTAATGGCTGGCCACGCCGCTGCAACCGCTTCAGGTGCGTTTCTGGCAAAGGCCATTTCCAGCAGCGGTATGGATGAACGCGTGCAGCCTTTCGCCGCAGACCGTTTCGGGGACACTGAATCGGTCGTTGAATCAGGCACCATATTGAGTCATTTCGAATGAAACGCCGTGTGGACCGTACCGTTATAGGCGAGGCTGTCCCGGCAACAACAAGGATAACCCCATGAGTTCTCTAGAAGACTCGCCGCTTTTCATCACCGCTCTATCCAAAGGGCTGGCGATTCTCACTGCTTTTCGCGCCGGGCGCCCGAGCATGAGCCTCGTGGAACTGGCCGAAGCCACGGGGCTGAACAAGAGCACCGTACAGCGTTCGGCCTTCACTCTTGAGACGCTGGGATATCTGTACAAGGAGCCAGTGACCAAACGCTTCCGCCTGGCCCCCAAGTCTCTTGATCTGGGAACCGGCTATCTGCAGACCAGCGAGCTGATCGAGCGTGCCAACCCGTACCTGCACGAGCTCAACCGCGACGTCGAAGAAAGCTGCAACCTGCTCGAGCCGTGCGGCCTGGACATGCTCTATGTCGCTCGTTTCCCCAGCCACAAGCAGATCGCATTGCACATGCCTCTGGGCCGCCACCTGCCGATGTACTGCACCTCGGCCGGGCGGGCCTATCTGGCGGCGCTGCCGGAAGCTGAGGCGGATGCCATTCTGGTGGCCTCTGAGCGGCACAGCTATACCGCCAGCACCGTGACTGACCTAGAGGCTTTGCGTGCCATCGTTGCCGAGGCCCGCAATGAGGGGTATGCGTATGCGCAAGAAGAATATTACGCCGGGGACATCAGTGTTGCTGCCGCCGTGGTCAACGCCGATGGCTATCCCCTCGGGGCGGTCAACATCTCTGTGCCATTTAGCCGCTGGAGTCTGGAAGATGTGCGCAGACAGCTGGCGCCCAAGGTAATTAACACTGCGCGGGCCATTGCCAGCGCGACACGCAGCTTGCGCCCCGTGGGCTGACGCTCCCGGGGAACCCATGAAACCGTACACCCTGCCGCAGGCCCAGCCCGCGGTATAGGTGCCCCTTTGCCCACCGTCCGGGCCCAGTAATAGGAGTGCGCAATGAGTCAAACCATGAAAGCAGCTGTTCTGCATGCCGCAGGGGAGCCCCTGCGCATTGAGCAAGTGCCGATCCCTCAGCCTGGCCCAGGCCAAGTACTGATTCGTGTCGTTGCCTGCGGGGTGTGCCATAGCGACCTGCACGCCATTGATGGCGATTGGTCGGCTCTACCGCGACTACCGCTGATTCCGGGCCATGAAGTCACGGGTTACGTCGCCGCTGTGGGACCGGGTGTCAGCGAGCCGGCTATCGGTACCGCCGTCGGCATGCCGTGGATGTACAGCGCCTGTGGCACCTGCGAGTTCTGCCAGGGCGGCATGGAAACCATCTGCGAGCGACGGGAGTCCACCGGCTACAGCCAGCAGGGTGGGTACGCTGAATACATGGTTGCCCCCGCTGCGTTCGTAGCCAGCATCCCCGCTGGCACTGATCTTTACGCCCTGGCGCCGATTCTATGCGCCGGGGTCACCACCTACCGGGGCCTCAAGCGCTCCCGCGCCCAGCCAGGCCAGTGGGTGGCGGTGCTGGGTATCGGCGGCCTGGGCCACGTCGCAGTGCAGTACGCCGTAGCCATGGGGCTGCGTGTGGCGGCGATCGATGTCGGCGCCGACAAGCTCGAGCTGGCCGGCCGCTATGGCGCCGAGTGCCTTATCGATGCGCTGAGCGACCCTGTGGCGAGCCTCAGGCAACAGATTCCCGGCGGTGTTCACGCGGCATTGGTCACCGCCACGGCCAATGCGGCCTTCGAACAGTCGGTGCAGATGCTGCGCCCTGGAGGCACCGCCGTATTCATTGGCTTGCCGGGCGGTAATGCCGACGCTGTAAGAACCTCGATCTCAGCCATTAGCGGGTGGGAGCTATCGATCACCGGCTCCAACATCGGCACTCGCCAAGACCTCAACGAAGCTGTGGCCTTCGCTGCCCGCGGTCAGGTGAAGGCCGAGGTCAGCCTGGCAGGCCTGGACGATATCAACACCGTTTTTGATCGCATGCGCAAAGGCCAGTTGGTCGGGCGCACCGTGTTGAAAATTGCCTGACTCATCCCACGATCCTGATAGGAGTCTCCATGACTATTACCCGCCTGCAACCCAACCCCGGCCTGCTTAGTCACGCCCTGGTCCACAACGGCATCGTCTACATCACCGGTCAGGTGCCTGCCGACCGCACCCAGGATGTAGCCGGGCAGACCGCCCAGGTGCTGGAGCGCATCGACACGCTGCTGGCCGAGGCCGGCTCGGATAAGTCGCACATCCTCTTTGCACAGATCTGGCTCAAGCACGCGGTAAAGGACTTCGCTGCGATGAACGCGGTCTGGCGTGAATGGATTCCGCAAGACGCGCTGCCGGCGCGGGCCACCGTAGAAGCCAACATGGCGGCAGACAATATCCTCGTCGAAATCGCCCTGCAGGCTGCCGTCAAGGCTTGAGGCGCCCGCCATTCACGATTGACCGGGCCTGCCTGAGGGGCCCGGCACTGGAGAGCATTCATGAGCAGTATCGTTGCACATCTGATCAATGGCGAACGCGTGCAGGGCAGCGGGCGCACCGCCGATGTCTATAACCCGTCCACGGGCGTGGTGATCAGGCAGGTGGCCCTGGCCGATGACGCCACCCTGCAACAGGCCATCGATGCGGCACGAGCCGCATTCCCGGCTTGGCGCAACACGCCGCCGGCCAAGCGTGCTCAGGTGATGTTCCGCTTCAAGCAACTGCTGGAGGCCAACGAAGCGCACATCGCCCAGCTGATCAGTGAAGAGCACGGCAAGACCCTGGAAGATGCCGTTGGTGAACTCAAGCGCGGCATCGAGAATGTCGAGTTCGCCTGTGCCGCCCCCGAGCTGCTCAAGGGCGAGTACAGCCGCAACGTCGGCCCGAACATCGACGCTTGGACCGACCTGCAGCCAGTGGGGGTGGTGGCCGGTATCACCCCGTTCAATTTCCCTGCCATGGTGCCGCTGTGGATGTACCCGCTGGCTATCGTCTGCGGTAACTGTTTCATCCTCAAACCCTCGGAGCGTGATCCCAGCTCGACGCTGTACATCGCCGAGCTTTTGATCGAGGCCGGGCTGCCCAAGGGCGTGATGAGTGTGGTGCACGGTGACAAGCAGGCCGTCGACGGTCTGATCCAGTCACCACACGTTAAAGCCCTGAGTTTTGTCGGCTCCACGCCGATTGCCGAGTACATCTACAGCGAAGGTACCAAGCGCGGCAAGCGCGTGCAGGCCCTGGGCGGGGCCAAGAACCACGCAGTGCTGATGCCTGACGCCGATCTTGACAACGCGGTGGGTGCGCTGATGGGCGCGGCCTATGGTTCCTGCGGTGAGCGCTGCATGGCCTTGTCGGTGGCGGTGTGTGTCGGCGATGAAGTTGCCGATGCTCTGGTGGAAAGGATCGTGCCGCAGATCAAGGCGCTGAAGGTGGGTGCTGGTACTGACTGTGGCCTGGACATGGGACCGCTGGTAACCGGCGCGGCACGCGACAAGGTCAAGGGTTATATCGATGCGGGTGTGGCCCAGGGCGCCAGCCTGCTTGTGGATGGGCGCGATCTGCAGGTGGCTGGCCACGAGAACGGTTTCTTCGTCGGTGGCACGCTGTTCGACCACGTCACCGCCGAGATGAGCATCTATACCGATGAGATCTTCGGCCCGGTGCTGTGCATCGTGCGGGTCAGCAGTCTCGAAGAGGCCATGCAACTGATCAACGATCACGAATATGGCAACGGCACCTGCATCTTCACCCGTGACGGTGAGGCCGCCCGTTTGTTCTGCGATGAGATCGAAGTGGGCATGGTCGGCGTCAACGTACCGCTGCCGGTGCCGGTCAGTTACCACAGCTTCGGCGGCTGGAAGCGCTCACTGTTCGGTGACCTGCATGCCTATGGTCCGGATGGCGTGCGCTTCTACACCCGCAAGAAGGCCGTTACCCAGCGCTGGCCACGTCGTGCCAGCCACGAGGCGGCGCAGTTCGCCTTCCCGAGCAACCGTTAACCCGAGCCGGGCAGGGTAGCGACCCTGCCCGAAGTCCCCATTCGAGGCGAGATTGACGATGAATAACGCACACAAGTTCTTTATAGATGGCCAGTGGGTGGCCGCCCGCTCTGGCAGTACTTTGGACGTCATCAACCCAGCTACCGAACAGGCTTTCATCAGCATCGCGGTCGGCAATGCCGAGGATGTGGATGCCGCCGTCGAGGCAGCTGCCAAGGCCTTCTCGACCTTTTCGGTGACCAGCGTCGAAACACGCCTGGCCCTGCTGAAAGAGATCCTGCGGGTCTACAACCTGCGCTACGAGGACCTGGTGCAGGCCGTCAGCCAGGAGATGGGCGCGCCACTGCATTTCGCCCGTGACGCGCAGATCTGGAGCGGCCGCGCGCACCTGGAGTCGACCATCAGCGCCCTGGAGAAATTCCAGTTCAGTGAGGACCATGGCAGCACCCATGTGGTGCGAGAGGCCATTGGCGTGTGCGCGCTGATCACGCCATGGAACTGGCCTCTGAACCAGATCGTCTGCAAGGTCGCACCCGCCATCGCCGCAGGCTGCACCGTGGTCCTCAAACCGAGTGAGATCGCGCCGATGACGGGGATCATCTTCGCCGAGATTCTCGAAGAGGCTGGTGTCCCTGCTGGGGTCTTCAATCTGGTCAATGGCACCGGGCCCGACGTGGGGCAACACATGGCCAGCCACCCCAAGGTGGACATGGTGTCCTTCACTGGCTCGACCCGTGCCGGCATCATCGTCGCCAAGGCAGCAGCCGATACCGTGAAGCGCGTGGCCCAGGAGCTGGGCGGAAAGTCGGCGAATATCCTTCTAGAGGATGCCGATTTCGACATTGCGGTGGCCAAGGGTGTGAAAGGCTGCTTTTCCAACTCAGGGCAGTCCTGCGATGCGCCAACACGCATGCTGGTGCCGCGTGCCCAGCATGCCCGCGTTCTCGAAATTGCCAGACAGACCACCGAACAGATGGTGACCGGCAGCCCATTGGAGGACGGCAGCCACCTCGGCCCGGTGATCAGCGAGGCGCAGTTCAACAAGATCCAGGGCCTGATCGCCACGGGTATCGAAGAGGGCGCCACCCTGGTCAGTGGCGGTCTGGGCCGTCCCGATGGTCTGAATACCGGCTATTACGTCAAGCCCACAGTGTTCGGCGACGTGACCCCGCAGATGACCATCGCCCGTGAAGAAATCTTTGGTCCGGTGCTGTCGATCCTGCCATATGACAGTGAAGAACAGGCCATCGAGATGGCCAACGACACCGTTTATGGACTGGCCGCCTATGTGCAGTCGACCGATCTTGAGCGCGCTCGTGCAGTGGCCGCCCGCATGCGTGCCGGCTCGGTCTACCTCAACTACCCGGACTGGGACACCTTTGCTCCGTTCGGTGGTTACAAACAGTCCGGTAACGGCCGCGAATATGCCGGCTGGGGCATCCATGACTTCCTGGAAATCAAAGGTGTGGTGGGCTGGGCAGGCTAGTAAGCTCGGTAACCGAAGCAAGCCCGCATAAGCGGGCTTGTTGGTATTCGTCATGTGGCCATCGATGATGCGTCCCGGCTGGCCTTCACCAGCCTGCTTCCAGATGAGCGCAGCAATAGCGCCTGCCGGGCGTTGTTGCGGGCGTTGCGTTACTACCGTGGGTTGAGTATCCGCTTCAAACGCGTCATGACAGACAATGGTGTCTGCTGCCGCTCTCATACGTTTCGGCTCTTATGCGCTCGGCTCGGCATCAAGCCCTATAAGCCACGTACCAACGGCAAGGCCGAACGTTTCATGCAGACGAGCCTAAGTGAGTAGGCCTATTCACGCAGCTATGACAGCTCCGAGCAACGAGCCAGGCACCTGCCAGCTTGGCTGCACCACTACAACTGGCACAGGCCACATGCCAGCCTCCACTACAAACCAACCATTAGTCGGGCTCCATGGCCACTGAACAACGTACTGGGTTTACACAACTAGCCGTTTCGGCCGGCGGTCGGGTTTCGTCTGCGCGCTACCGAGAGTCACGCCTGCAGGTGGCTGGCCGACGTCATGTGAACGCAACCGCTGGTGTACACGGCACCTCGATGGCCCACGGCAGCAGATCAGGCGCGGACCGGCTCTGCGCAGGCAAAGCCGGTTGGGCAGTCACCAGAATTTCAGGGTGTAGGCGACGATCAGGCGATTCTCGTCGAGGTCCTGGGTCAGGCCGTTGCCCGAGCGAAAGGTGACGTTGCGCCAGCGTACGTTGACGCCCTTCAATGGGCCGCTCTGCACGATGTAGCCGATGTCGGTGTCGCGCTCCCACTCGCGGCCATTGCGTGCCGCGCCGCTGTGGATGTCGCTGCCGGCAACGTAGCGGGTCATGAACGACAGGCCGGGAATGCCCATGCCAGCGAAGTCATATTCGTAGCGCAGCTGCCAGGATTTCTCATTGACTTTGGTGAAGGGGTTGAACGTCACCAGATTCACTACGTAGGGTGTGCCGGTATCGATGACCGGGAATGCGCTGTCGCCAGACAGGTGCTGGAAAGCGGCGGCAAAACGGTGAAATCCGGCACTCAGGGTGAACATGCCGTTGACGTTGCGGTTATCGATGTTGCCGGCCTTGCCGGCGCCGATGTCGCGACTGTCGAAGTAGCGAAGATCGGTTTTCAGGCTTACCTGGTCGCTGAGTGGCCAGGTGTGGACGACACCTGCGAACTGCTGGCGATAGATGTCCGCGAGCTCGCCATGGTGGTAGCGCAGGGTCAGGTTCCTGTTCACCTGGTAGTCGCCACCGAACATGTCCAGGTGCGAGCTGCTCTGACCCGCATAGCCGATGTCGTCGTTGCCCGATGAGTCGCGGCCGTTGGCGTGAGTCAGGCGGCCAGCCGTGAAGGTCAGTTTGTCGATCTCGTTGGACGTCAGGATGGCGCCGGTAAAGGTCGATGGCAGCAGGCGCGTATCGCTGTAATAGGCCAGCGGCAATATCGGCATCTGGGTACCGAGGCGCAATTCGGTCGCCGACAGGCGCATCTTGCCGGTCAGCCCCAGCTCGCTGTAATCGTCTACCGGCTCCTGGCTGCTCGGCCCGAAGGGCAGCAGGCCGGTACCACGGCGGCCGCGCCCTGAGTCGAGCTTGATACCCAGCTCGGCCAGGGCATCGACACCGAAACCCAGGCGCCCTTCGCTGTAGCCCGAGTTGAATTGCGCGATAAAGCCCTGCGTCCATTCTTCGGCTTTCGCCTGGGCTGCACCGCTTTGTCGGAAGTCACGGTTCAGGTAGAAGTTGCGGGTCGTCAGGCTGGCGGTGCTGTCTTCGATGAAGTCAGCCTTGGCCGGCAGCGCGACGGTCAGCAGAGTGGCGACGCCGAGGGCTAGGGCAGGGCGCAAGGTCATCATGGTCCTGATCATTGTTGTTGGTCTCCAGGAGCTGCGAGGCTAAAACGCGGGCGTAAGCGCTCCCGGCCGCGCCATAGAGGCGCGACGAGAGAGCCAGGTTGGGAGCCGGGGGGACCGGCGTGAGTCAGGTTTGCGATGCTGCCGAGAGCGGCTGTACCGGCGGTTCCTTGTCGACGATACGTCCGACGATGAACGCGCATAGCGCCAGTACGGCGGGGCAGATAGCCAGGATCAGGAAACTCTTGACCACCGGCAGGCCGCTATTGAGTACATAGGCGCCCAGCAAGGGGCCGAGGATCGAGCCGATCTTGGCGATCGAGGTAGCCCAGCCCGCACCGTTCGCACGGATGGCACTGGGATAGAAGATGCCGGCGATGCTGAGAATGCCGTAATGGCTACCTTTGACGAACACGGCACCGACCATGCTGAGGATCAGGAAGGCGCTGCCCTGCATGCCGGTGATGCCGAGTATCAGCAGGAAGGGAAGGGCCAGCAGCGGGTAGATCATCACGGCGTAGGGGCCACGGGTATCCACGAAACGCATCATCGCCAGGCCGGCCATGGCGCCGGTGAAGGAGGCGATCGAACTGACCCAGGAGGCGGTGGCCCGGTCGAAGCCGGCGTAGGTGTAGACCAGCGGGCTCCAGGAGGCGAGGAAGTACATGGCCATCGAGCTGGCCGAATAGCCGATCCAGATCATCGGGGTGATCCACTTCAGCTTGCCGAGGAACAGTTGGCTGACGCGGAAGTTCTTGGTGCCCACGTCGATCTCGTCGAGCAGCACGAAGTGGTCATCGGCGCGCACGTCAACGCCAGGATCGAGTCGCTTGAGTATCCGCGCGATTTTCTCCGGCTCGCGCCGCTTGGTGGTCAGGAAGCGCACCGACTCGGGCAGGGTGAAGAACAGCAGGGCACTGGCAAGCAGGGTCAGAATGCCGCCGAAGACGAATACTCCCTGCCAGCCGATGTGCGGGGCCAGCCAGACGGTGAGCGGCCCGGCCATGGCGCTGCCAAGGCTGAAGCCGACCATGATGATGGTGACCACCGTGGAGCGATAGCGTTTGGGGACGAACTCGATGTTCAATGCCCAGCACAGCGGCAGCATCGCGCCCAGGGCGAAGCCATTGCAGAAGCGCAGCACCATCAGCGACTCGTAGCTGTTGGCCAGGGCGAACAGCAGGGTCAGCACGCCAAAGGAAACGGTCGAGAAGATGATGGTGGGACGGCGGCCGATGCGGTCCCCCAGATAACCGAAGAAGAACCCACCGAGCATCATGCCGAACAGGCCTACCGAGAAGATCTCACCCAGCTGGATCTTGTTCAGACCGACTTCGTCGGCGATGTACGAGGCAGTATGCGACAGCACCAGAAGATCGAAGCCGTCCAGAAAGGTGATCAGCACCGACACGGCGACCACCAGGTAGTTGAAGCGCGTCAGCTTGCGACCCTCGATAAGGGCGGCAACATCGATTGTGCGTGGTTGTGACATTGTTATTCTCCACAGCGCTGCGATTTTGTTGTTTTAAGGCCCGGCAGTCAGGCCGCCGGGTATCAGCCGTTACTGCAGGTTGAAACTGAGCCGCTCGCGCAAGCTTGCCGTCGGTATTTCGCTGACCTTGCCCAGCGGGCCCGCCAGATCCAGGGCATGGGCTGCGGCCGCGCCCATGGCGATACAGGGCCCCATGACTCGGATGCTCGACAAGGCAGCGGCATCGGCGTCTACGCAGCGCCCGGCCACCACCAGGTTTTCGCTGCCTTCCGGCAGCAGGCTGCGCAGTGGCACGCTGTGCACATGATCATCGCCGAAGGGCTCCCACTGATAGCCTTTCGCGTCACCATGCAGCTCCACTGGCCAGGACGTCAGCGCAACCGCGTCAGGGAAGCGGGTGGCGGCCCGCACCTCATCGGTAGTCAGATGATGCTGGCCGACGATCCAGCGGGTCTGGCGGATGCCCGGCAGGGCATAGGCACGAACCCGGGCCTGGCCGTAGACCTCGGGGTACTCGGCTTTGAGGAAGGCGATCACCTTGTCCACCTGCTGGCGCCCCTCGATGGCCACGTGGGAGGCGGCGACCGGATCCAGCGGCGTTTCGATATGGGTCATGTTGAAGGCGGCCGTGCCACGCCCGGGAAACTGGAAGAACAGGCCGTCGTCACGCTCGATGCCATAGCTCCTGGCGCGTGCCTTGACCCGCTCGGTGAATGCCTCGCGGCTGGGTAGATGGGTCTCGTCGATATGCTCCATGACGAACATCTGCGTGCCGTATATCGGCGTGTCGGGCTCGCGACAGGAGAAGCCTGCATTCCAGGTCAGGGCGGCATCGCCGCTGGCATCGACGAAGCCGTCGGCATCCACGTGGACATCACCGTAGCGCGTGGCCAGCTGTACCTGGGCGACGCGATTGCCCTCGCGTACAACCTCGCGCAGTACCGCGCCGAGGACCACGGTGATGCCAGCGTCGAGGATCTGCTGACCGATCCAGCGCCCCAGCGCCACCTCGTCATAGTAAACGACGGTGGTGAGCGGGCCGACCTTGTGGTGCAGATCGCCACTGGCGCCCAGGTCGCGCAGGATGCCATCGGCGATGCCGTGGGTCAGCTGGCGACGATTCGGGCCGTTGGAAAACAGCCCGCAGAAGGTGCCGATGATCGATCCGACCGCCTGGCCACCGAGCATGGGCAGGGCGTCGAACAGCACCACGCGTTTGCCCAGGCGTGCCGCCTCGAGCGCCGCGGACACCCCGGAAATCCCCGCACCTGCGATACAGACGTCGGCCTTCAGGCGTTGTGCCTGGGGAGCATGGTCACGACGAACCGTACGAATGATATGAGCCATGAATACCTACCTTGCAGTGAAAAAAGAGCAGCCGAACCCGCCACCTGGATCATGCAGGTGAAAAAAACGGCGATGAGGGTGGCGCTGGTGCCGTCAGGGCTCCGCGCCGGGGCCTGGTGATGCCCGGTTTGCTTGTCGGGTGGCGAGGTGCCGCGGGGTGACCTCGACGGTACCGGCGTCGGCGTCTACCCGTACCCAGTCGCCGGTGCGGATGCGCCATAGCGGGTCATCGTCGAACTCGGTCAGGGCCGGTGCATGGACCACCACGGCGCCGAGGGCCATCTTCGCGGTCATCTCGTTGAACAGCATGGCGCCTGGCGCCACCCCGGCGAGGCGGGCGATATGAAACTGCGACGACCAGCCCGACGAGCCCTTGGCCCCTGGAAACACCAGCACCTTGCCGGCGAAACTGATGCCCTTGAGTTCATGGCGGGTCTCGATCACCGTGCCACTGCGCGGGTCGATACCGCCCCAGCCGGAAATACGGTCACGTGTCACCAGTGCTTCGCCTTCGAAGACGCCACCGACGACCTTGCGGCCTTTGAGCGTGAACGAGTCGGTCATTTCAGTGCTCCTGTCCAGCGTCCGTCGACGGCTGCCTGGACGCAATCGGCAGTGGTGCCGAACCAGGTTTGGATGCCCATGATGGCGGGCAGGTAATGGGCCTGTTTCGCCGAATCTACCGCGGCCACCTGGGTACCCTTGGGAATCACTCGGCCGATGGCCGAACAGGTATCGGTCATCAGGTGGCCGCCGGCCGTCTCGATGATGCGCGTGTAACCGGCCTGATCAGCGAGCTGTTTGATGGAGGCGGCGGTGAATATCCACAGCTCGGTATTGGCGCTCAGGCGCTGGCCCTCGAGCAACTGACAGACTTCCCAGATCTGCTCAAGGCTGTAGTGCGGGCAGCCGAGCAGGACGAAGTCCACCTGGGCGTCCCGCGCGGTGATATTGACCTGCTCGTAAGCCCAGCGGCGCTCGGCCTCACCGAAGCGCATCACCGACTCGATCTCGCGCCCCCCGAACGCTTCCTCACGGGTGCGCGCTTCGGGGGTCACGCCGACCAGGTGGTACATCTCCACGCCGCCGCTGGAGGCGGCGGCCGCGCCAAAGTGCTTGAGGCGGGCCAGATTGGGCTGGTGCCTCAAGCCTTCAATCACCGGGATGCGATCCTGTACCTGCTCGCCCATCCAGTAGCCGAGCAGCCCCCAGTCCGCCGTGCTGCTGACATCGATGTCCAGCTGAATCAGATGAGTGCCGCGGCGGTTGTCATCGATATGCAGGCCCCAATAGGGGATCTTGCCGGTGAGCATCGCCGCCCCTGTGCTTTCCCGGCCCTCGGCATTGGTGCGCGCGCCCAGTACCGAATTGATGTAGATCACCGCTGAGGATTCCATCCAGGCGCAATGCTCGCCTTTGACCGGCACGTTGCCGACCTGATAGGGCGTGCAGGTGTTGAGCGGCTGTACACCCAGGCCGCTGCTGTAGGTTTGCCCCCGCTCGTAGATGCGTACCACGTCCTCGCTCACCCCTTGGCGTGCGGCGTGTTTGGGGTCGATGCCCTGTTGCAGATGGCTGCTGAACACCTTGACCCTGGGGATCGGTACGACCTCGGCGCTGTCCAGGTTGAACTCGCTGAACACGGCATCCATGCCGCCGTTACGGTCGCCGTACTGGCGCAGGAAAGGGGTGGTGGCGCCGATGGTGCCGGCAACGTTGTTGGTATCGATCAGGCACTCCGCCCCCAGGGCCTCGCCATAGCGCACCAGCAAATCCATGGCCTTGCTCACTGCCGGGCCCTGGGCACCATCGAGCATGGCCTTTTCATCGTCGCGCAGTTTCATCGGCCGGCCTCCTGCTCGTCGCTGATATCCAGCGGCTTGATCAGCACTGCGCCGTGCTCCATGCCCTTGACCGCATCCCGGTAGATATCCAGCCAACCGCCGCCGAACTGGGCCGGTTGGGGCCGCCAGCGCCTGGCGCGGGCCTGAAGCTCGGCGGAGGCGATACGTGCGTCGAGGCGATGGTGGTCCAGGTCGATGTCGATGATGTCGCCGTCGACCAGCAGTGCCAGCGGGCCACCGACGGCGGCCTCCGGCGCCACTTCAGCCACCACCAGGCCCTTGCATACCAGGCCGGAAAGGTGGCCGTCGGTGAGCATCGCCACCTTGTCTCCGAGGCCCGCGCCATCGATGGCGAACACCACCCGAGACGCGCCGCCGCCCATGGCCGGGCCGCCACGCACACCGGCGCCGCGCATCACCACCACATGGCCGGGCTTGATCCGCCCATCCTGCAACGCGGCGATGGCATCGGCCGAGCGTTCGAAACAGATCGCCGGCCCGCTGAAACGGCGCATCTTGCTCGGGTCTATGCCGTATTTGACGATCCCAGCCTGGGGCGCGATGTTGCCACGCAGCATGACGATCGCCGGCTGGGTGGCGAAAGGGCGCTGCAGCGGCCGGATCACCTGCTCATCGGCGACCACCACCCCCTGCAGGTTGTCGCCGAGGGTCTTGCCGGTAACGGTCAGGGCGTCACCGTGCAACAGCGGCTCCAGGCGCTTGAGCAGGGCCCGGCCGCCACCCGCGGCCTCCATCTGCTCGATGCTGTGCTCGCCCATGGGCCGCACGCCCACCAGTACCGGTATGCGATTGCCCAGCTCGCGAAACAGGCCGTAGACGTCGACATCAATGCCGCCTTCGGCCGCCACGGCCTGCATGTGCTTGATGCAGTTCACCGAACCACCGGCGGCGAGCACCACGCTCACCGCATTGGCAAAGGCGCCGGGGCTGAGGATGTCTCGCGGCTTGAGGTCTTCTTCGATCATGGCGACGATGCGCTGCCCGGCCTGGCGCACGAAGTCGAACATCTGCGGGCTGTTGGCGGCGATGGGCGAACTGCCCGGCAGGGCCATGCCCAACGCCTCGCAGACCAGGTGCATGGAATTGGCCGTGCCCATGCCCGAACAGACGCCCGGGCCCTTGATGGCATTGCGCGCCATGCCGACCAGCTCGTCCACCGGCAGCTTGCCGGTGAGCGCATGCATGGAGCCGATGAACACGTCTTCGATATCCACGTGCCGGCCGTTGTATTCGCCGCTTGGCTGGTAGCCGCAGACCACCACCAGCGTCGGGATGTTCAGGCGCGCGGCGGCCATCAGCTGGCCGGGTACCGTCTTGTCGCAAGAGGCCAGGCAGATCATGCCGTCGAGCTGAGCGCCTTCGACCGCCACCTCGATGTCGTTGGTGATGAGGTCGCGGGCGGCCAGCATATAGGCCCCGCCGGCACCTGCGCCGGTGATGAAGTCGCTCGGAGCAGCGGTGCGGATCTCGAAGGGCAGGGCGCCGGCATCTCGGATCGATTGCTTGAGCTCGGCGGCGATGCCATCCAGATGACTGAAGCAGATGGCCAGGTTGGACGAGGAATTGACGATGGCGATCTTGGGTTTTTCCAGCTCGCTTTCGTCGATCCCCAATGCTTGCCACTGGGCGGCGCGCACGGCCCACAGGTAAGAGCCATGGGGGAAATTGCTTCGCAGCTTCTTGGGCATCGTGTGCTCCGTTGTTGTTATTTTTACAGCCAGGCCGTGTTTCACGGATGTCTTGTGGCGAGTCTAGGGGGACGCCTAGAATCCGAAAACCTAATTTCGCTTATATATGAAATCCAAAATATGGATATCACAGATGTAGACCTGAACCTGCTGAAGGTCTTCGATGCCTTGCACCGCAAGCAGAGCGTGACCCAGGCGGGGGACCTGATGGGGCTCAGCCAGCCGGCCATGAGCTTTGCCCTGTCCAAGCTGCGGGTGCTGTTCGATGACCCCTTGTTCGTCCGTACCTCGCGAGGTATGCAGCCCACCGCCAGAGCCCAGCAGATCGCCGAGCCGGTTCAGCGCATTCTGGCGTTGGTAAGCAACGAGGTGCTGCCATCCTCGGGATTCGTTGCCGAGCACTCGGAGCGCCAGATGGTGCTGTGCATGTCCGATATTGGCGAGATGGTCTTCCTACCCCGATTGATGCGGGTGCTCGACGAGCGTGCGCCGAAACTGCGTATTCGTACGCTGGCGCTGTCCCCCGAGCAACTGGAAGAGGGGCTGGATGCCGGTGACGTGGACGCCGCCATCGGCTACTTCCCGCGCCTGGTCAACTCTTCGATCCGCAACCGTGCCCTGTACAGCCACACCTTTGTCTGCATCGTTCGTGAAGATCACCCTCATATCGGCGACCGCTTGACTGCGCAGCAATATCAGGCGGCCGAGCATGTCGCCGTGCAGGCCGATGGCCGGGGAATGGGTATTCTCGACCGTGAGCTGGCGCTGCGGGGAGTTGCACGCCGGATCCGGTTCAGCCTGCCACGCTTTATGGGAGTCCCCTTTCTGGTGGCCGAGTCCGACATGATCGCCACCGTGCCCCTGGCGGTGGGCCGGCGCTTCGCTGAAATCGCCCGGGTTCGTCTGGTGCCGCTGCCCTGGGCTATCACCGGCTACGACATCCATCTGCATTGGCACACCCGTTATCACCATGACCCGGCCAATCGATGGTTGCGCGAAACCCTGATCGAGCTGCTGGCCGATTTCCCCTCCCTGGGACCTGTCGAGGACTAGAGACGGTCTAGCCAGGGGGCGCCCGGCACGTCGCTGCGACAAGGCTGCCGCGTCGATCTTTTCTTGATAGATTGATCAGGTATTTTGCTGCTCAAAAGGCATGCCCCCGCTCCAGCAGATGATGACGCAGCCAGTGGCATCCGCATTTGGCGTCGGATCAGCTGCAGCGCCGGAGCATCGACCAGGCCCGGCAGAAACCGGCGCTTTTTCCCTTTCATTTCCTGCGATGACGAGGACGCTTCAGTTGCTAACGATTCGCCCTGCGCTGCGGTCTGACGCCGAGGCCGCATTCAACATACGCCGCCAGGCAATTCGCCATCAGTGCATCGAGGTCTATACGCCTGAGCAAGTCAGGATATGGACCGAAATGCCACTGACGGATGGCTATCGGGATTCCGTGCAGGACAACTACCAGCTTGCTTGTTACGGAGCGCAGCCCGTGGCGACGGGATTCATCGATTTGCAATCGGCGGAACTGGGTGCCCTTTTCGTGTTGCCCGCTTACATGGGGCAGGGGATTGGCAGGAGCATGCTGTTCCATCTCGAGCGACTGGCGCTTGAGGCCGGTATCAGCGATATCCATCTGGATGCCACTCCCAACGCAGCACCGTTCTACCGCTGCTGTGGTTACCAGGGGACTGCCCAGGCCATCTACCTCTCGCCCACGGGGCTGGAGTTGCCATGCATACCCATGCGCAAGCACCTGGGCGCTGAGGTGCTGTTGCCCCTGTCGCAACTGGCTGCACAATAAACTCACCTTCTGCGGGCGTGCTGTCTTTGCCTGCTCATTGACCCGGGTGAAGCGCTCATGGCGCAGCCTGTGGTTATCTGGCCATTGGCCCATCGACGCGCCGGAACATTCGCCTGCCAGGCCCTGGTCGCGATGACGGCAGATTGCTATATCTATGCGCTTGCGCAGGCGAACGGCCTGGTCTCCTGCGTCCATCAAGCGGGGGAGCACGATGAGCATTGACTGGAGCAACTTCACGCCCTGGACGTCCCTGGCAGGCGGCGCCCTGATCGGGCTGGCCGTCAGCCTGTTTATCCTGGTCAATGGCCGCATCGCGGGTATCAGCGGCTTGATTGCCGCGGCGCTGCAGCGTGGCAGCGAAGCATGGGATGAAAAGGTGCTTTTTCTTCTGGGTCTGCTGCTGGCGCCGGTGCTGTGGGGAATGTTCGCCCAGTTGCCGGAGATCGAAGTCGATGCCGGGTGGCCTGCGTTGCTGCTGGCCGGCTTGCTGGTCGGCGTGGGAACGCGTTATGGCGCCGGGTGTACGAGCGGTCATGGCGTATGCGGAGTTTCACGTCTGGCGCCTCGCTCACTCGTCGCGACGGCGTGTTTCATGAGCGCTGGTTTTGCCACGGTGTACATCATTCGTCATGTGCTGGAGGCTTGAAGATGATCAGGTTGAACGCCTTTCTCGCCGGGTTGATCTTCGGCTTCGGCCTGCTGCTGGCCGGCATGGCAAACCCCGCCAAGGTCCTGGCGTTTCTCGATCTGGCAGGCGCCTGGGACCCGTCGTTAGCGCTGGTGATGGCCGGGGCGATCGGCGTGGCCGTGATCCCCTTGAATTGGGCACGCAAGCGAGAGCACTCCTTGCTGGGCGCTCCCATGCAGCTGCCAGTAAAGCGTGAGGTGGACGCGCGCCTGATCGGCGGCAGCCTGCTGTTTGGAGTCGGCTGGGGGATCGCGGGAATTTGCCCCGGGCCTGTGATGGTTCTTTTACCTACCTGGCAGTGGCAGGCTTTCCTGTTCCTGTCAGCCATGTTGGCCGGCATGTACCTGTTCGCCACCTTGGAGAGGCGTCGCCGTTCCTGAGCGAAGACCCGTTGCCGGGTGAGCATCGCGATATGCAAAACGGCCGACAGTGCGGCTCAAGCATCCTTAGCGGTGCCACCAGCAAAAGGTGGCTACGCGCTGTAAGTGAGTCGCAGTTGGCATGCTGAGGTGTGCATTTGCCGAACCATGGCCAGGGATCGGCAAACCGTCTGTCAGTTAAATAATTCGCCCTGATGTGTAACTTGCTGATATCAAAAATGAAAACTTTGCATCATGCGATGCTCGTCGGTTTTATGTGGCTAAAAGATGTCTTTTTGATATCATTTTAATTGCCTTCAGCAGTGGCTTCTATCGCTTGGCCGACATGGATGAGTTGGTGATCGACTTCTCATCTTGGTACACCCCCATGTCTTTCCGCAATTTCAATATCGCCCCACGGGCCGCGTTCTGCTTCGCCCTGATTTCACTTCTGGTGGTAGCACTCGGCTTTTTTTCGCTATCCAGGCTCGGTGATCTTTACCTCGCCGAACAGGATATCGAGACCAACTGGATGGCGAGCATCCAGGCATCGGGCGAGATGCAAAAGGACCTACTCAACATTCGTCTCGAAACCTTGCGAGTTCTTGCCTCGAGTGAAGGCACGACCCCAGGGGTCGTGGATGACACCGCGATACAAGGCTATCGCGCTTCGCTCCAGGAGGTCATGGCCCATTATCAGCGCGACCTGCTGTCGACCGGAGCAGAAAGCGAAGCCTTCCAGCGCGTCTTCGGCAGTGCCCAACGCTACCTCGACATGCAGAAACAGGTCATGAATCTGCTGCGTCAGCAGCAACCTGCCCAGGCATTGAGCCTGGTCAATGGTGATGGCCGCGAAGTGGGTGTGGTGCTGCAGCAGCAGCTCGATGCACTGATTGCCTTCAACGCCGCAGGTGCCAAGCAGGCGGGGCTCAACGCCAGCGAAACCTACAGCCATGGTCGAACCGGGGTATTGGTGACCATCGCCGTCGCGGTGGTTCTGACCATTTTGCTCGCCACCTTGCTGACCCGCTCGATATCCGTGCCGATCAACGAAGCCATGCTGAGCGCGGAAAGCATTGCGGCAGGCGATCTGACCCAAACCATCAGCGTCAGCGGCAAGGACGAAGCCAGCCGTTTGCAGGCCGCGCAGGCGGTCATGCAGAAGAACCTCAACCAGGCGATTCGTCAGATCAGCGAGTCGTCCACGCAACTGGCATCGGCCGCGGAGGAGATGGCCGCGGTGACAGAAGAAAGCACGCGCGTGATGCAGAATCAGAACGCGGAAATTGACCAGGCGGCGACTGCCGTCACCGAAATGAGCGCCGCTGTCGAGGAAGTGTCGCGCAACGCGAGTGGCGCTTCGGATGCCGCTCGCGAGTCCACCGGGTCGGCCAAGACCGGTTATCAGCATGTGGAACGTACCGTTTCGGCGATCCGCAAGCTGTCGGACAACGTGCTCGAGTCCTCCGCGCAAGTTCAAGGCCTGGCGGCACAGGCGCGTGATATCAGCAAGGTGCTGGACGTCATTCGCAATGTCGCCGACCAGACCAACCTGCTGGCCCTGAATGCGGCGATCGAGGCAGCACGCGCTGGCGAACATGGTCGCGGTTTCGCGGTGGTCGCCGATGAGGTGCGCGGTCTGGCCCACCGTACCTCGGCGTCAACCCAGGAAATCGAGCAGATGATCGGCGCCATTCAAACCGGCACTGAAAGCGCGGTGCTGGCCATGCAGACCAGCAGCAGCGAAGCCACCAATACCCTGCAAGTGGCCGACGAAGCGGGGCGTTCGCTGGAGCAGATCGTCGAAGCGATTGGCCAGATCAACGAACGAAACCTGCAGATCGCCACGGCCTCGGAAGAGCAGGCTCATGTGGCCCGCGAAGTCGATCGCAACCTGATCAGCATCCGCGACCTGTCCATACAGAGTGCCTCGGGCGCGAATCAGACAGCTGCCGCCTGCAGCGAGCTGGCTCGTCTGGCTCTCGAGCTGAACACCCTGGTCGCACGCTTCAAGGTCTAGGAAGCCGTCACGCTCGGGCAAGCGGCGGGGTGTGTTGCTCGGCTAGTCAGCGAGCAGAGGCCTGGCAGTCACCAGGCCGGGCTGCTCGTATCAGGGTTCAGCAACCTTGACGAGGGTCTTTCCGAAGTTGCGCCCCTGCAGCAGGTCCACCAGGGCTTGAGGCGCAGACTGCAGCCCATGGGTAAGGTGTTCGCGATACGCCAATTGGCCATTGGCGAGCCATTGCCCGGCCTCATTGAGAAAATCGTCCATCTGCGTATCAGCGTATTCGGTCTGGATGAACCCACGCAGGGTCAGGCTCTTGCCCATGATCTGAGCCATGGTGTTGGGCAGGCGGTCGATGCTTGCGTGCTCAGCCGATGGCCGCTGATAGTGTGCGATGATTCCGCACACCGGCACCCGGGCGTGAGTGTTCAGCAGAGGCAGCACGGCATCCCAGATCTTGCCGCCGACATTTTCAAAATACACATCGATGCCATCCGGGCAGGACTTTTTCAGCTGTTCGACGAAGTCCGGCGCGTTGTAGTCAGCCACCGCATCGAAATGCAGCTCTTGCTTCACATAGGACAGCTTGTGGGCTCCCGTAGTGATGCCTACCGCCCTTGCGCCCCGCAAGCGGGCAATCTGCCCGACCATGGAGCCTACCGCTCCGCTGGCTGCCGCGACGACGACCGTTTCACCGGGCCTGGGTTGGCCTATGTTGCGTAGCCCTGCATAGGCGGTGAACCCCGGCATGCCGAGGACGCCCAATGCGGTGGCAGGCGGCGCGAGGTTCGGGTCCAGCCGGCGCAGGCCGCTTGCATCCGACACGGCAAAGCGCCGCCAACCCGAGTAGGCGAGGACCCAGTCGCCGACCTGCCAGTCGGGATGACGAGACTGCCTGACCCGCGAAACCGTAGCGCCGACAATGACCTGACCTATCTCGATAGGGTCGTTATAGGACTTCTCGGCCCTCATCCACCAGCGCATGTAGGGGTCGATTGACAGGTAGATGGTTTCCAACAGCAGCTCGCGCTCGCCGGGAAGCGGCATGGCACAGGCCTCCAGGCGCAGGTCCGATGGTTTCAAGTCGCCCTGCGGGCGCACTGCCAATACCACCTGTTGATTCGATGTCTCGTTCATTAAGCGCTCCCGGCGGTGCCCTTGGGTCATTCAAGGGCAGCTGAAAAGGGTTTTAACATACACAGTGTATGTCTATAACGTATTAACATACGCCCTGTATGTCAAACTGGATCGATACGGGAATAGGCTCATGGCGCGGCAAAATCGGGCGCAGATGGCTGCCGCTACACGCAGCAAACTGATAGCGGCGGGGCGTAAGGCGTTCGCCGAGAAGGGGTATGCCGACACGGCCATGGAGGATCTTACGGCCGATGTGGAGCTGACCCGCGGAGCGCTCTACCACCATTTCGGCGGCAAGCGAGGTCTGCTGGAGGCAGTGATCGCGCAGATCGACGAAGAGTCCTCGGTTCGGCTACGCGCGGTTGCACAGCAGGCAGCCTCACCTTGGGAAGGGTTCGTCGAGGAGTGTGTCGAATGGATTCGCTTGGCACTCGAACCGGAGATTCGCCGCATCGTGTTGCTCGACGGGCCTGCGGTACTTGGCGAGCCTGCCTGGGCGACGAGTCACGACACCTGCCTGGTCAGCACCATGGAAAGTATCCAGGCATTGCTGGACGAGAATGTCATCAGGCCGGTGGACGCGCTGGCAACCGCCCAGTTGGTCAACGGGGCGGCCTTGAACGCATCGTTATGGATCGCCACGGCTGATGACCCTTACCAGGCTTCGGTAAAGGCAATCGCCAGCTTTCGGGTTTTGCTGACCGGCTTGCTGCGCTAGCTGCGTCGTCAGCTCAGATGCACAGACTCAACTGAGCGGCTTACGGCCCGCACTCCCACTTGCCCTGCACAGAGCGCATCGCACCGTCGCTGCGAATGTAGGTAAGCGTGGCGCTCGGGTAGGACGATGCACCATCGCTGCCAGCCTTGTGGGCCTGCTCGGTCAGTTTCACTTCTGCCACCAGGCGTTCACCCTTGAACGTGGTGCCGTGCAGCATCTGATCGAAGCCACCGGGCGCTTGCACCCTGAGCACCTGATCGGCGAATTTCAGGATTCCGTGGGCGTCAGCCTGGGTGCCGACGTTGCCGGCGGCGTATAACAGCGTGCTGCGCCCCACCGAGAAGGCGCATATCAATTCCCCCTTCAGTGGGTGGAGCGCGATGTCCTGTTCATCGAGCGGGGCCAGCTTGGTACTGGCAGAAGAGAGGGCCGATTCTTGCGAAACGGCATCGTCCTGGCTGTCGTCGTTGGCTGCGCAGCCAGCGAGCAGCACAAGGCTGGCCGCCACTGCAAGCACGGTAGCAGGTCCGCGGCAAAACCGGCTGACTGTGGCAAGCGGATAAAACGTCGCGTACTTCATTGGGTAACCAGGGTCCTGATGCGTGGCGCCGAGATGTCGAGCGCCTGTGCCTAGATCGACCATGGCCGCCGGGATAGATTGCGGTAAATTCGTCAGTACCACTGCATCGCGGATTCGCCTGAACGTGCGTTGGGCCATGGCATTGCCGGCAGCGCTTCGCGATGATTGGCGCTGTCTCGTCCGGCAAGTCGCTCACGGGCGGTCGCTGCTCGTCGAAGCGAGCCCTTGCGCTGCGAAAGTCTTCACCGTGTTCGAGCAGCCACATCCACAGCGGCACCATGCGCGCCAGGAAGCTGCGGCCCAGCGAGGTCAGCTGATAGTCGACCCGCGGTGGCACCTCGCCGTGGTCGAAGCGGGTGATCAATCCGTCTCTTTCAAGCTGCCGCAGGCTGCGGGTCAGCATGCGCTGCGTCACCCCCGGCAGGCGTCGGCCAAGCTCGGCATGGCGCAGTTTGCCCTGGGTTCCCAGCGTGTGAACGATGCCCAGCGACCAGCGATTGCCGGCGTGGGTCAGCACCTCGCGTTTGAGGGTGTCGTCCTCGACACTGAGTGCATCGCAAGCGGCCTGGGCCAAGCGAATGACTTCATCCTCGCTCATCGTATCCTGCGGTATCACGGGTGTGCCTTCTTCTGCATGTTGGTCAGGGGTGACAGGATGAGCGCCTCGTCATTGAACGTTCAAGCGGAGTCTGCGATGCAATCATCCCCTGTGGCAACAACCGACAAGATCCTGGTATTGGGCGCCGGAGAGCTCGGCATGGCCGTGCTGCGCGAACTGGCGACCCAGCCCGGCGCACGGGTAACCGTGATGCTGCGGCCTTCCGCGCTGGATGCCACCTCGTTCGAGAAACGCCAGCTGCTCGAGGCACTCGATCGGCTTGGCGTCGCCGTGGTAACGGCGGATGTGCTGAGCGACAGCGAAGAAGCACTCGCTGCGCTGTTCAGCAATTTCGACGTGCTGCTCGGTTGCCTCGGCTTCGTCGCGGGCCCCGGTATGCAACTCAAGCTGACCCGCGCGGCCCTGCGCTCGGCGGTGAAGCATTACGTGCCCTGGCAGTTCGGGGTCGATTATGACCAGATCGGCTATGGCAGCCCCCAGGATCTGTTCGACGAACAGCTCGATGTACGCCGGCTGCTGCGCGGCCAGTCGCGGCTGCAATGGCAGATCATCGCCACCGGCATGTTCACCAGCTTTCTGTTCGAGCCGGCCTTTGGCGTTGTCGATCTGCAGCACAACGTAGTGCGTGCCCTGGGCAGTTGGGATACTGCAGTGACCGTAACCACGCCGCAGGATATCGCACGTCTCACCGCTGCGATCCTGTTCGAGCCGCAGCTGGTCAATCGGGTGATCTTCACTGCGGGTGATACCCTCACGTACCGCCAGCTTGCCGACCTGGTCGAGCAATCGCTCGGGCGCCGGGTCGAGCGCGTGGCGTGCAGCGTGGCGATGCTCAAGGCTGAACTGGCCGCTGCACCACAGGACCCGATGCGCAAGTATCGGGCGGTTTTCGGCCAGGGCAGGGGCGTCGCTTGGCCGAAGGCGCAGACCTACAACGGCGAGCGCCAGATCGACACCACCACCGTCAGCGAGTGGCTCACAGAGCATCTACGATAGGTGTAGCGCGGCGCCGCGCGACTGGCTCGGCAGCCGCGCTGGCGCGTGGCAGGCTAGGGGTGCAGCAGAGCAGGTCTGGCGACAGCCTCCCGCACCGCTGAACGACCACCGCCTGCTCAGGTCGTAGCAAACGAGGTACCGTGGCTTGCCTGGGCGGGTAAGGGCGGAGCACCACAGGGCAACGGCGGAGGGAAGGCGGCAATGATCATTCAGGGTAACGGGATCGACGGAGTAACCCTCTGGCTCTATATGCTGGTGCTGGGGGCGATTGCCGCTCGTGTGCTCTACCGATTCTTCACCTCCGCGACCCGCAAGTCGTCCAGGAAGAACCATACTGCCGACTCGAACGGTTCCAGCGGCGCGATGGTCGATAACGACCGTGGATGCGGCGGGGGCGTTGACGGACACTGCACTGGTGATGGCGGCGACGGAGGTGGCGGCGGCGGCGACTGAGCTTATGTGCGACTCGTTGGTGCTGCAATGGCGTCCTGCAGCGGGGCCGCGCGCTTCATTCAGCGGCGTGGTGCGCTAAAAACCGCCAACGATGTTTGGTGTTTTCTGTTTTTTCAACTAGAACAATAGCTTGAGCCTCCGGTAGCGCCTGCTGGTGCGCTGCACGTGGAAAACGGCACGTCAGCGCGTCGGCGTCTTCAGCGTCTGGCACCCACCAAGGATCGATCATGAACAAGCTGCTGTTCGCCAGTCTCAGCCTCGTCGCCTGCACCGTCGCCGAGGGTAACGACAAGCAGGTGCATTTCTACAACTGGTCCGACTACATGGGCCCCGACACCCTGAAGAATTTCGAGCAGGAAACGGGCATCGCCGTGGCCTACGACGTCTTCGAAACCAATGAAATGCTTGAGGCCAAGCTGCTCTCCGGGCACTCGGGTTACGACCTGGTGGTGCCATCCAGCCAGTTCCTGTCCAAGCAGATTCGCGCCCAGGTGTATCAGCCGCTCGAGCGCAGCAAACTGAGCAACTGGCCGCATCTCGATCCTCGTCTGATGCAGCGCCTGGAGGCTGCCGACCCCGGCAATCGCTACGCCGTGCCGTACATGTGGGGCACCGTGGGCATCGGCTACAACGCCGAGAAGGTCAGGGCGGTGCTGGGCGCGGGCGCGCCGGTGGACTCCTGGGAACTGGTGTTCGATGCCGACAACCTGGCCAAGCTGCGCAGTTGCGGCGTGGCCTTTCTCGATGCGCCGGTGAAGATCATTCCCCAGGCGCTGCATTACCTGGGCCTCGATCCCAACAGCCACGAGCCTGATGACTACGCCAAGGCCTCGGCGCTGCTGCAGAAGCTGGCACCCTCGGTGACCTACTTCCATTCGTCGCGTTATATCTCCGACCTGGCCAACGGCGATATCTGCCTGGCCGTCGGCTACTCCGGTGACGTGATGCAGGCGCAAAGCCGTGCCCGGGATGCCGGCAAGTCGGTGGACATCCGCTACGTGATCCCGGAGGAGGGCGCCAACCTGTGGTTCGACATGCTCGCCATTCCCCGCGATGCGCGTAACGCCGATGGCGCCCACGCGCTGATCAATTACCTGCTGCGCCCGGAGGTGATCGCTCCAGTGAGCGATTACGTGGGCTATGCCAACCCCAACAAGGATGCCACCGCGCTGCTGGTACCCAGCGTGCGCGACAACCCGGGTATCTATCCGGCAGACGAGGTGATCGACAAGCTGTACGTCTCTGCCGACCTTCCCGCACCGATCCAGCGGATCATCACCCGCGAATGGACCCGGATCAAAACCGGGCGCTGACGCTTGCCGTGGCATCTGGCCAGCGCAGCCAGGGGCAGCAACGCCCAACGAACTGCCGCTTGGCCCATCGGCCCATTCAGGGGCGGCGGGGCTGGTGCGTGAGCCGATCATCTGTGTAGGATGGCGGCCGGGTGTCAGCCGCATGACGCGGTGAGACAGGTCTTGTTGCGTTGGTCGGGCCGCCGCGCGGAGCCCGTTCGCCCATGAAAACGCGCCCATCCCATCAGGATATTCCCCGCGCCCAGCGTTTGGCGGAGCAGGCCTTCGCTTGCATTCGCAACCTCGTTCACCGTGAGGCCTTCAGTGGCGTGGTGCTGCTGCTGGCCACCGCCACCGCGCTGATCTGGGCCAACTCGCCCTACGCTGACAGCTACCACGCGCTCTGGCACGCGCCCGTGTCGTTTGGTTTCGGCAGTTTCGGTTTTTCCCAGCCCCTGCATTTCTGGATCAACGACGGCCTGATGACTCTGTTCTTCCTGGTCGTCGGCATGGAGATTCGCCGTGAGATACATGACGGCGCGCTGGCCGACTTGCGCCAGGCGTCACTGCCGATCGCGGCCGCTTGTGGCGGGGTGATGATGCCGGCGCTGATCTACGCCAGCATTAATCACCAGGGCGCCGGCTTGAATGGCTGGGCGATTCCCGCGGCGACCGATATTGCCTTCGCCGTTGGCCTGCTGGCGCTGCTGGGCAAGGGCATTCCCTCGGGTGTGCGCATCTTCCTGCTGACTCTGGCGGTGATCGATGACGTGATCGCGGTAGTCCTGATCGCGCTGTTCTATTCGGACGGGCTCAACTACAGCGGTTTTGCCCTGGCTGGTGTCGGCGCCCTGGCGGTACTTGGCCTGCAGCGTATCGGCGTCGGGTTGGCCTGCGCTTATGTGCTGCCGGGTGCGTTGATGTGGGGCGGGCTGCTGCTGACCGGCGCGCATCCGACCCTCGCGGGGGTGATTCTCGGCCTGATGACCCCGGTGATCTGCCTGCCGACCCGCGAGCAGCCGCGTGATGCCGTCGGCCGTATCGCCCGCGAACTGGAAGACGACAACGGCACCGCGGTAGCGTCCAGCGAGGCCGCCCAGTCGCTGCGCGAATTGCGCCTGGCCCAGCGTGAACTGCTGCCACCGGTGGTGCGCGTGCAACTGGCGCTGCACCCCTGGGTGACCTTCGGCCTGATGCCCTTGTTCGCCCTGGCCAATGCCGGGGTGAGCCTGGGCGGTACCGATCTGTCGTCGAGCACCTCGCATTGGGTGATGCTGGGTGTGGCCATCGCGCTGCTGGTGGGCAAGCCGGTTGGCGTGATCAGCGTCAGCTGGCTGATGGTCAGGCTTGGCCTGTGCCGCCTGCCGGCCGACGTGTCCTGGCGTGGCGTTGCCTTGATCGGCCTGTTGGCCGGCATCGGTTTCACCATGTCGATCTTCATCGCCAACCTGGCGTTCACCGATGCCAACCTGCTGGCCGCTGCCAAGTTGGGGGTGCTGCTGGGGTCGCTGGTTTCGGCAATGGTCGGGCTGACCTGGGGCGTACTCTATCTGCGCGGTCTGCGCACGACCCAGGCCGGCGGCCGCGCCTGAGAGCTAGTCGGTAAAGGGAATCTGTGGCGTGTCCGGGTTCAGCTGCTGACGACGGAACTGGCCCGGCGGCAGGCCGTGGATCTGCCGGAAGCGCCGGGAAAAGTAGGCCTCGTCGGCGAAGCCGCATAACCGCGCCACTTCGCCAACCGGCTTGCTGCCGTTGAGCAGGTGGTTGCGGGCGGCGTGCATGCGCCGCTCCAGCACCATGTCACTGAAGGTCTTGCCGACTTCCTTGCGCAACCAGTGGGTCAGGTAGCTCGGCGAAAGGTAGGTGGCCGCCGCCACCTTTTTCAGGTTCAGGTCCGGGTCGGCGATGTTGCGCCGCAGGTACTCGGACATCCGCCCCAGCGCATCGCGCCGGCTCGCCTGGGCGGCGTTGCTTTCCGCCAGTTGCCTGAGCGGCTCGGCGTAGAGCCTGCACACCAGACCGATCAGTTGCAGCATCAGGCCCTTGAGAATTTCCCGCACCCCGAACTGGCGGCTGACATCCAGCTCACGCATCTGCTCGATCAGCGTGCGCACTTGGGCGAAATGGGCATCGTCCAGGGTGAAGTCCAGGTGCTGCTGGAAGCGAAAGGGCGACAGCTCCGGGGCGAGAAGAATGGACACGTCTTCCAGATCCATCGGGTCGCATTGCAGATGGGGTAGCAGGAAAGTCTGGGAAAAATTGATCACGATGAAATTGCTTTCCGGCGGGTGCGGGATCACGTGCACCCGGTGGGGCAGGATGAAGGCGAGGGTGTTGCGTGGGAAGGGCCGCTCGACGTTGCCGATGTGCTGCACGGTATCGCCGCCGAGGTTGATCTGAACCTGGAAATACTCGTGGCGGTGGGGTGCGGTCTCGGCGCGGCGGCCCTTCTTGTCGCGGATATAGAAGTCCGTCAGCTCGCTACGTTGCTGCATGAAATAGGTAGGGACCTGACCTAGTGACGACATCTAGTGGCTCTCTATCACCAATGTTTCGCAACATATTGGCGGCTGGCCCAAGGCTCTGGCAAGCAGGTTGTACGATGATCTGCCTTTGCGGCGGCAATAATTGCCTGGCCTGATAACCGCCCGCTGTCCAAAATGTTGGAAATAGGTTTTGAGTCTTTCAGACGCTCTATCATGGTGCTTTCAGGGATTTGAGAAAGATTGAGCCGCAAGCCTGCTGCGCGAGAATTTTTTGGACTGGTTCAATCACAGCGAAACGCACCGCAAAAAACGATCTAACGCTTCTATTGATTTACATTGGTTGTACGATCACTTTGTGAGGCATGCACAGCGAGATTCCATCCAAAAACAAGCACAGGTGCAGCTCGATGATCACCCGTCCCGTTTCACGGCCAAGCGCCCATTCGCCTCCATGTCTGACGTCGTGCCCCGAGCGCGCGAGCTGACGCTGCGCTACAGCGGCTTCTAGTCCCCAACCTTCATGATCACGTCCACCCCGGTTGCCGAGGGCGCGGGACGTGTTCGCCCGAAAAACTCGATATTCCAATTACAAGAGGTCACCCATGTCGAGCACTCCCACTTCCCAGGCCGTGCCTGTCGAGCACGCCAGCGCCACTGAAGCCGTCGTACCGCGCCGCCTGCCGACGCGGCGACGCTGGTTCATGCTGTCACTGCTGCTGATTGCGACCATCATCAACTACGTCGACCGGGTGAACATCTCCATTGCCGCGCCGTTCATGGCCGAGGACCTTGGCCTGGACAAGATCCAGATGGGCCTGATCTTCTCGGCGTTCGCCTGGACCTATGCCCTGGCGCTGGTGCCGGCAGGTTTCGTCGCCGACCGCTTCGGCTCGCGGCTCACCTATGGCGTGTCGCTGATCAGCTGGTCAGCGGTCACCGTCTGCCAGGGCCTGGTCAGCAGCTTCGGTGCGCTGTTCGGCCTGCGTCTGGCAGTTGGCGCCATGGAGGCGCCGGCCTTTCCTGCCAATAGCCGGGCGGTGACGGTGTGGTTCCCGGCTCGCGAGCGCGGCATGGCCAGCAGCATCTACGTGTGTGGCCAGTACCTGGGCACCGCGTTGTTCACCGGCGCGCTGCTGTGGCTGGCGACCACCTACGACTGGCGGCACATCTTCTACACCACTGGCGCGGCAGGCATCGTCTTCGGGGTGATCTGGCTGTACCTGTACCGCGACCCGATGAACTGCAAGAAGGTCAGCAAGGAGGAGCTGCAGTACATCGAGGAGGGCGGCGCCCTGGCCAAGAGCAGCCAGCAGCGCACCAAGTTCAACTGGCGGCAGGTCGCCGAGCTGTTCCGCTACCGCCAGGTGTGGGCGATCTGCATCGGCAAGTTCGCCAGTACCTCGGCGCTGTACTTCTTCCTGACCTGGTTCCCGACCTACCTGATCGAGGAGCGCAACCTGACCATCATCAAGGTCGGCATCTTCGCGGTCATGCCGTTCATTGGTGCCACGGTGGGCATCCTGCTGGCGGGCATCGTCTCCGACCTGCTGATCCGCCGCGGCTACTCGTTGTCCTTCGCCCGCAAGCTGCCGCTGGTGGTGGGCTCGATGCTCGGCATGTCGATCGTGCTGGTCAACTTCACCGACTCCAACGTGCTGTGCATCGCCATCCTCACCCTGGCGTTCTTTGCCCAGGGCATCGCCTCGTCCTCCTGGGCGGCGGTCTCGGAAGTCGCGCCCAAGGAGCTGATCGGCTTGACCGGCGGCGTCACCAGCCTGGCGGCCAACATCGGCGGCATCGTCACGCCAATCGTGATCGGCGCCATCGTGCAGGCCACCGGCTCGTTCGCCATGGCCTTCTGGTTCATCGGCGGCGTGGCGCTGATGGGCACGCTGTCTTACTCGCTGCTGCTGGGCCGGCTGTATCGCATCCAGTTGCAGGCGCGCTGAGCGGCAATTGGCCGGTTTTCTCCAAGACGAAGCGGCTTTCGTCCAACTTCTCGCGCTCAGCCGGATTTAGGCTGAGCGCTCCAGACAGGAATCCAACAACAATGACTTGCACTTCCTATGTGTTTACCCCTGAACCCCAGGTGAGCCTGCCGGTCGCCGGCAGCGCTGAGCGCTTTCCAGTGGGTCGCGTGTTCTGCGTGGGGCGCAACTACCCGTGGCCAGGCGCCAGTGACGTAAAACCCGATGCACCGGTATTTTTCATGAAGCCGGCCAGCGCCGTGGTCGAGGCGGTGGGCGAAGTGATCTACCCACCGATGACGGACGAGTTCTGCCATGAGATCGAATTGGTGGTGGCGATCGGCAAGGCCGGTGCCGCCATCGATCAGGCCGATGCCCTGCAGCATGTGTGGGGCTACGCCGCGGGCCTCGACCTGACCCGCCGCGACATCCAGATGCGCGTGAAGAGCGCCGGCATGGCCTGGGAAATGGCCAAGGTGTTCGAAGGCGCTGCGCCGATCAGCGCCGTGGTACCGGTCACCCAGGTCGGGCACCCGGAGCAGGGCGCGGTGTGGCTGAGCGTCAATGGCCAGGAACGCCAGCGCAGTACGCTGCAGGCGCAGATCTTTTCGGTCCGCGAGGTGATCAGCCTGCTGTCGCGCCTGGTGCCGCTGCGCGCCGGTGACCTGATCATGACCGGCACTCCCCACGGCGTCGCCGCCTTGAACCCGGGTGATGTGATCAATGCCGGTATCGAGGGCGTGGCCGAGCTGGAAATGCGCGTGGGCAGTCGTCCTTAGAGTTTGCTCAACCTTTACCTGTGGGAGCGCGCTTGCGCGTGAAATAGCCGGCATCGCCCGTTCCCACATGAGTTCTCATCATTTCGTATCGGCATGACGACAGGCCGTGAACCGTTCACTGAGGAGACCCACGTATGTCCCAACAATCCCTGAACAAGGTGGCTCTGGTCACTGGCGCCGGCAGCGGCATCGGCAAGGCCGTGGCTGAAGCGCTGATGGCGGACGGCTTTTCCCTGGTGCTGGCCGGGCGGCGGCCCGAGCCGCTGCTGGCGATGGTCGAGGCTGCCCGCAACCGCGGTCAGGACGCCATCGCGGTACCGACCGATGTCCGTGATCCGGCCAGCGTCGATGCCCTGTTCGCCAGCGTCGAGGAGGTCTATGGGCGGCTTGACGTGATCTTCAACAACGCCGGCGTCAACACGCCAGCCGTGACGCTGGACGAGCTGGATGTCGAACAGTGGCGCAACGTCATCGACACCAACCTCAATGGCGTTTTCCTCTGCGCGCGCGGCGCGTTCCGGCTGATGCGCAAGCAGTCGCCCCAGGGCGGGCGGATCATCAACAACGGTTCGATCTCGGCGCACACGCCGCGGCCCTACAGCAGCGCCTACACCACCAGCAAGCACGCAGTGTTGGGGCTGACCAAGTCCCTGGCGCTCGACGGCCGCGAGTTCGGCATCGCCTGCAGCCAGATCGACATAGGCAACGCCCTGACCGAGCTGTCGGTACGCATGACCAAGGGCGTGCGCCAGGCCAATGGCGAGATCGCCGTCGAGCCGATGGTCGACGTCAGCCACGTCGCCGACGCGGTGCGCTACATCGCCGCGCTGCCGCTCTCGGCCAACGTGCTGAACATGACCGTGATGGCCACCAACATGCCCTTTGTCGGGCGTGGCTGATAGGCAGTTCGTCGACGCGACCTGCCCAAGACAACAATCGAGGTACCCATGAAACCAGAAGTCCTGCAGCTCAGCCCCATCCTGATCCCCGAGATCCGCGACCAGCTCGACGAGCTGTTCACCATTCGCCGTTATTACGAACAGGCCGACAAGGCCGCCTACCTGGCGCAGCACGGCGCCAATATCCGCGGGGTGATCACCGGCGGGCACACCGGCATCAGCCAGGCGGTGATGGCGCAGTTGCCGAAGCTCGAAGTGGTGGCGGTCAACGGCGTGGGTACCGATGCGATCGATCTGGCGTATGCCCGTGACCGCGGCATCCAGGTCACCGCCACCATCGGCGCGCTGACGGAAGACGTCGCCGACCTGGCCATCGGCCTGCTGATCGACCTGTGCCGCGGCATCAGCACCGGTGATCGCTACGTGCGCAGCGGTCAATGGGCGAAAAGCGCCACGCCGCTGGTACCGTTGCCGCTGGCACGGCAGTTTTCCGGCATGCGCATCGGTATCGTCGGCATGGGCCGGGTAGGGCGTGCGGTAGCCGCCCGTGCCGCGGCCTTCGGTTGCCCGATCAGCTACACCGATCTACAGCCGATGAACGACGTGCCACACACCTTCGTGGCCGATCTGCCGAGCCTGGCCAATGGCAGCGATGCGTTGATCCTGGCGGCGGCAGCAGACAAGGGCGAGGCCATCGTCAATGCCGAGGTGCTGCATGCCCTGGGCCGTGACAGCTACCTGATCAATATCGCCCGCGGCAAGCTGGTCGACCAGCCCGCCCTGGTGGCTGCGCTGCAGAGCGGGCAGATCGCCGGGGCCGGGCTGGACGTGTTCGCCGATGAGCCCCAGGTACCAGGCGAGTTGTTCGAACTCGAGCAGGTGGTGCTGCAGCCGCACCGCGCCAGCGCCACGGTACAGACGCGCACGCGCATGGGGCAGATGGTCGTCGCCAGCCTGGTCGACGTGTTCGCCGGACGCAAGCCAAACGGCAGCGTCACCGGCTGACTCTTGCGGATGGCGGCTCGCCGAGCCGCCCTTTGGGGCCGTGCGGCCCCTGTTTTATTCTCCTTCGGCGACCTGGCCAGTCGGCCGCGTGCACCTGTCCGCGCACCGGGATATCGAGCGGTGTCTGTCCTGGCGGCCGATTTCCCGGCAGAAAAAATGGTTTTTTCGCGCGGCGCTTTTAAGTAAAGTGCGGGCCTCTTTGGGGAGTAGCCTGCTTCCGGGGTCGCCCGGCAGCGTTCGTATCAACATTCTCGGCAGCAGCCGTGGTACGAACACCTTTCGGTTGGTGAGACCAATGACAGATACGTGCCTAAGGTCGGGCGCGTGTATCCGTCATTGACTCATAGCCCGACCGAGACGTAACCGTGAGTTTCCTTTCTCTTGTCTTCCTGGCCTTCGCCATGTCCACCGATGCCTTTGCTGCCGCTGTCGGCAAGGGTGCCTCGCTGCATAAACCCAGGTTTCTCGATGCACTGCGCACCGGCCTGATCTTTGGCGTGATCGAAGCCATCACCCCGGTGGTCGGCTGGTTCATCGGCCAGGCCGCGGCGGGGTACGTGGAGGAGTGGGATCACTGGATCGCCTTCACCCTGTTGCTACTGCTCGGTGGCCACATGATCTACGCCGGCCTGCAGCCCGAAGGCGACGATGGCGAAGAAGACAAACCCAAGTCCCATTCCTTCTGGCTGCTGGCCGCCACGGCGTTCGCCACCAGCATCGACGCGCTGGCCGTCGGCGTCGGCCTGGCGTTCGTCGACGTGAACATCTGGTTCGCCGCGCTGGCCATCGGCCTGGCAACCATGACCATGGTCACCATCGGCGTGATGCTCGGCCGCCTGATCGGCACCGCCATCGGCCGCAAGGCGGAAATTCTCGGCGGCCTGGTATTGATCGGCGTCGGCGCGGCGATTCTTTACGAGCACACCCTGTAAGTGCCCATGCCCGCCGGTGCGGGTATGGCCCTGAGGGCCTCAGGCGTTATGGATCTTGCGGGCGTTGTCCTGCTGCTCGACCCGAGCGCGAATGCGCGGCAACAGGTCCTGGCCATATTCCACGGCGTCGCGCAATTGCTTGAAGCCGCGGAACAGAAAAGGTGCTCACCCCAGCGTGTAGTGGTCCAGCGCGGCTGGTTGGTTGCGATCACGCAAAGCGGACAGCAGCGGTGAGTGTTTGAAACTGTGATTCGGTTCCGCTGCTGAGGCTTTGATGGCCAAGTGCCATATGTTTTAATCACGGCTCAAATGACATTCTTTCTCAGGGACGACCCCTATGTTCTTCCGCAATGGACCTGCGGCGGTATGCCTTTGCCTGTCCAGCTGGTCGCTGGCCGTGTCGGCCCAGACGCCACCGCCCAACCTGCCCACCAACCTGCCGTCGCCGCTGACTCAAGACCTGATCCGCGACCGTCAGGAGCGTCTGCTCGACGAGCAGCAACAGCGCCTGCAGGAACTGCAGCAGCTGCCGGGCAAGCGCGCCGAGCCGACGGCACCGCCGGCACCCGAGGACGAGCGCTGTTTCGCCATCGAACAGATCGAGATCAGCGGCGCGAGCCTGCTGTCCGAGGCTGATCGCAGCACCATTCTCGCCCCGTTCGCCGACAACTGCCTGGGCGTCAGCCAGCTCAACGAACTGCTCAAGGCGATCACCAACCACTACGTCGACCGTGGTTACGTGACCACCCGCGCCTACCTGCCGCAGCAGGATCTGTCGGCCCGTACCCTGAAAATCACTGTGGTCGAAGGGCGCCTCGAAGGCCTCGACAGCTCTGCCCTGGCCAGTGATCGCGAACTGGCCATGAGTTTCCCCGGCGAGACCGGCGAAATCCTCAACCTGCGTGAGCTGGAGCAGCTGGTCGACAACCTCAACCGCCTGCCGTCGCGCCCGGCGCAGCTCGAACTGGTGCCCGGTCAGCAGGTGGGCGGCAGCCGGGTGGGCCTCAAGGGCGAGCGCAGCAAGCCTTGGCACGCCAATATCAACCGCCACAACGATGGCCAGCGCAGCACCGGCGAACAGCAGTGGGGCCTGGGCCTGACCTGGGACAGCCCGCTGGGCCTGGCCGATCAGCTGAGCCTGCGCGCCAGCCGTGATGCGGTCAGTGACAGCTTCCGCCATTCCCACGCCCAGAGCCTGTCCTACAGCATTCCCTACGGCTGGTGGCGCGTGGACTACAGCTACAGCCAGAGCTACTACCGCACCCTGGGGCAGAGCAACGGCTTTCCCTTCGAGACCGATGGCGACAGCCAGCAACATGCCCTGCGCGCCGAGCGCGTGCTGCACCGCGACAGCGTCAGCAAGACCGCCTTCAACACTGGCGTCAGCCATGTGCGCACCAACAACTTCATCCTCGGTAACCGCATCGACCCGTCGAGCAACCGCCTCAGTGAATGGCAGCTGGGCTTCAACCATGGCCGGCGCATCGGCAGCGCGTTCGTCAACGCCGATATCGGTTGGCAGCGCGGCATCGGCGCCTTCGATGCCCAGGGCAATGGCGAGCCCCGTGGTGACCAGCCAGTGGCGCGCTACAACAAATACAGCCTGACCCTGAGCTATCTGCAGCCCTTCAGCCTGTGGGGCGAGCGCTTCAGTTTCGACAGCCTGGCCACCGGCCAGAAGAGCGAAGACCCGCTGTTCAGCTCCCAGCGCATCAGCATCGGTGGGCTCAACTCGGTGCGCGCCTTCAAGGACCAGAACCTGTCCGGGGACAGTGGCGGCTACTGGCGCAACCAGCTGCGCTGGACCCGGCCGGTCACCTGGGCGCCGCTGCAACCCTTCGTGCAGCAGTACGGCGCCGCCCTGGCCTATGACGTCGGCGTGATCAGCCACGACAACCACAACACCGGCGCCAGTGGCCGCCTGAGCGGTCATGCCCTGGAGCTCAGCGCCCGCGGCGAACACCTGGCCGCCAGCGTGACCTTCGCCCATTCCCTGGAACGCCCCGACGTGATCACCAAGCGCGAGCGCCCGGTGTATTTCCGCCTCGACCTGTTCTTCTGATTTCCGATTCGTTTACACCCTGGAGCACCCTGACATGGACGTTCGCAGCCCGTTTTTCCAGAACATCGCCCTGATCGTTGCCGGCGTCATGTTCCTCAACCCCATCGTCGCCACCGCGGCGCAATTGACGGTTGACGCCCAGGCCGGCGGCAATACCAGCCTCGACCAGGCCGGCAATGGCGTGCCCATCGTCAATATCGCCACGCCCAATGGCAGCGGCCTGTCGCACAACAAGTTCACCGACTACAACGTCGGCCAGCAGGGGCTGATCCTCAACAACGTCACCGAGCGGCTGCAGAGTACCCAGCAGGGCGGCATCATCATTGGCAACCCCAACCTGCAGGGGCGTGCGGCAGGGGTCATTCTCAACGAAGTGACCGGCAGCAACGGCAGCCAGCTCAAGGGCTACACGGAAGTGGCCGGGCAGGCAGCGCACGTGATCGTCGCCAACCCCCACGGGATCACCTGCGACGGCTGCGGCTTTATCAACACCCCGCGGGCGACTCTGAGCACCGGTGCGCCGGTGGTCAACAACGGTCGCCTGCAGGGCTTCGACGTCAATGGCGGCGACATCGCCATCGAAGGCGCTGGCCTCAATGCCAGCAACGTCGACCAGTTCGATCTGATCACCCGCAGCGCGCAGATCAACGCCGAGATCCACGCCAAGCGCCTGAACGTTATCGCCGGCCGTAACGAGGTCGATGTGGCCACATTGGAGGCCACTGCCAAGGCCGATGACGGCTCCCTGCAACCGCAACTGGCCATCGACAGCTCGGCACTGGGTGGCATGTACGCCGGCGCGATCCGCCTGGTGGGCACCGAGGCTGGCGTGGGTGTGAAACTGGCCGGTGATATGGCGGCCAGCGCCGGGGATATTCAGATCGATGCCAGTGGCAAGCTGAGCCTGGCTCAGGCCTCGACCGCTGGCGACCTGGCCATCGAGGCGGGTGAGGTGGCGCTGACCGGTAAGACCTACGCTGCCGGCCAGGCCAGGCTCGGCGCACAGGGTTCGCTCCAGGTGCAGCAGAGCCTGGCCGCAGCGGGCGATATTCGGCTCGAGGCGGAGCAGGTGGTCAACCAGGGGCTGGTCGAGGCTGGCGTCAAGGCCGACAACAGCCGCACGGCGGCGGATCTGCGCATCGAGGCGCAGCAGATACGCAATACCGGCAGCCTGATCGGCAGTCGCCAACTGGAGGTCAAGGCCAGTCAGCGCCTGGACAATCAGGGCGGCACGCTCAGCGCCAAGACGCTCACCCGAATCGATGCAGCGCAGCTGGATAACCGTCAGGGCCAGGTACGCAGCGATGCTGCTTTGAGTGTGGTGGCGGGGGACGTGGACAATCGCAGTGGGCAGATAGCGGCCAAGCAAGTGGACATCGCCGTAGCGGCTGGCGGTGTGCTCGCCAATCGGCAGGGGACGTTGTTTGCGCAAGAGCGTCTGGAGGTTGCGGCAGGCGACTTGGACAACAGCGGTAAAGGAACCCTGGCCAGCCAGGGGAGCCTGAGCGTCACGCTGAGTGGTCACCTCGATAACCACGGCCAAGGAACGCTGGTCAGCCAAGGCTCACAGCGTATTCGTGCGGCCTCCGTCGACAATAGCGGTGATGGTCTGCTATCGAGCCGCGCCAGCCTCAGCCTGAACGAGGCAGCGACAGACAACCGAGGTGGCAGGATTCAGGCTGACGGCGCGCTCAGTCTGCACCAGGGCAGCCTGGACAACCAAGGCGGCACGCTCAGTGGCAAGGGTAACGTGAGTATTGAACTGGCCAGCCTGGACAACCGTAATCAAGGGCAGGTGAGCGCAAAAGGCAATCTCGATGCGAAGATCGGTCACCTTGAGCAGGCGAATGGCGGCGAGTTGTTGAGCCAGGGCCGGCTAACCCTCGAAGGCACGCGTTTGGACAACCGTCAGGGTGGCTTGATTGCCGCTACTGAAGCCTTGCAGATCGTCGCTGGCGAAGCCCTGCTCAACACGGTCGGGGAAATTTCCACACCCGGCCTGGCGGTGGTTCGAGTCCAGGCCGATAGCGGGCAACCCGCTGCCGTGCTGGATAACAGCGGTGCTGGTCTGATCGTCGCTGATCAAGGGCTGGAGCTGTACGTTCAGCGCTTGCTGAATAATGCCAAGGGTGTGCTCGCCGGGCGTGATGGCCTGATTGTGCGCGGTGGCAGCCTGGACAACAGCGCTGGCGGCACCCTGACGAGTCAGCGAACGATTGGCGTGCAGCTCGAGGGGGCCTTGAACAACCAGAGTCAGGGCCGAATGCTCGCGGCCAATGGCCTGCAGATCGAAGCCGGTAGCATCGATAACCAGGCGGCTGGTCTGCTTTCCAGTGGGGCCGCACTGGGCATTACGGGCGGCAACCTGGACAACCAGGGGGGCAGGGTGGTCAGCGATGGCCAACTGAGCATCCGCAACAGCAGCCTGAACAATAGCAATGCCGGTAGCATCAGTAGCGGGCAGACGCTGAGCATTGAAACTGGGCAGCTCGATAATCACGGCGAGGGTGGGATCACCGCCGCTGGCGACCTTTCACTGAATGCCACCCAGCTCAACAACCACGACCATGGGCGGATCGCCGCCAAGGGCACTGTGCAGGTCAGCGCCACGGCGCTGGATCAGCACGCGGGTGGCGAGCTGGTCAGCGAAAGCGCGCTGACCCTCGACTTGCAGGATGGTGACCTCGATAACAGCGGCCAAGGCCTGATCGCCACGCCGGAGGCCTTGCTGTTGAAGAACCTTGGCAAGGTCGACAACAGCGCCGGCGGTGAAATCTCCAGCCGCCAGGGCTTTCTGCTCAAGGCCCGCGAGCTGGACAACAGCGCGGGCCGGGTGATCAGCGCCCAGGCGCTGCAACTGCAGATCACCCAGATGCTGAAGAACAGCCTCAAGGGCGTGCTCTCGGCCGGCAGCCTGGCGGTGACGGCGGCCAGCCTGGACAACTCTGCCGCCGGGGTGCTGGCCAGCAAGGGCGATATGCAGGTCAAGCTTACCGGCAAGCTGGCCAACCACGACCAGGGCACCCTTTCGGCGGCCCAGGCGTTGACCGTTGATGCGGCCGCGTTGGACAACGCCAACGCCGGCCTGCTGGCCAGCGGTGCCGACCTGCAGGTGACGACGGGTGCTCTGAACAACCAGAGTGGCAGCCTGCTCAGCCAGGCGGGGCTCGAACTTGAGTCCGGCGATCTCGACAACCGTGGCGGCGTCATCAGCAGCCGCCAGGCCCTCAACATGACGGCCAGCGCGGTCGACAACCGCGACAACGGCCTGATCACCAGTGCCGCTACCCTCGACCTGACGGCCAGCCGCCTGGACTCCAGCCGCGGCCTCGGTAACAGCGGAGGCGAGCTTTCGGCCAAGAAAGACCTGCGCCTGACCGTCAGCCAACTGATCCAGCGCCAGGGCCGGCTGATCGGCGAAGCGGGCGTGCGCATCGACCTCAAGGGCGGCGACCTAGACAACCGGGGAGGTCTGCTCACGGCCAACGGCCCGCTGAGCCTGCAGGCGCTGGGCAAGCTGGATAACCGCGACGGCGGAGAAGTCTCCAGCACCCAGGGTTACCTGCTGCGCGCCAGTGCCATCGACAATGACGAGCAGGGCCGCATCATCAGCGCCGGTAAGCTCGCTCTCGATGTGGGCACTGGTGATGTGCGCAATGCCGCAGGCGGGCTGATCTCCGGTTGGCAGGGCGTGGATATCGCCGCTGGCAGCCTGGACAACAGCGCGCGCGGCACCGTCTCCAGCCGTGACGGCGCGCTGAGTGTCAAGCTCGACGGCAACCAGCGCGTGCTGAACAACAGCGATGAAGGCGCCCTGGTCAGCACGGCAGCGCTCGAAATCGAGGCCAGCAGCCTGGACAACAGCGCCAAGGGCATCGTCTCCAGCGGCGGCGATTTCGACCTGCGCCTGAGCGGCGCGCTCGACAACAGCGGCCACGGCCTGATCGACAGCCAAGGCACCCTGACGGCCAATGCCGGGGCGGTGAACAACAACGCCGGGCAGATCGGCAGTGGCAAAGCAGCCAGCCTGAACGCGGCCAGCCTGGACAACCGCGCCGGCCAGTTCACCAGTGGCGCGGCGCTCGGCCTCACCCTTACGGGCGAACTGCTCAATGGCCAGCAGGGCAAGCTGGCCAGTGCCGGCCCGCTGGTGCTCAAGGCCCAGGCTGTCGACAACCAGAGCGGCAGCCTGATCAGCCAGAACCTGCTCGACCTGACTGCCAGCAGCCTGAATAACGTGGGTGGCACCGTCGCTGCACACAATGGTCTGAACCTGCTGCTCACCGGCGCCCTGAACAATGCAAGCGGCGGCCTGATCCACAGCCAGCTCGGAGCCATCAGCATCCGCGCACAAGGCCTCGACAACACCGCTGGCAGCCTGAGCAGCCAGGGGGACCTGCTGCTCACCCTGGATGGCAAGCTGGGTAACCAGAACGGACACACCCAGAGCCGTTCCGGCAATCTCGACCTGCAGCGTTCCACCAGCGTCGACAACCGTGGCGGCGTGCTCAGCAGCCTGACCGGCTGGCTCAAGCTGGTCAGCGCCGGGCTGTTCGACAACGACGGCGGCACCACCCAGGCGCAGACGCTGAGCGTCGAGGCCCATGGCCTGAACAACCGCGGCGGGCACCTCTCCGCCGTGACCGGCAGCAGCTCGATCAACCTGGGCCGCGCCACCTTCAACAACCAGGGCGGTGGCCTGTATGCCCACCAGTTGCTCAGCGTTATCGCCGGGGACTTCAACAACCAGGGCGCTGCCTCCGGGGAGGGTGGCAAGGTGGCGGCCGGGCGCATCGACTTCGGCCTGTCGGGGGCGCTGAACAATGCTTACGGCATCCTCGAAAGCACCAGCAGCCTGAGCCTGGCCAGCACTGGCCTGGATAACCGCAACGGCCGCCTGCGTGCGCTGGGCAGCGGTGGCGACACCCGTATCACCGCCAGCAGCCTGGACAACCGCCAGGGCCGCATCGAAACCGCCAATACCAACCTCGTGCTCGACGCCGCCAGCCTGCAGAGCAGCGGCGGCAGCATCCTGCATGTCGGCACCGGCAACTTCGGCCTCAGCGCCGCCCAGGTCATGGGCGCCGGGGGCGACCTCAGCACCAACGGTCTGCTCAGCCTGAGCGCCGATAGCTGGACCAACACTGGCGTTCTGCAAGCCGGGCACCTGGTGCTGAATATCGGCACCTTCACCCAGACCGCCACGGGCCAGTTGCTGGCCAGCCAGTCGCTGAGCGGCAGCGGCGGCACCTGGATCAACGACGGCCTACTGGCCAGCGACGGCAGCTTCAGCTTGAACCTGAGCGGTGCCTACAGCGGTACCGGGCAGGTGACCAGCCTCGGCGAGCTGAACATGAAAGCCGCCAGCCTCGACCTGGCGAGCGCCGCCCGCATCAGTGGCGGCGGGGTGAGCACCATTAGCAGCACGGGCACCCTGACCAACCGCGGGAGACTGACCTCGGCCGGTGGGCTGACCGTCAGCGCCGCTACTCTGAACAACTACGGCACTTTGGGCAGCAGCGAGACGCTGCGGCTCGTGGCGCCCAACCTGCTTAACGAGAGGGGGCTGATCTTCAGTGGCGACGATATGGCGCTGCGGGTGGATAACTTCACTAATAAGTATGGGGATGTTTATGGTTTGGGTGATTTGAGCGTCAGTCGCAATGATGCCAATGCTCAGTCGGCGATTTTGGAGAATATATCGGGCACTATTGAGAGTTTGGGCGATATGCGCCTGTTTGCTTCGCGGGTGGTGAACCGTAAAGATGCCTTCAAAGTCACCGAAAGATTAGTGTCAGGAGATATCACCTATCACTGTTTGGATTGTAAAGGACGGCACTATGACTTTTATTATTATATAGAGGAAAAGCTCGAGCGCACTGTGGAGTCTGATTCCCCTGCCGCCAATCTCATCTCTGGCGGCAACTTGGCTGTATCTGGGGTTGACTTTGAAAATAACTACAGTCAAGTGTCTGCTGCAGGAAATATAGCTGTCTCGGTTGCAAGTTTCACCAATACAGGAGCTTCGACTTCTAGCGTAGTTCGCCGTACTCAACTCCGGAATCCAGTGGACTCGGAGAGAAATCATATATTTTGGAGTATGGTTAATCCTGGTGGTGCGATAGCTGAGTATGCGAAATATAATTCTCTCTATCTGTATAAGTATACAGATGAATGGTATGACGATAGATATGTTATTCCTGCTACTGTTGCTAGGGGGGAGCAAAAAACTAATAGGCTAAATCCTGATTACAATCCGAGCGTTGCATATCCTTTACCTGCAAGATTCAGTTCCTATTCAGTCGTTTCTGCTACTGAAACGAATACTAGCTCGGGTGTCGCTGCCAATGCAGTGATCCAGGCCGGGGGGAACGTTAATATTAGTGCAAGCAAGAAGCTCGATAATGGGGTGACTCGTGAGAGTTTCGATTTCGTGGCCGGCCGTAGCCAAGCTCTTGATACCCGTGTCATCGGCACTGGGAAGACCACTGTTGTATCCCTTAACTCACAGCTCCCTCCAAACCTGCAACAGCAACAAGTCAACCCCCTGACACTCCCCGGCTTCACCCTGCCGCAGGGCGAGAACGGCCTGTTCCGTCTGAACCATCAAACAGCGCTATCTGGGCGTGCTAGTTCCATACAAGGTGTAGGCGCAGGGCAGAACGAAGCTGGCAGCTTGAGCTCGGTGAGCGTCAATATAGATCAGGCCTCGCAGGCCCCTGTGGCCGCCGTGAGTGCCTGGAGTCTGCAAGATGACCAGGCGGCGGTGAGTCTACCGAACGTCGATTTACCTCAGGTTGTAGGTATCCAGAGCCTGCCAGGTCATGCCGCACCGCCTGCACGTCACAAGTATCTGATCGAAACCAACCCGGCGCTCACCGAGCTCAAGCAATTCGTCAACTCCGACTATCTGCTGGGCAAGCTGGGCTATAACCCCGACCACGCGCAAAAGCGCCTGGGCGATGGTCTCTATGAACAACGCCTGGTGCGCGAAGCCATCGTGGCACGCACGGGCCAGCGTTATCTCGCCGGACTAACCAGCGACGAAGCGATGTTCCGTTATCTGATGGATAACGCTGTTGGGAGCAAGGAACGACTGAACCTGAGCCTGGGCGTGACCTTGAGCGCCCAACAGGTGGCGGCGCTGACTCACGACATCGTCTGGCTCGAAGAGCACGAGGTCGCGGGTGAGAAGGTACTGGTGCCGGTACTTTACTTGGCGCAGGCTGAAGGCCGTCTGGCGGCCAATGGAGCACTGATTCAAGGTAATGACGTTACGCTGATCAGCGGTGGTGAGCTGGCCAACCAGGGCACCCTACGTGCCAGCAACAACCTCACGGCCACCGCCGGCAACATCCGCAACAGCGGCTTGGTCGAGGCGGGCAAGCGCCTGCAACTGCTGGCGACCGACAGCATCCGCAATGCCCAGGGCGGCATCATTGCCGGGCGCGATGTCAGCCTGATCGCGCTGACGGGAGATGTAGTCAACGAACGCAGCGTGACACGCCACCAAACCAGCCACGGCAATAACCGCACGATCCAGGACTTCGTCGACAGCGCCGCGCGCATCGAAGCCGCTAACGATCTGAGCCTTATAGCAGGACGCGACTTCAGCAACCTGGGCGGTGTGCTGGACAGCCGGGGCGACCTGACCATCGAGGCCGGGCGTGACGTCAACATCAGTTCGGTGGAAGAGCGTGTCAGCCAGGCTCGCGGTCGTCATTACCTCAACGAGCGGGTGGCCCAGGTGGGCGCCCAGGTCAGCGCCGGGCGCGATCTGGATATCAGCGCCGGGCGTGACCTGGGCGTGATCGCCAGCCGTCTGGAGGCGGGGCGTGATGTCGCCTTGGTGGCAGGCAATGATGCCTTGATCGCCTCCGCTGCCAACGAAAGCCACTTCCTTTCCAAGAGCAAGAGGGTCATTAACCAGCGCGATCAGGTTCGCCAGCAGTCCAGCGAGATCGTCGCGGGCGGCGATATCGCCGTCAATGCCGAGAGCAACCTGGTGGTTTCGGCTAGCAAGCTGCAGGCCGGCGACGAAGCCTACCTGGTTGCTGGTGAGAACCTGGCCCTGCTCAGCGCCGAAGACTACGACTACTCGCTCTATCAGAAGAAGAAAAAGGGCAGCTTCGGGCGCAAGAGCTTCAAGCGCAACGAGAGTACCCAGGTCACTAATGTTGGCAGCGAGATCACCACGGGTGGAGACCTGATCCTGGTCAGCGAAGGCGATCAGCTCTACCAGCGTGCGCATCTGGAAAGCGGTAACGACCTGACCCTGGTCAGTGGCGGGGATATCACCTTCGAGGGCGTCAAAGACCTCGAGCAGGAAAGCCGCGAGAAGAGCAAGAGCAGCCTGGCCTGGCAGTCGAGCAAAGGTAAGGGCAAGACCGACGAGACCTTGCGTCAAAGCGAGCTGATTGCCCAGGGCGAGCTGGTGATCCAGGCAGTCGATGGCCTGAAGATCGACATCAAACAGGTCAACCAGCAGTCGGTCAACCAGACCATCGAGGCCATGGTCAGGGCCGATCCCAACCTGGCCTGGCTGAAAGAAGCCGAAGCCCGAGGTGACGTGGATTGGCGCCGCGTGAAGGAAGTGCACGACTCCTTCAAGTACAGCAGCTCCGGGTTGGGAGTTGGGGCGCAGATAGTGATCGCGATTGTTGTGGCGTATTTTGCAGGTCCCCTGCTCAGTCAGGGTATTGGCTCTTTAGGCGGCGCGACTGCCGCCGCTGGCTCAGGGACTGCAATGGCTGCATCAGGCACGGCCACGGCGTCTGCTGTGGCCGCTGGTGCCACAGCGGGCTCAACGGTTGCAGCGGGTTGGGCCAACGCGGCTTTGACGGCAGTAGCCACTGGAGCGGCCAGCGGTGCCACCACCAGCGCAATCAATAACCGGGGAAATTTGGGAGCAGTCCTCAAGGACGTGACGTCCGAACAGGCCCTGAAAGGTTATGCCGTTGGTGGCATAACGGCGGGGCTGACAGCCGGGCTCTATGACAAATGGACCAGTACCGAGACGGGCGCCAATACGGCAGGCACCGCGACTAGCAATACCGGAGCCTTAGCGAACAGTGGTGCGGTTGTACCGGCAGGCGGACTTTCCTCGTGGTCGGGCGTCGGCCAATTCGCAACGAATCAAGCGCTACAAAACAGTACATCGGCAGTGTTGAACAAAGCGTTGGGGCAGGAAGGCAGCCTCGGCGATGCGCTGCAGATGACGTTGGCCAATACCTTTATGGCTGCAGGTTTCAACTGGGTGGGTGATATCACCCGGCCGGGCGCCAAACTGGAGCTGAAAGATGGCACGCTGGCCAAGGCCGGCCTGCATGCCGTAATGGGCGGTCTCGCCGCTGAGGCCTTAGGCGGTGATTTCAAGACAGGGGCGTTGGCGGCTGGTGTGAACGAACTGCTGGTTGCTGAGCTCGATGCCCAGTACCAGAAAATGGGCATCGAAGACAGAAAAGCGCTGCTGATCATGAATTCGCAGCTGGTAGGCGTACTAACCGCAGGCTTGCAGGGTGGGAATGCGCAGAGCTTGCAGGTGGGGGCGGCGGTGGCGGGGAGTGCTACCAGCTACAACTACCTGAACCATGCTGAAGCTCAAGAACGTTTGGAAAAACACCAGGCTTGTAAGGCTGGGGACAAACAAGCGTGTGCTCGACGTGATGAGCTCAATCGCCTGGACAAACTGCGTGATCAAGAGCTGAAATTTGCCTGTAGAGGCGCTTTGGAGAGTGCTGGCTGCAAAGTGCGCAGAGCGGAGGCTTTTGCAGCACTTGAAAGCTATGGGCCATACAAAGACAATGCCCAGTGGCGGTCATTGCATGACGAGCTGATTAGAAACGATATCGAGGGCTATACCAAGTACTCACCCTCGCGCGAGTTCGAGAGCGTCCGGGATATCTTGGCGCAGACGCCGGCAGGCTTGTCCAATGAAACCCTATTGGCGATGGCAAGTCTGTTCGGGCCAGGCCGGACGGCTGGTAACCCAAGTGGCGGCGGGGCAAAAGAAAGTGTCGATAATGCGAGTAGTGTTCAGCAGATATCCGGGGGGAATATACGCCATATTAATGGAGCCCTTGGTGAGGCTCATGGCTGGAAGAATGCTCTAGATAGTGGTCACGTCCCTATAAAGGCTCCTGGAAAGGTTACAGCTCCAGGCGTGGACTTTGTTACCTTCGACCCCAAAAGTGGCAGAGTCGTTCTTTGGGATTCAAAGTATCGTGGCCCAGGTGGCTCTTACCCATCATCTATTCCCGAGTCAAAGTTAAAAAGTTGGACTGCTGAAGCCAGGGCTGCAGTTGTCCAAATGCCAGAGGGAGCTATGAAGAACAGAATTTTGGAGTCATTAGACAAAGGCAAGGTTGACGCAAAAGTCTTCAGGTGGCCTCAATAGGTGAAATTAATGATCTGGAATAGTGTTTTTTCAATTAGAGCTTGGTCGTCACTTAAGAGCGTAGCTGCGCAATACTATGAGGTGGGTGATGGCTTGTACTGTGTGGGTGATAATGTTTTTTTTATTACTCAGCCCTATAATGAGTGCTTTGAGGAAGGGCTTCCTGACGCGCCTTTTGTAACGTCGGCCTATTGGGCTGCTTCTGTTGGCGCGATCAGGCATTGTGTATTGCAGGAGCTAGAAGCCTTTGAAGGTGCTATTTCGATCCCTCCGGAAGAGCTCTTGCTAGGGAGTCGTGGGAGTTACGAAGAGCTACGTGTTATGGCCGGGGCGTCCGAGGTGGCCACATATCGCTCTATGGATGGTGCGTTTGTAAATAAGTCAATTTCTGTAGGCAGGTTTTGCTACTTTTTTATGGGAAGAGACATAGACCCCTATCAGACACCTTATGCTGTTGAGGTTACTCTCAGTTAGATGGGGCAAAAGCAACTGGTGGGGCGGTAGATGATCTTGCCTCAAGTAAGGTCAAGTGGGTTGATGAGAATGCAGGCATGAGTTCGCGTGCTCGTGATGACAATGATTCGGCAACTGGTGCGCGCTCCAATCCTGCAACCCAGTCTGGTCAAGCCCCTGCGCTAGAAAGAACGATGCCCGATGGATCAACGAAGTTGGTCAAGTTCGATGGTGTGGATGGTAACGTCTTAGTTGATCGCAAGATTTCGGTTGTGACGACAAGCAAGTCGAAAGATCAGGCGCTTAGGCAATCTGAGGTTTTAAGTCAGAATGGGCTAACTGCACGTTGGGAAGTACCTAGTCAAGCTCAAGCAAACAGAGCTCAGAAAATGTTTGATGAGCTAGGAATTAAAAACATTTCGGTGAAGGTGATTCGTGAGCCAGGAAATCAATAAGCACGTTGTGCAAGCTATTGTTGAGGTTGCTCTGTTACTTGAGTTTTCAGGGGAGGAGGCAATAAATCCGGATGCTGCGGTGCAGGCACTTGAACAATTGGCTTCGGCGTTGCAAATGGCGGACTCAGAAACTAAATCATCGTTGTGTTCGCAGTTTGAAAAAATTGCAATGGAATATTCAGATGAACAGGCGGAGTTTGTGGCGGGTCTGGGCGAAGCGCTGGGGTTGATTGAAGAATGAGCCTGTCAGAATTCAAGATGTTCACCTGAATAGAAATAGCCCCGGCAGTGCCGGGGATATTTATTTCACTTCGCTGTAAACACCAGAATCGATGGGGTCAGAGTCATTGATGGGGCAATAGGGGACAGACCCTGAGGAATCCCCACAAATCTACTCCAGTAATTGAGCTTGCCGGTTAACCTTGTCACGTAGCAATAGCTCTTGGTGAGTGCGAACAGGATAAATCGCTGGCCGAGCGCCTTAGGTATTCAAGGCCTACACAGCACGGTTTTGCCTGGTGCTGTTGCTCTGAAGGCGGCACGTTCTACCTGTCGTATGAGCCTGCAGTCCGACAAGTACAACGCATAGCAAGCCAGTGCTGCGATCAGCAGCAGCGTATTCAGAGATCCTCGGCGGCCTGGTGCTGATCGGCATGGGCGCGGCGATTCTTTACGAGCACACCATGTGAGTGCCATGGGCCTACAGCTTCGAGCCGCAGGCCAGTCGACGCCATGATCTGTCGCTGAGAATGTGGCGGCGCATCGAGACGATGAGGCAGGCGTTCAGCCTTTGTTCTTGCGCTGCGGCTCGGGCCGGCCCTGCACGCACTTGAAGCGCGGCGCGGTCTTGCAGATCACGTAGATACGCCCACGACGTTTGACGATCTGGCAGTCGCGATGGCGCAGCTTGGCTTGTTTCAGCGAGGCCACGACCTTCATGCCTTGGCACCTGCGAAGCCGGCGAAGCGCTTGTTGAAGCCGGCCACGCGACCTTCGCTGGTGACCTGGCGCTGCTGACCGGTATAGATCGGGTGCGATGCACTGGATACGTCCAGGGTGACATAGGGGTATGTATTGCCGTCGCTATGCTGGCGCGTCTTGTCGGTCTCGACCGTGGAGCCGATCAACCAGTAGGCGTCAGCGGCAACATCGTGGAAAAGCACAGGACGATAAGTGGGATGGATATCGGGCTTCATAATCGCTCCATTTATTACGTTATAAAGTAACTAGTCCAGTGTTGATGATTTCAATTCTCATTACAAGCCTTGCTCGTCGATTTTTCTGGCCTTGGGAGTCGCCGCAAATCGGTGCCTGAATAGACTTGCCAAAATGTTATGTTGTAACAATAATGGCGGCGCTTTTCGTAGGGCGTTGCGTAGGCCCGGCCGAGTAGGCCGGGTGCAAGCGAACGGAAACGGCGGCAAAGCGCTGCAGCTGGAGCACTTATTGGTTAAGATGCCGTCGCCGGTTTCCGTGAGGAATTAATAGGGAATCCGTCGCCACCTCAGGTGGCCAAACGGAACTGCCCCCGCAACTGTAGGTACCGAGCGGCGCTGCATACGTGTCACTGGAATCGCTTCCGGGAAGACCGCAGCGCTGCATGGACGTACCAGTCAGGAGACCTGCCGGCATGGGTCTGCTTCCGCTTCTGGCGGGCAGGCGCCAGTAATCGAACCGCCGGCGGGGTGTCCGGGAGGGGGCATCCGTGATCACTTCCCGCAAGGGACAGGTGCGGCCATGGCCGCACGGCGTGATGTGTTCTCCAGCCTACGCACTGCCGTTATGCGTATTTGTTGATTAGGAGATCACCCGCATGTTCGTGTCACGCCTTGCCCTCGTCGGCGCCGCCCTCGCGCTGTCTTCCATGACCTATGCCGCCGGCCCGACCCAGTATCCGCTCACCCTGGAAAACTGCGGCCAGCAACTGATGTTCGCGAAAAGCCCTGGCAGTGCCGTGACCATCGGCCAGGCGGGTACCGAGATCCTCTATTCCCTGGGCCTGGGCGAGCGCCTGGCCGGCACCTCACTGTGGTTCAGCCACGTGCTGCCCGAGTTCGAGGCGCAGAACGCCAAGGTGCCGCGCCTGGCCGACAACGACCCGAGCTTCGAGTCGGTGATCAACAAACGCCCGGGCCTGGTGGCCGTGCAGTTCGAATGGATGGTGGGCGAGCAGGGCGTGGTGGGCACGCGCAAGCAGTTCCATGACCTGAACATCCCTACCTACATCATGCCCACCGACTGCGAAGGCAAGGACAACCTGGTCGGCGCCGACGGCACTCGCCTGCAGCCGTTCCAGATCGACAGCCTGTACAAGAGCATCGACCAGTTGGCGCAGATCTTCGACGTGCAGGACCAGGGCGACGCCCTGGTCGCCGACCTGCGCAAACGCCTGGCAACCGCGGTGGCCGGTGCCGAGCAGCGCCAGGCCAAGGACATTTCCGCGCTGTTCTGGTTCTCCAGCCCCGACATGGATCTGGACCCCTACGTGGCCGGCCAGAAGGGCGTGGCCGACTACATGATGAAATCCCTGGGGCTGCGCAACGTGGTGGAGTCCAGTGAAGAGTGGCCGAGCGTCGGTTGGGAAACCCTGGCCAAGGCCAACCCCAGCGTACTGGTGCTGGCGCGCATGGACCGTCGCCGCTTCCCCGCCGACGACGTCGAGAAGAAGCTCGAATTCCTGCGCAACGACCCGGTCGCCAAGCACATGGACGCCGTCAAGAACGGGCGCATCGTGATCATCGACGCTGATGGCATGCAGGCCTCGCTGCGCATGATCAGCGGCATTGAAACCCTCGCCAAGGCCGTTGACGGATTCCAATGATCGCACGCAGTTCACGCCTGTTCCTGCTGACCGTCGCCTGCCTGCTGTTGCTGGGTGTGGCAGTGACCGCCGGCGTCGCCCTCGGCGAAACCCGTATTCCACCCTCGGTGGTGTTTCAGGTGCTGGCCAACAAACTGTTCGCGGCGGGCTTCGTGCTCGACCCGATCGATGAGGGCATCGTCTGGAATTACCGCTTGACCCGCGCCCTGGTCGCCGCCAGCTGCGGGGCCGGGCTGGCGGTGTCCGGGGTGGTGCTGCAGGCGTTGCTGCGCAACCCGCTGGCCGACCCCTACCTGCTGGGGATCTCCGCCGGCGCTTCGACCGGCGCGGTGTCCGTCGCATTGCTCGGGGTGGGTGCAGGGATGCTGTCGCTGTCCATGGGCGCCTTCCTCGGCGCGGTCGCCGCCTTCGCCCTGGTCGCGTTGCTGGCCCGGGCGGCAGGCGGTGGCGCCATCAGCGGCAGTGCGCAGATCATTCTTGCCGGCATCGCCGGCTCCCAGCTGTTCAATGCGCTGACCTCGTTTCTGATCACCAAGTCGGCCAGCGCCGAGCAGGCCCGGGGCATCATGTTTTGGCTGCTCGGCAACCTCAGTGGGGTCAACTGGCAGGATGTACTGCTGGCCGTGCCGATGGCGCTGGCCGGGGTCTTGCTGGTTGCCTGGCATACCCGGGCGCTGGATGCCTTTACCTTTGGCGCCGAGTCGGCGGCCTCCCTGGGCGTGCCGGTGCGTCGTGTAAAGGCCACGTTGATCGCCTGTACCGCCCTGGTCACGGCGGTGATGGTGTCGATCGTCGGCTCCATCGGTTTCGTCGGCCTGGTGATTCCCCACGCCGCGCGGCTGCTGGTGGGCGCCCGGCATGGCCGGCTGGTGCCGGTTTCGGCGCTGATCGGTGCGGTGTTCCTGATCGCCGCCGATGTGTTGTCGCGTACGGCCATCAAGGGCCAGGTGCTGCCAATCGGCGTGGTGACCGCCCTGGTCGGCGCGCCGGCGTTCGCGGTGATTCTGGTGCGCGGGAGGCGGGCACGATGAGCGCCGTGTTGCAATGCAGCGACCTGGGCTGGTCGGTGAAGGGCAGGGCGATCGTGGCCGGCGTCGACCTGCAGATACGCCAGGGCGAAACCCTCGGCTTGATCGGGCCCAATGGCTCGGGCAAGTCGACCCTGCTCAAGCTGCTTTCCGGTATTCGTGCGCCAAGCACTGGCCAGGTGCAGTTGCACGGCAAGCCGCTGGCGCGCCTGAGCCGTCGCGACGTGGCCCGGCAACTGGCGTTCGTCGAGCAACAGGCCGACACCAGCGATGCGGTGACGGTACGCGATGCCGTCGAGCTGGGGCGCACACCATGGCTGTCGGCGCTGCAGCCCTGGTCGGCCGCTGACGAGCGCATCGTCATGCAGGCCCTGGCCGACGTCGACATGGCCGACATGCACGAGCATGCCTGGAGCACCTTGTCCGGAGGTGAGCGCCAGCGCGTGCATATCGCCCGGGCGCTGGCCCAGCAGCCGCAGGTGCTGCTGCTCGACGAGCCGACCAACCACCTGGATATCCAGCACCAGCTGTCGATTCTCAACCTGGTGCGCGCGCTGCCGGTCACCACCCTGGTCGCCCTGCATGACCTCAACCAGGCACTGGAGTGCGACCGCCTCGGGGTCATGGAACGCGGCCGCCTGGTGGCACTCGGCGAGCCCGAACAGGTACTCACCAGCGAACGCCTGCGCAACACCTTTGGCGTGCGCGCTCGCTACCTGACCGACCCGGAAGACGGCGCCCGGGTCTTGCGTTTTCATCCAGCCTGACAAGGACGGTTCCCCATGCCCATAGCTTACGCAATCGCTTTTCTGGCCAGCCTGTTGTGCAGCGCTGCCCGGCCGAGGTGCACGAGGTGAAGATGCTCAACCGCGGTGCCAGCGGGGCGATGGTCTACGAGCCTGAGTTCCTGGCCATCGCCCCAGGGGATAGGGTCAGGTTCATCGCCACCCAGCCGAGCCACAACGCCGCCAGCCTGCCTGGCTTCCTGCCTGACGGTGCAGCGCCATTCAAGGGGCGGATCAACGAGGAAATCGAGGTGAGGTTCGACACGCCGGGCTTCTATGGCATCCAGTGCATTCCGCACCTGTCCATGGGCATGGTGATGCTGATCCAGGTCGGCGAGCGTCCGATCAGCGAGCTGCAGATACCCGTCTCGCTGCCAACACGTGCCAGACAGCGTTTCGAGCAGATCGTCGAGCAGGCGAATTCGGCATACTGAATGCCTCTTTTTCCGATGAGTGTCGTGCCCTGATGCGCCGAGCCCTGACCACCCTGACCTCACTGTCTCCCGCTGCGCGCGTGCTGATCCTCAATGGGCTGACGTTCAACTTCGGCTTCTACATGCTGATGCCGTATCTGGCCGGGCACCTGAGTGAAAACCTCGGGTTGGCTGGCTGGGCCGTTGGCCTGGTACTGGGCATCCGGGTGTTCAGCCAGCAGGGGCTGTTCCTGCTCGGCGGCTTGCTGGGTGATCGTATCGGTTACCGGCGCGCCATCCTGATCGGCTGCGCGGTGCGTTGCGTCGGCTTCGCGGTGTTCGGCTTTTCCGAGAGTCTCACCGTGCTGCTGCTGGCTGCCTGCCTGAGCGGTTTCGCCGGCGCACTGTTCACGCCCTGCGCCCAGGCTTACCTGGCCGATGAATGCCAGGACGCCCAGCTGCGCAAGCAGGCCTTCGCCCTGCACAACATGGCGAGCACCGCCGGCATGCTTATCGGCCCGTTGGCCGGTCTGCTATTTATCAGCGTGGATTTCTCGGTGACCGGCAGCGTATCGGCCGGTCTGTTTCTGATCATGACGCTGGTGCAGTGGCGCTTTCTGCCGCTCAAGGATCTGGTCTCGGGCGAGCAGCCGGTAACCATGCTGCGCCAGTGCCTGGATATGCTCCAGCAGTGGCCCTTCCTGCGTTTCGCCCTGCTGGCGGCGGCCTATCCGCTGTTGTTCCATCCGCTGTACCTGGCGGTGCCAGCCTATAGCCACGCCTACGGCGGTGGGCAGGAATGGATCACCCAGGTGTTCGTGATCACCGCAGTGGTCGGCGTGCTGCTGCAGATGCCGGCCAGCAGCCTGCGCCAGCGTTGGCTGAGCGAAGGGCAGAGCATGGGCATCGGTCTGGCACTGATGGCAGCCAGCTACGGCCTGCTCGCCGAGCCGCTGGTCAGCGTGCTGGGTGGGCATCTGGCCGTGCAGATCATGGCTGCACTGTTCAGCCTTGGCAGCCTGCTGGTGCTGCCGCTGCTGTCGGCCCATGTGCCCCATTACGCCAAGCGTGGCCAGTTGGCTGCCTATTACGGATTCTTCGCCGGGGTGGGCGGTTTGGTGGCGTTGCTCAGCAACGTGCTGATCGGCCGCTTCCTGCCGGCCGATCAGCCGCCGCCGCAACTCCTGTGGTGGGCGTTGATGGGCATCGGCATGACGGCGGCATTCAGTCTTTGCTGGCATATGAGTTCAATCAAGGAGCAATCGTGAACAGATCATCTCTGGGGTTTCTGGCCCTGACGGCATGCTGCGTTTCGCCCCAGGTGTTTGCAGCGGGCGACGCGCAAGCCAAGAGCGCCGGCTTTATCGACGACGCCACCTGGAGTCTGGTCAACCGCAGCGTGTACGAGAATCGCGATTACCGAAATGGTGGACGCAGCAATGGCGCTCGCAACGCCTACAAACCCCGTGACAGCCGCAACGGTTATGCCGAGGAGTGGGGCTACGGCATGCAGGGCGAGGTGAAGTCCGGGTTCACCCAAGGCACCGTGGGTTTCGGCCTCGATGGCCATCTTTATCTGTCACAGAAGCTCGATGGCGGCGGCGGACGGGCCGGCAAGATGCGGCATATGCCAGTGGACAACGAGGGCTACGATCAGAACGAGGTTGCGCGAGGTGGCGCAGCCGTCAAAGCGCGACTGTCATCGACCTGGGTACGCTACGGGGAGCAACGGGTGAAGACGCCGATCTTTTCCTCGTCCGACAGCCGCCTGCTGCCGGAAACCCACACCGGCTGGTTTCTCGACAGCCGCGAGATCGACAATCTGGTATTCACCGGTGGGCATTTCACCGGCTCGGCGGATCGCAATTCGCGCAGCAACAACAACCCACTGATCATCAACTACGCAGACCCCGGCAGGCCGTTGGGCAACGCCTTCAGTTTCGTCGGTGGCACCTACAGCGGCGTGCCGGCACTGTCGCTGAGCCTCTATGGCGGTGAGCTGGAAGACAGCTGGCGTACCGGTTACCTGGGTGTCAACTACGTCCATGCCTTGAGTGACAGGCGAGCGCTGAGCGCCGATCTCAATCTCTACCGCAGCAGCGATATCGGCCAGGCGCTGGCCGGTCGGGTGTCCAACACCACCGCCAGCTTGCTGCTCGGTTACAGCGAAGGCTTTCACAAGCTTGCCCTGGGCTACCAGAAGGTCGATGGCGACAGCCCCTTCGATTACGTGACCCGGGGGGCCATCTGGCTGGGCAATGCCGTGCAGCTCTCCGACTTCAACGCGCCCAACGAGCAATCCTGGCAGCTGGCCTACACCTACGACATGGCCGGTGTCGGTGTGCCCGGGCTCAGCGCCGGCGCCGCCTATGTACGCGGCAGCGGCATCGATGGCAGCGACGTGGACCCGGACGGCAGCTACGCCTGGCTGGGCTACGGCAAGGGTGGCAAGCATTGGGAGCGTGATCTGCACCTGCGTTATGTGCTGCAGTCCGGGGCCCTGAAGGGGCTCAATGTGCTGCTGCGCCAGAGCGTGCACCGTGGCAACGCGGCCCAGGCCGAAGGCGACACGGATCAGCTGCGCCTGGCGGTCGAATACCCTCTGACCGGCCGCTTCTGAATGATCGGCTAGGCTGACGAACCCGATAGCGAGTGGATACCCCGTTGCGCTCGATCACTACCGTCCTGTTGCTCTGCCTGAGCCTGTCGGCCCAGGCGGCTTTTACCTTGCCGGGCGACGCGATGCGCTGCACCCGCAGCGCGATGCTGCTCAACTGCACGGATCGTCTCGGCAATCACTACGGCATCGTTCAGCAGGGCAATGACACCCTGATGCGCGGCTTCGACGTGATCAGCGGCTTGAGCTGGTCGCAGAACAGCACCACCTATGGCCGGTTGCAGCTGTTCACCGGTGTCAGTGCCGACGGGCAGGTGTGGTTCGGCTCCAGCCGGCGGATCGGCTGGAACGTGGTCAGCCGGCTGTCCAGCTCCCAGGGGGATCGCGACCGGGTCAATTGCAACCGCCTGAGTGGGTGCCGCTGACCCATCACCTGAGGGGGTCAGCTGAAGCGCGGCAGGCGCTGCTCCTGATCGTCCATCTCATGCTCCTGCTGCGGCAGACCGGCCACCTTCAGCGTCGGCATGCGTTCACCGACCAGGCGCAGGTCGCGGCGCGGCAGGGCGAAGCGTACATCCAGTTCGCGTAGCGCATCGAGCAGCTGCAGGTTGATCTCCTGCTGGATGTCCATGTACTGGTTGTAGTCCGAGCTCTGCACGATATAGACCACCTCGAAGGTCAGCTGGCTCTCGTCGAAGCCCAGGAAATGGGCACGGTCGAATTTGGTTTTCGGCGTTGCGCGAATAATCTCGCCGACCCGCTCCGAGACCTGGCGAACCTTGTCGCTCGGCGTGTCATAGCTGATACCGAACTTGAACACGATGCGTCGGGTGTCCATGCGCTTGTAGTTGTGCACGATCTGGCGCAACAGGTCGGCGTTGGCGCAGACCACCTGCTCGCCGCTGAGGCTACGGATGCGCGTGGTCTTCAGGCCGATATGCTCGATGCTACCGGCCACTTCGCCGAATACCACGAAATCGCCGATCTCGAAGGGCTTGTCGACGCCGATCGACAGCGAGGCGAACACGTCGCTCAGTACCGTCTGCACCGCCAGCGCCACGGCGATGCCACCAACTCCAAGACTGGCCACCAGGGCGGTGATGTCGACGCCCAGGTTGGCGAGAATCGACAGCAGCATCACCGACCACACGACGATCAGCACCATGATGCTGATGATGGTGGTCATTACCGGGTTATAGCCGCTACCGCCGTGCTTGCCGACCACCAGGCTGCGCGACCAGAGGCGCACCCCGGTGTCCACCCACAGGGCGATCTGCAGCGCCAGGGCAACGAACCAGGTGTGGCTCAGCGCGGCCTGCCAACTGCCGGGCAGGTCCGGCAGGCGCAGGGCCAGCAGCAGCGAGAAGGCCAGGAGCAGCGTACGGTTGGTTCGGCCGACCACCACCGCGACGAAATGCTGCCAATTGCCGTCCTGACCCTTGGACCAGGTGGTCAGCCGCTTGTGAACGATGCCGACCAGTGTGCGTAGCACGGTATAGATCACGGCGGTTGCCGCCACCACGATACCGATAGCGATCCACAAGTCGCGATCGAGCCACATGTTCCACTGTTCCATTCGGGGTCTCCTGAAAAAGCCAATACAGTTTTCTGTAGGCCTCAGGGCGCAGAAGTTCAGGTCAATGGCCTGACGGTGAGCACGATTGGGTCGCTTGGCATGCGACAGCCTGTCGCATGCCGGCATGTAACTGTTGCAGAGCTGAGCTATGGTGTAAGCGTGATCTGTAGGCGAGCGCTCATGGCTGTGAGTGGTGCCGGGTAGTGGTCACCCGCTTCTGCTGCCGCAGCTTGTGCGGCGCGGTTCACCCTGATGCGGGCACCAAGCCTGTCCGCCTGGAGAATGACGTGGCCCTCTATAGCCTTGATCTGCTGCTGATCCTGTTCGTGGTTACCCTGCTGTTCACTGCCTTGCCGATCATTCTCATGCGCAGCCTCTAGCAGCAGAGGCGGGCGGCTCAGCTGGCTATGGCCTGGCCCAGCAACTGACGAAAGCTTTCGGGTTGTACGTCGCGAATCAGCAGCAGGGCGCCCACCGTGCGTGCTGGTGTGTTGGGGAGCGCCTGTGCCGGGATGGCGATGCTCAGTTGCGCCTGCCAGGCCTGCAGCAGCGTGATGGGGTCGCCATCGTCAGGCAGCAGTCTGTCGATATGCACCTCGACGCCCATGCGCGACGCCAGCCGCGCCGATTGGCGCAGCAACATTTCGGCCATCTCATGTTGCTCGACCGGCGTGGCAGCCTGGTAGCGCGCCAGCCAGGCGCTCATTGGCTTGCGGCATAGCGCCGAGGGGCTGCGCACGTGCTGCAGCAGACAGTAGGCAGCACCGACCAGCGCGATGGTTACGGCGGTGAAAAACAGTTCCATCCTGGCTCCGACGCAGAGACACGGTCAGCCCGGCGGGCTGCATGGCGGCGAAACTAACCGAATGGCCCAGCAGCCTCAAGCAATTTAATGGCTATTGGCCATCCCTTGTTCTGGTGCTGGCGAGAAACGCTGTTCGAGCGAGCGGCCACGATCAACGAGCCGGATATCCTAGGGGGGCGTCGAGAAGGGCGGCCTGGCGACCGCCCCTCACCTCAGACCTTGAGTACCAGCTTGCCGAAGTTCTCCCCCTTGAACAGTTTCAGCAGGCTTTCCGGAAAGGTTTCCAGGCCCTCGACGATGTGCTCCCTGGACTTGACCTTGCCTTCTGCCAGCCAGCCACCGATTTCTGCCGCCGCACTGGCGAAGTTGGCGGCATGATCCATTACTACGAAGCCTTCCATGCGCGCGCGGTTGACCAGCAGCGACAGGTAATTGGCCGGGCCCTTGACCGCCTCCTTGTTGTTGTACTGGCTGATCGCTCCACAGATGACGATACGCGCCTTGGGCGCCAGGCGGCCGAGGACGGCATCCAGGGTGTCGCCGCCGACGTTGTCGAAATACACGTCAACGCCCTTGGGGCATTCGCGCTTGAGCGCTTCAGGCAGGTCTTCGCTTTTGTAGTCGATGGCCGCATCGAAGCCCAGCTCGTCGGTGAGGTAGGCGCATTTCTCCTTGCCGCCGGCGATGCCGATTACACGGCAGCCCTTAAGCTTGGCGATCTGCCCGGCAATGCTGCCCACTGCACCCGCCGCACCGGACAGCACCACGGTGTCACCGGCTTTCGGCGCGCCTACATCCAGCAGGGCGAAATAGGCGGTCATGCCGGTCATGCCGAGGGCTGACAGATACACCGGCAGCGGTGCGCGCTTGGGGTCGACCTTGTAGAAGCCCTTGGGCTCGCCGAGAAAATAGTCCTGCACGCCCAGCGCGCCGTTGACGTGATCACCCACGTTGTAATCCGGGTGCTTGGAGGCCACCACTTCACCGACGCCCAGCGCACGCATCACGTCGCCCAGGCCCACCGGTGCGATATAGGACTTGCCTTCGTTCATCCAGCCGCGCATGGCCGGGTCCAGCGACAGGTAGAGGTTCTTGACCAGAATCTGCCCATTGCCCGGTTCGCCGAGCGGCTTTTCCACGTAATCGAACGTTTCGCGGCTGACCATGCCGGTCGGGCGTTTGGCGAGCAGGAACTGGCGGTTGAGCTGAGTGGACATGGGTATCCTCCGTTGAAATAAGCTGTGGTGATAATCTTCGGCCTGCGCTTGGACAAGGATGTCGCAGTGGCCGAATGTCTGCCGATCCATTGAACTGATGGGGCAAGGTTAGCCGCCGCATTCGCACGCGAAGCGACAATTGCCCGCTACAGTGTGGACCACGATCATGGAAGTCTGACCACGCCGAGGTAGCGATGACTGCAAGTCCCTTGCTGAGTGTGTTTCTTCCCCTGGCCCTGGGCATCATCATGCTCGGCCTGGGCCTGTCGCTGACCCTGGCGGATTTCGCCCGTGTGGTGAAGTATCCCAAGCCGGTGTTGATCGGGCTGTTTTGCCAGTTGCTGCTACTGCCGCTGGTATGTTTCTTCATGGTTCAGGCGTTCGGTCTGGCGCCGGCGCTGGCCGTTGGCATGATGCTGCTGGCCGCCTCGCCCGGCGGCACCTCCGCCAACCTGTACAGCCACCTGGCCCATGGCGACGTGGCGTTGAACATTACCCTGACCGCGGTGAACTCGGTGGTCGCGGTGCTGACCATGCCCTTTATCGTCAACCTGTCGCTGGCCTACTTCATGGAAGGCGATCAGGCGATCCCGCTGCAGTTCGCCAAGGTGGTGCAGGTGTTCGCCATCGTGCTGGGGCCGGTGGCCATCGGCATGTTCCTGCGCAGCCGCTTTCCCGGTTTCGCCCTGCGCATGGAAAACCCGGTGAAGATCATTTCCGCCCTGTTCCTGTTGCTGATCATCGTACTGGCGCTGGTCAAGGATTGGCAGACGGTGCTCGATTACGCGCCGGTGGTGGGGGCTGCAGCGTTGGCCTTCAACCTGCTGAGCCTGGCGGTGGGCTACCTCGTGCCGCGCCTGCTCAAGCTGAGCCTGCGCCAGGCCATCGCCATCGGCATGGAGATCGGTATCCACAATGGCACCCTGGCCATTGCCCTGGCGTTGAGCCCGGTGTTGCTCAACAACAGCACCATGGCGATTCCCGCAGCGCTGTACAGCATCATCATGTTCTTCACCGCCGCGGCGTTTGGCTGGTGGGTGAACGCGGCCCATGGCAAGCAGTTGAGGGCCGAGACCCGTCATGGCTGATTCAAGCAGGAGCGGCCGTTCACTGATCCACTGTGGGAGCACGCCATGCGCGGAAAAAAATCGCGGGCATGGTTCGCTCCCACAGGCGGGGCGCCTTACGTCCACTCCCGCCCAATACCATAGGCTCAGGCAGCACGTTTCCCTGCATTGAGCAGCACCAGCGTCAGCAGCCCGGCGACGATGCCCCAGAACGCCGAACCTACCCCGAACAGGCTCATGCCCGAAGCGGTGACCAGAAAGGTGATCAGCGCCGCTTCGCGCTCTTTCGGCTCGCCCATGGCCTGGGTCAGGCCGCCGATGATCGAGGCGAACAGCGCCAGGGCGGCGACCGACAGGATCAGCGCCTTGGGCAGGGCGGCGAACAGGGCGGCGAGGGTGGCGCCAAACAAACCAGCGATGCCGTAGAAAATCCCGCACCAGACCGCTGCCGTGTAGCGCTTGCGCGGATCCTCGTGGGCCTCCGGGCCGGCGCAGATCGCCGCACTGATGGCGGCCATGTGGATACCATGGGAGCCGAAGGGCGCCATCAGAATCGACACCAGGCTGGTGGTGTTGAGCAGCGGCGAGGCCGGCACGTCGTAACCGTTGGCGCGCAGCACGGCCATGCCAGGCAGGTTCTGCGAGGCCATGGCGACAATGAACAGCGGGATGCCGATGCTGATCGCTGCGGCGATGGAAAAGCTCGGAGTGGTCCACACCGGGGCCGCCAGTTGCAGCTCGAACTGCGAAAAATTCAATAGCCCCAGCACGCCGGCCAGCACGCAGCCGACCACCAGCGCGCCCAGTACCGCATAACGCGGCTGCAGGCGTTTGCCCAGCAGATAGGTGAACAGCATGGCGATCACCAGCAGCGGCTGCTGCTCGGCAGCCACGCAGATTTCCAGGGCGATCTTGAACAGCACGCCGGCCAGCAGCGCTGCGGCGATGGAGCCGGGAATGCGGCGCATGATGCGGTCGAAGCTGCCGGTCAGGCCGCACACCAGAATCAGTGCCGAGCAGAGGATATAGGCGCCGATCGCCTCGCTGTAGGGCACGCCGGGCAGGCTGGTGATCAGCAGCGCCGCACCGGGCGTCGACCAGGCCACCATCACCGGGGCACGGTAGCGCAGCGACAGGCCGATGCAGGTCACTGCCATGCCGATCGACAGCGCCCAGATCCACGAGGAAATCTGTCCGGCGCTGAGCCCCGCAGCCTGGCCGGCCTGGAACATCAGCACCAGGGAGCTGGTATAACCGGTGAGCATGCCGATAAAGCCGGCGACCACGGCAGAGGCGGAGGTATCGGCCAGGGGGCGCAGACGCGGTTGGCTGCTCTCGCGCATTACAGCACTCCTTTGATGTCGGCGAGGATCGGGTACAGCGATGCCACCAACAGCAAAGCCATGCCGATATTGAAGAGGCGCAGCAGCGTAGCGTTACGCAGCCAGTTGCGCAGCAGGGTGCCGGCGACGGTCCAGAGTCCCACGCTTGGGCAGTTCACCAGCGCGAAGAGGCCGGCGATCAGCAGCACGTTGACCAGGAAGTTTTCCTGCGGGGTGTAGGTGGTGATGGCGCCGATGGCCATCACCCAAGCCTTGGGATTGATCCACTGGAACGCCGCGGCCTGCAGAAAGGTGAAGGGTTTGCCGCGCTCGCTACTGGCGCTGTCCGGTGCGCCCGAGCCGGCAATCTTCCAGGCCAGGTAGAGCAGGTAGGCAGCGCCCAGATAGCGCAGCAGGCTGTACAGCGCCGGGAACTGCGCGAACAGCTGCCCAAGCCCCAAGCCCACGCAGATCACCAGCACCATGAAGCCCAGGCTGATGCCCAGCATATGCGGCACGCTGCGGCGCAGGCCGAAGTTCACCCCGGAGGCGAGCAGCATCATGTTGTTGGGGCCTGGCGTGATCGAAGTGACGAAAGCGAAGGCGACGAAGGCGAGCAGCAGTTCCAGATTCATGGCGGTTTCTCAAGGTTGAGCCGCGAAGATAAGGGCTGCTATGCCACCCGTCGCCGTACAGCGATCACCATAAGTGGCGATACAGTTAAGCGCAGGTCAATGAGCGGGTCGACCTGTACCGCTCAATGCCTTGTTTACCGCCAGCCAGCCATCGACCGCGTGCTTGCCACTTGCATCGAAGGCGCGCTGCAACAGCTTGACCTGCTCGCAGCGCATCGCCCGTTCCAGTTTGGCGCCTTCTGCCGTGAGTCCGAGCAGGCGTTTGCGCTTGTCGGCCTCGGAGGTAACGCTCTGGGTCAGATGCATTTCCATCAACTGACGCAGCGGAATGCTTAGCGCCTGCTTGCTCACACCCAGATAGCCGAGCAGTTCGCTGACGCTCAGCCCCGGATGCCGCGCGATAAAGAACAGGATGCGCTGGTGCACCCGTGACAGGCCACGGCGCGCGAGCATTTCGTCGGCCTTGGCGGTGAACGCCTGGTAGCCGAAGAAGAAGGCTTCCATGGCGGCTTGCTGATCGGCTGAATTTTTAAGGTCAATCATGTTGACGTATATATCTCGGGCGTCGTACTTTCGGTCAAGCAGTTTGACCTAGGGTCTGTTGACGTTTCAACGCGAGCCGCGTTGCCGCGAGAAATCTCGCCAGGCGAGGCGGAGGACGCAGGGAATGGCGTTCCCTTTTCAAGTCCTCCAACGACGCATGGCGAGATTTCCCGCGCAACCTAGGCGGCCCCACCCGTAGGGCCGGGCCCGTTTTGCCGCGATGCTGGGTTTCTCGCCGGCTCATTTAGCCCGCTAAACTTCGCGGCTCGTGCCTTGCCTCGCGGCAAAACGGGCTCCGGCGCGGCCGTGCGTGAAACGTCAACAGACCCTCGTTTCATGACTTATCACCTGGTGACCCCATGGCCTTCTCCGAACGCATCACCCGCCTGAAAAGCTCCCTGATCCGCGAAATTCTCGCTGCTGCCCAGCGTCCGGAAGTGATGTCGTTCGCCGGTGGTCTGCCGGCCGAGGAGATGCTGCCGGTGCTCGACTGGTCGCAGATGCCCACCAACATGGGCCAGTACGGCATGAGCGAGGGTGAGCCGGCGCTGCGCAAGGCCATCGCCGCCGAGGCCCGCCTGCTGGGCGTGCCCTGCGAGGCCAGCCAGGTGCTGATCGTCAGTGGCTCGCAGCAAACCCTGGACCTGGTCAGCAAGCTGTTCATCGATCCGGGCACCAAGGTGCTGCTCGAGGCGCCGACCTACCTGGCAGCGCTGCAGGCGTTCCAGCTGTTCGGTGCCGACTGCGTGGCCGTGCCCCAAGAGGCAGACGGCCCGCAGTTGCAGGCGCTCGAAGCGCAGCTGGAGCGCCAGCGCCCGGCCTTCGCCTACCTGATACCGACGTTCCAGAACCCCAGTGCGGTGCGCTACAGCGAAGCCAAGCGTGACGCCGTGGCCGCCTTGCTGGACCGTTACCAGGTCACGCTGATCGAGGATGAGCCCTACCGCGAGCTGGTGTTCGATGCTGGCAGCGCCACGCCCATCGTCAGCCGCCTGCGTCAGGCCAGCTGGATCTATACCGGCACCGTTTCCAAGACGCTGCTGCCCGGATTGCGCGTCGGTTACCTGATCGCCTCGGCGGATCTGTTTCCCCATCTCTTGCGCCTCAAGCAGTCGGCAGACTTGCATACCAACCGGGTCGGCCAGTGGCAGGCGCTGCAATGGCTGGGCACCGAGCGATACCGGGCCCACCTGGCCGGGTTGCGAGATTTTTATCGCCTGCGGCGTGATGCGATGCAGGCGGCGCTCGTCGAACATTTCAGCGAGCTGGCAGACTGGCAGGTTCCCCAGGGTGGCCTGTTCTTCTGGTTGAAGCTCAAGCAGCCCCAGGACACGCGCCTGCTGCTTGATGCGGCGCTGGCGCAGAACGTGGCGTTCATGCCGGGCGAGCCTTTCTTCATCGACCCGGATCGCGAGCCCGGTTACCTGCGGCTGAACTTCAGCCACGTGGCGCCGGAGCGCCTGGGGGAAGGGCTGCGACGGCTGGCCGGTGTGGTGCGTCAGGGACTGGCCGCGGACGCGGCGTGATTATCGGCAAAGGGGGAGTGAACATGTACAAGGTGTATGGCGATTACCGTTCGGGCAACTGCTACAAGGTCAAGCTGATGCTCAGCCTGTTGGACAAGCCGTTCGAGTGGGTGCCTATCGATATTCTCAATGGCGATACCCAGCGGCCCGAGTTCCTGGCCAAGAACCCCAACGGCAAGATTCCGGTGCTCGAACTTGAAGATGGCACCTGCCTGTGGGAGTCCAATGCCATCCTCAACTTCCTGGCCGATGGCAGTGAGTTTCTCGAGACCGAACCACGCCTGCGCACCCAGGTGCTGCAGTGGCAGTTCTTCGAGCAATACAGCCATGAGCCCTACGTGGCGGTGGCGCGCTTCATCCAGCTGTACCAGGGCATGCCGGCCGATCGCCAGGAGGAATACAAGATCTGCCAGGTGCGTGGCAACAAGGCGCTGCGGGTGATGGAACGGCAGTTGCAGCAGACGCCGTATCTGGTCGGCGACCGTTACACCATCGCCGATATCGCCCTGTACGCCTACACCCATGTCGCCCATGAAGGTGGCTTCGACCTGAGCGGCTATCCAGCGATCAACGCCTGGCTGGCGAGGGTCGCCAGCCATCCGAAGCATGTGACCATGCCGGGGTAATAGGCCGTACGTAGTAACTCGTAGGGTGGGTCGGGCCGCGTGGGTGCGGTCCATCATCTCTTTGATGGGTTGCACCCATCCTACGGGCTAGTCCATGCTCGCGAAGCTGTCGCGCACATGGCGCGCTCCCACGACGGGGCCATAGCACAGGCCGGGCTTCGCTCCTCCCATCGGCTACTTGCGCAGCAATCGCAGCCCGTTGAACACCACCAGCAGGCTGACGCCGACATCGGCGAACACCGCCATCCACATGGTGGCGTGGCCGGTGACGGTCATGGCCAGGAAGATTGCCTTGATGCCCAGCGCCAGCAGGATGTTCTGCTTGAGGATCGCCGCCGTCTGCTGAGACAGGCGAATGAACGCCGGGATCTTGCGCAGGTCGTCGTCCATGATCGCCACGTCGGCGGTTTCGATGGCCGTGTCGGTGCCGATCGCCGCCATCGCGAAGCCGACATCGGCACGCGCCAGGGCAGGGGCGTCGTTGATGCCGTCGCCGACCATGGCCACCATGCCTTTCTGCTCGAGCAGTTTCTCCACGGTCGCCAGCTTGTCGTTGGGCAGCAGGTCGCCGCGGGCTTCGTCGATGCCGACCTGGGCGGCAATGGCCTGGGCGGTATGCTGGTTGTCGCCGGTCAGCATGACGGTCTTGACGCCCATGGCATGCAGGCTGGCGATCGCCTCGCGGCTGCTGTCCTTGAGCGTGTCGGCGACGGCGAACAGGGCCAGGGCGCGAGCTTCGTCGCTGAGCACGATCACCGTCTTGCCCTGACGCTCGAGTTCGTCGAGTCGGTTTTCGATCTCGGCCGTGCACAGACCGAGCTCCTCGAGCAGCCGATGGTTGCCCAGCTGGTAGCGCTGGCCAGCGATCGCGCCGCACACACCACGGCCGGCCAGCGCCTCGAACCCCTGTACATCGAGCAACCCGACGCCTTGTTGCTGCGCTGCACTGGCCACCGCCAGGGAAACCGGGTGATCGGAGCGGGCCGCCAGGCTGGCCGCCAACTGGCGATAGCCCTCGGCATCAGCGGCGAGGGCCAGGTAATCGGTCTGTACCGGCTTGCCGTGGGTGAGAGTGCCGGTCTTGTCCAGCGCCAGGTGGGTGATGTGGCGGCCGTTTTCCAGGTACACGCCACCCTTGACCAGAATGCCCTTGCGCGCCGCCGCAGCGAGGCCGCTGACGATGCTTACCGGCGTGGAGATCACCAGGGCACAGGGGCAGGCGACCACCAGCAACACCAGGGCGCGGTACACCCACTCGAACCAGTCGCCGCCCAGCAACAGCGGCGGCACTACCGCCACGGCCAGCGAAAGCAGGAATACCAGCGGGGTATAGATACGCGCGAAACGGTCGACGAAGCGCTGAGTCGGCGCCCGTGCGCCTTGCGCCTCTTCCACGGCCTTGATGATGCGCGACAGCGCGCTGTTACTGGCGGCGGCGCTGACCTGGTACTCCAGCGCACCACCCTGGTTGATGGTGCCGGCGAACAGGGTATCGCCCAGGGTCTTCTCGACTGGCAGGCTTTCGCCGGTGATCGGTGACTGATCCACCGTCGAATTGCCCTCGGTAACCTGGCCATCCAGGCCGATACGCTCGCCCGGGCGCACCCGTACCACGCTGCCGATGCTCACCTGGCCGACCTCCAGAGCCTGCCAGCTACCATCGGCCTGGCGTACCGTGGCTTGCTCCGGTGTCAGCGTCAGCAGGCCGCGGATGGCATTGCGCGCGCGATCCAGGGATTTCGCCTCGATCCGCTCGGCAATGGCGAACAGCACCATGACCATGGCCGCCTCGGGCCACTGGCCGATCAGCACGGCGCCGGTCACCGCGATACTCATCAGTGCGTTGATGTTCAGGTTGAGGTTCTTGAGGGCGATCCAGCCTTTCTTGTAGACATCGAGGCCGGCGGTGTGGATGGCGCCCAGGGCGATCAGCGCGACCACCCACTCCGGCGCGCTGTCGGTGAAGTGCACCAGTTCGGCCGCGAACGCTGCCACGCCTGCGCCGATCAGGCGCCACGGCAGGCCTTCAGCCACGGGCTCGGCGGGCACGCGCTGGCCGTCACCGCTTTCGAGTTGCGGGGTAAAGCCCAGTTCACGGATAGCCTGCAAGGCCGGCTCCAGCGCCTCCGGGCGGTGACGGAGGGTCAACACCCGTTGCATCAGGTTGAACTGCAGCGCCTCGATACCGGGCTCGCGGGCCAGCTTGTCGTTGATCAGGCGCTCTTCGGTGGGGCAATCCATCTGCTCGATGCGCACCCGGGTTTCGGCTGCCAGGGGCTGGGCCTGCATGCCCAGGCTGGCGATGGCGGCGATCACCCGGGGGGCAGCCCCCGCCTGGTGTTCGACGAGCAGGGTGCGATTGAGCAGGTTGAACTGCATGGCGTGCACCTCCGCCAGGTGCTGCAACTTGCCGCGTATCAGGCCTTCCTCGGTCGGGCAGCACATCTGCTCTATGCGCAGGCTGCTGCTTTCCATGGCGGGGCTGGCCGCGCGGCTGTCGCTCGGCTCGCCAATCTGCGTGATCAGCGGGCTAGGCGCAGCGCAGCAGGACGAGGCCGCTTCAGAAGCGCAGCATGCGTCCTGGGGCTGGCGAGGCTTGGGGGTGTGATCGTGATCGCAGCAGTTGGCCATGATGCTTCTCCAAATATCCTGTTGCAGAGTGAACACCCTGTAGCCACTATAGGGTCAAGCACTGGAGGAAAGGATCATGAAAATTGGTGAGTTGGCGACGATTACCGGTTGCCAGGTGGAGACCATCCGCTATTACGAGCGTGAAGGATTGCTGCCCGCGCCGCAGCGTAGCGAAGGCAACTACCGCCTTTACCTGCCGGAGCATGTCGAGCGGCTGACCTTCATCCGCAACTGCCGCACCCTGGACATGACGCTCGACGAGATTCGCGAGCTGCTCAGCCTGCGCGGCCGGCCGGCGGAAAACTGCGAAGCCATCAATACCCTGATCGACGAGCATATCGAGCACGTCAATGCGCGTATCGCCAGCCTGCAGTCCTTGCAGGGGCAATTGGTCGAACTGCGCAACAGCTGCCTGGCGGATCAGCAGTCGTCGCCCTGCGAGATCATTCGCCAGCTCAGTACCAGTGACACGCTGCATGTCGACAAGGATGTGTCCCATGTCGGACGCAGCCATCAGCACTAGGGCGCTTCTACACAACGCAGCGTTCTTGCCGGGCTGATTGCCGCGGCCAGATTTACAGCTGCGCTACCGGCGATTCACACCGCGAAGCGCTGATCCAGATAGGCGGCAATGGCCTTGGATTCGTACAGCCAGGTGCTCTGGCCATTTTCTTCGATACGCAGGCAGGGCACCTGGATCTTGCCGCCCAGGCTCTCCAGTTCCCTGCGTGAACTGAGGTCGTTCTTGGCGTCACGCAGGGTGACGGGCACGTTCAGGGTATGCAGCTTGCGGCGAATCTTCACGCAGAACGGGCAGGCCTTGAACTGGTATAGCGCCAGATTGCCCGCAGCCTGGTCGACGACAGCCTGGGCTTCAGGTGTGCGCTTCATCTTGGAAGGGCGGGTGGCGAGGTCGCCGAGGACGATCAGTTGGCCGAGGCCCAGACGCAGTGCCTTGATAATCATGGTGAGTACCTGCAAGTGTGAACGGCGCGCAGCTTACCCGAGTCGAGCGGCCGGCCCAACCGCCTGGCTGTTGCGGCATAATGAGCCGCCCATGCCCACCCGACGGCCGATGTGATGAAACCCGAAGACCTGAAATTGTTGGTGAGCCGAGAAATGCCCTTTGGCAAATACAAGGGCCGGCTTATCGCTGACCTGCCCGGGCATTACCTGAACTGGTTCGCCCGGGAAGGTTTTCCGAAAGGTGAGATTGGCCAGTTGCTGGCGCTGATGCAGGAGATCGATCACAACGGCTTGTCGTCGTTGCTCGATCCCTTGCGCAGCAGGCCAAGGCAGCCGTTTCGCGAGTGATCAGTGCTCGCTTAGTTGCTGTTCCAGATGCTCGATGATGCTGTCGGGCTTGAGCACCAGAATGTCACTTTCCAGGGTGTCGAGAATCACCTCGGCGGTGTTGCCGATCAGCGCACCACTGAAACCTGTACGCGCCACGGTACCGATCACCGTGACGGCCGCGCGCAACTGGTGGGCGAAGTGCGGAATCAGTACATCGGCCGGGCCCTCGGCGATATGCAGGTGCCCGTCGTCGATGTCGTAGGTCTCCTGAAATGCCCGGCACTGCTGCCGGTAGCTGTCCTCGATGCTGTCACGCAGTTGGAAGGTCGGGTCAGCCGATGCCAGCACGGGCGATGGATGGGCGCTGAGCACGTGCAGTTCGGCTTGCGCCAGGTTGGCGATGTCAAAGCCGTGATCGACGATGCGGGCGTGCAGGGCGCGATGCTCACTGTCGACATTGCCCACGTCGACGGCGGCCAATACCGTGCCGCCGCTCCAGGGCGTCTGGGTTTTCACCAATAGCACCGGGCAGGGGCAGTAGCGCAGCAGCTTCCAGTCGTCAGGGGTGAGCAGGGCTTTTTTCAGTGGGTTGTCAGGCATGTGCTGCTTGATCACCAGACCGCAGCCCTCGGCCTGCTGCACCATGCTGACCGTTTCATGCAGGCTGCCATGCCACGCCTGTTCGCTGCTGACGCTGTAGCCATCCTGCTGCAGGGCGTTGCTGAGCAGGCGCAGGTGGCCGCCGTGTTCGCCCGATTCAGCGCAGATCAGCAGGTGCAGATGAGACTGGGTCACACCAGCGATCAGCTTGGCGCGTTTCAGGGCCAGGGCCTCCAGATGATCCGGCTGGATGACCACGAGAATGCTGCGGATGGCTTGCATGGTGGGTTCCTCTGCAGGTGGCTTGCCTACTCACTATAGATGGCCTGTTGCGCCCGTGACCTCGGCCCGGTCACGCAAGCCGCCTTGGCAGGCCACCGCTTGACCTTGCCGTCGTGGCAAGGTGTAGGTTCTGACCTCCCATCAATGGTCGAGGATAGTCATGAAAGCCCACACCTTAGGTTTACTGCTGTTGGCCGGCACCTCGCTGCTGAGCGCCGGCATGGCCGCTGCCCAGGATACAGCCGCAGGTCATTCAGGCGGGCATGCCGCACATTCGGTGGCGAGCCAGCCGGCAAACGCCAGTGCCTCGACGAGCGCCTACCGCGCGATCAACGAGCGGATGCACAAGGCCATGGCCGTCACGCTGACGGGCAGTGCCGACGTGGACTTCATGCGCGGCATGATCCCCCATCATCAGGGCGCCATCGAGATGGCCAAGGTCGCGCAGCAGTACGGCAGCGACGCAAAGGTGCGTGCCTTGGCCGGCGAGGTCATCGCCGCGCAGGATCAGGAGATCGACCTGATGAACAAGTGGCTGGCCGCCAACGCCGCGCGCTATGAGGCGGCTGTCGACGCCGCCAGGGGCGCAGAGGTCAAGGCCGCCTTCGAGGCGGTCAACCATCGTATGCACGCTGCCATGGCCGTTGATTTCAGCGGTAATGCCGATCGGGACTTCATGCGCGGGATGATTCCTCACCACCAGGGTGCCATCGACATGGCCAAGGTCGCCTTGGCGTATGGCTCCGACGCCGAAGTGCTGAAGCTTGCCAAGCAGGTCATCGCCGCCCAGGAGCAGGAAATCGCTCAGATGAATGCCTGGCTGGAAAACAACTGAATCACTCGACCCTCCGCGCCGTGCGGGCCGATAGGCAGGACGCGCCGCTCTGGCGGCCTTATAATGGCCGGCTTATCAACTAGCCAGCCGCCAGAGCCCATACCCGTGTTGTTTCCAGCCACCGCTCCCGAGCAGCCATTGCCCAACCGCCGCAGCGCCACCCCCAGCCTGCCGGAAATCCACGAGTTTCTTGGTTGCCGCACGCCCCAGGCCTGGGTAGAGGCGGCGCTGGCCAATCAGGACATCATGCTGATCGACCACAAGAACTGCGAATTCAAGGCGGCCAGCACGGCGCTGAGCCTGATCGCCAAGTACAGCTGCCACGCCGATCTGATCACCATGATGTCGCGCCTGGCCCGTGAGGAACTGGTCCATCACGAGCAGGTGCTGCGCATCATGAAGCGCCGCAAGATCGGCCTGCGCCCGGTGTCGGCGGCGCGTTATGCCTCGGGGCTGCGCAAGGTGACGCGCAACCACGAACCCTACAAGCTGGTCGACACCCTGGTGGTCGGCGCCTTTATCGAGGCGCGCAGTTGCGAGCGCTTCGAGGCAGTGGTTCCGCACCTGGACGACGAGCTGGGCAAGTTCTACTCTGGGCTGCTGAAAAGCGAGGCGCGGCACTTTCAGGGCTACCTGAAGCTTGCCTACCAGTACGGCGATGCGGCAGATGTCGATCAGGTGATCGAGCGGGTGAGGGCGGTCGAGCGCGAGCTGATCGAATCGCCCGATACCGAGTTTCGCTTTCACAGCGGCGTTCCGCAGGCTTAAACGGGGCAATTCCCGGGTATCACTGCGCTCAACGCCGGGGCTACCTGGCGTTTCAATCCAGGGCGAAGGCGCTCTGGTTGAAGCCGTTTTCATCGACCTGCAGAGCCCAGCCCTGCTTGTCCCAGTCGCCCAGCACGATGCGCCTGACCATCTTACCGTCGACCAGCAGCTCATGGACGGCAGGACGGTGGGTATGGCCGTGGATCAGCGTCTTCACGCCATGGCGTGCCATCACGCGCTGCACTTCATCGGGCGTGACGTCGACGATATCGCTGGCCTTCATGCGCGTCTTTGAACGGCTTTCCGAGCGCAGCTTGCGGGCCAGCTTGTGGCGGGTGCTCAGCGGCAGATTGCGCAGGATGAACAGGCTCAGCGGGTTGCGCAGCAGGCGGCGCATCTTCTGGTAGCCGATATCCAGGGTGCACAGGCTGTCGCCATGCATCAGCAGAGTCTTCTCGCCGTTCAGCGGCAGTACATGGGGATCGCCGAGCAGGGTGCAGCCCGCCTCGCGGCAGAACGCCTTGCCGAGCAGGAAGTCGCGGTTGCCGTGCATCAGGTAGATGCGCGTACCGCTGTCGGCCAGGCGCCGCAGCGCCTGGGCGATGCCCTGCTGAAAGGGCGTCATGGCATCGTCGCCAATCCATACTTCGAAGAAATCACCGAGGATGTACAGCGCCTCGGCGTGGCGCGCCCGGGTGTCGAGAAAATGCAAGAACGCCCGGGTGATGTCCGGGCGCTCCTCTTCAAGATGCAGGTCGGAGATCAGCAGGATCACTCGACGATCTCGGCCTTCTCTATGATCACGTCTTCGGCGGGTACGTCCTGGTGGCCGGACTTCATGGTGGTGGAGACGCCCTTGATGGCTTCTACCACATCCAGGCCTTCGATCACTTCACCGAACACCGCGTAGCCCCAGCCCTGCACGGTCTGCGCGCTGTGGTCGAGGAAGGTGTTGTCGGCGACGTTGATGAAGAACTGCGCGGAAGCGGAGTGCGGCTCCATGGTGCGGGCCATGGCCACGGTGCCAGTCTTGTTGGAAAGACCATTGTTGGCTTCGTTCTTGATCGGCGCGCGGGTCGGCTTCTGCTTCATGCCCGGCTCGAAACCGCCGCCCTGGATCATGAAGTTGCCGATCACGCGGTGGAACACGGTGCCGTCGTAATGGCCGCTCTTCACGTATTCCTTGAAGTTGGCGACGGTTTCCGGCGCCTTGTCGTCGAACAGCTTGAGGGTGATGACGCCGTGATTGGTGTGCAGCTTGATCATGTGCTTAATCGCTCTGTCGAGAAAATCCCGGGCTACTCCCGGTTCGGTACCGACAATTAATGTCGGCCGAAGGTCAGGAGCAGGCACCAAGGCCTGTCAGGGGGTTGACAGCTTGGGCTATGATAAGCGCTTTGTTTTAGTCGGCCTACCCTGTGCCGCAATCCGCACGCGCTAAGGACACCATGAGCAAGCCCACCGTCGAAAAAGCTGCCAACTTCCTGCTGCCCATCGTTCAGGCCGACCTGGACGCTGGCAAGCACGCCAAGATCATCACCCGTTTCCCGCCGGAGCCCAACGGCTACCTGCACATCGGCCACGCCAAGTCGATCTGCCTGAACTTCGGCCTGGCCCAGGAATTCGGTGGCGAGTGCAACCTGCGTTTCGACGACACCAACCCGGCCAAGGAAGACCAGGAATACATCGATGCCATCAAGGCCGACGTCCGCTGGCTGGGCTTCGAGTGGGCCGGCGAGGAGCGTTATGCCTCCAATTACTTCGACCAGTTGCATGCCTGGGCCATCGAGCTGATCAAGGCCGGCAAGGCCTATGTCGACGACCTGACCCCGGACGAGGCCCGCGAATACCGTGGCACCCTGAACACCCCCGGCAAGGACAGCCCGTACCGCGAGCGCAGCGTGGAAGAGAACCTCGACCTGTTCGCGCGCATGAAGGCTGGCGAATTCCCGGACGGCGCCCGCTCGCTGCGTGCCAAGATCGATATGGCCTCGCGCAACATGAACCTGCGCGACCCGATCCTCTATCGCATCCGCCATGCCCATCACCACCAGACGGGTGACAAGTGGTGCATCTACCCAAGCTACGACTTCACCCATGGCCAGTCCGATGCCATCGAAGGCGTGACCCACTCGATCTGCACCCTGGAGTTCGAAGATCACCGCCCGCTGTACGAATGGTTCCTGGCCAATCTGCCGGTGCCGGCGCAGCCGCGTCAGTACGAATTCGCCCGGCTGAACCTGAACTACACCATCACCAGCAAGCGCAAGCTCAAGCAACTGGTCGACGAGAAACACGTCAACGGCTGGGATGACCCGCGCATGTCTACGCTCTCGGGCTATCGCCGCCGTGGATACACCCCGGCCTCGATTCGCACCTTCTGCGACATGATCGGCGTCAACCGCGCCGGTGGCCTGGTGGATATCGGCATGCTGGAATTCGCCATCCGCGAAGACCTGGACGCCAACGCCTCGCGCGCCATGTGCGTGCTCAAGCCGCTCAAGGTGGTGATCACCAACTACCCGGAAGGCCAGGTCGAGAACCTGGAGCTGGCGCGCCATCCCAAGCAGGACATGGGCACCCGCGTGCTGCCGTTCTCCCGCGAAATCTACATCGATGCCAGCGACTTCGAGGAAACCCCGCCGGACGGCTTCAAGCGCCTGATCCCCGGTGGTGAAGCGCGCCTGCGCGGCAGCTACGTGATCCGCGCCGACGAGGCCATCAAGGACGCCGCCGGCAATATCATCGAGCTGCGCTGCTCCTATGACGAGAACACCTTGGGCAAGAACCCCGAAGGCCGCAAGGTCAAGGGCGTGATCCACTGGGTGCCGGCGGCGGAGAGCGTCGAGTGCGAAGTGCGCCTTTACGATCGCCTGTTCCGCTCGGCCAACCCGGAGAAGGCCGAAGAGGGCGGCAGCTTCCTCGACAACATCAACCCCGAATCCCTGGTGGTGCTCACCGGCTGCCGTGCCGAGCCGTCGCTGGCCCAGGCCGGCGCCGACGACCGCTTCCAGTTCGAGCGCGAAGGCTACTTCTGCCTCGACAAGGATTCCAAGCCGGACGCATTGGTGTTCAACCGCACCGTCACCCTGCGTGACTCCTGGGGTCAGTAATGGCGCTTTCCATCTACAACACCCTGAGCAAGGTCAAGGAACCGCTCAAGCCGCTGATCGGTAACCAGGTGCGCATGTACGTGTGCGGCATGACCGTGTACGACTTCTGCCACATCGGCCATGCCCGGGTGATGGTGGCCTTCGACGTGGTCACCCGCTGGCTGCGTCATCGCGGCTATGACGTGACCTACGTGCGCAATATCACCGACATCGACGACAAGATCATCAAGCGCGCCAATGAAAACGGTGAGCCGTTCGAGGCGCTGGTCGAGCGCATGATCGCCGCGATGCATGAAGACGAAGCGCGGCTGAGCGTGCTGCGCCCGGATCTCGAGCCGCGTGCCACTGGCCATATCGCCGGTATGCACCAGATGATCCAGACCCTGATCGACAAGGGCTATGCCTACGCCCCCGGCAATGGCGACGTGTACTACCGCGTCGGCAAGTTCGTTGGCTACGGCAAGCTGTCGCGCAAGAAGATCGAAGACCTGAAGATCGGTGCACGCATCGAGGTCGACGAGATCAAGCAAGACCCGCTGGACTTCGTGCTGTGGAAGGGCGCCAAGCCAGGTGAACCAAGCTGGGAGTCACCCTGGGGCAAAGGCCGCCCGGGCTGGCACATCGAGTGCTCGGTGATGTCCACCTGCTGCCTGGGCGAGACCTTCGACATCCACGGCGGTGGCCCGGACCTGGTGTTCCCGCATCACGAGAACGAAATCGCCCAGAGCGAGGCGGCCACCGGCAAGCAGTACGCCAACGCCTGGATGCATGCCGGCGCGGTACGTGTGGACGGCGAGAAGATGTCCAAGAGCCTGGGCAACTTCTTCACCATCCGCGAGGTGCTGGAGAAGTATCACCCGGAGGTGGTGCGCTACCTGCTGGTGTCCAGTCATTACCGCAGCCCGATCAACTACTCGGAAGAGAGCCTGCGCGAAGCCAAGGGTGCCCTGGAGCGCTTCTACAACGGCCTCAAGGGGCTGCCGGAAGCCTCGCCAGCCTGTGGCGAGGCGTTCGTCGAGCGCTTCAGTGCGGCGATGGACGACGACTTCAACTCGCCGGAAGCCTGCGCCGTGCTGTTCGAGATGATTCGCGAGGTCAATCGCCTGCGTGAGTCGGACCTGCAGGCGGCGGCTGGTCTGGCCGCGCAGCTCAAGCAGCTGGCCTGCGTGCTCGGTGTGTTGCAGCTCGAGCCCGAGGCCTTCCTCCAGGCCGGTGCTGCCGGTAAGGTCGACGCTGCCGAAGTCGAGGCACTGATCGCCGCGCGCCTGCAGGCTCGTGCCGAGAAGAACTGGGCGGAAAGCGACCGTATCCGCGATCAGATCACCGCCCTTGGCGTGGTGCTCGAGGATGGCAAGGGCGGTACCACCTGGCGCCTTGCCGAGTAATCGCCCGATGCACCCAAAAGGCCGCTGACGCGGCCTTTTCATTTCCAGACGCTCACACCGTAAACGCCACGGAAATCCCATGCTGACCCGCTACAAACTGCTGCTCTCCAACACCCTGGCTCGCTACTTTCCGCGTACTGCCGCCTACCTGGAAGCCGAGAAGCACGCCGCTGCCGAGCGCGCGCGAGCCGTGGCGAAAAAGCCGCTGGCGAAGAAAAAGGCCGCAGCGGCAAAGCGCGGGGCGAAGGCTACTGATGCCAGTAAAGGCAAAGGAGAGCCGGCGGCAAAAAAGCCGGTAAGGCGCGCTAGCGCCGGCATCTACTCGGCAGCGGCGATCAAGGTTACGGCGGCCCAGGAGCAGGCGATGCGCGAGACGGTGGCACGAGCTGCCGCTGCCGGGATCATCGGTGCGCCTTCTGACGAGCAGTGGGCGATGATCCTCTTTCGCCAACCGCTGACGCGGATCTTTGCCGGGGCCGGCTCGGGCAAGTCGACGACCCTGGTGCTGCGTGTGGTGTTTATGCTCTGCCACCTGAATGTCGAGCCCGAACGGCTGACGGTGATTTCCTTTACCAACGCCTCCTGCGCCGAATTGCGCGAGCGACTGCTCAAGGTGCTCGGGTTCTGGCAGTCGTCCGTCGATGCGCAGGCGGTCCGCCAGTGCGTGCGCACCTTTCACTCGGCGATGGGCGTGCTGGCGCGCGAGGTACTTGGCAGCCCCGGCTGGTTCGAGCAGTTGGGTGACAAGCAGGCGTCGGCGAGTGAACCGGATAACCCCCTGGCGGGCGGGCGTCTGGGGCCTGCGCAAACGCGTCTGCTCAAGGACGCCTATCAGGCCTGCTACACCGATGAGCCGGCCTTTCGCGGCTGGGTTCACGAACTGCTCGGCTCCCAGCCACCCGATCCGCAAAAGGCGCTGCCCAAGGCGCCGATGCAGCCGTTCAGGTTGCCGGGTGAGCTGCACGCCGCCCCCTTGTTCGAGGTGTTTTACGGGCAGGCGGGTTTTATCGAAAGCATCGGCATTCGTATCGAGCAGCTGCCAGTGGCAGCACTGGCCTGCTCGCCAGCCGAGCGAGCCTTCCTGCTGGCGTTGCAGGCGTTCTGGAGAGCCTTTGTCCAGCAGCTCAACCAGCAGGGCTTGCTGACCTTCAATAGCGCGTTCCAGCAACTGACGCAGCGGCTCGACGATGGTGATGAACGCCTGGAGGCAGGCAGGCTGGCGGGCTTTTCCCATCTGTTGATCGATGAGTTCCAGGATGTCTCGCCGCAGATCGTGCAATGGCTGCAGGCTCTGCACCGGCGCCTGGCGGGCGCCGGCACGCCGGTCAGCCTGATGGCCATCGGCGACGACTGGCAGTCGATCTATGGCTGGCGGGGCAGTTCGCCGGAGCTGTTCATGGCCTTCGACCGGCACTTTCCGAGCAAAGGCAAGGGCAAGAGCGCGGTACTGAAGCTGCAAGCCAACTATCGCTCCATCGAGCCGGTGATCCGCGCTGCCGAATCGATACTCGCAGACGTGGCCTTCAAGCAGGACAAGGCGACGGCCGCGATCCGCAGTGCGCCGCCGGGCAGCCATGGTGTGAAACTGGTAACGCCGTTCGATCCGGCTCGCGATCTGAGTGCGTTGCACAGGGAGATTGCCGCGCAATGTGAATACGCCGCTGCGATCGACTCCAGGGAGCGCACCGCCGTGCTGTTGCTGGGGCGGCGCAACGACACCTTGAAGGACATCCAGGCCGGGCTCGACCGCAAACTGCCGGTCAAGGCCTATACCATCCACCGCGCCAAGGGGCTGCAGGCCGAGGTGGCGATCATCGTCGACGACTGCCTGCCGACCACGCCGCATCCCTTGCGTAATGCGCTGTACGCACACTGTGGTTTCTTCGCCAACAGCTACGACCAGGCGATGGCGGACGAGAGTTTGCGCCTCGGTTATGTAGCGGTGACCCGCGGCGTCAGCCGAGTGCTGTGGTTCGTGCGCAAGCCCCAGGGCGCCACACGCGTGCTGAGCTGAAATGAAAACGGCGCCCGATGGCGCCGTTTTCGTAGCTGCAAAGCCGTCAGGCGTGCAGGTGTTCCGCGGCGTGCAGGGTGTTTTCCAGCAGGCAGGCGCGGGTCATCGGACCGACGCCGCCGGGTACCGGAGTGATCCAGCCGGCGCGGGGCAGGGCGGTTTCATAGACCACGTCGCCGATCAGCTTGCCATCGGCCTGGCGATTGATGCCGACGTCGATGACGATGGCGCCTTCCTTCACCCACTCGCCTTTGACCAGTCCCGGCTTGCCCGCCGCGACCACGACGATATCGGCCTGGGCCACATGGCCGGCCAGATCCTTGGTGAACCGATGGGTGATGGTCACGGTGCAGCCGCCGAGCAGCAGCTCCAGCGCCATCGGCCGGCCAACGATATTCGAGGCGCCCACCACCACGGCGTGCATGCCATAGAGATCCTGGCCGGTGCTGGCCAGCAGGGTCATGATGCCTTTGGGGGTGCAGGGGCGTAGCAGCGGCATGCGCTGGGCCAGACGGCCGATGTTGTAGGGGTGGAAACCGTCCACGTCCTTGTCCGGGCGAATGCGCTCGAGCAGAAGCGAGGCGTCGAGGTGTGCCGGCAGCGGCAACTGCAATAGGATGCCGTCGATGCTGGCGTCTTCATTCAATGAGTCGATCAGCTCGCGCAGTTCATCCTGGCTGGTTTCTGCACCCAGGTCATAGGCACGGGAGATGAAGCCGACTTCTTCGCAATCCTTGCGCTTGTGCGCGACATAAACCTGAGAGGCGGGGTCGCTGCCGACCAGGATCACTGCCAGGCCGGGTGCGCGCAGTCCTTGCTCGCGTCGTTCGGCGACGCGCTGGGCGATCTGCTGGCGGATATTGGCGGCAATCGCTTTGCCATCTATCAGTTGTGCGGTCATTGCGCTTGGTTAACCATCGAAAGGGAGAAAAAAGGACGCGCATTCTCGCATGGCATTAAGGAAGGGCAAAGGCGGCAGAACGCAGATTTGGTGTAACTCCTTTATCTAACTGAATTTTTTTCGATTTGGGTGTTGACGCCCCTGGGGCGCCTCTATAAGATGCGCACCACTTGGCGAGCACAGCAAGTGACAGGGTAAAGCGGCAACGGCAGCAACGAAAGTAGCCGCTCTAGCCGAAAGCTTGAAGTCTGCTCTGGTGGATGGATAAGTGCCCGTAGCTCAGCTGGATAGAGCATCCGCCTTCTAAGCGGATGGTCGCAGGTTCGAGTCCTGCCGGGTGCGCCACTAGGTGAGTCGGCACAAGTGAAGCAGTAAAGCAATATGGTGGGCGTAGCTCAGTTGGTAGAGCACAGGATTGTGGCTCCTGGTGTCGAGGGTTCGATCCCCTTCGTCCACCCCATATTCTGAAAACGCCAGGCCCTTAAAAGCCTGGCGTTTTTGTTTGTAAAAAGTATTACCACGCGGACGTGGTGGAATTGGTAGACACACTGGATTTAGGTTCCAGCGCCGCAAGGCGTGAGAGTTCGAGTCTCTCCGTCCGCACCATCTTTTAGCGCCCCTCCCGTTTGCCACCTGCATCTAGGGTGACTTCTGCAACACCTCCCTCTAGAATGCATGCCCTTGAATGGGGCCGGTAAGCGGCCGGCATACGTCTGTGCAACGAGGAATATCCATGCAAGTTTCTGTTGAAAGCACTTCCGCTCTCGAGCGCCGCATGAGCATCACTGTGCCGGCCGAGCGTATCGAGACCCAGGTCAACAAGCGTCTGCAGCAGACTGCCCAGAAAGCCAAGATCCCTGGCTTCCGTCCTGGCAAAGTGCCGATGAGCGTGATCCGTCAGCGTTTCGAAGCCGATGCACGCCAGGAAGCCGTAGGCGACGTCATCCAGTCTTCCTTCTATGAGGCCGTTGCCGAACAGAAACTCGCACCTGCTGGTCAGCCTTCGGTCGAGCCGAAAGTGCTGGAGAAGGGCAAGGACCTGGAGTTCGTTGCGACCTTCGAGGTGTTCCCGGAAATCAAGGTCAGCGGCCTCGAAGCTATCGCCATCGAGCGTCAGCAGGCTGAAGTGGCCGACTCCGACGTCGACAACATGCTGGAAATCCTGCGCAAGCAGAATACCCGTTTCGAAGCCGTCGAGCGCGCTGCCGAAAAAGACGACCAGCTGAACATCGATTTCGTCGGCAAGATCGACGGTGAGGCTTTCGCTGGCGGTTCCGCCACCGGCACTCAGCTGGTACTGGGCTCCGGCCGCATGATCCCGGGCTTCGAAGATGCCCTGATCGGTGCCAAGGCTGGTGAAGAGCGGGTGATCAATCCGACCTTCCCCGAGGATTACCAGAACCTCGATCTGGCCGGCAAGACCGCTGAGTTCACCGTCAAGGTCAACAGCGTCTCCGCGCCGCAACTGCCTGAGCTGAACGACGAATTCTTCGCCCTGTTCGGTATCAAGGAAGGTGGTCTGGAAGGCTTCCGCGCCGAGGTTCGCAAGAACATGGAGCGCGAGCTGCGTCAGGCCATCAAGTCCAAGATCAAAAACCAGGTGATGGAAGGCCTGCTGGCTGCCAACCCGGTCGAAGTGCCCAAGGCGCTGATCGCCAATGAAGTGAACAACCTGCGCGTGCAGGCCGTTCAGCAGTTCGGCGGCAACATCAAGCCGGATCAACTGCCGGCCGAGCTGTTCGAAGAACAAGCCAAGCGCCGCGTGTCCCTCGGCCTGATCGTTGCCGAAGTGGTCAAGCAGTTCGACCTCAAGCCTGACGACGCCCGCGTCCGTGAGCTGATCCAGGAAATGGCCTCGGCCTACCAGGAGCCGGAGCAGGTCGTGGCCTGGTACTACAAGAACGACCAGCAACTGAACGAAGTACGTTCGGTTGTACTGGAAGAGCAAGTTGTAGATACTGTTTTGCAGAAGGCCAACGTGACTGACAAATCGGTCTCTTACGAAGAAGCAGTCAAGCCGGCAGAAGCTCCACAAGCCGCCTGATTTCTTCGCCTCGTTCGAGCACACCATAAGCCAGCCTCAGTGCTGGCTTATGCGTATTCGAGACATGACTTTTATTAGGGAGCGAGTGCTGGAAATGTCGCACAATCCTTTCATGCAGCAAATGTCCGATATCCAGGCCGCTGGTGGTCTGGTTCCCATGGTCGTCGAGCAGTCCGCTCGTGGCGAACGCGCCTACGACATCTATTCGCGTCTGCTCAAAGAGCGCGTGATCTTCCTGATCGGCCCGGTCGAAGACTACATGGCCAATCTGGTAGCCGCGCAGTTGCTGTTCCTTGAGGCCGAGAACCCGGACAAGGACATCCACCTGTACATCAACTCGCCAGGCGGTTCGGTGACGGCTGGCATGTCGATCTATGACACCATGCAGTTCATCAAGCCCGACGTCTCGACCACCTGTATCGGTCAGGCGTGCAGCATGGGTGCGTTGCTGTTGGCTGGCGGCGCTGCAGGCAAGCGTTACTGCCTGCCGCATTCGCGGATGATGATTCACCAGCCGCTGGGTGGTTTCCAGGGCCAGGCGTCGGACATCGAAATCCACGCCAAGGAAATCCTCTTCATTCGCGAGCGTCTGAACCAGGTGCTGGCCAACCACACCGGTCAGCCGATCGAAGTGATCGCCCGTGACACCGATCGTGACCGCTTCATGAGCGGTGAGGAAGCGGTCAACTACGGCCTGATCGACAAGGTACACAGCCGTCGCGAGCAAATCGGCTGAAGCGTGACGCCACAGGCCGACAATGGTCGGCCTGTGGCACATCGGGCTTGAAAATGCCCCGGTTTGGCTCCATCTTGTGTTTTAAGCCTACGGTATTGGATTGATCGAATGACTGACACCCGCAACGGCGAGGACAACGGCAAGCTGCTCTATTGCTCCTTCTGCGGCAAAAGCCAGCATGAAGTGCGCAAATTGATTGCTGGCCCCTCGGTATTTATCTGCGACGAGTGCGTCGACCTGTGCAACGACATCATCCGCGAGGAGGTGCAGGAAGCCCAGGCCGAAAGCAGTGCGCACAAGCTGCCGGCTCCCAAGGAGATCAGCGCGATCCTCGATCAGTACGTGATCGGTCAGGAGCGCGCCAAGAAGATCCTGGCGGTCGCGGTGTACAACCACTACAAGCGCCTCAACCAGCGCGAGAAGAAGGATGACGTCGAGCTCGGCAAGAGCAACATCCTGCTGCTCGGCCCGACCGGCTCGGGCAAGACCTTGCTGGCCGAGACCTTGGCGCGCCTGCTCAATGTTCCCTTCACCATCGCCGATGCGACCACCCTTACCGAGGCTGGCTACGTGGGTGAAGACGTCGAGAACATCATCCAGAAGCTGCTGCAGAAGTGCGACTACGATGTCGAGAAGGCCCAGATGGGTATCGTCTACATCGACGAGATCGACAAGATTTCCCGCAAGTCCGACAACCCGTCGATCACCCGTGACGTATCGGGCGAGGGCGTGCAGCAGGCCTTGCTGAAGCTGATCGAAGGCACCGTTGCCTCGGTGCCGCCGCAAGGCGGTCGCAAGCATCCCCAGCAGGAATTCCTGCAGGTCGATACGCGCAACATCCTGTTCATCTGCGGCGGTGCCTTCGCGGGTATCGAGAAGGTGATCCAGGGGCGTTCGACCAAGGGCGGCATCGGCTTCAATGCCGAAGTGCGTACCAAGGATGTCGAGAAGAAGATCGGCGAGTCGTTGCGTGAAATCGAGCCGGACGATCTGGTCAAGTTCGGCCTGATTCCCGAGTTCGTTGGCCGCTTGCCGGTCATCGCTACCCTGGAAGAGCTCGATGAAGCGGCGCTGGTGCAGATCCTGACCGAGCCGAAGAACGCGCTGACCAAGCAGTATGGCAAGCTGTTCGAGATGGAAGGGGTCGACCTCGAGTTCCGTCCTGACGCGCTCAAGGCTGTCGCACTCAAGGCGCTGGAGCGCAAGACCGGTGCCCGTGGCCTGCGCTCGATTCTCGAAGGTGTGCTGCTCGATACCATGTACGACATCCCGTCGCAGTCGGATGTCAGCAAGGTGGTCATCGATGAAAGCGTTATCGATGGCAGCTCCAAGCCGCTGTTGATCTACGAAAACAGCGAGCCGCCTGCCAAGGCAGCACCAGACGCGTAACGCGTTTGTCATATGTTGTAAGCAAGGGGCCTGCGGGCCCCTTTGCTTTTACCTAAGGCAACGCTTGTTTTTTCGTGGGGCTACCCCCATCTTAGGGTCAAGGGTACTCCCACCGTTTACGGCCGCAAGGCCGCCGTAGAGCTCAAAATCATGAAGACAACCATCGAATTGCCTCTCCTGCCTTTGCGCGATGTCGTGGTCTATCCGCACATGGTCATCCCGCTTTTCGTAGGCCGTGAGAAATCCATCGAAGCGCTCGAAGCGGCGATGAATGGCGAAAAGCAGATTCTGCTACTCGCCCAGAAAGATCCCGCGGACGATGAACCGAGTGAAGAAGGGCTCTACCGAGTCGGTACCGTGGCAACCGTATTGCAGTTGCTCAAGTTGCCCGATGGCACCGTCAAGGTGCTGGTCGAGGGCGAGCAGCGTGGCGAAATCGAGCAGTTCATCGAGGCCGATGGCTACAGCAGCGCCGAGGTACAGCTGCTCGACGAGGTCGAGGCGCCGGAGCGTGAAAGCGAGGTGTTCACCCGCAGCCTGCTGAGCCAGTTCGAACAGTACGTGCAGCTGGGCAAGAAGGTGCCCGCCGAGGTGCTGTCGTCGCTCAACAGCATCGATGAGCCCAGCCGCCTGGTCGATACCATGGCTGCGCACATGGTGCTGAAGATCGAGCAGAAGCAGGAGATTCTCGAGATCGTCGACCTGCCGACCCGGGTCGAGCACGTACTGGCCCTGCTGGACGCGGAAATCGACCTGCTGCAGGTCGAGAAGCGTATTCGTGGCCGCGTCAAGAAGCAGATGGAGCGCAGCCAGCGCGAGTACTACCTGAATGAGCAGATGAAGGCGATTCAGAAAGAACTCGGCGATAGCGAGGAAGGCCACAACGAGCTCGATGAACTCAAACGCCGCATCGAGAATGCCGGGCTGACCAAGGAAGCCTACGGCAAGGCCCAGGCCGAGCTGAACAAGCTCAAGCAGATGTCGCCGATGTCTGCCGAGGCCACCGTGGTGCGCTCCTATATCGACTGGCTGGTGAATGTGCCGTGGAAGGCGCAGAGCAAGGTGCGCCTGGACCTCACCCGCGCCGAAAGCATCCTCGATGCCGACCATTACGGCCTCGAAGAGGTCAAGGAGCGCATTCTCGAGTATCTCGCCGTGCAGAAGCGCGTGAAGAAGCTCAAGGGCCCTGTGCTGTGCCTGGTGGGACCGCCTGGCGTGGGCAAGACCTCGCTGGCCGAGTCGATCGCCAGTGCCACCAACCGCAAGTTCGTGCGCATGGCGCTCGGCGGTGTGCGTGACGAAGCGGAAATCCGCGGCCATCGCCGCACCTACATCGGCTCCATGCCGGGGCGTCTGATCCAGAAGATGACCAAGGTCGGCGTGCGCAACCCGCTGTTCCTGCTCGATGAAATCGACAAGATGGGCCAGGACATGCGCGGCGACCCGGCGTCGGCGCTGCTGGAAGTGCTCGATCCGGAGCAGAACCACAATTTCAACGATCACTACCTGGAGGTCGATTACGACCTGTCCGATGTGATGTTCCTGTGCACCGCCAACTCCATGAACATTCCGGCAGCCCTGCTGGACCGCATGGAAGTGATTCGCCTGCCAGGTTACACCGAGGACGAAAAGGTCAATATCGCCACCAAGTACCTAGCGCCCAAGCAGATTCAGGCCAACGGTTTGAAGAAAACCGAGCTGGAATTCGAGGAAGCGGCGATCCGCGACATCATTCGTTACTACACCCGCGAGGCAGGTGTGCGCAGCCTCGAGCGGCAAATCGCCAAGGTCTGCCGGCGTGCGGTGAAGAAGCATGCCAAGGAAAAACGCTTCCATGTGCTGGTTACGGCCGAGTCTCTCGAGGACTTCCTGGGCGTTCGCAAGCACCGCTATGGCCTGGCCGAACAGCAGGATCAGATCGGCCAGGTGACCGGTTTGGCCTGGACCCAGGTGGGCGGTGAACTGCTGACCATCGAGGCGGCCGTGGTGCCCGGCAAGGGCAACCTGATCAAGACCGGCTCGCTCGGCGATGTCATGGTCGAATCGATCACAGCCGCGCAAACCGTGGTCCGCAGCCGTGCCCAGAGCCTGGGCGTGGCGCCGGACTTCTACGAAAAACGCGATATCCACATCCACATGCCGGAAGGTGCAACACCCAAGGATGGCCCGAGTGCCGGTGTGGGTATGTGCACTGCACTGGTGTCGGCATTGACGCAAATTCCGGTACGCGCCGACGTGGCGATGACCGGGGAAATCACCCTGCGTGGTCAGGTGCTGGCGATCGGTGGGCTCAAGGAAAAACTGCTGGCGGCGCACCGCGGTGGAATCAAAACGGTGATCATTCCCCAGGAGAATGTTCGCGATCTCAAGGAGATTCCCGAGAACATCAAGCAGGACCTGCAGATTAAACCGGTTAAATGGATTGACGAGGTCCTGCAAATTGCGCTGCAATACGCCCCGGAGCCCTTGCCAGACGCGGCTCCGGAGTTGGTTGCAAAGGATGAAAAACGCGAGTCTGATTCCAAGGAGCGAATCAGCACGCATTAGCCGGATGCCTTCCTTGACACTTTTTTGGAGCCCTTGATATAAAGCGGCTCTTACCGTGTCGGCAGGCCATCCAGCACCCGATTCGCTTCCATTAAAATCAAGAAACAACCTAAACCGAAATTAAGGGGACTTAGAGTGAACAAGTCGGAACTGATCGATGCCATCGCCGCATCTGCTGATATCCCGAAAGCTGTTGCTGGCCGTGCGCTGGACGCAGTGATTGAATCCGTTACTGGCGCTCTGAAGGCTGGTGATTCCGTCGTACTGGTTGGTTTCGGTACTTTCGCTGTCAAAGAGCGTGCTGCTCGCACTGGCCGCAACCCGCAGACTGGCAAGCCGATCAGCATCGCTGCTGCCAAGATTCCAGGTTTCAAAGCTGGTAAAGCGCTGAAAGACGCCGTCAACTAAGCGTCTTCGGGCCTTTGCCCGCCGGGTCGGCTAATCCCGGCTCGGTTGTGGGGCGGCAATAAGACCTAGAGGTCTGTCACGCCGGGGATTGTAGAGTCGTAATCCCGATCCGCTTCGCACGTTACGAGAAGGCGCATCCCAGGATGCGCCTTTCTTCTATCCGGATTTTACCCACGCTGCGCGGCCATTTTTAGTACGTGGCCGTTCTGGGGGAAGCATGCTGCAAAATATCAGGGACAATTCACAGGGTTGGATTGCCAAAACCATCATCGGCCTGATCGTCGTTCTCATGGCCTTGACCGGCGTTGATGCCATCATCACCGGCACCGGCAACAGCCAGAACGCGGCCGATGTGAATGGCGAGAAGATCAGCCAGAACGAGCTCAATCAAGCTGTGGAAATGCAGCGCCGTCAGTTGCTGCAGCAACTGGGCAAGGAATTCGACCCGGCCATGCTGGATGAGCGTCTGCTGCGCGAGGCTTCTCTGAAAGGGCTGATCGAGCGTTCGCTGCTGCTGCAGGGCGCCAAGGACTCCAAATTCGCCTTTTCCCAGGCCGCGCTCGACCAGGTCATCGTGCAGACTCCGGAGTTCCAGGTCGACGGTCGCTTCAATGCCGATCGTTTCGATCAGGTGATCCGTCAGCTTGGCTACACCCGGATGCAGTTCCGCCAGATGCTCGAGCAGGAAATGCTGATTGGTCAGCTGCGCGCCGGTATCTCCGGTAGCGGTTTCGTCACCGATGAAGAAGTGGCCGCGTTCGCCCGCCTGGAAAAGCAGACCCGTGATTTCGCCACGCGCACCATCAAGGCGGATCCTGGCGCGGTGAAAGTCAGTGATGACGACGTGAAGGCTTACTACGACGCCCAGCAGGCTCAGTTCATGAGCCCGGAGCAGGTGGTCATCGAGTACGTGGAACTGAAGAAGGATGCATTCTTCTCGCAGGTTTCCGTAAGCGACGAAGAGCTCAAGGCCGCCTACGAGTCGGAAATCGCCAACCTGGCTGAGCAACGGGATGCTGCGCACATCCTGATCGAGGTTGGCGGTGACGTCAGCGACGAGCAGGCAAAGGCCAAGATCGAGGAGGTTCAGAAGCGCCTGCAGGGCGGTGAAGACTTCGCCGCCCTGGCCAAGGAGTTCTCCCAGGACCCCGGCTCGGCCAGCGCAGGCGGCGACCTGGGCTATGCGGGCAAGGGCGTTTACGACCCGGCCTTCGAAGATGCCCTCTATGCCTTGAAACAGGACGAGGTGTCGCAGCCGGTACGTACCGAATTCGGCTGGCATCTGATCAAGCTGCTTGGTGTGCAGGCCCCGGAAGTGCCGTCGCTCGCCAGCATGAAGGAAAAGCTCGAGACCGACCTCAAGGCGCAGCGCGTCGAACAGCGCTTCGTCGAGGCGACCAAGCAGCTTGAAGACGCCGCTTTCGAGTCCTCGGACCTGGCACAGCCTGCTCAGGAACTGGGCCTCAAGGTGCAGACCAGCGAGCCGTTCGGTCGCCAGGGCGGTACCGGTATAGCCGCGAACCGTCAGGTGCTGCAGGCCGCTTTCAGCCAGGAGGTGATGGAGGACGGCAGCAACAGCGGAGCCATCGAACTCGATCCGAACACCCTGGTGGTCATTCGCGTCAAGGAACACCGCAAGCCGCAACAGCTGGAGCTCGACCAGGTGAGCGACAGCATTCGCGCTCAGCTGACCCAGACCCGCGCCAGTGAAGCGGCCAAGGCAGCCGGCGAGCAATTGGTAAGCGAGCTGCGTGACGGCAAGGTCAAGCCCGAGGGTGCCGATTGGCAGGTGGTTGAAGCCGCCACGCGCAACCAGGACGGTGTCGACCCGGCCATCCTGCAGGCACTGTTCCGTATGCCCAAGCCGACCGGCGAGCAGTCCGAATTCAGCGGTATCGCCCTGGCGAACGGTGATTTCGTGGTGGTCCGCCTCAAGGGTGTCAGCGAGCCCGAGCAGGCACTGAGCGACGAGGAGAAGGCCATGTACCGCCGCTTCCTCGCCTCGCGCAGCGGCCAGCAGGACTTCGCGGCCTACCGCAAGCAGCTGGAGAGCAAGGCGGATATCGAGCGTTACTGATAGCCCGCATGAATGACAAAGGCCCCGATCTCGGGGCCTTTGTGTATCTGCAACAAAGGATTTTTCGCGGTGCTGTGCAGAGCAGATTGTCGAGCAGAATAGCCCAGCGCAGATGGCAGAACTGCGTCACCGTGATGGCTTTGCAGGTGGTGCTATGGGTTTATGCGCTTTGCGGGCTGACGGGCGTCAGGAACGCCGCCTCCAGTAGCTGCTGGGTATAGGGGTGCTGGGGCGCCTGGAAAATGCTCTTGGCATCGCCTTGCTCGACCACCCGGCCGTGCTTGACCACCATCAGCTGGTGGCTGATCGCCCGCACCACCGCCAGGTCATGGCTGATGAACAGGTAGCTCAGGTTGTATTTGGCCTGCAAGGAACGCAGCAGGTCGACGACCTGGCGCTGTACGGTGCGATCCAGTGCGGAGGTCGGCTCGTCGAGCAGGATCAGTTCAGGCTTGAGCACCAGGGCGCGGGCGATGGCTATTCGTTGCCGCTGGCCGCCGGAGAACTCGTGGGGGTAGCGGTGACGGCTTTCGGGATCCAGGCCGACTTCGCACAGCGCTTCGATGATCGCCTGCTCCTGTTCGGCGTGGTTGCCGATACGGTGGATGCGCAGTCCCTCGCCGATGATCATGCCCACCGTCATGCGCGGGCTGAGGCTGCCAAACGGATCCTGGAACACCACCTGCATTTCCCGGCGCAGTGGCCGCACCTCGCGCTGCGACATGCTGCCCAGATGGTGCTCGCCAAAGCGGATACCGCCCTGGCTGCCGATCAGGCGCAGGATCGCCAGGCCCAGGGTCGACTTGCCCGAGCCGCTCTCACCGACGATACCCAGGGTCTGGCCACGCTGCAGGCTGAAGTTGATACCGTCGACAGCTTTTACATGGTCGACCGTGCGGCGCAGCAGGCCCTTCTTGATGGGGAACCAGACACGCAGGTCCTCAACGGCGAGCAGCGTCTCTGCCGCTGGAGCATCGACTGGATCGCCGCTTGGTTCGGCGCCGAGCAGGGTGCAGGTGTAGGGGTGTTGCGGGGCGTTGAACAGGGTCTTGCAGTCCGCCTGCTCGACCAGCTCGCCGTTTTGCATCACGCAGACCCGCTGGGCGATGCGCTGTACCAGCTTGAGGTCGTGGCTGATGATCAGCATGGCCATGCCCAGGCGGGCCTGCAGATCCTTGAGCAGTTCCAGAATCTTCAGCTGCACGGTCACATCCAGCGCCGTGGTCGGCTCATCGGCAATCAGCAGCTCCGGCTCGTTGGCCAGCGCCATGGCGATCATCACCCGCTGGCGTTGGCCGCCCGACAATTCGTGGGGCAGCGCCTTGAGGCGCTTCTGCGGCTCGGGTATGCCAACCAGCTCCAGCAACTCCAGGGTGCGTGCCGTGGCCGCCTTGCCGCGTAGCCCCTTGTGCAGGCCAAGCACCTCGTTGATCTGCTTTTCGATGCTATGCAGCGGGTTGAGCGAGGTCATCGGCTCCTGAAAGACCATGGCGATCCGGTTACCGCGGATGCCCCGCAGTTTGCGTTCCGGCAGCTTGAGCAGGTCCTGACCGTCGTAATGGATCGTGCCACTGGGATGCTGCGCGAGCGGGTAGGGCAGCAGGCGCAGGATCGAGTGGGCGGTGACCGATTTGCCGGAGCCGCTTTCACCAACCAGCGCCAGGGTTTCGCCGCGGCGGATATCGAAACTGATGTGATTGACCACCTGGCGATGGCTGTCGCCATTGACGAAGGCAACCGACAGGTCGCGGATTTCGATGAGGTTATCGGGATGGCTCATCTTATTTCCTCGGGTCGAAGGCATCGCGAGCAGCCTCGCCGATAAACACCAGCAGGCTCAGCATGATGGCCAGCACCGCGAAGGCGCTGATGCCTAGCCACGGGGCCTGCAGGTTGGATTTGCCCTGGGCGACCAGTTCGCCGAGCGACGGTGCGCCAGCCGGCAGGCCGAAGCCCAGGAAGTCCAGGGCGGTGAGGGTGCCGATGGCGCCGGTGACGATAAAGGGCAGGAAGGTCATGGTCGAGACCATGGCATTGGGCAGTATATGGCGGAACATGATCGCGCCATTGCCCATGCCCAGCGCCCTGGCTGCGCGCACGTACTCCAGGTTGCGACCGCGCAGGAACTCGGCGCGCACCACATCGACCAGGCTCATCCAGGAAAACAGCAGCATCAGGCCCAGCAGCCACCAGAAGTTGGGTTGCACGAAACTGGCCAGGATGATCAGCAGGTAAAGCACCGGCAAGCCCGACCAGATCTCCAGAAAGCGTTGCCCGGCCAGATCCACCCAGCCGCCATAGAAACCCTGCAGGGCGCCGGCAGCGACGCCGATCACCGAGCTTGCCAGGGTCAGCGCCAGGGCGAACAGCACGGAAACCCGGAAGCCGTAGATGACCCGGGCCAGCACGTCACGGCCCTGATCGTCGGTGCCCAGCCAGTTGGCCGCCGAGGGGGGCGCGGGAGCGGGCACCTTGAGGTCATAGTTGATGCTCGAATAGCTGAAGGGAATGGGGGGCCAGACCATCCAGCCATCCTTCTGCTCGATCAGCTCCTTGATGTAGGGGCTCTTGTAGTTGGCCTGCAGGGGAAACTCGCCGCCAAAGGTGGTCTCCGGGTAGCGCTTGAGCACCGGGAAGTACAGCTCGCCGTCATAACTGAGCAGCAGAGGCTTGTCATTGGCGATCAGCTCGGCGCCCAGGGTCACGAAGAACAGCGCGAGAAAGATCCACAGCGACCACCAGCCGCGCTTGTGGGCCTTGAAACGTTCGAAACGGCGTCTGTTGAGCGGGGACAGTGCCATGGTCAGGCCTCCCGGCTTTCGAAGTCGATGCGTGGATCGACCAGGGTGTAGGTGATGTCACCGATCAGTTTCACGACCAGCCCCAGCAAGGTGAAGATGAACAGGGTGCCGAAGACCACCGGATAATCGCGGTTGATCGCCGCCTCGAAGCTCAACAGGCCCAGGCCATCGAGGGAGAAGATCACCTCGATGAGCAGTGAGCCGGTAAAGAAGATACCGATGAAGGCCGCCGGAAAACCCGCGATGATCAGCAGCATGGCGTTGCGAAACACGTGGCCATAGAGCACCCGGGCATTGCTCAGGCCCTTGGCCCTGGCAGTGGTCACGTACTGTTTGTTGATTTCGTCGAGGAAGCTGTTCTTGGTCAGCAGGGTGAGGGTGGCGAAGTTGCCGATCACCAGGGCGGTGACGGGCAGGGCCAGGTGCCAGAAGTAGTCGATTATCTTGCCGCTCAGGCTCAGTTCGTCGAAGTTGCTGGAGGTCAGGCCGCGCAGCGGGAACCAGTCCCAATAGCTGCCACCGGCGAACAGCACGATCAACAGGATGGCGAACAGGAAGGCGGGAATCGCGTAGCCGATGATGATCGCCGAGCTGGTCCATACGTCGAAGGCGCTGCCGTGGCGGGTGGCCTTGGCGATGCCCAGCGGGATGGACACCAGGTACATGATCAGCGTGCTCCATAAGCCCAGGGAAATGGAAACCGGCATCTTCTCCATGATCAGGTCGATGACCTTGGCATCGCGAAAGAAGCTGTCGCCGAAATCCAACCTGGCGTAGTTCTTGACCATGATCCAGAAGCGCTCCGGGGCCGACTTGTCGAAACCGTACATCTTCTCGATTTCGGCGATCAGCTCAGGGTCCAGGCCCTGGGCGCCACGGTAGTTGGAGCCGGCGGTGGCCACCTCACCGCCGCCACCGCCGGAAATACGTCCGGTGGCGCCGCCGGATGCGGCGTCGAAACCTTCCAGCTTGGCGATCATCTGTTCCACCGGGCCACCGGGCGCGGCCTGGATGATCACGAAGTTGATGACCAGAATGCCGAACAGGGTCGGAATGATCAGCAGCAGGCGCCGCAGGATATAGGCCAGCATCTAGCGTTCTTCCTGCTCGGTGGTGGGCGCGTCTTCGCTGCTGATCACTTCGCCGACCGGTTTTTCCTGCCACCAGGTCATCAGCCCGTAGTCGTAGAGCGGCGATTTCTGCGGATGGCCGAAGCGCTTCCAGTAGGCGACGCGGTAGGCGTCCACGTAGTAATTGGGTACCACGTAATGGCCCCACAGCAGCACGCGATCCAGGGCTCGCGCATGGGTGATCAGCGAGGCCCGCGAGTCGGCCTGGATCAGGCCCTCCACCAGTTTGTCGATGGCCGGGTCGCGCAGGCCGATCAGGTTGCGGCTGCCTGGGTTGTCGGCACTGCTGGAGTGCCAGAACTCACGCTGCTCGTTGCCGGGCGAGCTCGATTGCGGCCAGATCGACGAGGTCATGTCGAAATCCCGCGAGCGCAAGCGGTTGATGTACTGGGATACGTCGACACGGCGGATCTGCAGGTCGATGCCCAGCTCTGCCAGGTTGCGCTTGAACGGCAGGATCACCCTTTCCAGGTTGGCCTGGGTGTTGAGGAATTCGAATGCCAGCTGGTTGCCATTGGCATCGACCATCTTGTCGTTCTCGATCCGGTAGCCGGCCTCGGTGAGCAGCTGGTAGGCGCGGCGCGCCTGGTCACGGATGATACCGCTGCCGTCGCTGACCGGCGGCGCGAAGGCCTCGGTGAACACGCGATCGGGAATCTGCCCGCGCAGCGGCTCGAGGAGCTTCAGCTCGGCTTCGCTGGGAAGGCCCCGGGCGGCCATTTCCGAGTTCTCGAAGTAGCTGTGGGTGCGCTTGTAGGCGCCGTAGAACAGCTGCTTGTTGGCCCATTCGAAATCGAAAAGCTGGGCGATGGCCTCGCGCACGCGCGGGTCCTGGAACATCGGCTTGCGGGTGTTGAACACGAAGCCCTGCATGCCAGCCGGGTTGCGGTTGGGAAAGGCCTCCTGGACGAAGCGGCCCGCGCGCAGCGCCGGCGAGTTGTAGCCGGTGGCCCAGTCCTTGGCCGAGTATTCGAGATTGACATCGAACTGACCGGCCTTGAAGGCTTCCAGGGCGACGGCCATGTCGCGGAAGTACTCGATACGGATTTCGTCGAAATTGTACATCCCGCGCGCCACCGGCAGATCCTTGGCCCACCAGTCCTTGACGCGCTCGAAGCGGATCGAGCTGTTTGGCGAGAAATCGGCGATACGGTAAGGGCCGCTGCCCAGCGGCGGCTCCAGGCTGCCCCGGGAAAAGTCGCGGCTGGCCCACCAGTGCTTGGGCAGCACCTGCAACTGGCCGAGAATCAAGGGCAGTTCGCGGTTGCCGGCATGCTTGAAGTCGAAGCGCACGGTGCGCTGGTTCTCGGCGACCACCTCGGCGACATCGGCATAGTAGTGGCGGTACATGGGGTCGCCATGTTCGAGCAGTGCGTTGAAGGTGAAGATCACGTCCTCGGCGGTGACCGGCTCGCCATCGTGGAAACGCGCCTTGGGGTTGAGGAAGAAGCGCACGTAACTGTCATCCGCTCCTTTCTCGATCTTTTCGGCGAGCAGCCCGTATTCGGTGAAGGGTTCATCCGGGGAGTGGTAGGTGAGGGTGTCGTAAAGCAACCCGATGCGGTCGGCCGGGTTGCCCCTGGGAATGAACGGATTGAAGCTGTCGAAGCCGTTGAGGCCGGGCAGGCGCAGAATGCCGCCCTTGGGGGCATCGGGATTCACATAGTCGAAATGCTTGAAGTTGGCCGGGTACTTCGGCGGTTCGCCATACAGCGTCAGTGCATGTTGCGGCGCAGCCTGGGTAAGAGTGGCAAGGCCAAGCAGCAACAGGGCGCTGCCGTGCATGAGAAATGAACGCAGTGGGTGCGTCATTGTGTGGTCTCCGTAGGTTTCAGCCACCAGCTGCGCAGCCCTAGCGTATAGGGGGGCGTGGTGACGAAGGCAAACCGGTTACGGTACGCCAGGCGGTGATAGTCGATGTACCAGTTGGGTATGGTGTAGTACTGCCAGAGCAATACGCGGTCGATGGCCCGCGTGGCGGCTAGCTGTTCGTCGCGGCTGCGGGCCTGGAGCAGCTTTTCCAGCAAGGCATCGACGACCGGATCGTGGATGCCTGCGTAATTCTTGCCACCCTGGACGTTGGCCTGGCTGGAGTGAAAGTAAAGCGATTGTTCCAGGCCCGGGCTGAGGGTTTGGGGCAGGGTCAGGAGGACCATGTCGAACTCGAAGCGATCCAGGCGTTGCTTGTATTGGGCACGATCCACGGTTCTCAGGTTGGCCTGGATACCGATGCTGGCCAGGTTCTCGGTAAAGGACTGGAGAATGCGTTCCAGGTTCGGATTGACCAGCAGGATTTCGAAGCGCAGCGTCTCGCCCTTGGCGTTGACCAGGCGCTGGCCGGACGGTTTCCAGCCGGCCTCGGCGAGTAGACCGAGTGCGCGGCGCATGGTTTCCCGGGGAATGCCGCGGCCATCGGTGACCGGCATCTTGAAGGGTTCGCTGAACAGTCTTGCCGGCAGCTGCCCGCGAAAAGGCGACAGCAGTAGCCATTCAGCGCCTTGCGGCTTGCCCTTGGCGGAAAACGCGCTGTTCGGGTAGTAGCTCGCGGCGCGCGTGTAAGAGCTGTTGAAGAGGGTGCGGTTGGCCCACTCGAAGTCGAACATCAGGCCCAGCGCCTCGCGAACGCGCACATCCTCGAAGGTGGCGCGGCGGGTGTTCATGAACAGTGCCTGGGTCTGGGTGGGAATCTGGTGGGGAATTTCCGCGCGGATCACATCGCCGCGCGTAACCGCCGGAAAGCGGTAGTTGTTGGCCCAGTTCTTCGCCTGCTGCTCGATGTAGAAGTCGAACTCACCGGCCTTGAAGGCCTCGAAGGCGACATGGCTGTCGCGGTAGAAATCCACCTCGACCCGATCGAAGTTGTACTTGCCACGGTTGACCGGCAGCGCCGCGCCCCACCAGTCCTGGACCCGTTCGAAGGTCAGGCGCCGCCCTGGATCGACCCGGGTTATGCGATAGGGGCCGCTGCCCAGTGGCGGTTCGAAGGTGGTGGCCTTGAAATCGCGATCCTTCCAGTAGTGCTGGGGCAGCACCGGCAGCTCGCCGAGGCGCAGGATCAGCAGCGGATTGTTCGAGCGCTTCAGCACGAAACGCACACGGTGGCGATTGAGGATATCGACCCGTTTGACTTCCTGCAGGCTGGTGCGGTACTGCGGGTGGCCTTCCTTGAGCAGCAACCGATAGGAGAACGCCACGTCGTAGGCGGTGATCGGTTTGCCATCGTGAAAGCGCGCTTCGGGGCGCAGATTGAACACCACCCAACTGCGGTCTTCGCTGTATTCCACCGAGCGGGCAATAAGCCCGTAGCTGGAGGCCGGCTCGTCGCCGGAGGGATCGTACTGCCCGGTGCCGACCATCAGCGGCTCGTTCAGCTCGGTCACGCCATATTGCAGGAAGTTGGCCGTGGCGACCGGGCTGGTGCCCTTGAAGGTGTAGGGGTTGAGCGTATCGAAGCTGCCGGCGGCCATGATACGCAGGGTGCCGCCCTTGGGCGCCTGCGGGTTGACCCAGTCAAAGTGGCTGAAACTGGCCGGATACTTGAGCGCGCCGAACTGCGCATAGCCATGGCTTTCGCTGAGCGTTGCCAAGGCCGGAAAACTGGCGGCCAGGCCAAAAAACAGCGAGAGGAGAGGGCATCTCAAGAGCAATATCCGATCCGGGGCAGCAAGGTTTCCGTACAGTAACAGCTTGTCTGTACAGGAAAAAGAGCGGCCCCGGTGGGTCGCCTCAAGTGTGTTGCAATGCGCGTCAGTCAGGCAGGCGCAGGGTCAGTACCTGGCCCGGTTTCAACGCCTTGCCGGTGCGTGGGTTCCAGCTCTGCAGGTTCTTCATCTGCACGTTGAAGCGCTTGGCGATCAGGTGCAGCGAATCGCCCTTGCGCACCTTGTAATAGGTGACGCCGTCACGCTGGGCGACGGTTTTCGTGCTGGAGTTGCCACCCTGCAGCTTGATGGTCTGGCCGACACGCAGCGAATTGCCCTTGAGGGCGTTCCATCGCTGGATGTCGCTGACGGCCACGTTATGGGCCTTGGCGATCTGCCAGAGGTTGTCGCCATTGCGGATGGTGTAGCTGCGCGAGGCGACGGCGGTATTGACCGTTCGCTGCGGCGCTGCATCCGGCACCGGCTGCAGGTCGGTCGGCAGGTTCAGGTGCTGGCCCACGCTCAGGGTATTGCCACGGAGCTGGTTGAGCTCCTTGATGCTGGCAACGCTCAATTGGTAGCGACTGGCGATGCCGTGCAGGTTGTCGCCGGCACGCACCACGTATTCCTGCAGGCCGCGATCCTCGGGTTTGAGCGTCGACAGGTTGGCCGTCAGCAGCTCGACCTTCCGGGTTGGCACCAGCAGGTGCTGCGGGCCATCCACGGTGATGCGCTTCTTGAAGGCGGGGTTGAGCAGGTACAGCTCGTCTTCGTCCACCTCGGCCAGGGCTGCAACACGCGCCAGGTCCATGCGTTGCTTGAGCTCCACCTCTTCGAAGTAGGGCTCGTTGGCAATCGGGGCCAGGCTCACGCCGTAGCCGCTCGGTGCCATGATCACCTGGGACAGGGCGAGCAGCTTGGGCACGTAGTTCTGGGTTTCCTGGGGCAGCGACAGGTTCCAGTAATCGGTTGGCAGGCCAAGCTTCTGGTTGCGCTCGATGGCGCGGCTGACCCGTCCTTCACCGGCGTTATAGGCGGCCAGGGCAAGCAGCCAGTCGCCGTTGAACATTTCGTGCAGGCGCGCCAGATAGTCCATGGCGGCCTGGGTGGAGGCCGTGACATCGCGGCGGCCGTCGTACCAGCGGGTCTGTCGCAAATTGAAGTTGCGCCCGGTAGACGGGATGAACTGCCACAGGCCGACGGCATCGGCCGGCGAATAGGCAAATGGATTGTAGGCGCTTTCGATCATCGGTAGCAGCGCCAGCTCCATTGGCATGTTGCGCTCTTCCAGGCGTTCGACGATGTAATGGATGTAGGGGCTGCTGCGCTCTCCGGATTTCTCGACGAACGACGGGTTGCTGGCAAACCACAGGCGTTGCTGCTCGATGCGCGGGTTGACGCCGATGGCGTCCTGCAACTGGTAGCCCGAGCGCACGCGCTCCCAGATATCCTTAGGCTGCTCGGCACCGACCTTGGCATTGATCCACAACGGCTGGTGCGGCGTTCTGCCGCTCAGGTCCACCACCGGGCCGGCATCGGCCTGCTGTGGCTCGAGGCTCTGGCAGCCGCTGAGCACCACACACACAGCCAGTGCCAGCGCGGGGTAACGCAGGGTCAATGCCTTTGAATTCAAGGGTTTAGGTCGAGAGGAAGGCATTGGTGAGTGGGGGTGTCCTGGATCGAAAGTCGGGCGATTCTAGAAACCGATCCAGGAGTGGTCAAGTTTTGACCAGGATTTTTGCGGTCCAGTCGGCGCTTCAGAAGTGGTCTTTCCAGGCCCGTAGCGCCGCGAAAACCTCGCTCTCACTGCCCAGGGCGTGACCTTCCCGGCTGGCGAGCATTTCTTTAACCGATGTTTCGGCCGTGCGCAGAAAGGGGTTGGTAGCGCGCTCCATGGCGAGATCGGACGGCAGGCTGATACGGCCTTGCTCGCGCCACGCCTCGACCTGTCTGAAACGTTCGGCAATTGCCGGATTGGCCGGCTCGACGGCCCTGGCGAAACGCAGATTGCTCAGGGTGTATTCATGGGCACAGTAGACGAGGGTGGTGTCCGGCAGCGCCGCCAGGCGCTGCAGCGACTGGTACATTTGCGCGGGCGTGCCTTCGAACAGCCGGCCGCAGCCGGCGGCGAACAGGGTATCGCCAGAGAACAGCCAGTGCTGCTCGGGTTGATAGAAGGCAATATGGCCCAGGGTATGGCCGGGTACCTCGAAGACCTGCAGGGCCAGACCCAGTACCTCGATGCGATCGCCGTCGACCAGAGCCTGATCGCGCCCGGGGATATTCTCGTTGGCCGGGCCATGGACACGCGCCCCGGTTTCACGGCGCAGCTGTTCGACGCCGCCGACATGATCGTTGTGATGGTGGGTAATCAGGATATCGCTCAGCGTCCAGTCGTCATGCTGCTGCAGCCAGGCCTGCACGGGCGCTGCGTCGCCGGGGTCGACCACTGCGACACGCTTGTGCTGCGCATCCTGCAGCAGCCAGATGTAGTTGTCGGAGAATGCACTCAGGGCTTCGATCGTGATCATCAGGTGGTCGCCAAGCTGGGGACAAAGGTGCATCTTAGGTGTCATTGTAAGAGATGGCTATGTAGGTACCTTCCATGAGCAAGCGTCGATGAGCGACACCCCCTTCGCCCAGGCCGATGCCGACTGGCTGCAACTGATCGGTGCAGCCCGGCAGTGGTTCACCAGCCCGTTGGGCCGCCTGCTGCTCGAGCAGGAGCAGCGCCTGCTCGACGAAGAGCTGGCGCGGTTTTTCGGCGGCTACCTGGTGCATTACGGCCCTTGCGCCGAAACCTCCCTCGAAACCCAGCAAATCCAGCGCAGCGTACGCCTGGGTGCGCCGTTTGCCGGTGTCGAGATCGTCTGCGAAGAGCAGTCCTGGCCGCTGGTCGAGCATGCCGCCGACGTGGTGGTGCTGCAACATGGCCTGGATTTCAGCCAGTCGCCCCATGGCTTGCTGCGCGAGGCCGCGCGCAGCGTGCGCCCGGGCGGCCACCTGCTGATCGTCGGCATCAATCCGATGAGCGCCTGGGGCGTGCGCCATCTGTTCGCCCACGATGTGCTGCACGACGCCCGCTGCATCGCCCCGGGGCGCCTCGGTGATTGGCTCAACCTGCTGGGCTTCGCGCTGGAGAAACGCCGCTTCGGGTGTTATCGTCCGCCGCTTGCTTCCGCTGCCTGGCAGGCTCGGCTGGCCTCCCTGGAACGCTGGGGCGGCGCCTGGCAATCGCCCGGCGGCGGTTTTTACGTATTGGTGGCGCGCAAGCTGGTGGTCGGCCTGCGCCCGCTGCGCCAGTCCCGTCGTGAACCGATGGGCAAGCTGGTGCCCATGCCGGTAGCCAAGGTCAGTCGCCGCGATCGCGAAGGCGCATGACCGGCTTGCCGCACATCAAAATCAGACCATAGATGAAGGCGCTGCATGTCCGATCAAGTTGAGCTTTACACCGACGGTGCCTGCAAGGGCAATCCGGGCGTCGGTGGCTGGGGCGCATTGCTGGTGTTCCAGGGGGTGGAAAAGGAATTGTGGGGCGGTGAGGCGGTGACCACCAACAACCGCATGGAGCTGATGGGCGCGATTCGTGGTCTGGCCGAGCTGAAGCGCCCGTGCAACGTACGGCTGGTCACCGATTCCCAGTACGTCATGAAGGGCATTCAGGAGTGGATGCCCAACTGGAAGAAGCGCGGCTGGAAAACCGCCGCCAAAGAGCCGGTGAAGAACGCCGACCTGTGGCAGCAACTGGACGAACAGGTCAACCGCCACAACGTCACCTGGCAATGGGTGCGCGGCCATATCGGCCACCCCGGCAACGAACGCGCCGACCAGCTGGCCAATCGTGGTGTCGAAGAGATCAGGAGCTTGAAGCGTGCGTAGAGTCGTACTGGATACTGAAACGACCGGTATGCCGGTCAATGATGGCCATCGGGTCATCGAAATCGGTTGCGTGGAGGTCGAGGGGCGGCGCCTCACCGGCCGGCATTTCCACATCTACCTGCAACCTGACCGTGAGATCGATGAAGGCGCCATCGCGGTGCACGGCATCACCAGCGAGGATCTCAAGGACAAGCCGCGCTTCAAGGATGTTGCCGACGAATTCTACGAATTCATCAAGGGCGCGCAGCTGATCATTCACAACGCGCCGTTCGACATCGGCTTCCTGAACAACGAATTCGCCCTGATCGGCCAGCACGAGCGCGCGGATATCTCCTCGTACTGCGACGTGCTCGACACCCTGCAGATGGCGCGTGAGCGTCACCCGGGCCAGCGCAACAGCCTGGATGCCTTGTGCAAGCGCTATGGCGTCGACAACTCCGGCCGTGAGCTGCACGGCGCCTTGCTCGACTCGGAGATTCTCGCCGACGTCTACCTGGCGATGACCGGCGGGCAGACCAACCTGTCACTGGCCGGCGAAGGCTCCGAAGGCGACGGCAGCGGTCGCCAGCAGCCGACGCCGATTCGCCGCCTGCCTGCCGAGCGGCCGATGGGCGTGGTGATCGCCGCCAGCGCCGAGGATCTGGCCGCCCATGCCGCGCGCCTGGCGGTCATTGAGAAGGCAGCGGGTGCGCCGGCGCTCTGGGCACAGATGGAAGCCGCGGAGCAGGGCGCGCCCGCCTCCTGAGCGGCGAATTGCGACCTTTTCGTATAGCTCTGTCTGCGAGGGGTTCCGTCCTCTATGGCGAGCCTCTACCCTGAGGGCATAGCGGGCCGATCCCGCATGACCTCAGGTGTAGCTGATGTACAAAGATCTCAAGTTCCCCGTACTCATCGTTCATCGTGACATCAAGGCCGACACCGTGGCCGGCGAGCGGGTGCGGGCCATCGCCGCGGAGTTGGAGCAGGACGGTTTCACCATCCTCTCCACCGCCAGCTCGGCGGAAGGGCATATCGTTGCCTCTACCCATCACGGCCTAGCCTGCATCCTGGTGGCCGCCGAAGGCGCTGGGGAAAATCGCCATCTGCTGCACGATATGGTCGAGCTGATCCGCATCGCCCGGCGCCGCGCGCCGCAGTTGCCGATTTTCGCCCTCGGCGAGCAGGTCACCATCGAGAACGCGCCGGCCGAAGCCATGGCGGACCTCAACCAGCTGCGCGGCATTCTCTACCTGTTCGAAGACACCGTGCCGTTTCTGGCCCGGCAGGTGGCCCGGGCCGCGCGCAACTACCTCGATGGCCTGCTGCCGCCGTTCTTCAAGGCTCTGGTGCAGCACACCTCGCAGTCCAACTATTCCTGGCACACCCCCGGGCATGGCGGCGGTGTGGCCTATCGCAAGAGCCCGGTGGGGCAGGCGTTCCATCAGTTCTTCGGCGAGAACACCCTGCGCTCCGACCTGTCGGTATCGGTGCCCGAACTGGGTTCGCTGCTCGACCATACCGGGCCGCTGGCGGCTGCCGAGGAGCGCGCCGCGCGCAACTTCGGCGCCGACCACACCTACTTCGTGATCAACGGCACCTCGACCGCCAACAAGATCGTCTGGCACTCGATGGTCGGCCGCGATGACCTGGTGCTGGTCGATCGCAACTGCCACAAATCGATCCTCCACGCGATCATCATGACTGGCGCGATTCCCCTGTACCTGTCGCCGGAGCGTAACGAGCTGGGCATCATCGGGCCGATTCCGCTCAGCGAATTCTCCCGCGAGTCGATCCAGGCCAAGATCGATGCCAGCCCGCTGGCCCGCGGGCGCGAACCCAAGGTCAAGCTGGCGGTGGTGACCAACTCGACCTACGACGGCCTGTGCTACAACGCCGAGTTGATCAAGCGCACCCTGGGCGATTCGGTCGAGGTGCTGCACTTCGACGAGGCCTGGTACGCCTACGCGGCGTTCCACGAGTTCTATGCCGGGCGTTACGGCATGGGTACCACCCGCGAGGCCGGCGGCCCCATGGTGTTCACCACCCACTCGACCCACAAGCTGCTGGCCGCCTTCAGCCAGGCCTCGATGATCCACGTGCAAGACGGTGGCGCGGGCACCAGCGGGCGCAAGCTCGACCGCGACCGTTTCAACGAAGCCTTCATGATGCATATCTCCACCTCGCCGCAGTACGGCATCATCGCCTCGCTGGACGTCGCCTCGGCAATGATGGAAGGCCCCGCCGGGCGCTCGCTGATCCAGGAAACCTTCGACGAGGCCCTGAGCTTCCGCCGTGCCCTGGCCAACCTGGGCCAGAGCCTGAGTAGCGAGGATTGGTGGTTCAGCATCTGGCAGCCGCCGCAGACCGAGGGTACCGACGACGTGTCGACGCCGGATTGGCTGCTGCAGCCCGAAGCCGACTGGCACGGCTTTGGCGATGTGGCAGAGGACTACGTACTGCTCGACCCGATCAAGGTGACCCTGGTGATGCCCGGCCTGACTGCCGGCGGGCGACTCGACGAGCGCGGCATTCCGGCCGCGGTGGTCAGCAAGTTTCTCTGGGAGCGTGGCCTGGTGGTCGAGAAGACCGGCCTGTACTCGTTCCTGGTGCTGTTCTCCATGGGCATCACCAAGGGCAAGTGGAGCACCCTGCTGACCGAACTCCTGGAATTCAAGCGCAGCTATGACGCCAACCTGCCGCTGAGCGCCGTGCTGCCCTCGGTAGCCCGCGAAGGCGCGCTTCGCTACCAGGGCATGGGCCTGCGCGACCTGTGTGACGCGCTGCACGACTGCTACCGCGAGAACGCCACCGCCAAGTCGCTCAAACGCATGTACACGGTGTTGCCGGAGATCGCCCTGAAGCCCGCTGACGCCTACAACCAGCTGGTGCGCGGCGAGGTGGAGGAGGTGCTGGTCGATGACGTCGAGGGGCGTATCGCCGCGGTGATGCTGGTGCCTTATCCGCCGGGCATCCCGCTGATCATGCCGGGCGAGCGCTTCACCTCGCAAACCCGCTCGATCATCGACTACCTGCGTTTCGCCCAGGCTTTCGAGCAGCGTTTTCCGGGCTTCGACGCCGACGTGCACGGGCTGCAGCGTCATGAGGGCGAGCAGGGCAGCTATTACACGGTGGACTGCATCATCGAAGCCTGAGCCCAGCCGATTTCCCGATTTGGCGACTCCACATGCAGGCGTGATCGACTTTCAGGCGCCGCTTGCTATAGTTGCGCGGTTTGCAGGCAGCTGCCGGCTGCCGGGCATTCGAGCCGCCAACAGAAGGGATGATCGCCATGTCGCAATACCAGGCTTTTCGCGTCGAGTTGCAGGACAAGATCGCTCATGTGGTGATCGACCGACCGGACAAGATCAACGCGATGAACGCCGCGTTCTGGACCGAGATCATCGACATTTTCCGCTGGGCCGACGAGACCGACGAGGTTCGCGTGGTGGTGCTGTCGGGCGCTGGCAAGCACTTTTCCTCGGGTATCGACCTCAACCTGCTGGCCCAGGTCAGCAGCCAGCTGGGCAAGGATGTCGGCCGCAATGCGCAGACGCTGCGCCGCAAGATCGTCGAATTGCAGGCCTCGTTCAACGCCGTCGATCACTGCAGCAAGCCGGTGCTGGCTGCCATCCAGGGCTACTGCCTGGGCGGTGCCATCGACCTGATCAGCGCGTGCGACATGCGCTATTGCAGCGCGGACGTGCAGTTCGCCATCAAGGAAATCGACATCGGCATGGCCGCTGACGTCGGCACGCTGCAACGCCTGCCGCGCCTGATCGGCGACGGCATACTGCGGGAGCTGGCCTACACCGGCCGCGTTGTCGAGGCCACCGAAGCACGGGAAATCGGCCTGGTGAACCGCGTATTCGAGACCCACGACACATTGCTGGCCGGCGTGATGGACATTGCCCGGGCGATCGCCGCAAAATCGCCGGTTGCCGTGCGTGGTACCAAGCAGATGATTCGCTACATGCGTGATCATCGGGTCGACGACGGTCTTGACTACGTCGCCACCTGGAACGCCGCCATGCTGCAGTCGGCCGACCTGCGGATAGCGATGATGGCCCATATGAACAAGCAGAATCCCGAGTTCGCTGATTGAGCGCGGTTTCATCATCTGTGCGGGAGGCACATTAGCGAATGGTTTCTGGAGCATCTTCACTGGGGCTGGTTCGCGACGAACTGTTCGCCACGATCGAGGAGGCCGAAGCGAGCCTCGAGCAGTTCATCGTCGAGCGCAATAATGGCGCACTGTTGCAGCAGGCCGTCGACAACCTGCAGCAGGTGCGCGGTACGCTCAACCTGATCGAACTGGCCGGTGCCGAGTTGTTGGCCCAGGAAGTGCTCGATCAGGCCACCGATATTCCCGCCGGGGTCGGCAACGAGCGTGATGCGCAGCTGGCCGCGCTGAGCAACGCCCTGCACGTGCTGCGTCGCTACCTCGAAGGGCTGGATGCCCATCGCCAGGAAATGCCCGAGTTGTTGCTGCCGGCGATCAACGACCTGCGCCAGGCCTGCAAGCAGCCGCCACTGCCCGAAAGCTTCTTCTTCAGCGTGCGCCTCGACCAGGCCCGGCCGCGCATGGTCCCGCCCGCGCTGGATGCGGCCGCCAAGGAAAGCGAAGGCCGTCGCCTGCGGCAGATGTACCAGGTCGGCCTGCTGGGCTTTATCCGCGAGCAGAACCCGTCGCCCAGCATGAAGCTGATGGGCCGGGCCATGAGCCGTCTCGACGGACTGTTCGCCAACGAGCCGCGTGGGCGCCTGTGCTGGCTGGGCGCGGCGGCCCTCGAGGCCCTCAACGATGGTCAACTGCTGCCGCGCAAGTCGCGTAAGCAGCTGTTCTCGCGTATTGACCGCGAGCTGCGGCAGATGTTGGTCAATGGTTCCTACGAGCCTCCACGCAGCCTCCTCAAGGAACTGCTCTACCTTGTGGCGCTGTCCGCCGGCCGCGGCCCGCTGGCGAGCGAAGTGCGTGAACTGTTCGGGATTACCGCGCTGCCCTTTACCGATCACCTGCTGGAAGAGGAATACCAGCGTCTCTCCGGCCCCGGCAAGGCGGTGATGCGTTCGCTGAGCTCGGCGATCCGTGAGGAACTGGCCAGCGTCAAGGATCTGCTCGACCTTAGCGAGCGCGGCACCCTGCAGGAAGATGGCCTGACCAGCCTGCATGCGCTGCTTGGCAAACTGAGCAAGACCCTGGTCATGGTTGGCCTGAGTTCGGCGGGCAATGCGCTGGCCAAGCAATTGCCGACGGTCAGCGCCTGGTGCGAAGGCGCACCGAGCGAACCCGAGCAATTGATCGCCCTGGCAGATGCGGTGCTGTACGTCGAGGGCATGGTCGCCACCCTCGAGCGCGGCGAGCGGGTAACCGCCCCGCGGGTGGAGCCGGAGGTCTGCACCTTCGCCCAACACCAGCTGTTCGAAGCGCGCATCGTGGTGCTCGACGAAGCCCGTGCCGGTCTGGCGCTGGCCAAGCGGGCGATCACCGCGTACCTGGAGTCGGCTGGCGAGCGCATGCACCTGGCCAACGTGCCGTTCAGCCTGCAGGCCGTGCGAGGTGGCCTGTGGTTCCTCGGCCAGGAGCGCGCCGCGGCGCTGGTGGGCGCCTGCGCAGACTACATCCAGGCGCAGATGCTCGATGCCGAGCAGATGCCGGCCGAGGCGCGCCTGGAGGTGCTGGCCGATGCCCTGAGCAGCCTGGAATATTATCTGGAGGCCGACACCGGCCTGGCGCAGCCGAGCGTGCTCGATCTGGCCGCCGAGAGCGTACGCGCCCTCGGCCAAGAGGTGGCCGCCTGATGGCCGGGCACTGGCAACCCGAGTTGCTCGACTGCGAGCAGCCTGGCGGCCTGGTGCTGGCCCACCATCGCCAGCATTTTCTGGGCGATGCCAATGGCCTGCTGTTTCCCCGCGAGTGGCTGAAGCAGCAAGCGCTGCCGGTAATTGCCGAGCATGGCCTGGGTCATTTTCGCGGCGAGCCGCTTTACCTGCTCGAACTGCAGCGCAAGGCTGAACTGCCGGGCTGCCAGTGGCAATCACTGCGGCAGGTGATGCTTGAAGGCGACGCCGAGCTGTTCCAGGTGCTCGGTTTCGCGGCGCAGGTCGGCACCTGGGCCAGCGACAATCGCTTTTGTGGCAGCTGCGCCGCGGCGATGCTGCAGGTGCCGGGCGAGCGTGCGATGCAGTGCCCGGTGTGCAACCTGCGCCACTATCCGCGCCTGTCGCCAAGCATGATCGTGCTGGTTACCCGCGGTGACGAGGTGCTGCTGGCCCGTTCGCCGCGTTTCGTCACCGGGGTGTACAGCACCCTGGCCGGTTTCGTCGAAGCGGGCGAGTCGGTGGAGCAGTGCGTGGCCCGGGAGGTAGGTGAGGAGGTCGGCGTCGAGGTCTGCAATATCCGCTACCAGGGCAGCCAGAACTGGCCGTTCCCGCACTCGCTGATGCTCGGCTTCCATGCCGACTACGCCGGCGGCGAGATCGTCCTGCAGGAAGAGGAGATCGAGGATGCCCGCTGGTTCTCGATCCACGCGCTGCCGCCATTGCCGGCCTCGCGCTCGATCGCTCGCTACCTGATCGACTCCTACGTGGCCAGCCGCCTAGGCGGCACCGAACCAGTGCTGCCAGACTAGCCGCGTCGTCAGCCCCAGCACCACCAGAATGAACACCGGGCGGATGAACTTCGAGCCGCCACCGATGGCCGTGCGCGCGCCGAGAAAGGCGCCTGCCATCAGCGAAAAGCCCATGCACAGGCCCACCACCCAGGCCACCTGTCCGGCGATGATAAATACCACCAGGGCGCAGGCGTTGCTGATGAAGTTCATCGAGCGTGCCACGCCGCTGGCGCGCACCAGATCCAGGGGATACATGAGCAGGGTGCTGACCGTCCAGAAGGCGCCGGTTCCCGGGCCCGCCACGCCATCATAGAAACCCAGGCTGATGCCTTGCGGCCATTGCCGGCGGGTGGCAATGGGCAGGTCGGCGTCCAGCGGTGCATCCGGCGTCTTGCCGAACAGCAGGTAGAGGCCGCAGGCGAACACCACCACCGGCAACATCTTGTTGATCCATTCGGCCGGCATCCAGTGCACCAGCACCGCACCACCAATGGCGCCAATGGCGGTGCCGACCATCGCGTTCTTCCATTTGCCGGGGCTGAACAGCTTGCGCCGGTAGAAGGTGTAGCCGGCGGTCGCCGAGCCGAAGGTCGCGCACAGCTTGCTGGTGCCCAGCACCAGGTGCGGCGGCATGCCAGTGGTGAGCAGCGCGGGAATGGTCAGCAGGCCGCCGCCGCCGGCAATGGCGTCGATGAACCCGGCGATAAAGGCGACCAGGGCGAGCAACAGCAACGTCGTGGGATCGACGGCCAGTTCGAAGGGCAAAGACATAAAAGGCGACCTGTATCCGATTGTGCGGCAACGGCGCTATTCGCAGGCGAATGCGCTGCGCATAATGCCGGCATTTTCACTTACAAGGAATCGATTCCATGCAGTACAACGCACTCGCCTGGGCAACGGCTCTGTTGGCACTGCTGGTGCTCTTCATCGCCCTGCGCATAATGTTCGGTGGGCGCTGGTTTCTCGCCTGGCTACGTGGCACCAGCGGCCTGGTATTTCTCGCCGCCGCGGTGCTGGTAGCCCTGGTGGCCTATGACCTGAGTCGTTACGCACCCTTGCCGGCCAACAAGCCGCTGCTGACCCTGAGTTTTCATCGCACGGCCAATGTCTACCAAGTCGACATTCTCGAAGATGGCGTACAGCGCAGCGTCAATCTGGAAGGCGATCTGTGGCAGCTTGACGTGCGTTTGCTGCAGTGGAAGGGCCTGGCTGCCCTGATCGGCCTGCAGCCTGGTTATCGGCTGGAGAAGCTCAACAGCCGCTTTCTGTCCATCGAGCAGCAGAGCCAGGCGCGTTACACCCAGGCCGAGCTGACCCATAGTTTGTATGGCGTGGACCTGTGGCGCTGGCTGCGTCTGGGCCAGCACGACCTGTTCATGTTCGACGCCCAGGCGCGCCGCGTGACCTACCTGCCGATGGCCGACAAGGCGGTGTTCAACGTCAGCCTGACGCCCACCGGCCTGCTGGCCGAGCCGATGAACGAAGCCGCTCATCAGGCGCTGAAGGATTGGCAATGAGTTGTTGAGCCGTTCTTGGCGAGGTTGGAGGTGGTTCATGTGCAATGACTGCAGCGTGGCGGTAGCGGCCGGTCGCGCCCGTTAGGGTGGCTGGTGATTAGCTGTGGGAGCGGGCCATGCCCGCGAAAAATCACGGGCATGGACTGGGCGTCCCCGCCCGTACCGACGTGAGTCCGCCAGCATTACCGAGTTGCTTATGTGCTCGGTTCCGCTCTGACGAGCGGGTTTCTTTTGGCATTGCCCGGATGGCCGGCCCCGCCAAAAGAAACCAAAAGGTCTAGCCCCGCCATCCGGCCCCGGCTTCGCCGGGGTTCCCTCGCTTCATCATTGTTCCGAGGGCCCGACCTAGGCGGCCCCCCACGAAGGGCCATCCTTGGCCCATCGCGGCTCTCGCGACATCCATGTCGCTCAACCCTCTTCACAACGATTCCACTCGGCCTCCTGAAGGGGCAATTGGCGTCGTCAGTTACTTTTGCAAGAGAGAAACATAAAAAAGCCAAAGCGCTGGATGTCCGCTTTTGCCTTTTTACCGTCTATACATGGCAATACGAGTCGCCAGCCTCATAGCGCGCGAACGGCCTCTCAGGACAGGAACCCGCCATCGACATTCAGCGCCACACCGGTGGTGTAGCTCGACGCCTCGCTGGCCAGGTAGAGCACCGCGCCGGCCATTTCGCTTGGCTCGGCGACGCGCTTGAGGGGAATGCGCTGCAGGGCGAAGTTGAGGATAGCTTCGTTCTTGGTCAGCGCCGAGGCGAAGCGGGTGTCGGTCAGGCCGGGCAGCAGGGCATTGCAACGAATGCCGAACTGCGCGCATTCCTTGGCGAACACCTTGGTCATGCTGATCACTGCGGCCTTGGTCACCGAGTAGATGCCCTGGAATTCGCCCGGTGACACGCCGTTGATCGATGCCACGTTGATGATGCTGCCGCCGCCGTTCTCCTTCATCAGCTTGCCACCTTCGATGGACATGAAGTAGTAGCCGCGAATGTTCACGTCGACGGTCTTCTGGAAGGCGCCCAGGTCGGTATCCAGCACGTTGCAGAACTGCGGGTTGGTCGCCGCGTTGTTGACCAGAATGTCGAGCCGCCCGAAGCGCTGGCGAATCTCGGCGAATACCGCGTGGATCTGCTCCATCTCGCCGATATGGCATGCCATTGCCACGGCCTTGCCGCCCTTGGCAATGATGGCGTCGGCGACGCTCTGGCAGTCGTCCAGCTTGCGGCTGGCGACGATGACCTGGGCACCTTGCTGGGCGAGCAGGTGGGCGATGGCTTCCCCGATGCCGCGGCTGGCACCGGACACGAAGGCGATCTTGCCGTCGAGGTCGAACAACTGGGTCTTGGACATGGCGTGGGTCTCGATAAGAGGAGAGCGTCAGAGCGAGGAACGCGCGATGACCCGGAGGGCCATCTGTTCGAGCAAGGCGTTCATCTGCACGAAGGAGGCGAAGCGCTTGTCGGCGGTTTGCCCATGGTAATAGCGGTAGTAGATCTGCTGAACGATACCGGCCAGGCGGAACAGCCCGTAGATGTAGTAGAAGTCGAAGCACTTGATCTCTATGCCCGCGCGCTCGGCGTAGTAATCGACGAAGGCCTGACGGGTCAGCATACCGGGCGCGTTGCTCGGCTGGCGGCGCATCAGCTGTACGGGCGCCGGGTCGTCAGCCTCGATCCAGTAGGCCAGGGTATTGCCCAGATCCATCAGCGGATCGCCCAGGGTGGTCAGCTCCCAGTCGAGCACGCCGATGATGCGCATGGGGTCTTTGGCATCGAGGATCACGTTGTCGAAGCGGTAGTCGTTGTGGACGATGGCCGGCCGCGAATGATCGGCTGGCATCTTGTCCTGCAGCCACCCGCGCACCTTGTCCCAGGCCGGCGCGTCAGGCGTGCGGGCGTTGTCGTAGCGCTCGCCCCAGCCATTGATCTGCCGCGCCACGTAGCCGTCCGGCTTGCCCAGGTCGGCCAGGCCGCAACCTTGATAGTCGACCTGATGCAGCTCGACCAGGCGGTCGATGAAGCTCTTGCACAGGGTGGTGGTCTGGGCGGGTGTGAAGCCTAGCTCGGCAGGCAGGTCGGCGCGCAGGATGATGCCGTCCATGCGCTGCATGACATAGAACTCGGCGCCGATCACCGATTCGTCGGTGCAGTGCACGAACGCCTGCGGACAGTACGGAAAAGCGTCTCTGAGCTGGTTGAGAATACGGAATTCGCGGCCCATGTCGTGGGCCGACTTGGCCTTTCGGCCGAAAGGCGGGCGGCGCAGCACCAGCTCGCGATCGGCATAACGCAACAGGTAGGTGAGGTTGGAGGCGCCGCCCGGGAACTGGCTGATCTGCGGCTCACCGTGCAGGTCGCTGATATAAGCCTTGAGGTAGGCGTCGATGGCGCGGGCATCGAGTTCTTCGCCCTGGCGGATGGCGCCGGGCCGGTCGGTGAGTGTCATCCCTATCCCTTCTAATTGTCGTCGGCGGTGATGATTAGGCCAATTTATCAGCCCGGTGTGTGGCGGCAAGCGTGTTGCGCGTCTATCGATAATGCTGTTGATGACGAATCAAGGCCACTGATGCTTCGGGGGGCAGCAAAACCTGCGCAAGAAACTTCTACCGTCGCGTGCCCCGTCCGTGCGAGCAGCCAGGGCACCGCGGGCAAAAAAAACCGGAATCGACGGATTCCGGTTTTCATATTCAGCCGCTGGCCTGATCCTCAGACCGGGAACAGCTCGCTCAGCTTCAGTGCCAGCATCATGTCGCCTTCGGCGCGCAGCTTGCCGGCCATGAAGGCCTGCATGCCATCGGTTTCACCGGTGGTGATGCCCTTGAAGGTTTCCTTGTCCGTGATCAGGGTGACGTTGGCGTCCGGGCTGTCGCCCTGTTTCACGTCGCAGGTGCCGTCCTTGACGATCAGGTAATAGTTGTCGGCATCTTCGATGTTGAACTGGAAAACCAGGTCCAGGCCTTCGGCGGCGCTGGGGTTGAACTTGGCTTTCATGGTTTGGACGATGTCTGCGACGCTCATGGTGGTTTCCTCGTATTTGCGGATTGTTTTCTACCCTTGCGGGTACATTGACCGTCGCTCAGCGATAGGTAATGAGCGATGGGGTGTTCAACAGCTGCAGATGGGCATGATTGTTGAAGGACGCTAGGGTCACTCGCTCGCCCTGGAACTTCAGGCAGCTCAGCGAGGTGTTGACGATCTGCCAGTTCATGGCGAATGCGCTGGTGACCGGCATGCCGGTCAGCAGGTGGATCAACGCGGTGATGGTACCGCCGGAGGTGAATACGGCGATCCGCTCGCGGCCCTGGGCCTGCTCGAGCAGGCGCTGCAGGCCGCCATCGACCTGATCGAGAAAGGCCTGCCAGCTTTGCAGCGCCGGGGCGTCGTAGTCGCCACCGACCCAGGTCTCCAGCAGGCGCACGAATAACCGCTGGAACTCGGCACGGTTGTGCGCGGCATTGCGCATCACCTCCAGGGCCTGCGGCTCATGGGGCAGCAGTGCGGGGAGCAGGGCGCGGATCACACCTTCGGCATCGAATTCGTTAAAGGCGGCATCGGTTTCCAGCGCCGGCGCGTCACCAAGCTGTTCGAGCACCAGACGGCCGGTATGGACCTGCCGGGTGAGACTGCCGCTGACCGCGCGATCCAGGCGCAACCCGGTCTGAGCGAGGTGGCTGCCGAGCAGGGTCGACTGCCGCTCGCCCAGCGACGAGAGGACATCATAATCCTCTGCACCGAATGAAGCCTGGCCATGTCGAATCAGGTAGATGCTGCCCACGTGCGCTGCAACCCGGGAACCTTGAATGTGAGGCGAGGGTAGGAGGGATGGGCGGAAGCTGTCAACGAAAATTCATACGTTTGTTTGAATCGCTCGCCGGGCGGTTGAAAGGCCGTGCTCTCGCTGGTCGCTGCCGAGCGGCCTCGGTATGCTGGGCGCTGCAGGCCTCCACGCGAGGCCGTCGATTGGATAAAGGGGAAGTGTGTGGAGTTTCTTGCTGATTACGCAGGGTTTCTGGCCAAGACGGTCACCCTGGTGGTGGCCATCCTTATCGTGCTGGTAGCGCTTGCCGTGCTGCGCAGTCGGGGGCGTCGGGGTGGCGGGCAGTTGCAGGTCACCAAACTCAATGATTTCTACAAGGCGCTGCGCCAGCGTCTCGAACAGTCGATTCTCGACAAGGATCAGTTGAAGGCGCTGAGCAAGGAAGAAGCCAAGGCCACCAAAGCGGCGAAGAAGCAACCGGCGCAGAAGTCGCGGGTATACGTGCTCGACTTCGATGGTGACATCAAGGCCTCGGCCACCGATGGCCTGCGCCACGAGATCACCGCGCTGCTGAGCCTCGCCACGCCCCAGGACGAAGTGGTGCTACGCCTGGAAAGTGGCGGCGGCATGGTGCACAGCTACGGCCTGGCCTCTTCGCAACTGGCGCGCATTCGCCAGGCGGGCGTGCCGTTGACGGTGTGCATCGACAAGGTGGCGGCCAGTGGCGGTTACATGATGGCCTGCATCGGCGAGAAGATCATTTGCGCGCCGTTCGCCATCCTCGGCTCCATTGGCGTGGTGGCCCAGCTGCCCAACGTCAACCGCCTGCTGAAAAAGCACGACATCGACTTCGAGGTGCTCACCGCCGGCGAATACAAGCGCACCCTGACGGTATTCGGCGAGAACACCGAAAAGGGCCGGGAGAAGTTCCAGGAAGACCTGGAGACCACCCACGAGCTGTTCAAGAACTTCGTGGCCCGCTATCGCCCGCAGCTGGAAATCGACGAGGTTGCCACCGGTGAAGTCTGGCTGGGTATGGCGGCCCTGGAAAAGCAGCTGGTCGACGAACTGAAGACCAGCGACGAGTACCTGGCCGAGCGCGCCCGCGAGGCCGACCTTTACCAGTTGCACTATGTGCAGAAAAAATCCCTGCAGGAGCGTGTCGGCCTGGCTGCCAGCGTCGCGCTGGATCGTTTTGCCCTGACCTGGCTGGGCCGTCTGAGCCAGCAGCGCTTCTGGTAACCCGCACTCTCCGCTGCGGCGGATCACGGAGGTTTGGATGACGAATTTCACTGCCCTGCAAGCAGCACCCGATACCCACGGCAAGTTCACCGCGCAAGTGGTTCAGCGCGATGTCGCCGATTTGCCGGCAGGCGAGCTGCTGATCCGCGTTCGCTATTCTTCGCTCAATTACAAGGATGCGCTGTCAGCCAGCGGACAGCGCGCCGTCAGCAAGCATTACCCGCACACGCCGGGTATCGATGCGGCTGGTGTGGTGGAGCATTCCAGCGCTGCCGAATTCGCCGAAGGCGATGAAGTGATCGTCACCGGCTATGACCTGGGCATGAACACCGCCGGCGGTTTTGGCCAGTACATCCGGGTTCCAGCCAGCTGGGCGATCAAGCGCCCGCAAGGGTTGTCGCTGCGTGAGTCGATGATTCTCGGTACCGCCGGGCTGACCGCGGCGCTGTGCGTCGACAAGCTCGAGCGGGCGGGCGTGCAGCCCCAGGACGGTCCGGTGCTGGTCACTGGCGCCACCGGCGGTGTCGGCAGTATCGCGGTGCTGCTGCTCAGCACCCTGGGCTATCAGGTGAGCGCCGCCACCGGCAAGGCCCAGCAGGCTGACATGCTCACGCGCCTGGGCGCTTCGCAGGTGGTACCACGGCTGGAGTTGCAGAGCGGTACCGAGCGACCGTTGTTGCGCGAGCAGTGGAACGCTGCGGTGGACACCGTGGGCGGCGACATCCTGTTCAACGTGCTCAAGGCTACCCGTTATGGCGGCAGCGTGGCCTGCTGCGGGCTTACCGCAGGCGTCGAGTTCCAGGCCAGCGTGCTGCCGTTCATCCTGCGTGGCGTCAACCTGCTGGGCGTCGATTCGGTCGAGTTGCCCCTGGTGGTCAAGGCGTCTATGTGGGACAAGCTGTCATTGCAGTGGAAGCTGCCCAATCTACAGGCCCTGGCCAGCGAGGTTGGGCTCGAGGAGTTGCCGGCGGCGATCGAACGTATCCTGCAGGGCGAGCAGGTTGGCCGGGTACTGGTCAGGTTGGACTGACGCTCGAAAAGCGGCCATTAAAAACCCGCCGAAAGGCGGGTTTTTCAGTTTCAGGCGCGGCGTCTGAACAGCGGTTGCGGCTCGTCGGCAGAGGCCTGGTAGACCTCGGAGTATTCCTCGAAGGCTTTCAGCGCGTCTTCGGCGTCCTTGTCTTCGCGCAGGGCGAAAGCGTCGAAGCCGCAGCGCTTGAGCGCCCACAGCTGGTCACGCAGCACGTCGCCGATGGCGCGCAGCTCGCCCTTGAAACCGTAGCGGGTGCGCAGCAGGTAGGCGGAGGACGAATGACGGCCGTCGGTGAAGGCCGGGAAGTTCAGGGCGATGACCTGAAAGGCGTCGAGCGAATCGACGATCGATTCGATCTCTTCTTCGGCGTCCAGCCACACGCCCAGGCCGCCATCACGGGCCTTGAGGGCGTGGCCATGCTCGAGCCAGAGGTTCAGCGGCACGATCAGGTCGTCGCAGTTGGACAGCTCTTCGAAGGCGGTTTCCTTGGGCAGCAGGTGCCAGCTTTCGTCGACGATCTGGCCGTTCTTAATGATTCGCTGCATATACGCGCTCCTTGAACGGGGCGACACCGATACGGCGGAAGGTGTCGATGAAACTCTCTTCTTCGGTGCGTTGCTCGACGTAGACGTTGACGATCTTGTCGATCACGTCCGGCATGTCGTCCTGGGCGAAGGACGGGCCGAGGATCTGCGCCAGGCTGGCATCACGGCCGGCGCTGCCGCCCAGAGACACCTGATAGAACTCCTGACCCTTCTTGTCCACACCGAGGATGCCGATATGGCCCACATGGTGGTGACCACAGGCGTTCATGCAACCGGAGATGTTCAGGTCGATATCGCCGATGTCGAACAGGTAGTCGAGGTTGTCGAAGCGGCGCTGGATGGCTTCGGCCACCGGGATCGACTTGGCGTTGGCCAGGGAGCAGAAGTCGCCGCCCGGGCAGCAGATGATGTCGGTCAGCAGACCCACGTTCGGCGTGGCGAAACCCTGCTCGCGCAGTTCGCCCCACAGGGTGAACAGCTGCGCCTGCTCGACGTCGGCGAGGATGATGTTCTGGTTGTGGCTGTTGCGCACCTCGCCGAAGCTGTAGCGATCGGCCAGCTCGGCAATGGCGTCGAGATGCTTGTCGGTGACGTCGCCTGGGGCCACGCCGGTCGGCTTGAGCGACAGGGTAACGGCGACGTAGCCCGGCTTCTTGTGGGCGAAGGTGTTGCGCTGACGCCAACGGGCGAAGCCCGGGTGCTCGGCGTCCTGTTGGGCGAGCAGGGCGTCTTCGTCATTCAGGGCCCGGTAGGCCGGGTCGACGAAGTGCGCAGCCACGCGTGCCACTTCGGCCTCGGTCAGGGTGGTCGGGCCATCCTTGAGGTGCGCCCATTCGGCATTCACCCGCTCGGCGAAGACTTCCGGAGTCAGCGCCTTGACGAGGATCTTGATACGCGCCTTGTACTTGTTGTCGCGACGGCCATAGCGGTTGTACACGCGCAGAATGGCGTCGAGGTAGCTGATCAGGTGCTGCCAGGGCAGGAATTCGTTGATGAAGCTGCCGACGATCGGGGTACGGCCCAGTCCGCCACCGACGGCGACGCGGAAGCCCAGCTCACCGGCGGCGTTCTTCACCGCTTCCAGGCCGATGTCATGCACCTCGATGGCCGCGCGGTCGCTGGCGGCGCCATTGACGGCGATCTTGAACTTGCGCGGCAGGTGGCTGAATTCGGGGTGGAAGGTGGACCACTGGCGGATGATCTCGCACCAGGGGCGCGGGTCGACGATCTCGTCCTTGGCGACGCCGGCGAACTGGTCGGTGGTGGTATTGCGGATGCAGTTGCCGCTGGTCTGGATGGCATGCATCTGCACGGTGGCCAGTTCGGCGAGAATCTCCGGTACGTCTTCCAGCTCCGGCCAATTGAACTGCACGTTCTGGCGAGTGCTGATGTGCGCGTAGCCCTTGTCGTAGTCGCGGGCGATCTGCGCCAGCTTGCGCACCTGGGTGCTGTTCAGCAGGCCGTAGGGCACGGCGATGCGCAGCATGGGCGCGAAACGCTGGATGTACAGACCGTTCTGCAGCCGCAGCGGACGGAACTCTTCGCCGCTCAGTTCGCCACTGAGGTAACGGCGGGTTTGATCGCGGAACTGCTTGACGCGGTCCTCGACGATTTTCTGGTCGTACTGGTCGTATACGTACATGGGAATCCTGTTATCAGGCTGCTTGCCAGATCGATGAAAGACGATTGCGGCGCGACAGTGCGGCTTGGATCGGCCACGAACGAATGGTCGTCCGTTGGCTGAGTGGCCCTGGCAAGCCGTCACTCACAATGTTTCGATGACCTGTTACAGCAAATCTGCGCGCACGGCCGCGCACTCCTGGACGGAGCCGGGGCACGATACCAGTTCAGGTTTATGCGCAAAAGTGATGTTTTAATATATGAAAAGAACTTTTGGTGCTAAGTGAGAAGGCATGCATAACTCTGTCGGTGGGCACCCGGGCAATGGCGAGTTGCTGCCAGCCGGAAACGCGCAGATGGATGTGCAGGCCTGCTGGCCAGCGGCTGCGCGAGCGCACCGGCTCGTTCAAGCTGGCTGCGAACGCCACACGGCGACCAAGTGAAACGCCGGCGATAATTCGCTTGTCGCACCTAACAGGTACCCCCCGTTACAGCTGACTAATTCCAGGGTTGATCGAAGAGGTTTTATGCAAACGCTTTCCGAGCGCAACGGCTTCCTGCAGGCGTGGATGTCCCAGGCACGCGAGTCGCCCTGGGTAGCCGCCGGTTTGGCCGTTGCCTTGCTGGTCGTGGTGTGGCTGCTGGTCAGCAGCCTGTTCAACATATTCGACGATGGCCACCCGGAGCGCATCCGCCATGCGTTGTACGGCGGCGGGGCTGGTTTCGCGGCCACTGCCCTGGGTGCGCTGGCGGCGCTGGCACTGGGCAGCATCAGCGTGAAGACCCAGGACAGCATGCTCGGTTTCGCGGCTGGCATGATGCTGGCCGCGAGTTCCTTCTCGCTGATTCTCCCGGGCCTGGAAGCGGCCGAGAGCCTGACCGGCAGCGGCATGCGCGGGGCGGCAACGGTGGTGCTGGGGCTGGCGCTCGGGGTTCTGTTGATGCTCGGGCTCGATCATTTCACGCCCCACGAGCATGAGAGCACTGGAACCCACGGGCCCCGCACCGAGCGACTGAACCGCGTCTGGTTGTTCGTGTTCGCCATCACCCTGCATAACCTGCCTGAAGGCATGGCCATCGGTGTCGGCTTCGCTGCCGATGACATGCAGGTCGGTATTCCCCTGGCGAGCGCGATCGCCATTCAGGATATCCCCGAGGGCCTGGCCGTTGCCCTGGCGCTGCGCACGATCGGCATCTCGGCCCTGCGCGCGGCCCTGATCGCCGCGGCCAGCGGGCTGATGGAGCCCCTGGGGGCAGTGGTAGGGGTGGGCATGTCCAGCAGTTATGCGCTGGCTTACCCCATCGGGCTAGGCCTTGCGGCCGGGGCCATGCTCTTCGTGGTATCCCACGAAATCATTCCCGAGACCCATCGCAATGGCCACCAGACGTCGGCGACACTGGGGCTGATGGGAGGCTTTGCGGTGATGATGTTCCTCGATACGGCACTGGGCTGATAGGCATTTTTCCATCGCTGATGCACACTGCGCCTCGTCGAGAAGCTTCAGTGATCGGAATGGGATTTGCCGTGTGTGCATATGCAGAAATGATGTCATGGCCCGTGGCCGTCGGTTTCTCTGCACGCTGCTGATGGCGTGCGCCATGGGCGGTGCTACCGGCGCGCAGGGCGAACCGTTGAACATCTACGTCGGGCAGGGGCAGATGCCCTTTGCCGATGGCGTTGCCAAACGGGCCGGTTTGTTCGGCGAGCTGATGCACGAGCTGTGCAACCGTACCGCCCAGTCATGCGTCTTTCGCAGCATGCCCTGGCGCCGGGTTCTGAGCGAGGCGGGTAACGATCCCCATGGCATCGTACTGAATCTGGGGCGTACCACCGAGCGGGAAGCCGACTTTGTCTGGATGCTCGACGTGCTACCCACGCCCTATGTGCTCGCCAGTCTCGATCGGCAGTTCGACAGCCTGACCGAGGCGTTGCAAGCCGGGCCCGTGGCAGTCATGGCCGGCACGCCTCGCGCGGCGCAAATCAATCGAATCCGCACAGGTGATCAGCAGGTGGTGGAGGTCACCGACCCGCAGCAGGCTGCCCAGTTGCTGCACAGCGGTCGGGTCGTGGCCTGGTATGAAATCGATCTGCGTGCGCTCTACCTGTGGCGGGAGATGGATGCCCAACCACCGTTGCGATTCGGCAAGCCGTTGAGCGGCACCCACAGCCATATCGCCGGCAGCCTGAAACTGCAAGGCGCCCAGGGGCTGTCGAGGCAGATGACGGCGGCATTCGAAGAGATGCGCCGCGATCGCAGTTGGCAGCGTATTCTCGCCAGTTATCTGGGCCTGGAAAGGTCGCGGGCTTTGCTGTCGGACGGCTGGTGAGTCATGCTAGCGCCCTGAAACCCCCGAGGAGCGCTTGATGAAGTACATCCACCAGCGCGAGCACCTCAACGAAGACGATCTGGTCATCATCGAATGCTCGCAACCCTGCAATATCCGTCTGATGAACGATGCGAATTTTCGCAGCTTCAAGAACGGTGGCCGCCACACCTACCACGGCGGCGCCTTCGACAAGTTTCCGGCCAAGATCACCGTGCCGAGCAGCGGTTTCTGGAACATCACCATCGATACCGTGACCCGCAAGGCGATCAGCGTGACCCGCAAGCCGACGCTCAAGCACTCGATCAAGCTGGTGCGTCGCTCGTCGTCGGATTTGTCCTGACCTGGCTCAGATACTGCTGCTGTTGAAGCCTTCGTCGAAAAGCGCTTCACTGGCGCCCGGCGCCAGGCTGCAAATGGCCTCCAGGCCCAGATAGTCATAGCCGTGTTCCTGCTGGCCGGGATGCCACGGCTTCTCCTGGCAGCGCAACTGAACCCACAGCCGATACCCCTCGTCGCAGGCCTCATAGGTTTCCGACTCGATGTAGTAGGTGCCGGCTAGGCGCTCGCGGCAGGGAAAGCTGTCGGCTTCCAGAAAGCACTGCTCAGGATCGTTGACATAGGCATCCAGACGACGCTGCAGGGCGCCATAAAGCGAGCCCAGTAACGGAGCAAAGGCCTCTCGTGCTTCCTCGGCCCGGGGCCCGTCGAGCAGAATGCGCTGCCTGGCATAGTCCGGTGCCCAGGCGGGTGGGGCGATGCGCTGCAAGGTGATCATTCGCGCTTATCCGCCGCCTCGCCGCACTCAGTCTTCTGCGTCGCTGCTCACCGCAGCAAGACAGGTGAGATGGTGTTCGCCAACACGCCAACTGTCTTCGGCCGCCAGGTACTCAGCCTCCATCACCGCGTTGTAACTGAACTGCCAGCGTTTGCGCTCGCGACCATCCTGCACCTCGATGGACAGCACCACGCTTTCGCTGGCGAACGGCTGATCCGCTTCGGCAGCCGCATCGGCCTGGTCGAGAAGCGCCTCGTCGAGCTGGAAGTCGAAAGCATGCAGGCCGTCGATGACCAGCATATCGGCGCTTTCCAGGCTGTCGAGCAGGTAAGGTTGTTCACTCATTCGTCATACCCCAGGTTGGGGGCCAGCCAGCGTTCGCTGACGGCGATATCCTGACCCTTGCGCGCGCTGTACTGCTCGATCTGGTCCTTGTCGACCTTGCCCACGGCGAAATACTGCGCCTCGGGGTGGGCGAAGTACCAGCCGCTGACTGCCGCCGCCGGGAACATGGCGTAGTGCTCGGTGAGGAACACACCGCTCCTGCCAGCCCGATGGTACTCCGCCTCGGGATCGAGCAGGTTGAACAGGGTTCGCTTCTCGGTGTGGTCCGGGCAGGCCGGGTAGCCGGGGGCAGGGCGGATGCCCTTGTAGGCTTCCTTGATGAGTTCGTCGTTGCTCAGCTGCTCGTCCGGCTGGTAGCCCCAGTGCTGCTTGCGCACCTGTTCGTGCAGCCATTCGGCGCAGGCTTCGGCAAGGCGGTCAGCCAGCGCCTTGACCATGATCGAGTTGTAGTCGTCGCCCCTGACCTCGTAGGCCTTGGCCACTTCTTCGGCGCCGATGCCGGCGGTGGTGATAAAGCCGCCCACGTAGTCGGTCACGCCGCTGCTCTTCGGTGCGACGAAGTCGGCCAGGGACAGGTTCGGTTTGCCGTCCGGCTTGATGGTCTGCTGGCGCAGGTGGTGCAGGGTGGCGAGCTGCTCGCCGTTTTCCCCGTACACCTCGATATCGTCGTCACGCACCTGATTGGCTGGCCAGAAGCCAAAGACGGCGCGGGCCTTGATCAGTTTCTCGTCGATCAGCTTGCGCAGCATCACCTTGGCGTCATTGAACAGGCTGGTGGCTGCCTCGCCGACCACTTCGTCGGTGAGGATGCGCGGGTACTTGCCGGCCAGATCCCAGGAAATGAAGAACGGCGTCCAGTCGATGTAGCCGGCCAGCACGTCGAGGTCGATGTCATCGAGCACCTTGACGCCGGTAAAGCTCGGTTGCGGCGCGGTGTAGCCCGCCCAGTCGAACTTCGGCTTGTTGGCGATCGCCTTGTCGTAGCTCAGCCGCTCGGTGCGCGAGGCGCGGGCCGAGGTGCGCTCGCGCACGGTTACGTATTCGTCGCGGGTGCGTTGCACGAAGTCGGGCTTGAGCTCCTTGGACAGCAACTGGGTGGCCACACCCACGGCGCGCGAGGCGTCGGTGACGTAGATCACCGCATCGTTGCTGTACTGGGGGTCGATCTTCACCGCGGTGTGCGCCTTGGAGGTGGTGGCGCCACCGATCATCAGCGGCAGGCTGAAGCCCTGGCGCTGCATTTCCTTGGCGACATGGACCATCTCGTCCAGCGACGGGGTGATCAGGCCGGACAGACCAATGATGTCGCACTTCTCGGCGATGGCGGTCTGCAGGATCTTCTCCGCCGGCACCATCACGCCCAGGTCGACGATATCGTAGCCGTTACAGCCAAGCACCACGCCGACGATATTCTTGCCGATGTCGTGCACATCACCTTTCACGGTGGCCATGAGGATCTTGCCCTTGGCTTCCGGCTTGTCGCCTTTCTCCGCTTCGATGAAGGGAATCAGGTGTGCCACGGCCTGCTTCATCACCCGGGCGGACTTGACCACCTGGGGCAGGAACATCTTGCCCGAGCCGAACAGGTCGCCGACGATGTTCATGCCGCTCATCAGCGGGCCTTCGATCACCTCGATGGGCCGTGCGCATTGCTGGCGGCATTCTTCGGTATCTTCGACGATGAACGCGGTGATGCCCTTGACCAGGGCGTGCTCCAGGCGCTTGTCGACCGGCAGCGAACGCCACTCTTCGTTCTCGACTTCCTTGGTGGCGCCGCCGCCGCGGTAATCGTCGGCAATCGCCAGCAGGGCGTCGGTGCCGCCCGGTGTGCGGTTGAGCACCACGTCTTCGACCCGGTCGCGCAGCGCCTTGGGAATCTCGTCGTAGATTTCCAGCTGGCCGGCGTTGACGATGCCCATGGTCAGGCCGTTCTGGATGGCGTAGTAGAGGAACACCGAGTGAATCGCTTCGCGCACCGGGTTGTTGCCACGGAACGAGAACGACACGTTGGAGACGCCGCCCGAGCTGAGTGCATGGGGCAGCTCGTCGCGAATGAAGGCGCAGGCTTCGATGAAGTCCACCGCGTAGTTGTTGTGTTCCTCGATACCGGTGGCCACGGCGAAGATGTTCGGGTCAAAGATGATGTCTTCCGGTGGGAAGCCCACTTCATTGACCAGAATGTCGTAGCTGCGCTGACAGATCTCCTTCTTGCGCGCGGCAGTGTCGGCCTGGCCGGCCTCGTCGAAGGCCATCACCACCACGGCGGCGCCGTAGCGCTTGCACAGCTTGGCGTGATGCTTGAACTGCTCGACGCCTTCTTTCATGGAAATCGAGTTGACGATGCCCTTGCCCTGGATGCACTTCAGGCCCGCTTCGATCACTTCCCACTTGGAGGAGTCGATCATGATCGGCACCCGGGAGATGTCCGGCTCGCCGGCGATCAGGTTGAGGAAGCGCACCATGGCCGCCTTGGAGTCGAGCATGCCCTCATCCATGTTGATGTCGATGATCTGCGCGCCGGCTTCCACCTGCTGCAGGGCGACTTCCAGGGCCTCGGTGTAGTTCTCCTCGCGGATCAGCCGGGCGAACTTGGCCGAACCGGTGATATTGGTACGCTCACCGACGTTGACGAACAGCGACTGGCGGTCGATGGTGAAGGGCTCCAGGCCCGACAGGCGGCAAGCCTTGGGAATGTCCGGAATGGCGCGGGGCCGATATTTGCCGACCGCCTCGGCGATGGCCTGGATATGCCCTGGCGTGGTGCCGCAGCAGCCACCGATGATGTTCAAGAAGCCACTGGCAGCGAACTCCTCGATCACGGCGGCCATTTCTGCCGGGCTCTCGTCGTATTCGCCGAAGGCATTGGGCAGGCCGGCGTTGGGGTGGGCGGAAACATGGGTGCCGGCCTTGTTCGACAGCTCTTCCAGATAGGGGCGCAGGTCGGCGGCGCCAAGGGCGCAGTTGAGGCCCACGGAAATAGGCTTGGCGTGGGCCACCGAGTTCCAGAACGCTTCGGTGGTCTGCCCGGACAGGGTCCGGCCGGAGGCGTCGGTAATGGTGCCGGAAATCATGATCGGCAACTCGACGCCGTCTTCGTCGAACACCTGTTGCACGGCGAAGATCGCTGCCTTGGCGTTCAAGGTATCGAAGATCGTCTCGATCAGGATGAGGTCGGCGCCGCCTTCGATCAGGCCGCGGGTGGCCTCGGTGTAGTTGTCCACCAGCTCGTCGAAGGTGACGTTGCGGTAGCCGGGGTCGTTGACGTCCGGGGAGATCGAGCAGGTGCGGCTGGTCGGGCCGAGCACGCCGGCGACGAAGCGCGGGCGATCCGGGGTTTCCAGAGTCTTGGCGTCGGCCACTTCACGGGCCACGCGAGCACCCGCCAGGTTCAGCTCGTAGGCCAGCGACTCCATGCCGTAGTCGGCCTGAGACACCTGGGTGGCATTGAAGGTGTTGGTTTCCAGGATATCGGCGCCAGCATCCAGGTAGGCCTTCTCGATGGCCGCGATGATCTGCGGCTGGGTCAGCAGCAACAGGTCGTTGTTGCCCCTTACATCACTTGGCCAATCGGCAAAACGCTCGCCGCGGTAGTCGGCTTCCTCGAGCTTGTAGCTCTGAATCATGGTGCCCATGCCGCCATCGAGGATCAGGATGCGATTCTTGAGGGCTTGCTGAAGTGCTTGGAGACGGGCGCTGCGATCTGACAAGGGCATGGAAAAAGCTCTGAACGGGAGGCGACGACAAGGTGGCAGATCATAACAAACCCTGACGCCATTTCTGCGCTGCGCACTTGTGCATGAATTATGGTCATGTTGCTACGGATGCACTTGCAGATGAAGGCATAGCGATAGCACAACCGAGACGGCTAGAATACGCGGCTATTTTCGTGGAATTGCCAGCATGTGCCGTCGGCTGTTGTTGAGTGTTTGCCTGTTACTGATCAATTCGATGGCAATGGCACAGAGCGTTTCCTACAGCCGCGACATCCAGCCGATCTTCACCCACAACTGCGTGGCCTGTCACGCCTGCTACGACGCGCCGTGCCAGCTCAACCTGGGCAGTGGCGAGGGTGTCGAGCGCGGGGCCAGCAAGGCGACGGTGTATGACGGCACGCGCACCCATACCCAGGCCACCACGCGGTTGTTCATGGATGCCCATGGCGCGCCTGCCTGGCGTCGCAAGGACTTTCATTCGGTGCTGGAGCAGCAGGGCGCCCAGGCCGCATTGATGGCGCGCATGCTCGAACTGGGGCATGCCACGCCTTTGCCTGCCAACAGCAAGTTGCCAGACGACTTGGCCATCGGCATCGATCGGGTCAACCAGTGTCCGTTGCCCGGCGAGTTCGCCGACTTCGCGGGCAACAATCCCATGGCCGGCATGCCGTTCGCGGTGACCGGCCTGACCGAGCAGGATTACCAGACCGTGCAGCGTTGGCTGCAACAAGGGGCGCCGGTCGATCAGCAACCGCTGCAGGCCAGCCCCGCAGAAGCCAGGCAGATCGCGCAGTGGGAAGCGTTTCTCAATGGCGCCGGTAAGGAGCAGCGCCTGGTCAGCCGCTGGCTCTACGAACACCTGTTTCTCGCTCACCTGGACTTCCAGGGCGGCGAGCCGGGGCATTTCTTCCAACTGGTTCGTTCGCGCACGCCCAGCGGCCAAGCCGTGGACATCATTGCCACGCGGCGTCCCAATGACGATCCGGGCACGACCTTCTATTACCGGCTGATGCCGATCCAGGGCGTGATCGTCCACAAGACCCACATTACCTACCCGCTGAGCGCCGAAAAGCTGGCCCGGGTCAAAAGCCTGTTTTTCGCCAGCCAGTGGCAGGCGAGTTCGCTGCCGGGCTATGGCGTACAGCACCGTTCCAACCCGTTCGAAACCTTCGAGGCGATACCGGCCCAGGCGCGCTACCAGTTCATGCTCGATAATGCCGAGTATTTCGTGCGCACCTTTATTCGCGGGCCGGTGTGCCGCGGGCAGATCGCTACCGATGTGATTCGCGACAACTTCTGGGTGTTCTTCCAGGACCCCCGGCATGACCTGTACATCACCGACCCGGCCTATCGGGGGGAGGCCACGCCGTTGCTGGCCATGCCTGGACAGCTCGATGAGATCGGCGACCTGTTGGGGCTGTGGCGCAATTACCGCGACAAGCGCAACGATTACGAAGCCTTGCGCACTGCCGGCTATGCCAGGACGCCAGCGCCGGACTGGTCGCATATCTGGCGCGGCAACGACAATGCGCTGCTGTCGATCTTCCGCCAGTTTGACAGCGCCTCGGTGCGCAAGGGGCTGGTCGGTGAGATCCCGCAGACGCTGTGGTGGATGGATTATCCGCTGCTCGAGCGCACCTACTATCAACTGGTGGTCAATTTCGACGTGTTCGGTAACGTCTCCCATCAGGCGCAGACGCGCCTGTATTTCGACCTGATCCGTAACGGCGCCGAGCAGAACTTCCTGCGCCTGATGCCCGCCGATACCCGCAAGGCGATCTTTGGTGACTGGTACCAGTACAGCGGCAGGCTGAAGGCGTGGATGGACTACTACCCGGTAGATCGCAAGACGCCCAGCGGTTTGTTGCTCAGCGAAGACAACCCCAAGCGCCAGTTCGCGGAACAACTGCTGCAGCGCTTCGCTACGCTCAATGCGCGTCCCGATCCGCTCAATCGCTGTGTAGGCGAGCACTGCTACCGTGATGGCCTGCCGGCCGACCTGCGCCAGGCCGAACAGGCGCTGAGCCGACTGGCGTCCAGGCCTGCGGCGCAGTTGAGGGTGATTCATCGCCTGCCGGAAGCGACGCTGCTGCGCGTCGAGGGGGGCGGGCGGCGAGAGGTCTACAGCCTGCTGCGCAACCGCGCCCACAGTAACGTGGCCTTCATGCTTGGCGAGGAACTGCGCTACCAACCGGACCGCGACACCCTGACCCTCTACCCGGAGGTCATGACCAGCTACCCGAACTTCCTGTTCTCGGTACCGGCGGCCCAGGTGGCGGATTTTGTGGTGGCCATGGAGCAGGCCAGCGATGCGGCCGCCTTCGAGCACATCGTCGAGCGCTGGGGCATACGCCGCACGCACCCGCAGTTCTGGCAGCACTTCCACGACCTGACCGCCCATATCCGCGAGCATGCGCCACTGGAGGCCGGTGTGTTGGACATGAATCGCTACCAGAACCTCTAGGCACGCCGCCACCATCGACCTGGGGCATTGCCCCGGACTGGGCGACTAAAGGTACACCGCGGCAAGCCACGGGCAAGCGCCACTGCCGAGTGCGCAGCGCTTCGCCAATTCATCCGACCTTTCTCCCCTCACCGCGGTCGGAGGCAGTGGCAGCCCCTTATCGGGTGCTGCCCCGTAGGGTTTCAACGAGAGGGAGAGTGGCGCTTCTATGCTGATTTCAGTGCAGGCACTGCGGGCATTGGCAGCCTGGGTAGTGGTCTTTCACCACGTCATGCAGGTGTTTTTCGATTTCAAGGCTGACAGCTTCATGGGCCGTCTGTTTACCGACAAGGGCGCCGTGGGCGTCGACATTTTCTTCGTCATCAGCGGCCTGGTGATCTACCTGTCCACCCAGGGCAAGACCATCACCCCGTGGCGCTTCATGCTCAACCGCGCCCTGCGCATTGTGCCGGCCTACTGGCTGTATTCGCTGATCGCCGCACTGATCATCGCCTTTGCCAACCCGGTAATGCCCACCCAGGCCTTCGATCTGCACCACCTGATGCTGTCGCTGCTGTTCATTCCCGCGGAAAACCCGGCAGGCTTTGGTCTCTACCCGACGCTCAACGTTGGCTGGACGCTCAATTACGAGATGTTCTTCTACCTGCTGTTCGCGTTGGCTTTCGTGGTGCCGCAGCGCCTGCGCCTGCTCTTCGTGGCGGTGATGCTGATGATTTTCGGCCTGCTCGCCACGCAACCCTGGCTGAGCAATTTCTACCGCAACAGCATCGTCTACGAGTTCTTGTTCGGCGTGCTGCTGGGCATGATCTACAGCCGTGGCTGGATTGGCCAGGGGTTGTGGGTGCCACTGCTGGTGATCGCCGGCTCGCTGCTGGCCATCTATCATTTCGACAATTCCATGCGCCTGCTGCACTGGGGCGTACCGAGCGCCCTGATCGTCGCGGCCTGCATCGCCATGGAACCCTGGTTCAAGGGCAACCGCCTGTTGGCGCGGCTGGGCGACTGCTCCTATTCGGTCTACCTGCTGCACGTGATCATCCTCTCCCTGGGCTGGTACCTGCAGGCCAGCCTTGATCTGAACCCCTACGTGGTCATCGTCGCCTGCATGCCGCTGATAGCGCTCGCCTCGTGGGGCAGCTACGAGCTGATCGAAAAGCGCTTTTTCGTTCACGCCAAGGCCTGGATCAACGAGCGAGCGGCCAAGGACCGGCTCCAGGCCTTATCCTGAGTAAAATGGTAGGACTTTATTCGAGGCGGTCATTTGGCGTACACTGCAGCCATGACCGTGAGGAGTTGCCATGAGCACTATTACCATTACCGATGCCGCCCATGATTACCTGGCAGACCTGCTGAGCAAGCAGAACACTCCGGGGATCGGCATTCGTGTATTCATCACCCAGCCCGGTACCCAGTACGCGGAAACCTGTATCGCCTATTGCAAGCCGGGTGAGCAGAAACCGGAAGACCAGGCCATTGGCCTGGCCAGCTTTACCGCGTGGATCGACGCGGTCAGCGAGCCGTTTCTCGAAGACGCCGTGGTCGACTACGCGACCGACCGCATGGGCGGCCAGCTGACCATCAAGGCGCCGAACGCCAAGGTACCGATGGTCAACGAAGACAGCCCGCTCAACGAGCGCATCAACTACTACCTGCAGACCGAGATCAACCCCGGGCTGGCCAGCCACGGCGGCCAGGTCACGCTGATCGACGTGGTCGAGGAGGGCATTGCCGTGCTGCAGTTCGGTGGCGGTTGCCAGGGCTGCGGCCAGGCTGACCTGACCCTCAAGGAAGGCATCGAGAAGACCCTGCTCGAGCGCATTCCGGAACTCAAGGGCGTACGCGACGTGACCGACCACAGTAACCGTGAAAACGCGTATTACTGATCGCGGTAGGTGCAATAACAAGGCGACTTCGGTCGCCTTGTGTGCTTTAGCATGCTTCACTTCATCAAAGCGGTAGAAAACCCAAAGGCGCGCTGGCGCTCTGCTATAAGTACCAGTACCGCACCCAGGGATGGCGTCACTGTCGGCACACCTGCCACAGCCCAAGCCTGATCAGGCCCACCTCTTGAGGCGTATCGATGCCCACAGCATCTCTTCTCGTCTGCGATGACTCCAACATGGCCCGCAAGCAGCTGCTGCGTGCCTTGCCTGCCGACTGGCCGGTTACCATCAGCCAGGCCGCCAATGGCGAAGAGGCGCTCGAGCAGCTGCGCGCCGCCCACTTCGATCTGTTGCTGCTCGACCTGACCATGCCGATACTCGACGGCTACGGCGTGCTTGCGGCGCTGAAGGCCGAGGGCCGGGCGCAAAAGGTCATCGTGGTGTCCGGTGACGTACAGGAGGAGGCGATTCGCCGCGTCAAGGCGCTCGGCGCCCTGGCGTTCCTGAAAAAGCCTGCCGACCCCGAGCTGCTGCGCCAGACCCTGGACCAGCTCGGCTTTCTGCGGCCTGTCACGGCTGCCGTAGCGTCCACCACGGTATTGCCCGAACCCAAGGTGTCGTTCCGCGATGCCTTCCGCGAGGTGGTCAACATCGCCATGGGCCGTGCGGCGGCCTTGCTGGCCAGGGTGCTCGGGGTATTCGTGCAACTGCCGATCCCCAACGTCAATATTCTCGAGGTCAGCGAACTGCACATGGCCCTGGCCGACGCCCAGCGTGGCAACGGCCTGACCGCGGTGTGCCAGGGCTATATCGGTGAGGGCATCGCTGGCGAAGCGCTGCTGATCTTCCACGACTCCGAAGTGGCCGACATGGCCAGGCTCATGCAGTGGCAGCAGCACAATCATTCGTCCATGGAGATGCTCCTGGACATGTCCAGCATCCTGATCGGCGCGTGCCTGAGCGGTATCGCCGAGCAACTCGACGTGAGCTTTTCCCAGGGCCACCCGCAGATACTCGGCGAACATGCTTCCATCGACGAGCTGATTCGCATCAACAGCCAGCGTTGGCGCAAGACCCTGGCGGTGGAGGTGAGTTACAGCATCGAAGGACATGACATCCACTTCGACCTGCTGCTGCTGTTCACCGAGGATTCGGTGTCACTGCTGACCGACAAACTCGCCTACCTGATGGAATAAGCCGCATGGCCGAGAGCATGGATTTAAATGACTTCCACTGGTTGCTGGCCATCGTGCAGAGCATCGATGTCGGTGTGGTGGTGCTCGACCGTCAATACCACGTGGAGGTGTGGAACAGCTTCATGGAGAACCACTCCGGGCGTACCGCGCGCGACGCCGCCGAACGTTCGTTCTTCGAACTGTTCCCCGAGGTCGATGAAGTCTGGTTTCGCAACAAGGTGGAAAACGTCGTCACCCTGGGCACGCCGGCCTTCACCATCTGGGAACAGCGGCCGTACCTGGTGCGCTTCAAGAACTACCAGCCGATTACCGGCCAGGAAGATTTCATGTACCAGAACACCACCATCCTGCCGCTGGTGGCCACCAACAGCAAGATCGAGCACCTGTGCGTGATCATCTATGACGTGACGGGTGTGGCGGTGAACAAGCGCCAGTTGCAGACCATGAGCGACCAGTTCAAGCACCTCTCGCGTACTGACCGGCTCACCGGGCTGAATAACCGCGGCCACTGGGAAGAGGAGCTCAAGCGCGAGCACGCCCGGCATCGCCGTTACGGCAGCAGTGCGGCATTGGTGATCTTCGATATCGACCATTTCAAGAAGGTCAACGACACCTATGGCCACCAGGCGGGCGACACGGTGATCCAGAGCGTGGCCAGGGTGCTGCGCGAGCAGTTGCGCGATACCGATATCGCCGGCCGGTACGGCGGTGAAGAGTTCGTGGTGTTGTTGCCGGATGTCGATGCAGCCGGCGGGCGGCTTTTTGCCGAACGTCTGCGTTTGCTCGTCGAGCGTCTGCAAGTCAGTCACGAGGGGCAGGTGATTCCCTTCACCATCAGCCTCGGTGTGGCCGACCTGAGCGAGCCCAGCCATGATCATCAGCAGGTCATCCAGTGGGCAGACCAGGCGCTGTACAGCTCCAAGCGCAACGGTCGCAACCAGGTCACGGTGTTCAGCGTCTAGCCGGCCAGCGGCGCTCTCGCCGAGCGGCGGGGCAGCAGTGCCATGAGCGCGATCAGCAGCAACGGCTGCATGGCTAGGTTGACCTGAAACCAGCCCAGGCCGGTGATCAGCGCACCGGAGGCGAAGGCGGCGCAGGCAGCGACGCTGCCATTGGCCAACTCCATCAGCCCCTGGGCCTTGCCGCGCTCGGCCGGCTCGTGGGCGCTGGCCAGCAGGGTGGTGCCGGCCACCAGCATCAGGTTCCAGCCGATACCCAGCAGCAGTGAGGAAATAAGGAAATAGACCTGTGCCTGGCCGCTCAGCCCGACCAGCGCGCTGCCACCCAGCAGGCCGATGCCCAGTAGCGCCACCGGCTTGCTACCCAGACGATCCACCATTGGGCCGGCGACCAGTGCGGGCAGGAACATGCCGAGCATGTGCCACTGGATCACCCCGGCGGCGCTTTCCAGCGGCAAGCCGCAGAAGCTCATGGCCAGCGGCGTTGCGTTCATCACCAGAATCATCAGGCCATGGCCGATGGCGGTTACCGCCAGTGCACAGCGAATCGCCGGGCGGGCCAGCAGGCTACGCCAGTCACCGCGAGGCGCCACGGGGATAGCACCCTCACGCAGGGCGCTGAGCAGCAGCAGGCCAAGCAACGCCAATACGGCCAGCAACACGTAGGCGCCGACGAAGGGGGTACTCAGCGCGTTGCGCGACCAGAGCGTCAGGCTTGGGGCGATCAGCGCCGCGCAGACACCGCCGGCGATAACCCAGGCCGCCGCACGGCCCTTGTGGGCGCCATCCACCGCCTCCAGGGCGGCGAAGCGGTAATACATGGCGGAGGCCTGATAGACGCCAATCGGCAACGCGCCGAGACAGAACAGCAGGAAATCACCCAGCCAGACGCCCAGGGCGCTGATCAACCCACCAAACATGCCCGCCGCGGCGCCCAGGCGCAGACCGGGTCGCCGGCCATGGCGCTGCATGTACAGCGACAGCGGGTGGGTGGCCAGCAGATTGCCGAGCACCAGCAACGCCAGGGGCAGGGTGGCCAGGCTGTTGTAGGGCGACAGCTGCAGGCCGATCAATGCGGTGAGGGTGATGCCGATCAGCGAACAGCTCCAGTACAGCGCCTGGGCGCAGAACAGGATCAGCAGCGTAGGATTACGCACCAGCAGCATGGCAGCCCCCAGCCTTGAGCACGCGCGAGGTCGAGGGCGGGTTGGCTGACAGCTTGGCAGCCGGGCGGATCGGCCGGCGCAGCAGTTCTCCCAGGCAGTTGGGGCAGCGGCCCTGCAGGTGCGTATCGGTGCACTCGCTGCAATAGGTGCACTCGAACGAGCAGATGCGCGCCTCCAGAGAGTCGGGGGGCAAGTCGCGGTCGCAGCATTCGCAGTTGGGGCGCAGCTCAAGCATGGGGAGTCTCCTGGCCGAAACGTTCGGCATATTGCTGAGGGCTGATGCACAGATGTTTATGAAACACCCGGCGCAGATTTTCCGGGTGGCCGAAGCCGGTCAGGCGGGCGACGGTGCTGATCGACGCCTGAGCGTCCTGCAACAGGCTGCGCGCGGCTTCCAGGCGAATACGCTCCACGTAGCCTGTCGGGCCACTGCCCAGTTCCCGGGCGAAGACCCGGGACAGGGTGCGTGGGGTCATCCGGGCTCTGTTCGCCAGTGCCTCCAGCGACAGATCACCGCCCAGATTGGCCGGAATCCACTCCAGCAAGTCAGCCAGGCGCGGGGTACGGCTGGGTTCCGGCGCGAGCAGGGCGCTGAATTGCGCCTGACCGCCCGGGCGCCGCAGAAACATCACCAGGCGACGCGCCACAGCCAGCGCCATGCTGCGCCCCAGGTCGGCTTCGACCAGCGCCAACGCCAGGTCGATACCGGCGGTGACGCCGGCCGAGGTGAACAGATGATCGCTGCCATCACCGGCGGCAGGGTCGTAGGTATGCAGGCAATCGCTGTCGACCAGCAGCTTGCCGTTCTCGCGCAGCGTTTCGATATCGGCCCAGTGGGTGGTTACGCGGCGCCCATCGAGCAGGCCGCTGCGCGCCAGAATCAAGGCTCCCGAGCAGATCGAACCGAGGCGTCGGATATACGGTTCGGCATGCTGCAGCCAGGTCTGCAGCGGCTGGTTTTCACGTTGCTGCGCTTCGCCGGCACCGCCGGAAATCAGCAGGGTGTCCAGGTGCGCGGGATCCACATCGCGCCATGCCGCGTCGGCCACCAGCTGCATGCCCGAAGAGCTGGGCACCGGGCCCGCGCATTCGGCAAGCAACAGCAGCCGGTAGGCATCGCCAAGCCCCTGGCGGTTGCGTTCGACGTTGGCGGAGGCGAATACCTGCAGTGGGCCGACCACGTCCAGGCTCATGAAGTCCGGGTAGATCAGGGCGGCGATGCATTTGCGCTCGTCCATGGCAGCTCCTCGGGTGAGAGGCGGCCAGTTTGCGTATAAACCGGGTTGGCGACAATGACATCAAGCCCACAAATCTCGCCAACTTCAGGTGACGGGCAATTTCTCCAAGAAGCGCATCAACAGGCTTTCCTCGCTGCGCAGCCCTTTGCGAGCCGCTGCCAGGCGCAGGTCGGCCAGCTCTCCTGCATGGAAGGCGTCGATCAGGGCCGGATGGATATAGCATTTTCGACACACTGCAGGCGTGTTGCGTAGTTCTTCGGCAACCTGCTTGACCATGCCGACCACATGTTTCTTGGCCGAACTTTCCGGTTGCCACTCCAGCTCGCGCAACAGCGTCAACGCCAGGGCGCTGCCGGCCCAGGTGCGGTAATCCTTGGCAGTGAAATCGGCGCCGGTGAGTTCGCGCAGGTAATTGTTGACGTCCGTGGAGGTCACCGTATGGCGCTCGCCATTGGCGTCCAGGTACTGGAACAGGTGCTGGCCCGGCAGCTCCAGGCAGCGGCGGATGATGCGCGCCAGGCGGCGGTCGCTGACTTCCACCTCGTGCTCGATACCGCTCTTGCCACGGAAATGAAAGCGGATGGCACTGCCCTGAACCTCGACATGGCGGTTGCGCAGGGTCGTCAGCCCGTAGGAGCGGTTTTCCTTGGCGTAGCGCACGTTGCCGATGCGGATCAGCGTGTTGTCGAGCAGCGTAATTACGGTGGCCATTACCTTTTCGCGGCCATGCTCGGGCAACAACAGGTGCTGCTCTATCGTCTGGCGTAACTTGGGTAGCGCTTTGCCGAACAGCAGCAGGTTGGCGTACTTGTCGGTGTCGCGCACTTCGCGCCAGCGCGCATGGTAGCGGTATTGCTTGCGCCCGCGGGCGTCTCGGCCGGTCGCCTGCAGGTGCCCCTTTGGGTCGGGACAGATCCACACGTTCGTATAGGCCGGCGGTATCGCCAATGCGTTGATGCGGCCAATCTCCCGCGCATCACGGATACGCTCGCCGCTGGGGTAGAAGTAGCAGAACTTGCCACGCAGCTTGCGCCGGGTGATGCCGGGGGTGCGGTCATCGACATAGTGCAGGTCGTTGGGCAATTCGGGAGGGATCTGAACGCTGCTCATCAATACGCCTCCCCAGGTACCCATGAATACGCCGGGCAAACGCCAGAAGCCGTATAGGTGGGCATGAAGCGCAGGGTGCAAGGCAGGATAACAACGACGTTTTGCATGCCGGTCAGCTCGTGACAACAGTTAAAGACTTAGCCAGCCGAAGGCATCGGGAAGTTCAGACTTTAAGCGAAGCGCTAAAGCAGACGGATAAACAGAAAGCGTTGGTTTACAACGGCGAACAAGTTGCCACCCGCAGCGTGCGGCAACTTGTAACGAGGCAATGGCGGATTATTCCGGCATGCTCCAGGGGGCGAGATCGAAGCCCTTGCGGCTTAGCTCGTCACGGGACTTTTTCAGGGCCTTGGCCAGCTCCTGTGGGTCGCTGTAGATGCTGCTGGTAAGTTGCGCACGGTCGATCAGCGGCGTGTTGGTACGGTCGACGATCGTCAGGTTCAGTACGCCTGTACCGTCCTGCGGCGCCCAGGCCACGCAATGGAAAGGTTGAAAGGCGCGGTCGGCAATCAGCAGTGCATCATTGAAACGCAGCGAAGCGTTCATGGGGTCGGTTCTCCGAGTGTTTCCCAATGAATCATAGTGTCAGCGTGCATGTTCAACACTGACGTTCCTAGCTGTTGATGGTTCGATGAGCCCTGCAAGTCACATCCAATTAAGTTAATTTTCAAAAAAACTGAAAATTAAATTGTGAAGTTGACGAGCGTCAAAGTTTTCAAGGGTAGCGGCACACGTTCAGGCAATGCGCTTACTGTCTATCCACCGAAAATGACATCAACATTCAATAGGAAAATAGCCCTGCTGATCAGTTCCGTTAAGTTCAGATTTTTATTAACGGGGCCAAGTGGTTAATTTCGCTAAAGCAGTTATTGCCGGTTTCCTGACAGTCCCTCCGCGAAAGGCGAATCGTCTACAGCGGCGCCAGGTGATCGGTCAGGCGGCCGGTCTCGGTCAGTTCGAGAAACTCGTCGCCCAGGCGTCGACTCTCATCCATGGCCTGACGCCAGTAGCGCTCACGCCCGGCATCGTCGCCAAGGAAACGGGTGAAATCCTTGCGATCGGGCAGTTTGCCAAGCGGCAGGCGTGCCAGGTAATCACGCGAGGGCGCCAACAGCAGCACATCCTGCAGGCGCACGGCATCGCCGCGGCGCCAGGGCATGCCCTTGTCGAACCAGCCGGGAATGATGCGATCGGTGAAATGCGGGTAGAGCACCACGTCATCGCCGCTGTAGGGCAGGTCGAGGTGATAGTCCAGCAGCCCGCCATCGCGGTAGGTTCCCGGTCCGGCGCCGGGAATGTCGCGCACACCCTGCATCACCAGAGGAATCGAGCCGGAGGCCAGCAGGGCGTGGCGCAGGTTGCCGATATCCAGCGGCAGGCAGCGTGAGGGAAAATCGGTCAGCGGATGCAGGGGCGGCGCCAGACGCGCATCGTGCAGGATCACCCGCTCGAAATGGCGGGCCAGACGAGGGCGGCCAAGCAGGTTGCTGCCGATCACCGAAGACAGCCCCAGGCCCAAGGAGCGGCGGTCGTCCTCGGCAAGCCGGCCATGGCTTTTCACCACCACGATGTTGAGCCGGTAGTGAGGGTTGTCGAGCACCGCGCCATCCTGGTGCTGCAGCAGTTCGTCGAGCATGCGTACGCACCGCGCGGTCACCTCGCTGATGTTCACACCCCTGTCAAAGCGCATGCCGGTGTAGAGCTCGCCCAGGCGCCGCAGTGCGTTCGCTGGGTCGGGCAGGCAGGCGCTGGCGAAGCGCCATGAGCCGATGGACGCGCCAATCAGCGAGCGTTCGCGCGGTACCCGCGTCAGCCAGTCGCCGAACAGGGCGATGTCCAGCCCCTGGATGCCCAGTGCCTTGGGGCCACCCGCCGCGCCGGGCAGGGTGCCGACGTCACCCGGCTGCAGGCCGCGCTCGCGAATGCGCGCCAGCGCCCGCTGGCCGGCCTTGAGGGTGAGGGCAGGGAATTTGATCTGAATGGCGCTCATGCCGGCCTCCGTGGAAGAGCGCGCAGTATAGAGCGCTGACCTGCCCAGGTCTGTGGGGCAATTCAGGTTGAATTAAGTCGCTCGCCTTAACCTGAACAGCGTCGAAACACTATTGCTCAGGAGATCACCATGAACAAACTGACTGCCCTGTTTGCCGTTGCCGCACTCACCGCCACCGCCGGTATCGCCCAGGCCCGTGACCTGGGACCGGATGAAGCACTGAAATTGCGCGACGCCGGTACCATCCAGTCGTTCGAAAAGCTCAACGAGGCTGCCCTTGCTGCCCATCCGGGCGGTAAACTGGGCGATACCGAACTCGAGGAAGAATACGGCCGCTACCTCTATCAGGTAGAAATCCACGACGCCCAGAACCAGAAGTGGGATGTCGAACTGGACGCAACCAACGGCACCGTCCTCAAGAACCACCAGGATGATTGATGAAAGGCAATCCCGTAGTCCGCTGCATCTGCATCGTGTCGCTGGCCGCGCTGACCTGCGCGGCCAGCGCGCGCGACCTTGACCAGGACGAGGCCCGCGACCTGCGCCTGAGCGGCGTGATTCTGCCGCTCGACCAGTTGATGCGTGCAGCAATGGAGCGTTACCCCGGCGCTACTCTGCTCGAAGCGGAGCTGGAAGAAGAGGACGACGTCTTCGTCTATGAAGTGGAACTGCTGACCCGCGAGGGCGTGGTTCGTGAACTGGAGCTCGATGCCCACGACGGCAAGATCCTGAAGGATGAGGTAGACGACTGACATGCGCCTGTTGCTGGTTGAAGACCACGTTCCGCTTGCCGATGAACTGATTGCCTCACTGACCCGACAGGGCTATGCCGTGGATTGGCTGGCCGACGGCCGCGACGCTGTCTACCAGGGCGCCAGTGAGCCCTATGATCTGATCATTCTCGACCTCGGTTTGCCCGGCAAACCGGGGCTTGAGGTGTTGCAGGAATGGCGCCAGGGCGGCCTGGTTACGCCAGTGCTGATCCTCACCGCACGCGGCTCCTGGGCCGAGCGTATCGAAGGCCTGAAGGTCGGCGCCGATGACTACCTGAGCAAACCCTTCCATCCCGAAGAGCTGCAGCTGCGCATCCAGGCGCTGCTGCGTCGCGCCCGTGGCCTGGCCAACCAGCCACAGCTGCAGGCCGCCGGGTTGCACCTCGACGAGAGCCGGCAGTGCGTCAGCCGTGGGGAACAGGAGATCGAGCTGACTGCCGCGGAGTTTCGCCTGCTGCGCTACTTCATGCTGCACAGCGGGCAGATCCTCTCCAAGAGCCATCTGGCCGAACACCTCTACGACGGCGAGACCGAGCGCGACTCCAATGTCATCGAGGTGCACGTCAATCACCTGCGTCGCAAGCTTGGCCGCGAGGTGATCGAAACCCGCCGCGGCCAGGGCTATCGGTTCACCGGTAGCGCCGCTTGAGATCCATTCAACGGCGGTTGAGCCTTGGGCTGATCAGCGTATTGCTGATCATCGGCCTGCTCTTGGCGCAGACCTGCCTGTGGCTGTTCGACAGTAACCTGCGTCGCTACATGCAAGCCGGGCTCGAGGAAGAAGCACAGTCGCTGCTGGTTGCCCTGGTACGCGGTCCGAACGGCATCCAGCTCGACGAGTCGCGGCTCAGCGCGGCCTACCAGCGGCCCTATTCGGGCCTGTATTTCCGGATCGACTTCAGCGACAAGAGCTGGCGTTCGCGTTCACTGTGGGACAGCGAACTGCAGCCCTCCGATGTGGACGGCCTGCAGCCTGAATTGCAGGACGGCCCCCAAGAGCAGGTGCTGGTCACCTATCGCGGCGAATACCGGCGCTTCGGCCAGGACCTGACCATCAGCGTGGCGCGCGACTACACGCCGGTGCTCGACAGCTTCCGCCGTGTGCAGCGTATCGGCCTGGGACTGGGGCTGGGCAGCCTGGCCCTGATCCTGTTGCTGCAGCGCCTGGCGGTCAGCCGTGCACTGCGGCCGCTGGAGCAGACCCGCGTGCAGATCGCCCAGTTGCAGCAGGGGCAGCGCTCGGAGCTGGATGAGCAGGTGCCCGAGGAGCTGGAGCCGCTGGTGGAGCAGATCAACCACCTGCTGGCCCACACCGAGGAAACCCTCAAGCGCTCGCGCAACGCCCTTGGCAATCTCGGGCACGCCCTGAAGACGCCCCTGGCGGTGCTGGTCAACCTGGCCTCCAGGGAAGAGCTGCGCGCCCATCCGGAGCTACGCGGCAACCTGCTCGAACACCTCAACCAGATCGAGCAGCGTATCGCCCGCGAGCTGGGCCGTGCCCGGCTGGCCGGAGAAGCCTTGCCTGGTGCGCATTTCGATTGCCGGGAGGAGTTGCCGGGCTTGTTCGCCACGCTGGGCATGATCCATGACAGCGGTATCGAGCTGAGCTGGCAGACTTCACCGCCCGACCTGCGCCTGCCGCGCGATCGCGAGGACCTGCTGGAGCTGCTCGGTAACCTGCTGGACAACGCCTGCAAATGGGCGGACAGCCAGGTGCGCCTGACTGTCGAGCGTGCCGATACGGCCTACGTGCTGTGCGTCGATGACGATGGGCCCGGCATCGACAGCGCACGCCGCGACGAGGTGCTCAGCCGTGGTATCCGCCTGGATGAGCAGATGGCCGGGCATGGCCTGGGACTGGGCATCGTGCGCGATATCGTCGATGCCTGGGACGGCAGTATTTCACTGCATGACAGTGAGCTGGGCGGCTTGCAGGTCAGGATCGAGTTGCCATTACGCACCCGCTAGGCGTTTCTATCCATTTTCGCGCTATCCAGGCTGGCGCGGGCGAGCCGCGCCGAGCCGCGCCTGCTTACATACCGTTGGTGAACGCCGGATCGCTGAGGTCGATGGCGGCACGCACCGGTTTCAGTGCTTCAGCGTATTTGCCCAAGATATCCAGCGCGTAATCGATACGGGCACGGATGCGGCTGTCGTCCTCGCTGGCCGGCTGTTCATCGTTGAGGACCTTGGTCACTGAACGGACGATCAGGTGCTCGGGCAGGTAGTTGATCCGGCAGTTCTTGTAGCTGGAGCTGCGCAGCTCGGCGATCGGGCTGCCACCGCCGATACCCGACGACACGCCCACCAGCAACCCCGGCTTGTGGGCCAGTTCGGCCTTGCTGGCATAGATGAAGAAGTTCTTGATCGCTGGCCCGGCCATGCCATTCCACTCCGGCGCGATCACCACCAGCGCATCGGCGCGCTGCAGGCGCGGCGCGTAGTCGGCCCAGGTGCCGTTGTCCTCGCCAGGCCAAAGCGGCAACGGGCCGGTACCCAGATCGATGACTTGGCTGAGCTCTGCACTGGTCTTGCCCAGGGTGATCAAGCGTTGACGCAGGAAATGCGCAACCTTGGCAGATTGGCTGTCGGGACGGCTTGAACCGGCAATCAGAACGATATCGAGCATGGGATCCTCCATTGAAAAGGCCATGAGGCTAACGCCCCCAGGTGAAAGCGCAAAGTACGTTTGTGCTATTTGCTTAGCACCAGGCTCCACGATGACTCGTCTACTGGGCAATGATGCCCGCTGCCGCTTTTTGACACTCGGGTCGGCTTGGGGCAGAGTGCGACGCTTTTTGTGGCCTGCCGCCCTTGGCCGCCAACCGATCGCGCCGCTAGCGGCGATTCGAGGAGCCTCTCATGAACGCAGTTATTGCCGCCGTCGGCATCATGCTGATTCTCAGTCTTTGTCGTGTACACGTCGTGGTGGCGCTGATCATCGGTGCCCTGGCCGGTGGCATGATTGGCGGCCTGGGCATGCAGGGCTCGCTGGCGGCTTTCAATAAAGGCCTGGGCGGAGGCGCCACCGTGGCGCTGTCCTATGCCCTGCTCGGTGCGTTCGCCGTGGCAATCGCCAAGTCCGGCCTGGCCCATGCGCTGGCCGACAGGGCGCTGACCTTGGTCGGGCGTCAGGACGAGAATGGCGGCGGGGCGCTGAAATGGATGCTGGTCGGCCTGCTGCTCGCCGTGGCGATCTCTTCGCAGAACATCCTGCCCATTCATATCGCCTTCATTCCGCTGCTGGTGCCACCCCTGCTGTACGTGATCACTCGCCTGCAGATCGACCGCCGGCTGATCGCCTGTGTGCTGACCTTCGGTTTGATCACCCCGTACATGTTCCTGCCGGTAGGCTTCGGCAATATCTTTCTCAATGAAATCCTGCTCGCCAACGTGGCGCGCAGCGGTGTCGAGGTGGCGGGCGTGAACGTCAGCCATGCCATGCTGATTCCAGCCATGGGCATGGTCGCCGGCTTGCTGCTGGCGCTGTACAGCTACCGCGGCAAGCGCAGTTACGACCTGGCCCGGGTCGAGCGCACCGAGCGGGTGGAGGTCAGCTACAACCGCCGCAGCCTGATCGTCGCCGGCGTGGCGGTGGCTATCGCCTTTACTGCCCAGCTGTGGCTCGACTCGATGATCATCGGTGCGCTGCTGGGTTTCGTGGTGTTTTCCGCCTCGGGCATCGTGCGCTGGAAGGAAACCGACGACCTGTTCACCGAAGGCATGAAGATGATGGCGATGATCGGCTTCATCATGATCGCCGCCTCGGGGTTTGCCGAAGTGATGCGTGAAACCGGTGAAATCCAAGGGCTGGTGGATGCCAGCGCCGGCTGGATCGGCGACAGCAAGGGCCTGGGCGTGCTGCTCATGCTGCTGGTTGGTTTGCTGGTGACCATGGGGATCGGTTCGTCGTTTTCCACCGTACCGATCATCGCGGCGATCTTCGTGCCGCTCTGCGTGCAACTGGGCTTCAGCCCCCTGGCCACGGTGTGCATCGTCGGCACCGCTGGCGCCATCGGCGACGCCGGTTCGCCAGCCTCGGACTCGACCCTGGGCCCGACGGCGGGTCTCAACGTGGACGGTCAGCACAACCATATCTGGGATACCGTGGTGCCCACCTTTCTGCACTACAACCTGCCGCTACTGGTATTCGGCTGGGCGGCCGCCATGGTCCTTTAGCACCGGGGCGCAACCTGTCGCCGACCGTCGCCGAGTTCAAGATTTTCCTGACCGCTGCCGATAGCCTGGTTAGAGCCCAGCCATGCTGGGTTTGTCTGGTCACAAGGAAAATAAAAATGCGCCTGACCTTGAAGTCGAAAGTCGTGCTGTTGGCCCTGATTCCGGTTCTGCTGTTCGCGTTGGTCTTGAGCGGCGCGGCCGCCCGTGTGCTGTATGGCCTGGCGGAGCAGGAGGTGGTCGAAACCCGCGAGCGCCTGCTCACCGAGAAACGCAACGAACTGCAGAACTACAGCGCCATCGCCATGGGCGCCGTGCAGAGCCTGTACGACGCCGCACCCAATGGCGACCTGGAAAGCCGCAAGCAGGCCATCGCCATCCTGTCCAAGATCAAATATGGCAAGGACGGCTATTTCTTCGGCCACGACTCCAACGTGGTTCGCCTGTTTCGCAGCGACAGCCCGGTGGATGTCGGCAAGAACCTCAGCGACCGGCGCGACGTCAATGGCGTATACGTCAATCGCGAGCTGGTGCGTGTCGCCAAGGACAACAGCTACTACGTCAACTACTCCTCGCCACTGCCGAGCGACGAATCGATCCAGGTGCCCAAACTCGCCTACAGCTATTACCTGCCCAAATGGGACATGGCCGTGGGCACGGCGGTCAACCTGGACGGCGTCGAGGCTCAGGTTGCCGGGGTGCGCGAGGGCATCGACCAGCGAATGAGCACCATCATCACCAGCATCGTGGTGATCGCCGGGGTGCTGCTGGTGATCTTCGGCGTGATTGGCGGCATCCTGGCCAATACCTTTCTGCGCCCACTGCAGCAGATCAAGGCCAACCTCGACGATATCGCCGCCGGCGAAGGCGACCTGACCAGGCGCCTGCCAGTCACCAGCCGTGATGAGCTGGGCGAGTTGGCGGGCTCGTTCAACCGCTTTGTCGACAAGGTGCATGGCCTGGTGCGGCAGATCACCGGGATGACCGGTCAACTGACCGAACTGGTCGGCGAGGTAGCGGCCCAGGCCCATCGTTCCGAGCAGGCCATGGAACGCCAGCGCCATGAAACCGACCAGGTAGCGACCGCCATCAACCAGATGTCCGCCGCGGCCCATGAAGTGGCCAAGGGCGCCCAGGGCGCCGCCGAGGCGGCCCAGCAGACCGACCGCGAAGGCCAGGCGGCCAAACAGGTGGTCGATGGCAGCATCGCCAGCATCCATTCGCTAGTCGGCGATATACGTGGCAGCGGCACCTCCCTGGACAGCCTGCAAAAGGATGTTCATTCCATCGTCAGCGTACTCGACGTGATTCGCTCGATCGCCGAACAGACCAACCTGCTGGCGCTCAACGCGGCCATTGAGGCCGCGCGCGCGGGGGAGGCCGGTCGCGGCTTCGCGGTGGTGGCCGACGAAGTGCGCGCCCTGGCCAGTCGTACCCAGCAGAGTACCCAGGAAATTCAAGGCATGATCGATCGTCTTCAAGACGGCACGCGCGATGCGGTGAATGCCATGCGCCAGTCCAGCGACGCCGGCGAGCTCAGCAGCGAGCAAGCCAACAAGGCTGGGGCCTCACTGGATGCCATCGCCGGGTTGATCGGCACCATCAATGCCATGAACGCGCAGATCGCCAGCGCGGCGGAAGAGCAGACCGCGGTGGCCGAGGAAATCAACCGCAGCGTGCACCAGATCGCCAGTGCGGTGGACAGCGTCGCCGACGAGACCCGCCAGGCCGCGCGAACGGCAGGCAGCCTGGCTCAGCTTGGCCAGGGTCTGGAAGACCTGGTGCGCCAGTTCCGCATCTGATCGAGGGGGCGAGCAGGGAAGCTCGCGTCAATCAGTGTGCACTTTGTCGGCAGCGCGGGAGACTAAAGCGCATATCCCTTTTGTGATCCGGTTATGCAGACGACGTCCCTCGAAAAGAAAACCTTCATTCTCCTACTCGTCCTGGTGACGATCGCCTTCATCTGGATACTCATGCCGTTCTACGGGGCGGTGTTCTGGGCAGTGGCCCTGGCCGTGGTGTTCACGCCCCTGCAGCGACGCCTGGCCCGGCGAATTGGCGGGCGTGGCAACCTGTCGGCGTTGCTGACCCTGATCGTCTGCCTGCTGGTCGCCATTCTGCCGGTGATCTTCATCACCTCGGCGATAGTCGCCGAGGGGACCAGCATCTACCAGCGCATCGACTCCGGCGAGCTGGACATAGGTGCCTATGTCACCAGCACCAAGGAAATGCTACCGCCCTTTATGCAACAGCAGATCGATCGCATCGGCATGGGCAACATGGACGACCTGCAGGAGCGCATCACCAGTGGCGCCGCCGCGGGGAGCCAATACCTGGCCACCAAGGTATTCGCCATTGGCCAGGGCACCTTCCAGTTCGTGATCAGCTTTTTCATCATGCTCTACCTGCTGTTCTTCCTGCTGCGCGATGGCCAAGAACTGGTGCGCGACATTCGCATGGCAGTGCCCCTGGGTGACAACACCAAGCGCCGCCTGCAGATCAAGTTCACCCGCGTGGTGCGTGCCACGGTAAAGGGCAATATCGTCGTGGCGGCAGTGCAGGGCGCCCTGGGCGGCCTGATCTTCTGGGTGCTGGGTATCTCCAGCCCGTTGCTGTGGGGGGTGCTGATGGCCTTCCTGTCACTGCTGCCAGCGGCGGGTGCCGGCATCGTCTGGGCGCCAGTGGCGGTGTACCTGCTGCTCAGCGGCGACATCTGGCAGGGCGTGGTGCTGACCTTGTTCGGCGTACTGGTGATCGGCCTGGTGGACAACATTCTGCGCCCGATCCTGGTCGGCAAGGACACCCGCATGCCCGACTACCTGATCCTGATTTCCACCCTGGGCGGTATGGCGCTGTTCGGCCTCAACGGCTTCGTGCTTGGCCCGCTGGTGGCCGCATTGTTCGTCGCCAGCTGGAACCTGTTCGCCGGGGGCAAGAAGACCGTCAGGCTGCCCGAGTAACATAGTGCTTCACTCAAACGGCTGCCTAGTGCAGCCGTTTTTCCTTATCACGCGGCGTAGCTGGGTAGAGCGAAGCGATACCCGGGTTCTGAACCCTGCAACGTTTCTCGCCCCTATCCTGCGCATCGCTTCGCTCAGCAGCAGGCTACGAAAAGCATGTTTGCCCAGCCGTCGTAGCCCGGGTATGCCGGCTGTGCTCGATCTGGCATAGGCAAAGCCTGGCACACAAACAAAAACGGCTGCCCGAGGCAGCCGTTTTTCGTGACGCGACTCAGATCAGAGCGCGGCAGTGGCCAAGCCGGCCTGTTGAACCAGGTCCAGCAGCGGCTGCGGGTAAACACCGAGGATAAAGGCCAGGGCTGCCACCAGCATCAGCATGATGCCGCCGGCACGCTGGCCCCAGTTGAACGGTGCATCGTGGCGCTGCAGGTTCGGTTCGTTGAGGAACAGGGTGACCATCACCCGCAGGTAGTAGAACACCGCGATGGCGCTACCCAGAATCAGCGCACCGATCAGCCACCATAGTTGTGCCTGCACGCCGGCAGCGATGACGTAGAACTTGCCGATAAAGCCTGCGGTCAGCGGAATGCCGGCCAGCGACAGCATCATCACCGTCAGCACCGCGGTCAGGTACGGGCGGCGCCAGAACAAGCCGCGGTACTCGTACAGCGCGTCGGCGTCACGACCGTTATAGGGCGTGGACATCAGGGTGATCACCCCGAAGGCGCCCAGGCTGGTCAGCACGTAAGTGGCCATGTACACGCCAATGGCCTCCACGGCCAGGCCCTTGCTGGCGATCAGTGCCACCAGCAGGTAACCGAAGTGGGCGATGGACGAATAGCCGAGCAGACGCTTGAGGTTGTTCTGCACCAGGGCCAGCAGGTTGCCAAACAGGATCGAGGCGATGGCGATGACGGTCAGCAGGTCGTTCAGCCAGCCGCCGGCGGTGGCCGGGGAGAGTTGATACAGACGCAGCAGCACGGCGAATACCGCGACCTTGCTGGCGGTGGCCAGGAAGGCGGCAACCGGCGCAGGAGCACCTTCGTAGACATCCGGCGTCCACAGGTGGAACGGCACCATGGACAGTTTGAACGCCAGGCCGATAAGCATCATGCCGATGCCGATCTGCACCAGCTGGCTGCCGCTGACACCGGCCAGGCTGGCACCGATCTGGGCGAAGCTCAGGCTGCCGGCGTCGGCATACAGCAGCGCCATACCGAACAGCAGGAAGGCACTGCCGGCTGCCGACAGCACCATGTACTTGATACCGGCTTCCAGCGAACGCTTGTTGAAGTAGGCGTAGGCGATCATCCCGTAGGTCGGCACCGACAGCAGTTCCAGGCCGATGAACAGGCCTGCCAGATGCTCGGTGCTGACCAGCACCAGGCCGCCGGCGGCGGACAGCAGCAGCAACAGGTACATTTCCTCGCGGTTGCGCGGGTAGCCCTTGGTCTGGCCATCGTTGACCTTGGCCTCGCCCAGGTAGGCGTGGGTCAGGGTCATGCAGGCCAGGGTAGCGATCAGCACCAACGCCATGTAGTAGCAGGCGAAGGTGTCGATCTGCATCAGCGGGGTGACCTGCAGCGGGGTGACACCGAGGGTCGGCAGCAGCGACAGCAGGGCGGCGTTGAGGCCGATCACCGAAAGCACGAAGGTCATCGAGTGGCTGCGCTTCCAGGCGATGGCCAGCATCACCACGACCACGGTGGCGCAGGTGACCAGCAGCGGCAGCAGAGCGATCAGGTGTTGGGTGGTGAATTCCACAGCGTGATGTTCCATAGCGTTACTGGCCCGTAGCGAGTTGATTGAGGGCGCCACTGAACCACTGCTGCACGCCTTGCATGCTGGCGGCAGAGGTATCGAGCACCGGCTGCGGGTAAACACCGAGCAGGATCAGCAGCACGGCCAGGCACAGCACCATGCTCAGTTCACGAAATTGCAGGCCGGGCAGCGGACTGTCGTTCTTCACCGGGCCGAAATGCGCGCGGTGGATCATGATCAGCGAGTATACGGAGCCCAGTACCAGGCCGGTGGCGGCGATCACCGTGACCCAGGGTGCGGTCGGGAAGCTGCCGATCAGGATCAGGAACTCGCCGACGAAGTTGCCGGTGCCCGGTAGGCCGAGTGCGGCGGCGGCGAAGAACAGGCTGAGTGCCGGCAACCAGGGCATGCGTGCCCAGATGCCGCCCATTTCACGCATGTCACGGGTGTGCAGGCGCTCGTAGAGCTGGCCGCAGAGGATGAACAGTGCGGCAGCCGACAAGCCGTGGGCCATCATCTGTACCACCGCACCCTGCAGGGCGATCTGGCTACCGGAGTAGATGGCGATCAGCACGAAGCCCATGTGCGACACGCTGGAGTAGGCCACCAGGCGCTTGATGTCGGTCTGCGCGAAGGACAGCAGCGCGCCGTAGATGATCGCGAAGACGCCCAGGTACATGGCGATCGGCGCGAACTCGGCCGAGGCATTGGGGAACAGCGGCAGGGCGAAACGCAGCAAGCCGTAGGCGGCGGTCTTCAGCAGGATACCGGCCAGGTCCACGGAGCCCGCGGTCGGCGCCTGGGCGTGGGCGTCGGGCAGCCAGGAGTGGAAGGGCACCACCGGGAATTTCACCGCGAAGGCGATGAAGAAGCCCAGCATCAGCAGGTACTCGGTGCCCTCGGACAGCTCGGTCTTGAGCAGATCCGCGTAGTTGAAGGTGAACACGCCGGTCTGGTTGAAGTGCACGAACACCAGGCCGAGGATCGCCACCAGCATCACCAGGCCGCTGGCCTGGGTGAAGATGAAGAACTTGGTGGCCGCGTTGATGCGGCTCTTGCCAGGGCTGCCGCTATGACCCCAGAGCGCGATGAGGAAATACATCGGCACCAGCATCATTTCCCAGAAGAAGAAGAACAGGAACAGATCGATGGCCAGGAACACGCCAACCACGCCGCCGAGGATCCACATCAGGTTGAGGTGGAAGAAGCCGACCCGGTTCTGGATCTCTTTCCACGAGCAAAGTACCGAGAGCACGCCGAGCAGGCCGGTGAGGGTAACCATCAATACCGACAGGCCGTCCATCGCCAGATGGATGCTGATGCCGAAACGCTCGATCCAGCGCACCTGGAATTCGTGAGCCCAGCGTGGCTCGGCACCTGGCGCAGGAGCCAGGCTGAAGTCGCCGGTACCCCACAGCCACAGGCCTAGGCCGAACAGCAGGGACATGGTCAGCAGCGCGATCCAGCGTGGCAGAGTTCCGCCGAAGCGCTCCGCCTGCCAGCACAGCAGGCCGCCGATAAAGGGGATCAGGATTAGCCAAGGCAGAATCATGACTGACGGGGTTCCTTAGAAAAAGTATTCGGGATCATCGGTCAGGCCATCATCACGGCGGCAAGCACCAATACGGCGCCCCCGGCGATGGAAATGGCGTACCAGCGCAGATGCCCGGTCTCGCTGCGGCTCAGCACGCCATGACCGCCACGCACCAGGCGCGGCACGATGCCGATGGCACCGTCGATGGGGTCACGGGCCAGTACGCGGCACAGGAACAGGTACGGCTGCACGAAAATCTTGTCGTAGAACCAGTCGAAGCCCCAGGCGGCGAACCACCAGGCCGACAGGAAACGACCCGGCGCGCTGCTGGCCACGGCATTGACGAAGCTGCGCTTGCCGAGGAACAGCAGGGCCGCCAGCAGGATGCCCGCCAGGGCGATGCAGCCCGAGACGATTTCCAGGCTGTGCTTGGCCTCGCCACCGGCATGCCCGGCGCTCTCTGGCAGCACGCCAGCAAGCGGCGGGGTGATCCAGGCGCCGATAAAGGTCGACAGCACGATCAGCACCAGCAGCGGCAGGTTGTGGGCGATGCCGTGGCCGGCATGGGCCTCGATCTTCTGCTCGCCATGGAAGGCGATGAAGATCAGCCGGAAGGTGTAGATCGAGGTCATGAAGGCGCCCAGCAGACCTGCGTAGAGCAGGCCGGCGTTGCCGCTGGCAAAGGCTTCCCAGAGGATCTCGTCCTTGGAGTAGAAGCCCACGGTGATCAACGGCAGTGCCGCCAGGGCCGAGCCACCGACGATAAAGCTGGCGTAGGCCAGCGGCAGCTTCTTCCACAGGCCGCCCATCTTGAAGATGTTCTGCTCATGGTGGCAGGCATGGATCACCGAGCCGGAGGCGAGGAATAGCAGCGCCTTGAAGAAGGCATGGGTCATCAGGTGGAAGATCGCCGCGTCCCAGGCGCCAACGCCCAGAGCCAGGAACATGTAGCCGATCTGGCTCATGGTCGAATAGGCGAGGATACGCTTGATGTCGGTCTGTACCAGGGCTGCAAAGCCAGCCAGCACCAGGGTCACGCCGCCAACGATGCCGACCAGCTCGAGAATTTCCGGGGTCAGCAGGAACAGGCCGTTGGTACGGGCGATCAGGTAGACGCCCGCGGTGACCATGGTGGCGGCGTGGATCAGCGCCGAGACCGGGGTCGGGCCGGCCATGGCGTCGGCCAGCCAGGTCTGCAGCGGCAGCTGGGCGGATTTACCGACCGCGCCGCCAAGCAGCATCAGAGTCGCCAGCCACAGCCAGGTGTCACCGGCTGCATACTTCTGCGGGGCAAGCACCATCAGCTCCTGAATGTTCAGGGTGCCGAGGTTGAGGAACAGCAGGAACAGGCCGATCATCAGGAACACGTCACCGATGCGGGTGACGATGAAGGCTTTCAGCGCCGCGTTACCATTGGGCACGTGCTTGTAGTAGAAGCCGATCAGCAGGTACGAGCACAGGCCTACGCCTTCCCAGCCGAAGAACAGGGTCATCAGGTTGTCGCCCAGCACCAGCAGTAGCATGCTGAAGATGAACAGGTTGGTGTAGGACAGGAAACGCGAGTAACCCTCCTCACCACGCATGTACCAGCTGGCGAACATGTGGATCAGGAAGCCCACGCCGGTGACCACACCGAGCATGGTCAGCGACAGGCCATCCAGGTACAGGGTGAAGCTTGGCGCCAGGCCGTCGACGTTCATCCACTGCCACAGGGTCTGGGTGTAAACGCCGTCTGCCGGTGGCGCGACGTTGAACTGCCACATGATCCAGGCGGTGGTCAGGGCCGACAGACCGACCGAGCCGACACCGACGACGGCGGCAGCGCCTTCGCTCAGACGACCGCGGGAAAAGGCCAGGATGAACCAGCCGATCAGTGGGAACAGTAGGGTCAGGAATAAGAGGTTCATCCGCGCATCTCGCTGGCTGCGTCGATATCGAGGGTGTGGAAGCGGCGATACAGCTGCAGCAGGATCGCCAGGCCGATGCTCGCTTCGGCGGCCGCCAGGGCGATCACCAGAATGAACATGATCTGCCCGTCAGCCTGGCCCCAGCGCGCACCGGCGACCACGAAGGCAAGGGCGGCGGCGTTCATCATCACTTCCAGGCTCATCAGCACGAACAGGATGTTGCGGCGCACCATCAGGCCGACCAGGCCGAGGCTGAACAGCACGCCGGCCAGCGCCAGGCCGTGCTCCATTGGAATACCGTTCATGGCGTAGCATCCTTGATGTCGTTGCGGCCCAGGTGATAGGCGGCGACCAGTGCGGCGAGCAGCAGCATGGAGGCCAGCTCTACGGCCAGCAGATAGGGGCCGAACAGGTGTATGCCGACGGCCTTGGCATCGACGGTGGTATGGCCGATGGTGGCGCCGCTCGGTACGGCGAACAGCACGTACAGCAGCTGGCCCAGCAGCAGCGCGGAGAGCAGCGCAGGGCCGATCCAGATACCCGGGGTCAGCCAGGTGCGTTCCTGCTGTACCGAGGCCGGGCCGAGGTTGAGCATCATCACCACGAACACGAACAGCACCATGATCGCGCCAGCGTAGACGATGATTTCCAGTGCCCCGGCGAACGGCGCGCCAAGGCTGAAGAACACCATGGACACGGCCAGCAGCGAGATGATCAGGTAGAGCAGGGCGTGTACCGGGTTCTTGCCGGTGATCACGCCCAGGGTCGAGGCAACCGCGACCCCTGCGGAGAAATAGAAGGCGAATTCCATTATGGCAACAACCCCTTGACGTTGATCGGCTCGGCTTCGTCCTGCGCGGCGCCTTTCGGCTTGCCGGCAATGGCCATGCCGGCCACGCGGTAGAAGTTGTAGTCCGGGTTCTTGCCGGGGCCGGAGATCAGCAGGTCTTCCTTCTCGTACACCAGATCCTGACGTTTGAACTCGCCCATTTCGAAATCCGGGGTGAGCTGGATCGCAGTGGTCGGGCAGGCTTCCTCGCACAGGCCGCAGAAGATGCAGCGCGAGAAGTTGATGCGGAAGAAGTCCGGGTACCAGCGGCCGTCTTCGGTTTCCGCCTTCTGCAGCGAAATGCAGCCGACCGGGCAGGCCACGGCGCACAGGTTGCAGGCTACGCAACGTTCTTCGCCGTCGGGATCGCGGGTCAGGACGATGCGGCCACGGTAGCGCGGCGGCAGGTAGACCTGTTCTTCGGGGTATTGCAGGGTGTCGCGCTTGCGAAAGCCATGGCCGAAGACCATGACCAGGCTGCGCAATTGGGTCGCGGTACCGACGAGTACGTCCCAGATATATTTGAACATTATCGTCTCTCCTTACTGGGCCGTGGCCAGCACGACGGCGCCGGTCACCAGCAGGTTGATCAGGGTCAGCGGCAGACAGAACTTCCAGCTGAAGGCCATGACCTGGTCATACCGTGGGCGCGGAATCGAAGCGCGTAGCAGGATGAAGATCATGATGAAGAAGCAGGTCTTGATCGCGAACCAGAAGAACGGGATCTGCGGCAGGATGCCGAACGGACCGTGCCAGCCACCGAAGAACAGGGTTACCAGCAACGCGGAAATGGTCACGATGCCGATGTATTCACCGACGAAGAACATGCCCCATTTCATGCCGGCATACTCGATGTGGTAGCCGTCGGCCAGTTCCTGCTCCGCTTCCGGCTGGTCGAAGGGGTGGCGGTGAGTCACGGCCACGCCAGCGATGAAGAAGGTACAGAAACCGAAGAACTGCGGAATGATGAACCACAGGTGCTCGGCCTGGTAATCGACGATATCGCGCATGTTGAACGAGCCGACCTGGGCGACGATACCCATCAGCGCCAGGGCCAGGAACACCTCGTAGGAAACGGTCTGGGCCGATGCGCGCAGGCTGCCGAGCAGGGCGAACTTGTTATTGCTCGACCAGCCGGCGAACAGCACGGCATAGACCGACAAGCCCGCCATGGCGAAGAAGAACAGGATGCCGATGTTCAGGTCCGCCACGCCCCAGTTGGGGGTGATCGGGATGATCGCGAAGGCCACCAGCATGGCGCCCATGCCAACGATCGGCGCCAGGGTGAAGATCATCTTGTCGGCGAACGGCGGCGTCCAGTCTTCCTTGAAGAACATCTTCAGCATGTCGGCAGCAATCTGGAACATGCCGAAGGGGCCAACCCGGTTGGGGCCGTAACGGTCCTGCCACCAACCGAGCAGGCGGCGCTCGACGAAGCTCAGCAACGCGCCGGTAACCACCACTGCCAGGAGGATGACGATGGCCTTGAGCACTTCCTGAATGATGTCGAGCAACCCGGGAGTCAGCCAGCTCATTGTGCGGCCTCCCCAATGCTGGTCACCAAGGCACCGGCGATGCCTGCCGGAATTCCGGTCAGACCCACTGGCAAGCCAACCAGGCCGATAGCCAGCTTTTCGCTGACGCGCAGCGGCAGGCGCAGGTTCTGGCCATTGACACTCAGTTGCAGCAGGCCGCCCTCGTTGACACCGAGGCGGCCGGCTTCATCCTTGGCCAGCGCGACGTAGGCCTCAGGCGTGCGTTCGGCGATCGGCGCGGCGCGCGAGGACATTTCCTCGCTACCGAACAGATGGTGCAGCGGGACCGCCTGCCAGGTGCCCTGGACCGGGTTGAACGCCGTTGGTGCGCTAAACCAGCCCAGGCTCGCGCCCTTGGCTTCGATCAGGCGCACACCAGGATCGCCGGCGCGCAGGTGGCCACCGACTTCGTCCTGGAACTTGTTCCAGGCCTGGGGCGAGTTCCAGCCCGGCGACCAGGCGAACGGAATCTGCTGACGATCTTCCTTGCTGCCCGAATAGCCTTCCATGGAGAAGGCGAAGGCGCTGTCCTTGTCCTGGGGCTGACGCGGCTCGTGCACGCTGATATTGGCGCGCATGGCAGTGCGCCCGCTGTAGCGGTGCGGCTCGCGGGCCAGTTTCAACCCCTTGATGCGGAACGAGGCGCCCGGCGCCGCGTCACGGATGCCGGCCAACTGGGCATTACTGTCGGCGCAGGCAGCGGTGACCTGGTCGAGCTGGGTCCAGTCCACGTTGCGGCCCTGCAGCGTGCTGTGCAGCGCGTGCAGCCAGCGCCAGCCTTCACGCACCAGGATGTTGGCGTCGTAGTAGGACGGGTCGTAGACCTGGAAGAAACGCTGGGCACGGCCTTCCTGGCTGACCAGGGTGCCGTCGCCTTCGGCGAAACTGGCAGCCGGCAGCAGCAGATGCGCCTTGGCAGTGGTGGCGGTGCTCTGGTGGTCGGCGACGATCACCACCTTGGCGGCAGCCAAGGCAGCATCCACGCGAGCAGCGTCCGCGCGGTGGTAGAGATCGTTTTCCAGCACCACCAGGGCATCGGCCTGGCCGGAGGTGAGCGCTTCGAGGGCGTCGTCCAGGCTGTTGCCGGCGAATTTGTCGCCCATCAGCAGGGCCACGCCCATGCTGTTGGCTTCCGGCACCACCAGGCTGATGGAACCGTTCTTCTCGCGGTTCTTCAGGGCGCCGGCGATGTTGGCAGCAGCCTCGATCACCGCGCGATTACCCAGCGAGGCACCGGACACGATCAGCGGACGCTTGGCGGCCACCAGCGCCTCGGCGATACGCTGCACCAGCTCACCGGCCTCGGCTTCCAGGCCTTCGACGGCCGGTGCGCTCGGGTCGATGGCGTGGGCCACGGCGAAACCGATGCGCGCCAGGTCATCGGGCGCAGCGTGCACGCACTGTTCGGCGATGTCGTCCAGGCGGGTCGCCGCGACACTGGCGATGAACAGCGGGTTGAGCGCGTGCTGGGCAACGTTCTGCACCGCAGCCATGTGCCAGTCCTGGATCTTCGCACCGGCGGCGATTTCGGTGGCCTTGCCCTTGACCGACTGGCGCAGGGCCAGGGCGACGCGCGCGGCGGTCTGGGTCAGGTCTTCACCGAGCACGAACACCGCGTCGTGGCTTTCGATATCACGCAGGGTCGGCACCGGCAGCGGGCCGTTCTGCAGCACGTCGCGGATCAGACGAATGTTGGCCTGCTCGGCGGTGGCGATACCGGAGAAGAAGTTGCCTTCACCGACCAGTTCACGCAGGGCGAAGTTGCCTTCCAGGCTGGCCCGTGGCGAACCGATACCGATTACCTTGCGGCCCTTGAGCAGGGCCGCGGCCTGGTCCAGGGCGGCATCCAGGCTCATCTTCATCTTGCTGAGCACCATCATCGGCTGACGCGGACGGTCCTCACGGTTGACGTAGCCGTAGCCGAAGCGACCACGGTCGCACAGGAAGTACTGGTTCACCGAGCCGTTGAAGCGGTTCTCGATACGGCGTATTTCGCCGTAGCGCTCGCCGGGGCTGGTGTTACAGCCGCTGGAGCAGCCATGGCAGATGCTCGGGGCGAACTGCATGTCCCACTTGCGGTTGTAGCGCTCGGAGTGGGTCTTGTCGGTGAACACACCGGTCGGGCAGACCTCCACCAGGTTGCCGGAGAACTCGCTCTCCAGGGTGCCGTCTTCGACGCGACCGAAGTACACGTTGTCGTGAGCACCGTAGACGCCCAGGTCGGTGCCGCCCGCGTAATCCTTGTAGTAGCGCACGCAGCGGTAACAGGCGATGCAGCGGTTCATCTCGTGGGCGATGAACGGCCCGAGTTCCTGGTTCTGGTGGGTGCGCTTGCTGAAGCGATAACGGCGGGCGTTGTGGCCGGTCATCACCGTCATGTCCTGCAGGTGGCAATGGCCGCCTTCCTCGCACACCGGGCAGTCGTGCGGGTGGTTGGTCATCAGCCATTCGACGACGCTCTTGCGAAAGGCCACGGCCTCTTCGTCGTCGATGGAAATCCAGCTGTTGTCGGTGGCCGGGGTCATGCAGGACATGACCAGGCGACCGCGCTTGTCGTTTTCGTCGGTGTACTGCTTCACCGCACACTGGCGGCAGGCACCGACGCTGCCGAGCGCCGGGTGCCAGCAGAAGTAGGGGATGTCGAGACCAAGGGACAGACAGGCCTGCAGCAGGTTGTCCGCACCATCGACTTCGAGATCTTTGCCGTCTACGTGGATAGTGGCCATTTTCTTCAGTCTTCGTTTGCCCACCGTGGGGTGGACGGGCTAAGGGAATGCTTTATCGTGACCCGGGCCGGACGGCGCAGTGCGCCCACATGTCCGGCCAACAGGTCTATACCGCGTGTGCCGCCACCGGCGGCTGGATCGCGTCGGCGATCACCCCGGCGTCGAACTCCTCACGGAAATACTTGATTGCGCTGCCCAGCGGTTCCACGGCACCTGGTGCATGGGCGCAGAAGGTCTTGCCGGGGCCAAGGAAGTTGACCAGACCGAGCAGGGTGTCGATGTCCTCGCGGGTGCCTTGCTTGCGCTCCAGGGCGCGGAGAATCTTCACGCTCCACGGCAGGCCGTCACGGCACGGCGTGCACCAGCCGCAGGATTCGCGGGCGAAGAACTCCTCCATGTTGCGCAGCAGCGACACCATGTTCACGGTGTTGTCGACCGCCAGCGCCAGGCCGGTACCCATACGGGTGCCGACCTTGGCGATGCCGGCAGCGTACATGGACGCCTCGAGGTGCTCGGGCAGCAGGAAGCCGGTACCGGCGCCGCCAGGCTGCCAGGCCTTGAGGGTGAAACCGTCGCGCATGCCGCCGGCGTAGTCCTCGAACAGCTCGCGAGCGCTGATACCGAAGGGCAGCTCCCAGATACCTGGATTCTTCACCTTGCCGGAGAAGCCCATCAGCTTGGTGCCATGGTCTTCGCTGCCTTCGCGGGCCAGAGATTTGTACCAGTCCACGCCGTTGGCGACGATGGCCGGCACGTTGCACAGGGTCTCGACGTTGTTGACGCAGGTCGGCTTGCCCCACACGCCCACCGCGGCCGGGAACGGCGGCTTGGCACGCGGGTTGGCGCGCCGGCCTTCCAGGGAGTTGATCAGCGCGGTTTCTTCGCCGCAGATGTAGCGGCCCGCGCCGGTGTGCACGAACAATTCGAAATCGAAACCGCTACCCAGGATGTTCTTGCCGAGCAGGCCGGCAGCCTTGGCTTCGTCGATGGCGCGGTTGAGGTTGGCGGCCGCGTCGACGTATTCGCCACGCAGGAAGATGTAGCCGCGGTAGGCCTTGAGGGCCCGGGCGCTGATCAGCATGCCTTCCACCAAGAGGTGCGGCAGCTGTTCCATCAGCATGCGGTCCTTCCAGGTATTGGGCTCCATCTCGTCCGCGTTGCACAGCAGGTAACGGATGTTCAGGGATTCGTCGTTGGGCATCAGGCCCCACTTCACCCCGGTGGGGAAGCCCGCACCGCCGCGGCCCTTGAGGCCGGAATCCTTGACGGTCTGCACGATGTCGGCCTGAGCCATTTCGGCCAGCGCCTTGCGGGCAGCGGCATAACCGTTCTTCTGCTGGTACTCGTCCAGCCATACCGGCTGAGCGTCGTCGCGCAGGCGCCAGGTCAGCGGGTGAGTCTCTTCGTTGCGAGCGATGCGGTTGGCTGGACCGAAGGAGGTCAGCAGGTTCGAGCTGCGACTGGTCATTGGAAGCTCTCCAGCAGTTGCGCCACGCCTTCGGGCTGCACGTCGCCAAAGGTCTCGTCGTCGATCATCAGCGCCGGCGCCTTGTCGCAGTTGCCCAGGCAACATACCGGCAGCAGGGTGAAGCGGCCGTCGGCGGTGGTCTGCCCAGGCACGATGCCCAGTTCGGATTTGATGCTGCCGAGCACATTTTCATGGCCACCGATAAAGCAGGTCATGCTGTCGCATACACGGATGATGTGGCGCCCGACCGGCTGGCGGAAGATCTGGCTGTAGAAGGTGGCAACCCCTTCAACATCGCTGGCCGGGATACCGAGAATCGCACCGATGGCATCGGCGGCGCCGTCCGGCACCCAGCCGCGCTCCTTCTGCACGATCTTCAGCGCTTCGATACTGGCCGCGCGTGGGTCTTCGTAGTGATGCATCTCGTGCTCGATGGCTGCACGCTCGGCTTCGCTGAGGGCGAAACGGTCAGTCTGAATCATGCTCATGGTGTTCTCCTCAGCGATCCACGTCAGCCATAACGAAGTCGATACTGCCCAGATAGGCGATCAGGTCAGCGACCATGCTGCCGCGAATCACCGAAGGGATCTGCTGCAGGTGCGGGAAGCTCGGGGTACGGATTCGGGTGCGGTAGCTCATGGTGCTGCCATCGCTGGTCAGGTAATAGCTGTTGATGCCCTTGGTCGCCTCGATCATCTGGAAGCTTTCGTTGGCCGGCATCACCGGGCCCCAGGAAACCTGCAGGAAGTGGGTGATCAGGGTCTCGATGTGCTGCAGCGTGCGCTCTTTCGGCGGCGGCGTGGTCAGCGGGTGATCGGCCTTGTACGGACCTTCCGGCATGTTGCGCAGGCACTGGTCGATAATCCTGATGCTCTGGCGCATTTCCTCGACGCGTACCATGCAGCGGTCGTAGGCGTCGCCATTGACCGCCAGCGGCACTTCGAATTCGAAGTTCTCGTAACCGGAGTAGGGGCGTGCCTTGCGCAGGTCGAAGTCGCAGCCGGTGGCGCGCAGGCCGGCACCAGTGGTGCCCCATTCCAGCGCTTCCTTGGTGTTGTACTGGGCAACACCGATGGTCCGCCCCTTGAGGATGCTGTTCTTCAGCGCGGCCTTTTCGTACTCGTCGAGGCGCTTGGGCAGCCAGTCGACGAACTCCTTGACCAGCTTGTCCCAGCCGCGTGGCAGGTCGTGGGCGACCCCGCCGATGCGATACCAGGCCGGGTGCAGCCGAAAGCCGGTGATGGCTTCGATCACCTTGTAGGCCCGCTGGCGGTCGGTGAAGGTGAAGAACACCGGAGTCATGGCGCCGACGTCCTGGATATAGGTACCCAGGAACAGCAGGTGGCTGGTGATGCGGAAGAACTCGGCCATCATGATGCGGATGGTGTCGACCTTCTGTGGCACCTTGATGCCGGCGAGCTTCTCGACCGAAAGCACGTACGGCAGGTTGTTCATCACCCCGCCGAGGTAGTCGATACGGTCGGTGTAAGGAATGAAGCTGTGCCAGCTCTGGCGCTCGGCCATCTTCTCGGCGCCACGGTGGTGGTAGCCGACTTCCGGCACGCAATCGACGATTTCTTCACCGTCGAGCTGCAGGATGATGCGGAACGCACCGTGGGCCGACGGGTGGTTGGGGCCGAGGTTGAGGAACATGTAGTCCTCGTTCTCGCTGTGGCGCTTCATGCCCCAGTCTTCCGGATTGAAGCGCGCGGCCTCTTCCTCGAGCTGTTGCTTGGCCAGGGTCAGGCTGAACGGGTCGAATTCGGTGGCACGCGCCGGGTAATCCTTGCGCAGCGGGTGACCTTCCCAGGTCGGCGGCATCATGATCCGGGTCAGGTGCGGATGCCCGGTGAAGTGGATGCCATAGAGATCCCAGACTTCACGCTCGTACCAGTTGGCGTTAGGCCAGATGCCGGTCACCGAGGGCAGGTTGAGATCCCCCTCGCGCAGCGCCACCTTGATCATCACGTCGCTGTTACGCTCCAGCGACATGAGGTGATAGAACACCGTGAAGTCGGCATCCGGCAGGCCGCGACGCTGGGTGCGCAGGCGCTCGTCGACGCCGTGCAGGTCATACAGCATGACGTAGGGGCGGGTGGCCTGGCGCAGGAAGCGCAAGACCTCGACGAGCTTGTCGCGGCCGACCCAGATCACCGGCATGCCGGTGCGGGTGGCCTGCAGCGTGAAGCTGTCGGCGCCAAAACGGGATTGAAGCTCAACGACGACGTCTTGGTCGTCCGCCTTGTAGGGCGCAATGGACACGGTGGTGTCTGCAGTCATGGTCTCGATCGCTATCGGTCAACGGTGAGAGTGAGTCCAGCTTTATACAAGCAGCTGGGCTCAGACTTCGTCAGGGGAACGCAGGTTGGTAACCGCTATTCGCTGTTCGCGGCGCTGTTCTTTCTGGGACGGCATCTCGGCGCGATAAACGCCTTGATCACCAACGACCCAGGACAGCGGGCGGCGCTCCTGACCGATGGACTCCTGCAGCAGCATCAGGCCTTGCAGAAATGCTTCGGGACGGGGCGGGCAACCGGGAATGTAGACGTCCACGGGAAGGAACTTGTCGACACCCTGAACGACCGAGTAGATGTCGTACATGCCGCCGGAGTTGGCGCACGAACCCATGGAAATGACCCACTTGGGTTCGAGCATCTGCTCATAGAGACGCTGGATGACCGGCGCCATCTTGATGAAGCAGGTGCCGGCGATGACCATGAAGTCCGCCTGGCGTGGGGATGCGCGGATCACCTCGGCACCGAAGCGCGCAACGTCGTGCGGCGCGGTGAAGGCGGTGGTCATTTCCACGTAGCAGCACGACAGCCCGAAGTTGTACGGCCACAGGGAGTTCTTGCGCCCCCAGTTCACCGCACCACTGAGAACATCCGAGAGTTTCCCCATATAGATGTTCTTGTGCACTTCATCTTCTAGCTGTTGGTCGGTAACGACCTCCTGCCTGCCGATCGGGTATTGCTCGTTGGGAGCATCCGGATCGATCCGAGTGAGCTTGTATTGCATCGCCAAAGCCTCATTGTTTGAGCTTCGCCTGCCGAGCCTTACGACTCTCGGGTGCCCAATCCAGCGCACCGATACGCCAAAGGTAGACAAGACCTGCCAACAGAATGTTTATGAAAACGGCTGCTTCGATAAAACCGGCCCAGCCGCTTTCGCGAACGGAGACGGCCCAAGCGAAGAGAAAGAGGGCTTCGACGTCGAAGATCACGAAGAGCATCGCGACCAGATAGAATTTGGCGGACAGGCGCAGGCGTGCGCTGCCGGTGGGAAGCATGCCCGATTCGAAGGGCTCGTTCTTGCTGCGCCCCCAGGCCTTGCTGCCCAGTAGGCTCGATAGGCCCATCATGAAGGCACAAAGGCCTACAACACCCAGCAGAAAAACGGCCAACGCCCAGTTATGGGACAGGGAACTGCTTGCTTCCAGCATGCCGGGGCTCCTCAGGCAAGGAACGGCTTAACGCACGATTTAAAATTATGGCAAGGCACCAAGCGCCTTGAATCAATTCGCACAATGTTATGCCTGTATCGGGTGTAAGTAAATTTTTCAGCACAAAAAAATAATAAAAGGTCGCATAGCTGCAATGGTGCAACTTTCAGAAAGCGCCGCAAATCAACGAGCTACGGAAACTATGGGCAACTTCGCGAGCGCGCTGGAAGTTTGCATGTAGCGAGAATAAAAAAACGCTTCAATAAGAATGAATTCCATTTGCGAATCAATTATCTTTATGCCGCAGTAGCGTTTCTTCTAAACATCGCTTGATAGCCGGCAAACATCGCTGGATAAAAAAAGCCCTGGCATTGTTGCCAGGGCTCAAGGCTAGAAACAGGCGCCCTCAGGTGGCGCTCAGTGGTCAGTGAAACTGATTCATGGTGTTGTCCTTGCCTCCGGCCTTGAGTGCCGCCTCGCCGGCGAAATATTCCTTGTGATTGTCGCCGATGTCCGAGCCCGCCATGTTCTGGTGCTTGACGCAGGCGATGCCTTGACGAATCTCCTGACGCTGCACGCCCTTGACGTAGGCGAGCATGCCCTGGTCGGCGAAGTAGCCCTTGGCCAGATTGTCGGTGGAAAGAGCCGCGGTGTGGTAGGTCGGCAGGGTGATCAGGTGATGGAAGATGCCGGCATTGGCCGAACCATCGCGTTGGAAGGTACGGATCTTCTCGTCGGCGATCTGCGCCAGTTCGGTTTCGTCGTATTCGGCGCTCATCAGTTTGGCACGGTCGTAAGCCGATACGTCCTTGCCTTCGGCGACGAATGCGTCGAATACCTGCTGGCGGAAGCTCAGGGTCCAGTTGAACGACGGGCTGTTGTTGTAGACCAGCTTGGCGTTGGGAATCACTTCACGAACGCGATCGACCATGGCCTTGATCTGCCCCACGTGGGGCTTCTCGGTCTCGATCCAGATCATGTCGGCGCCGTTCTGCAGGCTGGTGATGCTGTCCAGCACGCAGCGGTCTTCGCCGGTGCCTTTGCGGAACTGGAACAGGTTGGACGGCAGGCGTTTGGGGCGCAGCAGCTTGCCTTCGCGGTTGATCACTACGTCGCCGTTCTTCAGTTCGCTCGGGCTGATCTCGTCGCAGTCGAGGAACGAATTGTACTGGTCACCAAGGTCGCCCGGCTCGTTGGTCACGGCGATCTGCTTGGTCAGGCCGGCGCCCAGGGAGTCGGTACGGGCGACGATCACGCCATCGTCCACGCCCAGCTCGAGGAAGGCGTAGCGCACCGCGTTGATCTTGGCGAGGAAATCGGCGTGGGGCACGGTGACCTTGCCGTCCTGATGGCCACATTGCTTCTCGTCAGATACCTGGTTCTCGATCTGAATGCAGCAGGCGCCGGCCTCGATCATCTTCTTGGCGAGCAGGTAGGTGGCCTCGGGGTTGCCGAAACCAGCGTCGATATCGGCGATGATCGGCACCACGTGGGTTTCGAAATTATCGATCTGCGCCTGGATCTCGCTCTGCTTGGTGCGATCGCCCGACTCGCGGGCCGCGTCGAGGGCGCTGAACAGCAGGTCCAGCTCACGGGCGTCGGCCTGACGCAGGAAGGTGTACAGCTCTTCGATCAGCGCGGCTACCGCGGTCTTTTCGTGCATGGATTGATCCGGCAGCGGGCCGAAATCCGAGCGCAGTGCGGCGATCATCCAGCCGGACAGGTACAGGTAGCGCTTGTTGGTGGTTTTCAGGTGCTTCTTGATGGAAATCAGCTTCTGCTGACCGATGAAACCATGCCAGCAGCCCAGCGACTGGGTATAGACGGACGAGTCGGCATCGTACTCGGCCATGTCCTTGCGCATGATGGCTGCCGTGTACTTGGCGATATCCAGACCGGTCTTGAAGCGGTTCTGGGCGCGCATACGAGCGACGGATTCCGGGTTGATCGCGCTCCAGCTGTTGCCAGCGGCTTCTTTCAGGGCGGTAACGGCTTTGATGTCGTTTTCGTAAGCTGACATGGTCAATCCTTCAAGTATGTGTTGGGGCGAACACCGGGCGCTGCGCACAGCACAGGCGCAGGGCTCGGCGCGAGCTCACCGCAGACGCTGAGATAAACCGGAAGGAGGAGGGCCGTGGCCGGGTGGACGAAGCGTATCGGTTGCCTGCTGCCGGGTAGGCGAGCGGTGGTGCGTACAGGCCCGTGGACGCCCTTGGCACCTTGCAGTTCGATACGTAAAGCGCTTCCCCGTCCCTCAGGACAACCTCGTTCCAGTCGCCATCTCGTCGAGCTGCCTTGTGGGCGTAACAACACGAATCGATCCCTGCGGTAAGCGGAGATTGACCCGGAGGCTCGGTTTCCAGAGCCCCTGATTAGCGGGAGCGAGGCCATCATGCGACTGACGAAAATGTTCGTCAATCGTTTTTGTAGTGTTTTTTTGGATCTACTACATAAGTCTTAGAGCGACCGTACAGTCACGTTTTACGGGGCTTTCAGTCGATCACCTCGACTTTCACGCGCATGCTCATGTCGTTGCGACCTTCGGTGGAGTAGCGGCGCATCAAGCCACTGCGATCGGCCTGACTTTGCTCGCTGCTGCCACCGATGTTGATCCACTCGCCAACCCGACCGCTGACCCGGGTATCGGCCTGCTGGATGTCGATCACGCCAGGTTGCTGCTGGCTGACGCGGTCACGGTTGCTGCTGATGTCCAGGTGCACCACGTCGCCGGCCAGGCTGGCGGTAACGTAGAAACCCTGGGTAACGTTGCGGTACTCGGTATTGTTGTACACCTGGCCATAGGGATCACGGCTGGAGGTGGTCAGTGGCACGCTCTGGCCGACCTGGATCAGCGCCGGATAGCCTTCGCTGGTCTGCACCTGCTGGGTACCGCCGCCACGGCTGTCGGTGCTGCGGCGGATGACACGTGCCTGGTCGCGACCGTCCACCTCGCCACTGCCGATGTCCACCCGGCCATTGCCGGCACTGATGCTGCCGTCCACGGCATAGCCGCGGTCATCACGATAGGTCGACTCGCTGGTATCGACACTGATAAGCAGGCGCCGCGGTTGGGTGTCGAGCTGGGCGAGCAGGGCGCGCACCTCGTCTATCTTGCCTGGCGAGGCATTGACGATCAGTTGGTTGCCATAGGCGCTGACGCGCCCTTCGTGGCCCAGTGCCGACTGCACCACGGGCAGCAGATCGCCAGCGGTGCGGTAGTTCAGTGGGATGACTTCGGTGGCGGCCAACGCCGAGAGACTGAGCGCGAGCAGGGCGGCGCCGAGATAATGCCGTTTCATAGCAGGAAACTCCGCAAGTCAGGGTCGGTGATGCTGGTATCCCAAGTCTGGTCGAACAGTCGCTGTAACTGCCGCACGCGTGGGGCGTCCCGATAGTTCGCATAGCCGCCGACTTGATCCGGCTCGGGGCGCATCAGCAGACCCTGATCGTCAGCCAGCAGAAAGGCGCCATCGGGAGCGGCATAATCCGGGTGACAGCGGCGAATCTGTATATGGCTGGACAGCTTGCGCGACAAGCCGATCAGCCGATGCCCATCGCGAACGGCGCGGCTGCTGTCACGCACCAGAATGCGCAGCCCGCTGTTGCGATGACTGAGCACGAACTGCGTGCATGCCTGGGCCATGCTGCTGTGGTTATAAAGCCAGGGTTCAAGATCGGGGCTGTACAGGCACAGTGTGCGGCTGGCCTGTTGCATAAGCGCCAGGGTGTGGCTGCGCGCCTGCTCGGGCGAGCTGAAGCGCTGTAGCACCTGTTCGCTACCGAGAACGAAAGGGGCGGGCTCCCAGGTCGCCGGCATTGGCAGCTGGCTATCCGGGTTGTGCAGGGTGAAACGCCCAGGCGACTCGAACTCGATGGGCTCGAGGTCGGCGGGCGTATGTTCGTCGTTCATGCTGACCTCTGTGGCACGGTGCGTGCCACAGCTGACATCAGCTGCTGCTGCGCACCATGTCGACGTGAGGGATACCGGCTTCCAGGTATTCCTCGCTTACTACAGTGAAGCCCAGCTTTTCATAGAACGGCGTCGCCTGCACCTGGGCGCTGAGCATTTGCTGGCTCAGCCCACGTTTTTCCGCTTCGGCGATTACCGCCTGCAGCAGTGCTTCGCCGACTTTCAGGCCACGCCAATCCTTGAGCACCGATACCCGGCCGATCTGGCCGTCGGCCAGCAAGCGTGCCGTGCCGATCGGGTAGTCGCCTTCGCAGGCGAGGAAATGCACGGCATCACTGTCTTCGGCGTCCCATTCCAGTTCAGGCGGCACCGCCTGTTCAGCGACGAAGACCGTTTCGCGGATGCGCCGCAGCTCTTCGTAATCCTTGTGCCAGTCGGCGATGCGTACGTGCAGGTCATTCATCGGCAGCGAACTCCAGACTTCCCTGTTTGGCCAGCTCGAGCAACAGCTCGCGCGCTTCGTCATTGCCCAGCCATGGCCCCAGGTTCTCCAGGTGCAGGGCGTCGGCCGAGCAGATCATTTTCAGCAGTTCGCGCAGGTCAGCGGACACCAGGCGGCTTTGCCCGCTGGCGAACAGCACCAGGCCATCGCCGACTTCCGACCAGGCCATGCGTGCGCTCGGATTGCGGATCAGGATAGCGCCCTCTTCGAGCTGATCGAGAAAGCCGTCCTCGTCGATTTCGATACCGGCAATCAGCTCCGGGTATTTGGGCTCGGTCATGAACTGGCCGAACCAGGTCATCAGCAGACGCTCGTCGCTCATGTGCTCGGCGAGCAGCGCCTTGAGACGCTCGAGCGCGTCGCGCTGGATCTCGTTGGGGTCGCTGACCGGCGCGGTATCAGCGTCGCTGTAGCGCGTTTCGTCCGGCAGGAACTGGCCAAGGAAGTCAGTGAAATGGGTCAGTACTTCGGCCGCGCTGGGCGCGCGGAAACCCACGGAATAAGTCATGCAATCGTCCTCGGCGGTGCCACAGTGGGCCAGGAGCGGCGGCAGATAGAGCATATCGCCGGGCTCGAGCACCCATTCTTCAGTTTGATCGAATTGGGCCAGGATCCTCATGTCCAGATCCGGCAGCAGCGGGCTCGCGGCGTCGCACATCTGGCCAATCTGCCAGCGACGGCGGCCATGGGCCTGCAGGAGAAACACATCGTAGTTGTCGAAGTGCGGGCCAACGCCGCCACCCGGCGTGGCAAAGCTGATCATCACATCGTCGATACGCCATTTGGGCAGGAACTTGAACTGTTCCAGCAGTTCGGCGACTTCAGGCACGAATTGGTCGACGGCCTGCACCAGCAGGGTCCAATCGCGCTCCGGCAGCTCGGCAAAGGCATCCTCGGCGAATGGCCCGCGGCGAACCTCCCAGGGCGTTTCGCCATGCTCGAGCACCAGGCGCGACTCGACCTCTTCCTCGAGTGCCAGGCCAGCCAGCTCGTCAGGGGAAATCGGGCTTTCGAAATCGGCGATGGCCTGGCGCACCAGCAGGGGCTTCTTTTGCCAGTAGTCGCGCAGGAACTCGCGTGCGCTCAGGCCACCCAGTAGCTGAAGAGGAGCATCAGGATTCATCTGTAAGTCCTTGATATTTGTCGAGGCGTATAAAAAGAAACGCCCGGCTTCAGCCGGGCGTCCTTGGGGCCGACGGCCGTTTAGATGCGCTTGGCCTGGGCCACGGCATTGCCGATGTAATTGGCTGGCGTCAGCTGCTTGAGTTCTTCCTTGGCCTGCTGCGGCATATCCAGGCCGTCGATGAAGGCCAGCAGCGCCTCGGGCGTGATGCCCTTGCCACGGGTCAGCTCCTTGAGCTTCTCGTAGGGGTTCTCGATGGCGTAGCGGCGCATGACGGTCTGGATCGGCTCGGCGAGCACTTCCCAACAAGCGTTCAAGTCTTCAGAAATACGTTGAGCATTGAGCTCCAACTTACTGATTCCCTTGAGACTTGCTTCGTAGGCAATCACGCTGTGGGCGAAGCCGACACCGAGATTGCGCAGTACCGTGGAGTCGGTCAGATCGCGCTGCCAACGGGAGATCGGCAGCTTGCTGGCCAGGTGCTGGAACAGCGCATTGGCGATACCCAGGTTGCCTTCGGAGTTCTCGAAGTCGATCGGGTTGACCTTGTGCGGCATGGTCGACGAGCCGATCTCGCCGGCCACGGTCTTCTGCTTGAAATAACCCAGGGAGATGTAGCCCCAGACGTCACGGTCAAAGTCGATGAGGATGGTGTTGAAGCGCGCGATGGCGTCGAACAGCTCGGCAATGTAGTCGTGGGGTTCGATCTGCGTGGTGTAGGGGTTCCACTGCAGGCCCAGGTCATGCTCGATGAACTGACGGGCGTTGGCTTCCCAGTCGATCTGCGGGTAGGCCGACAGGTGGGCGTTGTAGTTGCCCACCGCGCCGTTGATCTTGCCGAGCAGCGGCACGGCGTCGATCTGGGTGATCTGGCGCTCGAGGCGATAGACGACGTTGGCCAGTTCCTTGCCCAGGGTGGTGGGCGAAGCCGGTTGGCCGTGGGTGCGCGAAAGCATCGGCACGTCGGCGAACTTCACCGCCAGTTCGCGGATGGCAGAGGCGATCTGGCGCATCAGCGGCAGCAGCACATTGTCACGGCCTTCGCGCAGCATCAGGGCGTGGGACAGGTTGTTGATGTCCTCGCTGGTGCAGGCGAAATGGATGAACTCGCTGACCTTGTCCAGCTCCGGCAGTTTGGCCGCCTGTTCCTTGAGCAGGTACTCCACGGCCTTGACGTCGTGGTTGGTGGTGCGCTCGATTTCCTTGACGCGCTCGGCGTGCTCGACGGCGAAGTTCTCGGCCAGCTCGTTGAGCAGGGCGTTGGCTTCGGCGGAGAAGGGCGCCACTTCGCTCACGCCTTCATGGGCAGCGAGGCGCTGCAGCCAGCGAACTTCCACCTGGACGCGGAAACGGATCAGGCCGTATTCGCTGAAAATGGGGCGCAGGGCGCTGGTTTTGCCGGCATAGCGGCCATCTACGGGCGAAACCGCGGTGAGCGAGGAAAGCTGCATGGGAGGCGTTCTCGGACAGTCGGGCATTGAAAAGGGCGCATATCATACACGAATTAGGGCAGCTATCAGTGCCGCAGCCCTGTCATTCGACGAGTGAAATGCGTGTCGGAATAAAGGTAAGGTTCAACCGCGCAGCATCGGGTACAGCTCGCGCAACAGCTTGCGGCGGCTGAATACCAGCTGCCAGCGGTGCCCGCCCAGTTGCCGCCAGAGGCGCGCCGAGCGAATGCCGGCTAGCAGCAGGCCGCGAATCTTCGAGGCATTGGCCGGTTGCTGCAGGAAGCGGCTGTCGCCCTGCACCTGGATGCGCTGCTTGAAGGTGCTGATGGTGTCCTGATACAGCGCACCGCAAGAGGAGATGACATTCTCGTGGCCAATGCCGAAGTGCTCGGCCTGGCTCTGGATCTGGTCCAGGCGATTGCCCATCAACTGCAGCAGGTCGCCGCGCTTGTCGAGTTGGCGTTCCAGGCCGAGCAGGGCAAGGGCGTAACGCAAGGGTTCGCGCTGCAGGCTGGCAGGGTCGCGCTCCAGGGCGCTTACCAGGGCGCGATAGCCGTCGCGCAGGTGCAGATCGTCACCGCCGTACACATCCAGGGTGCCGTTGGCATCGCGCACCAGCAGGCTGCCGATCAGGCAGGTCACTTCACTTTCGCCGGCCTGGCCGGTCTTGGCGATCTTGTCGACCATTACCGCGGCTTGAAACACTGCGCCTAGGGCGACCAGTTGCTCCTGAATCGGATTCATCGCGGGGCGCCCTCGCTCCACGGCTCGGCGCTTTCGATCACGCCGCCGCCAAGACAGATATCACCGTCGTAGAACACCACCGACTGGCCAGGTGTAACGGCGCGTTGCGGTTGCTCGAAGGTGGCGCGATAACCCTCCGCTGTGCGCTCCAGGGTGCAGGCCTGGTCGGCCTGGCGGTAGCGCACCTTGGCGGTCAATTGCCGTGATGTATCAAGTTCCACGGGGTTGACCCAGTAGATCTGCGAAGCCAGCAGGGCGCGGGAGAACAGCCAGGGGTGCTCGTTGCCCTGGCCAACCACCAGCACATTGCGGGTCAGATCCTTGTGCAGCACATACCAGGGTTCGTCGCCGGCGTCCTTGAGACCGCCGATACCCAGGCCCTGGCGCTGACCGATGGTGTGATACATCAAACCGTAGTGCTTGCCGATCACGTCGCCCTCGGTGGTTTCGATAGTGCCGGGCTGGGCCGGCAGGTACTGCTTGAGGAAGTCGCTGAAGCGTCGCTCGCCAATGAAGCAGATGCCGGTGGAATCCTTTTTCTTGGCGGTGGCCAACTGGTATTTCTCGGCTATCGCCCGCACCTGGGGCTTTTCCAGCTCGCCAACCGGGAACAGGGTCTTGGCGATCTGCTCGCCACCGACGGCATGCAGGAAGTAACTCTGGTCCTTGTTGGCATCCAGGCCCTTGAGCAGTTCGCTGCGGCCATCGATGTCACGACGGCGCACATAATGGCCGGTGGCGATCAGGTCGGCGCCGAGCATCAGGGCGTAGTCGAGGAACGCCTTGAACTTGATCTCGCGGTTGCAGAGGATGTCCGGATTGGGCGTGCGCCCGGCCTTGTATTCGGCCAGAAAATGCTCGAACACGTTGTCCCAGTACTCGGCCGCGAAGTTGGCGGTGTGCAGCTTGATGCCGATGCGGTCGCACACGGCCTGGGCGTCCGCCAGATCGTCCATGGCGGTGCAGTATTCGGTGCCGTCGTCCTCGTCCCAGTTCTTCATGAACAGGCCTTCGACCTGGTAGCCCTGTTCGAGCAGCAGCAGGGCCGAGACGGAGGAGTCGACGCCGCCGGACATGCCGACGATAACGCGCTGGGTGGCTGGATCTTGCATGGTCGGAATCAATACGGGCTTCAAAGGGGCGGGATTCTAACAGGATGTACGGCACGTTTCAGTCTGGCGCGCACGGCTGGCCCTATATCGGGTCGTGGATCAGGCTCAGGGGGAAGCGGGCGCCGGCCAGATAGTCATCCAGGCAGTGCAACACCAGTTCGCTGCGCAAGCGGCCGCGCTCGGCCAACAGTTCATCGTAAGTGAGCCAGCGAATGCCGCTGATGTCGCTATCCAGCGCGCGCTCGGCATGGTGCTCGAGCAGTTTGGCGACGAAGCAGATGCGCTGGTAGGTCACGCCGTTGCTCGGCGCGGTGTACAGGTAGATGCCGGTGACGCCGGTCAGCTCGACATCGCAGGCGGTTTCTTCGAGGGTTTCGCGTATCGCCGCCTGCTGCAGGCTTTCCCGCGGCTCCAGGTGGCCGGCGGGCTGGTTGAGTACCAGGCGGCCGCCTTTCAGCTCTTCGACGAACAGAAAACGCCCCTCTTGCTCGACGATGGTGGCGACGGTGACGTGTGCGTGCCAGGTCATGCTGACTCCTTGTTCGGTGCCTGAAAACGACAACCCCGGCACGGGGCCGGGGTTGTCGGTATCGCTAACTCAACGTAGTGCTCAAGCCAGGGCGGCCAGGGCAGCGTTGAGGGTGGCGCTCGGACGCATGACTTTCTCGGTCAGCGCCTTGTCCGGTGCGTAGTAGCCACCGATTTCTGCCGGCTTGCCCTGTACCGCGCCGAGTTCGGCAACGATCTTGGCTTCGCTGTCGCTCAGGGTCTTGGCCAGCGGTGCGAACTGCGCCTGCAGGGCGGTGTCTTCGCTCTGGGCTGCCAGGGCCTGGGCCCAGTACAGCGCCAGATGGAAGTGGCTGCCGCGGTTGTCGATACCGCCAACCTTACGTGCCGGCGACTTGTCGTTGTCGAGGAACTGGCCAGTGGCCTGATCCAGGGTCTTGCTCAGCACCAGCGCCTTGGGATTGCCATAGGCATTGCCCAGGTGCTCCAGGGAAGCGGCCAGAGCCAGGAACTCGCCCAGCGAATCCCAGCGCAGGAAGTTTTCCTCGACCAGCTGCTGTACGTGCTTCGGCGCGGAGCCGCCAGCGCCGGTTTCGAACAGGCCACCGCCGCTCATCAGCGGGACGATCGACAGCATCTTGGCACTGGTGCCCAGTTCCATGATCGGGAACAGGTCGGTCAGGTAGTCGCGCAGTACGTTGCCGGTCACCGAGATGGTGTCCTTGCCGTCGCGGATGCGAGCCAGGGAGAACTTGATGGCCTCGACCGGGGCGAGGATGCGGATATCCAGGCCATTGGTGTCGTGGTCCTTCAGGTACTTCTCGACCTTCTTGATCATTTCGGCGTCATGGGCGCGCGCCGGGTCCAGCCAGAACACCGCCGGCGTGTCGCTCAGGCGGGCGCGGTTTACGGCCAGCTTGACCCAGTCCTGGATCGGCGCATCCTTGGTCTGGCACATGCGGAAGATGTCGCCTTCCTCGACCTGCTGCTCCATCAGTACCTTGCCGTTGGCGTCGCTGACGCGCACCACGCCGGCGGCCTGGATCTGGAAGGTCTTGTCGTGGGAGCCGTACTCTTCGGCTTTCTGCGCCATCAGGCCAACGTTAGGCACGCTGCCCATGGTGGTCGGATTGAAGGCGCCATTGGCCTTGCAGTCTTCGATCACCGCCTGGTAGATACCGGCGTAGCAGCGATCCGGGATCACCGCCTTGGCGTCCTGCAGCTCGCCTGCGGTGTTCCACATGCGGCCCGAGTCACGAATCATCGCCGGCATCGAGGCGTCGACGATCACGTCGCTCGGCACGTGCAGGTTGGTGATGCCCTTGTCGGAGTTGACCATGGCCAGAGCCGGGCGCTCGGCGTATACGGCGTTGATGTCGGCTTCGATCTCGGCCTGCTTGTCGGCGGGCAGCTTCTTGATGCTGGCGTACAGGTCGCCGATGCCGTTGTTCAGGTTGAAGCCGGCTTCCTGCAGGGCGGCAGCATGCTTGTCCAGGGCCGCCTTGTAGAACTCGGCAACCACCTGGCCGAAGATGATCGGGTCGGAGACCTTCATCATGGTGGCTTTCAGGTGTACGGAGAACAGCACGCCTTGGCGTTTGGCATCTTCGATCTGGGCGGCGATGAAGCTGCGCAGGGCCTTCTTGCTCAGTACCGAGCAATCCAGGAGTTCGTCAGCCAGTACGGCGGTTTTCTCTTTGAGCACGGTGGTGCTGCCGTCGGCGCCGACCAGCTCGATCTTGACGCTGCCATTGGCGTCGATCAGCGCAGCCTTTTCGCTGCCGTAGAAGTCGCCGCTCTCCATGTGCGCCACGTGGGATTTGGAGTCAGCGCTCCACGCGCCCATCTTGTGCGGGTGCTTGCGGGCGTAGTTCTTGACCGACAGCGGCGCACGGCGGTCGGAGTTGCCTTCGCGCAGGACCGGGTTTACGGCGCTGCCCTTGACCTTGTCGTAACGGCTGCGAATGTCGCGGGCTTCGTCGCTGTCGCCAGCATCCGGATAGTCGGGCAGGGCATAGCCCTGGCTCTGCAGTTCCTTGATCGCGGCCTTGAGCTGCGGCACCGAGGCGCTGATGTTCGGCAGCTTGATGATGTTGGCTTCTGGCGTGGTGGCCAGGGCGCCCAGTTCGGCGAGGTGATCACCCTGCTTCTGGGCGTCGGTCAGGAACTCGGGGAACAGCGCCAGAATGCGACCGGCCAGCGAAATGTCGCGGGTTTCGACGGCAATGTCAGAAGAGGCGGTGAAGGCTTTGACGATGGGGAGCAAGGAGTAGGTCGCGAGCGCTGGGGCTTCGTCGGTGAGGGTGTAAATGATCTTCGAGCGTGTGGTCATATTTGATTTAACTCTCTTTTTTACTGAACTTGCACGGCACTGATCCGGGTGAGGTGGCTTCTGGCCACAGCGCGGCACCAATGATGTGAATTCGAAGTTCCATCCCGATGATGTTGGGTGTCGCTGCCGACCAGAGGCGATTACCGATCACCTAGGCAGGCCGATGCGACAAGTGCTGGAAGCCGTACTCCAGGCAGATGCGCCCTTATGACTACTCAGTCAGCGCCCGAGTATATCAAACCGGCGGGGCATGTTGCTCGTGCCTGCCTGCAAGCTGCCGTTCGGCTGAATGGTCATGGCGCCCAGACCGGCGCCGACGGACGGCCCGTGGGTCTGCCCCAGGTTCGGCGAGGACTGGCGAGGACGATAAAAAAACCGGCCATGAGGCCGGTTCGTGTGAGAGGCAGTGTCAGGCTTCGATGGGTATTTCGCTCACCCTGTTCACGGCGGCGGGGACTTCCTGGGCAACCTGAGCCGCACTGATGTTGACGGCGTGGAGACCCTTGGGGCCTTGAATGATGTCGAAACTCACCGCCTGGCCGGCCTTCAAGGTTTTGTAGCCCTCCATCTGGATGGCCGAATAATGGGCGAACAGGTCCTCATCTCGACCATCGGCCAGGATGAACCCATAGCCCTTGGCGTTGTTGAACCACTTGACCTTACCACTTAGCATGCCGATATCCCTCTGCAAGGAACCCCATAGCTGGAGTATCATCCCCATTCGATCCAGCGTTCGCGCGGTCATCCGGCGAGCGCAAGCCCTTTCGCCCCGTAGGGGTATCACTTGGTTGTAACACCCTTTTGCCGATAGTCAAGGCATCGCACGAAACGACGATAAACGGGTCAGATTTTTTGCGACCTGCTCCATTCACCCCACGAACCTTTTATCCAGCATGCATGCAAGTAGCCAGATTCGACTAACATTCAATCAGGATCGACCCGCACCGCATGAGGACGACTCTTCAGGCCTGGCCGTCGAGGAGTCCAAGCCGGCATTGCAGGCGCCTCCGCTCTATAAGGTGGTCTTGTTCAATGATGACTACACCCCCATGGATTTCGTGGTCGAAATACTCGAGACCTTCTTCAACCTCAATCGCGAGGTGGCAACCAGGATCATGTTGACCGTGCACACTGAAGGTCGCGCCGTCTGCGGGCTCTACACCCGTGACATCGCCGAGACCAAAGCCGCGCAGGTCAATCAATACGCGCGGGAAAGCCAGCATCCATTACTCTGTGAAATCGAGAAGGACGGTTAACGCCGGCCGCTTGGGCATGAGGTGAAGCTATGTTAAATCGAGAGCTCGAAGTCACCCTCAACCTTGCCTTCAAGGAGGCACGCGCAAAACGTCATGAATTCATGACCGTGGAGCACCTCCTGCTGGCTCTTCTGGACAACGAAGCGGCAGCCAGCGTGCTGCGCGCCTGCGGCGCCAGCCTGGACAAGCTGCGCAGCGATCTGCAGGAATTCATCGACTCCACCACGCCGCTGATCCCCCAGCACGACGAAGAGCGCGAAACCCAGCCAACCCTGGGCTTCCAGCGCGTGCTGCAACGCGCCGTGTTCCACGTACAAAGCTCGGGCAAGCGCGAAGTCACCGGTGCCAACGTGCTGGTGGCGATCTTCAGCGAACAGGAAAGCCAGGCCGTATTCCTGCTCAAGCAGCAGAGCGTGGCGCGCATCGACGTGGTCAACTTCATCGCCCATGGCATTTCCAAGGTACCGGGGCAGGGCGCATCCCCCGAAGCCGACTCGGAAATGCAGGACGAAGAGGGCGGCGAGTCGCCGTCTTCCAGCAATCCGCTGGACGCCTATGCCAGCAACCTCAACGAACTGGCGCGCCAGGGACGTATCGACCCGCTGGTCGGCCGCGAGCACGAAGTCGAGCGCGTCGCGCAGATTCTTGCCCGGCGGCGCAAGAACAACCCGCTGCTGGTCGGCGAGGCCGGCGTTGGCAAGACCGCCATTGCCGAAGGCCTGGCCAAGCGCATCGTCGATAACCAGGTACCGGACCTCTTGGCCGACAGCGTGGTGTACTCGCTCGACCTGGGTGCGCTGCTGGCTGGCACCAAGTACCGCGGCGACTTCGAGAAGCGCCTCAAGGCGTTGTTGACCGAGCTGCGCAAGCGCCCGCAGGCCATTCTGTTCATCGATGAAATTCACACCATCATCGGCGCCGGTGCTGCCTCTGGCGGCGTGATGGACGCGTCGAACCTGCTCAAACCGGCGCTGTCGTCCGGTGAGATCCGTTGCATAGGCTCCACTACCTTCCAGGAGTTCCGCGGCATCTTTGAGAAGGATCGTGCCCTGGCGCGACGCTTCCAGAAGGTCGATGTGGTGGAGCCGTCGGTGGAAGACACCATCGGCATCCTTAAGGGGCTCAAGGGGCGCTTCGAGCAGCACCACGACATCCAGTACAGCGACGAAGCATTGCGCGCCGCTGCCGAACTGGCCTCGCGTTACATCAATGATCGCCACATGCCGGACAAGGCCATCGACGTGATCGACGAGGCGGGCGCCTACCAGCGCCTGCAGCCACAGGACAAGCGCGTCAAGTGCATCGACGTACCCCAGGTCGAAGACATCGTCGCCAAGATCGCGCGGATTCCGCCAAAGCATGTCAGCAGCTCCGACAAGGAACTGTTGCGCAACCTGGAGCGCGACCTGAAGCTGACCGTATTCGGTCAGGACGCCGCCATCGACTCCCTGGCTACCGCCATCAAGCTGTCCCGTGCCGGCCTCAAGGCGCCGGACAAGCCGGTTGGCTCGTTCCTGTTCGCCGGCCCGACCGGGGTCGGCAAGACCGAGGCGGCGCGGCAGTTGTCCAAGGCGCTGGGCGTAGAGCTGGTGCGTTTCGACATGTCCGAGTACATGGAGCGGCACACCGTGTCGCGCCTGATCGGCGCGCCACCCGGCTATGTGGGTTTCGACCAGGGCGGTTTGTTGACCGAGGCGATCACCAAGCAGCCCCATTGCGTACTGCTGCTCGATGAAATCGAGAAGGCGCACCCGGAAGTCTTCAACCTGCTGCTGCAGGTGATGGATCACGGCACCCTAACCGACAACAACGGGCGCAAGGCGGATTTCCGCAATGTCATCCTGATCATGACCACCAACGCCGGCGCGGAAACCGCTTCGCGGGCTTCGATCGGCTTCACCTATCAGGATCACTCATCCGATGCAATGGAAGTGATCAAGAAGAGCTTCACGCCCGAGTTCCGCAACCGTCTGGACACCATCATCCAGTTCGGCCGTCTCAGTCACGAAACGATCAAGAGCATCGTCGACAAGTTCCTCATCGAGCTGCAGGCTCAGCTCGAGGACAAGCGCGTCATGCTCGAGGTCAGCGATGCAGCCCGTGACTGGCTGGCCGAGCAGGGTTACGACGTGCAGATGGGTGCGCGGCCGATGGCTCGCCTCATCCAGGATCGCATCAAGCGACCACTGGCCGAGGAAATCCTCTTTGGCGAGCTTTCCGAGCACGGCGGCACGGTGCATGTGAATCTCGAGAACGGCGAGCTGACATTCGAGTTCGAGACCACGGCGGCGATGGCCTGAGTGTGGCGCAGCGCTTGTCGCGCTGCGCCACAGGCGCCTTGAAGCCAATAAAAAGCCCGGCATATGCCGGGCTTTTTATTGGCCGCTGGAAACAGAGCAGCGTATCGTGCTCTTTCCCTGTTAGCGGGCGCGATAGGTGATGCGACCCTTGCTCAGGTCATAGGGGGTCAGCTCAACGCGAACCTTGTCACCCGTCAGAATGCGGATGTAATTCTTGCGCATCTTTCCGGAGATGTGCGCAGTAACGACGTGCCCGTTTTCCAACTCCACGCGAAACATGGTGTTGGGCAGGGTGTCGACGACAGTGCCTTCCATTTCGAAGCTGTCTTCTTTCGACATGCAGTAAAGCCCTCGGTATCCAGAGAATGGCCCGGCGCAACTGGCCCCAGGCAAAAGCGGCAAGTATTGTGCCTGAAAACCAGCCTTGACGCCAAGGGGCTGTCTCTGATTCAGCAGCGAAAGCTCGTCAGGAACCTCGGCTTCAGGTCAGGGCGACCCAGCGCTGATTGACGAAGAGCTCGATGGGGCGGTACTGGGTCTTGTAGTTCATCTTTCTGCAGTTCTTGATCCAGTAGCCGAGATACACCGCGTGCAGGTCCCTGCGCAACGCTTCGGCGACCTGCCAGAGAATGGCGTAACGGCCCAGGCTGCGGCGCTCTTCATCTGGGTCATAGAAGGTATAGACCGCCGACAGGCCATTGGGCAGCACGTCGGTCACGGCAATGGCCAGCAGCCGGCCCTGCTCGCGGAATTCGAAGAAGCACGAGAAGGGCAGATCGCGAACCAGAAAGGTGGAGAACTGCTCACGGCTGGGCGGGTACATATCGCCATCGGCGTGGCGTTGCTCGATATAGCGAGCGTAGAGTTGATAATATTCTTCGCTGAATGAAGGCCTTACCGCACGAACCTCAAGTGATTCGTTACGCTTGAGTATGCGCCGCTGCTGGCGGTTGGGCATAAAGCGTGCAGCCGGGATCCGCGCCGGTACGCAGGCGGTACAGCGTTGGCAATGCGGTCGGTAGAGGTGATCGCCGCTACGCCGGAAGCCGAGCTCCGAAAGCTCGGCATACATTTCAACATCCATGGGCTGGCTGGGATCGAGAAACAGCGTGGTCGCCTGTTCTTCGAGCAGGTAGCTGCAAGGGTGAGGCTGGGTGGCGTAGAACTTCAGGCGAGCCAGCTCAGTCATGATCGACTCCCGGGGGTGGCCTTGAATCAGTGTATGTCAGCGAAGGGTTGCGGGCCACAAGGGCGCTGGTCACCCGTCGCCGGGGCCTTGCCAGTCGGCCAGGCTGGGCTGGTCCAGAAACCGTTGCAAGTAGTCGGCGAACTGCTTGCGGCTGATCGCCCGGGCGCCGAGGCTGTGCAGGTGCTGGGTCGGCATCTGGCAGTCGATCAGTTCGAATTGCCAGGCCTGGAGCTGTTCGACCAGGCTGACGAAGCCGACTTTGGAAGCATTGTCGGCACGGCTGAACATCGACTCGCCAAAGAACAGCCTGCCCATCGCCAGCCCATAAAGCCCGCCGACCAACTGCCCGTTCTGCCAGACCTCCACGCTGTGCGCCACGCCGCGCCCGTGCAGCTCGATATAGGCCTGCTGCATGGGCGTGGTGATCCAGGTGCCGTCCGCGTAGTCGCGCGGGGCGGCGCAGGCGCGAATCACCTCGGCGAACGCCTGGTCGAGGGTCACCTGAAAGCGGCCCTGACGCATGACCTTGCGCAGGCTGCGCGAGACGTGCAGCTCGCTGGGAAACAGCACGGTACGTGGGTCGGGTGACCACCACAGCAGCGGCTGGCCATCCTGATACCAGGGAAAACAGCCGTGGCGGTAGGCGGCAATCAGCCGCTCGGCGCGCAGGTCGCCGCCCGCGGCCAGCAGGCCATTGGGCTCGCGCAGTGCCTTGTCGAGTGGCGGGAAGGTCAATGAGTCGCGTTGCAACCAGGTAAGCATCGGCGAGACCACGGCAGGGGAGGGCGAGTCTTGCGTCGCCCGAAACCTCAGTTGTCGTCGAGGAATTTTTCGACGTCCAGGGCCGCCATGCAGCCGGCACCGGCCGAGGTGATGGCCTGGCGGTAGACATGGTCGGCCACGTCGCCGGCGGCGAACACGCCTTCGATGCTGGTCGCCGTGACATTGCCTTCGCTACCGCCCTTGACCAGCAGGTAGCCGTCGCGCATTTCCAGCTGCCCCTGGAACAGGTCGGTGTTTGGCTTGTGGCCAATGGCGATGAACACGCCAGCCAGCGGCAGGTCAGTGGTGCTGCCATCCTGGGTGCTGCGCAGGCGGGCGCCGGTCACGCCGCTGGCGTCGCCCAGCACTTCGTCCAGGGTGTGGTTCCAGTGCAGACGCATATTGCCGTTGGCGACCTTGTCGAACAGCTTGTCCTGCAGGATCTTCTCCGAGCGCAGCTTGTCGCGGCGGTGCACCAGGTGCACTTCCTTGGCGATGTTGGACAGGTACAGCGCCTCTTCCACGGCGGTGTTGCCGCCGCCAATCACGGCGACCACCTGGTTGCGGTAGAAGAAGCCATCGCAGGTGGCGCAGGCGGAAACGCCCTTGCCAGCAAACGCTTCTTCGGAAGGCAGGCCCAGGTACTGGGCCGAAGCGCCGGTGGCGATGATCAACGCGTCACAGGTGTAGGTGCCGCTGTCACCCTTGAGGGTGAACGGCCGGCTCTGCAACTCGGCGGTGTGGATGTGGTCGTAGATGATCTCGGTTTCGAAGCGCTCGGCGTGTTTCTGCATGCGCTCCATCAGGCCAGGGCCGGTCAGGCCTTCCACGTCACCCGGCCAGTTGTCGACTTCGGTGGTGGTGGTGAGCTGACCGCCCGGCTGGATACCGGTGATGATGACAGGCTTCAGATTGGCACGAGCGGCGTACACGGCGGCGCTGTAACCGGCTGGCCCCGAGCCCAGGATAATCAGGCGGGAATGCTTGACTTCGCTCATAAAAACACCTCATAAGCCTTTGTCACAAAAGAGAATGCATGCTCAAATTGAGCCGCACGGACGAATAGTGGCCGCTATGCTACACCGAAGCATGGAACAAGCGGGAGCCGGTGGGACGATCAGCTCCCCATCACAGGCGCAGCTTGCCGTACAATGGCGACATTTCGTCCTCCACCGATCATTCGGCGCGCTAGCAGCGCAGGAACAGATGCGTTTTGAAGAACTCTAGCTCTACAGCACCGGCGCCGGCCTGGCGTCAGCAATTGCCATATCGCCTCAAGGAGGGCGCGCTGATTGCCCTCGGCGCGCTGTGCCTTTACGTGTGGATGGCGCTGCTCACCTACGACCCGGCAGACCCGGGCTGGACCCATACCAGCAATGTCGAGCAGGTGCACAATGCGGCGGGGCGCGCTGGTGCCTGGTTCGCCGACGTGCTGTTCATGGCCCTGGGCTATTTCGCCTATCTGTTTCCGCTGCTGCTGGGCATCAAGGCCCTGCAGGTGTTTCGTGCCCGACACGAGCCTTGGCACTGGAGCGGCTGGCTGTTCTCCTGGCGGCTGATCGGCCTGGTGTTCCTGGTGCTGTCCGGCGCGGCCCTGGCCTATATCCATTTCCAGAGCGGCGCCAGCATGCCCGCTTCGGCCGGCGGCGCGCTGGGCGAGAGCCTCGGGCAGCTGACCGTGGCGGCACTCAACGTGCAGGGCAGTACGCTGCTGTTCATCGCCCTGTTCCTGTTCGGCCTGACCGTATTCACCGACCTGTCCTGGTTCAAGGTCATGGACCTGACCGGCAAGATCACCCTTGACCTGCTGGAGCTGGTACAGAGCGTGATCAATCGCTGGTGGAGTTCGCGCCAGGAGCGCAAGCAACTGGTTGCCCAGCTACGCGAAGTGGATGAGCGGGTTCACGAGGTGGCCGCGCCGGTGGTACGTGACCGCCGCGAACAGGCCAAGGTCAAGGAACGCCTGATCGAACGCGAAGAGTCGCTCAACAAGCATATGAGCGAGCGCGAAAGTCGCCCGGCGCCGGTGATTTCCACCCCGCCGGCGCCCAAGGCGCCCGAGCCGAGCAAACGCGTGCAGAAAGAAAAGCAAGCGCCGCTGTTCGTCGACAGCGCCGTGGAGGGCACCTTGCCGCCCATCTCGCTGCTCGACCCGGCCGAAGCCAAGAAGATCGAATACTCGCCCGAGTCGCTGGCCGGCGTCGGCCATCTGCTGGAGATCAAGCTCAAGGAATTCGGCGTCGAAGTCTCGGTTGATTCCATTCATCCGGGGCCGGTGATTACCCGCTACGAAATCCAGCCCGCTGCCGGCGTCAAGGTCAGCCGTATCGCCAACCTGGCCAAGGACCTTGCGCGTTCCCTGGCCGTGACCAGCGTGCGGGTGGTGGAAGTGATTCCCGGCAAGACTACCGTGGGTATCGAAATTCCCAACGAGAACCGCCAGATCGTGCGCTTCTCCGAAGTGCTGTCGACCCCCGAGTACGACGACGCCAAGTCGCCGGTGACCCTGGCCCTGGGCCACGATATCGGCGGCAAGCCGGTGATCACCGACCTGGCGAAGATGCCGCACCTGCTGGTCGCCGGTACCACCGGTTCCGGTAAGTCGGTGGGCGTGAACGCGATGATCCTGTCGATCCTGTTCAAGTCCGGCCCCGAAGACGCCAAGATGATCATGATCGACCCAAAGATGCTCGAGTTGTCGATCTACGAAGGTATTCCGCACCTGCTCTGCCCTGTGGTCACCGACATGAAGGAAGCGGCCAACGCGCTGCGCTGGAGCGTCGCCGAGATGGAGCGCCGCTACAAGCTGATGTCGAAGATGGGCGTGCGCAACCTGGCGGGCTTCAACCGCAAGGTCAAGGACGCCATCGAAGCCGGCGAGCCGCTGTCCGACCCGCTGTACCGTCGCGAGAGCATGGAAGACGAGGCGCCGCTGCTCAAGCCGCTGCCGACCATCGTGGTGGTGGTCGACGAATTCGCCGACATGATGATGATCGTCGGCAAGAAGGTCGAAGAACTCATCGCCCGTATCGCCCAGAAAGCCCGTGCGGCCGGTATTCACCTGATTCTCGCCACCCAGCGCCCATCGGTGGACGTGATCACCGGTCTGATCAAGGCCAACATTCCGACCCGTATGGCCTTCCAGGTATCCAGCAAGATCGACTCGCGCACCATCATCGACCAGGGCGGCGCCGAGCAGCTGCTGGGCCACGGCGACATGCTCTACATGCCACCGGGCACCAGCCTACCGATCCGCGTGCATGGCGCTTTCGTGTCCGATGACGAAGTGCATCGTGTGGTCGAAGCCTGGAAGCTGCGCGGCGCGCCGGATTACAACGAGGATATTCTCGCCGGGACGGAAGAAGGCGGCGGCGGTGGCTTCGACGGCGGCAGCGGTGGTGAAGGGGGCGAAGACAGCGAAAGTGATCCGCTGTACGACGAAGCGGTCAACTTCGTGCTGGAGAGCCGTCGCGCCTCGATCTCCTCGGTGCAGCGCAAGCTGAAGATCGGCTACAACCGTGCTGCACGCATGATCGAAGCCATGGAAATGGCCGGCGTGGTCACGCCGATGAATACCAACGGCTCGCGCGAGGTCATCGCACCCGGGCAGAACCGCGATTAATCTGAAAGAGGATTCACATGCGCCTGATTCGCCTGATGCTGCTCGCCGTTCTCACCACTGCGAGCCTGTTCGCCCACGCTGACGACGAGGCAGCGGTCAAACGCCTGACCGAGTTGCTCAACCAGGCGCAGACCATCACCGCACGTTTCTCCCAGCTGTCGCTCGACGGCAGCGGCACCCAGTTGCAGGAAACCGCTGGTGAACTGGCACTCAAGCGCCCAGGCCTGTTCCGCTGGCACACCGATGAGCCGATGGAGCAATTGCTGGTGTCCGACGGCAAGCAGGTATGGCTGTACGACCCGGATCTGGAGCAGGTGACCATCCAGTCCCTCGACCAGCGCCTGACCCACACCCCGGCGCTGCTGCTGTCCGGCGACGTCTCGCAGATCCGCGAGAACTTCGAGATCACCTTCAAGGAAGGCGGCAGCGTGGTCGACTTCATCCTCAAGCCGAAGTCCAAGGACACCCTGTTCGACAGCCTGCGCCTGTCGTTTCGCAACGGCGTGCTGAACGACATGCAACTGATCGACAGCATCGGCCAGCGCACCAACATCCTGTTCATGAGCGTGAAGATGAACCAGCCTCTGGATGACAAGCAGTTCAGCTTCGAAATCCCCGAGGGTGCGGACGTCATACAAGAGTAGGTAAGTCGTGGATCTGTTTCGCAGCACGCCCGTTGCCCAGCCCCTGGCCGCCCGTTTGCGGGCGACCACGCTGGACGAATACGTTGGCCAGGAGCACCTGCTGGCCCGTGGCAAGCCGCTGCGCGAGGCGCTGGAGCAGGGCGCTCTGCATTCGATGATCTTCTGGGGCCCGCCCGGGGTCGGCAAGACTACCCTGGCGCGCCTGCTGGCCCAGGTCACCGATGCCCATTTCGAGACCATTTCCGCGGTGCTGTCCGGGGTCAAGGAAATCCGCCAGGCCGTTGAAAAGGCTCAGCAGCACGCCGCCCAGTACGGTCGCCGGACCATCCTGTTCGTCGATGAAGTACATCGCTTCAACAAGTCCCAGCAGGACGCCTTTCTGCCCTATGTGGAAGACGGCACGCTGATCTTCATTGGCGCAACCACCGAAAACCCGTCGTTCGAGCTCAACAACGCCTTGCTGTCCCGTGCTCGTGTCTATGTGCTGAAAAGCCTGGATGACGCGGCCCTGCGCAAGCTGGTTGACCGCGCACTGGGCGAAGCCAAAGGGTTGGGCGAGCGCCGCCTGACGGTGCCGGATGAGAGCTTCGAGATTCTCAAGAGCGCGGCGGATGGTGACGGCCGGCGCTTTCTCAACTTTCTCGAGAACGCTGCCGACCTGGCCGAGGACTGCGGCGAGATCAGCCCCTCGCTGCTGCTCGACCTGCTGGGTGATACCCGGCGGCGTTTTGACAAGGGCGGCGAAGCCTTCTACGACCAGATTTCCGCGCTGCACAAATCGGTACGTGGCTCCAGCCCGGACGGCGCGCTGTACTGGTTCGCACGCATGCTCGACGGCGGTTGCGACCCGCTGTACATCGCCCGCCGGGTGGTGCGTATGGCCAGCGAGGAAGTTGGCAATGCCGACCCGCGCGCCCTGACGTTATGCCTCAATGCCTGGGACGTGCAGGAACGCCTCGGCAGCCCGGAGGGTGAGCTGGCGGTGGCCCAGGCCATCGTTTACCTGGCCTGCGCACCGAAGAGTAACGCGGTGTACACCGCCTTCAAGGCCGCCAAGCGCGATGTCGCGGAGAACGGCTCTCGAGAGGTGCCGCTGCACCTGCGCAATGCGCCGACCAAGCTGATGAAGGAGCTCGGTTATGGCGACGAATACCGTTACGCCCATGACGAGCCCGATGCTTACGCAGCCGGCGAGGATTATTTTCCGGAAGACCTCGAACCGCGTCGCTACTACGAACCGGTGCCACGGGGCCTGGAGCTAAAGATTCGCGACAAGCTCGCGCATCTGGCCAGCCAGGATGCCAACAGCCCCAGGCAACGGAGAAAGTCATGATCGTGACCATCGTGGCGGTTGCCGCTGGCGGTGCACTGGGCACCCTGGCGCGGTTTTTTACCGGCAACTGGGTCAATGCCAACTGGCCGCAGCATTTTTATGCCGCCACCTTGCTCGTCAACCTCGTCGGCTGCTTGCTGATCGGGGTACTCTACGGCCTGTTCCTGATGCGCCCCGAGGTGCCGCTGCCTGTTCGGGCCGGCTTGATCGTCGGCGTACTGGGCGGCTTCACTACGTTTTCTTCGTTTTCCCTGGACACCCTGCGCCTGCTCGAAGGCAGCCAGGCGCCGTTGGCCATCGGCTATCTGGCGATAAGTGTGCTGGGCGGCCTGCTCGCGACCTGGGCAGGCCTTTCGTTAACCAAAATCTGATCGACGAGAACCTGAAATGCTCGATTCCAAACTGGTGCGCAGCCAACTGCACGATATTGCCCAGCGTCTGGCCACCCGTGGCTATGAACTGGACGTGACCCGCGTCGAAGCCCTCGAGGCCCAGCGCAAGTCCGTTCAGACCCGCACCGAGCAACTGCAGGCCGAGCGCAACAGTCGATCCAAGTCCATCGGCCAGGCCAAGCAGCGCGGCGAAGACATCGCCCCCCTGCTGGCCGACGTCGACCGCATGGGCAGTGAGCTGGAAGAGGGCAAGCGCGAACTGGACGCCATCCAGGTCGAACTCGACAACCTGCTGCTGAGCATTCCCAACCTGCCGGATGAATCCGTGCCGGTCGGTGCCGATGAAGACGACAACGTCGAAGTGCGTCGCTGGGGCACCCCGAAGACCTTCGACTTCCCTGTTCAGGATCACGTCAGCCTCGGCGAACAGCACGGCTGGCTGGATTTCGAAACCGCCGCCAAGTTGTCCGGCGCGCGTTTCGCCCTGTTGCGCGGCCCGATCGCCCGTCTGCATCGCGCCCTGGCGCAGTTCATGATCAACCTGCACACCGCCGAGCACGGTTACGAAGAAGCCTACACCCCATACCTGGTGCAGGCACCGGCGCTGCAGGGTACCGGTCAGTTGCCGAAGTTCGAGGAAGACCTGTTCAAGATCAGCCGCGAAGGCGAGGCCGACTTCTACCTGATTCCAACCGCCGAAGTGTCGCTGACCAACATCGTCGCCGGTGAAATCATCGATGCCAAGCAACTGCCGTTGAAGTTCGTCGCCCACACGCCGTGCTTCCGCAGCGAGGCCGGCGCCTCGGGCCGTGACACCCGCGGCATGATCCGCCAGCACCAGTTCGACAAGGTCGAGATGGTCCACGTGGTCGAGCCGGGCAAGTCCTTCGAAGCGCTGGAAGAGCTGACCGGCCACGCCGAGAAGGTGCTGCAGCTGCTCGAACTGCCGTACCGCGTGCTGGCCCTGTGCACCGGCGACATGGGCTTCAGCGCCACCAAGACCTACGACCTGGAAGTCTGGGTGCCGAGCCAGGACAAGTACCGCGAGATTTCCTCCTGCTCAAACTGTGGCGACTTCCAGGCGCGCCGCATGCAGGCCCGTTACCGTAATCCGGAAACCGGCAAGCCCGAGCTGCTGCACACCCTCAACGGCTCCGGCCTGGCAGTGGGCCGTACCCTGGTTGCCGTGCTGGAGAACTACCAGCAGGCTGACGGCAGCATCCGCGTGCCTGAAGTGCTCAAGCCGTACATGGGTGGCATCGAGGTCATCTGAGCCGCTGCACCGCGCGTGTTGCAGCTCCGTGCCGAATCAGGCCCCGCATCAGGGGCCTCTCTATTTCATACGTCGCCGATCGGGTGACTGAGACGGGCCTCGCTATGGACTTCCTTCCCCTGTTCCATAAATTGCAGAACCGCCGCGTGCTGGTGGTGGGCGGTGGCGAAATCGCCTTGCGCAAGGCACGGCTGCTGGCCGATGCCGGCGGTACGCTGCGGGTGGTGTCGCCCGACGTGGGCAGCGAATTGCGTGAACTGGTCGAGGAGGGGGCAGGGGAGCTGCTGCTGCGTGGCTATGAAGCAGGCGATCTGCAGGGTGTGTCGCTGGTCATCGCCGCGACCGACGACGTGCCGCTCAACGCGCTGATTTCCGAGCAGGCCCAGGCCCTCGGTATTCCGGTCAACGTGGTAGACGCGCCGGCGCTTTGCAGCGTGATCTTCCCGGCCATCGTCGATCGTTCGCCGCTGATCGTCGCGGTCAGCAGCGGCGGTGATGCGCCGGTGCTGGCCCGCCTGATTCGCGCCAAGATCGAAACCTGGATCCCCGCTACTTACGGTCAGTTGGCCGGGTTGGCGAAAATTTTTCGCGCCCAGGTCAAGAGCCTGTTTCCGGACGTGCAGCAGCGCCGCGTGTTCTGGGAGGACGTGTTCCAGGGGCCGGTCGCCGAGAGCGCGTTCGCCGGCAAGCTCGGTGAAGCCCGCCGGCTACTGGAAGACAAGATCAATGGCGCCGCGCCCCAGGCCCTTGGCGAGGTGTATCTGGTCGGTGCCGGTCCCGGTGACCCCGATCTGCTGACCTTTCGCGCCCTGCGCCTGATGCAGCAGGCCGACGTAGTGCTCTACGACCGCCTGGTGGCACCGGCCATCGTCGAGCTGTGCCGGCGCGATGCCGAGCGCATCTACGTCGGCAAACGCCGCGCCGATCACGCCGTGCCCCAGGAGCAGATCAACCAGCGCCTGATCGACCTGGCCAAGTCCGGCAAGCGGGTGCTGCGCCTCAAGGGCGGTGATCCGTTCATCTTTGGCCGTGGCGGTGAGGAGATCGAGCAGCTGGCGGCCCACGGTATTCCCTTCCAGGTCGTACCGGGTATCACCGCCGCCAGTGGCTGTTCGGCCTACGCCGGCATTCCGCTGACGCACCGTGACCATGCGCAGTCGGTGCGCTTCGTCACCGGCCACCTGAAGGATGGCAGTGCCGATCTGCCCTGGTCGGAACTGGTCGCCTCCAGCCAGACGCTGGTGTTCTATATGGGCCTGGTCGGTCTGCCGACCATCTGCCAACAACTGGTCGCCCACGGCCGTGCCGCCAGCACACCGGCGGCACTGATCCAGCAGGGCACTACGGAGAATCAGCGGGTATTCACCGGCACGCTGGCCAACCTTCCCGACCTCGTGGCACGGCATGAGGTGCATGCGCCGACGCTGGTGATCGTTGGCGAAGTGGTCTTGCTACGCGAGAAGTTGGCCTGGTTCGAAGGGGCTCAGCACGCGTCCCAATAGTGGTGTTTTCGTAGCCCGGCATTGAGCGCAGCGATACCCGGGAGCTACTACTGATAGCGCTTCGAACGGGCAGGGACCAATAGCGACTAAAACGAAAGAGGCCCGCGTTATGCGGGCCTCTTTCGTTTGCAGCGATCAGTCGTTGCGCTTGCGGTTGACGGTCTGCGCTGCCTTGATCACGTCGCTGCCGATGTCGGCCTCGAACTGCTGCCATACCGGGCGCATGGCCTCGCGCCAGACCTGTCGCTGCTCCGGTGTGAGGGTGATGATCTGGCTCTTGCCGGAAGCTTCGATACGGCGACGATCGGCCTGGTTGGCCTCTTCGGCCTGGCGGTTCACCGCGTAGGTGACCTCATCGATGATCGCCTCCAGCTCGGTGCGAATCTGGTGAGGGATGCCATACCAGAAGCGCGCGTTGCTGATCAGCATGTAATCGAGCACGCCGTGGTTGGTCTCGGTGATATACGGCTGAACCTCGTGCAGGCGCTGGCTGTAGAGGTTCGACCAGGGGTTTTCCGCGCCCTGCACCTGGCCGCTCTGCAGGCCTTTGTAGACCTCGGCAAAGGGCATCTTCACCGCTTTCGCACCCAGTTGTGCGAACTGGGCGTCCAGCACCTTGGAGTTCTGGATGCGGAAGTTCAGCCCGGCGGCATCGCCTGGCGCGCGCAGGGCCTTGGTCGCCGACATCTGCTTCATGCCGTTGTGCCAATAGGCCAGGCCAACGATGTTCTTGTCTTCCATGGAGCGCAGCAGCTGGCGACCCTTGGCGCGCTTCTGAAAGCGATTCACGGCCTCCAGGTCATCGAACATGAACGGCAGGTCGAAGACCTGCAGTTGCTTGGTGTACTGGTCGAACTTGGCAAGCGACGGGGCCAGCATCTGCACCTCGTTGTTGCGCAGCGCCTCCAGCTCGTTGGCATCGCCGTAGAGCGAAGAATTGGGGTAGACCTCGACCTTCACCTTGCCCTCCAGGCGCTGGTCAACCAGGCGTTGGAACATCAGGGCACCCTGGCCCTTGGGAGTATCGTCCGCTACCACGTGGGACAGCTTGATCACCAGGGTGCTGTCTTGAGCGAAGGCGGTGTAGGAGGTGAGCGTCAGGGCGTAGACAGCCGCGACGGCGATCTTTTTAAGCATGGTGATGACCTTATTATTGTCGACTGTATTTTTCGGTCGGGCGCCGGTTGGCGGCAGCGCCCAGGGCAATCGTCTAGCATTGTAGGCGAAGTCTACTGCAATCATGGCGCCATATATGTGACGGCCTTCCTAGCCGCACCAGGATATCTGGCAAAAGCCCTGTATAAGCGCATTTCAGCTGCTAACTGCATTCTTGGCGGCAATCCATTGGGACATGTAGCGGGTGCTCTTGTGCTGGTGATGCCTGAGCATGGCACCGACGAAATTCATCTGGCGATGCTGCTCGCGGGTGGCCAGCAGACGCTCCAGCCTGGCAAGCAGTTCGGCCCCAAGCCGCTGCCGATCGAAGCGTGACCGCAACAGGTCGGCGGCATGGGCACGCGCCCGGGACCAGGCATTGGTATCCTCATGAAGCTGTACGGCGGCATCGGCGAACTGTTCGGCGGTGTCGACTATATGGCCCGGCCAGGGCAGCGCGCCGTGCATGCCTTCGCTGCCGATCGCGGTGGTCACGCTGGGCGTGCCGCAGGCCATGGCATCGGCCAGCTTGCCCTTGATACCCGCGCCAAAACGCAGCGGCGCCAGGCAAACCCGGGCCTGAGCCATCACCCGGTGGGCATCGTCGGCCCAGCCCAGCACATGAAAACCCTGTTTGGGGTTGTGCAGCGCCGTGGCCTTGGGCGGCGGATAGGCGCCGTAGACATGCAACTGAGCCTGGGGCAGGCGGGCGCGAACCAGCGGCCACAAAGCGTTCTTGAGCCACAGCACGGCATCCCAGTTGGGCGCGTGGCGGAAGTTGCCGATACTCAGGAAGTGTTCGCGCTTGCTGAAGGGCAAGTCATCCTGCGTGGGCGGGATAAGCATCAGGGCACAGTCGTGGAGCAGGCTTGGCGGCACCCCGAACTGCTCCTGCAGCAACTGCATCTCGAACTCGGAAATCATCAGCGTGAGATCGCAACGATAGATCGCTGCGACCTCGCGCTGGGCCATGTCGCTGGCTGCCATGGCGGCATACAACTGCTGCGGCGTGGCGGCTACCGGGCCGATCTGATGGCGCTGCGCTTCGCTGCCGCAGGCCTGCTGGCTGGCCTTGAGCAATGTGTGGCGAGCATCGCGCAGGCAATGCAGGTCACTGGTGTCGAGCACCCGCAGCGCCGCCGGCCAGGCCTGCTCGACCCGCCAGCCGAACTGTTCCTCGGTGAAGAAGCGGTCGAACAGCACCAGGTCCGGCTGCAGCCTCGCCACATAGGCATCGAAACTGTCGCAGTTGAGGGCGACGGCGACTTCCTCGATCTCCAGCTCGGCCAGGTCTGCGCGATGAGTGGACAGCGCCGCGGCGCTGGCGAAGGTCACCTGCCAGCCCTGGCTGCGAAACACCCCGAGCAGTTCCAGCATGCGGCTGCCCGCTGCGGACGAGCGCGGCTCCGGCCACACGTAGCCGATTACCAGTACCTTGCGCATGGCGGTTCAGCGTTTGCCGCGAATGCTGCGCCACAGGGTGACCAGCACCAGGGCGAAGAGGGCGGCGATGCTGACCAGCGTCCACAGGGTGAAGGGCAGGCCGAGAATCTTGTAGTCGTTCATCCCGCACACGCCGCCGCTCATGAACACCCCAGGCCAGTACTCATGCAATGGCAGCACCTGGTAATAAAACGGGAAGGGCGAGCAACTGAAGCTCTCCATGATGCCCAGCTCGATCAGCGTGACATGGGCATTGTCGATCAGCGCCATACCGCTGGCGGCCAGCAACAGCGGCCACAGCAGCACCGCCAGCCAGGTCTGCCGGGCCGCCGATGCAGCGCTGAGCAGCAACGCGATGACGGCAGTCAGGCACAACCACAGGCGGATCTGTACACACAGGGTGCAAGGCTCCCAACCGAATACATGCTGGGCGACCAATGCCCCAGCGAGCATCAGGGCGCTGGCCAGGGCGATCAGCAGCAACAGCGGAGCAGGGCGGGACATGAAATTCTCCAGAATGGGGGCGGGCGACAAGGTGCCGTTTGTACCGGAAGGCGGCCTGCCGGGCAATCGAGGATTCCGATGCAAATCATCATTTTTCGCGTGCAGGCATGACGCCTGCGGCGAGAGCTTCGCCTGAGTGCCATCCGTGGGAGCGCACCATGCGCGCGACATCATGAGCATGCCCCGTTCCCACAACAACAGCGCCGCTCTTTTATGGAACCAAAAAATCCCCGCGCAGAGGGGCATCTGCGCGGGGTACAGGGGCCGATACCGGCCAGGGGGAGGAAACGATCAGGACGCCGGCTGCCAGCCGCCACCCAGTGCCTTGTAGATGGCCACGATGCCCTGATACAGCTCGACCTCGGCCTGGGCCTGGCTGTCTTCGGCGGCCAGGCGTTCACGCTCGGCATCGAGCAGCACCAGAAAGTCGGCGCTGCCTTCGCGGTACTGCAGGGCAGCCTGGGCAGCCGCAGCGCGGCTGGCTTCGGACTGGCGTACCAACGACAGCAGGCGTTGCTGGCGTTTGCCGTAGTCGCTGAAGGCGTTCTCCGATTCTTCCAGGGCCAGCAGCACCTGCTGCTCGTAACTGGCCAGGGCGCCGTCGGCATCCGCTTCGGCACCGCGCAGGCGAGCCCTGACGCTACCCAGGTCGAACGCAGCCCAGCTGATGGTCGGCGCCACACCCCAGGCACGCGCCGCCGAGGAACCCAGTTGCGAGCCGCGCCCGGCGGTAAAGCCGAGGAAGCCGGACAGGCTGACCCGCGGAAACAGATCCGCGGTGGCCACGCCAACCTGGGCAGTGGCCGCTGCCAATTCACGCTCGGCGGCACGCACATCCGGCCGGCGACGCAGCAGCTCGCCCGGATCACCGATCGGCAAGGCCTTGGCAATCGCTGGCAAAGGGCGCGGCGACAGGTCGACGCTGAGCGCATCCGGCCGCTGGCCGAGCAGGGTGGCGATGCGGTTGCGCGCCCGTACCTGCTGCGCCTGCAGCTGCGGCAGGGTCGCTTCGGTAGCGGCCAGGCGAGCATCGGAGCGCAGCACATCCAGCTCGCTGCCCAGGCCCACTTCGCGGCGACGCTCGATGATGTCCCGCGAAGATTGCTGGTTCTCCAAGTCGGAACGGGCGATGCCTTCGCGTAGCTGAGCGCCGCGCAAGGTGCCGTAGGCATCGACCAATTCGGCGATCAGGCTGACCTGCAGTTGCTGATAGTCGGCCTGGGCCACCTCGATCTGCGCTTCGCTGGCCTCCAGTTGCCGCTGAATGCGCCCGAACAGGTCGAGCTCCCAGGCCATGTCCAGGCCCAGGTCATAGCGTTCACTGTTGACCCGCTGCTCGGTGACGCCAGGCTGCTGGGCCTTGCCGATCTCGCTGCTGGCCCGGCTGGTGACCGTGGGCAGGCGATCATTGGCCACATCATCGCGAATCGAGCGGGCGGCGCGCAGACGCGCATAGGCCACGCGCAGCTCGCGGTTATCCTGCAGCGATTGCTCGACCAGCTGATTGAGGGTCGGGTCGTCGAACTGCTGCCACCATTGTGCTTCGAAGCGGGCGGTGTCGTAGCTGCTCTGGGCTGCTTGCGCCGAGACCACAGCGGCGTCCTGGGGCGCCTTATAGTCAGGGCCGACGGCACAGGCACTGACGGCCAATGCCAGAGCCGAGAGCAACAGGGAGCGCGGCAAAAGATTGATCATTGAATTCATGCCTGAACCTCCTGCAGACGAGCCTGTTTGCGCGCCTGGCGTTTTTCCACGAAGGCGCGGATCAGCACGTAGAACACTGGCGTGAGCAGCAGACCGAAGAAGGTCACCCCGAGCATGCCGCTGAACACCGCGACACCCATGGCATGGCGCATTTCCGCACCGGCACCGCTGGACAGTACCAGCGGCACCACGCCCATGATGAAGGCGAAGCTGGTCATCAGAATCGGCCGCAGGCGCAGGCGGCAGGCTTCCAGCACCGCGGCGACGCGATCCAGGCCGTGCTCCTGCTGTTCCTTGGCGAACTCGACGATGAGAATCGCGTTCTTGCACGCCAGCCCCACCAGGACGATCAAGCCGATCTGGGTGAAGATGTTGTTATCACCGCCTGCCAGGATCACCCCGGCGATGGCCGACAGCAGGGTCATCGGCACGATCAGGATCACCGCCAGCGGCAGGCTCCAGCTTTCGTACTGGGCAGCCAGCACCAGGAAGGCCAGCAGCACGCAGAGCGGGAACACGAACAGCGCAGTGTTGCCGGCAAGGATCTGCTGATAGGTCAGCTCGGTCCACTCGAAGCTCATGCCGTTGGGCAGTTCTTCCTTCAACAACTTGGCCATAGCCGCTTCGGCCTGGCCGGAGCTGTAGCCGGGGGCTGCCGCGCCATTGATTTCCGCGGTGATGAAGCCGTTGTAGTGCATCACCCGATCCGGGCCCGAGGTATCGCTGACCTTGACGAAGGTCGACAGCGGGATCATCTCACCGCGGTTGTTGCGCACCTTCAGCTGACCAATCTGCTCGGCCTCCAGGCGGAACTGCTGATCGGCCTGCACGTTGACCTGGTAGGTGCGGCCAAAGCGGTTGAAGTCGTTGGCATACAGCGAACCTAGGTAGACCTGCATGGTGTCGAAGATCTCATCGATGGCCACGCCGTGGGTCTTGGCCTTTTCACGGTCGATATTGGCTTCGACCTGAGGCACGTTGACCTGATAGCTGGTGAACAACCCAGCCAGTTCTGGCACCTGACGGCTCTTGGCGATGATGTTCTGGGTTTCCTTGTACAGCTCGTCATAACCCAGGTTGGCGCGATCCTGAATCTGCACACGGAAGCCGCCGATGGTGCCCAGGCCCATCACCGGTGGTGGCGGGAAGATGGCGATATAGGCTTCCTGAATCCCGGCGAACTGGCCGTTGAGCTCCGCGGCGATGGCGTTGGCGCTCAGCGATGGGTCCTTGCGCTCGTCGAAGTCCTTCAGGGTGACGAACACGATGCCGCTGTTCGGGCTGTTGGTGAACCCGTTGATCGACAACCCGGGGAAGGCCACGGTGTTGGCCACGCCGGGGTGCTTGGCAGCGATATCGGACATGCGCTTGATCACCGCTTCGCTGCGATCCAGGCTGGCGGCATCCGGCAGCTGGGCGAAGGCGACCAGGTACTGCTTGTCCTGGGGCGGCACGAAGCCGGTCGGTGTGCTGGCGAAGCCCAGGTAGGTCAGACCCATCAGGCCGGCATAGACGATCAGGGCAATGCCGCTACCGCGCAATACGCGGCGCACCGTGCCGACGTAACCATTGCTGGCCCGCTCGAACACACGGTTGAACGGGGCGAACAGCCAGCCGCCGAACAGCCGGTCCAGGCCACGGGAGAAGCGATCCTTGGGCTCATGGTGGCCCTTGAGCAGCACCGCGGCCAGGGCCGGCGAAAGGGTCAGGGAGTTGAAGGCCGAGATCACCGTGGAGATGGCGATGGTCAGCGCGAACTGCTGGTAGAACTGCCCGCTAAGGCCGGAAATGAACGCCGTCGGCACGAATACCGCACAGAGCACCAGGGCCGTGGCGACGATGGGGCCGGTAACTTCCTTCATCGCCTGCTTGGTGGCCTCCACGGGCGTTTTGCCAAGCCCGATGTTGCGCTCGACGTTCTCCACCACGACGATGGCGTCGTCCACCACGATGCCGATGGCCAGCACCAGGCCGAACAGCGACAGGGCGTTGAGCGAGAAGCCGAACATGTGCATCACCGCGAAGGTGCCGATCAACGACACCGGCACCGCGGCCAGGGGGATGATCGAGGCGCGCCAGGTCTGCAGGAACAGGATAACCACCAGCACCACCAGCACGATGGCCTCGAGCAGGGTGTGCACCACCGCCTCGATGGAACCGCGCACGAAGATAGTCGGGTCGTAGACGATTTCGTAGTCCACACCCTGGGGGAAGCTCTGCTTCAGCTCGGCCATGCGCTCACGTACCGCATCGGAAATGGCGATGGCGTTGGAGCCCGGGCGCTGGAAGATCGGCATGGCCACGGCGGGCTGGTTGTTGAGCAGAGAGCGCAGGGCGTACTGCTCGGAGCCCAATTCGATTCGGGCGATGTCCTTGAGGCGGGTGATTTCACCGTTTTCGCCGGCACGGATGACGATGTTCTCGAACTCTTCCTCGCTGACCAGGCGGCCCTGGGTGTTGATCGACAGCTGGAAGCTGGTGTCACTGGCAGCGGGCGGCGCGCCCAGGGAGCCGGCGGCGACCTGGCGGTTCTGCTCGCGAATGGCGTTGACCACGTCGGTGGCCGTCAAACCGCGCGAGGCGACCTTGTCCGGGTCCAGCCACACGCGCATCGAGTAGTCACCGAGGCCGAACAGGCGCACGTCACCGACGCCATCCAGACGCGACAGCTCGTCCTTGATGTTCAGGGCGGCGTAGTTGGACAGGTAGAGCATGTCGTAGCTGTTATCCGGCGACGTCAGGTGCACCACCATGGTCATGTCCGGTGAGGCCTTGTCGACCGTCACGCCGAGGCGCTGCACCTCGGTGGGCAGGGTCGGCATGGTGCGCGTCACGCGGTTCTGCACCTGCACCTGGGCGGTATCCAGGTTGGTGCCCAGGGCGAAGGTGATGGTCAGCGTCATGCGCCCGTCGTTGTTGGCCTGGGAGGACATGTACAGCATGCCCTCCACGCCGACGATGGCCTGTTCCAGTGGCGAGGCCACGGTTTCACCTATGACCTTGGGGTTGGCGCCGGGGAAGTTGGCGGTGACCACCACGGTGGGCGGAACCACTTCCGGGTATTCGCTGATCGGCAGCTGGAACAGCGAGATGGCGCCTCCGATCAGGATGATCAGCGACAGCACGGCGGCAAAGATCGGCCGCTGGATGAAGAACTGTGAGAAGTTCATCGTTAATGTCCTTGTGATGCGGGCACAGTCCGGCCTGCCCGCGCCATAGGCGGCGCGAGCAGGTTCTCGGTAGTAAGGTGGAGGGCGAGGCCCGGCGTTACTTGATGCTGACCTTCAGGGGTCCGTCATTGCGCGCCGAGGCCACTGCCTTGCGCTGCTTTTCCAGGGTCGCCAGGGTTTTCTCGTCGGCCATCGGCACGGCTTGCGGGTCCACGGTGCTGCCCGGAATGGCGCGCTGCAGGCCGTTGACCACCACGCGATCACCCTTGGCCAGGCCGCTGCGCACGATGCGCAAGCCTTCCAGCTTCGGCCCCAGCTCAACGGAGCGATAGGCGACCTTGTTGTCGGCGCCGAGCACCAGCACGAACTTCTTGCCTAGGTCAGTGCCGACGGCGACATCCTGAATCAGGGTGGCGTCGTAGGTACTGCTGCCTACCAGCTTCAAACGTGCGTACAGGCCTGGGGTGAAGCGCCCGTCGGCGTTATCGAACACCGCCCGGCCACGGATGGTGCCGGTACGCGGGTTGACCTGGTTGTCGAGAAAGTCCAGCTGGCCCAGGTGCGGGTTGCCTTGTTCATTGGACAGGCCCAGGTACACCGGGCTCTTGCTGCGGCTGTCATGACCGGCTTTGCGCGCCAGCTCGGTGTACTTGAGGAAGGCGCGCTCGTCGGCATCGAAGTAGGCGTAGACCTTGTCAGTGGAAACCAGCGAGGTCAGCAACGATTCGCTGGCGGTGACCAGGTTGCCGGCGGTGACTTCAGCGCGGCTGACACGGCCATCGATGGGCGCAGTCACGCGGGTGAAACTGAGGTTGAGGCGGGCATTGTCCAGCTCGGCCTGAATGCCGACCACTGCCGCCTGGGCCTCCTGGGCGGCGGTCTTGCGCGCATCGGCCAGTTCGGTGGAGATCGCGTTGCCTTCGCGCAAGCGCTCACCACGCTGGGCTTCGCTGCTGGCCCGTAGCTGGTTGGCGCGGGCTTGCTGCAACTGTGCCTCGAGGCGTTTGACCTCGGCCTGGAACGGACGTGGATCGATCTGGAACAGCAGGTCGCCCTTCTTCACCAAGGCGCCTTCGGTGAAGCTCACCTTGTCGATGAAGCCGGACACGCGAGGGCGAATCTGCACCGACTCGGGCGCTTCGAGGCGACCGGTGAATTCGTCCCACTCATTGAGGGGCTGCTCGATGACTTCGGCCACACTGACCTTGGGAGTAGGCATCTGCTGTGCGCTTTCCTGGGTCTTGCCACAGGCCGACAGCATCAGTGCCGCGGTAAGTGCCAGAGGAAATTGCCAGAGCCTTGGATTGGGCTGTTCCATGATTGCGATCCGCCAAGAGGGAGTGATGGAGGCGGATTTTGGTCGCAGCAACATCCAGGAACGAATCGAACGCCACGAAGATAGATATCATCGTGAATGATGATATTACCTGTTGGAATATAAATAGAAAGCTACCTATCTATTTGAGTCTAGCCCTCGGCGCCCATAGCGTTTTCATTCCAGGCTGTCGGGATCACCAAAGAACATCTGGATGCGCGAGCGCAGCCAGCGCTCGGCAGGGTCGTTGTCCTGGGCGCCACGCCAGGCCATGGACATCTCGAAGGTGTTGCTTTCGAACGGCAGGTCCTCGGCCCGCAACCCACCCGCGGCTGTTAGGGTGGCGGCCGTGTAGTCGGGCACCACGGCGATCAGATCGGTACCGGCGAGCAGGGTGCCCAGGCCATTGAACTGCGGCACGGCAAGCACAACCTTGCGGGTGCGATCGAAACGCGCCAGTTGCTCATCGATAAACCCGTTGAGGTCGCCGGCAAACGACACCATCGCATGGGGCCGAGCGCAGTATTCGTCGAGGCTGAGCTTGCCCGGAATGGCGTCGGCGCGCAGTAGCTTGGGCTTGCTGCGGCGCAGGGTCTTGCGCTTGGCGTTGGCCGGCAGCTCCTCGGTGTAACTGACGCCCACCGAGATTTCACCGGAAGCGAGCAGGTTGGGCATCAGCAGGTAGTTGGCGCGACGCACCACCAGCACCACGTTGGGCGCTTCGGAGCGCAAGCGGCGTAGCAGGGCAGGGAGCAGGGCGAACTCGACGTCGTCCGAGAGGCCAACGCGAAATACCGCGGTGCTGGTGGCCGGGTCGAACTCGGAGGCGCGGCTGACGGCGGTGGAGATCGAGTCCAGCGCCGGCGAGAGCAGGGCAAAGATCTCCTGGGCGCGGGCAGTCGGCTCCATGCTGCGCCCGGTACGCACGAACAAGGGGTCATCGAACAGGTTGCGCAGCCGCGACAAGGCGGCACTGATCGCCGGCTGGCCGAGAAACAGCTTCTCGGCCGCACGGGTCACGCTGCGCTCATGCATCAGCGTTTCGAACACGATCAGCAGGTTGAGGTCGAGACGGCGCAGGTCGTTGCGGTTCATCCGGGTTCCAAATGTGCGGGCTTGCCAGAGCGGGACGCTAGTGAGAGCCTTGTCCGCCAATAGTACGAGCACTTGAGCGCATTGGGAAAGACACCGGTATCATTACTATATCCACACGTTCCGGCGGCCTATATCACTGCCAGACATGACGACTATCACTCCTGTCGGGTGGTGCGCACCCAGGGCAGCAGATAAAGTCGAATCCAGTGAATGACCCAATCCGCGATCAGTTGAGGTTGACGATGTCCCGCATGATCCGTTTCCACAAGTTCGGCGACGCCAGCGTATTGCAGTGCGAAGAAGTGCCGACACCCACGCCGAGCGCCGGAGAGGTGCTGGTACGTGTCCAGGCGCTCGGCGTCAGCTGGGGCGACGTGCTGTGGCGCCAGAACCTGGCATCCGAGGAAGCCAAATTACCCTCCGGCGTCGGCTCGGAGCTGGCCGGTATCGTAGAAGCCGTGGGCGAGGGCGTTGACGACCTCGCGGTCGGCACGCCGGTGGCCGCGTTCCCGGCCAATACCCCCAACCGTTACCCGACCTGGGGCGATATGGTGGTGGTGCCGCGCTATGCGCTGACCCGCTACCCGGACGTGCTCAGCCCGGTTGAAGCCAGCATCCATTACACCGGCCTGCTGTTCGCGTATTTCGCAATGGTCGACCTGGCCAAGCTCAAGGCCGGTCAGCACGTGCTGATCACCGAAGCCTGCCACTGCCTGGCACCCCAGTCCGTACAGCTGGCCAAGGCGCTGGGTGCAAATGTCATCGTCTCGACCAGTGTGCCGGGTAGCCGTGAGTTCCTGCGCGAGCTGGGGGCCGACAAGATCATCTTCACCGAAGAGCAGGACCTGGTGCTAGAGGTCGAGCGCTACACCGAAGGCAAGGGCGCCGAAGTGATCCTCGACCACTGCGCCGGCCAGCAGCTCAAGCTGCTCGGTGACGTGGCCGCTACCCGGGGCAAGTTGATTCTCTACGGCCTCAACGGTGGCAATGACACCGCGTTTCCCGCCTGCGCCGCGTTCAAGAAACACCTGCAGTTCTTCCGCCACTGCGTGCTCGACTTCACCGGGCATTCGGAATTGGGCATCGAGCAGGATCACGCCGCCGTGCAGCGCGCCCTGGATCATATCAACATGCTCACCGCCGATGGCCTGCTCAAGCCGCGGATCGACAAGACCTTCGCTTTCGAGGAGTTCGCCGAGTCGCATCGCTACATGGAGGCCTGCCCCGAGCGTGGACGCGTCGCCTTGACCCTCGAGTGACTCACCCTGAACCAGAAAAGCCCGGTAGATACCGGGCTTTTTTATGGGGCTGACACTTCCCTGTGTCAGTGTGCAGCATGCCGCCCAAGCATTGCGATTTGATGAACCCGGCGGCTAGCTGCTCTCGCGCACCCGCAGTTCGAAACCCAGGTCGACGTGGGGCGTCGCGGCACTGCCATCGAGCATCTTCAGCAACAGGTTGGCGGCCTCGCGGCCCACTTCCGTGCGCGGCGTATGGATCGACGACAGCCGCGGCACGGTGTGCGCCGAAGCCGGCAGATCATTGAAACCGACCATCGCCACGCGCCCCGGCACCTCCATCTCGCAGCGCTGTGCTTCGAACAGCGCGCCTTGGGCCAGGTCGTCGTTGCAGAAGAAGATGCCGTCGACATCCGGATGGCGCTGCATCAAATCGCGAAACAGCTGGCAGCCCAGGCCGATGGACGAGGGCAGGGGATGCAGCAGCTCCAGGGCCGGGTCGTAGAAGCCGGCGGCCTGCAAGGCGCGGCGAAACCCTTCACCGCGCTGCATCACCCGCGGGTCCAGCTGGGCCGCCACATAGGCTAGCCGCTTGCGACCTTGCTGCAGCAGATGCCTGGCCGCGGCTTCACCGGCCGCCTGCTGGGAAAACCCGACGCTGGCGATACCCGGCGCATCGCTCAACTCCATCATGTGCACGCAGGGAATACGGCTGGCGCTGAGCAGATGCCGCGTGCCTTCGGTGCGGTCGAAGCCAGTCAACAGCATGCCCATCGGTCGGTACGGCAGGTAGTTGCGCACCAGCCGTTCTTCCTCGTCCCGGCAGTAGTGGTAATCGCCAATCAGTACCTCGATACCGCGCGGGCGCATCACTTCGTGGATGGCTTCCAAAGGTTCGATGAACAGCTGGTTGGACAGCGACGGAATCAACACCACCACGGACGTGCTACGGGCCGAGGCCAGCATGCGGGCCGCCGGGTTGGCCACATAGCCCAGCTCGTCGGCCGCCTTGCGCACACGCTCGGCGAGATCGGTGCCCACCGTAGCCACGCCGCGTAGCGCCCGCGAAGCCGTGATGGTCGATACCCCTGCGCGCTCGGCGACCTCTGCCAGGGTGGGCATGCCTAGGGTGCGGGAGTTGCTGTGCGTCGGAGATTTCATCGCCAGGGGGTTGTCATCGGCCGGAAGTGCTGGGTAAGGTAGCGCTGTCTCGAAGGCTTGGCAATTGAGCATCTTGCGCTCTCAAGCCTGGAGCAGCAGTAACCGGCGATATAACAGTTACAACATCTGAAGCCGCTGTCTTGCATAGGTTTTATCCGCCAAAGATAGCGCTGTCTTCTGCTGGAGTTGCACAATGAATAAACCGATAACCGCAGTGGTCGTCATGGGCGTGTCCGGGTGTGGCAAGAGCTGCGTCGGAGAATCTATCGCCAATCATGTCGGCGGTTACCTGATCGAAGGTGACCAGTTTCATCCGCCCGCCAACATCGAGAAGATGAGCGCCGGGATTCCCCTCAATGACGACGACCGTGCCGATTGGCTGGCCCGCCTGGGTCAGGAGCTGGTCAGCGCGCTGGAAACCCACGCCCACCCGGTACTGACCTGCTCGTCGCTCAAGCGCAAATACCGCGACCGGCTGCGCGAAGCCGTGCCCGGCCTGGGCTTCGTGTTTCTCGAGCTGTCCCGTGAGGAGGCGGCGCAACGCGTTGGTAATCGCCCAGGTCACTTCATGCCGGCCAGCCTTATCGACAGCCAGTTCGCCACCCTGGAACCGCCCCATGGCGAGCCTTCCACGCTGGCGCTGGATGCCACGCAACCCATCGATACCCTTGGCCGCAAGGCCGCTGACTGGTGGCGGGCCAACGACGCTCGTTAACCGTGCACCCCATGCATCTCCCATAACAAAGACAAGTGGAGGCGACATGAATACCAAACATCGGGCTGAGCTGTACCGCACCCCCTTTAATCACCCGGCAGCCGGCATAGAGGAGGGCGCTCACCATGAATGAGGTGACCACCACCCTTGGTGCCGGGCCACTGCTGTCCATCGCTGCCGGCGCCGTCCTGCTGCTGTTGCTGATGATCATCCGCTTCCGCCTGCACGCCTTCCTGGCTCTGGTGCTGGTGAGCATCTTCACGGCACTGGCGACGCAGATTCCCTTCGACAAGATCGTCCCGACACTGCTCGGCGGCTTCGGCACCACGCTCGCGGCGGTGGCCTTGCTGGTTGGCCTTGGCGCGATGATCGGGCGCCTGCTGGAAATCACCGGCGGCGCCCAGGTGCTTGCAGACACGCTGATCAACAAGTTCGGTGAACAGCGGGCGCCATTCGCATTGGGCGTGGCCTCGTTGCTGTTCGGCTTTCCGATCTTCTTTGACGCTGGCCTGGTGGTCATGCTGCCGATCATCTTCAGCGTGGCCAAACGTTTTGGTGGCTCGACGCTGACCTACGCACTGCCTGCCGCAGGTGCCTTCGCTGCCATGCATGCGCTGGTTCCGCCACACCCCGGCCCGGTTGCGGCGGCAGAATTGCTGGGGGCCAACATTGGCCTGCTGGTGCTGGTCGGCGCCGTGATTGCCTTGCCTACCTGGTACTTTGGCGGCTATGTGTTTGGCAAATGGGCCGGCAAACGCTTCGACCTCAAGCTGCCGGCCAGCTTCCTGACCGATGTGCCGCGCGACGAAAACGTGACACCGCCGCGGTTCTCACTGGTATTGACCATTCTCCTGCTGCCGCTGGCGCTGATCTTCCTGGATACCGGCCTCAACACGCTGACCGTCATAGGCGCGGTGGATGGCGGCAGCAACTGGGTGCAGTTCCTGCGCATGCTCGGTAAAACCCCGGTGGCGCTGCTGATTACCGTACTGTTCGCGCTGATCGCCTTCAGCGGCCGGCACAGCGGCAAGCACCTCGAGAAAGTCTGTGATGGTGCGCTCGGGCCGATCTGCTCGATCATTCTGGTTACCGGGGCAGGGGGCATGTTCGGCGGTGTGCTGCGCACCAGCGGCATTGGTGACGCCCTGGCGGACACACTCTCGGATACCGGCATGCCGGTCATTGTCGCGGCCTTCGTGATCTCCGCGGCGCTGCGCGTAGCTCAGGGATCGGCAACCGTCGCCCTGACCACCACGGCAGCCTTGGTGGCGCCAATGGTCGCGGCGACCGCAGGCCTTAGCGAGTTCGATCTGTGCTTTATCGTGGTCGCCATCGCCGGTGGCGCGACGGTGCTGTCCCACGTCAACGACTCGGGCTTCTGGCTGGTCAGCCGTTTCCTGGAAATGGACGAGAAGACCACGCTGAAAACCTGGACGGTGATGGAAACGTTGCTCGGCGGCATCGCCTTCATCTTGGCGGTCATTGGCAGCCTGATCCTGTAGCGTGTAAGGCCGATGCCGTCATGGCGACGGCATCGGTGCGGGATTACACACCGTTCCAGATCTGGAACAACCCGGCAGCTTCATCTGGTGCCTTACGCGGCGCCAGATCCTGACGAACGACCCGGGATATTTCTCAGGCACAACGCGAACTGAAAGCAAGGCGCCAGCCGCGGCATCTTTGACAGCGATATCTGCAAAGTCGTCCAAGCACCGTGCGCGCGCACATTGAGAGCATCTTTCGCAAAACTAAAGCGTTCGGCATGAGCAGCGGCCACTTTGAAGGGACTGACGATTACGAAGTGAGTTTTGCAGCAGATGGTCACGAGAATCTGGCGGGAGAACAGCTGGCATCAGCCAACACATAACTTCGCATAATGTATATTATGTTAAATTAAGTATTCTAGATTGATCCACGCCAGACCAACCTGTGCCGTTTGCCCCACTCAGCAACACCAAATCCTGATCCTCTGGCAATTTTCTCCTCGTCGTTTCTGCTGCTGTCGAAAGCTGGCATCAGGTACGAGAAAACGCGCCCCTTCCTTGGGGAGATTTTCTTGGTTGATAGCCATCGCCTGCGAACTTGGCGTCATTGAATTAGCTAATGGTTATGTTCGCCGTCAGGTTCTGCTGCATGAAATCCAGGAACCGGCGCTGGAACAGCATCGTGTGCTCGTGTGCGGCGGTCTCGGCGGCATCGGCGTCGCGGGCGGCGATGGCCTCGACGAGCTCTTCGTGATCGCGGCCCAGACCCGACGAGCTGGCGGTGCTGATGATGAAGTCGAAATGCAGGTGCAGCAGGCGCTGCCCCTCACCCAGCAGCCGCTCGTAGTAGCGGGTCAGGTACGGATTCTTGCCGGCCTGGGCAATTTTCAGGTGCAGCGCCTTGTTCAGTTCGGTCATGGCCTGGAAGTCGCCCTTGGAGATCGACGCCATGTAGGCATCCTCGGCAGCACGGATGCGTTGCATGTCTTCATCGGTACGTTGCAAGGCGGCAAGCCGGGTGACCGCACGCTGGATCAGGTCCAGCGCCGCCACGTAGTTGGGGAACTCCTCGATCTCGAACGGTGTGACCAGGGTGGTGCGATTCGGCAGGATGGTGACCAGCCCCTCCGTGATCAGCCGCGCCAGGGCATCGCGCACCGGCGAGCGGGAAAGGCCGAACTGTGCGGCCAGCGACACCTCGTCGAGTTGCGAGCCCGGCTTGAGTTTCAGGGTGAGTATCTGCTTGCGCAGCTCTTCGTAGATGTAACGCCCGCCATGTCGGCGCCCGTTGCTTTCGGGTTCTACTGCATCGTTGCTCATCGGTGGTTCCTGACAGTGCCTGGGCCCGGCAGCGCAGCCGGCGAATGCTGCCAAGAGTACCCCATGGTCGCGACGCCGAACCATCGGCCGGCGCCGTGCAGCGCGAAGAGATCGCCGCTAGCGAATCGAGACGCCCTGGGTGAGGTTCTGCTTCATGAATTCCAGAAAGCGATCACGAAACAGCATGGTGTGCTCGTGGGAAGCCCGTTCGGCCAGGTCCGCCTGGCGGTTGGCGATGGCGTCGATGATGCCGTCATGGTCCTGCTCGGCACTGCTGAGCCCCTGCGAGCTGACGATGAAGTCGAACTGCAGGTGCAGCAGGCGTTGGCCCTCGCCCAGCAGCTTTTCGTAGTAGCGGGTGAAATAGGGGTTGTGCCCTGCCCTGGCGATCTCCAGGTGGAAGGCCTTGTTCAACTCGGACATGGCCTCGAAGCTACCCTTTCCCAGCGCCTCGACATAGGCGCCATTGGCCTGACGAATGCGCTGCAGGTCCTGCTCGGTGTGGTTCAGCGCCGCCAGTCGGGTTACCGCGCGCTGGGTCAGGTCCAGCGCGGCGATATAGTCGGGAAACGCCTCGATCTCGAAGGGCGTGACCAGCAGGGTGCGATTGGGCAGGATGCTCACCAGCCCCTCGCTGATCAGCCGTGCCAGGGCATCGCGCACCGGCGAACGGGACAGCTTGAACTGCGTCGCCAGCGAGACCTCGTCCAACTGCGCACCGGGCTTGAGTTGCAAGGTAAGGATCTGCCGGCGCAGCGCCTCGTAGATATAGCGACCGCCGTGGCGCCTGGCGCTGCCTTGCGCTTCGATCTCGATTACGCCCATGGCGCTGCTCCGCAGGTTCGGACGGGCCGGCTGTCACGCACTCACTGGGCGAAGGCCGGGCCCCAGGTATCGCTGAGCATGAAACCTGCGGCCAGGGGGTCGTCCGGGTCCACTCCCAGTTGCTGGATGCCGTAGATCCAGGCGCGCCCGGTGATGCGCGGCAACACCGCAGGCCGGCCACCGACCTCGCAGTGCCCCAGAAGCTGCACCTGGAACTCGCCGCCGATGGTGGAGCGCGAGACCAGTTGCGCGCCCTCCTCGACCAGGCCCCGTGCCGCCAGGGTGGCCAGGTTGGCCGAACTGCCGGTACCGCAGGGCGAGCGGTCGACGCGCCCCGGTGGCAAGGTGGTGCAGGTCTGGTAGGTGCGGTCATCCAGGCGGTTGCGGAACATCACATAAGCCACTTCGTCGAGCGCGGCGAACAGCGGGTGCTGCACGCTGACCTGGCGGTTGATCAATTCCTTCAGCGCCACGCCGGCGGCGGCCAGCTCGCGGGCGTGCTGCGGGGCGATGCTCAGGCCCACCTGTTCCACGTCGACCAGGGCGTAGTACACGCCGCCAAAGGCAATATCGGCCTTGATGGTGCCGAATGCCTCGGTGTCGATGGCCAGGTCCAGGTGTTCGACGAACGACGGCACCATGTCCAGCGACACGCTCAGGCAGCGCCCGTCCGCGCACTGCGCGCGGGCGGTGACGAGGCCGGCCGGGGTGTCCAGCACCACGCTGGTTTCCGGCTCCTGCATCGGCAGCATGCCCAGTTCCAGCAACGCGGTGACCACGCAGATACAGTTGCTGCCGGACATCGGGTGGGCCTTGTCTGCCTGCAGCACGATGAAGCCGGCCTGCGCTTCCGGCCGGGTCGGCGGCAGCAGCAGGTTGACCGACATCTGCAGGCAGCCGCGTGGCTCCAGCGTCACCAGGCGGCGCAGGCTGTCGTCCACCTGGTTGATATGGTTCATCTTGTCCAGCATGGTCTCGCCGGGGATGCCGATCACGCCTGCGGTAATGACCTTGCCGATCTCACCCTCGCAGTGCACGTCCACCAGTTGCAGCGTTTTCTTCCAGCGCATGGCCGTTACCTCACTTGATGTACCAGGCCCAGGGTTGCTCGCTGTCGTAGCGAGTGATCTGCTTGGTTTCCAGATAGTTGTTCAGGCCCCACTCGCCCAGTTCGCGGCCGATGCCGCTGTGCTTGTAACCGCCCCACGGCGCCTCGGTGAAGGTCGGTTGCGAGCAGTTGATCCAGACGATGCCGGCGCGCAGCTTGCGGGCGACCCGCTCGGCGCGCGGCAGGTCCCTGGACATCACCGCAGCCGCCAGGCCGAAGCGCGAGTCGTTGGCAGCATGCAGCGCCTCGGCTTCGTCATCGAACGGGCGCAGGCATACCACCGGGCCGAAGATTTCCTCGTTCCAGATCCAACTGTCTTCTGGCACGTCGGCGAAAATGGTCGGCTGCAGGTAGAAGCCCTTGGCGAAACCAGCCGGGCGCTCGCCGCCATGGACCAGCCTGGCGCCCTCCTCGCGCCCACGGCCGATGGCCTCGCGCACCTTGTCGTACTGGCTCTGGCTGACCAAGGGGCCGAGCAGCACGCCCTCCTCCATCCCGTTGCCGATGCGCACCTTCCCGGCCTCCTGCCTGAGGCGTTCGAGCAGCGGCGCGTACAGCTCGCGCTGCACCAGCACGCGAGAGGTGGCCGAGCAGACCTGGCCCTGGTTCCAGAAGATGCCGAACATGATCCACTCGACGGCGGCCTCGATATCGCTATCGGCGAAGACAATGAACGGTGACTTGCCGCCCAGCTCCAGGCTGATGTTTTTGATGTCCTTGGCAGCCGCCTGCATGATCCGGCTGCCGGTCGGCACGCTGCCGGTAAAGGCCAGCTTGTCGATGCCGGGGTGCTCGGCCAGCGGCGCGCCGGCATCCGGGCCAAGGCCGCTGACCAGGTTCAGCACGCCGGCCGGCAGCCCGGCCTCATGGGCGATACCGGCAAGTTCCAGGGCGGTCAGCGGGGTCAGCTCGGATGGTTTGAGTACCATGCTGCACCCGGCCGCCAGGGCCGGGGCGACCTTCCAGGCAGCCATCAGCATGGGGAAGTTCCAGGGGATGATGGCGCCGGCGACGCCCACCGGCTCCTTGCGCGCCACCGAGCTGAAGCGCTCGTCGGCCAGCGCCACGGGTTGTTCAGCATGGCTGTCGAGGTCTTCGGCCAGGTCGGCATAGAAATCGAAGCAGCCAGCGGTGTCGCCGATATCCCAGAGCGCCTCGGGCAGCGGCTTGCCGTTGTCGCGCACCTCCAGCTCGGCCAGTTCCTGCTGACGCGCGCGGATGCCCTGGGCGATGCGCCGCAGCACGGCGGCGCGCGCCGCACCGCTCATGTTCGGCCAGGGCCCTTCGTCGAAGGCCCGGCGCGCCGCCCTGACGGCGAGGTCGATGTCCTCGGCGTTGGCCGCGGCGACCCTGGCCAGAGGCTGCTCGCTGCTCGGATCGAGTGTCTCGAAGGTGCCGCCCCTTACCGGCGCGACCCACTGGCCGTCGATATAGAGCTGGTCATAGGTGTTCATGCAAGTCCTCCAATAAGGGCGAAGCGCTTGGCGCTGAAGGGGGTCAGGTTCTGGGCGGGGGCTCGCCCGGCTGCCAGGTCGGCGATCAGCCGCCCGGTGGTGGCCCCCAGGGTCAGGCCCAATTGGCCGTGGCCGAAGGCCATGAGTACGTTGGGCAGGCGCGCTGAGCGGTCGATGATGGGCTTGGTATCGGGCAGGAACGGCCGATAGCCGACGCCGTATTCGAGCCGGGCGGTCTGCAGTTCGGGCAGGATGCGCCGGGCTTTCGCCAGGATGATCTCGGCGCGCTCGAAGTTCGGCTCGGCACCCTCGCCGGCGAACTCGATGGTACCGCCGATCTGCAGGCCGCGGGTCATCGGCGCGAAGCAGAAGCCGCCGTCGGCATAGATCACCGAGTGGCGCACCTCCACCCCGGGCTCGGGCACCACCACCTGGTAACCGGCGATGCCGGCCAGCGGAACCGCCACGCCAAGCTGCGCGAAGAATTGCCGCGAGCCGGTGCCTGCGGCGACCACCACATGCTCGGCGGGCAGGCGCTTGCCACTGGCCAGGGTCACGCCGGTGGCGCGGTCGGCCAGGCAGTCGATGCGCTTGGCCTGCTCGCGCACGCGCACGCCGCCCTGGTCGATGAAGCTCTGCGTCAGCGCGGCAATGAAACCTTCGGTGTCGCTGACCGCGCGCCAGTCGGGAAATAGCAGACCGTGCTGGAACTTGCCGGCCAGGCTCGGTTCCAGCTCGGCGATGGCGCCGGCATCCAGTTCCTCGGAGGCAAAACCCAGGGCCTTGCGCAGTTCCAGATGCGGGCGCTCGTGGGCCACCCCGGCCGGCGAATCGAAGACTTCGAGGATCGGTCGATCTCCCAGCAGGGTCTTGTCCGCGCAGGCATCGAGCAGCGGCGCGTAGTCCTGGTAGACATGTTCGGTCAGGGTGGTCATGGCCTGGGCGATCTCGACGATCTTCGCCTGGCGGGCGTTGGCCACGAAGCGCAGGAACCACGGCAGGATGCCCGGCAGCGCGCTCGGGCGCAGGGCCAGCGGGCCCTTCTGATCCAGCAGCCAGCCGGGAATCTTCTTCAGGATGCCGGGCTTGGACAGCGGAATGACCTCGCTGACGGCCATCTGCCCACAGCTCCATTTGGCCGTGCTGTCGCCGGGGGCTGCGGGGTCGACCAGGGTGACCCGATGACCTTCGCGCTGCAGGTACAGCGCGCAACAGACGCCGACAATGCCGCCACCGATGACCACGGCTTGTTGCGGGTTTGCAGCGGGTAAAGAGTTCATATGACGCTCACTTGGCCCGAACGATGAATGACGGGGGAATCAATACCGCGGTGGCTGATCGCGCTGTCAGTATGCACACAGCGCCCGTTGCGACGGTTGCGTAACGCCGCCCCGGGTCTGCGCGTGCCGGCCGATGTGGGCCGGCAGGCGGCCGCCTCAACGCAACGAGGCCTCGAAGACGCGGCGGAACTCGGCCTTTTCCTCATCGGTCAGCGGCAGCAACGGCGCACGGGCATTGCCGCCCTTGAAGCCCGCCAGCTCGGCGCCGTACTTCACCTTCTGCACGAACTTGCCGCTTTCCAGGTTGGCCATGATCGGGAACAGGTTGCGCATCACGTTCTGGGCACCGGCCAGATCGCCAGCGGTGAACTTGTTGTAGAAGTCCACCACCTTCTCCGGGAAGATGTTGGCCGGGCCACAGATCCAACTGGTGGCGCCCCAGAGGAAGAAGTCCAGCGCCTGGTCGTCCGAGCCGCAGGAGAGCTGGATCTTGCCCTTGTAGTGCTCGCCGATCTCGATGCCGCGCAGCAGGTTGCCGCTGCTTTCCTTGATACCGATGACGCGCGGGTGATCCTTGAGCGCCTCGATCACCCCCATGCCCACCTCGACGTTGGTCCGTACCGGGTAGTTGTAGAGCACCAGGTTGATCTGCGGGAAGGCGTCGAGAATGGTGTGGTAGTGGCTGAGCAACTCCTCCTGGGACGGCAGCGCGTAGTACGGCGGTGCGATCAGCAGGTTGCTGTAGCCGGCGTCGACGCTCTGCTGCACCTGTTCCAGTACCTCGCGGGTGCAGGAGCCGTTGGCCCCGGAGATCAGGGTGCCGCGCTCGCCCACCACTTCCTTCACGGTGGCCAGGACCTGACGCCGCTCTTCGTTGGTCAGCGCGTAGTATTCGCCGGTCGAGCCCAGCGGCACGAAGCCGCTGACGCCGGCCTTGAGCTGGTGTTCGAGGATCGAGGCGAGAATCTCGTGATCGACGGCGCCGTGCTTGTCGAAAGGGGTGACGATGGCGGGCAGGATGCCTTTGAGTTGCATGGTGGTGTCTCCGCTGCAGCTGGGGGGTTAGTAGGCGTAGCGACGCAGCATCCGCGACTCGACCACGCCGACCAGGCGGGTCAAGGGGAACGCGACGAGGAAGTAGATGGCGGCCACGGCCGTGAGGAACTCCACCGGGCGGGCCGTGCTGTTGGAAATGTTCTGGCCGATGAACATCAGGTCGGCGATGCCCACCGAGGAGATCAGCGCGCTCTCCTTGAACAGGCTGACCACGTTGGACAGCAGCGGCGGCGTGGCCCGCAGCAGGGCCTGCGGGAAGATCACGAACAGCACCTTGGCCCGTGGGGTCAGCCCGAGCGCCGTGCAGGCGTCATGCTGCTCGCTGGCGATGGACTTGAGCGCGCCACGGAACGTCTCGCTGGTGATCGCCGCCATGTACAGAATCAGCGCCAGCATCACCGAGACGTAGGGCGACAGGGTCAGGCCGAACACCACCGGGAAACAGAAGAACACCCAGAACAACTGGATCAGCAGCGGCGTGCCGCGGAAGAACTCCACGTAAAGGCCGATCGGCAGCCTGATCAGCGGGTTGCGCAGCGTGCGCAACAGGCTGATCGCGAAGCCCGCCAGGCTGCCCAGCACGGCACAGGTCAGGGTGATGGCGAGGGTCAGCCCAAGCCCCTTGAGCAGGATGTACCAGTAGGGGAAAACCACGGAAAAATCGATGTTCATGGCGTTTTCCTCAGCGCGCGGTCGCGGCTTCCTGACGCCGCTCGATGTACTGCACCAACTGCGCGATGGGCAGCGACAGGGCGAAGTAGATCAGGGCGATCAGGGTGTAGGTTTCCAGGGGGCGGTAAGCCTCGGTGGCCAGGCTCTTGCCCACGTACATCAGGTCGCCCACCGCGACGATGGCCACCAGCGCGCTCTGCTGCAGGCTGCCGATACCGTTGGTCATCAGCACCGGCAGCGCGCTGCGCAGGGCCTGCGGCAGCACCACGTAGAAGGTGCGCTGCCAGGCACGCAGGCCCAGGGCGATGGAGGCGTCGAGGTGTTCGCGGGGCACCGCCTGCACCCCGGCGCGATAGGCCTCGGAGTTGAAGGCCGCAAGGTTCAGGCCCAGCGCCAGAAACCCCATGGCCACCGGGTCGATGAAAACGTTGAACAGCATCGGCACGCAGTAGAAGAACCAGACGATCTGCAGCAGCGCCGGCGTGCAGCGAAAGAACTCGATGAACAGTTGCGCCGGCCAGCGGATGAAGAACCAGCGGCTCAGCGTCATCAGGCACAGGCCGAAGCCGAGCACCAGGCCGATCAGGTTGGCCACCAGCGCCAGTTCGAGGGTCACCTGCAGGCCCTCCCAGAGCGCACCGAGGCTGCCGGTCAGGAAGTGAAAGTCGAATTGATAGTTCATGGCGGCGGCCCTCAGTCCAGGTGCAGGACTTTTTCAAGGAACTCGCGGGTACGGGCTTCCTTCGGCTGGGTGAAAATCTGCTCGGGCGGGCCCTGCTCGATCACCTTGCCGCCTGCGCAGAACACCACGCGGGTGGCGATATGCCGGGCGAAGTGCATGTCGTGGGTGACGATGATCATGGCCATCTTCTGCTCGGCCAGTTGCAGCATCACGTTCTGCACCTCGATGACCATCTCCGGGTCGAGTGCCGAGGTCACTTCGTCGAACAGCATCAGCTTGGGCTCCAGCATCAGCGCCCGGGCAATCGCCACGCGCTGTTTCTGGCCGCCGGACAACTGGCTGGGATAGGCGTGCAGCTTGCTCTCCAGGCCCAGGCGCGCGAGGTAGGCACGCGCCTTCTCGCTGGCCTCGGCCTTCGACAGACCATGCACCTTGGTCGGCGCCAGGATCAGGTTGCCCAGCACCGACAGGTGCGGGAACAGGGTGTAGTGCTGAAAGACCATGCCGATCTGGGTGCGCAGGCCCTCGTGCAGCGGCTTGCCGCAACCCGAGCCACCGGCAATGTAGGGTTGGCCCTGAAAGCTGATGGTGCCGCCCTGAATACCTTCCAACCCCATCAACACCCGCAGCAGGGAACTCTTGCCGCTGCCGCTCGGGCCGATGATCACCAGCCGGTCGTCCGCGCGCATGTCCAGGCTGAGGTTGTCCATCACCACCAGTTGCTCGCCATAGGACTTGCACACGCCGCGCAACTGGATGAAATCACCAGCGGGCGGCGCACTGGAGGCGTGCACGGGCTGTGGCTGGGCAGCCACCAAACGGGGAGTATTCATGAGCGTGTCTCCGGGAGGGCTGCCCGTTCGGGCAACCCTCGGCGCTGAGCAGGATTACTGGGCGGTCTTGGAGGTGGCGTTGACTTCGGCGGAGGCCTTGTCGATCAGCGCATCGATCTCACCGGTCTCACGACGCTGGGTCAGGTAGATGTTCAGCACCTGCAGGTCGGCCGGGGAAATGTCGCGGCGCAGGCCGAAAGAAACGCCCTGCTTGGCGAGGGCCGGCTCGGGCAGAATCTCCTTGCTCCAGTCCGGATTGGCCAGGGCGAACAGGTGGTTGGTGTCGTTGGCATCGACCAGTACGTCGGCGCGGCGCGACATCAGCGCCATGCGCGTTTCGTCCATGCCCGGCAGGCGCATGATCCTGGCGTTCTTCACCGCGGCGGAAATCAGCTTGTCACCGGCCGTACCGGACATCACCGCGAAGGTCACGCCCTCCTTGTCATAGTCGGCCACGCTGTTGCCTGCCTCGGCGAACTTCGGGTTGTCCTTGTTGACCAGCAGCGACACCTGATACTCGGTCGCGGGCGCCGAGAAGGCCAGCGCCAGGGCGCGCTCCGGCGTCTGATTGAGCGCCATGGCCAGGTCCCACTTGTTGCTCTGCACACCGGCGACGATGTTGTCCCAGCTGGTATCGACGAACTCGACCTTGACCTTCAGCACCTGCTCGCCGAAATCGCGGCACAGCTCCACGAAATAGCCGCTGTACTGGCCGGAGGCCGCGTCCCGCATGACGTAGGGGGCGGCCACCGCCGCACCGCAGCGCAGCACACCAGCCTTCTGAATGTCTTTCCAGATCTGTGTTTCGGCCGCCTGGGCAGGGACCTGAGCGAGCAATGCGCCGATCGCCGCTGCGCTGGCGATCAGATTACGGATGGAGCCTGGGAAAAACCGAGCCATGTTGCACCTCACCGATAAGTTGTTTTTGTAGGCAGAAGTCACAGCAAAGGGTGTTGCACTGAGTTTCAAGGCATGTGCTGTTGTGTGCAGTGCTGCATGCAGATTAGGGCCGAGAAAAACACCCTGTCAACACGCAACCTGGATTTTTCCCGGGCAATGACCGGCCGGTCGCGCCAGCGGAGGCTGGCTCAACAGTGAAAAGCGAGGGGAAATCAGGGGGATAGCCGAGAGTTACCGGGAAAGCTGCAAGGCCTCGAGAAAGCGCTCGAGAATCAGGTTCTGCCGGCGGCCCTTGCGCACGGCGACGGCCAGTTTGGTATCGAAGAACAGACGATCCGGGCTGAGCGGGGCCATCAGCCCCTTCTCCACCCAGGCCGCTGCGTAGTGATCGGGCAGAAAGCCGATGTAGCTGCCGGTGAGAATCAGAAAGGCGATGCCCTCGCGGTCGGTTGCCGAGGCGGCGAAGTTGAGCAACTGGTGCAGGCCGATGGCCTCTGCGCTCATCCGGTAGCTCGGCACCACGGCATCGGCGCTGCGCAGCTCCTCGTTGCCGATTTCGGCGGCCCGCGCGAACAGCGGGTGCTCGCGGCTGCAGTAGAGATTCGAGCGCTCCTCGTACAGCAGGCTGTATTCGAGCCCGGACAGCGGCGTGATCAGCGGCATGGCGCCAAGGTGCAGGCGGCCGTCGAGAAGGCCCCGCTCGATCTCGCTCGGGGTGCTCATGCTAAGGTTGATCCGTACCCCGCTGCCCTGCGCGCGCACCGCCTGCAGCGCCCGGGTAATGCGCATCTTCGGTTGGGTGACGAGATTGTTGACGATGCCGACGTTGAGATCACCACGCAGTTGCTGGTGCATCTGGTTCACTTCGCTGCGAAAACCTTCGATGGCCACCAGCACCGCCTCGCCAGCGCGCAGCACTTCGCGGCCTTCATCGGTCAGCGCGAACCCGGCACGCCCGCGCTGGCACAGGCGCATGCCAAGGCGCTTTTCCAGATCGCTCATATGCAGGCTGATGGCCGAGCGGCTGATGCCCAGCGCCCCCTCGGCCGCGGCGAAGCTGCCGCACTCGGCCACCGTCTTGAACAGCCTGAGCAGGCGCAGTTCGAAATCACTGACCTGGCTCAGCGGGGCTTTTTTGGGCATGGGTGAGTTTTTCAATACGTGAAGATAAGTAGATACAGATTTAACTCACCCATTAATTGGTTACAAGCTGATTGCACGTTCGGAAGATCCTGCAGGCCCCTGCTCTACCTGCAAGTCGACTCAAGCTGGCCGCGTGCTTGACGGCCTTTGCGGCATTTGGCGCAGATCAATTGCAAGAAACCGAGGAACTTGTGGCCAAGCAGATCGCCGACCTGATGCCGGGTGAGCTGAGCGATAGGTTGTTTTCGGCGCCGGTTCAGAGTGAGCCCACACTGCGCTGGAGATGACCAAGACCTATCGTCGCCTGGCAGGCCGGGCCTCGAAGACTTGCTTCAGCAAGATTTACGGCCTACTGATGACGGCCAGGGGCATCAGGCGCGAAGTGCCTTTATACATTCCCGCGCTTGATGTCCGCCCACCGGGCCAGATGCAACTACAGGTGGTAGTCGCCCGCAGCCTCCGGCTGGTACAGCACCTTCCTGATCTCGATCTGCCGCGTGCGACCCGCGATCCGCCAGTCGATGGCGTCACCTTCCTGATAACCCAGGATGGCGGCGCCGAGGTCGGAACACACAGAATGCTTGCCGGCGCTGTGGTCAGCATCTTCGGGGTAAACCAGGGCCACTTCGATCGCTTCGTCATCCAGTTGCACCAGAGCCCTGGAGTTCATGGTGACGACAGTGCTGGGCACCTGCTGGGGTTCGACGACGACGGCGCGTTCGAGCTCATGTTCGAGTTGGACGACCGGGCCATCCTCCAGCGCGATCAGACTGTCGAGTTTGGCCTTGTCCATTTCGGTGATGTATATCCCCGGGGCGTCATTGAAGGCATCTTCTCGCAAGAACTGCAGATAGTGCTCGGCCGTCATGGCCCATGACGTCATGGTCGATGTTTCGCTCTCGAGTCTGAAGCCGCTACGAAGGAAGGCTTTCTGCGAGCGCTGGTTGTCCGGGTGGATCTTGGCGATGAGCTTCCCGGCGCGCATGTCGAGGAACGCCAGCTTCATGCCTTCGCGGATGGTGCGGGTGCCGAGGTTACGGCCCCATTTTTCGCTGTCGCCGATGGCCAGGACGATCTCGCAATCCGAGCCGCTCTTGATAAGTCGCACAAAGCCTACAGGGGCGTCATACCGGTCGTAGGCCATGAAGAAGCGGCCGCCCTGGTTGAATAGATGGGTCAGGATCGGCAATTGAGTCCGATCGATGGCATGTTCGATGGAACGGGAGACATCTCGTGAATCGCTCAGGTAGCAGGTAACGCGATCATCTTCCAACCAGTCCATCAGCTTCAGCGCATGCGCCCGAGTAATTTCAGGGCACAGCGAAATGAAAGGCTTGTTCATCTTCACCACAGATATTTGAAGGATTAAAGCCCTTCATGGCTTGGCCATGACGGTTCTTTTGGCAACCGCCAAGTCTAAAGCATCAGGCGAATGATTCCGACCCGTCAGGGCGCGTGATCTAACCCATTAAATGGGCAGGGATTTCGAATCAGCGCCCTCACCCGCCTTGAACGGTGGGCAATTTCTGCAGGCCATTAACTCAGGCCGGAGGAATGAGCCACCTGGCGATGAGCGTGGGCCCATCACCAGGCGGCGCCTCAAAGCACGCTGGCCAGGAACTCGCGCAGCCGTGGATGCTGCGGGTTATCCAGCAAGGCCCGGGCATCGCCCGCCTCCACCACCTTGCCGTTGTCCATGAACACGATGTTGTCCGCCACCTCGCGGGCAAAGCCGATTTCATGGGTGACCACCAGCATGGTGATGCCCGAGTGCGCCAACTGTTTCATGACCTGCAGCACTTCGCCAACCAGTTCGGGGTCCAGGGCTGAGGTCGGCTCGTCGAACAGCATCACGTCGGGTTGCATGGCCAGCGCCCTGGCGATCGCCACACGCTGCTGCTGCCCACCGGACAGCTCGCGCGGCCAGGCTTGTGCGCGGTGCGCCAGGCCGACCTGTTCGAGCAGCTGCATGGCCCGCGCCTCCACCTCGGCACGCTTCTGGCCAAGGATGCGGATCGGTGCATCGGCGATGTTCTGCAGCACCGTGCGGTGCGGGAACAGGTTGAACTGCTGGAACACCATGCCGATGCGCTGACGCTGCTGGGCGACGACCTTCTCCGGCAGTTCATAAAGCGCCTGGCCCTTGCGGCAGTAACCGATCAGAGCGTCGCCAACATGGATGGTGCCGCCGTCGAGCTTTTCCAGGTGGTTGATACAGCGCAGCAAGGTCGACTTGCCCGAGCCGGAGGGCCCGAGAATCACCGTCACCGAGCCGGCGGCGATGTCCAGGTCGATGCCGTGCAGCACCCTGTTGCCGGAAAACTGCTTGTGTACGCCCCGCAGGCGGACGGACTCGCTCATGATTCGGCCTCCTGAGTGACCTTGTTACGGCGCAACCAACTGCTGCGCACCGGGCCATTACCGCGGCTGAACCGCACCTCGATGTAATGCTGGAGCACCGACAGCACCGAGGTCATCACCAGGTACCAGAGGGTGGCGACCAGCAACAGCGGGATGACTTCATAGGTGCGCTGGTAGATGATCTGTGCCGAATAGAGCACGTCCTGCAGGGCGATCACCGACACCACCGCAGTGGTTTTCAGCTGGCCGATCACCTCGTTGCCGGCGGGCGGCAGGATGGTGCGCATGGCCTGGGGCAGCACGGTCTGGCGGAAAATCTGCCCAGGCCGGTAGCCGAGCGCCTTGGCCGCTTCGAGCTGGCCCTGGCCGACGCTCTGGATGCCGGCACGGATGATCTCCGCGGCGTACGCGGACTGGTGAATCACCAGGGCCAGCACCGCCGCGCTGAACGGGCTGATGATCTCGTTGGTTTCCGCACTCCACACCTCGCCCACCAGCGGCAGGCTCAGCGACAACTGTGGATACAGCGCTGCGATGTTGTACCAGAGAAACAGCTGCACCAGCATCGGCACGGCGCGAAAGAACCAGGTGTAGGCCCAGCTGACGCTGACCAGCACCGGGTTGGAAGACAGCCGCATGAGGGCCAGCAGCGTGCCGCCGGCGAAGCCGAACACTACCGAGATGACCGTCAGTTCGATGGTCATCAGCACGCCGGCGAGGATCGACTCTTCCGTCAGGTTCTGCGCCACCACGTCCCATTCGAAACGCGGGTTGTTGACCATCGAAGTGGCCACCAGCGACAGCAGCAACAGCACGATCAGGGCGCTGAACCAGCGCCCCCAGTGACGGTGCTTGACGATGCGCAGCCCGGCGATGTCGTCGTCAGGCCGTTGGCTCATTTGAGGTTTTCTGCGTTGAGGCCGGCGGACTCGACGGCGCCGAAGCCGATTTCCCACTTGTCGAGGATCTGCTGGTAGGTGCCGTCCTTGATCAGCGAGTTCAGCGCTGCCTGGATCGGCTTGCCCAGCGGCGAATCCTTGGCCAGGGCGATGGACACGATGGTGTCCTCGATGGTGATCTCACCGGCCAGTTTCAGCGCCTTCACCTGGCTGGCCTGGTAGCGCAGACCTTCGTACGGGCCGAAGAACATCGGCACGCGGCCGCTGATCACCGCCTGCACGCCGGCTGGGCGATCCGGGAAGATCGGCACCTTGATGGCCGGCTTGCCATCGGCCACGCACGCCTCGCTGGCCTGCTGCAGACGCGTGACCTGGGAAGTGCCGGCGCCGGCGCCGACGGTCTGGCCGCACAGCTCGGCAAAGCTGTTGAACGGCCCCTTGTCGGCATCCGCGCGGCCGATCAGGGCCAGCTTGGAGGCGTTGTAGTAGCCGACGAAGTCCACCTGCTCCAGGCGCTTGGCATTGGCGTCGATATTGGCGACCGCCGCGTCGTAGCGCCCGGATTTCAGCCCCGGAATGATGTTGTCGAAGCCGCCGGTGTCGCGCAGGTCCAGCTTCACGCCGAGGCGATCGGCAACGGCACTTATGATGTCGATCTCGCGCCCGGCCAGGGTCTTGTTGTCGGCCTGGTAGAAGGTGGTCGGCGGTGTGTTCGGGTTGGTACCGGCGATGATGCTGCCACGCTTCTTGATCGCCTCGGGCAGCGTGTCGTGCAGGGCGGCGTCGGCCGCAGGTTTGGCGGTGGCGTTGAAGGGCACGCCCTTGTCGGCGGCAATGGCGCCAGTCAACGGCAACAGCGCAAAGGCGGCAGCGGTCAGAACAGAACGTTTCATGGCTTATTCCTTCTCGGTTGCCAGTGGGGCAACGGCGGCAAAATTTTCGTCAACGGAGGGCAGGCCGAGGTTTTCCCGCAGCGTGCTGTATTGGTAATCGGTGCGGAACAGGCCGCGGCGCTGCAGCTCTGGAATCACCAGCTCGACGAACAGCTCGAGCTGGTCGGGCAGTACGGCCGGCATGATGTTGAAACCATCGGCGCCGCCCTGCTCCAGCCAGTGCTGGAAGTCATCGGCGATATCCTCGGCGGTGCCGACCACCACGCGGTGACCACGCGAGCCTGCAGCCACCGCAGCCAGCTGGCGCAGGGTCAGGTTTTCGCGGGCGGCCAGCTCGGTGAGCAGCTTGACGCGGCTCTGGCTGCCTTCGGTCGCGGGGATTTCCGGCACCGGGCCGTCCAGCGGGTAGGCGGTCATGTCCACGCCGAAACGCGCCGACAGCTGCTCGATGCCGTTATCGATGTCCACCAGCTCGTTGAGCTGATTCCAGACTGCCTGGGCCTCTTCACGGGTGCGACCGACGATGGGCATCACCCCCGGCAGAATCAGCAGGTGGTCGGGCTGGCGACCGGCGTCGCGCACGAATTGCTTCTGGCTCTGGTAGAAGGCCTGGCCCTCCTCCAGCGACGACGCTGCGGTGAAAACCACTTCGGCGGTTTGCGCAGCGAGCTGCTGACCGGCCGGCGACGAACCCGCCTCGATGATCACCGGGCGGCCCTGGGGCGAACGGGCGATGTTCAGTGGCCCCTGCACCTGGAAGTGCTTGCCCTTGTGGTTGGCCGGGTGGATCTTGCTTTCGTCCGAGTAACGGCCGGTGTCCTTCTCGCGGACGATGGCGCCCTCCTCCCAGCCATCCCACAGTTTGAAGGCGACATCGAGAAACTCGCGGGCCATTTCATAGCGGTCAGCGTGGGACGGCAGGTCTTCACGGCTGAAGTTGCGCGCCGCGTCGAGGGAGAACGAAGTGACCACGTTCCAGGCGCCACGGCCACGGCTGATGTGGTCCACCGAACACAGCGCGCGGGCCAGGTGGAACGGCTCGTCGAAGGTGGTGGACGCCGTGGCGGCCAGGCCGATGTGTTTGGTCTGCACGGCCAGGGCCGAGAGCAGCGTCAGCGGTTCCAGGCGCGACATGGTCGACGGCAGACGGTGCACGCTGGTGGCCAGGGCGTCGCCAACGAAGAACATGTCGAACTTGCCCTCTTCCGCCTTCCTGGCGATCCAGGTGAACCAGTCGATGTCGGTGGGCGAGCCTTTCGCACCCTCGGCACGCCAGCCGCCCACGTGGTGCCCCAGCGCCTGCACGAACAGGCCGAGGCGCAGTTGACGGGGTGAAGCAGGTTGCACGGACATAACGAATCCTTACTGACAGCTAATGAGTGAAGCCAGACGATGCAGCGCGGCATCGTCAGCGAGTTGCAGATCCGCGCTGATCGCGGCCAGCCGCGCCTCGGGCAGGGATCGAAGGTTGTTGCGCAGCTTGGCCAGCACATCGGTGGGCGCCGCGGCGGTTTCCATGCGGGTCACGCAATGGCTGTGGGACGTACCATCGGCCATGAACAGGGTGACGCGGTGAAAGCGGCGATCCGGATCGTGCTCATCGGCCGGCGCACTGGAGTCCGGTACTCGCCTCACTCGTGCTGCCAGCGCGGCGATCTGGGTATCGACCGGTTCTTCGCCGTAACGCTCGAGGGAAATCGCGCCGTTGAGCAGCGCGTCGGCGATCACGTACTCGAGGCTGAAGCGCGCCTGCACGCCATTGACCGGGGCGATGATATTGGGTGCAGTGTCGGCGCCCGGCGGGAAACTCACCTCGATATGCTGCACCGCATGCAGGTCGGCGCCCAGCCGCTCGCGCAGCACGAACGCGGCCTCCGCCGCACTGTGGGTTCCACCGCAGGTGGGATAGCGCTTGAATTCCAGGCCGGGCGAGATGATTCGCCAAGGTGCGCCCCACTCGGCCAGCAGGTCATCAGGGCGTTCGACGCCGTAACCCAGGGCAGCCAGGAATCCCTCCAGCACGCCGTGGCGCTGCGCGGCGAAACCGGCACGGGCCAACTCGACACTGTTGACGGCACCGCGTGCGGCCAGCCCGGCGTGCAGCGCCTTGGCCGCGGAGCCGAACTGGGCGCGCAGGCCCGAAGCCTGGGTGGCGGCCAGGCCAAGGGCGACTTCACTTTGCCCAAGCGTCAGACGCAGCAACCGGCACGCGGCGCCCGTTGCCGCAATCACGCCAAGCGTCGCGGTGCTGTGCAGCCCGGCGGCGTAATGGCGGGTACCGATGGCCTTGCCCAGACGCCCAGCCAGCTCGACGCCGACGACATAGGCATCGAGAAAATCCTCGACCGCCAGGCGTGGCTGGTTCGCGAGCAAGGCCAGCAGCGTCGACAGCACCACTGTGGTCGGGTGGCCGCGGAAGGTCGCATGGTAGTCGTCGAAATCCAGCGCGTGGCTCATGTAACCCAGCTGCAGGGCATGATTCTCCGTACTGCGCGCTGCGGGAAACACTTCACGCACCGGCACCAGCCCCGAGTCCTGCAGCAAGCCAAGCTGCACGGGCAGCAGGCAGGCGAAATAATCGATCAGGCCCTCACGGGCGCGCCGACGCTCGTCAGGCCCTGGCTGGCTGTCGAAAAGCGTTCTGGCCAGCTGGCCGCTGAGAGAAGTGTTCAAAAGGCACCTTTAAAGTAAGGTCTTGACCTGTATCAATAAATTTCAGTAGCAGAGCATTTTCCTTGTCACTCCGGATGGCCGCCAATATGAAAAAAGTCTTTAGTTATTACCAAAGGAAATAACGAGAGCCCCTGTTAGCGCTGCGCTATTTGCTTCGCCGTTTGCGGCTGCTCAGCTGGATCCAGGTTGGCGCATGGTCGCTGGGGTGATCCTCCCCGCGCACCCAGGTGTCCACCCCTGCCGACTGCAGATAGGGCGCCAGCGCCGGGTTGAGCAGCAGGTGGTCAATACGCAGCCCGGAGTTGCTCTGCCAGTGGCGGCGGAAGTAATCCCAGAAGGTAAACAGCTGCTCGTCCGGGTGTAGTGCGCGCAACGCGTCCACCCAGCCCTGATCCAGCAGGCGCTGGAAACACTCGCGGCTCTCGGGTTGCAGCAGGGCATCCTTGAGCCAGGAACGGGTGTTGTAGATATCGAAGTCGGTCGGCACCACGTTGAAGTCGCCGGCCAGCACCACCGGGTGTTCACTGGCCTGCAGCGTTTGCGCATGCTCGATCAGGTGTTCGAACCATTTGAGCTTGTAATCGAATTTCGGGCCGGGCTGCGGATTGCCGTTGGGCAGGTACAGGCAGGCGACCACCACCCCGAGTACCGCCGCCTCGATGTACCGCGCCTGGCTGTCCCATTCGGCGCCGGGCAGGCCGCGACGAATCTCCAGCGGCTGGGTATCGCGGCCAAGAATCGCCACGCCGTTCCACGAGGTCTGCCCCTGGTACACCACGCCATAGCCAGCGGCCTCGATATCACTGGCCGGGAACGACTTGTCCGGTGTTTTCAGCTCCTGCAGGCACACCACGTCCGGCTGCTCGCGTTCCAGCCAGCTCAACAGGTTGGCCAGTCGGGCATTGATGCCATTGATATTGAAGGTGGCGATGCGCAGGCGCTTCATTGGCGGCTCCCTGAACGGTCATGTCAGGTTATGACCGGTGCAGGCCGCTATCGATGCTGGAAAATGATGGATGGCGCAGTACGCTCAGGCCAAGGCTCAGCCGGGAATGGCGGCGCGCGTCGTTTGCGACGGCAACTCGGCGAACAGCTCGAAGTACTCGGCGGCGAAATGGCTCAGGTGATAGAAGCCCCACTGGGCGGCCGCATCGCCAATCGACAGCTGTGCTGCCCGGGTGGTCATCAGGGTTCGCCGCACGCCATTGAGGCGCACCGAACGCAGGTACTTGAGCGGTGTGGTTTCGGCGACCGCATGGAAACTGTTCTGCAAGGTGCGTCGGCTGACCTGCAGGCGCTCGCACAGATCGATCACGCTGGGCGCGCTGAGCATTTGCGCGGCGACCAACCGATGGCATTTCTCGACGATGAAACTGCGTGTCGAGCTCGGCGAGCGTTGCTGCTTGTCGCACGCCGGGTCGATCATCAGCTGCAGCAGCTCATCGAGCATCGCCTGCTCCAGGGCCGGCTCCCAGACACCGCCGGGCGCCTCGCTGGTCATCGCCTGGGAGAACATCGACAGCAGGCGACGACGGGCAGCGGCGAAACGCTTGTGGGACACCCTGATCACTGGCTGGCGCAGCAACACACCGATTTCCTTCGCCGAGGGCGTCTGCGCCAGGGCCTGTTCGAAGGTTTCCCGTTCAAAGGTCACGGACAGCAGCTGCATGCCGGTCGGCATGTGGAACATGAACTCCTCGCCGCCGTTGAGAAAGAACAGGCTGCTGTCGTCCACGTCACGCCCTTGCATGCGCACCGAGCCCGGTACGTTGATCGGCACGGCGAAACACATGCGTTCGCGCGGCGCCACGCCGTTCTGCACCACGCGCTGATTGATCTGCTCCAGAAACATATGGCAATGCTCTGTGCTCAGCTGCATGAGCGAGCTTTCGCTCGAGCCGGCGCTTAACTGGCTGTAGTCCTGGCTCCACTGCTGCACCGTGGCGGCATGCAGATGGATGTCGCGAAAATGGCTGATGTTCTGGTGTTTCATGGCCTGCAGCGCCCTCGCCAGCCTTGTTGTTTTCAGGCTGCCCTGGGGTGAGATAGTCGCACATGGCGCCTCGCTCGTGAACGGGACCTGCACCCGCCATGGGCTATCCAAGTGCCAATTTGGGATACCGGCTACGCACGTGCAGCGGAGATGATCGGCGCATCAGAACCGACACCCGTAGAGACCATCATGAGCGAAGCCATACTCGAAGCCCTGCATTTTGCCGATGCGCCACACATTCTCTCCAGCACCCTGCCCGGCCCGAAAACCAGCGAAGCCCTGGCCCTCTCGGCACGCACCGAATCAATGGCCCGGGGTGGCGGCCGCATGCCTATCGCCATGGACCGTGCATTCGGCGCGACCTTCAAGGATCCGGACGGCAACACCTACATCGACCTCTCCGCTGGCGTCGGCGTAAGCAGCGTCGGCCGTTGTCACCCCAAGGTGGTGGCGGCCATTCGTGAGCAGTCCGAAGTGCTGATGCATGCGCTGGAGATCAACAGCACCCGGCGTACCGAGCTGGCCGCCAAGCTCTCCGACGTTGCGCCACCCGGCCTGCGCGGCGACTGCGTGACCTTCTTCACGCAAAGTGGCAGCGACGCGCTGGAAGCGGCGATCAAGTTCGCCAAACGCATCACCGGGCGCCACCAGATCATCGCCTTCCACGGCGGCTACCACGGGGTATGGAACGCCTCGGGTGCGCTGACTACCGGCAACGCCTACCGCAAGGGCTACGGCGCGCAGATGGGCGGCGTGATTCATGCGCCCTATCCCTACGCCTACCGCTTCCCGTTCGACACCACCCACAAGAGCGCCGAGCAGATCGCCGGCGAGTACGTGGATTACCTGCTCAACACGCCCTATACCGCCGCCGACGACGTGGCTGCGGTGATCGTCGAGCCGGTGCAGGGTGAAGGTGGCTACGTGCCGCCCTCGCCCGAGTTCCTGCAGCTGCTGCGCAAGGCCTGCGACCGCAGCGGCGCCCTGCTGATCGTCGACGAAGTGCAGGCCGGCGCCGGGCGCACCGGCAAGATGTGGGCCGTCGAGCACTCGAGCGTCAAGCCGGACATGCTGACCTTCGGCAAGGGCATCGGCAGCGACCTGCCAATGGCCGGCCTGATGATGCGCTCGGACCTGGCGGCGCAGATCCCCGACGGCTCGATGCCCAACACCTTTGCCGCCAACTCGCTGTCCGCCGCTGTGGCGCTGACCAATATCGCCATCCTCCAGGACCCGGAGCTCGATCTGCTCAACCGTGCCCAGGTGCTGGGCCTGGAAGCCCAGGAGCGAATCCGCGGCTTCAACAGCCCGTTGGTGGGCGAGGTGCGCGGCCGCGGCCTGATGATCGGCATCGAACTGGTCGAGGACCCGGCCACCAAGGAGCCGCTGTCGCGCGACAAGATCGGCCAGCTGATGGGCTACCTGATGAACCACGGCGTGCTGATGATTCCCTGCGGGCGCTACAGCAACGTGATGCGTGTGATGCCATCGCTGACCATCTCCCGCGCGCTGTTCTTCAAGGCACTGGACATCTTCGGTGACGCCCTGGCGTCGCTCAAGGCTTAACCGACTCCCTCATTCGTGGATACGCACATGACTCAGCATCTGCAGCACTTCATCGCCGGCGCCGCCGCGGACTCGTCCGACGGCCGCCGCTTCGGCCTCGTAGACCCGGTGACCGAAAAGGTCTACGGCAGCTCCGCCCGCGGCACCCCCGAGGACGTCAACCGTGCCGTGGAAGCGGCGCGCAGCCAACTCGAAGGCGGCGCCTGGAGTCAGCTTTCCGGCTCCCAGCGCGCTCGCCTGCTGATCAAGCTGGCCGACCTCGTTGAACGCGACAGCGAACAGCTCGCCGACATGGACGCCAACGCCATCGGCCGCTCGCCGATGGAGCCGCGGCGCATGGACCTGCCCAACGTCCTCGCCAACCTGCGCGCCGCCGCTGGCTGGGCCAACCAGCTCGAAGGCCGCACCATTCCAAGCGGCGGCTATTTCGGCACCAAGACCCTCTCGTACACGGTGCGTGAACCGATCGGCGTGGTCGGCGCCATCGTGCCGTGGAACTCGCCGCTGATGATCACCGTGTGGAAACTGGCCGCCCTGCTGGCCGCTGGCTGCACCGTGGTGGTCAAACCGTCCGAAGAAACCCCGCAGTCGGCCCTGCACCTGGCCGCCCTGGCCAAGGAAGCGGGCTTCCCCGACGGCGTGATCAACATCGTCACCGGTTTTGGCGCCGAGGTGGGCCGCGCTCTGTGCGAACACCCGGACATCGCCAAGATCAGCTTCACCGGCAGCCCCGAAGCGGGTCGCGAGATCCAGCGCACCGCCGGCGTGCTGTTCAAGCGCGTAGCCCTGGAGCTGGGCGGCAAGAGCCCGCAGATCGTCTTCGATGATGCGTCTTTCGAAGACGCCCTGTTCGGCTGCTCGCTCGGCCTGTTCGCCAACCAGGGCCAGGTTTGCGCAGCTGGCTCGCGGATTCTGGTGCAGCGCGGCGTGGCCGAGCGTTTCGCCGCGGCATTGGCACAGGCGGCCAGTGCGGTGAAGGTCGGCGACCCGCGCCAGCCCGACACCCAGATGGGCCCGGTGGCCAAGAAGGCGCAGTTCGACCGCGTCAACCGTTACATCCAGCTGGGCATCGACCAGGGCGCGACGCTGCTGGCCGGCGGCGTGTCGAACCCCGACAAGGGCTTCTTCGTGCGCCCGACCATTTTCGCCAACGCCCGCAATGACATGGCCATCGCCCGCGACGAAATCTTCGGCCCGGTCGGCACGGTGATCACCTTCGACACTGAAGAAGAAGCCATCGCCCTGGCCAACGATTCCAGCTACGGCCTGGCGGCCACCGTCTGGACCACCAACCTGGCCCGCGCGCACCGCGTGGCGGCGGCCCTGAAAACCGGCGCTGTGGGCGTCAACTGCTGGAGCCCGCTGGATGCCAACCTGCCCTGGGGCGGCGTGAAGACCAGCGGTATCGGGCGCGAGGGCGGCTTTGGCGGCGCGCTCGCCTACACCGAGGAGAAGGTGGTCACCGTATTGCTGCCCAGCTGACCCCACCGCAGGTGTGATCGCCCCCTTCAGCTGAGGGCGGCGAGCGCACTGGCAGTTCCCTGATGAGAATAAAAGAGACCGTCATGAATACGATTGGAAAACAACCCACTGACCGCTATCCCAGGTCACTGATTGCGCTGCACTGGGTACGCGCGGTGCTGATCATCGGCCTGCTTTGGGCCGGCTGGCACATGACCGGGATGAGCGACGACGAGGAAAGCAAGTTCGTACTCTATTACCCCTGGCACAAATCCTTCGGTGTGCTGGCCTTTCTGGTGGTGCTGATTCAGATCGCCATTCGCCTGAAGACCCCGGTGCTGCCGAAACCACCGCTGAGCCTGGCCAGCCACGAGCGTGTTCTCGCGCAGCTGGTGCAGCGCTCGATGTACGTGCTGCTGGTGCTGGTACCGCTGATGGGTTACTCGATGTCGAGCACCTACACCATGAGCGATGGCGTGTACTTCTTCGGCATCAACCTGCCGGAGCTGCTGGCCAAGAACGACGACTGGTTCGTGGTCTTCCAGTGGCTGCACAAGGTGCTGGCCTACACCCTGCTCGCCCTGATCGTGGTGCACCTGGTCGGCTCGCTGAAGCACCGCTTCTTCGACAAGGACAAGCGCAACGATGTACTGAAACGCATGCTGTAAAGGCCGGTAATCCTACTGAAAAACAAGCGCCACCTCAGGGTGGCGCTTGTTTTTGCGGGCTGAAAACCCTTCGAACCTGTTCGCGATCTTTATGAGCATGAAGCGGCAGCTACAAGGCAAAAGCGGACGGTGGGCGGAGCTTTTGTGGGAGAGGCCGGGCGGCGGCTTTAGCCTCGATTTTGCCTGCCTAGGCGTAAAGAGCTCGGGGTTAAAGCCCCTCCCACGAGGTCGCGAACGGCCGCTTGCCCGGCAAAGGCAGCCGTCAATGATCCATTGTGGGAGCGGGCCATGCCCGCGAAAAATCGCGGGCATGGCCCGCTCCCACAGATAATCACCAGCCACCCTGGCCGCCATCGCCACTTAGCTGCCAAAGTCGACGAGCCTGTACTGAAAAATCATGAACAGGTTGTTACCGATAGCGTTGAGTCAGAACTCCATCCACACGATGAACTGCATGTAGGTGTTGGTGCCCGGGCCACTCTGCAGCCCACCGGTTTCCCGCCATTTGTCAGGCTTGTAGAAACCCACCAGCGGCGAGAGGGTGATGTTGTCGGTCACCATCCAGTCCAGGAACAGATCGATCTCCTGCGCGCTGTAATCCTGCTCGTCGCGCCGCGACAGCTGGTGGAAGTTGAAATACATGGCATTGAGGGTCAGTTTTTCCGTTGGCTGTACGGAAAACTGCACATCGTTGATGCGCATGTTCGAGGTGACCGAGCCCGCGTAGTTCACCCCCACTTCGCCCTGCAGGCGCTTGCGATAGCCGCCCTGGAACAGAAAGTCCCAGCCTTCGGAATAACGCGAGAAGCGGTAGCTCACCGCAGGCTTCCAGCGCACGTCGTTGAAGGTGTAACCGGCATCGAAGAACATCGCCCGTTGCGAGCCCGAGCGTTTTTCCTGGCGGGCCACCTCGAACGCGAAGTCGGCGTTCTCGATACCCGCGTCGCCCTGGCCACGGATGCTGTAGACATCCATGCCCTCGCGCTCCATGCGGTCACCGAAAGCGTAGTGCTCATCGACATGCAGACCGTGGATGTAGGTCGAGCCGATCGAGCCGAATGCCGTGGTGTAGTCGACGGTGGCGGCGGCGACTTCGGTCTTGGACTGCCCCGGGCTGTCGATCTTCAGCCACATCATGCTGCCATGCAGGCCTTCGGTGCCGCCCAGTTTGAGCACCGCCGAGCTGCCGAACGCCAGGCGCGGGCCCAGGTAGAACGCACCGCCGCGGTCGAAACGGCCGTCGGACACGCCTTCGATGGGGTTGAAGGCGCGGCCGGGCGAGAAGCCGTCATCGGTGATCAGAAAGCCGTCCAGCGTGACGATCTGCCGGCCGAAGGAAAAATCCACACCATCGGTGCCCAGGGCCGGGAACATGTCGGCGGATTTCCAGCCCAGATAGGCATCCTCCAGCGAGGTTCTGCGTTCTTCGCCATTGGTAAGGCCGCCCGGATCGCCATCCCCGAACGATCCCGAACTGATCATGCTCAGGCCGCCGTATAGCGAGCCGGCTGCAATCTTGTCGGTGGCGCCGCTCAGGCCGTACTTGATGAAACCTTCCTGCCAGTGCATTCGCCCCGGCTCACGCTCGGGATCCCCCAGGTAATTCTTGTTGGCGGTGTACCAGCCGACTCCCGCCCAAAGGTCGGCGTTCAGCACGGTAGCGCCGTCGTTCTCGTTGTACAGCTCATAGGCACGGGCCTGCAAGCCGACCGTACAGAGTGCGACCAGTGACAAGACCGGGGCATAGCTGTGGGTGCGCATGACGTCTCTCCTGTTGTTGTTATTGATGAGGCGAGCCGCGAGTGTTTTCCCCTGAACCCCGGCAGCGGTATCCCAAATCAGCAACGAACGACGCCGCACTCACGGGTGTTTCTTTATTGCTTGGCTACCTGCGCCAAAAAACAGCATCCCCCGGTCATTCACTGCCATTTTGGGATAAGGGCCGACAGGTGCACGGCCCTATGCTCGGCCTCATAAGAACAAATAAGAACCGAGGTACCTGTCATGACGCTCATGTCGTTCCCCCCGCTTTTCCGTCAGCGACGCTGGCTGCTCGCAGCCCTCGTCACCTGCGCACTCCCCGGTGTGGTCAGCGCCCACCACTCATTCGCCATTTTCGATCAGACCAAGACGGTCACCATCAAGGGCGTGGTTTCGCGTTTCGCCTGGACCAACCCCCACGTCGCCATCTACGTCGACGCCCCCGGCCCACCCGAGCAGCAATTCAAGATCGAGACCGGCAGCGTCAACGCGCTCAAACGCACGGGCTGGAAAGCCAATGTGATCAAGGCGGGCGACGAGGCCGAGGTGACCTTCAAGCCGCTGAAGAACGGCGAGCCTGGTGGCCTGCTGGTCGAGATCAAGATTGGCGACACGGTGCTCACCGGTGGCGGCTGACCGCTGCTGCCGCGCTGCAACCCGACCGCACTGAATCCCCAGGCTGGAGACACCTGCATGAAACCGACACGACACCTGACCCCGGTAGCGTTGCTGCTGGGCGCCCTTTGCCTGGCCCTGGCCGCCACCAGCGGCGCAGCCGAAATCGCCGCGCGAAAGCCGAACATCAGCGGCACCTGGGAACGCACCCCGGATGACTGGTTTGGCGAAGACCCGGATGACCCGGTACTGCCAGGTGGGCCGATACCGCTCAAGGAGCCGTACGCCAGCCAGTACAGCGAGCTGAAGAAAAAGCAGGCCGAGGCCAACGAGGCCGGCACGCCACTGGCCACCACCAGTGCCAAGTGCTTGCCGGAGGGCATGCCGACGCTGATGGCGGCGCTGTTTCCGATCCAGATCATTTATGACGACAACAACGTGATCGTGCTCGGCGAATACCTGCAGCAGGTGCGCCGCATCATCCTCAACGAAGCGCTGCCGCCGCTGGACGAACTCGACCCGGTCTATCAGGGCCACTCACGTGGGCGCTGGCAAGGCGACACCCTGGTGGTGGAAACCCGCGCCATTCGCACCGACGTGACCTTCTACGACGTGCCCCACAGCGAAGGCGTGAAGATCACCGAGCGCATCCGCCTGACGGCACCTGATCACCTGCAGAACCGCGTGACCATCGAAGATCCGCAGATCCTCACCAAACCCTATGAATTCACCTTCGAATACAAGCGCTCGGACTACCGCATCGAGGAATACGTCTGCGAGAACAACCAGATAGTCATCGACAGCGAAGGCAAGGCCACCCTTAAAACGGACTGAGTGACACCCACTGTCGACCATCATCAGGAGAGGATCGGATGCAACGCCCAATAACAATCAGCATCCTGCACGCCGCCATGCATGGCGCACTGTTGACGCTGGCCCTGGCTCCCACCGCCTTCGCCGAGGTGCCACGCCTGCCCACCGCCGTGGCGGTGCCGGACTCCGGCAAGCCGCCGCTGTCGTCGGCGACCTATCGGGGTACCGAGTACGCCGACCTCAAGGGCAGCGGCTACCTCGAGCAGGAGTTCTACCTGCAAGGCGTTGCGCCGGCGATCACCGCGGCCGGGCAAACCCTGCTCGAAGCGCCCTATACCACCCGCATGCTGGTGCGCAAACCTGCCGACCCGGCGCGTTTCAACGGTACGGTGATCATCGAGCCGTTCAGCTGGTTTGGCGAGCGCGCCGCGGGCTGGATTCTCACTCGCGACTACCTGCTGCGTCATGGTTATGCCTACGTCGGCTACACGCTGAACATCAACAAGCCTGAGGTGGATCCCAAGTTCATCGCCGCTGACCCGGCCGTCGAAGCGGATGGCATTGCCCAGTACGGCAAGATCGTCAACTTCGACTTCATGCGCCGTTTCGACTACGCCCGTTACGCGCCTCTGGGCAGCTACTACGATGCCAGACGCTTCACCCGCGGCGACGCGCCGGATCCCTTCGTGCCGCAATCCCAGGGCATCGGTGCGCAACTGGCGCTGCTGCTCAAGAGCGCGACGCCGGGCGGCCCGCTGGCCGGGCTGGACGTCAAGCGGGTGTACGTCAACAGCTGGGCGGTGACCGCCCAGGTGTGGATGGACTACCTCGACCAGGGCCGCCACCAGCAGTGGCGCATGCCCGACGGCAAACCGCTGATCGATGCCTACATGACCGGCCGCATGGCCTATGGCGAAGTCGGCGGCGATGTCATCCGCGTGCCGCGCAGGATGCCGGGCGACGCGCCCTTCGTAACCGTCTACAGCCAGTCCGAGCTGATGCACGACGTACTCGAAGGCATCGCGCTGCCCGCCGATACCGACACCCCCAAGCTTCGCTACTACGAAGTGATCGGCATGCCACACCTGCGCCTGGCCGACCTCGGTACCCAGCACAGCGAGCGCCTCGCCGCCGATGTCGGCAAGGGCAATGACCCGCGCTGCCAGACGCTCTACGACGAGCCTGCCGAGCTGGTCATCGCGGCGCTGCTCGACGGCATGGACCGCTGGGTACGTGACGGCACGCCCATGCCCAAGGCCCCGCGCGTGCCGCGCCAGGGCAACAGCGCGGTGCGCGACGCCGCTACCGGCAACCTGCTGGGCGGTGTGCGCCCGCCGTGGATCCAGGCGCCGAGCGCCACCTACCTCACCGATCAGGAAACCGCCTGCGGGCTGATCTACGACACCAAGGTGGCCTACTCGCGGGACGAGTTGCGCAGGCGTTACGGCAGCTACGCGCAGTACCAGAAGGCCTTCGAGGACGCCAAGGCCCGCTCGGTGCGCGAAGGCTATCTGCTGCCCGAGGACGCCAAGGGCCTGCACCCCATCGCCAAACCCCAAGACTTCTAACCCGTTTCAGGGAGACAACCGATGTCAGCGGAATTCATTGCCTGGCTCTACGCGTCAGCGCTGAGCACCACCATCCGGGACATGCTCTGGGTGGTGCCCACCGTGCAGAGCGTACACATCATCGCCATCGCCGCGCTCTTTGGTTCCGCGGTGATTTCCGACCTGCGCCTGGCCGGCGTGCTGGCCGTCGATCGCCCGACTCGCGAGGTGATAGGCCGTTACTACCCGTGGATGCGCAACGCGCTGCTGGTACTGCTGGCCACCGGCCTGGTCATGATCATCGGCGAGCCGGACCGGGTACTCGTCAACTCGACCTTCTGGCTGAAGATGGCCCTGGTGATCGGTGCCTTCGCGGTGACCTGGAGCATCCGCCGACCGCTGCTCAAACCGGCTGTCGGCGGGCCGCAAAGCGATGCCAGTCATCCCGGCATCAAGCTGCTGGCCTGGCTGTCGATCGCGCTGTGGTGCGTGGTGATCTTCTGCGGTCGCTGGATCGCCTACTCGATCTAATTCATTCCAACGCTCTCAGGTAGCCGTCATGGATATCCAATCACTGCTGCAAACCCTGCAGGACACCACCCTCGCCACGCTGATCCGCGAGTCCGATTCGGGCTTTCCAGCCCTGGAGTCGCTGCACGTCATCGGCATCGCCCTGGTGCTGGGCAGCATTGTCGTGGTCGACCTGCGCCTGCTCGGCATCGCCGCTCACCGCCCTGGCGCGCTGCGGCTGATCAAGGAACTGCTGCCCTTTACCTGGGTGGCCTTCGTGACGTGCGTGGTGACCGGCGTGCTGATGTTCATGGCCAACGCCACCACCTACGCGCAAAACCCCATGTTTCTGGGCAAGATGGGCCTGCTGGCCCTGGCGGGCCTCAACATGGCGATCTTCCACCTGGGTGCCTTTCGCCGCATCCACGAGTGGGACACCAACCTGCCACCGCCGACCCAGGCGCGCATCGCCGGCTTCAGTTCGCTGGCGCTGTGGATTGGGGTGATCTTTCTCGGCCGCTGGATCGCGTTCGTCTGATGGCCAGCCAGGCGCTGCACGACCTCGATGCCGACCTGAGCGCTGGCAAGCCCGGCAAGGTGGTGAGGCCGGCCTCCGGGCGCTGGGAATCAGTCGCCATGCTGCTGTTGACCCTGAGCGTGATCGCTTGCCTGGCGGGCTACCTGCTGCTGCGCCCGCAGCAGGTCGGCCCGCCCGCGGCATTGAGCTGGCAGGTGCGCTCGTTCGACGGCTTGAATGCGGTCGACCAGGCCATTCACAGCGCCTTGCTGCCGGCTGGCGAGGAAATCATCTGGAACAACAACGACACCGGCGGCTGGATCACCCTGGAGCACGCCCAGAAGATCGTTCTGCCGCCCTTCTACCGTGACGCGTTCTGGAAGAACAACGGTGAAGTGCACTGGCAGCTGATTCTGCCCGGCAGCCACCAGGCCCATGCGCGCAGCGGTGATGCAGCTGCGCCGGCGCCTAGCCCCAGCGAGGTTTCCCAGGCCACCCAGGGCCAGGGCGCCGCCGTGTACTACGGCTCGGGCGGTCGCCTGCCAGGCCAGAGCGCCTACCTGCTGGTCATCGGCCATGCCCACGCCGGGGTGATGTGGGCCAACCAGGCGACCATCTGGGTGCACCGCGACCCGAATGCGCCCTACCCCGGCATCGTCAAGCCCGAATCGCTGGTGGGCAAAGGCTGGCGCCAGGTCATCGCCTACGACGGCAACAGTGAAATCGAACGTGTGAAAGGAACCCAGCCATGACTGTTTCAGCAACACATAGGCCGCGGCTGCGCAGCTATCTCGCCCTGCTGGTACTGATTCCCGCACTGGTCCTGGCCGGCCACGCGCAGGCGGCCGCGAAGAAACTCAAGATCGGTGTGACGCTGCACCCCTACTACAGTTTCGTCGCCAATATCGTCGGCGACCGCGCCGAGGTGGTGGCGCTGATTCCGGGTGAAGCCAACCCGCACAACTATCAGCCGCAGCCTGCCGATATCACCCGCGCGATGACCCTCGATGCCCTGGTGGTCAACGGCATCGGTCACGACGAGTGGGCCGGGGCCATCGTCAAGGCGGCCGGGCGCAGCGCGAACCTGCCGATCATCCAGGCCAACGCCTCGGTCGCGCTGATTCCCATCGGCGGTGATCAGAGCGGCGCCAAGGTGGTCAACCCGCATACCTTCGTCTCCACCACGGCGGCGATCCAGCAGGTCTTCGAAATCACCCGCCGCCTTGGCGAGCTGGACCCGGACAACGCCGCCACCTACCGGCGCAACGCCATGGCCTACGCCGGGCGTATCCGCGCGCTGCGTGCCCAGTTCATGAACCGCCTTGCCGGGCTGGACCTGTCCACATTTCGCTGCGCCACCACCCACGCAGGCTACGACTACCTGATGCAGGAGTTCGGCCTGTTCGTCAGTGCGGTCATCGAGCCACGCCACGGCGTTGCGCCCACCGCACGGCAACTGGCCAACACCATCGAAGCCATCAAGAAGGCCAAGGTGCGGGTGCTGTTCGCCGAGAAGACCTTTTCCCTCGATCTGGCCAAGCCCATCGAGGCCGCCACCGGCGTGAAGGTGTTCGCCCTCTCCCACATCACCGGCGGCACCTACAGCGCCGATGAGTTCGAAATGGCCATGGCCGAGAACCTCGAAACCCTCGCCGAAGCCGTCGAGTACACCCAGCAATGAGCAAGGAAAACAGCATGCGCGGCCCGGCCCTGGTGTTCGACAACGTATCCCTGAAGCTGGGCGGCACCCATGTACTGGACGCGGTGAGTTTCCAGGTCGGGGCCGGTGCGCTGCACTGCCTGGTCGGCCCCAATGGCGGCGGCAAGACCTCGCTGGTGCGGGCCCTGCTGGGGCAGATGCCGCATACGGGCAACATCCGCCTCGATGGCGAGCCCAGCCGCCCGGTGGGCTACGTGCCGCAACTGGCCGACTTCGACCGTAACGTACCGATGACCGTCTATGACGTGATGGCGTTGCTCGGCCAGCGCCGGCCAGCTTTCCTCGGTTCCAGCCGGGCGGCCAGGGCGGCCAATGCCGAAGCGCTGCAGCGCACCGGTGTGGCGGGCATGGGCCACAAGCCGTTTGGCAGCCTGTCTGGCGGCCAGCGCCAGCGCGTGTTGCTCGCCCAGGCCATCAGCCCGTTGCCGCGCCTGCTGATTCTCGATGAACCCACCGCTGGGATCGACAAGCCAGGGCTGCAACTGGTGGAGCGACTGGTGCAAGAGCTGCACGACAGTGGCGTGACCATCCTGTGGATCAACCACGACCTCGAGCAAGTACGGCGTATCGCCCAGTCGGTGACCGTTCTGAACCAGCGTGTGCTGTTCCACGGTGCCACGCAGAAACTGCCGATGAGCTGGAGTACCGCTGATGAATGATCTGTACAGCTGGATACGCGACCACCTGCAGGCGCTGGCCGCCAGCCAGGTGCTGCCGCAGCCGTTCGAATACGAGTTCGTCATCAACGCCCTGCTCTGCGCCTTGCTGATCGGCCCGCTGCTCGGCGTACTGGGCTCGATGGTGATGATCAAGCGCATGGCGTTCTTCAGCCAGTCGGTCGGCAATGCGGCGATGACCGGCGTGGCCATCGGCGTGCTGGTCGGCGAGTCCTATACCTCGCCTTACCTGTCGATGTTCGGCTTCTGCCTGTTGTTCGCCCTCACGCTGAAGTACACCCAGCACCGCACCACGCTGCCCAACGACACGCTGATCGGCGTGTTCCTGTCCATTTCCCTGGCGGTCGGTGCCTCGCTGCTGCTGTTCGTCTCGGCGAAGATCAACACCCACGTGATGGAGAGCGTGCTGTTCGGCTCCATTCTGGCGGTGGATCACACCGACATGAACGTGCTGCTGGGCGTCAGCGCCCTGTGCGCACTCATCGGCCTGCCACTGTACAACGCCATGCTGCTGGCCAGTCTCAACCCCAGCCTGGCCCATGCGCGTGGCGTGCCGGTGCGGGTCGTCGAATACCTGTTCGTGGTGCTGGTGACCCTGGTGACGGTGGCCTGCCTGAAGATCATCGGCGCGGTGCTGGTCGAGGCACTGCTGCTGATCCCGGCCGCAGCCGCACGCAACATCAGCCGCTCGTTGCCGGTGCTGGTCACCCTTGCCGCGCTGATCGCCACCTTCTCCTGCGTGGTCGGCATCCTGGTGCCCATGCAGTTCTACATACCGGTGCCTACCGGCGGCGCGATCGTGATCGCCGCCGCCCTGGTGTTCGTGCTGACCACCATCATCCGCACCAGTACCGCCCGCTTCAGGGGAGCCAGCGTATGAGCCTGACGGTATTTTCAGCGCCATTGCGTGCCGTGCGCTGGCTGTGTGTGGCCCTGCTGCTGGGCGCGACAACGGGCGTGCTGGCGGACACCGCGCAGCCGCGGGTGCTGGTTGCCCTGCCGGCGCTGCATGCACTGGCCGCGAGCCTTTGCAAGGGCACCCGCATCACGGCCGTGCGCATTCCGGCAGACGCTGCGGTGCCCATGCAAAGCCAGGCCAATGCCCTGTTGCGCCTGGATCCTGGCGTGTTCCAGCAGGCCGATGCGGTGATCACCCTGAGCAGCCTGTGGCGCGCCGACCCGCTGTTCGCCACCGCGCGCCGGCACAACCTGCGTATCGTCGAGATCGACGCATCGCGCTCCTGGGATCCGGTCAAGCCGGGTGTGGCGGTAACCCAAGCCCCGGGCAACGACGTGCCGTGGGCCGGGGCTGACGATCAGCCCGGCGCAGAGCCGTCGCCCTATGCCTGGCTCGGCGCGATCAACGCCATGCGCATGGCGGCAATCATCGCTGCCGACCTGGCGCGCCTGTCGCCCGAGGATGTGCCGCGAATCGCCCGTAACCTCAGCACCCTGGAGAACCGTTTACGGCAGCTCAAGGCCGACTACGGCCCGCGCCTGGCGCAGATCCCGGACCTGCGCGTGCTGTCGCTGGCCAGCGAGTTCGTCTACCTGTTCGGCGAGTTCGATATCTTCGTCGACGGCTGGTTCGTGCGCCAGGACATCGACTGGAGCCCCGCCGACCGCGAGGCCCTGACCCATTACCTGCGCGAACGCGAGATCAAGGTGGTGGTGCACAAATGGGCGCCGGACGCTGCCATCGCCCAGGCCATCGAAGCCGGCGGCGCACGCCTGCTGATTCTCGATGCCGGCAACCCGGGCGTTCTCGCCGAGGCGGGCAAACCCTACGAAGACCTCTTGCGCGCCGACCTGGATGCCGTGCTGGCAGGCTTCGCCCCGTCGAGCCCGGCCACGCCTGCTGTTGATCACCCCTGACCGTGGAGACCCACACCCATGAAACGCTTCTGTTCTGTTGCTCGAACCGCGGTGCTGGGCACGCTTGTGCTCAGCCAGGCCGCACTTGCCCATGGCCCGGTATTCGACTGCTACCTCGAGCAGGACGACTGGGTGAAATGCGAAGCGGGCTTCACCGACGGCAGCTCGGCTGCCGGGCGCAAGGTGCATGTGCAGGACGCCAGCGGCAAGGTGCTGCTCGACGGCAGCGTCGGCGCGGACAGCACCTATGGCTTCAAGCCGCCTGCCGGTGATTACGCCGTGGTGTTTCTTGGCGGTGAAGGCCACGGCGTCACCATCCAGTCTTCCGACATCACGAGGTAATACCGCCATGACCCAACAAAGCAGACTGCTCCAGTTGCTCGCCGGCGCCGCCTTGAGCTGCACCGCCAGCGTCGCTCATGCACATTTCCAACTGCTCTATGTAAACGACACCGCGATGCACAAGGCCCAGGAACTGGAGATGGCGGCGGTATTCACCCACCCGTTCGACGGCGGCCCGACGATGGCCATGGGCAAGCCGCTGTCGTTCAGCCATATCAGTTCCCACAACGGCGAGAAAACCGACCTGTTGCGCTACCTTCGCCCGGTCGACTGGCAGAGCCGCGAGAACCAGGCCAGGGCATTCCGCGCCACCCTCCCCAAGGCGATGATGCGCGCCCTGGGCGACCATATTTTCGTCCTTGAGCCCGAGCCCTACCTGGAAACCGAAGAAGACCTGTACATCCAGCAGTTCACCAAGCTGATCGTCAATGTCGGTGGCGTGCCGGGCCAGTGGTCGGACGCCCAGGATCTGCCGGTCGACATCAAGCCGCTCAGCAAACCCTATGCGAACTGGACTGGCGGCGTGTTCCGTGCGCAGGTGCTGGCCGATGGCAAGCCGGTACCGTTCGCGCAGATCGAGGTCGAGTACCTCAACCACGGCGTCGAGCTCGACAAGAACGCCTTCAAGTCGGAGGGCGAAGTCAAATCGCCGCAACCCGCCTTCAATACCCTGAGCACCTACTCGGACGCCGAAGGCGTGGTGACCATCGGCCTGCCCCGCGCCGGCTGGTGGGGCATCGCCGCACTCGATATCGGCAGCACCAAGACCTACAAGGGCAAGGCGCTGTCGCAGGACGCCGTGCTGTGGATACAGGCCCGCGACATGCAGTGAGCCGAGCCCATCTGCCGGCCAGCGATGGGATGGATGGGCGGCGGTACTATGCCGGCCATCCGCTGCACCAGAGGCGCGGTGCATGGCGACTTTCGACGGCTTGCAGGGCCACGCCGCTGGCCTGCCAGATGGCCGAGCGCTCGGTTGAGGCCTCGGCAAGGTTCAGGCGAACGGCAATTCGATCCGCACTTCCAGGCCACCGCGCGAGCGATTGCGCAAGATCAGGCTGCCACCATGTTCCAGCACGATGGCGCGCGCGGCGGAGAGCCCCAGGCCAACGCCGCCGGTATGCTTGTTGCGCGAGCCCTCGATGCGGAAGAACGGCTTGAAGACCTCCTCCTGGTACACCGCGGCTATGCCCGGCCCACTGTCCAGCACGCGAATTGTCACGCCGCGGGCGCCCTGCTCCAGCGTCACGGCCGGTTCGTCGCCGTACTTGATGGCATTGTCGAGCAGGTTGGCGAGCAGGCGTTTGATACCGATCGGGCGACCGACGTACACCACCCGTGCCGGCGCGCTCAGCTGCACGTCGACGCCAGCATCGCGGTAGTCGTCCACCACGGTGTGCAGCAAACCACTCAGGTCGAAGGCCGTTGCCGCTTCGAGCCGCGCATCGTCGCGAAAGAACGCCAGGGCGCTGTTGACCATCGCCTGCATCTCATCCACGTCGCGAAACAGCTTGGCCTGCTGCTCCGGGTCGTCGATGAACTCACCGCGCAGGCGCATACGCGTCAGCGGTGTGCGCAGGTCGTGGGAAATCGCCGCGAGCATCTGCGTGCGGTCGTGGATGAAGTGCTGCAGCTGGGCCTGCATGGCGTTGAAGGCGACGATGGCCTGGCGCAGTTCCCGAGGCCCCTCGACAGCGATGGGCGGTGCGCGAAGATCACTGCCGAAGCGCCGTGCGCCGTGGGCGAAGCGCTCCAGCGGGGTGGCCAGGTGACGCGTGGCGATCAGGGCCACGGCAATGGTCGACAGTAGCACCAGGGCAATGACGACGAGGTTGCGTGGCAATTCGTCCAGCCCCCAATTGCGGGTCAGGGCCGAGAAGCGAACCCAGGAGCCGTCGCGTAGTTCGACCAGCAAGGCGTAGCCCGCCCCCGGATGGCCGGCCGGCCAATCGGCAGGTTCGTAGCCTTCGAGGCGTGCGCCGGGATTGCCGAGCTGCTGGCGCAAGTAGGCTTCACCGGAGCGGAAATCCGCATCGTCGTCGCCCCGCGGCAGCCCGGCATCCTCGTAGCGGCGCAGCCAGGTGGTGGTGTAGACCTCGTTGCTGGCCGAACGGGCGATGGCATCGCGCTGCTCGACCGGCGCGCCATCGATGATCCGGCTGATGCTGCCCAGGCTCTCCAGCAGCCCGGTTTCCAGCAAGGGCGGGCGCGCCCACACGCCGGCAAGCTTGCTCAGCGCCCAGGTGAGCAATAGCGCGGTGAGCATCGCCGTCAGCGTTGTCAGGGCGATCCAGCGCGCCACGGTGTCACGTCGGCCACCCAGCCTACGCCAGCTGTTCACCGTTTCACCAGTACGCTGGGGGTAAACAGGTAGCCGCTGTTGCGCACCGTACGGATCATCGGTGAACCGCTGACATCACCCTCCAGCTTGCGACGCAGGCGGCTGACCTGCACGTCGATACTGCGATCGAACGCCTCGAATGCCTCGCCCCGGGTCATGTCCAGCAACTGCTGACGGCTCAGCACCCGCCGGGGATGCTCGGCGAACACCAGCAGCAGCTCGAATTCGCCGCCGGACAGCGGAATCATTATCCGGTCCGGGGAGCGCAATTCACGGCGGGTGACGTCCAGCTGCCAGCCGGCGAACTCCAGGGTGGGCCGCGGTTTGTCATTGAGCACGCTGCTGACTTCCCCGGTGCGGCGCAATACCGCGCGTACCCTGGCCAGCAGCTCGCGGGCGTCGAAGGGCTTGGTGAGGTAATCATCGGCGCCAAGCTCCAGGCCCACCACACGGTCGCTGAGTTCGCCCATGGCGGTGAGCATGATCACCGCAACCGAGTGTTCGTTGCGCAGGCGTTGACAGAGCACCAGCCCACTCTCCCCCGGTAGCATGACGTCGAGGATGACCAGGTCGGGCTGCTGGCGCTGCATCGCCTGCCACAGGCTGGCGCCATCGGTCGCCACATCGACGCGATAGCCGTGCTGCTCGAGAAATTTCTTCAGCAGGGCAAGGACGTCGAGATCGTCGCCCACAAGCAATAGGTGGTTCACGCGCGGCTCACTGCGGGAGTTTCCGGAGCGGCTATCTAAAACCATTGGCGCGGGCGCGTCATATATTTCAATTCGGCAATAAAGCGACGCCTTGGCAACAGTGCGGACATCCACCGGAAAAAACTGAGAGGCAGCATCGGCGCAGTTTCCATAGAGGATCAGCCATGCCGACCATCGCTTTCGCTTGCCCCTTTGCCCGTACACTTTCGCTGGCTGCCGTCGTGGGCCTGGCCACGGGCTGTGCCAGCCCCACGCCCTCTTCCACCCAGCTTTGCCAGGGCCCCCTGGCAGCGCCCCATGACCCGGCCGAGCCGTTCAACCGCGGCATCTTCGCGTTCAACCGCAGCCTCGACGACTACCTGCTGGCCCCGGTAGCTCGCGGCTATCGGCACCTGCCCGGGTTCGTGCAGGGCGGCGTACATAACTTCGTGGCCAACTTCGGCGAGCCCAAGGTGTTCATCAACGACCTGCTGCAGGGCAACGGCCAGCGCTCGGTCACCACGGTCGGCCGCTTCGCGCTCAATACCACGGTTGGTATCGTCGGCCTGATCGACGTATCCGGGCGGCTCGGCATCGAACGCCACGAGGCGGACTTCGGCCAGACCTTCGGCGTATGGAATATCGCCAATGGGCCGATCGTCGAGCTACCGCTGCTGGGTACCGGCAACCTGCGCGACGCCACGGGCAAGGCGCTGAGCTTCGCGGTGTCGCCGTTCGGCAGCAGCAGCGACACGGTGGACACCCTGAGCACGCTCAATACCGTTGGCGGCATCGTCGATGGCCGGGCCGAGCTGCTGCCGCTGACCGACCAACTGCGCACGGAGCCTGACTACTACGCGGCGCTGCGTGATGCGGTGGCCGAACGGCGGGCGCACTTCGTCACCGAGGGCAAGCTCGGCGAACAGCTGGATCTGGCCCGGCACTGTGGAGGGAACGATGAACGCTGAAGAGGTGTTGGTGCTTCACCGGCGAATCAGAACCCCCGACCTGGCCACCCTGCATTGCCGGGAACTGGAGCTGCGCCTCGACGCCGATGGTCGTTATCTGGTGCTCAGCCGCTATGCCGAGCTGTACAGCGAGGATCGCTGCGTCTGGGGCAGCAGCCGCGATCACCGGGTGTCGCTGGTAAGGCTGCTGCGCTGGGTGGTCAGCCAAGAAAACCGGAGCGATTAGTCTGCCCCTGCGCAATTGCCTTGGCCGGTCTGAGCTGCCACGGCGCCCGGCCAACGACCACCCGGTTATCGCGGGGCCTTAGGGCGGATCAATGGGCAGGTGGAGCAATATTCCACCGGATCGCTGGCCTGGTAGTAGAAGCAGCAGGTGCGACGGAAGCGTATCGCCTTGGCACCATCGTCGAGCAGGGTCAGCGGCCGGTTGAAGTGCTGCAGCGGGTTGTAGTCGAGACCGAACAGGCTGCCGGGTGCATCGATGGTCAGCCAGCGAAAGTCCTCGGCGCAGCGCTGGCGCGTCGCAGCGCACTCCAGCTTGGCCAGGCGTCGCTCGTACAGCGAGTAGACGCGCACCGCGGTGTTCTCCCAGAGGATGCGCCGCGACACGCCGGTGAGCCGGTAGAAGCTCTCCCACAGCGGCTGCAGCAAGCCGGCGAACAGCCCGCCGGCCACCGCCTCGCGCCAGGCATCGCGCGCGCCGGGTTCGGGCCGGGAGACCGCCAGGCTGCGCAGCGGCAGCGACGAGGTCCACAGGCCGTCGTCGTGGCCGTACTCGATGAAGGTGTTGTCCAGCGACAGCTCAAGCCCCTTGTCGTAGGCAGACATGGCGTACAGGCAGGCGCCGGTGAGCAGGAAAGACTGACGTTTGCCCAGCAGCGAGGCGGTAATGCGCCGCGACGGCGAGAGAATCACCGGGCCGAGTTGATCCAGCAGCGCCATGCAGGTGGCTTCGTCGAGCAGCTCGGCGGCCGGTAGGCTGCGCTCAATATCCCGTTCGCTTTCACGGCGCAGGCGCAGCGCGCTGGAAAGGCTGGCCCACTCGGCGTCGCTGAAGCTCATCGTGGAATGTCCCGGCCGAACGGAATGCACAGCGGCGTGTGGAAGAACGGATCGGGGATGATCCGGCAATCCAGGTCGAACACCGTCTTGACCAGCTCTTCGCTGAGAATGTCCGCCGGTTTGCCCTGGGCATAGGCGGTGCGCTGGTGCACGGCGACCATGTGGTCGGCGTAGCGACAGGCCAGGTTGAGGTCGTGCAGGACCATGACGATGGTCTTGCCCTCCTGGCGATTGAGCTCGCGCAGCAGGTCCAGCACCTCGATCTGGTGGGCCAGGTCGAGAAAGGTGGTCGGCTCGTCGAGCAGCACCAGTTCGGTTTCCTGGGCCAGGGTCATGGCGATCCAGGCGCGCTGCCGCTGACCGCCGGACAGCGCATCGACCGGGCGGTCGGCCAGCTCATCGAGGCCGGTGCGGGTCAGCGCGCGGGCCACCACGGCTTCGTCCTCGGCTGACCACTGCTGCATCCAGCTCTGGTACGGGTAGCGCCCCAGGGCGACCAGCTGGCGCACGCTGATGCCCTCGGGCGCCACCGGCATCTGCGGCAGGATCGCCAGCTCCCGCGCCACGGTGGCGGTGGGTTTGCGCTGGATGTCGGCGCCATTGAGGATCACCGTGCCGGCCTGGGGCTTGAGCAGCCGGGCGAAGGCTTTCAGCAGCGTGCTCTTGCCACAGCCGTTGCTGCCGATCAGCACCGAGACCCGGCCGCGTGGCAGATCCAGGTCGAGGTTGTCGATGATCGTCTGGCGCTGGTAGGCCAGGGTCAGGTTGCGGCTGGCGATGGCGGTCATGTCTGGGTCCTCACGGCCGCTGCTTGATCAGCAGGTAGAGAAAATACGGGGTGCCGAACACGGCGACGAAGATACCGGCGGGCAGGTCCAGCGGCAGGAACAGGGTGCGCCCGGCCAGATCGGCGAGCATCACCAGGTTGGCACCGACCAGCGCCGCCATGCAGGCCTGGGCCGCGAAGCCGGTGGGGATCAGCTGGCGGGCGATATGCGGGGCGATCAAACCGACGAAGGCCATGACCCCGCCCCAGGCGATGGCGGAACCGGCCAGGGCCACGCTGACCGCCAGCAGCGCAGCGCGCAGCAACTGCACGCGCACGCCGATACCGCGAGCCAGGCCCTCGTCCAGCTGTTGAACCACCACATGGCGCGACAGCAATACCAGGATAGGCAGCAGGCACAGCAGCACGCCCGCCAGCGCCTTGACCTCTCGCCAGCCCGCGCCGTACACGCTGCCGGTCAGCCACACATAGGCCGACAGGGTGGTGCTCAGCGGGCTGAACACCAGCATGAAGGTGGTGGTCGCAGCCAGCATGGCCGATACACCGACGCCGATCAGCACCAGCCGCAGCGGTGAAGTGCCCTGCTTCCAGGCCAGGCCATAGACCGCCAGTGCGGCGCTGCCCGCACCGAGCATCGCCGCCAGCGGCAAGCCGCCCGTCCCCCAGCTCGCCGCGAAGGCCGACAGGTACAGCACCGCCGCCGCACTGGCGCCGCTGGACAGCCCGAGCAGATCCGGCGAGGCCAGGGGGTTGCGCACCATGGCCTGCAGGATCAGCCCGGACACCGCCAGGGCACCACCGATCAGCGCGCCGAGCAGCAGGCGCGGCAGGCGCAGCTGCTCGACGATGAAGCTCAGCCCGGCACCGCCCTCGCCCATCAGCACGGCGGCGACCCGCTGTGGCGAGAGCATGACCTTGCCCAGACACAGACCGAGGATCAGGACGACGAGGCTCAATGACACGGCCAGTAGCAGACGCAGCGCGCCGGTGCCTTCGATGTGCCGTGAAAAGCCGCCCTGACGCAGGATGCGAGGTCTAGGCATTGCGACCTCCACGCCTTGCCAGGGCAATGAAGAACGGCGCGCCGAACAGTGCGGTCATCACCCCGACCGGCACTTCCTGAGGCAGGATCAGCACCCGGGCGAGCATGTCGGCGACCAGCAGCAGCGTGGCGCCAAGTAGCGCGCAGCCAGGCAGCATCACCCGATGGTCGATACCGACCAGGCGACGCACCATGTGCGGCACGATCAGCCCGATAAAACCGATGCTGCCCGCCAGGGCCACGGCGCTGCCGGCCAGCATCACCACCAGCACGCCGAGTTGCAGGCGGATCAGACCGGTGCGCTGGCCCAGGCCGATGGCGATCTGCACGCCGGCATTGAGCACGTTGACCTGGGCGCCGAGCAGGCAGGCCACCAGCAGCGCCACCAGCGCGCAGATCAGCAGCGGTTCGGCAGTGACCAGGCTGCGCTCGCTGAGCGAGCCGGCCAGCCAGAACAGCACGGTATCCAAACCTTGTTGGTCGATCACCAGCAGCGCCTGGCTGAATGCCGTGAACAGCGCGGTGATCGCCGCCCCCGCCAGCACCATGCGCAGCGGGTTGAGCACGCCCTGCCCACTGTTGCCCACGGTCCAGACCAGCGCACCGGCCACGGCGGCGCCGCAGAAGGCGCTCCACAGCCATTGCTCAGGCGCATTCAGGGAGAACAGCGACAGGCTGACGATCAGCGCGAAGGTCGCCCCGGCGTTGATGCCGAACAACCCAGGCGAGGCCAACGGATTGCGGGTCATGGCCTGCATCAGCGCGCCGGCCACCGCCAGGCTGGCGCCGACCACCACCGCCATCAGGGTGCGCGACAACCGCGTGGTGTTGACCAGCAGATGATCGACGTTAGACGGATCCGCCTGCAGCAAGGCGTTGAACACCGTGTGCGGGGCGATCCAGCTGGGGCCCGTGGACAGGCTCAGCACGCAGCAGGCAAGCAGCACGAACGAAACGATGATCAGTTTGCTCCACGCCGTCATGCCGCAGCGTCCTGCAGCAGGGTGCGTTCGATATCGTCGAGAATGCGATTGGCGCCGAGGATGCCGCCGGAAAATATCCAGGCCACGCCATCGACCCACCACACCTGCCCGGCTTTGGGCGCGCTCATGCGCTGCCATAGCGGGTGATGGGTAATCGCCTGGTAATGGCGCTGCACCGCCGGGCTGTCGGCACGGCCGAACACGAAGAACACATCGGCGTCGGCCACCGGCAGGCTTTCGCGGCTGCGCAGCTTGATGGACACGCCGGTGGCATCGCGGCTCTGGCGGTTCCACACGAAACCCAGCTCGGCCAGCACGCTGCCGGCGAAGCTGTCGGGCAGGTAGCTGCGCAGGTGATCTTCACGCACGTCCAGCACCGACACGCTGAGCGGCCAGCGCGCGCCGAACTTCGCGGCCAGCCGCCCGCGCAACTCACCGACGCGCGCATCCCAGCGCGTTTGCAAGGCCTGCGCTTCGCCACTGCGCTCGGTGGCAACCCCCATCACGCGCAGGGTATGGCGGAATTCGAATACCTCGTCGAGCATCACCACCGGGCACAGCTGTTCGAGCAGCCCGGCGATCCGCTCATGGCGAAAGCGCGAGGCGACGATCAGGTCCGGGCTGAGCAAGGCGATGTCCTCCAGGCTCGGCTGGGTTTCCAGGCCGACATGGGGCACGCCGGCCAGCGCCGAGCGCAGGTAGCGATACATGGGCTTCTCGCTCCACGAATCGACCACGCCGGCCGGCCGGATACCAAGCGCCACCGCAGTGTCGGTGCCGCCCTGGAACAAGGTGATGACGCGCTGCGCTGCAGGCCCGGCCTTGGCCAGGGGCATTGCACCGGCAGCGAGAACGCCCAGGGACAGGCGCATCAGCGTGCGCCTGGACATCAGCCCGGTCTTGTCAGGTTGCAAGCTCGATCCTGTTCAATGCATCAGAACCCGAGGGTGGCCGACAGCACGAAAGTGCGTGGAGCGGACAGGGTCAGGCCGGCAGCGCTGTCATCCGAGGCGCCAGCGGAAATCCAGTCACGCGAATTGGCGACGTTTTCAACGGTGCTTCGCAGGGTCACATCAGTCTCGTTAACTTTGAAGGCATAGCGCGCCCCAAGGTCATAACGCGTCCAAGAACCGATTTTCTGGTTATTGGCCTGATCCAGATATTGCGAACTGCTGTAGATCCCGCGACCAGTCACCGTCAGGCCCTGAATACCAGGCAGGTCCCACTCTGCACCGAAATTGGCATTGAGCTTTGGCGTGGCAGGCGCGCGGTTGCCATCATTGGCACCGCCGTTGTTGGTGTCCTTCAGCTCGCTGTCGATGTACATCACGCCGCCGAGCAGCCTGACGCCATCAACTGGCTCACCGAATACATTGAGTTCGATACCATCGTTGACGCGTTTGCCGTTGGGGCCGAAGGTACCTTCTGTTTGTGTTCCCACCGGTGCTGCAGTCTCGTAAGCCGGTTGCTTGATGCGGAATACTGCTGCCGTCAAAGCAAACTTGCCCATGTCGTACTTGGCACCTGCCTCAGCCTGGCGACTGATGAAAGGCGGGAAAATTTCGTTTTCGTTCTCGGCAGTGCCGGGAGCAATCTTGCCCTGGCTCAAACCTTCCATGTAGTTGGCGTAAAGCGACAGCTGATCGGTCGCCTTGAACAGCACGCCAGCCGAAGGCGAGAACTTCTCTTCATCGTACGCTGTAGGTTGTTTCACCCCGTCCGCCCAGTCATCGACAATCACTCGCTGCCAGCGTCCTCCCAAGGTAACCAAGAGCCTGTCTTCCATGAAACCAAGCGTGTCCGAGAGCGCTACCCCGCTGAAGCGATTCTCGGTGTAATCCTTGGTTGACGGCCTAGTGGGCAAGCCTGGCTCAGGCGTTGGTCGCGGGTTGTAGAGGTTGCTATTTCCACGGGCGTAGCGTGTGTCGCCGTTTTCAAAATCCATGGAGAAATAGTCGGCGGCCAGGTTGACCTCATGGCTGACCGATCCTGTGTTGAACCATTTACGCACGCCGGCGTTGATGGTTCGAACATCCTCATCCCTGCTGAACCCCCTCGGGTCAACCGTGAAGTCGCCAGCAGCGTTCGTCACCGTCACGTTGTGACGCAGGAAATCGTGACGACTCTTACGCGCACCCACAGCGCCATAAACCATCAACGAATCGTCGATATCGTACTCACCGCGCAGTGCACCGAATGTGTCGCTGGTCTCGGCCTTGCTCCAGGCCTGGGCATAGTTGTGGCGCACGTCACTGGCTCTTGGTACCGGCGCGTTTGCGCCGACCAGCACCCGCTCCTGGGGCGCATCGGTATCGCGCTCGGTATGCCCCACATCCATCGACAGGCGCAGGCGCTCATCGCGGAAATCCAGGCCAACCACGGCCATTTCACGATTGACCTTCTGGTGATCCCACTCGGTATCACCGGATTGCTTGACGCCGTTGAAGCGGATGCCGAAGCGGTTGTCCTCGCCGAAGCGGCGACCTACGTCCACTGCGCCGCCGACCTGGCTGTCCGAGGCATAGCTGCCGGTGAACTCGGTGATCGGCTTGCCGGTGGCGCGCTTTGGCACCACGTTGATACCGCCGCCAACGCTGCCGCGTGGCGAGATGCCGTTGACCAGTTGGGTCGGGCCACGAAGGATATCGACGCGGTCGGCCATTTCCATGTCGATGGAGTACGTCGGCATGATTCCGTACAGGCCGCCGTAGGACACGTCGCTGTTGAACAGGCTGAAGCCGCGGATGGTGAATTGCTCGAAGCGCCCGCCCGCCGGGTTGGTGGAGCGCACCGCCGGGTCGCTGGCGGTCAGGTCGGCCAGGGTGCGCGACTGGGTGTTCTTCACCGCCTCGCTGGTGTAGGTGGTCATGCTCAGCGGCGACTCCATGAAGTCCCGCGAGCCCAACAGCCCCTGGGAGCTACGGCGCGCGACCTGGCCGCCGGCGTAGCGCTCGCCTTCCAGGCTTTCCGAGGGCATGGTCACGCCAGTGATGGCAGTGGGTGCGATTTCCAGGGTCTCGGCGCTGTCGGCTGCCGGGGCTATGGTGTAGGCCGAGTCGCCCACCGGCTGCAGGCGCAGGCCGCTGCCCTGCAGCAGACGTGCGAAACCTTCATCGACGCTGTAGGTGCCGGACAGTCCCTGGCTGCTGCGGCCGCTGACCAATGCCGGGTCCACTGACAGGCTCACTCCGGCCTGGCTGGCAAAGCGGCTCAGGGCCTCACCGAGGCTGCTGCTCGGCACGCTATAGCTGCGCTCGGCGCTTTGTGCCTCGGCGTTCAGGGGCGCGATGCTGCCCAGGCCGAGCATCAGGCTCAGGCACAGGGTGGAATAGGAAATCGAAGACACCAGACGAGGCCGATTACGTGTCAGGGGTGGCATGGCAGACGCTCTCTTTTTAATTCACTACCTCCCATGACAGGCGAGTGGAAAAAAAGGGACAGCGCTCAGGCAATTTTTTCGCGCGGTACCAGCGTGACCCAGTAACGGGTGCGTTTGTGTACCTCGACTGGCAGGCTGGCGGCCAGCAAATCGAGGATCTGGTCGGTGTCGGCCAGGCGGAAACTGCCGGTCACCCGCAGGCTTTCCAGGGCTGGCGACCAACGCAGAATGCCTGGGCGGTAGCGGTCGAGTTCGCGCAGGAAGTCGCCGAGCGGCTGATCATTGGCCATCAGTACACCGTCACGCCAGCCAAGCGCTCCGGTGTCGAAAGTCTGGGTGGACTGGATGCGCCCGGCACGTAACGTGACCCGCTGGCCCGGCTGCAGGACCTGCGTGTCATCAGTACTTGCCTGCAGTTGCACCGAGCCAGCCAGCACCGAGAACTGGCAGCTGTCGCCCTGCTGATGCACGCAGACCTCACCCGTGCCAAGCGTCGCCCTGCCCTGGCTGGTCTCGATAACGAATGGCGTGCTACCAGCGACCTTCAGGGCAACCTCGCCCTGCAACAGGGTCAGGCGACGCGCACCAGCGTCGAGGTTCAGCGCAGAATCGGTATTGATATCCAGCACGCTGCCATCGGCCAGGGTCAGCCGCTGCCGCTCACCCACACGGGTTGCCAGATCGGCGCGCCAGGCATCGATAGGCAGTTCACGGCTGGCCAGCCAGGCAGCGGGCGCCAATGCGGCAAATCCCAGCATGCCTTTGAGCATGCGCCGCCGGCCCTGGTCAGGGCGATCCAGGCTGGCCATCGCCAGCTCGGGCGGCAGCCCGGCGAAACGCGAGCGCAAGGCCTGGATCTTCTGCCAGGCACGCTCGTGACTGGCATGCACATCGCGCCAGCGCTGCAGGGCCAGGTGGTCGCGTTCGCTTGCCTCGCCGGATTCGATCAGCGCCAACCAGCGCGCCGCCGCGCGGGCGACCCGGCGGCTGTCCTCGCTTACTTCGCGATTCAGCACAGCTCGGCCAGCAGGCAATGTTCGTAGGCTTGCGCCATATAGCGTTTGACGCTGCGCTCGGACACCTCCAGGCGCTCGGCGATATCCCGATAGCCCAGGCCTTCGAGCTGGCTAAGCAGAAAGGCCCGGCGCACCACCTGTGGCAGGCCATCGAGCAGCTCGTCCAGGGCCTGCAAGGTTTCCAGCACCAGCCAGCGCTCTTCCGGTGACGGCGCGCAGGCCTCCGGCAGTTGCGCAAGCGCATCCACATACGCCTGCTCCAGGCTGCGGCGCTTGTAGAGGTTGATCAGCAGGCGCTTGCCGATGGTTTTCAGGTAGGCACGGGGTTCTTGCAGCTCGCTGATCGACTGGGAACCTGCCAGCACACGTATGAAGGCATCCTGACTGAGATCTGCAGCATCCCAACCGTTGCCCATGCGGCGGCTCAGCCATTGCTCAAGCCAGCTGCGATGTTCCCGGTAGAGATTGTGGAAAGCCTGCTCACTCGATACAGCCAAACCGCCCATCCAGACACCCGATACGAAGGATCAATAACGAGATCGATTCTAATTAACAATTATCCCGAAAGGTAGCCTCGCCTGTGATTTGCTTCGCTCAAGCAAAACCGCGCTACCTGGTTGAGCCCCTGCGCTGCAGGCGAACGCAAAATATTTGGCAAGCACCGCTGCTGCGCTCTATTGTGCTGCCAATTTTCCGACAGAGCGGCCCACCATGAAGCGTCTTTGCATCCTGTTGTTCAGTGTTGTCTGTTCATCTGCCTGGGCGGACGCCGCCGCCCCGGTGACGACGCGCTGGACGCTGCTCGATCAATTCGAGAAGGCCTACACCCTGGATGACAGCGCCCGGGTGGTGCTGGTGGCACGCAGCATGTCCACCGCTCGCCTGGTCAATGGCGCGCTGGAAGAGAAACAAGAGGGTTTCCTGGATGCCCGCCACGTGGTCTATGTGGCGGATATCGAGAAGATGCCGTCGCTGGCGAAGATGGTTGCGGTACCGGCCATGCGCTCGGCCAAGTACCGCATCATGCTCGACCAGACCGGCCGGGTCGCCAGCCGTTATGACGGTGATCGGGAAACCGTGCAGTGGCTGGATCTGGAAGACGGCAAGGTGATTCGCGAGCAGCGTTTCAGCGATGCCGCCGCGCTGCAGAGCGCCCTTGAGGCGCTGCCGCAGTAGTCAGGCGAACAACATGCTCAAGAAGCGGCCGATGTAGACGTCGCCGCCGTAGGCTTCATCCAGGCAGACCTGCGCGCGCGCCAGGTGCCCATCGAGGCGCTCGCGTACCTTCTGCTCGCCATACAGGGCCAGCAAGGTCGACTTGCCGTCATCCTTGCCCTGATCCTTGTCGCTGTTGGGGTTGATGTCCTGCAGGTCATCGTAGAGCTGCACGGCATGCCCCAGTTCGATGGCGAAGCACTGCAGCACACTGCGCACGGGTTTCGGTGCATCGCTGATCAGGTACGCCATGTCCATGATCGCGCTGAACAGCACACCGGTCTTGAGGTTGTTGGTCGCGGCGATCTCTTCTTCGCTGCGCGCATGCTTGCCATCACGCAAATCCTGCAACTGCCCCTGTACCAGGCCCTGGGAGCCCACGGTATTGGCAAGGATTTCCACCAGTTGGGTGCGCACCAACGGGCGTACACCTTCGATCGACGCGACCACCCCAAATGCCCGTGACAGCAGCGCCACGGCGGCGAGGATGGCGATGTCCTCACCGAACGCCAGGTGCACGGTCGGCCTGCCGCGGCGCAGCTGGGCGTTGTCCATGCAGGGCATGTCATCGAGAATCAGCGAGGCGGCGTGCACCATCTCGATGGCACACGCAATATCCAGGGCATGGTGCTGGCTGGCACCCAGGCCATTGGCCGCCAGCAGCAGCAACAGCGGACGCATGCGCTTGCCCCGCGCCAGAGCACCATCGCGAACGGCGGCTGCGACCAGATCGCGTTCATTGCTGGCGGCTGGCAGCAACTCGTCGAGCCGGCCATCGATGGCCACCCGCAGCTGCATCAGGTGTTCGGTAAATCCGCTGTCGATCGTCGCAGTCGCATAGGCCGTCATCGTTCACTCTCTTCTTCTGTATTCCTGCAGCACCCGAACATACCCCCAAGTACTGCAAGGTCACGGCGGTGTACGATCCTGACACTGAAATGTTCGTAACCCAAAGCCGATTTGTAATGTTGGAACGTCTAATGCGCGCGGTTGCCTGATAATCTTGCACGCCAGCTGCCTGTAAAAGACTTGTACAAGACAGCTGAATCGACATGCTATTCGATTATTCCGTTTTGCACAGACCGCGCGCACCCAAAAATGATTCCGGCGTAATGGAGCCTGCATGAATAATAGCGACCTCAGTCGGCGTAAGGATGATCACCTCGATATCGTTCTGGATCGGCACAAGGCGGCGTCGCGTATCAGTGCAGGCTGGTCAGAGGTGCACTTCGAGCATTGCGCCCTGCCCGAACTCGACCACGCGGCCATCGATCTGCGTACCTCCTTGCTTGGCATCGCGTTGCAGGCGCCGCTGCTGATCAGCTCGATGACCGGCGGCGCCAACCGCTCCGAGGCCATCAACCGCCACCTTGCCGAAGCCGCGCAAGAGCTGGGTATCGCCATGGGCGTTGGCTCCCAGCGTGTCAGCCTGCAGACCGGCAACGACCAGGGGCTGACTCGCGAACTGCGCCGACTCGCTCCGGATATCGTGCTGCTGTCCAATATCGGCGCCGCCCAGTTGCTCGAGGCCGAGGGCATCGACCTGGCCCGCCGCGCGGTCGATACCTTGCACGCCAACGGCCTGATCATTCATCTCAACCCGCTGCAGGAAGCCGTGCAAGCCGAAGGCGATCGCAACTGGCGCGGTGTGCTGACGCAAATCGCCCGCGTGGCCAGCAGCCTGGAGGTGCCGGTGGTGGTCAAGGAAGTCGGCGCCGGCTTGTCGGCTTCGGTGGCCCGCTCGCTTATAGAGGCTGGCGTGCAGGTCATCGATGTAGCCGGCGCCGGCGGTACCAGTTGGGCCGCCGTGGAAGGCGAGCGCGCGGCCAATGAAGCGGATCGCGCGGTGGCCATGGCCTTCGCCGACTGGGGCATTCCCACTGCGAGCGCCGTTCAGGCGATACGCGCTGCCTTGCCGCAAGCGACCCTGATTGCCTCTGGCGGGATCCGCGACGGCGTCGACGCGGCCAAAGCCATCCGCCTGGGCGCCGATATCGTCGGCCAGGCGGCCGGCGCGCTGCCTGGCGCCACGCTGTCGACCGAAGCGGTGGTCGAGCACTTCCAGATCGTCATCCGGCAACTGCGCACGGCCTGCTTCTGCACCGGCTCGGCCAACCTGGCCGCACTGCGCAACGCGCGACTGCTCCCGACCGGCTCACCACGAACGACTCAAGCATGACCCATTTCGCCGTCGTCGCGCCGCCCTACTACAGCCACTTCCAGGCCCTGCAGGCCCTCGCCATCGAACTGATCGAGCGCGGCCACCGGGTGACCTTCTTTCATCAGTCCGATGCTGCCCACTGGCTCAGCGATCCGCGGGTCAGCTTTCGTTCGGTCGGCGCCAACAGCCATCCGCCGGGCAGCCTGGAGCGTACCCTGCATCAGGCCGCGCACCCGGATACGCCCTGGGGCCTGCGACGGATCATCAAACAGATGGCGGCTACCACCGCCATGCTCTGCAACGAATTGCCGCAAGCGCTGGCGGACAACGGGGTCGATGCGCTGCTCTGCGACCAGATGGAGCCGGCTGGCGGGCTGGTTGCCGAAAGCCTGGGCCTGCCGTTCGTATCCGTCGCCTGCGCGCTGCCGGTCAATCGCGAGCCCGGGCTACCGCTGCCGGTAATGCCCTTCGCCTATGCCACCGACGAGCGCAGCGGGCATATGTACCGCGGCAGCAGCCAGGTTTACGACTGGCTGATGAAGCCGCTCGGCAAGGTGATCAATGAGGCGGCGCGGCGCCTGGGTGTTCCGCCGCGCAGCGCCCTGCACGAATGCCTGTCGCCCCTGGCACAGATCAGCCAGACCCTGCCCGGCTTCGACTTTCCGCGCAGCCGGTTGCCGGCCAGTTTCCATGCGGTCGGCCCGCTGCGCAGCCCGTCCACGCCGCAGCAGGGCGAGTGGCCGATCGACGGCCAGCGGCCGTTCTTTTTCGCCAGCCTCGGCACCCTGCAGGGCGACCGCCTCAAGCAGTTCGAGCGCATCGCCAAAGCCTGCAAGCGCCTCGACGGCCAGTTGCTGATTGCTCATTGCGGCAAGCTCGACGCGGCTCAGGAACGTCGGTTGATCGACTGCGGCGCCACCTGGGTGACCGATTTCGCGCCGCAGCAATGGGCCCTCGAGCAGGCCGACGCGGTGATTACCCATGGCGGCCTGAATACCGTGATGGATGCGATTGCCGCCCGCACGCCGATGCTGGTAATGCCGATTGCCTTCGACCAGCCAGGTGTCGCGGCCCGTGTGGCCTATCGGAGGGTTGGCAGTCAATTGAGCCGGCGCGCCAGTGCAGCACGTATCGAAAGTGCACTGCGGGCGCTGCTCGCGCAGCCGTTGCCCGGCTTCGATGCGCTGATCGATGAGCTGCAGCAGGCTGGCGGTGTAAGACGCGCCGCCGATATCGTCGAGGCCGCGGTGGTCGAGCACGCCACAACACAGGCGCACACCCTATGACCTATGACCTGATCCTTGCCGGCGGCGGCCTCGCCAATGGGCTTATCGCCTGGCGACTGCAGCAACAGCGGCCGGACTTGAAGGTGCTGTGCATCGAAGAGCAGCCACACCTGGGCGGCAACCATACCTGGTCGTTCCACGATGGCGACCTGAGCGAAGCGCAGCACCGCTGGCTGGAGCCGCTGGTGGTCAAGCGCTGGGCAAGCTATCAGGTGCACTTTCCTTATCTGTCCCGCGCCATGGACAGCGGTTACGCGAGCATCACCGGCGAGCACTTCGCCGAGGTGATCACCCCGGCGCTGGGCTCTTCCCTGCGCCTGAACAGCACCATCAGCGAGATCAGCCCGACCCAGGTGCTGCTGGAAAGCGGCGAGCGCCTCGCGGCCCGCGCGGTGATCGATGGCCGCGGTGCACGGCAGAGCAGCAATCTGGTGCTGGGCCAGCAGGCCTTCGTCGGCCAGTTGCTGCGCCTCGAACAGCCCCACGGGCTGACCGCGCCGATCATCATGGACGCGCGCGTGCCCCAGGGTGACGGCTATCGTTTCGTCTACGTGCTGCCCTTCTCGGCGGACACGCTGCTGATCGAAGACACCCACTACGTCGACAACCACCGCGCCACTATCGAGCAGCTGCGCGAGCACATTGCCGCCTATGTCCGTCAGCACGGCTGGCAGGTGGCCGAATGTCTGCGTGAAGAACAGGGCATTCTACCCATCACCCTGGCCGGCGATTTCGATGCATTCTGGGATGAGGCCGCTGGGCAACCGCTGTCCGGGCTGCGGGCCGGACTGTTCCACTGCACCACCGGTTATTCCCTGCCCCATGCCGTGCGCCTGGCCGACTGGCTGGTGGCCTATGAGCTGCGCGACGCCGCCACCCTGGCCCGCGACCTGCGCACTCATGCCCGTGGCGAATGGCGTAACCAGGGCTTTTACCGCCTGCTCAATCGCATGCTGTTCCTGGCCGGCCAGCCGCAGGATCGCTGGCAGGTGATGCAACGTTTCTACGGCCTGCCTGCGGGGCTGATCGAGCGTTTCTACGCTGGCAGCAACCCCTGGTACGACCGTGCCCGCATTCTTATCGGCAAGCCGCCGGTGCCCGTTGATCAAGCCATGCGGGCGGCCATGCGCCACGCCCCCAGGCATTTCGAGACGCGTTCATGAACCAAACGAAAACTGCCATCGTCATTGGCGCGGGCTTCGGCGGGCTGGCCCTGGCCATCCGCCTGCAGAGTGCCGGCATCCACACCACCCTGCTGGAAAAACGTGACCAGCCCGGCGGCCGTGCCTACGTGTACCGCGATCAGGGCTTCACCTTCGATGCCGGCCCGACGGTGATCACCGACCCGAGCGCCATCGAAGAGCTGTTCGCCCTCAGCGGCCGCAAGATAGAGGACTATGTGGAGCTGCTGCCGGTCGCGCCGTTCTACCGTTTGTGCTGGGAAGACGGCACGCAGTTCGACTACGCCAATGACCAGGCCGATCTGGATCGCCAGATCGCCGCCCTGAACCCTGCCGACGTGGCCGGTTACCAGCGCTTTCTCGCCTACTCGAAAGCGGTGTTCAAGGAGGGCTACCTGAAGCTTGGCGCTGTGCCCTTCCTGTCGTTTCGCGACATGCTGCAGGTCGGCCCGCAACTGGCGCGCCTGCAGGCCTGGCGCAGCGTCTATTCGATGGTGTCGAGCTTCGTCGAGCACGACAAATTGCGCCAGGCGTTTTCCTTTCACTCGCTGCTGGTGGGCGGCAACCCGTTCGCCACCTCGTCGATCTATACGCTGATCCATGCGCTGGAGCGTGAATGGGGCGTGTGGTTTCCCAAGGGCGGTACCGGCGCGCTGGTGCAGGGTATGGTCAGGCTGTTCGAAGACCTGGGCGGCAAGCTGGAACTGAATGCCGACGTGGCCGCCATCGACACCAGCGGCAACCGCGCCACCGGTGTGCGCCTGCAGGACGGCCGCCATTTTGCCGCCGACAGCGTAGCCTCCAACGGCGACGTGGTGCACACCTACGACAAACTGCTGGCGGGTCACCCACGCGGGCGCCAGGAAGGCAAGCGTCTGAAGGGCAAGCGCTTCAGCAACTCGCTGTTCGTGATCCATTTCGGCCTCAAGCGCCCGCAACCGCAGTTGCAGCACCACACGGTGTGCTTCGGGCCGCGCTACCGCGAGCTGATCCAGGAGATCTTCAAGGGCCAGACCCTGGCCGAGGACTTTTCCCTCTACCTGCACGCGCCCTGCGTGACCGACCCGAGCCTGGCCCCCGAAGGCTGCTCCAGCCATTACGTGCTGTCACCGGTGCCGCACCTGGGCAATGCCCCCATCGACTGGAGCGTCGAAGGCCCGCGCTACCGCGACCGTATCCTCGCCTACCTCGAAGAGCACTACATGCCTGGCCTGCGCGAAGACCTGGTGACCTGCCGGATCTTCACCCCGGACGACTTCCGTGACGAGCTCTATGCCTACCAGGGCTCGGCGTTCTCGCTGGAGCCGGTCCTGCAGCAGAGCGCCTGGTTCCGCCCGCACAACCGCGACGCCCAGCTCGGCAACCTCTACCTGGTCGGCGCCGGCACTCACCCGGGCGCGGGCGTGCCGGGGGTGATCGGCTCGGCCAAGGCGACCGCCGGCCTGATGCTCGAGGATTTGCAGCCATGACCGGCAAGGCAGCCCGGGATGACGCGCTGATCGAGCACGCCAACCAGAGCATCGCGGTGGGCTCGAAAAGCTTCGCGGCAGCGTCGAAACTGTTCGACGAGCAAACCCGGCGCGGCGCCGTGATGCTCTACGCCTGGTGCCGGCACTGCGACGATGTGATCGATGGCCAGGTGGCCGGCCACGATGCGGTATCGATCAGCCGCGAAGAAGCCGAACGCCGCCTCGCCCACCTGAAGGACCAGACCCGCGCCGTGTATACCGGTGACGCGCTGGATGACCCGGCGTTCGCCGCCTTTCGCCAGGTGGTGCTCGCCCACCAGATTCCCGAGCAGCATGCCCTCGAGCACCTGGCCGGCTTCGAGATGGATGTGCTGGAGCGCCGCTACCTGAGCATCGATGACACCCTGCAGTACTGCTACCACGTCGCTGGCGTGGTGGGCCTGATGATGGCCCGGGTAATGGGCGCCCGCGATGAAGAGACCCTGGATCGCGCCTGCGACCTGGGTCTGGCGTTCCAGCTGACCAATATCGCCCGGGACATCGTCGATGACGCGGCGGTAGGCCGCTGCTATCTGCCCGAACAGTGGCTTGAGGAGCTGGGGGTACCACGTGACCAGGTCGCCGACATCCATCACCGGCCCGCCATCGCCATACTTGGCCAGCGCCTGGTGGAACTGGCCGAACCCTATTATGCCAGCGCCCAGGCGGGCCTTGCCGCCCTGCCCTGGCGCTCGGCCTGGGCGGTGGCGACGGCCGCAGCGGTGTATCGGCAGATCGGCATGAAGGTGCTGGAAGCAGGCGAGCATGCCTGGGACGAGCGCATTTCAACCTCCAAGGCGGAGAAGATCGGCGCTGTGTCGATCGGCTTGTGGCGCGCCGTTACGAGTCGTTTCGCGCGCTGGCCGGCTCGCTCCGCGCAGCTGTGGCAACGTCCGCGTCCGTCTTGCGCAGCGGGCCATCGTGCATCGCCCGCAACTGCGCCTTCAGACGCGCCGTAGTCGGCGCATAGAGAAAGCCGAACGACACGCAGCGCTCCTTGCCTTCCACCGCATGGTGCATCAGATGCGCCTGGTACAGGCGCTTGAGGTAGCCGCTGCGCGGCACGAAACGAAACGGCCAGCGGTGATGCACCAGGCCGTCATGGACGACGAAGTACAGCAGCCCGTATGCGGTCATGCCCGCACCGACCCATTCCAGCGGGTGCATACCCTGAGTGCCCAGGGCGATCAGCACGATGGCCAGCCCGGCGAACACCACGGCATACAGGTCGTTCTTCTCGAACCAGCCCTCACGGGGCTCATGGTGCGAACGGTGCCAACCCCAACCCCAGCCGTGCATCACGTATTTGTGAGCGTAATAGGCCACACCTTCCATGGCGGTCAGGGTGGCGAGAAAAACCAGAGCGTTGATGATCATGGGGTAACCGGCGCACGGGCGCTGAAAAGATAGAGAGGCAGTTTGCCAACTTGCAGGGCAATGACCAAGCGGGATCGCTGCGCATTGGCCACTGTTATCGACCCTGCGCCTAGCCATCCGATCCATCTGTTTGGGACTGCCGAGGCTTGGGCGATTGTATCTGCAGATGGTGATCGCCGTATGGCCCAGGTCAACAAAGCGCAGGCAATAAAAAACCGGGCACACGGCCCGGTTTTCTCGATCAGTGCCGCGTATCAGCCACGACCTTCGCGGTACAGGTGCTCGAAGCAGAAGTTGGTTGCCTCGATATAACCCTCGGCGCCACCGCAGTCGAAACGCTGTCCCTTGAACTTGTAAGCCAGCACACAACCGTCCTGGGCCTGTTTCATCAGCGCGTCGGTGATCTGGATTTCACCGCCTTTGCCCGGCTCGGTGTTCGCGATCAGGTCGAAGATATCCGGTGTCAGGATGTAGCGACCGATGATCGCCAGGTTCGACGGCGCATCTTCGGCCTTCGGCTTCTCGACCATGTGGCTGACGCGGAAGATGTCATCACGGATGGTTTCGCCGGCGATCACGCCATACTTGTGGATCTCTTCCATCGGCACTTCCTGCACCGCCACGATCGAGCAGCGGAACTGGTTGTACAGCTTGACCATCTGGGTCAGCACGCCATCGCCGCCTACGTTCAGGCACAGGTCATCGGCCAGCACCACGGCGAACGGCTCGTCGCCGATCAGCGGACGGCCGCTGAGAATCGCGTGCCCCAGGCCCTTCATTTCTACCTGACGGGTGTAGGAGAAGGTGCAGTTGTCGATCAGGCGACGAATACCGACCAGGTACTTTTCCTTGTCGGTATTGCGGATCTGGTGTTCCAGCTCGTAGCTGATGTCGAAATGGTCTTCCAGCGAGCGCTTGCCGCGACCGGTGACCATGGCGATTTCAGTCAGTCCGGCATTCAGTGCTTCTTCGACGCCGTACTGGATCAGCGGGGTGTTGACCACTGGCAGCATTTCCTTGGGCATGGCCTTGGTCGCCGGGAGAAAGCGGGTGCCATAACCGGCCGCAGGGAATAGGCATTTCTTGATCATGTGTTTTCCTTGAATGGTCAATGTTGCTCAAGTCGCTGAACCGGCTTCATCAGGAGGTCTGACGCAGCCGCTCGTAGTAATAAGGCAGTCGCAGCAAGGCATGGCGTGCCGCAGCGGCGCGCCGTTCGTTGTTGTCTCCGGGGAAGGTCACGGTCTCGCTGGTGACACCCTGGTGCTCGGCCAGGCGCGTGGCGCAGGCGAAGCACATGGCGCCGTCGTAGACCTCCTGGCCACGCTTGTCGTCGGCAGTCGGCGCGCCGGTAATCGCCAGGATGATGTCGGCGCTGCTGGCCATCAACACGCCAAGGGCCATTTCGCGGGCAACCTCTTCGCTGTTCATGCCGAAGGCCTCGATGGTCTCCGGTTTCACACCCAGGGAGCTCTGCATGGCGTGTTTGGAATACACCACGAAACCGCTCTCGAGCACGCCGTCACAACCCGGCACGGCAGCCACTGTGGCGGCCAGCAGGCCGGCCGTGGCCGACTCGGCAGTGCTCAGCACCAGGTTGTACTTTTCCAGGAAATGAACCGCCTGCTCGATGTTTTGCATGCCCGCCGATGACTCCCAGCAATCGTTTCTGTGTGTCTATGGCAGTGCCCTTGGCATACAAGTTCCGAAGCAATTCACGCAGACCACTGATCGCAACGCCTGAACTCCGTAGGCAGCTTGTCTTTCCGACTCTAGACAGCTTGAGAATCGAGGGGAAGACACGTGAATACGCTGCGCAAACTGCATGACACCCATGAGCTGCATGATGTGAGCGACGACTCGACGCGCCAGGCATTCATCCTTGCCTTGGGCGAAAAGGCGCGACCGCTGTTCGAGGAAGCGGCCAGCTATGCCCGCAACCATGACCTCGACGTGGTCGTCGACCTGGTGCTGGAGCACGACAAGCCACGTCTGATCCTGGCGGTCAGCCGTCCAGGTGAAGACACCGTCAGCAGTTACAGCCTGGTCGCCAATCTGGCCTCGCAACGCATGTTGCACGAGGAGTTCTATGCCGACAGTGGCGATATCCACCGGCAGGAGTCGCTGCTCGCCTCGATCAATGAAAAGGTCATCGATACCCGTCTGGCCAACTTCTTCCGCAAGGGCTTCGCCCTGCCGCTTGACTACATCAACGAGCGTCACCCCATCGGCTTCTGGTAAGCCGGTGTTTGACTGATCCTGAGCAAGGCTTGCCGGCAGCTGCTGACCTAGACTGCCGGCTGGTCAGTTGCGAGGGGTACAGCCATGAAAGTCGATGTGGTTATCGTTGGAGCCGGGCCGGCTGGGCTGTGCCTGGCGCGTTCGTTATCGGGCCAGGGCTTGAGTATCGGCATCATCGAACGGCAATCCCACGCCGAGCTTGCCGATCCGCCGCTGGACGGCCGCGAAATAGCGCTGACCCACGCCTCGCAACACATTCTCGAAACCCTTGGCCTCTGGCCGCGCGTGCGTGGCGACGAGATCGCTGTACTGCGCGATGCCCAGGTGCTCAACGGCCCATCGCCCTACGCACTGCGCATCGCCGCTGCCGCAGCCGGCAAGCAGCGCCTGGGCTGCCTGGTGCCCAACCAGGCGATTCGCCGTGCGGCTCATGCAGCCGTGCAGGAGTGTGCGGATATCGAACTGCTGGCCGAGTGCACGATAAATGAGCTGAGCTGCAGCGTCGAAGGTGTCGCGCTACGCCTGAGCGATGGCCGCCGACTGCAAGCGCGCCTGATCGTCGCCGCAGATAGCCGTTTCTCGGAAACACGGCGGCGTCTCGGTATCGGCGCGCGCATGGAGGATTTCGGCAAGACCATGCTGGTTTGCCGCATGGCCCACGAGCGCAGCCATGAACAGGTCGCCTGGGAATGGTTCGGTTACGGCCAGACGCTCGCCCTGCTGCCCTTGAACGGCAATCTAGCCTCGGCGGTGCTGACGCTTGCGCCTACGCAAATGAATCGGGTGATGAGCCTCGATCCGCAGGCATTCGCCCGTGAGATGGAACGGCGTTTTGACGGGCGCCTGGGGTGCATGGAGCTGGTTGGCGAGCGTACCACCTATCCGCTGGTTGGCGTCTATGCCGAGCGCTTTTCGGGTATGCGCAGCGCGCTGGTCGGTGATGCTGCGGTGGGTATGCATCCGGTCACGGCCCACGGTTTCAACTTGGGTCTGCAAAGCCAGAAGCGCCTTGCCGATAACCTGCTCGACGCGCTGCGCCAAGGCCGAGACATTGGCGCGCCAGCGGTACTACAGCGCTACGCCCGCACCCAGCAACGTGCCAGCTGGCCGTTGTACCAGGCCACCAGCCTGCTGGTGCGTCTGTACACCGATGACCGTACGCCTACCCGCCTGCTACGCAATGCCGGGCTGCGCCTGGCGCAGAACCTGCCGCCCTTCAAGACGGCGCTGGCCCGTCATCTGACCCAGGTTTCGCGCTAGGGTCTGTCTGAAAAGTCTCCGAGCGCAGGTACTTTTCGGACAGAGCCTAATCAGCTGTCGGCGGCACGCTGCATATTCACCCGTTGCCGCCATTCCATATAGGTCTTCAGCAGCAAGGTGAGCAACGCCATGCAGGCCAGCAGCGCTGCCGCGGTGAAGGCGGCGACCGGCTTGTAGTCGTTGTTGAGCTGGTCGACCAGCAACGGCAGCGTCAGGGTCTGGTTGAGAATGGTGCCGGAGACCACCGACACCGCACCGAACTCGCCGACCGCTCGTGCATTGGTGACCACCACGCCATACAGCAGCGCCCACTTGATATTGGGCAGCGTGATGTGACGGAAGATCTGCCAGCCATTGGCGCCCAGGCACAGCGCCGAGGTTTCCTCGTCATTGCCCTGGGACTGCATCACCGGAATCAGGATGCGCGCCACATAAGGTGCAGTGACGAATACCGTGACCATGACGATGCCCGGCCAGGCGAACATCAGCTGCATGTCGTTATCGTAGAACCACTGGCCCAGCGCCGTTTCCAGCCCGTAGACGACCAGGTAGCAAAGGCCTGCAACCACTGGTGAAACGGCGTAGGGAATGTCCACCAGGGTGGTCAGCAACTTGCGGCCGCGGAAGTCGTAATGGGTCACGCACCAGGCCAGCAGAATGCCGAAGCACAGGTTCAACGGCACGGTCAGCGCGGCGACCAGCAAGGTCAGGCCAATGGCGTGCTGCATGTAGTCCTGGGACAGATTGTCGACCAGCATCGCCCAACCACCGCTCAGGGCCTTGCTGAAAATCAGCACCAGCGGCACCACCAGCATCAGCGCTACCGCGCCGAGGCCAAGGCCGATGAGCAACCATTGATGCCAGGATTGAGGCTTTTTCATCGACCTTGCCTCTGCCATTTGAACAGTCGGCCCTGCACCACCTGCAGGCTGAACAGCAGGAACAGCGACGCCAATAGAATCACCGAGGCGATCGCCGCCGCTGCCGGGTAGTTGAATTCCTGCAGGCGCACGAAAATCATCAGCGACGACACTTCGGTTTTGTAGGGAATGTTGCCGGCGATCATGATCACCGCGCCAAACTCGCCGAGGCTGCGCACGAAGGCTTGCGACGCACCGGTGATCAGCGCCGGCGCCAGGCTCGGCAGCACCACGTAGGCAAAGCTCTGCCATTTCTTGGCGCCCAGGGTGCGTGCCGCCTCTTCGTATTCGCTGCCCAGGCTCTGCAGCACCGGCTGCACGGTGCGCACCACGAATGGCAGGCTGGTGAACACCATGGCGATCAGCAGGCCCGGGTAGGCATAGGCGATCTTGATGCCGGCGGCATCGAAATACTGGCCAAGCCAGCCGCTCGGTACCAGCAGTGTGGCCAGGGTCAGGCCAGCGACCGAGGTTGGCAGCGCGAACGGCAGATCCACCAGGGCATCGACCAGGCGGCGGCCCGGAAAGTCGTAACGGGTGATGATCCAGGCGATCAGCAGGCCGATCAGCAGCACGATCACCGTCGAATAGAAGGCGCCGCTGATGGTCACCTTGTAGCTCTGCACAACGCGCGGATCGCTGATCGCTTGCCAGTACTGCGCCCAGCTCATGTCGCTGACGTACAGCAACAGGGCCGATAGCGGAAACAGAATGACCAGCGACAGGTAGAAGACGCTGAAACCGAAGCTCAGGCCAAAACCCGGCAGCAGCGGATTCTGCAGAAAGAAAACGGGGGTCTTGCTCACTCGGAAATCCTTGAATGCACAAACCGCCGGAAATCGGCGGTTTGTGAAATACAGCTGATGCGGCTCAGCGCCCGGCAATCATCATGATCGCTCGAGCCGCAGGGCCGACGCGCAGCAGATCGTTGCGAGAGCCGAGTTAGCGGCCTTCGGCCAAAAGCTGGTCAAGAATACCATTGCCATCGAAGTGCTTGGCAGTGATCTCGTCCCAGGTGCCGAGCACATCGGTCGGGTTGAGCAGGCGCAGCTCCTGGAACTGGCCAGCGGTCTCGGCAGCCACTTCCTTGTCCTGCACGCGGTAGTGGTAGGTGGTCAGCAGCTTCTGGATGTCCTTGCTGTACTGGAAGTCCAGGTAGGCCTTGGCTACGTCACGGGTACCCTTCTCGTCCACCACCTTGTCGACGATGGCGACCGGGAATTCGGCCAGCACGCTCACCGGCGGCACTATCACCTCGAACTCGCCGGACTTGAATTCCTCGCCCTTGGCGATGTTCACCACTTCCGATTCGAAGCTCAGCAGCACGTCGCCCTGCCCGTTCTGGGCGAAGGCCACGGTGGCGCCACGGCCGCCGGTGGGGAAGTTCTCGACGTTACGCAGTACCTTGCCGACGAACTCCTTGATCTTGGCTTCATCACCCTTGAATGCCTCGTTGGCATACAGCCAGGCGCCCAGGTAACTGTAACGGGCATTGCCGGAGGTTTTCGGGTTGGGGAACACCAGTTTCACGTCGGAACGGGCCAGGTCGTCCCAGTTCTTGATGCCCTTGGGGTTGCCCTTGCGCACCAGGAATGCGGTGGTGCTGTAGTACGGCGAGCTGTGGTTGGGGAACTGCTCGGCCCAATTCTTGCGCACCAGGCCACGCTTGGCGAGGATGTCCACGTCGGTGACCTGGTTGAAGGTCACGGTGTCGACCTTCTTGCCCTGAATGATGTCCTGAGCCTGGCGCGAGGTGCCGGCGAACGACTGGTCGATCTTCAGATCCTTGCCGGTCTCGGCTTTCCAGTGGGCCTGGAACTTGGGGTTGATCTCGGCGAACAGCTCGCGGGCGACATCGTAGGAGGCGTTGAGAATCGGCTTGTCCGCCGCCGATACGACAGCGCTGCCAAGCAGCGACGTGGTGACGGCAGTCGCCAGCAGGATTTTCTTCAGCATGATCCAGGGTTTCCTTACGAGAGCGCAGATAAGGGCGGCAGTCTGCCTGATGGCCTTATGCCTTAAAAGAACCCTTTTATCATAACCATATTCCACAACGCACTAGGGGGCTGTTGAGGTTACATGCACGGCTACGCCGTAGCCCATTTTGCGGCGAGGCAAGGACCGCCTTAATCACGGCAGAACGACGCCGGGCGCCGCAGGTCTGAATCCGCAGAGCCTGTTCAAAGTCTCGCGAGCTAGAGCAATGCAAGGCGAAAACAGGCGAGGACGCGGAGTTTACGAGCTGTAAATGAGCAGTCCGACTGGGCTGGCAATCCAGCCTGTTTTTAACGCCGCAGTGCCGACGCGCAGCAGACTTTGAACAGGTTCTCAGACAAACGGGCCTCCGCCGTTCCCCCCCATGAAGGTAACTGGTATGCAAGAACAAGCAGACGGCAAGACCCCCGGCCTGTCAGCCGAAGAAGAGCGCGAGATCGACGAGAAGCTGCCGCCGCGGGCGGCGGTGTTGCATGAAACCATCAGGATCCAGGGCGACCATGAGCTGGAACGCAGCATCGCAGCATTATGGTGGTCGGCGCTGGCCGCCGGGCTGACCATGGGCCTGTCGCTGATGGCCATGGGTTTGTTCCGCTCTCGGTTGGGCCCCAGCGATGAAAGTCATGTGATCGCCAGCCTCGGTTATTCGGCAGGCTTTCTGGCGGTGATCCTCGCCCGTCAGCAACTGTTTACGGAAAACACCCTGACCGCCGTGCTGCCGGTGATGACCAAGCTGACCCTGAACAATGTCGGGCGACTATTGCGTCTTTGGGGCGTGGTGCTATGCGGAAACCTGGCCGGCACCCTGCTGGTGGCTTGGGTGATGCTGCGCCTGCCGATTTTCGATACCCAGACCGACGTCGCGTTTCTGGAAATCGGCCGCAAGGTGATGGAAAACGACATGTCCAAGATGCTTGCCAAAGGCATCATCTCGGGCTGGATGATCGCCACCATGGTGTGGATGATCGCCTCGATGGAAAGCGCCAAGATCGCGATTATCGTGCTGATCACTTACCTGATGGCACTGGGTGACTTCACCCATATCGTGGTCGGCTCGGTAGAGGTGTCTTATTTGGTATATGCCGGTGAAGTGAGCTGGGGCGATTTCTGGCTGGTGTTTGCGGGGCCCACCCTGGCCGGCAATATCATCGGCGGCAGCTTTATCTTTGCCCTGCTCAGCCATGCCCAGATCCGCAGCGAGCGTGACGTGATTGCCAAGCGCGAGCGCGACAAGCACAAGTTGCTGGAGGAGTTGCGCCGCAATCGCAAGGACTGACTGTACAAGATCGCCAAAGGCCTCAGGGCCTCGGTGGCCGCCTTTCTCGAAGTCGAGCCTGCGAAGGCGTCACACTGATGCCGGCGCGCACCAGCAACGCCTGGTCAACGCCAGTGGCGCGTTCGTCAGCAGTGCGCTGTTCCCATTCGATATTACGCGTCAATCGAGTCGCTACGGTGCCAGAAGTCAAGCGCCCAGTAGCCAGGGCGCTATCCAGTTCAACGCTGGTCAGCTACCCGGATTGGCGTAGGCTTCTTCGAAGAAGTAATCCTTCCAGGACGCTGCCTTGTTCTTCAGCACGCCCAGCTCATGCAGCTTCTCGGCGTAGATGAAGGTGCGCTGTGGCGACACGGTGAAGTCGTTCTCCGGGTCCTCGATGATTTTCTTCACGAACTCCAGCGGCAACTTGGAGTTCTCCACGCGAATGTAGGTCTCGGCCGCAGCGGCCTTGTCGGCCTTGATGATCTGCGAGGCCTCGACCAGCGCATCGTAGAAGGCCTTGTAGGTCTTGGGGTTGGCATCGTGGAATTTCTCGGTGGCGTAGAGCACGTTGAAAGTGGCCTGGCCGCCGAGGATGTCGTAGCTGCTGATCAGCTTGTGCACCTTGGGATTTTCCAGCGCCTGGTACTGGAACGGCGGGCTGGAGAAATGCGCGGTGATTTCCGAGCCGCCCTTGGTCAGTGCCGCGGTGGCATCCGGGTGCGGCAGGCTGACGGAAATCTTGTCGAAACGCTGGAAGTCGGTATTGCCGTAAAGCTTGGCGGTCTCGATTTGCAAAGTACGCGACTGGAAGCCGACACCGGCGGCCGGCACCGCGATACGGTCCTTCTCGCCGAGATCATCGAGGGTCTTCACCTCTTCACGGTTGCTCAGCAGGTAGTTGGGCAGCGAACCCAACGAGGCGACCGCCTTGACGTTCTGCCGGCCGTGGGTGCGATCCCACACGGTAAGCATCGGCGGCACGCCGGCCGAAACCATGTCGATGGCACCGGCCAGCAGCGCTTCGTTCATCGCGGTGGCGCCGGAGATGGTCCGCCACTCGACGTCGATCTTGTCCAGGCCCTGAGCCTTGGCGTGCTTCTCGATCAGCTGCTGCTCCTTGACCACGTGCAGCACCAGGTAACCGATGCCGAATTGCTGGGCGATGCTGATCTTGCCTTCCGCGTGAACGGCCAGCGGAGTTGCCAGGGCGCCTAGCAAGCCCAGAGCGGTAGCCAGGCGGCCAAGTTTGTAAGTGTTGGTCATCATCTCTTCTCGTTATGTGCGCCCGGCAAAAATGTTGCCGAGCAGCATGCTGTTTTACGTAGCATGTAGGGTGGGCTTCGGCCCACCAACAGTGCTTCCAACTGGTGGGCTAAAGCGGATCGCCGCCCGGCCCACCCTACGACTCGTGTTGTACAGGTAGATCGGTGACGTGCCCCTGCGTATCAGCGCTGCATCCCCCAGCGCTTGACGGTGACGCGCTCCAGGGTGGCGAACACCAGGTTCTCCACCAGCAGGCCGATCAGGATCACCGCCACCAGCCCGGCGAAGACCTTGTCGGTGTACAGCTCGTTGCGGTTCTGGAAGATGTACCAACCCAGGCCGCCCTTGCCGCTGGAGGCGCCGAACACCAGTTCGGCGGCGATCAGCGTGCGCCAGGCGAAGGCCCAGCCAATCTTCAGCCCCGAGAGGATCGACGGCAGCGCCGCTGGAATCAGGATGAACAGCACGAAGCGCAGGCCTTTGAGGCCATAGTTGCGCCCGGCCATGCGCTGGGTCTCGGACACGCCGAGAAAGCCGGCGTAGGTGTTGAGCGCCAGGGCCCAGAGCACCGAGTGCACCAGCACGAAGATCAGACTGTTCTCGCCCAGGCCGAACCACAGCAGCGACAGCGGCAACAGTGCGATGGCCGGCAGCGGGTTGAACATCGAGGTCAGGGTCGACAGCAGGTCGCGGCCGAGCTGGGTCGAGACCGCCAGGCTGGTCAGCAGAAAGGCCAGGACGATGCCGATCAGGTAACCCTTGACCAGCACCGACAGCGAGATCGCCACCTTTTCCAGCAGCTCGCCGCTGCCGATGCCTTCGATGAAGGCCTTGGCCGTCTGCAGGAAGCTGGGCAGCAGCAGGTCGTTGGCCTGGTAGCGAGCCGCCGCCTCCCAGACCAGCGCCAGGGCCAGCAGAATCAGCGATTTGCGCAGCCAGCCCTGTTGCCACAGGCGCTGGCCGAGGGACAGCTCGCGCTCCAGCTTGAGGCCGGGCAACGGTTGCAGGGGGATTTCGTATTCCTCACGCCGTGCGGGGGAAAGATTCATGGTTGAACGCTCCTCAGTAGGCGATGCGGATATCGTGGAAACCCAGCTCGGCGCCTTGGCCGCTGTCGACCTCCTCGTCGAACAACAGGCGATGGATGCGTTGCGCGGTCTGCTGGAAGCCCACACCGCCGAGGCTGTGCAGGTCGAACTGATGGCTGTTGATCTCCGCCCGGACTCGGCCAGGGTGGGGCGACAGCAGCAGAATGCGGTTACCGACGATCAGCGCCTCTTCGATGGAATGGGTGACGAACAACAGGGTGAAGCGCACCTCCTCCCACAGCTGCAGCAACTCCTCCTGCATCTTGCGGCGGGTCAGTGCATCGAGGGCGGCGAAGGGTTCGTCCATCAGCAGGATCTTCGGCTGCATGGCCAGTGCCCGAGCGATGGCTACACGGGCCTTCATGCCGCCGGACAGGGTATGCGGATAGGCATCGGCGAAGCCGGCCAGGCCGACCTTCTCCAGATAATGCAGGGCGCGCTCCTCGGCATCTTCGCGGCCCAGGGTGCGCGAGGCCAGCAACGGGAACATCACGTTCTGCTTCACCGTCTTCCACGGTGGCAGTTGATCGAACTCCTGGAACACCACGATGCGATCCGGGCCCGGTTCGCGCACTTGGGCGCCGTCCAGGCGGATGCTGCCGGCGACCGGCTCGATAAAACCGGCGACCGCCTTGAGCAGCGTGGACTTGCCACAGCCGGAGGGGCCGAGCAGTACGAAACGATCGGCACGATCCACCTCGAAGCTGACTTCGTGGGTGGCGCGCACGACGCGCTGCGGGGTGCGGTACTCGAGGCTGACCTTCTGCACCTGCAGAACGGTGTCGAAGGCGGCTGGATTCAGCGTGCTGGCCGTGTGGCCTTGCAGAAGGGCATTCATGGTTTCAGCTTCCCTGACCGATGGCGGGGTCTTCGAAGAAGTAGTCCTGCCAACTGGCCGGCTTGTTTTTGATGGCGCCGACACGGTGCAGGAAGTCGGCCAGCGGATAGGTGTTGGTGGGGGTGACGGTGAACTGGAACTGCTCGTTGTCGATGATCTTCAGTAGCTCGTCGCGGCTGATCTTGGCGCCGGTGACGCGGAGGTAGGTGTCGGCTGCCGCGCCCTTGTCGTTCTGGGCGAAGTCCGCCGCTTCGGCCAATGCAGCGACGAAGGCCTTGTAGGTCTTGGGGTTGTCGGTGCGGAATTTTTCGGTGGCATACAGCACGGTCGGCGAGTTCGGGCCGAGCAGCTCGTAGGTGTCGAGCACCACGTGCACATCCGGGTTTTCCAGCGCCTGATTCTGGAACGGCGGATTGGAGAAGTGCCCGGTCAGCTCGGTGCCGCCAGCTTTCAGGGACGCCGTGGCGTCCGGATGCGGCAGCGCCACGGTGTACTTGTCGAGGCGGTTGAATTCTTTATCGCCCCACTGTTTGGCGGCGGCGTACTGCAGGAAGCGCGACTGCACCGACACACTCACCGCAGGAACGGCGATGCGATCCTTGGCGGTGAAGTCGGCGATGGTCTTGACCTTGGGGTTGTTGCTCAAAAGGTAGTACGGGAAGTTGCCCAGCGAGGCCACGCCCTTGACGTTCTGGCGACCCTGGGTGCGATCCCACACGGTCAGCAACGGGCCGATGCCGGCACCGGCGATATCGATGGCGCCGGACAGCAGCGCATCGTTGACCGCCGAGCCACCGGAGAGCTGCTGCCAGTCGACCTTGATATCCAGGCCTTCGGCCTTGCCGTGCTTTTCGATCAGTTGCTGGTCACGCACCACGTTGAGCAGCAGGTAAACGATGCCGAACTGCTCGGCGATGCGGATCTGCCCCTCGGCATGGGCGGCTTGCGGCGCCGCCAGGCTGCCTGCCAGCAGACTCAGGCTAAAGGTGATGCCGCTGGCCAAGCGGCCAAAACGTGGAATAAAGGGAAAGCGCTTACCTGCCGACATTGCGAGGCTCCAGTCAGTGATACGGGAATTGGGTTTGCCGGGTGGCTACCTGTTTAAAAAGGCACATCACCTTGAATGGTGGTGCGGTGCATGCGCCGGCGCAGGTGACTCGGGCAGCCGGTGGCAAGGTGGATCAGCGCGCGGTTGTCCCAGAACACCATGTCGCCGTCCTGCCACTGATGGCGGTAGATGAATTCCGGTCTGGCGCTGTGGGCATACAGCTCGGCGAGGATCTGCCGGCTTTCGTCCTCGGGAACGTCGAGAATGTGGGTGGTGAAGTTCTCGTTGACGAACAATCCCTTGCGCCCGGTTTCCGGGTGGGTACGCACCACCGGGTGCACCACGGCCTTGACCTCGGCAAGCTGCGCTGCGGTCAACGTCGGGCGACGGATGCCTTTGAATACTTCATCGGCGTAGCGGGCGGTGTAGGAATGCGCCGCGCGCTTGCCGTCGATGGCTTGGCGCAGTTCGCCCGGCAGTGTTTCGTAGGCCAGTTGCTGGCTGGCGAACAGCGTATCGCCGCCCTCTTCCGGCAGCTCCTGGGCATAAAGCATCGAGCCCAGGCTGGGGAACTCCTTGTAGGACAGATCCGAGTGCCAGAACTTGCCGGCATCGCCCAGGCCAACCGGCTGGCCGTTCTCGATGATATTGGAAATGATGAACACTTCCGGGTGGTTGGCCAGCAGGAACTGCTTGAGCACATGGATCTGCAGCACACCGAAGCGACGGCTGAAATCGATCTGTTGCTGCGGGGTGATGCGCTGGTCGCGAAACACCACGACGTTGTAGTCGAGGTGTGCCTGGTGCACACGGGCGAAATCGGCGTCGTTCAGCGGGCGGCTGAGGTCGAGGCCGGTGATCTCGGCGCCGACGGCAGCGGAAAAGGGACGGACTGCAAAATTCTGCGCTGGCGGGTGATAGGCAGAACTCAAGGGCACGGCAGGCATTTGCGCAACTCCACACGGTAAGGGCGCCAACGGGACGCGTCTTCAGAAGCAGGTGTCTGGCACCTGTATTCAGTCGTGCGGCGCGCCGGTTGGCCGGCGGGTACGCATGGGAATAACTATATCGATATAAAAAGTTAAATTTAAATACCTTTTTCGCATGTGCTTATGGCGATCTGCAGTTGCCGATACCAACAAAAAACGCCGACAGGGTTCAGCCCTGTCGGCGTTTGATATAGCAGGCGTGAACCTTAGGGCCCGGTCACGACTTCAGCGCTTTGGCTGCAAAGTAGCGAAAGCATCCGGTCGGCCACTGGCGATAATCTGTGGGAGCGGGCCATGCCCGCGAAAAAAATCACGGGCATGAACTGGCCGTCCCCGCCCGTTCCCACAGTGAAAGCAGCGATGTCCGCTTCTGCCTTGTAGCAGCCTCGATACGTCGCCTAAAAGATCTTGGAAAGATCCTTAGAACGCAGGCACTACCGCGCCGGAATATTTCTTCTCGATAAAGGTCTTCACTTCCGGGCTGGTCAGCGCGTCAGCCAGCTTCTTGATGGCGTCGCTGTCCTTGTTGTCCGGGCGCGCGACCAGGTAGTTCACGTATGGCGAATCCTTGTCTTCGAGCACCAGCGCATCCTTGTTCGGGTTGAGCTTGGCTTCCAGCGCGTAGTTGGTATTGATCAGCGCCAGGTCGACCTGATTCAGCACCCGGGGCAGCATGGCCGCCTCCAGTTCCTTGAACTTGAAGTTGTGCGGGTTGGTGGCCAGGTCCTTAGGCGTTGCCTGGGCATTGCTCGGGTCCTTGAGGGTCAGCAGGCCAGCATGCTGCAGCAGCAGCAAGGCGCGGCCACTGTTGCTGCCCTCGCTGGGGATGGCGATGGTAGCGCCGTCTGGCAGTTCCTTGAGGCTCTTGTACTTGCTGGAGTAGCCACCAAAAGGCTCGACGTGCACACCCTTGACGATCACCAGGTCGGTCTTGCGACTTTCATTGAAGCTGTCGAGATACGGCTTGGTCTGGAAGTAATTGGCATCGAGCTGCTTCTGCGCGACCTGCAGGTTGGGCTGCACATAATCGGTGAATACCTTGATCTCGAGGTCCACACCCTGCTCGGCCAGCTTCGGCTTGATCAGCTCGAGAATCTCGGCGTGAGGAACCGGGGTGGCCGCGATGGTGAGCTTTTCCGCAGCAAATGCCTGGGAGGTCAGAGCGGCGGCCAGTGCAGCCAACAGAAGCGTTTTTTTCATGTTTATTCTCGTAGAAGCCGCTGGATCGACAACGGCATGGGTGATTTGGCCGCATACGATAGGGCGGCACGCTGACAATACGGATCACAGTTATACGTTGAAAATACTTTTAATTCATTCCCATATTTCTTTTCAGAATAAGCGGAAGCTGGCGCACTTGTTGTGTTTCGGGCGGTCACTTCTACAGTGAAAGCACCTCTATTGCGGATTGATGAACATGATCAGCGAAGCCCTGAGCCGTTTCGAACGCCTGGAACTGGTTCCCCATGCCACCCCGCTGCAACACTTGCTGCGCCTGTCGCACCACCTGGGCCGTGAGATCTATGTCAAACGCGATGACCTGACCCTTTTCGCCCTCGGTGGCAACAAGGCGCGCAAGCTCGAATACCTCGGTTCCGACGCCCTGGCTCAGAATGCCGATACGCTGATTACCGCCGGTGCCATCCAGTCCAATCACGTACGCCAGACTGCAGCGCTTGCGGCCAAGCTGGGGCTGGCCTGCGTGGCCCTGCTGGAAAACCCCATCGACACCCAGGAGCAGAATTACCTGCACAACGGCAATCGCTTGTTGCTCGATCTGTTCGGTACGCGGGTGGAGGTGGTCGACAACCTGGAAGAACCGGACATGATGCTGATGGCCAAGGCCGAGCGCCTGCGGGCCACCGGCAAGAGCCCCTACGTGATCCCGATCGGCGGCTCCAACGCGCTGGGTACCCTGGGTTACGTCAAGGCCGGCCTGGAGTTCGCCGAGCAGGTCAGCGCCATGGGCCTCGACAGCGGCACCCTGGTACTGGCCTCGGGAAGCGGTGCAACCCACGCCGGCCTGGCCCTGGCATTGGCCCATGTGCTGCCCGCCTGGCGTGTGCTCGGCATCACGGTGTCGCGCCCTGCCGACCAGCAGCGTCCCAAGGTGCTGGGGTTGGTACAGCGCACGGCCGAATTGCTGGGCATCGGGGTGCCGGATGAGTTGACCGTCGAGCTGTGGGACGAGTACTACGGCCCTCGCTACGGCGAACCGAACCCCGGTACCCTGGACGCCATTCGGCTGCTGGCCAGCAGCCAGGGCTTGCTGCTCGATCCCGTGTATACCGGCAAGGCGTTCGCCGGCTTGCTCGATGGGGTTCATAAAGGCGCCTTCGAGGAAAGCAAACCAATCGTTTTCCTGCACACCGGTGGTGCGCCGGCACTGTTTGCGTACCAGTCCTTGACTCTATGAACGGCATATACAAATAATTTTTTATTATTTTCTCGAATACCCAGGCAACCTTAGAGTGCCGCGTCCCGAAGGCACCTAGCAAACCACCCACCGAGGCTCGCTCATGATAATCGCCACACTGCGTCGACATTTCCTTATTGGCAGCCTTGGCCTGGCGCTCTTCGCCGGCATCGGTGGCCAGGCCTACGCGGCCGATGACCTGCAGAAGATCAAGGATAGCGGCAGCATCAAGGTTGGCCTGGAAGGCACCTACCCGCCGTTCAACTTCCAGGATGAAAGCGGAAAGCTGGCTGGTTTCGAAGTGGACCTGGCCAATGCCCTGGCCAAGGAGCTGGGCGTGCAGGCCAGCTTTCAGCCAACCAAGTGGGATGGGATTCTCGCCTCCCTCGAATCGGGCCGCATCGATGTGGTGATCAACCAGGTGACCATCTCCGACGAGCGCAAGAAGAAGTACGACTTCTCCACGCCCTATACCGTTTCGGGCATCCAGGCGCTGACCCGCAAGAGTGAAGCGGACAGTGTGAAGAGCGCCGCGGACCTGGCCGGCAAGAAGGTCGGCGTCGGCCTGGGCACCAATTACGAGCAGTGGTTGAAGGAGAACGTGCCGCAAGCCGACATCCGCACCTATGACGATGATCCGACCAAGTTCCAGGACCTCAACGTCGGCCGTATCGACGTGGTACTGGTCGACCGCCTGGCCGCCTTCGAGATGGTCGCCAAGACCGGTGAGCGCATGGCCGTCGCCGGTGATGCCTTCTCCCGCCAGGAATCCGGGGTCGCGCTGCGCAAAGGCAACCCGCAGCTGCTCGCGGCCATCAACAAGGCCCTTGATAAGCTGCGCAGCGACGGCACCTTGAAACAGCTCTCCGAAAAATGGTTCAAGGCTGACGTTACGCAATGACGCCGGACACCCTCCAGCTGGTGCTGGACTCCCTGCCCTTTCTGCTCAAGGGTGCAATCTGGACGATCGTCCTGAGCCTCGGCGGCATGTTCTTCGGCATGCTGCTGGGCTTCGGACTCGCCCTGGTCAGGCTTTACGCCATTGCGCCGCTGGGCTGGCTGGCCCGGGTGTACATTTCGTTCTTCCGCGGCACGCCGCTGCTGGTGCAGTTGTTCATCATCTATTTCGGCCTGCCTGAGCTGGGACTGCAGCTCCAGCCCCTTACCGCGGCGCTGATCGGCTTTTCCCTGAACATGGCGGCCTATGTCGCCGAGATCATGCGCGCGGCCATCGCCTCCATCGACCGCGGCCAATGGGAAGCCGCGGCCAGCATCGGCATGAGCAAGAGCCAGACCATGCTGCGCGCCATCCTGCCGCAGGCGATGCGTACCGCCTTGCCGCCCCTGGGCAACAGCTTCATCTCGCTGGTCAAGGATACCGCCCTGGCTGCCACCATCCAGGTGCCGGAGCTTTTCCGCCAGGCCCAGTTGATCACTGCCCGCACCTACGAGGTGTTCGCCATGTACCTGGCGGCAACGGTGATCTACTGGATTCTCTCCAGCCTGTTGGCGCACCTGCAGAACCGTCTGGAAGCACGCGTCAATCGCCACGAGGCGGACAACTGATGGCCTCACCCATGATCACCGTTCGCAACCTGAGCAAATCCTTCAAGGGCCAGGGCGTACTCAAGGGTATCGACCTGGATATCGCCGCCGGTGAAGTCGTCGCCATCATCGGCCCCAGCGGCTCGGGCAAGACCACCCTGCTGCGCTGCCTGAACCTCCTGGAAACCCCTGACGGCGGCAGCATCCGCGTCGGCGAGATCGAGATCGATGCCGGCAAGCCGATCAGCCAGCAACAGGGGCTGATTCGCAAGCTGCGCCAGCAGGTCGGTTTCGTGTTCCAGAACTTCAACCTGTTCCCCCACCGCAGCGCCCTGGAAAACGTCATCGAAGGCCCGGTAGTGGTCAAGAAACAGCCGCGAGACAAGGCGATCGAGCTGGGTCGACAATTGCTGGCCAAGGTGGGCCTGGCTGGCAAGGAGGACGCCTACCCGAAGCGCCTGTCCGGTGGCCAGCAGCAGCGCGTTGCCATCGCAAGGGCGCTGGCCATGGAACCGGACGTGATCCTGTTCGACGAACCGACCTCGGCGCTGGATCCGGAACTGGTGGGTGAAGTGCTGGCGACCATCCGCGCCCTGGCCGAGGAAAACCGCACCCTGGTGATCGTCACCCACGAGATGAGTTTCGCCCGTGACGTGGCCAACCGGGCGATCTTCATCGACGGCGGCGTGATCGTCGAACAGGGCGACGCGCGAGAGCTGTTCAGCACGCCCAAGCAGGCACGCACCCAGCAATTTCTCAGCAAGTTTCTTGGCGACGTATCGGCGCGTCACTGATCAGGGTTGGTAGTAGAGATCCCACAGCCGGTTGCGAAACCGGTTGCTGGGATCCACCTGGCGTTTGAGCGCGAAATACTCCGCAGCCCGCGGGTAACCCTGCACAAACTGCTCGCGGCTGGCGTGAATCTGATACGGCAGGTAATGCCGACCGCCACAGCGCAATGCAGCGGCAATCAGGTCACGCGTCCAGGCCGCCGCCCGCTCCCGCTCCAGCTTTGATGAGCCCTGGCGATAATACAGCACCAGGGCGAAGACTTCCTCCGGCGCCCAGCTCAGCAATGTGTGCGGATCGGCCTGGGCATGGCGAATGGAAACGTTGATCAACGTGGCCCGGTGCTGATGAGTCAGCCGCGCCAGCTCACCAACGAACCGTTCCAGCTGCGCCGGCGGCACGAAGTACTCTTGCAACACGTAACTGAAATCCGCCCCGGATATCGGCTCCAGCTCGCTGACGTCGAGGCTGGCCTCATGGTTGCGCCACTGCACCTTGGGGCTGCGAAACAGCAGCGGGTCGAGCGCCGCTTCGCGCAGCTTGATGCCCGATGGCGAGCCGCTCAGACGAATCCCCACGCGCTGCAGATGGCTGCCCTGCTTCAAAGGGCTCAACCGGTCAGGCTCGGTAAGCGCCGCCTCGGTGCGCCGATAAGAAACCGCGCGAACCGTGGAAAAATCATCGGGGTAGAGAATGCCGTTGTGCATCAGCAGATCGGCCTGGGAAGCCACCTCGCGGTAGAACCAGGGCCGGTAGTCCCGTAGCGCCATGACCTGGCTTTCCCTGGCGATACGGGTGTTTTCCGCCAACCCCAGCGTCGCTTCGACAATCACCCCGAGGCCACCGTAGCCACCGATCATCCCGTAGAACAGCGCGGCATTGTCGGTCGGGCTGGCGTTCACCACGCGGCCATCGGCGAGCACCACGCGGATGGCCTTTACCGACCCCACGATAGGCCCCTCGCCCACATAGCGGCCATGCACGTTGACCGATAACGAGCCGCCCACCGTGAAGTTGGCATAGGACTGCATGATCTGCGGCGACAGGTCGTAGGGGTCGATGTACTCGAGTATCGCGCGCCAGGTGATTCCGCTCTGCACACTAATCTCGCGGCGCTCCGGGGAGAACTCGAGCACCTTATCGAGGCTGCGCATGTCCAGCTGCAGTGCGCCGTCTGCAGCGGTCTGCCCGCCCATGCTGTAACGCCCGCCGCCGATGCTGATCGGTCCCGGGTGGCTGCGCAGTGCCTCGACGACTTCCTGCTCGGTGCGCGGCACGATGACCCTCTCGGCCATGACCGGATTGAGACCGGTCACGTCATTGACCACCTCACTGGCACTAACGCCCAGACTGAGTACACACAGACACACAAGCAAACGTCGCATTTACCTTCCTTGGCAATACAGATGAGTTAGCGCCAGGGCCAGACGGCCCTAGTCGCGGTCGAGCAGGTGAAAACGAGGTAGCGAAAACCGCCAACGAATGGCCGCCAGGCGAATGCCCAGCACCACCAGCATGGCCACCCCGGTATCCAGCCAGTGCGGGGTTTGCAGCATGCGCAACAGCACGAAGGTCACCGCACCGGCCAGGCAGGCAGTGGCGTAGATCTCCTTCTTGAAGATCAGCGGAATCTCGTTGCAGATCACATCGCGCATCACGCCGCCGGCAACCCCGGTCATGATGCCCATGATCACCGCCGTACTGGATGGCATGGCGTGTTGCAGGGCGACCTCGGTGCCGATCACGGTGAACACCGCCAGCCCGAAGGCGTCGGCGATCAACAGGCCCTTTTCATGGATCGGCCGAGTCATGCGTACCCAGGCCACAGTGCCCAGCGCCGCCAGGGTGGCGACCAGGATATAGCTATCGTTGCGGATCCAGCTGACGGGGTGGTTACCCAGAATCACGTCACGCAGGGTGCCACCGCCCAGGGCGGTGATAATGGCGATCACCAGCACGCCGAACAGGTCCATGGACTTGCGTCCGGCCATCAGCGCGCCGGTGATGGCGAACACCGCCACCCCGAACAGATCCGCGAAGTAGAACAACTGGGTCATCGACAAGTCAGTTCACCGGCGTACGCAGGGTAACGAACTCCTCGGCGGCGCTGGGGTGAACGCCGATGGTCTCATCGAACACCTGCTTGGTCGCTCCCGCCTTGAGCGCAATGGCCAGGCCCTGAACGATCTCGCCGGCATCGGGGCCGACCATGTGGCAGCCCAGCACGCGGTCGGTGTCGGCATCGACCACCAGCTTCATCAGCGTACGTTCGTCGCTTTCGGTCAAGGTCAGCTTCATCGGCCGGAAGCGGCTCTCGTAGATCTTCACCTGATGCCCGGCCTCCCGCGCCTGCTCTTCGCTGAGGCCCACGGTGCCGATATTCGGCAGGCTGAACACGGCGGTGGGGATCATCCGGTAATCGACCTTGCGGTATTCGTCCGGTTTGAACAGCCGGCGCGCCACGGCCATGCCTTCGGCCAGCGCCACGGGCGTCAATTGCACACGGCCGATCACGTCGCCGATGGCCAGGATCGATGGCGCCTTGGTCTGGTATTCGTCGTCGACCTCGATATAGCCCTTGTCGTCCAGGGTCACCCCGGTGTTTTCCAACCCCAGGTTGTCGAGCATCGGCCGCCGCCCGGTGGCGTAGAAGATGCAATCGGCCTCCAGTGTGCGGCCATCCTTGAGGGTGGCCTGCAGGCTGCCGTCGGCCTGTTTGTCGATGCGCGCGATATCGGTATTGAACTGCACGTCCAGGCCACGCTTGCCCAGTTCTTCGTGCAGGTGCGTACGCAACGAGTTGTCGAAACCTCGCAGGAACAGCTCGCCGCGATACAGCAGCGAGGTCTGGGCGCCCAGGCCATTGAAGATCGAGGCGAACTCGACGGCAATGTAACCACCGCCGACCACCAGCACGCGCCTGGGCAGTTCGTCGAGGAAAAATGCCTGGTTGGAGTTGATCGCGTGCTCGTGACCCGGGATATCCGGGATATGCGGCCAGCCGCCAGTGGCGATCAGAATGCGCTCGGCACTGTAGGTCTTGCCGTCGACCTCCACGCGGTGCTCATCGAGCAGGCGCGCATGGCCCTCGAGCAGGGTCACCCCGCTGCCCACCAGCAATTTGCGGTAAATACCGTTGAGGCGCTCGATCTCGCGGTTCTTGTTGGCGATCAGCGTCGGCCAGCTGAAGCTGGCCTGCCCCGGCGTCCAGCCAAAGCCTTCGGCATGCTCGAACTCGTCGGCGAACTGGGCGCCGTAGACCAGCAGTTTCTTCGGCACGCACCCGACGTTGACGCAGGTGCCGCCCAGATAGCGGCTTTCCGCCACGGCCACACGGGCACCATAGCCCGCCGAAAAGCGCGCCGCGCGCACGCCACCGGAGCCGGCACCGATTACAAACAAATCGAAATCGTAGGTCATAACAGCCTCCTGAACAGACGCAGAGCATACCGCAAACCCAGTGCCCTGCCCGCCTGGCACATGGATCAAACTGTCATCGACTAGCCGGGTCTAGAGCCTTAACAGAGGAGCCCCGCCATGCGCCCGATTCTTACCCATCTCGCTCTGCACGTACCCGATCTGCAGGCCTGCATCGACTTCTACCAGGACTTCTGCGGTATGCAGGTCATTCACCGGCGCCCCGGCAAAGGCTCGCAGATCGTGTGGATGGCCGAGCCAGGCCGCGAAAGCGACTTCATCTTCGTCATCATGCCAGGCGGCGAGCCGCGGCAACTGGCGGCGGGCGACTACAGCCACTTCGGTTTCGCGCTGCAGAGTCGTGCCGAGGTGGATGCCGTGGTCGACAAGGCCCGCGCCGCCGGGTGCCTGCTGTGGGCACAGCGCGACGAACCCTATCCGGTGGGCTACTACTGCGGGGTACGCGATCCCGCTGGCCACCAGATCGAGTTCAGCTACGGCCAGCCGCTGGGCCCAGGCGCCACACCGATCAACGCCAACTGAGCTTACCCGGCACATTGGCCTGGTCGTGCAGACCAGCCCGTGCCAGCGAACATGGAGACTGGGTACAAAAAAACCGCCCGGAGGCGGTTTTTGTAAAAGCTGAAGGCTGTTAGCCCCTGCCGGTCTTGTAGAGGTTCTCGAAACAGAAGTTGGTCGCTTCGATATAGCCCTCGGCACCACCGCAGTCGAAACGCTGCCCCTTGAATTTGTAGGCCAGCACGCAGCCGTCCTGGGCCTGTTTCATCAGGGCGTCGGTAATCTGGATCTCGCCACCCTTGCCTGGCTCGGTATTCTCGATCAGCTCGAAGATATCCGGGGTCAGAATGTAGCGACCGATGATCGCCAGGTTCGACGGTGCATCTTCGGCCTTGGGCTTCTCGACCATGCTGTTCACGCGGAAGATGTCGTCGCGGATCATCTCGCCGGCGATCACGCCGTATTTGTGGATCTCGTCCATCGGCACTTCCTGTACCGCGACGATCGAGCAGCGGAACTGGTTGTACAGCTTGACCATCTGGGTCAGCACGCTGTCGCCTTCGAGGTTGAGGCACAGGTCGTCGGCCAGCACCACGGCGAACGGCTCGTCGCCGATCAGCGGGCGACCGCTGAGAATCGCGTGGCCCAGGCCCTTCATTTCTACCTGACGGGTGTAGGAGAAGGTGCAGTTGTCGATCAGGCGACGGATACCGACCAGGTACTTTTCCTTGTCGGTGTTGCGGATCTGCTCTTCGAGCTCGTAACTGATGTCGAAGTGGTCTTCCAGAGAACGCTTGCCGCGGCCGGTCACCATGGCGATTTCGGTAAGGCCGGCAGACAGCGCTTCCTCCACACCATACTGAATCAACGGCTTGTTCACGATTGGCAGCATTTCCTTGGGCATGGCCTTGGTTGCCGGGAGAAAACGAGTGCCGTAGCCAGCGGCGGGAAACAAGCATTTCTTGATCATGGAAGTCCCTGAATGAGAGAGGGTTATCGACGCCGCAGCAGTCTAGCAGGACGCACACGGCTTACAACGGCACTGCTGTAAACACCTCAAACGTTTATGCCGGTGAGCAGTCACAACAGGTGAAACCCACCGCAACGCGAGGTTCGCATGTCCATCGACAATGACCTGAAGAAAGAAGTTCTCACTCGCCTCCTCCACGCTCACCCTGGCGGCCTGGGCAAGGAGGTGCTGGACAATTTCCGTGGCGAGCATGCCGTCGCCGAAGTGCTCGGCGAGCTGCAGAAAAACGGCCTGATTCAGGATGGCAGCCTGGCGGAAACGGCCGGTGTCGTCTCGCTCAACTACCCCATCAAACTCAGCGCTTCCGGTGTGGAAACCGCCAAACAACTCGACGCCTGAGCACAGCCCGGCAAGGCTGCGCCGCTCTTTCACCACGCGTGAGCGGCGCAGCTGCCCAGGCACCTACAGCTCCATCACGTTCAGACCCGCAAATACTGTAAACTCCCGCGCCGCGCGAGGCCGGGCATACCTGCCGCGCGAGCCAGTGAGCCGCTCCGGCTCCTGGATGTGCGCCGAGCGCCCTTATGGCGCCCCCCTATTTGCCGGAACACCTCTGAATGAAACACACCGCAACTTCCCTGCTGCTGACGGGCAGCCTGCTGGCCCCTGTCCAGGCCATGGCCGATCTGCTGCTATGGCAGGACAACAGCCTGACGTATCTCAACGGCATCGACTTCAAGATCGATCCACCTCGCCAGCAGACGCTGACCTTCGAACATGCCAGCGGCTGGAGCTTCGGTGACCTGTTCCTGTTCGTCGACGGCATCAAGTACAACACCGAAGCCAGCAACGGCGCCGGTGACGGCCATACCTTCTACGGTGAGATCAGCCCGCGGCTATCGTTCGGCAAGCTCAGCGGCGGCGATCTGTCATTCGGCCCGGTCAAGGATGTGCTGCTTTCCGCCACCTACGAATTCGGCGAGGACGATGTCGACGCCTACCTGCTGGGCCCGGCCGTGGACCTGGCAATTCCCGGCTTCGACTACTTCCAGCTCAATACTTACTTGCGCCGTCCGGATGGCAAGCGTGACGGCCGTAACGTCTGGCAGATCACCCCGGCGTGGAGCTACACGATTCCCGTCGGCCGCTCCAATCTGGTGATCGATGGCTTTATCGACTGGGTGGTGGACAACGACGACAGCTACCACGCCAACCTGCATATCAACCCGCAGATCAAGTACGACCTGGCCAAGGCCCTGGGCTGGGGCGAGAAATTCTACGTGGGCGTCGAATACGACTACTGGAAAAACAAGTACGGCATCGACAACGACAGCCAACTGGGGGACGAGGTGCTGGGCGGTACCAACCAGAGCGCCATCAGCCTGCTGGTCAAGGCGCACTTCTAACGGCGTCGAATCATGCAGGCGGTGGCGGGCATCGCGACCGCCTGCGCCGCGAGGGCTGCTGAGATGGCAAATGCAAGTCGCGCGTTGCGGCGAGAGCCCTCAACAGCCCTTAGCCGGCGAGCAATGCCCGGGCGGCGTGGTCACTAGCCAGCAGACTGTATTGGTGCAGACTGAGATAACGGCCGTTCTTGCACTCCACGTCACGCAGCGTGCCTTCATGGGTAAACCCCAGCTTTTCGACTAATCGGCAGCTGGCGATATTCTCGGGTTCGATATCGACGTGGATACGATGTACGTTCAACGCCTCAAAGGCATAGCGCATGATCCGCGGCAACCCCCTTTGCAGCAGGCCGCGCTGCCAGTACTCGGGCAATAACCAGTACCCCATTTCCACACTGTGGTGTTCGTGGTTCCAGTCGTTGAAGCCACAGGCCCCGATTAGCACATCATCAGCGCCGGCAACCGCCCACCAGATGCCCATTCGAGCACTGAGCAATTGCTCGTACCACTGCATCTGCGCGCCAGTGGCCGCAAGGCTGGCGTAGGAGACTCCGTAATGGGCGATCACCTGCGGGTGAGACAGTCCGGCATACACCTGCTCGATGTCATCGCCGCGAATGCACCGCAGGGTGCAGTCGCTAAGGCTGAATACGGGGAATGCCTCGTCGGCGCTGCGCATGATTGCTATGAAGCCTCAGGCTGGGACCACCGGGGAGAACAATGAGCGGAAAACGCGCGGGCTGCGCATAGGCCGACGCTCAGAATTGGTGCCCCGAGCCGGAATCGAACCGGCAAGGCCTTGCGGCCGGCAGATTTTAAGTCTGCTGTGTCTACCAATTTCACCATCGGGGCGGCGAAATATGCGAGGGCAGGACTATATACAGCCCCAGGCCACCCCGCAAGTTCCAAGCGTGCAATAAGAAACCTCGTAAATCATTGATCTACGAGGTTATCTCGCTGAGCTCGCGAGCAACGCAGCGACAGCGGGCGCATCATGATGAGCTGCACTATAGAGTGCGGGCGCGGCGCAGCGATTACTTGCTGCTACGGCCTACCAGCAGACCGATCAGCAGACCGAAACCGGAAGCGACGGCAACCGAAGTCCAGGGATTGCTCTCGATGCGGTCCTGGGCGTTGCCGATGGTTTCACGACCAAGCTCGACAGCTTCACGGCCCTTCTCGGTGATGGTGCCCTTGGCTTCGTTCAATAGGGCAATAACCTTCTCACGTGCCTCATGGGCCTTGTCGCCAGAGAAAGACTCGGCATCCCCCAGCGCTTTGCTGGCTTGGTCGAGCAGCTTTTTCAGTTCCTTGGCGCTTTCCTGTTGAAACTGATCCAGGCCGCTTTCAAGCGAAGTTTTACGTGCCATTGGCGAATGCTCCTTAACAGTGGTTGACGGTACTTGGAGGTATCGCCAACCAGCAGAGTTCAGGCTTTTTGCCGCTTGCAACCGTCATCGGCTCAGGCATCGAGGGGGATGATGCCGGTGTGCGCGACATACTCTCCCGCCATTCCCCGCACGCGTGCGCGCAAGTCGAAGGGCATGTCCGGCCTGAAGGTGACCGCGTGGCCGATCAGCTGGCCATTTTCGTCGACGCGCTCGCGCTCTTCCTGCATCCAGGTTTGCAGTTCGTCCGCGGTCAGCCCGAGTTCCTCGGCCAGTAATGCATTGAAACGTTCGAGGTCATAGCCGTCGAATTTGCCACCGTCCATACCAGGGCCCTCCTCAGTCAGTGTTGCTAACTGAGGCCACGCGCGCGGCCAGACAGTTCCCTTTCTGTGCCGCGCCCTGCTCAGGCGTGTCGTTTGACGGTGCCAGAATTGAGCATGTGCAGATCCTGGCGCAACTGCATCACCAGCTGGGAGATCTGCCGCGAGGTCGACAGGTCGGCCCGGGAAATACCCGAGACATTCAAATAGACCTGTGCCGTGACCGGATCCCTGATCTGTATCGTCACCGACTCGCTGCCATCGATGGAACAACTACACACCAATGGTAAGAACGCACACTCGACAATATGACGCTGCTCGAGAACGGACATCATCCCAGAAACTCCTTCCTCACGTTGATGACCACTGCAGTCTAGCCGCTGCGTATCTTCTGGCATGCGGCATTTTGCCTCCGTCCATCGGCTGCCTAACCAGCTGACCGCGACCGCTGGTAAGTCACCCTGAACCTCATGGCGCTCTGCCCTCTCCCTTACTTGCAATGCCCATGTCGGGTATGGCCACACGCTGATGAGGTGAGACATGCATAACCAGAATGTCGAAGGTACCGAACGGGTACTTTCATTGGCCGTTGGAATGATGGGAATGGTCAGCGGTATCAGACAAGGAGGCGTGGGCGGTCTGCTCAAGATTGCCGCGTCGGCGATGATTGCCAAGCGCGGGTTGACCGGGCACTGCCAGCTCAAGACCCTGCTGGAAGGACAGCGCCCTGGCGCGGACAACGCACCCGCACAGCACCCACAGCAAGCCAGGGAGCCTCGTGCTAAGACTGCCAGCGTCGTACCGCATCAGGAATCTCGCATCGATAATGCCCTGGAGGAGACATTTCCGGCCAGCGACCCTATATCGCCTTGAAGCGTCAACGCTACCGGCCAGCAAACTCAGCCTCCCGGCTGACCGGCTGGACGGCATCAATGCTTGAGCATGGCGTGCAATGGCAGCAAATGGGAGCAGGTGGTGAAAGCGAGCGAGTGCAGCGGCCGTCCGCCCTTCATTCTGATAATGATGCCTGCATCACGCTCTCGACCTGTTGGATGGCCCCAGTTGACAGGCGATATCACCATGCCACATCAGCAGGAGTATAATAGGTGCCTTGCGTGCGACCAGAGCGGCTAGCTGTTTGATCAGGGCAGCCCGATAAGTTAGACGCCTTTTTTCGATACCAATCGTCCGGCCAACTGAACTATCGCCCCAGCTACCATCAAATAGCTAGTATTACTCGATATGGAGGAACCAATCGTGAGCAAGCCCGTATTCAATGCCCGTACCGCGGACAAGTTTGTCGTTCGTTTGCCTGATGGAATGCGCAAGCGCATCGAAGATCTGGCCAATGACAATTACACCAGCATGAACACCGAGATCATCCGCGCCATCGAAGCTCACCTGGAGGGTCAGGCCAGGCAGACGCTGCTGATCGATGCCTTGGAAGCGAAGTTGAAAAGCGAACTGCAGGCTGCAAGCAAGCCTGGCAAAAAGACCCAGGAAGCCAACATCGATTACCTCGACGGCCTCAAAACCGGTACACGCTAGCCTACATGCGGCATTGGGCACCCCAGCACCATCAAAAGCCCCGACCCTCTCGGGGCTTTTTATTTCAATGCGGCGTACGGCTGGGCTAGCGCACCCAGGCGCTCGAAGTGAACCTCGCTTTGGCGCCATCGCAGTGCCCTATCGCTGAGTGAGTTTCCAGATCCATCCCTAAAACGACTCGAAACGAGGCACTAGCTTGCGAGCACAAAAAAGCCCCGTAGCCAATGGCTACGGGGCTTTGCGTTTGGAGGCTGAGGTCGGAATCGAACCGGCGTTCACGGATTTGCAATCCGGTGCATAACCACTCTGCTACTCAGCCTTAAACTGAACGGGCCGTACATGACGGCCCGTTGAAACTGGAGCGGGAAACGAGACTCGAACTCGCGACCCCGACCTTGGCAAGGTCGTGCTCTACCAACTGAGCTATTCCCGCTTGTCTTGTCGACGGGCGCCATTCTATATCTTCCCGTCGCCCAGTCAAGCCTTTGATTCAAAAAAGTTATTTCTTTTCCGCGGTCACACTCAGATGCGGCCAGGCAGCGAGCAGGTATTGCGCCATCGACCACAGGGTGAGTGCTGCCGCAACGATCAGCAGCACATAGCCCAGCAGCACCCAAAAGCCGAACAATGGCGGGTTGCCGAGCAGGATCACCAGGGCGACCATCTGCGCCGCCGTTTTCCATTTGCCCAAGTTGGATACTGCCACATGCGCCCTGGCGCCCAGTTCGGCCATCCACTCACGCAGGGCCGACACGACGATCTCGCGGCCGATGATGATGGTAGCCGGCAGCGTCAGCCACAGGTTGGCATGCTCGGCCACCAGCAGCACCAGCGCGGTGGCGACCATCAGCTTGTCGGCAACCGGATCCAGAAAGGCGCCGAAGGGGGTGCTCTGCTCCCAGCGCCTAGCCAGGTAGCCATCCAGCCAATCGGTTATGGCAGCAAAGGCGAATACCGCGCTGGCAGCCCAATAGCTCCACGAAAATGGCATGTAGAACAACAGGATGAAGATCGGGATCAGCAGAACGCGGAGCACCGTTAGGAGGTTGGGGATATTCATCGGCTCGACTGGACGGTTAGGTGAGGCGGCATTCTACTCGCTGTGCAGTGCGGCATAAATCAAACCGGCGAGCTTTTTACTGATACCGGGTGCTTTGGCGATTTCTTCCGTACTGGCGCGGGACAACTCCTGCAGACCGCCAAAGTGGTTGAGCAGTTCACGGCGCCGCTTCGGTCCCACGCCCGCCACCTCCTCGAGGCTCGAGGTGCGGCGCGCCTTGCCACGGCGGGCACGGTGGCCGGTGATGGCGAAGCGGTGCGATTCGTCGCGAATCTGCTGAATCAGGTGCAAGGCGGGTGAGTTGCCTGGCAGGGTGAATTCATGGGCGGCGTCGTTCAGGTACAGGGTTTCCAGGCCGGGCTTGCGCGTCGTGCCCTTGGCTACTCCAAGCAGGATCAGCGGTGGCACTTCCAGTTCGGTCAACACCTCGCGCGCCATTGCCAACTGGCCCTTGCCGCCGTCCACCAGGAGGATGTCCGGCAGCTTGCCTTCGTTCTGCTTGATCTTGCTGAAGCGCCGGGTCAGCGCCTGGTGCATGGCCGCATAATCATCGCCGGCGGTCACGCCTTCGATGTTGTAACGCCGGTAATCGGACTTGGTCGGGCCTTCGGGCCCGAATACCACGCAGGAGGCCACTGTCGCCTCGCCGCTGGAATGACTGATATCGAAGCATTCCAGGCGCTGCGGCACCTCATCCATGCCCAGCGCTTCGGCCAGCGCGTCGAAACGCCCTGCCATGTGCTCGCGATTGGCCAGCCGGGCGCCGAGCGCCTGCTCGGCATTGGTTACCGCCAGTGCCTGCCAGCGCGCCCGGGTACCGCGAACCCGATAGCTGATGCCCAGCTCGCGGCCACGCAGCTCCTGCACGGCGGCGATGAATACGGGATAGTCTTCATGGGGCGCATTGACGATCAGCTCGCTGGGCAGGTCGCGCTCATGGCTACCCAGGTAGTACTGGCCGAGAAAAGCGACGAGAACGTCCTGGGCTTCTTCCTCGATCGCCACCTGCGGGAAGAAATTCTTGCTGCCCAGCACGCGGCCGCCGCGCACGCTGATCAGGTGCACACAGGCGCCGCCCGGGTTGACCAGGGCGGCGACGATGTCGACGTCTCCGGTGCCGCCTTCCATACTCTGCTGATCCTGCACCCGGCGCAGCAAGGCCATCTGGTCACGCAGCTCGGCGGCTTTCTCGAAATCCAGGGCCGCGGAGGCCTGCTGCATGTTTGCCGAGAGCTCGGCATTCAGGGCATTGCTGCGCCCTTCCAGAAACATCACCGAATGGCGCACGTCCTCGGCGTACTCGGCCGGCTCTACCAGCCCGACGCAAGGCGCCTTGCAGCGCTTGATCTGGTACTGCAGGCAGGGGCGCGTGCGGTTGCGGTAGTAACTGTCCTCGCACTGACGAACCAGAAAGGTTTTCTGCAGCAACGCCAGGCTTTCACGGATCGCCCCGGCACTGGGATAGGGCCCGAAGTAACGCCCCTTGCGATTCTTCGCACCGCGATGGATATCCAGGCGCGGGTAATCGCCATCGGACAGGAAGACGTAAGGGTAGGATTTGTCATCGCGCAGCAGGATGTTATAGGGGGGGCGCCATTCCTTGATCAGCGTCTGCTCGAGCAGCAGCGCTTCCGTCTCGTTGCCGGTAATGGTGGTTTCCACCTGGGCGATCTTGCCGACCAGCGCCGAGGTCTTGGTAGCCAACCCGGTCTTGCGGAAATAACTGGCGAGACGCTTCTTGAGGTTCTTGGCCTTGCCGACATACAGCAGGTTGCCGCTGGCGTCGAACATCCGGTAGACACCGGGACGGCCACTACAGGTAGCCAGGAATGCGCTGGCATCGAACACGGGATTCACGTCAGCTGGTTGCATCGACCATGCCGTGACGGACCGCGAGCAGCGCCAGTTCCACGTCACTGGTGATCGACAGCTTTTCAAAAATTCGGTAGCGGTAGGTATTCACCGTCTTGGGGGACAGGCACAACTTGTCGGAGATGCTCTGCACCTTCTGGCAACCGGCGATCATCAAGGCAATCTGGATCTCGCGCTCGGAGAGCAGGTCGAACGGCGAGTTGCTGCTCTGCGGCTGGAACGACTTCAGGGCCAGCTGCTGGGCAATCTGCGGGCTGATGAAGCGCTGCCCCGCAAAGACCATGCGTATGGCCTGCACCATTTCCTCGAGGCCTGCTCCCTTGGTCAGGTAGCCGGCAGCCCCGGCCTGCAACAGGCGCGTGGGGAACGGATCCTCTTCGCACACGGTAACCGCCACCACCTTGAGGTCGGGATGGCTGCGCACCAGCTTGCGAGTCGCCTCGAGCCCGCCGATGCCGGGCATCTTCACATCCATCAGCACGACATCGGGCTTGAGCTCACGCACCTTCTTCAGCGCCTCTTCACCCGAACTCGCCTGGCCAACGACCTGCAAGCCGTCAATATCGACCAGCATGCGCGAAATACCCGTACGAACGAGGTCGTGATCATCAACCACCAATACCTTAATCAAACGAACACCTCGTACCTGCGCGAGCGCCGCAAGGCGACTACTTGAGAGAACCGCACCATATCAAAAAACCTGACAGGTGAGTTAGCAATGAGCGTCAATTTGCAAGCGCCAGACAACTTTCATTGCCGAATCGCCGCGTTTGTCGCCGTGCCGCTCGCCGCGGATCCGCTAGGAGCGTCGCGCCAGGAACGGTGGGACTATGCAGCCATCCATCACGCGACAGCCGCGAAAGACTGCTGGGTAAGCAATGGCGAATAATTTAGGCGGAACGTGCAGCCCTGGGCACTGCTCTGACATTACAGACGTGAACCATACCCGAGGGATTTTCAATGGACATGCTCATCAAGCAGCTCAAGACAGTGACTGCCGGCCGTTATCACATCGTCACGGAAACTTCCGCCGAAGGCCTGCAGGTCGATTGCCTGGATCTGCAATGCAACCTAGTGGCAACGCGCCGCCTAACCGCAGCCCAGTTGCAGAACAAGATTCTGATGACTGCCGTCTATGCAGATCTCAAGGGTACGCTGGGCTACTGATCGGCGCGTTCACCGCCCCTGCTGATCAGCCTGCCCGTCCCTCAAGCGCGGTCACGGCCTTGCCAAACCGCGCTGATAAATCGTCGCGCCATCCCCTGCCCCGCTGCACAAGCCTGCTCTCACCGGTTACAGCGCACCAGGCGACCAGACCGCCGACTCGGTAAGCCGAGACGCTAATCCGCCATGTCCGAAAACCATGGATTTGCGCGCCGCAAAAGTGACCGAGCAGTCGCACAAATACTCTGAACGAACCCTCTTGCCGCTCATTCTATGTTGATCATCGCTTGCCAGCATTGCGCCATGGGCGGACGGGCAAGCAATCAGCCAACAGCCAAGAAAGAGCATTGCCATGATCTGGATCGTACTCGGGGTCGCCCTGTCTGTCGCATCACTGCTCGGCGCAGGCATTTACTCACTGCTGCAGATTCTTGGTGAATTCAGCCAAGGCTGATCAAGCTGGCATCTGGGGCGCCCCCCGGAAGTGGCCGGGGCCATCAAGTATTGCCTTTTTGCGGCTGTATACCCCTGCTTTGACGCGCAGCGTCTCGCGCCTGCGCACGAATCCAACTAATCTAGCGCTCTCGCCTCCCGCCGCAGCGCTACCCCATGCCAGAAAACGCTCTCAGCATCAGCTTGCTGCTGCCTCCCGGCACCTCACTTGCCAGCAAACTCAGCCATGAACTCATCGAACACCTTCCGGTAGGCGTGTATCTGTGCAACGCCCAGGGTACGGTGGTGGCCTACAACCACAAGGCAGCCGACATCTGGGGCGAATCGCCAAACCTGGGTGAGAGCCAAATCAAATTTTGTGGCGCGCATAAGCTGTTGACCCCCGAAGGCGTACACATCCCCCATCACCAGACGCCACTGGCGGAAATTCTCGTCACCCAGAAGGCCGTGACCAACTTTCGCACCATCGTCGAGCGCAGAGACGGCAGCCGGGTGCCGGTGCTCGCCAATATCGTGCCCTTGTTCGATAGCGACGGAACCATGCTGGGCTTCATGAACAGCGTGCAAGACCTGCGTCAGCAGGTTGCCCAGGAACTCAACCAGCAACATCTCGAGAACGCGCTGTTCCAGTCGCAGAAGATGGAAGTGGTCGGGCAGATCACCAGCGGCCTGGCCCACGACTTCAACAACCAGTTGGCAAGCATGAGCATGGGCCTCTCGCTGATGGAGCGGGAAGTCGAAGCCGCGAACTCCGAAAAATTGCGCCGCTACTTCGACCTGTGCAAGGAAGCCGTCGAGCGCGCCACTTCACTGGCCGACAACCTGCTGCGCTTTTCCCGCAAGCGTGCCAAGAAGCTGGAACGGCTGGATCCCAATCAGCTGGTGCTTGGCATGACTTCGCTGATCCGCACCGCGGTCGGCGCCAGGATTGTTGTCAATCTCGACCTGGCACCGGATACCCGGTTCCTCAAGGCCAACAAGCAGCAACTGGAGAGCGCGATACTCAACCTGGCCATCAATGCCCGGGACGCGATGCCGGACGGCGGCACTTTGGACCTGAGCACCCACGACGCCAACCTCGACCGCCACAACTTCCCGGGGCACAACGCCAATTTCCAGCCCGGCAGCTACGTGGTGATCAGCGTGATCGACAGCGGTTGCGGCATGACGCCCGAGGTGCTCGAAAAGGTGTTCGCCCCGTTCTTCACCACCAAGGAAGATGGCAAGGGCACAGGGCTGGGGCTGGCCATGGTGCGCGGCTTCGTCAACGAGATGAACGGCCAGCTCACCATTGAAAGCGAACCGGGGCAAGGCACCTGCGTGCGCCTGTACTTTCCCAGCTACGGCACAGAGCATTCGCAGGCGGTAGACGGCGCCGATCGGTGACCTGCCGTCCGGGAGTGCCTGGCCACGAAGCGCAGGCAAAAAAAAGCCTGGCATCGCCAGGCTCTTGTATTTGGTGGAGGGCCAGGGATTCGAACCCTGGGAACGCTATTAACGTTCGACGGTTTTCAAGACCGTTGCATTCAACCGCTCTGCCAACCCTCCAGGTCGACACGGACGTTTCTTGCCGAAACATTCCTTTGCAACCTCGCAGGTTGCGGGCGGCATCTTACCGGAACGCAACACACTGTCAAACACTCTGACTTGGCAGTACCCAAGGCTCTGTTAAGATGCTTCTCGACCTTGGTCACGGACCAACAGCATTTACTAGGAGTGTCGCCATGCGCGAACAAGATTACGCACATAGCCCTTCACGGGTTGAACAAACCGCAGTCAGCAGCGTTCTGCGCAACACTTACGGTTTGCTGGCTCTCACCCTGGCATTCAGCGGTATCGTTGCATTCATGGCGCAGCGCGCCAATGTTCCCTACCCGAATATCTTTGTCGTGCTGATCGGCTTCTACGGTCTGTTCTTCCTGACCGCCAAGCTGCGTGACTCCGGCTGGGGTATTCTGTCGACCTTCGCCCTCACCGGCTTCATGGGTTACACCCTGGGCCCGATTCTCAACCGTTACCTGGGCATGGCCAACGGTGCCGAGGTCGTCAGCTCGGCGTTCATGATGACGGCGCTGGTGTTCTTCGGCCTGTCGGCTTACGTGCTGACCACCCGCAAGGACATGAGCTTCCTGAGCGGTTTCATCACCGCCGGCTTCTTCGTGCTGCTGGGTGCGGTACTGGCCAGCCTGTTCTTCCAGATCAGCGGCCTGCAACTGGCGATCAGCGCTGGCTTCGTGCTGTTCTCGTCGGCCTGTATCCTGTTCCAGACCAGTGCGATCATCCACGGTGGTGAGCGTAACTACATCATGGCGACCATCAGCCTGTACGTGTCGATCTACAACCTGTTCGTCAGCCTGCTGCAGATCTTCGGCATCATGGGCGGCGACGACTGATCGTTACTGAACACGAAAAAACCCGCCTTAGTGGCGGGTTTTTTATTGCTTGCAAACTACTGCTGGGCCTTTTCGCGCATGCCCCTGAGCGTATTGAACGGCGCTTCGACCACGAACTTGTTGGACAACCACGAGGGAACGCTGCCACCGGGATCGGTATGCGCCTCGTAGACGACCTCGACCATGCCATCCGGCTTTGGCGTCATCGTCCAGCGCCCTTCAACACTTGCGACGCGCACATAGCCTTTTTCCTCGGGCCGGTAATCAGGTACGCCGTGCAGGGTGCGGGTTACGCTGCCATCTGCACCCTGTTCGGTGGTGACCTCGATGACCGAATCCCGCGGCGTCACCGGCCATGGCGTGTTGAAACGGGTGTAGGTCCAGCTCTTGTCGCCTTCATGCTTGAGCAGCCGCTGCTCCTGGCACTCGTGGATCCAGGCACAGGAGGCCACCACATCCTCCTGCAGTGCCCGGAGCTTGGCCACATCGGTCTTGATCGAGGTCACGCCGCGGTAGGCCTTGTAAGGGGAGCCGGCCACCTCGCTGAGGTAGACCTTGATACCCTCCTCGTCCTTGGCCAGGCGCCAGTCCTCGGCATGGGCGGCGGAGGCGAGACATAGCGCCGTACTTGCTAGCAACAAACGGGTGAACGACATTTTTATTCTCCGGGGGTTGGCCTGTAGAGCGTCAGACAGCCGTTGCGGTGGCACCTTCCAGCCACGCCAGCAGGCGGATGGCTTCTTCACGGCTATTACCGCAGACAGCGGAATCAGCTGAAAATGCGGCACATACGGCGGGTCGATCCTCGCGCCCGAAGATCGAACAGCGATTATCCTCGGCCAGATTCACGCAGCGCTCACCGGCGGCCTTGCCATTGGGCATACCGGGGATAAAGGAACTGATCGACGGGGAGATACAGCAGGCGCCACAACCAGGACGGCATTGCATGGAGCGGACCTCGAACAAGGGCATGCAGCAAACGGCGGCGATTCTAGCCTACAGCATGGCGAGCCGGCAGCCCCCGACGGCTAGTTCAAATCGAAGCGGATGCTGAAGCGCGATCCTTCGCCCGGCGTGCTGTCGACCTCCAGCTCGGCGCCGAGCACATCCACCGCCAGCTGGTGGGTGATATGCAAACCCAGGCCAGTGCCGCCCTGGCCGCGACGGGTGGTAAAAAACGGGTCGAATATCTTGTCCAGCAGCTCCTCATCCATGCCGCGACCGTCGTCGATGACCTCGATGACGCACTGCCCTTGCGCTTCATCTAGTTGGCCACGAACGGTGACGACACCCTTCACGCCGGGATCGAATGCATGAACGAGCGCATTGTCGACGAGATTCTGCACGATCTGCCCGAGAGGCCCTGGGTAGCTGTCCAGAACCAGATCCGGGGCCACGTCCACGACGATTCGATGGTCGTTCTGGCGCAGCTTCGGCTGTAGCAGCAGCGCCACCTCGTTCACCAGTTCGAGCAGGTCGAAGCGCCGCCGCTCGGTACTGGCACGGTCGGTGGCCAGTTGCTTGAAAGCACGGGTCAGCTGCGACATCCGCTCCAGGCTGATCAGAATGATGCTCAGGCCGTCATCGGTGCGCTGCACGAAACGCTCCAGGGTGGTGCGCTTCAGGCCTTCGCGCATCGCTGCCTGAAATTCCTGGCTGGCCCGCTCCAGGGTCGAAGCGGCCACGCTGGCGGCGCCAATTGGCGTATTCAACTCATGGGCGACGCCGGCGACCATGGTGCCCAGGGACGATAGCTTTTCAGCCTGCAACAAGGCACGACGGGTGCGCTGCAGCTGCTCGACAGTACGCTGCAATTGCTCGTTACTCGCCGCCAATGCCTTGCTGCTCACTTGCAGCCCCTGCTCGGCACGCAAGCGTTCGGCCTCGTCGATCGCCCGCCTTACGCTGATCAGCAGCCCCAGCCCCTGCAGCACGCTGAAGAACAACAATACGCGCCACAGCACGCCCCACCGCAGCTGGTTGAGGTGCTCGGCCGGCAAGTGCGACAGCAACAGCCAGTGATCGGCGACGTTGCTGGTGGCCGCGGCGGCGTCACTCGGCCGGAAATGGCTGTAGGTCCAGAAACCCGCGGCGTCGATAAACGAACCACGTTGCTCGGTTTGCAATCGCCGCCAGGTGGCCGGCTGGCGGCTGGCCAGCGTCAGCTCTGGCTTGCCGAGCAGAAAGCCCCAGGCGTGCTCGGGCCGCTCGCCCAGCATCCAGTAGCCTTCATGGTCGAGCAACTGCAGCGAGCCGCCATAGGCGAGCGAGGTTTCCCGCAAGCGCGCCAACAGCCGTTCGGCCCGGTAATCGAGGATCAGAACGCCGCGCCGCTCACCGCGCTCACTGAAAACCGGCACCGCGGCTCGCAGGATCGGCACAAGCGCTTCGAGGCTGCCATCGGGTCGATAATGCCGTTCCAGATCGAAGCGCGACAGATAGGACTCGCCCTTGTAGAGATGCATGGTCTCCACGAAGTAATAGGCGGCCGAGTCGTTCTGCAGGTCTGCCGCCTCGACCTGTCGTGCCTTTCCCGAGCCGCCGTCGATACGCACGCGTTCCATGCCGTTCTCGTCGAGCCAGCGAATGTGCTGATAGATGCCGCGGCTATTGGAAAACTCGGCGAACAGCTCACTCAGCGCGGCGTAGCTGCTAGCGGAGGCATGCCTGAGCGCGCGGTTGAGCAGCGGCTGCTGGCTGAGAAACTGCAGATCACCGCGCAGGCTGGATAGATGCCGCTCCAGCACCGCAACACCTTCGTTGAGGCTGTCCGACTCGGCGTCGAGCAGAGGCTCCAGACGGTCGCTGAGCATGCGGTCGTAAAGCAGCAGGCTGAGCACCACGATCAACAGCGACCAGGGCAGAAACAGCACCAGCAGGTTACGCGGCAACGGCCTGGCGAGGATTTCTCGCCAGCCGGCCAGGCGGCGAGCGATCATCGCGATGAATGCTCGCCCAACCAGCTCAGCAGCCGTTCCAGGGGCATTGGCTTGGCGAACAGATAGCCCTGCGCCTCCAGGCAGTCATGCTCCCTCAACCATTCGACCTGCTGCTGGTTTTCCACACCCTCGGCAATCACCGACATGCCCACCCGCCGCGCGATCTGGATGATCGCCTCGGCGATTGCCTGGCCATCATCTTCGGCGCGCAGCTCCTCGACGAAGCTACGGTCGATCTTCAAGCGGTCGGCAGGCAGTTGGCGCAGGTAGCTGAGCGAGGAGAACCCGGTGCCGAAGTCGTCAATGGCCACCTTGACGCCCATCGCGCGCAACGCCAGCAGTTGCTCGCAGACCTGTTCGAAAGAGCGCATGGCCACCGACTCGGTGATTTCCAGCTCGACCTGCGCGGGCCTGACTCCAGCAGCCTGCAGATGCAGCGTGAAGCGTTCGATGAAGTCGCGCTGCAGCAGTTGGGCTGCCGAGACATTGATCGCCACCCGGATGTCCCGGTAGCCGGCTTCGGCCAGGCGCCGTGCCGCCTGCAACGCCAGGCGCATGAGCAAGTCGCCAAGCGGCAGAATGTAGCCGGTCGCCTCGGCAAGGGGGATGAACTCGAGCGGCGGCGTTGCCTTGCCATCGGCGTGGTACCAGCGCGCCAAGGCCTCGACCCCGGTAACCGAACCGCTGCGCAGGTCGACCTGGGGCTGCAGCTCGATGCTGATCAGGTCGCTGGCCACGGCGTCGCGCAACGCCAGCAGCAGGCGAAACGACTCGGCATGGGCGCTCTGCAACCGCCGGTCGTGCACCACATGCTGGTCGTGGCCGAACTGTTTGGCCTGCTTGAGCGTCAGCCGCGCGTCCTGCAGGGCCACGCTGGCGGTGTCGTCAAAGTCGCGCAGATACAGGGTAACGCTGCTCAGGCTGTGCACCTGGCCCAGTTCGTAAGGACGGTTGGGGCGGCGAAACAAGGCCACGATGTCCTCGGCACGTACCTGATCCTCCGGCCCCAGCACGGCAAACAGGTCGTCGCGAATCCGGGCGATCAGCACGTTGCCGTCGAACGCGTCACGCAGGCGGTTGGCCACCAGCCCCAGGATGAAATCCCCATAGCCGGTGCCAAAAGCCGTATTGGCACCGGAGAAATTGTCGATATCGAGCAGCACCAGCACGCGCTCATCCTTGTTGGAGCTGTTCAAGGTCATGTCGAGCATGCGGATCAGCGCATTGCGGTTGGGGATCTTCAGCAGATCATCCTGGTAGGCCATCTCCTCCAGGCGGCTGAACAGGGCGACGTTATAAAGGCCTCGGCTGATACTGGCGCTGAATACTTCCAGCAGTTCCAGCTCGGTATCGTCCAGGGTGCGTTCGGTGGCCACGTAGCAGGCGTAATCGGCACCAGCCTGAAAGCGGGGAAAGAACAGCACCGTACAGTCGTCAAAGCGCAGCGTGCTCTGCTTTTGCAGGCAGCAGCGCAACGCGCCGGCTACCGCTTCGTCGCCCAGGCCACTGAGATTGCCGTCGATGGAGCGGTAAAAGCGCCCACTGGCGCTGATCACGTAGGCATCGGGCAACTCGCCCAGACTGGCTTCGTGCGCCTTGACGCAGACGATTCCCTCGGCCTGCAGATCGAGCAACGAGGCGATTTCGGAAAGGATCTTGGCCGACAGCTCGCGAGTGTTCTTCGAGCAGAACAGTGCATTGCTGGATTCGACGATCATCTGCAGGCCGCGCCGCGCGCGGGCGGTGGCCTTGAGTTGGGAATAGCTGCGCAAACCCGCGGTGAGCACGGTAAGCAGGCGTTCGGCGCTCAGCTCGCTCTTGGACCAGTAGTCGTTGATGTCGTAGTCGCGCATCACGCTCTGTACCGGCGCCATGCCGGGTTCACCGGTGAGCAGCACAATGCGAATCTCGGCGTTGCCGATGACCTCCCGCAGGGTCTTGACCAGGCGCAAACCGGCGTCCTCGGTCTCCATCACCACATCGAGCAACACCAGGGCGAAGTCCTGTTGCTCGGCCAGCAGCATGGCGGCTTCACGATTGCTGAATGCCTGCTGAACCTCGACGCGCCGGCCCAGAATTTCCATCTCGCGAATGGCAAAGGCGGTGGCGCGCTGAAAATCTGGGTCATCGTCTACGGTCAGAATGCGCCAGGCCGGCTGGTTACTGTCCCCAACCGTCTCGTCATCTGAAAACACCACGGATTCATCCATGAAGCATACTCACCTATCACGCTGGGGTAAGAGAACCGGCCTTCCGTGGGCAAGTATAGTCAGCGCCACAAAGACACAACGGCCATGATGGCATTTCGTACACGGCACAAATCACACCACTCGTCGGTCTGAATGCAAGTGCCACCGACAGAACGGCGTGGCGTGGCGATCAAGGAGTGGCGATGGGGTATTGGTTGGTCATCGACCTGGAGGCCACCACCGAAGACGGTGGCTGGCCGGTCGAGCATATGGAGATCATCGAGATCGGTGCCAGCCTGGTCAATGCCAGTGGTCACGAAATCGACCACTTCCAGCGGTTCGTGCGGCCGATGCGCCGCCCCATGCTCACTCGATTCTGCAGGCAACTGACCCATATCAGCCAGGCCGAGGTGGACGCGGCGGCGCCCCTGCCCGTGCTGTGGCCGCAGTTCGAGCGCTGGCTGGAGCCTTATCATCCGCGTTTGCAGGGCTGGTGCAGCTGGGGCGATTACGATCGTCAGCAGCTGTACCAGGAATGCCAGCGTCATGGCATTGCCAGCCACCTGCAGGAGTTGCCGCACCTGGACCTCAAACGCCGCTTCGCCGAGGAGCGCCAACTGTCCCGCCCGGTCGGGCTCAACGCCGCGCTGCAACTGGCCGGCAGCAGCTTCAGCGGCCAGCAGCATCGTGCCCTCAGCGACGCGCGCAATACCGCCCGCCTGCTGCCGCTGGTACTGGTCGAGCGCGCCAATACGCGCAGCACGTGACGCCATCAAACGCCTTGGGCATACTTGCCAGCCATCTATTTCTGCCGCTCACGAGGATGCATATGTTCAAGGTCAACGAGTATTTCGACGGTACCGTCAAATCCATCGCGTTCGGCATGGCAGAAGGCCCGGCCACGATTGGCGTGATGGCAGCGGGCGAATACGAGTTCGGCACCGGCCAGCTGGAGGTCATGCACGTGATCGCTGGCGCACTGACCGTCAAACTGCCGGGCAGCGACAACTGGGAAACCTTCACCGCCGGCAGCCGCTTCACCGTGCCGGCCGACAGCAAGTTCCAGCTCAAGGTCGAACAGGACACCGCCTACCTGTGCGAATACCGCTGACAGGTCCTGCAGAAAAAAGCCCGGCCAAATGCCGGGCTTTTTGCATCAATGAGGCGTGCTTGCAGGCCGTTAGACGCGTAGCTCCATGCCCTCCTTGAGAAAGCGCGGCGCGATGTAGCGTTCGAAGTGCGCCTCGGAAAGCAGGAAGAACTCGCGGTCGATCGCGTCGCGCAGGTCTGGCAGCTCCCAATCGCGGAACTCGGGCAACAACGCAATGCCATAGGCCTCCACCTGCATGATCACCCTCGCCCCGCGGGCTAGCAGTTGATAGGCCCAGCAGTAAGGGGATTGGTGGGGCACGAAGCGAATTTTTCGCTGCTCCAGCTGTTTGAGCAGCAGCGTCTCGTCGAATACCTCCAGCTTGGCAGCCATCACCTGCACCAGCAACATCTCCAGACGCAGCCAGACCGCCTGTTTTTCCTCATCGCTGTAGCCGTTCCAGTTGATCACTTCATGGTGGAAACGCTTGCAGCCGCGGCACACGGAATCCCCGAAGACCGTGGAGCACAGGCCTACACAAGGCGTCTTGATACGTTGATTGGGCATGCGTTACATCGATACACAGAACGGTAGAGGGTGCATCTTAGCCCTTTGTCTAATGGGGATCACCCCAGAGGACGATGGGTCTTTCACTTAACTTTGTTGCAGCTTTCCGCTAGAATCAGCGCGCCTTGCGAAAGGCGCCAATGTCCGTTGGAAGCTGTTTTCAAAGCGTCACGAGCACAGTCGATCCTGCAGGTACGATGTTGGCATGGTTACCCTCAGGCCATGCCAGCCCCTCATCAGACCCGTCCTGCAGGCGTAAAACTTTGAAAGCAGCTTCCGGATGGAAGCATTGAAACCATCGTGCTCAGCCCATGAGGCTGCTCCACGGATGTGTTTAATGCGTTCCTGCATGCGTCCCGGACACCCTATTTGGGACCACTGATGAGGGTAATAACTGTGCTTGAAGCCTACCGCAAACACGTAGCAGAGCGTGCCGCCCAGGGTATCGTGCCCCAGCCGCTAAACGCCGAACAAACCGCCGGTCTCGTCGACCTGCTGAAGAACCCGCCGGCCGGCGAAGAAGAATTTCTCCTCGACCTGATCACCAATCGCGTGCCGCCAGGCGTCGACGAAGCGGCCTATGTGAAAGCCGGTTTCCTCTCCGCTGTCGCCAAGGGCGAAGCCACCTCCCCGCTGCTCGACAAGAAACGCGCCACCGAACTGCTCGGCACCATGCAGGGCGGCTACAACATCGCCACCCTGGTCGAACTGCTCGACGACGCCGAGCTGGGCGCGGTTGCTGCCGAGCAGCTCAAGCACACCCTGCTGATGTTCGATGCCTTCCATGACGTGGCCGAAAAAGCCAAGGCCGGCAACGCCAATGCGCAAGCCGTGCTGCAGTCCTGGGCCGATGGCGAGTGGTTCAAGAAGCGCCCGACCCTGGCCGACAAGATCAGCCTGCGGGTATTCAAGGTCACTGGCGAAACCAACACCGACGACCTGTCGCCCGCTCCGGATGCCTGGTCGCGCCCGGATATCCCGCTGCACGCCCTGGCCATGCTGAAGATGGCCCGCGAAGGCATCGTGCCGGACGTGCAAGGCTCCATCGGCCCGATGAAGCAGATCGCCCAGATGTACGGCGACGGCTTCCCGGTTGCCTACGTCGGTGACGTGGTCGGTACCGGTTCCTCGCGTAAGTCCGCCACCAACTCGGTGCTGTGGTTCTTCGGCGACGACATCCCCTATGTGCCGAACAAGCGTGCTGGCGGCTTCTGCTTCGGTACCAAGATCGCCCCGATCTTCTACAACACCATGGAAGATGCCGGCGCCCTGCCGATCGAGTTCGACGTGTCGAACATCAACATGGGCGACGTGATCGACCTGTACCCGCACCAGGGCAAGGTCTGCAAGCACAACAGCGACGAAGTGATCACCACCTTCGAACTGAAAACCCCGGTACTGCTCGACGAAGTGCGTGCTGGCGGCCGTATCCCGCTGATCGTCGGCCGTGGCCTGACCGAGAAAGCGCGTGCCGAGCTGGGCCTGGGCCCAACCGACCTGTTCAAACTGCCGGAAGCGCCGGTCGACACCGGTAAGGGCTATACCCTGGCGCAGAAAATGGTCGGCAAGGCCTGCGGTCTGCCGGAAGGCAAAGGCGTGCGTCCGGGCACCTACTGCGAACCGAAGATGACCACCGTCGGCTCCCAGGACACCACCGGCCCGATGACCCGCGACGAGCTGAAAGACCTGGCTTGCCTGGGCTTCTCCGCCGACCTGGTGATGCAGTCGTTCTGCCACACCGCGGCCTATCCGAAGCCGATCGACGTCACCACCCACCACACCCTGCCGGATTTCATCCGCACCCGTGGCGGCGTGTCGCTGCGTCCTGGCGACGGCATCATCCACAGCTGGCTGAACCGCATGCTGCTGCCGGACACCGTCGGTACCGGTGGTGACTCGCACACCCGCTTCCCGATCGGCATTTCCTTCCCGGCCGGTTCCGGCCTGGTGGCCTTCGCCGCGGCCACCGGCGTCATGCCGCTGGACATGCCGGAGTCGGTTCTGGTGCGCTTCAAGGGCAAGCTGAACCCAGGCATCACCCTGCGTGACCTGGTGCATGCCATCCCCTACTACGCCATTCAGAAGGGCCTGCTGACCGTCGAGAAGAAAGGCAAGATCAACGCCTTCTCCGGCCGCATCCTGGAAATCGAAGGCCTGGACGAGCTGACCGTCGAACAGGCGTTCGAGCTGTCCGACGCCTCGGCCGAGCGCTCCGCTGCAGGTTGCACCATCAAGCTGCCGGAAAAAGCCATTGCCGAGTACCTGAAGTCGAACATCACCCTGCTGCGCTGGATGATCAGCGAAGGCTACGGCGATGCCCGTACCATGGAGCGTCGTGCTCAAGCGATGGAAGCCTGGCTGGCCAATCCCGTGCTGCTCAGCGCCGACAAGGACGCCGAGTACGCCGAGGTCATCGAGATCGACCTGGCCGACATCAAAGAGCCGGTGCTCTGCGCGCCGAACGACCCGGACGACGCACGCCTGCTGTCGACCGTTCAGGGCGAGAAGATCGACGAAGTGTTCATCGGCTCGTGCATGACCAACATCGGTCACTTCCGCGCTGCCGGTAAGCTGCTGGATCAGGTCAAGGGGCAGCTGCCGACTCGTCTGTGGCTGTCGCCGCCGACCAAGATGGACGCTCACCAGCTCACCGAAGAAGGCTACTACGGTATCTACGGCAAGGCTGGCGCGCGCATGGAAATGCCGGGCTGCTCGCTGTGCATGGGTAACCAGGCACGCGTCGAGCCGAATTCGACCGTGGTTTCGACCTCGACCCGTAACTTCCCGAACCGTCTGGGTGATGGTGCCAATGTGTACCTGGCTTCTGCCGAGCTGGCCGCTGTCGCGTCCATCCTGGGCAAGCTGCCGACCGTCGAGGAGTACATGGAGTACGCGAAGAACATCGACAGCATGGCTGCCGACGTTTACCGCTACCTGAGCTTCGACCAGATCGCCGAGTTCCGCGAGGCTGCGGCCAACGCGAACATCCCGGTCGTTCAAGCCTAAGCGTTACTAGCGTCAAGAAGGAGCCCCGCCCAGTGCGGGGCTTTTTTATGGTTTTTCACAATTCGTCGGGCAACGAATTACCTGGGAGCGGCTTCAGCCGCGAGCCCTTCACAGGCTGCCGCTGATCCCAGGCCAGCTTCCTACAAAGACATTGTTCGCCTGAGATTTGCGCTAACTGTACCGGATACAGCTGTGCTGGCCGCTGCGCTGTAGGGGACAAGCAGCCGTGGGCTGTATCTGACAGGCCGCCATCCCCCTCGGTTAGGGTTGCACATCGCTGCCAACTTCCGAGACCCGCCCCATGCGCATTGCCGAACACGCCCTGCTGACCGACGCCGACCGCCGCGCCATCGCCTATAACGACTCGCTCGATCAGCGCCGGGTTTACCCTCACGAGAGCGCCATCGCCGCCCTGGATGCCTTCGACCAGCCCCTGCCAGGCACGGGGCAAGAGGCCGGGCAGGTATTGCATACGCTCGATGAACTCGGCTCGCCCGCCACCGTCACCAGCAATGGCCCGCGCTATTTCGGCTTCGTGATCGGTGCCACCCTGCCTGCCGCGGCGGCGGCCGAGCGCTTGGTGCTGGCCTGGGACCAGTGCGCGTCATCCTTCGACGGCTCACCCATCGCCGACAAGCTGGAGAAGGTCGCCGCCCGCTGGGTCTGCGAAGCACTCGGCCTACCACGCGAAAGCGCCGTGGGTTTTGGCACCAGTGCCACCGCCTGTACCCTCGCCTGCCTGTCCGCAGCACGGCGCGCGCTGCTCGCCAGGCACGGCTGGGATTTCGATCAGGATGGCTTGATCGGCGCCCCGGAAATTCGCGTGGTGATCTCCGAAACCGCCCATATCACCGTCAGGAAAGCCCTACGCGTGCTCGGCTTCGGCATGCGCCGCCTGCAACTGGCGGCGGTCGACGAACACGGCCGCATCAATCCGGCCAGGCTTCCGGATCTGGATGATCGCACCCTGCTGATCCTCCAGGCTGGCGAGGTCAATACCGGGGAGTTCGACCGCTTCGCCGAGCTGATCCCCAAGGCCAGGGCGGCCGGCGCCTGGGTGCATGTCGACGGCGCTTTCGGCCTGTGGGCGCGGGCCTCGTCATCAGCCAGGTTGGCCGAGGGCGTGGAACTGGCGGACAGCTGGACCACCGATGGCCACAAGTGGCTGAACACACCCTACGACAGCGCCATGGCCATCTGCCGCGACGGCGAAGCCCTGGCTGCGGCGATGAACAGCGATGCGGCGTACGCCATGGCCTCGAAGGACTCGCAGAAGAACCTGACCCTGGAGTTCTCGCGCCGCGCGCGGGGCGTGGCGATCTGGGCGGCACTGGCCAACCTGGGGCGCGATGGCCTGCGCACGATGATCGACCAGCATATCCGTCAAGCCGGACACCTGGCCGACGCACTGCGCAATGGCGGCTATCAGGTGCTCAACCGCGTGCACCTCAATCAGGTGCTGGTACGCGCCGACTCGGACGAGCAGACCACGGCCATTCTCAAGGCTGCGCAGGATTCGGGCGAAGTCTGGTTCGGCGCCACCATCTGGCAGGGCCGACCGGCCTTTCGCCTGAGCGTCAGCTCCTGGCGAACCACGGATGCCGATATCGAGGTGCTGATCGCCCTGCTGCTGCGCCTGAAAAACGCCTGAGCCTACCGTTCAGCTTTCAGCACCTGCTGCAGCAGCTTGTGGGACGCATCGACTCGAGCCTCCAGCGGCACGTTACGGTTGGCCAGCATCACCACGCCGATGCGCTCATCCGGCACGAACGCCGCGTAGCCACCAAAGCCATTGGTCGAGCCGGTCTTGCTGAACAGCACCCCATGTTCGCTGGTTTCCCGCGCATCCAGTCTGCTAGCAGGCTGCGCTTGCATGGCCATGGATGGGGCGTTACCCGCCAGCAGACGCTCAGGCGCGAGCGGCCACGGGTAGCGCTCCCAGATCATCGCCTGGGTGAACGGCGCGGTTCGCGTCACCCCCTGATGGGTAGCCGCGATGGCGGCAGCGAGTGGTTCGGGCACCGCTGTCGAACCCAGGTTGATATCGACGAAGCGCAGCATGTCGTCGATGTTCGACTTCAGGCCGTACGCTTCGGCATCCAGCATGCCGGGGCTCACGCGGATGGCCTTGTTGGTCTGCCGCGCATAACCATAGGCGTAGCGCGGCATCTGCGCTGCAGGCACCTGGATATAGGTGCTGCCCAGCGCCAACGGTGCCAATACCTGGTCATGCAACGCCTGGGCATAAGGCTGGCTGAACGCGCTGGCGGAAATACGCCCCAACAGGCCAATGCTGATGTTGGAGTACGCGCGCTCATGCCCGGCGTCTGCCGTCGGCTGCCATTGACGCAGCCAGGTCATCAAAGCGCTGTCACTCTGGATGTCATCCGGCACCTGCAGCGGCAGGCCATTGCTTTGATGGGTAGCCAGGTCCATCAGGCTCAAGTCGCCGACCGGTGTGGCCTTCAATACCGGCAGGCGCTCACCGACCTGATCATCCAGCGACAGCAGCCCACGCTCCTGGGCCAATGCCGCCAGGGTGACGTTGAAGGTCTTGCTCAGCGAGCCCAGCTCGAACAGTGTCTGCCGGGATACCGCGATGTTGGCATCGCGATTCGCCAGGCCCTGGGTGTAAACGTAATGCTTGCCCTGCCAGGTGACACCAACCGCCAGGCCCGGCACGTCGTACTCGGCCATCAGCGGCGCGAACACCTGCGCTGCCGCATCGTTGAATTGCTGCTCGGTCATGGCAGCGGCCGGCAGCGTCACGGCAAGGCTGGCCGTGAACAGGCCCATGGCGATGGTGCGTTGAGTCATCTGAATAAGGCTCTCTGTCTTGTTGTGATGCGACACCAGTCTGCCCGGTGCCTGCATGGTGCGTGGGTGTTCGAGTCAGCGCCAAGGATATCGTTTCGTGGCACCCAGCAGGCAATCCACAAAACCGCTTGCCGCGCTGATCAAGCCTCTCGACAAAGCCCGTGGCGGGCCTTATTGTCCGCCCAGGCCACCGCAGTGGCCTACGTCGCTCGGACGGTTCCGGGCGCTTACGTTCTTCGAGGAAAGCATGTCTGAACAGGCTTCGCGTCGCTTTGCGCGCATCGATCGTCTCCCCCCTTACGTTTTCAACATCACCGCCGAACTCAAGATGGCCGCTCGCCGCCGTGGCGAGGACATCATCGACCTGAGCATGGGCAACCCCGATGGCGCCACGCCGCCGCATATCGTGGAAAAGCTGGTGCAGGTTGCCCAGCGTGAAGACACCCACGGCTACTCCACCTCCCGTGGCATCCCGCGCCTGCGCCGGGCGATCTCGCGCTGGTACCAGGAGCGCTATCAGGTCGACATCGACCCGGAGAGCGAAGCCATCGTCACCATCGGCTCCAAGGAAGGTCTGGCGCACCTGATGCTGGCCACCCTGGACCACGGCGACACGGTGCTGGTGCCTAACCCCAGCTACCCGATCCACATCTATGGCGCAGTGATCGCTGGCGCCCAGGTGCGTTCGGTGCCGCTGGTGCCGGGCGTGGACTTCTTCATCGAGCTGGAGCGGGCAATCCGCGAGAGCATCCCCAAGCCGAAGATGATGATCCTCGGCTTCCCCTCCAACCCCACCGCGCAGTGCGTAGAGCTGGACTTCTTCGAGCGCGTGGTGGCCCTGGCCAAGCAGTACAATGTGCTGGTGATCCACGACCTGGCCTACGCCGACATCGTCTACGACGGCTGGAAGGCCCCGTCGATCATGCAGGTGCCGGGCGCCAAGGACATTGCCGTGGAGTTCTTCACCCTGTCCAAAAGCTACAACATGGCCGGCTGGCGGATCGGCTTCATGGTCGGCAACCCGGAGCTGGTCAATGCCCTGGGGCGAATCAAGAGCTACCACGACTACGGCACCTTCACGCCGCTGCAGGTGGCGGCCATCGCCGCCCTGGAAGGCGACCAGCAATGCGTGCTGGATATCGCCGAGCAGTACCGCCAGCGCCGCAACGTGCTGGTCAAGGGTCTGCACGAGCTGGGCTGGATGGTCGAGAACCCCAAGGCTTCAATGTACGTCTGGGCGAAGATCCCCGAGGCCTACGCCCACCTCGGCTCCCTGGAGTTCGCCAAGAAGCTGCTGGCCGAAGCCAAGGTCTGCGTGTCGCCGGGCATCGGCTTCGGTGATTACGGCGACGACCATGTGCGCTTCGCGCTGATCGAGAACCAGGATCGTATCCGCCAGGCCGTGCGCGGTATCAAGGCGATGTTCCGCGCCGACGGGCTGATCGAGGCGCCAGCCGCGAAAACCCCGCGCAAGGCCAGCGAAGCCGGCTGACCGCCATGGCGCGGCACCGCAAGGGTGCCGCGCCGCGTTATGATCGACGCTCACCCCGCATACGAGCGCGCCATGCAGGACCTCGGCAACTACCCCCACATTCGCCAGTCGGCCATCCGTTCGCTGTTCGAGATCTTCGAGCAATCCAGCGAAGGCACCATCATCGTCGACCGCGACGCCCATATCGTCTGGATGAACGAGCGCTACGCCCAGCGCTTCGGCCTGCAAAGCGCCAGTGAGGCGATCGGCCGCCCCTGCGAAAGCGTGATCCCCGGAAGCCTGTTGCGCGATGTGGTGAACAGCGGCCGGCCGATCCTGCTGGACATGATGGACACGCCCCGCGAACCGCTGGTGGTCATGCGCCTGCCCATCCATGACGACGCCGGCCAGGTGATCGGCGCCATCGGCTTCGCCCTGTTCGACGAGCTGCAATCGCTGTCACCGCTGCTGGCCCGCTACCAGAGCATGCAGCAGGAACTGGCATCGACCCGCTCGCAACTCAAGTCGCGCCAGGCCAAGTACAGCTTCGCCCAGTTCATCGGCACCAGCGCCCGCAGCCTGGAGGTCAAGCGCTTGGCGCGGCGCAGCGCCACCAGTGACTCTGCAGTGCTGCTGCTGGGCGAGACCGGCACCGGCAAGGAGTTGCTCGCCCACGCCATCCACAATGCCTCGCCGCGGGCCAGCAAACCCTTCGTCAGCCTCAACACCGCAGCGATCCCGGAGACCCTGCTCGAAGCCGAGTTCTTCGGCACCGCGCCGGGCGCCTTCACCGGTGCCGACCGCAAGGGCCGCGCCGGCAAGCTGCAGATCGCTCATGGCGGCACGCTGTTTCTCGACGAGATCGGCGACATGCCGTTACCGCTGCAGAGCAAGTTGCTGCGCGTGCTGCAGGAGAAGGAGTTCGAGCCGGTGGGCTCCAACGAAGTGCTGCGCAGCGACGTTCGGCTGATTGCCGCCACCTCCATCGACCTGGAAGCGGCGGTGCGCAAAGGTACCTTCCGCGCCGACCTGTATTACCGGCTCAACGTGCTGACCCTCGCCGTGCCACCGTTGCGCGAGCGCCTGGAAGACTTGCCGGCGCTCTGCGAGGCGATCTTCGATGCGCTGCAGGGTCGCCACGAACTGCACCCCGAGGCCATGGCCCTGCTCGCCCGCCACGCCTGGCCCGGCAACGTGCGTGAACTGCACAACGTGCTGGAGCGCGCCTGCCTGCTCAGCGATGACACGCTGCTCGACCGTACCACGGTGGCGGCAGCGATCGGGACATTGCAGGCGCTGCCAGAAGCACAGCGAGCAGCGGCGAGCGATGGGCAGATCGAAGACTTCCATCAGGCGCGAGCCAGCTTCGAGCGCGAGCTGATCCGCAAGGCATTGGCCATAACCGCCGGGGATGTGCCGCAAGCCGCGCAACGCCTGGGCCTGGGGCGATCCACCTTGTACCGCAAGATGCTGGAACTTGGCCTGCAATCCTGAAAATGGGACTGATCTCACTTTCAGGACTTCAGCAGATACCGGCGTGGCGTGCGCCAGAATCAATTTCCATCCCGAAATCGGGATAAATCAACGCGCAGCTACCAAGGGTTTAAATAAAATCATTGGAATTCAATAAGTTATAAAACTGGCACAGAACTCGCTATTGCCTGGCGGCGGGCCCACCCGCCGCCGACAACAAAAACAAAAGCGCCCACAGCGCCTGTGCGAGTTACTCGAATGGCTACGGCAGCCTGTCGATTCGCCGCGTTGTAGGGTCAGGAGATCGTCGATGAGTGTCATCATCGCCCTCGCTGCACTGGCTGTACTGATGCTGGCTGCCTACCGTGGCTACAGCGTCATCCTCTTCGCTCCCATCGCCGCCCTCGGCGCGGTGCTGCTCACCGATCCAAGCGCCGTGGCGCCCGCGTTCACCGGGGTGTTCATGGAGAAGATGGTCGGTTTCATCAAGCTCTACTTCCCGGTATTCCTGCTCGGTGCCGTGTTCGGCAAGCTGATCGAGTTGTCCGGCTTCTCGCGCTCCATCGTCGCAGCCGCCATTCGCCTCCTGGGCACCGGCCAGGCGATGCTGGTGATCGTGCTGGTGTGCGCCCTGCTGACCTACGGCGGCGTGTCGCTGTTCGTGGTGGTGTTCGCGGTCTACCCGTTCGCGGCCGAGATGTTCCGCCAGAGCGGCATCCCCAAGCGGCTGATCCCGGCGACCATTGCCCTGGGCGCGTTCAGCTTCACCATGGACGCCCTGCCCGGCACGCCGCAGATCCAGAACATCATTCCCACCACCTTCTTCAACACCACCGCCTGGGCAGCGCCCTGGCTGGGGCTGATCGGCAGTCTGTTCGTGCTCGGCATGGGCATGCTCTACCTGCGCCGCCAGTTGAACAAGGCGCTGCGCGCTGGCGAAGGCTACGGTACCGAACTGCGCAACGAGCCGGAAACCCCGGACGACATCAAGCTGCCCAGTCCCTGGCTGGCCATCGCACCGCTGGTGCTGGTGGGCGTCGCCAACCTGCTGTTCACCCACTGGATTCCCGAGTTCTACGGCAAGACCCATAGCCTGCAGCTGGCCGGCATGGCCGCACCGCTGCAAACCGACGTCAGCAAGCTCACCGCCATCTGGGCTGTACAGGCCGCGTTGCTGCTGGGCATCCTGATGGTGCTGGTCAGCGCCTTCGGGGTGATCCGCGAGAAGCTCGCCGAGGGCACCAGGAGCGCCGTCGGTGGCTCGCTGCTGGCGGCAATGAATACCGCTTCGGAGTACGGTTTCGGTGCGGTGATCGCCTCGCTGCCGGGCTTTCTGGTACTCGCCGACGCGCTCAAGGGCATCCCCAATCCGCTGGTCAACGAGGCGGTGACCGTCACCTTGCTGGCCGGCATCACCGGCTCGGCCTCGGGCGGCATGAGCATCGCCCTGGCCGCCATGTCCGACAGCTTCATCGCCGCGGCCAACGCCGCCAACATCCCGCTGGAAGTCATGCACCGCGTCGCCTCCATGGCCAGCGGCGGTATGGACACCCTGCCCCACAACGGCGCGGTGATCACCCTGCTGGCGGTCACCGGGCTGACCCACCGCGAAGCCTACAAGGATATTTTCGGCATCACGATCATCAAGACACTCGCGGTCTTCTTTGTCATCGGCGTTTTCTACAGCACCGGCATCGTCTAGTTTTTGTGAGATGCACGGTCTGCTGTAACCACCGCGCACCTGAGGAGTTTCTATGAATCTGAAAGGCAAGACCGCACTGGTCACCGGCTCCACCAGCGGCATCGGCCTGGGTATCGCCCAGGTGCTGGCCGAAGCCGGCGCCGACCTGCTGCTCAATGGTTTCGGTGATGCCCAGGCGGGCATCGAGGTCGTGGCCGTATCTGGCGGCAAGGTGCTACACCACCCCGCGGACATGAGCGACCCGCAGCAGATCGAATCGATGATCGCCTACGCCGAGCGCGAGTTCGGCGCCATCGACATTCTGGTCAACAACGCCGGCATCCAGCACGTTTCGCCGGTGGAGGATTTCGCCCCGGAGCGCTGGAACGCGATCATCGCCATCAACCTGTCCTCGGCCTTCCACACCACCCGCCTGGCGCTGCCCGGCATGCGCCGGCGCAACTGGGGGCGCATCATCAATATCGCCTCGGCCCATGGCCTGGCGGCCTCGGCTGGCAAGAGCGCCTATGTGGCCTCCAAGCACGGGCTGGTCGGCCTCAGCAAATCGGTGGCCCTGGAAACCGCCACCACCGGCATCACCTGCAACGCCATCTGCCCTGGCTGGGTGCTGACGCCTCTGGTACAGGCGCAGATCGATGCGCGCGCCGCCGAAAGCGGTGACAGCGAGGGCGAACGGCGTAATCTGCTGGCCGAGAAACAGCCGTCGCTGGAGTTCGTCACTCCCAGGCAGCTCGGTGAGCTGGCGTTGTTCCTGTGCAGCGACGCTGCGGCTCAAGTACGCGGCGCGGCCTGGAACATGGACGGCGGCTGGCTGGCACAGTAATAGACATCGGCAGGGTCGCACGACGCTGCCCAGCGAATAAAAAGTAGTGAGGTAACAGCATGCAGCAAGCGCTTTGGACGCCCTCGGCAGAACGCATCGGCAGCACCCGAATGGACGCCTTCCGGCGCTTTGTGAACGAGCGTCACGGCCAGCAGCTGGCTGACTACCCGGCGCTGCACGCCTGGAGCGTGAGTGAGCGCGAGGCGTTCTGGCAGGCCATAGTCGAGGTCTTCGACATCCGCTTCGAGCAGGCGCCGCAGGCGGTGCTCGAAGAAGGCCCGGCGATGCCCAGCGCCCACTGGTTTCCCGGCGCTACCCTGAACTTCGCCGAGCATCTGCTGCGTCGCCGCGATGAGCACCCGGCCATCGTTGCCGTGGGCGAGGACGGCAGCCGTGAGCAACTCACCTATGCGCAACTGGCCACCCATGTCGCCGGCCTGCAGCGCAGCCTGCAGGCGGCCGGCGTGGATGTTGGCGACCGGGTCGCGGCCTTTATGCCCAACACCTGGCAAACCCTGGTCGGCATGCTCGCTACCGCGAGCCTGGGCGCCACCTGGTCGAGCTGCTCACCGGACTTCGGCACCCAGGGCGTGATCGACCGCTTTGGGCAGATCGAGCCCAAGGTGCTGATCGCCTGCGCCGGCTACCGCTACGCCGGCAAGAACCTAGACCTGACCGGCAAGCTCAACGAGATCCTCACCCACCTGCCAACCCTGCAGGAACTGGTGGTGGTGCCTTACGCCAACACCAGCTGCACGGCCGACGACTTCCAGACCGAGGCTAGGGTCGCCTGCTGGGAAGATTTCTACCAGGCCGAAGGCGAGCCAGCTTTCACGCCCGTGCCCTTCGAGCAACCGCTGTACATTCTCTACTCCAGCGGCACCACCGGCGTGCCCAAGTGCATCGTCCACGGCGCCGGCGGTACGCTGCTGCAACACGTCAAGGAGCTCGGCCTGCACAGCGACGTGACGGCCGAGGACACCCTGTTCTACTACACAACCTGCGGCTGGATGATGTGGAACTGGCTGGTTTCCGGCCTGGCCCTGGGCGCCACCCTGGTGCTATACGACGGCTCGCCATTCCATCCCGAGCCCACGCGGCTGATCGACCTGATCGATGCCGAGGACATCAGCGTGTTCGGCACCAGCGCCAAGTTTATCGCGGCCCTGGAAAAAGCCGATGCCAAGCCCCGCGAAACCCATAAACTGAGCCGCCTCAAGGCGATCCTCTCTACCGGCTCGCCCCTGGCCCACGAAAGCTTCGATTACGTGTACCGCGACATCAAGGCCGACGTCTGCCTGTCATCGATTTCCGGCGGCACCGATATCGTCTCGTGCTTCGCCCTCGGCAACCCGGTTTCGCCGGTGTACCGCGGCGAAATCCAGTGCAAGGGCCTGGGCATGGACGTGCAGGTGTGGGACGACGCCGGCAAAGCGGTGATCGGTGAGAAAGGTGAACTGGTCTGCGCGAAGCACTTCACCTCGATGCCGGTGGGCTTCTGGAACGATGCCGACGGCGAGAAGTTTCGCAGCGCCTATTTCGAGACCTTCCCGGGCATCTGGGCCCATGGCGACTACGCCGAGGAAACGCCCCATGGCGGGCTGATCATCCACGGCCGCTCGGACGCCGTGCTCAACCCCGGCGGCGTGCGCATCGGCACCGCCGAGATCTACCGCCAGGTGGAAAAGGTCGAGCAGGTACTGGAATCCATCGCCATCGGCCAGGAGTGGGACGGCGACGTGCGCGTGGTGCTGTTCGTGCGCCTACGCGACGGCGTGACGCTCGACGAGGCGTTGCAGAAGCAGATCTGCCAGGTGATCCGTGCCAACACCACACCGCGCCATGTGCCGGCGCGGATCGTCGCCGTCGCCGATATTCCGCGTACCATCAGCGGCAAGATCGTCGAGCTGGCGGTGCGCAACGTGGTGCATGGCCAGCCGGTCAAGAACACCGATGCCCTGGCCAACCCCCAGGCGCTGGAGCTGTTCCGCGACCTGCCTCAGCTGCGGCACTGACGCAGTCGGTCGCCTGGGGGCACACCCCGGGCGATGCGCCCCTCGCCCAGGCAGCCTGTCTGCTTTTGCCGGCCAATCAACAATGGTTCACAGATATCCTCCCGGCAGCTCCTATACTCCTGGCATAACGCCAAGGAACCTCCACGTTGCGCCTTCTCGCCTGCCTGCTGTCATTACTGTTGCTGCCCTGCTCGTTCGCTGCCGAGCCACCGACCATCCAGCTCTATCTGCCGGATGCCCCACCCTTGGCGCAGCATGGCGAGGATGGCCACGGCATCACTGGCGATGCCGCCATAATGGCCGTACAGCGGGCCGGCTATCGTGTGGCGGTGCAGAACGCGCCATGGGCCAGGGCCCAGAAACGCACTCAGGAAGCCCACGACGTGCTGATCGTGCCCTTGTCCAGAACCGCATTACGGGAAGACCACTACACCTGGGTCGCCAATATCCAGCCGCTGTCCCGCGCCTTCTTCACCCTCGACAATCCGGTTTCCAGCCTGGAGCAAGCGCGCCAGCGCTATCGCCTGGTAGCTGTCGGCCTGGGCACGGCGCAGGAAGAAATCCTCAGGCAGGCGGGTTTCAGCGATGACCAGCTGTATGCCCTGAAACTGGGCGACCGGCCGATCCAGCTGGTCAGGCGCGGCCGGGTGGATGCCTGGTTCACCACCGACCTGGAAGGCCGCCACCAGTGGGACAGCGGCCCGGAGCTGGCGATGAGCGCCCTGCTCGCACCGCTGGACATGTATATCGCCTGCTCGCTGCAGTGCGACCCCAAGCTGGTCGAATCCGTCCACGACGCCCTCGAAGGCATGCGCAGTGATGGCAGCCTGCAGCGCATCGTCGAACGCTACGTGCCAACGCGCTAGATCGACAGCGGTTGCCGCCCCCGCGCTTTTCTGCTGGACTGCGCCCTCACCCATTCGAGAAGTCAGCATGGCCAGCTATCAGGCACTCTTCGCCATTGGCGAGTCTTTCGAGTCGTTCATTCACCGCGGCCTGCCCGACGAAATTGCCGCGGTGGAGCGTGTTCAACAACTGCTGAACGCCAGCGATGCGTTCGACACCACGACCCTGCAACGGCTGCACGCTGTAACCGGGCGTTATCACCTGCTGGTGGCCGCAGAAATGTGGTGCCCCGACTGCCAACTCAATGTTACGGCAATGCACCGGATGCAAACCCTGCAGCCGCGTATCGATTTGTCGATCATCACCAAGGGCCGTGCCGAAGACGAATTGTTGGATCGCCTGGAGCTCGAGCGCATCCTGATACCGGTCGTCGCCGTGCTGGACGAGGGCTTCGAACTCATCGGTCGCTTTATCGAGCGCCCCCAGGCAGTCATCAACGGCGGCGAAGCGATCAAACCGGACTACCGCGCCGGCCGTTATCTGCAAAGCACCTTGACCGACCTGCTGGCAATCATCGAAGCCCACGAGAAACGCGATCAGGGTTAAGCGGTCGCCGGCAGATAAGGGCGGATCACATTCAGTGCCCGCTCGACGAATACCTCCTTTTCGCCCACGGGCGCCACGTAGTGCAGCACCTCGGCACTCACCTGTTCACCGGCGAGCCGAGTGATAGCCCAGGCAGCCAGGTACGGTGCAGCCAGGCAACCGCCCGCCGTCGCCAGGTTGCCACGGGCACAGAAGGGTTGGTTCAGCACCTCGACACCGGCCTCCACCACCCAGGGCTTGGTGGTCAGATCGGTACAGGCCGGCAGCGCCTGCAACAAACCCAGCTTGGCCATGAGCAGCGTTCCCGAGCATTGAGCGCCGATCAGCTGCCGGCATGGATCGAGCTGCAGACGCTCGAGGATGCTTTCGTCCTGGGCGACCTCGCGGGTCTTGATGCCGCTGCCGAAAAGCACCACATCCGCTTCGCGGGCGAACTCGAGCGGCTGCTGAGCCTCAACCCGCACGCCGTTCAAGGAGGTTACCTGGGCGCTCGGGCAGGTGATCTGCGCCTGCCAGCCCTGCTCGCGCAGGCGGTTGAACAGTGCACTGGCGATAAACGAATCGAGCTCGTTGAAACCATCGAATGTCAGTACGGCTACGCGCATGCCCTGCTCCAGAATTCTTGAACCTGGTGCAATCTAAGGTCATCCCGGCATGCGCGCCACGCACAGCGCCTCACGATTTCGCCCATACAGTGCTGGGCTCAATCAGATGCCGTGGCGGCCCGGATCCTCGGGTGGCGTATCGTCCTCGATATCTTCCAGCTTCAGCTCCAACCCCCAGTCTGCGGGCTCGGCCGGCTTGGGCGGGCGAACCTCGGCCACTGCAGCCGCTGGCTGGGCTGCGGGGGCCGGAACAGCTGGCGTCTCACGGTATAGCTTGAGCTTGAGACGCACGTTATTGGCCGAGTCGGCATTCTTGACCGCCTCCTCCTCGTCGATGGCGCCTTCGTTGACCAGGTCGATCAACGCCTGGTCGAAGGTCTGCATGCCGAGGTTCCTGGACTTCTCCATGATCTCCTTGATTTCGGAAAACTCGTTGCGCTTGATCAGGTCACGGATGGTCGGCGTGCCAAGCAGCACCTCGACCGCAGCACGGCGCTTGCCGTCGGCGGTCTTGACCAGGCGCTGGGACACGAAGGCCTTGAGGTTGTTGCCCAGGTCATTGAGCAATTGCGGGCGGCGGTCTTCGGGGAAGAAGTTGATGATGCGGTCCAGCGCCTGGTTGGCGTTGTTGGCGTGCAGGGTAGAAATCGCCAGGTGCCCGGTATCGGCAAACGCCAGGGCGTGCTCCATGGTCTCGCGGTCGCGGATCTCGCCGATCAGGATCACGTCCGGCGCCTGGCGCAGGGTGTTCTTCAGCGCCGCGTGGAAGCTGCGCGTGTCCACGCCGACCTCGCGCTGGTTGATGATCGACTTCTTGTGCCGGTGCACGTATTCCACCGGGTCCTCGATGGTGATGATGTGCCCGCCGCTGTTGCGGTTGCGGTAGTCGATCAGCGCGGCCAGCGAGGTCGACTTGCCCGAGCCGGTACCGCCGACGAACAGCACCAGGCCGCGTTTTTCCATCACCGTCTTGAGCAGCACCTCAGGCAGTTTCAGATCCTCGAAGCGTGGAATGTCGAGCTTGATGTTGCGCGCGACGATGGACACCTCGTTGCGCTGCTTGAAGATATTGATGCGGAAGCGCCCGACGCCATTGAGGGAGATCGCCAGGTTCATTTCCAGCTCGCGCTCGAACTCTTCGCGCTGGGCGCCATCCATCACCCCATCGGCGATTTCCGCCACGACCCCGGCCTTGAGCGGCTCGCTGCTCAACGCCTTGAGCACGCCGTTGAATTTGGCGCAGGGTGGCGCACCGGTCGATAGGTACAGGTCCGAGCCATCCTGGCTGGAGAGTATTTTCAGCATTGCGTGAAGATCCATGGGCAGCGTTCCCGTCGACTGAAGCTATTACGTTAGCCAAGATTCACTAAAGACAAAGGCCCGCACAGGCCACATAAATGACGCCATTTAGCTGGCGCCGCAAATACTGGCACAATACGCGCCCGATAAATGAGGAACCTGTCATGGCAAAGGCAATGGCCCGCCACATCCTGGTCAAGACCGAAGCGGAAGCCGCTGCCCTGAAAAAGCGCATCGCTGGCGGCGAAGCCTTCGAGGTGCTGGCGCGCAAGCACTCCACCTGCCCATCGGGCAAGAAAGGCGGTGACCTCGGCGAGGTGCGACCCGGACAGATGGTGCGGGTCATCGACCAGGTGATCTTCAAGAAGCCGCTGCGCGAAGTGCACGGGCCGATCAAGAGCCAGTTCGGCTATCACCTGGTGCAGGTGTTCTTTCGCGATTGATCGCGTTCTATGCATAGGCACAATCGGTTTGTTACAGCCGGTCGCCAAGGGCTGCGCTGCGGTCATCAAGCTGGCAGGATGAACGCCAACGCTGCGAAAGGAGATCAAGCATGACTTTTGGACCTCTGGTAACAACCGACTGGCTCGCCCGCGAAGGCAACGCCACCGATCTGGTGCTGTTCGACGCCAGCACCTACCTGCCCAACGAGGCGAAGAATGGCCGCGAGGAATACCTCAAGGCGCATATTCCCGGCGCCCGCTTCTTCGATATCGAAACCTTTTCCGATCCCGACACCCCGCTGCCGCACACTCTCCCTTCCCAGGGCCGCTTTGCGCGGCTGGCGGGCGCCGAAGGCGTGGGCAACGATACCCGCGTGGTGGTCTACGACCAGAAAGGGCTGTTCTCCGCCGCCCGCGCCTGGTGGCTGTTTCGCTATTTCGGTCACCAGAAGGTGGCGGTACTAGACGGCGGTCTGCCCAAGTGGCTGGCCGAGCAGCGCGCCACCGAAGCCGGCGAGCCCGCTGCCACGGGCGAGCGCAGCTTTCAGGTCAACGTTCATGCCCGCAAGGTACGTGGCCTGGGCGATGTGCTGGAAGCGATCGAGCGCGACGACACGCTGATCCTCGACGCCCGCGCTGCCAACCGCTTTGACGGCAGCACCGCCGAGGCGCGCCCGGGTGTCGCCTCCGGGCATATCCCCGGCAGCCAGAACCTGCCCTTTAGCCGCCTGCTGCGCAGCGACCATACCCTGCAGCCAGCGGAGACCCTGCGTACCCTGTTCAGCGCCGCGGGTGTCGATGGCAAGAAGCCGGTGATCACCAGCTGCGGCAGCGGCGTTACCGCAACGGTACTGCTGCTTGGCCTGGAGGTGGCCGGGCTGCCGGAAGGCGCCCTGTACGACGGTTCCTGGACCGAATGGGGCAGCCGCGCCGATACGCCGAAAGCTACCGGCGTGGTGTGACACACCAGCGCCCGCCTCCAACGCGGGCGCTTAGCGCCTGCTTATGATCTTCATGCCGGGCCTTATTTATTTTGACTGCAACGCGGCGATACCAGCCGTTCGCGATCGTGGGAGGGGCTTTAGCCGCGAGCTCTTTGTTTGCCTTGATAAAAAACTCGGGGCTAAAGCCCCTCCCACGAGTTTGCTGGATGTCTGCTCTTGCCTTGTTGCACGTACGCATTGCCGAGAAAGATCGTTCACGGGCGCTTATAGCGCGTGGGATTGATACAGCTCGGTCAGCGCCTCACCGCGCAGCTGCGCCAGTTGGGGCGAGCGGCGATCACGGGGACGCGCCAGCGGCACCGCCAGTTCGCGCTGCAACCGACTGGGCGTACCGCCGAGAATCAGCACCCGATCACTCAGGTAGAACGCCTCGTCCAGGTCGTGAGTGACCAGCAGTACGGCGATCCCGTAGCGGACCGCCAGGTCGGCAACCAGATCCTGCAGTTTCATCCGCGTGAAGGCATCCACGGCGCTGAACGGCTCGTCGAGCAACAACACCCGAGGTTTGCCGTACAGCGCCCGGGCGATGGCCACGCGCTGCGCCTGGCCACCGGACAGCTGCTTGGACAAGGCATCGCCGCGCCCCTGCAGGCCGACGTCACGCAGCAACTGTTGCACCCATTTGTCCTCGGCGCTCCAGCCATCGGCAAAACCGACGTTCTGCGCCACACTCAGCCAGGGCATCAGCCGCGGCTCCTGAAACACCACACCAATGCCATTGCCAGCTACGCGCTCGAGCTGAGGGTCGAGTTGCACACCGCCCTGGTAGTCGCGATCCAGCCCCGCCGCGATGCGCAGCAAAGTGCTCTTGCCACAGCCGCTGGGACCCAGCAGGCTGACGATCTCGCCAGGGGCCAGCCCACAGCTGACCTCATCGAGCACCAGGGTGGCACCGAAGGCTTTGCTGACCCGTCGCAGTTCGATCAATCCACTCATGGCTTGTCTCCACCGTAGTTGTCGCGCCAGATCAGCGCCCGGGTTTCCAACGCCTTGAGCAGGCTGTCGCTCAGCTTGCCCATCACGGCCAGAGTGGCAATGGCCACCAGTACCAGATCGGGGCGCGAAACCTCACGGCCATCGGTCAGCAAGTAGCCGATGCCTTCGGTCGCGGCCAGCAACTCGGCCGCGACCACACACAGCCAGGCCATCGACAGCCCTGCACGCAAGCCGGTGAACAGGTACGGCTGCGCGGCCGGCACGAAGATCCGGCGGATGGTCGCCAGGCGCGAAAGCTTGCACAGCTCGCCCACTTCGACCAGTTTGCGGTCGACGTTACGGACACCGGCCACCAGGTTGAGGTACACCGGAAAGAACGAGCCAATGGCGATCAGGGTGACTTTCGATGACTCGTCGATGCCCAGCCAGATCAGCAAGAGCGGTACCCAGGCCAACCCCGGAACCGCCCGCAGCGCCTGGAAGGTCGGATCGAGATAAGCCTCCAGACGGCGGCTCAGCCCGACCAGCGAACCGAGTATCAGGGCCAGCGAAGCGCCAATGGCGAAACCCGCCAAAACGCGCAAGGTGCTGGCCAGGATATGCGTCCACAGCGGGCCGTCAGCCAGTTCCCAGAGGGTGATCGCCAGCTCGCTGGGCGCGGGCATCAGGTATGCGGGTATCCAGCCGATGCGCACCACCGACTCGAGCACCGCCAGCAGCGTCAGTGGCAGCAACCAGCCGCGCAGGCTCGACGAGCCAGGGAGCCGGCTGCGCCATACGACGCCCGGCTGGGTCTGAGGCAGACTCTCAGCGCGGTTCATCGCTGGCCTCGACGACTTGCTTGGCGATCCGGGCGTCGATCAGGCTGGCCAGTGCCGCCTCGCTATCGGCATTGCGGCGCAGCACACCATCGGCAACCAGCAGCGGGATGACCGGTTTGATCGCCTCCAGATGACGCTGGCCTGGCAGCGGCTTGCTGAAATCGTAGCGGCCCAGTTGCAGGCGAATCACCTCGACCGGAAGCTGGGTTTCCCCGGCGATCAGTTGCGCCGCCTCTTGCGGGTTGGCGACTATCCAGCGCCGCGCACGCTCGTAGGCCGTGACCACCGTGGCCACGGCTTGCGGCTGTTCGCTGAGAAAGCGCTCCTGGGTATTGAGAAAGGCGCCGAGACCGAACGCAGGGTTTTCGTAGATGAAGCGTGCGCCGGCCAGTTGCGCGCCAGCCATGTGCGGGTCGAGCCCCGCCCAGCCATCCACCCGGCCCTGTTCCAGCGCGGTGCGCCCCTCGGGGTGCTGCAGGTGGACGATCTTCACGTCGCCTGGCTCGAGCTTTTCAGCCGCCAGGGCGCGCAGCAGGAAGAAGTATGGGTCGGTGCCCTTGGTGGCGGCGATCTGCTTGCCGCGCAGGTCATGCAATGTCCGGTAGGGCGAATCGGCCTGCACCAGGATGGCGCTGGGCACGTACCAGAGGTAGCTGTAGACGGCCTTGACCGGCTGGCCGTTGGCACGACTGACAAAGGCCGAGATGCTGGAGGTGAGCGCAAAATTCGACGCGCCGCTGTTGAGAAACTCCAGCGAGTTGTTGCTGCCCCGGGACAGCACCCAGCGCACCTCGGTACCCGATGGCGCGAAGTCTTTTTCCAGCCAGCCGTTGTGCTTGATCACCAGGCTTTCCGGCGAATAGAAGGCGTAGTCCAGGCGCACTTCCTTGAGCGGCGCAGCCTGCACAGCAACCGGCAACCAGGCGGCAAACAGGGCGGCGAGCCCGACGCGCAAAGCGGTTTTTTTCATGTTCTTGTTCCTTATGAACGACGCGGGCGGACCGTCCACCAGCTCATCGCAATTGCGGGCGGTTAGAGAAGCGTCAGGGTGTAGCTCAGGATCAGGCGATTCTCATCGGCATCGGTGGCCACGTTGCCGCGCTGGGTGGCATTGCGCCAGGACACGCCCAGGCCCTTGAGCGGCCCGTCGAGCAGCGTGTAATCCAGGCGCAGGTCACGCTCCCACTCCTCGAGGTCACCACTGGAGGAGTCGACGTTGTCACCCTTGAGGTAGGCGACGCTGGCCTTCAGGCCCGGCACGCCGAGCTTGGCGAAGTCGTAGGCGTATTCGGCAACCCAGGTGCGCTCGCCGGCGCTGGCGAACTTGCCGATCTGCCGGTCGGTGATCAGGTAGGAGGAGGAGCCGCCTCCCTGGTTGAGGAACGGAAAGGCGCTGTCGCCTTCGACCTGCTGGTAACCCAGGCCGGCGGAATGGCCACCCAGGGTGTAGGTGAACAACGCGCTCCAGGTCTGGTTGTCGACCTCGCCAGTGGTCACGCCGTTGCCGTAGTAGCCGGTGCTGGTGTAACCCTGGGCGCGGCCCGCCGCGCTGCCATTCTTGCCGTCGGAATTGCTGTCGAAGTAACGCAGGTCGCTCTTCAGCGAGCCTGACCCGATGGCCCAGTTGTGCACCAGCCCAAGGAAGTGCTGTTTGTAGAAGTCTTCCAGATTGCCGTAGTAGTACTGCAGCGTCAGGTCCTTGGTGGCCTTCCAGTCGCCGCCGGCGAAGTAGAACGTGTTGGTGTCCGCCTCGCCCGAGGCGCCAGCGATACGCAGGGCGATGTCGTCGGTTGAGCTGCGGGTCTTGGTGCTTTCCAACTGGCCGGCTGTGAGCGTCAGGCCATCGATTTCGCTGGAGGTGATCTGCCCACCCTGGAAGGTCTGTGGCAGCAGACGGCCATCGTTGAAGGTCACCACCGGCAGCTTGGGCTGCAGGGTGCCGATACGCGCTTCGGTCTTCGACACACGCAGCTTGGCGGTCACGCCGGCCTTGCTGTAGTCGTCCACCGCGCTGCCGTCGCTATCGAGTGGGAACAGCTGGCCTGGGGTGCGATCACGGCCGGCCTTGCCCGCCCTGCCGCCGGAATCGAGCTTCACGCCGAGCAGGCCGATGGCATCGACGCCGAAGCCGACGGTGCCCTGGGTGAACCCGGAGGCGTAGTTGAAAATGAAACCCTGCCCCCACTCCTGCGCCTCGCCATTGTTGTTGGCGGTGTTCTTGGTGTTCAGGTCGTAGTAGAAATTGCGCAGGCCGATGCTGGCCTTGCTGTCTTCGATGAAGCCGGCGGCGCTCGCTTCGCTGGCCAGGGCGGCGAGGGATACGGCCAGCGCCAGGGTGGATTTGTTCATGTTCGATGCTCCAGTGCAGGGGTTCTGTTATGAACGGGCACGGCACAGGGGCTCGACGGTCGCCGACATGAAGACGTTGGCAGTGAGCCCCTGATTCGGGCCCGATGCGGTGGTCCGCTGTCGGCTGGTGGCTAATCTACGAGAGCAACGATAATCCCTAAAAAGAATTATTTTTCACTTTGTAGTAACTATTTTGCATATGCATGCAATGAGGACTGTCGACCTAAGCTAAGTACAAAAAATTATTTACCAACCGTTTTTTATATCGATTAGCTTCTCTCTACCGGACCACCGGACTTCTCAAGCTCATTCATGAAGTACGTGTGACCGTCCCTGCATGGCCGTCACGCGTTTTTGTCGAGGCCCAGCCATGTCATTGCCGCGCTCTCTGCACCGCCCGTTCCTCGCTTTATTCCTGAGTCTCGGTCTGGCCACCGCGCCGCTGTCTCAGGCAGCTGAACAGCTGCGTATCGGTTATCAGAAGTCGTCGACGCTGATCAGCCTGCTCAAACAACAGGGCAGCCTGGAAAAGACCCTGGCCGCCCAGGACATCACCGTCAGCTGGCACGAATTTCCCAGCGGCCAACCGCTGCTCGAAGCCCTCAACGTCGGCAATATCGACCTCTCGGCCGACGTCGCCGATACCGTACCGGTGTTCGCCCAGGCCGCCGGTGCCGACCTCGCCTACTTCGCCCAGGAAGCGCCCTCGCCCCATGCCCAGGCCATCGTGGTGCGCGAGGATTCGCCGATCAAAACCCTGGCCGACCTCAAAGGCAAGAAAGTCGCCGTCACCAAGGCTGCCGGCGTTCACTACCTGCTGATTGCCGCATTGGCCAAGGCAGGCCTCAAGTTCAGCGACATCGAGCCGGCCTACCTGACGCCCGCTGACGGCCGCGCGGCCTTCGAGAACCGCAAGGTCGATGCCTGGGTGACCTGGGAGCCCTTTATCAGCGGTGCTCAGCAACAATTGCCCACCCGTATCCTCGCCGACGGCGAAGGTCTGGCCGACTACCAGCGCTATTACCTGAGCAGCGCCGCCTTCGCCAAGGCGCATCCGCAGGTGTTGCAGAGCGTGTTCAGCGAACTGGTGAAAGCCGGTGACTGGCTGCGCGCCAACCCGCGCCAGGCGGCCGAAATCCTCGGCCCGCTGTGGGGCAATCTCGACCCCGCGGTGGTCGAGCAAGCCAATGCCAAACGCAGCTACCAGGTTCGCCTGGTGCAACCGGGCAGCCTGGCCGAACAACAGAAAATCGCCGATGCCTTCTTTGCCGCGGGCCTGCTGCCCAAGGCCGTCGATGCCAGCAAGGTCACTCTCTGGAGCCCCGCGAAATGAGCAGCGAAGCCCGCCTCCATTTGGCCCACCCGGAACAACCACTGTTCGCCGCGCATCTGTTCCCGGCCGATTTCGGCAGCCGCAGCGCCACGGTCGAGCGCCTGGCCCGGCAGTTGGCAGCCAGCGCCGTGGAGCGCGACAAGGCCGGCGGCAGCGCACCGGCCGAGCGCCAATTGCTGCGCGGCAGCGGCCTGCTGACCCTCGCCGTGCCGCAGCAATTTGGTGGCCAAGGCGCAGCCTGGCCGGAGATCTACCGCATCGTGCGCCACCTGGCCGCGGCCGACAGTTCGCTGGCCCACCTGTTCGCCTTCCAGCATCTGCAGGTGGCGACCATCCAGCTGTTCGGCAGCCCCGAGCAGCAGCGCTACTGGCTGACCCGTACCGTGCAGGAAAACTGGTTCTGGGGTAACGCCACCAATGGCCGCGACACCGGCCTGGCGCTGAGCCCGCGCGAGGAGCACTTCGAACTCAACGGCAGCAAATCCTTCTGCTCCGGTGCATTGGGCGCCGATGCGCTGGTGATCAGCGCACCACGCGGCAATCGCCCAGACGACCGGGTGTTCATCGTGCTGCCGGGCGGGCGCGACGGCTTGAGCGTGAACAGTGACTGGGACGGCTTCGGCCAGCGCCAGACCGACAGCGGTACCGTGCAGTTCGAGCAGGTGTTCGTCGACAGCAGCGAGCTGCTTGGCCCGGTCGGCCCCAGCCCGCGCACCACCCTGCGCGCCTGCCTGTCGCAGCTGATCCTCACCCAGTTGTACCTGGGCAACGCCCAGGGCGCGCTCGATGCGGCGCTGCGCTACACCCGCGAGCAAAGCCGCGCCTGGCCGGCTTCCGGTGTGGCCAGAGCCAGCGACGACCCGTTCATCCAGCAGCGTTATGGCGATCTCTGGCTGCGTTATCGCGCCGCCGTGCCATTGGCCGAACATGCGGCCGTGCGCCTGCAGGGTGCCTGGGAGAAGTCGGCGCTGACCGCCGCCGAACGCGCCGAGGTCGCCCTGGCAATCAGCGAAGCCAAGGTGGTGGCGGTACGCGCCGCCCTGGATATCACCAGCCAGATCTTCGAAAACATGGGCGCCCGCGCCACCAGCTCGCGCTACGGCTTCGACCGTTTCTGGCGCAACGTGCGGGTGCACAGCCTGCACGACCCCGTCGACTACAAGGTGCGCGACCTCGGTCACTGGCTGCTCAGCGGCCAGGGCCCGCAAGCCTCGCTGTACAGCTGATCGCGCCCCGTAAAACAAACACCATTCGCCACCGGACCACCGGAGCCTCGATTGCCCGCCGCAGCGCGCCCACCCCGCGGCGCTGCGGTACAGCCACACGATGAGGTTCACATGACCAGTCCGATTACCCTCGAGGACAGCGCCTGCGCTCAGGACGTCGCGCCGCCGCTACACCCCGCCGCCATTCTGGCCAGCGATGCCGATGCGCTGGAGGCCGCCCATGCCCTGGCCCGCGCCGCCGAGGCCGGCGTTATCCAGCGTGACCGCGAGCGGCGCCTGCCGTGGGAGCTGGTGGAGCGTTTCACCGCCAGCGGCCTGGGCAGCATCGCCGTGCCGCGCGCATTCGGCGGCCCGCAGCTGTCATACCTGACCATCGCCGAGGTGTTTCGCATCATCAGCGCCGTGGACCCGGCATTGGGGCAGATCCCGCAGAACCACTTCGGCCTGATCGGCCTGCTGCACGCCGCCGCCAGCCCGGCGCAACAGCAACGCCTGTTCGCCAGCGTGCTGGCCGGCTGGCGCATCGGTAACGGCGGCCCGGAGCGCGGCAGCAAGCACACTCTGGATATCCAGGCGCGGCTGATCCAACGGGGCGGCCGCTGGCTGCTCAGCGGCGAGAAGTTCTATTCCACCGGCGCCCTGTTCGCCCACTGGGTCACTGCCAAGGCGCTGGACGATCAGGGCCGCCCGTGGCTGGCCTTTGTCCAGCGCGGCCGCCCGGGCCTGCGCATCGTCAACGACTGGTCCGGCTTCGGCCAGCGCACCACCGCCAGCGGCACCGTGCTGCTCGATGAGGTGCAAGTCGACGAAGGCAACCTCGTGCCGCTTTGGCCGCTGACCGACAAGCCGAGCATCCAGGGCGCCTTTTCCCAGCTGATCCAGTCCGCCATCGATCTGGGCATCGCCGACGGAGCCCTCCGCGATGCCATCGCCTTCGTGCGCGACAAAGCGCGGCCGTGGATCGATGCCAAGGTCGAGCGCGCCGGTGACGATCCGTACGTGATCACCGATGTCGGTCGCCTGCAGATCGAGCTGCACGCCGCCGAAGCGCTGCTGCACAAAGCCGCGCGCGTGCTCGATGAAACGGTTGCGGCGCCCATCGACGCCGATGCCGCCGCCCGCGCCTCCATCGCCGTGGCCGAAGCCAAGGCGCTGACCACCGAGATCAGTCTGCAAGCCAGCGAAAAGCTGCTGGAGCTGGCCGGCAGCCGCGCCACCCTGGCCGAGTTCGGCCTCGACCGTCATTGGCGCAATGCGCGCACCCACACCCTGCACGACCCGGTGCGCTGGAAGTACCACGCCATCGGCGCCTGGCACCTCAACGGCAACCGCCCGAACCGCCATTCCTGGATCTGAGCCATGAACGCACTTCTCAAAACCGCAGCGGTAAAGATCCGCGACGACGCCGAGGCACTGGCCACCGCCGACCGCCTGGCCGGGCATTTCGTAACCGGCGCCGCCGAGCGCGATGCCGAACGCCAGTTGCCCTATGGCGAGCTGGAACAGTTCAGCCAGTCCGGCCTCGGCGGCATCAGCGTGCCCAGCGAGCATGGCGGCGCCGGTGTTTCCAGCGTCACCCTGGCCAGGGTCATCGCCCGCATCGCCCAGGCGGACGGCTCGCTGGGGCAAATCCCGCAAAACCATTTCTACGCCCTGGAGGTGCTGCGCGTGAACGGCAGCGATGCGCAGCAGCGCCGCCTGTATGCCGAGGTGCTGGCCGGCCAGCGCTTTGGCAATGCCCTGGCCGAGCTGGGCACCAGGACGGCGCTGGATCGCAACACCCGCCTGACCCGCACGGCCGACGGTTATCGCATCGATGGGCGCAAGTTCTACTGCACCGGGGCGCTGTTCGCCCAGCGCATTCCGACCCTGGCGATCGACGAAAACGGTGTCGGCTTTCTGGCCTTCGTGCCGCGCCAGGCAGGCGGCGTGCAGGTGATCGATGACTGGAGCGGCTTCGGCCAGCGCACCACCGGCAGCGGCAGCGTGGTGTTCGACGGCGTTGCAGTGGCTGCAGATGACGTGGTGCCGTTCCAGAGCGCCTTCGAGCGCCCGACCACCGTCGGCCCCTTCGCTCAATTGCTGCACGCCGCCATCGACACCGGCATCGCCCGCGGCGCCTACGAAGACCTGCTGCACTTCGTGCGGCACAAGTCGCGGCCGTGGATCGACGCTGGCATCGACAAGGCCAGTGACGACCCGCTGACCCAGCAGGAAATCGGCAAGCTACGCGTGCGCCTGGCGGCCAGCGAGGCGCTGCTGGAGCGGGCTGGTGAATTCGTCGACCTTGCCCAGGCCGCCCCGGATGCCGACAGCGTGGCTGCGGCCTCGGTTGCGGTGGCCGAAGCCAGGGCCATCAGCACGGAAACCTCGCTGCTGCTCGGCAGCAAGCTGCTGGAGCTGGCCGGAAGCCGCGCCACCCTCGCCGAACACGGCCTCGACCGCCACTGGCGCAACGCCCGCACCCACACCCTGCACGACCCGGTGCGCTGGAAATACCACGCCGTCGGCGACTTCTACCTCAACGACCGCCTGCCGCCACGCCGGGGGACCATCTGATGAGCAAGCAGATTCTTCTCAACGCCTTCAACATGAACTGCGTCGGGCATATCCATCATGGTTTGTGGACGCACCCGCGCGACCAGTCGACCGAATTCAACAGCCTGAGCTACTGGACCGACCTGGCCCAGCTGCTCGAGCGCGGGCTGTTCGACGGGCTGTTCATCGCCGACATCCTTGGCGTTTATGACGTGTACGGCAGCGGAATCGACCTGCCCCTGCAGGAAGCCATCCAGCTGCCGGTCAATGACCCGCTGCTGCTGGTCTCGGCCATGGCCGGCGTCACCCAGCACCTGGGTTTCGGGGTGACCGCCAACCTCAGCTACGAGGCGCCCTACACCTTCGCCCGCAGGCTCTCCACCCTCGATCACCTGACCGACGGTCGCATCGGCTGGAACATCGTCACCGGCTATCTGGACAGTGCGGCCAAGGCCATGGGGCTGAGCCAGCAGGTCGAACACGACCGCCGCTACGACCAGGCCGACGAATACCTGGAAGTGCTCTACAAGCTGCTGGAGGGCAGCTGGCAGGACGACGCCGTGCTCGCCGACCGCGAGCGGCGCATCTACGCCCAGCCCAGCAAGGTGCACAAGGTGCGCCACCATGGTGAGTTCTACCAGGTAGACGGTTACCACCTCAGCCAGCCGTCGCCGCAGCGTACGCCGCTGCTGTTCCAGGCTGGCTCGTCAGCACGCGGCTCGCGCTTCGCCGGCCAGCACGCCGAATGCGTGTTCATTGGCGGCAATGGCTTCGAGGCGGTGCGCGCCCAGGTCGAACAGGTGCGGGCCAGCGCCGTGGCGGCCGGGCGCGGGCCAGATGCGATCAAGGTGTTCATGGGCATTGGCGTGATCGTCGCGCGCACCGAAGCCGAAGCGCGCGGCAAACACGCCGAGTACCTGTGCTACGCCAGCCCGGAAGCCGGCATCGCGCACTTCTCCAGCTCCACCGGGATCGACCTGGCGGCCTTTGGCCTCGACGAACCGATCCTGGCGCGCAAGACCAACGCCATCGAATCGGTGGTGAAAACCTTCAGCGGCTGGACCAAGCGCCGCCTGCTGGAACAACACGCACTTGGCGGCCGTTATCCGCTGGTGATCGGCTCGCCCGCCCAGGTGGCCGACCAGCTGATCGCCTGGATCGATGCCACCGGACTGGACGGCTTCAACCTCACCCGCATCGTCACCCCGGAAAGCTACGCCGATTTCATCGAGCTGGTGATTCCCGAGCTGCAACAACGCGGGCGCTACAAGACCGCCTACTCAGGCGGCGCCCTGCGCCACAAGCTGTTTGGCAACGGCCCACGGCTGCCCGCCAACCACCCTGGCGCAGCCTGGCGCGACCCCGCATGCCTGCAACACGACACCACCGGCTATCACAACCTGCGAGGCCTCAGCGCAAACGCCCTGAGCCTGCTCTGAGCACAACAAGGACGCTAATCATGATTAAACCGTTGAAAACCCTGATCCTCGGCGCCCTGCTGGCCAGCTCGCTGGCCCATGCCGAATCCCCCCTCAAACTCGGCACTACCGCTGCCTTCGCGCCGCCCCTGGAAGTGGCCGTGGCCGAAGCCAGGAAGCAGGGGCTGGACGTGGAACTGGTCGAGTTCACCGACTGGATCGCTCCCAACGTCAGCCTGGCCAATGGCGATATCGACGTGAACTACTTCCAGCACATCCCCTTCCTGGAAAACGCCAAGGCCGAAGGCGGCTACGACCTGGTGCCGGTGGCGCGCGGGGTGATCAACAACGTCGGCCTCTACTCCAAAACACACAAGGATTTCGCCAGCCTGCCGGACGGCGCCAAGGTGGCCATCGCCAACGACCCGGTCAACGGCGGGCGCGGCCTGCAACTGCTGCAAAAAGCCGGGCTGATCGAGCTCAAACCGGGCGTCGGCTACAAGGCGACCCAGCAGGACATCACCGCCAACCCGAAGAACATCCGCATCATCGAGCTGGAGGCCGTGCAACTGGTGCGCGCCTATGACGAGGTCGATCTGGTACAGGGCTACCCGGCCTACATCCGCCTGGCCAAGACCTTCGATCCCGCCTCGGCCCTGCTGTTCGACGGCGTGGATCACCCCGAGTACATCATCCAGTTCGTCACCCAGCCGGCGAAAGCAGAGGATCCGCGCCTGCTCAAGTTCATCGATATCTACCAGCACTCCCCGGCGGTGCGCGCCGCCCTCGACAAGGCCCACGGCAACCTCTACCAGGCCGGCTGGGAGAGCTGACATGAGCGGTTTCGATCCCTTTCTGCAGCAAGCCGCCGCAGCCAGCCGCGTCACCCAGGCGCACCTGCGCTTCGAGCGCCTGGGCAAGACCTACGAGGGCGCCCAGGGCCCGGTTCAGGCGCTGCGCGATATCGAGCTGGCGATCGAACGCGGCGAAGTGTTCGGCATCATCGGCCGCAGCGGCGCGGGCAAATCCTCGCTGCTGCGCACGATCAACCGCCTGGAACGGCCCAGCAGCGGCCGCGTGCTGATCGACGGCAGCGACATCGCCGGCTATGACGATGACGCCCTGGTGGCGCTGCGCCGGCGCATCGGCATGATCTTCCAGCACTTCAACCTGATGTCCGCCAAGACCGTATGGCAAAACGTCGAGCTACCGCTCAAGGTCGCTGGCGTGCCGCGTGATGCGCGCCAGCGCAAGGTGCGCGAGCTGCTCGAACTGGTCGGCCTCGAGGACAAGCACTGCGCCTACCCGGCGCAGCTGTCCGGCGGGCAGAAACAGCGCGTGGGCATCGCCCGCGCCCTGGTGCATGACCCGCAGATTCTGCTCTGCGACGAAGCCACCAGCGCCCTCGACCCGGAAACCACCCAGGCCATTCTCGGCCTGCTGCGCGAGATCAACCGGCGCCTGGGCCTGACCGTGGTGCTGATCACCCACGAGATGGCAGTGATCCGCGAGATCTGCGACCGCGTGGTGGTGCTGGAGCGTGGTGCAGTGGTCGAGCAAGGGCCGGTGTGGCAGGTCTTCGGCGCGCCGCGCCACGACGTCACCCGCACCCTGCTCGCACCGCTGCAGCATGCCCTGCCGGCGAGCCTGCAACAGCGCTTGCAGCTAGAGCGCGGCAGCAGCGCGGATGACCTGGTGCTGCGCCTGCACTTCGCCGGTACGGGCCTGGAACCCGATCTGCCGGCGCTTGGCGCGGCGCTGGGAGGTCGCGCCACCTTGCTCGACGCCAGCCTGGAGCAGATTCAGGGCCACGCCGTGGGCCACCTGATCCTGTCCGTCGGACCATCAACCCTAGGCCATGCAGTGCTGATCGAAAACGCCCGCGCGCTGGCCGACCATGTGGAGGTACTGGGTTATGTCGCTGCTGTTTGAACGCCTCTGGCAAGGCCTGCTCGACACCCTGCTGATGGTTGGCGTGTCGTCCCTGCTCGCGCTGTTGGCCGGCATTCCGCTCGCGGTATTTCTGGTCACCAGCAGCCGGGGTGGCATCTTCGAGGCGCCGCGGCTGAATCGGGTGCTCGGCGCCATCGTCAACCTGTTCCGCTCCGTCCCCTTCCTGATCCTGATGGTCGCGCTGATCCCCTTCACCCGCTTGATCGTCGGCACCACCTACGGCGTCTGGGCCGCCGTGGTGCCCCTGACCATCGCCGCCACGCCGTTCTTCGCCCGTATCGCCGAAGTCAGCCTGCGCGAAGTCGACCACGGCCTGATCGAAGCCGCCCAGGCCATGGGCTGTCGCCGCCGACATATCGTCTGGCACGTGCTGCTGCCCGAGGCCCTGCCGGGCATCGTTGGCGGCTTCACCATAACCCTGGTCACCATGATCAACTCCTCGGCCATGGCCGGCGCCATCGGTGCAGGCGGCCTGGGCGATCTGGCCTACCGCTACGGCTATCAGCGCTTTGATACCCAGGTGATGCTGACGGTGATCGTCGTCTTGGTGGTGATGGTCAGCTTCATCCAGTTCGGTGGCGACAGGCTGGCGCAGCGGTTGAACAAACGCTGACCGGGGCTAGCGTCGCGCGTCGAGCGAGTGCTGCTGCTCCTGAGCAAGCCAGGCCTTTGGCGACAAGCCGCACTGGGACTTGAACGCACGTGACAACGCGGGTTCGCTGCTGTAGCCCGCTTCCTCGGCGATCAGCCGCAGCGGCTGGCCATTCTTCAGCCACTTCTGCACCAACCCGATACGCCAGCGCTGCAGATAACCGGCCGGCGTTTCCCCCACCACCTCACGAAACTGGTTGGCGAAGACACTGCGCGACATGCCCGCCAGGCTGGCCAGGGACTCCACCGACCAGGGCTGCGCGGGTGTCTGGTGGATCGCCGCAAGGGCGTGGCGCAATTGCGGATGTGCCAAGCCCGTGATCAGCCCGGCCTGGGTGCTGCCGAGTTCCATCAGGTGGCGCAACAGCTGGATGAGCAACACCTCGAACAGGCGATCCAGCATTGCCTGCCGCCCGCAGTTGGTCGCCTGTGCTTCGGCGAACAGCAGCGTCAGTATCGGCACGCAATCGGGCAAGGTGGCAAGCGGCAGGCACAGGCAGCTGGGCAGCGCACTGGCGAGCGGGTTAGCCGCATGGCCCTCGAAGACGATGTGCGCGCAGACGAACTCGGCGCCCTGCGCCTGATCGGTCACGAAACGGTGCGCGAGGGGCCGCGGATAGAACAGCAAGGTCGGCCCAGCCAGCCGATGTGCACGCGTGCTGCCATGCCACACTTCAGCCTCGCCCTGGCGCAACAGATGCAGCTGGCCATACGGCAGGCTGCCATCCAGAGTGTTGATGCCGCACAGCGGGCCGGCCTGGAACGTGCGGGCGCTGACCGAGAAATGGCCCAGCAAACCCTCGAGGCGATCAACCATAAAAATACGATCCGTTAAGAATTATGGACGATTAGTGATATTTCGTATCATCAAGCCCTAGATACTGTTCCTCGTCAACACAGCGAACCATCCAACTCAAACGCTAGAGGAACAGGTCATGAACAAATCCATCCGTAACGCCCTGGCAGCCCTCGCCACTGCCGCCCTGCCCGTCATCTCCATGGCCGCCGATTCCCTGGCCGAGATCCCGCACACCGCCAGCACCGTCACCACCCAGGACGGCGTCGAGCTGTACTACAAGGACTGGGGGCCGAAAAATGGCCAGGTGGTGATGTTCAGCCACGGCTGGCCGCTGAACTCGGACAGCTGGGAATCGCAAATGGAGTTTCTCGCCGAAAAAGGCTACCGCGTGATCGCCCACGACCGACGCGGCCACGGCCGCTCCAGCCAGCCCTGGGACGGCAACGACATGGATCACTACGCCGACGACCTGGCCGCCGTGATCGCCGCGCTGCACGTCAAGGACGTGACCCTGGTGGGCTTTTCCACCGGCGGGGGCGAAGTGGCCCGCTACATCGGCCGGCATGGCACCGGGCTGGTGAAAAAGGCTGCGCTGATCAGCGCCGTACCGCCGATCATGCTCAAGTCCGACAGCAACCCGAACGGCCTGCCGCTTTCGGTATTCGATGGCCTGCGCAAGGCTTCCAAGGAAGACCGCTCGCAGCTGTACCTGGATATCGCCTCCGGCCCGTTCTTCGGCTACAACCGCCCCGGTGCCAAACCGTCCCAGGGTCGCATCCAGTCCTTCTGGAGGCAGGGCATGACCGCCGGCGCGAAAAACACCTACGACTCCATCGCCGCCTTCTCCGCTACCGACTTCCGCCAGGACCTCGCCAAGTTCGACATCCCGACCCTGGTGATCCACGGTGACGACGACCAGATCGTGCCCATCGAGACCTCGGGCAAAGCCTCGGCAGCGTTGATCAAGGGCGCCAAGCTGATCGTCTACAAAGGCGCCCCCCACGGCCTGGCCGACACCAACAAGGACCAGCTGAACCAGGACCTGTTGAACTTTCTGCAGGCCAAGTAACAGAGCTGAAACAAACAAGCCGGCACGCGAGTGCCGGCTTGTTTTCGTCTGTTTAAACTACCTGAATGCACTGCGCCGCGAGCGTGCAGGAAGGATCCAGCCTCAGCGGCTGAATGGGCGGCAAGCCAATGGCTCTTGCTGCAAGTGAAAAGCCAGGCTTTCTTAATGCTGTTCACTGAAGAAAAAACGTCGCTCTTGAGAAAATGGAAACGGGCGTTTTTCTTGATTTTTCCAGGCCAATACGAACGATCGCTCATCTTTTTACAGTCCAGGTGAACAGCATTGCGCTCTTGGAGAGCTTTGTTACCGTTTGCGCGCCTGTTGGGCGTACTCGCCGAAGGCAGTACGCCGTGCCAGGCTGGCGGCAGGCCTCTGCAGTCACCCTCGGACGGCGCACTGTTCGCTTAGGCTCCTGAGTGCGCCCTACGCCCCTTAACCAAACGTTAGGTGTCATCGTGAGAGCGTCTGAGCTGTGGTCGGAAGAAGAATACGCCGCGTACCTTGGTAACGAGCGGCACTTGTTCGCCTGGTGTCTCGTCAAGTACGGTGCAGTGGCTCCAGCGCAAGCGCAAATTGCCGCTAAGATCCGATATCCATATGAGTCAGCGGATGAGCCGCACCGGGGCCTCATCTTTCATGACGAGGCTTGGCATTGGGCCATGCTCCACCTCTTTGGCGAAAGCTATTGTCATACTCAGCCTGACCTCGAATCGCCTTCGCCAGAGTACCGAAGTGAAGTGTCGAGACAGCTCAGCGACATCTAGGGCGTCGGTCGAGGTGCTCCTTCTGGCCGATGAGCGCTGCGCCAAGATCGCCGCGCAGCCCTCTTACTTCCAGTCGGTAAAAAGGGGCAGATTTCTTTATCGATAAAGGCGCAAGGCAGACAGCAGCCACCTGGAGCGACTTAGGGCAGACCACGCTGGACCGTGACTAAACCTTAAACTCCCATCCGCACTCAACCCGATTTCGCCCTGCATTCTTCCCCCGATAAAGCGCCGCATCCGCCTGCTGCAGGCATTTGTCGAACGCCTGTACGCTTTCGAATTGCTCTGAAACGCCGATAGTCGCCGTGCAGCGAATGGCCTGGCCGCGGCTCAAATCAGGCACTTCGATTTTTTCGATGGCCGCGCGCATGCGCTCTGCCAGGTGCAGCACACCAGCGCTGTCCGAGCCGAGGGCGATGACCAGGAACTCTTCCCCGCCCAACCGGCAGATCAGATCACCCTGGCGGGCGGTGGCCGTGATTACATCGGCGACGTGGCACAGCACCAAATCGCCGGCCTGATGACCATGGATATCGTTGATGCGTTTGAAATGGTCGATGTCGGCGATCACCAAAAAGGCAGGCTGCGCAGTACGAAAGCGAAAATGAGCGCCCAGGGCGTCCATCAGCCCACGGCGGTTGAGCAGTCGCGTGAGTGGGTCGTGGGCGGCCAGGCTGCGCAGCTCGTCGGTCAGGCGGCGCAGCACCAGCCACACCGCACAGGGCGGCAACACGGTCGCCAGGAAAGACATGTACAAGTAGAAGAGCTTCTGGAAGCCACTACTCATGTCCAGCGCCGCCATACCACCGCTGACAATCATCACGAACTTGGCGGCGTTCAGCGCGCCGATGCCGGCGATCAATGCGGCAATCACCCGCATTCAACCCGTAGATCCCTGGCGAAAGTGCGGCTGCCGTACAGCGCCGCCAGCGTCATGAGCAGGAAGAGCAGCGCACAGACGCCGGCCAACAAGGCGTGCCGTGCCTCATTGCCGAGCCAGAGCTGTACCACTGCCTGGGCAATGCTGTAGGTGCCAGCCAGGATGAGTAGCGGGCGCAACACAGCTGTAGGCCGCTCGAAAAAGCGCATGGCACCAAGTACGTAGGTGACAGGCGCACAGAGCGTCAGAGTGTGGTTGATCACGCTTAACGCACTCCAGCCGGGCGCACCGCCGACCAGCTGGAGGATGTAAGCAAGGCCCAGTAGCAGATTGCCGAGGGCGAACACATCCATGCCCATTTTCTTGTCGGAGAGCCGGGTGCTGATCAGCACGAACATCACGCTGAAACACAGCAGGTACAGACAGAGCATGCCAAGGATGACGGTTGTGACCATTGGGTTCGCGCAGGTGAGAAATGGGTAGGCGGGACTCGATGTTGGAACGATGCACCCCGCAAGGCGGGGAGTCGTCACTTAAATGGCCATTTGATATCGCCTTATGCTAGCCAGGTGTTGGCCTGGAAGGCAATCGCCTGACAAGCAGAACAGGTTGCCCGCCTAATCAGGTGTGCCCAGGCCGACCAATTGCACGCCACCTGGTATCTCAGCGGCTAGAGTTCAAGGTGCACAGCCCGCCTGGGCTGCCCATAGCGACATGGAGAATCACTATGCCAAAAGCACTTATCACTCTGGCTGCCGCCCTGTTCGTATCTGCCACGGTCATTCCGGCGGCCATGGCAGAAAGCCCGGCCGAAAAAAGCGTTCGCGAGGAGGCTCGGGGTATGGAGAAGGATGCCAAGCACGATGCCCACGAAGTGGACAAGGGTGAGCATCACAGCGCCGAGGAGATCGACAAAGGCATCGACCACAACAGCAAGGAGCGCCACAAGGCCGACAAACATATCGACAAGGAACTGAAAAAAGACCTGTAAGTGGCAGAGGCGGTAACCCGGCAGACGAGTTGCCGCCCTCGGCCATGAACAGCTTACTTAACGCCTGCCAACTCCCACCTCAAGCCAGCCGGCTCCATCTCGTTTCTTACGCCATCCTGTAATGGCGTAAAATACCCATTTGCAATGAAGTCCTGGCACCTGACAGGAACAGCAAGCGCTGCCGTCAACCTTCAACGGTAGCAATCACCAATTTCAACGCGAACGACGAGGATCTATGGGCCAGCGCCAAACCCAGCTATTGAAGCAGGACCTGAAAGCCGTCGCCGAAGACCTGCGATGGGTCTCCGTCGACCTGGTAAAGATTGCCGAGCGGCTCAGGGGAACCAATAACGAGGCGGATGCCTGGGCCATTCTGCGCATGGTCGGCGTGCTGACCAATGATGAAGACCGACTCAGCAAATACGCCGGCGAGATCAAGGCCGGGCGTATCGTTCGCTCCAAAGGGTGAGCGGTAAGCGGCAATCTGTCAGTTCACCGCTGCCAAGATAAAGCCAGCAGCTTGAGTCGCCAAATCGCTTCGCCAGCCGCTTGCGTCAGTCCAAGGCGCCATTGAGCACTTCGTAGATGACCCCGGTAGCCACTGCAACAAGAATCAGATCCACCCCGGCCTGCATCCATTCGTAGCCGTCATAGCGCGGCAGTTGCCCCAGCAGCCGGCCATCCAGCTTCTTGGCGATGCCCGGCGGTAAAGGTTTGCCACGCGCCAGGTTCTTCTGGATGCCCGGCGGCAGCGTCGGTGCAGGCGACCAGTAGGAGCGATTGCCCTGCAGGATGCTCAATATGCCACCGCGATCGATGGATGGGCCGCCATGGCGCCCTCCTTCGTTGAACCCGCCACCTTGTTTGCCTGGCCCCTGATAGTGCTGGGCCTGACCTTTGCCATTGCCCTGCCCATGGCCTTTGCCATTACCCGGGTCGGCGGCAGCCAGGCATGGCCCGATGGCCATCGCGATTGAAACAACGGCTGTCATAAGCAGGCGTGAACTGGCCATCTCAATGTTCCCTTCCGATAACAGAGAATCCCAGCACAATAGACGCCCGGCGCGTCATAAGTTCCGGGCTCCTCGACTTGACCGGAGCACGGTCCGGGGCTGCCAATGCGTCGCCGTAGGCGTAGAGAACCAAAGGGGCTCAGATCGCCTGGGAGGTACTCAGCTGACTCAGCGCGAGCAATGACTTGGCCGCCTCGCTGCTGATCACCGGAGTGTCATCCGGGCTTTCCTCGCGCTGCAGTTGCAGGAAGGCGCGAAAGTCATCGGCAGGCACCGGGGTAGCGATGCCCTGAGACCAACCGCCCTCGACTCGATACAAGCCACAGGTGCGGCAATCGCATGCCGCATAGGTACCCGTTTTGGAAATCAGCCAGGCGTCGTCGCCACAGATAAAGCATCTCACTACCGTCACCTCATCGACATGCGTGGGAAATACCGCGTCTGTATTTAGTGACAGAGGCTCTGTGACGGGGATTCAGGAAAGTTTACGGCTTTCAGCCGAACGGTGCTCCGGCTGCAGGCGCGCCGTGAAACGGTCTGCCACTGTGCAGGCAAGCATTGCGGCGGGGCCTATCGCAGCCGCGATACAACTGCCGGCACAGCTATGCGACAATAGGCGCAAATATCAGGCTTGAAACCCCGCCTTTATTGCCCGGCAGCTCAGTCACGCCGAGTGAATGCTGCCCTCAACCTCCGCGCATATGGCTCAACTCGACCTCGGACTGGTGCGAGCTGGATCGGCTCGAAATCGCAGCCAGCCTCACAAAAGCGCTCATAACTTATTGATAGGTAACACCTTTGATCTCCACCGCTAACATCACCATGCAGTTCTGCATGGGGTTTTAAGGTGGTCTAAGTGTGGTTTTACGCGGGCTGTAGCCCACCAGAACCACCACCAAAGTCAAAGACTGCCCCAAAATCTGCCCCAAACAGCGGCCACAAAAAAAGGCCCGACACCCCAGTTAGTAACTGGGATGCCGGGCCTTATCGATCAGCTCGCAAACGATTACATCAACCTTCCCTCTCGCCCGTTCTGGGCACTCAATCTCCATCGTAAATCGAAACAACACCCTGCCCCTTATTGACCCAGGTATCTTCAGGCGCGCTGGGCGACTGCAGCAGGATAACCTCGACCTTCTGACCGGGCTTCGGCTCAGCGGGTGTAATACGGGCGTATCGATACGGCTGCCGCAGATCGGCATTCCAGTATGAATTCGCGTTGCGATTGAACTCCCAAATTGCTGCACCCTGGGAAATTCCTATCTTCTTATCAAGGCTGAGCCCCCACCCCTTCATCTCTACCGTCAGCATACGAAAATCCTCATAGGCGAATGGCTGCAGTATACGCGCCTGGGCCGGAGGCCCCCCTCACCGTCCTCCCTCATCCCCCAATCGACACTTTTCGCACGTACGCCTGGCACGCCGTCAGGGCAATGATCGCCCGGTCGCCTCGGTTGGCGATGCCGACAATTCGTTGAGCAGCTCCTGGGTCAATGTCGGCTCGGCCGGCGCCATCCACCAGACATCCGGCGCCGGCGGGCGTGGGCACTCCGTTGCCACTGCCACCACCGGCGGCGGGGTTGGCAACGAGGACTGACAGCCGGAGCTCAGCAGTAGCGAGGCGATCACGCAGGCGGCCAGCAGTTTTCTCAGCATCGGTCAGCTTCCTGTATTCATTTTGGGATGAGGCCTGCAGCTGCTGCTCCAGCAGCAGGCGTTGCTTTTGGTTGCGGCGCTCCTGCGCGGCGGCGACCCGGCCGATCTCCGCCAGAGTCGCGGCGTGCAGCTCGTCGCGCTTGCTGAGCACGCGCTCGTGCTCAAGGGCCTGATCGCTCAGCTGGGCACTGTAGCTCTTCTCCTGATAGCGCCAGGCGCTGCCAGCGGCCAGGGTCATGAGCAGCAGCACGGTGGCCAGCACTGCGATGGCTTTGCCGGGGAACAGCTTCAGCCAGGTCATGCCAGTGCCCGCCTGATGCCTTCCTCGATGACTTCAGGCTTGTATGGCTGCGCGCCGTTCTCGTGCTTGATGATCGAGATAACGAATGTGCGGAGCACGTCGGGCTTGCGCACATCGATGATGTCGTTCGGCTTCACGCGCAACGCTTTTGCCACGGACGCGATGTAGGCCTCGGTGTCGTTTTCGTGCCCAGGCGCCCAGCGGTTGATGGTTTCACGCACCGTGTCGATACCAGGGCCACCAACGCCCGGCATGCCGTCCTTGCCGCGGTAGTTGAGCAGCAGCTTGCCCAGGGCGCGGATGCCGTTCTCCGGTTCGTCGAAGCGAGCGAAGCGCGGGCGAGGTACACCTACTTCCAGGCCGAGCTGGCCGTTCCATTTGTTGCGCGGGTTGAAATCGATGTTGCCAGGGTTGTTGTTGCGGATGCCGCGACTGGTGCTCATGGTTTTCTCCGGACATGAAAAAGCCCGCACGAGGCGGGCTTGAGGACTGAATGCAGGATCGTCAGGTGACCAGACCCTGGGCGAACACAACCTCATACGGCAGGTTCCAGAGGTCGCGAGGCGTCACGCGCCATTGGTCGTAGCGCAGGTCATGCAGGCCGCCGGCGTTCTTCACGTGCTGAACCAGCTCGCTACAGAACCAGTTATCGTCGTCCTGCAGCTGCTTGGTGACGGCCAGGCCGAGCAGGCCAAACCAGTCGTAGCCTTTGCCGAGCTCCGCCCGGGCAGCGGCATACGCCGCCGCAGCATCCAGTACCGGGCAGTCGAGGATCGCCCAGCGGCCGTACCGGGTGAATTTCTCGATGGGGGTTTCGACCACGCCATACTTGGAAGAAGCCTCGATCACCGTTTCCCCGTCCTCCATGACCACCCCGCAATGGCTCCATTCACTGAACAGAACGGTGCGCAGGAACCAGCTGCCAAGGTGCGGGCCGGTTGAGAATATGACTTTCATAGAACCCCCTTAAGCTCGGCGGCCGGCAGGGACATGCCGTCGATGGCGACCTGCTGCAGCTGAGCCCGCACGGCTGCGGTAAGGGCGTAATCAAGCAGAGGATCACCACCTGCCTTGATCTTGTCCTCGTACCGCTGCCGGCGACCTGTCAAGAAGGCGCTGAGGATCTTGAATTGCTCGGCCTTGACCAGGGTTCTACGCAGGTATTCCTCGCGATCGATACCGCGCTCGATGGCTGCCAAATCAATCCAGGGCGTGACCGCCCCTTCAGGGTCGGCGACCCAAGCGGCGGCCTGTTCGTTCTGAGTGGGCCAAGTGTCTTTTTCGAGCTGTGGGTAGTCCGCTGTCAATGCAAGGGTGGCGGCGGTATAAGAGGCATTGTTGGCTCTTAACTTTCGCCGCAGAATTTCTTCCTCGTTTGGTGAGGGCAAATCCGGCTCTCTCCATTCATCGCCAATGAGCGTCCAGCCAATGTCGACACTGCTAGGGCAGTCAACCCATAACAGCGAGGGGTGAAACCTACCTTGTGGATCGTCACCGGTTACCTCGACAACGATGCCATATTCAACTCTGGCCCACATGTCACCACCACTCGACTATGACGATACCATCTGCCCCGGCATAACCCGGCTGCGTCCCGCCTTCTGATGGGACTGTGACCCCGCCACCATTGCCTCCGGCACCTGGGGCCTGGGATGCTCCCGATCCGCCATAGGCGGGTGTCTGGTTTGAAGCCCCCCCGCGTCCTCCGTAAAATCTCAGCGTATCGGTGCCGCGCGGGGCACCGTTAGCTCCCGAACCCAGAGAGGTGTTGTAGTCGCCGCCAATACCCATGCCTCCCCCTCCACCGACGCCATAACCGTTAGAAGACCCGCCTGTAGCAGAGCAAACTGAGCCGAATGAAGATGTCCCTCCTGCTGCGGCGGTAACCGCCGTGTTCCCGGCAGGAGCGCCTGCTCCACCCTTGCCGACGGTAACGCTGTAAGAGGTTCCCGGTAGCGGGGATACAAGGGTTTTTATTGCTCTGCCGCCACCGCCGCCACCGCCACCAGGGAAGGCATACTGACCTGATACACCATCACCACCCTGCCCTCCCGCGCCGCCGCCAACAACCTCGACACGGAAGCCACTACACCCGGCCGGAACTGTCCATGTGCCGTTTGAGCGAAAAACCTGGATGCCGCGTAAGGCGCCGGCCATGGCCGACTGCGAAAACGTCGCCCCGCCATCGTCGGTGTAGAATGACTGAACCGAAACCGCATTTGCGCCCGGCGCCGGCTGCACAGGCGCACCTCCGCCCACGGCCTTTACGCTGGCGGGGAAGACGACCGTGCGGCCACCGGTCGCGTCCTGTACCCAGGTGACGATGAACGCCACCGCGCGCCCGGTCGGTACGTTAGCGAAGCTGAGGGCGGTGACGTTCTGGTTTAGCGCCACGCGAAAGCCTGCCGAGGTGACGAGATCGATAACCAGGGCACCGCTGGCGATGGCCGGCGCCTTGAGGGCATCCCAATCAGCCGGCACATCGAGCGTGTCGCCAGCGGGGAGCTGCTGAAAGCGCCCGCCGACGCGGACGATGGGGCGGCGGGCCGTCATTACAGAATCACCGGGTCGTAGTCGTTCGTTACCAACTCGGTCGCCGAGATGGCGGTACCGAGCAGCTGGCTGACCTTGGCGCCCGTCTGGTTCGCTGGCAGGGTTTCATCCAGGGGCGTGCTGACCACAGCGCCGCCGGTACCAAGGTAGTAATCAGCGCCTGGGGTGAGGCCGGTCAGCGCGGTGTTGGCCGAGTCCAGCGGATAGACCGTTGCCGGTGCGGCGTTGGCCACGGCAGCCAGCACGAAGCCATCGGCTCGGCGGCCGTTGCTGTTATCGGCCTTGCGCACATTGAGCACCCCCGCATTGCTGTGGAAGTTTACGAAGTTGCCGGCGGTCAGCGGCTCGCTTGCCGGGATCTGCTTGGTGTTGGCACCGATGCCGACCGGCAGCACGCTCGAATCCAGCCGGCCGGTGTCGTCCAGCGCCACCAGGTCGCCGGCATTGGCCGCGCCGCCAGAGATCACAGTCGCCACGATCTGCCGCAGCTTGCCGCCGACCAGACGCAGGTAAGTTTTTGCAGCCATGGTGTTACTCCTCTGCCAGCGCGATCGGCTGGTCGATGTTGATGATGATGCGGGTGGGTGAAACGGCGTTGCCGATGAACAGCAGGTGGCCATCCAGCGGCGGTATCTGGGTCAGGGTGCCGGCGGCGCCGAGCCATACCGGGCCTGGCTGCCAGTTCCAGGTGGCGTCATCGAGCGGGCCGGAGAGCTGCAGGTTGACGAGTTCGCCCTGCTCCACCGCGGTGAGCGTGACGCCGGCCACCTGGTCGATGTGCGAGGCGTCCAGCAGGTCGAGGTAACGCACCACTCCGGCCCACTCGTACACCACGCGCAGGGCGCTCAGCTGCTCGCCGGCGAGGCGTTGAACGGCTGAGCCGCCGGCGGGGCCTGGTTCACCCTGGCGGCCGGCCGGCCCCTGTCCGCCACTGGCCACCACCACGCCCGCCACCTGCTGCGGCTCGACCACCAGCACGAATGGCACGGCGTCGACGATCACGGTTTGGGCATCAGCCATGGCAGCAGCCTCCGCTGAGGGTCACCTTGCCCTGCAGCCAGCGCTGCACGCTGCCGTCGCTGAAGGTGATGTCCAGGCTATACCGCGCCTCGGTCCAGTCGATGGCCGCCGTTTGCGACGCGGTAATTTCCAGCAGCAGGCGGCCGAGGCCGACGATGGCCAGGCCGCCGTTGGCGGTGCTGAACACCAGCTCGGCGCCCTGCTCCGGGGTGATCACCAGCTCGGCGCTGCAGCCAGCCAGGTCGACGGGTAGTTGGTAAACCAGCGTGCCGCCGGCGGCGCGCTGGCCCAGGCCGTTCAGGTCGTTGTACTCGAGGGTGTCCGCATCCACGGGCCTGGCGATGCGGAACGGCTCGCGGGCCTTGTCGCGGTTAAGGGCTGACCACTGGCTTACGCCCTCGATCCAGGTCGGCCAGTCGCCGGGCAGGCCGTGCGCGGGCACGGTGAGCCGCAGCGGCGCGCTCTGCTCGATGACCGTTATCGGCCGGTAGGTGTAGGTGGGCTGCATCAGCAGCAGCGGTTTGCGCAGCGTGGCGCCTTTTGTCACGGGCAGGTCGAGGCAGGCCGGCTGCATGGCTGGCTACTCCAGGGCAATGGGGGTCAGTACTCGGTGAGCGGGGTTACGCAGACCATCAGGTCGCCGTTGGCCACCGGGCGGATTTCGACGCGGGAGTATGGGTCCGAGGTGAAGAACTCGGCCGGGTTGCCGCTGATCTCCACGTTGGAGAGCAGGCGGTTGGGCAAGTCGAAAACGAATTGCACGCTCTGCCCCACCACGCCATCGAAGTACTGCAGGCCGTTGATGTCGTAACGCTCGCCGGCAGCGTCGCTCAGCGGCCCGCCGATCAGCGCCCACTGCGACACATTCCCGGAGCGGCTGATGCACATCCACACGCCCTGATCATCCAGATTGAGGTAGTGGCTGTTGACGTCGGCGGTCACGATGCCGTTCGGGTCCCCGCCACCTTGGTATTCATGTTGTACGCTCACGCGGTTGCCCCTGTAGTCAGTTGATTGCCGGCGCTGTCTACCAGCGGCTGGCCTTGTGAATCGTTGAGCTCGTTACCACCGCCCGCGCCGCCAAACTGGATATCGATGCGGCGCTGCTCGCCGGCCGCCCAGCCGCCAGTGCTGGTGACCGTCCATTGCCACTGGCCGCCATCCTCGCTCGGCGTGAAGGTCGCATCGGCCGCCAGCAGCAGACCGTGGCCTTCCACCTCGACAGCCTGAAGCACATCACCCGGCACATCGCCGCCGGCCAGGCCGAGCACGAACAGACCGGCACCCTGCAGAAAAGCCACGCCGATCAACTGGCGATCGCCAGCCAAAGGCACCGATACGGATTGCGGCTCGATGCTGCCGAGCTGGTTGCCCTGGGCGTCAAGGAAGTAGCCCAGGAAAAACCCGTTATCGCCCACGGTCACCAGGTGCCCGTCAGCACCGCCTTCCAGCGCCGCCACGCGCGCCTGTAGATCAGCCACCGCCTGCAGCAAGTCCGTGAGCACACCGGCGGTGAGCGCGTTGTAAATCACGCTGCCAGCTGGCCAGTTCTGCTCGAGCGTGCCCTCGCGGCCGCGCTGCAACGTGGCAGTGCCGCTGGCCACCATCGCGTCGATGATTTCCCAGCGCGTCGGCTCGGCGGCACTGTCCGTCAGGGTCAGGCGGTACGGCGCGTCCGGCAGATCCAGCGCGAGCGACGTCGCGCCGAGCGCCAGGGTGACGGGCCGGCTCCAGTTGTTGACGTAGTTCATATGAATCCTGCGATGGTTCGCCCGGGCATGTCGCACTCGCGCACGGCCTGGCCGTTTATGGGGTTGAAGGCGGCGTTGTAGATGAAGTTCGGTACCAGGCCGCTGCCAGAAGTGCGGATCGGGTATTCGGTGGTTTCACCCACCACCCCCAGCGGCGTGAGCAGCGGCCCCCAGAACGTTTTGTAGCCGGGCTGCCCCGTCAGGGTGTAGCTCTCGAACGTGGCGAGCGACACCCAGTTGCGCCGGACCACCGCGCTCACCGTGTAGTAGTTCGTGGCCCAAAGCGCCGCGGGCAGGTAAATCAGGCCCGCGTCATTTCGAGGGTTCAGCTTGTCCAGCGATTGCAACGTGCCGGGGGCAACCTCTTCTTCAAGCGTGCGCTGCAGGCCCGCGGATGCCGAGTCATTGGTTACCGAAGTGCCGGTAGCCCGCCCACCCGAAGGTTGCATGAGCGTAACCAGCCGATCGGAATCCATGCTGGTGTCGATGCTCGCGCCCCTGAAGCTGAAGGCCAGCTCATAGTGATAAGTCGACGTATAGCGCTGCCGCGTCGGTGGCCTGGGCGGTTCTTCACCGGGCTGCCAGGGCTCACAGGTGCCCGAGTCAGCGTTGGGCTTGCCCCACTGGTAAGAATCGGTCGTGGTGCTGATCGTCTCGCTGCGCTGGTCGGCATAGCTTGCGGTGATTAAGTCAATGTCATCACCCGCATACACCGCGCCGATCACCACACCCGTGCGCTTGCTCTCCCACCCACGCGCCCCGTTATCGCCGCTGGTTTCGTTGGGCCTGTCCTGCACTACGGGATGCGAGGTACAGCTCGGGTAGCCATCCGCCACGCTGGAGAGGCGCTGGAGGTCGCTGTTCACCGTGAAGCTGTAACTGCCCAGCAATTCGGCGGCTGTGCGCCGAATCGTCGCCACGCCCTTTACCTCGCCCTGGTCATCCAGGCTCAGCACAAGCTCGATGATCGCCACCATGGTGGTGGCCCAGCCCGCGGTATCTGCCAGGCCGGCCAGGCTTACACCGAACAGGTGGCGCGTGCCGTCCGGGCTGATATCCAGCTTACTGAGCCCGTAGCTCGGCACCGGCATTATTCTCGAGGCCAGCGAGCCGTCGTACTCGATCGCGGCCTTGGACCAGTCGAGCTCGACGTCAGCCAGCGGCAGCTGCGCAAGCGTACGGCCCATACCTCCACGCAGCTGTGCCTCGAACCGCACCTGCCCATCGAACACACTGCCGGAAATGAACAAATGGCGGGTCAGCTCACCCAGGCGCACCGGCAGGAACAACCCGCCGCCCACAATCCGACGGCCGAGCAGCTTGCCACCCGCGGCCTCGATCTCAGGGCTGGGTGGCGGGTCCGGCATGCCGATGTCCCACAGGTAGCCGTCCTGCTGCGCGGCGTAGTCCGCCATCCGGTGGTTCTCCCCCAGGTATCGCGAGTAGAACGCCGGCATGGGCACGGGCGCCCGCCCATCCATGGGGTCGAGCATGATTTGCGGGTTGCCCTGAACGGTGTACACCAAGCCGTGGTACGGCAGCGGGTCGATGCCTGTGATCGCGCTGGGTGGCCAGTTGCTAGCCATTCGGATTCTCCGGTGGTTTCGGGTTTCCGTTCTCGTCCAGAGCGGCAAAGCCCTCGACGATAATCTGCCGCCCTTCCGCGTCGACCATCACTATGCGGGCAATCTTCTTCACCGCGAAGTAGCCGCTGGCGTCGAATGTGGCTACGTAGCTGGGCTCTTCCGAGTAAATGATCTGCTGCACGGTCAGCGGGCTGGCGATGCCACCACCGCCAGTGCTGGCCGGTGGAGGCGTGTAAGTCCCGACCCCCACCCCACCAGAAAGCCCACCACGTGGTTCGTGCCGCGGCAGGCTGCGCTGCTGGCGTGGTTGCGTCACCAGGGCATTGATGTCCTGCACCTGCTGTTTGCCGGTGCGGAGCTCGATCATGTCGCGGCCGATCTGGCGCCGTGCGGCTTCGTTACCTTTGCCGATGTTGCGCCGTGCCGCCTCGTTGTTCTTGCCGATACCCCGTCGGATTTCTTCGTTTGTGGGCATGCCTAAAGCTCCAACAGGTCGCTCGGTACGCCCACACGGTACGAGCGCTCAGCGGTGGCCGTGCGTTCGTCGCGGTACTCGGCGGGAATGTCTCGCGCCTGCGCCTTGAACTGGCGTGGGTAGGTGTTATCACTCGTGGTGAACGAATAGTTACCGGTGAAGCCCATCCAGTTCTCGTTGTAGGGCGGGGCGTCAGGCCGCCCACCGATGTGAGTGGTCAGCAGCGGCGCGCCGCTTTGCATGGGTGGCAGTTCGGTATCTGGCGCGGCCGGCACCTCAAGCGGGTCACTCTGGCCACCACCCTGCATGATCGCCACGCTGAGGGTGGTGATGGCCGTACCGGTGCCCAGGTCCAGTACGTGCTGGATGCGCCGGCACTTGCCCTGGCCCTTGGCGCGGTCGTCTAGCCTGAGGGTGTGCACCAAGTCGACAGATAGCGCCATGTCCGTGGGCACCTGCCAATTCAGTGTGGTGCCGCGATGCGCAGCGATCAGCGTGGAGCTGCCACGGTTGAGCAAGCAGGTGAGCGCCGACACGCGACGGGCTTCGTCGGCTAGCTCTTCATGTCGTGAGCCGGCATCGGGATCACTGCCCTCCCAGTCGTCGACGCGGCTGTTCTCGACCTCGAAGCTAGTCGACTCGCGGCTGATCACCCGGGTGGCTTCATCCGCACCAAGCGGGGTGAACAGCGCGAGCTTGTACTGCTCGGTGACCGTCTGCACCCAGCGCCGCGAACCGGTAACGTCAACGCTGAGCCACAGGTTGTCGAAGGTGTTGATCCATGGAATCCCATCGCCACAGGGATTCGACATGCCAGGTGGCAACCTGAAGCCGCCCACGCGTCCCACCAGCGCCAGGCCGGCACCGGTTATGGCGGATTCGACCATCTCGGTGGTCGGCAACTCTGTCGAGTCCCGCCGCCATTGGCAGAAACCCTGCAGACCGCTCAAACCAGCCATGCCGTCATGCGTCCAGCCGAATCCCTGCGCCAACTGCCACAACCGGCTGTAGCGGTAGTCCAGCGTGATCTCGACATAGTTCGTGGTGCCGCCGTGGGCCTGCAGCTCGAGCTGTACGCTGCCGTCCAGGGTCTGGCCTGGGCCGAACACGTAGTGCGGAGTGGCGGCGGCGTACCAGCTGGTGGTGCGCAGGTTGCCCTGCGTGTCCGCATCCAGGCTGGCCGGGCGGGTGCTCATGCGCTCGCCGGCGTAGTCCCAGCGGCTGCGGCCCTCCACGGGCTCGAACACGTCCGCCGACCAGGTGCCGCCGCACAGATCGTCGATCTGCTCCAGGGTCAGGCCCTCGATGCGCTGCTGCAGCTGGTCGCTGCACTCGCAGCCCAGCACGCGGGTGGTGGCGTCCCAGGTGGGTAGCTCGAGCAGGCCGGTGTACAGCCGCGCTTCGGTAACTACGCCGTACCGGTCGCGGCTGATGTAGTCGAGCGTCACGGCCTTGCCGATCCACTGCGTCGGCACCACCGGTTTGCCGGGCGCTAGGTACAGGCTGAAGCCCGCCACCGCGGCGGCGCCCTCTTCCCGGTCGACGTCCAGCTGACCGGTCAGGATGGCCGTCATGTCCACTCCGCCGATCAGCAGCCTTAACCGCCACACGTAGGAGGTGCCATGCACCCGGTACTCTGGCTCAGGCTGCGGCGCCACCCCTGCCCGGAGCGTGTTCAGCGGGCCGCTGTTGAGCGGAGATCCGTTGATCATGGTCAGGCCTCTTCCCAGGTGATGGACCAGCTGTGGTTGGTGTTCTGCGTTTTGCTCGGCTTGTCGGTGAACACCGAGTACACCGGCATCCACGCCACCTGGTAGAGCACTGCGCCAGCCACTGGCGGCACGGTGACCACGCCATTGGCGAAGCTGCAGGCGCAGCGGTACCAGAGTTCGTCGTCGAGTTGGTAGAACGCCCAGGGCGCTTTGTCCGGCCGCGGCGTGCTGGTGAGCACGAAGTCGGGACCGGCGCCGACCATGTTCGACACCTCGGTCAGGCGCAGCTCCAGCGGCACCGAATAATCCAGGCCGTCGAGGCCGGGCGGCATCAGCCCGTTGCCGCTCACGCTGCCGGATGCACGCTGCCAGTGTTGCTGCTTGACCGCACTGCCATCGCTCATGCGCAGCAGGCTGCTGCCGCCGATTGGCGCTTCGCTCTGCTCGGGCGCGCCGGCGTGCGTCACGATCGGCACTCCGCCGAGCATGATGTGGAGGTGTGCCATGGGTACTGCTCCAGAAACAGAAAGCCCGCCGGGTGGCGGGCTGATCAAGGACGCTTGGTTCGTCCGAACTTGGCGGCCAGGCGCTGCAGGTTCGGGCCCTGCTCCGGCGCCACGTAAATCGGCACCTGCTGGCCACCTCCTTCCAGCACCATCCTCCCCAAGTTGGGGAAGCTCGGCGCTGACGGGGCGGACATGGCCGCCTCGACCATCCCACCGTCGGCAAATGCCGGCAGGTGCAGGCCATTCATACGATCGAGCAGCGTGGTGCCGTACTGCTTCACCGCCGCGGCGCGCATCACGTATTCGCCGTTGGAAAGTCGCGCCAGGATGCTGTCGCTCGTGCCTGTGCCCGGCCCCTGAACGTGGCCGCCGGTGGCGAAGCCTGTCGGCGGCGGGCCAGCGTCTTGAAGCGTATAGGGCTGCGTGAAGTCGAGCTGTACCGGGATCGTCAGCTGCTGGCCGATGGATGTAGCTAGCGCCTTGATCTGCTCACCGAGCGCCGCAACAGCTGCATCGTCCAGCTTCGGCGTCACGCGCACCTGCTCCAGATCCTTCGACTGATCCTTCAGGCCCTGGATGCCATCGCGGATGGCTTTGAGCTTCTCTTCGGCCTTGGACTGCTCCAAGTCGTTTGCCGCCAGTTCGATCTGCTTGAGCTGGTTGGCGAAGCCCTGGAAGCCATAGGTGTTCTCGCCCGCATTGGCCAGGTCTACGAGTATCTGGCGCGCCGCTTCGGCCTGCTGCTTTGCGTTCTCGAAGTCGCCGCGCACCAGGGCCTGGCGAGCGGACGCCATCAGGTCCTGCGCGGTCCCGAAGGTCGCGCCGCCACGGCCAGCGCCAGCGAAGGCAGCCAGCGTATCGCTGTACTTTTTCTCGATTGCCAGTCGCTGATCGCGAATCTTGGCGATATCGCCGACGGCCTTCTTCTCTTCGGCGACTTGGGCCTTGATCGATGCCTTGGTATCCTCGAGCAGCTTGCTGCGCATGCTGCTCATGTCTCTGACCCACTTCTGCTCGCCAGCCAGCTTCAGGCGGTTGTACTCGGCCAAGGCCTCGGCTTCCGCCTTCTGGCCCTCTTCCATCTTGTCGCGGGCGTCTTTGCTTAGGCCGGCCATCTGCTCTAGCAACTGCTCGCGGTAATCCTGGAACTGTTTTAGCTTCACCTGCAGCTGCGCATCGGTATAGATCAGGTCGAGCATGCCGAAGCCGTTCAGTGCGGCCTCTATTTTCTCGATCTCCTTGTCTACTCGATCGAGCTCAGCCACGTTGCCCGTCAGGCTGGCGGTGATATAGCCCAAATCCTTACCGATGGAAACGAAGTTGCTCACGCCGTCCCCCACAAACTCGGCGAACGCCTTGAAACCTTCGGATTTTGTAGCCGCGCGGATGGCCTCGGCGAAGTCCATCACCGACTTGGTGGCCGTGCCCCCGGCGCCGGAGAGGTTGTCGAATTCCTTGATCGCTTGTGTGAATGCGTCACCCAGCACCACATTGGCATCGCGGAAGGTGGTCGGCATCTCCTCCACCTTGGCCTTTAGCGAGTCTATCTGGCTGGTAAGTGCCGGAATGACCCGCTCGGTCGTCAGCTCGCCAGCCTGGGCCATGCGCAGAATCTCAGCGCGCGACACGCCAAGGCCGGTGGCCAGCGCGTCCAGCAGCACGGGGGCATCTTCCAGCACCGCGTTGAACGAATCCCCTCGGATCACGCCCTGCTGCAGGCCACGGCCAAACTGCTGGATCACACGGGCGGCCTTGTCGCCGGTCGCCGCGCTGGCTACCAATCCAAGGTTCATGGCCTCGACCACGCCGAGCGTATCCTCGGTGGTGAAGCCCAGTTCCTTCAGCGGCTTGGCCGCGCTGATGTACACCTCAGCGGTTTCAGCGAAGCTCTTATAGGTGCGGCGCGACAGCTCCTGCAGGCGGCCCTGCACTTCGTTGAACTCCTCCTGGCTTTTCGTGGTGAGCTTGATGCGCGAATCCAGTTCGCCGGCGGCGCCTGCCACATCCAGATAGCTGCGCACGGCTTGCGTAACGGCGGCTACGGTGAACAACTGCTTGAGGTTCTTACCGACGTCGAGCGACTTGCGATCCAGTTCGTTCAGGCTTTTGTCCACCTGCTGGAAGGCCTTCTGCGAGTTGTTCTTGCCGTCGATGACGAGCTGCGTGGTTACCCGACCGCTCATTTATCCAGCTCCCGCAGAATCTCGTTGAATTTCGACTGCTTGGCCTTTGCGGCCCGCGCCACGATCAGCGCGTTGCGCTGCGCGTGCGCTTCCTGCTTCCCGATGGCGGTCAGGAACGCCTCAACCTGATCAAGGCTGTAGTCAGCGACGTCAGCGAAGGCGTGGCCAGCGGCGATCAGCCGTTGTGCTGCAACTGCCCACCCAGCCGTTTTGCCGCCCCCGCCAGGGCCTGCGTGAAAAAACGGTGGTTCACCTGCAGCACCACGCCGAACAGCTCCAGGGCCACCGGCGCTGGTAAACGCCGCGCACGCCACCAGCCAATGCTGGTAGCCATACGCAGCACACGACGCAGATCACCAGAGTGCTTTTCCGCAAACTCCGCCTGATTCTCGGTCGAGCAGGCGGCCATCAAGGCGAGCAGGCGGCCCGAGGCCGCGCCGAAGGCGCTCAGGTCAGCCAGGCGAACCGCCTTCACCGTCACCTGCTTTCCCAACACGCTTACGGTTGGGTACTCAGGGAACAGAATTTCCAGCTCGCTCATACAAACTCCGGGCATAAAAAAACCCGCCGGGGCGGGTCGTTGTAGGTTGCAGCTCAATCGATACTTAGCTGCTCGGCTCGCCATGACTTTCCATCTGGCAGACCGTCCATAATGACGCTGAACCGAGAACGGATCATCGCGCCAAAACCATTTTGCGAATCGACGTAGCTGTGAATCTGATACCGGCAATCCGAGAGCTTGGTGATGCTGACATCGCGATCACTGGTGTAGGGAAACTTGGCACTTGTCGGTGATTTGAGCTGACGTTTCACGAAGTTGGTGGCCATCACGTGCGCCAGGGTGTCAGAACAGTCTGATCTTGAAGCAGCGGGTGGCTCCGTTCCTGATGGCGATCCGATGATGCATGACTTCAATGCCAAGAAAATTATCACGGCCAGCACCAACCAGGTAACCATGCTGGTTTTGGCCTTGGGCTTCGCGCCACAAGTCGGACAGGCTTTCGCCTCCGTCGAAACCAGATTGCCACATTCCCTGCATTTGATAAGCGCCACGGTTTCCCTCCCATTCAATGGGCGGAATCTAACACGTCACGATTGGTCATCGTGCCACAGGCACCTTAATCATCTGCGAGCAGCCGATTCGCCGCCCATGTTTGTCCGTCCGAGAGCAATCAACAAGACGATCTTCGTACCTGATCTGGGGTTGCCGGCCAGCACTCCTACGCACGCCGCTATCGCCAGAATTATCCGGTTGAGGCAGAGAAGGCCGAGCTTTTGCTGAGGGCTTTTCGCCAACTACCGTATATCGCTGTCCCCCGGAACGGGAGACCGGCCCGGCGGGTTCTGCCATGCGAGAAGAAGCACCGGTGCCGCTTGGCCTCTCATTACGTGCTGATACAACATCTTCCAGCGCATGTTCTTCTGGGCAGTTTTGCTGGGTAAACGTCACCTTTCCGGCGGCGTTGATGCACTTATTTACAGTCGCAGCAGATGGAAGCGTCACCCATAAGGCGGTCAAAGCCAGCAGAAAAATCCTTTTCATGATCTTGTCAAAAGCAAAAGCACAACAAACGTGGATGCGAGCACCAGAGCTATCTGCCAGCCCTTCCAATCCGTGTGAGGCCTATGTATGCCCTGAGCATTTAGCTGGCCACGCGCAGAGGCTTGCTTTGACTTGAACAAATGACTGGCGGAAATCCCACTGCCAGGTATGCCGGTTGTGAGGCGGGTTCCTTTCTTGCCTATGTTGACGGTGAAGCCTTTGCCGCCAACCGAAGTACTGACGCCCTTCTTTCCGACGTTCAGCCGGATACCGGGTGCAATCTTGATGCTCTTCCTGATACGGAGGGCCATCGCTCTGTTCCTTCAGACCTTGTAAAAGCTATTTGCCATCATAGTCGGATTTAATGAGCCTGCAACGCTGTATGAAATCCCAGCTACACCCGAACGTCGATGGGTAGTAGGTTCGCCCGCCTTGAACGCGGGAGTGACTATGGATTTTCTGTCATCACCAGGCGCCTTCTGGGCCTGGCTTGTTCAGCTGGCTTTCGAGCTCGGCTTCACCGAGAGCATAAAATACCTGGCGCCTGTTTTCGTTCTGGCCATGGCAGGAAAAATCAAAGCCTGGTTCGGCCGGCTAAGGGTTCGCCTATCAGGCCTTGCGGCTCGCCTCTACGGCCATCCAATACGCGAGCCGACGAAGCCGCTACTTCTGACAGGCCAACAGCGAATCGCTATCCGCGATGCTCGAGGCTGGTTCCGGCGAGAATTCAGGCGCTGGAAGAAGAAGGACGCTGTGTGGATCAGGAAGTACCGGTTCGATGAACCGTGGATAAACCGAGAGCAGAGCCGAGGTCACACCTGCTTCATCATCATGGTGCTTTGGTTGGGAATATGGGTGTTGGCGTTAGGGCTGAAAGAGATTGTCTATCTTCCCGAAGGCCCACTCGCATCATCGCCAGCCAAGGCTGCCATTGCGGGAGCACCGATGTACGCATTCGAACTGGCCTGGCTTCGTTTCTCCGGCCGCGCCACCCAACTGATCAGGTACCGGAATAAAGTGCGAATCTGGCGGTGGTGGCACTGACGCCAATCACCACCAGCGCACCGCGTAGAGAATGGCGGCCACGCCAAACAGCAGAGCGGCGAGCAGCGCTGCATTGGCCAGCCTTTTGCCGACAACGCCGGCATCTTCTGGATGCATATGTCCTTCTACCTTGACCCGGTGTTTGGGCCTATAATTGACCAATGTTCTGCTCCTTGCTCGTTCCAAGGGGTGGAAATAAAAACCCTCGGGGCTGGCCGGCCTCGGGGGTTTTGCTTTTTGGGGGCCGCCTGAAATCATTCAGCCCGAATTGCTTCAAACATTCATCTCATCTCGGTGCAGTCACTCGTACCTGGGCAGAGCCCTAACAGTGAGGGTTTTTGCGGCTCAGGTCCTGGGCTACACCATCTCCCCTCGATATGTGGCTCTATAAAAACCGGTCGCATTACCCACACTTCGCAACCAACAGATTACCGTGGGACTACTCAATGGTTTGATCACTGCTGCTGTGCACGCCCACTACATGTAGTGGTGCAGCCAGCATCGGGCTGGTTCGAGAGCATAGAAAAAACCGGAAGCCTTGTCGGCTCCGGGTTTCGTGGATTTTTCTGTGGACAAAAAAAAGCGCTCAAGGCGCCTTGATTACCGCTGTGTCCACAATGGCTGAAATCTACCGAGAAAGTGCCAGGCTGCTAAAGCAACCTGCGGGCGAGCTGGTGATCACGCCGCCTCGTCGGTGTTCTGCACTTCCATTTCCCAGATCGCGGCCTCGCCGGCGTCGAAGATGTTCGGGTCGGCCAGCAGGCGGATGGACACGGGAATCACGCCAAACTCGGCGGCCTGGTTCAGGGGCATGCCACCGTTGAGGCTGATGCGCGCGTAGAAGCAGGTGATGCGGCGCTTCTCCCCGTCGCCGGCTTCGTTGATCTGCTCGAACATCACGCGGAAGAACTTGCGTCCCTGGGTGAACGGCTTGATCACGTCCACGGTCGGGTAGCTGTAGTTGACCTCGATCGGCAGGCGCTTGAGGCCCCCGTCCGCCGGAGCGACGGTGGCATTGATGGCGTCGGCCAGGGCGCCGCCGATGAGTACGCGGATGCCACCAGGGGTGACGGAGTAGTCGACGCCACGCACATAAGTGGTGCCGCCGCCAACGGCGGTCACGCTGGTGACCACCAGGGGGATGTTGGCCAGGCGGATGGTGCGGTCGACGTAGGCGTCGTGCTGCTCCTCCTCGGCGGTGCCGGCCGGTACGCGCTCGACGGAGCCGTACAGGGCCACGGCAGCTGCCGCCGGGCTGAAGCTCACGGCCTCGCCGGTGATGTTGATGGCGGTCACGGAGTTGACGCCGTCCAGCTCGGGCAGGCCGATACGGGTCGGGTCCTGGATGACGATCTCGGTCTGCTCAGGCTCGGCGGTCACGTTCTGCAGCTTGAATAGCTCTTCGAATGCGAACGACGGATACGGCGCGACGCCGCAAGGGCCGCGGAAAAGTTGAGTGTGAAGCATGCTGGCGGCTCCTTACTGGGCGGCTTCGGCCGAGGCCTTGGCTTTGGTGGTCTTGGTAGTAGTGGGGGTTTCTGGCTTGGCGCCACCCTCCTCGATTCGCCGCGCGCCATTAGCGTCGGTGGTTTCGAACTGCTTGCCGGGCGGCACCAGGCGGCCCTCGACGTACTGGGGCGTGATCGCCTTCAGTTTCATGTGCTTCTCCTGGCCTGGGGCCGTCAGTTGTAGGTCTGCGCGTACTGCACGCCGACGGTGATGGTGATGCTGTGGGTGGTTTCGCCGTTGCTGGCCCAGCGCGGGATGGCTTCGTCTTCGCCTTCCAGCAGGCCCGGGAACTTGCGTTCGGGCTGGTCTTGCCCGATGCCCAGGCAACGCAGGATGTCGACGTGCACGGCGTCGAGGTCTTCCTCGTCGCAGGCCTTGCTGAAGAACACCTCGATCTCGAAGCTGCGCGCGCGCAGCGCCTGGGTCACCGCGAGGTCGGTGCGCACGTCGCTGGCCCAACGCACCAGGGCATACGGCAGCGGCGGCCTTTCGCTGGGTTTATCTTTGGGGCCGTAAACGGCCTTGAGGTCGGTGTAGTAGCCGTTGGCCGGGCGGATCTGCTCGAGCTGATCGCGCAATGCCTTGGTGACCTGGGTGGCCTTGATCATGGCTCACCTCCCAACCAGACCCGCAGCCGACACAGCCAATGTGTGTGCCGTCGAGCTTTGGTGATGTCTCCGCATGCGGTGCACACCAACCGGCACGGCGGAGGCGCCGGTGGTGCGGGCGGAACAGAGTTGATTCGCATCAGACGCCTCCGCCGTATCGGGCGATCTCTCGCCGCACGCGGCGTTCGAATTCTTGCCGCAGGAAGGTGTTCGTCCAGCGGATGGTTTCGGCGCCCGTCAGCTGCTGGAACCAGTAGGCCATCGAGGGGCCTATGGCGGTCTGCAGCTTGAGGGTGCGCCGGTAGTTCTTGTTAGCGGTACGCTTGTCACCGCGGGTGGCCAGGGGCTTTTGCCCGACGCTGGCCGGGTTGACGAAGCCTGCCGCGAGCTTCTTGCCGCGCAGGCCCATCACGTAAACCCTGGCACGAGTCGGGCTGACCCATTCGAAGAACCAGCGCCGATAATCATCGACCCGAACGCCGGAGCTGGACGGGATGATGCGGCTGTTCATCCGGCCTTTACGGGCGCGCTTGATGGTCAGCTTGCCGCGCACATCCGCACCGCCCAGGCGGGCGCCGAGAATGGATGACTTGAACACGCCGCCCATGCGTTTCACGTAGCGCTCGGTGCGCGTCTTGGTGGCGGTGGTGTTCAGCGCGCCGCGTAGCACTGGGTCGATGCTGCGGTTGATCTGGGCCAGCCTGGCCCGGGCAAGCTCCTTGCCGACGAGCCGTACGCCCATGTCCATCAGAGCGGCTCCAGCCAGATGTTGCGGACGATGCCGTCGTCCATGTCGCTTGGCAGCGCGGTAACCAGGTAGGTGACGCCGCCGACGGTAAGCCTGTCGTCGGTGTGCACCCTGCCCGCCTCGATCAGCGCGACCTCGGCGCGGGTGCGGTAGTCGATTACCTGCCCGTTCTCGTCACGCCAGGGGCTCTGCATGTCGAGGAAAACCCGAACGCAGCGCGCAGGCCGACTTGCCCGCACCAGCTGGGCACGCTCGCCGATGAACTCGGTGGCGGTGATGGCCAGTTCGGCGCGGTCGCCGCGGTAGTCGCGGGCGCTGTCGATGTGGAACAGGCGGTGCTCGGTGCGCAGGTACCGGCCCTGGCGCAGGCGTTCGTCCCACCAGGCGCGAATGGCGACCTTGGCCGGGTTGCGCAGGCCGGTGGGGAACGGCGGCTCGGCGCTCTCCTTGGTGTCGATGCCGCACCACATCCAGTCGAGCTCGCAGGCCTGGATGTCGGCGTTCAGCTCCAGCAGCGTGGCCGGCGTGTTGAGGCGCCCTGCTCTCATATGCCCAGCCCCACGCGGTAGAAGTGCAGCATGTTCTCGGCCTTGGGTATGGGCGTGTAGATGGTGCCCACCACCGACTGTTCCCGGTTGGTGTACAGCTCGGCGGCGATGATGAGGATGCCCAGGCGCACGCTGTTGGGCACGTCCACGAGCTCGCCGGCTTCGTTCGTCCAGGGGATCGGGCGGTTGATGAACTGGCTGGCGTTGTCGATGGCCGCGTCCAGTTTCATCTGCAAATCGGCATCCTCATGCCCGTGCCGGATCCGCAGGTGGGTTTTGAGGTCCGCGAGGGTCGGCATGGGCATAGGATGGTTCCTTACTCGGTGCTGTCGGTTTTGGCCTTGGCCGGCTGCTCGTCAGTGGCCAGGCCACGGGCGATCAGTGCATCGGCGTGGCGCTTGGGCACGCTGTAGCTTTTGCCGCCCCGGCGCTTGATCTCGCCGGCGTCCTGGTAGGAGCGCAGCGGCCAGATTTCGACGGTTTGCGGGTTGGGGTTGGTCTTGGCCGTTGGATCTGCTTCGGCTTCTCCAGCGGTGCCAGCGTTCTTTATGACCGGCTTGCCGGCAGCCTTGGCAGCCTTGGCAGCCTTGGCAGGCTTAGCTGTTGCAGCAGCGGCGGCTGGGGCGGTGGCTTGGCCAGTGGCTGCAGGCGCTGCGCCATTCGCGCCATCGCCTGCGCCGTCGCCGGCATTGGTGTTGCTGTTCTCGGTACCTTCCACGGGAATTCCCTCGTGTTCGGCGCCCGAATCGGGCGCCTTGGGTTATCGACGGGTTGAGGATCAGCCGCCGGCGGCGCCGGTCAGCGGGCCGGTGACGAAGGCTTCGTCGCGGTACACGGCGAAGGCCAGGCGCTCTTCGGCGCGGATGGTCACCATGTTGTTCTCGAAGTCCTTGTCGTTCTCGGTGGAGACCAGGATCTCGATGTCCATGCGGTCGAAGATCTGCGCACCGAGACGGAATGCACCGGTGAGGAACTCGTCTTGCTGCATGGCTTGGGTGGAAACCACAGGGCGGTTCCACAGACGGGCCGCGGTACCTTCCTGAGGCTGGCCGACGATGTAACGGCCTTCGCCGTCCTTGGTCAGCTCGATGGCCGCCCAGTCGATCGGGTTGAGCACGATGCCGTCCGCGGGGAACTCGGACAGCTCAGCCTGCAACAGCGCCAGGCGCAGGCGATCGATGCGCTGCTCGCCGGTGACGACAATGCCACCCGGCGCGGCGTACGCCTGGGCCAGGGTGATCAGGCCCTGCAGGTTGGCGCCGGTGCCGTTGCCGTAGAGCAGCTGGGATTCTTCCACCATCAGCAGGCCGTAACGCGCACGTGCATCGATGTAGCTCTGCAGCGCGGCGGCATCGTCGAGGATCTGGCGGCTTGCCTTGAACAGGTGAGCCAGGGTGCGGACCGGCGCATTCTCCAGCGCGAAGGTGATGTCCGAGTATGGCTTGGCGCCGCCCTCGGCTACGGCAGCCGCGTTGTTGGTGAAGCCGGTTTCACGCACATACTCGATGGAGTTGCTGGTGGTGTTGCCGGGGGCGATCAGGTCACGGATGGTCAGGCGGCGCTCCGGCGGCATGATGATTTCCTGGCGGCGATCAGCCGGCACCAGGGAGCCGCCAGAGCTGCCAACCGAGGTGATTGCCGCACGCGGTACCGAAACACGGCGCGATCCGCGGAAGGAGCTGTTAACGCCCTGCATGGACTCGGCGCTGACAACCAGCTCGCCAGCAGAATGCTGACGCTCGCCCTGGCCGCGATCACTGTTGGCATTCACCAGCTTCTGCTCGGCCTCCTGCAGGCGGGCCTGCAGCTCGCCCTGCTTGGTCAGCATCTCGTCTACCTTGGCGCGGGTTTCGGCCTGCATCTCGCCGCTCTTGGCGATTTCCTTCTGGCTGTTCTCGGCCTGGGCTTTGATCTGATCGCCGATCTGCTTCAGGCTGGCGTTCAGCTCGTTGTACTGCTTTTCGAAGTCGCTCATCGCGATTCTCCTTTGAGGGAATTGAGGATTGCGGACGCCTCTGACAGGGAGGCGGAAAGGTCAGGGGCGACAGCGCTTCGCTTATCGGTCGGGACAGCGCGCGGCGTGTCCCCGCCAGCAGCGCGAGGCGTGCCGGACTTGAAATTGGCGAACAACTCGCGGCGCTCGGAGCGCGGCACGCCGGCTTTGGCCAGGGCGATGTCCATGGCCTTGAGGGCGTTGTTCTGCTGGGTTTCGGTGGTGGTGCGTTCGGTCACTTCGTCGGCGGCCAGCAGGCCGGTGGCCAGGCCCAGCTCGACGGCGCGCTTGCCGCGGATGAACGTTTCGTCGTCCATCATCTCGGCCATGCTCTCGACCGTCTGGCCGCTGGTTTCTGCGTAGAGGTCGCCCATGGCGGCGTCGAACTCTTCCATGTCGTCGGCAATATCGCGGAAGTAATGGCGATTGCCGCCCGCCACCGTCCAGCAGTTGTGGATCATCAGGAACGCGCTGCTGGCCACCTGGCGCTCTACGCCAGCGAGATAGATCACCGAGGCAGCACTGGCGGCCATGCCCAGCACTTTGGTGCTGACCTTGTGGCTGTGCTCGCGCAGACGGTTGTAGATGGCGATGCCCTCGAACATGTCGCCGCCGGGCGAGTTGATGTAGACGGTCACGTCTCGCTCGCCGATGGCACGCAGCGCGGCGTCGATGCGCTTGAGGGTCACGCCTTCGCCGTACCAGTCTTCACCGATCACGCCATAGATGGTGATGGTGTCGGAGGTACTTTCCACCGCCGCCTGGATGGCAGGGTTCCATTTCTTGAGCGCGCGCGGGCTCAGCTCGCTGCGCAGGCCGCGAGACTGGATCTTCAGCTTCATGGGTTATTCCTTTGGCTTGTCGGCGTTGAGCCAGTTCATCAGGGCGGCGCGAACGGATTGGCTTTCGCTCTGCTTGCCCAGTTGGTCGAGCGGCACGAGGTTGGATTGAACGGTGAGGATGTCGTCGCCTGGCTTGGAAGGCAGGTTCTCTTTGCGCCGCACTTCGCCGCGGGTCATGTTCCCGTTCTGGGTCATGGTGGCGTAGTAGGCGGCGCGGCCTGCACTGTCGGCGCGCAGGAATGCCTCGAGCGAGTACTCGGCGTAATAGGTGACGCGATCCACGGCGGTGAGCAGCTTTTTCTCGACGCACTGCTCGATGGGGGCGGTGTAGCTCATGATGCAGTAGGTCAGGAAAGCCAGCTGCTGCTGCTCAAGCCCGGTGCCCCAGTTGCTGCCTTTATCGGTCTTCATGACCATCCAGGCAGGCACGCCGAACCAGCGGCAGATTTCCTCGACGCTGTGTCCTCGGGACTCCAGCAACTGCGCGTCAGCGGGGTTGATGCCAATCGCCTCGGGCGTGATGCCGTACTCCAAAACCGGCGATTTACCGGCATTCATGGCGCCGCTGATGGTCTTGGCGTATTCGCGGAAGTCCGTCCGCTGATCGGGCGTCAGCACCCGATCCATCTTGAACGCTACGGTGGGCATCATCCCGTTCTTGAACGTGCTGTTGGCCGCGTCATCCGCCGACATCGCCGAGCCGAATACGTCGGCACCGTAGCGGATGGCCGATAGGCCCATCTTGCCGTCCAGGGTGAAGGCCGGGATGTGCAGCATGTCCTTGCGCAGAATCTCGCGGCGCGGCCCCTTCTTGGGCGAGTACCAGTAGCGCAGCCGGCCGTTATCGTCCGTTTCGGGCTTAACGCGGCCAGGCAGCAGGAAGTCGATGGCGATCACGCGGCCGGCGGATCGGTGGATCTCGCAGTAGGCGTTGCCCCACAGCAGCATCGATGCAACGACAGCCTGCCAGAAGTGGAAGGCCGTCGTGTCTTCGTTGGGGCTGGTGTGCACCACGTCGTAGAGCGGGAAGTCCCGCGCCGTCTCGCGGCTGCCGTCAGCCTTGCGGCGGTAGATGTTCAGCGGCAGCCCGGCGACGGACATCGAGATGATGCGCACGCAGGCCCACACCGTGGAAAGGCGCATGGCGTTGTCGACGTTGACCGTCTTGCCGGAGCTAGACTCGCTACCGAAATAGCTGCTCCAGAACCCGCCGTCACTCAGGCGGATCGGCTTTCCCACCCACTCGGTGAGGCTGGCAGCCGGGCGCTGCGCCGAGGTGACCAGCGCCTGCATGAGGCTCTTACCCATTGGTCATACCCCGGCGGATGAAGCCCGCAATGCAGAACAGCGAGCAGGCGCCGGCGATCAGCGCCCAGCCAGTGCCAATCAGCAGCCAAACGCCGGCGCATAGCAACGCGAAGCCGGCCAGGCTGACCAGCAGGAATGCATAGAAGGCGTTCATGTGATGATGGGATTCCGTATGGCGTCGAACCAGTCGTCGTCAGTGTTAGGGGTCGTGGCCTGGGCCAGCACCCGCCCCACTGCCATGATCAGCGCCACGGCGCCGTCGATCTTGTTGTCGTTGCCCTGCTTGATAGGTCGCACGACGTCGTCGTTACCGGGCAGGTTCTTGCCGATCACGTTGCCCATGCACCAGGTCATGATCGGGTTGCCGTCGTGGTGGAAGCGGCCACTGAGAATGGCGGCCTCCAGCTCCTTCATGGGCGTGGACATGTTGGTGTAGTTCTGGGTGATGACGACGGGCGTGAGGCCTTCGTCTTCGAGTTCATGTGAGAGCCCCGTGGCGCCGTGGGGGTCGATCGGGCATTCCTTCACGGCGCTCAGCCGGCCTGCGTCCTTGGCTTCTTCCAGAATCTCGCGGTAGTCCACCTCGGCGCCTGCCGTCTCGATCAGGTCACCGGTGTTGACCCAGGCCTGATATCGCTCGGACATGCGCTGGTTGTCGACGCTGCGCACGGTGTCTTCCGGTACCCAGAAGCGCGGCGCCACGCAGAAGTAGTGGATGCGGTCGTCGATCACGCGCCAGAACAGGCGCGCCATGCTGTTCATGTCGAGCTTGCGTGCCAGGTCGAATCCCAGCACGCAGTCCTGCCCCTCGAACTGCTCCAGGGTCAGGCTGGCGTCGGCGCTGTTGCGCCAGGCTTCCATGTTGTAGAAGCCCGCCTTCGCCGATACCCAAATGTTGAGGTGCTTGGTCTTGAAGGTGTTGGTGAAACGCGCGGTGCGGATGGCGCGCTGCTGCTGGCTCTCCAGGTACTCGCGAAACACAGAGATGCCGAAATTGGGGTTGGCCTTAGCCAGCACCTTGGGGTCGGTCCAGTCGTCGCCGTCGTCGATGGTCCAGATCCAGCCGAACAACTCGTCGTCAGGCACGTCGCCCGCGAGCATTTCTATCACCTGGCGGCGCAGGTCGTAGCACGGGCCTTCGATGTCAGAACCGGCAGTGGTGATCACGAACATCAGCGGCTGCCGGCGGGCACCCATGCCGGTGAGCATGGTCTCGTACAGCGCGGCGCTCTGGTGTTCGTGGTATTCGTCGACGATCGCGCAGCTCGGCGAGGCGCCGTCGCCCGGGTTGCCGATCAGCGGCTCGAAGCGGCTGCCGTCCAGCGGGCGGTTCATGTTCGAGGCGTTCACCTCGATTCCGGCCGCTTCCATCAGCATGGGCGAGCGTTTGACCATCAGGCGGGCTGGGCGGAACACCTCCCAGGCCTGCTTCTCGGTGGTGGCGCCGGCGTATACCTCGGCGCCGAACTCGTCGTCCGCGGTGAACATGCTGATGCCCACGCCGGCGGCGACAACGCTCTTGCCGTTCTTCCTGGGCACTTCCCAATAGCTGACGCGGAAACGGCGAAAGCCGGTGTGCTTGCGCACCCAGCCAAACGTCATGGCGAAGCCGAACAGCTGCCAGGGCTCGAGCGTGACCAGCTGCCGCTTGAATGCCCACTCACCCTTGGTGTGCGGGAGCATCTGCATCAGCCGCAGCTTCTTCTCAGCCTTGGCCGGGTCGAAGCGGTAAGGGAATCTCGCTCCCCGGCTCTTGGCCAGGTCACAGAAGTGCCGCTCGACCGCTTCGCGCACGTACTTGCAGCAAGGCACCTTGCCGGCAATGACACGCTTCCCCCACCGAATCGCGGATTCGACGTTGGGGTACTTCGTTGCCATGTGAGCCTGCGGTCAGACGAGATCTGCGAATGGGTTTGCGGCTTTCGCCTTCTTGCCGCCGATCAGGCGGGAGCGGCTCGACGGGTCGAGGCCCAGCATCGCGCCGAAGGTGACCATCTGCGACATGGCCTCCTTGGCAGCAGTGAGGGCCGGATTCTTCATCGGGCTGCCCATCGCCGACTCAACAATCGGGCCGTGCTGAACTACGAGTTCTTGAGCGGAACGCCAGTTGGCGTATGCGGTACAGAACGCCTCGACGTTGTGTAGATCGGTAATGCACACGATGTGCTGCGCGAGCAGCTCGGGCACGACGGTCTGCCACATCTGGATGGCCAGCGGCTGCATCCACTCGGGCGGGTCTACGTGCGTTATCTCGGTGAACTTGGGCTCAGCTCTATTGAGCGCCCGCTTACCAGGATTGCCCGCCAGAGCCTTCTTGGCCGTGGGTTTCGGGCGCCGGCCGGATCGCCCTGCAACACCAGGCATGGGCCGAACTCCTGAATTTCATTTTTCGCGGGTATGAAAATTTGGCTCCCCCCGTCGTTCGGGCGGTCTGCAGCTGCAGACTTTTGACCCACCCCCACCCCGCAGGTCGTTCAACCCGACGCTCGGCCCGCTCCCTCAGCCACCAGACCGACACGCTCACCGATGCTGTTGTGGCACGCACGGCACAACGCTCGCAGGTTGTCCCAGTCCGTCGCCAGGTCCGGGTGCGTCTTCACAGGTTTGATGTGGTCAGTGATGTCGCTAGCAGCGTTGTCGCAGTGCTCACACACCGGATGCTTCTTGCGGTAGTAGGCGCTCAGCTTCTTCCAGCGCTCAGTCTTGTAGAACGCGTCCGACTCATCACGGCGCTCGTTGTAGCGCCTGTGCACCGTGCGCTTGGCTGCCTGTTGCCTCTCGGCGGCCAACGGCGCGTGCCGCGGGCAATAGTAGTCGCCACGCACCAGCGTGCTGCAGCCCGGCCAGGCACAGGGCTTAAGGGGGCGGACTGGCATCTGACGAGCCCCCTTCCTTCCTGCGGTCGATCCCATTCCACCCAGCACCAGGCCTGAGCACTGCTGCAAGATTTCCCTGGGCCCGCCATACCAGCCATGTGAACACGGCAAGGATCAGCACCAGAGGCCAGGCGAACGCGGGCAGCGTCAGCTTACCCGTGGCGATATAGATCACCGCCGCAGCCGAACCAGCCATCGTCACCCAGGCCATGAAAGAGATGTTGCGCCGAAAGCGCAGCGCGCCACGCTGGAACGTGAACAGGCGCAGGAACAGCACCAGGCATAGCCAGAACGTGGCCTGGTCGAGGAACATGCTCAAGCTATCCATTGGGGTCTCCCTGCACGGGCGGCGCCCCTCGCCTGCTGATCGCCGCAACGATCAGAGTGACGGCGAGCGCCGAAGCAACGAACGCCGCCGGGCCCGAGTAAGCGAATGGCCGAATCCCCCACACCTGGAGGTCGGTCAGCGCAGGGCTGAAGAGATAGCCCATCACAACGCTGATGAAGAAGAACACCAAGCGGTTGGCCAGGCGCAAATCGTGTCGCGTCATCACGAAGACGAGCGCACCGCAAACCGAGCCGGCAACCGCGTTGCCGTCGACTCCAGCCAGAGCACTCGCCACGCCAAGACCTGCGGCACCGGCCACAGTCACAGCCGCGACGCTTGCTGGCTCGCTCATCGTCATTACTCCCAGCGGCCAACGGCCAGAAAAAGAAATGCCCGCAATGCGGGCATATGGCTGTGATCAGCCGAAACAAAGCCCCGACCGCAGTCGGGGCGGCCCATTACGGGACGGCTACGAACTCGTCGGCCACCTTCGTCTGCTGATTGAACATGTCGATCTGGAACGTGAAGGAGGCGCCTTTTGCCACCTGGCTCACCAAGCTCGGCGCGAGAACACTAAGCCCGTAGGTACCGGTGCCAGTAAGCCCCGTCTTCACAACGGTAGTAGAGGCGCCGTTCAGAGTGGCGGTAGTGCGCACCGCGTAGTTATAGAGGTTGGGGATCGCAGGATTGATCACCACGCTCAGCGACGGGGATCCGGAACTGGCCTTACTTACGCTCGATGTGAAGATCTTGTGCCAGATAACCGAATCACTGAAGTTGCTGACTTGGCCGCAGCTGCCGGTAATTCCCGCTTTCTTCGACACCCAGTTATAGGGCGGCGGGAAGAGAGCACATACCTGCATCCCCTCGCGGGCAGCCTTGATCGTGTAGTAGTAATTAGGGTTGACCCCTTCGATGGTAGTCACGCCCCACGGTTCGGGAAGGGTCTGAAGCTCACTCCAGCTCTTGATTCGCAGCCCGTCACGCGGCGTTTCGTACTTCGTCGACATTCGGGTAGTCGAGCAGCTGCTCGGAATACCCGTCTGCACCGTCAGGTATCCCGCCGGGCGAGCCAGGTTAGCGCATTGCGTGATGGTCGCCGCTTGCGACGCCACAGAACCCAGGGCAGCAGCCAGAGCCAGAGCACCCAGGATCAGATTTTTCTTTTGGATTTTCATGCATGTCACCTCAGAGATTGGATTGATGCGGGGTCACCCGCGTCATGTCGCTCAGAGGCGAATGCTCGAGGCTCGAGGCCTTCACATGATTCAACGTCCCGCACCGGGAACATTTGATCTGGAGCTCAGTAAACGCGCCCACTCGGGCGAGTAGTCGTTTGCAATTGCCGCAACGGCATTCATTCAACATCTGCATAGCCTTTTAGTTTCTGCTAGGCTCGCCCCGCTCTCGCGAGAGTGAGGGGGCCTTGGCTGGCTTGCAGTGCACGCTGCTGGTTGGCTGCCCTTGCCGGTGTTAGCGCACCGGCCTGGGTAGCCCTCTCTTTACCGTACAAATGAAAAAGCCCCGATCATGTCGGGGCTTTTTTTTTGGCCACAGAAATCAGGCGGCCAGGAACGACAAAGCCCAGCGCTGGGGCTGGGCTTTCGATTGATCATCCTACACACGCAAGATCGGCAGGATGGGTAAATATTCGGCCACGCGGCCATCGAGTGTCAAGCGCAATTTCCGGACAGCACACCCTCCCGATCAAGAATGTTCTCAGCCGCCACCATCGCCTCAGTCACGAGACTCTCCAGCACCTCATTGATGCCCTGCCGCCAACGCCTCCGTGTCCGCTCCGGCCGCGCCTCCGGGTCCCAGCGGTTCAGGTCGTAGAACTGCTCGGGAAGCACGATCATGTCGACGGAGCGCTTACCGGCTGCCCCCTTCATTGGCGGAATGGCCCAAGCGGTGACAGCGTTACCAATGAACAAACGCGGCGCATGGGAAGCCACCACCGGTACCAACGCACTGATCGCCTGCACCTTCCGCCCTTTGTGCGTGCTGTATTTCGCCACCAGGGCGTTCCAGTGGCGCGGGATCAGCTGGCTGTGCAGCCGGGCGAACACCCAGCAGTCGGCCTGCATGCGATCCGAGGCCGACACGCCCGAACCAACCCGTACCGTGTCCAGGTCGATCAGCTTCTGCCAGGCCTGCTTACTCGTGTTGTCGATGCATTCGGCCGCCAACGCCGACACCACCGCGCTTTGTACGCTTGGATAGATCATCGCCCTCCCCCCTCAACCATCGCCACTGTCGGCGCGCTCGCCAGATACGCCTCGATCACCTTCATTGCCTCGTCCATCCCCCGGCACACCACGCCCTTGTAGCCCTGCTGCTGGACGTCGTGCAGGAATGCCCGCTGCGTTTCGCTCAGCGCGGCGCTGTGCGGCGCCGCGGCCTTGAACTCGATGTACAGGCCGAAGAACCCGCCGCGGGCCATCGGCAGCACGATGTCGCTCACCCCTGCCTTCACGCCCTGCACCTTCAGCTTGGCGGCCACAGCCTTCACACGGTGCCCACCGTTGGGCACGTGATACGCCAGGCCGGCGGCCACCGGGTGGCGAACCTGCAGCCAGCGGAACAGCGCGGCCTGCTCCATGCCCTCGTAGTCGACTGCCGGGCGCCGCGTGCTCGGTTTCGCCAGTTGCCACTTCTTGATCGGTTGAGCCACGGTCAATCCCCCGAGTAGTGCGTGCCGCCAGGGCCGCGTGTGTTGGCTTGCTGGTAGCGCTCGGCATCGCCGGCAATGGCCTGGCGGGTTGGGCGCGGCGCACGGCGCTCGGCGGCGGTCAGCTCCTGGCGCAGGTAGGCGATCGCCTGCTCTGGGCTCATCGCCTCGCCGCCGGCCAGCACCACACCGGCGCCGTTGCAGGCCACGCAGCCGTTCCGGTGGTAGATGCCCCGGTACTCGCCGGAACCCTGGCAGATCTCGCAGCGCTGGTGCTGCTCGGCGTTCACGCGCATGGGCTCACCCCTATCGCAGTCCAGCATGAACCCTCCTCAACCTTGAACGTGACGTGCATGCCTGGACTTACGCCCATCAGATGCTTCCGGCATACCCCGCCAAGGCCACGAGATACGTAGTGGGCACAATCACCACACACGCGATCATCGACATCGAAGCGCTTCTCGCCGCAGGTGGTGCACCACGAGCCCTTCTCGCCTTCGCGGCCCTGGGTAACGAAACACCGGTCACAGGCCATTTTTCACCCTCCCCACGTAGAAATACCGGAAACGGCGCTATCGCCCGCTGCTTCTGGCTTGCAGTCATTTTTAAGAAGTGCAGGAACGGCCACTTTTTGGCCGTGTGCATCAGCAAAGCCGCACTCGTCGAGGCGTGCATGCCATCGCTCCAGTGCCTCGCGGCGACGGTCCATTGCGTCGCGGGTCAGGTAGGTCTCGGTGGTCACGCCCAGGGCATGGTTGATCAACAGCTCGCCCACCATGTGATCGACGCCGATGTCCGCCAGGCTGGAGCGCATCAGCTTGCGCAGGTCGTGGCTCGTCCACTGCCGGCCGCTCACCTCGCGCATCAGGGCGTGGCCGCTGGTCAGCGCCATGCCGGCACCACCGCGCACCGGGAACAGCCATGCAGTCTTCAAGCGAGCATCCGGCAGCGCGGCGCGGTACCGGCGCAACAGACCCAGCACCTGGGTGGTCAGCGGCAGGACATGCTCGCGGCGGCTCTTCGTGTTCGCCTCGGGGATTACCCACACCCGCTCATCCAGCGACACATGGCCCCAGCGCGCCCCCAGCGTCTCGGCGATGCGCGTGCCGTGGGCCAGCATCATCAGCGGCAGCATCCCCTTAGCCGGCTCCGCGTTGAACACGCTCACCAGGTGCTGCACCAGCTCGGCCAGGTCAACCCGCGACAGTGCTGCCGGCTTCGGCCGCAGCTTGCCCTTGTAGAAATCCCGGAAGGTCGTGCCGGCCAGCGGGTTGCTGTCCATGCGCTTTTGCGTCTCGGCCATTGCGAACGCCTGGCGCAGGCCCTGCAACGCCTTCTGCACCGTGCGAGGCGCCAGCTCCTGGTGCATCGGGAACACCAACTGGTCGTCCAGCGTCACGCGGTCGACCTTGCGCAGCGCCACCTTGCCCACGCGCGGCAGCACGTGCTTGCGCATCAGGCAGGCCATGCTCGCCCGGTACTTCTCGCTACGCGTGCGGTCACCCTCGATACGCGACAGCCACCACTCGACCACATCGCCAAGGGTGCGGAAGCCTGGTTTCTTAGCCATCAACGGTTCTCCTGCTCGGCGCGCATCGTCCGGATCTGATCCTGCAGGGCGTGAATCTGCCCGATCAGCGCCTTCGCCATCTCGATAGGATCGCCGAACATATAAATCTCGAGATCGACGTAACGACTGGCCGCGTCAGTCCAGATGCGGCCCCCCGGAAAGTCCGGGTCCTCCTTGCGCGGAGCAGCCTTCGCCAGCGCCAGCAGATCCTCGATTGTTGGGCTGGCCATCAGCGAGCTCTCCTGGCAGCACGATCCGCCTCGATTGAATCGGTTGCGCCGAAGGCGGTCAGGCAGTACACGAAAGGCACGCTCTCGCCCGGGCGAATCACCGCCACCCGGGCATGCTGGTAGCGGCAGCTGAAAAGCACGTAGCCATCGGGCGTGCGGTAGCAGTGCTGGCGGCGCGGGACGATGCGGATGCGCAGGAGGTCAGCCATTGGCGGTGCCATCCTTGGAGACGAACCTGCGACCGTAACCCTCACCATCGGCTTCAACATCGCCGCGGGCTGTCATCTCATCAATCAACCGGCAGGCGCGGTTGAAATTGATCAGAAACATTCTCTGCAAGCGTGAAGGCCCGAATCGATCCTCTCCTACAGCTCGGCGTACGGAGTTCAGCAACGAGGAATAGGCGTCAGCGCCAACGCGGGCATCAGCCCGCAGCAGATTGACATCAGCTAGCAGCTTGTCGCGCTCCGTCTTCAAGTCGCGCATTGCACGCGTCTCGGTCTGCTGATGCATGCGGTACAGGCCTTCGAGAGATTCCGCATAATCCAGCAGCTCCAGCACCGAGGTGGGGTTGGCGGCAGCCATGAATCTCGCATTTGCACGGCATGTATCATCCGAAACAAGGCAGTTCGAAAAGGCCTGGCCAATGCGGCCGCCATTCTCGTGAGCGACGAAGTGCCCCACCACATTGCCGTGCTGGTTCGTTTCGTCACCGTCCGCCAACCACGCGCCCTGGGTAGCTTGTTGCGCCAAACGCCGCAGCTCCTGTCGATCAACTTCTCTCATCGCCTCGCCCCCATCGCCCGTTTCAACCCACCGTCCTGCAGCACCAAGCGGTAATCGTTACCGCGCTGCACCTTGATCACCCGCTTACCCATCTGCTCCACCCGGAAGCCCACCAGCAGCAGCTGCTGCAGGGCCTGGGCCTGCGCACCGGTCATGCCACACCTCGCCGCGCGCTCTGCCAGTCGAACACCACCACCACCCCGCCGCCCTCGCGCAGCCGGTCGACCGTGCGGTCGCCCAGGGCGCCGGCCAGGGCCTCGGCGAACAGGTTCGAGATCACCAGCGTCGGCTTCATCTCCTCGTAACGGGCGTTGATCACCTCGAACATCACCATCCGCTCGAAGTCCGTGCCGTAGCTCGCGCCCACCTCGTCGAGAATCAGCAGATCCGGCGTGCGGAACACCTCGATCGCCTCCCGCTCACTCTGCTGCGCCTCCTTGCCGTAACTCGCCTTCACCTGCTGGCACACCCGCGAAACGGTCGTGTACAGCACGTTGCGGCGGTGCTCGACCATCACCACATTCGCAATCGCCGCCGCCAGGTGCGTCTTGCCGTTGCCCACGTGGCCCAGCAGCATCAGGCAGCGCGCCGCCGCTGCATTGGCCGGGAAGTCAGCGGCGTAACGACGTGCGGCAGCCAGCGCCACGCGCTGGCCATCAGTCGCGGCCCGATAGTTCTCGAAGGTCTTGGTCTTGAAGCGCAGCGGAATCAGCGCCTGGCCCAACTGCCGCTCGAGGCGAGCCGACACGGCCTGGCGCTGCTGTTCGTCGCGCTCCATCGCCTCGGCAACGGCCTGGGCTTGACGCGAACACTCCGGGCAGCCGGATAGCTGGCCCTCGCGCAGCACCGTCGCGATGTAATCGCCATGGTCCGGGCACTTGGCCGGCTGGGTACCGGATATCCCGGCGGACTGCTGCAGGCGCGCCAGGCTTGCGCCCAACGGGTTAGAGCTGGAACGTTCCATCGGCATTGGCCTCCAGGCCGGCATGTGGGTCTTGGTTCGCCAGCCCGGTGTGCTGGCTAGTGCGGCCAGGGCGAGCGCCCGACGTGGCAGCGGTGCGCACGGCATTGCGGTGGATCGACGCCACCAGCTCGCGGCACCAGCTGCCTTGGTTGTGCGACGCGTCGCGGGTCATCCAGTACGACACGAACTCCGCGATGGCCTGCTTGGTCACCTGGTCAGCAGTCACGCCGATCAGCTTCAGGTGCGGTGCAATGCTCACCTCGTCGGGCGCCCAGCCCTCGAACATCTCGAACCGCTGTCTGGCCTCGATTCCCGCTATCGGGGCCGGCGCCTGTTGTTGTTGTTCTTTATCTCTTCTCTTCTCTTCTTTAGGTAACGCATCTGCTAACGGCGGGGTAACGTTCGCAGCGTTACCTTTGCCGTTAGTTTTCTTGTGGCTGGCCACGCGCAGGGCCGTGAGAGAGCGATTCTTGGCGGTCTTGCCGTTGTGCCGGTCGAAATTCGGGATGCTGATCACCCCATCCGCCTCGATCAGCCAACCGACCGAAACCATGTGATCGCAGAAACCGATAACGCCAACCAAACGATCCAGTAACTTTTTAGTAACGCTCGGAGCGTTACCTTGCTCGGTCTGTTGGTCGAACCAGCCCCAGACGCGCAGCAGCTTGCCCACCACCGCATCCAGGTCGATGTTTGCCAGGTCAGCGATCTGGCAAACCTCCGGCTTGTCGAGAGTGGCCAGCTCGAATTTGATCCAGTCACCGGCCATGGCTATCACCACGCGCCACGAAATACGCAACGCCAAAACGTGGCGCGCCACATCCTGTGTTGCGGGGGAAAAGAGAAATGCCCATAATCAGGCCTCGTGATGTTGCGTTACATGGAGCCCGGTCTAGCCACCGGGCTTTTTATTGCCCGCGATTCGGGCACTGTATAAATCCCCATCCCTTCCATCCGTCTGCCGCCTTGGGCATTGGCTCGGTAGGATGCGAATCGTGGTCAGGCGACGGCCTTCTCGCTGTCGTCGACCTTCAGCGCTCCATCAGTGATCCGCTCAAGCTCGTATTGGCGAAGAGGCGGAACGCTCACCCACTGCCGGACCGCTTCGTAAGAAACGCCCAATGCCTTGGCGAGAGACTTCATCGAACCGTAATGCTCGATTGCTTGTGCTTTGGTCATGGCGACCTCCCATTGCCCTGTCGCAATTCAAGCATGCTTGTATTTATTAAACAAGCATGCTTGGGAAGCAACCTTGTAAATTCCGCCAATGAAAATTACCGACCGCATCACTCAACTCGTTCTCGCCAGGCGGCCCTCCATCGGCGCCCGTGGCGTTAAGCGCGATATCGCCAACACCTGCGGCGTTAGCTACGAAGCCGTGCGGCAGTGGTTCGCCGGTGACACAGGCAACATCAAGAACGAGAACCTGGCAGCGCTGGCCGAGGGATACGACACGACCGTCGACTGGCTGCTATCGGGAAAGGGTGAGCCGCCACGCCGTAAGCAGGCGTCCGGGGCTGCGGAGAAGGTGCTGCAGATGCTGCAGGGCAAGAACCTGCGGCCGGATCAGCTCGAACGCTTGGAGAAATCAGTCACCGATACCCTGAACGACACCTACCCGACCTCGGCGCCAGCCGATAACGTCATCGTGGCCGACTTCCACCGCCGGCCAACCTTCGGCGACGAGATCCGCATCGCCCACTACGACGTCCAGGGCGCCATGGGTGGCGGCAAGGTGGTGCACGATTTCCCCGAGATGTTCCGCGACGTGACGGTCAGCCAGCAGCACCTGCGCGAGCTCGGCGTCACCTACAAGGACCCGGCCCACCTGAAGCTGATAACCGGTGCGGGCCAGTCGATGGCGCCGACCATCCAGGACAAAGACCCGATGATTATCGACGCCAGCGTGCGCGAGTTCACCGGAGACGGCATCTACGCCTTCGCCTGGCAGGGCCACTTCTACATCAAGCGCCTGCAGGTCGCCGATGCCGAGCATTTCGAGATGATCTCCGACAACCCGCAGCATAAGGATCGGGTGATTAAAGCAGAAGAGGCATTCATACAAGGAAGGATTTTGCTCGTGTGGAATGCCAATCGACTCTAATCCTTGCTAAATACCCAGTCCCAATAATTTAATCAATAGGCCACATGGATGTTTACCACTGTTCTTGAAAAAATCCGAGCGAGCGGATTTAGTGGGCGGGAAGGATTGTTTACCTGGATATCCAGATCTCTGGACAAATCCTTATTCATATTATTCAACGTAACTGGGACTGCTTTATTCGCCCTGGGCGGAGCATTTGCTGGAAATTATAATATGCAAGAAAGCTGGCGAGCCGCCGATGGTGCGTCAGCTGTAATTGGATTTCTTCTTACCAACCCGTATTTGGCAATTATATTTGGAATACTTCTAGCTCTTGCTGGCGGATATGGGATATACAAGGACCAAAACCGGCTACAAAGCAGGCTAGAAAGTCAAGTAGCCGACCAACACAAGTTGGAGCTGGATCATACCAACTCAATCATAGAACTTTCAGCAAAAATCGAAGTTGAGCAGAATCGCGGGACTCAGCTCCGGGCTGATCTTGACACTTCACTTCATGAACTTGAGAGAGTTAAGTCCCGGCTACTCGAGCTTCACAAAGAGCTAATTCAGAACTCACTTAAACATGCGTCAATACACCTATCATTCGGCACATTTGAAAGAATAACTCTTTTCAATGAGTATCAAGAAGAGCTTCACGTGATTGGCCGCTACTCACAAAACCCTATTTACAACAAAGTAGCCCGGAAAAAATTCTCTGTTAACCAGGGAATAATTGGAATCGCTTGGAGGCATAATAGTTTTGAGGAACAACACTGCCCTGACGGCCTGGATGATGATCAAAAATACTGCGCATATATTTGCGAAAAATATCACATGCATGAATCAGATGTTAATAGATTAAGAATGAAGAGCTGCCGATACATGGCATTCGCGGTAATGTCGGCAGGTTCTCATAAAGGTGTTATAGTATTCGAAAGCATTGATCCTGGCTTCTTCCAGAAGAGAGTAGATCTTAAGGCTGACATAAGTAAATATTTCTATGAATATCAGGGTATGTATGCCGCTTACATACAGGAAAGCCAAAGTCTGAATCGCGAGCTCATGGCAAGAGAAAGAATGCATGGGCCATCTATCGAGGATGAGCTTAAAAAGGGTTTAACAAATGGATAGATTACAAAACATAGTAGCCTACCTTTGTAATAATTATCCATACCCTGGCGAGCTATCGAAAGCCAGACTAACTAAGCTAGTTTATCTAGCTGACTGGATATCAGCACTATCTGACAACCAACAGCTTACAGATATACGGTGGATTTTTAATCATTACGGGCCATATGTCGAAGACATTATTTCCTCTACAAGATCCTCACCTTTGTTCAGAGTTGAAAACAGTGTCAATGATTATGGAGCAAGCAAGCAGCTGATTAAGTACATCGGATCGCCTTGGGATATAAGCGTAACTCACAGAGACTCTGAAATAATGGATTTTGTTATCAAAAAAACAAAAACATTATACTTCAATGACTTTATTGACTATGTGTACTCTACATATCCAATAACATCGAGCGAGAGGTACTCTGAACTTAATTTAGTCGAGCTTGCAAGACGCTACAGAAGCTCAGATAACTCTTGAAAAAGCCCGGCCACCAGCCGGGCTTTTTCATTCCCCCTGCACTTCCCCTCCATGCCGCCGGTCTACCGATCACCTCACCCCAGGAGCTGATCATGTGCGGCCGCTTTGTCCAATCGCTATCCCCTGCCGAATACGCCCAGAGCCTGAACCTCGACCTGTTCGATAGCGCGCCCATTGGCCGCTACAACGTGGCGCCCACCACCGGCGTGCACGTCATCCATCAGGTGGGTGATCGCTACCGTGATTCGGTGGTGCCTTGGGGCTGGAAGCCGCACTGGGCAACTGGCGGGCGACCTGGCCCCATCAACGCCCGGCTGGAAACGGTCGCCACCAAGCCCTTCTTCCGGCCGATCTGGAAGAGCGGCCGCTGCATAGTCGGTGCTGACGGCTGGTACGAATGGAAGACGGACCCGGACGACAAGAAGCGCAAGCAGCCCTACTTCATCCGCCTCAAGTCCGGCGAGCCGCTGCTGTTCGCCTGCATCGGCGAGCTGCCTCGCGGCGATGACGAGCCAGGCGCCAGCGACGGCTTCGTGATCCTCACCGGGGCCGCCGATGCCGGCCTGGTCGACGTGCACGACCGCAAGCCGCTCGTGCTATCGCCGGACTTCGCCCTGAGCTGGCTGTCCGGCGAGACCTCCGCGGACGATGCCCTGCACATCGCCGAGCACCAGGAGCTGCCCGCCGAGGCCTTCGAGTGGTACCCGGTCAGCCGGGACGTCGGCAATGTGCGCAATAAAGGCCCGCACCTGATCGAGCGGATCGACAACCCGCTGCTATGACTGCACGCGCATCAGCTGGTCGAGCCGCGTTGTGTAGCTCTGGCTCAGCATCTCCTGCTTCATAGCCCATACCGGCGAGGCTGGCACGCATCCGGGCCGCAGCGTGCCGCGACCCCAGCGCGCGTTGATGCTGTCCAGCACGCCCATCACCTTCTGCGTTGCCGCCGGCTGCACCGGGGCGAACAGGTCGTCGGTGTACTCTCCTCGCTGCCGCAAATCCAGCAGCAGGATCTCCGCCTTACTGAACGCGAAGCCATGCTGGTAAAGCGCTTCCAGCCCATCCACCGCTGCCTTCGTGATGATGCGCGTGTCATCGGTTGGGTAAGGCAGCTCCATCACCTGGCCGCGGGCGAACTTCGGCTCTTTCGGGTTGAACATGCCGGTGCGAATGCTCACCCGAACGCGCTTGCAGGTAGAACCCTGGGCACGCAGCTTCTCGCAGGCCCGCGCAGCATAGGTGGCGACCGCCTCACGGATCGGCGCCAGCTCTTTCAGCCGAATGCCGAACATACGGCTGCAGCAGATCTCTTGCTTCGGCGGCGCCGCGTCTTCCAGCTCCAGGCATGAGGTGCCGCGCAGCTCCCGTGCCGTTTTCTCCACCACCACGCTGAACTTCGAGCGCAGCGTCCAGGCGTCCGCCTGGGCCAGGTCCCATGCCGTTTTGATTTTCATGGCGTGCAGGTGCTCGGTCATGCGCCGGCCAATGCCCCACACCTCGCTCACCTCCACCGCGCGCAGCAGCTTGTCGCGCCGCTCCGGGTCGAGAATGTCCACCACTCCGCCCGTCTGCCGCTGCCAGCGCTTGGCCGCGTGGTTCGCCAGCTTGGCCAGCGTCTTGGTTCCGGCGATGCCGACACCGGTCGGGATGCCCGTCAGCTTCAGCACCTGGGCGCGCAGCGTTCGCCCCAGCGCTTCTAACTGCCCGGGCGGTATGCCGGTCAGCTCGGCGAACGCCTCGTCGATGCTGTACACCTCGAGCGCCGGCACCAGGCCCTCGATCACAGTCATCACGCGCTGGCTCATGTCACCGTACAACGCATAGTTCGAGCTGAACGCCAGCACCCCCTTCTCGCGAAGAAAGTCCTCAACCAGGTGGTAGGGCTCCCCCATCTTCACGAACGGCTTTGCGTCCGCGCTACGCGCGATGATGCAGCCGTCGTTATTGCTCAGCACCACGATGGGCGTGCGCTGCAGGTCGGGCCGGAACACCCGCTCGCAGCTTGCGTAAAACGAATTGCAGTCGACCAGCGCGAATACCCGTTCAGTCATCGTCGTGGCACCTCACGCTGAAGCGCACCACACCCCAGATCGCCAGTTCATCGCCGTCCAGAACGTAGCGCGGCGCGTATTCCGGATTCTCCGAGCGCAGCACGATCTGGTCGCTCTCCCGGCAGAAGCGTTTAGCGATCGGCTCCCCGTTGAGGGCGGCGACCACGATCTGCCTGTGCTTGGCTTCGGCCGAGCGATCCACCACCAGCAGGTCACCGTCGAAGATGCCGGCGCCCTTCAAGCTCTCCCCGCACACGCGCACCAGGTAGGTGTGCGGCGCGCGAAGCTGGAACAGCTCGTCGAGTGAGATCTCCTGCTCCAGGTGATCCTGTGCCGGGCTGGGGAAGCCAGCCGGCACCTTGAACGAATACAGCGGCAGCTTGGCGCCCGGGGCGAACGCCCCACCAACCACTTTCACGCCATCGATAATTGCCATTTCAATCGAACCTCGAAGCAGGCGCCGTTAGAACGGTGCCGCCTCCTCCTCAGCCTCAGCTGCACCGCCCTCTTCCCTGTCGAACACCGCGTCCATATCGCCTGGCTTCTCCCACTGCAGGATCACCGACCCCTCGTCGTCGAAATCCATCTGCAGCCCGTCCGTCTCGGCCAGCAGATCCATGATCGTGCCCCAGGCCTCGTCGTTGTCCGTGTCCAGCCGGTGAATGCGCACTCGCCTGCCCAGTTGCGCAATAGGCGAATTGATCATCGCCGACACCCGCAACCCCAGTATTTCCGAGCCCGTCAGCGGCTCCTGTTCGGTTCTCAACATCACGTTTTGCGCTGCCATAAACACCTCCCCGGTGTACTGTATGAACATACAGTACTAACATTTAAAACAAGCTTGCTTGCATTCAATGCACAAGCATGCTTTTATATTTGCAAGCCCGCTTGTATTGCCGGGCACGCCGCAAGGCACCGCTCTTTAACAACCAGCGCCATGAACAGCTAGCCGGGCAACCGGCGAGGCAGCCCCGGCCATCACCTGTGGGGCGACAGAAAGTCAGGTGAGTAACACACCGCAGCGCGCGCCAGCGACCGGCGTATTGCAGCAGAGCCAACAGAGGGGCCGAGCCGCAAACGAGGTGCAGACCGAACCGCGCGAATGACCTGGCAGCGCTGCGCAGCAACACCCGATTTCACTGGCTGGCCTTCCACCGAGGGCCAGACGGGAAATCAACCGAACAGCAAGGAGCGGGACATGAGCAAGCAGACACTGGAGCAGCTACTGGTCGAGCGCGTAACGGCATTCGCAGAAAGCGGCAAACCGGCAGAGATCATCGATGAGCACGTGCAAGTGATGTTCACCAAGGTCATCGATAACTGCTTTGGCCGTTACGGCGACATGGGCAAGCAGGTCGAAGAGGCAATCAAGGCCGCGCTGCCGGCCAACCTCGGTTCGGTATTCGAGCTGACCCGATACAACGCCATGGTCGCCAAGGCGCTGCAGGAGCGCTGGGAAAATAGCGGGGTCGAGGCGGACATGGTGCGCCGCGCTCAAGAATCGATCGACGAGGTACTGAAGAAGGATCAGATGCCGGAATTCATCAGCCTCCACGATCTGATGGAAGCGTTTGTCGAAGAGCACAAAGAGAGCGCCGCTGAAAATCACTGGGAAGCGCCGGATATCCGCTTCCAAGAGTCCGAATACGGTGGGCTGCACATCTACTTCGACAAGCAGCCAGATGAAGGCATCTCCCGTGGCCGTAGCGAGTACAGCCTGGATAACGCCATTCACATCTCCTTCGACCTCCGTACGCCCGAGCGCGACGAGCGCGGCAACAAGATCGGTTCTGTTTATGCCGCGCGGCTCGATGGCGACAAGATCGGCCAGGTCATCAAGTTCCGTTCGAAGTTCGACAAGCTCGTCGCTGCCCTCTACTACGGGGCCAGCAAGGTTGTCGTCGATTGCGACCATGACGATTTCAGCTACGGCATCTACGACTGATCTAAACGCAACGTGCGCGGCCCAAATGGCCGCGCCATCCACTCCGAAACCGCATCGGCCAGCCGCCAAGCCTGCGCTATTCACGCAGGGTTTGGTCACCCGCGCTTGGCGGCTGGGCCAATGCGGTTACCCACGACAAGGAAGCACCATGCCCAACACCATCACCGTCGCCGGCTGGAAGGGCCGGCTTGATGCAGGCCTGCCGCGCCGGCAGCTCGAAGCCGTGCTGCTGGCCGCCACGGACAAAACAGCCAAGGAAATCGCCCGCGCCATGACCATCAGCCCCGACGGCGCGCGCCAGCTGCTCGACGCCGCCCGATTCAAGCTCGGCATGCAGCGGACCACCCGCGGCACCGTGCTCGAAGCCTGGAAGCGCGGAATCATCGCCCCGCTCGCCATCGCCCTGCTGCTGGGCAGCGGCCACAACCAACCCACCAACCCCATCCGCCGCCCCACCGGGCCGCGCACCACCTACCAGGTGCGCGTGGCCCGCAAAGTGGACGAGCTGGCGTTCGTTGCCTGAGGCAAGGAGATCGTCATGAGTGATCAACAGTTGCTGCCGTGCCCCTTCTGCGGAAAAAACGATGCTCTCGTCGAGCGCCTCGATAACAGTTCTTCGATGGTCATTTGCCAGGCCATGCTGGATGAGCATTCAGCATGTATGGCCCGCGGCCCGGTTGGCATCCAAGACGATGACGGCGAAGAACAACCCGGCTATGCGGCTGCGGTTCGTGAGTGGAATGCCCGCGCCCAGTTGCCGAGCGCTGGCGGGGCGGTGCCGGAGAGCTGGAAGCTGGTACCGGTCGTGCCGACCGATGCGATGATAAGCGGCGCCTGGAACGAGCCAGAGGCAGGTCACGATAACTACATCACCAAGACCTGGGCCGGAATGCTCGGCGCCGCCCCGCACCCTGCAAGCGGTGAGCGGTTGGCAGTTAAGCGCTACGAGCGGGATGCAGTTGCAGGTCATAGCGACGTTGAGATCGTAGTGACTGGGATAATTCACCATGACCATGGGCCAAACTTGGCAGAAGCGCTCGCAAGACTGGCGTACCGCGTGGCCAAGTTTCACAGTCTGGAAGCACCGACTCTATCCGAATCGCCAGCAGCGCAGGACGTGAGCGAACTCATGCGCCAGCACCGCATTGCGGTGACGCCCGAGCACGAGGGCCAGTGGCACGCCGATCTGTACGGCGAGGAGTCGGAGCCCCTGGCTCGCGCCGAAGCTGCTACGCCGGAGGCCGCCGTGCATGCGGTCATTGCCGCGCACCGCGCCAAGCAGGGAGAGCAATCATGACCCCGACTCTGCAGCCCATCGCCCAAGCCCTCGAATCCATCCACCCCCTCCTACGCGCCACCCACTACGTCCTCGACCTCGAAACCCTCGGCAAAGGCCCCAACGCCGCCATTGCCACCATCGGTTGCGTGCGTATCGAGAACGGCGTGATCGGCGACGGCCTCTACATCCGCGTTGACGTAGACAGCGCCATTGGCTTCGGCGGCGAAACCGACGCCAGCACCATCGACTTCTGGCTCAGGCAGAGCGAAGAAGCGCAGCGCGAGATCCACCACGGCTTCAACCGCGTCAAGATCAACAACGCCCTCATCCAGCTGGCCGACTTCATCGACAGGCCCGCCGCCATCTACGGCGAAACATACGTGTGGGGCAACGGCGCCACCTTCGACAACGTCATCATCAGCACCGCCTTCCAGCGCGCCCACGTGCCGCGCCCCTGGCCGTACTGGAACGACCGCGACCTGCGCACCATCGTCCAGCTCTACCCAGAGGCCAAGAAAAGCGTGCCGTTCGTGGGCCTCAAGCACCACGCCCTCGACGACGCCATGCATGAAGCCCGCATCCTCGTCGCCGCCCTCAAGCTGCACATCGCCAGGAGCCCAGCATGAACGCATTCCAACGCGCCCGCGCCACCCTCGACGCCATCCCTGCACTCCTGCGCCGCAGCGCCGAGGCCCGCAAGCAGACCCAGCAGCGCATCGCCATCAAGCCCCGCGCCACCCAGCTGATCGCCACCGGCAGTGGCATGGTGCGCGTCGTCGACGCCGACACCGGCCGCGTGCTCGGCTTCCGCGAAACCATAAGGGAAGCCCGCTGGCTGCAGCAGCAGCTCGAAGGCGCCCAGCCCCTGGAGGCCTGACCATGCTCGACGCACCCACCCTGCAGCCCCGCGCCGAACAAAGCGCCGAGCTGGCCGCCCTCATGGCCACTTACGAGCGCCAGCACGGCCCCGTGCAAACGCTGCCCATCGTCACCGCCGGCAACAAGCAGCTGCCCTTCGTCATCACCAGCCCCGGCAAGCCCAAGGCCAAACCCAGCCGCGCCCTGCGCCAGCAGGATCACAAGCGCCACACGGCCGACACCGCCAAGAAGCGCAAAGCCGCCGAGCGCCTGGCCATCCTGCAGCGCATGGCACCCGCCGGCGCCAGCATCAACGAAATGTGCGACGCCACCGGCCTGAGCCCCAAGACCGTGATGGACCGCCTGCGCGACCACCGCATCAAGCGCGGGCCGAAGATGAACTTGGAGGCATGACATGCCGGATCGGTACCAGCTCTATCATGGCGACTGCCTGGACGTAATGAGCCGCCTGCCCGATAGCAGCGTGGACATGATCCTGGCCGACCTGCCTTATGGCACCACCCAATGCGCCTGGGATGTGGTTATCCCCTTCGAACCGATGTGGGAGCAGTACTTGCGCATCGCCAAGCCGAACGCCGCGATCGTGCTATGCGCCGCCCAGCCTTTCACGTCTCTACTGATCGCCAGCCGGCTGGATCTATATCGCTACGAGTGGATCTGGGAGAAAGGCAACGCCACGGGGTTTCTGAACGCCAACCGGCAACCACTGCGGGCGCACGAAAGCGCCCAGGTTTTCTACCGACAGCAGCCTGCCTACAACCCGCAGATGACATCGGGCCACCAGCGGCGCACCGCCAAGCGCAAACAGGTGAACTCGGAGTGCTACGGAAAAGCCCTGAGCCTGACTGAGTACGACTCCACCGACAGACACCCGCGCTCGGTGCAGTACTTCAGCAGCGACAAGCAGCGCGACAACTTTCACCCGACGCAAAAGCCTGTGGCCTGGATGTCCTTTCTGCTGCGCACCTACACCAACACCGGTGCAGTGGTGCTGGATAACAGCATGGGCAGCGGTACAACGGGGGTCGCTTGCGCGCCGCTGGGGTTGAACTTCATCGGAATTGAGAAAGACCCCGTCCATTTCGGTACCGCTCGACAGCGAATCGAACAGGCCCACGTGCAGGGCGACATGTTCGCCAAGGAGGCCTAATGCCCCAATCCCAACAGGAACGAGACGCCAAGGCCGAAGCCAAGCGCAAGGCCCTGGGCGAGGAAGAGCTGCGCCACCGCGTGCGGCCCGGCACAAAGGCCAAGCTCGCCGAGCTCATGGCCTGGCACGGCATCACCGAACAGGCTGAAGCCGTGCAACTGCTCATCCTCAACGCCCACGCCCTGGGCCCGGAAGCATCGGCCACCGCCCTCGCCCTACCGCGCCACGAAATCCAGCTATCGGAAAACGTGGCGCGTAGATTTATCGAAGAGAGCGAGCGGGAGCTGCGGCGGGATCCGGGGGGTTAGGACTTCTCGCTATCCTTGGCGATCTTGAAGGCAGCGGCTAAGGCCTCTTCTCGTGATGCGAACTGACCATCGCGCCAAGCAATGTCGCGGCCCTTGTGCGAGACGCTGACAATATCCCAACCGCTTTTCAAACCGAAATTTGAAACCGCAACTTGCGACTCGCCGTCGCTCTTCTCTTCCCGCATCACCATGTCTTTCTCCTTGAGCCGGCTCGATGCCGGTCACCAGTAATAGCCCACCCATCACCAATTCGCCACTACGCCGCATCCAGCCATGGAGGCCGGCGCCTGCTCGGAAGTCGCCATGAACATCTACCGACACACCTTCGTTTCAGAATGCCCCGCAGATGGCGACCAGATCGTTTATAGGCTGGAGATCCAGTCCGAGGTGATGATCCGCGTTGAGCACATACGAACCGCCACCGCCTTGATCAAACGCGGCTACCACGAAGACATCGCCGATCAACTGCATCATCGCTTCGGTGGTCGGCAGCACATCGTCGCGGTGCACCAAGGCGTAGAGGTCGAGACTGTGAGGGTTTCAGCGTGATGATCCACTACCACGGAACTCCAGTAGGCGGCGGCCGGCTCGACGCTGCCAAGTTCCTCGTTGGCCGGCACGCACTTGTGCCATTTCCGCGCCAGGACGACATGGGAATCGTTGCCGATGTGTGTCAGTCCTTTGTGTTCGATAACGGCGCCTTTTCGGTCTGGAAGAAAGGCGGTCAGCTCGATGTCGATGGCTATACCCGATGGGTTGATGACTGGCACCGGCATCCAGGCTTCGACTGGGCTCTGATTCCGGATGTGATCGACGGCGACGAAAATGCCAACGACCGATTGCTTGAACAATGGCCAGCTCATCTGCCCGGCGTTCCGGTCTGGCACCTGCATGAATCGTTTGAGCGCCTGCAGCATCTGGCAAGCAACTGGAAGACGGTTGCCTTCGGCAGCTCAGGGCAATGGGCCATGCCTGGCACAAAGTCATGGTGGGTAAGGATCGGCGCCGCAATGGATGCCATATGCGACGAACACGGACGGCCCATGTGCCGGCTTCACGGCCTGCGCATGCTGGACCCGACGATATTCACCAGCCTTCCATTTGCTAGCGCGGACAGCACCAACGCTTCGGTGAATGGCGGAAGCATTTCCCGCTTTGGCATGTACACGCCGCCCACCGCCGGACAGCGCGCTTCGGTTATTGCCGACCGAATCGAATCCCACAACTCAGCGCACGTCTGGCAGCGCAGCGGACAGGCTGAACTTGCTATCTGAGAACGCCATGCACGCACCCGTTAAAACCTGCTGGTACGTCTGCCTGCCCTGCGGTAAGCGCTTCCCCATGGTCGGGTCCAAATGCGACCACGACGAAGCGCTGGCCTACGCCCTGGGCATCTGGCCCCACTGCTGGGTTGAGTAGTCGCCCAATGGAGTCACTATGAAACGCAAACCCAACAACCCACGCGCCAGGGTCGAGCGCGCCATGCGCGGCCTGCTGCGCGTGCACCGGGCCTGCATCGTCGACGCCAGCGTGCCCGAGGTGCAGGTCATGCTGCACTACAAGACCTGCCACAAGATCACCAGCAAGCCGGTGGCAGACGCCCTTTGCGACATCGCCCACCACTGGACGGTGTACATGTCCGCCATCTGCCAGGACGGCGGACGGCAGTGGGCCAAGTCGGTCGAGTACGAGCTCGAAGGCATCCACGTCATAACCCGGCTGCCCGACCTGTTCGAGCAGCCAATCGCCGACCTGATCGCCTCCTGTAACCCCAAGCACGTCATCGGCCACGCCTGGATAGCCATACCCGACAGCGTGTCGCTCGACGAAGAGCAGGCCCACCGCATCTACCAGGCGGTCGGCGCTTGGCGCCAGCAGGCAGCGGCATAACCTGGGCAGAAGTTGATACCGGTCAGCGGTAGAAGTGAACGATTGTTATTTAATGTGTCAGAATGCCACCAACAACAAGGAGAGCATCATGGCAAATCCTGCATACACCTCCAGCTCGGCTGACAAATTCGTCGTCCGCCTGCCCGACGGCATGCGCAAGGCTGTTGAAGAGTTGGCCGGCGACAACCACAGCAGCATGAACACCGAGATCATCCGCGCCATCGAGGCCCACCTCGCGGGACAGGCCCGCCAGAAGCTGCTGCTCGACGCCCTGCAGGCCCAGCTGATCGCCGCGCAGACGCCCGCCCGCGAGCAGCCCCAGCAGCGTCAGGCAGAGTCGGACTACCTCGACGGCCTCAAGACCGGCACCCGCTGAGCGGCAGACGAACAGCGCTCGACGACCAGCCAAAGCTGAACCTAGAATACTGTTCATCCATACAGTTATTTACGGTTCGGCCATGCAATACGAAGTGCTCCCCCTCTTCGAGCGCGGCAAGCGCAAGCCCAAGAAGGCGTACAGCAGCGCTCCGCGCATCAGCGCCTGCGTGCAGATGAACAAATCGCTGCAAACGCCCCTGGGCCGGGAATCCAGAGTCGCCCACGCCTACACCGGGCCGGGCGTCTCCGAACTGCCAGAACTCTACGAAGCGCACGTCGACGGCATCGCTGTGCTCGCCTTCACCATCGAAGGCGTCGAGTTCATAGACGGCCAGATGTATCAGCAGGCCTGGCACTGCCGCCTGCCGGAACACAAGATCCAGGTGCCCTGGAACCTCTGCCCCCGCGGCCCGCTGGACGAACTGCTGTAACCGGCGCCTTCAGGCCGCCAGCACGATCAGCAGGTTGGTCGGCGTCAGCCGCGGAACCATCTCCCGTACCTCGCCTGGGGTGTCCGGCCTGAAGAACACCAGGTAGCCGCTGCCGTCCTCGTAGGATTTGGCATGCGTCACCCAGTCCCTGACCAGGCTCAGGTCAAGGCCCGTATCGCGGGCGATCTTCTCAGGGGTGATGGGTTCGTCGATAACGGCGAATGCAGATGCGCTGGTCGGCATAGCGAGCTCCTTCTCGTGGGGGTGAACCAGCACCAATCCTAGCCAGCCTCCTCATTGGCGCAACGCCGAAGTAGTAGCCAATTGCTACAAGCCACCCCTGGACGCAGCCTGCAGCCTCCCGAATTCCACACCAACCATGGCCGCTCTCGCGGCGAGGTGAACCTATGTCCGCACCACACCTGCAACACCTGGCCGCGCTGATCGCCAACGACGGCCACGCCGCCAGCTTCCAGAGCCTGGGGCAGTATCGAAACGCACTGCTAAAGGAGATCGCGCTGTCCAGCGCAGAGCCTGCCAGTCCGTGGATCAAGTGCAGTGATCGGCTGCCTGCTCGCGAGCAACGGACTGTTGCTGTCCTTTTCGATGATGGAGAGCCTGGCGTTGCTTGGGCTGGCTACTGGAGCGGCGCTCGAACCGACTTTGCAGGGTGGCAGTTCCCTGTCGATGACCTGGGTGCTGACCGAATCGTTACCCACTGGATGCCGCTTCCCGCTGTGCCTGCCAAGGGCGGCGATGGGGAGGTGCAGTCGTGAGTCTGCGATGCGTGGTTCCAATCAGCGGCGGGAAAGACAGCCAGGCCTGCCTGAAGATGGCTCGAGAGCACTTCGAGCCGCACGAAATACTTGGTCTGTTCTGCGACACCCAGTACGAGCACCCGATCACCTACGCCCACGTTGCATGGATGGGTGAGTATTACGGCGTAGATATCGTTACGGCCTGCGAAGGCGACGTTCTCGGAAAGTGCAGAAAGTATGGTCGCTTTCCTAGCGGCATTGCCCGGTTTTGCACGGATGAGCTGAAGATCGGGCCAACAAAGCGCTTTTTGAAGACCAAAGCGGAAGAGCTTGGGCATGGCTTTGAAGTCTGGTACGGGATGCGCCAGCAGGAAAGCACGGAAAGAGCAAAGCGATACGACGGCAAGCTGCCCGATCACCTGTATGCGCCGCACGAAGTTATGCCTAGTAAGTACCCGCAGTACCTGGCGAAAGCCGGCGTGGTGTTCCGCCTGTGCGTTGTCGACTGGAGCGATCAAGAGGCTATTGACTACTGCGGCTGGGAGAACTTGAACCCGCTGTACCACGCGGGCTTCCCGCGTGTGGGGTGTTTCCCTTGTCAGGCTGGCGGCGACAAATGGAAAAAGAAGGCTTTCGAGTTTGACGACTTTGGGCGCTTTCAACTTATCCGCACCAGGCAGGTAGCAGGGGAGATAGGAAAGCCAATCTTCCGTACCAAAGGCCTGGCGCATATGAACGACGACGAAGGCCCTGGATGCCTTCTTTGCTCAATGTGAGGCCCAGCACCATGACTAAGCGCAACGATCAAGAGCGCGCCCTGTTCGAGGCAGAGCTTTGTGCCCACCATGGCTATCAGCCGCTTACTCTCAAAAACATGCGCGACGAAGATAGCTACGGAGGGATTGCGCTACCTCTGGCCTGGTCAGCCTGGCAAGCCCGCGCCCAGTTGCCGACCGCTGGCGGGGCGCTGCCGGCTATGAAGTCGTGGGCCACATTCGCCGACGCATTGGGGCTTGATCTGCGAGAAAGCGACGAAGTTTGGAACAAGGCTTTCCTCCTGTATCAGCAGCTCACCGCCGCCCCGTACCCTGTAAGCGGTGAGCAGAAGATCGTCGCGCACCGGCTGCTGAATTGCCTGGGCGAAGTTGTGACGGAATGGCACGACGGCGCCCCTCCGAAGCACTTCACCGATACCTGCGGCAATGTGCAGACAGATGTCGTAGTCGAAGTGGCCTATGGCGCCCCTCCAGCAGCGCAGGACGTGACCCGGCTGGTGGAGGGGCTGGAAGCGATCGTCAAGCACTACCCAAACCAAGATATCACTCACGTCGATTATCGGGTGCACGCCTGCAAGCAAGCAGAACACGCTCTCGCCGCCCACCGCGCCCAGGCGCAAGGCGGTGACGCATGACCAGAGTGACCTATTGCCGCGGCACCGGCCTGAAAGTAATCGACTGCACCTGCCTGCGCTGCACCCCACCCGCCAAACCCTGAACCCACCACCTTAACTAGGCTGCCGGCCCCGCCGGCGGTGAGGCCCAGTCATGTCCATGCACCTGATCTACGTCGCTGGCCCGTACCGCGGGCCGGATCGGGCGGCCATTGTCCGCAACATCGCCGGCGCTCGGGCCGTCGCCATCCATGCCGCCGAGCAAGGCTGGTTCCCGGTCTGCCCGCACCTCAACACTGCGCACATGGAAGAAGACCTGCCCTTCCCCGACGACTATTGGCTGGCCGGCACCATGCTGCTCATGGAGCAATGCGCCGCCGTCGTCCTGGTGCCCGGCTGGCAGAACAGCACCGGCACCCTCGCCGAAGTCGCCCGCGCCAAGCAGCTCGGCATCCCCGTCTTCACCAACCACAAGGTGCTGTGCTTCGCCGACGAGTTCCGCGCGCCAGCCACCCCCACTTCCCGGCCCGCGCCGGGATCGAGGTGATTATGTCCGCCGTCCAGCTCACTGAGCCGCTCGACAAACTCTCCGAAAAACAGATGGCCGAGTATCTCGGCACCACGCCGCGCGCGCTCGAGGCGAAGCGCGCTCGCAAGCAGATCCCTGAGGGGGTCTGGAAGAAGATCGGCAGCCGCATTTTTTACAGCATCAGGAGGTACAACGAATGGCAAGAAAGCCTGTGGCACTGCCCGCCGGAATTGAAATTAGGGGCGATGCCATCCGCATCCGGTTCAGTTGGAATCGTAAGCGCTGCTCAGAAACCCTCTCGTACCCCGCCACGCAAGCGGGCATCAACGCTGCATCCCGTCTACGCGATCAAGTAATCCAGCTGATCAAGCTCGGGCTGATGACCGAGCAGAAGTACGCCGAGCTCTTCCCCAACTCCCCCAACGCAATCGCCAGCGTAAGCCGTGGCTTCGGTCAGTACGCCCAGGTCTGGCTCGACAGCCGCACCCTGGCCGAGGGCTCTAGGGACAACTACAAGTCGGCGCTCAACGTGTGGTGGATGCCCTACCTGGCCACCACACCGCTGGCCAACCTGACACCGGCGCTAATGCGCGAGCTCCTGGTTCAAATGCCCTGGACCAGCAATGCGGTCAAAGCCAACGCCATGACGAAGATCAGCACCATCCTTGATGGAGCCGTTGCCGATCGGCTGATCGCGGTGAACCCGATGCTGGAACTGGAGAAGCCTGGCCGGGAAACCAAGAAGATCGATCCATTTTCACAGGCCGAGGCGGACAAGATCATCGCGGCCTTCTACGCGGCCGACCACTGGCCATCGAGGATCTACGGCGCCTTCTTCGAATTCGCCTATTACACCGGCATGCGGCTCGGCGAAATTGCCGCACTGCGCTGGGAAGAGGTGGACATGCAAAAGCGCGTTGCCCTGGTCTGCCGCGTGGTGGCAAAGAAAAAGATCGTCGAGCGCACCAAGACCAAAAAGGATCGCTACGTGCTGCTCAACGACCGGGCCATTCACGCGCTGGAGTACGCCAAGGCCTACATCGAGAGGCGCCTGCGCGGGGATGGGCGGCTAGAGGCATTCCCCTACTGTTTCCCGCCCAGCAAGGGCCAGGTCTACGTCCATCAGACGAGTGACCTGCACCATCAGTGGCGCCCAACCCTGAAAGCGCTGGGTATTCGCTACCGTCCTCCGTACAATGCGCGCCACACTTACGCAACCATGTGCCTGATGGCGGGAATGGCCCCGGCCTTCATCGCCAAGCAATTGGGCAACTCGGTGCAGATTCTGCTTTCTCGCTATGCCCGATGGATCGATGGCGAAGGCGACTGGGCAGAGATGAGCAAACTAAAACTTGCCCCAAATCTGCCCCAAGACTAAATCCACACCTCTGAAATACGCGAGATAGAGCACTTTGATTTCCACCGCTAACATAACCATGCAGTTTGGCGCCAAGCCGCTGTTCGAGAACGTTTCCGTCAAGTTCAACAACGGCAACCGCTACGGCCTGATCGGCGCCAACGGCTGCGGCAAGTCGACCTTCATGAAAATTCTTGGTGGTGATCTCGAGCCTTCCGGTGGCCAGGTGATGCTCGAGCCGAACGTGCGCCTGGGCAAGCTGCGCCAGGATCAGTTCGCCTACGAGCAATTCAACGTGATCGATACGGTGATCATGGGCCACGAGGAACTGTGGAAGGTCAAGGCCGAGCGCGACCGCATCTACTCGCTGCCGGAAATGAGCGAAGAAGACGGCATGAAGGTCGGTGAGCTCGAGGGCGAGTTCGCCGAAATGGACGGCTATACCGCCGAGTCCCGCGCAGGCGAGTTGCTGCTCGGCCTGGGCATTCCGCTGGAGCAACACTTCGGCCCGATGAGCGAAGTGGCGCCCGGCTGGAAGCTGCGCGTGCTGCTGGCCCAGGCACTGTTCTCCGATCCGGACGTGCTGCTGCTCGATGAGCCGACCAACCACCTGGACATCAACACCATCCGCTGGCTGGAAACCATCCTCACGGCGCGTAACAGCACCATGATCATCATTTCCCACGACCGTCACTTCCTGAACTCGGTCTGCACCCACATGGCGGACCTGGATTACGGCGAGCTGCGCCTGTTCCCGGGCAACTACGACGAGTACATGACTGCCGCGACCCAGTCCCGCGAGCAGTTGCTGGCCGACAACGCCAAGAAGAAGGCGCAGATTTCCGAGCTGCAGAGCTTCGTCAGCCGCTTCTCGGCCAACGCCTCGAAAGCCAAGCAGGCCACCAGCCGTGCCAAGCAGATCGACAAGATCCAGCTGGCCGAGGTCAAGCCGTCGAGCCGGGTGAGCCCGTTCATTCGTTTCGAGCAGACCAAGAAGCTGCATCGCCAGGCGGTGACCATCGAGAAACTCAGCAAGGCATTCGACGACAAGGTACTGTTCAAAAACTTCAGTTTCACCGTCGAAGCCGGCGAGCGCGTGGCGATCATCGGCCCCAACGGTATCGGCAAGACCACCCTGCTGCGTACCCTGGTCGGCGAACTGCAGCCCGATGCCGGCGCTGTGAAATGGACCGAGAGTGCCGATGTCGGGTACTACGCCCAGGACCACGCTCACGACTTCGAAGATGACGTGACCCTGTTCGACTGGATGGGCCAGTGGACCACCGGCGAGCAAGTGATTCGCGGCACCCTGGGCCGCATGCTGTTCTCCAACGACGAGATTCTCAAGTCGGTCAAGGTCATCTCCGGTGGTGAGCAGGGCCGCATGCTGTTCGGCAAGCTGATCCTGCAAAAGCCCAACGTGCTGGTGATGGACGAACCGACCAACCACCTGGACATGGAATCCATCGAGGCCCTCAACCTGGCGCTGGAAAACTACCCGGGCACGCTGATCTTCGTCAGCCATGACCGCGAGTTCGTCGGCTCCCTGGCCACGCGCATCATCGAGCTGTCGGATAACGGCGTCACCGACTTCAGCGGCACCTACGACGACTACCTGCGCAGCCAGGGCATCATCGTTTGATCGGCTGAGCCGGCGTTACCAGAAGCCCCGTCATCCCCTGGATGGCGGGGCTTTTTCATGTGTGCGGAAGTTAGCTTCGCAGGCTGGGCCGATATCGGTTGCAACCTGCGGACCTTGGCGATAGCCGATATCAGACTTCCCTGTGGGAGCGGGCGGGGACGCCTAATCCATGCCCGCGATTTTTCGCGCGCATGGCGCGCTCCCACATTCGCAATCTCTCATCAGCTCTGCAGTAAGCCTTTAGAGCGCCGGGCGTGGGTTTCGTGGGAGCGGCTTTTGGCTGCGATGCTATCGGCTATTTCAAGGCCGATCGCGGCTAAAGCCGCTCCCACATTCTTGCATCGCGCCTCACGGCATCTCGTGCACACTCATATGGCATCGAGCCTGTCGGCGTAGCCTGGGTTGATCATCGCGATACCCAGGAGATTTTCCCGGGTGTCGCTGCGCTCGACCCGGGCTACCGAATTTCAGGCGTCCAGATACAAAAACGCCGCTCATAGAGCGGCGTTTTACGTTGCGGCTAACCGATCAGGCGGAGAGCTCGACCAATAGCTTGTTCAAGCGCTGCACGTAAGCGGCCGGGTCTTTCAGGCTGTCGCCTGCAGCCAGCGCGGCCTGGTCGAAGAGGATGTGCGACAGGTCGCCAAAGCGATCTTCATCCGGTTCGGCATCCAGCTTCTCGATCAGCGGGTGGTTCGGATTGAATTCGAAGATCGGCTTCGAATCCGGCACCTTCTGCCCGCTGGCTTCGAGGATCTGGCGCATTTGCAGGCCCAGATCCTGTTCACCGATGGCCAGGATCGCTGGCGAGTCGGTCAGGCGGTGGGACACGCGCACTTCCGCGACCTGCTCGCCCAGGGCAGTCTTCAGGCGTTCGACCAAACCTTCCTTGCTCTTGGCGACTTCTTCCTGGGCTTTCTTGTCCTCTTCCGAGTCCAGGGAACCCAGGTCCAGGTCACCGCGGGCCACGTCGACGAAGCTCTTGCCGTCGAACTCGGTCAGGTAGCTCATCAGCCACTCGTCGATGCGGTCGGTGAGCAGCAGCACTTCGATGCCTTTCTTGCGGAAAACTTCCAGGTGCGGGCTGTTCTTGACCTGCGCGTAGGATTCACCGGTGAGGAAGTAGATCTTGTCCTGGCCTTCCTTCAGGCGGCTGACGTAGTCGCCCAGGGAAACCACCTGCTCGCCCTCGCCTTCGGTGGTCGAGGCGAAACGCAGCAGGCCGGCGATCTTCTCCTTGTTGGCGAAGTCTTCCGCCGGGCCTTCCTTGAGCACCTGGCCGAAGTTCTTCCAGAACGTCTTGTACCGCTCGGGCTCGTTCTTGGCCAGTTTCTCCAGCATGTCGAGCACGCGCTTGGTCAGCGCCGACTTCATGGAGTCGATCACCGGATCCTTCTGCAGGATCTCGCGCGACACGTTCAGCGACAGGTCGTTGGAGTCGACCACACCTTTGATGAAGCGCAGGTACAGCGGCAGGAACTCGTCGGCCTGGTCCATGATGAACACGCGCTGCACGTACAGCTTCAGGCCGCGAGGCGCTTCACGCTGGTACAGGTCGAACGGCGCACGGCCGGGTACGTACAGCAGCGAGGTGTATTCCAGCTTGCCTTCGACCTTGTTGTGGCTCCAGCTCAGCGGGTTGTCGAAGTCATGGGAAACGTGTTTGTAGAATTCCTGGTACTGCTCGTCGGTAACCTCGGTACGCGGGCGCGTCCACAGCGCGCTGGCGCGGTTGACCACTTCCCACTCGGGCTCCGCAGGCTTGTCCTTCTCCTCGCCGTGGAATTCCTTCGGCAGCTCGATCGGCAGGCCGATATGGTCGGAGTACTTCTTGATGACGTTGCGCAAGCGCCAGCCATCGGCGAACTCTCCTTCACCGCTTTTCAGGTGCAGCACGATGCGGGTACCGCGCTCGGCCTTCTCGACGGTAGCGATCTCGAAGTCGCCCTCGCCTTTGGACGCCCAGTGCACGCCTTCGCCAGCCGACAGACCAGCGCGACGGGTGAACACCTCGACCTTGTCGGCGACGATGAACGCCGAATAGAAGCCCACGCCGAATTGACCGATCAGGCTCGAGTCCTTCTTCTGGTCGCCGGAGAGGTTCTTCAGGAAGTCAGCAGTGCCGGACTTGGCGATGGTGCCCAGGTGCGCGATGGTTTCTTCGCGGCTCATGCCGATGCCGTTGTCTTCGAGGGTGACGGTCTTGGCGTCCTTGTCGAAGCTCACACGGATTTTCAGATCGGAGCCACCTTCGAGCAGCTCAGGCTTGGCCAGCGCCTCGAAACGCAGCTTGTCGACGGCGTCGGAGGCGTTGGAGATCAACTCGCGCAGGAAGATTTCCTTGTTGGAATACAGCGAGTGAATCATGAGGTGCAGCAGCTGCTTTACCTCGGTCTGGAAGCCCAGGGTTTCTTTTTGAGTTTCCACACTCATGGTCATCTAACTCCACATTGATGGCTAAGCCGCGGTACGGCGGATGACCATCAGGTGGGGGCGGCGTGGAGAAATTCAAGTCACTCGTCGATGCGCTCCACATGCACGACATCTGCCGGAGCAATGGTAAAGCGCGCCTCGCCCGAGCCATTCAGACGCTGGCGCAGCACCAATTGCCCCTGCTCGTCGATGCCGGCGAACTGGCCCTGAACCGCGCTGCCCTTCTCGCTGAACAGGCGCATGGGCTGGTTGACGTAGCGCTGCGGTTCGGCGATCAGGCGCGCCAGGGTGAGCTCCGGGCGGGCCTCGGGCTGCGCTGGCGGCGGGGTCGCCACAGGCTTGGCGGCAGCAGCGTTCGGCGCGGATTCATGGGTTTCAGGCAACGCGGGGAAATGGTCATCGTCGACCCGCCAGCCGAGCTGCGGGTGCTTGCTCAGGCGCATTGGTACAAGTTGCTCCTGGCCACCCACCCGCGCCTGCACGTCGAGCGTCAGGCTGCCGGAGCTCATATCGTGCAGCGGTAGCGGCGCGAGTTGGACATCACGGCTGGCGAAGCGTCGCTGCAGGTAGTCGGTTATCAGGTAAGCGAGGGTATCGCGCGAATCGACCGTGCGGTCCACCTTGCCCTGCTGGTAACGCAGGCCATTGCGAAACAGCTCGACCTTGCCGGTCAGGGTGGTCCGGAACTGCGCCGGCAACACCAGGTGAAACTCGCCCACCAGGCGGTTCGGCTCCTCGGGGCGCAGATCCAGGTGCAGGGTATAACCGCCCTTGAGCTGGCGAGCCTCGGGCAGATCCTGGTCGGGCAGCAACCAGCTCAGGTCGATTTCCGGCAATTGCCCTGGATCATCGGGCAGCACATCCAGCCGCAAGCCATCGGCGCTTGTTGGCAGACCGCGGATGCTCAGCTCACGGCGCGCGAAGAAATCCTGCCCCTCACGCAGGCTGAGCACACCGTCGATGATTTCAGCCTCTTGGGGCGCAAACGGCTCACCGTTGAGCTGACCATGTAACTGGATATTCAGCTCGCCAGGTGCTTGTTGTTCAGGTTGCAGCCACTGCAGGCCGATGATGGCCTCCAGGCGCTGCGGATCCTGCCCCGCCATCACCGCCAGCCCGACGATCAGGGGGATCATGCCCAGGGCGCAACAGCCCAGCGGCTGCCGGGCGCGACGCCAGTGAGCGACGATGAACAGCAGCGTCAACGGCGGCAGCAGGCACGCCCAACCCCACAACAGGCCGGTGGCGAAACCACGCATCACCAATAGCACCAGGCCAACGAGGATCAGCAGCAGGCCACCCAGGATCAACAACGCATCCATTCCAGTTCCTTAGATCAATAGCCAGAAGCCGGCAGGAGCGCTGGGCTGCCTGCCGTAAACAGCGCCACGATAATGATCGCGGCCGCCGCGTTCCATCGACGCGTCGAGTATTTTCGCTTTTTCGCCACAGGGCCCTGGATTGGTGCTTTCACCGGCACGGACGAGGCAAAAAAGAGCATCGGCGCAAAGTCAGTGAACTTATCGCGCCATCAAGGCCTCGAAAAACGGGAATGGTCTTTACCCAAAGGAGAAACACCACCATGCAAAAATCAGTCGCTTACGCCTTCATGCTGGCTGCCACGCTGGGCCTTGCGGCCTGTGACAAGCCGTCCGAAAACAAAGCTCAAGATGCTCAGGAAGCACGTACCGAAGCTCAAGAGTCGATGAACGACGCCGCCAAAGAAAGCAACGAAGCCGCCCAGAAAGAATCCGAGGCCGCTCAAGAGCGCGCCAACGAGCAGCAAGAAGAAGCGCAAACCCCGCCAGCTACCGCGCCGGCAGAGCCTGCCGCCCCTGCTGATCCAGCGGCCCCCGCTGCACCGAAGCAGCAGTAAGCTGACATCTTCCGTTACCCGCAGCCTGCTGCGGGTAACGCCCTCTCTGCATCGCTCCCGCCTCAACGCATCGCTGGTGTCAGCATCAGCAACAGCGTGCATCCCATACCCACTGCCCATACCAGGCTGCGCTGCCAATGCAGATCGGCCCAGTAGAACAGCAGATACAGCACTCGCGCGATCACGAATATCACCGCCAGCCAGTCGACCAGCCAACCGCTGCTCTGGGTAACGTGAGCCATCAGCACGCCTACTGCAAATAGTGGGAAGGCTTCGAAGCTGTTCTGGTGAGCGGCCAGCGCCCGCGCGCCAAAACCGGTCAGGCGTGCCTGCTGGGCGCGCGGATGATGGTTGTCATAGCTGCCGCCCTCCTGCTTCATCGCCCTGGCCAGCGGCGCCTTGGCGATGAAGATCAGCAAGGCGCTGATGAAAATGCACCAGAATGGAATGCTCACTCGCTTTTCTCCTTGGCCGGCTCGAACGTCGGCGTCTGTGTGTAAACCATCACTTCGAGTACATCCGAGTGGAACTCGCGGCGGTAGAGCACCACCACCACGCCAGCACTGACCAGCATGAAGAACCAGGGGTTGATGAACCAAGCCAAGGTTGCCATGCCGAAATAATAGGCGCGCAAGCCATAGTTGAACTGGTTGGCCGCCATCGAAATGACCCGCGCGGTGCGCTCGGCAAAGGCCTTACGCTCCTGCTCGGTCACGTGGCGCTCGCCAATCATCGGTGCCGAACCCACCAGCACGGCAGCGAAGTTGTACTGGCGCATGCACCAGCTGAAGGTAAAGAAGGCGTAGACGAACACCACGCCCAGGCACAGCAGCTTGACCTCGGAAATACCGCGGCTGGCCGACTGCACGAACGGCAGGTCGGCGAGCAGCGACACCGCACGATCCGAAGCGCCGAGCACGGTGAGGATACCGGCCAGAATGATCAGAGTACTGGAGGCGAAAAACGAGGCGTTACGTTCGAGATTGCCGATCACGTTGGCATCGGCGATACGGTTCTCGCGCAGCAGCATGCGGCGCATCCAGTCCTCGCGATACAGGTGCAACACGCTGGCCAGGCAGGGTGTGGTGCGGCCCTTGGCATGGGCATAACGGGTGTAACCCGCCCAGCACAGGACGAACCAGCAGGCGGCAATCAGGTGGTGGAGGTAGTCTTCGCTGATGGACATGCAAATTCCTTGTAGTGCGGGGGCCTGCCGGTGATCGCGCCCTCCTCTTCAACAAGTTGGAGTCGGCGGCAGACCCGCGGATTATAGCCACGCCAGGCACTAAAAAGCCGCTCCCGGGAGCGGCTTTCGGTTACCCGTCCTGGCTCAGGCCAGCACTTCCTGCGGCTTGCCCCGCAGCCAGTCGTAGCCACTGGCGAGCGCCAGCATCAGCGCCGATGGCAGCAGCCACGCCAGGCCCTGCTCGGCCAGCGGCAGGCTGTTCAGCCAGCCCGGCAGCCAGCCATCTAGACCCGCCGTTTTCAAGCCATCGACGATGCCGAACAGCGTCGCCACCAGCATCACCGGGCCGACGACGCGGGCCGCCGCATGCCACAGCCCCCAGCAGAAGCTCAGCGCAATCAGCACGATGCACGGCGGATAGATGGCCGTGAGTACCGGCACGGAAATCTGGATCAGCTTGGTCAGGCCCAGGTTCGACACCAGCAGCGAGAATGCCGCCAGGATGATCACCAGGCTGCGGTAGGACAACGGCACCAGGCGGCTGAAGTACTCCGCGCAGGCGCAGGTCAGGCCGACCGCGGTGACCAGGCATGCCAGGGAAATCAGCACCGCCAGAAAGCCGCTGCCCAGGCCGCCGAAGGTGTGCTGCACATAGGCATGCAGCACGGCGGCACCATTGGTGGCACCTTCGGCGATGCTGTGGCTGCCGGCACCGAGGCGGAACAGACTGATGTAAACCAGGGCCAGGCCGACGCCGGCAATCAGCCCGGCGATGATCGCGTAACGGGTGATCAACTGCGGTGAGGTGACACCGCGCGAACGAATGGCGTTGACGATCACGATGCCGAACACCAGCGCACCCAGGGTATCCATGGTCAGGTAGCCATTGATGAAGCCCTGGGAGAATGGCGCAGCCTGGTAGGCCGCGGTCGCCGAACCCACGCCACCGGGCGTCAGCACGAACGCCGTGCCGCCGAGGATCAACAGCGCGAGAATCTTCATCGGCCCGAGCACCCGGCCGACCGTATCGAGCAGCCGACCGGGATATAGCGACACGCCCAGCACGATGGCGAAATACACCAGGCTGTAGATGAACAGTGCCAACGGGCTTTCACCGGTCAACGGCGCCAGACCTACCTCGAACGACACCGTGGCGGTGCGCGGCGTGGCGAACAGCGGACCGACTGCCAGGTAGCAGACCACGCCCAGCACCACGCCCGCGGCACGCCCGATGGGCGTGCTCAGCGCGTCCATGGCGCCACCGACCTTGGCCAGTGCGACCAGAGTGATGACCGGCAGGCCGACAGCGGTGATCAAGAAACCCAGCGCAGCCAGCCAGACATGCGGGCCAGCCTGCAAGCCGACAATGGGCGGAAAAATGATGTTGCCTGCCCCGACGAACAGGGCGAAGGTCATAAACCCCAGGGCGAGCACGTCCTGGCTTTTCAGAGAAGTCATCGAAGGAAATACCACATCACTAAAACGGAGTTGAGAGAGGGAATCCCGATGGATAGAGGGAAACGTCGTTCGCCCTTATGGCGCGAACCCTTATTGCGGGCACATCTCGGGTAGAGACGAAACCCATTAGTTGCAAGGCTAACGATTTTGCCGCAAACGCCCTGCCCAATCCAGCCCGGCTGACGGCTGGCTGTAATGCGCTGTCGCCTGGGCAACATTTCTAAAGCCAAAAAGAAGGCCACCCGAGGGTGGCCTTCTTTTCAGATCAGAATGGCTTACGCCTTCTTCACTTCCCAACCAGTCAGCTCGGCCAGGGCCTTGCCGATGTCAGCCAGGGAACGCACGGTCTTCACGCCAGCGTCCTGCAGAGCAGCGAATTTCTCGTCTGCAGTGCCTTTGCCGCCGGAGATGATGGCGCCAGCATGGCCCATACGCTTGCCGGGAGGAGCGGTAACGCCAGCGATGTAGGAAACTACAGGCTTGGTGACGTTGGCCTTGATGTAGGCAGCCGCTTCTTCTTCAGCCGAACCGCCGATCTCGCCGATCATGACGATCGCTTCGGTCTTCGGGTCTTCCTGGAACAGCTTCAGGATGTCGATGAAGTTCGAACCCGGAATCGGGTCACCACCGATGCCCACGCAAGTGGACTGGCCGAAGCCGGCGTCAGTGGTCTGCTTGACGGCTTCATAGGTCAGGGTGCCGGAACGCGACACGATGCCTACTTTGCCTGGCAGGTGGATGTGACCTGGCATGATGCCGATCTTGCACTCGCCCGGGGTGATGACGCCTGGGCAGTTCGGGCCGATCAGGGTAACACCCAGCTCGTCGCACTTGACCTTGGCATCGAGCATGTCGAGGGTAGGAATACCTTCGGTGATGCAGACGATCAGTTTGATGCCGGCGAAAGCCGCTTCCAGGATCGAGTCCTTGCAGAACGGAGCCGGAACGTAGATAACCGAAGCGTCGGCGCCAGTGGCTTCAACGGCTTCTTTCACGGTGTTGAACACCGGCAGGTTCAGGTGGGTAGTACCGCCTTTACCTGGGGTCACGCCGCCAACCATCTTGGTGCCATAGGCGATGGCTTGTTCGGAGTGGAAGGTACCTTGCGAACCAGTGAAACCCTGGCAGATAACCTTGGTGTCTTTATTGATCAGGACGCTCATTACTTGCCCTCCGCAGCTTTGACGACTTGCTGAGCAGCGTCGGTCAGGCTGGTTGCCGCGATGATGTTCAGGCCGCTGTCGGCCAGTACCTTGGCACCCAGTTCAGCGTTGTTGCCTTCCAGACGGACGACAACTGGAACCTTAACGCCAACTTCTTTCACTGCACCGATGATGCCTTCGGCAATCATGTCGCAACGAACGATACCGCCGAAGATGTTCACCAGAACGGCAGCAACGTTGCTGTCGGACAGGATGATCTTGAAGGCTTCGGTCACGCGCTCTTTGGTTGCGCCGCCACCTACGTCGAGGAAGTTGGCTGGCTTGCCGCCGTGCAGGTTGACGATGTCCATGGTACCCATGGCCAGGCCGGCACCGTTGACCATGCAGCCGATGTTGCCTTCGAGGGCAACGTAGTTCAGTTCGAACTTGGCAGCATGAGCTTCACGGGCGTCGTCTTGCGACGGGTCGTGGAAGGTCTTCAGCTTGGGCTGACGGTACATGGCGTTGGCGTCGATGTTGATCTTCGCGTCCAGGCAGTGCAGGTCGCCGTCGGCCTTGATGACCAGCGGGTTGACTTCCAGCAGAGCCAGATCGTGATCCTTGAACAGCTTGGCCAGGCCTACGAAGATCTTGGCGAACTGAGCGACTTGCTTGCCTTCCAGGCCCAGCTGGAAAGCCAGCTCGCGGCCCTGGAACGGCTGCGCGCCGACCAGCGGATCGATGGTTGCCTTGAGGATCTTCTCAGGAGTTTCGTGAGCGATCTTCTCGATGTCCACGCCACCTTCGGTGGAGGCCATGAACACGATGCGACGGCTGGAACGGTCAACGACCGCGCCCAGGTACAGTTCCTTGGCGATGTCGGTGCAGGACTCGACCAGAATCTTGGTGACAGGCTGGCCATTGGCGTCAGTCTGATAGGTCACCAGGCGCTTGCCCAGCCAGTTGGCAGCGAAAGCCTTGGCGTCTTCCTTGCTCTTGACCAGTTTCACACCGCCCGCTTTACCGCGGCCACCAGCGTGTACCTGAGCCTTGACGACCCACTCGGTCCCGCCGATTTTTTCGCAGGCCTCAGCGGCCTCTTCCGGGGTGTCTACGGCGAAGCCCTTGGATACGGGCAGGCCGTATTCAGCGAACAGCTGCTTACCCTGATACTCGTGAAGATTCATGCTTGTCTACCGTCTTCGTTTAGGTATTGCGCATCGGTGCCGCACTCACGTGCTGCACCACCTGTGACCGCCTCTAGGCAGTCCGGCGCACATTCCGCGATAGGCTGGGCCTCGCGCGGGCAATGCACCGTGGTTCTGCTTCGCGAAAAACCGTCCGCACGTTGCCGGCTCGAGAGCCAGCGCCGCACTGACGACTTCTTAGCGTTTCTTGCGGTTGGCGATGTGAATCGCGCCACCGTTGACTGCCAGGGCGGCTTCGTGCAGCGCCTCGGACAGGGTTGGGTGCGAGAACACCATCATGCCCAGGTCTTCGGCACTGGTGCCGAATTCCATGCCGATGGCGCCCTGCTGTACCAGCTCGGCCGCGCTTGGGCCGATGACGTGAACGCCCAGCACGCGGTCGGTGTTGGCGTCAGCGATGACCTTGACGAAGCCGCCGGTATCGTTGGCTGCCATGGCACGGCCGCTGGCAGCGAACGGGAAGGTACCGACGTTGACGGCCACGCCTTCGCCCTTGAGCTGCTGCTCGGTTTTACCAACCCACGCGATTTCCGGGTGAGTGTAGATGACCGACGGAATCAGGTCGTAGTTCATCTGGGCCTTGTGACCGGCGATACGCTCGGCAACCATCACGCCCTCTTCCGAGGCCTTGTGGGCGAGCATCATGCCGCGCACCACGTCACCGATGGCGTAAACGCCAGGAACGCTGGTAGCGCAATGGTCGTCGACGAAGATGTAGCCACGCTCGTCCAGGTCCACGCCGCTGTCCGAAGCCAGCAGGTCGGTGGTCACCGGGCGGCGGCCGACGGCAACGATCAGCTTGTCGAAGACGATCTTCTGTTCGCCAGCCGAGTCGGTGTAGTTGACGGTGACCTGCTTCTTCTTGACTTCAGAACCGGTCACGCGAGCGCCCAGTTTGATGTCCAGGCCCTGCTTGGTGAGGGTCTTGAAGGCTTCCTTGGCGACGGCTTCGTCAGCGGCCGGCAGGAACTTGTCCAGTGCTTCGAGCACGGTCACTTCAGCGCCCAGACGGGCCCATACCGAACCCAGCTCCAGACCGATGACGCCGGCGCCGATCACGCCCAGCTTCTTCGGTACCGATTGGAATTCCAGGGCACCGGTGGAGTCGACGATGACGTCCTGGTCGACCGGAGCCGGCGGAATGTCGATCGGGCGCGAACCAGAGGCCAGGATCACGTTCTCGGCTTCGACGACGGAGGTATTGCCGTCCTTGTCGGTGACTTCGACTTTCTTGCCGGCCAGCAGTTTGCCGTGGCCTTCGAGCAGGGTCACGCCGTTGGCCTTGAACAGGCCGGCAACACCGCCGGTCAGGTTCTTGATGATGGTGTTCTTGCGCCCGACCATGGCCGGTACGTCGATGCTCACGCCCTTGGCGCTGATGCCGTGAACGGCGAAACCGTCCTGGGCTTCGTGGAACTTCCAGGAGCTGTCCAGCAGCGCCTTGGACGGAATGCAGCCGACGTTCAGGCAGGTACCGCCCAGGGCGATCTTACCGTCCTTGTCCTGGTACTTCTCGATGCACGCGGTCTTGAGACCGAGTTGCGCGGCCTTGATGGCGGCGACATAGCCGCCAGGGCCGGCACCGATGACTACCACGTCGAATTTCTGGCTCATAAAAAGATTCCTTTTCGCTTGAAGCTTCGAGCTCGAGCCGCGGACGAAGGCCCTGTAGGGCGCGGCGTCCACGGCTCGCAGCTGCGTTTAGATGTCCAGCAGAAGACGAGCTGGGTCTTCCAGCAGGTTCTTGATGGTCACCAGGAAGGTCACGGCTTCTTTACCGTCGATCAGACGGTGATCGTAGGACAGTGCCAGGTACATCATCGGGCGAATGACCACTTGGCCATTTACCGCCACCGGGCGCTGGATGATGTTGTGCATGCCCAGAATCGCGGCCTGCGGCGGGTTGACGATCGGCGTCGACATCATCGAGCCGAAGGTACCGCCATTGGTGATGGTGAAGGTGCCGCCGGTCATCTCTTCGATCGACAGCTTGCCGTCACGGGCTTTCTTGCCGTAGGCAGCGATACCGGCTTCGATATCGGCCAGACCCATCAGTTCGGCGTTACGCAGAACCGGAACCACCAGGCCACGGTCGCTGGAAACGGCTACGCCGATGTCCTGGTAGCCATGGTAGACGATGTCGTTGCCATCGATCGAGGCGTTGACTGCCGGCAGACGCTTCAGCGCCTCGGTAGCCGCCTTGACGAAGAAGGACATGAAGCCCAGACGGGTGCCGTTGTGAGCCTTCTCGAACTGATCCTTGTACTTCGAACGCAGCGCCATGATCTCGGACATGTCGACTTCGTTGAAGGTGGTCAGCATCGCCATGTTCGATTGGGCTTCGACCAGACGGCGAGCGACGGTGGCGCGAACGCGGGTCATCGGCACGCGCTTCTCGGTGCGATCACCAGCACCGCTTACCACCGGAGCGGCAGCAGCAGCGGCTGCAGCAGGCTTGGCAGCCGGAGCATTCTTCTTGGCTTCAACGGCCGCGACCACGTCTTCCTTGGTCACGCGGCCACCTTTGCCCGAACCGCTGATGCTGTTCGGGTCGATGCCGTTTTCCTCAGCCAGCTTGCGCGCGGCTGGCGACAGGAGCTGGTCGTCGCCGGCGGCGGCCGGTGCAGCGGCCTGGGCTGGAGCGGCAGCGGCCTGAGCCGGAGCAGCAGCCGGCGCGGCAGCAGCAGCGCCACCTTCGGTCAGCTTGCCCAACACTTCGTTGGAGAGGACGGTGTCGCCTTCGTTCTTGATGATTTCAGCAACAACACCGTCGGCCTCGGCCAGGACCTCGATCACCACCTTGTCGGTCTCGATGTCGACGATCAGCTCATCGCGCTTGACCGCTTCGCCCGGCTTCTTGTGCCAGGTGGCCACGGTGCCGTCGGCGACCGATTCGGGGAATGTAGGGGCTTTGATCTCGATAGCCATTGGGTTCTTTTCCTTAAATTCGGTAGTTTCGAGGAGGCGGCCTCATTGGGCCGCCTCCTTCGCGATGGCATTAAACGGTGAAGGCATCCTGCAGCAGCTTTTCCTGCTGTTCGGCGTGCATGGACGCGTAACCACAGGCCGGAGCGGCCGAGGCATCACGCCCTGCATACTCGAGCACCAGCGACTTCTTGTGCGCCGCAGCGGCGCGCCGCATGTGGTGCTGGCTGCAGTACCAGGCGCCCTGGTTCATCGGCTCTTCCTGACACCAGACGATGTGCTTGAGGTTCTTGTATGGCGCAAGAATCTCGGCCAGGTCGTCTTCCGGGAACGGATACAGCTGCTCGATACGCACGATGGCAATATCGTCGCGGCCTTCGGCACGGCGCTTTTCCAGCAGGTCGTAGTAGACCTTGCCGCTGCACAGCACCAGACGCTCGACCTTTTTCGGGTCGATGGCATCGATTTCCGGGATAACGGTCTGGAACGAGCCTTCGGCCAGATCTTCCAGGGTCGAAACCGCCAGTTTGTGACGCAGCAGCGACTTGGGCGTCAGCACCACCAGCGGCTTGCGCAGCGGGCGGATGACCTGACGACGCAGCAGGTGATAGATCTGCGCCGGGGTGGTCGGTACCGCGACCTGGATGTTCTGCTCAGCGCACAGCTGCAGGTAACGCTCCAGGCGTGCCGAGGAGTGCTCCGGGCCCTGCCCTTCGTAACCGTGCGGCAGCAGCATGGTCAGGCCGCACAGGCGACCCCACTTGGTCTCGCCGCTGGAAATGAACTGGTCGAACACTACCTGGGCACCGTTGGCGAAGTCGCCGAACTGGGCTTCCCAGATCACCAGCGCGTTCGGCGTGGTGGTGGCGTAGCCGTATTCGAAGGCCAGTACGGCCTCTTCCGAGAGGAAGGAGTCGTACAGGTCGAAGCGCGGCTGACCTTCGTAAAGGTGCTGCAGCGGCAGGTAGGCCGAGCCGTCCTTCTGGTTATGCAGTTGCGCATGGCGGTGCGAGAAGGTGCCGCGGCCCACGTCCTGACCGGTGATACGAATCGGATGACCTTCGACCAGCAGGGTCGCGTAGGCCATGGTCTCGGCATAGCCCCAGTTCAGCGGCAAGCCACCAGCACCCATCTTGGCGCGATCTTCGTAGATCTTGCCAACCTGGCGCTGAACCACGAAACCGTCGGGCGTCTGCAACAGCTTGTTGGACAGCTCCTGCAGGGTCTTGAGGTCGAAGCGCGTGTCGTGACGTGCGGTCCAGGCATGGCCCAGGTACGGACGCCAGTCGACGAACAGCTCCTTGTTCGGCTCCTTGACCAGGCTCTTGACCACGTGCTGACCGTTGTCCAGCGCCGTGCGGTACTCGTCGACCGGAGCCTGTACGGCTTCGGCGGTCAGGCGACCACCACCGGTCAGGGCATCGGCGTACAGTTCACGGGTGGTGCGCTGCTTGGCGATCTGCTGGTACATCAGCGGCTGGGTGCCACTGGGCTCGTCGGCCTCGTTATGGCCGCGACGGCGGTAGCAGACCAGGTCGATGACCACGTCACGCTTGTACTGCATGCGGTAATCGACAGCCAGTTGCGTGACGAACAGCACGGCTTCCGGATCATCGCCATTCACATGGAAGATCGGCGCCTGGATCATCTTGGCGACGTCGGTGGCGTACTCGGTGGAGCGCGCATCGTCGGCGCGGTTGGTGGTGAAGCCAACCTGGTTGTTGATCACGATGTGGATGGTGCCACCGGTCCTGTAGGCACGGGTCTGCGACATCTGGAAGGTTTCCATGACCACGCCCTGACCGGCGAACGCCGCGTCACCGTGGATGGAAATCGGCAGAACCTTGTCGCCCACCGCATCGTTGCGACGATCCTGGCGAGCACGCACCGAACCCTCGACCACCGGGGAGACGATCTCCAGGTGTGACGGGTTGAATGCCAGCTCCAGGTGGACTTCGCCGCCCTGGGTCATCACGTTCGACGAGAAGCCCTGGTGGTATTTCACGTCACCGGAGCTCAGGCCCTCGACCTTCTTGCCTTCGAACTCGTCGAACAGGTCGCGCGGGTTCTTGCCGAAGGTGTTGACCAGCACGTTGAGACGGCCACGGTGGGCCATGCCGATGACGATTTCCTTGGTGCCGTAGGAGCCGCTGCGCTGGATGATCTCGTCGAGCAGCGGAATCAGGCTCTCGCCACCTTCCAGACCGAAGCGCTTGGTGCCCGGGTACTTGGTGCCCAGGTACTTTTCCAGGCCCTCGGCAGCGGTCAGACGCTCGAGCAGATGGCTCTGCACTTCGGCAGAAATCTGCGGGCGGCCGCGTACGCTTTCCAGGCGCTGCTGGAACCAGCTGCGCTGCTCGGAATCGGTGATGTGAGTGAACTCGGAGCCGATGGTGCGACAATATGTCTGCTGCAAAGCATCGCGGATTTCCCGCAAAGTGGCTTCTTCTTTGCCGATTGCCAGACCACCCGTGCGGAAGGTGGTATCCAGATCCGCGTCGGTAAGGCTGTAATGGCTGATCGACAGGTCAGCAGGAACAGGACGTTGCCACAGCCCAAGCGGATCGAGCTGAGCCGCCTGGTGGCCACGCATGCGGAATGCCTGAATCAACCGCAACACTTCGACCTGCTTCTTCTCGTGCTCGCTGCTCACGGTCCCGGCTGAGGCCGGCTGAGCGCGACGCTGGTTCTTGGCCAGCAACACGAAATGATCACGAATCGTCGAGTGCGATACGTCATTGGCGGTGCTGCCTTCAGACGGCAACTTATCGAAATAAGTGCGCCACTCCTCCGGCACGGCGTTGGGATCGTGCAGGTAGAGCTCGTAGAGCTCCTCCACGTAGGCAGCGTTACCACCGGATAGGTGGGCACTGTCCCACATGCGCTGCATCACGCTTTCTTGCATGCTTGGTCACCCTCGGTAAGGGGACACCACCGGCGAGGACACCGACTGGTTTGCGAAGTCATGTAACAGCGACTTCAACAAGCCACCAATGATCCTGCAGATAGTCCGGGCACCAGCCCGAATGCCCCTGCTGGTCGTCATATTTTTCGTATAAGGGCGTTGACGGCTAGGCCAGCGCCCTGGCGATGCTGCAACACCGACTTTACGTCGGTGCGGCAGGTGTTGCGGGTCAAGCTAAAGAGCGGTGAATCAGGTACCGCTTTGCAGCAGCATGTTGCGCACGTGCCCGATGGCCTTGGTCGGATTCAGGCCCTTAGGGCACACGTTCACGCAGTTCATGATGCCGCGGCAGCGGAACACACTGAATGGATCGTCCAACGACGCCAAACGTTCCGCAGTCTTGGTGTCACGGCTGTCGGCCAGGAAACGGTAGGCCTGCAGCAGAGCGGCCGGGCCCAGGAACTTGTCCGGGTTCCACCAGAACGACGGGCAGCTGGTCGAGCAGCAGGCGCACAGGATGCACTCGTACAGGCCGTCGAGCTTCTCGCGCTCTTCCGGCGACTGCAGACGCTCGATGGCCGGCGCCGGGCTGTCATTCTGCAGGAACGGTTGCACCTTCTCGTACTGCTTGTAGAAGATGCTCATGTCGACCACCAGGTCACGAATCACCGGCAGGCCAGGCAGCGGGCGGATCACCAGCTTGTTGCCCTTGACTACGCTGGAGATCGGCGTGATGCAGGCCAGGCCGTTCTTGCCGCTGATGTTCATGCCGTCGGAACCGCACACGCCTTCACGGCAGGAACGACGGTAGGAAAAGCCTTCGTCCTGCTCTTTGATCAGTGCCAGGATGTCGAGCACCATCAGGTCCTTGCCGTCGATGGTGATGTCGAAGTCCTGCATGAACGGCGCTTTGTCCGCTTCCGGGTTGTAGCGATAAACGCTGACTTTCAAGCTTTTGCCAAGAGACATGGTAGCCACCCTTAATAAGTACGAACTTTGGGTTCAAACGCCGGTACGGTCTTCGGCGAGAAATTGACATCGCGCTTGGCGACTCGTTTCTCACCTGGGAAGTACAGGCTGTGGCACAGCCAGTTGGTGTCGTCACGGTCTTCGAAGTCTTCACGGGCGTGGGCACCGCGGGACTCGGTACGGGTGTCGGCGGCGACGGCAGTGGCTTCGGCAACTTCCAGCAGGTTCTGCAGCTCCAGCGCTTCGATACGCGCGGTGTTGAAGGCCTGGCTCTTGTCGTTGATCTTCACCTTGGCGATGCGCTCACGCAGGTCGGCCAGCTGAGCGATGCCCTTCTTCATGTATTCGCCGGTACGGAATACACCGAAGTAGTTCTGCATGCACTGCTGCAGTTCTTTACGCAGCGGCGCGACTTCTTCACCGCTGCTGCGCTCGTTCACACCAGCCAGACGGCTCAGCGACAGCTCGATATCGGTTTCGCTGGCACCGCGGACTTCCACGCCTTCTTTCAGCGCTTTTTCCAGGTGCAGGCCAGCCGCACGACCGAACACCACCAGGTCGAGCAGCGAGTTGCCGCCCAGACGGTTGGCGCCGTGTACCGATACGCAGGCCACTTCACCGACCGCGAACAGACCTTCGATGATCCTGTCGTTGCCGTTGGCGTCCTGGGTGATGGCCTGACCATGAATGTTGGTGGCAACGCCGCCCATCATGTAGTGGCAGGTCGGAATGACCGGAACAGGCGCAACCACCGGGTCAACGTGGGCGAAGGTCTTGGACAGTTCGCAGATGCCCGGCAGACGGCTGTGCAGCACTTCTTCACCGAGGTGGTCGAGCTTCAGCAGTACGTGGTCCTTGTCAGGGCCACAGCCGTTGCCGGCGATGACTTCCTTGACCATGGAACGGGCCACCACGTCGCGACCGGCAAGGTCCTTGGCGTTGGGTGCATAACGCTCCATGAAACGCTCGCCATGGGCGTTGATCAGGTAACCACCCTCGCCACGGCAGCCTTCGGTAACCAGTACACCGGCGCCGGCGATACCGGTCGGGTGGAACTGCCACATCTCGATGTCCTGTACCGGCACACCAGCACGCAGCGCCATGCCGATGCCGTCACCGGTATTGATCAGGGCGTTGGTGGTGGAAGCGTAGATACGGCCAGCACCGCCAGTGGCGAGAACCACGGCCTTGGAGCGGATGTAGACGGTTTCGCCGGTCTCGATGCAGATGGCGATGACGCCAACGATGGCGCCGTCCTGGTTCTTCACCAGATCGACCGCGTACCACTCGTTGAGGAACGAGGTGCCGGCTTTCAGGTTGGCCTGGTACAGGGTGTGCAGCAGTGCGTGACCGGTACGGTCGGCAGCGGCGCAGGTACGGGCAGCCTGAGTCGGGTTATCCGGGCCCTTGGACTGGCCACCGAACGGACGCTGATAGATGCGGCCCTGCTCGGTACGGGAGAACGGCAGGCCCATGTGTTCGAGCTCGAACACCGCTTCCGGGCCGACGGAACACATGTATTCGATCGCGTCCTGGTCACCGATATAGTCGGAGCCCTTGACGGTGTCGTACATGTGCCAGCGCCAGTCGTCGTTCGGGTCGTTCGAGGCGATGGCGCAGGTGATGCCACCCTGGGCCGATACGGTGTGCGAACGGGTCGGGAAGACCTTGGTGACCACTGCTGTCTTGTGACCGCCTTGCGCCAACTGCAGGGCAGCGCGCATACCGGCACCACCACCACCCACGATGATGGCGTCATAGGAAAGAGTACGAATGCTAGTCATGAATCAGAAACCCCAAAGAATCTGCACGCCCCAGACGAAGAACACGAACATGGCGATGCCACACGTGGCCTGGAACAGAAAACGCACAACGGTGGCCCACTTACCCAGCGCGGTTTGCGTCAGATAGTCCGTGGAAATCGTCCACATGCCGACCCAGGCGTGGATACCCAGCGCGACGAGGGTCAGCAGACTGAAGATGCGCATTGCATTATTGGAGAACAGACCGTGCCACTCGGCGTAGCCCATGCCTGGATTCAGGACGATGTAGCCCAGCAGAAACAGCACATAAGCCGCGAGAACGACCGCAGAAACGCGCTGTGCCATCCAGTCATAGAGGCCCGAACGCGAGAAATTCGTGACATTAGTTACCATATCCACACCCCCAGCAGCACGATCAGGATCGCCGACACGACGAGAACGATTTTGGAGCCCAGCTTGCCGCCTTCCAGCGTCTCACCGACTCCAGCATCCATGATCAAGTGGCGCACACCGGCCACCAGGTGGTACAGCAGAGCGGACAGTAGTCCCCAGATCACGAACTTGGCCAGCGGACTGGTCAAGCATTCTTTCACCTGAGCGAAGCCCTCTTCCGAAGACAGCGACTTGTCGAGCCCGTACAGCAGCACGGCAATGCCGAGGAAAAGGATCACACCGGATATACGGTGAAGAATGGACGTGTAAGCAGTGACTGGGAGTTTTATCGTCCGAAGGTCTAAGTTTACAGGTCGTTGGCTATTCACGGCTTTATTATCACACTGAGAGCCCCAGCTATCAGGGCTGAGTTGTCGGGAAGCGCACTGGTCAGGTACCCATCACCCAAGGAGTGACAACCACCAGAAACCGGGCTCAAGGCCCATGGCAGTCGGGCGCAGAGTATAGACAGTTAGGTCGCTAATGACAACGCGGATACCTCGACCTAATAGCGATTGCGTCAAGCCTGGAAATGGCGTAATAGGGCGCGCCCTTTTGTCGCAGTCAGGGTGCTCAAACCCTTCTATTGCCTGGGTTTTCGCAAATTGACTTTCAGATTCATCACACTATAGTGATGCGGGCCCTGCGTGGGGGGCCGACTGATGATTCCAAGCATAACTAGGAGGCCACACATGGCTGACAAAAAAGCGCAGTTGATCATCGAGGGCGCAGCCCCCGTCGAGCTGCCCGTTTTATCCGGCACCGTTGGCCCAGATGTGATCGACGTGCGGAGCCTGACTGCCACGGGCAACTTCACCTTCGACCCCGGTTTCATGTCGACCGCCTCATGCGAGTCGAAGATCACCTACATTGATGGTGACAAGGGCGTACTGCTGCACCGCGGCTACCCCATCGAGCAGCTGGCCGAGAAAGCCGACTACCTGGAGACCTGCTACCTGCTGCTCAACGGCGAACTGCCGAATGAAGAGCAGAAGGCCCAGTTCGTCAGCACCATCAAGAACCACACCATGGTTCACGAACAACTGAAGACCTTCTTCAACGGCTTCCGTCGTGATGCCCACCCGATGGCCATCATGTGTGGTGTGGTCGGCGCCCTCTCCGCCTTCTACCACGACTCCCTGGACATCAAGAACCCGCAGCACCGCGACATTTCCGCGATGCGCCTGGTCGCCAAGATGCCGACCATCGCCGCCATGGTGTACAAGTACTCCAAGGGCGAGCCGATGATGTACCCGCGTAACGACCTGAACTACGCGGAAAACTTCCTGCACATGATGTTCAACACCCCGTGCGAGACCAAGCCGATCAGCCCGGTGCTGGCCAAGGCCATGGATCGCATCTTCATCCTGCATGCCGACCACGAGCAGAACGCTTCCACCTCCACCGTGCGCCTGGCCGGCTCTTCGGGTGCCAACCCGTTCGCCTGTATCGCTGCCGGTATCGCCGCGCTCTGGGGCCCGGCCCACGGTGGTGCCAACGAAGCCGTACTGGCCATGCTGGACGAAATCGGTGACGTGTCGAACATCGACAAGTTCATCGCCAAGGCCAAGGACAAGGACGACCCGTTCAAGCTCATGGGCTTCGGTCACCGCGTCTACAAGAACTTCGACCCACGCGCCCAGGTCATGAAGCAGACCTGCGACGAAGTACTGGCCGAGCTGGGCATCAACGACCCGCAGCTGGAACTGGCGATGAAGCTCGACGAGATCGCCCGTAACGATCCTTACTTCAAGGAACGTAACCTGTATCCGAACGTCGACTTCTACTCGGGCATCATCCTCAAGGCGATCGGTATTCCGACCAGCATGTTCACCGTGATCTTCGCCCTGGCGCGGACCGTCGGCTGGATCTCGCACTGGAAGGAAATGCTCTCCGGCCCGTACAAGATCGGCCGTCCGCGCCAGCTGTACACCGGCCCGACCCAGCGCGACATCAAGCGCTAAGCCGCTCGCACTGCGTCAGCGCAAGCCCATATCCGCGGATATGGGCTTTTTCGTTTCTGTCCCCCTCGCTCAGGCTTTATCATGGCGCCCTGTTTCCACGGCCGGGCCGCTCATGAAATTCGCCATTGCCCTGTTTTCGCCGCCTTCGGCGCCCTCCTCCCGCCGCGCCCTGCGCTTTGCCGAAGCAGCGCTGCACGGTGGCCACGAGATCGTGCGCCTGTTCTTCTACGCCGATGGCGTGCACAGCGCCTCGGCTAACATCGTCAGCCCACAGGATGAAACCGACGTGGCGCGCCAGTGGCGCGAGTTCGTCACCAGCAACGGGCTCGACGCCGTGGTGTGCATCGCTGCCGCCCTGCGGCGTGGCGTGCTGGATGAACAGGAGGCGCGCCGCTACGAGCGCCAGGCGGCCAATCTGCCGGCGCCCTGGGTGCTTTCCGGCTTGGGCCAGTTGCACGAAGCGGCGCAACTGGCTGACCGCCTGATCTGCTTTGGAGGCGACTGAGATGAGCCAATCCCTGCTGATCATCAGCCGCCAGGCGCCGTGGAGCGGCCCGGGTGCCCGTGAGGCGCTGGATATCGCCTTGGCCGGCGGCGCCTTCGAACTGCCTGTCGGCATGCTGTTTCTCGATGACGGCGTGCTGCAGCTGGCGGTCGGGCAAACGCCAGAGGCCGTGCAGCAGAAGGATCTGACCGCCAACCTGCAGGCGCTGCCAATGTTCGGCGTTGAGGCCCTGTATGCCTGCGCCCAGAGCCTGGCGCTGCGCGGTTTGCGCGAAACCTCGCTGGACGTCGAGCGCCTGGATAGCGATGGACTGCGTGCCCTTATCGACCGTTACGACCAGGTGATCACGCTGTGATGAAAACCCTGCACGTACTCTCCAGTTCGCCGTTCAGCGATGACCGGTTGAGCAGTTGCCTGCGCCTACTGGGCAGCGGTGACGGCCTGCTGCTGTGCGGCGACGCCACCTACGCCACCCAGCCTGGCAACAGCCACGCAAAAGCCCTGGCAGCGCTGCAAGGCGTCTCGCTGTATGTCCTCGACGAAGACGTTCAGGCCCGCGGCCTCAAACCTGCCGCAGCCATCGAGCAGATCGACTACCCGAGGTTCGTCGCCCTCGCCTGCGCGTTCAGCAAGGTAAACACCTGGACATGAGCAATCTGATCATCAACGAGCGCAGCATCGAACTGGACAAGGATGGCTACCTGCTCGACCTGCAGGACTGGTCCACCGGCGTGGCCACGGCCCTGGCCGAGCGCGAATCCCTGCAATTGAGCGACGAGCATTGGGAAGTACTCAATCTGCTGCGCGCCTTCTACGACGAGTTCCAGCTGTCGCCGGCCAACCGCCCTTTGATCAAGTACGTCGCCCTCAAACTGGGGCCGGACAAAGGCAACAGCCTGCACCTCAATCGCCTGTTCAACGGCACACCCGCCAAACTCGCCGCCAAGCTGGCGGGCCTGCCCAAGCCGACCAATTGCCTATGAACCTGATCATCCCCGCCGAACACCCATTCGCAGCCTTCGTGCGCATTCTCGGCAAGGGCAAGCGCGGCGCGCGCAACCTGACCCGTGAGGAGGCCCGCGAGGCCATGGGCATGATCCTCGACGAGCAGGTCGAGGATGCCCAGCTCGGCGCCTTTCTGATGCTGCTGCGCCACAAGGAAGAAAGCGCCGAGGAAATGGCCGGCTTTACCGAAGCGGTGCGTGCACGCCTGCCTGCACCGGCAATTCAGGTCGATTTTGACTGGCCGACCTATGCCGGCAAAAAGCGCCACCTGCCCTGGTTCCTGCTCGCCGCCAAGGCGCTGGCGAACAGCGGTCTGCGCATCTTCATGCACGGCGGTGGCGCCCATACCGCCGGGCGCCTGTACAGCGAGCAATTGCTCGGCGAGCTGGATATCGCGCTGTGCCGCAGCTGGGATGAGGTTGCGCAGAGTCTGGATACCGGCAACCTGGCCTTTATGCCGCTGGGCGATTGGATGCCGGCCCTGCAGCGCATGATCGACCTGCGCAACGTGCTGGGCCTGCGCTCGCCGATCCATTCCCTGGCGCGCATTCTCAACCCGTTGGCGGCGCGTTGCGGCCTGCAGAGCATCTTCCACCCCGGCTACCAGGCCGTGCACCGCGAGGCCAGCCAGCTGCTTGGTGACCACGCCATCGTGGTCAAGGGCGACGGCGGCGAGATCGAACTCAACCCGGATGCCGTCTGCCACCTGTACGGTACCGAGCGCGGTGAGAACTGGGATGAAGACTGGCCGATGCTTTCCGAGCGCCGCCACGTCAAGCCCGAGCGTCTCGACCCGACTCACCTGCAAGCCGTATGGCGCGGCGAAGCCGAGGACGCCTACGGCCAGTTGGCGATCATCGCCACCATGGCGCTGGCATTGCGCGGGTTGGGTCTGCAGCGTGAAGCCGCGTTCGCCGAGGCGGAAAAACGCTGGCAGGCGCGCCACCTATCGAGCCAGCCGATTCGTTGAACCCGGTTTTTACGGCTTCTGTCGATAGCTGACTGGGTAGACTCCAGGCATCGACTGAAACGGGAGTAACGGATATGGGCTTACTGATCGAAGGCCAATGGCATGACCAGTGGTACGACACCGGCGCGGGCGGGCGCTTCAAGCGCGAGAACGCCCAACGGCGCAACTGGATCACTGCCGATGGATCCGCTGGGCCCTCTGGTGAAAGCGGCTTCGCCGCCGAAGCCGGGCGCTATCACCTGTACGTGTCGCTGGCCTGCCCCTGGGCGCACCGCACCCTGATCCTGCGCAGCCTCAAGGGCCTCGAGCCGCTGATCGACGTCTCGGTGGTCAGCTGGCTGATGCGCGAGAACGGCTGGACCTTCGACCGCGAGCACGGCTCCAGCGGTGACGCCCTGGACGGCTTCGATTTCCTGCATCAGCGCTATACCCAAGACGACCCGGAGTACACCGGCCGGGTCACCGTGCCGCTGCTGTGGGACAAGAGGCAGCAACGCATCGTCAGCAACGAGTCGGCGGAAATCATCCGCATGTTCAACTCGGCGTTCAACGGTATCACCGGCAACCGTCTGGACTTCTACCCCGAGCCCCTGCGCGGGCAAATCGACGCGCTCAACGAACGCATCTACCCGGCGGTCAACAACGGCGTCTACCGCGCCGGCTTCGCCACCACCCAGGCGGCCTACGAGGAAGCCTTCGATGAACTGTTCGATGAGCTGACGGTACTGGAAACCCGCCTGGGGCAATCACGCTACCTGGCCGGCGAATACCTGACCGAGGCCGACTGGCGGCTGTTCACCACCCTGGTGCGTTTCGATGCCGTGTACCACGGCCACTTCAAGTGCAACCTGCGGCGCATCGCCGATTACCCGAACCTCAGCAACTGGCTGCGCGAGCTGTACCAATGGCCGGGCGTGGCGGCGACCGTGGACCTGTGGCATATCCAGCACCACTACTACGCCAGCCACCAGACCATCAACCCGACCGGCATCGTGCCCAAGGGGCCGGCGCTGGAATTCGATGCGCCCCATGATCGCGAGCGCCTGCCGGGCAAGGGCGTATACCGCCGCGGGTAAGCAAAGCCTGCCGCGCGGGTCGAGCCAAGCGAAACCCGCGCACTTTCTCGGAGCCTGTTCACGACCTCTGTGGCCTGAAGCCGCAGGTACGAGGCAGAAGCAGCCTTTCACTTGTGGGAGGGGCTTTAGCCGCGATTGTGCCTGATCAGGCTTAAAGCGCTCGCGGCTGAAGCGGATCGCCGCCCGGCCCCTCCACAAGGTAGCGACCGGCCGATCTAGCCGCTTAGTTGCCAAAATGAACAGGCTCTCACAACGCACAGAGGGGCCCGAGTTCTGCCTGCGACTGTCACTCTGACTGCTCGCCTTCTTCGAGCTGCTGCACATCCCAGCCACCGCCCAACGCGGCGATCAGTTGCACGCTGGCGGTCAGGCGGCTGCCCAGTAGCGTGAGGGCGGTGCGCTCGTTGTTAAGGGCCGTGGCCTGCACGTTGACCACGCTGTTGTAGTCCACGGTGCCGGCGCGGTACTGGTTGTCGATCAGGCGCAGGGACTCACGGGCCGCTTCCAGCGCCTGGGCCTGCACTTCGGCCTCGCGGCCCAGCACGCGCTGCTGCACCAGGTAATCCTCGACTTCGCGGAAGCTGTCGAGCACCGCCTGGCGGTACTGCGCCACGGTCTGGTCGTAGGCCGCTTCGACCCGCTCGCTTTCGGCGCTGCGCCGGCCGCCGTCGAACAGGGTCAGAGCCAGCTGCGGCCCCACCGACCAGAAGCGGTTCGGCAGGTTGATCCAGTCGGCGAAACTGCTGCCGCGGTAGCCGCCCGTGGCGGACAGGGTCAGGTCAGGAAACCAGGCGGCCTTGGCCACTCCGATCTCGGCATTGGCGGAAATCACCCGGCGCTCGGCCGCCGCCACGTCCGGGCGCCGCTCCAGCAGCTCGGATGGCACGCTGGCCGGCACCTCGGGCAGTGTCGGCAGGCTTTCACGACGGGCGATACTGACCTCACTGGGCGGCACGCCGATCAGCACGGCAATGGCATGTTCGAGTTGCGCGCGCTGCCACTGCAGGTCGATGGCCTGGGCTTCGGTGCTGCGCAGCTGGGTCAGTGCCTGGGCAACGTCGGAGCGCGGTACGATGCCGGCGCGGTACTGGTTCTCGGTCAGGCGCAGCGAACGCTGGTAGGCCGCGACCGTAGCGTCGAGCAGGCGCTGCTGCTCGTCCAGTACGCGCAATTGCAGGTAGCTCTGCACCAGCTCGGACTGCAGGCTCAGGCGCACCGCGGCCAGGTCTGCCGCGCTGGCTTCGAAGGCGGCACGGTTGGATTCCAGGCCACGGCGCAGCTTGCCCCACACGTCCAGCTCCCAGCTGGCGTTGAGGCTCAGGTCGTAGTTCTTGCTGATGCTCGACGAGTTGCCGCCGCCAATGGCGATGCCGTCGACGCTGCGCAGGGTGCTGTCACCACCACCCTGCCCGGCCCGGGTCACGCCGGCGCTGGTCGACAGGGTCGGGAAGAAGGCGGCACGGCCGCTGCGCAGCAAGGCCCGGGCCTGGCGGTATTGGGCTTCGGAGGCGGCCAGGTTCTGGTTGGAAACGTTGAGGCGACCGACCAGGGCATTGAGCTCGCCGTCACCGTACAGCTCCCACCAGGCGCCACGTGCCAGGGCATCGGCCGGCACGGCGGCCTTCCAGCCTTCGGCCTGTTTGAAGGCTGTCGGCGTGCTGATGTCCGGGCGCTGGTAATCGGGCCCGATGGCGCAACCGGCCAGGGCAACGCTGAGCGCCAGCAGACAGAGGGTTCGACGGGAGGCAAAAGTCATAGAGGCGTTTCCAGAGCGGCATCGGTACGCACGCCACGCCAGCGGTTGACCCGGTGGCGCAGGCGGTCGAGATAGAGGTAGACCACAGGCGTGGTGTAAAGCGTGAGGATCTGGCTGAGAATCAGCCCGCCGACGATGGTGATACCCAGCGGCTGGCGCATTTCCGAGCCCTCGGCGCTGCCGAGCATCAACGGCAAGGCGCCGAGCAGCGCCGCCAGGGTGGTCATCATGATCGGTCGGAAGCGCAGCAGGCAGGCGCGGCGGATCGATTCGGCCGGGCTCAGGTGTTCGTGGCGCTCGAGCTGCAGCGCCAGGTCGATCATCAGAATGGCATTCTTCTTCACCACACCGATCAGCAGAAACAGCCCCAGCAACGAGATCAGGCTGAACTCGGTATTGAGCAACTGCAGCGCCAGCAGCGCACCGACACCCGCCGAGGGCAGCGTGGAAAGGATGGTCAGCGGGTGCACGTAGCTCTCGTAGAGCACGCCGAGCACGATATACACCACCACCAGCGACATCAGGATCATCCACGGCTGGTTCTTCTGCGTCTGCTGGAACGCGCCACCCGTGCCGCCCAGCATGCCCTGCACTTCGGTTGGCAACGCGATGAGCGCCACCGCGCGATTGATGGCGCGGGTCGCCTGGTCGAGGCTGACGCCTTCAGCCAGGGAAAAGCCGATGTTCTCCACGGCGAACTGGCCCTGGTGGCTGATGCGGTCGTCTTCCAGGCTGTTTTCCCAGTGGGCGATGGCCGACAACGGCACACGCGCGCCGTCCGCGGTGATCAGCTGGATCTGCGCCAGGGCCTCGGGGCTCTGGGCGTAGCGCGGGTTGATTTCCATCACCACGCTGTACTGGTTGAGGCTGTCGTAGATGGTGGAAATCTGCCGCTGGCTGAAGGCGTTGTTGAGCACGCCAGTGACCAGGCTCATGTCCACGCCGAGGCGCTTGGCCTCGTCGCGGTCGACCACCAGGCGAATCTGCGGCGCACCGCCGTCTTCGGTGGCATCGATATCGGTCAGCTCGGGCAATGCACGCAGTGCCTCGCGCACCTTGGGCAGCCACTCGCGCAGGGCGTCCAGGTCGCCGGACATCAGCATGTATTCGTTTTCCGAGCTGCGACCCTGGCGGCCGCCGACCTGCAGGTCCTGATCGGGCATCAGGAACATCCGCCCGCCGGGAATCTTCGGCACTTCCTTGCGCAGGCGGTCGATCACCTGCTGGGCCGATATGTCGCGTTCGGCGATCGGCTTGAGGCGCACGATGATGATGGCGTTGTTGATGCCGCTGTTGCCGCCGATAAAGCCCGCCACGCTCTCCACCGCCGGGTCGGCGAGAATCGCCCGGCGGTAGGCTTCCATCTTCGGCTGCATGACCTGGAAAGACAGGCCGTTGTCGCCGCGGATAAAGCCCATCAACTGGCCGGTATCCTGCTGCGGCATGAAGGTCTTGGGCACGCTGACGAACAGGAACACGTTGAGGGCGATGGTGGCGAACAGGCTGATCAGCATCAGCAGCGAGTGGCGCAGCGCCCAGTCCAGGCTGCGTTCGTAGCCGCGCACGATGCGCGCGCCGATCCGCTCCAGGCACCCCGGCTCGCGGGCTTGCTCTTTGGGCTCGGGCTTGAGCCAGCGCGCGCAGAGCATCGGCGTGAGCGTCAGCGACACCACCAGGGAGATGACGATGGCCACCGCCAGGGTGATGGAGAACTCGCGGAATAATCGCTCCACCAGCCCGCCCATGAACAATATGGAAAGAAACACCGCCACCAGCGAGACGTTCATCGACAGCAGGGTGAAACCCACCTCGCGGGCGCCCTTGAAGGCCGCCGCCATGGGCGTTTCGCCGGCCTCGATATGCCGGCTGATGTTCTCCAGCACCACGATGGCGTCGTCCACCACCAGGCCGGTGGCGATGATCAACGCCATCAGCGACAGATTGTTCAGCGAGAAGCCGAGCAGGTACATGGCCGCGAACGAGCCGACCAGCGACACCGGTACCGCCAGGGCGGGAATCAGCGCCGCACGCCAGCGGCGCAGGAAGGCGAACACCACCAGAATCACCAGAACTACGGCGATCAGCAAGGTATGTTCGGCCTCCTTGAGGGTGGCACGGATCACTGGCGAGCGATCCATGGCCACTTCCAGGTTGGCGCTGGCCGGAATCACGCTGCGCAGCTCCGGCAGCAAGGTGCGGATACCGGCAACGGTCTCGATGATGTTCGCCCCGCTCTGCCGGTTCACCACTACCAGCACGGCCTGCTTGTCGTTGTAGAAACCGCTGTTGTAACGGTCCTGAACGCCGTCGGTGACCTGGGCGACATCGCCCAGGCGGATCGCCGCGCCATCCCGGTAGCGGATGATCATCGGCACGTAGTCGGCGGCGCGCTCGAGCTGGTCGCTGGCCTGCACCTGCCAGTGGCGCCCGGCGTCCTCGACCGCACCCTTGGGGCGCTTGGCGTTGGCGGCGGCGATGGTCGAACGCACATCGTCCAGCGCCACGCCGTACTGGTCGAGCAGGCGTGGCTCCAGGGCCACGCGCACGGCCGGCAGCGAACTGCCGCCGATCTGCACCTCACCCACGCCGGTGACCTGGGACAGCTTCTGGCCGACGATGGTCGACGCCACGTCGTACAGCTGGCCCTTGTCGAGCACGCTGGAGGTCAGCGACAGCACCATGATCGGCGCCTGGGACGGGTTGATCTTGCGGTAGGTGGGCATGCTGCGCATGCCGCTGGGCAGCAGCTCGCGCGAAGCGTTGATGGCCGCCTGCACTTCCCGCGCCGCGGCGTTGATGTCACGGTCCAGATCGAACTCGATCATGATCCGCGTATTGCCCTGGCTGCTGTTGCTGTTCATCTGGCTGACGCCGGCGATGGCGCCCAGCGAGCGCTCCAGCGGCGTGGCCACGGTGGCCGCCATCACCTGGGGGCTGGCCCCGGGCAGGCTGGCCTGCACGGTGATCACCGGAAAATCCATGTTGGGCAGCGGCGCCACCGGCAGCAGGCCGAAGCTGACGCCACCGAGCAGCATGATCGCCAGGCTCAGCAGCAGTGTGGCCACCGGGCGGCGGATGAAGGGTGCCGAAAGATTCATGCGCTCGGCACACCCGCCGCGCTGCGGCCACTCAAACGCCGCGCCAGGCGGTCGAAGTACAGGTAGATCACCGGCGTGGTGAACAGCGTGAGGATCTGGCTGAGCAGCAGCCCGCCGACCATCACCAGGCCCAGGGGCTGACGCAGCTCGGCGCCGGAGCCGGAAGCGAGCATCAGCGGGATGGCGCCGAACAGCGCCGCCAGGGTGGTCATCAGGATCGGCCGGAAACGCAGCAGCGCCGCCTGGAAGATCGCCTCATGGGGCGTCATGCCCTGGCGGCGCTCGGCGTCTAGGGCGAAGTCGATCATCATGATGGCGTTCTTCTTGACGATGCCGATCAACAGGATGATGCCGATGATCGCGATCAGCCCCAGATCGTTGCCGGTCAGCAGCAGCGCCAGCAAGGCGCCGACGCCGGCCGACGGCAGGGTCGAGAGAATGGTGATCGGGTGGATGTAGCTCTCGTAGAGTACGCCCAGCACGATGTACATGGTGACGATGGCGGCCAGGATCAGCAGCAGCGTCGACGACAGCGAGGCGCGGAACGCCTCGGCAGCGCCCTGGAAGTTGACCTGCACGCTGACCGGCATCTCGATCTCCTGCTGCACGCGCTCGATCACCGCCACCGCGTCGCCCAGGGCTACGCCGGGGCTGAGGTTGAAGGACAACGTGGCCGCCGGGAACTGGCCGATATGGTTGATCAACAGGCTCGCTGCGCGCTCCTCGACCTGGGCCAGCGACGACAGTGGCACCTGCTTGCCGTCGGCCGTGGCCACGTGAATCTGGCGCAGCGCGGCCGGCCCGATGCTGCCGCCATTGGCGCTCTCCAGCACCACGCGGTACTGGCTGGCCTGGGTGTAGATGGTGGAGATCTGCCGCTGGCCAAAGGCGTCGTACAGCGCATCGTCGATATTGGCGACACTCACGCCCAGACGCCCGGCCATGTCACGGTCGATGTTCAGGTACACCTGCAGGCCCCGGCTCTGCAGATCGCTGGTCACGTCGCTGAGCTCGGGCTGCTGGCGCAGCGCCTCGACCAGCTTCGCCGACCAGGTTTCCAGCAGGGCCGGATCCGGCGACTCCAGGCTGAACTGGAACTGGGTACGGCTGACCCGATCCTCGATGGACAGATCCTGCACCGGCTGCATGAACAGCTCGATACCCGACAGCTTGGCGAGTTCCGGGCGCAGCCGCTCGATCACTTCGCTGGCACTCACCTCGCGCTCGGCATGGGGCGTGAGGTTGATCAGCATGCGCCCGCTGTTGAGGGTCGGGTTGTCGCCGTCGACGCCTATGTAGGACGACAGGCTGGCCACCGCCGGATCCTTGAGGATCACGTCGGCCAGGCGCTGCTGGCGCTCGCTCATGGCGCTGAAGGAAATCGACTGCGGCGCCTCGGAAATGCCCTGGATAACCCCGGTGTCCTGCACCGGGAAGAAGCCCTTGGGCACCGCCAGGTAGAGCACCACGGTCAGGGCCATGGTGCCGATGGCCACCAGCAGGGTCAGCGGCTGGTGGCGCAGCACCCAGCGCAGGCCCACCGAATAGCGCTCGATCATGCGGTCGATAACGGCCCCGGCGCCGCGGTAGAAACGCCCCTGTTCGGCTTCCGGCTCGTGCCTGAGCAGGCGCGCGCACATCATCGGCGTGAGGGTCAGGGAGATCACCAGGGAAATCAGGATGGCCACCGCCAGGGTGATGGCGAACTCGCGGAACAGCCGCCCCACCACATCGGCCATGAACAGCAGCGGGATCAACACGGCGATCAGCGACAGGGTCAGCGACACCAGGGTAAAGCCGATCTGCCGGGCGCCCTTGAGTGCGGCGTTGAACGGTGTTTCACCCTCCTCCAGATGGCGGGCGATGTTCTCCAGCATGACGATGGCGTCGTCGACCACGAAACCGGTGGCGATGGTCAGCGCCATCAATGTCAGGTTGTTGACCGTGAAACCGGCCAGGTACATCACCCCGAAGGTGCCGATCAGCGACAGCGGCACCACCACCGAGGGAATCAGCGTGGCCGACACCTTGCGCAGGAACAGGAAGGTGACCATCACCACCAGGGCAATGGCCAGCATCAGCTCGTGCTGTACGTCGCGTACCGCAGCGCGGATGGTCTGGGTACGGTCGGTAAGCACCGTCACCTCGACGCTGGCCGGCAGGCCCTGGGTCAGATTGGGCAGCAGGGTCTGGATGCGGTCGACCACATCGATGACGTTGGCGCCCGGTTGGCGCTGCACGTTGACCAGCACCGCGCTGTTGCGGTTGGCCCAGGCGGCCAGGCGCTGATTCTCGGCACCGTCGACGATCTGCGCCACATCGCCCAGGCGCAGCGCTGCGCCATTGGCGTAGGTGAGGATCAGGTCGCGGTATTCGTCGGCCGAACGCAACTGGTCGTTGGCATCGAGCTGGGCCACCCGCGTCGGGCCGTCGAAGTTGCCCTTGGGCTGGTTGACGTTGCTGGCGTTGATCAGCGTGCGCACGTCGGAGAGATTCAGGCCGTAGGCCGCCAGGGCCTCGGGGTTGACGCGGATACGCACCGCCGGGCGCTGGCCGCCGGCCAGCGACACCAGGCCAACACCGGTGGTTTGCGCAAGCTTCTGGGCCAGGCGGGTGTCGACCAGGTCGTTGACCTGGGGCAGCGGCAGTTCCTTGGAGGTCACCGCCAGGGTCAGCACCGGCGTGTCGGCCGGGTTGACCTTGCTGTACACCGGCGGCGCAGGCAGATCGTTGGGCAGCAGGTTGGTGGCGCCATTGATCGCCGCCTGCACTTCCTGCTCGGCGACATCCAGCTGCACTTCCAGGTTGAAGCGCAGGGTGATCACCGAGGCGCCGCCGGAGCTGGTCGACGACATCTGCTGCAGGCCGGCCATCTGCCCGAACTGGCGCTCCAGCGGCGCGGTCACCGCGCTGGTCATCACGTCCGGGCTGGCGCCCGGATACAGAGTCATCACGCGGATGGTCGGGTAGTCCACCTCGGGCAATGCCGAGACCGGCAACAGCCGATAGGCGATCACACCACTGAGGAAGATCGCCAGCATGATCAGCGTGGTGGCGACCGGTCGCAGGATGAACAGGCGAGAAACGTTCATGAAGCGCTACGCACCCGCGGCGCGGCTTCCCCGGTGGCGGGCGGCTCGCTGGTGCCTTCGCCGATCACTTCCACCTTGTTGCCGTCGCGCAGGCGGTCGGTGCCCTCGACCACGACCCGCTCGCCCGCCGCGACGCCCTCCTCGATCACCGTGAACTCGCCATCGCTGGGGCCGACCTTGATCTGCCGTACCTGCACCTTGTCTTCGCCATCGATGACGTAGGCGAAAGTACCGCTGGACCCGAACTGCACGGCCGCCACCGGCACCAGCAAGGCGTCGTTACGTACCGAGACCTGCAGGCGGGCATTGACGAACTGGTTGGGGAACAGCATCTCGTCGGCGTTCTCGAAGCGCGCCTTGAGCTTGACCGTGCCGGTGGCGGTATCGATCTGGTTGTCCAGGCTTTCCAGCACGCCTTCTGCCAGCTGCAGCTTTTCGCCGCGATCCCAGGCCTGCACCACCAGCTTCTGATCGGCGCGCACCTGTTTGACGACAGCAGGCAGCTCGCCTTCGGGCAAGGTGAACATCACGGAAATCGGCCGCGTCTGGGTGATCACCACGATGGGGTCGGTATCGCCGGAGGCGACCAGATTACCCAGGTCGACCTGGCGGATACCCAGGCGGCCATCGATGGGCGCACGCACCTTGGTGAAGTCCAGATTGAGCTTGGCTTCGGCCACCGCGGCCTGGTTGTTCTGCAGCGTACCGCGGTACTGGCCGACCAGCGCTTCCTGGGTGTCCAGGGTCTGGCGGGCGATGGAGTCTTCCTTGAACAGGCCGCGATACAACGCCAGATCCTTTTCGGCCGCGCGCAGCTGAGCCTGGTTCTGGGCCAGGGTGCCCTGGGCCTGTTGCAGGGCGATCTGGTAAGGGCGCGGGTCGATCTGCACCAGCACGTCACCAGCCTTGACCGGCTGGCCGTCCTTGAACAGCACCTGCGTCAGTTGGCCATCGACGCGGGCACGCACATTGGCGGTGTTGTAGGCGGTGACCGTTCCCAGGGCCTTGAGCACGATGGGGAAGTCACGGGATTCGACCTGGGCGATGCGCACCGGCACATTGTCGAACCCCCAGCCCGGCATGCCCTGCGGCTCGCTTTTGGCCGGCCAGAACCACCAGATCAACACGATGATCAACACCAGCAAGAGCAGGCCGATAAACCACTGGCGTTTGAAGAATGGGGTGCTGGACGTTGTGTTTACTTCGGACATGAGCCAATCGCTTCCTGTGAGGAGCGTGAACGATAAGCACTCCTCGGCATGAAGCAAAGCCTCTTTACCGGCTATTTACCTCCACACATGCATTTAAGTGGTAAATGCCTCGGATCGAGACTGTTAGCGGCTCTGTTTCGCGCTCATCAGGCGTGGCGGATGTATTGCCTGGCGCGGCGGTGCGCACCAAGGTCTGTTGCCGTGTCAACGCGAGCCGCGTTGCCACAGGCAACAGCAAAGCCCCTAGAGCACCACCTGATGTTCGGCCTGACCCTGAGCAGGTAGGTCCACGGCGAACAGCTTGCCGGCGTGGGGTTCGGCAGCGAGCTGGTCATCCTGCAGACCATCACGCGCGGAAGTGACGAACAGCGTCGACAGGTTGGGGCCGCCGAACCCGGGGCAGGATATCTGCGAGGCGGGAAAGGCCACGGCCTGCAGGAACTGGCCGTTGCTGTCGTAGCAGGCCACTCGCGATGCGCCCCATTGCGCACTCCACAGCCGCCCCTGAGCGTCGACCACGGCGCCATCGGGATTGACGCCCGCCACCCGGCAATCGATGAACGGCTGGGCCTCGCCCTGGGGCCAGCCATGCTGCTCGTCCAGCGCCTGGCGCCAGATCTGCTGGCGATCGGTATCGGCGAAGTAGGCGAAGCGCCGATCCGGCGAGAAGCAGATGGCATTGCTGATGGTGATGTCGGCGAACAGGCGGCGCAGCTCGCCCCGGTAATAGCGATAGATGGCACCGGCCTGGGGCTGGGCTTCGAGGCCCATGGTGCCGATCCAGAAGCCGCCCCAGGGGTCGGCGCGGCCATCGTTGGAACGGGTCAGCGGGTTGTCCGCCTCCAGGGCGCAGATCGGCTCACGCGCCCCGCTGCGCAAGTCGAAGATCGACAGCGCGGTTTCGCTGGCCATCAACAGGCGCTCGTCGTCGATCCAACCGGCGGCGGAGGCGCGCTCGTCGAGCGCCCATTCCAGCGGCTGCCCCTGGTGCTGGCTGAGCAGCCGGCGGCCGAGGATATCGAACCAGAACAGCTGCTCACGCCGCGGGTGCCAGAGTACGCCCTCGCCCAGGGCGCAGGCCCGTGAATCGGCGATACGTGCGGTGGTGCTGCCGTGGGGGTTTGCAGCCATGTCTAGGTGCCTCCTCGAATCTGCTGGTGGGCAGCCGCCAGGCCGGCCAGGGTGACCTGCTCGGCGCCCAGGGTCTGCGCCGCGATGTTTAGGGTCGCCAGTGCATGACGATAGCGCTCGGCCGCTTCGCCATCACCGATTACACAGACCGGCAGGCCCTGCCAGCGTTCAGGCAATCCGGCCAGCTCCTGGCCGATCAGCAGGCCGGACAAGCGCGAACGCGCAGCCCCTGGCGCCAGGCCTTCGAGCAGGCTCTCGGCGCGCAGACCGAACAGCGTGCCCAGTAGCGGGCGCTCGGCGGCGCGCAGGCCCATGTCGAACGCCGGTAGCTCCAAAGGCCCATCTCCCTGCATGCCATGGCGCAGCACCGACTGCCCGCTGAGCAGCGCGAACAGCTCGCCGGTCATGAAGGTCTGGAAGCCGAGCACCTGCCCCTCCCGCACCTCGGCCCATTTGCTGTGGGTACCGGGCAGGCAGACCAGGCCGTGATAGTCCGGTCGCGCGGCCAACAGGCCGGCGATCTGGGTTTCCTCGCCACGTAGCACATCGGCCGGCGCACGCTGGCACAGCCCTGGGATGATCGACACGCGCAGCCGCTTATCGCTTACCTCGGGTCGGATCACCTGCGCCATGGCCTGAGGTGCACAGGGCACCTCGGCATAGGGCGCCTCACGCCAGCCCTGACGCGCACCGACCATGCCGCAGGCGACCACCTCGGTGACACGCGCGGCATCCAGCCAGCCATCGATCAGTTCCAGCAACGCGCCTTCGAACTGATCCACTGCCAGGCTGCCCATGCCACGCGCGGAGGCGGCGTGCTGCAGCACCTCGCCGCTGCCCGATAGCGCCCAGGCACGCAATTGCGTGGTGCCCCAGTCGACCGCGATCCAGCTGACCTCGCTCATGTACTGCCCTCTTCCGGTCAATGACTGTCTTTGGGAATACCGGCGCCTCGGCAACCCTTGAGGAAGTCGAAATCCGCGCCGCTGTCAGCACCCTCCACGTGGTCATGGAACAGCTTGATATAGCCACTGGTCGGCGCCTCGACGGTCGGCTTCCATTCGGCCAGGCGCTGGCGCAGCTCTTCATCGGGGATGTCCAGGTGAATGCGCCGGGCCTCCACGTCGAGTTCGATCATGTCGCCATTGCGCACCACCGCCAGCGGGCCACCGGCCGCCGCTTCCGGCGTGGTGTGCAGCACCACGGTGCCGTAGGCGGTACCGGACATCCGCGCATCGGAGATGCGCACCATATCGGTGATGCCCTTGCGCAACACCTTTGGCGGCAGGCCCATGTTGCCCACTTCGGCCATGCCCGGATAGCCGCGCGGACCACAGTTCTTCAGCACCATCACGCAGTTCTCGTCGATATCCAGGCTTTCGTCGTTGATCTTCGCCTTGTAGTCGTCGATATCCTCGAACACCACGGCGCGGCCACGGTGCTGCATCAGGTGTGGCGAAGCCGCAGAGGGCTTGAGCACCGCACCCCGCGGCGCCAGGTTGCCGCGCAGCACGGCGATGCCGCCCTTGGCGGTAAGTGCCTTGTCCACCGGGCGAATGACGTCTTCATTCCAGTTGCGAACGTCCTTGACCTCCTCCCAGATGGTTTCCCCGGAGACGGTCAGCGCGCCTTTATGCAGCTTGCCGCCCTCGCCGAGCATGCGAATCACCACCGGCAGGCCGCCGGCGTAGAAGAACTCTTCCATCAGGTATTTGCCCGAGGGCATCAGGTTGACGATGGTCGGGATGTCCTGACCGAGACGGTCCCAGTCATCCAGGGTCAGGTCGACGCCGACGCGCCCAGCGATGGCCAGCAGGTGGATCACCGCGTTGGTCGAGCCGCCGATGCTGCCGTTGACGCGGATGGCGTTCTCGAACGCCTGGCGGGTCATGATGTCTGACGGCTTCAGGTCGTCCTTGACCATCTGCACGATGCGCCGCCCGGTCAGATGGGCGACCACCCGGCGACGGCTGTCCACCGCCGGAATCGCCGCATTGCCGGACAGCGCCATGCCCAAGGCCTCGGCCATGCTGGCCATGGTGCTGGCGGTGCCCATGGTGTTGCACGAGCCCGGCGAACGGGACATCGACTGCTCGGCCTCGAGAAAGTCCTCGCGGCTCATCTTGCCGGCCTTGATGTCCTCGGACATCTGCCAAAGCGCGGTTCCCGAACCGACCCGCTCGCCACGGAACCAGCCGTTGAGCATCGGCCCGCCGGACACCACGATGGCCGGAATGTCGACGCTGGCCGCGCCCATCAGCAACGCCGGGGTGGTCTTGTCGCAGCCGGCCAGCAGCACCACGCCGTCCAGAGGGTTGGCGCGCAGCGCTTCTTCGACGTCCATCGCCGCCATGTTGCGGTACATCATCGCGGTCGGGCGCAGCGAGCTTTCCCCGGCCGAGAACACCGGGAACTCCAGCGGCAAGCCGCCGGCTTCGTAAATGCCGTGCTTGACGCGCTCGGCCAGGTCACGCAGGTGGGCGTTGCAGGGCGTCAGCTGCGACCAGGTGTTGCAGATGCCGATCACCGGGCGGCCGTCGAACAGGTCGGCCGGCAGGCCCTGGTTCTTCATCCAGCTGCGATGGTAGATGTGGTCCCGCGAGTTGCCGCCGAACCATTCGGTGGAACGCAGCTTGCGCGGCCAGACTGCCGGTTTGAAGGTGCTCATACCCAACCCCCATCAACGATGAAATTCTGCGCGGTGCACATCGCCGCCGCGTCGGATGCCAGGAACAGCGCCATGTCGGCGATATGCTCGGGCAGCAACTGGCCGGGCATGCACTGGTTCTGACGAATCTGTTCCTTGGCCGTTTCGTCGACCCACATGGCCAGCTGCTTGTCGGTCATCACCCAGCCAGGCACCAGGGTATTGACGCGAATACGGTCCTTGCCCAGATCCCGCGCCAGGCCACGGGTCAGCCCGTGGGTGGCAGCCTTGCTCGCCGCGTACACCGGGTAGCCGGCCGAGGCCATCATCCAGCCCACCGAGCCGAAGTTGATGATCGCGCCGCCGCCGGCCTGGCGCATCATCGGCACCACCGCCTGGGTGGCGAAGGTGGCGTGGCGCAGGTTGACCGCGATCAGCTCGTCGAAACGCTCCACGCTGATCGAATCCAGGGCGTGGCGCACATCGTTGGCGGCGTTGTTGAGCAGCGCGGTGATCGGCCCGAACTGTTCGGCGACCTTGTGGATCGCCGCCTGGTAGGCCTTGATATCGGTGATGTCGCAGCGCAGGAACAGCACCTGGTGCCCCGCCTCGTTCAGCTCGCTGGCCAGGGCCTTGCCGTGCTTGTCGTCGATGTCGACGAAGGCGGTACGCGCGCCCTGCTTGGCAAACGCCGTGACCAGGGCGCGGCCGATGCCGGTGGCGCCACCGGAAATCAGCACGGTGCGCCCGGCCAGGTCGGCGTACACCGCCTTGCCTGATGTTTGATTGTGGCTATTCATGGCCTGTTACCTCGTGTTCATCCCGCGGCGCCCGGCTGTGCCCGGCGCCCGCGGTACTGCGGAAAAGATGGTGGCGACGACCGAGCGTCTCTTAACGGGACTTGCTCTTGTTCACCACATCGAAAATCACCGCGGCCAGCAGCACCAGGCCCTTGATCACCTGCTGCCATTCGATGCCGATGCCGAGGATCGACATGCCGTTGTTCATCACGCCCATGATCAGCGCACCGATCACCGCGCCGATGATCTTGCCGACGCCGCCGGACATCGACGCGCCGCCAATGAACACCGCGGCGATCACGTCCAGCTCGAAGGACACGCCGGCCTTTGGCGTGGCAGTGTTGAGGCGCGCGGCGAAGATCAGCCCGGCCAGGGCCGCGAGCATGCCCATGTTGACGAAGGCGAAGAAGGTCAGCCGTTCGGTGTTGATGCCCGACAGCTTGGCCGCCTTGACGTTGCCGCCGATGGCGTAGATGCGCCGGCCCAGCGTGGTGCGGTTGGTCAGGAAGGTGTAGGCGCTGATCAGCATGGCCATGATGATCAGCACGTTCGGCAGGCCGCGGTAGGTGGCCAGCAGGTACGCGATGTAGACGATGGCACCGGCGATCAGCAGGTTCTTGGCGACGAAGAACGGCGCAGGCTCATCGACGATGCCATAGCGCTTGGCGCGGCGACGGGCACGCACCGCCAGGTAGATGATCAGCCCGGCAGCGAACAGGCCCAGCACGATGGCCGTCACATTGGGTTTGCCGACCCCGAAGATGTCCGGGATGAAGCCGTTGCTCATCAGCTGGAAACTGCTCGAGAACGGGCCGATCGACTGGCCATCGAGCACGGCCAGGGTCAGGCCACGAAACACCAGCATGCCGGCCAGGGTGACGATGAACGAGGGGATCTGCCAGTAGGCGATCCAGTAGCCCTGGGCCGCGCCGATCAGGCAGCCCATCAGCAGGCAGACGGGAACCACCAGCGAAGTCGACCAGCCCCACTGCACCATCATCACCGCCGCCGCCGCGCCGACGAAACCGACCACCGACCCCACCGACAGGTCGATGTGCCCGGAGACGATGACCAGCAGCATGCCCAGGGCCATGATGATGATGTAGCTGTTCTGCAGCAGCAGGTTGGTGAGGTTGACCGGGCGCATCAGCGTGCCGTCGGTGAGCACCTCGAACAGCGCCATGATGACCACCAGGGTCAGCAGCATGCCGTAGTCGCGAACGTGACTCTTCATGTGGCCCAGCAGCGAGGGTCGCGCCACCTGCTGGGTTTGAGCCGGTTGGGTGTTGTTATCCATTGGGTTGTCCTCTCACGCCTTGACGATCATCGACATGATCTTTTCCTGGCTCGCTTCTTCGCGTGCCAGTTCGCCCAGGAAGGCGCCTTCGTTCATTACGTAAATGCGGTCGCACATGCCCAGCAGCTCGGGCATCTCCGACGAAATGATGATCACGCCCTTGCCGTCGGCAGCGAGCTGGTTGATCAGGTTGTAGATCTCGAACTTGGCACCCACGTCGATGCCGCGGGTGGGCTCGTCGAGAATCAGCACCTCGGGTTTGGCGAACAGCCATTTGCTGAGCACCACCTTCTGCTGATTGCCGCCGGACAGGTTGAGCACCTTCTGGAACACCCCGGGGGTACGGATATGCAGCGCCTCGCGGTACTCTTCCGAGATGCGCCGCTCCTCGTGCTCGTCGATCACCCCGTGCTTCGACACGCCCGGCAGGTTGGCCAGGGTGGTGTTGCACAGGATGCTTTCGTCGAGCACCAGGCCAAGTTCCTTGCGGTCTTCGGTGACGTAGGCGATGCCGTTGTCGACGGCGCGGCGCACGGTGGATACATCGATTTCCTTGCCGCGCAGGTGCACGGAGCCAGAAATGTTGCGCCCGTAGCTCTTGCCGAACACGCTCATTGCCAGCTCGGTGCGCCCTGCCCCCATCAGCCCGGCGATACCGACCACTTCACCGGCCGCCACGCGCAGGTTGACGTTGCGGATCATCTGCCGGGACGCCGACTCGGGGTGCCAGACGTTCCAGTCGCGGATTTCCAGCAGGGTTTCGCCGATCTGCGGCGTGCGCTCCGGGTAGCGATTCTCCATGTCGCGGCCGACCATGCCGCGAATGATGGTTTCTTCACTGACCGCTTCGGTGTGGCAATCCATGCTGCTCACCGAGGCGCCATCGCGCAGCACCGTGATGCTGTCGGCAACGCGGCTGACTTCGTTGAGCTTGTGGGAAATCAGAATCGAGGAAATGCCCTGGGCGCGGAATTCCAGCAGCAGGTCGAGCAACTTCTGGCTGTCGTTCTCCTGCAGCGCCGCGGTGGGTTCGTCGAGAATCAGCAGCTTGACGTGCTTGGCCAGCGCCTTGGCGATTTCCACCAGTTGCTGCTTGCCGACGCCGAGCTTCTCGACCGGCGTGGTGGCAATCTCGTCGAGGCCAACCTTGTTGAGCAGCCCTTCGGTACGCTGGTACACCTCGGGCCAATCGATCACGCCGTTGCTGGCGATCTCGTTGCCGAGAAACAGGTTCTCGGCAATCGACAACAGCGGCACCAGTGCCAGCTCCTGATGAATGATGATGATGCCTTCGCGCTCGCTGTCGCGGATGCCGCTGCAGGCCAGCGGTTTGCCTTCGTAAATGATCTCGCCGTCGTAGCTACCGTGGGGGTAAACACCACTGAGCACCTTCATCAGGGTCGATTTGCCCGCGCCGTTTTCACCGCACAGGGCATGAATTTCGCCGCGCCGCACCTTGAGGTTGACGTCGTTGAGCGCCTTCACGCCCGGGAACGTCTTGGTGATGCCGCGCATTTCCAGAATGATGTCTTGCTGCATGTCTTTATCCGTCCGCAAGGCACGCGCCAACCGCAGCGGGCGCGCCATGCTCAGGTAAACAAAGAGGTGGTGGGCCGGCAGCGCCTGGCTGCCGGCGGGTCGGCGCTTACTGGACCTGGTTCTTCTGGTAGTAACCGCTGTCGATCAACACCTTTTCCCAGTTGCTCTTGTCGACGGTGACAGGTTGCAACAGGTAGGCCGGTACGACTTTCTTGCCGTTGTCGTAGGTCTTGGTGTCGTTGATCTGCGGCTCGGCACCTTCGAGCAGCGCCTTGACCATGCCGACAGTCACTTCAGCGAGCTGGCGGGTGTCCTTGAAGATCGACGAATACTGCTCGCCAGCCAGAATCGATTTCACCGACGGCACTTCCGAATCCTGGCCGGTGACGATCGGCATCGGCATGTCGCCGGAGCCGTAACCAACGCCTTTCAGCGACGACAGCACGCCGATGGAGATGCCGTCATAGGGCGACAGCACACCGTCGAGGCGCTCCTTGGTGTAGTTGGCGGACAGCAGGTTGTCCATGCGCGCCTGGGCGGTAGCGCCGTCCCAACGCAGGGTGCCGACCTTGCCCATGCCGGTCTGCCCGGAGAGGATCTTGATTTCGCCCTTGTCGATCAGCGGCTGCAGCACCGACATGGCGCCGTTGTAGAAGAAGTAGGCGTTGTTGTCGTCCGGCGAGCCACCGAACAGCTCGACGTTGTACGGGCCCTTGCCGCGCGCCTGCATGCCCTTGACCAGGGATTCGGCCTGCAGCACGCCAACCTTGGTGTTGTCGAAGGTGGCGTAGTAGTCGACGTATTCGCTGTCGCGGATCAGGCGGTCATAGGCGATCACCTTGATGTCCGCCGCATTGGCGTTTTCCAGGGCGTTGGTCAGCGTGGTGCCGTCGATGGCGGCGATGACCAAGACGTTGACGCCCTTGACCATCATGTTTTCGATCTGCGAGACCTGGGTGGGAATGTCGTCTTCGGCGTACTGCAGGTCGGCCTTGTAGCCGGCTTTCTCCAGCTGCTTGACCATGTTGTTGCCGTCGTCGATCCATCGGGCGGAAGACTTGGTCGGCATCGCGATACCCACGAAGCCTTTTTCGGCAGCGCCAACCGATGCAGCACTTACCAGAGTGGCGCCCATGGCCATGGCGGCCACGAGTTTACGGACTGTGTTCATTCAGCTTCTCCTGGCGACGCCTGGCGCGCTCAGGAACGCGCGACATCGCGATTATTGTTGTTCGGGCAACGAAGAGCTCAAAGCAGCCCTGACGATAGAAGCACACCCCATATCAAGCAAATTCATATTTCGCCAAACCGCATATCAATATTGGTATGCAACGCATCGACACACACCTATTCGAGGCGCACACTCGCTCCAACAAAGACAACAAAGAGCGCCACCATGGACATCGGCATAGCCCGTCATCTGAAGATCCCCCAACTGCGGCTGATCGCTGCGATCGCCGAGCACGGCCAGCTCGGCCTGGCCGCGGAGGAGCTGACCGTTACCCAGCCGGCAGCCTCGCGCATGCTCGCCGACATCGAACACACCCTGGGCGCCCGGCTGTTCGAGCGCCATCCCAAGGGTATGCTGCCGACGTTGATCGGCCGGGCCTTGGCCCGCCGTGCGCACAACATGCTGGTGGAGCTGCGCGACCTGGCCCAGGATGTCGAGGAACTCAAGCGCGGTGAAGGCGGCATGACCACGGTCGGTGCGGTCACCGGTGCAGCGGTGGGCTTCGTGATTCCGGCGATTCGCCAGCTCAAGGCGATTTCGCCGCGCGCCGACGTGCACGTCAACGTTGCCGCCAGTGATGAACTGGTGCATGACCTGGCGAGCGGCAAAAACGATTTCGTGCTGGCCCGCCTACCCCGCGGCGTCAACCCGGCGGATTTCGAGATCTACCCGGCGCGTACCGAAACCCTCAAGCTGATCGTGCGCCAGGATCACCCCCTGGCCAACGTCGAGCAGGTGACGCTACGCGATCTGTCAAACTACGAATGGGTGATGCAAAGCCATCGGGCGCCGATCCGCGAGGCGATGGAAACCGCGTTTCTGAGTGCCGGCGCAACGCTGCCGACCAACATCACCAACACCACGTCGCTCCTGGCGATGATCGCCATCCTGGTGTCGTCATCGGCCATCGCGCCGTTGGCCAGCGAAGTGCCGGACCTGCTGCTCGGCGATCAGGTCGGCGCCAGGCTCAAGGTACTGCCGCTGAACATGACCATCGAAATGTCGCCCTACTACCTGCTGCTGGCCAAGGGTCGCGAGCTGTCGCCGGTGGCCAACCGCTTGCGCCGGCTGGTCACTGCGGCCTTGAACAAGGCGCATTGACCGGTACTCGCCTTGACGCAGTTCATGTGGAGGATTGGGCATCTGCTGACACCCTTTTCATCCGCCATCAAGGCGGAAGTTGAAGCGTCTTTCACCCCTCCTGTGTGAGTCTCCGACGCGCCATCAGTGGGCTCTGAAACGAAAACGGCCTGCGCAAGGCAGGCCGTTTCGGGTAACGCGAGTAGCTTACTTGAGCGCAGCCAGAGCCGCGTCGTAGTTCGGCTCGTCAGCTATTTCGCCAACCAGCTCGCTGTGCAGCACCTTGTCGTTTTCATCCAGCACCAGCACGGCGCGGGCGGCCACGCCAGCCAGCGGGCCGGAGCTCAGCGCCACGCCGTAGTCCTTGAGGAACTCGGCACCGCGCATGGTCGACAGGTTCTGGACGTTTTCCAGGCCTTCGGCACCGCAGAAACGCGCCTGGGCGAACGGCAGGTCGGCAGAGATGCACAGCACCGCGGTGTTATCCAGCTTGCTGGCCTCGGCATTGAACTTGCGCACCGAGGTGGCGCAGGTCGGGGTGTCGACGCTCGGGAAAATGTTCAGCACTTTGCGCTTGCCCGCCAGGCTGCTCAGGCTGACGTCGGCCAGGCCGGCACCGACCAGGGTGAACGCCGGCGCTTGCTGGCCGACTTGCGGCAACTGGCCAGCGACTTCAACCGGGTTACCGCGCAGGGTTACTTGTGCCATGGAACAATCCTTCTCTTGATGGGTAGAAACACGCAGGGATGGTCATCCTACGCCAGTGAAAGCGACCCGCAACAGTTTTTGCGCAGGCCTAGGGTCTGTACTGTACAGAGCCTAGAAATCGCGTTTGTAGAACAGATCCAGGGAGCTGGCCAGGCCACTCGCTGCCTCCAGATAAAGGCGGCGCGTCAGGGCATACCGCAGCGCCACGGTATTGACCGGTTCGAACACGCCGACCCCGTAACGCAGGCTCAGGCGTTCGGACAGATTGCCGCTGGCCACCACGCTGGTGTTGCGGCCGCTGCCGTCGGTATCCAGCTGGAAATCCTGGATGCCCAGGCTCTGCGCCACCGAGCCGGTCACCCCGGAACTGCCCGCCACGCCCAGCGCCAGGGCCGCCTGGGCAAGCATGTTGTTGTCCTCGCTACCGGTCGACAGCGGCCGCCCCAGCACCAGGTAGGACAGCGCCTGTTCCTGGCTCATGGCCGGTTCGGAGAACACCTCGGTGCGCGGCTGGTCGGCGCTGCCGGTCACCCGCAGACCAGCCACCACGTCGTCGACCTTGCGGATCGCTTCGATGTCCAGGAATGGCTGGTCGATCGGCCCGGCGAACATCAGACGCGCACGGCGGATAGTCAGGCGCTGGCCATAGCCGCGGAAGTTGCCCTTGTTGAGGTTCAGCTCGCCGCGGGTATCCAGGTCATCGCCGATATGCACCCGGCCTGCCAGCTCGGCAGTGAGCCCGAAGCCGCTGAAGGTCAGCTTGTCGCTGCCGACGTCCACGTCGATATCCATGTTGATCGCCACCGCCTGCTTTTCGCGAGCCTCGGCGCCGACGATCACCGCATCGTCGGAGACCTTGACCGTCGACGGGGGCAGCTCGCGTACCACGATCTGGCCGCGCGGAATCGACACCTTGCCACTGACCGACAGCTGATCATCGGCCAGGCGCACCTGCATGTCCGGCTCGACCTCCAGGTTCGCGTAGGGCTCGACGGTCACCGGCAGACGATTGCCCTGCACGTTCAGGTTGCCGCTGAGCGGCCCGCCCCAGGCCAGCGCACCATTGAGCGTGCCCTGCCCTCGCTCGCCGCTGCGCCAACCCCCGTTGAGCTGCAGGCTTTCACCGGCGATCAACACACGCAGTTGAAGGTCTTCGAAGCTAGTGGGCAGCTCGCCACCGGAGATTTCGCCACCGCTCAGCGCCAGTTGACCGTTCACCAGCGGCTTGAGCAGATCGCCGGACAACGTGCCGCTGCCATTCAACTGCCCCGCCAGATGCTCGACCATCGGCACGAACGGCCGGGCGATAGCCAGGTCGAGGCCGCTGAGACGGAACTGGCCAGACAACGGCTTGTTCGCCGGGCGCGGGTCGAGCTGCGCCTGCAGCGACAATTCGCCGATGCGCTGGCCACGCAGGTTGAGCTCGGTGTCGATGCTTTGCGGGCGCAGCTCGCTGCTCAGGCGCAAGCTGTCGTAGGTGAAATCCACCCATTGATCCTGGTCGCGAACGCGCCAGCTGCCGCTGCCGGCGTCCACCACCACGCGCCCGCTGGGGCCGGAGGCTGGCAGATCCAGATGCACGTCGGCATCGAGGGTGCCCTGCCAGGCGAAGTCATCCGGGAACCACGGCGCCAGGCTGTCGAGCGGAAAATCGGCGAGGCGATAACGGATCTTCGGTTCCGGCTGCAGGCGCTGGTTTTCGCCGCACAGGCTGGCTGCGCCGGAACGCAGGCAGTGGGCGCCAAGGTCGATCTCGCCGCTGGCCAGGCGCACCAGCGAAGCCGGCGCCTGCAGCCGCCAGTCCTGCCCGCCGGCCTGGATGTCGGCACGGCTCAGGCGCCCGCGCCAGTTGCCCTGCTCCAGGGTGCCGTCCAGCGCCAGGCTGGTTTGCAGCTGTGGCCCCTGCAGGCTCAGGTCCATCTGTTGCTGGCGTTGGTTGCCGGCGCCATTGATCGTCAGGTTGCCAAGCTGGCTGTCGCCGCTGGCGATCCCCTGGCCGCGTAACTGCAGCTTGGCCTGCCCGTTGCCATCCAGCGTGGCGTCCAGGCCCAGCTGCCGCAGGCGGGTCTCTTCGAACGCCAGGCCCTGACCATTTAGGCTGAAGTTGCCTTGCGGGGCTTGCAGGTTGCCGGCCAGGTCCAATCGCCCCGTGGCACGCCCTTGCAGCCCCGGCCACAGCTGGCCCAGGCGATTGAGGGCGATGCGCACCTGGCCCTGCAGGCGCTGATCCAGCTGACCATTGCCATCGATACGGTTGTCACCCAGGCGCATGCTCAGCGTGCTCACACTCCAGCGCTCGCCGGCGCCGGCAAGCTGAGCCTGCAACTGCGTTGGCTGGCCGCGCAGGCGGCCTTGCAGGTCGAGCTCGCCGGTGAGTTCCAGACGCCCATCAAGCACCTGCCCCTTGCTGCTGATCGGCCCGGCGATGCGCCCGGGCAACTCGGCAACCCAGTAAGCGGGGTCGAAATCGCTGACCTGCAATTGTGCGTCCCAACGCACGGCGTTGGAGAAACCGACGGTGAGCTGGCCGTCGATCCTGCCTTGCCCGGCGCGTACCTGCAGCTGCGGCAGATGCACTTGCTGCAGGTCGCCACTCAGCGGCGTCTGTACGCTGAACGCACCGGCCGGGCCATCAAGCGCAGCGGAGAGGTTGCCGAGGTAGTTGCCATCCTCATAGGCAAGATCGCCGGTGAGTTTGTTCAGGGTCACCGGTGGCGCTTCGTCCATTGGATACAGACGCAGCCAGGGAAAATCCTGCCAGTCGACATGGCTGTCGGCGCTAAAGCCGTCCTGCCAATCCAGGCGCCCGTTGACGGTCAGATACTGATTCTCGGCGGCCGCCAGGCGAAGCGTGGCGATATCCGCGCCCGCAGCGTCGACCCGACTACGCAGCGCCAGGGCAACCGGCCCCTTTTCGGCGGGTAGCGTGGCGATGCCATCGACGTCGTAACCATCCTGCAGATTGCCGGCAGCCTTCAGCGTGACGGCGTTCAGGCGCAGGGTGTCGGGCAGCGAGGCACTGGCTTTGAAGCCATCGGCAGTCAGGGTCAGCGTTGCCGGAATATGCTCGGCCAGGGGCTGCACCTCGCCACTCAGACGCCCGGCCAGATAGCCGGAGCTGTCGACCACCAGCGCCAGGCTCTGGCGCAGATCGCCCTCGACCTGCAGCGCCAGGTTCCAGGGTTGCTGATCGGGGGACGGCAGTGCGGCGCTGCCTTGCAGTTTCAGCGGCCACTCGCCACTGGGCTGAACATGGCCCTGCAGGTCGACGACCAGCTCGTCGCGCTGCAGGTGCAGCCGGCTGATGTTCAAGCCATCGCTGGCCCAATGCGCGGCAAGCTCGAGCCCCTGCAACTGGTCATCGCCGTTGAAGCGCAGGCCGCCGATCCACACCTCGCCAATCTCCAGCGCCACCGGCAGGTCCAGTTGCGGCAGGCTGAAGGGCTGGTCACTGGGCGGCTCGTCGCTCGGGGGGAAAGTCAGCTCGATGCGCTCGCTGCGCAGCGTCCCGATGCACAGCGTCAGACGTAGCAGGCACGCCGGTGACCAGTCGAATTGCGGCTGGCTCACCAGCACCTGATTCTCGCCATGCTGCCAGCGCAGCTCCGCGGCGCTCCAGTGCCCACCCAACTGCCCTTCGAAACCCTCCACTTGCAGCCCGGGCACCAGGCCGAGAGTCCAGCGGCTGCCAGACGCGGTCGCCAACATCCATACCAACATCACGATCAGCAGCGCCAGCAGGCCCGCCAGGCTCAGGCCGGCATACTTGAGCAAGCGCCTCACAGTTCCGGCCCCATGGAAAAGTGCAGCCGCACCCCGCCTTCGTCATCCAGCGGGTGGGCCAGATCCAGGCGCAGCGGCCCCACCGGCGACACCCAGCGCACGCCGACACCCACCGCGCTCTTGAGCGTCGGCATGTCCAGTGAATTGAACGCGTTACCGGTGTCGTAGAAGGTCGCCACCCGCCATTTGTCAGCCAGGCTGTACTGGTACTCGGCGCTGGCGGCGAGCATGTAGCGCGCACCGATCTTGTCGCCCTGCTTGTTCTCCGGCGACAGGCTCTGGTAGTCGTAGCCGCGCACGCTCTGGTCACCACCGGCGAAGAAGCGCAGCGACGGCGGCACGGAAGAATTGAAGCCTCTGGACTCGGTGCCGCCAAACTGGGCGCGCCCGAGGAAACGGTGGTTCTGCCAGAGCGTGGTCAGGCCCTTGACCAGTACGTTGCCGTGCACCACGTCGGAGTCGGACAGCAGCCCCTCCTTGGCCACGGAGGCGTCGAATTGCAATCGATAGCCCTGGTTGGGGTCGACGCGATTGTCGCTACGCAGGTACGAATAGCTGATCCCCGGCATGAGCAGAGTACTGAGGCCCGAGTCGTCGCCCAAGCGATACTCCTCGCGCTGCCACTTCAGGGAAATGACCCGCTGCCAGCCGCTGTCGAGCTTGCTGTGCCACTCCGGGCCCACCGTCAACAGGCGGCTCAGGCTGTCGGTGTTGGCCAGCTCCTCGTACTGATAGCCACCAGCGATGCGCAGCTTGTCGGTCGTCGGCGGGTCGCCGGGGATGTCATACCACAGGCCGACGTTCTGCCGCGGTGCCGACAGTTCCATCTCCGCGCCGTAGCTGTGCCCCTGGGGGTTGGCCCAGTGCCGCTCCCACTGGACCCGGCCGCGCGGGCCGACATCGGTGGAAAAACCCAGGCCCAGGCCCATGGTGCGCGGCAGTCGGGTCTGCAGGTGGACATTGACGGGGATTACCTGCTGCTCGGCCACCGTAGGGCTGGCGTCGACCCGAACCGACTCGAAATAGCCACTGGAACGCAGCGCCTGATAGAGCTCGGCGATCCGCTCGGAGTCATAGGGCGTGTCCGCGGGGAACGGCACCATGCGCTGCAGCAGCTCATCGTCGAAAGGCATGTCGCCCTCGAAACTGACATGCCCGAGGCTGTAGCGCGGGCCGCTGTCATAGACCAGTTCGATATCGGCCAGACCGGCCTTGGGATCGATGCGCAGACTCTGCTGGGTGAAGCGCCCGCGAAAGAAGCCATAGCGCGACGCCTGGTTCTGGATATGCCGCTTGGCCGCCTCGTAGCGGCCATGATTGAGCCGCGCACCCTGGGTAAGCTGGGCATCCTTGGGCAGTTGGAACGCGCGCATCTGCGCTGCCGGGCCGTCTACCCTGACGGTAACGCTGCCAATGCGCACCGGCTCGCCGGGCACAATCCGCATGTTCAGGCGTGGCGGGGTCTGCTCGACCACTTCGCTGCTGATCTGCGCCTGGTAATAGCCCAGCGCCTGGGCGGCCTTTTCGGCCTGGCCCTCGACCACGCGGCGCAAGCGCTGCAAGGCCTCGACGTCACGCTCGCCAAGATTGCCGATATAGCCTTCGACATTGCTCTTCAGGGCATTGTTGGCCGGCTGCACGCTGACCACCAGACGAGCGTCATCGGCAAGCAGCGCAGCACTGAACAGCATTAGCGCGCATCCCGCGCCGAGTGTCGAAATTACTCTCATGGCGACGATGCTATCACGGCAAACAGGCTATTCCAGCGGATCTCCTGATCCAAACGTTTCCCGCGGCGCTGGCCGCCCGCCGACATGATCGGCTAGCATCGCGGTTTAACCGCCCGCTACGCTCAGGATCGCCGACATGAAACTCGTTTCCTTCAACATCAATGGCTTGCGCGCGCGCCCGCACCAACTCGCCGCACTGATCGAGAAGCACCAGCCAGATGTGATCGGCCTGCAGGAAACCAAGGTCAGCGACGACCAGTTCCCCGAGGCAGAGATTCGTGCGCTGGGCTACCAGGTGCACTACCACGGCCAGAAAGGCCACTACGGGGTCGCGCTGCTGTCGCGCCAGGCGCCACTGGAAATCACCAAGGGCTTTCCCGAAGACGGCGAAGAATCCCAGCGCCGCTTTATCTACGGCACCTATGCCGACGCCAACGGCAAGCCGATCACGGTGATGAACGGCTACTTCCCACAGGGCGAAAGCCGCGACCACCCCACCAAGTTTCCCGCCAAGCAGCGCTTCTACGCCGACCTGCAGGCGCTTCTAGGCAGTCGCTTTGCCCACGATCAGCCGCTGATCGTCATGGGCGACATCAACATCTCCCCCGAGGATTGCGACATCGGCATCGGTGAGGTCAACCGCAAGCGCTGGCTGAAGACCGGCAAATGCAGCTTCCTGCCCGAGGAGCGCGAGTGGCTGGCAACTCTGAAGAACTGGGGCCTGGTCGACAGCTTCCGCCAGCTGCACCCGGAGGTCGATGACCGCTTCAGCTGGTTCGATTACCGCAGTCGCGGTTTCGAAGACGAGCCCAAGCGCGGCCTGCGCATCGACGTGATCCTCGCCTCGCGCGCCTTGCAGGACCGTCTCGCGGACGCTGGCATCGACTATGAACTGCGCGGTATGGAGAAGCCGTCGGACCACGCGCCAATCTGGCTGCAACTCCGTTGATGATCGTCATCCTATAGTCATTTTTCTGTCTTATCGTCGCAGCACTTCAACCGCCCCTTGCAAGGTGATTGCCGCATGCTGCGCGCCTCAACCCGTTGTGACCACGAGACCTGGAGCCGAACGGCGACTTTCCTGCTGCTCGGTTTCGTCTTCTACCTGAGCCCCTGGACGGCCTTCGCCGCCCTGCCCCTGCCGACCGACGACCGCCCGGTGCTGCGCATCCAGGGCTCCAACACCATCGGCGCCAAGCTTGGCCCGGCTCTGGTCAAGGGCCTCATGCAGGAGCAAGGGCTCAATGACATCCGCAGCAGCGCCACGGGGGAAAACGAGCAGACGGTCACCGCACTGAACGGCGTGGGCCGCAAGATTACCGTGAGCATAGCCGCCCACGGTTCGGGAACCGGCTTCACCGCCCTTGGCCAGGGCAGCGCCGAGCTCGCTGCCTCCTCGCGCCCGATCAAGGACAGCGAAAGCGCCAGCCTGGCGGCGCTCGGCAACATGAAAAGCCGGGATGCCGAGCAGGTCATCGCCATCGACGGGCTGGCGATCATCCTGCACCCCAGCAACTCCATCGGCGAACTGAGCACCCTGCAACTGGCACAGATATTCTCCGGAGAAGTCAGCGACTGGGCGCAACTGGGTGGCCGCCCCGGCGCCATCGCCCTGTACGCCCGGGACGACAACTCCGGCACCTTCGATACCTTCAAGGAACTGGTACTGGCTGCCAATGGCAAGCAGCTCTCCGCCAAGGCCAAGCGTTTCGAGTCCAGCGAGCAGCTGTCCGACTCGGTGGCCCGCGATGCCGACGGCATCGGCTTTATCGGCCTGCCCTATGTGCGCGAGGCGAAGGCAGTGGCCATCGCCGCCGGCGATTCACAGGCGATGGCGCCCAGCGTGACGCTGATTGCCACCGAGGATTACCCACTGTCCCGCCGCCTGTTCCTGTACGGCCCACCGAAGAATGCCAATCCCTGGGCCCAGGCCCTCCTGCAATTCACCCAGAGCCCCAGGGGCCAGGCGATCGTGGCGCAGAACGGTTTCATCGCGCAGACCGTCGAAGCCGTGAAGATCACGCCAAGCCCGGACATGCCGGCGACCTACCAGGCCCTGGCCCGCGATGCCCAGCGCTTGTCGGTGAACTTCCGCTTCGAGGAAGGCAGCGCCAGCCTGGACAACAAGGCTCAGCAGGACCTGCACCGCGTGCTCGACTACCTGCGCCAGCACGACAAGCTGCAGAACAAGGTGGTGCTGGTCGGCTTTGGCGATCCCAAGGCGGATTCCGCCCGGGCCGAGCTGCTTTCCAAATTACGCGCCATGGCGGTACGCCGTGAGCTGGTTCGCCAAGGCGTGGTGCTGCGCGAGGTCACCGGCCTGGGCGACGACCTGCCGGTTGCCGACAACGGGGGTGACAGCGGCAGGATCAAGAATCGCCGCGTGGAAGTCTGGGTCTACTGATTTCTTCAGGCGCGGCAGGTACTTGCCGAACCGCAGGATACATCCTAGCCTTGTAGACATGTGACGCCGGGCCCCTCTGGCGATGAGCCCACCTCATCGTGATGTCGGAGTCGCTAAGTTGAATCTCAACTTAGGCATCGACAGGGAGGGCCCATGACAGCTCTACATGCCTTTATGCTCACGCCGTTTCTCGGCACTCCGTACTACTTCTGGCTGGCCTTCATCGTCATTGTCATCGCGCTGCTGGTCTTCGACCTCGGCGTGTTGCACCGCGACCAACACGAAATCGAAATGCGCGAGAGCCTGCTGCTCTACTCGGGCTATTTCAGCGTGGGCGTCGCCTTTGGCGGCTGGGTGTGGTGGGAGCTGGGCGCTACCAAGGCGCTGGAGTTCTACACGGGTTTTCTGGTCGAACAGTCGCTGTCGATGGACAACGTGTTCGTGATGGCGATGATCCTCGGCTTCTTCGGCATCCCGCGCAAATACCAGCACCGCGTATTGTTCTGGGGAATCATCGGCGTGGTGCTGCTGCGGGCGATCATGATCGGCCTGGGAACCGCCCTGGTGCAGGAGTTCGACTGGATCCTCTACGTGTTCGGCGCCTTCCTGCTGTTCACTGGCATCAAGATGCTGTTCAGCAAGGACCATGACGAGCACCCGGACCTGTCGCAGAACAAGCTGCTGATCTTTCTGCGCAAACACATCCGGGTCACCGATGACCTGCATGGCGGTAAATTCCTGGTGCGTCAGAAGGACCCGGCCAGTGGCAAGATGCTGCTGTTCGCCACTCCGCTGCTGCTGGCCCTGGTGCTGATCGAGCTGGCGGACCTGGTGTTCGCGGTGGACAGCGTGCCGGCGGTGTTCGCCATTACCCAGGATCCGTTCATCGTCTACACCTCGAACATCTTCGCGATCCTCGGCCTGCGCGCGCTGTACTTCGCCCTGGCCGCGCTGATGCACCGCTTCGTGTACCTCAAGTACGCACTGGCCATCGTGCTGATGTTCATCGGCTGCAAGATTTTCCTGCACGGCTTCATCAAGGTACCCGCTTTACTGTCGCTCGGCGTTACCATGGGTGTACTGGCCGGCGGCGTGATCCTGTCGCTGCTGAAAACCCGTGACAAGAAACCTGCCGAGACGACGTGACCGGACAAGATGTGCAGCTCGAACGAATCGACAAGCCCGACGGCGTACGCTGGTGCGTGCGCCTGGGCAAGCGCACGCTGATGTTCGACGATGAAAGCGCCGCGCGCGCCTTCGCGGCCCAGCTGCATATGCGCCTGAATGGCGACAAGCTGAGCCTGGTACCCGGCTCCGACCCAGAGCCTGGCCCCTAGGCTTTTGCCATGTACTTGCCCAGCTCGTACTTGCCGATGGCCGCGCGGTGCACCTCATCCGGGCCATCGGCCAGGCGCAGGGTGCGCTGCATGGCGTACCAGTAAGCCAGCGGGAAGTCGCCGCTGACCCCTGCCCCGCCATGCATCTGGATGGCGCGATCGATTACCTTCAACGCCACGTTGGGCGCCACCACCTTGATCTGCGCGATCTCGCTGGCGGCCACCTTGTTGCCGACGGTATCCATCATGTACGCCGCATTGAGGGTGAGCAGGCGCGCCATGTTGATCTCCATGCGTGACTCGGCAATCAGGTCGATATTGCCGCCCAGACGTGCCAGCGGCTTGCCGAACGCGGTACGGCCAAGGGCGCGCTCGCACATCAGCTTCAGGGCTCGTTCGGCCATGCCGATGGAGCGCATGCAGTGGTGGATACGCCCTGGGCCAAGGCGCCCCTGGGCGATCTCGAAGCCACGGCCTTCTCCGAGCAGTACGTTTTCGTAAGGCACGCGCACGTCATCGAACAGCACTTCGGCGTGGCCGTGGGGCGCGTCGTCATAGCCGAACACCGGCAGCGGGCGCAGCACCTTCACGCCGGGCGTGTCCATGGGCACCAGGATCATCGAGTGCTGCTGGTGCCGCGGGCCCTCCGGATTGGTCAGGCCCATGAAGATCATGATCTTGCAGCGCGGGTCGCAGGCGCCTGAGGTCCACCACTTGCGGCCATTGATCACCCAGTGCTCGCCGTCACGCACTGCGGTCGCCTGCATATTGGTGGCGTCCGACGAGGCAACCTCCGGCTCGGTCATGGCGAATGCCGAACGAATCTCGCCACTGAGCAGCGGCTCGAGCCATTCACGCTTGTGTGCTTGGCTGCCGTAGCGCACCAGCACTTCCATGTTGCCGGTATCGGGCGCGGCGCAGTTGAACGGCTCGGGGCCGATCAGCGAGCTGCCCATGATCTCTGCCAGCGGAGCGTACTCGGTATTGGTGAGCCCGGCGCCCAATTCTGAGTCAGGCAGGAACAGGTTCCACAGCCCCTCGCCTTTGGCCTTGTCTTTGAGCTGCTCCATGATCGCCGTCGGCTGCCAGCGATCACCTTCGCCGACCTGGCGCTCGAACTCGGCCTCGGCCGGATAGACATGGGCCTGCATGAACGCTGTGACGCGCTCGCGCAACTGCTGAACCTTGGGGGAATAGGCGAAATCCACGGCGCACCTCGGCTGTGTTCTATGTGCGGAGGATGCTAGTGGACGCCGGGTCATTTATCGACGCTATTTTCGGCGTGTATAAACATTCATCACCGATATAAGATCACCGCACAAGAACAACGTATGGAGCTGCTCGGGCATGAACCTGAACAAGGTGGATCTCAATCTTTTCGTGGTCTTCGACGCCATCTACAGCGAAGCCAACCTCACCCGCGCCGGGCAGATCGTCGGTATCACCCAGCCCGCGGTATCCAACGCCCTGGCCCGCCTGCGCGAAACCTTCAATGACCCGTTGTTCGTGCGCACCGCCCAGGGCATGGTACCCACGCCCATGGCGCAGAACATCATCACGCCGGTGCGCAACGCCCTGCAGCAGCTGCGCATCTCGGTACAGGAAAGCCGCACCTTCAATCCGCTGCAGGCAACCAAGAGTTTTCGCATCAGCATGACCGACCTGACCGAAGCGGTGACGCTGCCGCCGCTGTTTCAGCGCCTGCGCCGCCAGGCACCGGGCGTGACCATCGAAAGCATGCTGGTACGCCGCCGGGAAACCACCAAGGAGCTGGCAGCGGGCCGGCTGGACTTCGCCGTGGATGCGCCGCTGAACATCGATCCCCAGGTGCGACACGTCAAGCTGATGGAAGATCGCTATGTGTGCGCCATGCGGCCAGGGCATCCGCTGGCCAAGCAAAAGCTCAGCCTGGAGGCCTACCTGTCACTGACTCACATCCAGATATCTAGCCGCCGCAGCGGCCTGGGCTATGTCGACCTGGCCTTGGGAAAAATGGGTATTCAGCGACGTATCGCCTTGCGCTCGCAGCATTACCTGATGGCCTGCCGGGTGATGCGCGATACCGACATGGCGATCACCGTGCCGGAGCGCTACGCACGGGATAACGACCTGTACTTCAGCGAATTACCGGTTGCCGGTATCCCAGCCCTGGAAACCCATCTGTATTGGCATGAAAGCACCGATCAGGACCCGGCCAATCGCTGGATGCGCGAGCAGATCATCGAGATCTGCCAGCGCATCACGGCCGAGGAGCGCAAGGCTGGAGACCAGCATCAGCTCGAGTAATCCAGCACCGTCCAGATGCGCGTCAGGCCCTCGCCGATCACGCAATTGGATGCGCCCAGTTGCTTGTTGTCGTGCAGGGTCATGCGGGTGGTAACCCCATCGGCGGCGTCCTGGCGTTCGACCAGCCACTGCAGCTTGCCGCAATTGGGCGTATCGATCACGTAGCTGGCTGCGACGGGCGCATCGTTGCTGGCCAGCTTGATGGCATCGACCACCACGCCGTGCTCTTCGACGCGCTTGCCGTCGGAAACCAGTACCGCCCAGGCCTGGTTGTCCTCGATGACCAGGTAATTGGCATTGACCTTGGGTTGCTCGACCTGGGGTTGCACGCAACCGGTCAATGTTACCAACAGCACAATTGTCATGAGTATCTGGTGCATTACAGGGAGTCCTCGGCATCGATCAGCGGCGCTGTGCAGCGCCGCGTGACATGGGAGTCGGCAAGCGTCGAGGCTCACTATTACCGAATACTGTTTATTTGTACAGTATTTTTGAATTACCCTAGCAGCCGTCACCACACGATCGCAGGCCCGGAACATTCCAGGTGAGATCAGGCCGATAGCGGGAGCCCAACGATGCTGGACGTATTGCAACTCAAACACACGATCAACCGGATGCCGCTGGACAAGGTGCGCCTCATCGTCGAGGAGTTGCATCTGGAGGGGATCGTTACCGAAGGTAAAACCCCATTCAACCGCCTGCACTTCAATACCTGCTTCGCCGAGATCGAGGCGCTGCTGCAACGAGCAGGCTATCACCGCCAACTGGATGTGGTTGGCTACCAAGGGTTGGCCTACGCAATGTTCGACCCCAATCGCTGGGAGGCGGTGGAGGTGCTGCGCTGGCTCAGAGACTATGTCGAGGAAGCACGAGCCTGCCCTGCTTCATGATCGACCACAGTGGCGGCGTGTTGCCACGCAATGGTTCAGGGCTTGTCGACCGGCGGGGTCGATAGCGCATGTGGATTAGCCACCGGGCACATGGCGCGATGCTTGCTTCAGGATGATGAATAACACCTTGCAGCCCTCATCTGGGAAGCCAGGTAACGGACACGGCGTCTGCCAGATCACCTCCCCCCATCGGGTGCTCTGGTAGATGCCGTTTTTATTTGCCCCCTTTTTTGCAGGCAAAGAAAAACCCGGCCTGAGCCGGGTTCTTCTGACGCCTGAGCCTATTACTGGGCTTGGGCTTCTACTTCGGCTTCAACACGACGGTTGATAGCGCGGCCTTCTTCGGTAGCGTTGTCAGCAACCGGACGGGACTCGCCGTAACCTACGGAGTTGACGCGGTCAGCGCCTACGCCGTACTGGTTGACCAGCACGTCACGAACAGCGTTTGCACGACGCTCGGACAGCTTCTGGTTGTAAGCGTCAGTACCGACGGAGTCAGTGTGACCTTCAACGGTGGTGCTGGTTTGCGGGTACTGGTTCATGAAGTCAGCCAGGTTCTTGATGTCACCATAGCTTTCTTGCTTGACAGCAGCCTTGTCGAAGTCGAATTTCACGTCCAGTTCAACGCGAACGACTTGCGGAGCTTCTTCAACGACCGGAGCCGGTGCCGGAACTGGCTCTGGAGCCGGCTCGGTAACCTGAGCAACCTGACGAGTGCTGCCGCCGAAGTTCAGACCGACACCAACGCCGGCTTGCCATTCGGTGTCACCCTTGTCGATGTTGTACAGGGCTTCAACGCCAGCACGAGCGTACAGCATCTCGGTGAAGTAGTACTTCGCGCCGCCGCCAACGATGGCCAGGGTGGAAGTGTCACGACCGCCTTTGTTGGCGTCGCCGATGCTCTGGTGACCAACGCCGCCGGAGACGTAAGGACGCAGACCTACACCCGGCTGGCCGAAGTGGTAGAGGGCTTTCAGATCAGTCAGGTTGCCCTTGATGTTCTTGCTGCCAGCAGCGCCTTCGCCGCGCAGGTCGTGGTACTCGCCGTACGACAGTGCCAGCTCGACATCGTCGGTCAGGTAGTAACCAACGCTTGCGCCGAACAGGTTGCCTTCGTCATGAGCGAAGTCACGCTGAACGTCGGTGAAGTAGCGGTTGGCAAAGCCTTCCACCTCGACAGCGCCTTGGCCTTGAGCCAGCACGCCCATGGAGGTAGCGGCTACCAAGGAGCCAATGACTACGCCTAAGGTGTTTTTCAGTTTCATCCGTTAAATCCCCATCTATGAGTGATTGATCCGCATGCAGGTAGACATGCGAGTCTGCGGTAAGTTTAACAAAACTCACCTTTGCCAGTTAAAGCTTGCCCCGAACTAACTTTCGGTAATACCTGCAAACTTTTCCCGCAATCGGTCCAACGCGCGCTTGTAGCGCATCTTGGTAGCGCTGAGTCCCATGTGCATGATGTCGGCGATCTCCTGAAACTCCAGCTCCGCGACAAAACGCAACACCAGAATTTCCCGGTCGATCGGGTTCACATGCACGAGCCAGCGATCCAGTCCGCCTCGGTCCTCTATCTTTGGCGCCTTCTCTTCCGACGCCTCTTCCAGAGGATCCAAACTCAGCGCATCCATCAAACGACGTTTGCGACGCTCCTTGCGGTACTGAGTGATGCATTCGTTGTAGGTAATGCTGTAGAGCCAGGTCTTGAACTTCGATTTGCCCTCGAAGTTCTTCAGCCCATAAAGAACCTTGAGCATCACCTCCTGACAGACATCGTCGGCATCTCGATCGTTCCCTAAATATCGAGCACATACATTGAACAGGGTGCGCTGATAACGACGCATCAGTTCTTCGTATGCACGCGTTACATGGAACAGCTCATCATGGGCACGCGCCACCAGCTCCTCGTCGGAGAGCTCGCGTGGGTCATAGCGCAGTGACGGTGTCTGGGGTGCGTTCAAAACAGGTCGGGCCAACGGTCAGGACGAAAACAGCCAGCGCCTGTTCGAACAGGCCGCTGGCTGGACGCATAGGGTAGCAGAAATGCCCCCTAGCGGCTGCTAACCCGCTGCTCGAGCAACACGCGATTGGAAAGCGAAACCAGTTCCCCGGAATCGGTGAGCACGGTGGTCTTGACCGTGCCGATTTCCTCGATCTGCCCCGCGACGCCGCCTACCTCGATTTCCTGGCCAACCTGATATAGCTCGCGCACGTAGATGCCGGCGAGAATCTGGCTGGCCAGCTCGCGACTGCCCAGCCCCAGCGCCAGCGCAACTGCCAGGCCGACGGAGATCAGCACGATGGCGATGACGTTGTTGAGCAGATCGGTCTTCACTTCCAACTGGCCGATGGCTACGGAGATACTGATGATGATCACCAGGCCCTGGGCCAGACGCGCCAGCCCGTGGGCGTACTCCAGCCCGACACCTTCGGCGGCGCCGCGCACCAGGCCGCTGAGCAGGTGGGCAAGCAGCACGCCGGCGAGCAGGATCAGCGCCGCGCCGAATACCTTGGGCAGATACAGGGCGAGCACATCCAGGGTGGCCGAAACGCGCTCCAGGCCGAGCGACTCGGCAGCCGAGACCAGGAATATCAGCAGCACGAACCAATAGACGATCTTGCCGATCAGGGTCGAAACCGGCACCTGGAAGCCTGCGCGGCCGAGGATCTTGGTCAGCCCGGTGCCGGCCATCAGGCGATCCAGGCCGAGCTTGCCGAGCAGCTTGGAAAGCAGCGTGTCGAGCAGCTTGGCGACGATGAAACCCAGCAGCACCAGAACCAGCGCCACGAACAGGTTGGGAATGAAGCTGGCGACTTTCGTCCACAGCGCCGTCATCGCGGCGACCAGGCTATGAGTCCAGGGATCGAGTTCCATTTCATTGAGCCTTATCGGAAGAACGAGCAGAGGCACGGCGGCGTGACACCGGTGCGACATGGGAAGAGCCATTGTTGAGGGCGATCATCAGGGCACGAGCCCAATGCCCCATCAGGCCGAACAGGTCGCCCGCGCCCACCTGGCGGTTGGCGGTTTTCAGGACACGGTTCAGGCAGGCGTCGTCGTCGCGCGCCGGCGAAGACGAGGCTTTCAGCAAATCACGCAGAGATTCTTCAAATGGATCGTGCATGGCAGACCTCACAGAACGTCTCCGCTAGACGAAGCGGCCGCAGGTCGAGTCACATCAGACCCAACGCAGACGGCGGAACAGTAACCACTGGCCAAAGCCGATCAGTACCATCAGCAGGCAGGCGACCAGGAAGCCGTAAGGGCTCTTTGCCCCGGGAATGCCACCGACGTTGATACCCAGCAGCCCGGTCACGAAACTCATCGGCAGGAAGATGCAGGTGATGATGCCGAAGCGAAACATGATGTGGTTCATGCGCACGTCCAGCCGGCGATTTTCCGTCTCCAGCAGCAGGCCGATACGCTCGCGGGTCAGCTCCAGCTCTTCGAGATAACGTAGCAGCCGGTTATTGAGCTCGTTCCAGTACAAGCCGTCTTCGTGGCTCAACCAGGGTAGCTGGCTGCGGGTCAGCTGCGCGTAGATGTCACGCTGCGGCGACAGGAAGCGGCGCAGCCCCGCAGCGCGACGACGGATGTGCAGCAGCAGGCCGTGGTCGGGCAAGGTGCGCTCGTTGCCATCTACCCGCTCCTCCTGCTCGTCGACGCGCTCGGAAAGTTCGGTGACCAGATCCTCGACCTTGTCGGTCAGATAATCGCTGAGCTGCAGGATCAACTCGGAGGGGGTTCTCGGCCCCTTGCCCGCCTGCAGCCTTTCAATAAGATCCTCGGTGGCCCGCAGCGGGCGCAGACGCAAGGAAATCACCCGCTGCGCGCCAGCGGAAATGCGCACCGATACCATGTCCTCGGGCTCGGCCCCGGGGTTGAGATTGACCCCGCGCAGAAACAGCAGCAACTCGTCGTCGGGCAATGGCAAGGCTCGTGGCCGGGTGTTCTCCTCCAGCAGCAGGTCGCAGGCGAACTCACTCAACCCGCTGTCACGGCGCAGCCAGCTCTGGGTCTGCGGGTGACCGCGATCCCAGTGCAGCCACAAGCTCTGCCCCTGCTCGAGCTGCAGCCCGTCGAGTTGCTCGCGGGCCACCGCCTGCGCCCCGCCCTTGCCGTCCAGCACGAAGCCATGTACCAGGCCCCACTGCGCGTTGTCTTCCTCGAACATCCATACCCCTTGATGACTACCACCAGGCAACTGCAAGAACCTGGTTATTCGGCTTGCAGCGCCTGTGGTGAAACGATGATGCCGTTGTTGTCGGCATACAGGTATTCGCCGGGGCGGAAGGTGACGCCGCCGAAAGTGACCACCACATTGAGATCGCCCAGGCCGCGCTTCTCGGTTTTCATCGGATGGCTACCGAGCGCCTGCACGCCCAGATTGGTTTGCGCCAGCACGTCGACGTCACGTACGCAGCCGTAGATCACCATGCCTTCCCAGCCGTTGCTCGCCGCTTTCTCGGCGATCATGTCGCCGAGCAATGCGCAGCGCAGCGAGGCGCCACCGTCAACCACCAGCACCTTGCCGGCACCGGGCTGGTCGGCCTGGGCCTTGACCAGGGAATTGTCCTCGAAGCATTTGACGGTAACGATCTGCCCGCCGAACGAGTCGCGGCCGCCGAAATTGCTGAACATCGGCTCCACGACGCTGACCAGCTCCGGGTTGGCGTCACACAGGTCGGGCGTGATGTAGTGCATGGCAATGCTCCTGGTTGATCTTCGAAGCCTGCAGAATAGCCTTATCCAAGGCACCTCGAACATTCGAGGCAGCGCAGACGGCGGAGCCTCATCTTAGCCGCATCACGGCACGGCAGGAATGGCCGCTCCGCTTTGCCCCTGCGCCTCGTGACGCGGCGCTTGCCGTTCGCCCTCGAGCCAGCGGCGCACCCGCGGCCAGACTTCCTCCTGCGCGGGCTTGCTGACCAGCATCTGCACGTGGTCGTAGTCCTGCTGGAAGCCCTGGCCCCGACCCAGGCTAAGAAACTCGCGATCAGGCGCAGCGAACTGCTCGAACAACCCGCGGCAGGCCTGCGGCGTGCACTGCACATCTCCCTCGCCGGCCACTGCCAGCAACGGCACGGTGACCTGCTGCAGCCCTGCCCACCAGTCTCGCTCGACATCGCCGAAACGACCAAACAAGCGCTGCCAACGCAAGGTTTCCAGGGCGATGCCGACCGGCTCGTCCTCCGGACCGCGCTTGAGCCGCGATCCGGACAGTACCGGGAAACGCTTGAGCAGCAGACGCGCGCTCCATTCGATGGGCGGCACCTTGAGCAGCCAGTGGCGGCCGAGCGCAGCACCGAACAGCCCGAGGCTGGCGATACCAGCCTGCGGCAGGTAACCACCGCCCAGGCCCGCCGCCAAGCTCAGACCACCCAGCGAGTGGCCCAGCCAGTGGGCCGGCAAAGGGTTCTGCTCGGCAACGAATGCGGCGATTGCCGGCAGGTCGTAACGGGCGTAGTCCGCCACGCTGTTGTGCCGGTAAGCGAGGTTGCGCGGTGACAGGCCATGGCCACGCATCTCGGCGATCCATACATCGAAACCGGCACGCGCCAGGTACGGTGCCAGGCCAATGCCGCCAGGCGAGTACCAGAAACGCCGGTTGGAAAAACTGCCATGCAGCAGGATCACCGGCTCGCCACGAACGTCCTCCTGCCCTGCCAGACCAAGACGGGTCACGGCCAGCTCGACGCTAAAGTCCGGACTGTTGCCGGGTTTGAGGCGGTAGACATCTTCACTCAAATCGCCACGCAGCTCGGCACTCATCAGCGCTACGGGAAACAACTTACTGCTGCTTTGCATCTTCTTCGCTCTGACACCACAGTTGCCTGCCGGAAGGGTTCAGCCGGCAGCCAACAACTTTAAATCTGATTAGCCCGCCATAACGGCTGCTCACAAAAAAGGGCAGGTAGAACCTGCCCTCGGGTCACCTCAACGCGAATCGATCAGCTGGGCTGGGCTTCGGCCAGGAAGAACCAGGTTTCCAGCACCGAATCGGGGTTCAGGGACACGCTTTCGATGCCCTGCTCCATCAGCCAGCGCGCCAGGTCCGGATGATCGGACGGCCCCTGGCCGCAGATACCGATGTACTTGCCGGCCTTGTTGCAGGCCTGGATAGCGTTGGAAAGCAGCTTCTTGACCGCCGGGTTACGTTCATCGAACAGGTGCGCAACGATCCCCGAATCACGATCCAGGCCCAGGGTCAGCTGGGTCAGGTCGTTGGAGCCGATGGAGAAACCGTCGAAGTACTCGAGGAATTCCTCGGCCAGGATGGCGTTGGACGGCAGCTCGCACATCATGATGACTTTCAGGCCATCCTGACCGCGCGCCAGGCCGTTCTCGGCCAGCAGGTCGACCACCTGCTTGGCTTCGCCCAGGGTGCGCACGAACGGCACCATGATTTCGACGTTGGTCAGGCCCATCTCGTTGCGGACCTTCTTCAGCGCCCGGCACTCGAGTTCGAAGCAGTCACGGAACGACTCGCTGATGTAGCGCGACGCGCCGCGGAAGCCCAACATCGGGTTTTCTTCTTCCGGCTCGTACAGCTTGCCGCCGATCAGGTTGGCGTACTCGTTGGACTTGAAGTCCGACAGGCGCACGATGACCTTTTTCGGCCAGAACGCCGCAGCCAGGGTGCTGATGCCCTCGACCAGCTTCTCGACGTAGAAGCTCACCGGGTCGGGATAACCGGCGATGCGCTTCTCGACGCTTTCCTGGATTTCCGGCGGCAGGCCGTCCATGTTCAGCAGCGCCTTGGGGTGCACGCCGATCATGCGGTTGATGATGAATTCCAGACGTGCCAGGCCGATGCCGGCGTTGGGCAGCTGGGCGAAATCGAAAGCGCGATCCGGGTTGCCGACGTTCATCATGATCTTGAAGGGCAGCTCGGGCATGGCGTCGACCGAGTTCTTGCGCACGTCGAAGCCCAGCTCACCCTCGAAGATGAAGCCGGTATCACCCTCGGCGCAGGAAACGGTTACGCCCTGGCCATCGCGCAGCACATGGGTGGCATTGCCACAGCCGACCACGGCCGGAATGCCGAGTTCTCGGGCGATGATCGCCGCATGGCAGGTGCGCCCACCACGGTTGGTGACGATGGCGCTGGCGCGCTTCATCACCGGCTCCCAGTCCGGGTCGGTCATGTCGGAGACCAGCACGTCGCCTGGCTGGACCTTGTCCATTTCCGAAACGTCGTTGATCACACGCACCTTGCCGGCGCCGATCTTCTGGCCGATGGCGCGACCCTCGACCAGCACCGTGCCGGTTTCCTTGAGCAGATAACGCTCCATCACCGTGGCGCTGGCGCGGCTCTTCACGGTTTCCGGGCGGGCCTGAACGATGTACAGCTTGCCGTCGTCGCCATCCTTGGCCCACTCGATATCCATCGGCCGGCCGTAATGTTTCTCGATGATCATCGCCTGCTTGGCCAGCTCGCTGACCTCGGCGTCGGTCAGGCAGAAGCGCGCACGGTCGGCGCGCTCGACGTCGACCACCTTGACCGACTTGCCGGCCTTGGCTTCCTCGCCGTAGATCATCTTGATCGCCTTGCTGCCCAGATTGCGGCGCAGGATCGCCGGGCGGCCGGCCTCCAGGGTCTGCTTGTGGACATAGAACTCGTCAGGGTTGACAGCGCCCTGCACCACGGTCTCACCCAGACCGTAGGCACCGGTGATGAACACCACGTCGCGAAAGCCCGATTCGGTATCGAGGGTGAACATCACCCCGGCGGTACCGGTTTCCGAACGCACCATGCGCTGCACGCCGGCAGACAGGGCGACCAGCTTGTGGTCGAAGCCCTGGTGCACGCGGTAGGCGATGGCGCGGTCGTTGAACAGCGAGGCGAAGACTTCCTTGGCGGCGCGGATGACGTTCTCGACGCCGCGGATGTTGAGGAAGGTTTCCTGCTGGCCGGCAAAGGAGGCATCCGGCAGGTCTTCGGCGGTGGCCGAGGAACGCACGGCTACCGCCATGTTGTCATTGCCGTTGGCCATGGCGGCGAAGGCGCTGCGGATCTGCTCGTTGAGCTCGGCCGGAAACTCAGCTTCCATCACCCACTGGCGAATCTGTGCCCCGGTCTTGGCCAGGGCATTGACGTCGTCGACATCCAGGGCATCCAGGGCCGCATGGATCTGCGCATTGAGCCCGCTCTGCTCGAGGAAGTCGCGATAGGCCTGGGCCGTCGTGGCGAAACCACCGGGAACCGAGACGCCAGCGCCTGCCAGGTTGCTGATCATCTCGCCGAGGGAGGCGTTCTTGCCCCCTACGTGCTCGACGTCGTGATTGCCGAGCTTATCGAGGGAAACTACGTACTCTGCCAAGGTGATCTCTCCACTTCAGTGTTGGAAAAGCTCATGGGCTGGAAACGCCGTCGGCATGTGCCGGGTGGACAATGGCCTGGCCCTGGAAAATAAGTAACAATGCAAACCCATCAGGGCCGGCAAAAAACCGACCTATCATAGCCAAGATTCGTTCCCAGCTTATAGGCCATTTGCGCAATGACACGAACCGCGTACTTCATTTCCGACGGCACCGGTATCACTGCGGAGGCCTTGGGGCAGAGCCTGCTGGCCCAGTTCGAGACCATCGGTTTCACCAAGCTCACGCGGCCCTACGTGGACAGCGTGGAAAAAGCGCGCGCCATGGTACAACAAATCAATAATGCCGCCGACAAGGACGGCGCCAACCCGATTATCTTCGCCACCATCGTCAACCAGGAGATCCACGACATCCTGGCCGAGTCGCGGGGTTTCATGATCGATATCTTCTCGACCTTCCTGGCGCCGCTGGAGCAGGAACTCGCCTCCCACTCGTCGTATTCGGTAGGCAAATCGCATTCGATCATGCACAACAGCAACTACATGGAACGTATCGAAGCGGTCAACTTCGCCCTCGATAACGACGACGGCGCCCGCACCCATTACTACGACAAGGCCGACCTGATCCTGGTTGGTGTCTCGCGCTGCGGCAAAACGCCCACCTGCCTGTACATGGCCATGCAATACGGCATTCGCGCTGCCAACTACCCGCTCACCGAGGACGACATGGAGCGCCTGCAGCTGCCGGCCTCGCTGAAGAAGTACCGCGAGAAGCTGTTCGGCCTGACCATCGACCCCGACCGCCTGGCGGCCATCCGCCACGAGCGCAAACCCAACAGTCGCTACGCCAGCTATGCTCAGTGCGAATTCGAGGTGCGCGAGGTGGAAAGCCTGTTTCGCCGCGAATCGATCGCCTTCATCGATTCCACCCATTTCTCGGTGGAAGAGATCTCCGCCAAGATCCTGGTGGAAAAAGGCGTCGAACGACGCTTCAAATAACCGCCCCCTTGAGGCACCTGCCATGACGCTGTCCGATGCCGTGTTGTTCGCCCCGCTGGCCTTCGTGATCGCCTTGACGCCGGGGCCGAACAACTTTTGCGCGATGAACAACGGCATCCGCCACGGCATCGCTGCGGCCCTGCTGGCCACCACCGGGCGCGTAGCGGCGTTCGCCATCTTCCTGAGCATTTCCGCCGTAGGCCTGGGCGCCATGCTGCTGGCCTCGGAAACCGCCTTCACGGTGATCAAGTGGGTAGGCGCGCTGTACCTGCTGTATCTCGGTATCAGCGCCTGGCGCAGCCGGGAGTTCAGCGGCCTGGACCTCGACGGCGCGGTGCCGGCCGTGCAGCCACAACGGCAGGTAACCCGGCTGATGCTGCAGGAGTTTCTGATCGGCATCAGCAATCCCAAGGCGATTCTTCTGTTCGCCGCGATCTTCCCGCAGTTCATCAAGCCCGGCGAGCCGGCAAGCGAACAGTTCATATACCTGGGCGCCACCTACCTGCTGGCCGAATATGCGGCGTCGTTGGTCTATGCCCTGTTCGGCCGGCAGATCCGCCGTTTCATCCGCACCCGCAAAGGCGCGCAGCGGCTGAACCGTACCACCGGCGCCTTTTTTATGGGCGCTGGCGGCTTGCTGCTCAGTACGACTCAGCATTAACGCTAGGCCGGCACGCGTACCCAGCCCTCCATCAGGATCCGCGCGCTGCGGCTCATCACCGCCTTGGTCACCGTCCATTGGCCATTTACCAGCTTGGCCTGGGCGCCGACCCGCAAGGTGCCGGAGGGATGGCCGAAGCGCACCGCCTCACGCTCGCCGCCGCCAGCGGCAAGGTTGACCAGGGTGCCCGGAACCGCCGCCGCCGTGCCGATGGCCACCGCGCAGGTGCCCATCATGGCGTGATGCAGCTTGCCCATGGATAGCGCCCGCACCAGCAGATCGATCTCGCCCGCCTCGACCGGCTTGCCACTCGAGGCCGTGTAGCTTTTCGGTGGGCTAACGAAGGCGATCTTGGGCGTATGCTGGCGAGTCAACGCCTCCTCGGGCGTCTTGATCAGGCCCATTCGCAATGCCCCAGCCACACGAATCCGCTCGAAACGCGCCAATTGCTCCGGGTCCGAGTTGATGTCTTCGCGCAGCTCGGTGCCTTGATAGCCGATGTCCGCGGCATTGACGAATATGGTCGGAATACCCGCAGAGATCATGGTCGCCTTGAAAGTACCGATACCGGGCACTTCGAGGTCATCGACCAGGTTGCCGGTGGGAAACATCGAGGCGCCCTGCTCGCCGTCGTCGGACGGGTCGAGGAATTCCAGCACGATCTCCGCCGCCGGAAAGGTCACGCCATCGAGCTCGAAGTCGCCGGTTTCCTGCACCTGCCCGCCCGTGACCGGCACATGGGCGATGATGGTTTTCTGGATGTTGGCCTGCCAGATGCGCACCACGCAGGTGCCGTTCTCGGGAATCCGCGCGGGGTCGACCAGCCCGGCATGGATGGCGAAGGCGCCCGCCGCCGTGGACAGGTTGCCGCAGTTGCCGCTCCAGTCGACGAAGGCCTTGTCGATGGAAACCTGGCCGTAGAGGTAGTCGACATCATGCTCGGGCTGGCGGCTTTTCGACAGGATCACGCACTTGGAGGTGCTCGAGGTGGCGCCGCCCATGCCGTCGATCTGCGCTGCATACGGGTCGGGGCTGCCGATCACCCGCATAAACAGCCGGTCACGGGCCTCGCCTGGTACCTGGCAGGGCTCGGGCAGGTCCTGCAGGCGAAAGAACACGCCCTTGCTGGTGCCGCCACGCATATAGGTGGCGGGGATTTTCACTTGCGGCAGATAAGCCATGAGTGCAGTCCTGATAGGAAATGATGGTGCTGGTTTTTCCCGGATTGCATCCGGGCTAAGCGCTCAATGAATCGTAGGGTGGATAGGAACGCGTCGCTGGCGCTTTTCCCATCCACCGCGGCGGGTTCCACGGTGGATCGATGAGGCGTGATCCACCCTACGCGATCAAGCCACCGCGCCTTCGAGGAAGTCCTTGGCGAAGCGCTGCAGCACGCCACCTGCGTTGTACACACTGACATCGGCGGCGGTGTCCAGTCGGCAGGTCACCGGCACCCGCAGCACCTCGCCGTCGCGGCGATTGACCACCAGGGTCAGGTCGCAGCGCGGCGAAATGTCGCCCTCGATGTCATAGGTCTCGGTGCCATCCAGACCCAGGGTCAGGCGCGTGGTGCCCGGTTGGAACTCCACCGGCAGCACGCCCATGCCCACCAGGTTGGTGCGGTGGATGCGCTCGAAGCCTTCGGCGACGATCACTTCCACCCCAGCCAGGCGCACGCCCTTGGCCGCCCAGTCGCGCGACGAGCCCTGGCCGTAGTCGGCACCGGCAATGATGATCAGGTTCTGCTTGCGCTTCATGTAGGTTTCGATGGCTTCCCACATGCGCATCACCTTGCCTTCCGGCTCGATGCGTGCCAGCGAACCCTTCTTCACCTGGCCGTCGACCACGGCCATTTCGTTGACCAGTTGCGGGTTGGCGAAGGTGGCGCGCTGCGCGGTGAGGTGGTCACCGCGGTGGGTGGCGTAGGAGTTGAAGTCCTCTTCCGGCAGGCCCATCTTCGCCAGATACTCGCCGGCGGCCGAGTCGGCCAGGATGGCATTGGACGGCGACAGGTGGTCGGTGGTGATGTTGTCCGGCAGGATCGCCAGCGGGCGCATGCCCCTGAGCGTGCGCTCACCGGCCAGGGCGCCTTCCCAGTAAGGCGGGCGGCGGATATAGGTGCTCATCGGGCGCCAGTCATACAACGGGCTCTCGGCCTCCTGCACGTTGCCCAGGTCGAACATCGGGATATAGATCTGCTTGAACTGCTCGGGCTTCACCGAGGCGGCGACTATGGCGTCGATCTCCTCGTCACTCGGCCAAAGATCCTTGAGGGTGATCGGGTTGCCAGCACTATCCAAGCCCAGCGGGTCCTGCTCGATATCGAATCGCACGGTGCCGGCGATGGCATAGGCCACCACCAGTGGCGGCGAGGCCAGGAAGGCCTGCTTGGCATAGGGGTGGATGCGCCCGTCGAAGTTGCGGTTGCCCGAGAGCACGGCGGTGGCGTACAGGTCGCGGTCGATGATTTCCTTCTGGATCGCCGGATCGAGCGCGCCGGACATGCCGTTGCAGGTGGTGCAGGCATAGGCGACGATGCCGAAGCCGAGCTTCTCCAGTTCCGGCAGCAGGCCGGCTTCTTCCAGATACAGCTTGGCGACCTTGGAGCCCGGCGCGAAGGAGGTCTTCACCCAGGGCTTGCGCACCAGGCCCAGGGCGTTGGCCTTCTTCGCCACCAGCCCGGCGGCGATGACGTTGCGCGGGTTGGAGGTGTTGGTGCAACTGGTGATGGCGGCGATGATCACCGCACCATCGGGCATCAGCCCCTGGGCCTCTTCGCCCTTGCCGGCTTGCAGCTTGGCTTCGTCGGCGATGCCGCGCTCGGCCAGTGCCGAGGTGGGCAGGCGGCGGTGCGGGTTGCTCGGGCCGGCCATATTGCGCACCACGCTGCCCAGGTCGAAACGCAGCACGCGCTCGTACTCGGCGGCTTTCAGCGCATCGCTCCACAGGCCGAGGGTCTTGGCGTAGGTTTCCACCAGCGCCACCTGCTCCGGCTCACGGCCAGTGAGCTTGAGGTAGTCGATGGTCTGGCCGTCGATATAGAACATCGAGGCGGTGGCACCATACTCGGGGCACATGTTGGAGATGGTGGCGCGATCACCGATGGACAGGCTGTCCGCCCCCTCACCGAAGAATTCGACCCAGGCACCCACCACCCGCTCCTTGCGCAGGAACTCGGTCAGCGCCAGCACGATATCGGTGGCGGTGATGCCGGGCTGGCGCTTTCCGGTCAGCTCGACGCCGACAATATCCGGCAAGCGCATCATCGAGGGGTGGCCGAGCATCACCGTCTCGGCTTCCAGGCCGCCGACGCCAATGGCGATCACGCCCAGGGCGTCCACGTGCGGGGTGTGCGAGTCGGTGCCGACGCAGGTGTCGGGGAAGGCGATGCCGCCGCGCGCCTGGATCACCGGGCTCATCTTCTCCAGGTTGATCTGGTGCATGATGCCGTTGCCGGCCGGGATCACATCGACGTTCTTGAACGCGGTCTTGGTCCAGTCGATGAAGTGGAAGCGGTCCTCGTTGCGGCGATCCTCGATGGCGCGGTTCTTCTCGAAGGCGTCCGGGTCGAAACCCGGCGCCTCGACGGCCAGGGAATGGTCGACGATCAACTGGGTCGGCACCACCGGGTTGACCTTGGCCGGGTCACCGCCCTGTTCGGCGATGGCGTCACGCAGGCCGGCCAGGTCGACCAAGGCGGTCTGGCCAAGGATGTCGTGGCAGACCACCCGCGCCGGGTACCAGGGAAAGTCCAGGTCACGCTTGCGGTAGACCAGTTGCTCCAGCGCGGCGCTCAGGTCCTGCGGGGCGCAGCGGCGCACCAGTTGCTCGGCGAGCACGCGCGAGGTGTAGGGCAGCCTCGCCCAGGCGCCGGGCTGGATCGCCTCGACCGCCTCGCGGGCATCGAAGTAATCCAGTGCGGTGCTGGGCAGGCGCTTGCGGTATTGGCTATTCACGGTGTCGTTCATGGTGTTTTCCATGATTGATTATTTGCGGTCCTTGAGCGGCACGAACTTCAGGTCTTCGGGGCCTGTGTAGTTGGCGCTCGGGCGGATGATCTTGCCGTCGATGCGCTGCTCGATGACGTGCGCCGACCAGCCGGCGGTACGGGCGATGACGAACAGCGGGGTGAACATGGCGGTGGGCACGCCCATCATGTGGTAGCTCACGGCGCTGAACCAGTCGAGGTTGGGGAACATCTTCTTGATGTCCCACATCACGCTTTCCAGGCGCTCGGCGATGTCATACATCTTGGTATTGCCCTGCTCCACGGACAGCTCCCGCGCCACTTCCTTGATCACCTTGTTGCGCGGATCGCTGACGGTGTAGACCGGGTGGCCGAAGCCGATCACCACTTCCTTGCGCCCTACCCGCTCGCGGATATCGGCCTCGGCCTCGTCCGGGCTGTCGTAGCGTTTCTGCACCTCGAAGGCCACTTCGTTGGCGCCGCCGTGTTTCGGACCACGCAGTGCGCCGATGGCGCCGGCGATGCAGGAGAACAGGTCGGAGCCGGTGCCGGCGATCACCCGCGAGGTGAAGGTCGAGGCGTTGAACTCGTGCTCGGCATACAGGTTCAGCGAGGTGTGCATGGCGCGCACCCAGGACTCGCGCGGCTTCTCGCCATGGAGCAGGTGCAGGAAGTGGCCACCGATGGAGTCATCGTCGGTGTCCACCTCGATGCGCTTGCCGTTGTGGCTGTAGTGGTACCAGTACAGCAGTGCCGAACCGAGGGAAGCCATCAGCTTGTCGGCGATATCGCGGGCGCCCGGATGGTTGTGGTCGTCCTTCTCCGGCGCCAAGCAGCCGAGCACGGATACCGCAGTGCGCATCACGTCCATCGGGTGCGCCGAGGGCGGCAGTTGCTCGAGCGCCGCCTTCACCCCGGCCGGCAGGCCGCGCAGGGCCTTGAGCTTGGTCTTGTAGGCGGCCAGTTCGGCCACGGTCGGCAGTTTGCCGTGCACCAGCAGGTGGGCAATCTCCTCGAATTCGCAGCGGTTGGCGAAATCGAGCACGTCATAGCCACGGTAGTGCAGGTCATTGCCGGTGCGGCCGACGGTGCACAGGGCGGTATTACCGGCGGCGGTGCCGGAGAGGGCTACGGATTTCTTCGGTTTGAAGCCCGCAACGCTGGTGTCGGTGGTGCTCATCAGTCTCTCCTTTCATCCGCGAGGGGACGATTTCTTGTTATGTTCGGGCCGCTGCGCGGCCCGCCAGAGGGTCACTTGTTGGCGGCGAACAGCGCGTCGAGCTTCTGTTCGAAAGCGTGGTAGCCAATGCGGTCATAGAGTTCGGCGCGGGTCTGCATCAGCTCGATCACGTCCTGCTGGTGGCCGTTCTGGCGAATCGAGGTGTAGACACTTTCCGCCGCCTTGTTGGCCGCACGGAAAGCCGACAGCGGGTAAAGCTGGATGGCCACGCCGACCGAGGCCAGTTCGTCGCGGGTGAACAGCGGCGTGGCACCGAACTCGGTGATATTGGCCAGTACCGGCACCTTCAGTGCCTCGACGAAGCGCTGATAGGTCGGCAGGTCATAGGCGGCCTCAGCGAAGATGCCGTCGGCGCCCGCCTCCACATAACGCAGGCAACGCTCGATGGCGGCGTCCACGCCCTCGGCCTGGATGGCGTCGGTGCGGGCGATCAGGAAGAACTCCGGATCGCTCTTGGCATCGGCGGCCGCCTTGACCCGGTCGACCATCTCCCCGCAGGAAACGATTTCCTTGCCCGGGCGGTGGCCGCAGCGCTTGGCGCCGACCTGATCCTCGATATGGGCGGCGGCGGCACCTGCCTTGATCAGGCTCTTGATGGTGCGTTCGATATTGAAGGCCGAAGGGCCGAAGCCGGTGTCGATGTCCACCAGAAGCGGCAGGTCGCAGACATCGGTGATGCGCCGCACATCGATCAGCACGTCTTCCAGGGTATTGATGCCCAGATCCGGCAGGCCCAGGGAACCGGCCGCCACCCCGCCACCAGACAGATAGATCGCCTTGAAACCGGCACGCTGGGCCAGCAGCGCATGGTTGGCGTTGATCGCGCCGATTACCTGCAGCGGTTGCTCTTCGGCGAGGGCCTGGCGGAAACGCTGGCCGGCGGAAAGCTGGGTCATGAATCACCTCGAGTCTTGGATGAAGTGGTAAGCGTCTCTTTATAGTGGCGCTCGATATTGCGTTTGGAGGCGCCGATATGACGGCGCATCAGCAGTTCGGCCAGTTCGCCGTCACGCTCGGCGATGGCGTCGAGGATGCGGTGGTGTTCGGCAAAGGCCTGGTGCGGGCGGTTGGGCACGGCGGAGAACTGCAGACGATACATGCGCACCAGCTGATACAGCTCGTCGCACAGCAGTTTGGCCAGCGTGCGGTTGCCGCTGCCCTGGATAATCCGGTAATGGAAATCGAAGTCGCCTTCCTGCTGGTAGTAGCCAACGCCGGCCTGGAATGCGGCATCCTGCTCGTGCAGGTCCAGCACCCGGCGCAGATCGTCGATTTCCTCCTGGGTCATGCGCTCGGCCGCCTGGCGACAGGCCATGCCTTCCAGGGACTCACGGATCTCGTACAGCTCGATCAGCTCGGCATGGCTGAGCGACACCACCCGGGCGCCCACATGGGGAATGCGCACAAGCAGCTTCTGCCCTTCCAGGCGATGGATCGCCTCACGTAGCGGCCCACGGCTGATGCCGTAGGTACGCGCCAGCTCGGGCTCGGAAATCTTGCTGCCGGGTGCCATTTCGCCGCGCACGATGGCCAGCTGGATCTGGCGGAAGACATGCTCGGCCAGGGTTCCAGCGTCCTCGTAAGTTTCAATGCCCTCAGCTGCATGCAACATATTGTCGACACTCGTATCGGATTACGCTTAGATAAATCGATATAAGCGTAAACTTCAAGCACTGCTGTCGACAATACGCACTAAGAGTGGCTATCTGGCCGACCTACAAGCCCATGCGGGGCTGCGCTCACCTGATCAGCAGATGCTATCAATGGTAGCTGCGGCACTCTGGAACCGCTGGCGGCCTCTCGCGGCACAGCTCTTACCGAAGCGCAGGCTGCAGCAAAGCGATTTTTCCAACGAACCCACTTGCCACAGCCAATCCCGCGGCGCGCGCCTGTGCCACGCCGTACAAGCAACTGTCGGCAGCTTCGTCGGCCATGCTAGACTTCGCCTCATTTCGCCCTCCGGCCGCTGCTGCAGCGGGTGTGAGGGCCGTCTTCAATGGCGCATGGATCGTCCATCGCTTCATCGACTCAAGGACCCATGAGACTTCATTTCCCAACGACTCTGCCCTGCCTGCTGGCGCTGTCTTGCCACGCCATCGCCGCGGACAAAACCATCTACGGTCTAAACGAACACGTCAGCCTCGACATCGACGTGCAAGTGGCGGCCAAACTCGACACCGGTGCCCAGACCGCCTCGCTCAGCGCCCGCGACATCGAGCGCTTCAAGCGCGACGGCGAACGCTGGGTGCGTTTCTACCTGGCGATCGACGATGCCCATGCGCACCCGATCGAGCGCCCGCTGGCACGCATCAGCAAGATCAAGCGCCGCGCCGGTGACGTCGACGAGGATGACGAGAAGACCTACACCGCGCGCCCGGTCATCGAACTGGACGTGTGCATGGGTAACGTCAAGCGCCAGATCGAAGTGAACCTTACCGATCGCAGTGCCTTCCAATACCCGCTTTTGATCGGCTCCGACGCGCTCAAGCGCTTCGATGCGCTGGTCGACCCCAGCCTAAAATACGCAGCAGGGAAACCTGACTGTTCCAACGCAAAATCCGGCGAGTAATCCCCATGCGCTCTCTTACCCTGCATCTGAAAATCCTGATCACCATTCTGGTGAGCCTGGGCGTTCTGATTACGGCCTATCAGATTTTCATTCTCGGCATTCCGGTCAGCAGTGACGAAACCGACGACCTCTGGAACATCGACACCCGGGTCGAATTCCAGGCCAATGGTCGCGATCCGATCAAGCTGCAGATGTTCGTACCGCCGCTGAACCAGGACTATGTCAGCCTCAACGAGAGCTTCATTTCCAACAACTATGGGGTGAGCGTCAACCGTGCCGATGGCAACCGCAAGGTCACCTGGTCGGCGCGTCGCGCCAGTGGCAAGCAGACCCTCTACTACCGACTGGTGCTGACCAAGCGCTACAGCGGTGAGCAGGCCAAGGCCAAGGGCCCGATCTTCCGTGACAGCATTCCGGTCGAAGGCCCCGAGAAGATCGCCGCCGAGGCGCTGCTGGCGCCGATCCGCCAGCACTCGGCCGACGTCGAGACCTTCATCAGCGAGACCATCAAGCGCGTCAACAACACCAACGACGACAACGCCAAGCTGCTGCTTGGCGGCGATGCCTCGACCACCAAGAAGGCCCAGGCCGTAGAGCTGCTGCTGTCCATTGCCCACGTGCCAATGGAGCGCGTACACACCATCCGCCTGGCTGCCGACATCCAGCAGAGCCCGGAGCTGTGGCTGCGCAGCTTCAATGGCGACCGCTGGCTGTACTTCAACCCGGAAACCGGCGAGCAGGGCCTGCCGGCCGATCGCCTGGTCTGGTGGACCGGTGACGAGCCACTGATCACCCTCGATGGCGGTCGTCAGGCCACCACCACCTTCACCCTCAACAACAGCGAGATGAACGCCATTCGCCTCGCCCAGCTGACCGACGAGAACACCGACGCCGACTTCCTGGAGTATTCGCTGTACGGCCTGCCGCTGCAGACCCAGCAGACCTTCATGATCATGGTGATGATCCCCATCGGCGTACTGGTGATCCTCATCCTGCGCAACCTCGGCGGCCTGCAGACCCTGGGTACCTTCACCCCGGTGCTGATCGCCCTGGCCTTCCGTGAAACCCAGCTGGGCTTCGGGATATTCCTGTTCACGGTGATCACCGCCCTGGGTCTGTCCCTGCGGTCCTATCTGGAACACCTGAAGCTGCAGATGTTGCCACGCCTGTCGGTAGTGCTGACCTTCGTGGTGGTCCTGATCGCCACCATCAGCCTGTTCAGCCACAAGCTGGGCCTGGAGCGCGGCTTGTCCGTCGCCCTGTTCCCGATGGTGATTCTGACCATGACCATCGAACGCCTGTCGATCACCTGGGAAGAACGCGGCGGCAGCCACGCCTTCAAGGTCGCCATCGGCACCCTGTTCGCGGCAACCATCGCCCACCTGCTGATGACCGTACCGGAGCTGGTGTACTTCGTGTTCACCTTCCCGGCGGTGCTGCTGGTGCTGGTGGGTTTCATGCTGGCCATGGGTCGCTATCGCGGCTACCGCCTGACCGAACTGTTCCGCTTCAAAGCCTTCCTGAAGGATTGAGCCAATGCTAGGTCTCTGGAAAACCTGGAAGGCCCTTGAAGCCAAGGGCATCATGGGCATCAACCGCCGCAACGCGGACTACGTGCTCAAGTACAACAAGCGCCACCTGTACCCGATCGTCGACGACAAGATCATCACCAAGCAGCGCGCCATCGAAGCCGGCATACACGTGCCGGAAATGTACGGGGTGATCTCCACCGAGAAGGAGATCGATAATCTCGACAAGATCATCGGCGAGCGCAGCGATTTCGTCGTCAAGCCGGCCCAGGGCGCTGGCGGCGACGGCATCCTGGTGATCGCCGACCGCTTCGAGGATCGCTTCAAGACGGTATCGGGCAAGATCGTCAGCCACTCGGAAATCGAGCAGCAGATCTCCAGCATCCTCTCGGGCCTGTACTCCCTGGGTGGCCACCGTGACCGCGCGCTGATCGAGTATCGGGTCACCCCGGACAGCATCTTCAAGAGCATCAGCTACGAAGGCGTGCCGGACATCCGCATTATCGTGCTGATGGGCTACCCGGTGATGGCCATGCTGCGCCTGCCGACCCGCCAGTCGGGCGGCAAGGCCAACCTGCACCAGGGCGCCATCGGCGTCGGTGTAGACCTGGCCACGGGCGTGACCCTGCGTGGCACCTGGCTGAACAACAAGATCAGCAAGCACCCCGACACCACCAACGCGGTGGATGGAGTACAACTGCCCAACTGGGACGGCTTCATGAAGCTTGCCGCCGGCTGCTACGAGTTGTGCGGCCTGGGTTACATCGGTGTCGACATGGTGCTCGACCAGGACAAGGGCCCGCTGATTCTCGAGCTCAACGCCCGCCCCGGCCTGAACATCCAGATCGCCAACGACTGCGGCCTGACCCATCGCGCCCACGCCGTGGAAGCGCGCCTGGCAGAACTGGCTGCCAAGGGCATCCAGGAAAACGCAGAGGAGCGCACGCGCTTCTCCCAGGAGCTGTTCGGCCACATTCCGCCCGCGGAAATCTGATCAAGCCGCCTGCTGCCGGCCACCCGGTAGCAGGCTCGCTCAGCCTCGATCACTGCCCGCCGCCGCCACGGCTATCGCGCAGATTTGCTACCATCGCCCTTCTCACCCACACGCCTCGGAGCCCGCAATGGATCTCGACCTGGACAGCCTCAACGCCGAATTCGCCAATCAGCCGCAAAAGCTGATCGAATGGGCGATCGGCCTGGGCAAACCCGCCATCTGCACCACCAACTTCCGCCCCTTCGAAGCGGTGATCCTGCACATGGTCAGCCAGGCCAAGGCCGATATCCCCATCGTATGGATGGACAGCGGCTACAACACCGAGGCTACTTACCGGTTCGCCGATGAAGTCACTCAGCAACTGGGCCTCAACCTGATCACCTACCTGCCCAAGCGCAGCCGTGCCCATCGCGAGGCCATCGATGGCCCGACGCCAGGGCTGGACGACCCACGCCACGCTGCGTTCACCGAAGAAGTGAAACTGGAGCCCTTCGCCCGCGCCCTGCGCGAAACTGCACCGAGTGTCTGGTTCACCGCCCTGCGCGCCACCGACACCGCGGTACGTGCGCAGATGCAGCCGGTGAGCATCAACCCGGACGGCCTGATCAAGGTCGCGCCGCTGCTGCACTGGTCTTCCAAGGATCTGTACCAGTACCTGACCACCCATGGCCTGCCCAACAACTTCGACTACTTCGACCCCACCAAGGGCGAAGATAACCGCGAGTGTGGCCTGCACCTGAGCCACTGATCCGGGCTCGAAAAAAATGGCGCCTCAGGGCGCCATTTTTCGCTTCTGCCGTGCCGCTTAGTGCAGCGGCAGCTTGACGTCCTTGAACAGTTCTTCGAGCTCGACCTTGTTGTGGCACTGCACGGCCTTGGCAAGCACATCACGGGTCAGGTGTGGGGCAAAGGTCTCGATGAAGTCGCACATGAAGCCGCGCAGGAAGGTGCCACGGCGGAAACCGATACGGGTCACGCTGGACTCGAACAGCTCGCTGGCATCGAGCACCACCAGATCCGGATCCAGCTTCGGATTGACCGCCATGCCGGCCACGATGCCGACCCCCAGGCCAAGGCGCACGTAGGTCTTGATCACGTCGGCATCGACGGCGGTGAACACCACCTTGGGCGTCAGGCCACGGTGGCTGAAGGCCTCGTCGAGCTTGGAGCGGCCGGTGAAGCCGAAGGTGTAGGTCACGATTTCGTGTTCGGCCAGGGCTTCGAGGGTCAGCTTCGGCAATTTGCTCAGCGGATGCCCCTGGGGCACGATCACGCAGCGGTTCCAGCGATAGCACGGCATCATCACCAGATCGTTGTACAGCTCCAGGCCTTCGGTGGCGATGGCGAAGTCCACGGTGCCGTCGGCGGCCATTTCGGCGATCTGCGTCGGCGTGCCCTGGTGCATGTGCAGGGCGACTTCCGGGTACTGCTTGATGAAGCTGCTGATCACCGGCGGCAATGCGTAGCGCGCCTGGGTGTGGGTGGTGGCGATAGATAGGGTGCCCTTCTTCTCGTTGGAGAACTCCTGGGCGATCTGCTTGATGCTCTCCACCTTGCGCAGGATTTCCCCGGCGGTGGTGATGATCCGCTCACCTGCCGGGGTCACGCGGGTCAGGTGCTTGCCACTGCGGGCGAATACTTCGACACCCAGCTCGTCCTCGAGCAGGCGAATCTGTTTGCTGATCCCGGGCTGTGAGGTATAGAGGCTCTGCGCCGTGGCGGAAACGTTGAGGTCATGGTGCGCAACTTCCCAGATGTAGCGCAGTTGCTGAAGCTTCATAGAAATCCCTCAAAGCGGAAAGGCCGCCGCCTGATCATCGATCAGCTATATAACCATATTAATGGTTGAAGCGGTATATATAGATTATTTATCTGGGTAGCGCCTGTTAATCATGGCGCGAGCGATGCTGCAGCATGGGCACCAGGTAAACCGGCACATCGCATAGCTGCAGCAATCTGGCAGCGGTGCGCCCCATCGGCACCTCAAGCGCTGCACCATGGCTATGACTGCCTACGACCAGCAAATCCACAGCGAGTTTCTGGGCGTGCTCGAGAATGGAAATCGGCGGATCACCACGCAATACACTGACCGAGCCGATCAGCTCGACATCGTCGTGATTGTCACCCAGCTCATCACGGAACCCCTCGAGCACGCGCAGCTCGATATTGCTCATCACCGTCTCCAGGCCGGTACTGCGCAACTCCTTCAACCGCGCCTCATCCACATAGGTTTGCAGCACCGATTCGGCGAACAGGCCCATGGGTTCCACCACATGCACGACATGCAGGCTGGCCTTGAAACTGCGCGCCATCGCCAGCGCATGTTGCAGTACATAAGGCGCATACAGACCAAGATCGGTGGCATAAAGAATCGAACGAATCATGCGGCCTCCTCGACTGCCGGCACGGCGGGGCCTGGCTTGAGCTTAGCAGCGCCTTTGCAAAGCCACCGTAAAAGGCAAGCCCGTGGCTGGCCTGACAACCGCTCGGTAGGCTTCAAGGCAAGTCCTCAGGCGCTCTGGCAAGCACCTCGGCCAGCGCCTGCTGCAGATCGGCAGCCAGCAGGCGAGCGTGCAGCGCGCCGAAAAAATGGCCATCGCGCACGACGAAAAGTGCCGGCAATCGTGACACTTCGTAGCGCTGTACCAGGCCGAAGTTCTCACCCGCATCGATCCAGGCCAATCGCTCGATCGGCAGTGCCATGTGGGCAAGCTGCTGGCGTGCATAGCGGCAGGCCGAACAGCCCTGGCTGGTGAATATCACCAACGAGGTGCCGCAAAGGCCGAGTAATCGCTGATCGGCATCAAAATCGGTCAATTCCAATTGGGTGGCGACGCTCGGCAAGGAAATATCATTGTGACAGCAACCGGGGCGGTCGTCATGCGTCGTTTTCTTCGTCATAGCAGTAACCTGCCGGTGGAGTTGAGGCTACGTCGCCATTCGCCAGTGCCAACCAGCGCCTGGACGATATCAGCCTGGGGGCGTGACGCGCCATCCAGGTCATGCCCTGCATCAGGGCACGCCGGTAACCCGGCATATACCCCTGCTGGATGAGCAGGCAACAGCCCAGGCCAAGTGGCCTGGTGCGCGCGGCAGTCCGATCACTATCTGCGGCGTCGCGTCCAGCTAGCACCACCCAGCCCTGCGCGCGCAGATAGTCGAGGATATCTGCAATCTCCAGCGCTATGTCCGGCACCGGGAGCAGCAGGCTGGCCAGGCCCTGCCGCTGGACGTCGTGGCGAGGGAATGGCGCGAACAGCGACTGGCCATCTTTAACCCGCCCCCGGCCTAAATATCATTGTCTCGGCAGGCGCTAACGCGATAAGGTTCGGCTTCCCCGCTGTGCCCATACCGCTGTGCCCGCTGCACGGGGATCGCTGGCGGCCGGCTCCCGTGACCCGATGACCCACCCGATGAAAAGCACGATAGCTGAATTACCGATTAACGACCTCAACGTCGCCTCCAACGAAACCCTGATCACCCCCGAACAGATCAAGCTCGAGATTCCGCTGACCGAACGCGCCGAGCGCACCGTGTCGGCTGGCCGGCAGGTGGTGCGCGACATTCTCGATGGCAAGGATCACCGCCTGTTCGTGGTGGTCGGCCCCTGCTCCATCCATGACATCAAGGCGGCCCACGAATACGCCGAGCGCCTGAAAGTGCTTGCCGAAGAAGTCTCCGACACGCTGTACCTGGTCATGCGCGTGTACTTCGAGAAGCCGCGCACCACCGTCGGCTGGAAAGGGCTGATCAACGACCCGTATCTCGACGACTCCTTCAAGATCCAGGATGGCCTGCATATCGGTCGCAAGCTGCTGCTGGATCTCGCGGAAATGGGCCTGCCCACTGCCACCGAAGCGCTGGATCCGATCTCCCCGCAGTACCTGCAGGACCTGATCAGCTGGTCGGCGATCGGCGCACGCACCACCGAATCGCAGACCCACCGGGAAATGGCCTCGGGCCTCTCCTCGGCCGTCGGCTTCAAGAACGGCACCGATGGCGGCCTGACGGTGGCCATCAATGCCCTGCAGTCGGTTTCCAGCCCGCACCGCTTCCTGGGGATCAACCAGCAAGGCGGTGTATCCATCGTCACCACCAAGGGCAATGCCTACGGGCACGTGGTGCTGCGCGGCGGCAACGGCAAGCCGAACTACGATTCGGTCAGCGTGGCCATTTGCGAGCAGGAACTGAAGAAGGCATCGATCAAGCCGAACATCATGGTCGACTGCAGTCACGCCAACTCCAACAAGGACCCGGCGCTGCAACCCCTGGTTATGGACAACGTCGCCAACCAGATTCTCGAAGGCAACCAGTCGATCGTCGGCCTGATGGTCGAGAGCCACCTGGGCTGGGGCAACCAGTCGATTCCCAAGGATCTGCAACAGCTCAAGTACGGTGTATCGATCACCGACGCCTGCATCGACTGGGAAAGCACCGAGAAGACTTTGCGCAGCATGCACGCCAAGCTCAAGGACGTGCTGCCCACGCGCCAGCGCGGTTAACCACCAGCCATGAAAAACGCCGAGCATATGCTCGGCGTTTTTGTTCAGGGCCAGTCGATCAGTCCTGCTCGGCAGGGCCCTCGGTGCGCGCCATATAGCGCTCCACGTAGGAGCAGGAGGCAATCACTGTATAGCCCATGCGATCGGCATACTCGAGGGCCGTCTTGGTCAGGGCCGCCGCGATGCCACGACCACGCAGCGAGTTGGGCACGAAGGTGCGATAGATATCCAGCGTCTGCTTGCCCAGGTCCATATAGGAAAGATAAGCACGATCCCCATCCACTGTGGTCTCGAACTGGTGACCGTCAAGGTCATGATGAATAGACAGTGGCTCGCTCATTACTACTCCTCTGGATGGGCCGGACACGACATCCCCCGACGGGGCCTGCGTACATCCGGTAACAATGCGATATAAAGCCATTCTAGTCGGTAAAGGGCAAGGCAAAATCCGCGCTGCCTGAAATTGCCAATCTGGCGACATGGGTCATACACGCAACTGTGCCCAGGCAGTTGGAAAGGCCGGCCTCGCATACCGGTAATGGCGGGTTAATCTGCAAGAAAAATTCGGAACCCTTGCCCGTCGTCCGTTTACTTACTAGAAGTTACAGGTAGTATGTACGCCGGCCATTTTCCGGGTTCGGGAAAGGGCTTCAATAAGCAAAAAACTGACCCTAAGGGGAACACGATGAACAACGTTCTGAAATTCTCTGCTCTGGCTCTGGCCGCAGTTCTGGCTACCGGTTGCAGCAGCGTCACCAAAGAAACCGAAGCTCGCCTGACTGCAACCGAAGACGCAGCAGCTCGCGCTCAAGCTCGTGCCGACGAAGCCTACCGCAAGGCTGACGAAGCACTGGCTGCCGCTCAGAAGGCTCAGCAAACTGCTGACGAAGCCAACGAGCGCGCTCTGCGTATGCTGGAAAAAGCCAGCCGCAAGTAATAGCCTCCGGGCAATAAAAAAGCCGGCTCCCGAGCCGGCTTTTTTATGTCTGCATGAAGTGCTGCACGGGCGCTCCCCAGAGCGCCGTGCGCCGCCGTCAGAACGCGGGCGACTGGGCCTGGATGACCGCATCACGGGGCGAGGCGATCTCTACCGGCAGACCGTCATGGGCGGCGACCACTTCACGCACCACATCCCAGTCCAGGCTGTCGGCGCTGAGATCATTACGCCGTATCAGGGCATTGACCACCTCGGTGTGGTGATCGACCACCGGGGCGTCCTCCTCGCCCAGCGGCGTATGGGCTTCCAGATACACCTTGCCACCGCTCACGCCGAACTTGTACGGCTCGTTGATGATACGCACCGGTGTGCCGACCGGCACCATGTCGGCCAGCTCGAGCACGTTGTTGTTGAGCATGCGAAAGCAGCCATGGCTCACCCGCATGCCGATGCCGAATTTCTTGTTCGAGCCGTGAATCAGGTAGCCCGGTACCGACAGCGTCATCTTGTAGGGGCCCAGCGGGTTGTCCGGGCCTGGCGGCACGTAACTCGGCAGCGGGTCGCCGTCGGCGGCGTGCTCGTCGCGAATCGACTGCGGCGGGTACCAGCCTGGGTTCGGCGTCTTGGCGGTGATACGTGCCTGGGTTACCGGCGAACTCCAGCCTTCGCGACCGATGCCCAGCGGATAGGTATGGACGACGTTCTCCCCTTTCGGGAAGTAGTACAGCCGGTATTCGGCGAGGTTGATCACGATGCCTTCACGCGGCCCGGGCGGCAGGATGAAGCGCGTCGGCAGCACGATATCGGTGCCCTCGCCCGGCAACCAGGCATCCACACCCGGGTTGGCGGCGACCATTTCCAGATAGCCCAGATCGTTCGCCGTACCGATATCGGCGAAGGTGTCCTCGTAGCGCGCCTTGATCACCTGGATCTCGCCGACGATATCCTCGCCGGGCGGCGGCAGCGGCAATTCCAGTGCGGCGGCGGAGCCTGCCAGACAGACAGCACCCAACGACAGACAGCGGGCAAGAGCTGAAACGCGCGGCGACATGCAGAAAACCCTTGAGGTGGTATGGAGGACTGGAGCTGATTGTATACCGTGGCGACCGTCAGCGCCCCGGCCAGGCGGGGCGATCACCGCGCCGCTGCGCCTCGAGCGTTGCCAGACAGGCGCGGCACAGGCGTCGATCCTGCAGCATGGGCCGCTCCAGATCACGCCACAGCGGCTGTGCGGGCAGCAGGCCTCCGCACAGGGTGCGGTCGGCATGGCCGCCAAGCTCCAGCTGACGAGCGACCAGATGCACCTTCACTTCACGGCAGGCGAACAGGTCCAGCTGCTCGTCCGGCTCGATCAGTTGGTAGGCATACAGAGACCAGACGGGTCGCAACATGGGGGGCTCCAGAACGGGGGCGCCACATTAGCCGAAACACCGTCAGCGGAAAAGCCCGTTACAGCAATGGTTTCAAGGTCGGCCAGACATTCTCGAGCAGCTGCGGCTGGGCCGCCACGGCAGGATGCACGCCGTCATCCTGCATCAGGCTGGTAACGCCGCCCACGCCTTCCAGAAGAAAGGGCACCAGCGGCACATTCTTGTCCGCCGCCACGTCGTCGAACACCTTGGCGAACGCGGTGGTGTACCGCTCGCCGTAATTGGGTGGAATGCGCATGCCCAGCAGCAGCACCTTGGCACCGGCGTCGCGGGAGGCATCGATCATCGACGCAAGATTCTGTTGCAATTGGCCTGGCGGCAAACCACGCAGGCCGTCGTTGCCACCGAGCTCGACGATCACCAGTCGCGGCTTGTGCTCGGCGAGCAGCGCCGGCAGCCGCGCCGCACCGCCAGCACTGGTGTCGCCGCTGATCGAGGCGTTCACCAGCTGATGCTCGAAACCCTCCTGGCGCATGCGCTCGTCGAGCAGATGAACCCAGCCCTGCCGGGTATCCATGCCAAAAGCGGCGCTGATACTATCGCCGACGACCAGCACGGTCCCCGCCTGCGCCATCTGCCCTATCAGCAGCAGGCCCAGAATGGCCCCCTTCACTATCGCACGCATCGGATTCCTCATGAGCTCAAGCATTCTGTCTGCGCAGAACCTTAACAAAGTGGTCTCCAGCGCGGAAGGCGAGTTGACCATCCTGCATGATCTGTCGCTGGAGCTGGAAAAAGGTGGCAGCCTGGCCATCGTCGGCAGCTCGGGATCCGGTAAATCCACCCTACTCGGCCTGTTGGCCGGCCTCGACCTGCCCAGCACCGGGCGCATCCTGCTGGCCGGCAACGACCTGGGCAGCCTGGATGAAGACGCGCGCGCCCGGGTGCGCGCCGAGCACGTGGGCTTCGTGTTCCAGTCGTTCCAGCTGCTCGACAGCCTCAATGCTCTGGAGAACGTCATGCTGCCCCTGGAACTCGAAGGCCGCAGCGATGCCCGCCAGCGTGCCAGCGAACTGCTCGAGCGCGTCGGCCTGGGCGCGCGCCTGAGCCACTCGCCACGCCAGCTTTCCGGTGGCGAACAACAGCGAGTGGCCATCGCCCGGGCCTTTGCCGCGGAGCCCGATGTGCTGTTCGCCGATGAGCCCACCGGCAACTTGGACACCCACACCGGCGAGCGCATCAGTGACCTGTTGTTCGAACTCAACCAGGAACGGGGTACAACCCTGGTGCTGGTCACCCATGACGAGCGCCTTGCCGCGCGCTGCCAGCGCATCATCCGCCTGGAGGCCGGCCACCTGGTGGCGGCGGTGAACGCCTGATGCGCACCCTGCCCTTTTTCGCCCTGCTGTCATTAGCGGGTCGCCAGCTGCTGCGCGATGCGCGCTCCGGCGAGCTGCGCGTGCTGTTCTTCGCCCTACTGATAGCGGTGGCCTCCAGCACCTCCATCGGCTATTTCGGTGCCCGGTTGAACGAGGGCATGAGTTTGCGCGCCACCGAATTTCTTGGCGCCGACCTGATTCTCAGGGGTAGCGCCCCGGCCAGCCCCGAGCAGATCGAGGCCGGCACCGGGCGCGGGCTGCAGCACGCCCAGGTGGTCGAGTTTTCCAGCGTGATCGCCAGTGACGCCGGCATCCAGCTGGCCAGCGTCAAGGCCGCCGGCAACGGCTATCCGCTGCGCGGCCAGCTCAAGAGCGCCGCCGCGCCCTATGCCGAAGAAACCGTCAGCCCAGGGCCAGGGCCTGGCGAGGTGTGGGCGGAATCCCGGCTGCTGGTGGCGCTGGGCCTGAAAACCGGCGACCAGATCGAAGTCGGCGCCAAGAGGCTGCGCCTCACCCGGGTGCTGACCTACCTGCCGGACGAAGCCGGCGACTTCTACAGCCTGACGCCCCACGTGCTGATGCACCTCGACGACCTGCCGGCCACCCGCGTGGTGCAGCCGGGCAGCCGGGTGCGTTACATCGAGCAATGGAACGGTCCCAGCGATGCCCTGGCCAGCTACCGGCAGGCCACCGAACCCGCCCTGGCGGCTCATCAGCGCTTCGATGATGCCCGTGACGGCAGCCGCCGCGTCGGCGGAGCCCTGGATCGCGCCGAGCGCTACCTGAGCCTCGCCAGCCTGGCCGCCGTGCTGCTGGCTGGCGTCGCGGTCGCCCTGTCGGCGGCGCGCTTCGCCAGCCGGCGCTTCGACGCCAGCGCACTGCTGCGCTGCCTGGGCCTTTCGCGGCGCCAGGCGCTAAGCCTGTTCGGCCTGCAACTGGCGATTCTTGGGGTGCTGGCCAGCCTTGTTGGTGCCGTGCTCGGCTGGCTTGCGCAACAGACGCTGTTTCACCTGCTGCAGGGCCTGCTGCCGGCACAGATTCCCCCTGGCGGCGTCTGGCCCGCCTTGGCCGGCATCGCCACCGGGTTGGTAGCGCTGGCCGGCTTCGCACTACCGCCGCTGGCGGCGCTGGGCCGCGTGCCACCGCTGCGCGTGCTGCGCCGCGACATGCTGCCAGTGCCGGCCAGCTCCTGGCTGGTCTACGGCACCGCCCTGCTCGCCCTGGGCCTGATCATGTGGCGCCTGAGCCTGGACTTGGTGCTGACCCTGGCCCTGCTCGGCGGCGGGCTGGTCACCGCCCTGCTGCTGGGGGGCCTGTTACTGCTTGGCCTGCAGAGCCTGCGCCGCCTGCTGGCAGGTGCCACCTTGCCGTGGCGCCTGGGCCTTGGTCAGCTGCTGCGCCGCCCGCTCGCGGCGGCCGGGCAATCCCTGGCCTTCGGCCTGATTCTTCTGGCAATGGCGCTGATCGCCCTGCTGCGCGGCGAGCTGCTGGACAACTGGCAGGAGCAGCTGCCGGCCGATGCGTCCAATCATTTCGCCCTCAACATTCTACCCGCCGAGCGCGCCGCTTTCGCTGAACGCCTGGCGCAGTTGTCCCCCCATCCCGCGCCGCTGTATCCCGTGGTGCCGGGGCGCCTGACCCAGGTCAACGGCGAGCCGGTTCGCCAGTACGTCACCGAGGATTCGCGTGGCGAGCGGGCGGTGCGCCGCGACCTGAGCCTGACCTGGAGCGCCGACCTGCCCGATGGCAACACCCTGACAGCCGGCCAGTGGTGGACGGATGATAAGCAGCATGAACTGCCTGGTGTGTCGGTAGAGGACGAACTGGCGCAAAGCCTGCACCTCAAACTCGGCGACCGCCTGACCTTCAATGTCGGCGGCGTCAATCGCGATGCCGTGGTAACCAACCTGCGCACGGTGGACTGGAACAACTTTCAGCCCAACTTCTTCATGATCTTCGAGCCCGGCACCCTCAAGGACCTGCCGGTCACCTACCTGACCAGTTTCTACCTGCCGCCGCAGCACGAGCAGCAGCTGGTGGAACTGTCCCGCGCCTTCCCTGCGGTGTCGCTGTTGCAGGTCGAGGCGCTGCTCAACCAGCTGCGCAGCATCCTCGCCCAGGTCACCATCGCCATCGAGTTCGTGCTGCTGTTCGTGCTGGCCGCGGGCCTCGCCGTGCTGTTCGCCGGCCTGCAGTCGACGTTGGATGAGCGTATTCACCAAGGCGCCCTGCTGCGCGCCTTGGGCGCCGAACGCAAGCTGCTGGTGCAGGCCAGGCGCGCCGAGTTCGGCCTGCTGGGCGCCGCCAGTGGCCTGCTGGCCGCCTTGGGCTGCGAACTGGTCAGTTTCCTGATCTACCGCTACGCCTTTCAGATGGCATGGCAGCCCCATCCCTGGCTGCTGGTGCTGCCTCTGATCGGCGCGCTGCTGGTCGGCGTTGCCGGCGTGCTGGGTACCCGCCGCGCGCTCAACGCCAGCCCGCTCACCGTTCTGCGTGAGGGTTGATAAACTGCGCGCCCACAATAGACCGAGCCGAGCATGAGCCGATACCGCCCACCCCGCACCGCGGGTACGCCCCTGATCACCCCCCAAGGCGAGGCGCGCCTGCGCGCCGAACTGCACGAGCTCTGGCACGTGCGCCGGCCCGAGGTGACCCGTTCGGTCAGCGAGGCGGCGGCCCAGGGTGATCGCTCGGAGAACGCGGAGTACACCTACGGCAAGAAGATGCTGCGCGAGATCGACAGTCGCGTGCGCTTTCTGACCAAACGCCTGGAAAAGCTCAAGGTGGTCGATACTCGCCCCAGCGATCCAGACAAGGTGTACTTCGGTGCCTGGGTCACGGTGGAAGACGAAGACGGCGTCGAGGCGCGCTATCGCATCGTGGGCCCCGACGAACTCGACCTCAAGCTGAACCTGATCAGCATCGACTCACCCCTGGCCCGCGCCCTTGTCGGCAAGGGCCTGGATGCAGAAGTGCGGGTACAGACGCCAACCGGCGACAAGTACTGGTACATCGTCGCCATCGACTATCCGTAAACAGGGTTCAGCGCAGGGTAATCAGCCCCTGCCGGGCAATGCGCGTCAGCTGGCCAAGCGCTTCGGCACCAGGGCGCTGCAGGACGGCGAAATCGAAGCTGTCATCGGCGAAGCGCTGCAGAGAGTCGCCCTGCTCGGCGAACTGCACGAGAAAGGCGCGTTGCCCCTCACGGCGAGAGGGCCAGCCATCGAGATAGCGCAATAACGTCGGCTGGTGAACGCCACCGAGCAGAATGCGCGGATTGCGGTGAACCAGTCGGCTAGTGATGGGAAGGATACGAAGGTGCGCAGCCTGGGAGCAGGTCATGGTGTTTGTCTCCGCCTCGGAAATCCCGCTGGGCAGCGGTGAGAGGCAACACCGAACCAGCGCTTTAGCGGAATTTCGGGACTCGCTGAAGAATCCCTGAGGCGCCCCGCAAGTAGCTGTCTAAATCGGCGCAGATGACAATCCTAGAGAGTCGCCGATCAGCCTGTCAATAACCAGGAAAGCCCGCATGGGCGGGCTTTCGCAAGCGATGCAGCGCTTAGCCGGCGATGCGCTTGTCCAGCGATAGCCGCCCGGCACCCTCGATCAACAGGGCCAGCGTGGCGGCCAGCAGCGCCAGGGCGAACTCGTAGCCGTTGTCGGCCATGAAAAAGCCGTTACCGATATGCACCGAGAAGATCGCCACCAGCATGGTCACCGCCAACAGTGCTGCGGCAGGGCGCACCAGCAGACCGATGACCAGCGCCAGGCCGCCGAAGAATTCCGCGCTGCCGGCCATCAACGCCATCAGGTAGCCGGGCGCCAGACCGATGCTCTCCATCCACTGGGCCACGCCAGCCAGCCCGTAGCCGCCGAACCAGCCGAACAGTTTCTGCGAGCCGTGGGCCGCGAAGGTGATGCCGACCAGCACCCGCAGAACGGTCAGGCCAAAGCCGGCGCGCGTGGTTGCCAGGGATTTGATGAATGCGTTCATGGAGCGTTTCCTTTACCGGATGAGTGAGATGGCGCCATATTAATTTGATTTTCAAATATGAAAACCGCATAAAATCGCTATAAACAATCGATTAAAACGATCATTTACGCATGCTCACTTTCTGCGCAGGCTCCAGTGAATAACGCTCACGCGCATAGGCTAGGTAGTACTTGTTGACGGCATTGACGTAGCTGACCACCCCCATGCCGAGTTCTTCCATGGCTACGCGCTCGACCTGAAAGAACCACTGGTCCGGATTGAGACCGCGTCGCCGCGCCTCGGCACGCAGGCTCTGTACCCGCTGCGGGCCAAGGTTATAGCCCGCCAGCACGAACGCCATGCGCTCGCGCTCGTTAAGCCGCGGGCTGTTGAAGAAGCCACGGCGGATCTTGGCGAGATACTTGGCACTGGCCTGCACGTTGTTCTCGACCCTGGAAATGTCGTTGATGCCCACGCTACGCGCCGCCGCCGGCGTTATCTGCATCAACCCGGTCGCCCCGCTGCTGCCCCGTGCCGTGGGATTGAGCGTCGACTCCTTGAAGGCCAGAGCCGCCAGCGCCAGCCAGTCGAAGTCGTTTTGCTCGGCATAGCGCTGCAGCACCGGCCGCACGCGTTCCAGACGTTGGCGTTCGGCACGGCCCATGGGCGAATGCACCTTGTATAGGCGCCGGTAAACGCGCTGGAAGGCAGCATCCTGGTCGTCGGGTACCCGATAGCTCTCCAGGAAACGGTCGACACTGGCGCTCAGCAGCGGCGCATCGCGCCGCATGTACCAGCGCATATCGCCCTGATCGTCGAGCACCAGATGGCGGTCGATGCGCAGCTTGGGCATCACCTTGGCCCAACGCTCGGCGATGTGCAGCTCAACGGCGGTGAAGTCGAAAATTCCGGCCTGAACCATTTCCAGCACGTCTTCGACCGCCAGGGTCGGATCCACCCATTCGACTACGATGGGCTGCAGCTTGCGTGCTACGAGCTTGCGATTGATCTCGTGCAGCGCGTCCTTGGCAATGCTCCCAGCCGGCAACGACAGGCTGCGCCCGGCCAGTTGCTCCAAGCGCTGATAACGGCGGTTGCCCTGGCGGGCGACGATCACCACCGGTACGTCACGGCGTATTGCCTCACTGGCGAGCAGGTTACCGCCGCCCGGGTTACCAAGCAGCTCGCCGGGCGCCACAAGATCCCCCTCGCCGCGCTGCAGGGCGGCGAGCAATTGATCCTTGGCTTTGGGAATGATGCTGAGACGCAGGTTGCGGCCATCCCGGGCATTGCGATTGAGGTATTGCTCCAGGGCCCGCAGGCGCTGGTATTCGACGCCGATACTCTGCCCTTTGACTTCACCAGAGCTGTTACGGCTCTGGTTGACCAGCACTCGCAGCTCCCCACTGTTGCGAATGCCGGGCAGATCCCGCACCGCGGCGGGTTTGCTCACCTCCACCGGGCCGGCAATGCGCGCCACTGCCGGCAACGGCAGCGAAAGCAGCAGGCACAGGATAAAGAGGACGCGCAATATCGATGCTCCAATAGCGGAAGCCGGCTGACAGCCGGAGGCGGTGATTCACAAGTGGAGGGTCAAGCGTGGCATAGCCATCGTTCTGACACCATCAGTTGCTTGTTTACTTCATGAATCAGCCACAAGTTTTTGTAATTTTTGCATTTTTATTCGCTACAACAAGCTCTGTTATGCTGCGCAACTCCAGTTTCACAGGGTCACACCATGCAACTCATCGACATCGGCGTCAATCTGACCCATGCAAGCTTCGACGAGCAGCGCCCGGCATTGCTCGAACGCGCCTTTAGCGCAGGCGTTTGCCAGCTGGTGTTGACCGGCACCAGCCTGGCCGAAAGCGATCACGCCCTGAGCCTGTGCCAGCAATTGGACCCGCAGGGTGACCGACTTTTCAGCACGGCCGGCGTGCACCCGCATGACGCCAGAAACTGGAACAGTGACGACACCCGGCGCCTGCGTGCCATCCTTGCCGAGCCCCCGGTGAAGGCAGTAGGCGAGTGTGGCCTGGACTTCAACCGCGACTTCTCACCACGCCCGCTGCAGGAAAAGGCCCTGGAAGAGCAGTTGAGCCTGGCGGCCGACCTGCAGTTGCCGGTGTTCCTGCACGAGCGCGATGCACACCCGCGCTTCGTGCAGATCCTGCGGGATTACCGTGATCGCCTGCCGGCAGCGGTGGTGCACTGTTTCACCGGCGAGCAACGGGCATTGTTCGACTACCTGGATCTGGATCTGCATATCGGCATCACCGGCTGGATCTGCGATGAACGTCGTGGCGCGCACTTGCACCCACTGGTCCGGGATATTCCGGCTGGCCGCTTGATGCTGGAAAGCGACGCGCCTTATCTACTGCCACGCACCTTGCGGCCAAAACCGAAGAACGGACGCAACGAACCCGCTTTCCTACCGCACGTGCTGCGCGAGGTTGCCCTGCACCGCCAGGAGTCGCCGGAACAGGTGGCCAGGCAAAGCACTGCATGTGCCCGGGCATTCTTTGACCTGCCGGCCATCGCCGAGCCGAGCGACGAGGACCAGGAAAATGCACGCGAGTCCTCAAGCCAGGCTGATCGACGCCGTTAACCTGTCTGCAACCGCGCTGCTTCGGAGCCAGGGTAGCCAACTCGTCGACTGCCTTTGACTCATATCAAGGGATGGTCACTTTGCCCGTGAAAGAATAATGGCGCCTTGCCAGCATTCCATTCATGTCGAGAGCAAAAAAACATGCCCGTCTGGATTCGCGATATATCTCTGAAACACAAGTTCTGGGCGGTGAACGCCGTCGCCTTCGTCACCACCCTGCTGCTCGTGCTGTTCGCCATGCTTCAGGAGCAGGACACCTTTGCCGAGGCGGCCCGCGCCGATGTCCAGAAACACGCGCAGCTGGTCGCTGCCTGGCCAGCCGCCCAGGCACTGCCTGCCAGCGCCGGCTTGATCGCCTTCAAGCCCGGGGAAACGCCCAGGCTGCCCGGCGATGCCGATGCCGCAGCGCTGAGCAACGGGCGCGGCTGGGTCGCGCTCGAACACGACGGTCTGTTTGGCAGCGATCCGCTGCTCGGCGCGCAGATCGTCGAGCGCGCTGCCGACCAGCGCGTCGCCGTACTCGCCGTCGGCCGCAGTCTGGCCCAGGTATTCACCGAGCGGGCTGGCAGCTATGCCCTGGCGGTCGCCGTGCTGATGCTGGTCCTGCTCGCCGCCTCGCAACTGCTGATCCGCTTCCTGCTCACCCACCTCAACACCTTGAAGGACGTCATGTTGCATGTCGAGAAGCACGGCGACCTGTCGGCCCGCGTGCCTCTGCAGAGCCGCGATGAGGTCGGCCAGATGGCCAGCGCTTTCAATGCCATGCAGGACGGTTATCAGCGGGTGGTCGGCGCCGTCATCCAGGCCGCTTCTCGGCTCGACGAGGGCACGGCGCGTCTGGCGCAAAGCATGAAGGACGTTCGCCAGGGCATGCTCGGCCAGCAGAGTGAGACGGATCAGGCCGCCACCGCGATCAACGAGATGTCCACCACCGTTCACCATATCGCCGAGCATGCCGCCAGCACACGCGACCAGTCGCAGACTGCCGACCAGTTGGCCGGGGCCGGACGAAGCGTGGTCACGCGCGTCGTCGACTCCATCACCGGGCTTTCCAGTGGGGTGCAACAGACAGCGACCATGATCGAGCAGGTGGCAGCCGACAGCCAGAAAATCAGCAGCGTGGTGAACGTCATCCACGGCATTGCCGAACAGACCAACCTGCTGGCCCTCAATGCGGCCATCGAGGCGGCGCGGGCCGGCGAGATGGGCCGCGGTTTCGCCGTGGTGGCCGATGAAGTGCGCAACCTGGCCAAACGGGTGCAGGACTCCACCGACGAGATCACCAGCATGATCGGTACGTTGCAGGCGGGCACCCGTGATGCGGTGGAGTTCATGCAGGAAAGCACGCTAAAGGCCGACGATTGCGTGCGCGCCGCCCACGAGGCCGGCGATGCGCTGGCGGCGATCACCGGCGCGGTGGCGCAGATGCGCGAGAGCAATACGCAGATCGCCGTCGCGGCGCAGCAGCAGAGCCAGGTAGCCGAGGAAATGACCCGTTCGGTGATCGGCATCCGCGACGTTACCGAGCAGACCGTCCAGCAGACAGTGGCGTCGGCTACCACCAGCAGCCAGTTGGCAGAGCTGGCCGGTGAGTTGTCGAAAGCCATCCGCCAGCTCAAACCCTGAGGCCTGCCAGCCTGGTCAGATAGTAGAAACCCTATCTGCGGTATAGGGCGGTTCAATTCGCCGCAGCGCAGCGTGCGCCATAGACTGGCTCCATCTGATGCAGGAGACCGTCCATGAGCACGCAAGCCGCCACCCTCGCCCACCACAACGAAACGCTCGACCTGCCGATGCTGGCCATCGCCATGCCCCTGCTCCTGGTATCTCTGGTTCTCGCGGGCAGCGGTTCTGGCGCCCTGGCCCTGGTGCTGTCAGGCCTGGGCGCGATTGCCGCCTACGCTTTGGCGCGACAGGCGCTGCTGGGCAGCGATCAGTCGAAAACCGTTACCGTCTGACGGCTGATGGCCAGCAACTGGCCTTCGGCACTCCACAGGGCCGCGGCCACGTGCCCATAGCCATCCCGGGCGTGTTCGATCTCGGCGCGGTACAGGCACCACTGCTCGGATGAAATCTTGCCCAGCGGCTGGATAAATTCGATGGTCCAGGTCAGCGAACTGCCGGGTGCTGGCTTGTCGAGCAGCGATAGCACTGCCGGCGGCCAGGCATCGACCAGACCAAGCAGGTGCGCTTCATCGAGGATTTCGACGCGCTGCTGGTCGCGAAAACGCACCCAGCCGCCCATCTCCCGTGACGGGTTACCGCTGAATGGCAGGCCGCCCAGGCCCCAGCGCAGCACCAGATGACGGGTGAATTCCGGGGTAACCTGGGGGATGTAGGGTAACTCCTGGCTTTGCTCGGGCGCCTTTATCACGGGTGCCGGCAGCGCCGGCACGCTGATCGAGGAGCTGCGCGGCGTACCGAAACTGCCCTGTATCAACGCCACCACCTGGCCATTCTGCACGGCACGCCCCAGCACCTGGCTGACCGACGAGCCCGCACGCAACACCTCGGCCTCGAAGCTGGTGGCGATCCCCGGCGTCACCGGCGCGACGAAGGTGATCGCCAACGACCGCGGTTGGCGGTCAGCCGGTACCTTGCCGCGCATCACGGCATAGATCAACGCCGCCACCACGCCGCCGAAGCTGGCACGGCCCTGGCCCCAGTCAGGCGGAATCGACAGCGCCTCGGGTGTGCGCTGCACCTGCTCCAGTAGCTCGAAGAAATCCATGCTCACCTCCCTTGTCATCGTATGGATGGTAAGAGACGAGCCGCGCTACTGCGAGCCCGGCGCATGCGGCAGATCGGTCATTGTCGGGGCTCGAGCGCTGCCAGCAGGCGTGCCTGGATGGCCTGCGCCGAGCACTCGGCGGCCTGCATCGAATCGCGCCAGGCGGGGATGAAGCCGCGCAGATCGGGCTCGCGCTCGGCGGTCGCCAGCCACTGCAGGTGGTCGTGCCAATCACCGAGCACCGCCTGACCTTTCTTGAGCAGCTTCAATTGCGCAGCCGACAGCGCTGAAAGCTGCGGATAAGCCTCGGCTGTGTAACGCACACGCTTGATCAGCAGGCGCACGCGGTGGCGATCATGCTCGGCATCGCCCAGGGCCTCGACCAGCTTGGCAAGCTGCTTGCGCAGGTAGCGTCGGACCTTCTTGTGCAAATCCTCGAGTTCACCACTCGCCTGCTGGGCAGCCAGCTCCCGAGGCCACTCGTCGAGGGCGCGGAACAGGGCAGGCAACGCGCGGCTATTCAGCACCAGTGCATCACCCTTGCGGCGCTGCGCCAGGCGTCGCTGCGCGGCGGCATGCTCACCGCCGGCGCGCAAGGTGCCGATCAGCACCTCCAGGTCCCGCAATGGACCTGTCAGGCGCCCGAGCTCGGCTGCTCGGTTCTGCAACGGATCACTCCCGGCAGCGCCCTTGAGCGGCTTGAGCAGGCTCCGCAAACGGCGCAGACAGACCCGCAGATCATGCAGCGCCTCGTCATCGGTCTGCGCCTGCAGACGCTCGCGGCAAGCATAGAGCGCAACCTCCAGGCGCAGCACTTCGCTGCGCAACGTACCGACAAAACCACTCATCACGGAACTCCTGAATAACCGTTCAAGGGGATCGGCTCCAGCGCCAGGGCAATTGGCGGCGCAGCGCGTTCAGCTGTTGGAGCAGCGCCCGGGGGGAAATGTTCTGCCCCGCGTAACGCTGCGTTTCGAAGGCCTGCACGAAGGCCAGAATGGTCTGTGCCTGGGCGGGCAATGCTTCGCCAGCGCGCTGGGCGAAGGCCCGTGGCCCCTCCCCAGCATGGCGTCGCACGCCATGCTGGGCCAACAGCTGCTCGAAACGTTGAAAGAGGCGCAGCAAGGGGTCGCGCTCGACCCGCCATGGTTTGAACAGCCACAGCGACAGCAGGCCAAGCAATAACCCGCCACCGCCCACCAGCGCGAGGATCAGCCGCCCTGCGTCGACCTGGCCGAACCAGCGCTGCAACAGCTCGAACTGCTGGGCGCCCTGGTAGCCCAGCACCCAGCGCTGCCAACCGTAATTGAGGTCGTCCCAGGCCAGACGCAGCTCGTTGAGCCAGGTCAGATTGCGATAGCGCAACGGTGAAAAGGGCGAGTCGGCAAGAAAACTCTGCTCACCTGCCAGTGCTTGTTCGAGCCCTTGCTCGATACGCTCGGGGGCGACCTGAAAGGTCGGATCCACGCTCGTCCAGCCCTTGCCCGGCTGCCAATACTCGACCCAGGCATGGGCGTCGAACTGACGAACCTGCACGTAGCTGCCATTGCCACTGAGTTCGCCGCCCTGGTAGCCGGCCACCACGCGACTGGGGATGCCGGCCGCGCGCAGCACGAAGGTCATGGCGCCGGCGTAGTGGGCGCAAAAGCCGCTGCGGGTATCGAACAGGAACTGGTCGATGGAGTCGTCACCCAAGGGGGTCGGCGTCAGGGTATAGACGTAGGGCTGGTGATTGAAATGGCTGAGCAGCGCCTCGACCAACTGCTCATCCTGCGGATACCGGCTGCGCAGTTCCTGGGCCCAGGCGCGGCTGCGCGCATCGCCCTCACGGGGCAGGCGCAGCAATGCCTGCATCCTGTCGGGCGGCGCCTGCGGCTCGCGTAGCGCGTCAGGCCAGGAGCTGACGTCGTAAAGCAGCGCTCGATCCACCGGGCGATTGCGCTGCAGACGGAAATCACCCATTTGCCGCGTGCCCTGCAAGTCGATGCGGGCGACGTCGAGGGCGAACAGCCATGGCCGCGTGGTCGGCTGCATCACCACACTGTAATGCAGCGCCTCGCCGCGCGGTTGCCATTGCGGCGCCGGCGAAAACTGCTCACCCGCCGATTGCGACCAGCGCCGGCCATCGAAATGATCGAGCGTCAGCGCTCGCCAGTACAGCTCGTTGCGTGCCGGCACCCGGCCCTCGAAACTGGCGCGAAAGGCCAGCTCGCTGGAACGGGTCAGCTCGGCGATATCGCCGGGCGCCATGCTATCGGCTAGCCCGGTGACCGCGCCGCGTTCGTTGGGCACCGGCAACGACCACAGTGGCCCGAGGCGCGGGAAGAACAGGAACAGCAGGAGCATCAGCGGCAGCGCCTGCAGTAGCAGGCTGGCCGACAGACGCAGCGTGCGCCAGGGCCGGGTCGCCGTGCCGCTCTGCTGCAAGCCGATCAACGCGGCGAGCAAGGCACACACCGGCAACAGGCTGAAAATCGCCACGAGCATGCCGTCATCGAACAGATAGGCGGTGACAACCACGAAGAAGCCAAGAAAGATCACCACCAGCGCGTCGCGGCGAGTACGCATTTCCAGCAACTTGAGGGTGAACGCTGCCACCAGCAGCACCACCCCGCCATCCAGCCCGACCAGGGTGCCGCGGGACAGAAACACCCCAGCCGCCGCCAGAGCGATCAACCCGATGCGCACGACGAGGCTGGGGTAGCCGGCACGCATGCGCAAGATCTGGACGCGCCACAGCGCACAGCCCAGCCACAGGCCAATCACCCACCCCGGCAGGTGAGAGACGTGCGGCAGAATCACCAGTGCCTGGGCGACCAGTAGCCAGGTCAGGCTGATGCGCGGGATACCCGCGACGGTGCTCATGCACCACCGCCATGCAGCGCCAGCGCACGCAGGCACTGCTCGCGGTGGCGCTCACCGATGGCCACCGGCAGCGACTCGTTCGGCAGCTGCAGGGCGAACGGCTGCTGACGTTCGGAGAGCACCAGCACCCAGTGGCAGAGCAGCGACAGCCGACTTTCCCGATCGCCGCTGAGCACGTCGAAATCCAGCAGCAGGTCACGGCCCGTCTGAGCGGCAAAGTCCTTGACCAGCAGACCCTGGCCTCGCGAATAGGCCTTCCAGTGCAGGCGCCGGCGCGAATCCCCCGGCTGGTAGGTTCGCAGCCCCTGGAAGTCATCGCTGCCCCGCCCCTGGCTGATCAGCCCCGCCTGCTCGTCGTCCTCGCTGCCGCCGCGCGCCAGCGGCAGCTCGCCCTCCAGTGGCCGCGGGTAGACCAACACCGCCTGATCGAGATCGACATGGCTCCAGGCGACCAGCAACCCCAGGGGAAAGCGGCTCTCCACCCGCAGGCGCCCGGGGTGAAGCCAACCGCGGCGCTCGGTTTGCAGGCCCAGCTCGCACTCCACAGAGCCTTGCGCGGCAACATCCTGCTGCTGCAGGTCGGCCGGTGGCCAACCCAGCGCGATGGCCTCGTGGGCCCGGCTGCGACTTTCCAGGCGCACCCGCAGGCGCGCCGCTTCGCCGGCGAACACTGCGCCGACGCTACCGGCATGCAGCACCAGCCCGGCCAGGTTGCGGTAGGTGTGCAGGATGGTCACCACGAAGACCGAGCCAAGCAGGAAGGTCAGCCCGTAGGCCAGGCTGTTCTGGTAGTTGATGGCGGCGAGCAACATCACCAGCAAGGCGAACAGAAACGCCACGCCCACCCGGGTCGGCAGGATGAAGATCCGCCGCTGGTTGAGCTGAACGCTGGAGGCCGCCGGAATCCGCCTGGCCAACCAGCGATTCCAGTGTTGCCTGAAAGCACCGGTCAAAGTACCGGCACCTCGCGCAGCAGCCACTGCACCAGGGCGCCACCGCCGTGGCCGGCAGGGTCTGCCTGATCACGCAAGCGGTGCCCGGCCACTGACGGCAGGACGGCCTGCACGTCCTCGGGGATGACGTAGTCACGCTCGGCCAGCAGCGCCCAGGCGCGCGCTGCCGCCAGCAGCGCCAGGCTGCCGCGCGGCGACAGGCCCCAGGAGAACTGCGGCTGGGTACGTGTGGCTTCGACCAGGCGCAGCACGTAATCGACCAGCGCATCGCTGACGCGCACCTTGGGCACTTCGGCCTGCAGCTTCGCCAGTTCGGCGTGATTGAGTACCGCGTCCAGTGTCGGCAGTACCGAGCGGCGAGGCTCACCCAGCAGCAAGGCTTTCTCCGCCGCGCGGGCCGGATAGCCGAGCGACAGGCGCATCAGGAAGCGATCAAGCTGAGATTCGGGCAGCGCAAAGGTGCCGCTTTGGGTGATCGGGTTCTGGGTGGCGATGACGAAAAAGGGATCCGGCAATGGCCGGGTCGCGCCCTCGATGGTGACCTGGCCCTCCTCCATGGCCTCGAGCAAGGCACTCTGGCTTTTCGGCGTGGCGCGGTTGATCTCGTCCGCCAGCACCAGCTCGGCGAATACCGGGCCGGGGTGGAACAGGAACTGCCCGCTGTCCTTGTCGAATACCGAAGTGCCGAGAATATCGCCCGGCAGCAGGTCGGAAGTGAACTGGATGCGCTGGAAGCTCAGCCCCAGCACCTTGGCCAGGGCGTGGCTGAGGGTGGTCTTGCCCATGCCGGGCAGATCCTCGATCAACAGATGACCGCGGGCCAGCAGACAGGTCAGGGCCAGGCGCACCTGCGCCTCCTTGCCGAGCAGCACCTGGTTGATGGTATCCAGGCAGGCGTCCAGTTTCGTGTGCATCGTCCACTCCTCATGCAAGTGGCTCGATGCTACTGACCTGATCGCAGCGGGCAAAGCGTTACGTAATGTTTGCTGACGAAACTGTGCCTGGCGCCGGGGCCCTGGGAAAGAATTGCGATCGGCTCGTCAGTTTTCGTTAAAGCCGAAAATGTCCGGCCATGCCCTGCAACTCACGACCAAGTTCGGCCAACTGCTGGCTGGAATCGGCATTCTTGTCCATCGCCGCCGCCGATTCCTCACCTAGGTCGCGGATCGACGTCACGCTGCGGCTGATATCTTCGGCCACGGCGGTCTGCTCCTCGGCCGCGGCGGCTATCTGCTGGTTCATGCCGTGGATCACCGACACGGCTTCGGTGATACCGGTCAGGGCCTGCTGGGTATGCCGGGCATCCTGCACCACCTGCTCGACCAGCCCGTCGCTCTGGCGCATATCGCTGACCGATCGACTGGCGCCTGCGCGCAGCACGCCAAGCAGGCCTTCGATTTCCTCGGTGGACTGCTGGGTACGCCTGGCCAAGGCGCGCACTTCGTCGGCAACCACCGCGAAGCCGCGCCCCTGCTCGCCCGCCCGCGCGGCTTCGATCGCCGCATTGAGCGCCAGCAGGTTGGTTTGCTGCGCCACGCTCTTGATGACCTCCAGCACCGCATCGATATGCCGGGTGTCCTGGCTGAGCTGTTCGATGCCCTGGCGCGTCACCGCCATGGCCGCGACCAATTGCTCGATGCGCTGCAGTGTTTCCCGTACCACCGCACTGCCCGCGGCGACCCGCGAGTCGGCCTGGGTGGTAGAGGCTGCAGCCTGCTCGGCATTCTGCGCCACCTCATGCACGGTCGCGGTCATCTGGGTGATCGCCGTTGCGACCTGATCGGTTTCCTCCTTCTGGCCGTTGACCGCCTGGCGGGCCTGCTCGGTGACAGACGAAAGCGTCTGCGCCGAGGTGGACAGCTGTGCCACGCCATTCTGCAGGCGGGCGACCATGCTGCGCAGATCCCTTGACATGCCCTGCATGGCCAGCAGCAGCTGGCCGATCTCGTCACTGCGTTGAACCTCGATTTCGGTGCTCAGATCCCCGGCGGCGATGCGCTGGGCCACCACGGTCACCTGCTTTAGCGGACGCACGATCACCCGGGCGATGATCAGGGTTGCCAGCAGGCCGACCAGCAATGCGGCGGCGGCGGCGGCGAGGATCAGCTGCACGCTGCTGCGCACGCGTTTGTGCACGGCTTCCTTCTGCGCACCGTAGATCTGGCCGACCCGGGCAACCACCTGGTCGGCGCGCTCGAGCAACTGTGCATGCTCCACCCCTTGTTGCTGCAACAGCCCGGTGTACTCCTGCAACCGCTGGTTGAAGGAGTCGATATTGCCCACCACCTCGGCAAGTACCGCACGCGATCCCGGATCAGCCAGGGCGTCGCGCAGTGCGGCGGCCTGGCTCTGGGCATCGAGCGCCTCCTGGATAGTGGCTGTCGGTACTTCACCACTGGTGCGGCTGTTTTCCAGCAGTACCCGCGCCTGTTCCAGCGCCTGCAGAAGCAGGACGTGAACCTTGCCAATCTGTCCGGCCTGAGTGATTGCATCGGCGCCCTGGTTGCCCTGACTCTCCTTGAGCGCATACACGCCGTCCTCGGCCAGCCCATCCTTGAGCAGATCCAGGCTGTTGGCAGCGCCCACTACCAGCCACTTCGCGGCATCCAGCGCCAGACGCATGTTGTCGCTTTGCGACACATAGCGGTCGAACGCCTGCACGTACCCGGCAATGTCGCCGTCGACCTGCTGCAAGCCATCATGCTCGCTGCCGGTAACCTCCTCGCCCAGTTGTTCGACCTGCTCGCGAATGGCCTGGGCCTGTTCGTGCAGGTGCTGCGTGTGCGCGGCATCGCCAGTGATGATGAACGCCTGCTCGGTGCGGCGCATTTGCGCGACTCGGTCATTGATGTCGCTGAAGCGTTCGAGCAGCGAGAACCTGGCGCCCACGTCATGCAGGGCGAAGAAACCGGTGGCGGCCACCACCAGGGTAAGCAGTAGCACCACGCCAAACCCCAGGGACAATTTGACCGCTGTGGCGAGACTGGCCAGTGAGCGTAGAGAAACCATTGCCGACCCCCTCGAGTTGGGCAAACGCCCGCAGGAAGCAACAGTGAAACAGCGCGTTGATGGCGACAAGCCAGTAACGGGCTGGCAGGTGGTTTTAGCTAAAGCAGCGTCGTTTTCAGGATATCGCCGATTGCCGGATAAACCTTAGCAGGACAGTAGCGCAAAGACATCATCGCATGGACATTGCTGCCATCGGTCTGCGGGAAGTCTGCAGCATCCTCCGTCTCGCCCCCTTCTGGCCTACCTTGTCTGGCAACAGGCTACCTCGCGGCTTGCGGATGGCCTGCCGACGAACGCCGAGACTTCACTGAGATGGTCGGCGCAAGCAGGGGCATCGTCTGACCGGAGACCAGCCTGACGGTAGCGAGCAGCAAAGCCTGCGGCAGGCCAACCACGATTGCCGAGTTGACTGTCGGAATGCTGCTAGCAGGTTGACCGTGAAGCCATCGCGCCGCCCATCCCAGAGCGGACGAACACTGGCGTATAAGCGGTTGCTGGGAGCTCAGAGCGGGCGCTGCAGGTCGAAGGTATCGCGTGTCCGGCTATAGGCGGTGCCGCCTAGACGCCCGACCAGGTCGAGGCGCTGCGGATCGATCCGCCCTTTCTCGTTGAGCACCTCGTCACTGATATGCGCCAGCAGCACCTCGGCGAAGATCAGGTGGTGGTTGGGCTGTTGTTGCGGGTAACCCATGATCTGTGCGACCCGGCATTCGAATGCCACCGCCGCGCCCCGTACACGAGGCGGAGCAACCCGGGTGGCGGCGATCGAATCGATACCGCAATGGACGAATTCGCTGGTACTGCGCGGCAGGATCGCCGCGCTGGCGTTCATCGCCTCGGATTGCGCGAAGGACACCAGGTGGATGACCAGCTCGCCGGTTTCCTGGGCATTGCGCAAGGTGTCCTTAAGCGCACCGTCGTCACGCATTCCGATATTCACCAGCAAGGTGGCCGGCTCGTCGCTGATCACCTGAAAAAAACTGAAGGGCGCCAGGTTGGTCACGCCCTCCGCCGAGATACTGGACACCCAGGCGATGGGCCTGGGCGTGACGGTCGAGGCAAGCCAGCGGTATCGGTCCAGCGGCGTCAGGTCAGCGAAATCGAGCAGCATTGCAATCTCCGGCATTCAGGCTGCCGCAAGCTTAACCCAATGTGCAGTTAGCGACCCGCCCGGGACTCGCGAATATAGAATCGGGCCTTCTCCGACTTGTTGGTGCAACCGCGATAGGCCTCGAATTGCTGCTGGGTTTTCGCGGCGGTCATCAGCGAGGCCGCCTTGGAATAGCTCACCGTACCGGCAAAGCCCTCGGCTTTGGCCAGGTCGAGCTCCTGCCAGGCGGCATCGAGTTGGGTCGCGCAGCTGTCGCGGTACGAAGTGGTCGCAGAGCAGCCCGCCAACAGCGCAATTGGTAAGAGAATCCAGGCTTTCATGTCGCATACTCCAGAGGTTGGCCGGCAATCAGGTTACCGGTGTTGTTTATGACGATAGGCTAGAGAAAAAGTGCCACTATCGGCGTGCTGCACGGCGCAAAATGCGCAGTAAACCGCTGTGGATCAGGGAGAATTGAATGAACAGGAAAGTGGCCCTCGTACTGGGTTCGGGAGGCGCGCGCGGCTATGCGCACATCGGCGTGATCGAGGAGCTCGAGGCACGCGGCTACCAGATCGGCTGTATAGCGGGCTGCTCGATGGGTGCGGTGGTCGGCGGCATCTACGCAGCCGGCAAGTTGAAGGACTACAGCGACTGGACCCAGAGCCTGGACTACCTGGACGTGCTGCGCCTGCTGGACGTCAGTTTTCGCCTGGGCGCCATACGCGGGGAAAAGGTCTTCGGGCGAATCCGCGAAATCGTCGGCGAGATCAATATAGAGGCGCTCGACATTCCTTTCACCGCCGTGGCCACCGACCTCACCAACCAGCAGGAGATCTGGTTCCAGGAAGGCTGCCTGCACCAGGCGATGCGCGCCTCGGCAGCGATTCCCAGCCTGTTCACGCCGGTGATTCAGGGCAAGCGCATGCTGGTCGACGGCGGCCTGCTCAATCCACTGCCGATCGTGCCTGTGGTATCCAGCCACTGCGACCTGATCATCGCCGTCAACCTCAACTCGGCACATCAACAGCACTACCAGTTGCCCGTCATCGAACGCCCTGCCGCCCTTAAGGGGCGTTTCGATCAGATCATGACCTCGTTGGGTTCGCACCTGCCATCGCTGCGCCGCAAGGGCGGCGAGGACGATCCGCTACTGCTGGAAGTAACCGAACCGGCAGTGCCGCGGCAACCCGATCTGTGGTTGCAGGAGCCGGCGGATCCCCATGGCCAGCAACCGGCGGCCGCGCCCCAGGGCGACAGCGCGCCCAAATCGGCCAGCGGCTCGCGAGTCGCCCATATGGCCGGACCGGCTTCGCTGCTGGAGCTGATCAACCAGAGCTTCGAGGTGATGCAGACCTCGCTCTCGCAATACAAGATCGCCGGCTATCCGCCGGACATCCTGATCAACGTGCCCAAGCGGGTATGCCGCTTCTTCGAGTTCTACAAGGCACCGGAGCTGATCATGCTGGGCCGGCAGATCGCCCGCGACACCCTCGACCGATACGAACGCGGCGACCGCTGAGGCGATTCACAACGGTGGCCGTCGCTCTTCGCGAGACGGCAGCCCGGCCGGTGCCTTGTGCGCCACCCAGTCGCTGAGCAGGCTGTAGGCCACGGCCAGCAAGGTCGGCCCCAGGAACAGGCCCATGAAGCCGAAGGCCAGGATGCCGCCGAACACGCCAAGCAGCACCACCACCAGCGGCAGGTTGCCGCCGCGACTGATCAGGTAGGGCTTGAGGATGTTGTCCACGCCACTGATGATGAAGAAGCCCCAAACGCCGAGGAAGATCGCCATGCCGATCTCGCCCTGCCAGATCAGCCAGCCCACCGCCGGGCCCCAGACCAGTGGCGGCACCATGATCAGGCTGCAGGCGAAGGTCAGCAGCCCCAGCAGCAAGGCGCCCGGTATGCCGGCGATCATGAACCCGATGTAGGCGAGCAGCGCCTGCGCCACGGCGGTACCGATGACCCCGTTGACCACCCGTTGCACCGTTCCGGCGACCAGCTCGAGGTAATGCTGGGCGCGGTCGCCGATCAGCCGTTCGAGCAGGCTCTCGACGAATGCCGCCAGGCGCGGGCCATCCCGGTAGAAGAAGAACACCAGGATCAGGCTAAGGGCCAGTTCGAGAATGCCGCCGCCGATCTTGGCACTGCGCACCAGCAGGAAATTACCGACCTGGCCGAGATAGGGCTGCACCGTGGCAAACAGCGCCGAGCCCTGCTGATCCAGGGTCTGCCAGATGCTCACCAGACGATCGCCGACCAGCGGCACGGACGCCAGCCAGGCAGGCGGCGGCGGCAGGCCCTCGACTTGGAAGCCCTTGATCATCGCGGTGGCATCACGAATATGATCGGCGAGGTTGAAGCCGAGCATCACCAGCGGCACCGCCACAGCCACGATCCACACGCCGGTCAGCAAACCGGCGGCGACCGACTGACGGCCTTTGAGCAAACGCGTCAGCCAGCGCATGACCGGCCAACTGGCGAAAGACAGCACTGCGGCCCAGAACAGCGCCGACCAGAACGGCGCCAGCACCCAGAGGCTGGCACCCAGCAACCCCAGTAGCAGGATCTGCACCAGCAAGCGGTCGTTATTCGGCATTTTTCAGTATTTCCAGGAAGCCAGACTCAAGCCCGCAGAACGGGTGCGCTCAACGTAGCACGTCGATACGCAAACCGTCGCCGCTGCTTTCGCCGACCTCCAGGCGCGCCGCCCTTACCCGCGCCTCGATCAGCGCCTCACGCCAGGCTTCGGCGTTCGCGCCGGACAGGCTGACGCGCAAGGTGCTGTCCAGGTTGAGGCTGCGCGCCAGCAATTCGATCCATTGCGGACGTGGCTCATCCTGCTCGGGAAGGCGCAGCTCGCCGGTGCTCTTGAGCTGCCGCGACAGGGTGGCAGGGGTTGGCAGCACTTTCGCCAGGGCCTCGTCGGCCTTCAGCAGCTCGGCATGCAGGTAAGCACGGCGATTGCCCCGGGTGATGCTGTACAAGGCCACGAGGCTGTCCTGGCGTGGTTCGGCGAGACGCAACAAGGCGTAGGCCTGCTGGTCGTCGGAACCGTACAGGGTGGAATTGCCGAACACCGAATTGGCCCACAGGCTGCTGGAGCCGCACTCACGGCCCTGGCACCAGTAGAGCAGTTGCGCGTCCTTGTCCTGCAGGGCTTCGCGGGCAGCGGAAAATACTTCGTTGGCGCTGTGGGTGCGCGGCAATTCGTAGGTGACAGCGGTCAGCGCGCCTTGCACCAGTACTTCACGCTCGTAACGCAGGCGCCCGCTGATACGGCGCACGGTGCCTTGCGGGTATACCCGCTCCTGCTCGGCCTGCTGGTTGAAACGGACGATCTCGGCACCGGGGAAACGCGGCAACACATCGAGATCACTACTGCCCGCCAGGTCTGCACTGGCCAGCGGGCTGAACACCATCAGCGCAAGCAGATAGCTCAGACGCATGCAGCCCCACTTACCCCAGCAACGAGAGGAATCAACGGGCAGGCGAATTCAGCGGGCAGCGCATCCGGCGCGACGGTATACAGGTCGGTCATGCAGATCTCCATGGCAGTGCCCGACACCTTTCCCCAGTTGCAACGGGCCGTCAAGGCGCGCTCAGGAATGGATTGAAACAGTCTGCTACGAGTTGCGCACCCTGCTCGTCATCCAGGTGCAGGTGGTGGCCACCCGGCAGCCGCTCGATATTGATCGCCGCCTGCGCCAGCAAGGTATCCAGGCCGTCACGCTGTACCAGCAGGCCGTGTTCGGCCAATACCAGGGTAGCCGGGCAGCTCAGCGCGCTGACGAAGGCCTGGGCCTGGGCTGCCGTCAGGCGCAACGGCGTAGCCAGAGTCAGGCGGCTGTCGGTACGCCAGGTAAGGCCGCCGGCAACCGGCATCAACCCGCGCTGCGCCAGCAATTGAGCGGCTGCGAAACTGACGTGGCCGACGCCTCGCTGGCGCACCTGGGCTGCCCGCTCGAGGCTGGGGTAGACCGGCTTGCGCTTGGTCGCCAGCGTCAGGCGCCCGCGCAGGGCTTCGGCCAACGTCGCGACCGCGGCATCTGCCTCGACGGTCGGCGGAATCAGCCCGTCGATCAGTGCCAGGCGCCGAACCCGCTCGGGAAAGGTAGCCGCCAGCAACACCGAAACGATCGCCCCCAAGGAATGCCCGAGCAGGCTGAAACGCGGCCAGCCGAGCTGTTCGGCGACCAGCAGCACGTCGTGCACGTAATCCCACAGGGCATAGCCGCCACCTGGCGGCCGATGCTGCGAATACCCGTGGCCGGCGAAATCCACCGCGATGATGCGCAGCCCCTGCAGCTTCGGCGCCAGGCGCGCGAAAGTGGCGGCGTTGTCGAGCCAGCCATGCAAGGCGATAACCGGACTTCCATCTGCCGGCCCGTAAGCCTGAGCGGCCAGTTCGATATGGGGCAGGCGCAAGCGGATCTCTTCTGGGCTGACGATCACGGCCGAGCCTCGCAGGGCTGCTGCCAGCGGGAGAACAGGCTGCGAATCAGCTGCGCGGTGGCATGTGGATGTTCGAGCGGAAACATGTGCCCGCCTGGCAGGGTCAGGAACTCTCCACGCGGCGCACGGCGGGCCATGCGCCCATGGTGGGCCAGCACCACACGGCTTTCAGCTCCCTTGACCAGCGCCAGCGGCACCTGTAGCTCGTGCGGCTGCCCGGGGCTGGTATGGGGAACGCTGCGATAGATGCTGATTTCGGTCGCCGCTTCGAAGCGCAGACGCAGACCATCTTCGTGAGGGTGCAGGCCATGCTCGACATAGGCCTCCAGGCACTCCGGATCGAAGCGGCTGAACAGTGCGCGCGCGGCGAAATAACGGCGAGCCTCCAGCCCATCACCAAAGGCTTCGCGCCGGCCCAGGGTACGCCCGGCCGGGGTGAGCCGATCGATCAAGCCAAGGCGCTTGGCGGCATGGATCAGCCATTGATCGGCGCGACTGAGCACTGGCGAGTCGAGCATCACCAGGCCACGGTACAGCTCGGGCCGACGCAGCGCCGCGTGGTAATGGAGCACTCCGCCCAGGGAATGGCCCACGCCCCAGACCGGCTCGGCGCATTGCTCGAGATGATGGAGCAATTCGTCGACCAGGTTGCTCCAGTTGTCGTTGACCGGAAAGCGCGGGTCATGGGCATGCTGCGCCAGGTGCCGCACCTGGTACTCGGGTGCCAGCGCCGCGAACAGCTTGCCGTAGGTGGCCGAGGGGAAACCGTTGGCATGGGCGAAGAAAATGAGCTGGGACATGGCAGACGCGCTGGTAGCCGGCAGTGCATGGATTGTCGGGCAGCTTCGCGAAGGCGGCAACGCCCGTAACGGTCAGGAAGGACGACGCTCCGGCCAAGCAAGTGGCACGATGGTCATCTGTTCTCTAACGCTGTGGCGGCGCAGAGCCGTGCGGCACGATGGCCATGGTCAGCCGGGAAATGCAGCTGGTCTTGCCGTCATCGCCACGCAGGCGGATATCCCAGACATGGGTGGTGCGGCCCAGGTGCACCGCTCTGGCCACCGCGGTGACGCGCCCGGAACGCAGGCCCCGCAGGTGGTTGGCATTGACCTCCAGGCCCACGCAGAAGAATTTCTGCGTGTCGATGCACTGATAGCTAGCGGTGGAACCCAGGCTTTCCGCCAGCACCACCGAAGCGCCCCCGTGCAGCAGCCCATAAGGCTGATGCGTGCGCGCATCGACCACCATGCTGGCGGTCAGCGACTCGTCATCGAAAGCTTCGAAGCGGATATCCAGCAGCTCACCAATGGTGTTGCGCTGGGCTGCATTCAGTTCATTGAGGTTGGGTGTCTGGCGCCAGATGCTCATGGTCGATCCTTATTGTTATGGAATGTTCCGACTCCGCCCGTTCAGCGCACCTCGGGGTGCGCCAGCAGGCTGAGAGACATCAGTCCGGCGATCAGGTCATCGCCTTCGAGCAGCGCCAGGCTGGCCGTGTGCATGGCAAGCGGCTGCTGACGATGACCATGCACCAGCAGCCCGGCCAATGCACCGATGAACGGCTGGTGGGACACCAGCAGGATCTCGTCACCCGCCAAGCGTTGCAGCTTGGCCAGACTGTCTCGCGGGTCGCTCTCCGGTGTCAGCCAGGCCACCGTCTGCAGCGGGCTGTCCGTTGCCAGGGCATCCCGCACCAGCGCAGCTGTCTGCTGGGCACGCACATAAGGGCTGACGAAAATGCCGAGGGAGCGGCCACGCAGGTGCTCGAGCGCCTGGCGCACCTCGTCGCGGCCATGGGTCGTCAACTCCCGCGCCGCATCGCTAGGCGCCTCGGCCTGAGCCTGCCCGTGACGCAGCAACCAGAGCCTCATACGGGACGGCTCATGGCTTTGGCTCCTCGTCCCGCACCGGCTCAGGCGCCGGTGCCACGCCAGGCGCAACCTCGGCTCGCCAGGCGCGCGGCGCCGGCCAGTCGGCGAAAGGCCAGGGTTTGGCCTCGGTATTGAACGTGCCGAAACGCCCGATCTCGGCCAGGTACTGACTGAGACTGTCGCCAAAGCTCAGCAGACCGCCATGCGCCACGCCATTCACCAGACGGTGGATCAGTTGCAGCAGCACGACACCGGCCAGTAGCAGCTCGGCCAGTTGCCAGACGAACAGGAACAGCAGCATCCAGACGATACGCAGGCCGATGGGCTCGCCTCGCGGGTGGTCACTCATAACGATTTTCCTCAGAAGCCAGTAGCTGGAATGAAGTCGACATCGGTCTTCGGCTCGGCGCGCATCAGCGCCTCGATCACCTGGTCAAGGGTACGCCCTTCGAACAGGATCGCATGCAGCCCGGCCACCAGTGGCATGTACACCTGCAGCTCTTCGGCACGGGCCTTGAGCACCTTGATGGTGTTGACGCCTTCGGCCACTTCGCCAAGGCGCTCGACGGCCTCCTGCAGGCTCAGGCCCTCGCCCAGGGCGAAACCGACCTGGTAGTTGCGGCTTTTCGGTGACGAACAGGTGACGATCAGATCGCCCACCCCGGCAAGCCCCAGGAAAGTCATGGGGTTGGCGCCCAGGTGCACGGCGAAACGGGTCATTTCTGCCAGCGCGCGGGTAATCAACATGCTCTTGGTGTTCTCGCCCATGCCCAGGGCCGCCGCCATGCCGGCGATGATGGCATAGACGTTCTTCAAGGCTCCGCCCAACTCGACGCCGAAGCGATCGGCACTGGCGTAGACCCTGAAGGTGCGCCCGTGCAGCACTTCCTGCACCATGCGGCACAACGCCTCGTCCTCACTGGCCACGACAGTGGCGGTCAGGGTATGGGCAGCGATTTCCTTGGCCAGGTTCGGCCCGGACAGCACGCCGATACGCGCCTGGGGGGCGACTTCTTCGATGATCTGACTCATCAGTTTGAAAGTCTGCGCCTCGATACCCTTGGTGGTGCTGACCAGTAGCTTGCCGGCCAACAATCCGGACACAGGCTGCAACACTTGACGCAGCGCGCTGGACGGCAAGGCCACAAAAGCCAGCTCACAGCTGTTCAGCGTCGCTGACAGGTCAGTGGTTGGCTCGACTCCGTCGAGCACCTTGACGCCCTTCAGATAACGCGGGTTCTCACGCTGGGTGCGAATGGCTTCAGCCTGCACGGGGTCGCGCATCCAGTGCAGAACGCGGTGCCCGTTCTGTGCAAGCAGGTTGGCAATGGCCGTACCGAAGCTGCCACCACCGAGTACCGCGATAGGTTGCTGTTGAGTCATGACCGATCCGTTGTGAAGGCTATGCAAGTGGCAGGCATTATACGGTTCGCGAGTGCGACGGCCAGCCTCGTGGCTGTGTCGCGCGGGTTTGCGATCTGCGCGGCAGTCGCGCTTTTTGGTCATGCATGGCTGGTAATCGTCGAGCGCTCGGTTAACATGCCCACACTGCGCGAACAGGGCCGTTGCGTGACCTTTTCCTACTATCGTTCATCAAGATTGCATGCTGACGGCAATACCTCAATTGCTGCCCAGCCCCCCTCTCTTGCCCGCTCAGGTTTGTGCCATAGATGATTGGCAATCGCTCGCCCGCCAAGTGGCGACTCTCTGCTTGGAGCTGCTGTGCGCTGTTCGGGCTTTACCTGCTACAGACGCCGGCGCAGGCGGCCGATCTCCTGCTGAGCACCGCAGGCGACGCCAGCACCCTGCAGCATTTCGGCAACGCCCTGGCCGCGGCACGGCCCGCCGACCGCGTGCGCATCCTGGCGTTGAACGAAATGCCGCCACTGGACCAGTTGCCTGGCGATACCCGCCTGATTCTTTTCGGCCAACCGGCACTGGCCTGGCGCCTGGACGCTCCCGCCGGTCCGCCGACGCTGGTGCTGCAGGTAAACAAGGCCCAGGCGCACAAGACCCTTGGCGCGCGCCAGCCAGCGCAGCTGAGCGTACTCTGGCAGGATCCGGCCCCACAGCGTCAACTGCGCCTGCTCAAGTATCTGCTGCCAAAGGCCCGCCGCGTGGGAGTGCTGTACGACCCGCATAGCGAATTTCTGATTCAGGAACTGCGCCAGGCGAGCAGCGACCTGGGCCTCGAGGTCGTCGCGCAAAGCTGGCCGGACACCCGTGACAGCAAGGCGGTCGTGGCGCTGCTAAGCGCCAGCGACGTACTGCTCGCGGTTGCCGATGACGACCTCTACAATCCGCTGACGGCCAAGACCCTGCTGCTGACCAGCTACGGCCAGCAGCATGCGCTCATCGGCCCCAGCGCCGGCTTCGTGCGTGCCGGCAGCCTTGCCAGCACCTACAGTGATCAGTACGACTGGCTGATCACCCTCAGCGACCTGCTCAACCAGCCTCCGCAACGCTGGCCTTCAGGAACCTACTCGAACACCTTCAAGGTCATCGGCAATCCTCAAGTGGCACGCGCCCTGGGTATCATGCTGCCCAGCGACGCAGAGCTTGCCAGGCATCTTCTGCAAGGAGAAACGCCATGAAACTGTGGCGAGGCTGGAACATTCATGTCCGCACCCAGCTCATCAGCGTCGGCCCCGCTCTGCTACTGACCCTGCTGCTGACCGGCTTCCTGACCTTCAATCGCCTGCAGGACCTGCGTGCCGAGATCAACCACACGGGCCAGCTGATCGCCAGCCAACTGGCGCCTGCCACCGAATACGGGGTGATTTCCGGTAACCGCCGCGTGCTTGAGTCGCTGCTGCAGGCCACGCTGAAAACACCCCACGTGCGCTTCGTTGAAGTACGTGATCGCGACGAAAACATCCTCGCTTACCTCGAGCGCACCGAGCCCGCCGCTGCCGGCAATGGTCACCTGGAAATCTTCCAGGCGCCCATCCAGCAGCAGCAACTGGACATCGGCTCAGATTTCATCGCCGAGCGCCCGCGCAGTTCCGAGCCGCCAAGCGGTGATTACCTGGGACGCGTGGTGGTCGGCATGTCAGGTGAGGCGTTCAACTCGCGGCAACAGGAAATCCTGCTCAAGGTCGCGGCGCTGGTGTTGCTCGCCCTGCTGCTCACCTTCCTGCTGGCCCGCCGCCTGGCCAGCCGGCTGTCGCGCCCTTTGAGCGCGATGAGCGATGCCGTCACCGCGATTCAGGCCGGCAATTACCAGGCAACGCTTCCCGAGGTTGGTGGCGGCGAACTGGCGACGCTGGCCAGACACATCAACAACCTGGCCAATGGCCTGAGCAATGCCGCCCAGGAACAACAGCAGGCCATGACCCTGCTGATCAAGGCGCGCGAGGAATCGGACCTGGCCAACCGGGCCAAATCGGACTTCCTGGCCATGATGAGCCATGAATTGCGCACCCCCATGAACGGTGTGCTCGGCATGCTGCAACTGCTCGACACCACGGATCTCAGCGAGGAGCAGCGTGAATACGCCGCATTGGCCATGGAATCGACCGAGCACCTGCTCAAGGTGATCAATGACATCCTCGATTTCTCGCGTATCGAACGTGGTGCACTGGAACTGGAGCTGATCAGCTTCAACCTGCCGGCGCTGCTCAAGGCAGCCTTGCAGGCATTCCAGCACAGTGCCCAACAGCGCGGCCTGAAGTTGCACCTGGAACTCGACGATGGCCTTCCAGCACCCCAGGTTCAGGGCGACCCCACCCGCCTGCGGCAGATACTGGTCAACCTGATCGGCAACGCCTTGAAGTTCACCGAACGCGGCGAGGTGCGAATAGAAGCCCACTGGCAGGCACTGGACAACCAGGTGCTGTGGTTCACCTGCAAGGTCCACGACACCGGAATCGGCATCAGCCGCGAGCGTCTGGAAACCATGTTCGACGCCTTTCAGCAGGCCGACAACTCGATTTCCCGGCGTTATGGCGGCACCGGCCTGGGCTTGCCAATCGCGCGCACCCTCACCGAGCGCATGGGCGGCACGCTCACCGCGCAGAGCGAACCAGGCCGCGGCTCGTGCTTCACCCTGGAAATCCCCCTGCCGTTTTCCGCGCAGCAGGTGCAGTTGCCTCCCCACCCCCTGCCAAATGGGCCCTCGGTACAGGCGCAGCGCCCGGTACTGCTGGTGGAAGACAACGCGGTCAACCAGACGGTGATCGAAGCGATGCTGCGCAGCCTGGGTTACCAGGTGGAGTTGGTAAGCGACGGCACTCAGGCGGTCAAGGCAGTGAGCGAAAACCGCTTTGCCGCCGTGCTGATGGACTGCCGCCTGCCGGTAATGGACGGTTATGAAGCGACTCGCCGCATCCGCGAGCTTGGCCGCCAGGGCCAGCTGCCCATCATCGCCCTGACCGCCAACGCCCTGCAGGGAGATCGCGAGGCCTGCCTGCAAGCTGGAATGAACGATTACCTCGCCAAACCGTTCAAACGTATGGAGCTGCAGCAAGTACTCGACCGCTGGCTACCGACCACTGGCTAGCCTGGGGTGGATCGCCGCCCGGCAAAACGGCACCTGTACTGGCAGCGAACACTCGCAACCTCTAGTCAGATAGGCGAAAATACTGCACGCTTGCTGGTTGAAGTGGGCATCAAAGGGGCATCTGTGACACCATTGCCGCCTGCAGAGTACAACTGTACTCACCACACTGTGACTTTCACCACAACGCAACAGTCTATGACTAGGCTGCTGGCAGTCGCATCACTCATGCGCAGCCGGCCAGGACGATTTACCCAGCCGAGGCGCGTGGGGATTATTGAGGAGCTCGCATGACCAAACAAAACGCCTTCACCCAGGAAGATCTGTTGCGCTGCAGCCGCGGCGAACTGTTCGGCCCGGGTAATGCGCAACTGCCCGCCCCCAACATGTTGATGATCGACCGGATCGTCCACATCAGCGAAACGGGCGGCAAGTACGGCAAAGGCGAGATTGTCGCAGAGCTCGATATCAATCCTGATCTGTGGTTCTTCGGCTGCCACTTCGAAGGCGACCCGGTGATGCCAGGCTGCCTGGGCCTCGATGCCATGTGGCAGCTGGTCGGCTTCTTCCTCGGCTGGCAGGGTAACCCTGGCCGCGGCCGTGCCCTGGGTTCGGGCGAGGTGAAATTCTTCGGTCAGGTTCTGCCTACCGCCAAGAAGGTCACCTACAACATCCATATCAAACGCACCATCACCCGTTCGCTGATCCTGGCGATCGCCGATGGCACCGTGAGTGTCGATGGTCGCGAGATCTACAGTGCCGAAAGCCTGCGCGTCGGCCTGTTCACTTCCACCGACAGTTTCTAAAGGATCCTTTCCATGCGTCGCGTCGTTATTACCGGTCTAGGCATCGTCTCCTGCCTGGGCAATGACAAAGAAACCGTCTCCGCCAACCTTCGCGCTGGCCGCCCCGGTATCCGCTTCAATCCGGAATACGCCGAGAAGGGTCTGCGCAGCCACGTATCGGGCTCCGTCGACCTGAACCTGGAAGAGTTGATCGACCGCAAGCTGTTCCGCTTCATGGGTGATGCCGCGGCCTACGCCTACCTGGCGATGGAGCAGGCGATCAAGGACTCGGGCCTCAGCGAAGACCAGGTTTCCAACCCGCGTACCGGCCTGATCGCCGGTTCCGGTGGCGCCTCCACGCTGAACCAGATGGAAGCCATCGACACCCTGCGCGAAAAAGGCGTCAAGCGTGTCGGCCCGTACCGGGTAACCCGCACCATGGGCAGCACCGTATCGGCCTGCCTGGCGACCCCGTTCAAGATCAAGGGCGTCAACTTCTCGATCTCCTCGGCATGCGCCACCAGTGCCCACTGCATCGGCCAGGCCATGGAGCAGATCCAGCTCGGCAAACAGGACGTGGTCTTCGCCGGTGGCGGTGAAGAAGAACACTGGAGCCAGAGCTGCCTGTTCGACGCCATGGGCGCCCTCTCCACCCAGTACAACGACACGCCGGAAAAAGCATCCCGCGCCTATGACGCCAATCGTGATGGCTTCGTCATCGCCGGCGGCGGCGGCATGGTGGTGGTCGAAGAGCTGGAGCACGCACTGGCTCGCGGCGCCAAGATCTATGCAGAGATCGTCGGTTACGGCGCCACCTCCGACGGCTACGACATGGTCGCCCCGAGCGGCGAAGGTGCAGTGCGCTGCATGCAGCAGGCACTGTCCACCGTCGAAACGCCGATCGACTACCTCAACACCCACGGCACCTCGACTCCGGTCGGCGACGTCGCGGAAATCAAGGGTATTCGTGAAGTGTTCGCAGGCAATGCACCGGCCATCAGCTCCACCAAGAGCCTGTCCGGCCACAGCCTGGGCGCCGCCGGCGTGCACGAGGCGATCTACTGCCTGCTGATGATGGAAGGCAATTTCATCACCGCCTCGGCCAATATCGAAGAGCTGGACCCGGCGGTCGCCGACCTGCCGATCCTGCGCGAAACCCGCGAAGACGCCAAGCTGGACACCATCATGTCCAACAGCTTCGGCTTCGGTGGCACCAACGCCACCCTGGTGCTCAAGCGCTGGGCGGGCAACTGATCGGTTCCCTGATATGAAAAACGGCGCCTTCGGGCGCCGTTTTTCATGGGTGCGATTTCATCGCGACGCCATGCGGCCCCTTGACCGCTGCTGAACGGCGCTGAGGCGCAATCCGTTCAGCGCGCGCCAGGCAGCGCCGCCTTGACCTGACGCGGCAGGATCGAAAGAAAGTTGTCACGGGCGACCTTTTGGGCAACGTCCTCGGGCAGCTCATCCAGGAAGCGGTCGAAGCCCTGCATGTACTCGCCCATGCTATCGAAGCGACCGACCACGTCGGAGCCGATCATGAAGCGATCCGGGTAACGGGCGACCAGTTCGACCCATTTTGGGTCCGGCTTGCCATTCTCGTCGGTCAGGTAAGGCCGGCGCATGGTCCAGGACAGATCGATGTACAGATTCGGGTAGCTCTCCAGCATGCGCGCCAGGGTATCGAAGAGAAAATCCAGTTTCTCCTGATGGCGGTGGATCTCCATGCTGGTGCCGGCATGGGCCCAGATGAAACGCACGTGGGGATGATTGCGCAGCGGCTCTTCGATTTCCTGCAGGTACAACGGATTGCGCTCGCGCTTGGAGGTGATGTTGGAATGCACCATTACCGGCAGGTCGTACTCGGCGGCCAGGTGGTAGACGCGGGTCATCGCCTCGTTGTTGGCGCGCGGCGTACTGCCCTCGATCAGCGAGGTGAGGTCATCGTGGCGGGTGAATACCTCGCCTATGCCCTGCCACAACCCCGGGTCGAGCTCCAGCATGCGGCGGATATGGGCGTCGGAGTTCTTGTCGTTGGGGTTGAAGCCGGACAGAAAGGGATGAAAGCGGTGGCGCTGGTCCTCGGGCACCTGCTTGTAGGCGTGGGCGATCAACACGTCGGTGGCGCTGTACCAGTAGGCAGCGGCATCGTCACCGGCGTAGTAGCGCGGGCGCTTGGGCTCGTCCTCGTGCCATTTCTTGGCGACCGGGATCCCGGAGAACATCACGTGGTCGACCTTCGCCTCGTCCATGCGCTGCAGCAGCACATCCATGCCGGCGCTTTCCTGGAAGAAATCGACGTAGTGCAGATGAGCGTCGCTGTAGCGATAGTCGCGCGCCTCGGCAAGCCCGGCCAGAAGCCCGACCGACAATAAAAAACCCAGACGAATCAGACGCATGCTGGCACTCCGCAATGTTGAGCAGCATAGACTAGCGGCGCTCGAACCAAGTTCAGCCGATCGGCGGCCGCTGCCAGGTGCTACCCGAGACCAATTGTTTCATTGTCGGCACATCCAAACCGCCTTCACTCGGGTATAAACCTTGCCACCCTCAGGACGCAGCCCCTTACAGGAACACGGCATGTCTGACCCGATGTTCGATTACGACAGTAACCTGGAAGCCTGCGCACGCCATGACGAGCGCGCCTTTCAGGCGCTGTACCGCCAGGAATCGGCGCAGATGCTCAGCCTGGCCATCAGCCTGCTGGGCCAACGCGATGCAGCCGAAGACTGCCTGCATGATGCCTTCGTGCAGATCTGGCGCAACGCCGGGCGCTTCCAGCGCTCGCTGGGCAGCGGTCGGGCGTGGATCTACAGCATCCTGCGCTACCGTGCCCTGAATCAGCTACGTCAGCGCGGCCGCACGGTGGCACTGGCCGACGACATCGCCGAGCACCTGATCGACGACAGCCCATCGGCTGCCCAGCAGCACGAACAGCAGTCGGACCGGCGTCAGCTGCGTGGCTGCCTGCAAAAACTCGAGCGCCCAAGACGCCATCCGGTTCTGCTGGCGTTCTATCGTGGCCTGACCCATGAGCAGATCGCCGAGCGCCTGACCACCCCGCTGGGCACCATCAAAGGACGCATTCGTAGCGGCTTGCGCGCATTGCAGGAGTGTTTGCAACGATGATCAGCACTGACCCCGCAGAACGCCGTGCCCTCATCGGCGAGTACGTGCTTGGCCTGCTCGAACCCGAGCAGGCGGGCGAAATCGCCGACCTGATAGCCCGTGATCCGCAAGCCGCGGCGATGGCCATGGAGTGGGAGCAGCACTTTCTCGAACTCAGTGACCGGCTCGAACCCAGCACGCCCTCGCCCGGCCTCTGGCCACGGCTGCAGCAAACCTTGAATCTGCGGCAGCGAACCAGCGCCTGGCAGGCCTGGTGGTCGAGCTTGAATGCCTGGCGTCTGACCAGCGCAGCCCTGGCGATGGCGCTGATCATCGCCTTGCTGCCCATGTATTGGCAGAGCGACACGCGGCCGGCCAGCTACACCGCCGTGCTGCAACCGCCGGGCGAAGCCGCGGCGCCGGGCTGGGTGGTGCATATCGATGCAGCCGGCACCCTGCTGCTCGAGCCATTGCGCGAGGATCGGGTCGCGGCGGATCGTTCCGTGCAGTTCTGGACGCTCGTCGACCCCAAAGACGGTCCGCGCTCGCTGGGCCTGGTGGAGCCCGGCGAACGCCTGACGCTCACTGCCGAGCAGATTGGTGCGGTACGCGCCGGCCAGTTGTTCGAGCTGACCCTGGAGCCATCAGGCGGCTCACCGCTGAGCCGGCCAACGGGTGAAGTGCTGTATATCGGCCGCGCAGTGATGGCGGCGGTGGACTGAGCAGATGCGCGCGAATCTGCGGCAGATGTAAACGGATATGTCTGCCGACATCTGCCCGCCACTCTCTTGGGTATGGATAACAGGTGCTCTATTTCACGGTGCCTGGATGCGAGCGCGAAGCGACCTTCGCGCCTTTACCCATAGAGAGGACGCTCATGAACATTTCCAAGAAACTGCTCGGTATCGCCATCACCACCGCCGCCCTCGGTTGCGCCACCGCCAATGCCGACGACCTGCTGGCCCTGAGCGCAGACGGCAAACTGCTGCACATCGACACAGAGACCCTCACCGTTGCTTCCGACGTGAAACTCAGCGGCGTTTCGAGCCTGCGGGGCATCGACGTACGCCCGGCCAATGGCTCGCTCTATGGCCTGGATGACGCCGGCCAGCTCTATACCATCAACGCCAAGAGCGGTGCAGCCAGCAAGGCCGCCAAGCTGAGCCAGGCGCTGCCGGGTAACGGCCCGGTCGTGGTCGACTTCAACCCGGTCGCCGACCGCCTGCGCTTGCTGGCGGCCGATGGCACCAGCCTGCGCGTCAATGTCGAAAGCGGTGAAGTGGTGGTGGACGGCAAGGTCGCCTACGCCAAGGACGGTCCCTACGCCGGCAAGACCGCCAAGGTGGTAGCCGGCGCGTACACCAACGCCTACAAGGGCACCGAGAAGACGGCGCTGTACACCGTCGACCTGGCGACGGGCAACCTGATGCTGCAAAACCCGCCAAATGACGGCATTCAGCAAGTCGTCGGCAAGATTGCCGACGGCCTGCCGAGCGCAGCGCTGGATATCAAGAGCGATGGCAAGGGCGGCAATACCGCCTATCTGCTGACCGGTACCACGCTGCACCAGGTCAACCTGGAAACCGGCCAGGCCAGCGCACTGGGTGAGATCAAGAATCTGCCGGCCAACATCATCGACATCGCGGTCCTGCCAGCCCAGTAAGATGATCGTGGGAAGGCCACACGGCCTTCCCTCTCTGTTTCGTTACTCGAACACTTCGTCGAGCAGATTATCCATGGCCTTGAACGCCCGCGCCGCCACCAGCGGATGGTACTGATTGCTGCCGGGGGTGTTGGCCAGAGGGTCGGTAAATGAATGCACCGCCCCGCCGTAGCTGACCAATTGCCAATCCACCTTGGCTGCCTTCATTTCCTTCATGAACCCGTCGACCTGTGCCGGCGGTACCGCCGGGTCATCCGCACCATGCAGCACCAGCACCGGCGCCTTGATGTTGTTGGCATCAGCGGGATTGGGCGTATCCAGGTTGCCGTGGAAGGACACGAAGGCCTTCAGTGGCGCACCCGAGCGAGCCAGTTCGAGAACCGTGCCGCCGCCGAAGCAGAAGCCGATCGCACCGAGCCTGGCGGTATCCAGGGCGACCTGGCTGGTTTGCGCCTTGAGCACATCGACAGCCGCCTGGGCGCGCTTGCGCATCAGCGCACGGTCGCTGCGTACGGTAGTGGCCGCCTGCTTGGCCTCATCGGCGTTGCTGGGGCGAATGCTCTTGCCATACATGTCAGCCACGAACACTACGTACTTGTCGCCGGCGGCCCGGGCGGCCTTTTCGGCAGACGCGTCAGTGACGCCCAACCAGTTCGGCACCATCAAAAGGCCCGGACGCGGGTCGCTGACCGCATCGTCGTAGACAAGCTTGCCTTCGAACGGCTGGCCATCGATCTCATAGGGGACGTTCTTGACCACCACCCCCGCCTCGGCCAAACCGGCCAAGCCCAGCAACGCTGCCGACAACAGTGATTTCCTCATCGCGTGATTCCCTCTGTCTGTACCCAGTGATGGCAGCCAATGCTGCGCCCGAGCACAAGGAAGCACATTTGCGGCGCCAGGGAAACCCGAGCGCCGCGAGCGAACGGTGGATCAGGCGGCAGCGAACAAGCCGTCGATCTGCGCATGGGCACTGCGCAGTGCATTGGCTTTCGGCTCCTCGCCGTATGCAAGGCCTTCTGCCCGCACCACCTCGATATCGGTGATGCCCAGGAAGCGCAGCACCAGAATCAGGTAGTCCTCATGGGCCTGGCCACTGGCCTGGCCGGCGTGGATGCCCCCGGCAGTCGAGGCAATGATCACCTTCTTGCCACCCGCCAGGCCCTTGGGACCATTCTCGTCGTAGGCGAAGGTCTTGCCGGCAACGCAGACGCGATCGATCCAGGCCTTGAGCTGGCTCGGAATGCTGAAGTTGTACATCGGTGCGCCGATCACGATGGCATCGGCAGCGAGAAACTCTTCCAGGGTCGCTTCGGCCAGGGCTATTTCGTGGGCCTGGGCAGCGTCGCGCAGCTCAGCTGGCGTGCCACCGGCCACCAGGCTGGCTGCAGAGAAATGGCTCAGCGCATCGCTGGCCAGGTCGCGGTAAGTCACCTGAACATCGGCCTGGCTGTTTTTCCAGGCTGCGGCGACTGTCGCGCTGAGCTGACGGGAAGCAGAGGCGTCGCCGAGAATGCTGGAATCGAGATGCAGAAGTTTCATGAGGGTCTCCTTGAAAGCGGTCAGTGACTGTTCGATGGATTAATCCTACCGATGAAGCCAATCGCTGATTAGTCGGCAAAAATGCGATGATGCGTTCCATCAGTGGAACAAACTGTTTTCCATGCGCCGGGAGCGTTCATGCAGGACCTCAATGACCTGATGTACTTTGCCAAGGTGGTCGAGCACGGCGGCTTCAGCGCCGCCGGACAACAGCTGGGCATTCCCAAATCGCGCCTGTCGCGGCGCGTGGCCGAGCTCGAGGCACGCCTGGGCGTACGCCTGCTGCAGCGCACCACCCGCAAACTGGCGCTGACCGAAACCGGCGAACGCTACCTGCGCCACTGCCAGGCGATGCTGCTCGAAGCCGAACAGGCGCAGGAGGCTGTGGCCTCGCTGAGCAGCGAGCCGCGCGGGCGGGTGCGCATGTCTTGCCCCGTCGAACTGGCACGCGCCGGGCTGCACCCGGTGATCACCAGCTTTCTGGCCAAATACCCGTTGGTGCAACTCGATGTGGTCCTGACCAACCGCCGCGTGGACCTGCTGCAGGAGGGCCTCGACGTGGCGCTGCGGGTGCGCGACCAGAGCGACGAGGATCCCTCGCTGATCGCCCGGCAACTGGCGCCCGCCTCCGCTTACCTGGTAGCCGCTCCGGCATTGCTGCAGGGGCTGGACATCCGCACGCCGGACGATCTGCAACGCTTGCCGGCGCTTGGCGCGGCGGCAAGCGACAGGCGTATCCATCATCTGCTCAGAAATTCAGCTGGCGTACGCCGTGAAGTGACCCTGGAGGCACGTTTGAGCATCGAAGACTTCGATATCCGCCGAGAGGCAGCGCTGCAGGGGCTGGGCTTCACCATGCTGCCGCACACCAAGTGCATGGCCGATCTGCAGGCTGGCCGGTTGATCCGCCTGCTGCCGGATTGGAGCCTGCCCGGCGGACACCTGCAGGTCGTCTACCCTCACCGGCGCGGCATGCTGCCAGCCGTGCGCGCCTGGCTCGAGCATATGATCCAGGCCAGCAGCGAGGGCTGGCTGATGCCTGGAACGGACCTGGTTCGCCCTGGGTCAGAGCAACCTGATAACGTTATCCTCCACTCCACCTTACAGGACACCCGATGACCGCCCGCAAGCCCCAGGCACCCGGCCAGACCGCGCGAATTCTAGCCGTGGTGTTCTTCACCTTCATTGGTTTTCTCTGCGTTGGCCTGCCCCTGGCGGTGCTACCCGGTTTCGTGCTCAATGACCTGGGCTACGGCTCGGTGATGGCCGGTCTGGTAATCAGCCTGCAGTACCTCGTCACCCTGGTTTCACGGCCAATCACGGGAATGCTGATCGACCGCATCGGCCCCAAGCGCGCGGTGGTCTACGGTCTGGTCGGCACCCTGGGCAGCGGCGTTCTGACCCTGGCAGCAACCAGCCTGCATGAGGCTTCCGGCGCGATAGGCCTGGGCCTGCTGCTGGCCGGGCGCGTCGCCTTGGGCATTTCCCAGGCGCTGATCGGTACCGGTTCGATCACCTGGGGTATCGGCCGGGTCGGCGCCGAGAACACCGCCCGAGTGATTTCCTGGAACGGTATCGCCTCCTACGGCGCCATCGCCATCGGTGCACCACTGGGCGTGCTGATGGCCTCGACACTCGGCCTGTGGAGCATTGGCGCGGCCATTACCCTGCTCAGCTTCGGCGCACTGTGGGTGGCACGCGACAAACCGGCCATCCCGGTCATCCAGGGCAAGCGCCTGCCGTTTCACAACGTGTTCCTGGCCATCGCCCCCAACGGCCTGGCGCTGGCCCTGGGCTCCATTGGCTTTGGCACCCTGGCGACCTTCGTCACCCTGTATTACGCGAGCCTTGGCTGGGAGCACGCCGCCTATTGCCTGAGCGCCTTCGGCCTGGCCTTTATCGCCGCGCGGCTGCTGTTCGCCGGCGCCATCGAACGGCGCGGCGGCTACCGGGTGGCGACTGTTTGCCTGGCGATCGAAACCCTCGGTCTGTTGCTACTGTGGCTGGCGCCGATTCCTGCCCTGGCCTTGTGTGGCGCAGCGCTGACCGGCTTCGGCCTGTCGCTGGTGTATCCCGCCCTAGGTGTCGAGGCCATTGGCAACATCCCAGCAGCCAGCCGCAGTTCGGCACTGGGCGCCTACGCGCTGTTTTTCGACCTGGCCCTCGGCGTCGCCGGCCCGCTGATGGGGCTGGTCGCCACTGCTTACGACTACGGCGCGGTGTTTCTCGCATCGGGCCTGCTGTCGCTGCTTGGCCTGGGGCTGAGCCTCCTGCTGTTGCGCCGTGCCGAGCGGCCAAAAGCGGTGCAGCCGTGACCCGTGACGAACTGATCGCCTTCTGCCTGCAACTGCCGGGGGCTCGTGTTGATTACAAATGGGGCAGCAACCAGGTGTTTTCCGTGGCGCACAACAAGATGTTCGCCATCCTCGACTTTCTCGGTGACAACCTGGCCTTCAAGGTTGATGACGCCCTATTTCTCGGGTTCACGGATCGCCCAGGCATTCGCCCTGCCCCATACCTGGCGCGTGCTCACTGGATCAGCATGAATGGCAGCCAGCCACCGATGGGCGACGAGGAACTGCGTGACCTGCTGACGCGCTCTCACCAGCTTGTGGTGCGGCGCCTGCCCAAGAAGCAGCAGATCAGCCTGCTGCTCGATCTAGAGTAGGCTGCGCAACCAGCCGCTGATGTAGGCGCCATCGAGCAACAACTGGTCGATCCAGATCATTTGATGCAGCACCACGATGGCCCAGAACACCAGTTGATAGGACACCTTGCGCGTCTTGTGTCGCAATACCTGCTGGGCCACCAGCGCGCCCGGCCAGCCGCCGGCCAATTCGACCAGGTGCAAGGTCTTTTCCGGGGTACGCCGGCGACCTTGCTGGGCGCTGCTCTTGTCGTGCCAATAGAGGAAGAAGCACAGCACGCTGGCCAGCGGATAGAGCAGCAAGGGCCACATCACTCCGCCAGCCAGCCAGTGCAGCGCGCCCAGTAGCGGCAAGCCGCACAACGCAGCGAAGATCACCCATTTGGCGATGGGGTTACGTAGCACCACTGATGGCTGACGCTTGCCTGCTTTGGCAGCTCGCGTCGGTGCCGGCCGGGTTTTGCGCGAAGGCGCAGCGGTTCGCGGCTTAACGCGAATCTGCGGCTGGTCGATGGCCAGTTCCCCCGCCAGGCGCAGATGCTCGGCCCGCAAACGGCCACGTTCGTCGCGCCCGGCCACGAACAGCACCTGGTCACCGGCAGAAGGCCGGCGGTCCCCGCGCATTGCCGAAATGTGCGCAAATACCTCATCGCCGCCAGCAAGGGGCTGGATGAACCCAAAGCCCTTGTCATCGTCCCAGTGCCTGATGCGGCCGGCCTGTTCCCTGCTGTGCATGTGCGTCCTTAGCGGTTGGGCGATCAGCCCTCTGCCGTGCTCCAGTCGATCCAGCCGAATTGCCAGGTGGCCAGAATCAGCAGGCCGAAGGCGATCCGGTACCAGGCGAACACCGCATAGCTGTGATTGGCGATGAACACCAGCAGCGCACGAACCGTGATCATGGCGACGATGAAGGTGGTGACAAAGCCAATGGCGAATACCGGCAGATCGCTCCATTGCAGGATGTCCCGGTACTTGTAGAGCGAGTAAACGGTAGCGGCGACCATGGTCGGCATGGCCAGAAAAAACGAGAACTCGGTGGCCGCCTTGCGTGACAGCCCGAACAGCAGGCCGCCGATGATGGTCGAGCCGGAACGGGAAGTACCCGGGATCAATGCCAGGCACTGGGCGAAGCCGACCTTGAGGGCCAGTTTCCAGTCCATGTCGTCGACCGATTCGGCAACGATGCGGTGCTGACGCTTCTCGGCCCAGAGCATCACCACGCCGCCAATGACCAGCGCGGCGCTGACGGTAATCGGGTTGAACAGCCAATGCTCGATGAGATCGGCGAATAGCAGGCCGAGCACCACCGCCGGAAAGAAGGCGATCATCAGATTGACGGTGAAGCGCCGCGCCATCGGATCACTGCCCAGGCCGCTGACCACCGAGAGGATGCGCTGGCGGAACTCCCACATCACCGCGAGAATGGCGCCCAGCTGGATGATGATCTTGAATGCCGTGGCACGTTCGCCATTGAAGTTCAGCAAGTCACCCACCACGATCAGGTGTCCGGTGCTGGAAATGGGCAGAAATTCGGTGAGGCCTTCAACGATACCCAGAATCAGCGCCTGAAAAGCGAGCCAACTGTCCATCGAAACTCCTTGGGAAGGGTGCCAGATGCACTGGCTGGAAAGGGATTGTCTCTCGGACTGGAGGCGCTGATGGAGGTTCCAGCGCGGCCGAAAAAAGCGGCAGTTATAAAGCACTGACCGGCAATTTCAAAACGCTATCAACTGGGAAATGACATTTTCCCGCCGGGCGAATGATCACGCCGCCACGACAAGCGCTAGAATGCGCGGCCATTCCGTCGTCACTCGCCAGAGGTCACATGTCACCGCTCGAACTCTGCGCCTCGCTGCTCGGCCTGATCGCCGTCTGGCTGACTGTGCGTCAGAACCCCTGGTGCTGGCCGGTTGGCCTGGTCATGGTCGTGCTCTACGCCTGGCTGTTCTTTCAAGCCAGGCTCTATTCCAACACGCTTTTGCAATGCATCTATGCGGCCCTGCAGCTCTATGGCTGGTGGCATTGGACACGTGGCGATCGTCCTGACGAGCGTCTCCAGGTGTCGAGCCTGGCTTGGCGTCAAACCTGCTCAGGGCTCGCGCTGGGCGTGCTCGGCTCACTGTTGCTGGGCCTGCTGATGACGACCTTCACCGACGCCAGCGCACCCTGGCAGGATGCCACGCTCTGTGCCTTCAGCCTGGTTGCGCAACTCTGGATGGCCAAGAAGCGCCTGCAGTGCTGGACACTCTGGGTGTTGCTCGATGTGCTGTTCGTTGCGCTGTTTATTGACCAGGAGCTGTACCTCACCGCGGCGCTGTACGCCCTGTTCACGTTGCTCGCCTGTCATGGCTGGCTGAGCTGGCGGCGCGAATTGGTCGCCCGGCGCTGATGAAAGTCCTGGTTCTGACCGGCCCCGAATCCACTGGCAAGAGCTGGCTGGCGAGCGAGCTGCAGCGGCGCTTCGGCGGTATTGTGGTCGGTGAATACGTACGCCATTTCATCGACAGCCAGCAGCGCGATACCTGCTATGCCGACATTTCCGCTATCGCCAGGGGCCAGCTCGCATGGGAGGATGCGGCGCGGGCGCAGCGCCCCGACCTGCTGATTCTGGATACCCATCTGCTGAGCAATATCCTCTGGAGCCGCACTCTGTTTGGCGATTGCCCGGACTGGATGGAGCCTGCACTGCTTTGCCGGGACTATCACCTTCATCTTCTGCTCGACCCGCGCGGTGTCGAGTGGGTGGGCGACGGGCAGCGTTGCCAGCCTGAGCTGACCCAGCGGCTGGCCTTCTACCAGGCTTGCGCAACCTGGCTAACGGCCCACGGCCAGAACGTGACACCAATCGCCGGCTCCTGGAGCGAACGCCAGGCAGCTGCGCTACAGCGGGTGGGGAGCTGGCTGCGGCTCGACCCGTAGCGATGCACAAATTGTCGGCTAACGCCGCGTGGCACCTTGCCATTAATCGATAGCATGGGCATAAAGGAACACGACTAGAACAACGCAACAAGGACGTCCCCCCATGCGCCTGATTCGCCGCGCCGTGCAGATCATTCTTCTCCTAGCGCTCATCGCCCTGCTGATCGTCGTGTACTACATCGCCAGGCCCAATGTGCCTGCCTATACGCCGGTGCAGAAGGTTCACTATCTGGGGCAATGGACCGACCAGCAGCGTCAGTTCTACTACTACACGCCGCAGGGCACCACGTTGAAGGGCCTGCAGTACGCGTGGTTCTCGGCTCTGGAACTGCCGTTCGGCAAAGCCAAGTTCGCCGACCCCGACTACCTCGCACGGTTCGGCTTTCTCACCGAACCGGGACAGCGCGCCACCGCGCTGAACCCTGGCAACCTGCCGGTGGGCTTTGCCCGTCACCAGGACAATGAAAGCGGCGTCGGATACCTGGACATCACCTGCGCCGCCTGCCACACCGGCGAGCTGCGCTATCGGGGTCAGGCGGTACGTATCGACGGTGGCGCCGCCCTGCACTCGCTGGCATCCACCGTGCCGACGCTCAAAGGCGGCAGCTTTGGCCAGGCCCTTGGCATGAGCATGGCGTTCACCTACTACAACCCGCTGAAGTTCCGGCGCTTCGCCCACGAGGTACTGGGTGAGCATTACGAGCGCGACTACGACAGCCTTCGCGCGGAGTTCAAGCAGGTGCTCGACCGCTTGCTGAGCACCGCCTATAACGACTGGCACCGCGGCCTCTACCCGACCGAAGAAGGTTTTGGTCGCACCGATGCCTTCGGGCGCATCGCCAACAGCGTGTTCGGTGCCAGCATCGATGCGGCCAATTACCGCGTTGCCGATGCGCCGGTCAGCTACCCGCACCTCTGGGATATCTGGAAATTCGACTGGGTGCAGTGGAACGGCTCGGCCATGCAGCCAATGGCCCGCAACGTGGGCGAGGCCCTGGGCGTAGGTGCCACGCTGCAGCTGCTCGACGACAACGGGCGCCCCATCCCCCACGACCAGCGCTATGCCTCCAGCGTGCGCATCAACGATCTCTACAGGCTCGAAGAGACGCTCAAGCAGCTGCAGCCACCTGCCTGGCCGGAAAAGGTCCTTGGCAAGATCGACATCCCACTCGCCAGCCGAGGTCGCGCCCTGTTCGAGGAAAGCTGCGCCGTCTGTCACGCACCGAAGGTCGTTCCACTGGCTCAGCGCAGGGCGCCGGAACGGGACCCCGAGTGGCACATGGAGGTCATCCAGACCTCCATCGTGGGCACCGACTCCACCACCGCCGACAATATCGCCGACCACCGCTTCGACATCCGCAAGCTGGGCTGGAAGAAAGCCGAGCTGGCCAAACTGGATGTCGAACTACACAGCAACAGCCTCGACAAGATCGACTTCAGCGCCATCTCCAGCGCCGAGGCGCTGGCCTATGTCACCGCCTACGTCGAGGATCGCGCCTACCGAGACAACGGCATCGCGCCAGAGCAGCGCAAGCGCATGAATGGCTACGGGCTGCCCATTGGCGTCCAGGAAATTCGTGGCTACAAGGTACGCCCCTTGGATGGCATCTGGGCGACACCACCCTTCCTGCACAACGGCTCGGTGCCAACGCTGTTTCACCTGCTGTCGCCGGTCTCGGAGCGGCCCGCCAGATTCTGGGTGGGTAATTTCGAATTCGATCCCAAGCATGTCGGTTTCGTCAGCGACAAGTTCCCCGGCGGTTTCCTGCTCGATACCCGCATCAAGGGCAACGGCAACGGTGGTCACGAATTCCGCGACGGCTGCCGCAATGACGGCGTCATCGGCCGCGGCCTGCAACCGGAAGAACGCTGGGCGCTGGTCGAGTACCTGAAGGTGCTGGGGAATACCGCGCTGGAAAACCAGTTGAGCGACGTGCCCGCCAAGCCCTGGAATCCCGGGCAGCACTGTCAGGGCAGCGCAAAAGCCAATCACAAGGAGTCCAACGATGCTTAAACGATTCTGGCTGTGGCTCGGCCGGCTGTTGGGCAAAACACTTTTCGTGCTGTTGATCGTCGGCCTCGGCGGCTGGGCCATAGGTACGGCCTACTACAGCTGGAAATTCTCCGGCCCGGTCTCCAGCGAGGAACAGATCCCCGCCGATGAAGCCGCCTATACCGCCGGCATCATCGAAGACGCCATCCGCGTGGTCGAACAGCATCGTGACAACACCCGGGTCTTGCGCGACGCCCACGCCAAGGCGCATGGCTGCGTGAGGGCCGAGGTCACCGTGAAAGCACAGCTCGACGAGAGCCTGCGCTACGGCGTACTCGGCGAACCGGGCAAGACCTGGCAGGCCTGGATGCGTCTGTCCAACGGCAACGCTTACCCGCAATTCGACCGTGCCCGTGATGCCCGGGGCATGGCCATCAAGCTGCTGGACGTTCCGGGCGCCAAGCTGATGAACAATCCACGCCATGCTGGTGATCAGGACTTCGTGATGTTCAATCACCCGGCGTTCTTCGTGCGTGACGTGGCCGAATACCGCAGCAACTTTGCCGCCCAGGCGGATGGGAAGAAGGCCCTGGCCTTCTTCCCAAGTTGGGATCCCCGCACCTGGGAAATCCGCCACCTGGTCATCGCCCTGAAAACCCTGTCGCCCGCCCCTAGCAGCCCGGTCGAAACCACCTACAACTCCATCGCGCCGTTCAAGCTGGGGCCACATAACATCAAGTACCGGGTCATTCCCGCGCCTGAGAACTGCCCGGTTTACGCGATTCCGAAACCCAACACCGATCTGCCCAATTTCCTGCGCAGCGCGCTCTATCAGCAGCTTTCGCTGGACCGCATGCCGGCCTGTTTCGCGCTGCAGGTACAGCGTCAGAACCCGGACTATTACATGCCGATCGAAGATCCCAGCGTGGAGTGGGACGAGAAGATCGCACCGTTCGAGACCGTTGCCGATATCCGCCTGCCGGCCCAGGATTTCGATAGCACGGAGCAGAACCTGTTCTGCGACAACCTGTCGTTCAACCCCTGGCACGCCCTACCCGAACATCGGCCGATTGGCGGCATCAACCGCTTGCGCAAAGCCGTGTACGAGGCAGTCAGTGTCTATCGCCATGATCGCAATGCCGCACTGAGCCAGTGAAGGCCCTATAGGTCGCAGCAGGCTGCTAGAATGGCAGCCTGTTCGCCCTGTAGAAAAGAGATTGGCCTTGGAACTGTTCAAAGAATTCATCTTCGAAGCCGCCCACCGGCTTCCCCACGTCCCGGAAGGCCACAAATGCGGCCGCCTGCATGGCCATTCGTTCCGCATCGCCGTCTATATCGAGGGCGAGGTCGACCCCCATACCGGCTGGATTCGCGACTTCTCCGAGATCAAGGCGATCTTCAAGCCGATCTACGAGCAACTCGACCACAACTACCTCAACGACATCCCCGGCCTGGAAAACCCGACCAGCGAAATTCTCGCCAAATGGGTATGGCAGCAACTCAAGCCATTGCTGCCGGAGCTGTCGCGTATCCGCATTCATGAGACCTGCACCAGCGGCTGCGAGTATCGCGGCGACTAGGTCGAGCGCTCTCCTGCATCGAGGTAACGCTGCGGAAGTAACTAGAGTAGAAACGACGAAGCCCGCGCTATGCGGGCTTCGTCGTTTCTGAGCCAAGATCATCCTCATCGATATACTCGGCTGATGTTGTCCATGCCAGGCAGGCAATTCGAGCTTTCCCGCAAGCTCACACCAGCTCCCTGGGTTACGCCTCCAGCTGACCCAGGCTACGAGAGTTCTATACGCACCATAGGGTGGCAGACGCTTCACCCTTCCACCACAAACTCACTTCCGTAGCTTGCGGTTGAGCGAAGCGACACCCTGGTCACCGTGCTGCATGTGCATGCCCCACCTGCCTGACGCCGCTGGGCATTGGGCCTCTGATCTCCGAGGCTGAAAAGACGAAACCCCAGACCTCTGTCGAGATCTGGGGTTTCTGGTAGAAGCTTGACGATGATCTGGCCGGCATCCCGGTGGCCGGCATCCCGGGACTCTCACAGCCACACCATCATTCAGAGCCCTAAAAAGAGAAAGCCCTGATCAGTAAACTGATCAGGGCTTTCGTGTAGAAGCTTGACGATGACCTACTCTCACATGGAGAAACTCCACACTACCATCGGCGATGCATCGTTTCACTACTGAGTTCGGGATGGGATCAGGTGGTTCCAACGCTCTATGGTCGTCAAGCAAACTGGTTGCTGCTTCGGGGTTTAGCCGCTGCAGCGAATTGGGTATGTGATGTCAGTTGGTATTACGTGTTCTCGCAAATTTTCGGCATTACTGTCGACTTCAACCGTCTAACAGCCAAATTGTTTGGGTGTTATATGGTCAAGCCTCACGGGCAATTAGTACTGGTTAGCTCAACGCCTCACAACGCTTACACACCCAGCCTATCAACGTCGTAGTCTTCGACGGCCCTTTAGGGAAC
>NZ_FORC01000005.1 GCF_900113905.1 Phytopseudomonas argentinensis
ACGAATTGCTTGATTCAGTTGTTAAAGAACGATTGGCTGGGTCTTTCGTCTCAACCGAGGCGCGCATCTTACAGCACCCTCATTTGCTGTCAAGTTGTTTTTGAAGAATTTTTTTCTTTCTTCTCAACACCTTGCAGCGCCCGACCAGATCATCTTCTCTCCAGCGGGAGGCGCATTCTACAGCGTTACAAACCGCTGTCAACACCCTCTTTACCGCCTTCGATCAAACCTGATCGAACCATCAACAGAACCACTCAAACCACCCTGTCGATGCCGGCGCATTCTACTCGAATTCGCCGTCCGTGCAACCTTTATTTTCGTCTAACTCGTTGATCTACAAGGAGTTTTCAGATCAGGCTGCGCCGGAAGTGGTGCGCATTATAGGCCCCCTGAAACTCAGGTCAACCGTTTATTTACGGTTTATTCGGATTTCAGGGTAATACGTGCAAAAGCCTTCTTACCGGCCTGGAACACATGGGTCGTTCCCAGCTTGCATATAAAGGAACGGTCGACGACCTGGCCATCGACACGCACACCACCAGAGCTCAGCAGGTCGCGAGCGACTGCGGAGTTCTTCACCAGCCCAGCCTTATTAAGGAGTGCTGCGACCGGCATGTCTTCGGAGGCAGCCAGCTCGATCTCAGGCAAGTCCTCTGGAAGCTCGCCTTCCTTCATACGGTTCCCGGCAGAGCGGTGCGCGGTGGCAGCGGCTTCGTCACCATGGAAACGCGCGACGATCTCTTCGGCCAGCTTGATCTTGATGTCACGTGGATTGGCCCCCGCCTCGACATCCCTCTTGAACTGCTCGATCTCTTCTATGGACCGGAAGCTGAGCAGCTCGAAGTAACGCCACATCAGCGCATCGGGCATGGACACCAGCTTGCTGTACATCACGCCCGGCGCTTCCTGGATACCTATGTAGTTACCCAGGGACTTGGACATCTTCTTGACACCATCCAGCCCCTCGAGCAGTGGCATGGTGACGACACACTGCGACGGCTGGCCGTACGCACGCTGCAGCTCGCGCCCCATCAGCAGGTTGAATTTCTGATCGGTGCCGCCCAGCTCGACGTCGGCACGCAGCGCCACGGAGTCGTAGCCCTGCACGAGCGGGTACAGGAACTCATGGATGGCGATGGGCTGGTTGCCGGTGTAGCGCTTGTCGAAGTCGTCGCGCTCGAGCATGCGCGCCACCGTGTACTGCGAAGCCAGCCGAATGAAGTCGGCCGGTGTCAGCTCGTTTATCCAGGTGGAGTTGAAGGCGACCTCGGTCTTGGCCGGGTCGAGGATCTTGAATACCTGAGCCTTGTAGGTCTCGGCATTCTCCAGTACCTGCTCCCGGGTCAGTGGCGGGCGCGTGGTGCTCTTGCCACTAGGATCGCCGATCATCCCCGTGAAGTCGCCGATCAGGAAGATCACTTGGTGCCCCAGTTCCTGGAATTGGCGCAGCTTGTTGATGAGTACGGTGTGCCCCAGATGCAGATCCGGCGCAGTCGGATCGAAGCCAGCCTTGATACGCAGCGGCTCACCGCGCTTGAGCTTCTCGATCAGCTCAGCTTCAACCAGGACTTCTTCCGCACCGCGCTTGATCAGCGCGAGCTGCTCTTCAACCGACTTCATAGGACTCACAGCCACCAGATTTAAAGGGGAACCAACCATACAAGATCACCAACAAATGACAAGTTTTGCCCAGCACCTTGGCGAACAGGCACCGGCCATCATCTGCGGGGTTGCCTCAAGGTAGATTTGGTTATATTTTATACAGTTACTGCATATTCATCAGTTTATTCTTTTTCCTCTTCATCTTTTCACTTCAAAAAGCAGCCCTATGACCTCTACAACTAAAGCGCCGCCGCTCTATCCAAAGACCCACATCATTGCAGCAAGCGGCGTCGCCGCCCTCCTCAGCCTTGCCCTGCTGGTGTTTCCCTCCCGCGAAGTAGAAGCAAAGAAGACTTTCCTCAACCTGGACATGGACAACGGCGCCGAACAGGCCCAGCAGAATCTGCAGAGCAATCAGGACGCTGCCGCTCAGCAAGACGTCGACTCGCCGTTCGCGCAAATAGAAGGCAACGATGATTCGCAGAATGCCGAACTCGACGCAGAGCCGGAAATCGCCGAGCAAGCGCCTGAGGATCCGCGTAACAAGACGGTCACCGTGGCCAATGGCGACACGCTCTCCACGGTGTTCAGCAAGGTGGGGCTGAGCTCCAACACCCTGCATGAAGTGATCAAAAGCAGCAAGGAAGCCAAGCAGCTCAGCCGCCTCAAGGTGGGCCAGGAACTGCAGTTCCAGCTCGGCGAAGATGGCCAGCTGGAGAGCCTGCACAGCCAGCTCAGCGACCTGGAAAGCATCAGCCTGAGCAAGACCGAAAGCGGTTATGACTTCAAGCGTGAGATGGTCAAGCCGGATGTTCACGAGTCCTACGCCCACGGGGTGATCAACAGCTCGCTGTTCGTAGCCGCCAAACGTGCCGGCCTGTCCCACAACCTGACCATGGACCTGGCCAACATCTTCGGCTACGACATCGACTTCGCCATGGATATTCGTGAAGGCGACGAATTCGAAGTCATCTACCAGAACAAGAAAGTCGGCGACAAGTCGGTCGGCACCGGCAACATTCTTTCCGCCCGCTTCACCAACCGCGGCAAGACCTTTACAGCCGTGCGCTATACCGATAAGCAAGGCAACGTCAGCTATTACGACGCCGACGGCAACAGCATGCGCAAGGCATTCATCCGTACCCCGGTGGATTTCGCCCGCATCAGCTCGCGCTTCTCCAATGGCCGCAAGCATCCGATCCTCAACAAGATCCGCGCTCACAAGGGCGTCGACTATGCGGCGCCGCGCGGCACGCCGATCAAGGCAGCCGGCGATGGCAAGGTCATCCTGGCCGGCCGCAAGGGCGGCTACGGCAATACCATCGTGTTGCAACATGGCAGCCGCTACCGCACCCTCTATGCGCACATGCAGGGGTTCGCCAAGGGCGTACGCACCGGCGGCAGCGTCAAGCAGGGCCAGATCATCGGCTACATCGGCACCACCGGCCTGTCGACCGGCCCACACTTGCACTACGAGTTCCAGGTCAACGGCACCCACGTCGACCCGCTGAGCCAGAAGCTGCCGATGTCCGATCCGATCGCGCGCCAGGAAAAGCAACGTTTCCTGCAGCAGAGCAAACCGTTGATGGCGCGCATGGATCAGGAAAAAGCCACCATGCTCGCCCTCAACAAGCGCTGATCCCGTGCTCTATCTCGGAGTGATGTCCGGTACCAGTCTCGATGGGCTGGACATCGCCCTTGTCGAGCAAGGCGAGCGCACCCGACTGCTCGCCCATCACTACCAAGACCTTCCCGACGCGCTTCGCCAGCAGCTGCTCGATCTGTGCAGCTCTGGTGCGGACGAACTCGCTCGTGCAGCCCTTGCCGAAAAAGAGTGGGCTCGCCTGGTGGCCGAGGGCATCAACAGCCTGTTGCGCCAGCAGAACCTGCAGCCGGATGCCATTCGCGCCATCGGCAGCCACGGCCAGACCATACGCCACGAACCCGCGCGCGGCTTTACCATCCAGATCGGCAACCCCGCCCTACTGGCCGAACTGACCGGCATCACCGTGGTGGCCGACTTCCGGCGCCGCGACGTGGCCGCCGGCGGTCAGGGTGCGCCCCTGGTACCGGCCTTCCATGAGGCACTGTTCGCAAGCCCGGGCGCTGCCCGGGCGATTCTCAACGTGGGCGGTTTCAGTAACCTCAGCCTGCTGGAAGAGGGCAAGCCTGCGAAAGGCTTCGACTGCGGCCCGGGTAACGTGCTGATGGATGCGTGGATTCACCATCATCTCGACCATGCCTATGACCGGGATGGCGACTGGGCAGCCAGCGGAGTGGCGCAACCTGCGTTGCTCAAGGCGCTGTTGTTGGATCCCTTCTTCCAGACCACCGGGCCCAAGAGCACCGGGCGCGAGCTGTTCAACCTGCCCTGGCTGATGCAGCACCTGAGCACGCAGCCGGCCTATCAGCCGCAGGATGTACAGGCCACCCTGCTGGAGCTGACCGCCACCAGCATCGCCAGCTCATTGCAGCAGGCGCAACCAGCCTGCAGTCAGTTGCTGGTCTGCGGCGGCGGCGCGCACAACAAGGCGCTGCTGGCACGTTTGCAGGCGTTGCTGCCTGCTACCGAGGTGAGCAGCACCGATGATCACGGCGTGCCGGCCGACTGGGTCGAAGCCATGGCCTTTGCCTGGCTGGCTCACTGCTGTGTCAACGGCATTCCCGGCAACCGTCCCGAAGTGACCGGGGCGCGAGGCCTGCGGGTGCTTGGCGCCATCTACCCAGCCTGAGCCAACGCACAAACGAAAAACGCCGCGCAGTGCGCGGCGTTTTCCGTGAACGGCAATACTCAGATCGAGAACGACGAGCCGCAACCGCAAGTGGTGGTCGCGTTGGGGTTCTTGATCACGAAACGCGAGCCCTCGAGGCCTTCCTGATAGTCCACTTCCGCGCCGACCAGATACTGAAAGCTCATCGGGTCGACGACCAGGCTGACGCCCTCGCGCTCGACGATGGTGTCGTCATCGGCGACTTCTTCATCGAAGGTGAAACCGTACTGGAAGCCGGAGCAACCGCCTCCGGTGACGAACACGCGCAGCTTCAGGCGCGGATTGCCCTCTTCATCAACCAGGCTCTTAACCTTGCTGGCCGCACCCTGCGTGAACTGCATCGCTGCGGCGGGGGTGAAGGTTTCGACGCTCATGTTCTATCTCCCGGCGCCAGGCGCCCATACTGCGTAATAGCGCTATATTATCCGCTTACCCTAGAAAAGCGGTCAACTATTGCGCATCGTCAAGGCTCTCGGGTAGCTCCAACGGTCGGTCCTGCTCTCTGATCGGCCGTAAGCCACCCTCGACCTGGGCGCCCATGGCCATTTCCATCAAGCCATAATAAAGATTGCCGCGCACCCGCGCCTTTGCCCCCAACTCGACGTGCTGACTGGCGTATACATCACCGATGATTTCGCCATCGATCACTACCTGGGGCGCACGCACCTCACCTTCAACCTGCCCTTCGGCACTGACCCGCACCAGGCCTTGTTCGGTGAGGATATCGCCGAGCACCTTGCCGTCGATCTGCACGGCGCCCTGAAACTCCAGATCGCCACGAAATACCGCACCTGCAGCGATCAAGCTGGTCTTGCCCGTGAAGCGCTGCATGTCTGCCTTGCCCTTGCCTTTATTCCACATGGCGAGCCTTCCCCTATCCGTCAGTCCACTCGATTTGACGCTCGACGGCTTTTCCACCCTCGACATCAGCCTTGATACGTATGCGTTTGGGCGCAAAGCCCTCGGGAATTCGCAGTTCACCCAAGCGTCCACCGTCGGGAATCGCCTGCAGATGCTTGAAGGCGAAGGGGATTGCCTTGTCGGTCGAGCCGTCAGGCAGATCGCCACTCAACTGGCTCAGCGGCAGGTTCTTCGCCTTACCGTTCAGGCTGCCCTCCAACTGCACGTTCAAACGCCCTTGCAGCGGCTTGTCGTCCTTGCCGATGCGGCTGAGCATGAGTTTGAAACGATAGAGACCCGGTGTTTCCGTCGCGTGGATATCGAAACTGCGAATCAGCAGGCCGTTGACCTTGCTGTCCGGCGCCAGCACACCTTTGTAAAAGGCCAGCTCCTGTTGCTGCTTGAAGTTCTGCTCTTCCAGCAACTTGATGGTCTGACGACTTTGCTCGTTGGACTGCTGTGCCAACTGTTCGCCGCTGCTCAGTACGGCCATGCGCTGACGCAGCTCATCGAGTTCGCGGGCCTGCTCCTCAACCTGCCCCTGCATCGCTGTAAATGCCTGTGCCTGCCCCTGGTTGGCACGCGCCTGCCACCAGTTGCCAGCGTAGAAGGCCAGCGGCAGCGCGATCAATAGCACCACCAGCGCAACCCGCAGGCGCCGCTCCTGGGCGCGGTTGCTGGGGCGAACCTCCCAACCTGTCATCAGGGTCGATGCCCTGGCACACGGCAACCGCTGGAAGGCGGTGAAATCGCAAAGGTGGAAAAGCCGCGCATCGGATGCCTCTGAATCGTTCGACGAAGAACCGATGATAAGGCCCACCCCGCCTGCGGCCAACCGTCTTGATGACTATTGAGGGCATGGGCACTAGTATCGCAAGCCCCAACTCAGAAAAGGAACGGCAATGCTTTATCTGTGGATCAAAGCCCTGCATATCGTCGCCATGGTCTGCTGGTTTGCCGGTCTGTTCTACCTGCCCCGGCTGTTCGTGTACCACGCCATGAGTGAAGATGCGCCAAGTCGCGAGCGCTTCAGCATCATGGAACGCAAGCTCTATCGGGGCATCATGACCCCGGCGATGATCGCCACGCTGGTACTGGGTGTGGGCCTACTGATGCTGGCCCCCGCCTGGATGAGCCAGGGCTGGATGCACGCCAAGCTGGCCCTGGTGATCCTGCTGGTCGGTTACCACCACATGTGCGGCGCGATGTACAAGCGCCTGGCCCGTGGCGAAAACAAACGCAGTCATGTGTTCTACCGCTGGTTCAACGAGGTGCCGGTGCTGATATTGATCGCCATCGTCATCCTGGTCGTGGTCAGGCCATTCTAGGCACTCGGACCGCTCCCCCTCGTCAAGCTGAGAACCACCGCTCAACAGCGCTGCCGGCCAACCCTCGCCCCCTTGCCGAACGAACGGCCGCGGGGTAGGGTCGGCGACCACTTCCCTCCGTGCAGACAAGGACGCGCATGAGCCAGCTCCGCTACAAGATCGTCTTCGATGGCAGCCTGATGCCCGACACCTCGCTGGACGAGGTCAAGGCCAATCTGGCCAGCCTGTTCAAAAGCGATCGCGCACGCATCGACGCCCTGTTTGGCCGCGGCCCGGTGGCCATCAAGCGAGACCTGGAAGAAACCCAGGCCGAGCAGTACCTGAGCGCACTGCAACGTGCCGGCGCCCGCGTCCGCAAGGAACCGGACCTGGCCGCGGCGTTGAGTCTCGTGGAGACGGATGAAGAAAAGGCCGCCAGGGCTGAGCCGACCGTACAACCGCAAACATCCATGAGCTGCCCGAAATGTGGTCATCAACAACTGACTGCGGCCGAATGCTCGGCCTGCGGGGTGATCATCGAGAAATACCTGGCCCGCCAGGCCGCGGCGCCGGAAAGTAGCCAACCGCCACAGACCGCGACGGCGTCTGTCCAGCAACAAACCCCCTACTCGCCTCCCAGAGCGGATATCGATCCCCAGGCCGGCCAGGTTGGCGAGTTGAAGATCAACTCGTTCAAGGGTCGTATCGGCCGTATGCGCTACCTGGCCTGGTCGCTCGCCTTGCTGTTCATCTTTGTCGCCATAATGGCCGGCATCTCGGCCATCACGATGGTGGCGGACACCCTTGGCAGCATCCTGATGGTCGCCGCGGTGATCGGCATGCTGGTGATAAGCGCACAGATCGGCGTGCAGCGCCTGCATGACATGGGCTGCTCCGGCTGGTTGTGGCTGCTCAATGTGGTGCCGATCATCAGCAGTGTGTTCTGGATCGTCATGCTGGTGGTGCCGGGCCCTGCCGGCGGCAACCGCTACGGCCCGCCGCCGCCGCCCAACAGCCTCGCCGTCAACCTGGTGGCGGGGATCTTTCTGATCCTGCTGATCGGCGGCCTGCTGATGATGTTTCTTAGCGGCTTTGCCATGCTCGCCATCTTCGGCGGCCTGTTCGGGGAACTGTTGGGCAGCAGCTGATACGCCGCGCGCTGAGCATTTTATTTTCTTCGCCGGCGCTGCGGGTGCAGCGCCGACAGCCCAGTTGCGGATAGGCTATACATCTGCGAAGTGCTCTGGAGAACCTCATGTCACGTTATGCCCTGGTCACGGGTGCCTCCAGCGGCATCGGCCTCGCCCTGGCCGAAGCGCTGGCCCGTCGCGGGCGTAACCTGATCCTGGTAGCACGCAAGCGCGACGCGCTGGAAAGCATCGCTTACGAGCTGACCCAACGCTTTTCCGTGGACGTGCTGTTTCGTGTCTGCGACCTCAGCGAGCCCCTGCAGCTATCGGGGCTGTTGCACGAACTGGAGCAGAACGGCCAGGTCATCGAGCTGCTGGTGAACAATGCGGGGCTGGGCAGCGGCGGCGCGTTCGTGGCCCAGGACTGGCGCCGTGAGCAGCAGCTGCTGGAGGTCAATGTGCTGGCCCTGGCGCGGCTGTGCCATGCCATCGGCACGGTCATGGCGGCGCGCGGGCACGGGCAGATTCTCAACATTGCGTCGATCGCCGCGTTCCAGCCCGGCCCCTGGATGAGCAGCTACTACGCCAGCAAGGCCTATGTGCTGCATTTCTCCGAAGGGCTGCGTGAAGAACTGCGCCCCCATGGCGTCAAGGTCTCGGTGCTCTGCCCCGGCCCGACCCATAGCGCCTTCTTTCGTAATGCGCAGCTCGATACCACGGCGCTTGAACGCGGCAAGCTGATGCTGAGCGCCGAAGAAGTGGCGCTGATCGCCGTGCGCGGCCTGGAGCGTAACCGCGCGATCATCGTGCCGGGCTGGCGCAACCGCCTGCTGACGATGGCGCCGCGGCTGTTTCCGCGCTGGCTGGTGCGACGGATCGCGGCGCGCATCAATCGCCGCTTTGGCCGCGCCTGACTCAGTTGGCGCTGACCGTCCGCCCGCGCGCCCAGGCTCGCAACTCCGCCAGCCGCTCGGCCATGATCACCGACAGCGGCGAGGTGGCCTGGATACCGTGCAGCAGCATGCCGTGATCGACCGGCTGTTGCCGCGCCTGGGCGGCGTACAGCGCACTGACCACCACCTGCTCGATCTCGGCGCCGGAAAAGCCACTGGACGCGGCCGCCAGTTGCGCCAGGTCGAACGCAGAGGGTTCCAACTCGCGGCGCTGCAGGTGAATGCGGAAGATCTCCGCGCGGATCTCGGCCTCCGGCAGGTCGACGAAGAACAGCTCGTCGAAACGCCCCTTGCGCACCAGCTCCGGCGGCAGACGGTCGATCACGTTGGCGGTGGCCACCATGAACACCGAAGTCTTGCGCTCGGCCATCCAGGTCAGCAGGGTACCGAGTACACGCTGGCTGACGCCGCCGTCCTGGTCGCCACTGGCCAGCCCTTTCTCGATCTCGTCGACCCACAGCACGCAGGGCGACATCTGTTCGGCCAGCGCCAGCGCTTCACGCAGGTTGCGCTCGGTTTCACCAAAGAACTTGTTGTACAGGCAGCCGAAATCCAGACGCAGCAACGGCAGGCCCCATAAGCCGGCGACCGCCTTGGCTGCCAGGCTTTTGCCGGAACCCTGCACGCCGACCAGCAGCACGCCCCTGGGAATATCCACGCCCTCACCGGCGGCAAAGATGTGCTGACGTTCGCCCAACCAGCGCTTGAGGTTGGCCAGCCCACCAACATCGGCGAAACGGGCCGTATCGTGCTCATAGCTGAGCACCCCGTCGAGGTCGAGCAATTCGAACTTTGCCTTGTTCAACTCCGGCAGGTCTTCCTGGGTGATGGCGCCGTCGTCGCAGATCAGGTTGCGCGCCAGCAGCCTCGCTTCGGCGTGGCTCATGCCGCGCAGATTCTTGACCACCTGCTGCAACGTGCGGTTGTCGGTGCGCACCCGGCGATTGCGGTTGCGCTCGCTCCAGCGCGCGGCCTCCTCGCGAACGATGGCCAGCAGTTCGTCTTCACCCGGCAGCGCCAGGTTGAAACGCGCGGCGTAGCGTTGCACCTCTGGCGGCAACTTGCAGGCATGGGAGACCAGTACGAGGGTTGGCGCCTGGGCCGCATCGGCCATGGCGACCTCCTTGAGCAGGCGCACCAGCTTCGGGTTGTCGTCGAGAAACGGATGCAGGTCGCACAGCACGTAGAGGCTCGCCTGTGGATCGGCCTTGATCAGCCGCAACGCCGCCTCGGGCTCGTGACTGTTGCTCTCGGCAAACACCTCGCCCGCGAAACCGCCACGCCGCAGGCCTTCGGTGATCGACCAGGTGAACAGACTCAGTCCGCGGCGCACCGCCAGGCCGGTAAGGGTTTCCAGCACGCGCCGCTCATCCCAGGACTCGATCAGTACCAGCTTGACCTTGGAATCGAGCACCAGCCCCAGGTCGTGAATATCGTTCTTCACAGCAACTCCTTATGCCCAAGCGGCCGCCAATAGTCCTGCCAACGGGCCAGGCGAGCAAGTAGTCGATGGCTGACGGTAGACGTGCCGCACGTTTGCGCGCCGCTGCCGGCCTCACGACCTGGCGACGCCATTTGCGGTAGACTGCCCACTCATGTCATCGCCGGAGAAACCGCATGGCCAACGACCGCCATTATTTGCCCGTCGACCGCCTGCTGCTGCAAGCCGATATGGCGCTGCGCACGCTGCTGCCCTTCAGCGGCCAACCCTCTCGCCCCTCCCCCGCCGTCGTCGAGCAGGAAACCGAGCTCGATGCCCGGCAAACCCGCCATATCGCCGGGCTGATGCGTATCAACCATACCGGCGAGGTCTGCGCCCAGGCGCTGTATCAAGGCCAGGCACTGACCGCCAGGCTGCCGCGGGTGCGCGAGGCCATGGAACATGCCGCAAATGAGGAAATCGACCACCTGGCCTGGTGCGAGCAGCGCATCCGCCAACTGGGCAGCCATCCCAGCGTGCTGAATCCGCTGTTCTACGGGCTGTCGTTCGGGGTGGGCGCGGTGGCCGGGTTGGTCAGCGACCGGGTCAGTCTGGGCTTCGTCGCCGCGACCGAGGATCAGGTGGTCAAGCACCTGGACGAGCACCTGCAGCAGATTCCCGAACAGGACGCCAAGTCACGGGCCATTCTGGAGCAGATGCGCAGCGATGAGCTGGAGCACGCCAACAGCGCGCTGGATGCCGGTGGGGTGCGTTTTCCCGCGCCGGTCAAGCTGGGCATGACCCTGCTGTCCAAGGTCATGACCAAGACTACCTACCGCATCTGAGCAAGGCATGCGCAGGGCGACTCGATCGCCCTGCCGGCTCAGGCACCCAGTTCGACGATTTCGTAATCGTGGCTGATTTCCACGCCAGCCCTGCCGAGCATGATCGAGGCCGAGCAGTATTTTTCCGCGGAAAGCTCCACTGCCCGCTTGACCTGCGCCTCTTTCAAGCCACGGCCCTTGACCACGAAATGCAGGTGGATCTTGGTGAATACCTTGGGATCCTCACTGGCACGTTCGGCTTCCAGAAAGGCTTCGCAGCTTTCGACCGGCTGGCGGGATTTCTTGAGGATGCTCACCACATCGAAGTTGCTGCAGCCGCCCAGACCGATCAACAGCATTTCCATAGGACGCACGCCTAGGTTACGTCCGCCATTCTCCGGCGGCCCGTCCATCACCACGGCGTGGCCGCTACCTGACTCGCCGAGAAACAGCGCTTCACCTGCCCATTGAACGCGAGCTTTCATGGTTGCCGCTCCAGTATCAAAAGCCCGGCAGCTTAACACAGGGCGACATTTGTACCGCGAGTCGCAGATGCTGGTAGAGTTCCCGGAAGAACGTGCAATGACTCACAAATCAGACCACCGGCAAGTGCCCAGGGTCATGATGATGCCGTTTTAATGGCACAATCACGCCTTATGAGGCATGACGACGTTCTCAATTAATAAGAACAAGGTATTCATCCTGTGCCGGCGCGTTGCAGTCGAGCCGCACTGGAGCTGGACAGCGTCACCTAATTACGCCTGTCACAGGCCTATCTTCACCTATTGGAATTCAGGCATGGTCGCTATCACTCTCACGCCCAAAGTCAAAAACTTCGACAAGCTGCTCGCTCATTGCCACCGCCGTCGCTATACCGCCAAGAGCACCATCATCTACGCCGGTGACCGCAGTGAAACGCTGTACTTCATCGTCAAGGGCTCGGTCACCATCCTGATCGAGGACGATGATGGCCGCGAGATGATCATCGCCTACCTCAACCCTGGCGACTTCTTTGGCGAGATGGGGCTGTTCTGCAAGGAAGGCGCCGAGAAAGAGCGCAGCGCCTGGGTGCGTGCCAAGACCGAGTGTGAAGTGGCCGAACTGAGCTACACCAAGTTCCGCGAACTGACCCAGCAGGATCCGGACATCATGTTCGCCCTGGGCTCGCAGATGGCCGAACGCCTGCGCAACACCACCCGCAAGGTCGGTGACCTGGCGTTTCTCGACGTGACCGGGCGCGTGGCGCGTACCCTGCTCGACCTGTGCAAGCAGCCCGATGCCATGACCCATCCGGACGGCATGCAGATCAAGATCACCCGCCAGGAAATCGGCCGCATCGTCGGCTGTTCGCGGGAAATGGTCGGCCGCGTACTCAAGTCCCTGGAAGAACAGGGGCTGGTATTCGTGAAAGGCAAGACCATGGTGGTGTTCGGCACCCGCTGAAACCAAAACGGGGCATCAATCGATGCCCCGTTTTTTGTTTCACGCCTTGGCGGCCACCGCCAGGGGCTCGACCTCAGGCCGCTTGATCAGCGCATAGACGACGCCGGTCACCATACTACCGGCCACGATAGCCAGCAGATACAACAGGGCATGGTTGATCGCGTTGGGGATCAGCAGCACGAACAGGCCCCCGTGCGGCGCCATCAGCTTGCAGCCGAAGTACATCGACAGCGCACCGGTCAGCGCACCACCGGCGATGCTGGCCGGAATGACCCGCAGCGGATCCTTCGCGGCGAATGGAATCGCCCCCTCCGAGATGAAGCACAGCCCCAGCACACCAGCAGCCTTGCCGGCCTCGCGCTCGGTCTGGCTGAACTTGCGCCTGGCCAGCACGGTGGCGATGGCCATGCCGATGGGCGGCACCATCCCGGCGGCCATGGTCGCAGCCATCGGCGCGTAGCTCTGCGATGCCAGCAGGCCGACCGAGAACGCATAGGCAGCCTTGTTGATCGGCCCACCGAGGTCCACGCACATCATGCCGCCGAGCAACAGCCCGAGGAGGATGGCGTTAGTGGTGCCCATGTTCTGCAGGAAGGTCTCCAGGGACGCCATGATGCCGGCAACCGGGGTACCCACCACATAGATCATCGCCAGGCCGGTAACCAGACTGGCGAGCAGCGGAATCAGCAAGATCGGTTTGAGCGCCTCGATGCTCTGCGGCAGGCGCAGCCAGCGGGTCAGCCCCATGGCCAGGTAACCCGCCAGAAAGCCGGCAATGATGCCACCCAGAAACCCCGTGCCCAGGGCACTGGCCAGCATGCCGCCGATCATGCCCGGCGCCAGGCCAGGACGGTCGGCAATCGAGTAGGCGATATAGCCGGCCAGTACCGGAATCATCAGGGCGAAGGCGGCATCGCCACCGATCTTCATGAGCGCAGCCGGCAGCGTGCCCGGTTCTTTAAACGCCTCGATGCCGAACACGAACGACAGGGCGATCAGCAAACCGCCCGCCACCACCATCGGCAGCATGAAGGACACCCCGGTCAACAGGTGCTTGTAGGGGCCGCTCTTGGTGGCGGACTTGCCGCTCTCGGTGCTCTGTGGCTGCCCTGCGCCCTGTTGCAGAACGCCTTCGGCCAGCGCCTTCTGCAGCGTTTGCTTGGGCTGCTTGAGGGCAACCCCGGTACCGCAGCGATAGACTTTCTTGCCGGCGAAGCGGTCAGTTTCCACTTCGATATCGGTGGCCAGCAGCACCACGTCCGCCGCGGCGATGCTCGCCTCGTCGAGCAGATTGCGCGCACCGACCGAACCGCGGGTTTCCACCTTCAGGTCGAAGCCCAACTGCTCGGCCGCCTGCTGCAGCGCTTCGGCCGCCATGAAGGTATGCGCCACCCCGGTAGGGCAGGCGGTGATCGCCACCAGCTTCGGCTTGCCAGAAGCCGCTGCGACCGCAGGCGCAGCCTGCTCGAGAACCTGCGCCTGCTCGGCGGCAGTGCGCAGAAACTGTTGTGGATCGGCCAGGGCTTCGGACGGCGTGGACTGCATCACGCGCTTGCCCACGAAACGCTGCAGATCAAGCTCACCGGTCTTGACCACCAGCACCAGTTCGGCCGCTTCGATCGCGGCAGTGCTCAGGGGCGAGCCGATGGCCTTGGCATCGTGTACTTCAACCTGGGTAGCCCACCCCAAGCGCTCGGCTGCCGCCTGCAGCAACCGTGAGCACAGCACGCTGGTGACCTGGCCGTTGGGGCAGGCAGTAACGATCAGCACATTCATTGCAGCAACCTCTAATTATTGTTTCGACGTGACAGTCACGGCCGCTTCCAGGCGGGCGAGCTGTTGCCGATCGTGAATTCCGAAACCGATTTGCGTGACCGCCTGGGCGGCCACGGCGGTAGCCAGGCGCAGGGTGCGCTCGGCGGGCCAGCCGCTGAGCAGGCCGTGCAGCGTGGCGGCAAGCAGCGAGTCGCCAGCGCCCACGGTGCTGGCCACGTCCACGCGTGGCGGCTGGGCACTGACCACACCGTGGGGGCCGAACCAGTCGGCGCCTTGCGAGCCGCGCGAGAGCAGCACATGCTCCACGCCAGCTTCACGCAGCCTGTCGACGGCGACGTTCAGCCCCTCGGCGGACGCCGGCTCCAGCTCGCAGGCTTCGGCCAGTTCCTCTTCGTTGGGTTTGATCAGCCAGGGGGCCACCGCCAGCCCGGCACGCAGCGCCGCGCCACTGGTATCCAGCGCCACCGGCAGACCGAGCGCCGTCAGGCGGCGCAGCAGGGCGGCGAACCACTCGACCGCTACACCCCGCGGCAGGCTGCCGGCCACCACCACCGCGTCATGACCGGCGGCGATCTCTTCCAAACGGGCGAGCAGTTGGGCCTGGTGGGCCTCGTCCACCTCGGGGCCCGGCCCATTGAGATCGGTGATGCGGCCGTCGCCTTCGGCGAGCTTGATGTTGCTGCGGGTCTCGCCCGGCACGCGCACGAAGGCGTCGATGAAACCGCGGCGGTGCATCAGCTGCTCGAAGGGTGCCGCATTGGCCTGGCCGAGAAAGCCACTGACCGTGACCTTGTGACCGAGGTCGGCCAGCACCTGGGCGACGTTGAGCCCCTTGCCCGCCGCATGGCTGGTCATGCCCAGGCCGCGGTTGACGTTGCCTGGCTGCAAGGTGTCGAGGCTGACGGTCAGGTCCAGTGCCGGGTTGAGGGTCAGAGTAAGAATCCGCGCCATCACTGTACCTCCTCGACCAGAGCGCGCACCGCCGTTGCACTGGGCAGCAGCAGCGCCTGGCGGGCCTGCGCCTGGCAATGGGCAAGATCCAGTTCGCGCACCCGCGCCTTGACCAGCGGGATGCTGCGCGCGGCCACGCTCAGCTCGTCGACTCCCAGGCCGACCAGCAGCGGCACTGCGAGCATATCGGCGGCCAATTCACCGCAGACACCGACCCACTTGCCTTCGGCATGGGCCGCCTCGACGGTCATGCCGATCAGGCGCAACACCGATGGGTGCACGCCGTCAGCCTGGGCCGATAGCGTCGGGTGGCCACGGTCGATGGCCAGGGTGTACTGGGTCAGGTCGTTAGTACCGATGCTGAAGAAATCCACTTCGCGGGCCAGCACCGGCGCCAGCAATGCCGCGGATGGCACCTCGATCATGATGCCCAACTGCAGATCGCTCAGCGCAATCTCGCTGCGCAGCCGCTCGACCATTTCCCGCGCCGCGCGCCACTCCTCCACCTGCCCGACCATCGGGAACATGATGCGCAGCGGTCGACCCTCGGCGGCCTGCAGCAAGGCGCGCAACTGGGTTTCCATGATGTCCGGGCGCTGCAGGGTCAGGCGGATGCCGCGCACCCCAAGAAAGGGGTTTTCCTCTGCCGGCATCGGCCAGTACGGCAGCGGCTTGTCGCCACCGACATCCAGCGTACGCACCACCAACGGTCGGCCCTGCAGGGCATCGAAGACCCGTCGGTACTCGGCTTCCTGGGTCCCGGCATCGGGCGCCTGGGCGTGATCCATGAACACCAGCTCGGTACGCAGCAGCCCCACCGCCTCGGCACCCAGTTCCACGGCGCCGGCCGCCTCACCGCTGGCGCCGATATTGACGGCCACCTCGACAGCATGACCGTCACGGGTGCGCGCTGGCAGCATGCGCTCGCCGTGGGCACGTTCGCGGCGCTGCTCGCTGGCCTGCCGCTCGCGCTCGGCCTGCGCCAGCGTCGCTTCGTCTGGCTCGACCCACAACTGGCCCCGGTCGCCATCGAGCAACAGGCGAGTACTCTGCTCCAGCAACAGCAGGCTCTCGCCAGCCCCGACCACACAGGGAATGCCCAACGCCCGGGCGATGATCGCGCTATGGGCAGTGGCGCCGCCGCGCGCGGTAACGATACCGGCCACCCGCTGACGGTCGAGACTGGCGACATCCGAGGGGCCGACCTCGCCCATCACCAGAATGTAGGGCTCGGCCGGCTCCTGCGGGGCCTCGACGCCGCACAGCTGGGCCAGCACCCGGCGCCCGACATCCCGCAGGTCTGCCGCGCGCTCGGCCAGCAAGGCGTCGTGCAGGGACTCCTGCTGCACGGCAGCCGCTTCGATTTCACCGATCCAGGCCGCCTGGGCACTGGCGCCGCTGGCCAGGCGGGCGTCGACGTCCTCGCGCAGGGCCGGGTCGCGGAGCATCGCCTGGTGAGTGACGAAAATTTCTTTGATGCTGGCCTCGCTGCTGCGCTCGACCAAACGCTGGATTTCGCCATCGATGTGCTGCAGTGCGGCTTCCAGGCGCTGACGCTCGGCAGCCACTCCTTCACCGCGCTGGGGATAGTCGAGGCGCGGCATGCGCCGCACGAACGCTGGGCCGCTGGCGATACCGGGCGACGCCGCCACGGCGTGCACACGAGCGCCGGCAACCGGGGCGGCCACAGTGTCCGTGACCGGCGCCTCGGCAGCCGGCTCGGCGCTATGCTCGGCGTGGGCGGGCAGCGGTTCGACCTCCTCGCCCAGGCCGGCACGTACCGCCGCCTCGATGGCTGGCAAGGCGTGCTCGGCAATGGCTGGATCGGCGCTGAATTCCAGCACCTGGCCGCGTCGTGCACCAAGCGCCAGCAGCTTGCTCAGGCTCTTGGCCGATACGGTCGTTGCAGCGCCGTCGACCAGGCGCACGCGAATGTCCCCTGCGAAGCCCTGAGCAATTTCACTGAGGGTCTTCGCCGGGCGTGCATGCAGGCCATGGGCATTGGCCAGGGTGATGCGCAGCGCCGGCCAGTCGGCGGGCAGCTCGGCGCCCAGCGCCTCGAGCACGCCACGGCTGCTGGTAGCCTGGGTGAGCACCTCGCCCTGCCCGGCGATCAGCAAGTCGCACAGGCGCTCGAGCACCTGGCGATGCCCCTCGCCCAGGCATGCCAGGCAGAACAGTCCTGCCACCGGCTGGCCACCGCGCAGCAGCGGCTGGGCCGGGGTGACGAACGCCAGGCCCGGGCGCTCGACGCCCTGCTCGCTGCTCAGCCACCACAATCCATTACCCAGCGGCAGGGGTTCAGCCTGCACCAGGCTGGCGGCGTAACCGGCTGCCGAGCAACCGGCCTTCTTCAATAAACGCGCGCCTTGCCAGGTCAGCTCGTCCAGATCCTCGGCTTCAACGCCCAGGCTCACCAACTGCGCATCTAGCGCCAGCTCGGGCGCGGCGCCCTGCAGCAGGGCGAGAACGGCTTCGGCATCCTGCGCCTCGCGCAGCGCCTGGCTCAGGTCGCCCTCGCCCAGCGCGCGGGTGAGCATCTGCAGCAGGTGCAGGTGCTCGTCGGAACGCGCGGCGATGGCGATGGCCAGGAACACCCGCTGGCCGTCGCCCCAGTCCACTCCCTCGGGAAACTGGATCAGGCGCATGCCGGTCTGGAACACCTGGTCACGGGTTTCCGGCGTACCGTGGGGAATGGCGATGCCCTGCCCCAGATAGGTCGAGCCCTGGCGTTCACGCGCCTGCATGCCCTCCAGGTAGCCAGCGGCGACCAGGCCGTCAGCGACCAGGCTGTCGGCCAATTGGGCCAGCGCCTGCTGCTTGTCGACGGCCTGTCGGCCCATCTGGATTTGCGAAGGGTGTAGTTCGAGCATGACGTTTCTCCTCGAGCAAGACCGGCTGCAGGCGGGCTTGGCGGACATTCTTGTTAGCTTAGTCGACTCGCTTGCTGAATCGTTTCATCTAGCACTGGCACGTTACCTGATTATGGGTAATCCTTGAAGCCTGGCAGAGGAGACAGCCATTTGAAGTTGACCGATATCGCCCGCCTGGCGGGTGTTTCATTGACCACGGCCAGTTATGTGATCAACGGCCAGGCCGAAAAACGCCGCATCAGCGCCGCCACCGTCGAGCGGGTGCTCGAAGTGGTGGAGAAATACGACTACCGCCCCAACACCCAGGCCGTCGGCCTGCGCCGCGGCGAGAGTCGCTGCCTGGGCTTCATCCTCCCCGACCTGGAAAACCCGAGCTACGCGCGACTCGCCAAGCTTCTCGAACAGCGTGCCCGGGCAGCCGGCTACCAATTGCTGATCGCCAGCTCCGACGACCAGCCGGACAGCGAGCGGCAGTTGCTGGAGCTGTTTCGCTCACGCCGCTGCGATGCGCTGATCGTCGCCAGCTGCCTGCCCCAGGGCGCCGCCGACTACCAACAGCTGGTCGCCGCCGGTACCCCGGTGATCGCCGTCGACCGCGCCCTGGATCCCGAGCACCTGTATTCGGTGGTCAGCGATGACCGCCAGGCCGGCGAGCAGCTGACCCGCAGCCTGGTGCAACCGGGACAGCGCCAGGCCGCGCTGATCGGCGCGCGCCTGGAACTGCCGATCAGTCAGGCTCGTGAACAGGGTTTCCGCGAGGCGCTGGCGGCTTTCGATGGTCTGATCAGCATCAGCCACGGCGAGCAGTTCAGCCGCCAATGGGGCTATCGGCAGATGCGCGAACTGATGACCCAGGGCGGCCTGCCGGACGTCCTGGTCACCACCGCGTACGTATTGCTCGAAGGGGTGCTCGATGCCCTGCACGAGCACCCTGAACTGGATACCAGCAACCTGCGCCTCGGCACCTTTGGCGATGCGCAGCTACTGGACTTCCTGCCCCTGCGCGTCAATGCCATCTCCCAGCAGCACGAGCGCATCGCCGAACGCGTATTCGATCGCCTGCTCGATGCCCTGGACGGCAGCTACCACCCCGGCCTGGATGCCATCGAGCGTGGCCTGAAGATTCGTTTCGGCAACTAGCGCCCCTGACGCATCTGTTGCAACAGTGGCTCGCACTCGTTGGGCTGGTCGCCGCTTGGCGCGATAAGTGCGACCAGACCGGCGGCCGGCGCGACCAGCGCGCCCAGGGCCAGCATGCCGGCGCCGCGCAGGGCCAGCGGGCCGGCTTTCACGCCAGGATTGGGATTTTTGAAGGTGCCGCGCACGTAAAGCGGCGAGCGCAGGGAAAAGATCCGCAGCCCCTTGGACTCGGGCGTGATGGTCAGGTCCAGCTGCTCACTGCCGAAATTCACCGTGCCGTCCACGCCGATCAGCGCGTTCTCGGTGTCGATCACCATCAATTGTGGCCGCATGACGCCCTGCTTGATGTCCAGGTTGGCGGCGGCGCAGTTGATTTCCACTTCGTTGTCGCCGAACAGCCGCCCCACCAGGTAATTGCCGACGTTGAGCCCGGCGATCTCCATCAGGTTGCGGCTGACCCGCCCATCGTTGATCAGCAGCTTGACCTGGCCATTGGCACTGCCCAATAGGGTGGCGACCGAGTTGCCGGTGCCGCTGATGGCCGCATCGCCATTCAGCGCCCCCAGGCTGCTCTGCATCACCTCGACACTGGGGAACAGCTGGCGCAGGCGGAAATTGCGCGCGCGCAGCTGAGCCTGTGCCCTGAGCGGGGTGGCGCTGCCGTCCAGGCGCAGCGTGGAGTCGAGCCGCCCTCCCGCCACACCGAAACGCAGCGGCTCCAGGCTGAGTTTGCCGTCGTCGAGCAGCACATGGGTGAACAGGTCGGTAAAGGGCAATTGCTCGCTATGCACGATGCGCTTGCCGGTGAAGCTGACATCCGCATCCATGTCGCGCCAGCGCTCGGTCTTGAATGCCTCGACGGGCAACACCTTGTTGCCGGGCTGCACGCTGGCCGCACCGCGTTGCTGTTTTTCGGCATTGGAATCGGCGCCGATCAAGGGTGCCAGATCGGCGAAACGCAGCTGGTTGGACACCAGGGTGCCGGACAGCTTGGGCCGCGGCTTGCGCGCCACGAAGGTGAGGTCGCCGTGAATGTCGCTGTCACCGATACGGCCATTGAATTGCTCATAGCGAAACAGCGGGCCGTCCGCATCCTGCAGCTGGGCAACCAGCCGCCCATCGGTGGAGTAGGCCGGCGTATCCGGCAAGGTGACACCCGTGAGCGGGTGCAGGTTGCCGAGGCTGGATCCCGACAAACGCAGGCGCAGATCCAGAGCCCCGAGGTTCTTCGGGTCGGTCAGCGTGCCGGCAACCTGCACACGGGTGGTACCGGCGCGAACGTCGGCCTGCACTGGAAATGGCAGGCGCGCGTCCTGCAGCGCCAGCAACCCGCCGATACGCCCGCTGCCGTTTAGCGCCTGCCCCTTGTAACGGCCCTTGGCCTGCCAGGCGAAGGCGTAATCCTGTGGCTGTGCAGCGCGCTCGTCCGCTTGCCCGGCAGTCTTGCCGACGATCTCGGCAAAGGCGATGGGCTCGCCAAGCGGCTCGACCTGCAGGTTCACGCCAGCCTGGGAGACCTGATCATCGACGCTTACCTGCGCCTTGTCGAAGCCGATGGTGCCGATGTCCATCACCCAGGGCGCGGCGTCTTCCGCCTGCGGCTGCTCCTGTTCCCCGAGGTCGAAGGTCCAGTTGGCTCGGCCGTCCGCCAGGCGCTCCAGCGCGGCGTCGGCGCCAGTCAGCTGGATACGTGGGATCGACACGGTTTTCCACAGCAGCGGCACGGGCGAAAGGCTGGCTTCGACACGCTCGAGGTAAACGAAGTGCTCACCCTTGGTCCACTCGGGGTTGCCCAGACTAAGCCGCTCGGCGGACACATGCGGCCAGGGCACCCAGGCACGCAGGCCGGGCTCGTCGGACTCGCGCTGCCAGGTGACGGCCAGGTTGCCCTCGATCGCAAAGGGGCGATTGAGCGCTTCGGAGACCCGTGCATTGAGGGTGGGTTTGAGCAGATTCCAGTCGAACAGCACCAGAAACAACATCAGCGCTGCGATCAGCAGCAGGAGACTGGCAAGGCACCAGCAGAGTATCTTGCGAACACGCATCATGCGGCGGCCCCTGTTTATCGGCGATCCCCACAACCACCGTCCCTCACAGTTCGACTGGCCAACGCCGCGAATGACTCACAGAATGTTGCCATGCAGGTGTACAAACCTGCCGTCCATACAACCTCGACCCCTGGCGGGCACCATGCAGCTGATCGACACCCACACCCATCTCGACTTTCCCGACTTCGATAGAGACCGCCCCGGCGTGCTCGCCGAAGCACGCGCCCTGGGCGTCGACAAGCTGGTGGTGCTGGGGGTCGAGCATGGCAACTGGCAACGCCTGTGGGATCAGGTACAGGCACACGACGGGCTGTACGCCGCCTTCGGCCTGCATCCGGTCTACCTGGATAGCCATCGGCCGCAGGATCTGCAAGTGCTGGAGCAATGGTTGAACGACCTGCAGGGTGACGAGAAACTCTGTGCGGTGGGCGAGTTCGGGCTGGACTACTACCTGCCGGAGCTGGACAGGGAACGCCAGCAGCTGCTCTTCGAAGCGCAGCTGGAACTTGCCCAGCGCCTGAATCTGCCCGTACTGCTGCACGTGCGGCGTGCACACGCCCAGGTGATCGCCACCCTGAAACGTTTCAAGCTACGACGGGCGGGCATCATCCACGCCTTCGCCGGCAGCTACGAGGAAGCACGCGAGTACCTGAAGCTGGGTTTCAAACTGGGCCTCGGCGGTGCCGCGACCTGGCCACAGGCCAGGCGCCTGCGCCAGGTGATCCCCCGCCTGCCGCTCGACGCCGTGGTGCTGGAAACCGATTCACCGGACATGGCGCCGGCCATGTATCCACATATCCGCAACAGCCCGGTGCACCTGCCGGCCATCTGCCGCGAGCTCGCGACGCTGTTCGGGATAACGCCAGAAACGCTGGCCGCAGCCAGCAGCCGCAACGCCAGCCAGCTGTTTGGCTGGCGTTGCGACTAGCGGATCAGAACAGCAAGGTCCACAGGGCGATGGCCGCATACCAGAGAATCGCCGCACGCACCGACAACTGCCACAAGCTATCCAGTGCCTGCACGCCAAGCTCACCCGGCGCCGGCTCCGGGGTTTCGGCGGCGGCGCGTGCCGCACCGGCGGCCAGCTGCGCGGCAGAAATGTCCCAGCTGAGCAGCTCGTGGAGCAGCGCCCGACTCACCGCGATAAAGTTGCCGACCAGCGCGAAACTGGCCGCCAGCACCCGCACCGGCAACCAGTCGAAGGCGTGCCGCAGTTGCCCAGCGCGCTCGCGCAGCGCATCGGACTGGCCGTGTTCGACGATCAGCGCCAGCAAACGGTAGGCCAATGCCGCGAGCGGGCCGAGCAGCACGTACCAGAAGATGACTGCGAAGAAACTCTGGTAGGCCTGCCAGACCATGTAGGTCTGCACGCTCGGCAGCAAGCTCGCCTCGCCCTCTGCCTGCACCCCGAGATCACGCTGGGCCACCAGGTAGGCGGCTTCGCTGTCGCCACGCCGCCAGCTATCGCGAAATGGGCCAAGGGCGGTCAGCAGATCGCCACGACCCAGGCTGTAGATCACCAGCAGCAGATGCACCGGCAACAACAGCCAGCCATAGGCCAGCGGCGCGAGCAACTTCAACAGCACCGCCACAACCAGCAGCGGTACACCGACCAGCAGCATGATCGCCAGCCAGGGTGAATCGCTGGTGGTGCCACCCCGCTCCATCCGCGCCAGTGCACGCAGCCAGGGCTCGTCGTGCTGGATACGCTGGCGCCAGGAGGAGAACTTCTCGACCCACAACACCAGCAGCAACACCAGGAAACTCATGATGCCTCCTTATCAGTCATCAATGCCGAGCGCAGCCGCGCCCAGTCGAATGCCGGCCCGGGGTCGGTCTTGCGGCCCGGGGCAATATCGCTATGCCCACAGATGCGTGCCGCGGTGATGGCCGGGTAAGCCGCCTGCAGCGCTCGCGTCAGATCGACAAGCGCAGCGTACTGCGCATCGGTGAACGGTAAATGATCCGTGCCCTCGAGTTCGATGCCCAGCGAGAAATCGTTGCAGTTCTCGCGCCCCTCGAACGACGAGACGCCGGCATGCCAGGCGCGATCCAGGCAGGACACGAACTGCACGAGAGTACCGTCGCGTTCGATCAGGAAGTGCGCCGAAACCGTCATGCTGGCAATCCCGGTGAAGTAGGGGTGCGCATCGGCCTGCAGGCAGTTGGTGAAGAACGCCTGCACCTGACCGGTACCGAACTGGCCAGGCGGCAAGCTGATGTTGTGAAGGACCAGCAGGGAAATCTCACCCTGGGGGCGCTCGTTGAAATTAGGCGAAGGACAGTGCTGAATCCCCTGATACCAGCCGTCTTCGAGTTGCTTGTGCATAGGTGCTCCTCGAACGAGCGCACACTCTAGGGGCTGATCAGCTTTAGGCGCAAGTCATGGCCATGGCCGATGCGTTCGAGGGAGGCCAGAACGACTCACGGCCCTGACGGGCCGTGAGTGCTGGACGAGCAAGCGCAGTTGCCTCAGGCACCCTTGAGACGGCGCAGATTGCCGATCACCGACTCCAGGGCACGGTCGAACAGCAGCGCATCGTCGAGCAGCCGTACCGCATTGCGACGAAACTCCAGGGCCAGGCCCATGCGCGTTTTCTCGAGCACTTTCATTCCGGTGCGGTTGACGAAGATGTATTTGCCGGTCGGTTTGATGATCGCCGCCAGCTTGCAACGCAACTTGTGCTCTTCGTCTTCCTGGAACTCGACCCAGCTACCGACACGCAAGGCATCGACCTGCACCAGCGCCTCGTCATCGTCGGCCAGTACCGTCTCGTCCTGCTCGATGCGCGGCTGGCCCGGCGCCTCGAGGACAATCTCCTCGACGACCTCGACCATCGCGGCGACGCCGCCTTCCTCCTCGGGTGGCAGGTCGAGCAGCGGCAACTCGATACCGACCGCGGAAAGCGCAGAGCGCTGTACCTCATCGGACTCGGTCGGCGCAGCGCGCTCGACATCCGGAATCGCCCGCTTGAAGCGCTGAAACGCGTGAACGTGCAGCGCCTCGAGCTGGCTGAAGAATTCGCTGGTGGAGAACGGGTCGAACGCCGCGCTGGCCATACCTTCGCGCAAGGCTTTCAGCAGTCCCGGCACCAATTCGAGCAGGCGCAGGCGCGCCTCCGGGTTGTCGTGGGGCTCCACGCTCCAGATCAGCTCGTCCATGGTAGCCAGCGCGCCCTGCCACTGCTCCGACTCGGTACCGTGCTTGAGGCAGGTCAGCATCATGACCTTGCTCCAGGCTTCGCGCAGCAGACGCACCACCACTTCCGGCAGGGTCTTGCCGAGCAGGCGGTCGTTCAATGCCTGCTCGACCTCGCGGCGCGCCATCTCGGCACGTGCACTGCCTTCCTCGGCGTCACGGGTACGCTGCTCGAGCAGTTCGCTGCGACGCCGCTCATCGCCGGTAAAGGCCAGGAAATCGGCCAGCAGCTCGGAGAAGATCGCCGGGTCATCGGTAAAATCGTTGAGCAACCGCTGCACGACCTGCTCGATCTTCTGATACAGGCTGTCACGCTGGTTGCTGTCGTGCTCGCCCCAACCCAGGGCGGCGGTGGCGATCTCGTTGAGCAGGCGACGCGCCGGGTGGCTGCCGCGGCTGAAGAAGGTCTTGTCGAGTACCGCGACCTTGAGCATGGGAATCTGCAGACGGGCGATCAGCGCCTTCAGCGAGTCCGGCAGGCTGCGGTCGTCGAGGATGAATTCGAAGAGCATCGACACCAGGTTGATGACATCTTCATCGACCTCACCGACAACCCGTACTCGACCGCTCTTGGCGCTGGCCCGGGTCAGCAGATGCTCGAGCTGGGCGCGCAGGTCGACATCCATCGGCGCCTGGATCGGTGCGCGCTGCTGCAGGTGGGAAAGCAGACGCATCAAGTCATTGGTGGAAATCGGCATGGCATTGGCCGGCGCCTGCCGACGTGGCGCAATGCCTTCGCGTGTCTGCGACAGCAATTCCTGCAGCGCGCCAAACATCTCGCGCACGTCGTCATCGGCGAATCCCGCGGAACGTTCGAAGCCGTCGACCGGCTCGGCGAGCTCAGGGCGTGCCTGGGTGGGGCTACGGCGCGGCGGCGCGGTCTTGAGTTCAGGCAGCACGCCAGCTTCGACCAGAATGCCATTGGCATCGCCGTACAGCTGTTCGAGGCCGCTGAGAACGTACTTTTCGAACAGTTTGAGGATGATCAGCTTGACCTTGATCTCCACACCCAGCCCGCTGCAAGACTCGAGGAACAACTCACTGAGCGATACCGGACCAAGTGGATTGGACTTGTCGTCGAGCTTCTTGCTGACCACGGCATTCAGGCGCGTGGTCAGATGGGTGAGCGCCACATGGTCGCGGCTCAGCACCTTGGCGATCATGGAATCGAGCGCGACGGTTTCTTCCAGTTCGTCGTTCTGCACCAGCGAGAGGCTGTCGAAGGACACCGCATCCAGGCTAGGCGCCTTGCCGACGACATGCTGATTGAGGCTGGAGAAGGATTCGAAGACGCGCTGCAGGAAGCCACGCTCGATACCCTTGCGCTTGAGGCGCAGGTCGCGCATGGCTTCGAAGAAGGCATTCTGCTCGGCGTTGCTGGTAGCGCGATCGGCCATGTCGAACAGGGTGTCGTCGGCGTTGTCGAACAGGGCCTGCAGAGCCTGCTTGAGCTGGGCTGCGGCGCGGTCACGAACCTCAATGAGCGATGCCGGCAATCTGGCAGCTGCCGGGTTGGCCGCTTCAGATACCATCTTGTTCAGATGCACCACGTTGGCATCGTTCTTCATCAAGGTCTCCTGCGCAGAGCGCTGGCGAAGCAAACTGAAACAGGAATGTGGACACCGTTTCAACGTCAAGGGTATGACGTCAATACTTCCGTATTAAAACATATCGGATTGCTGCTGGAGATGCCAAAGCAATTTCCTGCAGATATGAAATGCATCACAGCCCCTCGGACGGGCTGCTACTCGACTGCACATGTGACCAAGCGTTACCTCCAGGGTTCATTTTTACCCGACGGACGTAACAGGAGCGGTCACTGCCCTTATAATCGCCGCCTCAGCCAATCGGAGGCCGCATGCCGAACCTACAGCTTAGCCAGCTTCGCGCCGAAATCGAGGCCAATGTCCGTCGCAGCCTGCGTGAAGACATCGGCAGCGGCGACATCACCGCCCAGCTGATTCCCGAGTCACGCCTGGCCAGTGCGACGGTGATCACCCGCGAGCACGCCGTTATCTGCGGTACCGCCTGGGTCGACGAAGTGTTCCGTCAGCTCGACGCCCGGGTCGCCGTGCACTGGCAGGTACAGGACGGCCAGCGGGCAGTGCCGAACCAGGCGCTGTTCCACCTGGAAGGCCCGGCGCGGGCGTTGCTGAGCGGCGAACGCAGCGCACTGAATTTCCTGCAGACGCTGTCGGCCGTTGCCACCCGCTGCCAGCACTACGCGGAACTGGTGCAGGGTACCGCGGTGAAACTGCTCGACACCCGCAAGACCCTGCCCGGCCTGCGCCTGGCGCAGAAGTACGCGGTGACCCAGGGCGGCTGCCACAATCACCGCATCGGTCTGTTCGATGCCTTCCTTATCAAGGAAAACCATATTGCTGCCTGCGGCGGGATCGCGGCCGCGGTGGCGGCGGCGCGCACCATCGCACCGGGCAAACCGGTGGAGGTTGAAGTGGAAAGCCTGGACGAACTGGAGCAGGCCCTGGCTGCAGGCGCCGATATCGTCATGCTCGACGAACTGTCGCTGGATGACATGCGCCGCGCGGTGACCATCAATGCCGGCCGCGCCAAGCTCGAAGCATCGGGCGGCGTGAACGAAAGCACCTTGCGCAGCATTGCCGAGACGGGCGTGGACTACATTTCCATCGGCACGCTGACCAAAGACGTCAAGGCCGTGGATCTGTCGATGCGCCTGTCGCTGTAAAACTCCTGGCGAATGAAAAACGGCGCCTCAAGGGCGCCGTTTTTCATATCAGTCAGTCCACATCGGGGCTGCTGACAAACCGCTTGCGCTCGGGAAAGAACAACCGCCCAAGTTCAACACCCGGATTGTCGGCACGCATAAAGGCTTCGCCGACCAGGAAAGTATGCACCTCGCTGATTTCCATCAGCTCGACATCGGCGCGATTGAGGATACCGCTCTCGGTGACTACCAGGCGGTCTCGCGGGATGCGCGGCAGAAGGTCGAGGGTGGTTTCCAGGCTGACCTCGAAGGTATGCAGGTTGCGGTTGTTGACCCCTACCAGCGGCGTATCGAGGACATTGAGTGCACGCTCGAGTTCGTCGCCGTCGTGCACCTCCACCAGCACATCGAGATTGAATGCCTTGGCGGTGGCGGCCAGCTCGGCCATCTGCGCATCGGCCAGCGCCGAGACGATCAGCAGCACGCAGTCGGCACCCAATGCCCGCGATTCGACGATCTGGTAGGGATCGATCATGAAATCCTTGCGGATCACCGGCAGCGAACACGCGCTGCGTGCTTCGCGCAGATAACGATCGGCACCCTGGAAGAAGTCGATATCAGTAAGCACCGACAGGCAGGTCGCCCCGCCGTCCTGATAGCTCTGGGCGATTTCCGCCGGCACGAAGTTCTCCCGAATCACGCCCTTGCTCGGCGACGCCTTCTTGATCTCGGCGATCACCGCAGGCTGCTTGCTCTTGGCTTGCTCGATCAGCGCATTGGCGAAACCCCGCGGAGCGTCGGCAGCCCGCGCTTCGCGCTCCACCTCGGCGAGGCTGACCACGGCACGGCGGGCGGCTACTTCTTCAGCCTTGCGGGCGAGGATCTTTTCCAGAACGGTGGGAATGCTCACCCTTCATTCTCCTGTTTGAATACCGCGGTAAAGGACACCAGCTCTTCCATCTTTTCCCGGGCCAGGCCGGTATGCAGCGCGTCGTGGGCCAGGCTCATGCCACCCTGCAGGTTGTCGGCATGGTCAGCAGCATAAAGCGCCGCGCCGGCATTGAGCACGATGATGTCGGCGGCTTTCTGGCCGGCGTCGGTCCTGCGGCGGCCCAGGGCATCGCGGATCAGCTCCAGCGATTGCCCGGCGCCGTCGACGGTCAGACCGATCAGGCTCTGGCTCTTGATATCGAAGTCTTCTGGCTGAATGCGGTACTCACTGACCACGCCGTTCTTCAGTTCAGCCACGAAGGTCGGCGCCGCCAGGCTGATCTCGTCGAGTCCATCCTGAGCATGTACCACCAGTACGTGCTCGCTGCCCAGGCGTTGCAGCACTTCGGCCATTGGACGGCACAGCGCCTGACTGAACACGCCCACCACCTGGTGCTTGGCGCCGGCCGGATTGGTCATCGGGCCAAGCATGTTGAACAGCGTGCGCAGCCCCAGCTCGCGGCGCGGGCCGATGGCATGCTTCATGGCGCCATGGTGGGACGGCGCAAACATGAAGCCCACGCCGACGGTCTCGACGCAGCGCGCCACCTGCACCGGGGTGAGCCCCAGGTACACACCGGCAGCCTCGAGCAGATCGGCACTGCCGCTCTTGCCGGACACCGCGCGGTTGCCATGCTTGGCCACCTTGCCGCCGGCAGCGGCGACGACGAAGGCCGCGGCGGTGGAAACGTTGAAGATGTTCATGCCGTCGCCACCGGTGCCGCAAGTGTCGACCAGGCGCTCGGCGGCGATCTCCACCGGTGAGGCCAGTTCACGCATCACGCTGGCGGCGCCGACGATCTCGTCGATGGTCTCGCTCTTCATGCGCATGCCCATCAGAAACGCGCCGATCTGCGCGTCGGTGCACTGGCCGGTCATGATCTCGCGCATCACATCGCGCATTTCCTCGGTGCTCAGGTCGAGCTGGGCGACGATGCGGTTGAGGGCTTCCTTGATGTTCATGCGCGCACGCCTCCGGTCTGCTTGAGGAAGTTGGCGAACAGTTCGTGGCCCTGCTCGGTAAGGATCGACTCGGGGTGGAACTGCACGCCCTCGACGTTCAGGGTCTTGTGGCGCAGGCCCATGATCTCGTCGACGGTGCCGTCTTCGTGCTGCGTCCAGGCGGTCACCTCGAGGCAATCCGGCAGGGTCTCGCCCTTGACCACCAGCGAGTGGTAGCGGGTCACGGTCACCGGCATCGCCAGGCCGGCGAACACTCCCTTGCTCTCGTGAAAAACCGGACTGGTCTTGCCGTGCATCACCTGGCGGGCGCGCACCACGTCGCCGCCATAGGCCTGGCCGATGCTCTGGTGACCCAGGCAGACGCCGAGGATCGGCAGCTTGCCGGCGAAATGCAGGATGGCCTCGATGGACACGCCGGCTTCGGTCGGCGTGCATGGGCCTGGCGATACGACGATGCGCTCGGGCTTGAGCGCCTCGATCTCGGCAATGGTCAGTTCGTCATTACGGATGACGTGGACATCGGCACCCAGCTCGCCCAGGTACTGCACCACGTTGTAGGTAAAGGAATCGTAGTTGTCGATCATCAGCAGCATTTTAGATTTAACCCTTTGATTTACTGCTCTTCAGCCAATCGCCCTGGTTTCGATCCCCCTATTCGTACCCGCAGTTTTTTTCATGCTGGGAGAATGTATGTTCAGGGATCGAGCAAGGCAGAGAGAATCGTCCGGCGTGGCCGGATAGAAAAGATCAGGCGCGCCAACGCCAGCGGGCGTGGGCTTTGATGAGGCGCATCAGAAGGGTGCTGCTTGCGTTCACGAAGGAGGTCTCGCGTTTATCTCCGGGCACAGTAGCCCAGCAGAGCCTTGGCGTGCAACTGGCATAACGCCTCTTGCGGGCAGGAAAGATCGGTGGCTGGGGGCCGCGGAGCCACCGGCGTGGCGAGCTACATCTGCGGAGCCAGCCAGGCGAGCACTTGCTCGGCCAGCTGCTCGGGCGACGCGTGGGTACTGTCCAGACGCAGTAGCGGACAACGCAGTTGCTGCTCGATCCACGCCTCGTGCATGCGCAGGCTGCGGGTCTGCAGATTGCCGTGCTGATAGCCGGCGGCCCACTCCAGAAAGGCCTGGTGCTGCGCGTGCATGTCACCACCCGGCTGCACCCTCTTGCCGTAGCGCTGCTGCTCGCGGGCACGCAGCCGTTGCATGCGCTTGGTGTCCTCCAGTTGCAGGAACACGGCGTGGGTGAACTGCGATACCAGCGCCTCGCCCCAACTGCACAGCGAACCGCTGAGTACCCAGTCGCTCGACTGCGCCGCGCACGCGCGGATCTGCTCCACACGCTGTTGCGGTTCGCGCTTGAAACGATAAGGTGGCTCGCTGGGCAGCCAGTAGAAGTTGTCGGTGTCCAGGTGCAACCAGCCGGCCCGTTCGGCCAGCGCTGCCGCCAGGGTGGTCGTGCCAGCGCCGGACGCCCCGAATACATGTAACCGTACCGCCATGGATCGACATCCTCCACGAAAGGAATTCATCATGATTCGCCCCTATCATGCCAACGACGCCAACGCCGTGCTCGACATCTGGCTCGCCGCGTCGATCCAGGCCCATGCCTTTATCGCCGAGTCGTTCTGGCGCGATCGGCTGGGCGCCATGCGCGATATCTACCTGCCCCAGGCCGAGACACTGGTGCTCGAAGAAGACGGCCAGATCCTGGGTTTCGCGTCATTGCACGAACAGCGCCTGGCCGCCCTGTTCATCGCCCCAAGCGCCCAGGGGCAAGGGCGCGGCAAACGCCTGCTCGACCAAGCGAAGCGCCGGCGCAACGTGCTGGAGCTCAGTGTGTACAGCGCCAACACCCAGGCGTGCGCCTTCTATCAGGCCTGCGGCTTTGCCGTCGTAGCCGAGCAGAGCGATCCGCACAGCGGACACCCGGAACGGGTCATGGGCTGGCAACGTGAATAGCCATAGAGCGGCTGACTCTCTGGCACCACGAGGCTATCAACGAGCGTCTAAGGCGCTTCGCTGATCGTCTGCACATACTCCTGGCACATGCCTAGGGCGATGATGGCGCGGTCGCCGCGTTGGGTAATGTCGACAATTCGTTGAGCAACTGCTCGGTCAATGTCGGTTCTTCGGGCTCCATCCACCAGGCGTCCGGCATGGGCGGCGAGGGGCAGTTGGGCGTGCTGATCGGTGTCGGCATCTGCGGGTTCGGCGGTAAGGACTGACAGCCGTAGCTCAGCAGTGGCAAGGCGATCACGCAGGCGCGCAGTTTTCTCTTCGGCATCGGTAAGCCTCCTGTGTTGGGTCTGGGAAGACGCATGCAGCTGCTGCTCGAGGGTCACGCGTCGGTCGTGGGCGCGCCGCATGTCACGGGCGGCGGTGTCGTGCAGGCGAGCCAGGGTGTCGGCATGGGCCTGGTCGCGTGCGGCCAGCGCCTCACCCAGGCGCCAACCCTGCACGACCCAACCCAGGCTGACGGCGCCCAGCAACAGCGCCACAATCAACCCACCCGTGACCAGCCAGCGGTAGCGGGCGGGAATCAATGCCAGCAGGCTCATGCCGCCACCTGCCCGCCGCAGGCGATGAACATGGCGAGCAGGTCATCCTCGGCGCGGGCCTGACTGGCCAGCTCCTGGCGATAGATACGCAGCAGCGCGCCTAGGTCGTGCTCGCGTTGGCCGTAGCCGGCGCCCGGCAGGCTGGCCCAGATGGGCGCAGCCGCGTTGATCGCTTCGGCCACCCGGCCGGCCTGAATGGACGCGAGTGCACCGCACTCTTCGAGCAACTTCACCGCGGCCAGATCCTGGGCCTCTGGCGTGAAGCGGCCGCGAAACTTGTAGAGTTCGACGATGGCGTCCCAGGTGCCGGCCAGGAACTGGTAGCGACCTGCCGCCGTGGACTGAATGTCGTAGCGCGGCAGCTCGATCAAGCGACGCGGATGCGCGCTGTAATCGTCGAACAGGCTGCCGCCCACCAGTACGTTGTAGCCGTCGTCGCTCTCGGCGACGGTCGAGGTGCCTTCGCTCCAGGCAAGCATGTCGAGAAAGGCGAGTACGTTGTGGCCACCCGCCTGGGTGGCAGTAAGTCGGGCCATGGGAATTCTCCAGTGTCATGAAAGGAATGACCCGCCGAAGCGGGTCATTGGGGTGGCTCAGCGGGGCCCGTAGGCGGTGGTGGTGTTGCCGATGCGCGCCATCAGCGATCGCGTGTTGGGCTTGAGCGTGCCGTCGTTGCGGTCCATGCCGTTCGGGTTGTCGTCGTCATCGCCGGGGCCAGCCAGCCACTGGAAACGCAGGATGTGGTTGGCATCGAAGTACTTGTGCAGCTCGGTGAAATAGGTACGCATGCCCGGCACGTGATCCGGGCCACCGAACTCGCCGGCGATGCCCCGCTTGCCGTTGGCCTTGAGCCAGTCGATATAGGGATACCAGTCGGCCACCCGATCCCGGTAGGTGATCGAGTCAGCGGCCTGATTCCACTTGCCGCCCCCCTGGCCGTTCTTGTCGGGATACTGGTGGGCCTCGTAGAGCAGCCGGCCTCCAGGATCCTGGAGGTTCTTGAGCACGTCGGAGCGCCGCGGCCAATCCAGTGCCGAGGCGAACGCATTGCCGGCCACGGTAATGAAGTGCCGTGGGTCGACTTCGCGCACGGCGGTGATCAGCTGCTGCACGTTGTTGCTCCACAGGGTTTCGACGTTGACGCCACCGTCAGGCACGCTGCCCAGGTTGTGCGGCTCGTTCATCAGGCCGTAGCCGAATACCCCGGGCTCGTCGCGCAACTCGCGAGCGATAGCCGCCCAGATGCGCGCCAACAATGGATAGTTGACCGGGCAATCAGGCGCGCCGATGGCCGTCCACAACGCGAAGCCGCCGTTCCAGGCCTGCACGACACGCCCGCTGACCGGTCCATTGGCGCGCACGTACCAGCGGCAGTAGTTGTGCATGTCGAGCAGCGAAAAGCCGCCCCAGCTGTGGATGTGGCGGATCGCGCGGCGGATCTCCTCTACATAGCTCTGGCGCAAGGTGAAGCCGCCGGCGCCATCGAGAATGGCGATGCGCTCGCCGGCGAATGGCAAGCGCACCGCAAAGGGCTTGCCGTCCAGGCCACCGGCATAGGCCTTGATGTAGTCCGGTTGATGGCCGCGGGGCGCCACGGTCACGTAGTGGGTGTCCAATCGCGCGGTGGCGATGGCGTCGACATAGGGGTTGTTGCCCAGGCCCGCGGCGTTGAAACCGATCAGCGGGAATTCGCCGGCAGCGGCCATTTGGTCAAAGGTCTTGATAGCCATGGTGTTTCCTCCAGACATGAAAAAGCCCGCACGATGGCGGGCCAGGGTGAGTACGACGGCACGGAATGCGCCGCCGTACGGGTTCAGGTAGCGGTTGTTGCCGGTTGCAGCCCGGCGGCCGAGTCAGGCGTCTCGGTTACCCGGCGGTTTGTCGCGCAGAGCATCTGTGCGCCGGCGAATCGCTGCCAGCATCAGCGTCACCACCAAACCGGCGCCGGCGAAACCGGCAGGCCCCGGATAGGCGAAGGGGTGGATGCCGTGCAGCTCGAAGTCGGTGATCGCCGGGGCACAGAGATACCCCATCACGGTTGACGTCAAAAAGAACGCCAACCGGTTCCACATGGGCAGGTTTTGCGTAGTGGTGAAGTACACCAGCGCCCCACACAAGGCGCCGACGGCAGCCTCGCCATTGATGGAAGCGATCAGGGCTGCAAGGTGCTCACCTAGCACGCCGAACAGCACGGCGCTGCTGAATTCAGTCATTGTTATCGTACTCCCCGAGGCCGACGGCCCCGACGACATTGAGGTTATGCCGCCCCCTTAACGACAGAGCCCCGCACGGGCGGGGCTCTGTTAAAGGAAGGTCGGTGTGTTGCAACGCGCCGTGAGGCGCAGTGGGTAGCAATGGATAGTCAGGAGGCTGGCTGACTGCTTGCCCACCTCTGTGACGGTGATTCATGTATAACCGCCGATTCTCGGGGTCTCAAGGGCACTGGGCGAATCAGCGCCAACGCAATGGAAAATCAGCGGACATACAACAAACTCAGGCTGGCAGCCCCCTGCAAACAGACGCATGCAAAGGCGCCCTGTGCCTGGCACAAGGGTGCAGTTTTCAACAAGGGAAACAGGCCGAACCGCGAGAACCGCTGCCGGCAGAAATGAAAAGCGCGCTCAGACGGCGCGCTTCAGGAGTTGCGACTCGATGGCCCTGTGGGCCTGGCCCAGTCGTCGATAGAACTGCGCCCGACTACACCCGCAGGCTACCCATTTCTCACGCTGAGGCAGGTTGCTGCAATACTGCTCGATGACCACCTGCCGCTGCTCGGGGGAAAGGTGCTTGCTGAGTATCCAGCCGATTTCGGTGACTCTGTTGACCAGCACGCGGCTACCACGGGCAGCACGATTCAGCACACCTTGTGATGCCATCAGCGAAGCGATCACGCTGTTGCCCATGTTCGATGTGCAATCCGCTTCGCTTGCCTGCGCTTCGGCCCAACGCTGCAGCGCCTCGTCTATATAGGGAATCATGGTCTGCCTCCTGCCATCTCAAATGGCCTAGATGTCAATCTGTCCGGGCAAGCGAAGGTTAAACCTCAGGTCGCGCCCGGCACCTTACCGATTGTCGTCATCTTAAAAATAATCACGTATCGTGTTTTATTCAAGCCAGAAACTGCGCTATAAATATTTCACAACGTGATTAGCGGAGAGGCATGATGGAAACCCTGGGACAACGCATCAAACACCTGCGCAAGAGCAAGGGCCTCAGCCAGCAGCAGCTGGCCGAGGCCTGCGGCTGGTCGTCACAGTCACGTATCGGCAATTACGAAAGCGATCTGCGCGAACCGGGTCTGTCCGACCTGCTGGTGCTAGCGCCGGCACTGGGCGTCAGCCTTGCCGAGCTGGCCGGCACCGACGAGCTGTCCGAGGCACCGCCCGCCGATACCCTGAGCGTCGGCCATGCCCGTGGCGGCGCGGTGCCGGTGGTCGGGCATGCGCAATTGGGCACCCATGGTTATTTCGAGGAGATCGACTTTCCGGTCGGCCATGGCGACGGCTACCTGCGCATTCACAGTGACGACCCCAATGCCTACGGCCTGCGGGTGAATGGCGACAGCATGCACCCGCGGATCAAGAACGGCGAATACGTGCTAATCGAGCCGAATAAAGCCTTTCACGCCGGTGACGAGGTGATGGTTCGCACCCTTGACGGCCAGGCGATGATCAAGGAGTACATCTACCTGCGCGACGGCATGTATCGCTTCGACAGCGTCAACCAGAACCATCCGCCCATCCATATCCACCAGGACAACGTCATCAAGATCCACCTGGTGGGCGGCATCCTCAAATCGTCGCGCTTCACCGAAGAATGACCACGCGCCGAATCAACCCAGACCACGAGACCTGACCCCGCTACCGAGCCCAATCATGAACACTCAGCCTGAGCCGCACCTGCCGCTCCAGACGCTGGAGCTCCTGTTCCGCACCCACGGCGACGTGCTGGTGCCCATCGACCGCGTGCGCACGGTGTATTTCCGTCACCTGAGCCCGGACAATTTCATCCGTGCCATCGCCTGCGGCCGCCTGAACCTGCCCATCACCACCCTGGACAGCAGCGCCAAGGCGCCCAAGTTCATCGAACTGCACCACTTGGCCGCCTATATCGACAGCTGCGCCAGTGCCGCCAATGGCGAGGCCAGCCTATGCGCCGAAGCGCAAGGCGGCTATCACCTGGAGCAGGCTCAGGAACCGCGCCGCGCGTAAGCCGCCAGAATGGTGCGTTCCGATTGCACCAGGTAGGCATCCAGCGCCTTGGCGGCGTCCTGCGGGCGGCCGGCTTCCAGGTGTTCGAGAATCGCCGCGTTCATGTCGATGTAGGGTGCGTGCAGGAATTCCGCGTCATTGAGCAGCCCGAATACCAGGCGCAGCTCCGCGGACAGGTGCCCGTAGAAGGTATTCAGCCGCTGACTGTCGGCCAATTCGACGATGCCCGCGTGAAAGGCCATGTTGGCCGTACCCACCGCGCCCCAGTCGGCTACCCCAGCGCTGTGCTGCGCCGCCTTCACCGCCTCGCGCATGCGCTTGACCGCCGGGTGCTTGGGGTACGCCTGGGCGAGCGCCTGGCATTCGACGAAACGCCGCGCCCGGTAGATCTCGATGATCGAGGCCATGTCCGGCACTGACACGAACACGCCACGGTTGGGTTCGTGCTTGAGCAGGCCCTCCTGAGTCAGCACGCGAAAGGCTTCGCGCAGGGTATTACGCGAGATATCCAGGCTTTCACTCAGCGCCGCTTCGGACAGCCGCTGACCCGGCACCAGCTCGCCGTCGACCAGCTTGCGGCGAATTTCCGCGGTCACCGTCTCGCCAAGCGTTCGTGGGTTATCAGACACAGGGTTGTTCATTAGCGAATCACCAGAACATGGCCGGGGCTCTTTTGCGCCTAGCCGAATGCGCCGATGGTTACCGAGTGGCGCGTTGCAGGCAAGGGTTTGGATTGTCACCGTGCGCACCATGGTGAGTCATCAATGGGTATCGAAGTAACAAAACGGTGCAGATACATCATCAATTAAAAATTGATTGTTGAACAATAAACCCGCATAGAATCAACAGATCGCACTAATTTCTCGTCACGTGGCATGTTGATTGCCTTACACCTGCACCCGTTACCCTGTCCCAGGAGTGCTCCATGCAGGCCCAGACCACCGGCGATTTCGCCCGCTCACGCCGCTCATCGCTGATCGCGGCCATCTTCCTGATGGCCACCTCGGCCATCGGCCCTGGTTTCATCACCCAGACCGCCACCTTCACGGCCACCATGGGCGCGGCTTTCGCGTTCGGCATCCTGGCGTCGATCCTGATCGACTTCGTGGTGCAGTTGAACGTCTGGCGCATCGTTACCCTGACCCGCATGCGTGCCTCGGACATCGCCAACGCGGCAATTCCCGGCAGCGGTTATCTGCTAGCAGTGCTGGTGATCTTTGGCGGGCTGGTATTCAACGTCGGCAACATCGCCGGCTCCGGCCTGGGCCTGAATGCGCTGATGGGGCTGGACACCAAATGGGGCGGCGCACTCAGCGCCCTGGTGGCCATCGGCATCTTCATGTCGCACCGCGCCGGTATCGCGGTGGACCGCATCATGGTGGTCCTGGGCCTGATGATGATCGGCCTCACGCTGTTCGTGACCTTCGCCTCCAACCCACCACTGGGCGAAGCGCTGCGCCAGACCGTATGGCCGGACGAGATCAACTTCGCGACCATCACCACCATCGTCGGCGGCACCGTCGGCGGCTACATCACCTACGCCGGCGCTCATCGCCTGCTGGACCGCGGCACGGTCGGCGTCGAGAACATCGACGAGGTTTCCAAGGCGGCGCTGAGCGGCATCATGGTCACCGGGGTAATGCGCTATATCCTATTCCTGGCCATTCTTGGCGTGGTCGCCAGCGGCGTGGTGATCGACACCTCGGGCCAGGGCGCCAACCCTGCCGGCCAGGCGTTCCAGGCAGCGGCCGGTGAACTCGGCCTGCGCGCCTTCGGCCTGATTCTCTGGGCAGCGGGCATCACCAGCGTGATCGGCGCGGCCTACACCTCGATGTCGTTCATCACCGTGTTCAACAAATCGATTACCGAGCGCGGCCGCAACCTGGCGACCGTGGTGTTCATCGCAATATCCCTGGGCGTTTACCTGATGCTCGGCACCCCGCCCGCTGGCCTGCTGCTGTTCGCCGGCGGTTTCAACGGCCTGATCCTGCCGATCGGCCTGACCATCTTCATCTACGTGGGCTGGCGCCGCGCCGACCTAATGGAGGGCTACCACTATCCACGCTGGCTGCTGGCCCTCGGCGCCCTCACCTGCGTGCTGACCTGGTACATGGCCGCCAAGTCCATCGGCCCGATCTTCGCTTTCATCGCCTGACTCTAGGAGACCCGACATGCCAACCATCGACCTCAACAGCGACCTGGGTGAGAGCTTCGGCCAGTGGTCCATGGGCGACGATGCCGCGATGCTCGATATCGTCACCAGCGCCAATGTCGCCTGCGGTTTCCACGCCGGTGACCCGGCCGGCATCCTGCGCACCCTCAAGGCCGCCGCAGCCAAGGGCGTGACAATCGGCGCCCACGTCGCCTACCCGGATCTGGTCGGCTTTGGCCGCCGCAATATGGACCCGTCCAGCGACGAGCTGACTGCCGACGTGATCTACCAGATCGGCGCCCTGCAGGCCCTGGCCACCGCCGCCGGCACCGAGGTGCGCTACGTGAAGCCCCACGGCGCGCTGTACAACACCATCGCCCACGACACGCGCCAGGCCCTGGCGGTGATCAAGGCGATCCGCGCCGTCGATGCGCGCCTGGTACTGGTCGCCCTGGCCGGCTCGCCGCTGATCGAGCTGGCCCGCCGCGAAGGCCTGACCTGCACCGCCGAAGCCTTCGCCGATCGCGCCTATACGACCCAGGGCACCCTGGTGTCACGTCGTGAGCCGGGCGCCGTGCTGCACGACGCTGAACAGGTGGCCCAACGCATGCTGCGCCTGGTGCAGAGCGGCGAGGTCGAGGCGATCGACGGCAGCATCACTCGCGTCGAAGCCGATTCGATCTGCGTGCACGGCGACAGCCCCGGCGCCATCCAGATGGCCCGCGAAGTGCGCCAGTTGCTGGAGCAATCCGGCGTATCCCTGCAAGCCTTCGCTGGAGCCTCCCGATGAACGCCATCCAACGCGCCCAACAGGCCGCCATTACCGCCGCCCGCCAGGCCCGCGCCGAGTACCGCAACGGCCGCGTCGCCCCCACAGCCGGCATCGCCCCGGGCATGACCCAGGCCAACCTGATCGCCCTGCCCCGCGACTGGGCCTACGACTTTCTGCTCTACGCCCAGCGCAACCCCAAGGCCTGCCCGGTGCTCGACGTCAGCGACGCCGGCAGCCCGACCACCGTGCTGGCCGAGGGTGCCGACCTGCGCACCGATCTGCCGCTGTACCGCATCTGGCGTGATGGCAAGCTGGCCGAGGAAGTCAGCGACGCCACCGCCGCCTGGGCGGAGCACAGGGACATGGTGACCTTTCTGATCGGCTGCAGCTTCACCTTCGAGACTGCCCTGCAGGAGGCCGGCATCGACGTGCGGCATATCACCGACGGCTGCAACGTGCCGATGTACCGCAGCAACCGCGCCTGCCGCCCGGCGGGCCGCCTGCATGGCGAGATGGTGGTGTCGATGCGGCCGATCCCGGCGGATCGCGTCGCCGAGGCGGCCGGTATTTCCGGCCGCTACCCCTCTGTGCACGGCGCCCCGGTGCATATCGGCGAGCCGCAGCGCCTGGGCATCAAAGACCTGCAGAAGCCGGATTTCGGCGACGCGGTGCGCATCGAGCCCGGCGAAGTGCCGGTGTTCTGGGCCTGCGGCGTGACGCCCCAGGCGGCAGTCATGGCCTCCGGCGTGCCCTTCGCGATCACCCATTCGCCAGGCCATATGTTTATCACCGACGTGCCTGACAGCACGTACCACGTATAGGACAAGCCCGTGCGTTTTCTCCCAGCCAACCTCGATACGCTGCTCGTCGAGCTGCAGGATCTCGACGAAACCCTGGCGCTGTTCGCTGCGCTGCAGGCCGAGCCTATCGCCGGGGTCGAGGAAATCGTCCCAGCGGCCCGTACCCTGCTGATCCAGTATCGGCCCAGCGCCGTCGACCGCCAGGCGTTGATCGAGGATCTCGCCCGCCGCGACCTGAGCCAGCGCAGCGCCCGTGAAAGCCGCCGCGTGGAAATTCCCGTGCACTACAACGGCGAGGACCTCGACGAAGTCGCCAGCCTGCTCGGCATAAGCCGTGAAGAAGTGGTGCGCCGCCACACCGGCGCCGATTACGAAGTGGCCTTCTGCGGCTTCGCTCCCGGCTTCGGCTACCTGACCGGCGGCGCCGACTTCCAGGTGCCGCGCCGGCAGACCCCGCGCACGCGCATTCCTGCCGGTGCCGTGGCCCTGGCCGGTAATTTCAGCGGCATCTACCCCAAGGCCAGCCCCGGTGGCTGGCAGATCATCGGCGTCACGCCGTTGCAGATGTGGAACCTGGGCCGCGACGAGCCTGCCCTGCTGCGCCCCGGCTACAAGGTGCGCTTCCAGGATGCCGGCCCGCTGCCGACTGGTGGCCTGCCAGTCCATGAACAAACGACGGCCAGCGAGCCGCCGGCCGGTGCCCACCTGGAAATTCTCAGCCCCGGCCTGCAAACGGTGTTGCAGGACCTGGGCCGCGCCGGCCATACCGACCAGGGCGTGTCGATGTCCGGCGCGCTGGATCGTGGTGCCCTGCGCGCCGCCAACCGTGCGGTGGGCAACGACTCGGCCCTCGCCTGCCTGGAAGTGGTGCTCGGTGGCCTGAGCTTCGTCTGCCACAGCCGCACGATTATCGCCGTCACCGGGGCGCAGACGCCCGTCACCGTGACCACCGCCAGTGGCCTGCAATGGCAGCCCGGTAATTACCAACCCATCGAACTGGATGACGGCGACCGCGTCAGCTTCGGTGCCCCTCAGGCCGGGCTGCGCAGCTACCTGGCGATTCGCGGCGGCTTTCAGGTGGCGCCGGTGCTGGGCAGCCTGTCCTACGACAGCCTGGCCCAGGTCGGCCCGCCGCCGCTCAAAGCCGGCGACCGGCTGGGCTTCAATGAAATCAGCGCGGGCACCAGCGTTTCGATAGCGGAAGATCCGGCTTTTGAACTGCCGACTGCCAAGGATGTGATCACCCTGGATGTGGTCATGGGGCCGCGCAGCGACTGGTTCACCCGGGCCGCCATCGAGCGCCTGAGCAGCCAGCTATGGCGCGTCACCCCGCAATCCAACCGGGTCGGCATTCGCCTCGAAGGCGAGGTGCCCCTGGAGCGTTGCAACCATGATGAGCTGCCCAGCGAAGGCACCTCACTGGGCGCCATCCAGGTGCCCGCCAGCGGCCAGCCGGTGCTGTTTCTCGCCGACCATCCGCTGACCGGCGGCTACCCGGTGATCGCCGCCGTGGCCAGCCACCATCTGGATCTGGCCGGGCAAATCCCCGTCAACGCGCAGATCCGCTTCAACCCGATCGAGGCGTTCGTCGAGCTCGAGCCCGACGCCTCCCTTCTCACTGCCGATGCGAAGAACCAACCATGAAAAAAGTCCTGATCGCCAACCGCGGTGAAATCGCCGTGCGCATCGCCCGCGCCTGCCGCGACCACGGTGTGGCCTCCGTGGCCGTGTATGCGAATGCCGATATCGATGCCCTGCACGTACGCCACGCCGACGAAGCCTATGGGCTGGACGGCGAGCGCCCGGCCGACACCTACCTGAATATCGAAAAGCTGCTGGCCATCGCCAAGCGTGCCGGCGCCGATGCCGTGCACCCCGGCTACGGTTTTCTCTCCGAGCGCGCCGACTTCGCCCGTGCCGTACAAGGCGCCGGGCTGATCTGGATTGGCCCGAACCCGGAAACCATCGACGTGCTCGGCGACAAGGTCGAGGCCCGCAAACTCGCCCAGCAGGTTGGCGCGCCCCTGGTGGCCGGCACCCCCGGCCCGGTGCAGAGCGCCGCCGAAGTGCTGGCCTTCGCCGAGCAGCACGGCCTGCCGATCGCCATCAAGGCCGCGTTCGGCGGTGGTGGGCGCGGCATGAAGGTCGCGTGGCGCATGGACGAAGTGGCCGAGCTGTATGCCTCGGCGGTGCGTGAAGCCGAGGCCGCCTTCGGCCGCGGCGAGTGCTTCGTCGAGCAGTTCCTCGACCGCCCGCGCCATATCGAAGCCCAGGTGATCGCCGATAGCCACGGCAACGTGGTGGTGGTCGGCACCCGCGACTGCTCGCTGCAACGCCGCAACCAGAAGCTGGTGGAGGAAGCGCCGGCCCCCTTCATCAGCGACGAGCAACGCCAGCGCATTCACCAGTCCGCGCACGACATCTGCGCCAAGGCCGGCTATGTCGGCGCCGGCACTGTGGAATACCTGCTCAGCGCCGACGGTACCCTGTCGTTCCTGGAGGTGAACACCCGCCTGCAGGTCGAGCATCCGGTGACCGAGGAAACCGCTGGCGTCGACCTGGTGATCGAACAGTTGCGTGTCGCCGATGGCCTGCCGCTGTCGTTCAGGGAGACGCCGACACCGCGCGGCCATAGCTTCGAATTCCGCATCAACGCCGAGGATGCCGGCAAGGGCTTTCTGCCCACCCCGGGCAAGATCAGCGAATTCCGCGCACCGAGTGGCCCGGGCGTGCGCCTGGACAGCGGCGTGGAAAGCGGCTCCAGCGTGCCCGGCACCTTCGACTCGATGATGGCCAAGCTGATCGTCACCGGCGCCACCCGCGAGCAGGCCATCGCCCGTGCGCGCCGCGCCCTGGTCGAGTTCCAGATCGAGGGCATCGCCTCGGTACTGCCCTTCCACCGCGCGGTGATGGATCACGAGGACTTCACCGGCGGGGGCTTCGCCGTGCACACGCGCTGGATCGAAACCGACTTCGCCGAGCAGATCACCCTGGCACCGCGTACCTTGCCGGTGGCCGGCGAGGCGGTGCTGCGTACCTTTATCGAGATCGACGGCAAGCGCCACGAACTGGGCCTGCCGAGCGCCCTGCTGCAAGGTCTGGCGCCGCTGGGCGGCAGCGCCCAGGTGGCTCAGGCAGCAACTGGCGCCGCTGCACCGGCTGCCGAAGAAGGCCTGGTCAGCGCGCCGATCTCCGGCAACCTGCACGCCTGGCTGGTCGAGGACGGCGCTCAGGTCAAAGCCGGTGAGGTGATCGCAGTGATGGAGGCGATGAAGATGGAAACCCAGGTCACCTCGCCGGGGAACGGCACCTTGCGCATCCGCGAACAGGCCGGGGCTTATCTGGAGGCCGGGGCGGCGTTGGCCAAGCTGGAAGGCTGAGATCAGCCCCGGGTATCGCTACGCTCCACCCGGGCTAAACCCGTGGGAGCGGGCCATGCCCGCAATTTCGCGCGCATGGCCCGCTCCCACAGGATGGAGACAACACGCGTCTGGCGCTCAAAAGAAAGGGCAGCCTGAGCTGCCCTTTCTTTCTATCGGTGTCGCTTAGAGCGTGCCCTGCTCCGCCAAGGCCACGGCCCTGAACATGGCGCGGCGCTTGTTGAGGGTTTCTTCCCACTCCAGCGCAGGTACCGAGTCGGCGACGATGCCGGCACCAGCCTGTACGTGCAGCTCGCCGTCCTTGATCACCGCGGTGCGGATGGCGATGGCGGTGTCCATATTGCCGTTCCAGGCGTAGTAACCGACTGCGCCGCCATAGACGCCGCGCTTGACCGGCTCCAGCTCGTCGATGATTTCCATGGCGCGAATCTTCGGTGCACCAGACAGGGTGCCGGCCGGCAGGATAGCGCGCAGGGCGTCCATCGAGGTCAGGCCCTGCTTCAGCTCGCCGGTGACGTTGGAGACGATGTGCATGACGTTGGAATAACGCTCGATGACCATCTTCTCGGTCAGCTTCACCGAGCCGATTTCCGAGACGCGGCCGGTGTCGTTGCGGCCCAGGTCGATGAGCATCAGATGCTCGGCGACTTCCTTGGCATCGGCCAGCAGGTCGTGTTCCAGCGCCAGGTCCTGCTCCTCGGTGGCGCCGCGCGGGCGGGTGCCGGCGATGGGCCGCACGGTGACCAGGTTGTCTTCGACGCGCACCAGCACCTCGGGCGACGAGCCGACCACGTGGAAGTCGCCGAAGTTGAAGAAGTACATATACGGCGTCGGGTTGATGCAGCGCAGCGCGCGGTACAGGTCGATGGGCGCGGCCTTGAAGGGGATCGACATGCGCTGGGAAATCACCACCTGCATGCAGTCGCCGGCCAGGATGTAATCCTTGATGGCGTCCACCGAACGTTCGTAATCCTCGCGGCTGAAGCTGGAGCGAAACGCCGGTTCCGCGCCCGCCGGTTTGTTCAGATCTACCCCCAGGCGCGGTGTGAATGGCTGACGCAGCTTGTGCAGGATGTCCTGCAACTGCTGCTGGCCACGGGCGAAGGCATCGGCCTCGGCCGGGTCGGCCAGCACAATGGCGTGCATCTTGCCGGCCAGGTTGTCGAACACCACCACCGCATCGGAGACGTTGAGCAGGATATCCGGCGTGCCCAGCGCATCGGGATTCACCCCATCGGCCAGCTTGGGCTCGACGTAACGCACGCTGTCGTAGGCGAAGTAGCCGACCAGGCCGCCATTGAAGCGCGGCAGGCCGGCGATGGTCGGCACCTTGTAGCGCGCCTTGAACTCCTCGACAAAGGCCAGCGGGTCGGCACAGTCATGACGCTCGACTTCCACGCCATCGGTGGTGATCACCACCTGGTGGCCATGCACTCGCAGCACGGTGCGCGCCGGCAGGCCGATGATCGAGTAACGGCCCCATTTCTCGCCGCCCTGTACCGATTCGAGCAGGTAGGAGTTGGGCGCATCGGCGAGCTTCAGGTAGATCGACAACGGGGTGTCGAAGTCGGCGATGGTTTCGCAGGCGAGCGGAACGCGGTTGTAGCCTTCGGCGGCCAAACGCAGGAATTCTTCGTGGATCATGATCAGCCTCGTGGCGTGAAAAATCGGTCAGGTGCAAACGGGCCGCGCGCAGCGGCAGGGAATGTCAGGCGCGCCAGCGCCAACGGGCCAGGGCCTTGATGACTTTCATCCAGAGTTTGCAGCTAACCACCACGGTGTGATCTCGACAGGCGGGGGAATAAGGAGAGCGGCCAAAGTAGCAGCTACACGCCAAGCGCTGCAAGCGGGGCAAAGCGATAGCTTGTAGGAGCGGATTTATCCGCGATCTTTATCGCCGGTTTCGCGGATAAATCCGCTCCCACAAAAGCCGAATGGCACAGCTAAGGATTCGTTAGAGCAATTCGGCGAGGCTATCGACCACCAGCTGCGGCGCTTCTTCAGCCACCGGACGACCGTGGTTGTAGCCGTAACTGACCGCCACGCAGGGTACGCCGGCCGCACGGGCGGCCAGCACGTCGCTGCGCGAATCACCGACGAACAGCGACTGTTCCTGACTGACACCGGCCAGGCGCATCACCTGCAGCAGGGCAGCCGGGTCGGGCTTCTGCTGCGGCAGGGTATCACCGCCGATGATCCAGCGGAAATAACCGCCCAGGCCGACCTGCTCCAGCAGCGGCGCGACGAAACGCTCCGGCTTGTTGGTCACCACCGCCAGTTCGACGGCAGCGGTGCTCAGGGCTTCGAGCAGCTCGTGCACGCCCGGGTAAAGGGTAATCAGCTCGTGGCAATCGGCATAGATATCGAGAAAGCGCGCCAGCGCCTCTTCGGTTTCAGCCTCGCCCACCGCCGAATGATCCAGGCCACCGGCCAGGGCACGACGCACCAGCACACGGGCGCCATTGCCGACCCAGTGGCGCACGCGCTCGACACCGGCAGGCTCGCGGCCTAGCTCGACCAACATGCGGTCGACGGCGGTGGCCAGGTCCGGCACCGAGTCGACCAGGGTGCCGTCCAGGTCGAACATCACCAGGCGCGGCAGCTCACCGGCGCACAGCGCGCGCAGCGGTTTCATCCACGCACCCCGGCCAGTTCGGCACGCATGGCGTCGATCACCGCTTTGTAGTCCGGCTGGTTGAAGATCGCCGAGCCAGCAACGAAGGTGTCGGCGCCCGCTGCGGCGATCTCGCGGATGTTCTGCACGTTCACGCCACCGTCGATCTCCAGGCGGATCTCGCGGCCGCTGGCGTCGATCAGCGCACGGGCTTCACGCAGCTTGTCGAGGGTGCCAGGGATGAACTTCTGCCCGCCGAAACCGGGGTTGACGCTCATCAAGAGGATCATGTCGACCTTGTCCATCACGTACTTGAGCACGTCCAGCGGGGTAGCCGGGTTGAACACCAGGCCGGCCTTGGCGCCACCGGCCTTGATCAGTTGCAGGGAGCGGTCGACGTGCTCACTGGCTTCCGGGTGGAAGGTGATGTACGAAGCGCCGGCCTCGATGAAGTCGCCAATGATGCGATCCACCGGCTTGACCATCAGGTGCGCGTCGATGGGCGCGGTGATGCCGTACTTGCGCAGCGCTGAGCAGACCATCGGGCCGATGGTCAGGTTGGGCACGTAATGATTGTCCATGACATCGAAATGCACGATGTCCGCCCCGGCGGCGAGTACGTTGTCCACCTCCTCACCCAGGCGGGCGAAGTCGGCGGAAAGGATCGACGGGGCGATGGCGAAGGGTTGCATGGCGCACCTCTGAGTGCTGGGTCACGGTGGCGCGCATTGTAACGGCAGATGCGCTGGATGGCAGCGCCGCCTGACGGCGGCGCGCGCAAATGCCTCAGCCTGGCACTGCGTAGCCTGCAGTTGCACGCAGCGATACCCAGGGCAGTCCCGGGTGTCGATGCGCTCGACCCGGGCTATCCCAGACTCAAGCGCTCCAAGGATCACTCGCCGGGAGGCAGATCCTTGGTAAAGGTCTGGTCGTTCTCGCCGCGGAACATCTGCGCTCCGTAGATCAGCGCGCACAGGCCGACGCCGATGGCGAAGGCCCAGCTGGCGCCCTTGATCGCCAGCACCGCGCCGATCACCCCGGCGATGCCCAGGTCACGCTGGCTACGCGCTTCCATGATGCCCAGGCGCACGCTGACGTACCCCTGGATCAGCAGGGTCAGCGCCAGCGCCACGCCGAGAATCGGCTGCAGCAGGGTGACCACCGGCAGCAGCAACAGCCCGGTGTTGGTGCCCCAGCGGAACGAGCCGACACCGCCGTAGATGGACTTCATCGCCTGGGCGCCGCCCTTGAAGCGCTCGGTGATCACCACCTGCATGGCCGCCCACTGCGGCCCGCACATGGCCACGTCGGGGCCGAATACGCTCATGAAGGCGTTGCGCCCACCGAAGATCAGGTGCGAGCGGTTGGGGTTGAAATCGATCTTCTCGTCAGTGCGCACCTTGCCGCCTTCCTCGAGGATCGCCTTGTTGCTGAGCACGTCGCCGAACACCACCAGGTAGGCGGCCAGCACCGTGGGCAGCGCGGTGACGAACATCATCAACGGCGGCATGCCGAGGCCGAACACGGTGTATTCGCGCCACAGGGTGACGAAGTCCGGCTTGCTGATGCCCCACTCGATGGTTGGCCACGGCGCCTCGCCAAAGATCGGCGCAACGAATACGGCCAGCAGGATGATCGGGAAGATGCCCAGCTTGGCGAAATTCCACCAGAAGCGGCTGCGCTTCTTGAGTTGCTGGAAGTGCAGGGAGAACACCAGATAGAAGGCGATGCCGACCGCGATGGAGATGGTCCAGGGAAAGGCGTCAAAGCGCCCGCCCTCCTTGAATACGGTGACCACTGCACTGAGACCGGCGCCCATGATGATGCCGGCCTTGAGCGCAGAAGGCACCAGCGACACCACCTTGCGCGCCATGCCGGTCATGCCCAGGCCAATGGAAAATATCCCCAGCATCAGCTGGAAGGCGATCAGCGCATGCACCCGCTCAGGGCCCTCCGGGAACTGGCTGCAGTAGGCCATCAGCAGGGGGATCGCCGGTGTGATCCAGCCCGGCACCACCGGATCGCCGAACAGATGGTGAGTCAGGTACAGCAGGCCGTTGAGCATGACCACCGCCAGCGCCACCTCGAACGGCATGCCGAGGAACTCGGTCATCAAGGGGATCGCCGCCAGATCCACCGCGCACATGAGCAGGCCTTGCATGTAGTCGGAGACTTCGAAGCGGTAATGAATGAAAGGCAGACGCAACTTGAATGGCCCAATCGGCCAATAGGGGGCTTCGACGCCCAGGTCTTGTTGATGCGGTTCGGACATGTGAATCACCCAATGTTATTAGAGTTGTAAGCAGCGAGCCCCGGGCGGGCCGGGGCTGTTAGTCAGGGATGTGAAACGGATTCAGTAAGCGGCGCGGTAGATCTGCTCGATGTCGCCGGCGGTCAGGCGCCGTGGGTTGTTGCGCATCAGCCGGTCGATCTTGCTGGCCTCCTCGGCCATGGCCGGGATGGCCTCCTCGGGCACGTTGAAGCTGCGCATGCCCTTGGGAATGTCGACGCCGGCGGACAGCTCGGCCATGGCTTCGACGGCCAGGTCGGCAGCTACCTTGTCGCTCAGACCAAAGGTCTGCACGCCAAGGGCGGCGGCGATCTCGGCCATGCGCTCGACGCAGGCCAGCTTGTTCCAGGCCATCACGTAGGGCAGCAGCAAGGCGTTGCTGACCCCATGGGCGATGTTGAAGCGCCCGCCCAATGGATAAGCCAGGGCATGCACGGCGCCGACCCCGGCGTTGCCGAAGGCCATGCCGGCCATCAGGCTGGCGGTGGCCATGTCTTCGCGCGCCTTGAGATCAGCCGGGTTGGCGTAGGCCTTGGGCAGCGCTTTGGCGATCAGCTTGATGGCGCCGATGGCCAGGGCGTCGGTGATCGGCGAGGCATTCACCGACAGGTAGGATTCCACGGCATGCACCAGGGCATCGACGCCGCTGGCGGCGGTCACGCTACGCGGGCAGGTCAGGGTCATCACCGGGCTGACCAGGGCCACGTCGGGCAGCAGATGGTCGCTGACGATGCCCTTTTTCAGCTGCGCCTGCTTGTCCGACAGGATCGACACGTTGGTCACTTCCGACCCCGTGCCGGCGGTGGTGGGGATGGCGATCAGCGGCGGGCCCTTGCGCTTGATCTGGTCGACGCCGAACAGCGTCTCCAGGGCGCCGTCATGACCGACATAGCCGGCCACCGCCTTGGCGATGTCGATGGCGCTGCCGCCGCCGACGCCGATCAGGCCATCGTGGCCGCCGTCTCGATAGACCTTGGCGCAGGCTTCGACGATGGCGATTTCCGGCTCAGGCTCGACGCCATCGAAGATGCCATAGGCGCCGAGTTGTTTAAGGACGTGATCGACGGTGCCCGACTTGATCAGGATGGCGTCGGTGACGATCAATGGATTGCTGATGTTCAGGCGGGGCAGCTCGTGCGCCAGCTGCTCGACGGCACCCTGGCCGGTGAGCAGCTTGTTGGCGATCTTGAAGGCGGAGGTAATCATCATCAGGCCCTTTTATGCATTGTCTTGCGGACGGGTTCGGGCCTGTCATAGCGATTCCTGTGCCAGCCTGGCGAAACCCTCGCTGTAGAAGGGTTGCGTCGATATGTCACAGGTTACCGAGATGGACTGGCGATCAACAAATGGATCAGGGGCCAGCTGTTTGATCCATTTCCCAATCAACCTTGTTCCCAGCGCTTCATCTTCTGTACCAGGGTCGCCTGGCTGAGGCCAAGGGCCTTGGCCGCCTCGCGGGTGGTCTTGTGCTGCACCAGCGCCTTGCGGATCAACCGCCTTTCGAGCTGCTCGACCTGCTTGCGCAATGGCAGGTTTTCATTGCCTGCCTCCGCGGCAGGCGCGCGCATTTCCTCGGGCAGGTCGAACAGTTCCACGGCCTCGCCCACGCAAGTGACCACCAGGCGCTCGACCAGGTTGATCAGCTCGCGGATGTTGCCGGGCCAGGCGTAGTCGGTGAGCGCATCGAGGGCTTCCAGCTCCCAGGTCAGCGCGCGGCCATAACGGCCATTGAATTCGGCCAGATAGAAGTCCAGCAGCGGCTGGATCTCGTCGGGCCGCTCGCGAAGGGCCGGGATATGGATCGGCACCACGTTGAGGCGGTAATAGAGATCGGCACGAAAGCGCCCGTCGGCGACCATCTGGCGCAGGTCATGGTGGGTGGCGGTGATGATGCGCACGTCCACCTCCTTGAGCTCCAGGCCGCCCACGGGAATGAAGCGGCTCTCCTCGATCACCTTGAGCAGCTTGACCTGCAGGGCCAGCGGCAGGTCGCCGATCTCGTCGAGAAACACCGTGCCGTGATGGGCCAGCTCGAGCAGCCCGCGCTTGCCCTTGCTGCCGGCGCCGGTGAAGGCGCCCGCCACGTAGCCGAACAGCTCGGCCTCGATCAGGTTCTCCGGCAGCGCGCCGCAGTTGAGTGCCAGGAACGGCTGGGCCGCGCGCGGGCTGCGCTTGTGGATGTACTGGGCGATCAGCGTCTTGCCAACGCCGGTTTCGCCTTGCAGCAGCACCTTGACGTCGCTGGCGGCCACCTGCCGGGCCTGGGCGAACAGGCGCCCCGAAGCCGGCAGCTTGGCCACCGGCGAGGCGTCGAGCAAATCGTCACGCTGGCCGGCGTGCAGCTTCGCGGTGCTGTTGCGCAACTGCTTGAGCTGCTGCAACTCGTCACGCTCGTGCTTGATGCGCAGCAGTTCGGTCATGTCGCGCACCGTGCTGACCACGTAGCGCACATGGCCGGCCGCATCGAGAATCGGCGTACCGCTGACCAGCAGGCGCTTGCCCTGGCTGACGCTCTGCATCAGCGACAGCGCCCTGCCCTCCTTGAGCACCCGCAGGGACACCGACTGGGAGATCACCCCCTGCTCCACCAACGCCTGCATGTGCTGGCCGACCACATCCTCGCTGCGCAGGCCGGTCAGCCGTTCGTAGGCACCGTTGACCTTGAGGGTGATGCCATCGGCGTCGGTGATGTAGACGCCGTCGTGCAGCGCGTCGAGCAACTCGCGAAAACTGGGATCGTTGAAATCCATGGGCTTTCCAGGACCGGGCAGAAAACCCGGGAGTGTACTCGCAGACGACGAAAGGCATGACAAAGGCGGGCAGCAAGCCGGCGGCCTGGCCGGTAGTGGCGGCATAAAAAAACCGCCGTAACCCAAGGGGCTGCGGCGGTTACGGCTAGGCCGTGAAAGCGCTTATTCGTTGACCTGGGTGCGCAGCTTCTCGCTGCGCCCGCGCAGCCACTCCAGGGTCAGCAGCAGCAGGATCGAGAAGCCGATCAGCAGCGTCGCCGCGGCGGCGATGGTCGGGCTGAGGTTCTCGCGGATGCCGCTGAACATCTGCCGCGGCAGGGTGACCTGCTCGGGGCCGGCGAGGAACAGGGTGACCACCACCTCATCGAACGAGGTGGCGAAGGCGAACAGCGCGCCGGAGATTACGCCCGGTGCGATCAGCGGCAGGGTCACCCGGCGGAACGCGGTGATCGGCGAGGCGCCGAGGCTGGCGGCAGCGCGCACCAGGTTGTAGTTGAAGCCCTGCAGCGTCGCCGACACGGTGATGATCACGAAGGGCACACCCAGTACCGCGTGCACCACGATCAGCGACAGGTAGCCGTTGGCCAGGCCCAGCGGTGCGAAGAACAGGTAGCTGGCGACACCGACGATCACCACCGGCACCACCATCGGCGAGATCAGCAGGCTCATCACCAGCGCCTTGCCGCGAAACTCCGAGCGGGTCAGGCCGATGGCCGCCAGGGTGCCGAGGATCATCGCCAGCACGGTCGCCGCCGGAGCGATGATCATGCTGTTCTTCAGCGCACGCATCCACCCGGCCGAGCCGAAGAAGTCCTCGTACCAGCGCATCGAGAACCCTTGCATGGGGTAGATCAGGAAGGTGCCGGAGTTGAACGACAGCGGCACGATGACCAGGATCGGCAACACCAGGAACAGCAGTACCAGGCCGCAGAGCAGACGCAGGCCGTAGTGCCAGGCGCGCTCGACGGGAGACATATAGGGGCTCAGCATTTCTTTATCTCCAGTAATCCGTTAGCCCAGACGCAGGCGACCCGCACCCACCAGCCAGCTGTACACCACGTAGAGCAGCAGCGTGGCGACCAGCAGCAAGCCGCCCAGCGCGGTGGCCATGCCCCAGTTGATTGTGGTGTTGGTGTAGAAGGCGACGAAGTAGCTGACCATCTGGTCGCTCGGGCTGCCGAGCAGCGCAGGCGTGATGTAGTAGCCGATAGACAGGATGAACACCAGCAGGCAACCGGCGCCGACACCGGCCAGGGTCTGCGGGAAGTACACCCGCCAGAAGCTGGCGAACGGGTGGCAGCCCAGGGAAATCGCGGCGCGCATGTAGGTAGGCGAAATGCCCTTCATGACGCTGTAGATCGGCAGGATCATGAACGGCAGCATGATATGCACCATCGAGATGTACACCCCGGCGCGGTTGAACACCAGCTCCAGCGGCTGGTCGATCAACCCCAGCTTGATCAGCGCCGAGTTGATCAGCCCGCCCGACTGCAGCAGCACGATCCAGGCCGCCACGCGCACCAGGATCGAGGTCCAGAACGGCAGCAGCACCATGATCATCAGCAGGTTGCCCTGGCGAGTCGGCAGGTTGGCCAAGAGATACGCCAGCGGATAGGCCAGCGCCAGGCAGATGGCGGTGATCACCGCGCCCATCCAGAAGGTGCGGGCGAAGATGTCGAGATAAATGGCTTGGTCCGGGGTGGTCTTGACCACGGCGCCGGAGTCGTCGACGCGATGGTCCAGCGCAGCGAGCAGGTAGTAGGACGTCCACGAGCTGCTGTTGCGGCGAATTACCTGCCAGTAGGCAGGGTCGCCCCAGCGCTCGTCGAAGGATTCCAGCGCATCCTTGTAGGAAGCAGGCTCGGCTTCGAATGGCAGCGAGCGGCCGGTCTTGGCCAGCAGGCTACGGTAGCCGGCCAGCTCCATGTTCAGGCGCTTGGACAGATCGCCTAGCTGCTGTTGTTCGCGGGCGGCGGCCAGGTCCAACGCCAGCGCCTTGTAGACCGGCTCTTCGGGCAGGCCGCGGCCGTCCCAGCTGTCGATGGCTTCGACGGTGCGCGGCAGCGAGCCGACCACGTCCGGGTTATCCACGCTGCGGTTGAGCAGCGCCACGATCGGCACCAGAAAGGTAAACACGAGAAACAGCACCAACGGCAGGATCAGCGCCTGGGATTTCAGGCGATTCATGCGCTCGGCGCGCGCCAGCCGCTGCTTGAGCGTAGGGCCGGCGACCTCGGCATTGGGCACTGCTAGGGCCATGGGATAACTCCGGTGAAGCCAATGAGAATTCGGGGGTGAAGCCGGAGCGCCGATACGCCAGCGCTCCGTGAAGCGAAGGGGCAAGGCACTCAGACCCTGCCCCGCTGCGTGCCGTTACTTGGCGGCCCAAGAGTTGAAACGCTGCTCCAGCACTTCGCCGAAGTCGGCCCAGAAGGCCACGTCCATGGCCACCTGGTTGGCGATGTTCTGCGGTGCGGTGGGCAGGTCGGCGGCGACCTTGGCGTCCAGCAGCTCGACGGCTTTCGGGTTCACCGGGCCGTAGGCGATGTTTTCCGAATAGGTCTTCTGGTTTTCCGGCTGCAGGGTGTAGGCGATGAACTTCATGGCCTCATCCTTGTTCTTGGCGCCTTTCGGGATGGCCCAGGCGTCGAAGTCATAGATGCCGCCGTCCCATACCACCTTCAGGCTGCTGCCTTCTTTCTGGGTGGCGGCGATGCGGCCGTTGTAGGCCGAGCTCATGACCACGTCACCGGAAGCGAGGTACTGTGGCGGCTGGGCGCCGGCCTCCCACCACTGGATGTACGGCTTGAGCTCGTCGAGTTTCTTGAACGCGCGCTCCTGGCCGTCCTTGCTCGCCAGCACCTTGTAGACGTCTTTCGGCGCAACGCCGTCGGCCATCAGGGCGAACTCGAGGGTGTATTTGGCGCCCTTGCGCAGGCCGCGCTTGCCCGGGAATTTCTTTACGTCCCAGAAATCTGCCCAACTCGTTGGCGCAGCGCTGAGCTTGTCAGCGTTGTAGGCCATCACGGTCGACCACACGAAGAAGCCGACGCCACACATCGACGCCGCGCCCGGCACCAGGGCCTTCTTGTCACCGACTACGGCGTAGTCGATCTCTTCGAAAAGGTCTTCGTCGCAACCACGGGCCAACTCAGGGGATTCCACCTCGACCAGATCCCAGGACACGCTGTTGGTGTCGACCATGGCTTTGACCTTGGCCATTTCACCGTTGTATTCGCCGGCGATGATCTTGCCGTTACCCGCCGCTTCCCACGGCTGGTAGTAGGCCTTGACCTGGGCATCCTTGTTGGCGCCACCGAAGTTGATGACGGTGAGGTCTGCAGCCTGAACCTGTGCAGCGCAAACCAGGCCCAGTGTCAGCGCGGAAAGGGAAAATAGCTTCGACATTTTTATGTTGGCTCCAAGTGCTGTGGTAAAGCGCAAAACGCCGATCATTCCGCCGACAGCGGATCGAGGGCGCGAACGTGCTCGACCTGCCAGCCGAGCGGGATCACATCACCGACCGCGAGCCCGGGATCGAGCTCGGCAATCGGGTGCTTGACGAAGAAATCGGTCTTGCCACAGACCTCCAGGCGCACGCGCACGTGGTCGCCCAGGTAGATGAATTCCGAGACACGCCCGGAGAAGCGGTTGTCGCAGCCCTCGGCCGCGTTGTTCAGGCGGATGCGCTCGGGGCGGATCGACAGGCTCACCGCGTCGCCCGGCTGGCCGACGTTGACGGCCAGGGCCTGGACCTTTTCACCGCGCCCCAGCTGCACGGTGCAGGTGTCGCCCGTGCGCTCGACCAGTTCGCCGGCGAAGCGGTTGTTCTCACCGATGAACTGGGCCACGAAGGTGTTGCGCGGCGACTCGTAGAGCTCGCGCGGCGGCGCGATCTGCTGGATCTCGCCCTGATGGAACACGGCGACGCGATCGGACATGGTCAGCGCTTCGCTCTGGTCGTGGGTCACGTAGACCACGGTCACGCCCAGACGCTGGTGGATGTGCTTGATCTCCATCTGCATGTGTTCGCGCAGCTGCTTGTCGAGCGCGCCCAGCGGCTCGTCCATCAGCACCAGCTGCGGCTCGAACACCAGGGCGCGGGCCAGGGCCACGCGCTGTTGCTGGCCGCCGGAGAGCTGCGCCGGATAACGGCCGGCGAAGGCGTCCAGCTGCACCATGGACAGCGAGCGTTTGACCTTCTCGCCGACGTCGGCCTTGCTCATGCCGCGCACACTCAGCGGGAACGCCAAGTTCTCGGCCACCGTCATGTGCGGGAACAGCGCGTAGTTCTGGAACACCATGCCGATATCGCGCTTGTGCGGCGGCACGTTGTTCAGGCGCTTGCCGGCCAGGGTGATCTCACCGGCGGTGGGCGTTTCGAAGCCGGCCAGCATCATCAGGCTGGTGGTCTTGCCGGAGCCGGACGGCCCGAGCAGGGTCAGGAACTCGCCTTTGCGAATATCCAGGTTGAGATCTTTGACGATCAGGTTCTCGCCGTCGTAGCTTTTTTGCACGCCACGAAAGCTGACCAGGATGTCGCTCGAAGAAGTGTCGCCCATCACCGCACCTGCCTGTTGTTCTACCGTGAGCCAAGACTAGAACCGGCGTTGGAGCCTGGAAATCGGGCGTGCTGACACTTTGCTATAAGGCAGGCGGAAAGGCGCTTGTAGGGCAATCCCTACAGCGATGTCGCGATTGGATAAGCGCCAGCGTGGCGAGCACTAAATGATGCAGCGCCGCACGGCGCAGGCTGTCGCGGATGGATAAGTAGCGCGCTCAGAGCCTGTTCAAAGTCTCGCGAGCTAGAGCAATGCAAGGCAAAAACAGGCGAGGACGCGGAGTTTACGAGCTGTAAATGAGCAGTCCGAGCCTGTTTTTAACGCGGCAGTGCCGACGCGCAGCAGACTTTAAACAGGTTCTCAGACCAGCTTGTGCTCGACCGCATAACGCACCAGATCCGCCACCGAGTGCAGGTTGAGCTTCTGCATCAGCCGCGCCTTGTGGGTGCTGATGGTCTTGCTGCTCAGCGCCAGGTGGGCGGCGATCTCGTTGACGCCCTCGCCCTGCACCAGGCGCTCGAACACCGAGAACTCGCGCTCCGACAGCAGCGCATGGGGCGGGCGCGAATCGGTCAGGCCGACTTCGAAGACCATGCGGTCGGCCAGATCGGGGTCGATGTAACGCCCGCCAGCGGCGACCTTGCGGATCGCGGTGAGCAGCAGGGCCGGGTCGCTGTCCTTGGTGGCGTACCCGGCAGCGCCGATCTTCAGAGCGCGGGCGGCCATCTGCGCTTCGTCATGCATCGACAGCACCAGAATCGCTGGGGGCTGGCTCAGCGCGCGGATCCGCGGAATTGCCTCCAGACCGTTGACGCCCGGCATGGAAATATCCAGCAGCACCACCTCGCAAGGCGTGCTGCGCAGGGTCTCCAGCAGCTGCTCGCCGTTGCTCGCCTCGCCGACCACCTGAAGGTCGCGGGCCATGCCGATCAACTGTTTGATGCCCTCGCGGACGATGGTGTGGTCTTCGGCCACCAGTACTCGGATCACGGGCTCAACCTCCTATTCATCGGGCGCACACTCGCTCAGCGGTACCCGCACGCGCAACAGAGTACCTTCGCCGGGCCGGCTGTCGAGGCTCAATTGTCCGCCGAGCATCAGCACCCGTTCGCGCATGCCGACCAGGCCGAAGGAATCGGCGCGCACGCTGGCCGGATCGAAACCGCGACCGTCATCGCTGATCGACAGGTGCAGGCTGTCGCCCAGCAGCTCCAGACGCACCGTCACCGTATGCGCTTCGGCGTGGCGCATGACGTTGGTCAGCGCCTCCTGAAGAATGCGGAACAGCCCGGTGGCCTTGGCGTCGCTCAGCGGCGGCAGGTGTTCGGGCACATCGACCAGGCAGGGGATCTGCGTGCGCGCCTCGAAACGCCGGGCCTGCCATTCGATGGCCGAGGCGATGCCGGCATCCAGGATCGGCGGTCGCAGGGCGGTGGCCACGTCACGTACCAGCTGGAACAGGTTGGCGATCAGCTTCTTCATGTTGTCCAGGCGCTCGCGCAGACCGGGGTCGAGGTTGGCAAAGCCCAGCTCGCACATCGAGGTTTCCAGCTTGAGCACCGTGAGCACCTGGCCCAACTCGTCGTGTACCTCGCGGGCGATGCGGGCCTTTTCCTCTTCACGCACGCTTTCCAGGTGCGCGGACAGATCACGCAAGCGCACCTGGGATTCGGCCAGCGCCAGCTCGTTGCGCTTGTTGTCGCTGATGTCCCAGACCACGCCGTCCCAGATCACCCGGCCATCGGCCAGGCGACGCGCCATGGCCTTGATATCAACCCAGCGCGACTCGCCGGACTGGGTGAGCATGCGGCCTTGCCAGTGCCAGTCGCTGTCGCTGTCGAAGGCCTGATCCTGCACGCGGTGGTAATCGGCCTTGTCGTCCGGGTGCACCAGGCTGCGCAAGCCGTGATCGGGCGCCAGCAGTGTCGATGCCCGATAACCGACCAGGCTTTCACTGCCCTCGCCGATAAACGCGAACAGCGCCGGATCGCCCGGCCGCGCGCGCTCCAGGCGAAACACCACGCCCGGCACGTTGGAGGCGATGCCCTGCAGCCGCGCCTCGCTTTCCTGCAAGGCGGCCAGGGCGCGACGGCGCTCGGTCACATCGGTGATGAAGACCACCAGGTATTCGGTATCGCGGTACTGCAGAAAGCTCAGCGACACGTCGACCGGCAAGCGGCTGCCATCGGCGCGCAGGCACTCGGTCTCGAAGCTCGGCGGCCCTTCGTCGCCCTTGCGTGCCAGGCGCCACAGGTTGAGCCAGCGATCCATGCTCATGTCCGGTTCGAAATCGCGCAGCGGCCGATCCACCAGACCGCCGCTGTGGCAGCCCAGCATGGCCTCGGCGGCATGGTTGGCGTAGCGCACGTGGCTGTCCCAGTTGACCCAGAGAATGCCGACCGTGCTGTTGTCGATGGAGAATTGCGACAGCCGCAAGGCATCACGGGCGATCTCGCGCAGCTCGACTTCGTGGCGCGCGGCAAGCAGGCGAAATTCGAGGGTGTCGCGCTGGCGCCGCAGCCACAGTGCCAGCACCACTGCGAACATCAGCAACAGGCCGAGCAGCAGGCTGATCCCGCGCCAGAAGCTTGCCGAGCTTTCCTGTTCCAGGTAGCTCGGCGGCAACCAGCGGTTGTGCAGATCATCAAGATCGCGCGCCGACACGCTGCGCAGGGCGACGTCGATGATTGTCGACAACTCTGGCAGGTCGCGCCGCGTGGCCACGCGCAGCAGCTGCGGGAAACCGATATCACCGACGATGGCCAGGCCCAGGAACTCCGGCTCCCGGGACAGGCGCCCCAACTGCGCCTCATCGAGTACCGCATAGCTGGCCTGCTGATTGACGACTCGCTGCAGCGCCTGGCGCGGTGAAAGGGTGACCTCCAGCTTGAGCTTCGGGTAACTGCTGCGCAGGTAGTCGAGCACGGCATCGGTGCCTTTCAAAGCGACCGGTAAGCGCTCGTCAAGTTGCTCGAGGTCGACCGTGCCACTGCCGTCACGCTCCCCGACCAACAGATGCGAGACACGCAGAAAGGGATCGGAAAACACCCAGCGGCGCAATCCGGCCGGGGTCTGGCTGAGCCCTGCGGCCAGATCGATTTGATCGTTCAGAAGCGCCTGCTCGAGCTCCTCCGGCGTCTGGAAGGTGCGCCAGCGCACCTGTACGCCCATCAGTGCGGCCAGGGTATTGACGATTTCCACGTTGGCACCGGTCAAGCGGTGCAAGCGCCGGTCGAGCTGGGCATAGGGCGGCTGCAGCACCACGCCGGCGCGTAGCACCGGGTTGGCCGCCAGCCACTGCTGCTGCGCGGCATCGAAGATGGCCGCCGGCGCCGCTGGCGGCTGGTCCGCCCACAGTGTCGTGGGCAGGCTCAGTATCAGGAGGAACAACCAGCGGTGGATCATGCACAGGCACCGAGAACGATGGTGAGGCCGCACGGCAAGCCTGTGCGGCAGACACCGCATTAAGCTACATCCGGATCTGACAAATCCACGACAACTGAATTAGGCTGGCCTTATCCAGCACCTTTCGGGCTTTGCCATGACGCGCCTTCCACATCTAACCCGCTACGCTCTGTACCTGACCTTGCTGGCCTGCCCCCTGGTCGGGCACGCCACGCAGAGCCCGCCCCCCACCGAGGCTGCCGACAAGGATGAGGCCAAGCCCGCGCAGCGGGCACCCCTGACCGAACGCAGCGACCTCGAAGCCGCGGCCCTGGAACGCCAGCTGGCCGCCAGCGAACAGCAGCAGCTCAACGCTGCCGGCACGACCTTTCTGGCCCTCTGGCGACCGGCCAACGACACCGCACCCATGGGTGCGGTGATCCTGATTCCAGGGGACGAAGAAAGTGCCGACGCCCCCCCAACCGTGGGCCCGCTACGACGCAGGTTGCCCGACGCCGGCTGGCACAGCCTGAGCCTGAGCCTGCCGGATCCGCAGGGCGCCAATCTGCCCGTGCGCCCCGCCGCGCCGCCCGCGAGCGGCGACGGCAAACCTGCCGAGGCCCCAGCTGAAAAGGCCCCGGAGCCTGTCACGCCGGCACCATCGAGCGAGGCACCACCAACTGACGCCGAAGCGGCCCGCGCCGCCCATGTCGAGCGGGTGTTCGCGCGTATCGATGCCGGCGTTGCCTTCGCCGGCCAACAGCAGGCCAAGGTCGTGGTGCTGCTCGGCCACGGCAGTGGCGCGTACTGGGCGGCACGCTACGTCGTCGAACGCAAGCCGGCCAACCTGACCCATCTGGTACTGGTCGATACCCGCCAGCCGGAAGGCTTCGATGCGCCGTTCAACGACCTACTCGGGCAACTGACCGGCAAGGTCGGCGATTTCTATTACCGCGACAGCGCCGGCGCACGACAGGCGGCGCTGGCTCGCAAGCAACTCAGTCAGCGGCAGAAACAGCCCGTCCTGGTGCAGGTCAGCCTGGATGCCTTGCCGGGCAATCCTGATGTGGCCCAGGAACAGCTTTTTCGCCGCCTGCGCGGCTGGCTGGACAAGCACGCCGGTGGCGCCAAGTAGCCGCCAGGCTGCCTAGGGTCTGCTGACGTTTCACACACGGCCGCGCCGGAGCCCGTTTTGCCGCGAGGCAAGGCACGAGCCGCGAAGTTTGGCGGGCCAAATGAGCCGGCGAGAAACGCAGCATCGCGGCAAAACGGGCCCGGCCCTACGGGCCCGGCCCTACGGGTGGGGCCGCCTAGGTTGCGCGGGAAATCTCGCCATGCGTCGTTGGAGGACTTGGCAAGGGAAAACGCGGACGGCTAGTCCATTCCCTGCGTCCTCCGCCTAGCGGATCGCCGCCCGGCCTGGCGAAATTTCTCGCGGCAACGCGGCTCGCGTTGAAACGTCAACAGACCCTACCGGAAGCCGCGGCGCTGGCGAATCAGCGCGTAGGCATTGTGCAGTTCGCGGGTCGCTTCGGTGGCCTCACGCACTTTCTCGGGTGCCGCACCGCTGCCGGCCATCTTGTCCGGGTGATGGCGGCTGAGCAGGCGGCGGTAGGCCTTCTTGATCTGCTGTACATCACTGTCTGCCGTCACCCCGAGCAGGCGCAGGGCCTGCTGATAGGGGTCGGCAGCCGCGGTCGGCGGCCCACGACGCGGCGCGTAGCCGGCGCTCAGCGCCTCCTGGGCCTCGGCGGAAACGCCCAGCCATTTGCCCCATAACAGGATCAACTCGCGCTCGGCCTGGCCCACCTTGCCGTCGGCCCAGGCCATCCGCCAGCAGGCACGCAACAGCTCCTGGGCCTCGCCGCGGCGACGTTGCAAGGGGCCGCGCAGGTTGTCCTGGCCGGTCTTGCCGCGCGAGAAAGCTTCGATGGCTGCCGCCCTGCCCGCCTCGCCCAAGGCCTGGCGCTGCATCTCTGCACGGGCCTGGCGGATGTGCGCCTGCTGCACCACGCCATCGCTCTTGGCCAGGCGACCGAGCATGACGAACAGCAAGGCGTCGTCATTCACCGCAGATTTGCCAACCAGCCGCTCACCCAGGGTCTTCCAGCCACGCAGCCCCAGGCGCCGATCCAGCACCTGACCGAGCAGGCCACCGAGCAGCAGACCGGGAATGCTCGCCAGGGCGAAGCCGGCCAGCGCCCCCACTAACGTCAGCGGCCAGTACATATCAGCGCTCGCCCTGCAGCAGAGATTCCACTTCGGCCAGCCGTTCATGGGTGCCGACATCCACCCAGCGGCCGGTAAAGTGTTCACCCGTCACCTGGCTGCCTGCCATCGCCGCCCTCAATAATGGCGCGAGCTTAAACGCGCCGGGCTGGCTGCCGGCGAACAGCGCTGGGCTGAGCACGGCGATACCGCTGTAGGTCAGGCTGGCGTCATCGACTGTGGCATCCGCCACCCGGCCGTCGGCGAGGCTAAAGTCGCCTGCCGGATGGTGGGCCGGATTGTTCACCAGAACCAGATGAGCCTTTTCGGAAAATGGTCTGCGCAAAGCCGAGAAATCGTAGTCGGTGAAAATGTCGCCATTGACCACCACGAAGGGCTCCTCGCCAAGCAGTGGCAGCGCCTTGAAAATACCGCCGCCGGTTTCCAGCGGCTCGCCTTCGGCCGAGTAGCGAATGTGCACGCCGTAGCGCTCGCCGTCGCCCAGATAGTCCTCGATCTGCTGACCGAGCCAGGCATGATTGATCACCAGTTCGCTGAAGCCTGCGCGCGCCAAAGCCCGCACGTGATACTCGATCAACGGCACCCCGGCCGCCCGCACCAGCGGCTTGGGCGTGTGCAAGGTCAGGGGCCGCAGGCGCTCGCCCTTGCCGGCGGCAAGAATCATCGCCTTCATCGAGCAGCCTCCGCAGCGCCCTTGAGCTGGGCGATCAGCTCGCCGAGCTCGGCCAGTTCCGGTCGCCGCTCGAGCACCGCGTCGATATAGGCGAAGAAACGTGGCACGTCGGCCAGGTAACGGGGCTTGCCGTCGCGGTGGCAGATGCGCGCGAAGATGCCGATTACCTTGAGGTGGCGCTGTACACCCATCAGGTCGCTGGCGCGCAGGAACTCCTGCAGCTCATCCGGTACCGCAATGCCGGCGGCGCGCGCCTTGTGCCAATAGGCTTCCAGCCAGCCCTGCACACGGGCCTCTGGCCAGCTGAGAAAGGCGTCCTTGAACAGGCTGGTGATGTCATAGGTGACCGGGCCGTAGACGGCATCCTGGAAATCCAGCACCCCGGGGTTGGGTGCGCTGAGCATCAGGTTGCGCGGCATGTAGTCGCGATGCACCAGCACCTTGGGCTGGGCCAGGGCGCTGTCGATCAACAGCGTGCAGATACGCTGCCAGGCTTCCTGCTGCTTGGCATCGAGGGCTAGGCCCAGTTCCCGGGCGACATACCAATCCGGAAACAATTGCAGCTCACGGCGCAACAATGCGTCATCGTAGTGCGGCAACCCGGCATCCATCGGCAACTGCTGATAGGCCAGCAAGGCGTCGATGGCTGGGTCGAACAGGCTGTCGGCATTGTCGCTGTCGATCACTTCCAGGTAAGTCTGGCGGCCTAGATCGCTGAGCAGCAGGAAGCCCTCTTCGAGATTCGCAGCATGGATATGCGGCACGTTCAGGTTGGCCCGTGCCAGCAGATTGGCCACCTCGACGAAGGGCTGGCAATTCTCCTGGGGCGGTGGTGCGTCCATCACGATCAGGCTGCGCCCGGCCGCCTCCCAGCGGAAATAACGACGAAAACTGGCATCGCTACTGGCCGGCTGCAGCGCGGCATCCGGCACCGTCCCCCAGCCCTTGGTAGCGAACAGGGCCTGCAGCTGCGGCTCGAGCCATTGCTGAAGGCGTTGCAGACGTACATCTTGATCAGGCATTGCAAGGGTCTCCGACGGCGCTAGCCGTTGCGCGGGTCATGCTTTATTATCCAGCATCTTTTTCAGCCCATCGAGAGGCGTGCGGCCCCTGGGCCAAAAGCGCACAGGAAGCCCGGAAAACAAGATGGCAGTAAAATACCCCGCTTTTCGCAAGAAATTCCCGCTTCTGGTAACGGGTGGCCTGTTGGCCCTGCAGCCCTTCGCCAGCCCATTCGCCACCGCTGCCGAACAATTCGACTGCCAGGCATCGCCAACCGGCGGTTGGGCCTGTGCACCGAAATCCAGCACCGCCAACCTGCCGAGCCGGCCGACCCACAGTGCCAACTCGGTGAGTGCCGGCACGGGCGCGACGGCGGCCGCCAAGCCTGATACCAAGGCTGCGCCGACGCAAGTGACCGAAGCCGGTGGCCGAGCCCTGGCATCACGCAGCGCCGACTATAGCCACCTGGACTGGGTACCGCGTGAAAAGCTGACCAGCGCGCAACTGGCGGAGATCGGCCCGGCCTGTTCCGGTGCCTACATCGAGCCTAGCCGCCCGGGCATGAATGACACCACGCCGATGAGCGAAGCGCCGATGTTCGTGTCGGCCAAGGCTTCGCGCTATCAGCAGGAAGAGCAGGTCGCGACCCTCGCCGGTGACGTGGTCGTACGCCAGGCCGGCATGCAGGTCGAAGCCGACGAGGCCAACCTGCACCAGGCCGAAAACCGTGGCGAGCTGGTCGGTAATGTCCGCCTGCGCGACAAGGGCGCCCTGGTGGTCGGTGATCGTGGCGAACTGCAACTGGACAATGGCGAAGCGCGCATCGACAACGCCGAGTACGTGATGCATGCCGCCCATGTGCGCGGCAGCGCGGCTTACGCCAAGCGTGAAGAAACCGCGATCATCCGCCTCAAGGATGGCACCTACACCAGCTGCGAACCGGGCAGCAACGCCTGGCACCTGACCGGCAACAACATCACCCTGAATCCGGCCACCGGCTTCGGCACCGCGACCAACGTCACGCTGCGGGTCAAGGATTTCCCGGTGTTCTATACGCCGTACATCTATTTCCCGATCGACGACCGTCGCCAGTCCGGCTTCCTGCCGCCGAGCTTCGGCAGTTCGGGCAGCAATGGCCTGACTCTGCAGACCCCGTACTACTTCAACCTGGCGCCGAACTTCGACGCCACCCTGTACCCGACCTACATGGCCAAGCGTGGCCTGCTGCTCGAAGGCGAATACCGCTACCTGACCCGCAACAGCGAAGGCCAGGTCGGCGCCGCCTACCTGGACGACCAGGAAGACGAACGCAAGCTGCAGTCGGGCTACAAGGACCAGCGCTGGATGTACAGCTGGCAGCACAAGCAAGGCCTCAATGACCGCCTGCTGGCCGAGGTCGACTACACCGATATCAGCGACCCCTACTACTTCCAGGATCTGAAGACCGATCTGGGCATCGAAACCTCCAGCTACGTCGACCAGCGCGGCACGCTGACCTGGCGCGGTGACAGTTACACCGCTCGCCTGAACGCCCATGCGTACGAACTGGCCACCATCACCGACGTGACGCCCTACGATCGGCTGCCGCAGATCACCCTGGACGGCAAGCTGCCGTTCGAGCCGGGCGGCCTGAACTTCACCTACGGCACCGAACTGGTTCGTTTCGATCGTGATCTGCGTAGTGGCAATTACATAAATCAGGACGGAATATCGGAAGGGCCCTGGAACGACGCCAATGTTTTCGGCTTGGCTCGTGCAAACGGCACCCGAATGCATGTGGAGCCTGGTGTGAGCCTGCCGCTCGATTGGAGCTGGGGTTTTATCAAGCCGCAGATCAAGTACCTGCAAACCAACTACGATCTAAGCCTTGATGCTCAGGGCAAACGTAACATTGCAGAAATCGCTGCGAACGATCCTTTAAACCCTCTCGCACAGGAGAAGTACAGCAGCAGCCAGAACCGTGGCGTCGGCATGTTCAGCGTCGACAGCGGCCTGTATTTCGACCGTCAGACTTCGCTGTTCGGTCGCGAGACCCGGCAGACCCTCGAGCCGCGCCTGTTCTACCTCTATGTTCCAGAGGAAGACCAGACCGATATCCCGGTGTTCGATACCAGCGAAAGCACCTTCAACTATTCTTCGCTGTGGCGTGAAAACCGCTTCACGGGCAAGGATCGCATCGGCGACGAGAACAAGATTTCCCTCGGCGTGACCAGCCGCTGGATCGAGCCGAACGGCTTCGAGCGTCAGCGCTTCAGCATCGGCCAGGCCTTCTATTTCGAAGACCGCAAGGTGCAGATGCCCGGTATCGACTACCGCACCCGCGATGAGGCACAGTCGTCAGTATCACCCTACGCCCTGGAATACATGTACCGCTACAACCAGGACTGGCGCTTCACCTCGGACTTCAACTGGGATCCGGATGCACACCGCACCCGCTCTGGCAGCGCGATGTTCCACTATCAGCCAGCCGACAACCCGCGCAAGATCGTCAACGCCGGCTACCGCTATCGCAACGACACCCTCAACTACGACGAAAGTACCGGTCGTTGGGGCTTCGGCAGCGACTATGGCACGCCGGGCAGTAGCACCTACATCAAGGACTACTACAAGATCAGCCAGCATGACTTCTCGGTCATCTGGCCAATCGGCCCGCAGTGGAGCCTGATCTCGCGCTGGCAGTACGACTATGGCCGCAACCGCACACTCGAAGCCTTCGGTGGTTTCGAGTACGACAGCTGCTGCTGGAAACTGCGCGTCATCAACCGCTACTGGATCGACTACGACGAGGTCAGCCTCAACCCCTCGCGTAACGACCAGGCCGACAGCGGTATCTTCCTGCAGATCGTCCTCAAAGGCCTGGGTGGCGTGACTGGCAATAACGTTGAGACATTCCTCGACCAAGGCATTCAAGGTTACCGTGAACGTGAAGAGCAAGCTCGCTGAGTGCATGCGCCCCCTGCTGTTGGGCGCGTTGTTTCTGGGTACTGCGGCGCACGCCGATGTACAGCCTCTCAACCGCGTGGTGGCGATCGTCGATAACGACGTGATCATGCAAACCCAACTCGACGCCCGGGTACGCGAGGTGCAACAGACCATCGCCAAGCGCGGCGCCGAGGTGCCGCCGGCCAACGTGCTGACCCAGCAGGTACTCGATCGCCTGATCCTCGAGAACATCCAGCTGCAGATGGGCGAGCGCTCCGGCATTCGCATCAGCGACGAAGAGCTCAACCAGGCCATGGCCACCATTGCCCAGCGCAACGGCATGACCCTCGAGCAGTTCCGCGACGCCCTGGCCAAGGACGGTCTGTCGTTCAACGACGCTCGCGATCAGGTGTCCCGCGAGATGATCATCAGCCGTGTGCGCCAGCGCCGGGTGGCCGAGCGCATTCAGGTCACCGAGCAGGAAGTGAAGAACTTCCTTGCCTCGGACCTGGGCAAGATGCAGCTGTCCGAGGAGTTCCGGCTGGCCAACATCGTCATCCCGGTGCAGGAAGATGCCTCATCCGACGCCCTGCAAGCTGCCGAGCGCCGCGCCCAGGACCTCTACCAGCAAGCGCGCCAGGGCGCCGATTTCGGCCAACTGGCGATTGCCAACTCGGCCAGCGAAACCGCGCTGGACGGTGGCGACATGGGCTGGCGCAAGGCCGCGCAATTGCCGCCGCCGTTCGACAGCATGATCAGCGCCATGGGCGTTGGCGACGTCACCGAGCCGATTCGCACCCCGGGCGGTTTCATCCTCCTCAAGGTGCTGGAGAAGCGTGGCGGTGAGGCCGCGGCCGTGCGTGAGGAAGTGAACGTACGCCACATCCTGATCAAGCCGAGTGAGATCCGCACCGACGCCGAAGCCAAGGTACTGGCCGAGCGCCTGTATCAGCGCATCGAGTCCGGGGAAGACTTCGCCGAGCTGGCGAAGAATTTCTCCGAAGACCCGGGCTCGGCCCTCAACGGCGGCAGCCTGAGCTGGATCGACCCGAATGCTTTGGTACCGGAGTTCCGCGAGGTGATGAACAACACCGCCAGCGGTGAGGTTTCCAAGCCATTCAAGAGCCAGTTCGGCTGGCACGTGCTGCAGGTCATGGGCCGTCGCGCCACCGACAGCAGCGAGCAGATGCGCGAGCAACAGGCACTCAACCTGCTGCGCAACCGCAAGTACGAGGAAGAGCTGCAAACCTGGCTGCGTCAGATCCGCGACGAGGCCTATGTGGAAATCAAGCTGTAACCCAGCCTGAAACCACCAAGCCCGGCCCTGTGCCGGGCTTTTTCATTTGCGCGTAAGCTACCATCACCAGCGCCTGCCCTCGAGACCGGATCATGCCCCATAACCCGCGCTTCGCCCTCACCCCTGGAGAACCTGCCGGCATCGGCCCCGACCTGTGCCTGCTGCTTGCCCGGCAGCAGCATCGCCATCCGCTGATCTGCATTGCCAGTCGCGCGCTGATGCAAACCCGTGCCCTGCAGCTGGGCCTGGCTATCAACCTGATCGAAGTCGGCCCCGCCGCCTGGCCGCAACAGCCCGCCGCGGCCGGCAGTCTGTATGTGTGGGATACCCCGCTGGGCGCGCCGGTAGAAACCGGACAGCTGAACGGCGCCAATGCCGTCTATGTCCTGCAGACCCTGACGCGCGCGGCCCAAGGCTGCCTGGATGGCCACTTTGCCGGGCTGGTCACCTGCCCCGTGCACAAGGGCATCATCAACGAAGCGGGGATAGCCTTTTCCGGGCATACCGAGTTTCTCGCCGACCTCACCGGCACGCCGCAGGTGGTGATGATGCTGGCGACCCATGGCCTGCGCGTGGCCCTGGTGACGACCCACCTGCCGCTCAAGGACGTGGCAGGCGCCATCACCGCCGAGCGCCTGCTCAAGGTCACCCGTATCCTGCATGCCGACCTGCGCGACAAGTTCGGCATTGCCAAGCCGCGTATTCTGGTCTGCGGCCTCAATCCCCACGCCGGCGAAGGCGGCCACCTCGGGCGCGAGGAGATCGAGGTCATCGAGCCTGCGCTGCAGCAGCTGCGTGAGGAAGGTATGGATCTGATCGGCCCCTTGCCCGCCGATACGCTGTTCACCCCCAAGCACCTGGAACACTGTGATGCGGTGCTTGCCATGTACCACGACCAGGGTTTGCCCGTACTCAAGTACAAGGGCTTTGGCGCCGCCGTGAACGTGACCCTGGGCCTGCCGATCGTGCGGACCTCGGTCGACCACGGCACCGCGCTGGATCTTGCCGGCACCGGGCGGATCGACAGCGGCAGCCTGCAGGTCGCCCTGGAGACCGCGTACCAGATGGTGCGCCGCCCGGTCGCCGGCTGAGCGTGGCGCAGCAGACGGCGAGCGGCGCCGCGCGGCCAGCGATCCCTGCTAAACTGCGCGTTTTCGCCTGACCGCTTTACGCTCTTGCCTGACGCTTGCAGCTTGAAGCCTGGAGCTGCTTTTCAGATGTCCGAGCCTTACCAACACCGTGCGCGCAAGCGCTTTGGCCAGAACTTTCTTCATGACGCCGGGGTGATCCACCGTATCCTGCGCGCCATACACGCCCGCGAAGGCGAGCACCTGCTGGAAATCGGTCCCGGCCAGGGCGCACTTACCGAAGGGCTGCTCAACAGCGGCGCACAGCTCGACGTGATCGAACTGGATCTGGACCTGATCCCGATCCTGCAAGCCAAGTTTGCGGATCAGCCGCGCTTTCGCCTGAACCAGGGCGATGCCCTGAAGTTCGACTTCAACAGCCTGCAGCCAACGCCTGGCAGCCTGCGGGTGGTCGGTAACCTGCCTTACAACATCTCGACGCCGCTGATTTTTCACCTGCTCGACAATGCCCACCTGATCCGCGACATGCACTTCATGCTGCAGAAGGAAGTGGTCGAACGCCTGGCTGCCGGCCCCGGTGGCGGCGACTGGGGACGCTTGTCGATCATGGTGCAATACCATTGCCAGGTAGAGCACCTGTTCAATGTCGGCCCGGGCGCGTTCAACCCGCCGCCCAAGGTTGACTCGGCCATCGTGCGCCTGGTGCCCCATCAGGTGCTGCCGCATCCGGCCAAGGATCATCGCCTGCTCGAGCGCGTGGTGCGTGAAGCCTTCAATCAGCGCCGCAAGACGCTGCGCAACACCCTCAAGGCGCTATTGCCGGCCAGCGAAATCGAAGCCGCCGGCGTCGACGGCAGCCTGCGCCCGGAGCAGCTGGACCTGGCCGCCTTCGTGCGCCTGGCCGACCAGTTGGCCCTGCAACCCGCGCCTTCGCCCACCTGACTGATCGAGTGCCCATGTCCGACTCTCGCTACCAGATCGACGTCAACATCGTCACCCGCTACCTGCCTGAGCAGTCGCAGCCGCAGCAGAACCGTTTCGCCTTCGCCTACGACGTGACCATCAGCAACAATGGCAGCCTGCCCGCGCAGCTGTTGTCACGCCACTGGGTGATCACCGACGGTAACGGCCAGGTTCAAGAAGTGCGCGGCACCGGGGTGATCGGTGAACAACCGCTGATCGCCCCCGGCGACAGCCACCGCTACAGCAGCGGCACACTAATGGCCACCCAGGTGGGCACCATGCAGGGCAGCTACCAGATGCTGGCCGAAGACGGTCGGCGTTTCGAGGCGCCGATCGCGCCCTTCCGCCTCGCCGTGCCCGGCGCCCTGCACTGATGGCCACCTATGCCGTCGGCGACTTGCAGGGTTGCCTGAAACCGCTGCAGTGCCTCCTCGAGCGCGTGGCCTTCGATCCGGCCCATGACCGGCTGTGGCTGGTCGGCGATCTGGTCAATCGCGGCCCGGCGTCGCTGGAGACCCTGCGCTTTCTCTATGCCATGCGCGAAGCCCTGGTTTGCGTGCTGGGCAATCATGACCTTCACCTGCTCGCCGCCGCGCGCAATATCGAGCGCCTCAAGCGCGGCGACACCCTGCGCGAGATCCTCGAGGCGCCGGATCGTGACGAGCTGCTGGATTGGCTGCGCCAGCAGAAGCTGCTGCATTACGACGAGCAGCGCGATACCGCCCTGGTGCATGCAGGCATACCGCCGCAGTGGAATATCGCCAAGGCGCTGCGCCGCGCCGCCGAAGTCGAGAACGCGCTACGCGACGATGCCCTGTACCCGATGTTCCTGGACGGCATGTACGGCAACGAGCCGGCACGCTGGGACAAGGAACTGCACGGCATCGCCCGGCTGCGGGTGATAACCAACTATTTCACCCGCATGCGCTTCTGCAAGGCCGATGGCACCCTGGACCTGAAAAGCAAGGAAGGCCTGGACACCGCACCGCCCGGCTACCTGCCGTGGTTCAGCCACAGGCAGCGCAAGACCCGTACCCAGAAGATCATCTTCGGCCACTGGGCAGCCCTGGAGGGTCACTGCGACGAGCCCGGCGTGTTCGCACTGGATACGGGCTGCGTGTGGGGCGGCAGCATGACCCTGATGAATATCGATAGCGGCGAATACCATCGCTGCGACTGTAGCGAGGAAACAGCATGAGCGAGTTCAAACGCATCGCCCCCGAACAGGCCCAGGCCCTGCGTGAGAAAGGCGCTGTGGTCGTCGACATTCGCGATCCGCAGAGTTTCGCCGCCGGGCATATCAGCGACGCCCTGCACCTGGACAACTATTCGCTGGCCGACTTCATCGCCAAGGCCGACCTGGACGAGCCGCTGATCGTCACCTGCTATCACGGCAACTCCAGCCAGGGCGCCGCGGCCTATCTGGTCGGTCAGGGCTTCTCCGACGTCTACAGCCTCGACGGCGGCTTCGAGCTGTGGCGCACCACCTACCCGCAGGACACCGAAACCAGCCAGCCGGAGTGAAGTGCCGCCAGCCCAGTTAGCCCCGCCAGTGCCCACGCCGGTGATAAATATTTTGCCCAGCCAAGCCCCCGCCGATACTGGGTTTGGCTCCTCGCGCAGCGCCGCAATGGCGCTTCGTACGGCAATTGCGCCTTGACCTTGCCGATTACCAACTATCCTTGTCCTAGGCCATTCCAATCAGGTAGCCGGCCAACCGGCCGAACGGGCCATCGGTAATCACCTTCAGCAGCCAGCCAGGGCCAAGCAGCACAGGGTCAGGCGGGAGAAGGCAGCCGATACGCCTTGCGCGAAGCGCAGGGTGGCTGTCCTCGACCTGCCATGCCATGGACGGCCGACCATGAGGTTCTGACTGACTACGGGGTGTTTGGGGGATTCATCTCGGCAACGCGAGCGCCGAGTCTGCATGCACCCGCTCGACCGATCCCGGCCGGCTCCCAGCATCGAGCGAGGTGAAGTCATGAGCATTTTCAGTCACTTCCAGCAACGATTCGAGGCGACGCGCCAGGAGGAGTACTCGCTGCAGGAGTACCTCGAACTGTGCAAACAGGATCGCAGCGCCTATGCCAGCGCCTCCGAGCGCCTGCTGATGGCGATCGGCGAACCGGAGCTGCTCGACACCTCCCACAACCCCAGGCTGTCGCGGATCTTTTCCAACAAGGTGATCCGCCGCTACCCTGCCTTTGCCGACTTCCATGGCATGGAGGAATGCATCGAGCAGATCGTCTCCTACTTCCGCCATGCAGCCCAGGGCCTGGAAGAGAAGAAACAGATCCTCTATCTGCTCGGCCCGGTCGGCGGCGGCAAGTCCTCGCTGGCCGAAAAGCTCAAGCAACTGATGGAGAAAGTGCCCTTCTACGCCATCAAAGGCTCGCCGGTCTTCGAATCACCCTTGGGCTTGTTCAATGCCGCAGAAGATGCCGCCATTCTCGAAGAGGATTACGGTATTTCGCGCCGCTATCTCGGCAGCATCATGTCGCCTTGGGCGAGCAAGCGCCTGGCCGAGTTCGGTGGCGATATCAGCCAGTTCCGGGTGGTCAAGCTCTACCCCTCGATCCTCAACCAGATCGCCATCGCCAAGACCGAGCCGGGCGACGAGAACAACCAGGACATCTCGGCCCTGGTCGGCAAGGTGGATATTCGCAAGCTTGAGGAATTCCCGCAGAACGACGCCGACGCCTACAGCTACTCGGGCGCGCTGTGCCGGGCCAACCAGGGCCTGATGGAATTCGTAGAGATGTTCAAGGCGCCGATCAAGGTGCTGCACCCGCTGCTCACCGCCACCCAGGAAGGCAACTACAACAGCACCGAGGGCCTGGGCGCGATTCCCTACAATGGCATCCTGCTGGCCCACTCCAACGAGTCGGAGTGGCACACCTTCCGTAACAACAAGAACAACGAAGCCTTCATCGACCGCATCTATATCGTCAAGGTGCCTTACTGCTTGCGCGTCAGCGACGAGATCAAGATCTACGACAAGTTGCTGGTCAGCAGCTCTCTGGCCAACGCCCATTGCGCGCCCGATACCCTGAAGATGCTCGCGCAGTTTTCCACCCTGTCGCGTCTCAAGGAGCCGGAAAACTCCAACATCTACTCGAAGATGCGCGTCTATGACGGCGAAAACCTCAAGGACACCGACCCCAAGGCCAAGTCGATTCAGGAGTATCGCGACGCCGCCGGTGTCGACGAAGGCATGAACGGCCTGTCGACCCGCTTTGCCTTCAAGATCCTCTCCAAGGTGTTCAACTTCGATCCTCACGAGGTAGCTGCCAACCCGGTGCACCTGCTCTACGTACTGGAACAGCAGATCGAGCAGGAACAGTTCCCGGGCGAAACCCGCGAGCGCTATCTGCGGTTCATTAAGGAGTACTTGGCACCGCGCTATATCGAGTTCATCGGCAAGGAGATCCAGACCGCCTACCTGGAGTCCTACAGCGAGTACGGCCAGAACATCTTCGACCGCTACGTGCTGTACGCCGATTTCTGGATCCAGGACCAGGAATACCGCGACCCGGAAACCGGCGAGATCCTCAATCGCGTGGCGCTCAACGAGGAGCTGGAGAAGATCGAGAAACCGGCCGGTATCAGCAACCCAAAGGATTTCCGCAACGAGATCGTCAACTTCGTGCTGCGCGCCCGGGCCAACAACAACGGCAAGAACCCGACCTGGCTCAGCTACGAAAAGCTGCGGGTGGTGATCGAGAAGAAGATGTTTTCCAACACCGAAGACCTGTTGCCGGTCATCAGCTTCAACGCCAAGGCCAGCAAGGAGGATCAACAGAAGCACAACGACTTCGTCAAACGCATGGTCGAGCGCGGTTACACCGAGAAGCAGGTACGCCTGCTGTCCGAGTGGTATCTGCGCGTACGTAAATCGCAGTAAGCGGCCTCTGATGCAGGCCACGGTCAATTCGCCGTGGCCTGCATCAGCAGTGCCCGGAGGGCTTGTATGAGCTACGTGATCGACCGTCGCCTCAATGGCAAGAACAAGAGCACGGTGAACCGTCAGCGGTTCATTCGTCGCTACCGCGACCACATCAAGAAGGCCGTGGAGGACGCCGTCAGCCGCCGCTCCATCACCGACATGGAGCACGGCGAGCAGATCAGCATCCCCGGCCGGGATATCGACGAGCCGGTGTTGCACCATGGCCGCGGCGGCAAGCAGACCGTCGTTCACCCTGGCAACAAGGAGTTCGTCGCCGGGGAACGGATTCCCCGCCCGCAAGGTGGCGGAGGTGGTCAGGGCGCCGGCAAGGCCAGCAATTCCGGCGAGGGCATGGATGAGTTCGTGTTCCAGATCACCCAGGAAGAATTCCTGGACTTCATGTTCGAGGATCTGGAGCTGCCCAATCTGGTCAAGCGCCACCTGACCGGTGCGGAAACCTTCAAGACCGTGCGCGCCGGGATCAGCAGCGAAGGCAACCCGTCACGCATCAATATCGTGCGCACCCTGCGCTCGGCCCATGCCCGGCGCATCGCGCTATCCGGCAGCAGCCGGGCCAAGCTGCGCGAGGTGAAGGCCGAGCTGGAGCGCCTGCGCCGCGAGGAGCCGGACAACTTCAGCGACATCCAGTTGCTCGAGGCCGAGATCGAGCGCCTCAGTGCACGCATTCACCGCATCCCGTTTCTCGACACCTTCGACCTCAAGTACAACCTGCTGGTCAAGCACCCCAACCCCAGTTCCAAGGCGGTGATGTTCTGCCTGATGGACGTGTCCGGCTCGATGACCCAGGCGACCAAGGACGTCGCCAAGCGCTTTTTCATCCTCCTGTATCTGTTTCTCAAGCGTAACTACGACAAGATCGACGTGGTGTTCATCCGCCACCACACCAGCGCCAAGGAAGTCGACGAGGAGGAATTCTTCTATTCACGGGAAACTGGCGGCACCATCGTCTCCAGTGCGCTGAAAATGATGCAGGAGATCATGGCCGAGCGTTACCCGGCCAACGAATGGAACATCTACGGCGCCCAGGCTTCGGATGGCGACAACTGGAACGACGACTCGCCGCTGTGCCGGGATATCCTGATCAAGCAGATCATGCCCTTCGTGCAGTACTTCACCTACGTGGAGATCACCCCGCGCGAGCACCAGGCGCTGTGGTTCGAGTACGAGCGAGTGGCCGAGGCCTTTGGTGAAACCTTCGCCCAGCAGCAACTGGTGTCGGCCGGCGATATCTACCCGGTGTTCCGCGAACTGTTCCAGCGGAGGCTATCGACATGAGCCCCAGCAGCAAGAAACGCCAGCCCCTGTCCACCGGCTCGGAATGGACCTTCGAGTTGATTCGCGACTACGACCGGGAAATCAGCCGCCTGGCCGAGCGCTACGCCCTCGATACCTATCCCAACCAGATCGAAGTGATCACCGCCGAGCAGATGATGGATGCCTATGCCTCGGTCGGCATGCCCCTGGGTTACCACCACTGGTCCTACGGCAAGCAGTTTCTCAGTACCGAGAAGTCCTACAGCCGCGGGCAGATGGGCCTGGCCTACGAGATCGTGATCAACTCCGATCCCTGTATCGCCTACCTGATGGAAGAGAACACCATCACCATGCAGGCCCTGGTGATCGCCCACGCCTGCTACGGGCACAACAGCTTCTTCAAGGGCAACTACCTGTTCCGCACCTGGACGGATGCCAGTTCGATCATCGACTACCTGGTGTTCGCCAAGCAGTACATCACCCAGTGCGAGGAGCGCCATGGTATCGATGCGGTCGAGGACCTGATCGATTCCTGCCACGCGCTGATGAACTACGGCGTGGATCGCTACAAGCGCCCCTACCCGATTTCCGCCGAGGAAGAGCGGCGTCGCCAGAAGGATCGCGAGGAGCACCTGCAGCGGCAGATAAACGACCTATGGCGCACCATTCCCAAGAGCGCCAGCAGGGCCGATGAAAGTGACCACCAACGCTTTCCCGCCGAGCCCCAGGAAAACATCCTGTATTTCCTCGAGAAGCATGCACCGCTGCTCGAGTCCTGGCAGCGCGAAGTGATCCGCATCGTGCGCAAGATCGCCCAGTACTTCTACCCACAGCGCCAGACCCAGGTGATGAACGAAGGCTGGGCGACCTTCTGGCACTACACCCTGATGAACGACCTTTACGATGAAGGCCTGGTCACCGACGGTTTCATGATGGAATTCCTGCAGTCGCACACCAGCGTGGTGTTCCAGCCATCGTTCGACAGCCCCTATTACAGCGGCATCAACCCCTATGCCCTGGGTTTTGCCATGTACCGGGACATCCGCCGCATCTGCGAAGAGCCCACCGAGGAGGATCGGCACTGGTTTCCGGAGATCGCCGGCAGTGACTGGCTGAGCACCCTGAAATTCGCCATGACCAGCTTCAAGGACGAGAGCTTCATCCTCCAGTACCTGTCGCCCAAGGTAATCCGCGACCTCAAGCTGTTCAGCATTCTCGACGACGACCAGAAAGACGAACTCAGCGTGCCGGCCATCCATGACGAACCTGGCTACCGCACCATCCGCGAAACCCTGGCAGCCCAATACAACCTCGGCAATCGCGAGCCCAACGTGCAGATCTGGAGCATCGACCGGCGCGGCGACCGCTCACTGACCCTGCGCCACTTCCAGCACGACCGCAAGCCGCTGGGCAGTTCCACCGAAGAAGTGCTCAAGCACCTACACCGCCTGTGGGGTTTCGACATTCACCTGCAGACGCTGCAAGGCGACCGTATCGTCAATACCCAGCACGTACCACCCAGGAGCGATGGCGCGCCGGACGGCGATCATCCGCGCCTGGATCTGCATATCCCTCCGCTCTAGCTGCGCAGAGACACCGCGCAACGACAGGCTCCGGCGCAGCGGTTATCCTCTGCGCATGACGGAGACTCTATATGCAGATCTACAAAGTCGGCGGCGCCGTGCGCGACCGCCTGCTCGGCCGCCCGGTGACCGAGGTCGACTGGGTAGTGGTAGGCGCTACCACCGAAACCATGCTGGAACAGGGGTACCGCCCGGTGGGCGCGGATTTCCCGGTGTTCCTGCACCCGCAATCGGGCGAGGAATATGCCCTGGCCCGCACCGAACGCAAGAGCGGTCGCGGTTACGGCGGCTTCACCTTTCACGCCAGCCCCGAGGTGACGCTGGAAGAAGACCTGATCCGCCGCGACCTGACCATCAACGCCATCGCCGAAGATCAACACGGCAATCTGATCGACCCCTATGGTGGCCAGCGTGATCTGGCGGCCAGGCAACTGCGCCATGTCTCGCCGGCCTTCGCCGAAGACCCTCTTCGTGTGCTGCGCGTGGCGCGCTTCGCGGCGCGTTACGCGCCGCTGGGCTTTGGCGTAGCGCCGGAAACCCTCGAACTGATGCGCCAGCTGGCCGAATCCGGCGAGCTGGATGCGCTGACCCCGGAACGCAGCTGGAAGGAAATCTCCCGGGCATTGATGGAGCCACGCCCGGACGTGTTCATCGGCGTGCTACGCGACTGCGGCGCTCTCGCGGCCATGCTTCCGGAAGTCGACGCGCTGTTTGGCGTGCCGCAGCCCGCGGCCCATCACCCGGAAATCGATACCGGTGAGCATGTGCTGGCGGTGCTGCGCCAGTGCGCCAGGCACCAGCAACCACTGCCCGTGCGCTGGGCCTGCCTGCTGCATGACGTGGGCAAGGGCAGGACCAACCCTGCGGACTGGCCGCGACACATCGCCCATGAACATCGGGGCATCCCCCTGATTCAGGCCATCAACAGCCGTTGCAAGGTGCCCAAAGAGTGTCAGGAGCTGGCCGAACTGGTGGGCGAATTTCATACCCACGCCCATCGGGCGCTTGAGCTGCGCGCCTCGACGCTGCTGGAGCTGATGCAGCGCTTCGACGTATTCCGTCGCCCGCAACGCTTCGAAACCTTTGTCGCCGCGTGTGAAATGGATGCCCGCGGTCGTCATGGCCTGGAGGATCGTGAGTATCCTCAAGCGGCCTATCTGCTGGATGCCATGGCGGCGGTACGTCAGGTGGCGGTGCAGCCGCTGCTGGAACGCGGCTACAAGGGCGCCGAGCTGGGCGAGGCGCTCAATCGTGAGCGCCTGACGGTATTGAAGGGCTTCAAGCAGGCTCGCGAAAAAACCGGTTAGGGTGAGGGCAAAAGGTCAGGTGGCGTCAGTTCCACCCCACGCCACTGGAAAGGCACCGGCCATAATTGCTGCTCGATCCGCGCCGCCTGCCAGAGCTCCGCGAAGCGGCGCCCCACGCCCGGGTGCTCGACCTCGGGCACCAACAGGGCGAGCGGCCGGAGCACGAAGGCGTTCTTGAGGATCTCCACGCGGGGCAGTATCAGCCCGTCGAAGTTGCCGACCAGCTCGCCGTAGGTCAATACGTCGATATCCAGGGGCAGACCCTTGCGATCCGGCGCATAGCGGCCATTGTCTGCCTCGATGAATTTCAGCCGCCGATCCAGCTCGGTCAGTGGCAACGCCGTGTAGCCGGCGATCACCAGGTTGAAGAACGGGCCGCTCTTGATGCCCACCGCCAGGCTTTCGAACACAGGCGAGCAGCGCATCTCGGTGACGATCTCGGCCAGGGCATCGAGGCCGGCACGCAGATGGGCTTCGCGCTCGATATTGCTGCCCAGGCCCAGCAGGATTGGCGTTAGCGACATCCGCGCTCGATCTCCACACCGACACCGCCACGGGCTGCCGGTACGGCACCCGGCTTGGTAACGCGCAAGCGCACCCAGGGTATGGCGAATTCGCTCATCAACAGCGCCACCAGGCGCTCGGCAAAGGTCTCCACCAGGATGAACTGCGACTCGCTGGCAAAGGCCTGGATGCGCGTCGACAGCGTGGCATAGTCCAAGGCCTTGTTCAGGTCGTCATCCTGGGCAGCGGGCCGGTTGTCCCAGCCCAGCCATAGATCCAGCTGCAGGCACTGGCGAATGGTGCGTTCCCAATCGTAGGCACCGATGACGGTGTCGACTTCCAGCCCTGCGATAAACACTGTGTCCAAGCATGCTCTCCACGGCACGACAAGCTCGCCGTACCTCGTTAGAATCGGCCATCCCCCGGCGCGGAATGGATACCATGTTTTGGCTGCTGGCGATCCTCGCCTACCTGCTCGGCTCGCTGTCCTTCGCTATCCTGCTCAGCCGCATGACCGGTCTGGCAGACCCGCGCGCCAGCGGCTCGGGCAACCCCGGCGCCACCAATATGCTCAGGGTGGCGGGCAAACGCCTGGCCATTCTCACGCTGATTGGCGATCTGTTCAAAGGTTTGCTGCCGGTGCTGATCGCCGCCCACCTTGATTTCACCCTGCGCCAGCAAGCCTGGCTGGGTCTTGCGGCGGTAGTCGGCCACCTCTATCCGATCTACTTTCGCTTTCGTGGCGGCAAGGGCGTCGCCACCGCGGCCGGCATGCTGCTGGGGCTTTACCCGCCGGCGGCGCTGCTGGCGCTGTGCACCTGGCTGCTGACCTTCAGCCTGACCCGCACCAGCTCCCTGGCGGCGCTGACCGCCGCACCGATGACCTTACCGCTACTGGCCTGGCAACGCCCGGCTGCCCTGCTACCGATGTGCGTGCTCAGCGGACTGATCGTCTGGCGGCACCGGCGCAATCTACGTGATCTGTGGGCGGGCCGCGAACGGCAGTTTTGATCTGGTCTGCTCGTGACAGCGCAGGCTTACCTTTCGATTAAAAACAGTGGTGCATGGCGGCGAAAGCGGCCGGTTGCCGCTTCCACAGATAATGCGCCGATGTCCGCTTCTGCTTTCAGCCGCCCCGTCACCCGCACATCACCAGCACACCAATCCTCACAACGCCGGCAACTGCTCCATCGGCCAGCGGGCCTGCACGGTGATTGCCAGGTCTTCATGCTGCCCAGCCAGCAGACGCTGGCAACCGGCGTAGGCGATCATCGCGCCATTGTCGGTACAGAATGCCGGACGTGCGTAAAACACCTTGCCCTTCAGCGCTGCCGTCATGTCTTCGAGCGACGTGCGCAGCGCCCGATTGGCACTCACCCCACCGGCGATCACCAGGCTGTTCAGGCCGGTCTGCTTGAGCGCGCGGCGGCACTTGATGGTCAGCGTCTCGACCACGGCCTGCTGGAAGGCCAAGGCCACATCACAGCGGGACTGCTCGCTGTCATCACCGCTGTTCTGGCACTGCTGCCAGGTATTGAGGGTGAAGGTCTTCAGACCGCTGAAGCTGAAATCCAGGCCTGGGCGATCGGTCATCGGCCGCGGAAACACGAAGCGCCCGGGTGTGCCGCGTTCGGCAAGCCGAGCGATTTCCGGGCCACCCGGATAGCGCAGGCCCATCAGCTTGGCGGTCTTGTCGAAGGCCTCGCCGGCGGCGTCGTCCAGCGACTCGCCGAGCAATTGGTACTGGCCGATGCCATCGACCCGCACCAGTTGGGTATGGCCGCCGGAAACCAGCAGCGCAACGAAGGGAAAAGCCGGCGGTGCATCCTCCAGCATGGGCGCCAGCAGGTGGCCTTCCATGTGGTGCACGCCAATGGCCGGAATGTCCCAGGCGAACGCAAGCGCCTGGGCGCAGGAGGCACCGACCAGCAGCGCGCCGACCAGGCCGGGGCCGGCGGTGTATGCGATGGCGTCGATATCGGTGGCCACGCAACCGGCGTCGTCCAGCACCTGGCGAATCAGCGGCAGCATGCGCTTGACGTGGTCACGCGAGGCCAGCTCAGGCACTACGCCGCCGTAGGCACGGTGCAGGTCGATCTGACTGAACAGCGCATCGGCGAGCAGGCCACGCTCGCTGTCGTAAAGCGCGACGCCGGTTTCGTCGCACGAAGTTTCCAATCCCAGCACCAGCATGGTTTCGCCTTGAATTAAACAGCCCACAGGGCGTAAAAGGCCGGCATGATAATCGCCGCTCGGCGGCACAGACCAGTGGTTTTCGATCAGAGGCTTTGCATTCCGCTTGACGAGGCGGTAACATCCGCAACCCTTAAAAACCTGTGATCTTTCCGTGCCGATGCCAGGAAGACACAAACCTCCGGTAATAAAGAAGGTAGCCCTGGATGCCAGCCGTCAAAGTTAAAGAGAACGAACCCTTCGACGTAGCTCTGCGTCGTTTCAAGCGCTCCTGCGAAAAAGCCGGTGTTCTGGCCGAAGTTCGTAGCCGCGAATTCTACGAAAAGCCGACCGCCGAGCGTAAGCGTAAAGCCGCTGCCGCTGTTAAGCGTCACGCCAAGAAAGTGCAGCGCGAGCAGCGCCGCAGCGTTCGCCTGTACTAATAGCGTACACGCAGCGCCCGAATGCCCGGCTCGCCCGGGCATCATCGTCAAGAACTCCGCATCGCCTGCTGGCGAACTGGCGGAGTTTTTGCATTTGTGCCGTTACTCTTCTGGACACCCCTGAGCGTCTATGGCCGGCCTGATCCCGCAATCCTTCATCGATGACCTGCTCAACCGCACCGACATCGTCGACGTGGTGAGTTCGCGCATCCAGCTGAAGAAGACCGGCAAGAACTACAGCGCCTGCTGCCCGTTCCACAAGGAAAAGACCCCCTCCTTCACGGTCAGCCCGGACAAGCAGTTCTATTACTGCTTCGGCTGCGGCGCCGGCGGCAATGCCCTGGGCTTCGTCATGGACCACGACCAGACGGATTTCCCGCAAGCCGTCGAGGAACTGGCCAAGCGCGCCGGCATGGAAGTGCCGCGCGAGGACAACGGCCGTGGCGGCAAGCCTCGCCAGGCTACCGATTCACCACTGTACGCCCTGCTCAAGGCGGCTGCCGACTTCTACCGCCAGGCCCTGAAAAGCCACCCGCAGCGCCGCGCCGCGGTCGAGTACCTGAAGGGCCGCGGTCTGTCCGGCGAGATTGCCCGGGATTTCGGCCTCGGTTTCGCCCCACCGGGCTGGGACAACCTGCTCAAGCACCTGGCCGGCGACAGCCTGCAGCACAAGGCGATGATCGATGCCGGTCTGCTGGTGGAGAATGCCGACAGCGGCAAGCGTTACGACCGCTTTCGCGACCGGGTCATCTTCCCCATCCACGACAGCCGCGGCCGGGTGATCGCCTTCGGCGGCCGGGTACTGGGCGACGACAAACCCAAGTACCTGAACTCGCCGGAGACCCCGGTGTTCCACAAGGGCCAGGAACTCTACGGCCTGTACGAGGCCCGCAAGCACAACCGCAACCTCGACGAGATCATGGTGGTCGAGGGCTACATGGACGTCATCGCCCTTGCCCAGCAGGGCCTGCGCAACGCCGTCGCAACCCTGGGCACTGCCACCAGCGAAGAACACCTCAAGCGCCTGTTTCGCCTGGTACCCAGCGTGCTGTTCTGCTTCGACGGCGACCAGGCCGGGCGCAACGCGGCCTGGCGCGCCCTGGAAGCCGCCCTGCCGAATCTGCAGGACGGCCGCCGCGCACGCTTTCTGTTCCTGCCCGAAGGCGAGGACCCGGACACCCTGGTACGCAGCGAAGGCACCGACGCCTTCCAGGCGCGCATTCACCAGCACGCCCAGCCGCTGGCCGATTACTTCTTCCAGCAACTGAGCGAAGAAGCCGACCCACGCTCGCTGGAAGGCAAGGCGCACCTGGTCACCCTGGCCGCACCGTTGATCGACAAGATTCCCGGCAACACGCTGCGCGCCCTGATGCGCCAGCGCCTGACCCAGATCACCGGCCTGGACGCCAGCACCATGGGCCAGACACAGGCCGCCCCGACACGCCAACCGCCCGCAGCCCAGCAAGGCCACGACAATCACCTGCCGCCCTTCGAAGCCCTCCCGGACAGCGCCTACTACGACGCGCCACAAGGCTATGAAGAACAGGCGATACCTGCCCAAGCCTTCGAGCGCCCCGCCAGAAAGCCGGGCAAAGGCGAATGGAAGAAAGACGGCGGCAAATGGAAGAAAGGCCGTGACGAGTACCATCCGCCACGTACCGCGGTCAGCGTGGAGTCGCCGCACCTGAGCGCCCTACGCAGCCTGCTGCACCACCCCGAGCTGGCACAGAAGGTCGAGGATGTCAGCAACTTCGCCGCAGAAGACGACACTTATGCCCAGTTACTGGTGGCCCTGGTAGGTACCCTGCAGAAGCAACCGAACCTGCGCTCGCTGCAGTTGATCGCCCGCTGGCACGGCACCGAACAGGGTCGCCTGCTTAAGGTATTGGCAGAAAAAGAATGGCTGATCGACAGGGACAACCTTGAACGGCAGTTTTTCGACACCATAACTACACTTGCCCGTAGTCAGTCGCTCAGGCGACGCGAAACCGCTCTGCGCAGCATCATGCAGAAAAGCCCGAGCGACCTCACCGACGAGGAAAAGGCCCTGTTACGCGAGCATTACAGCAGCCTCAACTCGCCCAGCAAGACCCCAACTGGCGCCTGAGCGCCGAGCTGAGGTATAATCCTCGGCTTGTTTTCAGCCCGCCAAGACCTTAAGTGGATAGGGTGTTATGTCCGGAAAAGCGCAACAGCAATCTCGTTTGAAAGAATTGATCAGCCGTGGTCGTGAGCAGGGTTACCTGACTTACGCGGAGGTCAATGACCACCTGCCGGAGGATATATCCGATCCGGAACAGGTGGAAGACATCATCCGCATGATCAATGACATGGGGATCAACGTATTCGAGAGTGCTCCGGATGCGGACGCCCTGTTGTTGGCCGAGGCCGACACCGACGAAGCCGCTGCTGAAGAAGCAGCCGCTGCTCTCGCCGCCGTTGAGACCGATATCGGCCGCACCACCGACCCGGTGCGCATGTATATGCGTGAAATGGGAACCGTGGAGCTGCTGACCCGCGAAGGCGAGATCGAAATCGCCAAGCGGATCGAAGAAGGCATCCGTGAAGTCATGGGCGCGGTCGCTCACTTCCCGGGCACCGTCGACAGCATCCTCGCCGAATACACCCGCGTCACCACCGAGGGCGGCCGTCTGGTCGAAGTGCTCAGTGGCTACATCGATCCGGACGACGGCAGCGTGCCTGCCGAAGCCGCGGCTCCGGTTCCTGCGTCCAGCGACGACAAGGCCGAAGACAAGGACGATGAAGAGGAAGACGGCGACAGCGACGACGAGGAAGAAGAAGGCGATGGCGGCCCGGATCCTGAAGAGGCCCTGCGCCGCTTCACGGCGGTCGCCGACCAGTTGGAAGCCGCCAAGAAGGCACTGAAGAAGCACGGCCGCGACAGCAAGCAGGCGATCGAAGAGCTGCGCCAGTTGGCCGAGCTGTTCATGCCGATCAAGCTGGTGCCCAAGCAGTACGACGCGCTGGTGGTACGGGTGCGTGACGCCCTTGACCGCCTGCGCGGCCAGGAACGCGCCATCATGCAGCTGTGCGTACGTGATGCCCGTATGCCGCGTGCCGACTTCCTGCGCCTGTTCCCGGGCAACGAAGTGGATCTGGGCTGGGCTGCCAGCCTGGCCAAGGGCAAAGCCAAGTACGCCGAAGCCATCGGCAACCTGGAAGCCGATATCCAGCGCTGCCAGCAGAAGCTGATCGCCCTGCAGGAAGAAAGCGACCTGACCCTGGCCGAGATCAAGGACATCAACCGTCGCATGTCGATCGGTGAAGCCAAGGCTCGTCGCGCCAAGAAGGAAATGGTTGAGGCCAACCTGCGCCTGGTCATCTCCATTGCCAAGAAGTACACCAACCGCGGCCTGCAGTTCCTCGACCTGATCCAGGAAGGCAACATCGGCCTGATGAAGGCGGTGGACAAGTTCGAATACCGTCGCGGCTACAAGTTCTCGACCTATGCCACCTGGTGGATTCGTCAGGCGATCACTCGCTCGATCGCCGACCAGGCCCGCACCATCCGTATTCCGGTGCACATGATCGAGACGATCAACAAGCTCAACCGCATCTCCCGTCAGATGCTCCAGGAAATGGGTCGCGAGCCTACCCCGGAAGAGCTGGGCGAGCGTATGGAAATGCCCGAGGACAAGATCCGCAAGGTGCTGAAGATCGCCAAAGAGCCGATCTCCATGGAAACCCCGATCGGCGACGACGAGGATTCGCACCTGGGCGACTTCATCGAGGACAGCACCATGCAGTCCCCGATCGACGTGGCCACCGTGGAAAGCCTCAAGGAAGCTACCCGCGAAGTACTGGCCGGCCTCACTGCCCGTGAAGCCAAGGTACTGCGCATGCGCTTCGGCATCGACATGAACACCGACCACACCCTCGAGGAAGTGGGCAAGCAGTTCGACGTCACCCGTGAGCGTATCCGTCAGATCGAAGCCAAGGCACTGCGCAAGCTGCGCCACCCGACCCGTAGCGAACACCTGCGCTCGTTCCTCGACGAGTAAGGTTTACGGGTACAAAAAATGCCGGTCAGTTTGCGCTGACCGGCATTTTTTATGGTTCATCGCATTTTCGCATTACACCGGACTGGCAAGTTTGTGTGCGTATTACTTACTGGTTTCGCACCCATCCATTACCGCGTCTACTGAATCTTTGGGTTACGGGCGCCACACCTTGATTCGCTTCGCTCACCCTTCGGGCCAGCCTGCGGCTGTTACTGCGCTTCGCTTCGTCTCTTTGCTTGCCCAAGAAAGGTGTGCCAAAGAAGGGCACCCCGACATCCGGGTTTCGCTACGCTCAACTTGATTCGCTCTGCTCACCCTACGGGCCAGCCTTTCGGCTGTTACTCCGCCTCGCTGCGTTTCCTCGCTCCGGCGCCGCTCCGGGGGCCGGCTTACATGGGCCATCCCTGGCCCATTAAGCCTCTCGCCGCATCCATGCGGCTCGTCCCCCTACACGACACCTCCACTACTCGCTGAGCTCGCCCTACGGGCCAGCCTTCGGCTGTTACTCCGCTTCGCTACGTTTCGGCCTCCTGACGGGACCGGAGCGCCAGCTTGCGAGATTTCCACAGACTCCAGCTCGGCGGCGTCTGTTTTTGCTTTTGCCCTCGAGCTGCGATCTCACAGGACGACGCCCAAGTCCCCTTCAGGAGGCTGAGTGGAATCGCCGTGTAAGGGGTTGAGCGGCATGGATGCCGCGAGAACCACGATGGGCCATGGATGGCCCTTCGTGGCGTGCCCCTGGAGCGGTGATGAAAGGAGGGAACCCCGGCGCAGCCGGGGCCGGATGCAGGGGTGTGTTTCTTTGCTTACTTTCTTTGCACAAGCAAGAGCTACGCAGCGCAGCGAAGTAACAGCCGCAGGCTGGCCTGAAGGGTGAGCGCAGCGAATCAAGTCAGTCGCCCGTAAGGGGCGAAACCCATAGTCCAGGCGGCGGGCCAATGGAAAGTGCCAAGTCGTCGACAGCTAACACTTGTTTGCCAGTCCGGTATCAACCAAACATTCCCCTAAAAATGCGAAGAACCTTTTCATGCCCTGCCCTTTTTGCCGGCTAGCCTACCGAGCGTCGCAAGCAATGCTGGAAATCTCAGCCATTCACCTCGACAAAACCCTGGCGAATCGCCTCCTCCGGCAGGTTGTCGCCGATAAAGACGATCACGCTCTCGCGCTTCTCGTCGGCGCCCCACTCGCTGTCCCAGTCGAAGCCGTAGAGTCGCAGCACGCCCTGAAACACCATACGGCGGTCTTCGCCAGCGATGCTCAGCACGCCCTTGTAGCGCAGCAGCGAATTGCCGTGCTCCTCGAGCAACGTCTCCATGAAGCCACTGAGCCGATCCAGATCCAGCGGCTTGTCGCTGGTCAGCACCAGCGTGGAGATTCGGTCACTGCTCTTGCCCGGCAGTACCGGCCGCAGGCTCGGCGCCACGTCGGCGTTGAGGTTGAAGCCGCGCACGTCGAGCAGCTCGGCCAGGTCGATACGCCCATGCTCCACCACGCGAATCGGTGCCCGCCGGTTGATGCGCTGCAACCGCGCGGTGAGCGCCTCGCGGGCAGCCTGGTCGACCAGATCGGTCTTGCTGAGCAGGATGCGGTCGGCGAAACCGACCTGGGCCTGGGCGATGGTTTCCTGCAGGTGGCGCTCGGCATTGGCGGCATCCACCAGGGTGATGATGCCGTCGAGCACGTAGCGCTCGCACAACTCCTCGGTGGCGAAGAAGGTCTGTGCCACCGGCGCGGGGTCGGCGAGCCCGGTGCACTCGATCACCAGGCGGTCGAAGTCCAGCTCACCGCTGTCGCGCTTTTCCAGCAGCACGAACAGCGCCTTCTCCAGCTCGACATGGATGGAGCAGCACACGCAGCCATTGGCCAGGGTCATCACCTGCACCGGCTCGCTGCCGAGCAGCTGGCTGTCGATGGGCATCTCGCTGTATTCGTTCTCGATCACTGCGATCTTCAGGCCATGTTCGGCCTTGAGGATATGACGCAGCAGCGTGGTCTTGCCGGCACCGAGAAAGCCGCTGAGCACGGTGACCGGAATCGGGGAAAAGGACATGAATGCATTCCTCTGAAAGACACACGCCACGACGAGGCGTGGCGTGTGGTACTTGAAGCGAGCCGTCAGGCCCGCCAGGTGATATCAGCAGCAGCGGATCGGCCGCCCCTTGCCACCACCATAACGTGCTTCCTGACGCTCGCGGAAGAAGGCTTCGTAACTCATCACCGGCTTGTCCGGATGCTTCTTGGTCATGTGCTCGACATAGGTGTCGTAGTCGGGCATGCCCACCAGCATTCGTGCAGCCTGGCCGAGGTACTTGCCCATTCGGCTGAGATCATTGAACACGGGCAACCTCCGGCGCGTCTGCAGGCAGCGCTTCATAGGTGGCCTCTTGGTCGGTGCGCAGCTCCTTGCGCCAGGCGGCACGACCGACCTTTATGGCGTAGAACAGCACGCTCAGCACCACGAACAGGAACAGCACGGTAAGCGTGGCGTTGGTGTAGGCGTTGAAGATCACGTGCTGCATCTGGCCGATGTCCTTGGCCGGGGCGATGATCTGACCGGCGTCCAGCGCAGCCTGGTACTTCTTGGCCAGGGCCAGGAAGCCCACTGCCGGGTTGGGGTCGAGCAGCTTGATCAGGCCCGCGGTGGTGGTGCAGATCAGCAGCCAGACGGCCGGCACCAGGGTCACCCACACGTAGCGCTCGCGCTTCATCTTGATCAGCACCACGGTGCCGAGCATCAGCGCGATACCGGCGAGCATCTGGTTGGAGATGCCGAACAGCGGCCACAGGGTGTTGATGCCGCCCAGCGGATCGACCACGCCCTGGTACAGCAGCCAGCCCCACAGCGCCACGCAGCCGGCGGTGGCGATCACGTTGGCAGTCCAGGATTCGGTCTTCTTCAGCGACGGCACGAAGTTGCCGAGCAGGTCCTGCAGCATGAAGCGCCCGGCACGGGTACCGGCGTCCACCGCGGTGAGGATGAACAGCGCCTCGAAGAGGATCGCGAAGTGGTACCAGAACGCCATGGTGTTCTCGCCCGGCAGCACGCTGTGGAGGATCTGCGCGATACCTACGGCAAGGGTCGGTGCACCACCGGCGCGAGCCAGGATGGTGTTCTCGCCGATATCCCGGGCGACCGCCTCGAGCTGCTCGGGGGTGATCATGAAGCCCCAGCTGCTGACCGTGGCGGCGACCGACTGGACATCGGAGCCGACCAGCGCCGCTGGGCTGTTCATGGCGAAGTAGATGCCTGGCTCGATCACCGAGGCAGCGACCATGGCCATGATGGCCACGAAGGACTCCATCAGCATGCCGCCGTAACCGATGTAGCGGGCATGGGTTTCGTTGGCCAGGAGCTTGGGCGTGGTGCCCGAGCTGATCAGCGCGTGGAAGCCGGACACCGCGCCACAGGCGATGGTGATGAACAGGAACGGGAACAGGGTGCCCTTCCACACCGGGCCGGTGCCGTCGGTAAACTGGGTCAGCGCCGGCATCTTCAGCTCGGGCATCACTACCAGGATGCCGATGGCCAGAGCGATGATGGTGCCGATCTTCAGGAAGGTCGACAGGTAGTCACGCGGCGCCAGGATCAGCCACACCGGCAGCACCGCGGCGACAAAGCCGTAACCGATCAGCATCCAGGTGATCTGCACGCCGGTGAAGGTGAAGGCCGGCCCCCACACCGGGTCAGCGGCAATCACGCCACCGAGCCAGATCGAGCCGAGCAGCAGGACCACACCGATCAGGGAAATCTCGCCGATGCGCCCCGGGCGGATATAGCGCATGTAGATGCCCATGAACATCGCGATGGGAATGGTCGCCATCACCGTGAACATGCCCCAGGGGCTTTCCGCCAGCGCCTTGACCACGATCAGCGAGAGCACCGCGAGGATGATGATCATGATCAGGAAGGCGCCGAACAGCGCGATGGTGCCGGGGATCTGGCCCATTTCCTCGCGCACCAGCTCGCCCAGGGAGCGGCCGTTGCGGCGGGTGGAAATGAACAGCACCATGAAGTCCTGCACCGCACCGGCCAGTACCACCCCGGCGATCAGCCAGAGGGTGCCCGGCAGGTAACCCATCTGTGCGGCGAGTACCGGGCCGACCAGCGGGCCGGCGCCAGCGATAGCGGCGAAGTGGTGACCGAAGAGGATGTGCTTGTTGGTCGGGACGTAGTCCAGGCCATCGTTGTTGAGCACGGCGGGGGTGGCGCGGGTGGGGTCGAGCTGCATCACCTTGGTGGCGATGAACAGGCTGTAGTAGCGGTACGCGACGAGGTAGATCGCCACGGCAGCTACGACGATCCACAGGGCGTTGATCGACTCGCCGCGGTTCAGCGCCACGGTGCCCAGCGCGAAGGCGCCCAGCAACGCGACCGCAAACCAGGCGATATGGCTGGCCATTCTGGTCATTTGGACATCTCCGGTCGCAAACCTTGGCCTGCGACGCTCATTGTTATTGTTGTGCTCAGTTGAGCCCCCGCAACTATCCATATAAGTATGCTTTGCAGTAATTCGCAAAACTACCCACGGACTTCTACGTAGAACTACGTAGAAACGCCCAAATCGCGCCAGCCGGGCGCTGCAGCTTTGTGTATGCTCTGCCCGCCTGCCGTAGCCACCACGCTACCCCAGCCAGGCGCAGCAGCCCGGAGAGCCCCATGCAACTCAAGCACAAGATCGTCGCCCTGAGCCTGCTGCCCATGCTCCTGGCCGTCGCCGTGGTGTGCCTGCTGGTGCTTATCCAAAACCAGCGCCTGGGCAACCAGCAGGCCCAGCTCATCGAGCACAGTATCCTCGCCAGCAAGCAGGCCGAGCTCAAGCACTATGTGGAAATGGCCCTGAGCACTATCGCGCCGCTTTACGAAAGCGGCCGCGACGATGACGAGACCAAGCGCCAGGTGCTGGCCCTGCTCGAGCGCATCAACTTCGGCAGCGACGGGTACTTCTTCGTCTACGACCGCAACGGCAAGAGCCTGATGCACCCGCGCCAGGCCACGCTGGTGGGCAAGGACCTGTGGAACATGACCGACCCCCACGGCCTGCTGGTGATCCAGGCGCTGATCCGCAGCGCCACCCAGGGTGATGGCTTCCAGCGCTACGGCTGGCAGAAGCCTTCCACCGGCCAGGTCGCCGAAAAACTCGCCTACGTGAGCATGCTCGAGCGCTGGGGCTGGATGCTCGGCACCGGCATCTACCTGGAAGACGTCGACAACGCCATCGCCCAGGTTCGCCATGACGTGGGCAGCGGTATCCGCACCACCATGCTGGCAATCGCCGTCGTCGCGCTGATCGCCGTGCTGCTGGTATTCGCCAGCGGCCTGACCCTCAACGTCAGCGAACATCGCCTGGCCGACCGCAAGCTGCAGCAGCTGACCCAGCGCATCATCACCTCCCAGGAAGAGGAGCGTTCGCGTCTGTCGCGGGAGCTGCACGACGGCATCAGCCAGTTGCTGGTGTCGATCAAGTTCAAATTCGAGCTGGCCGCCCACGAACTGGAAGCCGGCAAGGCCAGCGCCGCCGGCACCCTGCGCCAGGGCATCGAACGCCTGGCCGGGGCGATCGGCGAGGTGCGGCGCATCTCCCACGACCTGCACCCCTCGCTCCTCGACACCCTGGGCCTGGCCTCGGCCATCGGCCAACTGGCCAGCGAGTTCGAGCAGCGCAGTGGGCTACGGGTGACCTACGACAACAGCCTGGGCGATACCCGCTTGAGCGATGACATGAACGTGGCGCTGTTTCGCATCCTTCAGGAAGCGCTGACCAACATCGAACGCCACGCCGGGGCCAGCCAGGTGACCATCCAACTGACCGGCAACAATCGGCGGGTCAAGCTGCGCATCAGCGATGACGGCACAGGCTTCAGCCCGCGCCAGGCCGAGCAGAGCGGCGGCATCGGCCTGCGCAACATCCGCGAGCGGGTCGAGCACTTCGGCGGCGACTTCAGCATCGCCTCCAATGCTTCCGGCACCGTTCTGAGCATCGCCCTGCTACCCTCCGCCGACGCGCAACAACTCCGGACCGAGCAATCATGAAGACCATTCGCATCGCCCTCGTCGACGACCATATCCTGGTGCGCGAAGGCATCCGCACCCTGCTGTCGATGGTCGAGCACTTCGAGATCGCTGGCGAGGCCGGCAGTGGCAGCGAGGCGCTGGAACTGGTGGCCCGCGAACAGCCGGACATCCTGCTGATGGACATCGGCCTGAAGGACATCAACGGTCTGGAGCTGACCGGCATCATCAAGAAGCGCCACCCGGCCACCAAGGTGCTGATCCTGAGCATGTACGACAATCAGGAATACGTGAGCAGCTCGCTGCGCATGGGCGCCTCGGGCTACGTGCTCAAGGAGGCGCCGTCCCAGGACATCATATCCGCCATCGACGTGCTGGCGGTGGGCGGGCGGTTCTACAGCGGCGACGTGGCCCACAAGCTGGCCCAGGAAGACACCGAGGAAGGCGAACTCACCCCACGCGAGCGCCAGGTGCTGCTGATGATGGCCCAAGGCCTGAACAACAAGGCCATGGCCCGCGAGCTGGCGATCAGCGTACGCACCGTGGAGACTTACCGGCTGAACATTCGCCGCAAACTGGACATCGAAAAGCCTGCCGACCTGGTCAAACACGCCATGGAGTACGGCTGGGCGCCGCAAACCTGAAGCCAGGCCGCGCGCATTCGGCGACGGCGACGCGCGGCTTGGCTATAGTGGGCTAGGGTCTGCTGCCGTTTCACGCACGGCCGCGCCGGAGTCCGTTTTGTCGCGAGGTAAGGCACGAGCCGCGAAGTTTAGCTAGCTAAATGAGCCGGCGAGAAACGCCGCATCGCGACAAAACGGACCCGGCCCTGCGGGTTGTGCGAGAAATCTCGCCATGCGTCGTTGGAGGACTTGGCAAGGGAACAACCATTCCCTGCGTCCTCCGCCTAGCCTGGCGAGATTTCTCGCGACAACGCGGCTCGCGTTGAAACGGCAACAGACCCTAAACCAACTGAGGACAGCTTCCATGAGTGACAACCACGAACGTCGGCGCTTCCAGCGTATCGCCTTCGACGCGCCCGCCGAGATCATTCAGGGCGAACAGAGCTGGCAAGTGGAGCTGCACGACATCTCGTTTCGCGGCGTGCTGGTGCGTCGGCCTTGGAACTGGGAAGGCGAGACCGGCCAGGACTACCTGCTGCGCATCGCCCTCGACGATAACCTGCAGGTAAGCATGCAGGTCGAACTGGTGCACCGCGAAGAGCGGGTGCTGGGCTTTCTCTGCCACCACATCGACCTTGACTCCATGAGCCACCTGCGCCGCCTGGTGGAACTCAACCTGGGCGACGAGGAACTGCTGGAGCGCGAGCTGGCGGCGCTCTGCGAAGACGACAGCTGAGCACGGCAGAAACGGCCGCCCAGGCAAACGGATGCGGCCGTTATCCTATTGATCGCAAGGGCGCCTCTGCCGCCGCCAGCTGACGACGGTGGTCAGAGCTGCCCGCCACCTGGCCAGTCACTGAATGGTGAATTCACAGCAGGCCGCATCGGCTTCGCGACGACGGGCCCGGCGGGCCTTCACCAGGCGCGGCAGCCTATCGAGAAGCGGCTGACGTCTGCGCTCGATACCCAGGCGGTCGACCGGCGAGAAACTGGCTTTGGCGATGATGTCGTAGAACAGCAGCATGGTGGCGTCTCCTCTGTGGGTACGCCTTTATCCTGCGACTAGCACCCTGCCCCACGGTTGACGTGGGTCAATAGCCACCCGCCGGCCGCAGCGGCAGAACGCCGCAGCTACTCGAACAGGGCGTCGAGTGCCTGCTCCAGGCGGGTCACAGCGACCACCTGCAGCCCGGCTGGCGGCTCCTTCGGCGCATTGCCCTTGGGCACGATGGCGCGCTTGAAGCCGTGCTTGGCCGCCTCCTTCAAACGCTCCTGGCCGCTGGGCACCGGGCGGATCTCGCCGGACAGGCCCACTTCGCCGAACACCAGCAGATCGTGGGGCAGTGGACGGTTGCGCAGGCTGGAAATCACCGCGGCCATCAGCGCCAGGTCCGAGGCGGTTTCCAGCACCTTCACACCGCCGACCACGTTGAGAAACACGTCCTGGTCATAGGTGGGAATGCCGCCGTGGCGGTGCAGCACGGCGAGCAGCATGGCCAGGCGGTTCTGATCCAGGCCGAGGGTCACCCGGCGCGGGTTGGCCATGTGGCTGGTGTCGACTAGCGCCTGCACCTCCACCAGCATCGGCCGGGTACCTTCCCAGGTGGCCATGACGATGCTGCCCGGCACCTCCTCCTGGGCGCGGGTGAGGAAGATCGCCGAGGGGTTGCTGACCTCCTTGAGGCCCTTGTCGGTCATGCCGAACACCCCCAGTTCGTTGATCGCCCCGAAGCGGTTCTTCACCGCACGTAACAGGCGCAGGCGGCCGTCTGGGTCGCCCTCGAAATACAGCACGGTATCGACCATGTGTTCGAGCACCCGCGGGCCGGCCAGCGCGCCCTCCTTCGTCACGTGGCCGACCAGGAAGATCGCCGTGCCGCTCTGCTTGGCGAAACGCACCAGCAGCGCGGCACTCTCGCGCACCTGGGCGACGCCGCCGGGCGCCGATTGCAATTGTTCGGTGAAGATGGTCTGGATCGAGTCGATCACCATCACCTTGGGCTTTTCATGGCGGGCGGTGGCGATGATGCTTTCGATGCAGGTTTCGGTCATCACCTTGAGCTTGTCTTCCGGCAGGCCCAGGCGCCGGGCGCGCATCGCCACCTGCTGCTGGGATTCCTCACCGGTGACATACAGCGCCGGAAAGCGCTGGGCGACGTTGCACAGGGTCTGCAGCAGGATGGTCGACTTGCCGATACCCGGGTCGCCGCCGATCAGCACAACCGAGCCGTCGACCAGGCCGCCGCCGAGCACCCGGTCGAGTTCCGCCGAAGCGGTGGAAAAGCGCGGCATCTCTTCGACGCTGACTTCGGCCAGAGTCTTCAACTGTGCCTGCTGCCCGGCCCACCCCGTTCGACCGCTGGGCGCAGCGGCGCCGCCGGCTTCGATCATGGTTTCGGTCAGGGTGTTCCAGGCGCCGCACTCGCCGCACTGGCCGGCCCACTTGGGAAAGGTCGCGCCGCACTCGGTGCAGCCGTACAAGCGTTTGGCCCTGGCCATGGGGGTCGTCCTGCCTGATCGATGAAGGTCGAAACGATACCGAACAACTGGATAAATTTACAGACCTTCGGGCACAGGCTATCGCCGCCGGGCACGCGAAGCCGATAATGCGCCGTTTCCCAGACCCGAGACCTGCGATGTCCATCGAGCTCACTCCCACCTGCGCCGAGCAGCAGCCGCTGCTTGCCAATCTCTACCAGTTCTATGCCTACGAGTCGTCGGACTGGGAGCAGGAGGATATCGAGGTCGATGGGCGCTTCTACGTGCACGAGGCGCACCTGCAGCGTTACTGGCAGGATCCAGGCTGGAGCGCGCAGCTGATCCTGGTCGACGGCTTCATCGCGGGCTTTCTGCTGCTGGAAACCTGCGAGGATCAGGGCATCGCTACCATGGAGTTCGCCGATCTGTTCCTGCTCAAGAAATACCGGCGCCAGGGTATCGGCCGCGCCGTACTGCAACAGACGGTCAGCAACGGGCGCCGCTGGCTGGTGTGCTGTTATCGACAGGACGAATTGGCAAGCAGGTTCTGTCGGCAGGTGCTCGGCGAGCTGCCGTGCAAGGTGCGCGAGCTGGATGGCGATGGCGACGAGCCAGGGTTGCAACGCTTTGTGGTGCAGGCCTGAGAATTGGCCGGTAACCCCGAAAAAGCTCGGGCGCGACACCCGGGCTACAGAAGGCTGGATCTAGCAGCCGAGCGAGGCGCTACCCAGGAAACCGGTGACGAAGATCCTAAGTAGCGCAGCGCTGCATGACGGCTGGGTATTCAGCGGTCAGTGAGTTCCTGGACGATCTTGTCCTTGAGCAACACGCGCTCGCGGCGCAGACGGCCCAGGGTTTCGTCATCGAAGGACTGGTTACCGGATTCGAGATCGACGATGCGTTTGTCCAGATCCTGATAGCGGCCCACCAGCCCGTCGAATCCAGGGTTGCTCTTGCGACGCTCGGTCAGCGCGTCGCCGTACTCACGAAACTCTTCACGCAGATTGTGCTCGGCGGTCATGGGGCGCTCCTCTCTGTTGGGGTGATGATGCATTGACCGCAGTCCACCGCCGCCAGCACGGCCGCCCGACGAACTGCATCAGCCGCCGCAGTTGTTGCCGCAGTTGCAGCAACCGCCCTGGGCCTTGCGCTGCTGCCTGGCGAGATCCTCACGCAGGGCGGAACGGCGCAGTTTGAGAGCAGCCAGGCTCAATCCATCGGGCCGCTCAAGGCCGCTTTCGATGCGCGCGATGCGCCGGTCGACGTCATCGTGCTGCTCCACCAGTGCGCTGTAGGCAAGGTTGCCGCCCAGCAGCGGGGCGGTGTCGGTCTGGGCGCTGTAGTCGATATGCATGGCGGTGCTCCGTAGGGGGATAGGCGCACTGTAGTCGGGCGCAAGGCAGTGGCCGTTGACCCTAGTCAACGCCTCCGGCCCGCCATACTGCCACCTGTCGAGCGGCCCGCAAGCCGCGCGGCAGAGCCCCCTCGGCACGCCATCCAAGGTAACCCGCGGTAATAAATTCGGACGATCCTGGCACTGCGCAGTCACACACCTAGCATCGGTCAGGCGCCAGCGCATGGCAGACCAGCGGCGGTGCTTTACACTTCAGCGCACGAATCAAATCCAGGGGGTTGCACATGAGCATCATCAACGAATTCAAGGCCTTCGCGGTCAAGGGCAACGTCGTCGACATGGCGGTCGGCATCATCATCGGCGCGGCCTTCGGCAAGATCGTCTCGTCCTTCGTCGGCGATGTGATCATGCCTCCCCTCGGGCTGCTGATCGGTGGGGTGGACTTTTCCGACCTGGCCATCACCCTCAAGGCTGCCGAAGGTGACCTGCCGGCCGTGGTACTGGCTTACGGGCGCTTCATCCAGACGGTGATCGACTTCATCATCATCGCCTTCGCCATCTTCATGGGCGTCAAGGCGATCAACCGTCTCAAGCGTGAAGAAGCCGTGGCGCCGTCGGTGCCGCCAGCGCCCAGCACCCAGGAAGTGCTGCTGACGGAAATCCGTGACCTGCTCAAGAACCAGCAGCACAAGGATTGACCGAGTAGCGGCTCAGGAAAGAAAACGGCGCCTTCAGGGCGCCGTTTTCATATCAGGTTCAGGTCAGGCAACGGATTCGCTGCTGCCCGGCTTGAGCAGCACCCGGGTGATGCGGCGCTCCTTGACTTCGATCACTGTCAGCTCCCAGCCCAGGTACTCGACCTTGTCGCCGATCAGCGGCAGGCGGTCGAGCAGGCTCATGGCCAGGCCGGCCAGGGTTTGGTAGTCGTCGGTCGGCTTGGCGGCGAAGTTCATCCGCTCGCGCAACACCGCCAGGTTGACCGCACCATTGACGCGGTAACCGTCGTCCACTTCCTCGACATCAGGGCCATCCACTTCGCTGGCATCCGGCAGTTCGCCGGCGATGGCTTCGAGAATGTCGGTGAGGGTCAGCAGGCCCTCGAACCCCCCGAACTCGTTGACCACGAAGGCCACGTGGGTGGACCCCTGGCGCATCTGCTCCAGCGCGCTGAGCACGCTGGAGCTGTCCGGCAGGTTGATCGGCGCCCGCACCAGACTCTCGATGTCCGGTTGCTGGCCCTTGAGCAATTCCTTGAATAGCTCCTTCTTGTGGATGTAACCCAGGGGCTCCTCAGGGGAGTCGTTGCGGGTCACCACCAGGCGAGAATGCGGCGAGTCGAGCAGCGCCTGCTGGATCCTCTCCGGGTCGTCGTCGAGGTTGATGCTGTCGACTTCCATACGGTCGGTCATGACCTTCTGGATGGACATCTCGGCCATGTTCAGCACGCCGCTGATCATCACCCGCTCGCGGCGGTCGAACAGCGCGGTTTCACCCTGCTCGCCCTCGAGCATATCGGCGATGTCCTCACCCACTTCGTCGGCCTGTACCTTGCCGCCAAGCATGCGCATCACCGCATGGGCGGTACGGTCACGCAGGCCACGCTGGCCCTGCAGGCTGCGCTTGCGGCGCGAACGGGCGACCTGATTGAACAGCTCGATGAGGATCGAGAAACCGATGGCCGCGTACAGGTAACCTTTCGGAATGTGGAAGCCCAGGCCTTCGGCGGTCAGGCTGAAGCCGATCATCATCAGGAAGCCCAGGCACAGCATGATCACCGTCGGGCGCGCGTTGACGAAGGCGGTCAGCGGCTTGCTGGCGACGATCATCAGGCCGATGGAGATGATCACCGCGATCATCATCACTTCCAGGTGCTCGACCATGCCCACTGCGGTGATCACTGCATCCAGCGAGAACACCGCGTCGAGCACGATGATCTGCGCCACCACCGGCCAGAACTTGGCGTAGGTACGCGCACCACCTGACTGATGCACGCGACCCTCCAGGCGTTCGTGCAGCTCCATGGTGGCCTTGAACAGCAGGAACACACCACCGAACAGCATGATCAGGTCACGCCCCGAGAAGGACTTGCCGAATACCTCGATCAACGGATCGGTGAGGGTCACCAGCCAGGCCATGCTGGCCAGCAGGCCCAGGCGCATGATCAGCGCCAGGCTCAAGCCGATGACCCGCGCACGATCTCGCTGCTCGGGCGGCAGCTTGTCGGCGAGGATGGCGATAAACACCAGGTTGTCGATGCCCAGGACGATTTCCAAGACGATCAGGGTCAACAGGCCTAACCAGGCCGTCGGATCAGCCATCCATTCCATTTAGTGTGTAGCTCTCTCAAGGGGAAAACGAAGGCAGCCGATCGCGACGTGCATGCGTGAAGCAGGCTCGTGAAGGCTCGACTGACGGGAAGTATGCGCAGCACGCTGCTGCACGCGAGGCAGGCACCGGGCGGTGCTGCCTTTGGGAAGTAACGCCCTCGTCCATAGTGGCGAGGGCGATCGTCTACTGTCGCTGTCCATGAAGACCGGAAAATGGGAAACAGACCCGGCAATCTACTGGAGCGCGAGTCACACTGAAAGCGGCAAGTTTGTAACCATGCTTTACATGCCGTGTGAGCGTGTCGGGTTGCAGCTTTACCAGTAGTTCTCCACGGCAACCTGGCCGGGCCGACGGGTCAGGCTGAGGTTCATGTTGCGCGCCTTCAGGCATTGGCGAATGTCGTCGATCATCTGCGGGTTGCCGCAGATCATCACCCGCGAATGTTCGGGGGTCAGTTCCAGACCAGCGGCGCGCTCCAGCTCGCCGTTTTCGATCAACTGAGTGATGCGCGCATTCAGGCAGCCCGGCGCCTGCTCGCGGGTCACCACTGGCAGGTAGGTGAGCTTGTGGGTGAATTCGGCCAGGTGCTCCAGTTCGGAGAAGCCGTGGATCATGTCCTGATAGGCCAGCTCGGCCAACGTGCGCGCGCTGTACACCAGCACGATGCGCTCGAAGCGCTCCCATATTTCAAAATCCTGCAGCATCGACAGGAATGGCGCGATGCCGGTGCCGCTGCCCAGCAGCCACAGGTCACGGCCGTCGATGAAGCGATCCAGGGTCAGGTAGCCGGTGGCCATTTTTTCCACCAGCAAGGTATCGCCGATACGCAGCCGGCTCAGTTCACTGGTGAATTCACCGCCGGGCACCACGATGGAGAAGAACTCCAGGTGCTCGTCATGGGGCGCCGAAACCAGTGAATAGGCGCGCCAGACCACCGAGCCATCGGCCTTCTCCACGCCCAGGCGTACGAACTGCCCGGCGCGGAAACGAAACCCGGCGTCGCGGGTGGTCCGCAGGGTGAATAGGCTGGGCGTCAGGGTCTGAACGTCGAGAAGGGTCTGGCGGGTGAATTTGTCTTCGCTACTCATCGGCGGCTCCATCAGGGCTCATGGGCCTAGTGTCGCGCAAAGCCGCCGCAGGAAACACCGGTAAAGATCAGGGAGAACGCTGGAGCGGGGATTAGAGAGGCATCGGGTTGAAGGGATAGTGCAGGTAGCAAGTGGCATCACACCTTTGTGGGAGCGGGCCATGCGCGCGAATCGCGGGCATGGCCCGCTCCCACAAGAGCACCTTAGCCCGAGTCGAGCGCAGCGACAGCCAGGGATCCACCGCCCACAAAAAAGCCGACCCGAAGGTCGGCTATCTCGTCGCAGCGCAGCTGGTGCTTACAGCGCGTCGCGACTGCTGGCGCCGTCTACCAGACGGGCGATACCCAGCGGGTTGGCGTTCTTCAGGGCGTCGGGCAGCAGGGCGTCCGGGCAGTTCTGGTAACAAACCGGGCGCAGGAAGCGGTCGATGGCCAGGGTGCCGACGGATGTACCGCGAGCATCGGAGGTCGCCGGGTACGGGCCGCCATGCACCATGGCATCGCAGACTTCGACACCGGTCGGGTAGCCATTGAACAGCACGCGACCGACCTTCTGCTCGAGCAGCGCGAACAGCGCCTCGCTGCCGGCCAGATCACCCGGCTCGGTGATCAGCGTGGCGGTCAGCTGGCCGTGCAATCCCTCGATGGCCTTGATCAGCTCGGCCTGGTCGGCTACCTCGACGACGATGGTGGTCGGCCCGAAGACTTCTTCCTGCAGACGCTCGTCCCCCTCGAGCAACAGGCTGACATCGGCCTTGAACAGCTGTGGGCGCGCCTGTTTGCCTTCCTGCGCGGTGCCAGCCAGGTGGGTGATGCCCGGGTGTGCGGCGAGCGCAGCGATGCCTTTGCCATAGCCTTCCAGGCCGCCGGCATTGAGCAGGGTCTGCGGCGGCTGCTCGGCCATCTTGGCGGTCAGGCTGTGCAGAAAGGCGCTGAATTCCGGCGAGCGAATACCGAGCACCAGGCCGGGGTTGGTGCAGAACTGGCCAGCGCCCAGCACCACCGATGCGGCCAGTTCACCGGCGACTTTCTCGCCACGGGCCTTGAGGGCTTCGGGCAGGAGGATGACCGGGTTGATGCTGCTCATCTCGGCGAACACCGGGATCGGTTGCGGGCGCGCCGCAGCCATGTCGCACAGGGCACGGCCGCCGCGTAGCGAGCCGGTGAAGCCGACCGCCTGGATGGCCGGGTGCTTGACCAGCGCGGCACCGACGATGCCACCATAGATCATGTTGAACACGCCCTTGGGCATGCCGGTTTTCTCGGCCGCGCGCAACAGCGCCGCGCCCACCAGGGCAGTGGTGGTCATATGGCCAGGGTGGGCCTTGAACACCACCGGGCAACCGGCAGCCAGGGCCGAGGCGGTGTCGCCGCCGGCCGTGGAGAACGCCAGCGGAAAGTTGCTGGCACCGAATACGGCGACCGGGCCGAGGCCGATGCGGTACTGGCGAATGTCCGGGCGCGGCAGCGGCTGGCGATCCGGCAGGGCACGGTCGATGCGCGCACCGAGGAAATCGCCACGGCGCAGCACCTGGGCAAACAGGCGCATCTGCCCGCTGGTACGCCCGCGCTCACCCTGAATGCGGCCGCTCGGCAACGCGGTTTCGCGGCAGACGATGGCGATGAAATCCTCGCCCAGGCCGTCCAGTTCATCAGCGATGGCGTCGAGAAACTCGGCGCGTCGGCTCGCCGGCAGGCTGCGATAGGCCGGGTAGGCAGCGGCGGCGGCCTTGGCGGCGGCATCGACTTCCTGCTCGGTGGCCTCGACGAATTCGTACGGCAGTGTTTCGCCGGTGGTGGCATCGACGCTCTGCAGCTTCACGCTGCCGCGGGCGCTGTAGGCGCCGCCGATGATGTTGTGGCCATTGACGGACATGAATACTTCCTCCTGGTCAGAACCCTGCGGGGCCAAAACTGGCCGCGACATGGGTAACGGTGGATGGTTAAAGTGCTGTGACGCTGCCCGGCTGCAGCGGTTCATCAGCCGCCACCAGGCCGTTGCGCAGGGGCGCGCCGAATTCGCTCATTTCGATCTCGAAGGTGTCGCCAGGCTGCGCCTGAATGCCGTCGGCATAGGACAGCGTAGCGGTACCGAAGTAATGCACGTGCACATCGCCCGGGCGCAGGAACTGCTGGTATTTGAAGTGGTGGAACTCCAGGTTCTCCAGGCTGTGGCACATGTTCTGCTCGCCACTGAGGAATTCCTTCTCCCAGATCACCTCGCCGCTGCGATGAATACGGCTGGTACCGGCCAGGTGAGCGGGCAGCGCGCCAACGCGCAGTTCCGGCCCGTAGGCGCAGAAACGCAGCTTGGAGTGCGCCAGGTACAGGTAATTGCGGCGCTCCAGCACATGGTCGGAGAACTCGTTGCCCAGGGCATAACCGAGGCGGTAGGGCTTGCCATCGTCGCCGATCACGTACAGGCCGACCAGCTCCGGCTCCTCGCCACCATCTTCGGCGAAGGCCGGTAGCGGCAGGTCGGCGCCAGGGCGCACGACGATGCTGCCGTCCCCCTTGTAGAACCACTCCGGCTGCGCGCCGATCTTGCCGGCACCTGGCTTGCCGCCCTCCAGGCCCCAACGGAAGATGCGCATGGTGTCGGTCAGGGTAGCTTCGTCCTGGCCCTTCTGCTGGTGCATCTTGTCGCGGGTCGAGGCGCTGCCCAGATGGGTAAGGCCGGTGCCGCTGATCAGGCAATGAGCCGGGTCTTGATGATCCAGCGGTGGCAGGATGCGCCCGCCCTGCTGCAGTTCGGCGTAAGCCGGGCCGGCGTCGCTGCCACGGCCGTCGACTTCGCTCTGCAGGCTGCGCCCGGCGCGGATCGCTGCCAGTGCCAACTCGCGGGTGCTGGCAACGCCGCGCACGGTACGCACGGCATCGCCGTCGACAACGCCAACCTGACGCTGGCCGCTGGTGGATTCGAACTGGATCAGTCGCATGGCTTATCTCTCTTGTCAGTCGCTTGCCCGAACGGGTACAGGGCAGACTTTACGAACTCAACGCCAGCCTGCCTAATGACAGGCTCTGATCAAGCAATAACCGATGGTTATCACCATGCTCGCATCCCTCCCCGCCCTGGTTTCCCGACTACGCCTGAAACAGCTGCGCCTGCTTATCGCCCTCGACGAACAGGGCTCGCTGCACAAGGCCGCCGAGGCCGTGGCGATCAGCCAGCCGGGGGCGACCAAGGCGCTCAACGAGATCGAATCGGCATTCGGCACGCGGCTGTTCGCCCGCACCAGCCAGGGCCTGGAAGCCAACGACCTGGGGCGTTGCGCTATTCGCTACGCGCGGCTGATCCACAGCGACCTGGCGCACCTGCGCGAAGAAATGCTCGGCATCCTGCAGGGCCAGGGCGGGCGCCTGGTGGTAGGGGTGATCATGGGTGCGGTGCCGCACCTGACCCGCGCGCTGTCGCGGTTGCGCGCGCGCCAGCCGGAACTGTCGGTGGAAATCGTCGAAGACACCAGTGCGCGGCTGCTCAGCCTGATCGACCAGGGCCGCCTGGACCTGGCGATCTGCCGCACCAGCGTGAGCCGCCGACCGGATGATTACGACTGCCTGAGCCTGCATGACGAACAGCTGAAAGTGGTGGCCAACCCCGCGCACCCGCTGGCCACCACGCCGGGTCTGAGCCTGGCGCAACTGGCGGCCTACAGCTGGGTGGTGTTCCCGGCGAACATGCCGATGCGCCTGGTACTGGAGCGGGCATTCAGCGACGCCGAGCTGGAGTTTCCGCGCTACCCGCTGGAAACCGCCTCGACCTTCGCCACCCTGATGCTGCTGCAGGAAGACCCGCACCTGGTAGCGCTGATGCCACGGGAAACCGCCCAGTCGGCGGCGCGGTCGGGCCAACTGGCATGCCTGGAACTGGCCCAGGTGCTGCGCAGCGAACCCTATGGGGTGATCAGCCGCCGCGGCTCGCCGCTTTCGTCGCCGGCGCGTTTGCTGCTGGAGGAGCTGCGGACTTCCTAGTCGTCGCTTCGTGGGATGGGGCGGGCCGCGTAGGTGAAACCCATCAATTCCCGATGGGTTTCACCCATCCTACGGTCTTGCGCTGATCTAAATGTGGAAGCAGGCCATGCCCGCGAAAAAAATCCCGGGCATGGACTGGGCGTCCCCGCCCGCTTCCACAGGACTTCGGCGGCAGTCCGACTTAACCAATCAACGCCGATTGACCGTCTGCGCCGCACGCAGCACATCAGTGCCGATCTCGGCCTCGAAACGCTGCCACACCGGGCGCATCGCTTCGCGCCAGGCTTCGCGCTGCTCGTGGGTCAGGGTGATGATCTGCGCGCGGCCGGCGGCGACCAGCTGCTCGCGGCTCTTGCGGTTCAGCTCCTCGGCGTCCTGATTCACCTTGAAGCTGACCTCCTCGATGATCGCTTCCAGCTGAGTACGCACCTGATAGGGAATGCTGATCCAGAACTTGGAGTTGCTGATCAGCATGTAGTTGAGCGAACCGTGGTTGGTTTCGGTGATGAACGGCTGCACGCTGTCGAGCTTCTGGCTGGCCAGGTTCGACCAGGGGTTTTCCGCGCCTTGCACGCTACCCTGCTGCAGCGCCGCCAGGGTTTCGCTGAAGGCCATCTTGCTGGCGGTGGCGCCGATCTGGGCGAACTGCGCCTCCAGTACCGGAGATGGCTGAATACGGAAGTTCAGGCCCTTGGCATCGGCCGGCGCCTTCAGCGCGCGGGTGGCGGAAAGCTGCTTCATGCCGTTGTTCCAGTAGGCCAGGCCGTAGATGTCGTGGCCCGCCATGGAGCGCAGCAGCTCGCGGCTTTTCTCACGCTTCTGAAAGCGCTTTACCGCCTCCAGGTCATCGAACAGGAACGGCAGGTCGAACACCTGAAGTTGCTTGGTGTAGGCATCGAACTTGGACAGCGACGGCGCCAACATCTGCACCTTGCCGTCACGCAGCGCCTGCAGCTCGTCCTCGTCACCGAACAGCGTGGAGTTCGGGTACACCTCGACCTTCACCTTGTCGCCCAGGCGCTGTTCGACCAGTTCCTTGAACAGCTGCGCGCCACGGCCTTTCGGGGTGTCTTCAGCGACCACGTGGGAGAACTTGATGACGATGGGCTCGGCGGCGAACGCCGGCGTGCAGATCAGCAGCACGGCTGACAGGGCGGTGGTGACAACGGACTTGAACATGCAAAACCTCGGCAATAGCAGACAGCGGCGCATGCGCGAGGCAGCACCTGAAGAAAATGGGTTGCGGATGACCTCGGTGAGGTCGCTGTCGGCTAGGCCCGGCGCAGCGCGCGGGTGTCCGACTATTATTGGAGGGCTGCGGAGAGGGGTCAGGCAAACGCGACCGTTCTGGCAGGGGCGCGATTCTTGTCGATCGCACCCGGCAGAACAAGCGGTAATAACGCCAACTGCTGCACAGCCTGAAGATTCAATGCCCGCGCCGTGGCAGAATGCGCCCCGCCACGCCCATCACGAGATCAGCATGTCGTCGTCCTTCGTCACCCCGTTCGCCACCCTCGACCTGCAACGCCAGCCCGAGCAACCCGGCATGCCGCTGCAGGCCTTCGATGCCGCCGATGCCTACCTGCTCGAGCAGGTGCAGAACCTGCCGGATTGTGCGCGTGTGCTGCTGCTCAATGACAGCTTCGGCGCCCTGGCTTGTGCCCTGGCCGGCCGTGCGCAGGTGACCAGCAGCGGCGACTCGCACCTGGGCCACCTGGCGCTGCGCCTCAACCTGGCACGCAACGGCCTGGCCGAGGATGCAGTGACCTTCGTGCCGGCCAGCGAGCCGGTAAGCGGCCCGTTCGATATGGTGCTGATCCGTGTGCCGAAAACCCTGGCGCTGCTGGAAGAACAGCTGATCCGCCTGCACGGTCAGCTGGCGCCAGGCGCTCAGGTGATCGCCGGCGCGATGATCAAGCACCTGCCCCGCGCGGCCGGCGACCTGCTGGAGCGATACATCGGCGCGGTGCAGGCCTCGCTGGCGGTGAAAAAGGCCCGCCTGTTGCACGCCACGCCCGAAGCCCGACCAGCGGCGCCGTCGCCCTACCCGACCCGCTACCGCCTCGACAAGCCGGCGCTGGAGCTGAGCAACCATGCCAACCTGTTCTGCCGCGAAGGCCTGGACATCGGCACCCGCGCCTTCCTGCCGCACCTGCCGCGCCATCTGGATAACCGTCGAGTGGCCGACCTGGGCTGCGGCAACGGCGTGCTGGGCATCGTCTACGCCCTCGGCAGCCCCCAGGCCGAGCTGACCTTAGTGGATGAGTCCTATATGGCCGTGCAGTCCGCTAGCGAAAACTGGCAAGCCGCCCTGGGCGAGCGCCCGGTGACCATCCGCCCGGGTGACGGCCTGGCCGAACAGACCGAAGACTCGCTGGATCTGGTGCTGTGCAACCCGCCCTTCCACCAGCAGCAGGTGGTCGGCGATTTCCTCGCCTGGCGCATGTTCCAGCAGGCACGCAGCGCACTGGTCACCGGTGGCGAGCTGTGGATCGTCGGCAACCGCCATCTGGGTTACCACGCCAAGCTGGCGCGGCTGTTCCGCGGCGTCGAGCAGGTGGCGGCCACGCCGAAGTTCGTGGTGCTCAAGGCGACCAAGTAGACATTGATATCGCGGCGCCTGCTGCCCCGGGTATCGCTGCGCTCAACGCCGGGCTACCAGAGTCACTTGTAGCCTGAGGTTGAGCGCAGCGATACCCAGCAATCCTTCCCTCAGTCGATCAGACCATTGCCGTCATAGAACGGATAAGGCCCGGGATATTCACCGAGCACCCCGGTATGGGTGACCAGGCCATGCTCGGCATGCCAGTGATGAAGCAGGTAACCAGGCGGCTCCAGGTTGAAGTGCGCAGGCGCGCCAGGCTGCAGGTCCAGCACGATCTGATGCGAGACACCAGGGCACACGCAACTCAGGCTGCCGGCAAAACGCCGCTGGATCGCGCGATGCAGGTGCCCGCAAAGCAGCCGCTCCACCTGCGGGTGACCGCCGATAAGCCATTCCAGGGCCGCGGCATTGCGAAACGGCTCGCGGTCCATATGGCCGATGCCACTGATGAATGGCGGGTGGTGCAGGATCAATACTGTCGGCACCTGCGGGCGCAGCGCCAGCTGGGCATCCAGCCAGCGCAACTGGCTGTCCTGCAACTGCCCTCCGTGGCTGCCGGGAATCGTCGTGTCGAGGCCGATCAGGCGCACCGGGTGGCTGTCGATCACCCAGTCCAACGGCGCCTCGGGCGATGGCGACAGGTAGGCGTGATCGGCAAAGGCGGCCAGCAGATGGCCGCGATCATCATGATTGCCGGGCACCAGGTAATAGGGCATGGCCAGGCGCTGCAGCTCCGGGCGCAGCACGGCGTATTCGTCCGGGTGGCCGAAGTCCACCAGGTCACCGCTGATTAGCACGATATCCGGGCGCGGCTGGCTGGCGTTCAGGTGCTCGACCGCGCGGCGCAGCGCCGCCAGGGTATCGACCACCCCGTAACTCGGCTTGCCGCCGGCCTTGAGGTGCAGGTCGCTGATCTGCGCGATCAGGAAGGTCGAAGCGTTGGGGATGACATCAGGCATTGAGGCTGAACACTCGCTGGGGCTCGACGGCCAGGTTGATCAAATCGCCGGGGGCATGCAGGCGGTCGTCGCTGCTGTCCACCGACAGCGGCTGCGCGCCGCCCACATCCACCAGCAGGCGGCTCTGCGCGCCCTGAAAGAATTGCCCGAGCAACCGCCCGCGCACGTGGCCGGGGGCACTGGTCACCTGCAGGTGCTCGGGGCGGCAATACAGGGTGCCCGGCAATTCGCTGGCGCTCCACGGCAACTCGCCGCCATTGACCTGCACGCCATTGGCGGTACGGCCAAGCACCGCGAAGGCGTTCAGGGTGCCGATGAAATTCGCCACGAAGGCATTGGCGGGCTGCTGATAGAGCGCCCGCGGCGTGGCGAGCTGGGCGATGCGGCCACGCTCCATGACCAGAATGCGGTCGCCCAAGGCCATGGCTTCGCCCTGGTCATGGGTGACGAACACGGCGGTGATGGCCAGTTCGCGCAGCAACTGGCCCAGCTCGCTGCGCAGGCGTTCGCGCAACTGGGCATCCAGGGCCGCCAGCGGCTCGTCGAGCAGCAGTACCCGCGGGCGTGGCGCCACGGCGCGGGCCAGGGCAACGCGCTGGCGCTGACCACCGGACAGCTCATGGACGGCGCGGTGGCCATAGCCTTGCAGGCCGACCAGCTCGAGCAACTCGGCGCAACGCCGTTCCCGTTCGGCGCGGGGCATCTTGCGCACCTTCAAGCCGTAGCCGATGTTGTCGGCCACGTTGAGGTTGGGAAACAGCGCGTAGTTCTGGAACACCATGCCCACGTCGCGGCGCTCGATGGGCAATGACGTGACGTCGCGCCCGGCGAACAGCACCTGGCCGGCATCCGGCCGTTCGAGCCCGGCGATCAGGCGCAATGTGGTGGTCTTGCCGCAGCCGGAGGGGCCAAGGATGGCCAGGGTTTCGCCGGCCTGGATCTCCAGGCTGAGGTCATCCACGGCGACGGTGCCGTCGGCGAACGCCTTGCGGCAGTTGTGCAGGCGAATGGAGGTAGCGCTCATCGTTGATCTCCACGGGACAGGCGGGCGCTGATGGCCTGCAGGGCGATCAGCAGCGGTACGATCATCAGCAGGAACAGCAGGGTGTAGGCGCTGGCGACCTCCAGCCGCGCCGAGGCGTAGCTGTCGGCCAGGCCCACCGGCAGGGTCTTGGTCATCGGCGTGTGGAGCATCCAGGTCAGGTTGAATTCGCCCAGCGACAGGGTGACGACCATCAGCACGCCAGCGAGGATGCCGGCCCGGCAGTTGGGCACCACCACGGTGAAGAAGCGTCGCAGCGGGCCGGCGCCGAGGCTGGCGGCAGCGTCTTCCAGGGTCGGCAGGTTCTGGCGCTGCATCACCGCCATCACCGGGCGTACCAGAAACGGCAGGGTGAACAGCACATGGCCGACCAGGATGAACAGCCAGCTGCCGCGAAACCCGCCGAGGTGGCCATAGGTGAGCAGCAGCGCCAAGGCGCTGGCCAGGCCGGGCATCGCCACCGGCAGCACCATCAGCTCCTCGAAGGCGCGGCTGAAGCGGTTGTTCATGCGCACCAGGGCATAGGCCGCCGGCACGCCGATCACGCAGACGCACAGGGCGCAGGCCACGGCCAGTTGCAGCGACAGCCACACCGTCGGCGAATAGGCCTGCCAGACCTGCACGAGCCAGTCGAAGGTCAGGCCGCTGGAAAGGCCCTGGAAATAATTGCGCGTCAGCCCGGCGAGCAGCGACAGCAGCACCGGCACCAGCATGAAGGCGCAGACCAGGCAGGTGAAAATCAGCTGCGCGGCAAACAGCGTCGAGCGTTTCATAGCAGCCCTCCGGCTTTTCGCACCCATTTCCTGACCACCAGCAGCACCGCCCAGGTCAGCGCGCCGAGGATCACCGACAGCGCCGCAGCCACACTGAAGTTGGCGTAGTTGGTGAACACGTTGTAGATCGCCACCGGCGTGACGTTGAGCTGGGTGCCGAGGGTGAAGGCAGTGCCGAACGCGCCCATCGAGGTGGCGAAGCAGATCGCCCCGCAGGACACCAGCGCCGGCATCAGCCCCGGCACGATCACGTCCCAGGTCACCCGCCAGTGGCTGGCGCCCAGCGAGCGGGCGGCCTCCTCCAGGCTGGCATCGAGGCTTTCACTGGCGGCCATCACGGTGAGGATCACCCGCGGTATGGAGAAATACAGGTAACCGAGAAACAACCCGGCCAGGGAATAGGCGAAGACCCAGCGCTCGCCCACCAGCCCCATGCCCAGCGCCGCGAACACGCCCTGGCGCCCGGCCAGCAGAATCACCAGAAAGCCCACCACCACGCCGGGGAAGGCCAGAGGAAAGGTCAGCAAGGCGACCAGCGCCGAACGCCCGAAGAAGCGCTGGCGGGCGAGAAATACCCCGCTGATGCTGCCCACCAACAATGCCGCCAGGGTCACCGTGGCCGCCAGCACGCTGGTCTGCGCCAGGCTGCTCAGATATTGGCCGCTGCTCAGCACCTGCCAGTAGCCGCTACCCGCCTCGCCACGGCTTTCACCACCGAGCAGCACCAGGTGGGCCAGCGGCAACAGCCAGAAAGCCAGCAGCACCGCGGCTGCCGGCACCAGCGCCACGGCCGCCCCGGGTCGCCAGCGCCACAGCGGCCGGTCAGCCCTCGCGGCAGCGTGGTTGCTCAGCGCGCTGCTCACCTCAGCGCACCTCTTTCAGGTAGCGCGCGGCGAAGGCTTCCTGCACCGCGGCCATCTTCTGGTAATCCACCACGCCGGCGCGGGCGTAGTCGCTTTCCGGCAGGAAGCGCGCCGCCACCTCGGCAGGCATCTGCACCGGGCGTACCGGCCGCAGGTAGGCATTGGCCCACAGCGCCTGGCCTTTGTCGGAGAGCACGAAGTCCAGCACCTTCTCGGCATTGGCGCGGTGCGGGGCATTGTCCACCACGCTCATCACGTAGGGCACGCTGATGCTGCCCTCACGGGGAATCACGAAGGCGACGTTGGCCTGGTCCTTGTAACGCGCCCGGTAGGCGTTGAAGTCATAGTCGACGAGAATCGGCAGCTCACCGGACAGCACTCGCGCATAGGCGGTCTGCTTGGGCACGATCGGCGAGTTGCCGGCCAGTTTCCTGAAGTAGTCGATGGCCGGGGTGAAGTCGTCGAGGTCACCGCCCATGGCGCGGTTGATCGCCACCGCCGACACGTAGCCGACGAAGGCGCTGGACGGGTCCAGATAACCGACCATGCCCTTGTACTCGGGCTTGAGCAGGTCGGCCCAGCTTTGCGGTACCGGCAGGCCGCCAAGGGCATCGACGTTGACCATGATGCCCAGCGTGCCGGAATGAATGGCGAACCAGTGCCCTTCGGGGTCTTTCAGCCCTGCCGGAATCTCGTCCCAGCCCTTGGGCTTGTAGGTGCCGACCACCCCGGCATTCTGTGCCTGCAGGCCGAAGGTCACGCCGTAGTACACCACGTCGGCCATCGGCGCCGCGCGCTCGGCCACCAGCTGCGCCAGGGCCTGGCCGGAGTTCTTGTTGTCCAGCGGCACTTTCACACCGGTGCTCTCAGCAATCGCCGCGAGCTGCGCCCCCCAGTCCGCCCACTCCGGCGGGCAGTTGTAGCAGATCGCCGTTTCGGCGGCGTGGCTCAGGCTGGCGGTGCTGCACAGCAGCAGGGCCGCAAGGGTTTTACGCAAGCGGATCATCGGACGTCTCCTCGAGGGGGCGGATACTTTCGCCTGGCCGGATCTGGCACGGCAGGCAGTGGGAAGCGGGGGTGGCACCGGCGATCTGCGCCAGCAATTGGTCGATCAGGGTGTGCGCCAGCTCGGCGATGGGCTGCACCACGCTGCATAGCGTCGGGTGCATCTGCGTGCCAAGAGCGATGCCATCGAAACCCATCACCGACAGCTGGCGCGGCACGCTCCAGCCATTGCGGCGCAGCTCGTTGATCAGGCTGATGGCCAGCAGGTCGTTGGAACAGAGCAGCGCGCTGGGCGCCTGCGGGTCGTGCAGCCAGGGTGCGAGGGTGGCGAAGTCGGCCTGGGTATGGGCCGGCATCTCGATCAGCGGCAAGGCCTCCAGCCCGGCGGCGTGCATGGCCTCCCGATAGCCGGCGTAACGCAGCCGGGCACGGTCGGACTGCAAGGCCGAGCCGGCGACCATGCCGATGCGCCTGTGGCCGGCCTGCAGCAGATACCGGGTGGCCAGGGCCATGCCGGCGCGGTTATCCACCGACACGGCGCTGTACTCCGGGTTTTCAGGCTGGTGGTAGGCCAGCACGAAAGGCGTGTCTTCCTGGGCCAGGCTCTGCAGCACGCGGTTGCTGCGCGCATCGGTCACCGTCAGCACCAGGCCATCGACGCGCTGGCGCAGCAACTCCTCGACCACCTCGCTTTCGCGCTCGGCCTGGTAGTCGGTGGTGGCCAGCAGCAGGTTGTAGCCCCGCGCACGCGCCGCCTGCTCCATGGACTGGAACTGCTCGGCGAACACCGGGTTGAGCAGGTTGGGCACCACCACGCCGATCAGTTGGGTGGTTTGCAAACGCAGCTGGCGGCCCAGGCGGTTGGGGCGAAAGCCCAGCTGGCGCGCTGCGGCGAACACCTGCTCGCGGGTATGCGGGCGCACCATGTCCGGCGAGGCAAAAGCCCGCGCGGCGGTAGCCCGGGAAACGCCTGCCCTGAGGGCAACCTCTTTCAGATCCGTCATGCTCGCTCGCCTTGAGATCGATCTCATTGGCGAGCAACTTAGCGAGCGCAGATGGCAGTCGCGCGACGAGGGGATGACAGTTCGGTTTCAGAGCGCTTCCAATTGCCCAGCGAGAGAAGTATCACTAAAGTGATACTTTCATTCACGCACAGAGCCCCATCATGAAAGTCGAGTTGGTCACCAACCTGAAGCGACAGGCCACCAGGATCCTTGCCGATCTTCATGAATCCAAGGAGCCCGTGCTGATCACCGAGCACGGCATGCCCTCGGCTTATCTGGTGGATGTCGATGACTACCAGTTCATGCAGAAGCGCCTCGCGCTTCTAGATGCCCTGGCGCGCGGCGAGCGGGCCGTGATCGAGGGCGATACCGTCAGCCATGAACAGGCCAAGGAACGGCTGGGCAAATGGCTGAAATAGTCTGGACCAATCCCGCTCTCGAACAACTCGACGATCTGGCACAATACATCGCCCTCGACAAACCCGATGCGGCTCGCACGCTGGTCAGGAAGGTGGTTGAAGCGGTCTGGCGTTTGGCGGAGTTCCCTCTGTCAGGCCGCGTCCCGGAGGAGCTACCAAACTCGGTGTATCGCGAAGTCGTCGTCCCGCCCTGCCGGGTTTTCTACCGCGCTTCGGATACCACGGTCTTCATCATTCACGTCATGCGAGAAGAACGGGCGCTACGCGCTCATATGCTCAAGTGAGCCTGATTGTGGTAACGGCAAATCATGGACGGGTGTTGGTCAGCACACGCGGCTAGCCTTTGCCCGGGTATCGCTGCGCTCAACACCGGGCTACCAGTGTCACCCGTAGCCTGCGGTTGAGCGCAGCGATACCCAGGAATCTGTTCCCTACAACGTCAGCGTGAACCTCGAAAGCAGCGCGCCCGGCAGCGCCATCGAACCGGTCTGTCGGGCGCCGTAGGTGCCGCTGGGCAGCAGCAGCTCCGGCTCGCGGGTCAGGGCTTCCAGATTGGGGCCGAGGAAGTCGAACAGCGAATCGTCGAAGCGCATGGTGTCCACCGGCGCCTGGATGCGACCGTCCTCGACCCAGAAGGTGGCGAAGCGGGTCATGCCGGTCAGGCGCCCGGCCGGCAGGTCGGAGAAGTTGGCGTACCACAGGTTGCCGATATACAGCCCGGTGCCGAGGCGCTGCAGGATCTCGCTCTCCTCCAGCTCACCGCCGTGCAGTTGCAGGGAGAATGGGTATTCACCGCTGCCCGCGCCGTTGGCGATCAGACCGTGTTCGGCGGCGCTGCGCGAACTGACCAGGCGCTCGCCCGGTTTGCCCTGGCTGACCAGGCGTAGCGGCTGGCGCGGCCCTTCGCGGGTAAAGGCCGGCGCCAGGCCGCCTTCGATGCGTTCATCCAGCGTCACCTTGTCGCTCAGGCTGGCGCCGCCGGCGAACAGCCGTTGCAGCGGGCTGCCACCGGTGGCCAGCGCTTCGGCGGAAAAGCCCCAAGCAAACAGCCCGAACAACTCTTCCAGCGCCGCAGGCGTCAGGTAGGCGCGATAAGCCCCCGGCTTCAACGCATGGGCGGGTTTGCCCAGGTGTTCCAGTTGCTCGCGGGCGAAGGCCAGCTTGCGGGCAAAGGACTGAGCGTCCCATCGCTTGCCGGCGTAGCTGCTTTTCACCGCCTGGCCATTCTCGTGGAACAGGCTGAATTCGAAATTGAAGCTGCTCGCTGCATGCCAGCCGAAGGCACCCCAGGAGCTGGCGAAACCCTGGTATTGCGGCCCGGCAGCGTAGAAGCCGACCAGGTCCAGCCCGGCAGCCGCCTCAGTGATCTGCGCGATGGCGGCCTCACTGTGCTGGGCCGCTTCGCCCGCCGCGGTTTCGCTACGCCAGGCTTCGCGGTTCAGGCGCAGATAGGGGTCGTCGGCGAGCGTCGGCAATACCGCGCGCAGGCGCTGCAGCGCCTGGTCAAGACGCGGCAGGTCGTCATCGATCACCCCGCTCAGGGCCAGTTCGAAATCGCCATGCCGCTCGCCCTGGTACAGCGCCAGGGTGGCGTACACCTGCTGCACCTGGCCGGCCTGGCGCACGCGGGCGTGGTTGAAACGGATAAAGTCCGAGGCCTCGGCCTGGTATTCCAGGGTAAAGCCCTCGCCGGCCTGCAGCCCGGCGTTCAGGTGCGCGAGCAGCGCCTCGAAATGCTGACGTGCGTTCATCAGGCTGCCCCTCCAAATACGTCGACATCGGCGAACACGCACGCCGGCGTGGCGTGCCCGACGCGGATCACCTGGTTCGGCTCGCCCTTGCCGCAATACGGCGTGCCCAGCATCTCGAAGGTACTGGCGTCGCCCACCGCCTTGAGGTTGCGCCAGAACTGCGCGGAGATGCCGCGGTAGTTGGGGTTCTTCACCACACCCTTGAGCTCGCCGTTTTCGATCAGGCGGCCCCACTCGCAGCCGAACTGGAATTTGTTGCGCGCGTCATCGATCGACCAGGAGCGGTTGTTGCTCATCAAGATGCCCCGCTCGATGCCGCCGATCAGTTGCTCCAGGCGCTGCGTGCCGGGCTCGACGTTGAGATTGGCCATGCGGTCCAGGGTCGGTCGGTTCCAACTGCAGGCACGGCTGTTGGCCACGCCCTCCAGCCCGCTGCGCCACTGTGACAGCGCACTGCCAAGCGGCCGTTGCAGGACGCCCTCGCGGATCAGGTATTCGCGCTGCGCCGGGGTGCCGTCGTCGTCATGCCGATAGCTGGCCAGCTCTCCAGATACCGTCGGGTCGAAAGTCACGTTGAGCAGCGACGAGCCGTACTGGTAGCTGCCGAAATCCTCCTGGCGGATAAAGCTGGTGCCGGCGAAATTGCGCTCGTCACCAAGGATGCGATCGAGCTCCAGGGGATGGCCGATGGACTCGTGGATCTGCAGGATCATCTGGTCCGGCATCAGCAGCAGATCACGATGGCCACTCGGCGTATTGGGCGCCAGCAGCAATTGCAGCGCCTCGTCGGCGATACGGCTGGCGGTGCCGACCACACCCAGCTCATCGATCACCTCAGCGCCGCCCTGGCGCGCCAGGTGGGTGCCGCCAAAGCTGCGGCTCTGGCTGTCGGCACCATCACTGGCAGTAACGCCCAGTTGCGGGAAGACGTAATGCTGAGCGCGGCGCAAACGGGCGCCGACGCTGTTCAGGTAGATCTGTTCGGTGGCGGTAAAGGTCAGCCCGGCGTACCAGTCCACCAACCGCTCATCGCGCGGCACCCGCGCCGACTCCGCCGCCAGCAGCTCGTACCAGTGCGCCGGGCTGGCCAGCGTACGCTGGTAGCCAGGCATCACGTCATCGGCCTGCTCATGGGGCACGGGCAGCTCATGCAGATCGAGCAAATTACGCCCCGCCAACTGCCGCGCCAGCGCCTCGGCCTTGTCGAGCGCCGCCTGCAAGCCGGCCTGACTGAGATCGCTGGTCGCCGCATAAGCCTCCACACCAGCGACACGCACACTGAGCATGGCGCCCGCATCGTCCGCAAACGACGGTGCCCGCGCCACATTGCGCCGCACCCAATAGCGCTCGGTGCTTTCCCGCACATGGCGCAGCGACCAGAAATCGGCGGTGGAATGCAGAGCGGCGAATCGGCGTTCTAGGGTTTCGCTGATGGCGAACATTGCAGGGGCCTTTGGGTGGTGATGAAGGGGAGTATGGGAACAAGGTGATGGAGGATCAACTGCGGGTCATGATTCAAAGGCCTGCATATGGCAGACCTGGGCCTCAAAGAATCTGATTCCAGCGTAACCTAGCAACATCCCATTGCCCCCAAGTGGTATATAGCTCCACGACAGCGCCGCTGGGTCTAGCTTTAGTGCGAACCTGTATGAAAATTGGAATTTCATTCGCCAAAGCCAGCGAGACAGCCATGTAAGACTTGATATCTAATTTTTTAGGCGGATCATGCAACCAAGCACAGAACCATCAAACCATGTAATTCAACAACGGATACGAAATCGTATAATGGAGTACTTCCATTTCGTATCCTGCCCTAAAGCTCAAGAGCAATTTAGACCGGGTGCAGTAATAAATTACTGGCCAGACTGGCAGACCACATCAATCAATGAGACTTACCCAGACCCCGTCTTTACCGAGGCAGAGCGCCAACGCATCAGAGAGTTCGATATTGCTTGGCATATAATTGCTGACTCTACTCCTGATCCAATGCGGCCACCGCCCACACCCGATACCATGCTCGCCTGGAGAGAATTGCTCTCGCTGGCAAAAGCAGCTTTAGTATTATTTGAGTCTCATGGAAATCATCCTGAGGGCAGCGGGACTACTTAGAGCACACTTAAGCAGACGCAAGTTAAATATTATTATGAAGACAACGGCGTTCACACATGAGCAGCTTGCCAAACTAACGGGAACGAACCAAATCGAGTCGAACTTAAGAAAGTGGCTAATATCGCTTAGCGTAGAGGAGCGCATTGCTTTCATTAGCGAACTCTGGCCTACAAACTTTCTGCTCGCATTAAAGCTCACACAAGCAGCACAGCTTCCTCGAAAAGAGATGGAAGAGTTTTTCAGATCCCTGCTACGAAAATCGCACCACAATACAGCCCAAGAAATAATTAAGCGCTTCACGCCTATGCTGGGCGAGAAGAAGTTTTGGCGCATTGCTGCTCAAGAGGAGATCACACCTACGATGCGAGATTTTCTTAACTATTACGGGCGTGGTCGGTTAGATTTAGAGATCACCGACCAACCTCAGCTTATGTCGCCGTCGGACACTCAAAAATAATGTGCCAATGCAACCAATACCACGATGCTGTTATAGAACTAACACACGCTCACGACCGAGACTTTAATTTCCTAGGAGCAAAGCTATTTTCGAGCCACTTCCAAACGCCAGATGACAGCACATTCTCACCGGAACTCAATTATTCCACTGCATCATACGAATGTACATCTTGCGGACAAAAGTGGTACGTGGAGTCAACGCCAGAGCAGTACCCCTCTATAGTATTTGCCATGAAGTATTTTTCAGGCGCCCAGCCAACAGACAACGAAGTCCAATCTAGAAAGCAGTTTTTAGCGATACTGGCACATGCTGGGTTCTCAGAAGGGCTTTGCAGATTTTCCGGATGCAAGAACTTCAAGCTTAAGGGTAGAGAACTTTGCCATATGCACCTGATACTTACATGAGGGACTCGGGATCGCAGGTAGGATGGACAACGCGAAGCTTGTCCACCGCATTAGAAGCACCGGATCAGCACTAAAACTACCATCACCTCCCCTAACCCAAGCCTTGCCCCAGCCCCGCTCTTGTCCTTACCTTGTCCGTTCGCCTTTACCCCGCCGTCAACCGCGAGTCTCCCCACCATGAAAAATCTAAAAATCAGCGCCATCACCGCCCTGCTTATCGGCCTGTCGGGTTTTGCCCAGGCTCAGGAAACGCCGTCGCACCTGGACAAGGTGCTGGAGAAGGGACAGCTGGCGGTGTGCACCACCGGCGATTACAAACCCTACACCTTCCTGCGTCAGGACGGCGAGTACGAAGGCATCGATATCGAGATGGCCCAATCCCTCGCGCAGAGCCTTGGGGTGAAGGTGCAGTGGGTGCCGACCACCTGGAAAACCCTGATGCCGGATATGGTGGCGGGCAAGTGCGATATCGGTATGGGCGGCATTTCCGTGACGCTGGAACGCCAGAAGAAGGCCTTTTTCAGCAGCATGCTGGATGTCGACGGCAAGATTCCGCTGGTGCGCTGCGAAGATGTGTCGCGTTACCAGACCGTCGAGCAGATCAACAGGCCAGAGGTGCGCCTGATCGAGCCAGCCGGCGGCACCAACGAGGCCTTTGCGCGGGCCCACCTGCCAAAGGCTCAGCTGAACTTCCACGACAACAAGACCATCTTCCAGGAACTGCTGGATAAGCGCGCCGACGTGATGATCACCGACACGTCCGAGGCCCTTTACCAGCAGAAACGCATGCCCGGCCTGTGCGCCGTCAACCCGAAGAACTACATGCAATATAGTGAGAAGGCCTACCTGCTACCCCGCGACGATATGGCCTGGAAAAGCTATGTCGATCAGTGGCTGCACCTGAGCAAGGCCACCGGCGCTTACCAGAAGACGCTTGGTCACTGGCTGGCGGTGCCGGGGCAGTAAAGACACACGACTGGTGGATGGATGAAGCGTCATCCACCCTAAGGTTGATCGTTACAAGCTTCAGCAATGTGTCACTGCGAACTCCTAATCGAATCCGCGGTGACGCAATCCAGCCAGCTATCAGCTCCGCTTAAGGCCCTCACACTTTATGAGTTGCATTTTGAGAATATCCGGCGAGTCTCTGGATATTGAAACGGCGCTTTCTACCTGCACCGTGCAGCCTTACCTAATGTGGAAAAAAGGCGAACCACGGCTGCTCAAAGGGAAAACTCACCGGGATAGCGGGGCAAATTTTGCCGCGAGCGAAGCAGATTTCGACGAATTCCCACGACAGCTAGCCGAGGCGACAAACTATCTCAAAACACATGCATCGGCACTCGCACTATTAGTTGCGACGCCTGGAGTGCAGCACTCTACCCTGGATTTCGGGCTCTCTTTTCAAGAAGGAAGCGTCACCCAATCCTTTCACTTCCCATCCGCGTTTATAAAACTTGCCGCTCAGATCGGCATCGGTGTGGAAGTGTCTCAATATGCTTGCTCAGATGATTGAGATCGCTTCCAGGCAGCAGGATGGGCAACGCGAAGCTTGTCCACCATTCGCAACATGCAAAGCCATGGTGGATGGGTAAAGCGCCAGCTACGCCCCCCGATCCACCCTACACGTCGGCAATGGCTCCTACGGCGTACTCAATCCCGCCGCATTCATGAAAAGCCGCAACAGATAAGACAGCAGCCCCAGGCTCAGCACGCTGACCGTCCAGATGCCGGCCAGCCAGGCGATGCGTTGCCAGAGGGGTTTCTTCTCGGTCGATTTTTCCATCAGTGGTACCCCTGATCCGGCGTGACCTTGCCGCGGAACACGTAGTAGCTCCAGGCGGTGTAGACAAGGATGATCGGGATGATCAGCAGCGCGCCGACCAGCGCGAAGCCCTGGCTCTGCGGCGGCGCGGCGGCCTGCCAGATGGTCAGTGAGCCGGGCACGATGTTCGGCCACAGGCTGATGCCCAGGCCGCTGTAGCCGAGAAAGATCAGCACCAGGGTCAGCACGAACGGCTTGCTGTTGTCGTAGTTGGCCACCGAACGCAGCAGGTAGAAGAAGCTCGCCAGCACCAGAATGGGTACCGGGGCGAACCACAACAGATTGGGCAGCGTGAACCAACGCTCGGCGATGCCCGGCTGGGAAAGCGGCGTCCACAGGCTGACGACGCCGATCACCGCCAGCAGCGCGAGAGCCAGTGGCCGGGCCAGGTCATGCATCTGCTTTTGCAGGCGGCCTTCGGTCTTCATGATCAGCCAGGTGCAGCCAAGCAGCGCGTAGGCGGCGATCAGCCCCAGGCCGCTGAACAGCGGGAACGGCGCCAGCCAGTCCAGCGAACCACCGGAGAACGCCCGGCCCTCGACCGGGATGCCCTCGATAAAGGCGCCCAGCGCCACGCCCTGGAAGAAGGTCGCGGCGACCGAGCCGCCGATAAAGGCCTTGTCCCAGATATGCCGCTTGTGGTCCTTGGCCTTGAAGCGAAACTCGAAGGCCACGCCGCGAAACACCAGGCCCAGCAGCATGAACATCAGTGGCAGATAAAGGGCGCTGAGCACCACCGAGTAGGCCAGCGGAAAGGCCGCGAACAGCCCGGCGCCGCCGAGCACCAGCCAGGTCTCGTTGCCGTCCCACACGGGTGCCACGGTGTTCATCATCACGTCGCGCTCGCCCTTGTCGGGCACGAACGGGAAGAGAATGCCGATGCCCAGATCGAAGCCGTCCATGATCACGTACATCATCACCCCGAAGACGATGATCACCGCCCAGATGACTGACAGATCGATACCCATGGTCATGCCCTCCCTTCGGCATGTTCACTGCCGTGGTCACTGTCGTCGGTGCCCTCTTTGGCGGCCGACAGCGGCCGCGCGGGTGTGTGCTGGGTGCCTGGACCACCTTCATGCTGATGATCGCCTTCACCGGTGACCGGCCCCTTGCGCACCAGGCGCATCAGGTAGCCAAAGCCGGCGCCGAACACCGCGAAGTACACCACCACGAACAGCACCAGGGTCAGGCCCAGTTGCGCGGCGCTGTGAGCCGACACGCCATCGGCTGTGCGCATCAGCCCGTAGACCACCCACGGCTGGCGACCGATCTCGGTGGTGAACCAGCCGGCGAGGATGGCGATCAGCCCGGACGGGCCCATCCACAGGCAGAAGTACAGGAACGGGCGCGACCGGTAGAGGCTGCCGCGCCAGCGCAGCCACAAGCTCCACACGCCGGCGAGGATCATCAGCAGGCCCATGGCGACCATCACCCGGAACGACCAGAACACGATGGTCGAGTTGGGCCGGTCCTCCTTGGCGAACTCCTTGAGCGCTGGCACCTGCTTGTCCAGGCTATGGGTGAGGATCAGGCTGCCCAGGTACGGTACCTCGACCTTGAAGCGCGTTTCCTCGCGCTCCATGTCCGGCCAGCCGAACAGGATCAGCGGCGTCGGCTCACCGGAGCTGTTGTCCCAGTGGCCTTCGATGGCGGCGATCTTCGCCGGTTGATGCTTGAGCGTGTTAAGGCCGTGGAAGTCGCCGATCACCGCCTGGATCGGTGCGACCAGCAGGGCCATCCACAGCGCCATGGAGAACATCTTGCGCATCGCCGGGGTGTCGCGACCGCGCAGCAGGTGCCAGGCTGCCGAGGCGCCGACGAAGAACGCGGTAGCCAGGAACGCGGCGGTGGCCATATGGGCCAGGCGATAGGGGAACGACGGGTTGAACACCACCGCGAACCAGTCCACCGGAATCACCCGGCCATCGACGATCTCGAAACCCTGGGGCGTCTGCATCCAGCTGTTGGAGGCGAGAATCCAGAAGGTCGAGATCAGCGTGCCGACCGCCACCATCACCGTCGAGAAGAAATGCAGGCCCGGGCCCACGCGGTTCCAGCCGAACAGCATCACGCCGAGAAAGCCCGCCTCGAGGAAGAACGCGGTGAGTACTTCGTAGGCCAGCAACGGCCCGGTGACCGAACCGGCGAAATCCGAGAAGGCGCTCCAGTTGGTGCCGAACTGGTAGGCCATCACCAGGCCGGAAACCACGCCCATGCCGAAGTTGACCGCGAAGATCTTTACCCAGAAGTGGTAAAGGTCGCGGTACACCGTCTGCCCGGTCTTCAGCCACAGGCCCTCCAGCACCGCCAGGTAACTGGCCAGGCCGATGGTGATGGCAGGAAAGATGATGTGAAAGGAAATGGTGAAGGCGAACTGGATGCGCGCAAGATCCAAAGCCTCTAGGCCGAACATGGACGTGCCCCTCGATCAGATTTTCGGTTATCTATTTCTTGTCGTGAGTATTGCCGCAGACAGCCAAAGCGAAAGGCGCTTTGATCTGGATCAAATGATCAACTCAAGATTACGCCTCGCTGCGCCACTTACCAGCGTGGCCGGTTGCCGCGCGACAGGCTGTCGCTGTGGCGTTGTGACTTGGTTGCACGGCACGGGGTATGGTGCGCGCTGTCGGACGAAGGGCAGAAGTGGCCTGGCGCGTGCGGGCGCCGTCCTACCCCGCGCGATCCAACACCCGGCCCCACGGAGAACCACCGCAATGCCTTGCCTGCCCCCATTCGCCCTGCGCCCCCGTCACCTGCTGGCTGCCAGCCTGCTGGGTTGCGCGACGCTGCCTGTCGCCCATGCCGAGACCGCGACGGGCAGCCTGCAGCTCGAAGGCGTGCAGATCACCGAGCAGGCACTGAGCGAGCAGCAGGCGGCCGAAGAGCAACTGGAGCGGGTACCCGGCGGCAGCAATCTGGTGGACATGCAGCGCGTCAAGCAGGGCCGCGTGGCCGGCAACGCCGATGTACTGGCCTACCAGCCGGGCGTGTATGCACAGTCACCAGGCAACGAGGGCATCAAGATCGCCATCCGTGGCTCGGGCATCAACCGCGGCACCGGCTCCCACGCCAGCGGCAACCACATCATGCTCGACGGCCTGCCGCTGACCGGCTCGGGCGGCACGCCCTACGAGCTGCTCGAGCCCTTGTGGATCAGCCGCGCCGAGGTGCTGCGCGGCGCCAACGGGTTCGACAAGGGCTCGCTGGCCCTGGGTGGCGCCATCGACTACATCACCCGTACCGGCCGTGATGCCGACAAGTTGCAACTGCGCTATGAGGCCGGCAGCCACGGTTACCAGAAGCGCAGCATCAGCTCCGGCCAGGTGCTGGGCGACTTCGATTACTACATCAATGTCACCGACAGCCGTTACGACGGTTATCAGGATCACTCGTCTGGCAAAGGCCAGGGCGTCGCCGCCAACGTCGGCTATCGCCTCAACGAAAACCTGGAGACACGCTTCTACCTGCGTTATCGGGAGACCGCGCACGAAGTACCGGGCCGCCTGACCAAGGCACAGATCGAGCACGATCCACGGGCGGCCGCCGCCAATAATCTGCGTATCGATGCTCACCGCGACCAACCCGGCAGCACCTGGCTGGCCAACAAGACCACCTGGCAGATCGATGACGACTCTACCCTGGTGGCCGGCCTGGCCTATCACCACTACCCGATGGATATCGTCGAAAACAGCTCGCCCAACGGCAACACCTACCGGGTGCGCGTGGACTACAGCGATGTCAGCGGCACCCTGGACTACACCCGTCGCCACAGCCTGTTCGGGCTCGACAGCACCACCACCCTGGGCTTTCGCAGCACCACCAACCTGCCGAGCAGCAAGTCGAAGGAAAATGCCGCGCTGCCGATCAGCGTCGGCGCGAACGGCGGCCCGACAGCAACCTACCCCGCCGGTACCCTGATGCGCGCCTACGAGCACCTGGGTTCGGACAACGTGCTGCATATCGGCAACGAAACCGAACTGGCCCCCGACCTGTGGCTGACCAGCGGCCTGGCGCTGATCTATACCCGTCGTGAGGTAGAGGTGACCTGGCCGGCCACCGACGACAAGCTCAGCGAACACAGCTGGGATTACGCGCCGCGTATCGGCCTGCGCTACCAGCTCAACCCGGACGTTCAGCTGTATGGCAATATCAGCCGTTCGGTGGAGCCGCCCCACGCCTGGTCGATGCTCTGGAGTTCGCCGCTGCGTTTCCCGACCAGCAACCAGCCGTACAGTGCCCGCCAGCGCGCGCCGATCTCCCTGGATAACCAGACCGCCACCACCTTCGAAGTCGGCGGCCGTGGTGACTCCGCCTTGGGCCAGTGGGATGTGGCCTACTACTACTCGCTGGTGCGCCATGAATTGCTGACTGTGCCGGTCGAGAGCAACGTGTTCTCCGAGGCCAACGCCAGTCCCACCATCCACCAGGGCATCGAGCTGGGCCTCGACAGCCCGCTGTGGAACGGCGGCGGTGCCGGCGCCCTGGCCTTGCGCCAGGCCTACACCTTCAGCGACTTCCACTACCGCGACGACGATGCCTTCGGCGACAACCGTCTGCCCGGGCTGCCCCGCCACTATTACCAGGCCGAACTGCGCTACGACCACCCGAGTGGTTTCTACGCCGGGCTCAATACCCAGTACGCCTCCAGGGTCGCGGCGGATTACGCCAATTCCTACTACGCCGATGCCTATGCGATCTTCGGCGCGACCCTGGGCTACGTCTCACCGAAAGACGATTGGCAGGCCTGGCTGGACCTGCGCAACCTGACCGACAAGCGCTACGCCGCCACCGTCACGCCGGGCTATGACGACAAGGGCGCCGATGTCGCCCGCTCAACGCCGGGCGAAGGCTTCGGGGCCTTCGTGGGCGTGTCGTACAGCTTTAATTGAGCCCGGTGCCCTGCCCAGTAGCCTGGGCCGCTTGAGAGGGGGTGATCAAAAGTCCAGGGTGGCCGAAACCTTCAGGGTACGTGGCTCGCCCTGGGTCAGGTAGCCGCCGTTGGTGGAGGCCCAATAGTCTTTGCCCGCGACGTTCTCAACCCCTGCACGTAGCGTCACGCCGCGTTGCTCGACCTTGAAGGCATAGCGAGCGCCAAGATCGACCCGCGTCCAGGCGGGGATGCTGTAATTGTTGGCCGAGTCGTAGAACTGCCCACCGGTACGCAGCAGCAGGCCATTGAGGGCCAGACCGGGAACACCCGGAACCTCCCAATCCGCACTCAGGTTGAACTGGAACTCGGGCACCCCCACAGCGCGGTTCCCATCGGTGCCACTGACGCCACCGCTCAATTCAGAGTCGATCCAGGTGCCTCCTGCCAATATGCGCAGGCCCGGCATGGGCTCACCAAATACGCTCAATTCGACGCCTTGGTTACGCTGCTGTGCATCCACCCGGTAATTGCCATCGCCCCCCAACACGCCCTGAGGCAACTCGATGCGATAGACACCGAGGCTTCCACCGTAGAGGCCCCAATCCAACTTCATGCCAGCCTCGGTCTGCTTGGCTCGATAGGGTGCGAACACCTCATTGCGATTATTCGCAGTAGACGGAGCCGTCTGCCCTTGCTGCAACGACTCGATGCGGTTGGCGTACAACGACAGGTACTCGGTGGGTTTGACCACCAGCCCATAGGCCGGCGTGGTGATGCTTTCCTGATAGTTGGCTGTACGGGAGCGGTTTGCGGCACTCCAGGCATCCGAGCCAATCGACTGCCGGCGAACCCCCAGGGTCAGCAGCACACTGTCGTCGAAAAACCCCAGCGTGTCGGATACGGCCAGGCTGCGGTTCTGCACCTTGGCCGTGGTATCCGGATCATGGATATCGCCCGCACGGGTAGTGGCAACCGGCTCGGCAACGACTACCGGATCATAGAGATTGCCGAATCGGCGGCTACCGGCTGCCGTGGACTCGAAGGCGTTCTTCTTTTCGGTCCACAGGCCGTTAACCGCCAGGTTGAGCTGATGGCTCACCGGGCCGGTGCTCAAGCTGCCCCGCACGCCCGCCAGGGCGCTGCGGGTCTCCTGGTCGAGCGGCGAGTACAACCGGCCTATCCGGGAGGAGCCGTCCATGGCGTAGACATAGGTCGATCCATAGATGCCGTTCTCACGGGTGTACTTGCCCCCTGCCGCCAGGTAAGCGGTCCAGTTTTCGCTCAGGTCATACTCGGCATTGACCATCGCATAGGTATCCTCCAGCTGCGACCAACTCCAGGGCTGTGCATAGTTGGCCTTCGCGTCCGGCACTTTCGGTACCTTGCCCGTCAGCAAGGTGGTACGGGAATCGAGATCCAGGTACACGGGAGAACGCCCATCGTTGACCCGCTGCTTCTGGTAGCCGAAGTCGGTCGAGACCCGCAACTTGTCACCCTGGTAGTCGAGGCCGACTGCCGCCAGGGTGAAGTGCTTGTTTTCGTTGTCGATGGCGCTCTCGCCTTCACGCTTTGCAAGGTTGACGCGAACACCGAAACGATTGTCCTCGCCGAACCGCTGACCCAGGTCGAGATGCGTACCGACCCGACTGTCGCTGCCGTAGTCCAGGGTAAGGCTGCGGGTAGGGGTGTCCTCGGCGCGCTTGGACACGACGTTGATCGCCCCGCCGATGCCGCTGCCTCCGGGCGCAAAACCATTGAGAAAGGCATTGGCGCCCTTGAACACTTCGACCCGCTCCACCGACTCGGCGGAAATGATCTGCCGCGGCAGGATGCCGTACAGGCCATTGAAGGCAATGTCATCGCTATACAGCTGGAAACCACGAATCACGAACACTTGCGAAAAATTGCCGAAGCCATAGGACTGCCGCACCGCCGAGTCGCTGTTGAGGACGTCACCCAGGCTCTGCGCCTGGCGGTTCTTGATCAGGTCGGAGGTATAGCTGCTGAAGCTGAACGGCACATCCTGCATATCCTGATTGCCCAGCATGCCGATCCGCGCGCCGCGGGCGACCTGGCCACCGGCGTATTCGACCGGCAGATCGAGACGCCCCTCGGCCTGGCCGCTGACGGTGGTGGCATCGAGTTGCAGCGAATTGGCGTCGCTGCTCAGGGGCACCAGGCTGACCGTGCCGTCGGCGCCGATCAGGTAACTCAGCCCGCTGCCCTGCAACAGCCGCTGCAGGCCTTCGTCCACCGAGTAGTCGCCCTTGAGCGCCGGCGCCTGGCGTTCACCGGGGGTCAGGCTGGCATCGTAGAGCAGGCGCACATTGGCCTGCTCGGCGAAATCGGTCAGCGCGGCGTCGAGCGGCTGGGCCGGGAGGTCGAACTCCAGGGCCGAAGCGCTGCTGGTGGCGAGCAGCAGGTGGGCGGTGGCGATGGCTTGCCAGAGAGAGGTACGCGTCAGGCGCATGCTGGGTTTCCTGTATTCTGCGTAAGGTCATGCGAAGAAGTCGCATTTGCAGAGAGGAAGACGAAGCACCCGCAGATTTCTGAACCGCTAACCTGATTATTTTCCAGGATACCCGCACATGGCCCAGCCCCGGCTCAGGCTCGACTGACCAGCAGCAACCCGGGCAGGCGCACCAGGCGTACCGGCAGCGCGCTCTCGATGGCGCGTAGCACGGCCTGGGGGTCGTCATGGGCGAACACGCCGGTAACCTTCAGCTCGCGCACGCTGTCATCGAGAAAGATCACCCGCTGGCGCTGGCTGCGCTCCAGCGCGGCAAATACCTCGCTCAGCGGTTGCGCGCGAAACACCAGCTTGCCGCGCTGCCAGGCCAGTTGCTGACGAGCGTCGAGTGGCTGCACCTGCTGTATACGGTCAGCACGCCAATGCACCTGCTGATTGGCGCTGACAGCAAGGGGCTGGCTCACCGCATCGCTGGCCTGCACCTGCCCTTCGGTTACCGCCAGCACCACATCGCGACCATCGTAGTCGACATCGAAACGGGTGCCGGTCACCCGAATGCGCGCCGGCCCCGCCTCGACGATAAATGGCCGGCTGGAGTCCTTGGCGACCTGCAGGTCCACCTCGCCGCGGTACAGGCGCACCGTGCGGCGCCCTTCGCTTAGCGTCCAGTCCAGCGCCGTGGCGCCATTGAGGGTGAGGATAGAGCCGTCATCCAGTTCGACGGAGCGCACTTCGCCCGGAGCCGTCGCCACATCGGCGTACCAGCCCAGCCAGGCGCCCTGGGGCAGCCACAGGGCCAGCAGCAACAGCGCGGCACTGGCCAGCGGTACAGCCCAGCGCACGCAATGACGTCGGCGCGGGGGCGGCAAGCTTGCCAGGTTGCCGGGCGGTACGGCCACGGGGTGCTCTACCTGGCCGAGCAACGCCCACAGTCGATCTACTTCACCGGCAGCCTGCTCATGGGCCGGCGAGCGCTCGCGCCAGGCCTTGGCGGCCAGATGGTCGGCTGCCGTAGCACGGCCGGAATGCAGCAGCACCTGCCATTCCCGGGCCTGGGCGAGAAGCGATGAGTCGGTGGTCACGGCATCAAATCCATTTTCTGCTGGCAGTGTTCGAGGGCCTTGAGGATATAGCGCCCGGCCATGCTTTCGGAAACCCCGAGGCGCTGGCCGATCTCCTTTTGTGTCAGGCCGTCCAGGCGGTTCCACAACAGCGCCTGGCGCAAGTGCGGCGGCAAATCCTGAAGAATGGCCTGCAACCGGCCGAGCTGCTGCACATCGCCTACGATCTGCTCGGGGCCGGGCAATTCGGAGGCCAGCTCGACCGAAACGTCTTCCTCCATCGGCCGCGCCTGCTGCTGGCGGCGGTGATCGATGACCAGATTGCGGGCAATGCGATACAGGAAGGCCCGCAGGTTGCCCACCTCATCGGCGCCGCGGCGCTGGAAGCGCAGCCAGGTTTCCTGGCACAGGTCGGCCGCCAGCTCGCTGCACTTGACCTGCCGCGTCAGGAAACGCAGCAGCTCACCGGCGTGGCGCTGGAACTGGCCATCTTGGGCGTCGCTATCGCGGGGCGGGCGCACTCGGCGATCTCGTGCAGGGAAAGGGTTGCGAACATATATCCGCTGCGAACAATTTTCAATGCGATGCGACGGGCAGCCATCTCCTACCGCTATGCGCGTGGCGGGGGTAACGCCCTTATACTGCGCATCCTGCAGGGAGTTGCCCATGTTCCGTGATGCCTGGCGCCACGCGCCAACCCACCGCAAGGTCTGGGCGCTGGCAGCGCCGATGATCCTGTCCAACCTGTCCGTACCCCTGGTGGCGCTGGTCGATACCGCGGTGGTCGGCCACCTGCCCCATGCACATCAATTGGGCGCCGTGGCGGTGGGCAGCAGCCTGTACATCCTGATCGTCGGCGTACTCGGTTTTCTGCGCATGGGCACCACCGGTTTCGCCGCCCAGGCTTGCGGCCGCGGTGACGGCGGCGCGCTACGCCAGGTGCTGGTACAGGGCCTGCTGCTCGCGGCACTGCTGGCACTGGTGCTCGGCGCCCTGGCGATACCCTTCAGCGGATTGGCGCTGGGGTTGATGAACCCGTCGGCCGAACTCGACGGCCTGACCCGCGATTTTCTGCACACGCGCCTGCTCGGCCTGCCCGCAGCCCTGGCCAACTACGCGCTGATCGGCTGGCTGCTCGGCGCCCAGAATGCCCGGGCGCCGCTGGTGATGCTGCTGGTCACCAACCTACTGAACATTCTGCTGTCGCTGTGGTTCGTGCTCGGTTTGCACTGGGAAGTGGTGGGCGCCGCCCGCGCGGCGGTACTGGCCGAATGGGGCGGTTTGCTGGTCGGCCTGGCGCTAGCGCGTCGCGCCCTGCGTCGCCACCCCGGCAACACCCGCTGGGCGGCGATGGCCCAGTGGCAGAGCTGGCGCGCGCTGCTGGCGGTGAACCGCGACATTTTCCTGCGCTCCCTGGCGTTGCAGGCAGTGTTCCTGCTGATCACCATCCAGGGCGCGCGGCTGGGCGACGCCACTGTGGCAGCCAACGCCTTGCTGCTCAACGGCCTGCTGATCACCGCCTATGCACTGGATGGCCTGGCCCATGCGGTCGAAGCGCTGTACGGCCATGCCATCGGCGCGCGGGATCGCCTGGCACTCAGGCGCAGCCTGATCGTCGCGGGCATCTGGTCGCTACTGGCCAGCCTGCTGTTCGCCGCGGCCTTCGCAGTGGGCGGTCACTTGTTCGTCAACCTGCAGACGAGCATCGCCGCGGTGCGCGAAACCGCCGGTCACTACCTGCCCTATCTCGCCCTGCTGCCGCTATTCGCGGTATGGAGCTACCTGCTCGACGGCCTGTTTATCGGCGCCACCCGCGCTCGCGAGATGCGCAACGCCATGTTCGTCGCCCTGGCCATAGGCCTGCCAGTCGCGGCGGCACTGCAGGGCTTCGGCAACCATGGCCTTTGGATCGCCTTTCTGACCTTCATGGCACTGCGCGGTCTGACTCTCGGCGCCCTGGCCTGGCAGCTGGCGCGCCATGATCAGTGGTTGGCGGCGCCCAGCGGACAAGCCCCCCACTAGCGCCCGCCCACAAAAAAGCCCGCTGAATCGCGGGCTTTTTCGTCGCACTAGCGATCAAGGTGCCAGCGGCAATTCGCGCTTGTGCTGGGTCTTGTCGTAGGTCTGCACTATGGTCTGGTAAGCGGTGTCGCTGACCGGCCTGCCCTGCAGGAAGGCGTCGATGTCTTCGTAGCTGACGCCGTGCACCTGCTCGTCGGGGATGCCCGGGCGTTCGTCTTCGAGGTCGGCGGTCGGCACCTTGGAAAACACCGCGGTCGGTGCGCCGAGGCGCTCGGCGATGCGCCGCACCTGGCCCTTGACCAGACCGCTGAGCGGCGCCAGGTCGCAGGCGCCGTCACCGAACTTGGTGAAGAAGCCCATCACCGCCTCGGCGGCGTGGTCGGTGCCGATCACCAGGCCGTTGCGCGCGTTGGCCACGGTGTACTGGGCCAGCATGCGCATGCGCGCCTTGGTGTTGCCGAGCACGAAGTCGCGGCGCGCCGAAGTCAGCTCGTCCAGTTCGCCGACCTGCTTGGCCAGGCCGGAAACGGCTGGGGCGATGTCGATGGTCTGCACCTCGTCTGCAGCGATGAAGGCCAGCGCGGCCTGGGCGTCGGATTCGTCGTGCTGCACCTTGTGCGGCAGGCGGATGGCGATAAAGCGGTAGTCCTGATCCTGCTGCTCGCCGCGCAGTTGCTCGACAGCCAGCTGGGCCAGGCGGCCGGCTGCCGTGGAGTCGACGCCGCCGCTGATGCCGAGCACCAGCGCCTTGGTGCGCGAGGCGATCAGGGTGTCCTTGATAAAGGCGATGCGCTTGGCGATCTCGGCGTCCACGTCGGCATCCGAGGTGAACGGCGCGATTACGCCCAGGGCGTTGGCGATTTCAGCTTGTCGATTGCTCATGGTGTCTCCCTTGGTTCGCGTCAGTTGGCTTCGAGGCGAAAAACGTGTTTCAGGTAGGTCACGAAGTTCGGATCCCGGCACTGGGTCTTGCCCGGCGTATCGGAGATCTTCGCCACCGGCTGGCCGTTGCAGTCGATCATCTTGATGACGATGTTCATCGGCTCGACACCCGGGATGTCGCAGGTCAGGTTGGTGCCGATACCAAAGCTCACATGAATGCGATCATGCAGCGCGCGGTACAGTTCAAGTGCCTTGGGCAGCGTCAGACCATCGGAGAACACCAGGGTCTTGCTCATCGGATCGATGCCCAGCGTCTCGTAGTGGGCGATGGCTTTCTCGGCCCAGGCCAGCGGGTCGCCGGAATCGTGGCGCAGGCCGTCGAACAGCTTGGCGAAATATAGATCGAAGTCGCCGAGGAAGCTGTCCATGCCGACCGTGTCGGTCAGGGCGATGCCCAGCAGACCGCGGTATTCCTTGACCCAACACTCCAGCGCGGCCTTCTGGCTGTCGATCAGCCGCGGGCCGAGCTGCTGGTGGGCCATGAACCACTCGTGGGCCATGGTGCCCAGCGGCCGCAGTTCCAGCTCACGGGCCAGGTGCACGTTGCTGGTGCCGACGAAGCGCCCCGGGAAATCGTGCTTGAGAATGTTCACCACCTCTTCCTGCACACGGTAGGAAAAGCGCCGGCGAGTGCCGAAATCGGCGACTTGGAAACCCGCAAGTTCATCGGCGGTGGCTTCGCCCTTGAGCCAGTCGAGCTTGCGGTACAGCTGCTCACGCACCTGTTCGATCACCACCTCGCGGTAACGATAGCGGTTGCGCACCTCGGAGATGATCGCCAGTAGCGGGATCTCGTAGAGGATCACGTGCAGCCATGGGCCACGCACGCGGATCGCCAGCTGGCCGGCATCGTCGGTGCCAACGTGCACGTAACGCATGTTGAAGCGGAACAGGCTGAGGAAGCGGATGAAGTCCGGCTTGATGAAGGGGATCTTCTCCAGGTAGGCCAGCTGGTCCGGGGTGATCGAGGTGTTGACCAGTTGCTCGATCTGATAGCGGATCTCCGCCAGGTACGGCGTCAGGTCCTCGTTGCTGCGGCAGCGAAACTCCCATTCCACTTCGGCGTTGGGGTAGTTGTGCAGCACCGCCTGCATCATGGTCAGCTTGTAGAAATCGGTGTCCAGCAGATTCTGGATGATGTTGGGGGCGAATACGCTCTCACTCATGGTCACTCTCCTCGAGGCGGGCCAACTCGTTGTCGAGCGCTCCGCTATCGGCGCAGATGATGATGCCCTGCGCGCGCATCTGATCGATGGCTTGCGTCGCGCCGGTTTCGGAAATGGCCCGGCACGCCGGAAGATACAGCAACACCTCAAGGCCGGCGCTGCGCAATTGCAGCGCGGTGTTCTTCACGCAGAAGTCGAGGGCCAGGCCGCCGACCACCACGGCCCGCACACCAGCCACCTGCAAGTATTCAATGACGCCCGTGCTGCGCTTGCCGGCCAGATCGTGGAAGCAGGCGCCGTAGGGGTGCAGATCGGGTTCGACACCCTTCCAGACAAAGAAGTCATAGTCGATTGGCGACGGCAGCTCATCGAGCAGCTCGAAGCCCGGGGTGCCCGGCACGCAGTGGCTGACCCAGGTAAGGTCGGCGTTGGCATGGCTCAGGGGCTGGAGCATCTTGGCGTGGCTGTCGACCACCCATAGGGCGTTGGGGGCGTGGGCGTCCTTGCTGCCCAGACGCAGGGTGCCGCGCCGCGCCATGTCGTTGAGCGGCGCGGCGATTTCATGGCCGCCAGCCACCGGCAATTCATCGGGGCACAGGCGGGTGAAGCCTTTTTGCGCATCGACATCGAACGTGGCGATCTTCATCTGACACCTCCTGTTGCTGGGGCCGCATCACTGCGGGCTGGACACATATTCCACCAGGTGTATTATGTATGTCAACTCCCCTTTGCAAGGAGATTCACCATGCTGCCTTCACCGCTGCAGTGCTTCGCGGCAGGCCATGACCAGCCAACGCCGCAGCATTTCGCGCTGGCCATCTATGGCGGCGCCTTCGACCCACCCCATGCCGGGCACGCCAGCGTGATCCGCCGCGTACTCGATAGCTGCGAGCAGGTGCTGGTGGTGCCCAGTTACCGGCACGCCGATGGCAAGCGCATGGCCGACTTCGACCTGCGCTGTGCCTGGGTCGAGCGCCTGGCCGCGCGCTTCGGCGAGCGGGTACGCTGCTGCAACCTGGAGCGCGAGCTCGGCGCCGATGGCCGGGTGATCTACAGCTATAACCTGCTCAGCCGGCTGGCCGAACAGACCGCGCTACCGGCCGAGCGCCTGGCGCTGGTGATCGGCGAAGACAACCTCACCCGGCTGGCGACCTTCCACCGCGCCGCCGAGCTACGCGAACAGTTCGGGTTGGTGGTGGCAGACGAGGAGATGACCGTGCACAGCAGCGCGATTCGGGCGATGATCGCCGCCGGGCAAGCAGTCCCCGAGGCCTGGCAGTTGCCAGAGATTCAGGCCGATATGACGATCTATCAGGGCGTTTAAAACGTCGACCCGTTTCAACCACCTGTAAGGAGGGCGATGTGAGCTCTGTTGAAGTCTTGGCAAGCGTGGATCTGATCGCCTTGCGCATGGAAGCCGAGAGCCGCCAGTTGCATGTGCTGCTGCACCGCCGCGAGCGCGAGCCGTTCATGGGCCAGTGGGCGCTGCCGGGAGTGATCGTCAACGGCAGCACCCGCGACACCAATCTGGAAGCCGCCGCCCATCGAGTGCTGCGCGACAAGGCACAGGTGCTGCCAAGGCATCTGGAGCAAGTCGGCACCGAAGGCAGTGCCGAACGCGACCCGCGTGGCTGGTCGATGAGCACCTATTACCTGGCCCTGCTGGCACCGGATACGGAAACCGCCGATGAGGGCCTGCGTTTCGCACCGCTCGAAGAAGTGCTGGACGGGCGCCTCACCCTGCCCTTCGATCACCGACAACTGGTGCGCCTGGGCGTCGAGCGGCTGGCCGGCAAATCCGTCTACACCAGCCTGCCGCTGTACTTGGCACCGCCGCGCTTCACCGTGCTCGATGCCCTGAACGCCGCCCAGGCCTGCCTGGGCACGACGATCAACAACACCTCGCTGCGCAAGCGCCTGGAAAAGATGAAGGAAGCCGGCTGGATCCGCGATACCGGCGAGAAGAACTTCCCGAAAATGGGCCGCCCCCAGCAACTGTGGGAGCTGACCGAGCAGGCCGAGGGTGTGTTCGTGTTCGACCGCAGCCTGCTGGCGGATCGTACCAGCGCCTGAGGTATCGAGTTGCGCCGCCCGGCCTGCTCCATAGGATCAAGACCCGCGAAGGTCATTGATCCATGTCAGGCACCCGGATCACTCGCTCTGGCGCATGGGCATGCGGTCGATGGTCTGGAAGATGGCCTGCAGATCGGCATCGGCGCCCTGCTGGATCTTCTTGCCGCCATCCTTGCCAACCAGAATCACCTGGGGCCGGGCATTGCCGGCATCCAGCGCCAGCAGCAGGCGCTTGGTGGCAATGGCCTCCAGGGGCTGCCCGTTGCGCTGCCCCTGCTGGCCGATCACGGTGTAGAGCACCATGTCACGTTCGACGAACGCCTCGCGGCTGGCAGGTTCCTGCAAGGCAGCCTGCACCCGCGCCAACAAGGGATCACTGGCACTGGCGGCGAGCACGATCAGCGGGCGAGTCTTCCAGCGCTCGGCCTGCAGCGGATCGTCACTGGCCTGGGCCAGCAGCGGCAGAGCCAACAGCAGCACGGTCGCGAAACACTTCATGGCCTCTCTCCCCGGCGGGATCGCGCCCGCCATCAGCGATGCGGATGCCCTCAGTAAGACAGGTACGAAGAGCGGGTCAGGCCCAGACGCAGGGCGTCGAGGAACTGGGTACGCTCACGGGCAGTGATGCGCGCACTGGCCACCTTGTCACGGTAGTGAGTCATCAACTCCTCGGGCGAAAGGTGCACATAGCGCAGCATGTCCTCGATGGTGTCGTGGGTCTCGATACCGGCGTGGTAGATGCTGCCATCGGCGTTCTGGTAGATGTTCACCGAGTCGGTGTCACCGAACAGGTTGTGCATGTCGCCAAGAATTTCCTGATAGGCACCGACCAGGAAGATGCCCAGCACGTAGTCTTCACCGTCGCGCAGCTCATGCACCGGCAGGCTGGTCTCGATGGACTGCTCGTCGACGTACTGGTTGATCTTGCCATCCGAGTCGCAGGTCAGGTCCTGCAGCACGGCGCGGCGCAGTGGTTCTTCTTCCAGGCGGTTGAGCGGCAGGATCGGCAGGATCTGCCCGATCGCCCAGGTGTCCGGCAGGCTCTGGAACACCGAGAAGTTGCAGATGTACTTGTCGGCCAGCTTGTCGTTGAGCTCGTCGAGCACCTGGCGATGGGAACGCTGGCGCGCCTTGAGCTGGTTGTACAGACGGCGGCAGATCGAGAAGTAGCACTGCTCGGCCAGGGCCTTCTGCGGCAGGTCGAGCTTGCCGGCCGAATATTGCCCGGCGGCCTCACTGACATAGTGGGTGGCGCGCCAGTAGGTTTCGGCGACCATTTCCGGGTCGCTGTCGTCGAGCAGGTCGATCAGCACCTGCAGCACTTCGGGCTGCTCGATGCTGCGGTCGATTTCCGGCACCTCGTCGTTGTGGCGCTCGACGTCGGTGACCTGCACCAGCAGCACGGCGTGGTGCGCGGTCATCGCCCGGCCACTTTCCGAGAAGATGTGCGGGTGGGGGATTTCCTGGCGGTCGCAGAATTCCTTGAGCATGTCGACCACCGCGTCGGCGTAGTCTTCCATGTCGTAGTTGATCGAGCTGGCGTTGCGCGAATGGGTGCCGTCGTAGTCCACGCCCAGGCCGCCGCCGACGTCGATATGGTCGACCGGCAAACCGAGAGCGCGCAGCTCACCGTAATAACGGATGGCCTCACGAAAGCCCTTGCGGTAGTCGGCAATGTTGGCGATCTGCGAGCCCATATGGAAGTGCAGCAGGCGGATGCCCTGATCGAGCCCGGCCTTGCGGAAGCGCTCGACCACCGACAACAGCTGCGCCGCGGACAGGCCGAACTTGGACTTCTCGCCGCCGGTGTCGGCCCACTTGCTCGACGCCAGGGACGACAGGCGCACGCGCAGACCGATCTGCGGCGCCACCTTGAGTTCGGCGGCCTCCTCGATCACCAGGGAAACTTCCGATTCCTTCTCGATGACGATGAACACGTTATGGCCGAGCTTCTGGCCCATCAGCGCCAGGCGGATGAACTCGCGGTCCTTGTAGCCGTTGCAGACGATGGTGCCGCCCTTCGGCGCCAGCGCCAGCACGGCCAGCAGCTCGGGCTTGGAGCCGGCTTCCAGGCCGATGGAGACGTTCTCGGTGGCGATGATGTTCTCCACCACCGCTTCCTGCTGGTTGACCTTGATCGGGTACAGCGCGGTGTAGCGGTTGTTGTATTCCAGGCGCGCGATGCTGGCGTCGAAGGCGCCGGTCAGCTTGCGCACGCGATCCTGCAGGATGTCCGGGAAACGCACCAAGAGCGGCAGCGACAGGCCGCTCTGACGCAGCTCGTCGACCTGCTCATAGAGGTCGATGGGCGTGCTGTCCGGCCCATTGGGGCGCACTTCGACGCGGCCGGCGTCGTTGATCGAGAAATAACCGGCGCCCCAATGACGGATGCCATAGACACTGCGGCTGTCGCCTACGGTCCATTGGCTTCCATCGTCCTTGCGTGTGCGTCGTGCGGCCATCGAGGTTCCCCTGTAGCGGATGGGCTGATGCTGTCGAAAACGGTCGAGCGAGCATAGAGCCTGGAAATGACGATTGCTCGGCAATGGACTGGCCAAGCAGTGAGTAAGTTTAGAGCGTCACGGGTGGCGGCGTTCAGCCACCGGATTTCTTGGCCTTGAAACCGCGCTTGAGCAGTTCGGCGAGCAGCAGTTCGACATGCTCGCCCTGGATCTCGATGACGCCATCCTTGAGCGAGCCGCCGCAACCACAGCGCTTCTTCAGCGCTGAGGCCAGTTCCTTGAGCGGCTCCTCGGCCAGCTGCACGCCGCTGATGGTGGTCACCGTCTTGCCGCCACGGCCCTTGGTTTCGCGGCGCACCCGGGCAATGCCGTCGCCCTCGGGAATCACCGTGTGCGAACAGCTGCAGGCGTCCACCGGCTGCGAGCAGTCCGGGCAGTGCCGGCCCGCGTCCGTGGAAAACACCAGGCCACCGAGGCCGGCGAATGAAGAGGCTTTCTTGGCCACCGCGTTTTTTCCTCAGTGGATGGGAGCGGCGCAGTGTAACGACAAAGGCCGGCGATGCTAAGAAGCGAAATGCGCCAACCCCTGATGGATTGGCGACTCCGCCAGGTTCATCGATTGGCGAGGTAGTGTTCGAGGGCCAGCAGCGAGTCCGGGCAGTAGGGTCTGCGTCGTGTGTCGAGCTGCGCATCTTCGAGCGTCATGAAGCGCGCCTCGAGCACTTCTTCGGGCTGCAGGATCAACGGCGCATCGGACACCGCCGAGAACACCGCGCACCAGATGCGATTCTCCGGCTGATCGAAAAAGAACCGGCCGTGAGCACGTAGCACGGCATCGCGGATGCCCAGTTCTTCGGCCAGCTCGCGTTTGGCGGACTGCCCATACGTTTCACCGGCCGCCACCATGCCGCCTGCGGCGATATCCCAGTAACCGGGATACACCGCCTTGCTCAGGGTGCGCCGATGCACGCACAACTCACCGGCAGCATTGAACAGCAGGATAAAGGTGCCGCGACCGATCAGGCCGCGACTGCGCAGTTCGGCACGGGGCAAGGCGCCCAGCACGGTGTCGTGCTCGTCGACCCAGGCGATCAGCTCGGCATCCGAGGCGGCGCGGTGCGCCACCTCGGCTTCGGCAACGGCCATCGATCAACCCTGGGAGAGCAGCTGGCGCAGGTCGATCACCGCGGCATTGGCCCGCGAAATGTAGTTGGCCATGACCAGCGAGTGATTGGCGAGGATGCCGTAGCCGCTGCCATTGAGCACCATCGGGCTCCACAGGGTGGCCTGGGCGGCCTCCAGCTCGCGGATGATCTGGCGCACGCTGACGGTGGCGTTCTTCTTGGCCAGCACGTCGGCGAAGTCCACCTCGATGGCGCGCAGCAGGTGCGACAGCGCCCAGGCCTGACCGCGCGCCTCGTAGAACACGTTGTCGATCTGCAGCCACGGGGTTTCGTAGGTGCGCTCGGTCACTTCCGGCACCTGGCCTTCGGCCAGCTCGGTGGTCTCGGTCACCTCGGTGTTCAGGCGTACCTGGCCGACGCTGGCCGACAGGCGCTGGGACAGCGAGCCCAGGCGGGTGGCGACATCGCCAAACCAGTTATTGAGGTTATCAGCACGTGTATAGAAGCGTGCACCGCCCTGCCCCGACTCGGACAGGCGAGCGAGATAGCGATCCAGGGAGTTGATGCCTTCGCGGTACTCGGACTCGGCGGCCGGCAGCGCCCAACTGCGATGATCGAAGTTGAAGCGCGGCTCGGCGCGGGCCAGGTCGCCATCCTCGGTGGATTGCGATTGCGAGCGGGCGAAGTCCTTGCGCAGCGCACGGGAGAAGTCGCGCACCTGCACCAGCACGCCGTATTCCCAGCTTGGCATGTTGTCGAGCCACAGGCCCGGCGGCGCCAGGTCGTTGGAAAGAAAGCCACCCGGCTTGTCGAGCAGGGTACTGGCCACCTGCTTGAGGGTTTCCACCGTGGTGTAACCATTCACCACCTGGCGTTGGCTGCTGTCAGCCGCCGCCTGCACGCGCTGCTGCACCGGGAACATGTCCGGTTCCTGGCTCCAGTACCAGCCAATGATCAGCGCCACCAGCAGGTAGACACCCAGCAAGGCGGCAAGCAGGCCGCCAAGCCGGCCGCCGACACGGCGGCGGGATCCGGTGCTGGCACCGTCATCGGCATGGGCAGTGCCGGTGGTGCGGTTCTTCCAATCGAGCATGGCGATTATCCTTTGATCAGCGACGTACAGGGCTTCGACCACAGGCCCATGGCAGGGTTGCGCTAATACTTGCCGGCCATGGCCTGGGTACAGGCTAGGCTGCCACTATAAGGGAAGGCTGTCTCGCCGCGCAGCGCGGCAAGCTGTTCACGACGTAACAGATGGCAACGCGCTCGGCTAGCGGCCAGCTGCCATTACCAAGGTCAAGGGTGCGGGATGATTCACAGCATTGGCTTTACAGGAATGGCAAAATGCGGGCCCAGTGATAGCATGACGCCATCAACTGGTGGCGATCAGGCCACCGTACTCAGATTGACAGGCTATGAACGAGCAAGAAGACCCCAGCCGCGACCGACTTAAACAGCACTTCGCCCAGCGTGTTATCCATCAGGCTCGCCACGTCCTGGAAGTCTGGCAGCGCCTGCAGCGTGGTGAGTGGAACGAGATCGGCATGCATGAACTGCAGGAGGCCGCGCAGCTGCTGCAGCGCTATGCCGAGCGTTTCGAGCAGGTCGAACACCGTGAGCTGGGCAAGCGCATCGTCGCCTGCCTGAATGTCGTCGACGCCAACCGCGGGCGCCTCAACAGCGAAGTGATCAGCGAGCTCAACCAACTGGTGCAACGCCTGTCGCGCACCGGCCTGCGCCATGGCGATCGCTTCGAGCACACCAGCCTGCCGCCGTTGCGCAAACCGGTGTACCTGGCGTTGCAGCACCTCGAGCGCGCCGAGCGTCTGGCCCAGCAGCTGGACTTCTTTGGCATGAACGCCAAGCCGCTGGACACCGCCAACGCCTTTCGCGCCGCGATGCTCGAACGTCATCCGGCAGCCATCGTCATGGAGATCGATTTCGCCGGCACGGGCAATGGCCTGCAGCTGGCCCAGGCAGCCCAGGAAGGTCTGCAGGAGAAGATCCCGGTACTGTTCTACAGCCATGAGGACACCGACACGCCGACCCGCCTGGCCGCCGTGCGTGCGGGCGGGCGCGAGTTCTTCACCGGCTCGCTGGATGCCTCCAGCCTGCTGGAACGCATCGAGGTGCTGACCCACGTGGCCCAGTACGAGCCCTACCGCGTGCTGATCGTCGATGATTCCCGCGCCCAGGCGACCCACACCGAGCGCGTGCTCAACAGCGCCGGCATCGTCACCCGCACGCTCACCGAACCGATCCAGGCGATGGACGAGCTGGCCGAATTCCAGCCCGACCTGATCATCCTCGACATGTACATGCCGGCCTGCAACGGCACCGAGCTGGCTCAGGTGATCCGTCACAACGAACGCTACGTCAGCGTGCCGATCATCTACCTGTCGGCCGAGGACGACCTCGACAAGCAGCTCGACGCGATGAGTGAGGGCGGCGACGACTTCCTCACCAAGCCGATCAAGCCGCGGCACCTGATCGCCACCGTGCGCAACCGTGCCGACCGCGCGCGCAGCCTCAAGGCGCGCATGGTACGTGACAGCCTTACCGGGCTGTTCAACCACACCCATACCCTGCAGCTGCTCGAGGACGCCCGCTTCCGCGCCCAGCGCGACGAGCAACCGCTGAGCTTCGCGATGATCGATATCGATTACTTCAAGAAGGTCAACGACAACTACGGCCACCCCATGGGCGATCGGGTGATCAAGAGCCTGGCGCTGTTCCTCAAGCAGCGCCTGCGCAAGAGCGACTGCATCGGTCGTTATGGCGGCGAGGAGTTCGCCGTGGTGATGCCCAACACCGATGCGCAGACCGCCAGCAGGGTGCTGGATGAAGTACGCAAGCGCTTCGCCGAGATCAATTACCCCGCCCACCCGCACGACCTGAGCTGCACCTTCAGCTGCGGTATTGCCGAGCTGGTCGGTGATCTGGACAGCAAGCACCTGTCGCAGCGCGCCGACGAGGCCCTGTATCGCGCCAAGAACGGTGGCCGCAATCGCGTCGAAATCTACGGGTAAGGGGTGCCGGAGGCTGGCGACCGCATGTCGATCGCCTGGCGTCATCAACGCGTCGCAGCCGGCCGCGTAACCACACTGTCATAAAGGCGCCATAACGTACCGACCAAGCCGCACTGCATGGCGCAGTGCCAGCACCGATCGGACGTCAAGCGTGCCCCATGCGCCTCAAATCGCTCACCAATCTCAACACCCTTATGCTGGTCGGCATCGGCATTGCCCTGGCCTGTACCCTCTGGTGGTCGCAGCGGGCACTGGAGCGCCCCTACGTGCTGATGGAGCAGTACCTGGAGCTCTCGCAGCAATTCCAGCGCGAGGCAGCCGGCAACATCATCGGCTATCTGGAAAGCGGCGATGCCTTGCGGCACAGCGCCGCCATCCAGAACCTGGACGCGTTGCAGGCCAATGTCGCTGAACTGCCTGCCACACTCACCGGCGACCTGGGCAGCAGCCTGGGCGAGCTGAAGGCCTTCGCCGCCGAGCAATTGCTCGCCGCTGGCAAATTGTCCGCGGACCCACAGGGGCTGCTGATCCAGGCAGAGCGCGAGATGGCCGACGCCTTGGCGGGGCTCGCTCGCTACGCCGACGAGGGCCAGGGCGATGCCGCCGATGCCTATCGCTCGCCACTGTTCAACGCCTCGCAGCAGCTGGCGCGCCTGGCCCTGGCGCGCGCCAAGCTGGTCAGCAGCGGGCGCAGCGAACTGGCCGCGGATGTGGAGCGCGAGGTACAGGCCTTGCAGACGCAAGCCAGGCAGATCGACGAGTTGCCCCTGCTCGGGTTGACGGAACAGGCGGTTTCGGGCGGCGACGCCTTCGCGTCCCTGCTGGGCCTGGACAGCGACAACCAGGAGAGCGAGGCGCAGGATCGCGGCATCGCCCTGAAACGCGAGCTGGACAGCCTGCTGGGGCGCTACCCAGGCGAGCTGGCGCGCACCCAGGCGCTGATCGAAGAGCGTAGCCAGCTCGCCACCACCACCCGCACGCGCCTGGATGCCGTGCAGCAAGCTTTCACCGCCCTGGAGCCCCTGGTGCGCGGCGAGCATGGCCGCATCCAGGGCGAAGTGCGCCTGATCCTCGGCATCATGGTGGCGCTGATCCTGCTCACCGCGCTGATCATCGACACCCTGCAGCGTCGCCTCAGCCGTCTGCTCGAACATATGGTGCCGGCGCTCTCGGCCTGGGCGGCGGGCGACTTCGCCGGCGAGATCCGCCTGGCCACCAACACCCGTGAACTGCGTGATATCGAGGAATCGCTCAACCGCCTGCGCCGCTATCTGGTCGAGCTGGTGGGCACCATTCACCAGCACGCCGCCCAGGTGTCGGCGTCCAGCCATACCCTGGCCGAGCTGAGCAGCGGCCTGCACGACGGTGCTGAACGCCAGGCCAGCGACACGGCGCAGATTCGCGATGCACTGGGCGAACTGGAGGCCACCATCCTGCAGGTGGCCGACGATGCCAGCCAGACGGCAACCGCCGGTCGCAACGCCGACCGCGCCCTCGCCCAGGGCCAGCAGGTGATCGGCAACAGCCTGGCCGGCCTGCATGCGCTGGTCGAGGAAGTGCAGGACAACGCCCAGTCCATCGAACGCCTGGCCGCGGAAACCGCCACCATCGGCAGCGTGCTGACGGTGATTCGCGGGGTAGCCGAGCAGACCAACCTGCTGGCTCTCAACGCCGCCATCGAGGCCGCCCGTGCCGGCGCAGCGGGCCGTGGTTTCGCCGTGGTGGCAGACGAAGTCCGCTCGCTGTCGCTGCGCACCAGTTCGGCCACGGCACAGATCCAGGAGGTGATCGGCCGTTTGCAGCAGGCGGCCAACGGCTCGGTACAGGCGATGCGCAGCCAGGTCGAACACGCCGAGGCGACCGCCGAACAGGCGCGCACCGCCGATGGCGCGCTGGACGAGATTGTCGCCGCCATCGGTACCATTACCAGCATGGCCGCACGGATTGCCGAGGCCACCGCCTACCAGGGCGGCGCCGTCGCCGAGACTCGCGATCACTGCGAGCGGATTCATCAACTGGGTGGTGACAACCTGCAGCGTATCGGCCAGGGCCGCGCGCAGAGCGTCGAGCTGCAAGCGCTGAGCGGCCAGCTGGATCAGGCCGTGCAGGCGTTTCGGGTGTAAGGCCGCTTGTAGGATAGATGCACCTACCCTCCCTGGAAACAGCAAGGTCAGGCGCCGCGAACCACGAGCTAATGGAAGCGGGCCACGCCCGCGAATCACGAGCATGGCCGGTTCCCCCAAGGTATGCCGCCCTGCCATGGAGTTGGCCACGCCGTTGTAGGAGCGCGCCATGCGCGCGAATCGCAGCATCTGCGCATGACGCGATTGAAGGCAGCCACCCCGCGCGGCCTTGTGTCGCAGCATCCGCTCCCGAGGCGCGCACCATCCGCCGCCTGCAACGGCCACTTACTGCGCACCCCATGGCGCGGCGCGCCAGCTCCGCTATCATGGCGCGATCACTGCCTCACCGAGATGCCCATGCCACGTTTTATCTGCCTGCTGCTGTTGCTCGTCGTCCTGCCTGCCGGCGCCGGGGTGTTCGACAGCCGCCCGAATGCCGCGCCCCTGGGTCAGGCGCTGAACAACAGCGCCGACTTTCTGCCGGTCCACGAGGCGTTCAAACTCAGCCTGGTCAATAGCTCGCCGACCTCGGCCACCGTGCGCTTCGTCGCGGCCGAGGGCTATTACCTGTACCGCCACCAGTTCAAGTTCAAGGTCGAACCGGCAGCGCTGGCCGGCGCGCCCGTCGAGGTGCCCGAAGGCCTGCACAAGAACGACCAGTACTTTGGTGACGTGCAGGTGTTCTACGAAGTGCTGGACGTCGAAATCCCGCTGAACAACCCGGACAACCAGCCGCTCAACCTCGCCGTCACCTACCAGGGCTGCGCCGACAAGGGTCTGTGCTACCCGCCGGAAACCGAGACACTATCCGTAAACGGCGGCGTTGCCGCCCAGGCCGACGGCACCGCCGCGCCAGGCAATGGGAAAACCACCTGGAGTTGGACCGACCTGGCACTGATGTTCGCCGCCGGCCTTACCCTGACCTTCACTCCCTGCGTATTGCCCATGCTGCCGATCCTCTCCGGCGTGGTGCTGCGCGGCCGGCCAAGCAGGAGCCGTGGCCTGGTGCTGTCACTGGCCTACGTGCTGCCCATGGCCGCCTGCTATGCGGCGCTCGGTGCGCTGATGGGGCTGTTCGGCGCCAAGCTCAACCTGCAGGCCATGCTGCAATCGCCGTGGATCCTGGTGCCCTTCGCGCTGTTCTTCGCACTGTTCGCCGTGGCCATGTTCGGCGTCTTCGAGCTGCGCCTGCCGGCGTTCATTCGTGAGCGCCTGGATCGCAAGGCAGCGCAGACCCAGGGCGGCACCATCGCCGGCGCCGCGACCCTGGGCGTGCTGTCCAGCCTGATCGTCTCGCCGTGCATCACTGCGCCATTCACTGCGCTTCTTCTATATATCAGCAGCACCGGCGATGCCGCCGGCGGCGCCTTGCAACTGTTCGCCCTGGGCCTGGGCATGGGCACGCCACTGGTGATCTTCGCCGCTGGCGGCGGCGCCCTGCTGCCCAAGTCCGGCACCTGGATGGTTGCCGTGCGCAACGCCTTTGGCGTGATGCTGCTGGGCGTTTCGGTCTGGCTGCTCGAGCGGGTGCTGCCGGGGCAACTTTCTCTGGCGCTGTGGGGGCTGCTGGCTGCCGGCGTTGCGCTGTTTCTCGGTGCCCTGGAATTCACCGCTAAAGATGCTCGCGGCAAGCTCGCCCAACTGCTCGGCCTGGCGCTGCTGGTCTACGCCCTGGCCGCCTGGACGGGCGCCCTGAAAGGCAACGACGATCCCCTGCAGCCCCTTGCCGGCGGCGTCGCCAGCGCTCAGTCGAGCACCTCCGGTAGCTGGCAGACGGTCAGCACGCCCGCCGAGCTGGACGCCGCGCTGGCCCAGGCCAGGAGCAGCGGCCAGCCACTGCTGCTCGACTGGTACGCCGACTGGTGTATCAGCTGCAAGAAGATCGAACGCGAAGTGTTCAATTCCCCGCAGATCGGCCCGCAACTGGCCGACTATCACCTGCTGCGTTTCGACATGACCGACAGCACTGCCGCGCAACGCGCCGTGCTCGATCGTTATCAGTTGTTCGGCCCGCCGGCGATTCAGATGTTCGACGCCAGCGGCAAGGAAATGCAGGATCTGCGCGTAGTTGGCGAAATCGACGCGGCAGGCTTTGCCGAGCGCCTGAGTAGCGCACGAGAACGTTTCTAGGCAATTCGGTCACATATTCGGCCAACCCTGCACGGATCGTGCTGACTACTCCCAAAAACTGGACAGCCCTACGGCAATTCTGGCAGAGTCCGCGCAGCTAAAAAGAAGGAAGCCCGGATCATGTCGACGTTGCTGGTTTTGCACGGCCCCAATTTGAACCTGCTCGGTACCCGCGAGCCAGGTACCTACGGGGCCACCACGCTCGAACAGATCAACCTCGATCTTGAGCAGCGCGCCCGTGAAGCCGGCCATCACCTGCTGCACCTGCAGAGCAACGCCGAATACGAACTGATCGAGCGCATCCACGCCGCCCGGGGCGAAGGCGTCGACTTCATCATCATCAATCCGGCGGCCTTCACCCACACCAGCGTGGCATTACGTGACGCGTTGCTGGCGGTGAGCATCCCATTCATCGAAGTGCACCTGTCCAACGTGCACAAGCGTGAGCCTTTCCGGCACCACTCCTACTTCTCCGACGTGGCGGTAGGCGTGATCTGCGGGCTCGGCGCCACCGGCTACCGCCTGGCGCTCGAAGCGTCGCTGGAGCAACTGGCGAGCAAAAACACCTGATACCGGCGTCACGACAGATCGTCCGAATGCGCAGTAGCTTTCATACGATCTGTTCAAGCGGCGGTTCATCTACAACTTGAACGACCCTGACCAGACTGGGAGTTGAACACCTATGGATATTCGCAAAGTCAAAAAACTGATCGAGCTGCTGGAAGAGTCCGGCATCGACGAGCTGGAAATCAAAGAGGGCGAAGAGTCCGTACGCATCAGCCGCCATGGCAAGCAACCGGCCTACGCCCAACCGACCTACGCCCCGGCGCCTGCTCCGGTCGCTGCCGCCGCTGCTCCAGTAGCCGCTGCCGCTGACGCTGCGCCAGCCGCTGCCAAGCTGAACGGCACCGTGGTTCGCTCGCCGATGGTCGGTACCTTCTACCGCGCCGCTTCGCCGACCTCGGCCAACTTCGTTGAAGTCGGTTCGACCGTGAAGAAAGGCGACATCCTCTGCATCGTCGAAGCGATGAAGATGATGAACCACATCGAGGCCGAAACCAGCGGCACGATCGAATCCATCCTGGGCGAGAACGGCCAGCCGGTGGAATACGATCAACCGCTGTTCACCATCGTCTGATGCACGGGGAACCCGTAATGCAGAAGCTGGAAAAAGTTCTGATCGCCAACCGCGGCGAGATCGCCCTGCGCATCCTGCGTGCCTGCAAGGAATTGGGCATCAAGACCGTGGCCGTGCACTCCACTGCCGACCGCGAGCTGATGCACCTGGCCCTGGCTGACGAATCGGTGTGCATCGGCCCGGCGCCGGGCAACCTGTCGTACCTGAACATCCCGGCCATCATCAGCGCCGCGGAGCTCACAGGTGCCACTGCCATTCACCCTGGCTACGGCTTCCTCGCGGAAAACGCCGACTTCGCCGAACAGGTGGAAAACTCCGGGTTCGCCTTTATCGGCCCGAAAGCTGACACCATTCGCCTGATGGGCGACAAGGTGTCTGCCAAGGACGCCATGATCAAGGCCGGCGTACCGGTGGTTCCAGGCTCCGACGGCCCGCTGCCGGAAGACGAAGCCGAGGCCCTGCGCATCGCCCGTGAAGTCGGCTACCCGGTGATCATCAAGGCCGCCGGCGGCGGTGGTGGTCGCGGCATGCGCGTGGTGTGGAAGGAAGAAGACCTGATCAAGTCGGCCAAGCTGACCCGCACCGAAGCCGGTGCCGCGTTCGGCAACCCGATGGTCTACCTGGAGAAGTTCCTCGGCAACCCGCGCCACGTGGAAGTCCAGGTGCTGTCCGACGGCCAGGGCAACGCCATTCACCTGTACGATCGCGACTGCTCGCTGCAGCGCCGTCACCAGAAGGTGCTGGAAGAAGCCCCGGCGCCGCTGATCGACGAGAAGGCCCGCGCCGAAGTGCTCAAGCGCTGCGTCGATGCCTGCATCGAGATCGGCTACCGCGGCGCCGGCACCTTCGAGTTCCTCTATGAAGACGGTCGTTTCTACTTCATCGAGATGAACACCCGCGTCCAGGTCGAGCACCCGGTTACCGAAATGGTCACCGGCATCGACATCGTCAAGGAGATGCTCAGCATCGCCGCGGGCAACAAGCTGTCGTACAAGCAGGAAGACATCAAGCTGCTGGGCCACGCCCTGGAGTGCCGCATCAACGCCGAAGACCCGGACAACTTCATGCCCTGCCCCGGCAAGGTGAAGCACTTCCACGCGCCGGGCGGTTTCGGTGTGCGCGTCGACTCGCACCTGTACAGCGGCTACTCGGTGCCGCCGAACTATGACTCGCTGATCGGCAAGCTGATCACCTACGGCGTGACCCGCGACGAGGCCCTGGCCCGCATGCGCAACGCACTGGACGAGATCGTCGTCGACGGCATCAAGACCAACGTACCGCTGCATCGTGATCTGGTACGTGACAAAGGTTTCTGCGAGGGTGGGATCAACATCCACTACCTGGAAAAGAAACTGGGTATGGACAAGCACTAAGCGCGTCCAGCACCACCAGAAGGGGAGCGGCGAAGGCCGCTCCCCTTTTGCATTCAAAGCCTGTAATGGAGGCGATATGAACGGATCTTCCCAGGACAACGAGAGCAGTCTGACGCCAGAGGCGCGCAAGCAGGCGTCCATCGCTCGCCTCACCGCGGCCGGCATTCCCTATATCGAGCACCTGCCGTGCATCGAGAGTGCCAGCGAGGTGCGCGTGCGCAGCGCCGAGGACATCGCCCGGCGCGCCATCGCCTGCCTGATCGCCATCCAGGCGGCCTGCGACCGTCAGGCCGGCCAGTACACGCCGGACACCGCCCGCTGGTGCCAGGAGCTGCTGGAGCAGTATGGCATCGCGCAGCTGACGCACAACGAAGTGCGCATCCTCGGCAACGAGGGTGGTGAGCAGGATGTGGTCAATATGGTCTGGAAGTACGAGGCGTACTGGGTACTGCTGTGGGCCCTGGGCGTGGTGGAGGAACTGGACTTCCCCGACCATGCCATCGATTGCGACTTCGCCATCCAGGCCGTGGCCCAGCACCCGGACTTCGCCGCCTTCATGGCCACGACGAAACTGCGCGACATCGCCAGCATTCTCGATGAAGCCGACCTGATCTACCGCTACCACTGGGCCTGCGTGGATGCACGCCTGAAGCAGGCACCGATGCCGGCCGGCCTGAACCCCAGCGTAGTCATGGAGCGCCACGCCGCCTTAAACTGGCTTATCGACAACGATGGCCAGGATGACTGGGACAATCCCGACGTCAGCACCTGACACCAATGCCGGCGCTCGCGCCTACAGACCTTTGCCGCCGCGGGTGATTCGCTCGCGCCCCTCACCGGAGCCTCCCATGCCCTGGCTACAACTGCGCCTCGCCATCACCCCCGAGCAGGCGCCCACTTACGAAGACGCCCTGCTGGAAGTCGGCGCGGTGTCCGTCACCTTCATGGATGCCGAAGACCAGCCGATCTTCGAGCCCGACCTGGGCACCACGCCGCTGTGGAGCCACACCCACCTGCTCGCCCTGTTCGAGGCCGATACCGATGCCGATGCGCTGACTGCCCACCTGCAGCTGCTGACCGACGGCGCGCTGCCCGAGCACCATATCGAGCGCATCGAGGACCAGGACTGGGAGCGCAGCTGGATGGACGGCTTCGCACCGATGCGCTTTGGCCAGCGCCTGTGGATCGTGCCGAGCTGGCATGAAGCGCCGGAGCCGGATGCCGTCAACCTGCTGCTCGACCCGGGCCTGGCATTCGGCACCGGCACCCACCCGACCACCTCGCTGTGCCTGCAGTGGCTCGACGCTCAGCCGCTGGAAGGCTGCAGCGTGCTCGACTTCGGCTGCGGCTCGGGCATCCTGGCCATCGCCGCGCTGTTGCTTGGCGCGCCGCGCGCGGTCGGTACTGACATCGACCCGCAGGCCCTGGAAGCCTCGCGCGACAACGCCGGGCGCAACGGCATCGCCGAGGAACGCTTCCCGGTCTACCTGCCAGGCGACCTGCCCCAGGAGCCAGCCGACGTGGTCGTGGCCAACATCCTTGCCGGCCCGCTGGTCAGCCTGGCGCCGCAGATCACCGGACTGGTCAAGCGCGGCGGCCGCCTGGCCCTGTCGGGCATTCTTGCTGAACAAGCCGAAGAGGTGCGCGCCGCCTACGCCGCCCACTTCCAGCTCGACCCTACCGCCACCCTGGACGGCTGGGTGCGCATCAGCGGCGTTCGCCGCTAAGCGAGTGGCCGTGCCGTGGCCGCATCGGCGGGCCACGGCACTTAATGCAGCTTTTGCAATCTGTTGGGTTAGACTATCGCCCCCGTTTTTGCCGCCCTGCGGCCGTCGGATTCAGCATGACCGAAAGCTTCGTGACCCAATGCCCGAACTGCAGCACCAGTTTCCGCGTGAACCTGGCCCAGCTAGCTGTCGCCCAGGGCTCGGTGCGCTGCGGCGCCTGCCTGCAGGTGTTCAACGCTGCCCGCCAGTTGCGCGAGCAGGGTCATCACATCCCGGACATGCGCACGGCCGCACCACCAGCAGCAACAGCAAAACCACCTGCACCTGCACCCGCACCCGCACCCGCACCCGCACCCGCACCCGCACCCGCACCCGCACCCAGTATCGCAGCAGTGCCGCCCGCGCCTGGCAAACCGGCGGGCAAACCAGACGACGGCACGCTGTGGATCCATGACGACCTGGATCTCGATGGTCTGGATCTCGACGAGGAACTGGCCAAGCTCGAAGCCCAGGAGCAGCAGCTGTCCCGTCAGTTCCTCGAGCTCGATCTGCCCGCCCGGCAGACGCCGAGTTTCGACGATCAGGACGATGACGAGCCTGCCGAGGACGAACGCTGGGCAGAAGCCCTGCTGCGTGACGACCCACCGGTCAGCAAGCTGGAGCTCGAACCGCTCGGCGAGCGCCCGACGCCGAGCATCGACTTTGGCCAGCCGCCACCTGGCAAGGCCGCCGAGCCGCTGCCTCCGATTCCCAAGACGCCCGGCCTGCGCGACGTGCTGGGCACCCCGAAGCCCGCTGCCACGCGCCGTGAAGAGCCGCAGGCGGAGCCGGCCTTCAGCCTGAGCGCGCAACGCGACGACGAGCCCGAGCCCGCTCCACTTGCCGATACCCCTGAGGATGACGAGCCGGCCACGCCGCCGCGCGTGGCAAAGAACGCCCAGAAAACCCGCGCGCGCAACGAGCCGAACCTGCGCGACGAGGCGCTGTTCGAACTCGAAGAGGAACCGCTGCAGCTCGACTGGCGCCCGCCGCGCAAGCCATGGGGTCGCTGGATCGGCTGGGGGCTGCTCAACCTGCTCGCCGCCACTGCACTGGCCGGGCAATACGTGATCTACCACTACGCCGAACTGGCGCGCCAGGATCAGTACCGCCCCTGGTTCGAAAAGGCCTGTCCGGTGATCGGCTGCAGCCTGCCGTCCAAGGTAGACATCGAGCAGATCAAGAGCAGCAATCTGGTGGTGCGCAGCCATCCGGAATTCAGTGGTGCATTGGTAGTTGACGCAATCATCTACAATCGTGCGCCGTTCTCGCAGCCATTTCCGCTGCTGGAGATGCGTTTCGCCGATCTCAATGGCCAACTCATCGCCAGTCGCCGCTTCAAGCCCAGCGAATACCTGGCCGGCGAACTGGCCGGCCAGGCGGAAATGCCCCCGCAGACGCCGATCCATATCGCCCTGGACATCCTTGATCCCGGCGCGCGCGCGGTGAACTACAGCCTCAACTTCCACTCACCGGAGTAAGGCTCGGCAGCCGATAAGCGGTGCCAGGCGGACAGCCGTCTGCACCGCGGCCGACCGGCGACGCGGCGGGCCGGCGCGATCCAACTGTTCAGATTTTGTTCAAAACCACCTTTATCCGGTCATTCAGAGCGGGTATGATCTCCACCCTTTTTCGTACTCTCCTACTGGCCTCAACAGCACGTCTCTTGAGCAGGGAAGCCCTATGTCGGCGCTAAGCATCGGCCCCTATACATTGCCCAATCGACTGATCCTGGCCCCCATGGCCGGGGTCACCGATCAGCCGTTCCGGCAACTGTGCCGACGCCTGGGCGCCGGTATGGTGGTGTCGGAGATGGTCACCAGCGATGTGCGCCTGTGGAATACCCGCAAGTCGAGCCTGCGCATGATCCACAGTGGCGATCCGGAGCCACGCTCCGTGCAGATCGCCGGTGGTGACCCGCAGATGCTCGCCGAGGCGGCCCGCGCCAACGTGCAGCTGGGCGCGCAGATCATCGACATCAACATGGGTTGCCCGGCCAAGAAGGTCTGCAACAAGGCCGCCGGTTCCGCTCTGCTCAAGGACCAGCCGCTGGTGCAGGCGATTCTCGAGGCGGTGGTGGCTGCGGTCGATGTGCCGGTCACCTTGAAGATCCGCACCGGCTGGGACCGCCAGAACAAGAATGGCGTTGAGGTCGCGCGGATTGCCGAGCAGTGCGGCATCGTCGCCCTGGCGGTACATGGCCGCACCCGCGCCGACCTGTACACCGGCGAGGCCGAGTACGACACCATCGCCGCGATCAAGCAGGCGGTATCGATTCCGGTACTGGCCAATGGCGACATCGATTCGCCGGAAAAAGCCGCCCAGGTGTTGGCCGCTACCGGTGCCGATGGCCTGCTGATCGGCCGGGCGGCCCAGGGCCGCCCATGGATTTTCAGAGAAATAGAGCATTACCTGCGCACCGGAGCCCATTGCCCGGCCCCTGCGCTGGCCGAGATCGAATGCATTCTGCTCGAGCACCTGGCCGCCCTGCACGCCTTCTATGGCGATGTAATGGGCGTGCGCATCGCTCGCAAGCATGTGGGCTGGTACCTCGCGACGCTGCCCGGCGCCCGCGAATTCCGTGCCCGGTTCAATCGTCTGGACAGCCAGGAGGCGCAATGTGCAAGCGTTCGCCAGTTCTTCGGTGAGCGCTACAACGACGAAAAAGAGGCTGCCGCATGACACTGATGAACGAGACTTTAGGAAGTGGGATTGCACCCGTGAGCGACAACACCAGCTTGAAACAGCACCTCAACACACCGAGCGAAGAAGGCCAGACCCTACGCGGCAGCGTCGAGAAAGCCCTGCACAACTACTTCGCTCACCTAGAGGGTGCGGACGTCACCGACGTCTACAACCTGGTGCTCACGGAAGTGGAAGCCCCGCTGCTGGAGACCGTCATGAACTACGTGAAAGGCAACCAGACCAAGGCTTCCGAGCTGCTGGGCCTGAACCGCGGCACGCTGCGCAAGAAGCTCAAGCAGTACGATCTGCTGTAATCACCGAAATCCTGAAGAAGGGCGGCCTTGATGAGCCGCCCTTTTTACTGATTCCCCTGCTGATGGATCCTGTAATGACCGACCAGACCACCCGCCTCCCCGTCCGCCGTGCGCTGATCAGCGTTTCCGACAAGACCGGCATCCTCGAATTCGCCCGCGAGCTCGTCGCCCTCAACGTGGAAATCCTCTCCACCGGTGGCACCTACAAGCTGCTCAAGGACAACGGCGTGGCAGCAGTGGAAGTGGCCGACTACACCGGCTTTCCGGAAATGATGGACGGCCGGGTGAAGACCCTGCATCCGAAGATCCACGGCGGCATCCTCGGCCGTCGTGCCCTCGACGGCGCGGTGATGGACGAGCACGGCATCAAGCCGATCGACCTGGTTGCAGTCAACCTGTACCCCTTCGCTGCCACCGTGGCCAAGCCGGGTTGCGACCTGGCCGACGCCATCGAGAACATCGATATCGGCGGGCCGACCATGGTTCGCTCGGCCGCCAAGAACCACAAGGACGTGGCCATCGTGGTCAATGCCGGCGACTACCAAGCAGTCATCGACTCCCTGAAGCTCGGTGGCCTGTGCTATGCCCAGCGCTTCGACCTGGCCCTCAAGGCCTTCGAACACACCGCCGCCTACGACGGCATGATCGCCAACTACCTGGGCACCATCGACCAGGGCCGCGACAGCCTCTCCACCGAAGATCGCAGCCTGTTCCCGCGCACTTTCACCACCCAGTTCGTCAAGGCGCAGGACATGCGCTACGGCGAGAACCCGCATCAGCAAGCCGCGTTCTACGTCGAGCATGCCGACGAAGCCTGCGTGGCCACCGCCGTGCAGCTGCAGGGCAAGGAACTGTCGTTCAACAACGTGGCCGACACCGACGCCGCGCTGGAATGCGTGAAGAGCTTCGTCAAGCCGGCCTGCGTGATCGTCAAGCATGCCAACCCGTGCGGCGTCGCCGTGGTTCCCGAGAACGAGGGCGGTATCCGCAAGGCCTACGACCTGGCCTACGCCACCGACAGCGAGTCGGCGTTCGGCGGCATCATCGCCTTCAACCGCGAGCTGGACGCTGAAACCGCCAAGGCCATCGTCGAACGCCAGTTCGTCGAAGTGATCATCGCCCCGAAAATCAGCGCCGCAGCCCGTGAAGTAGTGGCCGCCAAAGCCAACGTGCGCCTGCTCGAGTGCGGCGAGTGGCCAGCTACCCGTGCGCCGGGCTGGGATTACAAGCGCGTCAACGGCGGCCTGCTGGTGCAGAGCCGCGATATCGGCATGATCACCGCCGACGACCTGAAGATCGTCACCCAGCGCGCGCCGAGCGAGCAGGAAGTCCATGACCTGATCTTTGCCTGGAAAGTGGCCAAGTTCGTCAAATCCAACGCCATCGTCTACGCCAAGAACCGCCAGACCGTCGGTGTCGGCGCCGGCCAGATGAGCCGCGTCAACTCCGCGCGCATTGCCGGCATCAAGGCCGAGCACGCAGGCCTGCCGGTACCGGGCGCGGTCATGGCCTCGGACGCCTTCTTCCCGTTCCGCGACGGTATCGACAACGCCGCCAAGGCCGGTATCACCGCGGTGATCCAGCCGGGTGGCTCGATGCGCGACAATGAAGTGATCGCCGCCGCCGACGAGGCAGGGATTGCGATGGTGTTTACCGGCATGCGCCACTTCAGGCACTAAATCGGCCGCACTCGGACAGGCATCTGCGGCGTTGCAGCTGGCTCCGATAATGCTCATTGCCAACAGGCACTCCGCTTATCGAAACCAGCCGCGCCTTGCATCTACCGGCCCGGTCGCGACCTCGGAATTTGTAGGGCGGATAACGCTTCGCTTATCCGCCACGCGGGCTCAAGGCCTGCCTCCATTGGGAGAGAGACATGAACGTATTGATCATCGGCAGCGGCGGTCGTGAACACGCCCTGGCCTGGAAAGTGGCGCAGGACAAGCGCATCGCCAAGGTCTTCGTCGCTCCCGGCAACGCCGGCACCGCCACCGAAGCCAAGTGCGAGAACGTGGCCATCGACGTGCTGGACATCCAGGCGCTGGCCGACTTCGCCGAAAAGAACGTGCAGCTGACCATCGTCGGCCCGGAAGCACCGCTGGTGAAGGGCGTGGTGGATCTTTTCCGCTCCCGTGACCTGGACATCTTCGGCCCGACTGCCGCCGCTGCCCAGCTGGAAGGCTCCAAGGCCTTCACCAAGGATTTCCTGGCCCGCCAGAAGATCCCGACGGCCGACTACCAGAACTTCACCGAGGTCGAGCCGGCGCTGGCCTACCTGCGCGAGAAAGGCGCGCCCATCGTCATCAAGGCCGATGGCCTGGCGGCGGGCAAAGGCGTGATCGTTGCCATGACCCTGCAGGAAGCCGAGGACGCGGTGCGCGACATGCTCGCTGGCAACGCCTTTGGTGACGCCGGCTCACGCGTGGTGATCGAGGAATTCCTCGATGGTGAGGAAGCCAGCTTCATCGTCATGGTCGACGGCGAGAACGTCCTGCCGATGGCCACCAGCCAGGACCACAAGCGTGTTGGCGATGCCGACAGCGGCCCGAACACCGGCGGCATGGGCGCCTACTCGCCGGCGCCGGTGGTCACCGCCCAGGTGCACAAGCGGGTGATGGACGAAGTGATCTACCCGACCGTGCGCGGCATGGCGGCCGAAGGCAACGTCTACACCGGTTTCCTGTACGCCGGCCTGATGATCGACAAGTCAGGCGCGCCCAAGGTCATCGAGTTCAACTGCCGCTTTGGCGATCCGGAAACCCAGCCGATCATGGTGCGCCTGGAAAGCTCCCTGGTGCTGCTGGTCGAGGCGGCGCTGGCCAAGGCGCTGGACAAGGTCGAAGCGACCTGGGATCCACGCCCCACCGTGGGCGTGGTGCTGGCCGCTGGCGGCTACCCGGGCGACTACGCCAAGGGCGACGTGATCGAAGGCCTCGATGACGCTGCGCAGCTGGAAGGCAAGGTGTTCCATGCCGGTACCGCCCTGCAGGACGGCCAGGTTGTCACTGCCGGCGGCCGCGTGCTGTGCGCCACCGCCATCGGCGCCAGCGTCGCCGATGCCCAGCAGCAGGCCTATCGCCTGGCCGCGAAGATCCGCTGGAACGGTATGTTCCATCGTAACGACATCGGCTATCGGGCAATCGCCCGCGAGCGCGGCGAAAAGTGAAGTAACAAGACGGCGGCATCAACCGATGCCGCCCGTCGGCAATGCCCCGGAGTCCGCTGATCGACAGCGTGTTCTGGCTGTCAGGATAGCGTCTCAGTTACATAGTCTGCACCACCACGGCCGGCTATAGTTCAGCCGTATAACCTAAAAGGGATTGCCACGTGCGACGGCTCAGGATCGCCATAGGTCTACTCGTCAGCCTGCTGTTGACCGGCGTCTGCCTGTCGAGCACAGCCGCGCCGCGGGTCGTCACGCCCTATGCCAGCGGCTGGTCGGTACTGGTCGACGACAGCGCCCAGCTGACGCTGGACGAGGTGCGCAGCCGGCGCAACCAGTTCCTGCCCCTCGATGACCTCGCCTTTACCTACCCGCCCAGCCAGAAAGCCGTGTGGTTGCGTTTCGACGTGCCCGGGCATCAGCCGCCGTACTGGCTGTGGCTGTTCGCGCCACGTGTGCAGTATCTCGATTACTACCTGCTCAACGGCCCGCTGATCGAACAGGCCGTGCACAGCGGTGAGTCGATGCCGATGAGCTCGCGCCCGCTGCCTTCGCGCGCCTACCTGATGTCGCTGCCCAACGACGGGCAGGCCCGGGAAGTCTATGTGCGGATGACCTCCAACCATCCGCTGATGGCCTGGTTCAAGGTCATCGACGAGGCCGAGCTGGTCAGCCTGGAGAAACCGGCCTACCTGTTCGGTGCGCTGCTCGGCGCGCTGTTGCTGGTGGTCGTCTACAACCTGATCCGCTTCGCCTACATGCGCTCGGTGTGCAGCCTGTGGCTGGCCGGCCTGCATGCCGGTCTGGCCGTCTGTGCGGCCGCCAACCTGGGCCTGCTGGCGGCCTGGGTGCCGAGCCTGGGCTACAACCAGTCGCTGATCGCCGACATCAGTGCGCTGCTCGCCGCGTTCTGTCTGTCCGCGTTCGTGCTCGGCTTCTTCCACAACACGGCGATGCAGCGCAGCAAGCTCAACCTGATCCTCCAGGGCCACGCCCTGCTGACCCTGCTGCTGGGCCTGACCATCCTGATCACCGGGCTGCTGTGGTACAGCGCGCTGGTCTACCTGATGGTGTTTCTCGGTACCCTCGCGGTGCTGCTGGTCAGCGGCGTGCACTGGCACAACGGCTACCAGTCGGCGCGCCTGCTGGTCGTGGCCATGGTGGTGTTCAACGTCGGCTTCGGCCTGTTCATTCCCATCCTGTTCGGTTTCGACCAGCTCGACCCGGGCTGGCTGGTCATCGGGGTGTTCACCATCGCCACCCTCAGCGGGGTGATCCTCAGCGCCGCCCTCGCCGAACACCACCGCCAACTGCAGCGCGCGGCTTCGCGTGCGCGCACCGCCCTGGCCGCCAACGACGCCGAGCTGAAGGCCAAGGCGGAGTTCCTGGCCAAGATCAGCCATGAGATCCGCACGCCGATGAACGGCGTGCTGGGCATGACCGAGCTGCTGCTCGGCACACCGTTGTCGGCCAAGCAGCGCGACTACGTGCAGACCATCCACAGCTCCGGCAACGAGCTGCTCAACCTGATCAACGAGATTCTCGACATTTCCAAGCTGGAGTCCGGGCAGATCGAGCTGGACGACGTGCAGTTCGACCTCAACGCCCTGACCGAGGACTGCCTGGACATCTTCCGCGCCAAGGCCGAGCTGCAGAAGATCGAGCTGATCAGCTTCATCCAGCCCCAGGTGCCACGCATCGTCAGCGGCGATCCGACGCGCCTGCGACAGATCCTCCTCAGCCTGCTGGACAACGCCTTCAAGCAGACCAGCGAAGGCGAGATCCTGCTGGTGGTGGCCCTCGATACCAGCGGCCAGCAGCCGCGCCTGCGCTTCGCCGTACAGGACAGCGGCCATCCGCTCGACGCCAGCGAGCGCGACGCCCTGCTCAACACCGAATTGCAGAGCCGCGACTTCCTCTCCGCTACCCGCCTGGGCAGCCGCCTGGGGTTGATCATCGCCCGCCAGCTGATCCTGCTGATGGGCGGCGAATTCGGCATTCAGAGTGGCGGCAACCAGGGCTCGACCCTGTGGCTGACCCTGCCGCTCGACGACGCCCGCCTGCAGCAGCCGAGCACCGATATCGACGGCACCCTGCAAGGCACCCGCCTGCTGGTGGTGGATGACAACGACACCTGCCGCAAGGTACTGCTGCAGCAGTGCAACGCCTGGGGTATGAACGTCAGCAGCGTGCCGTCGGGCAAGGAAGCGTTGGCGCTGCTGCGCACCCGGGCACACATGCGCGAATACTTCGACGTGGTGCTGCTCGACCAGGACATGCCGGGCATGAGCGGCATGCAGCTGGCGGCCAAGATCAAGGAAGACCCGAGCCTCAACCACGACATCCTGATCATCATGCTTACCGGCATCAGCCATGCGCCGAGCAAGATCATCGCCCGTAACGCCGGGATCAAGCGCATCCTCGCCAAGCCGGTAGCCGGTTATACGCTCAAGGCCACCCTGGCCGACGAACTGGCCCAGCGTCAGCGCGGGGCAGACGCGCCTGTCGTCGCCAGCCCGGCGAGCCTGGAGGTGCCCGAGGATTTCCGCATCCTGGTCGCCGAAGACAACAGCATCTCCACCAAGGTGATCCGCGGCATGCTCGGCAAGCTCAACCTCAAGCCGGACACGGCAAGCAATGGCGAGGAAGCCCTGAGCGCCATGAAGGCCCAGCGCTACGATCTGGTGCTGATGGATTGCGAGATGCCGGTGATGGACGGCTTTTCCGCCACCGAGCAGCTGCGTGCCTGGGAGATCGCCGAACGCCGGCCACGCACGCCGGTGGTGGCTCTGACCGCGCACATCCTCAGCGAACACAAGGAACGCGCGCGCCAGGTCGGCATGGACGGCCACATGGCCAAGCCGGTGGAGCTCTCCCAGCTGCGCGACCTGATCGAATATTGGGTGGGCGAACGCCATACCCAGAGCCAGGACGATACCGTCGTCTCCTGATGCGGCTCCTAGAATTTTCGATGCCGCCCGCGCCGCCAAGGCATCGCCGACTCCCCAGATAGAGCGCCCATGGATATCAAGCAGCTCAAGTTTCTGATCGCCCTCGACGAAACCCGCCACTTCGGCCAGGCGGCCACCCGCTGTCATGTCACCCAGCCGACGCTGTCGATGCGCCTGCGCAACCTGGAGAACGAACTCGGCCTGGAGCTGGTACGCCGTGGCCAGCGCTTCGAAGGCTTCACCGCCGAAGGCGAGCGGGTACTGGCCTGGGCGCGCAGCCTGATGGCCGCCCATGATGGCCTGTATGCCGAGGCTGCAGCCTGCCGTGGGCAGCTGGTCGGCACCCTGCGCCTGGGGGTGGTGCCGTTGTCCGGTTTCGACCCCATGGAGCTGGTGCGGCTGTTCGCCGAGCAGCACCCGGGGCTGCGTTTCCAGCTGTTCGCCCTAAGCAGCGACCAGATTCTCGAGCGTCTGGGCAGCAACCAGCTGGATCTGGGCCTCTCCTACCTGGACCGCCTGGATCGCGAGCACTTCGACAGCCTGGAGCTGGCCCCCACACGCATGGGCCTGCTGTACGACCGCCGCCACTTCCAGTTCACCGAAACCACCCTGCGCTGGGAGAGCCTGATCGACCTGCCCCTGGGCTTGCTGTCGGCCGGCATGCACTTTCGCCAATCCATCGACCACTGTTTCCGCTCTCGCGGCCTGACCCCCCTGCCCAAACTGGAAACCGATGCCGTTCACCAACTGCTGCAAGCCGTCAGCGCCGGGCTGTGCTGCTCGATCATGCCGCTGCGCAACGGCCTGGCCGAATTCACCAACGAGCTGATCCTCACGCCCATCGAGGACGCCCACACCCTGGCGCCCCTGGGCCTGATCATGCGCCATGGCGCGCCCCGCTCGCCCCTGGCAGAAGCCTGCTTCAGCGAAGCGCGCACGCTGATCAACGCCTGATCGACGCTGCGTTTTCGTCACCGGGCGGCTGAACGGCGGTTGCACCGCGATCGGCACGGCCGCCCAGGTACCAGCCCAACAACCCCCATACGGCGGCGCACAGTGCACCGATCAGGGCGATCAGCGCCACGCCTTGGCCGAACAGGTCGAGCAGGCTCTTGGCCCAACCGCTGAGGGCATCGCCGCCGCGATAGACCACGGTGTCGATGAAGTTCTTGGCCTTGTACTTGCTCTCGGCATCCAGCGGCGCGAAGAGCATTTCCCGACCCGGGCGCACGAAGGCGTATTCGCCGACACGCCGCACGATCATCAGGCCGGCCAGTACCGCGAAGGTGGGCGTCATGGCCAGGGCCAGAAAGCCTGCGCACATCAGGATCGGCACAGCGGCCAACAGGCTACGCACGCCGAGGCGCTGGGCCACGCGGCTGGTGATGAACAGCTGGGCCAGCAGCGCGCCGGCCTGCACCACGAAATCGATCAGCCCGAAGACCCGCACCTGCTCGTTACGCTCGGGAAACAGCTCGGCCACCAGCCGCGCCTGCTCGAAGTACAGGAAGGTGGTCGTGGTGGCGAGCAGGATGACGAAGGCACAGATGCCCAGCAGATAGGACGATCCCAGGATCCGCGTCACTCCGCTGAACGGGTTCCCCGCCACCGGCTGCCGCGGACTCTCCGCCGGACTGGCGCCCGGCCGCCCAGCGCCGGCGTACTCACGCCAAGCCATCAGGTGATGCTTGAGCGCCAGCGCAGCGGCCAACAGCACTGCCGCCAGCAGCGCCAGGCCACTGGCCCCGATACCCCCGGCCAGCAACGCGCTCAACGCCGGGCCGGCCAGGCCGCCAACGCTGGCGCCCGCAGCGATAAAGGCGAACAGGCGCCTGGCCTGGGGCGAGTCGAATACATCGGCCATCAGGCTCCAGGCCACCGAGACCACGAACAGGTTGTAGACCGATATCCACACGTAGAACCCTCGCGCCAGCCACAGGCTGTCGGCCACCAGCCAGAATGCCAGCGCGAAGGCCAGCAGGTTGACGCAGAAGAAGCCGTATACCCAGTCGATGAAGCGGATACGAGGCACCCGTGAGTTGAGCCAGGCGAACAGCGGAACGGCCAGCAGCATGACCACGAAGGTGGCGGTGAACAGCCATTGCAGGTTGTCCACCCCGGCCTGGATGCCCATCGACTCGCGAATCGGCCGCAGCATGAAGTAGCCACAGAACAGGCAGAAGAACAATGCAAAACCGGCCAGCGCCGCAGTCAGCTCGCCGGGCTGCGCGTTGATGGCGCGCGCCAGGCGCTGGGGCAGGGAAAGGGTCATGGCGTATCGGCTTCCGGGCGTCGAAAGGTGCAGTATGGCTCACGGCACCACGCCTACCCCGGCAGCGGCCTGTCAGGCGTCGGCCAGCCAGGCCCCAACCTCACCATAGGGATAGGCCTCCAGCGCCGCAAAGCCCCTTATCTGCCGGGCCTTGAGGCGGGTGAACAGCGGTGCGCTGAGACCGCAGAGAAAGCGCGCCAGGCACTCGTTACCCGGCAACTCGCCGTTTCGCGCGGCCTGATGGGCAGCGATGAACGGCGCGCACAGACCGTCGCGATCGCGCTCTGCCAGGGGCGGCAGTTGTGGCGGCTCGGGCAGATGGGCGATCTGGCCACGGCACACCGAGCAATGCCCACAGTGCGATGGCGCCTGCTCGTCACCGAAGTAGCGGGCCAGACGATGGCTCAGGCACTCCTCGCTGGCGAACAGCGCGAGCATGGCCTGGATCCGCCGGATCTCGCTGCCCTCCTGGGCCACGAAATAGGCATGCAGCTCGCCGGCCAGCAAGTGCACGTCGAAGTCCGCCTGCAGCACGGCGTAGACATCGGTCATCTGCTTGCTTTCCAGCTCGATCCAGCCGCGCTCCTGCAGATAGTCCAGCGCCTTGACCACCCGCGCACGCTGGGCCTGATGCTGGCCATAGAGCGCGTCGAAATCCACGGTGCACCAGGTGCGGGCCCGGGTGGACGCATTGAAGATGGCGTCGACGAACTGCCGCCGCTCACCCTCGAAGCGCGCCAGCAAGGCGTCCGGCTCGACTAGGTACTTGAAGCGATATTCGGCGAAGTAGGCGTAGCGCGGCGCGATGATGCCGCGCAGCTCCAGCTGCACCAGCAGGGTCTTGAGCGGCAATTGGCGGATGTTGCTGTGATCGCTCAGCGCATTGATGGTCATTTCCCACTGCCCGCCCTGGCTGTTGCCGCGAATCTCCTCGAGCACCCGGACGATACCGCCCAGCTCCGGCGTGTCGCCGTACACGAAGTTTTCCAGCACGTTGAGGCTGTCGCGATTGGCCTGCACCAGGCAGTCGGAAGCCTCGCCGTCGCGGCCGGCACGACCGATCTCCTGGCTGTAGTTTTCCACCGACTTGGGCAGATCGAAATGCACCACGTTGCGGATGTCGCGCTTGTCGATGCCCATGCCGAAGGCGATGGTGGCGACGATGCAGCTCAGCTCGCCGGCCATGAAACTACGCTGGATCGCCTCGCGCATCTCATGGCCCATACCGGCATGGTAGGCACTGACGGACAGGCCCCGCTGGCTCAGTTGTTCGGCGACCTGCTCGGCGGTCTTCTGCTGGGTCACGTAGACGATGCTCGCCTCGCCCTGCTTGGCACCCAGCCACTGTTCGAGACGCCGCTGCTTGTCGCGCCCCGCTACGGGCTCGACCAGCAGATTGAGATTGGGCCGGTAAAAGCCGGTGGTGACCACATCCTCGGCGGCGATGGCGAATTTCTTCTGCATGTCGGCGATCACCGGCGGCGTTGCCGTGGCGGTGAGCAGCAGCACCTGAGAGATGCCGAACTGGCGCTGATAGTCCGGCAGCTTCAGGTAGTCCGGACGGAAGTTGTGGCCCCACTCGGAGATGCAGTGGGCTTCGTCGACCACCAGCAGGGAAATCGGCACTTCACCGATGAAGTTGCGAAAGCGCTCGTTCTTTAGGCGCTCGACGGAAATCATCAGGATCTTCAGCTCGCCGGACTTGGCCTTGGCCATGGTTTCGTTGATCTGCTCGCGGCTCTGGGCCGAATCGATGCTGGCCGCGCTGATGCCGTGGCGGTGCAGAAAAGCCAGCTGGTCCTGCATCAGCGCCAATAGCGGCGAGACCACCACCGTCAGGTGCGGCAGATGCAGGGCCGGCAGCTGGTAGCACAGGGATTTGCCCGAGCCGGTGGGAAAGATCGCCGCCGCCGAGCGGCCGCCGAGCACGGCGCTGATCACCCTTTCCTGGCCGGGGCGCAGTTGATCGAAACCGAAGACACGTTTGAGGGTAGACATGAGCTGTCACTCCGTTGACCGCTGAATGGCCAATAACCGTAACCTGTGTGGCATGCATTTCACAGCGCACAGCCACCCGGGGACTGCGAGAAGTGTTGCACCATAAATGACAAAGCCGCCCGAAGGCGGCTCTGTCAGCAAGCACAGGTCAGCTTACAGCTGCGGGCCGGCGCTCTTGATGGCATCGCTCACTTCGAACTTGGTGAAGTTGTCGATGAACAGCTTGGCCAGGCCTTTGGCGGCCTCGTCGTAGGCGTTCTTGTCAGCCCAGGTGTTGCGCGGGTTGAGCAGGTTGGTCTCGACGCCCGGAACGGCTTTCGGCACGTCCAGGTTGATGATCGGCAGGTGCTCGGTTTCGGTACCGATCAGCGCGCCGCTCTGGATCGCGGCGATCACGCCACGGGTGGTCGGGATGTTGAAGCGCTTGCCGACGCCGTAGCCGCCACCGGTCCAGCCGGTGTTGACCAGATAGACCTTGGAGCCGAAGGCCTGGATGCGCTTGATCAGCAGCTCGGCGTAGACGCCGGCCGGGCGCGGGAAGAAGGGAGCGCCGAAGCAGGTGGAGAAGGTCGACTTGATGCCGGGACCCGAACCCATTTCGGTGGAACCGACCAGGGCGGTGTAGCCGGACAGGAAGTGGTAGGCCGCCTGCTCTTCGTTGAGGATCGACACCGGCGGCAGTACGCCAGTCAGGTCGCAGGTCAGGAAGATCACCGCGTTCGGCTCGCCACCCAGGTTCTTCTCGCTGCGCTTCTCGACGAACTCCAGCGGGTAGGCAGCGCGGCTGTTCTGGGTCAGGCTGTCGTCGCTGTAATCCGGCTTGCGCTGCTCGTCGAGCACCACGTTCTCCAGCACCGTGCCGAACTTGATGGCTTTCCAGATCACCGGCTCGTTCTTCTCGGAGAGGTCGATGCACTTGGCATAGCAACCGCCCTCGATGTTGAACACCACGCCAGTGCCCCAGCCGTGCTCGTCGTCACCGATCAGGTAACGGCTTTCATCGGCGGACAGGGTGGTCTTGCCGGTGCCGGACAGACCGAAGAACAGGGTCACGTCGCCTTCTTCACCGATGTTGGCCGCGCAGTGCATCGGCAGCACGTCGGCGGCCGGCAGCAGGAAGTTCTGCACGCTGAACATGGCTTTCTTCATTTCACCGGCGTAACGCATGCCGGCGATCAGCACCTTCTTCTGGGCGAAGTTGATGATCACGCAGCCATCGGAGTTGGTGCCGTCACGCTCCGGTACGCACTCGAAGTTGGCGACGTTGAGAACCTGCCACTCCTGCTTGCCGGACGGGTTGTACTGGGCCGGCTCGATGAACAGCTGACGGCCGAACAGGTTCTGCCAGGCGGTGGCAGTGGTCATCTTGACCGGCAGGTAGTGCGCTTCGGCGGAACCTACATGAACGTGGGAAACGAAGCTGTCCTGGGCATCGGAGAAGGCTTGTACGCGATCCCACAGGGCATCGAACTTGTCGGCTGGAAACTTGCGGTTGATCGGGCCCCAGCCGATATCGGCCGAGGTGCTCGGCTCGTCGACGATGAAGCGGTCGACCGGAGAACGCCCGGTACGGTGGCCGGTGCGTACAACCAGAGCACCGGTGGACGCCAGTTCGCCTTCACCGCGACGAAGGGCTTCTTCGACCAGTTGGGCAGTGCTGATGTCGGTGTACACAGCGTTGTTGGCTTGCGTCATGTGAGTCCCCGTCGGCCGAACGGCCGAGTCTTCCAAACGTTTGTAGCCCTGCGCGGAGCAGGGCTACAGCTAAAAAAGTGCGCGGATTATGCCAGAAAAGCGGGCTACGGGTGCAGCCCCCGATTCAGAACAGCCTGCGCGTTGTTGACAGCCCTCAGTGACGGGTGTCGGAGGGCTGCTGACTGCCACCGCCGGCGAACAGCTGAGCGATATCGGCAGCATCGAAGCCATAGCGTTCGTTGCAGAACTGACAGTCGATTTCCACGCGGCCGTTATGCTCGCTGACCAGCAGCTCGGCATCGGCACGCCCTAAACTGACCAGCGCTTTGGCCGAGCGTTCACGCGAGCAGCTACAACGGAAGCGAATGGCCCGCGGCTCGAACAGGCGAACCGTCTCCTGGTGATACAGGCGATGCAGCACGGTTTCGTTGTCCAGGCCCAGCAATTCCTCGTTCTGCAGGGTGTTGGCCAGGGTCACCAGGTGCTCCCAGCTGGCGGCGCGCTCGTCGTCGTCGGGCAGGCGATCGGCTGGCAGTTGCTGGAGCAGCAAGCCGCGGGCACGCAGACCATCGGCGCACAGCCAGAAACGCGTGGCCAGCTGCTCGGACGTGGCGAAGTAGTTGCTCAGGCAATCGGCCAGGGTGTCGCCGTCCAGCGAAACGATGCCCTGGTAGCGCTGGCCCTGTTTAGGGTCGACGGTCATCGCCAGCACGCCTTCGGGCATCAGCTGCGGCAATCCGTCGCCCTCGGCGATGCGTTCGGCCTCGAAACGGGCGATGCCGCGCACGTCGCCTTCGCTGGAACACTCCACCATCAACAACGGCACCGGGCCCTCGGAGCGCACCTGCAGCACCAGCAGGCCGTCGAACTTCAGGGTGCCGACCAGCAGGGAGGCAGCAGCCAGCAGCTCGCCCAGCAGTTGCGCCACCGGGCGCGGGTAGTCGTGCTTGGCCAGCACCTGCTGATAGCTGCCGGACAGCCCGACCAGCTCACCGCGCACATCGGTGTCGTCGAAAATAAAGCGTTGGGTGAAGTCGGACATAACGGCTCGCCTGCTGATGGATGCAAGACGGACCAGGAGCGCACCCCTGGACCGGGGGGCCGGCAATTTTAGGCGCAAACACGGCGTCGACCAAGTTGAATGCGAAGAACGGCCAAGGCGCCGCTGCCTGAACGCCGGCTGAACAAAGCCGGGAAACACGCCAGCCAGGTGCCCAGGCTGCCTAGAATTGGCGGTTTTCCTCGAAAGCCCTCGCCATGCATCTCGCTCTCAACGCCCAATGGCGCCCTCGCGCGCTCATCATCAGCCATCTGCTCATCGCCCTGCTGTTCGCCAGCTGGTTGTGGCCGGTCACCCGCCTGTACTGGAACCAGTTCGATGTGTGGCTGTTCCATCTGCTCAACGATCCCGTACATGCCGCCGGCCTGTGGGCGCATATCTGGGCCATCGGCAGCATGCGCCCGGTGGACGCGGGCGTCGGTGTGGTGATGCTGGCGATCATGCTGCGCGCCGGCCTGATCTTCCCGGCCAACCAAGTACGCACCGGGCTGTATGCGTTTCTGGTCGCGCTGATCGTCATGCTGCTGATGCGCGTGGGCTTTTCCGACCTGGTCGAGTACATGGGCTGGCAGCATGCCAGTCCTTCACTGCAGATTGACGGCAGCGCACGGTTGACCGAGATGTTCCCGGCCTGGGAAGAACGCTGGGATCTCAAGGACAGCGCCAGCCGCAGCTTCCCAGGCGACCACGCCTCGGTACTGATGATCTGGGCAATGTTCTGCAGCTTCTTCGTCAGCGGCTGGCGGCGCCTGCTGGTGTGGACGGTGGCGGTGGTCGGCATGCTGCCGCGCCTGGTCGCTGGCGCCCATTGGGGCGCGGACGCCCTGGTCGGCGGCGTGCTGCTCAGCGTGCTGGGCATCGCCTGGAGTTGCTACACGCCGCTGGCCTACCGCGCCAGCGCGGCTATCGAGCGTGCCACTGCGCCGTTGATGCGACCCCTGGCACGGCTGCCGGTGATCGGCGCCTTCGCGGTGGTCAGCGGGCGCTGATCACTGCGCGCGCAGAGCAGGCCACCCTACTCCACCCACTCCCCGGAACCGCCGCGCAGGTAGAACAGCTGCCGGCGCTGCTTCTTGCTCGGCCGCCCCTCGGTCTGCACGCCCAGGGCACCAGCCTTGCGCTGCTCGGCCGCCTTCTCGCGGCGCACGATACTCTCGCCGGTCTCGGCGTATAGGGTCTGTGCCTCGGGCGCCCCGCGACGCACCACCGATAGCGCCTGCACCACCACGGTTCGTTCATCGAAACCAGTACGAATCACGTACTCTTCGCCCACCTTCGGCTCCTTGCCCGGCTTGCAGCGCTCACCGCGACAATGCACCTTGCCGCCTTCGATCGCCGCCTTGGCCAGCGCCCGGGTTTTATAGAAGCGTGCGGCCCACAGCCATTTATCCAAGCGAACCTTGTCATCGGCATCCTGCTTTGCCACCCTTACCTCACTCATTGCAATTCTTTCCACACTCCAGCCTGTGCGCATTGTCCGATGCATGCAAGCCCGAGCGATCCTCATTCTGGAGCAGCGGTGACCCACTTTCCCAGCGATCTTGTCCATCCCGAAAAATGCCGTGGCTGCCAGGGCAGCCCGGAGCTGGATTTCGACTTTCATTTCGCCTTCCAGCCGATCATCGACATTCGCAGCCGCCAGGTGTTCGCCCACGAGGCGCTGGTGCGCGGGCCGGCAGGTGAAGGTGCACTGTCGGTGCTCGAGCGCGTCAACGACGACAACCGCTACCGTTTCGACCAACGCTGCCGCACCCAGGCGATAGCCGAAGCCAAACAGCTGGGCGTGTCCAGCCACCTGTCGATCAACTTCCTGCCCAATGCCGTGTACCGCCCCGAGCTGTGCATCCGCAGCACCCTGGAAGCGGCGCGCCAGCATGACTTCCCGCTCGACCGGTTGATTTTCGAGACCCTGGAAAGCGACCACATGGCCGACAGCAAGCACCTGACCAACATTCTGCGCCAGTACCAGGAGTTCGGCTTCAAGACCGCCATCGACGACTTCGGTGCTGGCCACTCGGGCCTCACCCTGTTGGCCGACTTCCAGCCCGACCTGATCAAACTGGACATGGCGCTGATCCGTGACGTCGACCGAGACAAGGCGCGGCAGGCCATCGTGCGCGGCATCCTCAACATTTGTAACGATCTGGGTGTAACGGTGATCGCCGAAGGGATCGAAACGCCGGGCGAACGCGACTTCCTCGCCGCCAGCGGCATCGATCTGATGCAGGGTTACCTGTTTGCCAAGCCGATGTTCCGAGGGTTACCGGCGATCGCCGAAACGGCGTGGGCGTCAGCCACGGTAACCCACTGACAGCGGTGCAGCGCAGCGGATTTCAGTACCATGCGCCTCTGACGTTGGCCCCTTGTAGAGACGGAACGCGTTCTTGAAGACATTCGACCACCTCAACGTGATCGGCCTGCGCGAGTGGGTGAACCTGCCGGAACTGGGCATCGTCGGTCTGCGCGCCAAGATCGACACGGGCGCCAGCACTTCGAGCCTGCACGCCAGCGATATTCAGCCGTTCGAGCGCGATGGCGAACGCTGGGTGCGCTTTACCGCCTATATCGGTACCCAGGTGCAGCGTCGTCACCGCTGCGAGGCGCGTCTGGTCGCCTTGAAAACCATCAAGAGTTCCAATGGCCAGGCCCAGAGCCGCTACGTGATCCGCACCAGCCTGATGCTCGGCGACCTGCAGTGGCCGGTGGAATTCACCCTGGCCAGCCGCAAGACCATGCGTTATCGCATGCTGCTCGGTTCCAAGGCGCTGGTGGATGGCCAATTGGTGGTCAACCCGGCGCTTACTTACGTACAAGACAAACCCGTGCTTCCCGACCCGACCGGTGACCAATGAAAATCGCTGTGCTGTCGCGCAATCCGCGCCTGTATTCCACGCGTCGCCTGGTCGAAGCCGGGCAGCAGCGCGGCCATGAAATGGTGGTGATCGACACCCTGCGCGCCTACATGAACATCGCCAGCCACAAGCCGCAGATCCACTACCGCGGCAAGCCGCTGGAAGGCTTCGACGCGGTGATCCCGCGCATCGGTGCCTCGGTGACCTTCTATGGCTGCGCGGTGCTGCGCCAGTTCGAGATGATGGGCGTGGTGCCGCTCAACGAGTCGGTGGCCATCGCCCGCTCCCGTGACAAGCTGCGCTCGCTGCAGTTGCTGTCGCGGCGTGGCGTCGGCCTGCCGGTGACCGGCTTTGCCCATTCCCCGGACGATATTCCCGACCTGATCCAGATGGTCAACGGTGCACCGTTGGTGATCAAGGTGCTCGAGGGCACCCAGGGAATCGGCGTGGTGCTGTGCGAGACCGAAAAGGCCGCCGAATCGGTGATCGAGGCGTTCATGGGCCTCAAGCAGAACATCATGGTGCAGGAATACATCAAGGAAGCCGGCGGCGCCGACATCCGCTGCTTCGTGGTCGGCGACAAGGTCATCGCGGCGATGAAGCGCCAGGCCAAGCCCGGTGAATTTCGCTCCAACCTGCACCGCGGCGGCACCGCCAGCCTGATCAAGATCACCCCCGAAGAGCGCATGACCGCCATTCGCGCAGCCAAGGTCATGGGCCTGTCGGTGGCCGGCGTCGACATCCTGCGTTCCAACCACGGCCCGCTGGTGATGGAAGTGAACTCCTCGCCGGGCCTGGAAGGCATCGAGGTGACTACCGGCAAGGATGTCGCCGGGATGATCATCGGCTACCTGGAAAAGAACGGCGGCCCCAACCTGACACGCACCAAGGGCAAAGGATGAGTACAGCCTTCACGGGCCGCGTGGCCCTGATCGCGCCGGCATCGGCGATCGCCGACGAGATCTTCGACGCCACTCTGGCGCAGCTCGACGTACAGGGCATCGACTACCACCTGGGCCGCCACGTGCGCGCCCGCCATCGCTACCTGGCGGGCACGCCGGCGCAGCGTCTGGACGACCTGCACGAGGCCTTCAGCCTGCCGGACATCGACGCCGTCTGGTGCCTGCGCGGCGGCTATGGCAGCGCACAACTGCTGCCGGGCGTCGACTGGGCGCTGCTGCAGCGCGCCAGCCCACGGCCGCTGATCGGCTACTCGGATCTGTCAGTGCTGCTCGACGCCTTCGCCCGCCATGAGCTGCCCGGCATCCATGGCCCGGTCGCCACCGCGCTCGGCCTGCAGGCGTTGGCCGCGCCAGCCGGGCAGCGTGAGCGGCTGGCGTCGATGCGCTCGCTGTGGGATCTGCTGCAGGGCCGCAGCCATTCACTGCCGGTACGCCACCTCAGCGGCCCGCAGTCCGCCATAGAGGGGCAGCTGGTTGGCGGCAACCTCACGGCCCTGGCCAGCGGCTGCGGCACGGTCGCCGGCATGCAGTTGCCGGACCAGGCCATCCTGATTCTCGAAGACGTCGGCGAGCCCTACTACCGCCTGGAGCGCAGCTTCTGGCAGCTGTTCGAAAGCTTCGCCGAGCGCCGCCCGGCCGCGGTATGCCTGGGCAGCTTTACCGACTGCCCGCGGCGCGGCGTACAGCACAGCATCGAGGAAATCATCGGCGAGTACCTGGCGCCGTTCGACATCCCGCTGTACGGCGAGCTGCCCAGCGGCCACGGCGACGCCAACTTCGCCTGGCCTTACGGCCGCAAGGCGCGCCTGCAGGGCGCTACACTGAGCTGGTGATGCCTCGGGAATGGGCCTGAGGTGGCCGGCCCATTCGCTTCAGAAAATCCGCCTTGAGCACCGGCCTGCGGAGCAGCAGGCCCTGGCCATCAGCAGGCTGGAGGTGCCTGCAGCGCGCAAACCGACTAGCAGGGCATCAGGCCGCATCACGCGGCAACAATAGCCCCAGAGGCAGGCAGATACGTGCTTCCAGGCCGCCACCGGTGCGGTTGCGCAACTCCACGCTGCCGCCATGCAGCGCGGCGATGCGCTTGACGATGGCCAGGCCCAACCCGGCCCCCTTGCCACCCCGGGCACTGTCACCGCGGATAAAGGGGTTGACGATACTGCTCAGCTCGCTCGGGTCGATGCCCGCGCCGCGGTCCATCACGCTGAGCACCACGTAGGGTGCGCTGTGGTCGTCGGCCACCGACAGTACGATTTCCACCGGGCTGCCGCCATAACGCAGGGCGTTCTCGATCAGGTTGACGATCAGCCGCTTGATCGACACCCGGCGCAGCGGAAACGCCGGCACCGGCTCGAGGAACAGGCGCACCTGCTCCTGCTTCTGGTTGTAAGGCGCGACCACCTCGCGAATCAGCTCGGGCAGCACCAGCTCTTCGACGGGCTCGTCCCGACCATCGCGGATAAAGGCCAGGAACTGGTCGAGGATGGCGTCCATGTCCTCGATGTCGCGCACCATGTCGTCGGTCAGCTCCGAGTCGTGGTCGAGAAACTCCAGCGACAGCCGCAAGCGTGTCAGCGGCGTGCGCAGGTCGTGGGACACCCCCGCCAGCATCAGCTCGCGCTCGCGCCCGGCCTGCTCGACGTCCTCGGCCATCTGGTTGAACGCACGGTACACCTCGGCCATTTCGTTCGGTGTATCGCCTACCGGCAGCCGCACGCTACGCCCCTGGCCGAACTGCCGGGCGGCGATCACCAAGCGCTTGAGCGGGGCGCTGAGCTGGCGCACGAAGATCCATGCCGCCGCCGTGGACAGCAGGCCAATGCCGAGGAACCAGCCCAGCACACTCCAGATACGCTGGCCACGCAGCGGGTGCGGGTACAGCGGTACGCGAACCCAATCCTCGCCCAGGGTCGGCGCATGCACCCAGAGTGCTGGCGGGCTCTTGGCCCGCACCCGGGTCTCGGTGTCAGGGCCCAGCTCGGACTGCATCTGCCGCTGGAAGATTTCGCTGTACGGCCAGTGTTCCTCGCTGGCCGGTACTTCTGCGCGGGTCACCCGCTTGAGGCCGGCGGCCTCGGCGACATTGGCGCGATCCTCGGGGTCCGCCGCCCAGTAGGCGCGCAGGGTCAGTGCGGCGCCGTGGCTGTATTGGCGATCCACCAGCACGTCCTCGTTCATCATCAGGTAGACGAGGGTCAGCGCCTTGGAGAACAGCACGACGATCAGCACCAGCCAGAGGGTGCGCGAGAAGAAGCTTTGCGGGAACCAGAGTGGAGCTTTCATAAGGACAGGAGCCGGGGCAGAACGCTGAAGGCGGGAGGCTGAACGCAAGAGGGCTGGCGTCGATCGCCAGCCCTCTTGCGCTGGGTATCCGCTTTAATCTTTTTTGTTGCCGTCCGGCACGAATACATAGCCCACGCCCCAGACGGTCTGAATGTAGCGCGGCTTGGACGGATCCGGCTCGATCAGGCGGCGCAGGCGGGAAATCTGCACGTCGATTGAGCGCTCCAGGGCATCCCACTCACGGCCGCGGGCCAGGTTCATCAGCTTGTCGCGGGTCAGCGGCTCGCGGGCATGCTGCACCAGCGCCTTGAGCACGGCGAACTCACCGGTGGTGAGCATGTGCACCTCGTCGCCCTTTTTCAATTCGCGGGTAGCCAGGGAAAGCTCGTAATCACCGAAGGTGACGCTCTCATCCTCGCTGCCCGGCGCACCCGGTACCACCGGCGCCTGGCGGCGCAGCACGGCCTTGATGCGGGCCAGCAGTTCGCGGGGGTTGAAGGGTTTGGCCAGGTAATCGTCGGCGCCGATTTCCAGACCCTGGATACGGCTGCCTTCGTCGCCCTTGGCGGTGAGCATGATGATCGGCACCTGATTGTTGGCGGCGCGCAGGCGACGGCAGGCGCTCATGCCGTCTTCGCCGGGCAGCATCAGGTCGAGCACCACCAGGTTGAACAGCTCGCGCGACAGCAGGCGGTCCATCTGCTCGACGTTTTCCACTGCGCGCACACGATAGCCCTGCTCGTCGAAGAAACGCTCGAGCAAGCGACGCAGACGGGCGTCGTCATCGACAATCAGGATCTTCTCGCCTTCGACCGGTTGTACTGCAGTGCTGCTCATAGAGGCTCCTTGACCGAGAGTCCGTGACGCGATGCGCCCGGCTGAACGGCGGCATTATGGCTCAGAGGCCGTGTAGACCACGTATTGTCCATTGTTAGCAGATTTTTCGCAGACATTGGCGCACTTCATGCCGATTCATGGTCTGACAGCCGCCGACCGCGAGTGCCTGAGGCATTGCGGGCGTGGCTATAATGCGCCGCTTTATCATCCGGCCATCCTGAGCGAGGCCGGTTCTAGTCGTTTCAAGGTGGATTCTTCTTTCTATGCTCAGCATCAACAACCGTATCGCCGAAGAACTGGGCGTACGCCCGCAACAGGTCGCCGCCGCCGTGCAACTGCTGGATGAAGGCTCCACCGTGCCGTTCATCGCCCGTTATCGCAAGGAAGTCACCGGCAGCCTCGACGATACCCAGCTGCGCAACCTGGAGGAGCGCTTGCGCTACCTGCGCGAACTCGATGACCGCCGCGCCAGCATCCTGGCCAGCATCGAGGAACAGGGCAAGCTGACTCCGGAGCTGGCCCGCGAAATCAACCTCGCCGACACCAAGACGCGCCTCGAAGACCTCTACTTGCCTTACAAGCAGAAGCGCCGCACCAAGGGCCAGATTGCCCTGGAAGCCGGCCTCGGCGAACTGGCCGACGCGCTGTTCAATGATCCGAGCCTGACCCCGGAGAGCGAAGCGGCAAGCTTTATCGATGCCGAGAAGGGCTTCGCCGACACCAAGGCAGTGCTCGAAGGCGCCAAGTACATCCTCATGGAGCGCTTCGCCGAGGACGCCAGCCTACTCAGCAGCCTGCGCGGCTACCTCAAGGACAACGCCACCCTGAGCGCCCGGGTCATCGCCGGCAAGGAAAACGAAGGCGCCAAGTTCCGCGACTACTTCGAGCATGACGAGAAGCTCAAGGGCGCGCCGTCGCACCGCGCCCTGGCGATCTTCCGGGGTCGCAACGAGGGCATCCTCACGGCCAGCCTCAAGGTCGGTGAGGAGCTGCCCGGCACCCTGCATCCCTGCGAGGGCATGATCGCCGAACGTTTCGGCATCGCCAACCAGGGCCGCGCCGCGGACAAATGGCTGGGCGAAGTGGTGCGCTGGACCTGGAAGGTCAAGCTCTACACCCACCTGGAAACCGACCTGCTCGGCGAACTGCGCGAAGCCGCCGAAGACGAAGCGATCAGCGTGTTCGCCCGCAACCTGCACGACCTGCTGCTCGCCGCGCCTGCCGGCCCGCGCGCGACCCTGGGCCTCGACCCAGGCCTGCGCACCGGCTGCAAGGTGGCGGTGGTCGACGCCACCGGCAAGCTGCTGGACACCGCTACCGTGTACCCGCACGCGCCACGCAACGACTGGGACGGTACCCTCAACGTACTGGCCAAGCTGTGCGCCAAGCACGGCGTCGACCTGATCGCCATCGGCAACGGCACCGCCAGCCGCGAGACCGACAAGCTGGCCATCGAGCTGATCAAGAAGTACCCGGGCCTGAAAATGACCAAGATCATGGTCAGCGAAGCCGGCGCCTCGGTGTATTCGGCCTCGGAGCTGGCCGCCAAGGAATTCCCGGATCTGGACGTATCGCTGCGCGGCGCCGTATCCATCGCTCGCCGCCTGCAGGATCCACTGGCCGAGCTGGTGAAGATCGACCCGAAATCCATTGGCGTCGGCCAGTACCAGCATGACGTGTCCCAGCTCAAGCTGGCGCGCAGCCTGGACGCCGTGGTGGAAGACTGCGTGAACGCCGTGGGCGTGGACGTCAACACCGCCTCCAGCGCCCTGCTGGCGCGTATTTCCGGCCTCAACGCCACCCTGGCACAGAACATCGTCGCTCACCGTGATGCCCACGGCGCGTTCAAGACCCGTGACGCCCTGAAGAAAGTCCCGCGCCTGGGCGACAAGACCTTCGAACAGGCTGCCGGCTTCCTGCGCGTGATGAATGGCGACAACCCGCTGGACGCCTCCGCGGTTCACCCGGAAACCTACCCGCTGGTGCAGCGCATCGCCGCCGACACCGGCCGCGATATCCGCTCGCTGATCGGCGATGCGGGCTTCCTCAAGCGCCTGGATCCGAAGAAATTCACCGACGAGACCTTCGGCCAGGTGACCGTCAGCGACATCCTCAGCGAGCTGGAAAAACCCGGCCGCGACCCACGCCCCGAGTTCAAGACCGCCGAGTTCCAGGAAGGCGTGGAAACCCTGAAAGACCTCGAACTGGGGATGATCCTCGAAGGCGTGGTCACCAACGTGACCAACTTCGGCGCCTTCGTCGACATCGGCGTACACCAGGACGGCCTGGTGCATATCTCGGCGCTGTCGGAGAAATTCATCAAGGACCCGCACGAAGCGGTCAAGGCCGGCGACGTGGTCAAGGTCAAGGTCATGGAAGTGGACATCCCGCGCAACCGCATCGCCCTGTCGATGCGCATGAGCGACACGCCCGGCGAGAAAGTCGACGGCCCACGTGGCGGCGCCCGTCAGGGCGGTGGCAAGGGCGGCCAGGCACCACGCAGCGAGCGCCATTCCGGCCAGGACAAACCGGCTCCGGCCAATGCCGCCATGGCTGCGCTGTTCGCCAACGCCAAGCAGTTGAGGAAGTAAGCGATGAGCCAATCCGCGGATGAAATCGGCAAGAGCAGCGCCTTCGGGCGTCTGCTCGGCCTCAGGATCGTCAAGGCCGAGGCCGGCGAGGCGATCATCGCCCTGAGCATGCACGACGGCCTGCGTAACCTGCACGGCAAGCTGCACGGCGGCGCGTTGTTCTCGCTGATCGACACCGCCATGGGCCAGGCCAGCCACAGCCTAACTGACGGCGAGCCGAGCAGCGTGACCCTGGAGTGCAAGGTCAACTACATCCGCGGCGTCACCGAAGGCGACCTGAGCTGCCGCGCCTGGGTCATCCACGCCGGCCGCCGCACCCAGGTGATCGAAGCCGAAGTGCACCAGCACGACAAGCTGGTCGCCAAGGCCCAGGCCACCTTCGCCTGCCTCTGAGGCCCACGTCACGCGCAGCAGAGCCCTGAAAGCTGCCTGCGCGTGTCGCTAAAACGTACATCCCTTTCGCCAGACGACCAACGTCAGCAATTCGCCCCTTGTAGAGTCCAGCGTCCACCCCCATATTGGGGCGACCGCTGCGTGAAGGAATGCAATCTTGAGCGACCTGTTCTCCCGCCGTCTGGCCCTGCTCGGCGAGCATGCCAACCTGTCCCTGCTCTCCCAGTGCCTGCACGGCATCGAGCGCGAATGCCTGCGTGTCGATGAAAGCGGCCAGCTGGCTCTGAGCGGGCATCCCGCCGCGCTGGGCTCGGCGCTGACCAACGGGCAGATCACCACGGACTATTCCGAATCCCTGCTCGAGTTCATCACCACCACCGCGGTCGATCCGGGCGACACCCTGGCCGAGCTCGATCGCATCCACCGCTTCGTGTACAGCAAGCTCGACGGCGAGTACCTGTGGAGCCCGTCGATGCCCGGCCCGCTGCCGGATGAACAGACCATTCCGATCGCCCGCTATGGCAGCTCGCATATCGGCCAGCTCAAGTACGTGTACCGCAAGGGCCTGGCCCTGCGCTACGGCAAGACCATGCAGTGCATCGCCGGCATTCATTACAACTTCTCCCTGCCCGAGCAGCTGTGGGCGGTGCTGCAGCAGGCCGAAGGCGACGGGCGCAGTGCCCGCGACTATCAGTCATCGCGCTACATCGCGCTGATCCGCAACTTCCGCCGCTACAGCTGGCTGCTGATGTACCTGTTCGGCGCCTCGCCGGCGCTGGACAAGAACTTCATGCGTGGCCGCCCGCACCAGCTCCAGGAGTTGGACGCCGACACCCTGTACCTGTCCTACGCCACCAGCCTGCGCATGAGCGACCTGGGTTACCAGAGCGAAGCCCAGGCCGGGCTGACACCTTGCTACAACGACCTGGCCAGCTACACCGACAGCCTGCGCCAGGCGGTCGGCACGCCCTACCCGCCCTACGTGAATATCGGCACCAAGAAGGACGGCGAGTGGCTGCAGCTCAATACCAACGTGCTGCAGATCGAAAACGAGTACTACTCCAACATCCGCCCCAAACGCGTGACCTACAGCGGCGAGCGGCCGATCCAGGCGCTGATGGCCCGAGGCGTGCAGTACGTCGAGGCGCGCTGCCTGGACATCAACCCGTTCCTGCCGATGGGCATCGACCTCGCCGAATCGCGCTTCCTCGACGCCTTCCTGCTCTACTGCGCCCTGCAGGACAGCCCGCAGCTGAGCAATGGTGAATGCGGCAGCTGCTCGGACAACTTCCTCAAGGTGGTCAAGGAAGGTCGTCGCCCGGGCCTGCACCTGTCTCGCCAGGGCGTACCGGTGGTGCTGCAGACCTGGGCCCACGAACTGCTCGACGGCATCGAAGCCATCGCCAAACTGCTCGATGCCGGCCAGGGCCATGACGAGCACGCCAGCGCCCTGCGGGCCCAGCGTGCGAAAATCGACGATGCCAGCCTGACGCCCTCGGCCCAGGTGCTGGCCGAACTGCAGAAAGGCGAAACCTTCGCGGCATTTTCCCTGCGCCAGAGCAAGCGCCACGCCGAGCACTTCCGCAGCCAGCCGCTGAGCGCCGAGCAGCAGTCCGAGTTCGAGCAAAACGCCCAGCAATCGCTGCAGGACCAGGCCGAACTAGAAGCTCATGAAGAAGGCGACTTCGACAGCTTTGCCGCCGCCTATCAGGCCAGCATCCTTGCCCTGGCCGTGTGAAAGCTTGCTCGGCCTGCGACGACTGCGTCACAAAAAAACTCAATGGTCATAAATCCGGGACAGGTGGCCCGGTTCAGCCGAGCGGATTTGGCTAGCATGGTTTGCAAGCACTCTTTGCGAACCTCTCTCATGAGCCACCGTGACAACACGCAGCACTGGAGCCTGGAAAGCCTGACCAAGGCCTACCAGCAGGGCTATATGGCAGGCCTGGCCGGCCACCCTTCCGACATCCTGCCCTTCGCCGACAGCATGCCTGCTGCCGCCTGGGAAGCCGGCTGGGTCGACGGCGAAGGCCAGCGCCGGCTCAGCGCGGAAAAGCTCAACCGCTCGCCGGGCGCCACACCTGGCGTCAAGAAACGCGCCTGAGCCAACGCGCCCGGCCCGACGCCCTCCTGTCGTTGGCCGCTGTAGCAAGCGTTCCACGCTCTGGTCAGTTGCCGCCCCAGCGTGCAAAAATGCTTAACTCGCTTAACTGAAGAAGCCCAGCCATGAGCAATGCCTCCAGCCAGATGGACACCTCGCCCCAGGCCAACCCCGCAGGCGACGCGCTGCCTGACAGCTGGCTGGACACCCTGGTGGGCTATGCGCTGCGCCGCGCCCAGCTGAAGGTGTTCCAGCATCTGGTCGGCAACCTGACCGAGCACGACCTGCGCCCAGCGCAGTTCACCGCCATGGTGATCATCGACAACGAGCCTGGGCTGATGCAGGCCGACCTGGCGCGCCAGTTGGCCATCGAGCCACCGCAACTGGTACCGCTGCTCAACAAGCTGGAGAGCCGAGGCCTCGCCCAGCGCGTTCGCGGTGTGCAGGACAAACGCGCCTACGGCGTGTTTCTGACCAAGGCGGGCACTGCCCTGCTGGGCCAGCTCAAGGCCATCGCCGTGGCCAGCGACGAAGCGGCCACCGCCGCCCTCGACGAAGATGAACGCGCGCAGTTGCTGCGGTTGCTGCATAAGGTCAATCGGTAAGATGCCTTGTGAGAGGCGGCGGGAGTGGCCTGGTAGGCCGCCAAAAGGCAGAAGCAGACATCGGAAGCGGCTGCTTTTGTGGAGGGGCTTTAGCCCCGATGTGCCTGCCTAGGCGCAAAGAACTCGAGGCTAAAGCCTCTCCCACAACTTTGCACATCGGCCGCTTCCGCCACATTTCTGCCAGTTCTCTGCACGCCAAACATTGACGGGCAGAGCGCCTGTCATGTCAGAAATCCCAACGGCGCCCGGGCTGCATCGATACGGGCGATGCGCAAGTCGATCTCGGGCGACAGATAGCTGAAGAAGAACGCTGCGCTATCGAGCTTCTCCTGATACCAGGGATCTCCGGCCAGCAGCGGCGCCGCCACGCGTGCGGAACGCGCCCAAGCATAGGCCAGCAGCGCCCAGCCGAGCAGGTGCAGAAAATCGCTGGCAATCCGGTACGGGTATTCGGCGTCGCCCTCGGTTTGCTTGAGGATGCCTTTCACCAAGACACGCAAATTCGCGGATAGCGCACTTAGCGGGTCGGCATGCTCGCCGCCCGCCGCCGCCTCCTGCTCGAACAACGCCAGCAGCTCCTCCAACGCCATGCCACCATCGCCCAGCACCTTGCGCAATAGCAGATCGTTGGCCTGAATCTCGTTGCTGCCCTCGTAGATCATGGCGATACGGCTGTCGCGCAGGGTTTGCTCGATGCCGTACTCGCCAATGTAGCCGTAGCCGCCAAACACCTGCAGCGCCTCGCTGGCCAAGTGAAAACCCTGGTCGGTGAAGAACGCCTTGATCACTGGCGTCAGCAGCCCGGCCAGGCGAGTGGCCTGCTGGCGGGCCGGTTCACTGCTGGCATGCTCGGCCTGATCGAGCAGGTGCGCGCCCCAGTAACCGACCACCCGCAGCCCCTGGCTGACGGCGCGCAGGCGCAGCAGCGCCAGACGCATGGCCGGGTGGTAATGGATGGGGTCGGCAGGCGCTGCAGCAACGCCTTCCGGTCGGCCTGGCGCACGCATCTGCCGGCGCTCCCGGGCGTAATCCAGGGCATTCTGCCAGGCCGCCTCGGCATGCCCGAGGCCCTGCAAACCAACGTGCAGGCGCGCCGAGTTCATCATCACGAACAGCGCCGCGAGGCCACAATTCGGCTCGCCGATCAGCCAACCTTGAGCACCGTCGAAACTCAGCGAGCAGGTGGCGCTGCCCTTGATGCCCATCTTGTGTTCGATGCCGTCGCAGCGCACGGCGTTACGCGTGCCGTCATCCAGCCGCTTGGGCACCAGAAACAGCGAGATGCCGCGGGTACCCGACGGCGCATCCGGCAGGCGCGCCAGTACCAGGTGCAGAATGTCTGCGGTGAGGTCGTGCTCGCCGCCGGAGATGAACAGCTTGCTGCCGGTAAGACGATAACCGCCGTCATCCTGAGGCTCTGCGCGACAGCGCAGCAGCCCCACATCGCTGCCGGCCTGAGGTTCGGTGAGGCACATGGTCGGCAGGCTCTCCCCGCTGACGATGGCCGGCAAGTAGCGCTCCTTGAGCGACTGCGGGGCGTGGACATCAAGACACAGGTAGGCACCGTGGGCGATGCCGGTGTACATCGCCCAGGCATGGTTGCTGGCGTAGAGCATTTCCTGCAGCGCCGCATCCAACAGTTGCGGCAGGCCCTGGCCGCCATGGGCGGGATCGCAGGCCAGCGCGGACCAGCCGCCTTCCACATAGGCTCGGTAAGCGGCAGCAAAGCCCTCGGGCGTGCTGACTTCGCCTTCTTGCCAGCTGCAGCCTTGTCGATCTCCGCTGGCATTCAGTGGCGCCAGCACTGCGGAACTGAAGCGCGCAGCCTCTTCCAGTACCTGCAAGGCCAGCGGCAGGTCGACCTCGGCAAAGGCCGGCAGCTCAGCCCAGGCCGCAGGCGCCTGCAGCCAGTGCTCGAGGACGAAACGCATATCGCGCAACGGCGCCTTGTATTGCCACATGGTCAACCTCCCTGTAGGGCACCTCTAAAAACTACCTGCGTTGCCATCGCGGCGTTAAAACAGGCTCAAAATGCTCATTTACAGCTCGTAAACTGCGCTTTTTCGCCTGCTTTTGCCTTGCGCTGGCTGCCTCGCCTACGTTTTTAGAGGTGCCCTGTAGAGCAAAACTCAGGCCTGGTAGCCCGGATTCTCGATCAGCATCGCCATGCCCTGCCCGCCACCGATGCAGGCAGCGGCGATGCCGTAACGCAGCTTGGCGTCGCGCAGCTGCCGCGCCAGGGTCATCACCAGGCGCAGGCCGGTAGCCGCCAATGGGTGGCCAAGGGCGATGGAGCCGCCGCGCTGATTCAGGCGCGCCGGATCCAGCCCCAACGCCTGACTGACCGCCAGCACCTGGGCGCCCTGGGCTTCGTTGATTTCCAACAGACCGATGTCGTCCAGCCCCAGGCCGCTGCGCTGCAGCAGCAACTCGATGGCCGGTGCCGGGCCGATGCCCATGATCTCCGGCGCCACACCAACCACGCTGGAGGCACGCAACAGCGCCAGAGGCGGCTTCGAGGAGTCGGAGGCGCTACCGACCAGTGCCGCCGCCGCACCATCGACCACCGCGCAGCTGTTGCCGGCGGTCTGCACGCCGCCAGGGTGAATGGCGCTCAACCGCGCCAGCGCCTCGGCATCGGTGGGTCGTGGATGACTATCCTGCGCCACTTCGACAACCCGCCTGGGCAACTGGATACCGCGCGCCTGATAGCCATCCAGTTCGAAGCGCTCGTTGCCGACCGCGACGATCTCCTCGCCCAGCCAGCCGCTATCGCGAGCCTGCAATGCACGCTGATGGCTGCCCAACGCGTAGGCATCCACCTGCTCGCGACTAATGCCGTATTCAACGGCCAGGCGCTCGGCGGTGTCGATCATGTCCACACCCGGCGCCGGATCGAACAGCGCTTCCCAGAGAAAATCCTTGAAACCGACCGACGCGCCGAGACGAAAGCCCGCCCGGTGCTCATAGGCGGCAATCGGGTTGCGCGACATCGACTCGCTGCCCACGCACAGCGCCAGTTGCCCGCCAGACTGCAGATGCATGGCCCCTTGGCGCAGCAACTCCAGGCCGGTGCCACAGATGCGCTGTACCGCCAGCGCCGGCACCTGCTGCGGCACGCCGCTGTACAGGCCGATATGCCGCGGCAGCATATAAGCGTCAAAACTGGCCTGGGCCATGGAGCCAGCGAACACGCCGTCCACCGCTGCCGGATCGAGGCCGGCGCGGGCCAGCACAGCGCGGCCGACCTTGATGCCCAGGTCGATGGGCGAAACCTGGGCCAGCGGCCCGTTCAGGTCGCTCCAGGGCGTGCGCAGCGCCTCGATGATCGCCACCTCCTCGAATGCACTGAACTGGCCGCTGCTCACGGCCGCGACTCGGCGCGCAGGATCGACACGTCACGGCCGCGGTACAGCGCTTCGACCTGCTCGGCGCGCCATTGCAGCACGGCACGCTGGTTGATCGAGCCCTTGTCGGTGATCTCGCCACGGTCGATGGACGGCGCCTGGCTCATCAGGGCGATCCATTCCAGCCGTGTGGCATTGCCGGTAGCTTCGCGGTTGAGGCGCTGCAGCCAATCGGCGAACCAGCCACGGACCGCGGCGCTGGCCAGCACCTCGGCGTCACTGGCGTCCGCCGCCAGGCCGGCCAGTTGCCGGCATTCATAGAGGCGCGGAAATACCAGCAACCCCAGGCATTCGCGATCCGGCGCGGCGACCACCACGTCCTGCACGTAGGGCGAGCCTTCGAGCACGGCGCGATTGCGCAGCGGGCCGACGCTGACGAACACCCCGGACGACAGCTTGAAGTCCTCGGCGATGCGCCCATCGAACATCAGGCCCAGTTGCGGGTCGGTCGGGTCGGCCAACTTGAGCGCGTCACCGGAGCAGTAGAAACCGTCCTCGTCGAACACCTCGGCGGTCTGCTGCTCGGCACGCCAGTAGCCCGGCATGATGTGCGGCCCGCGAAAGCGCCCTTCCAACTTGCCGTCGACCGGCACCAGGCGTACTTCGCAACCCGGCGCCGGCAGGCCGACGTAGCCGGCCATGGACAGCGGCCCGGTGGTGAAGGTGCAGGACGGCGACGCCTCGGTCATGCCCAGCCCGGCCATCATCCGGATGCGCTCGCCGCAATGCTGCTCGGCGATGCGATCGAGGCGATCCCAGGTACTTTGCGACAGTCCGGCAGCGGCGAAGAAGAACAGCTTGATGCGCGCGAAGAAGCGCTCGCGCAGCCCCGCGTCCTGCTCCAGGGCGTTGACCAGCTCTTCCCAGCCCTTGGGCACGGTCAGGTAGGCGGTCGGCGAGATCTCGCGCAGGTTGCGCAGGGTTTCGGCCATGCCCTGGGGCGTCGGCTTGCCGTCGTCGAGATAGAAGGTGCCGCCGTTGTACAGCACGATGCCCAGGTTGTGGCTGCCACCAAAGGTGTGGTTCCACGGCAGCCAGTCGACCAGCACCGGCGGCTCCTCACCGAACACCGGGAAGGTCTGCAGCAGCATCTGCTGGTTGGCGCAGAGCATGCGCTGGGTGGTGACCACCGCCTTGGGCAGCTTGGTCGAGCCGGAGGTGAACAGGAACTTGGCGATGGTATCGGGGCCGGTGGCGGCGAAGGCAGCATCGGCCTCGGCGCCGCCGGGCTTGGCCAGCAGGCTGGCGAAATCGATGTTGGGTCGGCCCGCCACCTCACCGTGCACGGTGATCACCGGCACATCGGCGGCCATCACCGCGTCGATGGCGCGCTGGTAGGGCGCGGCGTTATCGACGAACAGCAGGCCCGGCTGCAGCAAGTCGCAGACATGGCGCAGCTTGGCGTGATCCTGGGAGAGCAGCGAATAGGCTGGCGACACCGGGCAATAGGGAATGCCGGCATACATGGCGCCAAGGGCCATCTGCAGGTGCTGCAAGCCGTTGCCAGAAAGAATCGCCAGGGGCCGCTCGGCGCTCAGGCCGAAGCCGAGCAGGCTTTGCGCGATGGCCCGCACCGCGTCGAGCATCCCCGCATAACTGGTGTGCTGCCACTCGCCGTTCTCGTCGCGCACGGCCAGAAAGGTTTGCTGCCCGCGCACTTCGGCCCAGTGCACCAGGCGGTCGAGCAAGCGCTCGGGCAAGGGGGCCAGTGGTTCCAGCGAGCGCATGTGCAAAACGCCCTGACGTTCGCTGACCTCCACGGCCGGGCGGCCGATGGACACCTGGCGATAACGCGGTCCGGTATCGGAGTTCACTTTGCTTCTCCACGCGGGCGACTCGGGTCGCCACTATTGTTCTTGTCGAGGCGCCGTAATCGCCCCTCGCAAGAGGCGACCGGCACACGCAGGAATGCAGCAATGGTTTGACTAGATAGGGTAATGCCGCGGGCCGTTCTGCAGGGTCACCCAGCGCAACTGGGTGAACTGCTCGATGGCCGACTTGCCGCCAAAGCTGCCGTAACCACTGGCCTTGACGCCGCCGAAGGGCATCTGCGCCTCGTCGTGCACGGTCGGCCCGTTGATATGGCAGATGCCCGACTCGACGCGCTGCGCCAGGGCCAGCGCGCGGGTGGTATCGCGACTGAAGATCGCCGACGACAGGCCGAATTCGGAGTCGTTGGCCAGGCGCAGCAGCTCCTCGTCACCGTTGCCGCGCAGCACCACGGCGACCGGCCCGAAGGACTCCTCGGCATACAGACGCATCGCTGGGGTGACGTGGTCGAGCAGCGTCGCCTGCATGATGCTGCCCTCCACCTGGCCGCCAGCGATCAACTTCGCGCCCTTGCCAACGGCATCATCGACCAGCGCCTTGATGCGCTCGCCGGCCGACACGTCGACCAGCGAACCGAGCACCGACTCGTTGCTGGCCGGGTTACCGGCGCGCAGGGTAGCCACCTTGGCGGCCAGCTTGGCGACGAAAGCATCGGCGACCTTGCTGTCGACCACCAGGCGCTCGGTGGACATGCAGATCTGCCCCTGATTGAAGTAGGCGCCGAATGCCGCAGCCTCGACGGCGGCGTCCAGATCGGCATCATCGAGCACCAGCAACGGCGCCTTGCCACCGAGTTCCAGCAGCGCTGGCTTGAGATGCCGCGCCGACAGTTCGCCAACGATGCGCCCGACCTTGGTCGAGCCGGTGAAGTTGACCCGCCGTACCGCCGGATTGGCGATCAGCCGCTCGACGATCACCGCGGCATCGGCGGGCGCGTTACTGATCACGTTGACTACACCGTCACCCAGGCCGGCATCCTGCAACACCTGGCCGATCAGCCGATGCACGGCGGGGCTGAGCTCGGAGGCCTTGAGCACCACGGTATTGCCACAGGCCAGCGGCATGGCGATGGCGCGGGTGGCGAGAATCACCGGGGCGTTCCATGGCGCGATACCGAGCACCACACCGCAGGGCTGACGCAGCGCCATGGCAAAACTGCCGGGCACGTCGGAAGGAATCACCTCGCCATGGATCTGGGTGGTCAGCGACGCCGCCTCGCGCAGCATGTTGCCCGCCAGGTGCACGTTGAAACCGTACCAGTTGGCCATCGCCCCGGTTTCCCCGGCCGCGGCGATGAACTCACCAGCGCGCGCCTGCATCTGCTCGGCCGCCTTGAGCAGGCGTGTACGCCGCTCGTTGGGCGCCAGCGCAGCCCAGGTCGGAAACGCGGCCTGGGCGGCTGCGACTGCCGCATCGGCATCTTCCACGGTAGCGGCGGCGACCCGGGAGACCACTTCACCGGTTACCGGGTTGTGGCGTTCGAAGGTTCGTCCATCACGGGCGGGGCACGACTGGCCACCGATCAGCAGGGGCACGTCCAGCATGATGATTCCTCATTGTTGTCTTTGTAGGGAACGCTCGCGGCGCCCTGACGGCCACCGCGCAACACAAGGCCGGGCGATCAGCGCTTGTAGGCCTGCAGGCCGGGCTTGATGGTCTTGTCGTCGAGGAACTGCTTCATGCCCTGCTCGCGACCACCCTCTTCATCCAGCAGGCGCGACTGGTCGAGCTTGGCGTACAGGTAATCCTCGTTCTGCTCCCAGGTCAGTTCGCGGCAACGCTTGAAGCCATGCTTGGCGGCACGCAGCACCACCGGGTTCTTTTCCAGCAGGTTGCGCGCCAGCTCCAGGGTAGTCTCGCGCAGCTGCGCCAGCGGCACGCTTTCGTTGACCAGGCCCATCTCGGCGGCTTTCTTACCGTCGAAGGTCTTGCCGGTCATGATGTAGTACAGCGACTGGCGGTGGCCCACGGTGTCGGCCATGGCCTTGCTGACCAGGTTGCCCGGCGGGATGCCCCAGTTGATTTCCGAGAGGCCGAAGGTCGCCTCGTCGGCGCAGATCGCCAGGTCACAGGCCACCAGCGGGCTGAAGCCGCCACCGAAGCACCAGCCGTTGACCATGGCGATGGTCGGCTTGGCGTACATGCGCAGCAGTTTCCACTGCCACTGCGAGGCTTCACGGCGGATCTTCTCCTGAAGAATTTCCGGGCCGGCGTCCACTTCGCGGAAGTATTCCTTGAGGTCCATGCCTGCGGTCCAGGACTCGCCAGCACCGGTCAGCACCAGTACGCGAGCCTCGGCGTCCTGCTCCAGCACCTCGAGAACATCGACCATCTCACGATTGAGGGTCGGGCTCATGGCGTTGCGTTTTTCCGGACGGTTGAGAGTGACCCAGGCGATGCCCTCGTCGACATCGACTTTCACGGTTTGCCAGCGGCCTTCGTACTTGCTCATGGGGGGTGCTCTTGTTTTGGTTGTCGATGAACAGAAGCTAATCCTGAAAAATAGTTATGTCAATTAACTATTAATCAAAATCACCATCTGTGCCGAATTCGGACATATGCGCTTGAAAGCCTCTCGCTCGAGGGGCCGAAAACCCTCGAACAGTTCACGCTGCCGTTTCGCTATAGCCAAAGGCTTACACGACGGCGCGCCGGTTCGCTCTGGTGACACCCCGGCCGGGGCCGTAATCTATGCCCATACCTGCAGCACAGGACGTGCTCAGGGTCATGGATGACGTGACCATAGCTAGGATGGCAGCCGACAGGATGTTGGCATTGGTCAGTAAAAGCCCGCTTCGGCGGGTTTTTTATTGCCTGCAGAAAAGTGCGCAGGCAAGTGCGACGGCGCAAGGCCGCCGCACCGTCTCTCATGCGCCCGCCTCCGTCAGTGCGACGTCGTCGAGGTGGCCGGTGCTTCAGCAGCACGCCGGCGGCTCATGCCGAGCACCACCAGCGCAGCGATCACCAGGCCTGGCGATGCCGCCAGCAACACGCCTGCGGTGCCGGCGCCCGCGGCGAGAATCTGCCCGGCTGCCAGCGGGCCGGATACCGAACCCAGGCGCCCCACGGCCACGGCAGCGCCCACACCAGTGGCGCGCACCGAGGTCGGATAGGCCGGCGGTGCCAATGCATAGAGCACCAACTGAGCGGCGATGATGAACAAGCCAGCCGCAAAACCGGCAATCGCCATGGCCAGCATGCCCGAGGCGAACCCCAGGCCGGCCAGCGAGGCCAGCACACCGCCATAGGCGAACAGCACCACCCCGGTGCGCCCGCGACGATCCAGCAGCAGCCCGCCAAGCAGCGAGCCGATGGCGCCACCGATGTTGAACAGCATCTGAATGGTGCCGGCCTGGGGCTTGCTGAAACCCTGCTCGAGGAGCAGCGACGGCAGCCAGTTGAGCAGCATGTACATCACCGTGAGGGTAAAGAAATAGCTGACCCACAGCGCCAGCGTGGCGCCCGCACGACCGCCACCGAACAACGCCTGCACGGTGGATTCACGCACTGGCGCAGCACCCTGATGCTGCTCGCGGAAGTCCCGCGATTCAGGCAGCGCGAAGATCAGCAGAGGCGCGACCAGCAGCGGCGCCACGCCACCGACGATAAACACCGTCTGCCAGCTTTCGCCACCGAGCATGCCCACCACTGCCGCGATGGCGCCGCCCAGTGGCACCCCGCAATACATGATGCTGATGGCCGTGCCGCGGCGGCGTTCCTCGACGGCCTCGGCGCACAGGGCGATCAGATTCGGCAAGGCGGCACCGAGACCCAGGCCGGTCATCAGGCGCGCCAGCAGCAGGCCATTGACGCTGGATACATAGGCCGTCCACAGGGAAAAGATGCCGAACAGAATCACCGCGCCGATCAGTACGCGCTTGCGGCCGATTCGGTCGGCCAGCCAGCCGCCGAAGAACGCCCCGGGCAGCAGGCCGATGATACTGGCGCTGAACATCCAGCCCATCATTTTCTGATCCAGCTCGAACGCCTGGCGAATCCCCGCGGCGGCGATGCCCGCCGATTGCAGGTCCAGGCCTTCGATGAGCGCGACGATGAAACACAGCGTGACGGTCAGCGTCGAACGACGCGATGACGTATCCATGGGAACCCTCGATTTTATTGTTGTTTTAGTCGCTCGCGGTGCACCGAAAGGAAAGGCCGCGAAGTCTGAAAAAAGATTAACAAAGATAATGGATAACGAAAGTAATTCGCTTCGACGAGTGAATCTGGCATTAATCGAATGGCATCAATCACTTAACCGAAGATCTTTATTAACTTTAAAAATAATTAATAATTTTAACGTTCGATTATCGAACAGAGCACATTGACCACCTGCCATTGCCTTTCCATTCTCGCCCCACTGCAACGCTGATAGCGCTGCATCCACCGCCCCCATCGGTGGGCGAAGAACAACAATAAAAAGGACAATGACATGCACACCCATCGGGCGCTCGATTCCATTCTCTTTCGCCGCAGCTCATTGGCCGGCCTGTTGCTGGCTCCCGGCCTGCTGGCCGGCCATGCCCTGGCCGACGGTTTCGTGGAAGACAGCAGCGCCAAGCTGACCACCCGCAACTACTACATGGACCGCGACTACAAGGACGACGGCGCCAAATCGGCGGCCCGCGAATGGGCCCAGGGTTTCATCCTCAAGATGGAATCGGGCTACACGCCGGGCGATGTCGGCTTTGGCCTCGACGTCACTGGCCTGCTGGGCGTCAAGCTGGACTCCTCCCCCGGGCGCAGCGGCACTGAACTGCTGCCGGTGTCCGCCAGCAGCGGGCGGGCCGCCGATGAATATTCGCGCCTGGCGCCGACCGCCAAGATCCGCGCTGGCAAGAGCGTTCTGAAGGTCGGCGATGTTTCGCCGTTCCTGCCCTCCATCGTCGCCAGCCCGGCGCGGCTGCTGCCGCAGAGTTTTCGCGGTGCCTATCTGCAGTCCGCCGATATCGAGGACCTGACCCTGAATGCGGGTTATCTCGACCGCATCAATCGCCGCGACTCCAGCAACTACCAGGCGATGACGGTGGCCTCGCCGAACCGACGCTTCAACCCGACGGCGGAAAGCTCCCACGCGGCCTTCTTCGGTGGCGACTATCAGCTCGGCAAGGGCCTGAAGCTGCGCGCCTACCACACCACGGTCGCCGATCTGTACCGCCAGGAATACCTCGGCCTGCTGCACGAGCTGCCGGTCGGCCCTGGCGTGCTGAGCACCGACCTGCGCGCCTTTATCAGCAACGAGGATGGCAGCGCCAAGGCCGGCAAGGTGGATAACCGCAACCTCGCCGCGCAGCTCGCCTACGGCCTCGACGGCCATCGTTTCACCCTGGGCTACATGCACCAGAGCGGCGACACGGCCAAGCCGTACATCTCGGGCACCGAGTCGATGGTGATCAGCGAAATGGCCATGAGCTCGGACTTCATCAATCCCAAGGAGCGTACCTGGCAGGCGATCTACGATTACGACTTCGCCGCTGCCGGCGTGCCCGGCCTGAAGACGCGCCTGCGTTACCTGCGTGGCGACAACATCGAGCTGCCGACCCTGGGCGGCGCCGACCTCAAGGAGCGTGAACTGCAGATGGAGATCGGCTACGTGATCCAGAGCGGCACGTTCAAGGGCGTCGGGCTGAAGGCCCGGCATTCGATCTACCGCAATGACTTCGCCGCCGGCGCAGCCTTCCGCGACGAGAACCAGACCCGCCTGCATATCGACTACACCCTGGCGCTCTGGTGAAGGAGCGGGCGCGAGGCACGCGCCTCGCGCCCTTGTCGCTTCAGGCCTGAGCCGGCGTCATCTGCTGCGGCTTCTGCGCCGGCAGCAAGGTCAACAACAGCACTGCTGCGGCGACGAACACCAGGGCGAACCAGGTATACAGCTGCAGCGGCTGCCAGCCGTCATCGAGCATCAAACCGGCCACGGTCGGCGACAGAATCGCCCCGCCACGCCCGATACCAATCGCCCAGCCCACCCCGGTAGCCCGCACCGACGCGCCGTAAATCAGCGGCGACAGCGCATACAGCCCGGCGACGCAGCCATTGGAGAACAGCCCGATCAGCAGGCCCATACCCAGTGCCGCGCTGAACGATGAACCGAGACTGGTGAACACCACCAGCAGCACGGCGGTGATCAGCATGAAGCCGGCCAGCACCCGCGCCAGGGAAAAGCGCGCTGACAACAAGCCCAGCAAGGTCGCGCCGAAGATGCCGCCGATGCTCAGCAGCACTCCACCGGTGACGCCCTGCTGCACCGACAGGCCGGACTGGGTGAGCAGCTTGGGCGTCCAGCTCATGATGAAGTAGAAGCCGAACATCACCAGGAAGAACAGTACCCAGATCAGCAGCGTGCTGCGCCGTTGCTCGGCATCGAACAACCGCGCGAAGGCGCCACTGTTGGCGTGGCCACCGACCGGCAATGCCGGCAGCGTGGCCAGGCTCGGCCGATCCAGCTTGGCGGCCAGGCGGTTGACCCGCTCCAGCGCCTTGGCCGGCTGCCTGGAGAGCAGGAAATCCAGGGACTCGGGCAACCACAGCAGCACCGGCACGATGGCGGCGAAGGTCATCAGCCCGCCGGCGAAGAACACCGAGCGCCAGCCCCAGTGCGACAGCAACCACACGGCCAACAGGCCGCCGAAGGTGGCGCCCAGAGCGTAGCCGGTGGATTGCAGGCTGACCGCCAGGCCTCGCCAGCGCTTGCTGGCGTATTCGCTGGCGATCACGTTGCTGCTGGCCAGAATGCCGCCGATACCCAGCCCGGTCAGGCCGCGCAACAGCGCCAGCTGAGTGGGCGTCTGGCTGAGTGCCGAGAGCAGCATGCCGCCACCGGAAATCACCAGGCACAGCAGGATCAACGGGCGTCGGCCGATGCGGTCGGCCCAGGGTGCGATGAACAGCGAGCCGGCCGCCATGCCGAGCAGCCCGGCACTGAGCAACATGCCCAGTTGCGCGCCGCCCAGCGACCAGTCGGCGGCCACCGACGAGGCAGTGAAGGCCATCACCAGCACATCGAAGCCGTCGATCATGTTCAGCACGACGCAAACGGCGATGGCGACCCATTGAAAGCCGCGCATCGGCCCCTGGTCGACGACTTGGCGCAGATCGCTCATCGCCCACCTCCCGCCGCAGTAACTGAAGGAAACGAGAGCGGGCTGCCGCACTCGGCAACTGACTGAGCTAAGCGAAGGTTCATCGGTGCAGATCCTGAATTGTTTTTATGGGAAAAGCCGCTGCCAAGCTTGCAGAAGTGGATCCAATATTCAATCCGCGCAACCGAAGCGGCAAAGCCACAGGCGCCGCTCCATTGCGCCAAGGTGGCGCCGCGCCAGGCCTCTGGCGATAAGAACACCATGAAGAATCCGTTCGCTGATCGGACAGTTTATTTTGTTAACTATTTTCCCGTTCAGGCATTGACATTAGGCTGATTAAAAATCAACCATTGGATCCAATAACACCAACAATAACCGAGGTCGTCATGTACCCGAAAAATGCCTGGTATGTAGCCTGCACACCCGACGAGATCGCCGAGAAGCCTCTGGGCCGGCAGATCTGCGGGGAAAAGATCGTCTTCTATCGCGGCGCAGAAGGGCAGGTGGTAGCCCTCGAGGACTTCTGCCCACACCGCGGCGCGCCGCTGTCGCTCGGTTATGTCGAGAACGGCAACCTGATCTGTGGCTACCACGGCCTGGAGATGGGCTGCGAAGGCAAGACCGTGGCCATGCCGGGTCAGCGCGTGCGTGGCTTCCCGGGCATCCGCGCCTTCGCGGCGGTGGAGCGCTATGGCTTCATCTGGGTATGGACGGGCGATCAGGCGCTGGCCGACCCCGCCACCATCCACCACCTGGAATGGGCGGAAAACCCCGAATGGGCCTACGGCGGCGGTCTGTTTCATATCAACTGCGATTACCGCCTGATGATCGACAACCTGATGGACCTGACCCACGAGACCTACGTGCATGCCTCGAGCATCGGCCAGAAGGAAATCGACGAAGCGCCGCCGGTCACCAAGGTCGAAGGCGACGAGGTGATCACCAGCCGGCATATGGAAAACATCATGGCCCCGCCCTTCTGGCGCATGGCGCTACGCGGCAACGGCCTGGCCGACGACGTGCCGGTGGATCGCTGGCAGATCTGCCGCTTCAACCCGCCCAGCCACGTGATGATCGAAGTCGGCGTGGCCCACGCCGGCCATGGCGGCTACGAGGCGCCGGCCGATGCCAAGGCGGCGAGCATCGTGGTCGACTTCATCACCCCGGAAAGCGAGACCTCGATCTGGTACTTCTGGGGCATGGCGCGCAGCTTCAAGCCCGAGGACCAGGCGCTGACCGACAGCATCCGTGAAGGCCAGGGCAAGATCTTCAGTGAAGACCTGGAGATGCTCGAGCGCCAGCAGCGCAACCTGCTCTGGCAGCCCGAACGTCAGTTGCTCAAGCTCAATATCGACGCTGGCGGCGTGCAGTCACGACGGATCATCGACCGCCTGATCAACGAAGAGCAGGCCCTCGCCGCCCAGAAAATCGACGTCCGCCAGGTCGGCTGATTCATCGACTGCACCGCTCGCCGCCCGTGCAGCGAGCGCAAGCCTTTTACGAGAGCGCCACCATGATCGACGTCATCGTCACATCCATCGAGCAGCAGGCCCAGGACATTCTCGGCTTCGAGCTGGCCCGCGAAGATGGCGAACCCCTGCCCGCCTTCAGCGCCGGTGCGCATATCGATGTGCACCTGCCGGATGGGCTGATCCGCCAATACTCGCTGTGCAACCACCCCGAGGAGCGGCACCGTTACCAGATCGCCGTACTGCGCAACGCCGACTCGCGCGGTGGCTCCATCGCCATGCACGGTCTGCAGCAGGGCGTCAGGCTGCGCATCAGCGAGCCGCGCAACCTGTTCCCCCTGCAGCACGACGCCAAGCGCCACCTGCTGATGGCCGGCGGCATCGGCATCACGCCGATCCTGTGCATGGCCGAGCGCCTGAGCCACACCGGTGGCGATTTCACCCTGCACTATTTCGCCCGTTCGGCGCAGCAGGCGGCGTTCATCGAGCGTTTGCGCCAGTCGCCGTTCGCCGACCGCGTGCACCTGCACTTCGATAACGGCGAGCCAGGCAAGCGCCCGGACACCGCCGCGCTGATCGGCCCGGCGGACCCGCACACCCACCTCTACGTGTGCGGCCCCGGCGGGTTCATGGAACATGTGCTGGGCAGCGCCCGCGACCTGGGCTGGGCGAACGACAACCTGCACCGCGAGTACTTCAGCGCCGAGACCGACGACCAGCCGAAAACCGGCTTCGAGATTCAGCTGGCCAGCAGCGGCGAGGTGCTGCAGGTACCGGACGGCATCAGCGTAGTGGAAGTGCTGCGCGACATCGGCGTGGAAATTCCGGTGTCCTGCGAGCAAGGCATCTGCGGTACCTGCCTGACCCGCGTGCTGGAGGGCGAACCGGACCACCGCGACCTGTTTCTCACCGAGGATGAACAGGCCGCCAATGATCAATTCACGCCCTGCTGTTCAAGGGCGAAAAGTGCGCGGCTGGTGTTGGATATCTGAATACACCCGGATAACTGTGGGAGCGCGCCATGCGCGCGAAAAATCGCGGGCATGGACTGGGCGCCCCCGCCCGCTCCCACAGGCTTTGTTTCCATTAAAGGGGTTTGAGTGACTTAAACGCCGCTCTTTACAGCTGCCCGGCCGGTTTCAGATGTCAGATGCGAAAGACATCGCGCGGCTTACGCAAATAATGTGGGAGCGCGCCATGCGCGCGAAAAATCTCGAGCATGGCGCGCTCGCAAGTTACCCCCACAAATCACCCCCCACCCAAGATCGATTCAGCTGCAGAGCTCACGCGCCATGACAAAGGTGCGCTCATCACCGTCGACAACTTCACGCACCACGGCATAACCAAGCGCGCTATAGAACGGCACCGCCGTCAGCGAGGCAGGCACCCGCAATTGCCCCACGCCAGCGGCACGGGCCACACCTTCGACATGCCTCATCAGCGCCTTGCCAACGCCGCGCCCCTGCCTCTCGGGCAGCACGAACACCGACCTGACCACATCGCCCGCCAGGCTCGCGGTGCCGACCACGCGTGCGCCGTCGAGCGCCACGAACACCTGCCGAGAGGCCATCAGCCCACGCACGCCAGCGGCGTCGAAGTTGGCCACTACCCGATCGATCACTGCAGGTGGGTAATCCTGCGCATTACTGAGCCGCAGGGTCTGCACGATAAGCTGGCTGATCGCCTCGGCATCGCTGTCGAGTGCGCGACGAATCTGCGCCTCAGCCATTGCGCAATACGGTCATCGCCGCCTCGCCGCCCCCCTGCATGGCTCGGGCATAGCGCAGGGTGGCATTGGCGTGCTCGCGCATGATGCCTTCGGCACGGGCGCCCTGGCCGTTGATCAAGGCGTCGTAAACGGCGTGATGCTGCATGTGGGCAAAGCTGAAGCGCCGGTACTCGCGCGCCATGTCATTGCCGTCCACGGCCAGGGAGCTGACCGAGGCGAATGGCAGGTGATCGTTGCGCGACAGCGCCACGGCAATGGCACTGTTGCCGCTGGCCTCGATGATCGCCTGGTGAAAGCGCTTGTTGAGGTCGTGGTAGATCTCCAGCTCCTCCATCACCACATGGCCCTTGTCGAACAGCCGATCGCCTTCAACCAGGCAGGCATGCAGCCGGCTGCGGATCGCATCGGATAGCCCTCGCTCGGCGGCCTGGCGCGCGGCCAGCCCCTCCAGCACGCCACGCACCTCCACGGCCCCGGCGATATCCTCGTCGGTCACCGCCCGCACCGTGTAGCCACGGCCAGGCGCCTTGCATAGCAAGCCTTCCTGTTCGAGGGTACGAAAGGCGATGCGGATCGGCGTACGTGAGACCTGCAGCCGCTCGGCGGTAGGAATCTCGGCGATACGCTCGCCGGCCGCCAGCTCGCCCGAAGCGATCATCTGCCGCAAGGCGGCCAACACCCGCTGTCCGGATTTGTACATCATGTCCTCGTCGCCTTGCTGAAGCGCCCAATCATACCGCTGGCCCGCGGCGCAGCGCCCAACCGGCAAGCCCCGCGGACACCACCTCGAAGAGGATGGCCCACAGGTTGAAGGTCTGCTGCGCGCCGCCATCGAGCCACAACCCGACGATGCGCCCCAGCGCCAGGCTGGCATAGAGCACCAGCAGCAGGATCAGCGCCGGTCGGGTCAGCTCGGGCAACCACAGGCACAGGCCGAGAAACACTGCCAGGCCAATCGACAGAGCGCCGTAGTAGGCGCGCACATCGGTGACCGCAGACGACTCCATCAGCAGCATGCCGCTGACCGCCCCCATTTCCTGGGGCCACAGAAAGTAAGCGCCGCCGAAGCCGGCGAGCAACAGCAATTGCACAACGAGAAACAGACGAGCAACGGGCATGGCGCAGTCCTCCGGACACGTGGGCGCAGCATAGGCCACTCAGCGCTGCTGCCGAAAGGCACTGGGCGTCTGGCCGGTCAGGCGTTTGAAGAAACGCGAGAAATACGCCGGTTCGGAAAACTGCAGCGCATCGGCGATCTGGCTGAGGGTCATCGACGAATACACCAGCAGGCGCTTGGCCTCCAGCAACTGGCGCTGGTGCACCAGCGCCTGAGCGCTCTGCCCGGCGTAGCGACGGGTCATGGTGTTGAGGTGGGCGGTGGTGATGCCCAGACGCCGGGCGTACTCCTCGACCGACAGTTGCTCGCGAAAATGCTGCTCCACCAGGCGATTGAACGCGGCCAGATGCTGCTCGCCGCGCACCGGCCGGTCGGCGGCCTGGCGCACCAGCACCTGGCGGCCCAGCCAGACGGCAAGCACGCCGACCAGCGACTGCAACAGCAGGTTGCGGGCCGGTGCGCTTTGCCCGTACTCGCGGTCGATGGCATCGAACAGGGTATCCAGATAGCCCTGGTCATCGCCCACCGGGTACAGCGCCGGTGCGCTGAACACCGGGTGCTGGGCACCGAGATGGGCTTCCAGTTGCGCCACCAGCGGCGCCGCCAAGGTCAGCACGTAGCCGTCCACGTCATCGGAAAACTGGAAACCGTGCACGCACAAGGGCGGCAGCACCTGCAGCGCCGCGTCGTCGATGCGCGACTGCACGCCCTCCACCTCGATCAAAGCCCAGCCGCTGCGCAGATACAGCAGCTGCAGCAGATCCGGATGGCGATGGGGCTCGATCACCCAGTCGTGCAGGCGGCTGCGCTTGGGAATCGACTCGCAGTGCAGCAAGTCAGGCGTTGGCCACTCCAGGGCATCGCCATACAACTTGAACACCGGTACGCCGACCTGCTGCTGATTCATGACGGCTCCTAGAAAAGTGGCCGATAGGCGAACGGAGTTTATGAAAGTCCAAGTAAACGACGTGAATTTGCCTTATCCGCCGAATAACGCCAATCAAAAATACAAGCACAAAGGTCCACACAACAATATCGAGGACACCATGAAGACCTCCGTCGCCATCATCGGGGCCGGCCCCTCCGGCCTGCTGCTCGGTCAACTGCTGCACAACGCCGGCATCGATACCGTGATTCTCGAACGCCAGAGCCCCGACTACGTGCTCGGCCGCATCCGTGCCGGTGTATTGGAGCAAGGCATGGTCGACCTGCTGCGCGAGGCGGGCGTCGGTGCGCGTATGGACCGCGAAGGGCTGGTGCACGATGGCTTCGAGCTGGCCTTCGACGGCCGCCGCGAGCGGATCGACCTCAAGGGCCTGACCGGCGGCAAGAGGGTGATGATCTACGGCCAGACCGAAGTCACCCGCGACCTGATGGAGGCCCGCGAGGCGAGTGGCGGCGTGACCCACTACGAGGTCAGCGATGTAAAGCTGCACGACCTCAAGGGTGGCGCGCCTCATGTCACCTACCAGAAGGACGGCCAGGCCCATCGCCTGGACTGCGATTACATCGCCGGTTGCGACGGCTACCACGGCGTGTCCCGGCAATCGATCCCCGCCGAAACCCTCCAGGTGTTCGAGCGGGTCTACCCGTTCGGCTGGCTCGGCGTGCTGGCCGACACCCCACCGGTGGCCGAGGAGCTGATCTACGCCAGCCACCCGCGCGGCTTCGCCCTGTGCAGCATGCGCTCGCCGACGCGCACCCGCTATTACGTGCAGGTCGGCCTCGACGAGCAGGTGCAGGACTGGTCCGACGAGCGCTTCTGGGATGAGCTCAAATCGCGCCTGCCAGCCGAGACGGCGGCCAATCTGGTCACCGGGCCATCCATCGAGAAAAGCATCGCGCCGCTGCGCAGCTTCGTGGTCGAGCCCATGCAGTACGGCAAGCTGTTCCTGCTCGGCGACGCCGCCCATATCGTGCCACCCACCGGCGCCAAGGGCCTCAACCTGGCGGCCAGCGACGTCAGCACCCTGTACCGCATCCTGCTCAAGGTGTACGGCGAAGGCCGCACCGACCTGCTGGAGCGCTACTCGGCGATCTGCCTGCGGCGGATCTGGAAGGCCGAGCGATTCTCCTGGTGGATGACCGGCCTGCTGCACAACTTTCCGGATACCGATGCCTTCACCGCGCGCATGCGCCAGACCGAGCTGGACTACTTCGTGGGCTCCGAGGCAGGCCGCACCAGCATCGCCGAGAACTACGTGGGCCTGCCCTACGAGCCCATCGAATAGATAAACACCCGCTGACGGCGCTATGCTTCCGAAACCCCACCGAGGATTTCCAGCATGCGCCCAATGCTTCTTGTCGCCGGCCTGGTCGTCGGCTTTGCCCAGGCCGCCGAGCCGCTGACCATCGATGTGCACCGTGATGCCAACTGCGGCTGCTGCAAGGGCTGGATCAGCCACCTGCAGGCCAACGGTTTTCAGGTCAACGACCATGTCGAGACCGACATGCACGCCGTCAAGCAGCGCCTCGGCGTGCCCGAGCGCCTGGGCTCCTGTCACACCGGGGTGATCGACGGCAAATTCGTCGAAGGCCATGTGCCCGCCGCCGATATCCTCAAACTGCGCGAACGACCCGACTTGCTCGGCATCGCCGCCCCCGGCATGCCCACCGGCTCGCCGGGCATGGAGCGCGGCAACATTCGCGATGCCTATCAGGTGATTGGATTGGACGCACAAGGCGGCGAAAGCGTGGTCAGTAGTTATCCGGGTAACTGACTCGCTCTCTTGAAAGGATATCGCCATGCGCTGGAAACGAGCTCGCCGCAGTGACAACGTCGTGGACGCCCGCGGCGGCGGCGGTGGTGGCATGCGCTTTGGTGGCGGCCGCGGATTGAGCCTGGGCGGCATCGCCATTGTCGTGGTGGTCGGCTTGCTGATGGGCCAGGACCCGCTGCAGATTCTCGGCCAACTGACCGGGCAATCAGGCGGCTACACGACGACCCAGGCGGATCGCCCCGCTGCCAACGACGAGCAGTCGGAGTTCGTGCGTGCGGTACTCGGCGATACCGAAGATACCTGGCGCACCATCTTCCAGGCCAATAGCCGTCAGTATCAGGATCCGAAACTGGTGCTGTTCGACGGCGGGGTGAATTCCGCCTGCGGCTTCGCCAGCTCGGCGGTCGGCCCCTTCTACTGCCCGGGCGACCGGCAGGTGTATCTGGACCTGAGCTTCTTTCGTGATCTGGAACAGCGCTATGGGGCGGCCGGTGACTTCGCCCAGGCCTACGTGATCGCCCATGAGGTCGGCCACCATGTGCAGACGCTGCTGGGCGTTTCCGCCAAGGTCGATGCAGCGCGCCAGCGCGGCGAAAACCTGGAAGGCGCCAACGGCCTGCTGGTGCGCCAGGAATTGCAGGCCGACTGCCTGGCCGGCATCTGGGCGCACCACGCCCAGCAGCGCCTGGACTGGCTCGAGCCCGGCGACCTGGAAGAAGCCCTGAACGCCGCCAATGCCATCGGCGATGATCGTCTGCAGCAACAGGCCCGCGGCCACGTGGTGCCGGACTCCTTCACCCACGGCACCTCGGCGCAGCGCGTGCACTGGTTCACCACCGGGTTCGACACCGGCAAGGTAGGCGCCTGCGACACCTTTTCCAGCGCACGGCTGTAAGCCGCCAGCCCTGACTGGTCAGGGCTGGAGCGCTGTACGCAAAAGCGCTCGGGCGGGCATACTTCACTCTTTTAATGGCTGGGCACCTTTAACATGCGCATTCTCGTTACCGGCGGCGCCGGCTTTATCGGTTCGGCACTGATCCGTCACCTGATCAACGACACCGATCATGAGGTGCTCAACCTCGACAAGCTGACCTACGCCGGCAACCTGGAGTCGCTGCGCGAGGTCGAGAACGACCCGCGCTATCGCTTCCTGCAGGCCGATATCGGCGACCAGCCTGCGGTAAGCGAGGCGCTGCACAGCTTCCTGCCCGATGCCATCATGCACCTGGCGGCCGAGTCCCATGTCGACCGCTCCATCGATGGCCCGGCGGCCTTCATCCAGACCAATATCGTCGGCACCTATGCCCTGCTCGAGGCCACCCGCGCCTACTGGTCGAAGCTGGACGAGCCACGTCGTCAGGCGTTTCGCTTCCACCATATTTCCACTGACGAGGTGTATGGCGACCTGCACGGCGTCGACGACCTGTTCACCGAGACCACGCCCTACGCACCCAGCTCCCCCTACTCGGCCAGCAAGGCGGCCTCGGACCACCTGGTGCGCGCCTGGCAACGCACCTATAGCCTGCCGGTGCTGCTGACCAACTGTTCGAACAACTACGGCCCGTATCACTTCCCGGAGAAGCTGATCCCGCTGGTGATCCTCAACGCCCTGGATGGCAAGGCGCTGCCGGTGTACGGCAACGGCCAGCAGGTACGCGACTGGCTGTTCGTCGAGGACCACGCCCGCGCCCTGCTGCAGGTGGTGACCCGCGGCGCGGTCGGCGAGACCTACAATATCGGCGGCCACAACGAGCAGAAGAACCTCGAAGTGGTGCATGCCATCTGCGACCTGCTCGACGAGCTGCAACCGCGTGCGGCAGGCTCCTACCGCGAGCAGGTCACCTTCGTCACCGACCGCCCCGGCCATGACCTGCGCTACGCCATCGACGCCAGCAAGATCGAGCGCGAGCTGGGCTGGACGCCGGCCGAAACCTTCCCCAGCGGCCTGCGCAAGACCGTGCGCTGGTACCTGGACAACCTCGACTGGTGCCGCCGCGTACAAGACGGCAGCTATCAGCGCGAACGGCTCGGCGCCCCCAGGGAGCAACAAGCATGAAAGGCATCATCCTCGCCGGTGGCTCCGGCACCCGGCTGCACCCGATCACCCTGGGCCTGTCCAAGCAACTGCTGCCGATCTACGACAAGCCGATGATCTACTACCCGCTGTCGGTGCTGATGCTCGCCGGCATCCGCGAGATCCTGGTGATTTCCACGCCCCACGACCTGCCGCAGTTCCAGAAGCTGCTCGGTGATGGCAGCCAATTCGGCCTGCAACTGAGCTATGCCGAACAGCCCGAGCCGGATGGCCTGGCCTGCGCTTTCATCATCGGCGAGCAATTTATCGGCGATGACTCGGTGTGCCTGATCCTCGGTGACAACATCTTCCACGGTCAGCATTTCACCGAGAAGCTGCTGCGTGCAGCCGCCGCGGACAAGGGCGCCACGGTGTTCGGTTACTGGGTTCGCGACCCCGAGCGCTTTGGCGTGGTGGAGTTTGACGCCCAGGGCCAGGCGATTTCCATCGAGGAAAAACCGACGCAGCCGCGCTCCAGTTATGCCGTTACCGGCTTGTACTTCTACGACAACGACGTGATCGAGATCGCCAAGGCGGTCAAACCTTCCAAGCGCGGCGAGCTGGAAATCACCGACGTCAACAACGCCTACCTGCAGCGTGGCGACCTGCGCGTCGAGCGCTTCGGCCGTGGCTTCGCCTGGCTCGACACCGGCACCCACGACAGCCTGCTGGAAGCCTCGCAGTACGTGCAAACCATCGAGCACCGCCAGGGCCTGAAGGTCGCCTGCCTGGAAGAGATCGCCTACGATCAGGGCTGGATCGACCGCGAATGCCTGCTGCGCCAGGCCAAGGCGTTCGGCAAGACCGGCTATGGCCAGTACCTGTTCAGCCTCGCCGAGGACAACTGATGCACATCATCCAAACCGCTATCCCCGATGTACTCATCCTCGAACCCAAGGTGTTCGGTGATGAGCGCGGCTTCTTTTTCGAAAGCTTCAACGCCCGCGCCTTCAGCGAAGCCACCGGCCTGAACCCGGAATTCGTCCAGGACAACCACTCGCGCTCGCAACGCGGCGTGCTACGCGGCCTGCACTATCAGGTGCAGCAGGCCCAGGGCAAGCTGGTGCGGGTCACCGCCGGCGAGGTGTATGACGTCGCCGTGGATCTACGCCGCCAGTCACCGACCTTTGGCCAGTGGGTCGGCACCCACCTCAGCGCCGACAACAAGCGCCAGATGTGGGTGCCGGAGGGCTTCGCCCACGGCTTCGTGGTGCTCAGCGAATTCGCCGAGTTCCTGTACAAGACCACCGACTACTACGCGCCGGCCCATGAGCGTTGCATCCGCTGGGACGACCCCAAGCTGGCCATCGACTGGCCACTGCAGGAAGCGCCCAGGCTATCGGCCAAGGATCAGCAGGGCCTGAGCTTCGACGAGGCGGAGGTCTTTCCATGAGGATCCTGCTGCTCGGTCAGCACGGTCAGGTCAGCCGTGAGTTGCAGTTGTTGCTCGGCAGCCGCCATGAGTTGATCGTGCTCGGTCGCGAACAGCTCGATCTTGCCGACACCGAGCGCCTGCGTGAAGCCATTCGCCGACTGCAGCCGGAGCTGATCATCAACGCCGCCGCGCACACCGCGGTCGATGCCGCCGAGAGCGAGCCGGAGGCCGCCTTTGCGATCAATGCCCTGGCGCCCGGCGTACTCGCCGAAGAGGCCGCAGCGCTCGACGTGCCGTTGATCCACTATTCCACCGATTACGTCTTCGACGGCAGCAAGCCGACCGCTTATGACGAAGACGACGTTCCCAACCCGCTAGGCGTCTATGGGCGCAGCAAGCTGGCCGGTGAACAGGCGATCACCGCGGTGGGCGGCAAGCACCTGATCCTGCGCACCAGCTGGGTGTACTCGCTGCACGGGCGCAATTTCCTGCTGACCATGCAGCGCCTGTTGCAGGAACGCGAGCAGCTCAAGGTGGTGGCCGACCAGATCGGCGCACCGACCTGGGCCGGCAGCATCGCCGCCGCGACCGTGCAGTTGATCGAACGCTGGCAGAATCAGCAAACCGCAGCCTGGGGCATCTACCACTTCACGGCACATGGCGAGACCTCCTGGTTCGGCTTTACCGAAGCCATCGCCGCGCAGTTGCTGGCGCAAGGCAAGTCCGTCGCCGCGCTGACGCCCATCGCCACCACCGAGTACCCGACGCCCGCCAGGCGCCCGCTCAACTCGCGCCTGGACTGTACGCGCCTGGAACGTGACTGGGGCGTACGCTTGCCGGACTGGCACGACGGCCTGTTGCAGTGCCTGAACAGCCCACGTTGAACCCAGCCCGCCCGGCTTGAGCACGGCGACCCAGCTGTCGCAGCGCCCGCCGCGGGCTACCGGGCCGAAAGCTAATGCGGTCATAATGCCCCGGTCTATCCGGCGCCGACTTCATGAACTCGATCCCCAACAGCATTCCCAAACGCCCTCGCTGGCGCAGCCTGGCCCTGCTGGCCTTGTTGCTGGCGCCGCTGCTATGGCCCCTGCATTACGTCGCCGAACGCTATTACCGCACCGAGCTGACCGAACAGAACCGCCAGACCCTCGACCTGTACGTCGCCAACCTGCTGGGTACCCTGCGCCGCTATGAAGTGCTCCCGCCGATTCTCGGCGATCTGCCTGGCCTGCGTACCGTGCTGGCCACGCCCGGCGACGAAACGGCGCAGGCGGCGGCCAACCAGCTGCTCAAGCGCGTACGCCAGCAGACCGGTGCCGACGTCATCTACCTGATGAACCCCAGAGGCGAAACCCTGGCCGCCTCCAACTGGGACCAGCAGGACACCTTCGTGCGCGGCAACTTCGCCTTCCGGCCGTATTTCCAGGAAGCCCTGGCCGGCCGCCTGGGACGCTTCTTCGGCCTCGGTACCACCTCCGGCAAGCGCGGCTACTATTTTGCCTCGGCGGTCTATGACGGCAACCAGAAGATCGGCGTGATGGTCATCAAGGTCGACCTCGACCACACCGAGAGCCTGTGGGGCAATACCCCGGAACAGCTGCTGGTGACCGACGGCAACGGCGTGGTGATCCTGACTTCGCGCCCCGACTGGCGGTTTCACGCCAGCCGCCCGCTGGACAAGGCCGAACGCGCCTCCATCGCCGCCATCCAGCCGTACCCGACCCAGGCACCGCCGCCCCTGCAGCTCGATCCCGAAGTCTGGCTGACCCAAAGCCGGGTGCTCGACGAAACCGGCTGGAGCGTGAGCATTCTTGCCCCGCGGGCGGTGCTCGACCGTTCGGTGCGCACCGTGGTGGCCATCGGCGGTGGCGCGCTGCTGGTGCTGATTCTACTGCTCGGTCTGCTGATGCAACGCCGCCGCCACTACCTCGATCGGATCGCCCTCAGCACCCGTGCTCGCCAGGAACTGGAGCAGCGCGTACAGGAACGTACCCAGGACCTGGAGCGCCTCAACAGTCGCCTCAAGCAGGAAGTGCTGGAGCGCGAGCAGGCCCAGCAGGAGCTGGTACAGGCCCAGGACGAACTGGTCCAGGCCAGCAAGCTCACCGCCCTGGGCACCATGAGTGCGAGCATCAGCCACGAACTCAACCAGCCACTTGCGGCGATACGCAGCTACGCGGAAAACGCCGGCGTGTTGCTCGACCACGGGCGCACCGAAGACGCCCGCGGCAACCTCAAGCTGATCAGCCAGCTCACCGAACGCATGGCCTCGATCATCGCCCACCTGCGCGCCTTTGCCCGCCGCGACCGCCACGCGCCGGAAAGCGTGGCCCTGCAACCGGCCATCGACGACGCTCTGGCGCTGCTGGCCAAGCGCCGGCGGGCCATGGATGTGGAGCTGATCCGCGACCTGCCCGATGCCACACTGTGGGTGCAGGCTGGCGAGACGCGCCTGCGCCAGGTGCTCAGCAATCTGCTGGCCAACGCCCTCGATGCCCTGGCCGAACGCCCGCAACCGCGGCGCATCTGGATCAGCACCGAGCTGCAGGATGACGTGCTCGAACTGCACCTGCGCGACAATGGCCCGGGTTTCTCGCAAAGCGCCCTGGCCCACGCCCGCGAACCCTTCTTCACCACCAAGACCAGCGCCCAGGGCCTCGGCCTGGGCCTGGCGATCTGCGACACCCTGATGCGCGCCCTGGGCGGTGAATTGCTGTTCGCCAACCACCCTAAAGGCGGCGCGCACCTGATCCTGCGCCTGCGCACCGCCGAAAACGGCGTGAATATCCAGCCGCCCGAGGACTTCACCCTATGAGCACCATCGACGCGCAAACCCAGGTTCTGCTGATCGACGACGACCCGCACCTGCGCCAGGCCCTCAGCCAGACCCTGGATCTGGCCGGCCTCAAAGTCGCTACCCTGGCCGATGCCAAGGGCCTGGCCGAACGCATCGAGCGCGACTGGCCGGGCGTGGTGGTCAGCGATATCCGCATGCCCGGCGTCGATGGCCTGGAGCTGCTCAAGCAGTTGCACGAACAGGATCCCGACCTGCCGGTACTGCTGATCACCGGCCATGGCGACGTGCCCCTGGCCGTGCAGGCCATGCGCGCGGGGGCCTACGATTTCCTGGAGAAACCCTTCGCCAGCGAAGACCTGCTCGAGAGCGTGCGCCGCGCCCTGGCATTGCGCCGCCTGGTACTGGACAACCGCAGCCTGCGCCTGGCCCTGGCCGACCGCCAGCAACTGTCCGGCCGGCTGATCGGCCAGTCGTCGGCCATCCAGCGCTTGCGTGAACAGATCGGCTCCCTGGCCGGGATCAGCACCGATGTGCTGATCCTCGGTGAAACCGGTGCCGGCAAGGAAGTCGTGGCCCGTGCCCTGCACGACCTGTCGAGCCGCCGCGACGGGCCCTTCGTGGCGATCAACGCCGGCGCCCTCGCCGAGTCCGTGGTGGAAAGCGAACTGTTCGGCCACGAGCCAGGCGCCTTTACCGGCGCGCAGAAACGCCGTATCGGCAAGTTCGAGTTCGCCAACGGTGGCACCCTGTTTCTCGACGAGATCGAGAGCATGAGCCTGGATGTGCAGGTCAAGCTGCTGCGCCTGTTGCAGGAGCGGGTGGTCGAACGCCTCGGCGGCAACCAGCTGATCCCGCTGGATATCCGCGTAATCGCCGCCACCAAGGAAGACCTGCGCAGCGCCGCCGACCAGGGCCGCTTCCGCGCCGACCTGTATTACCGTCTCAACGTCGCGCCGCTGCGCATCCCGCCCCTGCGCGAACGTGGCGAGGACATCCTGGTGCTGTTCCAGCATTTCGCCAACACCGCCAGCGCCCGCCACGGCCTGCCCCAGCGCGAGCTGCAACCGGGCCAGCGCGCCATGCTCCTGCGCCATCCCTGGCCGGGCAACGTGCGCGAGCTGCAGAACGCTGGCGAACGCTTCGCCCTCGGGCTGGACCTGGGCCTGGAGCTGAACGTCGACAGCCCGCTGCACAACGCCCCGCTGTCCGGCAGCCTCAGCGAGCAGGTCGAGGCCTTCGAGCGCGCCCTGATCGCGGCCGAGCTGACCCGCAACCACAACTCCCTGCGCAGCCTGGCCGAAGCCCTGGGTGTGCCGCGCAAGACCCTGCACGACAAGTTGCGCAAGCACGGGCTGAACTTCGCCGATGCTGGCGGAAGCTCGCCAGACGACATCGAGTAAATAAGCGGATTCCTGCCGACTTCGGCAGCCGCTTTCAGCGTTCGCCCGTAATGCTGCCAGCCGCAAGGGCTGGCCGGCTCTTTCGATACAATCATCCATCCCGTACACCATGGGGCTTTGCACCGCACGCAAAGCTGCCATGCCAATTCCTCACACAGCCTGGCACAACGCTTGCTCTGCTGCTCATCAGCGAAAAACAAGTACAAGTCCAGGCCCAATCGCTGCCAACCGATCCTGCCGCTCAAGCGGCAATCCTCGACTTGCTCTTGTTCGCTCGTTTTGCGCCTCGGCGCCCAGCACGATATCCAACAACAAGAGGAAGCATCGCATGTTCAAATTCACTGCCAAGGCACTGGCTTGCGCCCTGTCGCTGAGCATCGCCGGGATGGCCCAGGCCGCCGAGCCTATCACCATCAAATTCGCCCACGTGGTTGCCGAGCACACCCCCAAAGGTCAAGGCGCACTGCTGTTCAAGAAGCTCGTCGACGAGCGCATGGACGGCAAGGTGACCGTGCAGGTCTACCCGAACTCCTCGCTGTTCGGCGATGGCAAGGAAATGGAAGCGCTGCTGCTCGGTGACGTACAGATCATCGCGCCGTCGCTGGCCAAGTTCGAGCATTACACCAAGCAGATCCAGATCTTCGACCTGCCCTTCCTGTTCGATGACATCAACGCCGTCGACCGCTTCCAGCAAAGCCCTGAAGGCAAGGCCCTGCTGACCAGCATGGAAAGCAAAGGCATCACCGGCCTGGGTTACTGGCACAACGGCATGAAGCAGCTGTCGGCCAACAAGAAGCTGGTCGAGCCGAAAGATGCCCGCGGCCTGAAATTCCGCGTACAGGCTTCCGCCGTACTCGACGAGCAGTTCAAGGCCCTGCGCGCCGCGCCGCGCAAGATGAGCTTCGCCGAGGTCTACCAAGGCCTGCAGACCGGCGTGGTAAACGGTGCCGAGAACCCCTACTCGAACATCTACAGCCAGAAGATGCACGAAGTGCAGAAGTTCATCACCGAGACCGACCACGGCGTGCTGGACTACATGGTGATCACCAACACCAAGTTCTGGGAAGGTCTGCCGGAAGACATCCGCAGCGAACTGACCGCGATCCTCGCCGAAGTCACCGTCGAGGTGAACAAGCAGGCCGAAGCACTGAACCAGAAAGACAAGCAGCGCATTCTCGATGCCGGCACCACCGAGATCGTCACCCTGACGCCGGAGCAGCGTGAAGAGTGGCGCGAAGCCATGCGCCCGGTGTGGAAGAAGTTCGAAGGCGAGATCGGTGCCGACCTGATCAAGGCTGCCGAAGCCGCCAACCAGGCCAACTGAGGCCGCCCGGCTCCATACGCTGGGGCCATCCGGCGGCGACTCCTGAAAGGGGTTGCCGCCCGCTATACCGACATTGACACCTACTGGCTGCAGCCTCGCTGCCGAGCCCCGGGTGCCGCTGTCTCTCATGTCGCCTCGCGACCGCTCTCATACACGGAGATAACCCATGCACGCTGTCGCTCGTGTCTGGAACCAAGCCGAAGAGGTGATGGTGGCATTCCTGCTTGCAGGCATGACCCTGGTCACCTTCTCGTACGTGGTGTTCAACAACCTCTACGGTGTTTTCTACAGCCTGGGCGATGCCCTGCCGTTCGCCAACGATGCGATGTTCGCCATCGGTGACGGCATCCTCTACATCGCCCAGGAAATGACCTGGAGCGTGGCCCTGACCAAGGCCATGTTCGGCTGGCTGAT
>NZ_FORC01000007.1 GCF_900113905.1 Phytopseudomonas argentinensis
TTCTATTTCATCCACGAAACGAGCACTGCCGGTTAGCTGTCCCCTCTGCAGTGCTGCACGAATCAAATCAATTTCGCTTGATGGAACGGCTTGGCGGATGAATTCTGTATAGCGGATGCGACGCTTTTCAGGCGTATCCCCAAGTGCGACGAAGCAAGGATCCATATCCAGCCAATCTCTGTCAGCCTGATCCGTTACCAGGGGAAAAGGGGACACAGGGGAAAAGGGGACGGGAAAAAGGGACAGATTTATTTTCCGGGATTACGCCTCGATCTGCTGAGCTAGACCAGAGATAATCACCGCCTCAGCAAATAAGGGCTCGCAGCGGGCTCAGCTCAATGTAGCGACAGCAGGCAAGCAGGTAGGTGTATGACTCAACCACGCTGGACTTATAGCGACTTTCCCAGAGAGTACCGGTTCGCCTTCTAAGCGGCCCCGATAGCGGGTGGCGCGCGCCGCCAGCGCTTTCATCAACTTGCCCCAAACCGGCAATGGCTTCACCGGGTGCCAATAGCAGGTGAACATGATTGGTCATCAGACAATAAGCGTAGACCTTAACCCTGAACGCATCTTCCAACTCGCGTAGGTCAGTTATGTAGCGCTGATAGTCCTGCTCAGCGGCAAACACTACCTGCCGGTGATGCCCTCGCTGCACCACATGATGTGAGTAGTTCGGCAATACAATCCGCCCCATCCTCGGCATAACGGCCTCCGTCCATTGAGACCTTCAGCTTCGCCAATCAGGTAGAAAATAAATCTGTCCCCTTTTTCCCTTCGGCTTTGCCTTCGACCTGTACCGAACCCGCTGCCCACGCCGCATCGAGATCCTGCTGTTGATCGCGGCAATGGCTCGTTATGCGCTGTACCTGGTTGGCCTTCAGGCTAAAACGACAGGCCGGTCATACCGCTTTCAGAGCAACAGCGTCAGGCAAAAAAACGTGCTGTCACTCTGGCGGATAGGCCTTGAATATCTCAGGCGCTCGGCCAGCGATTTATCTTGTTCGGCACTCACCAGGATGGAGCTATTGCTGCGTGAGGAGGTACACCGGCAAGCTCAGGTGCTGGAATAGATTTGTGGGGATTCCTCAGAATCTGTCCCCTTTCCCCCCTTAATATCGGGAACTTCTACAGCGCCAGCCAAATCCCATAGCTCGCCTAAGCCGGACAACTTTTCAAGAAAATTCTCGTGCCGTCTTTCAATAGGCTCTGAAAATTTTGGCCTATGACGAAACTCAAGTTTATGCATAGTCATCGGGGCGCAACCCTCACAGCAATGTTTCCGAGATCAATAGGGTCAGAATCATTGATTTAGCTGTATGACCGAATCAATGACTCTGACCCCATCGATTATTGTGACCCCATCGATTATTAGCATAACAATCTCCTTCCATTGAGATATTCAGCGTAGCCAATCAGGAGAAAAATAAATCTGTCCCCTTTTCCCTCGAGAGTCGAAACAACTCAGATTACTAGGTTTATTGATCCAACAATAAAGCTTCAGCGTACGTCCTGTGCAATCAAGAGCGCACGCTCTATCATATCTTGTTCAATATAAGGAACAAATCCTAGTCTATTGCCCTGCTCAAAACTTATTTTGTAGCTTTTCAGCCTCTCCACATCTCCAGCAATCGCCAAGGCAGCCAAATGCCGTAACGGCATGGCGCCCTTGGCCTCTGTTGGCAGCGACCTATAATCCGCTAAGCCTTTTCTTATATCTTGGGCAGAGGCCCAGGATATAGCATCTTGAGAAAGCCTGACAATGTCACCCAGTGAAAAGTGAACTATTTTTTCCGGTGCACCATTTCTGACGATTATCGGTTCATGGTCTCCTGCCTCCCCCATGATGAATGCAGCGGCTGCTGTAAAGTCTTTCGTAGATACAGAAGGCATCAATGAGACCCTAAAATGGTCGGAACGCTTTCCTATTGATGGAATAACCTGAACCTGCACTCCGTTAATATTAATTATGCAGAAGTAGTCACCAGCCTCATCTCTCGCACACAACCAACCAAGCCCCTCTAGGGTCGGTAAAATTTCCTTTACCTTCATATTTTTGCACCTGGAAAATACTTAGTTTCAATCGGAATCCCGTTGGGGTAACCCTGCTCTTTAAGAGGTTTGCCAGGAATCAACCCAAAATCTCTAGCCACCTTCCCTCGAGGAATCGAACTGCCATTCTCAATTTGGGGAAATATTTTTTCCTGCCGAATACTAAGATCGGCGCTACCAGTTTTAACTTCAATAATTCGAATACTACCATCTGGCGCCCTTGCGATAATGTCCGGCCTACAACGACCAACTCCGCAAGAACTTCCAAAAGAAACCTCTCTTTGACTAACAGTATATCCTTGAGAAACCAACTGATCTTTAATATCGTCAACCATATTGAGATGGTGCTCATAATGATCACGGATGGTTATTTTAGGAGTTATAGTCGTTTCTTTTGGGACCAATGTCCCAGCACCTTTCGGACTGCTAGGAATACCTCGACCACCATACGCACCTGCCAAAGCGGCAACTACTGAATGGACAGCCATGACAGTATCATACTGCTCCGCTATCTCCCCCCAGCTCTTTCCTGACTCCTCCGCTATAGCCGCTATCGCCGCGTCGCGTGTAATACTCCCCGAATCGAGGCCTTGCAGGATTTTTTCAACATTTGCAGCGTCTTCCTGATAAACGCTTTTCCAAGCGAGACTATAGCTAATAGGCTCATCATAGGACGCTAACGCTAGCTTTGCCTGAGCAACCAAGGCCGAGCATGCGCCCCCAGACTTCTTCCCGTTGGTACAAATATCTAGAATTGCTTGGTTGCGTGCTTCATCAACCCTATGGATCTCAGCAAGCTCGATGGCCTCATCAGGGGTTAAGCTGCCAGCCCTCTGCCTACGCTCTAATGTGGCTTTGCGCTGTGCCTCAGGGCGGTGCAGATAATTATTTCCAGTTTCAATCTGCGCCGCATTCGCTGCCACTGCAGCCTCGCCACCCGCTGCAGCCGTAATACCCGCAACTAGGCTGCCAATTAGGTTCAGACGATTCTGTTTCTGCGTATCAGTCATGCCCTCAGCAGTTTGATCGCTCAACTGATCAATCAAATTGTTCAGCACCACGCTTGCGCTGCCGCCCAAGGCGCCTGCACCGCAACTCTGGCTTTGTGCTGTTGCCCCCGCACACCCGACAATGGCGTGCAAGGCCGCACGTGCTGTTTCGGATTTCAACTCATCAGCAATGCCCTTGACCTTTTCAGCGGCCAGACCTTGTAGATAGCTGACCGCCGCCCCTTGCAGAAGCTGTGATCCACCACCAGTAACGTTGCCTCCGGCCGCACCACTGATAGCAGAAACCAGCGTGCGCCCCAGCCCACCAATCTCCCAAGTGGCATTGCTGTCAATGATTTTCTGGAGTTGAGCAATTTTTACTTGGTCACGCTGCTCAGCAGGCTTAGCGCTCTCCTCGGCCAACTCCTTCTTGGCATCCGTAGAGACAGCCGCTCGCTGCTCCAGGAAAGTGCCCACATTCCGTACGAACTGCTCGGTGATCTCAAAACCGGCCTCGATCTCCTTGCGATCGAAGATCGGTTTGAGGGTGTTGCTGCCGTCTCTGTCACTGGAGACATCACGATTGACATCAGCAATTGCCTGCTCAGCCGTCTGCCCTGTCAGTTCCTGTTGTTTCGCCCCGTCGGTGATGGTGATGGCCCCACCACTGATACCGCTATGAGTTGTGCTCTTGTCCTTGCCGCTGGCGCTTAGCGCAATTGGTGTGCCTGCATTTGCAGCGGCCTCTTGAACAGGCTTTCCGTCCTTATCCTTGATGAGGTTGCCTGCCTTGTCATGAGCTGCTGTGCTATAGCTGCCGCTCAGGCTGATGCTGGTGCCCTTGTACTCGGCTTTATTCTCGATATCGGAATGAGTCAGGGTGCCGGTGGTAAGACTGTTCTTGCCGTCTGCGATTGCCTTGTCGTTGCTCGCAATAATGGCGCCCTTCAGATCGGTATTGCCGACCACCTTGATCTGGAAGCCGTTGTCGCCCGCCTTGATCCCCGTCTGTTGACCGACGCTTGCATATTCACTGTTGATTTTCTGCTGGCTAACGCTCCCAGAGACAGTGGACACCCCGCCACAGATCGGCGGAATGCAGAGGCTCAAGCCAACCCCTGCGTTTTGTTGCTTGGATTTGTAGTTATCGATGTCCTGCTGGCTAGCCAGATTCAAGTCGCCGCCGACCTCGCCCGTAACTTGCTTGGCGGTAACCACGGCCCCTTTCAGGTTCGTGTCGCCACCACTGTTCAAAGCGACTTTTTCGCCGGCGTTTATCAGCGTATTGGCGTGAGTGATCGCCTCACCCTCGGACGAGCCTCGGCCTTTGTTGGCTGCCAGTTCGATAGTGAAGCCGTTCTGCTGACCTATACCAAAACCAACGCCAGCACTCCAACCGCTGTTACTGTTCTTGCCCTTCTGATTGGCAGTGTTCTGCGCAGAGACGAGGTTGATGCTGCCATCTGCATCAAGGGATACGTTGCGCCCGGCATCGATGGTGCTGCCCACTACGTTCAGGTTGCTGGCATCGCCATCACCAGTCGCCTTGATGGTGACGTCGCGGCCAGCAGCCACGCTGCTGGCAACTACGTTCTGACCGGACTGCGTACCTCCGCTCTTGCTCTGGCTATTGCTCAGATTGACGCTGACCTTGATACCCGCGAAGTTGCCGGTCGCCAGGGTTTGAGCACTCTGGTAAGCCTGATAGCCACTCATTGCCGTATTGGCAGCAGCCAATGCAGTAAGGCGACCGTCCTTGGTATCACCAGCAACATCGGTCATGCGCTTGGCGCCTTGAACGGCATCGATCAGCGGTACGCTAACGGTGCCGCCAACGGCAGTACGGTTGTAGCTTTGCTTCTGGCTGGAGCTGAGCAGGTCATAGCCCGATTCGATGTCGACACGCTTGGCCGTGATCGAAACATCCCCCTTCGGCGCGATAACCTGGCTGGCCTGCTGGCGATAGGCTTCACCCGCCTTCAAATCGACATCCCCACCCAGCGACGCGATCTGGCTGCCCAGCTGTTGAGTGGTGCTGTTCTCGCTGCTTTGCTTGACGCTGACCACGCCGGTCGCACCCTGCCACCAACTACCGATCTCGCCGGACTTCTTGGAGTTGGAGCGCGCGCTGGAGTCATCCTTGGCTTCACCGCTGGTGATCACCAAGTTGCGCCCTGCCGCTACGGCAATATCGTTATCGGCGACCAGGGTACTGCCACGCACAGCGGTGTCGCGGCCGCTGGTCACATCGATGGTCCCACCGCTGAGCGTGCTGCCGACTTCCTGGGAGGATGACGACTGAGCACCCTTGGATTTCTGCTCGAGCGTGAAAGAGCCATTGGTGGCCAGTGAGTCGAACACATGCCATTTCAGTGAACTGGACTTGCTGGCTTGGCTCGATTGCTGCGAGGCCACCGCAGTGCCGACGGAAACATCCCGCCCGGCATCCAGGACGATGGCATCGTCCGCCCGCAAGCTTGCTGCGCGCAGAGCGATATCGTCCTTGGCGTCGATGACGACATTCTGACCGTCCAGGCGAGTACCGGTGAGCGTTGTGGCTTCGGAGCTGCTGCTTTTCGCCTTGCTGGAGAACAGGCCGCTCTTGGCTTTAGCGTTAGCTTGGCTGCTGGCGTTCTGAGCTGCATCCAGCACGACATCGCCACCAGCACGCAGATAGATGTCCGAGTCGCTGATCAGTTGGGCACCGCGCGCAGCGACGTCGTTATCAGCGCGCAGCGTCAGGTCACTTCCGGAAGTGATGTAAGAGGAGACAGCATGGCTATTGGAGGACTCGGACATTTTCAGCTTGCTGCTGCTGAACATGCCGCCTTTTTTCTTTTTGTAGTAATAGTTGTAATCGTAGTTCTGAGCGGCATCGAGGTCGATGTCGCCACCCGCGTAGAGGTAGGCCTCTTCGCCTGCGTGAACCTGGCTCGCAATAAGGGTTGTGTCATTGCCAGAAGCGCTTGTGAAATCACCGCCTGCTTCAATGACCGAGGCGACTTGTCGTACCTGCTGATTGCGGATATCGACTGTCTTGCCGCCGCTCTTGCGATACGACTGGAAGCTGCTCTCGTTAGCTGCTGACGTCACGGCAATATCGCGACCTGCAGCGAGGTCAACATCCTCACCGACCTTGACCTTGCTACCTACAACCAGAAGATCGCGCCCGGCTTTGGCTTGAAGATCGCCGGCAATCTGCACGTCGCTACCGTGCTGCGTGACTTGCGATTGAGTGACTCTGGTTTTTTTATACTGAGCGTTGGAGCTGTCGACTTCCGTCACGACCCCAAGGTTGATATCCCGTTTGGCGCTCAGCGTGGCATCACCACCTGCCTTCAACACGCTGCCCAGGTTATTCAGGTCCCGACCGGCATCTACTGCGAGGTTGTTACCGGCCTCGATTCGCGCAGCGTTATCAACCGATGCATTACTGAAGGTGAAACGGCCGCCTTGCTCGGTATAGCCGATGGAGCGTTCGTTGGTGATATCACCATTGACGGCGGTGAGGCTGACATCCTTGCCGTTGATAATGCCGCCCTGGGCATTGCGAATGCTGTCCGTTGCCAGCAGCGCCAGGCGGTTACCCGCCTGGATCAAGCCTTGGTTGCCTATATTGTTGGCGGTCGCTTTGAGGTTACCGCTCGCGCGCAGGGTGCCTTTGTTTGAAAGGTCACCGCCGCTGATCAGGCTGACTTCGCTACCTTGAATAAGCGCACCTGTCGGTGCAAGGCGGCCGCTCGCTTGGGCGAGGTAGAGCACCGGCACCAGCACCTTTTCACCATTCACCTCCTGCTCTTGCATCCACACGATGTCGTGAGTCAGGGCAGCAACCTGCTCGGCGCTCAAGCCCACACCTGGGACAAGGCTCAAGGCATCCTTGCTGGCAATGGCGTTGTCCATCAAATAGCGGTACATGGCCTCGTCGCTGTCCAGGCCAGCGATCAAGCGCTGACCAGTACGCGCAACGACCGCATCGCGAATCAGGCGCTGCTCATAGAGCCCGTCGCCCAGTCGCTTCTTGGCCTTATCCGGGTCGAAGCCAATGCGACTCAGCAGGTAATCCGAATTGAGGAAATTGCGCAGGTCAGCAAACGCCGGATTGGTTTCGATCAGGTAACGATGCCCTGGCTTGGTACTGATCTGGAACAGACCGTTCTGCCCCTGGGGCAAGCTGAAGCCAGGTTGAGCCAGCGGATCAACAGCCTGTTGCTTAACATCCGGTGGCAACTGAGCATTGAGCGTGGCCGCAGGTTTGACGTCGCTGCTGACAGTCGTTTGGCCAACACGACTGGCGCCTTGGTCAATCTTTTCACCGGGCCGTAGAAGGTTGTTCTCAAGCGTTTGAGCGCCTGAGATATTCACTGCGCCTGCGGCTTGGATGATGGAATATACGACGTCACCACCACCCGATGTTTTCGTGATTCTGGAGCCACGAACATCACCTATTGCAATGGAACCCAATGGCATCGCAGCGGGATTATAGGAGGAGGAATTAGGATCGTTATAAGCGTTGTATCGACCAATGTTGGAGACAAAGTTGTAGTACGAGTCTTCATCCTTGGTGTAGACGTAATAGTCGTAGAAACGTGTCTCGCCCCCAGCGGCGCCAACACTCCGGAAACTTATGGTGTCAAGATCAATCTGTCCGCCAGCAGAAACAGTGCTGAGGCGGTTATCAAAATCACCGCCGATAAAGCTCAGGTCGCCCCCTGCAATAAGATTCCCGCGTGCAGAGTCCTCGGTGATCTTAAGGCCATACACCTCGTCTACAACATATGACGCTTCGCAATGATCGCCCTTGCAATTGTCCGTCCCCGTCAGTCTCATTCGACCACTGATCTTACTTATGGTGGATTTGAAGACATCCTTACGATTAATCAACGACGATGCGGCCAGGCTCATATCGTCCGCGCTCTCGATCGTTCCGGAAATATTCTCCAGCAGGGCCAGCTGCCCCAGCGATTCATCCTTAGCAACGCTCAGCGCGCCGAGGCTGTAAATATCACCTTTGTAGTTGGTGAGCGCGCCCACCCGCAGAGCCATATCCGAGCCACTGAAGATCAGCCCCTGTTCATTACGCAGCGCGTCCCCCTCGATACGCAGCAGTCCCGCACCACCGAGCGTGCCGAGGTTGTCCAGGCTACCCAGCTTGAGGGACATGTCCTGGGCCGCGGTCAGGCGGCCACGGTTCAACAACTGGCCGCTCAGCTCGAATTGACCGACGCCACCACTCTTGACCTGAGCATCGGTACCGAACTCGGCACTGGCAGCCTTGAAGGTCAGATCGCCCAGGCTGCGCAGCGCACCATTGCCCGCGTAGCTGCCGGTAAGTGTCAGGCCTAGCGTGCCATCGGTGGCGATGACACCGTCGTTTAACCAGCTGTCGCCGTTGGCCACGATGCTCTGCCGGGAAATCAACTGGCCGGTGGCCGTTTGGGTGAACTGGCCGATATTCAGGGTCAGGCGCTCGGCCTGCAGCTCACTGGTGTTGGTCCAATCGGCGGCGCTCAGGGTCATCTCGCCGTTGGTGGTGAAGCGGCCACCCGCGCCGCCCAGGTCGGACAGTTTCAGGTCGAATCCCTGGTTGCCCACATGACGAACCGTACCGCCTACGTTGGTCAGCGAACCGCTGGAAAGGCTGAAGACGGCGTTGCCGATTTCCACCAACCCCTGGCCGTTGTCGAACAGGCTGCCGATCTGGAAATCACTTTGGCCGGTACTGGCCAGCGCGCGCAGACGCCCATTGCGATTCTGAGCGCTACCCGCATCGAGCTTCAGGGACTGGGTGGATTCGATCAGGCCCTGATCGTTGGTCAGCGCCCCCGTCAGCTTCACGTCAATGGCGTTGGCAGCCATTGTGCCGCCCTGGTTATCCAGCGCCGTGCCATCGACTTGAAGTTGGCCGGCCGCTACGACCTCGCCCGCATGGTTGGTGACGTCACCGCCCTTGAGTGTCAGGTTCTTCTGGCCGATCAGCTGGCCTTGGCGGTTGTCGAGCGTTGCAGCCTGGATGGTGGCATCGCCAGCACTGATCAACTTGCCGGTGCGGTTGTCCAGTTCGTCGACAGTTGCATCCAATGTGCCGCGGGCAATCAGTTCGCCCCGGTTGGTGACGCGCTTGCTGTTCAGCACCAATTGGCTATTGGTTACCAGCGTGCCATCAGCCTTGACGCCAGCTTCGACGATGCCCTGGTTATCCAGCTCACCACCACCGACGTCAACTTTGCTGCCCGCTGCCAGGCTTTCCTTCACCACCGTTTTGCCGTCGGCGGTCACCGTCGCATTACGACCGGCGTAGGTATCGGCATTGAGCTCGACGCCCTTGGCCACCAGCGTGACGTCATTGCTGGCCGCCATGCGATTGGTGGTCAGCTGCCCACTGGCATCGATCTGGATATCCCCGGCACTGGCGGCCATGTCGCCGGCCAGTTTTACACCGACACCGGCTTCGGTGCCGACCAGACGGATCGCGCCGGCGTACATACCGCCCAGGGCGGAGCTGTCGATGGCCAGTTGCGGCTGTTGGGAGCCGTCATCGGCCTTGGCGGTGGCCTGCAAGGTGGCGACATCCACTTCGTTGCGGCCGGCGATGACGTTCAGGCGCTTGGCATGGATTTCGGCATTGATCTGCGCGCTGCGGGTGATCAGGTCGAACTGGTCGACGTTGCTGGCATTGAGGCCAGCACCTTCGATGGCGATGTCGCCGTCATTAACGTCGAAACCCTGCAGGCGGCCATTGTTAACCAACGGAGCGCCGGTGCTCAGGGTCGCCCGCGGGGTGTTGATGAAACCGCAACCGTCGCAGGTGATGCCGTGGGGGTTGGCGACGATGACATGCGCTGCCTGCCCGGCCACTTCCGTGTAGCCCTTGAGCTGGCTGCGGTTGCTGCCGGTCACTTCGTTGAGGATGACGTTCGCCGCGCCGCCACGCAGGTTCGGGTTACCGGTGATGTAACCGCCCTGTTGGGTGGGCACGAAAGCCTGGGCGCCGTTGTTGAGGATCAGGCCCTGCTGGCCAACGTTGTAGTCGGTGAACTTGTTGTGCGACAGGCCGCTGCCATTGGGCGTGGCGATATTGACGATGGGCACGCCGTTGCCGGCTTGGCCGATGGTGGTGTTGCCGCCCGCTTGAGCATCGATGCTCAGCTCGGCCGCCACGGTAACGATGGGGTTGAGGAACATGACGCCGGCAACGATCAGGGCGATGTTCTGGAAAAACGGGCTGCGAACGTCCATGTCAGGGTGCTCCAGGGTGTAAACGAATCGGGAATCAGAAGAACAGGTCGAGGCGGAAATACACCGGGCGCTCGCGCTCGGTGATCACGTCAGGGCGTTCCAGGGAATGGGCGAAGGTCACGCTGGCGGCCAGGTGTTCGCCGCGGGCGCTGAGCTCCAGGGCATGGCCGCTCAGGCGGCCACTGGCGCCACTGTTGTAGCTGTCATGGCTGATCACGCCGACGTCATAGGCCAGGGCGGCGCCATACTGCTGCACGAAGGGTTGCAGCGGCGCCCAGGTGACCGGCCGGGTCCAGCGCAGTTGGCTGCGCCAGTAGCCGCCACTGTCCCCGGACAGGTTCTGGTCCTTGAAGGCGCGCACCGAGTTGAGCCCACCGATGCTGATGCGCTGGGAGCTGAACAACGGGTCTTCGCTCTTCTGGCCAGTGGCCAGGCTGTCGAAGCTGAAGCGCTCGCCCCACAGGCTGAAGGGCTGCAGGTAGCTCAGGGTCAGGCTGTATTTGTTGTAGCGCGCCACCGGCTGGTCACCACGGGGCTCACCATTACCCTGCGCATCGAAGGCGCCGATGCCGCGCTGCCAGCCGATATCGGCGTTGACGAAGGCGCTGCCGATGCGCCGGCCGTGGTTGAAGCCCAGCTGCCATTCGCTCAAGCGATTGCTCGACGGGTCAATGCGGTTACCAAGAATGAAGTTGTTGGTGCGCACATGGCTGACGCCAGTGTTGAAGGCGGTCTTGCTGACGCTGTCGCGGTGCAGCACGCGCTCGGCGCGCAGGGCGTGCTGCTGGCTGTCACCATCGGTCTCGAAGGGGAAGCCGTTGCTCTGGCCCAGGGTGCGGTAGTAGCTCTGGCTGTAGCTGTAGTCCACGCGCCACCAGCCATAAGGGATGCTGTAGGACAGGCTCTGGGCGTGGGAGTGACGGTAGCTGTCGCTGACCGCATCGCGACTGGCGCGCAGGCTCAGCTGGTCGGCCAGGCCCAGCGGGCTGTCCCAGGTCAGGCCCAGGCCCCACTGCTGCTCGCCGGTGCTGCGCTGGCCATCGTTGTGGCGGTTGATATTGGCGTGCCAGGGCTTGCTGCGCTCGCCCTTGAGGCCCACCCGGCTGCCACCCACCTGCTGACCCGGCACCAGTTCGAGCTGCGCCGGGCGCGATGGCAGGCGGTTGAGGTTGTCGACCAGTTGCTCCAGCTCACGCAGGTTGAGGATCTCGCCGGTATCGCCGGGGAAACTCATGGCGAATTCGCGGTCACTGGCCAGGGCAGAGCTGTCGAGGCCCTCCAGGCGGCCTTCGACCACGGTGATCTTCAGGGTACGGGCAGACAGATCCTGCTGCGGCAGGTAGGCCCGGGTGGTCACGTAACCACGGTCGACGTAGTGGTTGGTGATCGCCTTGAGCAGTTCGTTGAGCTGGCTGACGCCCAGGCAGCTGTCGGCGAACGGGGCGAGAATGGTGCTGCGATCAGCCTCGGACAGCAGGCTCGCGCCGCTGATCTCGATCTGTTCGATGGCGAAGCAGCGCTCGTCCTCGGGTGCTGGCGGTGCCGTCGGCTCGGCGCGCTTGCCCGGCAGCTGCTGCAGTTCCTGCAGGCGCTGTTGCTGCTCGTCGAGCAGACGCTCCTGGCGGTCGCGGATCAGGTCTTGAGTCAGCGGCGACGGCAGATTGGTGGGCAGGTTGGGCGGTGGCGTCTGGGCAAGTGCCATGAAAGGCACAGCCATGAGAAAGAGCGGAAAATACGAGCGCATGGAAATCCGTACCTGGAAAATTGATTCGTCCCTGACAGCGATGAGGCATTTTGCCACTCCCGGTTTCTCAGGCGGGAGACAGGCTTCGCATTTCATGAAATGGCACGGCGCGCGGTCGGCAAAGAAGTGATGAACCGCTCAATTCATCAATCTCCGCACCTTCTGGCAGCGTCCATGGCTGCGTATTGTCCTTGCCCCGCTTAGCGGGGGTTCGATCAGGCACTCAACTCCCGATCCAGCACTTCCTCGATCTCGCTCTTGATCTTGCCGCTCATCACCGACAGCAGCAGGCCGAGGTTGAGCTGCAGGTGAACGCGGTCTTCACTGACCTCGATGCGCCCGTCGGCGCCGCTGCGTTTGAACTCCAGGGTGTCACCCTTCCACTGGTAGCGCACGTCGTACTCGCGGGCCAGGCGCTCGGCGAGCTTTTCAGCCTTGCTACGGGCGGCCTCGATGCCCAGATTGTGCGGGCGGTCGACGGTGATTTTGGCCATAGGGCTCTCCTGACTGAAAACGCGGGCGGGGCAATATACAAGAAGCGCCCGCCGGCCCACTACCACGCGTGCAGCCGGCGCCCGGCTTTTGGGTTTAGAATGCCGCCACTCGGCACTGCACCAGCGGTTGAGCGGGCCGTGAATCAGGAAGTCGATGGAAACGCTTATTTACCTCGGTAAACTCGCCTTTTCGCTTGTCTGACTCACTGATGAGACGCGCGCGGCGCGGTCTCATGATCACGGTCACGCTAGCCAGGGCCTCAAGCAAGCACACTTAGCAGACGCCAACGCCTCCCGGACTTCAGGAAAAGGGCCACATGAACGATCCGCGCAAGAACGACAACAGCGAACCCACCACCCACTTCGGTTTCCAGGACGTTCCGGAAAGCCGCAAGGCGGAAAAGGTCGCCGAGGTGTTCCATTCGGTGGCCGCCAAGTACGACCTGATGAACGACCTGCTTTCCGGCGGCATGCACCGCCTGTGGAAGCGCTTCACCATCGAGCTGTCCGGTGTGCGCAGCGGTAACCGCGTGCTCGACATCGCCGGCGGCACCGGTGACCTGGCCCGCCAGTTCTCGCGCATCGTCGGCGAAACCGGCGAGGTTGTGCTGGCCGACATCAACGCCTCGATGCTCAAGGTCGGCCGTGACCGCCTGCTCGACCGCGGCGTGTCCGGCAACATTTCCTTCGTGCAGGCCGACGCCGAGAAGCTGCCCTTCCCGGACAATCACTTCGACTGCGTGACCATCGCCTTCGGCCTGCGCAACGTCACCCACAAGGAGGCGGCCATCGCCTCCATGCTGCGCGTGCTCAAGCCGGGCGGCCGCCTGCTGGTGCTGGAGTTCTCCAAGCCGAAGAGCAGCCTGTTGTCCAAGGTCTACGACACCTATTCGTTCAACTTCATGCCGCTGGTGGGCAAGCTGGTCACCAACGACGCAGACAGCTACCGCTACCTGGCCGAGTCGATCCGCATGCACCCCGATCAGGACACCCTCAAGGCGATGATGCTGGACGCCGGCTTCGACCGCGTGACCTACCACAACATGACCGGCGGCATCGTCGCCCTGCACCGCGGTATCAAACCCTGATGCTGACCCTGGCCCTGCTCGCCGGCGTCGAACGCGGTCTCAACCGCGTACTCGCGTTGGACAGCACCGCCCTGCCGCGCCTGGCCAGGCTCAATGGCCGGGTGATCGCGGTCGAGTGCCAGGCGCCGGCCGTGCAACTGTTCATCCTCGCCGACGGCCAGGGCCTGCGCCTGGCCAGCCAGTGGGCCGGCGCGGTCGACTGCACTCTGCGTGCGCCCGCCAGTGCCCTGCTGCGCCTGGCCCTGGCCAAGGACAAACAGGCCGTGCTGCACGAGCCCGAAGTCGACCTCGATGGCGACAGCGGCGCGCTGATGGAGCTGGCCGGCGTGCTGCAGGACCTCGACCTGGACTGGGAATACCAGCTGTCTCAATGGCTCGGCCCGGTGCCCACTGCGCTGCTGGCCGGCCACCTGCGCAGCCGCGCCGGCTGGACCCGCGAGAACCTGCACAGCCTGCAGCTGAGCCTGGCCGACTACCTCAGCGAAGAATCACGCGCCCTGGTCGGCCGCCGCGAGGCCGATGCCCGCTTCGCCGAACTCGATGACCTGAAACTTTCCCTCGACCGTCTCGACGCGCGTATCGAGCGCCTCGCCCAACGCCATAAGCCCACCGCATGAAGCTGCTTGCCGTTCGTCGTCTGTTGCGCATTCTCTACGTGGTCATCCGCTACCGCCTAGATGACATGCTGTTCGCCCTGCCGCTGCCGCTCTGGCTGCGTGCGCCGCGCTTCCTGCTGCCCTGGCGCTGGGTGCCGCGTGGCAAGTCGTCGCGCAGCCGCGGCGAGAGCCTGCGCCTGGCGCTGGAGGAACTGGGACCGATCTTCATCAAGTTCGGCCAGCTGCTGTCCACCCGCCGCGACCTGTTGCCGCCGGATATCGCCGACGAGCTGGCGCACCTGCAGGACCGCGTGCCGCCGTTCGACCCGGCCAAGTCCCTGGCGCTGATCGAGGAGCAGCTCGGCGTACCGGTGAGCGTGGCCTTCGCCCGCTTCGACACCGAACCGCTGGCCTCGGCCTCGGTCGCCCAGGTGCACGCCGCGCAGCTCAAGAGCGGCGAGGAAGTGGTGGTCAAGGTGGTGCGCCCCGGCCTGAGGCCGGTGATCAAGGCCGACATGGCCTGGCTGTTCCTGCTTGCCAAGCTGGCCGAGCGCGCCTCGGCCGAAGCCCGCCGCCTGCACCCGGTGGACGTGGTCAGCGACTACGAGAAGACCATCTACGACGAGCTCGACCTCCTGCGCGAGGCCGCCAACGCCAGCCAGCTGCGGCGCAACTTCGAGAATTCCGGCCTGCTCTACGTGCCCCAGGTGTACTGGGACTGGTGCCGCCCCAAGGTGCTGGTGATGGAGCGCATCTACGGCATTCCAGTCAACGACATGGCAACCCTGGCCGACCAGCGCACCGACATGAAACTGCTGGCCGAGCGCGGCGTGGAGATCTTCTTCACCCAGGTTTTCACCCACAGTTTCTTCCACGCCGACATGCACCCCGGCAACATTTTCGTCAGCACCCGCACGCCGTGGAACCCGCAATACATCGCTATCGACTGCGGCATCATCGGCAGCCTGACGCCCGAGGACCAGGATTACCTGGCGCGCAACCTGGTGGCATTCTTCAAGCGTGATTATCGCAAGGTGGCGCAGTTGCACATCGATTCGGGCTGGGTACCCCAGGAAACCCAGGTCAACGATTTCGAAGCGGCGATCCGCACCGTCTGCGAGCCGATCTTCGAACGGCCGCTCAAGGACATCTCTTTCGGCCTCTTGCTGATGCGCCTGTTCCAGACCGCGCGGCGCTTCAACATGGAAATCCAGCCGCAGCTGGTGCTCTTGCAGAAAACCCTGCTGAACATCGAGGGCCTGGGTCGCCAGCTGTACCCCGACCTGGACCTGTGGACCACCGCCCAGCCATTCCTGGAGCGCTGGATGCGCGAGCGCGTCAGCCCGCGCAACGTGCTGCACAACCTGCAAAGCCAGGTCGAGCAATTGCCGCACCTGGCCAACATGACCCGCAGCCTGCTCGAGCGCATGGCCCAGCCCCACGCCAACGACCCACCCCCGCCGTGGCGCGAGCGCGACGGCTGGACGGTGCGACTGATCGGCGCAGCGCTGATCGGCGGCGGCGTGGTGACGGCCCTTGGCCTGGGCAACCTGAGCGAGCCCGCCACCGCCTGGCCGGCCTGGCTGATGAGCGCCAGCGGTCTGTACCTGATCCTGCGTCGATAGCCAGCCCACGCCTCGGCTGGCACACTTGGCGTCGATATAGAGATGGAAATGCAATGAACGACTGGCTAGATGCAATCAAGTGGGACGATAACGGCCTGGTGCCGGCAATCGCCCAGGATCACCAGACCGGGCGCATTCTGATGATGGCCTGGATGAACCGTGAAGCATTGGCGCTGACCGCCCGCGAGGGGCGCGCCATCTATTGGTCACGTTCGCGTGGCAAGCTGTGGCGCAAGGGCGAGGAGTCCGGTCACGTACAGAAGCTGCATGAATTGCGCCTGGACTGCGACGCCGATGTCATCGTGCTGATGGTCGAGCAGCTGGGCGGCATCGCCTGCCACACCGGTCGCGAAAGCTGCTTCTACCGCGTGTTCGAGAACGGTGCCTGGAAAACCGTCGATGCGGTGCTGAAAGATCCGCACACCATCTATTCGCCGGAGCACCGCCATGACTGATACCCTCAAGCGCCTGGCCGAGGTGCTGGAGTCGCGAAAGGGCGCGGCACCGGACAGCTCGTACGTGGCCAGCCTGTACCACAAGGGCCTGAACAAGATTCTGGAGAAGGTCGGCGAAGAATCGGTGGAAACCATTCTCGCCGCCAAGGATGCTGCCGCCAGTGGCGACTGCAGCGACCTGATCTACGAAACCGCCGATCTGTGGTTCCACAGCCTGGTCATGCTGGCCGCGCTGGATCAGCACCCGCAGGCGGTGCTCGATGAACTGGATCGCCGTTTCGGCCTGTCGGGGCACGCGGAAAAAGCCGCGCGCAACGATGGCGACACTCAATAAAGACGCTGACGAGGACTACGAAACATGGGCATTTTCGACTGGAAACACTGGGTCGTCATTCTGATCGTCGTGGTGCTGGTGTTCGGCACCAAGAAGCTCAAGAACCTCGGCTCCGACCTCGGCGAAACCATCAAGGGTTTCCGCAAGGCGATGAACGAGGAAGACGGCAAGCCGGCCGAGCCGCACGCGCAACAGCCGCAACAACCACAACAGCCCTACCAGCAGCAGGCGCCGCTGAACCAGCCGCACACCGTTGAAGGCCAGGCCAGCAAAGTCGAAGAACCGCTGCGCAAAGACTGAGGCAAAGCATGTTCGGTATCAGTTTCAGCGAGCTGCTGCTGGTCGGGCTGATTGCCCTGCTGGTGCTCGGCCCCGAGCGTCTGCCAGGCGCAGCGCGCACGGCGGGGCTGTGGATCGGGCGCATCAAGCGCAGCTTCAATTCGATCAAGGAAGAGGTCGAGCGCGAGATCGGCGCCGACGAAATCCGCCGGCAACTGCATAACGAACGTATCCTCGAACTGGAGCGCGAGATGCAGGCGGTGAAGAACGACATTCTGCCGCCGGCGCCCCAGGCCAGCGTGCCGCCGCCCGCCATGCAATCGCCCAGTGCTGCCGAGCCCGTTGCACAAGCGCCGGTGGAGCCTGCCCCAGCGCCGGCTACCCCGCCCGCCCCGGCGCCCGTCGCCAGCCAGAACAAGACGCCGCAACCATGAGTCGACTGCCCGACAACGACCAGGAAATGCCGCTGGTCTCGCACCTTGCCGAGTTACGCACGCGCCTGTTGCGCTGTGTGGCGGCGATCTTCCTGATCTTCGCCGGCCTGTTCTACTTCGCCCAGAAGATCTACACCCTGGTATCGGCGCCGCTGCGCCAGTACCTGCCGGAAGGCGCGACGATGATCGCCACCGATGTGGCCTCGCCGTTCCTTACGCCCTTCAAGCTGACCATGATCGTCGCGGTGTTCCTGGCCATGCCGGTGATCCTGCACCAGGTCTGGGGCTTTATCGCGCCGGGGCTGTACAAGCACGAGAAGCGCATCGCCATTCCGCTGCTGATCTCCAGCATCATCCTGTTCTACGCCGGCATGGCCTTCGCCTACTTTCTGGTGTTCCCGATCATCTTCCACTTCTTCGCCAGCGTGACGCCCGAAGGCGTGTCGATGATGACCGACATCGCCAGCTACCTCGACTTCGTGATGACGCTGTTCTTCGCCTTTGGCGTAGCGTTCGAGATTCCGGTGGCCGTGGTACTGCTGATCTGGATCGGCATCGTCGACGTCGAATACCTGCGCAAGATCCGCCCGTACGTGATCATCGGCTGCTTCGTGGTCGGCATGATCCTCACCCCGCCGGATATTTTTTCCCAGACCCTGCTGGCGGTGCCGATGTGGTTGCTGTTCGAGCTGGGCATCCTGGCCGGCAGCCTGATCCGCACGCGCCGCGGCCAGCCGGATGAAGAAGACGAAAACGCACCGACCGACCAGCCGCCCAGCGTCCAGCCATGAACCTGCTGCTGCTCGAGGACGGTGACTTCGTCGCCGCCGACCGCGTACGCCTGAGCGGTCGCCGCCTCATTCATCTCAATGAAGTGCACCGCGCCGAGAACGGCGACACCCTGCGTGTCGGTCGCCTCGGCGGGCAGATGGGCCGCGGCCAGCTGTTGCAGCTCGACACCAAAAGCGCCGAACTGCAGGTGGCCTTCGATCAGCCGCCGCCCGCCAAGCTGCCGATCACCCTGCTGCTGGCCCTGCCGCGCCCGAAGATGCTCAAGCGCGTGCTGCAGAGCGTCAGCGCCATGGGCGTGCCGCGGCTGATCCTGCTCAACAGCTACCGGGTGGAAAAAAGCTTCTGGCAGACGCCCTTTCTCGAGCCCGCGGCGATTCGCGAGCAACTGATCCTCGGCCTGGAGCAGGCCCGCGATACGCTGCTGCCCGAGGTAATCATCGAGAAGCGCTTCAAACCCTTTGTCGAGGATCGCCTGCCGCAGCTGGCCGCCGGTACCCTCGGCCTGACCGGCCACCCCGGCGATTATCCCGCCTGCCCGCGCGCCGTCGAACAGCCGGTAACCCTGGCCATCGGCCCGGAAGGCGGCTGGATTCCCTACGAAGTCGACAAGCTCACCGAAGCCGGCCTGCAGCCGGTGCAGCTGGGCGAACGCATTCTGCGGGTGGAAACGGCGGTGACAGCGCTGCTTGCCCGGTTGTTCTGAGCGGCAGCTCAAGGGCGGCTCGGTAGCAGTAGCCGTCTTGGTTGCAATATCTGTGGGAGCGGGCGGGGACGCCTAGTCCATGCCCGCGATTCGCGCGCATGGCGCGCTCCCACAAAAGCAGATCATCGTCCGCTTCAACGACATCGGGTAGCACCTTGCTCAGCCCATCGATTTGGCGCCAGCCTGCGGTATGCCTATGATGAACACCTCGTGCCCACAAGGAGCTGTCATGCGCCGTCTGCTCACCGGCATCACCGTTATCCTCCTGCTGCTGCTCAACACCTTGATCCTGATCGGGCCGATGATGCTGATCGCCATCGGCAGGCTGGTGTTGCCCGTCAAGGCGCTGAAGGCAGCCTGTTCGCGCCAGGTGATGAATATCGCCGAGGCCTGGGCGGAGAACTGCAAGCGTATCTTCGCCGCGCTCACGCCGACCCAGTGGGATATCCGCGGCAACGCCGAGCTGCGCCAGGACACCTCCTACCTGATCATCAGCAACCACCAATCCTGGGTCGATATTCCCGCGCTGGTGCAGGCCTTCAACCGCAAGACGCCCTACTTCAAGTTCTTTCTCAAACAGCAACTGATCTGGATGCCGTTTCTCGGCCTGGCGTTCTGGGCGCTGGACTACCCCTTTATGAAGCGCTACAGCAAGGCCAAGCTGGAGAAGTATCCGCACCTCAAGGGCCAGGACCTGGAAATAACCCGCCGCGCCTGCGAGAAATTCCGGGATCTGCCGGTCACGGTGGTCAACTACCTGGAAGGCACCCGCTTCACCCCGGCCAAACGGGCACAGCAGGGCTCGCCGTACCGCTATCTGCTCAAGCCCAAGGCCGGCGGTGTGGCCTTCGTGCTGGCGGCCCTGGGTGAACAGCTCGACGCCATTCTCGACGTCACCCTCGTCTACCCGGAAGGCACCCCGCCCGGCTTCTGGAAGCTGGCCAGCGGCCAGGTGCCGAAGGTCATCATGGATATCCGCACCCGCGCGCTGGAGCCAGCGCTGTGGCAAGGCGACTACCAGAACGACCCGGACTTTCGCCTGCACGTGCAGGAGTGGGTCAGTGGGCTGTGGGAAGAGAAGGATGCATTGATCGCCAGGCTCAAGCAGGAAGCAGAGGGCTGAACCTGCTCTAACAGGCCGTTGAAAAAACTACCTACGCTGCCGGCACATCGTTAAAAACAGCCTCGCGTGCGAGCCCAGTCGAAATGCTCATGTACAACTCGTACACTCCGCTTTTGACTCACTGCGTTCGCCCTACGGGCCAGCCTTCGGCTGTTACCGCGCTGCGCTACGTTTCGGCTGTTTTTGCGCGGCCGCCATCGGCCTCGTTCCGGCGGCCTCGCTGACGTTTTTCAACGGTCTGCTAGCCGGGGCAGATCGATCAATCCGGCAGGATCATATGGCCGGCCTCATCGAGTGGCGCAAAGGGGTTGTGCGCCAGCTCCCAGAGATGGCCATCGGGGTCGGCGAAGTAGCCCGAGTAACCACCCCAGAACACTTTTCCAGGCGCCTTGACCTGCCGCGCGCCCGAGGCGACAGCGAGCGCCATGGCGGCGTCGACGGCCTCGGGGCTATCCAGGTTGTGCGCCAGGGTAATGCCGGCGAAGCCTGCCGGACCCGCTTCGGGCAGGTTGGCGTCCCTGGCCAGCTCGTCGCGCGAGAACAAGCCCAGGGCGAGGCCCTTGAGCTTGATGAAGACGATCTGCTCCTGGGACGCGGAGGAACGCCTCCAGCCCAGCCGTTCGTAGAAGGCGGCACTGGCCTGTACATCGGCGACGCCGAGGGTGATCAGGGAAATCCGTCGGTCAAAGCTCATACGTTGCTCCTGCAGTGGTTGAGCCAGCCGCGCGGCCCGGGTGCTGTCAACAATGATCCAAGGTTCTGCCAGGCCTCACGTCAAGGCCGCATAAGCCATCAGAAACGGTAGAGCCACGCGATCCCAGGATAGTCGGCAAAGGCCCGGGGGAACAGCAAGTCCCCGCGATAAAAGGGGTTGTCGAGTCGCGTCCAGACGGGCTCGAAGTCGGGATCCTGAGACTTGATGGCCTCGGCGAGCAGGGTCGTGCAATAGCGGTGAGGCTGGCTACGTACTTCCAACACGAATGGCGCCCCCACCGCATCGACCACCACCTGGGCGGCCGCCTGCTTCTGGTGTGGGTTCAGAAACTCGGGACGGGCGATCGCGAAGTGACGCGCCAATGCGGGCTGCAGAAAGTCCTCGAGCGTGCTGATCAGCACCTGGTTCAAGCGCTGCGGGTCGTCATCGGTGGTGGCATGCACCACCAGCACCCGCGGCTCGGTGGCCACCACCATGCCGATATGCGAATAGTCGCCACCGCCCATTTGCTGCACCAGACGGCTGTCTGCCGAATGGCCGAGACGAAACAGCCAGTCGCCTGTCTGCAGTGCTGGCAGTTGGCTCAGGTCAGGCCCGCTAGGCATGGGTTGGGCCTTGGGCAACCAGCAGAGCAGCATGAGCCCTGCCAGGAGAATCGAAAGCGCCAGCAGATACCGGGAACGATGGCTCAGATACGAACCTTCCACTGGTCGTCGACCTTGGTCAGCCGAACCGACTCGGTCTGGGCCGGCACATCGGCTTTCTTGAAGGTGATCGTGACCTTGCTGGTAGCCTGGCTCTTGTCATCGTTGTAGATGGCTTCGTCAGCCTTTACCTCGGCGACGCCGCCCAGCTTGGCCGCCTGTTCGGAGCGCTTGGTCACGGCCATTTTCAACTTGCCGCGAACCATCTCCTCGGCACCCTCCTCGGCGTCGGCAGGCACGGCAATCAGTTTGTACATGCCGTCCGCATCGTTGGAAAACGACGCCTCGATAAAGGATTTCGCCACCGCTTCGGGTGAGTCACTGGACGAACACGCCGCGAGCAGTACAGCGCTGAGGGCAATGAGGAGGAAACGCGATAGAGCAGCCATGAACGATCCTTGCAGGCAATGAGACGCAGCAAGCGCCCCGAAAAAGGGCACCCAGTCTAACGCCGTGACCAGTCATGTCAAAGTGTGTCAGGCAGAAGCGAGGCCCTTGACGGGCCCCGCCTGTGCAGCCTCAGGCAGCGCTGAAGGTCTTGTGCGGGTCGATGACGAATTTCTTCGGTACGCCGGCATCGAACTCGCCGTAGCCACGGGGTGCGTCGTCCAGGCTGATGACCTGCACGCCGACCACTTCGGCGATGTTGATGCGATCCCACATGATGGCCTGCATCAGCGCGCGGTTGTACTTCATTACCGGAGTCTGGCCGGTGTGGAAGCTGTGCGACTTGGCCCAGCCAAGGCCGAAGCGGATGCTCAGGCTGCCGATCTTCGCCGCCGCGTCCACAGCGCCTGGGTCTTCGGTGACGTAGAGGCCGGGGATACCGATCTTGCCAGCAACCCGTACCACACCCATCAGCGAGTTGAGCACCGTGGCCGGTGCTTCGTGCTGAGCACCGGAGTGACCGTGGCCGCGGGCCTCGAAGCCTACTGCATCGACCGCGCAATCCACTTCCGGCTCACCGAGCAGTTCAGCGATCTGTTCGTGCAGCGGCGTGTCCTTGGACAGGTCGGCGATCTCGAAGCCTTGGGCCTTGGCGTGGGCCAGGCGTACCGGGTTGACGTCACCGACGATCACCACTGCGGCGCCCAGCAGGCGCGCCGAGGCAGCTGCGGCCAGGCCAACCGGGCCGGCACCGGCGATATAAACGCTGCTGCCCGGGCCAACACCTGCGGTGACGGCACCGTGGTAGCCGGTCGGCAGGATGTCGGAGAGGCAGGTCAGGTCACGGATTTTCTCCATGGCCTTGTCGCGATCCGGCAGCTTGAGCAGGTTGAAGTCGGCATAGGGCACCAGCACGTATTCGGCCTGGCCGCCGGTCCAGTCGCCCATGTCCACGTAACCGTAGGCACCGCCGGCACGCGCCGGGTTGACGGTCAGGCACACGCCGGTGTGCTGTTCCTTGCAGGAGCGGCAACGGCCGCAGGCGACGTTGAAGGGTACCGAAACCAGATCGCCGATTTTCAGGTTCTCGACATCGCTGCCCTTCTCGATCACCTCGCCGGTGATCTCGTGACCGAGCACCAGGCCGACCTGGGCGGTGGTACGGCCACGCACCATGTGCTGGTCGGAGCCGCAGATATTGGTGGAGACGACCTTGAGAATGACCCCGTGCTCGATCTTGCGACCGCGCGGATCCTGCATCTTCGGATAGTCGATCTTCTGGACTTCGACCTTGCCTGCGCCGAGATAGACGACACCGCGATTACCAGACATATGAATCTCCTTTCTTCTTGTGGATGCAAGGCGCGTAGGTCTTGCAATGGAGTATTGAAGCGCCTGTCTCGGCACCCGCCGGTGAGGGCAGGACGGCTACCGAGTGCTCGCGCTGACGATACTGGCAGCACGAATGGGTCTAGCCAGACTAACCAGCGGATGTCGCGCCCGCGGATACAAAACCGACAGCCGCCGTTCTCTGTGCGGCACGTCTCTGGTTAGAGGACTACGGTGCGGTTGGCGTTGAGGAACACCCGGCGCTCGAGGAAGTAGCCGACCGCACGGGCCAGGGTCAGGCACTCGATATCGCGGCCTTTGGCCACCAGATCCTCGGGATAGTGCGCATGATCGACGCTTTCCACCCCTTGGGTGATGATCGGGCCTTCGTCCAGGTCGTTGTTGATGAAGTGGGCGGTGGCGCCGACCAGCTTCACGCCCTTCTGGTACGCCTGGTGGTAAGGCTTGGCGCCCTTGAAACCGGGCAGCAGCGAGTGGTGGATGTTGATCGCACGGCCGTCGAGCTTGCGACACAGCTCGGCGGACAGCACCTGCATGTAGCGGGCGAGCACCACCAGCTCGGCGCCGGTGTCCTCGACCACCTGCATGACCCGGCGCTCCTGGGCAGGCTTGTCGTTGGGGTCGAGGGGAAAGTGGTGGTACGGGATGCCGTGCCAGTCGGCCAGGGGCTTGAGATCCGGGTGGTTGGAGACGATGGCGGTGATGTCCATCGGCAACTGGCCGGTGCGTTGGCGGTAGAGCAGGTCGTTGAGGCAGTGGTCAGCCTTGGAGACCATGATCACCACCTTGGCGCGGTAGCCCGGCGCGGTCAGCTCGGTGCGCATGTCGAACGGCGCGGTGCGCTCGTCGAGGCCGGCAAGAAACGCCGCCTCGTCGAAATCCGCCTGGGTGCGGAACTCCACGCGGATGAAGAAGCGACTGGCCAGGCGGTCATCGAAGCTGTGGTGCTCGGTGACGTAGCAGCCCTGCTCGAACAGGTAGCGGGTCACCACGTCCACGGTACCCAGCAGGCTCGGGCAGTGGGCGGTAAGAATCCAGGTGTCGGGGGTGCGGCTCATGAAAGCGATTCCTTGTGCAGATCGCTCCCATGCGCCGACCGGCAGTGCACGACGGGGAGCATAATTGGCTGCATCCATACGCAGCCTTGGGGAGTGGTGAAGCTAAAGCAGCAGTGACGGTCAGCATTTATTCTGTGGGAACGGGCGGGGACGCCTAGTCCATGCCAGCGATTTTTCGCGGGCATGGCCCGCTCCCACAATGGATTACAGCAACCAGGCCTAGGCCTCCACGGCCAGCCCGTATTCCGCGCTGGCATCCTGCAGCCACAGCCAGAAGTAGTCGGAGAAGCTGCGGCGGATCAGCAGTTCCCAGGTGTCCTCGCCGGTATGGCGAATCACCAGCTGGGACTTGGCGAACACCGTGCCCACGGCCTTGCCCACCGGGAAGTTGTTCGGGTGCACGTCGTAGCTGCTGGACTTCATCAGCAGCTCACGTACCTTCGGCCCACGCAGTTCCAGCAGGGTCTGCCCGCCGCTGACGTTGACCACCGAGATGTGCTGGCCATCCAGGGCCTCACGCAGCGTGCGCTCGACCTCCAGCTCGCTGCCGCCGGGTACGATCAGCAGCCATTCGTCTGGGCCCAGCCACTGCAGCGAGGTGTCGCCATTGGCCACCAGCATCAGGGCGCCCGGCAGCTCCAGGCCCAGGGCCTTGTGCACGCCGCCGGCGAAGTTGGCGTCGTCGGCATCGCCGCGCAGCACCAGGTGACCGAGCAGCTTCTTCTCGCGCAGCGTCACCCCGGCGCCCTGGCGGCCCTTGCCGGCCAACTCGTGCAGGCCGGCATGGTGCAGCGGCGATTGCCCGGCGATATCGTCAGGGCGTTGCTTGTAGACATTGACGTTAGACATTCTGGCGGTCCCCTTTCGGGTCATAGAACACGGGGCTGACGATTTCGGCTTCGATCACGCTGCCATCCACCAGCGGCGCGTACACGCGCTCCCCAATGCGCTTGAGGCCGCCCCTGACCAGTGCCATGGCGAAGGAGTGACCCATCGCGGCGCTCATGTAGCTGGAGGTGACATGGCCAACCATGGTCATCGGAATCGGCTGCTTGGGATCGAACACCAGCTGTGCACCTTCGGGCAGCACCTTGTTCGGGTCCACCGGCTTGAGGCCGATCAGCTGCTTGCGGTTTTCCTTGAGGCAGTCCTCGCGGTTCATGCCGCGCCAGCCGATCCAGGAGAACGGTTTGTTACGACCGACGCACCAGCCCATGCCCAGGTCGTCCGGGGTGACCGAACCATCGGTGTCCTGGCCGACGATGATGAAGCCCTTCTCGGCGCGCAGCACGTGCATGGTCTCGGTACCGTAAGGGGTCAGGCCATGCTTCTTGCCGGCTTCGACGATCTGCTCGAGCACGCCCATGGCGTAGTCGGCCTGCACGTTGACTTCGTAGGAAAGCTCACCGGTGAAGGAGATGCGGAACACCCGCGCCGGTACGCCGCCGACCTTGCCTTCCTTCCAGGTCATGAACGGGAAGGCGTCCTTGTCCAGGTCGATGTCGGTGACCTCGGCCAGCAGCTTGCGGCTGTTGGGGCCGGACAGGGTCATGGTCGCCCAGTGGTCGGTAACCGAAGTGAAGTACACCTTCAGCTCCGGCCACTCGGTCTGGTGATAGATCTCCAGCCACTCCAGCACGCGCCCGGCGCCACCGGTGGTGGTGGTCATGACGAAGTGGTTGTCGGCCAGACAGGCGGTCACGCCGTCGTCGAAGACCATGCCGTCTTCCTTGCACATCAGGCCATAGCGGGCCTTGCCCACGTCCAGCTTGGTCCAGGCGTTGGTGTACACGCGGTTGAGGAACTCGCGGGCATCGGGGCCCTGGATGTCGATCTTGCCCAGGGTCGAGGCGTCGAGAAGACCCACTGCGTTACGCACGGCCTTGCATTCGCGGGCCACGGCGGCGTGCAGATCCTCACCGTTTTGCGGGAAGTACCAGGGACGTTTCCACTGGCCAACGTCCTCGAACTCGGCGCCCTGCTGCAGGTGCCATTTGTGCAGCGCGGTATAGCGCTTGGGCTCGAACAGCTCGCCGCAGTGACGGCCGGCGATGCTGCCGAAGGTCACCGGGGTGTAGTTCGGGCGGAACATGGTGGTGCCCATCTCACTGATGCTGATCCCCAGCGAACGGGCGGCGATGGCCAGGCCATTGATGTTACCCAGCTTGCCCTGGTCGGTGCCGAAGCCCAGCGCGGTGTAACGCTTGACGTGCTCGACCGACTCGAAGCCCTCGCGGGTGGCCAGCTCGATGCCGGCGGCGGTGACATCGTTCTGTTGGTCGACGAATTGCTTCGGCGCCCGGGCGGTGTTCTTGTCGTGGGGCACCTGGAAAAGCGCGATGGTGGCTTCCTCGATGCGCTTCTCGGCCTTTGGCAGGGTGCCGGTCACCGGCTGGAAGCCCGCTTCGGCGGCCGCCTTGGCACCGGCTTCGAAACCATCGGCGAGGCTGTCGCCCATGCCGAACACGCCGTTCACGGCACCGGCACAATGACGCTTCTGGAAGCCCTCACCCGGCACGAAGGCGAGGATGTCTTCACGCCAGACGGGACGACCGCCCAGGTGCGACGCCAGGTGCACCACCGGGCTGTAGCCGCCGGAGCTGACGATCAGGTCGCAGTCGAGGGTCTCGCCCGGACTGGTGACCTTGTGCCTGGCGGCGTCGATGGCGCAGATGCGCGCACCGGTGACGCGCTTGCTGCCCCGCGCTTCGACCACGGCGCTGCCGGTGAGCACACGCACGCCACGCCGACGCGCTTCCTCGACCCAGCTGCCACGCGGGTTGCTGCGCGCGTCGGCCACCGCCACCACCTGGCGACCGGCGTCGAGCCAGTCGAGCACCACGCGGTAGGCATAATCGTTGTTGGTCGACAGCACCAGCTTCTGCCCGGGCGCCACGCCGTAGCGGCGCACGTAGGTCGACACGGCATCGGCCAGCATGTTGCCGGGCACGTCGTTGTTGGCGTACACCAGCGGCCGCTCGTGGGCGCCGGTGGCCAGCACCACCCGGCCGGCCCGCACGCGGTGCAGGCGCTGACGCGGCTGGCCCATGGGCGCGACTTCACCCAGGTGATCGGTGAGGCGCTGGTGGATGGTGAGGAAGTTGTGGTCGTGGTAACCGTTGACCGTGGCGCGCGGCAGCAGGGTCACTTCCGGCATGGCCTGCAACTCGGCAATGGCCGTGGCGGCCCACTCGGCGGCTGGCTTGTCGTCGAGCATCTCGCGGGTGGAGAGCAGGCTGCCACCGAGCTCTTCCTGCTCGTCGGCGAGGATCACCCGTGCGCCGCTGCGCCCAGCGGCCAGGGCCGCAGCCAGGCCGGCAGGACCGGCGCCGACCACCAGCACGTCACAGTGCTGGTTCAGGTAGTCGTAGATGTCCGGGTCATTTTCCTTCGGTGCGCGACCGAGGCCTGCGGCCTTGCGAATGTACTTCTCGTAGGTCAGCCACAGGTTCTGCGGGTACATGAAGGTCTTGTAATAGAAACCGGGCGGCATCATGCCACCGCCGACCTTGCCGAGAATGCCCATCAGGTCGGTGTTGACGCTCGGCCAGCCGTTGGTGCTGGTGGCGCTCAGGTTGGCGTACAGCGCCTGCTGGGTGGCACGCACGTTGGGAATCTGCGCCGCTTCGGTGCTGCCGATCTGCAGCACCGCATTGGGCTCTTCGGCGCCGGCGGCGACGATGCCGCGCGGGCGCGAGTACTTGAAGCTGCGGCCGACCACGTCGACGCCGTTGGCCAACAGCGCGGCGGCCAGGGTATCGCCGGCATAACCCTGGTAGGTCTGGCCGTTGAAGCTGAAGGTCAGCGGCTGGCTGCGGTCGATGCGGCCACCCTGGGAAAGACGATTGACCTGGCTCATGCCGTTACTCCTTGGTCAGCGGCCTTTTTCACGGCGAGCGAAGCTTCAGTGACGCTGGGGCGCTCGCCGATCTTGTAGGTTTCGAGAATCTCGTAGCTCACCGTGTGACGGGTGACGTTGAAATACTGACGGCAGCCCGCCGCGTGGATCCACAGCTCGTGGTGGATACCGCGCGGGTTGTCGCGGAAGAACAGGTACTCGCCCCACTCCGCGTCGGTGCAGGCGTTGGGGTCCAGCGGGCGGGCGATGTGCGCCTGGCCGGCGGGGTGGAATTCTTCTTCGGAACGCAGTTCGCCACAGTGAGGGCAGAAGATGTGCAACATGCTCGGTACCTCCAGAAAACCATCGTCCCCCTCTCAGCGAGAGAGGGCGCCAAAATCAGTGCGCCACACCGGCAGCGCCGTGCTCGTCGATCAGCGCACCGTTGTGGAAGCGCTCGATGGAGAAGGCCTTGGCCAGCGGATGCATCTCGCCCTTGGCCAGGCTGGCCGCGAACACGTTGCCCGAGCCCGGCGTGGCCTTGAAGCCACCGGTGCCCCAGCCGCAGTTGAAGAACAGGTTCTTCACCGGCGTCTTGGCGATGATCGGGCAGGCATCCGGCGTGGTGTCGACGATGCCGCCCCACTGGCGGTTCATGCGCACCCGCGAGAGCACCGGGAACATCTCGACGATGGCCTGCAGGGTGTGTTCGATGGTCGGGTAGGAGCCGCGCTGGCCGTAGCCGTTGTAGCCGTCGATGCCGGCGCCGATGACAAGGTCGCCCTTGTCCGACTGGCTGATGTAGCCGTGCACGGCGTTGGACATGATCACCGTGTCGATAATGGGTTTGATCGGCTCGGAAACCAGTGCCTGCAGCGGGTGCGATTCCAGCGGCAGGCGGAAGCCGGCGAGCTTGGCCAGGTGCCCGGAGTTGCCGGCGGCGACCACGCCAACGCGCTTGGCGCCGATGAAGCCCTTGTTGGTTTCCACGCCGATCACCGCACCGTCCTGCTTGCGGAAGCCGATGACTTCGGTCTGCTGGATCAGGTCGACGCCCAGGGCATCGGCGGCACGGGCGAAGCCCCAGGCAACGGCATCGTGGCGGGCCACCCCACCACGGCGCTGCAGCGAGGCACCGAGGATCGGGTAACGGGTGTTCTTCGAGCAATCCAGGTAGGGGATCATCTCCGCCACCTGCTTGGCGTCCACCACCTCGCCGTCGATACCGTTGAGGCGGTTGGCGCTGACGCGGCGCTCGATGTCGCGCATGTCCTGCAGGGTGTGGCCAAGGTTGAACACGCCGCGCTGGGAGAACATGACGTTGTAGTTGAGGTCCTGGGACAGGCCTTCCCAGAGCTTCATCGCGTGCTCGTAGAGGTGCGCTGATTCGTCCCACAGGTAGTTGGAACGCACGATGGTGGTGTTGCGTGCGGTGTTGCCACCACCCAGCCAGCCCTTCTCCACCACGGCGACGTTCTTCACACCGAATTCCTTGGCCAGGTAATAGGCGGTGGCAAGGCCGTGGCCGCCACCGCCGACGATGACCACGTCATAAACCGGCTTGGGCGTCGGGTTGCGCCACATGCGCTGCCAGTTTTCATGGTGGCTGAAAGAATGCTTGAACAGGCCAAAGCCGGAATAGCGCTGCATGGGGAACTCCTGAATTCTGCTTGCCTGTAGAGGTACCCCTGACCGCAGGATGGGTCGCACCGCGTAGGCACAACCCATCAATCACTGATGGGTTTTCACCCATCCTGCGGCTAGAGCTGACGCCCTACGTAACGACTGTGTCTCAGCGGTAAACCGGGTAATCGGCGCACAGACCGGCCGCCAGACCAGCGACCTGGGCCTCGACATCGGCGTCGCCGAGGTGCTCGAGGATGTCGGCGATCCAGCCCGCCAGCTCACGGCACTGGGCTTCCTTGAAGCCGCGGGTGGTGACCGCTGGGGTACCGATGCGCAGGCCTGAGGTCACGAATGGCGACTGCGGGTCGTTGGGCACGGCGTTCTTGTTGACGGTGATACCGGCGCGGCCGAGGGCGGCGTCGGCGTCCTTGCCGGTGATGCCCTGCTTGATCAGCGAGAGCAGGAACAGGTGGTTGTCGGTGCCGCCGGACACCACATCGAAGCCGCGCTCGATGAACACCGCGGCCATGGCCTGGGCGTTCTTGATCACCTGGGCCTGGTACTCCTTGAACGACGGCTCCAGCGCCTCCTTGAAGCACACCGCCTTGGCGGCGATCACGTGCATCAGCGGGCCGCCCTGGGCGCCAGGGAACACCGCGGCATTGAGCTTCTTCTCGATCTCTTCGTTGGCCTTGGCGAGGATCAGCCCGCCACGTGGGCCACGCAGGGTCTTGTGGGTGGTGGTGGTGACCACGTCGGCCAGCGGAATCGGGTTCGGGTACAGGCCTGCAGCAACCAGCCCCGCCACGTGGGCCATGTCGACGAAGAGCAAGGCTCCGACCTTGTCGGCAATGGCGCGGAAACGCGGGAAATCCAGCGTCTTGGAGTAGGCCGAGAAGCCGGCGACGATCATCTTCGGCTTGTGCTCGACGGCCAGGCGCTCGACTTCGTCATAGTCGATCAGCCCGGTATCGGTATCGATGCCGTACTGCACGGCGTTGTACAGCTTGCCCGAGGACGACACCTTGGCGCCGTGGGTCAGGTGGCCGCCGTGGGCCAGGCTCATGCCCAGAATGGTGTCGCCGGGCTGCAGCAGCGCCAGGTACACGGCGGAGTTGGCGGAAGAGCCGGAGTGCGGCTGCACGTTGGCGTAGTCGGCGCCGAACAGCTGCTTGGCGCGCTCGATGGCCAGCGCCTCGACCTTGTCCACATGCTCGCAGCCACCGTAGTAGCGCTTGCCCGGATAGCCTTCGGCGTACTTGTTAGTCAGGCCGCTACCCTGGGCTTCCATCACCCGCTTGCTGGTGTAGTTTTCCGAGGCAATCAGCTCGATGTGATGTTCCTGACGACGCTCCTCGGCCTGCATGGCACTGAGCAGGGCGTCATCGTAGCCTTGAATCTGATCTTGCTTGCTGAACATCACGTTTCTCCCCGAGGCGCCTTGCAGCGCCGCATCTGGCTCGGTTGCTCGATATGAGTCTTGTTGCAGCGATGGTATGACTCGCCCTTGAGAACCAGATGCCTATGTACGCCACGGGAGATTGCGTTTGCGACATGCGCAAGCGTCGCAATTGTGCATGCCCCGGGCGTCGCTCAGAGGCTGCGCAGTGCCACCAGCACGAGAAAGTGCGCGGGGTAGAACAGATAGGCCCAGCGCCTGACCGGCGGCACCGCAAAGGGCGGCCGCAGGCGCAACAGCAGCAGGCCCAGCAATGGCGCAAACAGACAGATGCCAAGCACGCTCCAGGCAAAGGGATCGCCCCGGGCGGCATCGGCATAGAACGGCGCCCAGTAGTTGGCCGCCAAGCAGCAGACCATCGGCAGCAGCCAGAGCGCACGGGAGCCACGCAGCGCCAGCAGGAAGGCCGCTGGCAGCAGCGCCCCGAAGGCGCCGAACATCAGCCACTCATGGGCCAGCACCGCAGTCGCCAGCGCGCCGGCGCCCAACCAGCGCGCCTGGATGTCAGTTCGCTGCACGGCGTTGGCGATCAGCAGCCCGAGCATCAGGGTCGGCATCACGTTGAGCGATTCGGCAGTCGGCACCAGCAGCCGGTACGGCCATTCGGAGATCAGCGCGAACAGCAGCAGCCAGCCCAGGTAGCGCGCCGACAAGCCGCTGGCGTCCCCCATCCGGGGCCGCGCGACATTGGCGGCAATGGCCAGGCAGAACAATGGAAAGGCCAGGCGCCCAGGCACATAAAGAAAGTACAGCGACGGCCAGGCATGGCGCAGGTGATCGATCAGCATGGTCAGCAGCGCCAGCCATTTGATCAGATCGAGGGCCGCGTCACGGCTGCGGATGAGGGGCTGCTGGGGAGATGAGGATGGCATACACGCGCATCAGGCTGACGGATGAGGCATCACGGTAGAGGCTGCCAGCGCGATGGCGCAAATGAAAAGGGCGGCGCCGAACTGCGCCGCCCTCCAGGTGCTTACTGCAGCTTTGCGTTACAGCTGCTCGAGGCGGTTACCAGGCGCTTCTGCAGAGCGGCATCCGGCGGCACCTGCTTGCTCATCTCGGCCATTTCCGCTTCGCTGAATTCCTGGCTGACCTTGGTCGCCGCGCAATCACAGAAGGCGGTCAGCTTTTCCTGCGAGTGGCCGGACTGAGCGCCCTTCACGCATTCCTGCACGAAGGTCGACTTGGCTTCCGGCGACCACTGCTGAGCGGCTACGGCCGGCAGGGCGAAAGCGAGCGGTGCAAAAAGGGCGATCAGATGACGGTAGCTCATGGTGGGCTCCTGTAGCTTGGGATCGGTGAGTCCTTGAATGAACTCTCTGTTTTGTGAGCCCATCGACGCCCGTGAGTTCAGAATTAATGGGGCCGCCCGGCGAGGGCTTGGCGACGGAACAATATGTCGCCCTGGCGAGTTCTACGCACAGGCGCGCCGGGATACAGTACCGACATACGCCCGCACGGGGCGACGCAGACAAGGATTCCTCAATGCCCGACAACGCCCAGCAATTCGCCAGTGACAACTACTCGGGCATCTGCCCCGAAGCCTGGGAAGCCATGGCAGAGGCCAACCAGGGCCACCAGCGCGCCTATGGCGATGACGAATGGACGGCCCGCGCCGCCGACCATTTTCGCAGCCTGTTCGAGACCGACTGCGACGTGTTCTTCGCCTTCAACGGTACCGCCGCCAACTCCCTGGCCCTTTCCGCACTGTGCCAGAGTTACCACAGCGTGATCTGCTCGGAGACCGCCCACGTCGAGACCGACGAATGCGGCGCGCCAGAATTCTTCTCCAACGGCTCCAAGTTGCTGACCGCGCGCACCGAGCAGGGCAAGCTGACGCCCGCCTCGATCCGCGAGATCGCCCTCAAGCGCAAGGACATCCACTTCCCCAAGCCGCGGGTGGTCACCCTGACCCAGGCCACCGAAGTCGGCACCGTCTACCGCCCCGAGGAGATCCAGGCGATCAGCCGGACCTGTGACGAACTGGGCCTCAACCTGCATATGGACGGCGCGCGCTTCTCCAACGCCTGCGCCTTTCTCGGCTGCACTCCGGCCGAGCTGACCTGGAAGGCTGGCGTGGATGTGCTGTGCTTTGGCGGCACCAAGAACGGCATGGCGGTTGGCGAGGCAATCCTGTTCTTCAACCGCGACTTGGCCGAAGACTTCGACTACCGCTGCAAACAGGCCGGCCAGCTGGCCTCGAAGATGCGCTACCTGTCGGCGCCCTGGGTGGGCATCCTGCAGGACGATGCCTGGCTGCGCTATGCCAACCACGCCAACCACTGCGCCCAGCTGCTCGCCAAGCTGGTGGAAGACGTGCCCGGCGTCAGCCTGATGTTCCCGGTCGAAGCCAACGGCGTGTTTCTGCAGATGTCCGAGCCGGCCATCGCCGCTCTCACCGCCCGCGGCTGGCGTTTCTACACCTTTATCGGTGCCGGTGGCGCACGCTTTATGTGCTCCTGGGACACCGACGAAGCCCGCGTTCGTCAGCTGGCAGCGGATATCCGCCAGGTAATGTCCTGACAACAGCCTGTGCGGCAACTCTTGGCAATGGGGGATCAGGTCATGCCTGATCCCCGCCGCAGTAAGACCTCGCACTTGCTCCCTGACCTCACTGTCTACATCAGTCTGTGGATAACTATCCACTGCCGCTTGAAATCGCGCCTGTCGCGCGCTTCTATATATTTCCCGACTGTTGATCTTTAGCAACAGCGAATCAGCCGAGTGGGGATAAACGGCTGGCCCATCCCCAGATCACGTGGACGAGCTTGTGCATAAGCTGTCTGCATCTGGCTGCAGCCCAGATTCTGCAAGGGTTACAGGCATCCGTACAAAAAACGTTCTATTTCAGCAAGTTGCCTGGAAGCTTACACACAACTACTGTGCAGTAGCGCGCTCACAAGCTGTGCATATGTCGCTACCAGGCTCGCGAATAAAGGGCTGTAGCACGGCGATCATTTTTTGATCAAGGACAGAAAAGGCCGCTCCATCCACAGCCATCCCTAAGCGCGAATCAATAGCTGTGGAAATCCGTCCCCACAAGTCGGGGACGATGACGTGGATAAGCTGTAGGTATATACCTATACCCCTTGCCATCCGTGGCCTCTGGCATAGCGATGAAAAAATGATCGATGACGATTGAGTGGCAAGTTATCTACACACAGAAGCTGTGCGTTTAGCTGTGCATAACATGTTCGGCTAGCGCTGCAGCCCAGTATCCATGGCGCTCTTAAAGCAATGATCAATTATTGATCAGGGCCGAATGGGGTTCTGCTCTGAACATAGACTGAGGGTTATCAGGGGAGCAGTTGAACAACTCTCCGCAGGCTTTCCCCAAAGCAGGTGGATCAAGCTGTGCAAAAACTGTCGCTATATCGCTGCATGCTACTAAATCCGCGGCCTGCAGCCTATCGATCATAAATCGTACAGTTGCTTGTGTCGGTAAGGTTCGATCATAGGAGGCAACGAGCCACCCGAACTGTGTATAGAACTGTGGATAGCTTGTATAACTCTGCACGAACCAACAGAAAACGTCGCCATATGCCGGCTGCTTTAAGCGCGTGGGGCAAGCCAGAAGCGACACCGGTGATGCCATGCCAGCAGGAGCGGTTGCACACAATTACTGTGTGCGCCGTTGTGGATAAGCTGTTTGGTTAAGGCTATAGCCCAGGCATGGCGGGCCCTGATGGGCACCGCCCAGATTTTGACCAGTGCCAGTCAGTAATCGATGCTCACATCGTTACGCGGCACGCTGCAGCAGGACAGGATGTAACCCTCGGCCACGTCTTCGTCGGTGATCCCGCCGTTGTGCTCCATGTCCACGTCGCCAGCGGTCTTGAGCACCTTGCAGGTACCGCAGATGCCCATGCCGCATGCCTTGGGAATATGCAGACCAAGCTTGGCCGCCGCGGCGTGCACGGTTTCACCCGGGCCGACACGAATGCTCTTGCCGGTACTGGTAAAGGCCACCTGGTTGAGGTCGGCGGCCGGCACGTCCGGCGCATCGGCGGCCTGCTCGGCCAGCTCCTTGACCTCCTCGCGCACGTCGGCCGGCACCGGGCCGAAGGCCTCCTCGTGGTAACGGCTCATGTCGAAGCCCTTGGCTTCGAGCAGGCGCTTGACCGCGCTCATGTAGGGCGTCGGGCCGCAGCAGAAGATCTCCCGCTCCAGGTAGTCCGGCGCCATCAGTTCCAGCATCGGCTGGTTGAGATAACCACGGTAACCTGACCAGGCTTCGCCCAGACCATGCTTCTCGCAGATCACGTGCAGGCTGAAGTTATTGATCCGCGCGGCCATGTGCTCCAGCTCGCGGTGATAGATGATGTCCTTTGGCGAGCGTGCGCTGTGCACGAACACCATGTCGACGTTGGCATTGGTGTCGTAGAACCAGCGAGCCATCGACATCACCGGGGTGATGCCCACGCCGCCGCTGAGAAACAGCACCTTGTCGGCGGGGAAATCAATGGCGTTGAACAGCCCTACCGGGCCGTGCACCGCCAGCTCCTGGCCTTCGCTCAGATTGTCGTGCAGCCAGTTGGACACCTTGCCGCCCGGCACCCGCTTGATGGTGATGGAAAAGCTGTAGGGCACCGATGGCGAACTGGAGATGGTGTAGGAACGCATCACCGGCTGGCCCTCGATCTCCAGCTCCAGGGTGACGAACTGCCCTGGTTTGAAGAAGAACAGCACCGGCTGGTCGGCCATGAAGCAGAAGGTGCGGACATCCCATGTTTCCTGGATGACCTTGACGCAGCGCACCACATGGCGGCCATTGCTCCAGGTCTGGGTAGTGACGGGATAGAGGAAGTCGTTCGACATGTCGGTTCTCTCGCGCACGCAGGCCGCTCACCGGCCCTGTCTTTGCCGCGATTGTGCGCATGACACCTGGCGCTCATTTACCTGCCAGCGACATCGGCATGCTAACGGCGACCTGCCCCGTAGACACTGGCGTACCCAGTCGGGAAATGATTCGGCCATGTCGCCCATAGATAAGGTTCGCCCCGCGCCCGGCTCCACACTCGCCCCAAGCCGAACAGGATAAGAGCGTCAGCCGCAGCCCCTATGCAAAGCGCCATTCGGCAGGCGTTCCGGGGAGCGACGCGCCATCTTGCGTACCACCGCAATAGCCACTTTTACGGCGTTCGCCCCGCGCTCGCCATGAGGAGTTTTCCGATGACCGTCACCTCTACGCTGAGCCTTGGCGACCCGCTGGATCCGGCCCGCGCCGCCGTTGCCGAAATGCTCCAGAACCGCGAGCGCACCTTCTCCCTGCCACAGCCGTTCTATAACGACGAGCGGGTGTTCCAGCTCGACATGCAGGAGATCTTCCACAAGGAATGGCTGATCGCCGGCATGACCTGCGAGATCCCCGCCAAGGGCAATTACCTGACTCTGCAGATCGGCAACAACCCGATCATCGTCATCCGCGGTGCCGAGGGCGTCGTGCATGCCTTCCACAACGTCTGCCGCCATCGCGGCTCGCGCCTGTGCACCAGCGAAAAGGGCAAGGTCGCCAAGCTGGTCTGCCCGTACCACCAGTGGACCTACGAAGTGGACGGCCGCCTGCTGTTCGCCGGCACTGAAATGGGCGCCGACTTCAACCTCGCCGATTACAACCTCAAGCCGGTGAACTGCAAGACCGCTGGCGGCTACATCTTCATTTCCCTGGCCGAGAACCCACCGGCCATCGACGAGTTCCTCGCCACCCTGGCGCACTACATGGAACCGTACGACATGGAAAACGCCAAGGTGGCGGTACAGACCACGCTGTTTGAGAAAGCCAACTGGAAACTGGTGCTGGAGAACAACCGCGAGTGCTACCACTGCAACGGCTCGCACCCCGAATTGCTCAACACCCTGCTGGAGTGGGACGACACCAACGACCCGCGCGCTAGCCAGGCCTTCAAGGATCACGTGGCCGAATCAGCGGCCAAGTGGGAAGCCGAGAAGATCCCCTACCTGCATGCCGGCTTCGGCCTGCGCAACCGCATCGTGCGCATGCCGCTGCTCAAGGGCACCGTGTCGATGACCATGGACGGCAAGCAGGGCTGCAACAAACTGATGGGTCGCATCCAGAACCCGGACCTGGGTTCGATGCGTATCCTGCACCTGCCGCATTCCTGGAACCACTGCATGGGTGACCACATGATCGTGTTCACCGTGTGGCCGATCAGTGCCCAGGAAACCATGGTCACCACCCGCTGGCTGGTGCACAAGGATGCCGTCGAAGGGGTCGACTACGATGTGGCGCGCCTGCGTGAAGTCTGGGACGCCACCAATGACCAGGATCGCCGCCTGGCCGAAGAGAACCAGCGTGGCATCAACTCCACCGCCTACCAGCCCGGCCCCTACTCGAAAACCTACGAGTTCGGCGTGGTCAATTTCATCGACTGGTACAGCGGGCGCATGCTCAACAACCTGGGCGCCGCCCCGGCGCCTTACCTGCGTGATGTAAAGGCGCAATAAGCCGCTAAGGTGATATCGACAGCCCCGCCAGCCCAGAGCTGGCGGGGCTTCTTTTTGCGCGCGCCGCTGGCAGGCGGAGCGTGCGCCGGCGGATAACAAGCGCGCCGCCCGGCCTCGGTAACCACATCACTTCCCACGGCCAGAAAACCGGCACCACTGCCGCTGCTTGCCGTTTGTTCGGCTTAGCAGAAGTTTTCACAGCATTTCACGCAACTAAGCGGAACAATCGGTTAGCCCCGGCCACAGGCGCATACGCGGCTTTTACTGCAACGCGGCTCGGCCAAGCGCTTCCACTTCGCGAGGAACCTACCGTGAGCGTGAAACCACTGAGCAAAGGCCCCAACCAGCAGAACGATGCCGACAGTCTGCGCTTCGACAACATCATGCAGCTGAGTCTCAAGGGCAAAGGCAACGCCAAGCCCAAGGAAGACCGCAAGGCAACCGACAACGAGCAGTGGCCACCCATTGACGAGACCCGGGTAGAAGCGCCCAGGGACGGCAATATCCGTTACCAGCTCGATGGCCAGGGTGTGGTGGTCGAGCGCTCGGTCAACCCCGAGCTGTACAAGTTCCTGCTCAACCTGCACGCCCTCAACCAGTCGCCCGAGCAGAAGGCCCAGGTAGTCGCGGCGATGGGCGACGAGCACGCCATCGCCGACCGCAACACAGAGGTGCAGGACTGGGGCGACTACACCCAGTTCAAATGGCAGGGCAACCTGGAAGATGCCGAGGTGATCACCTACGTCACCGCGGACGGTGAGACGGTCACCGTGTCAAAGGCCCTGACCCCCGAGCTGTTCCTCGAGGTGCAGCAGATCGGCCTGTCGCGCTACACCCTCGAACAGCGCGTCGCCGATGGCCGTGAGGTCGCCGGCCCCGACACCTATGTGGCCGAGCACGATATTGCCCTCTGGGGCGGCCCCGAGGAATTCGGCAATGGCGTCATCCAGTTCGAAACCAAGGATGGCAAGAAGTACGTGGTATCCGAACACGAGAACAAGGCGATGTACGACCGTGTCGCGGGGATGTGGAGCGACCACGTCAAAGGCGGCGACTCGATCCAGAAACTGCGTGAGAAATACGACCTGCCCGACCTCGACAAGCTGGACCTGCTCGGCCAGAGCAGCGGCGAGAAGGCCAACAAGGACGACAAGGAAGAGATGACGGTGGTCGAGCTGGCCACCAAGAACCTGCTCGACAAGTACAAGAAGCTCATCGACGACGGCAAGGTCGGCAAGGACAGCGACATCTACAAGCTGGTCAAGGCCATCGAGGCCAAGGCGTCGATGGAGAGCGGCCACCGCATCACCCCCTACATCGAGGATCCGCGTGGCGGTAACACCACCTGGCGCAAGTTCGACAGCGATGGCGAAACCCTGAGTACCGAGGACATGCAGGACATCCTCAACGGCAACTCGGTGGATGAACTGCTCAGCGAGATGTTCACCAGCGGCAATGGCGAGAAGGACAAGATCGGCAAGGAGTACCAGGCCGAACTGGACAGCGCCATCGAGAAGATCAGCGGCGAAGACAAGACCAGGCTGGCGGACGAACTCTACGACACCCTGACCAGCCTGGATTTCGTCCGGTACCTGGCGGACATGAAAGAGCAGGGTCTGGGCAGCGAGGGCCAGGCCGAGGTTGCCCGGCTCGCCTCCAGCCTGGAGCTGCTGGACCCGGAGCGCGCTCGCCAGGCCGAGTCGGCGCTCAAGCAGAACGGCATCCTGGTGGAGATCGATACCCTGGTCGGCGACCCCGGTGCGATTCCCGACGAGTACAAGGAACTGGCCTACAAGGACATGGGCGCACTGATCAAGACCGTGCTCAAGTCCGCCGACATTCCGCGTCGGGTGCAGGACAGCATCGAGAAGTTCTACAACGAGCTGCTCAATGACAAGACCAAGATGGCCGATTTTGCCAAGCTCTCCGAGCAGCTCAATAACGGCACCATCACCCAGGCCGACTTCGATAAGCAGCTGGAAACCAAGTACATTCCGGCGGAAGTCAGCAAGGACGACTTCACCAGGGCCATCGGCACGCTGAACCAGTACGGCGTGCTCGGCACCATTTCCGCATTCGGCTCCCTGGGCGGGGCGATCTACATGCTTTCGGCCAAGAATGGGCAGCTATCCGACGAGCCCCTGGAGCGCCTGGCCATCGCCAAGGATTTCATCACCTTCCTCAGTGGCGGTGCGCAATTCGAAAAAACCAAAATCTTCGACCTCTTCACCAAGACCAACACCGCCGAGCTGCTGGGCCTGAGCAAGACCCTGCCGGAAATCTGGGGCAAGGAAAACGGCACCCTTGGCAAGAAGGTCGAAGGCTTCCTGCGCGATCGCGGCATCAAGGGCATTCCCGATGCGGTGGAGAGCCGCGCCAACAGCGTGATCGAGCTGGGCTCGCTGAATGGCGGTGGCGGCGGCAGCGTACTCGATCAGGTGCGGCTTTCCGCCGAAGCCGCCGGTATCGGTCCACTAGACGATGCCGCGACTCGTGCCCTGCTCGATGACATCGTGCAACGCGCCGGCGGCAACCCACCCGACGACTACTCACGCTACAACAGCCTCAATCAGCTCGCCGACGAGCAGAACCTGGTCATAACCGAAGACACCATCAACCAGAGCATCGCCGAACGCCAGGCTGGGGCCGGGCTGGGGCAGGTCCCTGACGATGCCTCGGTTCGCGAGTTCGCCGACTTTCTCGATGAGGCGGCCAACCGCCCGCTGCCACCCTCGGTCACCTCCTCGGGCTATTCCAGCTACACCGATGCGGTGTCGACCATCTATGAAGATGCGGTGGAGTATTTCGAAGAGCGCAATATCACGCCGCCGAGTCGCGAATCCGTCGAGCGCGTGGTCAACCAGCGCATCGAGGAGTCCGGCCGCAGCGTGCCGGCGGCCAACGACCCGTTCGACGGCGACCTGCGCCTGGATGGCGACTCGATCAACCAGATGTTCGAGCACGACAACCGCACGCCACCGGCCGCCGAGGTGATCGACGATGCCGTCGAGCGCCTCAACGACACGGTGCGCAATGGCTCGGTGCAGGGCATCGTCGACACCGACACCATCAATAGCGCCCTGGGCGGCGCCGATACACCGTCGATAAAGCCCGGCCTGGCGGCGAAGATAGGCGGCACCCTGACCAAGGTGCTGGGCGTGGCGCCGGATATCCTCAGCGTCGCCGACATCGTCATGGGCGGCTTCACCATCAAGGATGCCATCGCCAACAACAGCGACCTGGGCAAGGCCGCTGGTGCCCTGCAGATCATCAGCGGCGTGGCGGGCACCACCGCCGGCGTCATCGGCACCGTCGGCCTGTTCGCCAGCATCGGTGCCCTGGCCGGCGCCACTGGCCCGCTGTTCCTGATCACCGCAGGGCTGGGGCTGATCGGCGGCATCATCGGCATCTTCGTCGATCACGAGAAGAAGCAGAAAGCCACCGACAAGGAAGGCCAGTGGTTCAAGGACCTCGCCGAACTCGGCCTGACCCAGGAGGACTGGGGCGACAAGCTCGAGTACGCCCGCTACAGCTTCTACGAATACGATGGTCGCGATGCGCCCGCAGGCCAGAGCATCTACGACTACCAGAAAGACGAATGGGAGCATTTCAAGGAAACGCCCCAGGAAGGCGGCTCGTCCATCAACCGCCTGGACGACGACAAGCACATGGCCAAGTACGACAAGGCGTTCTACGAAGAGAACCGCGAGGTCATCCACACCATCCGCGAGCGCTGGGATGACTGGAACGGCAAGGACGCCATCGTCAGCAAGGACGACCTGGACAAAATCGTTGAGGGCGACGGCAGCGAAGAGGAGAAAGCAGCCGCGAAGTTCCTGCTCAACAACAGCGAATTCTGGGAGCAACTCGATACCCAATGGGGCAAGGGCGGCCAGGACAACAAGGTCAGCACCAATGACCTCAACACCTGGCTGAAGATGGTCGGCGCTCACCAGGAGGATTACGGGCGCGCCTATTACGATGAACACAAGGACATCATCGAGACCATTCGCGAGCGCTGGGACGCCTGGAACGGCAAGGACGCCATCGTCAGCAGGGACGATCTGGATAAAATTTCCAAGGGCGACGGCAGCGAAGAGGAGAAAGCAGCGGCGAATTTCCTGCTCAACAATCAGGGCTTCTTCGATCAGCTCGACAACCTGGCCAAAAACGACAGGCGCGACGGCAAGATCAGCACCGGCGACCTGGAAACCTGGCTCGAGGCCATCGGCCTGGAGAAGACCGACAAGAGCGAGCTGACCTACAACCCCAACGACGACACGCCGGCCTGGCGCCAGATGCGTTTCTGATAAACCGGCGGGCTCCTGCCCTGCCAGGAGCCCGCCGACACGCGTGCTAGCTTGCCGGCAAACCGATCAACCGGCCGACACAGGCAGAGCGCGGCAGCTCCTGCTGCGCCCCGGCCAGTTCCGTGACGCGACCTGCGATCTGCTCATGGAAGGCCGCCGAACGACCAGTGGCCGTGTCGACGTTCATCAGCATCTGCTCGCTTTCGGCCACCACCCGCCCGTCTTCGCAGCGTTCGACCAAATGGTGGATATGCAGGCGTTTGTGGTCATGACCGAGCAGCTGGGTACGCACCCGCAGCTCGACGCCAAGCTTCACCTCGGCGAGAAAGTTGAGGTGGCACTCCAGGGTGTAGAGCGTGTGCCCCGTACGGGCCCTGCCCGCTTCGTCCAAGCCGATAAGATCCATCAGCCCGTCGCTGGCAAAGCTGCAGATCAGCAGGTAATAGGCATCGCGCAGGTGCCCGTTGTAGTCGACCCAGGCGGGCTGCACGGCGGTCTTGTAGGTGACGGGCAGCATGCTCAGTCCTCGAAGGCGAAGCCGTGACGGGCCTTGGTCTCGCGGATGGCGCCGAGTACCGCCAGCAGGCAGTCGTCGCGATAGCGCTCCAGCTCGGCGAGGCTGCGCTGGCCCTGCTGAACCGATGTGCCGGCGACCACGTCGTCGATAAGTTGCTCGGTCAGCTCAGGCGCCTGCAGGTAGGTCCAGGGCAGTTTCAGCGCCGGGCCGAACTGGGCCATGAAGTGACGCATGCCGGCATCTCCACCCGCCAGGGTATAGGTCAGGAAGGTGCCCATGAACGACCAACGCAGGCCGGCGCCGAAGCGGATCGCATCGTCGATCTCGCCAGTGGTGGCCACACCGTCGTTGACCAGGTGCAGGGCTTCGCGCCACAGCGCTTCGAGCAGGCGGTCGGCGATAAAACCCGGCACCTCCTTGCGCACGTGCAAGGGGCGCATGCCCAGTGCGCTGTAGATGCCAATGGCCGCCTGCACCGCCGCGGGCACGGTGCGTTCGCCGCCGACCACCTCGACCAGCGGCAACAGGTACACCGGGTTGAACGGGTGACCGACCACGCAGCGCTGCGGGTACTGCGCCTCGGCGTAGAACTCGCTGGGCAGGAGGCCCGAGGTGCTGGAGCCGATGATCACCTCGGGGCGCGCCGCGGCGCTGATCCGCGCGTGCAGGTCGAGCTTGAGGTCGAGGCGCTCGGGGGCGCTTTCCTGGATGAAGTCGGCATCACGTACGCAGGCCTCGAGGTCAGCGAAAAAGCGTAGCCGCTGCATCGCCGCGCCAGGCGCCAGCCCCTGCTTCTCCAAAGCCGGCCAGGCGTTGGCGATGCGGGTGCGCAGGGCCGCTTCGGCACCCGGCGCCGGGTCCCAGGCGTGCACGTCCAGGCCATGGGCCAGGGCGCGGGCGATCCAGCCGGCGCCAATCACGCCGGTGCCCAGGGCAGCGAAAATCTTGATATCGGTAACATAGGACATGGCAGGCTCCAGGCGACGGCTCAGCGTTTTTTCAGATTCATCTTTGCCCGACCTTCGGCCGGACTCAGCACACGGCCGCCAAGGCGCTCGATGATCTCCACCGCCCGCTCGACCAGCGAGCCGTTGCTGGCCGGCACGCCCTTGTCCAGCCAGATGTTGTCTTCCAGGCCGACGCGCACGTTGCCGCCCAGCAGCATGGCCTGGGCGAGCATCGGCATCTGCATGCGGCCGATGCCGAAGCCGGCCCAGGTCATGCCTGATGGCAGGTTGTCGACCATCGCCTTCATGGTCGCGGTATCGGCCGGCGCGCCCCACGGGATGCCCAGGCACAACTGGATCAGCGGGTCGTCGAGCAGGCCTTCCTTGATCATCTGCTTGGCGAACCACAGGTGGCCGGTGTCAAAGATCTCCAGCTCGGCCTTCACCCCCAGCTCGGTGATGCGTCTGGCGCCAGCGCGCAGTTGCGCCGGGGTGGACACGTAGATGAAATCGCCATCGCCGAAATTCAGGGTGCCGCAGTCCAGGGTGCAGATCTCCGGCCGCAGCTCCTCGATATGGGCCAGGCGGGTCAGCGGGCCGACCAGATCGGTGCCAGTGCCGAACTCCAGCGGCTGCTCGCCCTTGCCGATTTCCAGGTCGCCGCCCATGCCGGCGGTGAGGTTGATGATCACGTCGGTGTCGCTTTCGCGAATGCGCTCGACCAGCTCGCGGTACAGCGCCACGTCACGGCTCGGCTTGCCGGTGTGCGGGTCACGCACGTGGCAGTGGGCGACGGTGGCACCGGCCCTGGCGGCTTCGAGGGCGGCCTCGGCGATCTGCTTGGGCGTGACGGGAATGGCCGGGTGACGGCCGACGGTGTCGCCAGCGCCGGTGACCGCGCAGGTGATGATGACTTCATGGTTCACGGTCGATCTCCTTGGTGGGAACTGCGTGGCTCATGCCGATCAGGCGCCAGGCAGATTCTCTGGACGAACGCCGCCCCCGCGCCGGGCGCGGTGGCAGCCTGGGCAATGGTTAAGGGGCGAGTTTCAGGGCCTGGGCGGCCGGCTTGCCGTCGCGGCTGGTGACGCCGTCGAGCCAGGCGGTGACCACCTGGGGATTGGCGGCGATCCACTCGCGCGCCACCTTGGCCGGCGCCTGGCGATCCATGATCGGCTGCATCAGCTCGGCTTCCTGGGCGCTGGTGAAGCGCAGGCTGGTGAGCAGGCGGTTGGCGTTCGGGCAGCGCTGGGCGTAGTCAGGCGAAGTCACGGTGGATACCGTGGCGGCGCCGTCGTTGGGGCCGAACACCTCCTCGGTACCGGTCAGATAGGTGATCGGCATCTGCAGGTTCATCGGGTGCGGCTTCCAGCCAAAGAACACCACCGGCTTGTCGTTGCGCACCGCACGGCCGACGGCGGCGAGCATGCCGGCCTCGCTGGACTCGACCAGCTTGAAACCGCCAAGGCCGAACTGGTTGGAATCGATCATCTTCTGGATCGCCGTGTTGGCGCCCGAACCGGCCTCGATGCCGTAGATCTTGCCGTCGAGCTGGTCCTTGAAGCGGGCGATATCGGCAAGCGTCCTGATGCCCTGCTCGGCCGCATAGGTCGGCACGGCGAGCACCGCCACGGCATCGTTCAGCGACGGCTTATCGGCCACCTTCACGGCGCCGGCGTCGAGGAAGGGTTTGATGTTGTCGTCCATGATCGGCTTCCAGTAGCCGAGAAAGGCGTCGACCTGACCCTTCTGGATGCCGGCGAAGATGATCTGCTGGGAGGCCTGGGTCTGCTTGGTTTCATAGCCCAGGCCCTGCAGCAGCTCGCTGGCCACGGCGGTGGTGGCGACCACATCGGTCCAGCCGACGGCGCCGAGGCGCACGGTCTTGCAACTGGCGTCTTCGGCGGCCAGCAGGGGTGAACTGAACAGGGTGAAGGTGCAGCAGGCTGCGAACGCGGTGAGCGCTTTCATAGGGGGCTCCTCAACGGTTTAGTCTGGTTCTTAGTACCGTGTGACCGGAACGGCTGAATTCCGATGAGCTCACCTTACGCAGTTGCCTGACCCGCAATTCTCACTATATCGACATAAAACCACAACATACCGACTTGATTGCCCGGCGTGCCTGCCGTTAGATGGGGCTTCCATAGGCGGGGATCGCCATGTCGCATCACTTCTGCTTTCTGCTGCTGCCCGGCTTTTCGATGATGGGCCTGATGTCGGCCATCGAGCCGCTGCGGGTTGCCAATCGCTTTCATGCACCGCACTACAGCTGGCGCCTGCTCAGCCTCGACGGCCAGGCCATAGAGGCCAGCAACGGCATGTCGCTGAATGTCGACGGCAGCCTGGAGGACGATCTGGCCGGCAACAGCCTGTTCGTGGTGGCCGGTTTCGAACCCCTCGCGGCGTTCAGCCGGCAGTTGGCCAGCCGCCTGCGCCATGCGGACCGGGAGTGCCCGATAGTTGGCGGCATCGATACTGGCAGCTTCGTGCTCGCCGAGGCCGGGCTGCTGGGTGCCAAGCAGCGCTTCACCTTGCACTGGGAAGCGCTGGAGGCCTTTCGCGAACGTTATCCACAGCTGCAGCCGACCCAGGAGCTGTTCGAGATCGACGGCCGGCTTATCACCAGTGCCGGTGGCACCAGCAGCCTGGACCTGATGCTCGGGTTGATCGGCCGCGACCATGGTGAGGCGCTGTCGATCCAGGTATCCGAGCAGTTCGTGCTCGGTCGTATTCGCACCCGGCTGGACCACCAGCGCATGCAGGTCAGCAGCCGCTATGGCATTCACGACAAGAAGCTGGCCCTGGTGATCGGCGAGATGGAGCGCTGCACCGAACAGCCGCGCAGCCCACAACAACTGGCCGACACGGTGGGCATCACCACCCGTCAGCTGGAACGGCTGTTCCGCCAGCACCTGAACACCACGCCGGTCACCTTCTACCTCGCCCTGCGCCTGGACAAGGGCCGCCAGCTGCTGCGCCAGAGCGACCTCAGCGTGCTGGAGGTGGCCCTGGCCTGCGGCTTCGAGTCGGCCTCCTACTTCGCCCGTCGCTACCGCACGCGCTTTGCGGTCAGCCCGCGGCAGGATCGGCGCGAGGCCGCGCCAAGGTCAGGCCTGGCGCCGCACGCCTAGCAGCCCGACCAGCGCAGTCGGCTTCAGCTGACCTGCTCCAGCCACTTGTCGACGTCCTTGCGGCTGATCTTGCCGTCTGCCTTGACGTTGTTGGGGTGGAAACGGATGGTGTCGAGGAACTCGAAGAACTCCTTGTTCTCCATCAGGAAGCGCACCGCATCGATGTCTTCCTTGGAGTTGTCGAAGCGCTCGTCGCCCTTGAGCAGCTTGTTGAAATCCTTGTCGCTGATGATGTCGTCGCTGCCCTGCCATTGCTCCCAGTTATCGACGATGCGGTCGATCTTGTCCTTGTTCTCGCGGTAGAACTCGGCGTCGAATTTGTCGCTGTAGGTGACCAGGTCCTGCATGTTGTCGGTGAACCAGTCATCGTCGATCTTGCCGTCCTTCTCGACCTTTTCGGTGAATTCCTTGTAGTGCTCGGGCTGGGCCTCCCACACCGGGATATCTTCGGGGTACCAGGCGTCGAAACGGTCTTCGTACTTGCCTTCGTAGTAGTTGTACTCGTAGCTCATGTGCACCAAGTAGTTGAGCTTGTCGCCCCACTCCTTTTCCAGCACCCCGTCGTCTTCCAGCGCGCGGAAGTGGTCACGCACCTTCTCGACGGTCTCCTCGCTCTTCTTCAGAGCGACCACGCCACCGATGATGGCGCCGATGAAACCGAGCACCGCGCCCACACCGCCAGCAGCGGCGGCCACTACCCCGGCCACCGCCGCCGAGCCCACGCCAATGGCCGCAGCCAGGCCGGCGCCGCCCATCACCAGCCCCGCAGTGCCGCCAACCAGCTGCAGGCTCTTGGCCGCGAACTGCTCCGGCGTGCCACCTTCCTTGCGCAGCTTGTCGATGCCCATGCCGCCGAGCACCAGGTCCAGCACGCCGCCCACCACGTCGGCCGCGCCGCCGATGGTCGACAGCGCGCCACCGACCCAGCGCAGCCGATCGGCCTCGGGCACCTTGCTCAACTCCGGGTTCTTGTCGGTGATGCTGAGAAAGCTGCTGCGTGCTGCGTCCTGCTGCTCCGGCGGCAGTTGTTCGATCAGGTCCTCGACCCTCGGCCGCGATTTACGGGTAGTGTCATCGAACTCCTGCCAGAAACTGTCGGCGGTGAACTTGTCGCCCATGTCGAGCTGCGGCAGCTCCTTGAGGTTGTCGAGCTTCTGCTGCCGCTCCTTGAGTTCGATGGCGTCGGTTTCCGACACGTCCTTGGGCTTGAAGTGCTTGTCCCAGACGTTCTCCTTGAGGCTTGTGCCAAGGCCCAGGGCGTCAGCGGCGCCCGGCTTGCGAAACAGTTCTTCATAGGCACCGGTGACCATGGTGGCCATCGGCGAGATCATGCTGATGGTGGTCACGAAATTCTTCGCTGCCTCGATGCGCTCGGCCGGCGTGTCGCCGAAGTTCAGCCCGCCATCGGAAAGCTTGTAAATCCCGGCGACCATCGAGATCAACCCGGCACTGGAACTCAGTACCCCGGTTTTGCCTAGTTTGCCCAGTACCCCGGCAACCCCGTCGCGCTCGGCCAGCGGGACTTTCTGTACGGCTTTCTCAATCTTCTCGGCGGTTATGGCGCCGCCTTTCCCCGAGGGATCCTTGATGCTCTCCGTGGCGCTGTCCTTGAGCAGCTGGGTCAGCGGCTCCCGGGAGTTTTCCGCCGCGGTGACCAGTTTCTGCTCCTCGGCATTGAGCTCGGGCTTGGCCTGGCCCTTCTCCTTGCCGCCGCCGAAGAAGTAGTTGTAGATGTCGGTGCCGCGCTTGGTACCCAGCACCGAAGTCATCATGGTGGTGAGCATTGTCGAGACCATGTCGGTGGTGGCCTTGTCGACGTTATCCTCGCCGACGCCGTCGATGCCATCCTTGTACAGCTCGTTGAGCTGCTCGATAGGGATACCGAACTTGAACTCGGTGTCAATCTGCGCCGCCAGCTCGGAATCAAGAAGGCTCAGTGACTGCATGTCGGCGGCGTAGCGCGCCGCTGCGCCTTCGGGGTTGTCCTTCTGCAACGCTTCGAGCGCTTCCTTGTATTGCGGGTCGCGCAGGGTTTCGGCCAGCTTGTCCTTGAAGCCATCCTTGTCCTCGACCTTGTCGATTGCCTCCTTGAGGAAGCGGTCGTTGTCGGCGGCGATGTCCTCGTCGGTCATCAGCGCCAGCAGCTCTTCACCGAGCTTGCCCTCGTCGACCAGCGCCCGCATCTCGGCCGGGCTCATCTCCTTGGGATCCTTGCCGTAGCTGGTATTGGTGGTGCCGCTGAACGCGCCATTGGTGGTGGTATAGGGCAGGTACTGGAAGCCGCCGTTGAGCATCGCCCGGGCTTCGAGCAGGCGCAGGTACTTGGCCTCCTTGGAGTCGGCAGGCTTGTCCTTGTAGGCCTCCTTGAGGTTGTCGTAGTAGAGCTCGCCGACGGTCTTGGCCTTGCCGTCCTTCTTCTCGCTGGTTTCGGCGAGCATCAGGTCGGTTTCCTTGGCGGGCGGCAGGTCGCGGTCTTCGAACGCCTTGTCGACAGCGCCCTGCTGCTTCTCGGCCTGCACGCCGCTGAGGTTGGCGAAGTGCTCGGGGGTGACGCTCTCGATCACGATGAACTTGCCCTTTCGGGGCGTTTCCACGGCAAGCACGCCAGGCGCCAGGGTCTCCACCTTGGTGTCGTCGGTGACCACCGGAATGTCATCCCGGCCGCTCATCACCTTGTAGCCGTCATCGTCGATCTTGTTCTCGATCTTGTCGCGGGTCTCGGCCAGCTCCTTGACCTTCTTGTAGGCTTCCGGCGATACCTCCTTGGACACCGCGTATTTCTTGCCGTCGGCCGTGGTGAACAGCGCCGTGTCGTTCGCCCCATAGGCGCCGTTGTCGTCGACGGTCAGTTGAAAGCCGTTGCCGGGGTGATACACCGCCGCGCTCATGTCCATGTAGCCGTCTTCGATAAAGCGCAGATCCCCCAGCTCGGGTATCTCGTCGGCGGAGGTGACCACCTCGAAACCGCCGGCCTCGCGCTGGCCAAGCCAGTTTTCGTGCTCCTCGGACAGTTCCTTCTCGGTCCAGGCTGGTGGCCCGGCGACCTCACCGGCATCCAGCTTTTCCTTGGCCACCTCATGCAGGCGCGGGTTGACGCCGGCATGCACCAGCACCTGATCACCGTTTTTCATGGTCACCAGCAGCAGGTCGTCCCAGAGCATCAGGCGATGGCCGCTACGCGAGAGCCAGTGGGTCTCGACGTTGGCGATGTCCTTCTCTTCCCACTTGTGATCACTCTCGGCCAACGGCGGCTTGCCATCGAGGTAGGGCCCACGGTACTCCTTGTAGGCGTCGATGCCTTCCTGATCGAGTTGGCCGCCCCGGCTCTGCGCCTCGCGCAATTTGTCATTGAAACTGCTATCGCCGGTTTCCCCGGTCAAGCGTTCTGGTGTGCTGGTGTCAATGGTGCTCATCGGCTCTGCGCTCCGGCTCGATAAGTGGACAAGGTCGCAAAACGGCACTGCCGACCTTGTACGCAAGTGAGTGGCTGTGGCACTTGTTGAACGGCGCAGATCTGCCCGTGACGACTCACCCGTTGCTGAAAAAGAGAACGGTGCACGCGAATAACTCGACCTGCTGCCCTCTCATTCAAGCAACCGTCACATTGATGTAACAACCTTATCGCGATGGATTTCGCAGCTTTTCACGGCGACATATAGCCCTTAACAGGATGCAAGGGCGGCGCTGAACAGACTGTCAGGAGCACCGCGACATGCCCTCCCATGCTTACCCTGGCGCCTGCCTGGCAGCCGGATTCCCGAACGGTTTTTGGGGCGTGATCCGAATTACCGAACGCCGCCTCGCCAATGAACCGCACCGGCCATTCACAATCAATCAGTTAGCGACTACCTGGTCATTGCAGCGGCACGGCACGGTAATTGCGATGCATACCCCTACCTCTGATCGACACCGCTTTGTAGCGCTGCGGTGATAAACAACAACAAACACGTTTTGGGGGATTCTTTCTTGCCTGTTCCAATTGCCGTACTGCCGCGTTCCGTCAGCAACCGCCTCACCGGGCAGCCCCACGCGCTCATTGCGAGCCTGCGCTGGCTTGCCTGTGCGCGACGGTTGCCAGTGCGTACAACAACCATAATCCTCGAGGGACTATAGGCATGTATTCGACCACTCTCGGCACCACCACGCCGACCGAGACGCCTTACGATCATGCACCATTCAACAGCGAAGGCGCGCTGCGGTTCGGCGCCTTCGTCCTCTACCCGCGCCAGCACCTGCTGCTCAAGAACGGCGAGCCCGTTAGCCTGGGCAGTCGCGCACTGGACTTGCTCATCGCCATGGCATCGCGCCCGGGCGAGCTGCTGGAAAAATCCGAGCTGATCGCCCATGCCTGGCCAAAGGTCATCGTCGAGGAATGTAACCTGCGGGCGCAGATCGTCGCCTTGCGCCGGGTGCTCAGCGAGGATGAAAGTGGCTTCGAGTACATCGTCACCGTTCCAGGGCGTGGCTATCGCTTCGTGGCGCATACCGAACCCTACGATGTACCCAGCGAGCCTGCCGGGGTCGAACGCCTGCAGTCGTTGCCCAGCCTGATCACCCGCCCCCTGGGGCGTGACGACCTGCTGCAGCGCCTTGGCGAGCAGTTGCAACAGACGCGACTGATTTCCCTGGTCGGCCCCGGCGGTATCGGCAAGAGCACCGTCGCTTTGGCGTTGGGCAACCAGCTGGCCGGCGAGATGCCCCACGGCGCCTGCTTCGTCGACCTCAGCGAGATCGACGACGACCGCCGCATCGCCCATGCGCTGGCCGAGGCACTGGGCGTGCGGGCCGGCAACGACCCGCTGCGCGACGTTGTGCAGCACCTGCAGCAACGGCGTCAGTTGTTGATCCTGGACAACTGCGAACAGGCGCTGGACGGCACTGCCATGGTAGTGGAAACCCTGCTCAAGTGGACGTCCGACTGCAGCATTCTGACCACCAGCCGTGAACCGTTACGCGCCACGGGCGAACAGATAGAACGCTTGCTGCCCCTGCAACTGCCGGCAGCCTGCGAACACCCCGCGGCCGAGCAGGCCCTGGCCTACCCGGCCATCGAGCTGTTCGTGGAGCGTGTGCAGGCCAGCGACACGGCCTTCAACCTCAACGACGACAACGTGGCCGACGTGATCAGCATCTGCCGCAAGCTCGACGGCATTCCCCTGGACATCGAGATCGCTGCGACGCGGGTCAGCGCCTTCGGCCTCGGCCCGCTGGCGGAACTGCTCGATGGCGAATTCCGCCTGCAGATGGAGGGCCGCCGCACCGCGCCGCCACGCCACCGTTCGTTGCGGGCGACCCTGGACTGGTCGTACCAGACGCTGACCCCGGCCGAGCAGGCGATGCTGCGCCTGGTGGCCATCTTCAACGGCACCTTCACCCTCAATGCGGTACGCGCCATTGTCGAAGGTGACGAAGCCTTGCCGGGCGATCCGCTGCCGCTGATCGAAAGCCTGGTGGACAAGTCCCTGTTGATCGCTCACCGCGACGACACCCTGAAGTTCTACCAGATGCCCAAGAGCGAGCGCCTTTACGCACTGGAGAAACTCGACCAGACCGGCAGCACCCAACGCCTCGTGGCCCGTCATGCGTCCTACGCACTGGCTGTGGTGAAGAAGGCCGCCAGCCAACTGGATGCCGTGGTGCCGGAAGCCTGGAAGAATCTCTACGGCGCGGAAAGCGATACCATCCGTTCGGCGCTCACCTGGGCCTGCTCGACCGACGGCAACCAGTCCCTGGGCCTGGAGCTGACGTTGGCGGCACTCGGCCTGGGCCCTTATCGTGATCGCTCGTCGCGCCCGCGGGTGGAACAGCCGGCCGTGCAGGAACCGCTGCGCTACCAGGTACGCTGAAAAGGAGCGGGATAGCGTGGCCGCAAGGCGGCCGCCACGAGGCACACGACAGTCGACGACCAGGTAAGCTGCGGACGCCGCTAGATCAGCCGCGCCGCGACCAGCGCGTCGGCCACCGGCTGGAAGGTGTTGGCCGGAATCGGCTCGCCCTTAACCGCGCGTTTGGCGATCTCGGCGGCCAGCCTGGCATCCGGGCTAAGGGGCACGCCCAGGCTCGTCGACTGCGCCAGCAGGGCTTGCGCGTCCTCGCCCATGGCCATGCACACCAGCACCGGTACCGGCGTTTCGCCGCGCACATAGCGCACGCCGACCAGCCAGCCGTCTTCGCTGCCGATCATCAAGGTGGCATGGGCGATGCCTACCTTGCGGCTGCTCAGGGCCTGCATCTCGCGGCGCTGACGCTGGCGTTCGCGCTTGATCAGCGGATCGCCGTCCATGTCCTTGCGCTCGCGCTTCTGCTCGCTGCGGGTCATGCGCATCTCACGTTGGAACAGCCAACGCTGCAGCAACAGATCGACACCACCGATCACCAGATAAGTGAGCAGCACCGTGGCCACCAGCGGCTTGAGCAGCAGAAAGAATACCGACTCGATACAGCCGGCGCCGCAACGCGAGGACTCCATCAGCGCCTGCAGGGCGATGCGCCCCACCACGTAGAAGGCCACCGACAGCACCACCACCTTGACCAGGCTCTTGAGGAACTCGATGAAATTGCGCATGGAAAAGATGCGTTTGGCCCCTTCCACCGGGTTGATACGCGAGAATTCCGGCTTGATCGGCTCGCCGGAGAACACCATGCCGCGCATGGTGATGATGTTGGTGAGGATCACGCAGACCACCGTCACCCCGAGGATCGGCAAGGCCGTGCGCAGCAGCACCTGCTGGGCACTGTTGAGCAGCCGCGGCCAGACCGTGGCGAAGGGTTCCACGTAGATGGTCGCGGCCAGGTCGAGCAGACCGCGTACCCGTGACTCGGCGATACCGGCAAGAAAGGCGATGCACACCGAGCAGCCGAGCAGCACCACCGCCGAGACCATGTCCTGGCTTTTCGAGACCTGGCCTTTCTGCCGCGCCTCGCGCAGCTTCTTGTCGGAGGCCGGCTGGGATTTCTCCTCGCTGCCGCTGTTGCCGGCCATCAGGACTCACCCGCGCCGGACAACGTCTTGAGCACCTCGACGGTGCCGCGAAATTCCGCCAGTTGCTCGAGCATCAGCGGAATCAGGAAGCCGCAGTAGAGCACCATCAGAAAGGTGAAGATCAGGTTCTTCACCGACAGCGAGAGGTCGAAGATATTCATCTGCGGTGCCATGCGCGACAGATAGGCGAGCATCATGTCGGCCACCAGCAGGGCAATGATCAGCGGCGCCACCATCAGCACGCCGATGCGCATCACCTGGTCGAGAATCGCCAGCACCGCTTCCAGCGCCGAACTGGCGACCACCGGGGTGAAGGCGGTGACCGGCCATAGCTGGTAGCTGTGGTAGAAGCCGTCGACCATCAGGATGAAGCCGCCGGACATGAAGAACAGGGTGATCAGGGTGACGCTGAGCAGGGTCGCGGTCACCCCGGATTCGCCGGCACCGGACGGGTCGACCAGTTGCGCCATGGTCGAGCCGCGCTGCAGGTCGACCAGTTCGCCGGCCACCTCGGCGGCCCAGAACGGAATGCCGAACAGCAGCCCCACGGTTACCCCGATGAGAAACTCCTTGATCATCAGGCCGGCGAGGAGAAAGCTGCCGTAGTCCTCCAGGGCGGTCAGCGCCGAGAAGGCCGGCAAAAACATCGGCGCGGAGATCGCCACGGCCACGCAGCTGCGGATCATTCCGGTCAGCCCAAGGCGATTGAAGGCCGGGGTGATGAATACCAGGCCAAGCGCCCGACAGACCGCCAGGGCCGCCGCCGAAATCACCGGATAGGCGATCTCGGCGATGCCCAGGCCGATGTCGGCATCCATGCCCTAGCGTGTCCAGGCGGGGAAATTGTCCAGCACGTGGCTGGCCAGCGCCGCTACCTGGGTCGCCAGCAGCGGGCCGATCAGCACCAGCACCAGCAGCACCGCTACCAGTTTGACTGCCTGCGGCAGGGTCTGGTCCTGGATCTGCGTCAGCGCCTGCAACAGGCCGACCCCCAGGCCGATAAGAATGGCCACCGCCAGCGCCGGTGCGCTGAGCAGCAGCACGGTCATCAGCGCCTGTTTCATCAACGATAGAAATACGTCCTGGCCCATGTTTTACCCTCCCCCGTAACTGAGGATCAGGCCGTGCATCAGCCGTGACCAGCCGCTGACGGCAACGAACAGAAAAATCTTCAGGGGGATCGAGATCAGCGTCGGCGACACCATCATCATGCCCATGGCCATCAGCACGTTGGCCACCAGCAGGTCGATCACCAGAAAGGGGATATAGAGCAGAAAGCCGATCTCGAAGGCGCGGGTCAGCTCGGAGCTGACGAACGCCGGAATCAGCACCACCAGGTCATCGTCGCGCAGATCGGCGCGGGCCTCCTCGGACCACACGGTCTCGGTGGCCTGCACGAAGAACGCCCGTTCGGACGGGTTGGCGAAGCGTGACAGGTGGGTCTGCAGGGGCGCATGCAGGGCGTCGCCCAACTCGCGCAACTCCTCGGCGTTCTGCAGGCTGATCGAGCGGCCCTCCACCTCGCGGTACATCTCGCCGATCAGCGGCGTGGTCACGTACACCGCGAGGATCAGCGCGATGCCGTAGAGCACCAGGTTCGGCGGCGTCTGCTGCACGCCCAGGGCGTTGCGGATCAGGAACAGCACCACGGAGATTTTCAGAAAGCCGGTCAGGGTCACCACCGCCAGGGGAATCAGACCGATCGTGGTGACGACCAGAATGATTTCCAGCAGGTTCGGTTGGTAATCCGTCATAGGCTGGCGAACCGGGTCAGGCGCACCCCCAGCCCATCGCCGATGGCGACCAGCTCGCCGCGCCCGACGCAGCGCCCATTGACCATCAGCTCGACCCGTTGCGCATCGCCATCCGGCAGGGTCAGCACACTGCCCTCGCCCAGTTCGCGCAGTTGCCCGAGGGGCAGTTCCAGGCTGCCGATCTGACAGACCACCGTCAGCGGCACATCGTCCAGTTGCGCATCATCGGCGTCTTGCCCCATGGCGTTCTCCATCGTCGGGTTGATCGGTTGCCAGGCTTCGAGCAGTTCCAGCCCGGACTGCTGGCGTTTGAAACGGGCCTGCCGATGGCCATTGCCGAGCACCAGCAGACCGTCGGCATCCGGCGGGCAATCAAGCATCAGCACATCGCCGGGCTGCAGGCTGCGCAGCTCGGCCAGGCTCAGGGTCTGCCAGCCGCGCTGCAGGGCCAGACCCAGTTGCAAGGTCGGCAAGGCGTGCCGCGCCGGCTGCAGGTGGCGCTCCAGCAAAGCGGCCAGCGCTTCGCCGGCAGCGGTGTCCAGGCCGAGGCCGAGAACGCCGGCCGGCGCCCCGGCGACACCCAGTTGCAGGGTCAGCATGAAATCCCAGGGCTGCGGCTCGGCATCCAGGGTCAGGGGCTCGCCCAGCGCCTGCTCCAGGGGCTCCAGCCAGGGCATCAGTGCCTGCTCCAGTAACAGGCTCTGCAAGGGCTGCGGCAAGCCATGAAAATCGCGCTGCAGATCGAGGCCGCTGAGCAGCCGCTCGAGCAGCGGCCCATCCAGATGCAATTGCAGCGCTGCAGCGCCTAGCCGGGCGGGTAGCACGAGGGCTGCCTGCAGCGCTGCAGGCTGGCCGCTGACGCTGACCTCGAGCCGTTCGCCGGCCACCTCCCCCTGCCAGGGCTGGCGGCGGCGCAGTAGGCGATTGTGCAGCGCCTGCCTGGCGGCATCGAGCTGCGGCAACAGCGGCAACAGCGGCGCTGGCAGCGACGACTGATGGCAATTCATCGGCGGGTGACTCCATGGGGGCGGTCTTCGGCCAGGCTTTCCTCGACCGCCTCGGCGGCCCGCTGCTGCGTGCGGTAATGGCGCTGCAGCAAGGGTTCCAGGGCCTCGCACTGCAATTGCCGACGCAACCAGAGTTGCTGGGCATGATCACGGCTGGCCTGCACCTCGGCCAGTTGCCGGGCTGCATCGCCTGCCTGCTCGGCCAGCCCGGCGCGCTGCGCCTCCAGGGCGTCGAGCAAATCCAGGGCATTGCGGTACTGCCCAACCGGCAGGGCACCCTCGCTGAGCAGGGTCTGCAGCTGCCGGGCTTCCTGTTCGAGCAAGGCCAACGCCTCGCCCACCTGCGCCTGGGCGCTGGCCAGCCGCGCTGCGGCCTGCTCACAGGGCACGCGCCAGCTGGCCAGTTGCGCCTCGGCCCGGCGCACGCGCAGGCGACGCAGATCGTCCAGTTGCTGCACGGCGTGGGGGCGGCTCATGCCAGTACCTTGCGCAAAGCGCTCAGGGTGTCATCGAGGCTGCTCGGCTCGCTGGCATCCTGGCGCAGGAACTGTTCGATGGCAGCCTGGCGGGCAATGGCCTCGTCGGCCAGCGGATCGCTGCCAGGCACGTAGTCGCCGGTGCGCAACAGCAATTCGATATCGGCATGTCGCGCCATCAGGGCGCGCAGGTGGCCGGCCAGTTGCCGCTGCTCGGGCTCGACCACGCGATCCATCAGGCGGCTGCGGCTCTGCAGCACGTCGATGGCGGGAAAATGGTTGCGTTGGGCCAGTTCGGCGCTGAGCACCAGGTGCCCGTCGAGGATCGAGCGCACTTCCTCGGCCACCGGATCGAGGGAGGCGTCGCCTTCGGTAAGCACCGTGTACAGCGCGGTGATACTGCCGGTGGCCGCCGGCCCGGAGCGTTCCAGCAAGCGCGGCAGGGCGGAAAACAGCGACGGTGGATAACCACGCCGGGTCGGCGGCTCGCCAATGGCCAAACCGATCTCACGCTGGGCGCGGGCGAAGCGGGTCAGGCTGTCGAGCAGCAGCAGTACATGGCGCCCCTGGTCACGGTGGTATTCGGCGTGGGCGGTGGCCACCAGCGCGGCCTTGACCCGTTCGGTGGCCGGACGATCCGAGGTGGCGACCACCGCCACCGTACGGGCGCGCGCTTCGGCGCCCAGGTGCACGTCGAGCAGCTCGCGCACCTCGCGACCACGCTCGCCGATCAGGCCGATGACGATCACCTCGGCTTCGCTGCGCCGCACGATGCCCGCCAGCAACGACGACTTACCCACCCCGGGCTCGCCAAAGATGCCCATGCGCTGGCCGCGCGCCACCGTCAGCAGCCCGTCGATGGCACGGATACCGAGCGGCATCGGGGTCTCGATCAGCTGCCGGGAAAACGGCGCAGGCGGTTCGGCCTGCAGCGGGTAGCGCTGCAGGCCGCTAACCGGCGGCCCGCCATCCAGGCAGTCGCCCAACGGGCCGATCACCCGGCCGAGCAGGGCATCGCCGACCAGTACGCTCTGATTCTCGCCGGTGGCGACGATTTCGGTGCGGGTCGACAGCCCTTCCAGGGATCCGACCGGCGAGAGGATCGCCTCGTCGCCCTCGAACCCGACCACTTCGGCGCTCAGCACCCGGCCACTGGCCGGATCGCTGAGACGACACAGCTCGCCGATGCCGACGTCCGGTACGCTGGCCTGGATCAGGGTGCCGCGGATACTGCGGATGCGCCCGCGCAACGGTCGCGGTTGCGCACCGTCCAGGCGCGCGCTGAGCGTTGGTAAAAGGCCGTTCAGGGATGCCTTCATGCCCCGCTCTCGAGCACACCGGGCAGCAGCGCCTGGCGCAACCCCTGCAGCTGGGTAGGCAGGTCCAGCTCGACGCTGGCCTGGGGGCTGGTCAAGCGCGCATGACCTACGGAAAGACTGTCATCGGCCTCCACGTCCAGGCGCTCGCCGAGATCGGCCAGCTGTGCGCGCACCGCATCGAGCTGCTCCGGACGAACCTGCAGGCGCAGCCGCTGCTCGGCGCGAAAGGCCGACAGGGCCCGACGCGTACACAGCCCCAGGCGCGTAGCGTCATCCAGCTCGCCGATCACCTGCCGGGCGATGCCCAGGGCCAGGTCGGTCAGCTGCGCCTCGAGGCCGGCCAGGTAGTCATCGACCTGCTGCGCGGTGCGTGCCAGCAATTCGGCAGCTTCGCGCTGCCCCTGCGCTCGCGCGGCCGCCAGGCCTTCTTCCCGCGCCTGGTCGCGCACGCGCTGCAGCTCGGCGTGGGTGCTTTCCGCCGCTTCGCGGGCGGCCCGCAGAAAGGCATAGCCGTCGACCCATTGCGCGGCCTGCTCGCCGCGCAGGATACGCTGGCCCGGTTTGCTCGGTAGGCCACTCATGCCGCGCCCCGCTGTTCCCGGGGGGCCAGCGCGGTGGCCAGCTGACGTACGCGTTGGATGTCTTCGGCGCTGCCGCTCGACAGCGGCGCTGGCAGGGCAAAGCGCAGGCGCAGCCAGGCCTGCAGCGGTGCCGGCTGGGCACCCAGCCAGGCCTCCAGGCAACGCTGGCCGTCAGCGTCGATAGCCTCGATCAGGGCATCGCCCATGATGATCGCCTGCTTGCCGACAGGCGCCTCGCGCCTGCTCACGGCCAGGTCATAGACCTCATCGCCAAGGTGGCTGCGCAGCCGCTGCACCAGCGCACCACGGATCTCCCGCGCCACGGAAGCGGCATGCTGGCAGGCGCCACAGGCCAGGGCGAGCATGGCAAAACGCTGCCGGGGCAGCAGCACCACCGGCAGGTCGTCATCGGCGATCTTGCCGGCGCTGGCCAGCGGCTGCAGCCCGTAGTAGGACGCCAGCAGGCCGCCAATGCGCCCCGCAAAGCGCGGCTGGCGGGCCAGCTCGATCGCCTGCGCACGCCGCACCGCGCCAAGCAGTGCGGCTTCCAGGCAGTCTTCGCTGACGAACTGCAGAGGCTCGGCCAGCAGCGCGCGCCAGGCGTCGCGCAATGCCTGGCTCATTCGTTTTCCCTCAGCACATAGGTACTCTGGCCCTGGCGTTCGCGCCACAGATACCAGGCGAAGGCGCCGGCCACGCCGACCAGTACCAGCAGCAGGCCAAAGAACAGGGTGCGTGCCCGCGAGACGCTTTCATCGAGCATCCAGATACCCAGGAAGGAGCTCAGCGGCGGCCGCGCGTCGTCACGCAGGTTGCGCATCGCCGCCTTGATCGCGGTGACCGAAACACCGTCGTAGTTCAGTCCGGAAATGCTGTTGGCCACCAGGGTCTTGATCTGCGGGATCAACTGGTCGACATCGGTATCGGGCTCATAACGGATCAGCACCGACGCCGAGGAAGGCGAGATCACCCGCTTGAGCAGGTCATTGTCGGGCAGCACCACGTGCACCCGCGCCGACAGCACGCCATCGATCTGCGAAACGGTGTGCGACAGTTCCTCGCTGAGGGCGTAAACCATCTGCGCCCGCTCCTGCACCGGCGAGGACACCAGGCCGTTGTTCTTGAACACTTCGCCCATGTTGGAAAACTGCTGCTGCGGCAGGCCGGCCTCTTCGAGCAACGCCACCGCGTCGGAGAGCCGCTCCTGGGGCACGCTGATGGTGATGCGGCCATCCTCCTGGACCTGGCGCTGGGCCGCGATGCCCTCGCGCAGCAAGGCGGCAACCATGCTGTTGGCTTCACGCTCGCCGAGGTTGCTGTACAGCACCATGCCGTCACAGGCCTGCAGCAGCAAGGTCAGCAGCAATAATGCGAACAGTCGCAGAGGATGCCCGCTCATGCTCACTGGCCCCTTAGCAGGGTGTTGGCGGAACCGGAAATCTGCGTGGCGCCGCGCACCACCATCTGGGTCTCGATGGAGTAATCGAAGACCCGGCTGAGGGAGCCGACCAGGCGGTCGACCTGCTGCTCATTGACCTTGCCCGGCTCGACGCCGGCGCCCTTGTCCACTGTCGCGTTGCTGGCATAGGGCGAGCGCTCCACCGCAGCGCCCTCGGAAAACCCCCGTGAGCGGTCGATAAAGCCATTGAGGCGCTCCATCAGGTTCTCGCCGATCTGGTTGGGGCTGGCGCCCTGGGGCATGCCCTTGGCCTGGCTGGCCATGTGCTCGAAGAGGTTCTGCGAGACCTGGGCGACATCCTGGCCGGCGGCCGAGGGGGCCGCCGTGGCAACTGCTGCGCTGACTGTCATGGCCGATCCCCGTGGTTATTCTTCGTCGTCCGCGGTGGCTTCCTTGAGGATCTCCTGGGCCCGCGGCATGACGATGAACTGACCGCCGAGGATGATCGCCTGGGTGATCATGTCGTCGGTGAGCTGATCCTCGGCCTGGGCATTTTCCAATGCCTGGTCGAATTCGGCTTCGGGGGTGTTCTGGGTACTGGTATTACCATCAACCTGGGTGACTGCCATGGGATCTCTCCTTTCTCGTCTTGAGGTTTACTCGTCCGCACTCTTGACCACCTGAATGCCGGCACTGCCGCGAAACACCCGCACGCCCCGTTCGCGAACCACATCGGGCTCTGCCGCGACCACCGGACCCTGCAACTGATCGATGCGTTGCTGAACCAGTGCCATGTAGGGCGGCGGCCCGGAAATCAGCATGCCGTCGCCGTGAAAACTGCTGCGCAGCGACAGGTGCTTGCCCGCTACGCCCAGCTCGTCCAGGGAGGCCTGCAGCTCGTCGAGCTGGAAACCACTGGGTTCGAACTGGCGAATCTCGATCTCTTCCTCGCTGTTCACATGCAGCATGTTGCCGTCGAAAAACCAGGTCAGGCCGCTGTTGCCACATAGCGCCTCGAGAAACTCGCCGGCGCTGGCCGCCCGCAGATTGCTCTGGGCGCGCCCCTTGACCCGGTTGGAAATCGCCATCGGCAGGCCAAGGTTGCGCCCGAAGGCTTCCAGCGCACCACGCAGGTCCTGGTTGATCACCACGTAGGCATAGGGTTGATCGAACCAGAGCGGCGTCGCATCGGCCCGCGCCAGCCCCGCACTGCCCGCCAGCAACAGCAGGGCCAACGCCAGGCCCCGCCTGACGCTGCCACTATCGGCGCAGGCAGGTCGATGAAACAACCGCCGCCCGGCAACAATCACAAGATTTCGCAGCCGCTTCACAGATGCCATTGCCGATGGCTCTATAGAATGCCCGGCACGTCCCGGATCAACCCAGGAGCACCGCCCTTGCCGTCGATTTTCTCCCGCCATACCCTGCTGCTCGCCAGCTTCGTTCTGCTCGGCGCCTGTGGCAGCAACGCGCCCAGCAATGCGTCCGCCCCAGCGGGTGATGACGCCTACCAGCGGCTGATGAAACTGGCCGGCGATGTCGAGGCACGCGGTGACCGCGGTACTGCCGCGACCCTGTATCAACGTGCCGTCGAGCAGCCCGGTGCCGGCTTCGAAGCCTGGCAACGGCTGGGCCGCGCGCGGCTGGACAGCGGTAATGCCCGCGGCGCCGAGCAGGCCTACCAGAAAGCCGTCGCGCTGGAGCCGGACAACCCTGCGGCTCTGCTCGGCCTGGGCACTGCACAGTTGCGCCTGGGTTACCCGGAACGTGCCCAGCCGTTGCTGGCCAGCGCGGCCGAGGGGCTGCCCGGCGATGCCCAGGCCTTTGCCCGCCTGGGCGCCGCCGAAGCGCAACTGGGCAATATCGCCGCCATGCAGCGTGCCTTCGCCACCGCCCGCCAGCTGGCGCCTGGCGATCTCGATGCGCGCAGCAACCTGGCGCTGGCCTACGCCCTCAATGGCGACAGCGCCAATGCGCTGCGCGAAATCCAGGGTATTGACCGCGCGCCCACGGCGCAGCGGCGCCACCAGCGCAATGCGCTGCTGGTTCAGGTGCTGGCCGGCGCCCAGGGCAAACCGGCCAGCGTGCAGCTCGACGACACCAGCACCGCCCAACGCCAGGCCCTGATCGCCGAGGCGCAGCGCATCGCGGCCATTCACGACCCCGCCGAACGGGCACGCGCCCTGGGCTTGAGCGCCGGCCAGTAGGCCCAGCCGGCACGCCATGGAATGGTTCATCGACCGCCTCCGGTATCGCTCTGCGCCGCCTGCTCCTGCCGGCGGCGGCGTTTCTCGTCGGTTTCGAAACCTTCCAGGTACGACTGCGCCGCCCGGCCCACCGGTGCGGCCAGGGTCGGGCCGGTCTGCCGGCCACGCAGCAGGTCACCCCGGCGCTCGACCATCTGCAGCAGATTGGCGTTGTTGGCGCAGCCGGGCGGTAGCGGCAACAACTCGCCTTCGTCGACCGGCTGACCCTGCTCGCTGACGCGACGGCAGGCATCCGGCACCAGCAGGGCCTGGCCATTGCCGTCGATGACGGTCTGGTAGCCAGGGGAATAGCTCGGCGCCTGCAGCTGCGTCTGGCAGGCGCCGAGCAGCAGGCAGGTGGACAGCACGCTCAGACGCGTCATCGCGCAACTCCCGTTCATTGCACGTGGAACCCGAAGGAACTGCTGCGTGCCGGTGCATCGGCACGCGCGCCCAGGGTACGATCCAGGGGCGTGAGCATCGCCTGGGTCTGCACCGGCTCGACCAGATAGGGCGTGATGAGGATCACCAGCTCGGTTTCGTTCTGCTGGAAGCGCTTGGAGCGAAACAGGTTGCCGAGAATCGGCATGTCGCCGAGCAGCGGGACTTTCTCAAGATCCTGGGCGTTCTCGCGCTGGAACAGACCGGCGATCGCGAAGGTCTGCCCGCTGCCCACCTCGACCCGGGTATCGGCGCGGCGCACGCGGAACGACGGCACGCGGAAACCGGACACCTCCAGGGTGCTGCCGCCCATCAGGCTGCTGACTTCCGGGCGCACCTGCAGGCCGATGCGGTCCCCCGGCAACAGGGTCGGGCTGAACAACAGCGACACCCCGTAGGACTTGTATTCGATACCGACCAGGTCGCTGTTCACCGGCACCGGCACCGGCACTTCGCCACCGGCCAGGAAGCTCGCCGTTTCACCGGTCATGGCGGTGATGTTGGGCTCGGCGAGAATCTCCAGCACGCCATTGCTCTGCAGCGCCTCGAGCACGGTATCGATATTGAAGTTGCCGCTGTCCAGGCCCACGCCGATCAGGTTGGAGGCGCCGGCAGCCGCTTCGGCGGCCAGATTGCCGCCGGTGAGCAGGCCGAACGAAAAGGTGCCGTTGTTGAACAACGCATTCCAGCTCACCCCGTAGCGCAGCAACTCCTCGCGGGACACTTCGGCGAAACGCACGCGAATGTTGACCTGCGCCGAACCCGGATAGGTCGCGGTGTTCACCGCGCCCTGCCAGTCCTGCCCGGCGGGGTCGAGCATGGCGTTGAGGTCCAGCGCCTCGCCGACGCTGCTGACCTGGCCACTGGCCGCCAGGCGATTACCGACGCCCTGAACCTCGGCGCCGCTCTGCGGGTGGCGGTTGCGCAACGCACTGCTGATCGGCCGGCCATTGCTGCCGACGTTGATCTGCAGCGAGGCGATCTCCCGCTCGTCGCTGCCCAGGGCCACCAGGGTGGTATGCCCAGCCCGCTTGCCGAACAGGTAGATGACGCCGGGCGAAACCACCTGTAGGTCGGCGATGCCCGGCTCGGCGACCATCACCGCGTCCACCGGCTCGGCGAAGCGCATGATGCGCCCCTCACCAGTGGCCAGCTGGATGTCACCGCCCAGCGGCGCCTGTGCCATGGCCAGCAGGGGCAGGCAGCAGAGCATCAGCAATAGCCCACGCATCATGAGGCACCTGCCAGAGCGGCGGGCGCCGGCTCGCTTTTCTCGGCCCGCGCGGTACTCGGCGTGCCGATTACCTTGATCGCCTGCAGGCTGTATTCGGGGGCCAGTTCAGTGAAGGACAATACGGCCATCTCCAGTTCGTCACGAATGCACAGGCGCAAGATCCGGCGGCGTAGCTCCGGGTGCACCACCAGGGTCGGTTTGATCGATTCGGGCAGTTGCGCGCACTGCTGACGCAGCGCCTTGAGCAAGCCGCGGGTGGCTTCGCGGGCGCGGATCTCCCCGCGTCCGGTGTCTTGCTGACGGGCGGCTTCCAGCAGCTGCGCCTCCAGCGCCGAGCCCAGCACGAAGGCGGCGATCACCCGTTTCTCATCGGCATGCTGATGGCTGATCTGGCGCGCCAGCGCGGTGCGCAGGTGATCACTGAAACGTCCCACGTCGCCCTCGCGACCGCCCCACTCGACCATTGCTTCGAGCAGCGCCCGGCGATTGCGGATCGACACCCCTTCGGACACCAGGCGCCGCAGGGCATCGGCGATACGCTGCAAAGGCACGGCGCGCAGCGCTTCCTTGACCAGCTCGCCATGGCTCTCCTCGAGGTGGGCGAGCAGCTGGCGGGTTTCCTGGATGCCGAGAAAATCTCCGGCATAGCGGCGCAGGGTACGCGCCAGCACCTCACGGAGGATTTCGTCCGCACGCAGGTAGGCGATGCCCGCATCGCTCAGGTCGGCCTGGTGCTCGCCGGCGATCCACAGCCCGGGCCGGCTGCTCAGCGGCGAGGCGCGCTCTTCACCCTGGATCTCCAGCAATTGCAGGTGTACGGGATCGTCCTGCAGCAGCAATCGGCTGGAGTCCAGTTCGCCCTGGTCCACCGGCACGCCTTCGAGTTCGACGCGATAGCTGCCGCTGCTGCCGGCCATGTCGACCACCACCGCCGGCATCGGGAATTCGATACCCAGTTCGTTGTGCAGATCGTGGCAGAGCACTTCGAGGCGCTGCCTGAATGGCTGCAGGGGTACCGCTTCGGCCAGCCCGGGACCAATCGACAGCAGCACCCGTGAGTCCACCGGCGCCGGAGCTGCCTCGGCAGTAGCCTCGCCTGGCGATTCGGCTTCCACGGCCGTCTCTTCGCTAGCCTCGGCCGCCGCGGCTGTGGCTTGCTGCTCACGGCGCTGGCGGCGCATCAGCATCCAGGCGCACAGCCCCAGCACCGCCGACAGGCCGAGAAACACCGGCGCCGGGAAGCCAGGGATGAAGGCGACAGCCGCCAGGATAAGCGCGGTCAAGGTCAGGGCGCGCTGGCTGTTGCCCATCTGGCGGATGATCTCGGTGCCCAGGTCGGCCTGCTCGGCTTCGTTGTTGACCCGGGTGACCACGGTGCCGGCCGCCACGGCGATCAGCAGCGCCGGGATCTGCGCGATCAGGCCGTCACCCACGGTGAGCAGCGAGTAAGTGTGGCCGGCTTCAGCGAAGGACATGCCGCGCGACAGCATGCCGATCAGCAGGCCGCCGATCAGGTTGACGAAAAGAATCACCAGACCGGCGATGGCGTCGCCCTTGACGAACTTCATCGAGCCATCCATGGCTCCGAACAGTTGGCTCTCGCGCTGCAGATCGGAACGCCTGCGGCGCGCTTCACCGGCGTCGATATCGCCATTGCGCAGGTCGTTGTCGATGCTCATCTGCTTGCCGGGCATGGCGTCCAGGCTGAAACGCGCCGCCACCTCGGCGACCCGCTCGGCACCCTTGGTGATCACCACGAACTGCGCCACGGTGATGATCAGAAAGATCACCAGACCGACCACCACTTCGCCGGCGATGACGAACTTGCCGAACGCTTCGATGATATGCCCTGCATCGCCGTGCAGCAGGATCAGCCGCGTGGTACTGATCGACAGGGCCAGGCGGAACAGCGTGCTGAGCAGGATCAGCACCGGCAACGCGGACAGCTCCAGCGGCTTGCGAATGTAGAAGGCGACGATCAGCACCAGGATGCTCAAGGCGATGCTGATGCCGATCAGGGTATCGACCAGGTAGGTCGGCAGCGGGATGATCATCATCACGATGGCCATCATCATGAACGCGACGATCACCACCTCGGTACGCTGTGCGGCCATGCCCGCCAGGGCACTGAGGCGCGCCATCATGTTGCACGCTCCTGGCGCGCCTGCCGGTAGCGGGCGAAACAGGCGCGGGCCTCGACATGCTGGCCGGCGCTCCACAGGGCACGGCTGCGCAGCAGCAGCCAGGTTGGTGACTCACCCTGCAGCACATGTAGGCGATCCAGGGTGTGCAAGGCCCGTTGCCCATCGCCATTGGCGGTGAAGGCCGCCGCCAGGCGCGCCAGCAGTACCGGGTCATCAGGATTGAGCTGCACGGCCAGCAACAGCAGCACCAGGGCGCGCGGTCCCTGGCCGACCCTCAGGTAGAGATCGCCCAGGCCCTGGAGCAGCTTGGCGGCATCATGATCGTCGCGCTGCATCATTCCCCCGTCTCGGTTTCGAGCCGCTGCCGGTCGAGCGCCTGACGGATGTCGAGCTCTTCACGGACGAGGGCCATGGCCAGCGTTCTGGTTTCGCCGTCGAGCGGCAGTGTCGGCAGGATGCGCTCGAGAATGTCCTCGAGGATTTGCGCCGGCCGCGAGCCGGCGAACAACCCAGGCTCTACGCCAGCGGCCAGTTCCAGCGCCTGCAGGTCATCCTGCACCGACGGTAGCGGCGGCGTACGGGGCAGGCTGTGCTCATGAGGCGCCGATAAGGGTTTTATCGAGGTGGGATGCAGGTCGACCGGCTGGTTAGCAGTTGGCGAAGCCGAATCGACAGGTACCAGCGAGGCGCGTGAATCGATCTTCATGCTAACCCTCAGGCACTGGCGAAGGCCCAAGAGTCAGCGCGAAGCGCTCGTCACCAAGCGCCAGCACCACTTGCCCGTCTTCGATGCGCTCGAGCTTCCAGCCACCTTCCAGGGGTGCCCCGGGATACAGGCGCGCGCCCGAGCCATTGATCACATAGGGGTTGTCGCCGAACCACACGGCCTGGAAATTGACTCGCGGCCGAGCGGCGCTTTCGCGCACGCTGACATCGCCACGCAATACGTACTGGCGCCCGTAGCGGCCGTCGAAATATTGCTGCAGGGCCAGCCAGTCCTGTTCCTGACCCGGCTCAAGGGTACCGCTGACACGCAATTGCCCGGCGCTGGCATCGAGCTTGAGATTGTTCAGCCCGGCAGCCTTGGCCTGGCTGGCTAGATCGGCGCGAGCCAGTTGCAGCGACGCCGCCCGGGGCGCCGCTGCCGGCTGGTCTTGCTCGGCAATGCTCAGGCGCTGCAGCGACTCAGGCGCGGCGCTGTAGATCGGCGCGTCACGCAGTACCGCCAGGGCGCCGGCGCAGAGGAACATGAACAGCGCGGCAATCGCCCATTGCGCCTTGCCGTACCACACGGGGTTGGCTGCCGGGCCACCGGTCTGCGGCCTGGCAAGGCGCAGGGTCGCCGTACCGATACGCAGCTCCACGGGCAGCCGGCCGCGGTAGCCGTGCCCGCGCGCGATCAGGGTTTCGCGCCCGCCGCGGATCACCCGGACGTCGCCGCCGGTGGCTTCCACGTCGATATGGCGGGCCGCCAGCCGCAGGGTCAGGTGGCGCTGCGCCACCCCGGCGTCGCGCAGCATCAGATTGGCTGCCTCGCCACTGCCAATGCAGTAGACCGCTTCATCCAGGGTCAGGGATACACCGCGGTGCACGCCAGCGGTCACCTCCAGCCGAGGCAGGTCGCCGCTGTTCGGCAGGGCGGAACTCGAGGCTGTTGCAGTCATATGACTCACCTGGCTCAGGGATCACGCTATCGAGCGACGTAGCCGGCCAGAACGGCGCGGCAACGCACTCGAGGGAAAAGGTGCCGATAAACGGCGCAGACACAGGTTGCAGGCGACGCCAGGCGCCGCCTGCAGCCCGAGTCAGTTCTGCGGACGCTGTTTGGTAGCGTCGAGCTCGGCTTTCTTGGCCGTGGTGATCTCGGTGATCTTGGCGGACTTCTCGATCGCCATATCGAACACCGCGGACATTTTTTCGATAGCGGCGTCAGAGTTGCCTGGGTTTACGCTAGGAGTCTCAGCCATGGGATATCTCCGAAAGTAACTAAGGGGGTAGTTAGCGGCATCACCAACGGTGATTGCCGGTTTCAGGAAAGCCATCTCGCGGAGCGGGCTTTCCTGCAACGACTCGAAGACTAGAGAGCGATCGTCAGGCGATGTTGTTAAAGGTTGTTAAAGCTTGTTGAGGGTCGGTTAACGACCTGTTGCCGACGGCCCGAGCCTGGGTGCACCTGGCGGTACATTGCACCAGGCCGTCGCCCGGCAGGCCTGGGCCTGCGCTGCCATGGGCGCACGGGGCCTTATCCGATCACGACCGCGGCTTGACGCTTTCGGCAATCCCCCCGTCGTTTTTGCATCGGGTCGCCTGGGCGTCGAGGCATATGCTGCCCACAAAGCGCCAGCAGCGAATCTGGTGCAACCAATCTAGGGGAGCCGCCTGATGAGCCCAGCCGAATTGCACGCCGACAGTATCGTCATCGACGGTCTGATCATCGCCAAATGGAACCGTGAACTCTTCGAGGACATGCGCAAGGGCGGCCTTACCGCCGCCAACTGCACCGTATCGGTGTGGGAGGGTTTCCAGGCCACCGTCAACAGCATCGCCGCCAGCAGCAAGCTGATCCGCGAGAACAGCGACCTGGTGATGCCGGTACGCACCACCGCCGACATCCGCCGCGCCAAGGAGCTGGGCAAGACCGGCATCATCTATGGCTTCCAGAATGCCCATGCGTTCGAGGATCAGCTCGGCTATGTCGAGGTGTTCAAGCAGCTCGGCGTGGGCATCGTGCAGATGTGCTACAACACCCAGAACCTGGTGGGCACCGGCTGCTACGAGCGCGACGGCGGCCTGTCCGGCTTCGGTCGCGAGATCGTCGCCGAAATGAACCGCGTCGGCATCATGTGCGACCTGTCCCACGTTGGCAGCAAGACCAGCGAGGAGGTCATCCTCGAATCGAAGAAGCCGGTGACCTACTCGCACTGCCTGCCTTCGGGCCTCAAGGAACACCCGCGCAACAAGTCCGACGCCGAGCTGAAGTTCATTGCCGACCATGGCGGTTTCGTAGGCGTGACCATGTTCGCGCCGTTCCTGGCCAAGGGTATCGACTCGACCATCGACGACTACGCCGAAGCCATCGAGTACGTGATGAACATCGTCGGTGAAGACGCCATCGGCATCGGTACCGATTTCACCCAGGGCCATGGCCAGGACTTCTTCGAGTACCTGACCCACGACAAGGGCTATGCCCGCCGTCTGACCAACTTCGGCAAGATCATCAACCCGCTGGGTATCCGTACCGTCGGCGAGTTCCCCAACCTCACCGAAACCCTGCTCAAACGCGGCCATTCCGAGCGCGTGGTGCGCAAGATCATGGGCGAGAACTGGGTACGGGTACTCGCCGACGTCTGGGGCGAATGATGAATACCTGCGCAGCCTACTGCGCCCACCGATAGCTGCGTCGCGTCCTCACGACAAGCTCGCCGTACATGCGTACTGCTCTCGCTTGTCGCTGCGGGTCTCCTTGCTCTCGGCGTGCTCGCTACGGCTCCACAGGCATTCATTCGCACCTTTAAGAATGCAAGACAACCGAATTCTGGAGATTGAACACATGGCCACCCACGCCCCCGAAATGCCCATCCAGGTCGACGACGAAACCGGCGTATGGACCACCGACGCCCTGCCGATGCTGTACGTGCCACGGCATTTCTTCGTCAACAACCACCGCGGCATCGAGGAAGTGCTCGGCGCCGACAAGTACGCCGAGATCCTCTACAAGGCCGGCTACAAGTCCGCCTGGCACTGGTGCGAGAAGGAAGCCGAATGCCACGGCCTGCAAGGTGCGGCGGTATTCGAGCACTACATGAAGCGCCTGTCGCAACGTGGCTGGGGGCTGTTCGAGATCCAGAAGCTGGACATCGACGCCGGCTACGCGGAGGTCAAGCTCAAGCACTCGGCCTTTGTGTACGTGTACGGCAAGGTCGGTCGCAAGGTGGACTACATGTTCACCGGCTGGTTCTCCGGAGCCATCGACCAGATCCTGTCGGCCAAGGGCAGCAGCCTGCGCACAGTCACCGTGCAGGAATACGGCGGCTCGGAAGAAGGCCACGACGATGGCCTGTTCGTCACCCGCCCCCTGTAGCGCCCTCCAGATGGAGAAGCGGGCATGCCCGCCAAGCGCTGATCGCTGCAGGTAGACGGACTTAATAAAAACAGCACACGACCGTGAGCACGCAATCGCCGAATCGAGGAGAAGGTCATGGCCTTCGAAGCAATGTTCCAGCCGATCCAGATCGGCAAACTGACCATCCGTAACCGCGTGCTCAGCACCGCGCATGCCGAGGTGTACGCCACCGATGGCGGCATGACCACCGAGCGCTACGTCAAGTACTACGAAGAGAAGGCCAAGGGCGGCATCGGCCTGGCGATCTGCGGCGGCTCGTCGGTGGTGGCCATCGACAGCCCGCAGCAATGGTGGAGCTCGGTGAACCTGTCCACCGACCGCATCATCCCGCACTTCCAGAATCTCGCTGACGCCATGCACAAGCACGGCGCCAAGATCATGATCCAGATTACCCACATGGGCCGCCGCTCGCGCTGGGACGGCTACCACTGGCCGACCCTGATGTCGCCCTCCGGGATCCGCGAGCCGGTGCACCGCGCCACCTGCAAGACCATCGAGGTCGAGGAAATCTGGCGCATCATCGGCAACTACGCCCAGGCCGCACGCCGGGCCAAGGAAGGCGGCCTGGATGGCGTCGAGCTGTCCGCCGTGCACCAGCACCTGATCGACCAGTTCTGGTCGCCGCGGGTGAACAAGCGCACCGATGAATGGGGCGGCACCTTCGAAGGTCGCATGAAGTTCGGCATGGAAGTGCTCAAGGCCGTGCGCGCCGAGGTTGGTGACGACTTCTGCGTGGGCATGCGCATCACCGGTGACGAGTTCCACCCGGACGGCCTGTCCCACGAGGATATGAAGCAGATCGCCGCCTACTACGACGCCACCGGCATGCTCGATTTCATCGGTGTCGTCGGCTCGGGCTGCGACACCCACAACACCCTGGCCAACGTCATTCCGAACATGAGCTTCCCGCCGGAGCCGTTCCTGCACCTGGCCGCCGGCATCAAGGAAGTGGTCAAGGTTCCGGTGCTGCACGCACAGAACATCAAGGACCCCAACCAGGCCACGCGCATTCTCGAAGGCGGTTACGTGGACATGGTCGGCATGACCCGCGCGCACATGGCCGACCCGCACCTGATCGCCAAGATCAAGATGGGCCAGATCGACCAGATCAAGCAGTGCGTCGGCGCCAACTACTGCATCGACCGCCAGTATCAGGGCCTGGACGTGCTGTGCATCCAGAACGCGGCCACCAGCCGCGAGTACATGGGCGTGCCGCACATCATCGAGAAGACCACCGGCGCCAAGCGCAAGGTGGTGATCGTCGGCGGCGGCCCTGCCGGCATGGAAGCGGCCCGCGTGGCCGCCGAACGCGGCCACGAGGTGACTCTGTTCGAGAAGCAGGACAGCCTCGGCGGGCAGATCAGCATCGCCGCCCGCGCCCCGCAGCGCGACCAGATCGCCGGCATCACCCGCTGGTATCAGCTGGAAATCGCCCGCCTGGGGGTCGACCTGCGCCTGGGCACGGCCGCCGACGAGGCGACCATTCTCGACCTGCGCCCGGACATCGTGGTGCTGGCCAATGGCGGCCATGCCTTCCTCGAGCAGAACGAGCACTGGGGCGCGGCCGAAGGCCTGGTGGTCAGCGCCTGGGACATCCTCAGCGGCAAGGTGGAGCCCGGCAAGAACGTGCTGGTGTACGACACCATCTGCGAATTCACCGGCATGTCGGCGGCCGACTACCTGGCCGACAAGGGCTGCCAGGTGGAGATCGTCACCGACGACATCAAGCCCGGCGTGGCCATGGGCGGCACCACCTTCCCGACCTACTACCGCAGCATGTACCCCAAGGAAGTGGTCATGACCGGCGACATGATGCTGGAAAAGGTCTACGCCGAAGGCGACAAGAAGATCGCGGTACTGGAGAACGAATACACCGGCGCCCGCGAAGAGCGGGTGGTCGATCAGGTGGTGATCGAGAACGGCGTACGCCCGGACGAGAGCCTGTACTACGCACTCAAGGACGGCTCGCGCAACAAGGGTCAGATCGACGTCGACGCGCTGTTCGCGATCAAGCCGCAGCCCTGCCTGGCCGAAACCGGCGCTGGCTACCTGCTGTTCCGTATCGGTGACTGCGTGGCCCAGCGCAACGTGCACGCGGCGATCTACGACGCGCTGCGCCTGTGCAAGGACTTCTGATCTAAACGACGCCCTGTGGGAGCGGGCCTGGCCCGCGATCGACTCGCGCCAAGGCTGCGCCCATCGAGGGCTCGGCCCGCTCCTACAAAACCTCGTCCGGTGAGGACAGATCGATGCTGAACACCATTCTCCCCATCCTGCTGTTCGCCGCCCTGGCCCTCGCGGTGCTTGGCGCGGCCAGGCGCTTCTTCATGTGGCGTCGCGGCCGCCCGGCCCAGGTCGACTGGCTCGGCGGGCTGCTGAAGATGCCGCGCCGCTACCTGGTGGACCTGCACCATGTGGTCGAGCGCGACAAGTACATGTCCAGGACCCACGTGGCCACCGCCGGCGGCTTCGCGCTGGCGGCCGTGCTGGCCATCGTCGTGCATGGTTTCGGCCTGCACAACCGCATCCTCGGCTTCGCCCTGCTGGCTGCCACCCTGGTGATGTTCTGCGGTGCCCTGTTCGTCGCCAGGCGTCGCCTGAACCCGCCGGCGCGGCTGTCGAAAGGGCCTTGGATGCGCCTGCCGAAGAGCCTGCTGATGTTCGCCGCCAGCTTCTTTGTCGCCACCCTGCCGGTGGCCGGGGTTCTGCCCGCTGGCTTTTCATGGCAGAGCAGCGGCGGCTGGGTGCTGGCGGCGATCCTCGCCGTCGGCGTGGCCTGGGGCGTGTCCGAGCTGTTCTTCGGCATGACCTGGGGCGGGCCGATGAAGCACGCCTTCGCCGGCGCCCTGCACCTGGCCTGGCACCGCCGCCCCGAGCGCTTCGGCGGCGGTCGCTCCACCGGCCTGAAAGCACTGGATCTCGACAACCCGAAAGCCCCACTGGGCGTGGAAAAACCCACCGACTTCACCTGGAACCAGCTGCTCGGTTTCGACGCCTGCGTGCAGTGCGGCAAATGCGAAGCCATGTGCCCGGCCTTTGCCGCCGGCCAGCCGCTGAACCCCAAGAAGCTGATTCAGGACATGGTCATCGGCCTGGCCGGTGGCAACGACGCCAAGTTCGCCGGCTCGCCCTACCCCGGTAAGCCACTCGGCGAACACGGCGGCGGCCCGCACCAGCCGATCGTCTCGCTGCAGGGCAAGGCGCTGGTGGATGCCGACACCCTGTGGTCGTGCACCACCTGCCGCGCCTGCGTCGAGGAGTGCCCGATGATGATCGAGCACGTCGATGCCATCGTCGACATGCGCCGTCATCTGACCCTGGAAAAGGGCTCGACCCCGAACAAGGGCGCCGAGGTGCTGGAAAACCTCATCGCCACCGACAACCCGGGCGGCTTCGCACCCGGCGGCCGGCTGAACTGGGCGGCCGACCTGAACCTGCCGCTGATGGCCGACAAGGGCAGCGCCGAGGTGCTGTTCTGGGTCGGTGACGGTGCCTTCGACATGCGCAACCAGCGCACTCTGCGCGCCTTCGTGAAGATCCTCAAGGCCTCCGGTGTGGACTTCGCCGTGCTCGGCCTGGAAGAGCGCGACAGCGGTGACGTGGCCCGTCGTCTCGGTGACGAAGCGACCTTCCAGCAACTGGCCAAACGCAATATCGCCACCCTGAACCAGTACCAGTTCAAGACCATCGTGTCCTGCGACCCGCACAGCTTCCACGTGTTGAAGAACGAGTACGGCGCCCTCGGTGGCCACTACCAGGTCTTGCACCACAGCACCTTCATCGAAACCCTGATGCAGCGCGGCGCGCTGAACCTCGGGCAGCACAAGGGCGGCTCCGTCACCTATCACGACCCGTGCTACCTGGGCCGTTACAACGGCGAGTACCAAGCGCCCCGCGCGGTGCTCAAGGCCATCGGCATCGAGGTCAAGGAGATGGCCCGCTCCGGGTTCCGCTCACGCTGCTGCGGCGGTGGTGGCGGCGCGCCGATCACCGACATCCCCGGCAAGCAGCGGATTCCCGACATGCGCATGGAAGACATCAAGGAGACTGGCGCCGAACTGGTCGCCGTCGGCTGCCCACAGTGCACCGTGATGCTCGAAGGCGTGGTCGAACCGCGCCCGCAGATCAAGGACATCGCCGAGCTGGTCGCCGAGGTATTGATCGAAGCCGAAGCACCACAGAAGAAACTCGTCACGCAACCCACTGCAGTGGAGGTCGCATGAATATCGACGTGCGTGACAACCTGGTGATGGTCGATGGGTTATCACCCATCCTACAAAGCGCGACCCGTAGGATGGGTGCCAACCCATCAGAACCGAGCCGCCCGACGGGAGCCCGCCATGAGTGACATCATCCGCCGCGATCCGCGTGCCGAGTGGATCGCCCGTAACCGCCTGCACCCGCTGCATGCGGCCCTGCAGACCCAACAGACGCAGTGGATGGGCCCCAACGGCATCATCCGCAAGAATCCCCATGCGGCAGCGGCCGGTTTCATCGGCCCTGCCGGCATCAAGCGCATCGACCGCAGCGGCGCCCAGCAGGGCGGCAGCGGCAAACGCCAGAGCAGCAACGTGGCGGTGCAACTGCCACTGCACGTCGTCGAACAGCCGGCGCTCATCATCGCCGTGGTACCGGACATGGTTGGCGGCCGCCTGAGCAGCCACGACAAGGATCTGCTGGGCCTCGCCCATCAGCTGGCCGGCAAGGACGGCGCGGTGCTGGCCGTGGTATTCGGGGAACACAAGGAGTCGGCCTTCGACAGCGCCGGAGTGGATCGCCTGCTTCAGCTGGAAGGCGACGAATACGATGGCTACTCGCCCGAGCAACGGGTGCTGGCCCTGCGCGCCGTCGAGAACCAGTTCAATCCGCGCCACTGGCTGCTCCCGGACAGCCGCACCGGCGGTGGCGAGCTGGGCCGCCGGTTGGCCTCCAGCCTGGGCGAACGCCCGGCCACCCGTGTCTGGCAGGTCAAGGACGGGCAGAGCACCGGCCGCGCCGGTGCCGGTCGTGAGGATATCGCGCAACCGGCGCCACGCCTGATCCTCGCCGCCGCCGAGTGCGCCGAGCCGGTCAGCGAAACCCGCCACGAGGCGCGCGTGCTGACGTTGAGCGCGCAGGTGGCACGCAACCTGCCACGTATCGAGGATCTGGGCTCGGTCGCCGTCGACCCGGCACAGATCCCCATGGCCGAGTCCGAATTCATCCTTTCCGGCGGCAATGGCGTGAAGGACTGGGACCTGTTCCACCGCGCAGCCACTACCCTGGGCGCCACCGAAGGCGCCTCGCGGGTGGCCGTGGACGACGGGCATATGCCACGGGCCCGGCAGGTCGGCGCCACCGGTACCTGGGTGACCGCGCGGGTTTACGTGGCGGTGGGCATTTCCGGGGCCATCCAGCACCTGCAGGGTATCGGTGCCTGCGACAAGGTGGTGGCCATCAACCAGGACCCCGGTTGCGACATGATCAAGCGGGCCGACCTGGCGGTGGTCGGTGACGCCGCAGCCATCCTCCAGGCACTGATCGAGCGCGTGGAAGCTCATCGTCAGGGAGCCAAACGTGATGCGGCCTGAAGTCCTTGTCGCGGGCATGGCCCGCTCCCACACCCGCGAACTCGTGGGAGCGGGCCATGCCCGCGAAAAAACAATACAGGGGGTCGCAACATGGCTGATCTGAACGTCGTCACGCTGATTTCCATCGGCTCGCACCCCGCCTCGGGAAGGCCGCGGCGCGCCGAACAGGATGCACGCGCCGTCGAGTTGGGCCTCCAGCTTGCCGGTGAACAGCTCAACGTGCTGCATGCCGGCGATCCCCAGGAAGAGACCCTGCGCGCCTATCTGGGCATGGGCCTGCCTGGCTTGACCGTGCTCGAACAGCCCCGCGAGGCCGATGCGCTGCCGGTTCTCACCGAGCACCTGCAACTGGTCAAGGCGCAGCTGGTACTGACCGGCACCCAGGCGGAAACCGGCGAAGGTTCGGGCATGCTGCCCTACCTGCTGGCCGAACGCCTGGGCTGGCCGCTGATCGTCGGCCTGGCAGAGGTGGAAAGCGTCGAAGGTGGCAGCGCTCAGGTGCTGCAGGCCCTGCCCCGCGGCCAGCGGCGACGGCTCAAGGTCCGCTTGCCGTTCGTCGCCAGCGTCGACAGCGCCGCACCGGCCGCCCGCCAGAGCGCCTTTGGCCCGGCCAGGCGTGGCGCCCTGGAGCGTGAAGCGGTGGAGCTGATCGACGACCCGCTCTACGCCGACGCCCAGTGGCAGCCGGCCCGCCCGCGCCCCAAGCGCCTGAAGGTGATCAAGGCCAAGACCGGCGCCGAGCGCATGAAGGCAGCGACCGCGAAAGCAGCCGGTGGCGGCGGCCAGGTACTCAATGGTGTCTCGCCACAGGAAGGCGCAGAAGCTATCTTCAAGCTACTGCTGGATGAGGGCGTGCTGCGCTGACGGTACGCCGAATTCGAACTTGCCACGAGGACAGCCACGATGATGCATACCGAACTGATCGACCAGGAAGACCTGCGCGAACGCCTGGTTGCCCTCGGCTTCAGCGTTCCCAGCGGCGCCACTGCCGAGCAGGCCTGCGAATACGCGGTTACCGGCCTGTGCCCGGAACGTGCACTGGCCTTGCGGCGCATGGTCGAAGACATCCTCGCCGGCAGCGCCACCGTGCTGCCAGCCGTGCGCGAAGCCATCTCCCGCACCTTGCTTCCTGCCCTCGTGCCACGTCCATGAGCACGCGCCACGCGAGTCATGGGACCCGCGTGGCGCATCGCTCACCAATACTGTGGGCAAGCCTGTGGATAAACTACTGGATAACCTCGTCACCCCGCCGCTCCCGGGCGACCTGCCAGGTTGAGCTGGTTTTGCCCAGGGCCTGATCGGCACCGCTGCCACAGACCACGGCTCGCGGCGTTCTCAGTACACCTCGACAGTTAGCCCTTGAGCATTCTGCTCGCTGTTATTTTGCGCACAAATACTCTGTGCATAACTGTGGATAATCTGTGCAAGCCTGCCCGGACACCGCGGTTTCCGGCAGTTTCGGCCGACTGGTTGTTTTTTGTGCAATGAGCGCCGAGGCTTCTCCCAGCGCCCATCGCTAGGCTCAGATGACCCGGACGCTGGCGAAGGTCGATTCGCCCTGGGCGCGGCTCAATGCCGCCATGGCGGAAGATGATTCGTGGAGCATCTGCTCGTGCACGGGAACCAGTGCCACCACGTTGGAACTGCTGCCGGCGCGCTCGTCGCGCGGTGGAATGCCGAAGTACTCGCGGTAGCACTTGGAAAAATGCGGTGTGGATACGAAGCCGCAGACCGAGGCCACTTCGATGATCGACATCGACGTCTGCTTGAGCAACTGGCGCGCGCGAATCAGCCGCAGCTTCAGGTAGTAGCGCGAAGGCGAGCAGTGCAGATATTTCTGGAACAGCCGTTCCAGCTGCCGGCGTGACACATCCACATAGAGCGCCAGTTGGTCGAGGTCGATCGGCTCTTCCAGGTTCGCTTCCATGAGCGCGACGATTTCCTGCAGCTTCGGCTGGTTGGTGCCGAGCATGTGCTTGAGCGGCACGCGCTGGTGATCCTGCTCGTTGCGAATACGCTCGTAGATGAACATCTCGGAGATCGCCGCCGCCAGTTCGCGGCCGTGTTCGCGACCAATCAGGTGCAGCATCATGTCCATGGGCGCGGTGCCGCCGGACGAGGTATTGCGGTTGCGGTCGATGGAGAACAGCCGTGTGGTGATGGCCGCACGGGGGAAAGCCTCCTGCATGGCGGCGAGAAATTCCCAGTGCACGCTGCAATCGTAACCGTCGAGCAGCCCGGCCTTGGCCAGCGCCCAACTGCCGGTACACACGGCGCCCATTTGCCGGCCCTGGCGCGCCTGGGCCTGCAACCACTGCACGTGGTCGCGGGTGACGCTGCGCTGGATATCCACACCGCCACAGACGATCACCGCACTGAGCGCCGGTGCAGTGGCCGTGCTGGCATCCGGGGTGATCTTCAAGCCGTCGCTGGCGCACACCGGCTGGCCGTCGAGGGTCAGGGTGTGCCAGCGGTACAGCTCCTTGCCGGAGAGCTGGTTGGCCATGCGCAGGGGTTCCACCGCCGAGGCCAGGGAGATCAGGGTGAAGTTGTCCAGCAGGAGAAAACCGATGGACTGGGGAACGCGACTCTGGAGCGGCGCTCCCTGATTGAACTGGGACATCAATGAACCCTCACGCTAACCGGTTGTGAGCCTTCATCACGAGGCTCTGTTTTCTTGTATTTACGGCTCAAGGCCAGTGAAGCAGATGTCCTACATAACGCAAAGGCCATGCCGACCTTGAACGGGCGTTCAATAAACCCACCAGGGCGTCTGAAAGAGCCTGTTGGCGGGGGACTCGCTGACCCTTATCGGCGAACCTGAAGCTGGCGCAATGTGCCATGCCCCAAGGGCTTGAGCATTTTGGTAGCAATCTTGGCGGTAACCTTGTTTCCGCAATTTGCCAATCGGTAACCCAGGGTGGCGTATCGCGAGTGACTGAGCGGTCACGAAGGCGACGATTCGGCCATTGCCCGGTGCACCAAAAGCTGGCGAAGGCATTCCGGGCTGGGCAAAAAACGTTCACTTTCATCGCCTGCCCAGTCGTTACCGGCTGATACGAAACTACCGGGATGGCACGGCCGCACAGTTATGCACAAAGGTTCCCGCGGAGCCTGGCGAAAAGCGCGCGGCTAACGGAGAATTGGCCCCCGCGTCGCGCCGGGGCGTCAGGTCGCAAGCTGTACAAAAGCCTCGAAAATCAATCAATGGGACTTTTTTGCACCCTGACCAACAGCTTTACATACGGTTTTCTGAAATATGCTGTAGCCCCCATGGAACCTAGGCTGCGCCCTATCTCACGGCTGAGAACCGCGCCATACGCGGCCTCCAGCCTTGGCCAAGGGTGGAAGGAATCTGTTATGGTTTTTTTAGGCAGCGGCTTCGTGTCGTCGCCCAACACGTCAGGGTCGCAATTCGATAATTGCCGCGACCGCAAGACTATATCGTTGAGTCAGCCGATTTCGTCGCTGCCGCTCTTGACCAGAGCAGCAGACTGGAGCCCTCCGCTCCAGACCGAAGAACAGATAAGTGCTGGCTACCGCAACAGGGCGCCAGCCCAACAAGAAATTTCGGATGTACGCGCATCTTGGATGAGATGTGAAAACCCAAAGGATTGGGCTTCGTAACACTGCCAGAGGGTTTGGAAAGCAGTTTGCAGCACGGCAATGCACCACTTCATTCGACAGGTTCACCAGCGATGCCTGGGCAATGCGCCCTCGCAGCGGCTGTGGAGCGCGTCCGGGTGCCTGCAGAACGCCATGAGACAGAACGCTGTCCAAACCCAGGAACCGTGTATATACCCACAAGCAAGAACTGTCTGCATCGCATGACGGGCGCCCGGTGGGCGCACGGCAAGTTGCGTGTGGCTGTTCTGATGTCTACTGAAGGGGAACCATCCCATGCAGTCTGGAAAAATCGTCGTCGAAAACCTCTACAAGGTATTCGGCGACAAGCCGCAAGAAGCCATCGACCTGCTCAAGCAGGGCTGGAGCAAGGACAGAATTCTCGCTGAGAAAGGTGCCGTAATCGGCGTAAGCGATGTGTCATTCAGCGTCGAAGAAGGTGAAATCTTCGTCTTGATGGGCCTCTCCGGCTCGGGTAAATCCACCCTGATCCGCCTTATCAACCGGCTGGTCGAACCCACCGCCGGCAATGTCTATATCGACGGCCAGAACGTCGCCAAGCTACCCAAGGATCAACTCATCGATCTGCGCCGGCGCGACATGAGCATGGTCTTCCAGTCCTTCGCCCTGATGCCCTCACGCACCGTTCTGGATAACGCCGCCTTCGGCCTGGAAGTCGCCGGCAAGGGCCGCAAGGAGCGCGAAGAGCGCGCCATGCAGGTACTCAAGCAGGTTGGCCTGGACACCTTCGCCAGCAAATTCCCCCACGAGCTTTCCGGCGGTATGCAGCAACGGGTCGGCCTGGCCCGCGCCCTCGCCGTTGACCCCTCGATGATCATCATGGACGAGGCGTTTTCGGCCCTCGACCCGCTCAAGCGCCGTGAGATGCAGGACGTGCTGCTGGAGCTGCAAAAGACCCATCGCCGCACCATCATCTTCGTGTCCCACGATATCGAGGAAGCCATGCGCATCGGCAACCGTATCGGCATCATGGAAGGCGGCAAGCTGATTCAGGTCGGCACCCCGCAGGAGCTGATCGACAACCCTGCCAATGAATATGTGCGCAACTTCTTCGATACCGTCGATACCAGCCGCTATCTGACCGCGGGCCAACTCAAGTCCAACAGCGTGCCGATCTACGTGCACAACGGCAAGGCGCCGGATGCCCAAACCGTATGCCGTGAACTGCAGGCACAGGACAAGCACTACGCCTTCGTGGTCGACGAACAGAACAATTTCTGCGGCTCCATCAGCCTGGAGAAGATCGCCCTGCTGGTCGAGGGCGGCGGCTCCCCCGCACTGGATGCTGACGTGCTCAAGGCCATCAGCCCGGTGCCCGAAGACCTGCCGCTGGATCAGGTGATCAACCGCCTGGTGGATAACGAGGGTCCGATTCCGGTGGTCGACCAGCATGGCCATTACAGCGGCGCCATCAGCAAGGGCCGCCTCCTGACCCGACTGCAGGGAGAATGACATGAGCGAGAAACTGGATCTGGGCAGCTGGGTGAACGACGCGGTTCAGCACATGCTGGACAACTACAGCGGCGTCTTCGACAGCATGGGCAGCGTGGTCAGCGGCTTCTCCGAAGCGATCGAAAGCGTGCTGATGCTGCCGCCGGCGTGGCTGCTGATCGCCATCTTCGTGGCCCTCGGCCTGTGGCGCATCGGCTTTCGCTTCGCGCTGTTCACCACGGTGGCCTTCGTACTGATCGTGATGACCGGCTTCTGGGAGCAGACGGTGGTGACCCTCGGGCTGACCTTCTCGGCCACCCTGATCAGCCTGCTGATCGGCATCCCGCTGGGTATCTGGGCCGCCAAGAGCGAGCGCGTGTCGACCATCATCCGGCCGATCCTCGACTTCATGCAGACCATGCCGGCGTTCGTCTACCTGATTCCGGCGGCCATGCTGTTCGGACTGGGCCGGGTGCCCGGCATCATCGCCACGGTGATCTTCGCCATGCCGCCGGCCGTGCGCCTGACCAGCCTGGGCATTCGCCAGGTCAACAAGGAAATCGTCGAGGCCGGCCAGTCGTTCGGCTGCAACAGCCGCCAGTTGCTGTTCAAGGTGCAGCTGCCCAACGCCATGCCGTCGATCATGGCAGGCGTCAACCAGACCATCATGATGGCCCTGTCGATGGTGATCATCGCCTCGATGGTCGGTGCCGGCGGCCTGGGTAACGACGTGCTGGCCAGTATCCAGCGTCTGGACATCGGCCTCGGCTTCGAAAGTGGCATGGCCGTGGTGCTGCTGGCGATCATCCTCGACCGCATCACCGAGAGTTTCGGTACTCCGCAGACCGCCGCGAACCGGGTGGGTTGGCTGAGCTGGCTGAGCGCGCGACTGCAGCGCCAGTAAAAGGCCATACTCAGCGTCCTTTCAATCACACAAGGATTCGCGGATGAACATATTCCACAAAGCAGCGGGTGTCGGCCTGCTGTCCTGCGCCCTGGCCCAGGGCGCCTGGGCCCAGGAGCCGGCGAGCTGCAAGCAGGTACGTTTCGCGGAAATCGGTTGGGCCGATATCGCCGCCACCACCGGGGTGGCCATGACCCTGACCGAAGGCCTGGGCTACACGCCGCGCAAGACCATGGCCTCGGTGCCGATCGCCTTCACCGGCGTGAAGAACAAGCAGATCGACGTGTTCCTCGGCTACTGGGCGCCGTCGATGGACTCGGTGATCGAACCGTTCACCAAGGACAACAGCGTCAAGGTGCTGCCCAAGGCCAACCTGGAAGGCGCCAAGTACACCCTGGCGGTGCCGACCTACGCCGCCGAAGCGGGCCTGAAAAGCTTCCAGGACATCGCCAAGTTCAAGGACCAGTTGGGCGGCAAGATCTACGGCATCGAGCCGGGCAACGACGGCAACCTGCTGATCGATGGCATGATCAAGGGCAACAAGTTCGACCTGGGCGACTTCAAGATGGTCGAGTCCAGCGAAGCCGGCATGCTCGTTCAGGTGCAACGCGCAATCCGCAAGAAGGAGCCGGTGGTGTTCCTCGGCTGGGCGCCGCACCCGATGAATACCCAGTACGACATGACCTACCTGTCCGGCGGCGATGAGGTGTTCGGCCCGGATTATGGCGCTGCCAAGGTCTACACCGTGGTGCCGACCGACTACGAAGCGCGTTGCGCCAACGTCGGCAAGCTGCTGAACAACCTGCAGTTCAACGTCGAGATGGAAAGCCAGCTGATGGAGAAGGTGCTCGACAAGCAGGATCCGGCCGATGTCGCCAAGGCGTGGATCAAGGCTAACCCGCAGGTTCTCGACGCCTGGCTGCAGGGCGTTACCACCTTCGACGGCCAGGACGGTGCGGCCGCCGTGAAAAAATTCGTCGGGCTCTGAGCCCGCACTCACCGCGACCCGCCTGCGCCTGGGCGGGTCAGGTACAACAGGCGATGCTGCAAGCATCGCCTGTCAGCCGGGGGCTCGAACCCCCAGCGCCGGTGCCAACAGGGCGATGCCCTGCTCTGCACAGCTGGTGCCGCAAGGCCCGCGATCAGAACGAGCCAGTAAACCACCTGAACTGCCACTCACTGACGGAGCAAGACCTATGCACAATTTCAAACGCCTCTGCCTGCAGAGCCTCGGTGCCGCTGCCCTGGCCCTGGGCATGTCCGGTGCCATGGCGGCCGACAAGCCGGCCCTCAAGATCGGTTACGTGAATGGCTGGGACGACAGCGTCGCGGTCACCCATGTCGCCGGTGAAATCCTCAAGACCAAGCTCGGTTACGACGTGACCCTGCAGCCGGTAGAACCGGCGATCATGTGGCAGGGCATCGCACGCGGCGACCTCGACGCCACCCTGTCCGCCTGGCTGCCAGCCACCCACGGCGAATACTTCGAGAAGCTCAAGGACAAGGTCACCGTCCTGGGCACCAACTACGACGGCGCCAAGATCGGCCTGATCGTGCCTGAATACGTGGAAGCCAAGACCATCGCCGACCTGGAAAAATACGCCAAGGACTTCGATGGCAAGATCACCGGGATCGACGCCGGTGCCGGCGTGATGCGCCGCACCGAAGAGGCGATCAAGGAATACGACCTCAAGAGCATCAAGCTGATGCCAAGCTCGGGCCCGGCCATGACCACCGCCCTGACCCGCGCAGAACGATCCCAGAAACCGATCGTGGTGACGGGCTGGATCCCGCACTGGATGTTCGCGCAATGGAAGCTGCGCTTCCTGGAAGACCCGAAGAACGTCTTTGGTGAAGCCGAGCATGTCGACACCGTGGCCAATCCGGGCCTCGAGGCCAAGGCGCCGGAGGCAGTTGCCTTCCTCAAGAAGATCTCCTGGAGCGCCGAAGAAGTGGGCGCGGTGATGCTGTCCATCCGCGACGGCGTGAAGCCGGACGAAGCGGCCAAGCAGTGGATCGCCAAGAACCCGGATCGCGTGGCCGAGTGGCTGAAGTAAGCTGACCACGCGCTAACGCAGCACCCCGAAAATGCCAGTCAGGCGCCCTGACTGGCATTTTTCATGGGCGCGGGAAAAGCCATTGCCGGGCACGCCAGCTCGCAAGCGGACATCCGCGAGTACCTGATCTGAGGGTTTCACTTCCCTACCGTCATATATTTTTGTATATAGCGGTATCGCCAGTGGCCGCCGTTCGTGGCCCTTCGCTCAGGAGCCCCCATGCACCACCGCCTCGCTCGTCCGCTTCTCACCCTTTGCGCCAGCTTCGCCATGGCGGGCAGCGCCTTCGCAGATCAGATTCAGGTCGCAGTGGCGGCCAACTTCACCGCGCCGATGCAGGCCATCGCCAGCGCCTTCGAGCAGGACACCGGGCACAGCGTGCAGGCGTCCTACGGCGCCACCGGGCAGTTCTACGCGCAGATCAGCCATGGTGCCCCCTTCGAGGTGTTCCTTTCCGCTGACGACAGCACGCCCGCCAAGCTCGAGCAGGAAGGCCAGAGCGTAAAGGGCTCGCGCTTCACATACGCCATCGGCACCCTGGTGCTGTGGTCGCCGAAACAAGGCTTCGTCGATGACCAGGGTGCGGTGCTGCACAACGGTGAGTTCAAGCACCTGTCCATTGCCAACCCGAAAGCCGCACCCTATGGCCTGGCCGCCACCCAGACACTCGACAAGCTGGGTCTGAGCGACAGGCTCAAGGGCAAGATCGTCGAGGGCCAGAACATCACCCAGGCGCTGCAGTTCGTTTCTACCGGCAACGCCGAGCTGGGCTTCGTGGCCCTGTCCCAGGTCTACAAGGATGGGCAGATCAGCAGCGGTTCGGCCTGGGTGGTGCCCGAGACGATGTACCAGCCGATCCGCCAGGATGCGCTGATTCTCAAGAAGGGCGAAGCCAATCCCGCGGCCAAGGCGCTGGTCGAGTACCTGAAAGGGCCCAAGGCCGCGGAAATCATCAAGGCCTACGGCTACAAGCTTTGAATGGCCTGTTAACGAACTTGCGCGCGGATGAGGCTAGGGGGTAGGCGGCAGCTAGCCGTTACAAGGCAAAAGCAGACTGTGGGTGGAGCTTTTGTGGGAGAGGCTTTAGCCTCGATTGTGCCCGGCTAGGCGTAAAGAGCTCGGGGCTAAAGCCCCTCCCACGTGATCGCGAACGGCCGCTTTCGCCCCTTTGCAGCTATCGATTTGAAATGCCGGCACTCAAGTCGGAAGATCAGGAGCCGGCTGCGACGCTTCTCCCCTCCACCACAGCTGAAAGGCCACTGAATGCCCCTGGGCTCCAATGACTTCGCCGCCATTCTCCTTACCCTGGAGCTGGCCACCTTGACCACCGTGCTGTTGCTGCTGCTCGGCACGCCCATCGCCCTGTGGCTGGCGCGCACCGACTCCTGGCTGAAGCGGCCGATTGGCGCCATCGTCGCCCTGCCGCTGGTGCTGCCGCCGACGGTGATCGGCTTCTACCTGCTGATCAGCATGGGGCCCAATGGCTTCTTCGGCCAACTGACCCAGGCCCTCGGCCTGGGTACCCTGACCTTCACCTTCACAGGCCTGTTGATAGGCTCGGTGTTCTATTCCCTGCCGTTCGTGGTGCAGCCGCTGCAGAACACCTTCGAAGCCATGGGCCGTGAGCCACTGGAAGCCGCCGCCACCTTGCGCGCCGGGCCCTGGGATACCTTCTTCAGCGTAGTGTTGCCGCTGGCCAGACCAGGCTTTCTCACTGCGGCGATCCTCGGTTTCGCCCATACCGTCGGCGAGTTCGGCGTGGTGCTGATGATCGGCGGCAATATCCCGGGCAAGACCCAGGTGGCCTCGGTGCAGATCTACAACCACGTGGAAACCATGGAGTACACCCAGGCCCACTGGCTGGCCGGCGGCATGGTGGCGTTCTCCTTCCTGGTGCTGCTGGCGCTCTACTCCAGCAACCGGCGCGGCCAGAAGGCGTGGATATGAGCGAACAGCAGATCCACGCCCGCTTCACCCTCACGCATCCCGGCTTCACCTTGGACGTCGACCTGCAGGTGCCCGGCCGCGGGGTCAGCGCACTGTTTGGCCACTCCGGCTCCGGCAAGACCACGGTGCTGCGTTGCGTCGCTGGCCTGGAGCGAGCCGCCAGCGGCTATCTGCAGGTCAACGGCGACACCTGGCAGGACAGCGCCAATGGCATTTGGCTGCCGGCCCACCAGCGACCGGTCGGTTACGTGTTCCAGGATGCCAACCTGTTTCCCCACCTTTCGGTGCGGCGCAACCTCGAGTTCGGCTTCAAGCGCATCGCCAGGGCCGAGCGTCGCGTACCCTTCGAGCAAGCGGTCGAGCTGCTCGGCATCGAGCATCTGCTCGAGCGCCTGCCGGACCGGCTGTCCGGCGGTGAGCGCCAGCGCGTCGGCATGGCCCGCGCCCTGCTCACCAGCCCACGCCTGTTGCTGATGGACGAGCCCCTGGCGGCGCTGGACCTCAAGCGCAAGGGCGAAGTACTGCCGTATCTGGAACGCCTGCATGACGAACTCGACATTCCGATTCTCTACGTCAGCCATGCGCCGGACGAGGTGGCGCGCCTGGCCGATCACCTGGTGGTGCTCGACGAAGGCCGGGTGACAGCCAGCGGGCCGCTCAAGGAAACCCTGATTCGCAGCGACCTGCCGCTGCTTTTCGAGGACGACGCCGAAGCGGTGATCGACGGCGATGTCGCAGCTCATGACCCGCACTACGACCTGCTGAGCATCGGCCTGGCCGGCAGCACGGCCAGCCTGCGATTGGCACACGCGCCAATGCCGGCGGGGCGTTCGGTGCGCATCAAGATCAAGGCTCGGGACGTCAGCCTGAGCCTCGAACAGGCCCGCGACAGCAGTGTGCTCAACCTGCTGCCGGTGACGGTCGAGCGCTGGTTCGAGCTGCCCAATCCAGCGCACCGCCTGGTGGAACTGCAACTGGGCGATCAGCGCATCATCGCGCGCATCACCCGCTACTCCTTCGACCAGCTCGGCATTCAGGTCGGGCAGCCGTTGTGGGCGCAGGTCAAGTCGGTGTCGCTGCTGGCGTCGTGAAGCGCGTTGCACCGATGGTGGGTTACGGCGCGGCAAAACCAGAGCCATGCCCGCCAACGCCTCAAGCGCCTCCACCCACCCTACGCTCTAGCGTCCTAGCCACAATCCATGTCCGGCGCCCATGGCATAACACACACCCCGCTCCGTAGGGTGGGTGAAGCGGCGCCAAACCAAGAATTGACGATAACCACGATCCCAGCGCGCCGCGTAACCCACCGGGCATCACCCTGCAAGCCGCTGCTCGGCCCGTCGCAGCAACTCGCACAACGCTGCCAGTTGATCCAAGTCGCCAACCTCGAGCAGTTGCGTAACTGCCTGCTCGATACGTTTCAACCGCGGCGCGGCCGGCAGGTTGAGGTGGTGTGCCTCGATCTCGTCGCCGTCGCAGACCAGCAGTGCAAAGTGCACCACATTCTCCAGCTCGCGGGTATTGCCGGGCCAGTCATGCCGTTCGAGCAGCGACTGGGCCGCCAGGCTGATGCCCGGCAGCGGCAAGCGCAGGCGCTGGGCGTAGATACCGAGAAAGTATTCGGCCAATGGCAGCACATCACCGATCCGCTCGCGTAAGGGTGGCAACTGCAGGCGGCCATCGCTCAGGTACTGAGCCAGACGCTCGTCGAATTTGCCGGCCTTCACTACCTGCCAGAGATCCACGCTGGAGGCCGCCACCAGGCGCACATCCACGGGAATCGGCTGGGTAGCGCCAACGCGCCAGGCTTCCCCGGTCTCCAGCACGCTGAGCAGTTGCGCCTGTAGGGCCAGCGGCAGGTCGGCGATCTCGTCGAGGTACAAGGTGCCGCCATTGGCCGAGCCGAGCCAACCAGCGCGGCTGCTCGGTGCGCCCTGGTGTGCGCCAGCGGCGTAACCGAACAGCTCGGCTTCGCCGTGATTAGGGCTCAGGCCGCTGCAATTGAGCGCTACGAACAGACCTGGGCGTTCACTGGAGCGGTGAATATGCCGGGCCAGTAACTCCTTGCCGGTACCGGTTTCGCCCTGGATCAGAATCGGCACTGGCAGGCTGGCGAGGCGCTCGACCTCCTGGCGCAGCTGCCGGGTACGCGGGTCGATGAACACCAGTGCCTTGGCACGAATGCTCAGCGGGCTTTTGTCCGCCTCAGGAAAGATCAGCAGTGACGGATCTCCCACCGGTGGCAAGCTCATAGATTCACTCTCCCATGGCACTCGGGCGGCGCGCGCCGGATCAAACGGCAGCGGCTTCAGGCGCGCAGGCGCAGCTGTTGCTCGATGCGGCTCTGCAGGCGAAACAGGTAGGCAAAGCCCTGGTCCCAGCGCTGGTGCCCGGATTTCACGTTGATATGTCCGGCACCGCTGAGAATGGCGACCTCGCTGCCCCAGTCGCGGGCCAGCTCGATGGCACGTGCCGCGCTGGCAGCCGAGTCGTTGTCGGAGCCCACCAGCTGGCTGGGAAATGACAGAAGCTGGCGGGGCATGGGCGCGAAATTGCGCAACGCCTCTGGGCAGTTGGGGCGCTGTACATCGGCAGGCGCGACCAGCAACGCACCGCGTACCCGGCTTAGCGCGGCAGGTGAGGCCTGGGCCGACCAATGAGCGACGGTGACGCAGCCCAGGCTATGGGCAATCAGGATGGCCGGACGCGGGTCGGCAGCGATCTGCTGCTCCAGCGCTGCAACCCACTCCTCACGGCGCGGCGCCAGCCAGTCGCGCTGCTCGACCCGCGTGCTGTTGGGCAGGCTGCGTTGCCAATGGCTCTGCCAATGGTCATCGCCCGAGCCCTGCCAACCCGGCACGATCAGGTAGCGAACCGTTTCACTGCGCATCATGACGCCCTCCATATCTGCATGAGCTGCAGTGTAGGAGCGCTTCATATGATCCAAAAAGAATAAGAAATTATTTACTTATTCCTGGAGTGAGTTTTCGAATGACATTAAGCGTAGCCACCTCATATATCTAAAATGCATATAAATGTTCTTAAACAGTATTTTTAAGAATATTTCAGGCTGCTTAGTATCCGCTCCACGCCCCGCCACCGACAGCCGTCGCACCACGATTCGAGGGCAAGGAGCCACAACCATGACCGCCACGCTTCGCAATCTGGAAGGCCAGGATGACGCCACCATCCTGCGCGAAATCCAAAGTGCCTTGAACGGCCTGAAGTTCGGCTCGGTGGAAATCACCGTGCATAACGGCCAGGTAGTACAGATCGAGCGCAAGGAAAAATTCCGCCTCCAGCAGCCCGGTAGCAAGAACGCCTGAGCGCCTTTCGCCAACCCGACCACGGGCAGCCAGCCATGAATCGCTACCAGTACTGCCGATGTAACCCGCGAATGCCGGCCTAGAGAGCAGACATCGCCCCGCCAGACACGCCCAGCACCGACTTTCAGTATTCAGGAGCTTCACCATGTCCATTCGCCGTTTCGCACTCGCTGCAATCGCCAGCGCCCTGGTTGCCGGCCCGGTCGCGGCCCAGACGCTGCTCAACGTGTCCTACGACCCGACCCGCGAGCTGTACGTGGAATTCAACAAGGCCTTCAACAAGCACTGGCAGGAACAGGGCAACGAGCCGCTGACCATCCAGCAGTCCCATGGTGGTTCGGGCAAGCAAGCCCGTGCGGTGATCGATGGCCTGCAGGCCGACGTGGTGACTCTGGCGCTGTCCGGCGACATCGACGCGATCAACCTCAACCAGCCGCTGATCGACAAGGACTGGCAGAAGCGCCTGGCCGACAACAGCACGCCATACACCTCGACCATCGTGTTCCTGGTGCGCAAGGGCAACCCGAAAGGCATCAAGGATTGGGATGACCTGGTCAAGGATGGCGTGGAAATCATCACCCCGAACCCGAAAACCTCCGGCGGTGCGCGCTGGAACTTCCTCGCCGCCTGGGCCTACGCCAAGAAGAAATACGGCAGCGACGAGAAGGCCCTGGAATACGTGACCGAGCTGTACCGTCACGCGCCGGTGCTCGACACCGGTGCCCGTGGCGCGACCATCAGCTTCGTGCAGCGTGGCCTGGGCGACGTGTTGCTGGCCTGGGAAAACGAAGCCTACCTGTCGCTGGCCGAAGAAGGCGGCGACCAGTTGGAAATCGTCACCCCGTCGCTGTCGATCCTCGCCGAACCGCCGGTGGCCGTGGTCGACAGGAACGTCGACCGCAAGGGCACCCGCAAGGCCGCCGAAGCCTACCTGCAGTACCTGTACAGCGAGGAAGGCCAGCGCATCGCTGCGAAGAACTTCTACCGCCCGCGTGATGCCAAGGTGGCGGCCGAATTCAAGGACCAGTTCAAGGAACTGGAGCTGGTCACCATCGACAAGGACTTCGGCGGTTGGGCCAAGGCTCAGCCGAAGTACTTCGATGACGGCGGCGTGTTCGACAAGATTTTCCAGAAGATCAACCAGTAACAGGCAGTTGAAAAACTAGCTGCGTTGCCATCGCAGCGTTAAAAACAGACTCAAAATGCTCATGTACCACTCGTACACTCCGCTTTTTCGCCTGTTTTTGCCTTGCACTGGCTGCCTCGCCTACGTTTTTCAACGGCCTGTACGTTCAGCTGATCGATCTGGCCCGCCATTGCGCAACTCGATGGCGGGCTTTGTTGTGGACCTGATCACAAGGACTCCCCATGTCTCGTCGGACTTCCTCGGTCATACCCGGCTTCGGGCTGACTCTGGGCTTCACCCTCACCTACCTGGCGTTGATCGTGCTGATCCCGCTGGGGGCGATGTTGCTGTTCTCCCTGCAGCTCTCCGCTGACCAGTGGTGGGCGCTGCTCAGCAACCGTCAGCTGCAGTTTTCCCTGAAGCTTTCCTTTGGCACCGCGCTGGCGGCTGCCCTGCTCAACGGCATTCTCGGCACCATCATCGCCTGGGTGCTGGTGCGCTACACCTTTCCGGGACGGCGCATCATCGATGCCATGGTCGACATGCCGTTCGCCCTGCCCACCGCCGTGGCCGGCATCGCGCTGACCGCGCTGTACGCGCCCAACGGCCTGATCGGCTCGCTGTTCCCGTTCAAGATCGCCTACACACCGCTGGGCATCACCCTGGCGCTGGTGTTCGTGACCCTGCCTTTCGTGGTGCGCACCCTGCAGCCGGTGCTCGCCGACATTCCCAAGGAAGTCGAAGAAGCCGCTGCCTGCCTGGGCGCCAAGCCGCTTCAGGTTTTTCGCCATGTACTGCTACCCAGCTTGCTGCCGGCCTGGCTGACCGGCTTCGCCCTGGCCTTCGCCCGTGGCGTCGGCGAGTACGGCTCGGTGGTATTCATCGCCGGCAACATTCCGTTGAAGACCGAGATCCTGCCGCTGTTGATCGTCTCCAAGCTGGACCAGTACGACTACCCGGCGGCCACTGCCATTGGCGTGATCATGCTGATCGTGTCGTTCGTCCTGCTGCTGCTGATCAACATCCTGCAGCGCCGCATCCAGCCACAACTCTGAGGAGCCCGTCATGAGCCTTGCAACCCTTGGCAAGAACGCGGCCCGCCCGGCGAGCCGCTCCCCTGGTGCCATCGCCCTGATCGTCGTGGCCTGGGCGGTATTCGCGGTGATCCTGCTGCTGCCGCTGTACATCGTACTGACCCAGGGCCTGAGCCGCGGCCTGGCATTCTTCTGGGAGGCGATCCGCGAGCCGGACGCCATTTCCGCGCTCAAGCTTACCCTGCTGGCCACGGCCATCTCGGTGCCGCTCAACCTGGTGTTCGGTGTGGCCGCCGCCTGGGCGGTGACCAAGTTCGAGTTCCGCGGCAAGAGCATCCTGGTCACCCTGATCGACATGCCGTTCTCGGTGTCGCCGGTGGTCGCCGGCCTGATCTACGTGCTGCTATTCGGTGCCCAGAGCAAGCTGGCGCCGTACCTGCAGGACCACAACCTGCAGATCATCTACGCGGTGCCGGGTATCGTGCTGGCGACCATCTTCGTGACCTTTCCCTTCGTGGCCCGCGAGCTGATTCCATTGATGGAAGAACAGGGCACCACCGAAGAGGAGGCCGCGCGCCTGCTCGGTGCCAACGGCTGGCAGATGTTCTGGCATGTCACGCTGCCTAACGTAAAATGGGCGCTGGTCTACGGTGTGGTGCTGTGTACCGCGCGGGCGATGGGCGAGTTTGGAGCGGTGTCTGTGGTTTCCGGGCATATCCGCGGTTACACCAACACGCTGCCGCTGCATATCGAGATTCTCTACAACGAATACAACATCGTCGCCGCGTTCAGCGTGGCCATCCTGTTGCTGGTCATGGCCCTGGTGGTGTTGCTGCTTCGCCAGTGGAGCGAAGCGCGCCTGAGCCGACAGCTCAAGGGCCAGGACGACTAAACCCTTTTCACCGGCGCCGCGCCCTCTCGCGAACCGACCAGACAGAAACAGGTAGACACCATGAGTATCGAAGTCAGCGGCATCAACAAGCACTTTGGCCAGTTCAAGGCGCTCAACGACATCAACCTGAACATCCAGAGCGGCGAGCTGGTCGCCCTGCTCGGCCCGTCCGGCTGCGGCAAGACCACCCTGCTGCGCATCATCGCCGGCCTGGAAACCCCGGACAGCGGCAACATCGTGTTCCACGGCGAAGACGTTTCCGAGCACGACGTGCGCGATCGCAAGGTCGGCTTCGTGTTTCAGCACTACGCCCTGTTCCGCCACATGACGGTGTTCGACAACGTCGCCTTCGGCCTGCGCATGAAGCCCAAGGGCGAGCGCCCCAACGAGAACGTGATCAAGAAGAAGGTTCACGACCTGCTCGACCTGGTGCAGCTCGACTGGCTGGCCGACCGCTACCCGGAGCAGCTCTCCGGTGGCCAGCGCCAGCGCATCGCCCTGGCCCGCGCCCTGGCGGTCGAGCCCAAGGTGCTGTTGCTCGACGAACCCTTCGGGGCGCTGGATGCCAAGGTGCGCAAGGAACTGCGCCGCTGGCTGGCGCGCCTGCACGAGGAAGTGCACCTGACCAGCGTGTTCGTCACCCACGACCAGGAAGAAGCCATGGAAGTGGCCGATCGCATCGTGGTGATGAACAAGGGCGTGGTCGAGCAGATCGGCTCGCCGGCCGAGGTGTACGAGAAGCCGGCCAGCGACTTCGTCTACCACTTCCTCGGTGACGCCAACCGCCTGTATGTCGGCGACGATCACCACGTGCTGTTCCGCCCCCACGAAGTGAGCCTGTCCACCGCGGCGCTGGAGGGCCATCAGGCCGGCGAAGTACGCGATATCCGCCTGCTTGGCGCCATCACCCGCATCACCCTGAAGGTCGACGGTCAGGACGAGCTGATCGAAGCCGAAGTGGCCAAGGATCATCTCAGCCTCGACAACCTCGCCCGCGGCACCACCCTGTACTTCAAGCCCAAGGGCGGCAAGCCGGTCGTCAACCCGGCGAGCTGATCGTCTCGTCCCAGGGCGCTGACATCAGCTCCCTGGGATTGCCTCGATTGCCTTCCTGCCGGCCGGCGACACGTGCAACGCGCGTGAATCCTTGCTGCGCCGCACCCAGCCCGATTGTTCGCATAACTGCAACAACGCCGCCCCCAGCGCACCGCCCAGATGCGGTTTGCGTTCGCTCCAGTCCGGGCAGGCACACACCAGCTGCCGCCTGTGCTGCCCCAGGCCCGCCATATCGATGCCCAACGCGGCCAGCCCCGCATGGCCCGTATCGCTGATCAAGACAGTCGTGCCCTCGTGCTGCAGCCAGCCGGCCGCGGTCATCCGCGCAAATACACCTACCGCCAGCTCGCCAGCCAGGTGGTCATAGCAGGTACGCGCCTCGCGCAGTGCCTGCGGTGTGCCGCGTGACAGCGGCAGCTTGCGCAGCGCTCGCGGCTGCGTGGCCAGCGCGGCGCTGGCCAGTGCCTCCACCAGCTGCCCCACTTCCGGGCCGGCCAGGCGGTAGAAGCGATTACGGCCATGGCGCTGCTGCACCAGCAACCCGCCCTCGACCAGCTTGCTCAGGTGCGCGCTGGTCGACGAAGCCGACAGGCCGGCGAGCAATGCCAGCTCGCCAGCCGACCGCGCGCTCCCATCCATCAGCGCCCATATCATGGCTGCCCGGCCCGGGTCGGCGAACAGTGCGGCGATGGAGCTGAAGCCTGGCGTGTATTGCATAATTCACCTCATGACGAAACATGGCGTGTGATTGCTGGCGATACTGGCAGCTGGAAGCACACTGCGCTACACAAGGAACCGCCCATGCTGGCCATGATTCTTCAAATCGAGTTGCTGCCGAGCCGGCAAGCGGCTTACCTGCCACTCGCTGCCAGGTTCAAGGCGCGTCTCGAGCAGCAATCAGGTTCTACCTGCGCCGAACGCTGGCAGGTAGACGAACACCGCCAGGTTCAGGCGGCGGGCCGCCAGCAGATACTCGCCAACTATCGCCGGCGCGCTGCCCAAGGGCTGCGCGACGATGGCATGCACGAACCGCCAGCCAACAGCCGCTGTGCCCATGTACAAGGACTGTCACGATGACCGAACACCTGCCCCTGATCCTCGCCACCTTCCTGCTCGCCGGCATGGTCAAGGGCGTGGTCGGCCTTGGCCTGCCGACCATCGCGGTCGGCCTGCTGGGCCTGGTGATGCTGCCGATGCAGGCGGCGGCGCTGCTGATCATCCCCTCGATGGTCACCAATATCTGGCAGCTCTGCGATGGCCGCAGCCCGCTGCCGATGCTGCGCCGGCTGTGGCCGCTGTTGCTGGGCATCGTGGTCGGCACCCTGACGATCAGCCTGTACCTGCAGGGTGCGCAGCTGCCCAACGCCACGCGCTGGCTGGGCCTGGCCCTGATTGTCTATGCGCTGCTGGGGCTGGCCTCGGTGCGCTTCACGGTAAGGGCGACCCGGGAAAGCTGGCTGGGCCCGATCATCGGCGCCGTCACCGGGGCGATCACCGCGGTGACCGGGGTGTTCGTGATTCCCGCGGTGCCCTACCTGCAGGCCATCGGCCTGGAAAAGGACGACCTGGTGCAGGCCCTGGGGATTTCCTTCAGCGTCTCCACCCTGGCGCTGGCCCTGAGCCTTGGCCACAGCGGCGAGCTGTTGCAGCCCGCGGTGCTCGGCGTATCCGCCCTGGCACTCTTGCCAGCCCTGCTGGGCATGGCCGCCGGCCAATGGCTGCGCCGCCGGATCAGCCCGGAACGCTTCAAGCGCTGGTTCTTTATCGGCCTGTTGCTGCTCGGCGCCGACCTGGCATTGCGTGGTGGGTTCTAGGGGCAGGAATGTGGCGATGCCAGCAGTTCGCGATTTCCTGGGAGGGGCTTTAGCCGCGAGTTCTTTACCCTAGCCAAGCAAAATCGAGGCTAAAGACTCTCCCACAAAAGCTCTGCTCACTGTCCGCCCCCTCAAATTACCTTGCGCTGGCGAATGCAGGTCGGCCCGGCGCGCTGCACCACTTCGTCCTCGACCTCCCGGCGCAGACCGAGCAGAAAGGCCGCTTCGGCAGCCACGAATAGCGGCCCGATGATCAGCCCCGTGAGGTCATCGACGAACGCCGGCTTGCGGCCTTCGTAGAAATGGCCGATGAACTGGATGATCCAACCGACCACGAACAGCCCCAGTCCCGTGCTCAGCCACAGGGCCGTGCTGCCCATCGCCAGCCCGGCGCTGAACCACAGGCACAGCCCCAGCAAGCCCCCCATCAGCAGGCCGAAGCGAACATCCAGACGCAAATAGAACAGCGTGCTCAGCAAGGCCGCCAATGCCGCGGGAGACAGCCACAGGCCAGCAAGCGGGATGCCCGGGCGCGACAGCAGCACGGTGACCGCCAGCACGATCATCGGGATGCCGATGAAGTGGCTGATGATATTGCGCCGGTCACGGTGATAGGCGGCGTACTGGGCAAGGTGATCCACCAGGGTTTTCATTGTTGTTGTCCTCTCGGGTGCATGTCGCCGCATAATGGCGCGGCCACTTCACCAGCACTGTCAGCTAGCCGACAAACTGGACTACCCATGACCGATCTGCATGCCACCTTGCTGCAAGGCCAATGGTTCGCCGCGTTGCCGCCAGCCCTGCAACAGTCGCTGCTGGCGCAGGGCCGGTTGCTGCATCTGGAAGCTGGGCAACGCCTGTTCAGCCGCGGCGATCTGCCCAGCGGGCTGTACGCCGTGCTCAGCGGCGCCATGCGCATCGGCAGTGTGGATGCCGAAGGCAAGGAGGCGTTGCTGGTGCTGGTCGAGGCGCCCCACTGGTTTGGCGAGATCGCCCTGTTCGATGGCCAGCCGCGCACCCACGACGCCCTCGCCGAGGGCGCCAGCAGCCTGCTGCACGTCCCCCAGGCCGGCCTGCTGAACCTGCTCGATGCACAGCCCGCCTACTGGCGCGACCTTGCCCTGCTGATGGCCCACAAGGTGCGCCTGGCCTTTATCGCACTGGAGGAGATCAGCCTGCTGCCTGCGGCGCAGCGCCTGGCCAGACGCCTGCTGCTGATCGCCGAAGACTATGGCGAAACCCAGGGCCTGCGGCGCATCATCCACCTGTCCCAGGAGCAGTTGGCGGCGATGCTGGCGATCTCCCGGCAGACCGCCAACGGCGTACTCAAGGATCTGCAGACGCGGGGAATCGTCAGGCTCACCTACGGCGAGATCGAGATTCTCGACCTCGCGGCGCTGCGCACGGCGGCCCGCTAAAACATGAAGCTTTTGTGACGAGCGAACCAATGGCCAGGCGCCATGTCCCTATTGATTCTCTGAACCACAGGCCAGCTGGCGCAACCAGCGGTCGCACGCGATCCGGGATGCCGTTGTCAGACTCCGCTCACCTTACCGATCTACCCAGCGTACTCGCCGGCCCGCTGCTGCGCCGACTGGAACCCGGCCGCCTGGTGTTATGGCTGGTCGCCAGCCGCGCGCTGCAGCTGACCCTGCGCCTGGCACCGGGCGAGCAGGCCGCCCGCGACTACCCCCTGGACGACGACGCCTGCCAGCGCCTTGCCGTCGGTGAGCACGCGGTCATCCACCTGATCGACCTGCATCTGGACACCCCGCTGCCCCAGGACACCCGGATCGACTACGACCTGCTGATCGACCACCAGCACGGCATCGCCAGCTGGGCCGCGCATCTGCTGTACGCTGGCGCGAGCTGCCCCAACTTCGTGCTGCGCGCGCGCATCGACCACCTGCTCCACGGCTCCTGCCGCAAGCCCCATCACTCGGCCAGCGATGGTCTGTTGTGCGCCGACCGTCTGCTCGCCGCCGCCCATGCGCCCGAGGAGCGGCCGGCGCTGCTGATGCACAGCGGCGACCAGGTGTACGTCGACGACGTCGCCGGCCCGATGCTGTGCGCCATCCACCAGCTGATCGAACGCCTGGGCCTGTATCACGAGAAACTCGACGGCGCGGTGGTCGCAGACAGTGCGGATCTCTACGTGCACCCGGCCAGCTACTACCATCGTGCTGACCTGCTGCCGGCGCTGAAGAGCAACGAAACCCTGCGCGAGCGTTTCTTCGGCGGTACCGAAAAACCCATCTTCACCAGCAGCAATGCCGACAACCACCTGGTCAGCCTGGCCGAAGTGCTGGCCATGTACCTGCTGGTATGGTCGCCCACGCCGTGGCGCCTGCTCGACAACCAGGCGCCCACCCTGAGCGCCGAGGATACGCAGCGCTACGACCGCGAGCGCGCCTGCATCGCCCACTTCGTCGAAAACCTGGGTGGCGTGGCCCGGGTACTGGCACACCTGCCGAACCTGATGATCTTCGACGACCACGACATCACCGATGACTGGAACCTGTCGGCGCAGTGGGAAGAAACCGCCTATGGTCACCCCTTCTCCAAACGCATCATCGGCAACGCGCTGATCGGCTACCTGCTGTGCCAGGGCTGGGGCAACGACCCCGATGCCTTCGCCGAGCCGCTGGCCGAAGCGCGCGCGCTCTGCGAACGGGCCGCAGAAGCGGGCCTGGAAAGCCCGGCGCAGGATCGCCTGATCGACAGACTGCTCGGTTTCCAGCACTGGCACTACGTGCTACCCAGCACCCCGGCGCTGCTGGTACTCGACACCCGCACCCGCCGCTGGCGCAGCGAGCGCAACCTCAAGCGCCCCTCGGGCCTGCTCGACTGGGAGGCGCTCAGCGAACTGCAGCAGAACCTGCTCGATCACCCCAGCGCCATCATCGTATCGCCAGCGCCGATGTTCGGGGTCAAGCTGATCGAGGCGGTGCAGCGCGTGTTCAGCTGGGCCGGTCACCCGCTGATGGTCGATGCCGAGAACTGGATGGCCCATCGCGGCGCTGCCAGCGTGATGATGAACATCTTCCGCCACTCGCGCACGCCACGTGACTACGTGGTGCTCTCCGGCGACGTCCACTACTCGTTCTTCTACGAGATCAAGGTCCGTCACCGGCGGCGCGGCCCGACCATCTGGCAGATCACCAGCAGCGGCGTGAAGAACGAATTTCCACGCCGCCTGCTGGACGTGTTCGACCGCCTCAACCGCTGGCTGTACGCGCCCTGGTCGCCCCTCAACTGGCTGACCAAACGCCGCCGCATGCAGGTCTTCCCGCACATTCCCGAACACAGCAAATCGGGCGAACGGCTGTGGAACTCCGCCGGCCTCGGCCAGGTGCTGTTCAACGCCAGGGGCCAGCCCAGCCGGGTGTTCCAGCTCAATGCCGACGGCTCGGCGCGCACCGAGTTCATCGACGACCGCGATGAACCGGACGCGCAGCACGACCACGCCTAGGCGCGTTCCCTGAGGTTACCCAGTAACGGCCCGCCTGGGACATCGCCGGTTGTCCGGGCAAGATCGCCTAGCGCAGTTTTTCCAGCATCTGGTAGTACCACATGCCGGCGGCCAGCATCGGGTTGCCGAGCTGGTCGCCCAGCGGCACCTTGATGTGCTTGCAGGCGGCAAAGGTGTCGAACTGCTCCAGGTCGCCGGTGATCGCCTTGGCCATGATCTCGCCCATGATGTGGCTGGTGGCCACGCCGTGGCCGGAGTAGCCCTGGCAATACCAGACGTTGCCCGACAGCTTGCCCAGCTGCGGGATGCGGTTCATCACGATGCCCATGGCGCAGCTCCACTGGTAGTCGATCGGCACGCCCTTGAGTTGCGGGAAGGTTCGCTCGATGCAGGGGCGCAGCTCGCCGGCGATATCCCGTGAATCGCGCCCGGAGTAGTTGGCGCCGCCGCCGAACAGCAGGCGGCCATCGCCGGTGAGGCGGTAATAGTCGAGCACGAAGCGGCAGTCGTACACCGCCAGGTCCTGCGGGTTGATCTCGCCGGCCAGCTCGCCCAGCGGCGCGGTGGTGACGATGCCACCCATGGCCGGGAAGATCAGGCCCTTGAGCTGGCGACGCTCCAGCTTGTGGTAGACGTCGCCGGCCAGCAACACCTGTTTGGCTTCGATGCGCCCGCCGGTGGTGACCACGGCCGGGCGCGGGCCGTGGACGATCTCCAGCACCTCGGAATGTTCGAAGATCAGCGCCCCCAGGTGCTCGGCCGCCCTGGCCTCGCCGAGGCACAGGTTGAGCGGGTGCAGGTGCATGTTGCGGGTGTTCTTCAGCGCCCCGCAGTACAGGTCGCTGCCCAGTTGCGCCCGCACGCCGGCGGCGTCGAGCAGCGTCACGTCATCACCCATGCCACGGCGCAGCGCTTCGTCGTAGGTCGCCTGGAGCTCGTGCATATGGCTGGCTTTCATCGCCGTATGCAGGTGGCCGTGCTTGAGGTCGCAGGCGATGCCGTACCTGGCCACGCGGCGCTTGATGATTTCATGGCCGCGCCAGCGCAGGTGCCAGATGAAGTCGTCCACCTCCTCGCCCAGGGTGTTGCGCATCTGCTTGCCCATGGCCTCGTCGCCGGACAGGCTGCCGGTGACCTGGCCACCGTTGCGCCCGCTGGCGCCCCAGCCGACCTTGTGGGTTTCCACCACGGCGACCTTGAGGCCGCGCTCGGCCAGTTCCACCGCCGTGGCGATGCCGGTGAAGCCACCGCCGATGATGGCCACGTCCACGCTCACGCTGCCCTGCAGCGTCGGGTAGTCGCTCTCGAAGTTGAGCGAGGCCGCGTAGTAGGACGGCGCGCGCACGGCGGCGGGTTTGACGGGTTGATTGCTTGCGTTCATTGCATGTCCTTAGCGTGCGTTCGCACCGATGAAATCGGTTATCGCGGCTGAAGCCGCTCCCACATGGAATGCAGAACCCGTGGGAGTGGCTTCAGCCGCGATCCTTTCAAATGGCGGCCCTCAGGCGTTGCTCAGGTACCAGCGCCAGTCCTGCTCGCCGACCTCGCCCATGAACTGGCGGTGTTCGGCGTGCTTGATCGCCAGATACACCTTGAGAAAGGCCTCGCCGAAAGCCTCGCGGGCCCACTCGGAATGCTCCAGTGCCTGGATGGCTGCCGACCATTGGGTGGGCAGGGGCTCGGTAGCCTGGGCATAGCCGTTGCCCTCGATTGGCGCACCGGGGTCGAGGCCTTCGCGAATGCCCCGGTGGATGCCAGCGAGCATCGCCGCCGCGGCGAGATAGGGGTTGGCATCGGCACCGCAGATGCGGTGCTCGACGTGCCGGGTGCCCGCCGGGCCTCCGGGCACGCGCAGGCTGACGGTGCGGTTGTCCACACCCCAGGTAGGCGCCAGCGGTGCATAGCTGTTGGCCTGAAAGCGCCGGTAGGAGTTGGCGTTGGGGCAGAACAGCAACAGCGAATCGAGCAGGCTGGCGAGCATGCCGCCGACTGCCTGGCGCAGCAATGGCGTGCCTGCAGGGTTTTCACTGGCGAACAGGTTGCTGCCCTGCCCATCGGCCAGGCTCACGTGCATATGCATGCCAGTGCCGGCCAGGTGATCGAAGGGCTTGGCCATGAAGCAGGCCTGCATGCCGTGGGCATGGGCCACGCCCTTGACCAGGCGCTTGTAGCGCGCCGCCTGGTCCATGGCCGCCAGCGCAGGGCCGTGCTCCAGGGTGATTTCCACCTGGCCGGGGGCGTACTCGGAAATCGCCGTGCGCACCGGAATGCCCTGGGCCTTGCAGGCCGCGTAGAGATCCTTGAGGAACGGTTCGATCTGCTCCAGCTCGCGCAGACCATACACCTGGGTCTGCCGCGGGCGACTGCCATCGGCGTCCAGGGCCGGCTGCGGGCGCCCGTAGGCATCGCGTTTCCGGTCGAGCAGGTAGAACTCCAGCTCACAGGCCATCACCGGGTGATAGCCGTCCGCCTCGAGCTGCTCGATCACCCGCACCAGCAACTGGCGCGGATCGGCCGGGGTGGCCGGCAGGCCTTCGGTGGGGTGCATCGACACCTGCACGGCTGCGGTGGGAATCTGTCGCCAGGGCAAACGCACCAGACTGCCGGGCAGCGGGTAGGCGCGGCAGTCGATGTCGCCAACCTCCCAGACCAGTCCGGTATCCTCGACATCCTCGCCCTGAATGGACAGGCCGAGCAGGGTGCTCGGCAGCGGCCGGCCGCTCTGGTACAGCGCCAGCAGCTCCTCACGGTGCAGCAGCTTGCCGCGCGGCACGCCGTTGGCGTCGAGGATGAACAGCTCGATCAGTTCGATATCGGGGTGGCGCGCGAGGAAATCCTCGGCGTCCTGCAGGGGTGCGAATGGCATGGTATCGGCTTCTCACAAGGCCACGGGCGGCCGTTATGGCGACCCGGATTGGCTAGACGGCTGCAGGGCAGCCACGTGCATCAACAGGTGAGAAGTGCATCCGGCGGGCGGGCATGGCGGCAATGCCAGAGCGCCCAGAAGGCAAGAATCTGCGGCAGCGCCGTGGGTTCGGGCGCCCGCCCCCGCGAGCGCAGGGCCGGCAGGGCAAGAGCATGGGCGAGGCTGCAGAGCGCAATAGACATGCCAGCGAGGCTCGCACGCCGCGACAGTCAGGTTAAATCGTTATTGGCGCATCTTCAGATAGCCCGCGGCTAAACAATAGGGATCACGGCTCAGGCTTGTAACCCAGCCGCAGGCCACCCCAATGCTTGCCCTGCACGTGGATCGGCACCGACAGGTCGTGCATCAGCTCGCCGGTATCGCGCATGTAGGTCTGCAGCAACACGCGCTGCTTGTGGCTGCCGCAACGGATGCCGGTGCGGTCGTTGAACATCCGCTTGCTGCGGCTCTTCACGGTGTCCACGGCGCGGTCACCGGTGGGCGGATGGTTGAACGCCTGGTTATGGGTCGGCACGTAGCCTTCCGGCGTGGTGGCGATGGCAAACACCAGGCCTTCGTGGCGCTTGAGCAGCGGCTCCTGGATGGCCGGCAGCACGCCATCGGCGTAGCTGTCGAAGCGCGTGCGGAACTTGGCCGGGAAGCTGTTCGGGATTGGCTGGTACTGGCGGTCGAACAGGTCCGCCAGGCTGATGCGCCCGGCCTGGATGTCGGCCTCGAATTGCGCGGCAATCGCCGTTGCGCCTTCCAGCGCGAGGTCGTAGATGCGCTGGTGATAGTCGTCGAGGCCGACGCTGGCCAGCTGCTCGCTGACGCTCTCCGCCTGGCCAACCAGTTGCTCGGCGGCCTTGCCCAGCTGGCGGGTCTGGTCTTCGCTACTGCGCACGTCGCCACGCAGTTGCTCGACGGCCACCAGCAATTCGGCCAGGTGTTCGTGGTTGCTCGCCGTACCGGCGCTGATCTGCTCCACCTGAGCATCCACGTCGGCGGCCAGGTCGGCGATGCCACGCAGTTGCTCGCCGGTGAACTCGATCTGCCGGGCGGCCGCTTCCAGCTCCTCGGCCTGGCGCTGGATATGGCTGACCACCGCGGCGCTCTGCTGGCGAATATCGGCAACCATCTGCCCGACTTCGTCGGTAGCAGTGGCAGTACGCCCGGCCAGGCTGCGCACCTCGTCGGCGACCACCGCGAAGCCACGCCCCTGCTCACCGGCGCGAGCGGCCTCGATGGCGGCATTGAGCGCCAGCAGGTTGGTCTGGCTGGCGATCGACTGGATCACCTGGGTAACCTGCTCGATCTGCTCGGTACGCGCGCCGAGACCGTCGATCAGCTCGCGGCTGTCAGCCGCCTGGGCACTGAGCTGCTGCATGCGGGCGACGGCCTGTTGCAACTCGGCCTGGCCGCTGGCGCTTCTGCTACGCACGGTTTGCGCGGCACCAAGGGTCTGCCCGGCGCGCTCGGCATTGCTCTGCTCGGTGCGGGTCACGGCGTGGGCGCCCTCGCTGATCTGCTCGACCGCCGCCAGCTGCGACTGCAACCTGCCGGCCAGCTGCTGCACGGTGAAGGCCACCTGGGCGGCGGACAGTGCGTTGTGGCAGGTGTGCTGCGACAGGCGCTGGCTCAGCTGGTCCAGCGAGGCGGCGGGGGCAGCCGCAGGCGCTACCGCCGCCGGGCGGCGCCACGGGCCGAGCCACGGCCACAGCGACAATCCAAGCAAGGCGATGACGAAGGCATAGCCAGGCAGCTGCACCTGCTGCCAGACCACCAGCAGCGCGAGCAGGCCGAGCACATGCAAGGCCAAAGCGAATCGATCACGAGTAAACCCTGCATCCATGGCGCACCTCGTTGTTCTTATGGTGTGGCGATGGCAGCCATCTGGCTGCTCGGCAGAGTGCCGCGCCTATCCCTAGCTCATCGACCGTGCGGGCAAAATCTATAGCCGCAAGGCCAAGCGGATCAGTTGACCACTCGCATGCGAGTCAGGCTATGGCACTTTGGTCGCAGAGGGCAAACGCCGATCAGCGTTCGAGGCGGTGGCGCTTGACGAACGAGCGGTCGAAGTAATCCTTGCAGCGCCCATACAACTGCCCGCCGGCGCTCCACTGGTGCCAACCCAGCAGCGCACCTCCATCGCCACTGGCCAGCAAAAGGGGCAGCTGGCCGCGCGCCTTGCAGTCACGCAGCGCACCGCCGCGCAAGGCCGCGGCCAGGTTGGCAGCGAGCACCGGTACCTGACGCATCGAATACAGACCGCTCTTGCGTACACCCGGCAGGCTGGCGCAGTCACCCACGGCGAAAACCTGCGGATGGGAATGACTTTGCAAGGTCGGCGCGGTGTGCACGAAACCATCGCCATCGCAGCTCAGCCCGCTGGCGGCGATCCACGGCAGCGCCTGGGCACCGCTGGCCAGCAGCAGGCGGTTACCGTGCCATACGGATGCCTCGCCGCTGATCAGGCAGTTGCCGTCGATACGGCTGATCGGGCAGTGCTCGCGTACCTGCACGCGGCGCATGCGCAAGTGGCCCCAGGCGCGCATGCGTAAACCGGCGCAGTGACCGGCCAGCAGCGGCTCACCACAGAACAGCGCCAGCTGCGGCACCTGGTCGGCGAGCGCCAGAGCCATCTCCACCCCCGCCACGCCGCCGCCGAGAATGGCCAGCGGCTGCGGATCACGCTGCCAGGCCTGCCAGCCGCTGATGAACTGATCGACCGGCTTCACCGCCAGCACGTCCATCCCCTCACCCTCGCGGGGCGGACAGGCAACCCGGTCACCGACGTTGAGCGACAGCCAGTTGCCCTGCAGCACGCGGCCATCGGCCAACGTCAGTTGGCGGGTGGCGGCGTCCAGCGCAGCAACGGGGGCGACGATCAGCTCGACCTGGGCCGCCTGGCACAACGCACTCAGGCCGATCTGGCAATCCTCGGGCGAATAGCGGCCGGCGACCAACCCGGGCAGCATGCCGGCGTGCCAGGTGTGCTCGGCACCTGCCACCAGGGCAATGCGCCCCACCGGCCGCTCGATCAGCGCCCAGCGCCGCAGAACCCCGAGATGGGCCGGGCCTGCGCCTACCAGCAACAGATCGTGGTCAATCATCTACACCGATATCCTTGAGAACCTGGGAGCGACGTGCTGCCCCTGTGGGCGAGCACCGCGAGCTTTGACCGAAATGGCCGCGCAATGATCCCATCGCCGACGGGGTTGTCGGAGCATGGCGGCAGCAGGCCGTTTCGAGCAAGTGAAGAGACGCCCGGGGCGGGTTTTCGACACATTTTTTCTGCGGTTATTCCCCAGCGCCCTAACCCCCCGGACTCTGTACGGCGGTTTAAAACGCAGGCAAAAAAAGACCCGCCGAAGCGGGTCCTTTCCAACGACTATGGCTTACGCCAGTTCGTCGAAGCACTCGGCCACGATGGCGATGCCTTTTTCCAGCTGGGCGTCCGGGATGGTAACCGGCATCAGGAAGCGCACCACGTTGTAATAGGTGCCGCACGACAGCAGGATCAGACCCTTCTCGCGCGCCTTGGCGACGATCTTGCCGGTCAGTTCGGCAGCCGGCTTGCTGTGGTCGCCGCCTTCGAACAGCTCGATGGCGATCATCGAACCCAGGCCGCGCACGTCACCGATCACCTTGTGCTTGGCAGCGATGTCACGCAGGCCGGCTTTGAGCTTCTCGCCCACGGCGTTGGAGCGATCCAGCAGCTTCTCTTCGTCGAACACCTTGAGCACGGCCAGGGCCGCGGCGCAGGCGATCGGGCTGCCGGCATAGGTGCCGCCCAGGCCGCCGGGGGCGATCTTGTCCATGATCTCGGCCTTGCCGCTGACGCCGGAGATCGGGAAGCCGCCGCCAACGGATTTGGCGAAGGTGGTCAGGTCCGGTACCACGCCCAGTTGCTCGGTGGCGAAGAAGGTGCCGGTACGGCCAGCGCCGGTCTGCACTTCGTCGGCGATCAGCAGGATGCCGTGCTGGTCGCACAGGGCGCGCAGGCGCTGCATGAAGGCTGGCGAGTTGACGTAGAAACCGCCTTCGCCCTGCACCGGCTCGATGATGATCGCGGCGATGTCCTGGGGCTGGGCATCGTTCTTGAAGATGCGCTCGATGCTGGCGATGGATTCGTCTTCGCTCACGCCATGCAGTTCGCACGGCGCAACGGCGCGGTACACGCCAGCAGGCATCAGGCCCATACCGGCGGAGTACGGCGCGACCTTGCCGGTCAGCGACAGGGTCATCATGGTGCGGCCGTGGTAGGCGCCGGTAAAGGCGATCACGCCAGCACGACCGGTAGCGGCACGGGCGATCTTCACGGCGTTCTCGACGGCTTCGGAGCCCGAGGTGACCAGCAGGGTCTTCTTGCCGAAGTCGCCCGGTACGCGCTTGGCGATTTCTTCGCACAGCTCGATATAGGGCTCGTAGGCCAGCACCTGGAAGCAGGTGTGGGTCAGCTTGGTTAGCTGCTCCTGAACGGCGGCAACCACTTTCGGGTGCAGGTGGCCGGTGTTCAGTACGGCGATGCCGCCGGCGAAGTCGATGTACTCACGGCCTTCGACGTCCCACACGGTGGCGTTCTCGGCGCGCTCGGCGACGATCGGGTGGATCTGGCCGACACCGCGCGGTACGGCGGCCTGGCGGCGTTGCAGCAGGGATTCGTTGGTCTTGCTCATGGCTTCCTCATTCACCGCTCATCGTCGGTGTGGTTCAAGGATGAAATGACCGGGTCAGCGCCGTCGCAGCATACGATGATCGACTGCAACACTCGCCCCGATCACAGGGACTATTTTTGCTTTCACGCACTATCGGAGCGTAGCGAGCGAAGGTCAGGCAAGGCGGCGGGGTCGGGAAAAAGCGGAGTTGGCTGTTGCCAATGAGCATTTTTTCCGGCCCCGCCAACGCAGCATCACCGAAGCGCAGTAGCGACTACCTAAATGCTCAGGCAGAGGTACTTGATTTCCAAGTAATCCTCGATGCCGTACTTGGAGCCTTCACGGCCCAGGCCCGAGGCCTTGATGCCGCCGAACGGCGCCACTTCGTTGGAGATCAGACCGGTGTTGATGCCGACCATACCGTATTCCAGGGCCTCGGCCACGCGGAATACGCGGGAGAGGTCACGGGCGTAGAAGTAGGAGGCCAGGCCGAACTCGGTATCGTTGGCCATGGCGATCACTTCGGCTTCGTCCTTGAAACGGAACAGCGGCGCCAGCGGGCCGAAGGTTTCGTCCTTGGAGACCAGCGCGTTCTTCGGCACGTCGGCCAGAATGGTCGGCTCGAAGAAGGTGCCGCCCAGGGCGTGGGTCTTGCCACCGGAGAGGATCTTGGCGCCTTTGGAAACGGCGTCCTCGATGTGCTCCTTGACCTTGGCCACGGCCTTCTCGTCGATCAGCGGGCCGGTGGTGGTGCCGTCTTCCAGGCCGTTGCCGATCTTCAGCTTCTCGACCGCGACCTTGAGCTTCTCGGCGAAGGCATCGTAGACGCAGTCCTGCACGTAGATGCGGTTGGCGCACACGCAGGTCTGACCGTTGTTACGGTACTTGGAGATGATCGCGCCTTCGATGGCCTTGTCCAGGTCGGCATCGTCGAACACGATGAAGGGCGCGTTACCGCCCAGCTCCAGGGACACCTTCTTGATGTCCTGGGCGCATTCGGCCATCAGCTGGCGGCCGATTTCGGTGGAGCCGGTGAACGACAGCTTGCGCACGATCGGGTTGCCGGTCAGCTCGCCGCCCACTTCACCGGCGCTGCCGGTCACCACGCTGAACACGCCAGCCGGGATGCCGGCACGGGTCGCCAGCTCGGCCAGGGCCAGGGCGGAGTATGGCGTCTGCGAAGCCGGCTTGAGCACCATGGTGCACCCAGCAGCCAGCGCCGGGCCGGCCTTGCGGGTGATCATCGCCGCCGGGAAGTTCCACGGGGTGATGGCCGCGGTCACACCGATCGGCTGCTTGATGACGATCAGGCGCTTGTCGGCCTGGTGACCCGGAATGGTGTCGCCATACACGCGCTTGGCTTCTTCGGCAAACCACTCGATGAACGAGGCGGCGTAGGCGATCTCGCCCTTGGCTTCGGCCAGCGGCTTGCCCTGCTCGATGGTCATCAGGCGCGCCAGGTCTTCCTGGTTCTCGAGCATCAGCTCGTACCAGCGACGCAGCTTGGCGGAACGCTCCTTGGCGGTCAGTGCACGCCAGGCCGGCAGCGCCTTGTCGGCGGCTTCGATGGCACGACGGGTTTCGGCGGCGCCCATCTTCGGCACTGTGCCGATCACTTCACCGGTGGCCGGGTTGGTCACCTTGATGGTCTGGCCGCTATCGGCATCAGCCCAGGCGCCGTTGACGAAAGCCTGCTGGCGGAACAGTTGCGCGTCTTTCAGTTGCATGGCGGTCTCCTCTATCCTGGCGCCAAGGCACCAGGAGATGACGAAAGAAGCTGGGCGAACCCAGGCATGGGTTGGTGCGACAGGCTAGCAGCTGCCTGGACGTTCGAGCCGAATGTATCGCCGCTAGTTAGCTTGGGCGATACCATCGTTTGAAATATCAAACAGATCCTAAGATCAGCTCGAACAAAGGGCAATAGTCCGTTCGAGAAAATTAACAGGCCAACCGATCACCGGCATTCGCATGGCCCTTCTTTATAGCTGACGCCCGCCTCCCCAGCTGCCAAACGAGCCCCTCCAGCAGCATGGACGCACGCCAGCTACATGCGTATGATTGCGCCCCGCAACGCACCAGTAGCTCAGCTGGATAGAGTACTGCCCTCCGAAGGCAGGGGTCGTGGGTTCGAATCCCGCCTGGTGCGCCATATCGCTGCTCCCCTCATCCCACCGGGATGACGCGGAAGCAAAACCCAAAGCCCGCCTAGTGCGGGCTTTGTCGTTTCTGGCGCTTGCCAGTTTTTTACCTTGAGTCCTTGATGAGGCGCTGCCCCAACGCATAGGCCGCCTTGCACCACGGCATCCAGTGCGGCCTTACGGGACGTGGACAGCCTCACCTTGCTACCTGGGCAATCCTCTGAGCCATGTCGCGACTTGCGGCTTTCTGAATAGGCACCTTGTTGGATGACGCCGGTGCAACGCCGGCGTTCAAGTGCTGGTGATGACCAAGGCTCGGGACAAATCGCTTGGCGCCCAGGCGCGCCATCTCCTAAAAGCCTGTGGTCAATCAATCTAAACCGTGATCCATCGCTGGGTGTCAACTGCATCGCTATCTACTTCAGCCACTCAGGATGCTCACCATGTACAACCCCGCCATTCACGCCAAAGGCGAACTCTCGCGAGGCATTGTCTGGCTCGCTCGAACTGGCTACGCAGCCCGCGGCGTGGTGTATCTGATCATTGGTATCTTCGCGCTGCTGGCTGCCTGGGGCAGCGCAGAGACGGTCGGCACCAAAGGCGCCATTTCGCAATTGCTGAAGCAACCATTCGGCGCAACCTTGCTGTGGATCATGGTCGCAGGGCTGGTCGCCTACGCGGCCTGGCGCGTCACTCAGGCGATCACCGACCCGGAAGGCCACGGCTCCGACGCCAAGGGACTCGCCGTGCGCGCAGGCCTGATTGGCGGGGCTATCAGCTACAGCCTGCTGGCCCTGTTCACGTTGGGCCTGCTGGGTAGCTCGCTCGGTAGTTCTTCGGGTGGTGGGGGCGGCAACGGCGACTTCCTCTCCGGCATCCTGGGCTGGAAGTACTCCAACTACCTGGTCTATCTGGTCGCACTGGTGCCCCTGGGCGTCGGCATCGCGCACATCATCAAGGGCTGGAAAGCCAAGTTCGAGAAGTACTTCTCTGCCTCGGATGAGGTCATGCGCTGGGTCACGCCCATCTCGAAGGTGGGTTTAATTGCCCGAGGCGTTTCGTTCCTGGTGGTGTCCGGCATGCTCTTCAGTGGTGGCGCACGCTACGAGCCGACCAAGCCGCCAGGCCTCGAGGACGCACTGCATGCGTTGCAGTCATTGCCCTTTGGCGCCTTCTGGCTGGGGTTGATTGGCTTAGGACTGATCGCTTTCGCGCTCTATAGCTTTTCCGAAGCGATCTGGCGACGTATCGACACGGCGGCGGTCTTCGACTGACCCAGGCTCCAGGCACTCAGTCAGTCGCCTTCCATCACCTCCGCCCCGACCAGAAACTTCTGCCGCAACAGGGTTTCCCGGGTAATCGCCACCAGGGCATCGATCTGCATGTCGGGCATTTCCGTCATGTAGGAGAGGCAGAAGCGCGCTGGCGGGATGGGCGGGTCGCAGGGCAGGGTTTTCAGCAGGTTGAGGGCGAGCATTTCGCGGATCAGCGGTACCGGCAGAATGCCGATGGCGTGGCCGGCGGAGACCAGTTTGGCCATGAAGCTCAGCGAGTTGCTGGAGTGGAAGGCCTCCGACGGTGCGCTGCCGCCCTTGAGCCAGTTCTCGACCACAGAGTACAGCGTCGAAGGCGCCGAGTGGCTGACGATGGGATGGCCGGCGGCGTGCTCGGGCAGGAAGGGGTCGGCGTCGATGGCCAGCTGCGGAGCGGCGACCCACTGAAAGGTCATCCAGCCGATGAAGATATCGGTGACGTCCTCGCGGGTCGCCGGGTTGGTGAGCAGCGCCAGGTCGAGTTCGTGGTCGTTTAGCTTGCGGTTGAGCACCGCGCCGACGTCGATGGTGATCTCCAGGGTGATCTCGGGAAAGTGCGCCTTGATCTCGGCGATCACCGCAGTCAGCCCGACCATCGCCGAGCATTCGTCAGCGCCGAGGCGCAGCCGGCGGTGCTGCTTCTGCTTGGCGGCGAACTGCTCGAGTTTCACGCTGTTGTTGAGCGCTAGCTCGGCGTGGCGCAGGGCGATATGGCCATCGGCGGTGAGGGTCATGCGCTGCTTGCTGCGGTCGAACAGCTTGACGCTGAGCAGCGACTCCATCTCGCGAATGCGTGAGGAAATGGCCGGTTGGGTCAGGTGAAGGTGGCGAGATGCAGCGTGTACACCGCCCAATCGGGCAGTCCAGTAGAAGGCCTCGATCTGCATCAGGGTAATTCGCATGATAAAAATCGTCCCCTCTTACGTCCGCTGATTTTTATTATCGCCACAAAAACATGCTTGTTAGGATCGGGCCCACTTCTTGCCCAAAACGAATAATTAAACAGCGCATGTATATTATCGAAGCACTTCCCGAGGCGATTAATCCAGAAGAACTTTCCGTTCTTTTGCGCGCCGAGCCCGCCACTATCGGTCATTTCATCACCACCGGCATATTGAGCCCGCAAATCAGGGCGCACTTCGAAAATGTGCGCACCGTGGGCACCGCGGTGACGGTGAAGATGCCTGGCGCCGACGGCGGCATCCTGCATTACGCGATGGGTTGCGCCAGGCCGGGCGACTTTCTGGTGGTCGACCGTTGCGGCGAAAGCGTGACCGCGGCCATGGGTGGTGCCATGGCCTATGCCGCCAAGCAGGCGGGCATCGCCGGGATCATCATCGACGGCTACGTCACCGACCTGGGCGAGCTGCGCCAGCACGGCGTGCCGGTGTGGTCGTGGGGCGCCAGCGCCATCACCACGCGGGTGAAGGGTGAGGAAGGCGAATTCTGTACCGCGGTGCAGTGCGGCGGGGTCGTCGTTCGGCCCGGTGATGCGGTGATCGCCGACGAGAACGGTATCGTGATTCTGCCGGTCGCCCAGGCACTGCTACTGGCGCGCCGCGCCATCGAGTTCCAGGAGAACGAGAAGCACACCCTGGCGCGCCTGGCCCAGGGCGAAAAGTTTCCCGACGTGGTGGGCTCACGCCCGCTGATCAATGCGGCCATCGACCGGGCACGCTGAGCTCGCCCGCACCGCGCAAGGTCAGGCGCGATGACAATTCCAATACTGACCCGCTGCAAATTTCATCAGGTTTCTGCCCCGTAGCTCCCCCAGAAAAACAACAGGACTACCATGAAACTGTATTCGCTACCCAGGATGATCCTGGCTGCGCTGGGCTGCGCGATTGGCGCCAGCGCGCTTGCGGACGATGCGTCGTCCGTCCATTTCAACGTGGTCGGTGGCGGCAGCCACAACTATACCTTTCGCGCCGTCGAGCGCCCGTTTTGGACTGAAACTCTGCCCGCCAACTCGGGCGGATCTGTCACCGCTCGCCTGATGGGCCTCTCTGAAAGTGGTCTCAAGGGCCCGGAGATGGTGCGCTTACTACGCGCGGGCGCCGTCGAGATCGGCATGGGCGTGTTCGCCTTCGTGGCCGGCGACGATGCGGCCTTCGAGGGTATCGACCTGCCCGGCATGGCCGCCGACATCGCCACTTCACGCCAGATCGCCGATGCCTACAAACCGGTACTCGAAGCACGCATGGCCGAGCGCCACGGCGTCAAGCTGCTGGCCACCGTGCCCTATACCGCCCAGGTGTTCTTCTGCCGTGATGCCGTGAATCGCCTGGACGATCTCAAGGGCCGCAAGGTGCGGGTGCGCGGTCGCAACATGGCCGACATGGTCAGCGCCCTCGGCGCATCGCCGGTCACCCTGGCCTTCGCGGAGGTGGTCACGGCCATGCAGACCGGCGTCATCGACTGCGCGGTAACCGGCATGGGTTCGGGCAATGCCGCCAAGTGGTACGACGTGGCAGCCTACGTCTACGACCTGCCGGTGGACTGGTCGATCGGCTTCTACGCCATGGGCCTGCAACGCTGGCAGCAGCTTTCCCCCGATATGCAGCGCCTGCTGCAGGCCCAGGCGCATGTGCTGGAGGACGCCCTGTGGACGGAAACCGCTCGCGAGAACCGCTATGCGCTGGCCTGCAACACCGGCGTCTCCGACTGCCAGATTCATCACCCCGCCGCGATGCAGGCAAGTGCGCCGACCGAAGACGAGCGCGCCAGGCTGCGCGAGGTCGTGCTGCGCATCGCCAATGACTGGGGCGAACGTTGTGGCGCCGACTGCGTGCAGAAGTGGAATGCCACGGCGGGCAAGGCGGTTGGCGTAGCCCTGAAAGATCCCTGAGAACCTGTTCACGATCTGCTGCGCGTCGGCCCTACTGCGTTAAAAACAAGCTCGGAATGCTCATTTACAGCTCGTAAACTCCGCTTCCTCACTTGTTTTTGCCTTGTATGGCTCTAGCTCGCTGGATCGTGAGCAGGTTCTGGGCACAGCGAAAGCCTCGCCCAAAGCGGCGCTTGCCGCGCTGAACTCCACCCGTTCGCGGAGAAACCTGCTCATGCAACCTGACGACACCCCGAGCCTCCGGCTCATCAACCGCATCGCCCGGGCCAGCGCCTGGATGGGCGGCATCGCGCTGATGGGCTCGGCCCTGATGATCAGCATCGACCTGCTGCTGCGCCGCCTGCTGGGCTTTTCCATGGGCGGTGCCGACGAGATCGCCGGTTACGTGCTGGCCATTGTCAGCGCCTGGGCCTTTCCCATCGCGCTGCTCAGGCGCTCCCACTTGCGTGTGGATATCCTTTACTCGCGCCTGTCGCTCAAGCCCAGGGTCGGCCTGGATCTGCTGGCCCTGGCCGGCATGGCGCTGTTCGTCGGCACGCTGCTGTTCCATGTTGGCGGAGTTCTGTGGGATTCCATTGCCTATCGTTCGATTTCCACCACGCCGTTGCAGGTGCCGCAGTGGATTCCCCAGTCGCTGTGGTTCGCCGGCTACCTGTTCTTCGCCTCGACCATTCTGGTACTGGGCTACAACAGCCTGATGCAGCTGCGTCAGCAACGCTGGGCCGCAGCCAACGCACTGATCGGCATCAACTCGGTCGAGGAGGAGATTGAGGAAGAGTCTCGCTCCAGCCGTGGTGCAACCACCCGGGAGGGTCGCTGAGATGCTGGCATTCACCCTGATCGTATTGCTGGGCCTGCTCGGCCTCAGCGTGGCCGCGGCAGTCAGCGTGGGCCTGCTGGGCATGTCGCTGGCCGAGCTGTTCTCGACGTTGCCGCTGAGTAACGCCATGGGCGAGATCGCCTGGAGCACCGGCGCCGAGTTCCTGCTGGTGGCCATTCCGCTGTATGTGCTGATGGGCGAGCTGCTGGTCTGCTCGGGCGTGGCCGGGCGCATGTACAGTGCGGCGGACAAGTGGCTGTCGTGGCTGCCGGGCGGCCTGATGAATTCCAATATCGGCGCCTCGGCGCTGTTCTCCGCCACCAGCGGTTCCAGCGTGGCCACGGCGGCGACCATCTCGACCATCGCCCTGCCGGAGCAGGTGCGCAAGGGCTATCCGGCGCCGCTGTTCCTCGGTTCGATCGCGGCGGGCGGCACCCTGGGCATTCTGATTCCGCCGTCGATCAACATGATCCTGTTCGCGCTGATCGCCAACATCTCGGTACCCAAGCTCTACCTGGCAGCGACCATCCCCGGCCTGCTGCTGTGCGTGATGTTTGTGGCGATGATCGTGGTCACCTGCATGATCTGGCCGAAGCTCGGCGGCACCCGGCAACACGCCACCTGGGCCGAACGCCTGGCGAGCATTCCCGACCTGCTACCGCCGCTGGCGATCTTCGTGCTGGTGGTCGGCGCCATCTACAGTGGTTTCGCCACGGCCAGCGAGTCGGCGGCACTCGGTGTGCTGGCGGCGTTCGGCCTGGGCCTGTGGCGCCGCACCTTCACCTGGCAGAACCTGGGGCAGGCGTTCGAATCGACCATGCGCACCAGCGGGATGATCATCTTCATCACCCTGTCGGCGTTCTTTCTCAACTTCGTGCTGTCGGCCATCGGCCTGACGCCCACACTGGTCAGCTTCGTCACCGACCTGGACATGTCGCCGATGGCCACGCTACTGGCGATCATCCTGTTCTACATCGTGCTCGGCTGCTTCATGGACACCCTGGCGATGCTGATCACCACCGCGCCGCTGGTGGTGCCGGTAATCGTGGCACTGGGTTTCGACCCATTGTGGTTCGGGGTGATCCTGATCGTGCTTTGCGAGATGGGCCAGATAACCCCGCCGTTCGGCATGAACCTGTTCGTGGTGCAAAGTATTCGTAACAAGGGCAACTTCATGGATGTGATCTACGGCGCATTGCCCTTCTGCCTCGTGCTGTTGTTACTTATCGTACTATTGATTGTATTCCCGCAATTGGCGCTGTGGCTGCCGCAGTTCGCCTGATCACCTGATAAAACTTATATCTATAAGTCGCTTGGAAATATTCATTCGCTCTAGTTATTCAACAACTTCTGCAAAAGGATTTGCATGCACATCCACGACGATCCATCTTCTATCACACCCGACACGCCAGCATCGAGGGATGCTGGCGGCATTCGCGTGCCTGCCTGGTTATTTGCCATAAATAGATGCACGTCATGCTGACGATTGCACCGTTATATGTCGGAGTGCGCCGCCCGCCGCCATTTTTATCAGCCTAATAAAAACATCGAATCCGACTCTTGGGCAGTTGCATTGACACTTATCGGCATTCAGAAAAGAATCAACTACCGCATATAAACATCCAACCAATAATAAAAAGGTGATCAATGCCCGTCCATAACGACACGGCCAGCGCTGCCGTATCGGACGCCTTCGTGCGCGCCGAAAACAAGGCAACTTTCCTACTTCGCTCATCTGCCCATTCGCCGGAGAGAGCACCGTGAAAAGCATTCTGACTATCTACTTCGCCACGCTGAAAGTGCTGATCGTTTCCAGCCTGGTATGCATCACCCTGTTGATCTTCTCCAACGTGGTACTGCGCTACGGTTTCAACTCCGGGCTGTTCTTCAGTGAGGAGATCTCGCGGCTGGCCTTCGTCTGGCTGGTGTTCGCCGGGGCTCAGCTGATGCTCCACGAGAACGGCCATATCGGCGTCGATATCGTGACCAGCCGCGTATCGCCCACGGTCGGCAAATACCTGTTGCTGCTCACCCAGGTGCTGATGCTCTACGTCACCTGGCTGTTCCTGCAGGGCAGCTGGAAGCAGACGCTGATCAACCTGCACGTCGGCGCCCCCTCGACCGGTGTGTCCATGGCGTTGTTCTACGGCGCTGGCCTGGTGTTCTCGGTGTTAAGCGCCGCGCTGATCGCCGTACAGATGATCGACAACCTGAGAAAGCCGGCGGGCAGCTATATCCCGCGTACTGCCGAGCCCGACCGCCATGTCGCACCGACCACCCAACCCGGGGTACTGAAGTAATGGCCCTTACCGTCTTCGTTGGCGTGCTGATGGCCGCCATTCTCATCGGCGCCCCCATCGCCTACGCCCTGATCCTCTGCGGCGTAGCGCTGATGTGGCTGCTGGGCCTGTTCGATGGGCAGATCATCGCGCAGAACATCATCAACTCCGCCGGCAGCTTTCCCCTGCTGGCCATTCCGCTGTTCATCATCGCCGGTGAGGTGATGAACAGCGGCGGGTTGTCCAAGCGCATCATCAACCTGGCCATCGCTATGGTCGGCCACCTGCGTGGTGGCCTCGGTTACGTGACCATCTTCGCCGGCGTGCTGTTGTCCAGCCTGTCCGGCTCGGCGCTGGCCGACGCCGCCTCGCTGACTGCGCTGCTGCTGCCGATGATGGTCATCGCCGGCTACAACAAGAATCGCTCTGGTGGCCTGATCGCATCGGTCTCGGTGCTTGGCTCGATCATCCCGCCGAGCATCGGCTTCGTGGTGCTCGGCGTAGCGTCCGGCCTGTCGATCACCAAACTGTTCCTCGCCGGCATCGCTCCGGGGCTGATGATCGCCGTGGCGCTGTGCGTGGCCTGGTGGCTGGTGTCGCGCCGCGACACCGACGTGAAATTGAGCCCCAGGGCGTCCGGTAAGGAGCGCGCCAAGGCCTTCGTCGACAGCATCTGGGCGCTGATGCTGCCGGTGATCATCGTCGTCGGCCTGCGCTTCGGGGTGGTAACGCCAACCGAAGCGGGTGCCGTGGCCAGCGTCTATGCGCTGCTGGTGTCGGCACTGGTGTACCGCGAGCTGAACCTCAAGGACCTCAACGCGTTGCTGCTACGCGCCGGCAAGACCACTGCGGCGGTGATGTTCCTGGTCGCGGCCGCCTCGATCCCGGCGTGGATGATCACCATCGCCGATATACCTGGGCAGATCATCGACCTGATCGAGCCGGTGATGGACAACCCGAAGCTGCTGATCCTGGTGCTGATGCTGCTGATCCTGGTGATCTCCATGGTCATGGACCTGACGCCCACCGTGCTGCTGCTGGCGCCGATCCTGGTACCGGTGGTGACGGCGGCGGACATCGACCCGATCTATTTCGGCGTGCTGTTCATGATCAATTGCTCCATCGGCCTGATCACCCCGCCCGTGGGCACGGTGCTCAACGTGGTGTGCGGCATCGGACGAATGCGCTACGAGGCGCTGCTCAAGGGCACCTTCCCGTTCCTGATCGCCGAAATCATCGTGCTGTTCCTGCTCGTCGCCTTTCCGCAGCTGGTCACCGTGCCGGCTGAATGGTTCGCCAAATAACAACAACCACAACAAGGATTTCACCATGAAGATGAAACTGACCGCACTTGCTGCGTTGCTGCTGGCCAGCAGCCTGAGCTTCGCCGCCGAGTACAACTCGCACACCATCAAATTCGCCGCCACCAGCCCCAAGGGTACGCCGCCGGCCATTGGCATGGAGCTGTTCGCCAAGAAAGTCAGCGAGCGCAGCGGTGGCAAGATCAAGGTTCGCACCTTCCCCAACGGTGTGTTGGGTGGCGATGTGCAGGTGCTGTCGTCGCTGCAGGGCGGAGTGATCGAGATGATGACCTGGAACGCCGGGCTGATGCTCAACCACGTCACCGACTTCGGCATCCTCGATTTCCCGTTCCTGTACACCGACACCGCCAAGGTCGACGCGATGCTCGATGGCGAGGTCGGCAAGATGCTCACCGATCAGCTACCCGAACAGAATCTGGTCGGCCTGGCGTTCTGGGAACTGGGTGTACGTAACCTGACCAACAACAAGCGCCCAGTCGCCAAGCTGGAGGATATCGCTGGCTTGAAGATCCGCGCCCAGCAGTCGCCGCTGTTCCTCGACGTGTGGTCGGCCCTCGGTGCCAATCCGACACCGCTGCCGTTCACCGAAGTGCACACGGCGCTGGAAACCGGCACCGTCGATGGCCAGGAAAACCCGGCTGCGCTGATCCTCGCCTCCAAATTCAACGAGGTGCAGAAGTACCTGAGCCTCACCCATCACAACTACAACCCGCAGATCGTGCTGATCGGCAAAGGCTTCTGGGACACGCTCAACGACGACGAGAAGAAGCTGATCAGCGAGGTGGCCATGGAGGTGCGCCTCGAGCAGCGGCAGATCTCCCGCGAGGCCGACAGCAAGGCCATCGCCGAGCTGGAGGCCTCCGGCATGCAGGTCAACGAGCTGCCGGATGAAGAAGTCGCCCGCATCCAGGAAAAGATCCGCCCGGTCATCGACAAGTACGCCGCCAAGATCGATCCGCAGCTCGTGAAGAAGGTTTACGAGGCCATGGACGTTACCCAGCCCTGAGTACCTGCTCACGATCTTCCAACCCGGGTTCGTCGATTTGGCAGCTAAGGGGCGGGAGCGGCCGGTGAGCAAAAGCTGTGGGAGAGGCTTTAGCCTCGAGTTCTTTAGCGCCTAGGCAGGCACATCGGGGCTAAAGCCCCTCCCACAAAAGCAGCCGCTTCCGATGTCTGCTTCTGCCTTGGAGCTGCCACCTCATGCACACAACGATCGTGAACAACCCTTAAGCACCGCAGCGTCGCTGCACGAACAAGCGCGCCCGATCCCCTAGGCGCGTTCTGCCACTCATAGAGGAAACCCATGAAAATTTCGGTCGCGCAGATTCATCCCATTCCGGGCAACCCGACTCAGACCATCGAGAAAGTTGCCGAGCTCTCGCGTCAGACGGCGCGAGAAGGCTCGCGCCTGATCGCTTTTCCAGAATGCCTGCTCACCGGCGGCTCCTTCGACAGCCGTGAAGATCTGGAGCGTGGCGCCATCGAGATCGAGGCGCTGGCCCCGTTGCTGGCGGTAAGCGCGGAGACCGATATCTATATCATCGCCGGCTTCTACGAACGCCTGCCGGATGCCATCTTCAATACCGCTGCGCTGATCGGCCCTGAAGGCATCGTCGGCCTGCACCGCAAGCGTCACCTGCCGTTCATGATCGGTGACCGTTTCACCGATACTCCGGATGAGTGGACGCCGCCGGTATTCGATACCGAGATCGGTCGCATCGGCATGGCCATCTGTTACGAGATCCGCTTCCCGGAAGTGGTCCGCACCCTGGCCCTGGAAGGCGCCGACATCGTCGTGCTGCCAGCCGCATGGCCAGAACAGGCGCGCATGCTGCCGGACATCTTCAGCACCGTTCGAGCGGCCGAGAACATCGTCTACTTCGTGGCACCGAACCGTAACGATATGGACGGCGGCATGCAGTTCATCGGCATGAGCCACATCATCGAGCCGTCCGGCAAAACGCTGGTGCGTGCTGGCGCGGAAGATGGCGTGTTCACCGTCGAGATCGACGTGGAGAAGGCCCGCAACAAGTCGCTGATCCGCGAGCCCGGCGTGTTCGAAGTGCATCCCTTCCGGGATCGCCTGCCTGACACCTACCGCATCTGAGGGCGCCACGATGACCAGCACACTGAAACAGCTGATGGCACGCGGCACCACCTATGGCATGAACATCTACAGCACCGCTTCGATGCCCATCGAAGTGGCCGGCAACTGGGGGCTGGACTTCGTGTTCATCGATGCCGAGCACACCTCGCTCGGCGTCGATCGCGACATGGAAAAACTGATCCTGGCGGCCAAATGTTCGAATATCCATAGCCTGGTGCGGGTGCGCGGTACCCTTGACTGGGATATCCGCAAGGCCCTGGAAATGGGTGCCAGCGGCGTGATCATCCCGCAGGTCCATAACGCCGAGCAGATGCGCAGCATCATCCGCAGCAGCAAGTTCCCACCCATGGGGCGCCGTGGAGGGGACAGCTCGGTCCGCTCCGCCAACTACGCCGGACCGAACTTCGACTGGGGCACTTATACACAGGCGGAGAACGAGCGCACGGTGATCGTGCCGATGGCCGAGAGCTACGAGTTCTTCGACAACATCGATGCGATCCTCGACGTCGAAGGTATTGACGCCGTGCACTTCGGCCCGGCTGATTACTCGCTGTCACGCCAGTTGCCAGTCGACTACCGCCTGGGTAACCCCGAAGTGCTGCAGCGCCTGGAACTGCTGATCGAGAAGTGCCATGCCCGCGGTATCCAGGTCATGGTGCCCTGCTTCCCGGCCGAAGGCGAAACCGCCAAGCGGCTGCTCGCCATGGGCAGCGACATGCTGCTGATGGGCAGCGACCTGTCCTGGCTCAACCAGGCTGGGCACAGTATCGCTGCGGTAAGAGAGCAGCTGCAGTAACCAGGTAACCGCTTAAACGACGAAGCCCGCTATAAGCGGGCTTCGTTGTTTCTGAAGCACGAATGTTTAGGGGCCGGCTACCGAAAACAGCCGAGCTAGAGAGTCTTGCTGTCACGTCATGGCGCGGTATGTGCTGCGGATAGGCAGGAGAAGCTAGCCGTCACTGTGCCCTCGGCCAGCCCCTGGGTTACGCCTCTGGCTAACCCAAGCAACAAGACCCGCCAACCCTCCCTCCAGCAACTCATCGCTACGGTACGGCCTTTACGGTTGCCTCTTGCGTAGCCTGCGGTTGAGCGAAGCGATACCCAGGTCAGCGTTCTACATGTGCATGCCCCGCCTGCCTGACGCCGCTGGGCATTGGGCCTTTGATTTCCGAGGCTGAAAAGACGAAACCCCAGACCTCTGTCGAGATCTGGGGTTTCTAGTAGAAGCTTGACGATGACCTACTCTCACATGGAGAAACTCCACACTACCATCGGCGATGCATCGTTTCACTACTGAGTTCGGGATGGGATCAGGTGGTTCCAACGCTCTATGGTCGTCAAGCAAACTGGTTGCTGCTTCGGGGTTTAGCCGCTGCAGCGAATTGGGTATGTGATGTCAGTTGGTATTACGTGTTCTCGCAAATTTTCGGCATTACTGTCGACTTCAACCGTCTAACAGCCAAATTGTTTGGGTGTTATATGGTCAAGCCTCACGGGCAATTAGTACTG
>NZ_FORC01000009.1 GCF_900113905.1 Phytopseudomonas argentinensis
CCGTGGCTCTTGGTGATGCTGGCGTTCCTGATCCTGGTGACCTACGTGCCGTTCATTTCCCTGGGGCTGCCGAACTGGCTGGGTATGTAAGCGGCCGTGCTTTCTCGACCCGGCCTCGGCCGGGTTTTTTATGCGCGCGGTTCGTGGTCGGGCGCCACCTGCAGCGCGGTGAATAGCGCCTCGGCCGGCATCGGCAGGGCGAACAGGTAGCCCTGCAGGTAGCGCACGCCACGTTGGCTGAGGTAGCGACGCTGCTCGAGGCTTTCCACGCCCTCGGCGACCAGGGCCAATTGCAGGCGCATGGCAAGATCGAGAATGTTGTCGAGCAGGTGCCGGGAGAGGGCATGGGAGTCGATCATGGAGATGAAACTGCGATCGATCTTCAGGAAATCCACACGGAATTCGCGCAGGTAGGCGAGGCTCGAATGGCCGGTGCCGAAATCGTCGATGGCGATGCGCACGCCCAGGTCGCGCAGCTTGGCAAACAGCTGATCCGTCACTGCTGTGGAGGTGATCATCTGCCGCTCGGTCAGCTCGAGGACCAGGACGATATGGCCGACCGGGAATGCCTCGAGGAACTCGCGGCACTCGTCAACCAGGTGAAGATCCTGGCAATGGGCCGCGGTGACATTGATGCTCAGATGAAAGCCTGCCGGTAGCTGCTCGAGGCGGCCGGCAAAATCCTCGCGAACCCGGCGCATCAGTTGCCGGGTCATCGGCACGATCAGGTCGAAGCGCTCGGCCAGCGGGATGAACTGATCCGGCGATACCAGGCCCTCGGTGGGGTGTTGCCAGCGCATCAGCGTTTCCACGCCATGCCAGCAACCGTGCTGCGCATCGACCACCGGCTGGTAATAGGGCACGAATTCACCTGCCTCCAGCGCGCGCTTGAGTTCCGTGCCCGGCGACGCGGAGCGTAGGCTGAGGCGGTAGGTACCGGCGCCAGCCAGGGCGCCGAGTATCACGAACAACAGCCACTGTGGCTGATAGTGCGCCTGCATGTACTGCAGCGTGGCGCCTTGCGGATAACTGGCGAGCACCTGGAAGGGATAGCCGGAGGAGGCGGTTTCGAAGGCGTACTCGGTGATCGCGCCGTTGTTCGCCGAGGTCACGGCGCCGCTGGCGGTGATCCAGTTCTCGCCCACCGCGATCTGCAGGGCAACCTCCTGGCCATTGAGCCTGAGCAGGTTGATCAGGTGCTGACCGTCGATGCCGATCAATACGCCATGGCCAGCCGTTGCCTGGCGATAGACGAGGACCGCGCGATCCGGTGTCACGCTGTTGCCGGCCATCAGTCGCAGCGTTCCCTGGACATAGGTGTCGGCGTCTTCCTCGTTATCGTAGGCGCCTATCAGCGACGTGCAGTAGATGACTCCGTCGTGTACCAGATTGGCCGAGCGCGAAAAGGGGCTGATGGCCACCTGGCTGCGCAGCGTCTGCTCCACGTCCTCGCAAGGCTGGCCAGATAGCCCGATCACCTCCCTCGCGGAGCGCGCGGCGTCATCGAGCATGGCATCGAGCTGCTGCCGAGCGTCCGTGGCGCTTTTTTCCGCGCGGCCCTGCAGCAAGGTCGCGGCCTGCCAGTACATCAGCGGCAGCCCCAACAGCAGCGGCAATAGCGCCACCCCCAACGAGGAGCTCAGGCGCCACGCGCGTCCGCGGGAGCTAAGGGTGGAAAAGGGCATGAGGGGGTCACTTGATCCGGGGGCTGTGTCTAGCTTAGCGAAAGCTGCACGACAAAAATGTCCGCTGTGTCGCGAAATGCTCGCCGGGTCGGCCGATCTGGCGTCAATCCGGTGACGGCTGCGATCAGGTCCTGCATCGGTAAGACCATGGTCGAATGGTTGTATGCAGGGGGGCTGGTTACAAATGCAGATATAGAAGAACAACATCAATAACCGAGGTGATTCAATGAGCGCTGCGTCCCTGTATCCGGTGAGCCCTGAGGCGGCGGCCAATTCGTTGACCGACGAAGCCACTTACAAAGCCATGTACCAGCAGTCGGTGGTCAACCCGGATGGCTTCTGGCGTGAGCAGGCGCAGCGCCTCGACTGGATCAAGCCGTTCACCAAGGTCAAGCAGACTTCCTTCGACGATCACCACGTCGACATCAAGTGGTTCGCCGACGGCACCCTCAACGTTTCCTACAACTGCCTGGATCGCCACCTGGCAGAGCGCGGCGATCAGGTCGCGATCATCTGGGAAGGCGACGACCCGTCCGAGCACAAGGAAATCACCTACCGCCAGCTGCATGAGCAGGTGTGCAAGTTCGCCAACGCCCTGCGCGGCCAGGACGTGCACCGTGGCGACGTAGTGACCATCTACATGCCGATGATCCCGGAAGCCGTGGTGGCCATGCTGGCCTGCGCGCGCATTGGCGCCATCCACTCCGTGGTGTTCGGTGGCTTCTCGCCGGAGGCGCTGGCCGGGCGCATCATCGATTGCCAGTCCAAGGTGGTGATCACCGCGGACGAAGGCCTGCGTGGCGGCAAGAAGATCCCGCTCAAGGCCAACGTCGACGATGCCCTGACCAACCCCGAGACCCGTAGCATCCAGAAGGTCATCGTGGTGCAGCGCACCGGCTCCGAGATCAAGTGGAACCAGCACCGCGACATCTGGTTCGAGGATCTGATGAAGGTTGCCGGCAGCGTCTGTGCGCCAAAGGAAATGGGCGCCGAAGAAGCGCTATTCATCCTCTACACCTCCGGCTCCACCGGCAAGCCCAAGGGCGTGTTGCACACCACCGGCGGCTACCTGCTGTACGCCGCGCTAACCCACGAGCGGGTGTTCGACTACAAACCGGGTGATGTCTACTGGTGCACTGCCGACGTGGGCTGGGTCACTGGCCACAGCTATATCGTCTACGGGCCGCTGGCCAACGGCGCCACCACCCTGCTGTTCGAAGGCATCCCCAATTACCCGGACGTGACCCGCGTGTCGAAGGTCATCGACAAGCACAAGGTCAACATCCTCTACACCGCGCCGACCGCGATCCGCGCCATGATGGCCCAGGGCGAAGCCGCCGTGGCCGGCGCCGATGGTTCCAGCCTGCGTCTGCTCGGTTCGGTGGGCGAGCCGATCAACCCGGAGGCCTGGGACTGGTACTACCGCAACGTCGGCAAAGAGCGCTGCCCGATCGTCGACACCTGGTGGCAGACCGAAACCGGCGGCATCCTGATCAGCCCGCTGCCCGGCGCCACCGCCCTCAAGCCGGGTTCGGCGACCCGGCCGTTCTTTGGCGTGGTGCCGGCGCTGGTCGACAACCTGGGCAACATCATCGAGGGTGCCGCCGAGGGCAACCTGGTGATCCTCGATTCCTGGCCAGGCCAGTCGCGCAGCCTGTACGGCGACCATGACCGTTTCGTCGACACCTACTTCAAGACCTTCAAGGGCATGTACTTCACCGGTGACGGCGCACGCCGTGACGAGGACGGCTACTGGTGGATCACCGGTCGCGTCGACGACGTGCTCAATGTCTCCGGCCACCGTATGGGCACCGCCGAGGTGGAAAGCGCCATGGTCGCCCATCCCAAGGTCGCCGAAGCCGCGGTGGTCGGCGTGCCCCACGACATCAAGGGACAGGGCATCTATGTCTACGTGACCCTCAACCAGGGCCAGGAACCTTCCGAGCAACTGCGCCAGGAACTCAAGGCCTGGGTGCGCAAGGAAATCGGCCCGATCGCCACACCGGACGTGATCCAGTGGGCGCCGGGGCTGCCGAAGACCCGTTCGGGCAAGATCATGCGCCGTATCCTGCGCAAGATCGCTACGGCCGAGTACGACAGCCTCGGCGACATCTCCACCCTGGCCGACCCGGGCGTGGTGCAGCACCTGATCGACACCCACAAGTCGATGCAGAGCGCCTGCGCCTGATCTGAGATGCGCCTCACTGCAGCGCCCCACGCCGGCTCGTCCGCGTGGGGCGTCTGCGTTTCTACTCTTCGCGTGACACCCTAGGGCTGAACTGATGAGTCAGGATTGGCTGAATTTTGTTCTGTCAAGATCCTTTCATGGCGTCCCGGTGGGTTCTGTAATTAGTTGTCGCATCTGGGAAATATCGCTCGCCGCGCTATCGCTAGAATGCCGCACTTCCGTGCGCCGCCCGCAGCCCTGCGCTACGCTGGCGACGTCACCTCTGCATGGCCCGGCTTACCCGCCTTCAGGCCAGTGAAACCCCATCCCTGTCAGGAGTTTCCCCATGAAGAAGATCGCACTGCTCGGCGCGCTGGCACTATCCCTGCTGTCGCCGCTGACCATGGCCCAGGAGGCCAAGGCGCTGCGTATCGGTATCGAAGCGGCCTACCCGCCGTTCGCCTACAAGACTCCCGACGGCAACATCACCGGCTTCGACTACGACATCGGCGTGGCCCTGTGTGAAGAAATGAAGGTCGAGTGCAAGTGGATCGAGCAGGAATTCGACGGCCTGATCCCGGCGCTGAAAGTTCGCAAGTTCGACGCCGTGCTGTCGTCGATGTCGATCACCGAAGAGCGCAAGCGCGCCGTGGACTTCACCGGCAAGTACTACGCCACGCCTGCCAAGCTGGCGATGAAGAGCGGTGCGGTGATGAACGACGTGGCCACCGACCTCAAGGGCAAGAAGATCGGCGTGCAGCGTTCCTCCGTGTATGACCGTTACGCCACCGATGTCTTTGCCCCGGCCGGTGCCGAGATCGTGCGCTACAGCTCGCAGAACGAAGTGTTCCTAGATCTGAGCGCTGGCCGCCTGGATGGCACCATCGCCGACTCGGTGAACATCGAGGACGGCTTCCTGAAAACCGACGCCGGCAAAGGCTTCGCCTTCGTGGGCCCGGATTTCACCGAAGAAAAATACTTCGGCGAAGGCCAGGGCATCGCCGTGCGCAAGGGTGACAAGGCGCTGGCCGAGAAGATCAGCGCGGCAATCCTGGCGATCCGCGAGAACGGCAAGTACAAGGCCATTCAGGACAAGTACTTCAGCTTCGACGTCTACGGCAAGTAAGCCCACGATCTGCTGCGCGGCAGCCCTGTGGCTTTAAAATTAGCTTGGACGCTTGCGTACGAAAGTACACTCCGCGTCCTCGTCTGACTTTTGCCTGGCATGGCTCTAGCTCGCATAGGGTGATTTCTTGTTGGAGGTGGCACACGCTGACGCTCGGCGTGTGCCACTTTTGCATTGCATTTCCGGCGCCCCAGGGCGCACGCATGAGGTAAGCGGATGCTCAACGGCTACGGCTCGTCCATTATCGAGGGCGCCTGGCTCACCCTGATTCTGGCCCTGACCTCGATGGCGGTGGCGATAGTGCTCGGCCTGATCGGCGCCGCGTTTCGGCTGTCGCCGGTGCGCTGGCTGGCGGTGCTGGGGGAAACCTATTCGACGGTGATCCGTGGCATTCCCGACCTGGTGCTGATCCTGCTGATCTTCTACGGCGGCCAGGACATGGTGAACCGCGTCGCGCCGATGCTCGGCTACGACGACTACATCGACATCAACCCCTTCATCGCCGGCGTGTTTACCATGGGCTTTATCTTCGGCGCCTATCTGTCGGAGACCTTCCGTGGCGCCTTCATGGCCATTCCCAAGGGCCAGGCCGAGGCGGGCGCGGCCTATGGCATGAGCGGCCTGCAGGTGTTCCTGCGCATCCTGGTGCCGCAAATGATCCGCTTCGCCATCCCTGGCTTCACCAATAACTGGCTGGTGCTCACCAAGGCTACCGCGCTGATTTCGGTGGTCGGTCTGCAGGACATGATGTTCAAGGCCAAGAGCGCCGCCGACGCCACCCGCGAGCCCTTCACCTTCTACCTGGCGGTGGCCGGCCTGTACCTGCTGATCACCAGCGTCTCGCTGCTGGCCCTGCGTTTCCTGGAAAAACGCTACTCGGTCGGCACCAAGGCTGCCGAGCTGTGAGGGCCCAACGATGATTTTCGATTACACCGTCATCTGGGACAGCCTGCCGCTGTATTTCGGCGGCGTGCTGGTGACCCTCAAGCTGCTGGCCATCGCGCTGTTCTTTGGCCTGCTGCTGGCCATTCCCCTGGCGCTGATGCGCACCTCGCGCTCGCCGTGGGTCAACGGGCCGGCCTGGTTGTATACCTACGTGATTCGTGGCACGCCGATGCTGGTGCAGTTGTTTCTGGTCTATTACGGCCTGGCCCAGTTCGAGGCGGTGCGCGAGAGCCTGCTGTGGCCGTACCTGTCCAACGCCACCTTCTGCGCCTGCGTGGCGTTCGCCATCAATACCAGCGCCTACAGCGCCGAGATTCTTGCCGGCAGCCTGAAAGCCACGCCCCATGGCGAGATCGAGGCGGCCAAGGCCATGGGCATGTCGCGGGCCAAGTTGTATCGCCGCATTCTCCTGCCGTCGGCGCTGCGCCGCGCGTTGCCGCAGTACAGCAACGAAGTGATCATGATGCTGCACACCACCAGCCTGGCCTCGATCGTCACCCTGATCGACATCACTGGCGCGGCGCGCACCGTCAGCTCCCAGTACTACCTGCCGTTCGAGGCGTTCATCACCGCCGGCCTGTTCTACCTGTGCCTGACCTTTATCCTGGTGCGCCTGTTCAAACTGGCCGAGCGTCGCTGGCTGGCCTACCTGGCGCCGCGGCGTTCCTGAGCCCTCGGACTTCTGTAAAGAGTGAAAAGCATGTACAAGCTCGAAGTGACGGACCTGCACAAGCGCTACGGCAGCCACGAGGTGCTCAAGGGCGTTTCGCTGGCCGCCAAGGCCGGTGACGTGATCAGCATCATCGGCTCCAGTGGTTCCGGCAAGAGCACCTTCCTGCGTTGCATCAACCTGCTCGAGCAGCCCCACGCCGGGCAGATCCAGCTCAACGGCGAGGCGCTCAAGCTGGTGCCCGGCAAGGACGGCGCCCTGCGCGCCGCCGATGACAAGCAACTGCAGCGCCTGCGCTCGCGGCTGTCCATGGTGTTTCAGCACTTCAACCTGTGGGCGCACATGAGCGTGCTGGAAAACGTCATGGAGGCGCCGGTGCACGTGCTGGGCATGGGCAAGGCCGAGGCTCGCGACAAGGCCGAGCACTACCTGCAGAAGGTCGGCGTTGCCCACCGCAAGAGCGCCTATCCCGCCCATATGAGTGGTGGCGAGCAGCAGCGTGTGGCCATCGCCCGGGCCCTGGCCATGGAGCCGGAGGTAATGCTGTTCGACGAGCCGACCTCGGCCCTTGACCCGGAACTGGTCGGCGATGTGTTGAAGGTCATGCGCGACCTGGCCGATGAAGGGCGTACCATGGTGGTGGTCACCCACGAGATGGGCTTTGCCCGCGAGGTGTCCAACGGCTTGCTGTTCCTGCATCAGGGTCTGGTGGAGGAACGCGGCGACCCCCGTGAGGTGCTGGCTAACCCGCAGTCTCAACGGCTGCAACAGTTCCTCAGCGGCAGCCTCAAGTAGTTGGCGTTATCATCCCCGACCTATCACTGCCTTCAGAGCCCAACCTGCCCATCATGACTGCCCCCCGAATCGGCTTCCTGCTTTGGCCCTCTACCAAGCCCCTGACCCTGGCGCTGGCGGAGGAGGCCCTGAGCGTCGCCCAGCGCGTCCATCCGGAGGTGGTCTACGAGGTGGCGTTCCTGCAGGCCGAAGAGCCGGCGCAGGGCGCATGGCGCCTGCCGGGCAGTTCCTGGACGGCCGGCCTGGAAGGCTATCGCAAGCTGTTCCTGCTTGCCGATGAGCCGCCGGCCAGCGTAGCGCCGGCGCTGGCCACCGCACTCAAGCAGGTGTCGCGCAACGGTTGCTGCCTCGGCGCGGTGGCGGCGGGGGTCTACCCCCTGGCGCAGCTGGGCTTGCTCGACGGCTACCGGGCGTCGGTGCACTGGCGCTGGCAGGACGATTTCGCCGAGCGCTTTCCCAAGGTGATCGCCACCAGCCACCTGTTCGACTGGGACCGTGACCGCCTCACCGCCTGTGGCGGCATGGCGGTGATGGACATGCTGCTGGCCCTGTTGGCCCGTGACCATGGAGCCGAGCTGGCCGGGGCGGTATCCGAGGAGCTGGTGGTCGAGCGCATTCGCGAAGGTGGCGAACGCCAGCGTATTCCGCTGCAGAATCGCCTGGGCTCCAGCCACCCCAAGCTGACCCAGGCGGTGTTGCTGATGGAGGCCAATATCGAAGAACCGCTGACCACCGACGAGATCGCCCAGCACGTATGCGTCTCGCGGCGCCAGTTGGAGCGCATCTTCAAGCAGTACCTCAATCGTGTACCCAGCCAGTATTACCTGGAACTGCGCCTGAACAAGGCGCGCCAGCTGCTGATGCAGACCAGCAAGTCGATCATCCAGATCGGCCTGTCCTGCGGCTTCTCCTCGGGCCCGCATTTCTCCAGCGCCTACCGCAACTTCTTCGGCGCCACGCCGCGTGAAGACCGCAACCAGCGCCGCAGCAACAGCCCCTTCGAACTGACTTCGGCGCCTGCCGAGCGCGGCTAGGCGGCTGTCTCGCTCGTTGCCTCATCCCGAGGGCATGGCCTGGGCGTCCCCGCCGGCTGCCACTGCTTGCACCGATCAGTGGCTCCAGATCATGCCGATCAGCAGGTAGCACAGGGTGGTCACCAGGATCACGCTGTAGACGTTGATCACGAAGCCTGCCTTGATCATCGACTGGATGCGCATCAGCCCGGTGCCGAACACCAGGGCATTGGGCGGCGTTGCTACCGGCATCATGAAGGCGCAACTGGCGGCGATGGTGGCCGGGATGGTCAGCAGCTCCACCGGAATTCCCTGGGACACCGCCAGCGCGCCGACCAGGGGAATAAACGCCGCCGCGGTGGCGGTATTCGAGGTGACCTCGGTGAGCACGTTGATGGTCAGGGTCACTGCGCCGATGATCAGCAACAGGTGAAGCGTGCCGACCCCCTGCAGGCCCTCGCCGATCCAGGTGGCCAGGCCCGTGGAGGTGATCGCGCCAGCCAGCGACAGGCCGCCGCCGAACAGGATCAGAATGCCCCAGGGCACCTTGTTGGCAGTGTCCCAGTCCATCAGGAACACGCGCTTGTCGCCATCACGTTTGCCGGGAATCAGGAACAGGCTGAGGGCCGCGACCATGGCGATCAGGGTGTCGTCCACCGTGCTGACCACCTTGGCGATCAGCGGCTGGGTGACCCAGGCCAGGGCGGCAAGGCCGAACACCAGGGCGATGCGCTTCTCGCCGGTCGACCAGGCGCCGAGCTTGGCCAGTTCGTCCCTGAGCATCGGCTGGCTGTCGCCTTCGAGCCTGAAGCCGCCGCGGGTCAGCCACCACCAGACGAACAGCAGCATGCACGTAGCCACCGGCACGCCGACCATCATCCACTGGCCGAAGCCGACGTGCACGTCGTGGTGTTCACGCAGGTAGGCGGCCAGCAGCGCGTTCGGCGGCGTGCCGATCAGCGTGGAAATTCCGCCGATGCTGGCGGCGTAGGCGATGCCCAAGAGCAGGGCGGTGGCGAAGCGCTGGTGTTCGGCGGCATCGCCTTTCTGGGTGAGCATGGTGATCACCGACAGGCCGATGGGCAGCATCATGATCGCCGTCGCGGTGTTGCTCACGCCCATGCCGATCAATGCGGTGGCGAGCATGAAGCCGCCAATCTGCCGGGCCGGCTGGTTGCCCACCGCAATCAGGGTATTCAGCGCGATACGTCGGTGCAGCTCCCAGCGCTGCATGCACAGGCCGAGCAGGAAACCACCCAGGAACAGGAAGATCACCGGGTTGGCGTAAGGGCCGGTGGCCGCTTGCGATGTGCCAATACCCAGCAGCGGAATCAACGGGATTGGCAGCAGGGCAGTGGCTGGAATGGGGATCGCCTCGGTGGCCCACCAGGTGGCCATCAGGCCGATAAGGCCGGCGGTCAGCCAGGCTTCCTGGCTGAGGCCGGTCGGTGGCTCGCTGGCGATGCAGGCAAGGAGTAACAAAGGCCCGAGAAACAGGCCGATACGGGCGGCCAACAGTGCGCCATTGGATTGTTCTGGTTTGCTCATTGTCTTGTTCTCGTTGTTTCTTTTAGCCGAGAACTATGCCGTCTGATGCTCTATATGGGGCTTCCCAGCTGTTTCAGCAGGTTTCCCTCGCCTGCTCAGGCACAGGGCGGCAGGGCCATGATCGGCAGGGCGATGAACACCACGGCGATCGCGCCGATCAGGTGTCCGGCTGCCGAAACACTGGCCACGAAGCGCTCGCGTTCACTGCAGTGCGGGCGCCTGGCGGCCTGCTGGAACAGCCGTGCCAGGCCCAGCAACAGGCCGGCGGTCAGCAGCGACAGCAGGCCCAGTGCCAGGTTGAGCCAGGTCCAGGGGCCGTCTCTCAGCGGCGGTGGCGCCACCGAGCAGCCGACGCCCTGACCGCCATACAGGGCGATGAACCAAAGGCTCCAGATGCTCAGGCCGGTGACTATGTGAGTCGGGTTGTAGACGTTGCCGAGGCTTTGCATCACGCACCTCCGAAAGCGGGTGGGAACAAGGCGATGGCGAAGTAGCTGACCCACAGCACGCCAAGGCTGTAGTACCAGAATTGCGCCACCACCAGCGGCTCGTAAGGCGCCTCGGCACCCACGTAGCCGATGCGCACGCGCAGCGCCTGCAGTGCGCTCAGGGTGCCGGCGAGCAGGGCGTGGCCGAAGCTGTAGGCGAGCATTACGAAAATCACTGCATCATGGGCACGCACGGTGGGTTCCAGGGCCTCGCTGCGCAGCGCCCAGAGCAGTAACGCCGCCTGCACCAGGCCGATCAACGCCAGGCTCACCTGACAGGCGAGCAGCCCCTGGGCGTTGCCTTGGCGCAACCTGCCGTTGACCCGTCGTTGCCAGGGAATGGCCAGCGACAGCAGCAGGGCACTGGCAAACAGCAGCCAGTGGTTGAACACCGGGGCATCCGGCACCTGCCAGTTGGGCGCCACCGTCCACAGGTAGAACCAGCCGAACAGCAGCGACAGGTACAGCGCGCCGTTGGACAGCAGGGTCACGCCCATGCCCCACAGCCCCGGGCCATCGCAGGTACGCGAATGCAGCGGCGGCTCATGGGGCTGGGTGCGGGCGTCCGGCGCGGCCTTGGGATGGGCGCCGTTCTCCCAGCTCCAGCGCAGCAGCACCACGATCGAGGCACCGCAGGCGAACAGCGCCAGCAGGTAGCTCTTGGCCAGCAGGCTGAGGCACAACACGGCGATGAAACAGGCGGCGATGAAAGGCAGCCAGCTATTGCCCGGCAGGTGAATGATCTCGCGCACCTCGCCGGTCAGCGGATCGACGCCCCAGGTCTCGCGGCGGCCATGGTCGATCACCGTAAGGGCGTGCTCGCCGCGGGCCATGCTCTCGCCCAGCTCCGGGTCGCGCCACAGCGGGTGGCGGTCGGTGATCTTGGCCAGGCTGACGAAGTTGTACGGGTTGGGCGGCAGGCTGGTGGCCCACTCCAGTGTGTCGGCCTGCCAGGGGTTGTTGCCGGCAGGTTTGCCGTAGCGGTAGTGCAGGATGAGATCCAGCAGCAGGGTGGCAATACCGATCACCATGATGAAGCTGCCGATCGACGAGATCAGGTTGGGCATGTCCCAGCCCAGGCCGCTGTCGTAGGTGTAGACGCGCCGCGGCATGCCCAGCAGCCCGGTCCAGTGCATGATCAGGAAGGTCATGTTGAAGCCGATGAACACCAGCCAGAACCCCCACTTGCCGAGGCGTTCGGAGGCCATGCGCCCGGAGAAGTGCGGCAGCCAGTAATACAGCCCGGCGATCAGCGGAAACAGCATGCCGCCGATCAGCACATAATGGAAATGGGCGACCACGAACTGGGTGTCGTGCACCTGCCAGTCGAACGGTACCAGGGCCAGCATCACCCCGGTCAGACCGCCGCACACGAAGATGATCAGAAAACCTACCAGCCACAGCATCGGTACGTTGTAGCGCGGTTTGCCGAGCCACAGCGTGGCGATCCAGGAGAACACCTGGATCGCCGTGGGAATCGCCACCAGCATGCTCGCCGCGGAAAAGAACGCCTGGGCCAGCTGCGGGATGCCCACCGTGAACATGTGGTGCACCCACAGGCCAAAGCTGATGAAACCGGTGCTCAGCACGCCCAGCACCACGGCGCGGTAGCCCACCAGCGGGCGGCCGCAGAACACCGGCAGCAGGGTGGAGACGATACCGGCCGCCGGCAGGAAGATGATGTACACCTCGGGGTGGCCGAACAGCCAGAACAGGTGTTGCCAGAGCAACGGATCGCCGCCGCGCGTCACCTCGAAGAACGGCAGGCCGGCCGCGCGCTCCAATTCCAGCAGGATGCTGCCAAGGATCAGTGGCGGAAAGCCGATGACGATCATCATCGCCATGGTCAGGATGTACCAGGCGTAGATCGGCATCCGGTTCAGCGCCATGCCCTCGGCGCGGGTGCGCAGGATCGATACCACCAGCTCGACCCCGGCCGACACCGCTGAGATTTCCACGAAGGTGATACCCAGCAGCCAGAAGTCGGCGTTGATGCCCGGCGAATGTGCGGCGCTGGACAGCGGCGTGTACATGAACCAGCCGGCATTGGGCGCCACCCCGAACAGCAGGCTGGAGCAGATGATCAGCCCGCCGAACAGGTAGCACCAGTAGCCGAGGGCCGAAAGGCGCGGGAATACCAGGTCGCGGGCACCGAGCATCTTGGGGATCAGGTACACCGCAAGGCCTTCCATCATCGGCACGGCGAACAGGAACATCATCACCGTGCCGTGCATGGTGAACACTTGGTTGAACACCTCCGGGCCCATGAAGGCGTTGCCCGGCAGCGCCAGCTGGGTACGGATCAGCATCGCCAGCAGGATGCCGAACAGGAAGAAGCCCAGCCCGGTGACCATGAAGCGCAGGCCCAGGGTGGTGTGATTGACGATGGTCAGCGCCCGCCAGCCACGAGGATTACCCCATACATCGTTGAACTGGTCGTGCAGGGCATCGGCGTCAGCGGTTTCACGGCACTGCGTTTCGCGGCTGTCGGTCATGGTTCGAGGCCCTCCAGCCAGGTGGCGATGGCCTGCAGGTGCTCGGCATCGAGATCGTCGGTGAGCGGCATGCCGGTGCCCGGTTTCAGGCGGCCGTGCTCGCGTATCCAGGTCAGCGTGGCGCCGGGCTCATTGGTCAGCAGGCCCCCGCCGAGATGGCGTCGGCTGGCCAGGTCGGTAAGGTCCGGGGCGCGATTGCCGGCACTGACGCCGGCCACCCGGTGGCATATCCCGCAGTGGGCCAGGAAGGTGTCGGCGGCCGGACCTTGCAATGCCTCGACCCGTGGCTCGCGCCGGGCGTCGATCCAGGCGGCGAAGTCTTCCTCGCTATGCGCCTGCACATCGAGAATCATGTGGCTGTGCTGGGTGCCGCAGAACTCGGTGCATTGGCCGCGAAAGGTGCCGGGCTTGTCGGCCTGCAGGCGGATGCGGTTCTCGCGGCCGGGGATCATGTCGATCTTGCCGCCCAGGCGCGGTACCCAGAAGGAGTGGATCACGTCGGCGCTGCTGACCGTTATGTCCACCGGCCTGCCGGCGGGTAGGTGCAACTGGTTGGCGGTCACTACACCGCTGTCCGGGTAGCGCACCTCCCACCACCACTGGTGGCCGATGATATGGATCTGCAAGGGCCGCTCGCCGAGAATCGGCAGCTGCATCATGCGCTGGCCCACCGGAATGCCGAACGCAAGCAGCAGCACGATGGTGACCGAGGGCAGCACGATACCGCCGCCGATCAGCCAGCGCCGCTGGATGCGCCGGGCGTCCTCGAGCGAATACTCGCGTGGTTTGCGCCACAGGGCGTAGATCCAAAGCGCGCTGACCACCACCAGCACCAGGCTGAAGAAGCCGCACATGGCCCACCACAACAGGGCGATGTCGCGTGCCACCGGGCCGGCCGGGGCCAGAATTGATTGGTCACCACTGCAGGCGGAGATAATCGGAACTGCTGCGGCGACTGCGGTCAACTTGAGTAGGGTCGCGCACGTACGGCCCTTTCTCGAATCGACAGGGAGGCCGCCATGGCTGAGCAACAAGAGTCCATCATCAGTCGCGCGGCCATTGCCGGGCACCCGCTGCACCCGATGATGATCCACTTTCCGGTCGCCGCGCTGCTGGGCCTGGTGGCCACCGATTTCGCCTACTTCTGGACCACCGACCCGTTCTGGGCGCGGGCCAGTCTGTGGCTGGCGGGTGTGGGCGCGGTCGGCGGCTGGATCGCCAGCATCGCCGGGCTGATCGACCTGCTGACCGTGCAGCGCATTCGCCAGAAGATCAGCGCCTGGTGCCACGCCATTATCGCCGTGATGATGCTCTCCCTGGCGTCGCTGAACTGGATGCTGCGCTACCGCCATGGCGAGGAGGGCTTCGAGATGTGGGCGTTCTATCTGTCGCTGTTTACCGCCGGGCTGATCGCCATCGCCGCTTACCTGGGCGGGCGTCTGGTCTATGAGCATGCCGTGGGTGTAGACGTCGATTGAGTTCGGCTTTGGCCCGCCTGCATTCATGGGTGGAAAGCTCCTGGTTCAGTAAGGTTTGGCGAGCACCAGCCATAGGGTGGCGGCAATCATGCCCAGGGTGGTGCCGCCCAGTGCAGCGCAGACGATGGTCAGCGCTGGGCGGGGCTGGCGTTCGCACTGCAGGATCAGCAGGCCGCACAGCGCATGGCAGATGACCATCACCGCCACGGCCGTGAGCTTGGCCACCAGCCAGATCCCGAAGGTGCCGTCGCGCAGGAACAGTGCGGTACCACTGCCGATGGCGACGAGGGCGGCTGGCGTGGCAATCAGATTGAAGATCGTGCGGTTGAGCTGCGGATGCCCCGGACGCTCCGCGCGTAACGGGGACCGGCAGCTGGCGGCAATCAATGCAGGCAAATAGAGCAGCGTGCCGCACCAGGCGATCAGTGCGGTGAAGTGCAGCAGTTTCAGCAGTGGCATCGGTGCCCTCCATTGCCAGTCGTCCTGAGGTCTGCCCATGTGACCCTGGGCCGAGAAAACCGGTTCGACCTTTTGCCCGCTTGGCCGGGAGGCTCAGGGAGCCACCGCTCGAATCGACGCAGGCCGCGTCGCGCCTGGGTTCGCGCAGCTGCGTCGGATGCCGTTAACCGTTTTGTTCGGTATGTAGGTAAGGGCGGTTGTGTCACTGAATGTGTGGGTAGCGCTGCCCGAACCGACCGGGTGTGACGCCATGATCGGCACGCCGGCGGGGCAGGCGTGGTAAACTTGGCGTCACTTCGCAGCTCATGGCTGCCCACTGTCGCTACGGCGGCAGCCACTTCCAGCTGGCCGTGAGGCCGGGAGATCGGATAGATGCACACGACGCAGTTGGTCGATCCCTTCGGCCGGCGCATCACCTACCTGCGACTGTCAGTGACGGATCGCTGTGACTTCCGCTGCACGTACTGCATGAGCGAGGACATGGTCTTCGCGCCGCGTTCGCAGATCCTCAGCCTGGAAGAGCTGTACAACGTCGCCGATGCGTTTATCGGGTTGGGCGTCAAACGCATTCGCATCACCGGCGGCGAACCGCTGGTACGCAAGAACCTGCTCAGCCTGCTGCGTCGCCTGGGCGAACGCAGTGAACTCGAAGACCTGTCGATCACCACCAATGGCTCGCAGCTAGCGCATATGGCGAACGACCTGCGCGCCGCCGGCGTCACCCGCCTGAACGTCAGCCTCGACTCCTTGCAGCGCGAGCGCTTCGCCGCGTTCACCCGACGCGACATGCTCGACCAGGTGCTCGCCGGTATCGACGCAGCAGCTGCGGCGGGGTTCCGGCGCATCAAGCTCAACAGCGTGGTGCAGACCGGTCGCAACGACGACGAAGTGCTGGGGCTGGTCGAGTACGCCATGGCCCGCGGCCTGGACATCAGTTTCATCGAAGAGATGCCGCTGGGCAGCGTGGTCAGTCACCAGCGCGAGCAGACCTTCTGCTCCAGCGACGTGGTGCGCCAGCGCATCGAGCAGCGTCATGCGCTGGTGCGTAGCAGCCATGTTACCGGCGGGCCATCACGCTATTGGCAGGTCAGCGGCAGCGACACCCGCGTGGGTTTCATCTCACCGCACAGCAACAATTTCTGCGGCGACTGCAACCGGGTGCGCGTCACCGCCGAAGGCAAGCTGGTGCTGTGCCTGGGGCACGACAATGCGCTGGATCTGCGCAGCCTGATGCGTGCCCACCCGGGCGACAGCGGGCGCCTGCGCGAGGCCTTGGTCGGTGCGCTGCAACTCAAGCCCGAGCGCCATCACTTCGAGACCGATGAGCAGGTGCAGGTCATACGTTTCATGAGCATGACCGGCGGCTAATGGTCCTCGCGATGGCCGCGGGGCCTTCGCTTTGCTGCGTTGAGCGCAGCCCGGCCTGCGCATTGGTTACCCCCTAAAGCCGTGCGCGATTGCGACCGGGTCTCGCTTGCTTCGCCGCGCCGTTCTTCTGCCCGCAAGACGTTGGCCCTTTTCGCCATCCAGACGAGCGGTTCGCGCCCAGGCAGTGCGGGCCTTTGCCCATAGGTGGCTAATCGCCGTTTGGCTGGCTCTTCGGAATTTGCCCTGAACCTCCGCAACGGACGCTCACTCCACTTAAGGGAGCGGCCTGAAAGGGCTATTTTTCTGAAGCGACGAGGAGATCCAAAGTGGATAACAAAGACGTTATTTCGGTACTGAACGACCTGATCGAAACCAGCAAAGACGGCGAGAAAGGCTTCAGCGAGTGTGCCGAAGACGTGAAAGAGCCGCGTCTCAAGAGCTTCTTCGTGCAGCGTTCGCAGGACTGCGCCAGCGCCGCAGCCGAACTGCAACAGCTGGTACGTGGCCTGGGCGGCGACCCTGAAACCAGCTCCAGCGTATCCGGTGCCCTGCACCGCGGTTGGGTCGACCTCAAGTCGCTGCTGACCGGCAAGAGCGAAGAGGCCATCCTCAACGAGTGCGAGCGTGGCGAAGACGTCGCCCTGAAGGCTTATCGCGATGCCCTGCAGAAAGATTTGCCGAGCAACGTACGCGTCGTGCTCGAAAAGCAGATGCAGGGCGTGCAGCGCAACCATGATCAGGTCAAGTCGCTGCGTGATACCGCACGCGCCAACTGATCAGCACCGCGTGAAAAAAGGGATGCCCCAGGGCATCCTTTTTTTATGCCTGGGGATTGCTCGCGCGCAGGACGGCGGCTCAGCGGTGCACACCTTGCGCCGCGAATAGCGGCCGTCTCGAGTCTGGATCGGCTGGCGTAATCCAGGCCCTCCTGATCGTTGGGCGTGGCGACAGCCAGCTGGCAGCGCAAGGAAGGGTCGCCATATTCATCGAGAATAGTTCTTACTGACGTTATGCGGCGTCTTTGTTACCCTATGTTTCCTCAAACGGCTGGCTCGCGCCTGTTATGCCGCGCAGTAAAAGGTTTTTCCTCGATGACTATCCCCTCGCTCTTCGTTCGCCTCACGGCCGCCCTGTGTCTGCTTGCCAGCCTTGGCGCTCATGCCAGCGACTACCCACTTACCATCACCGACCTGGCCGGTCTCCGGGTGACCATCGAGCACGAGCCCAAGCGCATCGTGCTGCAGGACGGGCGTGATCTGTTCGCCCTGGCGCTGCTCGATCGCGAAGATCCGTTCGCGCGCATAATGGTGTGGAACAACATCATCAAGCGCTCCGACCCCAACACCTGGCAGGTCTTCCAGAAACGCTGGCCAGAGAGTTCCGGGCAGGCCGTCGACATGCAATTTGGCGACGAGGGCGACATGAACCTCGAGGCCGTGGTCGCCGGCAAGCCGGATCTCCTGGTGTTCCAGTTGCGTGCGCGCAAATCCCTGGAAGGCGCAGGCGTCGAGCGCAAGCTGGCAGCGCTGAAGATTCCGGCGATCTACGTCGACAGCGACCTGGACCCGGTGCCCAACGGCCAGCAGAGCGTGGCATTGCTCGGCAAGGTGCTCAACCGCGAGGCGCGCGCCAAGGCGTATCTGGATTTCTACAAGACGCGCCTGGCGCAGGTCGACAAACTGGTCGCCGAGCAGGGCAAACGCCCGCTGGTGTTCGTCGAGGCCAAGGCCGGGCAGGGCGGTGCCAGCAGTTGCTGTTTCACCCATGGCGATGTGTATTGGGGCAAGCTGGTGCAGGCGGCCGGCGGTGATAACCTCGGCAGCCGGTTGCTGCCAGGTGCCACGGGCGACGTGACCCTGGAAACGGTGATCAGCAAGAAGCCCGAGGTGTATGTGATGAGCGGCACCCAGTTCCCGGGCAGTGCCTCGATTTCGCCGCCCTTCGGTTTTGGCCCGACGGTGCAGCAGAGCGCAATCGACAAGGCCATGCGGCAACTGCTGCAGCGCCCCGGTATGGCGCAGCTGCAGGCGGTACAGCAGCGCCGCGTGTACGGTGTGTATCACCAGTTCTATGCCAGCGCCTGGAACATTCTGGCGGTCGAGTACCTGGCCCAGGCTTTCTACCCGCAAGCCGCCGGCGGCCTCGATCATGCCGCCAGCACCCGCGCGTTGCTGGGCATGACCGGTCTCGGCGAGGTGCCGGCGATTCTCTTCGGCCAGGCGCCGGCCGGTGAATGAGTCCGTGCTAGGTGCAGCCACGGCCGACGGTTACCAGCACCGTTATGGGCGCGCGGTCTGGCAGCGCAGCCTGCTGCTGGTCGGGCTGCTGCTGGTAGCACTGATGGCGTTCATCGCCGACCTGGTGGTGGGCTCCGGGACCCTGAGTTTCGCCGATGCGCTGCAGGGGCTGTTCACCCCGGACCAGGTGGATGACGCCACGCGGGTGATCCTCTGGGAGCTGCGTATGCCGATGACGCTGATGGCGGTGCTGGCCGGCACTTGCCTGGCGCTGGCCGGGCTGATCATGCAGACGGTGCTCGACAACCCGCTGGCTGAACCCTTCACCCTGGGCATTTCTTCGGCAGCGGGCTTTGGCGCAGCGCTGGCACTGACCTTCAACCTGTCCCTGGCGCAGTGGCTGCCGGGCTTCGGTGCGGAAATGCTGGTCACCGCCAACGCCTTCCTGTTCTCGCTGCTCACCGTCGGCGTGATCCTCCTGCTGACCCGTGGGCAGATCGGCCTGCAGGCCATCACCCTGCTGGGTATCGCCGTGCACTTCGTGTTCAGCTCGCTGCTCGGCCTGGTGCAGTACCTGTCCAACGTCGATCAGCTGCAGAGCATCGTGTTCTGGCTGATGGGTTCGCTGCTCCACGTGACCTGGAGCAAGGTCGCGCTGTGTGCCGCCATAGCGCTGGTAGCGGTGCCGCTGGTGCTGATGCAGGCCTGGGCGCTGACCGCTTTGCGCAGCTTCGGCGAGCAGGCGGTGGTGTTCGGCGTTCGCGTCAAGCGCGTGCGCACCCTGATGCTGGTGCTGGCCGCGCTGCTCGCCGGCGCGGTGACCGCAGTGGTTGGTATCATCGGTTTCGTCGGCCTGGTGGCGCCCCATGTGGCGCGCCTGCTGGTCGGCGAGGATCAGCGCTTCACCATCGGCGTGACCCTGGCCTGCGGGATCATCTTCGTCACCCTGGCGTCGCTGGCCAGCAAACTGATCGTGCCGGGCGCCGTGTTGCCCATCGGCATGGTCACCTCGCTGATCGGCCTGCCGTTCTTCATCGTCTTGATCCTGCGCGACCGGAGGCTGACGTCCCGATGAGTTTCGTCACCGAGGGTTATCGCGTGTCCATCGGCGGCCGGCCGATCATCCGCGACTTCGCCGTGCGTGCCGAAGCGGGCCGCACCCTGGCTTTGCTCGGCGCCAATGGCGCGGGCAAGTCGACGTTCATGAAGGGGCTGTGCGGGCTGCTGCGTGCCGAAGGTTCGGCGACCATCGACGGCACCCAGTTGCTCGGCCTGGAGCCGGCGCTACGCGCTGGGCTGATCGGCTATGTGGCCCAGGACATGGCCCACCTCGACGTAGGCCTGTCAACCTATGAGCTGCTCTTGCTCGCGCAGCACGGTGGCGCGCGGGGCTGGTCGACCCAGCGCGACAGCCAGCGACGGGCCAGCGAAGTGCTCGACCTGCTTGGCCTGCAACGATTCGCCGAGCAACAGCCGGGGCAGTTGTCCGGCGGCGAACGGCAGATGATTTCCCTCGCCCTGGCGCTGGTGCGCAGCCCACGGCTGCTGTTGCTCGACGAGCCGACCTCGGCACTGGACCTGGCCAACCAGTTGCACATGCTCGAGGCAGTGAGCGCCTACACCCGGCGCGAGAACATCGTCACCCTGGCGATCTTCCACGACATGAACCTGGCCAGCCGCTACGCCGACGATGCGCTGATGATCACTCAAGGCCGTGTGCACGGCTGCGGCAGCACCGCGCAGATGCTAACCCCCGAGCACCTGGCGGCGGTGTACGGCGTCGATTGCCGCACCCTGAGTGTCGACGATGGTGCCTATACCGCGATCTACCCGGTATCGGTGATCGGTGCGTAGCACACCCGGGTATCGCTGCGTTCGACCAGGCTAGGGGCCTGTAACCCAGGTTGAGCGCAGCAATACCCGGGGTGGTTATACGAGCAAGGGAATAGCTCGGCGGTGAATGGTTGAAGGTAGCCACCTGTGTGAACGGGCCATGCCCGCGAAGCTGTCGCGGGCATGGCCCGTTCACACAATGTGTTTCCCTCATCCTCAAATCCCATGTAGCCAGCCTTAGGCAGCCCTAGATATGAGGATTATGTGTTATCGCAATCTGCGATTCAGGCATCCCGCCGATGCACACTCCGCCCAGCCGCAAAGGTCTCCTTGATCACTCGATCATCGCCCAGGGTAATCAGCGCGAACAGCCGCTCGGCCAGGCTGCTGCTCTGCTTGAGGCGGTAGTCGATCAGCGGCGTGGCCTGGTAGTCGAGCACCACGAAGTCGGCGTCCTTGCCGGTCGCGAAGTTGCCGATGCGTTCATCCAGATACAGCGCCCGTGCGCTGCCCAGGGTGGCCAGGTACAGCGACTTGAACGGGTCGAGCTTCTGCCCCTGCAGCTGCATGATCTTGTAGGCCTCACTGAGCGAGCGCAGCTGCGAGAAGCTGGTGCCGGCACCGATATCGGTACCCAGGCCGACGCGCACCTTGTGCTCTTCCATACGCTTGAGGTCGAACAGGCCGCTGCCGAGAAACAGGTTGGAGGTCGGGCAGAAGGCCACCGCCGAGCCGGTTTCCGCCAGGCGCTCGCATTCGGCGTCGCACAAGTGCACCGCATGGGCAAACACCGAGCGCGGGCCGGTCAGCTGGTGCCGGTCATAGACATCCAGATAGCCGCTGTTTTCCGGGAACAGCGCCTTGACCCAGTCGATTTCCTGGCGGTTTTCCGAGAGGTGGGTGTGCAGGTACAGATCCGGATACTCGCCCAGCAGGCGCCCCGCCATGGCCAGTTGCTCTGGCGTGCTGGTCGGCGCGAAGCGCGGCGTTACCGCGTAGTGCAGGCGGCCCTTGCCGTGCCAGCGCTCGATCAGCTCGCGGCTGTCGGCATAGCCGGATTCGACGGTGTCGGTCAGCGCCTCGGGCGCGTTGCGATCCATCAGCACCTTGCCGGCGATCATGCGCAGGTTCAGGGCGTCGGCCGCTTCGAACAAGGCGTCTACCGATTGCTTGTGCACACTGCCGAACACCAGTGCGGTGGTGGTGCCGTTGCGCAGCATTTCCTTGATGAACACATCGGCCACTTCGCTGGCGTGGGCCTTGTCGGCGAAGCGCATTTCCGTCGGGAAGGTGTAGGTATTCAACCAGTCCAGCAATTGCTCGCCGTAGGCGCCGATCATGCCGGTTTGCGGATAGTGAATATGGGTATCGATAAAGCCGGGCGTGATCAGCGCATTTTCATAGTAGTGCACGGCAACGCCGGTCAGGCGTGGCAGCAGGTCTGCGGCCGCGCCGACCTCGCGGACCTTGCCGTCTTCGACCAGCAGAATGCCGTCCTCGAAGTAGGCGTACGACGCCTCGATACCGACTTCGGCCGGGTCGGCCAGGCTGTGCAGGATAGCGCCGCGGTAGGCGTGGATGACGTTGGACATGGGGCCTCGATTCAAATCCGATGGAGCGGTGCGGGCTTCGCGGATGGCGATGCCCACTGGGCGAGCGCCATGGTAGAGGGCGCTCGTGGCTGTGAGCCGGGATTCTGCGTGACAAGCGGGGCGCCGACAACCATGTCCGGGACGAATGTTGACCTGATGGTCAGGTGGTGGGGCGAGGTGCTGTGTCGTCGATTTGCGGCGTCGCCGCGTCGCCCTTCAGGGTTTCCGGCATGCCCAACAGCAGCAGCACCGCGCAGCCGGCCACGGCGGCCAGTACCAGAAAGGCACTGTCGTAACCCTTGGCCTCGGCGACATAACCGGCCAGGCCGTTGCTCAGCGCTGCACCGATACCGAACACCAGGCTGACGCTGGCCAGGCTGACGTTGAAATGGCCGCTGCCGTGGGTCAGGTCACGCACCATCAGCGGGATCAAGGCGCCGAACAGGCCGGCGCCGATGCCGTCGAGCAATTGCACCGATACCAGCCAGACCGGATCGTCGCTCAGCGTGTACAGCACGCCGCGGATCGGTAGGATCAGAAAGCCGGCCAGCAGCAGCGGCTTGCGCCCCCAGCGATCGGCCCGGGCACCGACCAGCATGGCCGCCGGAATCATCACCAGTTGGGCGGCGACGATACAGGCCGAGATCAGCGTGGTGGCCAGCTCCGGATTGGCCAGCGCAAGTTTCTGCCCCACCAGCGGCAACATCGCGGCGTTGGCCAGGTGAAACAGCGCGCAGCACAGCGCCAGTAGCACCAGCGGCGGCTGGGTGAGCAACTGGCGCAGCGGCGTCAGCGCCACGCCGGCTTCCCGGCCCCGGGCCTGGTCGGCGTCGATGGCGCGCGCCGGAATGCTCAATGCCGACAGCAGGCTGAGCACGGCCATGGCGGTCATCAGGTAGAACACCGCGACCGGCCCCCACAGGTAGGCGAACAGGCCGGCGAGGAGCGCGGCGGTGGCGTTACCGGCGTGGTTGAAGGATTCGTTACGGGCGATGCGCCGGGTGAACGCCTTCGGCCCGACGATGCCCAGGGTGATGCCCGCCAGCGCCGGGGCGAATACCGAGGAGGCCATGCCGGCGGCGATCTGGCTTACCGCCACCCAGGCGAACTGGGCATTCCAGAGGGTGACCAGGCAGGCGAGGGTCACCAGTACCGAGGCGATGACGATCAGCAGGCGCTTGTCGCGCACCCAGTCGACCAGCGCGCCGGCCGGAATCTGCGCGGCCAGGCCGGCCAGCCCGCCGAGGGCCATGACCAGGCCGATGTCGCCCGCTTGCCATTTGTGCACCGAGAGCAGGTAGATCGCCAGGTAAGGCCCGAGCCCGTCGCGGACGTCAGCCAGGAAGAAATTCAGACGATCCAGTTTCGCTGCGCATGCGTACGTCTGCATGAGAACCTCGGGGCAAGGAAATGCGGCGCCAGACGGTCGCCTGGCCTGGCGGTTGGATGCCAGCGAAGCGGCGGCGTTCCCTGTGTGCATGCGCTGCTCAGCTTCGCTGCACTGCTGTGTTAAACTCCCGCCCCCTCTGGCCAATGGCCAGAACCTTGCGCTCCCCAAGCATCGCGCCTCAAGGACCTATATGACGCTGTGCGCCGCTGACCTCCCTGCCAACTTGGTTGCCGTCTCGGCGAGTGCCCGCCCATGCGTTTGAAATCCATCAAGCTGGCGGGCTTCAAGTCCTTCGTCGACCCTACCACGGTGAACTTCCCCAGCAACATGGCGGCGGTGGTCGGCCCCAACGGCTGCGGCAAGTCCAACATCATCGATGCGGTGCGCTGGGTGATGGGCGAGAGTTCGGCGAAGAACCTGCGCGGCGAGTCGATGACCGATGTCATCTTCAACGGCTCCAACACCCGCAAGCCGGTGACCCAGGCCAGCATCGAGCTGATCTTCGACAACTCCGACAACACCCTGACCGGCGAGTACGCGGCTTTCGCGGAAATCTCCATCCGTCGCCGGGTGACCCGCGACAGCCAGAACACCTATTTCCTCAACGGCGTGAAGTGCCGTCGTCGTGACATCACCGATATCTTCCTTGGCACCGGCCTGGGGCCGCGCAGCTACTCGATCATCGAGCAGGGCATGATCAGCAAGCTGATCGAGGCCAAACCCGAGGAGCTGCGCAACTTCATCGAGGAGGCGGCGGGGATCTCCAAGTACAAGGAGCGCCGCCGCGAGACCGAGAGCCGCATCCGCCGTACCCAGGAAAACCTTGCGCGCCTGACCGACCTGCGCGAAGAACTGGAGCGCCAGCTCGAACGCCTGCACCGCCAGGCCCAGGCCGCCGAGAAGTATCAGGAATACAAGGCCGAGGAGCGCCAGTTCAGAGCCCAGCTGACTGCGCTGCGCTGGCAGACGCTGAACGAGCAGGTTGGCCAGCGTGAGGCGGTGATCGGCAACCAGGAAATCGCCTTCGAGGCGCTGGTGGCCGAGCAGCGTAATGCCGATGCCAGCATCGAGCGGCTGCGTGACGGGCACCACGAGCTGTCCGAGCGTTTCAACCTGGTGCAGGGGCGCTTCTATTCGGTGGGCGGCGACATTGCCCGGGTGGAGCAGAGTATCCAGCACGGCCAGCAGCGCCTGCGCCAGTTGCAGGACGACCTGCGCGAAGCCGAGCGTGCGCGCCTGGAAACCGAATCGCACCTGGGCCATGACCGCACCTTGCTGGCGACCCTGGGCGAAGAGTTGGCGATGCTCGAGCCCGAGCAGGAAATCACCGCCGCTGCTGCCGAAGAGTCCGCTGCGACGCTGGAAGAAGCCGAAACCGGCATGCACGGCTGGCAGGAGCAGTGGGACGCCTTCAACCAGCGCAGCGCCGAGCCGCGTCGCCAGGCCGAGGTGCAACAGTCACGCATCCAGCAGCTGGAGCAGAGCCTGGAGCGCCTCGCCGAACGCCAGCGGCGTCTGGGCGATGAGCTGCAGCAACTGGCGGCCGACCCGGAAGATGCGGCGATCATCGAGCTGGGCGAAGAGATCGCGGTCGGTGAGCTGGGTCTCGAACAATTGCAGGAGCAGGAGGCCGAACAGGCCGAGCGCCTGCAGCAACTGCGTGATGAATTGCAGCAAACCGGCCAGGCCCAGCAGCAGGCCCAGGGCGAACTGCAGCGTCTCGATGGTCGCCTCGCTTCCCTGGAAGCCTTGCAGCAGGCTGCGCTGGATCCTGGCAAAGGCACGGCAGAGTGGTTACGTGAGCACGGCCTCGACAAACGCCCGCGCCTGGCCGAAGGGCTGCGGGTGGAGGCCGGTTGGGAGCTGGCGGTGGAAACCGTGCTTGGCGCCGACTTGCAGGCCGTGCTGCAGGATGATTTCAGTGGGCTGGACTTTGCCGCTCTGGAGCAGGGCGAGCTGCGCCTGGTATCGGCGGCTGGCGATGGCCTGCGCATGCCCGGCAGCCTGCTCGATAAGGTCGAATCCCCGGTGGATCTCGCGGCCTGGCTGGGCCGCGTGCGCCCTGTGGAGAGCCTTGATCAGGCCCTCGCCGAGCGAACCAGCCTGGCGCCCGACGAAAGCCTGGTCAGCCGCGATGGCTATTGGGTAGGTCGGCATTTCCTGCGCGTACGGCGTGCCAGCGAGGCGCAGAGCGGCGTGCTGGCCCGTGCCCAGGAACTGGAGAGCCTGGGCCTGGAGCGTGAAGAGCGCGAAGCCTCGCTGGCGCTGCTCGATGACAGCATGCAGGCCCTGCGCGAGCGCCAGCGTCATGAAGAAGAATTACGTGAGCAGCAGCGCCGCCAGTTGCAGGATCAGGCGCGCCGCCTGGGCGAGCTCAAGGCGCGCCTCTCAGCGGGGCAGGCCAAGGCCGAGCAACTGGTGCTGCGCCGCAAGCGCATCGAGGCCGAGCAGCAGGAACTGGCCGAGCAGCGTGCCATGGAAACCGAGCAGCTGGGCGAGGCGCGCCTGTACCTGCAGGATGCGCTGGACAGCATGGCCCTGGACACCGAGCAGCGCGAAAGCCTGCTGGCCAGCCGCGACGCCCTGCGCGAGCGGCTTGATCGGGTGCGCCAGGAAGCCCGCCAGCACAAGGATCACGCTCACCAACTGGCCGTGCGCCTGGGCTCGCTGCGCGCTCAGCATGACTCCACGCGCCAGGCCCTGGAGCGCCTGGAGCTGCAGTCCGAGCGCCTCACCGAAAAGCGCGAGCAACTGGACCTGAATCTGGAAGAGGGCGCCGCACCGCTGGAAGAGTTGCGCCTCAAGCTCGAAGAGCTGCTCGAGCGGCGCATGGGCGTCGAAGAGGAACTGCGCCTGGCGCGTCTGGCCCTGGAAGACGCCGACCGCGAGCTGCGCGACGCCGAGAAGCGCCGTACCCAGGCCGAACAGCAGGCGCAGTTGCTGCGCGGGCAGCTGGAGCAGCAGCGTCTGGAGTGGCAGTCGCTGAACGTGCGCCGCAAGGCTCTGCAGGATCAACTGCTGGAGGACGGCTACGACCTGCACGGCGTGCTTGCCACGCTGCCCGAAGACGCCAGCGAGAGCGCCTGGGAGCAGGCGCTGGAGCAGATGGCCGCGCGCATCCAGCGCCTTGGCGCCATCAACCTGGCGGCCATCGAGGAATACCAGCAGCAATCCGAGCGCAAGCGCTATCTGGATGCCCAGAACGCCGACTTGGTCGAGGCGCTGGACACCCTGGAAAACGTCATCCGCAAGATCGACCGGGAAACCCGCAACCGTTTCAAGGAAACCTTCGACCAGATCAACGCCGGTCTGCAGGCGCTTTTCCCGAAAGTTTTCGGCGGTGGCAGCGCATATTTGGAACTCACCGGCGAAGATCTACTCGATACCGGGGTGACCATCATGGCGCGTCCACCGGGCAAGAAGAACAGCACTATTCATTTGCTGTCCGGCGGCGAGAAGGCATTGACGGCGTTGGCGCTGGTTTTTTCGATCTTCCAGCTCAATCCGGCACCGTTCTGCATGCTCGACGAGGTGGACGCACCGCTGGACGATGCCAACGTCGGGCGTTACGCGCGGCTGGTTAAGGAGATGTCGGCGACCGTGCAGTTCATCTACATCACCCACAACAAGATCGCCATGGAAATGGCCGACCAGTTGATGGGCGTGACCATGCACGAACCCGGCTGTTCGCGTCTGGTGGCGGTGGATGTCGAAGAGGCGTTGGCGATGGTGGACACTTGAGAGGGCCAAACAAGGATTTTGTCGCGTAAAAACAGGCCGCGGCGGCGGTTTTACAGCGTTTTGCCGGTGTAAAGTTGCCTTTCGTCGTGCTAGCTTAACGCCCACTTTTGTTGTGCGTGGGAAAACGCCAGTCAGAACATGGAGTTGGCGCCACGTTTCAGGGTCATCAGCAGGGGCCGGGACGCCTTTTTTTCATCAATTTTTGCTTTAGGGGTCAGGACATTTCATGGAATTCGGTCTACGCGAGTGGCTGATCATCATCGGTATCATCGTCATCGCCGGCATCCTCTTCGATGGCTGGCGGCGGATGCGCGGTGGCAAGGGCAAGCTGAAGTTCCGACTGGATCGTAACGTGTCCAATCTGCCCGATGACGAAGGTGACCCCGACGTGCTCAGCCCGCCCAGGGTGGTGGAGCGCAATCATGAGCCCTCGCTGGACGAAGACGATCTGCCGTCGATGAGCGCGCGTGACGTCAACAGCAGCCGCCGTCGCAGCGAGCCGCGTCAGGGTGACCTGGATCTGGCCAGCGACGAGCCGGTACCGACGCTGCTCAGCCCGGTGGACGATGAACGCGACGACCGCGCTGGCGCCTCCAGCAAGCAAGCTGACAAGGATCTGCCGCCGGTCGACGAAGTGCTGGTGATCAACGTCATTGCCCGCGACGAGCAGGGCTTCAAGGGCCCGGCGCTGCTGCAGAACATCCTGGAAAGCGGCCTGCGTTTCGGCGAGATGGACATCTTCCACCGCCACGAGAGCATGGCCGGCAACGGCGAAGTGCTGTTCTCCATGGCCAATGCGCTGAAACCCGGTACCTTCGACCTGGACGATATCGAAGGCTTCAGCACCCGTGCGGTGAGCTTCTTCCTGGGGCTACCCGGCCCGCGCCATCCCAAACAGGCCTTCGACGTGATGGTCGCCGCGGCGCGCAAGTTGGCCCATGAGCTCAATGGCGAACTCAAGGACGATCAGCGCAGCGTGCTGACTGCACAAACCATCGAACATTACCGTCAGCGCATCGTCGAATACGAACGCCGTCTGTTGACGCAAAAACGCTGAAAGAAAGCGGCACCGACGAGCCTCAAGCTACAAGCCCAGCGCTTGGCTTGAGGTTTTTCGTTTCTGTGCCCTGGCCGTGGCCCGCCGAGAATGACCCGCATGAAAGATTCTGCCCAACGTATCCTCGAACTGCGTAACGAACTGGACGCCCATAACTACCGCTATTACGTGCTCGACGAGCCCAGTGTGCCGGACGCCGAATACGACCGCCTGTTTCGCGAGCTGCAGGCGCTTGAAACCGAGCATCCGGAGCTGGTGACACCCGACTCGCCGACCCAGCGCGTAGGCGGCGAAGCACTCAGCGCCTTCGGCCAGGTGCGCCACGAAGTGCCCATGCTGAGCCTTGGCAATGCCTTCGTAGAGGACGACTTGCGAGCTTTCGACCGCAGCGTGCAGAGCGGGTTGGGCCTGCGGGGCGGCGATCTGTTCGGTGCCGGCGCCGAAGTCGAATACAGCTGCGAGCCCAAGCTCGACGGCCTGGCGGTAAGCCTCCTGTACCGTGACGGCAAGCTGGTGCGCGGCGCCACCCGCGGCGATGGCACCACCGGCGAAGATATCAGTGTCAATGTGCGCACCATCCGCAACGTGCCGCTCAAACTCCACGGCACTGGCTGGCCGGATGTGCTCGAAGTACGTGGTGAGGTGTTCATGTCCCGCGCTGGCTTCGAACGCCTCAACGCCGCCCAGGCCGAGATCGGCGGCAAGACTTTCGCCAACCCACGCAACGCAGCGGCGGGCAGCCTACGCCAGCTGGACTCGAAGATCACCGCCAGCCGGCCGCTTGAGTTCTGCTGCTATGGCCTCGGCCAGCACAGTGCCGAGCCGGCGCCGACCCAGGTCGGCATGCTGCAGCGCCTGAAGACCTGGGGCATTCCCATCAGCCCCGAGTTGAAACTCGCCAAGGGCATCGAAGACTGCCTGGCATACTACCGCGATATCGGCGAACGGCGCATGGGCCTGGCCTATGACATCGACGGCGTGGTGTTCAAGGTCAACAACATCGAAGACCAGCAGCAGCTGGGCTTTCGTGCGCGCACGCCGCATTGGGCCGTGGCCCACAAGTTTCCGGCCATGGAGGAGCTCACTGAGTTGCTCGACGTGGAGTTCCAGGTTGGCCGTACCGGCGCGGTGACGCCGGTGGCGCGTCTCAAACCGGTCAAGGTGGCGGGTGTGACGGTGGCCAACGCGACGCTGCACAACATGGACGAAGTGGCGCGCCTGGGGGTGATGATTGGCGACACGGTTATCATCCGCCGCGCCGGTGACGTGATTCCCCAGGTGATGCAGGTGGTCACCGAACGTCGCCCCGAGGACGCTCGCCCGGTCGCGGTGCCCGAGCAGTGCCCGGTCTGTGGCTCTGCAGTCGAGCGCACCCAGCTGATCAAGCGCAGCAAGGGCCGCGAAACGGTCAGCGAAGGCGCCGTGTATCGCTGCGTCGGCCGCCTGGCCTGCGCAGCCCAGCTCAAGCAGGCGATCATCCATTTCGTCTCGCGCCGCGCCATGGACATCGAGGGCCTTGGTGAGAAGAGCGTCGAGCAACTGGTCGACGAAGGCCTGGTCGGCTCGCCGGCCGACCTCTACACCCTCGAATTCGAGCAGATCGTCGGTCTTGAAGGTTTCGCCGAAGTGTCCAGCCGCAAGCTGCTCGAAGCCATCGCCGACAGCAGGCGCCCGACCTTGGCGCGCTTTATCTACGCTCTGGGCATTCCTGATGTGGGCGAGGAAACCGCCAAGGTGCTGGCGCGCTCCCTGGGCTCGCTGGAGCGCGTTACCCAGGCTTTGCCCGAAGTGCTGACCTACCTGCCGGACATCGGCCTGGAAGTGGCCCACGAAATCCACAGCTTCTTCGAGGACGAGCACAACCAGACGGTGATCAAGCAGCTGCTCGAGCGTGGCCTGGAGTTGCAGGACCAGGGCGAACTGGCGGCCGAGTTCGCTGCCAGCACGACCCTTGGTGGGCTGCTCGACAAGCTCAACATTCCCTTTGTCGCAGCAACCGGCGCGAAGAACCTGGCCGAGCGCTTCAAGACCCTGGACGCGGTGATCACCGCCGACTGGCTCGACCTGAGCGCCATGAAGGGGCTCAACGAGAAGGCCAAGCAGTCGGTGCGCGAGTTCTTTGCCAGGGCAGAAAATGCCGAGCGCGCACGAGCGATCGAAGCGCAGCTGTGTGATTTCGGCATGCACTGGGAGAGCGAGAAAAAGGTGGTCGAAGGCCTGCCGCTGGCCGGCCAGACCTGGGTGCTGACCGGCAGCCTGGAAGTGATGAGCCGCGATATCGCCAAGGACAAGTTGGAAAGCCTGGGCGCCAAGGTGGCCGGTTCGGTGTCGGCAAAAACCACTTGCGTGGTAGCCGGCCCCGGGGCGGGTTCGAAGCTGGCCAAGGCCACCGAGCTGAACATACCGGTGCTCGACGAGCAGACCTTTATCGCCAGGTTGGGTGAGTACGGTATCGCTGCCGACTAGGGGCGTAACTGGCGCGCTACGCCTGGCTAGCGTTAGGGCGCAGCATTGGATTGAGCATCCACTTATGTGGGAGCGGGCCATCCCCGCGAATCACCTGTGTGGAGCGGGCGCCTCCGCCCGTTCCCGCATGGTGTGATGCCCATTTCCAGGTCACAGCTTGTAGGATGGGTGCAACCCATCGACTAAACGGCTGAACGCTGCCCACGCATCAACCGCCGGCCAGCATCATCCAGAATGACGCCCCGACCCCGACGATGCTTTCCCCGGCCACTAGGCCAGCCGCGGCGGCAATGGTGAAGCGTTCGCCGAGGCTGCGCCAGCGCGACTGCACCACCCAGGCGAGCAGGGCACCGATGGCCATCATCAGCGAGATCGACGCCGGGATGATAAAGGCCAGGCCGAAGGCCGCTGAACTGGGCAGCAGCCGGGCGAACACCGACTGCTCCGGCAGGCTCGCTTCCAGTACACCGAACACCACGCCGCACAGTGCGCCGATCAGCATGGCCCAGCGAATACTGGCGTCGAGCGAGTCCAGGCCGTAGCCCAGCACTTCGGCAACCGCCTTCCAGGTGGCCACGGCCGGCGCCGGCCATTGCTGGGTGATCAGCATGCTTTGGGGATCGGGAATCAGTATCTGGTAGACCAGCACGCCGACGATACTGCCGACCAGTATACCCAGGCACTGGGCGATCAACTGGTTGTAGGGCTTGGCGCCGATGGCGTGGCCCACCCGGAAGTCGTTGAGCAGATCGGTACACTGGCCGGCTGCGCCTCCCGCGGTATTGGCGGCCATCAGGTTGACGCTGATCTGCCCCGGTGCGATCAACCCGAACGTCAGCTGCGACAGCTGCCCGGTAGCGCCAATCGGCGGAATACCGGTCGCGCCGACCACCCGCGCCGCCATGCAGGCCAGGGCGACCGCCAGAGGCACGCTGAGCAGTGCCATCAGCGGGTCGATATCGAACAGCAAGACCTGTAGCGTCAGCACCAGTAGCGAGGCCAGGGTCAGCATGAGCAGTGGCAGCTTCGCCGGGGCCTGGCGCGGCGTTTTACCAGGCGCGCGGGCTGCCCGCCGGCTGGCCACGAAGCGTATGGCCAGGGCGGTCAGGGTGGCACAGACCAGTAGTGTCACCCCTGGCCATAACAGCCATTCCACCAATGGCGCGAATTGCGGGCCGCTGGCTTCGCTGCCCGGCGCGACCAGGCCGCTGCTCAGCAGCCAGGGTGCCAGGCCTCCCCAGGCAATCAGCGCCCCAAGCAGCAGCGACAGGCCGACGCGAATGCCGATGATGCCGCCAAAGCCGATCAGCAGTGGTGACGGATCGAGGTTGAACGTCAGCCGCTCCAGCTGCACGCTGGGCGACCAGCGCGGCAATGCGAAGACGAAGGTATCAGCCCATTTGACCAACCCGCCAAGCACGGCGGCGGCGCCGAGCACGCAGAGACGCTGCATCGCGTCGCGCCCATGGTTGTAGACCTGCTGCATGGTTTCCAGGGTGGCGACCGCTTCCGGGAAGCGCAGGCGGGTGTCTTCGACCATGCTGCGGCGCAGGTACCAGGCCACCCAGATACCCAGGAAGCTGACCGAAAACACCCAGGCCACCAATGGCAGGGTCGGCAGTTGCTGGCCGGTGAGCAGGGTATAGGCCGGGATCGGCGCCACCAGCCCTCCTGAGATGATCGAGGCCGCGGCCGAGGTGGTGGTCTGGTTGATATTGCTCTCGCGCATGCTCCAGGCGGTGCCCAGACGCCAGCGCACCAGGCTGCGCCAGATGCCGTAGCTGACCAGCAGGGCAATGATCGACATGTTGAACGACCAGCCGATCTTCAGGCCGGAATAGATGTTCGACGGCGTCAGCAAGGCGCCGAGCAGCACGCCTGAGGACAGGGCGCGGAAAGTGAGTTCGCGGTCGGCGGGCATGACGAACCTGCGTCTGACGGGTGTCGTCGTTTGAGGCAGCAGGCAGGCAGGGGTTCAGTGTTAACGAGGGGAGCGTGTCGCGGGGAGGCAGCGAGGCGTCGTGCGACGCCTCGCTGGTCGATCAGTTGACCGCGTCGGTCAGCGCCTTGGCCGGTACGAACTTCACGACCTTCTTGGCAGCGATCTCGATGGCCTTGCCAGTCTGCGGGTTACGGCCGGTGCGGGCCGGGCGCTCGCTGACCTTCAGTTTGCCGATACCCGGCAGGGTGATTTCACCACCATTTTCCAATGCGTCGCTGACGATCTCGCTCAGCTGGTCGAGTGCCGCACGAACGGTGGTCTTCGGCGAGTCGATGGCTTCGGCGATGTCACCGATCAATTGGTCTTTGGTAATGGCCATGTGATAGCTCCTTGGGATGAAAAGACTGGCATTGAATGATGCCCGTGCATCATGGGTGACCGGTCGGGCGGTTCTGCCCGGTCGGTCAGGCTTCATTGTGACCTACCTGCCGCTGGTTAATTCCCATCACAGTGCTCAATTACGGGCATTCACAGCCGTTTTGGCTCGCCCCCAGGGCTTGTTATCCCTTGCAGCAAGCCAGCTGCCTCGGTTTGCCTTGGGGCGCAGGCGACGGAAGCCGGCGCGTCGGGTCGTCGCCGGGCCCGCGAGCGACACGCCGCCAGGGCAGTGCCAGCGTGCGCACGGCAGAGCCGCATCAAGGTTGCAGCGTGGTGGCTGGCGGCATCCTTGCCAACCGGGCGGCGCAGGGTGCTCGGCCAGCATGCAAACGCAGTGAACATCTGCCGAAGTTGTGCCTCGGCCTGCGTCAACTGCTCCGGCACGGCCACTTTTGGCCTCGCGTTGGCGAGCTAAGTGTTTGAAGCAGTTGTAAGTTCGGCGCAAGCCGGTACAATGGCGCCGGCTCGCTGCATGGCGAGCTGCGTTATGGTGGTCCTGCCGGTCCCCCCGCAACGATTACCCGTGAACCTGGTCAGATCCGGAAGGAAGCAGCCACAGCGGGAACATTGTGTGCCGGGGTGTGGCTGGCAGGATCGCCTCCAGTCCTTTAAGTGACTGATTCTCAACGGTTTTTCGCTCCAGACCACGTAGTGGTACAAGGAGTGATACATCCGTGTCTACCGTTCCATCCTACCTTCTGCTTTCGCGCCATTCGGTCTTTTACTTCCGAATCGTGGTGCCCGATGTCATTCGCCCATTGTTTGTCCAGCGCGAGATACGCAGGTCGCTGCAGACCCGTTGTCGACGCGAGGCGCTTATCCGTGGCCGGGAGCTATTGCTGCAGGTGCAGCGGCTGTTCACTGAAGCGTTCCAGGGCAGAAAACCGCCGCTGGAGTTGCTGTGTGGTGCCTGGGATGCAGGCGGCAAGCGGGTAGCCAGTTGGCTTCCTGGCTTCGCCAGCAGCAATTGGTGAGCAGTTTCGAGTCAATGATAGGCAACCCCAGAGCCCAGCCTTCAAACGCTCGTGTTGCAGCTCCTATAGCCTTGGTGAGGGATCGACCAAAACTGACCCCCAGGTTTTCGGAAGTGGTCGATGAGCATCTGCGAGAGCGGGCACGGGAGGGGGTGTCGATCAAGGCCTTGGATGACAAGCGGGCAGTTGCAACGCTGCTGGTTCGCATCATCGGCGACCAGCCCATCAACCTGATTACCAGACAGGAAGCGCATCGCTTTCGTGAGACTGCATTGAAGCTGCCGCCACGCATGCACCAGCTTTCAGTGACTACATTGGAGGAGGCTATCGCGCAGGCAGAGACAACCATCAGCCTGACCACCTTCAATAACTACGTTAAAAATCTGACCACTGTGTTCACCTATGCGGTACGGGAGGGGTACTGCGACAAGAACCCCTTTGATGGCCTGCGGGTGAAGCGGCGGGGCAAAGTCAGCCAGGAACGGCAGGCGTTCAGCGATGCCGACCTGCGAGCGTTGTTCGATAAGACCAGATACGCACCGAAGGACGGGCCAAAGCCGAATCAGTATTGGCTTCCCCTGCTGGGCTATACACCGGTGCCCGGCTCAATGAACTTTGCCAGCTACGCGTGGATGACATTGTCGTCGTCAATGGGATCGACTGTTTCCACGTTCGCAGCGCTGCTCATGACCAGAAGATAAAAACCGACAGCTCCGAACGGCTGATTCCGATCCATTCGCGGCTCAAGGCGTTGGGGTTTCTGGAGTACGTCGAGAGCCAGCGGCAATTGGGACAGGCCCGCCTTTTTCGTGAGCTGACTCTCCACAAGAAGCACGGCTACAGTGCCGCACCGTCCAAGTGGTTCACACGTGTCAGGTCGCAATTGGGTTTCGAGGGCAAAAAGGACTTCCACAGCTTCAGGCATACGTTGGCCGCCCACTTGAAGCAGAAGGGTGTTGCGGAGTCCTTAGTCGGTGGAATTCTTGGGCATCAAACAGGTGGCATTACGTTCAGTCGATACGGGAAGGAATTCAAGCCTGAGTCGCTGCTGCCGGTAATTGAAATGATCGTCTATGACGTCTTTTGAGCTGTCGACGTGCGCTGCTGTTCTCAGTGCCCGCCAATGGCTTGGAAGCCGGCGTCGGAGGTCGAGTAGAGTCCATTTTCACGTCTGGAAGTGAGCATTGTATGCGGCGGTCTTATTTGATGCTCCTTGCCCTGGCTGGTGCGGGTTTCCTGTTGCTAGGTGCCTAGCTATGTCATGAGGTCAGCGCTGGTATTCCAGTAATTTCACCTCGGCGCTGTGTTCGATACGCTAGCCTCCGGGCATAAAATCGGCGAGACAGGTTTTTATTTATTCTCTGCTCTAGAAATAACGTCTAAATCTATAACGGCCCCTGGAGGACTGCCCTCTAAGTCGCTTGTAGCATGCCGGAGATCAGCTAAAGCCATTCGAAACTTAAGGCGTATATCTGTTTGATTATCCGCTAGAATAATAAGCCGTTTATAAGCCTCCCTCTTCTCAATGTCCGCTTGCGTTCTTATATATTCATGTGGCGACTCAGATTGTAGCTCGGCCGCCGTCAGTTTCTTCTTGGCATTATTGTAGTCGACAAATTCGCCAACTCCGAGTTTTGCATGTACGACAACATCACGGGAAATTCTGACGTATTGCAAATGATTGTTAAGAAACTCTGCCTTCGACTCCATGGCCGAGAGACGGGCAATAGACGTTTCTATTTGATCAAGCGCTTCATCGGCTCTAGTAAGGTATTCGCTCAACGACAGGGCCGAAGTATCCCCAAGTGCCTCTAGTAGTGGGGTCAGGCGGCTGGTTACCGCTATCAGCTCTGCATCAGCTGATTTCCTCAATTGGCTTTCTTGATCGATGTCCAAGGCGCCCCATGCTGCGGGTGAAAGGAGTACAACTAAAAAGGAGATTTTGAGCAGTCTGAAGACCACTACAAGGTATTGGCTGCTCAAAAGACAGGCCTGGGTGCATTTGACGTTATTTTGCATTTTAAAATTTTTATACTTATCTTCATTCCCACTGCAGTTGGCTCGAATCCATAATCTGAGCATTTCGTTCGGTGCTCCCGAGAGTTAAGGGTGGAATCTACCATTGGAGCGCCAGCACGCGAAATACAAATGGTCTTCCAGTCATAGCGGCTTTCGGCATTTGCAAAGCGAGTCGCACTTGATATATGCCAATCCTTTGCCTCATCAATCAAACTGCCTTGCTGACAATAGGCTGCTACGCCGGGTTGATAGGTCTGGAGGTTGCTCATGCCCGCGCATCCAGGATGTCCTTCGGGCGAGCTGCTGCTTTGTCAGCCGCTGCAGCTTAATTCAAGAGCTGTTCTGCCAAGAGGTCGAGAGCATCGGCCTGGTCGATTTTGACGCTGGCTTCGTTGCAGTTGTAGTCGCCAGCTTGGCTACGGCTTTGTTGAACTGCTTCAGAATGCTTTTCGCGGCGCTCATGGCTGTACCTCCTCCATGTTCACTTCGATACGGAAGGTCATTTCGTCGGCCAGCTTGAGGTGGTTACGGATGTGCTCGATGTGGCCCAGCGTGATGGCCTTTACGTGGGTCTCCAGGCGCTCGGGTAGGGTCTCCTCGAACTTGGCCATCTGTTCGTCGACGATGATGTCCAGCACGACTTTCTGCAGGTGGGCGGTAAGGCCCTGCGCGGTCAGGTCGGCCAGGGACAACCCTGCGCACGAAAACAGCAGGGGCGCAGGCAGGCAGGCCGACCCAGACCCGGTTTCTGGTCTGGATCGAACATGATGGAGTTACGCGACGACGGTTACGACTTTGGGCAGCCTCTGCCTGCTTGCCCTTTGAAACTCAGCTGCGCGTGCAGCTAGGGCGTCTGCCCGTTCATTATCTGGATGACCACTGTGGCCCTTGACCCACTGAGCGGAAACTTGATGATGGCTGAGGAGGGCATCGAGCTGCTGCCATAGGTCAGCGTTCTCTATGGGCTTCTTGTCGGACTTTTTCCAGCCCCTGGATTTCCAGCCTGGGAGCCATTCAGTGATGCCCTTGACGACATAGTTGCTGTCGCTAACCAAGGTGATTGCAGACGAGGTCTTGACCGCTTTTAGTGATTCGATAGCTGCCGTCAGCTCTGCTCGCTGGTTGGTCGGGTGCAGGCCATCGTCTAGCGGCCCTGCAATTTCCAGGGTTTCGCCATCAGCGTTACGGATGACCGCTCCCCAACCACCTCTGGCGAGGATATTTCCGTTGTTGAGGCAGGCGCCATCAGTGAAGGCGATGTAGGTACGGGTGTTCATGTAATTTCCTTAATGGTGAGTTTTGGGTGCCCCTACCCGGCAGTCTCAGAGTGAGACCGCAAGACCGAAGAGTGGCGAGTGATAGGGCGACAGGGATGAATCAACTCCCGACATAGATACAGGTGGTGCGTCAGACCAACCTGACCGGGCATAAAGGGCGGTCGTGGGAGTTGGCAGTAGCGAAGCGCAGCGAGCTGCTGTCGGCTTCCCTCTGAGACCGACCAACAAACGAGGTGGTCTGATGTGTCAATCTCAGTAGTGGTCAATCACAGTGAGTCAAATCAGCGGAGGATTTGTGGGGGGGGGGGACTACGACCAACTACATCGTTGGTTAAACGTGATTGCTGGTCAGGCTCTACGGCCCCATGCAGCAGCTTCGCTACTGCCTGTGCCACGCCTGCCCTTTTCAGTGTCAGGGAGGTCTTTGAAGGAGTCTTCTTTATAGTATGCGGCGTTAATTACCCAGTCTTGGAAGGCGTCATCTCCTAGGTCTCGACGCAGGATTGCGATGTCTTCAGCGGGTGCGGGGCCCATCTCAGCCTCCAGCTCACAAGGCTTGTCTTGAAGCTGTCGACTGTAGACTGCGTTAACGAATTCATCCTCGGGCAAATCCATGTCGAAGACCAATCTTTTGGGTCGGGACTTCATTAGGAACGGGATGGCCAACTCGATAGCCTTAACATAACGCTGGGCCTGGCGCTCCTTTGTTCCGATGACTGCTGCCACGCCTTCGGTGGTGATGGTCTCCCATGACTCAAGGATCATCATCATTGAGCGAACGGACAGCGGTTTGGATGAGCCTCCCTTGCCAATAGGCCGGTCGTGCCAGTCCAGTCGTGCGATGCCCTCGACAATTTCTTGGCTGAAGTACGGGTAGCGTCCATAGCCTGTCTGAGGTCCGAGGAATCCGAAAAAAGGGTTGTGGATGCATTTAGCCGGTCTGCCCGCACTCCTTGTTGATGTCTTGCTCGGGGTTGGTTTGCTGCTGTTGGAGGTATATGTCTTTGTCTGCCGGTTGCACTGAATCCAAAGCTCGGCATTGGCTTCGATCCTTGCAGACAGCTCTGCAATCTGAGAAGGCGTCATCAGGTTAAGTGATGTGGCTCCTGCCGATGATGTAGGGGCGCTTATGGGCGTGCTGTTCGTGTTCAATGGGGTATTCATGGTCTGCCCTCATCGACGCAGCGTTGCTGGCGTCAAGGCTACTCCGCCATGGCGATTGACGGGGCCGAGCGCGAGCCAATGAGGGGACGATTTGTCGGAAGGCGCCAGGTCTAAGAGATCGGTGTCGTCCCAGGCGAAGCCTGCCGTCAGGGCAAGCTCCAGGGCTTCTCCCAATCGGACATCGCGGCCTTTGCGTTTGGCAAGAGCGTTGGCGAGCTGGGTCAGGCGTTGCGTATGGTCACGCCGGAGGTGCATATGGAATCGCACCAGGTTCGGGGTGGTGGTGTGTTGCTTGCTCTTTGTTCGTCGCTGAGTGCGCTCACAGGCCAGGGGCCTTAGTGTCGGTGATAAGGATGAGCACCGTCTTGCGCTGGTCGCGGATATCCAGCTGCCTCGCTAAACCCTTGAGCACCCGCCACCTGTATCAGCGTGCTCGTCGTGGAGATCCTGCGTCTCGAGCCGCGCGTGCGAGGTGCCTGTCGCCACCAATGACCCGGCCAGGCACGCCTGCCGCTAATTTCGCCGGGTAAGACCGTACACGTGGTTCGCAGGTTCGAGATGACAGCTGCACGCTGCTGGACGACCACTTGGATGCGCATCGCGACGATCTGCAGTGCATGGAACCATCATGGCTGGGTTATGCCCAGCGGGGCGACGTGGCTAAGCCGCGGCCGCATGGCATGGCGGAGATTTAACGCCAGGCGCGCGACGAGTGACGGTTTTCCCGATGATGGCGATTGTGACTTGGTAAGGCTGTTGCGCTGTCCTACCGGCCAATGTTCCGTTAAGCCTGCAGGGCAGGCGCCGGATCCGGTGCAACGGCATTAGTAAGGTCTGCGTGTCATGGAAGCGCTTCGACCCGCCAGCATGACCCATACTGAAAGCTGCGATGGCGGTGGATCGCCTAGATAGTTAGTCTGCTACCGATAACGACGTCTGAATCACGAGAATCCCCATGAGCACCCCGAGTTCGCTGTCAGGCGTCAACCATCCTTTCAAAGGTATTGCACTGGTGGTCCTGGCGACCTTCCTGTTCGCCAGCCATGACGCACTATCCAAATACCTGTCCGGCTTCTATCCGGTGGTCATGGTGGTGTGGGCGCGTTATGTGGTGCACACCCTTTTGATGGCGGGCATCTTTCTGCCCCAGTCGGGCTTGCGGGTTTTACGCAGCAAGCGGCCAGGGTTGCAGGCATTGCGCGCGGTCTGTCTGCTGGGCTGTAGCCTGTTCTTCACCAGCGGCCTGCTGTATATCCCGCTGGCCGAAGCGACGGCGGTCAATTTCCTGGCCCCCCTGCTCGTCACCGCGCTGTCGGTACCCCTGCTCAAGGAGCATGTCAGCCGCGGGCAATGGGCTGCGGTGCTGGTGGGTTTCGTAGGGGTGCTCATCATCGTGCATCCGGGTGGCGATCTGTTCACCCCGGCCGTGCTGCTGCCGCTCTGCTCGGCGAGCTGCTTCGCGGCCTATCAGATACTCACGCGCCTGCTCAGCCAGTACGACACGCCAACCACCAGCAATTTCTTCACAGGCTTGCTCAATACCCTGCTGATGAGCTGCCTGGTGCCGTTCTTCTGGCAACTGCCGCAGTGGCACCATTTGCCGTTGATGCTGGCGCTCGGGGCGTGTGGCATGTTCGCTCATCTGCTGCTGACCAAGGCGTTCCGCCATGCCGCACCGGCGCTGCTGGCTCCGTTTGGTTATTGCCAGATCGTTTTCGCGGGGTTGCTCGGGTTGCTGGTGTTCGGCCATGACCCCGAGACCAGCGCCAAGGTGGGTATCGCAATCATCTGCCTGAGCGGCCTGGCCGCGGCCTACCAGCAGCGCCGCAAGCGCTGACCCCGAAATGCAAGAAGGCCCATCGAAGGCCTTCTTGTTTTACGCCTGTGCGCCGCTCAATGCGTGGTGTCGTTCAGGCTGCTGGTGCGGGCGGCGTCGTACTCGGCCTTGTCCATCGGCTTGGCGCCCGGCTTGCCCAGTTCGCTCATCGGGATCCGGTAGGTTTCCGGCGCGATGAAGGCAGCTATGGCGCACAGGCAGGTGATGCCGAATGCCAGGCCGCCGATCAGCCATGGGATGTTGTCCGATCCGGGCGGCGCCACCATGGCGAATACTGCAGGCAGCATGGCGGTGAGCATGGTGCCGATGTTCTGGGCGATGGCCATGGCCGATACGCGGTAGCGGGTCTGGAACAGCTCCGGGTAGAAGCTCGGGAACACCGCGTTGTAGCCCTGGTAGACCACGCCCCACATCAGCAGCGACATGATGAATGCCAGTGGCACGTTACTGATGCTGATTGCATACAGGTACCCGAAGGCCAGCAGACCCGAGCCCAGTGCACCGGTGATCATGGTCGGGCGGCGGCCGATCTTGTCGGAAAGGTTACCCACGAAGGGGATCACCAGCACCGCGACGATGTTGCCCACCACCGGAATCCACAGATAAACGCTCTTGTCGAAGCCGATTCCGTAGGCCGGTTGCACGGCGTAAGCGGCACCGAAGATGGTGGCCACCACCGGGATCACGTTCATCAGGGCCATGACCATGACCAGGAACATGGTCCGCCAGCTGGTGCTGAACGCTTCGGAGATCGGCGATTTGGCGATCTTCTGCTTGTTCTCTTCGTTGACGAAGGCCGGTGTCTCGTGGACTTCACGGCGGATGATGAACCCCGCCAGCAGCACGAAGGCGCTGAGCAGGAAAGGAATTCGCCAGCCCCAGTCGTTGAATGCTTCGCTCGGCATGAAGTAGGCCAGCGGCAGGAACACGGCAGCGGCAAGCACCTGGCCGGCCTGCACGCCCTGCAGCGTGAAGCTGGCGTAGAAACCTCGTCGCCCGAATGGGGCGTGTTCGAGAATCATCGAACTGGCTCCCGAGATTTCACCGGCTACGGCAAACCCCTGGATCAGACGCAGCACGACCAGCAAGGCCGGAGCGAGGAAGCCGATGTCGTGATAGGTCGGCAGCAGGCCGACGGCCATGGTCGAGATGCCCATCAGGAACATGCACAGCAGTAGCACGTTCTTGCGACCGCGGGTGTCGCCCCAGTGGCCGAGAACAAAGGCGCCTACCGGGCGGGCCAGGTAACCAACGCCATAAGTGGCCAACGAGGCAACGATGGCCATCTTCGGGTCGGTGTTGGGAAAGAAGATCTGCGGGAAGATCAACGCGGCAGCTTGCGCGTAGATGAAGAAATCGTAGTACTCCAGCGCTGAACCGACCCAGCCGCTGGCAGTGGCTTTCTTGGCTTGTGAATTCGAGGGCTTAGCCATCATGGTCTCCGTTGTTATTAGCGTGCTGAGCGAAGCGGCACCGGGATGCGGCTGGCCACAGCTCGAGGTGACCGGCCTTGGGGATGGCACCGGTCGACCCGCTTTCAGGATTATCGAGCGGAGTGTCGCGTGTCAGGGTTTGACGGACGCGGACGCAGTTGGCTGGGTAGGTGCCAAAAAGCGTGCGAATGGTAGGCGGGTATGCAAAGGCTTGGAAGTGAGCATGGGCGTACTCTTATTGAAATTGTTATGGCTGAAGCGGGGCTGTTTACCAGCCCGCCAACAGGTGCTTCACACTGCTGTGAGGGCATGGTGTTGCAAACCGTGAAATAGGGTCAATTCACTAAACCGCCTAGTGTTCGATAACCGCACTAAATACTAACTAGTTCGTACACTTTACATTGCTGACTCACCTGGGCGCGCGAATAATCGCTTCAAGCCCTGCAAATACGCCGCAGGGGATGGAGCGGCATGGCTGACCCCAGGCTCGAACGCCGTGTTGGCTACGCCGCTCCCGGATCCAGGCCATTGCACGATCCGCAGAGGTCGTTATCTACAAGGAGCTAAAGCATGCATCGCTCGATTGCTACCGTCTCGCTGAGCGGCACCCTGCCGGAGAAGCTCGAAGCCATCGCCGCTGCCGGCTTCGATGGCGTGGAAATCTTCGAGAACGATCTGCTGTACTACGCAGGTAGCCCGCGAGATGTGCGCAAGATGTGCGCCGATCTGGGCATCGCCATCACGCTGTTTCAACCTTTCCGCGATTTCGAAGGCTGCCGCCGTGATCGCCTGCAGCGCAATCTGGACCGCGCCGAGCGCAAGTTCGACCTGATGCAGGAGCTGGGCACCGACCTGGTACTGGTGTGCAGCAACGTCGCGGCCGACTCGCTCGGTGATGAAGACATTCTGGTCGATGACCTGCGCCTGTTGGGTGAGCGAGCCGGCGCACGCGGCCTGCGTATCGGTTACGAGGCACTGGCCTGGGGGCGCCACGTCAATACTTACCAGCAGGTTTGGAATCTGGTTCGTCAGGCTGATCACTCCGCGGTCGGGGTGATCCTCGACAGCTTCCATACCCTGTCGCTCAAGGGCGATCCGGCGGCCATCGCCGAGATCCCGGGCGACAAGATCTTTTTCGTGCAGATGGCCGATGCACCGCTGCTGGCCATGAACGTGCTGGAATGGAGTCGCCACTTCCGTTGCTTCCCGGGCCAGGGCGAGTTCGATCTGCCGGGCTTCCTGGCGCCGATCATCCGCACCGGCTATACCGGTCCGCTGTCGCTGGAAATCTTTAACGATGGCTTCCGCGCCGCTCCGCCGCGCGCCAATGCTGTTGACGGGCTACGCTCGCTTCTTTATCTGGAAGAAAAGACCCGGCAGCTACTGGCAGGGGATGCCCAGGCAGCGAACCTAGACCTGTTGTTCGACACGCCGCCAGCCAGCCGTTACCACGGTGTGGAGTTCCTCGAGTTCGCCGTCGATGAGGCGGCCGGGGCCAAGCTGTCCGGCTGGCTCGAGCGGCTGGGCTTCGCCAAGGCCGGCGAGCACCGCTCCAAGGACGTCAGCCTGCTGCGTCAGGGCGATATCAATATCGTGCTCAATGCCGAGCCGTATTCCTTTGCCCACGGTTTCTTCGAAGCCCATGGCCCTTCGCTGTGCGCCACGGCGCTGAAGGTCAAGAACAGTGCCGCGGCGCTGCAACGCGCTGTCGACTACCGGGGCCATCCGTATCGCGGACTGGTCGGCCCCAACGAACGGGAGATTCCCGCCATGCGCGCCCCCGATGGCAGCCTCATCTACCTGGTCGACCAGGCCGAGGCGGGGCAGACCATTTACGACAGCGACTTCAAACTGGACCCCGCCGCGGTACCGCCCGGAAGCCTGCAGCGTATCGACCATATGGCGCTGGCGTTGCCTGCCGAAAGTCTCGACAGCTGGGTGCTGTTCTACAAGAGTCTGCTGGACTTCGAGGCCGACGACGAGGTTGTGCTGCCCGATCCCTACGGCCTGGTGAAAAGTCGCGCGCTGCGCAGTCGCTGCAGCTCGGTTCGCCTGCCGCTGAACATCTCGGAAAACCGCAACACCGCCATCGCCCATGCACTGTCGAGCTACCGCGGCTCGGGCGTGCACCACATCGCGTTTTCCTGCGAGGACATCTTCAAGGAGGTCGAGCGGGCCAAGGAGGCCGGTGTTCCGCTGCTGGACATTCCCCTCAACTACTACGACGACCTGGCCGCGCGCTTCGATTTCGATGACGAGTTTCTTAGCGAACTGGCCTACTACAACGTGCTCTATGATCGCGATGCTCAGGGCGGCGAGCTGTTTCACGTGTACACCGAGGCCTTCGAGGAACGGTTCTTCTTCGAGATCATTCAGCGCAAGAATGGCTACGTCGGTTATGGTGCCGCCAACGTCGCCGTTCGCCTCGCGGCTATGGCCAAGGCACGCAGTGGTAGCGTGCGTCCGGCGAAGCTGTAAGCTGTGTTTGGGCGGATGCAGGCCAATAGCGGCATCCGCTTTGCGTCAGCCACGATAACAAGAGCGCCAAGATGAGTGATTCCATGACCACCACCCTTGAGGCTGCAAGCCCGGAACTCGCAGCGCCGCCGCGCAAGCCTCGCAAGAACAACCCGGAAAAGACACGGGAGAATATCCTGCAGGCCGCCATCACCGAGTTCGTTCAGCAAGGGTTGTCAGGCGCACGGGTCGATGCCATCGCCGAACGTACGGCGACCTCCAAGCGCATGATCTACTACTACTTCGGCAGCAAAGAGCAGCTCTACGTCGAGGTGCTATTGAAGTTGTATGGCGATATCCGCAGCACGGAGCACCGCCTGCATCTCGGTGAACTGGCCGCGCCCGATGCCATCCGCCGGCTGGTCGAATTCACCTTCGATCACCACGACCGTAATTCGGACTTCGTGCGCATCGTCTGTATCGAGAACATTCATTACGGCGAATACGTAAAGCAGTCGCCGGAAATCCGCAGAATGAGTGATGTGGTGCTGCAGGCGCTTGAGGAAACGCTCAAGCGGGGAGAGCAGGAAGGCCTGTTTCGCGAGGGGCTTACCACCGTTGACGTGCACATGCTGATCAGCTCGTTTTGCTTCTATCGAGTGTCCAACCGCCATACCTTCGGTGAGATCTTCCAGATCGACCTACCGGATGAGCAGGTCAAGCAGCGCCACAAGACCATGATCTGCGAAGCGGTGTTGCGTTACATCATGCGGTGAAAGGGCCGGTTGATCTGCCGCCGGCCCACGTGCATCAGGCGTTCATGCTGTGGAAGTGGTCGAGCATGCGTTGCGCGTCCGCTTCAACACCGCTGAACAGTTCGAATGCTTTCACTGCCTGGAATACCGCCATGTTGCCGCCGTCCAGCGTTCTGCAGCCAAGGGCTCGCGCTTCACGCAGCAGCTCGGTTTCCAGCGGGAAGTAAACGATCTCGGCTACCCAGAGGGCGGCACGCAACAGCTCTTTGGGGATCGGCATGCCTGGAAGCTTGGCCATACCCATCGGCGTGGTATTGACCAGCCCATCCGCGTTCGCCATTGCCGAGGCGAGGTCGCCACCCGCCTGAGCACGTTGTGAGCCGAAGTGCTTGTTCAGGCTGGCAGCCAGTGCCTGGGCGCGCGCGGGCTCAACGTCAAAGATGCTCAATTGCTCCACGCCTTCGCTCAGGAGGGCGTGAGCAACTGCTGCGCCTGCACCGCCTGCACCCATTTGCACGACCTGGTGGCGCGGCACGTCACCCAGGCCACGCCGGAAACCTTCCAGGAAACCCAGGCAGTCCGTGTTATGGCCAATACGTTTGCCGTCTTTGAACACAACCGTATTGACTGCCCCGATGCCCCTCGCTTCATCTGAGAGCTCATCGAGCAGGGGGATGATTGCCTGTTTGCAGGGGAAGGTGATGTTGAGCCCGGTAAAGCCCATGCGCTCGGCAGCGCTCAACAGGTCGGGGAGGGCGCCGCTATCGAGCTTCAATTGATCGAGGTCGATCAGCCTATATAAGTAGCGCAAGCCTTGGGCGTCTCCTTCATGCTCGTGCATGGCGGGGGTTCGCGAAGCCTGGATGCCGGCGCCGATAAGGCCGGCCAGGATGCCCTGGGTAGTGCTGGTCATGGGTTATTCCTTAACGAAGTGGCTGAAGTGCTGCAGGGCTGCGCGATAGCCACCGCTGCCCAGGCCGCAGATCACGCCCAGAGCGATAGGGGATACGAAGGAGTGGTGGCGAAAGGTTTCCCTTTTATGCACGTTGGACAAATGCACTTCTATTACCGGCAACTCGCAAGCGACCAGCGCATCGCGTATGGCGATTGAGGTGTGTGTCCAGGCTGCCGGATTGATCACGATGCCGGCGCAGCGGCCACGAGCCTTGTGAATCCAGTCGATCAACTCGGCTTCCTGGTTGGTCTGCCGGAACTCGATAGCCAGGCCCAGGGCCTCGGCAGTCTCCGCGCACAGCCTGGAGAGGTCGGCCAGGGTCTCATGACCATAGGTGGCTGGCTCGCGAGTGCCAAGCAGGTTCAGGTTCGGGCCGTTGAGGATGAGAATGATCGGAGCCATGGTGCTTCCCGTTGTTATTGTGCTGCCAGCCTGTGATGGCGCCTGTAAAAAATGTACTAACTGGTTAATTTGGTCAACTAGCTACCTGTATAAGTAGAAGGCAAAGCGTTCGATTATCGCGCACCGATCCATTTCGCAAGAAATCGAAAATAAACGGTTGACCAGAAAATGTGGGGGCCTATAATGCGCACCACTTCCGGCGCAGCCTGATCTGAAAACTCCTTTGGAAACAAAGAGTTAGACGAAAATAAGGGTTGCACAGACGGCGAATTCGAGTAGAATGCGCCGGCATCGACAGGGTGGTTTGAGTGGCTCTGTTGGTGGTTCGATCAGGTTTGATCGAAGGCGGTAAAGAGGGTGTTGACAGCGGTTTGTAACGCTGTAGAATGCGCCTCCCGCTGGAGAGAAGATGATCTGGTCGGGCGCTGCAAGGTGTTGAGAAGAAAGAAAAAATTCTTCAAAAACAACTTGACAGCAAATGAGGGTGCTGTAAGATGCGCGCCTCGGTTGAGACGAAAGACTCAGCCAACCGTTCTTTAACAACTGAATCAAGCAATTCGTGTGGGTGCTTGTGGGTTAAGACTGACTGATCGCAAGATTATCAGCATCACAAGT
>NZ_FORC01000002.1:0-544486 GCF_900113905.1 Phytopseudomonas argentinensis
TGAGGCGTTGAGCTAACCAGTACTAATTGCCCGTGAGGCTTGACCATATAACACCCAAACAATTTGGCTGTTAGACGGTTGAAGTCGACAGTAATGCCGAAAATTTGCGAGAACACGTAATACCAACTGACATCACATACCCAATTCGCTGCAGCGGCTAAACCCCGAAGCAGCAACCAGTTTGCTTGACGACCATAGAGCGTTGGAACCACCTGATCCCATCCCGAACTCAGTAGTGAAACGATGCATCGCCGATGGTAGTGTGGAGTTTCTCCATGTGAGAGTAGGTCATCGTCAAGCTTCTACTAGAAACCCCAGATCTCGACAGAGGTCTGGGGTTTCGTCTTTATGGGCCGGGAAAAAGAACGGAGCCGAGAGCGATCAGGCTATCGCTTGTTCAACCTTGATGCTCAAAGTAAGCCGCAATTACCTAAGCCGCCGCACAACCCCGTTGGGGCCGACGTAACGCTGGGGTAATGTTTGTCGCGCAGATAATCGGTATAACGGTGCGTTGCTTGCAGGGTCTCATTTAGAATGGTCGATATTTTCGAGAACTCCATCCATGCCCGAGTCGGCCGCTCAACAGTCGTTAGCTGATGTTCCTCTGACGGAGCTGGTCGCCTGCCATGAGTGCGATCTGCTGATGCGCCGGCCGGTGATTGCCGATGGTGAGCGCGTCGAGTGCCCCCGCTGTGGCTATGAGCTGTATAACCACCGCCCCCAGGTGATACGCCGCAGCCTTGCACTGGTGCTGGCTGCGCTGTTTCTCTATATCCCCGCAAACTTCCAGCCGATCATGCAGATGACCATGCTTGGGCAGACGTCCCATGACACGGTATGGAGCGGGGTTCTGGGGCTGTACGACAGCGGCATGCAGAGCATTGCCGTGGTGGTGTTCCTGTGCAGCATGGCGGTTCCGCTGCTCAAGCTGCTCTGCCAGCTATTGGTGCTGTTGAGCATCTGTCTCAAGGTAGGGCGCGGCTATGGGCTGCTGCTGTACCGCATTTATCACCATATGCGCGAATGGGGCATGCTCGAGGTCTACCTGATCGGCATTCTGGTCTCCATCGTCAAGCTGGCGGATATTGCCGAGCTGTCCATCGGCTTTGGGCTGTTCTGCTTTATTGCGCTATTGCTGGTACAGGTCTGGCTGGAGGTGACCATGTCGCCTCACCAGATCTGGGAAGCGCTGGCTGGGGAGGATGTCCGTGCGCGCCATTGATGCCGGGCTGATCATCTGCCATGAATGTCACCAGCTCAACCGCCACCAGCCCGAGTTGAAACGACAGTTCTGTACGCGTTGTGGTGGGCGCATCCATGAGCGCCGACCCAACAGCCTGGTGCGCACCTGGGCCCTGCTGATCACCGCGGCGATCCTCTATATCCCCGCGAACGTGCTGCCGATAATGACGGTCAACTCCTTCGGCAAGGGGGCGCCGGACACCATCATGTCCGGCGTCATCACCCTGGTCGAAAACGGCATGGCGCCGATCGCCATCGTGGTGTTCGTGGCCAGCATCCTGGTGCCGACCTTCAAGCTGGTCGGCATTGGTCTGTTGCTGTACTCGGTACAGCGACACCAGCCGATGTCGGCCCGGCAACGCATCTTGATGTATCGCTTCATCGAATGGATAGGACGCTGGTCCATGCTGGATATCTTCGTCATCGCCATTCTCGTGGCGGTGGTGCGGTTCGGCAGCCTGGCCAGCGTCGAACCGGGTGTGGGAGCGGTGGCATTCGCCAGCGTGGTGATCCTGACCATGCTGGCAGCACTGACCTTCGACCCACGGTTGATTTGGGATAACACGGAATCGGATGACGACCATGAATGATCTGCCCACCGCCAGGACGCGTCCGGCTTCCAACTGGTCTGCCATCTGGGTATTGCCGCTGATCGCACTGCTGATCGGCGGCTGGCTCGCCTGGCGTGCCTACAGCGAAGCCGGTATCGAGATCCAGGTGGTGTTTGCCAGCGGCGAAGGTATCGAGGCCGGCAAGACCGAAGTGGTCTACAAGGGCATGTCGATCGGCAAAGTGAGCAGCCTGACCCTGGACAAGAGCGACAAGCAGCGTGGGGTCATCGCCACGCTGGAGATGAACAAGGATATCGAGCCGCAGCTGCGTACCGGCACCCGCTTCTGGCTGGTAAAACCGAGCGTCAGCCTGGCCGGTATCACCGGGCTGGAGACGCTGGTATCGGGTAACTATATCGCCTTCAGCCCGGGCACCGGTGAGCCGGCCTATGACTTCCAGGCCCTGGCTCAGGCGCCGCCGCTGTCCGATGAGCAGCCGGGATTGCACCTGACCCTGAAGGCCGAGCGACTGGGGTCGCTGAATCGCGACAGCCCGGTGTTCTTCAAGCAGATCCAGGTTGGCCGGGTGAAGGACTACGAACTCGCTGCGGATCAGGCGTCGGTGGAAGTGAAGGTGTTCATCGAGCCTGCCTATGCCCATCTGGTGCGCAAGCACACGCGATTCTGGAACGCCAGTGGGATCAGCGTCGACGCCAACTTCTCGGGGGTCAAGTTCCGTAGCGAGTCGCTGGCCAGCATCGTGGCCGGCGGTATCGCCTTTGCCACACCGGAGCATCGCAAGGACAGCCCGCCTACCGACCCCAGCAAACCCTTCCGCCTCTACGAGGACTTCGATGCTGCCCAGGCCGGTATCAAGGCGGTGGTCAAGCTGACAGATTTCGAAGGGCTGCAGGCTGGCCGTACGCCGGTCATGTACAAGGGTATTCAGGCCGGTTTGCTGAAGACCCTCAAGGTCGACCCGGATCTGAAAAGCGCCACCGCCGAACTGGCCATGGACCCGCTGGCCGAGGACTACCTGGTCGAGGGCAGCCAGTTCTGGGTGGTCAAGCCGTCGATCTCCCTGGCCGGCATCACCGGGCTGGAGGCGTTGGTCAAGGGTAACTACATCGCCATTCGCCCGGGCGAGCTGGGCGGGCCACCACGCCGTGATTTCGTCGCCCGCACCAAGGCGCCACCGCTGGATCTCGGCGCCGAGGGCCTGCACCTGGTGCTGTTCAGCGACACCCTCGGCTCGGTGGACGTTGGCAGCCCGATTCTCTACCGGCAGATGAAGGTCGGTTCGGTACAGAGCTTCCAGCTCGCGCGCGACAACAAGCAGGTGGTGCTCGGCGTGCACATCGAGCCCGAGTACGCCACTCTGGTGAACCGCACCACGCGCTTCTGGAATGTCAGCGGCATCACCCTCAAGGGCGGCCTGTCCGGCATCGAGGTCAAGAGCGAGTCGCTGCAGACCCTGATGTCGGGCGGCATCGCCTTCGAGACCGATGACCTCAAGGCGCCTGCCGAGGCAAAGCGCGTGCAACGCTTCAACCTCTACGCCGATCGTGAGGCATCGTTGCAGCGCGGCGACACCTTGAGTATCCGGGTCGAGCGCGGCGATGGTCTCTCGCCAGGTACCGAGATTCGCTACAAGGGGCTGCAGGTCGGCAAGATCGAGCGTGTCGAGCTGACCGGTGACCTGCAGGCGGTGATGCTGCATGGGCGCATCACCACCGCGGCGCAACAGGTGCTGCGCCCCGGTTCGCGCTTCTGGGTGGTCAAGCCCGAGATCAGCCTGGCCGGCGCTGCCAACCTGGATACCCTGATTGGCGGGCAGTACATCGAAGTGCAGCCGTCCAGTCAGGGCAGCGGTCGACAGACCGATTTCGTGGCGCTCAAGCAGGCGCCCGAGCAGGTGGTCGAAGAGCCAGGCTTGCGCCTGGTGCTCAGTGCTCCGCGTCGCGGCTCGTTGAAGGCTGGTTCACCCGTGACCTATCGAGAAGTGCAGGTCGGCAAGGTCACTCAGTATGAGCTGGGCGCCACGGCTGACCGGGTGCTGATCCATATCCTTATCGAGCCGCGCTATTCCAGCCTGGTGCATACCGGTAGCCGCTTCTGGAGCAGCTCCGGGTTCGGCGTCGACTTCGGCTTGTTCAAAGGCCTTCAGGTGCGTACCGAGTCGGTGGAGACACTGGTCGCCGGTGGCGTGGCCTTCGCGACACCAGAGCCGACCGGCAATGCAGCGGTCCCGGGGCAGACCTTTGCGCTGTTCGACGAGGCGCAGCCGGAGTGGTTGCAGTGGGCGCCGAAAATCAACTTACCCAAGTGAGTGAAGGCAGCTGCGCGTCGGCCCTGCGGCATTAAAAACAGGTTCGGGCAGCCGCTTGCGGCTAACGCGCTTTAGCGCGGCCCGAAGGGTGAGCGAAGCGAGTCATGCTCATGTACAAAAGTACAGACGCCCGCGACCCCGGCCGCTTCCTCGCCTGTTTTTGTGGGGCCGCCTGGGCCTTGCAGGACTCTAGCTCGCGAGCCTTCAATTAGTGTGAGAAGAAAAGGCCCGCGTATTCCGCGGGCCTTTTGCGTTACAGGGCGAGGATTACGCCAGTTCGGCCGCATCCTGTTCACTGCTGGCAGCTGTTGCAGCCTGCTCGCGGCGTTTGATGTACTTCCAGTCCGCTTCGTCGATGTAGATGCCGTTCGGGCCGCTGCCACCTTCCAGGTCGATGGCCACGGTGGCCGACACCTGGGGTTTTACCGAGGCCAGAATCGGCACGAAGCCGAGCTGCAGGCTGGTTTCGATCAGCGCCTGCTGGTTGCGCTCGTCGATGTCCGCTGCCTCGTCGAGGTAGTAGGGCAGACGCACCCGGCCGGCCTGGTCGCGATCCATCAGATGCAACAGCAGGTACATATTGGTCAGTGCCTTGATGGTCATGGTGGTGCCGTTGGAGGCTGCGCCATCGATGTCGGTGTGGATCACCGGCTGGCCATGCACCTTGGTGATCTCGAAGGCCAGTTCGAACAGGTCCTTGAGACCGAGCTGGTTGCCGTTGGCGGCGACGAGGCGTGCCAGGTACTCCTTGGCCTCCTCGTTCTTGACGTCCTGCTCGCTGCTCTGCTGCAGGTCGAACACCGACAGGGTTTCGCCTTCTTCGTACTGGCCGGCGCTGTGGATGATCTGGTCGATATGGCGCAGGGCATCCTTGTTCGGTGCCAGCACGATGCGGAAGCTTTGCAGGTTGGAGACCTGACGCTTGTTGATCTCGCGGTTGAACAGCGCCAGCTGGTGCTCGAGGTTGTCGTAGTCGCTGCGGATATTGCGCAGGGTACGGGCAATGTCGGTCACTGCCGCACGTCTGGCCTTCGCTAGCGTGAGGGCTTCGTCCTGGCGGTGAGCATAGGCGTTGACCAGCAGTTGCAGGCGGCGCTCCATGTCGTCTTCGCTGTCGAACTTGGCGACACCCTTGAGCCGCACCTGGGCGTACAGCGCCTCGATCTGCCCGTCGATGCGCTGCAGCGCCTGCCAGGTGTCCTGGTAGTCGTTGAGCAGCGGCAGCAGGTTGTCCAGGGAGTCGTCCACCGGCTCCATGTACGGCGTGCCGAACGGCAGGTCGGCGGGCAGCAGTTGGCGACGACGCAGGGCGTCTTCCAGGGTGCGCTCCTTGGATTCCAGGTCACCGATCTGCCGGCTGATCAGCTGCAGCTTGGCGGAGATCTGCTGCACGCGCTCGGTGAACGCATCGCTGGCGCGCTTGAGTTCGTCCTGAGCGGCTTCCAGCTGGGCGAGTTTCTCCAGCTTTTGCGGCTCCTCGGCGGCCAGGGTCTGGCTCTTGCGGAAGTCTTCCAGGGCCTTCTGGGCATCCAGTACCGCCTGATAAAGCTGCTCGGCCTGGGCCTTGCTGGCGGCGCGGTCGGCGGCGACCGATTGCTGGGTCTTGAGCTGCTTGAGCTCGCGGTCGAGACGATCCTTCTGGTCGCGCAGGGCGGCGCGGTCGGCCAGGGCTTGCAGGGCCGGCGGCTCGATGTGGGACAGGTCGATGTCCAGGCCGGGCACCTGGAAGCGCTCGCCCTTGAAGCCGTCGAGTATGGCTTCCAGGGATTTCACCCACAGGTCGCCCTCGTCGAGCTGGATGCCTTTCTCACCTAGCGGCAGGCTGAACAGCTGGCCGTTGAACAGTCGCATCAGGCGATCGACGTCGGCCTGGGAGAACTCTTCGCGCAGGCGCGAGTAGCTGTTGTTGTCGGCGTGGTCGAGCTGCTGCTTGACCGACTTGAGGCGTTTTTCCAGGTCGCGCAGGCGTTCGTCCAGGTCTTCGCTGGAGAACTGACGGGACTGCGCCAGGGCGCCGGCCAGTTCGTCGTGGGCATCCTTGGCAGCCAGCAGCTGGGCTTCCAGAACCTTGACGTCATCGATCAGGGCAAAGCGGTTCTTCAGTACCGCCAGCTCGCCGAGCCAGCGCTGGATCTCGCTGATCTCGCGCTCCATGCGCATCAGTTCCTGGGTGCCGCCGCGCTGATCGTTCTGCAGGCTGTCCTGCTCGCCGCGGTAGTGTTCGGCCTGGATCACCAGTTCTTCCTTGCGGGCATCGGCGTAGTCGTGCCAGGTGCCCAGCAGGTTGTCGAGCAGTGGCGACAGGCGATGCAGCTTGCCGCGCAGCTGTTCGCGCTGGGTGACGCCGGATGCCAGGGCTTCGATCAAGGGGCCGGCAGTGACCAGCGCCTGGTAGTCCTGCTCCATGCGGCGCACGTCGCGGAAGGCTTCCTCGGTGGCGGCGATGTAATCGACGCTGCCCGAGCGCAGGCTGTGCTCGAAGGCATCGAGGAACAACTGCTTGAGCTTCGCCGCGGTGATCTCGCGCATGTGCAGGAGGTTGATGAACAGGGCGCGGAAGGTCTTCAGGCTCTGTTCGCTGGTCGAGCGCAGCGGTATCAGGGTCAGGTCCAGCGGGATGCTGGTGTGGCCGCCGACCAGCAGGCGACGCAGTTCGTCAGGCTTGAGCTCGTAGGCAGTGATGCCGGCCTGGCCGAGGTTCTTGAACAGTTCGCGCTGACGCAGGCAGGTACCGTTTTGCTGGTAGTGGTCCAGGTCCAGCTCGCCTTGGTAGGCGAAGAACTGGTGACCGAAGCCACCGCCCGGGCCACGACCGGCCACGCCGATCACGTGGGGGCCGTGGGGCAGGGCGACTTCGACGAGGATGTAGCTGGTGTCGGTGGCGAAGTAGAACTTGCGCGACTGCTCCAGGCTGTACTTGCCGAAGCTCATGTCCGACATGCGTGCCAGGATCGGGAACTGCAGGGCGTTAATCGACGCCGATTTGCCGAGGTTGTTGGCGCCATACACCGACAGCGGGTTTTCCAGGGGGAACAGGCCGAGGCTGTAGCCGGCGGTATTGAGCAGGGCGAAGCGGCGGATGCCGTAGCGTTCCTGGGTCATGCGTCTTGCTCCTGTGCGGCGCGCTCTTCGGCCATGGCGCGGGCCATGGCCTCTTCTTCGGATTCTTCGGCGTCATCGAGGCTGATGATCGGGTCGCCACTGTCGTCGTCGATCAGCACCGGGGCCGGCAGCGGCAGGTCGGTGCTGTGCAGGCTGGCGGCCAGGTCGCGGTCGTGCTGCACCGACAGGCAGACGTCGAGGAAGCGGTGCATAGGCGGCAGGAAGCGGTACACGCCGTTGCTGTCCTCGGCGAAACCAAGCTGCGTGAGGCGGCGGATGACCTTGTCTTCGAGTTCTTCGTGGGTGGTGACTTCGGCCTGGAGGAACAGGTCGCGGTATTTCTCCAGCAGCGCTGGCAGCTCGTCGCGGCCGATGGTGCCGCCATCGAGTACGGAGAGCGGGTCACGGCCCTGGTCGGCCAGGTGCTCGACCAGAATGAAGGTGAACAGCGCCAGGCGCTGGGCGGTCTTGTTGACCTGGGGCGCGGCCTGCTCCGGCACGAAATAGTAGAAGCCGCGCGGATCGCAGACCAGCTCGAAGCCCAGGGCGCGGAACAGGGCGCGATACTGATCCTGCATGCTGGACAGCTGGGCGTAGCACTCCGGCTCGCTGCGCGAGATGTGGTAGCCCTTGAACAGGTCGCGGAACGCGGCCGCTAGCTGGGTCATTTCTTTCAAATCAATGTTCATGCGTCATGCTCACGGGCAGTCGTAGGGTGGACGACGCTTTATCCGTCCACCGCATGGCAATCAATAAGTTGGACAAAAGACGGCGTTGGCTGCGCGCCCCGGTCCACCCTACGTAAAAATCAGACACTGGGACGGCCCACCAGGGCATAGGAGCTGATGCTGATCTCATGCTCACGGGTCAGGTAGGTCTGGCGTTCCAGGCGGTCACGCTGGAAGCGCCCTTCGCGCGACAGGCGCGAGAACCAGTAGAGCAACTCGTCGGTGGCCCCCTCGGGTTCCTGCTCCAGCAACCAGGTCATCAGGTCCGGCAACGGCAGCGACTGCTCGCAACGGTCGATCATTTCCCGGGCGGTTTTCGGCGCCCTCGGGTTGTCGCCCTTGCGCTTGCCGGTGGCTTTCGGGAAGTGGTTGGGCTTGGCTTCGAAGCGCGCCAGGGCATAAACGTAGGCTTCGACCTGGGAGGCGCTGCCGAGGAAGTTGCTCTGCGGTCGGGTGAACAGCGGCATGGCGGCCTGCGGCACGGCGTCGATGCCTTTCTTGCGGATCACCGACAGGGCCAGCGCCGCACCACGGGTCACGGCGTTGTGGCGGCGGGCTTCCTCGCGCAGCGGCAGCAGCAGTTCGCGGGCCTTGCGCAGGGTCAGCTGGGCGCTGGTCTGCATTTCCAGGATGCGAGCGTGGGTGCGCAGCAGCAGGTCGTCGTCGACCAATTGGCCAAGGCGCTGCTGCTCACCGAGCAGCTTGAGCAGCACCTGCTCGACGCGGCGCACGCCTTGCTCGAAGGCGCCATCGGCGGCGACCAGCTGGATCATCGGCTCGACGTACTCGTCCCAGGTGGCGAGCACTTCGGCGTAACGCTGGCGCAGGGGAATCTGCCGGTCGCTGGTCTTGGCCCGCTCGGCCACGCCGATCAGCGCCTGCTCGTCGTTATTGAGCTTTTTCAACACATCGCGCACGCGCATGTCGAGCAGGCGCAGCTGGCGGGCCAGGTCGTTGCCGTCGCGGATCTCGAAGGCGTCCTGGATATAGCCGGCCAGGCGCTCGAGGTGGCGCAGGTAGGCTTCGATCTCCAGGCACAGGCCGAGGCGGTGTTCGCGGCGCAGGTAGGACAGGAAGTCGTGGATCTGCGCGTTGAGCTCGAAGCGGTTGGGGCTCTTGGCCACCGGCACCAGGATGTCCAGGCGGATCCACTGGTCGAGCAGGGCGGTGACATCCACCGCCGTGCTTTGCGGCGGCAATTGGGCGGTCAGCTGGTTGCGCAGCTCCACCAGACTCAGGGTGCCGGCGTCGAAGCGTTCACCGAGCGGTTCGAGCAGGGCCCAGTGCTCGGCGAGGGCGCGCAATACGCGTTTGGGGTCGATCATCGCGGGACGGTCGCTCGCTTGCGAAAAAACGCCGATTGTACGGGAAACCGACCCGCCCCTGCATTGTCACGCAGGCGTCATCCGCGCGCGGCATGCTCGGCGGCGAATCACCGGCTCATGGTGGGCAATACGCCATGAAATATCCGTAAATGGACAAAATATGCTCAACGGCCTTTCGATCTGTGGCCGTTGTCGGCACAATTCGCGTCCGCTTTTTTCAGGAGGCTGGCGGGCTCCTGTTGGCCGACCTTTATTACGGACTGCGCAATGATCAAAACGCCGTACTACCTCATCGACAAACAGAAGCTGCTGGGCAACATGGAGAAGATCGCCTATGTGCGCGAACACTCCGGTGCCAAGGCGCTGCTGGCCCTCAAGTGCTTCGCCACCTGGTCGGTCTTCGACCTGATGCAGCAGTACATGGACGGCACCACCTCCAGCTCGCTGTACGAGCTCAAGCTCGGCCGCCAGAAGTTCGCCGGCGAAACCCATGCCTACAGCGTGGCCTGGGCCGACGACGAGATCGAGGAGATGCTCGCCAACTGCGACAAGATCATCTTCAACTCCATCGGCCAGCTCGAGCGCTTCGCCGAACAGTCGGCGGGCAAGGTGCGCGGCTTGCGCGTCAACCCGCAGGTCAGCAGCTCCGATTACCTGCTGGCCGACCCGGCGCGCCCGTTCAGCCGCCTCGGTGAGTGGGACCCGGCCAAGATCGAAGCGGTGATCGAGCAGATCTCCGGCTTCATGTTCCACAACAACTGCGAGAATGGCGACTTCGGCCTGTTCGACAAGATGCTCACCCACATCGAGGAGCGCTTCGGCCACCTGCTGCACAAGGTCGAGTGGGTCAGCCTCGGTGGCGGCATCCATTTCACCGGCGAAGGCTATGCGCTGGACGCCTTCTGCGCGCGCCTGAAGAACTTCTCCGAAAAGTACGGCGTGCAGGTCTACCTGGAGCCGGGCGAAGCGGCCATCACCGGCAGCGCCTCGCTGGAGGTCACCGTGCTCGACACCCTCTACAACGGCAAGCACCTGGCGGTGGTCGACAGCTCCATCGAAGCGCACATGCTCGACCTGCTGATCTACCGCCTCAACGCCAAGCTGGCGCCCAGCGAGGGTGAGCACACCTACATGGTGTGCGGCAAATCCTGCCTGGCCGGGGATATCTTCGGCGAGTACCGGTTCGAGAAACCGCTGCAGATCGGCGACCGCCTGTCGTTCGTCGACGCGGCCGGTTACACCATGGTCAAGAAGAACTGGTTCAACGGCCTGAAGATGCCCGCCATCGTGGTCAAGCAGCTCGACGGCAGCGTCGAGGTGGTTCGTGAATTCGGTTTCGACGATTACCTGTCGAGCCTGTCGTAATACCGCAGCACCTTTCTCAACGAGCGCAGTACCCTGGAGGTGAAACAATTGAAGAAGAACGTCCTTATCATTGGTGCAGGAGGTGTCGCCAAGGTGGTGGCCCACAAGTGCGCGCAGCACAACGACGAACTCGGTCGTATTGCCATCGCGTCACGGAACATCTCCAAATGCCAGGCCATCATCGACAGCGTCAAGGCCAAGGGTAGCCTCAAGGTACCCGCCGACATCCAGGCCTTCTCGCTCAATGCACTGGATATCGAGGCGACCAAGGCGCTGATCCGCGAGACCGAATCGCAGATCGTCATCAACGTCGGTTCCGCCTTCCTCAACATGTCGGTGCTGCGTGCCTGCATCGATACCGGCGTGGCCTACCTGGACACCGCCATTCACGAAGAACCGGGCAAGATCTGCGAAACCCCGCCCTGGTATGGCAACTACGAGTGGAAACACCTCGAGGAATGCCAGCAGAAGAACATCACGGCCATTCTCGGCGTCGGTTTCGACCCGGGTGTGGTCAACGCCTATGCGGCCCTGGCCCAGCAACAGCATTTCGACAAGATCGAGTCGATCGATATCCTCGACGTCAATGCCGGCAGCCATGGCAAGTATTTCGCGACCAATTTCGATCCGGAAATCAATTTCCGCGAGTTCACCGGCACCGTCTACAGCTGGCAGAACGCCCAGTGGACCAGCAACCGCATGTTCGAGGTCAAGCGCACCGACGACTTGCCGGTTGTAGGTTCCCAGAACCTGTACCTGACCGGCCACGATGAAGTGCATTCGATCTCCAAGAACCTGGACGTGCCCAACGTGCGCTTCTGGATGAGCTTCGGCGAGCACTACATCAACGTCTTCACCGTGCTGAACAACCTCGGCCTGCTCTCCGAGCAACCGGTGAAAACCGCTGAAGGGCTCGAAGTGGTGCCGCTGAAGGTGGTCAAGGCCGTGCTGCCGGATCCGGCTTCCCTGGCGCCGGGCTATACCGGCAAGACCTGCATCGGTGACCTGGTCAAGGGCACCAAGGACGGCAAGGCCCGCGAGGTGTTTATCTACAACGTGGCCGATCACGAAGAAGCCTTCGCCGAGACCGACAGCCAGGGCATCTCCTACACCGCCGGCGTACCGCCGGTAGCCGCTGCACTGCTGGTGGCCCGTGGCGAGTGGGATGCAGCACGTATGGTCAACGTCGAAGAACTGCCGGCCGAGCCGTTCCTCAAGCTCCTCGACGTGATGGGCCTGCCCACGCGTATCAAGGATGAGCATGGTGATCGTCCCTGGGATCAGTCGCTGTAAGACTGGCCTACGCAGTCGCTGCATGAAAAAAGGATCGCCTCGGCGATCCTTTTTCGTTTCCAGATGCTGCGCTCAGACGTTGAAGCGGCCGACCAGGCGGTTGAGGTCGGCGGCCAGGCGCGACAGCTCATGGCTGGAGGCGCTGGTCTGGTGGGCACCGGTGGCGGACTGTACCGATAGATCGCGAATGTTCACCAGGTTGCGGTCCACCTCGCGGGCCACCTGGGCCTGCTCTTCCGCGGCACTGGCGATCACCAGATTGCGCTCGTACATCTCGCCGATTCCGTTGGTGATCTCGTTCAAGGCGTCGCCCGCGCTCTGGGCCAGCTCGCGGGTATCGCGCGCCTGACGGGTGCTGGCTTGCATGGAGGTCAGGGCCTGGCTGGCGCCGGTGCGCATGCTGGAGACCATCTGCTCGATTTCCTGGGTCGAGTTCTGGGTGCGGTGGGCCAGGGCCCGTACCTCATCTGCCACCACCGCGAAGCCGCGGCCGGACTCGCCGGCTCGCGCCGCCTCGATGGCCGCGTTGAGGGCCAGCAGATTGGTCTGCTCGGCAATCGCGCGAATCACGTCCAGCACCTTGCCGATTTCCTGGGATTGTTCGGCCACCCGTTGTACCAGGCTGGAGGTGCCTTCCACTTCGCCGGACAGGTCACTGATCGCAGCGATGGTCTCCGAAACCCGGGCCTGACCCTGCTGGGCGGCGTGATTGGCCGACTTGGAGGCCTCGGAGGTGGACACCGCATTGCGGGCCACTTCATCCACCGCGGCGCTCATCTCGTTGACGGCGGTAGCGGCCTGCTCGATCTCGTCATTCTGCTGCTGCAGCCCACGGCCGGCTTCGTCGGTCACCGCGTTGAGTTCTTCGGCGGCGGCAGCGAGCTGGGTGGACGAGCCGGAAATTGCCGCCAGGGTTTCGCGCAGGCGCTGCTGCATCTGCGCCAGGGAGACCTGCAACTGGCTGACCTCGTCGCGGCCCTCGACCTGGATACCCTGAGTCAGGTCGCCATCGGCCACATGGCGCGCGGCCTGCACCGCCTGCTTCAGCGGCCCGACGATACTGCGGGTGAGCAGCCAGGCCAGCGCCACGGTGATCAGCGCTGCCAGCAGGATCACCCCGACTACCACCCGCTGCGAGTGGGCATAAGCCTGCGCCGATACCGTACCTTCCTGGGCGATGCCCTTGCTGTAGATGTCGCCCAACTCGGCCAGCTGCGCGCCGGTACCGTCGACCACCGGCTTCATGTCGACCAGCAGCAGTTTGTTCAGCGCATCGCGCTTGCCCTGGCGCGCCAACACGAAGGAGTCGGCCATGCCGCGCTGGTAGGCGGCGAAATCCTTGCGAAACTGGTCGTAGATACGCTGCTCGTCCGGCGTATCGATAAAGGGTTCGAAGTCACGGATGTTCTGTTCCAGCACCTTATTGCGCGCGTCGTACTGGCCCACGTAGGTATCGACGTTGGCCGGATCGGGATCCAGCGCCACGCGCAGGGAAATGGTGCGAATGCGCAGCATGTTCTCGCGGATGGAAGCGACCGCCTGGATGCTCGGCACCCAGTCGGTTTCGATGTTGCTGGCGCGTTCGCGGATGCTCGACATGGTGCTCAGCGAAAAGATGCCCAGAAAGGCCACCATAAGGGCAATCAGGCCGAAGCCGAAGGCAGCGCGGGGTGCGATGTTCCAATTGCGTAGCAGCATAGGGACCTCTTGGGTCTGGCAGTATTGTTGTTGTCCACCGGGCTATCGGCTGCCGGGGAGGGCGCTTGAACGCCGATGTGACGCTTTCGGTGATCTTGCAAAAAATAGTTACACAGTCATAGGATGTCTGACCACAATAATCACAACAAGCAGGCTTCCCATGCTCAAACCGCTCGCTGTCGCTGCACTGGCGTCCTGCCTGGCCACTACCGCCCAGGCTGCCGTTTCCTTCGCCTATATCTCCAGCCCGAACGATGGCCTGATTTCCCAGTACCGCCTGGATGACGGCACGGGAGCCATTACCCTGGTGGAGCAGACCCAGGCCGGTGACAAGGTCAACCCGATGGCGCTCTCGCCCGACGGCACGCTGCTCTTCGCGGCCCAGAGGGTCGCGCCATTCAAGGTGATCAGCTACCGGGTCGATGCTGGCACCGGGCATCTCGAGCGCCTTGGCCAGGCACCACTGGCCGACAGCATGGCCTACCTGTCCACCGACCGCAGCGGACGCTTCCTGCTGGCCGCTTCCTATGGCGGTGCGCTGCTCAGCGTGCAGGCTATCGACAAGGACGGCCAGGTCGCCGACCAGCCCCAGGTCTACAAGACCGGCCCGTTCGCCCATTCGATTCGCACCGACCCGAGCGACCGCTTCGTGTATGCCGGTAATCTCGGTGCCGACAAGGTGCTGCAGTTCAGCCAGGACAAGCAGAGCGGCGCGCTGACGCGCATCGGTGACGGCTTCGCCACCACGGCAGCCAAGACCGGCCCGCGGCATATCGCGTTTTCACCCAATGGCAAGTTCCTCTACGTGGTAGGCGAACTGAGCGGCACGGTCACCGGTTATGCCATCGATGGGCAGACCGGTGCCCTCAAGCAGGTGAGCGCGGCCAATGGCATTCCCGCATCACTCGGGCTGGCCCATGGTGAGGCGCGCAGCGCCGCCAACAATGACTTGAAGGACGACCCGACGCCGCGCATCTGGGCCGCCGATATTCGCCTGTCGCCTGATGGTTCGCTGCTGTACATCACCGAGCGCACCACCAGTTCGGTGTCGGCCTTCACGGTCGACGCGAATGACGGCAGCCTGAAATTTCTCGGTAATTATCCGGTGCAGGAAAAGCAGCCGCGCAATATCGCCTTCTTCCCCAACGGCAAATGGCTGCTGGTCACCGGCGAGAAAAGCCAGACCATCGGCAGCTACCGGATTGGTGACAAGGGCAGCCTCGACCGGGTGAGCGAGGCGAAGTCCGGCGATGGCGCACTGTGGATCGAGATCCTTCCGGTCAAACCCTGATCGCGGCAGCTGGCGTACATGAAAAAAGGATCGCCTCGGCGATCCTTTTTCGTTTCAGCCATGTGTGCGGTCAGACCGTCACCACGCCCAGCAGCACCGCCGAGGCCAGCATGATCAGGCTGATGCCCCAGGCCCACAGCACGGTGTAGCGGATGTGCTTGTACAGCTCGACGCCCGCCAGGCCGATGGCCAGGTACACGCTGGGCACTACCGGGCTGACGCCGAAGCCGGTGTTCTCGCCAATCAGCATGGCGTTGGCCACCGATGCCGGGTCGACGCCGGCCGCCACGGCCACGTCGCGGATCACCGGCAGCAGGGCGAAGTAGTAAGCGTCCGGTGAAAACAGCATACCCAGCGGCACGCCGAAGGCACCGATGATCACGTGAATCCAGTTGGCCGAGCCCTCGGGCAGAATGTTGATCATCCAGTGCGCCATGCCGTCGGACATGCCGGCGCCGGCCAGCACGCCGAGCAGGATGCCGGCCGCAAGCATCACCAGGGCCATTTGCATGGCGTCCGTGGCGTGGGCGCGCAGCGCCTGGTTCTGGTCATCCAGGCTCGGGTAGTTGAGCAGTAGGGCGATGCCCAGGCCGACCATGAAACAGGCGAACAGCGGAAAGGCGCCGGTGAACAGGCAAACCAGAATGCCGGCGGTCAGCGCCAGGTTGGCCCAGTAGCGCCAGTTGCTGGTCGGCAGCATCTGCGAGGTGTCGACCTGTGGTGCGTCAGCCGGTGCGCTGTCGATCACCGCACCGCCATTGGCCGCGAAGCTGCGTTGCGCGCGCAGGCCGAGAAACACCGCCAGGCTCATGACCAGCACCAGCCCGACAGCCTGGATGGGAATCAGCGAGATCCACAGCTGCGAGGCGTCGATGCCGGTCACCGCCGAAGCGCGTGCGGTAGTACCGCCCCAGGGCACCATGTTCATCACCCCGGCGCTGAGCACCACCAGGCACAGCAGCATCTGCCGGCTCATGCCCAGGCGCAGGTACAGCGGCAGCAGGGCGGGAATCACCAGCAGGAAGGTGGCGGCGCCGATGCCGTCGAGATGGGTGACCGAGGTCACTGCCACTGTGACGATGGCCACGGAAAGCGGGCGGCCCTTGGTGCTTTTCAACAGAAAGCGCACCAGCGGGTCGAACAGCCCGCGGTCACGCATGATGCCGAAATACAAGATGGCGAAGATGAACAGGGTGGCGGTCGGTGCCACGGTCTTCAGGCCTTCGGTGATGAACTTGCCGATTTCGCCAAGGCCGAAGCCGGCCATCACGCAGGCGATCACCGGCAGGGTGACGAAGGCGACCAGCGGGGTGATACGGCGCATCAGGATCAGGATGACGATGCTGAACATCAGGGTGAAGCCGAGGGCGGTGATCATGACGATCTCTCCGGTTTTATTATTGTTGGAGTCGCAGGGCTGGCGGCGCTGGTGCTATGGGGGTGGTGGCAGCCTCAGGTCGAGCAGGGCATAACTCAGGCTCTTGCCATGGCGGTCGATGGCGGGGCTGGCATTCACGCCGCCTTCCAGGGCGTTTTCCACCACGAAGTTGAGGCCGCCCAGGTTCGGCAGCTCGAAGCGGCGCACCGTGCCGATGCGGCGGTGGGCCAGGCAGCCCGCCACCCGCTCGACGGTCAGCTCGCGGGCCAGCCAGGCATAGTGCGCGGCGTCATAGGCGAACACCGCCACGCTGAGAATGTTGCCCTTGTCGCCGGCACGGGCGTGGGCGTAGTCGCACAACAGAACGTCGCTCATCAGAACCACTCCACCTGTTGCTGCACCGCGGTGCGGGGAATGAAGAAACTCGCCGTGCCGATGGATTCGGTGAGGTGCCGACGCACGCCGCCGCCGCCCGCCGGGCCGTTGGTGTAGAGCGATTCGGCGTCGAGCAGCAGGTTTTCCAGCAGCGCCTTGTCACGGTCGACGAAACTGATGCGCAGGCGCACGTCCTGCGGGTCCTGTGCGCTGGCCAGGCGCTGCTGCAGCCAGTCGCCGCGGGCGTCGTTGAACAGGCTGGCGACGCCGATCAGGTCGAACCAGGGCGTCAGGTGCGGTGCCAGGCGGGCGTAGCGTTGCTGCAGAATGTCCCGGGCCAGGGCGGCGCGGGGCAGGGCACCGGGCCCTGCGTAGGAGATTTCCGCTTCGCCGAACCAGTTGCCGCGCAGGCCGACCAAGACCTTGAGTTCGGCCGGCCGCGGATGGCCGCGTACACCCTCGACTGCCACCCGGTCAGGGCCGACCTGGCGCACCCGCACCTGGGTCAAGTCCAGGGTCACGTCCGGGGTCAGGTAGGCGGCCGGGTCATGCACCTCGTAAAGCAGTTGCTCCTTGACCGTGCGCTCGGTGACGCAGCCGCCGGTGCCGGCGGCCTTGCCGATGATCAGACGCCCATCGGCCTCGATGCTGGCGATCGGGCAGCCGACATTGGCCAGATCCGGCACGTCCTTGAGGCCCGGGTGGGCGAAATAGCCGCCGCTGACCTGGGTACAGCATTCGAGCAGGTGGCCCACGGTGGTGGCCAGGGCGATGTGATCCCAGTCGTCGGCTTGCCAGCCAAAGGCGTGACGCAGCGGGCCGACCGCCAGGCTGGGGTCGGCGACGCGGCCGCAGAGCACGATATCGGCGCCTTCATCCAGCGCCCGTACGATGCCATCGGCGCCGGTGTAGACGTTTACCGACACCACCTCGCCATCGAGCTGGGCGGGCAGCCAGTGCTGCAGCGCCTGGGATGACTCGAGCAGGTCGTCACCCAGTACGCAGGCGATGCGCGCCGCGGCGAAGCGCCCGCCCTGCAGTTGCTGGCGCAGGCGTCGGGCGGCCGCGCCGGGATTGGCCGCGCCGCCGTTGGTGATGATCGGGATGCCGGCGGCCAGGCAGGTTTCCAGCACCGGTTCGAAGAAGTCGAACAGCCGGGTCGCATAGCCGCTATCGGCATCTGCCAGACGGCGCAGCTGCGCTTCGGCCAGGGTGCGCTCGGCGAGCAGTTCGAAGAACAGAAAGCGCCGGCCGTCGCGTGCCGCCAGGTCGCTGGCCAGTGCCAGGGCAGCATCGGGGCGATCATTGGCGAAGCCTGCCCCGCAACCGATATGGACTGTTGTCATCGTTAGGATCCAGGTCGAGGTCTGCTGCGAGCGTGCCGTGTCTGGATTTAGTTGTGAATTCGAAATGTGATATCAATTGATAAATTAATTTTATAAAACCACTCATCATGGATATCAGCTTTCGCCAGCTTCAGGCGTTCGTGCTCATCGCCGAGCAGCGCAGCTTCAGCCGCGCCGCCGAGCAGATTCACCTCTCGCAACCGGCACTCAGTTACAGCCTGCGCAAGCTCGAAGAAGCCCTGGGGTTGGCACTGTTCGCACGCAACACCCGCAGCGTCGAGCTGACCGAGGCCGGGGTGCGCTTTCTCGAGCAGGCTCGGCGCCTGCTGCGCGACATGCATAACGCGGTGCACGACGCCCACGAGCAGTTGCATCTGCAGAGTGGCTCGCTGCGCATCGGCGTGTTGCCGTCGGTGGCCATCGAGCCGTTGCCGCGGGTACTGGTCGATTATCGGCAACGCTACCCGGGTATCGAGATCAGCCTGCGTGACGGCCGCGCCGGGGAGATCCGCCAGTGGGTCGGCAACGCCGAAGTGGACTTCGCCATCACCTCGGCGGCCGATGAGCCCGGCGTGCTGGATTTCCAGCCCCTCTACGATGACAGCCTGGTATTGCTGGTGCGCGGCCTGGGCGGGTTGCGTGGCAAGAAGCTGCTCACTGCACTGCAGAACCTCGATTACGTGGCCACCACCCGTGACACCAGCCTGCGCACCATGGCCGACCAGACCCTGCAGTGCATGGGGTTGCTGCGCGAGCCGGCATTCGAGGTGGCCTATATGAGCAGTGCCGCCGCGCTGGCGCGGGCGGGGCTGGGCTATGCGCTGCTGCCGGCGAGCGTGGCGGACACCTTCAACGGCGATGGCAGCCTGTCCGTGCACCCGCTGCCAATGGCCCCGGCCCGCGGCATTGGCGTGCTGCAGCGCAAACCCTGTTACCTGAGCCCGCCGGCCCAGGCGTTCGTCAGCCTGCTCGAGCAGCACGCTCGTGCCATTGGCCGCTAGCCACGACTGACGTTTGGGGCTACCCGTGGCAGGCGATTCACGCGACAATCAGCGCCCTCGAAAATCGATGTGCCGGGTACCTGACGTTTGAACACCGAGCTGCGCCGCCGCGCCTACCTGGATGCCATGCAAGTGGCCAGCTGGCTGCCGCGCGTCGAACTGCCTTTCGCGGCGCCGTCGCGGCCCGAGTTGCTGGCTGCCTTCGAACCAGAGCCGGAGCCTGCTGTTGCCGTGGCGCCCCTGGTGCAGGAGCGGGCGCCGGCAGCCGTGCCTGCGGCCCCGCCAGCGAGCAGCGAGGCGGTTCGGGAGCGGCCACGCATCGAAGTGCCCAAACCCGGCACCACCGCCAAGGCCAACGAGCCTGCCGCAGCGGCTGAAGTCAGTACGCCGACGCCCCGTGAGCGCCCCGTGCCACCACCGCGTTTTGCCCTGCAGCTACTGCGCGCCGGCAACTGCGCGCTGCTGGTCGAGTTGCCCACCGGCGAGCCGTTCCAGAGTCGCGACCCGGCCTACCTGTTGCTCAAGGATCTACTGCGCGCCGCCGGCCTGCCCGATGCCCCGCAGATCATCGGCGAACCGGTACGCTGGCCACTGCTGGTGCGCGGCAACATGGACCAGGGCCCACAGGCAGCCCTGGATTTCGTACAGAGCTTTATCGGTGCCCGGCTGGAAGAGCAGCAGCCCTGCGCCTGCCTGTGGCTGATCGGCCTGCCGGCGATTCGTTTCGCCGGCGCGGCCGATGCCGAGGCCTACAACCGCGAGTTGCAGGTCGAGGAACTGGGCGCCGCCTGGGCGCTGCCTGGGCTTGAGCTATTGATGGACGAACCGGAGCGCAAACGGGCGCTGTGGCAGGCCATGCAACGGGTGCGGCGGCGCTGGCTGGAGGCCTCGGCATGAGCGATGCGGTCACCTTCCGCCGGGCCACCGAGGCGGATATCGATGCGGTGTTGAAGATCGAATACGCAGCGTTCAGCCATCCCTGGACGCGCGGCATCTTTCTCGACAGCCTGAAGTCCTACGAAGTCTGGCTGATGTTCGAAGGCAGCCAGCAGGTCGGCCATGGGGTGATCAACGTGATCATCGACGAGGCGCACCTGCTCAACATCACCGTCAAGCCGGAGAGCCAGGGCCGCGGCCTGGGCCTGCGCCTGCTCGAGCATCTGATGGCCCGCGCTGCGCAGCTCAAGGCCGGTGAGTGTTTTCTGGAGGTGCGCTCCAGCAACCAGGCTGCCTACCGCCTGTACGAGCGATATGGCTTCAACGAGATTGGCCGGCGGCGCGATTACTATCCGGCGCCAGGCGGCCGTGAAGACGCCCTGGTGATGGCCTGCACCCTGGTCGAGTGAGTTACCGGCGCAGCGCCCAGCGCCGCTCGCGGCGTTCTTCCTCGACCTGGCTCAGGTCGTACTTGTCGAGAAACTCCCGGGTCTGCTCATCACGCTGGGGCTGATCCGCCTGTTTCGATTCACCGGGCGCCTGGGCGGTTCTTTGTGCTGCGTCCTTGGCCGATTGGCGCGGCGCCAACGGCTCCACCACGTCGCGCAGAATCGGCGGCTCGGCCGATCTTGCAGTGGCCGGCTGGCTGTCGGCGCGTGCGTTACTGTCAGTCATGACGAACTCCCATCTGTCATTGCTTCTGCCCAATGGACGGCTGCAAGTGCCGAAAGATTCAGCGTTTCGGCCGCTGCCAGACAAAAGCGCAGCGTCGTGCGGCGTGGAAATCGCCTTGTCAAAAAGGCCGGTGCATCCGTATGGTGCGCATCGACCTTTCCCGGGAGCCGCCGCCATGAGCGATCTCAAGCACCTGTTCGACAACAATCAACGCTGGGCCGAAGACATCACCCACAACGACCCGGACTTCTTTCCACGCCTGGCTCGCCAGCAGACGCCCGAGTACCTGTGGATCGGCTGCTCGGATGCCCGCGTGCCGGCCAACGACATCGTCGGCCTGTTGCCTGGCGAGCTGTTCGTGCACCGCAATGTGGCCAACGTGGTGCTGCACACCGACCTCAACTGCCTGTCGGTGATCCAGTACGCGGTCGACGTGCTCAAGGTCAAACATATCCTGGTCACCGGCCATTACGGCTGCGGTGGCGTGCGCGCGGCCATGCACGACGCGCAGTTCGGCCTGATCGATGGCTGGCTGCGCAACATCCGTGATCTGTATTACGAGCAGCATGCGCAACTGGCGGCACTGGCCGACGAGGAGGCGCGGGTCGATCGTCTCTGCGAACTGAACGTGATGAAGCAGGTGGGCAACGTCAGCCGTACCAGCATCGTCCAGAACGCCTGGCACCGCGGCCAGCCACTGGCGGTGCACGGCTGCATCTACGGCCTCAAGGATGGTCGCTGGAAAGACCTCGACGTCACCGTCAGCGGCGCCGAGCAATTGCCCGAGCAGTACCGTCTGCGCCCACCACAGGCATGAGCATGAACAAACCCTCGCGTCAGCTGGCGATTGCCGGTGTGCTGATGGCGGTGCTGTGCTGGGCGGGCAATGCCCTGGTGGCCCGTGCCTTCGCCGGTGAAATTCCACCCTTCGCCCTGGCCTTCTGGCGCTGGAGCCTGGCGCTGATCCTGATACTGCCATTCGTGGCCCTGCCGCTGTGGCGCCATCGGGCAGCGCTGCGGCATGCCGGCTGGCGCCTGGTGGTGATCGCCGCATTCGGCATCGCCGGCTACAACACCTTTCTGTACAGCGCGGCGCAAACCACGGCAGCAATCAACATCACCCTGGTCAACACCTGCATCCCGTTGATGACCTTTATCTTCGCCGGGCTGCTGCTCGGGGCCTGGCCCGCACGGCGCGCCTGGTGGGGCATGGCATTGGCGGTAGTCGGCTTGCTGGTGCTGATCTGCCGCGGTGATTGGCAGACCCTGGCGGGCATGGCGTTCAATCGGGGTGACCTGATCATGCTGCTGGCGGTGCTCGACTGGGCGCTCTACACCGTGCTGCTCCGGCGTTGGTCGGCTTACCTGGCGCCGATTCCGCCACTGGCGTTGTTGGGCATGTTCATGCTGCTGGGCGTGCCGATGATCCTGCCGCTGTATCTCTATGAACTCTCCACTGGCGCGCAGCTGCTAGCCAGTCCGGCCAACCTGGCGGCCATCGCCTACACCGCGGTGTTCGCCTCGCTGGTCGCCTACCTGGGCTGGAACAACGGCGTGAAGGTGCTCGGCGCCTCGACCGCGGCGATGGGCAACTACCTGATGCCGGTGTTCACCGCGATCCTGGGCTGGGTCCTGCTCGGCGAGGCGCTGCAGCTGTTTCACTGGTTCGGCGGGGCGATGATCTTCGCCGGGCTGCTGCTGGCCACCCTGCCGAGGCGCTCGCAGCGGGCGACGGCCTGAACGAATCGGGCCGTCTGCCTGGCATCGCCTGACAGGCGCCCTCGAAGGAGGGCGTTTTCATAGGCGATAGGCCGCCAGCACCTGATCGATCTGCAGGTCCACACTTTGCAGGCCGCCGCCGGACAGATACCACAGCGCTGGATCCAGATACACGATCCGCTTGGCCTGGGCAGCCGGCGTGCGCGCCAGTGGCGAGTCGGCCAGGGTGGCCACATCCAGTGGTGTGGCGCCGATGGCGGCGCTGCGGTCGATGATGAAGATCACCTCGGGCTCGGCCGCCGCGATGGCACCAGCGTCCAGCGGCTGCGGGCGCTGGCGAGGTGCGCCCAGAGGCTGGGGCGTTGGCGCGGGCAGAGCGCGCGGCGCCTGCAGCAGTGAGTAGATCAGCGCATTCTCGGTCGGCGCAAAGCGCCCAGCGTTATGGGTCAGCACCAGGGTGCGTTGGCCTGACGCCGCGATCTGCTGACGGGCCCGTTCGGCCTTGTCCTGCAGAGCGCTCAGCGCCTGCTGCGCTTCGGCGGCCTTGCCGACCAGACGGCCGAGCAGCCTGGTGTTGTCGGCCAGGCCAGTAAAGTAGTCATCACCGCTAATGCCCATGTCCAGTATCGGAGCCAGCGCTTGGAGGGCCTGGCGGCTTTCGCCCTGGCGCCCGGTGATCAGGATCAGGTCCGGCTTCAGCGCCGCGATGGCGTCGATGTCCGGGGTCTTCATGTTGCCGGCATTCTGGGTTTGGCCGGCCTTGTCGGCCAGATAGGGCGGTAGGCTGCCGGGCACGGCCAGCACGCGCTCGCCGGCACCGAGAGCGATCAGGCTGTCGTAGCTGCCGTAGTCGAAGGTGACGATGCGCCGGGGATCGCGAACGACCTCGAGTTGCTGGCCGGCCTGGGTAGCGGGGCGTTGCTGGACGTCGTGGCTGCAGCCAGCCAATGCTGTTACCAGCAGGGTAAACAGAGCGGCCTTCTTCACCTGATCGAACTCCTTGAGGGACGTGGCGTGCAGCCGAGGTGGCGCAATCCTGATGGCCAGGGAACATAGCATCCATAGCTTATCGAGAAGATTTCTCAACGAGTAAAGTTTGCAAACCTTGAGTCGACGGGCCGTTTTCGCAGCCATTGCCGCGACTGATACAGGGCTAATTTGCCCCTGGCGAAAACTTTACGGCATGCACGGGGGTCTATCCCGTTGGCTGGCGTTGGCGACTTGTACTGACGCCGTAACGGGCACGAAGGCGATTCAGTTGCTAGTGTTATGCCATCTGCGGAAGGAAGGGCCGTGAGTTAATGGATTGCTCGCACGTCTCTCTCACTCGAAAAACTGCCACCGTGCACAGGCTGACGGCCATCTATCCGTCGCTTCGTGGTGCCTGCTGGCGAATCATGCTGATGGTGGCGTTGGTAACCAGCCTGAGCGGCTGCATACACAATCAGGCCAATGGTGCCTTTACCAGCAACAGCACCCCGGCCAGCCCCAGCGAACTGTTCCAGACCCACTCCGACCGCCTGGCCACCATCGGCATGCACAACAACCTCAACAGCCTGTATCGCCTGATGGACAAGCTCTACCAGCGTAATCCACGGGAATGGCGCAAGACCGGCCTGGCCAGCCGCGAGGTGGCGCAGCAGGCGGTACAGCAGGCAATCGAGCAGGGCCGGCCACCGCCGGCGTTGGCCGGCCGGCAGGACATCGTGGCCCTCAGTTATGCGCTGAGCCCTGAGTTTCAGGGCGATCGGGTCGGTGCCTTCATCTACGCCATCGGCAGCATGCTGGTCACCGCCCATGGCGGGCGCACCCAGTTCTACCTGACGGACTCCATCGACGCGCAGTTCGTGCACAACGCGGCGCGCAATATCGAGAAGGCCACCTGGCTGCTGGCCACGCGGCGCGATGCCCAGGGCAACCCGCTGCTGTTGTCCAACGAGCTGTCCGAGAACGGCCGCAACCTGAGCTTCGCCGTGGAGTTCGGCAAGATCGTCGCGCGCCTGGATTACCTCAGTGACGTGCTCGACGAGCGTTACCGGCGCATCGGCGTCAACTATGCGCACAGCCTGCTGTTTCTGAACTTCCTGCCGGTGCAGTAGGCGCCCACTGGCGAGCGCCTTTGGCTCAGACCTTTCTGACGAACTCGGACTTGAGCTTCATCGCACCAATGCCGTCGATCTTGCAATCGATGTCGTGGTCGCCGTCGACCAGGCGGATGCCCTTGACCTTGGTGCCGACCTTGACCACCAGCGAGGAGCCCTTGACCTTGAGGTCCTTGATCACGGTGATGGTGTCGCCGTCCTGCAGCACGTTGCCGACCGAATCCTTGATCACCTTGGCGTCGTCGCCGGGGGCCTCGCTGGCGGTGGCCGACCATTCATGGGCGCATTCCGGGCACACCAGTTGAGTGCCGTCTTCGTAGGTGTATTCGGAGTTGCAGGCGGGGCAGGGTGGCAGCGTGCTCACGGGGTATCCTTCTGAGGCCGTGGATAAAAGGCCGCAGATTATATAGGGTTTTACACACCGCCGGGGATCGGCGTTAGGCGTCCGGCAGCAACGCCTCGGCCTCGATCTCGATCAGCCACTGCGGCTCGGACAAGCCGGTGACCACCACCCAGGAGGTGGCCGGCGGCCGTTCGGGAAAGAAGCTGCGCAGGGCATCGACGATATGCGCCTGCTCGTCACGCGCCTGGGCCGCAATGTAGATGCGCAGCATCAGCACGTGCTGCAGGGTGCCACCCGCTGCCTCGAGGATGCGCCGCACGTTGTGCAGCGCTGCGTGGGTCTGGCTGGCCAGGTCATCGCCGACCAGCCGCTCGTGCTCGTCCACGCCGACTTGCCCGGACAGGTGGATACGGCGTCCTCCCTGGCTGACCACGGCCTGGCTGAAACCGTATTGCAGGGTGTCGAATACCGAGTCGGGGTTGAGTGTGTGCCTGTGCATCGATGCCTCCTCCATCAGAAACGGCCCGCCAGTCTAGCGTCGCCTCCGAGGCCAGGCGGGCCGGGAGTATTGCCGTTTGTGCGGGGCGAGTGCTGATAACCCGAACTCATGGCGGCTTCGCTGCCTCCAAACGAAAGCAGTGGTTCGGTTCAGGCCGGGTGCTGCATTTGCCAATGAGTTGCGGCCCACCAGCAGGTGGCCTGTCATAGCCAGTGGAGGCGCTATGTTTTTTCCCCAGTTGCCGGGTGTCAGCCTGTTCCAGGTGATGAAGAAAACGGTTACCGACTTCATCGAGGACGAGCTGCCCACCTATTCCGCGGCCCTGGCATTCCAGATGTTCTTCTCGCTGTTCCCCTTTCTGCTGTTTCTGGTGGCGGTGATCAGCCTGCTGGACATGCAGCCGTTCTTCGACTGGTTGCGCCAGCAGGCCGAGCTGCTGTTGCCCCGGTCCACCGTGGAACTGGTCAACCCGGTGATCGATCAGTTGCAGACGCAAAAGGCCGGGCTGTTCTCGATCGGTATCGTGGTGGCATTGTGGACGGCCTCGTCGGCCGTGCGTTCGACCATGGACGCGATGAACAAGGCCTACGGCGTGAAGGAGGGGCGCAAACCCTGGAAGCGCATTCCGCTGTCGTTGCTCTATACCATCGGCATCGCCGCAGCCCTGCTCACCGCTGCCGCCCTGATGGTGCTCGGCCCGCAGGTGATGAACTGGCTGGCCCACCAGATCGGCATCGAGCAGGTGGTGGTCACCCTATGGACCTGGCTGCGCCTGCCGGTAGCAGTGTTTCTGCTGATGATCGTGGTGGCAGTGGTCTACTACGTGGCGCCGGATGTCGAGCAGCGCTTTCGCTTCATTACCCCGGGCTCCGTGCTGGCCGTGGTGGTGTGGATCGCCGCGTCTGTGGGTTTCGCCTACTACGCGCAGAACTTCGCCAACTACAACGCCACCTACGGCAGCATCGGTGCCATCATCATCTTTCTGCTGTACCTGTACATTTCCTGCGCGGTGCTGCTATTTGGCGCAGAGCTGAATGCAGTGATCGAGCACTTCGCCAGTGAAGGCAAGGATCCAGGCGACAAGCAGATACTCCCGGAAAACGAACCTACCTGACGGTAGCCGGCTGCTGCTGTGCAGGCCAGGTCAGCTGCCCGCTGTCGCTGAAGCGGCGGGTGCCGAACAGGCCATCGGCGAGTTTGCCGCGCAACTGATAGGGCAGGCTCTGGCCCGGCTGCTGGTTGCTGGCGCCCCAGGCCTGGCGCAGTACCGAGTAGGCGGAGATGGTCACCGGCACGCTGATCACCGTCTCGCCAAAGCGCGGCACCTGGCCGCGCTGGTCACTCACACCCCGTGCCAGCGGTTGGCCATTGATATCCAGTGCCAGCGACAGGCCGTTGAAGTCGATGGCGCTTTCATTGGGGTTCTGTACCCGTAGCTTCACCGCGAAGCGCATCTCCAGCCCTTGCGATGGCAGCGGCTCGAGGCCGACCAGATCGATATGCAGCGGGTCGCGCGGCGCCCACGAGGCGCAGCCGGCCAGCGCGGTGATCAGCAGCAGGGCACACAGGTGGTGCAGTGTCGGGCGCATGGCAGTTCTCCGGCGTCGTTCATCGTGCAGTTGTGACCGCGGGTGAGGGGGATCGGCTCAAGCCGTCGCGCGCTGCCTGGCGGTCAGTACCAGGGCGATGCCCCCCAGCACCGCCAGCGAACTCAGGGTCAGGCGCAGGCTCAGCGCCTCGTCCAGAAGCAGCCCACCGGCCAGCGCGGTGATGATCGGCACGCTCAGCTGCACGGTGGCAGCCTGGATGGCTTTCAGGTCGACGATGGCCATGTACCAGATGGCGTAGCCGAGCCCGGAGGCCAAGGCGCCGGATGCCAGCGCGTAGAACACGCCGTTCATGTCCCAGCTGGCGGTCTGCACCAGCACCAGGCTGAGCAGTGCGGCCATGGGAAGGCTGCGCATGAAGTTGCCGGTAGTCGCCGCCAATGCATCGCTGCTGGTACGGCCCAGTAACGAGGAGGCACCCCAGGCCACGCCGGCTAGCAGCATCAGCAGCGAGCCGCCCAGGGCGGGCGCGCTGGCGCCGGGGAGCAACAACATCAGCAGGCCGGCGAAGGCCAGCAGCAGTCCGGCCAGGCTCATCGGCCCCGGCCACTCGCCCTGGCGCCAGCCCCAGAGCAGCATGCTGATCTGCACCGCGCCGAACAGCAGCAAGGCGCCAACCCCTGCAGCAAGGCTCCCGTAGGCGAAGGAAAACGCCGCGGCATAGATGAACAACGCCGTCGCACCACGCCAGCTCCCTGCCATCGCGGCCCGGCCATGGCGCAGGTGCAGCAGCAGGGTCAGCATCAAGGCGCCACTGAGCAGCCGCAGGCTGGTGAAGGTGGCAGGGTCGATCTCGGTAGTTTTCAGGGCCATGCGGCAGAGCAGCGAGTTGCCGGCGAACGCCAGCATGGCGACGGCGGTGAGCAGCAGGGTACGTGCGGGCATGGCCATCCTCTAGCGCAGGTCTGGCGGCGATGGGTTCGATTTGCAGCGGCTGCCATCGAGTCGCCCTGTAAGGCGTGCTGCGGATCTAAGCATGGCGCTGGCCAGCGAGCCATAGGCGCAAGGTCTTACTCGCCGGTGTGCACTCAGGCGGTGCGCAAGGCCTTGCTGTGCACCAGCATGTCGAGCAGCGCATCGACCATGGCATGGGCGTGGGCAGCGAGGTCGTAGGCATCGGTGTTGAGCAGCCAGTGCGCCTGCAGGCCATCCATATAGGCATGCAGGCAGATGGCGGCGCGCTGGCAGTCTAGGTCGGCGGGCAATTGCCCACGGTTGACGGCATTACGTAATGTTCTGGCAATGCGCTGGTCGCATTCTTGCTGGAACACCTGCATCTGCTGGCGCAGGTCACCGAGTTCGGCGTTGTACTCGCATTTGTACTGCAGGATTTCTCCGACACGCCGGCATTCGCTGTCGGCGTGCATGCGCAGCAGCAGCTGCACCAGCAGTTGACGCATGTTGCCCAGCGGGTCAGGTTCGTCCTCGCTTTCACAGGCGCGGGCCAGCTCTTCCTGGGGCAGCAGGCGCCGGTCGAGCATGGCCTGGAACACGTCGACCTTGTTCTGGAAGTGCCAGTAGATGGCGCCGCGAGTGACGCCGGCAGCGGCCGCGATATCGGCCAGCGAGGTGCCGGATACGCCCTTGGCATAGAACACCCGTTCGGCAGCATCGAGGATCTGCACACGGGTTCCTTCGGCTTCCTCTTTGGTGCGTCTTGCCATCGGCAGCGATTCCGCAACGTAAAAATGGATGAAAACCCCGGCATGGGGTCACACACAGGCTCGCAGTGTCACACAAAAAGATGCGTTTACAAACATTCTCGGATGTAAGTATATTTGCGCTCTATTTCCCACTATCCACCTCGGCTATCTGCCAGGTATCGCCCCCTGCGGTCCGAATTACTTAGACATGAGGTCCTATCAGATGCAGAAGAAGCCAGCCTTCGCCGCTATGGTTTCCGCTATCGCTCTGGCTACGCTGACGCTCGCCGGTTGCCGCGACGAGGCTGCTCCGCCACCGCGTCAGGCGCCGACTGTCGGCATCGTCACGCTGCAGGCAGAGCCGTACACGCTGACCACCGAGCTGCCGGGCAGAACTGCCGCCTACCGCATTGCCGAAGTGCGCCCGCAGGTCGACGGCATCATCCAGAAGCGCCTGTTCAAGGAAGGCTCCGAGGTGAAGGTCGGCCAGCAGCTGTATCAGATCGACGCATCCGTCTATGAGGCTGCAGCCAAGAGCGCCCAGGCCACGTTGGCGTCGGCCAAGTCCCTGGCCGAGCGCTACAAGGATCTGGTCGCCGATCAGGCGGTAAGCCGCCAGGCGTACGACGAAGCCCTGGCCGCTCGCCTGCAGGCCGAAGCCGCGCTGGAGCAGGCGCGCATCAATGTGCGTTACACCAAGGTGCTGGCGCCCATCGCCGGTCGTGTCGGCCGTTCGGCGGTCACCGAGGGGGCGCTGGTCAGCAACGGCCAGACCAACGCCATGGCGACCATCCAGCAGCTCGACCCGATCTATGTCGACGTCACCCAGCCGACCAAGGACCTGTTGCGCCTGCGCCGCGAACTGGACAGCGGCCAGTTGCAGAAGGTTGGCGACACCGCCGCCAAGGTGCAGCTGCGCCTGGAAGATGGCAGCACCTACCAGCACGAAGGCACCCTGGAGTTCTCGGAAGTGTCGGTCGACGAGGGCACCGGTTCGGTGACCTTGCGCGCCGTGTTCCCCAACCCGGATCACACCCTGCTGCCCGGCATGTTCGTACATGCCCGCCTGCCCGCCGGTGTGAACAAGGAAGCGATTCTCGCGCCGCAGCAAGGCGTGACGCGCAACGCCAAGGGTGACCCGACCGCGCTGGTGGTCAATGGCGAGAACAAGGTCGAGCTGCGTCAGCTCAAGGCCGAGCGTACCGCCGGCAACCGCTGGCTGGTGCTCGATGGCTTGAAGCCCGGCGACAAGCTGATCACCGAGGGCCTGCAGTTCGTGCAGCCAGGTGCCGAGGTGAAAACCACCGAAGCGAAGAACGTGGCCGAGCCGAAGCAGGCTTCGACCGACCAGGCTGAAAGCCGCTAAGGAGCGATTACACGATGTCGAATTTCTTCATCGACAGGCCGATTTTCGCCTGGGTGATCGCCTTGGTGATCATGCTGGCCGGTGGCCTGTCCATCCTCAAGCTGCCGGTCAACCAGTACCCGAGCATCGCCGCGCCCGCGGTGAGCATCCAGGTCAATTACCCGGGTGCCTCCGCACAGACCGTGCAGGACACCGTGGTGCAGGTGATCGAGCAGCAGATGAATGGTATCGACGGGCTGCGCTACATCAGCTCGGCGAGCAACTCCGACGGCAGCATGGAAATCACCGTCACCTTCAACCAGGGCACCAATCCGGACATCGCCCAGGTGCAGGTGCAGAACAAACTGCAGCTGGCCACCCCACTGCTACCTCAGGAAGTGCAGCAGCAGGGCCTGCGCGTCACCAAGGCGGTGAAGAACTTCCTCCTGGTGATCGGCGTGGTGTCCACCGACGGCAGCATGACCAACCAGGATCTGTCCAACTACATCGTCGCCAACATGCAGGACCCGATTTCCCGGACCCCGGGCGTCGGTGACTTCCAGGTGTTCGGTGCCCAGTACGCCATGCGTATCTGGCTCGACCCGGCCAAGCTCAACAACTTCCAGCTGACGCCGGTGGATGTGCGCAGCGCCGTGCAGGCGCAGAACGTGCAGATTTCCTCCGGTCAGTTCGGCGGCCTGCCTGCCGGCCCCGGCCAGCAGCTCAACGCCACCATCATCGGCAAGACCCGCCTGCAGACCCCCGAGCAGTTCCGCAACATCCTGCTAAAGGTCAATCGTGACGGTTCCCAGGTACGCCTCGGTGATGTCGCCAAGGTCGAGCTGGGCGGCGAGAACTACAACATCCGCGCGCAGTTCAACGGCAACCCGGCATCCGGCCTGGCGATCAAGTTGGCCACCGGTGCCAATGCGCTGGATACCGCCAAGGCGATCCGCGCCACCATCGATGAACTCAAGCCGTTCTTCCCGGCGGGCATGGAAGTGGTCATGCCTTACGACTCCACGCCCGTGGTGCAGGAGTCGATTCACGGTGTGGTCATGACCCTCGTCGAAGCCTTCGTGCTGGTCTTCCTGGTCATGTACCTGTTCCTGCAGAACTTCCGCGCCACGCTGATCCCCACCCTGGCCGTGCCGGTGGTACTGCTCGGCACCTTCGGGGTGCTGGCGGTGTTCGGCTACAGCATCAACACCCTGACCATGTTCGCCATGATCCTGGCCATCGGCCTGCTGGTGGACGACGCCATCGTGGTGGTGGAAAACGTCGAGCGGGTGATGCGCGAGGAGGGGCTTTCGCCCCTCGAGGCCACACGCAAATCCATGGGGCAGATCCAGGGCGCACTGGTCGGTATCGGCGTGGTGCTGTCGGCGGTACTCTTGCCGATGGCCTTCTTCGGCGGCTCGGTGGGGGTGATCTACCGGCAATTCTCGATCACCATCGTCTCGGCCATGGTGCTCTCGGTGATCCTCGCGCTGATCTTCACCCCGGCCTTGTGCGCCACCCTGCTCAAGCCCATCGCCAAGGGCGATCACCACGAGAAGGGCGGCTTCTTCGGCTGGTTCAACCGCACCTTCGAACGCAGCGTGAATAGCTACGAGCGCGGCGTGCGTGGGGTGGTCAAGCGCAAGGCGCCGTTCCTGATCCTGTATGCGGTCATCGTCGCCGTCGCTGGCTGGCTGTTTACCCTGATTCCATCGGCGTTCTTGCCCGAGGAAGACCAGGGCGTCCTGTTCGCCCAGGTGCAGACGCCGTCCGGCTCCAGCGCCGAGCGTACCCAGGCGGTCGTCGACGACATGCGCAAGTACCTGCTCGAAGACGAGAAGGACGTGGTCAACTCGGTGTTCACCGTGACCGGCTTCAACTTCGCCGGCCGTGGCCAGAGCTCGGGCATGGCGTTCATCATGCTCAAACCGTGGTCCGAGCGTACCGCTGCCGGCACCAGCGTGGCCGAACTGGCGCAACGCGCCCAGGGCCGTTTCTTCGGCGGCGAGTTCCGCGATGCCATGGTGTTCGCTTTCGCCCCGCCGGCAGTCATGGAGCTGGGTAACGCCACCGGCTTCAACCTGTTCCTGCAGGACCGTGCCGGCGTCGGCCAGGCCACCCTGAACGAAGCCCGTGACAAGTTCCTCAAACTGGCCAACCAGAGCCCGGTGCTCAGCAGCGTGCGGGCCAACGGCCTGCTCGACGAGCCGCAGTACAAGCTGCTGATCGACGACGAGAAGGTGCGCACCCTGGGTGTGTCGCTGGCGGACGTCAACAGCACGCTGCAGATCGGTTGGGGGGGGAGCTACGTCAACGACTTCATCGACCGCGGTCGGGTCAAGAAGGTGTACCTGCAGGGGCAGAGCGACGCGCGCATGAACCCCGAAGACCTGAGCAAGTGGCACGTGCGCAACGACCAGGGGCAAATGGTCCCGTTCAGCGCCTTCGCCACCGGCGAGTGGACCTATGGTTCGCCCAAGCTGTCGCGCTATAACGGCGTGAGCGCCATCGAGATTCTCGGTGCGCCGGCGCCCGGGCACAGTTCGGGTGAGGCCATGGCCGAGGTCGAGCGCATCGCTGCCGAGTTGCCCCAGGGCGTCGGCTTCGACTGGACCGGCCAGTCCTATGAAGAACGCCTGGCGGGCTCGCAGACCCTGGCCCTCTATGCCCTGTCGCTGCTGGTGGTGTTCCTCTGTCTGGCGGCCCTGTACGAGAGCTGGTCGATTCCGTTCTCGGTGATTTTGGTGGTGCCGCTGGGTATTCTCGGCGCACTGCTATTCACCCTGGGCCGCGGGTTGTCCAACGACGTGTTCTTCCAGGTGGGCCTGATCACCACCATCGGCTTGTCGGCGCGTAACGCGATCCTTATCGTCGAGTTCGCCAAGTCGCTGCACGAGCAGGGCATGAGCCATCTCGAGGCGGCGGTCGAAGCGTGCCGCATGCGGCTGCGGCCGATCATCATGACCTCCCTGGCGTTCATCCTCGGCGTGGTTCCGCTGGCCATTTCCAGCGGCGCGGGCGCCGGCAGCAAACATGCCATCGGTACCGGCGTGATCGGCGGTATGCTTACCGCGGCGGTGCTGGCGATCTTCTGGATTCCGCTGTTCTACGTGGTGGTCAGCTCGATGTTCAAGGACAAGAGCGCCAAACAACTCAACGATGAGGAGGCCGTCCAGTGAGGCAGTCCCTGTTGTCTCTAGCCGTGGCGAGCATCGTGCTCGGCGGCTGCACCATGATCCCCGACTACCAGCGCCCCAACGCGCCCGTCGACACTGCCTGGCCCCAGGGCCAGGCCTACCAGGGCAGCGCCGTGCAGGGCTCGGTCGCCGCGGCCGACCTCGGCTGGCGCGAGTTCCTGCGTGACCCGGCGCTGCAGCGCCTGGTGGAAACCGCGCTGAACAACAACCGCGACCTGCGCGTGGCGGCGTTGAACGTCGAGGCCTACCAGGCCCAGTACCGCATCCAGCGCTCCGAGCTGTTCCCCAACGTCTCGGCCGATGGCAGCGGTACCCGCCAGCGCACGCCTGCCGACCTGTCGCAGACCGGGCGTTCCACGGTCGGTGGCCAGTACAGCGCCACGGTTGGTGTGAATGCCTGGGAAGTGGACTTCTTCGGGCGTCTGCGCAGCCTCAACGAGCAGACCCTGCAGCAGTACTTCGCCACCGAAGAGGCGCAGCGCAGCACGCAGATCAGCCTGATCGCCAGCGTGGCCAATGCCTACCTGACGCTGCAGGCCGACGAAGCCTTGCTGAAATTGACCCGCGAGACCCTGGGTACCTTCCAGCGCAGCCTGGAACTGACCCAGCGCAGCTTCGACGTCGGCGTGACCGATGCCCTGTCCCTGAGCCAGGCGCGTACCTCGGTGCAGACCGCCCAGGCCAACCTGGCGCAGTACACCCGCCAGGTCGCCCAGGATCGCAACGCCCTGGGCGTGCTGCTCGGCGGCCCGGTGCCGGCCGACCTGCCCCAGGGCGAAGGGCTGGACAAGCAATTGCTGGCCGAGGTGCCGGCGGGCCTGCCGTCCGACCTGCTGCAACGCCGCCCCGACGTGCTGCAGGCCGAGCGTGAACTGCTCGCCGCCAACGCCAGCATCGGCGCAGCACGTGCGGCGTTCTTCCCGAGCATCAGCCTGACCGCCAATGCCGGCACTGCCAGCCGTCAGCTGTCGGGCCTGTTCGACGGTGGCTCGGGTACCTGGCTGTTCCAGCCGCAGATCAACCTGCCGATCTTCACGGCCGGGCGCCTGCGCGCCAACCTCGACTATGCCGAGATCCAGAAGAACATCCAGGTGGCGAACTACGAGAAAGCGGTGCAGACCGCCTTCCAGGAAGTCTCCGATGGCCTGGCGGCTCGCGGTACTTTCGAGGAGCAACTGCAGGCCCAGCGCAGCCTGGTGGAAACCTCCGAGAACTACTACGACCTGGCCGACCGCCGTTTCCGCACCGGGGTGGACAGCTACCTGACCCTGCTCGATGCCCAGCGCCAGCTGTTCAGCGCCGAGCAACAGCTGATCGGCGTACGCCTGTCGCAGCTCACCAGCGAGATCAACCTGTACAAGGCGCTCGGTGGTGGTTGGAACGAGCGCACTCGCACCGCACCGGCCAGCGCGACCGCGCCGCAGTCCTGAGCGGCTGCCAGCGCCCATGAAAAAGCCCCGCAATCGCGGGGCTTTTTCGTTTCTGGCAACGGCTTACTGCGGCGTCTGCACGCGCACCGAGCGGTTCATCCTGTGACGAATCAGCTGGATCAGGCCGGGCAGGATCGACACCACGATGATGCCGACGATCAGGTAGTGCAGGTTGCTCTGCACCGCCGGCAGGTTGCCGAAGAAGTAACCCCCGTAGGTGAACAGGGTGACCCAGAGAATCGCACCGACCACGTTGTAGGCGGCGAAGTGCGCGTAGTTCATGTGGCCCATGCCGGCGACGAAGGGCGCGAAGGTGCGCACGATCGGTACGAAACGGGCGAGGATGATGGTCTTGCCGCCGTGGCGGGCATAGAACTGCTGGGTAATCTCCAGGTGGCTGCGGCGAAAGATCTTCGAGTCCGGGTTGCGGAACAGCCGCTGGCCCATGAAACGGCCGATGGTGTAGTTCAGGGCGTCGCCCAGTATCGCCGCGCTGATCAGCAGCAACACCAGCAGATGCACGTTCATGGTGCCATGCACGGCAATGGCGCCAGCCACGAACAGCAAGGAGTCGCCCGGCAGGAACGGGGTGACCACCAGGCCGGTTTCGCAGAATACGATCAGGAACAGGATCGCGTAGATCCAGGTGCCGTATTGGGCGGTCAGGGCCGCCAGGTGCTGGTCGATATGCAGAATGAAATCGATAACCAGGTGAATGAATTCCATCAGGGGCTCCAACGATAGGGCAGCCCGGTAACTATCGGGGCGGGCTGCTTGGGGGCGGCATTATGCTCGCATCGGCGTGCAAAGGCGCGAGGCTGAGGCAGGGTTTTGAGCCTGTGGCATGGCAAGCGTTCCCTGCAACTGGCACGGTGGCGATGAACGTAGGCGGGCGCGGCCCGGCAGCCGAGGCTATGGCTTGGTACGTGGCTGGATATGCAGTTCGGTGGTTTGTGCGTCCTTGGCCTGCAGGGTGGCCGGGTCGCGCTTGCTGCCATCCTGCTGGGCGCGCTGTTTGGCGAGTGCCGCCATGCGCTCGGACCAGGCGAACTGCAGCTCACGGTATTGGGGCGCCACCGCGGCGCTGTTCAGCCGAGCCTGTTCCTGCCAGAACTCGGCGTCACCGCGCCACCAAGGGTCTTCGCCCGGCGCCACAGGCTCGACGGGCGTGACCTTGGGCAACGTGGCCGGCTCGATCTTGATGGTGGTCGGTGCTGCTTGTGGCTGCAGCGGATTCAGCCGGGCAAACAGCTGGGCACCCCCATAAGCCAGTGCGGCACCTACGGCGACGGCAACGGCGCTGCGCGCGAACTCGCTTCGCGGGCTTTTGGGTTTGCTGACTGAAGCCTTCATCATCCATCCCTAGAAGAAAGAGAAACCGACACGAAGCATGGCGGAACCTGGGTGAATGATAGCCACTTGCGCGGCCCCGTTGAGCTTTATTTACGTGTCGGTCAGCGTGCCAGAGCGATTACTTGCCCTTGATGATGCGTTGAATGGTGCCGGTGTTATTGTTGAGCAACACATAGTCGGTACCGATCTTCACCCAATGCTCGTGCTCCTTGTCTTCGGGCTCCGGCAGGTTGTGCTTTTTCAGGTCCTTGATCGCGTAATCGTCACGCCAGTATTTGTGCGGCGCAGGCGTGCCTTCCTTGAGGTGGCCGATGTGCATCGGATCCTTGGCTTCCGGGTCTTCCTGATCGGGCTGCTGCTTGAGCACCTGATCCTGATAGACCTCACGGGCGGGTTCCTGCTGTGCCGGGTCGGCGGCGTGGGCCAGGCCGCTGGCCAGCAGGGCGCCAAACAAGATGCTGAGGGTGGGCGTGGTTTTCATGTGACTCTCCTTGATCCGTGTCCCTATATGGACAGAGACAGGTTGCGGAACACTCAACCTAAATTTTCACCAGCCAACCGGCCTGGCGTCTTCTTATACCCCGTTGCCAACGGCCTTTGCGGGCACGCCGCTGCGCATGCCGCTGCACACGCCGTTGCACATGCCGTTGCACACGCCGCCGAACGGCAGGTTTTTTCCATGAACCTTCGGGCGGCGGGGCGCCACTATCTATTCAAGTACCCGATTAGAGTGAGTCATGCCTGTTCCCGTTTTTCTTGCCCTGGCGTTCGGCTGTGTTGGCGCCGTACTCATGGGCATCGGCCTTTCCCGGCGTCGCGTCAGCCGCAACTGGCTGTGCGCGCAAGGGCGCATCATCGCAAGTGAGTGGGGGCTGAGCACGCCGAGCCGCTACCCGCGCTTCGAATGGCGCGACGCAGAAGGCAACCTGCACATGCACGAAAGCAGCATGAGCAGCTGGCGCCATTACCGCAAAGGGGATGCGGTGCCGGTGCGCTACGACCCGGCGTTCCCCAAGCGCGCGGTGATCGACACGCCAGTGCAACGCGGCGCCTCGTTCTTCTGGCTGGGCGTGCTGCTGTGCGGCATCGCCGGCTTGTTCCTGCTGGTCGAGCTGCTGCTCAACTGAGCCGACCGTCTTGCAGCCGCCGCGCAGGGCGGCTGCGACCATTGAGCACATACGTCCAATAAAGCTGCCTGACGCAGCGGCATAGTGGCTGCACGGTCGGGTACAGCCAAAGGCTTGCCGATCGTCACGCCGCAGGCCATGGACTTGCGGGTCGATTTCGCCGCCAGGGACGTCCCTTCGATATGCCAACCATTGAGCCGAGCAACGTGGTGACCCTGGTCATCCAGCACAAGGTGCGCCCCGGCTACCTGCCCGCCTACCAGGCCTGGCTCAAGCGCGCCCTGGCCGCCGCTGAACAGCAGAGTGGCCACCTGGGCGTCAATGTGATCCGCGCGGACGGGCAGGGCGATGCCTTCACCACGGTGCTGCGGTTTGCCGAAGGCTGGCAGCTCGACGAGTGGATCGCCTCGGATCGCCGGCGCCTGCTGATCGACGAGGTGCTGCCGCTGCTCGAAGGCGGCGACCAGATCCAGGTCAGCCGCGATCACGAATTCTGGTTCACCCCCGAACATGCCCAGGCGCCACAACCGCCGAAGTGGAAGCAGGCGGTGCTCACCTACCTAGTCATCTGCCCGCTGACCATGCTCATCCCGCTGTTGTGGCAACCGCTGTTCCAGCAGTACCCGGCGCTTGCCGGCGTGGTGCCGAGCAACCTGCTGATCACCCTGTGCATCGTCGTGCCGGTGGTGTTCTGGATCATGCCGGTGGTCACCCGTTGCTGTGCAGGCTGGCTGAGCGCCCGCTGATTTTTTCTTCGACTCCATAACCCGAGAGGACGCGTCCATGAGCACTTTCACCAGCCGCGACGGCACCGAGATCTATTTCAAGGACTGGGGCAGCGGCAAGCCCGTGCTGTTCAGCCATGGCTGGCCGCTGGACGCCGACATGTGGGAATACCAGATGCAGTACCTGAGCAGCCGCGGCTATCGCACCATCGCCTTCGACCGCCGTGGCTTCGGGCGCTCCAGCCAGCCGTGGACGGGCTATGACTACGACACCTTCGCCGACGACATCGCCGACCTGATCGAGCACCTCGACCTGCACGAGGTAACCCTGGTGGGCTTCTCCATGGGCGGCGGCGACGTCAGCCGCTACATCGGTCGCCACGGCACCGCGCGGGTCGCCAAGCTGGCGCTGCTTGGGGCGGTCACGCCGATCTTCGGCAAGGCAGCGGACTTCCCCGAGGGCGTCGACGCCTCGGTATTCGCCGGCATCAAGGACGGCCTGCTCAAGGACCGTGCGCAGTTCATCAGTGATTTCGCAGCACCGTTCTATGGCATCGACAAGGGCCACAAGATCTCCGACGGCGTGCTCACCCAGACCCTCAACATCGCCTTGCTGGCTTCGCTCAAGGGCACGGTCGACTGCGTGACCGCGTTCTCGGAAACCGATTTCCGCGCCGACATGGCCAAGGTCGACGTGCCGACCCTGGTGATCCACGGCGATGCCGACGCCATCGTGCCGTTCGAAACCACCGGCAAGCTGGCCGCGCAGATGATCAAGGGTGCCGAGCTGAAGGTTTACGAAGGCGCGCCCCATGGCTTCGCCGTGACCCATCAGCAGCGTCTGAACGAAGACCTGCTGGCCTTCGTGTCCCGCTGATTACCGGAGCGCCCAGCCATGAGCAATGATCCCCAAGACCCTAAACGCCGCCAGGTCGTTGCCGCCGGTGGCCTGCTTGGCGCGGCTGGCGCGCTGTGGTCTGCCTTACCTTTCGCCGGCGGTGCCGGCTATGCATTCGGAGCCAACATGAACGACGCCGACCTGATCCTGCTCAACGGCAAATTCCACACCGTCGACCCCGAGCGGCCCCAGGCCACTGCCGTGGCGATCAAGGACGGCCGCTTCATCGCCGTCGGCAGTGACGCCGAAGCCATGGCCACCAAGGGCGCGGCCACAAAGGTCATCGACCTCAACAAGCGTACCGCCATCCCCGGCCTCAACGACTCCCACCTGCACCTGATTCGTGGCGGCCTGAACTACAACCTCGAACTGCGCTGGGAAGGCGTGCCGTCGCTGGCCGATGCCCTGCGCATGCTCAAGGACCAGGCCGACCGTACGCCGACGCCGCAGTGGGTACGGGTGGTCGGCGGCTGGAACGAATTCCAGTTCGCCGAAAAGCGTATGCCGACCCTGGCCGAGATCAACCAGGCGGCGCCAGACACCCCGGTGTTCCTGCTGCACCTGTACGACCGCGCCTTGCTCAACCGTGCTGCGCTGCGCGTGGTTGGCTATGACAAGAACACACCGAACCCGCCCGGCGGCGAGATCCAGCGTGACAGCAACGGCGAACCCACCGGCATGCTGATCGCTCGTCCCAACGCGATGATCCTCTACTCGACCCTTTCCAAAGGGCCGAAGCTGCCGCTCGACTACCAGGTCAATTCGACCCGCCAGTTCATGCGCGAGCTCAATCGTCTGGGCCTGACCAGCGCCATCGATGCTGGCGGCGGTTACCAGAACTACCCGGATGACTACCAGGTGATCCAGCAACTGGCCGACAACGACCAGCTCACCGTGCGCATCGCCTACAACCTGTTCACCCAGAAACCCCAGGAAGAGCTGGCCGACTTCCAGCAGTGGACCAAGACCGTCACCTACGGCCAGGGCACCGACTACCTGCGCCACAACGGCGCCGGCGAGATGTTGGCGTTCTCCGCCGCCGACTTCGAGGACTTCCTCGAGCCGCGCCCGGACCTGCCGCCGAACATGGAGGCCGACCTCGAGCCGGTAGTGCGCCATCTGGTCGAGCACCGCTGGCCGTTCCGCCTGCACGCCACCTACGACGAATCCATCTCGCGCATGCTCGACGTGTTCGAGAAGGTCAACCGCGATATCCCGTTCAACGGCCTGCCGTGGTTCTTCGACCACGCCGAAACCATCACCCCGAAGAACATCGAGCGGGTCAGGGCGCTGGGCGGTGGTATCGCCATCCAGCACCGCATGGCGTTCCAGGGTGAATACTTCGTCGACCGCTACGGCAAGCAGGCGGCGGAAAGTACCCCGCCGATCAAACGCATGCTCGCCGAAGGGGTGCCGGTCGGCGCCGGCACCGACGCCACCCGGGTGGCCAGCTACAACCCCTGGACCTCGCTGTACTGGCTGGTCAGCGGCAAGACCGTGGGCGGTACCGCGCTGTATCCCGAAGGCCTGTCCCGCGCGGTCGCGCTGCAGCTGTTCACCCAGGGCAGTGCCTGGTTCTCCAACGAGCAGGGCAAGAAGGGCCAGATCAAGGTCGGGCAACTGGCCGACGTGGCAGTGCTTTCCCAGGATTACTTCAGCGTGTCCGAGGAAGCCATCAAGTACCTCGAGTCGGTGCTCACCGTGGTCGGCGGCAAGGTGGTCTACGGCGCCGAGGAGTTCGACAAGCACGGCAACCCGCCGCTGCCGGTACTGCCGGACTGGTCACCGGTGGCCAAGGTGCCGGGCCACTGGAAGCCCGCTGCGCCACTGCAGGCCGCCGTGCACCAGTGCATAGGCGCCTGCTCGGTACACGCCCACAGCCATGAGCGGGCGCGGCAGAGCAAGGTGCCGGTCAGCGACTACGCCGGCTTCTGGGGCGCCTTCGGGTGTTCGTGCTTTGCGTTCTAGCGCTGCCTAGCTCCTTGTGGGAGCGGGCCATGCCCGCGATTCGCGCGCATGGTCTAGGCGTCCCGGCACGCTCCCACAGATAACACACACATTTTTAACTCGGCGTCTCTCCGCCGCCTCGGGCACGGCCGTGCCCATTTTTTATCGACATCGACCTTTTTTATGAGATTGCCCATGACCAGCGTCACTCAACAAACCACCGCCGGCCCCTGGAGCCCGCTGCGCACCTCGGTGTTCCGCTGGCTATGGCTGGCCAGCATCGCCTCGAACATCGGCACCTGGATGCACGAGGTCGGCGCCGGCTGGTTGATGACCTCGCTGTCGGCCAGCCCGCTCGCCGTGGCCATGGTGCAGGTGGCCGCGGCATTGCCGATGTTCTTTCTGGCGCTGCCCGCTGGCGCCCTGGCCGATATCGTCGACAAACGCCGCTACCTGCTTACCGTGCAACTGTGGATGGCTACCGTGGCGGTGCTGCTTGCCGGCCTGACCCTGCTCGGTTTGATGAACGTGCCGCTGTTGCTGCTGTTGACCCTGGCCATGGGCATCGGTACCGCCTTGATGATGCCGGCCTGGTCGGCGCTGACCCCTGAGCTGGTCGGCAAGGCCGAATTGCCCGCCGCCGTGGCACTGTCCAGCCTGGGCATGAACGTGGCACGTGCCATCGGCCCGGCCATCGCCGGCGTGCTGGTCAGCCTCAGCGGCCCCTGGCTGACCTTCGCCCTCAATGCCGTGTCGTTCTTCGCGGTGATCGCCGCGCTGTATGCCTGGAAGCGCACGCCCACGGTAAGCATCCTGCCGGCCGAGCGGCTGTTCGGCGCGGTGCGCCTTGGCGTGCGTTATGCGCGCAGTGCCAAACCGCTGCAGGCGGTGCTGGCGCGCACCTTCGCATTCTTCGTCGGCGCCAGTGCCGGTATGTCGCTGCTGCCGCTGTTGGTGCGCCGCGAACTGAACGGCACGGCGGCGGACTTCGGCATCCTGCTCGGCTGCGTGGGCGCCGGTGCCATCGCCGGGGCGATGTTCCTGCCCAAGCTGCGCGAGCGCCTGCGCAGCGACCTGATCGTCGCCGGCGCCAGCGTCGCCTATGCCGCGGTGCTGTTCGGCCTGGCCTTTATCCGTGACTTCACCCTGCTGATTCCGGTGATGCTGGTCAGCGGCGCCGCCTGGATCGCCGTACTGTCGAGCCTGCAGGTCGCCGCGCAAACCTCGGTGCCGAGCTGGGTGCGCGCCCGCGCCCTGGCGGTGTACATCCTGGTGTTCTTCGGTTGCAGCGCCATGGGCGGCATCGTCTGGGGTTCGCTGGCCAGTGCGTACTCGCTGAGCGTGGCGCTGGCCGGTGGCGGGGCGTTGCTGCTGCTCGGCGTGCTGCTGTCCTGGCGCTTCCGTTTACCGGTCACCGATGCCGAAGACCTGGCGCCTTCCGTGCACTGGCCGGCGCCGGTGCTCGATGCCGACCTGGACCGCGAGCGCGGCCCGGTGATGGTCACCCTCGAATACGACATCCCCCGGGAACACGCCGAGGCGTTCAGCCACGCCATGCTTGCCGTACGGGCCATGCGCCGGCGCAACGGTGCGCTGTCCTGGGGCCTGCTGCAGGACAGCGAGAACCCCAACCTGTGGCAGGAATTCTTCTTCGACGCCTCCTGGCTCGAACACCTGCGCCACCACGGCCGCGTCACCGTGGCCGAGCAACGCATCGAAGCCAACGCCCGGCAATACCAGCGCGACGGCGTGGCCGTACGCATCCGCCACCTGCTCGGCGTGCCGGCACCGCGTGGCCCACTACCCCCTTCAAACACCCCTCATGCAACCACAGGAGTTACACCATGACCATTGCCTACAACTGCCTGGACAAAGACAATGCCGCCGTTCTGCTGGTCGACCACCAGGCCGGCCTGCTGTCGCTGGTACGTGACATCGACCCGGACAAGTTCAAGAACAACGTGCTGGCCCTGGCCGACATCGCCAAGTTCTTCAACCTGCCGACCATCCTCACCACCAGCTTCGAAACCGGCCCCAACGGCCCGCTGGTCCCCGAGCTGAAGGAGATGTTCCCGGACGCGCCGTACATCGCCCGCCCAGGCCAGATCAACGCCTGGGACAACGAAGACTTCGTCAAGGCGATCAAGGCCACCGGCAAGAAGCAGCTGATCATCGCCGGCGTGGTGACCGAAGTCTGCGTGGCGTTCCCGGCCCTGGCGGCCATCGAAGAAGGCTTCGATGTGTTCGTGGTCACCGACGCTTCCGGCACCTTCAACCAGATCAGCCGTGATTCGGCCTGGCAGCGCATGACCGCCGCCGGCGCGCAGCTGATGAACTGGTTCGCCGTGGCCTGTGAGCTGCACCGCGACTGGCGCAACGACGTGGAAGGCCTGGCGAAGATCTGCTCGGATCACATCCCGGACTACCGCAACCTGATGACCAGCTATGCGGCGCTGACTTCCGGCAAGTAAGCGGCACGCTTCGAGCCCCGTGCGGGCGGCGCGTGCGCCGCCCGCACGGGGCTCGGCTGCGGCCATTTTTTCGGAGCCTCCTGGTGAACCGTACCGATCTTCGTAAAGTCGACCTGCACCTGCTGGTCGTGTTCGAAAGCCTGATGCATGAGCGCAACCTCACGCGCACGGCGGAAAAGCTCTATCTCGGCCAGCCGGCGATCAGCGCCTCGCTGACCCGCTTGCGCGACTACTTCCACGACCCCCTGCTGGTACGCAATGGCCGCGAGATGGAGCCCACGCCCCGCGCGCTGGAAATCTTCCGCCGCCTGCCTGCCGCCCTGGACGGCATCTCCCAGGCGATCAGCGAAGTGCGCGATTTCGACCCGAGCAGCAGCACCTCGGTGTTTCGCATCGGCATGTCCGACGATGTCGAGTGCGGCCTGCTGCCCCAGTTGCTCGCCCACCTGCGCCAACAGGCGCCCGAATGCGTGCTGGTGGTGCGCAACGCCAATTTCCTGCTGCTGCCCGGCCTGCTCGCCACTGGCGAGGTGTCCATCGGCATCAGCTACACCACCCAGCTGCCGGCCAACGCCAAGTGCCGCAGCCTGCGCGATATCCGCGCCATGGTGATCCGCGCCGCCGACGGCACGCCGCCATTGACCCTGGACGATTACTGCACGCGACCCCACGCGCTGGTGTCGATGTCCGGCGACCTGTGCGGCAACATCGACCAGGACCTGGCGCGCCTGGAGCGCAGCCGCAAGATCGCCCTCGCGGTGCCGCACTTCAACGGGCTTGGCGCGTTGCTGCGCAACTCCGACATGATCGCCACCATTCCCGACTACGCCGCCGAGGCGTTGGTACAGGGCGGCGGCCTTGTGATGGAAGCGCCGCCCTTCGAGATCGTGCCGGCGCAGCTGACCATGGTCTGGCGCGCTGCCCAGGATCAGGACCCGGCCGAGCGCTGGCTGCGCGAGCAGATATTGAAGTTCATGGCCGCGTGAGCCTGCGCTATGCTTGCAACCCAGCTGCCGGCAACACTTTCGTGTTGCTGACACCTACTCCTTGTGGGGCTGTCCTGCCCGCTGTCATGCCGAGATAATCGACGCTACGGTCTATGAAACTGACAGCTGCCCGGCGTGCCAGGGCGGCGGCTTCTGTACTAGCGTGCTTCGAGATTCTGCATGACGACGAAAACCGTCGCGATCCTGTTGTTCCCCGACGTCCTGATGCTCGACGTGGCCGGCCCCATCGAAGTGTTTTCGGTCGCCAACCGTTACCTGCCCGAGAGCGATCACTACCACATCGTCACCCTGGGCGCCGACTCGCTCGGCGTGCGTGCCTCCAACGGCATCGTCATGCAGGCGGACCAACTGGCCATCGACGCGCCGGTGGCCTACGACACCCTGCTGGTGCCCGGTGGCCCTGGCGCCTACAACGACCGCCATCCCCAGCTGCACGACTGGCTGCGCGACGCGGCGCAGGCCTCGCGCCGCTATGGCGCGGTGTGTACCGGCGCCTTCATCCTCGGCGAAGCGGGGCTGCTCGACGGCCACCGGGTGACCACCCACTGGCATTACCTGGACCGCCTGGCCAAGCGTTTTCCCAAGGCCCGGCTGGAAACCGACCAGCTGTTCACCAAGGATGGCAAGCTGCTCAGCTCCGGCGGGGTGACGGCGGGCATCGATCTGGCGCTGTCGATCCTCGCCGACGACCACGGCAAGAAGCTCGCCCTGGATGTCGCCAAGGTGCTGCTGGTGGTGATCAAGCGCCAGGGTGGCCAGGCCCAGTTCAGCCCCTTGCTGCCGCCGACCGGGCAGGGCGCCACGCCGCTGGAGCGGGTGCAGCAGCACGTGCTGGAAAACATCCAGGAGCCGTTCACGGTGGAGCAACTGGCCGAGCTGGCGGCGATGAGCGTGCGCAACTTCGCCCGCGTGTTCACCCGCGAGCTGCAGATGACGCCCATGGAGTTCGTACTCGCCGCTCGGGTCGATCATGCCCGCTCACTGCTGGAAAGCACCGACCTGCCGCTCAAGACCGTGGCCTTTCGCAGCGGCTTCGGCAGCACCCGACATATGCGGCAGATGTTCGACAAGCGCCTGGGGCTGACGCCGGCACAGTACCGGCACCAGTTCGGCTGATTGCCTGGCAGATGGCCATGATGCCCGGGCTAGAGCGGCTTGTCGGCTGTCCGTGTTGCGCACCGCTATGGCCGGATTGCTACCCCCGTGGCGATGTCGCGGGGCAGACGAACGGTAGAGAATGATTCTCTTATCAGAACAAGGAGAGCGGCAGAGCGCCGAGCAGCCGAGACCCATTGGGGTGTAAGTCCGGCATGGCGGGATGCTGAACAGACCATGCGCGATCTCGAGCCCACTGCTGGTGATACCGTCCTGCGTTTCGGCCGCTTCGAACTGCATCCGCAGCGCCGTCTGCTCCTCGATGGCGGTCGGCCGCTGACCATCGGTGCCCGGGCCCTGGACATCCTGCTGGTACTGGTGGAAAGCGCCGGCAAGATCGTCAGCAAGGAGGCGATCATCTCCCGGGTGTGGCCGAAGACCTTCGTCGAAGAGATCAACCTGCGCGTGCATATTTCGGCGCTGCGCCGGGTGCTGGGCGTGTGCCCACAGTCGCGGGATTACATCACCAACGTGCGCCAGCGCGGCTACAGTTTCGTCGCCCATGTCGAGCTGGTCCGCCGGGCCGACGAGCAGGGCACGACGCCGTCCGGAGCGTTGCCGACGTTGCCCGGCCGGTCGGTGCGCATCGAGGGCCGTGACCGGCTGATCGAAGACCTCACGCGGCGTTTGCAGACGCGCCGACACATCACCCTGGTCGGTCCCGGTGGGGTGGGCAAGACCACCGTGGCGCTACGTGTCGCCCAGCAGCAGTTGGGGCATTTCGCCGATGGCGTGCGCTTCGCCGACCTGGCAGCGCTCAGCGAGCCGGCAGAGCTGGCCACCACCCTGGCCTCGGAGATGGGCATCGCGGTGCCCGCAGGCGTCGACGCCCAGGCCCATCTGCTGGAGGCCATGGCCAACCGCCGCATGCTGGTGCTGATGGACAACTGCGAGCACCTGATCGATGCCTGCGCCGCGCTCAGCGAAGCCTTGCTGCAGGCCGCGCCCGGTTTGCACATCCTGGCCACCAGCCGCGAGGCGCTGCGCACCGCCGAGGAGTACGTACAGCCGCTGGCCCCGCTGGAATCCCCACCGCTGGGTAGCCATTTGCGCCTCGCCGCGGCCCTGCGCTATCCCGCGGTAAAACTGTTCGTGCGCCGGGCGCGGGCACGCCAGTCGGATTTCCGCCTGCTAGAAAGCGACGTGTCGCGGTTGGTCGAGCTGTGCCGGCGGCTGGACGGCCTGCCCCTGGCCATCGAGCTGGCGGCTGCGCAACTCGACGCCCAGAGTCTGGAGGGCATCCTCGCCCAGCTGGACAACCACAGCTACCTGAGCCTGCTCGGGCGACGCAGCACACTGGCGCGGCATGCCAGCCTGCTGGCGTCACTGCAGTGGAGTTACGACCTGCTCAACGAACAGGAGCGCCGCTGCCTGCAGGGCCTGGCCCATTGCGACGCGTATTTCACGGTGGCAGACGTGAGGCAGGCGCTGGCCGGCTTGCCGATCACCGACAGCGCCCGTTGTGGCTCGATGACCCGGTTGGTTTCGCTGTCGCTGATCGGCCTGCGCCGCGATGCGGGCGTGGTCTATTACCACATGCTCGAATGCACCCGCGCCTTCGCCCGGGAGAAGGCCCGCGAAGCCACGCGCACCGGTGAGTGGCATATCCCGGCGCTGGGCTAGCGCGACGGCCTTAGCACGCCAGCCGCTGCAGCTCTGGCGCCTGATCGGCCTGCTGGCGCTTCCAGGCCAGCGGGCTCATGCCCTGGCTTCTGGCGAACACCCGGCAGAAGTGCGCCTGGTCGAAGAAACCGCACTCCATGGCGATCTGCGTCAGGGACAGCGGCGAATGGCGCAGCAGCGCCATGGCCTTATCGACCCGTTGCTGGCGCAGCCACACGTGAGGTGTCAGGCAGGTGCTTTCCTTGAATTTGCGGGTGAAGTGGCTGCGTGACAGGGCACAGGCCTCGGCCACTTCGGCCACCGAGATGCCGGCATCCAGGTTGGCCAGCATCAGTTGCTTGGCGATCGCCTCCTGCCAGGCGGCGAGCTTGCCCGCCGAGTACGACGACTGATCGGAATCCTGTGCTGCCTTCATGCTGATTTCCCAACTGGCGCCTGGCAGCGCGGCAGACTTGCGGCGCTGTGCGACGTCGTGTCGCGGGGCAGGAGCAATTGTTGGAGAGCAGGGGGCGGCGGGCGAGTTGCGTAATGTTAATTAAGGTTAAGTGCCGGTTTAACCTTGGTTGGCAGGCAGGCCGTCATGACCAGCCGTCGATGATGCCGCGCTGCAGGGCGATGCTCACCGCATGAGTACGGTTGCGCGCCTTGAGCTTGGTCATGATGCTGCGCATATGGCCCTTGACCGTGTCTTCGCGAATCGCCAACCGGGCGGCGATGTCGGCGTTGCCCAGCCCCTGGGCCGCGTGCTCGATGATCTGCACTTCGCGCGGCGAGAGGCTGTCCTCGGCAATGGCATTGCACAGCTCGCTGGCAATCGGCTCCGGAAAATAGCGCTTGCCGGCTGCTAGGCTCTGGATGGCGGTCACCAGTTCCTTGCGCAGCATGCTCTTGAGCAGGTAGCCACGGGCGCCGGCCTGCACCGCCTGCAAGGCGCGGGCATCGCCACTGTAGGTGGTGAGCACGGCGATGCAGGCATCGGCGAAGCGGGCACGAATCGCGCGGATCGCCTCGGTGCCGTTGAGCCCGGGCATCTGCAGATCCATCAGCGTCACGTCCGGGCGCAGCTCGGCGAAACGTTGCACGGCCTGTTCGCCATCGGCTGCCTCACCGACCAGCAGGATGTCAGGGTGGGCGTCGAGGACCGCGGCGATTCCTTCGCGCAACAGGGGATGGTCGTCGACCACCAGCAGGCGGATGGGCATAGCGCTCATGCATCGTCTCTCGCTCGGCGGCGCGCGAACCAGCGGCGCCATGGTTGTCGGGTAGGGCGGGTATAGGACAGCGCCGCGGCGAGTTGCAGTTCCACGCGAGTGCCACCGTCTGTCAGCGGTTGCACTTCGAGGCTGGCGCCGATCTGCGCGGCGCGCTCGTGCATGCCGCGAATGCCCCAGCGCTGCGGCCGGCCCGCGGCGCTGGCGTAGGGCAGGGCAATGCCCTGGCCGTCGTCCTCGATGCGTAAGCGCAAACGCCGCGCACCATAGCTCAGGGTCACGGTGATCCGCTGCGCAGCGCCATGGCGCATGGCATTGCCGACGGCTTCGACGGCGATGCGGTAGGCCGCGTCCTGCACGGGGGCCTGCAGGCTGCGCTCATCGCCGCTGACCTGCACGGCAAGGTCGAGCCCGGGTTCATCCAGGCCCTGCACGAACTGGCTCAGTTCGGCCGCGAGCCCCAGGCCGCTGGCAGCTGGCTGGCGCAGCTGCTGCACCCGCTCGCGGCCTTCATGCATGACCTCGTCGGCGCGATCCAGGGCACGCTCCAGGCGCGTGCGCGCGGGGTGGTCGGCTGCCAGGGTGTCGGCGGCCGCCTGGAAACGCAGCATCAGCCCCTGCAGGCTTTGCAGCAGGGTGTCGTGCAGCTCGCGGGCAATCCGTTCGCGTTCGCCCTGCTGGGCTTGTAGCTGCAGCTGCAGGCGCTGGCGGTCGCGACGCACCACGCGGCGATGCAGCCAGCCTAGGCCGAGCAGCAGGGCGGCGGCCAGCGGCAGGTAGAACAGCGGGCGAAGGTAGAACGCCGGCGCCACGCTGAACGCCAGCATTGTCGGGGCGGCCGGCTGGCCACCTCCCTGGTCGAACACCTGCACCTCAAAGCGGTAATCGCCAGCCGGCAAGCCGGTGTAGGTGGCCCGCCGCTGGCGCCCGGCTTCGTTCCAGTCGCGGTCGTAGCCCTGCAAGCGATAACGGAACGACAGGCTTTGCGGGGCATGCAGGTGCAACGCCGTGTAGTCGATGACGATGCGCCGGCTGTCCGCTGGCAACTGCAGCGCGGCGGATAGCGGCTCGCTAGCGCCATCGACCAGGACCTTGTCGATGACCACTGCCGGCAACGGCGTGGCTGCAGGCTGGCGAGCGGGGTCGAGCAGGCTGACGCCGGCACTGGTGGAAAACCACAGCCGGCCATCGGCACCGACCACGCCGGTGGGCAGCGGCAGCACGCGATAGGGGTCATTGGCCAGGCTGCCGTCCAGGCTCACCGAACGATAGCGCAGGCGGTAACCCGGCTCGGCCAGGGCCCGGGCCACCTCTGCGGCCGGCAACTGCAAGATGCCGCCCTTGCCATGCGCCCACAGGTCGCCATCATGGCCGGGCAGCAGCGCATAGATGTTGTCGAACTGGCCGTTGGCCGGCAGCGCCAGCGTCTGGAAACGTTCGCCATCGAAACGCGCCAGGCCGTGCTGGCCGCCGAACCAGGACTCCCCCTGTCGATGGAGCTGCGCGGTGACATGGCCGATGCGCAGCCCATCGGCCGCGCCCCACCGGCGCAGCGCATCGCCCTGGCGGCTGACCAGCAGGTTGTCGCGGTAGCCGAACCACAGGCGACCTTGCCCGTCGCTGCTGGCACTGACCGGCATCACCTGGCTGTGCAACTCGCTGACGCCCGCTAGCGCTTGCCAGCGATGTTCGCGCAACACGAACAGCCCGAGGCCGTTAAGCGACACCCACAGGCTGCCGTCGGCGGCCAGCGCCATGGCCCGCACCGAGGTATCGGGCCCGGCCTGCTCGGGCAGCCTGGCCTGCAGCTCGACGCCCGCAGGCGTAGCGTGCCAGATGCCGTGGAGCCCGCCGACCCAGACGCCCGCGGCACGGTCCGCGAGCAGGGCGGTTACCGGTTCGGCGATCGGCCAGCGCTGCAGCTCGCCGTCATCCAGGCGCATCAACCCGCGGTTGTTGCTGGCTGCCCAGAGTGCGCCGTCGGTGGCCACGGCCAGTGCCGCATTCAGCGTGCCGGCCGGCAGTGGCGCCGGGCTCAGCTCGCGCAGCCGAAAGCGGTCGAGGCCGGCATTGCTGCCGGCCCACAGGCTGCCATCGCGATCCTCCAGCAGCGGCCACAGGTAGTCGGCGCTCAGCCCCTCGCGGCGGGTCACCCGCTCGGCGCTGGCCAGGTCCAGTGGCATCTGCGCATGGCGGTAACGGCGTAGCCCGTTGCCTGGCGTGCTGGTCCACAGCCCACCCGCATGGTCGAACAGCAGGCCGTTGATCGGGGCATCCATCGTCTGGGTCTGCAGGCGCGGCAGGGGGCCGGGCACCACGCGGTGCAGGCGATTGACGTAGCGTTCGGCGATCCAGATCGAGCCGTCGGCGGCCTGGGCGATCTGGCTGGCCCAGTCGATCGCGCCGTCGACCTCGGTAAAACGCTGGGCGCCGGCAGCGCGCTGGTACAGGCGATGGCTGCCGGCGGCCCAGACAGTCCCGTCGCGGTCGACGAATACCGCCCGCGCGCTGCTGGAGTCGAAGCCCTCGGCGGCGCCAATGGCCGTCCAGCGCTGGCCGTCGAAGCGCGCCAGCCCCTCATGGGCGGCTGCCCAGATGGCGCCGTCGCGGTCGCGTGCCAGCCCGTAAAGCGCGCCGCCTGGCAACCCCTGACCTGCGGGGAAACTGCGCGCTGTCTGCCCCTGAATCAGCCGTGCGCCCCCCGCACGCAGACCGACCCACAGGCCATCGCCCACCGCCAGCAGGCTGGCCACCGTGCCCAACGGTTGGCCGTCGGCCGTCTGGTAAACCGTGAAGTTGAAACCATCGAAGCGCAGCAGGCCGCTGTCGCTGCCCAGCCACAGATAGCCGTCGCCAGTCTGCGCCAGTGCGCCGACCTGGTTGGGGCCGTCATCATCTGCCATGGTCCACCGGTGATGCTCGCGCAGCGCCAGCGGTTCTGCCTGCGTGGGCAGGCTCAGCAAACCCGCCAGCAGCCAGGCGCAGAAGCCCCATGCGCAAAGGCGCCGATAACCGGCTGGCAGAAAGGAGAGGGCATTCACGCTGATGTTCGTACGCAGGGAAAAGCCGATTGTGCCGCCGAGCCTCAAGGGGCGCCAGGGCTGCCGGTGATCCGATGGGGTGCACAAAAGCGGCACCTCGGGCTACACGAAAGGGGTTACGGCTGTACACTGAACTTGCAGCTGCCAAAACAGCTCTGATTGATCAAGTGGACAGATCAACACCCGCCAGGAGGGCGCAACATGGGACCGGAAGACCGAGAGTGGTGGCGCGAAGGCCGCCGACAGCAGGGGCACAACGCCTCATGGGACAACTTCAGAGCCAAGCCTGGCCCCAAGGCTGGCAACGTCCTGCGAATACAGCGCCCACTCAAGTTGAGCAGCACGGCGCCCTACCTGCAGCTGCAAGCCCAGCAACTGATCGAAAACCGTGAAACCCCCAGCACCAGCCGGATACTGCTTATCCTCGGCGTGGTGGCCGTTGCAGGGTTGATCGTGGCGGGGTTTCTGGTGATCTAGTTCCAAGGCATTTACGACGAAAGGCTTATCAGGTGATAAGCCTTTTTCGTTTATGTGGCTGGCCGTTGGTGCATTCGGGAGCCGGACAGCAAGGGTATGCTGCACCCACCAGGCGACGACCGCCGCTCGCAATGAAGTGCAGCGATGAGAAACTGATCGTGATAGCGGCCCTGGGCTTTGCCTTCTGGCACTTCTACCTCAAGCCATCCGCCAGCCGCTGATCACCAATATCGGCTCCGATGGAGCAGTTTTCAGCAATCCCATCTCCGAACAACCCGCGCCGGCCTTCTCCCTCGAGCGCTTTATCCCAACGTTCGCCGCCAACGGCACGACGAGATTATCTGGCACCGCTGCCCAGCCAGCTGCGACTTACCGCTGCGATGGCCGCACCCATTGCTCGCAAATACGCTCCTGCGAAGAGGCGACCTTCTTCCTGCATAACTGCCCAGGGACGAAGATGGATGGCAGTGCCGTGTGAAACGCAGTGGTGCCGCTAGTTTTCCCGCTAAATGTCCGCACGAAGTGGTGAGGCGAAGCCAAACCATTACACCCTTTCAACCTAAGCGTTTGAGTTGAAAGCGCTTTTATATGCACCTTGCATGGTGCTTCTAAAGGTGCTTTTAAGCGTGTTATCGTGGAGGTGCTTACCCCGTGTTCGCGCACCCATATGAAGACAAGTCCTGCATAGATAGCTCGGCCCATAGAGACGAAAGCCCAGATAGGCCTAACTAGGCCCGGTGGCTGGCCAGTACAGAGAGCTCAGGCGCATTTAGAGATAGAGAGAACAGGTGGCTATGGCAATGACATACGCGGTGCTGGCTGATGTTGCGGCGTCGGTGACAGACCTTAAAAAAGACCCAATGGGCACCATCCGCGAAGGTAACGGTGAAACGGTCGTGATCCTCAATCGGAATGAACCAGCGTTCTATGCCGTGCCCCCTGCACGCTACCAAGCCATGCTGGAGCTGATCGATGATCTGCGTCTGGCTGAAGTCGTGCGTGAGCGGCGTGGTGAATCCACCGTGCGAGTAGATATCGATGACCTCATCGCGCAAGCCAGCGGAGCCGACTAAGTACGCTCTGGAGTTCAACGCTCAGGCACTCAGGGAGTGGGGCAAGCTTGGCAATACAATCCAGTTGCAGTTCGCCAAGAAACTCAAGGAGCGCCTCGATAATCCCAGGGTCGAGGCCGACAAGCTTCGGGATATGCCCAACTGCTACAAGATCAAGCTTCGCACCGTTGGTTACCGCCTGGTTTATGAGGTGATCGACAACCGTCTGGTTGTCACTGTGATCGCTGTAGGTAAGCGAGAGCTAAACAAAGTCTATGGCAAGGCCACCAAGCGTTTGTAAGTCGCTTCGCGCCATGCGCCGCCCGCTGCACCCGGACAGAACAGTTCTGATTTCGTGACGAGCATATGGTAGTCGCTGTGCTTTAAAACCAATGCGCACAAAAAAGGGCTTACCTTTCGGTAAACCCTTGTTTTGTTTGGTGGCTACGCAGGGACTTGAACCCCGGACCCCAGCATTATGAATGCTATGCTCTAACCAGCTGAGCTACGTAGCCGAGTGGCGCGCATTTTCCGTATCTACCGGTAGCGTGTCAAGCCCTGATGCAGAATAAATTTACGGACTTTCAACCGCTTAGCTATTTTTCTAGGCAAGCCTCCCTGGGCCAGGGCGAAATTGGCTGGTTAACCGAGAACGGGATCGAACGAAGGGTAGGGCGTCTGCTCGATGGCGCGCCGTTGGTCGTCGGTTGGTGCAGTGCGGCACAGATCCGGTTCCTGGCCGTGCGGATAGCCGCCTACCACCAGAAAGTCATCGCTGCTGCCAAGGTTGCAGTGCCCGGTGCCGGCCGGTAGTACCAGCACGTCTCCCGCCTGCACGTCCAGCTCCTGGCCGTTAGGCCCGCCCAGCATCACCCGCGCGTGCCCCTGGATGACGCCCAGCACCTCGTGGGCGTTGCTGTGGTAGTGGTGGTAGTCGTAGATGCCGTCTACCCACTGCGCCGGCCAGCCATGGGCCTTGAACAGCTGCTGCGTGCCGCCCGGGTCAGGCAGGCCTTTGCCCTTGAGCGCCTGACGGTAGAGCAGGACGGGGTGGTTGCTGTTGTTCGGCATCCAGTCGTTGCGTGTCAGGAGCAGCCGTTCGACCTGTACGGCGGGGTACTCGCGTTGGGACGGCGTGCCAAAGTCGCCAGAGGCTTCGCCCAGGTTGGCGAGGTAGTGCAACATCAAGCGGTGGGAAAACATATCCATGGCAGGCGCCCTCTCGAGGGGGTTGGCTTCACCTTGAATTAGAGGGGGCTCGTGCGCAGAGGTTTGGATTATCGCTGGCCCAAAAAAGGCAAAGCCCCTCGAGAGCATGCTCTGGAGGGGCCTGGTGCCGCGCAGGGTGGGCTTAGACGTTGAAGCGGAAGTGCATCACGTCGCCATCCTTGACGATGTATTCCTTGCCTTCCAGGCGCCATTTGCCGGCTTCCTTGGCACCGGCTTCGCCCTTGTACTGGATGAAGTCGTCATAGGCGATGACTTCGGCGCGGATGAAGCCCTTCTCGAAGTCGGTGTGGATCGCGGCCGCGGATTGCGGGGCGGTGGCGCCGACCTTGACGGTCCAGGCGCGCACTTCCTTCACGCCGGCGGTGAAGTAGGTCTGCAGGTTGAGCAGCGAGTAACCGGCGCGGATCACGCGGTTCAGGCCCGGCTCGGTCATGCCCATGGTTTCCAGGAACATCTGCATCTCTTCCAGATCGTCCAGTTCGGCGATCTCGGCTTCGATCTTGTTGCACACCGGCACCACGATGGCGCCTTCTTCGTCGGCGATGGCTTGCACCACGTCGAGCAGCGGGTTGTTCTCGAAGCCCTCTTCGGCCACGTTGGCGATGTACATCACCGGCTTGGTGGTCAGCAGGTGGAAGGTCTTGGCCAGGCGCTTCTCGTCGTCACCCAGGTTCTTGAGCAGGCTGCGCGCCGGCTTGCCTTCGGTGAAGTGCGGGATGAGCTTTTCCAGCAGCGCCTTCTGCGCCACGGCTTCCTTGTCGCCACCCTTGGCGGTACGGGCGACGCGCTGCAGCTGCTTCTCGCAGCTGTCGAGGTCGGCCATGATCAGTTCGAGGTCGATGATCTCGATGTCGCGCTTGGGGTCGACGCTGTTGGCGACGTGAATGACGTTCTCGTCTTCGAAGCAGCGCACCACGTGGGCGATGGCGTCGGTCTCGCGAATGTTGGCGAGGAACTTGTTGCCCAGGCCTTCGCCTTTCGAGGCGCCGGCGACGAGGCCGGCGATATCGACGAATTCCATGGTGGTGGGAATCACCCGCTCGGGTTTGACGATTTCTGCCAGAGCGTCGAGGCGCGGGTCGGGCATGGGCACGATGCCGCTGTTCGGCTCGATGGTGCAGAACGGGAAGTTCTCAGCAGCGATGCCGGACTTGGTGAGGGCATTGAACAGGGTGGACTTGCCGACGTTGGGCAGGCCGACGATGCCGCAATTGAATCCCATGGTGTATCCCTCGCGCCAAAGGCGGTAGATGTAATTAGAGAGTGGCTTTCTGGCTGTGCAGCTTGCGCATCGCTACCGTCCAGTCACCGGCGAGTATCTCCGGGAGGACGTCGAGGGCGAAGCCGATGCTGGTGTCCAGCAGTTCCTGTTCACCACGCGGTGCGCGGCCGAGCACGAAGTTGGAGACCAGGCTGGCGTGCCCGGGGTGGCCGATGCCAAGCCGCAGGCGATGGAAATTGTTCTGGTTGCCGAGCTGGGCAATGATGTCGCGCAGCCCGTTATGCCCGCCGTGCCCGCCACCCTGTTTGAGTTTGGCGACGCCGGGAGGCATGTCGAGTTCGTCGTGGGCCACCAGGATCTCTTCGGGTTTGAGCTTGAAGAAATTCGCCAACGCCGCCACGGACTGGCCGCTGCGGTTCATGAAGGTGGTGGGAATGAGCAGACGCACTTCGCGGCCTTGGTGATTGAACTTGCCCACCAGGCCAAAATACTTGCGATCAACGCTGAGGTTGGCGCGCTGGCTGTCCGCCAGGCGCTCAACGAAAAGGGCCCCTGCATTGTGCCGGGTCTGGTCGTATTCGGGGCCCGGGTTACCCAGGCCAACGATCAGTTGTACGGCAGTCATACAGGAGCCCTTTCTTGAAGCAGGCGTCGCGAGCCGGAATTACTCGGCGGTGCTTTCGCCTTCGCCTTCAGCTGCGTCTTCTACACGAACGCGCGGCAGGTGGACGCTGGCAACCGGCAGATCGCTACCGTGGGCCAGGGCAACCAGCTCAACGCCTTTCGGCAGTTTGATGTCGGACAGGTGAACGGTCTGGTCCAGGTCGATGTTGGCGAAGTCAACTTCGATGAACTCCGGCAGGTCTTTCGGCAGGCAGGAGACTTCAACTTCGTTCAGCGAGTGCAGAACTTCACCGCCTTTCTGCTTGACGCCAACGGAGGTAGCTTCGTTGATGAAGTGCAGCGGAACGTGTGCGGTCAGTTTCTGGCCGGCAACCACGCGGATGAAGTCAGCGTGCAGAACGTAGCCTTTTGCCGGATGGCGCTGCAGGGCCTTGATCAGCACGTTTTCTTTCTTGCCGTCGACGGTCAGGTTCAGCACGTGGCTGAACGCGGCTTCGTTTTCCAGCAGCTTGGCCAGATCTTTGGCAACCAGGCTGATGGACAGGGGAGCCTTCTCGCCACCGTAGATAACGGCAGGAACTTGGCTGGCGTTACGACGCAGGCGGCGGCTCGCACCTTTCCCCAGGTCGGAACGCGCTTCGGCATTCAGGGTAAATTCAGCAGTCATTTCACTTCTCCAGAATAACCAAACCGCCCGTTACGCTTGCGACCAGCGGCGGGGCGGTTCGGTGAAAGGCCTGGCCAGGTGGCCAGGCATGTTTCGTCAGGGGCGTTCCGGGTTAGCGGAACATCGCACTGATCGATTCTTCATTGCTGATGCGGCGTACCGCTTCAGCGACAACCGGCGCGATGTCCAGTTGGCGAATACGTGAACAGGATTGCGCGGCGGCGGACAGCGGGATGGTGTTGGTCACCACCAGTTCGTCCAGTACCGAGTTCTCGATGTTCTCGATGGCACGACCCGACAGTACCGGGTGCGTGGCATAGGCATATACCTTGGCAGCGCCGTGTTCCTTCAGAGCCTTGGCCGCGTGGCACAGGGTGCCGGCGGTGTCGACCATGTCGTCGACCAGGATGCAGGTGCGGCCTTCCACGTCACCGATGATGTGCATCACTTCGGAGTGGTTGGCTTTTTCACGGCGCTTGTCGATGATCGCCAGATCGACGCCCAGGCTCTTGGCAACGGCGCGCGCACGCACCACGCCGCCGATGTCCGGGGAGACGATCATCAGATTGTCGAAACGCTGATCTTCGATGTCATCGACCAGTACGGGCGAGCCGTAGATGTTGTCGACCGGGATATCGAAGAAGCCTTGAATCTGATCCGCGTGCAGGTCGACGGTGAGAACCCGGTCGATACCTACCACGGTGAGCATGTCGGCCACTACTTTGGCGCTGATTGCCACGCGGGCGGAACGCGGACGGCGATCCTGGCGGGCATAGCCGAAGTAGGGGATGACTGCAGTGATTCGAGTCGCTGAGGAACGGCGGAAGGCGTCGGCCATCACCACCAGTTCCATCAGGTTGTCATTGGTTGGCGCGCACGTCGGCTGAATCAGGAAAACGTCTTTACCGCGGACGTTCTCGTTGATTTCGATCATGATTTCGCCGTCGGAGAATTTTCCGACCGAGGCATCACCGAGGGGAATGTGCAGCTGACGAACGATACGTCGCGCCAGATCGGGGTTAGCGTTCCCCGTAAAGACCATCATCTTGGACACGCGCAGTACCTGCCGGCTGAGGGTAACCTGGATGAGTATAAAAATGGCAGGGGCGGCTGGATTCGAACCAACGCATGCCAGGATCAAAACCTGGTGCCTTACCGCTTGGCGACGCCCCTGTAACGTGTGTGACGCAATACTGCTCAATTCGGTAGTACGAGCCACCCTTGGGTGGTTATGGCAGGGGCGGCTGGATTCGAACCAACGCATGCCAGGATCAAAACCTGGTGCCTTACCGCTTGGCGACGCCCCTGTAACGTATAACCGATGCTACGCATTCACTTCCTGGCCAGTTCTTGCAGCTTGCGGTGCAACATCGAAACGTTGGCACCCTGCGCAACAAAACTTGGCAGTGTGGCTGGAAGTTGGCGGGCGACTTTATCAGCATCGTCCCGGTTTGGGAAGCTCCCAAACACACAAGCTCCAGTGCCGGTCAATCTTGTCGGAACAAATTTGTTCAGCAAGATCAGCGCGTTACGAACAGCAGAGTAACGCTTCTCGACGACCGGCTGGCAGTCGTTACGACCACCCCCCTCAAGAAGGCTGCGAACTTTAATGGGCGGCGTATCGCGTGTCAACTCAGGGTCGGAGAAAACTTCTGCTGTACTGACAAGCACTTGCGGCACGGCGACGAGAAACCAGGGCTCCGGCAGCTCGACCGGGGTGAGTTTCTCACCGACACCTTCGGCGAATGCCGCGCGGCCGCGCACGAATACCGGCACGTCGGCGCCCAGGCTCAGGCCCAGAGCGGCCAGGCGGTCTTCGCTGCAGCCCAGCCCCCAGAGGTGATCGAGGCCGAGCAGGGTGGTCGCGGCATCGGAACTGCCGCCACCGATGCCGCCGCCCATGGGCAGGCGCTTGCGCAGCCAGATATCCGCTCCCAGCCCGGTGCCGCTCTGCTGCTGCAATTGCTTCGCTGCGCGCACGATCAGGTTGCTGTCGTGGGGCACGCCGTCGATTTCGCTGTGCAGGCGGATCACGCCGTCCTCACGGCGCCTGAAGCCCAGCTCGTCGCCATGATCGAGAAACTGGAACAGGGTCTGCAGCTCGTGATAACCGTCGTCGCGGCGGCCGAGGATATGCAGCATCAGGTTGAGCTTGGCCGGCGCCGGCAGGATCAGCTCGGCTTCGGCGGGGATGGCGTCTGGGGTCATGGCGGCAATGGTATGCAAGAGGGGATAAGAGAGTCGCGCAGGCTAGCGCAGCCCGTAGCCCGGGTCGAGGGCGGCGGCGCCCGGGATGATGCTCCTGGGTGTCGCTGCGCTCAACCGCAGGCTAGGGCGAACGGAGTGCATGAAAGTCGCGCGATGCGGGAAGGCATCGCGCTTGGCGGTCTGGAAGGGATTACTGGCCGAGGTGGCGCGGCTGCCAGTCCTTGATCACCAGGGTCACCTGGATATCGTGGCCTTCCAGGCGCAGGCGCTCGGGCAGCCAGTAGCCATCCTGCTCGGCGTAGCGGGTGTAGCTGACTTCCCAGCCATCCTGGCTCAGCTGCGCCAGACGGCTGTCGGCGTCCAGGGTGATGCGGCTCCTGCTGTCCGGCGCTGGCAGGCCGCGGATCCACCACAGCAGGTGGGAGACCGGCAGGTTGAGGCCCAGTTGCTGCTGCAGCAGCTCCTCCGGGGACTCGGCCTGATAGCGACCCTGGTTGGCCACTTCCAGCTCGACCTTGCCGGGGCGGCCGGTCAGCCGCGCGGCGCCGCGGCCCAGGGGGCCGGACAGGCGGATATCGGCGTAATCCTGGCGTTGCAGCCAGAACAGTGTGCCGCTGCCCGAATCACGCGGCGCGCGGATGCCGACCTTGCCGTTGATCTGCCAGCCATCGAGGGTGCTGATCTGCTGTTTGTGCGCCTGCCAGCGAGCCGGGTCACCGAGGCCCTGTTCCACCGCCTCGCGGGTGGACAGGCCGGAACAACCGGCCAACAGGGTGACCAGGGCGAGTACGAGAAGGGGGCGCAGCGACATCAGGGTTTCTCCGATCCGGTCAGGCGCAGCACGGTGCTGCGCAGAATTTCACTCTCGGGCTGTTCTTTCAGGGCGTCGCGCCAGATCTTCCGGGCTTCGCGCTGCTTGCCTTGGGCCCACAGCGCTTCGCCCAGGTGGGCGGCAACCTCGTGGTCCGGGAAGCGTTCGAACGCCTGGCGCAGCCACTTCTCCGCATCCGCCAGGTTGCCGAGGCGGTAGTTGGCCCAGCCGAGACTGTCGAGAATGGCCGGGTCTTCCGGGTTGAGGTCGTGGGCCTGCTGGATCAGTTCGAGGCCTTCCTTGTGCCGGTCGGTGCGGTCGACCAGGGTGTAGCCCAGGGCGTTGAGGGCCATGGCGTTGTCCGGCTCGCGCTCGAGGATCAGGCGCAGGTCGCGCTCCAGCTGCTTGAGGTCGCCGCGCGGCTCGGCCAGCATGGCGCGGGTATAGAGCAGGTTGATATCGCCCGGGTACTGCTTGAGGGCCTGCTGGATGAGGTCCCAGGCCCGGTCGGGCTTGTTCTGCTTGGACAGCGACTCGGCTTCGATCAGGTACAGCTGCAGGGCATATTCCGGTTCGCTGTCGCGGGCTTCGGCCAGGTGCCGGGAGGCTTCGGCGCCACGGCCATTGGCGACCAGCAGGTCGGTCATGCGCGCCTGGGCGGGCAGGTAGTCGCTGCCGCCGCCGACCAGCGAGTAGGCCAGCAGCGCGTCGTCCACTTCGCCGAGTGCCTCATGGGCACGGCCGAGGTTGTACTGCGCCGGGTCGACGTGGGCGTCGCGCTGGATCAGTTCTTCCAGGTAGACGATCGCTTCGCGCCAGGCCTCGGCTTCCAGGCATACCAGGGCCAGGGAGAAACGCAGGTCATCGTCTTCGGGGAATTGCTGCAGCAGCGAGGAGAATTCGCCCCGGGCTTCATCCATGCGGCCCAGCTCGACCAGTTGACGGGCATAGGTCAGGCGCAGGCGTTTGTCGCCGGGGTTGCGTTCCATGCCCTTCTTGAGCAGTGGCAGCGCTTCCTCGCCGCGGCCCAGGCTCTGCAGCAGGCGTGCGCGCAGCAGCAGCGGGGCGGATTGGTCCTGTTTGGCTTCGCTGGTTTCGAGCAGCTCCAAGGCTTCCTCGGCGCGGCCATCCTGCTGCAGCAGCAGCGCCTTGCCGAACAGCAGCTGACCGTCGTTCGGGTACTTGCCGAGCAGGCGGTCGAAGCTCTGCAACAGGCCGGCACGGGTGTCCGGGTCGGTTTCCGCGGCGGATAGCGCGAGGAAGTCGAAATGGGTGTTGCCCTGGCGCTGGCGCACACGCTCCATGTAGCTCATGGCTTCGTCGTAGCGCCCGGCACGGGCCAGCTGCACGGCGGCGGCGCGCTGCGCGTCGACGTCATCGGGGGCGTTCTTGGCCCACACCAGGGCGGTGTCCAGGGCTTCCTGTTCGGCGCCCAGGTACTCGGCGATGCGGAAGCCGCGCTCGGCGACGCCGGCATCCTGGGTTGCATTGGCCTGTTGCACGTAGTTGCTCAGGGCAATGTCGAAGCGGTTGCGCTGCCCGGCCAGTTCGGCGGTCAGCAGCGCCAGCAGGGTTTCCTGGCTGAACGAGCCGTAGTTTTCCGGTGCCTTGGCAGTCGCCTCGGTACCCGGTTCCTCCACGGGAACGTTGCCATCCGGTGCGGACGGCGCAAAAGTCTGACAACCACCCAGCAAGGCCAGGGCGGTGAGCAACGCGATGGGTCTATTCATAAGAGGAAATGCGACTAACCTGCGGTTTTGGCCATCATGACACAAGCCGTTGGGCAAGCCCATGGGGCAGCCCCTGTGTCCTGGCGATGTGGGGTTGGACTGCCGAAGCCCGAGCGGGTTGCATCCAATCCAGGCGCACCCTTGTGGTGCCGGTAAAGCGCTTCCCATTGCCGCTCATCGGCCATGGCTATCGACGCCATGCATGGTGCAATGGTTGTCCTGCACGGGCCGACGTAGGACAATTGCCGGCTTCCAACCCCCTGTCAGCGACGTGCATGGCCTTTATCGCCCTCGGTATCAACCACAAGACCGCTTCGGTGGATGTTCGCGAGCGCGTGGCTTTTACTCCCGAGCAGCTCGTGGAGGCGTTGCAGCTGCTCTGCCGCGATACGCCGAGCCGCGAAGCGGCGATCCTGTCGACCTGCAACCGCAGCGAACTGTACCTCGAACAGGACGGCCCGGGCGTCGAAGCGGTGCTCGGCTGGCTGGCCGATTACCACCATGTAAGCGTCGAAGAGCTGCGCGCCTGCGCTTATATACATGAAGACGATGCGGCCGTTCGTCACATGATGCGGGTGGCCTCCGGGCTGGATTCCATGGTGCTCGGCGAGCCGCAGATTCTCGGCCAGATGAAGTCCGCCTTTGCCGTGGCCCGTGAGGCCGGCACCCTCGGTCCGCTGCTCGGGCGTCTGTTCCAGGCCACCTTCAGCACCGCCAAGACCGTGCGTACCGATACCGCCATCGGCGAGAACCCGGTGTCGGTGGCCTTTGCCGCGGTCAGCCTGGCCAAGCAGATCTTCGCCGACCTGCACCGCAGCCAGGCGCTGCTGATCGGCGCCGGCGAGACCATCAGCCTGGTGGCCCGTCACCTGCATGACCAGGGCATCAAGCGCATCGTGGTCGCCAACCGCACCCTGGAGCGCGCCAGCAGCCTGGCCGAGCAGTTCGGCGCCCACGCCGTGCTGCTCTCCGACATTCCCCAGGAGCTGGTGCACAGCGATATCGTCATCAGCTCCACCGCCAGCCAGCTGCCGATCCTCGGTAAGGGCGCCGTGGAAAGCGCCCTCAAGCAGCGCAAGCACAAGCCGATCTTCATGGTCGACATCGCCGTGCCGCGGGACATCGAGCCCCAGGTCGGCGAGCTGGATGACGTCTACCTGTATACCGTCGACGATCTGCATGAAGTCATCGCCGAGAACCTCAAGAGCCGCCAGGGCGCGGCCCAGGCCGCCGAGGAACTGGTGGCCGCCGGCACCGAGGACTTCATGGCGCGTCTGCGTGAGCTGGCCGCGGTGGACGTGCTCAGGGCCTACCGCCAGCAGGCCGAACGGCTGCGCGACGATGAGCTGGCCCGCGCCCAGCGCATGCTCGCCAATGGCGCTGCCGCCGAAGAGGTGCTGGCCCAGCTGGCCCGTGGCCTGACCAACAAGCTGCTGCATGCGCCCAGCGTGCAGCTGAAGAAATTTTCCGCCACCGGGCGCGTCGATGCGCTGGGCGTGGCCCAGGAACTGTTCGCCCTCGACGAAGGCGCGTCGTCCACTAAAGGCATGCAATGAAAGCTTCGCTGATCAACAAACTCGATGTGCTGCACGACCGCTTCGAAGAGGTCACGGCGTTGCTTGGCGATGCCGAGGTGATCTCCAACCAGACCCAGTTCCGTGCCTATTCCAAGGAATACGCCGAGATCGAGCCGGTGATCATGGCGTTTCGCGAATTCCGCAAGGTGCAGGCCGACCTCGACGGCGCCCTGGCGCTGCTCAAGGACAGCGACCCGGACCTGCGCGAAATGGCCGAGGAAGAAGTCGCTACGGCGCGCGCCCGCCTGCTCGAGCTGGAAGACAGCCTGCAGCGCATGCTGCTGCCCAAGGACCCCAACGACGGCCGTAACGTGTTCCTCGAAGTGCGCGCCGGTACCGGCGGAGACGAGGCGGCGATCTTCGCCGGCGACCTGTTTCGCATGTACTCGCGCTATGCCGAGCGGCAGGGTTGGCGCGTCGAGGTGCTGTCGGCCAACGAAGGCGAGCATGGCGGTTTCAAGGAAGTGATTGCCCGGGTCGAGGGCGACAACGTATTCGGCAAGCTCAAGTTCGAGTCCGGTGCGCACCGCGTGCAGCGCGTGCCGGAAACCGAGTCCCAGGGGCGCATCCATACTTCCGCTTGTACCGTTGCCGTGCTGGCCGAGCCCGACGAGCAAATGGCCATCGAGATCAACCCGGCGGACCTGCGTGTCGATACCTACCGCTCCTCGGGGGCTGGTGGTCAGCACGTCAACACTACCGACTCGGCGATCCGTATCACCCATATCCCCACCGGCACCGTGGTCGAGTGCCAGGAAGAGCGCTCCCAGCACAAGAACCGCGCCAAGGCCATGGCCTGGCTGGCAGCCAAGCTCAAGGACCAGCAGGATGCGGCGGCCCACAAGGAAATTTCCGATACCCGCAAGCTGCTGGTCGGCTCCGGTGATCGCTCCGAGCGCATCCGCACCTACAACTTCCCGCAAGGGCGGGTGACCGACCACCGCATCAACCTGACCCTGTATTCCCTGGGCGAGGTGATCGCCGGTGGCGTCGATGCGGTGATCGAACCGCTGCTCGCCGAATACCAGGCCGATCAGCTGGCGGCACTGGGCGATTAAACAGCATTGCGGACGGATGACGCCTCGTGCATCCGTCCCCAGCGCGCACGGTGGATCGACAAGGCGCCGGCTACGTGCCCGACCCACCTGAGAAGATCAATATGGCCACCATCGAATTTCTGCTCGCCACCGCCCAGTTGCCCGACTCGCCGAGCCCTCGTGTCGACGTCGAGCTGTTGCTGGCCGCTGCCCTGGGCAAGCCGCGCAGCTACCTGCGTACCTGGGCAGACCGCGAAGTCGAAGCCGAGGCAGTCGCGCGTTTCGAAGCGGCACTGGCGCGCCGCCGCGAAGGCGAACCGGTGGCCTACATTCTCGGTCGTCAGGGCTTCTGGAGCCTGGACCTGGACGTCGCGCCCCATACCCTGATCCCCCGCCCGGATACCGAGCTGCTGGTGGAAACCTCGCTGGCGCTGCTGCCCGGTGGCCCGGCCAGGGTGCTGGATCTAGGTACCGGAACGGGCGCCATTGCGCTGGCGCTGGCCAGCGAACGGCCGGCCTGGCAGGTCACCGGTGTCGACCGGGTCGATGAAGCCGTGGCGCTGGCCGAGGGCAACCGTGCGCGACTGAGCCTGGCCAATGCCGCGTTCCGCTCGAGCCACTGGTTCGCGGCCCTGGGTGGCGAGCGCTATGGGCTGATCGTCAGCAATCCGCCCTATATCGCCAGTGACGACCATCACCTGGGCGAGGGCGATGTACGTTTCGAACCGAGCAGCGCCCTGGTATCAGGGGTCGATGGGCTCGACGATATCCGCCTGATCATCGACCAGGCGCCGGCGTATCTGGCGGCCCCTGGCTGGTTGCTGCTCGAACATGGTTTCGATCAGGCCCAAGCGGTGCGTGACTTGTTGAGCCAGCGCGGCTTCGTCGAGGTTCACAGCCGCCGTGATCTCGCCGATCATGAGCGCATCAGCCTGGGGCGATGGCCACATGAATGAACACTTGAGTGATGAGGAACTGCTGCGCTACAGCCGGCAGATTCTGCTTTCGCAGATCGATATACAAGGGCAGCTGCGCCTCAAGGGCAGCCGCGTGCTGATCGTCGGCCTCGGCGGCCTCGGTTCGCCGGCGGCCCTGTACCTGGGGGCGGCCGGCGTGGGTGAACTGCACCTGGCGGATTTCGATAGCGTCGATCTCAGCAACCTGCAACGGCAGATCGCCCACGACAGCGCGAGCATCGGCCAGAGCAAGGTCGACTCGGCGCTGGCGCGACTGGCCGCGCTCAACCCGGAGATCGTCCTGCGCGCCCATCGTCAGACGCTGGATGCCGACTCCCTGGCAGCGGCCGTGGCGGCGGTCGATCTGGTGCTCGACTGCTCCGACAACTTCTCCACCCGCGAAGCCGTCAATGCCGCCTGCGTTGCCGCGCGGCGGCCGCTGGTCAGTGGTGCGGCGATCCGCCTGGAAGGGCAGCTGTCGGTGTTCGACCCGCGCCGCGCGGACAGCCCCTGTTACCACTGCCTGTACGGCCATGGCAGTGAAGCCGAGCTGACCTGCAGCGAAGCCGGTGTGGCCGGGCCGCTGGTCGGCCTGGTCGGCAGCCTGCAGGCGCTGGAGGCATTGAAGCTGCTGGCCGGCTTTGGTGAGCCGCTGGTGGGGCGGTTGCTGCTCATCGATGCCTTCGGTTCGCGCTTCCGCGAGCTGCGGGTCAAGCGCGATCCCGGCTGCACCGTGTGCGGAAACCCTGTCCATGGCTGACGCGCCGATCGGAGTGTTCGATTCCGGCGTCGGCGGCCTTACGGTCTTGCGCGAGATCCGCGCGCTGCTGCCCGATGAAACGCTGCTGTATGTGGCTGACAGCGGCCATGTGCCCTACGGCGAAAAGAGCCCCGAATACATCCGTGAGCGCTGTCGGCTGATCGCCGCCTTTCTCCTGGCTCAAGGCGCCAAGGCGCTGGTGCTGGCGTGCAACACGGCTACGGTCGCCGGGGTGGGCGAATTGCGCACGCTCTACCCGCAGTTGCCCATTGTCGCCATGGAGCCAGCGGTAAAGCCGGCGGCAGCAGCGACCCGCTCCGGCGTGGTCGGCGTGCTGGCCACCACCGGCACCCTGAAAAGCGCGCGCTTCGCCGCGCTGCTCGACCAGTTCGCCAGCGATGTGCGGGTGGTTACCCAACCCTGTCCTGGGCTGGTCGAGTTGATCGAAGCAGGGGACCTGCACGACCCGGCGCTGCACGCGCTGTTGCGCGGTTATGTCGAGCCATTGCTGGCCGAAGGCTGCGACACGCTGATTCTCGGCTGCACCCACTATCCCTTTCTGAGGCCTCTGCTCGAACGGTGGCTGGATCCGTCGATCAGCCTGATCGACACCGGCGCGGCGGTCGCCCGGCAACTGCAGCGGTTGCTGGCCAGCCGCGAACTGCTGTCAGCCGGGCCGCGCGGCGCCGATCGCTTCTGGTGCAGCGGCGAGCCGCTGGCCATGCAGCGGGTGCTGCCGAACCTGTGGGGCAGTGCCGCGCCAGTAGAGCCGTTGGTGCCTGGGCAATGAGCCATTAAATATTTTTAGAACCAACGGAACTTGGCTAAAGTCTGTAACTGTAGTTTTCACCGCGCCGCACTTAAAAACTAAAAAGTCCCTATATACAAGGATGCTCCAATGAAGAAGCTGGTTGGCTTGGCCGCTGCAGTTGCGTTGTCTCTTGGATCGGTTACAGCCGCTCAGGCAACGGGTTTGACCTTTTCCGTGGGTCAGTCTGGCGACTCCACCATGGTTTATCGACTGGGTGCCCAGTTCGATTTCAACAGCCGTTGGTTCGAAAGCAGTGTCGGCCATCTGGGCGGTTACTGGGATGCCGGTTACACCTATTGGCAGGGTGATGACACCTCGACCAATCACAGTGTTTCCTTCGCCCCGGTATTCGTTTACGAGTTCGCCGGGCAAAACGTCAAACCCTACCTGGAAGCAGGTATCGGGGTGGCGGCATTTTCCAACACCAAGTTGGAATCCAATGACCTGGGTTCGTCGTTCCAGTTCGAAGACCGCATCGGTGCCGGCCTGCGTTTCGCCGGTGGCCATGAAGTGGGTATTCGCGCGATCCATTACTCCAACGCCGGCATCAAGAGCCCCAACGATGGCGTCGAGGCGTATTCGCTGCACTATCGCCTGAACTTCTAAGTTCGCGGCGGCAACAAAAAACCGGACTTCTGTCCGGTTTTTTTATGCATATTTTTCTGCATGTTCTTGCGTATGTATAACGCCTTCAGCGATAGATAGTGTTGATACCGCGGCGCTCTTCCAGACATTCCGGCGCGCCCATTTCGAACTCGCGGCAGATCAATGGGCGTACTTCATAGATGGTGCAGCGCATGCTGTCGCGATCCAGCGCGGCGCACCAGCCGTCGTCGAGGCGGCGCATCACTTCGCCGCCCCATTCGTCATTGTCGATGAAGCGCTCGGGCACGCCGGTATCGGTGATCAGCATGACTTCCAGCTGGCAGCAACAAGCCGCGCAGGTGCTGCAACTGACCTGTTCGTGGATCTGGGTGTGGGGAATTCGTTGGGTATCGCTCATTGGCCTAGTCTACGCCAGGCTCGGCGGCGCCAAGCAAACCTTACATCGGGCGGGCGGCGTAGAGCCGGGCGAAGCCGTGCAGCAGCGGCAGCACGCTGGCCCAGATCAGCGCCACCAGCGCCAGTGTGGCAGCCTCGCCATGGGGCAGGCGCACCAGGCCGAGCCAGGTGCTGGCGCCGTAGGAGAGCAGGGCGAAGCAGGCGCCGACAAGGCTGGCGCGCCACCAGGGTTTGGCCGTCCAGGCCAGGCAGTGGTAGAGGGTGGTGCCCACCAGCAGCCAGACAAGCGCCTGCCACAGTGGAATCAGCTGACGCGCTTCACCGAAGTCGAAGAAACCCAACTGCAGCAGAAAGCTGTCCACGGCACAGCCGAACAGGAATGCGCTCACCAGCAGCTTGCCCTCGCGCTGCCAGCTGCCGATGCGCATCAGGTGCACCAGCAGCACCAGGGCGACCGTCCACAGCCATTGGCCACCGCCGAGCAGGCATGCGAGCCAGCCGAGGAAAAACAGCAGAGCATTGAGCGAATGTCTGGGCATCAAGAGGATCCGGTCAGGTGCCTGGCTGCGAAAAGCCGCCGATGTTGCCTGGGTCATGCAGGCGCATGCAAGCCAGCGGCGTGTCAGCAGATGTCCCGCCCGGCCCGGACTCGGCCAGGCCGTGGCCGACGCCGCTGCTGGCGCCGGTCAGTAACCGCCGAGCGTGCTCATGCCGGTTGGCTGGCCGACGGCAGATTCTTGAACGCCTCCAGCGCCCGCTGGCGGCTGGCCCGCAGGTCGACGATCGGCGCCGGGTAGTTCACGCCAGCGCCGAACAGACTCCCTTGCCCCTTGCTGCCGGCATGGGGGTCGTGGATCGCCTTATCGCCGAGCGCGGCCAGCTCGGGCAGCCATTGGCGAATGAAGCGGCCCTGCGGATCGAAGCGCTGCGACTGGCTGATCGGGTTGAAGATACGGAAGTAGGGTACCGAGTCGGTGCCGGTCGAAGCGCTCCACTGCCAGCCGCCGTTGTTGGCCGCCAGGTCGCCGTCGATCAGGTGGCGCATGAAGAAGCGCTCGCCCTCGCGCCAGTCGATCAACAGATTCTTGGTCAGGTACATGGCCACCACCATGCGCAGGCGGTTGTGCATCCAGCCGGTGGCCAGCATCTGGCGCATGGCCGCGTCGATGATCGGAATGCCGGTGCGGCCTTCCTGCCAGGCTTGAAGATCCTTGCCGGCATTGCGCCAGGGCAGCGCTTCGGTTTCCGGGCGGAAGGCACGGCCCATGGAAACGCGCGGGTAGCCGACCAGAATATGGCTGTAGAACTCACGCCAGATCAGCTCGTTGATCCAGGTGACCGCGCCCTGGCTGCCGCTTTCGAATTCGCCAGCGTTGGCGTTCAGCGCCGCATGCAGGCACTGGCGCGGCGACAGCACGCCAGCGGCCAGGTAGGCCGAGAGCTGGCTGGTACCGGGGCGAATGGGGAAGTCGCGGTTATCGTGATAATCCTCGATCCACTCATCGGCAAAGCGCTGCAGGCGCTCCCTGGCGGCCTGCTCGCCAGCAGGCCAGGCGTCGCGCAGCGCCTGGCCTGGGCTGTCGAAGCCGGGCACCTGTTGCGGAACCGGGTCGGCGGCAATCTGCAGCGCGCTCTGCGCGCCGGGTAACGCCTGCAGGGCGGGTAGCGCCGTGTGCAGGCGCTGATAGCAGACGCCACGGAACTGGCTGTAGACCTTGAAGTAGGTGCCGGTGCGGGTCAGCACGCTGCCCGGCTTGAACAGCAGGCGGTCGAAATGGCCATGGAAGCCAGTGTCGAGAGCCTCCAGCGCGGCGGCCACGGCCTGGTCGCGGCGGCTTTCGTTGACCCCATACTCGTCATTTACATGCACGGCTGAGGCACCCAGTTCCTGGGCCAGATTGCCGATTACCTGTGGTGCGGCATTCCAGTCATCGGCCTCACGCACCAGCAGCGGTACGTTGAGGCGCTGCAGCTCGCGGCTCAGCTCGGCCAGGTTGCGCAGCCAGAAGTCCACCTTGCACGGGGCGTCGTCGTGCAGCTGCCACTGGCGCGGGCTGAGCAGGAATACAGCGGCCGTGGGACCGGCCTGCATGGCGGCGGCGAGCGCGCTGTTATCGGTAATTCGCAGGTCGGTGCGAAACCACATCAGTTGCAGCATGAGAGGTCCTATTCGAGCAGATGGCGATCTGCGAGGGTTTGCAGCGCGGCCAGCGGGTCGGCGACCACGCTGACGTCGGCTCCGGCGGGAGCATGGGCGATGAGTTGCTCGGCCTCGTGCTGATCCTCGATACCGATCAGCAGACACGGCACGCCATGGTCGCGGAGCCAGTGCTGCAGCGAAGACTGCGCACTGGTGTTGGAGTCCGACTCGCAGAACAGCAGCAGGGCGCGCGGCTTGCGACGCCTGATGGCCAGGGGCAGTTCGCTGATCGGGATGGGCCCGTCGAAGGCATCCACCGGGCAGCCCGCGGTGCCGATCAGCCAGGCACACAACCACAACTGCGGCGACATCGGTGCCTGGCACAGGTTGATGAGCATCAACGGCTGGCCGTGGTGCTGGCGATTGTCGTGATAGACCCGCGCACCGAGCTTGCTGCGCAGCCAGCTGTGCAGAAACAGCCGTTCGGTGGTGGCGCCGGCTTGTTGTGGCCAGCGCGCCTCGAGCGTCACCAGCACGGGCAGCAGCAGATATTGGCAGAGGATCTGCACCGGGTAGAGCGCCAGCTCCGCGTTGAAGCGCTCGTCCAGCTGGCGCTCGTCCAGCGCATGGATGGCCTCGCACAGGCGGTCGCGTTTCTCCTGCCATTGCGATGCCTGGTCGGCAGGCAGCGGCTGGTCGGCGCGCAGCAGGCTCTTTACCTGGCCAACCGAGACGCCGCGATTGAGCCAGCCGAGCACCGTCTTGATGGTCTGCACCTGTTCGGGGGAATAAAGCCGGTGGCCCTTGGCGGTGCGGTGCGGCACGATCAGGCCGTAGCGGCGCTCCCAGGCGCGCAGCGTGACCGGGTTGACCCCGGTGATGCTGGCCACGTCGCGAATCGGCAGGTAGCCGGCGGCAACCAGTTGCTGGGTGGTGCCGGTCCCCGGCTCAGGAGAGGTCGGCCCGCTCATAGTGCGTTTCGCAGGCTGAGGTTCTCCGGGTGCGGCTGCAGGTAGACCTGCTGGGCGACATAGCGATCCGGGTGTTGCCGGAAGTGGTGCTTGAGCAGGGTGAGGGGCACCACCAGCGGGACGATGCCCTTGCGATACTGGCTGATCAGCTGCTGCATTTCCTGCTTCTCTTCACGGCTCAGGGCCCCCTTGAGGTAGCCGCTCAGGTGCTGCAGCACGTTGCTGTGGGTGCCGCGGGTGGCACAGCGCTTGAGCGCGATCATCAGCTCGGCGATGTACTGCGTGGCCAGGGCCGCAAGATCCCCGGACAGGTCACCCAGCAGCCGCCCCAGGCGCTTGTAGCGCAGCGGGTCGGTGGCCATCAGCAGGTACTTGTGGCGGGCATGGAATTCGATCAGCTTGCCGCGGGTCAGGCCGGATTCGCACAGCGCCTGCCACTGGGCATAGGTGAATACACGGGTCAGGAAGTTTTCGCGCAGCACCGGGTCGTTGAGCCGGCCTTCCTCTTCGATGGGCAGGTTCGGGTGACGCTGGGTCAGCACGCGGGTGAAGATGCCGCGGCCCTTCGGCTCGCTCGGATGGCCGTTGTCCTGGTAGACCTTGACGCGCTCCAGGCCGCAGGACGGCGATTGCTGCATGACGATATAACCGCTGATCGCTGGCAGCTCGGCCGCTACCTGTTCACCGTAGGCCGCCAGTGCAGCGGTGTGATCCTGATCGGGGTGCACGGTGCCGATGGCGCGCGGTGCGCCGGGGTCGCCAACCAGGCGGATGGGCTCGCGGGGCGTACCCAGGCCGATGGCGACTTCGGGGCAGTAGGGGACGAACTCGAAGTACTGGCTCAATTGATCCAGGCACAGCCTCGAAGCCTTGTGCCCGCCGTTGTAGCGAACTTCGGCACCCAGCAGGCAAGCGCTGACGCCGAGCATGGGTTTCACAGGGTGGAACTGGCTGACGGGCATGGCACACCTTCGAAAATGACCTTGTACAAGGATTTATTTCTGTACAGGGTTATTTCATCTTAAGCCTCATCTTGTACAAGTCAAATTTCGTGTACAGGATTTCCTTCATGGTGCCGCGCCAGGCGCGGCCGGTTCAACGCCAACCCATGTGCCACTGCTCGGCATCCTGCAGAACCCGCCAGTCCAGGCGCTGACAGCGCTTGCTGAGCACCGCCTGCAATTCGATCTGCAGCACCGTACCGTCCTCGTCGCAGAACAGTTCGGTGACCAGAAAGTGCTTCTCGCGGTTCTGCGGCCGGGCTGCCGTCCATTTCGACAGCAGTAGCTTGCGCGGGGTCAGGCGATGCTTGGCGCCGTTCATTGGTTATGGGCGATCAATTTGCGGGCCGCCTCCTGGCCGCTCAGCCAGGCACCTTCCACACGGCCGGACAGGCACCAGTCACCGCACACGTAGAGGCCCAGGTCGGCGTCTGCCAGCGCGCCCAGCTGATGGGCGGCAGATGGCCGCGCATACAGCCAGCGATGAGCGAGACTGAACACCGGCGCCGGTACCGCGCAGCCGATCATCTCGGCGAACGCGCCATGCAGGTGTTCGATTACCTGCTCCTTGCTCAGATCCAGATGCTGGCGGCTCCAGCTGCTGCTGGCGTGCAGCACCCAGGTGTCGGGTGTTGCATCGCGGCCTGGCTTGCTGCGGTTGCGCGCAGTCCAGTCGAGCACCTCGTCCTGCACGAAGCAGCCCTCTACCGGCGTTTGCAACGGCTCTGCAAAGGCCAATGCCACTGCCCAGGTCGGCTCCATGCTGACGCCTGCCACGGTGCCGGCCAGTTTCGGCGCAGTGGCCAGCAGGGCGCTGGCCTGGGGGGCGGGTGTGGCGATGATCACCTGGGCAAACGGGCCATGACTTTCGCCGTCGGCATCGAGCAGGTGCCAGTGCCGTTCACCGCGGAACACCTCGGTGATGCGGCAGGAGAACTTCACCGGCAGGGCACCAAGCATGGCCCGGGTGATGGCGCTCATGCGTGGCGTGCCGACCCAGCGCACCTGCTCGTCGGCCGACGGGCTGAGCACGCCATTGGCGAATTGATAGAGGCTCGGCGTCCATTGCTCGACCCAGCCACGGGCTTGCCACTGGGCGACGGCCGCGGCGAAACGGCGGTCGCGGGCGGTGAAATACTGGGCGCCGAGATCCAGAGCGCCAGCGTCGCTGCGCTTGCTGGCCATGCGGCCGCCGCTGCCGCGGCTCTTGTCGAACAATTGCACCGGGTAGCCGGCGGCGTGTAGCGCCTCGGCGGCGGACAGGCCGGCGATACCGGTGCCGATGATGGCGATGGGGGTTGTACTGGTCATGGTTACCTCACCTGCTGTCGAGTCGCCGTGACTGCCTGTCGTCGACTCGCTGGGCCCCAGGCTACGCCTCGAGTATCGCTCATACAACGTACAGACCATGTATAAGCTTATGTCCGTGTTCGGCAGTATCTGCAGCCAGGGCATCTACTCTTCAGAATAGGTGCGCTCGGCAATAGTTTCCCGCGTTTCCGTCGGCTGACGGTACGCGGGCGGATTGTCCTTGAGCAAGGTTGCGCAAGGCGTGTCGAACCCGGAGATACAGCATAACGAGGAGTCTGCCATGCATATCCTGATTACTGGCGGTACCGGCCTGATTGGTCGGGCGCTCTGTCACCAGTGGGCCGAACAGGGCCATCAACTGACCGTGTGGAGCCGGCGCCCCGAACAGGTGCCGGTGCTTTGCGGAACCCGGGTGCGTGGCGTCTCCCGCCTCGAAGAGGTTGGCGACGAGCCGCTCGACGCAGTGGTCAATCTGGCTGGTGCGCCTATCGCGGATCGCCCATGGAGCAAGGCGCGCAAGCAACTGCTGTGGGAGAGCCGCATCGGCCTGACCGAGCGCTTGCTGGCCTGGCTGCAGACTCGCGAGCATAAACCGGCGGTGCTGCTATCCGGTTCGGCAGTGGGCTGGTACGGCGACAGTGGCGAGCATATCGTCGATGAGCAGGCTGCCCCAGGCGTCGATTTCGCCGCGCAGCTGTGCATCGCGTGGGAAGAAACCGCTCTGCAGGCCGAGGCCTTGGGCATACGCGTGGTACTGCTCCGCACCGGCCTGGTACTGGCCAAGGACGGCGGTCTGCTCAAACGCATGGCCACGCCATTTCGCTTCGGCCTGGGCGGGCGTATCGGCAGTGGACGCCAGTGGATGCCGTGGATTCATATCGCCGACCAAATCGCCCTGATTGATTTTCTGTTACAGCACGAGCAGGCGCGCGGTCCTTATAATGCCTGCGCGCCGCACCCGGTGCGCAACGCCGAGTTCGCCAGCGAGCTTGGCCATGCCGTGCACCGGCCGGCCATCGTGCCCTTGCCGGGCTTCGCCTTGCGCGCCGGCCTGGGCGAGATGTCGCTGCTGCTGCTGGGCGGCCAGCATGCGTTGCCGGTCAGGGCGCAGCAAGCGGGTTTCGAATTTCGCTTCACCCACCTGGACGTGGCGCTGGTCGACCTGCTGAGCCTCCACTAACACTTGCGCGCGGTCCGGGTGGATCGGACCGCGACACCTTCAAGGGATATTGCATGACCGATCACGCCTTACTGCTGGTCAACCTCGGCTCGCCGGCGTCCACCGAGGTCGCCGATGTGCGCAGTTATCTCAACCAGTTCTTGATGGATCCCTATGTGGTTGACCTGCCCTGGCCATTGCGCCGGCTGCTGGTGGCGCTGATTCTGGTCCGTCGCCCGGCACAATCGGCGCATGCCTACGCGTCCATCTGGTGGCCGGACGGCTCGCCGCTGATCGTGCTCGGCAAGCGCCTGCAGGCGGCGATGAAAAGCCAGTGGACCCAGGGGCCGGTGGAGTTGGCCATGCGCTACGGCGAGCCGTCGCTGGATACCGTGCTCACGCGCCTGGCAGGGCAGGGCATCACCCAGGTGACCCTGGCGCCGCTGTACCCGCAGTTCGCCGACAGCACCACCACCACGGTGATCGAGGAAGCCAAGCGCGTGGTGCGCGAGCGCAAGCTGCCGATCCGCTTCGCCATCCTGCCGCCGTTCTTCCAGGACCCCGACTATATCGAAGCCCTGGCCGACAGCGCGCGGCCGTACCTGGAAAAGGATTTCGACCACCTGCTGCTGAGCTTCCACGGCTTGCCCGAGCGGCACCTGCGCAAGCTCGACCCGAGCAATCATTGCCTGCGTGGGCCGGACTGCTGCCGCACGGCGTCGCCACAGGTGCTCGCCACCTGCTACCGCGCCCAGTGCATGCGCAGCGCGGAAGCCTTCGCCACGCGCATGGGCCTGCGGCCGGAGCAATGGTCGGTGTCCTTCCAGTCGCGCCTGGGCAGGGACAAGTGGATCGAGCCCTACACCGAGATGCGCCTCGACGAGCTGGCTGCCCAGGGCGTGAAAAAGCTGCTGGTGATGTGCCCGGCGTTCGTGGCCGATTGCATCGAGACGCTCGAGGAGATCGGTGATCGCGGCCGTGAGCAGTTCATCGAGGCGGGTGGCGAAAGCCTGGAGCTGGTGCCCTGCCTGAACGACCATCCGAGCTGGGTGGCAGCGCTCAAGCGGCTTTGCGAGCGAGCCCCACAGAGCGTGTAAAAAAATGCCCGGTCAGAACCGGGCATTTTTCTTTCTCTCTCAGATGTCGGGCGCTTCGTCGGCGCTTTTCTTCTTCCAGCCGTCATTACCGGGCAGGATCAGGTTCAGGGCAATGGCGACGATGGCGCACAGGGCGATGCCCTTGAGGCCGAAGTCATCGGGGCCGTCGCCGGTGCCGATCAGCACGCCACCGATACCGAACACCAGGGTCACCGAGACGATCACCAGGTTGCGCGCTTCGCTGAGGTCGACGCTGTGGCGGATCAGGGTGTTCATGCCCACCGCGGCGATGGAGCCGAACAGCAGGCAGAGGATGCCGCCCATGACCGGCACCGGAATGCTCTGCAGGATGGCGCCGAACTTGCCGATGAAGGCCAGGGTGATGGCGAAGATCGCCGCCCAGGTCATGATCTTCGGGTTGTAGGCCTTGGTCAGCATCACCGCGCCGGTAACTTCTGCGTAGGTGGTGTTGGGCGGGCCGCCGAACAGCCCGGCTGCCGAGGTGGCCAGGCCGTCGCCGAGCAGGGTGCGGTGCAGGCCGGGCGTCTTCAGGTAGTTCTTGCCGGTCACGCTGCCCACGGCGATCACCCCGCCGATGTGCTCGATGGCTGGCGCAAGGGCCACCGGCACGATGAACAGGATCGCCTGCCAGTTGAACGCCGGTGCGGTGAACGCCGGCACGGCCAGCCAGGGCGCGGTGGCCACGTGGCCGAGATCCAGCGCCCCAAAGTAGATCGACAGGACGAAGCCCACCAGGATGCCGGAGATGATCGGCACCAGGCGGAAGATGCCGCGGCCGAACACGGCGACGATCAGGGTGGTCAGCAGGGTCGGCATGGAAATCCACATCGCCGTGCTGTAGGGCAGCAGCACGCTGCCGTCACCGGCCTTGCCCATCGCCATGTTGGCGGCGATCGGTGCCATGGCCAGGCCGATGGAGATGATCACCGGGCCGATCACCACCGGCGGTAGCAGGCGGTCGATGAAGCCGGTGCCCTTGATCTTCACGGCGAGGCCGAGAAAGGTGTAGACGAAGCCGGCCGCGACCACGCCGCCCATGGTCTCCGCCAGGCCGAACTGGCCCTTGGCGAGAATGATCGGGGTGATGAACGCGAAGCTCGAGGCCAGGAACACCGGCACCTGGCGGCCGGTAACGATCTGGAACAGCAGGGTGCCAAGGCCCGCGGTGAACAGCGCCACGTTGGGATCCAGGCCGGTGATCAACGGCATCAGCACCAGCGCGCCAAAGGCCACGAAGAGCATCTGCGCGCCGGACAGCACCTGCCGCCACAACGGATCGTTGAATTCGTCGTGCATCGATCAGGCGTCCTTCTGCTTGGTGCCGAAGATCTTGTCGCCGGCGTCACCGAGGCCCGGGATGATGTAGCCGTGTTCGTTGAGGCGCTGGTCGATGGACGCGGTGTAGATCTGCACATCGGGGTGCGCTTCGTTCACCGCCTTGATGCCCTCCGGTGCGGCAACCAGCACCATGGCGCGGATTTCCTTGCAGCCGGCCTTCTTCAGCAGGTCGATAGTGGCGACCATGGAGCTGCCGGTGGCGAGCATCGGGTCGATGATCATCGCCAGGCGCTCGTTGATTTCCGGCACCAGTTTTTCCAGGTAGGTATGCGCCTGCAGGGTTTCCTCGTTGCGGGCCACGCCAACGGCACTGACCTTGGCGCCCGGGATCAGGCTGAGCACGCCGTCGAGCATGCCGATGCCGGCACGCAGGATAGGCACCACGGTGATCTTCTTGCCGGAGATCTTCTCGACCTGCACGGGGCCGGCCCAGCCAGCGATCTCGTAGGTTTCCAGGCGCAGATCCTTGGTCGCCTCGTAAGTGAGCAGGGCGCCCACTTCCTGGGCCAGTTCGCGGAAGTTCTTGGTACTGATATCCGCGCGGCGCATGAGGCCGATCTTGTGGCGAATCAGCGGATGGCGGATCTCGAGGACGGGCATTGCGGGGTCTCCGGCAAAAATGGGCAAAAAACACGCTAGATTAAAGCATTGCGTTGCAAGATGGGGGCTGCGCCGGGGGAACTTTTTACTTTTGCCGAGCAACGGCTGTGCCACCGGTCGAGTGCCAGCACCGGCGCTTGCACCGCGCCGGGCGGATGCGTAACGTTGCCGCCTTTTTCTTACCCGGTGATCAGCGCCTGCACCGGGGCCATCCATGCAGCGGGTCGTGCACCCGCCAATGAGGACACGATATGCCTGCCGATCTCGCCCACATCCGCCAGGTGATGGCCGAAGCCGACTGCCTGTACAGCGAAGCCGACGTGGAAGCCGCCATCACCCGCGTCGCCGCGGCCATCAACGCCGACCTGGCCGAGCGCAATCCGGTGGTGTTCTGCGTAATGAACGGCGGCCTGATCTTCTCCGGCAAGCTGCTGACCCAGCTCGATTTCCCACTGGAAGCCAGCTACCTGCACGCCAGCCGCTACCGCAACCAGACCAGCGGCGGTGAGCTGTTCTGGAAGGCCAAGCCGGAAGTGTCGTTCATCGACCGCGACGTGCTGATCATCGATGACATCCTCGATGAGGGACACACCCTGGGCGCGATCATCGATTTCTGCCACCACGCCGGTGCCAGCAACGTGCATACCGCGGTGCTGATCGACAAGGATCACGACCGCAAGGCGCGGCCGGACCTGAAGGCCGACTATGTGGGTCTGCCGTGCATCGACCGCTACATATTCGGCTACGGCATGGACTACAAGGGTTACTGGCGCAACGCGCCGGGCATCTACGCGGTCAAGGGGCTCTGAGAATCTGTTCACTGTCTTTATAGGCGACATGAGAGAGACCGCTACAAGGCAAAAACAGACATCCAGCGAACTCGTGGGAGCGGCTTTAGCCGCGAGGTTTCTAGGGCTGCTCGCTCCACACGCTTTGCGTATGAATGCCTTTTTGGAAACGCTGCGTGCGCTGTGGTTTGCCGGAGTTACCGCGTTGCCCTTACGTTCGGTTCCGCTCTGTCGAGCGGGTTTCTTTTGGCATCGCCCGGATGGCCGGCCCAGCCAAAAGAAACCAAAAGGTCTAGCCCCGGCATCCGGCCCCAGCTTCGCTGGGGTTCCCGCGCTCCATCATTGTTCCGGGGGGCCGACCTAGGCGGCCCCCCGCGAAGGGCCGTCCCTGGCCCATCGCGGCTCTCGCGACATCCATGTCGCTCAAGGCTGCCCGCCCGGCCCTCTCCACAACGATTCCGCTCGGCCTCCTGAAGGGGCGATTGATGTCGCCTGTTAATTTTGTGGCATGAGGAGCACCAAAAAGGCAAAGCGACTGACCGCTTGCGCCACTTTTTGCAGGCGAAATGTCGTGAACAGGTTCCAAGCCCTTCGGCTGGCCGGCGCGCGGCTCAGGCGTCGCCTGGCCAGCCTTCACAGATCGCCCTTGCCTGGGCTAGATCACGGGCGTAACTGAGGCGCCCGTGGGAGCGTTGCAGGTCTGCGCGGCGCAGCTTCAGGCGCAATGACGGTGAGGCGCCGCTGACGATCAGCGCGATGCCGTGGCGGCGATACTCCAGCACGATGCCTTGCAGGGCCGCCAGCGCGGTCATGTCGAGCATCGGCACCGCACTGACATCCAGAATCACCACGCGGATATGCGGGTCGAGCCGGCGCAGGGTTTCCAGCGTGCGCTGCGCCGCCCCAAAGAACAGTGGTCCACGGATGGCCAGCGCCAGCACGTGCTCGGGCAGGTCGTTGAGCGCCTGATGGCTGTGCCGGGGCAGGCGCCGGGTATCGGTCAGCTCGCTCATGCGCTTGATGAACAGCCCGGCCGCCAGCAACAGGCCGACACCCACCGCCAGCACCATGTCGAACAGCACCGTCAGCGAGAGGCAGGTCAGCAGCACCAGCACGTCGCTGCGCGGCGCGATGCGCAGGGTGTGGGCCACGTGGTGGGCTTCGCTCATGTTCCAGGCCACCATCAGCAGCAGGGCGGCCAGCGCCGCCATCGGCAGGTAGCTGAACAGCGGCGCGAGAAACACGATGGCCACCAGCACCACGCCGGCATGGATGATCGCCGCCAGCGGTGAGCAGGCTCCGGCCCGTACATTGGTGGCGCTGCGCGCGATAGCGGCGGTGGCGGTGATGCCGCCGAACAGGGGCGCGACCAGGTTGCCGATGCCCTGGCCGAGCAATTCCGCGTTGGGATCGTGCTTGCTGCCGGTCATGCCGTCGGCCACCACCGCGCAGAGCAGCGACTCGATGGCGCCGAGCATGGCAATGGCGAAGGCGGGCGCCAGCAGTTGGCGGATCAGCTCGAACGACAGCACCAGTGGCTGGCCATCGGCGCCCGGCAGTTGCCAGGGCCAGGCGAAGGTCGGCAGAAAGGGCGGAATGCCCGGGTAGCTGATGCCGTCGACACTGTAGCTAAAGCGCTCACCCAGGGTCGCCACCGGCAAACCACCCCGTTCCAGCGCCAACCCCAGCAGCGCCCCGACCGTCAGCGCCACCAGATGCCCGGGAACCCGCGGCACCAGCCGCGGCCACAACAGCAGCACGCCAAGGCAGGCCAGGGCCACCAGGCTGTCGCCGGGCTGGATGCCGGGTAAAGCCTGCCAGAGCATCTGCACCTGCTGCACGTAGTGGCTCGGCTGCCCGGCCAGCTGCAGGCCAAGCAGATCCTTGAGTTGCAGGGTGGCGATGACGATACCGATGCCGGCGGTGAAGCCAAGGGTGACCGGGTAGGGCACGAATTCGATCAGCCGCCCTGCCTTGAGCAGCCCCAGGGCGATCAGGATCAGCCCGGCCATCAGCGTGCACAGCAGCAGGCCGCCGATGCCGAACTGCCCGGTGATCGGCAGCAGGATCACCACGAAGGCGGCGGTAGGGCCGGAAATATTGAAGCGCGAGCCACCGCACAGGGCGATCAGCGGGGCGGCGACCAGCACCGTGTAGAGACCGTGTTGCGGCGCCACGCCGACGGCGATCGCCAGGGCCATGGCCAGGGGAATGGCGATGATGCCCACCGTGAGTCCGGCGGCCAGGTCGCCGCGCAGGCTGGCCCAGGAGTAGCCACTACGCAGGCTCTGGCGGCAAGCGGCGAACAGGGTAGGCATGGTGGCGCTTCCTGGAGGAGTGCCGCCAGTATAGAGCGGCGCCAGGCGCTTGGGTGTTGACCTATGTCGGCTGGTGACGGAGGCGCGGCGGTGTTACAAAGACCGGCTGCAGTCGCTAATCGCGTGGTGCGTTGAGCGGCTGCAGCGCCGGCGTTACACTGCCGGCCCCGTGTATTCTGGTTGGCTGGAGCGAGCGATGCGTAAAGACAAGAAGCAGGTGATTGGCGACGACATCAGTGATGAGCAGATCAAGCTGTTTCTCGCCGTGGAACCGGCCGATGCCACACCGCCGTCGCTGCACAAACTGGTGAAAGCCTACCGCGGCCTGCGCGACCACGACTTCGAGCGTTTCGTGGGGTTCTTCGTCGAGGCCGGTTACGACCTGGATGCCAAGGACGCCGACGGCAATGACTTTATCGCCCTGATCCAGGATCAGCGCAATGCCGAGGCCTATATCCAGGCGGTCAAAGCCGCCCGCGGCTGAGGCTGGGCACAACAAAAACTACCTGCGTTGCCATCGCAGCGTTGAAAGCAGGCTCGAAATGCTCATTTACAGCTCGTAAACTCCGCTTTCTCGCCTGCTTTCGCCTTGCGCTGCCTGCCTCGGCAACGTTTTTGAAGGTGCCCCCCATATCGGCGGCTAGCGGTTAGTCGCCGCGCTTGCTGTCGATCCGCTCCAGGCGATTGCCCTCGAAACGCAGGAAGTAGTTCATGCCGTTGCGCGGGCCGTAGTTCCATTCCTCGACCTGCACCTCGTGGGTGAAGCCATAGCGGTCGGTCTGATCCTTGTAACCAATGAAGGCGCGGTTGTTAGGCTCGCCGCATTTGGCCTGTACTTCGGCCGTGGTGTCACCGGTGCTGGCGATTGCTCTGTCGCAGCGCCAGGTCGAGGCATTGGCGGTACCGGCCAGCAGTACCAGCAGGGCGCAGGGGATAAGTGTCTTGATCATGGTCATTGCCGGCGTTTGCGCTCGATGCGCGTCAGCCGATTGCCCTCGAAGGTCAGGATGGTGAACATGCCGTTGCTGGGCTCGTAGGCCCATTCCTCGATATTGGTTTCGCGCCGGTTGTACGGGCCGACCGTGTAGCCGACCGGATCGCGGAATGCCGGCTCGCCGCATTTCTGCATCACCTCGAAGGTGCGATCGCCCAGGTTCACAAGCTTGCTGCCGCAGCGCAGCGTGTCGGCGTGGCTCAGCAGCGGGCTGGCGCACAGCGCCAGTAGCAGACTCAGTCGTTTCATGCGCATCACTCGCTGCCCAGATGAAGGGGGGTGGCCACGCGGCCATCGGGTTCGGCCTGGCCCAGGTTGACGTCGAGCAGGTAGATGCGCTCGTCCGCCAGTTTGTCACGGTCTACCAGGTAATCCTTGATCGCCGCCGCGCGCTGCTGGGCGATCTGGCGCTGCAGGCCGCGACTGTCACTCCAGGATGCCAGAACCGCGGCGTGCAGCTTGGCAGTGCGTTCGTCATCGCTCAGTTTGGCCCAATCGGCCGGTGGCTGCTGCTTGAGGCGTGCGCGGTAGATACCTTCGAGTAAGGGGGCTTTCTCGTCCTCGGGCACCACCAGCTCCTCGGCGCTGCCCGGTACCTGATCGCCACGGCGCTGCATGATGCGGTACAGGTAATCCTGATACTCGCGCTGCAGACGCCGTTCGGCCAGCAGCGGGCCGTCGGCGCTCTGGGCGGCAGCCCCTTCGATTTCCAGGCGCAGGGCCGGGCGTTCCTGCAGGGCCTCAGCCAGGGTGTCCAGCGTCTTTTGCGCCTGCTCGTCGAGCTCGGCGCTGCCCGGGGCGAAGGCCACGGTGCTCAGGTCCATATCGCTGCCGCCCCTGACCAGCCCGCCGATGAACTTGAACGGCGCCTGGGCGGTGCGCAGCACCAGATTGCGCAGGGTCTGCCAGACGATCGGCATGACGCTGAACTGCGGGTCGTTGAGGTTGCCCTGCACCGGCAGCTCCAGGGAGATGCGGCCCTGGGTGTCCTTGAGCAGGGCCACCGCCAGGCGGATCGGCAGGTCGACGGCGTCCGGGCTGTCGACCTTCTCGCCAAGCTGCAGCTGCTCGACCAGCACCTTGTTCTCGGCATTTAGCTTGCCGTCGTTGATGCGGTAGTGCAGGTCCAGGTTCAGGCGGCCCTTGCGGATCCGATAGCCGGCGAACTTGCCGGAGTAGGGCGTCAGGGTGGTCAGCTCGACCTGGCGGAACTGGGTGGCGATATCCAGGCTCTGCAGCGGGTCGAAGGGCGTCAGGCTGCCCTTGATGCTGACTGGCGCATAGCGATCCACCTTGCCGGTGATGTTTACCGGCGCGGCCTTGTTGCCGGTGCTGTCCAGGGTGCCGATGCGGCCATTGAGCTGCTGCACGGCGGTGGCGAAGTTGGGCCGCAAGCTGAAGTCGGCGAAGTTGGCCGAGCCGTCCTTGAGGTTGATCTCGCCGATGCGGATCGCCAGCGGTTTGCTCTCGGATGCCGCAGCGGACGACTTCGCCTGCGAGGCATCGCCGGCCGGCTGCTTGATGATCAGCTCGTTGACGTTGGTGGTCAGGTCTTCGTTGATGATGAAGCGCGCATAAGGCTGCTGCAGGTCGACCCGTTCGATGTCCAGGCGCTCGCCGTGGCGGTAATCGATGCCGCCCAGGTCGAGCTGTTTCCAGCGCAGCAGGTCGCGGTCCTTGATGGTGTCGAGGGTATGCAGCTGGGTCACCTGCGCCTTGCCCTGTACGCGCAGCGCCAGCGGTTCGGTACCGGTGAGGGCGACGTCGAGGTCGCTGCTCAGCAGGCCGCTGCGCAGCTCCAGGTGCACGAAGGGGCTGAGGTAGGCCTGGGCCACGCGCATATCGAGGTTGCGGGTGGCGACCTGCAAAGTCGCGGTAGTCGGGCTGAGCTGTACCTGGCCTTGTGCCTCGAGTTTGCCCTGCTTGCCGACACCGGTATCCACCTTGAGGGTGAAGGGTGAGGTGCCCAGGCTGTCGAAATGCTGCATGTCCAGGTTGAGCGGGCCGAGTTCGACGGCGACTTCCTGATCGGGTACGCGATCCACCAGGTGGGCGTGGTAATCGCGCAGTTGTGCATCCTTGACCTGCACCTGCCAGGGCTTGGCCGGCTGCTTCGCCGGCGCGTCGCTCGCTGCTTTGCCAGGCTTTGCTTGATCGGTGTCGGCCGCCGGCGCCTGCTTAGCGCTCTGGCCGCTGTTGCCGGCAAACAGTTTCTGCCAGTCCAGCTCGCCATCTTTTTCGCGCGTTGCCCAGGCTTCCAGTTTCTGCCCGCGCAGCTTGCCGATCACTACCTGCTGCTTGGCCAGGTCCAGCGCGGCTTCGCTGACTTCCAGGGATTGCAGCTTGATCAGCGGTTTGCCGTCCGGGGTCTCTATGGCGAACGGCGCGGCCTTGATGTGGGTGTTGCTGAGGGTCAGCTCGGTGCCCTTGCTCAGGTCCAGGCGGTAGTCGGTGGCGAGGTTCACCACGCCCTGGTCGAGTACCAGCGGCACGGCGTCACGCACGTAGGGCCAGAACGCCTGCATGGGCTCGTCGGTGATCTTCAGGGTACCGCTGGAGCTGAACGGGCTGAGGCTCAGCTCGCCGCGCCAGTCGATACGCCCGCCCGCCGGGCCGGTGGCCACCAGGGTCATGTCGGCGTTGTCGTCGGGCAGGGTGCTGAGGTTGTGCAGCTCGAGGTTCAGATCGTCGTAATGGATGTCAATCGGCTCCTGCGGGCGCAGGTCCTGAAAGCGCAGATTGCCACCCGCGAGCTCGATACGCTCGATGCGCAGGGGAAATGGCTCGCTTGGCTCGTCGGGCTTGGGCTCGCTGGGCGGCAGCTTGAACAGTTGCGCCAGATTCAGGCGGCCGTCCTTGGCGAAGCGCAGCTCGGTATGCGGCTTGACCAGGGTCACGTCGGCCAGATGCAGGGCGCCGCTCCACAGGCTGTCCAGCTCCAGGTTGACCGCCAGATGTTCGAACGCCACCTGCTCCTTGCCGGGCTCACCCAGGTGCAGGCCCCACAGCTTCAGCTCCAGGGTAAAGGGGTTGAGCTGCAGACGATCCAGCCGCGCCGGCTGGGTGGCGTAATTCGCCAACTGCTGATTGGCGATGCGCAGGGCGACGCCTGGCAGGATCAGGAAGCCGATCAGGCTGTACAGCCCCAGGACAATCAACAGGGCGGTGGCGGCGCGGCGCAATCCTTTGGGCATGGTTTCGCTTCATCTTCCTGGCGGGAGTGCCTTGGATTATGGCATGGGGCCTTGGTTCCGCGGGAGGCGGCTGCCTGTCAGAAATGCAGAACCAGGGTTTTCAGCGGCGGGTTGCCATCCTGCGAGGGGAAGTCCTGCGCCGGCTGCAACTGCTCGTACTCGCGTACCGGGCGACCGAGCTTGGCGGCACAACGCAGCACTTGCTCGCGCCACTCGTCCATGGCGATTTTCGCCAGGTTGTTGCAGCACACCAGGGTGCCGTCTTCGGCGGTGGCGAGAATCGCCGGCTTGAGCAGGCTCTGGTAATCGCGCAGCAGGTCGACGGTGCCAAAGGCGCTTTTGGCCCAGGCCGGCGGGTCGAGAAACACCAGGTCGAACTGGCGCTGATCCAGGCGCGGGTAGCTCGGCAATTTCTGGCCGCGGCGCGCGGCGATGGGTAGGCCGGCCCACTGGCGGATCGCCGGGAAGTAGTCAGACTGCACGAACTGCATGGCCGGCAGATCCGGGTTGAGGGCGCCATTCTCGCGGCCGACCGCCAGGTTGCCTTCGGCGAAGTCGAGGTTCACCACTTCGCTGGCACCGCCTGCGGCGGCATTCAGGCCCACGCCGCAGGTGTAGGCGAACAGATTGAGCACGCTTTTCCCGGCGGCATGGCGCTGCACCCAGCCGCGGGCGTTGCGCAGGTCGAGAAACAGCAGCGGATCCTGTCCGGCATGACGGCCGCGCACCCGGTAGTTCAGGCCCCATTCCCGGCCTACCAAGTCGACCAGGGCATTGTCGTTGGCGCTGTACACCGCATCGCTGCGATCGACGCGCGAGTTGCCCTTGGAGCGGTCGTTGTATACCAGCAACGTCGCGAAACCGAGGGTTTCGTTGACTTGCTCGTGCAGGGCCAGCAGCTCGTCGCGGCTCAGCGTCTGGTGAAAACTCTGCACCATCAGCTGCGGGCCGTAGCGATCGATGGTCAGGCCGCCGGCGCCTTCCTGGCTGCCGTGGAACAGTCGATAGCAATCGGTGCCCTGGGTGTGCAGGTCGGGGAGCAGGTTTTCGCGGGCAGCGAGGGCGGCGGGCAGCGCCTGGTCAAGAGAAGGCACGCGCGGCGTCTCGGAAAAGGGAGGGCCGGCAGTTTAGCAAAAAGCGCCGGCTGCCGGATCACGGCCGATGCCTCAGGTCAGGGTGCCACGCGCCGGGCGGCCCGTTGCGCCGCGCTGTTGACCACCGCCCAGCGCAGCAGCTTGGCGGTGCGTCTGACGCTGGCGCGGATCACCGGGCGGCGCCAGGCGGCCTGGTGTTCGCCGAGCAGCTCGCTGGCCCAGTCCGGCAGCAGGTCGACGCCGGCCTGCATCATCAGGCTGCCAAAGGGTTTGGCCAGAATGTTGGGCACCGGCGCGGCATACAGTAGCCGGACCACTTCGCGGGTGCGCTCATCGCACAGCAGCTGCGGGCGCATGCGCTGCAGATAATCGTCGATGGCCTGGCTGGACTTGGGTACGTTCTGCGCGCCCAGCCGTTCGGCGATCAGCGCCACCTCGCGGTAATAGCGATCCTGCTCGGCGACCGGCAGCTGCGGATCCACATAGCGCAGGTAGCCGGCCAGAAACTGGCTGACTTCGGAAACGTGCACCCAGGTCAGCAGATCGGGGTCGGAGGCGGCATAGGGCCGCCCATCCGGCGCCTGGCCAACCACCTGCAGGTGGATGCGCCGCACCTTGTCGATCAGTTGCTCGGCGTCGTGCCGGCCGCCGTAGGTAGTGCCGGCGACGAACAGGCTGGTGCGGCGCAGCCGACCGATCATGTCCTGGCGGAAGGTGGAGTGGTCCCACACACCGGCCAGGGCCAGCGGGTGGAGCATCTGCAGGAGCAGGGCGGAGATGCCGCCGACCATCATCGAGGTGAAGTCGGCGTGAACCTTCCAGACCATCGATTCGGGGCCGAACAGGCCGGCATCGAAGCGCGGCTGATCGAGGTCGAGCACGCCCAAGGACGCGCCGGTAAGGCTGTGCACCTGTTTTTCGATCTGACGACGTAGGCTTTCCATGCCGCGCAGTTTCAGCGCTTGCCCGGCCCAAGGCAAGAGACCCATGGCCCCTCCGGTGCGGGGCCATGGGTCAGGCGTCAGCTGTTGAGGCGCTGCTCGATCAGGCTGTCGACCACGCTCGGGTCGGCCAGGGTCGAGGTATCACCCAGGCTGTCCAGCTCGTTGCAGGCGATCTTGCGCAGGATGCGGCGCATGATCTTGCCCGAGCGGGTCTTCGGCAGGCCCGGCGCCCACTGGATCAGCTCCGGTTTGGCGAAGCTGCCGATCTCCTTGCCGACCAGGCTTAGCAACTCCTTCTTCAGCTCGTCGCTGGGCTCCACGCCGTTCATGGTGGTGACGAAGGCATAGATGCCCTGGCCCTTGACGTCATGGGGGTAGCCGACGACGGCGGCCTCGGCCACGGCGTCGTGCAGCACCAGGGCGCTTTCCACCTCGGCGGTGCCGATGCGGTGGCCGGAGACGTTGATCACGTCATCGATGCGCCCGGTGATCCACCAGTAGCCATCCTCGTCGCGGCGCGCGCCGTCACCGCTGAAGTAGTAGCCGGGGTAGGCGGTGAAGTAGGTTTCCAGCATGCGCTTATGGTCGCCGTACACGCTGCGGATCTGACTCGGCCAACTGGCCTTGATCGCCAGCACGCCGGCGCCGGGGCCGTCGATTTCCTTGCCCTGCTCATCGAGCAGCACCGGCTGCACGCCAAAGAACGGCCGCGTCGCCGAGCCGGGTTTGAGGTCGGTGGCGCCGGGCAGTGGGGTGATCATGATGGCGCCGGTTTCGGTCTGCCACCAGGTGTCGACGATGGGGCAGCGCTGCTCGCCGACCACCTTGAAGTACCACTCCCAGGCCTCCGGGTTGATCGGCTCGCCGACGCTGCCAAGCAGGCGCAGGCTGCTGCGCGAGGTTTTCTTCACCGGCGCTTCGCCTTCACGCATCAGTGCGCGCAGGGCGGTCGGCGCGGTGTAGAAGATGTTCACCTGGTGCTTGTCGATCACCTGCCAGAAGCGCGAGGTATCCGGGTAGTTGGGCACACCCTCGAAAATCAGGCTGGTAGCGCCGTTGGCCAGCGGGCCGTAGACGATGTAGCTGTGCCCGGTGACCCAGCCGACATCGGCGGTGCACCAGTAGATGTCGCCGTCGTGGTAGTCGAACACGTACTTGTGGGTCATCGCCGCCTGCAGCAGGTAGCCGGCGGTGCTGTGCAGCACGCCCTTGGGTTTGCCGGTCGAGCCCGAGGTGTAGAGGATAAACAGCGGGTCTTCGGCGTCCATCGGCTCGGCAGGGCAGTCGGCGGCCACCTGCTGGATTGCCTCGTGGTACCAGAGGTCGCGCTTCTCGTCCCTGTCCACCGGATTGCCGGTGCGCTTGACCACCAGTACGGTGGAGACCTTGGGGCAGCTTGCCAGGGCCTTGTCGACGTTGCTCTTGAGCGGGACCAGCTTGCCGCCGCGCACCGCTTCATCGGCGGTGATCACCGTGCGGCAGTCGGCATCGAGAATACGGTCGCGCAGGGCATCCGGTGAGAAGCCGCCGAATACCACCGAATGTACGGCGCCGATACGCGTGCAGGCGAGCATGGCGTAGGCGGCCTCGGGAATCATCGGCATGTAGATGCACACCCGGTCGCCTTTCTTCACGCCGCGCGTCTTGAGTACGTTGGCCAGCCGGCAGACCTGCTCGTGCAGCTGCTTGTAGGTGATGCGGGCCGAATCCTTGGGGTCGTCGCCTTCCCAGATCAGCGCGACCTGGTCGCCACGTTTGGCCAGGTGGCGGTCGATGCAGTTATGGCTGATGTTCAACTGGCCGCCGGCGAACCAGCGAATGTCACCCTTGCTCAGGCTGCCGCTCGAGACTTCGTCCCAGGCTTTGAACCAGTCGAGAAAGGCCTTGGCCTGCTCGCCCCAGAAGGTCTGTGGGTCATCGACGGATTGACGGTAGAGACGCTGGTAAGCGGCATCGTCGAGGTGGGCACGCTGGCGTGTTTCGTCGCTGACGGGATGGCGATGGGGTAGAGACATGGCGGGTCACCCTTGTTGTTATATGTCCGCAATAGACATCAAGGTTAGCAGCCAAGTTTTAAAGGGTAGCCAGGGAGTGGTGCAACGTATTGCAGGCGCCCATTGCTGGGCACCCGCAATTAGGATCAACCGCGATGGCGGCCGCGGAAGTAGTTGATCAGCCCCTGGGTGGAGCCGTCTTCGGCAGCGCTCTGCTCGCTGCCGACCATGCGTGAGTAGACGCCCTTGCCCAGTTCCTTGCCGAGCTCCACGCCCCACTGGTCGAAGGCATTGATGCCCCAGATGGCGCTTTGGGCGAACACCTTGTGCTCGTACAGCGCTACCAGGGCGCCCAGGCGGCGCGGGCTGATGCGTTCGAGTACCAGGGTATTGCTCGGCCGGTTGCCGGGGATCACCTTGTGCGGCGCCAGGCGCTGCACGTCGTCCTCGCCCATGCCCTTGGCGCGCAGTTCGGCCTCGGCTTCCTCGCGGGACTTGCCGAGCATCAGTGCCTGGCTCTGTGACAGGCAGTTGGCGTACAGCCACTGATGGTGGTCGGCGACCGGGTTGAAGCTGACCACCGGGACGATGAAGTCGGCCGGGATCAGTCCGGTGCCCTGGTGCAGCAACTGGTGATAGGCGTGCTGGCCGTTGCAGCCCACGCCGCCCCAGATCACCGGGCCGGTGGCGCCGGCCACCGGGCTGCCGTCCTGGCGCACACTCTTGCCGTTGGACTCCATGTCCAGCTGCTGAAGGTGCTTGGTGATGTTGCGCAGGTAGTGGTCGTACGGCAGGATCGCCTGGCTCTGGGCGTCCCAGAAATTGCCGTACCAGATGCCCAGCAGGGCCAGCAGCACCGGCATGTTCTGCTCGAACGGCGCGGTCTTGAAGTGCATGTCCATGCTGTAGGCGCCGGCCAGCAGCTCCTTGAAGTTGGACATGCCGATGGACAGGGCGATCGGCAGGCCGATGGCCGACCACAGCGAATAACGCCCGCCGACCCAGTCCCACATCGGGAAGATGTTTTCCTCGCGGATGCCGAAGCTCACCGCCGCTTCGCGGTTGCTCGACACGGCGATGAAGTGCCGGTACAGCTCGGCTTCCGAACCGCCCTGGGCCAGATACCAGCCACGTGCTGCCTGGGCGTTCTTCAGCGTCTCCAGGGTGCCGAAGGACTTCGACGAGACGATGAACAGGGTGGTTTCCGCCTGCAGTTTGGCCGCCAGTTCGTGGAACTCGCTGCCGTCGATATTGGCCAGGTAGTGGCAGCGCACGCCGCGCTGGGCGAAGGGCAGCAATGCCTCGGAAACCAACTGCGGGCCAAGGAAGGAGCCGCCGATACCGATGTTCACCACATCGGTGATCGGCTTTTCGCTGAAGCCGCGCCACAGGCCGCTGTGGATGCGCCCGACCAGCTCGGTCATCTGCTGCAGCACGCGTTGCACCTGGGGCATCACGTCGACGCCGTCGACCAGTACCTTGTCGCCCAGCGGGCGGCGCAGGGCGGTGTGCAAGGCCGGGCGGCCCTCCGAGGCGTTGAGCTTCTCACCGTCGAACATGGCGCGGATCGATTGTTCCAGGCCGACTTCCCGGGCCAGGGCCATCAGCAGGGAGATGGTCTGGTCACTGGCGAGGTTTTTCGAATAGTCGAGAAACAGCCCGCAACTGCTCAGGGAAAACTGCTCGAAACGCCGTGGGTTGGCGGCGAAGGCATCGCGCATGCTGAAGTGCTGCATGGCCTGGCGGTGCTGTTGCAGCGCCTGCCAGGTGGGGAGGGCGAGAACATCGAGCGGCTGACGGTGATACGCCATGGGGCTTCCTTGTAGGGGCTTCGGGTGGCGGACTGGATAAAGGGTTCGCAGACTAAAAAGCCCGGCTGATCGTCCGGGCTTTTAGTGTACTCGCGGCGCGCGGTTTCAGTACCCCTGATCCAGGGTGAAACTCAGGTTGTCGATCAGCCGGGTGTTCTCCAGATAGGCCGCCACCAGTACCACCAGCTCGCGGTCACCCGTGCCTACCGCGCGCAGGCTCTGCGCTTCCCGCACTTCCAGGTAGTCGGCGCGCAGACCGGCATCGGCGTGCTGGCGCTGCGCCGTTGCGAGCAACTTGGGCAGGTCGCGTTCGCCAGCCTGGATGGCCTGGGCAATCTGCTGCAGCGAGCGGTAGAGCACGCTGGCGGTCTGGCGCTGCGCATCGCTGAGGTAACCGTTGCGCGAGGACAGCGCCAGGCCGCTCTCGGCGCGTACCGTGGGTTCGCCGATGATCTGGATCGGCAGGTTCAGGTCGCGCACCAGGGTGCGAATCACCGCCAGTTGCTGGAAGTCCTTCTGGCCGAACACTGCCAGGTCGGGCTGCACCATGTTGAACAGCTTGGTGACCACGGTGGCCACACCTTCGAAATGCCCTGGGCGGCTGGCCCCGCACAGGCCTTCGGAAACGCCGGGCACGCTGACCCGTGTCTGCTCGCCCATGCCGCCCGGGTACATCTCCTCTACGTCCGGGTGGAACAGCAGATGGCAACCTGCCGCTTCCAGGCGTTGCTGGTCGGCCTGCAGGGTGCGCGGGTACTTGTCGAGATCCTCGGCGGGGCCGAATTGCATGGGGTTGACGAAAATGCTGGCGACCACGAAGTCGGCACATTGCGCAGCCTTTTCCACCAGGGCGGCATGGCCGGCGTGCAGGTTGCCCATGGTCGGCACCAGGCCGATCTGCTTGCCTTCCTTGCGGGCCTGGGCGACGGCGGCGCGCAACTCGCGCACGGTGTTGACGGTGTTCATGCGGAGAATCCGTGCTCGGCGGCGGGGAAGCTGACTGCTTTTACTTCTTTAACATAGGCGGCGAGTGCATCCTGGATGCTCGGCTGACCGCTCATGAAGTTCTTCACGAACTTGGGCACCCGGCCGCTCAGAGACAGGCCGAGCATGTCGTGCAGCACCAGCACCTGGCCGTCTGTCTGCGGGCCGGCGCCGATGCCGATTACCGGCACCTTCACCGTGCGGCTGATTTCCCCAGCCAGGTCGCTGGGCACGCATTCGAGCAGTAGCATGGCGGCGCCGGCCTGCTCCAGGGCGATGGCATCGGCGACCATCTGGCGCGCCTGGTTGTGTTCACGGCCCTGCACCTTGTAACCACCGAGGATATTCACCGCCTGGGGCGTCAGGCCCATGTGCGCGCACACCGGCACGCCGCGTTCGGCCAGCTTGGTGATCGACTCGGCCAGCCAGGCAGCCCCCTCGACCTTGACCATGTGCGCGCCGGCCTGCATCAGCAGGCCGGAATTGTGCAGGGTCTGTTCGAGGGTGGCGTTGGCCATGAACGGCAGGTCGGCGATGATCAGCGCGCCGGCATTGCCGCGCTTGACGCTGGCGGTGTGGTAGAGGGTATCGGCCATGCTCACCGGCAGGGTGCTGTCATGCCCTTGCAGCACCATGCCCAGCGAGTCGCCGATCAGCAGCACTTCGACTCCGGCCTTGCTGCAGGCGTCGGCGAAGGTGGCGTCGTAACAGGTCAGCATGGTGATTTTCTCACCCTTCTGCTTGAGCGCGCGCAGGGTGGTCAGGGTTACATCAGGCATGAAGATATCCTCACTCGGAACCTGTGCGGGCCTGTTGGTGCAGGCTCTCGTAGACCAGGTTCACGTTGGCATCGAAGGGGCAGCAGGGCTGCTTCAATGTGGCCCCGGCAGGGGCAATGGGTGGCTATAGTCCCGATGGCAAGGTCGCAAGTCAATCGAATGTGTTACCGCGCTGTTACGTCGTTACCGCAGGCAGTGTGCCCAGCGTATCAGGGCTGCAGACGCTCCAGGCCGTCGAACGGGCAGGTCGCCAGCAGCTCGCTTAGGTGGCACCCATCGGGCAGTTGCAGGTCGGCGGCAATCTCCGCCAGAGGGTAGAGCACGAAGGCGCGCAGATGCATCTGGTAATGGGGCACGCGCAGGCGCGGTTCATCGATCGGTCGGTCGCCGAACAGCAGGATGTCTAGATCCAGGGTGCGTGGCCCCCAGCGCTCATGGCGTTCACGGCCCTGATCCAGCTCGATGGCTTGCAGCGCATCGAGCAGCTGCAGGGGTTGCAGATCGGTGTCGAGCGCCGCGACGGCGTTGGTGTAACGGGGCTGGCCGGGCAGCAGCGAGTCGCTGGCATAGAAGGAGGACACCGCCGCCAGGCGGCTGCGCGGCAGTTGCTGCAGCGCCGCCAGGGCCTGGCGCAACTGCTCGGCGGGTTCGGCCAGGTTGCTGCCCAGGCCGATATAGGCGCGTTCCATCAGCTATTCGCCGGCGCCGCCGCCCTGGGGCGCGCGCTTGCGCTTGGCACCACCGCTGCGGCGGCGTTTGCGTGGCGCGCTACCGGCCTCGTCCTTGCCGGACAGGTTGCGGATCATCACCCGGCGATCGCTGTCGCTGGCGTCCTGATAGTCGGTCCACCACTCACCCAGGCCGCCGGTTTCCTCACCGGCGCTTTCGCGTAGCAAGAGGAAGTCGTAGCCGGCGCGGAAGCGCGGGTTTTCCAGCAACAGGTCGGCGCGCTTGCCGCTGCGCCGTGGCAGGCGCTCCTGCATGTCCCAGATCTCGCGGATCGGCATGGTGAAACGCTTTGGCACGGCGATGCGCTGGCACTGCTCGGCGATCAGCTCGTGGGCGGCTTCCTGCATGGCTGGAATGGCCGGCATGCCACGCTCCTGCAGACGGATCACCCGCGCCGGCAAGGCCGGCCAGAGCAACGCGGCGAACAGGAAGGCCGGGGTGACCGGCTTGCCCTGATGGATGCGCAGGTCGGTGTTGTCCAGGGCATTGCGGATCAGCGTGTCGGTGTATTCCGGGTTCTGGCGCAGCGCCGCGGCGCTGGCCGGGAACAGCTGGCCGAACAGGCCGTAGTCGACCAGCAGGTCGTAGGTATAGATGGCGTAGCCGCTGAGAAACAGCTTGAGCACTTCATCGAACAGGCGCGCGGCCGGAATACCGCCCAGCAGGTGGGCCAGGTCATGGATGGGGTCGGCGCTGTGCTTCTCGATGTCGAAGTCCAGCTTGGCGGCGAAACGCACGGCGCGCAGCATGCGCACCGGGTCTTCCTGGTAACGCTGGGTCGGGTTGCCGATCAACCGCACCAGGTTGTTGCGGATGTCGTGCATGCCATTGGCATAGTCGAGAATCCGTTCGGAAACCGGATCGTAGTACAGGGCGTTGATGGTGAAGTCGCGGCGCTGGGCGTCGTCTTCCAGGGTGCCGTACACGTTGTCGCGCAGAATGCGCCCGCTTTCGTTGCGCGAGGACTGGTTGCTGTTTTCCTCCTCGTCGCCTTCCGGGTGATTGGCGCGGAAGGTGGCGGTTTCGATGATCTCGCGGCCAAAGTGCACATGCACCAGCTTGAAACGGCGGCCGATCACCCGGGCGTTACGAAACTCGCCCCTGACCTGTTCCGGCGTGGCGCTGGTGGCGACGTCGAAGTCCTTGGGCTCGATACCCAGCAGCAGGTCACGCACGCAGCCGCCAACCAGATAGGCCTCGTAGCCGGCATTTTGCAGACGCTCGACCACGCTGATGGCGTAGCGGCTGATCTGCCCGCGCTGGATCGGGTGCTGGTTGTTGTTCAGCACGTGCGGCGTGCTGTGGGGCTGGTGCGCACGGCGCAGCGGCGAGCGGAAGGAGTTGAACAGCTTTTTCAGCATGGAGGGCACTGTATGACGAATTGAGCGGCCAGAATAATGTAAAGGCGCAGAAATAGCGCGGATTCTAGCATTAGGTGGCTGAGGGCGTAAGCAGGGTGGCGGGGCAGGCCGGGGCGGGAAACGACAAGGGGAGCCGAAGCTCCCCCTAAGTAGTGCGATACGTCGTTCTTGTTATGCAGGCTGTTGTTCTTGTTGGATGCCTGTACCGGATCGGGTCCGGCGTACCTCCCGAGTGGGAGCAAGAGCGAACGGATTATTTTGGATGCTGACGCTACCTCAGGCCCTGGATATCACCCGTTCAGGCGCTGTCCGTCGACATTTATTGTTGTTGTCTGCCTGTGAGCCGAGAGGCGATCCTCTCCAAAATAATCAGTTAGCTGCGTCTTCCGCGATCTTGTTCTTATTGTGCTGAAGCCGTTACGTCTTATTTTTATTATCGTGGGTCATGCTTGTTATTGTTGTTGTGCCAGACATAGAGCACATGCCGTGCCAATTTTTGTTTTTCCTTTAAAAACAGGCGGTTACGGTTTTCGATATTTTTGCGAGCAAAAAAAAGCCGGGATTCCGTTACCGATAACCCCGGCTTTGTTACGTGCTGTCATGATCGGCGGTAACACCCGCCCTAGAGCGCTGCGCGACGTGTCACTCGCTGGCAGCGCTCGACTTGCGACGCGGGATGCCCAGGCGCTGACGGCGCTCCCACAGGCACTTGCGGCTGATGCCCAGCTTGCGGGCCAGTTCGGTCTCGGTCATGTGGTCCTGGTGCTCGAGCACGAAGTGCTGGAAGTAGTCCTCCAGAGACAGGTCCTCGCTGGGGTCCTGGCTGGTCGCATTGACCGCCGCGCTCTGCGTCGCCATGCCCATGAACACGTCTTCGTCGAGATCTTCCAGCTCGATGTCGATGCCCAGCAATTCGGCATTGATGGTGCTGCCATCGCAGAGGATCACCGAGCGCTCGATGGCGTTCTCCAGCTCACGTACGTTGCCCGGCCAGCTGTAGTGGTGGATGGCCTGCTCGGCGTCCGGCCCGAAGTGCAGGTCGTTGCGGCCCATGCGGGCTGACTGCCGAGCCAGGAAGGCGCGGGCGATTTCCAGCACGTCGGCACCGCGCTCGCGTAGCGGTGGCAGCTTCAGGGCGATGACGTGCAGGCGGTAATAAAGGTCTTCACGGAACTGGCCGGTTTTCGACAGGGTTTTCAGGTCGCGGTGGGTCGCCGCGATCAGCCGTACATCGACCTTCTGCGACTGCACCGAGCCGACCCGGCGAATTTCGCCTTCCTGCAGCACGCGCAACAGGCGCGCCTGGGCTTCGAGCGGCAATTCGCCGATCTCGTCAAGAAACAGGGTGCCGCCGTCGGCCGCTTCCACCAGCCCGGCGCGGCTGGCGCTTGCCCCGGTGAAGGCGCCTTTCTCGTGGCCGAACAGCTCGGACTCGATCAGGGTCTCCGGGATCGCTGCGCAGTTCACCGAGATCAGCGGCGCCTTGGCACGCTTGGACAGGTTGTGCAGGGCGCGGGCGACCAGCTCCTTGCCGGTACCGGACTCACCCTGCACCAGCACATTGGAGTCGGTGGGGGCGACTTTGCGGATCTTGCTGTACAGCTCCAGCATGGCCGGGCTGGAGCCGATGATGCCGATCTCGCCACTGGCCGCCTTGTCGCCTTTCTCGGCCGCGCGGGCGGCAGCAGGGGCGCCACCGGCCTGGTTGCGGGCCTCGCGATCACGCAGGATGCGCGCCACGGCCTGCAACATCTCGTCATGGTCGAAGGGTTTGGCGATGTAGTCGACAGCGCCCATCTTCATCGAGTCGACCGCCGAGCGCAGGCTCGCGTAACTGGTCATGATCAGCACCGGGGCGCCCTGGGCCAGCTTGATCAGCTCGGTGCCCGGTGCGCCTGGCAGGCGCAGGTCACTGACCACCAGATCGAAGCCGGGAATGTCGAAGCGCTCCTGGGCTTCCTGTACCGAACCGGCTTCGCTGACCTGGTACTGGTTGCGTTCGAGCAGGCGACGCAAGGCGGAGCGGATGATGGTTTCGTCTTCGACGATCAGGATATGAGGCATTTAAACGAATTCTCTCGACGGTCTCGGAACCTGCTTCCTGGTGCAGCGGCCAAGCTGGGCCGCGCGCATTCCCGGGAATGCGGTTCTTCGGAATTTAGTTCGCCAGTGGCATTGCCTCGATGTGCCGCGGCAGCGTCACCCGGATACGGGTGCCACGTTGCTGCTCGGGATCGATCGGGCTGTCGATTGTTATCTGGCCATAATGCTCTTCCACGATGGAATAGACCAGCGCGAGGCCGAGTCCGGTTCCTTTGCCGGGATCCTTGGTGGTGAAGAACGGCTCGAACAACCGGTCTATCACGCCCTTGGGAATGCCGCTGCCTTCGTCCTCGACGATCAGGTCGACGGTGTGCTCCGAGGCTTCGCTGCGCACGCGGATGGCTCCGCCTTCCGGCGAGGCATCGCGGGCGTTGCTGAGCAGGTTGATCAGCACCTGGGCCAGGCGCTGCGGGTCGCCTTCGGCGCGGTGCGCCGGGTCACAGAGGTTGAAGAACTGCACGTCGACGCTGCGCCGGTTGAGGGCCAGCAGGCCAATGGCTTCCTGGGCAATTTCCGCCAGGTACACCGGTTCGTCGGCGTGCTGGTGGTTGCCGGAATGGGCGAAGTTCATCAGCGAGTGGACGATACGCGTGACCCGCTTGGTCTGTTCGAGGATCTGTCCGCTGATTTCGGTCAGTTCGGGGTCGCCCTCGCGTTCCTCGCGCAGGTTTTGCGCCAGGCAGGCAATGCCGGTTATCGGATTGCCGATCTCGTGGGCCACTCCGGCGGCCAGACGGCCGATGCTGGCCAGGCGTTCGGAGTGCACCAGCTTGTCTTCGAGCATCTGCGTCTCGGTAAGGTCCTCGACCAGCAGCACCAGGCCGCTGTTGCCGGGGGCCAGGGGCTCGTCGATGGCTGCCTTGTGCAGGTTCAGCCAGCGGATCTGGCCATCGAGGGCCAGGCGCTGTTTGTGCAGGTGCTCGTCGGGATTCTCGATAAAGCTTTGCAGCAGCTCGCGCCACGGCTCGCCGAGGGTCGACAGGCGCGAGCCGACGATGCGCAGGGCGGGAATTTCGGTAAGTTCTTCCATGGCCTTGTTCCACATCAGGATCTCGTGATCCTTGGCCAGCGAGCAGACGCCCATGGGCAGTTCCTGCAGGGTCTGGCGATGGTAGCGGCGCAGGGCATCGAGCTCGGCGGCGAGGCCCGTGAGGCGCGAGTGGTAGTCCTCCAGGCGGCTTTCGATAAAGTGGATGTCCTCGGTGACGTAGCCTTCGCTGCCGGACTTGTAGGGCAGGAAGGATTCGATGATGTCCTGGGCGACGCTGGGGCCCATCAGACCGGACAGGTTCGCCTCCAGACGGTCGCGCAGGCGACGCAGGGCATAGGGGCGGCTTTCGTCGAACGGCAGGTGCAGGTCGCGCAGGGCCTGCTCGACCTCGCGCTGGGCGGTCTTGGCGCCGAGCGGCTTGGCCAGCTGGGCAGCGAATTCCTGGGGCGACAGGGCCAGCAGCTCGCGGCGCTGCGGGCGGCGCACGTTGTCCACTGCACAGGCTTCGGCGGCGCTGTCTTCCTCGGGGCTGGAGTCGGTGAACACCGAGACCAGGGTGAACACCAGCACGTTGATGGCCAGCGAGGCGATGGCCGCCAGGTGCCAGCTGCTGTCATCGAGCACGTAGACCAGGTCGAGCACAGGCACGTACAGGCCCGGCAGCGTGCCGAGCAGCGGCAGCAGCATGCTCACCGCCCAGACCGCGATCCCGGCCAGCAGGCCGCCGATGAAACCGCGCCGGTTGGCGGTCGGCCAGTACAGCACCGAGAGCACGCCAGGCAGGAATTGCAGGGTGGCGACGAAGGAGACGATGCCCAGGTTGGCCAGGTCCTGCTCGGCGTCGAGCAGGTTGTAGAAGGCGTAGCTGGCCAGAATGATGGCGACGATCAGCGCGCGGCGCGTCCACTTCAGCCAGCGATAGATATTGCCTTCGGCCGGCGGCTGGTAGAGCGGCAGCACCACGTGGTTGAGCAGCATGCCGGACAGCGCCAGGGTGGTGACGATGATCAGCCCGCTGGAGGCCGACAGGCCGCCAATGTAAGCGATTAGCACCAGCGTCGGGCTGTCCACGGCAATGCCCAGGCCGAGGGTGAAGTACTCCGGGCTGGTGGTCGAGCCCAGGCGCAGGCCGGCCCACAGTACCAGCGGCACGGCCAGGCTCATCAGCAACAGGAACAGCGGCAGCCCCCAGCTGGCGCTGACCAGCGAACGGGGGTTGAGGTTCTCGGTAAAGGTCATGTGATACATGTGCGGCATGACGATCGCCGAGGCGAAGAACACCAGCAGCAGGGTGCGCCACGGGCCTTCCTGGAGGGGCGTATGCAGGCTGGCCAGGGCCGCCTGGTTGAGTACCAGCCACTGTTCCAGCTCGCGCGGCCCGTCGAATACCGCGTACAGCGCGTAGAGGCCGATGGCACCCATGGCCAGCAGCTTGACCACCGACTCGAAGGCGATGGCGAATATCAGGCCTTCGTGCTTTTCCCGGGTAGCCAGGTGGCGAGCACCGAACAGGATGGTGACCAGGATGAACAGCCCACAGAACGCCAGGGCGATCTGTGGCTGCACCGGCTCGAGGGTAAGAATGCTGATGGCATCGGTGACGGCCTGGATCTGCAGGGCCAGCAGCGGTAACACGGCGATCAGCATGCACAGGGTGCTCAGGGCGCCGGCCCAGGTGCTGCGAAAGCGGAAGGCGAACAGGTCGGCCAGCGACGACAGCTGGTAGGTGCGGGTGATGCGCAGGATCGGATAGAGCAGTACCGGGGCAAGCAGAAAGGCGCCGGTTACCCCTAGGTAACTGGCCAGAAAGCCATAGCCGTATTGATAGGCCAGGCCGACGCTGCCGTAGAAGGCCCAGGCGCTGGCGTATACGCCCAGCGACAGGGTGTAGGTCAGGGGATGGCGGATAAGGCGGCGGGGGATCAGCCCGCGGTCGGCGCACCAGGCGACGGCGAACAACACCAGCAGGTAGGCGGCGCTGATCAGCATCAGCCCGCTGAGGCTAAAGCTCATCGGCATTTACGGCAGCTCTGCGAGTCAGGGGAGGCGGCGGGGGCCGGGTGGTTGCGCACGCGGTTAGAGCTCATCGGCATCGCGCTGGCTCTGCAGGATGAAGGTCACCACGATAAGGATCAGCCACAGCATGTACGGGCGGTACCAGGCACCGTTGGGATCGATCCACCAGTCCATGATGGCAGGCGAGAACAGGTAGATACCGACTACCAGAATCAGAACCAATCGATAGATATACATGCCGCGTCTCGCTACTGAGTGTGCCGATGGTAACGGAAGCGCGCTGCGCTGGCTAAGGTGGGTTGCTCGCGGTGTGGCGAGCACCCTGCCGGCTGCCCTTTGCGGCGTACGCCTGGCGCACATTTTGCTCGCCAATCCGGGCTGCCGGCTGGGCAGCGCACGGCCCGAGGTGGCAAGCTTCAGGCTGATTGCCTGCAGGTCGGGCACAGCAGCTACGCTTTCACGACGCATGCCCTCGCCGTGCCATCCATGAATACCATTGGGAAGCCCATGCCTGATTTGCTCACCGGTTACGCGCCTGCCGAGGCGGCCTATGACGAATTGCTCGACAGCCGCGGGCAGGTACGGGCGCATTGGCGGGCGCTGCTCGATCAGTTGCAACGCAGCCAGCCGGCTCAGTTGCAGCAGCGTCAGGCCATGGTCACTCGGCAGATCCAGGCCAATGGCGTCACCTATAACGTCTACGCCGACCCGGAAGGCACCGATCGTCCCTGGGAGCTGGACCTGCTGCCCAGCCTGATACCGGCGGCCGAATGGCAGGCGATCACCGCCGGCGTCGCGCAACGCGCCGCATTGCTCGACCGGGTTCTGGCCGACCTCTACGGCCCCCAGCAACTGCTGGCCGACGGCCTGCTGCCGCCGGAACTGGTGTTCGGTCACGACAGCTTCCTGTGGCCATGCCAGGGCGTACAACCAGCGGGCAGCACCTATCTGCACCTGTATGCAGTGGACCTGGCGCGTTCGGCGGACGGCCAGTGGCAGGTCGCCGCCGACCGTACCCAGGCGCCGGCCGGCGCGGGCTTTGCGCTGGAGAATCGGCAGATCATTTCGCGCGCCTTTCCCGAGTTGTACCGTGACCTTGGCGTGCAGCACCTGGCCGGCTTCTTTCGCACCCTGCAGGACACCCTGGCCAGTCAGGCGCCGGCCGCCGGGGAAACGCCGCTGGTGGTGGTGCTGACCGCCGGGCGCTTCAACGAGAGTTACTTCGAGCACCTGTATCTGGCCCGCCAGCTGGGTTACCCGCTGGTGGAGGGCAGCGATCTGACCGTGCGCGACGCCACGCTATATCTCAAGACGCTCGCTGGACTGCAGCGGGTGCATGCAGTGCTGCGGCGGTTGGATGACGACTTCTGTGACCCCCTGGAGCTGCGCCCCGATTCGGCGCTGGGCGTGCCGGGCCTGCTCGAAGTGGTCCGCCAGCGCCGCGTGCTGGTGGCCAACGCCCTGGGCTGCGGCCTGCTCGAGGCGCCGGGGTTTGCGGCGTTTCTGCCGGCGATCAGCGAAAAGCTGCTTGGCGAGCCGCTGCTGCTGCCGGGGGTCGCCAGTGCCTGGTGCGCAGAGCCACAGGCGCTTGCGGATGTGCTGGAAAGGTTGCCGCACTGGCTGATCCGCCCCTGCTCCCCAGCGCAGGCCTGCACCGCGACCGCGGGCGGCAGCCTGGACGCCGCGCAGCGTGCCGACCTGGCCAGTCACCTGGGTCAGCAGCCCGGGGCCTATGTGGCCCAGGCGCCCGTGCAGTTGTCCCAGGCGCCGGTCTGGTCGGGCGACGAGGGCGTGCAGCCGCGCGCCATTGGCATGCGCGTGTTCGCCGTGGCCAGCGCCGACGGCTACCGGGTCATGCCCGGCGGCCTGACCCGTGTGGCCACGCCGGCGGATACCGAGGTGGTGTCCATGCAGCACGGCGGGGTCAGCAAGGACACCTGGGTGCTCGGCGAGCGCCAGGCGCCCGGTGAGCAATGGCAGGGCACGCGCGCCCTGGGCGCTGCCGATCTGGTGCGCAGCGATCCTTACCTGCCATCGCGGGTGGTGGAAAACCTGTTCTGGTTCGGGCGTTACAGCGAACGCTGCGAAGATCATGCACGGTTGCTGCGCATCATGCTGGCCCGCTATGTCGACGACGATGACGATCCCCAGGCGCTGGCAGCCGTTCTTCAGCTTGCGCAACACCTGGGCACGCTGCCCAATGATCAGCACGGCACATTGGAAACGCGTTTGCGCGAGACGCTGCTCGGGGCCGAGTGGCCAGCCAGCCTACGCGTCAATCTGCAGCGCCTGCAGTGGACCGCCGGCAGCGTGCGCGGCAAGCTCTCCCAGGCCAACTGGCAGGCACTGGTGGAGCTGCAGCGTGACATGCAGCGCCTCGAAGGTCGTGAGGGCGACCTCGGGCAACTGCTCGATGGGCTCAACCGGCTGATGATCTCGCTGGTCGCGCTGTCCGGCTTCGCCCTCGACGACATGACCCGTGACGACGGCTGGCGCTTTCTGCTGATCGGCCGCTGCATCGAGCGCCTGCAGTTTCTCTGCGACAGTATCGGTGGCTTTCTGCGCATCGGCGCCAGCGACGACCCCTCGGCGCTGGACTGGCTGCTCGAGCTGGGTAACAGTTCGATCACCTACCGCACCCGTTACATGGCCTCGGCGCAGCTGATTCCGGTGCTCGATCTGCTGCTGCTCGATGAGCGCAACCCGCATGCCGTGCTTTACCAGCTGCGACTGCTGCTGCGCGCCCTGAAACGCCTGGCTGAGCGCTTCGACATGCCCGGCAGCGCTGATCTGGCGCAGCTCGAACGACGGATGAGCGCCTTCGATCTGCACAGCCTGGAAAACCCGTTGTTCGGCGACGGCGGCACTCGCGCCGTGCTCGATGGCCTGGCCGGCTTGCTTGACGCCATCGGCCTGGCCGCCGGCTCGGTGTCCGAGCAACTGAGCCTGCGTTTCTTCGCCCATGTTGGCGCGAGTCAGGGAACCCAGTCGTCATGAGCAGGCGTTACCAGGTGCTGCACGATACCCGCTACCGCTATGCCACGCCGGTTTCCCTGGCCCAGCAGCTGGCCCATCTGTGGCCGCGCGATTGCGCCTGGCAGCGCTGCCTGACACAGGATCTGCAGGTCAGCCCGCCGCCCTGCCGGCGGGTGGACAGCCTCGATGTGTTCGGCAATCCCTTGACCCGCCTGGCTTTCGAGCGCCCCCATGCCGCCCTGCACGTGCGTGCGCAGCTGCTGGTCGAGGTGTTGCCGCGCCGCGCCATCGAGTTGCAGACATCGCCGCCCTGGCCGATGGTGCGTCAGGCCCTGAGCTATCGGTGGCAGGCCTGGCAGGCCGATGCCCTTGATGCCACGCGCTACCGATTCCCGTCGCCCTATGTTGGCCTGGGGCCGGCCTTCGAGCATTTCGCCGATGCGTGTTTCCCGCCGCAGCGGCCATTGCTGGAAGCGGTGGCAGCGCTGATGCACAAGATTCACGCCGAGTTCGCTTTCGATGCCAGCGCCACACAGGTGGCCACGCCGCTGCTCACCGTGCTCGAACGGCGCCGCGGCGTGTGCCAGGATTTCGCCCACCTGATGCTCGCCTGCCTGCGTTCACGAGGGCTGGCGGCGCGTTATGTGAGTGGCTATCTGCTGACCCAGCCGCCGCCGGGGCAGGCGCGGCTGGTGGGCGCTGATGCGTCCCACGCCTGGGTGTCGGTGTATTGCCCGAGCAATGGCTGGGTGGATTTCGACCCCACCAACAACCTGCTGCCGGCCCTGGAGCACATCACCCTGGCCTGGGGGCGTGATTTCGGTGACGTCTCGCCACTGCGCGGGGTGATTCTCGGCGGCGGCCACCATGACCCCGAGGTGCAGGTGACGGTCACCCCGCTGTAGCTTCGCTCAGCCGGTGAGCACGCGGATCACCGCGATCAGCTGGAAGGCGCAGAAGAAACCCAGTGCCACGCGCAGCGGCTTCGACAGGTTGGCGCCAAGGCTCTCGCGCAGTGGTTGCAGCATGAACTGCGGGGTAAGGGCCAGGCCGATCACCAGCGATACCACCGCGAACATCGAAAAGAACTCGCTGCTCATCGGCGGCACGCCGGAGCCGAAACCGTACAGCAGACAACCGATGGCCACGGCGAAGAACGCCCCGGAAATCAGGCGCTCCTTGGGTGTCCAGGACGAAAAGTTCACGGGCGTAGGCTCCACAGGTATAAACGATGGAGCGCAGTATAAGGAATGGCGTGCGTGTGGGCAGCCGCCGGTAACAAAGTAACGGCAGCCGGGCGAACGACGCGCTCGGCTCAAGAGCCTGTTCACGATCTATCGTCCCCACTTCAGCGTTTTGACTGCAGTGTGGCGAAAGCGGCCGTTCGGGCGCTTTCGCTTTTGATGTTCCTCACGCTACAAAATTAGCAGGCGACACCAATTCGCCCCTTCGTGGGGGGGCCGCCTAGGTCGGGCCCTCGGAGCAACGATGTAGCGAGGGAATCCCGGCGAAGCCGGGGCCGTATGCCGGGGCTAGACCTTTTGGTTTCTTTTGGCGGGGCCGGCCATCCGGGCGATGCCAAAGGAAACCCGCTCGACAGAGCGGAACCGAACTTAAGAACAATGCGATAACTCTGGCAAACCACAGCTCACGCACAATGTGTGGAACGATCAGTTGTAGAAACTCGGGGCTAAAGCCCCTCCCACAAGTTACGCGAATGTCCGCTTTTACCTTGTTGCAGCCGCTTCATGTCGCTCAAAAAGACCATGAGCAGGTTCTAGAGAACGCCGGCTTTCTTCCAGGCCAGGTAGCGGTTGACCAACTCCGGGCCCAGCTCGCCGGGGCGGGCGTCGAGCACTGGCACGTTATGGGCGGCCAGGCGCTCGTGCAGGGTATTGCGCGCGTTCAGGTAGTCCACCGCACCGCAGTAGTTGAGGGCTGACTCGTAGTCCTGCACTTCGGTGTGCCGCAAGTTATCGAGCACATCTTCACGCAGGCTGGCGATCAGCACGCGGTGACGGCGCTCAAGGCGCTTGACGGCGCCCAGCAGGTCCTCGTCATCCTCGTCGCGCAGGTTGCTGATCAACACCACCAGGGCACGGCGGCTCTGGCGCTTGAGCAGGGCGTCCACCGCATCGCTGTAGTCGGCCGGGCGCTGCGTGCTCTGCAGGTCATACACGGCGTTGAGCAGCACGTTGACCTGGGCCTGGCCCTTGACCGGCGGCAGGTAGCGACGTTGCTCGCTGGCGAAGGTCATCAACCCCACCGCATCGCCCTGGCGCAGGGCCACGTAACCCAGCAGCAGGCTGGCATTGAGGGCGTGATCGAAGTGCGACAGCTCACCATCCTGGCTGCGCATACGGCGGCCGCAGTCGAGCAGGAAGAGGATCTGCTGGTCGCGCTCGTCCTGGTACTCGCGGGCGATTGGCGTGCGCTTGCGGGCGGTGGCCTTCCAGTCGATCTGGCGTAGCGTGTCGCCATCGCGGAACTCGCGCAACTGATGAAACTCCTGGCCCAGGCCGCGGCGCTGACGCTGGCGCACGCCCAGCTGGCTGACCCAGTCGTCCATGGCCATCAGCTGGGCGCCGTACAGGCGGGCGAAATCCGGGTAGACCCGGGTTTCATCGCGGATCTCCAGGTAGCGGCGCGATTGCCACAGGCGCAGCGGGCTCGGCAGGCTGACCTCGCAGCGCGGGAACACGAAGTGGCCGCGCACCAGCGGGCGCACCCGGTAGCTGAAGGTGGTGTGCTCGCCAGGGCGTAGCTCGACCTGCTGCGGCATGTGCTCGACGGCCATGTCCTGGGGCGCGTGGTCGAATACCTCGATGTGCAGGCCGCGGTTATAGGCATGCTCGGCGTTCAGGCGCACCTCGCTCCAGCGGCCCAACGGCAGGTTGCCCGGCAGCTGCCGTTGCAGGCGCGGCGAGGGCAGGCGGCGCAGGCGCAGTGCGTCGGTCAGGGCTGCCAACGTGAGCAGCAGCAAAGCCCCCCACCACAGGGTGATGAGGCGCTCGGGCACGGCCACCGACAGCGCATCCAGCGCGCCAAGCACGATGGCCACCAGCAGCAGTCCGGCCAGCAGGCGCAGCAGGGTAGAGGAGGGCTTCATGCCGCGTTATCCCGGTTCGAGTCGGTCATAGACGGGGTGCAGGCACCTGGTCGAGCAGCTGCAGCAGAACCTGATCGACCGAAAGCCCTTCGATATCCAGCTCCGGCGACAGACGCACACGGTGACGCAGCACGGCCAGGGCGCAGCCCTTGATGTCATCGGGCAGCACGAAATCGCCGCCTCGCACCAGGGCGCGGGCACGGGCGCCGCGCACCAGGGCGATGGACGCACGGGGGCCGGCACCGATGGCCAGGCCTGGCCAGCTGCGGGTGGCGCGGGCCAGGCGCACGGCGTAGTCGAGCACCTGGTCGTCAAGCGGCAGGTCGCTGGCGATCTTCTGCATGATCAGCACATCCTTGGCCTGCAGCAGGGTACGCAGCGGGGTGACCTCGAGCATGTCGGCCTTGGGCGAGCGGGTGACCTGGCGCACCATGTCCAGCTCTTCGTGCTGCTCGGGGTAGTCCATGTGCAGCTTGAGCATGAAGCGGTCGAGCTCGGCTTCCGGCAGCGGGTAGGTGCCTTCCTGCTCGATGGGGTTCTGGGTGGCCAGCACCATGAACGGCAGTGGCACCGCCAGCGGGCGGCCTTCCAGGGTCACCTGGCGCTCCTGCATGACTTCCAGCAGGGCGGCCTGGGTCTTGGCCGGCGCGCGGTTGATCTCGTCAGCGAGCAGCAGGTTGGTGAAGATCGGCCCCTTGCGCAGCTTGAACTGCTCGCTCTGCAAGTCGTACACGGCGTGGCCGGTAATGTCGCTGGGCATCAGGTCAGGGGTGAACTGGATACGCGCGAACTCGCCGCCGAAGCAGCGCGCCAGGGCACGCACCAGCAGGGTCTTGCCGAGGCCGGGCACGCCTTCGAGCAGCACGTGGCCGCCGGCAATCAGCGCGGTCAGGACGTCGTCGATCACTGCGGTCTGGCCGATCACTGCCTTCTGCAGTTCCTGGCGCAGGCCCTGGGCCAACTGGCTGGCACGTTGGCGCTGCTGGGCGATGTTGCTGGCCGCCGGGGCGGCTGCCGGCGCAGTGGGCTCTTCGCTGATCGGACTGCTCGGCTGGTCGGGGGTATGTTCGCTCATAACGCGTTCCTGAGTGTTTGCAGGTGGGCGACCTGGCGGGTGAAGTCGGAGGCAGACAGGCGTTTCTGGCCCAGGGGGCGCATGGCCTGGCTGATGACTGTTGAAGGCTGACGGCTGAGGCGGCCGAGGATCTGCCACTGATCGGCCACGGCCAGGCGTTCGAAACCGGGGTGGCGACGGCGGGCGCGGCGCAGGATGTCCTGCTGCAGGTTGCTCAGCAGGGGCTGCTGGCCGCCATGGCGCAGCAGGAAGTCGGCGGCGGCGCGCAGGTGTTCCTGCAACTGCCGGCGGCTGGCTGGTTGTGGTTGCAGCAGCGGTCCGCGGCGCTGGCCCACGTGCCACAGCGCCAGCACCAGGAGCAGACCCAAGGCCAGCAGGGCAGGGGCGAAGTGGCGCTGCAAGAGGGTCAGCAGGCCATCGCGATCAGCGTTGTAGACCAGGGTCACGGCGCTGTCCTGGCTGAGGTACCAGAGCAGCCAGGCGTTGTCGTAACTGCCCAGGTTGACGTTCTGCCAGATCCAGGCGTCGCTGACGATGCTGATCAGCCCGTCGCCATGGTAGATCTGCAGCAGGTGGGTGGCTTCGCCGCTATTGGCCCAGACATGGGCCAGGTTGTTGGCATCGTAGAGGTGGAAGTCGGGATCGAAACCGATATAGGCCGGTGCCTGCTCGTTTTCCAGGTACAGCTTGGTCAGCTCCGGGTAGGCATCGGCGGTCTCTTCTGCGCTGTCTTCGCCTGCCGGCTCCGCTGTCTGCTCGTCGGCAGTGCTGTCGCTTGGCTCCTCGGCTTCGTCCTCGCCTTGGTCCTCGTCGAGTTGCTCGACCGGGTACTGCTGCACGTTCAGTGTGTCGAGCAGCCCGTCACCGCTCTTGCCTTTTTCTTCATCCCACATGCGCTCGGCGATGAACAGCAGGTGGCCGCCACGGGCCGTCCATTCCAGTAGGCGTTCGTTCTGCCGGGGTGTCAGGTTGCTGCGGTTGGCGAGCAGCAGCAAGGTGTGGCCGCGGCTTGGCAGGGTGTCGAGGCCGCTGAGGTTGTCGGCGCGGGTCACCTCCAGGCCCTGCTTGCGCAGGAACGTTTCGGCCGCCAGATAGGGATTGGCGCGCGCTTCCGGCGACGGCCCGTGGGTGACCACCTCTTCATAGGATTCGGCGCGTTGCAGCAGGTAGCTGCCGAGCAGGCCGAGGGCCAGCACCAGCAAGGCGCCAAGGCCGAAGCGCAAGGTGCGGCTCATCGGCGGCCCCCTTGTTCGACCAGGCGTCGCCAGTCATTGCACAGTAGCGGGCACAGCTCGGCCGGTGGCAGACGATGGCCGTAGGCGAGGTTCTGCCAGTGACGGGTCAGGGTCTGGCTGAAATTGCTCAGTTCCGGATCGTCGAGACCATCGACCAGCGGCAGCACTTCGGCCTCGGTGTGGGAATTCTTGAGGGGCAGCTTGTGGTCGTGGATCAGGCGGCTGAGCAGGGCACGGTAGAGCAGGCCCAGGGCGGCACGGGGATCTTCGGACCAGAGCCGTTCGGCGCTACCGGCCACGTCGTCCGGCAGGCTTTGCGGCACCACGTCGAGGCCAAACAGCTGACCCGGTGATTCGCTCCTGTGCGGCCGCTTGACCCGGGTGCGGCCGACGAAGGTGCCGAGCCATTCGCGATAGCGCCACAGCACCAGGGCGATGATGCCGATCACCAGCGCCCACAGCGCGGCCTCGAAAAACAGCGCCAGGTTTTTCAGAGCGCTCCAACTTTCAAGCATCTCGAAGAACTTCTGCAGTGACTCGGAGGGCTGTTTCTCGGCGTCCTGGTTTTTCTCGGTCTCATCACCGAAGCGCCAGCGGGTCACCGTTTCGCGATTCTCGAAGGGTGACGCGTCGAGAATTTCCAGCGCTGCCTGCCGGGAGTCCTGGCTGGTCAGCGGCTGGGCGAGCAGGCGCGCCGCCTCCGGGCCATTTGGGTCTTCGCTGGGCAGGGGGCAGCTGGCAGGCGTGTCGGCAAAGGCGGGCGTCGGTGTTTGCACCAATAGAACACCGAACCCGAGCAGCAGTGCATAGGCGACGCCGGTCAGGCGCTGGCGCAGGCGGCGGAAGGTCAGTTCGATATCCCAGCCTTCCAGGGCGGTGCGGCGGTTGAGGTAAAGGCTGAAGCCGCAGGCAACGTAGATCGGCCCCCAGAGGATCAGCAGCAGCGCGTAGCCGAGGTTGGACAGGTGCTCCAGCCACAGCCAGTCGCTGGTGTCGCCATTGATCAGGCTTTGCCAGTCCCACTCGGTGGAAACCTGGGTCGGGATAAGCAGATAGACCAGGCTGCCGAGGCCAATCCACAGGGCGGTTTCCAGGTGCATGCCGACCACGGTCAGCCAGGTGGCCGCGCCGGCGTCACGTTGGCCGAGTACGTTGAGGCGCTGCGTGCGCGCCTTGCCCTTGAGGCCTTCGAGCTGCAGCACCGGCAGGTCGAAGCTGCGCGTCGGACTCAGCCGGCGCCAGGTCAGGCTGGCCAGCAATTGTGGCTTGAGCAGGCTGGGAAAGGCCTTCAGCGCTTGCTTGAGTGTCGGCGTATCGCCGAACAGCGCGCGCGACAGGATATACAGCGGCAGCCGCTCGTAAGCCGGTTTCAGCCACCAGAACACCAGCATCACCCAGGACGGGTATTGCCATAGCAATGCGCAGAGCACCGTGAAGAGCGGCAGGGTAACCGCAGCCCAACTGGCCATCAGCAGGCGGCGGTGTTGCCGGGCCATCAGCACGCCGAGGTCGATGGCTTCCCAGGAGGTGCGCGGGCGGATCGCCACGCTGGCGTCAGTCAGGCGCATGCTGCCTCCGCCCGGCCAGGCCCAGGTAGGCCAGTACCAAGGTCCACAGCCCAGCGCCTACCCAGTATTTGACCGTGGGCGTCGAGAAGGTCATGGACGACCAGTAAGCCTCGATAAAGGCCGCGATCAGCAGAAACAGCGCAGCGCCGCCGAGCAGCCGCACGGCGCGAATCGCAGCCAGACGCAGCGCCTCGCCACGCGGCAGACGTCCCGGCGCCAGCAGCGCCCAGCCGAGTTTGAGGCCCGCGGCGCCCGCCAGGGCGATGGCGGTCAGCTCGAAGGCACCATGGCCGATCACGAACGACCAGAAGGTTTCGCTGTAGCCCAGCTGCGTCAGGTAGCCGGCCACTGCGCCGATCATCAGCCCATTGAACAGCAGGAAGAACAGGCTGCCGACGCCGAACAGCAGGCCGCTGGCGAAGGTCTGAAAGGCGATGCCTATATTGTTCATGATGTAGAAGCCGAACATCATCCAGTCATCGCCCGAATCGCGCTCGCCAAAGCGGCCCAGGCGCGTGGTGTCGGGGTCGTACATGCTCTCCATCTCGCTGACGCGGCTGGGATCCATGACGCTGTAGACCAGGTCGGGAAACAGGTAGACCAGGGTGCCCATCACCGCCAGGCTGCCAAAGAACAGCAGGCTGGCGAGGCTCACCAGGCGCCATTCTTCGCGAACCAGGCGCGGGAAACCGGCCAGCACGAAGCCGATCAGCTGCGGGCCGATGGCGCTGCGATGGCGATAGAACTGCTGGTGGCCACGCAGTGCCAGGTGCTGCAGTTCTTCGATCAGGTGGTTGCTGTAGCCACGTGCCCTGGCCAAGGCCAGGTGCTGACACAGCCGGCGGTACTCGGCCGCGAAGGTGCGGCTGTTTTCCGCGTCACGGCCGCCGGTCTCGAGACGCTTGAGCTGCTCGGCGAAGGCCTGCCACTGGGGCTGGTGACGGTTCTCGAAAACGCTCTGTTTCATATCGGACCCAACAAGCCACGGGCGATACCGTTGATGCGGCCTTCGGCCTGGCTGGCCTCGACCTGCAGCGGCTCGGCGAGAATGCCCGCCAGTTCAGTACGGCGCGCGCTCGACAACCCTTCGCCGCGCTCGGCGAACGCCAGCACGGCGCGTTGCTCGGCGAAGTCCAGTGGGAAGGGCGCCGGCAGCGCCTCGGTTTGCGGCAGGTTGGGCCGTTCGAGGGGCTGCTCGCGATAGACCACCAGGGTGCCGGCGGCGATGTCGCCGAGGCGCTTGAAGGCGCGGTTGCTCAGGCAACTGATGATGCCCAGGGTATAGGCGAAGGGCAGCAGATCGACGAACCGCAGCAGGTTGCGGGTAATGGACGCCGCCCAGCCGATCGGCGTGCCGTCGTCATGCACCACGCGCAGGCCGAGCAGCTGCTTGCCCGGTGAGCGGCCCTGGTTGAAGACCTCGAACAACACCATGTACCACCAGGTCACCAGAAACAGCGCGATGGTCGCCAGGCCCATGCCCAACTGGCCGAACAGCCCCAGGGCGAGGTAGACGACGGCCAGGATGGCACCGCGGATCAGCAGGTCGATGGTGAAGGCCAGCGCTCGTGGCACCAGGCCCGCGGGACGCAGTGCGAGGTCGATACCTTCCGGCGTTTCCACCTGATAGCGCGTGTCCAGCACCGTCTGCTGAGATCGAGGATAAGGGGAGGCAGGGGAAGGTGGCATCGTCACATCGTAGGGAGCAAAGCCCGATGCTAGCCAGCAGCGGGGCAGGAAGCAACCAGGCCGCGTCAACGCGGCCTGTGCTGCACATGCTTAGCGTGCGACGGGCAGGACGCCGAAGATGGTGCGATACAGCACGCCCATGACCATCACGAACAGCGGGATGGTCCAGATCAGGCCGATGCCCAGCGGGATGGCGCTGAGGCCGACGATCAGGCCGAGCAGCAGGAACAGGCCGAAGACCTTGAACCAGTGCTGGGTGATGGCCTTGCGCGACGCTTCCATGGCCTGCCACGGCGACAGGCCACGCTCGACGATCAGCGGGATCGCCAGCATGTAGGCCACTGCCAGGTAGATGCCCGGGATCAGCAGCAGGATCATGCCGAGGTAGACCAGCACCATCATCAGCACCGCGGCGATCAGCAGCGGCACGATGCTGCCGAAGTGGCTGAAGATCTCGTTGAAGCTGAACGGCTGACCAGCCGCGCGACGAATGCCGATCATGTTCAGGCCGGCGAAGAACGGGTAGCTGACGGCCGAGGCGATGATGGTGGTCAGCAGCTGGCCGATGATGATCAGCACCAGGCTGTCGCTGAACAGGCTGAAGATGCCGAGCACGGCGCCGACCACGAACGAGGCAACCAGAATCGCCACGTAGAAGATCAGGAAGCCACCGATGATGGTGCCTTTGGTGCCCTTGGTCAGTTGCCAGGCTTCGCTGAGCAGGCCGCCGATGGTGAAGTCGTAGCCCCGGCTCAGGGCCTGTTCGACGCTCAGTGCCTGAGCGCTGGAAGGCGCATCCTGCAACTGGCTGTTGGGAACGGCATAGGGATTGGTAGCGTCACTCATGATTCATCCTTGGCGAGCGGAATAAGATTGTTTCCTGATATTAATGGTGTAGCAAATAGTGAACAAGGGGTGGCTCACCGACTTTGTCTGCAGCCGTGATCGCCATCAAGTTTTTCCCTACCCTGGTGGTTTGTGGTCAGGTGGCAAGGAACCTAGACTGCGACGCTCATTCGCTACAGGAGTCTGCCGTGCCTTCCAGTCTGTTCTGGTACGACTATGAAACCACCGGCATCGATCCGCGCCGGGACCGGCCGCTACAGGTCGCCGGTATCCGCACCGATGAGCAGCTCAACGAGATCGAAGCGCCGATCAACCTGTACTGTCAGCCCAGCGACGATATCCTGCCGCACCCCGCTGCCTGCATGATCACCGGTATCGACCCCCAGCGCCTGGCGCGCGAGGGGCTTGGCGAGGCCGAGTTCATGACCCGCGTACATGCCGAGCTCGCCCGCCCGGGCACCTGTGGTGTCGGCTACAACAGCCTGCGTTTCGATGACGAGGTGACGCGCTACAGCCTGTACCGCAACTTCTTCGATCCGTACGCCCGTGAGTGGCAGGGCGGCAACAGCCGCTGGGACCTCATCGATATGGTGCGCACCGCCTATGCACTGCGGCCCGAAGGCATCGAATGGCCGCAGGACGAGCGCGGCGTCAGTCTCAAGCTCGAGCGGCTCACCGCGGCCAACGGCATCGAGCATGGCCAGGCGCACGATGCGCTTTCCGACGTGCGCGCCACCATCGCCCTGGCGCGGCTGATTCGCGAGCGCCAGCCCAAGCTCTACGACTACCTGTACGGGCTGCGCAGCAAACAGCAGGTGCTCGACCAGATCCGCTTACTGCAACCCCTGGTGCATGTGTCCGGGCGTTTTTCCGGTGCGCGTCAGTATCTGTCGATTGTGTTACCGCTGGCCTGGCACCCGCGCAATCGCAACGCCCTGATCGTTTGCGACCTGCACCTCGACGCCGCGCCGTTGCTGAACGAGGATGCCGAGACCTTGCGCCGTCGCCTGTACACGCGGCGCGACGAGTTGGCCGAGGGGGAACAACCGGTGCCACTCAAGCTCATCCATATCAATCGCTGTCCGGTGGTAGCGCCGCTCGGTGTATTGCGTGCGCAAGATTGCCAGCGGCTGCAACTGGACAAGGCCGATTACCTGGCGCGGGCGCAGCGCCTGGCCGACAGCCAGTCGGTATGGCGAGACAAATTGCCGCAGGTGTATGCCGAAGAAAGTTTCACGGCAGTGATGGATCCCGAACAGCAATTATATGACGGCTTTATTGGCGACAGGGATCGACGTCTGTGTGAACAGGTACGCAATAGCGAGCCCGCTCAGTTGGTCGCGCAGTCCTGGCCGTTCGATGATCCGCGATTGCCGGAATTGTTGTTTCGTTACCGCGCGCGCAACTTCCCCGGGACCTTGAATGGCGACGAGCAACAGCGCTGGCATGCCTTCTGCCAGCAGCGTCTTAATCTGCACGAATATGGCGCGCCCAATACGCTGGCGAGTTTCGAAACGGACATGGCGCTTTATCTGACCAAGGCGACAGATAGTCAGCGTCTGACGTTGCACGCTTGGCTGGCTCATGCGCAACAGTTGCGGCAACGCTATGGACTTCACAATGAAGGCGTGTCAGCAGGCGCTACCCATTAATCGCGGGTGCGTGCCATAGAATCTTTGTATCCCGGCGATTAAATCGACGCCCATAAAAAACGCCAGCAATGCTGGCGTTGTTCATGGACTCACCGCCCCGGTCTGCTATCAGCCCAGCAGGGTAGCCCAGCCTTCAACGACGTCAGCGCCCCACTTGGCTTTCCACTCTTTCAGAGTCTTGTGGTTGCCGCCTTTGGTTTCGATGACTTCACCGGTATTGGGGTTCTTGTACTGTTTAACTTTGCGCGCGCGCTTGCTACCAGTGGCTGCTGCTTTACCAGCGGTGCGCGGTGCCTTGCCAACTTTGGCATCCGGATCGAGCAGAGCGATAATGTCGCGCAGCGACTTTTGATATTCACCCATCAAGGTGCGCAGCTTGCCTTCGAACTCCAGTTCCTTTTTCAGCTTGTCATCTTGCGACAGGCTTTTCAGGCGCTCTTGCAGTTCTTTGATGTTTTCTTCGAGGCTGCGGTATTCGGTGATCAGAGACATGTGTGTACCTTTAATGCAAGGGAGGGTGACCAAGTGTTGCTTATAGTAGACAGCGGCCGGTTTTAAGTAAACCGCTTTGTAGTAAACAGACGTGTTTAAACAATCGAAGTTGCAGGCAGCCGCAACAAGTGCGCGCATTTAATTACCACTTAAAATTCCAGGTTTTTTAACCGAGGGGGGCGCTTATCGGCGACGCTTATTAAGCCAGCTGTCGCTGGCCCGTTCCGCGGCCCTCGGCACCGGCCATGGCCGCGGTGGTGATGGCTGCCACGAGGTACTGCAGTTTTTCGTTAGTCTGGCTAAAATGCGCGCCTTCGCTAATTCTCTGGAGTTGTTCATGCGCACTTTTCGGCTGGTAATCGCCTGCCCTGATCGTACCGGCATCGTCGCCAAGGTCAGTAACTTCCTGGCGACCTACAACGGCTGGATCACCGAAGCGAGCCACCATTCGGACACGCAGAGCGGCTGGTTCTTCATGCGCCATGAAATTCGTGCCGATTCGTTGCCTTTTGATCTGGACGGTTTCAACCAGGCGTTTTCGCCGATCGCCCGGGAATTCTCCATGGAGTGGCGCATCACCGATTCGGCCCAGAAGAAACGCGTGGTACTCATGGCCAGCCGCGAATCCCACTGCCTGGCCGACCTGTTGCATCGCTGGCACAGCAACGAGCTCGACTGCGACATCCCTTGCGTGATCTCCAACCACGACGATCTGCGCAGCATGGTCGAGTGGCACGGTATTCCATTCGTCCATGTGCCGGTGGATGCACAGAACAAGCAACCGGCTTTCGATGAGGTCGCACGCCTGGTCGAAGAGCACCGTGCCGACGTCATCGTCCTGGCGCGCTACATGCAGATCCTGCCGCCCAAATTGTGTCAGGACTATGCGCAGCGGGTGATCAATATTCACCACAGCTTCCTGCCCTCGTTCGTCGGCGCCAAGCCTTACCACCAGGCTTCGCTGCGCGGCGTCAAGCTGATCGGCGCGACTTCTCACTACGTGACCGAAGAGCTGGATGCCGGTCCGATCATCGAGCAGGACGTGGTGCGCGTCAGCCATCGCGAGTCCATCGAAGAGATGGTGCGCCTGGGCAAGGACGTGGAAAAGATGGTGCTTTCCCGTGGTCTGCGCTATCACTTGGAAGACCGAGTGCTGGTGCACAACAACAAGACGGTGGTATTCGACTGAGCCGTCTGGCCCGGCGCTCGAACAAGGAGTTCGCGTTCATGCTCAAGTCCGTCAAAGTGCGTGATTACATGACACGTCACCTGGTGACCTTTCATGCCGATACCGATCTGTTCACCGCAATCAACCGATTGCTCGAGCACCGCATTTCCGGGGCGCCGGTGGTCGACGGCCAGGGGCGCCTGGTCGGCCTGCTGTCGGAAGGCGATTGCCTGCGCGGCATCCTGCAGGGCGCCTACTACGAGGCCACGGGCGGCACCATCGCCTCGTACATGACCACCGCCGTGGAGACCACTTCTCCGGAAGCGGACATCATCGAGGTGGCGGAGCGTTTTCTCAAAGGTCGCCGTCGGCGTTTTCCGGTGGTCGAGGGCGGCAAGCTGGTCGGCCAGATCAGCCGCCACGACGTATTGCTGGCGGTGAAGGAGTTCGCACAGCATGAAGAAGGCCATCGGCGCGGCTGAATGATGATGAGCGACGACAAGCCTCCACAGCCCGGCACGGCCACCGCGCCGCCGATTGTCGGGCAGGGCTGTGTGCAGCGTTTCGACCCCGAGGCGTTGAGCGACGAGGACGGCACCGCGTTCGAAGGCGCCGAGGCCTTGTGGCAACGCACGCAGGCTGAGAAGCAGCAGTCGGATAAATGAAGAAAGGGCGCCAATGGCGCCCTTTTTCCTGGTGGTGGTTTCAGATCCGGAAGCTGTCGACCAGATGCTTGAGGCGCGCGGCCTGCTGCTCCAGATCCGCGCAGGCGCGCAGGGTGGCCTGGAGGTTTTCCACGCCTTCCTGGTTGAGGGTGTTGATCTCGGTGATGTCCATGTTCAGCGCCTCGATCACCGAGGTCTGCTCTTCGGTGGCGGTGGCCACCGACTGGTTCATGCCGTCGATCTCGCCGATGCGCAGGGTCACGCTGCCCAGGCGCTCGCCGGCCTGGTTGGCGACCTCTACGCTCTGTTCGCTGTAGTGCTGGCTTTCGGTCATGGTGGCGACCGACTCGCTGGAGCCGACCTGCAGCTCCTCGATCATCTTCTCGATCTCCTGGGCCGACTCCTGGGTGCGATGGGCCAGGTTGCGCACTTCATCGGCCACCACCGCGAAACCACGCCCGGCTTCACCGGCACGGGCGGCCTCGATGGCCGCGTTGAGTGCCAGCAGGTTGGTCTGCTGGGAAATGCTCTTGATCACCTCGAGAATCTGCCCGATATCGGCGGTCTTGCCGGCGAGCATTTCGATCTTGCCGCGGGCATCGACGACCTTGGCCGACAGGTCGGTCATGGCGTTGATCGCCTGCTGCACCACCTTGCCGCCATCTTCGGCCTGGTGACGGGCGTCGGATGCCTGGCTGGAGGCGTCCGCGGCGTTGCGGGCGATTTCCTGAGCAGCTGCGCCGAGCTCGTTGATCGCCGCGGCCACGCTGTTGGTGCGGCTGGCCTGCTCATCGGAATTGACGATCGAAGAGTTGGAGGCGTTGACCACCAGCTTGGCGACCTCGTTGACCTGGGCGGTGGCCGAGGACACTTCGCGTATCGAGGCGTGGATACGCTCGACGAAACGGTTGAACGAGCTGGCCAGGGCGCCGAATTCGTCTTGGGACTGGATGGCCAGGCGTTTGGTCAGGTCGCCTTCACCACGGGCGATGTCTTCCATGGCCTTGCCCATGGTAGTCAGCGGCTGCATCAGCACGCGGATCAGCACGCCGAGCAGGGCGATGATCAGCGCCACGGCAATCAGCGTGGCGATGGCGGCCGACAGGCGGAATTCATCCAGCGCAGCGTAGGCCAGGTCCTTGTCGATCGACAGGCCCACGTACCACTGCACATCGGGCAGGCCCTTGACCGGGGCGAAGGTCAGCAGGCGATCCTGACCGTCGTGGATCACCTCGGTGAGCTTGCTGTCCATGCCGATAGGGGTATCCGGATAAAGGTCGCGCAGGTTCTTCATCACCAGATCGGCCTGGGGATGGACCAGTATGGTGCCGTCCTTGCTGACCAGAAATGCATAGCCCAAGTCGCCCAGTTCGATGGCGTTGATGATCTTCACCAAGGTATCCAGGCTGACGTCGCCGCCGGTCACGCCGAACGGCTTGCCGTCCGGGCCGCGCACCGGGGCGATCGGCGAGATCACCAGCGAGTTGGTGATCTGGTCGACGTAGGGCGCAGTAAGAATGGTGCGGTTGGCCTGGGCGGCGTCCTTGTACCAGGGGCGGGTGCGCGGATCGTAGCCGGCTGCCATCTGGGTCGGCGGGCTGGACAGGAAGCTTCCGTCGCTCTGCACGCCGATATAAGTGGAAAGAAAGGCGCCCTTGTAGACCGGCCGGGAAATGACCTCCTGCAGATTGCCGGCGGCGATGGCCAGCTCCAGGTTTTGGGCCAGGCTTTCGACCAGCAGAATACGCCCGGACAACCAGCTTTCGATGTTGCCGGCGGCCGCGCTGCTGGCCTCGCCGAGGTTGTGCTGGAGCGAAGCCTGGATGCTGCTACGCTGGTGGCTGTCGTTGTAGAGGCTGAACAATGCAAAGGCGACTGTGACCACCAGGGTGGCGGCCAGCAGGATCTTGTGGCTGAACTGCAGGTTTCTCGTCATGGCATCTTGCGTCCGGTAATCACTGGAACCAGTCTTGTAGGGCGTCGCCAGGTGGCGAGTGGGGCGGGGCAGGCGATCTCGCCGAGGCTTAATCGGCGGCAGCCTGGCGCTTATGTCGGCAGTGGCACCCTAAAGCTTTAATCCGGAAGGGCGGTGGTATGGGGTTGAATCAGCAATTCGTTCTGGGCGCTGGCAGTGACGGCGACGCGGTCAGCCAGCCATTGCGTCTGGCCAACCGCCACGGCCTGATCGCCGGGGCGACGGGCACCGGCAAGACCGTCACCCTGCAGCGCCTGATCGAGAATTTCAGTGACGCTGGTGTGGCGGTATTCGCAGCAGACGTGAAGGGCGATTTGTGCGGCCTGGGTGCCGCCGGTGCACCCCAGGGCAAGGTGGCCGAGCGTATCGCCAGCATGACCTGGCTGGCGCACAGCCCGACGGCCTATCCCGTCAGCCTGTGGGACGTGCACGGGCAGAGCGGCCATCCGCTGCGCACCACGTTGAGCGAAATGGGGCCGCTGCTGCTCGGCGCCCTGCTGGAACTCACCGACAGCCAGCAGGCGGCGCTCTATGCGGCGTTCAAGGTGGCCGATCGTGAAGGCCTGCTGCTGCTTGACCTGAAGGATCTGAAAGCACTCCTGAATCACCTGAAGGAACAACCCGAGGTGTTGGGCGCCGATAGCGCGTTGTTCACCAGTACCTCGGCCCAGGCGCTACTGAGGCGCCTGGCCGGCCTGGAGCAGCAGGGCGGCGAGGCCCTGTTCGGTGAGCCGGCGTTGCAGCTCGAAGACATCCTGCAGCCGGATCGCGATGGCCGTGGGCGCATTCACCTGCTCGATGCCAGCCGCCTGGTGCATGAAGCGCCCAAGGTCTACGCCACCTTCCTGCTCTGGCTGCTGGCCGAGTTGTTCGAGCAACTGCCCGAGCGCGGCGATGCCGACAAGCCGGTGCTGGCACTGTTCTTCGAAGAGGCCCACCTGTTGTTCGCCGACACGCCGAAGGCTCTACAGGCGCGCCTGGAACAGGTGGTGCGGTTGATTCGTTCCAAGGGCGTGGGAGTGTATTTCGTCACCCAGTCGCCGGGCGATCTACCCGATGATGTGCTGGCGCAACTCGGCTTGCGCATCCAGCACGGCCTGCGCGCGTTCACCACCCGGGAACAGAAGGCGCTGCGCGCTGTGGCCGATGGTTTTCGGGCCAACCCGGCGTTCGATTGCCTGGCGGTGCTCAGCGAACTGGGGATCGGCGAGGCGTTGGTGGGTACGCTGGAAGAAAAGGGTACGCCGGCGATGGTGCAGCGGGTCGCCATCGCCCCGCCACAGTCGCGTATCGGACCGCTGTCCGAGGCGGCGCGTGCCGCGTTGATCCGTCAATCGCCCCTGGCGGGGCAATACGACAAACCCTACGATCGCGAATCGGCCTACGAGATTCTCACCGCCCGCGCCACCCAGGCGAGCGAACAGGTTCAGGCGGGCAAGGCGGCACCGTCCACGCTCAGCGTGGCGGGCGAGTTTCTTGGCGGGCTGGCTGGTCAGGCAATGAAGAGCGCCATGCGTCAGGTGGCCAACCAACTTGGCCGGCAACTGGTTCGCGGTGTGCTGGGGTCCTTGCTGGGCGGCAAGTCCACGTCGAAACGACGCTGAGCCATGCATCGCCGGCAGCGTGCTCGGACACGCCAGCCGGCCGCAGTCTGCCGATCAGGCGCTTTCTGCTCTGGCTTCCTGCTTGCTGGACAGGTCTTTCTCGATCTTCTCGATTTCTTTATCGAATGCCTGATCGAGCAGGCTGGCTTTCTTGCGCCACGGCTTGCGTTCCGGATCCGGTTGGGCGGCGTAGGTGATCACTTCACCGCCGTATACATCCGTGTAACGCTGCGCCTGGCGCTCGAGTTCGGCGCGCAGTTCGTCTTTCGTCACGATAGTTCCCATGGTGTCTGATAGAGAGCGGGCAACAACGCAAGACCGGGCGGTCTCACTGGTACGGTCGCCACATCTTTTTGAAGCCGATGCCCCTAGTAAAGTTCCGGTTATGCGCATGCAATACTGAATGCGGGGCAGGCCGGTGATTATCATCAAGCCAGGCGCAAAGTCCAGCATGACGGCCGGCAAGCGTGAACTGCTCACCTCAGTTCAGGGGGCGATATTGCAGGCTTAGCCTCAGTCGGTGGGTTTGCTTGGTGTGCAGCAGCACCAGGCCGGGTTTGCCGGGCAGGTGGTGGGCATTGACCGGATGGCTCACCGGTTCGAAACAGAAGAACGGTTTGCCTTCAGGGCAGAACAGCAGGTAGATGTCCTGGTCGCTGTCGATCTCCAGGCTATAGCCAGCGTCCGGCTCGACGATCCGCGCCTGGCCGTCCCACCCCATGAAAGCGTTGTCGGTATGCACCGATGGCAGCTCCCGTTGATGGTTGAAGTCCCAGCGTTCGGGCAGCGAGTCCAACCGGGTGGGCAGGCTGTTGGCATCGCAGTGCCAGACCTGAGTCGCGCGGGCCTGCAGGCGTGTATGGGGCGTGCGGGGGAAGTAGGGGTGCAGGCCCAGGCCATGCCATATCGGTGCTTGCGCGCGGTGAGTGACCTGCAGGTCGATCGTCAGGCGGCCTTGGTGCAGCTCGAAGCGTTGCTCGACGCTGTAGGCGAATGGAATCTGGCTGTCGAGGCGCAGCAGTGCCGAGCGCTCGCCGTGCTCGATTACCTGCCAGGCCTGTTGCCAGGCGCTGCCGTGAATCGGCAATGGCGAGTTCTCGGCGTTGGCAGCCAGGGCCAACCAACCCTCGGGGTTGTCGAAACCCCCTTCGCTGATGCGATTGGACCAGGGCGCCAGCGGGTAGCAGCCGAGCTGGCGCGGGGTGCCGGCCTGCAGCGCCTGCTGGTCGGCATGCCGGAGCAGGGCCTGGCCACTCGCGGTGACCGACCAGTTGGCAATCGCGCCGCCAGTGCGCGGTGCCAGGGTAAGCTGGGTGATACCGTCGTGCAGGTGTAAAGTGTCGAGTGGCATGGGCAGTACCTGAGCAGTTAACCCGCCATCAGGCGGCGATAAACGAAGAACGTGTCATCATACAACTCCCTGATATATGATGCGCTTTGGCCATCCAGACGATAGCGATCTCTATGGAAACTCAAAACACGCAGCCACGTGCGCGGCGCAAGCATCGCAGCCTGGCCCAGGAACTGGTCGCGGAGTTGTCCCAGCGCATCCGCGACGGGGTGATCAAGCGTGGTGACAAGTTGCCGACCGAGTCGGCGATCATGGAAGAGCAGGGCGTTAGCCGTACCGTGGTGCGCGAAGCGCTGTCGCGGCTGCAGGCGTCCGGTCTGGTGGAAACCCGCCACGGTATCGGCACCTTCGTGCTGGATACGCCGAACCCCGGAGGTTTCCGCATCGACCCGGCGACCATCGTCACCCTGCGCGAAGTGCTGGCGGTGCTCGAGCTGCGCATCAGCCTGGAAGTCGAATCCGCGGGCCTGGCTGCCCAACGGCGCACGCCCGAGCAACTGGCCTCCATGCGCCAGGCGCTGGATGCGCTGAACGAGGGCGCCGCCCATGAAAGCGATGCGGTGTCGTCGGATTTCCAGTTTCACCTGCAGATCGCCCATGCCACGGGCAACCGTTATTTCACCGATATCATGAGCCACCTGGGCACCAGCATCATTCCACGCACCCGGCTCAATTCGGCGCGTATCGCCCATGACGACCATGCCCACTACATGGCACGCCTGGAGCGTGAGCACGAGCAGATCTTCGAGGCCATCGCCCGCCAGGATTCCGATGCGGCGCGCGCGGCCATGCGCCTGCACCTGACCAATAGCCGCGAACGGCTGCGTCAGGCTCACGAGTCGGCCGAAGTGGCTGCCAAGCAGGCCTGATACCCGCAAGACCTCGAGGGGCCTGGGTGCTGAATCTGCGTTCGTGGATGAGCACCCAGGCCCTTTTTGTTTAGCGCAGGGCCGAGCGCAGCTGATCCTAAATAGATGCTCAGGCGTCCTTGCGATAGGTCAGCAACACGATTCCTGTCAGCACGATCGCGCCGCCGATCATCTGCATGCCGCTGAGTACCTGATCGAGCAGCAGCCAGCCGAACAGCAGGGTGGCGATGGGCTCCATGTTCATCACCGGGGCATTCCTGGCCATGTTCAGGCGCGGCACGGTGACGAACAGCATGCAGAAGGCAATGCCGTAGAGCAGCACCAGGGCGCCCAGGGCGGTCCAGCCGGTGGCATTGGCCGGCAGGTTCATGCCGCCGGGAATCAGGTCGGCGCTGCCGGCCAGGACCATGCTGCTGAACACGATCATCAGGGTCAGCATGCTGCGCACCGAGCCGCGCAGGCTCGACAGCTTGTGATCGGTGATCCACAGCGCGCAGGCAAACACGCAGGCGGCCAGGAAGGAAGCACTCACGCCGACGATCCATTCAGGGCCGGCCTCTTCGCTGGCACCCAGGCGTGCCGGCAGATCCAGGGCGAACACCAGGCCGAGCAGGATCAACCCCATCAGCATCACCGTACGCCGCGTCGGTGCCGAGCCGCCCAACGCCCAGGTGAGCAGGGCGAGGAGGATCGGGAAGGTGTTGCCAATCAGCAGGGCCAGGGCCACCGGGATACGCGCCACAGCTGAATACAGGCAGATGCTCTGGGTGGCGATCAGCAGGCCCAGCAGCAGCTGCCAGCGCCAGGCACCGGGCGGCATCTGCAGGGCCTGGCGCTGCCACAGCACGATGCCGAGCAGCACCAGCATGGTCACGCCGGAACGGCAGAGAATCGCCAGCAGCAGGCCGGTCTCGTTATCGAAGGCGATGCGCGCGGCAATGTGGTTGCCGGCGAAAGAGCAGGCCAGCAATGCCAGGATCAGTACGGCGATATGGCGGGGAAACAGGGCAGGGGATGTCATAAGGCAATTTCCGTATCGTGTTGAACCTTAAGCGCCTGACGGTTCGATCACCGTTCTCGCTGCGCTAAAAAAAACGGCGGATCGCGTTATGCACGCGACCCGCCGCGGGTGGGGCGGTATCAGAGTACGACGCTAGGCAGCCACAGTGAGATTGCCGGGATGTAGGTCACGGCCATCAGCACCATGAACAGGGCTGCGTAGAATGGCAGCAACGCCTTCACGGTGTTCTCGATGGTCACCTTGCCGATGGCGGCGCCGACGAACAGCACGGCGCCAACCGGCGGGGTGATCAGGCCGATACCCAGGTTGACCAGCATGATCATGCCGAAATGCACCGGGTCGACACCGAAGGAGGTCACCACCGGCAGCAGGATCGGCGTGAGGATCAGGATCAGCGGCGCCATGTCCATCAGGGTGCCCAGCGCCAGCAGCATGATGTTGACGCACATCAGGATCACGTAGCGGTTGTCCGACAGGGTCAGGAATGCCGTGGTGATCTTGGTCGGGATCTGCATCAGGGTCATGATGTAGCCGAACGCGGCGGCAAAGGAGATGAGGATCATCACGATCGACAGCGTGCGTACGGTGCGGTGCAGCATCTTCGGCAGTTCACGCCACTTGTAGTCGCGGTAGATGAACATGGTCACGAAGAACGCCCAGATCACCGCCACGGCCGCCGACTCGGTGGCGGTGAACACGCCGGAGAGTATGCCGCCGAGGATGATGAACATGGTCATCATGCCCCACAGGGCTTCGACGCAGATCTTGATCGCCTGGCGCAGCGGGATCACTTCGCCTTTCGGGTAGTTACGCTTCTTGGCGAACCACAGGCACAGGGCGGCCATGGTTGCGCTCATCAGCAAGCCTGGGCCGATACCGGCCATGAACAGCGCGGCGATGGACACCGTGCCGCCAGCGGCCAGGGAGTAAATCACCGAGTTGTGGCTGGGCGGGGTAAGCAGCGCCTGCACCGAACCGGAAACGGTTACGGCCGTGGCGAATTCACGCGGGTAGCCCTTCTTTTCCATTTCCGGGATCAGCACCGAACCCACCGAGGCGGTGTCGGCCAGGGAGGAGCCGGAGATCGCGCCGAAGAAGGTCGAGGCGGTGATGTTGACCAGCGACAGGCCGCCGCGCACGAAGCCGACCAGTACGCCAGCGAAGGCCACCAGGCGACGTGCCATGCCGCCCTCGGCCATGATCGCACCGGCCAGCACGAAGAACGGAATGGCCAGCAGGGAGAACTTGTTCACCCCACCGGCGATCTGGATCATGATCGCCTGCAGCGGGATGTCGATGTACCAGGCGCCGATCAGAGCGGACATGCCGAGTGCATAGGCGACCGGCACGCGCAGAAGGATCAGGGCAAGGAAACTGCCTACGAGAATGGCGGCGTCCATTACACGGCCTCCTTGGCTTCTTCAGCGGCTTCGAAGTTGACGACGCGGCGTTTGTGCTGGTCGCCGTAGAGCAGTTGCTCGATCACGAACAGCAGGGTGATGAAACCGCCTACGGGAATCGGCATGTAGCTGATACCGACGCGCACCGAAGGCAGGGTGCTGAGGAACTGGTTCCAGGTCGCTACGCACAGCTTGTAGCCCCAGATCAGCATGAACAGTGCGATGGCCCCCATGGCCAGGCGCACGAAAAGAGTGATCAGCGGCTGCGCGGAGTGCGGCAGGCGATCGGTCAGTGAGGTCACGGCCATGTGAGCCCCGGCGCGGTAGCTGGCAGCAGCGCCGATAAAGGTGAACACCACCATCAGCATGACGGAGATGGGCTCGGGCCAGCCCAATCCTTGCCCCAGCACATAACGGCTGAAGACGCCCCAGGGGATGATCGTGGCCATGATCACGATCGCCAGGCTGGTGACGATGATGCAGGCACGATAAATGGCGTCATTGACGCCCAGAACCAGATTTTTCATGTGACTTCACCGGAAGGTGTGGAGCCGGCAGGACGCCGGCTCCGTACGCTTGCGCGAGGGATTACTTGACGGCTTCGATGCGCTTGATCAGGTCGGCGTACTGCGCGCCGTACTTCTCACGCACCGGAGCGGTGGCGTCGTAGAAAGGCTTGGTGTCGATTTCGATGAACTCGACGCCTTCGGCCTTGAGCTTCTCGTTGGACGCGTTTTCCTTGGCGACCCACAGATCACGCTCTTCCAGCTGCGCTTCCTTGGCCAGTTTCTTGACCAGGGTCTGCTGCTCCGGAGTCAGCTTCTCCCAGGCGGTCTTGGACATCAGCAGCGGCTCGGGCAGGATCAGGTGGTGCGTCTGGGTGTAGTACTTGGCCACGCGGAAGTGGTTGTGCTCGAGCAGGGTCGGCGAGTTGTTCTCGGCGCCGTCGATCACACCGCTCTGCAGGGCGCTGAAGATTTCACCGGTGTCCATGGCGATGCCGTTGCCGCCCATGGCGTTGAGGGTGTCGATGAACAGCGGGTTGCCGATCACGCGGATCTTCATGCCCTTGAGGTCTTCGATCTTGCGCACCGGCTTCTTGGTGTAGAGGCTGCGGCTGCCGGCTTCCATCCACGCCAGGCCGACCATGTTGAAGTCGGAGTTGGTGATGGAATCGAGGATTTCCTGGCCGATTTCACCGTCCACCACCTTGCGCATGTGGTCGATGTCGCGGAACACGAACGGCATGTTGAAGACGTTGGTGGCCGGCACCACCGAGCCGACCGAACCGAGGCTGACGCGGGTCAGCTGTACGGCCCCGATCTGGGTCTGTTCGATCACTTCCTTCTCGGAGCCCAGTACGCCGCCAGCGAACATGCGCGATTTGATCTCGCCATTGGTGGCGGTATCGAGTTTCTTGCCGAGGTTTTCCATGGCCACCACGGTCGGGTAACCGGCAGGGTGGATTTCAGCGATCTTCAGGGTGATGTCGGCCTGGGCCAGGCTGGACAAGCCGAGTGCCAGCGGGAGTGCGGCGATGAGCAACTTGCGCTTGAAGTTCATGTGAAGCTCCGTTTTGTTGTTGTTGGTGTGCAGCATTGTGTAGCGTCTGGCGCCTCTCGAGTCGCTGGGGACCGGATGGGTGTCAGTGTCCGAACGGGGTTTCTGCAAGGCCACTGACGCCGGGTTGCAGAGCGAAAACGCCGCCGGCCAGTGGTTGATCGTCCAGGTTGCCGCCCGGGCGAATCGAGGTGACGAACAGGGTGTCCAGATTGGTGCCACCAAAGGCGCACATGGTCGGCTTCTTCACCGGCACTTCCAGCGAGCGATCGAGACGCCCGGCCGGGGTGAAGCGGTGAATCAGGCCGGCATCGTTGCCACAGATCCAGTAGCAGCCATCGGCGTCCACCGCGGCGCCATCCGGGCGGCCGGGGTAGTCGTTCATGTCGACGAACAGGCGGCGGTTGTGCGGTGTGCCGCTGTCGATGTCGTAATCGAAGGCCCAGATTGCCTGCACCGAAGGATGCGAGTCAGACAGGTACATGATGCGCCCGTCCGGGCTGAAGCCCAGGCCGTTGGGCACGATCAGCTCGTCGAGCAGCACCGGCAGGGTGGCCTGGCCGGCGCCGTCATAGCGATACAGCGCGCCGACACTGGCGCCGGCGGCCATGTCCATCAGCATGCTGCCGGCCCAGAAGCGCCCCTGGCGGTCGCAGCGACCATCGTTGAAGCGCATCTGCTCGCGAGCATGGCTGACCTCGACCAGGCGTTCGCCGCTCAGGCGGCCGTCTTGGCCGGCGGTCAGTTGGAAGATGCCGCTCTGCATGCCGGCGACCCAGCTGCCATCGGCGCGCTGGGCGATACAGGCGAGCATTTCGTCGGCTTCCCAGCTTTGCGTGCTGGCGTCCGCCAGGCTCCAGCGATACAGGCGCTTGTTGGGAATGTCGGCCCAGTACAGGGCCTGATCCCACGGGCTCCATACCGGGCTTTCGCCTACGGCATTGCGGGCGTCGAGAATAAGTTCGGCTTGCTTGGGCATATCCGACCTCTTGTTATTGTTATCGAGGGAGGCGCGGGATCAGTCGTCGCCGAACGGGCCGGCTGCCGTGAAGGCGCCACCGTGATAAAGGGCGTTGGGATCGTCTGCCGGCACTGGAGGCTGGGCCTCGACCTTGTCGCGGAAGACTTCCGAGGTGTCCTTGGGTTCGAAGCCCAAGTGGGCGGCCTTACTGTTGTCCCACCAGACGGTCTTGTTGGCCGAGGCGCCGTAAACCACGGTGTGGCCGACGTCTGGTGTGGTGAGGCCGCGTTCGATCAGTTGCACCAGGTCGTCGTAGCTGAGCCAGGTGCTCATCATGCGGCGGTTGAGCGGCTCGGTGAACGAGGAGCCGATGCGGATGCTGACCGTCTCGATGCCGTAGCGATCGAAGTAGAAGCTGGCCATGTCCTCGCCGTAGGACTTCGACAGGCCGTAGTAGCCATCCGGGCGCCGCGGGGCGTTGGCGTCGATGGTGTCGGTCTGTTTGTGGAAGCCGATGACATGGTTGGAGCTGGCGAAGATCACGCGTTTGACGCCATGGCGACGCGCCGCTTCATAGATATGGAATACGCCACTGATGTTCGGGCCGAGGATTTCCTCGAACGGTCGCTCCACCGAAACCCCACCAAAGTGCAGGATGGCGTCGACACCTTCGACCAGCTGATGAACGGCCTGCTTGTCGGCCAGATCGCAGATCTGCACTTCGATGTGCGGGCCTTCGGCCGGCGCCATTTCGGCGATGTCGGAAAGGCGCAGAATTTCGGTCAGTGGCTGCAGGCGCTCGCGCAGCACTTTGCCCAATCCGCCTGCCGCGCCAGTGAGCAGCAGGCGATGGAAGGGCGGTTGCGCATTGGAAGTGGTAGTCATGGCGTAAGCGGTCTCTGGTTTGTTTTTATGGAGAGCTTGTTATCGGTTGTCGTATGACGTGAGAGGATTATCAACAGCCTCCGATTGCGCTGTCAACGCGATGCCAAAAAAAACCTCTGCACTTCAGGTCAATCCCCAAGAGGCTGTCAGCCGCGCGTCGAGGCTGCATTTGTCGGGCTTTTCAAGGTGCGTAAAATGACCGTCCGGTCACCGCCGTTTGCGAGACAATCAAGACGCTATTGCCTTTAATGACCGTTGCAGAAGCAGTAAAAGGTTGAATGGGGTATGGTTTTACTGATTGTCGTACGATAACGTATCTCTACCAGCCAGCGGCTGCTTCTTTTCCACACGTGCTACAGGTATTCGAAGAATGACCCCACAAGAATTAAAAACCGTCCTCTCCTCCGGTCTGCTGTCCTTCCCGCTGACCGATTTCGATGCCCAAGGCGAATTCAATCCTGCAGGCTACGTGCGCCGCCTCGAGTGGCTGGCCCCTTATGGTGCGACCGCGCTGTTCGCCGCCGGCGGTACCGGTGAATTCTTCTCCCTGGCGGCCGACGAGTATTCGTCGGTGATCAAGACCGCCGTCGATACCTGCGCCGGCAGCGTGCCGATTCTGGCTGGCGTCGGTGGCTCGACTCGCCAGGCCATCCAGTACGCCCAGGAAGCCGAGCGCCTGGGCGCCAAGGGCCTGCTGTTGCTGCCGCACTACCTGACCGAAGCCTCCCAGGAGGGCGTTGCCGCCCACGTCGAGCAGGTCTGCAAATCGGTGAAGATCGGCGTGGTGGTCTACAACCGCAACGTCTGCCGCCTGACCGCGCCGCTGCTCGAGCAACTGGCCGAGCGTTGCCCGAACCTGATCGGCTACAAGGACGGCCTGGGCGACATCGAGCTGATGGTATCGATCCGCCGTCGCCTGGGCGATCGCTTCAGCTACCTTGGCGGCCTGCCGACCGCGGAAGTCTACGCCGCGGCCTACAAGGCCCTGGGCGTGCCGGTCTATTCCTCGGCGGTGTTCAACTTCATACCGAAAACCGCGATGGACTTCTACCACGCCATCGCCAAGGACGATCACGCCACCGTCGGCAAGATCATCGACGACTTCTTCCTGCCGTACCTGGACATCCGTAACCGCAAGGCCGGTTACGCGGTAAGCATCGTCAAGGCGGGCGCGAAGATCTCCGGCTACGATGCCGGCCCGGTTCGTGCCCCACTGACCGACTTGCTGCCGGACGAGTACGAGAAGCTGGCCGCACTGATCAAGGCGCAAGGCGCGCAATAAGCACCTGCACCGTCTCTCGAAAGGGCCGCTGTTTACAGCGGCCTTTTTGCATCCCAAGGCTTCTAGCCATCCAGAGTAGTTGGAGCCTGTGGGAGCGGGCCATGCCCGCGATGCGATTTGATGGACAGCTACCTGGCCGGGTAAGGCCTGTGCTAACGGAGGCGACAGCAGTGCTTGGGTTTGTCGCGATCACTCAGGCTTCTACGATCTGCCGGCATTTCTGCAGAACACCCGGATAAATCCCTGCAGCGACCGGAAAACGATTCTGGAAGGCTTGGCTTTTTTACAGTTGTACGATAACGTATGACTTCATCTGGTCGGCAACGACCCCCTAACGTTTTCCTCCATGGGTGTAAGAAGAATGACTCCACAAGAACTAAAAACCGTCCTTTCCTCCGGCCTGCTGTCCTTCCCGCTGACCGACTTCGACGCCGCGGGTGAATTCAACCCGGCCGGCTATGTTCGTCGTCTGGAGTGGCTGGCTCCTTACGGCGCCACCGCGCTGTTCGCCGCTGGCGGTACCGGTGAATTCTTCTCCCTGGCTGCCGACGAGTATTCGTCGGTGATCAAGACCGCCGTCGATACCTGCGCCGGCAGCGTGCCGATTCTGGCTGGCGTCGGTGGCTCGACTCGCCAGGCCATCCAGTACGCCCAGGAAGCCGAGCGCCTGGGCGCCAAGGGCCTGCTGTTGCTGCCGCACTACCTGACCGAAGCCTCCCAGGAGGGCGTTGCCGCCCACGTCGAGCAGGTCTGCAAATCGGTGAATATCGGCGTGGTGGTCTACAACCGCAACGTCTGCCGCCTGACCGCGCCGCTGCTCGAACAATTGGCTGAGCGTTGCCCGAACCTGATCGGCTACAAGGACGGCCTGGGCGATATCGAACTGATGGTGTCGATCCGTCGTCGCCTGGGCGAGCGCCTGACCTACCTGGGCGGCCTGCCGACCGCGGAAGTCTACGCCGCGGCCTACAAGGCCCTGGGCGTGCCGGTCTACTCCTCGGCGGTGTTCAATTTCATCCCGAAAACCGCGATGGACTTCTACCGGGCGATCGCCAAGGAAGATCATGCCACCGTGGCCAAGATCATCGATGACTTCTTCTTGCCCTACCTGGATATCCGTAACCTGAAATCCGGCTATGCGGTGAGTATCGTCAAGGCGGGCGCGAAGATCGCCGGTTACGATGCCGGCCCGGTTCGTGCGCCGCTCACCGACCTGCTGCCGGCCGAGTACGAAAAACTGGCAGCATTGATCGACGCCCAGGGCGCGCAATAAGCGTCCCGCCGTTGGTGGCATAACGAAGCCCGGGCCTTTGCCCGGGCTTTTGCGTTTATCGGCCAGCAGCCGTTTGCGGCCCAATCTCTAGTTACTGCCGGGTGTGCTGGTTAAGATGCGGCTTCTCTCGCACAACCCGCGGCCCGTCATGGCAAAGAAATCTTCTCGCGTTTCATCTTCCGGCACGCCATCGAGCAAGGGCGCGAGCGTGACGCTGATCGATGTGGCCAAGGTCGCCGGTGTTTCGCCGATCACCGTGTCGCGTGCGTTGCACCGGCCCGAAGTGGTCAGCGAGGACGCTCGCAAGAAGGTGCTCGAGGCGGTGCGGGTGACTGGTTATGTGCCAAACATGTTGGCCGGCGGCCTGGCCTCGAACAAGAGCCGGCTGGTCGCCATCTTCGTGCCGACCATCGCGCACTCGATCTTTGCCGAAACCGTGCAGTCGCTGATGGATCACCTGACCGCAGCGGGCTATCAGACCATGATCGGTCTGACCGGCTATAGCGCAGAGCAGGAAGAGCACCTGCTCGGCGCGGTGCTGGGCCGGCGCCCGGATGGAATCGTACTCACCGGCACTCTGCATACCGAGCAGAGCCGGCTGCGCCTGCAGGCAGCGGGCATTCCGGTGGTCGAGGCCTGGGATCTCAGCGCGTCGCCCATCGACATGCAGGTGGGCTTTTCCCACGAGAAGGTTGGCCAGGCGATTGCCAATCACCTGCACGGCAAGGGCTATCGCCGTTTCGCCATCGTTTCGGTCGACGATTCCCGAGCGCTCAAGCGCGGCAGCAGCGTGATCGATCAGCTCAGAACACTGGGCATTGATGAGGTGCCCATGGCAGTGCTCGCCGCGCCGGCCACCCTGCAAAGCGGAAGGGAAGGGCTGCGCCAGCTGCTCGCCGACGGCCATGCACCGCAGGTGATCGTGTGCAGTTCCGACACCGTGGCCCAAGGCATCCTGGCGGAGGCGGCGAGCAGGGGCATCGCCGTGCCTGGCCAGCTGGCCGTGATGGGCTTTGGTGACTTGTCCAGCGCTGCCCACCTTCACCCGGCGCTTTCCACTGTGAACGTCGATGGTCGGCGCATGGGCAAGCAAGTTGCCAGCGCGTTGCTGCAGCGTTTTCGCGAGGGCAACGAACAGCAACCGGTACGGCTGGACAGCGGTTTCACGCTGATTGACCGGGAAACCACCTGAGCGAATTCGCACCTCGTCAGACAACTGACAACAAACTAATATTTTGCTTGAATGATTGCGCAATCATAGTAAAGTCAGTCTTGTAGCGAACTGCATGACGGCTTGTTTCCTGGTGGATTGATTGCGCAATCATGGATTGCTGATCAGCGCAGGAGACGCTGTCAGCCAATAAGGATAATAAAGCCGTGAAAAACAGTATCCGCACACCCGTCCCATGCCCCCATACGGGCAGCTTGCGCATGTCCCTGTCTGCGACCAACGCCTCGAGACCCTATCCGGGTGTCGCGACGGCTGCTGCCACGAGCTAGCCGGCCAGACCCAACCCTGTTTCAGACTTCATGACCCCGCCCTTGGGCGGCTGGCGCGTCCGCACGCGCCTGTCAGTAATAAAAATAACATTGAGGTGAGATCTCCATGGGAGACGCAAAGAAAACCCACGTCCGGTACCTGATACTGCTGATGCTGTTTCTGGTCACCACCATCAACTACGCCGACCGCGCCACCATTTCCATCGCTGGCTCCAGCATGCAGAAGGATCTGGGCATCGACGCGGTAACCCTCGGCTATATCTTTTCCGCTTTCGGCTGGGCCTATGTGATCGGGCAGATCCCGGGTGGCTGGCTGCTCGACCGTTTCGGTTCCAAGCGCGTGTATGCCGCGGGCATCTTCATCTGGTCGCTGTTCACCCTGCTGCAGGGCTTCGTCGGCATGATGCCGGTGGCCTGGGCGGTGGTGACCCTGTTCGTGCTGCGCTTCATGGTCGGCTTCGCCGAGGCACCGTCGTTCCCGGGTAACGCGCGTATCGTCGCGGCCTGGTTCCCGACGGCAGAGCGGGGCACCGCGTCGGCAATCTTCAACTCGGCGCAGTATTTCGCTACCGCACTGTTCGCGCCGTTGATGGGCTGGATCGTCTATTCGTTCGGTTGGGAACATGTGTTCGTGGTCATGGGCGTGCTGGGTATCGTCTTCGCCGGCATCTGGATGAAGACCATCTACAACCCCAAGGAACACCCCCGTGTCAGCGCCGCCGAAATCGAGCATATCGCCAATAACGGTGGTCTGGTCGACATGGATCAGGCCAACAAGGGCAAGGGCGGGCCGAAGTGGAATTACATCGCTCAGCTGCTGACCAATCGCATGATGGTCGGCGTATACCTGGGCCAGTACTGCATCAACGCCATCACCTACTTCTTCCTCACCTGGTTCCCGGTCTACCTGGTGCAGGAGCGCGGCATGACCATTCTCAAGGCCGGCTTCATCGCCTCCCTGCCGGCGATCATGGGTTTTGTCGGTGGCGTGCTCGGCGGGGTGATCTCCGATTGGCTGCTGCGTCGCGGTCACAGCCTGACCCTGGCGCGCAAGCTGCCGATCGTCTGCGGGCTGATGCTGTCGACCAGCATGGTGCTGTGCAACTACGTGTCGGCCGAGTGGATGGTGGTCGGTTTCATGACCCTGGCGTTCTTCGGCAAGGGCCTCGGCGCCCTCGGCTGGGCCGTGGTGTCGGACACCTCGCCCAAGCAGATCGCCGGCCTGTCCGGCGGCCTGTTCAACACCTTCGGCAATATCGCCTCGATCACCACACCAATCGTCATCGGCTACATCATCAGCGCCACCGGCTCGTTCAAGTGGGCACTGGTGTACGTGGGCGCCAACGCCCTGGTCGCGGTGTTCAGCTACCTGTTCATCGTCGGTCGCATTCAGCGTGTGGTGCTCAAGGATGAGCATGGACAGGCGATCAACGATCAGGCTTCGCCTGCCTCGGCAAGCTGAACCCGCTCACGGCTTCGCCTGGCAGGCGAAGCCGTGAAGCCGTTTCTACAACAAGAAAAGGATTAGCCCCATGGATCTCATTCAACATCAGGACTCGCCGCGATACATCCGCCTGCACGCCGACGACAATGTCGGCGTGGTGGTCAACGAGCAGGGAGTGGCAGCCGGTGGCCGTTTCGCCGATGGCCTGGAGGCGCTTGAGGGAATTCCGCAGAGCCACAAGGTATCGCTGGTGGCGATCCCCGAAGGCGGCAACGTGGTGCGCTACGGCGAAGTGATCGGCTATGCCCTGAATCCCATTGCTGCGGGCACCTGGGTAACCGAGGCGCTGCTGCGCATGCCCGAGCCGCCAGTGCTGGACAACCTGCCCAAGGCGACCATCAAGACCCCGGCGCCCGAGCCGCTGGAGGGCTACACCTTCGAAGGTTTCCGCAACCCCGACGGCAGCGTCGGCACGCGCAACATCCTCGGCGTGACCACCACGGTGCAGTGCGTGGTGGGCGTGCTCGACCATTGTGTCGACCGGGTGCGCAAGGAAATCCTGCCCAAGTACCCGAACGTCGACGACGTGGTGCCGCTGTCGCACAGCTATGGTTGCGGCGTGGCGATCAACGCGCCGGACGCCGTGGTGCCGATCCGCACCCTCTACAACATCAGCCGCAACCCCAACCTGGGCGGCCAGGCCCTGGTGATCAGCCTGGGCTGCGAAAAGCTGCAGGCCAACCAGCTGATGGATGGCGACCCGCTCACCAACGGCATGGACGAGGAGGAATGGTTGTTCCGCCTGCAGGACTCCAGCACCGGCTTCACCGGCATGGTCGAAGAGATCATGGCGATGATCGAGACGCGCCTGAAGGTGCTCGACCAGCGTCGCCGCGAAACCTGTCCGGCCAGCGAGCTGGTGGTGGGCATGCAGTGCGGTGGCAGTGACGCCTTTTCCGGCATCACCGCCAACCCGGCGCTGGGTGTGGCGGCCGACCTGCTGGTGCGGGCCGGCGCCACGGTGATGTTCTCGGAAAACACCGAAGTGCGCGACGGTATTCATCTGCTCACGCCACGTGCGGCCAGCGTGGAGGTCGCCGATGCACTGATCCGCGAGATGGATTGGTACGACCGCTACCTGGAACGCGGCATGGCCGACCGCAGTGCCAACACCACCCCCGGCAACAAGAAGGGTGGCCTGAACAACATCGTCGAGAAGGCCATGGGCTCCATTGCCAAGTCCGGCAACAGCCCGATTGCCGGGGTGGTCGCGCCAGGCGAGCGGATCCGCGGCAAGGGCCTGTGGTTCTGCGCCACGCCGGCCAGCGACTTCATTTGCGGCACCCTGCAACTGGCCGCCGGCATGAACCTGCACATCTTCACCACCGGCCGCGGTACGCCTTACGGGCTGTCCATGGTGCCGGTGATCAAGGTGGCCACGCGTACCCAGCTGGCTGAGCGCTGGCCGGACCTGATCGACGTGGATGCCGGGCAGATCACTTCCGGGCGCATGACGCTCGATGAAATGGGCTGGCACATCTTCCAGCTCTATCTGGATGTCGCCAGTGGCAAGAAGCAGACCTGGGCAGAGAAGCATCGTCTGCACAATGACCTGGTGCTGTTCAATCCCGCTCCGGTGACCTGAGAGCCCGCTCCAAGTCAGCTGCGCGTCGGCCCTGCGGCGTTAAAAACAGGCTCGGAAGCCGCTTGCGGCTAACGTGCTTTAGCGCGGCTCTGAAGGAGCGAGCGGAGCGAGAGTACAGTCGGCCGCGGCCCCTGCCGCTTCCCCGCCTGTTTTTGCGGGGCCGCCTAGGCCTAGTAGGGCTCTAGCTCGCAAGACTTGAAGGGGGTTCTTTTCCGAGGAGATGCCGAGCCGCGTTGCGTTCGCCCGTGCCACGGCAGGTATCATCCGCACTTCGTTATCCACGACAGGAGAGCTGCATGAGTCGCCCCACCGTGCTTCAGGTCGGTCGTTTTCCGCCGCGTTTCAACGAGCGCCTACAGCGTGACTATCAACTGATCCGCCTGTGGGAGCAGCAGGATATGCTCGCCGAGCGCGGCGCCGAGATCGATATTGTCGTCACCTCGGCGCGCTATGGCTGCTCGGCCGAGCAGCTTGCGCAGATGCCCAACCTCAAGGCCATTTGCAGCTTTGGCGTCGGTTACGATTCGATTGCCGTCGCGGAGGCCAAGGCCCGCGGCATCCCGATCAGCACCACGCCGGAGGTGCTCAACGCTTGCGTGGCCGATACGGCCATGGGCCTGCTGATCGACACTGCCCGGCAATTCGCCGCAGCCGATCAACACGTGCGCCAGGGCAAGTGGCTCAAGGGCCAGTACCCGCTGACCCGCAAGGTCAGCGGCAAGAAGCTGGGTATCGTTGGCTTCGGGCGGATCGGCAAGGAGATCGCCAAGCGCGCTGCGGGTTTCGATCTGCAGATCCGCTATCACAACCGTCGCCCTGACCCTAGCACCGATTACGGCTATGAGGCCGATCTCAAGGCGCTGGCAAGCTGGGCCGACTTCCTGGTACTGGCCTGCCCGGGTGGTGCGTCCACCCATCATCTGATCGATGCCGATGTACTCGCGGCCCTGGGCGCCGAGGGCATTCTGGTGAACATCTCTCGCGGCAGCGTGGTGGACGAGCAGGCCCTGGTTGCCGCGCTACAAGCCGGCACGCTCGGCGGGGCGGGGCTGGATGTGTTCGAGGACGAGCCAAGGGTGCCCGAGGCGCTGTTCGGCATGCCCAATGTGGTGCTGTTGCCCCACGTCGGCAGCGCCACCGAGGAAACCCGGCTGGCCATGGAGAACCTGGTGTTCGATAATCTCGATACCTTTATCGAGCGTGGTGAGCTGATCACCCCGCTCTGAGAACATGCTCACTATCTGCTGCGCGTCGGCCCTGCGGCGTTAAAAACAGGCTCGGAAGCCGCTTGCGGCTAACGCGCTTTAGCGCGGCTCTGAAGGAGCGAGCGGAGCGAGTCATGCTCATGTACACCCGTACAGTCGGCCGCGCCCCCTGCCGCTTCCTCGCCTGTTTCTGCCTGGCAGGGCTCTAGCTCGCTAGATCGTGAACAAGTTCTGACCGAATAGGTGAGCCGTGCAAGCGGCTTCGCTTATACGCGCCGGGCCACAAGCCCGACCGCGGTTTCTACCCTTGAGCGTCACCCGGTGCGCCACAAGCGCACCGGTTCTCTAGGCCACCGTGGCCTCACGCCTTGCAATGAACGCCATCATCACCTGATTGCCATCGAGAATGTCGGTGCAGATCGCCTGACGTGCCGCCGCGCCATCGCCTTTTTCCAGCGCACGCAACACTTCCCAATGGTGCTCGATGGCCATGCGTTCGTTGAAGTCGCCGTAGGCCCGGGCAATCAGCGGGCCGGTGCGCATCCACAGACTGTCGAGCACATCGCGCAGCAGCGGCATGCCGGCGATATCGGCCAGGGCGAAGTGGAAGGCCTGGTTGAGCTTCAGTGCCGCGATCAGGTCGCCACTGTGCACGGCCTCCAGGTTGTCGCGAATGGTGCGCTCGAGCATCTGCAACTGTTCGGCAGTCACCTTGGCGGCCGCCGTTTCCGCCGCCAGGCCCTCGAGTGCCAGGCGAATGCTGCGGATTTCCGCGTACTGCTCCTGGGTCAGAACCGGCACACGGATGTCGCGCGGGGTCTTGAGGATCAGCGCCTTTTCCTTCGCCAGCTGCAGGATGGCGTCGCGTACCGGCGTGACGCTGGTGCCCAACTGTTCGGCCAGGTCGCGGATGCGCAGGCGATCGTCCGGCTGGAAGCGGCCAGTGATCAGCGCCTCGCGCAGCAGGGCGTAAACGCCGCTGCCCAGATAGCTGTGGCTGAGACCGTCGATGGGGTATTTCATGCTGGTGACTTCCGAGGCGCGGGCCGCGCGATTCTACCCCGGCGGCTCACACGTGCTGGCCGCCATTGACGTGGATTTCCGCGCCATTGACGTAAGTGGCTCCGGAGGTGCAGAGAAAGTACACCAGCGAGGCCACTTCCTCGGGCTTGCCGAGGCGGTGCATGGGAATGTCGCGCTCGACGATCTGTTCGGTGCCCGACGAGAGGATCGAGGTGTCGATCTCACCCGGCGCGATGGCGTTGACGCGCACCCCATGACAGCCGAATTCATGGGCCATCTCGCGGGTCAGCGCCGCCAGCCCGGCCTTGGAGGCGGCATAGGCGGAGCCGGCGAAAGGGTGCACCCGTGAGCCGGCGATGGAGGTGACGTTGATGATGCTGCCCTGGGCCGCCTTCAATTCGTCGAACAGACCTCGGGCGAGCAGGGCCGTGGAGAACAGGTTGACGTTGAACACCTTGGTCCAGGTCGCGTAGTCGCTGCCCAGCACGCCGAGGCGCTGGCCATCCTCGCCCTTGGGCGACACACCGGCGTTGTTGACCAGCGCATCCAGCCGCCCGCCGAGCTTCTCGCGGATCAGCGGCAGGCTCTCCTGCAGGTGTTCGATGTCCTCGAGATCGAGATGTATATGGTTGAGCTTGCCTTCGGCCCACGGGCACTCGGCCACCCAGTCATGGCGCGAGGCGGTGAAGATACGCCAGCCCGCGGCATTGAAGTGCTTGACCGTGGCATGGCCGATGCCGCGGCTGGCGCCGGTCAGCAGCAGGGTTTTCTGATCGCTCATGGCATATCTCCGGATTCGAGGGCTCGCGCAAGCACTGTAGTTGCTCTGATCATCCCTGAATAAAAAATATGATGCATCATAAATTTTGGAGTGCTTTAATCCATTTGCCGTGCACGCCAATAACAACAAGTAGATGGCCTGATGGACATGCTTGGCTCCTCAGCGCCGGGTTCAGCAACCCAATGGTTCTTGTCGGTAAAGCATCGGTGTTTCTGCCTTGAAGCTGCCCTTACCCACCAGAGCCTCGGCTCTGCCAGGAGCATCCCTCAATGTTCAAGAAAACCGCACTACTGATCGCTATCACCTGCAGCGCAACTGCCGTGCACGCCGCTGAAAAACTCACCGTGGTTTCCTTTGGCGGTGACAACAAGGTGGTTCAGGAAACAGCCTTCTACAAACCCTTCGAGGCACGCGAAAAGGTGCAGATCGAAGCCTCCGCGTACAACGGCGAGATGGCCAAGATCAAGGTCATGGCCGATACCGGGCAGGTTTCCTGGGACGTCGTTGAAGTGGAGACCCCGGAACTGATCCGGGGTTGCAGTGAAGGGCTGTTCGAACCGCTGGACTGGGCGAAGATCGGCAAGCGTGAGGATTTCATTCCCGAGGCGGTGAGTGATTGCGGTGCCGGGATTTTCATCTGGTCGACGGTGCTTACCTACGACAGCAGCAAGCTGCAGGGCGCTCCTGCGGGCTGGGCGGATTTCTGGGATGTGCAGAAATTCCCCGGCAAGCGTGGCCTGCGTCGCGGTGCGAAATTCACCCTGGAGTTCGCCCTGCTCGCCGACGGCGTGGCACCGGCCGATTTGTACCAGGTGCTGGGCACCGAGGCGGGCGTCGAGCGGGCATTCCGCAAGCTCGACCAGCTCAAGCCCAGCATCCAGTGGTGGGAAGCCGGGGCGCAGCCGCTGCAATGGCTGGCCGCCGGTGACGTGGTCATGACCTCGGCCTACAACGGTCGCGTGACCACGGCGCAGAATGAAGGCCGCGACTTCGTCATGCAATGGAACGGCAGCCTTTACGACCTCGACCACTGGGCCATCGTCAAGGGCAGCAAGAACAAGCAACTGGCCGAGAAGTTCATTGCCATGGCCAGCACGCCGCCGCTGCAGAAGGTCTATGCCGAGGGCATTCCCTACGGTCCGACCAACACCCACACCATGGCACTGATCGACCCGGCGATACGGGGCAGCCTGCCGACCGCGCCGCAGAACCTGAAGAACGCCCGCGCCATGGATATCGAGTTCTGGATCGACCACGGCGAGGATCTGGAGCAGCGCTTCAACGCCTGGGCCAGCAAGTAAGCGACGAAGCAGACTTCAGCAGTGGGAGCGGGCCATGCCCGCGAAATTTTCGGGCATCGCTCGCTTGCACTGGCTGAGTTGCGGCAATAGGCAGTAACGCGAATTGAACGATAAGCAAAATCTTGGCGGAGTATGTGGATGTGTCGCTGAATACCCAGCTTGTGCATGACCCCCTCTTGCAGGCGCAGCCGGCGCAGGTCAGCGCCGTGCGTGCCAGCATCATCGCCAGCGAGCGCTTTGCCGTGCTGGGTAGCGTTCGCCCCCTGGCCGGCGAGCGCGATCTGAATTTCCAGCTCACCTGTGCTGATGGTAGTTCCTACCTGCTGAAGATTTCCCACCCGCTGGAGAGCCCCCAGGTGGTGGATTTCCAGAACCAGGCGCTGCTGCAGATCCAGCGCGCCGATCCCGAGCTGCCGGTGCAGCGCGTGCACGCCGCGCGTGACGGCCGCTACCAGGCCTTGGTCGATATCGACGGCCAGAGCATGCTGGTGCGCCTGCTGTCGTTCGTCGAGGGGCTGGCGCTGCATCAGGTCAGGGCGCGCAGCGCCACCTTGCGGCATAACCTGGGCGACGCCATGGCGCGGCTCGACCGGGCGCTGGCCGACGTTCGGCATCCGGCATCTGGGCACGAGCTGCTCTGGGACATGCAGCAGGCCGCTCGGTTGCGGCCGCTGCTGGCGCATATCGGTGACACGCCGTTGAGAGCGCTGGTGAGCGAGGCGCTGGATGCCTTCGAGGCACGGGCGTTGCCGCGTTACCCGGCGCTGCGTCGGCAGGTGATCCACAACGACCTCAATCCGCACAACGTCATCATCGATCCCCGGCAGCCTGAGCGCCTGCTGAACATCATCGACTTCGGCGACATGGTCGAGGCGCCGCTGATCAATGAGGTCGGCGTGGCGGCGGCCTACCAGCTGGGTCATGAGGGTGACGTGCTGGCGCCGGCGCTGGATTTCGTGGCCGCCTATCACCGCCGCAACCCGCTGCAGGAAGAGGAACTGGATATCCTTGGCGAGCTGATCGCCACGCGGCTGGTGATGACCATCGGCATCACCGCCTGGCGCGCCAGCCTGCACCCGGAAAATCGCGACTACATCCTGCGCAACGTGCCTCAGGCCAGTGCCAGCCTGCGCGGCCTGGCAGCCATCGAGCCTGGGCGGGTGCGCCAACGTATCCATCAGGCCTGTCGGGGAGTCTCGCAGCCATGAGCATGATCAACGGATTCAGTGCGGCGGATGCCGAACGACTGAATGAGAGGGAACGCCGCCTCATCGAGCGCCGCGAGCGGCTGCTCGGCCCGGCCTATCGGCTGTTCTACGAGCGCCCGCTGCACACAGTGCGGGGTGAGGGGGTGTGGCTGTACGATGCCGCGGGGCGGCGCTACCTGGACGCCTATAACAACGTGGCATCCATCGGCCACTGTCACCCGCGGGTGGTGCAGGCGATTGCCGAGCAGGCAGCGCTGCTCAATACCCATACCCGCTACCTGCAGGAAGGCATTCTCGATTACGCCGAGCAGCTGCTAGCGACTTTTCCGGCCGGGCTCGAGCAGGTGATGTTCACCTGCACCGGCAGCGAGGCCAACGACCTGGCGCTGCGCATCGCCCGTCACTACACCGGTGGCAGCGGAGTGATCGTCACCAATTTCGCCTACCACGGGGTGACCGGCGATATTTCCGCGCTGTCGCCGTCCCTTGGTGCGAGCATCCAGCTTCCTGCCCATGCCCGTAGCGTGCGGGCTCCCGATGTCTATCGCCTCGGGCCGCAGGCGGGCAGGCTGTTCGCCGACGACGTGCGCGCCGCTATCGCCGATCTGCGCGCCCACGGCATCAAGCCGGCGGCGCTTTTGATCGACGGCATCTTCGCCAGCGATGGCATCTTCGCAGGGCCCGAAGGCTGTATCGCCGAAGCGGTCGCGGTCGCCCAGGCCGGAGGGCTGCTGTATATCGCCGATGAAGTGCAGTGCGGCTTCGCTCGCACCGGTTCGCACATGTGGGGTTTCCAGCGCCATGGCGTGAGGCCTGATCTGGTCAGCCTCGGCAAGCCCATGGGCAACGGCCAGCCGATCGCCGGTGTGGTGGTGCGCCCCGAGGTGCTCGAACCCTTCGGCCGCAGCATGCGCTACTTCAATACCTTTGGCGGCAATCCGGTGTCCTGCGCGGCCGCGCAGGCGGTGCTGGAGGTGATCCGTGATGAGGCCCTGCAGCAGCGCGCGGCGCAGATCGGCAGCTATCTGCTGGCCGGCATACACCAGCTGGCGCAGCGCCACGAACTGATCGGCGATGTGCGCGCAGCAGGGATGTTCATCGGTGTCGAACTGGTGAGCGACCGTACCAGCAAGGCGCCGGCGGCCGAGCAGGCCAAGCGCGTGGTCAACGGCATGCGCGAGCGCGGCGTGCTGATCAGCGCAGCCGGGCCGCTGGAGAACATCCTCAAGATCCGGCCGTTGCTGGTATTCGAGCAGGCCCACGCCGATCTGTTGATCGCGGCGCTGGACGAGGCGCTGCAGGCGCTGGCTTGAGCCACTCAGGCTCGGCGCAGGAACTCGCCGGGCACCGCTCGCGTCAGCCAAACGCCGTTGTCGGCCTGGAAGAACTCGCAACCCTGCTCATGCATGCGTAACGCGTCGACTTCGAGGATCACCGGGCTGCCGTAGCGCTGCCCGACCTGCCGGGCAGTCTCCACATCCTGGGACAGGTGCACATGATGGCGCGCCCCGGCGACCAGACCCTGACTTTCAATGGATTGCAGAAAGCGGCTGGCCGTGCCGTGATAGAGGCGCTCGGGTGGCTGCTTCTGCACGTGCTGGAGCTGCACCTGGGTGGTCGAGTGGCCCTGGGCGGCGCGGATCCTGCGGCCATCGGCCGACAGGCTGAAGCGCTGCTTGTCGTTGTCGGCCACCACCGCCTGCAGGGGCTCGATGTCGAGCTGGCGGCCGCTGCGGGCCGCGCCTTCGAGCAGCGCGTCGATTTCGGCCCAGCCCTCGCTGTCCAGCTGCAGGCCGATGGTCTGCGGTTCGTGGCGCAGCACATAGCTGAGGAACTTGCTGACTGCAGTGTGTGAGTCGCGGCTCATGGTATTCATAAACGTCCTTGTAAACAGCCGAGTCTCAGGCGCCGGGTGCGCTGTCCAGGGCCTTGCAACTGGCCGCGAAATTCTGCCGGCAGGCGCTCTGGAACAGGCGGCGGGCCTGGTTGGGGTCGCGCGCGACGCCATCGATGCCGCGCAGGTAGAGGTTGCCGAGAATATGCTGGGCCATGGGATTGCCGCTACTGGCGGACTGGTTCAGGTACTTGAGCATGGCTGGCGGGTTGCGAAATTCCGGGTTGTCACGGCCGGTGTAGAGGTAGGCGAGGCTGACCGCCGCTTCGGCATGGCCGCGATCGGCCGCCTGCTTCCACCAGTACTCGGCCTGCTTGAGGTTCTTCTGGGGCTTGCCAACGAAGTAGAAGCTGCCGAGCTTGAACTGGCTGTCCAGATCGCCGCGCTGTGCCAGCTCGGTCAGGCGCTGGAAGTCGCCGTCCGCGGTCTGCTGCTCCGATGAGGCTGCACCGGCCGGGCCCTGGGTCGTGGCGGGCGGGGTTTGCTCTTGATTGGCGCAGCCGGCCAGCAGGGCTAGGAAGCTGGCCAGCAGCAGCGGCGTGGTGAGGGCGAACGGTCGGATCATGCTTGAGCTCCATGGAGACGGCCTGAACTTCGTGGTCTTGAATAGCCAGGGAGCCGTCGGTGCTGTGATTGTTGTCGGGGTTCGACCCGCCTGCGCGCAAACGGTTCGCCCGCTGCTGAACGATGCGCTTGGTTGCGTGAAATTATTGGTGTATTTTTTCATGAAATAACCATTTGATAATTTCATCCCATGTTCAGGCAGTCCGCCCAGCACCCCGCCACCTACTATGCAGGCAGCTACCCCGGCGCGATCCCCGAGCGGGCGCGTCTCGAGACCAGCGTGGACTGCGACGTGGTGATCGTCGGAGCGGGCTTCAGCGGCCTGCACTGCGGCCTGCGCCTGGCCAAGGCCGGCAAGCGTGTGGTGCTGCTGGAAGCCAGCCGGGTGGCCTGGGCCGCCTCGGGGCGCAATGGCGGGCAGGCGCTGCTGGGCTGGTCGTGCGATATGCCGCCGCTGGAAAAAGCCCTCGGCCTGCATGGCGCCCGCCAGCTGTGGGACAGCATGTGCTGGGCCGCCGACGAGCTGCGCGAGTTGCCGGCGCGCCATGGCTTCGAGGTCGACTACCGCGTCGGCAGCTTGTGGACCGCAGTGCTGCCGCGTCGCGTCGGCCTGTTGCGCGACGCGCAGCACGAGGCCGTGCACAAGTGGGGCTACCGCGACCTGCGCCTGATCGAGGGCGCGGAGCTGCGCGAGTGGCTCGACAGCCCGCGCTACGTGGCGGCGCTGCACGACGCCAGGGGCGCCCATCTCAATCCGCTCAAGCTGGCCCAGGGGCTGGCCACGGCCATCGAGAAGGCCGGCGGGCGGATCTTCGAGCAGACCCGCGCCCTGGCCTACGAAACCTTGCCGGAAGGTTATCGGCTGCGCACCCAGCATGGCGAAGTGCGCGCCGACGTCCTGGTGCTGGCCTGCAATGCCTACCTCGATGATCTGGACCGGTCGCTGTCGCAACGGGTTCTGCCGGTGGGCTCCTATCAGGTGGCAACCGCGGTGCTCGACCCGCAACTGGCGCGCTCGCTGCTGCCCCATGACAGTTGCGTGATCGACAACCAGTTCGTGCCCGACTATTTTCGCCTGACCCCGGATAACCGCCTGCTGTTCGGCGGTGGCTGCACCTACCTGGGCGGCTTGCCAAGTGACGTGCCGGCGGCGACACGGCCCTATCTGGAGCGGGTGTTTCCCCAGCTCAAAGGCGTCGCCATCGACTATGGCTGGGGCGGGCATATCGACGTCACCATGAAGCGCACCCCGGATGTCGGCTGTCAGGGGCAGCGCTACTGGTTGCAGGGCTTTTCGGGGCACGGCGTACTGCCGACCCTGGCCGCGGCGCGGGCGGTGACCGACGCGATCCTCGGCGAGCAACAGCTGCTGGCCCTGTATCAGCGCATCGGCAATCCGCGCTTTCCGGGCGGCGCCTGGCTGGCAGGGCCGCTGGAGGCGGCGGGCAAGGCCTGGTATCGGCTGCGTGACTATCTATGAAGGACTGCACCGGCATGGACATGCAGGAAGAAATCGAAGGCCTGGCGATCCTCATTCGTGATCTGCGCAAGCACAAGAACCTGACCCTTGGCGAGCTGGCCGCGCGCATCGGCCGTTCGGTGGGCTTCCTGTCCCAGGTCGAGCGTGGCCTGTCAAAACCGACCGTGGCGGATCTGACCGCCATCAGCGAAACCCTGGGCGTGTCGACCACCTATTTCTACAGCCTGGAAAAACCGCGGGCACTGCCCTGGGTCACCCGCCCTGGCGAGCGGCGCACCCTGTATTACGCCGGAGGCATTACCGATGTGCTGGCTTCGCCAAGCATGTCGGCCGGCTTCTCCATGCTGGAAAGCCACCTGGCCCCCGGCGCGACCAGTGGCGAGGGGCACCTGAACGACAGCTCCGAGCAGGGCGGCTTCGTGCTCGAGGGCCAGTTGAGCATCTGGCTGGACGATCAGCCCGAGCCCGTCACCCTGGGGCCCAATGACAGTTTCCAGTTGCCGCCGCACAGCCAGTTTCGCTACGCCAACCTTACCGATCAGCCCGCACGGGTACTCTGGGTGTTCCGCTAGGCGGGCACAGGAAATCGCATATGACCTTCACAAGCCTGTCCGACGAAGTCAGCGCCTTTCGCGCCGCTCACCCCGACGTGCGTTACGTCGACCTGATCTGCCTGGACATTCCCGGGCACTTCTATGGCAAGCGCTACCCCATCGACATGCTCGCGAAGGTCGCCGCCGGCAGTCTGCTCAAGCTACCGCAGAACTGCGTGCTGCTCGGCGCCCAGGGTGGCCTGCACGAAATCGGCGACTACTGCTTCCATGATGGCGACCCGGATGCCACGCGGCGTCTGATCCCGGGCACGCTGAAACCGGTGCGTTGGGAGCAGCAACCGTTGGGGCAGATGCTGATCAGTTCCGACGGTACCGAGTCGCCCATCGAGTTCGAACCTCGGGAAGTGCTGGCCCGGGTGCTGGCGCGCCTGGCGGCCAAGGGCATGCGCCCGGTGGTGGCCTTCGAGCTGGAGTTCTATCTGTTCGACCGGGCGCTGAAGGACGGTTTGCCGCAATTCCCCCGCGATCCGTTGTGCGGCGACGAGGACGACCAGCCCAACCTGCATATCGAGCGTCTGTCGCGCTTCTCCCCGGTGCTGCACGAGATCGTCGAGGTGGCCAATGAGCAGGGCATCGACGCCAACGTGATCACCGCAGAAATCGGCCCCGGGCAGTTCGAGATCAATTTCGGCCACTGTGACGACGGTCTGCAGGCCGCCGACTGGGCCGCACTGTTCACCCGGCTGACCCGTGGCGTGGCACTCAAGCATGGTCATCGCGCCAGCTTCATGAGCAAACCGTACCTGGATGCGCCGGGCAGCGGCATGCACGTGCACGTCAGCCTTTACGACGAGCAGGGCAACAACCTACTGGCGCCTGACGACGGCCGGCCGCTGCGCCACGCCGTAGCCGGTTGCCTGGACTGGTTGCCGCACTGCATGCCGATCTTCGCGCCGCACCACAACGCCTACCGCCGTTATGGCTCGCGGGTGAATGCCGCCAGCCGGGCCAGCTGGGGTTACGAGGATCGCGATGCCTGCGTGAGGATTCCCGACTCCGATGCGCGCAACCTGCGTATCGAGCATCGCCTGGCCGGTGCCGATGCCAACCCGTATCTGGTGCTGGCAGCGATTCTGGGTGCTATGGAGCATGGCCTTGAACAACGTGTCGAGCCTATCGCACCGCTGAATGAGAACCGTCAGAGCGGCATCGACTTTCCCATGGACATGCTCGCGGCGGTGGCGCAGATGCGCCATCATCCGGCCGTCAATGCCGGGCTGGGTGAGGAGTTCGTGATGGTGTATTGCGAGAATAAACGGCAGGATCACCTGGCGTTCATGGAGCATATCAATGCTCGGGAGTACCGCTGGTTTCTCTGAGCTCATCGCGGCATAAATGAAAAAACCCGCCAATGGCGGGCTTTTCTATGGGGCAGCGGTTAGCGGAACAGCGACCAGCTCACCGCGTAGTCATTGAACCCCAGGCCCCACAGGGCCACGGTCAGGGCCAGCAGCAGCTCCAGCACCAGCACGCCGATGGCCAGGGTACCGCCGGAGATGGTCAGGCCCTCGTTGACCGGAATGCGCAGGAACGCCGGCATGCCCACGTAGAGCAGGCGCGCGCTGTAGGCCAGCGCAACGATGCCGACCATCAGCAGCAACCAGGCTTTCGGGTACAGCAGGGCGATACCAGCGATGAACAGCGGCGTGGCCACGTAGCCTGCGAAGATGATGCAGCGGCGACGGGTCGGGCGGCTGGCGAAGGAGTCGGACATCCAGTGGATGACGTTACCCATGATCGCCACGCCGATCAGCATCAGGATGTAGAACACCACCCCCAGCGCTGCGGCAGTCGGCACCGCCACCTTGTAGGCTTCGCCGCCCAGATGCCAGCCGATCTGGGTGGTACCGATAAAAGCGCTGACGACAGGAATGAGTGCCATCAGCAGAACGTGACGGGCGTAAAGGTTGGTGATGCTTTCCTTTTCCCGGTCGATGTTGCGCCACTCGCGGCCCGGATTGGCCAGCAGCCCCCAAATGTGATTGATCATGACTCTTCTCCTCTGGCTCCAGCATCGTGCCGGCATGAGATACCCGAGAGCTGATCAGTCTGGATTGTGCGGCATGTGCCATTCAATTCAGCCCTCACAGGTATGAGTGAAGTTCACCGCAATAGGTTTGACCAGAAATTCACCACCAAGGCGCACGGCTCTCTCGGTGCCTCGCCCGGTCGGCGGCAAATGCCACGGCTGGCGGGCCGCCCCGGCGTTTCGCAAAGTGCCACCGGTGGTCGTTACCAGGTATGTCGAGGCGCCCGGGCACGAGCCGTAGCGCCGCGCTGGCGAACCCAGCAACGCTGCACTCTGGCGGGCGGCAGGGGAGGGCAGGGGGCATATCCCTAGATTTTATATGTGCTCTTTGGCCCCTGCCTCGGGCGGGGCAAAAGTGCTATGTTGCGCACCCTCTCAGGCAGGGCCATGACATGAGCGACGACAAGGCACGTAATCGATCCACCGAGCAGTCGGACGACGGCAAGCGCGGTGGTTGTCTGTGGCTGACCCTGCTGGGGCTCGGCTTCATCGTGTTGGTATTCGGCATCATCATCTATGCCATTACCCGTGAGCAGACTGCTGACGTGCAGGCCAACGAGCTGGGCGCCATCCAGGCCTGCTGGGGCAAGGCCAACGACCCGTCGGCCACGCCCACCTCGCGTGCCTTCGCCACCGACAGCTGCAAGGAAATGGAGAAACAGTTCCGCATCAAGTACGGTCGAGAGCCCGAGCAATGAGCCAGGAACAGGCCGCACCGTCCAAGCGCTTCCTGCTGATCCTGTGCCTGCTGGCGCTGGTCATCGTCGTCGCCATGGCCGCCTGGGCGTGGAGCCGCTTCGGGGTATCGTACCTGCGCCCCTTCGGTGACCAGGAGCAGCAGGCGGTGTTCTTCCAGGGTGGTGGCCTCAAGCTTCCCGCCGAACTGGCCGGCCCCGGCAAGATTCGTGTGGTGCATTTCTGGGATCCACAGTGCCCTTGTCACAAGGAAACCGACGCCCACCTCAATTACCTGATCGGCCTGTATCGGTTTTCCGGCGTCGAGTTCTATAGCGTGCAGAAGCCGGGCAGCACCGGTGAGATGCTGCCATTCTTGCGCGGTAAGCTGACGCCCCTGGAATCACTCGAAGGCATGGAGTCGATTCCGGCCAGTCCGGCCATCGCCATCTGGGATCAGAAGGGTAACCTGGCCTATGCCGGACCCTACAGCGAGGGATTGGTGTGCAATTCCTCGAACAGTTTCGTCGAGCCGATTCTCGACGCCTTGTCGGCCAACCGTAGCGTCTCTGCGGCCAATACCATGGCGGTGGGCTGTTACTGCGACTGGCAGGCAAAAGAAGGTTCTTGATTCATCGCAGTAATCCACAGGTTTTATGGGGTTACCGCTGTGCGACATATTGCCGCGCAACTGCGCAGGTACGAGGCACTATTATGAGTCGCAACTCACCCGAAGATTCGCGCCAGGCCCGCGAGCGGTAATTCGCTCTCGCGCTACAGGTGCGATCATGTGGGGCTTTGCGAGCTGAGCGAGGCGTTGGCAACTGCTCGATGGCAGTTGGTGCAGCTGGGTCGGGGCAGGCCGGGGGGTGACATACTCCCCGACTATTTGTAGGCCCATCGTCGTTATGCGGTTGGTTTTTTCGGCTGCGTAACCGAAAATGTCGCCCCCTCCGTTTAGTAGTTTCGATGCTGAAACGATTTCGGTGCCTGAGCGCATCGTTTTCCTGGCATGCCCGGTGGCATTGGGTGTCAGGCTGAACAGAACGCTATGTGGGATATCACTTGCTGAAGGTCGTGAAATGAGAGAAGAGAAGTACCACCGCTTGTTCCGCACGCTTCTGACGATTGTCGTGGCCGTCTCCCTGAGTGGCTGCGACTGGGTTCTTTTCGATTCGAAAGGCCAAATCGGCATCGAGCAGCGCAACCTGATCATTACCGCCACTCTGCTGATGCTGATCGTGGTGGTACCCGTCATTTTCATGACCATTCTGTTCGCCTGGCGCTATCGCTCCTCGAACAAGGACGCGACCTACGCGCCCGAGTGGGCTCACTCGCACAAGATCGAGGCCATCGTCTGGGGCGTCCCTTGCGTGATCATCATCGTGCTGGCGGTGATCACCTGGAAGACCACCCACTCGCTCGACCCCTACAAGGCCATCGAGCACGAGAACAAGCCGCTGACCGTCGAAGTGGTCTCGCTGGACTGGAAATGGCTGTTCATCTATCCGGAGCAGGGCATTGCCACCGTCAATGAGCTGTACATCCCGGACAACACGCCGATCAGCTTCCAGATCACCTCGCAGAGCGTGATGAACACCTTCTTCATCCCTCAACTGGGCGGCATGGTCTACGCCATGGGCGGCATGCGCACCCAGCTGCACCTGATTGCCAATGAGCCGGGCGAGTTCTTCGGCCTGTCGGGCAACTACAGCGGTCATGGTTTCACCGGCATGAAATTCGCCGTGCATGCCACCAGCAATGAAGAGTTCGAGCAGTGGGTGGCCAAGGCCAAGCAGTCGCCGAACACGCTGGACTTCAATGGCAGCTACCAGATGCTGGCCAAGGCGAGTGAAAACAACCCAGTCGAGTACTTCAATGCTCAGCCAGGCCTGTTCCGGCAGATCCTCGGCCAGTACATCGATTACAAGAGCAACCCTGTGAGCGAAGCCGCGCACGCTTCAGGTGCGGAGGAATAAACGATGTTCGGAAAGCTGACACTAGACGCAATACCCCTGCACGAGCCCATCCTTGTAGTCACCATGATCGCGGTGGTACTGGGTGGTCTCGGTGTGGTCGCTGCACTGACCTATTTCAAGAAATGGGGCTACCTGTGGACCGAATGGCTGACCTCGGTCGACCACAAGAAAATCGGCGTGATGTACATTCTCGTCGCCCTGGTCATGCTACTGCGTGGCTTCGCTGACGCGATCATGATGCGTACCCAGCAGGCGCTCGCCCACGGCGGTGCCGAGGGTTACCTGCCGCCGCACCACTACGATCAGATCTTCACCGCTCACGGTACGATCATGATCTTCTTCGTGGCCATGCCACTGGTGGTCGGTCTGATGAACATCGTCACGCCGCTGCAGATCGGTGCGCGCGACGTTGCCTTCCCGTTCCTCAACTCGCTGAGCTTCTGGCTGTTCGTGGTCGGCGTGCTGCTGACCAACGTGTCACTGTTCGTCGGTGAGTTCGCCATGACCGGCTGGGTCGCGTATCCGCCATTGTCGGGTATCGAGTACAGTCCGGGGGTCGGGGTCGACTACTACATATGGGCGCTGCAGATATCCGGTATCGGTACGCTGCTCACCGGTGTCAACTTCTTCGTGACCATCATCAAGATGCGTGCCCCGGGCATGACCCTGATGAAAATGCCGATCTTCACCTGGACCATCCTGTGCACCAGCGTGATCATCTGCGGCGCGTTCCCGATCCTGACTGCCGTACTCGGCATGCTGACCCTGGACCGCTACCTGGATTTCCACTTCTTCACCAACGAAGCCGGTGGCAACCCGATGATGTACGTCAACCTCCTGTGGGCCTGGGGCCACCCTGAGGTGTACATCCTGATCCTGCCAGCCTTCGGTGTGTTCTCCGAAGTGACTGCAGTGTTCGCCCGCAAGCGTCTGTTCGGCTACGCCTCGATGGTCTGGGCCACCGTGGCGATCACCGTGCTGTCGTTCGTGGTCTGGCTGCACCACTTCTTCACCATGGGCTCTGGCGCCAGCGTCAACGCCTTCTTCGGTATCGCGACGATGATCATCGCCATCCCGACCGGTGTGAAGATCTTCACCTGGCTGTTCACCATGTACCGCGGTCGTCTGGAGTTCACTTCGCCGATCCTGTGGACCCTGGGTTTCATCATCACCTTCTCCATCGGTGGTATGACCGGCGTACTGCTGGCCGTTCCGGGTGCTGACTTCCTGCTGCACAACAGCCTGTTCCTGATCGCCCACTTCCACAACGTGATCATCGGCGGTGCGGTATTCGGCTACATGGCCGGTATCACCTTCTGGTTCCCGAAAGCCTTCGGCTTCCGTCTGCACGAAGGTTGGGGCAAGGCGTCCTTCTGGTTCTGGATCAGCGGTTTCTACCTGGCGTTCATGCCGTTGTACATCCTCGGCTTCATGGGCATGACCCGTCGTCTGAACCGTGTCACCAACCCGGAGTGGGTACCCCTGACCTACGTGGCCGTCTGCGGTGCGTTCCTGATCGGTCTGGGCATCCTCTGCACCCTGATCCAGTTCGCGGTATCGATCATCAAGCGCAAGGAACTGGCCGACGTGACCGGCGACCCATGGGACGCGCGTACCCTGGAATGGTCGACCTCGTCGCCGCCACCGTTCTACAACTTCGCCGTCACCCCGCGTGGTGATCGCATCGACGAGTTCCACGAGCAGAAGCGTGACGGCCTCAAGCCGGCGCCGAGCAAGTACTCGCCGATCCACATGCCGAAGAACACCGGCGTTGGCCTGATCATGTCCGTTGGCGCTCTGGCCTTCGGTTTCGCCCTGGTCTGGCACATCTGGTGGCTGGCAGCGGTGAGCTTCGTCGGTACGTTCGTGGTTCTGATCCGTAACAGTTACAACACGGATGTCGACTACTACGTGCAGCCCGACGAGATCGAGCGCATCGAAAAGGCACACATTCAAGCAAAAGCTAATCAGGCGTAAACCATGTCCAGTGAAGTTTTGAGCAACCACGCCGCTCATGACGATGATCATGAGCACGAGCATCACCACGACGCGGGTGAAATGAAGGTCTTCGGGTTCTGGATTTACCTGATGACCGACTGCATCCTGTTCGCGAGTATCTTTGCAGGCTTCGCGGTGCTCAGCACCGCGTACGCCGGCGGGCCTACTCCGAAGGATCTGATCGACCTGAAACTGGTTCTGGTCGAAACCTTCGCCCTGCTGTTCTCCAGTATCACCTACGGCATGGCCATGCTGGCCATGTACCGTGGCGACAAAGGCAAAGTGCTGTCCTGGCTTGCCGCCACCTTCCTGTTTGGTCTGGTGTTCATCTCGATCGAGCTGTACGAGTTCCACCACCTGATCCATGAAGGTGCCGCGCCGCAGGTCAGCGCTTACTGGTCGGCGTTCTTCACCCTGGTCGGCACCCACGGTCTGCACGTCAGTGCCGGCCTGATCTGGATGGCCGTGATGATGCACCAGGTCGCCAGCCGTGGCCTGACCCCGGTCACCCAGACCCGCCTGAGCTGCCTGAGCCTGTTCTGGCACTTCCTCGACGTGGTCTGGATCTGCGTGTTTACCGTTGTTTACCTGATGGGGGCTCTGTAATGGCTCATGATCACCACTCTGCCGCTGGCGCGAGCCACGGCAGCACCAAGGATTACGTCGTCGGCTTCGTGCTGTCGGTAATCCTCACCGTGATCCCGTTCGCGATCGTGATGAACCCCGTCATGTCGAAAGCGGCCACGTTGTTCACCATCGTCGCCTTCGCGGTCGTGCAGATCTACGTACACCTGGTGTACTTCCTGCACATGAACACTTCGTCCGCTCAGCGTTGGAACACGGTTGCCTTCGTGTTCACCATCCTGATCACCATCATCGTCGTAGCGCTCTCTATCTGGATCATCTGGAGCATGCACTACTACATGATGGCCAACTAAAAGAGAGCAGCCTGATGTTCAAGCAATACCTGCTCCTGACCAAGCCGGGCATCGTCTTCGGGAACATGATTTCCGTGGCCGGTGGCTTCTTCCTGGCTTCGAAGGGGGATATCGACCTGATGCTGTTCCTGGCAACAGCACTCGGCGTCGCTCTGGTGATTGCTTCCGGTTGCGTGTTCAACAACTACATCGATATGGACATCGATGAAAAGATGGAGCGGACCAAGAACAGGGTGCTGGTAAAAGGCCTGGTTCCGCCGACTCATGCCATCGTTTACGCCTGCATCCTCGGGATTGCAGGCGTTGCCTTGCTCTATAAAGCCACGAATCTGCTTGCAGTCGCCTTGGTCCTGATGGGCTTCGTCGTCTACGTCGGGCTGTACAGCCTGTACCTCAAGCGTAATTCGGTTTATGGAACCCTGGTTGGCAGTTTGTCGGGCGCCGCTCCGCCTGTTGTGGGCTATTGCGCTGTAAGCAACGAGTTCGACATGGGGGCAGCGATTCTGCTGCTGATCTTCAGCCTCTGGCAGATGCCCCACTCGTACGCTATCGCCATCTTTCGTTTCAATGACTACCAGGCCGCCAACATTCCGGTGTTGCCGGTGATCAAGGGCGTTCCCGCTGCCAAACGCAGCATCGTCCTGTACATCGCCGCGTTCCTGGTCGCCACCCTGATGCTGACCATCAGCGGTTACGCGGGCTACAGCTACTTCGTGGTAGCGGCAGTCAGCGGCGCCTACTGGTTGTGGATGGGGGTGTCGGGTTACAAGGCCGTCGATGACAAGGTCTGGGCACGCAAGCTGTTCGTGTTCTCCATCGTCACCATCACCGCGCTGAGCGTGATGATGTCGGTGGACTTCCAGGCCACGCCGAGCCAGATGCTGATGACCTCGGTCAATCACATCTGTGGCGTCGACAGTGTCAGTGGTTTCTGTGCGGCATTTGCCTCGCGCTGAGCCTTGACGAGCGAATCGAGCGGGCCCCGTCATCACCGATGACGGGGCCCGTTTTCGTTGTGGGGGCTATCAGGCTTCTAGCGATTTTGGAGATATGACGTGAACGAGCAAGACGCCTTCATCACCGGCCTCAAGGATCGCCTGCCCGAGGATCTCAGGGATTCCTTCAGCGCCGAGCAGCTCGCCGCGCTCAAGGTGGCCTTCGGCGCGCGGCAGTGGGGCCACCACCCCGTAGATCTGCGCGGCACCCTCAAACTGTGGCGCTGGCGTTACTATTTCGTGTTCCTGGCGGGGCGCAACAAGCGTGACCTCAGCCGCGCCCAGCAGGAGCTGTCGCTGACCGCCAAGGCACTGGGCGTCAGCCTGTTCCTGATGGTTTCCCTGGCGCTTGGCCTGCTGTTCCTGTACCTAGTCAAGTCGGCGCTGGGCATCAACCTGTTCTCCGGTTTCTCCCTGGGCTTGTGGGACTGGTTCAACCGCGTTTGAACAGCAGAACCTTGAGCCCGCCCTCGGGGCTCACGTCGGGAAATTCCGGCGGGTTGGCCAGGCGCCGCTCGAAGCGCAGCTCGGGGGCCTCGCTGACCATGCCGGCGATCAGGAAGTCGCTGCCGATATCGGGGTCGTTGACGCAGGCCAGCACGCGGCCCTCGGCGCTGAGCAGGTCGGGAAGCCGGCGCAGGATCTTGCCGTAGTCGCGGCTGAGGGCGAAGCTGCCCTTCTGGAACGACGGCGGGTCGATGATGATCAGGTCGTACGGCCCGTGGCGCTTGACCTTGCCCCATGACTTGAACAGCTCGTGGCCGAGGAAACTGACCCGGGTGAGGTCATGGTCATTGAGCCGGTGATTGTCACGGCCGCGGCTCAGGGCGGCCTTGGCCATGTCCAGGTTGACCACCTGCGCGGCGCCGCCGGCAAGTGCAGCCACCGAGAAGCCGCAGGTATAGGCGAACAGGTTGAGCACCCGCTGGCCCCCGGCATGCTCGCGCACCCAGCGCCGCCCCAGGCGCATGTCGAGAAACAGACCGGTGTTCTGCTTGCGGCCCAGGTCGAGCAGAAAGCGCAGGCCGTCTTCCTCGATGACCCATTCTTCGGGCAGCTCACCCACTAGGCAATGCATCGGGCTGTCGGGCAGGTAGCGCTGTTGCAGCAGCAGGCTGTGGGCGCCGCTGCGTTGCCATTCATCCGAGGTACCCAGTTGCTGCAACATTGTCTGCAGGGCCGCGAATTCATCGGCAGCCGGCTCGCGGAACAAGCACACCAGGACGATGCCCTGCAGCCAGTCGACCGTGATGTGTTCGAGCCCTTCCCAGCACCGGCCACGGCCGTGGAACAGGCGCCGGGTTTCGCCGGGCAGGGCGCGCAGCGAGTCGCTCAGGTGGTGGTGAAGCAGGGCGAGATGGGTGGCGTTCATCGTGGCGGCGCTGTAGGTCGACAGGGCGCGGCAGTGTAAACCAAGCAGCCGATTGGCTCACGGCCGAGGGCGATCGTCTGCTGCATAAAAAAGGCCCGTCCTGGGGACGGGCCAACATGCCACTGGAGTCAGCGTTACGACGCGTGTGTTACAGGATCGACAACGGATAGTTGAAGATCAGGCGGTTTTCACTGGCGTCCTGGCCGACGTCGCGGCGGACGCTGGAGTTGCGCCAGCGGATGCTCAGGTTCTTGAAGGTGCCATCCTGCACGGTGTAGGCCAGCTCGGATTCGCGTGCCCATTCTTCGGCTTCGCCGCCACCGGCCACACGGATATTCGAGCCGCTCATGTAGCGGTTCATCAACACCAGGCCGGGGACGCCCAGGCCTGCGAAGTTGTAGTCGTGACGAACCTGCCAGGAGCGCTCTTCAGGGCTGTCGAAGCTGGTGGTGAAACCGTCGTTGACCAGGGTGCCGCCGCTGGCGCCGTCGACGCGCATGAACTTGGTGTCACCACCCATGCGCTGGTAGCCCACGAGGAAGGTGTTGTTGCCGCGCTTGGCGGACAGGGCGGCCTGATACACCTTGTTGTCCAGATCACCGGCCTTGGCCGAGCCTTCGTCCTTGCCGGTGACGTAGCCGAGGTTGGCGCCCAGCACCCAGTCGCCGACCGGCTGGCTGTGGGTCAGTTGCAGGTAGCTCTGCTGGTAGATATCTTCCAGGCGGGCGTGCCACAGGCCGACCAGGGTGTTGTTGCCGTTGAACTTGAACTCGCCACCGCCGAAGTTGAAATCGCCGCCGGAAATGCCGCTGTAGGACATGTCTTCACGGCTGGCGTCGTTGCGCTGGCTGTTCTTCCAGAACTGGCCGCCGAACAGGGTCAGGCCGTCGATTTCAGCGGAAGTGATCTGCGCACCCTGGAAAGTCTGGGGCAGCGAACGGCCGTCGTCGGCACGCAGAATCGGCAGCACGGCGAACCACTCGCCAACCTTCAGTTCGGTCTTCGAGATCTTGGCCTTGGCGGCCACGGCGGTACGCCCGAAGTCGTCAGGAACGTTGCGATTGCCAGCGGGGCCGTGCTCTGGCAGCAGGCCGCTGTTGCTGGTGTTGGCATTGCCGTCCAGCTTGACCGAGTACAGGCCCAGCACGTCGATGCCGAAGCCTACGGTGCCAGCGGTGTAACCGGAGCGAGCATCGAGAATGAAGCTCTGCGTCCAGCCCTCTGCCTGGCCCTGGCGCTCGCCGTTGATGACCGGGTCGGTGCCGTTGAGGTAGTTACGGTTGAAGTAGTAGTTGCGCAGGTTCAGCGACACCTTGGCATCGTCTACGAAGCCTTCGGCATGGGCGGCGAACGGCACGGCCAGGGCCATGGTTCCGGCGCCGATCAGGCCCAGCGAGATGATTTTGCGTGCGGTCATTGTTGTTGTGCTCCCGATTTTTGAACAGCCCGTCCTCTGCCAATCGCTGATCGACATGCCGTGAGGTCGGTGTGGAATGCCCCTTACAGGGCGCAGACCTGCGCCATGGCGCAGGACTCTGCCTCAGGCCCTAGCCATCGGCGAATAGGTGGCGCGAAGGTATCGAGATGAATGCGACGGATCGGGCGCGGATGCCCGGAAGACGGTATGCAGGTGACGTGAAGGCTGGCTTCATGATGCGACCTTTTTTGTTTTTATAAGGCGTTGTTGTCATACAACATTGGCGGCGATTATCGACAGCTCCCAATCGGCTTGTCAACGCAAGCCGATGAAAAGATCACCTGATGGTTCCACTTGAACTTGGTCGGTACTCGCTGCCTATACCTAGAGCCCTGTAGATAGTGGCTTTCAGGTTATAGCGAGGCGTTTCTGAAGGTTTGCCCGCGTAGCCGTGTGCATGACCTGCAGGCGGCCTCGCCAGTGGGCTAATGTTGTGCGATAACGGATGACGACATCAAGACAAGAGAAGCGATATGCCACATTGCCTGATCGAAGGTTCCCGCTCGCTGCTGCAAAGCGTGGGGGGTAGCGAATTGGTAACGACGGTTCACGCGGCCGCCATGGGCAGCGGATTGTTCAAGGAGGGCGAGGTGAAGGTGCGACTCAGCCTTTACGACCACTTCACGATCGGCGGCAGCGAGGAGGATTTCGTGCACGTGATCTTCTATCTGCTGGCCGGTCGTACCGACGAGCAGAAGAAGACGCTGTCCATGGCTATCGTGCGCGCGCTGCTGGAGCGCCTGCCGGCGGTTCAAAGCCTGTCGGTAGATGTGCGCGACATACGCCGCGAAGCGTTCAGCAACCGACGCAGCTGCCTGGACGCCGGCTGAGCGCGAAGGGGCGGCAGAGATCCCCGCCCCCGCATGGCTTAGCCGCGGTAGTAGCGCTGGGCCACGAACGGCGTCTTGGCGACCTTCATGGCAACGCGCTTGCCGCGCACCAGCGCCCAGACCTCGCTGTCCACGGCGACATGGCTGCTCTGCAGGTAACCCATGGCCAGCGGAGCGCCCAGGCTGGGGCCGAAGCCGCCACTGCATACCTGACCGATGACTTCGCCCTCGGCGTTCACCAGCTCGGCACCTTCGCGTACCGGCGTACGCTCCTGGGGCAGCAGACCGACGCGCTTGCGAGCGACGCCATCGCGCTGCTGGGCGAAGATCCGCTCGGCGCCCGGAAAGCCGCCTGGCCGCGCGCCGTCGGCCCGTCGCGCCTTGGAGATCGCCCACAGCAGGCTGGCTTCGACCGGCGTGGTGTCGGCGTTCATATCGTGGCCATACAGGCACAGGCCGGCTTCCAGGCGCAGCGAGTCGCGGGCACCCAGGCCGATGGGTTGTACTTCCGGCTCGGCCAGCAGGCTGCGCGCCAGCGCTTCGGCGTGGGCGGCGGGGACGGAAATCTCAAAGCCATCCTCGCCGGTATAGCCGGAGCGGCTGACGTAGCAGTCCACGCCGAGCAAGCGCACGGCCTGGAACTGCATGAAGGTCATCTTCGCCACCTCCGGTGCCAGGCGAGTCAGCACCTCGACCGCCCTGGGACCCTGCAGGGCGAGCAGAGCACGCTCGAAGCGCGATTCGACCTGGCACTGGTTGGCGATGCGCTGCTGCAGGTGCATCAGGTCCTGGTGCTTGCAGGCGGCGTTGACCACCAGAAACAGCGTGTCATCGCCCAGGTTGGCAACCATCAGGTCGTCGAGAATGCCGCCGTTTTCATCGGTGAACATGGCATAGCGTTGCATGGCCACCGGCAGATCGACGATATCCACCGGCACCAGGCTTTCCAGCGCCTTGGCCGCGCCGGCGCCGCGCAGGACGATCTGGCCCATATGCGAGACATCGAACAGGCCGGCGGCTTCGCGGGTGTGCAGGTGTTCCTTCATCACGCCGAGTGGGTACTGCACCGGCATCTCATAGCCGGCGAACGGCACCATGCGCGCACCGAGTTCCAAGTGCAGGGCATGAAGGGGAGTTTTCGCCAGTATTTCAGAGCTCATTGCGCTCTCCTGTATAGGTCGTGAGCGGCCCGCAGCAGCGTGCGGGCTAATAGAGGGAGGGGGCTGCCGACGCGTTCGGCAGCCCAGGCGCGATCAGGCGTCCTGATAGGCCTCGATGGGCGGGCAGGCGCAAACCAGGTTGCGGTCGCCGAACACGTTGTCGACGCGGCCCACGGGCGGCCAGTACTTGCCGTCGATCAGGCTACGGGTCGGGTAGACCGCCTGTTCGCGGCTGTACGGGTGCGTCCATTCGCCGACCAGTTCGGCGGCAGTGTGCGGGGCGTTCTTCAGCGGGTTGTCGTCGGCGTGCAGCTGGCCGCGCTCGACCGCGCGGATTTCCTCGCGGATGGCGATCATGGCGTCGCAGAAACGATCGAGTTCCTGCTTGGACTCGCTTTCGGTCGGCTCGATCATCAAGGTGCCGGCCACCGGGAAGGACATGGTCGGGGCGTGGAAGCCGAAGTCGATCAGGCGCTTGGCCACGTCGTCGACGCTGATGCCGCTGCTGTCCTTGAGTGGGCGCAGGTCGAGGATGCACTCGTGGGCCACCAGGCCGCCTTCACCGCTGTACAGCACCGGGTAGTGCTCTTCCAGGCGCCGGGCGATGTAGTTGGCGTTGAGGATCGCCATCTGCGAGGCCAGGCGCAGGCCGGTGCCGCCCATCATGCGGATGTACATCCAGGTGATCGGCAGGATGCTGGCGCTGCCGAACGGTGCGGCGCTGACCGCACCCTCCTTGCGCGCCATGTGCCCGTGGCCGGGCAGGAACGGCGCCAGGTGGGCCTTCACGCCGATCGGGCCGACACCCGGGCCGCCACCGCCGTGGGGGATGCAGAAGGTCTTGTGCAGGTTCAGGTGGGAGACGTCGCCGCCGAACTTGCCGGGGGCGCAGAGGCCGACCATGGCGTTCATGTTGGCGCCGTCGATGTACACCTGGCCGCCGTTGTCGTGAACGATGGCGCAGATCTCGCGGATGCCTTCCTCGAACACCCCGTGGGTGGAGGGGTAGGTGATCATGATCGCCGCCAGCTGGTCGCGGTGCTGCTCGGCCTTGGCGCGCAGGTCCTCGATGTCGACGTTGCCGCGGGCGTCGCAGGCGGTCACCACCACGCGCATGCCGGCCATATGGGCGGTGGCCGGGTTGGTGCCGTGGGCCGACTGCGGGATCAGGCAGATGTCGCGCTTATCGTCGCCGCGGCTGTGGTGGTAGGCGCGGATCGCCAGCAGGCCGGCGTATTCACCCTGGGAGCCGGCGTTGGGCTGCAGCGACACGGCGTCGTAGCCGGTAGCGGCACAGAGCATGGCTTCCAGCTCGTCGGTCAACTGCTGGTAGCCGGCGCTCTGCTCGGCCGGGGCAAAGGGGTGCAGGTTGCCGAACTCGGCCCAGGTGACCGGGATCATTTCGCTGGCGGCATTCAGTTTCATGGTGCAGGAGCCCAGGGGGATCATGCTGCGATCCAGGGCCAGGTCCTTGTCGGCGAGCTTGCGCAGGTAGCGCATCAGCTCGGTTTCCGAGTGGTAGCGGTTGAATACCGGGTGCTCGAGGATTGCCGACTGGCGCAGTTGTGCAGCCGGCAGGCTGCTGTCGGCCCCGGCGGCCAGTGCGGTGAAGTCCGGCGCAGGCTTGCCATTAGCGAACAGCGCCCAGAGCTGTTCGATATCCGCCTGGGTGGTGGTTTCGTCGAACGAAAGACCGAGGCGCTCGGCATCCACTTCACGCAGGTTGATGCCGGTTGCGCGGGCTTTCTCGTGCAAGGCGGCGGTCTGCGCACCGGTGCGCAGAGTAACGGTGTCGAAGAACGCCTGCTGTTCGACCGCCAGGCCGAGGCCTTGCACGCCACGGGCGAAGATCAGGGTGAGCTGGTGAACGCGTTTGGCGATCCGGGTGAGCCCCTGGGGGCCGTGGTAGACGGCGTACATGGCGGCGATGTTGGCCAGCAGCACCTGGGCGGTGCAGATGTTGCTGGTGGCCTTCTCGCGGCGGATGTGCTGTTCACGGGTCTGCATGGCCAGGCGCAGGGCCGGGTTGCCGAAGCGGTCCACCGACAGGCCGACCAGGCGGCCCGGCATGTCGCGTTTGAAGGCGTCGCGGGTGGCGAAGTAGGCTGCATGCGGGCCACCGAAGCCCAGCGGTACGCCAAAGCGCTGGGCACTGCCCAGGGCCACATCGGCACCGAACTCACCCGGCGCCTGCAGCAGCGTCAGGGCCAGCAGGTCGGCAGCGACCGCGACCAGGGCGTTGGCCGCATGGAAGCGCTCGACCACGTCGCGGTAGTCGAAGACGTCGCCATTGCTGGCCGGGTACTGCAGCAGCGCGCCGAAGAAGGCGCTGGCGTCATCGATGGCGGCTTCGTCACCGACCACCACCTCGATGCCCAGAGGCTCGGCCCGGGTGCGCAGTACGTCGAGGGTCTGCGGGTGGCAGTGCTGGGAGGCGAAGAAGGCATTGGCGGCCTTGTTCTTCGACAGGCGCTTGCAGAAGGTCATGGCTTCGGCGGCAGCGGTGCCTTCATCAAGCAGCGAGGCATTGGCGATCGGCAGGCCGGTGAGGTCGCTGATCAGGGTCTGGAAGTTGAGCAGCGACTCCAGGCGGCCCTGGGAGATTTCCGGCTGGTAGGGCGTGTAGGCGGTGTACCAGGCCGGGTTTTCCAGCAGGTTGCGCAGGATCGGCGCCGGGGTGTGGGTGCCGTAGTAACCCTGGCCGATGTAATTGCGATACAGCTTGTTCTTCGCGGCGATGGCCTTGATCGCGGCCAGGGCCTCGGCTTCGCTCTGGCCGTCGCCGGCCGGCAACACGCTGGTGCCCTTGATACTGCCGGGAATCACGCTGGCGGTCAGCGCGTCGAGGTCACTGAAGCCCAGGGTTTCCAGCATGCCAGCGGTGTCTTGCTCGCGCGGGCCGATATGGCGGGTGATGAATTCGTTGCGGGTGGTCAGATCGGTCATGGTCTTCTCTCAAGCGTCGGCTTTGGCGTTGAGCAGGCGCTCGTAGGCGTCCTGATCGAGCAGGCCGGCCAGGGCGCTGGCATCGGCTGGGCGGAAGCGAAAGAACCAGCCCTGGCCCAAGGGCTCGGCATTGACCAGCTCCGGGCTGGCTTCGAGGTCAGGATTGACCTCGACCACTTCGCCGTCGAGCGGCATGCCGATATTGCTGGCGGCTTTCACCGACTCCAGTACGGCCACTTCGTCGCCAGCGGCATAGGCCTGCAGCTCGGGCAACTGAACGAACACCACATCACCCAGCGCGTCTTGAGCGTAGGCGGTGATGCCTACGGTGACCAGGCCGTTGGCCTCCTGGCGCAGCCATTCGTGCTCGACGGTAAAACGCAATTCGCTCATGGGGGTTCCCTTGTTGGTCTGTGCGCCTCTGGGTTGGGCGCGATTATCCAGATATCGCATAGCAAACTCGGTGCCACTTAATATTTTGCTTATCAATCAATTGGTTATGAATTTCTCTGGTTAGCCGTAAAGCTATATGTATTGATTTCAATACATATAGGGCGGACATTCGCCGGGAACATCCATGGAGCCCTGACATGTCGTCAGCGGAGATGTCTGTGTCGTAATGGATACGCTGTATCTAAATCGATACGGCTCGCTGAGGGAGGCGCCGTACCGGCTGCCTCAATGCAGGGCGGGGTGCGCACTTGATCGGCGCAGGCGTTCGCCAAGTTTCAGGCGCAGGCCTGCGTCGTCACACAGCAACAGCGCGCGCTGCACATCGAAGCGCTCCGCATGGGCGCAGTCCAGGTTCTTGTAGAGGTCGGCCCTGGCCAGATGATCGTTGACATTGGGCGGTGCCAGAAGCAGCACGCGCTCGGCATCCTTCAGCGCGCTCAGATAGTCTTCGGCCTGGCTGTGCAGGTGACGCAGGTTGCGTGACAGGCGCACGATCATGCTGCGTGCGTCACACCCGAGCATATGTTCGGCGCTCAACTGGGCGTGGGGGCCGAGATAGCGCAGCAGCAGTTCACGGCAGTCGCGGGTATAGAGTCGCCGCCCCCCGCAGGGGTCGAGCAGATGGTCGGCGCCGGGTACCCGCAGCAGGAAATAGCCGGGAAAGCTGACGCCCTGCAGGGGGATCTGCAGCCGACGCGCCAGCTCCAGGGCAATCAGCGCAATGCTCAGGGGCTGACCGCGCCGCCGCTGCAGTACCTTGTGCAGCAGCGCGGCCTGGGGCCGCACCGGGCTGTCGTCATCTTCGTAAAAATGCAGATCGCTGAGGCGTCGCAACAGGGGTTGCGCCAACTCCTGGGGCGGGAAGCTGGGCAGGCCGGCATCGACCTGGTGCTTGAGGCCCTCGAATTCGCCCATGAGCTGCCGGGGCTGCACCGCTGGATCGTGTTCGGCTGCGACCCACAGCGCGGCTTCGAAAAGCGCCGGCGGATCGGCGTTCAGACAGGCAATGCAATGATCGCGCGCGCTCATGGTCACCTCCCGGGGGATGAGCCTGTTTTAGCTGCGCACGCGTCGGCCGTCCAGTACAGAAACGCCAAGAGATGTTAAAGGCCGCGCCGGACGGTCATTCGGCTGCTGGCTGGCTGCCCAGTTCGCCGAGGGCGTCGGGCTGGTTCTTGAAGGCCTTGGCGAACACCTCACGATTCCTGGCCATGTAGATACCCAGTTCTTCACCCTGATCGTCACTGAGCGACGGCACCGCTTTCTGCAATACCTCGCTGAGCAGCTCGGCCAGTTCCAGCATCTTGTCGTGACGATCTGCTTCGGCCTTATCCATAAACAAACGCTCCGGGTCGCGACTGCTGCGGTACACCACTTCGACGGCCATTCATCACCTCTACGCCTTCACGCTGATATTAAGAATACTGTTCATGCATACAGTTGTGGCAAGCATAATGAACTGCGCTGCGTTTGAACAGGGTAAACCTGAGCTGGCGTATCTGCGCGGCACCATCGCTGTATTCGGCATTTGCATGTGCCTTTCCCGAGCCGGTGCGCTTCTGTGTGCCAGCGCAGTCGGTTCGCTGGTCTTGTTCCTGCATGGAATGTCATGGGGGCGCGTCATGATCACGGCAGCCGGGCTGCATCAATCGTAAAAGGGGAAATGCCATGAAGTGGATAGACGACAGCCGCAAGCGCATGCACAAGGGCGCCAATTCGATCGGCAACCTGTTCGTCGAAGGCTTTCATTACCTGGGCCTGTTCGCTATCGGTGCGGCGACCGCCTGGGCCTCGGTGGCTGCCTTTCTGAGCATGGTGGAAAAGGGCAGTGCCAGCGTGGATGACATCCTGTTGCTGTTCATCTACCTGGAGCTGGGGGCGATGGTCGGCATCTATTTCAAGACCAACCATTTGCCGATCCGCTTTCTGCTGTACATCGCCATCACCGCGCTGACCCGCTACCTGATCGGCGACGTGTCCCATCACAAGGCACCGGACATCGGCCTGCTGTACCTGTGTGGCGGCATCTTCTTCCTGGCGCTGTCGGTGTTGGCGGTGCGTTTCGCCTCGTACCGGTTCCCGTCCAGCAAGGTGATCGATTCGACGGGCGAAGTGGTTGGCGACAGCTACACGGAGAAGTGAGCGGGTGGTTCAGTCACTCAGCGGGGCGAACAGCGCCTGCAGGTCGTCTTCGCTGAGCTGCCAGTTGCTCTGGCTGCCGCCCTCTTCGAGCAGGCCGTGGGCCAGGCTGGCCTTGGCCTGCTGCAACTGCTGGATCTTCTCTTCCACGCTGCCGCGGGCGATCAGCTTGTAGACGAACACCGGCTTGTCCTGGCCGATCCGGTAGGCACGGTCGCTGGCCTGCGCCTCGGCGGCCGGGTTCCACCAGGGGTCGAAGTGGATCACCGTGTCGGCTGCGGTCAGGTTGAGGCCCGAGCCGCCTGCCTTGAGGCTGATCAGAAACACCGGAAACTGCCCGGCCTGGAATTGCTCCACGGGCGTGCGCCGGTCGCGGGTGTTGCCGGTGAGCTTGGCGTAGGCAATGCCGCGGGCCTGCAATTCACTTTCTATCAGCGCCAGCATCGAGGTGAACTGCGAGAACAGCAGCACCCGGCGGCCTTCGCCGATCAGCGCTTCGAGCATGTCGAGCAGGCTGCTCAGCTTGCCGGAGTCGCTGCTGGTGAGTGCGGCCGCTGCCTCATCGAGCAGGCGCAGGTCGCAGCACACCTGGCGCAGGCGCAGCAGGGCCTCGAGAATCACGATCTGGCTGCGCGCCAGGCCCTGGCGGGTGATTTCCTCGCGCACCTTGCGGTCCATGGCCAGGCGCAGGATCTCGTAACGATCGCGCTGCGCCGGGGTCAGCTCCACCCACTGGGTGATTTCCGTCTTGGGCGGCAGCTCACGCGCCACCTGTTCCTTCTTGCGGCGCAGCACGAAGGGTTTGATACGCCCACGCAGGTGCGCCAGGCGTTGCTCGCTGCCGTGCTTCTCGATGGGCGTGCGGTAGTCGCGGGTAAAGCGCTTGGCGTCGCCGAGCCAGCCCGGCATCAGGAAGTTGAACAGCGACCACAGCTCGCCCAGGTTGTTTTCCAGCGGTGTACCGCTCAGGCACAGGCGCTGGCGAGCGTTGATCTGGGCGGCAGCGAGGGCGGCCTTGCTGCGTGGATTCTTGATGCTCTGCGCCTCGTCGAGGATCAGCAGGTGGAAGCGCTGGGCGGTCAGCGCCTTGAGGTCGCGCGGCAGCAGGGCATAGGTGGTGAGCACGATATCGTGCTCGGCGATCAGCTTGAACCCGCTGCGCCGCTTGCTGCCATGCAGGGCCAGCACCTTGAGGGTCGGCGCGAAGCGCGCCGCCTCGTCCTGCCAGTTGGGAATCAGGCTGGTGGGCATGACGATCAGGGCCGGCTGCTGCAGGCGACCGTGCTGCTTCTCCAGCAGGATATGCGCCAGGGTCTGCAGGGTTTTGCCCAGGCCCATGTCGTCGGCCAGTACGCCGCCGACTTCCAGCTCGCCGAGCGCCTGCATCCAGCCCAGGCCCTGCAACTGGTAGGGGCGCAGCTGCGCGGCCAGGTCGTCGGGGGCGCTCACCTCTTGTTGCGTGGTGTGTTGCAGGCGCCGGGCGAACTCGCGCAGTTCGATCCCGCCTTGCCAGTTCAGGGCCGGGCCTTGTTGCAGGGTATTCAGGCGCGCGGCATCAGCGCGCGCCAGGCGTACCCGGGTGCCGATTTCCTCGGCCTCACCGATAAACAATTCGCCCAATGCCGCCAGCAGTGGCTTGAGCCGCGCATAGGGCAGGGCCACGCGACGCTGGCTGTGTGGCAGCGTGACCAGCAACAGCTCCTCGTCCTGGCGTTGGGCCAGGGCATCGCCGGAGAGCAGCCAGGGCGAGCGGCGGATGGCTTGCAGCAATATGGGCAGCAGGCTGATGCGCTGGCCTTCCACCTCGATGCCCAGTTCCAGGTCGAACCAGCCCTGTTCGGGCACCTCGTCGACATCGGCGTACCAGTCGTCGATCTCGGCCAGGTTGTATTGGAAGTCGGGCTGGATCTCGACGCGCCAGCCTTCCTCGCGCAGGGCCGGTACCTGCTGCTGCATGAAGCTCAGCCAGGCGGCATCGCCCTGCAGTTCGAAATGCTCGCCCGGATGTTGGGCCAGGGCTTCGCTCTGCCGCAGGGCGATGCGCAGGCCAGCTTCTTCCAGGCGACGGCGCAGCTCGGCTTCGCGCGCGGCGTCGCGGATGATGCGCAACTGGCGGTTCGCGCCGAGGCGAATCAGCAGGTCCTTGGCCGCCTTGCCGACTGCGCTGTGACCCCGGTAATCGAACGCCAGGGCCGCGCGGTGCTGGGTCTGTTCCAGCATGCGCCCCTTGCGCGCATCGAAGTGCACGCGCACGTGGCTGCCCAGGGTGAGGACCGGTTGTGGGCGCAGGTCGTCCAGCAGGGTTTCGTCCACCGGCTTTTCGGTGACGATCAAGGTGCCGAGGTCATCACCGGCACGCTGTCGTGCTTCCAGGGTGAGCAGGGCGGCTGCCACGTGCTTGCAGTTGAAGCCCACCGGGCAACTGCAATGGCCGGTCACCCCCCAGCCTTTGCCGTAGGCATGCAGGGTGATGCGCTGCTGATAGGGGCGCTCGCCGCTGCCCAGGCAACTGGCGAGCAGGCTGTGATCCTTGAGGCTGAGCAGGCGGCTGAGGCCACGGGTGGCGTAGTCCTGGCCACGACGCAGTGCGCCTTCGTCGAAATCGCCGCGCCAGTCGGCCTGCTGCAGGTGCAGGATGTCGGGCATCAGGCGGTTACTCTCGGGGCGGGTACGAGGTTTGGCATGGCAGACGAAAACGATGGCAAGCCGCCGATGGTCTCACAGCTCGGCTGCGAATGGCAGCACCGGGGCCGCTAGGCGCGTTCGGTTTCTGGCTCGGTCTTGATGGCGCCGCGAATGTTCATCGCGCCCAGACAGAGTTGCAGCACGATCAGCGCGTAGGCCTGGCTGTATAGCCCCCAGGCGATCCACAGCAGGTTGCTGGCCATGAATACCCAGAAGCCCAGATTGCGGCGTCGGCGCTGCTTGGAAGCAACCAGCCAGGCGGCGATGACGGTGATCAGCATGGCTGGCCATTGCAGCCAGTCGAGGTACTCCATAAGGCATCCATAAACTAGAGGTGACCTGACTAGCGACCGACCGGACGGCGCGATCGTTCGACCTTTCAGACCGGATTGCTCTCACGCTGCGCCTTGTCCGCGTACATCTCGACATCGGCCATGCGCAACAGCTCGCTGGCGCTGGTGCCGTCCTCCGGGGCGATGGCGATGCCGATGCTGATACCGACCTGCAAGGCTTGCCCGTTGAACAGGATGGGTTCGCTTAGCTCCTCCTCCATGCGCTGCCCCAGGCGAATGGCCGCGGCCCTGTCCAGGCCCGGCAACAGGGCGGCGAACTCGTCGCCCCCCAGGCGCGCCGGGATGTCGATGCTGCGCAGCAGGGCGCGCAGCCGCTGGGCACTGACCCTTAGCACTTCGTCGCCGGCGGCGTGGCCATGGCGATCGTTGATCTGCTTGAAGTGATCGAGGTCGATCATCATCAGCGCGAAGGACGCCGAACGTCTCTTGGTCAGTGCGCTGGCAACGCTGTCATCGAACACCCGGCGGTTCGGCAGCTCGGTCAGCGGATCCTGAAGGGCCAGGGTGTTCAGTGGCCGCAGCAGGTGGCGGCCGAGCAGTACCAGCACCAGTGCCGACAGGCCCAGGCTGGCCAGTAGCAGGTAACGCTGAAAGCCCTCGATACGCTCGTAAGCTGCCATGTTGTGGCTCAGCGACTTGCCGGTGATCAGCTGCACCGCGCTGGCGTCCTGGGAATTGAGGTTGTCCAACGCCACCGAGCGCATCAGGTATTCGTCGTGCTCGTCCTGCAAGGTCCAGAGCGTACCGTCGACCAGCGCCGCCGGGTTGGCCAGCAAGCGCTCGAAGCTGCTGTTCAGGGTATTGCCATGCAACTGCCAGGCGCCTTTCTGCCCCCGGGACAGGAACACGAACTCGGTATCGGTGACCTGCTTGAGGGCTTCTGCCAGTTCGTCGTTTATGGCGAAGCCCAGGGTCAGCTCGGCCTGGGGCGTGGGCATGCTCACCACGCTGTGGATGAGTTGGTAGAGCACCCCGCTCTGGCTGCGTAGCAGGCTGACCGACTGAGCTCCTGGGCTGGCCGCTCGCGCGGCTGCCTTGAGCAGGGGGGCGAGGTCGGCCTGGGGCAGCTCCCTGGGCACGCTGGCGATCAACTGCCGGTCCAGGGTGTTGAGCAGGGCGATGTCGGCCTTCAGGCGCTTGCCGTGGTTGGCGAGCATGGACTCGATGGTGGAGCGCTCGCCCGTGGCGATGGCTTCCTTGAGACCGTAGTCGGCGGCCAGTACCGCGGCGCCCTGGATCAGCTGGCTCTGGCGCAGTTCGAGGAGCTCATCTACCACCTGGCTGGTGGTCTGCAGGCTGTTGCTGATGGCTTCTTCGGCGATGCTGCGGTTGGTGTGGGTGCTGACCAGGTAGATGACCAGCTGCACTGTCAGCAACGCCACGAGCAGCATCAGGATGATGCGTCGCTCCTGGGTCTTGATATGCCGGCTGCTTCTCATCGATTGTCCAGTCAGGGTTGTTGGTATCGAGTGTAGAGCAACGATTGGCCGGCAAGTGCCGATCGATCAGGGGCTGCGCTTGAAGATCCGCTCGGAGAACAGCAACTGGGCCAGCAGCGGATAGGCCAGGTAATGGAAGATGAAGATCAGCACGCCCATCGGGCTGGGTTCGTCCTGCAGGGTCATCAGGGTCAGCAGCCCTGCGTATAGCAGCGCGAGCATGCCGCCATACAGCCACACCAGGCGGCGACGTTCGCCACGCGTCGGCGGGCGGCGCTGCTGCCAGGCGAACAGGAGCGCCATAAGCGCCGCGATGCTGGCGGCGATCACCAGGGTCGCGAGCACGCCGCCGAGTTTGACGAAGCTGCGCAGCAGCAGGTTGAGCACCACGGCTGCCACCACCCCGACAAGGGCGTAGCGCAGCATGGCGACGGGCTGGTGGGCGGGTGGCATGGCGACGGGCTCGACAGTAGCGTTGAAGCTTGGAGTCTCGCCCGTGCCGCCCGGTTCTACAAGTTGCGATCCAGACCGAAGCGGCGCCTCAGCACCCGGTCGAGCAGGGCGCCGGGCAGCAGCGCGGAGAGCAGCGGAAGGGCGCGGCTGCCGTTGCCCAGGCGCAGCACCCGCGGGCGCTTGGCGCTGGCCACGGCAGCGAAGACGTTGCGCGCGACGTGGCTGGCCGGCGTCGGGTTGTCCTGGGAGGCGATGGCGCGGGCGCGGATGCCGTCACGCATCGGCCACCATGGTGAATGTTCACTGATCAATTGCTCGGCCTGGCGGCTGGCGTGGGTGCCGAAGCTGGATTCGATGGCGCCCGGCTGCACTTCCATCACGCCGACGCCGAAGGGGGCGAGTTCCAGCCGCAAGGCGTCGCTCAGGGCGTGCACCGCGGCCTTGGAGGCGCAGTAGGCACCTGCGAACGGGGTCACCAGCACCGCGGACACGCTGCCGATATTGATCACCAGCCCTCTGCTCTGGCGCAGCAGCGGGAACAGCGCGCGGGTCACGTTGACCAGGGCGAACACGTTGGTCTCGAATTGCTGGCGCATCGTCGTGGCGCCGCCATCGAGCAGCGGGCCCATGGCCCCGTAGCCGGCATTGTTGATCAGCACGTCGAGCCCGCCGATGCGTGTCTTGAGGGTGGCGGCCAGCTGTTCGACCGCCGCGGCGTCGTTGACATCCAGTTGCACGGCATTGAAGCCGGCTTCGCTCAGGCGCGCCACGTCTTCGCTCCTGCGCGCGCTCGCCCACACCTGGTAACCCTGCTGGGCGAAGGTATCGGCCAGTGCCCGGCCAATGCCGCTGGAGCAGCCGGTGATCAGAACCGTCGGTTGGCTCATGGGGAATCCTTGTGATTGTTGTTGTGAGGATTTCGTGGTTGTACCTAGCGACTGAAGCTGCCCTGCAAGTGCTCGGCGCGGAATTCCAGGGTGCTGGCGCGATAGCCGCTACGCAGGGTAGGCAGCGGCAGGCAGGTTTGCCAGTCGGCGCCGGGCAGCAACTCGCCGGGGCCACTGTAGCGCGGCGTTTCGTAAAGGCGCTGGGCCAGGTTGACGCTGTCGCCTGGGCGGTAGGCGGTGACCTGCCAGCGCAGCTCCTGCAGCGCGGCGTCACTGCCGTTATGCAGGTGCAGGCTCAGCGGGCGGTCGGCCGGGCAGCTTTGTGGGGCGTAGCTCAGGCGCAGTTCCAAATGGGCCAGGTTGCGGTTCTCACGGCTTTCCTGCCACAGCACCCAGCTCGCGACCAGGCCCAGCCCGGCCACGGCGGCCAGGGAGATGGGCAGGGCCTTGGCCGGGTAGCGGATCAGCAGGATGAACCAGCTGAGAACCAGAATCGCGCCGAAAATCATCGTTGGACCTTGAACGTCGAGTGTCCGCCAATCCTACACAAGGCCGATGGGCTCGGCACGCGCCCAGGGGTTGGCGGATGTTTCCACCAGAGGCTGTTCCCCTTTCAGCAAAGCTAACGGCCCCGGGCCGTCAGTCCGGCGCGTGGTCGCGCAGAAATACCAGCTTGTCGGCAGTCGAGTCCTTGGCCGAGAAGCGATAACCCTGATCGTCGAAATCCTTGAGGTGCTTGGGATCCGTCACGCGTTCCCTGATCACATGGCGGGCCATCAGGCCGCGGGCCTTCTTGGCGTAGAAGCTGATGATCTTGTACTGGCCGTTCTTCAGGTCCTTGAACTCGGTGTCGATGATCCGCGCCTTGAGCACCTTGCGCTTGACCGCGCCGAAGTACTCGTTGGAGGCCAGGTTGAGCAGCACCTCGTCGCCCTGGGCCGCCAGGGCCTGGTTCAGCCACTCGCTGATGTGTTCGCCCCAGAAGGCGTAAAGGTCCTTGCCGCGGGCATTGGCGAGCTTGGTGCCCATCTCCAGACGGTAGGGCATCATCAGGTCCAGCGGGCGCAGCAGGCCATACAGGCCGGAGAGCATGCGCAGGTGCTGCTGGGCGAAATCGAAGTCGGCCTCGCTGAAGCTTTCCGCGTCCAGGCCGGTGTACACGTCGCCCTTGAAGGCAAGCAACGCCTGCTTGGCGTTCTTTGTCGTGAAGTCGGGTGTCCAGCTGCCGAAGCGCGCGGCGTTGAGACCGGCCAGCTTGTCGGACAGGTGCATCAGCTCGGCGATTTGCGCGGGCGAGAAGTCGCGCAACTGGGCGATCAGTTCCTGGGAATGGTCGAGAAATTCGGGCTGGGTGAAGCGCGAGGTCACCGGCGCGCTGTCGTAGTCCAGGGTCTTGGCAGGTGAAATCACCATCAGCATGAGTCGTCTCCTTCGGCGGAGCGGCGATTCTAGCCGATTCGGCAACCCCCGCGTGTCACCGGGCAGGGGCCTGACTCATGACTCTAGTGCGCGGCGGGCGCGACTGCCAGGGGCATTCGTTCAACCGACAAATAAAAATAAAAAAACTGAAAAGATCATTTGCCTGTCACATTTTTTGGAGTATCAACGAACTGTGGTCAGTAGCGAACCGGGCATGAAGAACGGGTCGCGCGGGCCACGCTTTGAAAGACCGCCGAACCCTGCAGACAGGTGGCGGCCCTCGGCCCTCATCCGTTTGCGGCGCTCCTGATCGGAGTCGGTGGTCCTGTGTGGCGGAGCGCCGTCCTGGCATTCCGTCGCTGGATCCGACAAGAGGTGACGAGTATGGATGACCACGGACGCATCAAGCCCACCGCCCCAACCTTGTATGCCCTCGACACCAATGTCCTGATTCACGATCCCAACGCGTTGCTCAATTTCCAGGAACACCACGTCGCCATCCCGATGACGGTGCTGGAGGAACTCGACAAGCTGAAAACCGGCAAGCAGGGTGTCGCCGCCGAATGTCGGCAGGCCATCCGCCTTATCGACAAGATTCTCGACGGCGCCACCCCCGAGGATGTCGAGCATGGCGTGCCGATCCAGCGGGAAAAGAGCGGCCCCTGCGGCTTCCTGTCGATTCTCATGAGCAAGAGCGCGGCGCCGGTGACCTGGCTGCCGGAAGACCTCAACGACAACAAGATCATCAACCAGCTGGTGGAGCTCAAGGCGCGCCGCCCGGGAATGTCCGTGGTGCTGGTGACCAAGGACATCAACATGCGCCTCAAGGCGCGTGGCTGTGGGCTGGATTCCGAGGATTACCACACCGATCAGTTGGTCGACGACGTCTCGTTGCTGTCCAGGGGTTACCACAACGTCGAGGGTGCCTTCTGGGATCGCGTCGCCAAGGTCGACACCCGCCAGGGCCATGGGCGCACCTGGCATCGCGTGCAGCTCAGCGAAGAGCTGCCGGCGGTCAACGTCAACGAATTCATCATCGACGAGCAGGGTTTCGTCGGCTGGGTCAAGGAGGTGGAGGGCAACGAGCTGCTGATTCTCGACCTGCACCAGGAGCCGTTGCTGCACCAGGAAGCCTGGGGGCTCAAGCCGCGCGACATCTACCAGGCGCTGGCGCTCTATGCGCTGCTCGACCCGGACATCCATCTGGTCAACCTGACCGGTGCCGCCGGTTCGGGCAAGACCATCCTGGCACTGGCCGCGGCCATCGAGCAGACCATGGTCAGCAAGCGCTACCGGCGCATCATCGCCACCCGTAGCGTGCAGGGCCTGGACCAGGAAATCGGCTTTCTGCCCGGCACCGAGGCCGAGAAGATGGAGCCCTGGCTGGGCGCCATCACCGACAACCTCGAAGCCCTGCACATGGACGACGAGAACACCCACGGCAGCGTCGACTACATCCTGCAAAAGGTGCCCTTGCAGTTCAAGTCGCTGAACTACATCCGCGGGCGCAGCTTTCAGCAGAGCCTGATCCTCATCGACGAATGCCAGAACCTCACCCCGCATCAGATGAAGACCATCATCACCCGTGCCGGCGCCGGCTCCAAGGTGATCTGCCTGGGCAACCTGGCGCAGATCGACACCCCTTACCTGTCTGCCCCCAGCTCCGGCCTGACCTACCTCACCGAGCGCTTCAAGGGTTTCGAGCACGGCGTGCACATCACCCTGCAGGGCGTGCCACGTTCGATTCTTGCCGAGTACGCGGAAAGCCACATGTAACCCCACGCCCCGGAGCCGCCTGGCGGCTCCGGGGCCCCATTGCGGCGTCCGTGGTTTGCAGGGGGCGGTGCGCGGCCTACAATCGCCAGGTTTTCTACTTGGAGATTGCCCGTGCTGACCCATCTCGACTCCCAGGGGCGCGCCAATATGGTCGACGTCAGCGACAAGGCGCAGACCGTGCGTGAAGCCGCGGCCGAGGCCCGGGTGCGTATGCTGCCCACCACCTTGCAGATGATCGTCGACGGCGAGCACCCCAAGGGCGATGTCTTCGCCGTGGCGCGAATCGCCGGCATCCAGGCCGCGAAAAAGACTTCCGATCTGATTCCGTTGTGTCATCCGCTGCTGCTCACCAGCGTCAAGGTCGAGCTGCAGGCCGATGGCGACGACGCGGTGCTGATTCGCGCGCGCTGCAAACTCACCGGCCAGACCGGCGTGGAAATGGAAGCGCTGACTGCCGCCAGCGTGGCAGCGCTGACTATCTACGACATGTGCAAGGCGGTGGATCGCGGCATGGTCATCGAGCAGGTGCGCCTGCTGGAAAAACTCGGTGGCAAGAGTGGTCACTTCCTGGCGGGCGAGGGCGAGCGATGATCCGCGTGCAGTACTTCGCCCGTTACCGGGAAGCCCTGGGCCTGGATAGCGAGGAGTTGTCAGGCAGTTTCGCCAGCCTCGACGAGCTGCGCCTGCATCTGCTGGCCCGCGGCGGCGCCTGGGAGGTGCTCGCCGAGCGTGGGCTGATGTGCGCTCGCAACGAGGAACTCTGTGCATTGAGCGAGCCGCTGGTCGATGGCGACTCGGTGGCCTTCTTTCCCACGGTTACCGGAGGCTGAGATGGGCATTCGCGTCCAGCAGGGCGTCTTCGATCCGGGGCAGGAGACCAACGCCGTGCATGCCGCCAACACCGGCGTCGGCGCAGTGGCATGCTTCGTCGGCTATGTGCGCGACTTCAATGACGGCCAGGACGTGGCAGGCATGTTTCTCGAGCATTTCCCGGGCATGACCGAAAAGGCCCTGGCCGGCATCGAGGCCCAGGCCCGCGAGCGCTGGCCGTTGCTTGGCGTCGAGGTGGTTCACCGGGTCGGGCGGCTGGAGCCGGGCGAGCCAATCGTTTTCGTCGGCGTGGCCAGCGCCCACCGCCAGGCGGCCTTTCAGGCCTGCGAGTTCATCATGGACTACCTGAAAACCCGCGCGCCGTTCTGGAAAAAGGAAGACACCCCCAGCGGCCCGCGTTGGGTCGAGGGCCGTGAAAGCGATCAGGCGTCCGCCAGGCGTTGGCAGGCCGATAGCTGAAAGGCGTCAGCCGAACTCGATAAACACCTTGAAGAACAGCGGGGCGAACATCGACAGGCCGCCAAGCCCCGTCAGCCAGATGCCCCATTCCTGTTCGCGGTTGTTGAAGCCGATGCCCAGCAGCAGAAAGCCGCTGATCAGCAGCACGATCATGATGTGGAAAGCGTCCATGGCGAAGCCTCCTCGGAAGTGTCGCGTGCCAGGAGCTGCGCCGCTGTCTTGGCATGCCAAGACAGCGGCGGCCTACACCTTGAGCATAGTCGAGGGGGCGGGTGATGGCGCTGATCCAGAGCAATTCGCGGGATCGATAATGGGCGGCTTTAGCCGTCCGCCTGGTCGCGGTGAAGGCATGGTGGGTCGGCCGGTTCACCGATTTAATTCGCGGTTGCGGCCGGGCGCGATTAAAATCGCCGCCTGAATTCTCCTGCTACCCAAGGATCCTGTTATGCCCCGTATCGGAACCCCCCTGTCGCCCAGCGCGACCCGTGTGTTGCTGTGTGGCTCGGGCGAGCTCGGCAAGGAAGTGGTCATCGAACTGCAGCGCCTCGGTGTGGAAGTGATCGCCGTCGATCGCTACGCCAACGCACCGGCCATGCAGGTGGCGCATCGCAGCCACGTGATCAACATGCTCGACGGCGCGGCGCTGCGTGCGGTGATCGAGCAGGAGAAGCCGCACTACATCGTGCCGGAGATCGAGGCGATCGCCACCGCCACCCTGGTCGAGCTGGAAAACGAAGGCTATACCGTGATCCCCAGCGCCCGCGCCGCGCAGCTGACCATGAACCGTGAAGGCATCCGCCGCCTGGCTGCCGAGGAGCTCGGTCTGCCGACTTCGCCCTACAAGTTCGCCGATTCCTTCGAGGAGTTCCAGGCGGCAGTAAGTGCCATCGGTTTCCCGTGCGTGGTCAAGCCGATCATGAGCTCGTCTGGCAAGGGCCAGTCGGTGCTCAAGGGCGCCGACGACGTGCAGAAAGCCTGGGATTACGCCCAGGCCGGCGGCCGTGCCGGCAAGGGCCGGGTGATCGTCGAGGGCTTTATCGACTTCGATTACGAAATCACCCTGCTGACCGTGCGCCACGTCGGTGGCACCACCTTCTGCGCGCCGGTTGGCCATCGCCAGGAAAAGGGCGACTACCAGGAATCCTGGCAGCCCCAGGCGATGAGCGCGGCCGCCCGCGCCGAGGCCGAGCGTATCGCCCTGGCCGTTACCGGCTCGCTGGGTGGCCGCGGCCTGTTCGGCGTCGAGCTGTTCGTCAAGGGCGATCAGGTGTGGTTCTGCGAAATCTCGCCGCGCCCGCACGATACCGGCCTGGTGACCCTGATCTCCCAGGATCTGTCGGAATTCGCCCTGCATGCTCGCGCCATTCTCGGCCTGCCGATCCCGGCGATCCGCCAGTTCGGGCCCTCCGCCTCGGCGGTGATTCTGGTCGAAGGTGAATCCACCCAAGTCAGCTTTGGCAGCCTGGGTGCTGCACTCACCGAGGCGGATACCGCGCTGCGTCTGTTCGGCAAGCCGGAAGTCAGCGGTCAGCGGCGCATGGGCGTGGCCCTGGCCCGCGACGAGTCGCTGGAAGCAGCGCGCGCCAAGGCGCTGCGGTCGGCACAGGCGGTCAAGGTCGAGCTGTAACGCTCGAACCTTTTTCCGCTAGCGCAACGGCCGCAAAGTGGCGAAAGCGGCCGGTCGCCCCCGTTAGGGTGGCTGGTAATTATCTGTGGGAGCGGGCCATGCCCGCGAAAAATCACGAGCATGGACTAGGCGTCCCCGCCCGTACCGACATGAGTCCGCCAGCATTACCGAGTCGTTTATGTGCTCGGTTCCGCTCTGACGAGCGGGTTTCTTTTGGCATTGCCCGGATGGCCGGCCCCGCCAAAAGAAACCAAAAGGTCTAGCCCCGCCATCCGGCCCCGGCTTCGCCGGGGTTCCCTCGCTTCATCATTGTTCCGAGGGCCCGACCTAGGCGGCCCCCCACGAAGGGCCATCCTTGGCCCATCGCGGCTCTCGCGACATCCATGTCGCTCAACCCTCTCCACAACGATTCCACTCGGCCTCCTGAAGGGGCGATTGGCGTCGTCAGTTACTTTTGCACGAGAGAAACATAAAGAAGCCAAAGCGCTGGATGTCCGCTTTTGCCTTCTTCCCGTCGACCCGTAAGGAATGCGAACTCTCGATTACGGGCGCCCGTTAACAGCTTCTCGGCACCAGCGGCGTCGTGCTGCTGGTCGTGCTTCAGTGCTGCTGGGCCTCCCAGGCCCGCACTTCCAGCACTCGGCTGCCGCTGGCCTGGACGATCTCCAGCCGATAGCGGCCAACCTGCAGGCACACCGCGCAGTCGGGGATGTTCTCGAGCAGTTCGGTGACCAGGCCATTGACCGTCTTTGGCCCATCCACCGGTAGCTGCCAGCCCAGGGCCCTGTTCACTTCACGCAGGTAGGCGCTGCCCTGGATCGACCAGGTGCCATCACCCAGCGGGTGAAATTCGCGGGGGTGGGCGGTTTCCACCGAACTCAGGTCGCCAACGATCTCTTCGAGGATGTCTTCCAGGGTGACGATGCCCATGGCTTCGCCGTACTCGTCGACCACCACGGCGGTGCGGTACTTGTGCTGCTGGAAGCTCACCAGCTGGTTGGACAGCGTGGTGCCTTCCGGCACGAAGTAAGCGGCATCACAGGCCTGCAGTACGGCCGCTTCATCCAGCTCATTGCGCCCGGCCAGGCGGCGCATGTGCAGGATGCCTTCGGTCTGGTTGAGGCTGTTGCGGTACACCGGCAGGCGGGTGTGCGAAGCCCCGCGGACCTGGTCGAGCAGCGCAGTGCTGCCCAGCAGGTCGATGCCGTTGATCTCGTGGCGCGGGATCATCACGTCCTCGACACTGACCTTGTCCAACTCCAGCACGCCGAGCAGCATGGCGCGCCGCTCGGCAGGCAGCGGCAGGTCATCGGCCTGCAGGGCCGCACGCAACTCGGTGAGGCTGGGCGCATCGTCGGGCTCGCAGTCCTGGTCGGTCTTGCCGATACGGCGGCGCAGCCCCTGGCCGACCGTCGTCAGCAGGTGGGTCAGCGGCGACAAGGCCAGGCTGACCAGGGTCAGCGGGGCGCTGGCCGGGTAGGCGAACAGCGGCGGTGGCAGGATGGCGAGCAGGCGCCCGACGGGATGGGCCAGCATCAGCACGGCCAGGGTCAGGATGAAGGGTGACGGCGCCAGGGTGCCGGGAGCGCCGTGGCGCAAGGCTAGCAGGGTGGCGGCCACCGAGGCAGCCATGGTGCTGCAGATGGTGCCGATACGCAGGGTGGCCGACAGCCGTTGTGGCTGGTCGAGCAGAGCGATCAGCCGGGCGGCCGCGCGATGGCCCTGGCGCGCCCGGTAGCGCAGCCGATAGCGGTTGAGGCCGAACAGCACGGTGCGCGCGCAGATGAAAAAGCTCGCACAGCCCAGCAGGGTCAGCAACAGGGCCAGCTGGAAAAGCGGGGAGGGCGTGTTCACGGCTCAGATATGGAGGATGAATTCACGTACCAGCTTGCTGCCGAAGAACGCCAGCATCAGCAGGCAGAACCCCGCCAGCGTCCAGCGAATCGCCTTGTGCCCGCGCCAGCCCAGCTGATGGCGGCCCCACAGCAATACGGCGAACACTACCCAGGCGAAGCACGACAGGATGGTCTTGTGCACCAGGTGCTGGGTGAACAGGTTGTCGATGAACAGTGCACCGGACAGCAGCGACAGCGACAGCAGCGCCCAGCCGCTCCACAGAAATCCGAACAGCAGGCTCTCCATTGTCTGCAGCGGCGGGAAATTGCGAATCAGCCCGGATGGATGCTTGTGCTTGAGCTGGTGATCCTGCACCAGCAAGAGCAGCGACTGGAACATGGCGATGGTCAGCATGCCGTAGGCGACGATCGACAGCAGGATATGGGCAAGGATGCCTGGGCCTTCTTCTATCGGCTGGCTGGTGCCGCTGGGCATGAATTGCGCGCACAGCACGGTCAGCCCGCCGAGCGGAAACAGAAACAGCAGCAGGTTGTGCACGGGCATGCGCTGGCAGGCCAGCAGGATAAGGGCGATCACCGTGAAGGCGATCAGGCTCGAGGTGTTGAAGAAGTCCAGGTTCAACCCGGCGGTGTAGTGCATCTGCATGAACAGGCTGCCACCGTGGAACAGCAGGGCAACCACGCCCACCAGCAGCAAAACGGCGTTGCTGGGCTGGCTGCGGCGGGCCAAATGCAGGCCTTGGTAACCGGCGGCGCCAAAATAAAGGACGGCTGCGGCGAGACTGGGCAACAGAGGGTGCATAGATCCTGGATGACGAGAGCCTGAAAGGCGCCGAGTGTGGCACACAACGGGGGACGCAAAAAGACTGCAAGTGGTATCAGGTCTCACTAGGGTCTGTTGAGGCTTCGCGCACGGCCGCGCCGGCGCCCGTTTTTTCGCGAGGCAAGGCACGAGCCGCGAAGTTTAGCTGGCTAAATGAGCCGGCGAGAAACGCCGCATCGCGACAAAACGGGCCCGACCCTGCGGGTTGCGCGAGAAATCTCGCCATGCGTTGTTGGAGGACTTGAAAAGGGAACGCCATTCCCTGCGTCCTCCGCCTAGCGGATCGCCGCCCGGCCTGGCGAGATTTCTCGCGGCAACGCGGCTCGCGCTGAAGCCTCAACAGACCCTGGGTCGCAGGCGCACCGACAAACAAGCCTCGAAAGCCGGCCAGTCTTCGTTATAATCCGCCGTTTGCTGCCAGCCCATCCCGGCCCGACGGCCCGAAAGGAACGCGCATGTTCGAAAATTTAACCGATCGCCTCTCGCAGACCCTGCGCAGCGTCACTGGCAAGGCCAAGCTGACCGAGGACAATATCAAGGACACCCTGCGCGAAGTGCGCATGGCGTTGCTCGAGGCCGACGTGGCGTTGCCCGTGGTCAAGGATTTCGTCGCCCGCGTCAAGGATCGTGCGGTCGGTACCGAGGTATCCAAGAGCCTGACCCCGGGCCAGGCATTCGTGAAGATCGTGCGCCTGGAGCTGGAAAGCCTCATGGGTGCGGCCAACGAAGACCTCGACCTGAGCACCACGCCGCCGGCAGTGGTGTTGATGGCCGGTCTGCAGGGCGCGGGCAAGACCACCACCGTCGGCAAGCTGGCGCGCCTGCTCAAGGAGCGCAAGAAGAACGTGATGGTGGTGTCCGCGGACGTCTACCGTCCGGCGGCGATCAAGCAGCTGGAAACCCTGGCGAGTGACATCGGCGTAACCTTCTTCCCGTCCGATATTACCCAGAAGCCGGTGGCCATCGCCGAAGCGGCGATTCGCGAAGCCAAGCTCAAGTACATCGACGTGGTGCTGGTGGATACCGCCGGCCGTCTGGCCATCGATGCCGAGATGATGGCCGAGATCCAGGCGCTGCACGCCGCGATCAAACCGGTGGAAACCCTGTTCGTGGTCGATGCCATGACCGGTCAGGACGCCGCCAATACCGCCAAGGCCTTCAACGATGCACTGCCGCTTACCGGCGTGGTGCTCACCAAGGTCGATGGCGATGCCCGTGGCGGTGCGGCGCTGTCGGTGCGCGCCATCACCGGCAAACCGATCAAGTTCATCGGTATGGGCGAGAAGAGCGAAGCCCTCGAGCCCTTCCACCCCGAGCGGATCGCTTCGCGCATCCTCGGCATGGGCGACGTGCTCAGCCTGATCGAGCAGGCCGAGCAGACCCTCGATCGCGACAAGGCCGAGAAGCTCACCAAGAAGCTCAAGAAGGGCAAGGGTTTCGATCTCGAAGACTTCCGCGACCAGCTCGTGCAGATGAAGAGCATGGGTGGCCTCGGCGGTCTGATGGACAAGCTGCCGCAGATGGGGGGCGTCAACCTGTCGCAAATGGGCGGCGCCCAGGGCGCGGCCGAGAAGCAGTTCAAGCAGATGGAAGCGATCATCAATTCGATGACCCCGGCCGAGCGCCGCGATCCCGATATCATCAGCGGCTCGCGCAAGCGCCGTATCGCCATGGGCTCCGGCACCCAGGTGCAGGACATCGGCCGGCTGATCAAGCAGCACAAACAGATGCAGAAAATGATGAAGAAATTCAGCGCCAAGGGCGGCATGGCCAAGATGATGCGCGGCATGGGCAGCATGATGCCCGGCGGCGGCATGCCGAAGTTCTGATGGCTCTGGCCGGCCGCTCGACGGCCGGCGGAAAAAGAGATTTGCAAACAGCCGCATAATCCTTAGAATATGCGGCCTTTCGGGCCTAGGCCCATTTTTGATGTGTGCCTCAAGTTAGCACCGACTACAGGAACGATGTTCACATGGTAACTATTCGTCTCGCTCGTGGCGGCTCCAAAAAGCGCCCCTTCTACCACCTCACCGTGACCAACAGCCGCAATGCGCGCGACGGTCGCTTCGTTGAGCGTATCGGTTTCTTCAACCCGATCGCCTCGGGTGCTGAAGTAAAGCTGTCCGTGAATCAAGAGCGCGCCACCTACTGGCTGAGCCAGGGTGCCCAGCCGTCTGAGCGCGTTGCTCAGCTGCTCAAAGAAGCTGCCAAGGCTGCCGCCTAAGCACTTTATGAGCACGACGCCAGCTCCCGCCGAGGACTTGATGGTTCTTGGCAAGATTGTCTCGGTGCATGGCGTCAAGGGTGAGGTGAAGGTGTTTTCCTTTACCGACCCTGTGGATAACGTGCTCGATTACCCTCGCTGGACGCTGCGGCGCGATGGCGAGGTGAAACAGGTTGAACTGGCTGGTGGACGCTTGCAGGGCAAGGTTCTGGTCGCCAGGCTGAAGGGGCTCGATGATCGTGAAGTGGCGCGTACCTACGCGGGCTTCGAGATCTGCGTTCCCCGCAGCCAGCTGCCGGAGCTCGATGACGGCGAGTTCTACTGGTACCAGCTGGAGGGTCTCAAGGTCGTTGATCAGGCAGGGCAATTGCTCGGCAAGGTCGATCATCTGTTCGAGACCGGTGCCAACGATGTGATGGTGGTCAAGCCTTGCGCTGACAGCCTCGATGACCGAGAGCGCCTGCTGCCGTATACGCAGCATTGCGTGCTGTCGATCAATCTCGAAGCTGGCGAGATGCAGGTCGACTGGGATGCGGACTTCTAAACGCCATGCCGAGCTTGCGCGTCGATGTCATTACGCTGTTCCCGGAAATGTTCGCCGCCATCGGCGATTACGGCATTACCAGCCGTGCGGTGAGGCAGGAGCTGTTGCAGCTGACCTGCTGGAACCCACGCAGTTACACCACGGATCGTCATCACACGGTTGACGACCGCCCCTTCGGTGGCGGTCCTGGCATGGTGATGAAGATCAAGCCGCTTGAGAATGCCCTGGCCGATGCCAGGCAGGCCAGCGGCGGCCAGGCGAAGGTGATCTACCTCTCGCCACAGGGTCGCCCGCTGACCCAGGCGGCGGTACGCGAGCTGGCGAAGGAGGAGCGTTTGATCCTTATCGCCGGCCGCTACGAAGGCGTCGACGAGCGTTTCATCGAAACCCACGTCGACGAGGAATGGTCGATCGGCGACTACGTCCTGTCCGGCGGTGAGCTGCCGGCCATGGTGCTGATCGATGCGGTAACGCGCCTTTTGCCTGGTGCATTGGGTCATGCAGATTCGGCCGAGGAAGACTCCTTCACGGATGGCTTGCTCGACTGCCCGCACTACACCCGTCCGGAGGTGTATGCGGATAAACGTGTTCCTGAGGTGCTGCTTGGCGGCAACCATGAACACATCCGGCGCTGGCGTTTGCAGCAGTCCCTGGGACGCACCTGGGAACGCCGTGTCGATCTTCTGGATAGCCGCTCGCTTTCTGGAGAAGAGAAAAAGCTGCTGGAGGAATACATCCGCCAGCGGGACGATAACTAAATATCGATGGCCGGCCTGACGGCCCGTCTTAGGAGCGCAGCATGACCAACAAAATCATTCAGCAGATCGAAGCTGAGCAGATGAGCAAAGAGATCCCGACCTTTGCCCCGGGCGACACCGTAATCGTCCAGGTAAAAGTAAAGGAAGGTGACCGTCAGCGTCTGCAGGCGTTCGAAGGTGTAGTAATCGCCAAGCGTAACCGTGGTCTGAACAGCGCCTTCACCGTGCGCAAGATCTCCAGCGGCGTTGGCGTTGAGCGTACTTTCCAGACCTACAGCCCGCTGGTTGACAGCCTGGCAGTCAAGCGTCGTGGTGACGTTCGCAAGGCCAAGCTGTACTACCTCCGCGACCTGTCCGGCAAGGCAGCACGCATCAAGGAAAAACTGGTTTAATCCAGCTTTCCCCACGAAAAAAGCAGCCTCGGCTGCTTTTTTCGTTTCTGGCGTTTGGCGAGGCGGCGGGCAGTGGTATTGCTTTTGCCAGTGAGCGCCATGGGCGCGACATTACGGGCCTGCGCAGCGCCTGCCAGCCGGGTGCCGATGACGGCTTGTGCCTTGTCGAGGCTATCCCCATGAGCGCGGTTTCGTATCCCCTGAGGCCGCCAAGATCGTGAGCAGGTGCTAGTGATGACAACCCGAGAGCAGGAAATCCAGCGGCGTATCGAGCTATCCGAAACCCGCGTGGCCAAGGCGGTCTTCCCACCGACCACCAATCATCACAACACGCTGTTCGGCGGTACAGCCATGGCCTGGATGGACGAGGTGTCGTTCATCGCCGCCACGCGTTTCTGTCGGTTGCCGTTGGTGACCGTGTCATCGGATCGTATCGACTTCAATCATCCGATTCCGGCTGGCACCATCGTCGAATTGGTCGGCCGGGTGAGTACGGTTGGCAATACCAGCATGAAGGTGCAGGTCGATGTCTTCGTCGAAGACATGTACGGCGCAGGCCGTGAGCTGGCCATCCAGGGCGCGTTCAGCTTCGTCGCCATGGGCGAGGACGGCAAGCCGGTGGCGGTGTTGCCTGGCTATTGAGCATCCCCCTGAGTAGCCTCGTGAACATATTGGCAGAGCAGAACTGAACCTATGTCCGCTGTCGACCATCCGCTGATCGAGCGTTTCATCGAGGCCCTGTGGCTTGAGAAGGGGCTTTCCACCCATACCCAGTCGGCCTATCGCAGTGACCTGGCGTTGCTCAATGGCTGGCTGCAGGCCCGTGGCGTCGAGTTGCAATCGGTCGGCCGCGAAGTGCTGCTCGATCACCTGGCCTGGCGCATGAACGAAGGTTACAAGGCGCGCTCCACGGCGCGGCTGATTTCCGGGATGCGCGGTTTCTACCGCTTTCTGCTGCGCGAGGGGGTGATCGATACCGACCCCACGCTGCAGGTCGACATGCCGCAACTTGGCCGGCCGCTGCCCAAGTCGCTGTCCGAGGCCGATGTCGAGGCGCTGTTGGCGGCGCCGGATCTGGATGACCCCATCGGTCTGCGTGATCGCGCCATGCTCGAGGTGCTGTACGCCTGTGGGCTGCGGGTCAGTGAGCTGATCGGCCTGACCCTCGAACAGGTCAACCTGCGTCAGGGCGTGCTGCGGGTATTCGGCAAGGGCAGCAAGGAGCGCCTGGTGCCGATGGGCGAGGAGGCCATCGGCTGGGTCGAGCGCTATTGCCGCGAGGCGCGGCCGGCGCTGCTGGCGGGGCGGCCTGCGGACGTGCTGTTTCCCAGCCTGCGCGGCGAGCAGATGACCCGGCAGACCTTCTGGCATCGCATCAAGCACCAGGCCAGGGTAGCGGGCATCGCCAAGTCGCTGTCGCCACACACCCTGCGCCATGCCTTCGCCACCCATCTGCTCAACCATGGTGCGGATTTGCGCGTGGTGCAGATGCTGCTCGGCCACAGCGACCTGTCCACCACGCAGATCTACACCCATGTCGCGCGCGCTCGCTTGCAGGCGCTGCATGCCCAGCACCATCCGCGTGGCTGAATTGGCCGGCGCCGGTTCACGCTTTGCGTCTGCCGCCCGCAGTCAGGTGCCCTGGTTATGTTAGTCTCTGTGCTTCCCTCGTCACCCCGTCGCTCGATAGGAGTATCCATGCGTGTGACCCGCATTTTCGCGGCCATGGCCCTTGGTCTGGTCAGTACTCTCGGCCATGCTGCCGACCCGGATCAGGCGATCCGCAAGAACCTGCTGTCGATCCAGCCCGATCTGCCGATCGAGGCTATCGCTGAAAGCCCGATGCCCGGCGTCTACCAGGTGCAGCTCAAGGGTGGGCGTCAGTTGTATGCCAGTGCCGATGGCCAATTCGTGATGCAGGGCTACCTGTTCCAGTTCAAGGACGGCCAGGCCATCAACCTGACCGAGGCTGAAGAAGGCAAAGCCATTGCCAAGCAGATCAACGCCATTCCTGCCAAGGACATGGTGGTGTTCGCGCCCAAGGAGCCCAAGACCCACATCACGGTGTTCACCGATACCGACTGCGCTTACTGCCAGAAACTGCACAGCGAAGTGGGCGAGCTGAACAAGCTCGGCGTCGAGGTGCGTTACCTGGCCTTCCCGCGCCAGGGCATGGGCAGCAAGGGCGCCAAGGACCTGGCCAGCGTGTGGTGCTCGAAGGACCGCCAGGCGGCGATGAACAAGGCCAAGGCCCGCGAATCGATTGCTCAGGCTTCCTGCGACAATCCGGTTGCCCAGCAATATCAGCTTGGGCAGATGATCGGCGTCAATGGCACGCCGGCGATCATTCTGGAAAACGGCAAGATGATCCCTGGCTATCAGCCGGCGGCGCAGCTGGCGAAACTGGCCCTGGAGGCCAAGTGATCCGGCTTGATTGACTATCAGGCAGCCGCTTCGTAATGTGCGGCTCTTTTCCACGGCCGGCGCCCGCGTCGGCCGTTTTACGCAGTGCAGTTGGGAGTCTAGTGTGAATCCGGTCAAAGTAGGCATCTGTGGGCTGGGTACCGTCGGTGGCGGTACCGTGAATGTGCTCAAGCGCAACGCCGAGGAAATCGCGCGTCGTGCCGGGCGTGGCATCGAGGTGGCGCAGATTGCCACCCGTACCCCAAAGCCCCAGTACCAGTCGACCGGCATTACCATGACCGACGATGTCTTCGCGGTAGCCAGCAACCCCGAGATCGATATCGTCGTGGAGCTCATCGGCGGCTACAGCGTCGCCCGTGAGCTGGTGCTCAAGGCCATCGACAACGGCAAGCACGTGGTCACCGCCAACAAGGCGCTGATCGCCGTGCACGGCAACGAGATCTTTGCCCGCGCCCGCGAGAAGGGCGTGATCGTCGCGTTCGAGGCGGCGGTGGCTGGTGGAATTCCAGTGATCAAGGCGATCCGTGAAGGCCTGTCGGCCAACCGTATCAACTGGCTGGCGGGCATCATCAACGGCACCGGCAACTTCATCCTCAGCGAGATGCGCGAGAAGGGTCGCACCTTCGAAGACGTGCTGGCCGAAGCCCAGGCGCTGGGTTACGCCGAAGCCGACCCTACCTTCGACGTAGAAGGTATCGATGCCGCCCACAAGCTGACCATCCTGGCTTCCATCGCCTTTGGCATTCCGCTGCAGTTCGACAAGGCCTACACCGAAGGCATCACCAAGCTGACTACCGCCGACGTCAACTACGCCGAGGCGCTGGGCTACCGCATCAAGCATCTGGGTGTGGCGCGGCGTACCGACGCCGGCATCGAGCTGCGCGTGCACCCGACGCTGATCCCGGCCGATCGCCTGATCGCCAACGTCAACGGCGTGATGAACGCGGTGATGGTCAATGGCGATGCCGCTGGCAGCACGCTGTTCTACGGCGCCGGTGCCGGCATGGAAGCCACCGCCTCGGCGGTGGTGGCCGACCTGGTCGACGTGGTGCGCGCACTGACCACTGACCCGACCAACCGCGTACCGCACCTGGCGTTCCAGCCCGATTCGCTGTCCGATCACCCGATCCTGCCGATCACCGATTGCGAAAGCGCCTACTACCTGCGCATCCATGCCAAGGATCGCCCTGGTGTGCTGGCCCAGGTGGCGAGCATTCTCTCGGAGCGCGGCATCAACATCGAATCGATCATGCAGAAGGAAGTCGAGGAGCAGGACGGCTTGGTGCCGATGATCCTGGTCACCCATCGCGTTGCCGAGCAGCGCATGAACGACGCCATCTCTGCCCTGGAAGCGCTGGCCGACGTCGTCGGCAATGTGGTGCGCATCCGCGTCGAACAACTCAGCTAATTCAGTCGCGCGCCGCGACCCGTTCGCGGCGTGGCGCCCCAAACCGAAGGTTTGCAGACCATGCGCTATATCAGCACCCGCGGCCAGGCACCGGCCCTCAATTTCGAAGACGTCCTGCTGGCTGGCCTGGCCACGGATGGCGGCCTGTACGTGCCAGAAAACCTGCCGCGCTTCACCCAGGAAGAAATCGCCTCCTGGTCCGGCCTGCCGTACCACGAACTGGCCTTCCGGGTGATGCGCCCGTTCGTCACTGGCAGCATCCCGGATGCCGACTTCAAGCAGATCCTCGAAGACACCTATGGCGTGTTCGAGCACTCGGCCGTGGCGCCACTGCGTCAGCTGAACGGCAATGAGTGGGTGCTCGAGCTGTTCCATGGCCCGACCCTGGCGTTCAAGGATTTCGCCCTGCAGCTGCTCGGCCGCCTGCTCGATTACGTGCTGGCCAAGCGCAACGAGCGCGTGGTGATCATGGGCGCCACCAGTGGTGATACCGGCTCGGCGGCCATCGAAGGCTGCAAGGCCTGCGACAACGTCGACATCTTCATCATGCATCCGCACAACCGGGTGTCCGAGGTGCAGCGCCGGCAGATGACCACCATCCTCGGCGACAACATCCATAACATCGCCATCGAGGGCAACTTCGACGACTGCCAGGAGATGGTCAAGGCCAGCTTCGCCGATCAGGGCTTCCTCAAGGGCACGCGCCTGGTGGCGGTCAACTCGATCAACTGGGCGCGGATCATGGCTCAGATCGTCTACTACTTCCATGCTGCCCTGCAGCTGGGCGGGCCGGCGCGTTCGGTGGCCTTCTCGGTGCCGACCGGCAACTTCGGCGACATCTTCGCCGGGTACCTGGCGCGCAACATGGGCCTGCCGGTCAGCCAGCTGATCGTCGCTACCAACCGCAACGACATCCTGCACCGCTTCATGAGCGGCAATCAGTACGCCAAGGGCGACCTGTACCCGACCCTGTCGCCGTCCATGGACATCATGGTGTCGTCGAACTTCGAGCGCCTGCTGTTCGACCTGCACGGTCGCAACGGCCCGTCGATCGCCGCGCTGATGACCGAGTTCCGCCAGACCGGCGGCTTCACCGTCGAAGACGACCGCTGGACCGAGGCACGCAAGTTGTTCGACTCGCTCGCCGTGAGCGATGAGCAGACCTGCCAGACCATCGCCGAGGTGTATGCGGCTACCGGCGAGCTGCTCGACCCGCACACTGCCATCGGTGTACGGGCCGCGCGCGAGTGCCGGCGCAGCCTGGCTGTACCGATGGTGGTGCTGGGCACCGCCCACCCGGTCAAGTTCCCGGAGGCCATCGAGAAGTCCGCCGTGAACCTGTCGCCAGCCCTGCCGGCGCACCTGGCCGATCTGTTCGAGCGTGACGAGCGCTGCACCGTGCTGGCCAATGACCTGGCCACCGTGCAGCAATTCGTTGCCGCGCACGGTAATCGCGGCAAGCCGCTGTAAACGACAGGCTGCAACTTGAAAGGCCGGTCACCGAGAGGTGCCGGCCTTTTGTTTTTAAGGGGCGTCGTGGGCTGGTGCCGAGTCACTTGTGGGAGCGGGCAGGGACGCCCGGTCCATGCCCGCGATTTCGCGCGCATGGCGCTCCGACAAATAGCCGCTCTAATTTGTGGCCTTGTCGGGCTTTACCGCGTATTGATCGCCGCCACCGGCGCCTGCCGGCAAAGCCGCTTGTCGAGCTGGCCGACGTAGGGGTTGCCCCAGCCCATAACGCAGCCGACCAGCTGGTTGCGCTGGCGCTCCCAGTGTTCGGCGGGGTAGGTCTTGTTCCAGGCATTGAACAGTTGGCGGTTCTGTTTCGACAGGCGCAGCTGGTAGCGATCGCTCATGTACAGGTAGGTGCGGGCGATCATGCCGCGCACTTCCTTGCGCGGCATCACCTTGCGCGCCTTGAAGTCCACCACCGTGGGGCAGGCGCCATACTGACTGGGCTTTTGCGGCAGCCAGCCGAAGTCGTAGTTGCTGCGGTCGCCATTGACCTCGCCAATCGCCGGCACCAGGTTGTGCAGATCGGCTTCGGCGCGGCGGTAGACACTGTCGTTCTTGCTGCAGTTCTTGCGCCCGCCGTGCTGCCAGCATTGGCGTTGATGGCCGATCTGCCAGGCCGGGACGATATGCTCCCATTCGATACGCGCGGCGCGGTTGGCGTTCTTGCGTGGCGTGTAGCCGCAGCTTTTCAGGTCGACGCGGTTACCCTTGAAGCTGCAGCCGCAGTAGAACTCCACCGACTGGCGCTCGTAGAGTGTCCAGCCGATCTTCTTGGCCTGGCTGAAACTTTGCGGTGGGGCGGCGAACAGCGACGAGCAGAGGGAGAGGCACAGCAGTGCGAGAAGGCTGCGAAGCGGCATGCGGCTTTCCTAAAAAGTGCCGCATCATACCGGCTCGCCGCGGTTTGCCAAGGCTGGCCCATTGATGGCGTCTATCTACGGGGCGAGCTGTCGCCACTGCGATGCAGTTGGCGGACAACTCTGCCGCTTCTCGTTAGAGTTCATGGGCTGGCCTCTGTCGTCAGCCCCTTCTGCGGTTCTGCAAAAAAGCGCTCAAACGATGTCTTTCATAAAATTACATGTGATGTATTGAGTTATCACATGTGATGATCTAGTCTGAGTTTCATGGAAAACAAATCATCTGCGCACTACCAGCGTCTTTTCCGTCAGCGCCTGCGTGAGCAAGGGCTGGTGAAGAAGGAGGTGTGGATTCTGCCCGAGCATGCCCAGCGGCTCTCGGCGGTCGAAAGGAAACTGCGCCAGCCCCAGCCGGAGCTGGCTTCAATGGAGGAGGGGGTGAGCATGCCTCAGGTTTGGACTGCACAAACGTTGTTCGATGCGCTGTCGGCGACAGAGCCGTTTGCCGATGGCCGCGCGGCCGTCGAGCTGATCCAGGGTGCCGACGCCAGTCTGCACGTGACCATGAAGGAATACGGCGATCTGCCACTGTTCATCGCCGTGTTCGGCGACCAGATCGTGGTCGAGGCGTTGCTCTGGCCGGCCAGCGACGTGCGCGATACCGCCGCCTTCAACGAGGAAGTGCTGCGCAGCCACAAGCTGTTCCCACTGTCCTGCGTGGGGCTCGAAACCCTGCCTGACGGTCAGGCCTGTTACACCATGTTCGGTGCGCTCAGCGCCTCGTCGATCCTGCCTAATGTGGTGTTGGAGATCGAAACGCTGGCGGACAACGTCATCAAGGCCACCGAAGCCTACGAAGACTTTCTCAAGGCCAGTGCATAAGGAGACATGCCCATGAACGTGTGGAGCAAATTGCTGACGGCGCTGCGCGGCGGTGCCAATGAAATGGGTGAGGTGCTGGTCGATGGCCAGGCCCTGCGTATCCTCGATCAGGAAATCCGCGACGCCGATGCCGAGCTGCGCAAATCCAAGGAGGCACTGGCCGAGATCATGGCCAAGCAGAAACTGGCCGCCGAGCGCGCCAGCAAGTCTGCCGCCAAGATTGCCGAGTATGAGCAGTACGCGGTCAAGGCGCTGGAGACCGGCAAGGACGACCTGGCCGCCGAAGTGGCCGGCAAGATCGCCAACCTGGAGGTCGAGCTGGGCAGCGAGCGTGAGCAGGCCGACGCCTATGCGGCCAGCGTGGCCCAGCTGCGCGCGGCGGTCAGCCAGGCGGAAGCCAATATCAAGCGCCTGAAGCAGCAGGTCGATACCGTCAAGGCCACTGAAAGCGTGCAGAAGGCGCAGATGGCCGTGGCCCAGCGTTATGGCGGCTCCCAGGCCAAGCTGCACACCGCGGTCGAGTCGCTGGAGCGCATCAAGCAGCAGCAGGCCGAACGGGCGGCGAAGATGGAAGCGGCGGCCGAGCTGGCCGAGGCGTCCAACCTCGAAGAATCGCTGGATGCCAAGCTGCGCGCTGCCGGTATCGTCGCCGACAAGAGCAGTGCCGACAGCGTGCTGGCGCGCCTCAAGGACAAGGCCAAGCCCTGACAGGGGCTGGCTACGATGCGTCATGAATGGCGGAGCCAGCAGGCTCCGCCAGGTTTTCAGGGATAGGAAATCATGGAAATCTTCCTGCAGGTCTCGCTGGCTTTTCCCACGGTCATCTTCAGCTTCCTGCTGTGCCTGGCGGTGGTGTACTGGGTCATCGTCGCGTTTGGCCTGATCGAGATCGATGTGCTCGACGTCGAAGCCGATTCCGCACTGGAAGGCCCGGCGGCAGCGCTCCTGTCCAAACTCAAGCTGCGTGACATCCCGCTGACCCTGGTGCTGACGCTGCTGTCTTTCTTCGCCTGGTTCATCAGCTACTTCATCGACCTCTGGCTGCTCAGCCTGTTGCCGCTGGACTGGCTGCGTTATCCGCTGGGCGTGGTAATTGCCGTGCTGGCGTTGATGCTCGCCGTAGCGCCCACCCGCCTGCTGTGTGCGCCGCTGCGCCCGCTGTTTCTCAAGCTGGAAGTGACCAGCAGCAAGAGCGTACTCGGCCAGACCGCGGTGGTACGCAGCGGCCGGGTGACCGCCAGCCATGGCGAGGCCGTACTGGAAGACGGCGGTGCCGGGCTGATCCTGCGCGTGCGCGCCGACGAGCAGCTGGGTTTCAAGCGCGGTGACCGTGTCGTTTTACTGGAATACCTGGAGGCGCAGCATGCCTACCGGGTGATAACCGAGGATGAGTTCCGCGGCATCTGAGCCAGCGGTTCCGTTTGTCTCAAAGGAGATTGAGTGCAATGTACAACCTTCCCCCGTCGCTGATCCCCGTGCTGGTCGGGGTCGGCCTGGTCGTCCTGCTGATCGTCGGCCTGCTGGCGCTGTTCAAGGCCTTCTACATCAAGGTTCCCCAGGGCACCGCGCTGATCGTCAACGACATGTCGTCCACGCCCAAGGTGCATTTCACCGGTGCGCTGGTCTACCCGGTCATCCACCTCAAGGAGTTCATGAAGATCTCCCTGATCACCCTGGAGGTCGACCGCCGGGCCAAGGACGGGCTGATCTGCCGCGACAACATGCGCGCCGACATCACCGTGGCCTTCTACCTGCGCGTCAACGAGACCCAGGAAGACGTGCTCAAGGTGGCCAAGGCCATCGGCGTGGAGCGCGCTTCCGACCGTGCGGCGGTCAACGAACTGTTCAACGCCAAATTCTCCGAAGCCCTGAAGACCGTCGGCAAGCAGTTCGATTTCGTCCAGCTGTTCGAGAACCGCCAGGAGTTTCGCGACCGCATCGTCGAGGTGATCGGCAACGACCTCAATGGTTACGTGCTCGAAGACGTGGCCATCGACTACCTGGAGCAGACCTCCAAGGCTTCCCTGGATCCGAGCAACATCCTCGATGCCGAGGGTATCCGCAAGATCACCGAGCTGACCGCGGCGCAGAACGTCATCACCAATGACCTGGAGCGCAACGAGGAGCTGGCGATCAAGAAGAAGAACGTCGAAACCCGCGAGGCGACCCTGGCCCTCGAGCGCCAGCAGGCCGATGCCGAAGCTCGCCAGAAGCGTGAAGTGGAAACCATTCGCGCCCGCGAGGAAGCGGAAACCCTCAAGGTGCGCGAAGAGGAACGCCTCAAGGCCGAACAGGCGCGTATCCAGACCCAGCAGGAGCTGGACATCCGCGCCGAGAATCACCAGCGCGAAGTGGAAGTGGCCCAGCAGAACCGCCAGCGCGCCGTGGTCATCGAAGTGGAGAAGGTCACCCGCGCCAAGGACCTAGAAGTGGTGGCTCGCGAGCGTGAAGTCGAGCTGCAGCGCATCGAGAAGGAAAAGGCGCTGGAAGAAGAGCGCAAGAACATCGCCAGCGTGGTGCGCGAGCGCGTCGCGGTGGAGAAGACCGTGGCCCAGGAAGAAGAACGCATCAAGGAAGTGCGCGAAGTCTCCGAAGCCGAGCGCCTCAAGCAGGTCACCGTGCTCAATGCCCAGGCCGAAGCCGAGCAGGAGCTGGTGCGCCAGGTCAAGCAGGCCGAAGCCGACGAAACCCGTTCCAAGCACAAGGCGGTGGAAATCAACAACCTCGCCCAGGCCGAACTGGAAGCCGCAGCCAAGAGCGCCGAGGCCAAGAAGAAGCTGGCCGAAGGTATCGAAGCCGAGCGCGCCGCGCCTGGCCTGGCCGATGCGCGGGTGCGTGAAGTCACCGCCGCGGCCAAGGAGAAGGAAGGTCTCGCCGAGGCCCGCGTGCAGGCTGAGCGCCTGATCGCCGAAGCCAAGGGCGAGCAGGAGAAGGGCCTGGCCCAGGCACGCGTGACCGAAGCGCAGGCCGCCGCCAAGGAAAAGGATGGCCTGGCCGATGCCAAGGTGCTGGAGGAAAAGCTCGGCGCCCAGGCGCGCGGCGAAGAGCAGCTTGGTGTGGCCAAGGCCAAGGCGACCCAGGATCTGGGTATGGCCGAGGCGCAGGTGCTGCTGGAGCGTCTGAACGCCGAGGCCGAAGGCCTGGGCAAGAAGTTCGGTGCCCTGGATGCGCTCAGCGACAACGCGCGCCAGCACGAAGAGTTCCGCATGCAGCTGGAGAAGAGCTTCGAGGAGGCCATGGCCGCCATCGCCGCCAACAAGGAAATCGCCAAGGATCAGGCCGAGGTGCTGGCCACCGCGCTGGCCAAGGCGAAGATCGAGATCGTCGGTGGCGAAGGCGACTTCTTCAACTCGTTCGCCAAGTCCCTGTCGGTGGGCAAGGCCATCGAAGGCGTGGTCGGCAAGAGCCCGGTGGTGCAGGACGTGCTCGCGCGTCTGCTGCAGGGCCGCGCCGCCGAGGCCAAGCCGGCTGCGGTGAGCGACAGCGACGCGGTGTAAGCGACGGTGCCAGGTGCCAGCCACGTCGGCTGGCGCCTGTAATGCGATTCGGTGCGGGCCGCGCCCGCGCTTTCAGGCCATCAGGCCTGCCCCAACTACAAGGAAAGTGGCATGTCGCAATCTAGAGATCACCTGGAAATGACCTTTCGCAGCATCCAGTGCTTTGCCGATGACGGCCGCCTGGACGCCGCCGAGCTGGGCTCGCTGCTGGATATCGCCGAGCGCGATGGCGTGATCGATGACGACGAGATCCGCGTGCTGACGCGCATCAAACCCGATGAGCTCGACCCCGCGATGCGCGAGAAACTCGCCGAGATCGCCCGCAAGATCGGTGCCTGAGCACCGCCTCATTCGTGTCGGCCCCGTGCATGACGGGGCCTTGCTTGCAGACCGCGCAGATTCAGGAAGACCATGATGTCGGACGCCCAGGCCGAAAACACCCAGCAGGACATTCTCGACAAGGCCGTAGCCGAAGGCGGCGCCTATGAGGTGCTGCACAAGCGCCTGCAGGAGCAGGGATTGCGCCTGCGACAGGGCACCGAAGCGCTCAACGAGCAGCGCTTGCAGGAGTTCGGCAGCAGCCAGATGGAAGTCATTGGCCGGGTGCGCATCCGTACCGAGAACAACTGCATCGCCCGCGACATCGTGCAGGTCGGCGACTGGCTGCTGTTCGGCTACAACGTGTTCATGGGCCTGAAGAAGGAAACCGCGGTTGCCGATGTATTCTCCCTCTATCGCCTGGTCGAGGGCAGCGAGGGCTTTGAAGCCGAAGCGGTCGCCCTGGACGGCACCTTTCTGAGCCAGAGCGGCTTCGTCAACGACTTCAACGAGCTCTACACCTACTACAAGAACACCCGCCTGCTGCAGCTGGCGATCCGCGACGGCAAGCTGCTGGCCAGCTTCCAGATCGGCGAGCGGATCACCGACATCCGCGTGTTCCGCTGGTCGCTGTCGCTCGACGGCAAGGACGTGCGTTACATCGACAACCGTGGCGAGCGCGATATCGCGCTGCCGGCGCCCTTCGATTTCGAGTGGCAGAAAACCACCCGCGAGATGACGGTCAACGGCCGCCATCCGCACCTGAACATCCTCGACACGGTGTTCGTCGAGACGGTCGGCGGCGACCTGACCATCAAGGTCGAGAACAACACCGAGAGCGGCCAGGGCATCTACCGCGAAGAGGTGATGGACAAGACCCAGTCGCTGGACGATGCGCAGATCGAATACGCCGCCTTGGGCAGCCTGATCCTGCTCAAGGTGCTGCCGTACCGAGAGGAGCAGTGGCGCTACCTGGTGTTCAACCGCCTGACCCGCAAGGTCGAGCGCATCGATGCCATCGGTTTGGCCTGCGTACAGTTGCCCGAAGACCACGGCATCATCTTTCCCGGCGGTTACTACCTGCAGAACGGCGAGCACAAGACCTTCGAGCAGTCGATGGCCGGCATGCGCTTCAAGCGCTCGGTGCGTTCGCCCAACGGCGAGGACGTGCAGTACATCTTCTACCACCCGGGCGAAGGCCGGGCGGTGCTGCTGACCTACAACATGGTCACCCGCCAGTTGCAGAACCCGATCTTCGGCCACGGCTATGCGCGCCTGGAAGACGGGCGCATGGTGATCTTCTCCGCCGAGGGCGACGAGCCGACGCGCATCCATCCCATGCAGGTCTGGCAGACACCGTTCGAGAGCGAGGAATACGCCGCCCGCCAACCGGCGCGTAGCGGCTTCTTCGGGCGCATCGGCAATGCCGAGCTGGTGCGCGGGGTGTCCGACCTGTTCAACCTCAGCCGCGAGATCGACAGCCGTGAAGTGTCGGTGGCGCGCTACAGCCTGCTGTGCCAGAACACCCGCCGGCTGTTCGACATCTACCACTGGCTGAGCGACCCGCAATGCGCCGAGCTGGCGCCGCTGCTGCGCGAAATCGCTGCCACCGGCGAGCTGGTGCTCGACGAGTTCGAGAAGGTCGAGAGCATTCGCCAGCAGTCCGCCGCGGCCATGGCCGAGGCCGAAAGCCGGCAGAAGGCGCTGCTCGAAAGCGTGCGCTCGGACACCTGGGACAAGGTCGAGCAATACGTCGACGCGCTCAATGCGATCACCGCCCAGCGTGGCCAGTTGCTGACCATCCGCGACTACCGCTACATCGACGTGGCGCGCATCGATGCCATGGAAACCGCGCTGCTCGAGGCTCGCGAGCAGACTGCCGCAGCCACCTCGCGCTTTCTCGCCGGCGATGCCGCGCTGCAGCCCTATCACCACGATCTGCAGGTCTTCGACGAGCAGGCGCAGAAGGCCGAGAGCGTCGCCCAGCTGGCCGAGCCGCTGGCTGGCCTCAACGAGATGGCCGGCAACCTGGACATGCTCTCCGGGTTGATGGCCTCGTTGCAGATCGACGACGCCACCGAACGCACCCGTATCGTCGATGCCATTTCCGAGGTGTACGCCAAGCTCAACCAGGCCAAGGCCCGCGCCGAGCAGCGCCGCAAGGGCCTGGGATCGGCGGAAACCGTTGCGCAGTTCGGTGCCCAGTTCAAGCTGTTCAGCCAGAGCATCACCAACGCCCTGGCGCTGGCCCAGGATCCCGAGCGCTGCGACGAGCAGCTGTCGCGCCTGCTGGTGCAGCTCGAGGAGCTGGAGAGCCAGTTCGGCGATCACGAGCAGTTTCTCGGTGACATCCTGGCCAAGCGCGAGGAGTTGCTGGAAACCTTCGAGGCGCACAAGCAGAGCCTGCTCGACGAACGCCAGCGCAAGGCCCAGGGCCTGCTCGACGCCGCGCGGCGGATTCTCGACAGCCTCGGCCGGCGTACCGCCAAGTTTACCGAGGCCCAGGAACTCAACGCCTTTTTCGCCGCCGACCCGCTGATTCTCAAGCTGCGTGAGCTGGCCGAGCGCCTGCGCGAGCTCAAGGACAGCGTCAAGGCCGATGACGTCGAAGCGCGCCTCAAGGCCGCCCGTGATCAGGCGGTGCGTGCGCTGCGCGACAAGAGCGAACTGTTCGAGGCCGGTGGCGACGTCATCAAGCTGGGGCCGCGCCACCGTTTTGCGGTCAACACCCAGGAACTCGACCTGACCCTGTTGCCGCGTGGCGACGGCTTGTTCCTGCACCTGACCGGCACCGACTTCCTCGAGCCACTGCACGATGCCCAGCTCGAGGGCCTGCGCGATTACTGGCAGGTGAGCCTGGAGTCCGAATCGGCCGCGCTGTATCGCGGCGAATACCTGGCGGGGCTGGTGCTCGACGCCGCGGTACGCACTACCGATGGCCTGAGCCTGGATCAGCTCAAAGCGCACATGAGCCAGCCGGATGAGCTGCTCAAGCGTATTCGCGAGTTCGCCGCGCCGCGTTACAAGGAGGGTTACCAGAAAGGCATCCACGACCAGGACGCCATGGCCATCCTGCTGCGCTTGCTGGCGCTGCGCGAGGCGGCCGGCCTGCTCACCTATTCACCACGAGCGCGTGGCCTGGCGCTGTTCTTCTGGAGCCGCTGGCGCGAAGACATGGACGCCGCCCACTGGCCGGAGCGGGCGCGCACCTGTGCCAACATCCGCCAACTGTTCGGTCGCGACGATGGCATCCGCCAGTTGCAGGGCGAAGTGCTCAAGGCGCTGCAGAGCTTTCTGGCCCGCCACCCTATGCCCTTCGAGCCGGCCCTGCAGCGTGAGGCCGCCGAATACCTGGTCGAGGAGCTGGCCGCGCCGCGCATCGAGTTCGTGGTCAGCAAGTACGCCCGCGACCTGTTCGATGGCCTGCGTCAGCATCTGGAAGCCGCCCATATGTGGGAGGGCTACCTGCAGGCACAGGAACGTCTGCGCGGCCGCCCGGAGCAGCGCTGGGCGCTGGCCGAGAACTGGCTGCAGGCCTATTGTGCGCAGCAGGGCCAGGAGCACCTCGACGCCTATGTGCCGGAGGCCGTGGCCCTTGGGCTGATCGACAGCGACCTGTCGCTGCGGGTCACCGAGGCGGACCTGCAGGTGCGCGTCGAGGGGCTGCTCGGTGATCACCCGCGCATTCAGGACGGCACCCTGAATTTTGCCCTGCACGATTTCTTCCAGCGTCTGCGCCACCACCGCGAGACCTTCCTGCCCGAGCTGCAGCGTTACCAGAGCCTGCGCCAGGAGGTGGTCAACCGCGAGCGCACGGCGCTGCGCCTGAGCGAGTTCAAGCCGCGGCCGCTGTCGTCGTTCGTGCGCAACAAGCTGATCAACGACGTGTACCTGGGCTTTATCGGCGACAACCTGGCCAAGCAGATGGGCACCGCCGGCGAGAACAAGCGCACCGACCTGATGGGCCTGTTGATGCTGATCTCGCCGCCCGGCTACGGCAAGACCACGCTGATGGAGTACGTGGCCCATCGCCTGGGCCTGATCTTCATGAAGATCAACGGCCCGGCCCTCGGCCACGAGGTGCGCTCCATCGACCCGGCCCAGGCGCCGGATGCCACCTCGCGCCAGGAGCTGGAAAAGCTCAATCTGGCGCTGGAAATGGGCAACAACGTGATGCTCTATGTCGATGACATCCAGCACACCCACCCGGAATTCCTGCAGAAATTCATCTCCCTGTGCGACGGTACGCGGCGCATCGAGGGCGTGTGGAAGGGCAAGACCAAGACCTACGACATGCGCGGCAAGAAGTTCTGCGTGGTGATGAGCGGCAACCCGTACACCGAGTCAGGTGATGTGTTCAAGATCCCCGACATGCTCGCCAACCGTGCCGACATCTACAACCTGGGCGACACCCTGGGCGGCATGCAGGAAGCCTTCGCGCTGTCCTACATCGAGAACAGCCTGACTTCCAGCCCGGTGCTGACGCCGCTGGCTACCCGCGACATGGCCGACGTCTACCGCTTCGTCGCCAAGGCCGAAGGCAAGCCATTCTCCGCCAACGAGCTGTCGCACAGCTACAGCGGCGCCGAGATCAACGAAATCGTCGCCACTCTGCAGCGCCTGATGCAGGTGCGCGACGTGGTCGGCCGGGTCAACCAGCAATACATCGTCAGTGCCGCCCAGGCCGACAGCTACCGCACCGAGCCACCGTTCAAGTTGCAGGGCAGCTACCGCAACATGAACAAGATGGCCGAGAAGATCAGCTCGGTAATGAATGACGCCGAGCTGCTGCAACTGATCGCCGACCACTACCAGGGCGAGTCGCAGCTACTTACCACCGGCGCCGAGGAAAACCTGCTCAAGCTCGCCGAACTGCGTGGCAACCAGACGCCCGAGCAACTGGAGCGCTGGACGCAGATCAAGCGCGACTTCATGCGCAACAAGGCCATGGGCGGCAGCGACTCGGACGTCGGCGCCCGTGTGGTGGCGCAGCTCAATGACCTGGTCGAGGGCGTGCGCGGCCTGGCTCGCAGCGAGCCGGCTGCACCAGCGCCTGCCGCCGTGCCCTGGCAGGAGCTGCTGGCTGGCCTCGAGCGTCTGCGCGAAGTGCAGCCGAAGGTGGAGGTGGCCGTGCAGGCGCAACCGCAGCCTGGCGTGCAGGCGCTGCTCGAACGGCTCGCTGATGGCCTGCAGGATGGCGTGGTGCCGCTGATCAATGCCATGGACAAGAAGATCGACATCGACCTGGGCACCCACAAGCGCATGGGCGACATGGCCCAACAGCTGCGGGAGATCGCCCGAATGATGGGGCAGGGTGGCGAGACGCCGTGACGCTCTGGCTGTTACCACGCCTGAAGCTGCTGTTCGGCATCGCCGCGCTGATGGTCGTGCTGCAGCTGATCAACAGCCTGGATGGTTACAGCCTCAATCGCTTCGGGCTGATCCCGCGCGAGGTGCAGGCGTTGCCGGGCATCGCCCTGGCGCCCTGGTTGCACGGCAGCTGGCTGCACCTGTTCGGCAACCTCAGCGGCTTCATGGTGCTGGGCGCCCTGGCGCTGCTGGAGTCGCGGGGCGAATTCATCCGCGCCAGCCTGTTCATCATCGTCGTCAGTGGCGTGCTGGTCTGGCTGTTCGGGCGCACCGGCATCCATGTCGGCTCCAGCGGCTGGCTGTTCGGTTTGTGGGGGCTGTTGCTGGGCCGCGCCTGGTTTCGCCGCAGCCTTGCCGACCTGCTGTTGGCGGCCCTGGCTCTGGTGCTGTACGGCGGTTTTTTCTACGGCCTGCTGCCCCAGCAGGGCGTTTCGTTCGAATACCACCTGGCCGGCGCACTGTGCGGCGGCCTGTACGCCTCATGGCAACGCGGCGGCCAGAAACGTCGCACTCGAAAACGGACTCGACAGGGTTAAAAATGGACTTCAATCGCCTCGATCAACACCTGCGTGACAGCCTAGCCGACCTCAGGCTCAGCAACGAGGAGCGCGACGAGCTGCGCGAACTGGGCAACGACCTGACGCCCGACCAGGTGCGCTACATGCGCAACCGCGCCTTCGATCTGGTGCGCGAACTGATCACCGACCCGGACAACGCCGTGTCGGCCCTGAAATGGCTGGAGCAGGTGATCAAGACGTTGGAGGTGCGCTGCTCACCGATACGTGGCCAGAGCAGTGCGCATTTCAGCCCTGGCGAAAGCTGCCGCCAGCGCATCCGCGATCTGTGCCGCCAGGCCAAAGAGTCGGTGGATGTGTGCGTGTTCGCCATCTCCGACGACCAGCTCAGCGACGAGCTGATCGCGGTGCACCGCCGCGGCCTTGCCGTGCGCATCATCAGCGACAGCGAAAAGCGCTTCGACGTCGGTAGCGACATCCAGCAACTGATCGATGCCGGCGTGCCGCTGCGCATCGACAACAGCCCGTTTCACATGCACCACAAGTTCGCGCTGTTCGATGGCCGCCTGCTGCTCAACGGCAGCTTCAACTGGACGCGCAGCGCCAGCACCAGCAACGAGGAGAACCTGCTGGTGACCGACGATCCCCACCTGGTCGCCGAATACCGCCGCGAGTTCGAGATGCTTTGGGCGCGCTACCGCCCCAGTTGATCGCTCAACGGCGCAGCGCTGGTAGAAACGCCAGCAGGCCGGCGGGTAGCTGACGACGCAGGGCGTTGCTCATGGCCTCCCGGCGCTTCTGGTAGAGCAGGCCAAGGCCCATCACGCCGAGGCCGATCAGGCTGACCACCACCGGGAACAGCAGCGAATCCTCGAACACGTCGTGGGCCAGGTAGCCGAGATAGCCGGCTACGCCCAGGGCGCCGAAGACCATGAACAGCGGGCGGCGCAGCAGCACCGCAAGGCCGATCAGGCCCAGGTTGATCAGGCAGTACAGCAGCTTGCCAAACTCGCTGCCGCTGTCCATCAGGCTCAGGCCGCCCCAGAAGGCGGTCAGCCCGGCCAGATAACCCCAGAAGGCGAAATCCTGTTTGCTGCGCCCGTCCACCAGCAGGCTGGCGAGCAGGATCAGCAGGCCGAACCACAGCGACACCTCGCGGCGCTGCTCCCAGCTGAAATATTCACCATGCAGCAGTTCGCTCAGATCCATCGACATGAACCACAACGCCACGGCGATCGGCATGACGATGAACGGGAAGGGCAGCAGGCGCAGTACCAGCAGGCCGACCAGCACGGTCGCCACTTCCATCACCAGCCAGCCACCCTGGACGTAGCGGTAGTAGTCGACGTAGTCCGACTGGGCGTCGTCCATGGGCCAGATGCCGAACAGCCGTTGCCCGGCGAACACCACCAGCGGTGTGAGGCTCACTGCCACCGCGCCCAGCAGGCCGCCGGGAATCGCCTGGCCACGCTGCCACAGGCTGCGCCCGCCGAGCAGGAACAGCAGCAGGTAGGCCGAACTGATCACCAGCAGCGCCGCGTCGCCGATGCTCATCCAGGCTTCGGTCATCAGCCAGCCCATGGCGCCCATGATCAGCAGCGCGCCAAAGTAATAGGCGATGTGCGAGAGCTGGAAGCTGGGGCGTTCGCTAGGCGCCTGGCGCAGAAAATCCAGCAGCGCCTGATCCTGGCCCGGCTGCAGAACGCCGGCCTGTACGGCACGCTGCAGGTCGCTGCTGTCGATCTTGAGTGTCATGAACGAATCCCTGTTATGGCAACGCCCTGTCGGGCGTTGCCATAACAGGGCGCTGGATGATCAAGCGGGGCGGTTGGCCAGGCGCTGCGCCTGGCGTTGTCGAGCAGCAGCGGTGGCTCTCAGGGTTTGCGCGGCACCGGCTTGAGCAGTTCGTCCGGGGGCATCTCGCACTGGATCTTGCGGCCGATCAGTTCTTCGATCGGCGGCAGGGCGAAGGCATCGTCCTCGCCGGCAAAGCTGATCGAGGTGCCGCTGCTGCCGGCGCGGCCGGTACGACCGATGCGGTGCACGTAGTCGTCCGGATCTTCCGGCAGGGTGAAATTGATCACGTGGCTGATGCCGTCGACGTGGATGCCGCGGCCGGCCACGTCGGTGGCGACCATGACGCGGATCTTGCCCTCGCGAAACCCTTCCAGGGCACGGATGCGCTTGTGCTGGGGAATGTCGCCGGACATCTGCACCGCGCTGATGCCGTCACGGGTCAGGCGCTCTTCGATGCGCCGCACCTCGTCCTTGCGGTTGGCGAAGACCATCACCCGAGTCCAGTCGTTCTGGGTGATCAGGTTGTAGAGCAGCTTGTACTTGTCCGCCGAGGCGACGGCGTAGACGTGCTGTTCCACCGTGTCGCTGGCGACGTTTTCCGGCTCGATCTCGACGATGGCCGGATTGGTGGTCCACTGCTTGGCCAGGTTCATCACATCTTCGGTGAAGGTGGCCGAGAACAACAGGGTCTGGCGCTCGCCCTTCATCGGCGTCTGGCGGATGATCTGCCGCACCTGGGGAATGAAGCCCATGTCGAGCATGCGGTCGGCTTCGTCGAGCACCATCACCTCGACCATGTCCAGATGCACTTCACCACGCTGGTTGAAGTCCAGCAGGCGACCCGGGGTGGCCACCAGGATGTCGCAGAAGCGCGACTCGAGCTGCTTAAGCTGCTTGTCGAAGTCCATGCCGCCAACGAAGCTCATCACGTTCAGGTCGCAGTACTTGGTCAGCTCCTGCGCGTCCTTGGCGATCTGCACCACCAGCTCGCGGGTCGGCGCGATGATCAGCGCGCGCGGCTCGCCCATGTAGCGATCCTTGGGCGGCGGCGTCTGCTGTAGCTGGGTGATGATCGAGATCAGGAACGCCGCGGTCTTGCCGGTACCGGTCTGGGCGCGGCCGATGGCGTCCTGGCCCTTGAGGGTGTAGCCCAGTACGCCGGCCTGGATCGGCGTGCAGTACGGGAAGCCCAGGTCGTGGATGGCATGCATCAGCTGCGGCGACAGCTTGAAGTCGTGGAAGCGGGTCTTGCCGGGGGCTGGTTCGACCTTGAAGTCCTCGAGCGTCCAGGTGTCGACCGGCTTGGGCGCGCGTTCGCGGCGGGGCCTGGCGGCTTTGCTCGGCGGCTTCTGCTCGCGGCTGGCAGGCTCTTTCGGCGGGCGCGGCTGGCGCTCCTCACGAGGCGCGGCGGCAGGGGGCGATGCGGCTTCGAAGGTCGGGGAGACTGAGCTGTGTGGCTCATTTTCGGCTTTGCCGAATATTTTTTTGAGTGCTTTGAGCACGGTCATCTCGTCGATTGATTAAGGAATGAACGCCAGCCAGTGTAAAGCAAGACGCAGCGGGCAGGGAGTACCCTGCCGCCGCCGTCTTGGATGGCCGTCGATCAGTTCGCGGGCAGGCTGGCGAGCAGCAGGCGCTGGACGTTGCCGCCCATGATCGCGGTGATGTCATTGCGGTTGAAGCCGGCGCCGAGCAGGCCTTCGGTCAGTTGCGCCAGGCCGGTGACGTCGAACGGCGCATGAATGGTGCCATTGAAGTCCGAGCCCAGGGCCACGTGCTCGACGCCCACCAGGTCCGCGGTGTAGCGAATCGCCTTGACGATGGCGGCTACCGAGGTGGCGCACACGGCGGTGTCCCAGTAACCGATGCCGATCACCCCGCCACTCGCGGCAATGGCGCGGATATGCCGGTCGCTGAGGTTGCGGGTGCCCGGGCAGGTGCCTTCGACGCCGCCGTGGGAAACCAGCACTGGGCGCGTGGCCATGGCCAGCACGTCGTCCATCAGCGGGCGCGAGGCGTGGGCCAGGTCGATCAGCATGGACTTTTCCTCGAGTCGCGCGACGACCTGGCGGCCCAATGGCGTCAGCCCACCCTTGTTCAGACCATGGGCCGAGCCGCCGACCTCGTTGTCAAAGAAGTGGGTCAGCCCAGCCATGCGAAAGCCGGCATCGTAGAGCCGGTCGAGGTTTTCCAGCCTGCCCTCCAGAGGGTGCAGGCCCTCGGTGGCGAGCAGGGTGGCAAGGCGGCGCGGATCCTGACTCCAGGCCTGCAGAAAATCGACCAGATCCCTGCGCGTCCTGATCTGGATCAGCCGGCCTTCGCTGCCGGCAGCCGCTTCACGCAGTTTCTCGGCCTGGTACAGGGCGCGCTGCAGCAGGCTGTTCCAGGTCGCCCGCGGCCAGCGCTGGGCCATGGCGAGCAGGGTGATGGTGTCGCTGTCGGCGCCGTTGCTTTCATAGTTGAGGCCGCGCGGCGATTGGGTGACCGTGGAGAACACCTGCAGGCCCACGCGTCCGTCGAGCAGGCGCGGCAGGTCCGAATGCCCATAGCTGTATCGCTTGAGCAGGTCACGTTCCCAGAGCAGGGCGTCATCGTGCAGGTCGGCGATGAACAAGGTGTCGTGCAGGCGCGTGGCGGCCTGGCCGGCCGGGTAGGGGGCCGGCGATTCGACGCTGTTCATGCGTCGGTCGAGCACGCTGGGCAGGGTGAAGAACACGGCGGCAGCCAGGCACAGGACGATTGGAATGGCGAGCAGGCGTTTGCGCATGGCAGGTGTTCCAGAGGGGCGGGCCGTCAGGTTGCGTAGGAACGCGCCCAGGCTTGGCAGGGGCGCAGGTAACCAGGGTCACACAGACTCACGGCAATCTAATGACAGAGCCGGTTGCGGCCGCCGTTCTTGGCCCGATAGAGCGCCTGGTCGGCCCGCGCGATGAGGCTGGCCAGACTGTCTCGGACCGTCATCTGGGTCAGGCCCAGGGAAATGGTCACCCCTGGCTGGGCGCCAAGCGGTGAATAGAAGGAGTCGACCTGCTCCAGGCTTTCGCGCAGGCGTTCGGCCATGTCGGCGGCCTGCTGCAGCTGCAATTCGGGCAGCAATACCACGAACTCCTCACCGCCGAAACGCACCAGGCTGTCGCGCGCCCGCATCTGCCGGCGCAGCGTGTGGGCGACCAGACACAGCGCATAGTCGCCAGCCAGGTGGCCGTGCTGGTCGTTGTAATCCTTGAAGTGGTCGACATCGAGCATCAACAGGCACAGGGGTTGTTCATCGATCAGGCAGCGCGCGCGTTCGCGTTCGAACATGTGTTCCAGCCAGCGACGGTTGAAGGCGCCGGTGAGCTTGTCGACATTGGCATTCTGTTCACTGTTGATCAGCTGCCGGTTGCCCTGACGCACGCGGCCACAGAGCACCTTAAGCAGGTTGTGCATCATTTGCGGCGATTGCTGGAACAGCGAGCCGAGGGCATCGCGGTGCAGGCGCAGCACGCTGCTGGGCTCGGTGGCCACCACGTAGGCGCTGGGGTGTTCGTTGTCGATGAAGCTGATCTCGCCCGCGCAGTCGCCCGGGCCCAGGGTGGTGACCGGTTGGTTGTCCAGGGAGCCCAGGTACACCTTGAGGCTGCCGGTGACCACTATATAAAGGTACTGGTTGCGGTCGAACGGCGACAACAGCACTTCGGCCGCCTCCAGTTCACAGGGGCGAAAGGCGTCGAGCAATCGGTTAAGGCTACCGAGCGCGACATTGTCGAACAGGCGCAGCTGGCGAATCTGCTGCAGGTCGGTTTGCCATTGGGCCGCCTTCATGGCATCAGCATCCTTGCTCGAAACGCTTAACGATGGGCATCGCTAACGCTCCCATGGGTCGATGACGGCGCTCGTGATCGACGAGCGGGTCTCAGTGCCCTGACAGTATCGTTCGCCACTCGGGCTGACAATCGTCTTGCACACTGCGTACGACCGGCGGCGCGGGGACTGTGAAGACGGTCACAGCCATGCCGGCGAAGCTCCCGTTACAGACGGGCTGCGAGCCAGTCAGCGACATCGTGGATCTGCGCAGGCAGCACTTCGTGAGCCATTGGGTAGTCCTGCCAGGTCACGCTGACCCCGCGGCTCTGCAGCCAGTCGTGAGCGCTGCGGCCCATGCTCGGCAGGACCACGCCATCCTGGTTGCCGTGCAGGCAGTAGACCGGTACCGCACGCTGCGCATCGCTGAGCTGAACCTCGTCGGCGAAGCTCGGCGCGTAAGTGGACAACGCCAGTACCCCGCCGAGTGGGCCCTGCCAGCGGAGGAAGGCGGTGTGCAGCACCACCGCGCCGCCCTGGGAGAACCCGGCCAGGAAAATACGCGAAGGGTCGATGCCTTCGCGGCGTTGCGCTTCGATCAGGTCGATGACCTGGTCGGCGGACTGTTCCAGCTGCTCGCGATCGATCGCCCGGGCCGGGCTCATGGCCAGGATGTCGTACCAACTGGGCATCTGGTAGCCGCCATTGATGGTCACCGGGCGAGTGGGCGCCTGGGGCAGCATGAAGCGTGTGCTGCGCAGCGATTGCTGTAACGCCTGGGCGACCGGATGGAAATCGAAGCGGTCTGCACCCAGACCGTGCAGCCAGATGACACAGGAGTCGGCGCTAAGTGGGGGCTGCAGTATCAATGTGGTATCCATGTGTTGCTCCAATGTGGGGCCTGTGCGTCGTTTTGGTGCGTGACTGTTTTCCGTCACTGTACTGATCCATGAAGTAGATGTCGCAAGATTACAACTTTGCCCCCTTGACCCGCCTATCTCGCGGGTAAAAACGTGGTGTGGTATGGCCTTTGCTAAGGAGCATGGGACTGATGTCGTCGGCCTGGTGTGGTAACACCGCTTCAGGCCGCGGAGCAGACGGGAAAGCCGATTTGATGGGGTTTCCAAAAGGTTCGCCGGGCGCTGCATGCCCGACGAGAGGCAAATTCGCGATCCGTCTCGGGCCTGCTCACCAGCGGGCTGGTGCAAAGGTCGATGACCCGCTTTCGAACAGGTCACGCCAGCGTACCGAGGTCTGGTCACCGGTCTACACTGTTGCTGCCTACAGTGACGACATGCCCCAAAAGGGTACGGCGATCGGGCTGAGACTCCAACACAACAAAAGCAACCGGAGAATGTTCAATGAAGATGGTTAAAACCACCCTGGCGATGTTGACCGCCGCCGCCGTTCTCGGCGCTGCAGGCATGGCTCACGCCGGTGCGACCCTGGACGCCGTAAAGAAGAAGGGCTTTGTACAGTGTGGCGTCAGTGACGGCTTGCCGGGTTTCTCGGTGCCGGATGCGAAGGGCAACTACCAGGGCATCGACGTCGATATCTGCCGCGGTGTGGCCGCTGCAGTGCTGGGCGACGCGAGCAAGGTCAAGTACAGCCCGCTGACCGCCAAGGAGCGTTTCACCGCCATTCAGTCCGGTGAAGTCGACGTACTGTCGCGCAACACCACCTGGACCAGCTCCCGCGACGGTGGCATGGGCCTGGTGTTCACCGGCGTGACCTACTACGACGGCATCGGCTTTCTGGTCAACAAGAAGCTGGGCGTTGCCAGCGCCAAGGAACTCGATGGCGCGACCATCTGTATCCAGGCAGGCACCACCACCGAGCTGAACGTCTCCGACTACTTCCGTTCCAACGGCCTCAAGTACACCCCGATCACCTTCGACACCTCCGACGAAAGCGCCAAATCGCTGGAAGCCGGCCGTTGCGACGTGCTGACCTCCGACCAGTCGCAGCTTTACGCACAGCGCATCAAGCTGGGCGCACCGGATGACTGGGTAGTACTGCCGGAAGTGATCTCCAAGGAGCCGCTGGGCCCATTGGTTCGTCGTGGCGACGAAGACTGGATGGCTATCGTCAAGTGGACCCTGTTCGCCATGCTCAACGCCGAAGAGCTGGGTGTCGACTCCAAGAACGTCGAAGCCCTGGCCAAGGAAACCAAGAACCCTGACGTCGCCCGTATGCTGGGTGCCGACGGTGAGTACGGTAAGGACCTGAAACTGCCGAAAGACTGGGTCGTCCAGATCGTCAAGCAGGTCGGTAACTACGGCGAAGTGTTCGAGCGCAACATCGGCAAAGGCAGCGAGCTGAAAATCGAGCGTGGCCTCAACGCTCTGTGGAACAAAGGCGGTCTGCACTACGCACCTCCAGTGCGTTGATTGACCTGTCGCCCGGCAGTGCACTGCCGGGCGATTTTCGTTCCGTTATACCTGGGGCATTCCCATGCAGAAAAACATCGGCGCACCGCAGGGGTTCTCCCTTAGCGATCCACGTGTGCGCGCCTGGCTATTCCAGATCATTACCGTTGTGGCCGTGGTCGCAATGGGCTGGTTCCTGTTCAGCAATACGCAGACCAACCTGCAACACCGGGGCATCACCTCGGGCTTCGACTTCCTCGAGCGCAGTGCCGGCTTCGGCATCGCCCAGCACCTGATCAGCTACACCGAAGCGGACAGCTATGCCCGCGTCTTCGTGATCGGCCTGCTCAATACCCTGCTGGTGTCGTTCATCGGCATCGTGCTGGCTACCTTCCTCGGCTTCATCATCGGTGTCGCGCGCCTGTCGCCGAACTGGATGATCAGCAAGCTGGCCACCGTGTACATCGAGATCTTCCGCAACATCCCGCCGTTGCTGCAGATTCTCTTCTGGTACTTCGCCGTGTTGCTGCCGCTGCCTGGGCCGCGTGCCAGCATCAGCGTCGGCGACAGCTTCTTTCTCAGCAACCGTGGCCTGAACATGCCGGCTGCCGAGGCGACCAGTGCGTTCTGGCCGTTCGTGGTCGGCCTGGTCATTACCCTGGTGGCCATCGTGATGATGACGCGCTGGGCCAACAAGCGCTTCGAGGCCACCGGGCAGCCGTTCCACAAGTTCTGGGTAGGCCTGGGGCTGGCGATTGTCATCCCGACCTTGTTCGCCCTGGTCTTCGGTAGCCCGTTGCACTGGTCGGTACCCGAGCTCAAGGGCTTCAACTTCGTGGGCGGCTGGGTAATGATTCCCGAGTTGCTGGCGCTGACCATCGCGCTGACCGTCTACACCGCGGCGTTCATCGCCGAGAACGTGCGTTCCGGGATCAACTCGGTCAGCCACGGCCAGACCGAAGCTGCCCGCTCCCTGGGCCTGCGCCCCGGCCCGACGCTGCGCAAGGTGATCATCCCGCAAGCCATGCGCGTGATCATTCCGCCGCTGACCAGCCAATACCTGAACCTGGCGAAGAACTCGTCCCTGGCTGCCGGTATCGGTTACCCGGACATGGTGTCGCTGTTCGCCGGTACCGTACTCAACCAGACCGGTCAGGCCATCGAGGTGATCGCCATCACCATGAGTGTCTACCTGGCGATCAGTATCAGCATTTCCCTGCTGATGAACTGGTACAACAAGCGCATCGCGCTGATCGAGCGGTGAGGACCTAGCGCAATGAGCACTCATACTTTCAAACCGGATTTGCCGCCACCCAGCTCCAGCGTTGGCGCGCTTGCCTGGATGCGCAGCAATCTGTTCTCCAGCTGGCTCAATACGCTGCTGACCCTGTTCGCCATCTACCTCATCTGGCTGATGGTGCCACCGCTGCTCAAGTGGGCGTTCATCGACGCCAACTGGGTGGGCAGCACCCGCGCCGATTGCACCAAGGAGGGCGCCTGCTGGGTGTTCATCCAGTCGCGCTTCAGCCAGTTCATGTACGGCTTCTACCCCAGCGAACTGCGCTGGCGCGTGGACCTGACCGCCGTGCTGGCCATCGTCGGTGCAGCGCCGCTGTTCATCTCCAGGTTCCCGCGCAAGGCCATCTACGGCATCGGTTTTCTGGTGATCTACCCGATCGTCGCCTGGTGCCTGCTGCACGGTGGTGTGTTCGGTCTGGACACCGTGCCGACCAGCCGTTGGGGCGGCCTGATGCTGACCCTGGTGATCGCCGCCGTCGGTATCGCCGGTGCGTTGCCGCTGGGCATTCTGCTGGCATTGGGGCGCCGTTCCAATATGCCGGCGGTGAAGGTGGTCTGCGTGACCTTCATCGAGTTCTGGCGTGGTGTGCCGCTGATCACCGTGCTGTTCATGTCCTCGGTGATGCTGCCGCTGTTCCTGCCCGAGGGCATGAGCTTCGACAAGCTGATGCGCGCACTGATCGGCGTGATCCTGTTCCAGTCGGCCTACATCGCCGAAGTGGTGCGTGGTGGGCTGCAGGCGATTCCCAAGGGGCAATACGAAGCGGCCGGTGCCATGGGCCTGGGCTACTGGCGGATGATGGGTCTGGTGATCCTGCCGCAAGCGCTCAAGCTGGTGATCCCGGGCATCGTCAACACCTTCATCGCCCTGTTCAAGGACACCAGTCTGGTGATCATCATCGGCTTGTTCGACCTGCTCAACAGCGTCAAGCAGGCGGCTGCCGACCCGGCGTGGCTGGGCATGGCGACCGAGGGCTACGTGTTCGCCGCCCTGATTTTCTGGATTTTCTGTTTTGGTATGTCGCGCTATTCCCTCCATCTGGAGCGCAAGCTCGACACTGGCCACAAGCGTTAGGAGTCAATTAGATGAGCGAAGCAAACAAGCAACCCAGCGCCGAGCCGATCATTCAACTGCAGGGCGTGAACAAGTGGTACGGCCAGTTCCACGTACTCAAGGACATCAACCTGGACGTGCGCCAGGGCGAACGTATCGTGCTGTGTGGCCCGTCGGGCTCGGGCAAGTCGACCACCATCCGCTGCATCAACCGCCTGGAGGAACACCAGGCCGGGCGCATCGTGGTCGATGGCACCGAACTGACCCGTGACCTCAAGGACATCGAAACCGTGCGCCGCGAAGTGGGCATGGTGTTCCAGCACTTCAACCTGTTCCCGCACCTGACCGTGCTGCAGAACTGCATCCTGGCACCGATGTGGGTACGCAAGATGCCCAAGCGTAAGGCCGAGGAAATCGCCATGCATTACCTGGAGCGCGTACGCATTCCGGAGCAGGCGCACAAGTTCCCGGGGCAACTGTCCGGCGGTCAGCAGCAACGTGTGGCGATTGCCCGCGCGCTGTGCATGAAGCCCAAAATCATGCTGTTCGATGAGCCGACCTCGGCACTCGACCCGGAAATGGTCAAGGAAGTACTCGACACCATGATCGGCCTGGCCCAGGACGGCATGACCATGCTCTGCGTGACCCACGAGATGGGCTTCGCCCGTACCGTGGCCGACCGCGTGATCTTCATGGACAAGGGCGAGATCGTCGAACAGGCCGAGCCGAATGCCTTCTTCGACAACCCGCAGAACGAGCGTACCAAGCTGTTCCTGGGGCAGATCCTGCACTGAGTATGGTCGGGTAAAGCGCAGACATTGGTCTGCGCTTTGCCGGAACGCCTATAAAAAACGCCGGGGCTCATGCCCCGGCGTTTTTTTGTTCTTCTTTTGGTGAGCGGGCGGGTTAACGCCAGACGGGCAAAATTGTTCGCTGTCGATGACCTGGCACTCTCCATTAACACATCGCCTTGCCTGATGGGTTTCGCCCCTTACGGGCGAGTCACTTTCTCTTGCTTGCCCAAGAGAAAGTAACCAAAGAGAAGGGCACCCCATCATTCGGCCCCGGCTGCGCCGGGGTTCCCTCGCTCCATCACTGTTTCAGGGACACGCTGCGAAGGGCCATCCCTGGCCCATCGCAGCTCTCGCGGCATCCATGCCGCTCAACCCCTTACACAGCGATTACACTCGGCCTCCTGAAGGGGACTTGGTCGTCGCCTGTGCGATCGCAGCCCAAGAGCAAACGCAGGCGTTTTCGAGCTGAGCTTTTGGAAATCGTGCAAGCTCGCGCCTTGTTCCCATCAGAAGTGTTGCGCCCGTAAGGAGCGCGACACAAAGCTGCAGGAGGCGCAATATTGGATAGTCCTAAGCCAATGCACCATACCCACCTCGGTGCCGAGCGCATTCTCCTCGCGAAAATTCGAAGAACCTTTTCGGGTGAGAAGCAGATTCGGCCTATTGGCCCCTGAGCCTTACGACTTGTCCTGCGGCCCCAGATAGGCGTTGATGATCGCCGAGAAATCCAGCCCACCGTGCCCGTCGCAGCTGAAGCGCTGGTAGAGCTGCTGGGCGAGGGCGCCGAGTATCACCGGTTGCCTGATCTGCCGCGCCGCGTCGGTGGCCAGGCCCAGGTCCTTGAGCATCAGGTCGGTGCCGAAGCCGCCGCTGTAACCGCGCGAGGCCGGCGCGTTGTCGAGCACGCCGGGGTAGGGGTTGTTGGTATCCGAGCTCCAGCAGCGCCCGCTGGAGGTGTTGATGATATTCGCCAGTACCTTGGCGTCGATGCCCAGCGACACCCCCAGCGCCATGGCCTCGGCAACGCCGATCATGGAGATGCCCAGCAGCATGTTGTTGGCCACCTTCGCCACCTGGCCGTTACCGCTGCCGCCGCAGTGCACGATGTTGCGGCCCATGGCCGCGAGAACCGGCTGCGCCTTGGCAAAGTCCGCCTCGGCGCCGCCGACCATAAAGGTCAGGGTACCCGCCGCCGCACCGCCGGTGCCGCCGGACACCGGTGCATCGAGCATCGGGTTGCCGTGGGCGGCCGCCGACTTGGCGACTTCCCGGGCGGCCAGCGGGTCGATGGTCGAGGAGTCGATCAGCAGCACCCCGGGCTTCACTTTGGCCAGCAGGCCGTCATCGCCGAGGTAGACCGCTTTCACATGGGCCGAGGCCGGCAGCATGGTGATGACGATCTCGGCATCCTGCAGCACGCCGCAGGCGCTGTCGGCACCCTTGGCACCTGCGTCCACCAGGGCGGCGACGGCGCCGGTAGACAGGTCGAAGACGCGCAACGCGTGGCCTGCCTTGAGCAGGTTGTGGGCCATGGGCGCGCCCATGTTGCCCAGGCCGATGAATCCGATATTCATGGTCGTCGCCTCATTTCAGGGTGATGGTGGTGTTCACCGCGCTGCCGACGTCACTCTCGTCGAACCAGCGTTGGGTCACGGTCTTGGTCTGGGTGTAGAACTGCACCACCTGCTTGCCGTACGGGCCCAGGTCGCCGAGTTTCGAAGCCCGCGAGCCGGTGAACGAGAACATCGGCACCGGCACCGGAATCGGCACGTTGATGCCCACCTGGCCAACGTCGATCTCCTCCTGGAAATGCCGGGCCGCGGCGCCGGAGCGGGTGAAGATCGCCGTGCCGTTGCCATTGGGGTTGGCGTTGATCAGCGCGATGGCCTCGTCCAGGGTAGCGGCGTGCACCACGCACAGCACCGGGCCGAAGATCTCCTCACGGTAGATGCTCATCTGCGGGGTCACCGCGTCGAAGATGGTCGGGCCGACGAAGTTGCCGCGCTCGAAGCCGGCCACCGCCGGGTTGCGGCCATCGAGCACCAGGCGTGCGCCTTCACTGGCGCCGCGCTCGATCAGGCTGCTGACCCGATCCAGTGCCGTGCAGGAGATCAGCGGGCCGACGTCGGTGCCGCTCTCCATACCGCCGCCCACCTTGAGGGTCTTGGCCTTGGCTACCAGGTCCGCCAGCCAGCCCTGGGCCTCACCGACCAGGATCACCACCGACAGGGCCATGCAGCGTTGCCCGGCGGCGCCGAATGCGGCGCCGGCCAGGTTGTTGAGGGTCTGTTCCTTGTGCGCATCGGGCAGCACGATGGCGTGGTTCTTCGCGCCCATCATGCACTGCACGCGCTTGCCGGCCTGGCTGGCGCGGTTGTAGACGTGGGTGCCGACGCGGGTCGAGCCGACGAAGGACACCGCCTTGATGTCCGGGTGATCGCAGATCGCGTTCACCGCGTCCTCGGCGCCGTGCACCACGTTGAGTACGCCCGGCGGTACGCCGGCTTCCAGGGCCAGTTCGCACAGGCGCATGGTCACCATCGGGTCCTGCTCGGAAGGCTTGAGCACGAAGGTATTACCAGTGGCGATGGCCATCGGGAACATCCACAGCGGGATCATCGCTGGGAAGTTGAAGGGGGTGATACCGGCGCATACGCCCAACGGCTGCAGCAGGGTGTAGGTGTCGACGCCGCCGGCCACGTTGTTGGCCAGCTCGCCGAGTTGCAGGTTGCCGATGCCAGCGGCGTGTTCGACCACTTCCAGGCCGCGGAACACATCGCCCTCGGCGTCGGCCAAGGTCTTGCCCTGTTCGGCGGTGAGAATGGCCGCCAGCTCTTTCATGTTTTCGCGGATCAGTTGCTGGTACTTGAGGAAGATCCGCGCGCGGGTGCCGATGGGCGTCTTGCGCCAGGTCTTGAAGGCCTGGCTGGCGCTGGCCACGGCGGCGTCGATTTCCTCGGCGGTGGCCAGGGGTACGCGGGCGAGCACTTCCTGGGTGGCCGGGTTGACGACGTCGCGCCACTGCTGGGTGCGTGACTCGACGAATTCGCCGTTGATGAGCAGTTTGACGGTAGCGGTCATGGTTCGATCCTTTCTTCAATCAACGGGCGCGCAGGGGCGCGGCGCGTGCGGTATCCAGCGCGGGGCTGGCGATTGGCTGGCGGGGTGGGTCGCTGCGCATCAGGGCAGTACAGCCGAGCGCCACCAAGCCCATGCCGATCAGGTAGGCGATCACGTAGCGCGGGCTGCCGTCGGCGGCAGCCAGCAGGCTGGTGGCGATCATCGGCGCGAAGCCTCCACCCAGCACGCCGGCCAATTGCACCGACAGCGAGATGCCGCTGTAGCGGATTTCCGCTGGGAACTGGCGGGCGAACAGCAAAGATTCCGGCGCATAGAGGATCGGGAACACCACGCCTACCGCCAGCACCATCGCCCACCACACCAGCACGGGCTCACGGGTGCCGAGCATGGCGAAGAACGGGTAGACGAAAGCGCAGAGCAACAGCAGCCCGGTGAAGTACAGGCGCTTCTGGCCGACGCGATCGGACAGCCAGCCGCAGAACGGCATGGTCGCCAGCGACAGCGCAGCACCGGCGGTGATGGCGTGCAGCACGTCGGCCCGGGGAATCTGCAACTGGTTGGCGGCGTAGGCGAGGGCGAAGGTGACCGCCATGTAGAACCAGGCGTTCTCGGCGGTGCGCGCGCCGATGATGGTCAGGGTGGCGCGCGGGTGTTTACGCACCACTTCCATCAGCGGCAGGTTGACGCGCCGGTTCTGCTGCTTGAGTTTCTCGAAATCCGGCGACTCGGCGACCTTGACGCGGATCAGCCAGCCCACCGCCAGCAGCACCACGCTGGCCAGGAACGGCAGGCGCCAGCCCCAGCTGAGCATCTGCTCCTCGGGCAACGTGGCGACCGCGCCCATGGCCAGAGTAGAGAGCACCAGGCCCGCGCCAACGCCGGTCTGCGGCAGGCTGCCATAGAAGCCCTTCTTGCCTTCGGGGGCGTGTTCCACGGCCATCAATACCGCGCCGCCCCATTCACCACCCACGGCCATGCCCTGCAGAAAACGCATGACCACCAGCAGCGCTGCGGCCCAGTAGCCGACCTGCTCGTAGGTTGGCAGCAGGCCGATGGCGATGGTCGGGATGCCCATCATCAGCAAGGTGAGCATCAGCATCGACTTGCGGCCGATGCGGTCACCGAAGTGGCCAAAGACGATGCCGCCCAGGGGCCGACCAATGAAACCGACGGCATAGGTGGCAAAGGCCGCCAGTACGCCGGTGATCGGGTCGAGGGTGGGGAAAAACAACTTGTTGAAGACCAGCGCGGCGGCGGTGCCGTAGAGAAAGAAGTCGTACCATTCGATGGTGGTACCCGCCATGCTGGCCAGGCCAGCGATACGGTAGTGCTTGCGGCCGGCAGCCGGCCCTTGAGCGTGTGAGTCGTTCATGAGTTGCCTGCTTTTGTTTTTGTCGTAGGAACTTGGAACTGTGGGCAGCTGGTAGGCGCCGCGTGTCTGGAGTATAGGTATGCAAACTTTCTGTTCCAGCACCTAAAAAGACAGGTTCGTTATGCAAAAAAGCATGATGTCGGCCGGCCAGATGAACTGGGACGACCTTAAGTTCTTTCTCGAAGTCGCCCGTACCCGAACCGCCAGCAGCGCCGCACGGCGCCTGGGTGTGGACTACAGCACGGTGTCGCGGCGTATCAGCGCGTTGGAGAAGGCGCTGGGTACCTTGTTGTTCGAGCGCTCGCGGGCCAGCGGCTTCGTGCTGACGGCGGAGGGGCAGCACCTGCTGGGCTACGCCGAGTCGCTGGAAAGCACCCTGCAAACGGCTTGCGAACAGGTGTCGGGCGCCAGCCTGGCGCTTTCGGGCCACGTGCGCATCGGCTCGACCGAAGGCTTTGGCAGCTACTTTGTGGCGCCGCAGCTGGGCGGCTTTCAGGATATCTACCCGAATATCGCCATCGACCTGTTGCCGGTGCCGCACTTCATCAGCCTGTCGCGGCGCGAGGCGGACATCGCCATCACCCTGGAACGCCCGGAGCGCGGGCCTTATGTCTGTTCAAGACTGTGCGACTACGCCCTGAAGCTTTATGCGACGCCCGAGTACCTGCAGAGGCACCCGTCGATCCACGGCGTGGACGACCTGAGCCGGCACTCGTTCATCACTTACGTCGATGATCTGGCATTCAGCCCGGAGCTCCTCTATCTGGAAAGCATCGTGCCCAATGCCAGCAGCGCGCTGCGCAGCACCAGCGTGGTGGCCCAGTATCTGGCGACCTTGCAGGGTAGGGCGCTGGCGATCCTGCCATGCTTTCTGGCCGGCCCGGATGCCCGGCTGGTCGAGGTGCTGGCGGATGAGGTAAAGGTCACCCGGCAGTTCTGGCTCTACTACCGCGAGGATCTGCGCAAGCTCAAACGCATCACCCTGGTGGCCGATTACCTGCGTGCCTGCGCCGAACGCAATCGTGGATTTCTGCTTGGTGATACCGTCGAGATGGTGATTGTGTGACTCATTTGCCCATGGCGGTCACGCGCGGCGCGGGCGATACTGCGGCCCAATGCCAGGAGGCCATGCCATGCCCACAGAAAATGCCCAATTGATCACCCGTTTCTACGAGGCATTCCAGCGCCTCGACGCCGAGGAGATGGCGCGCTGCTACGCGCCGGACGTGCGTTTCAGCGACCCGGCCTTCGGCGAGCTAAATGGCGATGATGCTCGCGACATGTGGCGCATGCTCACCTCCCGCGCCAAGAAGTTCTCCCTGACCTTCAGCGATGTGCAGGCCGATGCCAGCGGCGGTAGCGCCAACTGGGTGGCCACCTACCTGTTCCCGCAGACCGGGCGTACCGTGGTCAACCGCATCCACGCCTCGTTCGTGATTCGTGACGGGCTGATCGTCGAGCACCGTGACCACTTCGACATGTGGCGTTGGGCCGCTCAGGCACTGGGCTTTCAGGGCATGCTGATCGGCTGGACGCCGCTGCTCAAGAACACCGTGCGCAAGCAGGCGCGCGGCGGTTTGCGGCAGTTCCAGGCCGCCCGTGCGTCAGACGGGCAACACGGCGGAGAAGCGCGCGGCTGAACGGAGTGGTACGCTCTCCGGTCAGAAGTTCATCGATGAATGGCCGAGTGCATGTAAAGCCTTCGTTCATCGACTGAAAGCCCGTCCGCCAGAGTATTTCGATCATGAGTGTTATGTCCCTATCCCCCCGTAAAGCCAAGGCCTGGAGCGTGCACGCGGTAACCGCGAGCGGAGTCATCCTTGGCATGTTGGCATTGCTTGCACTGATCGAGGGGCGGGCGGAAAGCTGCCTGATGTGGCTGGGCCTGGCTTTGCTGGTCGATGGCCTGGACGGTACCCTGGCGCGCAAATACGACGTGAAAGTGGTGCTGCCGCATTTCGACGGCTCCACCCTCGACCTGGTGATCGATTACCTCACCTACGTGTTCATCCCGGCGATCTTCGTCTATCGCTTCATTCCGCTGCCTGAGTACACCCTGCTGCTGTCGGTGGGCATCATCCTGCTGTCGTCGCTGTTCTGCTTCTGCAACGTCAACATGAAGAGCAAGGACAACTACTTCGTCGGCTTCCCGGCGGCGTGGAACGTGGTGGTGGTGTACCTCTACCTGCTGGACTTCGAGCCCTGGGTTACCTTCGTGGTGATCATGGTGCTGGCCGGCCTGACCCTGACCCGCATGAAGTTCCTGCACCCGTTCCGGGTCAAGCAGTTCATGCCGCTGAACATCGCCGTGACCATGGTGTGGATGTTCGCCTGCGCGGGGCTGATCCTGCAGTTCCCGGCGCAGCCGGTGTGGCTGCTGGTGCTCTGGGGGCTGTCCTCGGCGTACTTCGTGGGCATGTGCGTGTGGCGTTCGGCCCGCGAGTGGTTCGCCTAAGCGTGCGATGAGCGTTAGTGTCGACAAACCCTGGTTCGTCTATCTGGTGCGCGCCGCCAATGGCGCGCTTTATTGCGGCATCAGCGACGATCCGCAGCGGCGCTTCGCCCAGCATCAGAGCGGCAAGGGTGCCCGGTTCTTCTTCTCCAGCCCGGCGGTGGCCCTGGTCTACAGCGAAAGCTGCGTGGGCAAGGGCGACGCCTTGCGCCGCGAACGGGCGATCAAACGCCTTGGCAAGGGTGCCAAGGAGGCCCTGGTGGCCACTGGCAGCCTGATGCATAGCCTTGATGAGCGACCATCAGCGCCACTGGATTGTGCCTAGCCTCAGTAGCCAGCTGAGTTAAGCTGCAAGCCTCATCCGTTCCCGGAGGCTTCCATGTCTGAGCTGATCCTGCACCATTACCCCACCTCACCCTTTGCCGAAAAGGCCCGTCTGTTGCTGGGCTTCAAGAACCTGGCCTGGCGTTCGGTGCAGATCCCGCCGGTGATGCCCAAGCCGGATCTGACTGCCCTGACCGGCGGCTACCGCAAGACGCCGGTGTTACAGATCGGTGCCGATATCTACTGCGATACCGCCCTGATTGCCCGTCGCCTGGAGGCCCATCAGCCGCAGCCGGCGCTGTTGCCCGGCAACCAGGCGTTCGCCATTGCCACCTTCGCCCAGTGGGCTGATTCGGTGGTGTTCCAGCACGCGGTAAGCCTGGTATTCCAGCCGGAGTCCATCGCCGTACGGTTCGCCAAGGCGCCGCCGGAGTTCTTGCAGACCTTTATCGCCGACCGCAGCAAGCTGTTCTCGGGCGGCCAGGCCACCCGGATGCCAGCCGAGCAGGCCAAACACCAGTGGCCGGTGTTCATGGCGCGGCTGCAGGCGCAGCTGGAGGCCGGCGGTGGCCAGTTTCTGTTCGGTGAGCCAAGCCTGGCCGATATCGCCATGGCGCATCCACTGTGGTTCCTGCGCGCAACGCCGGTGACCTCGCCGCTGGTCGATGGCTACCCGGCGGTGGTCGCCTGGCTGGATCGCGTGCTGGCGTTCGGGCACGGAAAAGCCGAGGAACTGAGCAGCGAGGCGGCCGTGGAGATCGCGCGCGCCGCTACCCCAGCGCCGCTGCCGGACGAGGCGTTCACGGATCCCAATGGGTTTGCCAGCGGGCAGTCCGTGGCGATTTCGGCAATCGATTACGGTGTGGAGGCAGTGGAGGGGGAGCTGGTGTTCGCCGGCGTGGAAGAGCTGATCCTGCGCCGTGAAGATGACCGCGCCGGTATCGTACATGTGCATTTCCCGCGGCTTGGGTTTCGTATCGAGGCGCGTTGAGCACGATAAAGATCACGGCTAAAGCCGCTCCCACAAAGGCACCACCCGTGGTAGCGGCTTCAGAGGTAGGCCGTAGGATGGGTGGAACCCATCAATGGCCGATGGGTTTCACCCATCCTACGGCCTGCGCGATTATCTCTATCGCTGATCCGGCAACAAGAAATTCCCCGGCCCTGCATCTTCCAGGGTCGGCACTTCGGCTTCGTCCTTCAGGTCGACGCCCGAGAGCTGGCGGCGGCAGGCTTCGCGCATCAGGTACAGCAATCGGAAGGTCGCCATGCCGTAGCTCAGGCCTTCCAGCCGCACGTTGGAGATGCAGTTGCGGTAGGCGTCGTTGAGGCCGACCCGCGGCGCGTAGGTGAAGTACAGGCCCAGGCTGTCCGGCGAGCTGAGGCCTGGGCGTTCGCCGATCAGGATCACCGTCATCTTGGCGCCCAGGCGCTCGCCCACCTCGTCAGCGATGGCGACCCGGCCCTGCTGCACCAGGGTGACGGGTGCCAGTTTCCAGCCTTCCTCGCTCACCTGCTCCAGCAATTTCTCCAGAAACGGCAGGCTGTGGCGGCGCACGGCCAGGGACGACAAACCATCGGCAATCACGATGGCCAGGTCGTAGCCACAGCCTTTTTCCTTCGCGTAATCATCCAGCGCGCTGGCGGACTCTTCGTTCAGGCGCCGGCCCAGGTCCGGGCGCTGCAGGTAGGTATGCCGGTCGGCTGCGGCGCTGTGCAGCAGCAGGGTATCCAGGCCGCGGCCCTGCAGCTCTTCGCACAGGCCTTCATGGTCGAAGGGCAGGTGTACGGCATCGCGGGCCTGGGCGTGGGCGAACTGGAAATCCAGTTGCGCGGCAGTAGGCAGGCTGGTGCCGGCGCGGCCCAGGGCGATACGCGCCGGGGTCAGCTGGCGCAACTGCTGCCAGGGGTTCTCGGTGGCGGGGGACTTATCGGACATGGCGACCTCTCAAGCCAGTTGTGCCAGGGCCTGGCGAAACGCCGGCGGCAGCTCGTTGCCCATGCTCAGGCGGCCGCCCTGCTGCTGGAAGATGCCCATGCGTGCCAGCCAGGCTTCGAACTCCGGCGCCGCATGCAGGCCAAGCACCTTGCGGGCATACAGTGCATCGTGAAACGAGGTGGTCTGGTAGTTGAGCATCACGTCGTCGGAGCCGGGAATGCCCATGATGAAGTTGATGCCGGCGGTGCCGAGCAGGGTCAGCAGGGTGTCCATGTCGTCCTGGTCGGCCTCGGCGTGGTTGGTGTAGCAGATATCGCAGCCCATGGGCACGCCAAGCAGCTTGCCGCAGAAGTGATCCTCCAGGCCGGCGCGGATGATCTGCTTGCCGTTGTACAGGTACTCGGGGCCGATGAAACCGACCACGGTGTTGACCAGAAACGGGTTGAAGTGCCGGGCCACGGCGTAGGCGCGAGTTTCGCAGGTTTGCTGGTCGACGCCGTGGTTGGCGTTGGCCGACAGCGCGCTGCCCTGGCCGGTCTCGAAATACATCAGGTTGTTGCCCAGGGTGCCGCGCTTAAGGCTCAGGCCGGCTTCGTAGCCTTCCTGCAGCACCTTGAGGGTCACGCCGAAGCTGGCGTTGGCCGCCTCGGTGCCGGCGATCGACTGGAACACCAGGTCCAGCGGAGCACCGCGCTCGATGGCGGCGATGGAGCTGGTGACGTGGGTCAGCACACAGGATTGGGTGGGGATCTCGTAGCGCTGGATGATCGCATCGAGCATGTCCACCAGCGCGCGGATCGAACTGGCGCTGTCGGTGGCCGGGTTGATGCCGATCATCGCATCACCGTTGCCGTACAGCAGGCCGTCGAGAATGCTCGCGGCAATGCCCGCCGGGTCGTCGGTCGGGTGGTTGGGCTGCAGCCGCGTGGACATCCGCCCGCGCAGCCCCATGGTGTTGCGGAATTTGGTCACCACACGGGTCTTCTGGGCGACCAGCACCAGATCCTGCACGCGCATGATCTTCGATACCGCCGCGGCCATTTCCGGGGTCAGCCCCGGTGCCAGGGCGGTCAGGCTGGTTTCATCGGCGGCATCGCTGAGCAGCCAGTCGCGCAGCCCGCCCACCGTCAGGTGGCTGACCGGGGCGAAGGCGTCGGCATCATGGGTGTCGACGATCAGCCGGGTGACTTCGTCCTGTTCATAGGGAATCACCGCTTCCTGCAGGAAGTGCTTGAGCGGCACGTCGGCCAGGGCCATCTGCGCCGCGGCACGCTCGGCGTCGCTCTGCGCGGCGACCTCGGCCAGGTAATCACCGGAGCGGGCCGGGCTCGCCTTGGCCATCAACTCGCGCAGGCTGTCGAAGCGCCAGGTCATGTGGGCGATGGTGTGAGTGAATCCAGCCATGAATCATGTCTCCTGTCGCGGCCGCTTTTCAGCGGCCGCTGCAAGGGGTTAACGCAGTGACTGCTCGGCAGCCTGAATCGCCGCGAACTCTTCCTCCGGCGTACCGGACACCAGGTGGTGACGGCTGTACAGCGCGAAGTAGGCAATGAACAGAGCGTAGATGACTGCCGCGCCGATCACGACCCGCAGGTCGACCAGGAAGCAGGCCACCAGCGCTACCGCTGCCAGCACCAGAGCCACCGACGAGGTCAGTACGCCACCGGGGGTACGATAGGGGCGCGGCATGTCGGGACGACGGCTGCGCAGGGTGATGTGCGCCGCCATCATCAGTACGTAGGACAGCGTGGCGCCGAACACCGCGACCAGAATCAGCAGGTCGCCCTGGCCGGTCAGCGACAGGCCGAAGCCGATGATGCCCGGTACGATCAGCGCCATCACCGGCGCTTTGTTGCGGTTGGTCAGCGACAGGCTGCGTGGCAGGTAGCCGGCGCGCGACAGGGCGAAGATCTGCCGCGAATAGGCGTAGATGATCGAGAAGAAACTGGCGATCAGCCCGGCCAGGCCGACCAGGTTGACGAACTGGCTCATCCAGGTGGAGCCGCCATAGACCTTGACCAACGACTCCACCAGCGGGTTGCCCGAAGCCACCAGCGACTGGGCACCGGCGGCGCCTGGGCCGACCAGCAGAATCAGCCCGGCAAACACCAGCAGCACCAGCACCGCGCCGATCAGGCCGCGTGGCAGGTCGCGCTTGGGATCCTTGGTTTCCTCGGCAGCCAGCGGCACGCCTTCGACCGCCAGGAAGAACCAGATGCCGTAGGGAAGGGCGGCCCAGATGCCCAGGTAGCCGAACGGCAGGAAGCTGCTGGCACCATTGGCTTCGGTCGGCGGGATGTCGAACAGGTTGGCGACCTGGAAGTGCGGCGCCATGGCGACGATGTACACGCCCAGGGCGATGGCGGCGACGGCGGTGATGGCGAACATCAGCTTCAGCGCCTCGCCGGCACCGAGGATGTGGATGCCGATGAACACCACGTAGAACACCAGGTAGATGATCCAGCCCCCGACGCCGAACAGTGACTCGCAGTAAGCGCCGATAAAGCAGGCGATGGCAGCCGGCGCGATGGCGTACTCGATGAGGATTGCGGTGCCGGTCAGGAAGCCGCCCCAGGGGCCGAAGGCGGTGCGGGTGAAACCGTAGCCGCCGCCGGCGGTGGGGATCATCGATGACAGCTCGGCCAGCGAGAAACACATGCACAGGTACATGGTCGCCATCAGCAGGGTGGCGATGAACATGCCGCCCCAGCCGCCCTGGGCCAGGCCGAAGTTCCAGCCGGCGTAGTCGCCGGAAATCACGTAGGCCACACCGAGGCCGATCAACAGGATCCAGCCGGCGGCGCCTTGCTTCAATTGCCGGTTGGCAAAGTAGTCGGCGCTGACCGCTTCGGTTTCCACACCGCCTTGCGAGGGTGTGGCGATTGTCTCTTTGGACATGTTGGGACTCCTTCACGCCCCACCGCAGGCGGCGGGGCGTCGTTTTAGTTGGCTGCGTTCAATTGGCAAATTGGCAGTTCAGAAGAAGCCCAGCGGGTTGATGTCGTAGCTGATCAGCAGGTTCTTGGTCTGCTGGTAGTGGTCGAGCATCATCTTGTGGGTTTCGCGCCCGACCCCGGACTTCTTGTAGCCGCCAAAGGCAGCGTGCGCCGGGTACAGGTGGTAGCAGTTGGTCCATACGCGCCCGGCCTTGATGCCGCGGCCCATGCGGTAGGCGCGGTTGATGTCGCGCGTCCATACGCCGGCGCCCAGACCGAACTCGGTATCGTTGGCGATCGCCAGGGCTTCGGCTTCGTCCTTGAAGGTGGTCACGCCGACCACCGGGCCGAAGATTTCCTCCTGGAACACGCGCATCTTGTTGGTGCCCTTGAGCAGCGTTGGCTGGATGTAATAGCCGCCCGCCAGATCGCCGTCGAGTTTCTCGGTGGCGCCGCCGGCGAGCAGCTCGGCGCCCTCCTGCTGGGCGATCTCCAGATAGCCGAGGATCTTGTCGTACTGCTGCTGCGAGGCCTGGGCGCCGACCATGGTCTCGGTGTCCAGCGGGTTGCCGCGCTTGATGGCCTTGATCTTCTTCATCACCTCGTTCATGAACGGCTCGAAGATCGACTCCTGCACCAGCGCCCGCGACGGGCAGGTACACACCTCGCCCTGGTTGAAGAAGGCCAGCACCAAGCCTTCGGCCGCCTTCTCGATAAAGGCGGGCTCGGCCTGCATGATGTCTTCGAAGAACAGGTTCGGGCTCTTGCCGCCCAGTTCAACGGTGCTGGGAATGATGTTGGCGGCTGCGCATTTCATGATGTGCGAGCCGACCGGGGTGGAGCCGGTGAAGGCGATCTTGGCGATGCGCGTGCTGGTGGCCAGGGCTTCGCCGGCTTCACGGCCATAACCCAGAACGATATTCAGCACGCCCGGCGGCAGCAGATCGCCGATGATCTCGGCCAGCAGGGTGATCGACAGCGGCGTCTGCTCGGCGGGTTTCAACACCACGCAGTTGCCCGCCGCCAAGGCCGGGGCCAGCTTCCAGGCGGCCATCAGCAGCGGGAAGTTCCAGGGAATGATCTGCCCGACCACGCCCAGCGGCTCATGGAAGTGGTAGGAGGCGGTGTGTTCGTTGATCTCGGCGGCGCTGCCTTCCTGGGCGCGGATGCAGCCGGCGAAGTAACGAAAGTGGTCGGCAGCCAGGGGCACGTCGGCATTCAGGCAAAAAACCAGCGCGCGATCCTGTACCGAGGTTTTGCCCCAGGCATCGGCGGCGGCGTGGGCGGCGTCCAGGGCCTTGTCAATGTCCTTGGCGTCCGAGCGCGGGAATTCACCGATGGTCGAGGCATCCACCGGGCTGGTGTTGTTGAAGTACTGGCCACCCACCGGCGCGACGAACTCGCCGCCAATGTAGTTGCCGTAGCGTGGCTTGAGGGTGACGACGGCGCCTGCGGTACCGGGTTTGGCATAGATCATTGACGTTCTCCCATTGCGAGTTCTTGTAGTTTTCAGGGGCGGGTCGCGAGCACGACCGGGGCTCGCGTTGAACTATGAGACGAATTCATGTGGCCGACTTGACGCTAGGCGAGGCTGGCTGTTCTGCAAAGTCAACTTTTGGCAAGCAACCGGCATAGTGTCGAGCACTGTCATCGGTGTGCTCGATTGTGGTGCAGGTGTTTCCGAACGACTCGTTTTGAGGCCACTGTTCGGGAGAGCGTTTTCACCGTCAACGGCTGTCGTGCCCAGCCGGTGGGACGCGCAGCCACCACCAGGCTGGCGGCGTGCTTCTTGCTTTTCAGACATAAATTGTCACCAAGGAGGCGCCGATGAGCTCCGTACTCTCTCAGCCTGATCTTGCCACCGGCGTGTCGTTGCTCGCCGGCGGGCAAACCAATACCGGCGTCCTGGCGGCGGCGGCCAGCGGCCTGTGTGGCTTCATCGAGAAACATGGCGGTGATCCGGACCGCGTCCTCGGGGTGTCCGGCATCGATCCGGAATCCCTGCGCCACCCGACACTGAGCCTGGCCTTGCCCAATTACTGCCAGGTGCTGGAGGAGGCCTCACGCCAGTCCGGTTGCGACAACTTCGGGTTGTACTACGGCCAGCAGTTCAAACCCCAGGCGCTGGGGTTGCTCGGTTACATTGGGCTGTGCTCGGCGACCGTGGAGCAGGCGCTGATCAACTTCGCACGTGCCTTTCCGCTGCACCAGCGCAACAGCCTGATCCGCCTGGTGGACGAAGGCGAGTGCTACCGCTTCGACTACCAGGTACGCCATGGCGCCATCCTCTGCCGCCGCCAGGACGCCGAACTGACTCTGGGCATGGCCCTCAACCTGGTGCGCCATGTGCTGGGCAGCCAGTGGGCACCACGCGCCGTGCACTTCGAACACCCACGCCCCGAGCACTGGCAGGAACACTGCAAGCTCTTCGATGCCCCGGTGTACTTCGAGCAGCCATTCAATTCGCTGGTCATCCCCAAGCGCGGCCTGGATCGCGCCATGCCGCAGGGTGATCCGGTGCTGCTGCTGGTCATGCAGGACTCGCTCAGCCAGCTCAGCAACCTCAGCGGACGTGGCGTGCGTGACCTGGCCGATGACGTGCGCGAGCAGATTCGCCAGCAATTGCTGATGGGCGAGCCGGTGCTGGAGTTGGCTGCCGAACAGCTGGGCATGAGCAGTTGGTCGTTGCAGCGACGCCTGCGCGACCAGGGCCTGAGCTTCTCCGCGATGGTCGACAAACTGCGCTGCGAGCTCGCCACTCACTACCTGCGCCAGCACCAGCTGCCCATCTCCAACCTGGCTCCGCTGCTTGGCTACTCGGAAGTCAGCGCCTTTTCCCGCGCCTTTCGTCGCTGGTTCGGCGTCAGCCCGCGGCAGTGGCGCCATGCAAGCGATGGGGTCGACGGGCGCCGGCACTGAGCAGCTGGGTGTCTTGGGGCATCTGTCGGGCAAGGCGCAGCCAGTTGGACGTTCCAGGCGCGCTGGCCCGCGGCGGCGAGGTGGCAGGTATAGCGCTCAGGCCGCTGCCTGGAGCTGCTGTTGCCACGTCTGTGGCGTCATGCCTTCGGCCTTCATAAAGGTCCGACAGAAGTGCGATTGATCATAGAACCCGCATTCGGCGGCAATGTCCACGAGCGGCATGGTGGATGATGCCAGCAGTGCCTTGCTTCTTTGCACCCGCTGTTGGCGCAGCCACTGCTGAGGCGACACGCCGGTGCTTTCCTTGAACTTGCGGGTGAAGTGACTGCGCGACAGTGCGCAGGCCTCAGCGAGCGCGGTCACTGAAATACCCGTATCCAGATTATCCAGTATCAATTGCTTGGCGACTCGTTGCTGCCATGGCCTCAGTTGCCCGGCCGCTATACAGATCACATTGATCGGCGCGGCGCCTTTTTCATTCTGCATCGTCGTACCTTGTTTTTGTTGACCCGCAGGCGAGCGGGTTCTTTCCGAGCAAAGAACCGGCTGCCGGAGGGTGGGTGTTGAAGGGTGGAGTCTGATCATCCAGGGCGACGTCAGAGGTGGCATCGCTCTACCGGCCGTGGCGTTCTGCAACGCCGCCATGGCCTGGACTGGAAACAAAGTTAACGGAAATGCGGCGGGTTTGGTGGCGCATAAATGCGCTCATGGAAGCGCAAAAGTGCGCCTTATGGGCGTGTGTCCCGGTGCTAGCATTTGCCTCCCAACAACGGGATCGTCCTTATCCACGCGATCCGTTATCCATCAGGAGAATGCAATGGCAGCCGCACAACCGTTCAACGACATGACCGCCTACTGGGGTGTTTCATGGGAAGAAAGCTATGGCTATCCGCAGGCCCGGCGGGTGGGAAACGAAATCTATATTTCCGGCCAGTTCAATCATGATGAAGACGGCAATCTGGTAGCGCCCGCGCCGCTGGGCCGCGACGGCAAGCCCAGCGATTTCTCTTCGATGGGAGCACAGATGCGCGCCTCCTACGACAACATCTCGAAGTTGCTGGCGCTTTATGGCGCCACGATGGAGGACATTGTCGAGGAGACCCTGTACGTGCTGGACATGGACGCGGCCTTTGCCGTGGTTGGCCCCGTTCGCAAGGCCGCCTATGGCAGCGAGCGGCCCCAGTGCGCGAGTAACATCATTGGCGTGTCGCGGCTGGCGCAGCGTGCGCAACTGATCGAAATCGTCTGCAAGGCGGTAATCGGCGCGCGGATCGGCTAAGCCATGCCGGCGGCCGCGGGCGGCGTGGCCGTGCGTGCGCGCTGCCCTTCGATCAGCGCTTTCTGATCCGCGACCGCTGCTGCGCAAAAAGTCATGAATGCCTTCACCCGCCACGACTTGCGGATGTCCTGGTGGGTGAGCAGCCAGAGCTCGTCCTGCAGCTCGGGCACGACCGGGCCAACGCGCACCAGCCCGGGCGTGATGTCGCCCAGCATGCAGGGCAGAAACCCGAAACCGAGTCCCGCCGCGATGGCCGCGCTCGCCGCTGCGACCGAGTCGGTGCGGTACGCGATGCAGTGAGCATCCACCCTCTCATCCACGTAGCTCGCCGCTTTCAGGCCGCACAAGGCGCCCGAGTAGGACACCCACGCCTGGCCCTCGGCGAAGGGGGAGGAGGGGCAGGCATTCTCCACGCTGCCATAGGGGGCCCAGGCGATGGCTGCCAGCTTGCGGCCCACCAGGCTTTCCGAGGGTTTTTTGGTCGCCCTGACCGCGATGTCCGATTCATCTCTGGCCAGGCTCAGCGTCTGGTTGCCAACCAGTACCTCGATCGCGATGCCCTGGTTGAGTGCCCTGAAGTCGGCAATGATGGGGGTCAGAAAATACAGCAGCAACGAGTCGCTGGTGGTGATGCGCAGTTTCCCGAGTGGACCTTCGCCTGCACGCGATACGCGCCGCGCGACGCTGACGATGTCGAGTTCGACTCGTTCTGCCAGCGCCCGCAACTCCGCACCTTCGGCGGTCAGCATGTAGCCAGAACGGCGATGATCGAAAAGAGCGACACCAAGGGTTTTCTCAACCTGAGCCACTCGCCGCGATACCGTGGAAACGTTGACACCCAGTTTCTTGGCCGTGGCCGCACGATTGCCACATTCACTGAGCGACTTGATGATGCGCAGGTCGTCCCACGAAAGCTGGTTAACGGCAGCGCGCAAATCCCACTTGACGCCACCCTGGGCAGCCGGGGTCGATGAAGCACTGTTTGGTGACGATTTCACGCCTGGTATTCCAACTATCGTGTCGCTTCATCATACGAAAAGGCTCGGGCAGAACCAAGGCAAGCTCACCTGACTGCGCAGAAGCCGGGGCTCGCGAGGCGGGGCCGTCGGCCTGACGCAGCCATAGGCGCCCAGCAGGCCCTGGTTTCGACGTGCGATGAATAACGAAGCATCTGTCAGGATCGCCGCTCTCCGCGAGGACGGGAGCGCGGGCATGAGCCGGCAACGCAACGATAGCGTTATAAATCCATCAGCTTGATCAGCGCTGCCGTTTTCTGCTGCCTCTGGCCGATGCAGCCGTCAAATACTTCAGTGCCAGACTACCGCTCTGACAGCTGTTTCTCACCGGGTCCCTCCTGTTGGTTCCGGCGCTTGGAATGTGGCTGCAGCCGGGGCAAATCCAACCGACTCAGGGTCGCATCGGCCAACTGGGTTCAGTCGATGAGTGAAACGTCGTTACTAGGGGTAGCGTAGATTCACCGCGGTGACGGCTCACGCTTTTCTGTACGCATGAAGGTATTTGCGTGCGCTTCAAAGTGTGAGCAAAAGGCTTCGAGTGCTTTCTGGATAAAGGCACCACGCTTGCTTTGGCGCGTGTGCTTAAAAGCAGTTAACTGCAGGCCGAAAACTACCTCTGACGACCGCCAGCAATGTGCCCAAAGCCTAGCGCCCAGGCTTTGGGCAGACCCTGCCAGTGACTCGCGGCTGGAGTATGGCCTATCAGCGCCTCCCTACTTCAACGCCGCTGCGATAGCTTCGTTGAACGCAGGGATGTCGTTGGGGTTACGCGAAGTGATCAAGGTCCATCCATTGGCCTGGCACTGCTTTACTTCAACATCCACCCAACCAGCAGCACCGGCATTTTCCAGATCGAGCCTGACGCTGGGGTAAGAAGTAAGGGTCTTGCCAGCGATAACGCCAGCGTTGACTAGCAACCATGGCCCGTGGCAAATCGCAGCGATTACTTTGCCTGCATCGGCGAACTGCTTGACCAGGCGCTGGGCGTTTTCATCCAGTCGAAGCGTATCGGCATTGACCGTTCCGCCTGGGATCACAAGCGCATCAAAGTCCGCAGCGTTGAGCCCAGTCAGCGCAACCTGAGACTCTACAGTGCGATCTTTCTCAGTGTCCTGAACGAAGGTCTGGGCAGTGCCGCCCTCACTTGATCCATGGGTGACCTGGGCGCCCTGCGCCTTGAGCGCTTCAAGCGGCTTCACCAGCTCATCGCGCTCGATACCCGTATTCGACGTGATGAATAGTACTTTTTTGCCTGCCAGTTGATTATTCATGGTGGTCACTCAGTCCTCTCATCAAGGTAAATAAAGAAAGCGTGCGGATGACACTTCATCCGCCGCGTTGAAGATGGGAGGTCATAGCGGTTTTGAAAGTTCATCCGCATTCGTCCTGAGCAGAAGGCGATGGATGAACCCAGGAAAGTTGGGGATTTCACATTCGAGCCCGCAAAATCAAAAAGTTAAAACACATCAGCTGCGTGAACCTGGCGCCACGATTACTAGGGTTTTTTTCGCCGTGACTCGAGGGCGGCACAGGCTGCTTATGGCCCGAGGCAACAGATGTTGAGTGACAGCTTTCGGTCAGGAGCTGCCCCTGATCGAGCAAGCGCCAGTTGGCAGTTTGGCCGAAAAGGCATCTGCGAAGGCTGGTAAAGAGGGCCTGAACAAAAAATACCGTGTCTGCATATAAGGGAGACTTACATCGCCATGGACATTCAGAAAATCAAGCAACAGTTGGCCCGTCCCGCCGTAAAGTTCAGCGCTGGCGGTTTTCGCCCTACGGGGACTGACGAAGAAAGCTGGCTCGGCAACGTCCTTCTGTTCCGTCCCGAAGAAGAAATACCTACCAGTCCGGCCGGGCAACCACTGTTTCCCTACGCCCAGTTCTACCTGCCCAGCTTGCCCTTCAACAGCCCATTGCTGGCAGGAATCCGTGTGCTGACTGTGTTTGTTTCAGACCCGCTGCCAGAGCAATTTGAGTCAATGGGAGATAACTGGGTCATCCGCGAATATGGCCCGAATGACGTGCTAGTGCGAAAGGCGCTAACGGTGGAAGGGGCGTTTCTCAAGGCTTTCCCGCTGAGGGCAGAAATGGTACTCGAGGACTTTCCACTGTGGGATGGTGGAGGTATCCCGACGGGCCTTGAGCAAGAGATATCGAAGCTGGAGCGCGAAGGTGCGATAGACAGTTATTACGATCTGATCACCCATACCTACGAGCACAAGATCGGTGGTTATCCATCGTTCTGCCAATCGGGGGTCGATCCGGGTGAAGGCTTCGAGTTTGTGTTCCAAATTTCATCGGATGCCAAGATCAATCTGAATGTAATCGACAACGGCAGCCTGATGTTCTGGAAGCATGTCGAAACGGGGGAGTGGGCGCTTTACTATGATTTTTACTGAAGGATGGAAATTGTTTGAGGTGTCCTTGGTTTGTAGATAGCCGCCAGAGGCGTGGGGCCGCTTCTAAACGCGGCCTCCCGCCACCCACCGCTGCCCATAGCAGGGGTCATCCAAGGGTGAGAAACAGCCCCGCAGCGCCGCGATGCAGTTTTGATCTTTCTCGCCACATTTGCAGCTATGCATCGCATGGATCACGCGCGTCCCGTTCATTTTTCTACGATTTGACATGCCGTTTGCTTGCTCACCTTCGTGACCCGCCCAATTCGCGAGTCCGCTCAGTGAGCTGCCGGGGAGTTGATTAAAGCGCTTCGCTATGCCGCATCTGCACCGCACCAAAGGGCAGATCATCGGGCCGGCGCGCTGTGATCCCTACACCGCTTTCGAAGCCCGATGGCCGCTCAGATACTGGGTCAACTCGTCTGTCCCGCGTTGTCGCTGGGCTTCGCCAGGTCCATTGTTTGCGATGAAGAAGATGTCTGACGTGGGGAATTTTTCCATTGCCTTATGGACGGTGGAGAGTGCTACCCAGGGCAGTACCACGGAGCCTTTCTTGAAAGCTGTGCAGCTCGATATCGAGGCGAGGTGGAACGTTTTCGGGCGAGCGCCAGGCACAACCACTTCAACCTCATGCTCTTCGAAAAGTCGCTTGGCAAAGCCTCGTCCAAGCATTTCGTCCAGACGATCGTTAATCACCTTGGTGCTGTTTAGTGACACCAGCAAGATATCCGCGTTTTTACTCATGGCGATCTCGATGACCCTGGAAAATTCTTCGGGGTCAACGCCGTGTTTCAGCGTGTGATACATCATAGGCATTACCTCTGCTGTCTTGGCTTTCCCGGCTGCGTCATCTGCGCGTCATAAAAATATATAGCTGCGCCTCTGGCGCTTGGCAGTGCGTTTTCGACGAATAGCATCGAGCGGGCCGCGGGGCGGGCGAGGTCGAATGTCGGGCGAGGTTGGCTTTGTAGTCACCTCCGAGCCTTGCACCATCGGTCAGAACGAGCGCAGGTTTTCTGAACGACCTGCTTTCAGCTGGGCACCAACCAAGTGGTAACGAAAGCGCACAGGCGCTCCTTTGAATTAGCTTGGAGAACCCAGATGAAGGCTATCGTCTACAACGGCCCACGTGATGTCAGCGTAAAAGACGTCCCGGATGCAAAGATAGTGAAGCCCACCGACGCCATTGTTCGCGTCACCTCCACCAATATCTGCGGCTCCGACCTTCACATGTATGAAGGTCGAACCACTTTCGAGACAGGCCGTGTCTTTGGTCACGAAAACCTCGGTGAAGTGGTAGAGGTTGGCGCGGGTGTCGACCGTGTGAAGGTTGGTGACATGGTCTGCTTGCCCTTCAACATCGGCTGCGGATTTTGCGAAAACTGCGAGAAAGGCCTGACCGGCTACTGCCTGACCGCTAACCCGGGCAGCGCCGGCGCGGCCTATGGCTTCGCTGAAATGGGTACCTATGATGGTGGTCAGGCAGAGCTGCTTCGGGTTCCTTTCGCCGATTTCAATTGCCTGGTGTTGCCCGAGGATGCGAAGGAGCGCGAAGACGACTACGTCATGCTTTCCGATATTTTTCCGACTGGCTGGCATGCCACCAGGCTGGCAGGTCTACAGCCTGGCGAGTCCATCGCCATCTACGGCGCAGGACCGGTGGGTTTGATGGCAGCGCACTCCGCGCTCATTCAGGGTGCTTCGCAGGTTTTTGTCATTGATGACCAGCCGGATCGGTTGCAGCTGGCGGCGAAGATGGGGGCAATACCCATCAACTCCGTTGAGCAAAAAGCTGTCGATGAGATCCTGAACTACACCGATGGCAAAGGTACCGATCGTGGTTGTGAATGCGTGGGTTACCAGTGCTGCGACAAGCATGGACACGAAGTGAATCACCTGACCATGAACAACCTCGTCGCCTCTACCAAGGCGACCGGTGGGATAGGTGTCGTCGGCCTATTCGTGCCCCAGGATCCCGGTGCTAAAAACGAGTTGGCCAAAGAGGGCAAAATGGCTTTCGACTTCGGGGCGTTCTGGTTCAAAGGCCAGCACATCCGTACCGGGCAGGCCAACGTCAAGGCTTATAATCGCCAGTTGGCGGCACTGATCCATCATGACCGTGCCAAGCCGTCCCAGATCATTTCCCACCGGCTGAAGCTGGAGGATGGCCCGAGTGCGTACAAGCACTTTGACGCCCGTGACAAAGGCTGGACGAAAGTCGTGATGAAACCCGCAGCTTGATGTTCAAGGCGCCGCTTCATGCTTGAAGCGGCCTTGGGCCTTGGTGCTGCTGCTTCGCGAGTGCAGCCCCTGGAAACCGGCGATCCAGGCAGCACCGGTCTGGTACACCGCCTTACCTCGTAGGCAACCCTTGAACACCCGAAGCCCGCCGGCCCCCGGCGGGCTTTTCTTGGTTCGATTGCTGCAGCCCGAGCGGCGCCGATTGCGAGCGTCCGTCTTCGCCCAGAAGCGGTTCTGGCACCGCTTTCTGTCATGCGCACTCAGCCCAGGCCTTCAACCGATGCATCCGATTAGCCACCGGGCGCAGGCTAACGGGGGGCGGACTTGTCAGGTCAAATGCCAGCCTCGACCGCCAAGGCCCAGGCCTTCAAGGTGTCCCGTGCGGCCAAGGCGATCTCTTCGTCACTGCGGCCTGCAAACTGACGCGCCACAGCATCCGCCGCAATAAGCCCTACGACGGTGGGCTTGCCCACAGCGCCGGTCAGGTCCGCCCACCTGGCATTCAATACGCCGCCAGGATGCCCTGCGGGTCGTAGCCGTGGATCACCGTATCGTTGACCTTGAGCACCGGCACGCCGCGGCCGCCCAGGGCGTCGTAGGCGCGGCGGGCGTCGGCGGATTTTTCGATATCCATCTCGGTGTAGGCGATACCCCGTTCGCCGAGAAACGCGCGGGTCTTGGCGCAGTAGCCGCACCAGCTGGTGGCGTAGAGGATGACCTCGCGATGCTCGGCTACCTGCTGCTGGTTGCCCAATAGCATCGGTTCGAGGCGATCCCAGTGTTGCCAGGCGGCGAGCGCCGCGAGAATCAGCAAAATCCGTTTCATGATCGGCGTCCCAGCAGGGTTATGCGGTGTTTATCGCTCAGTCCTTGCGGCGTTTCAACTGGTCGGTCAGTTGCGTCGGCAGGTTGCGGATGGTCAGGGTATCGGAGGCTTCGTCGTACTCGATCTTGGAACCCAGCAGGTGGGCCTCGAAGCTGATCGACAGGCCTTCGGCACGGCCGGTGAAGCGGCGGAACTGGCTCAGGGTGCGCTTGTCCGCCGGAATCTCCGGCGACAGGCCGTAATCCTTGTTGCGGATATGGTCGTAGAACGCCTTGGGGCGTTCCTCGTCGATCAGCCCGGAGAGTTCTTCCAGGGTCATCGGCTCGCCCATCTTGGCCTGGCTGGTGGCGTAGTCGACCAGGGTGTCGGTCTTGGCGCGCGCCTGTTCCTCGGGCAGATCTTCGCTTTCGACGAAGTCGCTGAAGGCCTTGAGCAGGGTGCGCGTCTCGCTGGGCGAGTCGACGCCTTCCTGGCAGCCGATGAAGTCGCGAAAGTACTCCGAGACCTTCTTGCCGTTCTTGCCCTTGATGAACGAGATGTACTGCTTGGACTGCTTGTTGTTGCGCCATTCGCTGATGTTGATGCGCGCCGCCAGGTGCAGCTGGCCGAGGTCCAGGTGCTTGGCCGGGGTCACGTCGAGGGCGTCGTTGACCGCCACGCCTTCGCTGTGGTGCAACAGGGCGATGGCCAGGTAGTCGGTCATGCCCTGCTGATAGTGGGCGAACAGCACGTGGCCGCCGGTGGACAGGTTGGACTCTTCCATCAGCTTCTGCAGGTGCTCGACGGCCTGGCGACTGAAGGCGGTGAAGTCCTCGCCGTCGTCCAGGTAGCTTTTCAGCCAGCCGCTGAACGGATAGGCGCCGGACTCCTCGTGAAAGAAGCCCCAGGCCTTGCCCTGCTTGGCGTTGTAGCTGTCATTGAGGTCGGCCAGCATATTCTCGATGGCCTGGGATGCGCCCAGTTCGCTGTCGCGGGCGTGCAGCACGGCAGGGCTGCCGTCGGGCTTCTTGTCGATCAGATGAACGATGCAGTGACGGATCGGCATGGGAGGTCCTTGGAGGCGGAGCGAAACAGGCCGCTAGTGTACCCGAGCAGGCCGTCACAGGTGCAGCGTGCCGGCCTTGTCGTGGCTGACCGGCCGGCATAGAGTGCCTGCCGACATCTGATGACCAGGGAAGGAGTGCCATGTCCGTTTTTCACGCCAATGCCCAGGTGCCCGAGCCGGCATTGCTGAATCAGCTGGAAGCGCTGATCGACCGCGGCATGTTCCTGCAGGCCTATGGACTTGCCAGTGCAGAAGGTGATCCACGCTACTGGCAGGGCCCGGAGGCGATGACCTGCATGGCGCGGCTGGCCGGGCACATCGGGGCACCGCGGCTGGCCGACGTGTTGGCCTGGCTGGCCTACCGGCGCTACCCGCAGTCCTTTCACGCGCGCCTGCGCTTTTTGCGCATGCAACTGGCCCGGCGTGGCCACTACCGTGCCTGGCGGTTGTTGCAGGGCTTCGGCGACTGGCTGCCAGCCGAGCCGGCACACCAGGCCGAGTGGCTGTCGTTCAAGTCGTATGTGTATGCCTCGCTGCGTGATTTCGAAACGGCCCAGGCACTGTATGAACAGGCGTGCGAGCGCAGTGACGGCGACCTGTGGTTGCTGGTCGAGCGTAGCCATGGCCTGGAACTGGAAGATCGCCGCGAAGAAGCCCTGGCGTTGTGCGAGCAGGTGCTGGCCAGGCAGGCCGATTTTCGCGCAGCACTGATGCAGGCCGCTTCCCTGCAGTTGCAGCTCGGGCAGAGCGACGCTGCGCTGCAACTGCTGCGGCGCGGCGCTCACGAGATGGAAAGTGCGGCGGTCTGTGCGCACCTGGTCAACCTGCTGATCGAGCGCGAAGCGCTCGACGAGGCGAGCACCTGGCTCGACCACATGCAATCGCTGGAGCGCATCAGGGAGCGCAGCCATAGCGACTGGATCGCCGCGCGGCGCTGCGATATCGCCTGTCTGCAGGGCGACTACGCCGCGGGCCAACGCTTGGCCGGCGAGGCGGGCGGCGGCTTCTACCTGGGCGTACAAGCCCGTTTGCAAAACCCGAGCGGGCGCCGTGTGCTGCTGCCGGTGCCCTTCGTGCGCCAGCACCACATGACCTGCGTGCCGGCGACCCTGACGGCGATCTCCGATTACTGGGGCCAATCCGTCGAGCATCTCGAAGTCGCCGAAGAGATCTGCTACGACGGTACCTCGCACCAGGCCGAGCGTGCCTGGGCCGAACGCAATGGCTATCTGGCCGTGGAGTTCACCACCGACTGGGCCACCACCCGGGCGCTGATCGACCGCGGCATCCCCTTCACCCTGACCCTGCAGTACACCGGCAGCGGGCACCTGCAGGCGTTGGTCGGTTACGACGAACCCCGTGGTACCTTGCTGGTGCGTGACCCGGCGCAACCACAGCATGGCGAGAGCCTGGCCGAGGAGCTGTTCCAGCTTCAGCAGGCCTCGGGGCCAAGGGGCATGCTGCTGCTGCCGAGCACCGAGGCCGCGCGCCTGGACGGCCTCGCGCTGCCGGACCGCGAGCTCTGGGACCTTTACTACCGTTTCAGCAGTGCGCTGGAGGTGCATCAGCGTGACGAGGCGCTGAGCGCTTACCAGGCATTGCAAGGCCTGGCCCCTGACCACCGTCTGACCCTCCAGGCGCAGCGCTCCCTGGGCTGGTACGACGGCCGGGAGCGCGAGGTGCTGCAGGCTACCGAGGTGCTGCTGGCGCAGTTTCCCGAAGATGCCAACCTGATCCTTTCCAAGGCCAACTCGCTGGCCCAGTTGCAGCCGCGCGCGGTACAGCTCGACTGGCTGGCCAGGCACTGCCAGGCGCGCTGGAACGAGCCCACCATCAGCGTGCGTTACGCCGAGCTGCTCAGCGAGGATGGTCGCTGCCACGCCCAGGTCGGTGACATCCTCGAACGCGTGCTGCTGCAAACGCCTACCCAGGCCCGCGCCTGGAACACCCTGGCCAGCCTGCGCTGGGGTGAGAATCGCCGTGAGCAGGCCTGCGAGCTTTATCGCATCGCCGCCTGCCTGCATGCGTCCCACGAGGGCTACAGCGTGCAGTACTTTCGCGCGCTGCGTGCGCTGGGGCGTACGGCCGAGGGGCTGCAGTTTCTCGAGCGGCGCCAGGCACGCCTTGGCCCGTTGGCCGCCGCGCCAAGCCTGACCCTCAGCGAAACCCTGGAGGAGCTGCAACGCCCCTATGAGGCACAGGCGCTGCTCGAGCAGGCTCTGGCCTGGCGTACGGAAGATGGCGAGCTGCTGCTTGGCCTGGCCGAGCATCACGGGCGCAACGGTGATGCCCAGGCCTGCCAGGCCCTGCTGAACCGCGCCGAACCACGGTGTCGCCGCGCGGCCTGGCTGCGCGCGATGGTCCAGGCTGGCATGCGGCGCATGGACGATCCACGCCAGACCCTCGCCTGGGCGCGTGAGGCAGCGGCCCTGGAGCCCCTGTCCGTGGCGGCGCACCGCTTGTGCATAACGCTGCTGGAGCAGGGCGAGGGCAGCGAGGCCGCCGACGCCTATGTCGACGCCCTGGCCGCCGAGTATCCCCACCACCTGGGCATCGCCGAGCTGCAGGTCGAGCGCGCCAAGCGCCGCTCCCTGCCTGCCACCGAACAGGCGCTACGGCGCCTGCTCGACAACCACCCGCAGCATGCCTGGACGCTGCGCGAGCTGGCCGGCTGCCTGGCACGCCAGGGGCGACGTGCAGAGGCCCTGGAGGTTTGCCGGCAGGCCGGGCTGGTCGATGCGCAGAACACCTACTTCCACTCCACCCACGGTTTCGTGCTGCTGCAGGACGGTCAGCGCGAAGCCGCACGCGAAGCCTTTCACCACGCCCTGCAGCTGTTCGCCGACAACGAATACGCCAGCAACATGCTGCTCGACACCTGCGAGAGCCAGCAGCAGGCCATAGTCACCCTGGCGACTATCCATGCCGAGCTGACCCGCCAGGTAACCTTTGGCGACGGCTGGCTGGCCTACGAGTCCCAGGCCCAGCGCCTGCTCGAGCCGCAGGTGCTGCTCGAGCAATTGCGCGAGGCGCTCGGCCAGCGCGAGGATCTCTGGCAGTTGTGGGTGGTGGTGGCCCGTCAGCTGGCGCGCATGGAGCAGTTCGATGCGGCGGCCGACACCCTCGGCCAGGCCATCGAGCGTTTTCCACTGCTGCCTCGCCTGTCGCTGGAGCTGGCGCGCCTGCACAAGCATCGGGGCCAGCTGGAGGCCTGCTCTCAGGCACTGCAGGAGAGCTTTCACATCAATCCGCTGTGGACGCCCACCGTCAGCCTCTACGTGGATTGCCTGGTGGAGCAGGGCGAGCGCCTGGAGGAGGCCGAGCAACGCCTGCGCCAGGTACTGGGACAGGCACCGGAAGACACCGAACTGCGCACCTACCTGGCCTATGTGCTGGGCCGGCGCGATGCATTCGGCGAGGCCGCCGACCAGGCCGAGCGCGTGTTGCGGGCCGAGCCGGGTAACGAATGGGCGTGGAACCAGCTCAGGTACTACGCCGACCAGCTGCAGACCAGACAGCGCCCGCTGCAACTGGCCAGGCAACTGGTGGAAAGCCGCCCCGGCGATGTCGATGCCTGGCTCGCCCTGGCGGATCAGGAGAGCGACCGCGAGGCGCGGGAAACTGCGTTGCGCTCGGCGCTGGTATACAGCCCGCGTAGTCGTGCGATCAATGACCGGCTGCTGCAACTGCTGATGGACGGCGAACGGTTCGGCGAGGTGCGCGAGGTGCTCGCCGCGCCCTGCTGGGAAGGCAAACCGCCGGTGGAAATGGCCCTGTACGGCCCGCGTGCCCTGCGCGCCGAAGGGGACACCGGTGCCATCGAGGCGCTGCGCGCTCTGCTCGGCCAGCATCCAGACTACTACGATGGTTGGCGGCAGCTGGCCGACTGGCACGACGAAGATGGCCAGTATCCGGCCTACATTGCAGCGGCCCGCGAGATGGTGCGTCTGGAGCCGCGGCTGGCCATGGCCCACGGCTTTCTCGGCCACGCGCTGTCGCTGAACGGCGACAAGGCCGAGGCGCTGCCGGCCTTCGAGCAGGCCTGGGCCCTGGACTCACGCTACAGTTTCGCGGCCTTCAATACCTTCGATCTGCTGCGCGAGCTGCAGGGCGTGGACGCTGCCCTGGCGCGTCTCGATGCCCTGCTCGAAGCCGGCGATGCGGTTGCCGCCTGGCGACGCGTGTTGCCCCTGGCCAGGGGGCGCGGCGACCAGGCGTTGCAGCAGCGTGCGCTGACCGCCCTGGCCAGCGAGCCGGCCGCCGAGGCGCAGTGGGATCAGGATGTGGCCGACTTCGCCGTGCGCGATACCGTGCTGCGCAAGGTTCTGGATGCCGGGGTGGCCGGCGGTAACCTACACAGTGCGGCGCTGGAAACCTGGCTGAGCTGGCGCACCCACGACATGCTGAGCAACCTGACCCTGTCGGCAGCCTTCAACAAGGCGCTGCGCAACGATCCCCAGCATGCCGCCAAGTGCGCCATGTTCCGGGTGCTGGGCCGCCACGCGCATGCCAATCGGATCCTCCTCGGCTCCACCCTCAAACGCTGCAGGCAGGCCATCGCCGAAAATGCCGATGTGTGGGGCGCAGCCAGTTACGCGCTGATCGAGAGCAAGCGCTACCGGCTGATGTTCGAGACCCTGAGCGACTGGCGCCGGCCCGATACCCAGGCCTGGGCGCTGGATAACCTGGCCCTGGCCTACCGGCTGCGGGGGATGGACGATGTAGCCGCCGAGGTGTCTCGCCTGGCGCTGGAGCGTGACCCGCAGGGCACCGATGGGCTGACCTGGTTGGCCGTGGATGCCGCCCTGGCGGGCGACCAGCACGAGCTGAGCCGGCTGGTCGAGCGCCTGCAGGACGCCTCGATGCGTGACTACTACCAGGCGCTGTTCAAGCTGGCCCAGTGCGCCGCCAGCGCCGATGCGGCGCAGGCCCGTGAGTACCTGCGCCAGGCCGAGGATATGGCCGGCGCCGGGCACCTGCCGTTCTGGCGCTTGCGCCAGCGTCTCGGCGTGCGCCTGGGCTGGCACGGCGAGCTGCCGTCGGCGCGTTTGCGCTGGCGCTTAAGGCGCTGGTGGCAGAGCTGAGCGCAGGATGACCATGCGCCGTGCCTGGCGCCAGCGGTCGAGCACCAGCAGGACGCCGAGCAGACCGATGGCGTAGAACGCGTCGATGCCCAGCGTCAGCAGGATACCGGCGCACAGCAGGGTGCTGAGGCCGGCCAGCCAGCGCCACAGGCCCCGGAGCAGCAGCCAGCCGGCCGCCATGCTGAGCAGGTAGATGACGATGAAGTTGCCGTTGGCGTAACGGATCAACTGGTCGAGCGACAGCGACAGACCCCAGATCACCGTGGTGCTCAGGGCGCAGCTGAGCACCACCAGCAGCAGCGCCCTGGCCGGTACGCCATTGGCATTGCGCACCGCCAGCGCGCGCGGCAGCTTGCCCTCGTCGGCCAGGCTCCAGATCAACCGGGCGAAGCCCTGGATGTAGACGTTCATCGAGGCGAAGCAGGCCAGGTAACCGATGCTCGCACTGAGCCAGCGGGCCCCGTCGCCGAGCAGCAGGTCGAGCATCAGCGGCAGCGATGCAGCATCGGTGCGGGCATCGCCGTAGGCATGGAAGCTCAGCACTGCCACCGAACAGGCCCAGTACACCAGGCCGGCGAGCAGCACGCCGAGCAGGAGTGCCAGGGGGAAGTCACGCTGCGGGTTCTTGAATTCCTCACCCAGATGGGTGAAGGCCTCGATGCCGACGAAGCACCAGAACATCACACCCAGGGCCACCGGCAGCAATTGCCAGTTGCCTGCCAGGGGCGGCAGCAAAGGCTGATCGGCGTGGGGCAGATCACCCTTGAACCAGATCAGCGCGACGGTGGCGACGATGGCCAGGGCGATGACGATCTGCACGCTGCCGGAGGTGCGTGCCGGGCGTTGGCCGAGCAACAGGATGATGCCCAGGGTGACCAGCTGAATGGCCAGGATCGCCAGGTCGTTCAGGGCGAACAAGGCGTGCCAGAAGCCGCTGGCGATATTCAGCGCCGCCGGCAGGCCCACCGGAATCACCGCGAGGAACAGCCACGCGCTGGTGCGCTCCATGGGCGCGCCGAACGCGCGGCCGATCAGATGCGGCGCGCCGCCGGCATGGGGGTAATGGCGACCGAGCTGGGCGAAGGTAAAGGCCATCGGCAGCACCAGCAGGATCAGCAGCAGCCAGGCCCACAGCGAGATCTCGCCTGCCGCCGTGGCGGCCAGCGCGGGAATCACGAAAACCCCGGTACCCAGCAGTGAGGTGCACAACAGACCCACGCCCTGCAGCAGCCCCAGTTCCTTGTTCATTCGACTCATGTTGTATGCTCTCGCTGCTGACGCGGCCCCTGGCCGAGCGCCTGTTGGTTCCTGGCGCCATGGTAAGGCCGCTGCGCTTGGGCGGCTGCTGGCGAAGCGTCGCCGATCACCGACGAAACGGCGGCAATGACCGTCATCCTGTTTGCAGAGAGCTTCAGTGGACAAGTTCGATCAACGCATCATCGCCTTGCTGTGCGCCGACGCGCGCCTGACCGTCACCGAGGTGGCACGCCAGGTCAACCTGTCACGCACGGCGGTCAGCGAGCGCATCCGCCAGTTGGAGGCCTCGGGTGTCATCCAGGGCTACCACGCGCGCATCGCCGAGCCGGCCACGGTAGTGGTCAAGGCCTACCTGGAACTGTTCTACAAGGGCGGGCGCTGCGAGCAGTACGTCGAATGCATGCGCGCCTTTCCGGAAGTACGCCGCTGTTCGGGCATCAGCGGCGAGACCGATATGCTGATCTACATCGAGGCCGCGTCCATGGAACGCCTCGCCGAAGTGCGCGGGCAGATCGAAAACCTGCCGGGCGTGTTCAAGGTGAAGACCCATATGGTGGTGAAGGATTGGCTGATGTGAGGTCGGGCCCCATCGCGATCTCGATCGCAGCGGCACGGCCGCCTGGGCTGATTGGTTTGGTTCTCTGCAGCACCTTCGCGGTAAGCCCGCGGCCTGCGGTCACCGCACTTTGGTCGCTGGCCAAGGCCTTGCCCCCCAGGCTGGCGCCCACTGTGGCTCTTGAGCACCTGCTGCTTGGCCGTTTTTCCAGCAACGCGCTTCGTTCAGCACTGAGCGCGGCCGTTCGCCCGCTATCTTCCGCTGTATTTTCTGCCAGGATGAGAGCCATCCATGGTGTCAATGTCCTGCCGAAACTGAAATCCATTTCAGTGCCAGTGCTCTATCTTCAAGCGACTGAGGACAGACTAGTTCCGCCATCCTGCTGCGACCTTATACAGCGCGAGCTCCCCGCCATTCGTGTTGTCTCGGTCGCGGCGCCGCACTGCTTGCTTCAGGCTGCTTCTGGTGATGTGGCATTGGCCGTCAGCACATTTGCCGAACAGCTTTAAAGCTCGTGGCGGCGTAAGCTGAGACTGCTTCTTCTTCACACGGTACCGATGCCAGGAGTCGAAAAATGCTGTTCGCTGACGCGTTCAACTACAAGAAATGGGCGAATGCCGAGCTGCTCGCGCTGGGCGAACGCCAGCTGCATCTGCTGCCCGAGAATGACGCGCAGTTCTTTGTGCGCATCCTCAACCACACCACGGTCGTCGACAGCCTGTTTATCAGCCGCCTGGCCGGGGAGGCGGAGCACTACAGTGCGGACAACACCCGCGAGACGCCCACGCTCGCGGAGCTCAAAGTGCGTGTCGAGCAAAACGATGCCTGGCTTGTCGACTTCGCCCAGCGTGCTACCGCCGATGAGCTGCAGCGGGTCATCTCCTTTCGCTTCACCGATGGCGACCTTGGCGAGCTATCGGTGGAGGAGGTGCTGCTGCACCTGCTGACCCATGGCAGCAATCACCGTGGCATGGCGTCGCGAACCTTGGCGATTCATGGGCTCGAACGGCCGAAGGATACCTTCACGCGCTATCTGCACGAGACGCAGCCGGCCAGGCGAGAGCTTGCCGGCCAAGGCGCTTCCCCGTCCGCCGGTTAGTCATCGAGCGCTGTCTTGTAGGCCCACATCACCAACTGCCAATCCTCCTCGGGCATCGCCCCGCAATGACGCTTCAGCTGGCGCATGTCATGGCGCGAGGCGTCGGCGGTGCGCCAGCGGCGGCGGCTTTTTTCCAGGTCGAGCAGGGCGATTTCGGCATCGGGCGCGCTGCCGTCAGCGTCGCGGAGTCTGATGAAAACATGCTTGGCGTAGCAGCAACCATGCTGCCAGCGGCCCTGGTGCAAGCGGGCCAGGGTGTTGGCCAGTTCCGTGAGCATGCATCGAGTGTGTTCCGCGCTGCGCGGCTCCTGATACCACTGCTCCAGGCTGATAAAGCCGGTCAGCGCCTGAGTGATCAGCAGCGCCTGCCACTGGCCCTCCTGCGTTCGGGCCGAGCCGTAAATCAGCTTGGGCACCCGGACGCCCAGCCGGGCGAACGCCTGATAGGCATGTAGCTCACGCATGATGGTCGGGCGCCCCAATGGATAGCGCAGGCTGCGGTACAGGTGCCCGGTCTGGCGCTTGCTGTACAGCGTCGGGTGCGAAGGATTGCGTGGTAGCAACAGTTGCACGCCGCTTTCACCATCGCGGCGGCAGTTGAGCGGTTCCACCCAGGCGCCTCGGCACTGCCACCAGCGCTCGAAGGGGCTGGTTTGAGTGACCGGATGGCGAACAATGACCGTTGCCATCACAGCACCTCCCGCTTGCGCAGCACATAGGTGCGCCACATGGCGTAGCCGGGCAGGAAGTCACGGTGACCGAGTACCTGGAAGCCCGCAGCGAGAAATTCGGACTCGATCGCCTCACGGCGCACCACGAAGCGATTTTCACCCGCGCCACGGCGTTTGGCCAGGCGGTTGCGACGCCAGGCCTTGTAGTTGCCATCGACCCATAGCGAGAAGATCAGCGTGTCGCGGGTCACGCGATGGAACTCGCGCAGCGCCGCGAGGCGGTGCTCCGAGGACTGGAAATGATGCAGCAGGCGAATGCACATCACGCAGTCCACCGAGCTGTCACCCAGGGCGATATCGAATGCCGAGGTCTTGAAGGCCTTGACCCGGCTGACCACCTGCGGCGGCTGCGCGGCAAGGGCGGTGGCGATCATGTCCGCGGAGTTGTCGGCGGCGAGGATCATCCGGTTCGGGTGCTCCGCGAGCATCGGCCAGAAACGGCCCGCGCCACAGGGCAGGTCGAGCACCAGATTGGGGTCGCCAGCCAGGCGCAGGGCGCTGCGCCCGACCTGCACGTCGCGCCAGTGGGACAGGCGCCGGGCCAGGCCGTCCTGATGCTTGTTCAGGTAGCTCTGGGCATGTTGCAGGTCGTATTTGCCGGAAAAGGCCAGTTCGATGGAGCGGGGTTTGGACATGGCGAGGCACCTCTTAGCAAGTGCCTCGATGCTAGGCGGGCGGTTCTGATGAACCCGTCAAGCAAAGGTGAAAAAAATGTCAGTTGGTGGGCTGCAGCACGACCTGAAAGCAGCTGCCCGCCACCGGCAGGCTGTGCACGGTGATCTGCCAGCCCTGGTGGGCGCAGATCCGCTTGACCAGCGACAGCCCCAGGCCAAGGCCTTCGCCGCGCGCCTGTTCGCCACGCACGAAGGGATCGAAGATCTGCTCATGGTGCTGCTCGGGGATGCCCACGCCGCTGTCTTCGACGCGAAAGCCGTCGGCCAGCAGGGTCAGTTTCACGAAGCCGGTTTCGGTGTAGTGCAGGGCATTGCGCAACAGGTTGGCCATTACCGTACGCAGCAGGGTGGGGTTGTAGACGCCCTCGTTGTGCGCCTGCACCTCGAGCTGGAAGTCCAGGCCCTTTTCGCGCATCAGCGGTGCCCAGGTCTCCACCTGCTCGTCGGTGATCTGGCGCAGGCTGGCACTGCCGGCGAACAGGCTCTCGTTACCCTTGACCCGGGCCAGCTGCAGGAAGGTCTGCACCAGGTCCTGCATCTCCGCGCTGGCACGCTCGATGCGTTGCACCTGGTTGCGCTGCATCGGCGGCAGATCTGCCTGGGAGAGCAGTTCGCAGGAGCTGGCGATGACCATCAGCGGCGTACGCAATTCGTGGCTGACGTCACTGGTGAACAGCCGCTCGCGCTCCAGGGACTGGCGCAGGCGGCCCAGGGTGCTGTCGAAGGCCGCAGCGAGCTGGCCCACTTCGTCATCCGGGTATTCCGGCGCCAGGGCAGGCGCCAGCGGCAGCAGCTGGTCACGGTGACGCACCTGCTTGGCCAGCTTGCTGACCGGGCGCATCACCCGTTCGGACATCAGCCAGCCCAGCACCAGGGCGCCGAGCACCGACAGCAGAAAGCCGGCCAGTACCACGTTGAACAGGACCTGCTCGCGCTTCTCGAAGTCGCTCTGTTCCTGCACCAGCAGATAGCGGTCGCCGTTGATGACCTCGGTGAAGATGTAGAACGCCCGTTCGCCTTCGAGCCGCTCGCTGAAGCCTTCCGGCAGGTCGGCATAACGCTGTGGAATGGCGTACTGCGGATAGTTGGAGGCGAAGAAGCGGGTGCGCGAATCCAGGCGCGGCGCCTGGCCGCTCTTCAGGTCCTGTTGCACCACCACGCCCAGTTCCAGGGCCAGTTCCTCGGACACCAGGTGCTCTTCGATCAGGTGCACGATGGCCACGATGCTCAGGGAAAACACCCCGCTGACCAGAATGGTCATGGTCGCGAAGGCGATCAGGATGCGCCGGCGAAACGGCTGCTTATTTTGCATCGGAGTTCGCCGCCAGCCGGTAGCCCACGCCATGCACGGTGTGCAGCAGGGCGGTGGCGAAGGGCTTGTCGATGGCCTGGCGCAATTGATGGATGTGGCTGCGCAGGCTGTCGCTGTCGGGGCAATCGTCGCCCCACAGGGCTTCCTCGAGCGCCTCGCGGCGTACCACGGCGGGCGAGCGCTGCATCAGGATCGCCAGCAGTTTCATGCCCAGGGGGTTGAGTTTGATCGGCAGGCCGGCGCGGGTCACGCTGAGCATGTCCAGGTCGTAGGCGAGGTCGGCGACTTCCAGCAGGCGCCGGCGATTGCCCTGGGAGCGGCGCAGGATGGCCTCGATGCGTGCCACCAGCTCGGACAGCGCAAAGGGTTTGATCAGGTAGTCGTCGGCCCCGGCGCTCAGGCCCTGCAGGCGATCTTCCAGGGCGTCGCGCGCGGTGAGCATGAGGATCGGGATGCTGCTGCGCGCTTCTTCACGCAGGCGCCGGCACAGTTGGTAGCCGTCCAGGCCGGGCAGCATGATGTCCAGCACGATCAGGTCGTAATGCCCCTGGGTGGCCAGGTGCAGGCCACTTAGGCCGTCCTGGGCGCAGTCGGCCGTATACCCCTTGAGCTGCAGGTAGTCGAGGATATTGGCCAGGATGTCGCGGTTGTCTTCGATCACCAGAATGCGCATGCAACGTTCTCTTCACGGGGATTGACGCTTTTTTCACAAGGCCATGACGAAGCCCTCACGGGGCCGGGTCAAGACTGGGCTCGTTCATCCAGCCAGGATCATACGATGCCACAGCTTCGCTACGCCCAACTACGTTACCTGTCGATCGTGCTGTTTGCCTGGGCGAGCGTCTTCCTGCTCACCCGTGGCACTTTGCTGCTGGCCCACTGGAGCGATGCCGGTGCCGGCGGCGCCGAGATCCTGCGCATCTTCCTGGTGGGTCTGGTGTATGACGCGACCTTTCTACTCTATGCCGCATTGCCGCTGGCGTTCTACCTGCTGCTGTGCCCGCACCGGCTGTGGCGGCGCCGCGGTCATCGCGCCTTCCTTCACGTGCTGCTGGGCGTCTGCCTGTTCGTGATGCTGTTCACCGCCACTGCCGAGTGGCTGTTCTGGGACGAGTTCGGCGTGCGCTTCAACTTCATCGCCGTGGATTACCTGGTGTACTCGGAGGAGGTGGTCAACAACATCCTCGAGTCGTACCCGGTGTACCCGCTGATCGCCGCCCTGGCGCTGGCCGCGCTGTTCCTGGCATTGGCCCTGCGCCGCCCGGTCGCCAGGGCCCTGGCCGCGCCGCTGATGCCGCATCGGCCGGCCCTAGGTGCCGGGGCTCTGGTGCTGGCCGGGGCGCTGCTGGCGACCCTGGCGGTCAACCAGAACTTCCCCCGTGGGCTGGGCGGCAATGCCTACCAGAACGAACTGGCCAGCAACGGACCGTTCCAGTTCTTCGCCGCCTTTCGCAACAACGAGCTGGACTACATGAAGTTCTACGCCACGCTGCCCGACCAGCGGGTCGGTTCGCTGCTACGTCAGGAGGTGGCCGAGAGCAATGCGCGGTTCGTCGACGACGACCCCGAAGACATTCGCCGGCTGATCGACAACCCGGGCCCGGAGCAGCGCCGCAACGTCGTGCTGGTCACCGTGGAAAGCCTCAGCGCCCGCTACCTGGGCAGCTTTGGCGATGAGCGTGGCCTGACCCCCAACCTCGATGCCCTGCGTAAGGACAGCCTGTTCTTCAGCAACCTGTACGCCACCGGCACCCGCACCGATCGCGGCCTGGAGGCGATCACCCTGTCGATGCCGCCTACCCCGGGGCGCTCGATCGTCAAGCGCATCGGCCGCGAGTCCGGTTATGCCAGCCTTGGCCAGCAGTTCCGGGACAAGGGCTACGACAGCGTGTTCATCTACGGCGGGCGCGGCTACTTCGACAACATGAACGCCTTCTTCGGCGGCAACGGCTACCGGGTCGTCGACCAGAGCAGCGTCGCCAGTGCAGACATGACCTTCCAGAACGCCTGGGGCATGTGCGACGAAGACCTCTACGAGCAGACCCTGCGCGTTGCCGATAGCGATCATGCGGCGGGCAAGCCGTTCTTCCTGCAACTGATGACCACCTCCAACCATCGCCCCTACACCTACCCCCAGGGGCGGGTGGACATCGCTTCCGGCAGCGGCCGGGAAGGGGCGCTGAAATACACCGACTACGCCATCGGGCGCTTCCTGGCCGAGGCGAAGACCAAGCCCTGGTTCGCCAATACCCTGTTCGTGTTCGTTGCCGACCACACCGCCGGTAGCGCCGGCAAGGAAGACCTGCCGGTGGCCAACTACCACATTCCACTGTTCATCTATGGCCCCGGTATCGTCACGCCGGCCGAGGTGACCCGCCTCACCAGCCAGATCGATATTGCCCCCACGCTGCTCGGGTTGCTGGGCTTCGACTACACCTCGACCTTCTTCGGCCACAACGTGCTGCGCGACGACGCCCCGCCAGGCCGAGCCCTGATCGGCAATTACCAGCACCTGGGCCTGTTCGATGGCCAGGATCTGGCGATTCTCAGCCCAAAACGCGCCATGCGCCGGCACGCCGATGCCCTGGGTATCAGCCGTGAACAGGCGGCGACCAAGAGCGACCCGCTGGTGGCGCGCGATATCGCCTACTACCAGGGCGCCAGCCATGACTTCACCCAGGGCCTGCTGGGCTGGCATCCTAGTCAACCGGCCGCCGTGGCGGTGCAGCTGTGACGCCGCTCGCCGAGGCTTGCGCCATGCAATCGACTCGGCCGTCGCGGCCCATCGACCTCCGGCTGTGGCTGGGCATCCCCCTGGGCCTGATGGCGCTGTTGTTGGGGCTCGACCCCAAGCCGCTGGACTTCGCCCTGGCCGGGCTATTCTACGATCCGGCCAGCGGGTTCATCGGCAGCCGCAGTTACTGGCTGGAAAACGTGCTGCATGACCAGGCCAAGATCATGGTCATCTGCCTGGGTGTGGCCTGCATCGTTGCCTTCCTGATCAGCCTGCTGCCGGTCAGGCTGCGAGGCTGGCGCCGCGAGCTGGGCTATCTGGTGCTGGCGCTGGGCCTGTCGACCAGCATCGTGCCGCCGCTCAAGACCCTGACCGCCGTGCAATGCCCGTGGAGCCTCACCCAGTTTGGCGGCCAGGAGGCCTTCAGCCCGCTGATTGGCGCACGCCCGGCAACCGATAAACCCGGGCGCTGCTGGCCGGGCGGGCACGCTTCTACCGGCTTCGCCCTGCTGGCACTGTACTTCGCGCTGCGTGATCGCCGGCCGCGCCTGGCCCGCTGGGCGCTGGCGTTCGCCTTGACCCTGGGCTGCGTGCTATCGCTGGGGCGCATGCTGCAGGGCGCGCATTTTCTGTCCCATAACCTGTGGACGCTGCTGCTCGACTGGGTGATCGCCGTGGTCGGCTACCGCGTGCTGCTGTATCGCCGCGCGCCGCAACCGGCCGTGCCCTTGTCGGCCGCCGTTCAGGAGCTGCGCGGATGAAGAACCTGAACCCGAAGACGCTGCTGCTGGCGATTCTTCTCTGCGTACCCGGCGCGCCGGCCTGGAGCGCGGTGCAAAGCGCTGCCGCCGACCTGCCCTGGGCGACGCCGGTGGACAAGGCCTTCAACCTCTATCGCATGCAGCCTGACCTGTATCGCAGCGCCTTGCCGAACGCCACCCAGCAGAGTGAGCTGCAGCGCCTGAAAATCGCCACGGTGATCAACTTCTACCAGCGAAGCGACGCCGAGTGGCTGAGCGACCCGGGCATTCGCCTGATCCACCAGCCTTTGCATGCCGATCGCGTCGCCGATGCCGATGTGCTGCAGGCCCTGCGCAGCATTCGCCAGGCCCAGGCGGCCGGCCCGGTGCTGATCCACTGCAAGCACGGCCAGAACCGCACTGGCCTGATCGCCGCCATGTACCGCATCGTCTACCAGGGCTGGAGCAAGCAGCAGGCAATAGCGGAAATGCGCGGCGCCGGCTTCGGCGGGCAGGAGCGCTTCGAGGATGCCGAGCGCTACGTGCGTGATGTCGACCTGGCGCGCTTTCGCCTGGCCCTGGCCAGTGGCGCCTGCAGCACCAGCCCCTGGGCCTACTGCGCATTGCGCGACAGGGTGCTCGATGCATTCAACGAGTGGTGAGGGGATATCATGATCAATAGAAGCCCGGTTTTTCTGGCTATGCTGCTGGTGCCGCTGCTCAGCGGTTGCCAGAGCACGCGCGACTACATGCTGGCCCAGGGCTACCCACCGGCCTTCGCCTCGGGTTATGCCGACGGGTGCGCCAGCGGCGACAGCGCGGCCAAAGCGCTGGGTGCGTTTCGCAAGAACGTGACGGTGTACCTGGCCGATACGCAGTACGCCACCGGCTGGGATGACGGCTTCCGCCAATGCCAGGCCAGTGCCGAGGCCGATATCGAGCGGCGCCTGCAGCCGGACAGTGATCGGGATCGTGACTGGCACCACCAGGTCGACCAGGACATGGCCAGGGCAATGAGCCGCTCGCTGAAACGCAGCTAGAGCGTGCAGCGCCGCCTTTAAAAAGTCATGTGGACAGGGCACATTGATGCGCCTGCCGGCAACTGCGCGCGCTGCAGCCGGCACCGAGTACATCTGACCTCGAGAGCCCCCATGGCCCATGCCGCACCTGACGACCGTCGCCCCTGGTCGATATTCCTGATCTTTCTGCGTCTTGGGCTCACCTCGTTCGGCGGCCCGGTCGCCCATCTCGGCTACTTCCGCCAGGAGTTCATCAGCCGTCGCGGCTGGTTGAGCGAGGCGGCCTATGCGGAGCTGATCGCCATCGCCCAGTTCATGCCCGGGGCTACGAGCAGCAAGGTGGGCATGGCGATCGGTCTGTCCCAGGCCGGTTACCGCGGCGCGTTGGCAGCCTGGCTCGGCTTCACCCTGCCTTCGGCCCTGTTGCTGATGGCGTTCGCCTACGGTCTGGCCATGGAGGGCGGCGACCTGGCCTCCGGCGCCTTGCATGGCCTGAAGATAGTCGCCGCCGCCATCGTCGCCCAGGCGGTGTGGGGCATGGCGCGTGCGCTGTGCCCGGATACTCCGCGCCGCGTGCTGATGCTGCTGGCCGCAGGCGTTGCCCTGCTGGTGCCGGGCGCCGTGGGACAGCTTGCGGTGATCATCAGTGCCGGCCTGTTGGGAGTCGCAGTGCTCAAATCGAAGACGCCGGCCGTTGCCGATTCGTTACCCATCGCCATCAGCCGGCGGGCCGGGGCACTGTGGCTGGTGATCTTCGTATCGCTGCTGGCTGGCCTGCCGCTGTTGGCCCATGTGCTGGATAGCCCGCTAGTGAGCCTGTTCGAGGTGTTCTACCGAACCGGTGCCCTGGTATTCGGCGGCGGCCACGTGATGCTGCCGCTGCTGCAGGCCGAGGTGGTGCCCAACGGTTGGCTGAGCAACGACCTGTTCCTGGCCGGTTATGGCGCTACCCAGGCGGTGCCTGGGCCGCTGTTCACCTTTGCCGCGTTTCTCGGCACGGCCATCGCCGGGGTGTTGGGCGGCCTGCTGTGCCTGCTGGCGATCTTCGCACCCTCATTTCTGCTGCTGGTCGGCGTGCTGCCGTTCTGGGCGCGTCTGCGCACCCGGCCACGGCTGCAGGCGGCGATGGCGGGGGTCAATGCCGGGGTGGTCGGGTTGCTGCTGGCCACGCTCTACCAGCCGGTGGGCACCGGCGCCGTCAGCAATCTGCTGGACGTCGCCCTGGTGCTGCTCGCCCTGCTGGCGTTGATGGCCGGCAAGCTGCCGCCCTGGCTGGTGGTGGTAGCTGGTGCGTTGATCGGCTGGCTTGTACTGTGATGGCAGATTCCATTGGCAAGGAAAGCAGCATGGCTTTTGATTGGCACGGCGGTACCATCACGCGCGATATACCGGTAGGCAGCGATTACCGTAACACCCAGAAGGTTCGTCGTTTCATGACCGAGCAGTGCGGTGCCGACTTTCGTTTCGACCGGCCTTTCATGGCCTGGATTCGCAGCGGCGCACCACGCACCATGGGGGATGTGGTGGACGAATGGAAACGGCGTAACGGCGCTGCCCAATCCTAAGAACCTGTTCATGATCTTTGTGAGCATGAAGCGGCAGCTACAAGGCAGAAAGCGGACGGCCATCGCTGGCTTTGTAATGTTTTTCTTGCGCAAAAGTAACTGACGCCGCCAATCGCCCCTTCAGGAGGCCGAGTGGAATCGTCGTGGAGAGGGTTGAGCGACATGGATGTCGCGAGAGCCGCGATGGGCCAAGGATGGCCCTTCGCGGCGTGCCCTCGGAACAATGATGAAGCGAGGGAACCACGGCGAAGCCGGGGCCGTATGGTGGGGCTAGACCTTTTGGTTTCTTTTGGGGCGATGCCAAAAGAAACCCGCTCGTCAGAGCGGAACTGAGCGCACAGACAACTCGGTAATGCTGGCGGACTCATTGTGGGGGGATGGCCTATGCCCAATTACCTTTCGCGGGCATGGCCCGCTCCCACAGATAATCCCCAGCCATCCTAACGGGGGCGATCGGCCGCTCCCGCCATTTGGCTGCCAAAATCGAAGAACCTGGGCTGAAAGGGTCGTAAGCAGGATCTAAAACCAGCTTCTAGTCGCTGCCGTGGCGCAGGCGCTCTACCAGTGGCGGCAGCTCGCTCATGCGCCCGATCAGGTGATGCACGCCCAGTTGGCGCAGGGCTTCGCCATGCTCTGGCGGAATGTGGCTGGCGCCGAGAAAGCCGATCACCTGCATGCCGGCGGTCAGCGCCGCCGTGGCGCCGGTAATGCTGTCTTCGACCACCAGGCAGCGGCTCGGGTCGACGCCGGCGCGTTCGGCGGCCAGCAGGTACAGATCCGGTGCCGGTTTTGGTCGTTGCACCTGATCGGCACTGAAGGCGCCGACGGTGACCCGTTCGACCAGCTCGCAGCGCTGCAGGGCGAAGGCCAGCGCATCGGCATAGCTGTTGGAGGCCACCGCCAGCGGCAGGTCGATCTGCAGCAGCGCTTCGCGCACGCCGGCAATCGGCTGCACCTGCTCGCGGATCAGCGCCTTGGTGATGGCGCGGTTCTTCTCCAGAAAGCCCTCGGGCAGCGGCTTGCCGAAATGCGCTTCAGCGCGGGCCATGATGTCGCGGGTCTGCAAACCAAAGGTGCCGGCCAGTACCACCTCCAGCTCGTGGGCCGGGTAGTGTTCGGCCATGGCAGCATGCAGATGGCGCTCGGCGATGATCTCGCTGTCGATCAAGACGCCGTCGCAGTCGCAGATCAGCAGTTCGATGGGCGGTTTCGGCGGCATGGCAGGCAGTCTCCTGTAAGGCGGGGAGGGCCTGTGTAACACAGAAACCCGTTCAGTTCGAACCGCTCGCCACGGTTTCGGCCGGTCGCTGCAGCAGCAATAGCGGCAGCCCGGCAGCCAGGGTCGCCAGGCCAAGCAGGGCGCCAGCCCCCGCATACAGGGCGCTCGAGCAGAACAGGCCGAGGCAGCTGGCAGCGAACATCAGCGGCAGCAGCGGGTACAGCGGCACGCTGAACGGCCGTGTACGATCGGGATGCAGGCGGCGCAGGCGCAGCAGCGACAGGGCGGTCAGAAACATGAACAGCCAGAACACCGGTGCGGTGTAGGCGACCATGCTCTGCACGCCGTTTTCGCTCAGGGCGCCGAACAGCAGCAGCGGTAGGGTGATCAGGCACTGCACCACGAGCGCGCGCACTGGCGTGGCCGCGCGATCGTTCCAGGCGCCGAGCATCGACAGCTGTGGCACGTCGCGGCCCAGCGCGTAATAGACCCGCGAGCCGGTGAGTATGGTGGCGTTCAGGGTACTGACCGCGGTGATGCAGATCAGGGCGCTGAGCAGCACACCACCCCAGGGACCGCCGACGATGGTCATCAGGTCGGCGCCGATGGCGCTGGACTGACGCAGGCCCTCCAGCCCGAAGATGTTGAGAAACACCAGATTGGCCAGCAGGTATACGCCGGTCACCACCAGGGTACCGAGCAGCAGCACGCGGCTCATGTTGCGGCCCGGGTTGCGCAGCTCACCGGACAGGTACGCCGCTTCGTTCCAGCCGCCATAGGTGAGCAGCACGAACACCATGCCCATGCCGAGCATGCCGGCCAGGTTGCCGCCGGTATCGGCCGCGGCAGGTGCCGCGTCGGCAACCGGTTCGGCCAGCAACAGGCCGGCGACAAACACCGCGACCAGCGCCAGAAGGGTGATGCCGGTGAACAGCACCTGCAGGCGCTTGGATTCATGGGTGCCAAGGATGTTCAGGGCGGTCAGCGCCAGCACCACCAGGGTGGCATGCCAGGCGCTGCCGTAATCGCCCAGGGGTAGCAGGCGCTGGGCATAGTCGCCGTAGATGAACGCCACCACGGCAATCGCCCCGGTCTGGATCACCGTGCCCCTGGCCCAGGCGAACAGCAGGCTGACCTGCCGGCCCCAGGCCAGGTTGAGGTAATGGTATTCGCCACCGCGATCCGGGTAGCCCGCGCCCAGTTCGGCATAGCACAGCGCGCCGACCAGCATCACCAGGCCACCGGCCAGCCACAGGCCGATATACACGAAGGCGTTGTCGGCATACTCGGCCACCAGGGGCGGGAAGCCGAAGATGCCGACGCCGATCACCACGCCGACCAGCATGGCGACGCCGTCGATCACCGACAGGCCGGGTTGTCGTGTCGCTTCCCGTGCGCTCATGGCTTAGCTCCGTCGTGCGCGCCAGTCGGTCACCGCGCCTTCGGCAGAAATCGGTTCGATGCGATCACCCTCGACCTGGCCGACGTACAGCTGGCCGTCGACCTCGAAGCGCAGCTCGGTACCCTGCAGGCGCCCGCGCAGGCGCTCCTGGTGCTCGGTGGTGCCGCTGATTTCCTGGAAGCGCTGCTCGAGGTCGACATGGAAACGCTCGCCCTCGCGTTCGATCATCCAACTACCGGCAATCTTCGCCGGCACCACCCACAGATAGATGCGCGCGCCTTCGACGATATCGCTGCGATCCGGCTCCCAGTCCCCCATGCTGAACGCGTGGGACACCACGCGGGTGCCGGGCTTGAGCGTCTCCAGGATCACCGGGCGCAGACGCATGTTGACGGTGTTGAGCAGGTACATGGTCAGCACGTTGGCGTCGGCGATGTCCTTCTCGAACAGGTCGCCCTGCTCGAACACCACCTTGCCGGCGACGCCGGCCTGCCGGGCATTGGCCTCGGCTTCTTCGACACGCAGCGGGTTGAGGTCGATACCGTAGGCGGCTTTGGCGCCGCGGTCCTTGACGGCGGAGATGGCGATACGGCCATCGCCCGAGCCGAGGTCGATCACGTAGTCGTCGGGGCCGACATCGGCCATCTCCAGCATGCGCGCCACCACCGGTTGCGGTGTCGGCACATAGGGCACGTCGAGGGTTATGGTCTGGGCCTGGGCGCTGCCCTGCAGCAGGCCGAACAGGGCCAGCGCCGAGGCGCACAACGAGAAGGGACGAATGGCTGCGGTGGTCATCGATGGATACCTCTCAGCGAAGTCGGCTCGGGAAGGGGACGATTTTCCGACCGGGGCCTCTGCGCCAGGGTTCGACCTGTGCTCCGGGGCCTGCCTGTCGATAGCCCGAAAATTGGCCCTGCAGGCCAGAAGCGGCGCCGCCTGCGGGGTGTGTTACCTGATGTGAAGGCATTGCCTTGGCGGCCTCGAAAAGGCATGGTGGCCGGATTTTTACCCACGGGAGCGGCCCGGCATGCGCCTTCTGCACACCTCCGACTGGCACCTGGGCCAGCACTTCATGGGCAAGACGCGCCAGGCCGAGCACCAGGCGTTCTGCGTCTGGCTGATCGAGCAGGTGCGCGAGCACGCCGTGCAGGCGGTGCTGGTCGCCGGGGATGTCTTCGATACCGGTTCGCCACCCAGCTATGCCCGTGAGCAGTACAACCACTTCGTGGTGGCCCTGCGCGATACCGGCTGCCAACTGGTGGTGCTTGGTGGCAACCATGACTCGGTGGCCATGCTTGGCGAGAGCCGCACCTTGCTGGCGCAATTGGGTACCCGGGTGATTCCCGGCGTCGGTGCGCAGCTGGATGAGCAGCTCTTGGTGCTCGGTGGCGCCGATGGCCAGCCGGCGGCGCTGCTCTGCGCCATACCTTTCATTCGCCCGCGCGATGTACTGCGCAGCGAAGCGGGGCAGAGCGCCGCGGACAAGCAGCTGTCGTTGCAACAGGCCATACACGGCCATTACCAGGCGTTGTACGAGATGGCCCTGGCCCGCCGTAGCGAGCTTGGTGCGGCCCTGCCGATCATCGCCACCGGCCACTTGACCACCGTCGGCGCCAGCGCCAGTGAGTCGGTGCGCGAGATCTACGTTGGCGCGCTGGAGGCCTTCCCGACCTCGTCCTTCCCAGCCGTCGATTACATCGCCCTGGGGCATATCCACCGGCCGCAGAAGGTCGGGGGCCTGGAGCATATTCGCTACAGCGGCTCGCCGATCCCGCTGAGCTTCGACGAAGCGCGGCAGCAGAAGGAAGTACTGCTGGTCGACCTGAACGAGGGTGGCCTGAGCGAGGTGCGCGCCTTGCCGGTGCCCCGCTTCCAGGCCCTGCAGTCGCTGCGCGGCTCGTTGCAGACCCTGCCGGCAGCGCTGGCCGAGGCGGCCCGCGAGGGCAGCGCCGAGCGCCCGGTGTGGCTGGAGGTGCAGGTCGAGCTGGACGATTACCTGAGCGATTTGCCGGTGCGCATCGCCGCGCTGTGCGAAGGCCTGCCGGTGGAAGTGCTGCGCATTCGCCGCGCCCGTGGTACCGCGGTCGCTAGCCTGCAGGGCGAGCAGGGCATGCTCGACGAGCTGACGCCTGAGCAGGTGTTCGAACAGCGCCTGGCCAGCGAAACCCTGGAGCCCGAGCAGACCCGACGCCTGCATGGGCTTTACGGCAAGGTGCTGGCTGAGCTGCGCGAAGACTCGGCCTGACTCAGGCCTGTTTATGACCTTTCAGCCCAGGTTCGTCTATTGGCAGCTAAAAGGCGGAAGCGGCCGTTCGGGCGCTTTCGCTTTTGATGTTCCTCACGCTACAAAACTAGCAGGCGACACCAATTCGCCCCTTCAGAAGGCCGAGCGCAATCGTTGCGGAGAGGGCCGGGCGGGCAGCCTTCAGCGACATGGATGTCGCGAGAGCCGCGATGGGCCATGGATGGCCCTTCGTGGGGGGCCGCCTAGGTCGGGCCCTCGGAGCAACGATGTAGCGAGGGAACCCCGGCGAAGCCGGGGCCGTATGCCGGGGCTAGACCTTTTGGTTTCTTTTGGCGGGGCCGGCCATCCGGGCGATGCCAAAAGAAACCCGCTCGACAGAGCGGAACCGAACTTAAGAACAATGCGATAACTCTGGCAAACCACAGCTCACGCACAATGTGTGGAACGATCAGTTGTAGAAACTCGGGGCTAAAGCCCCTCCCACAAGTTACGCGAATGTCCGCTTCTGCCTTGCAGCTGCCGCTTTACGCTCATAAAGGTCATGAGCAGGCTCTCAGACCCTGAAGAAACTCACCCGCTCGATCAGCCGGCGTGCCAGGGACGACAGTTCTTCGCTGGCCGCGGACACCTGGGTGGAGCCCGCCGTGGTTTCCACCGTACTGGCGTGAATGCGGCTGATGTTCTGGTTGACGTCCTCGGCCACCAGGCTCTGCTGCTGAGCGGCGCTGGCGATCTGCGCGTTCATGTCCTTGATCGCGCCGACTTCCTGGCGAATGCGGCCCAGTGCCTGCTCGGTCTCGGTGGTCTGCTCGACCGTCTTGCGGGCCATCTGACTGCTGGTCTGCATGATCTGCGCGGCACCGCTGGCGCCCGCCTGCAGCTGTTCGATCATGCCGCTGATTTCCCGGGTCGAGGTCTGCGTGCGGTTGGCCAGGGAGCGCACCTCGTCGGCCACCACGGCGAAGCCACGGCCATGCTCACCGGCCCGGGCGGCCTCGATGGCGGCGTTGAGGGCCAGCAGGTTGGTCTGGTCGGCAATCGAGGTGATCACCGCGATGATGGTCTCGATGTTGCTGCTGTCGCGAGCCAGTTGCTCAACCCGCTCGGCTGCCGAGTCGAGCACCTTGGCCAGCTCCTGGATCGCCTGGCCGCCCTGGGTCACCAGCTGGCTGCCGGTTTCCACTTCACCATCGGCGTTGCGAGTGGCCGACGCTGCGGTGTCGGCGTAGCCGGCCACTTCGTTGACCGTAGCCGCCATCTGGTTGATGGCCGCGGCCATCTGCTCGGCTTCTTCGGACTGCGCCTGCAACTGGCGGTTGTTGCTGGCCGACGTGGCGCGCAGCTGGTCGGCGGAGAGGTTCAGCTCGCTGGCGGCGCTGCGTACCTGGGCGATGGTGTCGCCAAGGCGTGCGCTCATGTCCTTGACCGCGCCCATCACGCTGTTCGGGTAGCGGGTCTCGATGCGCTGATCGAGGGCACCGCCGGCCAGGCGCTGGATGACCTCGGCGACCTGGTGGGGCTCGGCGCCGAGGGTCGAGCGCAGGCGGCGGATGATCAGCAACGAGACGAACACGCTGAGCAGGATCGCCACGCTGGTGACGGCCACGATCAGCAGGCCGAAGCTGCCCGCGGTCTTACGCACGCCATCGAGGCTGCTGATGATGTCCTTTTCCTGCAGGTCGATAAAGGCGTTGATGTGCTTGAGCCAGTCCAGGTAGGCAACTGCCACTTCACGCGAGAGCAGCGCCTGGGCGCCCTCGATATCGCCGCTCTGGCGCTGGTTGATCAGCCGCTGGGTCAAGTCGCGGGCCGTGCGCTCGATGGCCTTGATCTGGTCGAGCTGACGTTGTTCCTCGGCGCTCGCGCCGTTGGCGGCGACCAGCTTGTCGAGCGGCGCAGCCGATTGCTGGTAGAAGGCATCGAGGCGCTCGATGTTCTGCAACTGATCGTTCAGCGCGGCGGGCTCGCGGGCCAGGACCAGGTCACGGATGGCGATCGCACGGTCGTGCACGCTGCCGCGAAAGTTGATCGCATAGCGTTGCTTGAGGCTGGCGCCTTCGTTGACTTCGCTGAGGCTGCTGTCGATCACCTGCACGCGCTGGATACCGACCAGGGCGACCAGAATCATCAGTGACAGCACCAGGCCGAAACCCATGGCCAGGCGCTGGGCGATCGTTAGGGGTTGCGACATCTTGGGTGTACCTATGGAAGAGAGAAAGCCGGCTCGATAAAACCGATCAGCGCGCTTGCAGGAAGAGTGGGCCGGGGAGCGCTGAGGCTAATCCTTCCATGGCGCAAAGCAAGTGTTTTGTGCTGGCTAATTGATGTTATAGCGGGCCTCTATGGCCCGTTGCCCGGCGTGTGCAAGCGTGTGGGGCGAGGCTGTGGGCTCCCGGCCGGAACGCGTGCGGGGTGGGCGCATTCAGGCCGGGCATGCCTCTCAGATGCGGAACTGGCCCAGCAGGCGGCCGAGTTGTTCGGCCAGTTGCTTTAGGTGCTGACTGGCAGCGCTCGACTGGTCGGCCGACTCGGCGGTGTTGTGGGCCAGCGCAGCGGTCTGGGTGACGTTCTGGTTGATGTCGTCGACCACATGGGACTGCTGCAGCGTAGCGCTGGCGATCGAGGCATTGAGGCCGGTCAGGTTGCGCAGCGACTGGGCTATCTGCGCCAGGCTTTCCCCGGCCTGGCTGGCCTGCTCGACGGTCAGGCGCGAGGCCTGGCTGCTGTCGCCGATGGCCTTCACCGCGGCCTGGGAGTTGCCCTGCAAGCGCTCGATCATGCCCTGGATCTCGGCCGTGGATTTCTGCGTGCGCTGGGCCAGCAGGCGCACTTCGTCGGCGACCACGGCAAAGCCGCGGCCCTGCTCGCCTGCCCGGGCGGCCTCGATGGCGGCGTTGAGCGCCAGCAGGTTGGTCTGCTCGGCAATCGAGCGGATCACCTCCAGCACCCCGCCGATCTGCGTGCTTTCGCTGGCCAGTGATTCGATCACCGTCACGGCCTTGTCGATGGTGGCGGACAGCTGGTCGATCTGCGTCAGGCTGGCGTCGATATTGAGCTGGCCCTGGCGCGCCTGCTCTTCGGCGGTATGCACTTCGCTGGAGGCGTGCTCGGCATTCTTGGCCACGTCCTGCACGCCGTAGGTCACCTGGTTGACCGCGGTGGCGACCAGCTCCATCTGCTGGGCCTGCTGCTGGCTGTGCTGCTGCGCCGCGCTGGAAATGTCGCCCAGCGAGCGTGCGGCCTGGTCGAGCGAGCCGGCGGAGTCGAGCAACTGGCGGATCACCTGGCGCATCTTGCCGGTGAAGGCGTTGAAATGGCCGGCCAGGGCGGCCAGCTCGTCACGGCCCTGGTCATCGAGCTGATGGGTCAGGTCGCCCTCACCACTGGCGATATTGGCCATGGCCGCGACCGCCTGCTGCAAGGGCACGGCGATGCTGCGCGAAATCATCACCACCAGGACGATCAGCAGCAGGGTGGCCGGGATGCTGATGCCCAGTGCCTTCAGCGCCTGTGATTTGAATTCGGCCTGCACGTCGTCGACGTAGACGCCCGAGCCGATGATCCAGCCCCAGGGCTGGAACAGCTCCACATAGGAAATCTTCGGCACCGGCTCGCTGGCGCCCGGCTTGGGCCAGCGGTAATCAACCGGACCGGCGCCCTGGCTTCTGGTGATGGTTACCATGTCGTTGAACAGTGCCTTGCCGTCCGGGTCCTTGAGGGCGGAGAGGTTCTGGCCTTCAAGCTTGGCATTGGTCGGGTGCATGATCATGGTCGGCGTCTGGTCGTTGATCCAGAAGTACTCCTGGCCGCCGTAGCGCAGGCCGCGAATCACCTCGATCGCCTGCTTCTGCGCCTGCTCGCGGCTCAACGTGCCGCTTGCCTCCAGGCCCTGGTAGTACTTGAGCAGGCCCACGGCCGTCTGCACCACGTGCTGGGTCTTCTCGGCCTTGCCGGCGTACAGGCCAACGCTGATCTGGTGGAGCATGTAGGCACCGAGCAGCACCAGCATCAGCACCGGCATGGCGATGATGAGCCACAGACGACGGTTGATCGGCAAGCGACGCAAGCTGTTCATGGCGGCATTCCTGATTTTGTTGTTCTTGTAATGGCAGCCGGCGCGAACCGGCGGCGTCTTTTAACTCTGATAGCACTTCAATGGCGCGGCGTAAATCGAAAAGATGCAGGCTCGCTGCTTTTTGCCTCCTGCATGGCTGAAAGCCCCAGTTTCAAGAAACTTTACGATTATCTGACAGCCATTTACCGGCTGCGCCAGTGCAGCCGGCTGCGTGTCGCAAGAGAGCGGGCCACGAGGTGGGCAGCGCCGCGAGGGGCACGGCGGGGCACCTCAGCAGATATCGATCTGGTACCGGAAGTTGGCTGCCGCGGCGCGCGACAGGCGGTACTCCAGCGGGCTGCGGTCGTAGCCCAGGGCGGTGCGTTCGATCACTACGATGGGGTCGCCCTCGCCGATGGCCAGAGTGCCGGCCATTTCGGCGTCGGCACAGCCAACCGTGAGGGTTTCCCGGGCCGAGGCAATGCACTGGCCGCATTGCTTCTCGTAGAACGGGTAGAGCAGGTCGCCAAAGGTATCCGAGTCGATATCCAGCAGCACGATGAAGCGCGAGGCGGGCAGCCAGATTTCCTCGTGGAACAGCGTGCGCGCTTCGATGACCCGCAGGCGCTCCATGCGCAGCACCTGCTCACCGGCTTTCAGGGCAAGCGCCTTGGCGATTTCCCTGGAGGGCTTTTGCAGCGCCTTGGAGAGAATCCGGCTGGTGGGGATTTCCCGGCCCCCGCTGGCATCCACCTGGCGAAAGAAGCGCGCTAGCGAGGCATCGAAATTCGGCCGCCGCACGAAGGTACCGCGACCCTGGCTGCGCAGCAGCAGCCCCTCGTTGACCAGCGTATCCACCGCCTTGCGCACCGTGCCGATGGCCACGCCGTAAAGCTTGGTCAGCTCCGCTTCGGTGGGAATCGGTGCGCCGGGTGACCACTCGCCAGCGGCGATCTTGGCCAGCATTTCCTCGCGTAGGCGTTGGTAGAGCGGCAGGCGTTCGTCGTATCCGAGAGTCATCGCGTCTTTGTGTCCGGTTGCAACAGGCTGGCGCCACTCTACCACTGGCTGATTGATTGACAGAATGCTTGACCTGAATATATGGTCAACTATTCATATATATGACTGCATGTCGTGATAACAGCGGCTGGCACCGATGCCGGTCTCCATAACAATCGATCAGGTAACGCCTCAATGAGCACCTCCCGCCCTGCCATCACCGGCATCGACACCCACGCGCATATCTTTCGCCAGGATCTGCCGATGGTCGCCAACCGTCGCTACAGCCCCGCTTACAATGCGCTGGTGGAGCAGTACCTTGGCCATCTTGACCACCATGGTTTGTCCCATGGCGTGCTGATCCAGCCGAGCTTTCTGGGCACCGACAACAGCTTCATGGTCGAGGTGCTGCGCCGTTTCCCCGAGCGCCTGCGCGGCGTGGCAGTGGTCGATGACGACATCGACGACGCGCAGCTGGACGCGCTCGCGGCAGCCGGGGTGGTTGGCATCCGCCTGAACCTGATCGGCAAGGCGCTGCAGGATTACACCGGCCCCGGCTGGACCTCGCTGTTCGAGCGCCTGGCGCTTCGTGGCTGGCAGGTGGAAATCCAGCGCGGCATCGATGACCTGGCGCAGATCGTGCCGGCCATCCTCGCCACTGGCGTGAATGTGGTGATCGACCATTTCGGCCTGCCAACCGGCGGTATCGATGCGCAGAACGCCAATCACCGGGCATTCCTGGCGCTGCTCGGCGATTCACGGGTGTGGCTGAAGCTGTCGGCGGCCTACCGCAGCCAGTCCGATCTGCCCCAGGCGACTCGGGTGCTGGCGCAGGTACGTGAGGCGGCTGGCGGGCTCGAGCGCTTCCTGTGGGGCAGCGATTGGCCCAACACCCAGTTCGAAGATCGGACACACTATGCCGAGCAATTGGCGATGATCGAGGCGCTGCTGGAGCCGGCCGAACGCGCCCAGGTGCTGGTTGCCAACCCCGGCCGTCTGTTCGGCTTCACCCGCTGATCGCCCGCATACACAGGAAGCCTTCATCATGATGAGCCTGCTCGTCGTCGCGGCGATCGTTATCTCCGTGGCCCTCGGTTACAAGACCAAGATCAATATCGGCCTGTTCGCCATTGCCTTTGCCTACCTGATCGGCTGTTTCGGCATGGGCCTGAGCCCGTCCGACATCATCAACATGTGGCCGCTGAAGATTTTCTTCATCATCTTCTCGGTATGCCTGTTCTACAGCTTCGCCACGGTCAACGGCACCCTGGAGAAACTCGCCGAACACCTGATCTACACCTGCCGAGCCTTTCCGCAGCTGCTGCCTTTCGCGGTGTTCGCCACCGCCGGGGCGATCGCCGCCATGGGCGCGGGTTACTACACGGTGCTGGCGTTCATGGCACCGATCACCCTGCTGCTCTGCGAGCGCACCGGCATGAGCCTGATCCTCGGCGGCATGGCGGTGAACTACGGGGCGCTGACCGGTGCCAACTTCGTGTCCAGCCAGAGCGGCATCATCTTTCGCGGTCTGATGACCGGCGCGGGCATCTCCGAGAACGATGCCTTCATCAACGCCTTCGGCATCTTCCTCAGCACCCTGGTGATTCCGCTGGTGGTGATCAGTGCCTTCGTGTTCCTCACTGGGCACGGCAAGTCGATGAAGAATTCGTCCTTTGTGGCCACGCCGCCATCGCCGCTGAACCGCGAGCAGCGCATCACCCTGTGGCTGACCCTGGCGATGATGGCCATGGTGCTCGCCGCGCCCATCGCCCATATCGCCCTGCCGGACAACGCCACCGTCACCTTCATCAATTCGAAGATGGACATCGGCCTGATCGCCAGCCTGTTCTCGGTGATCGCCCTGCTGCTCAAGCTGGGTGACGAGCGCAAGGCCATGGCCTCGGTACCGTGGAGCACGCTGATCATGATCTGCGGCGTGGGCATGCTCATCTCGGTGGCGATCAAGGCCGGCACCATCGACATCCTCGCCTCGTGGATCGGCAGCACCATCCCGCCGGTTCTGGTGCCGTTGGTGTTCGGCATCATCGCCGCGATCATGTCGATTTTCGCGAGTACCCTGGGCGTGGTGACGCCGGCGCTTTTCCCCATCGTGCCGCCGATCGCCGCGACCATGGGTATCGAGCCGATGGTGATCTTCATCGCCATCGTGGTCGGTGCCCAAGCCACTTCGATCTCGCCGTTCGCCTCCGGCGGCAGTTTGATCCTCGGCTCCTGCACCTCGGAGCAGAGCCGCACCGCGCTGTTCCCACAGTTGCTGTTCAAGGCCGCGCCCATAGGTTTCGTGGCGGCGTTGGTGTTCAACGTGCTGCTGACGTTCGTTTACTGAGACGAATTTCGGGCATAAAAAAACCGCAGCCAGGCTGCGGTTTTTTTATGGCCTGCACGTCGCTCGGGTCGAGCGAGGCGATACTCGGGAACCCGATTATTTGGGCTGCAACTCCAGCAGCCGCCCACCGCTGCCATCCTCCAACAGCCAGATGGTGCCATCCGGGCCTTGTTCGACTTCACGGATGCGCGCGCCCATGTCGTAACGCTCGGCTTCGCGGGCGTTGTCGCCGTCGAAGGCCACGCGTACCAGCGCCTGGGACGACAGCCCGCCGATCAGCCCGGCGCCGTCCCAGCCCGGGAAGCGCTCACCCTGGTAGATGACGAAGCCGGCCGGCGAGATGACCGGGGTCCAGGTGATCTTCGGTGCCGCGAATTCCGGGCGAGTGTCATGATCGGGGATCGGCTTGCCGTCGTAGTGATCGCCGTTGGAAACCACCGGGTAGCCGTAGTTTTCGCCACGCTTGATCAGGTTCAACTCGTCGCCGCCGGCCGGGCCCATCTCGTGCACCCAGAGCTTGTCGCTGGCGTCGAAGGCGATGCCGAGCATGTTGCGATGGCCCAGCGACCACACCTGCGCGGCTACGCCGCTCTGGTCGGCGAACGGGTTGTCGCCCGGCAGGCTACCGTCATCGTTGAGCCGAACCAGCTTGCCAAGGTTGGCTTTCATATCTTGCGCCGGGGTGAATTTCTGCCGCTCGCTGGAGGTGATCCACAGCTTGCCGTCCGGGCCGAAGGCCAGGCGATGACCATAGTGGCCGCTGCCGCTGACTTTCGGCGTCTGCTGCCAGATCACGCTCAGCTCGGTCAGGGCGCCACCGCCATCTTCGTTGAGCTGCAGCTTGGCGCGTGCCACTGCGGCGCCGCGGGTATCGCCCTCACCGGCTTCGGCATAGCTGATATACACGTAGTGATTGTTGGCGAAGTCCGGGTGCAGGATCACGTCGCCAAAACCGCCCTGGCCGCCGTAGGCGACTTCCGGCACGCCGGCGATATCGCTGGCTTTACCGCTCTTCGGATCGACATGCTTGAGTACGCCGCGCTTCTCCGTGACCAGCAGCGTGCCGTCGGGCAGAAAGGTCATGGCCCAGGGCTCGTCGAGGGTAGCACGTGGCTCGGCCGTGAATGGCCACTGTGCCTGGGGCAGGGCATCCGCCGCCTGGGCGGCGAGGCTGGCGAGACCGAGTGCGATACCACCGAGCAAAAGATGAACGGGACGGGTCATGGCGAATCTCTCCTGATAAGCGGGTTTCACACGTTACTCGCGTGCTGGGAATGTAACAGGAGGTTTTTGTTACCACGCGCGTCAATGCTCGGGCGTCGGCAGGAAGGCCCCGACCACCGGCGACAATGCCACAATAGTCGCCTGCTACCGTATCGAGCCTAGCCCGTCTCCATGAAAATCCTCAGCCTGCGCCTGAAGAACCTCAACTCGCTGAAGGGCGAGTGGAAGATCGATTTCACCGCCGAGCCCTTCGCCAGCAATGGCCTGTTCGCCATCACCGGGCCGACCGGGGCGGGCAAGACCACGCTGCTCGATGCCATCTGCCTGGCGCTGTATCACCGCACCCCGCGCATGGACAAGGTCGGCGGCGAGAACGAGCTGATGACCCGGCATACCGCCGAGTGCCTGGCCGAGGTCGAGTTCGAGGTGAAGGGGCAGGGCTATCGCGCCTTCTGGAGCCAACGCCGGGCGCGGGACAAGGCCGATGGCGCGTTGCAGGGCGCCAAGGCCGAGCTGGCGCGGCTGGACGGCGAGATCATCACCGACAAGCTCAGCGAAAAGCCCAAAGAGGTGGAGCGCCTCACCGGTCTGGATTTCGGCCGCTTCACCAAGTCGATGCTGCTGGCCCAAGGCGGCTTCGCGGCCTTCCTCGAAGCCTCCGCCAACCAGCGTGCCGAGCTGCTCGAAGAGCTGACCGGCACCGATATCTACGGGCAGATTTCCCAGCGGGTGTTCGAGCAGACCCGTGAAGTGAAAAGCACGCTGGATCAATTGCGCGCCCGCGCCGAGGGCGTCGAGCTGCTGACTGACGAGCAACGCCAGGCGCTCGCCGACGAGGCGACGCAGTTGGCGGTAGAGGAGGGTGCGACGCAAGCCGCCTTCGTCGAGGCCGGTCGACAGCGCCAGTGGCTGACCGACCTGGCGCGGGCCGAAGCGCAGGTTACCGCAGCGGCTGCTCAGGTCGAGGCGGCCACCCAGGCCGAGCAGGATGCCTCCGGCGAACTGATGCGCTTGCATGACAGCCAGCCTGCGCAGCGCTTGCAACCGGCTTATCAGGCCCGTCGTGAGGCCGTTCGCGCGCTGGCTGCCAGTGAAGAGGAACAGCGTTCCCTGCAAGCTCAGCTCGCCGAGGCCGAAGCGCGGCTACGCGACAATCTGCACCAGGCCGCCAAGGCCAGCGCGGCAGTCTCCCTGGAGGAGAACCAGACCCTGCAGCGTCTGGAGGAGGAGTGTCGCGCCCTTGATGCGCAGTTGCAGGCCTCGGCTGACCATGAGCGCCTGAGCGCCGAGCTCAGCGGCTGGCAGCGCGCCTTTGATGTCCGCGACCAGGCGAAACAGGTAATCGCCGGTTTACAGGCCAGGCAGCAGGCGGGCGCCGATCAGCTCCAACAGCTTGAACTCGACCTGAACCACCTCGCGCAATCGCTGCAGGCCGTGAGTCAGGCCAAGGCAGATGCCGAGCAACGGGTCACTGAGGTACAGGGGCGCTGGCAAACCGCACTGGCTGGGCGCAGCGAAAGCGACTGGCGCACTCACTGGCAGCAGGTGCATGCCCGCGGCAGTGCGCTGGAGCAACTGGCGCAGCTGGCCGAGCGGCGCGCGCAACTCACCCAGCACCTACAGCGCGTCACCACCAACCTCGCCAAGCAGCTGCAAGGCCTGGGCGAGCGCGAAGCGCAGCGTACGGCCCTGCGCGAGCGCTACCGTGAGGTGAAACAGCGGCTGAGCGATCAGGACAAACTGCTCGAGCAGGAGCAACGTATTCAGGCGCTGGAGGCCTATCGGGCGCAGCTACAGGCCAGTGAGCCGTGCCCGCTGTGCGGCTCCACCGAACATCCGGCCATCGCTGCCTATCAGGCACTGGACGTATCGGCCACGCAGCGCGAGCGCGATGACGCGCGGCAGACCCTCGATGCCTTGACCGAGCAGGGCCAGAACCTGGGCAACCAGGTCGCTGCGCTGGAGAGCCAGGTGGCGCAGAGCCGTGAACAGGAGCAGGACCTGCAGCGCCAGCTCGACGCGCTTGCCGCTGCCTGGCAACGCCAGGGCGAGGTGCTGGAGCCATTACCCGATGACGAGTCGGCGCTCGCCGCCGCGCAGACCCGGCAAATTGCCGAGCGCGTCGAGGTCGACGCGACCTTGAAGCAGCTCGACAACCTCAAGCAGGAACTCGAACGCGCACGCCAGGACGCCACCATCAGCAGCCAGAAACACGCGGCGGCCCAGCAGCAACTGGGCGCCGTCGAACGTGATCGCGACCGTGGCCTGGCGGCGCAGCAGGCGCTGGACGAACAGCTAGTGGCGCAGCGTGAGCATCACGGGCAGATCGAGGCCGAGCTGACGGCGCAACTTGCCGCCTTTGGCCATCCTTTACCCGCAGACGGCTCCAGCTGGCTGGCGGCGCGCAAGGCCGATGCTGAGCGCTGGCAAGAGGCCGGGCAGCGGCGCCAGGCACTGGCGCAGCAGCAGCCGGCATTGCTGCATCAGGCCAGCGAGGCCGACAGGCAGGCGAAGCAGTGGCAGGCACGCTGGCAGGACGCGGGCGGTGAGCCCATCGTCGGTCAACTGCTCGACCAGGCTGCAGCACAGCTCGAATCAGCTCAGGCCAGGTGGCAAAGCGCCGAGCGGCGTTGCCTGGAACTGCGTATCACCCTGGACGGCATTGCCCGCCAGCAGGCGGCGTTGCGGGAGGCCGAGCAGGCGGTAGCGCAGCAGTGGCAGACGGCGCTGGCCGACAGCCCGTTCGCCGACGAGGCAGCGTTTCTCGGCGCCTTGCTCGATGACAGGCAGCGCGAACAGCTGCAGGCGCTCAAACAGCGCCTGGAGAAGGCCCAGACCGAAGCCCATGCCCTGCAAGCTTCCGCCCAGGCGCAACTGAACACGTTGCACGCCGAGCCACAGACCGAGCACAGCGCCGCGTACCTGGATGAAAGGCTGCAGGCCCTACAGGCGAGCCTGAAGCAGCTCGGCCAACGCCAGGGCGAGATCCGCGGGCAGTTGCAGGGCGACGAACAACGCCGGCTCAACCAGCAGGCGCTGTTCGAGGCCATCGCCCGGCAGCAGGGCGAGTACGACAGCTGGCAGCAGCTCAACAGCCTGATCGGCTCGGCCGACGGCGCCAAGTACCGGCGCTTCGCCCAGGGCCTGACCCTCGGCCATCTGGTGCACCTGGCCAACGGGCAACTGCAGCGCCTGCACGGCCGTTACCAGCTGGCGCGCAAATCCCTCGGCGAACTGGAGCTGGAAGTGATCGATACCTGGCAGGGCGATGTAGCGCGCGATACGCGCACCTTGTCCGGCGGCGAGAGTTTTCTGGTCAGCCTGGCCCTGGCCCTGGCGCTGTCCGATCTGGTCAGCCACAAGACGCGCATTGACTCGCTGTTTCTCGACGAAGGCTTCGGCACCCTGGACGGCGAGACCCTGGAAGTGGCCCTCGATGCCCTCGACAACCTCAACGCCAGCGGCAAGATGATCGGCGTGATCAGCCACGTCGAGGCGCTCAAGGAGCGCGTTGCCGTGCAGCTCAAGGTCAACAAGGGCGTGGGTATGGGCTATAGCACCCTGGAGAAACGTTATGCGATTTAGACTTCTAACGGCGTGCCTGTTGGCCGCTGGCGTCGCCCATGCCGATGATCTGCAAAAGGATCATGGCCTGCAGGTAATGGACGAGCGCGGCTGCGTGCTTGGCAATGCCGGCATGCAGGCGCCGACCCTGACGCTGATGGCGGCCGCCTACGGCGAGTCCGAGGCGCGCAAGGACATGGCGCTGGCACAGATGAAACAGGCGCTGGAGGCCGGCTGCCCGGTCGATGAGCCGGACCAGATGGGGCTTTCCGCCCTCAATGGCGCGATCCTCTATAACGAGCCCGTGTTGGTAAAGCTGCTGCTCGACCATGGCGCTGACCCCAAGCGCAAGATCGTCAGCCCGAAGACCACGCTCAATGGCCTCGATTCCTTGGGCTTCCTGAACGTGCTCGACAAGCGTGACGGCAAGCGTGATCGCAAGGCCATCGGCAACCTGCTGAAGGCGCACCGCTAGCGTTTCGCTTGTGCCGCTGGCGGTGTTTACCGCCGGTTGCACTTTCAGCGCGGAACCATGTGGCGGGTAGGGCTATCTGTTGTAGGTATTTTTCCATCGCCCTGCAGGGGCGGTGCCTAGATTCCATACCTATTCAGGGGCGCCCATGCATAGACGTAACCTTCTCAAAGCCTCCATGATGCTGGCCGCCGCCAGTGGCCTGCCGGCTAGCCTGTTCAGCCTGCACAGTTTCGCCAAGACCGCCGATGGCGAAGCTGAACCATTCGATTTCAAGCAACTGCAGGCGCGCGCCAAGAGCATGGCCGGCAGGGCTTACAAAAGCACCGCCGAGGTGCTGCCAGAGACTCTCGCCAAGTTGACGCCCCAGCAGTTCAACGCCATTCAGTACGACCCGGCCCACTCGCTGTGGAACGAACTGGACGGCCAGCTGGACGTGCAGTTCTTCCACGTCGGCATGGGCTTTCGCCAGCCGGTGCGCATGCACGCCGTCGACCCCAAGAGCCGCCAGGCCCGTGAGGTGCATTTCCGCCCCGATCTGTTCGAGTACGGCAAGAGCGGCGTGGATGTTGCGCAGCTCAAGGGCGACCTTGGCTTCGCCGGCCTCAAGGTGTTCAAGCAGCCGAACATCGCCAAGTACGACATCGTCTCCTTCCTCGGTGCCAGCTACTTCCGCGCGGTGGACAACACCGGCCAGTACGGCCTGTCGGCCCGCGGCCTGGCGATCGACACCTTTACCGACACCCCGGAAGAGTTCCCCGACTTCACCGAGTTCTGGTTCGAGACGCCGGACAAGGACGCCACCCGCTTCGTGCTTTACGCCTTGCTCGACTCGCCGAGCGCCACCGGCGCCTTCCGCTTCGATATCGACTGCCTGGAAGACCGCGTGGTGATGGATATCGACGCCCATATCAACGCCCGCAAGACCATCAAGCAGCTGGGTATCTCGCCGATGACCAGCATGTTCTCCTGCGGCGGCCATGAGCGGCGCATGTGCGATTTCATCGCCACCGCCATCCATGACAGCGATCGCCTGTCCATGTGGCGCGGCAACGGCGAGTGGGTCTGCCGGCCGCTGAACAACCCGGAGAAACTGCAGTTCAACGCCTTCGCCGACACCAACCCGAAAGGTTTCGGCCTGGTGCAGTTCGACCATGACTTCAAGTCCTATCAGGACACCGTGGTCTGGTACAGCCGCCGTCCGAGCCTGTGGGTGGAGCCGACCACCCAGTGGGGCGAGGGCAGCATCGACCTGCTGGAGATTCCCACCACCGGCGAAACCATGGACAACATCGTCTGCTTCTGGAACCCCAAGCAGCCTATCGAGCCGGGTACCTCGCTGAACTTCGGCTACAAGCTGCACTGGGCCGCGTTGCCGCCGGTCAAGCCGACCCTGGCCCAGGTGCATGGCACCCGTTCCGGCATGGGCGGCTTCACCCTTGGCTGGGCGCCAGGCGAGCATTGGCCCAAGGTGTGGGCGCGGCGCTTCGCGATCGATTTCGCAGGCGGCCCGCTGGCCAAGATGGACGCCAAGGCCCAGGTCGAGGTGGTGGTCGAGGCCTCCCATGGCGAGGCCAAGGATTTCAGCATCCTGGCCCTTTACCCCGAGGTGGAAGGCTTCCGCGCGCAGTTCGACTGGTTCCCCAGCAGCGACAGCGTCGAGCCGGTGAACATGCGCGCCTACCTGCGCCGCGTCGACAACAAGGAAGTGCTCAGCGAGACCTGGCTGTACCAGTACTTTCCGCCGGCGCCGGCAGAGCGTCGTTACCCGGACTGGAAGAGCGATTCCTGACCGCCCGGGGCGTGGCAGGCGCCGCCTTTGGGCAGCGCTCTGCCCACGCTCCTGGCCGGCCTGATAGACTGGCGCACTTTTCCAGATTCCAAGAAGTGCGCCATGGCCCTGCCGTCCACGACCTACAAGATCGATCTCAACCTCACCGATATCGATCGCAGCATCTATGAAAGCCTGCGTTTCACCGTGGCCCGCCATCCCTCGGAAACCGAGGAGCGTCTGGCCTCGCGGCTGATCGCCTATGCGCTGTTCTACCAGGAAAACCTGGCCTTCGGTCGCGGCCTGTCGGATGTCGACGAGCCGGCGCTGTGGGAAAAGAGCCTGGACGGCCGCGTGCTGCACTGGATCGAAGTCGGCCAGCCGGACAGCGAGCGCATCACCTGGTGCTCGCGGCGTACCGAGAAATTCAGCCTAGTGGCCTACGGCAACCTGCGCGTCTGGCAGACCAAGTGCCTCGACCCGGTGCGCAGCCTGAAGAACATCAACGTCGTCGCCCTTGGCCAGGAAGCCCTGGCCGAACTGTCCCAGGATCTGCCGCGCTCGCTGAGCTGGAGCGTGATGATCAGCGATGGCGAGCTGTTCGTTACCGACGAGCGTGGCCAGCACGAAATTCCCATCGAGTGGCTGGCTGGCGAGCGCACGACGAGTAACTGATCCAAACGCGCCTGCCCCGGCTGGCGCGCCCCCGTTTAACCGCACGAGTAGAATCCGACGTCCATGCGTATCGAGTCCCGCCCGCTTCCCGCTTCGCTGCCCGACCTGGGCAACCTGCCGCCGTTGTTGACCCGCCTCTATGCGGCCCGCGGGGTGCTCTCGGCAGTGGAACTGGAAAAGGGCCTGGTGCGGCTGATTCCCTTCACCCAGCTCAAGGGCATCGAGGCGGCGGTCGAGCTGTTAGTCGAGGGTCTGCGGCAACGCCAGCGCATGCTGATCGTCGGCGATTTCGACGCCGACGGCGCCACCGCCAGCACCGTTGGCCTGCTCGGCCTGCGCATGCTGGGCGCCGCACACGTCGATTATCTGGTGCCCAACCGCTTCGAGTATGGCTACGGCCTGACCCCGGAAATCGTCGCCGTGGCGCTGACCCGCGAGCCCGAATTGCTGATCACCGTCGACAACGGTATTTCCAGTATCGAAGGCGTTGCGGCTGCCAAGGCGGCCGGGCTGAAGGTGCTGGTCACCGACCATCACCTGCCGGGCCACGAGCTGCCGGCGGCCGACGCCATCGTCAATCCCAACCAGCCGGGTTGCAACTTCCCGAGCAAATCCCTGGCCGGCGTCGGGGTGATCTTCTACGTGCTGCTTGCACTGCGTGCGCGGCTGCGTGAGCTGGGCTGGTTCAGCGCCGAACGCCCCGAGCCCAACCTGGGCGAACTGCTCGACCTGGTGGCCCTGGGCAGCGTCGCCGACGTGGTGCCGCTGGACGCCAACAACCGCATCCTCGTGCACCAGGGCCTGGCGCGCATTCGCGCCGGGCGCGCCCGCCCCGGGCTGCGTGCGCTGCTGGAAGTGGCCGGCAAGCAGCATGGGCGCATCACTTCGACCGACCTGGGCTTCATTCTCGGCCCGCGCCTGAATGCCGCCGGGCGCCTCGATGACATGAGCCTGGGTATCGAGTGCCTGCTCTGCGAGGACGAAGCCCTGGCCCGCGACATGGCCGTGCAGCTCGACCAGCTCAACCAGGACCGCAAGGCCATCGAGCAGGGCATGCAGCGTGAAGCGCTGGCCCAGCTCAAGGATTTGCCGGTGGAAAACCTGCCGTTCGGCCTCTGTCTGTTCGAGGCCGACTGGCACCAGGGCGTGATCGGCATCCTCGCCTCGCGCCTGAAAGAGCGCTACCACCGCCCGACCATCGCCTTCGCCGATGCCGGCGAGGGCATGCTCAAGGGCTCGGCGCGCTCGGTGCCGGGCTTTCATATTCGTGACGCGCTGGACGCCGTGGCCTCGCGCCATCCAGGGCTGATCAGCAAGTTCGGCGGCCACGCCATGGCTGCCGGCCTGTCGTTGCCGGCCGAGCATTTCGAGACCTTCGCCAAGGCCTTCGATGAAGAAGTTCGTCGCCAGCTTTGCGAGGACGATCTGACCGGGCGCCTGCTGTCCGACGGCGTGCTGAGCATCGACGAATTCAACCTGCCCCTGGCCCGCGAACTGCGCAATGCCGGCCCCTGGGGCCAGCACTTCCCCGAGCCGTTGTTCCACGGTGCGTTCCAGCTGGTGCAGCAGCGTATCGTCGGCGAGCGCCACCTCAAGGTGGTGCTCAAGAGCGAATGCGGCAGCCTGCAGCTCGACGGCATCGCCTTTGGTGTCGACCGCGAGGTGTGGCCCAACCCGACCGTGCGCTGGGTCGAGCTGGCCTACAAACTGGACGTCAACGAATTCCGCGGCCAGGAGTCGGTGCAGTTGCTGATTTCGCACCTGGCGCCGCGCTGATCGCTGCGTCACGCCCTCAACCGCTCTGCTGAACGTTGTTCACCGCCCGATGGTCTATCGAGCGGTGTGGCGCGGTCGTTCGCGCAATATTCTGACGCAATCTGTAACCGACGGCGGCCCGGCTTCCCAGTAGATTCGTCCGTTCCTGAACCATTGGAGAACTCCATGAATACGCGTGGCTTGCTCGACCAACTGCTGAAGTCCGGGCAGGAATTGCTGCAACAGAAAACCGCTGGCAAGTCTTCGTCCGGGCTCGGTGGTGCGCTGGGCGGCATGCTCGGTGGCAATGCAGGTAGCGCCGGCAAGGGCGACAACGGTGGCATTGGCTCGATGCTCAAGGGCGCCGGTGGCGGCGCGGCCCTGGCCATGCTGCTGGGCAACAAGCGGGTACGCAAGGTTGGAGGCAAGGTGGCAATCTACGGTGGCCTGGCCGCGCTTGGGGTGATCGCCTACAAGGCCTACGGCAACTGGCAGGCCAAGCAGGCGGGTGCGCCAAAAGGCGAGCCGCAGACCCTCGATCGCCTGCCAGCGCCGCAGGTGGAACTGCACAGCCAGGGCATCCTCAAGGCCCTGGTGGCAGCGGCCAAGGCCGATGGTCATGTCGATGAGCGCGAGCGCGAGTTGATCGAGGGTGAGTTCAGCAAGCTGGCCAGCGACAGCGAGACCCAGCACTGGCTGCACGCCGAGCTCAACAAGCCGCTGGATCCGGCCGATGTGGCGCGCGCCGCCAGCACGCCGGAAATGGCCGCGGAAATGTACGTGGCCAGCGTGCTGATGGTCGACGAGGAACACTTCATGGAACGCGCCTACCTGGACGAACTGGCCCGCCATCTGAAGCTCGATCCCGCCCTCAAAGTCGAGCTCGAGGCCCAGGTTCGCCAGGACCTGCAGCAGTAGGCCCTGCGCACCCTGCTGCCGACGGCCCGGTGCCGTCCGGCAGCCCACCTCACCTGTCATCCTTCACAGCCGGGGCGCCTGTTCTACAGTAAATAGGCCCGGTCTCGCTTGCGCTGCTACCGCAACGCCCCTAGAGTCCGGCAGCATGAGCTGCGGGCGCTGCCCTTCGGCTGGATCAGGAATATCGGCAGATGGGGTTGAATGTGAAGAACTGGACTGTTCGCCAGCGTATCCAGGCAAGTTTTGCGGTCATCATCGCCATCATGTTGCTGATGGCGGCCGCCTCCTTCGAGCGTCTGCTCAAGGTCGAGGACGGTGCCACCCGCCTGCTGGACGACGCCATGCCCGGCATGTTCCATATCACCCAGGTGCGCAGTGCCTGGACGGACATGTTCCACCAGACCATCGTCCAGGTCAGTTTGCGTGAGCAGCACAGCCTTACCGATGCCGACAAGCAGCTGGTCAAGGGCGCCAGCGACAAGCTGGACTCGTCCCTGGTCGATTACCGCGCCACCATGCGCGACGACACCGAGCGCAACGCGCTGGTGGCCTTCGAAAAGACCCGCGAACTGTTCCTGCTGCAGCAGGCCGAAGTGCTGGACCTGTACGCGCAGGGGCGCCAGGCCGAGGCCAGGGCGGAGCTCAACGGTGCGCTCACCGACACCTGGAACGAGGGCCGCACCCAGCTCACCGCGATGATCGAACTCAACCGCGACATGGCCTACGCGTCGGCCGGTGACATCGTGTCGGCGGTCAACCGCGCCGAGCTGAGCATGGCGATTTCCGTGCTGCTGGCGATCGTCGTGGCGTTCGTGTGTGGCTATTTCCTGATGCAGGCGATCACCCGACCGGTGCAGCAGGTGGCCGATACCCTGCAAACCCTGGCCAGTGGCGATCTGACCGCGCGCCTGAATCTGGGCCGCCGCGACGAGTTCGGGGCCATCGAAACCGGTTTCAACGGCATGGCCGAAGAGATCAAGACCCTGGTCGCCCAGGCGCAGCGTTCCGCCGTGCAGGTCACCACCTCGGTCACCGAGATCGCCGCCACCTCCAAGCAGCAGCAGGCCACCGCCACCGAAACCGCTGCCACCACCACGGAAATCGGCGCCACTTCACGGGAAATCGCCGCCACCTCGCGTGACCTGGTGCGCACCATGACCGAAGTGTCCGGCGCCGCCGAGCAGACCTCGACCCTGGCCGGCGCCGGGCAACTGGGCCTGGCGCGCATGGAAGACACCATGCACCAGGTGATGAGCGCTGCCGAACTGGTCAACGCCAAGCTGGCGATCCTCAACGAGAAGGCCGGCAACATCAATCACGTGGTTACCACCATCGTCAAAGTCGCCGACCAGACCAACCTGCTGTCGCTCAATGCGGCCATCGAGGCCGAGAAGGCCGGCGAATACGGCCGCGGCTTCGCCGTGGTGGCCACCGAAGTGCGCCGCCTGGCCGACCAGACCGCCGTAGCCACCTACGATATCGAACAGATGGTGCGCGAGATCCAGTCGGCGGTGTCGGCCGGGGTGATGGGCATGGACCGCTTCTCCGAAGAAGTGCGCCGCGGTATCGCCGAGGTCGGTCAGGTCGGCGAGCAGCTGGCGCAGATCATCCACCAGGTGCAGGCCCTTGCACCGCGCGTGCTGATGGTCAACGAAGGCATGCAGGCGCAGTCCACCGGTGCCGAGCAGATCAACCAGGCCCTGGTGCAGCTCAGCGAAGCCTCGTCGCAGACCGTCGAGTCGCTGCGCCAGGCCAGCGCTTCCATCGATGACCTCAATCTGGTGGCGAACGGTCTGCGCGCCGGCGTCAGCCGCTTCAAGGTCTGAGCCGGTGGCCGAGGTAGGCAGGCCTTCGCCGGGGCGGCGTAGCCCGGGGCAGCTGTTCCTGTTGTTCAGCATGGGCAGCGACCGTTACGCCCTGGACGTTCACGAGGTGGTCGAAGTGCTGCCGTTGCGCCGCTTCAAGCAGATTCCCGCCGCGCCCGGCTGGGTGGCCGGGCTGTTCGTGTTTCGCGGCACACCGGTACCGGTGATCGACCTGACCGCCCAGGCGCTCGGCCGGCCTGCGCAGGTGCGCACCAGCACCCGGCTGGTGGTGGTGCATTACCAGCCCCGGGCGGATCAGCCGGCTCGCCTGCTGGGGCTGATTCTCGAACAGGCCAGCGATACGTTGCGCAGCCCCATCGAAGCCTTCGTGGACAGCGGCGTCAGCCTGCCCGATGCACGCTACCTGGGCCCTGTGCTCAAGTCCGCCCAGGGCCTGGTGCAATGGGTGCGGGTCGCCGACCTGCTCGACGAATCGGTGCGCGAGTTGTTGTACGCGGCGCCGGAGGCCAACCAATGACCGCCCGCTTCGAACAGCTGCTGCATGGCCTGATCGGCCTGGACGCCGAGTCGGTCGGCCAGGTGGTGATCGAGCGCGCGGTTCGCCAGCGTATCGCCGCCCTGGCCTGCGCCGGCGAGGATGACTACTGGCTGAAACTGCACAGCTCAGCCGGTGAGCAGCAGGCGCTGGTCGAGGCGGTGGTGGTGCCGGAGACCTGGTTCTTTCGCTATCCCGAATCCTTCGTGGCGCTCGCCCGGCTGGCCCGGGAGCGCGGCACGCAACTGGGCGGCGCCCGGTCACTGCGCATTCTCAGCCTGCCATGCTCGACCGGCGAGGAACCTTATTCGATCGCCATGGCGCTGCTGGATGCCGGCCTGCCCGGCGACTCCTTTCGTATCGACGCCATGGACATCAGCGAAGTCAATCTGCAGCGTGCCGAGCGGGCCCTGTATGGGCGCAATTCGTTTCGTGGCGATGACCTGAGCTTTCGCGACCGGCATTTTTCCGAGAGCCCCGAGGGCTTCCAGTTGCACACCGAGGTGCGGCGCAAGGTGCGTCTGCTAGCCGGTAACCTGCTGGCGCCTGGACTGCTGGCCGGCGAGGCGCCCTATGATTTCGTGTTCTGTCGCAACCTGCTGATCTATTTCGATCGGCCCACCCAGCACAGGGTAGCGGCGGTGCTGCAGCGCCTGATGCGCGATGACGGCGCGCTGTTCATCGGCCCGGCCGAAGCCAGCCTGTTCAGCCAGGCCGGCATGCAGGCGCTCAATATTCCGCTGGCCTTCGTGTTCCGCCGACAGACCGCGCGGCCGGCCAGCACGCCGGCCCAGGCTGTGCCGAGCGTCTCGGCGCGGCCACGGCCCGCGCCGGTGGCCGCTGCAACCGCCAGCGCACCTGCACCGCTACGGCGCACACCGGCCAAGGTGCCTGCGCCGGCGCCTGCGACCGCCGATAGCGCGCTGGATGAAATTGCCACCCTTGCCAATGCCGGGCGCAGCGCTGAAGCCCGCGCCGCCTGCGAGCGTTACCTCGCCGCCCATGGGCCGACCGCCCAGGCCTTCTACTGGCTGGGGCTGCTCAGCGATGTGGCCGGGCGCAGCAGCGAGGCCCAGGACTATTACCGCAAGACCCTTTACCTGGCGCCGACCCATGCCGAGGCCCTGGCGCACCTGTCGGCGCTGCTTGCCGCCCGTGGCGACCTGGCCGGAGCCAGGCGTCTGCAACAGCGGGCTGGCCGTGGAGTGAGCCGTGATGAGCGATAGTCTGCTGCCGCTGAGCGATGTCGAGCGAGACGCCATCGATGACTGCTGGAACCGCATCGGCGTGCAGGGCGACAAGTCCTGCGAGCGCCTGGTCAAGCATATCCACTGCCGCAACTGCGAGGTGCATGCCGAGCTGGCCACCCGCCTGCTCGACCGTTTCGCGCTGCAGCGTGACGACAGCCAGCCCGAGGAGCAGTGGGTCGAGCAGGACAGCGGCGAGCGCCGATCGCTGCTGCTGTTTCGCCTCGGCGATGCCTGGCTGGCGTTGCCGACCCGGGCGCTCAGCGAGGTTGCGCCCAGTACGCCGATTCATTCGTTGCCGCACCAGCGGTCCGTGGGGCTGATCGGCGTGACCAACGTGCGCGGCGCACTGGTGGCGTGCTTTTCACTCGCCGAAATGCTCGGCCTCGATGCGGGCCAGGTGGTCAGCGAGCGGCGCGTGGTGCCGCGCATGCTGATCTTCAATCTGGCCGATGGGCCGGTGGTCATCCCGGTCGACGAGGTGGATGGCATCGAGGCGATCGGCGTCGGTCAGATCGTCCAATTGGGTACCGGCAGCGTGCCGGTGGGCCGTCGTTTCGCTGCGGGTGTATTGCAATGGAAGGATCGTAGCGTGACCCTGCTCGACGAGCAGATCGTGCAGCAGACCATCGCCAGGAGTCTTGGATGACACCCGATCAGATGCGCGACGCGTCGCTGCTGGAGCTGTTCAAGCTCGAGGCCGAGGCGCAGACCCAGGTGCTCAACAGCGGCCTGCTGGTGCTCGAGCGTGACCCGCGGCATGCCGGCAGCCTGGAGGCCTGCATGCGCGCGGCCCACTCGCTGAAAGGCGCGGCACGTATCGTCGGCCTTGATACCGGGGTCAAGGTCGCCCACGTGATGGAGGATTGCCTGGTTGAAGCGCAGGAAGGCCGCCTGCTGCTCAGCCCGGAGCATATCGATGCCTTGCTGCAGGGCGCCGATATTCTGCTCGGCCTTGGAACGCCGGCGCAGCCCGGAGCGGCCGACCCTGGCATAGGTGCGCTGGTGTCGCGCCTGGGCGCGCTGGCACGTGGGCTCCCGGTTCCGCCCTCGGCGCCAGCACCGGCTCAGCCGGCCGTAACCGTTACCCAGGCCGTCGCGCCCCCCGAGCAGCCTGTGATCCCGCCCGCTGTTGAGCCGCCGGTCGTTGCGCCGCCTGCCCGCGCGGAGGCCAGCGAGCCGACCAGCGAGGGGCGGGCGCGCATTCTCAGGGTCAGCGCCGAGCGCCTCGATCACCTCCTGGATATTTCCAGCAAATCCCTGGTGGAATTCCAGCGCATCAAGCCCTTGGGCGACAGCCTGCAGCGCCTGAAACGCCTGCAGGCCACCGCTCGCCGCGCGCTGGACGTCGCCCGCGAGGCATTGCCCAAGGGCGCGGTGGATGCCCAGGCCGAGGCCATGTTGCTGGAAACCCGTCAGGCGCTCGGCGAGTGTCAGCAACTGCTGGCCCAGCACATGACCGAGCTGGACGATTTTGGCTGGCAGGGCGGGCAGCGCGCCCAGTCGCTCTACGATGCCGCGCTGGCCTCGCGCATGCGGCCATTCGCCGATGTCCTGGCCGGCCAGGAGCGCATGCTGCGCGACCTGTCGCGAACCTTGGGCAAGCAGGTGCGTTTTGTCGTCGAAGGTGAGGGCACCCAGGTCGATCGCGACGTGCTGGAGCGCCTGGAGGCTCCGCTGACGCACCTGCTGCGCAACGCTCTGGACCATGGAATCGAAATGCCGGAGCGGCGTGTGGCACAGGGCAAACCTGCCGAAGGGCAGATCCTGATCCGCGCCCGACATCACGCCGGCATGCTGCTGCTGGAGCTGCGCGATGACGGTGGCGGTGTGGATCTCGAGAAGCTGCGCCAGGCGGTGATCAGCCGCGGCTTCGCCACTGAACAGACCGGCGAGCAACTGACCGAGGAGGAGCTGCTGGCCTTTCTGTTCCTGCCCGGTTTCAGCATGCGCGAGCAGGTGACCGAGGTGTCCGGCCGTGGCGTCGGCCTGGATGCCGTGCAGCACATGGTGCGCCAGCTGCGTGGTGGCGTGCGCATGCAGCAGCGCCAGGGTGAGGGCTCGACCTTCCACCTGGAAGTGCCGCTGACCCTGTCGGTGGTGCGCAGCCTGGTGGTCGAGGTGGGCGGCGAGGCCTACGCCCTGCCGCTGGCGCATATCGAGCGCATGACCCGCCTGCAGGGCGAGGACATTGTGCAGCTCGAAGGCCGTCAGCATTTCTGGAGCGAAGGCCAGCACGTCGGCCTGATCGCGGCCAGTCAGATTCTCCAGCGCCCGGAGGGCAAGCCCAGCGACAACGGCATACCGGTGGTGCTGATCCGCGATCGCGACAGCCTGTTCGGTCTGGTGGTCGAGCGCTTTCTCGGCGAGCGCACCCTGGTGGTGATGCCGCTCGATGCCCGCCTGGGCAAGGTGCAGGACGTCTCGGCCGGAGCCCTGTTGGACGACGGCACGCCGGTGCTGATCCTCGATGTCGAGGACATGCTGCACTCGGTGGCCAAGCTGCTGGGCAGTGGGCGCCTGGAGCGCGTCGACCGCAGCGCCCGGCAACTGGCCGGCGGCAAGCGCAAGCGCGTGCTGGTGGTCGATGACTCGCTGACGGTGCGCGAGCTGGAGCGCAAGCTGCTGCTGTCGCGCGGCTATGACGTGGCCGTGGCGGTGGATGGCATGGATGGCTGGAATGCGCTGCGCGCCGAGCACTTCGACCTGCTGATCACCGATATCGACATGCCGCGCATGGACGGCATAGAACTGGTCACCCTGGTGCGCCGTGACAACCGCCTGCAGTCGCTGCCGGTGATGGTGGTGTCCTACAAGGATCGCGAAGAAGATCGCCGGCGTGGCCTGGATGCCGGTGCCGACTATTATCTTGCCAAGGCCAGCTTCCATGATGAGGCGTTACTCGACGCCGTGGTCGATCTGGTTGGGGAACCACACGAATGAGGATAGGGATCGTCAATGACATGCCGCTGGCGGTCGAGGCCATTCGCCGCGCGCTGGCCCAGGAGCCGGCGCACCGTGTGGTCTGGGTGGCCGGCGATGGCGCTGAGGGCGTGGCCTGCTGCCAGGCCGACCTCCCCGACCTGGTGCTGATGGACCTGCTGATGCCGGTCATGGACGGCGTCGAGGCGACGCGGCGGATCATGGCGCACACGCCCTGTGCAGTGCTGATCGTCTCGGTGGATATCGAGCAGTACGTCAATCGGGTATTCGAGGCCATGGGCCATGGCGCCATGGATGCGGTCAACACGCCCGCCCTGAGCGGCCAAAGTGGCGATGCGGCAGCGCTGCTGCGCAAGATCCAGAATATCGGCTGGCTGATCGGCCAGAGCGGCAGCCGCAAACCCGGCGTTTCGGCCGTCGCGCCCAGTGCCGCGGCAGTGCGCCGGCTGGTGGCCATCGGTGCCTCCGCCGGCGGGCCGGCGGCGCTGGCCTCGCTGCTCAAGCATTTGCCGTGTGACTTCGAGGCCGCAGTGATGCTGGTCCAGCACGTCGACGAGGTGTTCGCCGCCGGCATGGCCGACTGGCTGGCGGGGGAGTCGGTCCTGCCGGTACGCCTGGCCCGCGATGGCGAGCAGCCGCAGCCGGGTGTGGTGCTGCTGGCAGGGACCAACAACCACATGCGCCTCATGCGCAACGGCACGCTGACCTATACCGAGGAGCCGCGCAGCCATATCTACCGGCCCTCCATCGACGTGTTCTTCGACAGCCTGGCCGAGCACTGGACGGGCGAGGCGGTTGGCGTGTTGCTCACCGGCATGGGCCGCGATGGCGCCCAGGGCCTGAAGAACATGCGCGATCGCGGCTTCGCCACCATCGCCCAGGATCAGGCCAGCTGTGCCGTTTACGGCATGCCCAAGGCCGCTGCCGAGCTGCAGGCTGCCAAGGAAATACTGGCGCTGGAACGCATCGCGCCGCGTATCGTCGAGTTGTTTGGCTGATAGACTAACGGTAATCACCTAGACGCGCCTTCCATCTGGTCCGGAGACCCACATGCAACATTCCCCAGAAGCACTCGCTTCACGCAAGGACGGCGCGGTCATGGTGCTGCTGGTCGATGACCAGGCAATGATCGGTGAAGCGGTTCGCCGAGAACTGCTGGGGGAGCAGGGCATCGACTTCCATTACTGTTCGGACCCGACCCAGGCCATCGCCGTGGCCGAGCAGCTGCGCCCGACGGTGATTCTGCAGGACCTGGTGATGCCCGGTGTCGATGGCCTGACCCTGCTCGGCGAATACCGCGCCCGGCCCGCGCTGCGCGATGTGCCGATCATCGTGCTGTCGACCAAGGAGGACGCCACGGTGAAGAGCTCGGCGTTCGCCGCCGGCGCCAACGATTATCTGGTCAAGCTGCCCGATACCATCGAGTTGGTGGCGCGCATTCGCTATCACTCACGGTCCTACATGGCTCTGCAGCAGCGTGACGAAGCCTACCGGGCGCTGCGCGAAAGCCAGCAGCAATTGCTGGAAACCAACATGGTGCTGCAGCGGCTGATGAATTCCGATGGCCTGACCGGGCTGTCCAATCGCCGTCATTTCGATGAGTACCTGGAAATGGAATGGCGCCGTGCGACGCGCGAGCAGACGCCGCTTTCGCTGTTGATGATCGACGTCGACTTCTTCAAGAGCTTCAATGACCAGTTCGGCCACGTGGCCGGCGACGATGCCCTGCGCCGCGTGGCGGCGGCCTTGCGCGGCAGTTGCGGGCGCTCCACCGACCTGGCGGCGCGCTATGGCGGCGAGGAGTTCGCCATGGTGCTGCCCAGCACCTCGGCCGGCGGCGCGCGACTGCTGGCGGAAAAGGTGCGCCGCGCGGTGACCGAGCTGGGCATTCCCCATGACAAACCCGAGCCCGGCTCGGTGCTGACCGCCAGCCTGGGCGTCGCGACCCTGGTGCCGCGGGTCGGCCAGGCGCCCCTGCAACTGGTCAGTCTGGCTGACCAGGGGCTGTACATGGCCAAGCAGGCCGGGCGCAATCAGGTCGGCCTGGTCAACGACACCAGTGCGCTGCCCTGAGTTACCCCGGGTGATTTCCCGGTGCTGACGATTCGCCGTGCAGCATCACCCGACCACGGCCGGTTTGCTTGGCGCGGTACAGGGCTTGGTCGGCCAGCTCCACCACCTGCTCGAGATCGGCGTCATCCTGCGGCCACAGGGCGCCGCCGACGCTGCAGCCGATCTGCAACGGCTGGCCTTCCCAGACAATCACCGCTGCCAATGCCTGAAGGGTTCGCTCGGCGACCTGCCTGGCCTGGCTGGCTGCGCCATCGGCCGCTACTTGCAGGATCATCAGAAACTCGTCGCCACCCAGGCGCACTACCAGATCGCCGCCACGCAGGCAGCCGCGCATGCGTGACGCGGCCTCGCGCAGCACCTGATCTCCGGCTGCGTGACCGTAGCGGTCGTTGACCGGCTTGAACCCATCGAGGTCCAGATAGAGCACCGCCAGACCGTCCTGGCTGCCCTGGTTGCGCTGTTGCGCACGGGGCAGGAAACGGGCCAGCGCGGCGCGGTTCGGCAGGCCGGTGAGCGGGTCGTGGTGGGCGCGGTTTTCCAGGGCGTCGAGTTCGGCGTGCTGGTGGGTGAGGCTTTCCACCAGGTGACGGATGGAGTGGCTGAGCCGAGCGATTTCGCGGGGGCTGCCGATTTCCGGGATCACGGTGATTTCGCCATTGGCCAGGCGGTCGGCCGCCCGGGCGATGGTGCGCAGCGGACGGGTCACGTAGCTGGCCAGCAGCCATCCGCAGGCGGCAAACAGCAGGGCCAGCATCACACCCCAGGCGAATATGCTCAGGCGCATGGCCTGCACCGGCGCATCGGCCATCTGCAGATCCTGGCGAGCCACGACCATCCAGCCCAGCCCCGGGTAGTCGAGATAGCCCTGGCTGGCGGTCAGGCCGGTGAGGTAGCGCTTGCCGTCGGGCCATTGCTGCACGGCCCATTCGCTTTGCTGGGCCGCCAGGTTCTGCATCATCGGCAGATGCAGGCGTTGGCCGAGCATCTCGCGCGGGCCGAGCAGCACGGTGCGGTCACGGCCGACCACGAAGAACTCGATCTGGCGGCTATCTTCGATGGGCTTGAGGATCGCCTCGCGCACCTCGTCGGCCCATGACCAGGACAGGTGCGAGGCAAGCACCCCGACCAGGCGGCCGGCGTCGTCATGCACCGGCAGGCTGATATCGACGAATTTCATCGCCTCGCCCGTCGGGTTGGGCAGCAGCTTGGCAAGCAGCACGGCCTCGTGCACATCGCCGATGAACAGACTCTGGCTGCCTTCCAGAAAAACCGGGCGCTGGGCGATGCTGGCGCCTTCGAGTATGCCGTTGCTGGAGGCCAGCACCCGGCCCTGGGCGTCGGTGAAGCCGATCCAGGCGATGGTCGGGAACTTGCCCTGCAACTCGTCGAGCAGCCTGCGCACTTCGCCGGCGTTGCCGGGCTGACGCAGGGCACTGAGGCTGCCGACCACCTGCAGCATGCTGGCGCGGGCCTGCATGTCGCGGTCCAGGCGGTCGACCATGGTGTAGGAGACGCCGGCCAGGTCGCGGCCGATTTGCTTGCGGATGCGCTGGCTGGAGTCGCGACTGATCAGGCTGCCGAGCAGCAGGCTGAGCAGGCAGACCAGCACGACGGTGAGCAGGGCATAGTGGCTGCGCAGGCTGTGGGTGCGAAGCATGGTAACTGGGGATCCTTGGCGCGAGGGCGGATGGCTCGTTCGAGTATAGAAGGGCCGCTGGTCCGTAGCTGGGAGATCGCCGTCTGGCGTGCTGCCAGAATAGCCCGAGTCGCGTATACTCCGCGGCTTTTCCGAAGTTTTACCTGTGAGTGCCGCCAGCCATGGAAATCAACCCGATCCTGAACAGCATCAAGGACCTGTCCGAGCGCACCCAGACCATTCGGGGGTATCTTTGACTACGATCACAAGCATGATCGTCTCGTCGAAGTAAACCGCGAACTCGAAGACCCGAACGTCTGGAACAAGCCGGAATACGCCCAGAGCCTGGGCCGTGAGCGTGCCACCCTGGCGCAGATCGTCGAAACCATCGACGACCTGACCGGCAGCCTGGCCGATTCGCGCGACCTGCTGGACATGGCCGTCGAAGAAAACGACCAGGGCGCCGTCGACGACGTCGCTGCCGAAGTCGAGCGCCTGCGCGAAATCCTCGAGAAGCTCGAGTTCCGCCGCATGTTCAGCCACGAGATGGACCCCAACAACTGCTACCTGGATATCCAGGCCGGCTCTGGCGGTACCGAGGCCCAGGACTGGGCCAACATCCTGCTGCGCATGTACCTGCGCTGGGCCGACAAGCGCGGCTTCAGCGCCGAGATCGTCGAACTGTCCGAGGGTGAGGTCGCCGGCATCAAGGGCGCCACCGTGCATATCAAGGGCGAGTACGCCTTTGGCTGGCTGCGCACCGAGATCGGCGTGCACCGCCTGGTGCGCAAGAGCCCGTTCGACTCCGGCGCCCGTCGCCACACCTCGTTCTCGGCGGTGTTCGTATCGCCCGAGATCGACGACAAGGTGGAGATCGAGATCAACCCGGCCGACCTGCGCGTCGACACCTACCGCTCCTCCGGTGCCGGTGGTCAGCACGTCAACACCACCGACTCGGCGGTGCGCATCACCCACGTGCCGACCAACACCGTGGTGGCCTGCCAGAACGAACGTTCCCAGCACGCCAACAAGGACACCGCCATGAAGATGCTGCGGGCCAAGTTGTACGAGCTGGAGATGCAGAAGCGCAACGCCGCTTCCCAGGCGCTGGAAGACAGCAAGTCGGACATCGGCTGGGGTCACCAGATCCGCTCCTACGTGCTCGACGATTCGCGCATCAAGGATCTGCGTACCGGCGTCGAGCGTAGCGATTGCCAGAAGGTGCTCGACGGCGACCTCGACGGCTACCTCGAAGCCAGCCTCAAACAGGGCCTTTGATCCCGCACCCCGTGCAAGGCGCCGCTGCTTCGCGTAGCGGCGCCTTGCGGTTTCCCCATTGAATCAGTGATTAGACGCCAGGCAGATAGACCACCATGAGCGACCAACAGCCCGACCAGCAGGAACTGCAACAGGAAGAAAACAAGCTGATTGCCCAGCGCAAGGAAAAGCTTGCTGCCATCCGTGAGCAGGGCAGTGCCTTCCCCAACGACTTCCGCCGCGACAACCTCTGCGCCGATCTGCAGAAGCAGTACGTGGACAAGACCAAGGAAGAGCTGGAAGCCGCTGCCATCCCGGTCAAGGTTGCCGGGCGCATCATGCTCAACCGCGGTGCCTTCATGGTCATCCAGGACATGAGCGGGCGCATCCAGGTCTACGTCAATCGCAAGACCCTGCCTGAAGAAACCCTCGCCCAGGTCAAGACCTGGGACATGGGCGACATCATCGCCGCCGAAGGTACCCTGGCCCGTAGCGGCAAGGGCGACCTGTACGTCGAGATGAGCAGCGTGCGCCTGCTCACCAAGTCGCTGCGCCCGCTGCCGGACAAGCACCACGGCCTGACCGACACCGAACAGCGCTATCGCCAGCGCTACGTCGACCTGATCGTCAACGAAGAGGTGCGCGACACCTTCCGCGTGCGTTCCCAGGTGATCGCCCATATCCGCCGCTTCCTCGCCGAGCGCGACTTCCTAGAAGTGGAAACGCCGATGCTGCAGACCATTCCCGGAGGTGCCGCGGCCAAGCCCTTCGAGACCCACCACAACGCCCTGGACATGGCCATGTTCCTGCGCATCGCGCCGGAGCTGTACCTCAAGCGGCTCGTCGTTGGTGGTTTCGAGAAAGTCTTCGAGATCAACCGCAACTTCCGTAACGAAGGCGTTTCGACCCGGCACAACCCCGAGTTCACCATGCTCGAGTTCTACCAGGCCTATGCCGACTACGAAGACAACATGGACCTGACCGAGGAGCTGTTCCGCGAGCTGGCCCAGACCATCCTCGGCAGCACCGACGTGCCGTACGGCGACAAGGTGTTCCACTTCGGTGAGCCGTTCGTGCGCCTGTCGGTGTTCGACTCGATCCTCAAGTACAACCCCGAGATCAGCGCCGCCGACCTGCAGGACCTCGACAAGGCCCGTGCCATCGCCAAGAAGGCCGGAGCCAAGGTGCTCGGCTTCGAAGGCCTGGGCAAACTGCAGGTGATGATTTTCGAGGAGCTGGTCGAGCACAAGCTTGAGCAGCCGCACTTCATCACCCGTTACCCGTTCGAGGTCTCGCCGCTGGCTCGTCGCAGCGACGACGATCCGAGCGTCACCGATCGCTTCGAGCTGTTCATCGGTGGCCGCGAGATCGCCAACGCCTACTCCGAGCTCAACGATGCCGAAGACCAGGCCGCGCGCTTCCTGCAGCAGGTAGCCGACAAGGACGCCGGTGACGACGAGGCCATGCATTTCGATGCCGACTTCGTACGGGCCCTCGAATACGGCATGCCGCCGACTGCAGGCGAGGGCATCGGCATCGACCGCCTGGTGATGCTGCTGACCAATTCGCCGTCGATTCGCGACGTGATCCTGTTCCCGCATATGCGCCCGGAACTCTAAGGATTGGACGAGCCGCCTCCGGGCGGCTTTTTATTGTCCGTGAATCAGCGCCTATCCTGTTGATGAACGCCCGGCCGGATGCTTGACGCGCGGCGCCAGGGAGTCGGACTATCAGCCCGGTGGCGGCCCGCAACGGTCTCGAGGAGAGCATGATGAAAGCCTGGCGCGCATGGGTAATGCTGTCGTTTCTGCTGTTGAGTGGCTGCCTGGTGACCTTCAAGGAACCGATCCCGGCGAACGAGACGGCGCCGATTCCGCTGCTGGGTCTGTGGTCGCGGGTGGATGAGTGGGGTGAGCTGCGCTATCTGGATATCAGCCGGTCGGGCGCCAACCTGTACAAGGCCGACACCTACGTCGACAACCCCGACAATGTGCCCAGCGTGCGCAGTTACAGCTTTACCGTGGCCCACCATGGGCGACGCTGGTACCTGTCTGCCGGCGTGCCCAAGCGCATGGGGGCGAACTTCGCCATCGGCGGCTTCGAGCTGACCCAGGCGGGCGAGCTGGTGCTGTTCAATCTCGATGTCGAGCGCATCAGGCAGGCCATCGCCAGTGGCGATCTGGCAGGCAGCGACGTGGAAATGCCCCAGGGTGAGGGCGTGCTGGTGAGCAGCTCGCTGGACAAGGTGTTCGCCTACCTCAACGACCCTGCCAACTCCGACCTGTTCGTCGAAGTGGCGCGCTACCAGCGCAGTGCGCCTTGAAAACGTCAGCCAAGCAAAGAGGATTGTCATGAACAGCCATACCGCACTCGACGGCTACCAACTGGTGGTGCGCGCGCTGTCGGACCGTATCGTCGAGGCGCAAACGCCGATCCGCGTACTCGACGCGGTGAAATGGGACGACTCCATCCGCCAGGGGTTTCTCAAGCACAAGGGGCGCGAGCTGCCGGCCATCGACCGCAGCTACTACGACAGCCGCCCGCTGGCGTTCGACCCGGCCGCCAAGAAGCTGGAATTCCAGAACATCGAGCGCGACATCACCCGCCAGCTCGGTCAGTTCAACCCGGTGGGGCAGATCATGCGCCGCATGTGCCGCGAGTACCGCATGGTGATTCGCATGCTGGAGGCGCGCGGCACCTCGGATTTCGGGCTGATTTCCCAGGAACTGTATGGTGCGGCGTCCGACGCCTTCCATGCCGGTGATCCGACCCTGGCCGATCTGGGGCTGATGTTTTCCGGCTACCTGAACAACATCGACAGCCGCGGCGACCTCAAGGACGAGCCCAAGACGCTGAGCGCCAAGGACGCCGTCGCCTTGCTGCAGGGCCGGCTGAATCTGGTGTTCGGCGAGAGCGACAGCACCATCCGGGTGTTCGAGTCCGATGGCATTCTTGCCGATGCGGCGGCGGGTGCCGATTACATCAAGATCCGCAGCGACGCGATGTTCAACGAACGCGACGTCAAGGCGCTGGAGGTGCACGAAGGGTTGGTGCACGTGGCCACCACCCTCAACGGCCAGAATCAGCCGATCTGTACCTTCCTGGCCAAGGGGCCGCCCTCGTCGACGGTCACCCAGGAAGGCCTGGCCATCCTCATGGAGGTGATCGCCTTCGCCTCCTATCCGAGCCGCCTGCGCAAGCTGACCAATCGTACCCGGGCCATTCACATGGCCGAGCAGGGCGCCGACTTTCTGCAGGTCTGCGATTTCTACCGCGAGCAGGGCTTCAGCCTGGAGGACAGCTACAGCAATGCCAGCCGTGCCTTCCGCGGCTCGGCGCCGGACGGTTTGCCCTTCACCAAGGACCTGTCGTACCTGAAGGGCTTCATCATGATCTACAACTACATCCAGCTAGCGGTGCGCAAAGGCAAGCTGGAACAGATCCCTTTATTGTTCTGCGGCAAGACCACGCTCGAGGATATGCGTACCCTACGCCAACTGGTCGATGAAGGGCTGGTGAGCCCGCCCAGGTACCTGCCGCAGCAGTTTCGCGACCTCAACTCGCTGTCGGCCTGGATGTGCTTCTCCAACTTCCTCAACCATTTGAGCCTGGATCGGATCGAAGCCGACTACGCCAACATTCTCTGAGCACCAACTCGGGAGTGGCGGCGCGGCACGCGACCGCCCTTCACTTCGCCGAGCTGCCGTGGGCGGCCGGCTCGTACTCGAGATGTCGGCATGACAGCGCGCAACCCCATCCCCCTGATTCTCACCGCCATTGGCAGCATCGCCGGCACCGTGGCGGTGCTCGGCTTCTACGGCTACCTGCATTTCGCCAAACCGGAGGATGCCTTGCTGCTGGCCGAATTCACCATGCTCAAGACCGTGCCCGGCGAGGACTATCGAGTCAGCCTCAAACCCGCCGACCAGGTGGCGCAGTGCATCGACGGCGTGCTGGTGCTGTTCGACCTGCAGCAAAAGGGCCTTAGCGGTGTGCTGGTCGACGACTCCAAGCGCGCGGTGCGCTGCAACCCTTCCTGATACCAGAAACGACAAACCCTGCTGGACCAGGGTGTCTGGTGAGGCAGCCCCCCACTCCCATGGGCGCAGGCTGGCTCAGGCAGGGCGGGGCGTTAGACTTTAGGCGTCCTCGCCGAAGGCAGTACGCCGTGACAAGCTTCTGCAGATGAGCCGCCTGTGGCCGGTGGGCTGTTCGCCCGGGCTACGAGTGGCCGGCATGCCGGGCTGTCCTGCGCAGCTGCAACCCCTCCCGATGCCAGAAACGACAAACCCCGCCTGAGCGGGGTTTGTCTTGTGAGGTTGCCTGCACCCTTTGCAGTGCAGGCTTGCTCAGGCAGGCCGCAGCCTTAGTTGCCCATCGACGAGCGAGGGGCGACCGGCTTGCTGTCGTTGGAAATGGTCACTTCCACACGACGGTTCATGGCGCGGCCGGCCGAGTCGCTGTTGCTGGCGACCGGGTATTCCTTGCCATAACCCTGGGCGACGATGCGCTCCGGACCAACGCCCTGCTTGATCAGTGCGGCGCGAACGGAGTTGGCACGGCGCTCGGACAGGCTCTGGTTGTACTGAGCCGAGCCGGTGCTGTCGGTGTAGCCTTCGACGATCACCTTGCGGTCCGGGTTTTCCTGCAGGAACTGGGCGAGCTTGGTGATGTTGTGCATGCCGCCGGGCTTGAGCTCGGAACGATCGAGGTCGAACAGCACGTCACCGAAGGTCACCAGGGTGCCGCGCTCGGTCTGCTTGGCGTTCATGCTCTCCTGCAGCTGCTTGATCTGCGCATCACGGGCATCCAGGCGGGCCTGGGCACGCTGGGCGCTGCTCTGCTCCAGGTTCTGCTCGGTGGTACGCAGGGCGATGGTCTGCTCGGCCAGCTCGATACGCTTGTTGGCCAGGTAGGACAGCTGGTCAACGCGCTTCTCGTCTTCTTTCTCGCGGTAGGCTTTTTCCGCACGCTCCAGCGCTTCACCGGCGTCCTTGGTTTCCAGGGCGGCGACTTTTACCGACTCAGGGTTGGTCTGCAGGCTGGAGTAGCTGCTGCGCGCCTGTTCCAGGTTGACGTTGGGCTTGGAGGCACAGGCGGCCAGGCCGACGCTCAGCGCCAGCAGGGCAGGAATCATCACTTGATTACGCATGGTCGTTCATCCTTCTATGAATTGGCGAAAGCTGTCGTGGGGCGTTACTGCTGCTGACCCTGGGTACGGATCTGCTGGGCGCCACGCATACCTTCCTGACGCAGTTCCTCGATGCCCTGCTGAGCATCCTTGAGCGCCTTGTCAGCCTTGGCGGCCTGAGTCTTGCGGGTGGCTACGCGAGCGTCCCACTCGGCCTGTTCGGCCAGGCGCTTGGCTTCTTCGTAATTCTTCTCGACCAGTTCCAGTTCGGCCTGCTTGAGCTTGTCCTGCGCGGACTTGGTCTCTACCGCGGCGAACTCGGTGCCACCGGAACTCACGGCTTCGTTGACCGCCGATTTGGTTACGGCCATTTGTTCGCTGGGCGGATTACCGGCGCAACCAGCCAGCAGCAGGCTGCTGCCAATGGCCAGCGCAGCGACCTTCCAGCTGGCCAGTTGAGTACGAGCGTTTGGGGCAGTTTTAGTGGTCATGGTGCAACTCCGTTGGTAAATACCTGGCAAAACAGTCGGTTTCCACGATGGTTACCTGCCGTGCGGGACTCAGGAGCGAGCGCGGCTGAGTAAGTTTTTTCCCGCCGACCGGTGGTCGGTAACGGCATAGTTCTGTGAGTTGGCGACGGCTGGAAACGTTCAGCAAAAAACTGCGATTTGCCGGATTCGCGTCGCCAGAAAATCGGCGTAGGCCCCGTCAACCGCGGACTTCGCCACTCCTGCTGATCGCTCAGGGCATGCTCGGCGGCTACTCGGTATCGAGTTCCTGGCGGTAATGACGGGCCAGTTCGAGAAAACGCGGGGTCGGCCCGATGTCCTCGTAGATGGGGTTGCCTTCCTCGTCGTTGGCCACCACTTGAGTGCCCTGCACGTAGGGCAGGCTGGCCTCGAGATCTTCCAGGGCGGCGCCCAGCAGCTCGGCGAGCAGGTCTTCGGGGCGGCGCTTGGGGTACATGTGGCTGAGCGCCGCCAGGCGTGCAGCCGCCTCAAGATCCAGGTGAACCTGGTAGGGCGTACTGGCCAGGCGGCCGGTGGCGTGCTGTTCCCATTGCTGGACGAGCTGGCGGATCTTCATAGGTACCTCGGTGCAGGGGTGTTTGCTAGAGACAGGCGCAGGCTGGCGGCGTTCCGGTTGCCGCGTGCAGTGCCTGGCGCCTGCTGCTTTGCTCGCATTGCGGCTTGTCAGGTGCTTCGCGGCTGGGCAATCTGCAGGTTCACGCAACGGCGCAGGAGACTGGTATGACGCAAATCGATGCACGTCTACGCGAGGACGTTCACCAGCTTGGTGAGTTGCTCGGCAGTACCATCCGCGACCAGCATGGCGAGGCCTTTCTCGACAAGATCGAGCGTATTCGCAAGGGGGCCAAGGCCGCGCGGCAAGGCTCGGCCGACGGCGCGCGGCAGCTCAGCGAGACCCTTGACGGGCTGCACGACGACGAGCTGCTGCCGGTGGCCCGCGCCTTCAACCAGTTTCTCAACCTGGCCAATATCGCCGAGCAGTACCACCGGGTGCGTCGCCGCGATACGGGCGAGGCGCAACCGTTCGAGAACCGCGTGTTCGACGAGCTGCTGCAGCGCCTGCGCGCCAATGGTCATGATCGCCAGGCCCTCGCGCGACAGGTCGCGCAGCTGGATATCGAACTGGTGCTCACTGCGCACCCCACGGAGGTGTCGCGGCGCACCCTGATCCAGAAATACGATGCCATCGCCGCGCAACTGGCCGAACAGGATCACCGCGACCTGTCGGCTGCCGAGCGCGAGGCCATCACCAGCCGTCTGCAGCGGCTGATCGCCGAGGCCTGGCACACCGAGGAGATTCGTCGCGTACGCCCCACGCCAGTGGACGAGGCCAAGTGGGGCTTCGCGGTGATCGAGAATTCCCTGTGGCATGCGCTGCCAACGGTGATGCGCAAGGCCGACCAGGCGTTGCAGCGCGAAACCGGGCAACGCCTGCCACTGGACGCCGCACCGATTCGCTTCGCCTCGTGGATGGGCGGCGATCGCGATGGCAACCCCAATGTCACCGCCACGATCACCCGCGAGGTGCTGCTGCTGGCGCGCTGGATGGCCGCCGACCTGTACCTGCGCGACATCGACAACCTGGCCGCCGAGCTGTCCATGCAGCGCTCCAACGACGAGCTGCGCGCACGCGCCGGCGATAGTGCAGAGCCCTACCGCGCGGTGCTCAAGCAATTGCGCGAGCGGTTGCGTGCTACCCGCACCTGGGCCCATGAGTCGCTTTCCGGCCCGGTCAGTGCATCGGCGCAGGTGCTGCACGACAACGCCGACCTGCGCGAGCCCCTCGAGCTCTGCTATCGATCCCTGCATGACTGCGGCATGGGCGTGATCGCCGATGGCCCGCTGCTGGATTTCCTGCGCCGGGTGGGCACCTTCGGGCTGTTCCTGGTGCGCCTCGACGTGCGGCAGGACGCCACCCGCCATGCTTCAGCCATGGCCGAGATCACCGAGTACCTGGGCCTGGGTCGCTACGACAGCTGGGACGAAGAGCAGCGGCTGGCGTTCCTGCAGGGTGAGCTGAGCGGTCGCCGGCCCTTGTTGCCCGCCGACTTCGACCCCAGCGCCGACACCGCCGAAGTGCTCGCCACCTGCCGCGAAGTGGCAGCTGCGCCGGCGGCCTCGCTGGGCTCCTATGTGATCTCCATGGCCGGCGCCGCCTCGGACGTGCTTGCCGTGCAACTGTTGCTCAAGGAAGCCGGGCTGCGCCGCCCCATGCGTGTGGTGCCGCTGTTCGAAACCCTGGCGGACCTGGACAACGCCGCCGTCGCCATCGAACGGCTGCTCGGCCTGCCGGACTATCGCGCCGGTCTGCAGGGGCCACAGGAAGTGATGATCGGCTACTCGGATTCCGCCAAGGATGCCGGCACCACCGCGGCCGCCTGGGCGCAGTACCGTGCCCAGGAAAGTCTGGTGCGCATCTGCCGTGAGCATGACGTCGAGCTGCTGCTGTTCCATGGCCGTGGCGGTACCGTGGGACGTGGTGGCGGCCCGGCCCACGAGGCGATTCTGTCGCAGCCACCCGGTTCGGTGAACGGGCGTTTCCGCACCACCGAGCAGGGCGAGATGATCCGCTTCAAGTTCGGCATGCCGGATATCGCCGAACAGAACCTCAATCTGTACCTGGCCGCGGTGCTGGAAGCCACCCTGCTACCGCCGCCCGTGCCGCGACAGGCCTGGCGAGAGCAGATGGACAAGCTGGCCGCTGACGGCGTGGCCACCTACCGCAGCGTGGTGCGCGAGCATCCGCAGTTCGTCGAGTACTTCCGCCAGGCCACGCCCGAGCAGGAGCTCGGCCGCTTGCCCCTCGGCAGCCGGCCAGCCAAGCGGCGTGAAGGCGGGGTGGAGAGCCTGCGCGCCATCCCATGGATTTTCGCCTGGACCCAGACGCGCCTGATGCTGCCCGCCTGGCTGGGCTGGGAAGCCGCGCTGCGCGAGGCACTGGCCCGTGGTGAAGGTGACCGATTGCGCGAGATGCGTGAGCAGTGGCCGTTCTTCCGCACACGTATCGACATGCTGGAGATGGTGCTGGCCAAGGCCGATGAGTCGATCGCCAGGCTGTACGACGAGCGTCTGGTGGACAGCGATCTGCATCCCCTGGGCGCGCATTTACGCGACCTATTGTCGCAGGCGAGCGAGGTGGTGCTGAACCTGACCGGGCAATCGCAGCTGCTGGTGCACAGCCCCGAGACCCTGGAATTCATCACCGTACGCAACACCTACCTCGATCCGCTGCACTTGCTGCAGGCCGAGTTGCTGGCCCGTTCGCGGCAGCGTGAGCAGCAGCCCGGCAGCGCTCTGGAGCAGGCGCTGCTGGTCAGCGTGGCGGGTATCGCGGCGGGGCTGCGCAACACCGGTTGAGGCGTGGCCAAGCGGAGTGCATTCAGAGGGGATCATGCGTGCAAAAGCGCTGATCCAGAGATGATTTACAGGGTATCTGCCGGACTGCAGCGCGCGTTCGACTTTGGTGGGATGGCGCAGGAAGCGCCGCTGCGGTCAAGCTGTGTCAGCGCAACGGCAAATTGGCGGTCGATCGCCATGACCTGCGGCTTTTCAACGGCTTGTGCGCCATTGGAGCGCTGTGTATCTTGATCGACCTTCTGACAGTTCGGCACCTGGCCGGGCTGCCGAAACCCTTTTCGAGATTGGCCCCGCAAGGCGAGTCCACAATACCAAGAACTTGAGGAGCACATCGATGCGCGTGATTCTGTTGGGGGCGCCCGGTGCCGGCAAAGGTACTCAGGCAGGTTTCATCACCAAGAAATTCTCGATTCCGCAAATCTCCACCGGCGACATGCTGCGTGCCGCGGTCAAGGCCGGCACCGAGCTGGGCCTGGCGGCCAAGAGCGTGATGGATGCCGGTGGCCTGGTCTCCGATGAGCTGATCATCAACCTGGTCAAGGAACGCATCGCCCAGCCCGATTGCGCCAACGGCTTCCTGTTCGACGGTTTCCCGCGCACCATCCCCCAGGCCCAGGCTCTAAAGGATGCCGGCGTACATATCGACCACGTGGTGGAAATCGCCGTCGACGACGAAGAGATCGTTGGCCGTATCGCCGGCCGCCGCGTGCACCCGGGCTCGGGGCGCGTGTACCACACCGAGCACAACCCGCCTAAGGTTGCTGGCAAGGACGACGAAACCGGGGAAGACTTGATCCAGCGCGAAGACGACAAGGAAGCCACCGTGCGTCATCGCCTGTCGGTCTATCACTCGCAGACCAAGCCCCTGGTGGACTTCTACCAGAAGCTGTCGGCTGCCGAGGGCACACCCAAGTACAGTGCCATCGAAGGTGTCGGCTCGGTCGAGCAGATCACCGCCAAGGTGCTGGCAGCGCTGAGCTGACCTGACCTACGCCAACAACGGCCCGCTTGCGGGCCGTTGTCGTTTCTGGGCATGCCAGGGCGGGCTAGGGCCCGGCTCGAGTCGCTGGTGGGCAGCCACCGTCGCCGCCGTTTCGTTACTATCGGGCTTCCCACCGCCATCAGGCATGCTCCGAGTGCCAACCGGCGCGCCCATGCGTCTGCTGGTTGCTCGACCGCCACCAACAGCGTCGAGAAAGGCGGCCATAACCACCACCCCCCAGCAGAGTGCATTCCATGACCCAGAACAGAAGATTCGCCTGCTTGCCCATCGCCCTGGTATCGGCGCTGAGTGCATCCGTCGCCCTGGCCGACGGCGCCGCCGAGAAGCACGAGTGCTCGGTAGACCAGTTCAGCATGGCATTGCGTTACCAGCAGCAATCCGCGGAAGTTCGCGCCTTGCAGATGCAGGCCTACAACATCGCCACCGAGAAGCTCGACGCCGCCGTGGCGGCCGCCGAGGATCCTTCCAAACTGGCCATCGTCACCGATGTGGACGAAACGGTGATCGACAACTCCGCGTTGCTGGCGCGCGACCTTGCCAACTGCCACACCTACGATGGCTGGGACACCTGGCTGCCGTGGGAGCGCGATGGTGATCCGGTGCTGATCCCCGGGGCCAGGAAGTTCCTCGAGCACGCCGACAAGCTGGGCGTGACCATCCGCTATGTGTCCGACCGTTCCGAGGAGCAGAAGGCCTACACCCTCAAGGCCTTGGAGAAGCTCGACCTGCCCCAGGTCAGCGCCGACAGCGTGCTGCTGCTCGGGCCGCCCAAGGTCGAGCGCCGTGCGCTGGTAGCCAAGGACCATCGTATCGTGATGCTGCTCGGCGACACCCTGCACGACTTCGACGCACGCTTTCGCAAGACCCCGGTGGCCGAGCAGCGGGCGACCGCCGAAGCCGAGTCGGCGAAGTGGGGCACCGAGTGGATCGTGTTCCCGAATGCCGGCTACGGCACCTGGTCCAAGGAGCCGCTCAAGGCCTGGGATGCCAAGCCCGTCATCGAGAAGTGGTAAAGGGTCTGGCGGATCGCTGATCCGCTGGCTGGCCGGCGCGTGCCTGGCGCGGCTGATGTGCTCAGGCGCTCGCCTGGCCGCCGAGCGTCCTTTCGGCAGGCCGGTTGGCTCGCTGCGCTGGAAAAAAACGGCCCAAACCGTTTTAATGCCCGCCCGCTCAGCCACCTCTACAGATTGCCATGACCACTCTGCTGGCCCTCGATACCGCTACCGAAGCCTGCTCCGTCGCCTTGCTGCATGACGGCCGCGTAACGAGCCACTACGAGGTGATTCCACGCCTGCATGCGCAGAAGCTGTTGCCGATGATCAAGGCGCTGCTGGCCGAGCAGGGCGTTGCGCTGTCGGTGTTGGATGCCATCGCCTTTGGGCGCGGCCCGGGCGCCTTCACCGGCGTGCGCATCGCCATCGGCGTGGTGCAGGGGCTGGCCTTCGCCCTGGATCGCCCGGTGCTGCCGGTTTCCAACCTGGCGGTGCTGGCCCAGCGTGCACAGCGTGAGCATGGCGCCGGCCAGGTGGCTGCGGCCATCGATGCGCGTATGGATGAAGTGTACTGGGGCTGCTACCGCGCCGAAGCGGGCGAGATGCGTCTGGTTGGTCGCGAGGCGGTGCTGGCTCCGGAGCTGGCCCAATTGCCAGGGGACGCCCAGGGCCCGTGGTTCGGTGCCGGCACCGGCTGGGGAACCTTCGCCGAACGTCTCCGTGGCCAGGTCGCTGCCTGCGACGGCAGCATGCTGCCCCATGCCGAAGACCTGCTCAGCCTGGCCCGTTTCGCCTGGGCCCGTGGCGAGGCGGTGGTGGCCGACCAGGCCCAGCCGATCTACCTGCGTGATCAGGTCGCTACCCCGAAAATGCCGCCACCGGCGGGCTTTTGAACGCCAGGCGACGAGAGGGTCGTCCTTTTGTCGTCAACTTCTCGGCATCCATTGCCAAGGATTCATGGCGCGGCTAAATTGCCAGTACTTCCGCACGCCTTCCTGCCGAGCCTTCATTGATGCGTATCGACGGTAACATCGCGCCCTACTCACCGGATCGTGGCCCCCGCTCGGGGACCGCGGTTACGCCTTATCGCGAGGCGAACCGGGAAGTAGAGGTAAAGCGCGAGCAACCGGCACCGACGGCAGGCACCCAGGGCTTCGAACAGACGCCGCAGATCCGTCGCGTGCAGCAGAGCAACGCCAGCACCGACTACTATCCGGTGCGCTCGGCCGACACCACCTACCAGCCGGCCATCAGCAACCGCGCCGCCCAGGCCATCGCTAGCTACAGCAGCACCGCGGCGTTCGCCCGTGACGTGGATGCTCAGCAGGTGCTGGGCCTCGACCTTTACGCCTGATCGACTTGTGGTCGGCCTGACTCGCCTGGGTCAGGCACAATAGGCGTTTTAGTCTGCCCTGCGATTTTCTGATGCTTCCGTATTTTGTTGGTTGTCCTTCCTGGAACGAGCCTGCCTGGCGCGGCAGCTTCTACCCACCCGACCTGAACATGAGCGACAGCGTGGAGCACTATTGCCGGGTGTTCAACGCGGTGGAGGGCAACACCACCTTCTATGCGCGTCCCGATCAGGACAAGCTCGCCCGCTGGGTGGCGCGCATGCCGGCGCATTTCCGCTTCTGCGCCAAGGTGCACAAGGACATCAGCCACGAAGGCGACCTGCGCGAGCAACTGGGCAGCACCCACGCATTTCTCGACCTGCTCGCGCCGCTGGGTGAGCGGATCACGCCGTTGTGGCTGCAGCTGCCGGCGCAGTTCGGCCCTTCGCGGTTGGGTGAGCTGGCGGTGTGGCTGGACGAATTCGCTAACCGGCGGATTGCCGTGGAAGTGCGCCATCCGGCGTTCTTCGACAAGGGCGACGAGGAACGCGTGCTCAATCGGCTGCTCCACGAGCGTGGCGTGGAGCGCATCTGCCTGGACTCCCGGGCGCTGTTCAGTTGCACCTCCAGGGACCCGGCGGTGCTGCATGCCCAGGCCAAGAAGCCGCGCCTGCCGATTCGCCCCGCGGCGTTCACGGACAGCCCCCAGGTGCGCTTTATCGGCGGGCCGGACCTGGCGGCCAATCAGCCGTTTCTCGAGCCTTGGCTGGACAAGGTGGCTGCCTGGATCGAACAGGGCCTGACGCCCCATGTATTCCTGCATACCCCCGACAACCACCTGGCCGCGGCCCAGGCGCTGCGCTTCCATGAGCTGCTCTGCGAGCGCCTGCCGGGCCTGCCGCCGCTGCCACCGTACACCGACAGCGAACCCAGAGCCGAACAGTTGGGGTTGCTTTAAGGCAGAAGCAGACATCGATGCAGGACCTGTGAGAGCGGGCCGGCCGCTCCCGCCACCTTGCTGTCCGTCAGGGTAGGATGGGTGAAACCCATCAATTAACCGATGGGTTTCACCCATCCTACGTTGGCAATTGGTGGTTTAGGAGTTCGTGATTGTGGGAGCGGGCCATGCCCGCGAAAGATCGCGGACACGCCGAGTTCCTACAGCCGTCAGGCCAGGCGCAGGTGGTTGTCCCAGAAACCGGCTGGCAGTTCCAGCGGCTGCATGGCGATGCGTTCGCTGCGGCAGTCGTAGAGGCGGCAGCGGCCGATACCGGCACTGACCACGAAGCCGTGCTCCGTCGCGCCGACGCCGGCGCAGTCGGGCAGGGCGGTATCCAGGCGTACGGCGCCGCTGTCCAGATCCCAGATGAACAGGCGATTGCCCCGCGGTGCGGTCATCGCCAGCAGGCGCAGGTCGCTGTGCACGGCCACGCTGGCGGTGTACTGGCTCATCATCTGGCGCTGCGCATCGGCCATGGGGAAGTGCTGGAACGGCTGGCCCGGACGCTTGATCGCTACCAGCGGCACGGCATCCATGGCATCGCCCATGTACTGCTGGCCACTGACCACGGTGCCGTCGCTGGCCACGGCCAGGTGGCGCACGCTGTTCATCGGCTCCGGCAGCTGTTCCTTGCTGTGCAGGGTGCCATCGCGGGCCATCAGCACCAGGCTGGCTTCCATGGCGTCGAGGTTCATCTCCACCCGGCTTTCCGCTTCGGTGCGAATGCCACCGTTGGCCACCACCAGGGTTTCACCGTCGGGCATCCACAGCAGCTGGTGCGGGCCCAGGCCGTGGCTGGACAGCTCGTCGCGGTGCACCAGGCGCTCACCTTCCAGTCGATAGGCGCCAAGCACGCCGCGGCCGGGATCGCGGGTATCGTTCTCGGTGGCGTACAGCCATTCACCGTCCTTGTGGAACACCGCGTGGCCGTAGAAATGCCGATCCTGTTCGCTGTGCAATGTCTGCAGCAGGCGGCCGTCCCGGGTGTCGATCAGGTAGCTCTCGGTGCTGGGCCGACGCCCGACGAACACCGCCATCGGCAAACTGGGATGGGGCACCACGTCATGGCAGCGTTCGCTGACCTGGGTAGCGAAGGCGCGCTGACCATCGAGGCGGTAGCCGACCGCGTAATGCTTGCCGCCTTCATCGTTGCGCGCCGACAGCAGCAGCGGCTGGTGGCCGGTGTGGGTCAGCCTCCAGCCGCCGACGGCGCCTGCCGCCAGCAGGGTGGCGCTCAGGCCGAGAAATGCCCGGCGTTTCATGCTCATGGTTCAGTCTCCGTCGTGGGCGTTGAAGCCCAGCTGGATGCCCAGCGCCCGGGCCAGCTCGCCTTCGTGCAGGCGATGCAGCACGTTGAGGCTGTCGTAGAAGGCATTGAGGGTCTGCCGCCCGTGCTCGTCGGCGAGCAGCTCGCCAAGAGGGCGCTGCAGGCCGGCGAGTTGTTTGCGGCTTTCGGCGTAGGCGGCGTCGATACGTTTCTTGAGATCATCCTGATCGCTGCCCAGCAGGGCTTGCAGGCCGTCGTCCTTGGCACCGTGCCAGAGCTGTTCGGCGCCGCTGAGCGCTGCGCCCAGGTTGCTCAGGCTGGCCTGGCTGCGCCAGGCTTCGGCCTGGTAGGGTTGCGGCACGCCCTTGCTCTGCCGGCCCAGGGGCGCGCCGAGCTTTTTCTTCAGGCCATCGATGGCGCTGACCTGGGTGCGCAGCATGTCGGAGATCGCCTCGCCGGCTTCGGCATAGCGCTCATTGGGGAAGGTGCGAAACAGCGCCAGGGCGCCGTTCTCGCCTTGCCACTGATCCAGCACGGTGTTGGCCAGTGCCTGCTGATGCTCGCCGATCGCCACCAGCAACGGGCAGTAGCGGGTTTTCTGCTCGGCGTTCTGCAGGTCGATCTCGGGGTCGAACATCAGGTATTCGTAAGCGGTAAGCCCCTGGACCACGACGCTGGCCTTTTCCAGGTCGGCGGCAGCCAGTTGCGGCTTGGCCTTGACCAATGCTTCGACCTGACGGGCCACCAGGTTCTTCTTGTCCGGCCAGAACTGCACCTGCCAGGCGCGATTGCCCTCGGCCAGCGGGCCGACCGCCAGGGGCTGCAGGCTGGCCCAGGCGCTTTGCGCGGTGAGGAACGCCTGGCGAGCGCTGGCCAGGTCTTCCTGGCCTGCGCAGAACGCATTGGCGCTGCTGGCCAGGGCGACATCCGCCTCTTTCCAGGTGGCGTGGGCCGGCAGCAACACGCCTTCGGCCAGTGCCGAGCTGGTGGTGGCCTGCGGGTCGGCCGGCGAGCAGGCGGCCAGGGTCAGGCCCAGCAGAGTGACGGTCAGCGGAGAACGGATCATGCGCGGCTCCTTACAGTGAATTCAGAAAGGCCAGGAGCGCGGCGCGCTCCTCGCTGGAAAATTGCAGCACCTGCTGCTTGGCCGCTTCGGCTTCGCCGCCATGCCAGGCGATGGCTTCGAGCAGGTTGCGGGCGCGGCCGTCGTGCAGAAACTGGGTGTGGCCGCTGACCGTTTCGGTCAGGCCGATGCCCCACAGCGGCGCGGTGCGCCACTGGCGACCGTTGGCCAGGAACTCGTCGCGGCCATCGGCCAGGCCGTCGCCCATGTCATGCAACAACAGATCGGTATAGGGGCGAATGGTCTGGTTGGCCAGCTCCGGTTCGGCGGCATCGGCGGCGGTGACGAAGCTTGGCGTATGGCAGCCCTGGCAGCCGGCGCGATGGAACAGGGTCTTGCCGGCCAGCACCTGGTCGTCGTCGACCTTGCGGCGCGCCGGCACGGCGAGGTTGCGAGTGTAGAACAGCACCATGCTCATGATGTTGTCGCTGACTTCCGGCTCGCCGCCGTGGGGCGCCTGGCGGCAGGGGGTCTGTGCCATGGTGCAGCCATCGCTGGGCTGCAGGCTGCTGGTCAGCCCCATGTCCTGCAAGAAGGCGTGGGCGTTCTGCTGGTTGAGCGTCGGTTGCCCGGCCTTCCAGCCGAAGCGGCCAAGTACGGTTTGCTGACGTGCATCGTCCCACACCCGGTTGGGTTGGCCGCGGATGCCATCGCCGTCGCGATCATCCGGGTCGGCGTTGGCCAGGATCGCCGCCTCGGGAATCGCTTCGAGCAGGCCGAGGCCGATCATCGGCGGGGCGACCCGCGCCGAGAACAGGGTGTCCGGGTGCATCGGCCCGTAACCAAGCTGGCTGATGTTCAGCTGCGGCTTGCGCAGTTCGATGCTGTAGCCGTCGGCGAAGCGCACCTGCTCGGTGCGGTAGTCAACGCGCACCTTGCCTTCCGGGGCGACGCCGGGGTTGGCCATGTCCTGCAACTGGCCACCATAGGTGGGCTCGGGCAGCACACCGAGGCGTTGCAAGGCGGCATGATCGGCATCGCTGGCCGGAATCGACAGGCGCACCAGCATCGACACGGCGTTGACGCTGCCCGGCTCTGGCGGGTGGCCGCGGCCATCGCGGATATGGCAGTTCTGGCAGGCGTTGGTGTTGAACAGCGGGCCGAGGCCGTCACGGGCGGTGGTGGTTGAGGGGGCGATCACCCAGGGGTTGCGAAAGAAGCTGTTGCCCACGCTGAAGTCCAGGCGGCGTTCGGGCGGCAGATTCGCGGAGGGCAGGGAAAAGGCCACGCGGTCGCTGCGTGACACCGTGGCAGCACCGCCGGACAGCGCTTCGCCGGGTTCGGCTGCGGTGAAGGTCGGCGACTTATCGCAGGCGGTCAGGCCGAGAGCCAGAAACAGCAGTGGCAGCAGGCGACCGGGTGACGCTGGCATGGATGGTCCGCAGGGCAGAAATCGAGGGCGGCAATCTTAGCAGTCTGCGTCGCTTTAAATAAGATGGATTTGCGTTTAATCGGCCAGCACAACCAGGCTCTGCCCCGGTACCCAACCGCTTTCGCCGCTGGCCTCGCGTAGGCACCAGAGCCAGCCGTTCAGATGGCGGCTGGCAACCAGCAGTTCGTTGACCCGGGTATCCAGCTCCCGTGCGGTATAGCGCTCTAGCGCGCGTGCGCTGCCGTCGCCAAGCAACTCGAGAATGCTCAGCGGCACCCAGCCGCCGGGGTGGGCGTCGGTGCGGCAGAAATACCAGTCCTGCCAGTCTTCAGGGCCGTCGTAGCGCTCGCCAAGCTGGAGCAGGGTTCCGGCGTCGAAGGCGATGGGGTTTGGATACTCGCTGCGGTGGGCGGTGACGACCCGGCAGCCTGTGGGCTTCATGATTACCTCTTGGGTTCGCGACAGGGTATGCCGCCAGGTATAAAAAAGCCGGTGCGAAACCGCGCACCGGCTTGTTAGTCGCTCGCTTACCGCGTGATCAGAACTCGTGATCGGCGGTGTCCGGGTTGAGGTCGCTGATACCCAGCTTACCGGCGGCCTGTTCGATGGCGCCGGTCTGCTTGACCAGTGCGGCGATGGCGTCGCGTACCAGCTGCTGGCCTTCGGCGTTGTCGGCGGCGATCAGCTGATCGAAGTGCACACCCTTGTTGGCGCTGTCGACCAGGGCCTGGAGCTTGGCCTGGGTGGCGTCCAGATCGGCCTTCACGGTGCTGTCGGTGGCCGCGTCGGCCTTGGCGACCAGCGACGACAGGCTCGGGCCGCTCAGGGTGCTGCCGTCGACCTTCTTGTACTCGCCCAGGTAGACGTTACGGATGCCCAGGCCGTTGTAGTAGTGCGAGTTGTGGGTGTTGTCGCTGAAGCAGTCGTGCTCGTCTTCGGTGGAGTTGGCTTCCAGGGCGACCTTCATGCGCTCGCCGGCCAGTTCGCCGAGGGACAGGCTGCCCATGCCGAAGAGCATCTTGCGCACGCCGTTTTCGGCGGACTCGCCTTCCAGGGTGGCGCGATAGTTGTCGGCCACACCGGCTTTCCACTGCCCGGCCATTTCGTCGAGGTCGGCGACCAGCAGGTCGGTGGCGGCTTTCAGGTAGGCACGGCGACGCTCGTTGTGGCCACCGGTGGCGCCGTCACCCACCACGTAGTCGGTGGCTGGGCGCTCGCCAGCGCCGGGGCCGGTACCGTTCAGGTCCTGGCCCCAGAGCAGGAATTCGATAGCGTGGTAGCCGGTGGCGACGTTAGCTTCGGAGCCGCCCAGCTCGTTCAGGCTGGCCAGCAGGTCCGGAGTGATTTCGCTGACGTCGAGCTTGTCTTCGCCAACCTGGATCTCGGTGTGGGCGATGATGTTGGCGCCCGCTGCCGGGTTGCCCAGGGCGTGCTGGTAGTCGGCGTCGACGTAGTCGATCAGGCCTTCGTCCAGGGGCCAGGCGTTAACCTGGCCTTCCCAGTCGTCGACCAGGGTGTTGCCGAAGCGGAACACTTCGCTCTGCATGTACGGCACGCGCGCGGCCAGCCAGGCTTCGCGGGCGGCTTTCAGGGTCTCGTCGTTGGGATTGGCGAGCAGGGCGTCGACGGCGCTCTGCAGCTTCTTGGCGGTGCTGGCGGCATCGTCGAACACGGCGGACGCGATGTCGGCGTAGTGCTTGACCACGGCCTGCGCAGCGGCTTCGTCGAAGGCGCCGGCTGCTGCTGGTGCACTGCTGCCGGTCGCTTGCGCAGCCGGTGCGGCGGCTTGGTTGGCAGGCGCCTTGTCTTCGCCGCAGCCCGCCAGGGCAATGGCGATGGTCAGCAGGCTGGCAGAGGCCAGGGGCATACGAATCATGACGAAATCCTTTGCGTGTTAATGGGGAGCGCGCGTGGGGGCCCACACGAGCTGCAACATAATGCGAAAGATTTGCATTTTAAGCAAAGGGTGGCTGTGCTGGCGCCACCGAGTCGATTGCGCCACTCGCTACTGATACGGGAGTTAGAGCGTGGCCGGATTGATAAGCCGCTGCGCGCGGCTGGCATGCTTGAGGTACTGGGTCAGTTCGCGGGCGGGCAGGGGCCGGCTGTAGTAGTAACCCTGCCCTTCATGACAGCCCTGGGCGATGATGTAGGCTTCCTGCTCGGCGGTTTCCACGCCTTCGGCGATGACCTGCATGCCCAGGCTCTTGCCCAATTGAATGATGGCGCGAACGATGGTGGCATCGTCCTCGTCGTCGAGCAGGTCCTGCACGAAGCTCTTGTCGATCTTGATCTTGTCCAGCGGCAGGCTCTTCAGATAACTGAGTGACGAGTAGCCGGTACCGAAGTCGTCGATGGCGATCAGCGCCCCGGAGCGGCGCAGGCTCAGCAGATGCTGGGCGGCAGTGCTGATGTCTTCCATCAGGCCGGTTTCGGTGACCTCCAGCTCCAGGCTGCGGGCCGGCAGGCGATACATCTGCATCAGGTTGTTGACCACCCGCGGCAGCTCGGCGTGGTGCAGCTGCACGGTCGACAGGTTGACCGCCATGCGCAGGTCGCCATAGCCCTGGTCGTGCCATTCGCGCAACTGGCGACAGCTCTGGTCGAGCACCCATTCGCCGATGGCGATGATGCTGCCGTTCTGCTCGGCCAGTGGAATGAACAGGTCCGGGCCGACGGAACCATGCTGCGGGTGCTGCCAGCGCAGCAGCGCCTCGACGCCGACCACCCGCTGGTCGCGGTAGCTGATCTGCGGCTGGTAGACCACGTGCAGCTGGTTCATCGCCAGGGCGTCGCGCAGATCCTTTTCCAGCTCGCGACGGCGGCGCATCTCGCTGTCGACGCTGGCGATGTAGAACTGGTAGCGGTTGCGCGAACGGCTCTTGGCCAGGGTCATGGTCTGTTCGGCTTTCTGCAGCAGTTTCTCGGGGCTGTCGCCATCTTCGGGGAACAGGGTGATGCCGATGGTGGCGCGCAACTGCACCTGGTGATCGTCTAGGGTGAAGGGCATCTCCAGGTCGTCGAGCACGCTCTGCGCCAGTTCGGCGGCTTCGTAGGGCTGCTCGATATCGGCCTGCACCAGGGCGAACTGGTCGCCGCCCAGGCGCGCCAGCGCTCCCAGCCGGCCGCTGTGGCTGCGCAGACGATCGGACAGTGCCAGCAACAACTGGTCGCCAGTCTGGTAGCTGAACTGTTCGTTGATACCCTTGAAGTCATCCAGGCCCACGCACAGCACGGCGACGCGGCGTTGCAGGCGCCCGGCATCCTCGAGAATCTGCTCGAGTTGCTGCTGCAGCTGCTGGCGATTGGGCAGGCTGGTCAGAAAGTCGTACTGCGACAGGCGCTGCAGGCTGTTTTCCGCCTCGCGGCGCAGATTGGTATTGCGCTCGATCGAGGCGAGCAGCCCGTTGGCGGTGTTGATCCACAGGCCTAATTCGTTCTTTTCGTTGCCCGGCAGCATCGGCAGCTTGTTCTCGCTGGGCCGGTCGGGGTTGATGCGACTCAGGTGCTCGATGATCACGCCCAGCGGCTTGGTCAGCAGCCAGTAGTAGACCAGGTACAGCACCAGGCCCATGGCCAGGGCGCGCAGCACCCCGGAAATGAAGATGATCACCGAATTGGTCAGAAAGCTTTCCCCGTACAGCGCGGTGTCCAGGGTGATGTTCAGGTCGCCGTAGTATTCGTTGTACGGCTCACGGCCGACCAGGCGGGTGCTGAAGTGCTGCTCTTCGCCAAGGATCGGGTCGGTCAGCCAGCGAATGGGCAGGTCGGCGAGCGGGCGGCTCTTTTCCGCGAGCATCTGCTCTCCGGGATGGCCGATGGAGGCCTGGCGCACCGATTCGTGCTGGAACAGGCCTTCGACCACCTGCATGCCCATTTCGCGATCCAGGCTGTAGACCGCCTGGGTGGAAGGGTCCCGGAACATGCCGAGGATACGCTGGGAATCGCTGGTGATGGAGTGGCGTGTCTTGTAGATGTCGAACACGATCTGCCCGAGGCTCAGCACCACGCCCACCGCAAGCGCGGACAGCAGCACCACGCGCAGCAGTTTCACCGACAAGCTGTGCTTGAGTTCCAGCTTCAAATGGCAGTTCCTTGTGCGATACCCGGCGCCGGATTGGGATTGAGTATTGGCAAAGTCGCGTTGGCAGTCAAAGGCCTCATGCATGGGGTACAGATTGTCGCCGTGCCGAGGGATGCATTATCTGCATTGTTTCGGAGAGAAGGGGGCATCTCTTGAGTACCATCCGTCGATGCCGGGGCCCCTTGGCAGGCGACGGCGCGCGGGCGATGGACAAAAAAATGCCCCCCTGATTCGCATCAGGAGGGCATCTTCATCTACCGGCCCTGGTCTCAGGCAGCGAAGTTCTTCGCCACGAAGTCCCAGTTGACCAGGTTCCAGAAAGCCTCGACATACTTCGGACGCACGTTGCGGTAGTCGATGTAGTAGGCGTGTTCCCAGACGTCGCAGGTCAGCAGCGGGGTGTCGCCGCTGGTCAGCGGGCAGCCGGCGCCGATGGTGCTGGCCAGGGCCAGGGAACCGTCAGCCTTCTTGACCAGCCAGCCCCAGCCGGAACCGAAGGTGCCGATGCTGACCTTGCTGAACTCTTCCTTGAACTTGTCGAAGGAACCGAAGGCCTTGTCGATGGCCGCTGCCAGTTCGCCGCTCGGCTGGCCGCCGCCGTTGGGGCTCAGGCAGTTCCAGTAGAAGGTGTGATTCCACACCTGGGCGGCGTTGTTGAAGATGCCGCCGGAGGAGGTCTTGACGATTTCTTCCAGGCTCTTGCCTTCGAACTCGGTGCCAGGTACCAGGTTGTTCAGGTTCACGACATAGGTGTTGTGGTGCTTGTCGTGGTGGTACTCCAGGGTTTCCTTGGAGATGTGCGGCTGCAGGGCATCGTGTGCGTAGGGCAGCGGCGGCAATTCGAAAGCCATGGTTATTCTCCTAATCAGGTCTGTTGCGGTGAGCGCAAGGCCGATCACGGGCGGCCAAACATGCATCGGCGGATTTATACCCTTTGCGACGCAGGGCAGGGATCATAGCACCGGGGCAACGCCATAACCACGCAGCAACTGTGCGGGATACCGGGCCAGAGCCGTTGCGCCGATTCAGGCCAGCTTCATCATCGCCACGCCGGTGAGAATGATCAGGCAAGCCACGGCGCGCAGCGGCGGCAGGCTTTCCTTGAGCCACAGCCGGCCGATCAGCAACGCGAACACCACGCTGGTTTCGCGCAGCGCCGAAACCAGCGCCACCGGCGCCAGGGTCATGGCCCAGATGGCGATGCTATAGGCCAGCATGGACATGGCGCCGCCGAGCAGGCCGGCGCGCCAGTGCGGTCCGAGCGCGGAGATGACCGTAGGGCCGCGCTGAGCGAAGATCACCAGCGCCATCACCAGCCCGTTGACCGCGAACAGCCACGCCGAATAGGACAGCGGATCGCCATTGGCGCGGGCGCCGCTGGCGTCGGCCAGGGTGTAGCCGGCGATGAACAATGCGGTCAGCAGCGCATTGATCAGCAGGCCACTGCTCGTCGCGCCGCGGCCGCCGCGGATCGCCATCAACCAGATGCCGCCGACCAGCACGCCGAGGCCCAGCCATTGGCCGGCCGGCAATACTTCGCCGAGCAGCAGAATGCAGAGCACCGCCACCAGCAGTGGCGAGCTACCCCGGGAAATCGGATAGACCTGGCCGAGATCCCCATGCTGGTAGGCGCGGCTGAGAAACAGGTTGTAGCCGATGTGCAGCAGCGCCGAGAGCACGATCCACGGCCAGGCTGCCGCGTCAGGGAAGGCCACGAAGGGCAGGGCGAAGAGGGCGACGATGCCGGCGCCGATCTGGATCAGCGAGGCGGTGAGAAAGCGATCCAGGCCGATCTTGAGCAATGCATTCCAGCCGGCGTGCAGGGCCGCGGCGGCGATGACCATGAGAAAGACACCTGTTTCCACTGCTGCTTCGCCCGTTGCCTGGAGCGCGCCAGCATAGCAGCTGGGCGCGCGTCGTGCGGGCGTTACAGCGGGCTGGCGATCAGTTGCCAGGCGATGGCGAACATCATGGCCGCCACCACCAGGTCGATGATCCGCCAGGTCAGCGGGCGCGCCAACCAGGGCGCGAGCCAGGCGGCGCCGAGGGCCAGGCACAGGAACCAGACCAGCGAAGCGCTGGCAGCGCCGGCAGCATAGGCCGGCGGCACGCTCTGCTGGGCGCCGAGCGAGCCGATCAGCAACACGGTATCCAGGTACACGTGGGGGTTGAGCAGGGTGACCGCCAGGGTCGCCAGCAGTACGGTGCGCAGCGAGCGCGGTGCGCCTGTTTCGGCCTGCAGCCCGGCGGGGCGGCAGGCACGCCGCAAGGCCTGGGCGCCATACCAGATCAGAAAAGCGGCGCCGCCCCAGCGGGCGACACCCAGCAGCAACTCGCTTTGCAACAGCAGGGTGGCCAGGCCGAATACCCCGGCGCTGATCAGCAGCGCGTCACACAGGATGCACAGCAGCGCCACGGGCAGGTGGTGCTCGCGGCGCAGGCTTTGCGCGAGCACGAAGGCGTTCTGGGCGCCAAGGGCGACGATCAGGCCGGCGGTGATTGCCAGGCCGTTGGTGTAGCTCTGCCACATGCTGAGGATCCTTGCTAAACCGAGCGTTCGAACGCTGTGGGCGGGTTGGGATGGCTATCAGTCTGCGCCCCGAGGCTGTATAAGAAAAAGCAATAGTGCTGATCAGTCATTAGGAAAATCGATTGCTCGATTACAAGCTGCTGGCCGCCCTTGCCGCGGTCGTCGAACAGGCCGGCTTCGAGCGTGGCGCCCAGGTGCTGGGCCTGTCGCAGTCGGCCGTGTCGCAACGCATCAAGCTGCTGGAGGCGCGTATCGGCCAGCCGGTGCTGCTCAGGGCTATGCCGCCGACGCCCACCGATGTCGGGCGGCGTTTGCTCAACCACGTGCAGCAGGTGCGTTTGCTCGAACGCGACCTGCAGCAGCAGGTGCCAAGCCTGGTCGCGGAAGGTGAAACCCAGCGCCTGCGGGTGGCGGTAAACGCCGACAGCCTGGCGACCTGGTGGGCCAGGGCCGTCGCCGAGTTCTGCGCCAGCCATCGGGTGCTGCTGGAGCTGGTGGTCGAGGATCAGGAAGTTGGCCTCAAGCGCATGCGCGCCGGAGACGTGGCGGCCTGCGTATGCGCCGCGGAGCGTCCGGTATCCGGCGCACGCAGCCTGCCGTTGGGCGCCATGCGCTACCGGGCCATGGCCAGCCCGGCATTCATCGCCCGGCATTTTCCGGACGGGGTAAGCGCCGAGCGTATCGCCCAGGTGCCGGCCATCGTGTTCGGCCCGGATGATCAGCTGCAGCACCGCTACCTCAACGCACTCGGGTTGTCGGGCAGCTTTCTGCACCACCTGTGTCCGTCGTCCGAGGGGTTCGTGCGCTTGACCGCCGAAGGCCTGGGCTGGGGCATGGTGCCCGAGCCGCAGATGACCGAGGCCATGGCCCGTGGCGAACTGGTCGAACTATTGCCCGGCCGGCCCATCGACGTGCCGCTGTACTGGCACCACTGGCGTAACGGCGGTGACCTGCTCGACCAGCTCACCGGGCATTTGCATCGCCATGCAGGGGATTATCTGGTGCCACTGGTAGCCGCACAGCTGCCGTGACAGGTACAACGCACTTATAGTGCCCAGCAGCGGGCGGAGGGCGTGATGAAGATTCTGGTCACCGGAGCAAGTGGTTTCATTGGCGGGCGATTCGCCCGGTTCGCCCTCGAGCAGGGCCTGGACGTGCGCGTCACCGGCCGCCGCGAAGAAGCGTTCGAGCACCTGATCCGCCGCGGCGCGCAGTTCATCCCCGGCGACCTGGCCGATCCCGAGCTGGCGCTAGGGCTGTGCAGCGGTGTCGAGGCGGTGGTGCACTGCGCTGGAGCCGTTGGCGTATGGGGGCGCTACGAGTACTTTCACCAAGGCAACGTGGTGCTTACCGAGAACGTCATCGAGGCCTGCCTCAAGCGCGGGGTGCGGCGCCTGGTACACCTGTCCTCGGCATCGATCTATTTCGATGGTCGCGACCACCACAGCCTGCTCGAAGAGCAGGTGCCCAAGCGCTTTGCCAACCACTACGCGCGCACCAAATTCCTCGCCGAGCAGCGTCTGTTCGGCGCCCAGGAGTTCGGCCTGGAGGTGCTGGCGCTGCGGCCACGCTTCGTGACCGGGGCAGGGGACGTGAGCATCTTTCCGCGGCTGATCGCCCTGCAGCGCAAAGGCCGCCTGGCGATCATCGGCAACGGCCTGAACAAGGTCGACTTCACCAGCGTGCACAACCTCAACGACGCCTTGTTCGGCGCCTTGCTGGCCGCCCGTCCGGCGCTTGGCAAGGCCTATAACATCAGCAACGGGGCGCCGCTGCCGCTGTGGGACGTGGTCAACTACGTATTGCGTCAGCTGGAGCTGGCGCAGGTGACCCGCCACGTGCCGGTGGCCCTGGCGCGTAGCCTGGCCACCGCCAGCGAGGGTGTGTGCAGCCTGCTGCCCGGGCGCCCCGAGCCTGCGCTGACCCGCCTGGCGGTGGACGTGATGAGCCGTGACTTTTCCCTGGATATCAGCCAGGCCCGTGAGCACCTGGGCTACCAGGCGAGCCATGGCCTGTGGCCGGCGCTGGACGAGTTCTGTCGCTGGTGGCGGGCGCAGGGTTAGCGCCAGAACGCTGCGCCTCGCCAGACCGTCGCGGAACCCGAGTCGCCCGCAGCAGGTCTCTGTGCCCAATACAGGCCGTCGCGACCCGTCGATTACTGGCACTACGACACCCAAGCGCCAGCCATGAATCGGTATACTGCGCGGCACTTTGCCTCCACCGTGGTTTTCTCAAGGTTCCCTACATGCGTAACGATGCCCACGACGACTTCGATGACGTACCCAGCCTGACACCGGATCGCCGCGACCCGGATGATTTCGAGCCCGAGCCGCAGCCCTACGCCCGTAGCGGCGCGGCTTCGCGTGCGGCCAAGGCGCCCCGGGCGGCCAGCACCGGCCCGCTGTGGGCGCTGGTCGGCGCCCTGAGCATCGCCCTGGCGGGCCTGGGCTGGTGGAGCTTCCAGCAGATCAGCCTGATGGAGCAGCAACTGGTGGCGACCCAGGAAAGCTTCGCGCGTATCAGCGAGGAAGCGGCCGGACGTATTCAGGATATTTCCGGCAAGGTGGTGGCGGCCGAGTCCAACGTCACCACCGGCAGCGAAGCCCTGCGTCTGCAGGTGCGTCAGCTGGAAAACAAGGTGGCCGAGCTGAGCAAGCAGCAACAGGCCGCCGGTGGCCAGCAGAGCGGGCAGGACAAGCGCATCGAGCAACTGGTCGCCGACCTCAAGGCCCAGCAGGGCGATGCCGGCAAGTATGGCGACAGCCTGAAGGCCCTGGGCAGTGGCCAGGACGCGCTGAAAAGCGAGCTGACGGCGATGAAAACCGAACTGGCTTCGCTCAAGGGCAGCCAGGGTGATGCCGGCAAGCTGGCCAGCCAGGTCAAGAGCCTGGCGGGCGAAGTCGAAGCCCTGAAGAAGGCCGGCAGTTCCAATGCTGCGGTCGAGCGCCTGGAGCAGGACATGCTGGTGCTCAAGAGCCAGCTGGACAACCGCCCGGCCGCCAGCAACAACGCCGGCAGTACCGCCGAGTTCGACGCCTTCCGCGCGCAGACCACCCGTAGCATCAACACCCTGCAGGCGCAGATTCAGAACCTGCAGCAGCAAATCGACGCGCGTTGATCCGCGCTGCAGATATGAAAAAGCCCGCGTTTTACGCGGGCTTTTTGTTAGTGCAGATGAAGCTTACAGGCGCGGGTAATCGATATAACCGACCGGGCCGGAAGCATAGAAGGTTTCCTTGTGCGGCTCGTTCAGCGGAGCGTCCTGGCGCAGGCGCTCGGGCAGGTCCGGGTTGGCGATGAAGGGCACGCCAAAGGCCACGGCGTCGGCCTTGCCGCTGGCCAGCCAGGCGTTGGCCTGGTCCTTGGTGAAGCCTTCGTTGGCGATGAACACGCCGCCGAACGCCTCTTTCAGGCTGGGCGACAGGCTGTCGTCGGCTTCGTGCTCACGGGCGCAGAGGAAGGCGATGTTGCGTTTGCCCAGCTCGCGAGCCACGTAGGTGAAGGTTTCGGCGCGGTTGGAGTCTCCCATGTCGTGGCTGTCTGCACGCGGCGCCAGGTGCACGCCAACGCGGCCCGGCTGCCACACGCTGAGTACCGCATCGGTGATTTCCAACAGCAGGCGGGCACGGTTTTCCAGGCTGCCACCATAGTTGTCGGTGCGCTGGTTGGTGCTGTCCTGCAGGAACTGGTCGATCAGGTAGCCATTGGCGGCGTGGATTTCCACCCCATCGAAGCCGGCGGCCTTGGCGTTCTCGGCACCCTGGCGGTAGGCCTCGATGACGTCGGCGATCTCCTCGCTTTCCAGGGCACGCGGGGTGACGAAATCCTTCATCGGGCGAATCAGGCTGACATGCCCAGCGGGTTTGATGGCGCTGGGGGCCACCGGCAGTTCACCGTCCAGGTAGACCGGGTCGGAAATACGGCCGACGTGCCACAGCTGCAGAACGATCTTGCCACCGTTGGCGTGCACCGCCTTGGTCACGCCGCTCCAGCCACGCACCTGGTCTTCGGACCAGATGCCGGGGGTATTCGGATAGCCAACGCCCATGGGCGTGACCGAGGTCGCTTCGCTGATGATCAGGCCGGCGGAGGCGCGCTGTACGTAGTACTCGGCCATCAGGGCATTGGGCACGCGGCCTTCGTCGGCGCGGCAGCGGGTCAGGGGCGCCATGATGACGCGGTTGGCGAGTTCCAGATCGCCGATCTTGATAGGGTCGAACAGTGTGGTCATTGCCTTGATCCTCGAATCATTCGCTCGGTAGGGTTGGTGGACGGTTGAAAGAAATGGGCCGGCTGGCGTTCCCCGAAGGTCAGAGATCGCGGGCGATCAGTTCGATGAAGGCCTCGATGGTCGCATCGTTGCGCTTGAAGAAATTCCACTGGCCGACCTTGCGGCTGGTCACCAGGCCGGCGCGCTGCAAGGTGGCAAGGTGCGCCGAGACCGTGGATTGCGAAAGCCCCGTGCGTTCGTCGAACTTGCCGGCGCACACGCCGATATCGAAGGAGTGATCGGGCTGCACGAAGTGCGCCTGCGGCTCCTTCAGCCAGCGCAGGATGTCTCTGCGCACCGGATGGGCCAGGGCCTTGATCACTTCGTCGAGGTCGATGTCGTTGTTACTCATCGGGACGCCTGCAAGGTGTAACGCTATATCGCGATGGAGCGAACTTTATATCGAGACTTGGCGATATACAGATCGTTCAAGCAGATAGTGCATATCGACCGGCATGATGGCGCGCCTCTCGCCGCCGGCAAGTGGAGGCTTTAAGCTGGTCGCCATGAACTACCTCGCACATTTGCATCTGGGCGGCGATGCGCCCGCCGAGCTGCTTGGCAGCCTGTACGGCGATTTCGTCAAGGGGCCGCTGGCCGGGCAGTGGCCGGTCGCCATCGAGGCGGGCATCGCCTTGCATCGGCGTATCGATGCCTTTACCGACAGCCATCCGCTGCAGGCCAGGGCGCGGGCGCGCTTTCCCGCCGAGCGGCGGCGCGTGGCCGGCATCTTTCTCGACCTGTTCTTCGATCATTGCCTGGCCCGCGACTGGCAGCGCTACAGCGAGCAGCCGCTGCAGCGCTTCACCGCGCGCGTATACCGCGTGCTGGCGGCCGAGGCGCAGTTGCCCGGCAGCCTGCAGCACATTGCCCCGCGCATGGCGGCGCAGGACTGGCTCGGCAGTTACCAGGAGTTCGAGGTGCTGGGGCAGGTGATCGCCGGTATGTCGCGGCGCCTGTCGCGCCCGGGCCTGCTGGATGGTGGGCTGGACGACCTGCGCAGTCTCTACGAGCCGTTGAGCGAAGATTTCAGCGCCTTCTATCCGGAGCTGATGGCCTTCGCCCATGAGCAACGTGAAGCGATGGTAAAGGCTGCGCGCTGAGCAATCAGCCCGGTGCGCAGCCGTTTTGCAGGTTATCGAACAGGGCTGCATCGACCTTCTTGCGCCGCGCGCCTTCCAGATGCGCGCGCATGCGGTCGGCGGCGGCGAGGCGATCGCCCTGTTCGATCAGGTCGAGAATCTCCAGATGCTGCTCGACCTGCGCGCGGCGATGCTCGCGGGACACCTCGACGCGGTATTCGACCAGGCGGCGCAGGCGATCCAGGCGTTTGAGCGACTGCAGCAAAAAGCGGTTGCCGGAGAACCCGGCGATGATCTCGTGGAAGTGCGAATTGGCTTCGTAGAGTTCCTCGATGGTCATGCTCAGGTAGCCGCCCTCGGCGATGAACGTCTGTTGCCTGCGGCAGCTGGCCAGCAGCTCGCGGTCGACCTGGAAGGTCGGTGACAGCAGCCCGGCCGGCTCGATGATCGAGCGGAACGCGAAACTTTCCTCATAGGCCTCGATGGAATCGATCACCGGCAGCATCTTCCAGCCCTGGCCGCTGCGCTGCTCGGCCCAGCCCTCCTGCTGCATGCGCAGCAGGGCCGCGCGCAACTCGGCGCGGGATACCCCGAACTGGCGCATCAGCTCGATCTCGGTGAACTGCTCGGGCAATTGCCGCGACAGACGCAGGGCGACGAAGCGGCGGTACACCGAATCCTCCTCGGCCTCGGCGATTTCCTGCACCAGTTCGTTGAGGTCTTCAGCCGCCCGGGCCAGGAAGAAGCCGCGATTGCGGTCGTGCGTGAGCATGCCGCGCTGGGCGAGATGGCTGAGCACGAACTTCACGGGCGTGCGCGAGGTGTTCAGCGTTTGCGCCAGGTGCGATTCGGCCAGGTGATGGCCGATGGGCAGACGCTCGCGACGCACGTAGGCGATCACCTCGCGGGCGACGCGCTTCTGCAGGGCAGTGAGAACCGCTGAAGGGGTGTTGTCCTGGGCCATGGCAGTGGGCGAGATCCTGTCTGGGCAATGCGTGCGCCGGTCTGCACGGCAAACGCTGCATTCTGCTACGTAATTCAGGCCACGGAAAGATGCAGTGCGCTGCGCTTCATCAGCTGCATATTGTTTTTTATGCTTCTAAAGATCAATAATAGTGAGGTCGAAATCACGAGGACAGCGGCAGATTCTCTAGCTAAATGCCGCTGCGCTCGACAGGCTGTGATCAACGTAGCGATATAAAACATCGAATAACCAGGCTTTCGTTTTCCGCGACCACCTCGATCTGGATCTCACACCAGGCTACTGGTGCACGTACCGAAGGGGACGCAATGTTCAAGACCCACTGGAGCAATCACCTGGGCACGCCACTGGTCGGTGCCTTTGGTGCGCTGATCGCCACGTTCATTGGCTGGCCACTGCCCTGGATGATCGGCTCGCTGGTGGCGGTGATCCTGGTGCGCTGCTTCAGTACCTGGCAGTTGCAGCCGCTGCCGGGCGGGCGCAAGGTCGGCCAGTGGATCATCGGCATAGGTATCGGCCTGCACTTTACGCCGGCGCTGGTGGCGCAGATTGGCGGGCATCTGCTGCCGATCATTGTCGGCGCGCTGATCACCGTGCTCAGCAGCATCGCCGGGGTGTGGTTCATGCGCCGAACCGGGGAAAGCATGGCCACGGCCTACTTTTCCAGCATGCCGGGCGGCTCCGGGGAAATGGTCAACCTGGGGGCTCGCAACGGCGCCGAACTGACCCGCGTTGCCGCGGCGCAGAGCCTGCGGGTGGTGGCCGTGGTGTTGCTGGTGCCGGCGCTATTCAAATTCCTGCTCGGCGACGGCGAGTTGCACCTGCACGCCGTTCAGGTGGACTGGCCCTGGCTGGCGTTGATCATGCCGGCGGCCGCGTTGGCCGGCTGGCTGCTGCAGCGCTATCGTCAGCCCAACCCCTGGCTGTTCGGCCCGCTGTTGGTTAGCGCCGCCGTCAGCATCGGCTTTGACCTGAGCAGCACGCTGCCGGCTGGCGCCAGCCAGCTTGGCCAGCTGATGATCGGCAGTGCGCTGGGCTGCTTCTTCAACCGTGCCTTCTTCCGTTACGCCCCGTCATTCCTGGCCCGCACGCTGCTCACCACGCTGGTGATGATGCTGGTGGCTTTCGTCGGCGCCGTACTGGTGAGCTGGGCGAGCGGGCTGGATATCCAGTCCCTGACCCTGGGCATGATGCCCGGCGGTATCGCCGAGATGAGCCTGACGGCGGAAACCCTGCAGCTGGCGGTGCCGCTGGTGACCGCCATGCAGGTGATGCGGCTGTTTCTGGTGCTGTTCCTGGCCGAGCCGATCTTCCGCCGCTGGTTGCAGACCGATAGCCGGCAGTTGCGGCGGGCTTGAGCGAAACTACATGGGCCGCGGACCTGGCCTGGGAAAGCGGGTATCAGCGTGCTACCTGTGGGAGCGGGCCATGCCCGCGAAAAATCATGGGCATGGACTAGGTGTCCGCGCCCTCTACCACAGCGAGCCCGACTGCATTACCGCGTTGTTTGTGCGCTTGGTTGCGCTCTGGCGAGCGGGTTTCTTTTGGCATTGCCCGGATGGCCGGCCCCGCCAAAAGAAACCAAAAGGTCTAGCCCCGACATCCGGCCCCGGCTGCGCCAGGGTTCCCTCGTTCCATCATTGTTCCGAGGGCCGGCCTGGAAGGGCCATCCCTGGCCCATCAGACCTCTCGCCGCATCCATGCTGCTCGTCCCCCTGCACAACGATTCCACTCGGCCTCCTGAAGGGGCGATTGGCGTCGTTAGTAATTTCTGTGCAAGAGAATCACCCAAAAAGCCAAAGCGATGGCCTTCGCTCTATGGAAATGCGAGCCCAAGGATCCTGAGTAGGACTACGCCGCCGCCTGCGCCTCCGGCTGCGGGCCGTACAGCGCTTCGCTGACCGCCGCCTGGGCGCGGCGGGCCAGTTCGTTGCGATTGCCCGAGTTGCTGGCGATCGGTTCGAGCAGCTGGATTTCCACTTCGGCGATATCGCTGTTCATCAGGCGCAGCAGATGCGAGAGCATGTCGTCGTCGCCGATAAAGGGCGCCACCTTGCAGCGCTGGCCATCGCGAACATAACGAATGGCCACCGGCTGCAGGTCGATACCGCTTTCGATGGCACTGCTCAGTAGACGGCCATGGAAGGTGCGCAGGGCTGCGCCGTCGCAGGTGGTGCCTTCGGGAAAGATCAGCAGGTGGCGACCGCCGCTCAGGTGACGTCCCAGTTGCCGGTTGAGCAGTCCACCATCACCAGCGCCGCGGCGGATGAACAGGGTGCCGGCCTTGTGTGCCAGCCAGCCGGCCAGCGGCCAGGTACGCACCTCGGCCTTGGATAGGAACGACAGCGGCGCCAGCATGCCGATCAGCGGAATGTCGGTCCACGAGATGTGGTTGCTCAACCACAGCATGGGTTTTTGCGGTATCTGCCCCTGCACGCGGACGCGAAAGGGCAGGGCATTGCCCAGACGGGCGAGAAACCAGCGGGTCAGGCCTTGGCGCAGGCCCAGCAAGTCGCGGCGCGTCAGGCGTTCGACCGGTACCAGAAAAGCTGCCAGCAGCGCACCGACGCCGAGCACTGCCGCAAGGCGGGCCAGGCGCAGGTACAGACGCAGTTTGTTCATGGATTCTTTAGCCTGGAAATAAGAGAGAAGGGCGCTAAAGCGGGCAGCGCCCGGCACGGCATTTCTACCGTGACGGGACAGCGTGGGCAAGTCGTCGATCAGACCGCGGCTTTGAAATGTTTGGCGTAGCGTGGGCACAGCTCGTCGCGCTTGAGCAGGATGAACACGTCGGCGACCTGGAAATCCTTGTCCCAGCAGGGCTCGCCGCAGATCTTGGCGCCCAGGCGCATGTAGGCCTTGAGCAGCGGTGGCATCTCGGCGATCACGTTGCCCGAAATCTCCAGGCTGGGCAGCGGCGTTTTCGGCTCGGCGCGCAGGTTCTCGGTGCACAGGTAGCGTTCGCGCAGGCGCTGCATGATCGCCTGGGCCTGAATGCCGCCGTCCTGCATGGGGATGCTGGCGCAGCCCATCAGGTAGCGGTAACCGCCCTCGTTGAGCACTTCGGCCAGCTCGGCCCACAGCACGGCGATGGTGCCGCCGTTGCGGTACGCCGCATCCACGCAGGTGCGGCCGATTTCCAGCACCGGGCCCTGCAGGTGGCGCAGGCCGTGCAGGGCGAATTCCTCTTCGCTGTAGAAACGCCCCAGGCCGGCGGCGGCTTGGTGATCGAGCAGGCGGGTTGTGGCCACCAGCTCGCCGCTGTTCAGGTCGCGCACGCCGATGTGCCGGCAGTGCAGGTCGTAGTCATCCATGTCCAGGCCCAGTTCGGCACCCTTGAGCTTGGCGTCGAATTCGGCGCTGAACACGCGAAAGCGCAGGGCCTGAGCTTCGCGCAAGGCGCGCGGCGTGGTCAGGCGTTCGGCCTGCAGGCGACGGGGAGTGTTGCTGCGCTCGGGTGCCATGGCGTTTTGGGTCATGCCTTACCTCCGTTGCGGATCGGGCAGCCTGGCTGCGCACGAACCGAAATTAGCCTGCAGACCTGAGTAATCTCAGGAAACACATTCAGGCTAGGCAGGGCGGGTGTCACGCCCATGAAGGTTCGGTGATGCTTATGTGACAGGGGGGATGGCTACCGGGCACTGGGAGTGCCGTGGGCAGGCAATCTTGCTTACCATATGCGCCCGCCGTCTTCGAGCACGTACAGCCTATGTTCTTCATCCGCAACCTTGGTTTGCCTTTCATCTTCATCATCGGCGGTGTGGTGACCATGATGGGACTGGTGATCCTTTCCCAGCAGGGCGGTGCCGCGGCGGGCTGGGCGCGGATGATCTTTCCCTGGATGATGGCATTGCCGGCCCTTGGTACGGCCTGGGCCGCACGGCGCCTGGTGCAGATCGGGCAGTGGCGACGCGGCACCCTGAATGGCGATTGCCCGCGCTGCACCGGGGTGATGGCGGGCGGGCGTTGTCGCATGTGCGGACAGCGCTGAGCCCGCGTCGACTTTCCCTGACCCACGTCATCACCCGCGCCCTGGTAGCTCCCTAAGCTCTGCCACTTTGGCTGACGAGTGTGCCGGTATGCGCCGCGACCCCATCGTGCTGTTCGACAACGGCACCCACCGCTGCATGATGTTCGACGATCTGGTCAGTGGCGAAGGCGTGCAGTCCAACCAGTTCCTGATCATCGACCATGACCAGTACCTGCTGCTCGACCCTGGTGGCGACCTGACCTACGTGCCGCTGAGCATGGAGCTGTCCAAGCACATTCCGGTGCAGGAGCTCACCTACATCTTCGCCTCCCACCAGGACCCGGACATCATCGCCTCGCTCGACAAGTGGCTGCTGCACACCAGGGCCCAGGTCATCTGCTCCAAACTGTGGGCGCGCTTTCTACCGCACCTGACGGCCAACTACCTGGCGCTGAGCCGTGGCATCAACACCTATGACCGCATTATCGCGCTGCCTGACCGTGGTCAGTCGTTCGCCCTCGGGCGCTGTACCCTCAAGGCCGTGCCGGCGCATTTCCTGCACTCGGTCGGCAACTTCCAGCTCTATGACCCGCTGAGCAAGATCCTCTTTTCCGGCGACATGGGCGCCTCGATGCTCGATGACAGTGGCCCCGTCGAGGATTTCTCCGCCCACGTGCCGAGCATGCTCGGTTTTCACCGCCGCTACATGGCCAGCAACAAGGCCTGCCGCCTGTGGGCCGCCATGGTGCGCAACATGGACGTGGAGATGATCGTGCCGCAGCACGGCCGGCCGTTCGTGGGCGGCGAGATGATCAGCGCCTTTCTGTACTGGATCGAAAACCTGGAATGCGGGCTGGATCTGCTCGGCCCCGAGGACTATCAGCTGCCGCGTTAGCGCCTGGCGTGCGCCGCGCTTTGCAAGGTGCACGCGGCCGGCTATCGTGGCGCCTCACCCAGCTGTCGCCGAGATGCCATGCGCCGCCTTTCCCATCCCTTGTGTGTGAGCGACTGATGCCTGGTCAGGTCTTTGCCTGGCGGTCGGGCAACCAGTTCACGCTGCTCAACGACGGCCCGGCGTTTTTTCCGCGGATGATCGCCTGCATCGATGCCGCCGAAGAAACGGTCGAGCTCGAGCAGTATCTGGTGTGCAGCAGTGCCTGCACCGATGCCCTGCTGCGCGCATTGTGCGCCGCCGCCGAGCGCGGCGTAGCGGTGCGCTGCCTGTTTGACGCATTCGGCTGCCAGGCGCTCAACGCCACCGACCGCCAGCGCATGCTTGATGCCGGTGTGCAGTTGCGCTGGTACAACCCACTGCGTTGGCGTCGCGGGGTGCGTAACCTGTACCGTGACCATCGCAAGCTGCTGGTGGTCGACAGCCGTGTGGCCTTCGTTGGTGGCACCGGCTCGACCGATGATTTCTGGACCCCCGGCGAGCCCGAAAGCGCCTGGCACGAAGTGATGGTGGAAATCGACGGGCCTCTGGTAGCCGACTGGCTGCAGCTGTTCGACCGCCAGTGGCAGGCCAACAACTCGCGCTTCGCCTGGCGCCCCTATCTCACCCCGCACCGCCAGCCCGTGCCGCAGCTGCCTGCGCAGGGGGCCGGCTGGGGCCGGGTGGCCTATGCCGACGCCCGGCAGCATCGCGACATCCTGCGATCGCTGGTTCGCGCGCTCAGCGGCGCCCAGGGCCGCGTGTGGCTGGCCACCCCGTATTTCCTGCCTACCTGGCGCGTGCGCCGGGCCTTGCGCAAGGCCGCCGGCCGCGGCGTCGACGTACGCCTGCTGCTCAGTGGCCGGCATACCGACAATCCACCGGTACGCTTTGCCGGTCAGCGTTACTACCCGCGGCTGCTCAAGTCGGGTGTGCGCATCTTCGAATTTCGCCCCCGCTTCCTGCACCTGAAGATGGTTCTGGTGGACGACTGGACCAGTGTCGGCTCCTGCAATTTCGACCACTGGAACCTGCGCTTCAACCTCGATGCCAATGTCGAGACGCTCGACGCGGCATTCACCGAAGCGGTGCAGCAGAGCTTCCAGAACGATTTCGCCCAGAGCCGGGAAGTCGACCTGCAGATGTGGCAGGCCCGGCCGTTCTGGAAACGCCTGCGTCAGCGAGTGTGGGGCTGGGCGGATCGTATGGTGGTCAATCTGCTCGATCGACGCCGCTGATCCGCCGGGCGCGCCTGCATTGATCGCGTGCTTATCCGCCGCTGGCGAATGATGGGTTCAGCGCTGCGGGAACGGCGAGTCGGCCGGCAAGGGCTGCGGTAAATGGTTGAACCTGCCTTTCGCCGCTTCGGTCACAGCCTGCAGACGGCCTACCAAGGCCGCGGATAGCCGAAAGCCGATGAGGAAACCCCATGCAGATCTTCGAAGCGTTGCGAGAAAGCCATGATCGTCAGCGGGCCATGGCCGAGGCGCTGGTGGCCACCCAGGGCGACTCGCCCGAACGTGCCCAGTATTACCAGGAACTGAAGGAGGAGCTGCTGGCCCATGCTCGAGCTGAAGAGCGCTTCTTCTATTCGCCGCTGATGAAACATGATGGCGGCGTCGACCTGTCCCGCCATGGTATGGCCGAGCACCATGAAATGGACGAGTTGCTGGAAACCCTGGAGGAAACCGACCCGTCCAGCCCGTCGTGGATCGCCACGGCGCGCAAGCTCAAGGACAAGATCTTCCACCACTTGGAGGATGAGGAGCACACCTTCTTCCAGCAGGCGGGCAAGATGCTCGGTGCCCAGGAAAAGACCACCCTGGCCACCCAGTACCTCAAGGACTACGAAGACGCCCTGGACTGATCAGGCGTGCGGGCAACCACCGAACACCATCAGTTGGCGAGCAGTTCGCGGACCCGCGAGGCCAGGGCATCCAGGGTAAAGGGTTTGGTCAGTACGGTAATGCCGGGCGCCAGCTGACCATCGGTAAGCAGCGAGTTTTCCGCGTAGCCGGTGATCAGCAGCACCGGCATCGCCGGCCTGGCCTGCAAGCCGATGTCGGCCATCTGCCGGCCATTCATGCCGCCTGGCAGGCCGACATCGCTGATCAGCATGTCGATGGTGACATCCGACTGCAGCAGCGTGGCACCGCTGGCACTGTCGCTGGCTTCGATGACCACCAGGCCAAGCTCTTCCAGCACATCGGTAACCAGCAGGCGGATCGTAGGCTCGTCGTCGACCACCAGCACCGTCTTGCCATGCCGTTCAGGCACGGGCTCCAACCCACTCGCTGCCTGGGGTAGCGTATCGGGTTGCGGCTTGCCGGCGTGGCGCGGCAGGTACAGCGTCACCACCGTGCCTGCGCCGACTGTCGATACGATGCGCATCTGCCCGCCGGACTGTTTGGCGAAGCCGTAGGCCATGGACAGCCCCAGGCCGGTGCCTTCGCCGATCGGCTTGGTGGTGAAGAACGGCTCCACCGCGCGGGCCACGATCTGTGGGGGCATTCCTACGCCGTTGTCGCTGACCGCCAAACTCAGGTACTGCCCTTCCGGTAGATTCAGCGCCGCACCGCGCGCCGCGTCGATCCACAGGTTCTGCGTGGCGACCTTGATCACGCCGCCATTGGGCATGGCGTCGCGTGCATTGATGCACAGGTTGAGCAGGGTGTTCTCCAGTTGCGAGGCGTCCACCAGGGCGGTCCACAGGTTGGCCTGCAGCTCGCTTTCCAGGCGGATGCCGGGGCCAACGGTGCGCTGGATCATCTCCAGCATGCCGGCGATCAACTGATTGGCGTCGGTGGGCTTGGGTAGCAGCGTCTGCCGGCGCGAGAAGGCCAACAATCGGTGGGTCAGTGCTGCAGCGCGGCGGGTGGCGGTCTCTGCCGAACCCATGTATTTGCCCACCTCGTGGAAGCGCCCCTGCTCGATGCGCAGGCGCATCAGTTCCAGCGAGCCGGAGATGCCCGTCAGCAGATTGTTGAAGTCATGGGCCAGGCCACCGGTCAGTTGGCCGATCGCTTCCATCTTCTGTGACTGGCGCAATGACTCCTCGGCCATGTGCTGGGCGGTGACGTCGCGGCCGACGAAGTGGAAAACCCGGCCTTCCGGATCCGGCGCGGCCGTCCACAGGAAGGTGCGGGCTTCCCCGCTCTTGCTGCGCAGGCGACTGCTGAAGCCGCTGACCCTCTCACCGTTGCCGAGGCGCTCCATCAGGTCGAGCACGTCCGCGCGGTCATCCTCGACCACCACCTCGAGAAACGGGCTGCTGAGCAGCTTTTCGGCCTCCCAGCCCAGCAACTGCGTCCAGGCCGGATTGATGGTCTTGAAGTAGCCGTCCAGCCCGGCAGAGCCCATCAGGTCGTTGGTACTCTCCCACAGCCGATCGCGTTCGGCGGTGCGCTTGCGCAGCTCGGCGCGGTTGAGTTTTTCCCGGGTGATATCACGCGCCGAGCAGTAGGTCTTGCGGCCATCGGGCACTGCCACCCAGGACAGCCAGCGCCATTCGCCGTTCTTGCACCGGAAGCGGTGTTCCAGCCCCAGTGCCGGCTCGCCGGCCTCCTTGAATTTCAGCCAGACATTCTGCGTGCCGGCCTGATCCCTGGGGTGGACGAATTCGAGGAAGTGCACGCTGGCCAGCTCTTCCTCGGACCAGCCAAGGGTTACCTGCCAGGCCGGGTTGGTCGCCTCGAAGTAGCCATCGTGGTTGAGCACGCCAAGCAGGTCGGGAGTGATCTGCCAGGTACGCCCGCGCTCGAAGGTCTGGGCGATGACCTTCTGTTCCAGCTCGGCATTGAGGGCCATGACCCGCGCGATGGCGCGGTCGCGCTCGCCTTCGATCGCGCGACGCTCTTCCACGTTGATCAGCACGCCCGGAAAGCTCAACCCGCTGCCATCGGCCGCCAGTTCCACTCGGCCATTGGCCTCCAGCCAGTAGTAATGGCCGTCGGCGCGGCGCACCCGATACTGGTGGGCGTAGGGGCCGCCGCGGGCTACCGCTTCGTTGATCGCCGCATGCAGGCTGTCGATGTCTTCGGGGTGCACCGTCGCCACTACCTGCTGCAGGCTCAGGCCACTGCGTCCCAGCGCCGGGTCGAGTCCGAAGCTGCGGGCGAAGGCTTCATCGACGGTAAAGCGGTTGCTGGGCAGATCCCAGAACCAGGTTCCGATGATCGCCCCTGCGGCCAGGGCCAGTTGTACCCGCTCGGCGTTGGCAATGGCCGGCTGCTCGATGGTGACCACCTTGGTGGTTTCGATGGCCACATTGAGAAAACCGGCGATCGCTCCGGTGGCGTCGGCCAGCGGGCTGTAGGAGAAGGTCCAGTAAGTGTCCTCGGGGTAACCCTTGCGAGTCATCAACAGGTACATGTCCTGGTGATGCACGGGCTCGCCGGCGAGCACCCGCTGGACCAGCGGGGCGATGGTTGGCCATACGTCTGACCAGACCTCTTCGATTGGCCGCCCCAGTGCGCCGGGGTGGCGTTTACCCAGAAAGGCGATGTAGGCATCGTTGTAGATCAGGGTTCGCTCGGGCCCCCAGGTCGCGCACATGGCGAAACTGCTGGTGCGCATGATGGCGTAAGCGGTGCGCAATTCGCTGGGCCAGCTGTCGTGCGCGCCTAGCGCGGTCGCGGCCCAGTCGAAATCGTCAAGGATGGATGGCACGGGGGAAAACCTTGCGCTGGCGGTGCGGGAAAGGTTGCGAGAGTGCCATTGCCAGGCACCTTCTCAACAGCTGCATGTGAGCAGTTTAAGCCACTGCTCGCTACGGCGCATTGATCCGACTCACAGCGGTCAGGTAGTTGTACAGCCTATATTCGTTGTAGAACTTCTCGCCGCCTCGTTGCTCGAATTCACTACAGGGGCCAGCTCTACTGGCCGCGCCAGCAGCTCTATAGGTGAGCCGATGCCAACAGGTGGCAAGCAGGATTTTCGAGTCGACAACGCCTCGTCAGGCGACATTTCCGATTCGGGCAAGAACATCTTTTTCGCGGCCGTGGAAACCACCCGCATGCCGATGATCGTGACCGACCCCAACCGTGACGACAATCCGATCATCTTCGCCAACAACGCCTTCCTGGAGATGACCGGCTACCACCCCGAGGAGATCGTCGGCAAGAACTGCCGCTTCCTGCAGGGGCCGGAAACCGATCGCAGCGTGGTTGCGCAGGTGCGCGAAGCGATCACCGCGCGCCGGGAGATTTCTGTCGAGCTGATCAACTACCGCAAGGATGGCTCGACCTTCTGGAATGCCCTGTTCATCTCGCCCGTCTATAACGATGCCGGCGAGCTGATCTATTTCTTCGCCTCGCAGCTGGATATCAGTCGTCGCCGCGACGCTGAAGAAGGGTTGCGCCAGGCGCAGAAGATGGAGGCCCTGGGCCAGTTGACCGGCGGCATCGCCCACGACTTCAACAACCTGCTGCAGGTAATGATCGGCTACCTGGAAGTGCTCGAACGAACGGCGAGCAAACCCGCGTACGATCATGATCGCATCCTGCGCTGCGTGACCAATGCCCGCAGCGCCGCTGATCGGGCAGCCACGCTGACCCAGCAACTGCTGGCGTTTTCCCGCAAGCAGAAGCTAGAGGGCAGGGTGCTCAACCTCAACGGGCTGATCGGCGGTTTTCAGGAGCTGGGCGAGCGTACCCTGGGCCGCGCCAACCTGCGCCTGACCCTCGACAAGTCGCTGTGGAACTGCCGCATCGATCCGACCCAGGCCGAGGTGGCGTTTCTCAACATCCTCATCAATGCCCGCGATGCCTTGGAAGGGCGCGAGCAGCCGGTGGTACACATCGAAACCAAGAACGTGACGGTGGAAGAACTCGCGAGCATGTCCTACGACGGGTTGATGCCTGGCCGCTACGTCAGTGTGGCCATCACCGACAATGGCGTTGGCATGTCCGACAGTGTGAGCAGCCGGGTCATGGATCCCTTCTTCACCACCAAGGATGAAGGCAAGGGATCGGGGCTCGGTCTGTCGATGGTCTATGGCTTCGTCAAGCAATCTGGCGGCGCTGTACGTATCTACTCCGAGGAAGGCGTCGGTACCACCCTGCGCCTGTATTTCCCGGCCGATGACAGCCAGGTGATTCACAGCCCGGCGAAGGAACGCACCAACGAACGCAACGGCACCGAGCGCGTGCTGGTGGTCGAGGATCGCCCTGACGTCGCCGATCTTGCACGAATGGTTCTGGAAGATTACGGCTATGTGGCGGAGATCGCCCTGAACGCCCGGGAAGCGTTGCAGCGCCTGGAGGCGGCTGACTACGACCTGCTGTTCACCGATCTGATCATGCCCGGTGGCATGAACGGGGTGATGCTGGCCCGTGAGGCCCGGCGTCGCAAGCCAGGCCTGAAGGTGCTGCTGACAACCGGCTACGCAGAGACCTCGATCGAGCGTACCGATGCCGGTGGCAGCGAATTCGACGTCATTTCCAAGCCTTACGTGCCCAACGAGCTGGCCCGCAAGGTGCGCCAGGTGATCGACGGGCCGACGGGGGTTGGCTGAATTGGCGGGGCTGCGACCCTGGCCTCAGCGGTCGCGCTGGGCGCCAGCTTGGCCCCGCGGTGCCCGGCCCCCGGGCACTCTGACGAGCGGTCAAAAGACTATACGAACTGTTCTGCATGTATCTGTCTCACAAGCTTATGGACAAATACATCAGCAGATTCACCAAGGAAACCGGCTGCCAGCTCGAGCTCGAAAGAGGCCCTACCGGAATATGCTTCAAAGCGATTTCCACTGAGGGACAATGCCTCGGCCAACGCCATCTGAGCACCTCGCAGCTGGGTAATGGGGTGCTCGTGCAGGCGGTGATGCTGGACTTCATCGCCCAGGTCAAGCGGCTGCAGGAACTCGGGGGAAAGACGGTGACGACAGGCTCCCATTCGTTGCGAGACGATTCGGGCGCCGCGCCGCGGCACTGAAACCGCCCAGCTCGGTTGTGCCTAAATCCCATGGTAAACGGCTGTTTCACAGCTACCTGGGATTGCCATGCCCCGTATAAAGTGGCGCCTTTTCGCTGATACAGGCCCGCCCCGTGAATCTCTGGTTTCGCCTCTTGCTGATGCTCCTTCGCCGCCCGTGGCGCGATTCGGTTGCTCCGTTCGCGACCACCGTGGTGCGCATGCGCGTCTGGCCACTGGATCTGGATCTGAATCGGCATGTCACCAATGGCCGCTACTTCACCCTTTCCGATGTCGGCCGTATGGATTACGTATTGCGAACGGGGGCCTTCAGGGTCGCGCTGCGTCATCGTGCGCTGCCCATCGTCGGTGATGTATGGGGCAAGTTCCGCCGCGAACTGAGGCTTTTCGAAACCTTCGAAATCCATACCCGCATGCTGGGCTGGGACCACAAATGGAGCTTCGTCGAGCACCGCTTCGTGAAGGACGGGCGTGTAGTGGGCGTGGTCATCATGCGCGGCCTGTTCCGCGGCCGAAAAGGCAATGTGCCGCCGGGCGAGTTCGCCGTGGAGCTGGGGCTGGCGCAACAGTCACCGGCGCTGCCGGACTGGCTGGCCAACTGGTCTGCCAGTTGCGACCGGCTGAGCGGCCAGCTGCGTGCCGAGGAGCAGTAAAGGCCGCGCAGACGCAGAGGAAGAGTCGGTTCGTTGATGGCGCGCACGGCAATCGCTTGCCGCGCGCGCGAGCGTGCAGTCAGACCAGCGTAGCGAGGTCTGCCGCGTCGAATCCCGGCAGCGGCGCACCGTTGCGGACTTTATCGGCCCACTGGGCATCGGAAATCAGCACCCGGCCCACGGCGATCAGGTCGAACTCCTCGCGCTCCATGCGCTGGTGCAGGTTGTCCAGCACGGCGGCGCCGGAGCCCTTGCCGCCGAAGGCTCCGAAGAAGTCGCCGTCGAGCCCGACCGATCCAACGCTGATGGTCGCTGCACCAGTGAGTTTCTTCGCCCAGCCGGCGAAGTTGAGCCCATCGGCGCCGTCGATGTCGGGGAATTCAGCTTCCCAGAAGCGCCGCTGGGAGCAGTGCAGGATATCCACGCCGGCGTCGACCAGCGGCGCCAGCCACTCGCTCATCTGTTGCGGCGTGGTCGCCAGGCGTGCGGCGTAGTCCTGCTGCTTCCATTGACTGACCCGCAGGATCAGCGGGAAATCCGCGCCCACGGCCGCGCGCACGGCACGTACCGCTTCTGCAGCGAAGCGCGAGCGTTCGGCGATGGTGGCGCCGCCAAAGGCGTCGGTGCGGGTGTTGGTGCCGGCCCAGAAGAACTGATCGATCAGGTAACCGTGGGCGCCATGCAGCTCCACCGTGTCGAAGCCCAGGCGCTTGGCATCGGCAGCGCCCTTGGCAAAGGCGGCCACGGTGTCGGCGATGTCTTCCAGGCTCATCGCCACACCACGCGGATCATTCGGCGCCACCAGCCCGGAGGGGCTTTCGACCGGCGCATCGGGCACCCACTCGCCGCGGGAACGGGTCGAACCGGTGTGCCAGATCTGCGGCCCGATGTGCCCGCCGGCTGCGTGCACGGCACTGGCCACTTCGGCCCAGCCGGCCAACGCGGTATCGCCATGGAAGAACGGAATGCCCGGCATGTTGCGCGAGGCCGGACGGTCGATCACCGTGCCTTCGGTCAGGATCAGGCCCACCCCGCCAGCCGCGCGGCGGCGGTAGCACTCGGCATGTTGCGCACCCGGTATGCCTTCAGGCGCCATCGCGCGGGTCATCGGGGCCATGACGATACGGTTGGGCAGATCCAGGCTTTTCAGTTTGAAGGGGCTGAACAGGACGTCGGACATAAAACACTCCATTTCGGGTTGAGTGGCCGCTGCACGGTCAGCGGTCTGCAAATAGGCTGAAGCCGGCTTGTGACGATGCGGCTGCTTAGCCGCACGGCGGCGCTAGGTCCGCAGCGGCTGGAGACCGTCAGCGAGCGTCGCGCACATGAACACGACCGCCGGGGTGTTTACAACATCGGCAACGCAGCTGATGCGTGGGTTATTCATGCCGCGAATAATCGCCGGCACACCCGCTGTGCCGCCGCTCCCGACCAGCACGATCAGGCCGTATGGTTTCCGTGGGCAAGCTGGTGATGCCGCGGCGCCCCAAGCAGTATGCGGCCTCGCCACGGTGGAGCAGCAAATCAGCCGGCTCGACGCAGCAAGCGGGCTGGTCACGGTGACTCCGGCGAAAATCGCGACCGCCTGGGCAGCGAGCAACCCCATGCGCGGGTGGTGACCTGGCTTCGGGTCGAGCCAATCGGCACGCTTCGCAGTATGATGGCGTATGGCTATGTTGCATCGGGTGCCAGCCGCCCGGGTAACGCCTTTGCATCGTCAGGAGAGGATATGGGCACGGAGATGCTGAGCAAAGCGCAGCTCAAGGAATTGGCACGGCGGGTCATCGTTGCCCAGGGCAACGCCTTCATCAAGGAGCTGCTGCGCGGCACCACGGCGAGGATCGGGGCGAGCAAGGAAGACTTCGCCGCCAACCTGGATGCCGCCATCGACGCCAACGAGCTGACCGAGGAAAAACTGCAGGCCTGGTTGGCTGAGGTCGAAGGCTGGGGCGACCAGCACCTGTATCTGATCGAGCCGCCGCAAACCGAGGTGGCCACTCTTGCCGCCGGTATCGCGGCGAGCCCGCATGCCGACGCGCTGAACGCCAGCGCCAGCCTGGACTTTCCCGAAACACTCGCTCTCAAGCACATCGCGCTGTCCGACACTGCACTGTCGTTGGTCTGGCACCAGGGCAAGGCCGGCTGGAATCGCTGGAAAGCGAAGGATTTCAGCATCCAGGAAGGGCTGGAACACTACCGCTTCGACGCCTACCGGCAGCGTCTGGATCGCAGCGTGGTGCGTTTCGAGTGGCGTTTTGCCGATCCCTATTGCGCGGTGCTGATTCACCGTAACCCCGAGATCGATCACCGGGCGGTCTTCGAGGATGTGCGCCGGACACTGGCTGCGATTGGCTGTGGGGCCGCCGCTCTGCAAGCGATCCCGCTCAACCAGGCCATGAAGGTCGCGGCGAGCAAGGGCAAAGGGGTGCACTCCACCCGCTTCGAGCTCGACGGGGGTTACGTGGAAATGGCCTCGACCCTGGCCGAGGGCGGCATCGAGGCCGTGGAGCCGGTGCGTGTGGTGCTGCAGGCAGTGGATACCGGCCAGTTCGACCGGGCCCAGGGCATGCTGCATTTTGCCGCCGAGGAGCACGGTACCAGCCGGCGCATTGCCGTGCAGGTGTATGGCCGCGAGGGCCGACTGCGGATCTGGGCGCAATGCAAGCGCGAGGATATCGTGCGCATCGTCGAACTGCTTTGGTCATACAACGGCGCGCCATGAAGCCATCCGAGCACGACCGCTGGCAAGCGGAGGTCGCCCGGCGTCTGGGGCAGGGCGTCGACCTGGAATTCTCGTTGGCGCAGTTCGCACGGGCAGTCGATGCTGCCCCGACTGACCCTGCACTGCAGCGCTTTCTCGCCGGCCTGGTCGAGGCGGCTGCCGCGGCGCCTATCGACGCCTGGCGCTGCCCGATGCCTGATTGTGCCAGGCTGCTTCCGGCTGGCGTGGCCAGTACGCTGTGTCCGTTTTGCCAGGCCGATTATAAATATGAGGGTGTTGCGCCGGCCCGTGAGCAGCATTATCGACTGGTCGGCGAGACCAGTCGTGACATCCGCTGGGTGATCGTCATCCATGGCATGAACAGCCGAGCCAAATGGCAGGAGGCGTTCAGCTGGGAAATCGCCAATCGCCTGAGCTACTCGGCACCCGTGCTGATCTACAAGTACGGCTGGGCGACCATCGACGTGTTCGCGCGCTGGCTGCATCGCCGGCTGGCCCGGCGCCTGGGTGAGCGCATGCGCATCGCCATCGAGCAGGCACGCCAGAGCAGGCACCCGGCGCAGCCTGACATCATTGCCCACAGCTTCGGCACCTTGCTGCTGTCGCAGGTTCTCGAGGATCCGGCATTCGCGGATCTGCGCTTCGGGCGCATCATCACGGCGGCGAGCATCGTGCGCCCGGATTTCGACTGGGATCGGCTGGTAGCTGACGGGCGTGTGGAGGCGGTACTCAACCACGTGGGCGGCCAGGATGCGGCGGTACCCTATGCGCAGTATGCGATTCCCGGCGCGGGGCCGGGCGGCGTGGTGGGCTATCAGGGCCAGGCGGTGCTCAATGTACGGGCCGACAGCTTCGGTCATTCGAGCTTTTTCATTCCCGAAAACCTCAGCCTGCTGATCTCGCGCCAGGGCCTGTGGCATGGCTTTCTGACCCGTCCATTGGCGCACTTTCACCCGCCAGGCGCCTTTGTGGCCGAGCCCCATTGGCAGCCAGCGCCCTTGTTGACGCGGCTGTGTACCCGGGCCATGGCCTACGCCTTGTTCGCCGTGCTTGCGCCGTTCTCTTGGTTGCGTCGGCGCCTGGACCCATAGGCGACCATGCGCCGCTGAGCAGCCCGCGTTCGCTCAAGGCGCAGGTCGCCGGGCAAGAGTTGCCGGCGCAGGGCGCCGCGATCAGTTGCTGGGACGCTGTTTGGTCGAGTCCAGCTCGGCCTTGCTGGCAGTGGTGATTTCGGTGATCTGTGCGGACTTGGCGATGGCGTAGTCGAAGGTGTCCTGCATCTTGGCGATCGCTTCGGTGGGCGTGCCTTTCAAACCGCCGCTGGCTGCCCAGTCGAAGTTCCAGACCCCGGACAGGTCATCGGCACCCGCCACGTCGTGGGTCTCGATGGCGGTGAACACGTCAGGGTGACGCTGCATGTACTTGGCGGCCTCGATGACCTCACCTGGCACCTTGCCCGAGGTATCGTTGGCCAGTTGGGAGACTTCCTGTTTGGTGATCGCCTGCCTGCCGTTCTGGCGCATGTAGTCGGCAATCGTCTTGCTGGATCGTGCGATATCCAACTTCGCATCGAACGCGGAAGTCGATGAACTCGGAGTATTCGGGTTACCGCCGGTAGGTGATACGGACGTGGACATCGCTCTGCTCCCTCAGTGGCTCAATGGCATACGGCAGTTGGTACTACCTCCGCCACAAAGCTATCAGCTGACCATCGGCAGTGGTGCACCGGCTTCACAGCAATTCGCAAATCCGCAGAGATTTCACAGCCTTTCACAGCAGGTGCAGCGATGGAGCTGCGCGCCTCGCCACGCGGCAGGCCAGCTGCCGCGCACTTTCTGCACGGGCGCGGCAGGCTCAGAGGCGCGGTGCGCTCTTCACCGTGGAGAGTGCCCGTTCGATGGCTTCATGAGGGGTCGAGGGCAGAGGCTGCTCGACGTAGTTGTACTTGCTGTTGTCCAGAATCAGCACCTGAGCCTTCTTCGCCAGCTTGTCGACGTCGTAGCCCAGATCGATGCAGGCGCCCAACATGGCCAATATGGCCTGCTCCAGCACCATCTCACTCTGTGTAGCCATTTGCGCACCTCGGTCATGGCCGTTCGCGGCCTGCATTGAGCGCAGATCATTCCACGCCCTACTGGTGAGTTATGACTGTGCCAGTGCGACAAGGATTCAGCACAAGTTACCTGTGCCAGGCGGCTAACCGATGACTGACATGCTGCCGTTCCGTTGCCTCGGACAGTCGGCGACGGCGGGAACAGAGAGCGATCTCACAGTGCCTCGAACTTCGGGGTGATAAGATTGCCGCCGCCTTTCGCAGCACCGCGCACCTTGCGCCAGGCCAGGAAGGCCGAATATCCCATCATGGACATGCATCGAGCAGACGATGAACAAATTAGCAGTAGTAGCAGTAAGTCTGGTGGCGGTTGGCGCACTCAGCACCGCGGGCGCCTGGTACACCGGCACCCAGTTGCCCGGCGTTCTCAACGACCTCATCGAGGAATCCAACCGCCAGGGCGCTGAAGCGCTGCTGGGCACGGGCGCCAGCTTCAAGCTGGAGCTGGTGTCGCTGGAGACCCGTCTGTTCACCAGCACCGCGCGCTACAAATTCAGCTTCGACGCGCCGTCCGAAGAGGGTGAGGCGCGGCATATGGAAGTGCTGCTGCTGGACAACATCGAGCACGGCCCGCTGCCGCTGTCGCGCCTGATGCGCCTGAATCTGTGGCCGGTCATGGTGGCCAGCAACTACCAGCTGGAACCCAACGAGCTGACCCAGAAGTGGTTCGATGCCGCCAAGGGCGCCGCGCCGCTCACCGGGCAGGCCAGCCTGGGTTACAACGGTGCCAGCCGCGGTTCGCTGGTGCTGACGCCGCTGGATTTTGCGCCGTCGCCAACCTCCACGGTCAAGTTCTCCGGCATGACCCTGGACTTCGAAGCCAGCAAGCACGCCAAGGAAGTACAGGTCAGCGGCACCATGGACAGCCTGTCGATCACCAGCACCGAGGACACGCCGGTGCAGGCCGACTTGCAGGGCCTGACCCTGACCAGCGACCAGCGCCTGGGTAGCGCCGATTTCTACGTCGGCGACAGCAGCATCAAGCTGGCTACCGCGCAGATCAAGGTCGGCGACAAGCCTGCCGTGCTGATCAAGGACATCGCCCAGGTCGGCAGCCTGCAGGAAAGCGGCAGCATGCTCAACGGGCAGATCGGCTATGACCTCGGCATGGTCAGCTACGACGGCAAGGACATCGGCGGCCTGCGCACCCTATGGGCCATCAAGAACTTCGACAGCACGGCGCTGCAGTCGCTGTTCAAGCTCTACCAGGACAAGCTGACGCCCATTCAGCAAGCCCAGGCCCTGGGTGAAGAGGCCCCGCAGCTCGACTTCTCCGCCGACGAGGAGGCACGCATGAAGGCCGACCTGGAGAAGCTGCTGGCTGGCAAACCCCAGCTGGCGCTGGACAACTTCACCCTCACCACACCCCATGGCCAGGCCTCGCTGCGCGTAGCGGTGGACATGGACAAGCCCGAATCCTTCGAGCTGCCGCCTGACGAGCTGGCCCGCCAGCTGATCGGCAAGCTGGATGCCAAACTGACGGTCGCCAAGGCGGTGATCGGCGATGGCGTGCGCATCCAGGCCATGGTCGAGGGCGTCACCGACGCCCAGGCCATCGAGCAGCAGGCGGCGATGATGACCGAGATGGGCAGCGGCATGGCGCTCGGCACCGGCCTGCTGACCCTGAAAGGCGAGACCCTGCAATCGACCCTGCACTACGCCGACAACAAGGTGACCTTCAACGGCCAGGACATGAGCGTCGAGGAGTTCGTCACGCTGGTGATGTCCAAGACCGGCGGCATGGGCGGTGGTCTGGGTGATGATGCGTCGGCCTACGGCGATGATGCGCCGCAAGACCTCGGTGGCTACGACGACGGCGCCGAGACGCAGGCGCCCGATCAGGCCGAGTGATCCAGTCGCGTGGGTGCAAGAAAGCCAGTCGAAGGACTGGCTTTTTTGTGGGTGAGGTTTGGACTTAGAAGCTGTACTTGGCGGTCAGCATCAGGTTGCGTGGGGCACCGTAGGTGTCGCCGCCGTACTGCGTGGAGGTGGAAATCGACGAATAATATTTTTTGTCGAAGACGTTGTTGGCATTGAGCTGCAGGTCCAGGTTCTCGTTCACCGCATAGCCTGCCATCAGGCTGGTGAGTGCGTAGGCGCCTTGCTTGAGGCGGTAGCTGCTGCCGCCGTCCAGCGGTATGTCGTTGTACATTCGGCTCTGCCAGGACAGGTTGCCGCCCACTCGCAGCTTCTCCAGTGGCCCTTGGAAGCGGTAGACGGTGGAAAGCTTGAACAGGTGCTCCGGCATATCGGTATCGAAGCGCTGGTTCTCGTTCTGCGGGTTGGCGGCATCCTTCAAGGTGTGCACGCGGGCGTAGGTATAGCCTGCTCCGAGCTGCCAGTTTTCGGTCAGCGCGCCTTGCAGTTCCAGATCGATGCCCTGGCTGCGGACTTCGCCTGACGCCACGCTGCAGTTTTGTTGATCGGAGCAGTTCAGACGGTCGGCACCGGTCACGTTGACGGCGCGGTTTTCCTGATCGATACGAAACAGTGCCGCGCTGGCGTTCAAAGCGCCGTCGAAGTATTCCCCCTTGATCCCCACCTCGTAGTTCTTGCCGACGATCGGTTTGATTGGGCTTCCGGAAGTGTCCTTGTTGCTCTGCGGTGTAAAGATATCGCTATAGCTGACGTAGACCGAGTGATGGTCATCCAGGTCATAGATCAGCCCGGCGTAGCGTGTGACGTTGCGGGTGACCTTGTAGTCGGCCTCCGAGCTTTCCTTGTCGTCATAATCGTACCAATCCAGGCGCCCGCCGAGGATCAGCTTCAGCGGGTCGGCCAGGCTCAGGCGAGTGGTCATGTAGACGCCATCCTGACTGGTTACCGCGCGTGAACTGGAGATACGCGTGAAATCCGGTTTGCCGCCATCGACCGGCCAGGAAGAAAAGTTGTACGGATCATAGTCGTCGCTGGTCATGTCGTAGATGCGTTTGCTCGCACCGATGACCAGTTCATGAGTTCGCCCAAATGCTTGAAAAGGGCCACTGGCGAAAGCGTCCAGACCTGTCTGCCGCTCATCATTCTTTGTTTGGTAAACGGTTCGTTCTAGGCGCCTATCTGCCTTGAAACGAGACTGGTAAGAGCCTGAAAACAACGCATTCTGCTTGGCATAACTGCCGTTGAACTGCAGCTTCCAATCATTGGCCAACTGATGACGCAATTCGGCGAACAGCGTGTTGGTTTCCTGCTCCTTGTTTTCCCAATCGGTGCCCGGGTTGTAGGAGCGCGGCAGATCCTGGTGACGACCGTCGAGGCCTACCAGCGAGGCGCCCCAGAAATTGTTGGTCTTGTCCTTCTGATGGGAAAAGCCGACGGCCAGGGTGGTGTCGTCGCTCAGATCCGCCTCGGTGATGGCGTAAAGCAGGCCATGATCCTCCTCGGCACCATCGATGTAGCTGTTGGCATCGCGGTAGGAGGTCACTACCCGGCCGCGCAGGGTACCGCTTTCGTTGAGCGGGCTGGAGGCGTCGACCTCGCCACGGTAATCGTCCCAGCTACCGGCTGCGCCGGTGAGGGTGACGCGCTGATCGCCTAGCGGACGCTTGCGCACCATATTGACCGCTGCCGAGGGGTTGCCTGCACCGGTGACCAGGCCGGTGGCGCCACGCACGATCTCCACCCGGTCGAACATCGCCAGGTTCGGTTGCACGCCCACATTCACGCCGTTGTAGCCGCTGGGAATGCCGTCATACATCAGGTTGTCGATCTCGAAACCGCGGGCGTAATAGGTTTGGCGGCCGGGGCCGCTGGCGTAGCTGAGAAATACCCCGGGGGTGGCATCAATGGCGTCATTGATGCTGGTCATGCCCATGTCATCCATGCGCTGGCGCGTGATCACGGTTACCGCCTGAGGTGTTTCACGCATGGTCATGGGCAGCTTGGTGGCGGTGGACATGGCGCCTGTGGTGTAGGAACGCGAGCCTTCGGTGGTGCTGCCCAACTGGGTGTTGGTGATTTCGGTGGCGCCCAGTTCCAGCACGTTGCCCGCCGCGCTTTGATGCGCCTCGCCCTGTTGGGCCAGGGCCGGGGTCATGGTGGCCATGCAGATGGCCAGAGCCAGATGATTGCGGGGCGCAGCAAGGCAGCGAGGTGGCGTGAGGCGCGACATGGAAGAGCTCCTGATAGTCGATTGGTGGGCGTTATGATTGTGATAATCATTATTATTATATCTCCATAATTTGTCGGAAGGACAAAGCGTGTCATGCCAATTTATTCGACTGATCAAGGGGTTAACGGTCAGGAAACAACAAGCGCCAGCTAGCCGGCGTATTGAAAGGAGGCAGAAAAATGAATGTCGGACCCACGGGCGGCGATTCGAAACCTGTGCTGAGGCCCGCGCGGGTCACTGATTTACCGGCCATCTACCGCGGCGAGCTGGGTTATATCCGCCAATGGGAGCCGCAGCACGAACACGCCTGGCAGATGGCTGCCGAGCAGAACCTTTTACAGTGGGTCGAGAACTTCGAGCGACTGATCGTCGCCTGTGTCGAGGACCAGCTCGTCGGTTATTCGCTATGGAGCGATGAGCAGGGGGAGGCGGAGCTGTGCACCCTGCATGTCAGCCAGGCATACCGGCGAAGGGGGATCGGCCAGGTGCTGGTCGATGCCTATGTCGCGGAGGCGAGGCAGGCGGGGTTCACTGCCCTGAGCCTGCACGTGCGCAGCGATAACCCGGCCCGGCGGCTCTACGAGCGGGCCGGGTTCGCTGAAGTCGGGGCCAATGCCCACGGCTACCTGCGCTATGAACGGCAGGCAGCGGTTTAGCGGCTTGCGGATGTCGGCGCTGGCGCCTGCGGTTTGAGCGGCCGGGTGCGCGGCAGCATCGCGGTGGCCAGGCCCAGCAATGGCAGGAACGACACCAGGTGGTAGACCCAGACGATGCCGTGCACGTCGGCCAGCTCGCCGAGCCCGGCAGCGCCGATACCGCCGATGCCGAACATCAGGCCGAACATCAGCCCGGACACCATGCCGACGCGCCCGGGCACCGCTTCCTGGGCGTAAACCACCAGGGCCGCGAACGCCGAGGACATCACCAGGCCGATCATGATCGCCAGCACCGCCGTCGCCGTGGCGCCAACATAGGGCAGGGCCAGGGCGAAGGGCGCCACGCCCATGAAGGATATCCAGATCACTGCCTTGCGGCCGATGCGGTCGCCCACCGGGCCGCCGGCGAAGGTGCCGAGCGCCACCGCGGCGAGAAAGATGAACAGGTAGATCTGGCTCTGCTGAACGCTCATGGCGAAGCGCTCGATCAGGTAGAAAGTGAAGAAGTTGGTGAACGCGGCGATGTACACGAACTTGGCGAACATCAGCACGCAGATCACCGCGATCGCCTGGATCACCTGGGCGCGATCCAGACCAGCCGCCTGGTTGGTGGCCAGGCTTTTCAGCTTCGCCTGGCCGTGATGGACGCTCCAGACGGTGAGGCGGCAGAGCACGAAGATCGCCAGGGCGGCGGCGAGCATGAACCAGGCGATGGCGTGCTGGCCGTAGGGAATGACGATGGCGGCGGCCAGCAGCGGGCCCAGGGCCGAGCCCGAGTTGCCGCCGACCTGAAAGGTCGACTGCGCGGTACCGAAACGCCCGCCGGAGGCCATCCGCGCGATACGCGAAGCCTCGGGGTGAAAGGTCGCCGAACCCACGCCGACTACCGCCGCCGACAGCAACAGCATCTCGTAGCTGTTGGCGAAGGCCAGCAGGGCGATGCCGATAAAGGTCATCAGCATGCCCGAGGGCAGCAGGTAGGGCTTGGGGTGCTTGTCGGTGTACATGCCGATCCAGGGTTGCAGCAGCGAGGCGGTGATCTGGTAGACCAGGCCGATCCAGCCGATCTGCGCGAAGCTCAGCGAGAACTGGGTCTTGAGCATGGGGTAGACGGCCGGCATTACCGCCTGAATCAGGTCGTTGAGCAGGTGCGAGAACGCGGCGGCGCCCACCACCGGCAGCAGAAAGCCATGGGGCTGGGCGGACGGGGCGGCAGTATCGAGTTGGGGTGTGGTGGTTTTCATACGCAAGGCTTCGAGTGGCTGGCGGGCCTGCTGGCATCCGGGTGCCAGCCCGGCCAGATGGCGGGACAGGGCGCCAAGCTTACGGGCGCCGGCCGCGCCTGTCTCGCCTGATTCGGCAAGGGGTTAAACTTACGCGCCGCCGCGCCGGGCGACTGTTGCACAGCCATCCATCAGCGGCGAGGGCCCATGCACAACGAAAACAGTCAGCAGCGAGCACGTCGTCGGTACGGCGCATGCGTAATCCGTAGCGGCGCATTGGCTGGCCGATGAGCGCCCCAGCGGCGCCGTTGCGCACGCCCGATGGTCGTTATCTGATCGTCAGGGGCAGGCTGTGGCGCTTGTCCAATCCCGCGCTGGGCGATTCGCAGCGCCAGGCACTGGTCGACTCACTCATGACTGCCCGGCGTCAGGTGAAGGCTGCCAAGGCCGCGGACGACAGCGACGCGCTCAGGCTGGCGCGAACCCAAGTGCAGGCCGCCAAGGTCGCGCTGGGTGAGCGAGGGCCGGTGTGGTGGGACGATGGCGCGCCGGACTATAACCGCCGCCTGGTCGGCAACAGCCCCTACGCTGACTGGTTCGATGCCCTCCAGCGCGAAGGTGGCGCAGCCCATCTTTCAGCCCCCAGTTGAAGGTGGAATTGCTCGCCTGTCGGGCTGGGCGTTGCGCTTATCTGGGCGTACGCTGTGCGCGCGGCTTGGCGGCGGATTTTCCTGTGCACAGATCAGTGTCGCGAGCGCATGCGGAGCAACGGGGGTGATGTGATGGCACGACGGCAAACAGAGAACGACGGACGTGCATGATACCGGTCGACGCCAGTTCGACCTGCCTTTGGCGACTGGCAACCCCCGACGCCTGGTGATCGCGGCAGTGATTTTCATGTGCGGCGTGCTGCTGCTGTCGACCGCCTTGCACGTGCGTTGGGACAGGTCCCAGGCCGTGGCAAAGAGTACCGAGGCCATGCAGACCCTGGCAGCGGCGCTCAACGGCCAGGCCGAGTCGACCTTTCGTATCGCCGATACCGTGCTGACCGCACTGATTTCCATGCACCGCTCCGGCGGGCACGGCGCGGCTAATATTGGCGAATTGAATCAGGTGGCCAGAACCCAGATACGCGAACTGGGCGAGCTCGATGGTCTGTACATGTCCGATGCCCAGGGGCAGTACTTTCTCGCCACCAATGCCAACCCGCATACGCTCAACAATGCCGATCGCCGCTATTTCCAGCACCACCGCCAGGGGCCGGACGACGGGCTGTACATCGGTCAGCCGATCAAGGGCAAGACTACCGGACAGTGGGTCATTACCCTGTCGAGGGGTATCTATGGCGACGATGGCAGCTTTCAGGGGGTTGCCCTGGCCACGCTCAACGTCGAGCGCTTCAGCGGCCTGTATCGTTCGCTGCCGCTCGGCGAGCAGGGCATCGTGGTGCTGGCCAAGCGCGACGGCACCATCCTCGCCCGTTCCGAGAGCAATGCGCAGACCTACCTGACCAATATTTCCCAGAGCCCGATGCTCCAGGCCATCAACCAGGGAACGCCCAAGGGCGCGGTCACCCTCACTGCCATCGTCGACGGCGTGCGGCGCATCTACGGCTTCGACGCCAGCCCCAAGTACCCGGTGCTGGTGGCGGTGGCAATGCCCGAGCAGGAGGCACTGGCTGCCTGGCAGCAGCGTGCCTGGGCGATAGGGGGCTTTGCCCTGGCGGCAGTGCTGGGTGTGGCCATCATGGGCATGCTGGTGTTGCGCGCACTGGGCAAGCAGTCCGCGATGGCGATCGAACTGCGTGCGGCGCACCAGTCGCTGGCCAGCGCCAACTCCACCCTGAGAACCCTCGCCACGGAAGACGGCCTGACCGGCCTGGCCAATCGCCGGCACCTCGACGACTATCTGGCGAGCGCCTTTCGCCGTGCCCGGAACGAGGCCATGCCGCTGGCCTTCGCCTTGGTCGATGTCGACTTTTTCAAGGGTTACAACGATGCCTACGGGCACCTGCGGGGTGATCAGGCACTGATCGAAATCTGCAAGGCGATGCGTGCGCGGGTGCGCCGCGAGGGCGACCTGGTGGCCCGCTACGGCGGCGAGGAAATGGCCATCGTGCTGCCTGACGTGGCAGCCGAGCAGGCACTGACCATGGCCGAACAGGTGCGTGAAGCGGTGCAGGGCCTGGGCATCGAACACCGCCAGTCGGCCTACGACCAGGTCACCGTGAGCATCGGCGTGGTTGCCGGGGTACCTGGTGTGGACTTCGACGATGCCGAGGCCATGGTGGCGGCCGCCGACAGGGCGCTCTACGCAGCCAAGGGCGGCGGCCGCAACCGCGTGGTGCTGGCGGCGCGGCAACATTCAGACACCGGGCAACTGGCCGAGATGCCTTGAACAGCGCCGCGCGGGGGCGTGTCAGATTCAGCATCTGTCGGCTGCGCTGAGCTCGAGGCTTATGAGAATTGCCTGTCTGGGATGGGGATCGCTGATCTGGAAACCTGGTGTGCTGCCGGTTGACGCCCACTGGCGCCGTGATGGCCCCGACCTGCCTATCGACTTCGCCCGCGAGTCGGACGGTGGCGAGCTGGCGACCGTGATCTGCAGTACCGCCCCGATGAGCCGGGTAATGTGGTCACTGCTACGTACCGATTCGATGGCCTGCGCCCGCGAGCTGCTGCGCCAGCGTGAAAAGATCCCGTCTTCCCAGCCACGCTCGATCGGTGGCGTGATGCGGGGTGTCGCTGCTGACCCACGGCTTGCGTATGCCGAGACGATTGCCCTCTGGGCTCGGGCCCAGGGCCTGGATGGCGTGGTGTGGACAGCGCTGCCGCCACGTTTCGCCGGGGAAAATGGGCGCATCCCGGGTGTCGCGCAGGCCCTGCAATACCTGCAAACTTTGTCGGAGGATCGCCGGCGTCACGCCGAGCTCTATGTGCGGGCTACCCCGCGCTTCGTGGCCACGGCGCTACGCGAGGCACTGGAGCAGCAGCTCGGCTGGCTGCCCGATGCAAGCGCTGCGCCGCTGCTGCGCGCCCGGCAGGGGGCGCCGAGGCCCGGTTGCAGCCGGCGGCGCTCACCAGTGGCTGGCGGTCGCCTGCCTCGCTAGAGGCCGTCAGGAGCGCGCCGGCCCCGCCTCGACCTGCTCGCGCAGCAGCTGCAGGTAGCGGCGCGCGCCAAGGCCCAGCGGGCGGCTCTTGTACCAGATCACATCGACCCACAGGCGGATCTGGCTGGCCATGTTGTCGAACTTCACCGCCGCCAGCACCCCTGAGTCGATCATCGGCTGCACCAGTGGATGGGGCAGGTAGGCCCAGCCCATGCCGGCCTGCACCAGGCCGAGGGTGGCCATGTAGCTATCGGTCAGCCACACCCGGTGGGAGAGCACGATCTGCGGCTCCGAGGCCTTGGGGTCGTCACTGGCCACCACGATCTGGCGGGTATCGGCCATCTGCCCAGCGTCCAGCCGTTTGCCTTCACTGTCGAATGGGTAGCCCGGCGCCGCCACCGCGGTGAGCAGCTGGCTACCGGCCTCGGCAAAGGCTTCGCGTTCGTCGATGCCGGGACGCTCGAACATCAGCGCCACGTGCGCACTGCCGTCATGAATCATGCGCACCGCATCGGTCTGCGCGGCCGAGCGGATCTCGATTTCCAGGGTCGGAAATTCCCGTGCCAGGGTGGTCAGTGGCCGGCTCCAGGCGCCGGTCTGCAGCTCCGGCGCCATGGCCAGCACCAGGCGCCGCTCCAGGCCCTTGTGCAGCTGCAGGGCGTGGGCATCGAGCAGGTTCAACTGGCTGGCCACCTGCCGGGCCTGGGGCTCCAGGGCGCGGGCAGCCGGCGTGGGCAGTGCCTTGCGGGTAGAACGATCGAAAAGGATCAGGTCGAGCTCGGCCTCCAGCTGGGATACCGCCATGTTCACCGCCGAGGGCACCCGGCCCAGGGCGCGAGCGGCCGCGGAAAACGAGCCATGGTCGATAACGGCGAGAAACACCCGCAGCGATTCACTGGTGAAAACCATGATTGTCAGTTTTCCTGATAACAGTTGTCTTTTTGTATCAGATTTATGCGCCTAGCATCCAGCCCATCGCAACCCGTGTGCATGAGGTGGGTATGTTCAAGGCAATCGCAGGTCAGGTCGCGTTGGTCAGTGGTGCCGGTAGCGAGAGCGGCATCGGCATGGCTATCGCGCGTCGGCTCGGCGCCGCTGGCGTGAAGCTGATCGTCACCGCAAGCAGTGCGCGCATCGCCTACCGGGTGGCCGAGTTGCGCGCCGCTGGTTTCGAAGCCGAAGGCTGTGCGGTGGACCTCACCGACGAAGCGCAGACTCAGGCTTTCGCCGATTGGGCCGAGGCACTCTGGGGGCGCATCGACATCCTCGTCAACAACGCCGGTATGGCCCTGCAGGGCAGCCCCGAGCCCTTCGTCGAAGTCTCGAAGATGAGCCTCGATGTCTGGAATCTCTCCATTTCCCGCAACCTGACCACCGCCTTCCTGCTTACCCGTGCCGTGCTACCGGGCATGCAACAGCGCGGTTATGGCCGCGTGGTGCACGTCAGCTCGGTGACCGGCACCCGCGTCGGCAACCCCGGGGAGGCCGGCTACAGCGCGGCCAAGGCCGGGATGGTCGGCCTCAACCTGTCGCTGGCCCTGGAAGTGGCCGGGCAGGGCATCACCGTGAACTCCGTCGCGCCGGGCTGGATTGCCACTGCAGCCAGCCTGCCGGAAGAAGTACGTGCCGCTGCCTACGTGCCGGTGGGGCGCGCCGGCCATCCCGAAGAAGTCGCCGCTGCGGTGGCTTTCCTGGCGTCTCCCGAAGCCAGCTACATCACCGGTGAAACGCTGGTGATTGATGGCGGTAACAGTTTGATCGAGAACAAGGCGCCCTGAGCAGGCCGTGTGAAAACTACTGCGCTCGGTCAGGCGGCGTTAAAAACCGGCTCAAAATGCTCATTTACAGCTCGTAAACTGCGCTTTTTCGCCGATTTTCGCCTTGCCTGCCCTTCGCTCGCCACGTATTCACACGGCCTGCTGCCAGCCCTTCCTTTTTACCTCTCAAGCGGCCTGCGGGCCGAGGAGTGAACCGATGCAACCTGTCGTTCTGATTACCGGTGCTCTGGGCGGTATCGGCCAGGCCATGTGCGAGCGTTTCGCAGCGGGCGGCTGGGCGGTGTTCGGCACCGACCTGGACGCCAGCGCACTCGCCGCCCTGCAAGCCGAGGGCAAGCTTGCCGGCGCCCAGGCTGCGGACATCCGCAAGCCCGATGCCTGCCGCGAGGTGGTCGCCGCGCTGCTGGCCAGCCGCGGCCGCCTGGACGCCCTGATCAACTGTGCCGGGGTATGGCGCGAAGGGCCGGTGGAGTCGTTCAGCGAAGAGGACTTTGACATCGTGCTGGACGTCAACCTCAAGGCCACCTTCTTCATGTGCTCGGCCAGCATCCCGGCGCTGCGTCAGAGCAAGGGCGCCATCGTCAACATCTCCAGTGACGCCGGCCGCCAGGGCAACCGCAATGCCGCTGCCTACTGCGCCAGCAAGGGCGCGGTGACCCTCATGACCAAGGCCCTGGCACTGGACCTGGCCCCCGATGGGGTGCGCTGCAACAGCCTGTCTCCGGGCGATGTGCAGACCCCGATGCTCAGGTTCCAGGCCGAGCGCTACGGCAATGGCGACACCGCCGCCTATTACCAGGAGCTGCTGGCCAAGTACCCGCAAGGCGAGGCGGCGCGCTTTATCCAGCCCGGCGAAGTGGCCGACCTGGCGTTCTTTCTGTGCCAGAGCGGTGCGCGGTCGATCACCGGCGCCGACCTGGCCATCGACTGCGGTGTGTCGGCCGGCAACTGACAGGCCATTGAAAAACGTGGGCGAGGCAGCCAGTGCAAGGCCTGGGCGGCCCCACAAAAACAGCCGAAAAAGCGGAGTGTACGAGCTGTACATGAGCATTTTGACTGGGCTCGCAATCGAGGCTGTTTTTAACGCAGCAATGGCAACGTAGGTAGTTTTTCAACGGCCTGCTAAGTGTTGCGCTGACCCAATTGACAACAACAGGAGCCTTCCCATGTACCCGAGTGGCATCAATGATAAAGCCTTGGAAACCTTCGCCGCCCGTGAGCGCGAGCATTTCCTGCAACGCAACCCGAAATCCGTCGAGCTGGCCAAGCGCGCGCGCAAGTCCCTGTTCGGCGGCGTCCCCATGCACTGGATGAGCGACTGGTCGATGCCCAGCTCGCTGTTCGTCAGCCATGCCAAGGGCGCGCGCTTCCATGACGTCGACGGCCACGAGTACATCGACTTCTGCCTGGGCGACACCGGCAGCATGTTCGGTCATTCGCCGGATCCGATAGCCAAGGCCATCGCCGAGCAGGGCGCCAACGGCCTGACCACCATGCTGCCCGGCGAAGACGCGATCATCGCCGGCGAACTGCTCGCCGAGCGCTTCGGCCTGCCGTTCTGGCAGGTGGCGACCACCGCCACCGACGCCAACCGCTTCGTGATTCGCTGGGCCCGTGCGATCACCAACCGCAAGGTGCTGCTGGTGTTCGACGGCTGTTACCACGGCACCGTCGACGACGTGATGGTGCGCTGCAAGGAAGGCCGCACCGTGCACCGCGGCGGCCTGATCGGTCAGGCCCGCAATCTGGCCAAGACCAGCCGCGCCGTGCCGTTCAACGATGTCGCCACGCTCGAAGCGGCGCTCGCCCAGGGTGACGTGGCAGCGATTCTCTGCGAACCGGCGATGACCAATATCGGCATGGTATTGCCCGAGCCGGGCTTCATGGACAAGGTCCGCGAGTTGAGCAAGCAGTACGGCAGCCTGCTGATCATCGATGAAACCCACACCATCTCCACCGGTGCCGGCGGCTGCACCAAAGCCTGGAACCTCAAACCGGACTTCATCACCCTCGGCAAGCCGATCGCCGGCGGCGTGCCGTGCTCGGTATACGGTTGCAGCCACGAAATGGCCCAGGCCATGCGCCTGGCCCAGCAACACGCCAGCGAAACCAGCAGCGGCCATGGCCACAGCGGCATGGGCACCACGCTGTCGGCAAACGCCCTGGCCATGCGCTGCATGCGGGTGAACCTCGAACAGGTGATGACGCCCGCGGCCTACGATCACATGTTGCCGCTGGCCGCACGCCTGGCCGACGGCCTGCGCGGGCTGATCAGCAAGCATGGCCTGAACTGGTCAGTGACCGAGCTGGGTGCGCGCTGCGAATTCCAGTTCTGCGCCACCTCGCCGAAAACCGGTGCCGAGGCCGAAGCGGCCTTCCATGACAGCCTGCAGATGGCCCTGCACCTGTACCTGATCAACCGTGGCATCCTCATCACGCCGTTCCACAACATGACCCTGTGCTGCCCGGACACCACTGCCGCCGACGTCGACACGCTGCTCGCCACCCTCGATGAAGGGCTGACCGAGCTGCTGGCGATCCCAGGTGCCCGTGCCTGACCAATCGACCGGCCTGGTCCTGGAGATCACGCCGGTGTTTCCCGCAATCCCTTACGAGTACTGATCATGCAATTCGCCGACATCCAGGAAGCCCGCGACTTTCTCGCCGCCCACCCCGAGGTGCGCAGCATCGAGCTGATGCTGATCGATGCCAACGGCATTCCGCGTGGCAAGCTGCTGCACCGTGAAGAGCTGCTGGCGATCTACCAGAATGGCCGCCCGCTGCCCAGCTCGATCCTGGCCCTGACCATGCAGGGGGAAGACGTCGAAGCCACCGGCCTGGTCTGGGAAGTGGCCGACGCCGACTGCTGGACCTACCCGCTGCCCGGCAGCCTTACCCTGCAGCCCTGGCGCAGCACGCCCACCGGGCAGTTGCAGGTAAGCATGCACCCGACCCAGGGGCTGCCGGCTGCCCCGGCCGATCCGCGCCACGCCCTGGTGCGGGTGATCGAGCGCCTCAAGGCCGACGGCTTGCATCCGGTGATGGCCGTGGAACTGGAGTTCTACCTGCTCGACAAGCAGCGCGACGCCAACGGCCGCCCGCAACCGGCGGTGCAGATGAACGGCGTGCGCCCCGAGGCTCCGCAGGTGTACGGCGTGTACGAGCTGGAGCAGGTGCAGCCGTTCCTCGACGACCTGTACGCGGCCTGCGAAGCCCAGGGCCTACCGGTACGCACGGCGATTTCCGAATACGCGCCGGGCCAGCTCGAGCTGACCCTGGAGCACCGTTTTGACGCGCTGCAAGCCGTCGACGAGGGCATTCGCTACAAGCGCCTGGTCAAGGGCGTGGCCAACAAGCATGGGTTGCAGGCCTGCTTCATGGCCAAGCCGTTCGGCGATCTGGCCGGCAGCGGCATGCACATGCACGTCAGCCTGGCCGATGAGCAGGGCAACAACCTGTACGCCAGTGAAGACCCGCAGGGCACACCGCTGCTGCGTCACTCCATCGGCGGCATGATGGCCACGCTGCTCGATTCGCTGGCGATCTTCTGCCCCAACGCCAACTCGTTCCGCCGCTTCCAGGCCAACAGTTATGCGCCACTGGCCAAGAGCTGGGGGGTGAACAACCGCACCGTGTCGTTCCGCGTGCCAGGTGGCCCGGCCGTCAGCCGTCATATCGAACATCGCATCTGTGGCGCCGACGCCAACCCCTACCTGGCGGCCGCGGCGATTCTCGCCGGCATCCACCACGGTATTCGCGAACAGATCGACCCGGGCGCCGCCATCGTCGGCAACGGCTACGAACAGGCCACCGAATTCCTGCCCACCGATTGGCTCACCGCACTGCGCGCCCTGGAAGGATCGAGCTGGGCTCGCCAAGCCCTGGGCGAGGAGTTCCTCAAGGTATTCCTGGCGATCAAGAAAACCGAGTACAGGCAGTTCATGGGCGAGGTCGGCGAGCAGGACTGGCGCTGGTACCTGAACCACGCCTGAGTACGATAGCCGGGTGACCCGGATTATGGGGCGGCGGCGTCAGAAGCTGGCAGGCAAGGGCAGGGCGGTGGTCGACTTGATGCGTTCCATGGCGAAGCTGGAGCTGACGTCGGCGATGCCGGGAATCCCGATCAGCCGCTTGTAAACGGCGTCGTAGCCTTCGATGTCCGGCACCACCACGCGCAGCAGGTAATCGGTCACCCCGGCCAGCCGGTAGAAGTCCACCACCTCGTCGATGGCGGCCACCTTCTGGTGGAACTGCTTGAGCCAGTCGGCATTGTGCTGATTGGTGCGCACGAAGGCGAATACCGTGACCGGTACACCGACCTGGCGCGGCTCGAGCAGCGCCACGCGGGCGCGGATCACCTTGCTTTCCTCGAGCTTCTGGATGCGCCGCCAGCAGGCGGTGTTGCTCAGGCCCACGCGCTCGGCCAGCTCGCCCAGGGCGAGAGTGCAGTCGTGCTGCAGGAGACCGAGGATGGCGTGGTCGAACTTGTCCATGATGTGCCCCGTTAAGATGATCGTGGAATAAGAAAAGCACGCGATCGGATAATCATGGAAATATTTTTCATGATTATGGCCTTTGATGGAATGCAGTTGCGTATTTGCCTGCTGCTGGCCGCCAAATATCAAATTATTTCTTGCGGCCTTCTCTTAGCATATTCGCTCTGACCCGCCGTTACGGACGGCACCTCTTCGACCCGCAAGGCCGTTATCCCATGACAGAGCGCTATTTCGACTACGCCGCCACCACGCCTATCGACGATGGCGTAATCCAGGACATGCTGGCCCATATGGGGCGCGAGACCAACTTCGGCAATCCGGCGTCGGCCTCGCATTCGTTCGGCCAGCGCGCGCGCCGCGCGGTGGAAAAGGCGCGCCGGCAGGTCGCCGAACTGGTCGGTACCAGCGCCGACAACCTGGTGTGGACATCCGGTGCCACCGAATCCAACAACCTGGCGCTCAAGGGCGTGGCGGCCGCGGCGCAGGGGCGCCGGCATATCGTCACCAGCAGCCTGGAACACAAGGCGGTGCTGGATACCGCCCGGCAGCTGGAGCTCGACGGCTTCGAGGTGACTTGGCTGCAGCCGGACGGCGAGGGCCTGATCCAGCCCGAGGCCGTGGCGGCGGCGTTGCGTGACGACACCCTGCTGGTGTCACTGATGTGCGTCAACAACGAGCTGGGCACCCTCACCGATATCGCCGCGATTGGCCCGCTGGTGCGGCAGCGCGGTGCGCTGTTTCATGTGGACGCCGCCCAGGCCACCGGCAAGGTGGTGATCGACCTGGCCAGCCTGGCGGTGGACCTGATGTCGTTCTCGGCGCACAAGACGTATGGCCCCAAAGGCATCGGCGCGCTCTACGTGGGTGAGCGCGCGCGTGGGCTGATCCAGGCGCAGATCCATGGTGGCGGCCATGAGCAGGGGCTGCGCTCCGGCACCCTGGCTACCCACCAGATCGTCGGCATGGGCAGTGCGTTCGCACGGGCGGGCGAGGTGATGGAAGAGGAAAACCGGCGTATCGCCGGGCTCGCCGAGCAGCTTCGCGAAGGCCTGTCGAGCCTGCCCTGCGTGCGTCTCAACGGTTGTGCCAGGCAGCGGGTACCGCACACCCTCAACCTGTGCATCGACCACCCCTGGTTCAACGTCGAGAGCCTCAGCGGCAGCCTGGCGTTCTCCTCCACCTCGGCGTGCAATTCGGCCAGCAGCGCGCCTTCCCACGTGCTGCTGGCGCTGGGGCTGGACGCTACCCAGGCGTATCGCAGCATCCGCCTGAGCCTGGGGCGCTACACCACCCTCGAGGATGTCGAGGCGGCCATCGAGGCCATTCGCCAGTGCTTGCCGCAGTAGGCGGTTTACAGGCCAACCAGTAGCAGGTTGCGCGCTGCGTTTGAGCATGGCTTTGCTTCGTGGCGTCCGTTGCGTTGTCGGCGCAAGAGCGGCAGTTAACATGAGCGGCAATATTCACGAAACTTTTGCGGCCTGGCCCATTTGCGGTGGCGTAGCAGGGTGCGACGCATTGGCGCAGGTGAATCCAAGCGGGCTTATCGAGTAGCCTTGCGCTGGTGTTTTCGCAGCGGCAGTAGGAGTCGACATTGAGTCACAAGGGTAAAGCGGTTCTGTGGGGCAGCGCGGGCTTGAGTCTGTTGCTGCTGGTTGTCGCGCTGCGGCTGTTCTTCGTCTGGGCGACCACCTTGCCGCTCGACGCGCCGGTGCGCCTCGACAAGGGTGAAACCGTCGAGTTGCCGGTCAAGGTGCGCACGCTCGAGTTCGACACCCTGGCCGTTGTGTTCTCCACGGGCGAGCTGCCGCTGTTCACGGTGCGCAAGCTGTCCGGCGGGCCGATCTGGGAGAACGAGCAATGGGTCGAGTACCCGCCGGCGCCCTTGACCCTGGCCTGGAAGCTGCTGTCTCCGGCCGGCGAACTAGTGTCCGCAGGGCAGGGTTCGCTGGGCGACGAGCTGACCAGCTATGGCAGCGACGAGATCACCCGCGCGGTGGCGCGCATCCCCATGCAACCGGGTGATTACCGGCTGCAGGTGCAGGTGCTCGACCCCGATGCGCGCTTTGGCGAAGTCGCCACCCGGCTGGTTTTCGTGGCCCCCGGCAAGGGCCGAACCTGGGAGACCGGCGTGGCCTGGTGGGGATCGGTGCTCTCCGGCGTGCTGCTGATTCCGCTGGTGATCATCTGCGGCCTGCTGACCCTGCATCACTTCATCCGCTGGCGCTACGGCGCGCCCTCGGCGGACTGAGCCATTGGCGGGCGTTGCCCGCCTCAGAACCTGTTGCGCACGTCGGTGGCCAGCAGCGCCTGCTCGAAGCGCTCCAGAAACACCGCCTCGGCATGGGTGCGTTTCTGGTCGCGGTTCCACAACAGGTAGACATTCACGTCGATCACCCCCTCCGCTGGCGGCAGGCGCCACACCTCGCCGGCCTGCACGTCCTTGGCGACGATATGCTCCGGCAGGCAGCCGATGCCGTAGCCGGCGGCGACCAGGCGGCGGATTTCGTCGAGACTGGGCGAGGACGCCACGATACGCCCAGTGAAGCCCTGCTGGTCGCGGAAGACGGTCAGCGGCGACAGGTTGCCGCCGATCTGGTCGCTGGTGAAACTCACGAAGTTCTCGCTTTTCAGATCCGCCAGCTTCAGGTCGTTGCGCCCGAACAGAGCGTGGCGCTTGCCGCAGAAGAACGCGTAGCGCTGCTGGAGCATCACCCGTTGCTCCAGGCGTGGCTGCGGCGTGCGGCACAGGCTCAGGCCAAAGGAGGCGGTCTTCTGCAGCAGCGCGCTGACCACGTCGGAGCTGCGCAGCACGTCGAACTCGAATTCGACCCGCGGGTAATCGACGTGAAAATTGGCCAGGAAGTCGTCGTAGAAGTGAGACTCGATGCGGCTGATCATCAGCATGCGGATCTTGCCGGCGACGGTTTCCTCTGGCGCGTCGAGGGCCGGGCCGAGGCGCGACACGGTGCCGTACAGCTCGGCGGCGATCTGCAGCACTTCCTCACCTGCCTTGGACAGGGTGATGCGCGGCCCGCTGCGAATCACCAGGGCGCTTTCCAGCTGCTCTTCCAGGCGCTTGAGCGCCTGGCTCACGGCCGGCTGGCTCAGGTGCAGGCGCGCGGCGGCGCGGCTGATGCTGCCTTCCTGGCCGATAACCAGAAAGGTGCGCAGCAGGTTCCAGTCCAGCCGGTCATTGAGAAAACGGCGCGCCTCGGCGTCGCGGTGGCCAGTGCTCATGCTGTTCAAGTATCCATTTTTCTTATACTTGAGTATTGAAATTAGAAGCTTTGCTTAGCATAGGGTCGGGGGCATGATCTGGCAATGCACCGCCAGAGTGCGATTGATCCCTACCGGGGATATGCCTTTTCTCCTGCCTATAAAAACGAATCCGGGAGCCTGCGATGACCACCCCTACCTCCACGCCGCGCCGTGCTGCGGCGGCTGCCTTTATCGGCACCACCATCGAGTTCTACGACTTCTACATCTACGCCTTCGCCGCCGCGCTGGTGCTCGGGCAGCTGTTCTTCCCCAGCGACAACGCGGTGCTGAGCACCATGGCGGCGTTCGCCACCTTCGCCGTCGGCTTTATCGCTCGGCCGTTCGCCGGCGTGGTGTTCGGCCACCTGGGCGACCGCCTGGGGCGCAAGAAGATGCTGCTGTTCACCATGGTGCTGATGGGCGGGGCCACCACCTGCATCGGCCTGCTGCCGACCTATGCCCAGGCCGGCATCTGGGGGCCGGTCGGCCTGGTGGCGCTGCGTTTCCTGCAGGGCATCTCGGTGGGCGGCGAGTGGGGCGGCGCGGTGCTGATGGCCAGTGAACACGCACCCAAGGGCCGCAAGGTGTTCTTTGCTTCCTTCGCCCAGCTGGGCAGCCCGGCGGGCCTGCTGCTGGCACTGATCGCCTTTCGCGCCATCAGCGAGATGGACCAGGAGGCGTTGATGAGCTGGGGCTGGCGCGTGCCGTTCCTGCTCAGCGGCGTGCTGATGCTGGTGGGCCTGGCGATTCGCTTCGGCGTGCCGGAGTCGCCGGAGTTCGCCAAGATCAAGGAGCAGAAGCAGACCTCCAGGAGCCCGGTCAAGGACGTGCTGCGCCACAACTGGCGGCAGATCCTGTTCGCCGCGGCGGCGGTGACCATCGGCTCGGGCGGCTTCTTTTTCACCAACACCTTCATGATCACCTACGTGACGCAATACCAGGGCATCTCCAAGTCGACCATTCTCGACTGCCTGTTCCTGGTCACCATCCTGCAGTTCCTCTCCCAGCCGTGTTCGGCGCTGCTGGCCGAGCGCTTCGGTGAGGGGCGCTTCCTGAAGTGGGTGGCGGCGCTGTGCATGCTGGTGCCGTACCCGATGTTCCTGCTCGTGCAGACCGGCAACCTGGTCTACATGACCGCCGGCATCGCCCTGGCGGTGTTGCTGCTGGCAGCCCTGTATTCGGCGATCGCCGGCTATATGGCCGAGGCCTTTTCGGCCCAGGTGCGTTACTCGGGCATTTCCATCGCCTATCAGCTGGGCAGTGGCCTGACCGGCGGCCTCACGCCGCTGATCGGCACCTACCTGGCCGGGCAGTTCGCCGGTCAATGGCTGCCGCTGGCGCTGTTCTTCAGCGTGCTCGCGTTCATGTCGCTGGTCGGCGTGATCGGCCTGGCCCACCTGCGGTCCCAGCGCCACACCCTCAGCCCGTCCAACCCGGAGGTCGTGACCCCATGAGCAAACCCGAGATCATCAGCGACGCCGAATGGCAGGCGCGCTGCGACCTGGCCGCCCTGTACAGGCTGATCGCCTATTACCGCATGACCGACCTGATCGACACCCATATCACGTTGCGGGTGCCGGGCCCCGAGCATCATTTTCTGATCAACCGCTACGGCGTGGCGTTCGAGAGGATGCGTGCCAGCGACCTGGTGCTGATCGACCTGCACGGCAATGTGGTGGATCGCCTGAGCGGCGAGCGACGGGTCAACGCTGCCGGTTTCGTCATCCATTCGGCGATCCACGAGGCCCGCCCGGACATGTGCTGCATCGTGCACACCCATACTGCCGCCGGCATGGCCGTGGCGGCCCAGCGTGACGGCCTGCTGCCACTGACCCAGCATGCGCTGAAGTTTTACGGCAACCTGGCGTATCACACCTACGAAGGCATCGCCCTGTCGCTCGAAGAGCGCGTGCGCCTGGTGGCGGACCTGGGCAGCCACAGGGCGATGATTCTGCGCAACCACGGCCTGCTGGCAGGCGGGCAGAGCGTGGCCCATGCCTTTCACGAGATATATTTCCTGGAGCGCGCCTGCCAGGCGCAGATTCAGGCGATGTCGGCAGGCGTGGCGCTGAATATCCCCAGTGAGGAAGTCTGTCGGCATACCGCCGCTCAGTTCGCCCGCGATGGCATCGACGGCATCATCGACCTGGCCTGGCAGGCCGCCCTGAGCCTGATCGAGGAGCAGCGCGATGACTGGTGCCGCTGAACCCATGCCCAGCGTCGTGTTGCTATGCCGCGAGCAGCCGCTCGAGGACTGGCTCGCCGGTGTGTTCGCCTGCCATGCGCCCGAGCTCAAGGTGCTGCGCCCGCATGACCCTGGCGCCGAGCGGGCCGAGGTGGCGGTCTGCTGGTACCCCGCCGAGGGTAGCCTGGGTCGCTTGCCGGGGTTGCGGCTGATCCACTCGATCGGCTCGGGCGTGGACCACCTCGAGCATGATCGCTCCCGGCCTGCCGGGCTTCCCGTGTGTCGGGTGGTCGATCCCGATCACTCGCTGGGCATGGCCGAATACGTGCACTGGGGCGTGCTGCATTTTCACCGCGGTTTCGACCAGGTTCTCAATGGCCGTGCTGGCCAGCAATGGCAGCGGCCGGTGCAGCGCGCTGCGCGGGATTATCGGGTCGGCGTGATGGGCCTGGGCGCCATCGGCACGCCGGTGGCCGCGCGGCTGGCCCAGGCCGGCTATGGAGTGCGCGGTTGGGCGCGCACAGCGCGCGAGCTGGACGGCATCGCCACTTTTGCCGGTGATGGGGCATTGCCCGGCTTTCTCGACGGCCTGGACCTGCTGGTCAACCTGCTACCACTGACCGCCACCACACGCGGCCTGCTCAACCGCGAACTGTTCGGGCATATGGCCCAGGGCGCGGCGCTGATCAACTGCGGCCGCGGTGAGCACCTGGTCGAGGCCGATCTGCTCGACGCGCTGGCCAGCGGTCAGCTGCGTGGCGCGTTGCTGGATGTATTCGCCAGCGAGCCATTGCACCGCGACTCGCCGCTCTGGCAGGCGCCCGGCGTGTGGATCACCCCGCACATGGCGTCTGCGGCATCCGACGCCTGTATCGCCCGGCAGATCGCCGACAACCTGCAGCGCCTGCGGGCCGGCCTGCCGCTGAACCATCAAGTCGATCCCGAACTGGGTTACTGAATCGCCGACGGGCGCGCGCCCGTCGGCCACGACTACGGATAATCGCCATGAAAACCTTTTTCCATCCTCAGCAACGCCTGCATCACCCGCGCAGCTACCTGTCCCGTGGGCAGATGCGCGAGCCCCAGGAAATCCCTGCACGCATCGACCCGCTGCTGACCATGGCCCGCCAGCTCGGTTTCACGGTCAGCGAACCGGCGGACCACGGCCTCGCGCCGCTGCGCGCGGTGCACAGCGACGCCTATCTGGATTACCTGCAGAGTGCCTACGCCCAGTGGCACGAGGTCGACGAGGACTGGGGCGACGAGGTGATGTCGAACATCTTCATCCGCGAGAACAACCCGCTGCGCGGCATTCTCGGCAAGACCGCGCGTTACCTGGCCGACGGCAGTTGCCCGATCGGCGAGCACACCTGGACGGCCGCCTACTGGTCGGCCCAGGCCGCCGTTGCCGCCGCCCTGGCGGTACGCGATGGCGAGCCCCAGGCCTATGCGCTGTGCCGCCCGCCGGGCCACCACGCGCGGGCCGAGGCGGCTGGCGGCTTCTGCTTTCTGAACAATGCGGCCATTGCTGCCCAGGTGCTGCGCGCCAGCTTCCAGCGGGTCACCATCCTCGACACCGACATGCACCATGGCCAGGGCATCCAGGAGATCTTCTACGAGCGCGACGACGTGCAGTACGTTTCCATCCACGGCGACCCCACCAACTTCTACCCGGTGGTGGCCGGCTTCGATGACGAGCGCGGCGCGGGTGCCGGCCTGGGCTACAACCTCAATCTGCCGATGCCCCATGGCGCCAGCGAGGCGGATTTTTTCGCTTACCTGAGCCAGGCCGAGCAGGCGATCATCGACTTCGCGCCGCAGGTGCTGGTGCTGTCGCTGGGTTTCGATATCTACGAGAACGACCCGCAGGCCAAGGTCGCGGTCAGCCACGCTGGTTTCGAGCAACTGGGCCGGCGTATCCGCGCTCTGGGCCTGCCCTGCGTGGTGGTGCAGGAGGGCGGTTACGATATCGCCACGTTGGACGAGAATGCCGCGCGGTTCTTCAAGGGGCTGCTTGGTTGATCCGCCTGCAAGGCGTCAGCCGCGTGTTCGCGCAGACGCCTTGCAAGGAGCGTTATTCTCACGCGCCGATGATGCAGCGTTACTGGTGGGGGGTTTCGTGGCGCTCCCTCGATCGGCAGAAGCCGAGCAACGGCGGATTTTGCAGGATATTTCCGACCGGAAATGGAGGTGAACTAACGTTCTCGTCGCGCAATCTTCCCCTATGCGCAGTCAGCGCGAGCCTGACCGACCGGTGCCTTCGCCGACGGTCAGCACCGCAATCGCTGAACGATAACGTTAAGGAGCCACCGTGACCGTTACCACTCACCCCGACTACCGATACAGGCCAGGGCCGCTGCACGCGATGCTGCTGGCCGGCACCGTTCCGCTGTTTCTCGGCGCGCTGCTCAGCGATATCGCCTACTACAACAGCTTCCAGATCCAGTGGGCCAACTTCGCGGCCTGGTTGATCGCTGGCGGGCTGCTGTTCGCCGGTCTGGCGCTGTTGTTCGCCCTGGCCAACCTGGTCGGTGCCGAGCGCAAGGCCGGTCGCCCGTTGCTGTATTTCCTGTTGCTGCTGGTCACCTGGGTACTCGGCTTGATCAACGCCTTCGAGCACGCCAAGGACGCCTGGGCAGTAATGCCCACCGGCCTGGTGCTGTCGGCCATCGTCGCCGTGCTGGCGGTGATCACGGCCTGGCTGGGCCTTAGCAACCTGCGTACGGGAGGTGAGCGATGAGAACTGCAGGCGCACTGACCACCCTGAGCATGGCGCTGCTGCTCGGCGCCTGTGGCGGCGAAGCGGACTCCACCATCGAGCGCGGTCCCGATCCCAAGCTGCCGGAACCGCAACGCGGCCTGTTGCCGAGCATGAAGATCGCCGAACCGGCCGAGTGGGGCGATAAAAAGCCCGCGGTGCCGGACGGTTTCAGCATCACCGCGATCGCCACCGACCTGAAGATTCCGCGCCAGACCCTGGTGCTGCCCAATGGCGACATCCTGGTGGCCGAAGGGCGTGGCGGCAACGCCGCCAAGCTCAAGCCCAAGGACGTGATCGCCAGCTACATCAAGGCCCAGGGCAATACCAAGGTCAAAGGCGGTAACCGCCTGACTTTGCTGCGCGACGCCGACGGTGACGGCACTTACGAAACCCAGACGGTGTTCGCCGAGAACCTCAACGCGCCCTATGGCCTGGCCTTCCACGAGGGCAACCTGTACGTGGCCAATCAGGACGCCGTGGTGCGCTTCGACTACCAGGACGGCCAGACCCAGGCCAGCGGCGCGCCGACCAAGGTCACCGACCTGCCGAAAGAGATCAACCACCACTGGACCAAGGCGATGACCATCAGCCCCGATGGCCGTTACCTGTACGTCGGCATCGGCTCGAACAGCAACATCGGCGAGCGCGGCATGGAGGTCGAAGCCGACCGCGCGCTGGTCTGGCAGATCGACGCCGCGAGCGGCATGCACAAGCCCTATGCGACCGGCCTGCGCAACCCGACTGCACTGACCATCCAGCCGGAAACCGGCCAGCTGTGGGCCGTGGTCAACGAGCGTGACGAGCTGGGCCCGGATCTGGTGCCCGACTACCTGACCTCGGTGCAGGAGGGCAAGTTCTATGGCTGGCCGTATGCCTACTGGGGCCCGAATGCCGACACCCGCGTGCAGCCGCACAAGCCGGAAATGGTCGACATCACCATCAAGCCGGACTACGCCTTGGGGTCCCACGTGGCGGCACTGGGCGTGGACTTCTCCATCCCGGAGATGGGCGAGCAGTTCGCCAACGGCGTATTCGTCGGCGAGCACGGCAGCTGGAACCGCGACAACCCGGTGGGCTACAAGGTGATCTTCGTGCCCTTCGCCGATGGCCGCCCAGCCGGTGAGCCCATCGACTTCGCCACCGGTTTCCGTGGCGAGGATGGCAAGACCCGCGGCCGCCCGGTGGGCGTGACGGTCGACCCGAAAGGGGCGCTGATCATCGCCGATGACCTGTCCAACACCATCTGGCGGGTGACGCGCGACCAGTGATCCAGACGTCTCGGGGCGGGCAGCCGCCCCGAGACGCTGCGGTTATCGGGCGCTGATCATCCAGGCCGGCGCCCGGTAACTGCTCTATCGTCGCAAGCTCCGTACTGATGCAATGTCAGTGCTTTTGTCGTCATGCACTCCCCTCGATCGAAGAGCGAACAGAGTGCCTTTGGCTGCCCGAAAATCAGCGAAACGTACAACCGTCGGGCGCGCGAAAGCGCTAGGGTCTGTTGCCGTTTCAACGCGAGCCGCGTTGTCGCGAGAAATCTCGCCAGGCTAGGCGGAGGACGCAGGTAATGGTTGTTCCCTTGCCAAGTCCTCCAACGACGCATGGCGAGATTTCCCGCACAACCCGTAGGCCGGGCCTGTTTTGTCGCGATGCTGCGTTTCTCGCCGGCTCATTTAGCCAGCTAAACTTCGCGGCTGTGTGACCCACATGGATGTGGGAAATGCCGCAAGCCCGCCGGGAGCGGGCGCGGCCCTTACCTCGCGACAAAACGGGCTCCGGCGCGGCCGTGCGTGAAACGGCAACAGACCCTAGGCTCGCCGAGCAGATTGACGATCATTCAAGGGGCATCAAATGGCGGAAAAGCAGCATCACTACGACGTGCGCGTGACCTGGACCGGTAACGAGGGCAGCGGCACCGTGTCCCATCGCGGCTACAGCCGGGCGCACAGCATCGAGGCGCAGGGCAAGGCGCCCATCGACGGCTCATCCGACCCGAATTTTCGCGGTGATCCGGCACGCTGGAACCCCGAGGAACTGCTGGTGGCGTCGTTGTCCGCCTGCCACAAGCTCTGGTACCTGGGCCTTTGCGCTGGGGCTGGCGTGGTGGTGACCGCCTACGAGGACAACGCCCAGGGCGCGATGCTCGAACAGGCCGATGGAGCCGGGCAATTCACCTCGGTGGTGCTGCGGCCCAGGGTGACCCTGGCTGCCGGAAGCGATCTGCAAAAGGCCCGCGCGCTGCATCATCAGGCTCATGAAATGTGCTTTATCGCCCGCTCGATGAATTTCCCGGTCAGCCACGAACCCGAGCTGCTGATCGACACCACCGGCTGAAAATGGCTAGGCCGCCCTTGTAAGGCGGCCTGCATTTGGCTAGCGGCGGCGCAAGATCATGCCGCCGTGGTGCAGCGTATCCTGATCGACGAACTCGCCATCGGCAGTGAAACCGGTGTCGTCCCAGTAGTCGATATGCGTGCCGTTCACCTCGTATCGACCCTGATAGGCGCTTTCCCTTGTGCCACGTGCTTCGTCGTAGCGGTTGTCTGGCAGTAGTTCGTGGCGGATCTGGCCGTCGTCGGTGACCCACATGCCCACGTAGGGATGCTCAGACATGGTTTTCTCCTGGCTGGGCGGCGTGGCCGCAGTGGTTGGCTGGGAGGCGAGCACCGCGCCGGGTGCTGCCAGAGAGAGTGCGCCCAGCAGCAGGGTGCGCAGGCAGGTTGCCTGGCAGTTCATGGCGGTCATGCCGGGTCGGGGATGCGTTGCAGCACATCGTCATAGGCCGGCAGGTCGAGGTAGGCCGACACCTCGTAGGCCTTGCCGTCGCGCATGCGGAAGATCCACGCGTAGCTGTTGCGATAGGGCTGGCCATCGCGGGCCATGCCGGCGCCGTCCCACTGGATGATCACGTGGTCACCATTGGCCCACACCTGCTTGCTGACCGGCCGTACCGGTGTGGACAGGCGGGCGGCGAAGGGCTGAACTGCCTTGGCCACGAAGGCGTCCACGCCGCGATAAACGCCGGCGCTGGGGCCCGAGCCCTTGATGGTCCACACCACATCGGGCGTCAGGATGTCGCTGAAGAACGTGGTGCCGCCGGCCGCCCAGCGCTCGAAGGCCTGGCTGACCGCCTGCTTGTTGCGGGCCTCGATATTCGCGTCGGCCTGGGCCAGGCCCGGCACCAGGGCGCCGAACAGCAGGGCTCCGCAAAGGCCCGCGGCGCGGGTGTTACGCAGGGTTGCAATACGCATGGCTGGAGTCTCTCTTGTGGTTTGGTCTGCCTGATCGGCATGCCTGGCCTATGCTGGCTCGGGCTCGTTGCCAGGCCTGCACCTGCTCGCTGGGCGGTAAAGATGGCCTGGCTGCCGATCTGTCGTGAACGAGTCTGCCGGTGCGGCACTCTGTGTTCGTAACCGGATCGTCGCGGATACTTATCCGATCATCCGCTTGAAAAACCTTGTAAAACCCTGGTTGCGCAGAGGAGAAGCCATGGATTCGCTGGACAAGCTGGTACAGATCATCGGTCGTCATACGCCGAGGGACGGCATCCAGCCGACGCCGATTCCGGGCATCGCCCTGGTGCGCTCCGCCACGCCGACGGTACCGATGCCGGTGGTCTACGAGCCGACCCTTTGCCTGATCGTCCAGGGCCGCAAACAGGTGACGGCTGGCACCACGACCTATGTCTACGATGCGGCGAACTACCTGATCGCCTCCGTGGACGTTCCGGTCATGGGCTCGGTGATCGAGGCGAGCGAAGAGAGGCCCTACCTGTGCCTGGTGGTCGATCTGGACATGACAGTGCTCAGTGACCTGGCTCTGCGTTACCCGGCAGACGACAAGGACGGCGCGCCCGCAGCCGGTATCCAGCTGGGCGAGACCACGCCTGAGCTGCTCGATGCCGCCGCCCGGCTCGCCAGCCTGCTGGATGCGCCTGGCGATATCGCCGAGCTGGCGCCGCTTACGGTGCGCGAGATCCTCTACCGGCTGCTGATCGGCAGCGGCGGGGCCATGGTGCGGCAAATGGTCAAGGCCGACAGTCGCCTGAGCCAGATTGCCAAGGCCATTGTCTGGTTACGCGGCCATTACGCCGAGGCCTGCCGGATCGACGATATGGCCGATATCGCTGGCATGAGCCGCTCCACCTTCCACGCCCACTTCAAGGCGGTCACCGCCATGAGCCCGCTGGAATTCCGCACCCACTTGCGCCTGCAGGAGGCCCGCCGCCTGATGGTCGCCGACGCGCTGGATGCCGCGGGCGCCGGCTACCGTGTGGGCTACGAAAGCCCTTCGCAATTCAGTCGCGATTATGTGCGTATGTTCGGCCTGCCGCCAGCCAGGGACGCCAGCCGCCTGCGGGGCAGTGCGTGGGCGCCGGGCGACAAGCCCGACGCAATTCGAGAAAGCGCCTGAAACAACTTATTTCTCGCCTGATGGGAACTTTTAAGCGAATTTCCCGAGTGTTCGCCTCGTTATAATTTGCAACGAGTCGCCACTTGAGAACCCCGCAGCGCCTGCTAGATTGGCGCTGCGACGCCGGGCCCCTCTGACAGCTACCAGGCTGCCATGTCGGAGTTGCAGTTTGTACAACTCTGACTTAGGAGGGGCTCATGAGCACCCTAGTACCGTTCCTCACCGCCGACTTCCTCGGCACACCTGCCTGGTTCTGGCTCATCTTCATCACCATCGTCGTCAGCCTGCTGGTCTTCGACCTCGGGGTGCTGCACCGTGAGCATCGCGAAATCGGCGTCAAGGAAAGCCTGCTGCTGTCCGGTGGCTATATCACCGCGGGCCTGCTGTTCGGCCTGTGGGTCTGGCACATGAAGGGCGCCACCTCGGGTATGGATTTCTATACCGGCTTTCTGATCGAGAAATCGTTGTCGATGGACAACGTGTTCCTGATGGCGATGATCTTCAGCTTCCTGGCCATCCCGCGTAAATACCAGCACGAGGTGCTGTTCTGGGGCATTCTCGGGGTGATCGTACTGCGTGCGATCATGATTGGCCTGGGCGCCGCGCTGATCGCGCAATTCAGCTGGATCCTCTACGTGTTCGGCGCCTTCCTGCTGCTGACCGGCGTGAAGATGCTGTTCAGCAAGGTCGACGACCACCCGGATCTGTCTGAAAACAAGCTGATCAAGTTCGTGCGCAAACGCATGCGGGTTACCGACCGCCTGCACGAAGGCCGCTTTTTCGTGCGTCAGCCCGATGCCAACGGCAACATGGTGCGCTGGGCCACGCCGCTGTTCCTGGCGCTGGTGCTGATCGAGTGTGCCGACCTGGTATTCGCCATCGACAGCGTACCGGCGATCTTCGCCATCACCCAGGATCCGTTCATCGTCTACACCTCGAACATCTTCGCGATCCTCGGCCTGCGCGCGCTGTACTTTGCCCTGGCCGCGATGATCCATCGCTTCGCCTACCTCAAGTACGCCCTGGCCCTGGTGCTGGTGTTCATCGGCGGCAAGATCTTCCTGGTCGGCATCATCGGCAAGACCCCGCCGGTGATTTCCCTGAGCGTCACGCTTGGCCTGCTGATCGGTGGCGTACTGCTGTCGATGTGGAAAACCCGCAACGACCCGCCGGTCCTCGACGCTGAAAAGACCCCGCACTGACGATCCAACGCCCCGGCGCCGCCGGGGCTTCTCACCACAGGAGATGAGCCATGAATCCATCACCCCTTTCTGCGCTGGCCCTGGTTGCCGTGATCGGCCTGACCCTGGCCGGCTGCGAGATGGCCGAAGAATCGGCGCAGAAGTTCACCGAAAAGGCCGAGCAGGCCGTGCAGGACATTGCCCGCGAAGCGGTCAGCGATACGGTCACTGCCTTCAACAAGCAGATCGACGAGGTGCAGAAGTCCACCAATGAAATGCTTGGCAAGCCGGAGAAGGAAGGCGCCGAGGAAAAGCCGCAGCAGCAGGAAAAGCACGAACAGCCTGAGCAGGAACAGCCGCGCACCTTCCCCAACGAAAGCGTGGAAACCTGACCGGCGCTTTTTTCAGCGGGGAAGGGAGGCCCCACGACCCTTATCGATCGCGGCGTTTTGCTTTAGAGCCTGTTCACTATCGTTATGCGCATTAAGCGGTAACTACAAGGCAATAGCTGCCGTTCGCAAAACGCGTAGGAGGGGCTTTAGCCCCGAGCTTTTTAAGTTTCATACGCCGTGGGTAAGCTGTGGCTTGCTAGCATTATCGCGTCGCTCATACGTCCGGTTCCGCTCTGTCGAGCGGGTTTCTTTTGGCATCGCCCCAAAAGAAACCAAAAGGTCTAGCCCCGACATCCGGCCCCAGCTTCGCTGCGGTTCCCTCGCTTCATCGTTGTTCCGAGGGCCCGCCGCGAAGGGCCATCCCTGGCCCATCGCGGCTCTCGCGGCATCCATGCCGCTCAACCCTCTCCACAACGATTACGCTCGGCCTCCTGAAGGGGCGATTGGTGTCGCCTGCAAATTTTGTGGCATGAGGAGCACCAAAAAGCAAAGCGGCCGAGCGGCCGCTCCCGCCACTTAGCTGCCAAAATCGACGAACCTGGGCTGAAAGATAATGAACAGGCTCTTGGTGCACCTCTCGCTCGTCCATCTCGCCAGCCTGCGACTAGCCCTGACCAAGCATCTCGCGAGTTATACGCGGGCCGCTTGCATGCCGATGATCTCGTCCAATTCTCTGTAAACCCTCATCCCTTTCTCTTGCGCCAACGCCACCAGCCTGTCTGCCTGACCGGACGACCCCGCCGCACGCAACAGCGCATCGCAGCGGCTGAGCAGCAGCTGCCCATAGCGCTCGGTATCCATCGTTGAGTCTTCTTCTCCGGCCTGCGTCGGCCAGCTTGCCGTGACTGGCAGATGCCCGGCCTGCAACAGCCTGGTCGCGCAGCTTTGCATCGCGTTCTGGGCGCCGGCGATAAGGATCATCAGAGGCGCGACGGGCATCAGCGTTTTCAGGTACTGCAGCAGGATGATGGTCTTGCCGTCCATGATGCGACCGTCGTCGACCATCGCCAGGGCCTCGGCGAAGGGCAGCTCCAGCACCTCGATATCTTCGCCTTCCTCGGCCAGGCCGCCGCCTTCGGCAACGCGGTCCTCGGGCTGATACTCGCCGACGAAGAAGTGCACCCGTTCGGTCACCGAGCCGGGACTCATGAATGCCTCGAAGAGCTTGCGCACCGATCGTACGCGATAGCCGGTCTCCTCTTCGGCCTCCAGACGAATGCGCTCCTCAGGGCTGGCGTTGTCGAGCAGGCCCGCGGCCGCTTCGATCAGGTAGCCGTCATGCTCGTTGAGGAACGCCGGGATGCGAAACTGTCGGGTCAGGATCACGGTGCCCTTGGCCCGGTTGTACAGGATGATCGTGGCGCCATTGCCGCGGTCGTACACCTCGCGGGTCTGCGCCTGCCAGCTGCCGTCACGGCGCTGCAGTTGGAAGTCGATCTTCTTCAGTACGTACCAGTTATCCGATAGCAGGTGCTGCTTGAGGATGCGAACGTTGGGGGTGCTCACCGGCAGTGTCCTCGCGGGTCATGAGAGCGGTGCAGTGTTTCACAATCAAATGAACGCCCCAAGTCCGCCGTCAGCTGCCACAATCGGCCAGAGGTGACAGGTCTGCAGAGGGGGCGGACGATGGCGGACAGGCGAAGTTTCAGCGAGACCCTACAGGGGCAGAACCTGCGTTTCGTGGCGGCGAAGAAGGACGCCTCGCGGCAGACCCGGGTGGGGTTTCTGCTGCAGGAGCACTTTTCACTGCCGGCCTTCACCCAGGCGCTGGACGTGCTGGTGACCGCCAACCTGATCGACCGTGGCCTGTTCGCTACCCGTACCTTCAGCCTGGACGGTGCCGCGGTGACCAGCGACCTGGGCATCGTCATCTGTCCGGATGCCGAACTGACCGGCAAGGATCTCGCCGAGCTGGACCTGCTGGTGATCTGCGCCGGCCTGCGCACGCCGCTGCGGCCGACTCCGGTGCTCAGGCAGCTGCTGCGCAACGCCGCCGACAAGCAGGTGGCGTTGGCGGGGCTTTGGAGCGGCGCCTGGTTTATCGGCCAGGCCGGGCTGCTCGATGGTTACCGTTGCGCGATCCATCCCGAGCACCGTGCGGCATTGGCCGAGATCGCCCGGCACAGCCAGGTGACCGCAGAGAGCTTCGTGGTCGACCGTGACCGACTGACTGCCGCCAGCCCGACCGGCGCCTTCCATATGGTGCTGGAGTGGATCGGCACGCTGCATGGCCATGATCTCGCCGAGGGCATTGTCGGCATCCTGGCGTTCGAGGAGTCGCGCTACAAACGAGTCAAACCCACCCTGCACGCGAAGATGAGCGAGCCGCTGCGCACGGTGATCAACCTGATGAGCGCCAATATCGAGGAGCCGTTGAGCACCGACCAGCTGGCCGCCTACTCGGGCCGCTCGCGGCGGCAGATCGAGCGGCTGTTTCAGCAGCAACTGGGCACCACGCCAGCGCGCTATTACCTGGAGCTGCGCATCACCGAAGGCCGCCGCCTGCTGCAGCACTCGGACCTGCCGGTGCTCGATGTCAGCGTGGCCTGTGGCTTCGTCTCGCCGAGTCATTTCAGCAAGTGCTACACGGCGTACTTCGGTAACTCGCCGTCCAGGGAAGTCCGTCACGGCAATGTGAAATCCAGCCAGCGGCGGGGCGAGTAGCCATCTGGCGACGAGCCGGGCTGCCGGCCATTGCAACAGCATATCCCCGGCCGTGGTCAGCTCGCAGAGCCGGCGCTGTGCTTTGCCGGGCTGGTTTGCGAAGCGGCACCTGCAGCGCCGGCAAGCCGCTGGTCAGTCAGCTACCGACCGGGTTGCGGGCGGTTCGACAGGCACAAAGCGGCTGACGTCAATGACATCTATCTGGTCCGGGTGCAGATGGCGTTCGGCGTAGCGCATCGGCATTTCGCTGTGCAGGAACAGGGCGAACAGGTCGGCATCGATATGTCCGTTATCGCGCAGCCGGGCGAGGATCTCGATGGATTCGGAGAGCGTCTTGGCCTGCTTGTAGGGGCGGTCGGAAGCGGTCAGCGCCTCGAAGATATCGGCGATGGCCATGATGCGCGCGGGGATCGACAGCTGGCTCTTGTCCAGCTTGCGCGGGTAGCCGGTGCCGAGCAGGGTTTCGTGGTGGGTGCCGGCGTACTCGGGCACGCGCTTGAGGTTCGAGGGCAGCGGCAGGTTTTCCAGCATGACGATGGTCTGGATGATGTGCTCGTTGATCTTGAAGCGCTCTTCGGTGGTCAGCGTGCCCTTGCTGATGCTCAGGTTGTAGAGCTCGCCGTGGTTGTACAGGTGTTCCGGCACGCTGATCTGGAAGCCGTACTTGGGGTCGAATTCCTTGGTGTCGGGGCGCGGGAAGATGTGCTGTGGCTTGTCGGCCAGCAGCCGCTCGCGCGCCGGAAGCGACTCGGCGGGCAGTTCGGCCACGCGCAGCAGCTCGGCCTGGGACAGCCCCAGGCGATCATCGAAATGCCTGAGCCAGGTACGTTCGGCGGCCTTTTGCAGGGTGCCGACGTGCTCGGGGTTCATCAGTTCGCTGCCGATGTTGCAGCCGGCGATAAAGGCGAACTCCTCCTGCAGCGCCTGGGCGGTAGCCTGGTAGCGGGCGTCGGCCTGGGCGCGGTCCTGGCCGTCGAGCAGCTGTTGCAGGCGTTCGACCTGGGCGTCGCGCAGCAGCACCTCGAAGCGCATGCGCACCTCGTGGATGCGGTTGTAGATGGTCTCCAGCTTGGTGGCCTTGTCGACCACGTGCTCGGGCGTGGTGATCTTGCCGCAATCGTGCAGCCAGGCGCCGATTCGGAACTCGCGCCATTCGTCCGCCGTGGTGAAGCGAAAATTCGCCAGCGGCCCGTCGTCCACCTCGCTGGCCGCTTCGGCGAGCATCATCGCCAGCTCGGGCACTCGTTCGCAGTGGGCGCCGGTGTACGGGCTCTTGGCATCGATGGCACCGGCGAGAATCTCGATCATGCCGTCGATCAGCGCGCGCTGCGAATCGATCAGGTTGTGGTTCTCCAGCGCCACGGCGGCCTGGGAGGCGAGGGCGCCGATAAAGGCCACTACCGGCGGGGAGAAGGCGATGACCTCGCCGGTTTCGACGTCCAGGGCGTTCATGAACTGCAGCACGCCGATCACTTCACCGCCGCGTGGTGCCAGCGGCACGGTGAGCATGGACACGGTGTGAAAGCCCGATTCGCTGTCGAAATTGCGGGTGCCGCTGAGGTCGAAGCGGCTTTCGCCGTACACGTCGTCGATCACCACGGTTTCGTTGTGTAGCGCGGCGTAGGTGGACACGTGCCGTTCGTTGGGCAGGCCGGTGTGCGGGTCGTGCAGGGGGATTTCGACCGTCGGCAGTTCGTCGTCCATGGAGCGCAGGGCGAAGCGTAGCGTGCCTTGCTCGGTCTTCAGGTACATGGTCGCCGCCTGGGCGTTACAGGTGCGCTTGCCCTGCATCAGGATATGGCGCAGCAGCGCGTCACGGTCGCGCTCGGAAGACAGCAACAGGCCGTTTTCCACCAGGCTGGCCAGCTTGAGCTGGGAGGCCTGCAGCGCCTGGGTCTGGCTTTGCAGGGCGGCCTTCATGTCGATGTGGTTGCGGTTGAGGGTTTCGATCTCGGCGAACAGCGAGGCCGGCGGCAGCTCGCCGGAGAAATCCATCTGGCGGATTCTTTGCGTGTCCTGCACCAGCAGGTCGATGGTGCGATCTATGCTCTGCATACCGCCCAGCACCAGCGGCATGGTGCACAGCAGGATGCCGACGGACAGGCCCAGCACCAGCAGGGGCGGGGCGCCCAGTGTCAGGGCCAGCAGCGGCGCCAGCTGCAGCAGCAGGAACAGGCCGACCACCAGGCTCCTGCTTCTGAAGCGTAGTCGGAATCGCTGCTTGATTTGCCCTGATGACATACTGCAACCTGCGCTACTGTCCCATCGCGTATTTCACGTACCATCCGACCAGGCAACGGTGCTGTGGCTGGATGTGCAACGCTCAGTTCGGCTCAGGGAATTGAGATTAGAAAAGGAGAGTACTGTGTTTGCACCTTTCAGGATATGGTCGCTTGCTGGCGTATTGCTAGCGGGGCCGGTTTTCGCCGCTGAACCCAGCTCGTCGATCGGCTATGTGATGAAGGTACAGGGTGAGGCAAGCGTCACTCAGGATGGCGCGACCCAGGCCGCGACCATCGGCACGCCGCTGTACGTCGGCAGCACGGTGAAGACCGGCTCGGCGGGCTCAATGGGCGTGACGCTCAAGGACAATACGGTGATGTCCTTTGGCCCCAACAGCGAGCTGACCCTCGACGAATTCCTCTTCGACCCGGCCCAGGACGACCTGAAGCTGAGCGCCAAGATCACCCACGGCACGCTGGACTACATTTCTGGCACCATCGCCAAGCTCAAGCCCGAAGCCGTCGAGATCAACACCCCGACCGGTACCATCGGGGTGCGCGGCACGCACTTTCTCGTCAAGGTGGATTGAGGTCGATTAGGCATGATTCGCACCTACATCCACGCAGTGGCCCTGCTGCTCTGCGCAATGCTCGCCAGTGGCTGCGCCTCCAAATCCTACGTGGTGCTGGTGGAAAGCCCGGACGGCAGCACGGGGGCCATCGAAGTCAGAACCGACAAAGGGCTGAGCCGCGTCGACCAGAAGGGCTACGCGGTCAGCCTCGACGGCAGCAGCGCCAGGCCGTTTCAGGTGGACCAACCCAGGCTCGACAAGGACTTCTCCGCCGCACGGGCTGCGCAGCCGGCGTTGCCGAAAAGCTATCTGTTGTACTTTCGCACCGGTACCTCGCGGCTGACCGCCAAGTCCCAGGCGGAGATTCCCGAGGTGCTGCAGACCGTCCGTGACCGCGGACCCTCGGCGGTATCGGTGATCGGCCATACCGACACCGTCGGCAGCAAGATCGATAACGAAGATCTCGGGCTGCTGCGCGCCCGGGCCATCGCCCGCCAGTTGCAGGAAAACGGCCTGCAGGCGTTGGAGCTGGTGGTGACCTCCCACGGCGAAGGCAACCTGCTGGTGAAAACCCCGGACAACACGCCGGAGCCCGCCAACCGCCGGGTGGAAATCACCGTTCGCTGAGGCCTGCCTTACTTGCTGGCCATCACCAGCCGGTTGCCACGCTCGCCGTTGCGCAGGCGCTGCAGGTGATAGGCCGCCAGGCCATCCCAGGGGCGCTGCTGGCTGAGCGTTTCGAATGCGCCCAGCGCCTCGGCAGCATCGCTCGCCAACAGCTGGTAGGCCATTTCGTAGGCCTCGTCGCGGTCAGTTGTCGGCACGCTCATCGCTTCGAGCGGCTCGAACACTGCGACCGCCTCGGCCTTGCCCTTGAGCTGCACCTCGCCGACCGGGCGCATCGGCACCTCCGGGCAGTGTTCGCGGATGGCGGCTGACACGCAGACCAGGGTGCCGATCTGGCCGTTCAGGCTTTCCAGGCGCGAGGTGGTGTTCACCGGATCACCCAGTGCGCGGTAATCGAAGATCACCGAGCCGCCGAAATTGCCGACCACCACGTCACCGCTGTGCACGGCGATGCGCGTCTGGCCGAAGGCGATGTCGCGCTCGCCCAGGGCGGCGACGTAACCCTGGGCGAAGCGGTTGATCTCCAGGGCGCAGGCCATGGCGCGGCGTTGATGATCGGCCTGGGGAATCGGCGCCGAAAACATGATCGCCACCGCATCGCCGACGATACGATCGAGCGTGCCCTCGTGACGGAAGGCGATACCGATCACCTGTTCCAGGTAATCGTTGAGCAGGCTGACCGCGGCCTCCGGTTCCTGGCGCTCCATCATCGCGGTGAAGCCGGTGATATCGGTGAACACGAAACTGCAGGTTTGCCGTTGCCCGCCGAGCGCCAGCTGCTCGGGATGGGCGACCAGGTGGTTGACCAGGTTGGGCGACACGTAGCGCGAGAAGGCCTCCTGGATCCAGCGCTGCTCACGCTCGGCCGCCATATGGCGCACGATGCTGGCGGCGCCGTAGACCAGCAGCAGGCCGAGCGACGGGGTGAACAGGTCGAGCAGCACGCGGTGCGCCACGAAGCCATACCAGGCCGCCGCATTCAGCGCCGCCACCAGCACCATCATCAGCAGCGCCGACCACAGCGCCGGTGCGTACAGCCCCAGCAGACCCAGCGCCAGGCCGCCCAGCAACAGCGCCAGGCCTTCCACGGCCGTGGCCCAGCCGGGGCGCAGCAGCAGGCTGTCGGTCAGTACCTGTTCCAGGGCCTGGGCGTGGACCTCTACGCCGGGAATGATCCCGCCCAGCGGGCTGAAGCGCAGGTCCTGCAGGCCCTGGGCTGAAGTGCCGACGAGGATGATGCTGCCGGCAAGCGGCGGCGCCGAACCGTCCAGCACCTGCCAGGCGGGAGTGCTGCGGCTGGCCTGTGGCCGGGTGAAATACACCCACAGCTCGCCGCTGGCAGCGGTAGGGATCTGCAGGCGACCGATATCCACACGCTGCATACCCGAGTCGCTGCTGATCAATCGGTAGCGCGCGGTACGCTGGGCCACCCGTAGGGCCTCGGCTACCAGAGAGGGGCGCAACTCACCGTTCAGTGACACGAACAGCGGCACCCGCCGTACCACACCATCGGCGTCGGGCCGGAAGGTCATGGCACCGAGGCCGCGGGCGGCCTGCTCCAGCTGCGCCAGTGGTCGCGCGGCGCCCTGGAAGGCGGGCACGAAGGCCAGCGGCGAGGGGCCTTGCTGCACCAGGCCGAAGCGACTCAAAGGTGGCCCGCCGGCGCGGGGGCTCTGCTCGGCGGCGAAGCCCAGCACCACATTGCTGCGCTTCAGTGCCTCGGCGAATTGCCCGTCGTGGTCCGGCAGGGCGGCCAGTTGGGTGGCCAGCGCTGGCGGCAGCAGGTTGCCGCGCAACAGCTGTTCGGGTGAGGTGCGATCAGGCTCGGCGAACAGCACGTCGAACACCACCGCCGCGGCGCCTGCCTGCTCGAGCCGCTGCACCAGCTCTGCCACCTGGGTGCGTGGCCAGGGCCACTGGCCGATGCGCGCGAGGCTCTGTTCATCCAGGTCGACGACGCGCACCGGCGCCGCCTGATAGGCGCGCGGTTGCCAGCGCTGGTACTGGTCGAACACCGCGTGGCGAGCCTTCTGCACCGGCATCGGGTCGAGCAGAAACACCACGCAGAGGCCCAGCAGGATGGCCATGCACAAGCCACCGCCCGAGGACAGCAGGCGAGACTTAACCAATTACCAGGGCTCTGGGTTGGGTGAAGAACTGCAGCTGGGGCATGGAAAGACACCTGAGAGGCCGGGCGGACTGGGCGACTGGCCCAGGCAAGAGCTGCCGCGCCGCAACTGGCCCCATGTGCCAGGGCAAGGCGATCAGCGCCGCGATTTGTTCGGTAGCGACTTTGCCACATAAACCCCGGCCATGGATGCTCAGCAGGGCGCCGTCTTGACGAAATCGATGAAGGCCCTGAGCGGCGAAGGCAGGTAGCGGCGGCCGGGGTAGTACAGGAACGGGCCCGAGAAACTCTGCCACCAGGGTTCCAGTACCGGCTCCAGCGCGCCGCTGTGCAGGTGCGGGCGCAGCCAGTCCTCGAACAGGTAAACCATGCCCAGGCCGTCGATCGCCGCCTGCACGGCCAGGTCGACGGCGCCGCCGATGCGCACGATCAGCGGCCCGGTGGGGTCGACGCTGATGATCTCGCCGTCGCGTTCGTACTCCCACAGCGGCATGGCGCCGCTGGGAAACTTGCCGCGCAGGCAGGCGTGCTGCAGCAGGTCGCGCGGGTGCTCGGGGCGGCCGTGGGCGTCCAGGTAGCCGGGCGAGGCGGCAGTGGCGCAGCGTTGCAGGCGCGGGCCAATGGGCACGGCGATCATGTCCTGTTCCAGGCGGTCGTCGTAGCGAATGCCGGCGTCGCAGCCCGCCGCGAGCACGTCGACGAAGCTTTCCTCGGCGACCACTTCCACGCGGATGTCGGGGTAGGCTTTCAGAAAGGGCGTGATCAGCGTAGGCAGCACCAGCCGCGCGGCGCTCAGTGGCACGTTGAGTTTCAGGGTGCCGGTGGGGCGTTCGCGGAAATCGTTGACCACGTCCAGCGCCGCGGTCACTTCGCCCAGCGCCGGCACGATGCGGTCCATCAGCAAGCGGCCCGCTTCGGTCGGTAGGATGCTGCGCGTGGTGCGGTTGAGCAGGCGCACGCCAAGGCTGGTTTCCATGCGTCGCACGGCGTCGCTGAGGCTGGACGCGGATTTGCCACTGAGCCGCGCGCCCTCGCGGAAACCGCCGGCGTTCACCACGGCCACGAAGGCCAGCAGATCCTGGATGTCAGTGTTCACTGTTCGCTCTCCCGTACGGCCCGTGCTGATTGCACCTGATTATCGGCGCAGTGGTCAACGCCTATAGTGGCCCCGACATCCACTGATCGAGGCAGATGACATGAGCAACGCCAGCCAGGCCGGTACCTTTTCTCTCGGTGAGCGCACCGTCAATCGTATGGGCTACGGTGCCATGCAGCTCGCCGGGCCCCAGGTGTTCGGCCCGCCCCGTGATCGCGCTGCGGCGCTGGCGGTGCTGCGCGCCGCACGCGAAGCCGGGGTCAACCATATCGACACCGCGGACTTCTACGGCCCGCACATTACCAACCAGCTGATCCGCGAAGCGCTGCATCCTTATGGCGATGAGCTGGTGCTGGTCACCAAGGTCGGCGCCCGGCGTGAAGCGGATGCATCCTGGCACCCGGCCGCGACCCCTGTCGAGTTGACCCTGGCCGTGCACGACAACCTGCGCAACCTGGGTGTCGAGGCGCTGGACGTCGTCAATTTCCGGGCCTGGGGCACGCAGCATGCGCCTGACGAAGCGTCCATCGAGGAAGCCTTTGGCACCCTGGCCGACCTGCAGCGCCAGGGGCTGATCTGTCAGCTGGGCCTGAGCAACGTATCGGTGCTGCAGATCAGCCAGGCCCAGCGTATCGCACCGGTGGTCTGCGTGCAGAATCACTACAACCTGTCGCACCGCGACGACGAGTTGCTGATCGCCGAACTGGCCCGCCAGGGCATCGCCTATGTGCCGTTCTTTCCGCTGGGTGGTTTCTCGCCGTTGCAGTCGGAGGCGTTGTCCGGCGTGGCGGAGCGCCTGCAAACGTCGCCGCTGCGGGTGGCGCTGGCCTGGCTGCTGCAGCGCTCGCCGAACATTCTGCTGATTCCGGGCACTTCCTCGGTAACGCACCTGCAGGAGAATCTCAGCGCCAGCGAGCTGGTGATTCCCCCTGCATTGCTGGCCGAGCTGGACGCTCTGGCCTGACAGAAGATCGTTACGACTACAGCACCTTCTTGTAGCCGATATGCGAGGCCTCGAAGCCCAGCCCTTCGTAGAAGCGCTGGGCCTGCTTGCGGGTGTGGTCGCAGCTCAGCTGGATCAACTGGCAGCCCCGTGCACGGGCTTGCTCGAAGGCCCACAGGAACATCTCGCGGCCGATGCCGGCGCTGCGGCAGTTCGGGTCGATGCGCACGGCCTCGATCTGCGCTCGCCAGGCGCCCAGGCGCGAAATGTTCGGCAGGAAGGTCAGCTGCAGGGTGCCGATTACCTTGCCCGCTTCGGTGACCACGACAAGCAATTGGTTTGGATCCGTGTCGATGGCCTCGAAGGCGCTGACGTAGGGTGCGGGCAATGGTGTGGAAGCATCTTCACGGGACTGGCCAAGCGGGTCGCTGGCCAGCAGGGCGACGATGGTTTCCAGGTCGGTGCGTTGCGCTTTGCGAAAGGTCAGGGTCGGCATGTTGGCGTCTCCAGGGCGGGCAAGGGATGTTCATTGCTGGAAAACTACATTAGCGCTAATGTATTTGGCAAAGGTGCTTTTGGAGCCGTCGATGACCGTGAAGATCGAACCCGGTCTGGGTGAGTTGCTGCGCTACGTGTCCGAGCTGGTGGAGCGGGGCGCCGAGCAGCATTATCAGGACATGGGCCTCACCTACCGTGCGCGCTACACGCCGGTGCTGCGCGCCATCGAGGCCGGTGCGCAGACCATCACCGAGATCACCGCACGCACCCACCTGACTCAAGGGGCGATCAGTCAGACGGTAAGCCAGATGGAGACGGACGGCCTGATCACCCGCCAACGCGGCGCCGATGCGCGCAAGAGTGAGATCCACCTGGCGCCGGCCGGCGAACGGCTGATGCCCGAGCTGATCCGCCATTGGGCGGCGACCTTCCGCGCCATCGAACAGCTCGAACAGGACATCGGCCATCCACTGCGCCTGGTGCTGCAGAAAGCCGCCCAGGCGCTCCAGCATCAGGACTTCGCGCAGCGCCTGAGCGCCGCCAAACAACCACCCTCAGCAGGAGTAACCGGCAATGCATGAGCCCCTTTCGACAGGTATCCGCGTGGAAGGTGGCGTGGTCAACTTCCCGGTGCACTTCATGCGCGGCGGCACCTCCACCGGCCTGGTGATCGACGAACGCTGTGCCCCTCAGGACATCGTTCTGCGCGAGGAACTGCTGCGTCACCTGATGGGCGTGCCGCTGCAAGGCGAGCTGCCCGGCAACCGCCAGCTCACCGGCCTGGGCCGCGGCCCGGCGACCAGCAACAAGGTGTTCTTCGTCGAGCTGGAAAACGCCGAGGGCAAGCTGCGCCTGGTCAGCACCCTGGCGCAACTGGCCGCCAGCCACTCGACCATCGACTGGAGCGTGAACTGCGGCAACATGTCGTCGGCGCTGCCGCTGTGGGCGCTGGACGTGGGGCTGGCCGACGGTGCGAGCGGTGATTTCGAGATCGACATCCGCAACACCAACACCGGGGTGATCTCCACCGGCCGGGTTCTGCGCGATGCCGACAACGCGCTGCGCAAGGTGGCGATTCCCGGCGTGCCGGGGCACTTCCCAGGCGTGGACCTGTTCCTGCATCACCCGGTCGGTGCCAAGACCGGTGCCTTGCTGCCGACCGGCAATGCGCTCGACGAGATCCTCGGTCACCCGGTGTCCTGCGTGGATGTGGCGGTGCCCATGGTGATCATCGACGCGGAGTCCTTCGGCAAGACGGCGCGCGAGCCGCTCGCCGAACTGGAGGCCGATAGCGCCTTCATGCAAGCGCTGCGCGAGGTGTGGATCGAGGCGGGGCTGCGCATGGGCCTGAAGAAACGCAGCGGCGAGTTGATGAGCCGCGAGGACATCAGCCGCAGCGAAACCATCCCCAAAGTATGCATCATCGGCCCGGCTGCGGCCGGCGGAACGCTCTCGGTACGCTACTTCACCCCGCAGACGCTGCACGCCTCGATGGCGGTGTCCGGTGGCTGCTGCCTGGCCGCCGCCACGCTGATACCGGGCACCGTCGCCGCCCGCCTGGCTGCCGCCACACCGCAAGTCGGCGAGCAGTTCGCCGAGTTCGCCGTGGCCATGGAAAACCCTGCCGGCACCCTCGATGCCACGGTGGTGGCCCGTGATGCCGGCGCCGGGCTGGAGGTCAGAACCGTGGCCTACCGGCGCAGCGCCCAGGTGCTGCAGCGCGGCCATGTGCCGCTGTATAACGCGTCGCAGCAACTGGCGGCAGCGCTGATGGCGTTGATGTAGGGGCGCCGGAGCGAGACCCGGCGTCTGGTATTCAATAACGGGCGCCTCCGGTTTACGGCCGACCAAACTGTTGATCACAGCGGATTAGATAAACCTCCATGGATATTCGACCAACGCAGCGAGCCGACTGGGCGCTCTTGAAGCAGACCCGCCTGGCTGCCCTGCGGGACATGCCGACGGCGTTCGCGGTGACCTACCAGACGGCAGTTGGCTACAGCGACCAGCAATGGCAGGAGCGGGCTGCGGGAACGGGCACGCAGTTCTGGCTGGCGCTGGAGGGCGACAGGCCGGTCGGTATGATCGGGGCTGGCATCAACGGTGCTGGCCGTTACGAGCTGATCGGCATGTGGGTCGCACCGGATGCCCGGGGCTCGGCTGCGGCAGCCGGGTTGGTGGCGGCCGTGAAGGCCCGTGCCTCCGAGCGGGGGTTTGCGGCCGTGTTTCTCGAGGTCTCGCCGGACAACGGGCGCGCCGTGAGCTTCTACCGCAGGCAGGGTTTCGGGTTTCTGGACGAGTGGGAACCGCTGGACAGCCACCCGCACATCCTGCTGCAGACCATGTGCTGGCGTTGTGGCTGAGCGGCAGGCGATAACGAAAACGAGGTACCTGGCGGGCAGGTACCTCGCGTTTTTCGATCAGCCGAAGATCAGCGTCGAGACGTAGAACAGGCCGGCGGCCAGGGCCATGGAGGTGGGCAGAGTGAGCACCCAGGCCAGCAGGATGTTGCTGATGGTGCTGCCCTGCAGGCCGCTGCGGTTGGCGACCATGGTGCCGGCGACGCCCGAGGACAGCACGTGGGTGGTCGACACCGGCAGGCTGTAGACGTTGGCCAGGCCGATGGCGCAGGCCGCGGTGATCTGCGCGCTCATGCCCTGGGCGTAGGTCATGCCCTGCTTGCCGATCTTCTCGCCGACGGTCTTCACCACGCGTTTCCAGCCGACCATGGTGCCGATGCCCAGGGCCAGGGCCACCGCGAGGATCACCCAGAAAGGCGCGTACTCGGTGGTGGCGGTGAGGTCCTTGCGCAGCTTGTCGAGGTCGGCCTTGTCGCGGGCCGACAGCTCGGGCAGCTTGCCGACTTTCTTGGCCGAATCGTCGAGGCACAACAGGTAGCGACGGATATCGATACGCGCTTCCTCGCTGAGGGTGCGGTAGTCGGTCACGCCATCGAGGGTGCGCAACAGGGCGCTGATGGTGGGTTCGGTGAGCTTGGGATCGCAACGGAACTGCCTGGGCAGCTCGGTGTTGGCGGACTTACCCAGGGCCAGGAACTCGTTCAGGGTCGGCGAGTTGCGCTGGTAGAACTCGCCCAGGTGAATGGCCGCGTCACGGGTGCGTTCGATCTGGTAGGTGGTGGTGTTGAGATCGAGCACGAACTTGGCCGGCACGATGCCGATCAGCACCAGCATGATCAGGCCGATGCCTTTCTGGCCGTCGTTGGAGCCGTGCACGAAGCTCACCGCCATGGCCGAGACGATCAGCACCAGGCGGTTCCAGAATGGCGGCTTGTTCTTGCCCTTGGTTTCCTTGCGCAGCACCGGCGTGCTGTGCACCTTGGGGGTCGGCATCCAGTATTTGAGCGCCAGGAACAGCAGGGCGGCGACCACGAAACCGGCGATTGGCGAGAAGATCAGTGACAGGCCTATGTCCATCGCCTTCTGCCAGTTCACGCCATCGCCGAGGGGAATGTCGGTGAGCAGCGCGTTGGCCAGGCCCACGCCGAGGATCGAACCGATCAGGGTGTGCGAGCTGGAGGCCGGGATACCGAAATACCAGGTGCCCAGGTTCCAGGTGATGGCCGCCGCCAGCAGCGAGAACACCATGATCAGGCCGCGGCTGGTGTTGACGTTGATCAGCAGCTCCACCGGTAGCAGGTGGACGATGGCATAGGCCACGCCCACGCCGCCGAGCAGCACGCCGAGGAAGTTGAAGATACCGGACATGATCACCGCCAGGTTTGGCGGCATGGCCTTGGTGTAGATGACCGTGGCCACGGCGTTGGCCGTGTCGTGGAAACCGTTGATGAATTCGAAGGTAAGGACGAAGAGCAGGGCGAGTGCCAGGCTCAGCGCCAACCAGGCATCAAGCCCGCTGAAGAGTTCGAACATGGAGGTTACGTCTGGCTCGTGGGAAGAGGTGGGTTGTTCCAGGCAACGCGTGGAGTTGTCGATCTTCGCGTTGAATGGCAGCTGCCGGTTCGTCGAGCAATGCCGAGCAGCCTGCGTGACAGCTGGCAGCCGTGGAGGGAGCGCTGGAGCGGTGTGTGATGCCTGCCATGCTCTGTATCCGGTCGAATGCCAAGGCACGCCGCGGGGCATTGCCCAGCAGCGTGCGGTCGTGGCGGATGCTGGCGCCTGTCATGGGCGCGAGAACGGCCAAGGGCGGTGCCGGAGCAGCCGGTGACCGAGGTTTTCTCGTCGCCTGGGCAGGCGCGAATCGCGCCACCTGAAATATCCGGACGCGATTTACCCCGAAAATCGATCCGGAAACAACTAGTGGCGCATAAAGAATCCGTATTTTTTGATCTGCGGCAGGGCTGGCTGCCTCGGCGTCGCAGCGTGGCGCAACGTCTAGATCATGCGTTTGAGCAGGTTGTCGCGGCGCAGGAAGTGGTGCCAGAGCACGGCGACGATATGCAGGCCGATCACGTAGTAGAACGCGGTGCCGACCGTGATGTGCAGGTCCTCGATGCGGTGCGCCAGGCGCGGGTTCAGCTCGAAGGGTGAGGGCAGCATGAGCCCGCCCAGGGGAATGCCGCCGCGTTCGAGAAACACCACCAGCATGCCCATCAGCGGTTGCAGCAGCAGAAAGACGTACAAGGCGATATGGGTGACCTTGGAGGCCAGGCGGTTCAATGGATTGAGCGCCGGCGCGATTGCTGGCGTCGGGCTCGCGAAGCGCGCCAGCAGGCGCGGCAGCACCAGGGCGAATACCAGAATGCCGACCCAGAAGTGGCCCTGTACCACGAACAGGCGCGGGTCGCTGCCTTTCTCGAACCAGCCGCGGCTGGTGATCAGCACGTAGGCCAGCACCACCAGGGCGGCCATCAGCCAGTGCAGGCGACGGCTGGTGGCGCTGTAGCGGGGTGACGCCTGCGCATCATTGTTGGGGTGGGCGCCTGGGCTGCTCATGGTGACCTCTCGGGATTACGGTTGGGAAAAAACAGGGTTCGTCGTGCGGTGCACGGGGCAGCAGCAAGGTGGCCAGCAGGCCGCCGTCCGGGTGATTGCTGAGGGTGATGCTACCGCCCAGATGGCTGGCGATCATTTCCACGATGGACAGGTTGAGGCCCGCATCCAAAGCGCCGTTCGCGTTGCAACAGTTGTTCGATCTGCGAGAGCAGCCGTTTGAGCGCCGCCTTCATCGCCACCAGAGACAGCGGCAGGTTGCGCCCGGCATACGGGCCAACAGGCTGCGCGAGGGCAAGGTTCCATTCGGTATCGATCATTGGCAGCGCTCCAGCGACTAGGCAGTGGAGACACTATCGGGGGCGAACCTTAATGAAGTCTGAAGGCCATCACGCCGGCAACGCGCGCATCCCTTCGAAGATCAGGCGCGTGCTGGCACGCACGTTGGCGGCGTGGGTCTGGCGGTCCAGCTGGTCGCTGGCGGTCAGGCGCAGCAGCTGCAGGTGGGAGTAGTCGTTGAGCAGGAAACCGGCGAGTTCCACGTCCAGGTCGGCGCGCAGCTTGCCGGCCTCCTGCAGTTCGCGCAGCACGTTGGCGATTTCGCCCTGCAGGCCGCGGTTCATCTGGCGGTAGGCCTCGGGCAGGCCGCTGCCGCCGCCCACCAGTACCAGGGGCAGCAGCTCGCGCCAGAGCGCGGCGGGTAGCACCTCCAGGGCATAGCTGACCAGCAGGTGTTCCAGATGGCAGAGCGCGTCGACAGGGTCGTCGAAATCGCGGATGCGCTTGCGCACATCGACCAGGGCGCGGTGATCGGACTCCTTGATCATCTCCAGAATGATCTCGTGCTTGCTGCCGAAATACTTGAACACCGTGGGGGCCGAGACGCCGGCATCCCGGGCGATCTGCTCGACCGTGGTCTCGCGAAAGCCCTGGCGCTGGAACAGTTTCACGGCCGCTGCCGAGATGGCCGCGCGGCGTAATTGCTTCTGACGTTCGCGTAATCCGCTCACCGGCGCTCCTGGGTATTTGGGGGTGCGGCAATGATAGCGGGCTATCTTTTATCGGGAAAATATTTTATTGACTAAAGAAATTAATAGGATTAATTATTTTCCCGTACCTGCCGTACGCAGGGCCATTTCCAGGATGAGTCAGATGAACCAGATTCTCGACCGCTCCCTGGTTTCCCGTCATACGGAAGTCAGCGAGATGTACGACCAAAAACAACAAGAGCCCGTACTGATGCAGGGCTTCCCTGCCGAGCCGGAAAAGCGCGTGACCTGGGCCAACTGGATGTCGCCGCCGTTCAATCGCTGGGGCTTTCGCAACCTGGCGCGCCTGCGCCCGACCATCGATGTCGCCGCCGGTGCGCGGCCGAGCTCGGTGCTCGCCCATGCCCCGGTAGAGCTAGAGAGTCTGAGTTTCAAGAGCACCTGCGGGCGCACCGTCAGCGTGCTCGACAACCTGCGGGCCAGCAAGACCGATGGCTTTTTGGTGCTGCACAAGGGCCGTGTGGTGTACGAGAACTACTTCAACGGCCAGGTTGCCAGTGACCGCCACATCATGTTCTCGGTTACCAAATCGCTGATCGGCGTGCTCGGTGAGCAACTGATCCACGACGGTGTGCTCGATCCCGGGGCGCAAACCCAGCGCTACGTGCCGGAACTGGCCGGCAGCGCCTTTGGCGACGCGACCGTGCGCCAGCTGTTCGACATGGCCGTTGGCGTTCACTACAGCGAAATCTACGACGACCCGAGTTCGGAAAGCTCCCAGTACGGCTACGCCTGTGGATTCAAGCCGGCGCTGCCCGAATATGCCCAGTACGAGTCGCTGTATCAGTACCTGCCGTCGTTGCGTAAGCGCTGCGAGCATGGCGGCCTGTTCCACTATGTGACCGCCACCACCGAAGTGCTGGCCTGGGTGATGGAGCGTGCCAGCGGTGTGGCCTGCGCCGAGCAACTGCAAGGGGTATGGCAGCAACTGGGTTGCGAGCGCGACGCTTATTTCATGGCCGACCCCTGGGGCCGCAGCGTCGCCGGTGCCGGCTTCAATGCCACCCTGCGTGACATGGGCCGCTTTGGCCTGATGCTCGGCAACGGCGGCAAGGTCGACGGCCGCCAGGTCATCGACAAGGCGGTGATCGAGGCGATTGCCAAGGGCTCGGACCCAGCCATCTACGGCGTGCACAAGGATTTCTCCGAGTGGACCCCGGGCGCTTCCTACCGCAGCCAGTGGTACGTCTTCAACGACCACAGTCCAGCCATCATGGCCGCCGGCATCCATGGTCAGTACCTGTTCGTCGACTTCGACTCCGAGGTGGTGATCGTCAAGCAGTCGTCGCTGCCCGATGCGGTCACTGAGCTGGATATCGACACCGTGCAAATGCTCAGGACCGTCACCGCCCATCTGCGCGGCTGATTCAACGCTGATTTTTCGACCAACAAGATCCAAGAGCGCGGGTTCGCCAGCGCTCATGCCTGCTGCGTCAGGCAATCGGTGGCCGATTTGGCCACCGCTCACTGCCCTGTAATACAAAAAAAATACACAGGAGCTTCATATGTACAGGTCCAAGCGCATCCCCTGCGTGTTGCTCGCACTCGGCATTCCGTTGGCCAGCCAAGCGGCCCTGGCGGGTTACTCGTTCGAATACGAGAACCTCAAGGGCGAAATTAACCTGACGGCTGGAGCCGCTTCCGTCACCACCCGTGGCGCCAACTTCGGTGCCGGTGCGGTAGACGTCCGCAGTCTTGAAAACAAAGGATCCAAGGTCGGCTGGCAGGAGGCTTACCTCAAACCGGGCATCACCCTCGACTATTCCCTCAGTGACACCCTCAGCCTGCTGGCGGGCGCTTCTGCCGTAGCCGCCGGCACCTACGGTGACGGCGATGCGGGAGGATTTACGCGCAGCGCCGACAACTGCATCAACACCGAAGAGGCCTACGTCGGCATCCGCGCCGGCGACTGGAAGTTCACCGCCGGGCGGCAGAACTACATCATCGGCAGTGGCTTCATCGTCATGGATGGCAACCTCGACCTGTTCGGCGACGGTGCCTACTGGCTCGGCCCGCGCACCGCCTTTAAGGACTCGGCCATCCTGGCCTGGAGCCATGGCCCGGTACAGGCGCAAGCCTTCACCCTGCGCACCGACGACCACTACGGCGACTACCGCATGAACGGCGTCAACCTGGACTACGACCTCGACGGCCAGGTGACCCTTGGCGCCATGGCCATGAAGGTCGACACCCTGGCCAGCAAGCGCAGCAATGCGACACGCCGCGACGGCATGCAGGTCTACAACCTGCGAGCATTGCGTGGCCAGCTGCCGGGCGTGCCAGAGCTGACCCTCAATGGTGAGTACGCCGTGCAGCGCGGCGGCGACGGCCCCCTCGAGTACGACGCCAAGGCCTGGTACGCCCAGGCGGACTACCAGTTCCAGGCGCTGCCCTTCACCCCCACGCTCGGCTACCGCTATGCGGTGTTCTCCGGCGACGACGACCTGGCTGATAACACCCAAAAGGCCTGGGATCCGCTCAACAAGGGCTTCGTCGACTGGAGCACCTGGCTGGTCGGCGACGTGGTGGGCAATTACCTGCTGTTCAACAGCAACGAACGGGTGCAGCAGTTCTCGATCAAGAACCGCCTGACCGACACCCTCGCCCTGGGCGCCATTCACTATCAGTTCTGGCTCGACGAGAACAACTTCCGCGGCGCCGAGGTGGACGACCGCCGCTTCGCCGACGAGACCGTGGTGTATCTCGACTGGACGCCCAACGAGCGTTTCTACAGCTCGCTCTCGTACAACTGGGTTCAGGCCAAGTCGGCGGCCAAGCAGGCCTTCGGCGACGATGACCGGTTCAGCGCCCTCGAACTGTATTTCACCTACCGCTACTGAACCGAGCCACAGACGCCCCCGCGGGGGCACAGGAGTGCGTGATGACGACGACAGCGCAAACCGGGCTCGGCGTGCCAAGCCTGGAATGGGTGATGAGCCTCCATGTGGCAATCGCTCCGGGGGATGGACTGGGCGTGTGCACGGATGGCCAGCGCAGCAATTACCGGATCCTCGGGGGCCACTTCGAAGGCCTGGACGTGCGCGGCGAGGTGGTCGCCGGCGGTGCCGACTTCTATCTCCAGCGCAGCGACGGCGTGGGCGAGCTGGACGCTCGCTACAGCCTGCTCAGCGACCGCGGTGAGTGGATCAACATCCACAACACCGGCCTGATCGTACTCAGCGACAGGGGCCGCGAGCTGGAAGCGCAGGGCGTCTGGCCGATTCCCGAACACCACTACCGGTGCAGCTGTTCGCCGCGTTTCCAGGTGGCCAGTGGGCGGCTCGACTGGCTGACCCGCAGCGTGATGATCGGCAAGGCGCTGTATCCGGCTGCGGGCCAGGTCGCCATTCACTGCTACCGGCTCGCCTTAGCGGCTTCCCTTGTCGCCAACGATGAATTCCACTGAAGCGGCAGGCCACCCGGTGGCCCAGCCGGCAGGTATCGACCATGAACATCGCTAATCAAAACCTCGTACGTGCCGCGTGCATTTTCATTGCCGCGGCCTCGATTCTAGTCATCGGCGTGCAACCGATCTTCATCGGCCTGCTGACCGAGCGCCTGAGCATGACCCTGGTCCAGCAGAGCTGGACCATGTCCGCCGAAATGTGCGGCTCCATCGTCGGGACGCTGTTGTACCTGCCGATGATTCGCTTTCTCGGGCCACGCAGCATCGCCCTGAGCATGGCTCTCGTGCTGCTGTTCGCCAACGCTGCCACCGCCAGCGTCACCGGGCTCGACATGCTGCTGGTGCTGCGCTGCATCTCGGGCATCTGCTCGGGCATCCTGTATTCCTACGCCATCTATTGCCTGGGGCGCATGGGCGGACCGGATCGCTCCTTTGGCATCCTGCTGTTCGTGCAGACCGGGCTGTTCGCCAGCAGCGCGGTGATGCTGCCGATCGTCGCCGAGTGGAAGGGCTTCTCGGGGGCGATCTACTACCTGGCGGCCTGGTTCGTGCTGGTCTGCCTGATGTGCTTCTGCCTGCCGACCAGGCAGCGCGAGGAAGACCGCCAGGTTTCGACCGAGCCACCGTTGTCCGGGTTGACCCTGATCGGCGTCTGCTCGCTGCTCGGCATGCTGTTTCTGCAACTGGCGATCTACTCGCTGTGGGGCTTCGTCGAAGGCATCGCCAGCGAGGCGGGGGTGGCTCCAGTGGATATCGGCTGGGCGATCAGCATCGGCCTGCTCGGCGGTTTGCCCGGCGCGGCGCTGCCCAGCGTGGCAGGGCGGCACCTGGGCCGCGTGCCGATGATCCTCACCGGTTCGCTGGCCGTGCTCGGCGCCATCTACATGCTGGCCACGCGCATCCATACGGCGTCGGACCTGATGATCGCGGTGTTCCTGATGAACTTCGGCTGGAACCTGGCGCTGTCCTACTACATGTCCTCGGTGGTGGCCCACGACCCGACCGGCCGCCTGACCAAGCTGGTCGGCGTGGTGCAGGTGGCATCGGCCGCGGCGGCGCCGACCCTGCTGAGCCTGTTCATCGAGGGCAACGACCGGCACAGCATCTTCGTGCTGTCTTCGAGCGCCATCCTGATCGGCTGCTTGCTGATGGTCGTCATGCTGTCGTTCGGGCGGCGCAGCGTGCACGGCAAGCCCCTCGACTCGTCCGCTTGAAACAGGCGCTAAACACGCCTGCCTGCAACGGCGGCCTGGTAGGGGTACCCTTGCAGTTTTGTCCAGTCAAGGAGCGTGCAGATGGCGATCAACACGGAACAGGGAATCCTGCGCGGCTCCATAGCCATGACCCTGCTGGTGGGGGCCATCGGGATCGTCATCGGCCTGCTGTCCGGGTCGTTCTCTATCGTCTTCGATGGCGTCTACTCCCTGGCCGACGCCAGCATGAGCGGCCTGGCCCTGATGGTGTCCACGCTGATTCGCCGGCACACCTCGGAGAGCGAAGCCAGCCGCCGGCTGGCCGCGCGTTTCAACATGGGCTTCTGGCACCTGGAGCCCATGGTGCTGGCGCTCAACGGCACGCTGCTGTGCGGGGTAGCCGCCTATGCGCTGATCAACGCCGTCGGCAACCTGCTGTCCGGCGGTACACCGCTGGAGTTCGGCCTGGCGTCGCTGTATGCCGGCATTGCCACGCTGATCTGCTTCGCGTTCGCCAGCTACGAGTTTCGTGCGAACCGACGCATCCGCTCGGATTTCCTCGCCCTGGATGCCAAGGCCTGGGTGATGTCCGGGTGCATTTCCCTGGCCCTGCTGGTCGCCTTCGTGATCGGCCAGCTGACCGAGCAGAGCCGCTACGCCTGGCTTGGCCCCTACATCGACCCGGCGGTGCTGGCGGTGATCTGCCTGGTGATCCTGCCGCTGCCGCTGGCAACCATCCGCCAGGCGCTGTCCGACATCCTGCTGGTCACCCCGCCTGATCTCAAACAGCATGTCGACGCCGTGGCCCAGGGCATCGTCGAGCAGTACGGCTTCATCAGCTACCAGGCTTATGTGGCGCGGATCGGTCGCGCCCGGCAGATCGAGCTGTACTTCATCGTGCCGGTCGATTGGCCGGCGCAAACCCTCGACGAATGGGATGCCGTGCGCGACGTGATCGGCCAGGCCATCGGCGACGAAGGCCCCGACCGTTGGCTGACCATCGCCTTCACCACGGACCCGCAATGGTCCCGGTGAGGTGGGCGTTCGCCCGCACTGCGTTCAAGCCCTGTTGAGGTAAGCAGTGCGAATCGCTTGGGCGAGTTCCAGCAGCACATCGGCGTAGCGCTCGACGATTACCTCGGCACTTTCGGTGGTCGCCAAGCTGATGTTCAGCGCATGGGAGCGGTAGGCGGGAATGTCCAGGTGCGTGGCGATGGCCATCACTTCCGGCTGCCAGGACGTCACGCAGTAACCACGGGTACGCACGCTGTGCACGGCCTCGTCGATCTCCTGTTGCAGCTGCGAAGCGCGTGATTCGCAGCGCCGTGATTTGAACAGCTCGACCAGTGATTTTCGCTGCGCCTCGTCGAGCACCGACAGGTAAGCGCGCCCCAGGGAAGTCACGTCCATGGGCAGGCGCTGGCCGGTGAGCACGTTGCGCGGCGACTTGCGCGCGCCCATGCGGATCGACTCCAGGTAGATCATCTCGTCGCCATCGGCAGCCGCCAGGCTGACATTGACCTGCTCGCTGCGCGCCACCTGCGCCATCAGCGGGCTGGCCACCTGCAGCAGGGCGCTGCAGTGGTACATCGAGTGAGCCAGGCCGAGCAGCGATACCGAAAGGCGGTAGGCGCCGCTGGTGCCGTCGTAATCCAGAAAACCGGCGCGAACCAGGGTCTGGGTCAAGCGGCTCACGGTGGATTTCGAAAGCCCGGTGGCCTCGCTCAGATCCCCATTGGTCAGGTACTCGGTGCCCGGTCGAAAGGCCCGCAGCAGGCCAAGACCGCGCTCCAGTGAGCGGTTGGGGGTGGCCTTGCCGCGGCCCGGTACGGCAGCCACCGTGGAGTCAACCTGTTCCATCTGGTGGAATGGGTGCGTTGTCATGATCGGGGCTCTCCCTAAGACTGAAATTCAGCCGGCCAGCACCGGATGGATATTCAACGAATAAAAAGAGAGTAACCGCATGACGATTTCCCAGGAAACTTCCACGCCTATCGAATTGGCCGTCGTCGACGGCATCGCCACCCTGACGCTCAATCGCCCCGAGGCGCGCAACGCCATCAGCGACGCCATGCGCAGCCTGCTCATCGAGCACCTGGAGCAGATCGCGGCAGACCCCGCGATCAAGGCCCTGGTGGTCACCGGCGCTGGCAAGGGCTTCTGTGCCGGCGGCGACATCAAGGGCATGCAGGCGCGCATGAGCGCCCCGGCCGGCTCGGTGGCCTTCAACGGCTGGAAGCGCCAGCAGCGTGTGCACCATGCGGTTTCCCTGCTGCACAACATGCCCAAACCGACCATCGCCGCGGTCAACGGCGCGGCCACCGGGCTGGGCTGCGACATGGCGCTGAGCTGCGATTTCATCATCGCCTCGGAGCAGGCGACCTTCGCCATGAGCTACATCGCCCGTGGGCTGATTCCCGATGGCGGCGGCCTGTATTTCCTGCCGCGGCGGGTCGGCCTGCCCAGGGCCAAGGAGCTGATCTTCAGCGGCCGTATGGTGGCGCCCCAGGAGGCCCAGCAGATCGGCATGGTCGATCGTGTGGTGCCCCACGACAACCTGCTGCCCGCCGCTCAGGACTGGGCGCTGCAACTCTCCGCCGGTTCGGCCACCGCCCTGGCCCTGAGCAAGTCGATTCTCAACAACAGCTTCGAGCTGACCCAGGGGCAGATCTCGGCCATGGGCAGCCAGGCGCAGGGCATCTGCTACACCTCGAGCGAGCACCAGGAATCGGTTGCTGCCTTCCTGGCGCGCAAGGCGCAGAGGAGCTGAGCGATGAACCAGATCAGCCGTCTTCTCAGCCCCTCCAGTGTCGCGGTGATCGGCGCTTCCGGCGATGCCCGCAAGACCTCCGGGCGACCGATCGCCTTCCTGCGCAAGCACGGTTTCCAGGGGCGTCTGTACCCCGTCAACCCGCGCTATGAAGAGATCGATGGCCTGCGCTGCTATGTCTCGGTGGCCGAGCTGCCCGAGGTGCCGGACGTGGCGCTGATCCTGCTCGGCCCGGAGCGCGCCAATCAGGCCGTCGCCGAGCTGTCGGCGCGCGGTTGCGCGGCGGCCATCGTATTGGCCGGTGGCTACGGCGAAACCGGCGCCGATGGCCTGCAGCGTCAGCAGGCGCTGGATGACGCGCGCGGCCAGATGCGCATTCTGGGCCCCAACACCATTGGTCTGGTGAACCTTACCGAGCGCATCACCCTGTCGGCCAGTGGCGCCCTGGACATGGACGAACTGCTCGCCGGACGCATCGCCGTGGTGTCGCAGAGCGGCGGCATTCTCGGCGCGCTGCTGTCGCGCGGGGTGTCGGCCGGCATCGGTTTCTCCAAGCTGATTTCCACCAGCAACGAAGTCGATCTGGATGTCGCCGATTTCGTCGACTACCTGGCCGACGACCCGGCGACCGCGGTGATCGCCCTGTACCTGGAAGGCCTGCGCGATAGCGAGAAATTCACCCGTGCGGCGCTCAAGGCACGGGCCGCCGGCAAGCCGGTGGTGGTCTACAAGGTCGGCCGCTCGGAAGCGGGCGCCCATGCGGCCAACTCGCACACCGGCGCACTGGCCGGTGCCGACAACCTCTATTCGGCGTACTTCCGGCAGCTGGGCGTGATCCGCGCGGAAACCTTCGCCGACCTGCTCGACATTCCCTTCGCCCTGGCCAGCGGCCGGGTGATGCACGGGCGCCGGGTGGCCATCCTGACGTCCACCGGTGGCGCCGGCACGCTGATCGCCGACAACCTGGGTGTGGCCGGTTTCGAGACGCCAACGCCGGGCCTTGAAACCGCAGCAAAACTGCGTGCGCTGGATATCGGCGATCAGGCGGTGCTCGATCGCAACCCCATCGACCTGACCCTGGCCGGCTTGCAGCCGGAGCTGATGCGCAGCGCCATCCGTATCCTGCTCGAGAGCGCGGATTTCGATGCGGTGATCAGTGTGGTCGGCTCGTCCGGCGTGGCGCAGCCCCATCTGATGGCCGACGCGATCCGCGACAGCCTGGCCGGCTCCGACAAACCGGTGCTGGCCTATATCAGCCCCCATGCGCCGGCTGCCGCGCAGCGCATCAATGGCTCTGGCGGCGTGGCGTTCAGCGCGCCGGAAAGCTGCGCCAGTGCCCTCAGCGCCATGGCCAGTTTTGCCGAGCAGAAGGGCGCGGCGCTGTCGCCCGCGGCGGTATCGTCGGCCAGCACCAGCATCGATCTGCAGCTGCCCGCCGGCCAGCTCGACGAGGAACGCAGCAAGCGCCTTTACGCCAGCTTCGGTATTCCGGTGACCCGCGAGCGCGTGGTGCACGACGGCGAGCAGGCCGCCCTGGCGGCGCGCGAGCTGGGCGGGCAGGTGGTGCTCAAGGTGCTCTCCGAGCGCATCGCCCACAAGAGCGAAGTGGGCGGCGTGGCCCTCGGTCTCGATGCCGAAGCCATCGGCGAGCGCCTCGAACGCATGCGTGACGAGGTGGGCGGGCATGTCGGCTTCGTGCCCGAGAGCTTCCTGATCCAGGAAATGGTGGTAGGCGGGCAGGAGCTGATCCTCGGCTTTCACCGCGACCCACAGCTCGGCCCGGCGCTGTTGCTGGGCATGGGTGGGGTGACCGCCGAACTGTTCCAGGACACCACCTTGCGGCTGTTGCCGGTGAGCCACGACCAGGCTCGCGAGATGTTGCGCGAGCTGCGCACCTTCCCTTTGCTGGACGGTTTCCGTGGCATGCCCAAGGGCGATACCGAGGCCGCCGTGGCGTGCATCGTGGCGTTCTCGGACATGGCCATGCAGCTCGGTGATCGCCTGCTGGAAGCGGAGATCAATCCGCTCCTGGTGCGCCCCGCTGGCCGCGGCGTGGTGGCCCTGGACGGGCTGACCGTCATCGCCTGAAGCAGCGCTGTTCCATCTGATGGAACAGCGCCGTTGCCCCTGGAAATCAGGCTCGCATAATCGAATACAGCTTCATTTCAGACTCATAAAAACAAGTAGGTCGCTATGAACCATCATGCTCACACCACGCCGTGGTGGCCGTCCATTTCGATCCGTCCCGTCGTCGAGCACGTGAGTCACGCGTTCGGCAGCCAAACCTCGAACGTGGAGTAACCGCCATGACTGCCGTGCTCAAGAATGCCGTCACCTTCGAGGCGGTCGGTGCCAAAGCAGCCGCACCCACCGTCATCTCCTTTCGCGACGTTTCCAAGTCCTTCACCGTCAAGGGCGTGACCAAGCAGGCGTCGCACAGCATCAACGTCGACATCCAGCAGGGCCAGGTGGTGACCATCATCGGCCCGTCCGGCTGCGGCAAATCCACCCTGCTGAACATGGTCGCCGGGCTGTTCGCGCCCACCACCGGCGAGGTGGTGTACCGCGGTGAGCCGGTCAGTGGCATCAATGGCCGCACCGGCTACATGACCCAGAGCGACCACCTGCTGCCCTGGCGTGACGTGGCCAGCAACATCGCCACGCCGCTGGAAATCCAGGGCGTGCCCAAGGCGCAGCGCCAGGCGCGCATCGCCGAGCTGATGGCCCTGGTCGGCCTGACCGGCAACGAGAAGGCCTATCCGAGCCAGCTCTCTGGCGGCATGCGCAAGCGCGCCGCGCTGGCCCGGCTGCTCGCCTACGACCCGGAAACCCTGCTGATGGACGAGCCGTTCGCGGCCCTCGATGCGCAGCTGCGCCTGCGCATGCAGACCGAGCTGTTCAAGCTCAGCCGCCAGTTGAAGAAGACCGTGCTGTTCGTCACCCACGACCTGGACGAGGCCGTGGCGCTCGGTGACCGCTGCCTGATCTTCTCCGGCCGTCCCGGCACCATCGTGCGTGACGTGCCGATTCCTCTGGGCGACGACCGCAACATCCTCCAACTGCGCAAGGACCCGCGCTACCACGAACTGTGCGGCGATCTGTGGGAATTCATCACCCCAGATCACGACGCCTGACGCCCATTTTTCGGAGGATTTCACATGACTATTTTTCTGGGACGTATCGCCATTCTGGCCACGCTTCTGATCGGCTGGCAGCTCGCTTCGGGGCCGTTGATCGACCCGTTCTTCGTCAGCTCGCCGGCCGAGATCGGCAAGCGCTTCGCCGATCTGGTCAGCAGCGGCCGGCTGTTCTCCCATGGCTGGATCACCGTGCTGGAAACCCTGGTGGGCTTCTTCTTCGGTGCCTGCGCCGGCATCACCGTGGGCCTGGTGCTGGGGCGTAACGAGCTGCTGGCCAAGCTGCTCGACCCGATCCTGATCGCCATCTACAGCCTGCCGAAGATCGCCCTCGCGCCGCTGTTCATCATGTGGTTCGGCATCGGCATCGAGATGAAGATCATCCTCACCGCCACCATCGTGTTCTTCCTGGTGTTCCTCAACACCTACAGCGGCGTGCGTGCCGTGGAACGCGAGCAGCTGGAAATCCTGCGCCTGATGGGCGCCAGGGAGCATCACCTGATCACCAAGGTGGTGCTGCCCTCGGCCATCCAGTGGGTGTTCACCGGCCTCAAGCTGTCGGTGCCCTATGCGCTGATCGGCGCCATCGTCGGCGAGATCATGGCGGCCAACCGTGGCCTGGGCTACCTGCTGCAGGACGCTGCCGGGCAGCTGGACACCGCCGGCGTATTCGCCGCGCTGATCGCCATCATCGCCCTGGCACTGCTGCTGCAGGCCGCGGTGCGCAAGCTCGAACAGGTACTGATGCCCTGGAAGCGCGATCAGCAAGAACGCGAGCTGTCGGTCTGAAATTCCCCAACCAAAACAACAAGAAACGCGAGGTTTAAACCATGTCGATCAAAGCTTTGGTAAGCGCACTGGGCCTCAGCGCCCTGCTGGGATTGTCGTCGATGCCGGCCATGGCGGCGAAGGAGATCAAGGTGGCCCTGGGCACCGAGGGCTTCGTGCACATGCCGCTGTTCGTGGCGCTGGACGGCGGCTTCTTCGAGAAGCACGGCCTGGATGTCGAACTGGTCAAGTTCAAGGGCGGCGGTGCGGCGGCTTCCGGGCTGGCCAGCCGCTCGGTGGAGTTCTGCTCCTGCGCCATCCAGAACGCCATCAACGCCAAGGTCAAGGGCGCGGACATCACCCTGCTGGGGCGCATGGTCGGCCAGTACGCCAGTAACGTGGTGATTCGTCAGGAAGTCGCGGACAAGCTCGGTATCACCGAGCAAACACCGATCGAGCAACGCCTGGCCGCGTTCAAGGGCCTGCGCCTGGCGGTCAGTGGTTCCGGTGGCAGCGCCGACTTCCTGGTGCGCTTCCTGGGCCAGGAGGGCGGGTTGCAATCGGAGAAGGACTTCACGCTGCTCTACCTCAATAACGGCGGAGCGATGCTGGCGGCCTTCGCCCAGGGCAACATCGATGGCTTCGCCCTGTCGTCGCCGACCTCGGAAAGCGCGGTGATCGAGCAGAAGGGCTACATGCTGCTGGACATGTCCAAGGGCGAGGTCAAGGCACTCGACGGTTATCCGTCCATCGCACTCAGTGCCCGTCGCCAGTGGGCCGAGGACAATCAGGACACGGTCAAGGCCTTCATGGCCGCGCTTAGCGACGCCACCACGCTGATCAACGAGCAGCCGCAAGAGGCGATGAAGCAGGTGCGCAAGCGCTTCGACGGGGTCAACGACCAGGTCTACGCCGCCGCCTGGGAAAACAACCGCGAGTCCTTCCCGAAAACCCCGTACCTCGAAGAGAGCGATGTGGAGCGGGCGATCAAGTTCCTCAGCCAGATCCAGGGCGTGACCATCCCCGGCAAGGCTTCCGACTACCTCACTCAGATCCGCTGACCGGCGTATTCCTCAAGGTTTGACCGGCGCCTGCGCCACGCAGCAGGTGCCCGGTTCTTTTCTTCGGTACCAGACCATGAACATGACCAGACACATGCCGTTTCTAGCGGCAGGGATCAGCCTTGCCGGTTACCTGCCTGTTGCCGGCGCCGAGGGCTTTTTCGAGGACAGCAAAGCCTCGATGGAGCTGCGCAATTTCTACATGAACCGCGACTTTCGCGAGGGCAGCGGCCAGTCCCAGCGCGAGGAGTGGGCGCAGGGTTTCATCCTGCGCTACGAGTCGGGCTACACCGCCGGAACCGTGGGGGTAGGGGTGGATGCCATCGGCATGCTCGGCGTCAAGCTGGATTCCGGGCGCGGGCGCAGCGGCACCGGTCTGCTGCCCGTGCAGGATGACGGCGGCGTCGACGACGATTATGCGAAAGCTGGTGCCACGCTCAAGCTCAAGGTATCCGACAGCGAGCTGCGCGTCGGCACGCTGCTGCCCAAGTGGCCGACCCTGGCGGCCAACAACGGCCGCCTGCTGCCGCAGATCTTCGAGGGCGCGCAGTTGCAGATCGGCGAGTTCAAGCCCCTCGAACTGGTCGGCGCGCATATCCGCGACACCGTGTATCGCGACCAGTCCGGCTCCGAGGGCCTGAGCCTCAACAACAAGAACCGGCGTTTCAGCGGGCCGCTCGATGGTGGCGACTTCGATGTGCTGGGGGCCACCTACCGCCTGGGGCAAGCCACCGACCTCACCGCGCAGTACGCGGTGTTCGAGGACATCTACCGCCAGCAGTTCTATGGCTTCACCGACCGCCGCCAGGGTGACTGGGGCGCCTTGCTCAGCGATGTGCGGCTGTTCGTCACCGACGACGAGGGCCAGGCCCGCGGCGGCGCCATCGACAACCAGGCGTTTAGCGCAATGGGCACCTACAAGGCTGCGGGTCACTCCTTCGGCCTGGGCTATCAGCGTATGTCCGGCGACTCGGCGTTCGCCTACGTCAATGGCACCGACCCTTTTCTGGTCAACTTCGTGCAGGTCGGTGACTTCGCCGAAAAGGACGAGCGCTCCTGGCAGGCTCGCTACGACTACGACCTGGCCAAGCTCGGCATCCCCGGCCTGACCTTCATGACCCGCTACACCAAGGGCAGTGGCGCCGATGTGCCGGGTGCCGATGGCGGCGGCGAGCGCGAGTTCGACATGGAGCTGCAATACGTGGTGCAGAGCGGTGCGCTGCGTGGCCTGTCCACGCGGCTGCGCAGCGCCACCTACCGCTCGGACTTCTCCCGCGATGCCGACGATGTGCGAGTGATCGTCAGCTATCCGCTTTCCCTTCTGTAACCCGCCGGAGGCATTCATGAATTCGATCGTGATTTTACGGCACGAGGGCGAGATTGCGCTGTTGCTCATCGACAACCCGCCGGTCAATGCGCTGTCGCGCCAGGTGCGCGAGCAACTGCTCGAGTGCCTGCACGCGGCCCTGGCCGATGATGCCGTGACGGCCCTGGTGATCGCCTGCGAGGGCAAGACCTTCGTGGCCGGCGCCGACATCAAGGAGTTCGACCTGCCGCTGCAGCCGCCCCAGCTGCCGGACGTGCTGGCGCTGATCGAAAACGCCGCCAAGCCGGTGGTCGCTGCCGTGCAGGGCTCGGCGTTCGGCGGCGGCCTGGAGCTGGCGCTGGCCTGTCACTATCGCATCGCCGAGCGCGGCGCCCAGTTCGCCCTGCCGGAAGTCAGCCTGGGGCTGATACCAGGCGCCGGTGGTACCCAGCGTTTGCCGCGATTGTGCGGCATGCCGGTGGCGCTGGAGATGGTGGTGGGCGGTGAACGGGTAGGCGGCGAGCGCGCCTTGCAGCTCGGGCTTATCGACAGGCTGGTGGCGGACGAGCTGCGTGCCGGCGCGATAGCCCTGGCGCGCGAGGTTGCCGGGCAGCCGCCACGCCGGCTGAGCGAACAGCAGGTGCCTGGGTATGACTCGACCGTGTTCAGGGAGCGCGCCACGCAACTGCTGCGCAAACTGCCCGGCCAGGAAGCACCGCCCCTGGCACTTGAGGCGCTGGAGCAGGCCGCGCGCTTGCCGTTCGACGCCGGCATGGCCCATGAGCGCGAGGTGTTTATCGCCCGTCGGCAGAGTCGCCAGGCCCATGCCCTGCGCCATGTGTTCTTCGCCGAGCGCGACCTGGCTTCACGCGCCCGGGCGCTGGGCAAGCGTGCGCCCACCCGGCCCATCGAACAGGTCGCGGTAATCGGCGCCGGCATGATGGGCAGCGGTATCGCCCTGTGCCTGGCGAATGCCGGCCTCCCGACCTTGCTTATCGATACCCAGGAGCAGGCCCTGCAGCGTGGCCGTTCGGTGGTCGAGGGCTACTTTCAGGGTTCGGTGGAGAAGGGCAAGCTCGACGCCGATGAGGCGGCGCGCCGCACCGCGTTGATTGGCTTTGCAACGAGCCTGGAACGGGTTGCCGACGCCGACCTGATCATCGAGGCGGTATTCGAGGACCTGGCGATCAAGCAGGACGTTTTCCGCCAGCTCGACCAGTTCGCCAAGCCGGGCGCCATTCTCGCCACCAATACCTCGTACCTGGACGTGACGGCGATCGCCAGCGCCACCACGCGCCCTGGCGAGGTGATCGGCATGCACTTCTTCAGCCCGGCCCAGGTGATGAAGCTGCTGGAGGTGGTGCGCACCCCACAGGTGGCGCCCGAGGTGCTGGCCAGCGTGCTGCAGCTCGGTGCGAGGCTGGGCAAGACGGCCATCGCGGTCGGCAACTGCTACGGCTTCGTCGGCAATCGCCTGCTGGCGGTGCGTGAGCGCGAGGCCGGTTTTCTGCTCGAGGAGGGCGCCAGCCCCCAGGACGTGGACCGGGTAATTCGCGGCTTCGGCTTCCCCATGGGTCCCTTCGAGCTGCGCGACCTGTCCGGTGTGGACATCGCCTGGCGCAATCGTCAGGCCCGCGAACTGTCCGAGGCCGAGCGCCGCTGCGACCTGATCGAGCAATTGCATGCCGCCGGGCGGCTGGGGCAGAAGTCCGGCGCCGGCTATTACCGTTATGAACAAGGCCAGCGTCGCGGTGCAGAAGACGAATTCGTCAGCGACCTGCTGGCCGAGCACCGGCGCCGCCGGGGCATCACGCCGCGTTCGATTGGCGACGATGAAATCCTCCAGCGCTGCCTGTTCGTGATGATCAACGAGGCGGCGCATCTGCTCGAGCAGGGCATCGTCGACAGCGCCAACGATATCGACCTGGTGTGGCTGCATGGCTATGGCTTCCCGCGCTACAAGGGCGGGTTGCTGTACCACGCCGACGAGGTCGGCCTCGCCACTGTGGCCAGCGCACTCGATGGCTGGCGCGCGGCATTTCCTGAGCGCGGCATCGAAGTGGCGCCGCTGCTACGGCGCCTGGCTGAACAGGGTGGCAGCTTCACCCGCGGCTAGGGTCTGTTGCCGTTTCAACGCGAGCCGCGTTGCCGCGAGAAATCTCGCCAGGCCGGGCGGCGATCCGCTAGGCGGAGGACGCAGGGAATGGTGTTCCCTTGCCAAGTCCTCCAACGACGCATGGCGAGATTTCCCGCGCAACCCGAAGGGCCGGGCCCGTTTTGCCGCGATGCTACGTTTCTCGCCGGCTCATTTAGCCCACTAAACTTCGCGGCTCATGCCTTGCCTCGCGGCAAAACGGGCTCCGGCGCGGCCGTGCGTGAAACGGCAACAGACCCTAGCTGTTTTCTTCGGCCGGTCGGCCTGGGTGCTGGCCGGTTTTTTCAAGGCATGGAGCAATGCTGATGAACCGAGATGTATTTATCTGCGATGCGGTGCGCACGCCGATTGGCCGCCTCAACGGCGCGCTCTGCGCAGTGCGCGCCGACGACCTGGCGGCGATTCCGCTCAAGGCGCTGGTCGAGCGGAATCCGCAGGTCGACTGGTCAGCGGTCGACGAAGTGTTCATGGGCTGCGCCAACCAGTCCGGCGAGGACAACCGCAACGTGGCGCGCATGGCGCTGCTGCTCGCCGGCCTGCCGGAAACGGTGCCGGGGGTGACCCTCAATCGTCTCTGTGCTTCGGGTATGGAGGCGGTCGGCGCCGCCTTCCGCGCCATCGCCGCGGGCGAAATGGAGCTGGCCATTGCCGCCGGCGTCGAGTCGATGACCCGCGCGCCCTATGTGATGGGCAAGGCCGACAGCGCCTTCGGCCGTGGCCAGAAGCTGGAGGACACCACTTTGGGTTGGCGCTTCGTCAACCCGGCGATGAAGGAGCAGTACGGCGTCGACCCGATGCCGGTCACTGGTGACAACGTCGCCGAGGACTACGGGGTCAGCCGTGCCGACCAGGACGCCTTTGGCCTGCGCAGCCAGCAGCGCGCTGCTGCGGCCCAGCAGAGCGGTTACTACGCCGAGGAAATCGTCCCGGTGGTGATCAAGACCAAGAAGGGCGAGATCGTTGTCGACACCGACGAGCACCCGCGCGCCGACACCACCGCCGAAGGCCTGGCCAGGCTCAAGCCGGTCAATGGCCCGGACAAGACCGTGACCGCCGGCAACGCCTCGGGCCTCAACGATGGCGCCTCGGCGATGATCCTGGCCTCCGCCGCAGTCGTGAAGCAATACGGCCTCAAACCACGCGCCAGGGTGCTGGGCATGGCCAGCGGTGGCGTGGCGCCACGCATCATGGGCGTCGGCCCGCTGCCGGCGGTACGCAAGCTGCTGGCGCGCCTGAACCTGAGCATCGAGCAGTTCGACGTGATCGAACTGAACGAAGCCTTCGCCGCCCAGGGCCTGGCCGTCACCCGCGACCTCGGCTTGCCGGACGACAGCCCCAAGGTCAACCCGAACGGCGGCGCCATCGCCCTTGGCCACCCGCTGGGCATGAGCGGCAACCGCCTGGTACTGACTGCCGTGCACCACCTGGAAAAGACCGGCGGCAAGTTGGGCCTGGCGACCATGTGCGTGGGGGTGGGGCAGGGGTTGGCACTGGCTATCGAGCGAGTATCTTGAGTTGCTGAGCAGACGAGCTTTTTAGCGTCCGAGGGGTTACCGTGTCGCCTGCTGGGTGGCGGTATGGAGAACCACGACATGGGCAAATCGACAGGCCGCAATGACTGGGTGCTGCGCAGCCATGCGCCGGGGCGAGTCGAGCGCATCGAGGCGTATTTCAGCGGCCACGGCTACGACCCTCATCGCCATGACTCCTACGCCATCGGCCGCACCTTGGCCGGCGTACAGAGCTTTCGTTATCGGCGCGCCATGCGCCACAGCCTGCCCGGCGGAACCCTGGTGCTGCACCCGGATGAGCTGCACGACGGCATGGCCGGCACCGACGCCGGCTTTCATTACCGCATGCTGTATATCGACCCGGTGCTGATCCAGCAGGTACTCGGCGGCCAGCCGCTGCCGTTCATCCCGGGAGGTTTGAGCGACGACGTGCGCTTGCGCCGGGCGACGGAAAGCTTTCTGCAGGCCATGGACGACCCGCTGGAATCCTTGCAGGAAGACGATGCGATCTTCGACCTGGCCCACGCCCTGCAGGCGGTTGCCGGCAAGCCCCGTGGCCGTCGCGCCTTCGATTATCCCGCCACGCAGCGGGCGCGGGAGTACATCCACAGTCGCAACGGCGCGAGCATCACCCTGGACGAGCTGGAGCATGTCAGTGGTCGTGATCGCTGGAGCCTGTCGCGGGATTTTCGTGCCCTGTTCGGCACCAGCCCCTATCGCTACGTGACCATGCGCCGGCTGGCGCGTTGCCGTGAGCTGGCCCTGTCGGGTATCGGCCTGGCCGATGCGGCGCTGATCGCCGGGTTCTTCGACCAGAGCCATATGACCCGGCATTTCGTGGCCAGCTTCGGCCTGTCTCCGGCGCGCTGGCTGAGCATGGTGAAGTTGCAGGATCGTACAAGATAGCGCCCGGGGTGCCTCGTTAGAGTGGTGAAAACCAACCGAGGAGCCTCCCGTGAACCAGCCAAGTCCATCCACCAAACAAGCCATCCACCTGCTCGGCAAGCTCGACCTGATCGCCGAGCAATGGTCACCGCGGGTGGTCGCGGAAATGAACGACTACCAGTTCAAGGTAGTGCGCCTGCAGGGCGATTTCATCTGGCATGCCCATGCCGAAACCGACGAAGCCTTTATGGTGCTCGACGGCCAGTTGCGCCTGGATTTTCGCGATGGCTCGGTAACCCTGGGCAGTGGCGAGCTGTACGTGGTGCCCAGGGGGGTGGAGCACAAACCCTATGCCGAAGCCGAGGTGAAGTTGCTGCTGATCGAGCCGCGCGGTGTGCTGAACACCGGGGCCGAGGGCGGGGAGCGTACGGCGCTCAACGATCTGTGGATCTGACGGTCGGGTTGGCGCTCCTGCGAGCGCCAACCCTTGGCAACCGTTTCAGGTGCCGCTTTTCACCTTGGTCCAGATCCGTGTGCGGATGCGGTCGATGTTCAACGGCATGGCTTCCAGGGCGTAGAGCTTTTCCATCACCTCAGCGGGCGGGTAGACGGTGGGGTCGGCCATGAGCGCCGGGTCGACCAGCGCGTCTGCCTGGCTGTTGCCGTTGGCGTAGTGCACATGGTCGCTGATGCCGGCGATCACCTCTGGCTCGAGCAGGTAATTCATGAAGGCGTAGGCGGCTTTTTCATTGGGCGCGTCCTTGGGCATGGCGACCATGTCGAACCACATCGGCGCGCCTTCCTTGGGAATCACGTAGGCGATGTCGACGCCGTTGCCAGCCTCCTTGGCGCGGGCGCTGGCCTGCATGATGTCGCCGGAGAAACCGACCGCCATGCACACGTCGCCATTGGCCAGCTCACCGACGTATTTGGAGGAATGGAAGTAGGCGACGTTCTCTCGCATCTCCATCAACAGCGCTTCGGCCTTCTTGTAGTCCTCGGGCTTCTGGCTGTGGTGCGGCAGGCCCAGGTAGTGCAGGGCGATGGGCAGCATCTCCGGGCCGTTGTCGAGAATCGCCACGCCGCATTTGCTCAGCTTGGCCATCAGTTCGGGCTTGAAGATCAGGTCCCAGGAGTCCAGGGGCACGTCGCTCCCCAGCACCGCCTTGACCTTCTCCACGTTGTAGCCGATGCCGGTGCTGCCCCACAGGTAGGGGAAACCGTGCTTGTTGCCCGGATCGTTGCCTTCCAGGGCCTTGAGCAGCGTCGGGTTGAGGTTCTTCCAGTTGGGCAGCTGGCTCTTGTCCAGCTCCTTGAGCGCGCCGCCCTGGATCTGCCGGGCCATGAAGTGGTTGGAGGGAAACACCACATCATAGCCAGAGCGGCCGGCCATCAGCTTGGCGTCGAGGGTTTCGTTGCTGTCGTAAACGTCATAGTGGGGCGTCACGCCGCTGGCCTGCTGAAAGCTCTTCAGCGTGTCGGGAGCGATGTAGTCGGTCCAGTTGTAGATGCGCACGTCCTGCGCCGCCTGGCTGACCGAGGCGACGAGCATCAGCGGGATAAGCGTTTTCAGCATGGGAAACCTCAACCGTTGTTGTCGATGTTGTGGAGGCAGCACAGGACCTGTTCAAAGTCTGCTGCGCGTCGGCACTGCTGCGTTAAAAACAGACTCAGAATGCTCATTTACAGCGCGTAAACTGCGCTTCTTCGCCTGTTTTTGCCTTGCATTGCTCTAGCTCGCGAAACTTTGAATAGATCCTCAGAAAATCAGTACATAGGTCTTGCGCAGCGTTTCTTGTATGTCCCAGACGCCTGTGGTGTTGGCCGGCAACATCAGTGCGTCGCCCGCTTTGATTTCGATGGGCTCGCCCACGTCGGGAATGAAGGTGCAGCGCCCGGCGATGAAGTGGCAGAACTCCTGCTGCACGATCTGCCGGCGCCAGCGCCCGGGCGTGCATTCCCAGATGCCGGTTTCCACACCATCGTCGCGCTCCACGCAGGTCACCGAGGTGATCGCGGCAGGTTCGCTGAGCGGCACGGCGACCGGATTGTGTTCGTCGAGGGAGGCGCTGGCGGTATCACGGAAGTGGGTGATGTTCATGACTTCAAACCTTAAATAATGTGGGAGAGAACCTTCACTTCATGAAGCCTTCCATCAGGCTGGCGATGCGCTGCGCCATGTAGCGCTGCCAGGGCCGGCTGGCTGGGTCGGCGAGCAGTTTGTCTTCGCGCACGAAGCTGCGGATGATCGCGTTGTAACCCAGCCAGCGACAGGGCTCGGGCTCCCAGCGCGGCAGGTCCTGTACGCGGGTATCGTGGCGCACCCAGGGCTGGCGGGTGAGCGCGGTGCTGTGGCCGAGAATCAGGTCGGCCAGGGTGCGCCCGCCGAGGTTGCTGGCGCCCACGCCTTCGCCGCCGTAACCGCCGGACAGGGCGATGCCATTGCCGCGGTCGCAGAGCATGTGCGGGTGGAAGCGCCGCGCCATGCCCAGATTGCCGCCCCAGGCGTGGGTGATGCGCACGTTGCGCAGCTGTGGGAACAGCTCGCTGAACAGGTAGCGGCGCAGGCCGCGCTCTTCGTCGTTGAGGTTGAAGTCGCTGCGCAGCTTGCTGCCGAAACGATAGCCACCGCGGGCGCCGAAGATCAGCCGGTCGTCGCGGCTACGCTGGCCGTAGGTAACCTGGCGGCTGGCTTCGCAGAATGCCTGGCCGCGCTCCAGGCCGATTTCCGCCCAGGTCGAGGCCGGCAGCGGTTCGGTGGCGACGATCAGGCTCTGCACCGGAATCTGGTGGCGACCCAGCGGCGGCAGCCTGGGTGAATAGCCCTCGACGGCCGGCACCACCCAGTCGGCGCGCACCTCACCGGCCTCGCAACGCACGCTGCCGGCCTGCCAGCTCAGGGCCGGGGTGCCTTCATAGATGCTCACGCCCATGGCTTCCACGCAGCGGGCCAGGCCGCGCACCAGGCGGGCCGGCTGGATGGTCGCGCAGTGCGGGCTGTGAATCGCCCCGTAGGCACCGGGGATGCGCAACTGCTGGGCCAGCTCTTCGGCGGGTAGCCAGCGGTAGTCATCCTCGCCCAGGCCTTCCTCACGGTACCCGCGCAGGTACTCGCGCAGGCGCAGTTCCTGCTCCGGATAGCGAGCCGCGCAGTACAGCACACCGCCCTTGCGGTAGTCGCAGTCGATGTCTTCGCGCGCCAGTACCTGGCCGACTTCATCGGGAATGCCGTGCAGCAGCTCGTAGGATTCGCGCCGCGCCTCGGGAGTGAGGCCGGCGAGCAGGCGATCCTCGCCGAGCAGGTTGCCCATCAGCCAGCCGCCGTTGCGCCCGGAGGCGCCGAAGCCGGCGATCTTCGCTTCGAGGATGACGATGCGCAGCTCGGGTGCCTGGCGCTTGAGGTAGTAGGCCGTCCACAGCCCGGTGTAGCCCGCGCCGATGATCGCCACGTCGGCTTGCAGGTCGCCGGGCAGAGCCGGGCGTGGCGTCAGCGGCTCATCGAGTTGATCCATCCACAGGCTGATGTTGCGCCAGTCGTTCATGCACCGCTTCCACAAGATATATGGGACAAGACTAGAGGCCGACTCAGCTGTTGTCTTGCGTGCGTGCCCGCGCGTAAAGGTCTTTCAGGTAGGCCTTGGGCGTCATTCCGGTGCTGCGGCGGAAGGTGCTGTAGAAGGCGGTCAGGGAGTTGAAGCCGGCTTCGAAGGCCAGTTCGTCCATGCGCCGCAGGTCGCTGCCGGCCTGCAGGCGCTCGAGCAGATGCTGCAGGCGCGCCTGATTGACGTAGCGGTAGAAGCTCTGGCCGAGCACCTGGTTGAGCAGGTAGGAAATCTGGTTACGGCTGTAGCCGGTTGCGCTGGCCACCTGCTGAAGACTCAGGGCGGGGTCGAGAAAGGGCTGACGACGCTGGAAGTAATCCTGCAGGTCCTGGGCCATGAAGCCCAACTGGCGGGTCGACAGGCCCAGCTTGCTGATCGCCGCGCTGTTTTGCATCGGCGCCCGCGCATCGGGGCCTTCGTGTACCAGCGAAGCGTATTCGTTGACCCGCCAGATCAGCCCGTCGCGCACGGTGATGGCCTCGGCGGTACGAAACGACACCAGCCCCTCGCCGCCATGCAGCGTGGTGCGGTACTGGATGAACGCGGTATGGCCGTCGATGCGGATGCGGTCGGTGTGTTCCAGCGCCTCGTCCGGGTGGCGCGGCATGGTGCTGAGCACGTAGTCGCGCAGCTCCGCCAGGCCCATGGCGCGGTTGAGGAAGAAGTCGTGGTACTCGACCTCGGGGTGATAGAGCGTCATCACCGCGTCGAGGTCACGGTACTTCCAGCTGTAGTGATAGCGCAGCACGGTTTCGCGGGTGCGTTCGGTCTGCGCGGGGTCGTCGGGAAGCTCAGGCATGCGGGTTGGGTCCAGAAGGCTGTCGTCAGCTTGCCCGACTGCGCCAGCCACCTCAAGCCGAGGAGCGGCGCTCATGAGGCGGACTTGTTTAACATGAAGGAAACTTGTTTTTAACGTTAAAAGGTTGAGTTTGTTTCACTCGGCTAGAGCCTCGACAATGCATGCCATCATTTTATGCAGTGGAGATAACGCCATGGCCCTGGCACACAGCCTCGGATTTCCCCGAATCGGACGTGACCGCGAACTGAAGAAAGCCCAGGAGGCCTTCTGGAAGGGCGAACTGGACGAAGCCGGCTTGCGCGCCGTGGGCCGTGAGCTGCGTGCCCGGCACTGGCAGGTGCAGAAGGATGCCGGCCTCGACCTGCTGCCGGTGGGCGATTTCGCCTGGTATGACGGGGTGCTCGCCCATTCGCTGACCTTCGGCGTGATTCCCGAGCGCTTTCGCCCGGCCAGCGGCAAGCCAACCCTGGAGACCTTGTTCGCCATGGCCCGTGGCGTCAGTGGCGATACCTGTTGCGGCGGCGCCCATGCCCAGGAGATGACCAAGTGGTTCGATACCAATTACCACTATCTTGTGCCCGAGTTCAGCGCCGACCAGCAGTTCGCACTGAGCTGGGAGCAGCTGTTCGAGGAAGTGGCAGAAGCCCAGGCCCTCGGCCATAGCGTCAAGCCGGTGATCATCGGCCCGCTCACCTACCTGTGGCTGGGCAAGCTCAAGGGCGATACCCAGGGCTTCGACAAGCTGGAACTGCTCGAACGCCTGCTGCCGTTATACGGGCAGATCTTCCAGCGCCTGGCCGAGCAGGGTGTGGAATGGGTGCAGATCGACGAGCCGATTCTGGTGCTCGATTTGCCCCAGGACTGGAAGAACGCCTTTGAGCGTGCCTACAACAGCCTGCAGCGCGAGCCGCTGAAGAAGCTGGTCGCCACCTACTTCGGCGGCCTGGAGGACAACCTCGGCCTGGCCGCCAACCTGCCGGTGGACGGCCTGCATATCGACCTGGTGCGTGCGCCAGAGCAGTACCCGACCATTCTCGACCGCCTGCCGGCCTACAAGGTGCTGTCCCTCGGCGTGGTCAATGGCCGCAACGTATGGCGCTGCGACCTGGAAAAGGCCCTGGCGGTGATCGGTCATGCCCACAGCCGCCTTGGCGAACGCCTGTGGGTGGCGCCGTCCTGCTCGCTGCTCCACAGCCCGGTCGACCTGGAGCGTGAGGACGGGCTGGATGCCGAGCTTAAAGGCTGGCTGGCCTTTGCTACCCAGAAGTGCGCCGAAGTGGCGCTGCTGGCGCGGGCCGTCAACCAGCCCGATGCCCCCGAGGTACGCACGGCACTGGCTGAGAGCTGCGCCGTGCAGGCCAGCCGTGCGGCGTCGCCACGCATCCACAAGCCACGGGTGCAGGCTCGCCTTGCAGCGGTGAAGGCCAGTGACAGCCAGCGCCGTTCACCGTTTGCCCAGCGTATCGCCAAACAGCGTATTGGCCTGGCCCTGCCACCATTCCCCACCACCACCATCGGCTCCTTTCCGCAGACCTCGGCGATTCGTCTGGCCCGCCAGGCGTTCAAGCAGGGCAAGCTGTCGCTGGGTGATTACACCGATGCGATGCACAGTGAGATTCGCCATGCGGTGGAGATTCAGGAGCGCCTGGGCCTGGACGTGCTGGTACACGGCGAGGCCGAGCGCAACGACATGGTCGAGTACTTCGCCGAGCAGCTCGATGGCTACCTGTTCACCCGTTTCGGCTGGGTGCAGAGCTACGGGTCGCGCTGCGTCAAACCGGCGATCATCTATGGCGACCTGAGCCGCCCCAAGGCCATGACCGTGGAGTGGATCCGTTATGCCCAGAGCCTCACCGCCAAGGTGATGAAGGGCATGCTCACCGGCCCGGTGACCATGCTGATGTGGTCGTTCCCCCGCGAGGACGTCAGCCGCGAAGTGCAGGCCCGGCAACTGGCCCTGGCACTGCGCGATGAAGTGGTGGATCTGGAAGCGGCCGGCATCAAGATCATCCAGATCGACGAGGCGGCGTTCCGCGAGGGCCTGCCGCTGCGCCAGGCCGAGTGGCAGCGCTACCTGGACTGGGCGACCGAGTCGTTCCGCCTGTGTGCCAGCGGGGTGCGCGACGAAACCCAGATCCACACCCACATGTGCTACAGCGAGTTCAACGACGTGATCGAGTCCATCGCCGCCATGGATGCCGACGTGATCACCATCGAAACCTCGCGTTCGGACATGGAGCTGCTGCAGGCTTTCGAGGCCTTCGAGTACCCCAACGAAATCGGCCCGGGCGTCTACGATATCCACTCGCCGCGGGTGCCGGACACCGCCGAGATGGTCAAGCTGATGCGCAAGGCGGTGCAGCGCATCCCGGCCGAGCGGCTGTGGGTCAACCCGGACTGCGGCCTGAAGACCCGTGGCTGGCCGGAGACCGAGGCAGCGCTGGTCAATATGGTCGCGGCGGCGCGACAGCTGCGCAGAGAGCTGGCCTGAGTCTTAAGGTCGCCACCTGTTAAACCTGCGGCCTGCTCTCATGTAAGAACTGGCGGGGGTGCCTAATCCATGCCGGTGAACTCGCGCGCATGGCGCGCTCCCGCAGGTGCTGGCACCGTCTGCCGATGACTTACAGCATGTAGGATGGGTGCCAACCCATCTATTTGCCGATGGGTTGGCACCTACGCGGCCCGACCCATCCTACAGACTCGCATTGCGGGCTTTTGGCCGAGGAGCTGTTCAGCCCGCCAGGTACTGTTCGGCCGAGGTGACGGTCGCATAGGCGAAGGCCAGGGCGGCCATATAGGCTGCCTGCACCTGCGCGGCCGGCACCTGTTTGCCCTCGAACTCCTGATCGCGGGTCGCGCAGGCATCGTGGATCACCGTGGTGGCGTAGCCGAAGTCGGCGCTGGCGCGGGCGGCGGCGTCGATGCACATATGGCTCATGGCGCCGACCAGGGTGATCTGCTCGATGCCTGCCTCGTCCAACCGTGCTTTCAGATCCGTACCGAGAAACGCATTGACCTTGTGCTTGAGCACCACGGCTTCGCCGGCCAGCGGCTGCACCTCGGCATGGATCTGCGCGCCCGCTGAGCCAGGGGCGAAGAAGGGTGCGTCCAGGCTTTCGAACTCGTGGCGCACATGCACCACGGTGTCGCCAGCAGCGCGGGCGGCGGCCAGTACACGTGCCGCGTTGGCGGTGGCGGTGTCCATGCCGTGCAGCGACCACTTGCCGCCCACGAAGTAGTCGTTCTGGATGTCGATCAGGATCAGGGCGCGCTTGCTCATGGTGTTCTCCTTGGGATATATGCCCTACACCTTAGCCCCGGCGCGCCGCTGCGGGCATGGGCAGGGCCGACAATCTGCGGGGAAAAACTGACAATGAAGCGCTACCTGGAGATCGGCCTGTTGCTTTACCCCGGCGTTCAGTTGGCGGCGGTACATGGCCTGGGCGACCTGTTCACCGTGGCCAACCGCATGGCTGCCGGCCAGGGGCGTGAAGGTTTGCCCACGCTGCGGGTCAGCCATTGGCAGGTGGTTGAAAGCGGGGCGCTGGAGCGCGTGTACGACAGCGCGCCGGGCGAGCAGAGCAGCCTGCGGGTAATCATCGTCGCGCCGTGTCTGCAGCCCGTTCCCGGGCGCTTGCTGGGCGAGCCTTATTGCGCCTGGTTGCGCGAGCAACACGCGGCGGGCGTCATCTTGACCTCGGTGTGCGCCGGCGCCTTCCCTCTGGCCGAGGCCGGGCTGCTCGATGGCCGCTCGGTGACCACCCATTGGGCGCTGGGCGGCGAGCTGGCCCAGCAGTATCCGCAGGTTCGGGTGTTGCCGGAGCGCATGCTGGTGGAGGATGGTGACCTGATCACTGCCGGCGGCCTGATGGCCTGGACGGATTTGGGCCTGGCCCTGGTCAACCGTTCGCTCGGCGCCACCATCGCGGCGGAAACCGCGCGCTTTCTGGTGGTCGACCTGAACCGCACCTCGCAGCTGCACTTCAGCCATTTCGTCCCGGTGTTCGACCATGGCGATGCGCCGATCCTGGCCGTGCAGCACTGGCTGCAGGGGCAGGCCACGGTGGAGGCGAGCCTGGCGGAGATGGCCGAGCGGGCGTGCCTGGGCGAGCGTACCTTCCTGCGCCGTTTCCGGGCGGCCACGGGGATGAATCCCACCCAGTACTGCCAGCAATTGCGGGTCGCCAGGGCGCGGGATCTGCTCGAATTCACCCGCCAGAGCATCGATCATGTGGCGTGGCAGGTGGGTTACCGCGACAGTGGCGCCTTCCGCGGCGTGTTCACCCGGTTGGTCGGCCTGTCGCCGGGAGATTATCGCAAGCGCTTCGCTGCTTCGGCGCACTAGCGACGCAAGGGCCTGGCCTCACACCGAATCTTCGCCAGCTTTTCCCGCCGGGTTATCGCGGGTTGGCATGGCGAGGATTTCCGGCAGCACCTCGCGGGCGAACACGGCGTGCAGGCGCCACAACTCGGCGACCGGGTCGCGATGATGGTCGACGCGGATATCCCACAGCGGGTATTCCTCGCGGTCGACGATATAGATGACTGCCGAGGACTCGCCCTCACGGTCGCCACCACGATCATCGCCTGCTTCCAGGGCGTCGATCAGGCGCTCGACCAGTGGGCGCTGTTCACCGATGCGAAAGGCGTCGGCGACTGCATCGAGCACCTGCGGGCCGGCCAGGCGGTTGCCCTGTACCGAGAACTGCTCCCCGGACAGCGAGCCGGCCCAGGGAATGCACTCGCCGCCCGTCCAGCACACGCTGTCGCCGTTACGGTCGATCAGCGCCAATTGGCGCAGCTGCATGCATGGGTCGGTGTCCATCAACTGCTTCAGGGCCGCTGGCGCCGAATGGCCTTCGCGTAGCAGCGCCAGGCCGTCGAGGCCCAGGTACGGGTTGACCTGGGCCTGGGTTGCCACGGCCCCTGTGCCAGCGGCGGCGTGGCTGAGCAGTTTGCCCACGGCGGGCATGGCGGTGGCGGCGGCAACGCCGAACTGGCCGGTGCGTGGGCAGCGGGCGACGATGGAAAAGGTCATGGGCAACTCCTGATGGCGCGTGTGGCTTAGGCCGCATGCTGCGCTTGATCGTTCCGCCTGTCGTACTGCTATCAGTATTTGTTGATAAGCATTATCATTCTCTGCTCTGCCGCCTCGCTTCTGTCCGTATCGCCACGAGCAGCCCGTTTACATGGTCGATCTCCCGTCCTCGCCCGAATCTCGCCAGCCCGATCCGTCCCTAACGGAGCCGCTGCAACAAGATGCGTTCGTGCGCACCTTTCTCGCCCGTCGCGAGCAGATGGAGGCGGTGCTGCGCCGGCGTGTCGGCTGCCGCGCGACGGCGGCGGACCTGGTGCAGGAGCTGTTTCTGCGCTTCTGGCGACGCCCCGGCGCGCCCCTCGAAGACCTGGGCAGTTACCTGATTCGCAGCGCCCACAACCTGGCCATCGACCACCTGCGCAGCGAGGGCGCACGCACCCGTAACGAGGCTGGTCTGCTGCCGGAGCAGCGTGGCGATTCGAGCGTTTCGCTGGATGCAGCGCTGGAGGCGGGCAGCGATCTGCGGCGTGTCGAGGCCGCCTTGCGGGGGTTGCCGGAGCGCACCCGACACATCTTTCTGCTCAACCGCATTCACGGCCAGACCTACGGGCAGATCGCCCGCAGCATGGCGCTTTCCCAGAGCAGCGTGGAAAAACATATGATGCGCGCCCTGCAAGTCTGCAAGGCCAGCGTCGCTGAAGCGCCGGCCGCCCCTTCACAAGCAAGTGATGCGCCATGAGCCAGCCCACCGTTGAGCACCAGGAGTCGCTGTCGCGTATCGAACAGGACGCCTGGCTGTGGCTCGGCCGCCTGCAAGGGCAGCCGGGCGATGGCGTGCAGATGGCGTTCGAACGCTGGCTGGCCGCCGCCCCCGAGCATGTCGACACCTTCGTGCGCATGCAGTCTCTCTGGCACCTGAGCCGCCCGGCCGCCCAGCAACTGGCTGATGAAGAAGCTGCAGCCCTGCAGCAGTACCTGCGCAACCCCGTGAGCAAACGTCCTTACTGGGCCTCGGCACTGGCGATGGCCGCCTGTCTGCTGATCGTGGTGTGTTGGGCGGGTTGGCAGCCGCTGCGCTGGGTGGATGACCTGGGCGCGGATTGGGTGTCGGCACCCGGCGAGGTGCGCACGGTGGCGCTAAGCGATGGATCGCGCGTGGTGCTGGACGCCGATAGCGCCATCGCCGTGCAGTACAGCGCGGGCGAGCGGCATGTCGAGCTGCGCCGTGGTGCGGCGTACTTCAGCGTGGTACCGGGCGAGATTCCCTTTACCGTCGCTGCCGCCGGTGGCGAAGCACGGGTGCTCGGCACGCGCTTCGAAGTGCGGCGCCTGGGCGAGGGCGCCCGGGTGTCGGTGCAGCAGGGGCGGGTGGCGGTACGCGGCGGGCCGCTGGAGGCGCCGCGGGTGCTGACTGCCGATCAGCAGGTAAGTTACCGGGATGGCGTCAGCGGCAATCCCCTGGCCGTCGACACCGCTGCGCTGACCGCCTGGCGCGATAGCCGACTGAGTTTCTACCGTGCCCCGCTGGGCGAGGTGCTCGACGAGCTGCGCCGCTATTACCCGGGGCGCATCGTGCTGCTCAACGATGAGCTGCGCGGCAAACGGGTCAGCGGCAGCTTCGCCAGCCAGGATCCCCAGGCGATTCTCGATGCCCTGCAGGGCGTGGTCGGCTTCGAGCAGCACGAGCTGCTGGGTCGGTTGATCATCCTGCGCTGAAAAATATTTTCGGGCCGAGGTGAGGTATGGCCCCGCGGCATCCGTGTAGTGCTGTGAATGCGACTTTTTCGCACTGAGAGTCAGCGCCCCGGATGAAGAGAACCATGAACCACCGCACCAAGCGCCAACAGCAAGCCGCCCTGAAACACCTTGGCCTGGCCACGTGGCTGATAGGCACCTCACTGCTGCCCCTGGCACCCACCGTGCTGGCCCAGGCTGTTGGCGATCAGGCCGCTACCTATGAGTTCGCCGTTGCCGCCCAGCCGCTGCCCCAGGCACTCGACGCCTTCAGCCGCGCCACTGGCCTTAACGTGGTCTACACCGCCGAAGCGCCTTACACCGTGCAGGCTCCTGCCGTGCAGGGGCGCATGAGCGCCGAGCAGGCGCTGACCCGCTTGCTGGCCGGCTCAGGGTTCACCTTCGGGCGCACGGGCGCCAACACCATTACCCTGCAGGCACTGCCCGCTGACGGTGCGGTGAATCTGGGCGCGGTGAATATCCAGTCGCAGCGTACGCCGAGCACCAGCTACCAGCCGCCGGAAACCACCTCGCTGACGCGCAGCGACACGCCACTGCTGGAAATCCCCCAGGCGGTAGCCGTGGTGCCGGCGCAGGCGCTGCAGGATCAGCAGCCGCAGAACCTCGATGAGGCGCTGGTCAACGTCAGCGGCATCACCCAGTCCAACACCCTGGGCAGCACCCTGGATGCGGTGATGAAGCGCGGCTTCGGCGACAACCGCGACGGCTCCATCCTGCGCGACGGCATGCGCACCATCCAGGGCCGCAACTTCACCGCCACCGCCGAGCGCGTCGAAGTGCTCAAGGGGCCGTCGTCGATGCTCTACGGCATCCTCGATCCGGGCGGCGTGATCAACGTGGTGGGCAAGAAGCCGCAGCTGGAGAGTTACCGCGCCATCACCGGCCGCGCCTCGACCTACGGCCATGGCAAGAACGGCAGTGGCGGCACCCTGGATGTCACCGGCCCGCTGGGTGAAACCGGCCTGGCCTATCGGCTGGTCGCCGATTATGACGACGCCGATTACTGGCGCAGCTTCGGTACCAACCGCGACAAGACCTTTGCGCCCTCGCTGGCCTGGTACGGCGAGGACACCACGGTGACCCTCAGCCACGAGTACCGCGAGTATTCGGTGCCGTTCGATCGCGGCACCCTGTTTCGCAACGGCAAGCCGCTGGACATTCCCGCCGAGCGCCGCATGGACGAGGCCTACAACATCACCGAAGGTCGCTCGCACCTGACCATCTTCGACCTCTCGCACCAGCTCAACGAAGACTGGAAGGCGCACTTCGCCTACAGCTACAACCGTGACCGCTACGACGATTACCAGGCGCGCATCTTCCGTGAGCCCCGGGTTGCATCCAGCAACGCGTATGAGCGCCGACTGGACGGCACCCGCGGCGCAGTCAGCACCTCGCACTTCGCCACTTTCGACCTGGATGGCAAGGTGCAACTCGGCGGTATGCAGCACGACCTGCTGATGGGCGTGGACCACGAATACCGCAAGTTCTATCGCGAAGACCTGCTGCGTCAGAACACCGCCATTCGTTTCGACCCGTTCAACCCGGTATACGGCAATGTGCCGGTGCCCACCACGGTGGTGGCCAGCGACAGCGACCAGACCGATCGCGTGGTCACTCAGTCGGCGTTCTTCCAGGATTCGGTGCACTTGAGCGAGCAGTGGATCTTCGTGGTGGGTGCCCGCTATCAGCTGTATGACCAGATGTCCGGGCGCGGCCGGCCGTTCAGCAAGAACACCGATATCGATGGTCAGGTCTGGGTGCCTCGGGTGGGCCTGGTCTACAAGCTCAACGACGAGCTGTCGCTGTATGGCGGCTACACCGAGTCGTTCAAACCCAACTCGACAATCGCGCCGTTGACCAATGCCGCCTCCATCAATGGCGTGCAGCCGGAGGAGGGCAAGAGCTGGGAGATTGGCGCCAAGCTGGATATGCCCGGACGCATCACCGGCACCCTGGCACTGTTCGATATCGTCAAGGAAAACGTACTGGTGACCCAGACCGACAATGCTACAGGGCTCACAGTGGCGACTGGCGCCGGTGAAGTGCGCTCCCGCGGGGTGGAGCTGGACGTTACCGGGCAGCTGACCGACGATCTCAGCCTGATCGGCAGCTATGCCTTTACCGATGCCAAGGTGACAAAGGATCCGGAGCTCAAGGGCAATGGCCTGCAGAACGTGGCCCGGCATACCGCGTCGCTGTACGGCGTGTATGACTTCGGCCAGCTATTCGGTGCCGACCGGGTGCGCGCCGGTGTAGGCGCTCGCTACGTGGGCGACCGGGAAGGCGATGCGGCCAACAGTTTCACCCTGCCGTCCTACACCGTGGCCGATGCCTTCACTAGCTACGACACCCGCCTGGGCGACAACAAGCTGAAGCTGCAGCTCAACGTGAAGAACCTGTTGGACAAGACCTACTACAGCTCGGCGGTGAACAACCTTGCCGTTTCCGTCGGTGAGCCACGCCAGGTACAGCTCTCCAGCACCCTGGAGTTCTGACGGCTGTCGTAGCCCAGGTCGAGCGCAGCGACACCCGGGAGATGGAGCCTGGGTATCGCTGCGCTCAACCACAGGCTACGACGGTCGCCGGTAGCCCGGCGTTGAGCGAAGCGATACCCGGGGATGGTTACGGCCTAACCACCAGAACGCAAGAGCCCGGCACTAGGCCGGGCTCTTGTCTACCGCAGGGCGATGCTTACTGCACCTCCACCGCCAGGCTTTCGGCGATCTTCTTGTTCCAGATCGCAGGACCCGTGATGTGCACCGACTCGCCGTTGCTGTCGACTGCCACGGTGACCGGCATGTCCTTGACCTCGAACTCGTAGATCGCTTCCATGCCCAGCTCGGCGAACGCCAGCACCTTGGACTTCTTGATCGCCTGGGCCACCAGGTAGGCGGCGCCGCCGACGGCCATCAGGTAGACGGCCTTGTTGTCCTTGATCGCGTCGATGGCGGTCGGGCCGCGCTCGGACTTGCCGATCATGCCCAGAAGGCCGGTCTGCTCGAGGATCTGCCGGGTGAACTTGTCCATCCGCGTGGCGGTGGTCGGGCCGGCTGGGCCTACCACTTCGTCGCCGATCGGGTCGACCGGGCCCACGTAGTAGATGAAGCGGCCTTTCAGGTCGACCGGCAGTTCTTCATCCTTGTTGAGCATCTCGACCATGCGCTTGTGCGCCGCGTCGCGGCCGGTGAGCATCTTGCCGTTGAGCAGGATGGTTTCGCCCGGCTTCCAGCTCTGCACGTCTTCCGGGGTCAGGGTGTCGAGGTCGACGCGGCGCGCCGACGGGCCGGCTTCCCAGACGATTTCCGGATAGGCGTCCAGGGGCGGCGCTTCCAGCTCGGCCGGGCCGCTGCCGTCGAGCACGAAGTGGGCGTGGCGGGTGGCGGCGCAGTTGGGGATCATGCATACCGGCAAGGACGCCGCGTGAGTCGGGTAATCCATGATCTTCACATCGAGCACGGTGGTCAGGCCACCCAGGCCCTGGGCGCCGATGCCCAGCTGGTTGACCTTCTCGAACAGCTCCAGACGCATTTCTTCGATCTTGTTCTGCGGGCCGCGAGCCTGCAGCTCATGGATGTCGATGTGCTCCATGAGCACTTCCTTGGCCATCACCGCGGCCTTTTCGGCGGTACCGCCGATGCCGATGCCGAGCATGCCCGGTGGGCACCAGCCGGCACCCATGGTCGGCACGGTCTTGAGGACCCAGTCGACGATCGAGTCGGACGGGTTGAGCATGGCCATCTTCGACTTGTTCTCGGAGCCGCCGCCCTTGGCTGCAACGTCCACTTCCACCTTGTCGCCAGGGACGATGGAGTAGTGGATGACGGCCGGGGTGTTGTCCTTGGTGTTCTTGCGGGCACCGGCCGGGTCGGCCAGGATCGAGGCGCGCAGCACGTTCTCCGGCAGGTTGTAGGCGCGGCGAACACCTTCGTTGATCATGTCGTCGACGCCCATGGTGGCGCCGTCCCAGCGCACGTCCATACCGACCTTGACGAACACGGTGACGATGCCGGTGTCCTGGCAGATCGGGCGGTGGCCGGTGGCGCACATGCGCGAGTTGATGAGGATCTGCGCCATGGAGTCGCGGGCGGCCGGCGACTCTTCACGCAGATAGGCCTCGTGCATCGCCTGGATGAAGTCGACGGGATGGTAATAGGAGATGAACTGCAGGGCGTCGGCGACGCTCTGGATCAGGTCATCTTGCTTGATCACGGTCATGTGGGGGCGCTCCCTTGTAGGGCAGGAACTGCAAATGCCGGAACGTTGCCGGCTCGTTCTAAAAGGCGCGGCAGTATACCGCGGGGGCGGCGCCCGGGACACCCGTTGGACGGCCGCGATAACTCCATCCGGTCACTAGGCTTTTTCATGGCGCACGGTTAGAGTGGAGGCCAGTTGCCAGTATGGGAGGGAGCCCATGACCTCCAGCAACAAGCCACTCAATCAGAAGACCCTGCAGCGCTTGCTGGTCAAGCGTTTCGGTATGGCCGTGGCCAGCTATCTGGCCATCTTCGCACTGGTGTCGATCGCACATTACTACGGTCTGTTCGCGGCCGCCGGCGGGGCGGTAGCGCTTCTGCTGGCCGCTGCCACTGCCAGCCAGCTGCTGTTTTTCGGCCTGTTCCTGAGCGGTCGCAATCAGTCCTTTCGTGACCCGAGCCTGACCGAGGCGCAGGTACTGGTGGCTCTGGGCTTGACCACGGTACTGGTCGCCATGCTCGACCAGGCGCGCGGCAGCCTGCTGGTGCTCTATCCGATGTCGATGCTGTTCGGCCTGTTCCAGTTGCGGGTCTGGGTGTTCTTTCGCTGTGCCTGCCTGGCATTCGTCTGCTTTGCGGGCATCAACCTGTACGAGTTCCAGGCCGGCCTCATCCAGGATATAGGCCTGGCGGTGCTGCAGACCTGCGTGTTGGCGCTGGTGCTGGCGTGGCTGAACCTGTTTGCCTGGTACATGCAGCAGATGCGTCAGCGCATGCGCAAGCGGCGCTTCGCCCTGCAGGCTCACCAGGAGACCCTGCGTGGCATGATGCGTCAGCTCGAAGACATGGTGGCCACCGACGAGCTTACCGGCCTGTGCAACCGGCGCCATTTCCTGCGCATGGCCGCCCAGGCGCTGGAAACGCTGACGCCCATGCGCCAGCATGGCCTGGCGCTGATCGATCTCGACCACTTCAAGCACATCAACGACCGTTATGGCCATGCCGCGGGCGACCGCGTGCTGCAGGCATTCGCGAGTGTGGCCAGCGAGTGCCTGCGTGACGGCGACGTGATCGCTCGTTATGGCGGTGAGGAGTTCGTGCTGCTGATACCCGATACCGATGCCGATGCCTTTCGGGCTTGCTGCGAGCGCCTGCGCGTGGCCTTCAGTGAGTGCAAACCGGTAAATGTTAAGGTGTCCAATCTCAGCCTTTCCGTGGGGATGACCCTGTTGTCCATGTACGACAATCTTGACGAAGCCCTGCACCGGGCCGATCAGGCGCTTTACCAGGCCAAACGCAGTGGTCGCAATCGCAGTGCATCGACCTGGGAACTGGCCGATGCCTGAACTGCGGGTCGGCGAGCGGCACTGGCAGGTCGCCGAGGCCAGCAATCTGCTCGACGCCTTGCTGGATGCGGGAGTGGCAGTGCCCTACAGCTGCCGCGCTGGCAGTTGCCAGGCCTGCCTAGTGCGCTGCGTGGCGGGCGAGCCACGCGACGCCAAACCCGATGCTCTTGATTTCGCGCGCCGCGAGCAGGGCTGGCGGCTGGCTTGCCAGTGCAGCGTGGTCGAGCCCTTGCAGGTGGAAGTGTTCGACCCGACCCGCGATGGGCTACCGGCACAGGTACAGGCCCTGGATTGGCTCAGCGAGCGGGTAATGCGCCTGCGCCTGCAGCCGCAGCAACCCCTGCGCTACCGGGCGGGCCAGCACCTGCTGTTATGGACGGCCGAGGGTATCGCCCGACCATACTCGCTCGCCTGTCTGCCTGGGGAAGACGCCAGCCTGGAATTTCACATCGATTGCGGCCGGCCTGGCGCTTTCTGTGATGCCGCCCGGCAGCTTCAGACGGGCGACAGTCTCCGCCTCGGAGCGCTGAGCGGCGGCGCGCTGCGCTACGACGCTGACTGGCAGGAACGGCCGCTTTGGCTGCTCGCCGCTGGAACCGGCCTGGCGCCCTTGTGGGCCGTATTGCGCGAGGCGCTGCGTCAGGAACACCAGGGACCGATCCGCGTCGTGCATCTGGCCAGTACGGGTGACGAGCATTACCTGGCGCAGGCGTTGCGAGAAGTCGCCGAGCATAATCCGCAGGTGCAGGTCGAGCTGATCGAGGCGGCGCAGTTTCCCGCTTTCCTGTCGACCCTGCGCCTCGCGTCCCGGCAGACGGTGGCCTTGCTCTGCGGCGGTTCCGAGGCCGTGGAAGCGTTCTCACGGCGCCTGTACCTGGCCGGCCTGCCGCGCAGCCAGCTACTGAGCGACCTGTTTCTGCCCCACGCCTGATTATCCGGCACACATGAAAAGGCCCGCATCGATGCGGGCCTTTTCGTTGCTGCGCCAGTCTCAGACGAGTGCGTCACCGACGTGCAGGATCTTCATGCCGTTGGTGCCACCGATGGTGTGGTAGCTGTCACCCTTGGTAAGGATGACCCAGTCGCCTTGCTCGACGAGACCGCGCTTGAGCAGCTCGTCCACCGCGGCCTGGCTGACTTCGCCCGGTGGCAGGGCCGCCGGGTCGAAAGGGATGGTATACACGCCGCGGAACATCGCCGAACGCGCCTGGGTATCGCGGTGCGGGGAGAACGAGTAGATCGGCACCGAGGAACGGATACGCGACATAATCAACGGCGTGTAACCGCTCTCGGTGAGGGCGATGATCGCCTTCACACCCGGGAAGTGGTTGGCCGTGTACATGGCCGCCAGGGCGATGCTCTCGTCGCAACGTTCGAAGGTCTTGCCGATACGGTGGCTGGAACTCTTGCCGGTCGGGTGACGTTCGGCGCCCACGCAGATGCGTGCCATGGCCTGCACCGCTTCCAGCGGGTAGGCACCGGCCGCGCTCTCGGCTGAAAGCATGACGGCGTCGGTGTAGTCGAGCACGGCGTTGGCCACGTCGGAGACTTCGGCACGGGTCGGCATCGGGTTCTGGATCATCGACTCCATCATCTGAGTCGCGACGATCACCGCCTTGTTGTGACGGCGCGCGTGCAGGATGATCTTCTTCTGGATGCCCACCAGTTCGGCGTCGCCGATTTCCACACCCAGGTCGCCTCGGGCGACCATCACCACGTCGCTCGCCTTGATCAGGCCGTCGAGGGTTTCGTCATCGGCGACCGCTTCGGCGCGTTCGATCTTGGCGACCAGCCAGGCCTTGCCGCCGGACTCGTCACGCAGCTGGCGGGCGTATTCCATGTCCGCTGCATCGCGCGGGAAGGAAACGGCCAGGTAATCCAGGTCCATTTCGGCCGCCAGCTTGATGTCGGCCTTGTCCTTCTCGGTCAGGGCCGGTGCGGTCAGGCCGCCACCACGGCGGTTGATGCCCTTGTGGTCGGACAGCGGGCCACCGATCAGCACGACACATTCGAGGGTAGCGGGGGTGGTGCTTTCAACGCGCATGACCACGCGACCATCGTCGAGCAGTAACTCGTCGCCGACGCCGCAATCCTTGACCAGATCCGGGTAGTCGATGCCGACCACCTGCTGGTTGCCCTCGGTCAGCGGATGGCTGGTGGAGAAGGTGAAGCGATCACCGACTTCCAGCTCGATACGCTTGTTGGCGAACTTGGCGATGCGGATCTTCGGGCCTTGCAGGTCGCCCAGCAGAGCCACGTGGCGGCCATGCTTGGCGGCGATGTCGCGTACCAGCTGGGCGCGTGCCTTGTGCTCGTCCGGCGAGCCGTGGGAGAAGTTCAGACGGGCGACATCCAGCCCAGCCAGGATCAGCTTTTCCAGCATCTGCGGCGAGTTGCTGGCTGGGCCGAGGGTGGCGACGATTTTGGTGCGGCGAACGGTCATGCGCGGACTCCTTAATTGAAGCAGACCGCGAGGCTACTACGCCGCCGCGTTGTAGTCATTGTTCCGCTGCACTACTTTTCGGCCGGCAGCTTGACCACCAGCAGGTCGCAGTCCACCGACTCGAGCAGGCGCTCGGCGGTGTGGCCGATGAGGATGGTGTCCAGCCGGCCGCGGGCGATGGCACCCATCACCAGCAGGTCGATTTCCTGCTTGCGCACGAAGCGCGGCAGCATGTTTTCCGGCGCGCCCTCGAGCAGGTGGGCCGATTGCGGAGCGATGCCGTGTTGCCCCACCAGGTCATCGAAGGCCTGGTGATGCTGCTGGGCGTCATCCTGGAGGTACTGCTGATAAGTGGCCAGCAGTTCGGTGTTGTTGAGCAGCGTACGCGGCAGCGGCGCGTGGCAATGCACCACGTCGGCATGCATGCCGAGGGCCGTGGAGAGAGCCTGGCTGGTGCTGATCAGGTGGTGGTCGAGCGCGGCGGGCTTGTCATCCTTGTGCAAGGGGTCGACGGCGGTGCATAGCTTGCCGCCACGCCATTCGGCATGGTGCACCAGCCACAGCGGGAACGGACAATGGCGCATCAGCTGCCAGCAGCTGTCGGTCAGCAGCAGGCGACGCAACAGGTTGTTGTGGGCGGCAGACTTGAGCACCAGATCCGGCTGCAGCTGATCCGCCACTTCAAGAACGCTTTCATGCAGGCGCTTGCCCCAGCGTACGTCCAGCTGCAGGGCCAGGCCCTCGCTCTGCAGCGGCGTCAGCAATTCCTGCAGCCAGGTGCTGCGCTGCTCGAGCAGGGCCTCACGGGCCTGGGTCTGCAGGCTGTTTTCCAACGTGCTGCCATCCAGGGCAGCACTATACTCGACCAGCAGCACATGCAGGTGCGCCTGGGTTCTGCGGGCCAGCCAGGCGGCGCGCTCCAGGGCAGGGTGGCTGGGTTGGCTGGCATCGATAACGACCAGTAGCTTATCGAGTTTCATGGGAGCGACCTCGCTGGTGATTAGCGCGCATTGCAGCCCGTTGGCGGAGGGCCTGCGTTGACCTGCATCAGCCTAAAGGATCGCCGCCGATTATTCGCTGCCAGGCAGCGGCGAACGCAATGCAGCATGTTGCGAGTGTTCAGTTTTCGCGGGCCGCGCCGATACGCTGCTCATTGGAGGAGAAACCCATGCGTATTCTGTTACTGCTGTGCTGTGTTCTGGCCATTGGCGGGTGCTCCCGCATGTCGCTCGACCACCATCTGAACAAGGCTTATCAGGCTTACGACCGAGGCGATTGCGAAGACGCCCTGCTGTACCTGTCCCAGGCCGAACGAGTGAGCCGTTCGCGCAGCTACATGCAGCCGGAAATCTCCCTGCTGCGCGGGCAGTGCCTGGAGCGCCAGAACCTGTACCTCGATGCCGCGCAGACCTATCAGTTCATCATCGGTCGTTATCCCACCAGCGAATATGCGTTCCGTGCCCGCGCCCGGCTGGAAACCCTGCGCCAGCTCGGCCATCAAGGCGTGTCGGAGCCTGCCAAGGTCTCCCCCGCAGGTGCGCTCTGACGGTACTGCAATGCTTACCTGGGGATTGCCGCGATGCGCGCCTTGATGGCTCTGCTATTGGTACCGTGCCTGGCCGTCGGGCAGGTATACCGCTGGGTCGATGACCAGGGGCAGGTGCACTACGGCCAGCAGCCGCAAGGGGCCAACGCGCAGGCCGTCGAGCTACGCCCGCAAGTGGTCGAGCGTGATGCCGCCACCCAGGCGCGCGAGCAGCGTGCCGAGCGTTACTTCCAGGCCCGTCGCGACGAGCAGGCCAAGGCCACCCAGGCGCGGCGCGAGCAGCAGGCGCAGCTCGCCAAGGCATGCGCCCAGCTACGTGCGCAACTGGCGTCGATGCCCGCCGGACGGCGCTATTACCAGCCCGGCGCCGATGGCGAGCGACGCTACTACACTGACGAGGAGCTGGACGCCGCCCGGGCCCGGCTCGCGAGCCAACTGTCAGAGCGCTGTGATTGAGTGCTGGTCAGTTCTTCACCTAGGCGGCATACTCGGCAAATACTCATAGCCTTCTGCCATCATGAACGCCAATCGCCATATCGAGCGGCATCAGCTGCCTTATTATCTGAACGTCTTCAATGCCTTCACTGACAAGCCCGTCGGTCATTTGGGTAACGTGTCGGCGGACGGCCTGATGCTGATCAGCCAGTTGCCGCTACTGGTCGGTGGCCGCTTCGATCTGCGCCTGAAGATTCCGGGCTGTGACGGCTTGCGTTACATCGACTTCAGCGCCACCTGTCTGTGGTGCCAGGAAGACGTGACCCCCGGCAGCTTCGACTCGGGCTTCGCCCTTGAAGCTCCGCCAGGTGACTACCTGGAGATGGTCGAGGCGCTGCGTTATTACTTCAGTTTTCATCCCCTCGCCGCATCGGTGTGAGGCTTGCCTGGTGTCAGTCAGGCAGATCGATTGCGCGTCTCTCTCGTTGTTCCACTAATTTTCTTCGCGTCCTTGTAAGCCATTGCTTACGGCGTCTGTAAGCCATGATGGCTTTTCGGCGTTTGAAAGCTGACTTTCAGCGGTTTTGATTTCATAAGTAATTGAAATTAAAGGATTTATTTTTTAAGTCTCGACTAGGTTGCTGTTTGTACGCCGGCAACGGGTCGTTGTGATTAATTCCTGAGTCGTTAATATTCGAACCGTGCACAGGGACAAGCACAGGCTGTTAAGGAAAACGGCCAGGACATCGCGGGACGCGATCCATCAGGATGATGAGTTGGGAGTTTCAGGGAATAGGGACAAAAGAGTGGGCGGGTAAAACCGCCCCTTTTTTTTGCCTGCAGAAAAGCAGCCTCGCTCAGTGCCCTGCGGTCTGGGCAAGCTCCTCGGCCGAGCCACTTGGCCTCCCGGCGGGCCAGGGCTGGGCGATCGCGCTCCCCATTGCAGGCGCCGATAAAAAATGCCGCGACCCTTGCGGGCGGCGGCATCTCCGGTGGCGGTCAGTGCCGCCTCGCTCAGCGCTCGAGGTGCTGCAGCTTGTCTTTCACGCCGTCCCACTCTTGCGCATCGGGCAGTGCGTCTTTGCGTTCGGTGATGTTCGGCCAGATTTCCGCCAGCTCGGCGTTGAGCTCGATGTATTCCTGCATGCCATCGGGTATCTCGTCTTCGGAGAAGATGGCCTGCGCCGGGCACTCAGGCTCGCAGAGCGCGCAGTCGATGCACTCATCCGGGTGGATCACCAGGAAGTTCGGGCCCTCGTAGAAGCAGTCCACCGGACAGACTTCCACGCAGTCGGTGTACTTGCACTTGATGCAGTTGTCGGTGACGACGAAGGTCATTTCTAGTTTTCTCCTCGGGCTACGGCAGCGAGCGGTTTCTTGAATCGGCCGCTCTCAGGCTCTGGAGTGGGCTTGCGTGCCAGGCTAACGGCCGCAGCGCTCCCGGAGCGCGCGGGATTCTATCAGCTAGTTGGCTCCGGCGTTAGACCCGCGCCTTCCATGCATATAACAGTTCGAGCGCCTTGCGCGGGCTCAGTTCGTCCGGATTGACCTGCTGCAGCTCCTCCAGCACCGGGTGGGGCAGGCTGGCGAACAGGTCGCTCTGCATCGGTGCGGCGGATTTTCCTGCGCCCTGGGGTGGCAGATCGTGGGGCAGGCTGGTGGTCTCCAGGCGCGCCAGATGCTCGCGGGCACGCAGGATCACCGGGCCCGGCACACCCGCCAGTTGCGCCACCGCCAAGCCGTAGCTCTGGCTCGCCGGGCCGGGTAGCACGTGGTGCAGGAAGACGATGCGCTCGTTGTGCTCGGTGGCGTTGAGGTGCACGTTGGCCACCGCCGGCTGGCTTTCCGGCAATATCGTCAGCTCGAAATAATGGGTGGCGAACAGCGTGTAGGCACGTAGGCTGGCCAGCTGTTCGGCAGCGGCCCAGGCCAGGGACAGGCCGTCGAAGGTGCTGGTGCCGCGGCCCACTTCGTCCATCAGCACCAGGCTGCGGTCGCTGGCGTTGTGCAGGATGTTGGCAGTCTCGCTCATCTCCACCATGAAGGTCGAGCGGCCGCCGGCCAGGTCGTCGCTGGAGCCGATGCGGGTGAAGATGCGGTCGACCATCGACAGTTCGCAGCGCGCCGCCGGTACGAAGCTGCCGATATGGGCGAGCAACACGATCAATGCGGTCTGGCGCATGTAGGTGGACTTACCGCCCATGTTCGGACCGGTGATGATCAGCATCCGCGTGGCATCGTCGAGCTTCAGGTCGTTGGCCACGAACGGCGTGGTCAGCACCTGCTCGACCACCGGATGACGACCTTGCTCGATCAGCATGCAGGGTTCGTCGACGAAGCGCGGGCGGTTGAGATCCAGGTTCAGGGCGCGTTCGGCCAGGTCGCTCAGCACGTCCAGCTCGGCCAGCGCGGCGGCACTGTCCTGCAGCGGGCCGAGATGGCCGATCAGGCGCTCGAGCAGCGCTTCGTAGAGCTGCTTTTCCCGGGCCAGCGCGCGGCTCTTGGCCGACAGCGCCTTGTCTTCGAACTCCTTGAGCTCGGGGGTGATGAAGCGCTCGGCACCCTTGAGCGTCTGCCGGCGAATGTAATCCGCTGGCGCCGACTCGGCCTGCTTGCTCGGCAGCTCGATGAAATAGCCGTGCACGCGGTTGTAGCCGACCTTGAGGTTGGCCAGGCCGGTACGGGCCTTCTCGCGGGTTTCCAGGTCCATCAGATACTGTCCGGCATTCTCGCCCAGCGACTGCAGCTCATCGAGCTCGGCGTCGTAGCCGGTCTTCAGCACACCGCCGTCACGGATGACCGCCGGCGGGTTGTCGATGATCGCCCTGGCCAGCAGTTCGGCCAGCTCAGGGTAGGTGCTCACGGCGCGCGCCAGGCTTGTCAGGTGCGGCGATTCCAGCTCGGCCATCGCGCTTTGCAAGGTCGGCAGGGCGGCGAGGGCGTCGCGCAGGCGGGCCAGGTCGCGCGGACGGGCGTTGCGCAGGCCGATGCGGGCGAGAATGCGCTCCAGGTCGCCGATCTCCTTGAGCTGCGGCTGCAGGGTTTCGAACCGGTAGCGGTCCAGCAGGCAGGCAATCGATTCCTGGCGTGCCTCGAGCACCGCGCGATCGCGCAGCGGGCGGTTCAGCCAGCGACCAAGCAGGCGACTGCCCATGGCGGTCTGGCAACGGTCGACCACCGATTGCAGGGTGTTATCGCGGCCGCCGGCGAGGTTGACGTCCAGCTCCAGGTTACGGCGGCTGGCCGCGTCGAGGATCACCGTGTCGTCGATGCGTTCGTGGCGCAGGCTGCGCAGGTGGGGAAGGGCGGTGCGCTGGGTTTCCTTGGCGTAGGCCAGCAGGCAGCCGGCCGCGCCGATGGCCAGGGTCAGGGTCTCGCAGCCGAAGCCCTTGAGGTCCTGGGTGCCGAACTGCTGGCACAGGCTCTTCTGCGCGGTGTCGCGCTCGAAGTCCCAGGGCGCGCGGCGACGCGAGCCGCGGCGTTTCTCGGCCGGCAGGCCTTGCGGCCAGTCATCGGGAATCAGCAGCTCGGCCGGGTTGAGGCGCTCGAGTTCGGCGAGCAGGTTTTCCCAGCCCTTGATCTCCAGCACGCTGAAGCGGCCGCTGGTGATATCCAGCACAGCGAGGCCGAACAGACGCTCGTCACCCAGCACGGCGGCCAACAGGTTGTCGCGGTGCTCGTCGAGCAGCGCTTCATCGCTGATGGTACCGGGGGTGATGATACGCACCACCTGGCGCTCCACCGGGCCCTTACTGGTGGCCGGATCGCCAATCTGCTCGCAGATCACCACCGACTCACCGAGCTTGACCAGCTTGGCCAGGTAACCCTCGACGGAGTGAAACGGAATGCCGCACATCGGAATCGACTGGCCTGCCGACTGCCCGCGGGCGGTCAGGGTGATGTCCAGCAATTTGGCGGCTTTCTTCGCATCCTCGTAGAAGATCTCGTAGAAATCACCCATGCGATAGAACATCAGCTGATCCGGGTGCTGGTTCTTCAGTCTCCAATATTGCTGCATCATCGGGGTATGGGAGCTGAGGTCGCTTTGGCTCATCGTGTCGAGTGTCCGGCTGAATAGCAAAAGCGCCTAGTGTACGGTATCGACCCCCCACGCTTTAACCCCGGAGTGCAGATGAATAGCGTTGATCAGCCCATCACCGGGCTCGCCGCCCGACTCGGTGAGGCGTTGCAGGCTCAGGGTGCCCAGGTGACCACGGCGGAGTCCTGCACGGGCGGTGGTATCGCCGAGGCCATCACGCGCATCGCCGGCAGTTCAGCCTGGTTCGAGGCCGGCTTCGTGACCTATTCCAATGCCCAGAAAACCCGCCAACTGGACGTACCCGAAGCACTCTTCGCCAGCGTCGGCGCGGTCAGTCGCGAGGTGGTCGAAGCCATGGTGCGTGGTGCTCAGGCCCAGAGCGGTGCCTGTTATGCCACGGCGGTCAGCGGTGTGGCCGGGCCGGGCGGCGGTAGCGCGGAGAAGCCGGTCGGCACCGTGTGGATCGCCTGGGGCGATGGCAGCCGGCTGTTCAGCCGGCGCTTCCAGTTCCCTGGGGATCGCGATGCGGTGCGCCGGCAGACCGTGGAAGCGGCGCTGCAGGGATTGTTGCGACTACTGGTAGAAGAAAATCCTGCTGCGGGGTAGGCGAGTGCCGAACCCTGTGGAATAATACTGTCTACTTATACAGTTATTGGCCGTCAGGCCCTTCTGATCACGTGAGGAATACAATGGACGAGAACAAGAAGCGCGCGTTGGCGGCTGCCCTGGGCCAGATCGAGAAACAGTTCGGCAAGGGCGCGGTGATGCGCATGGGCGACCATGATCGCCAGGCGATTCCAGCCATTTCCACCGGCTCTCTGGGCCTGGATATCGCGCTTGGCATTGGCGGCCTGCCTAAAGGTCGTATCGTCGAAATCTACGGCCCGGAATCCTCGGGTAAGACCACCCTGACCCTGCAGGTCATCGCCGAAGCGCAGAAGGCCGGTGCCACCTGTGCCTTCGTCGACGCCGAGCACGCGCTGGACCCTGACTACGCCGGCAAGCTGGGCGTCAACGTCGACGACCTGCTGGTCTCGCAGCCGGATACCGGTGAGCAGGCCCTGGAAATCACCGACATGCTGGTGCGCTCCAACGCCATCGACGTGATCATCGTCGACTCCGTTGCCGCCCTGGTGCCGAAGGCGGAAATCGAAGGTGAAATGGGCGACATGCACGTCGGCCTGCAGGCGCGTCTGATGAGCCAGGCGCTGCGCAAGATCACCGGTAACATCAAGAACGCCAACTGCCTGGTGATTTTCATCAACCAGATCCGCATGAAGATCGGCGTGATGTTCGGCAGCCCGGAAACCACCACCGGCGGTAACGCCCTGAAGTTCTATGCATCGGTTCGCCTCGACATCCGTCGCACCGGCGCGGTGAAAGAGGGCGACGAGGTGGTCGGCAGCGAAACACGTGTCAAGGTGGTCAAGAACAAGGTCGCGCCGCCATTCCGTCAGGCCGAGTTCCAGATTCTCTACGGCAAGGGCATCTACCGTAACGGCGAAATCATCGATCTGGGTGTGCAGCAGGGCCTGGTCGAGAAATCCGGTGCCTGGTACAGCTACAAGGGCAACAAGATCGGCCAGGGCAAGGCCAATGCCGCTAAGTTCCTGGAAGATAACGTGGAAGTGGCCCGCGAGATCGAAGGGCAGATTCGCGACAAGCTGCTGGTGGTCTCCGGCCCCGCTGCTGCCAAAGCCAATGCCACTGTCGATGATCTGGCGGATACCGAAGCCGACTTCTGATGCCCGTTGTTCTGGATAACACCGCGGCGGTGCGCCATGCCGCCATGGATTTGCTGGCGCGCCGCGAACACGGGCGTGTCGAGCTGGCGCGCAAGTTGCGCCAGCGCGGTGCCAGCGACGAGCATATCGAGACAGCCCTCGATCGCCTGAGCGAGGAAGGGCTGCTGTGCGAGGCGCGTTATCTGGAAAGCTTCATCAGTTACCGCGCACGCTCGGGTTTCGGCCCGCAGCGCATTCGCGATGACCTGTCGCAACGGGGCCTGGCCAGAGCGGATATCGACCAGGCGCTGCGCCACAGCGGTATCGATTGGCGTGAAGGCTTGCGGGAAACCTGGCAACGCAAGTTTGCCGGGCAGCTTCCGGGCGATGCTCGCGAACGGGCCAAGCAGATGCGTTTTCTGGTGTATCGCGGTTACCCGATGGATCTGGTCGGTCAGCTGCTACGCGGCGCCTTCGACGACTGACCCAGCCTTTCATTAACCGTCCGGTTCGCCATAGCGGCGCCCAGACGTTCCTTCCCCATTCCACTGCTTCAGCTCAGCCAATGTTCCGGCTGGTTGATCACGTCGAGCAACTCCCGCAGCCGTCCGGCATTACGCCCACTGAAGGCGAACAGCAGCCTTGGCAATCTGCACAGGTCGGGACCATCGAGGCGTTCATCGCCGGTTTGCTGTTGCTGGATGTCGCCGTGCTTGCACAGGTCGCTGAACTGCAGATTCAACTGGGCCAGTGCCGCTTCGCTCAGGGCATGGCGCATACGCACCACGAACTGATCCTTCAACCAGCGGCTGGAATGATAATTGGCGTAGAAACGGTCGATTTCCTGGGCGGCCGACTCGGCGTCGTGCACCAGGCGCATCAGGTTAAGGTCGCTGGAGAGGATATAGCCGTTGCTGTCCAGGTTTTGCTGGATGTAATCGAGCAAGCCCTGCCAGAAGGTGCCATCCGGCTCGTCGAGCAGGATCACCGGCACCAGCGGGCTCTTGCCGGTCTGGATCAGGGTGATCACTTCCAAAGCTTCATCCAGGGTGCCGAAGCCACCGGGGCAGAGCACCAGGGCGTCGGCTTCCTTGACGAAGAACAGCTTGCGCAGAAAGAAGAAATGGAAGGACAGCAGGTTGTCGCTGCCTTTCATGACCGCATTGGCGGATTGCTCGAAGGGCAGGGTGATGTTGAAGCCCAGGCTGTTGTCGCGCCCTGCACCCTCGTGGGCGGCGGCCATGATGCCGCCACCGGCGCCGGTGATCACCATCAGGTCATGACGGGCCAGGGTCTTGCCCAGCTCCCGCGCCAGGGCATATACCGGATGACCGGGTTGGGTGCGCGCCGAGCCGAACACCGTGACCTTGCGGCGCTGGCGAAAGCGCTCCAGCATGGCGAAAGCGCGCTCGAGCTCACGCAGGGTCTGCAGCATGATCTTGGCGTCCCAGCGGTTGCGGTCGGCCTGGGCCATGCGTGCGACGGTGGCGAGCATTTCCCGGTACAAGGCGCCATTGGCGCTACCGGCTGGCGTTATCCGCGTTGCCAGGGCGTCCAGCTCGGTTGCCAGCGCATCGCCACTTGCGGGCAGGTCGCCGTTCGCGTGATCGTCCATCGCGCTACTCCTTATCCCTCGATGCCCTGCGTTCTACTCTGGGTGCATGGCTTACAGACGGCAGTCGATCTTGTTGAATCGCTCGGTGGTAATGGGGCGGTTGCTCTGGATCTCGCTGAACTCATAGCGCAGCACCGCGCCGCTGGCCAGCAGCTTGCGAAACCCGGGGTTGCTGCACACGCTGTTGGCCAGTTGCGCACGGACCGTATCGGGATTGCCGCGCATCTGCGAAGCGTGCGCAGGGCGCACGCTGAGGTGGTTGATCAATTCGTTGCCTTCGACGCTGTAGCCGCGGTCGAGAATGTCCTCGTTGATGGCTCGTGGGGTGCCGGCGCTGCTTTCCTTGGCCACTTTTTCAAGGGTTTTGGTGAGCTCGTAATCCTTCAGCGACGCGGCGTGGGCGGCTGGCAGGAGCAGGCTGGCGAGTAGAACGGATAGGGCGATACGCTGCATGGGCAGACTCCTGAAGGCAGTGAGCGGTAATAGACCGAGCTGTTCTGGTTATGTTCGTATGGCGAATCAAGTCGACAACCGATGATCGATGTTACCAAGCTTGTTGTAGGTGCGGCGCATGTATTGAGCGGCACCGGGCGGCCTGCCCTTGGTAGACTACGCGCCCCTCTTGTCAGGCGGTCCGCCAGCCATGCTTTGCCTTGCTTTCAACTGCGCGATCTCGAGTAAACCGAGCGTGCGCCCATGAGTCACGCCGTCCACGCCCTGCGCGCCGCGCGCCTGGCGCGTAGTGTCAAACCCTTCCTGGCCCGTGGCTCGCGGGCGGCCCGTTGCCCCGACTGCCGCCTGGCGGCCAGCCATTGCCTGTGTGCGTGGAAACCTCAGGTTTCGGCCCGCTCCGGCGTTTGTCTGGTGATGCACGACGTCGAGGCGTTGAAGCCGAGCAATACCGGCTGGCTGATTGCCGACGTGGTAGCGGATACCTCGGCCTTTGGCTGGTCGCGCACCGAAGTCGATTCCGCACTGCCGGCTTTGCTCGAGGATGATCAATGGCAACCCTATCTGGTGTTTCCCGGCGAATATGCCGAGCCCGAGCGTGTGGTGAGCCGTGTCGAGGTGCCAGCGGGCAAGCGGCCATTGTTCATCCTGCTCGATGCTACCTGGACCCAGGCGCGCAAGATGTTTCGCAAAAGCCCTTACCTGGACGGCCTACCGGTACTCAGCCTGCAACCCGAGGCGCTGTCGCGCTACCGGCTGCGTCGCTCCAAGCGCGATGATCACCTGTGCACCGCCGAGGTCGCGGCGTTGTGCCTGGAGCTGGCGGGAGACGAGAGCGCTGCGGATGCGCTCAATGCCTACCTGGATGTTTTCAGCCAGCACTATCTGGCCTCCAAGGCACCGCACGCGGTTGATCTTGGCGATGCCTTGCACGAGCGCCTCAAGCCCTTCCTGTAAGCGCCGCAGGTTTTGGCCACAGCTGGGCGAGCAGCATGCCGGCGAACATCAGCGCGCAACCGAGGTAGCCGCGCGAGGACAGCGATTCGCCCAGCAGCAGGGCACCGGCAATGGCGGCAAACACGGCTTCCAGAGACAGGATGATCGCCGCGTGGGAGGCGATGGCATGTTTCTGGGCGACGACCTGCAGGGTGAAACCCACCGCCACGCCAAAGATCCCGCCATAGAGGATTGCAGGCAGCGCCTCGGCGATCTCAGCGCCGGGCAGGTGCTCGAAGCCCAGTGCCAGGGCCAGGCTGATCAGCGCGCAGGTAATGAACTGCACCAAGGCCAGTACCAGGGCGTCGTGGCGGGCGGCGAACACACCTACCAGCAGCACATGGATGCCCCATACGAAGGCGCCGGCCAGTTGCAGCAGATCGCCCGAGGCGACATGGAAGCCCTCGCCAACGCTGAGCAAAAACATGCCGACTACCGCCAGCGAGGCGCCCAGCCAGATGCCCAGGCCGGTCTTGTGGCCCAGCAGCAGGCCGAGCAGGGGCACCACGATCACATAGAGGCCGGTGATGAAGCCCGAATTGGTGACGCTGGTGAACAACAGGCCGACCTGCTGCAGGTTGATGCCCAGTGCCAGTACCGCACCCAGCAGGCCGCCGCCAAGCAGCAGCGGTCGGCTGATGGGCGAGGCCGGTTTTGCACGGCGGCGGCGCAGCAGCACGATCAGCGGCAATAGCACGATTACCGCCAGGGCAAAGCGCAGACCACTGTAGAGAAATGGGCCGATGGCTTCCATGCCCAGGCGCTGGGCGACGAACGACGAACCCCAGATCATCGCGGTAATCAGCATCAGTAGATCGGCGCGCAGCGCATGATTGGGCATTGCTGGTGGGCTCCCTGCAGAAGGGCGCAGACTTTGCCGCAAAGCGCCGCGCTTGACCACCCCGCCCGGGCTGGGCATGCTGGTGGGCGCCGTACGCTACGCTGTCAGGCAGATGGAGCCTGCAGCACGGCCTGCCTATAAAAAGAACAGGATCTGCCATGGTCGCTTATGAAATCCTGATAGCCGATGATCACCCCTTGTTTCGCAGTGCGCTGCAGCAGGCCCTGACCATGGGCCTTGGTGCGGGCGTGCGGCTGGTGGAAGTGGCCAGCATCGCCGAGCTGGAAGCACGGCTGGCCGAGAAGACCGACTGGGATCTGGTCCTGCTCGACCTGAACATGCCAGGCGCCTACGGCTTCTCGGGGCTGGTGTTGCTGCGCGGGCAATACCCGCAGATTCCGGTGGTGATGATCTCCGCCCAGGAGGAGTCTGCCGTGGTGGTACGCGCCCGTGAGTTCGGCGCCAGTGGCTTCATTCCCAAGTCCAGTTCGCTGGAAGTGATCCAGCAGGCCGTGCGCCAGGTGCTGGAGGGCGAGGTGTGGTGGCCCCCACAGGGCGAGGAAGCCGCCAGCCTGTCATCCGAAGCCAGGGCCGCCAGTGCAGGCCTGGCCAGCCTGACGCCCCAGCAATTCCGTGTGCTGACCATGGTCTGCGAAGGCCTGCTGAACAAGCAGATCGCCTATGAGCTGAGCGTCTCCGAAGCCACGGTAAAAGCCCATGTTACGGCCATCTTCCGCAAGCTGGGTGTGCGCACCCGAACCCAGGCGGCGCTGCTGTTGCAGCAGCTGGAGTCGGTGCCGGCTGCCTGATGGCGTGGATTTTACGGGATTTTCACGGTGCGCTGGCGTACCCTGCGCGCCTTTCCCTGTCATAGCCCATTGCCCATGTCGCCGTTCAAAGGACAAACCGGTCTAAAGCGTATTCTCAATGCCGCAGGCTATTCGCTCGATGGTCTGCGCGCCGCCTTCACTGGCGAAGCGGCATTTCGTCAGCTGGTACTGCTCAACGTCGTGCTGATTCCCATCGCGCTGCTGCTCGATGTCAGCCGTGGCGAACGGGCGCTAATGGTTGCCGCGTGCCTGCTGGCGCTGATCGTCGAGCTTCTGAATTCCGCTGTCGAGGCGGCGATCGATCGCATTTCCCTGGACCTGCATCCGCTGTCCAAGACCGCCAAGGATATGGGCAGCGCTGCGCAACTGGTGTCGCTGACGCTGATCGGCAGCGTCTGGGCGATCATCCTGCTGGGCTAGGGTCAGCAGCCCTAGCGCACCTGGGGTAGCACGATCTCGTCGCTGCGGCGGATGCCGGCGGTCAGTGCCCGGCACATGTCGAGGAACTCGCGCATCGCCGCAGTCTGGTACTTCTGTCGATGCCAGATGAAATAGAACTGGCGGCGCAGATCCAGGTCGGGGGTTTCCACCGGCACCAGGCTGCCGCGGCGAAAGGCATCGCGTAGCGCCAAGCGTGAAATGCAGCTGATGCCCAGGCCGGACTCGACGGCCCGCTTGATCGCCTCGGTGTGTTCGAGTTCGAGGCGCACGTTGAGGGCGTCGGAATGGTGGCGCATGGCCTGGTCGAAGGTCAGGCGTGTGCCGGAGCCCTGTTCGCGAAGGATCCAGTCCTCGCCGCTCAACTCGCGAATGCCTGCATGGCCGCGCCGTGCCAGCGGGTGGTGGGGCGCGCAGAACACCACCAGCTCATCCTCGACCCAGCTCTGCACCTCGATGTCGGGGTGATTGCAGTCGCCCTCGATTAGACCCAGGTCAATTTCGTAGTGAGCCACCTGCTGCACGATATGTGCGGTGTTCTGCACGTGCAGTTTCACCTGGCTTTCCGGGTGGACCTTCATGAACCCGCCGATCAGCAGGGTGGCCAGGTAGTTGCCAATGGTCAGGGTGGCGCCGACCGCAAGTGAACCGAATCCCGATTTGCCGTTCAGAAGGTCTTCGATTTCCTTGGCCTGGTCGAGCAGGGCGACCGCTTGCGGCAGCAGCTGGCGCCCCAGGGCATTGAGGCTCAGGCGTTTGCCGGCACGATCGAACAGTTGGCAGCTCGATTGCCGCTCCAGCTCGGTGATCGAGGTGCTGGCCGCCGATTGCGACAGGGCGAGCAGCGTCGCGGCCTTGGAAACGCTTTCCTGCTGGGCGACGGCGACGAATACCTGGAGTTGACGAAGCGTAAATCGCATATCTATATAACCGATAACCCATATCTTGATAATTCATTTAACAGATATTCTGGCCGCGATTAGAATGCCGCGCAATTGCGCTTAAGAATCAGCGTGCCCGACGTTTTCAGGAGCCCCCATACATGAGCAACATGAACCACGAACGCGTTCTGAGTGTTCACCACTGGAATGACACGCTGTTCAGCTTCAAGTGCACCCGCGACCCGGGCCTGCGCTTTGAGAATGGCCAGTTCGTGATGATCGGCCTGCAGCAAGAAAATGGCCGTCCGCTCATGCGTGCCTATTCCATTGCCAGCCCGAACTGGGAAGAGCATCTGGAGTTTTTCAGTATCAAGGTGCCCGATGGCCCGCTGACCTCGCAACTGCAACACCTCAAGGAAGGCGACGAGGTGATCATCAGCAAGAAGCCCACCGGCACGCTGGTGCTCGACGACCTCAACCCCGGCAAGCACCTGTACCTGCTCAGCACCGGTACCGGCCTGGCGCCGTTCATGAGCGTCATCCAGGACCCGGAAACCTACGAGCGTTTCGAGAAGGTGATCCTGGTTCACGGTGTGCGCTACGTCAACGAAGTGGCCTACCGCGAGTTCATTACCGAGCACCTGCCGCAGAACGAGTTCTTTGGCGACGCGCTCAAGGAAAAGCTGATCTATTACCCCACCGTGACCCGCGAGCCGTTCGAGAACCAAGGCCGCCTGACCGACCTGATGCGCAGCGGCAAGCTGTTTGCCGATATCGGCCTGCCGCCGATCAACCCGCAGGACGACCGCGCGATGATCTGCGGCAGCCCGAGCATGCTCGACGAAACCAGCGAAGTGCTCGACAGCTTCGGCCTGAAGATTTCGCCGCGCATGCGCGAACCGGGTGATTATCTGATCGAGCGCGCCTTCGTCGAGAAGTGATCTGTTGAGCAGCTGCGCGTCGGCCCTGCTGCGTTGAAAGAAAGCTCAAAATGCTCATGTACAACAGTACATTCCGCTTTTTCGCTTACTTTCGCCTTGCATGGCTCTAGCTCGCAAGCTCCTTGAGGTAGTAGAGAATCGGAGCGTATTTAAGCGCTTCGATTTTTTTTGCCCAGATCAAAGGCATAAAAAAACGGGAGCCTTGGCTCCCGTTTTCGTTGCAGTTGACGCTTATTCGTCCATCTGCGACTGCAGGTAGTTCTGCAGCCCAACAGCCTTGATCAGGCTGAGCTGGGTTTCCAGCCAGTCGATATGTTCTTCCTCGGACTCAAGGATGTCTTCGAGCAGTTCACGGCTGGCGTAGTCGCCCACCGTCTCGCAATACGCGATGGCCGCTTTCAGGTCGATATGGGCCTTGTGCTCGATGCGCAGGTCGCACTCGAGCATTTCCTGGGTGTTCTCGCCGATCAGGATCTTGCCCAGGTCCTGCAGGTTTGGCAGACCCTCCAAGAACAGGATGCGCTTGATGAGCTTGTCCGCGTGTTTCATCTCGTCGATGGACTCGTGGTACTCATGCTTGCCCAGCTTGGTCAGGCCCCAGTCTTCATACATGCGGGCGTGCAGAAAGTACTGGTTGATCGCGACCAGCTCGTTGCCGAGGATCTTGTTCAAGTGCTGAATTACTGTCTTGTCGCCTTTCATGATGAAGCCCGTCCTGCCTGGAATTAAGTAACCGATGGCGAATTCTGGGCTTGCAAAATACGACTGTCAAACGTAAGTTATTGAAATATAAGTGAAAATAAATATAAATGAGAGTGTTTAAGTTATGCGTCTTGGCGCTAACTCATTGAATTCTGAGCATAAAAAAACCGGATACGAGATCCGGTTCTTCGAAAACAGCACGCTTCAAGCCGCAACAAAATTTCCTGGGTAGGCCATGGCTACCTGACTTTGCTGCACTTCGCCCAGGGTTTCCCGCACCACCTGCTTGGCCAGGCACGCGCATTTGCCGCACTGGCTGGCAACGCCCAGCGTTTCACGCACTTCACGGTAGCTGCAGCAACCTTCATAGATCGCTTCGCGGATCTGACCGTCGGTGACACCTTCGCAAAGGCAGACGTACATAGGCTTGGCCCGTCGCATGGCTGAGACTGATGGCAAAAGATACTAATGTTAATGAGAATGCGTGTCAAAGATAAACCGGCTCCTGATTAGCATAATTTCTCAACTTTCGATGAGCGGCAATTCGGCGCCATCATCGGTTCGCAGCCCAGATAATGGGCCACAAAAAAACCGGCTCACGAGCCGGTTTTTGTAGGTGGGGGTAGGGCTCACGCAATTTGCGTGCAGAGTCCTTCTTCCAGGCCGAGCATGATGTTCAGGTTCTGCACGGCAGCCCCTGATGCCCCCTTGCCCAGGTTGTCGAGCTTGGCCACCAGCAAGGCCTGGTTGCCGCTGCTGGCGCCGAAGACCTGCAGTTCTGCACGGTTGCTGCCGCTCAGGCCGTGGGGCGTGATGAACGGGGCAGTGTCGGCGGCGATCTCGTTGTAAGGCTGCACCTGCACGAACTGTTCACCCTGGTAATAGGCGCTCAGGGCTTTGTGCAGCTCGCTGCCATTGCTGCCTTGCAGCGGGATCATCACCAGCATGCCCTGGTCGTAGCTGCCGACCGCCGGCTGGAAGATCGGGCGCGCGTTCAAACCGCTCCAGTGCTGAATTTCCGGGATGTGCTTGTGATCGAAGCCCATGCCGTAGGCGGCGTAGATTGGCGCGCCTTCGCCTTCATAGCGTTCGACCATCTTGGTGCCGCCGCCGGTGTAGCCGGAGATGGCGTTGATGCACAGCTCGCGATCGGCAGCCAGCAGCCCGGCATCGATCAGCGGGCGCAGCAGCAGGATGGCCCCCGTGGCATAGCAGCCCGGGTTGCTCACCGCAGCGGCCTTGGCGATGGCTTCGCGCTGGCCCTTGGCCAGTTCAGCCATGCCGAACACCCAGTCACTGGCGGTACGGTGCGCGGAACTGGCGTCCAGCACCCGGCAGCCGACTTCACGGGCCTGGGCAGCCGTTTCCTTGGCGGCGTCGTCCGGCAGGCACAGCACGGTGACGTCGACCGAGCGCATCAGTTCGAGCTTGGCCTGCACGTCGCGACGCTTGTCGTGGTCGATGGTGACCACCTCGATCTGCGGGTGGTTGGCCAGGCGCTGACGGATCTGCAGGCCGGTGGTGCCGGCCTGCCCATCGATGAAGATCTGGTATTTTTTCATGGCATTCACTCGTCGAAGTCTTCCCAGCCGCCCATTTCCTTCCAGCGATTGACGATGCCGCAGAACAGCTCGGCAGTCTTCTCGGTGTCGTAGCGGGCGGAATGGGCTTCACGGCCATCGAACTCGATGCCGGCGGCCTGGCAGGCTTTGGCCAGCACGGTCTGCCCGTAGGCAAGGCCGGCGAGGCTGGCGGTGTCGAAACTGGAAAAGGGGTGGAAGGGATTGCGCTTGAGGTCGCAACGCGCGACCGCGGCGTTGAGGAAGCCCAGGTCGAAACTGCTGTTGTGGCCGACCAGAATCGCGCGTTTGCAGCCATTGGCCTTCAGGGATTTGCGCAGGCCACGGAAGATTTCAGTCAGCGCATGCTCTTCGCTCACTGCCATGCGCAGCGGATGGTCGAGCTTGATGCCGGTGAAATCCAGCGCCGCCTGTTCGATATTGGCACCCTCGAAGGGTTCGACCCGGAAGAAATGGGTGTGGTCGGGATACAGGAAGCCACCTTCGTCCATGCCGATGGTGGTGGCGGCGATTTCCAGCAGGGCATCGGTGGCACTGTTGAAACCGCCGGTCTCGACATCCACGACCACCGGCAGGTAGCCGCGAAAGCGTGCCGCCATGGGGTGGCGCGCACCGCCGCTGCTCGGCTGCTCGAGGTCGTCTTCGTACTGTTCTTCGCTCATTGACCCGCCTCCAGCAAGCGCCAGCGCAGGCTTTCACCAGCGCGCAGGGGAATTACCGTCTGCTCACCGAACGGCAGGCTCGCCGGAGCAACCCAGGCTTCGCGCACCAGGGTGATGCTGTCGGTATTGCGTGGCAGGCCGTAGAAGTCGGCGCCGAAGTGGCTGGCGAAGCCTTCCAGCTTGTCCAGTGCACCACGGTCTTCGAAAGCCTCGGCGTACAACTCGATAGCGGCATAGGCGGTGTAGCAGCCGGCGCAACCACAGGCGTTTTCCTTGGCATGCCTGGCGTGTGGCGCCGAGTCGGTACCCAGGAAGAACTTCGGGTTGCCGCTGGTGGCGGCATCGAGCAGCGCCTGCTGGTGGGTGTTGCGCTTGAGGATCGGCAGGCAATAGAAGTGCGGGCGAATACCGCCGACCAGCATGTGGTTGCGGTTGTAGAGCAGGTGCTGGGCGGTAATCGTGGCGCCGACGTTGTCTGGTGCCTCCTTGACGAACTGCGCGGCATCGGCGGTGGTGATGTGCTCGAACACCACCTTGAGCGTCGGGAAGCGCTCGACGACGCGGCACAGGTGCTCGTCGATAAAGGCTTTCTCACGGTCGAACACATCGATTTCCGAACGGGTCACTTCACCGTGTACCAGCAGCGGCAGGCCTGTCTCTGCAAGGGCCTCCAGCGCGCCGGTGATGTTGTCCAGGCTGGTGACGCCCGAATCGGAATTGGTGGTCGCACCCGCCGGGTACATCTTCGCTGCGTAGACATAGCCGCTGGCCTTGGCGGCGCGGATGTCGTCGCCCGTGGTGCGGTCGGTGAGGTAGAGCACCATCAGCGGCTGGAACTGGCTGCCGGCTGGACGGGCGGCAAGAATGCGTTGGCGATAGTCGCCTGCCTCGGCGGCGTTGCGCACCGGAGGAACCAGGTTGGGCATGATGATCGCGCGGGCGAAGGTGCGGGCGACATCGCCTACGGTGTGGGGCAGTACGGCGCCGTCGCGCAGGTGAATGTGCCAGTCGTCGGGACGCAGCAGGGTGATGCGGTCGGTCATTGAGGCTTCCAGGCGGGGGCGAAACATGCCCGGAATGCTACCGGAAAAGGGCGGCGGGGGCACGCCGCAGATAGGCGGGCGGCGCACTCAAGTTTTCCCGGTCGCCACCGATACCAGAAGGGTACCTTGCATTTGCCCGGAGCTCGCTGTGCGTCAGCCCCTTTTCCTTCTCATCGGATTGATCCTCAGTGCTGGCGCGAGCCTGCCCGCTGCCGCGATCAGCTTCCAGACGCGCCTGGAAAAGGTCGAATGGCAGGTGGCCGGCGACAAGTTCGAATGCCGCCTGAGCCAGCCGATCACCGATTTCGGCGCCGGGGAATTCGTGCGCCGGGCAGGCGAACAGGCGACCTTTCGCCTGCAGGCCCGCGAACACTGGCTGGGCAACGGCTCGGCCACCTTGCTGGCGGCCGCTGCGCCCTGGCAGCCGGGGCGCGGTGATATCAACCTCGGTGCGGTGAGCGTCGGCAGTGGCGAGGTGCCGTTCAACAGCAGCCAGGAGCAGGCCGGGCGCCTGCTTACCGGCTTGCTCGAGGGGCGCAGCCCACTGGTGCGCCACCGCACCTCCCTGGGCAGCGAAAGCCTCGAGGTGCGCCTGCTGCCGGTGCGCTTTCGCAAGGCCTACGACGATTACCTGAAGTGCACCGCCAAGCTGTTGCCGGTCAATTTCGATCAGGTGCGCCAATCCAATATCGGTTTTCCCGGGGGGGGCACCGAACTCGATGCCATGGCCAAGGCCAGGCTGGAGATCATCCTCGACTTCATGAAGGCCGACCCCACGGTCAACCGCATCGAGCTCGACGGGCATTCCGACAACAGCGGCAATCGCCTGACCAACCGCGACCTGTCGCGCCGCCGTGCGCTGGCGGTGATGGACTACCTCAAGGCCCAGGGCGTGCCCGATGAGCGCATCATCATGCGTTTCCATGGTGAGCGTTATCCGCTGGCGCCCAACATCAGCGCCGCCAATCGTGACAAGAACCGTCGGGTGTCGGTGCGCCTGGACAAAGTGCCGGAAGCGCCCGTGCAACCGACCGAACAGGCCGCACCCGCCGCGCCAGCGGTACCGGCAACACCCGCTGCCACCTCCTGATCCTGTCGCCTTGACGCCATCACCTGTCGCACCCCTGTAAATCGTGGCTCATGGGCAGTAGAATCACGGGCTTTTCGAACAACCCGTGGAGTGGATGGCATGGCGGACGTCAAAAAGGTGGTTCTGGCCTATTCCGGTGGCCTGGACACCTCGGTGATCCTCAAGTGGCTGCAAGATACCTATAACTGTGAAGTGGTGACCTTCACCGCCGATCTCGGCCAGGGCGAAGAGGTCGAGCCGGCCCGCGCCAAGGCCCAGGCCATGGGCGTCAAGGAAATCTACATCGACGACCTGCGCGAAGAGTTCGTGCGTGATTTCGTGTTCCCGATGTTCCGCGCCAACACCGTCTATGAAGGCGAGTACCTGCTGGGTACTTCCATCGCCCGTCCGCTGATCGCCAAGCGCCTGATCGAAATCGCCAACGAGACCGGCGCCGATGCCATCTCCCACGGTGCCACCGGCAAGGGTAACGACCAGGTGCGTTTCGAGCTGGGTGCCTACGCGCTCAAGCCAGGCGTGAAAGTCATTGCCCCGTGGCGCGAGTGGGACCTGCTGTCGCGCGAGAAGCTGATGGACTATGCCGAGAAGCACGCCATCCCGATCGAGCGTCACGGCAAGAAGAAGTCGCCGTACTCCATGGATGCCAACCTGCTGCACATCTCCTATGAAGGCGGCGTGCTGGAAGACACCTGGACCGAGCACGAAGAAGACATGTGGCGTTGGACCAAGTCGCCGGAAGCGGCGCCGGATACCCCGACCTACATCGAGCTGACCTACCGCAACGGTGACATCGTCGCCATCGACGGCAAGGACATGAGCCCCGCCACCGTGCTGGCCGAACTGAACCGCATCGGCGGCGAGAACGGCATCGGTCGTCTGGATATCGTCGAGAACCGTTTCGTCGGCATGAAGTCCCGCGGCTGCTACGAAACCCCCGGCGGTACCATCATGCTCAAGGCGCACCGCGCCATCGAGTCGATCACCCTGGATCGTGAAGTCGCTCACCTCAAAGACGAGCTGATGCCCAAGTACGCCAGCCTGATCTACAACGGTTTCTGGTGGAGCCCGGAGCGCCTGATGCTGCAACAGATGATCGACGCCTCCCAGACCAGCGTGAACGGCGTGGTACGCCTGAAGCTGTACAAGGGCAACGTCATCGTCACCGGCCGCAAGTCCGACGACTCGCTGTTCGATGCCAATATCGCCACCTTCGAAGAAGACGGCGGCGCCTACAACCAGGCCGATGCGGCGGGCTTTATCAAGCTCAACGCCCTGCGCCTGCGCATTGCCGCTGGCAAGGATCGCAAGCTGCTGTAAGCGCTGGCATCCCGCTCACCACGCAGCCCCGTGTTCGCCGGGACTGCGCTGGGCGATCACGATTCGGTTTTCTTCATCCGAGCCTCGTCCTTTCACCGCTCTGGCTGTATGGCCGGCAGGGGCGATGAGTTGTGGGCGTGATGAGTCTCGGCGGGGAATGCTCCCGCCAGGTATGCACCCGCCAAGCGTGCGCCTGGCGGGCGAGGGGAGGGCGTCAGGGTTTGCGGGTCAGCGGCTGCTGGTCGAACTTGACGCCAGCCAGGCCGGTTTTCATCAGGGCGCGGATATTGCCGTGGTCACTGCCTTCGGGCGTGGCCAGCACGCTGCGGTAGTGTTCGCCGAAGCACAGCAGGGCTTCCTGATCGCTCAGGCCTTCGAGCAGGGCCAGGCCCAGAGTCTTGCACGAGCCTTCGTTCTGGCCGGCTGCGTTCTCCACCTCACCGTTGCGAAAGGCGCCGGGCTGGTAGTCGTAGTGCTCGGCGACAAAGGCCAGGGTTTCGGCAAAGGCGAAATGCTCGGCCGCGAGGCGGGCGCGGAAGTCGTTCAGGTGGCTCATGCGGATCCTTTCGGGTTCTTGGCGTTGAAGGCAGCCTGTTGCTCGGGGCTGGCTTCGGTCTGGTACTTGGCCTTCCACTCGGCGTAGGGCATGCCGTAGACCTCTTCGCGGGCCTGGTCCGGCGTCACGGCGACATCCAGGTCATCGGCCGCGGCCTTGTACCATTTGGACAGGCAGTTGCGGCAGAAACCGGCCAGGTTCATCAGGTCGATGTTCTGCACGTCCGGGCGTTCGCGCAGGTGTTGAACCAGGCGGCGAAAGGCGGCGGCTTCCAGTTCGAGACGTTGTTGGTCATTCATGGCGATGCTCTCTCCGGGAGGGATGGCGCGATGATAGAAGCCGGCAGGCCGCTCGGCAACCAGGCGGCCGATGGCTCAGCGGTGGCCGGCGAGGGTGATCGACACCGACTCGGCGAAGCGCAGGGCGTGGGGCTTGTCGACCTCCACTTCGGCGTAGCGCACGGCCTCGTGGGTCATCACCAGGTCGAGAATCTCCTGAGTCAGGCGCTCCAGCAACGCGAAGCGGTTGCCTTCCACGTGGGCGATGATGGCCTTGGTGATGGTGCGGTAGTTGAGGGCGTGGTCGATGTCGTTATCACGTACCGCATCGACCGCCGGGTAGAGGATGGTCAGGTTGATCAACACGTCCTGCTTGTTGTTGATCTCTTCTTCCTTGATGCCGATGAAGGTACGCAGGCGCAGATCCTTGACGCGGATGCGCGCCATGCCGGGTTCCAGTCTGGGCATGGGTTACTTGCTCCGTCCGATCAGTTGCAGGAATTCATGACGGGTATTGTAGGACTCGCGAAACGCACCGAGCATCACCGAGGTGCTCATTACCGAATTCTGCTTTTCCACGCCACGCATCATCATGCACATGTGCTGGGCCTCGATCACCACCGCCACGCCGGCGGCCTGGGTGACTTCCTGGATGGCACTGGCAATCTGCCGGGTGAGGTTCTCCTGGATCTGCAGACGGCGCGCGTACATGTCGACGATGCGCGCGATCTTCGACAGACCGAGCACCTTGCCGGTGGGAATGTAGGCCACGTGCGCCTTGCCGATGAAGGGCAGCAGGTGATGCTCGCAGAGCGAGTAGAGCTCGACGTCCTTGACGATCACCATCTCGTCGCTGTCGGAACTGAACAGCGCGCCGTTGACGACTTCCTCGAGGCTTTTCTCATAGCCGTTGCACAGGTACTGCATGGCCTTGGCGGCACGCTTTGGGGTGTCGAGCAGGCCTTCGCGCTCGGGATCCTCGCCGAGGCCGAGGAGGATTTCACGGTAGTGGTTGGGCAGTAAAGGGTTCATCGTCAGGGTCCTCGCGGCGCCTCACTTGAGGTGGCGGCCGCCGTTCACGGTCAGGTTGGTGCCGGTGATATAGGGGGTGTCCAGCAGGTAGCGCAGGCTCTGGTAGATCACATGGGGCCCGGGTTCGAAGCCCAGGGCGGATTTGTCCAGGGCCTTGGCCCGGTATTGGGCGTCGTCGTCTTCGTTGAACATCAGCAGCGCCGGGGCAATGCCGTTGACCTTGATGGCCGGCGCGAGGCGTGCGGCAAAGGACTGCGTCAGGCTGTCCAGGCCTGCCTTGCTGGCGCAATAGGCCGGGCGATTGGCAGAGCCCTTGCGTACCACGTCGTCGCTGATATGAACGATATCCGCCTGTTCGCTGCGCTGCAGCAGTTCGGCGCAGTGCAGGTTGATGAGGTAGGGCGCCAGCATGTGCACGGTGAACAACTGCGCAAAGGCTGCCGCTTCCTCGCCGGGCGCCTCGGCGAACCAGGCCGACGCGTTATGCACGATGGCGCGCAGGCTGTCGGTATGGCTCTTGAGCTGTTCGACAAAGGCCAGAATGCTGGCCTCGCCGGTGAAGTCCGCGTGCAGGGTCAGGGCACCCCGTTCGCGCAAGCGCTGCAGGCCTGGCTTCTCGCTGCGATAGGTCACGATCAGCGAATGGCCGTCGTCAAGCAGGCGCTCGGCGCAATACAGGCCAACGCGCTGACTGGCGCCGGTAATCAGGATCGGGGCTTTGCTGAGGCTCATGGGCAAGTGGCCGACAGTGGACGGGAAGGCGCCATGATGGAGGCCATTGGCCCTGGCCCTGCAACGTTATAGGAGCCATACACGCTGTACAACCCTTCGTACAGTGCGGGAAAGCCTGGCGCCATGGCTACGCGAGCCATGGCGCTACCCGTTCAGGTGCCGGTGGACGGGCTGGTGCGGCGAAGCAGGCCGGCGGGCCGGTTGCCCTGCAGCCACGGGGCGAGCAGGCGGCTGACCAGGGGGATGAACAGGTAGGTCATTAGCGGCGTCAGTGCCAGGGTGCTCAGCAGTACGCGGGTGACCAGGGGGACGTCCGCCAGCAGATCGCCGAACAGCAGATTGAAACACAATGAAACCGGAAAGAACGCCAGCCAGATGGCGATGGTTTGTTTCCAGCGCGGTGGCTGGCGCAGGCCGCTGCCGAACCAGGCGTCGAGGCCCAGCGCACGCTGCTCGTGAGGCTGGGCGAACAGGCCCTTGCCACGTTCCAGCCAGGCGCGTCGCGAGGCCGAATGCTCCCAGGTGGCCATGGTGCGCTCGTCGGTGAAGCGAAAGATCATCTGGAATTCATCGTCGCCGGGCGGAGGCGCCAGCACGCCGGAGCCCAAGTAGCCGGGAAAGTCGGTAGCCAGCTGCTCGCCTTCGCGCAGCCAGGCGATGAAATCGTGATAGCGCTCGGCAGCCACGCGGCGTGCCACCATCAGGGTGACCGGTTCGGTAGACATCGTGTATCTCCTGCTAGGCACCTGGCCGGGGTAAGGTCAGGCGAATGGCGCGGGTCGGGGTGGTGAGCCGCGTCGTGATTGCAGCAAGGATTATTCCTGTTTCCCATAAATTAGCCAGCAATGTTCGATGGGGCGCACAGGAAAGTGGCCAGGTGCCGCCATATACAAGGGCGCCGAGTTAATTGCCGTTCGTCGGCAAGCAGCGTCCGGGGCCCGTGGCTGGCAAATATTCACCTCAACTTTGCACCCGTTGCAGCAGTCTGGATTGCTGAAGAAGCACTTAAACCAGACTCTTGACGCCTGTACAGGACTTGTACAAGTAAAGTCATCGGCGGGCCGAGCTGGAGTAAACTTGTGAAATCCTGACCTCTGCAACGGTTTTTTCTATGTCCGATCTGGTTGGTTCCGCGCCTTTCAACGTCAATGCCTTCAAGGAAGAGGATTTGTTCCCGATCCGTGAGGTGGCACGGTTGACAGGCGTGAACCCGGTGACCCTGCGCGCCTGGGAACGGCGCTATGGCCTCATCCAGCCGGTGCGCACCGACAGCGGTCATCGCCTCTACTCGCCGGCGGATGTCGAGACGGTACGCAGCGTCCTGGCGTGGATCGAGCGCGGCGTGCCGGTCAGCAAGGTCGGCCGGATCCTGACCCGCAACGAAACTCTTCAGGCCAATGCCACGCCCACTTACGAGTCGGCTACTTCCGGCGAGTGGGCGCAGTGGCAGGGGCGCCTGCTGGCAGCCGTGCAGGCATTCGACGAAGCCGAGCTGGACAGGGTCTACGGCCAGGTATTTTCCAGCTACCCGCTTTCGGTGACCTTCCAGGACATCATCATGCCGCTCTGGCAGCGTCTGCTGCTGCGTTACGGGCGCCCTGGCTACGGTAGCGAATGGCTGTTTTTTGACACCTTCTTGCGTGGCCGCGTGTTGCAGAGGCTGCACAACCTGCGTGACCAGCCGGACAGAAGGTTGTTGCTGGTTGCCCTGCCGGGGCGTTGCCGCGAGCTGGAGTTATTGGTGACCGGCCTGCTGCTAAACCCGGTCGACGCTGCCGTGCATGTGCTGGGCATCGGCCAGGCCCTGGAGGAGTTGCCCCAGGTATGCGGCAAGATGCAGCCGCTGGCGGTGGTGGTGTTTTCCAATCAGCCGCCAGCGGCGGACACCAAGCATGCACTGGAACGCCTTGCCCTTAGCCTGGAGTGCCCGGTCGCGCTGGTCGGCGAGGGCGCCGACCTGCTCGAAGACTGCTTCCGGGGTTCGCCCATCGCCTGCCTCGGTAGTGACGGGCGGCTGATAAGGCGGCGCCTGCGGCAGTTTCTCGCCGGGCGCCTGGATACCTGAGAGGCTACACCATCAAAGGCTGTGGGCCTGGGGATAGCGCTTGCGATGCTGCTGGTACAGGTGGTTTTGCAGGCGCTCGCTGCTGTCTTCGTCCAGCGTCAGTTCGTAGGCCAGTAAGCCGTCATCGGTAATACGCACCAGGCTGCCCTGGAGGATCACCGGCTCGACATCCTCGATATCCAGACCCAGGCTGAAGCGTTGCGGCGGCGAGGCCTTGGCGGTCTGGGCCATGAGCAGGCCGCTCAACGACAATTCATGAACGACCAGGCTGCTTGGCTGCCCGTCACGTCGCAGCAAGGGCTGTGGCGGATCCAGGGGCAAGCGCCAGGAACGGTGAAAGGAGCCTTCCTCGAATATCTGCGGAACACCCAGTTCCAGATGTGGCTTGTTCTGGGCATCGGTAACCAGATGGGGGGTGAAGGTCAGGCGCTGATTGTCGATATGCGCCTCGATGGTCAGCTGCTCCTTGGCGGCGCAGCTGGCAAGCAGTTCGGCGGTCTGGCGTGCGGCATCGACCTGCAGAACCGGATCCGGTTCGGCTGGGGCAGGGGTGCTTTCCGTAAGCTGCTGGATGAATTCCATTTCCAGCGGAGTTAACAGGGACGAATCCTGCATAACGGCTTCTGTGCGAGTGGGAGGGCTCCCTTGTGACAACTCGTCAGGCGCTTCGTTACCGCTACGAAGATTTTTTCAGTGCGGCCAATTCGGCGCGCAAGCGCTCCAGCTCGGCTTCCAGTGCTTGCACGCGCTGCCGATTCTCCACATGTTCACTGACGTCCTTCTGGATGCCGATGAAATAGGTCAGTTGATCCGCTTCGTTGAACACCGGCGTGATGGACAGCTCATTCCAGAACGTGCTGCCGTCCTTGCGGTAGTTGCGAATCACCTCGCGACATGGCTGGCGGCGGTGAATGGCCTTGCGAATCAGCGCTGCGGCCGGCTGATCATGTTCCTCGCCCTGCAGGAACCGGCAGTCCTGATAGAGGATTTCCTCGCTGTCATAGCCAGTGAGCGCTACGAACGCCGGATTGGCGTAAATGAGGATATGGTCCTCGCCCTCTTGTTCCGCGACCACGATGCCATCGTTAGAGGCTTCGACCACCCGTTGCAGCAAGTTGGCATTGATCATCACATGCGTCCCCCGTCGATTTTCACCAGTTTACCAGAGGCGCGTGGATTGCCTGCTGGCTCTGTAACGCCGTACGGCGCAGGGCACGATCGGGCATAATGGCGCGCTGTTCTAGGTGAAGGAGTTCCCATGAAAGTCGCTATTTTCTCCGGCTCGGTTTACGGCACTGCCGAAGAAGTGGCCCGGCACGCCGAGTCGCTGCTCAACCAGGCCGGCCTGGTGGCGTGGCACAACCCACGCGCGAGCCTGGATGATGTGCGAGCCTTTGCCGCCGAAGCCTTTCTGGTGGTGACCTCGACCACCGGCATGGGCGAGCTGCCGGACAACCTGCAACCGCTGTATCACGATATCCGCGACCAGCTGCCAGCCTGGAGCGGGTTGCCAGGCGGGGTCATCGCCCTGGGCGATTCCAGCTATGGCGATACCTATTGTGCCGGTGGCGAACAGGCACGTGAACTGTTTGCCGAACTGGGCATTCGCGAGGTGCTGCCAATGCTGCGTATCGATGCCAGCGAGAGCGTCACGCCCGAGCAGGATGCCGAGCCGTGGATCGGCGAATTTGTCGAGATGTTGCAGAAACGCGACCGTCCATCCTGATGCTCGAACGTTGTTGAACCCAGGCCAGTCGGGTGTAGGGAGCGTTCGTTTTCCGTGACGAAGACGGATGAACTTGCACACCAACTGGATGAAAGGTGACGACAATGAACAAGATGAAGATTCCTGCCCTCGTACTCAGCGGCCTGCTGGCCGGTGCCGTTCTGCCTGCCGTTGCGGACTCCAGCGCTCCTGCTCCCGGCACCACCACACCGCAGCAGTCGACCACGCCGGGGGCTCCGCCTACCGATAATGGCATGATGACGCCCGGCACGCCGGCTCCAGGTACCGATGGCACCACTACCAATCCAGGCACCGGTACGGGTACCGGCAACGGCACCGGAGCCGGCTCTGACCCAATGCCGGGTGGCACTGGTTCCGGCACCAATGGCGGCGGCACAGGCGGTACGGGTACCGGAACTGGCACCGGCACTGGGACCGGCGGCGGCATGGGTGGCGGAACCGGTGGTGCGGGCGGTGCAGGTGGCACTGGCGGCGGTGCCGGTGGCTCCGGCCAGTAAGCGCTGATGCGGTTCGGGTGTTTCCGACTCAGCGGTCGGAGGCACCCGCCCTTGGCTGAGCTAGCGGCTGGCCTTGATACCGTATTTGCGCAGCCGCGTGGCGATGGCGCTGTGTGACGTCTGAAGGCGTACCGCCAATTGCCTAGTCGAGGGATGGCTGGCGTACAGCGTTTCCAACAACTCCTTTTCGAATGCCGACACAGCCATTTCCAGGCTGGTCACTTCTCCCCCCGGTTGTTGCTGGGCCACGGCCGTACCGGCAATATCCAGATCGTCGATCTGCACCAGATTGCTGTCGCAGATGGCCGCTGCCCTGAAGATCACGTTCTGCAGTTGCCTGACGTTACCTGGCCAGCGGTTGCCAAGCAGCGCAGGATAGGTTTCCGGTGTCAGGCGGCACTGGGTGCGCTGGATCTGCGCGCAGGCCTGCTGCATGAAATGCCTAGCCAGCAGCAGAATGTCCTGGCCGCGTTCGCGCAGCGGCGGAACCTGCAGATTGAGCACGTTGAGGCGATAGAACAGATCCTCGCGAAATTCGCCTTCGGCGACCATGCGCTCCAGGTCGCGGTGCGTGGCGCTGATGATGCGCACGTTGACCCGTTCTTCACGGTCGCCGCCGACGCGGCGAAAGGTGCCGTCACTGAGAAAACGCAGCAGCTTGGCCTGCAGGTAGGGTGACATCTCGCCGATTTCATCGAGAAACACCGTGCCCTGGTTGGCCAGCTCCAGCAGCCCGGGCTTGCCACCGCGCTGGGCACCGGTGAAGGCGCCGGGGGCGTAGCCGAACAGCTCGCTTTCGGCCAGGCTCTCCGGCAGCGCCGCGCAGTTCAGGGCCAGGAAAGGCGCGCCATGGCGCGGGCTCAGGGCATGACAGGCGCGTGCTACCAGCTCCTTGCCGGTGCCGGTTTCGCCATGGATCAGCAGCGGCGCATCCAGTGTGGCCACCCGTTGCGCACGGGCCTTGAGGGTGCGGATGGGCAATGAGTCGCCAAGCAGTGAATCGAACCCTTCCGCATGGTCATGGTGCAAGGCGGCCAGGCGCGCACCGATGCGGCTGGGCTCGTAAAGGGTCAGCAGGGCGCCGGCCAACTGGCCCATGTCCGCCGATTCGCTGATGGGGGCGGCGTCGAGCAGCAGCGCCTGGCCGTTCAGCGTCACCTCCCGCATGGGCAAGCGGAAGTGCTGGTCGAGCAGGGCCTGTTGCAGGTCCGCCTCGGCGAACAGTTCGCCAAGCGCCACGCCTTCGGGCTCGCGACCACACAGGGCGATCAGCGCCGGGTTGGCGAGCAGCACGCGGCCATGGGCATCCACCGCCAACACCGGGTCGCTCATCGCCGCCAGCAGCGCGTCGAGCTGCAGGCGCCGACGTTGCCCCGGCAGGATGTCGACCACCGTCACCGCCTGCACGCCGCGCACCTTGAACAGTGCATCGCGCAGTTCGTCGAGCACTTCGGCGCTGAGCGTCGGCGCGTCGATGTAGACGTTGGGCGGCACCATCTCCACGGCGTCGAGATTGAGGTTGCGACCGCCCAGCAGGGCGAGCACCTCCTGGGTAATGCCGACGCGATCAATAAAGGTGACGTGAATGCGCATGGTGGGCCGGGCAGCGGAAGACGGTGGCGCAGTATGCCCGGTCTGACCGGGGAGGTTAACCGCCACTCTATCGTTAACCTGATCGTAACGATAAAGCGCGGCGCTTGATTGATGAGCCAAGGCCACGCTTCTACTGTGATGCCACGACAGCGGAACTCGTGGAGTCATCGATGACAACAACAATATCCCCACCGCCGCAGTGGTCGCGCCGTCGCGCTGAAAAGGCGCGGCGCCTCGACCAGGTGCGTCATCTCGCCGATGGTGTGGTGCTGCCGGGCGACAAGATCGTCGCGGCCCTCGAAGCCTTGATCGCGCCCGGTGACCGCGTGGTGCTCGAAGGCAACAACCAGAAGCAGGCGGATTTCCTCTCCCGCTCGCTGGCCCAGGTCGATCCCGGTCGCCTCCACGATCTGCACATGATCATGCCCAGCGTCAGCCGCGCCGAGCATCTCGACCTGTTCGAGCGCGGCATCGCCCGCAAGCTCGACTTCTCCTTCGCCGGCCCACAGAGCCTGCGCATCGGCCAGTTGCTCGAGGACGGCCTGTTGGAAGTCGGCGCCATCCACACCTATATCGAACTCTACTCGCGCCTGCTGGTGGACCTGATCCCCAACGTCGCGCTGGTCGCCGGCTTCCAGGCCGACCGCCACGGCAACATCTATACCGGGCCGAGCACCGAGGACACCCCGGCGCTGGTCGAACCCACCGCGTTTTCCGACGGCATCGTGATCTTCCAGGTCAACGAGATCGTCGACGAGCTGCCGCGGGTCGACATTCCCGCCTCCTGGGTCGACTTCGTGGTGGTGGCCGACAAGCCGTTCTACATCGAACCGCTGTTCACCCGCGACCCGCGCCATATCAAGCCGGTGCACGTGCTGATGGCGATGATGGCGATCCGCGGCATCTACGAAAGACACAATGTGCAGTCGCTCAACCACGGCATCGGCTTCAATACCGCGGCTATCGAGCTGATCCTGCCCACCTACGGCGAGTCCCTAGGCTTGAAGGGCAAGATCTGCCGCAACTGGACGCTCAACCCGCATCCGACGCTGATCCCGGCCATCGAGACCGGCTGGGTGCAAAGCGTGCACTGCTTCGGCACCGAACTGGGCATGGAGAGCTATATCGCCCAGCGCCCGGACGTGTTCTTCACCGGTCGCGACGGCTCGATGCGTTCCAATCGCCTGATGTGTCAGTTGGCTGGGCAGTACGCGGTGGACCTGTTTATCGGCGCTACCTTGCAAGTAGATGGTGATGGCCACTCTTCGACCGTCACCCGTGGGCGCCTGGCCGGCTTTGGCGGTGCGCCGAACATGGGCCACGATCCGCGCGGGCGTCGGCACAGCACACCGGCCTGGCTGGACATGGCCACGCCAGGCGGCGAAGGCCCGGTGACCCTGCTCGAACGCGGCAAGAAGCTGGTGGTGCAGATGGTCGAGACCTTCCAGGAGGGCGGCAAGCCGACCTTCGTCGAGCGTCTGGATGCCGTGGACGTGGCGAAGAACTCTGGCATGCCGCTGGCGCCGATCATGATCTACGGCGACGACGTCACCCACCTGCTGACCGAGGAAGGCATCGCCTACCTCTACAAGGCGCGCTCGCTGGAGGAGCGCCAGGCGATGATCGCCGCCGTCGCCGGCGTCACTGCCATCGGCTTGCGCCATGACCCGAAAGAAACCGCACGCATGCGCCGCGACGGCTTGATCGCCCTGCCCGAAGACCTCGGTATCCGCCGCACCGATGCCAGCCGAGAGCTGCTCGCGGCCAAGAGCATCGCCGAGCTGGTGGAGTGGTCGGGCGGCCTGTACAACCCGCCCGCCAAGTTCAGGAGCTGGTGATGAAGGCACTGACTGCAATTCAGCCACATCTGGGTGCCTCCAAAAACGTAGACGAGGCAGACAGCGCAAGGCAAGAGCAGGCGAAAAAGCGCAGTTTACGAGGTGTAAATGAGCATTTTGAGCCTGCTCTTAACGCAGCGATGGCAACGCAGGTAGTTTTTGGAGACGCCCAGCTCTCGTTGGGGGATCGGCTGGCCGACCTTGCCGTCGTCGCGCTGATCGACGAGGCCGACCTGTCGCCCAAGCCGGGCCTGGTCGATCGTCGCGGCAGCGGCGCGCACAGCGATTTGCACCTGGGCCTGATGCATGCCTCGGCGTTGGCGCTGTGGCCCAGTTTCAAGGCCATGGCCGAGGCCGCCCGGGAGCGTGGCGAGATCGATCTGCACCTACGTGAAGAGGTGGGCCGCATCGGTCGCGAAGGCGAGGAAGAGATGCTGCGCGTCACCGGCGGCGTCAACACCCATCGCGGCGCGATCTGGGCGCTGGGGCTGCTCAGCGCCGCGGCTGCGCTGAATGTCCGCGAGCTGACACCGGCCCAGGTCGCCCTGCGTGCCGCCCGCCTGGCCTTGCTCGATGACCGCGCGGCGCCCGTCACCGGCGCCAGCCATGGCGCCCAGGTCTGTCGCCTGTATGGCGTGCACGGTGCGCGCAAGGAAGCGCAGCTGGGCTTTCCCGCAGTGATCCAGCAAGCCTTGCCGCAACTGGCACGCAGCCGCGCTGCCGGGGCAGGGGAGCAGAACGCGCGCCTGGATGCGCTGCTGGCAATCATGACCCAACTGGCCGACACCTGCGTGCTGTATCGCGCCGGCATGGCTGGGCTGACCCGCATGCAGCGCGGCGCCCGCGCGGTGCTCGCCGCCGGTGGCTGCGCCAGTCTCGATGGCCGTCGCCGCCTGCGCGAGCTGGAGCGCGACATGCTGCACCTGCGTGCCTCGCCTGGCGGCGCAGCCGATCTGCTCGCCGCCACCCTGTTCCTCGACCGCCTGCAGCATGGCCTGCCGGCGCAGCTTGGGAGTCTGTGAAATGGAAACCCTGTCTTTTCGATTTCCCGCCGGGCAGCCGGCCAAGGGCCGTGCGCTGGTGGGCTGCGTCGGCTCCGGCGACCTGGAAGTGCTGCTCGAACCCGGCCAGGCCGGCACCCTGGCCATCGAGGTGGTCACCTCGGTCAACGGCAGCGCGCCACGCTGGCAACTGCTGTTCGAACGCATGTTCCGTGAGCAGCAGCTGCCGGCGCTGAATATCGCCATCCATGATTTCGGCGCCACCCCCGGCGTGGTGCGCCTGCGTTTGGAGCAGGGCCTGGAGGAACTGAACCATGGTTGAGCAGAACATCCAGCGCCTCCTGGCGCAGCGCAGCTTTACCGAACTCGGTGCCCGCGAGCGGGCCCGCGCACTGCTCGATGCAGGCAGCTTCCGTGAGCTGCTCGACCCCTTCGCCCGGCTGATGTCGCCCTGGCTGCCCAGGCAGGGCATCGTGCCCCAGGCCGATGACGGCGTGGTGGTGGCCAAGGGGCTGATCGATGGCGCGCCTGCCGTGGTGATCGCCATCGAGGGTGCCTTCCAGGGCGGCAGCCTGGGCGAAGTGGGCGGCGCGAAGATCGCAGGCAGCCTGGAGCTGGCCGCCGAAGACAACCGCAATGGCACGCCCACCCGCGCCGTGCTGCTGCTGGAAACCGGCGGCGTACGCCTGCAGGAAGCCAACCTGGGCCTGGCGGCGATTGCCGAGATCCAGGCGGCCATCGTCGAGCTGCGCCAATACCAGCCGGTGATCGGCCTGGTCGCCGGCCCGGTGGGCTGCTTCGGCGGTATGTCCATCGCCGCCGGACTGTGCAGCTATCTGCTGGTGACGCGCGAGGCGCGCCTGGGCCTCAACGGCCCGCAGGTGATCGAGCAGGAGGCGGGTATCGATGAGTACGACTCGCGCGACCGCCCTTTTATCTGGAGCCTCACCGGCGGCGAGCAACGCCATGCCAGCGGCCTGGTCGATGGCTACGTAAGCGATGACGTCGAGGCGATTCGCAGCGAACTGCATGGCCTGTTCGCCAAGGGCAAACCGGCCCAGGAACGCAGCCGTCGCCATGCATGGTTCCTGCAGCGCCTGCGCGCCGTCGATACCGCCGTCCAGGCCGATGCCGCTGCCGTGCGCAGCGCCTACCAGGGAGCATGAATATGACGACTGCACAGCAACAACGCGGCCTGCATTGGTTCCAGGCTCTGGCCGGCGATGCCCAGCCGTTGAATGACCTGCCCGCCTCACTGCGGGTGGCCGACAGCGAGCTGGCCGGTCAGTCGGTGCGTTATCTGGCGGTGATCGCCGATGCGAACAACCCGTTCCCCCGTACCCGCGATGGCGAGGTCGGCCTGCTCGAAGGCTGGGGCCTCGCCAAGGCGGTCGACGAGGTCATCGAGGCCGACCGCGACAAGGCGGCCAAGCGCGCACTGATCGCCATCGTCGACGTACCGAGCCAGGCTTACGGGCGCCGCGAGGAGGCCTATGGCATTCACCAGGCGCTGGCCGGTGCAGTGGACGCCTATGCCCGTGCCCGCCTGGCTGGGCACTCGGTGATCGGTCTGCTGGTGGGCAAGGCGATGTCCGGCGCCTTCCTGGCCCACGGCTACCAGGCCAACCGGCTGATCGCCCTGCGCGATCCCGGCGTCATGGTGCATGCCATGGGTAAGGCCGCCGCCGCGCGCATCACCCTGCGCAGCGTCGACGAACTGGAGGCGCTGGCCGCCACGGTGCCGCCCATGGCCTACGACCTGGACAACTACGCCTCGCTCGGCCTGCTCGCCGAGGTACTCGATGTTGAGCAGGTCGTGCAGCCGACGGCGGCCGACCTGACCCGCGTGCAGGCCGCCTTGGGCCGCGCCCTGGCCGATATCGCCGGCAGCCCACGTGACCTGCGCAACCGCCTGGGCGCCGCCAACCGCGCGGCCTCCGCACAAGTACGCGAGCTGCTGCGCGCGCAGTGGTAGGAGCCGGTCATGCACTCCCCCCGTCCACATGATCTGCTCTGGGGCCTGCGCCCCAAGCAACTGCCCGAGGAGGCACCAGCCTGGGCTTGCGCCGCCCTGGGTGAGCATGTGCCGGTGGTGGTGCGTAGAGCGCCGGCCGAGCCCGGCTGGGTTGCGGTGGGTATCCGTGGCGCCGCGCGTGAACAACGACATGCCGCCTGGATGCGCCTGAGCGAGATCAGCCGCCTGGTCAGCCCGCAGACGGTGGCCCGGGCCGGGCGCTGGCGCAATCACGCTCAGCCACATTGGCCGGCGCTGCGAGCCCTGAGCCAGTTGGCGCCCCGTCTCGACGACCTTGGCCTGAGCTGGGGGGTGACCGGCAGTCTCGGCTTCGAGTTGGCCAGCGGTATCAGCGCCGCACACCCGGGCAGCGATCTCGATCTGCTGCTGCGCGCGCCCCAGCCTGTTTCTCGTGTCGAAGCGCAGACATTGTGCGTATTGCTGGATGAGGCCCCGGGTCGCGTCGATCTGCAACTGGAGACCCCGCACGGCGCCGTGGCACTGCGCGAATGGGCCGGTGAGGCGCCGCGCGTGTTGCTGAAAACCCAGAACGGCCCGCTGCTGGTCAGCGATCCGTGGCAGCTGCAACAGGTGGCGGCATGAGCACGCTCTGGGCCTTCCCCGGCCAGGGTGCGCAGCACCCCGGCATGCTGCACGATTTGCCGGCTGAGCCCATCGTTCAGGCGTGCCTGGCGGAGGCCGAGGCAGTGCTCGGCCAACCACTTGCCGAGCTGGATTCTGCCGAGGCGTTGCAAGGCACCCGCGCCGTGCAACTGTGCCTGCTGATTGCCGGGGTGGCGGGTGCACGCCTGTTGAAGGCGCGTGGTCAGTCTCCCGATTACGTAGCGGGCCTGTCCATCGGCGCCTATGCCGCAGCGGTCGCCGCCGATGCACTGAGTTTCGCCGATGCCCTGCGGTTGGTTGCCCTGCGCGGCCAGCTGATGCAGCAGGCCTATCCCCAGGGCTACGGCATGACGGCGATCATAGGCCTGGACCTGAACGGTATCGAGCGCTTGCTGGCCGAGGTGAACGGCCCGCAATCACCGGTGTTCCTGGCCAACATCAACGCCGAAAACCAGATGGTGATCGCCGGTAGCCACGCGGCGATGCAGACGGTGGGCGAGCGCGCCCGGGCCGCCGGAGCAGGAGCCGTTAAGCCTTTGGCAGTCAGTGTGCCTTCGCATTGCGCGCTGCTCGCCGAGCCGGCCGAAAGGCTGGGTGAGGCGTTCGCCGAGGTTGTACTGCGGCGTCCTGCCGTGCGCTACCTGAGCGGCAGTACCGCGCGGCTGTTGAGCGAACCCGAGGCCCTGCGCGACGACCTGGCCAACAACATGTGTCGGGTCGTGGACTGGGCCGGCGTTCTCCGAACGGCGTTCGAGCGGGGCGTGCGATTGCACCTCGAACTGCCGCCCGGCAGCGTGCTGAGTGGTCTGGCTCGGCGTGTGTTCGAGCCAGCACTGGTCGTCGCCTTTCAGGGCGCACGCCTGGATACGCTGGAGGCGCTGTTGCGTCAGGAGGTGAGCCAGAGCCGATAACGACGTCCGATTGCCGAAGCACAAGAACAATAACTTCGATGCGTCAACGAGGATAAAAACAATGATCACCTACCGACGAACTCCACTCGCCACCTTCATTCTGCACGGCCGTAGCACGCCGCCAGCCGTCATGAAGCGGATGGGCACCACCTGGGGGCGCGCATGAGCAGGCGCGCAGCAACGCAAGACCAGGCAGTACCCATGGATGGCGTGTCGCCATCGGATGAAACCAACCAGGTGTCTCGGGAGGGCGTATGAGTCCGGAAATCGCAACGATCATCGGTCTGGTGATCATGTTCATCGTGGCCACGGCCCTGCCCATCAACATGGGCGCCGTCGGTTTTGCATTGGCATTCATCGTCGGCGGCATCTGGGTGGGTATGGGTGGCAAGGAAGTCCTGGCGGGCTTTCCCGCCGATCTGTTCCTGACCCTGGTTGGCATTACCTACCTGTTCGCCATTGCCCAGAAGAACGGCACCATCGACCTGCTGGTGCATTGGGCGGTCAAGGCCGTGCGCGGCCACATCGTGGCCATTCCGTGGGTGATGTTCATCGTCACCGCGGTGCTCACCGCGTTCGGCGCCCTGGGGCCGGCGGCGGTCGCGATCATCGGCCCGGTCGCCCTGCGTTTCGCCAAGCAATACCAGATCAATCCGCTGATGATGGGTCTGTTGGTGATCCACGGTGCCCAGGCGGGCGGCTTCTCGCCGATCAGCGTGTACGGCGGCATTACCAACCAGGTGGTGCAGAAGGCCGGGCTGGACGTCACGGAAATGGCCGTGTTTCTCACCAGTCTCGGTTTCAACCTGCTGATGGCGTTCATCTGCTTCTTCGCCTTTGGCGGCATCGCCCTGCTGCGTCGTGGCCGTGCGGTGGCGAGCGAGCCGTTGATCGCTGGCGTGCAGGCCTCGTCGCGGCAGTTCGCCATCGAAGGCCACGGGGCGGTGGTCAGTGCCGGTGGCGGCACCCTGTCCAATAATCCGCAGGCGCTGGATGAGGTGCGTATCAACCGCGATCACCTGATCACCCTGGTCGGCCTGTTGGGCCTGGGCATCGCGGCACTGGCGTATGACCTCAACGTCGGCCTGGTGGCGATCACCGTCGCCGTCGCCATCGCGATAATTTCGGCGTCGGCGCAAAAGGGCGCAGTGGACGGCATCAGCTGGTCCACGGTACTGCTGATCAGCGGCGTGGTGACCTACGTCGCCGTGTTGCAGAAGGCCGGTGCGGTCGACTTCGTCGGCCACGGCGTCAGCTCCATCGGCATTCCGCTGCTGGGTGCGCTGCTGGTCTGCTATGTCGGTGGCATCGTCTCCGCCTTCGCGTCTTCGGCGGCGGTACTGGGTGCAACCATCCCCCTGGCGGTGCCGTTTCTGATGCAGGGCCACCTCAGTGCGGCAGGTGTTATCTGTGCGCTGGCGGTTTCTTCCACGGTGGTGGACGTCAGCCCGTTCTCCACCAATGGCGCCCTGGTGGTGGCGTCGGCGGCCAAGGACGAGCGCGAAGCCCTGTTCCGTCGCTTCCTGGTCTACAGCGGCCTGGTGGTGGCCTTCGGCCCGCTGCTGGCCTGGCTGCTGTTCGTGGTGCCGGGCTGGATGTAAGCCGGGCGCAGGAGGCGACCGCGGATCGCCCTGTGCCGATTGTCCGGCCTCACGCCGTCTGCCCGAGGCTGTACATGCGGCATTCGGCTAGGAGCGCGAGCAGGTTGGGGTCGCGCTCCTTGGCTTTCAGGAACACCACGCCGATATGCTGCTGCATGTGATACCTCGCCTGTAGCGGGATCAGCTTCACACGGTTCTCGTAGACCGCTGCGATGCGCCCCGGCAACAGCGCATAGCCCACGCCCGAGCTGACCATGCTGAGCAGGGTGAAGATGTCGTTCACCTGCATCGCCACGTTGGGTTCGAAGCCTGCCTGCTCGAATACCCGCACACCGTCCTGGTGGGTGGCAAAACCCTGGGTCAGGGTGATGAAGGTGGATTCGCGCAGGTCGGCCAGGTCCACTTCGGCCTGCTCGGCAAAGGGCGAATCCACCGGCACGGCCAGGAAAATATCATCGGAAAACAGCGGCAACTGCTCGCAGTCGGGGTGCGGGTCGGTATCGTTCAGGGCGACCAGAATGGCGTCCAGCTCCATGTTCTTGAGCTTGTACATCAGGTCGATGTTGGAACCCAGGATCAGGTCGATATTCAGCTCGCTGCGGCGAATCTTCAGCCCCATGATCAGCTGCGGTACGGTTTTCACCGTCAATGAATACAGCGAGCCGAGCTTGAAGCGCTCGGCCGAGAACCCCGCGGCTTCGCGTGTCAGGCGCACCGTTTCGACCACGTCCTGCACCAGCTTGCGGGCCTTTTCCTCCAGCACGTAGGCGCTTTCCAAGGGGATCAGGTTGCGCCCTTCGTGCTTGAATAACGGGCAACGCAGGGCGTTCTCCAGCGAGTGGATGGCGCGGTGCACGCTGACGTTGCTGGTGTTGAGTTCGCTGGCCGCGCGGGCCAGGTTGCCGCTGCGCATGAAGGCCAGAAAGATTTCCAGCTTCTTGAGGGTCAGTTCTTCATCGATCTGCATGGGCCAGATCCAATCCTTGGCGAGATGGAAGTGGCCAGATTGTGCCGCAGATGATCGGTGCCGTGGCGAATCAGCCGCAGGCGATGCGCTCGATCACTTCTGCTTCGGTGATGTCGATGTTCAGGCGCTGGGAATCGTAGTCCAGGGTGACCATGTCACCGGGCGACAGCACACGGGCGGTACGGGCGCCGGACTGTGCGCGGGCCTTCTCGACGACTTCGGCGGTGGCGACCTGGCCAAGCAGGTTCTGTGCAGCCTCGGCGCTGCATTTGCCGTTGCTGTTGGCGGGTTTCGAGGCCTGGGTGGGTGCTGTGTCGGTCGAACTGCAGCCGGCGAGCAGGGCCAGCAGAGCGGCGCCGCCAATCAGGTGTTTGAAAGCCATTGCTTGATCCTTGTGTGTGAAGGGTTCGCGGTTGAGTGGGTCAGTGTGCCGTGTATCGGACTCGGTTGTCGTGCCCGTGTTCCGAATTCAGCGAATTGTGGCGTGACCCAGTTGCGCACGGTGGGCGCGGCGACAGGTGCAGACGGCAGGCAATCTGGCATCGCCCATGGTCACAGTCGTCAGGCGGCTCAGCGGGCAGGGCAACATTTCTTTACAATGGCCAGCTGTTTTCAGGATCGAGGCGTATCGTGCAACCGGTCATTTCCATCCAGCAATTGAACAAGACATACGCGTCCGGCCATCCGGCGCTCAAATCCATCGACCTGGACATCCACCAGGGCGAGATCTTCGCACTGCTCGGCCCCAACGGTGCGGGCAAGACCACGCTGATCAGCATCATCTGCGGCATCGTCAACCCGGGCAGCGGCTCGGTTACAGTGGCTGGCCACGACATCCTGCGCGACTACCGCGCGGCCCGCTCGAAGATCGGCCTGGTGCCTCAGGAACTGTTCAACGAAGGCTTCGAGAGCGTGTGGGCGGCGGTGCGCTTCAGCCGCGGGCTGTTCGGCAAGGCGCCGGACAACGCCTACCTGGAGCAGCTGCTGCGCGACCTGTCGCTATGGGAAAAGAAGGATGCGCGGATCTTCGAACTCTCCGGCGGCATGAAGCGCCGAGTGATGATCGCCAAGGCGCTGTCCCATCAGCCGCAGATCCTGTTTCTCGACGAGCCGACCGCCGGTGTCGACGTCGAGCTGCGCCGCAACATGTGGGAGATGGTGCGCAAGCTGCGCGAGCGCGGCGTGACCATCATCCTCACCACCCACTACATCGAAGAAGCCGAGGAGATGGCCGACCGCATCGGGGTGATCCGCAAGGGCGAGATCATTCTGGTGCAGGACAAGGACACCCTTATGCGTCAGCTCGGCAAGAAGCAGCTGACCCTGCACCTGCAGCAGCCACTGAGCGAACTGCCGCCGGCCTTGCAGCGCGACGACTTGCAATTGCGTGACGACGGCCATGAGCTGGTCTACAGCTTCGACGGCCAGCAGGAGGACACCGGCATCGCCGAGCTGCTGCAGGCCCTGGCCCAGCACGGCATCGCCTTCAAGGATCTGCAGTCCAGCGAGAGCTCGCTGGAGGACATTTTCGTCAGTCTCGTGAAGGAGCAGGCATGAATTTCTACGCGATCCGCGCCATCTATCTGTTCGAGCTGGCGCGTACCTGGCGCACCCTGCTGCAGAGCATCGCCACCCCGGTGATCACCACTTCGCTGTACTTCGTGGTGTTCGGCTCGGCCATCGGTTCGAGCATGACCCAGGTGCATGGCGTCAGCTACGGCGCCTTCATCATTCCCGGGCTGATCATGCTGGCGCTGCTCACCGAGAGCATTTCCAATGCCTCGTTCGGCATCTACATGCCCAAGTACTCGGGCACTATCTACGAGGTGCTGTCGGCGCCGATTTCCTACCTGGAAATCCTCCTCGGCTATGTCGGCGCGGCGGCCACCAAGTCCATCGTGCTGGGGCTGATCATCCTCGCCACCGCGCGGCTGTTCGTCGATTTCGAAATCCTCCATCCGTTCTGGATGCTGGCTTTCCTGGTGCTGACGGCGCTGACCTTCAGCCTGTTCGGCTTCATCATCGGGGTGTGGGCCGATGGCTGGGAGAAGCTGCAGATCGTCCCGGCGCTGATCGTCACGCCGCTGACCTTTCTCGGTGGCAGCTTCTACTCGATCAGCATGCTGCCGCCGGTATGGCAGACGGTGACCCTGTTCAACCCGGTGGTGTATCTGATCAGCGCGTTTCGCTGGAGCTTCTACGGCGTGTCGGACGTCAACGTGATGGTCAGCCTGGGCATGATCCTGGGCTTTCTGCTCGCCTGCATCCTGACCGTTGGGTGGATTTTCAAGACTGGTTATCGCCTGAAAAGCTAAGGCAATGGCGCTGGGCTGACTCAGGCAGCCCGGGGTTGGGCAGCGCCATGCTTTCGTGCCATTATCCGGCGCAGAAGAATGCCGAGAATGCCCATGCTGGACGAGCTACTCCAACGTGTACGCGATTACAGCCCGCGCTTCATGGAAACCCAGGAGGGCTTTCCCGAGGCGGCGGTGCTGGTGCCCATCACCCGCAGCGACGAACCGGAAGTGGTGCTTACCCTGCGCGCCAGCGGCCTGTCCACCCATGGCGGCGAAGTCGCCTTTCCAGGTGGGCGCCGCGATCCGGAAGACCGCGACCTGATCGATACCGCCTTGCGCGAAGCCGAGGAAGAAATCGGCCTGCCGCCAGGCCTGGTGGAGATCGTCGGCCCGCTGGGCACCCTGGTCTCCCGGCACGGTATCCAGGTCACGCCCTATGTCGGCGTGGTGCCGGATTTCGTCGACTACCAGGCCAACGATGGCGAGATTGCTGCGGTGTTTTCGGTGCCACTGGAGTTCTTTCGCAGCGATCCTCGCGAGGTCACCCACCGTATCGATTACCTCGGGCACAGCTGGTACGTGCCGAGCTATCGCTACGGCGAATACAAGATCTGGGGGCTGACGGCGATCATGCTGGTCGAACTGGTCAACCTGGTTTATGACGCCGGTATCGACATGCGCCGTCCACCCGAGCATTACGTTCACCTCACGTGAACCAGCCTGCGAGATCCCTGCCATGAAATACCGCCTGGGCAATACCCGCGTCGACCAGCACCCAGAGAGCTGGATCGCCCCCAACGCCACGGTGATCGGCAAGGTGCGCCTCGACGAGGGCGCCAGCGTCTGGTTCGGCGCTGTGCTGCGTGGCGACAACGAGCTGATTCATATCGGCGAGAACAGCAACGTGCAGGACGGTGCGGTGCTGCACACCGACCCGGGCTCGCCGCTCACCCTGGGCACTGGCGTGACCGTCGGCCACAACGCCATGCTGCATGGCTGTACGGTGGGCGATTACAGCCTGGTTGGCATCAATGCCGTGGTGCTCAACGGTGCGCGCATCGGCAAGCACTGCATCATCGGCGCCAATGCGCTGATCGCCGAGGGCAAGGAGATTCCAGACGGCTCGCTGGTGGTCGGCTCACCCGGCAAGGTGGTGCGCGAGCTTACCGAGCAGCAGAAGAAAATGCTCGAAGCCGGCGCCGCCCATTACGTGCAGAACGCCAAGCGCTACGCCGCCGAACTCAGTGAGCAGGACGACTGATGCAGACCCTCGAACGCCCGGTCGCCTCGCCCTGCGTGCATGTCTGTGCGCTGGACGAAGAAGACATCTGCATCGGCTGCCAGCGCAATGTCGACGAGATCACCCGCTGGAGCCGCATGGACAATGACGAGCGCCGTCAGGTGTTGCAGCTGTGCCACGAGCGGGCCCGCGACAAGGGCATCCTGCTGTAGCCGATGCCCATATCCACCAACTAGTCGTTGCGCGCGCCGCCGAACGAAGCGCAGCCGCGCATCAGCTTGCCGTTGAGGCGCAGCTGGGCCGTCATGTGCTCGACCGCGCCACTCATGCTGTTGACGCAACGCTGCGGCGCCAGCCACAGCTCCACGCGCTCGCCATTGGCTTCACTGGTCAGGTTGATGCGCCCCTCGGGCAGCTGCTCTTCCATATAGGGCAACGCCAGCGGTGCGCGGTCGGGCCCGCTGAGCACCATGCCCTGATTGCTCACCGTGACGCTCCAGAACGGCTCCTGGCCGGCGGCGCGCACCAGCGTGCGTTTGAAGTTGGGGTCGTCGCAGCCGTGGCCTTCGGGTTGCAGGCGGTATACCCGGCCGACCTGCATCGCGCCGTCGGCACCACTGACCTGGGTCGAGCCCATGACCCCACGCAGGTCGGCGAACAGAGCGGAATGGCCGTCGCCCAGCAGCTCGCTGGCATCCTGAGTGATGGTGGTGTTGCCCTCGGTGATCGCAAAACGCCGTGGATCCTCGCAGGGCTTGAGCCACAGCTGGCCGTTCTCGCGGGTCAGCTCGCCCTGCAGGCGTGTCTCGGATTTCTCGGGGGACACGGGTTTGCCCGTGTACACCGCGCAACTGGCGAACAGCGGCAACAGGGTAAACACTAAGAATTTGCGGCTGATGTGCATGGGGCTCTCCATCTGGCGAGCGGCCACGTTACCGATGCCGTGGGTCAATCTCAAGGAGGCCTGGCAATGATTTGCTGCAAGCGGGTTTACCAGCCGGTTGAAGATGATGACGGCTACCGGGTGCTGGTCGATCGGCTGTGGCCGAGGGGCGTGAGCAAGAGTCGATTGCAGCATGACGAGTGGCTGCGCGAGGTGGCGCCATCGACCGAGTTGCGCCGCGAATTCGCCCACCGTCCCGAGGCATTCGCGGCCTTTGGCGAGGCCTATCGCCGTGAACTGGCGGCCCGCCCGGAGTATTGGCAGGGCCTGCTGGCACGCGCCGCAGCAGGAAAGCTGACGCTGCTGTACGCCACCCGCGATCAGGAGCACAACAACGCATGCGTACTGCAGGATTTTCTCGAGGATGAACTGGAGCGGCGGGGCACGGGCAGCTCACCGGTGTGCTATGCCGGTGAGCTGTAGGGCTTAGAGCTGGTTTCCGGGCATGCACCGTAATGACTGCAACTGGGGAAGCGGCCACCGGCGCAGTATCTGTGGGAGCGGGCCATGCCCGCGAAAAAATCACGGGCATGGCGCGTTCCTACAGGTAAAACAACAATGTCTGCTTTTGCTTTATTGCAACCGATTCACTGGATCCAAGTGCCCAGAAACCAGAAGATCGTTAACGGGGTTCAACGCCAACCGGGCGCATAAAGCTGCGCTCGTAGCTGAGAATGCAGCGGTTCTGCTGGGCGTAGGCGAACGCGGCCAAGCACTCTTTGTCCTGCATGGAGCGCTCGCGGTAGTCCTCGTAGGCGGCCAGGCTGGGAAAGCTGAACAGCGCCAGGGCCACGTTGTTGGCACCTTCGCTAGGTAGGAAATAGCCGTGGTGCTGGCCGCCGAATTTCTCCACTAGGGGAATCCACAATTTGGCGTAGTGCTCGAATTCGGCCAGCTGGTAAGGGTCGATGATGTAGCGCAGGTAGCAGGTGATCATGGTCTTCTCCTTGACGGGGCGAGCAGCATAGCCCAGCTCGCAGAAGCCCGGCATCATGCTCAGCCGAAGGTGTCGCCAAGCATCTTCAAGGTCTCGTGGGTGTTACGCAGGGTGTTATCCTTGGCGAAGACGCTGAGATAGATCAGCAGGCTATTGGGCAGCAGCAGAAGACCTGCCAGCCACAGGTTGAAGGCCGTCGCGACCAGGGTGTACAGCGACCCGCCAACTGCCAGCACCATGATCACCAGAAAGACGCAGCGCAGTCCCGTGAAACTGCGGCGCTCGAGATCGATTGGCGTGAAGCTCTTCATGGTCCCCCTCATGCGCTCAACAGTCGTTCCAGCAGCCATGAGGCCGCTGGTCCCAGGGGCCTTACCCGGGACCAGACCACATCGACGGGCACTTGTTTCGGCCAGCCATTGACCTTGAGTTCGTGCAGGTTTTCGCCGCCGTGGTTCTGCACCAGTTGCCGAGGCAGGGCGGCCCAGCCGAAGCCAAGGGCGGCCATTTCCAGCAACAGCAGGTAATCCGGCGCGGACCAGCAGCGACCGCCGCTGCCGGGCAGGTCATCCAGCGCATCACCCTGATCGGCCACGGTGCTCAGGCGCAGCACCCGCCAGTGCACCAGGTCTTCCAGGGTAACGCGAGGCAACTGGCTGAGCGGGTGGCCCTTGACCACGAACAGGCCGAAGTCCGCTGCATCGGCCAGGCTCGCATGGGCCAGCTCGGGCGGGTAGGCGGCCTGGGCGGCAAGCAGGCCCAGGTGGGCGCGACCCTGGCCGACCAGGTCGAGCACATCGGCGTGTTCGGCGAAGAAACACTCGAACTCCAGATCAGGGTAGCGCTCATCCAGCTCGCTCAGGCGCGCCTGGTACTGGCTGGCCTGGTAGGCATCGGAAAGCACCAGGGTCAGCTTGGGCTCCAGGCCCGCCGCCAGCTGGCTGGCCTGGCGCAGGAGGCGGTCCGAGGCGGCCAGTACGTCCTGCACGCGGCTCAGCAGGCTGCTGCCGGCTTCGGTCAGTGCCAGTTGCCGGGCGCCGCGCACGAATAGGGTAACGTCGAGGTCGACTTCGAGGCGCGAAATCGCCTCGCTGATCGTCGACTGGCTTTTGCCCAGGCGCCTTGCCGCAGCACTGAACGAGCCGGTGGCAGCCGCCTGGGCGAAGGCCTGCAAGGATTCGGGTGAAAGGTTCATATCGGTTTAGCCGATGGCTGTTAATTTCTATCTGGCAGTTTTGCCGATGAGAATAGCGCCATTCCAGATCACCTAGCGAGTCTGATATGAAGCAGTCAAACATAGTTGCCCGGCGCTCCATGAAGGAGCGCGTATTCCACGCCACCCTGTTCGAACTGATCGCCGTGGTGGTGTGCGCGCCGCTACTGGCCTGGGCGATGGGCAAGTCGCTGGCGCATATGGGCGCCCTGACCCTGATGTTCTCGGCCATCGCCATGCTCTGGAACATGATCTTCAACATCCTGTTCGATGCCGCGCAACGACGCATGGGCTTCGAGCGTGGCCTGTGGGCGCGGATCAGCCATGCGCTGCTGTTCGAGGCTGGCCTGATTCTGGTGCTGGTACCGCTGGCGGCGTGGTGGCTGTCGATCAGCCTGGTGGCGGCGTTCTTCCTGGATATCGGCCTGATCCTGTTCTTCCTGCCGTATACCCTGGGCTACAACCTGGCCTACGACAAGCTGCGCGAGCGCTACTTCAGCCGGCGTCAGGACCGCACCCTGGCGTGCTCCTGAGCGGCAAGCGCGTATAACCGTCAGTCCCGGTCGACTTGTGGCCGGCTGGCGGCTGCCACTAAGCTGCGCGGTTTCGATATCCGAAGAGTCGGCATGGCCACGCAAAGCATCATCGTCCCGCGCATTTCCAGCTTTCCCGGTCACGAACGCAAGGCGCAGCAGATCCTGCGCTGGCTGGCCAAGCGCGATATCGTCGAGGCATTGCCCACTACCTGCGGGCGCAGCGGCATGGCCTACGCCATCGCGCCGGGGGCGAGCAGGGTGGTCGAGTCCGCCGAGCGGCTGCCGTTCGGCCAGCCCGTCAATGGTCTTGAGGTCATCTACCGGCGCTGCATCTACACGCCCATCGAGGATTTTCTCGAGGAGGCGGGTTGCCCCGAGTGCCGCCGGGAAGTCGGCGAGGCGTTGTTCGAGAGCCTGGATGAATGGATGCCTGGCGACACCGACAACTTCACCTGCCCCGAATGCCGGCACGAAGATGACATCAACGGCTTTCTGTTCCTGCAGCCCTGCGGCTTTTCCAACTTGGGGTTCATCTTCAACGGCTGGGCCGATGCGCGCTTTACGCCAGCCTTCGTCGAAGAGTTCGCCGAACGGCTGGGGTATCCGGTGGCGCTTGTGCAGGCCTGAGACAGCGTGTTGCCGATGCTGCACCGACGCTGCGGCATGTTGATCAGCATGCTGGTGCGGCGCTACAGGGAGAGGGGAGCTCTTCCTTGAGCCTGAAATAGATCAGGCTGCATGAATCCCCATCGGTTCCCCGCTCGTTGAGAATCATTGATATTAATTGCCGAACGGTCGATCCGCCATTCTTTACATTGAGTGACAGAGACTGACTCGGTATAATGGCGCGCTTCCAATTTTCCCGCCTGGGAGCCCCCGCCATGCTGCGTATCAGTCAAGAAGCCCTTACCTTCGACGACGTTCTTCTTATTCCCGGTTTTTCCGACGTTCTGCCGAAGGACGTGAGCCTCAAGACTCGCCTTACCCGCGGCATCGAGCTGAATATCCCGCTGCTTTCCGCGGCCATGGATACCGTCACCGAAGCTCGCCTGGCCATCGCCATGGCGCAGGAAGGCGGCATTGGCATCATCCACAAGAACATGACCGTCGAGCAGCAGGCTGCCGAAGTGCGCAAGGTCAAGAAGTTCGAGTCCGGCGTGGTCAAGGACCCGATCACCATCGAGGCCGATGCCACCGTGCGTGATCTGTTCGAGCTGACCCGCCAGAACAACATCTCCGGCGTGCCGGTGCTGAGCAATGGCGACCTGGTGGGCATCGTCACTTCCCGTGACGTGCGTTTCGAGACCCGCCTGGACGCCACCGTCCGTGAAGTGATGACGCCCAAAGAGCGCCTCGTCACCGTCAAGGAAGGCGCTGCCAAGGAAGCCGTTCGCGAAGTGCTGCACAAGCACCGCATCGAGAAAGTGCTGATCGTTGACGACGCATTCACGCTCAAAGGCATGATGACCGTCAAGGACATCGAAAAGGCCAAGGCCTACCCGCTGGCCAGCAAGGACGACCAGGGTCGTCTGCGCGTTGGTGCAGCCGTCGGTACTGGCGCCGATACCGGCGACCGCGTTGCCGCACTGGCCCATGCCGGCGTCGACGTGATCATCGTCGACACCGCCCACGGTCACTCCAAGGGTGTGATCGAGCGCGTGCGCTGGGTCAAGCAGAACTTCCCGGACATCCAGGTGATCGGCGGCAACATCGCTACCGGCGCTGCTGCGCTGGCGTTGGCTGAAGCCGGCGCTGACGCGGTCAAGGTCGGCATCGGCCCAGGCTCGATCTGCACCACCCGTATCGTCGCCGGTGTTGGCGTGCCGCAAATCTCCGCCGTTGCCAACGTCGCTGCTGCGCTGCAAGGCACCGGTATCCCGCTGATCGCCGATGGTGGCATCCGCTTCTCCGGTGACCTGTCCAAGGCCATCGTCGCCGGCGCCTCTGCCGTGATGATCGGCTCCATGCTGGCCGGTACCGAAGAAGCGCCGGGCGAGATCGAGCTGTTCCAGGGCCGTTCCTACAAGGCCTACCGCGGCATGGGTTCGCTGGGCGCCATGTCCCAGGCTCAGGGGTCTTCGGATCGTTACTTCCAGGACTCCGCCGCCGGTGCCGAGAAGCTGGTACCCGAAGGCATCGAAGGCCGTGTGGCCTATAAGGGCGCCATGGGCTCCATCGTTCATCAGCTGATGGGCGGCCTGCGTGCCTCCATGGGCTACACCGGCTGCGCGACCATCGAAGAGATGCGCACCAAGCCCGAGTTCGTGCGCATCACCGGTGCCGGCATGGCCGAATCCCACGTCCACGACGTGCAGATCACTAAAGAGGCCCCGAACTACCGCGTAGGCTGAAAAATCGATTTGACGCTGCTGCGCTTGAGCATGCTGCGTTGGAGAGAAGCTCGAAATGCTCATTTGCTCCAGCAAACTCCGCTTTCTCGCTTCTCTCCGCCTTGCCTGCTCATCGCTCGCGACGCGGCAAATCGATTTTTGAACTGAATTAAGAACGGGGCTGTATCGACAGCCCCGCGTTGTTTCTGCTTCCACTGACGAGAACAGAGTCATGGCCCTCGACATTCACGCTCACCGCATCCTGATCCTCGACTTCGGTTCCCAGTACACCCAGCTGATTGCCCGCCGTGTGCGCGAGATCGGCGTGTTCTGCGAACTGCACCCCTGGGACATGTCCGAAGAGGACATTCGTGCCTTCGCTCCGCGCGGCATCATCCTCGCCGGCGGCCCGGAGTCGGTACATGAAGCCGACAGCCCGCGCGCGCGCCAGGCCGTATTCGACCTCGGCGTGCCGCTGCTGGGTATCTGCTACGGCATGCAGACCATGGCCGAGCAACTGGGCGGCAAGGTCGCCGGCTCCGACCTGCGCGAATTCGGTTATGCCCGCGTCGATGTAGTCGGCAAGAGCAAGCTGCTCGACGGCATCGAAGACCATGTCGACGCCGACGGCGTGCTGGGCCTGGACGTGTGGATGAGCCACGGCGACAAGGTCACCGAGCTGCCCGGCCAGTTCAACATCCTGGCGAGCACCCCGAGCTGCCCGATTGCCGGTATGTTCGACGACGCCCGCGGCTACTACGGCGTGCAGTTCCACCCGGAAGTGACCCACACCAAGCAGGGCGGTCGTATCCTTACCCGTTTCGTGCAGGACATCTGCGGCTGCGAAGCCCTGTGGACTCCGTCCAACATCGTCGAAGACGCCATCGCCCAGGTGCGTGAGCAGGTCGGTTCGGCCAACGTGCTGTTGGGCCTGTCCGGCGGCGTCGACTCATCCGTGGTTGCCGCGCTGCTGCACAAGGCGATCGGCGACCAGCTGACCTGCGTGTTCGTCGACAACGGCCTGCTGCGCCTGCATGAAGGCGACCAGGTGATGGCCATGTTCAAGGAGAACATGGGCGTCAAGGTGATCCGCGCCGATGCCGAGCAGCAGTTTCTCGACAACCTGGCTGGCGAAGCCGACCCGGAGAAGAAGCGCAAGATCATCGGCCGCACCTTCATCGACGTGTTTGATGCCGAAGCCAGCAAGCTGGACAACATCCAGTTCCTCGCCCAGGGCACCATCTACCCGGACGTGATCGAGTCGGCTGGCGCCAAGAGCGGCAAGGCCCACGTGATCAAATCGCACCACAACGTCGGCGGCCTGCCGGAGGAAATGAACCTCAAGCTGGTCGAGCCGCTGCGCGAACTGTTCAAGGACGAAGTGCGCAAGATCGGACTGGAACTGGGCCTGCCCTACGACATGGTCTACCGCCACCCGTTCCCGGGCCCGGGCCTGGGCGTGCGCATTCTCGGTGAAGTGAAGAAGGAATACGCCGACATCCTGCGCCGCGCCGACCACATCTTCATCGAAGAACTGCGCAAGGCGGACTGGTACCACAAGACCAGCCAGGCCTTCGTGGTGTTCCAGCCGGTACGCTCGGTGGGCGTGGTCGGTGATGGCCGTCGCTACGCCTGGGTCGTCGCCCTGCGCGCCGTGGAAACCGTGGACTTCATGACCGCGCGCTGGGCGCACCTGCCCTACGAGCTGCTGGAGACCGTCAGCGGCCGGATCATCAACGAAATCGACGGCATCTCCCGCGTTACCTACGACGTGTCGAGCAAGCCGCCCGCGACCATCGAGTGGGAGTGACTCCGCATCCGGTGTAAGCCGGCATCAGGTCAAAAAAACCCAAAGCCCGCTTAATGCGGGCTTTGGGCATTATGGGGCTGGCAAATCCGGGTAGCGCTTATGGGGCTCGAGATATGAGCGCGGGTTATGCCTGTCCTGTCGCCGGATCAAACCACCTGCGCCCTGGCCAGTCTCTCGCCTTCAAGCCAGGCGCGGATGTCGCAGGCAGGCATGGGTTTGGCGAACAGGTAGCCCTGGGCCCAGGTGCAGCCGAGTTTTTTCAGGGCGCCGAGTTCGTTGGCGGTTTCCACGCCTTCGACGATGCACTCCAGCTGCATGTCCTGGCATAGGGCAATCAGCGACTTGACGATCTTGAAGCTGGCCGGGTCGACGTCGATGGCGGTGACGAAGGTGCGGTCCACCTTCAGTTTGGTCAACGACAGCGCGTGGATGTGGCTCAGGCTGGAATAGCCGGTGCCGAAGTCGTCGAGGGAAATGCCGCAGCCCAGTTCGCGCAACCGGCTGATCGTCCGCTGGGTCTGCGGCAGGTCCTGGATGGCCGCGGTTTCGGTGATCTCGAGATCGAGACGGGCCGGGTCGAAGGGGCTGCGCTTGATCAGTTCGACGATCTGCTGGGCGGCGTCCTGCGAACCACAGTCGTGGGCCGACAGGTTGAATGACAGGCGCATACCTGCAGGCCAACTGGCGGCCGTATCCAGTGCCTCTCTCAGCAATGGCACCGTGAGGCGATTGACCATGCCGACGCGCTCGGCTATCGGGATGAACTCACCTGGCGGCACGTTACCCAGCTCCGGGCTTTCCCAGCGTGCCAGTGCCTCGAAGGCGACGGTTTGCGAACGGTGAATATCCACGATCGGTTGGAACACCACGTGAAACTCAGTAGCCAGATCGGCCCTGCGCAGGGCCTGTTCGGTAAGCCCTTCGCGGTTGAGCTGCTGGCGATGGGCTGCGCTGAACAGGCACACCGTGCCGGGGCGGTGGCGCTTGCTCTGGTACAGGGCATAGTCGGCGTATTCGTACACCTGGGTGGGGCTGGATGCCTGGTCCGGAAAGGTCGCGATGCCCAGTGACCCACTGATCTGGATGGGGATGTCAACCAGCAGGAAAGGCTCGCGCAGGCTGGCGCAGATTTTCTCGCCAAACGCCCGCAACTGGCCGTCGCTCATGGCTTGGGTGATGATCAGCGCGAACTCGTCGCCGCCGAGCCGGGCCAGGTGCACACCCTCGTCGAGCAGCCCGGTCAGGCGCTGGCCAACCTGATAGAGCAGCCGGTCGCCAACGCTATGGCCATACAGATCGTTGACCGGCTTGAAGCCATCCAGGTCGATCAGCCCCACGGCCAGGCGAGTCTGTTGCTCGCAGGCACGGGACAATTGCGTGTCGAGGCGGGAAAAGAACTGCCGTCGATTGGCCAGCCCGGTGAGGCTGTCCTGATTGGCCAGATGGAGGTTTTCCTCGCTGAGTTTTGCCGTTTGCGCCTGCATGTTCACCAGCCGGGTGAAGTCGGCGTACTGTGCCTTGAGGATGACCAGCATGGCGATGGACACCAGCAGCACGTCAATCGCCGTGGCAACGAAGGTAATGATATTGGTCGATGCAAAGAACACCACGAACGCCGTGTTGACCACTGCCGTGGTGGCCAGGGCGGCTGGCAGCAGGTGCATCATGCAGAAGATGCAGCCGATGACGGTGATCGCCATATAGAAGGCGACATGCGCCTGGGTGTAGCCATCGCCATAAGGAAACAGTGCCAGCGACCAGGCGGTGAAGGCCACGGCCACGAACGGTGCGAGCATGTTGGTGCGTTTCAGTGCCGTCAGCATCTGCGCCGGGCTGCGCGTCCGCTCGCGCGTACGGAACCATTCCACGGCACGAATCACGCCGAACAACGTCATGATCGCCGGGCAATACACCACCAGCCAGCGCGGTGCGACCGCAAAGTGGGTGCCTGCCAGCATCAGCGTGTTGACCAGCAGGATGAAATACATCATCGGTAATTGACGAGCCAGCGCGATGTATTGCGCCTTGACCAGGCCAGGGTTGTCCTTGGGTACGGACATCAGCGCTCGTACGCCGAGCAGGGTTTTGTTCATCAGGCGAGGCTCTGAAAATAGACTAGATAAGTAACCGAGCGGATTATCCTTTCCAGCCTGGATCGAGCAGGATTGCGCGCTGCTCTCATGGGATCGTGTCGGCCGATCTTCAGTTTTCTGCAATCTTTACGACTAGTGGCACTTTGATTTCGTTCCGTCAGCCGATCGTGAGGGTGGCGGGTGAGATGGGAGGTGGTGGCAGGTTAGAAAGACGACCAGGCGCTCATTCAGCACCCACCGGGGCCGCGTCTACCGCCTATGAACGGTAAATCTGAAATCCCTGCTATAGCGGGCTTCGTGATGTTCGCGTGCAGAATCTTGCTCGGACCGGCGTGATCCGAGACCTTCAATTGGTGGAGAGCATTGGGCGGTGGCGGTGTTCGGAATCCAAACTGCGAATTTTTATGTAACAGTCGGGAACTTTATTGTTAATGACTATCGTTGTGATAAAGGTTTTCGAATATGATTGTTGTACGACCTCTGCTGACCTCTGCGGCAGCGCCGAATGGCGCGCAGGGCAGGGGGCTTCCAACAATCAAGGATCTTGAGCATGACTCACTGCAAACCCAGGGCCATTCCCACCAGCGTGTCCTGGCAGCGAACCGCTACGGCCGCCCTGTTCTGCACGCCGCTGGTTGCCGTTCCCCTGAGCGTAACTGCCCAGGAGGCCACCACTATCAGTGAGGAGGAGGCCTATCGCCTTGCACCGATCATCGTCAACACGCAGGCGACCGCCAGCGATGATGCCAACACGGTGGTCGCTCAGGAGCTCTGGGTGGGCGGCAAGGTTGCGACCAGCATTCTCAATACGCCGGCTTCGGTTTCGGTCGTTACCGAGAAGGAAATCGAGCAGCGCAGCGTCAATACGACTGAAGAACTCCTGCAGTACACGCCGGGTATCATCACGGATTACTACGGTTCGGACGATCGCAACGACTATTTCAAGATTCGTGGCTTTCAGGCCACTACCTATCGCGATGGTCTGACCCTGGGCTCGATGCGTGGTGTGCGCGAAGAACCATTTGCCTACGAGCGTGTTGAAGTCCTGCGCGGCGCCAACTCCACACTGTTTGGCGCCGCCGATCCGGGTGGCTCGGTCAACTTCGTGACCAAGAAGCCGCGCTTCGAAAAATTCGGTCAGGTCTACGCCACTTATGGTTCGTTCAACCATAAGGAAACCGGCATCGACGTCGGTGACTCGTTGAACGCCGACCAGACCGTTGCCTACCGTTTTACCGGCAAGCTTCAGGACAGCGACCGAGAATACGATCACTCGCGGGACGACAATGGCTTCGTGATGGGGGGCCTGACCTGGGCGCCGACAGCCTATACCTCGGGTACCTTGACTCTGGATCACCTCAAAACCAAAAGTTCGCCCAATAGCGGCGGGTATCCGCTGGATCGGGAATATGACCGCAGCGATTTCTTCGGGGAACCTGGTTACAACTTCCATGATGTCGAGCGAACCAGCATCAGCGGTAACGTCACCCACGATTTCGACAATGGTTTCGTGCTGCGCAGCAATCTGCGCTACAGCGAACTTACCGATGATTTCGCTTACCTGTATTTGAACGGTACGGGGACCGGGACCCTACGCAATCGTGATGTTTTCGGCACTGATACCGAAGCCGACCAAGTCAACGGCAACCTGATGCTGCAGTACGATGCCCGTTTCGAGAATATCGACAGCAGCACCATGGTGGGTGTGGAGTATGGCGATTCGTCTACCGACGCTGAGTCCATCTATCAGCAGGGGGTTTCCGCGATTGATATCGCCAATCCCGTATACAGTGGTGCTCCGGCAGGCCTAGTCCCCTATCTTCGGACGAAACGGGACTACACAACCAAGTCGGTATTCCTGCAGCAGAATCTGTCGTTCTACGAGCGCTTTATCGTCACCGCTGGCGTGCGTAACGACTCGATGGATCTTGCCGAGACCGACAAGCTCAGTTCGACCAAGACCTCCGACAGCTTCTCTGAAACCTCCCTGCGCGGGGCGCTGACCTATATCGTTACTGACGAGGTTTCCACTTATGTCAGCATGGTGGAGTCCGTGTCGCCACCCGAGATTGGTACCACGCCGAAGCGCGGCAAACAGTACGAGGTTGGTGTGAAGTATTCCCCGATGGGGATGAATGCGTTGTTCTCGGCTGCGATCTACGACCTCACTCAGGAAGATGTCACCATCGCGGTAGTCGTGCCTGGTGGGGGTATACAGCAGCAAAATGTTGGCGAGACAAATGTGCGTGGTCTTGATCTGGAGGCGAAAGCGGAGCTTACCGAGAACCTGAGTCTGGTTGGCGGTTATTCGTATATGAAGTCGGATGTGGTTCGTGGCACGTTGTGGGACGGTACTTCCCTCAAGGGCAACGAATTCGAGGTGACGCCGCAGCACTCTGCTTCGCTCTGGACCTACTACGACCTGCCTGGTACCGCCATGAGCGTAGGGCTGGGAGCGCGTTATGTTGGCTCCTACTACTTCGACCCAGCTAACACCAGCAAGAGCGAAGCAGCCACGCTCTTTGACGCTGCCTTCAACTACAACATCGCCAAGGGGACTGACCTGTCGGTTAACCTCAGCAACCTGCTGGACGAGCAACACGTGGTTGGCTCCGGTACTGCGAACTACTACAACCCTGGCCGAGAAGTCACTGCCAAGGTGAGTTACAACTGGTAAGTCGGTAAATCGTCGCCCGAGCGGTGCACTATGCTCGGGCAATGTTCCTTGATTGCCGTTGGCCTTCTTTGAGCCCAGGCAATAACTGAAAATGTATCGCCAATGAAAAAGGCGCTAATCGTTAACCGATTGGCGCCTTTTTTATTGGCATCGACCCCTTACCGCTCGCTTGCTTCAGCCAAGAACATGAGTCGAAATCAGCTTGGAAATCTCCACCATCGCCGTCTTGCCAGTGAATTCGAACTTCACTTTGCCCAATGAGGAGAAATAGATCTCCAGTTCCGAGTCAAGGTCGAAGGTGCCGGACGTTTCGATGGAATAGGCGACGATGTTCTTGTAGGGCAGGGAGGTGAAATCCTTCTTGCTGCCGGTAAGACCCTGCACGTTGACCGCGATGATGCGCTTGTCTGTGAACACCACGCCGTCGCGCATGGATTTGTAGGCGTCGATGACCTGTTCGTTTTCAAGCAGCAAGTCGCTGACGCGCTGGGCGTATTCGTCGTTCTGCTTGAGTTTGAAAAAGCCCTTGTTATTGAAGTCGATCATCTGCTGGTCTCTTTTTTAGGTTTGAATCGTTCTGTACTTGAAGACTGCCGCGGTGCGTTTTGGCAACTCACCCGCACCAGGCGGCTCAGGCAGGCTGCTGCAGCGCGCCCTGAATCAGCGAGGTAAAGGTGGCGATCACCTCCGCCTTGGCATACCGGCTGCGCACCAGCGCGCCTGCCAACGCTTCGCCCGCGCCGACCAAGCCGGCGCAGCGCCGCTCCAGCTCGGCAGCCGGCAGGTTGGCGTGGGGCTCGAGCACGCTGACGAACATCTGCACGCAGTTATCGAGCAGCTCTTGGAATACCGCGGCCTTCTCATCGCTGCCCGCCAGGGCGGCACCTACTGCGTAGAACTCGTCAGTGTTGTTGGATGCGCAGTCGATATAGGCGCTGGACAACAGCTGCGCCGTATCCTCCAGGCTGCGGGTGGTACCCGCCATCAGTTCGCGAAAGGCATTGATCCGTTCGATGTCGATCCACCGGTACAGCTCGATCAACAAGCCGGAACGGGTGCCGAAGTGGTCGTAGACCACCGGCTTGGACACTCCGGCGCAAGTGGCCAGATGGCCGAGAGTCAGACGGTCGGCACCTTCATGGCGCACCACCTGCCGCGCGGTTTGCAGCAGCTGATGTCGACGTTCGGCTTTGGACAACCGGCCTCTCGATGGGGTAGTGGCAGAGTGATGGTTTTTTTGCACGTCGTCGGGTTCCAAAACAGAAACCTACCAATGGTAGGTTAAAGAGGCTAGGCTCATTTACAGGTTCCTACTAAAGGTAGGTTAAGCCAGTAAACGGAGGACGTACAGCATGTCTATTGATCCTGTTCTGTTGATGGGTGGCTCTGGAGCCATCGGTAACCACACGGCTGCGGCGCTGCGTGCCCAGCATCCCGACCTTGCCTTGTTGATCGCTGGTCGCGATCTGGCCAAGGCTCAACAAGCCGCCGAGCGAATCGGCAATGCGCAGGCGGTGGTGCTGGATCCCGCTGCCGATGACCTTGGCCTCGGCGATCAACCGGTCAGTGCGGTGGTGGTCTTCTATATGGATCACGCCCTGGCTGGCCTGCGCTTCGCCCAGAAACGCGGCGTGCCGCACCTGAGTATTTCCTCCGGGGTGTTCGAGATCGCCCCGGAGATCGCCACCTACATGCACAACCCTGACGCTGCGCCCATCGTGCTGGGTTATGAATGGATGGTGGGCGCCACTACGGTGGCCACGCTGCGCATTGCCGAAGCGTTTCGGCGGGTCGATGAGATCCGTATCAACGCCCTGGTCGACGAGCAGGATACCGGCGGGCCGACCGTCGCCACCGACTTCGAGCACCTGAACCGGATGCTTCCTGCAGCGCTGACACGCCGTGATGGCGTTTATATGTGGCGTGAGGACGACCAGGCAAAAGCCCGCTTCCGCGCCGTGGACGGCACGCCGATCGAAGCTGGCGGTTTTTCATCCATTGATGTCGTCGGTCTTGCGGCGGCCACGGATGCGCCGAACGTGCAATTCAACATGGCCATCGATGTCAGCTCCACCAGCCGTCAGGGCGGAGCCATGTCGACGGAGATCCTCATCGAGCTGTCCGGTGAGGATCTGCAAGGCAAGCCGCTGCGCACCCGTCATGCCGTCATGCATCCCAAGGGCGCTGCATTGCTGACTGCCCTGAGCGTAGCAATGCTTATCGAACGCCTGTTGGGCCTGGACGGAAAGGCGGCAACAAAACCTGGCCTGTACTTTCCCTACCAGTTGCTGGATCGCTCGCGCTATCTGCAACGGTTGCAGGCGGAGGGAGGTGAGTTGCGCGAACTGCAGGTGGACGAGGACTAGGCCGCAAAATGATGTGGCAGGGCGCGAGCGGTGCATACCGCTCGCGTTTCGGCGTTTCATCAGCGCTGAATTCATCTCGTGGATTTTCCTGAGAATCAAACGCAGTTGGCCCGTATAATCCCCTGGTAACTATTTGTTTCGAGGGGAAGAGGCTTATGTCGGTACATCGAGTAACCGGATTGGCGCGCGTGATCAGCGCCAGCGTCCTGTCCTGCGGCCTGCTGCTGAGCGGCCTGGCCCATGCCGAGGATCCGGTGACCCTGACCCTTTACAACGGCCAGCACGAGGCCACCGGCAAGGCCGTGGCGGCTGCCTTCGAGAAGAAGACCGGTATCAAGGTGCTGATCCGCAAGGGCGGCGGTGGCCAACTGGCCAACCAGATCGCCGAGGAGGGCGAGCGCTCGCCGGCCGACATCGTCTACACCGAAGAGGCGCCGCCGCTGATCAAGCTCGGTAGCCAGGGCCTGCTGGCCAAGGTCGATGACAGCACGCTCAAGCAGATCGACGCCAAGTTCTCCGATGACAACGGCAATTGGATCGGCATCACCTCGCGGGTGCGCGTGCTGGCCTACAACCCGGATCTGGTCGCTGAAGCCGAACTGCCGAAGAGCGTGCTAGAAGTCGCCGACCCCGAGTGGGCTGGCAAGATCGCCTTCGTGCCGAGCAGTGGTGAGTTCCTCGGCCAGACCGCCGCGGTCATCCGCCTCAACGGCCGCGAAGCCGCCGAGGAATGGCTGACCGGGCTCAAGGCTTTCGGCTCTACCTACACCAACAACGTGATCGCCATGAAGGCCGTGGAGAACGGCGAGGTTGGTGCCGCGCTGGTCAACAGTTATTACTGGACGGCGCTGAAGAAAGAGAAAGGCGAGCTGAAATCCAAACTGCATTACTTCGCCGATGGCGATGCCGGCGGCCTGTCGAGCGTCTCCGGCGCAGCCGTGGTCAAGGCCAGCAAGCACCCGAAAGAAGCGCAGCAGTTTCTCGCCTTCATGATCAGCGAGGAGGGCCAGAAGGCCGTGCTCACCCAGTCCGCCGAATACCCGGTCAACCCCAAGGTGCCGGCCGACCCGCTGCTCAAGCCCTATGACCAGCTCAAGCCGCCGGCCATCACCGCGGCGCAGATCGGCCTGGCCGAGGATGCCCTGGAGCTGCAACGCGAAGTGGGTATGAACTGATCATGCAGCCTCAGGCGGTCACCCCGGAACTGCCGCTGCCTGCGGTTACCATCAGCAGCCGGCGTCGCAAGGCGCCGCCGATCTGGCTGCAGTTGCCGGTGCTGGCGCTATTGCTGGTCGCGGCGCTGCCTCTGTTCTTCGTGGTAGTGCGCGCGGCCCAGGTTGGGCCCCACGAGGCCTTCGCGCTGCTGTGGCGACCGTTCGTGTTCGGCTTGCTGGCCAACACCCTGAAGCTGATGGTGCTGGTGACCCTGGGCTGTGCGCTGCTTGGCCTGGCCCTGGCCTGGCTGGTGGAACGCAGCGACCTGCGTTGGCGCAACCACTGGAACGTGCTGCTGTGCCTGCCGTTCGCCATTCCCTCGTTCGTCAGCGGCTTTACCTGGGTGTCGATCAGCCCGTTGTTCGAGGGCCTGGGCGGCACGGTGCTGGTGATGATCCTGTCCAAATACCCGCTGATCTACCTGCCGGTGGTGGCGGTGTTGCGCAACCTCGACCCAGCTCTCGAAGAGTCGGCGCGCATGCTCGGCTGCAGTCGCCGTGAGGTGTTCTGGCGCGTCACCCTGCCGCTGCTGCGCCCGGTGCTGATGGCCACCAGCCTGTTGGTGGCGGTGCACATGCTGGTGGAGTTTGGTGCGCCGTCGATCATGCGCTACCAGACCTTCACCACCGCCATCTATCAACAGTTCGAGCTGGAGTTCAGCGGCAGCAACGCGGCCATGCTGTCAGCCTTGCTGCTGGGGCTGTGCATGCTGCTGCTGTGGGGCGAATTCCGTCTGCGCGGGCGCGGCTACGCGCGCACCGGCCAGGGCGTGGCGCGCAATGCCGCCCGGGTACGCCTGGGGCGCTGGGGCATCCTGGCGCAGGCGCTGCTGTTGGTTCTGGTGGCCGTTGGCTGCGGCGTGCCGCTGGTGATGCTGGGTTTCTGGATCGTTGAAGGCAGCTCGGCCAGCTTCCCGGTCGCGGAGATCGTCGCAACGCTGTGGTCGTCGCTGCGCTATTCCTTCGGCGGCGCCTTGCTCAGCTGCCTGCTGGCGCTGCCGGTGTGCCTGGTGGTGGTGCGCTACTACGGGCGCATGGCCAACCTGGCCGATCGCCTGCCGTATCTGCTGCACGCCTTGCCAGGCCTGGTGATCGCCCTGTCGCTGGTGTTCTTCGCCCTCGGCTACGTGCCGGCGCTGTACCAGACCAGCATCCTGCTGTTGGTGGCCTACGCGCTGCTGTTCATGCCCATGGCCCAGGGGCCGATCCGCGTCGCCCTGGAAAAGGCCTCGCCACAGCTCGAAGAGGCGGCGCGCACCCTTGGGCACACGCCGCTCGCGACCTTTCTGCGAGTGACCCTGCCGATCATCTCTCCGGCCATTGGCGCCGGCTTCGTGCTGGTGTTTCTCGACTGCATGAAAGAGCTGACCGCCACCTTGATTCTCGGCCCAACCGGACTGGAGACCCTGGCCACCAAGGTCTGGTCGCACACCGGCAACCTGGAATATGCCGGCGCTGCGCCTTATGCCGCGCTGATCGTGTTGGTCTCGGGGCTACCGGTTTACTTGCTAACTACCCGCGCTTACCGGCGTTCTTGAGCGCGGGCTAGGCCCGATGTCACGGTGTCGTGGCTTAACGCCCCGGCGCTCAAGGTGTATCGTTCGCAGCTCTCCAGCGCCCGCAGAGGCGCCCGAAATCACCTGATTAGCATCACCGCAGTCCCGCTTCAGGAGCAGGCTTCATGAGTTTCACCCGTAGACAGGTGTTGGGCGGTCTGATCGGCCTTGGCGTGGTCGGTCTCGGCGCTGGCGGCGCGCGCTATTGGCTGGGGCGCCCGTTCGACCGCAAGACCCACGACTACGAGCTGATCGCCGCGCCCCATGATATCGAACTGGTACCCGGCCATGTCACCCCGGCCTGGACCTTTGGCGGCCAGGCCCCCGGCGTGGAGCTGCGTTGCCGCCAGGGCGACGAATTGCGGGTGCGTTTCATCAACCACCTGCCCGAGCCCACCACCATTCACTGGCACGGCATCCGCCTGCCACTGGAAATGGATGGCGTGCCCTATGTGTCCCAGGCGCCGGTATTGCCGGGCGAGTTCTTCGATTACCGCTTCGTCACCCCGGATGCCGGCAGCTACTGGTACCACCCCCACGAGTCCAGCGCGAAACAGCTGGGCCGCGGGCTGGTCGGCCCGCTGATCATCGACGAGCGCGAGCCGACCGGTTTCCGCCATGAGCGCACCCTGTGCCTGAAGAGCTGGCATGTGGACGAGGAGGGCGCCTTCACCCAGTTCAGCGTGCCCCGCGAGGCGGCGCGGGAAGGCACCCGTGGGCGCCTGTCGACCATCAACGGCGTGTCGTTGCCGACCCTGGAACTGCCGGCTGGGCAAGTGGTACGCCTGCGCCTGATCAACGTCGACAGCACCATCACCTACCGGCTCAACCTGCCCAAGGGCGATGCGCGAATCTACGCCCTGGACGGCAACCCGATCCAGCCGCGCCCGCTGGGCAAGGAATACTGGCTGGGCCCGGGCATGCGTATCGACCTGGCGCTCAAGGTGCCGGCGGTTGGCAGCGAAGGGCTGTCGCTGCGCAACGGGCCGCTGCGCCTGGCCACCATCAAGCCTGTCGCCAGCAGAGAACCTTCCGCCGAGTGGCCGCCGGCGCTGCCGCCCAACCCGGTGGCCGAGCCGGACCTCGCGCAGGCCGAAACCCTGCGCTTCAACTTCGAATGGGCGGCCTCCCTGGCATCGCCTGCCGATGAAGCTGCCGGCCGCTACAAGTACTGGCAGATCAACGGCCAGGCCTGGGACATCAACGACAAGACCTGCGCCGACCGGCCCATCGCCAAGCTGAAAAAGGACGGCCACTACATCTTCGTGCTGCGCAACATGGCCCAGTACCAGCACCCGATCCACCTGCATGGGTTGATCTTCAAGGTGCTGGATTCCAACCGCCGCAAGATCGAGCCGTACTACACCGACACCTTCCTGCTCGGCAAGAACGAGACCGCGCGTATCGCCTTCGTGGCCGATAACCCAGGGGTGTGGATGTTCCATTGCCATGTCATCGACCATATGGAAACCGGCCTGATGGCCGCCATCGAGATCGCCTGATTTGAGAGCCCGGATTTGAAAGCCCCCTTGATCATCGACCGCAGCCAGGACCAGCGCTTTATGCGCGAGGCGCTGGCGCTGGCTGCCGAGGGCGCTGCCCGTGGCGAAGTGCCGGTCGGCGCCGTACTGGTGCAGGGCGGCGAGGTGATCGGCCGCGGCTTCAACTGCCCGATCTCCACCTCGGACCCCAGCGCCCACGCCGAAATGGTCGCCATCCGCGCTGCTGCCCAGGCCGTCGCCAACTACCGCCTGCCGGGCAGCACCCTGTACGTGACCCTGGAACCCTGCGCCATGTGCGCGGGGCTTATCGTCCACTCGCGTGTACAGCGCGTGGTATTCGGCGCCAGCGAACCCCGCGCGGGCATGGCGGTAAGCCGCGGCCAGTTCTTCGACCAGAGCTTTCTCAATCACCGCGTGCTGGTGGAGGGCGGAGTTCTTGCAGAGGAGTGCGGTGAGGTGTTGAAGGCGTTTTTCAAGGCGCGGCGGGGTTAGTCGGGTTAAAGAACTAGGCCATAGGGCCAGGGATTCCCACAGGCCCGTGACAACACTCGAGGAGCATTGAGATTGATCAAAGCAGGGATGTTTGCAGTAGCGGCACTGCTGGGCGTATCTGCCCAGGCGGCGGAGCGGCAGGTGTATCTGGTGGCCACGGCGCAGTTGGACGGTTCCAATCTGGCCCAGAGCATCTTTCTGCATGAGCCGCAGATCACCGAGTTGCAGGGCTGTCTGGATGCCGTGCGCAAGGGCCAGCGCGGGCGCGACTGGCTGCAGTATCACCACATCTTCCAGCGCGATAGATTCAAGGGCTTCACCGGCCATATGCGCTACCGCTGTGTCTACAGCGACCTGCAGATCAGCGCCTGGTACGACAAGGTGCGCTACAACCAGCCATACCTGATCAGCATCGACGACGACGCGGTACTGAGCATCAGCCGCCCACCGAGCCTGGCGCAGTGCTCGACACGGTTGCGTGCCTTGCCAGCGAAGCAGCAGGCGCAGAGTTTTTGCGCCATGGGCAATCAGACCGTCACGCGCTGAGCCGTTCTCGCCTATCGAGCGCGCTCGAACACCAGGCTGACCTTGGCACCGCCAGGGCGCTGGAAGCTTTCGATCATGCGCTCGCCTTCTACCTCCATGCGCAGTTCCCGGGTGGTGCGCACGTCGCCGGTCCAGTTCGGGAACGACGAGCCTTCCACGGTGTTGCCACTGAAGTTGCCTTGCTCATCGACGGTATAACGCCCATACAGCGCCAGGCTGCCGGCCATCACCGCACGGTTTTCCGCGTCGGTGCCGCCGCCCCGCTGGTTGGACTGGAAGCGCGGAATGCGCGGATCGTGCAGAAATTCCACGAAGTGCAGATCCGGCGTGAACACCAGCCGGCCCCGCGGTTCGGGGCCGTAGGGATGGCTGATCACGCCGTCGCTTTCGACCGTGGCGGCGACCAGGTTCCAGGTGCCGGCAACCTGGTTCGGTTTCGGCTCGGCGTGGCTGCCCATGGCAGCCAGCAGCAACGCCGCCGCAGCGGCCAGGCGGATCAAGGAATGCGGGTACATATCAGGCCTCCCGACTGTCAGCCGAGAAGGCCACATCGCGTTGGGCTTCGAGGATCGCGAGGCGCTGGTTCAGGGCGCGGTGGATGTTCTCATAAGCGGTGCTGCCCAAGGGCAGGCGCAGGGGCGGGTTGGCCGCGTCGGCCGCCTGGATGATCGCCGCGACCGTATTGACGGCATCGCCGCGGATCTCGAATTCGCCACTGGCGATCATCCCGTGAACCTGGTCGGCCGGTGTGTCGCGATAGGCACCCGAAGGCGCAGCCAGGTCGAGCGCCGCGGCGAAGTTGGTGCGAGTCGGGCCGGGCTCGGCGAGGATGAAGTCGATGCCGAAGGGCGCGACCTCCTGGGCCACGGCTTCGACGAACCCTTCGATCCCCCATTTGCTGGCGTGGTAGAGGCTGAAGCCGGGGTAGGCGATCTGCCCGCCCTCGGACGACACCTGCACGATGCGCCCGCCGCCCTGGTCGCGCAGATGGGCCAGGCTGCGGCGGATCAGCTGGATCGAGCCGGTCAGGTTGGTGGCCAGCAGCCGGTCGATCTGCTCGTCGCTTACCTGCTCGGCCGGGCCGAACAGGCCGTAGCCGGCGTTGCTGACGATCACGTCGATACGGCCGAAGCGCTGGAAAGCGTGATCGATCACACGGCTAATCTGCGCGGTGTCGGTGAGGTCCAGCGCGAGCATCTGCAACTGCTCGCCATAGGCGCTCGCCAGGTCCTGCAGGGCCTCCTGACGGCGCGCGGTGGCGATCACCCGATCGCCGCGTTCGAGCAACTGGGTGGTCATGATCTTGCCGAGCCCGGACGAAGCGCCGGTGATAAGCCAGGTCTTGTTCATGCTGTGCTCCTTGATCATTACGTGAAGCGTTCACTCTAGTCCGGTTATTTGTTGCGATAATCGGCTTTAATCCGCATGAGCTGGTGAATGGGAGCGAACAATGAACAGGCCCACGCTGACCGATCTCACCGCCCTGATGGCGGTGGCGCAGCACCGCAGCTTTCGCAAGGCGGCCGATGAACTGGGGATCTCGCGCTCGTCGCTCAGCCATGCCATCGCCGCGCTGGAGCGTCGGCTGGGTGTGCGGCTGCTGCATCGCACCACCCGCAGCGTGGCGCCGACCGAGGCTGGCGAGCACTTCCTGCAGCGCCTGGCGCCGGTGCTGCAGGAACTGGATCAGGCCATCGATGCGCTGACCGAGGAGGGCGGCCATCCCACCGGCACCTTGCGCATCAACGGTGGCGAGGAGGCGATGCGTGTGTTGCTCAAGCGCGTGGTGCCGGCCTTTCTGCAGCGCTACCCGCAGGTTTCCCTGGATCTGGTCAGCGACGGTCACCTGGTGGATGTGGTGCGCGAAGGCTTCGATGCCGGCATTCGGCTGGCCGAGGCGGTGCCCCAGGACATGATCGCGGTCGCCCTGAGCGAGGATTTCCGCTTTCTAGCCGTGGCGTCGCCTGAGTACCTGGCCAGTGCCGGGCGCCCCGTTACGCCGGAGGACCTGCGCGCCCATCGCTGCATCCGCCAGCGCCTGCCCAGTGGCAAGCTGTACCGTTGGGAGTTCGAGCAGCGCGGCCAGGAGGTCGTGGTCGATGTGCCAGGGGCCATGACCCTCAACCATACGCAACTGATGATCGAGGCGGCCGTGGCCGGGATGGGCATCGCCTATGTGCCGGATATGGCGGCGCAGCGCTGGCTGGCGGACGGCAGGCTGGTCGCCGTGCTGGAGGACTGGTCGCCGCCAGTGGGAGGGTTGCGCCTTTATTACCCGAGCCACCGGCATGTATCGGCCGCGCTGCGGGCGTTTATCGAGGTGATGAGAGAGGTTCGATAGCTGTCGGGAGCCAGCGCCGCAGAGGGCTTAGAGCGGCGCCTTTTCCTGCTGCTCGGGGTGATCCTTGGAGACCCCCGGCACGTGCAAGCCGCTTTCGGCGACCTGGCTGCCTTCCAGCTGCGGCTGGGTCACCCAGGTGAGGATGTCGTAGTAGCGGCGGATGTTGCGCACGAAGTGCACCGGCTCGCCGCCCCTGGCGTAGCCGTAACGGGTCTTGCTGTACCACTGCTTTTGCGACAGGCGCGGCAGGATCTTCTGCACGTCGAGCCATTTGTTGGGGTCCAGGCCCTCGGCTTCGGTGAGCTTGCGCGCGTCTTCCAGGTGGCCGCCGCCGATGTTGTAGGAGGCCAGGGCGAACCAGGTGCGATCCGGCTCCTGAATGCTGTCCGGCAACTGCTCCTTGACGTGCACCAGGTACTTGGCGCCGCCCTGGATGCTCTGCTGCGGGTTGAGACGGTCGGACACCCCCATCGCCTGGGCGGTGCGCAGGGTCAGCATCATCAGGCCGCGCACGCCGGTCTTGGAAGTGGCGCCCGGTTGCCAGAGCGACTCCTGATAGCCCACCGCGGCGAGCATGCGCCAGTCCAGGCCGTGTTCCTGGGCGGCCTTGCGAAAGTGCTTCTCGTAACGGGGCAGGCGCTGCTGCAGGTGCTGGGCAAAGGTGTAGGCGCCTACGTAGCCGAGTACGTCGACATGGCCGTAGTAGCGCTCCTTGAGGCGCTGCAGGCTGCCGTTGTCCTGGGAGCGGCGCAGGAAGCCGTCGACCTGCTCGAGCAGGCTGGTGTCCTCGCCAGGTGCCACGGCCCAGCCGAGGTTGCGCGAGTCGCCAAGGTCGAAGCCGACCCGCACGTTGGGGAAGTACACCTGGTTCATGGCCAGTTCGTTGGAGTCGACCAGGGTCAGGTCGATCTCGCCTTCGTCGACCATGCGCAGCAGGTCGACCACCTCGACATCCGCCGACTCTTCATATTGCAGTTCCGGCTCCTCGAGCTTCAGCGCGGCGAGTTGCTCGGCATGGCTGCTGCCCTTGAGCACCAGGATGCGTTTGCCGACCAGGTCCGCCGGGCGGCTGGGGCGGCGCTGGCCGTTGCGGTAGACGATCTGCGGGGTGACTTCCAGATAGGGAACGGAAAAGCGCGCGCTCTGCTGGCGGCCTTCGCTCTCGACCAGGCCGGCGGCGGCCAGCACCGGGCCACCCGGTTTGCCGAGGCGGTCGAAGAGATCGTCGAGGTTGTCGGCGGTCTGGATTTCCAGCTTCACGTCCAGATCGTCGGCGAAGCGCTTGACCAGCTCGTATTCGAAGCCGGTTTCGCCGTTGCGATCCTGAAAGTAGGTGGCCGGGCTGTTGCGGGTTATCACGCGCAGCACGCCTTCCTCCTTGATCCGCTCCAGGCTGCTCGGAGGTTCCGCGCAGCCGCTGAGCATCAGGAGTAATCCGATCGCCGACAGCCAGCCGGCGTAGCGCTTGCCAATCAGGTAAGGAGAGGGCATCGGCGCAGTATACGCCAACGTCGTGCCGTGCCATATCTGGACAGCGCGGCTGTGCTCTGCTAGGCGAAAGCGCTTTGGCAGAGGGGCGCTGGCTGGCGGGCCAGGGCATGAGCGGGCGTGCCGCGCTCGTCGCTTTAGGCTAGAATATGCGCCCTCAAAGCACACCCCCTTCCCAGAGGCTGTCCCCTGATGCTGATCCTGCGCGGCGCTCCCGCCCTTTCCGCTTTTCGCCACGGTAAATTGCTCGAGCAACTGACCAGTAAAGTGCCTGCTGTGACCGGCCTGTACGCCGAGTTCGCCCACTTTGCCGATGTCGACGGTGCGCTGAGTGCCGACGAAGAGCAGGTACTGGCCCGTCTGCTCAAGTACGGCCCGAGCGTGCCGGTGCAGGAACCCAGTGGCCGCCTGCTGCTGACCATCCCGCGTTTCGGCACCATCTCGCCGTGGTCGAGCAAGGCCAGCGACATCGCTCGCAACTGCGGCCTGGAAAAGATTCGCCGCCTGGAGCGGGGCATCGCCTACTACGTAGCCGGCGAGCTGAGCGACGCCGAGGTGCAGCAGGTCGCCGCGCTGCTGCATGACCGCATGACCCAGCTGGTGCTGAGCAACCTGCAGGACGCCGCCAAGCTGTTCAGCCATGCCGAGCCAAAGCCGCTGACCGCCGTGGACATCCTTGGCGGTGGCCGCGCCGCGCTGGAAAAGGCCAACGTCGAGCTGGGCCTGGCCCTGGCCGAAGACGAGATCGATTACCTGGTCAATGCCTTCCAGAACCTTGCGCGCAACCCGCACGACATCGAACTGATGATGTTCGCCCAGGCCAACTCCGAGCATTGCCGCCACAAGATCTTCAATGCCAGCTGGGACATCGACGGCGAGAGCCAGGAGAAGTCGCTGTTTGGCATGATCAAGAACACCTACCAGATGCACAGCGAGAACGTGCTGTCCGCCTACAAGGACAACGCCTCGGTGATCGTCGGCCACACCGCCGGGCGCTTCTTCCCCAATCCTGAAACCCGCCAGTATGGCGCGGTGCAGGAGCCGGTGCACATCCTGATGAAGGTGGAAACCCACAACCACCCGACGGCGATTTCCCCGTTCTCCGGCGCCTCCACCGGCTCCGGCGGCGAGATTCGCGACGAAGGCGCTACCGGTCGCGGTGCCAAGCCCAAGGCCGGCCTGACCGGCTTCACCGTCTCCAACCTGAACATCCCCGGCTTCGAGCAGCCCTGGGAGCAGGCTTACGGCAAGCCCGAGCGTATCGTCACGCCGCTGGACATCATGATCGAAGGCCCGCTGGGCGGCGCCGCGTTCAACAACGAATTCGGCCGTCCGGCGCTGACCGGCTACTTCCGTACCTTCGAGCAATCGATCAGCACCCCCCACGGCGACGAAGTGCGCGGCTACCACAAGCCGATCATGCTCGCCGGCGGCATGGGCAACATCCGTGAAGACCACGTGCAGAAGGCCGAGATCACCGTTGGCGCCAAGCTGATCGTGCTCGGTGGCCCGGCCATGCTGATCGGCCTGGGCGGCGGCGCCGCGTCGTCGGTGGCCACCGGTGCCAGCTCGGCGGACCTGGACTTCGCCTCGGTACAGCGCGAGAACCCGGAAATGGAACGCCGCTGTCAGGAGGTCATCGACCGTTGCTGGCAGCTGGGCGACGCCAACCCGATCGCCTTCATCCATGACGTCGGTGCCGGCGGCATCTCCAACGCCTTCCCGGAGCTGGTCAACGATGGCGGCCGCGGTGGCCGTTTCGAACTGCGCAACGTGCCCAATGACGAGCCGGGCATGGCCCCGCACGAGATCTGGAGCAACGAGTCCCAGGAGCGTTACGTACTGGCCGTCAGCGCCAAGGACTTCGACCGTTTCCAGGCCATCTGCGAGCGCGAGCGTTGCCCGTTCGCGGTGGTGGGTGAAGCCACCGAAGAACCGCACCTGACCGTGACCGACAGCCATTTCGGCAACACCCCGGTGGACATGCCCCTTGAAGTGCTGCTTGGCAAGCCGCCACGCATGCACCGTTCGGTCACCCGCGAAGCCGAGCTGGGTGATGATTTCGACCCCCGCACCCTGGACATCGGCGAAGCCGCCGAGCGCGTACTGCGCCACCCGGCCGTGGCCAGCAAGAGCTTTTTGATCACCATCGGTGACCGCAGCATCACCGGCCTGGTTGCCCGTGACCAGATGGTTGGCCCCTGGCAGGTGCCGGTGGCCGACGTGGCCGTGACTGCCACCAGCTTCGACGTGTACACCGGTGAAGCCATGGCGATGGGCGAGCGCACCCCGCTGGCGTTGCTCGACGCCCCGGCCTCCGGCCGTATGGCCATTGGTGAGACCCTCACCAACATCGCCGCCTCGCGCATCGAGAAACTGTCCGACATCAAACTGTCGGCCAACTGGATGTCCGCTGCCGGTCACCCAGGTGAAGATGCCCGCCTGTACGACACCGTCAAGGCCGTCGGCATGCAACTGTGCCCCGAGCTGGGCCTGACCATTCCGGTCGGCAAGGACTCGATGTCGATGAAGACCAAGTGGAGCGAAGAGGGCCTTGATAAGAGCGTCACCTCGCCGCTGTCGCTGATCGTCACCGGTTTCGCGCCCGTCGCCGACGTGCGCCAGACCCTGACCCCCGAGCTGCGCATGGACAAGGGCGAGACCGACCTGATCCTCATCGACCTGGGCCGTGGCCAGAACCGTATGGGCGCCTCGATCCTCGCCCAGGTGTACAGCAAGCTCGGCAAGCAGGCGCCGGACGTCGACGACGCCGAAGACCTCAAGGCCTTCTTCGCGGTGATTCAGGGCCTCAACGCCGATGGTCACCTGCTGGCCTACCATGACCGTTCCGACGGTGGCCTGTTGGTCAGCGTGCTGGAAATGGCCTTTGCCGGCCATTGCGGCCTCAGCCTGCAGCTCGACGGCCTGGTCGAAAGCCGTGAAGAACTCGCGGCCTTCCTGTTCAACGAAGAGCTAGGCGCGGTGATCCAGGTTCGCCAGGACGCCACCCCGGACGTGCTCGCCCAGTTCAGCGCTGCCGGCCTCGCCGACTGCGTGGCGGTGATCGGCAAGCCGGTCAACAATGGCGACGTGGCGATCAGCTTCAACGATCAGCCGGTGTTCAGCGGCCAGCGTCGTCTGCTGCAGCGTCAGTGGGCGGAAACCAGCCACCGCATTCAGCGTCTGCGTGACAACGCCGACTGCGCGGATCAGGAATTCGACGCGCTGCTGGAAGAGGACAATCCGGGCCTGTCGATCAAGCTGGGTTTCGACGTCAACGACAACATCGCGGCGCCGTACATCAAGAAAGGTGTGCGCCCGCAGGTCGCCGTGCTGCGTGAGCAGGGCGTCAACGGCCAGGTGGAAATGGCAGCGGCCTTCGACCGCGCCGGTTTCGCCGCGCTGGACGTGCATATGAGCGACATCCTTGCCGGTCGCGTTGACCTCAACGACTTCAAGGGCCTGGTTGCCTGCGGCGGCTTCTCCTACGGCGACGTGCTCGGCGCCGGTGAAGGCTGGGCCAAGTCGGCCCTGTTCAACGCCCGTGCCCGCGATGCCTTCCAGGGTTTCTTCGAGCGCAAGGACAGCTTCACCCTCGGCGTGTGCAACGGTTGCCAGATGCTCTCCAACCTCAGCGAGCTGATCCCTGGCACCGAGTTCTGGCCGCACTTCGTGCGCAACCGCTCCGAGCAGTTCGAAGCGCGGGTGGCCATGGTCCAGGTGCAGGAGTCGGCATCGATCTTCCTGCGTGGCATGGCCGGTTCGCGCATGCCGATCGCCATCGCCCACGGTGAAGGCCATGCCGAGTTCGAAAGCGAAGAAGCCCTGCTCGAGGCCGACCTGTCCGGCACCGTGGCACTGCGTTTCATCGACAACCACGGCAAGGTCACCGAAGCCTATCCGGCCAACCCCAACGGCTCGCCGCGCGGGATTACCGGCCTGACCAGCCGCGACGGTCGCGTGACCATCATGATGCCGCACCCCGAGCGGGTGTTCCGCGCCGTGCAGAACTCCTGGCGCCCGGACGAGTGGCAGGAAGACGGCGGCTGGATGCGCATGTTCCGCAATGCACGGGTATGGGTCGACTGACCGACCTGCGCGCCCCATGAAAAACGCCAGGCAATTGCCTGGCGTTTTTTATTCAGGGCATTTGAAAGGTGCGGCGATTTCGGCTTCGCTTTGCTAAGGATTCGAATCGCCGAAGGTAGGCCGATGACCGCCTCTCGGCGCCAGTGAACGTCGCCCGATCCGGTCAGTCCGAATCTTCAGCAGTGTTGGCTGTATCACGAATCTCGCTAGGCAATGTGCCATTATGCTGTGGCATGATTAGCACATTGTTTTCAGCGACTTGCAGTGGAGTAGTTGATGTACAAACTGTGTTTCTACGTACCAGAGAGCCACCTGGAAAGCGTGAAAGCCGCGGTATTCGCGCAAGGCGCAGGTCGCGTCGGCGGATATGAGCACTGCTGCTGGCAGGCCCAGGGGCGCGGCCAGTTCCGCCCGCTGGAAGGCAGCAAACCGTTCATCGGTCAAAGCGGTGAGCTGGCCACGGTTGCCGAGTGGAAAGTCGAGATGGTGGTCGCTGACGAGCTGATCCATAACGCCGTCAAGGCGCTGAAGAAAGCCCATCCCTATGAAGTGCCCGCCTTCGAAGTGTGGCGCTTGTCCGATCTGCAATTCTGACCAGGCCCGCTGGTTGCCAGCAGGCCATCGATAGCACCATCCCGCCATTCATCCGCGCGCTTGGCGCCTGCCTCACTCGGAGATGGCCAGTTCCTGCGCGCTCTGCTGTGGACGGCGCTGGATGCTGCCGCAGGCCAGCAGGCCGACTTCGAACAGCAGCCACATCGGCACCGCCAGCATGGTCTGCGAGAACACGTCCGGCGGAGTCAGCAGCATGCCGACCACGAAGCAGCCAACGATCACGTAGGGTCGGCTGCGGCGCAGCGTGTCGACATCGGTCAGCCCGGCCCAGACGATGATGAAGGTGGCCACGGGAATCTCGAAGGCCAGCCCAAATGCCAGGAACAGGGCGAGGATGAAGTCCAGGTACAGGGCGATATCGGTCATCATCTCCACGCCATCGGGCGTGACGCTGGCGAAGAAGCCGAACATCATCGGGAATACCGCGAAGAACGCGAAGGCCATACCGGCATAGAACAGCAGGATGCTGGAGACCAGCAGGGGCACGGCGATGCGCCGCTCGCGGCGATACAGCCCCGGTGCCACGAAGCCCCAGGCCTGGTGCAGCAGCACCGGCATGCAGAGGAACACGGCAACCATCATCGTCAGCTTGAACGGCGCCAGGAACGGCGAGGTCACGCTGGTGGCGATCATGCTCGCGCCCTCGGGCAGGTAGCGGCGCAGCGGTTCGGAGATCAGCGTGTAAAGGGTCTGCGCGAACGGAAACAGGCCCAAGAAGGCCAGCACAATCGCCAGCAGGCAGCGCACCAGGCGCTTGCGCAACTCGCCCAGGTGGGCGGTCAGCGGCATGCTGCTCATGGGGTGCCCTCCGGTTTGCCGGCCACTGACTGCGGCGCGTGCAAGGTGGTGGCGCGGCGCAGATCCTGCTCCAGTTGCCGCAACGGCAGTGCATCGAGTTCCTTGTTCACGGCCTCGGCATCCAGCTCACGTTCCACTTGATCGCGCAGCATGGTCATTGCCCGTTTTGCCTGACCGAGGCCGCGGCCCAGGGTGCGGGCCGCCACCGGCAGGCGTTCCGGGCCGAGCACCAGTAACGCCACCACACTGACCAGCAGCAGTTCGGTGAAGCCTATCTCGAACATCAGGCCTGGCGATCCGTATGGCTGTGCGATTGCTGGGCGGCTCCCGACAGCGGCGCCTGCTGTTGCACCTGGGCTGGCGCGTCGTCCGCTTCGCTATTGCTGGCCATGGATTTGCGGAAACCCTGGATGGTTTCACCCAGATCGCCACCCAGACTTTTGAGGCGTTTGCTGCCGAACAGCAGGAACACGATCAACAGCACGATGACCAGTTGCCAGATACCGATGCCACCCATGAAAACTCTCCAACGCCATGAAATTGAAGGGCTAATCTGCCTGGGCTTTATGACGCTACGGTGACGCGGCGATGACGAAAAAAGGCGGCTGCCACCTCTCTGCAACATTCAGCCTGTTGACTGTCGGCTCTCTGCTTCGAGGGGTGAGCGATGGGGTGCAGGCAACAACGCGGTGCAGCGTTATTGATGGTGCTGGTGGCCCTGGCCATGCTCGCCGCTGGGCTGGCCTGGATGGTGCAGCAAGGGCGCCAGCAGGTCGACGCGGTGCGCCTGCAACAGCAGCGCATCCAGGCACGGGCTCTGGAGGTCGCCGGCCTGGCATTCGCCGAGCAGGCGCTGCGCGATCCTGCCTGGCGGCAGAGCCCGCTGTTCTGGCAAGCCCTGCGTGGGCAGCCACTGCGCTATGACTTCGCCGGCGGCGCGGCGACCCTGCGCATCCGCGATCTGCACAGTTGCTTCAACGTCAATGCGCTGGCCGGTCAGGAGGCCGAGCGGGCCGAGCGTCAGCTGCAGTATCTGCTCGGTGACGACCTGGCCGCCGAGCAACTGGTGCAGGCCCTGGCCGACTGGATCGACAGCGATGGCCAAAGCCGCCTGCACGGCGCCGAAAGCGATCAGTACCTGCGCCAGACGCCACCTCGGCTGGCGGCCAACCAACCCATGGTGGACATGAGCGAGCTGAATCTGCTGCTTACCCCGCAGCCGGAGCGGCAGCTCAGGTATCCGCAGCTCTGTGCATTGCCGCAGACATCGGGCTGGCGACTGAATGCCAATGCCCTGACCCTTGAGCACGTGCCCCTGCTGGAGGCGCTCTACGAGGGCGAGTTCGCACGTTCGCTGCTGGCACGCATCGTCACTGGCCGACCGGCCAACGGCTATCGTGATGCGGCGGCCTTGCGCGAGGCATTGGGCGCGGTGGACGACCTTACGTTCGAGCGGCTGAGTGAAGGACTCCTGCTCAACAGCGGCGATTTCATGCTGCAGCTCGAGTTCGAGCAGGATGGCCGTTTGATCAGCAGCCAATTCCAGGTGCAGGCTCAGGGGGTGGTGCGCTGGCACGCACAGGTGCCCGCGCAACGGGTGCAGGTGATCAGCCGGGAACCCTTGCCGTTCGCCTTGTAGCTAGGGTGATAGCAGGCGGTAACCTGAGACCCGTTCACGATCTCTGGCTATCTGGGCGCCTGTATCCTGTGAATCGATTGCAACAAGGCAAAAGCGGCCATCGAGTGTAGGAGGGGCTTTAGCCCCGAGCTTTTTATCATGGCAAACAAAGAACTCGAGGCTAAAGCCACTCCCACGAATTACGCGACCGGCTGCTTTCGCCCCACTTTGCAGCCATTACCGGTGCAATTACGGCGAGTGATCGTGAACGGGTATGAGAAGTGAGGGCCTGGACCTCGCTGCTGCTCGATCTAGGCGAAAAGAGGCGGCACGGGATTGCCCCGTGCCGCATGGGCAGGTCAGACGCCGATTTCGCCGCCGTCGTTACGCTGGATCACCACCGTCGAGGAGCGCGGGCGGACGGTGATGCCGGCTGGCGTTTCCTCGGTGGCCACGTCGGTATAGGGCCAGTTGCCCGGGTGCTGGATGTTGATGAACATCGACTTGTTGTCCGGGGTGAAGGCGATGCCGGTCACCTCACAGCCGTTGGGGCCGACGAAGAAGCGGCGCAGGTCCACCTGGTTCTGTGCGTTGACCGGTACCTGCTGGCCATTGGTGTCGACCAGGTTGGTGGGGATTACCGCCAGCATCTGGTCGTTGGTGTAGCTGGTCACGCTCGATTCGCCGTTGTCGGTCTGGATCCACAGGACCCCGCGGCTGTCGAAGCTCATGCCATCCGGGCTGGCGAACTGGTTGAGCTCGGTCAGGCCGGAGCGGTTGATGTCGGGAGTTCCCGAGGCATTGGCACCGAACACGAAGATGTCCCAGGTAAAGCTGCGCTGGTCGTCGCTGTCGTGCCAACGGATCACGTGGCCGTGGCGGTTCGGGCCACGCGGGTTGGCGGCGTCGACCTGCGCGGCGGTGCGCGCGCTGTTGTTGGTGAGGGTCAGGTAGACATCGCCATTGAGCGGGTTGACGGCGGTCCATTCCGGGCGATCCATGGGGGTCGCACCGACGGCATCGGCCGCGCCCCGGGTATTGAGGATGATCCCCGGCAGGTCGGTGAACTTGGCGTCCAGGGTACTGCCATCGGTGGTCGGGGTGGTCGCTACCAACGGGATCCACGCACCGGTGCCGTCGGCATCGAAGCGCGCCACGTACAGGGTGCCGTTGTCCATGTACTTGGCGCCGGTGGCCAGGCGGTCGCTGGGGTTGGCGTCGGCTGCCTCCCAGAGGGCATCGGACACGTACTTGTACAGGTACTCGTTGTTCGAGTCGTCGCCACTGTAGAACACCACCGGCTTGCCGACCACCGGCAGTCCCGGCCAGCAGCCCTCATGGCGGAAGCGGCCCAGGGCGGTGCGCTTCACCGCACGGGTGCTGGGATCGAAAGGGTCGATTTCGACGATGTAGCCGTAAGTGCTGGCTTCGTTGCGGTAGTCGTCGGTGGCCGACGCCCCGCTTGGGGTGACGTTGAAACGGGTGAATTCGTCGTTCTGCTCCGAGGCGTCCCCGGCGGCGGTTTCCCAGCCATATCGGCCGGTGCTGGTAGCGATACCGATACGTGCCTGATCGGCAGGGCGGGTGCTGGTATTGATGAAGATCGACGGCCAGTTCTCTTCACAGGTCAGGTAGGTGCCCCAGGGGGTATAGCCGTTGCCGCAGTTGTTGTTGGTGCCGCGGGTCTGGGTGCCGGTCGGCGAGAACTTGGTCTTCAGGTGGTCGGTGCCGCTCAGCGGACCGGAAATGTCCATGACCGTGGAGGTGGTGAAGCGGCGGTTCAGTGGGTCGTTATCGACTACCTGCCAGCGACCATTGACCTTGCTGATGCGCACGACACCCGCGCCATGGGCGTTGATTTCCTTGCGCACTTCCTCGGCCGGGCGGCGGCCGTTGACCGTGGTCGGGCCGTTGGGGTGCAGGGCGTCTTCGTCGATATACTCGTAGTTGACCGCCAGCAGGCCGTCTTCGGAGCTGCCGTTGATGGGAAAGTAATGCATGCCGTCATGGTGCATGCCGGCGGCGTTTTCCTGGTCGGTGGCGGTGTTGCTGCCATCGGCTTTCCAGGGGTTGGCCAGGGAATTGAACGGGGTGCCCCAGGGGGCCAGCACGTAGGCGCTGTAACCGGCCGCTACCACGCAGGCATCGGTGCGCGAACCGGCGATGGACTGGAAGCCAAGGGCCAGTTTCGGCTCGGCCGGTGGCTCGCTCGGGGAGCTATCGTTGCTGGAGCCGCCGCCGCTGTCGAAGCAGCCGGTGAGGCCGGTGCCCGCGATCATCGCGATCGCGGCGCCCAGGCCTCCGCGCATCACGCTGCGGCGGCTCAGGTACGCATCCAGAACCGATGCCATGGGCAGGTTGCCACTGGTATTGCGATCCAGGTTATCGCCGGTATCTCGACTCATCAGATCATGTCCTTTTTTTGGTTAAGCGGCTTGAGGAAACCGGGACTTTAGAGACCGCGTGTGATGATTTTTTGGCAGTTGTGTTAATGGCTATTGAAAGCTTTATGACGCTAGCTTTCTGATTTATCTGAATTTTTCAAATTTGATTCGGCCCAGGGCTGTCGAATAACCGCCATTAAACTGTCACATAAGCTGCCCAGTATCCCGCCCCGACAATGCATAAAGGCGAGGCGGGCGAGGCGATGACAGGCATCGGCAGACGGGACGTGATGAGCTGGATGGGCATCGGCGCGATGGCGCCGCTGCTCAGCGCCTGCTCGGGCTTCGCGACCCCGCGGCCGGACGGGCACGCGGAGCTGGATCTGCTGTATGTCGCCGATACCCTGGATGCGCGCCAGCCGGGTCAGCCGGTGGTGCCGGCCACCCGGCTGGGACCGGTTTCCCACCTTGGACGCGCGCCCTGGCTCAGCGGCAGCCATGCCCACCAGGCGCGCAGCGAACTCAACCCGCTGCTTGATGCGCGCCTGGCCGAGGGCGTCAGCACCGGCGGCTATGCCGTGCTGGGCGCATTGCTCGAAGAACTGCGCCAGCGCCAGGGTGCCGAGCGCTGCCTGACCCTGGAGAACGGCCAGGGTTGGAACGGCAGCGGGCTGACCTATCTGACCCAGGGCGAGAGTGGCGTCCAGGGCAGCCAGCTGCTGGGCAGCGAGGTACGGGTCAGCAGCGATGAGCGAGTGTTGTGGCCACAACGCTGCGCCGGTCTCTATCGACAATTTGCCCGGCCGGTGCTGGGCGCGGGCCTGGCCGAGGATCGGGCGCAGGCACTGGGCGTGCAGCCCTTTACGCTGATCCGCCGCGCTGGCCTGCGGATCGCGGTGGTGGGAGTTACCGACCCTTATGCCGGGGACCAGCAGGCTTCCCTGAAACAGTGGTATCAGTCGCTGCTGCCGGCCTTCAAGCAGGCGCGTGGCCAGGCCGATCTGGTCATCGCCCTGGCCGATGTGGGCACCGGGCCCGGGCTGTGGCTGGCCGAGCGGCTGGGCGACGCCGATCTGCTGCTGTGCGCCCGCGGGCAGGATTTCTGGCCGGCACCCATCGAGGTGCTGCAGAGCAGCGGCAGGCGGGTGCCGGTGGTGCTCGGCGGCTGCCGGGCCAGCGGTGCCTTTCATATCGGCTGCAAGCGCCAGGCGGGGCAGTGGACCTTTGTCGCGCGCTTTCACCCGGCTTTCGAACAGTTGCTTTCCCCAGCAGGCCAGGCCCATGCGGCAAGCCTGCGTAGCCAGTTGCAGAGCCAGCGCGCGCCCCATGCCGCCTGGCTCGATCAACCGCTGGCCAGGGCACCGCAGGCGCTGTGGCGCCGTGATACCCGCGGTGGCAGTTGGGACCGCCTGCTGCACCAGGCACTCTCCGAGGACGGCCAGATGCAGGTGCTGCTGCCCGGCCTGCGTTACGACAGCCCGGTTGCCGCCGGCCAGGCGATCACCCGTGAACAGTTGATCAGCCTGACCGGCGGCTACCCGGCTGCCGTGGTCGAGGCGCCGGTAAAGCCGCTCGAAAGCGTGCTGGAAAACGCCGCCGACCAGCTGTTCGGCGACCCCTTGTTGCTCGACAACAGCCAGGACCTGCCGCGCTGGCAGGGGCAGGCCTGGCAGGTCAGCTACAGCCCTAGTGGCAAGCGGGTTTCCGGCCTGGCGCCACTCGAAGGCCTGTGTCGCAGCGTTTCCCTGAGCGCCGATGCTCGCGGTGAACCCCTCTGGCAACGCGTGGAAACCTGGCTGAGCAGGCAGCCGGCCGACTGGCAATTGCCGGCTTTGCAGCTGCCCAGCGTGCGCTACGTGCAGGGCCATCCCGGCTGGCACCCCAGAGGCGTCAGTTGACCAGCGCGCCGCGTCTGTGGAACGGCCTGTGGCTGACCCTCGCTGCGTGGCTGGCGGCGCAGTGCGTGCTGCTGCTCAGCCGTGAACCACAACCGGCCCGTGCCGCCGCCGTCGAGGTGACCGCGCCGCCCGGCCTGTTGGTGGGCCACTGGCAGTTGCAGGGCGATGACGGCGCAGTGCCGCTGACCCGCCTGCCGGTTCAGTACCTGGGCGGGCTGCGTGCGCAGCCGCTGAGCGCCACGGTGGTGGTGCTGCGCTACGACCAGCAGGTGCGCAGCTACCGCCGTGGGCAACGCCTCGCCCCCGGCATCGTGCTGCAGGACATCGACGAAACAGGGCTGATTTTCGATAACCAGGGGCGGCGCGAGCGCCTGCCCTGGCCGCCACGGCCTGCCGTGACCGGCTTCAAGCGGCAAGGATAAGAGATGATCGTTCGCTACTGCCTGGCCGCTGTGTTGACCCTGGGCGCTACCCAGATTCTGGCCGATGAGCTGCTCGACCTGCCGGTCGCCGAGTCGCCGCTGTACGAAGTGAATTTCGTCGACACCGAGCTCAGCGAGTTCATCGACAGCGTGTCGCAGATCACCGGCATCACCTTCATCGTCGACCCGCGGGTCAAGGGCAAGGTCACCGTGCGCACCGTCGAGCGCCATGACAGCGAGGCGATCTACGACATCTTCCTGGCCCAGCTGCGTGCCCAGGGCTTCGCTGCGGTCAACCTGCCCAACGGCAGCGTGAAGATTGTGCCTGACCAGGCCGCACGCCTGGAACCGGTGCCCGTGGACCCCAGCGGCGGGCAGCCGGCCGCCGGCGACGGTATCGCCACCCGGGTATTCAGTGTGCGCAACGCTGCCAGCGAGCAGCTGCTAGGCATCATCAAGCCGCTGATCGATCCTCGGGTCGGGGTCATCACCCCGTATCCTGCCGCCAACCTGCTGGTGGTCACCGACTGGCGCAGCAACCTGGCGCGTATCGACCGCCTGCTTGCCGAACTCGACCAGGTCAGTGACGAGCCGCTGCAGGTGATGCCCCTGCAGTACGCCAGCGCCGCCGACACCAGCGCGCTGATCACCCGCCTGCTGGCCAGCGACAAGGACAGCGATGCCGCCCAGGTGATCGCCGATCCGCGCAGCAACGCCCTGCTGGTGCGCGGCAGCGCCGACAGCCGGGAGCGGGTGCACGCCCTGCTGACGCAACTGGATCGCCCGGGCGGCGAGCTGCGCGCCTCCAACACCCAGGTGATCTACCTGCGCCATGCCAACGCCAGTGAGGTGGTCAAGGTGCTGCGCGGCCTCAGCCAGGAGGCGCCCCAGGCCCCGGGCGAGGGCACTCAGGGCGCTCAGGGCGCACGCCTGCCGATCAGCGATTCCGGGGTGCGCCTGGAATACGAGGAAGGCACCAACGCGGTGGTGATGGTCGGCCCGGACAGCGAACTGGCGGCCTACCGCTCGATCGTCGAGCAACTGGACATCCGCCGCGCCCAGGTGGTGGTCGAGGCGATCATCGCCGAGGTTTCCGACTCGCGCGCCGAGGAGCTGGGCGTGCAGTGGCTGTTCGCCGACGAGAAGCTCGGCGCCGGGGTGGTCAACTTCAGCGCCGGTGGCGCGAATATCGCCAGCATCGCCGGTGCGGCCGCCAGCGGTGACAACGCCGCCCTTGGCGAGCTGCTTTCGGGCGTCAACGGTGCGACCGCCGGCATCGGCAATTTCGGCGGCGGTTTCAATTTCGCCGTGCTGCTCAATGCGCTGAAGAGCAAGAGCGGCTTCAACCTGCTGTCCACCCCGACCCTGCTTACCCTGGACAACGCCGAGGCGTCGATCCTGGTGGGCCAGGAAGTGCCCTTCGTCACCGGTTCGGTGACCCAGAACAACAGCAACCCGTACCAGACCATCGAGCGCCGCGAGGTCGGCGTGAAGCTGCGTATTAAGCCGCAGATCAACATCGACAACAGCGTGCGCCTGGACATCGTCCAGGAGGTGTCGTCGATCGCCGATTTCGCCTCGGCCAGCGACGTGATCACCAACAAGCGCGAGATCAAGACCAAGGTGATGGTCGAGGACAACGGCCTGATCATCCTCGGCGGGCTGATCAGCGATGAAACCAGCAATACCGATCAGAAGGTGCCGCTGCTCGGCGATATCCCCGGCCTCGGCCGCTTGTTTCGCTCCACCGGCAAGAGCGGCGTGAAACAGAACCTGATGGTGTTCATCCGCCCGCGCATCCTGCGTGACGGGCCGAGCATCGCCAGCTTCAGTGCCGAGAAATACCAGAACCTGCAGCGCGAAACGGCCCTCAAGTTGCCGGCGGTGGACGGCGATGCCGGGCTGCAGAGGCTGTTCCCGGCCAGCCGCGCGCGCCTCGATGGGGGTGCCTGGTAATGAGCCTGTTGCCCTATCGCCTGGCCCGGCAAGCCGGCCTGGCCTGGGTGCCCGGGGAGGGCTGCTGGAACCTGTGGCTCTGTGAGGACGCCGACACCGACCAGTTGCAGGAGCTGTTGCGCGTCGAGGGTGTGCCGGCTGCGGTGTGTCGCTTGCCGCGGGGCGAGTTCGAACAGCGCCTGGGCCAGCTGTACCAGGCCGGCGAGGGGGCGAATGCGGCGCTGATCGAGGGTATTGGCGAGCAGGTCGATCTCGACAGCCTGATGAATGACATGCCGCGCATCGAGGATCTGCTGGAGAGCGATGACGAGGCGCCGGTGATCCGCCTGATCAATGGCCTGTTCGCCCAGGCCCTGCAGTTGCAGGCCTCGGATATCCATATCGAGACCTTCGAGCAGAGCCTGGTGGTGCGCCTGCGTATCGACGGTCACCTGCGCGAGGTGCTGCGCCCGCCACGGGCGTTGTCGGCGATGCTGGTGTCGCGGATCAAGGTCATGGCGCGGCTGGACATCGCCGAAAAGCGTCAACCCCAGGACGGCCGTATCACCCTGCGCGCTGCTGGTCGCGAGGTCGACGTGCGAGTGTCCACCCTGCCGGGCATCCATGGCGAACGGGTGGTGATGCGCGTGCTCGACAAGCAGGCCAGCCTGCTGGCACTGCCCAACCTGGGCATGCCGCCTGCGGTGGAGCAGGGCCTGCGCGCCTGCCTGGGTCGCCCCAACGGCATCGTGCTGAGCACCGGGCCGACCGGCTCGGGCAAAACCACCACGCTGTATGCCAGCCTCAACAGTCTGAACGACGGCAGCCGCAATATCCTCACCGTCGAAGACCCGGTGGAGTACGCCATCACCGGCATCGGCCAGACCGCCATCAACCCGCGTGCCGGGCTGACCTTCGCCAGTGGCCTGCGAGCGATCCTGCGCCAGGACCCGGACGTGATCATGCTTGGCGAAATCCGCGACCGGGAGACCGCGCAGATCGCCGTGCAGGCCAGCCTCACCGGGCACCTGGTGCTGTCGACGCTGCACACCAACAGCGCGGTGGGTGCGGTGACCCGGCTGCGCGACATGGGTATCGAGCCCTTTCTGATCGCCTCCTGCCTGCGCGGCGTGCTCGCCCAGCGCCTGGTTCGCCGCCTGTGCAGTTGCGCCGAACGACGCCCCCTGCAGGCCGCCGAGCGACAGCTGATGCCGGAGCTGTCCGGGCTCGACCACAGCTTTCATCCGGTCGGTTGCGTGCAGTGCCAGGGTAGCGGCTACCAGGGCCGCCTGGGACTGTACGAATTCATCGAGCTGGACGACGGGCTGATCGCGCTGCTGTACAGCGGCGCCAGCGAGGTGAGCATGCACGCCTACCTCGAGGAGCGCCGGCAGAGCCTGGCGGCCATGGCCTGCGATTGCCTGGCCCGCGGCGACACCAGCCTTGCCGAAGTGCTGCGCGCGGTGCAGGGCTGAGCATGCCGACCTATCGCTATCAGGCCGTCGACCTGGCCGGCAAGACGCACAAGGCCAGCCTGCAGGCGGACAGCGAGCGCCATGCCCGGCAGTTGTTGCGCGAGATCGGTTTGTTCGCCCGTGAGTTGCAGCGCCATGATCCGCAAAGCCGCCAACCGCGCCGCCAGCGGGTCAGCCGCGCGCAGCTGTGCGAACTGACCCGGCAACTGGCGACCCTCATCGGTGCCGGCATTCCGCTGGTCGACGCCCTGGGCACCCTGGAGCGGCAACTGGTTCAGCCGGCCCTGCGCAGCCTCTTGGTGGCGGTACGCGGCTCGCTGGCCGAGGGCGTCGGCCTGGCCCGCAGCCTGGCCCGCCAGGGCGGGGTGTTCTCGACGCTGTATTGCGCGCTGGTCGAGGCCGGTGAGCGCTCCGGCCGCCTGGCCCAGGTACTGGGGCGCCTCGCCGAGCACCTGGAGCAGGTGCAGCGCCAGCAGCACAAGGCACGCACCGCACTGATCTATCCGGCGGTGCTGATGGGGGTGTCCCTGGCCGTGGTGATCGGCCTGATGACCTTCGTGGTGCCCAAGCTTACCGAGCAGTTCGCCCATGCCGGGCAGAGCCTGCCGTGGATCACCACGCTGCTGATCGGCATCAGCAACACGCTGGTGCTGCTCGGGCCGTGGCTGCTGGGGGCGGCGGTGTTGTCGGTGGTACTCGGCAAACTGCTGCTGCGCAAACCGCACTGGTGCCTGCGCCGCGATGATCTGCTGCTGCGCCTGCCCCAGGTCGGCGTGCTCCTGCAGGTGCTGGAGAGCGCCCGGCTGTCACGCAGCCTGGCGATCCTGGTCGGTAGCGGGGTGCCATTGCTGGAAGCGCTGCAGGTGGCCACGGCCACGGTCAACAACCGGCGTATCCGCCTGGCCCTGGAACGGGTCGGCAGCGAGGTGAAGGGCGGCGTCAGCCTGCACCGTGCGCTGGAAGCCAGCGGCCATTTTCCGCCGCTGCTGTTGAACATGGTCGCCAGTGGCGAAGCCAGCGGCACCCTGCCGGACATGCTCGAACGCGTGGCGGACAACCAGGAACGTGGCTTCGCCCGCCAGGTGGACACCGCCATGGCGTTGTTCGAACCCTTGATGATTCTGGTGATGGGCGGCGTGGTGCTGTTCATCGTAATGGCCGTGCTGCTGCCGATCATGCGGCTCAACCAGGGCCTGACACTGTAAGGAGGAGCGCAATCATGCGCAGCAATCGTTTCACTCAACGGGGCTTCACCCTGATGGAAATCATGGTGGTGATCTTCATCATGGGGCTGTTGATCGCCGTGGTCGCACCCAGCGTGTTGGGTAGCCAGGACAAGGCCATGAAGCAGAAGGTGATGGCCGACCTGTCGACCTTCGAGCAGGCCCTGGACATGTACCGCCTCGACAACCTGCGCTTCCCCAGCAACGAGCAGGGGCTGTCGGCGCTGGTGGCCAAGCCGACCGTGGAGCCGCTGCCGCGCGCCTGGCGCGCCGACGGCTATATCCGCCGCCTGCCCGAGGACCCGTGGGGCAATCCTTATCAATACCGCAGCCCCGGCGAGCATGGTCGGGTCGATGTCTACTCGCTGGGCGCCGATGGTGTCGCGGGCGGCGAGGGCATCGATGCCGACCTGGGCAACTGGGAGCTTTGACAGGTGTCAAGGCAGCAGGGATTCAGCCTGCTGGAGCTGCTGGTCGTGCTGTTTATCGCCGGCCTGCTGACCAGCTTGAGCGTGGCCTGGCTCGACAGCGGTGAGGCGCCGGCGCAGCAGGCGTTGGAGCGCCTCGCTGCCGCCAGCCGCGCCCAGGCTGCAGAGGCGTTGCACGCCGGGCAGATTCATGGCCTGCGCTGGAACGGCCAGCGCCCGGAGTTCGTGCGCCAGGTGCGCGATCGGGAGGGGCTGCGCTGGCAGATCGAAGCGGTCGCGCTGGGCGAGTGGCCGGCGTTGCTGAGGCCCGACTGGCCGGCTGCCGGCGAGCCGCGCCTGGTGTTCACGCCAAACGGTGTCGGCCGTGCGCAGGTGTTGCGCTGGCACTGGCCCGATGGCGGCGAACAGTGGCAGTGGGACAGCGCCGGGCGCTTGCAGCGGGTGTCGCTGCCATGAAGCGCCAGCGCGGTTTCACCCTCCTTGAGGTGACGGTCGCCCTGGGTATCGCCGCCACGCTGGCGGTCATGACCAGCCAGGTGCTGCGTCAGCGCCTGGCCGTGCAGCAGAGCGTTCAGCAGCATCAGCTCGGGGCGCTATGTGCCCGTGAGCTGGAAGCACGTTTCGCGGTCGAGCAGCTGTGGCCGGCGCAGAACAGCCTCGCCGGGGTGCTCGTCCAGGGCCCCGGCAGCTGTCACTGGCAACTGCAGATGCAGGGCACCGGGGTACGCGACCTGCGGCGTGCCGAGCTGAGCCTGTTCGCCGATGGCGAGCGCCGTGAGTCGCTGGGGCTGTATCAGCTGTTTCTGGTGCGCCCGTGAGCGCCAGGCAGGGCGGTTTGACCCTGATCGAGCTGCTGGTCGCCCTGGCGCTGACGGCCTTGCTCGGTGTGCTGCTGGCCGCCCTGGTCAACGGCTGGATCAATGTGCGCGAGCGCCTGTCCCAGGGCTCGCCAGGTATGCCGGTACTGGATTTCTGCCTGGCCCTGGAGCGTCGTTTCGATACCACCGTGCTGCGTCAGCTGCACGAGCGCCGCTTGCCGCTGGCGTTGAACTGGCTGGACTGGCAGCCAGACGCGCCGCAACTGCAGTGGGTGGCACTCGGCGCCTGGCCGAGCGCCGAGGGCGGCGCCCGTCTGCAGCGCCAGCGTCTCAGTTACGACCGTCGCGGCCAGCGCCTGCTGCTGCATACCTCCAGTGATCTGTACGCCGCCGGCGCACCGCTGTGGACCCTGCGTGAGCAGCTGGAACAGGTGGAGTCGGTGAGTTTCAACTTTCGCCAGGACAGCCGCTGGCTGGCCTGGCCCTCGACGGACAGGTTGCGCCCGGACCGGGGCGTGCGCCTGACCTTTCAGCGTGATGGAGCGCCCTATGTCTGTACCTTCGCCCTGCCATGGGGCCGTTCATGAAGCTTGAGCGTTGGCGTCGCCGCGCGGCACGAGCCTGGTTGTTGCTGCGCCCGGGTACCCACGCCGAGGCCTGGCAGTGGGCGCGGGTCGAACAGGGCCGCGTGCAGGCTTCAGGTTCGGGAGCGCCGCCGGCGATACCGGGTGCCCGGGTGGCGCTGGTGCTGCCGGGCGAGCGCTGCAGCCACTTTCAGGTAGCGGCGCCGCCGGGATTGAAACGCCACGAGTGGCCGTTGTTGCTCGAGGACCGCCTGCTGCAGAGTGCCGAGGATCTGGCCTGTGGCTGCCTGGCCCGGGAGCCCGGCAGCCTGCAACTGGTCTGCGTCGAGCAGGCGCTGCTGGATGCCTGGCTGGCGCAGTGCGCCGAGTGGCAAGTCGATGTGCAGCGTTGCTGGGCGCAGTTCCAGCTGTTGCCAGTGCCAACGCCCGGCGCGGCCTGGTGCTGGCGTCAGGGTGCAGGGTTGAATCTGTTCGTCGGGCGCAGTGTCGAGGCCCGCCAGCATTGGCTGGCCTGGCCGGTGGAGCTGCAGGCGACAACGCCTGGCGGCGTATGGAGCGAACTCGAGACGCAGACCGTCGAGGGGCAGTGGCCCGAGCCGCTCGCCGCGCTGGATGGCCTGCCCAGCTTGTTCGAACGGTGCCGGGTGCAGCGCCAGGCCCGCCCGCTCAGCCCTGGCCTGTGGCGTCTGCCGGCTGGCTGCCTGGCCCTGGCCCTGCTCTGGACTGGGCTGTGGGCCAGCCAGCAGTGGCGGCAGCAGGGCGTCTACCAGGCGCAGGTGGAAGCCGTGGTCGGCCCGGTCACCTCGTTGCGCGAAGCCACGCAGCGGATCAAGCAGCAGCGCCAGGGCGCGGACGAGCGGCAGCTGCGCTCGCGGCAACTGCAACATCTGCAGGCCGAGCTCGATGGTTGGTTGCGCGCCAACGCCAGTTGGCAATTGAGCGCTGCGCAGTTCGATGGGCAGCGCTGGACGCTGCGGCTGCAGGGTCACGAGGCCGTCGACGAGTCGGCCTGGCAGGCGATGGCCAGCGCTATCGGCGTGGCGGTGCAGGTCTCCCAGGCCAGCGACGAACTCAATCTGACGTTCGACCTGGGAGGCGCATCATGAGCCTGAATCTCGAGCGCCGCAGCGTACGCCTGCTGGCGGTGGCGATCATCGTCGTGCTGCTGGCGCTGCTGGCCTGGCGTGAGGGCCAGCAGCGCTGGCAGGCCTTTGGCCAATGGCAGGCGCTGGCAGGTTCGACCCTGGCCCTGGGCGCCGGCAGGACACTGAGTGCCGATGACCTGCAGCAGGCCGCCAAGGCCCGTGATATCCGCATCGACACTCTGGAACCGGACACGGAGCAATGGCTGCTGCGCGGGCAACTGAAGGATGAGCGTGTGCTGCAGGACTGGCTCCTGCAGCTGCAGCTGGAGGGCGCCCAGCTGTTGCGCTGGAGCCTGCGCCGTGAAGAGTCGGCGCTGCACTTCGAACTGGCCCTGCAGCGATGAGTCGGCGCGCTTGGCTGTGGGCGTTGCTGGTATTCGCCCTGACCATGCTGGTCGAGCTGCCCGCCCGCTGGCTGTTGGCGCCACTGCCGGTTCCGCTGGCAGGTATCAGCGGCAGTATCTGGCAGGGGCAGGCCGAGCGCCTGGGCGATCTCGGCCCGCTGCGTTGGGCTTGGCAACCCTGGCGGGCCAGGGCCCAGGCGAGTGCCGGTTATCAGGGGCAGCGCTGGCAGTTGCAGATATCCGGCTGGCCCTGGCGCTGGCATGCCGCACTGCAGCCCACCAGCGATCCGCATACGCTGGCGACCGATTACCGCCTGGCGGGGCAGTGGCAGGGCCGTATCGTGCTGAGCGGCAGCGCGGCGCGTTGCCGGTCGGCCGAGGGCCAGTTGCAGGTTGATGGGCTGGCGCTGCAGTCGCCCTGGCAGCTGGAATTGGGCCAGGCGCGCCTGGCGCTCGATTGCAGCACCCGCTGGAAACTGGCAGGGCAGCTGAGTTTGGCCGGTCAGCACCATGCCGACCTGGCGGCCGATCTGTTCGCCCGGCAGGCCAGGTTGACGGGGCGCGTCGAGCCAGGCGCGGCGCTGCAACCGCTGCTGGTCAGCGCGCAATGGCTGGCGCCGGGCGGCACCCAGGTGGCGCGCACTATCCGTTGGTAATCACCCCAGCTTAACAGGCCGTCAGGGGCGAATCTCGATCAGCGTGCCGTCTTTAACCAGCGCCCACACTTCGCGCATGTCGGCGTTCTTCATGGCGATGCAGCCTTCGGTCCAGTCCAGGGTATGGAAGAACCACTCGGGGTATTCGTCGTCCAGCGGCGTGCCGTGGATCATGATCATGCTGCCCGGTTTCACCCCGGCGGCCTTGGCTTGGGCCTGGTCACGGGCGTTGGGGTAGGAGATGTGCATGGACAGGTTGTACTTCTCGCTTTTGCGCCGCCAGTCGATCCAGTAGAAACCTTCCGGCGTGCGCAGGTCGCCCTCGCGCAGCTTGGCGCCGAGCGGCTGCTTGCCCAGGGAGATGCGATACGACTTGAGCGTCTTGCCCTGGCTGATCAATTGCAGCCGGCGCTGGGATTTCTCCACCAATACCTTGTCGACCGTCGCCACGGGAGCGGCGGGCGCGGTGGCGGCATGCCCGGCCAGGGCCAATGAGAAGAGCGTGAAGGCGAGCAACCAACGCATGGGGATTTTCGACTGAGCAAATGGCCGGCGTGCGGCGGAGGCTCATTCTAAGGCAGGCGTATATAAGCGCCTAGGGGCAGGCGACCTGTGCATCGAATTGCCTGAGTAGCCTGGCGTAGCGCGCAGTGAAACCCCAAAAAGCGTTGTCCGCTCTGCCCGAGTTCAGCGACAGGCTACGAAAAGCAGCAGCGATACCTGAGGTCACTCCCAGGTATCGCTGCGTTGCGCGCCAGGTTAAAGCGTGGCTGTCAGTACAACGACGGCAGCTCGTTGGGGCGCAGGTCGAACACCAGCACTTCGGCTTGCTGGCCATTGCTCAGGTGCAGGTCGCGCACGTCGCGCAGGCGCACACCATCACCGGCCTGCAGCTGCTCGCCGTTGAGCTGAACGCTGCCGCTGGCCACATGCACGTAGGCGTAGCGGTTTTCATCCAGTTGCAGGTGAGCCTGCTCGTCACCGTCGAACAGCCCGGCATACACCCGCGCATTCTGGCGCACGCTCAGCGAACCGTCGGCGCCATCCGGCGAGATGATCAGCTGCAGGCGGCCGCGTTTCTGCGCCTCGCTGAAGTGCTCCTGCTGGTAGCGCGGCTCGGCCTGGCGTTCGCTCGGCACGATCCAGATCTGCAGGAAGTGCACCGGCTCGCTGGGCGAGTGGTTGAATTCGCTATGCGACACACCGGTACCGGCGCTCATCAACTGTACGTCGCCAGGGCGGATCACCGAGCCGGTGCCCAGGCTGTCCTTGTGTTCCAGGGCGCCTTGCAGCACGTAGGAGAAGATCTCCATGTTGCGGTGCGGGTGCTCGCCGAAACCCTGGCCGGCGGCCACGGTATCGTCGTTGATCACCAGCAGGTCGGAGAAGCCGCGCTCCTTCGGGTTGTTGTAACTGGCGAACGAAAAGGTGTGGAAGGAATTGAGCCAGCCATGATTGGCATGGCCACGGTCGGTCGCTTTACGGATAGCCAGCATGATGAATCCTCCAGTTGATGGCGCTGCCTTTATCGGCGGCATGGAGGAGATACTACTGACTATCGATGGATTGATTAACTGGCTGAAATTGGACTTATTGTCCTATTCAGGTTGACGAGCTCAGGCGCTCAGATGCTCGATCTGCTGCTTGATGAAATCCGAGAACACCTGCACCGCGCGGGCGGATTGTCGGTGCTGCGGATACACCGCATACACCGCCGCCGAGGCCGGCCAGTGCTGTTCGAGTATCGGTACCAGCGCGCCGCTCTCCAGAGCCTGACCGACGATAAAGGTGGGCAGGTAGGCGATGCCCATGCCCGCGACGGCCGCATCGCGGATCAGCTCGCCGTTGTTGGCGCGCAACTGGCCGCGCATGCTCAGGCTCTTGGGTTTGCCGGCCTCGCGCAGGCGCCATTCCACGTGGCGGCTATGGCCGTAGAGCAGGCAGGCATGCTGCTGCAGTTCGTCGAGGTTGGCCGGCGTGCCGTGTTCCTCGAGGTAAGCGGGGCTGGCGCAGAGGATGGTCTGCATGTCGGTCAGGCGCTTGGCGATCAGGCTGGAGTCTTCCAGGGTGCCGATGCGGATCGACATGTCGTAGCCGTCGGCGAGCAGGTCGACGGCGCGATCGTTGAGGTCGATCTCCAGGTTGATGTACGGGTGCTGCTGCATGAACAGTGGCAGCACCTGGCTCAGGTGCAGGGTGGCGAAGGTCATCGGCGCGCTGACCCGCAGGGTGCCGCGCAGGGAAGCGCCCTGGGCCGAGACCAGTTCCTGGGCATCGCGCAGGTCGGCGAGGATGGTGGTGGCCTTGTCGTACAGCAGCAGGCCCAGCTCGGTGGCCTGCAGGCGGCGCGTGGTACGGTTGAGCAGGCGTACGCCGAGCAGCGCTTCGAGGGCGGCGACGCGGCGGCTGACGTACTGCTTGGTCACCCCGAGGGTGTCGGCGGCAGCGGTGAAGCTACCCGCGTCCAGGGTGGTGACGAACAGGCGCAGGTCTTCGACGTTCATGGGCTTCTCATCAGTTGGCCTGCGATTATTACCGGGTGCGTGGGCTTCGCGCCATCGGCTATCCTCGGCGTCTGCCTCAACTGCCCAGGACGCTTCGATGTTCACCAGCAAGTTGCCCGCTGTCGGCACTACCATCTTCACCACCATGTCCCAGCTGGCGGCCCAGACCGGCGCCATCAACCTGTCCCAGGGCTTCCCGGACTTCGATGGCCCCGAAGCGCTGCGCGAGGCACTGGCCCGGCACGTGGCGGCGGGGCACAACCAGTACGCACCGATGGCCGGCCTGCCGGCGTTGCGTGAGCAGATCGCCATGAAAATCGAGCGGCTCTACGGTCGCAACGTCAGTGCGGACAGCGAAGTGACCGTCACGCCGGGCGCCACCCAGGCGATCTTCTGCGCCATCCAGGCGCTGATTCACCCGGGTGACGAGGCGATCGTCTTCGACCCCTGTTACGACAGCTACGACCCCAGCGTGACATTGGCTGGCGGGCGCTGCATTCATGTGCCGCTGGCCCAGGCTAGCTTCGCCATCGACTGGCAGCGCCTGGAAGCGGCGCTGAGCTCGCGTACCCGCTTGATCGTGCTCAACACGCCGCACAACCCCAGCGGCGCATTGATCAGCCGCGACGAGCTGGACCGCCTGGCCGCCCTGATCCGCGACCGGGACATTTATATCGTCAGCGATGAAGTCTATGAGCACCTGGTGTTCGACGGCCGCCAGCACGCCAGCGTACTGGCCCATGACGAGCTGTACGCCCGGGCCTTCGTGGTCAGCTCGTTCGGCAAGACCTACCACGTGACCGGCTGGAAGACCGGCTACGTGGTGGCGCCGCCGGCGCTGAGCGCCGAGCTGCGCAAGGTGCACCAATACGTCAGCTTCTGCGGGGTGACGCCGCTGCAGTGTGCGCTGGCCGATTTCATGGCCGCCTGCCCCGAGCACGTGAGCGAGCTGCCGGCGTTCTACCAGGCCAAGCGCGACCTGTTCTGCGACCTGCTGGCCGGCTCGCGTTTCACCTTCACGCGTACGCCGGGCACCTATTTCCAGTTGGCCGATTATTCGGCGATCCGCCCGAACTGGGACGATGTGGCCATGGCCCAATGGCTGACCCGCGAGCATGGCGTGGCGGCGATTCCGGTGTCGGTGTTCAGCGAAAGGCCGGACCCGGCGCAGCGTCTGGTGCGCTTCTGCTTCGCCAAGCGCGAGGACACCCTGCGCCAGGCCGCGGAAAAACTCAGCGCCATCTAGCACCTCGTAGGGTGGACGACCGCGAAGCGTTGTCCACCGCTTGGCAAGCGATATCACGGGAGCGACATCGATGAGCAAACAAGACCATCTCGAACTGGCGCTGATCCAGAGTGACCTGGCCTGGCACGACCCTGCGGGCAACCGCGCTCACTTCGAGACGCAGTTGCAGCAGGCCGCGGGCGCCGATCTGGTGATCCTGCCGGAGATGTTCAGCACCGGCTTTTCCATGCAGTCCGCCGAGCTGGCCGAGCCGGAAGGCGGGCCGACCAGCCAGTGGCTCAGCGAGCAGGCGCAGCGCGTCAATGCGGTGATCACCGGCAGCCTGATCATCCAGGCCGCCGATGGCAGTTACCGCAATCGCCTGCTGTGGGCGCGGCCGGACGGGTCGCTGGCTCATTACGACAAGCGCCATCTGTTTCGCATGGCCGGCGAACACCAGCATTACGCCGCTGGCGAGCGCCAGGCGCTGTTCGAGGTCAAGGGTTGGCGGGTGCGCCCGCTGATCTGCTACGACCTGCGCTTTCCAGTGTGGAGCCGCGATGCCGAAAGCACCGACCTGCTGCTCTACACCGCCAACTGGCCGGCAGCGCGACGCCTGCACTGGAACCGCCTGCTACCGGCACGGGCCATCGAAAACCTCTGCTACGTGGCGGCGGTCAATCGCATCGGCGTGGACGGCAAGGGCCATCCCTACAGCGGCGATTCCCAGGTTCTGGATTTCCAGGGCGACAGCCTGCTCGATGCCCACGACAAGGCCGGCGTGTTCCATCAGCGCCTCGATAGTGCGGCCTTAACCGCCTACCGCGAGCGCTTCCCGGCGCACCAGGATGCCGATCCGTTCGAGTTGCGCTAGCGAGCAGCCAGTAGACGCGATTTCACACCGGCTTGATGGACGTGCAGCCCGAGCTACCAGCCAATGCCGCCTGGGCTGCCGCACTTGCCTCGAGGCGTCGGTGTTCCTGGCGCAGATAGGCGCGCATGGCATGAAGCTCTTCGATCCGGCTCTCGATCTCCTGCAGTTTGCCGGCGACCAATAGTGCGCCCTGCGCGCAGTCGATCTGCTGCGCACGCCTGGCTTTCAGGATGCTGCCGATCTCATCGAGTGAAAAGCCCATGCGCTGGCCGGTCTGGATGAAGTGCAGGTCTGCGAGGCTGTGGTCAGGGTAGTCGCGGTAATTGTTCGCCAACCGCCTTGCCTGGATCAGGCCCAGGGTTTCGTAGTAACGCAGGGTATGGCGGCTGACGCCGCCCCTGCGTTCGAGCTCGCCGATGCGCATGGTTGCCTCTTGACTGTAGAGCGGGCTCTATAGTTTAGACTGCGGCTTCCTTATCGAGTGAGCCGTTATGGATACATCCTGTCTGGTTACCGGCGGCAGTGGTTTTATCGGTCAGCACCTGCTGGTCAATCTCAGCCGCCACGGCTACTCGCCGGTGGTGCTGATGCGGCGTATCAGCGAGTTTCCATTGCTTTGCCAGCGGGTAACCGAACTGGGTGGCAATGCGCGGATGCTGAGTGCCGTGCAAGGTGATCTGTCTCAGCCCGGGCTAGGCCTGGACGCAGCCGCACGGCGTCAGGTGGCGGGCTGTGCAACCTTGTTTCATCTGGGGGTTCAGTTCGCCTGGGGGCTGTCGCCGGCCCAGGCCCGTAAGGTGAACGTCGATGGTGCGCAGCGGATTGCGCAACTGGCGCTGCACAACGATGCTCGGCTGCTGATGGTAGGCGGCTACATGCTATGCAATGCGCAGCATTTGGCGAGGGTTGGGGTAAAGGCAAGGCAGCCGGAGCTCACCGATTGGCCCGCCGTGTATCGGCGTGTGGGCGGTTATGAAGGGAGCAAGCTGGAGGCCCACTATCGCGTGCACGCCGAAATGAGCGTTAGGAGCGGCGCACTGACCGTGGTTCATCCGGCCACGTTGTGCGGCCACACTCAAACCGGCCATATGCTGCCGGGGCAGCCGTTCGCTGAGCTAGCGCGACAGTTGAGTGAGCGGCGCTTACGCGCAATACCGGGCTCGTCGCAGCACTGGCTGCCACTGATCAGTGTGGATTTTCTGGTGGAGCTGATCCGTCTGGCGGCTTTCGATCCGCAAATGATCGGGCAGTCGTTATTGGCGCTGGATGCGCGCACGCCCAATCTGCACGGCCTGGTTCAAGCGCTGGCGCAAGTGTTGCAGGTTCGGCCACCGCAGCGACACGTGCCAATGGCTGTGCTCAAGGCCTTGCTGGCCCTTCCGGGGCTGCCGAATCTGCTGGAGGTCGAGCCGGAATCGCTGGATTTCATCCAGCGAGAGCGTTTCGATCTGAGCCAGACCAATGCCTTCTTGCAGCGCCATAAACGCGACTGGCCCGCTATCGAGCAAGCGATAGGGGCCAGTGCGCGCTACTTGAAAGCGACTTTTTACGCCGCGTCCTGATCCTTGGCCAGCGAAGCCATGTCGATCACGAAACGGTACTTCACGTCACTCTTGAGCATGCGCTCGTAGGCTTCGTTGATGTTCTGGATATCGATCATTTCGATATCCGAGACGATGTTGTGCTCGGCGCAGAAGTCGAGCATTTCCTGGGTTTCGGCGATGCCACCGATCAGCGAGCCGGCCAGGCGGCGGCGCTTGAAGATCATGCCGGCGACTTCTGGCGACGGGTGCGCCGAATCAGGAATGCCGACCAGGGTCATGGTGGCGTCGCGCTTGAGCAGGCCGAGGAAGGCATCCAGGTTGTGCGGTGCAGCCACGGTGTTGAGGATGAAGTCGAAGCTGTTGGCGTGGGCCGCCATCTCGTCGGCGTTCTTCGACACCACCACTTCGGCAGCGCCCAGGCGCAGGGCGTCTTCACGCTTGTTCGGCGAGGTGGTGAACAGCACCACGTGAGCGCCCATCGCAGCGGCGATCTTCACGCCCATGTGGCCGAGGCCACCGAGGCCGACGATACCCACCTTGTCGCCCGGCTTGACGTTCCACTGGCGCAGCGGCGAGTAGGTGGTGATGCCGGCGCACAGCAGCGGCGCAACGGCGGCCAGGTTGTCGGTGTGACGGATGCGCAGCACGAACTTCTGGTCGACGACGATGGCGTCGGAGTAGCCGCCAAAGGTGTTTTCACCACCGAATATCGGGCCATTGTAGGTACCTGTGAAGCCAGCCTCGCAGTATTGCTCGAGGCCTTCGGAGCAGGACGAGCAGCTCTGGCAGCTGTCGACCATGCAGCCGACGCCGGCCAGGTCGCCGACCTTGAAGCCGGTCACGTCGCTACCGACGGCCGTGACCTTGCCGACGATCTCGTGGCCGGGCACCGAAGGATACAGGGTGTTCTTCCATTCGTTGCGCGCGGTGTGCAGGTCGGAGTGGCAGACGCCGCAGTAGAGGATGTCGATCTGCACGTCGTTGGCGCCGACGGCGCGGCGCTGGAAGCGGTAGGGCGCGAGAGGTTTGCTGGAGTCCTGGGCGGCATAGCCGAGAATGGTGGTCATGGGCATTCCTAACGGTTGTAAATCAACGGCTTGTGGCCGTGTGGATGGATAAGCGTAGTGCAGCCCGGTGTCGGGTCGATTGCACAATCCTGTCGCTGTCTGTCCTGATCCTCCGGGGCTATTTAAGAAGGCAGGGACCAGCAGAGAGTTCCCGAACGCAGCATCATGGCCACGCGAATCGCTGGCAGCCTCGCGCTGCGTCGCAGGCCATCGAGAGTGGCGGGACTATCGACCGTTGAGGCGCGCGCGCAGCAGCGGGGTGAGTTCGTCGAACAGCGTCTGCACCGAGCGCAGCGCCAGGCAGTCCGGCCGGGTCAGCAGCCACAGGTCGGTGTCGCAATCGACCAGCGCGTCACTCAGGCGCTCCACGCCATCGAGGCTGCGGGCCATGAAGTCGGGCAGGGCGGCGATGCCCAGACCGCCGTGGACCAGGGTGGCCACCGCCGACATGCTGCTGCAGCGATAGCGCGGCACCAGGCTGGGGTACACCTGATGACGCCAGGCCACGGTTATGTGGTCGGGCATCGAGTCGTCCGGGGCGATCCACGGCACCGAGGTGGGTGCCTGCAAAAAGGCGTCGCGGTGTTCCGGGCGGCCGCAGATGTAATAGGCGGTGTGGCCGAGCTGGCGGCCGACCAGGTGTTCGGGCGGCGCGTTGGACAGGCGCAGGGCGATGTCGGCGTCGCGACGGCTGAGGTTGGCGAAGGTGTTGGTGGTGGCCAGCTCCAGGGACAGCGCGGGATAGCGCGGCATCAGCTCGGTCAGGCTGGGCAGCAGCAGGTTCTGCAGCACCGCATCGGTGCAGGTCAGGCGCACGGTGCCGCTGATGACCTTCTCGCCGTGTTGCAGGGCGATGCGCGCGGCATCCAGGGCCTGTTCGGCGCGCTCGGCCTGCTCGGCCAGGGCCTGGGCGCTCTGGGTCGGCATGTAGCCGCGGCGGCTTTTCTCGAACAGGGCGATGCCCAGATTGGCCTCGAGTTTGCGGATGGCCCGGAACACCGTCGACACATCCACCTGCAATTGCTCGGCGGCCCGGGCCAGAGAGCGGCCGCGCACCAGAGCGAGCACCAGGGCGAGGTCGACATGGCTGATCTGGTATTGCGTAGATGCAATCATTAATTGCTCTGATGCCAGTATCGGTTGCGTGTGCGCCCACTTATACTCAAGGCGTTGCCTAGAATCAAATCCGCTAGCGGATACCCAGAATAATGAGGCGCCAAGGCTCGTGAGATGTCTTCCGCGGGCGCGCCGATGCGAAAGGATGTATTTCCCATGACTTCGGTTTCCCCACGTGTTGTTCAGCTCAACGAAGCGAACACCTTTCTCAAGGAACACCCTGAGGTTCAGTACGTCGACCTGCTGATCACCGACATGAACGGGATCGTGCGTGGCAAGCGCGTCGAGCGCGCCAGCCTGCACAAGGTCTATGAAAAAGGCATCAACCTGCCGGCCTCGCTGTTCGCCCTGGACATCAATGGCTCCACCGTGGAAAGCACCGGCCTGGGCCTGGACATCGGCGACGCCGACCGCATCTGCTACCCGATCCCCGACACCCTCTGCAAGGAACCCTGGCAGAAGCGCCCCACCGCGCAACTGCTGATGACCATGCACGAGCTGGACGGCGCGCCGTTCTTCGCCGACCCCCGCGAAGTGCTGCGCCAGGTGGTAGAGAAGTTCGATGAGCTGGGTTTGACCATCTGCGCCGCCTTTGAGCTGGAGTTCTACCTGATCGACCAGGAAAACGTGAACGGCCGCCCACAGCCGCCGCGCTCGCCGATCTCCGGTAAACGCCCGATTTCCACCCAGGTTTACCTGATCGACGACCTCGACGAGTACGTCGACTGCCTGCAGGACATGCTCGAAGCCGCCAAGGAGCAGGACCTGCCGGCCGATGCCATCGTCAAGGAAAGTGCTCCGGCGCAGTTCGAGGTCAACCTTCACCACGTCGAGGACGCCATCAAGGCCTGCGACTACGCGGTACTGCTCAAGCGCCTGATCAAGAACATCGCCTACGACCACGAGATGGATTCGACCTTCATGGCCAAGCCGTACCCGGGCCAGGCGGGCAACGGTCTGCACGTGCACATCTCGCTGCTCGACAAGAAGACCGGGCAGAACATCTTCGCCACCGACGATCCGGAACAGCACGCGCCGCTGCGCCATGCCATTGCCGGGATCCTCGACACCATGCCGGCGTCGATGGCCTTCCTGTGCCCGAACGTCAACTCCTACCGCCGTTTCGGCGCGCAGTTCTATGTGCCCAATGCGCCGAGCTGGGGCCTGGACAACCGCACCGTGGCAGTACGTGTGCCCACCGGCAGCAGCGACGCGATCCGCATCGAGCACCGGGTGGCCGGCGCCGACGCCAACCCGTACCTGATGATGGCCTCGATCCTCGCCGGTATTCACCACGGCCTGACCAACCAGCTGGAGCCGGGCGCGCCCATCGAGGGCAACTCCTACGAGCAGCTGGAGCAGAGCCTGCCGAACAACCTGCGCGATGCCCTGCGCCAGTTGGACGAAAGCGAAGTGATGAACAAGTACATCCGCCCGGAATACATCGACATCTTCGTGGCCTGCAAGGAAGCGGAAATGCACGAGTTCGAGACCACCATTTCCGACCTCGAATACAACTGGTACCTGCATACCGTCTAAGGGAGTGATGAGCATGACCACCATGACTCGCCAGGATTGGGAGCAGCGCTACCAGAGCCTGCGCATCGAGGGCCGGGCCTTTATCGACGGCAGCTACCGCGATGCCGTGGGCGGCGCGACCTTCGACAGCATCAGCCCGGTGGACGGGCGCCAGCTGGCCAGTGTGGCCAGTTGCATGGCCGAGGATGCCGAGCTTGCCGTCAAGGCCGCTCGCGCGGTTTGCGAGCGTGGCGATTGGGCCAGGCTCGCCCCGGCACAACGCAAGCGCGTGCTGATCGCCTTCGCCGACAAGTTGCTGGCCAATACCGAGGAGCTGGCCCTGCTGGAAACTCTCGACATGGGCAAGCCGATCGGCGATTCGCTGAGCATCGACGTACCGGCGGCGGCCAACGCCATCCGCTGGAGCGCCGAGGCGATCGACAAGCTGTATGACGAGGTGGCGCCCACGCCCCACGACCAGCTAGGTCTGGTGACCCGCGAAGCGGTCGGCGTGGTGGCGGCCATCGTGCCGTGGAACTTCCCGCTGCTGATGTCCAGCTGGAAGCTCGGTCCGGCTTTGGCGACCGGCAACTCGGTGATCCTCAAGCCGTCCGAGAAATCGCCGCTGACCGCCATCCGCGTCGCCCAGTTGGCGCTGGAAGCCGGTATCCCGGCTGGCGTGTTCAACGTGCTGCCCGGCTACGGCCACACCGTGGGCAAGGCCCTGGCCCTGCACATGGACGTCGACACCATCGTGTTCACCGGCTCCACCAAAATCGCCAAGCAACTGATGATCTATTCCGGTGAGTCGAACATGAAGCGCGTTTGGCTGGAGGCCGGCGGCAAGAGCCCGAACATCGTCTTTGCCGATGCCCCGGATCTGCAGGCCGCCGCCGATGCAGCCGCCACGGCCATCGCCTTCAACCAGGGCGAAGTGTGCGTCGCCGGTTCGCGCCTGCTGGTGGAAAGCTCGATCAAGGAGCGCTTCCTGCCCATGGTGGTCGAGGCGCTGCAGAAGTGGAAACCCGGTCATGCCCTGGAGCCGGACACCCGTGTCGGCGCGCTGGTCGATGACGGCCACCTGGCCACCGTGCTCGGCTTCATCGAGTCCGGTCGCGAGGAGGGGGCAGAGGTTCTCACCGGCGGTGAGCGCGCGCTGCAGGAAACCGGCGGCAGCTACGTGCAGCCGACCATCTTCGCGGGTGTGAACAACGCCATGCGCATCGCCCGTGAGGAAATCTTCGGCCCGGTGCTGTCGGTGATCAGCTTTGACAGCGATGAAGAAGCCATCCGCATCGCCAACGACACGCCCTACGGTCTGGCCGCTGCGGTGTGGACGCGCGACATTTCCCGCGCTCATCGCACTGCACGGGCGCTGCGCGCCGGCAGCGTATGGGTGAACCAGTACGACGGCGGCGACATGACCGCGCCGTTCGGCGGCTTCAAGCAATCGGGCAATGGCCGCGACAAGTCGCTGCATGCTTTCGATAAATACACCGAGCTGAAGGCCACCTGGATCAAGCTTTAAGGGTAAAAACCGACCTGCTGCGCTTCGGCCCTGCGGCGTTAAGAACAGCCTGCGGATGCTCATGTACAACAGTACAGTCGCCCGCGACCCCGGTCGCTTCCTCATCTGTTTTTGCGGAGCCGCCTAGGCCTTGCATGGTTCTAGCTCGCTAGGTCTTGAAGGATTTGCCCCAAGGCGGAGCATTGGATTTAAGGAGTTTCACATGACTCAACACGTCGACAGTTACTACGCCGCCTCGCGCAACCCGCGGGTCGATTACCCAGCGCTCACGGATGTCGTCGAGACGGATGTGTGTGTCATCGGTGCCGGTTACACCGGTCTTTCCACCGCTCTGTTCCTGCTGGAAAACGGGTTTCGCGTCACCGTGCTGGAAGCCGCCAAGGTCGGCTTTGGCGCCTCGGGACGCAACGGCGGGCAGATCGTCAACAGCTACAGCCGCGACATCGACGTCATCGAAAAGCAGGTCGGCGCGCGTCAGGCCCAGTTGCTCGGCGAAATGGCATTCGAAGGCGGGCGCATCATCCGTGAGCGGGTCGCCAAGTACGGTATCCAGTGCGACCTGAAAGACGGTGGCGTGTTCGCCGCCATCACCGGCAAGCAGCTGGGCCACCTCGAAGCCCAGAAGAAGCTGTGGGAGCGCTACGGCCATACCCAGCTGGAACTGATGGACGAGCGCCGCATTCGCGAAGTGGTCGGCACCGATCGTTATGTCGGCGGCATGCTGGACATGAGCGGCGGTCATATCCATCCGCTCAACCTGGCCCTGGGTGAAGCCGCGGCGGTGGCATCCCTGGGCGGCGCGATCTACGAGCAGAGCCCGGCCACGCGCATCGACCGCGGCCCGCAGCCGGTGGTGCACACACTGAACGGGCAGGTGAAGGCCAAGTTCGTGGTGGTTGCCGGCAACGCTTACCTCGGTGGCCTGGTGCCCGAACTGGCTAGCAAGTCGATGCCCTGCGGCACCCAGGTGATCGCCACCGAGCCGCTGAGCGATGAGCTGGCCCACAGCCTGCTGCCCCAGGACTACTGCGTGGAAGACTGCAACTACCTGCTCGATTACTACCGCCTGACGGCCGACAAGCGCCTGATCTACGGCGGCGGTGTGGTCTACGGCGCCCGCGACCCGGCGGACATCGAAGCGATCATCCGGCCCAAGTTGCTCAAGACCTTCCCGCAGCTCAAGGACGTGAAGATCGATTACACCTGGACCGGCAACTTCCTGCTGACCCTGTCGCGCCTGCCCCAGGTCGGCCGTATCGGCGAGAACATCTACTACTCCCAGGGCTGCAGCGGCCACGGCGTGACCTACACGCACCTGGCCGGCAAGGTGCTGGCCGAGGCGCTGCGCGGCCAGGCCGAGCGTTTCGACGCCTTCGCCGGCCTGCCGCATTACCCGTTCCCGGGTGGGCAGCTGCTGCGCGTGCCGTTCACCGCCCTGGGTGCCGCCTATTACCAGCTGCGTGACCGCCTGGGTTTCTGATGCTGCGCCTGCCGGCGTGCGCCGTCGGCAGGCTTTTCCGGAGAGAACACCATGACCCGCATGCCCCTGATCGGCGTGACTGCCTGCCGGCAGCAACTCGGCAAATACGATTCGCACACGGTCGGCGACAAGTACGTCGAGGCGGCGGCCTACGCCGGCCTGCCGCTGGTGCTGCCGGCGCGCAGCACCCCGAGTGACCCGCAGCAGTTGCTCGAGCAACTCGACGGCATCTTGTTCACCGGCTCGCCGTCCAACGTCGAGCCGCGGCATTACCAGGGCACGCCGAGCCTGGAAGGTACCCAGCACGACCCGAACCGTGATGCCAACACCTTGCCGCTGCTGCGCCTGGCCATCGACAAGGGCGTGCCGGTGTTCTGCATCTGCCGCGGCTTCCAGGAGCTCAACGTGACCCTGGGCGGCACCCTGCACCAGCGTGTGCAGGAACTGCCGGGCTTTATGGATCACCGTGAGCCGCAGCGCGAATCGGTGGCCGAGCAGTACGCGCCACAGCATGCGGTCAGCGTGCAGCCGGGCGGGGTATTCGAGCGTATCGGCCTGCCGGCGCAGTTCCAGGTCAACTCGCTGCACAGCCAGGGCATCGACCGACTGGCCGAGCGCCTGCTCGTCGAAGCGCTGGCGCCCGATGGGCTGGTGGAAGCCGTATCGATTCCCGACTCAGCGGGCTTTCTGATCGGCGTGCAGTGGCACCCGGAGTGGCGCTTCGCCGAGAACCCCGAGTCGCTGAGGTTGTTCCAGGCGTTCCGTGATGCCTGCCAGGCCTACGCGCAAGCACGCGACGCCCGCTGAATCCGCCCTGAACCCGCTCGGGTTCGGGGTGCTCTGACCTGAACGGGTCGGGATCTCGCAATGGCTCTGGGGTCGTCGACCGAAGGCCACAGGCTGCCTCGCAGGATCCTCACCACGTTCGGAAACAATTCCAAGACAATGGCAGAGACTTATGAGTGATTACACAGATGCGTCGGCATCGCATGTACAGGCAACGCCTGTCGCTGGCGCCGCCGCCGTGGTGTCCGGCAAGGGCCTGGCCCAGGGCAAGGTCGGTTTGCTGGCCTGCGTGGTGCTGGGCATCTCCACCATCGCACCGGTCTATACCCTGACCGGTGCATTGGGCCCGACGGTGCGCGAGGTTGGCGTGTACCTGCCGGCGGTCTTTATCGTCGGCTTTCTGCCGATGCTACTGGTGGCCCTGGGTTACCGCGAGCTGAATGCCGCGGAGCCGGATAGCGGCACTTCGTTCACCTGGTCAGCACGGGCGTTCGGGCCAATGATCGGCTGGATCGGCGGCTGGGGACTGGTCACCGCCACCACCATCGTGCTGTCCAACCTGGCGGGTATCGCGGTGGACTTCTTCTACCTGTTTCTCGCCCAATTGACCGGGCTGGATTGGCTGGCCGACCTGACTCGTAACCTGCTGGTCAACATCGTCACCTGCTGCGCCTTTATCGCCATGGCGGTGTGGGTCTGCTGCCGGGGCATCGGCATGACCATGGGCCTGCAATACACCCTGGTAGCGCTGCAACTGGTTGTGCTGATCGGTTTCTCCATCGCCGCCTTCGCCGCTGCGCCGGACAGCTCGCCGGTGGTGTTCCACCCCGAGTGGTTCAACCCGTTCAATATCGATTCGTTCTCCGCGTTCGCGGCGGGCCTGTCGCTGTCGATCTTCATCTTCTGGGGTTGGGACGTGTGCCTGACCGTCAGTGAGGAGTCGGTGGGCAGCGAGAAGGTGCCGGGGCGCGCCGCGACCCTCACCGTGCTGCTGATTCTCGCCCTGTACCTGTTCACCGCGGCGGCCACCCTGCAGTTCGCCGGCACCGGCGACAGCGGCCTGGGCCTGGGCAATGCGCAGATCCAGGAAAACGTCTTCGCCCACCTGGCCGGCCCGGTGATGGGCCCGCTGGCGATCCTGATGTCCATCGCCGTGTTGGCCAGCACCGCGGCGTCGCTGCAATCGACCTTCATTTCGCCGGCGCGCACGCTGCTCGCCATGGGCTACTACCGGGCGGTGCCCAAGCGCTTCGCCAGCGTGCACCCGCATTCGCAGACACCGCGCTACGCCACCATCGCCGCCGGCATCGCCACCGCGGTGTTCTACGTGACCATGCGTACGCTGAGCGAGAACGTGCTGGCCGACACCATCACCGCCCTGGGTATGATGATCTGCTTCTACTATGCGCTGACCGCTTTCGCCTGCGTCTGGTATTTCCGCCACAGCCTGTTCGACAGCGCGCGGCACTTCTTCATGCGCGGCCTGTGCCCACTGGTAGGAGCGGTGATGCTGTCGATCATCTTTTGGCAGACCACCCTGGACAGCATGTCGCCGGATTTCGGCAGCGGCTCGCACGTCGGTGGTCTTGGACTGGTGTTCGTGATCGCCGTGGTGATCCTGCTGCTGGGCCTGGTGCTGATGTTCATCGCCCGCTGGCAGGCGCCGGCGTTCTTCAGGGGCAACACCCTGCAGAAGCAGATGAAGCCGGTAAAAGCAGAGCTGTAACGGCCAATCCGTAGCCCGGGTCGAGCGCAGCGACACCCGGGAGCCTCCTGGGTATCGCTGCGCTCAACGCCAGGCTAGCTGGTGTCAAAAACGACAAAGGGACGCCGAAGCGTCCCTTTGTCGTTTATGCCAGGCTGTTTATCAGGCGGCCTGGGTCTTTTCCTCGGCTTGTTTCACCGCACGGTTCAGGGCACTGAACAGGGCGCGGAAGCTCGCCGTGGTGATGTTTTCGTCGATACCGATACCGTGCAGAGGGCGCTGGCCGTCGAGACGAATCTCGATGTAGCAGGCGGCCTTGGCGTTGGCGCCGCCACCAATGGCGTGCTCATGGTAGTCCATCACCTCGACGGCGACCGGCAGGCTGGAGGCCAGGGCTTCCAGCGCGCCCTTGCCCGAACCGCTCCAGCGCTGTTCCTGGCCGTTGACCTGCACCTTGGCGTCGACGCGGCTTTCGCCGTTCTCCTCTTCCAGGCGATGGCCCTTCAGCTCATAGGGCGAGGTGGCCTGGAGGTATTCGCTGTCGAGCAACTTGTGGATCTGCGAGGCGGTCATCTCCAGGCCCAGGCGGTCGGTTTCCTTCTGCACCACCTGGCTGAACTCGATCTGCATGCGGCGCGGCAGGTTGATGCCGTATTCCTGCTCGAGCAGGAAGGTGATGCCGCCCTTGCCGGACTGGCTGTTGACGCGGATCACCGCCTCGTAGTCGCGGCCGATGTCGGCCGGGTCGATCGGCAGGTAGGGCACTTCCCACAGGCTGCCTTCCTGCTGCTGGGCGAAGCCCTTGCGGATGGCGTCCTGGTGGGAGCCGGAGAAGGCGGTATGCACCAGGTCGCCCACATACGGGTGGCGCGGGTGCACCGGAAGCTGGTTGCAGTCCTCGACCACCTTGCGCACCGCGTCGATGTCGGAGAAGTCCAGCTGCGGGTTGACGCCCTGGGTGTAGAGGTTCAGCGCCAGGGTCACCAGGCAGACGTTGCCGGTGCGCTCGCCGTTGCCGAACAGGCAGCCTTCGACGCGATCGGCGCCGGCCATTACCGCCAGCTCGGAGGCCGCCACGCCGGTGCCACGGTCGTTATGGGTGTGCACGCTGATCAGCACGCTGTCGCGCTTGTTCACGTGGCGGCCGAACCACTCGATCTGGTCGGCGTAGTTGTTTGGCGTGGCGCACTCGATGGTGGCCGGCAGATTGAGGATCAGCGGGTTGGCCGGGGTCGGCTGGAACACCTCGATCACCGCGTTGCACACCTCGACGGCGAAGTCGATCTCGGTGCTGCTGAACACTTCCGGCGAATACTCGAAGCCCCACTGGGTTTCCGGTGCGGCAGCGGCCAGGCGCTTGATGGTGCTGCCGGCCGCCACGGCGATGGCCTTGACGCCGGCCTTGTCCTGGTTGAAGACGATCTTGCGGAAGCTCGGTGCGCAGGCGTTGTAGTAGTGGACGATGGCCTTCTTGGCGCCCTTGAGGGACTCGAAGGTGCGCTCGATAAGGTCGTCACGGGCCTGGGTCAGCACCTGGATGGTCACGTCGTCCGGAATATGGCCACCTTCGATCAACTCACGCACGAAGTCGAAGTCGGTCTGCGAAGCGGACGGGAAGCCCACTTCGATTTCCTTCAGGCCGACCTGCACCAGGCACTTGAAGAAGCGCATTTTCTTCTCGGCGTCCATCGGCTCGATCAGCGACTGGTTGCCGTCACGCAGATCGGTGGACAGCCAGATCGGCGCCTTGTCGATGATCTTGTCTGGCCAGGTGCGATCCGGAATCTGAATCCGGGTGAACGGGCGGTACTTCTGCGACGGGTCTTTGAGCATGCTCATGAATCAATCCTGAAGGCGAGGGCCAGCGTGGGCCGTGCTGAATAACAAGAGAAAACGAAAGACGAGAAGGGGGCCGGCAGACCCTAGCGCAGTCGCTGAGCGACCAGGCAAAGATTGGCGTGTTGCCGAAGGAGGATGAGGGTCTTGGAGATAGTCATGGCCTCAACCCTAACCACTGGGGGTAAAGCTGGCAAGCCTGTCTTTGAAATTGGTGAAAACCACCAAGGCTGGAGCTTTGGTGGTTTATTATTGCTGGTTAATAGGTTTTTTAGCCTGGAAGTTGCGCGGTGCTGTCGGCTCGCGCCACCGCGTGCAGATTGGGGCGCAACTCGCGCATGTCCGCGCCGCTCGGGTGCTGGAACACTCGCAGACCGAATTCCGGCAGGATCGCCAGCAGATGATCGAAGATGTCCGACTGGTAACCCTCGTACGGCACCCAGGCCACGGTATTGGTAAAGCAGTACAGCTCCAGCGGCAGGCCGTCGGCCGTCGGCTGCAGCTGGCGTACGATCTGGGTCATGTTCTGGTTGATGCCCGGGTGCTGGCGCAGGTAATGCTCGACGTAGGCGCGGAAGGTACCGAGGTTGGTGACCCGGCGGGTATTGGCCGGTTCCTGGGCGGCATCGGCCAGTTCGGCGTTCCAGCTCAGCAGCTCGCTCTGCTTGTTGCTCAGGTACTGGCCGAGCAGCAGGAAGCGTTGCAGGCGGGCGATCTCATCCGGGCTCAGAAAGCGCACGCTGGTCTGGTCCAGGTAGATCGCCCGCTTGATGCGGCGGCCGCCGGATTCCTGCATGCCGCGATAATTCTTGAACGGGTCGCTGATCAGGCGTTTGGTAGGAATGGTGGTGATGGTCTTGTCCCAGTTCTGCACCTTGACGGTATGCAGGGCGATATCGATGACATCACCGTCGGCATTGAGCTGTGGCATCTCGATCCAGTCACCGACGCGCACGATATCGCTGGACGAGATCTGCACGCTGGCCACCAGCGACAGTAGGGTGTCCTGGAAAATCAGCATCAGCACCGCGGCCATGGCACCGAGGCCGGAAAGCAGGATCAACGGCGAGCGATCGATCAGCGTGGCGATCATCAGGATCGTGGCGATGGCGTAGATGACGATGGTCACCACCTGGATGTAGCCCTTGATGGGTTTCAGGTGCGCATTCGGGCGACGCTGGTAGAAGGCGTTGACCAGGTTCAGCACGCCGCCGATGGCCAGAGCAATGGTGAGGATGATGAAGGCGCTGCAGACATTCTCCACCACCGTGACTACGGCCGCCGGCAAGTGCGGAATCACCTTGATGCCGCTGGCCAGGATCAGCGCCGGCACGATGTTGGCCAGGCGGCGCACCACGTGAGAGTCGGCCAATGCCTTGTCCTGACCCATGGCGGTGGAGCGCAGCGCTCGGTACAGGCCGCGCACCAGGATGCGCTTGACGATCCAGTTGGCCAGCCAGGCACCGGCGAGCAGCAGGCACAGGCTGATCAGGGTATGCAGTTCGGGGTATTGCTGCAGCCACGCGAGTGTGGCCTGGTAGTGTTCTTTCATCGCATCTCTCGCTGGTTCATGACCGCCATCGTCGCCGCGCCGGGCGATGGGGCGCGTACCTTAGCAAACCCAGGTTGCTGGCGGACATCTGCGCATCTCTGGTAACCATTGCTCGGTTGATGCGCAGGTTTCCAGCAGTGCTCGGTAACGGCCGCCAATGCACGATGCCGATCACCGCCTCACTTGGCGTAAGCGTACTCGCCGCCTTTTTCCAGCGCGCGCCGGTAGGCGGGGCGGGCGTGGATGCGTTCGAGAAAGGCGCTCAGGCGCGGGCGGCTGGCGTCCAGGCCGGCGCGAGCGGCGGCAGCTTCGAGCGGAAAGCTGATCTGGATATCGGCGGCGCTGAACTGTTCACCGGCGAACCAGGTGCTCTTGCCCAGCTCGCTTTCCAGGTAGTCCAGGTGCAGCTTGAGTTGCGGGGTGACGAAGCTGTTCTTGACCTTTCGGGCGATGCCCCGGGCGACGGGTTTGATGAAGAATGGCATCGGGCTGCTTTCCAGCTTGTCGAACACCAGCTTGAGCAGCAGCGGCGGCATGGCCGAGCCCTCGGCGTAGTGCAGCCAGTAATTGCAGCGCAGGCGCTCGGGGCTATCGGCAGGGGGCAGCAGGTGCGGGCCGTAGCGGTTGGCGAGGTAGTCGATGATGGCGCCTGACTCGGCCAGCGTAAGGTCGCCGTCGGTGACCACCGGTGACTTGCCCAGCGGGTGCACGGCGCGCAGCTCCGGCGGCGCGAGCATGGTCTTGGGGTCACGCTCGTAGCGCTTGATCTGGTACTCGACGCCCAGCTCTTCGAGCAGCCAGAGGATGCGCTGCGAGCGCGAGTTGTTCAGGTGATGGACGGTGATCATCAAAGCCCCCAGAGGTAGGTTGAGCAGTCGTCCTGTACAGCGTTGATTCAGGTCGATGCGCGGGTAACCCTCAGCTTATACGCGATCCGCGCCGAGCCGCTAAGGCTTGAAGGCACCGATGAAGATCGCCGGGTCGACCCGCGCATCGTTGAGGCTGACGTTCCAGTGCAGGTGCGGGCCGGTCGCGCGGCCGGTGGCGCCGACCTTGCCGAGCACGCCGCCGCGGGGCAGCTCGTCGCCGACCTTCACACCGATCTCCGAGAGGTGGCAGAACATGCTGATCAGCCCCTGGCCGTGGTCGACGAACACCGTCTTGCCATTGAAGAAGTAGTCGCCGACCAGGATCACCGTGCCGGCCGCCGGCACCTTGATCGGCGTGCCGCGGTTGGCGGCGAAGTCCAGGCCGGAATGCGGGTTGCGCTCTTCGCCGTTGAAGAAGCGGCGCAGGCCGAAGGGGCTCGACAGCGGCCCGTTGACCGGCTTGTCGAACAGCAGGTTGCTTGGCTGGCGTGGGCTGAATTGCTGGTAGGCGCGGGTCTGCTCGGCCAGCTCCTTTTCGATGCGCGCAAGGTTCTTGGCGTTGGGGTTGACCTGCTGCTGGTTCTTGATGGTGATGCGCTGCTCGACGTATTTCTTGCTGCCCACCTGAAAACTCAGGCGTTGGCCGGCGGATTCGAGCTGCTGGGTGCCGGGCTTCACGCTCAATGGAATGCCGACGATGGCGATCCAGCGCTGCCCGTCCTCTTTGACCACCAGCACCGGTTTGCCTTGATAGGTCGCGCTTGGCGCACTGGCTGAGGCACCCAGGTCGACCACTGCCACACCACCGGGCACCGGCTTGTTCAGCAGGCGGCTGATAAAGCCTTCGGCGTGGGCGGGCAGGGCGACACAGAGAATGACTAGCAACAGCAGGGAGCGCATGGGTTTTCCTTATCGGTATCAGTCGAGCAACGACAACGTGACGGGCGCGAGGTGGTTGTCTTCGACGCGTACCTCAAGTTCGCCCTCACCCAGGCGCGCCGTGAGGCGTTGCCCGGGCTGGGTGGCGGCCGCGCTGCGAATCGCCCGGCCACGCTCGTCGAGCAGAATGCTGTAGCCACGGCCCAGGGTCGCCAGCGGGCTGACCACGTGCAGCGTCTGCATCTGACTTTGCAACGCCAGACGGCGTGCCTTGAGGCCTTCCTTCATCACCCGTGGCAGGCGTTCGGCCAGGCTGTCGAGGCGCTGGCGCAGCAACTTGAGATGACGCCCCGGGTGTTGACCGGCCAGACGGGCTTCGAGTTGCGCCACTTTATGGCTGCGCCCATTGAGCTGCTGCGCGAAGGCGCGGCGCAGGCGCATGTCCAGATCATCGAGGCGCTGGGCCTGCTGGCGCAGCCGTTCGCCGGGATGGCGCATGCGTCGGGTCAGGCCGTCGAGGCGCATGCGCTCGCGGGCCAGGCGGCCGTTCATCGCCAGGGTCAGGCGCCGTTGCAGCACGCTGACGCGCTGGGTCAGGTCGTTGCTGTGCGGCGCCAACAGTTCGGCGGCGGCCGACGGCGTGGGCGCACGCACGTCGGCGACGAAATCGCTGATCGACACATCGGTCTCATGGCCCACCGCGCTGACGATGGGCGTCACGCAGGCGGCCACGGCGCGGGCCACGGCCTCTTCATTGAAGCACCAGAGGTCTTCCAGGGAGCCGCCGCCGCGGGCCAGGATCAAGGCATCGAAGCCCTGGGCATCGGCCAGCTTCAGCGCGCGAACGATCTGCGCCGTGGCCTCGCGGCCCTGTACGGCGGTGGGAATCAGGCTCAGCTCGACCTGCGGCGCGCGGCGGCGGAACACGCTGATGATGTCGCGGATCACCGCACCGGTCGGTGAGCTGACGATGCCGATGCGCCGTGGGTGGGCGGGCAGGGCGCGTTTGCTTTCGGCGGCGAACAGCCCTTCGGCGCCGAGCTTCTCCTTCAACGCTTCGAAGGCCAGGCGCAGGGCGCCATCGCCGGCGGGCTCGACCGCGTCGAGAATCAGCTGGTAATCGCCACGGCCCTCGAACAGCGAGACCTTGCCGCGCACCTTGACCGCCAGGCCGTCGCGCAGCGCCTGGCGCACCCGTGCGGCGTTCTGCCGGAACAGCGCGCAGCGTACCTGGGCCTGGCTGTCCTTGAGGGTGAAGTAGATATGCCCGGAGGCCGGGCGCGCCAGGTTGGAAATCTCGCCCTCGACCCAGATGCCGCCGAAGACATCTTCGAGCAGCAGGCGCGCGCGGTTGTTGAGCTGGCTGACGCTGAGCACCTCGCGGTCGAGGTTCAGGCGTTGGAACGGGTCTTTGATCATGGCCGGCATGATAAGCCGCCCCGCGTGCGACGCGAAACCGCATGTCAGCAAATGGTGTAGGCGCCGTGGCGACTCGGCAGCCTGGACGGCGCTGAGTTATCATGGGCATGCAAATGATAATCCTCTGCATGAATAGTCCTGCGCCGCCGCCATGAACCTACCTTCTTCGCTTGCCACCCCGCGTGTGCTGGTTGTCGATGACCATCGCAAGATTCGCGAGCCGCTGGCCGTCTACCTGCGCAAGCATGGGTTCGACGTGCGCACTGCGGAAAGCGCCGAGGGCATGTGGCAACTGCTCGACAGCCAGCCGTTCGACGTGGTGGTGCTGGACGTGATGCTGCCCGATGGCGACGGTTTCGAGTTGTGCAGCCGCCTGCACAGGCGCAATGGCATGCCGGTGATTTTGCTCACAGCTCGCGACACCGCCAGCGATCGTATTCGTGGCCTGGATCTGGGCGCGGACGATTACCTGACCAAGCCTTTCGAGCCGCGCGAGCTGGTGGCTCGCCTCAACAGCGTGCTGCGCAGGCGCGGCTCGGTGCTGGCGCAGCCGCCGCGGGTCGAGCCCGCCGCGCAGGTGCGTCATTACCGCTTTGCCGGCCTGGCATTCGCCAGTGGCAGCGCCAGCCTCTGTGACAGCGGCGGACAGGCCATACGCCTGAGTACCGCGGAGGGGCGCTTGCTGCAGGTGTTTCTCGAACACCCCAATCAGCTGTTGAGCCGCGCGCAATTGATCGACCTGACCGCCCGGGCGGACAGCGATGTGTTCGACCGCACCGTCGATCGTCAGGTCAGCCGCCTGCGGCGCAAGCTGATCGACCGTTCCGGGCGCGATGACTTGTTGCGTACGGTATGGGGTGGCGGCTACATGCTGGTGGCGGACGTGATGCCCGCATGAGGGTATTGGCGCGGCTGTGGCCGCAGCGGCTGGTCCATCAGCTGGCGGTGTTGCTGCTCATCGCGTTGCTCGCGTCGCACGCCATTGCCGTGCTGCTGCTGCAGCGCACCGGCGCGCTGGTGCATCCACTGTCACGTGCTCAGGTGCTGGAGCGGTTGAGCACCGCCTATCACGGTGCCACGCAGCTGAGCGCGGTCGATGCCGGGCGATTGCTGGCGGCCATGGGCGGCGCCGACGCGCGCTTCTGGGTGGCCAGTGGTGCGGATGTGCAGCCGTTTTCGATGCATGCCGAAGAACGGCGCCTGACCGACCAGTTGGCCGGGGAGCTGCGGCTGCCGGCGAGCGCGATCCATATGCAGCTCGAGCGGGTCGGTGGTGGCCCGGCCCGTGAGGATGTGCTGAGCCCGGCAGGCTGGGAGCCGCTGCGGTTGCGCAGCAGTATCGCGCTGCCCGGCGGGCAGTATCTGAATGCCTTGCAGCACCCCTCCGGCGCCTATGAGTGGAGCCGCCTGCTGGCCTATGCGCTGCCGGTCAGCATCGTGCCGATTCTGCTGATCCTGTTGTTCTTCATGGGCCGAGTGGTGCGGCCCTTCGCTGCCCTGGCGGCGGCTACCGAGTGCATCAGCAGGGGCGAGTGGGTCGCGCCGCTGCCGCAAGCGGGACCGCGCGAGGCGCAGGAGCTGGGTCAGGCGTTCAACCGCATGCAGGAGCGTGTCGCCCGCCATGTGGAAGGGCGCACGCAAATGCTCGCGGCACTCAGCCATGACCTCAACACGCCGCTCACCGAGCTGCGCCTGCAGCTCGAACTGCTCGATGACGGTCCGCTGCGTGAGGACCTGCTGGAAAGCCTCGACGAGCTGCGCGCCATGGTCGCCGAGACGCTGGATTTCATCCGCGACGATGCGGTGCAGGAGCCGACGGTGCGGCTGTCCCTGAACCGGCTGCTGGAAGACCTGGCGCAGCGTTATCGCACCCTCGATCAGCCGGTCGTCTGGCGGCTCGGTGATGAGCTGTTCTGCCGCTGCAGACCGTTGGCCCTCAAGCGGGCGTTGACCAACCTGATCGACAACGCGCTGCTGCATGGCGGCGATGCGCAGGTCACCCTGCAGCGCCATGCGTCCGGCGAGCTGTGTCTGGAAATTCTCGACCACGGCCCGGGCATCGACCCAGGGAAGCTGGCGCAGGTGTTCGAGCCGTTCGTGCAGTTGAGTGGTGAGCGGCGTGGCAAAGGCCTGGGCCTCGGGCTGGCCATCGCTCGCGCCTGCGTGCAGGCCCATGGTGGTGAGCTGAGCCTGGAAAACCGCCCGCCTGCCGGCCTGTGCGCGGTGGTGCGCTTACCGGCGCAGGGTTGAGCTGGCTCAGCCCCCGTTCTCGGCCTTGAGAAAATCCACGAAGGCGCGCAGCGGCGAGGGCACGTGGCGGCGGTCGTTGTAGTACAGGTACGGGCCGTCGAACGCTTGCCACCAGTCTTCCAGAACGGGCAGCAGCGCGCCCTGTTCGAACAGCGGGCCTAGGTATTCCTCGAATGTGTAGATGATGCCAACACCGGCCACGGCGGCGCCCACTTCCAGATCCTGCGAAGACGACAACAGCGGCCCCTGGGGCGGCACGCGGACGATCTCGCCGTCCTTTTCCAGCTCCCAGACGCCCAGCTTGCCGCTCTCGAAACGGTGGCCAATCAGGCGATGTTCGAGGAGGTCGCGTGGGTGCTGGGGTGTGCCGTAGCGTTCCAGGTAAGCCGGTGCTGCGCCGGCCACGAAGCGCTGCCGGCGTGGCCCGATGGGCACGGCGATCATGTCCTTGGCCAGGCTTTCCTCGTAGCGCACGCCGGCATCGAAGCCGGTGGCGACCACGTCGATAAAGGTGTTGTCCATGGCCACTTCCACGCTCACGCCGGGGTAGCGCTCGAGAAAGGCGGGGATCAGGCGCGGCAGCACGAAGCGGGCGATGGGCACCGGTACGTTGAGGCGCAGGGTGCCGACTGGCTGTTTCGCCTCGTCGTCGAGATCGCTGAAGGCTGCGCCAATTTCATCGAGAGCCGGGCGGAGTCGCTCCAGTAGCCGCGTGCCTACTTCGGTGGGGTACACGCTGCGGGTCGTGCGGTTGAGCAGGCGCACGCCGAGATCGCTTTCCAGGCGGCGCACGCAATCGCTGATCGACGAAGCCGGCATGCCGCGCTTCTGCGCCGCCACCCGGAAACCACCGGCTTCGACCACGGCAGCGAACAGGGCGACGTCCGTCAGGTTGGGCTGGCGCATGGCGATGACTCTCGAACGGGATGTCCTGATCGTACGACTGAGCGTACACAGCGTCCAGTTTTATACGGCTTATCGTGGCCCGAGACCCGTTGAACAATGGTTCACGTCGACGGGCCGCGCTGTTGCGAGCCGTCGGACTACCCACCGACGAGAGGACCGAGCAATGACAACCACCATCGCATCAACCGACATCCAGGCCAGGCCCGGCGCCACCTGGCGCAAGTGGCTGGCGACCCTCAGCCTGACCCTGGGCTTCGCCCTCGAGGCGGGCACGGCTTCCGCCGAGCAAAGCGCACCCAAGCCGGACTGGAGCCTGGCCGACATGCCGTCGCAGAGCGGGCGCATTTTCCTGGTCACCGGCGGCACCAGCGGCATGGGCTTCGAGGATGCCAAGGCGCTGGCCGCCGCTGGCGCCGAAGTGGTGATCGCCGCCCGTAATCCGCAGCGCGGCAGGGAGGCGATGGCGCGCATCAAGGAGGAAATCCGCGGCGCCCAGGTGCATTTCGAGGAAGTCGACCTGGCCGACCTGGCTTCGGTGAAAGCCCTCGGCGAGCGCCTCAATGCCAAGCTGCCGCGCCTCGATGGGCTGATCAACAATGCCGCGGTCATGGCGCCGCCTGAGCGCAGAACCTCGGCCGATGGCCATGAGCTGCAGCTGGCCACCAACTACCTGGGGCACTTCGCCCTGACCGGCCATGTGTTGCCGCTGCTGCGCAAGAGCAGCGCGCCACGGGTGGTCACCCTGTCGAGCATCGCGGTGTTGCGCGGCAACATCGACTTCGATGACCTGCAGTCCGAGCGGGCCTACAACCCTTACGCCTCCTATGCTCAGTCCAAGCTGGCGACCCTGATGTTCGCCTTCGAGCTGCAACGGCGCAGTGAGCAGCAGGGCTGGGGCATCCAGAGCATCGCCGCGCATCCCGGTGTTGCCGTAACCGAACTGATCGCCCGCGGGCCGGGGCTGGACAGCGATTTCGGCCGCAACTGGGCCAAGGATCGCGACGAATACCACTCCGCCGCCCAGGGTGCGCTGCCGACGCTGTATGCCGCCACCGCGGGCCAGGCTCAGGGTGGTGCTTATTACGGGCCGACCGGCGAGGACGAAAAACGCGGGCCGCTGGGCCTGGCTACAGTGCCGGCAGTTGCTCAGGATGCCGAGGCCGCCGCTCGCCTGTGGACGATCGCCGAGCAACTGACCGGCGTCACCTACCGCTGACAAACCGCCAGGAGCGCCCATCATGTTTCCCACTGTTCTGGTGCGGCGCCTTGGCGCCGCCATCAACGCCGAGCGCCACGAGCTGGGGCCGGCACTGGCCGGGTTCGCGCTGTTCTTCTGTCTGTTCTCCGGCTATTTCATGCTGCGGCCCATCCGCGAGTCGATGGGCATCATGGCCGGGGTCGAGAACCTGCAATGGCTGTTCACCGCCACCTTCGTGGTGATGCTCGTGGCCGTGCCGCTGTTCGCCTGGCTCAGCTCGCGGGTGCCGCGCATCCATTTCGTCGACTGGGTGTACGGCTTCTTCTGCCTGAACCTGCTGGCCTTCGCCGTGCTGTTTCAGGTGAACGAGGAGAACGTCTGGCTGGCTCGGGTGTTCTACGTGTGGATCTCGGTCTACAACCTGTTCGTGGTGTCGGTGGCCTGGAGCCTGATGGCCGACGTGTTCGACAGCCAGCAGGCCAAGCGGCTGTTCGCGTTCATCGCCGCCGGTGCCAGTGTCGGCGGCCTGGTCGGGCCGGCCATGAGCGCGTTGCTGGTCGGTGTTGTCGGCGAAAGCGGCCTGGTGCTGCTGGCTGGCGTATTGCTGGGCATCGCCCTGGCCCTCAAGGCGCCGCTGATGCGTTGGCGAGAAGTCGGCGGCGCTGGCCGGCCTGGTGCCGTGAGGGCCGAGAGTTCGCGCAAACCGGTGGCCGGCAACCCGTTCAGCGGCCTGACGCGGGTGCTGCAATCGCCTTATCTGTTGGCCATCGCCGCATTCGTGGTGCTGCTCGCCACGGTGACCACATTCCTGTATTTCGAGCAGGCGCGCCTGGTGGCCGAGCGCTTCCCGGATCGTGATGCGCAGATTCGCGTGTTCGGCATCATCGACGTGATCGTGCAGGCCGGCGCCTTGCTATCGCAGCTGTTCATCACCGGGCGCTTGGCCCAGAAGATGGGTGTGCGGGTGCTGCTGGCCATGGTGCCGCTGCTGGTCTGCCTGGGCTTTATCGGCCTCGCCCTGGCGCCGACCTTCGCCATGCTGGCGGCGTTGATGATCGTGCGACGCATCGGCGAATACGCCTTCGTGCGCCCCGGCCGGGAAATGCTCTTCGCGCCGCTGGATGCGGAGAGCAAATACAAGGCGAAGAACTTTATCGACACCGTGGTCTACCGCGCTGGTGACGCGCTCAGCGGCTGGGTGAAGAGCTTTCTGGATCTGCTCGGCCAGGGGGCCGTGCTGGTGGCAGTGGTTGGCGCGCTGTGCGCCTTGGTCTGGGGAACGCTTGGCTGGTACCTGGGCAGACGGGCAGATGAGATGAGCAGGCAGGACGCACCGGAGGCGAAAGCGGTCATGGGTCAGGGTCGATTGCCGAGCTGAAGCGGATCGCCGCCCGGCCTACTCATCTCGAAAGTTACAAAGCGGTGGCAGCGGTTCGGCAATACCCTGTGGGAGCGGGCGGGGACGCCCAGTCCACGCCCGCGATTCGCGCGCATGGCGCGCTCCCACAACATGCTGGCTCCCCCTTGTGATCGTTCCCACGGTCAGGTCATCAGAAGTCCAGCGATGCACCGAGCCAATAGGTGCGGCCGTAATTGACCGTGCCGTCGTCCTCGTCATTCAAGCGCTTGTTGCCCAGGTTGTAGATGGCCGAGTTGAGCGTCAGCGACTCGGTCAGCTTGTACGAACCGCCGATATCGGCAGTGGTGTAAGCGCGGGACGATTGGCCGGTCAGCGTGGCGCCATACTCTTCGCCGTTGTAATGGGTTGCGGCCCAGGCCAGGGTGCGGTCACTGATGTCCCAGTCGGCGCGCAGGCTCGCCTTGCGCTTGGGCGTCAGCGACAGGGGCCGGCCCTGGTCGACGCCGCTCTTCTGCTCGGAATCCAGGTAGGTGAAGTTACCCTTGATCGCGACATTGCTCAGCGCCTGCCAGTTGGCGCTCAACTCCAGGCCGCGAATCACCGCCTTGTCGACGTTGACCCGCTCCATCACGGTCAGGCCCTGCCACTGCTCGCTGGTGGTGACGGTGGAGAGCTTGTCCTTGAAGTCGTTGTAGAACAGCGTGGCGCCAGCCGACAGGTCGTCACGGTTCGACCACATCGCGCTCAACTCGTAGTTGGTGCTGCTCTCGGGTTTGAGGTTCGAGTTGCCGAATTGCACGAAGCGGTTGCGGCGCACCACGGCGTAGTCGTCGATTACCGCGCGCAGTTCCGGCGCCTTGAAACCGCGGGCCACGCCGCCTTTCAGCGTCCACTCGTTATTCAGGTGCCAGACGCCATAGACACGTGGGTTTACGTGGCTACCGTACTGCTCATGGTGGTCCAGGCGCACGCCGGTGGTCAGGGCGAAATCGTCGGTGATCGACCATTCATCTTCGGCGAACAGGGCTTTCTGCACTACCGAGTATTGCTCGTTCTCGCGCTCGCGAGCGGTGCCACGGTTAGCCTGGTTCCAGTCGGTCAAGGTGGCTTCGTTCCACTGCACGCCGGCAGTGGTGACGTGGTAGTCGGTCGGGATAACCAGCTTGCCGTCCAGCACACGGTTGCGAATCTCCGGCTTGCGCCCGAATACATCGGCCTGGGCCGGTGTGGCCTTGCCTTCGCGGCTGGTGGTTTCCTCGGCGAACGACAGCGTCGAATCGGCCCAGCCCCAACGGCCTTCGTGGGTCAGCGACCAGTGATCGCGGTTGTTCTTCTGCTCCCGGGTCGACCAGTTGGCACTCAGGCCATCGCCATTCTTCAGGCGCGAGGCACCCGCTTCGAGCAGGAAATCGTGGTTCTCGCTCGGTGTCAGGGCCAGGCGCGCGGTCAGGCTCTTGTTGTCGGACTTGGCGAAACCTTCGTTGGTTTCGACATCGTCATCGGCCTGGCGGTCGAGGTAGTTGCCCCACACCTGCAGGCCCAGCACTTCGTTGACCAGCGGGCCATTGAGATAGAACTGGGTGTTGCGGGCATTGCCCTGATCGCTGTTCGGGCGCGCCGAATAATCGTAGGAAACGTTGCCGCCCCACTCGGGAGACACCTTGCGGGTGATGATGTTGATCACCCCACCGATGGCATCCGATCCGTACAACGACGACATCGGCCCGCGCACCACCTCGATACGTTCGATGGCTGCAGCCGGCGGCACGAAGCTCTGCTCGTAACCGCGGTTGCCATTGACCCGCGAATCGCGCCCGCTCTGGCGTTTACCGTCGACCAGAATCAGCGTGTAGTCACCCGGCATGCCGCGGATCTGGATGTCGGTTTCGTTGGCACCGCCGTTGACCACCACACCTTCCACATCACGCACGGCATCGGCCAGGTTCTGCACCGAGCGTTTGCGCAGGTCGTCGCCGCTGATCACGGTAACCGACGCCGGTGCGTCTTCGAGGTTCTGGGCAAAGCCGGAGGCGGTCACCACCATGTCGTCCAGTTCAAGGGGCTCGGCCTGGGCAAGAGTGCTGCCAGTGGCCAGACAGAGCGTCGCCAGGCGAATCAGCGTGCCGACAGGGCGGCGAGGGAAGGGCGTGTGCATGGAATAGTCCTTACGAATCGTTTGCAGGCGCGAATCGTATGCATCCATGAGCGTAAAGGTTGGACAAAGTAAGACAGCGTGGCCGCTTGGCGAGGGAACTCGCGGCAGCACAGAGAGCCGCTCTACCGGGTTGTCGACTGTTTACCCGTCAGCTTTGCCAATCAGGCAAGTACCGCCAGGTTCATACGCGCTCGTGCCTCATAGCGTCCGTAGAAATGGGGCGTGCTGTAAATGCTTGAGCGGGCCAGGAATGAGCTGAGCACCGCTTTGCGCTTCATGACGTAGATGGCTTCAGGCACCCAGCTGTATTCAGCCCGCATCTGTCCGTCGTATTCGGCAAAGCGCTTGGGCGCAGCACCGAGAATCGACAGGTCGATATCGACCAGCAGACGCTCGTCACTATCCACAGGCGCTGCATCGTGCCTGGTGGCCATGATCAGTTGCTCGACGCGGTTCTGCGTAGGTCGCGATGCGTTGCCGGCCTGCAGGGCACGCACAGCCCAGTCGGCACTCTGCCGCTCATTTGCCGTACCGCGAACGTCATAGACGGCATCGTGAAACCACAAGGCAATTTCGACTTCTTCTGGATGCTCGGCCAACTCATGAACCTGCTCGAAGTGCACCAGGCATTCCCGCAAATGCTGCAGGGAGTGGTAATGGCGCTGAGGCTCCCCATAGGCAGCCATCAGCGCCTCGAACAGGTTGGCATCAGGCTGCAGGCCGAGGCCTGACCAGGCGCGAGCCCAGGATTTTTCGAAAATGCTCATCGGATGAATTACCGCTATGTCGCTGCCTGGGGGGATCTCCATTCACCGCGGCGATGTTAGACCGTCAACGGTCACGTCAGCAGTGCGCTGGACAAGCTTCGTGTTGTCCCCCCGGCTTGCTGATTTCACGTTATAGATTTCCAATTCGACTCCTATCTAGTCTGGGCATGTAACGCTAAGCTCAGCTGCAGTTTGTAAGTTGGTTTTTTTGGAATACTTTTGCTTAGCAAAACCAAAAAAAGCGACTTAAAAACTGTCGAGCGCACGAAGTGCGCGCTGCTGGAGCGCCATGTTAGCTATTTTTTAAATCAGCGTTTACGTACCGCCAGCGTGGTGAGTTATACCAATTTCCTGGGTCAATTTCCCTAATTGGTTTTAACCAATGAACCCCATCTGCCAGCGCATCCTCTTGAAGGCTATATTTGTCATTAGTAAGGTCAGATGCAAACTGCTTTACCAATTCTTCAACTGAAGGATTGAGCTTTAGCGCAACCCCCATTTCATAATCAACCAGAATAACTTGACCGTAACTGCCTATATCTGAAGGATCAAGATCAACGCATAATAAAGATGTTCCCGAGCCGTCTCCAATTGGTATGCGTTTAGGACTAAGCGTATAGTTTCTTTTAATTTCAGGATCTGCATACCTAAGAGGCTCTATGTTGTTACTGGCTTTTGTTTTTTTCTTGAGCTTTAATGATTTCGTCAAGCCCCAGGAATGGAAAGCCATAAAAAAGATTAGCAAGCTTCGAATTGTCAAAGCCATTTTTATAACGATACATTTTTTTGAAGTCATTTGGCAGAACAGAACCAACTACTGATTCCAATTTTTCTATTTTGGATTCTTCTGCACCCCCCTGAAAAGCCTCTAATATTAAGGGCGCTTTTTCCTTTAAAATGATTTCAATATGGGTAAGTATGAGTTTTCCTAATTAGCTAGCGATTAAACTAAGGGGCAGGCTTTAGCCCGTCCCGAGTGAGTGAAGCGAACGATTTGAGCTACTAGTTAGAGAGCATGTTAGGAGTTCCATGGGATTTGCTTTAGCTCCCATGCACTTTCGTATCTTGCCCGCTCTCTAATTGCATTAGGTTCGCTTGGGGCCACCTCGTTGGAGTAGTTGGAGCACCAAGTGTAGCGTTCTCTTGACCAAGTCACGATTATCTCTGCTTCGTTCCAGTATAAATTGGACAGCAGTGTTTCGAACTCCTCCAGCCACTCGTTATCTACGCAGTAAAACTCCTTGTATCCCGCAGAGAAATGAATGTGACTTCCGTAATAAGAGTGCGATCTGCTCTGTGGCACATGGGAGAAAAGGCTTTTAATTAGATAAGCACCGGTCGCTGGCAAAGCTTGAAGCCGCCAAATATTATGAGCATCCTGAGATTCTGTCGTGATCCCCGAAATGAAACCGTAGACGCTGACTGACATGATGTTCTCTAACGTTTGGTTAAGGGGCGGGCTTTAGCCCATCCCAGAGAGCGAAGCGAACGATTTGAACCATTAGTTAGGCATCATGGCTAACTGATTGTAAGAGCCTAGCTTGAAAATTTGTTGCCAGCATTCGATCTACTGCGCTCAGAGATTCTATTGCTTGTTGAGGATCAAATGTGTGTCCTTGCAGGATGGCGTCAGCTTGATTATGGAGAGCATATGCCAAATGGGCTGCAGCTTTTACCGCCGGATCATGAGTGTCGTCGCTACCTAAATGATGGGCGAGCAATTGCCGGATTTCGTAAACGGCGAAAGCCAACAATTGGTTTTGCGTAACGTCCATGCAAATGTATCTCCATGGTGCCTAACGTTTGGTTAAGGGGCGGGCTTTAGCCCGTCCCAGTGAGCGAAGCGAACGATTTGAACCAGTTGTTAGAAGCCATTACGCGCCGGTGCCCCAGGAAAACAGAATGAAAGAATTTTGAGTCTCGTACAAAAACTCCATTTCGTTCCATTCGTTCGCTGATGCAATAACATTGCTGTTTGGCAAGGGCCGCCACAATTCATGAGGTTCTGATAATTTTTCTCCATTTAAAAATACTCCCCAATGATCAGGGTTGTATATGCTGTTGGAGCTAATTTTATTTTTGATGCGGGATTGTATTGAAGAGGTTATGCCCTCAATTTGAATCAATGCGTCACTAAGTGATATGTCTTTGGCTTTATTTATCTCTGGTAGCAACCACTTGTTAGCTAGCAACTCAAAATCATTAGCGCTTGTTTCATTTATGTGCCACTCCTCATAAAAGTGAAGTGCATGATTTAATAGCGTAAAAAACGCTATAGCTTTGTGCGATACCTGATTTTTCCCACAAGCAAAGAGGTTGGCCGAGCAAAGTGCCTCGTCTTGGGTTCTAAATTCTAAGATGTCGACGCTAATCTGTAGTGACTGGACAAGCGCATTGCTAAGAAAATTTTCAGAGCTGCCCAGTTCGATAAGGTTGGCCGCATTCATTCTCTTGGCTTCTAACGTTTGGTTAAGGGGCGGGCTTTAGCCCGTCCCAGTGAGCGAAGCGAACGTTTTGAACCACCAGTTAGGCGACTTGCAAACCATCGCTATTTCTCCAATACAACGTTGATTCGTACTGGAATGAAACCACAAAATTAGCATCGGTCTTGGTTGTAAGGATTTTTATAAACCGCTCTAGATCACCAAACGCAGAAAAACCTTCTGGCTCCGGCCATTTTATTCGTATGTAGCAGCGAATAGCTACAGGGAAGGTCATGCCTTTAGTATCTTCCGCATATAGCGTATGGTCATTTAGTTCGTACGCGGCGCTCACTGATAATCCGGACTCGAAAATTCCTTCCGCCGTATGGTCATTATTGTCTGTATCCAGTACGCCGAGTTCGCTCAATGCCTTATGGATAGTGGTTATTGAGAGTCGCTCATCGGCTTCAAGGTGAATGTCGAGACTCATTTTTTAGCCTAACGTTTGGTTAAGGGGCGGGCTTTAGCCCGTCCCAGTGAGCGAAGCGAACGGTTTGAACCATTTGTTATAAGCTAATATCCACAGCTTTCAGAGCCGCCAAATCTTGTGCCTCTCAGGCAGTAATGTGAGTTTTTATAAACTTTCAGGGGATTAATATCACATTTCAAGAATTCTTCATTCGCCTGAATTTCAAAGCTGTCGATTGTTTCGGGGCTTTTCATTATCTCTATAAGGCATGATTCAGTCTTGAGTGTTTGGGTGATCGTATAATTAGTGTATGCGCGCCCATTGATCTTGACTTTAAATAAGTTTTCTGCCGGCGGTGAGCAGTGGTTTTTTAAGTTTTCGGATATTGCAAAAACTCTCAGCGTCTCAGGGGATGTAGCTTTTCCTAGAAAGGTGATCGGAAACAGGAAAAAAGTTGCGATGGAGCTTTCATTGAAGCCGGAAGTTGCGACGGTTAATGGTGATGAGTTGCATTGATAAGAGATCCATTCGAATGCATAGTAGGACTTAGGTTGTGTTTTCCAGCCGTTAGGCTCAGCCCGCCAATGACTTCCTGACTTGAAATCTACACAGCCCGCAAGCACGGCGATTAAGGCGATAAGTAGTATTCGGAAGCACATGAAAAATTCTAATTACTTATAACTATAAATAGACACCATGCGGTGCATAACTTTCCGAACGGGCGTGGTGTATAACATTCCTTGTTCCTCTCGCTATTCGTGTCTAGGCTGAGGCTTTCAGCGTTCCGATGACCGTATAAGGGAGCTATACTCCATGTATGGACAGCCTCGATTGTTCGACCAAGTGCGGGAGCAAATTCGCCTGCGACACTACTCGATTCGCACGGAGCGTGTCTATTGCGAGTGGGTGAAGCGTTTTATCCGTTTCCATCGTTATCGTCTCCCGGCCGGCCGAAATGGGGGCTGCCGAGGTCGAGGCTTTTCTATCTGATCTAGCGGTACACGGTAACGTGTCTGCCAGTACGCAAAACCAGGCGCTTTCAGCGCTTTTATTCTGTACAAGCAGGTGCTCAAGCTGGAGTTGCCATGGCTGAGTGAGGTCGTTCGAGCAAAGAAGCCTTCACGGTTGCCGGTTGTACTGTCCACCCAAGAGGTGCAGCAGATACTGGCTCAACTGCAGGGTGAAATATGGCTGATGGCGAGCCTGCTCTATGGTTCTGGCATGCGGCTTATGGAAGTAGTGCGCTTGCGCGTGAAGGATGTGGACTTTGGCCGCAAGGAAATATTGATTCGCGATGGCAAGGGTATGAAAGACAGGGTAACCGTTTTGCCGCAACGCTTGCTCGTTCCTTTGAAACAGCATCTCCAGTTAGTGAGGGTTACGCACAATACCGAGGTCAGCGCAGGGCGTGGCGATGTCTATCTGCCCGACGCGCTAGCGCGCAAATATCCCAACGCGCCTTGGGACTGGGCTCGGCAATATGTGTTTCCAGCGAGTTCGCTGTCGGTTGACCCGCGTAGTGGCAAAACACGTCGCCACCATTTCGATGAAAAGCGTATCCAGCGTCACTTCAAGCAGGCAGTTCGAGCTGTCGGCATCGAGAAACTGGCTACTCCACATACCTTGCGGCACTCCTTTGCCACCCACCTTCTGGAAGGCGGCCAGGATATTCGCACCGTGCAGGAGTTGCTCGGCCATGCCGATGTGAAGACTACGATGATCTACACCCATGTGCTCAATCGCGGCGGGTTGGGTGTGCTGAGCCCTTTGGATCGGGCATAAAAAACCTGCAGCGCAGGTTTTTTTATTAAGCACTGTTTAGCGCGAAACGTCAGACCCGCTCAGCCCACATATCGTATTCATCAGCATCGACGATACGCACGCGCACCTTGTCGCCTGGCTGGAAGTCGGTGCCTTCGATAAATACGCTACCGTCGATTTCCGGGGCGTCGGCCCAGGAGCGGGCGACGGCGCCCTGGTCGTCGACTTCGTCGATCAGTACGTCCATTTCGCGTCCGATCTTCATCTGCAGGCGGGCGGTGCTGATGGCCTGTTGGTGGGCCATGAAGCGATCCCAGCGATCCTGTTTGACGTCATCGGGCACGATGTCCACGTCCAGGTCATTGGCGGGCGCGCCTTCGACCGGCGAGTACTGGAAGCAGCCGACGCGGTCGAGCTGGGCTTCGGTCAGCCAGTCGAGCAGGTACTGGAAGTCTTCCTCGGTTTCGCCGGGGAAGCCGACAATGAAGGTCGAGCGGATGGTCAGATCCGGGCACTGTTCGCGCCAGGATTTGATGCGCGCCAGGGTGCGGTCTTCGAAGGCCGGGCGCTTCATCAGCTTGAGGACGCGCGGGCTGGCGTGCTGGAACGGGATGTCCAGGTACGGGAGCAGCTTGCCGGCGGCCATCAGTGGGATCACGTCATCGACGTTGGGGTAGGGGTACACATAGTGCAGGCGCACCCACACGCCCATGCTGGAGAGCGCTTCACAGAGCTCTTTCATGCGCGTCTTGACCGGCTGGCCGTTCCAGAAGTCGGTCTTGTACTTGAGGTCGACGCCGTAGGCGCTGGTGTCCTGGCTGATCACCAGCAGTTCCTTGACCCCGGCCTTGACCAGGCGCTCGGCCTCGTTCAATACGTCGCCGACCGGACGGCTGACCAGCTTGCCGCGCATCGAGGGGATGATGCAGAAGCTGCAACTGTGGTTGCAGCCTTCGGAAATCTTCAGGTAGGCGTAGTGGCGCGGGGTCAGCTTGACGCCTTGCGGCGGGATCAGGTCGATCAGCGGGTTGTGGTCCTGGCGCGGCGGCACCACTTCGTGCACGGCGTTGACCACTTGCTCGTACTGCTGCGGGCCGGTGACCGACAGCACGCTGGGGTGTACGTCTCGGATGTTGCCTTCTTCGACGCCCATGCAGCCGGTGACGATGACCTTGCCGTTTTCCTTGATGGCCTCGCCAATCACTTCCAGGGACTCGGCCTTGGCGCTGTCGATAAAGCCGCAGGTGTTGACCACCACCACGTCGGCGTCCTGATAGGTCGGCACCACTTCATAACCTTCCATGCGCAGCTGGGTCAGGATGCGTTCGGAGTCCACCAAGGCTTTCGGGCAGCCAAGGGAAACAAACCCAACTTTGGGGGTGGCGGTGGTGGTCATGCAGGTGAACCTCAGGGCTAAGACGAGCCGGGCGCTTTGGGCGCCTCTGGTCAAAAAGTGCGCAATTCTAGCGGCGTGCGAGGCACTTTTCCAGCACTGCCGACAGGATGTGGGTGCAGACCGCGGCCAATACTCTGAAAGATGCTGTTGCAGACTCCGCCCATGCGCCGCACCTGGGCCTGTTAGCGTGCCCGAGCGACCGGCGAGCATCGCCGCGCATCCCCATAACAATGACAAAAGGGCTACCCGATGTTTTCACGGATCACGCTGCTGAGCGTCAATCTGGTTCAGCGCTTCCTGCCTTCTCCTTTCGTATTCGCCATGCTGCTGACCCTGGTGGTGCTGGCGCTGGGCATCTTCGCCACCGGCCAAAGCCTGCCGCAGATGGCCCAGCACTGGGGTGGCGGTTTCTGGAATCTTTTGACCTTCACCATGCAGATGGCGCTGGTGCTGGTCACCGGTCACGCCCTGGCCAATGCGCCACCGGTGGCCCGGCTGCTGGATCGTCTGGCGCGCATTCCCAGCACGCCGGGTCAGGCGATCGTGTTCGTCACTCTGGTGGCGATGGCCGCATCCTGGGTCAACTGGGGCTTCGGCCTAGTGGTCGGCGCCGTGTTCGCCCGGGCGCTGGCGCGGCAGGTGCAGGGCGTGCATTACCCATTATTGGTGGCGGCAGCCTATTCGGGCTTCCTGGTCTGGCATGGCGGCCTGTCAGGCTCGGTACCGTTGTCCCTGGCCACCGGTGGTGCGGATCTGGAACGTATCAGCGGCGGCGTGCTGACCGCTGCCATTGGCGTCGAGCACACGCTGTTCACCACCCTCAACCTGACCATCATCGCCTTGCTGGTAATCGGCGCGCCGTTGCTCAACCGGGCGATGATGCCGCGCACGCCCACGGTGGCCGCGCCCGAACTGCTGATCGACCCGCCGGCGCCGGTTATCCCGCGTGAAACCGGCGCCCAGCGTTTGGACGACAGCCGCATTCTCGGTTTGCTGATCGTCGCCCTGGCGGCCATCTATTTCGCCTACCACTTCGCCAGTAACGGCTTCGGGCTGACCCTGAACCTTGTGATCGGTATCTTCCTGTTCGCCGGCCTGTTGCTGCATGGGTCGCCGGAACGCTACGGGCGGGCGGTTCAGGACAGCGTCGGTGGCATCAGCGGGATCATCATCCAGTTTCCGTTCTACGCCGGGATCATGGGCATGATGGTCGGTGCCAACGCCGAGGGGCAGACGCTCGGCAAGCTGATCAGCGACCTGTTCATCGACTGGTCATCGGCCGAGACCTTTCCGCTGCTGACCTTCCTGAGTGCCGGACTGCTGAACATGTTCATCCCGTCGGGCGGCGGCCAGTGGGCGGTGCAGGGGCCGATCATGCTGCCGGCCGGTGAGGTGCTCGGCGTGGCGCCGGAGATCACCGCCATGGCGATTGCCTGGGGCGACGCCTGGACCAACATGATCCAGCCGTTCTGGGCGCTGCCGCTGCTGGCCATCGCCGGCCTGGGCGCGCGGGACATCATGGGCTATTGCCTGATCATGCTGCTGTATTCAGGCGTGGTGATCGGCGGCGCGTTCTACTTTCTGGTGTGAGCGAGGCGTGGCGCCGGCGGGCGCCGGCAGCACCAAAGTCACTGCGCCGCAGGCTGGCGCTTCTTGATCGCCGCGATCAGGCGCTCGGCCAGGGCCGGGTAATCCTTGTCGTAGTGGTGGCCGCCTGGCAGCTCCAGCTTCTCGCCGACGCTTTGCTGCTGGGTGCAGCCGCTCTCCGGCGCTTCTTCGCTGCCGTAGACGCAGAGCACCTTCTCGGCGGGCAGCTTGACCAGTTCCGGGCCGGTGGCGGCTTCGTCGGCGTCCTTGCCCAGCCAGCCTTCGACCTGGATCTCGAAAGCACCGCTGCGGGCCAGCGCAAGCAGCAGCAGGGCATCGACCTGTTGCTTGTCGCTGTCGGGCAGACGGTTGTAGAGCGCCGGCATCACATCGGCGCCGAATGAATAACCGATCAGTACGAAGCGCTTGGCGTGCCACTTCTCGCGGTACTCGCGCATCATTTCAGAGAGGTCGCTGGCCGCCTGGTCCGGGCTCTTGCGCTGCCAGAAGTAACGCAGGGTATCGACGCCGACCACCGGGTAGCCGCGCTCGGCCATCTGCTCGGCTACGGCCTTGTCCAGGTCACGCCAGCCACCGTCGCCGGAGTAGAACAGGCTCACGGTATCGCCAGGCGGCGTGGACGGCACTTCGACCACTGGCAGATCGTCGCTGGCGCCTTGCAGCAGGCGGCGCAACTGGGCGATCAGCAGCGCCTTGGGCGCAGTGTCGTAATCGCCGATCAGGGTTTCGGCATTGGCCTGCTCGCGCACGAAGCGGGCGCTGGCGTCATCCGGGTTGTCGTTCCAGGCGGCCAGCCAATGGCCGTGGCCGCTGCTGGCCGGCGGCGGGGTGCCGCAATCAGACTTTTCCAGGGAAAAACCGACGGACAGCGCCTGGGCCTGGTCGTCGTTCTGGCTGGCAAGCCAGCGCCAGGCGAGCATGGCGGCGGTGTCGCTGCCGGCCAGCAGGTTCAGCGGGCCACCCAGTTGTGCGGCAGCGTCCTGCAGGGTTTTGTTCTGCACATCGCAGTTCTGCTGGGTAACCGGATACTGGCCGACAACGGCGTGGTTGGACTGCGCCAGTTCCAGCAGCTCTTCATCGCCGAGCAGTTGATCCTTCGGCAGCACCAGCAGCACGCGGCGGTGTACCTTGCCGCCTGGCGTGGCGACCTGCAGGTCGCCACCGGAGGCCAGCGCGTGGTGCGCCAGGCTGGCGGCGGCCGGCGGGCGCAGCCAGAAGTAGAGGCCGCCGGCGACCACGGCCAGCAGCAGGGCGAGGATCGGTAACAGGCGTTTGGCAGTGCGGGTCATCAGCGTTTCACCAGTCCGGTAAAGCCGCCGGCGATCAGCGCGGCGGTGTCGGTCAGTGCCACCAGCGGGTCGAGCCCAGCGGGTACGGCCATGTAGCGCGGTTCCCAGTCTGGCTGGAACTTGTCCTTGAAGCGGCGCAGGCCCTGGAAGTTGTAGAACGCCTCGCCACGCTTGAACACCAGTGCGCCGAGGCGCTGGGCCAGCGGCGCGCCGCGACGCGGCTGCAGGCCGGAGAGCGGCACCATGCCGAGGCTGAAGCGCGCGAAGCCGGCGGCCTTGAAGTGCAGGATCAGGCCGAGCATGAGGAACTCCATGGTCAGCTTTGGCGCATCGGGCAGCACACGCATCAGGTCCAGGGTGGCGAGGTCGCGGCTGTCGGTTTCCAGGAGGTTGGCGAAGGCCACGGCGCGGCCTTCGACCCGGGCGATGACGATACGGAAGCGGTTCAGATAGGCCGCGTCGAAACGGCCCAGGGAAAAGCCTTTCTCACGCATCTGCTTGCCGCCCAACCAGGCATCGGAAATGCCGCGTAGCTCGTCGAACGGCGCCTGGCCGGGTTCATGGAACTCCAGCACCAGGCCGTCTCGCTGGCCGCGGTTCCAGGTGTAGCGCAAATCCTTCATGGCCTTGCCGGTGCTTTCCAGCTCGAAGCGGTTGAGGTCCACGCGCGCCTCTTCGCCGAGCTTGATGGCGGTCAGGCCGATGTCCATGTACAGCGGCAGGTTCTCCGCGCGCACCTGGTAGAAGACCGGGCGGGTGTGGTGGCGGTCACACAGGTCGCGGAACTGCCACACCAGCTCGGCGCGGCGCTGCGCCGTGCCGATGGGGTCGAACAGGGCGACCATGCTGCGCGCGCGGCGCGAATACATCAGAAAGGCATCACCTTCCGGGTGCATCAGCAGCGCTTTGTCGCCGGTCAGCGCCAGGCCACCATCGGCCTGGTCGGAGGCCTTGACGATCTGCGCGGCACGGTCCAGCTCCTCACTGCTCGGCAGGCTGATGGCCGGTGGTGCGGCGCGCAACAGCCAGGCCAGGAACACCATGCCGAGCACCAGTACGCAACCCAGGGCGGCGCGCAGGCCACGAGGCGCATCGGCGTTCACCGCGAACTGCCACCACAGCTGATTTTCGTAAGGCACGTCCTGATAGGCGAAGAACAGCAGCCAGATGGACGCGCCAAGCACGCAGGCACTGGCGGCCAGGTGCCAGGGTGAGAGAGGCAGTTCCATCAGCCGGCTGGGTCGGTAGAAGTAAGGGCGAAACAGTGCAAGCAGGCCGGCGGTGATGCTCAGCAGCAGGGCTTCTTCCCAGTCGAAGCCCTTGAGCAGGGAAAGAATCGCGCCGGTTACCAGCAGGCCCAGAGTCATGGCCCAGGCAGCTGAAAGGCGACGGCGCAGGCCCTGGGCGAGTAGCAGGCAGAGCAGGCCGATCAGGCTGGCGCCGAAGTGCGAGGCATCGATCAGTCGATGGGGGATGAGAAAATCCAGTGTCTCCAGGCGCTCGTCCAGGCTGGGCGTCGCTCCGGAGAACAGCAGCACCATGCCGGAAATGAACACCAGCAAGGCGAGGATCGGCGCGGCCAGGCCGCTGGCCGCACGGATCGCCTGACGCGCGCTGATGAGGCGGCGCAGCTCCATGCCCAGGAGCAGCAGGCAGGCCACCAGCAGCGGCAACACGATATAGATGAGGCGATAGAGCAGCAGTGCCGCCGCCAGGGGAGCAGCGCCCAGCTCGCTGGCAAAGGCGGCCAGCAGCACCGCCTCGAACACCCCGACGCCGCCTGGTACATGGCTGAGCACGCCGGCGGCCAATGCCAGCAGGTAGACCAGCAGGAAGGTGGTGAAGGGCGGCGCTTCGGGCAGCAGCAGGTACAGCACGCCGGCGGCGGCGCTGACGTCCACCAATGTGATCAGGATCTGCAGCAGTGTCAGGCGCGCGCCTGGCATGCGCAACAGGTGGCGGCTGACCCGCACCGTCACGCAGTCGGCGTTCGGGCGCTCTTCCATGCGGGCGCGGTGCAGCTTCAGCAGCAGGCCAGCGCCAAGGGCCAGCAGCACCAGGCTTATGGCGATCAATACCGATTGCGGCAGGCGTAGCGCGGCGGAGGCAGCTGCCGGGTCGGCCAATGCGGCGAGGGCGGCAAGAATCGGCAGCGCGCAGCCGAGCGAAAGGCTGGCGAACACCGTCATGCGGGCGATTTCCACGCCGCCGATGCCATGCCGGGCATACAGTCGGTAGCGGATCGAGCCGCCGGAAAGCATCGACAGGCCGACGGCGTTTCCGATGGCGAAGGCGCAGAAGCCGCCGGTGGCCAGGGTACGACCGGGCAGGCTGACACCGGCATAACGGCTGGCCGACCACTCGTAGCCGAGCAGGGCGATGAAACCGATGATGGTCAGACCCACCGCGCCGAACAGATTGGCGGTTGGTACGGCCAGGATGGAGGCATGCAGGGCGCTGGGATCGAGCTCGTCGAGCAGGTGCCGGCAGGCCAGCAGGGCGATGACGAACAGGGCCAGGGCGACACTCAGCCCCAGTGGCTGGCGGTATCGATCCAGGCGTTGGCGCCAGAGCAGCAGTTGAGATTTGGGCAGAGAGGATGGAACAGTAGCGTCGGAGCTGGCGCGCATCGGATACCTCTTGGGCAGTGCGGCTCAGATTGAAGGATGGAATCCAAGTTCCAATTTGTATCAAGCAATGTATGAGCTTGAGCAAGCCGCTTCAAGGTGTCTATGGCAGGCATCTGCAAAGCGTAGCCCATCAGCATAGGTGTGCGGCGGCAGTAGCTAACTTTCGAGCGGCCACAAAAAAAGCCCCGACAGCAGACTGTCAGGGCTTTCTTTCGAAGGTGGTTGCGGGAGCCGGATTTGAACCGACGACCTTCGGGTTATGAGCCCGACGAGCTACCAGACTGCTCCATCCCGCGCCGGCCATTCTATA
>NZ_FORC01000002.1:544771-1308850 GCF_900113905.1 Phytopseudomonas argentinensis
TATCTGGTTGCGGGAGCCGGATTTGAACCGACGACCTTCGGGTTATGAGCCCGACGAGCTACCAGACTGCTCCATCCCGCGGCCGCCATTCTATTCATCTGAGGCCGGCTGTCAACGCTTATCAGGGAAAAATCTGTTTTCCGTTCAAATGCTTAGCGTATGAGAGCAGCGGTTCCCAGGGCTCAAGCACGCGTCCTGCGGGGGCGCCGGCGTGTTGTTAGGTTGTCCTTCTCGGCCGATCAAACGGCGCGGCTCGGCCCCGATCGCTCGGTGCCAACAGCGCCGCCGAACGATCAAATCACGAACTCTCCCACCACACGGTTGAGGCCAACCGCGAGCTTCGAAACCTCACCGCTTGCCAGGGCAGTCTGGCTGGCGCCCTCGGCGCTTTGCGCCGACAGATCCCGGATGCTGGTGATATTGCGATCGATCTCTCGGGCCACCTGGGCTTGTTCTTCCGCTGCGGTGGCGATGAGGATGTTGCGCTCGTTGATCAGGGTGATGGCCTCGGAAATCTGCTGCAGCGAGCTGTTGGCATTCTGCGCGACCGATGTGGAGTCGCTGGCCATCTGCTGGCTATGCTCCATGGCCCGGACGGCCTGCACGGAGTCGTTCTGTATGCCGCCGATCATCTGCTCGATTTCCTGGGTGGACTGCTGGGTGCGATGCGCCAGTGCGCGTACCTCATCGGCCACCACAGCGAAGCCACGGCCTTGTTCGCCAGCGCGAGCCGCTTCGATGGCGGCATTGAGGGCCAGCAGGTTGGTTTGTTCGGCGATGGCGCGAATCACCTCGACCACCTTGCTGATTTCCTGGGCGCGCGATGACAGCTGCTGCACCTGGCCACTGGTGTTGCCCACGTTCTGGGTCAGGTCCTGGATAGCCTTGAGCGTGCGAGCCACGTTGTCGATGCCGGCGCTGGTGAGTGCGTGGGTGCGCTGTGAGGCGTCAGCTGCTTCGGCGGCGTTACGGGCGACCTCATCAACGGCGGCGCTCATTTCGGTTACCGCCGTCGCCGCCTGGTTGACCTCGTCATTCTGGCGGACCAGGCCACGGCTGGATTCCTCGGTTACCGAGGCCATTTCCTCCGAGGCAGAGGCCAGTTGATTGGAGCTGTCGGCGATGTGGCCGATGGTCTGGCGCAGGTTTTCCTGCATCTGCTGAAGGGCGCTCAACATGGCAGCCGCTTCATCGTTGCCGACCAATACGATTTTTTCCGTCAAATCCTTCTTGGCGATCCGCTGGGCAATCTGCACCGCTTCGCTGATCGGTACGGTAATACTGCGGGTCAACAGGTAGGCCAGCAGAATAGTGGCACCGATGGCGATAGCGATCAGGGTGCCGACCAGGGTCAGTCCGGTGGAATAGGCTTGGCTGGCGCGAATACCCGCCGCTTCGGCACCACGGTCGTTGTAATCGCGCAGGGCGCTAATCTGTTCCTGCATGGCATTGGTCGCCGGCCTGATCGTAGTGTTGATCAATGCCACGGCCGCAGCATTGTCACCGCTGCGCATCATGGGTTCGAACTGATCCAGAAGCCGTGCGTAAGCCTGGGCGCTGGTACGGATATCCCCGTAGAGCTTGCGCTCGTCTTCGCTTGACACCAGCTTCTCGTAGTTATTGACCGCCTCGAAGAATGCCGTCCGGTACCCCGCGAAACCATCGAGGGTTTGCTGGCGAATTTGTGGGTCTTCCGAGGTGGTGCCCCGCAGGCTTTCCAGTCGCAGCCGCAGTACGCCGGCGTTCATCAGGCCTGCCAGGCGTACGCTGGCCATCCAGTTGGTTTCCACGTCCTGTTCGACTTCGCGCAGGGTTTTCATCTGGATGATCGCCACTGCGCCCAGCAGCACGACGATCAACACGATTAATGAGAAAAACAATGCTGCTCGTGGAGCCACATTTATGCGTCGTAGAAGCATGATGATCGCCTTTCGCTGGATGGAACGCCGTTACCTGGGTTATCGGCCGTGGCAGACGTGGCTTCAGTCCACATCCGCCGCGAGGTCGCCGATTTTTCTGCTGCAAGGGGAACTTTCGGATGGCCGGTCATAGGGCGGTAAAAAAGCGCCGTCTGATGTATTCAGGTGTAGCTCTTCCATCAGGAATTGCTGGGCGGATGCGCATTCGCGGAAGACAATGGCAGGCATGCGGCAGATCACTGGCGCTGTAAGGACTGCAGCAGCAGGTGTTGAGTCTTTACAATGCGCTGGCAGTTTTGCGGGCGCATGAAACACCGTATTGCGATGCCCCGGCGAGCGCCGACATGCCGCAGTTGTTCTGATGCGCTGGCGCTAAACCCCTTTAATCTGGGAACACTCGATAATTTGCATGGATAGGCGGCAGAGAAAGATCATCCACGTCGACTGCGATGCCTTCTATGCCTCGGTCGAAATGCGCGACAACCCGGCCCTGGCCGACAAGCCGATGGCCGTGGGCGGCTCGGCTGATCGGCGCGGGGTGATCGCCACCTGCAACTACGAAGCGCGAGCCTATGGTGTACGTTCGGCGATGGCCTCGGGGCATGCGCTGAAGCTGTGCCCGGATCTGCTGATCGTCAAACCACGCTTTGATGTGTACCGCGCGGTGTCCCGGGACATTCACGCGATCTTTCGCGACTACACCGACCAGATCGAGCCATTGTCCCTGGACGAGGCCTTTCTCGATGTCTCTAACTGCGAGCAGTTCGGCGGTAGCGCCACGCGTATAGCCCAGGACATCCGCCGGCGCGTGTCCAGCGACCTGCACATCACCGTGTCCGCCGGCGTGGCACCTAACAAGTTCCTCGCCAAGATCGCCAGCGACTGGCGCAAGCCCAACGGCATCTTCGTGATCACCCCGGATCAGGTCGACAGCTTCGTGGCCGAACTGCCGGTCAACAAGCTCCATGGGGTGGGCAAGGTCACCGCGGACAAGCTAAGCCGCCTGGGCGTACGCACTTGCCGTGACCTGCGCGAGTGGAACAAGCTGCGCCTGGTGCGTGAGTTCGGCAGCTTTGGTGAGCGTCTGTGGAACCTGGCTCATGGCATCGACGAGCGGGTGGTGCAGACCGACAGCCGCCGCCAGTCGATGAGCGTGGAGAACACCTACGATCAGGATCTGCCGGACCTGCCGGCATGTCTGGCGCAACTGCCGGCCTTGCTGGAAGAGCTGGAGCGGCGCATGACGCGCCTGGACAGCAGCTATCGGGTGGGCAAGCCGTTCGTCAAGGTCAAGTTCCACGACTTCACCCAGACCACCCTGGAGCAGGCGGGTGCCGCGCCAGACTTGGAAAGCTACCGGGTGCTGCTGACCAATGCCCATGCGCGTGGCAATCGGCCGGTACGTCTGCTGGGCGTTGGCGTGCGCCTGCAGGATTTGCGCGGCAAGCATGAACAGCTGGATCTGTTCACCAACCTCGGGCAGTAGAGAGCACCGCCAGGCGGGCCCGCGCCCACCTGCCGCGCGTCTGGCTACTGGTCAGGCCACAGGCGGATCGGCTTGCCGCTGGCCGGCCACAGGCGCAACTGGTCGATCGGCGAGATATCCCAGCGCTCGATGGTCGTCAGGCTCTGCAGAAAACGGTTTTCCTGCTCCATCAACGCCGGCGCGCACATTTTGCGGGTGCTGCCGGCGTCACTGAAGGTCAGCTTGTCGCCATCTCGCTGATAGCTGGCGAACCAGTGGTTGCAGCCGGCGTTGCCGTAGGCACGGCCATCTTCGCCGAGGATGATGGTCAAGTGACTGTTGTCGATCAGCGGGCGTTCGCCGATCCATTCCACGCTGTAGGTGCGCTCGGTTTCCAGTTGCAGGGGTTTGCCAGCACAGCCAGCCAGGGCTGCGGCGAGCAGGCCCAGGGCGAGAAGCGGTTTCATCAGGCCTCCTTGTTCAGGCACGCAGGGCAAAGGTGGTTGTCCTGCTGTTTACGCCAGCCCAGCTCGACAAGCCGGGCGTCGGCGGCGGGCGCCTGGGCTTTCTTGCCCAGTGCAGTATCGACCGCGAATTCGAAGTCCAGTTGCTTGCCACAGCTGTCGCAGGTGACTTGCCAGTTGAAGATCGACAGCTCGCTGAAGGCCGGCCCATGGGCAACGGCGACCCACTGGCCAGGCGGGTTGATCAGGTGGCGAACCTTGTCGACCTGCAGGCGCATGCTCAGGTCGCGGCTGCCCTTGAGGCTGACGACCAGGGTGTCGCTGCCCTTGATCGAGCCACCATTGCCGGTGACCTGGTAACGGCCTGGAGCCAGGGCGCGGCACTCGATCAGGGTGTGTTCGGGGTTGAGCAGGTTGTAGCGAAAATCGTGTTCGGCCATGGGTCCTCCGGGTGAGGAGGGCATTCTAGCAGGCCGCGACACCGGCGGGCGGGGTGGCGACGCCAGGGCCTGGCCCAGGCGTCGCGGTGAGGCATCAGGTGGCAGGAAAGACGTCCCGCAGGGCTTCCCGGTAGCAATCGAATGCCGCCACCGCGCCGCTGACGGCTTCTTCACACTGGCTTTCGCTCAGCGCCAGGCCATCGAGCAGGGCAACGAACTGATGCCAGTGCAGGCCTCGGCCATCCGGGTGGGCGGCCAGGTGGCGGGCACCTTTTTCAGCGCTCATGCCGATCTGCCGGGTGTGCTTGAACAGAAACGCGGCACCCAGGTTGGAGCCCTCGCTGCAATACAGCCAGCCCAGCGCGGCATAGATACTGGTCGGGGCAATGGCAGAGGGCGTGGGTGGCAGCGGCAGGCCCAGATCGGTGATGTCGGCGCACACCGCGTCGAAGCGTGGCAGCTCGCTCAGGCCCGGCAGCAGGCGATTGAGTTCGGTGTCGTCGTACAGGGCGCCGATCGAACCATGAAAACGGTGCTGCAGGCGCAGGAAGCAGCCGTAACGCTCGAGGCTGTCGAAAGGCCGAGACTGCATGACCAGCGTATCGACACTGTCGTGATCACGGCGGGTGCCGGCCTTCAGCTGCTTGCTCAGCGGCAGTTGCCCGGGCGACGTCACCGGCATCGTTACCGCGCGCATTGCTGGGGCCTCTTGATCAGACGGGCGCATCGTACGCGTCCTCCTGCAGGCGTTCGATCGCCTGTTCGAGCTCGTCGAGGCCGCTGCTGCGGATCGGCTGATCCTGCTTGAGCTGGGTTTCGCTGTGCTGGCAGGCGGCGCGCAGTTGCGGCACGCCGCAATAGCGGGTGGCACCGTGCAGGCGGTGGATGCGCTCGATCAGCGCGTTGCGATCGCCGTCGGCGCGTGCCTGGCGGATTGCCTGCAGGTCGCCCGGCAGCCCGGCCAGCAGCATGTTGAGCATGTCGGCGGCCAGGTCGGCCTTGCCGGCGGCCAGGCGCAGGCCTTCTTCCTTGTCGAGCACCGCCGTGGCAGGCGCGGCGGCGGCTTCGGGTGGCGGCTCCTGGGGGTTGCCTGCCAGGGTCAGGCCAGTCCACTTGAGCACCACCTGGGCCAACTGGCGCTCGCTGATCGGTTTGGTCAGGTAGTCGTCCATGCCGCTTTGCAGCAACGTGCGTTTCTCGTTGGCCAGAGCGTGGGCAGTCAGGGCGACGATGGGCATCGGCGTGCGGGCGTTGTCGTGTTCCCACTGGCGGATCGCCTCGGTGGTCTGGCGACCATCCATGCCGGGCATCTGCACGTCCATGAACACCAGGTCGAAGTCCTGTTCCTGAGTGATCGCCAGGGCATCGAAGCCGCTGCTGGCGACCGTGACCTTGGCGCCCATGTCATCGAGCAGGGTCTGCACCAGCAGCAGGTTGGCGGCGTTGTCATCGACACAGAGAATGGCCGGTGAGCGTGCCAGGTTATGGCGCACCGCCTGGCGTACCTGCCGTGGCACCAGCAGTTCGATGAGGGCGCGCTGCAGGCGTCGGGTACAAGCCGGTTTGGCCTGTAGCTGGCTGTGCCAGTCGGGCACGCTGTCCTGGTAGAGCGTTTGCTCGGTGGTGGGACAGAGCACCAGGCTCTTGCAACCCAGGCGCTCGAGATTCCAGACGTACTTGTCCAGTACGTTGGGCGGCAGCGTATCGCTGGTGACGCCCAGCACGGCGCAACTGAAGGGTTGTGCGCTGCCGGCCGCCGAGGCGATCGCGTCGTGCAGGCCGTCAAGCTCGCTGAACACACCGACCTGCAGGCCACAATCCTCCAGTTGATGCTGCAGCGCCTGGCGGGCCAGCTCGTGGGCTTCGAGGATCGCCACCCGGCGGCCGGCCAGGGCGCGCGGCTGCTCGTCGACTTCGCTGCGGGCCTTGGGCAGGTTGAGGCTGACCCAGAACTCGGAGCCTTCGCCCGGCGTGCTGTCCACGCCGATCTCGCCGCCCATCTGCTCGATCAGGCGCTTGGAGATCACCAGGCCCAGGCCGGTGCCGCCGGCCTGGCGGGTCATCGAGTTGTCGGCCTGGCTGAAGGCCTGAAACAGGGTGCGCAAATCCTCTTCGGCCAGGCCGATGCCGGTGTCGCGCACACTGATGCGCAGCTGCGCGCGGTCGTTGCTTTCTTCCTCGAGCATGGCGCGGATGACGATGCTGCCTTCGCGGGTGAACTTGATGGCATTGCTGACCAGGTTGGTCAGCACCTGTTTGAGGCGCAGCGGGTCGCCCGACAGCCACACCGGGGTGTCGCGATAGACCAGCGAGAGCAGTTCGAGCTTCTTCTCGTGGGCGGTCGGCGCGAGGATGGTCAGGGTATCCTGCAGCAGGTCGCGCAGGTTGAAGGGGATGTTTTCCAGCACCAGCTTGCCGGCTTCGATCTTCGAGAAGTCGAGCACCTCGTTGATGATGCTCAGCAGGCTGTCGGCGGATTTCTCGATGGTGCTCAGATAATCCTGCTGGCGCGGGCTCAGCTCGCTTTTCTGCAGCAGGTTGGTGAAGCCGAGGATGCCGTTGAGCGGGGTGCGAATCTCGTGGCTCATGTTGGCCAGGAACTCGGACTTGATGCGGCTGGCTTCCAGGGCTTCCTTGCGGGCGAAATCCAGCTCGATGTTCTGGATCTCGATGTTTTCCATGTTCTGGCGCAGGTCCTCGGTGACCTGGTCGATGCTGTGCTGCATTTCCTCCTGGGCGGCCTGCAGCGACTCGGCCATGCGGTTGATGCCCGACGCCAGCTCGTCCAGTTCGTGGCTGCCCAGGGGCGGAAGGCGGGTTTCCAGCTGGCCGTCCTTGAGCAGGGCGACGCCATGCTTGATACGCAGCAGTGGGTCGTTGATGCTGCGGCTCATGCGCAGGGCCAGCAGGCCGGTGATGATCAGCCCGGTGACCACCAGCAGCAGGCTGGTGAGCAGGCTGCGGTAGCCGCTGAGCAGGGTGTTGTGGTGCGACAGTTCCAGCTCCACCCAGCCGATCGGCTCGGCTTCGGTGCTGGCCCTTTCCTCGCCACTGAGGGTCAGGTGCTGGGCCATCACCGGCAGCAGGAAACGCGTCGCGTCCTGGCTGCTGTGTTCGGCGATATCCACGGTGTCGCTGTCGATCACCGGGCGCTCGTTGAGCATGCTCGGGCCGGCGTGGGCCAGGCGGTCGCTGTGGGTGGCCAGGAAGCTCACCGCGCGCACGTCCGGCTGCTCCAGCGCCTCGGTGGCGATGCGCTGGAGCAGCGCCTGGTCGCCATGCAGCAGGGCGGGGGCGGCCAGGGGCGCCAGTTGTTCGGCGATCATGTGGCCGCGTTGCAGCAGTTGCGCCTGCAGCCCGGAGAGCTGCATCCAGATGAAGTAGCCGCCCAGCACCAGTGCCAGCAGGCTGGTGGGCAGCAGGGTAAGCATCAGTACCCGGCCCTTGATGCCGATATCCTTGAACACGCAATGCCCCCTTTCGACGATGCCAGGCAGTGTAGCGATTCCGGCCGGGCGACGCTTGCCCGTCGTAAGGCGGGTTACGGGCGTCCGGGCAATAGGTAGAATCGCTCGCATTTGCTTTGCAGAGCCACTTTGTCATGACCCCTTCATCCAGCAGCCCCACCCGGATTCTCGCGGTCGAAGACGATCCGTCCCTGGCCTCGCACCTGCAGGCGCACCTGCAAGGCCACGGCTTCGAGGTGACCCTCAGCCACGATGGCTGCGAAGGCCTGCGCCTGGCCCGCGAGCAGCACTTCGATCTGATCCTGATGGACATCCTGCTGCCCGGCAGCAACGGCCTGGACGTGCTGCAACGCCTGCGCAAGCAGCGCCATGTGCCGGTGATCCTGATGTCTGCCCTTGGCGCCGAGCAGGATCGCATCGCCGGTTTCAGCAAGGGGGCCGACGACTACCTGCCCAAGCCGTTCAGCCTGGGCGAACTCAGCGTGCGTATCGAGGCCATCCTGCGTCGGGTCGCCTACGAGCGGCGCGGACAGCCGCCGTTGCAGGCCGATGCCCTGAGCTTTGATGAAGAGCGCTGTGACGTCTGCCACGATGGCCAGTGGGCGATGCTCACCTCGACCGAGTACCGGCTGCTGGAAACCTTTTCCCGGCACGCCGAAGAAGTGCTCAGCAAGGCTTTCCTTTACCAGCATGTGCTGCACCGTGGTTATTCCCAACACGACCGCAGCCTGGACATGCACGTCAGCAACGTACGGCGCAAGCTCAAGAGTATCGGCTACAGCGGCAAGCGTCTGGAGTCGGTGTGGGGCAAGGGTTACGTGCTGACGGCCCGGGAATCCTGAGGTGCCGGGATGGCATTCGCTGTTCTGGAAACTGATCGTCGGCTTGGCGCTGTTCTGCCTGCTGACCGTCAGCATGCACCTGGACCTGGAGCAGCGGGTGTACGACTCGATGTCCACGCTCTCCGCCAGCAGTCGTCAGGAGCTGACGACGTTCGCCCGCGAGGCGGAAGGTGCCTGGCGTGAGCGAGGCCGAGTCGGCCTGGACGCTTTTCTGCGCGACTTCTACCAGCGCGAACAGGTCTGGATCGTGGCGGTGGACGAGCACCACCAGTCGTTGTCCAGCTGCCCGCTTAGCGAGGAGGAGGCGCTGCGCCTGAGCTTCGTGCGGCGGCTCGATCAGAAGGTCGGTCGGCCCGGCGGTCGGCCGGTTTTCTATGTGCCCTTCAGTGATGGCAGCGGGCGCCTGGTGATGGAGCTGCCGGCGCGCCTGGACCCACGCACCGACCGCCCCCTGTGGGAGTTCTTTCTGCGCAGCGTGCTGCCGGCCTGCCTGGCGATTCTGCTGGGTACGCTGTTGTACCGCTGGCTGATCGCGCCGCTGGTGATTCTGCGCCGCCAGGCCAACAGCCTGAGTGCCGGCGACCTGCGCGCCCGGGTCGGTCCGCAGGTGGCGGTCCGCCAGGACGAGCTGGGCGAGCTGGGGCGCGCCTTCGATCACATGGCCGAGCGCCTGCAGGGCACGGTGGTGTACCAGCGGCGCCTGCTGCGCGACCTGTCCCACGAACTGCGCACGCCGCTGAGCCGCCTGCGTGTGGCCAGCGATGGCGAGAGCGACCCGCAGGTGCTGCGCCAGCGGCTCGACCGGGAAATCACCATCATGCAGACCCTGGTGGAGAATTCCCTGGAGCTGGCGTGGCTGGATTCCGAACGCCCGCAGTTCGCCCGCGAGCCGATCCTTGTGCTGCAACTCTGGGACATGCTGGTCGAGGACGCCTGCTTCGAAGCCGGCTGGTCCAGCGAGCGCCTGCTGTTCGAACTCGATGAACACTGCACGGTGTACGCGAACCTGACCAGCCTGGCCCAGGCCCTGGAAAATCTGCTGCGCAACGCCATTCGCCACTCACCGCCGCAAGGGCGGGTGCGCCTGAGCGGCGTGCGGGAAGATGATTGCTGGCACCTATGCCTGGTCGATGAAGGCCCCGGTATCGATGAGCGCTACCTGGAAACCATTTTCGAACCCTTCGCACGGCTCGACAGCGCCCGCCCCGGGGACGGCGGCTTCGGCCTCGGCCTGAGTATCGCGCGCAGCGCCATCGCCCTGCAGGGCGGCCGGCTATGGGCACAAAGCCCGCCAGGCAGCGGGCTGCAGATGCACCTGTTGCTACCCGCCGGCGAAGTCGCGGAGCAAAATGTATAGACTGTAAATGACGTTTACTCTCATATGATATTAACTATCATTTGCGCCGTTATCACGGCGGGAAGGCTCTAGGAAGCGCCTTCAGAAGATCCACTACCGCCGTTTTCGCCCGCCTGGGCCTGACAATCATGCGGTATGGGGACGTCGATGAATCCAAAGTACAAACCGAGTCTGCTGGCCACGGCCATCATGGTGGCGTTGGGTGCGCCGACGGCAGTCACTGCACAAACCAGCGAAATCACCCTCGATGAGGCGGCCGTCAGCGACGGCCTGCAGGTCGAACAGGGTGGCCAGGCACTGGAAATCGGCGAAACTCGGATCATCGGTACCGCCGAGCAGGAGCTCAAGCAGGCCTCGGGGGTGTCGATCATCACTGCCGACGATATCCAGCGTCACCCGCCGGCCAACGACCTGTCGGAGATCATCCGGCGCATGCCGGGCGTCAACCTGACCGGCAACAGCGCCAGCGGGCAGTTTGGCAACAGCCGGCAGATCGACCTGCGCGGCATGGGCCCGGAAAACACCCTGATCCTGATCGATGGCCGGCCCGTCGCCTCGCGCAACGCGGTGCGCATGGGCCGCTCCGGGGAGCGCAATGGCCGCGGCGACAGCAACTGGGTGCCGGCCGAGGCGGTCGAGCGCATCGAGGTGCTGCGCGGCCCGGCTGCTGCCCGCTATGGTTCGGGGGCAGCAGGCGGGGTGGTGAACATCATCACCAAGGCCCCCGGCAAGACGGTCTCCGGCTCGGTCACCGCTTACACCAATGTGCCGGAAAACAGCGATGAAGGCGCGACCCGGCGCTTGAGCTTCAACACGGCCGGGCCGCTGACCGACAACCTGTCGTTTCGCGTGTACGGCAACCTGAACAAGACCGAAGCCGACGACGCGGCACTCAACGAGGGTTACGCAGTGGGCGCCAACCCCGCGCCGGCCGGGCGCGAAGGGGTACGCAACAAGGACATCAACACGCTGTTGCGCTGGGACGTCACCGCGCAGCAGAGCCTCGAATTCGAGACCGGCTTCAGTCGCCAGGGCAACATCTACGCCGGCGAACGTGCCCAGGATCACCCCAGTACGGTGGCCAACACCAATACGCTGCTGGGCCGTGAGACCAATACCATGTACCGCCAGACCGCGGCGATCACCCATCGTGGCGACTGGGACATCGGTACCTCCCAGGTCGGTATCTCCTACGAGAACACCCGCAACCGGCGGATGGCCGAAGCACTCGCCGGCGGGCCGGAAACCGGCATCAGCGGACAGACCAAGTCGACGTCCGAACTGGACAATTACCGCCTGCATGGTGAGCTCAACCTGCCACTGGAACTGGGTTTGCACCAGACGCTGACCGTTGGCGGTGAGTACCTGCGTGAAGAGCTCGACGACCCGTACTCCAATGGCCAGGCTGCCTCGTTCGGCGGCATCAGCCTGCCTGGGTTCGCCCAGGGCGCGCGCAGTGGCAAGTCGGATGCCGACAACTACGCACTCTACATCGAGGACAACATCGAGCTGACAGCCGACTGGACGCTGACCCCGGGCCTGCGTTTTGACGACAACAGCATCTTCGGCAACAACTGGAGCCCCAGCCTCAACAGCGCCTACAAGCTGACCGATACCCTCACCCTCAAGGGCGGCGTTGCCAAGGCGTTCAAGGCGCCGAACCTGTATCAGTCCAACCCCAACTACATCTACTTCACCAAGGGCAATGGTTGCCCGGATGGTTCGGGTGGTGGTGGCGGCTGCTACATCCTCGGCAACGCCAATCTGGAGGCCGAAACCAGTATCAACAAGGAACTGGGCATCGCCTTCGATGACGCGGGCTGGGTCGCCGGGCTGACCTATTTCCACAACGACTACAAGAACAAGGTCGTGGCCGGGATGGGCGATGGCTCCGCTCCCATCCAGGTGCTTCCGGGCGCCGGCAACTACGCCGAGGTCTATCAGTGGGTCAATGCACCCAAGGCCATCGTCTCCGGTTGGGAGGGCAATCTGAGCATTCCGCTGCTTGGCAATCAGGGCGAGACGCTGAGCTGGAGCAACAACTTCACCTACATGATCCAGAACAAGAACAAGAGCACCGGGGAGCCGCTGTCGGTGATTCCCAAGTACACCGTCAACTCGATGCTCGACTGGGGCGTGACCGAAGCCCTCGATCTGTCGCTGGTCGTCACCCACTACGGCAAGCAGGAGCCTCGGCGCCTGACCAGCCAGGGCAGCGCCGCCTCGGGTGATGCATTACGAGCCAGAGACCCGTACACCCTGGTAGGCCTCAGCGCCGATTACCAACTGAACGATAACTGGCGCTTCGGCGCCGGCGTCAACAACCTGTTCGACAAGCAGATCCGCCGTGAAAGCATCGCCGGTGGCGAAGGCGCCAACACCTACAACGAGCCTGGCCGGGCGTTCTATGTATCGGCAACGGCTTCATTCTGACGAGCTGCATCCAGGCCACCGCCCTCGACCAGGGTGGTGGTTTTGCATGGAAACGGACTGACCCGATGGCTGCCGATTACATCACCGACGTTGCCTACCCGCACTTCTTCCAGCTTGAGACCACGCCGATCTGGCTGAGCTTCGCCGCGCGCGCGCTGGGGCGCCCGAGCCCGGATCTGCGCCAGCCCTACGTATCCTGCGAACTGGGCTGCGGTCAGGGCTTCGCCACGCTGCTGCAAGCCGTCGCCAACCCCCAGGGCCACTTCGTCGGCGTGGATTTCAACGCTGCGCACATCGCCCACGCCAGGGCGCTGGCACAAGCGGCCGGTGTAACCAACGTGGAATTCGCCGAGGACAGCTTCCAGGGCGTGCTCGAGCAGGCCGAGGCGCCGCCGCGTTACGACTTCATCATCCTGCACGGCATCTACTCCTGGGTATCGACGACGGATCAGCAGCGCCTGCGGCAGTTCGTCGAGCGCCAGCTCAAGCCCGGCGGCATCGTCTTCGTCGGCTACATGGCCCAGCCGGGGCTGGACTTCTTCGCGGCGCCGCGGCGTTTCGTCCAGCAGTACGCGCAGACCCTGTCAGGCAATTCGGCCCAGCGTGTGGTCGAGGCGCTGCGGGCGCTGCAGCGCCTGGCCGCAAGTGGGGCAGGGCTGTTCGCCCATGACCGCCAAGTGGCGACCTATGTGCAGCGCTGCCTGCAGGACGACCCTCACTACCTTGCCCATGAGTTGCTCAACGAGCACTGGCACACCTTGCCGGTCGCCGATGTGATGGCCGCATTCGAAGCCTGTGGCACTTGCTACATGGGCAGCGCCAGCCTGATGGACAACATCGACGATCTGTCCCTGCCTACCAACGTGACCGAGCAGCTGGCTGGCCTGCAGGGCAGTGCGCTGCGGGAGACGTTCAAGGATCTTGCCCGTAACCAGACCCAGCGCCGGGATCTCTACCAGCGCGATACGCGGGAACTGGATGAGTATGCCCACAAGGCGGCGCTGTGCGATCAGGTGGTGGCCGCGTTGCCAGGTGCGCCGACCCAGGGCTGCGTGACGTTCGATACGCGCATTGGCGCGGTCGAAGGGGCCGAAAGCCTGTTTTCGCCGATCCTGCAGGCACTGGCGCAGCGGCCGCAGAGTTTTCCCAGCCTGTTGCGGCTGCCGGCGCTGGCCGGGCAGGCCGGCAGCATCAGCCCGGCGCTGCAGGCGTTGGCCGCGGCAGGTCATGTACACCCGCTACTGCCCGGGCAGGTCAATGTGGCCGCTTGTCAGGCCTTCAACCGGGTGATCTGCGAGCGTGTACTGGCAGGCGCCCGCTATTCCCATCTGGCGGCACCGAGCCTGGGATCGGGGGTGGCAGCGAGTTTCGTCGAGATGGCCGCCGCCCGCGTGCTGCTCGACCATCCGACGCTGCGTGGCGCGCCGCTGGGCCAGACCGTGGATGCCTTGCTGCGCAAGGTCGGCTGGCAACCGCTGGACGAGCCGGCCGACTCGCTGCAGGCCCAGTTGGAACGCTTCGAGCGTGACACCTTGCCGATCTGGCAGCGGCTTGGGGTGGTCGGCTCATGAACCGGTGGCTGAGCACTCTCCTCGTGCTGCTGACCCTCAGCGGGGCCGCCGTGGCCAAGCCTGATCTGTCCCAGCCACTGGGCCCGACCCTGGCCGATCGCGGTTCGCCGCATTACCGTTTCAGCCGACAGGAACTCGCCTCGGTCGACGGCCAGCGCCACTACCGTGTCTGGATCGCCATTCCCGAGCAGCCCGCGCCCCGGGCAGGTTATCCGGTGCTGTACCTGCTCGATGGCAACGCTGCCCTGGGCGCTTTGCAGGACGCGCAACTGGCCGATCTCGCCAGGCGCGGGCCGCCGGTGCTGGTGTTTATCGGCTACGCCACCGACCTGCGCTTCGATGCGACGGCGCGCGCCTATGACTACACGCCGCCGCTGCCAGGCGGCGAGCCGGTGATCGATGACATCGCCCGGCAGCGGCGTGGCGGCGGGGCGGATGTGTTTCTCGACCTGATCGAACAGCGCATCAAGCCCCTGGTGCAGGCCCAGGCGCCCATCGACCGGCAGCGTCAGAGCCTGTGGGGGCATTCCTACGGCGGTCTTCTGACCCTGCACGCGCTGTTCACCCGGCCGGCAAGCTTCCAGCGCTATATCGCCGCCGATCCGTCGTTGTGGTGGCAGGGCGGGTTCATCCTCCAGGAGGCCCAGGCTTTCACCGCCAACCCGCGACCCTTCGACCTGACGCTGCTTACCGGTGGTGCGGTGCGCGAACGCCCGCCAGCTGGCAACGACGCGGACCCGCAGGTGCGTGCCCGCCGTGAAGCCGTCGCAGCACTACCGGCCAATGCCGCCGAGCAGTTGGCCGAACAGCTGGCAGTTAGCGGGCACGGCCCGGTTCGTTATCGACGTTATCCCGATCTGAGCCACGGGCCGATGTTGCCGGCCTCGCTGGGCCCGGCGCTCCGCCTGAGCGCCGGGGATGACGGCGGCATTGCCCGGTGGGTACCGCATTGAGTTACCAGGGATTTACATATGTAAATGACAATCTTGCGCATTTGTGCGGCAGTATTGCCGTTGCCGCGCCACGGTCGTCGGAGGCCGTGGCACGTATTACCGTTGAAGAAAGGATATGTTGATGATCGCTCGCCTGTCTCGATGCTCCCGCCTGCTGGCGCTCTCCGGCCTGTTCGCACTGCTGCCCCTGGGCGGTGCCCTGGCCGAGTCGCGCAGCCTGGATACCGCTTATGGCGAGGTCAAGCTGGCGGGCACGCCGCAGCGTGTGGTGACCCTGAGCGAGAACGCGCTGGACGTGGCCCTGGCGGTTGGCGTCAAGCCCCTGGGCAGCGTCGCCACCCGCGGCGGCAGCGACGTGTCGGCGTACCTGAAGGACAAGGCGGGCGATATCAGGATCGTCGGCACCGCGCGGGAAACCAACCTGGAATCGGTATTCGCCCTGCAGCCGGATCTGATCCTGGCCGCGCCGGAGCTGACCAGGGACCAGTACCAGAAACTCAGCCTGATCGCGCCGACCCTGGTGCCAAAGGGCAATTCCTTTGACGACTGGCGCCACAACGTCGAGTTCTATGGCCAGGCGCTTGGCAAGCAGCAGGAAGCCGAGGCCGCCATCGCGGCGGTCGATGCACGTATTGAAGGCCTCAAGGGCAAGATCGAGCCAGGCCAGGTGGCCTCCGTGGTGCGCTGGAGCCCGCAAGGGCCGGGCGTGATGTCCCAGCACCTGTTCGTCGGTCAGCTGCTGGGCCAGCTAGGCTTTGCGGGAACGGCCATGGCCGCCGAGCTGACCAAGAAACCCCATAGCGATGCCCTGAGCCTGGAGAACCTGTCGCGTATCGACGGCGACTGGTTGTTTCTCGCCACCCTCAACGCCGACGGCGACAAGGCGCTGGAGCAGGCCCGCCAGCAGCCGGCGTTCGCGCGCCTGAAGGCGGTCAGCAGTGGCCGTGTGCAGAGCGTCGACGGGCAGATCTGGAGCAGCGGTGCCGGGCCGCTCGCCGCCCAGGTGATTCTCGATGACGTGGAGAAGGCCGTCACCTCGCAATGAGCAAGGCTGCAAAACAGGCTCGTCTGCCCCTGGCCAGTGCGCTGCTGTGGGTGAGCGCCGCGCTGGCGTTGCTGTGCATCGCTAGCCTGCTGATCGGCGCAGGGGAGGTGGGCATCCTGCGCAGCCTGTCGGCGCTGGTTGGCGCCACGGACGACGAAGCGCGTTTCGTGCTGGTCGAGCTGCGCCTGCCGCGCACCCTGCTCGGCGTGCTGGTCGGCGTGGCGCTGGGCGCGGCGGGCGTGGTGCTGCAGTCGGCCACTCGCAACCCGCTGGCCGAGCCCGGTCTGCTGGGTGTCAGCGCAGGTGCCTCGTTCGCCGTGGTGCTGGCGATCAGCCTGGGCGCCAGTGCGGCCACCCTGAACCTCGGTGTGGCCGTCGGCGGCGCCATGGTCGGCTGTTTGCTGGTCTTGCTGGTCACCCAGGTACGCGGCGTCGGCGACGACCCTGTGCGTCTGGTGCTGGCCGGTGCCGCGTTCTCGGGCATCCTCACCGCGATCAGCACGCTGATCCTGCTGCACGACCAGCGCAGCTCCGACGAAATCCGCTTCTGGATCATCGGCGCCCTGGCCGGTCGCCCCCAGGACGTGCTGACCTGGAGCGCCCCAGGGCTGCTCCTGGGCTTACTGCTGCTGACGCCGTTGATTCGTCCGCTGGCGGCCCTGGCGCTCGGCGAGAAGATGGCCACCGGGCTTGGCCATCATCCCGGCCTGACCCGTCTGGGCGCCTTGCTCGGCGTCGCCGTGCTGGTCGGCACCGCGACGGCAGCTGCCGGGCCCATGGCCTTCGTCGGCCTGGTGGTGCCCTTCGTGGCGCGCCGCCTGGTGGGGCCGGACATCCGCCGCACCATCGGTCTGTCGCTGCTGCTCGGGCCGATCATCGTGCTGTTCGCCGACATCCTCTCGCGCCTGCTGGTCAGCCCCTACGAACTGCCGATCGGCGTGGTGACCGCGCTGATCGGCGCGCCGGTGCTGATCGCAGTGGTGCGCAGCCACCGGTTGCCGACCTTATGAAGGCATCGTCTTCAGTCAAGGCGCCCAGTGGCTACTGGTTGCTGGCCCTCGGCTCGCTGCGCGTACTGCTCAACCGCCGCGGCGTGTTCGCCGCGTTGGGCCTTGCCCTGGCCATCGTGATCACCAGCGCTGTCAGCCTGGCCTCCGGCGCCGCCGGTCTGTCGCCGTGGAAGGCCCTTGCTGCTGCCTTTGGTCAGGGCGAGCCGATGCACGTATTTCTGGTACAGGAGCTGCGCCTGCAGCGCCTGGTCGCCGGCCTGCTCACCGGCGCGGCATTCGGCATCGGTGGCTGCCTGTTGCAAACCTTGGCGCGCAACCGCCTGGCCACCCCAGGGGTGATCGGCATCGATGACGGCGCCACGGCCTTTGCGGTGGCGTCCATCGTCGCCGTGCCGACCACCCTGGCGCCTTCCGCCCTGGCGCTTACCGGCGCCACCACGGCCGCGGTACTGGCCTTCGGTTTGAGTGCTGGGGCCGGGGCGCGGGGCTATCGCTTCATCGTGGTGGGTATTGCCGTGGGCGCGGTGTTCGGCGCGCTGACCAACCTGATGCTGGCGCGCGCCGATATCGACGCCGCCAATGTCGCCTATCCCTGGACGGTCGGCAGCCTCAATGCGCGGCCCGCCCAGGCCGTGTGGCTGTTGGCTATCGGCCTGCTGTTGTGCCTGCCGCTGGTCAAGTACCTGGCCCAGCGCCTGGAACTGATGCGCTTTTCCGACAGCGTGGCAGTGGGCCTGGGCGTACGCCTGAGGGCCATGCGCCTGCTGACGCTGATCACCACGGTGCTGCTCACCGCGCTGGCGGTCGCCGTGGCCGGCCCGGTTGGGCTGGTGGCACTCGCGGCGCCGGAGATGGCCCGCTACCTGAGTGGCCACCGCGGCGTGCCGGTGCTCTGTTCGGCGCTGGCCGGTGCGCTGTTGATGACCGTGGCCGACTGGGTGGGGCGCACCTGGCTGGCGCCCATCGAAATTCCCGTCGGGGTGATCACCGCCGTGGTGGGCGGGCCCTATCTGCTGTGGATCCTGTTGCGCCAGCCGTCGCGCAAACTGACATGAAAGGCCGTACCAATCGTGGCCGCTGTGGAGCTGAACCCATGACCACCTCCAACCTGTTCGCCACCAGGCCCGAGGCCGAGGTCACCCTGCAGGCCGAGCGCCTGAGCCTGGGTTACCCGCAGGCGGCGATCATCGAAGCACTGTCCCTGCGCATTCCGCCGGGGCAGGTCACGGCCATCGTCGGCCCCAATGGCTGCGGCAAGTCGACCCTGCTGGCCGGGCTGTCACGCCTGCACAAGCCCACGGCCGGCGCGGTGCTGCTCAACGGCAAGGCTATCGGCAGCCTGCCGTCCAAACAGGTCGCCCGGCAACTGGCGCTGCTGCCCCAGGACGCCTCCGCGCCGGACGGCCTGACCGTCTCCGAACTGATCCGCTTCGGCCGCCAGCCGCACCAGAGCCTGCTGCGCCAGTGGTCGACCGAGGACCAGGCGATCGTCGAGGAAGCACTGCGCGTGGCCGACCTGCAGGCCCTGGCCGAGCGCCCGCTGGAGTCGATGTCCGGCGGCCAGCGCCAGCGCGCCTGGATCGCCATGGCGGTGGCCCAGCAGACGCCGTTGCTGCTGCTCGACGAGCCCACCTCGGCGCTGGACCTTGGCCACCAGATCGAGGTCTTCGAGCTGATTCGCGATCTGGCCGCGGCCGGCAAGACCGTGGTCATGGTGGTGCACGACCTGTCCAGCGCCTGCCGCTATGCCGATCATCTGGTGGCGATGAAGGCCGGGCGCATCGTCGTCGAGGGCGCGCCAGCCGATGTCGTCACCCCCGAGCTGGTCGAACAACTGTACGAGGTGCGCTGCACCCTGATGCGCGACCCGCTCAGCGGTACGCCAATCATCGCTGGCATCAGTCGGCGTTAGATGAATCGGTTATCAGCTTAGATCGCCTGGTTCGCCGACACCCGGCCACTAGCCGGCAAGGCCGCCAGCGGCGGGCTCGGGCGCGATCGGGGCGTCATGCCCGTTCCCGTTGGCGCGCGTAGCGGGGAGTAGGGGTTGCATCGATTTGCCGGTATCATGGCCGCCCCCTGCAGCCGTCTGGACCCGATCGACGCCATGACCCAGCAATACCCCACGATCGCCGAATGCGTCGGCAACACGCCGCTGGTTCGCCTGCAACGCCTGCCCGGCACCACCAGCAACACCCTGCTGGTCAAGCTCGAAGGCAACAATCCGGCCGGCTCGGTGAAGGATCGCCCGGCGCTGTCGATGATCGCCCGTGCCGAGCTGCGCGGTGACATCCAGCCTGGCGACACGCTGATCGAAGCCACCTCCGGCAACACCGGCATCGCCCTGGCCATGGCCGCGGCGATCAAGGGTTACCAGATGATCCTGATCATGCCGGACAACTCCAGCGCCGAGCGCAAGGCGGCGATGACCGCCTATGGCGCCGAGCTGATACTGGTCAGCAAGGAAGAGGGCATGGAAGGCGCCCGCGACCTGGCGCTGGCCATGCAGGCCGAGGGCCGCGGCAAGGTGCTCGATCAGTTCGCCAATGGCGATAACCCGGTCGCCCACTACACCAGTACCGGCCCGGAAATCTGGCGCCAGACCGGCGGGCAGATCACCCACTTCATCAGCTCCATGGGCACCACCGGCACCATCATGGGCGTGTCGCGTTACCTCAAGGAGCAGAACCCGGCCGTGCAGATCGTCGGCCTGCAGCCAATGGAAGGAGCGGCCATTCCGGGCATCCGCCGCTGGCCGCAGGAATACCTGCCGAAGATTTTCGAATCCGAGCGGGTCGACCGCATCGTCGACATGGGCCAGGCCGAGGCTGAGGATGTGATGCGCCGTATGGCCCGGGAAGAGGGCATCTTCTGTGGCGTGTCGTCCGGTGGCGCGGTGGCGGCCATGCTGCGCCTGTCCCGGGAACTGGAAAACGCCGTGCTGGTCGCCATCATCTGCGATCGCGGCGACCGCTACCTGTCCACCGGCGTGTACGACGCCGTCGCGCGCTGATGGCCCGCAAGAACGGCGGCCTGCGCTTTCAGCCCAGCGGTGGCACCCGTGCCGCCCAGGTGCCGGTGGGCAAGAAACAGCGCCTGACGATCGAGCGCCTGGCCAACGATGGCCGGGGCATCGCCTTTATCGACGGGCGTACCTGGTTCGTCAGCGGTGCGCTGCCGGGTGAAGAGGTCGAGGCCCGGGTACTGGATGCGCGCAGCAAGGTGGTAGAGGCGCGCACCGAACGGGTGTTCCAGGCCAGCCCCGAACGTCGCCCTGAGCCCTGCGTGCATGCGCGCATCTGTGGTGGCTGCAGCGTGCAGCATATTCCCCATGCCGAGCAGCTGGCACTCAAGCAGCGCATGCTCGCCGAACAGCTCGAGCGCCTTGGCGGCCTGCAGCCCGAAAGCTGGGCCGAGCCGCTGACCAGCCAGGAATTCGCCTACCGTCGCCGCGCCCGTATTGCGGTGCGCTGGGATGCGCGCAACAAGCGCCTGGAGGTCGGCTTTCGCGCCGCGGCCAGCCAGGACATCGTCGCCATCAGCGAGTGCCCGGTGCTGGTCGAGCCGCTGCAGCCGATCCTGCGCGCACTGCCGGCGCTGCTCGGCGGTTTGCAGGCGCCGCGCGCCATTGGTCACGTGGAGCTGTTCCAGGGCACGGCCAGTGCCATCCTTGTCCGCCATACCGAGCCCCTCAGTGAAGTGGACCTGGCCCGCTTGCAGGCGTTCTGCTCGGTCCATGACGCCCAGTTGTGGCTGCAGGGCGAGGGCGCGCCGCAACCGCTGGATGCCAGCCAGGTGCTGGGCTATTGCCTTGATGAGTGGGATCTGCAGTTGGCCTACCGACCAGGCGACTTCGTGCAGGTCAACGCGGCGGTCAACGCCGCCATGGTGGCCCAGGCCTTGCAGTGGCTGGCACCGCGTGAACACGAGCGGGTGTTGGATCTGTTCTGCGGGCTGGGCAATTTCGCTCTGCCGCTGGCCCAGCGCGCCCGCGAGGTGATCGCCGTGGAAGGCGTGCAGGCCATGGTCGAGGGGGCGGCGGACAATGCCCGCAGCAACGGCCTGGCCAATGCGCACTTTTACCAGGCCGATCTGTCCAACCCGCTGGCCGAGGCCGGCTGGGCGGCGGGCGGTTTCGACGCCATCGTGCTCGACCCGCCGCGTGACGGCGCGCTGCAGGTGGTCAGGCAGATGGCCAGTCTTGGTGCCAGGCGGCTGGTTTACGTTTCCTGTAATCCAACGACCCTGGCGCGCGACAGTGGCGAATTGTTGCAACAGGGTTATCGCTTGAAGAAAGCCGGTATTCTCGACATGTTTCCGCAAACGGCGCATGTCGAGGCGATGGCGCTGTTCGAGCGCTAAGCTGTCAGTAATGCAGTGGCGCACAGGATTTGCGCCGATTGGTCAACCGACCGGCTCGCAGAAGCCCGGCGACATTCAGCGGGGCGTGCCCCGTGATAGGGAAGGTAATAGATGGTTCAGGTTAGAGTGCACCAGCCCATCAACGACGATGGCAGTATCAATCTCGAGGCCTGGCTGGAGCACGTCACGAGTGTCGACCCGGCGCTCGACCGCGACGCGCTGCGTGCTGCCTGTGAATTCGCCCGGGCGGCCGAGCAACAGGCCAACGCGGCGCAGAATCTGTGGACCGAAGGTGCCTCCAGTTTCAGTGCGGGCCTGGAAATCGCCGAGATTCTCGCCGACCTCAAGCTCGACCAGGACTCGCTGGTCGCCGCCGTCATCTATCGCGGCGTGCGTGAAGGCAAGATTCCCCTGGCTGACGTACGCCAGCGCTTCGGTCCGGTGGTCGCCAAGCTGATCGAGGGTGTGCTGCGCATGGCGGCCATCAGTGCCAGCCTCAACCCGCGCGGCGAGTCCACGGTGCTGGGTTCCCAGGCCCAGGTCGACAACCTGCGCAAGATGCTGGTGGCCATGGTCGACGACGTGCGCGTGGCGCTGATCAAGCTGGCCGAGCGTACCTGCGCGATCCGCGCCGTCAAGGACACCGACGAGGAGCGCCGCCAGCGCGTGGCCCGCGAGGTCTTCGACATCTACGCGCCGCTGGCCCATCGCCTGGGCATCGGCCATATCAAGTGGGAACTCGAGGATCTTTCGTTCCGCTACCTGGAGCCCGAGCAGTACAAGCAGATCGCCAATCTGCTGCACGAGCGGCGCCTGGACCGCGAGCACTACATCAACGAAGTGATGGAGCAGTTGCGCGAGGAACTCGAGGCTACCGGCATCCAGGCCGACATCAGCGGCCGGGCGAAACATATCTATTCGATCTGGCGCAAGATGCAGCGCAAGGGCCTGCAGTTCAGCCAGATCTACGACGTGCGCGCGGTGCGCGTGCTGGTGCCGGCGGTGCGCGACTGCTACACCGCCCTGGGTATCGTGCATACGCTGTGGCGGCACATCCCCAAGGAGTTCGACGACTACATCGCCAACCCCAAGGAGAACGGTTACCGCTCGCTGCACACCGCGGTGCTGGGCCCGGAAGGCAAGGTGCTGGAGGTGCAGATCCGCACCTCCAACATGCATGAGGAGGCCGAACTCGGCGTCTGCGCCCACTGGCGCTACAAGGGCACCGACGTCAAGTCCGGCTCCAACCACTACGAGGAGAAGATTTCCTGGCTGCGCCAGGTGCTCGAATGGCACGAGGAGCTGGGCGACATCGGTGGCCTGGCCGAGCAGCTGCGCGTCGACATCGAGCCTGACCGGGTCTACGTGTTCACCCCCGACGGCCACGCCATCGACCTGCCCAAGGGCGCCACACCACTGGATTTCGCCTATCGGGTGCATACCGAGATCGGCCACAACTGCCGCGGCGCCAAGATCAACGGGCGCATCGTGCCGCTCAACTACAGCCTGCAGACCGGCGAGCAGGTGGAGATCATCACCAGCAAGCAGGGCACGCCGAGCCGCGACTGGCTGAACTCCAACCTGGGCTACGTGACCACCTCGCGGGCACGGGCGAAGATCGTCCACTGGTTCAAGCTGCAGGATCGTGACCAGAACGTCGCTGCCGGCAAGGCCATGCTCGAGCGAGAGCTGGCCAGGGTCGCGCTGCCACCGGTGGATTTCGAGAAACTCGCCGAGAAGGCCAATCTCAAGACCGCCGAGGATCTGTTCGCGTCCCTGGGCGCTGGCGACCTGCGCCTGGCGCAACTGGTCAACCTGGCCCAGCAACTGGTCGAGCCGGAGCGTGGCAACGAGCAGCTCGAACTGATCCCGCGCAAGGCCCAGGGCTTCAAACCGGGCAAGCGCGGCGACATCCAGATCCAGGGCGTCGGCAACCTGATGACCCAGATGGCCGGCTGCTGCCAGCCGCTGCCGGGCGACCCCATCGTCGGCTACATCACCCTGGGCCGCGGCGTCAGCATCCACCGTCAGGATTGTGCGGCGGTGCTGCAGCTCGGCAGCCGCGAGCCCGAACGGATCATCCAGGTCAGCTGGGGGCCGGTGCCGGTGCAGACCTATCCGGTGGACATCATCATCCGCGCCTACGACCGTTCCGGCCTGCTGCGCGACGTCACCCAGATGCTGCTCAACGAGAAGCTCAACGTGCTGGCGGTCAATACCCGCTCCAACAAGGAAGACAACACCGCGTCGATGTCGCTGACCGTGGAGATTCCCGGCCTGGATGCCTTGGGCCGCCTGCTCGGACGCATCTCGCAGCTACCCAACATCATCGAAGCGCGGCGCCACCGGGCGCCGTGAGTACCCGGGCGCGAGGCGCCCCGGCATCGACTGGATCTGTACATGTACCAACTCAACGATCTGCTCAACCTGATGGCCCGCTTGCGAGACCCGCAGCACGGCTGCCCGTGGGACGTGAAACAGTCCTACGCGAGCATCGTGCCGCATACCCTCGAGGAGGCCTACGAGGTGGCCGATGCCATCGAGCGCGAGGCCTTCGATGAACTGCCCGGCGAGCTTGGCGACCTGCTGTTCCAGGTGGTCTATTACAGCCAATTGGCCAGGGAGGAAGGGCGCTTCGATTTCGCTGCGGTGGTCGATGGCATCACCCGCAAGCTGGTGCGGCGCCACCCCCACGTATTTCCCGATGGCGACCTGTATGGCCCGCTCGATCAGCCGCGCCTGAGTGAAGCCGAGGTCAAGCAGCGCTGGGAGGCGATCAAGGCCGAGGAGCGGGCCGAGCGTTCGGCGGCGCCGCAGCAACTGTCGCTGCTCGATGACGTGCCCGCCGTCCTGCCGGCGCTGAGCCGCGCCAAGAAGCTGCAGGGTCGTGCCGCGCGGGTCGGTTTCGACTGGCCGGATGCGCTGCCGGTGCTCGACAAGGTGCGCGAGGAACTGGACGAAGTGCTCGAAGCCATCAGTGAGAACGACCCCGAGGCCATCGCCGAGGAGATCGGCGATCTGCTGTTCAGCGCCACCAATCTGGCCCGGCACCTGAAGGTCGATCCCGAGGCGGCCTTGCGTGCGGCCAACGGCAAGTTCGAGCGACGTTTTCGCTTTATCGAGCAGGCATTGCGCGAAGCGGGCCGGCCCATCGAGAATTGCACCCTGGATGAGCTCGACGCCCTGTGGGGCGAGGCCAAGAAAATCGAGAAGCAGCGGGGTTGCTGAGCCGTACAGGCGCAGCGGCTTCGACGGATATCCGATGGGCATGCCCATCTCATTAATTGTCTGCGGATAGGTAGGTTATGGCGATTTCACTACGTGACCAGTTGCTCAAGGCAGGGCTGGTCAACGAGAAGCAGGTCAAGCAGGCCAGCAAGCAACAGCACAAACAGCAGCGCATGGTGAAGAAGGGCCAGGCCGAAGAAGACAAGAGCAGCCAGCTTGCGGCCCAGCAGGCCAAGGCCGAGAAGGCCGCGCGCGACCAGGAACTCAACCGCCAGCAGCAGGAAAAGGCCGAGCAGAAGGCCCGTGCGGCGCAGATCAAGCAATTGATCGAGGCCTCGCGCCTGCCCAAGCTGACCACCGAGGACTACTACAACTTCGTCGACGACAAGAAGGTCAAGCGTCTGCCGGTCAATGCCCTGATGCGTGACAAGCTCAGCCGCGGTTCGCTGGCCATCGTGCGCCACGGCGGTGGTTACGAGGTGATCCCCCGCGAGGCCGCGCTGCGGATCCAGGAGCGCGACCCACAGCGCGTGCTGCTGCTCAACACACCGACCGAAGCGCCCGACGAGGACGATCCCTACGCGGCATATCAGGTACCTGACGACCTGATGTGGTAAGCCATTGAGGCATGAAAAAGCCCGCGATCAGCGGGCTTTTTCATGCTGTTTGGTCAGTGGGTCTGGGCTGCTTCGGAGGATTCCAATTCCGCTCGGTAGGCAACGGCCTCTTCTTCAGAGGGAAAGATGCCGACCAACTGGTCGTTCTGATAGACGTCCCAGATGCGTTTGCCTTCGGCCTGGGCTTCATGAGACATGTGGTGTTCGTCACGCTCGGTCACTACTACTACGCTCATTGTTGTTTCTCCAGTTTTGCCGGATAGATGCGGCGCAAAGCCTTTTACGTGCGTGCTTAGCCTGCTAAGCAACGACAGGATTACGACTGTATCAATTAGTTACAAGTTCCCCGGGCGCTTCGTTTGTGCCATGACGCCGTCTGCAAACGACAGGCGCAAAAAAGCCGGGACATGCCCGGCTTTTCGTTGCAACGATCGCTATCAGTCTCGTCGACCCTCGACATTCTTGCCGTCGACCGTGCCCGACTTGAGCATGATCTGGTATTCCTTGCCGTCCTTTTCCACCTGATGCAGGCGTACCAGTAGGTAGTCCCAGTCCTTGGCGAACCACAGGATGGTCTTGCGGCTGCTTTGCGTCGGGTCACGAACACGCTCGACCTTGATGGCGTCGATCAGGCCGGCGGCGGTGCGTACCACCTCTTCGCCCAGAATTCGGAAGTCGTAGGTTTCGATCTCGTCGCCATCGACCACCTGATAGCTCATGCTCTTCTCGCCGGCGGCCACGTCATGTTGCAGGGCCAACTGGTAGGTCGACTTGTCCTGCATGCCGCGGTTGAGCGGAAAGCGCACCGGATTGCCACGGTCGCTGCCGATCACCTGTTTTTGCGACCAGTCGAAATCGAACTCCACGTCCTTGCTCTTGCCAAGGCCGCTGCGCTCGAACTTGTAGCTTTGCGGCAGGAAGGCATCACCATCGACCGTGAAGGTGCTCTGTTCGGTCAAGCCGGCGACCAGCATGGAGGCCTTGAAGACCAGTTGCCAGCGGCCATCGTCGAGCTTTTGCAGGCTGCGTTCGGCTGAGCCGCTGACCGGAACCTGCTTCCAGTCGGCGGTGTAGCTGGCGGAGAAGGGCTTCGGCTCTGCGGCGAGGGCAGGCAGGCTGAACAACGCCAGGGCAAGCATTAAGGCGCGGCGCATGGAGTCTCCTTGCTATTGATGGGGTAACCGGTGGGCGGCAGTGCAACACCGTCGAACTGGGGGCCGGCGTCCGTGAGGAGCAAACGCCCCTCGGCGAACCAGCGTACGGCCAGCGGGTAGATCCGGTGCTCCTCGGCGTGAACCCGCTGCGCCAGGCTGGCGGCCGTGTCCTGCGAATGTACCGGGATCACTGCCTGTACGACCAGAGGGCCACCATCGAGTTCCTCGGTCACGAAGTGCACGCTGCAGCCATGTTCGGTGTCACCGGCCTCCAGCGCGCGCTGATGGGTGTGCAGGCCTTTGTGGCGCGGCAGCAGCGAGGGATGGATGTTCAGCAGGCGACCATGGTAGTGGCGCACGAAGGTCGGGGTGAGAATGCGCATGAAGCCGGCAAGCACCACCAACTGTGGGTCGAAGCCGTCAATGGTCTGCATCAGCGCGGCATCGAAGGCGTCACGGCCCTGATAATCACCGTGCTCGAGTACCCGGGTAGCGATGCCGGCGGCCTGCGCGCGTTGCAGGCCGTAGGCATCGCTGCGGTTGGCGATCACCGCGGCGATGCGCGCCGGGTTCTCGCCATCAGCGCTGCTGTCGATCAGCGCCTGAAGGTTGCTGCCGGTGCCCGACAGCAGCACCACTACATTGCAGGATGGCGGCATTAGGTGCCTATCAGTGGGTTTTCAGATTGTTCAGCACCACGCGCTCGGCGCCTTCGGCTGCCGCGGCGATCTGGCCGATGACCCAGGGCTGCTCACCGGCGCTGCGCAGGCTCTGCAGGGCGGTGTCGACCTGATCCTGAGCGACGCAGATGACCATGCCCACGCCGCAGTTCAGCACGCGGTGCATCTCGTGCTCGTCGACATTGCCTTTGTCCTGCAGGAAGTCGAACACCGCCGGGCGCTGCCAGCTGGCCACGTCGATCACCGCCTGAGCGTTGTCCGGCAGTACGCGCGGGATGTTGTCCAGCAGGCCGCCGCCGGTGATGTGGGCCATGGCCTTGACCGCGCCGGTCTTCTTGATCAGCTCCAGCAGCGGCTTGACGTAGATGCGCGTCGGCGCCATCAGCAGGTCGGCCAAGGGCTTGCCATCGAGCTGGGTGTTCTCGATATCGGTGCCGGACACTTCGAGGATCTTGCGGATCAGTGAGTAGCCGTTGGAGTGCGGGCCGGAGGAGGGCAGGGCGATCAGTGCATCGCCAGTGGCGACCTTGGAGCCGTCGATGATCTCGGCCTTTTCCACCACGCCCACGCAGAAACCGGCCAGGTCGTAGTCTTCGCCTTCATACATGCCCGGCATCTCGGCGGTTTCCCCACCGACCAGCGAGCAGCCGGCCAGCTCGCAACCGGCGCCGATGCCGGTGACCACGGTGGCAGCCACGTCGACATTGAGCTTGCCGGTGGCGTAGTAGTCGAGGAAGAACAGCGGCTCGGCGCCACACACCACCAGGTCGTTGACGCACATGGCGACCAGGTCCTGGCCGATGCTGTCGTGCTTGTTGAGGTTCAGCGCCAGGCGCAACTTGGTACCCACGCCATCGGTGCCGGACACCAGTACGGGCTGCTTGTAGCCGGCCGGGATCTCGCACAGGGCGCCGAAGCCACCCAGGCCACCCATGACTTCAGGACGGGCGGTGCGCTTGGCTACGCCCTTGATGCGTTCGACCAGGGCTTCGCCCGCGTCGATATCTACACCTGCGTCCTTGTAGCTGATGGAGGGTTGCTTGCTCATAGATCCAGGCCTTTGGAAGGGGAAAGTCGGAATAGCGTCGACCCCTGGGGGCCGTTCTGCGAAGGCGCGCGATTTTATCAGGCTTGCCGGGCAGCGGCCAGCCACCGTGCCGAGTGCGGGTCACCGGGCAGGGGGGCAGGCGCTGAAACCTGGCCTGGCATCGCCGGTCATACCCTGGGCCAGCCATGGGCGGTAATGGCCACGCGCCTTGCGATGCCATGGCAACAGCCCCTAAGGTATAGCGCCACGGCCTGTTACCGCGCGCCGCCTTCTTTCAGCCGAGAGTTCTCCGTTCATGCGCCCGACCTTCCGCCCCCTGCTTCTTTGCCTGTCACTGCTGAGCCTGCCGACCCTGGCGGCTACGGTAAGCGACCTTTACCAGGTGCGCGAAACGGTTGCCAGCCAGCAGCCCGAAGAGCGTGATGCGGCCTTGCAGCGCGCGGTCGAGACGCTGGTGCTGCGTCTGACCGGCAAGCCGGAGGCGGCCAAGGGCTCGGCACTGGCCGAATTGCGCAAGGATCCCCAGCAGATCATCAGCCAGTACGGTTATGAGGGCGATCATCTGGTCGTCGATTTCGATGCGGTGTCCACCGATCGCTCCCTGCGCCAGGCCGGCTTGCCGCTGTGGGGTGTCAACCGCCCGGCCATTCTCGCCTGGTGGCTGAACGAAACGGTCGATGGCGCGAATGTGGTCGGTGATGGCCAGGCCGCCGCCGAGCCACTACGTGAGGCGGCCCAGCACCGTGGCCTGCCACTGCGCCTGCCGCTGGCCGATCTCAGCGAGCAGCTGGTGGCCACCAAGGAAGCGCTTGGCGCCAAGGATCCGGGTGAGCTGCGGTCGGCCTCCGAGCGTTACGGCGCCGACGCCTTGCTGGCGGTGCGCGCCAGCCAAGCGGACGGCAAGTGGCAGGCCAACTGGCAACTGTGGCTGGGCGACGAGCGCGAGCAGGGCAAGGCCGAAGGCGCTGATCAGGCCGCGTTGGCCGATGCCGTGTTGCTGGCGGTTAGCGAGCGCCTGGCGCCGCGTTTCGTCGTCGCGCCGGGCGCCAGCTCGACGCAGACGGTGGAAATCATCGGTGCCGATCTGTCGCGTTATGCGGAATTGCAGCGGGTGCTCGAGCCCTTTGGCGGTCAGTTGCAGTCGGTAGCAGCCGATCGGCTGATCTACAAGGTCAGCGCCAGCGCCGAGCAACTGCGCACCCAGCTGGGTCTGTTGCAACTGCATGAGGTGTCGGCTGCCGAGCTGGCTGCCGAGGCGCCGGCCCCCCTAGAGCCGCAAGCCTCCGCCGAGCCGCAGGAGCCTGTGGACGCCAGCCAGCCGCCCACGCAGCCTCAGGCGACTCCGCCGGCAGCCGATGCTAAACCCCGTGGCGATGTCCTGTACTTTCGCTGGTAGACTGCCGCTCATCTGAACCGCTTCGCTTTCGACGACCTCGGCCATGGCCGAGGTCGTTTTGCGAGTGCGCCCTGACCTGATATCTGTTTCTGAGGATCGAGCATGCCCGTTTCGTCTCGCTGGCTGTGGATCACTGCCGTGCTGGTGCTGGGCGGCCTGCTGTACCTGTTGCATCCGATCCTGTCACCGTTTCTGGTCGGTATTCTGATCGCCTACCTGGGTGATCCGCTGGTCGACCGCCTGGAGCGCCTGAAGCTGTCGCGCACCTGGGGCGTGATCGTGGTATTCGGCCTGTTCACCTTGCTGATGGCGCTGGCCTTGCTGGTGCTGATCCCGATGTTGGGCAAGCAGCTGGCGCGTCTTTACGAACTGCTGCCGCAGATGCTCGACTGGGCGCAGAACCAGGCGCTGCCCTGGATCCAGATCAAGCTCGGGTTGAACGAGGGCTTCTGGCGGTTCGACCAACTGAAGCAAGCTTTCTCCGAGCATCTGGGCCAGACCACCGGCATTGCCGGACTGGTACTCTCCCAGGTCACGGCCTCGAGCCTGGCCCTGGTGGCCTGGGTGGCCAATCTGCTGCTGATCCCGGTGGTCAGCTTCTACCTGATGCGCGACTGGGATCTGCTGGTCGCCAGGCTGCGCAGCCTGGTACCGCGCGACAACGAAGGCGTGGTGGTAAAGCTGTGCGGCGAATGCCACGAGGTGCTGGGCGCCTTCCTGCGTGGGCAATTGCTGGTGATGCTGGCGCTGGGCGCGATGTACGCGGTCGGTCTGATGGCCATCGGCCTGGAGCTGGGGCTGTTGATCGGTGTGTTGGCGGGGCTGGCGAGCATCGTGCCGTATCTGGGCGTGGTGGTGGGCATCGGCAGTGCGCTGCTGGCCGGCCTGTTCCAGTTCGGTGGCGACCCTTACCCATTGCTGGCGATTGCCGGGGTGTTCGTGGTCGGGCAGTTGCTCGAAGGCATGCTGCTGACGCCGCTGCTGGTCGGTGATCGCATCGGCTTGCACCCGGTGGCGGTGATCTTCGCGATAATGGCCGGCGGTCAGTTGTTCGGCTTCACTGGCATCCTCCTGGCGCTGCCGGTCGCGGCGGTGATCATGGTGCTGTTGCGTCACGTCCATGCGCTGTACACGCATTCGGGCACCTACGCCGGGCACGGCCCGGTCGCGCAGCGGGAAGGGCGCAACAGGCGTTGATCACGATTCGCCCTTCCAGCGCAGCTAAGCCCTTGTATTGCCTTGTAAAGTGCGGCAATGACAGGAGCCTGCCAAGGGTATAAACTGCGCAACCTTCTATCCAGAGCGTCAATCGGGGCCGACGAGCCCTCTCTCCAGCATGAAGCCGATTCAATTGCCCCTGGGTGTGCGTCTGCGTGATGATGCCACCTTCGCCAACTACTACCCGGGCGCCAACGCCGCTGCCCTTGGGTATGTGGAGCGTCTGTGCGAAGCCGAGGCAGGCTGGACGGAGAGCCTGATCTACCTGTGGGGTGGCGAAGGCGTCGGGCGTAGCCACCTGCTGCAGGCCGCCTGCCTGCGTTTCGAACAGCTCGGCGAGCGCGCCGTCTACCTGCCACTCGCCGAGGTGGTGCAATACGGCCCGGCGATTCTCGACAACCTGGAGCAGTTCGAGCTGGTATGCCTGGATGATCTGGAAGCCGCCGCCGGCCAGCGAGCCTGGGAAGAGGCGCTGTTCCACCTGTTCAATCGCCTGCGTGACAGCGGTCGGCGGTTGTTACTGGCTGCCAATGCATCGCCTCGCGAGCTGTCGATCAAGCTTCCAGACCTCAAGTCTCGCCTGACCCTGGCCCTGGTGTTCCAGCTGCAGTCGCTCTCCGACGAAGACAAGCTGCGCGCCCTGCAGCTGCGTGCTTCGCGCCGCGGCCTGCACATGAGCGATGAAGTAGGGCGCTTCATCCTCACCCGCGGCGAGCGCAGCATGAACGCGCTGTTCGAGCTGCTCGAGCGTCTCGATCAGGCCTCGCTGCAGGAAAAGCGCAAGCTGACCATTCCGTTTCTGAAAGAAACCCTGGACTGGTAGTCGGCGCTTCGGCGCAGCCCCTCTCAGCCTTCGCTATTCTCGTCAACGCGGCCGATGCGCTGGTACTGCGCGCACCAGCGTGTATAGAGCAGCGCGCTGGTGAACAGCGTGAGGCTCAGTAAGATCTCCAGCCAGCCGAATACCCGCTTGGAAGGGTCGAACGCGGCCAGCACGCCCTGGATGAAATACAGGTTGACCACGAAGCAGGCCCACGAGTGGGTGCGCGGGTGGCCGCCGATGATGCCGGGCGCGAGCAGCAGCAAGGGCAGCAGTTGAAAGGCCAGCACCGCCCACAGCAGCGATCGGGGTACGGCCGCATAACCCAGGTTCCAGACCAGCAGCAGTAACGCCAGGGCGAAAAAGCTGGCTAGGCTCAGGTAGCGACAGATGCGCAGGCGCGGCAGCAGCCAGTCCACGCTGGGCAACGCTCTGGCTGCCCTAGTCACGGGTGTCGCCCAGCTTGAGGGCGATGCTCGCCAGGCGCTGGCCCAGGGCGCGGCACAAGGCCACCTCGTGCTCATCCAGGGCGCGCTTGCCATCGGCTCCTGCGTGATGGCTGGCCCCATAGGGCGTGCCGCCACCGCGGGTTTCGACCAGCGCAGATTCGCTGTAGGGCAGCCCGGCGATCAGCATGCCATGGTGCAGCAATGGCAGCAGCATCGACAGCAGGGTGCTTTCCTGGCCGCCATGCAGGCTGGCCGTGGAGGTGAATACGCCAGCGGGTTTGCCGACCAGGCTGCCGGTCAGCCACAGGTTGCTGGTGCCGTCGAGGAAATACTTCATGGGCGCGGCCATGTTGCCAAAGCGGGTCGGGCTGCCCAGCGCCAGGCCGGCGCAGTTCTTCAGGTCGTCGAGGCTGGCGTAGGGCGCGCCCTCTGCCGGAACACTGGCACTGACCGCTTCGCATTCGGTGGAAACCGCCGGTACGGTACGCAGGCGCGCCTCCAGCCCTTGGAGCTCGATACCACGGGCGATATGGCGGGCCATCTCGGCGGTGGCGCCGTTGCGGCTGTAGTACAGCACCAGGATGTAGGGTGGGGTCATGGCAGCAGCTCCAGGATGTTTTCCGGCGGACGACCAATCACCGCACGGTCCGCGGTTATCAGGATCGGGCGCTCGATCAGGCGCGGGTGGCTGATCATGGCATTGATCAATTCGGCGTCGCCAAGGTTTTCGTCGGCGAGGTTCAGCTCCCGGTACTCGTCTTCGCCCTGACGCAACAACTGGCGTGGCGACAGACCAAGCTTGTCCAGCAGCTCGCGCAATTGCGTCGCGCTGGGCGGGTTGTCGAGGTAGTGCACCACGGTCGGCTGTAGGCCGCGCGCTTCCAGCAACTGCAGGGCGGCGCGGGATTTGGAGCAGCGCGGGTTGTGATAGAGAATCAGATCGGTCATGGCGGGCATCGCTTCTGGCAGCAGATGGCGGCTATTCTAACCGCGTCAGCGGCCCTCGCTGAACGGGGTGCGGCAATCGAGGCGAACCTAAGTGCCACCCCAGCGTCTGTAATGCGTCGGTCACCATGGCTTGTGGCCAGCTTTTCCTGCTCGTCTGCATTGCTGGTGCCGCCGATGGTACCGGCCTGAGAATGACAGGCACGTTTCCGACTGCCCTTGTGAGGTGGGTATGCAGCAACGTCTGCACGATTGGTTCGAGTTCTGGCGATTCCTCTGGCAGCGCTTTCTTGACAATCGTGGTGCCGATAACGCGGCGGCACTGACCTACACCACATTGTTCGCCGTGGTGCCGATGATGACCGTCACCTTCGCGGTGCTCTCTGCCGTGCCGGCATTCCAGGGCACCGGGGAGCAGATCCAGGCGTTCATCTTCCACAACTTCGTGCCGTCTGCGGGCGAGGCGCTGCAGGAGTATCTGCGCAATTTCACCACCCAGGCGCGGCAACTGACCTGGATCGGCGTGGCGGTGCTGGCGATCACCGCGTTCTGGATGCTGGTGACCATCGAGCGCACCTTCAACACCATCTGGCGGGTGCGCCAGCCGCGCCGCGGTATCGCCACCTTCCTGTTGTACTGGGCGATTCTCAGCCTTGGTCCGATGCTGCTGGGCGCCGGCTTCGCGATCAGCACCTACGTTGCCTCGTTGTCCCTGCTCAGCGGCCCGGATGCGGTGGTCGGCGCCCAGACCCTGCTGCGCTTCACGCCACTGCTGTTCAGCGTGGCGGCTTTCACGCTGCTGTATGCGGCCGTGCCCAATGCCCGGGTACCGTTGCGCCATGCTCTATGGGGCGGGCTGTTCACGGCGGTACTGCTGGAACTGGCCAAGGCGATATTCGGCATGTACGTGCGCGTCTTTCCTGGCTATCAACTGATTTACGGCGCCTTTGCCACAGTGCCGCTGTTTTTGCTGTGGGTGTTCCTGTCCTGGCTGATCGTGCTGCTGGGCGCCGAGCTGGTGTGCAACCTGGGGGTTTCCCATCAGTGGCGCAGGCGCGCGATGCCCAGGGCACTGGTACTGCTGGGTATCCTGCGGCTGTTCCACTCGCGTCAGCGTTCAGGGCTCAAGGTGCGCCATCGCGATATTCAGCGCCAGGGCTGGCTGCTGCCCGAGCACGAGTGGGCGGAGGTACTGAGTTTTCTGGAAAGCCAGCGCCTGGTGGCCAGCACCGGCGGCGATAGCTGGATGCTCAGCCGCGACCTGTCCCATTATTCGTTGCAGCAGCTGTTCGAGCGCAGCCCTTGGCCGCTGCCCCATCTGAGCCAGCTGCCTGAAGAGCTGGACGAGCCCTGGTACCCGGCGCTGCGCACGGCGCTGCAGCGGCTGCACGACGAACAGACGCTGCTGTTCGGTGACAGCCTGGCGCATTGGCTTGAGGGGCAGGGCAGCGACACAAAGTGACGGTTTTCAGCACATCAGGTTGCTGCATCCCAGCATGCAAGTACCTGAGTTTCCGCCGATTGCTTGGCGTCAGTAAGCTGGCATGTTTCTGGCTAAGGGAGTTGCATCAATCGCGCGCCAGCAAGAGAGCTTTCCATGACACGCCTACCTGCCAAGGTTGTGATGCTTCACGCGCCGGATAGCGACCGCGCGCTGGAGAACCTCAACCGCATCACCGGCCTGCGGTTCAGTCGCTGGCCCGAATCGCTGGCGCTCGCAGAAGATGACTCGTCTCGGCCCGCTGCCGATCGCTTGCATGGCGAAGGCGCGACACCGGCTGCGCTCAGTCAGGCATTGGCCTGAGCTGTCAGCGCGGGAGCAACCGTGGGTTCTACGGCCTGCACGAAGAGTTCCTCGACCTTCACCTCGAGGCGCGGCAGCGCCGAACGCAGGCGGATCTGCATCTCCTCGATCCGCTGGGCGACCGGCAGGCGCGCGACGCCTGAGAGCAGGATCTTGTCCTGGGCGCCGACCTTGGCGTGATCCAGATTGACCGAGCGCAGTTGGTCGCCATCGCGGTAGCGAACCTGAAGGGACACCAGGCTGTTGGCCTGGCCCGGCAAGTGCAGCCAGGCGGCGACGTTGAATTCCGCCACCCGACCTTCATAGTCGGTCAGCTGCAGGTGCGCGCTCTGCACTAGGTGCGCGGGGACTTGGCCGATCAGCGTTTCATGGGCGTTAGGCATGCGAATTCCCTGGCTGGCGAAAGACGTCAGCGGGCAAGTATAAGGAGCACGCCTACCCGCAAACTGTGCGCCAGGCCGCCATTGCACGTGATCTGCTTCTCATTCAGGGCAATTCCAGCGGATGGCGGCTCACCGTTGCGCTGGCCAGGTTGCTGGGCGCGAGTTGCAGGGAATTCTGGCTGACTGCGTTGGGTAACTGCAGCCAGAGGTTTTCGCCGTCGGTGAATTGCTTGTGCGCGACCCAGAGACCATGGTGCCAACCCTGCCGTGGCTTGGGGGTGCTTTGCAGGATGCCCAGGTGCGGCTGGCTGCTGGGTGTACGCCTGAGCCAGGTGGGTTGCGCCAGCCCCTTGAGATAGCGCAAGCCCAGGTGCAGCCCCTCGCTGTTGAGGTGGCGCCAGCAGACCAGCGCCAGCACATCGCTGTCGGCAATCAGCAGTACCAGTTGACCGATCGGTAAGTCCTGGGCGGCGTGTGCCGGGCAGATCAGCCGTGCGCCGCCCGGGCCGATATCCAGAACCTGCGCCGGCGTGCAGGGCGGGCGCTGTTGCAGCAGTTGGGCATGAATGGCGGCGATGCCGATGGCCAGCCGGCAGTCGCTTTGCTGCGGGGTGCGCGGATGGCGGCGCTGGTCGTTACCCAGCCAGTGATGATGTACCCGTTCGAGCAGGTCGCTTTCTGCGCGGCTGCGCAAAGGCGCGGGCTCGCCGAGCGCTACCAGCAGTGCACCCAGTTCCAGGCGGCGCAGGGTGTCGTGGCCCTCCTGGGGGCGCTGCTGATGGGGCAGGCAGGGTTGCGCGCACTGCAGGTCGATCAGCGGGCCGTCGGATTTGTCCTCGGCGTCCCAGGGCAGCAGGCGGGCGAGGGCGGCAAGGGGCGCCAGGGCCGAAAAAAGTTGCTGGCTTTCATGGGGGTGCAGATGGGGCGGGTTGCTCAGTGCCAGCAGCAGCGTCTGCTGGTAAAGGCCGCGCAGGGTATCTGCAGGCGTCGGCGAAAAGGCCGCTGCCACCGGTTCGTCGAGGCAGTGGTGCTGCTCGCCGAGCCAGTAGAGCAGGTGGCTGTCGCGCCACAGTGCGGCCTCCGGCTCGCGATACTGCTGGTAGTGGCGCAGCAGGGTCTGGGCAACGAAGTGCTGGGCCATGTACAGGCACCATGCCAGATGCGGTTGCGACGGTTTATGGCCCTGGAGTATCTGCAGCAGCAAGCGCTTGTAGCCGATCGCCAGTTCAGCGCACAGCCGTAGGGCTGGCTCCACTGCTACGCTGGCGCACGCCACGGTGGCGTAGTAGCGGTATTGATCGCTGAAGTTTTGCAGCGCCCGTTGTCTTTCGAGTAAGGTCATCGCGCTGCGGTTAAGCTGTACGAGTAACCCGAGGACCGCTTCCAGCCCGGCTTCGGCCGGCAGCTGGCGAGCCGCGCTCAGGCTTTCGCCTAGCGCTGTCTGGTTGACCGAATCGGTCTGCAGCGCGTCAGGTATGTCGAGCTGCGAGGCATCCAGCGTCATAGCAACCTTATCAATATGAGGACCGTTTCCATGGTAAAGCGACTCCAGTCAGCCAGGCGGCTCGTGATGGTGCTTGTCACTGCTGCGCTATTGGCAGGTTGCGGGGATGATGTGGGTGTCGACCAGCATGGACAGAAGGTAGCGGTTGAGCGTCTTGAAGGCCAGTGGCTGGTTATCAATTATTGGGCCGAGTGGTGCGGCCCCTGTCGTTCCGAAATCCCCGAGCTGAACGCGCTGGCGCCAGAACTGGCGAAGCAGTCGGTGGGGGTATTCGGGGTGAATTTCGACGGCCTGCAGGGTGAGGAACTCAACAAGGCGGCCACGGCGCTGGGCATCGAATTCACCGTGCTGGCGAAGGATCCGGCCGAACGCTACGGGCTGCCGCCCAGCGACGCGTTGCCGGTGACCTATATCGTCGATGACCAGGGCCAGGTGCGTGAGCGCCTGCTCGGTGAGCAGAACGCCGAGGGGCTCAAGGCGCGCCTGGCGGCGCTGCGTCAGGACAGCTGAGCAATGGCTGCCATCTGTCGGCACGCGTATGTCGCGGGGCGTGTGCAAGGTGTCGGCTTTCGCCAGAGCACGATGTTGCAGGCCAGGCGTCTGCAGTTGGCTGGCTGGGTGCGCAACCTGCCAGATGGCCGGGTGGAAGTGTTGTTCGAGGGCGAGGAGGGTGCCGTGGGTTTGCTGGCGCAATGGCTGGGGCAGGGGCCGGAGGGTGCTCTTGTATCGTCCGTGACGCTGCAAGAGCAGCCTGTGCAAGGCGTGCGAGGCTTCGAGGTGCTGCGCTAGCTGCTCAGTCCTCGCCCGGGTCGGCGGCAAGACGGCCGGCGTTCTGGGTTAGTGAACGCAAGAACTCCGCTTGCAGTTCCGGATCGTTGCGGGTCAGTTCGATCAGGCTCTGTTCCAGTTCGCTGGCCTCTTCTTCGAGCCCCAGGTCAGACAGGCGCTTGACGCGATGCACCCACTGCTCGACATCGGCGCCCTCGAGGTCATCGTAGATCAGGTCATGGGCCTCACGCAGCTTGCCGCGCAGTGTGCGGCTGACCAGCAGGGTGGCTTCGGCGCTGGTGGTGTCCTGCTCGTCGGTGACGGTCAGCAGCAGGGTGCCGACGCGGGCGATGTCCTGGTCGGCGAAGGGGCTGTCGAGCAGGTTGAGGCGCAGCACACCATTGCGGTCGGTGAGCAGCTCGTGGGTGTGCTCACCGGCCTTGATCATCACCGGTCGCTCGGCCCAGGGCAGGCTGGAGTAGTCGGTGCGGGTGTCCTGGCGTTTTTCGTCGATAGCCGCCAGGTTCTGCTGCGAGCGGCCATTGGACTCAACGTTCATGAACGGATTGATCCCGGCCACGCCGTAACTGATCCAGTCCTTGGTGGCGGTATCGGGAATGCGACCCAGTGCCACCACGTTGAGCACGTTGGCGCCAATGCCGCCGACGATGGCCACCGCTCCCAGCGGCACCTCGTACAGCTCGCGCCATGGCTGGTAGGGCGTGTAGCGGTCGTAATGACGGGTGACTTCGAATGGCGTTACCTCGAAAACCTTCTGCTCATGCACCCGCACCCGCCGTTGCGGCAGTTCCAGCACCTCGGGTTGCCCCACGTCGATCTGTAGGCTGTGACTCAGCAGTTTGCGTTCGACGCGCTCCTCATGCTCGCTGCGCTGCGGCAAGTGATTGGCGCAGCCAGCGAGAAATAGGGCGCCACAGGTAGTGGCGCCAAGAAGGCGTAAGGTGCTTCGCTTGAACATGACGGCTCTTCGGCGGGTCAGCGGCGGATACGGTTCTGGATGAACGGCAGGATCTCGTTGACGGCAACTGGCTGAGCCTCGGTGTCCAGGCGGCTCTTGTACTCCAGGTTGCCCTCAGCCAGGCCGCGGTCGCTGACCACGATGCGATGCGGAATGCCGATCAATTCCATGTCTGCGAATTTGATGCCCGGACTGGTCTTTTTGTCACGGTCGTCGAGCAAGACTTCGAAACCGGCTGCGGTAAGTTCGGCATACAGCTTGTCGGTCGCTTCGCGTACCGCATCGGTTTCATAGCGCAGCGGCACCAGGGCGATCTGGAAGGGCGCCAGGGCATCGTTCCAGATGATGCCGCGCTCGTCGCTGTTCTGCTCGATGGCGGCAGCCACCACGCGGGACACGCCAATGCCGTAGCAGCCCATGCTCAACACCACCGGCTTACCGTTCTCGCCCAGCACCTGGCAGTTCAGCGCCTCGCTGTACTTGGTACCGAGCTGGAAGATGTGCCCGACTTCGATGCCGCGCTTGATCTCCAGGGTGCCTTTGCCGTCCGGGCTCGGGTCGCCTGCCACCACGTTGCGCAGGTCGGCGACGGTCGGTACCGGCAGGTCGCGCTCCCAGTTGACGCCGAAGTAGTGCTTGTCGTCGATGTTGGCACCAATGGCGAAATCGCTCATCAGCTCGACCGAGCGGTCGATGATAATCGGCAGCGGCAGGTTCAACGGGCCCAGGGAGCCCGCACCGGCGCCGATGGCGTCGCGCAGCTCGGCATCCGAGGCCATCACCAGCGGGCTGGCGACGCCGGGCTGGTTGGCTGCCTTGATCTCGTTCAGTTCGTGGTCGCCGCGAACGATCAGGGCGATCAGTTTGCCCTCTTCTTCGGCATGCACGATCAGCGTCTTGATGGTGCGCTCGATAGGCAGGTCGTAACCCTCGACCAGTTGCTGAATGGTCTTGGCGTTCGGGGTGTCGACCAGGCGCAGCGCTTCGCTCGGCGCAGGGCGCGCGGACTCGCGAGGAATGGCCTCGGCCTTCTCGATATTGGCGGCGTAATCGGAGGCGTTGCTGAACACGATATCGTCTTCGCCCGACTCGGCCAGTACGTGGAATTCGTGGGAGCCGGCGCCACCGATCGAGCCGTTGTCCGCAACCACTGGGCGGAAGTTCAGGCCCAGGCGGGTGAAGATATTGCAGTAGGCCTGGTGCATGCGGTCGTAGGTCTGCTGCAGGGAAGCCTGGTCAGCATGGAAGGAGTAGGCGTCCTTCATGATGAATTCGCGGCCGCGCATCAGGCCGAAGCGCGGGCGGATCTCGTCGCGGAACTTGGTCTGAATCTGATAGAGGTTCAGCGGCAGCTGCTTGTAGCTGTTCAGCTCGTTGCGGGCCAGGTCGGTGATCACTTCCTCGTGGGTCGGGCCCACGCAGAATTCACGGTCGTGGCGATCCTTGACGCGCAGCAGCTCAGGCCCGTACTGCTCCCAGCGACCAGACTCCTGCCACAGCTCTGCAGGCTGGATGGCGGGCATCAACACTTCCAGAGCGCCGGCAGCATCCATCTCTTCGCGTACGATTCTCTCCACCTTGCGCAGGGTGCGCAGGCCCATCGGCAGCCAGGTGTACAGGCCGGATGCCAGCTTGCGGATCATGCCGGCGCGCAGCAGCAGCTGATGGCTGATCACGACAGCATCGGAGGGCGTTTCTTTGAGGGTCGAAAGCAGGAACTGACTGGTGCGCATGATGGGCCGTTCTGTCGATTGCAAAGGGAATTTTATGGCTCGGCATTGTACGGCGCGCGGCTGGTGGCGTACAGGATGCGAAGTGCTGAGGGGGATTACGATGGTAGGTTAGGGAGCAGGTGTGCGGTCGATTGCTCGGTGAGACCGCGGACAAGCAGGCTTGTCGTGGGCTCGGTGCATTTACGGGCTGAGTGCATGACGGGCAATAAAAACCCGGCCGAAGCCGGGTTTTCTGGACTGCTATCAGGCTTTTGCGAGATTACAGAACGCTGAGCGGGTAGTTCACGTAGAAACGAACTTCGTTGGTGTCTTGAACGTTTTGGGAGCTGACGTCCGAGTTGGCGCGCAGAACCGAGCTACGCAGGCGGAAGGACAGATCCTTGGCCGGGCCGTTTTGAACGGTGTATTTAACTTGGTTGAAGAACTCGTGTTCTTTACCGTTGTTGCTCTCGGCGGTTTGGATGTTATCAGCCCAGATGTATGCGGTCTTGAAGCTGAGGCCTGGCACGCCATAAGTGGCGAAGTCCAACTCGTAGCTGGCTTGCCAGCTGCGCTCGTCTTCCTGGTTGAAGTCGGAGAGGAAGCTGTTGGCTACGAAAATCGCGCCACCACCGTCACCTACGCCGTAATCGAAACCACGGTCACCGGTGTTGCGCTGGTGAGCCAGGATGAAGGCGTGCGCGCCAACGCTGTACTTGGCTGCCAGGCTCCAGATGGTGTTGTCACCGCCGCCGAACTGACGGTCGTAGTCGCTCTTGTAGATGTTGAAGTCGAAGCCCAGGGCTTGCTCTTCGGTGAGCGGCAGGTTGTAGTTCAGATTGGCGTACTTACGCTTGTAGCGATCTTCCAGATCGCTGTAGTAGAGCGCAGCGCTGAAATCCTTGGTAAAGGCGTAAGAACCACCTGCCACGTTGATGGACTTCAAGCCGGCGCTGTCGCGGCCGGATTGACGCATTTCGTTTTGTGCGGTGAAGCGACCGGCGTTCAGCTCGAGACCTTCGATCTCCTTGCTGGTGACCATGGTGCCTTCGAAGGTTTCCGGCAGCAGGCGGCCGTCATCGTAGGCCAGAACCGGCAGGGCAGGCATTTGCGAGCCGTAGGTCAGCGTGGTGCTGGAGATGCGTGCCTTGACTGCAGCATTGGCGATGCTCAGATCCTTGCCTTCGTTCTCCGGGAACATGTTGACGCCACGGCGGCCGCCGCCAGTGTCCAGCTGCCAGAGGGCGCCGGCATAAGCGTTGACGCCGAAGCCTACAGTGCCTTGGGTAAAACCGGACTCGAACAGGGCACGGGCGCTGGCGCCCCACTCTTCAGAGTAGCCATTACGGCGGTTGGTATCGCTTGGACGAGCCGAACCATTACGGGCATCACGGTTGTAGTACATGCTGCGCGCCAGGAGCGACAGGGTGCTGTCTTCAACGAAACCCTTCGATTCGGACTGCTCCGAAGCCACTGCCATCTGAGAGGTACCCGCGGCCACAGCCAGGGCGATTACGCTCCACTTCATCACTCGCATCGTGATTTGCTCCTTTGGTTTAGAAGAGTACTACCACTGCTCAATAAGGTTGTTATGGCGAGCAGCTCTATTTCTTTTTGTGTCGGATGGAACTTATAGCACGGCACTTTGTATTGGCGATAGTTTCGATCTATCCATTTCGTCGCCATCCCCGCACTTGTCGTTGCGCGCGAAAGGTGCGTCGCAACCAGACAAGCCCGTACCGGCTGAGTACCATCCAACGATTTACAGCTCAATTACAGGGCTTTGAAGCGTTACCGCCAAGCCCCATTCGGGAGCATTGCAGGCTTCAAAGCAAAAGCCGTGCTCAAAATTACCTGGGGTGCTGAATTACTGGGGTTCATGCACTTCCTTTTGCGAGAAAGTACAGATTATCGACCTTAATATCCGTTTTTCCCCTCTCTTGTTAGTGTGCTTTTTAGTAGCTGGCTATCTATGTAGCTAAGTTATTGATAATGAGTTTTAGTTGACGTTCGAATGTGCGGGTCAATGTTTACTTTGGGAAACAATATGGTGCGTCTGAAAAGTCGAATTTGCAGATTGTGCACGCTTTTGGTGCGCTTGGTTTGGGGTTAATTTTCAACACTTTGCCGAGTATGCTGCGCCCTTTATCGGGCTACCCGCTCCGCTAGGGGCTCATTGAGATGAGGTGAGCACATGTTCGTAATGGATTCGCGCCTGCAGCAAGACACCTTCGTGCTGGGGGATCTGCCGCTGAGTCGCGTACTGCTCAGTAACGATGCCCGTTATCCGTGGTTCATTCTGGTGCCGCGGCGTGAGGATGTCAGTGAGGTCTTCCAGCTGAGCCGCGAGGATCAGCAGGCGCTATGGGCGGAAACGGCCTTGCTGGGCGAGGTACTCAAGGATGCGTTCAAGGCCGACAAGATCAATATCGCCACCCTGGGTAACGTGGTCAGCCAGTTGCATATGCATGTGATCGTGCGTTATCGAGGTGACGATGCCTGGCCCGCGCCGGTGTGGGGGCGCCATCCGGCCAAGCCTTACGAGCAGGCGCAGGTGGTTGCGCTGCGTGACAAGCTGCGCTCGGTGATGCCGGGGCAGTATCGGCCTGGAGATGTTTGAATGAACCCGCTCGAAGAACGTATCGTCGAGCTGGAGAGCCGCCAGGCTTTCCAGGATGACACCATCCAGGCACTCAATGATGCCCTGGTGGAGCAGCAGAAGCTGATCGAGCGCCTGCAGATTCAGATGCAGGCACTTGCCAAGCGTCAGGAGGAAGTCAGCCCGTTCAGTGGTACGCAGGATGAAGCGCCGCCGCCCCATTACTGATGGCAGTGCCAATATGAAAAAGCCCAGCAGATGCGGGGCTTTTTGTTGCTTGGTGGATCAGCGTCGAGTGGGCAGGGCAGCGATCACGTCTTCAGCTTGCAGGCCCTTGTCGCGCTGCATCACGGAAAACTCCACGCGCTGGCCTTCGACCAGTACGCGGTGGCCTTCGCCGCGGATCGCACGAAAGTGCACAAAGATATCCTCGCCTGCATCGCGGGAAATAAAGCCGAACCCCTTCGAGGTGTTGAACCACTTTACTGTACCGGTTTCGCGATCCCCCAGGTCTTGCGCAGGCGCCGCCTTCTTTCTATCGAAGCGCAGGTTGGTGGCAAGGTGCAGCGCAACGGCGAGGGCGATGATCAGCAGGCTGAACAGCAGGGCGGGCTGTTCGGCGATAAACGGCAGCGGAGCGATCAGGATCAGCGCCTGCAGCAGGGTGCCAAGGATCAGCAGGGCGCACGCCAGGTTCTGCAGATGTTGGCGGGCATTGCTGTGCCACAGTGGAAACTGCGTAGCCAGCAGTAGGTTGAGAAAGCCGAAGAGCGCCAGGCACAGAGCGTCGGGGTGTTGCAGGAACGGCTGAATGCCGTCGTTCAGGCCAGGGGCGATGGATAACAGCAGGGCAGACAGCCCTACCAGCAGGTGGACGATTTTCAACATGTTCAACGCACTCACTAGATAAAGGATCACCAGGAAGAGCTGGCTCCACGCGATTTGCCGTGAGGTAAGGGCGATGAAGGTTCGGGAGGGCCAGCCTATGCGCCGGCCCAGGAAGTTGGGATGGCGGCACGGGGCGTATTTAACAGCAAAGAGAAGGGCTACTCAAATTGATCACAGCTGCGCTGTGGTGTGGCGGCAAGAAACGAAACAGGGCTGCCGTAGCAGCCCTGTTGGTGGACTCAGGCAGCCAGCAGGCTGCGCAGCATCCATGCGGTTTTTTCGTGAACCTGCATACGTTGGGTCAGCAGGTCAGCGGTCGGTTCGTCGCTGACCTTGTCGAGCAGCGGGAAAATGCCGCGAGCGGTGCGCACCACGGCTTCCTGGCCCTGCACCAGCAGCTTGATCATCTCGTCGGCGCTTGGCACCCCTTCTTCTTCCTTGATCGAAGACAGGCGAGCGTAGGCCGCATAGGTGCCCGGAGCAGGGAAGCCCAAGGCGCGAATGCGCTCGGCAATGGCGTCAACAGCCAGGGCCAGCTCGGTATACTGACCTTCGAACATCAGGTGCAGCGTATTGAACATCGGCCCGGTAACGTTCCAGTGGAAGTTATGGGTTTTCAGGTACAGGGTGTAGGTGTCCGCGAGCAGGCGCGACAGGCCTTCGGCGATGGCTTCGCGGTCTTGTTCGGCGATGCCGATGTTGATTTCCATGGTTGCTCTCCTAAGTAAGCAATGGGTAAGAGTCGATGGCAAAAAGCCTATCATGACCGTTCGTCACATGCTCCGGGTTCGTCTCAATAGCGGCCATGCTTTGAATCAATCGTAGCGCGGCAGGTTCACCTCTTTTACCAGAGCGATGGCGCATATCACGTGCTGCGCCATGCCGATAAAGGCTATATAATTCCGCCCTTTTCACGCGTGCGGCTCAGGCGCTCTGCCCAAATGGCAGGCGATGTCGACGAAATCAGAACCGATCAGAGAAGCGAACCCGATCATGATGCGCAGCCACTATTGCGGCCAGTTGAACGAAAGCCTGGACGGCCAGGAAATCACCCTCTGCGGATGGGTTCACCGTCGTCGTGACCACGGTGGCGTGATCTTCCTCGACATCCGTGACCGTGAAGGCCTGGCCCAGGTGGTGTTCGACCCGGATCGCGCCGAGACCTTCGCCAAGGCTGATCGCGTGCGCAGTGAATACGTGGTCAAGATCACTGGCAAGGTGCGCATGCGCCCGGAGGGTGCACGCAACGCCAACATGGCGTCTGGCGCCATCGAAGTGCTCGGCTACGAGCTGGAAGTATTGAACGAGGCGGAAACCCCGCCGTTCCCGCTCAACGAATACACCGATGTGGGTGAAGAAACCCGCCTGCGCTATCGCTTCATTGACCTGCGTCGCCCGGAAATGGCCGAGAAGCTCAAGCTGCGCTCGCGCATCACCTCGAGCATCCGTCGCTACCTGGACGAGAACGGCTTCCTCGACGTGGAAACGCCGATCCTCACCCGTGCCACGCCGGAGGGCGCCCGCGACTACCTGGTGCCGAGCCGTACCCACGCCGGCAGCTTCTTCGCCCTGCCGCAGTCGCCACAGCTGTTCAAACAGTTGCTGATGGTCGCCGGCTTCGACCGCTATTACCAGATTGCCAAGTGCTTCCGCGATGAAGACCTGCGTGCCGACCGCCAGCCGGAATTCACCCAGATCGACATCGAGACCAGCTTCCTCGATGAAGCCGAGATCATGCATCTCACCGAAACCATGATCCGCAACCTTTTCAAGGAAGTGCTGGGCGTGGAATTCGGCGAACTGCCGCACATGACCCTGGCCGAGGCCATGCGTCGTTTCGGCTCCGACAAGCCGGATCTGCGTATTCCGATGGAGCTGGTCGATGTCGCCGACCAGCTCAAGGATGTCGACTTCAAGGTCTTCTCCGGCCCGGCCAACGACCCGAAAGGCCGCGTAGCCGCGCTGCGCGTTCCGGGCGGGGCGAGCATGCCGCGCAAGCAGATCGATGACTACACCAAGTTCGTCGGCAACTACGGCGCCAAAGGCCTGGCCTATATCAAGGTCAACGAGCGCGCCAAGGGTATCGAGGGTCTGCAGTCGCCGATCGTGAAGAACATCGCCGAGCCGAACCTCAACACCATCCTTGACCGCGTTGGTGCCGTTGACGGTGACATCGTGTTCTTCGGCGCCGACCGCGCCAAGGTGGTTAACGATGCCCTAGGCGCGCTGCGCATCAAGCTCGGTCATGACCTCAACCTGCTGACCGCCGAGTGGGCGCCGCTGTGGGTCGTCGACTTCCCGATGTTCGAAGAGAACGACGACGGCAGCCTGACCGCCATGCACCACCCGTTCACCTCGCCGAAATGCACGCCGGCGGAGCTGGAAGCCAACCCGGCCGCTGCGCTGTCGCGCGCCTACGACCTGGTGCTCAACGGCACCGAGCTCGGTGGTGGTTCGATCCGTATCCATGACAAGGCCATGCAGCAGACCGTGTTCCGTGTGCTGGGCATCAGTGAAGACGAGCAGCAGGAGAAGTTCGGCTTCCTGCTCGACGCGCTCAAGTACGGTGCGCCGCCCCACGGTGGCCTGGCCTTCGGCCTCGACCGCCTGGTGATGCTGATGACCGGCGCTTCGTCGATCCGCGAAGTGATCGCCTTCCCGAAAACCCAGAGCGCAGCCTGCGTCATGACCCAGGCGCCTGGTGTGGTGGACGGCAAATCGCTGCGCGAGTTGCACATCCGCCTGCGCGAGCAACCCAAGGCCGAATAAGCCGACACAAGAAGCCTGGTTATCCAGGCTTCTTCGTTATTGAGCGTGAGTTTTCAACTTCTGCAATCACTGTAATGATGATGGAGTGAGTTATGGCTGGTCATTCCAAATGGGCCAACATCAAGCATCGCAAGGGACGCCAGGACGCCAAGCGCGGCAAGATCTTCACCAAGCTGATTCGCGAGCTGACCGTCGCCGCCAAGCACGGCGGCCCGATCCCGGCGGATAACCCGCGCTTGCGCCTGGCGGTCGACAAGGCGCTGACCAACAACATGTCGCGTGACGTGATCGACCGCGCCATCGCCCGCGGGGCTGGTAACAACGAAGCCGATAACGTCGTCGAGTTCAGCTACGAAGGCTACGCGCCGAGCGGCGTGGCGATCATCGTCGAAGTGATGACCGACAACCGCAACCGCACCGCCGCCGAAGTGCGTCACGCGTTCACCAAGTGCGGTGGCAACCTCGGTACCGATGGTTCGGTCGCCTATATGTTCGAGCGCAAGGGGCAGATCAGCTTTGCCTCCGTTGACGAAGATGCGCTGATGGAAGCAGCCCTGGAGGCGGGCGCTGATGACGTGGAGATGGGCGAGGAGGGCGATGCCCTGGTGTCGACCAGCTTCACCGAATTCCATGCCGTCAACGAAGCCCTGGCCGCTGCCGGATACAAGGCCGAGGAAGCGGAAATCGCCATGATCCCCTCGATCAGCGCGCCGATCAGCGATCTGGAAACCGCGCAGAAGGTCTTCAAGTTGATCGACATGCTTGAAGACCTGGATGACGTGCAGAACGTCTATCACAACGCCGAGGTCTCGGACGAGATCATGGAGCAGCTGGGCTGATCCATCGCTCTATACAGGCCGGAAGTTTGCCGTCGTGCGCTTCCGGCTTTTTTATGGGCGCCGTTCCGGCGGTCGTTGCACAACGCCTGGGCGAATCCTTTGGGTGACGGCTAGCGCTCGGCGCCCCTATACTCGCGCCTGGATAAATAGACAGTGTGGCGACCTAAGCCACTGGTGGATTAAAGGCATGACGCTGATTCTGGGAATCGACCCCGGCTCCCGCATTACCGGCTACGGTGTAATACGCGATACCGGGCGCGCCTGCGAGTACGTGGCCTCCGGCTGTATCCGCACTGGCGCCGGGCCGTTACCCGAGCGGCTGCAGATCGTGTTTCGCGGCGTCAGCGAGGTGATCCGCACCTTCGGCCCGGTGACCATGGGCATCGAGCAAGTGTTCATGGCGCGCAACGCAGATTCCGCCCTCAAGCTCGGTCAGGCGCGTGGCGCCGCCATCGTCGCGGCGGTCGAGGCTGGCCTGGAGGTCAGCGAGTACACTGCCACCCAGGTCAAGCAGGCGGTGGTGGGTACTGGCGGGGCCGACAAGGAGCAGGTACAGATGATGGTCATGCACCTGCTCAAGCTGGTGCAGAAACCGCAGATCGATGCCTCGGATGCGCTGGGCATCGCCTTGTGCCACGCGCATCATCGGCAGAGTCTTATTCCCCATGGGCTGGCGGGCGCCAAACGGCGCGGTGGCCGGCTTCGCTTGTAAGCCCTGTTCGCCGTTGCGCAGCTCGTTGAGCGTTCTCGCCGGCAAGGCTGCAAGCAGATTTGAATTTTCTACACGAGGAATGCGCCGGTGATCGGACGTCTACGCGGCACCCTGGCGGAAAAACAGCCGCCCCATTTGATTCTGGATGTGAATGGTCTGGGCTATGAACTGGAAGTCCCCATGACCACGTTGTACCGTTTGCCTCCGGTAGGTGAGCCACTGACGCTGCACACCCATTTGGTGGTACGCGAGGATGCTCACCTGTTGTATGGCTTCTTCGAGAAGCGCGAGCGTGAGCTGTTTCGCGAACTGATCCGCCTCAATGGCGTGGGCCCCAAGTTGGCCCTGGCGCTGATGTCCGGGTTGGAGATCGATGAGCTGGTACGCTGCGTGCAGGCCCAGGACACGGCTGCGCTGGTGAAGATCCCCGGCGTCGGCAAGAAAACCGCCGAGCGGTTGCTGGTCGAGCTCAAGGATCGCTTCAAGGCCTGGGAAGCGGTACCCGGCATGGCCCCGCTCGTGGTTGAACCTCGTGCCGGGGGCGCAGTCTCAAGCGCGGAGAATGATGCGGTAAGTGCGCTTATTTCCCTGGGCTACAAGCCACAAGAAGCCAGTCGCGCCGTTTCGGCAGTCAAAGAAGATGGATTGAGTAGTGAAGACATGATCCGCCGCGCGCTGAAAGGAATGCTGTAGATGCTCGAAGCCGACAGGTTGGTGACGGCTGGTGGCCGCGACCGCGAAGAGCAGGTCGACCGTGCCATTCGTCCGTTGAAGCTGGCCGAGTACATCGGGCAGCCGGTGGTGCGCGAGCAAATGGAGCTATTCATTCAGGCAGCGCGCGGACGCAAGGAGTCCCTGGATCACACCCTGATCTTCGGCCCGCCAGGGCTGGGCAAAACCACCCTGGCCAATATCATTGCCCAGGAGATGAACGTTTCCATCAAGAGCACCTCGGGCCCGGTGCTTGAAAGACCGGGCGACCTGGCGGCGCTGCTGACCAATCTCGAGCCGGGCGATGTGTTGTTTATCGACGAGATCCACCGTCTTTCACCCATCGTGGAAGAGGTGCTGTATCCGGCAATGGAGGATTTCCAGCTCGATATCATGATTGGCGAAGGCCCCGCAGCGCGCTCGATCAAGCTGGATCTGCCGCCGTTCACCCTGGTCGGCGCCACCACTCGGGCCGGCATGCTGACCAATCCACTGCGTGACCGCTTCGGTATCGTCCAGCGCCTGGAGTTCTACAACACCGAGGATCTGGCCACCATCGTCAGCCGTGCCGCTGGCATCCTCGGTCTACCCATCGAAGCGCGCGGCGCCGTGGAGATCGCCCGTCGTGCCCGCGGCACGCCGCGCATCGCCAACCGCCTGTTGCGCAGGGTGCGTGATTTCGCCGAAGTGCGCGGTCAGGGTGCGATCACCCAGCAGGTCGCCGACCTGGCGCTGAACCTGCTGGATGTCGACGAGCGCGGCTTCGATCATCAGGATCGGCGTCTGCTGCTGACCATGATCGAGAAGTTCGACGGCGGCCCGGTGGGCGTCGACAGCCTGGCCGCGGCGATCAGCGAGGAGCGCCACACCATCGAGGACGTGCTCGAGCCGTACCTGATCCAGCAGGGCTACATCATGCGCACGCCGAGGGGGCGTGTGGTCACCCGGCACGCTTATCTACACTTCGGTCTCAATGCCCCGAAACGCATGGATGAGCGGCCGACGCTCGATCTGTTCGACGAGGGAGAGGCGCCATGAAAAAAATACTTGCGCGGCCAATTGGCAAGACACGGGGCTGGCACTAGAGTATGCGCGCGCAAGATGCCGGTCAGCCGTTCGCTCATCGTTGTCGGGTCTATTACGAGGATACCGATGCGGGCGGAGTCGTCTATTACGTCAACTATCTCAAATTCATGGAGCGTGCCCGTACCGAGCGATTGCGCGAGCTGGGGTTTTCCCAGTCGACGCTGGCCGGGGAGGGGCTGCTGTTCGTGGTGCATTCCAGCGAGGCGCGCTATCACGCGCCGGCGCGGCTCGACGACGAACTGATGGTCAGTGCCGAAGTGAGCGAGTTGAACCGTGCCAGCCTGCGCTTCAGGCAACAGGTAAGGCGGGTTGCGGATAATGCGCTGCTCTGTGAGGGGCAGTTTCTGGTGGCCTGTGTGCGCGCCGATACTTTCAAACCCCGGGCCATGCCCTCGTCTCTGCGAATCGCGTTCGCCGAGCAGGGCGGCGGTGCCGGTACATCTACTGCAGGAGAGTAAGCGTGGAAGCCAACGCAAATGCCGTTGACCACATGTCGATGTGGAGTCTGATCAGCAACGCCAGCCTGGTGGTGCAGTTGGTGATGCTCACCCTGGTGGCCGCGTCGGTCATGTCGTGGGTGATGATTTTCCAGCGCAGCAATTTCCTGCGCTCGGCCAAGCGAGCGCTCGACAGCTTCGAAGAGCGTTTCTGGTCTGGTATCGACCTGTCCAAGCTGTATCGTCAGGCTGGCAGCAACCCGGATCCGGATTCCGGCCTGGAGCAGATCTTTCGCGCCGGCTTCAAGGAGTTTTCCCGCCTGCGCCAGCAGCCGGGCATGGACCCTGACGCGGTGATGGATGGTGTGGCCCGTGCCATGCGGGTGGCCATTTCCCGTGAGGAAGAGAAGCTCGAGCAGAGCCTGCCGTTCCTGGCCACCGTCGGCTCCACCAGTCCCTATATCGGCCTGTTCGGCACCGTGTGGGGGATCATGAATTCCTTCCGCGGCCTCGCGCAGGTACAGCAGGCGACTCTGGCCACCGTCGCTCCCGGTATCGCCGAGGCGCTGATCGCCACGGCTATCGGCCTGTTCGCGGCGATCCCGGCGGTTATCGCCTACAACCGTTTCTCCGCGCGTGGCGAAATGCTGATCTCGCGTTACTACACCTTCGCCGACGAATTCCAGGCGATCCTGCACCGCAAAGTACACAGCAGCGAAGAATAAGCTTCCGGCGCACTCAATACAGGTTTCAAGACCATGGCCAGAGCCAGAATTCGCAACAGACGCAAGCCCGTCGCCGAGATGAACGTGGTGCCCTACATCGATGTGATGTTGGTGCTGCTGGTCATTTTCATGGTCACGGCGCCCATGCTCAACCAGGGCGTCAAGGTCGATCTGCCCCAGGTCAGCAGCGAAGTGCTGCCCCAGGACAACGACTCTCAGGTGCTGACCATTTCCATCAAGTCGGACAAGTCCTACTACTGGAACATGGGCACCGAAGTGGACACCGATACGGTTCAGGATCGCGCCCTGACCCTGGATGAAATGACCCGCGCGGTGACCGCCATCATCAACCAGACTCGCAGCCAGGGTAAGCAGGTACAGGTGTTCGTGCGCGGCGACAAGGCCGTTGATTACGGCACCGTGATGTCCGCCATGGGCGGTCTGCAGCAGGCGGGCGTGGGTAACGTCGGCCTGATCACCGAGGCGCCCTGATGCAGCAGCGTGAACGCTCACCTTCGGAAAGCCTGTTCTGGCCGGTGGTCTGGGCCGTAGGGCTGCACGTGCTGATGTTCGGCATGCTGTTCGTCAGTTTTGCCTTCGCACCCGAGCTGCCGCCTGCAAAACCGATCGTGCAGGCTACCCTGTACCAACTGAAGTCGCAGAGCCAGGCCACCACCCAGACCAATCAGAAGATTGCCGGTGAGGCCAAGAAGACCGCTGCGCCGCAATACGAAACCGAGCAGCTCGAGCAGAAAAAGGCCGAGGCGGCAGCGCAGGCCAAGGCTGAAGCGCAGAAACAGCAGGCTGCTAAAGCGGCGGAACAAAAGAAAGCCGAGGAGGCTCAAAAAGCCGATGCGGCCAAGAAGGCCGAAGCGGATGCAGCAGCCAAGGCTGCCGAACAGAAGAAACTTGCTGATGTAGCCAAGGCGAAAGCTGCACTGGAGGCCGACAAGAAGAAGGCCGCCGAAGCCGAGGCGAAGAAGAAAGCCGCCGAGGATGCCAAGAAAAAGGCAGCCGACGCCGCTAAAAAGAAAGCAGCCGAGGATGCCAAGAAGAAAGCGGCGCAGGCTGCCGAACGCAAGGCTGTCGAGGACAAGAAAGCGGCCGCACTGGCCGAGCTGCTGTCCGAGGATACCGAGCGCCAGCAGGCGTTGGCCGAGACCCAGGGTGACCAGGTGGCCGGCAGTCTCGACGATCTGATCGTCAAGCTGGTGAGTGAGCAGTGGCGACGTCCGCCGTCTGCTCGCAACGGCATGAGTGTCGAGGTACTGATCGAGATGTTGCCCGATGGCACTATCGTCAATGCCAGCGTCAGCCGTTCCAGCGGTGATTCGCCTTTTGACAGTTCAGCGGTACAGGCAGTACGCAACGTGGGGCGTATTGCAGAAATGCAGCAACTTGATCGTGCCACGTTCGATCGGCTCTACCGGCAGCGTCGTGCCGTCTTCAAACCGGAGGATTTAGGTCTGTGAATACCCTGATGCGAATCGTTGTACTGGGTCTGGCCATGCTGGTCGGTACCGTGCAAGCGGCTGACCCTTTGGTCATCAGTACCGGCACCGATCGGGCTACCCCGATTGCCGTGGTGCCCTTCGGCTGGCAAGGCGGCAATGTGCTGCCCGAGGACATTGCCACCATCGTCGGCAACGACTTGCGTAACTCCGGGGTATTCGAGCCTATTCCGCGGCAGAACATGATCAGCCTGCCGACCCAGGGCAGTGAAGTCATCTACCGTGACTGGAAAGCCCTCGGCGCCCAGTACGTACTGGTGGGTAACATCGTGCCCAATGGCGCGCGCCTGCAGGTACAGTTCGCGCTGTTCAACGTGGCGACCGAGCAGCAAGTGCTGACCGGTACCGTGGGCGGCGGCACCGATCAACTGCGCGACATGGCCCACCATATCGCCGACCAGTCGTTCGAGAAGCTCACCGGTGTCAAAGGTGCGTTCTCTACTCGGATGTTGTACGTCACTGCAGAGCGCTTCGGGGTCAACAATACCCGCTACACCCTGCAGCGTTCCGACTATGACGGCGCCCGCGCGGTGACCTTGCTGCAGTCGCGCGAACCGATCCTGTCGCCTTCCTTCGCCTCCGATGGCAAACGTATCGCCTACGTGTCGTTCGAGCAGAAGCGCCCACGCATCTTCGTGCAGCACATCGATACCGGCCGTCGCGAGCAGGTCACCAACTTCGAAGGCCTCAACGGTGCGCCGGCCTGGTCGCCGGACGGCACCAAACTGGCATTCACCCTGTCGCGCGATGGCAACCCGGAAATCTACGTGATGGACATGGGGTCGCGTAACCTGCGCCGTGTCACCAATCATTCGGCCATCGATACCGAGCCGTTCTGGGGTAAGGATGGTCAGACCATCTACTTCACCTCCGATCGTTCCGGTAAGCCACAAATTTATAAGACCAACATCAACTCTGGTGCGGTCGAACGAGTGACCTTCGTCGGCAACTACAATGCCAACCCTAAATTGTCTGCCGACGAAAAGACCCTGGTAATGATTCATCGCCAGGACGGTTACACCGTGTTCAAGGTAGCGGCTCAGGACCTCGAGCGTGGCAATCTGCGTATTCTTTCCGACACAAGTTTGGATGAGTCGCCTACTGTTGCGCCCAATGGCACCATGCTAATCTACGCTACCCGCCAGCAGGGGCGGGGAGTCCTGATGTTAGCGTCCACCAATGGTCGCGTTAGGCTCCCTCTACCTACCGCTCAAGGCGAAGTTCGAGAGCCATCCTGGTCCCCCTTCCTGAACTGATGCGCGGTGCTTTACCTGTTTGATGCTTAACACACTGGGGTTCATTAGGAGTTACACATGGAAATGCTGAAATTTGGCAAGTTTGCTGCACTGAGCCTGGCTCTCGCCGTGGCTGTTGGCTGTTCCTCCAAAGGCGGTGACACCGCTGGCGAAGGCGCTGTAGATCCGAACGCTGGCTACGGTGCTAACACCGGTGCCGTTGATGGTAGCCTGAGTGAAGAAGCCGCTCTGCGCGCTATCACCACTTTCTACTTCGAATACGACAGCTCTGACCTGAAGCCGGAAGCCATGCGCGCTCTGGACGTTCATGCCAAGGACCTGAAAGGCAATGGCGCTCGCGTCGTTCTGGAAGGCCACGCTGACGAGCGCGGTACCCGCGAATACAACATGGCTCTGGGCGAGCGTCGTGCCAAGGCCGTCCAGCGCTACCTGGTTCTGCAGGGCGTTTCCCCAGCTCAGCTGGAAGTTGTTTCCTACGGTGAAGAGCGTCCTGTTGCCACTGGCAACGACGAGCAATCCTGGGCTCAGAACCGTCGCGTCGAACTGCGTAAGTAATTCGATATGCGAACGTGCCGACGTGTAGTAACCGTTTTGGCCCTGAGCCTGCCGCTTGCGGCTTGGGCTCAGGTTCCCGTTCAGGATGGCGGTACCGGCAACGGTAGTGGTTATCCGGCAGGCGGTGGCGGCACGTCCGGCGCCTACGCTGGAGGTGGAGTGCAAACTCCATCTACAGCGCAGGGCATGCTGTTCAGTCAGCTCCAGCAGATGCAGCAGGAAATTGCGCAACTGCGTGGCATGCTCGAAGTGCAGCAGAACGACATTCAGCGTTTGAAGCAGGAAAGCCTGGAGCGTTATCAGGACCTCGACAAACGTCTGAGCAGTGGGGCCGCCGCTGGCGCAGCCACCACCCAGAATTCTCAAGCCGCGGGTGCCAGCAATGGCGCCGGTGGTGCTTCCGCAGGCGCCGGTGACGCAGGGGCACAAGCCTCCGGCGAGCCGGCCGATCCTGCCAAGGAAAAGCTGTTCTACGATGCAGCTTTCGACCTGATCAAAGCCAAGGATTTCGACAAGGCCAGCCAGGCATTTGCCGCTTTCCTGCGTCGTTATCCCAACAGCCAGTATGCTGGTAATGCACAGTATTGGCTGGGCGAGGTGAACCTTGCCAAGGGCGACTTGCAAGGCGCCGGCCAGGCGTTTGCCAAGGTCAGCCAGGCCTATCCGCAGCACTCCAAGGTGCCGGATTCGCTGTACAAGCTGGCCGATGTGGAAATTCGCCTGGGCAACAATGACAAGGCCAAGGGCATCTTGCAGCAAGTCATCGCGCAGTACCCGGGTACTTCAGCAGCCCAGTTGGCGCAGCGCGATCTGCAGCGCATCCGCTAGTCTCCTGTTGCCAAAGAAACCCGCGCCTGTCGCGGGTTTTTTGTGCCTGCTGTTAGGCATCGGTGCGCGCTGCAGTCTGCCGCCGGCCGTATGGCATGGCTCTCAGCCATTCTTTTCGTTTAGAATTGCCGCCCTTTTTCGCAACGGAGGCGGATGGCCTGTTTCGCCGTCACGCCCGTGGCCCCAATGAAAGATACCCTGCGCATTACCGAGATTTTCTTCTCGTTGCAGGGGGAAGCGCGTACCGCCGGCTTGCCGACGGTATTCGTACGCCTGACCGGCTGTCCCCTGCGCTGTCAATATTGCGATACCGCCTACGCGTTCAGCGGCGGTGAGCTGCTTACCCTGGATGCCATCCTCGAGCAGGTGGCGAGCTATCGCCCGCGGTATGTCTGTGTGACTGGCGGCGAGCCGCTGGCGCAGCCGAACTGCATCCCCTTGTTGGAAAAACTTTGCGATGCCGGCTACGAGGTTTCTCTGGAAACCAGTGGTGCCTTGGACGTTTCGGCTGTGGATCCGCGGGTCAGCAAGGTCGTCGACCTGAAAACCCCGGGCTCGGCGGAGATGGGCCGCAACCGCTACGAGAACATCGTGCACTTGCGACCCCACGATCAGGTCAAGTTCGTGATCTGCTCGCGGGAGGACTATGACTGGTCGGTGAGCAAGGTCATCCAGTACGGCCTGGCCGAGCGGGTGAGCGAGGTGCTGTTTTCGCCGAGCCATGGGCAGGTCAGCGGGCGACAGTTGGCCGAGTGGGTGATTGCCGACAACCTGCCGGTACGCATGCAATTGCAGCTGCACAAGATCCTTTGGAACGACGAGCCGGGGCACTGACATGAGCGAAAAGAAAGCGGTCATCTTGTTGTCGGGCGGCCTTGATTCGGCCACCGTCGTGGCGATGGCCAAAGCGCAGGGTTACAGCTGCTTCAGCATGAGTTTCGATTACGGCCAGCGACACCGCTCTGAGCTGCAGGCAGCCGAGCGCGTCGCGCGACAGTTGGGCGTGATCGAGCACAAGGTCATCGGCATCAACCTCGACGGTATCGGTGGCTCGGCGCTGACCGATGCCAGCATCGACGTGCCGCAGGCCCCGACGACAGGTATTCCGGTTACCTACGTGCCAGCGCGCAATACCGTGTTTCTGTCCCTGGCGCTGGGTTGGGCCGAAGTGCTGGGCGCGCAGGACATCTTCATCGGCGTCAATGCGGTGGACTATTCGGGCTACCCGGACTGCCGGCCGGAATTCGTAGAGGCCTTTGAGCGCATGGCCAATTTGGCCACCAAGATGGGTGTGGAAGGGCAGAGCATTCGCATCCAGGCGCCGTTGCAGATGATGAGCAAGGCGGAAATCGTGCAGGCTGGTTCGCGCTTGGGGGTGGACTACGGTCTGACCGTATCCTGCTACCTCGCGGACGCCGATGGTCGAGCCTGTGGCAGGTGTGACAGCTGTCGGCTGCGTGCAGCCGGTTTTGCCGCCGCCGGCATGGTTGATCCAACGCGTTATCAGTAAAAAAGTTTTGGCGGGTGTTGAATTTCTGAATTAAATCAGTATTATACCGCTCGCACCACGGGTCGTTAGCTCAGTTGGTAGAGCAGTTGGCTTTTAACCAATTGGTCGTAGGTTCGAATCCTACACGACCCACCATCTCAAGCCTTCCAAGCGAAGGCGCACTAAAAAGCCCGAATCTCGAGAGAGCTTCGGGCTTTTTAGTTTCCGCTTCGCAGGGTGGGGCTGGCAGCTCAGTGAGCTGCCAGCTACGCGGTTTACACCTTGACGATCCAGCCTTGCGGCGCCTCGACGTCACCGGCCTGAACGCCAGTGAGTTCGGCATACAGGCGACTGACCACCGGGCCCACTTCCGTCTCGCTGTAGAATACGTGCAGCTTGCCGTTGTACTCGATGCCGCCGATCGGGGTGATCACCGCGGCGGTGCCACAGGCGCCGGCTTCCTTGAAATCCCCTAGGTTATCGATGAGCACATCGCCCTCGATGACTTTCAGGCCAAGGCGGCTCTGGGCCAGCTCGATCAGCGACAGGCGAGTGATGCCCGGCAATACCGACGGCGATTTCGGGGTAACGAACTCGTCGTTGTGGGTGATGGCGAAGAAGTTGGCCGAGCCGACTTCTTCGATCTTGGTGTGCGTCTGTGGATCGAGGTAGATGCAGTCGGCGAAGTTGTTCTTCTTGGCCTGGGAGCCGGGCATCAGGCTGGCCGCGTAGTTGCCACCGACCTTGGCAGCGCCGGTGCCCTGAGGGGCTGCACGGTCGTAGCTGGAGATCACGAAGTTGTTCGGCTTCATGCCGCCCTTGAAGTACGGGCCGACCGGGATACAGAACACCGAGAAGATGAACTCTGGAGCTGTGCGCACGCCGATGTTGTCGCCCACGCCGATCACGAACGGGCGCAGGTACAGCGCGCCACCGGAGCCGTATGGCGGGATGAAGCGCTCGTTGGCCTTGACCACCTGCTTGCAGGCTTCGATGAACTGCTCGGTCGAGGGTGCCGGCATCAGCAGGCGGGCGCAGCTACGCTGCATGCGCAGGGCATTCTGGTCGGGACGGAACAGGTTGATCGAGCCGTCCTTGCAGCGGTAGGCCTTCAGGCCCTCGAAGCATTGCTGGCCGTAGTGCAGGGCGGTCGAGCCTTCACTGATGTGCAGCACGTTATCTTCGGTCAGCTTGCCTTGGTCCCACTCACCGTCGCGCCAGTGCGACAGGTAGCGCTGGTCGGTCTTGATGTAGTCGAAACCCAGCTTGTCCCATTCGATGTTTTCGTAAGCCATGACATCCTCAATCGCTGAACGGCCACTGCGGCGCGCGCATGTCCGTTGATTTTTTCAAGGTGATCACACAGGTACGGGCTTGTGCGCTCAGGTAAAAGGGTGGGCTGCATGGTTGGTCAGGCGATTGAAGCTCGCCTGACAGATTAACGATGGCCTTGGTGGTGATGATGCGGCGGATTATCACGGCGATCAACCGGTGTCGCGTCGGCCGGTGGGGCGAGATTGAAAAAACCTGGCCAATGCACCACCATGCGCGCCCGCGCCACCCGCCGTTGCCCATTGTTCTGGGCTCGAGGGCGGCGTGTTCCGACCGGCGCAGTGCGTCTGGCGGTATACTCCACGTCCCGTGCAGATAGACCTCGATAGGCCCTGACGACATGACGCACATTGCCGAACGACTTCTTGTCCAGGCTCACCTCGATGCCAAGCAGCCAGAGACGCTGACGGCGGAGCAGGAAGCGTTCTACCGTGATGAAATTGGCAAGGAACTGAAGCGCCAGAATGCCGTTCTGGTCGCCCACTATTACTGTGACCCGGTACTGCAGGCGCTGGCCGAGGAGACCGGTGGCTGCGTGTCCGATTCGCTGGAAATGGCCCGCTTCGGCAACCAGCATTCGGCGCAGACCGTGCTGGTGGCCGGCGTCAAGTTCATGGGCGAGACGGCGAAGATCCTCAACCCGGAAAAGCGCGTGCTGATGCCGACCCTGGAGGCGACCTGCTCGCTGGATCTGGGCTGCCCGGTCGACGAGTTCGCCGCTTTCTGCGACCAGCATCCGCAGCGCACCGTGGTGGTCTATGCCAATACCTCGGCTGCCGTGAAGGCGCGCGCCGACTGGGTGGTAACCTCCAGCTGCGCGGTGGAGATCGTCGAGCACCTGATGGATAACGGCGAGAGCATCATCTGGGCGCCGGACCAGCACCTGGGGCGTTACATCCAGAACAAGACCGGCGCCGATATGCTGCTCTGGGACGGTGCCTGCATCGTCCACGAGGAGTTCAAGGCCCGCCAGTTGGAAGAGATGAAGGCGCTGTACCCCGACGCCGCTGTGCTGGTGCACCCCGAGTCGCCCACCGCGGTGATCGAGCTGGCCGATGCGGTCGGCTCCACCAGCCAGTTGATAGCAGCGGCCCAGCGCATGCCCAACAAGACCTTTATCGTCGCCACCGACCGCGGCATCTTCTACAAGATGCAGCAGCTGTGCCCGGACAAGGAATTCGTGGCAGCGCCCACCGCCGGCAACGGCGCGGCGTGTCGCAGCTGTGCCAACTGCCCGTGGATGGCCATGAACACCCTGCAGCGCACCCTGCAGTGCCTGCGCGAAGGCAGCAACGAAGTGTTCGTGGATTCGGCGTTGATTCCGCGGGCCATCAAACCGCTCAAGCGCATGCTCGACTTCACCCAGGCTGCCCGCCTGAAACTCGCCGGCAACGCCTGACCGTCGGCAGCACGGGCTATCGGTCGATAGTTCGTGCTGCCGATTGCTGCGCCATCAGCCGCGCAGCATTTCCTCGGTCATCCGCTTCTCTTCGATCAACTCCTTCTGGCGCGCATCGATGCGCGAGGCCATCTGGAAGTTGTTGGCCGCGCGACGCTTGGCGAAGTCGAGCTGTTCGATGGCCTGGTTGAAGTCGCCGACCAGGGCGAAATATTCGGCCCGGGCCTGGTGCAGGCCGATGGTGTTGCCGCTCAGGCCGCGCACTTCCGCCACCTGATACCAGACGTCCGGATCCTTCATGCGCCGCTTGAGCAGGTCGTTGAGCGCCTGTTCGGCCGCCGGGATCTTGCGCTGCTTGAGCAGCAGGTCGATGCGCGCCTGGTTGACCGGGTAGTTATTGGGGTACAGCTCGAGCAGGCGGGTGACGCGTTGCTCGGTAGCCGGCAGGCGATTGGCCGCCGAGTCCAGACTGATCTGCGCCAGGTTGTAGGTGATGTCGTTGGGCGCCTTCTGCAACAATGGCGCGAGCACGTCGCGCGCCTCGTCGAACTGGCCCCCCTTGGTCAGGGCGATGGCCAGGCCGTAACGCGCCGTGTCCATGTTCGGGTTTTCATCGAGCTGGGCGCGGAAGCGCTTGGCGGCGATACCTGGGGTTTCTTCGTAGGTCAGCTGCACGCGGGCGCGCATCAGTTGGTAGCGCAGGCTGTCTTCTGTGCCGCCGCCGGGGAACTGCTCGGCGCGGTTGCGGGTATCGGCGATTCGCGACTCGGACACCGGGTGAGTGAGCAGGAACTCCGGCGGCATGCGGTCGTATCGGTACTGGCGCATCAGACGCTCGAACATGCTCGGCATCGAGCGCGGGTCGTAGCCGGCTTTCTCCAGGTTGACCAGGCCGATCCGGTCCGCTTCCTGCTCGTTCTGCCGGGAGAAGCGCCGCTGTTCCTGAATGGCCGCCGCCTGGGTCGAGGCGATGGCGGCGATACCGGCATCACCGGCACCGGCGGCAGCGGCGACGATACCCGCGAGCATGGCCGCCATCACCGGCAGCTGCATGCGCTGCTGGGCTTCCAGGCCACGGGCGAAGTGGCGCTGTGACAAGTGCGCCAGTTCGTGGGCCAGCACCGAGGCGTATTCGCCTTCGGTCTGCGCATAAAGGAACAGCCCGCCATTGACGCCAATGATCCCGCCAGGGGCGGCGAAGGCGTTGATCTGCGGGCTGTTGAGCAGCACGAATTCGAGGCGCCGGTCCTGTACCTGGCTGGTTTCGGCCAGGCGGTAGACGCTGCTTTCGACGAAGTCCTTGAGCTGCGGATCCGACAGCTGGCTGACCTGGCCACGCACGATGCTCAGCCAGGCGCGGCCCAACTGATATTCCTGTTGCGGAGACACCAGCGCAGAGCTGGCATCGCCGAGTGAGGGCAGGTCGCTGGCCATGGCCGGTTGTGCCAGCAGGCAGGCGAGCGTCAGCAGGGTGGGGCGCAGAACATTCATGCACAAGGCTCTTGTTTGATCAGTGGCGTACTGTAGCCGGGTGGAGACTTGCCTGACCAGCACCGGCAGGCCTTGGGTTATGCTGTCGGACTGCAAACGGGAGGGTGTTATGAGTGATGTATCGGGTTGGCAGGGCGAGCATCAGGCCGAGCTGGATGCCTGTGGGCTGAATTGCCCGCTGCCGCTACTCAAGGCCAAGGTGGCGCTCAATGGCCTGGCCAGTGGCGAGGTGCTCAAGGTGTCGGCCACGGATGCCGGGTCGCAGCGCGACTTTCGGGCTTTCGCGCGCCTGGCCGGCCACGCGCTGTTGCGCGAGGAAAGCGAGGGCGGGGTGTTTCGCTACTGGCTACGCAAGGCGTAACCCTGGGGGATGAAAAAATGCCGCTCGAGAGCGGCATTTTTCAACTGTATCAGGCTTTGTTCAGGGCCTGGGCGGCGGCCAGTACCGCGTCGACATGTCCGGGCACTTTCACCCCGCGCCACTCCTGGCGCAGCACGCCGTGCTTGTCGATCAGAAAGGTGCTGCGGTCGATGCCCAGGTATTCCTTGCCGTAGAGCTTCTTGAGCTTGATCACGTCGAATAGGCCGCAGACGCTTTCGTCCTTGTCCGAGATCAGCTCGAAGGGAAAGCCTTGCTTGGCCTTGAAGTTCTCGTGGGTCTTCAGGCTGTCGCGGGAGACGCCGACGATCACCGTGTTGGCGGCGGCGAAAGCCTCGTGGGCATCGCGAAAGCCCTGGCCCTGGGTGGTGCAGCCCGGGGTGTTGTCCTTCGGGTAGAAGTAGATCACCAGTTGCTTGCCCTTGTGGGCGGCGAGGTCGAAGTCACCGCCGGTGGCCGGCGCGCTGAAGTCGGCAACGGGGGAATCGATAGCGATGGCCATGGGGCAGGGCTCCTTATGGATTCTGGGGGCGCCAGGGTTCGATCAGGGCATCCAGGTTCAGCGCGTCGGCGAAATCCAGGAACTGGTCGCGCAACCAGCTGATCTGGGTGCCCGCTGGCAGGGTGACGGTCAGCGTGGCGTTGAGCATGGTGCCGCCGGTCTGCGGTGCCTGGTAGGTATCGCAGGTCAGCGCTTCGAGTTCGACACGGTGGTCGATGAAGAACTGGCACAGCTCGTTGAGAATGTCCGGGCGGTACACCGAGCTTACGTAAGCCACGTAAGGCAGCGCCTGGGGGCGGACTTCCTGGGCGGCGCTGCGGATCACGTTGGCAGTGAACTCGTGTTTCTTGGCCAGTGCCGGCAGGCCGGCTTCCAGACGCGCCAGAGCATCCCAGCTGCCGGAAATCTGCAGCACCAGGGCGCTGAGCTCGCCGTGGCGGCTCAGGCGCGTGCTGATGACCGCGCAGCGGTTTTCATGGCTGGCCCGGCACAGCACATTGGTCAGCTCCATGGCATTGCTACCAAGGGCGCTGATGACGAGAAATTGTTCGCGAACGGGGGGGGTGGACATGCAGCCTTCCTAAACGTTGGACGCCCGGCGCTATAGACAGCACCAAACAAACTCGCAGGGTAGCGAAAAGCGCTCGCCAGGGGAATGACCAGATGGGGGCGAGCGCACGTAATGCCAGTAATCACAGCCACCTGGTCGCTTGTGCAAGGCTGGTGGCGCCAGTACCATTACGGCTCTCTTTTTCGGCAGGAGCGGTTGCATGATTGCGGGCAGTATGGTGGCACTGGTCACGCCCATGGATGCGCAGGGTAATCTCGACTGGGAGGCCCTGAGCAAGCTGGTGGATTTCCACCTGCAAGAGGGCACCCACGCCATCGTCGCGGTCGGCACAACCGGCGAGTCGGCGACGCTCGATGTCAACGAGCACATCGAAGTCATCCGCCGCGTGGTGGATCAGGTCGCCGGGCGCATTCCGGTCATCGCCGGCACCGGCGCCAACTCCACCCGCGAAGCGGTCGAGCTGACCCAGAATGCCAAGACCGCCGGCGCCGATGCCTGCCTGCTGGTCACCCCGTACTACAACCGGCCGACCCAGGAAGGCCTGTACCTGCACTTCCGCCATATCGCCGAAGCCGTGGCCATTCCGCAGATTCTCTACAACGTGCCGGGCCGTACCGCCTGCGACATGCTGCCGGAGACCGTCGAGCGCCTGGCCAAGGTCGACAACATCATCGGCATCAAGGAAGCCACCGGCGACCTGCAGCGTGCCCGTGACATCCTCGACCGCGTGGGCTCGAATTTCCACCTGTACTCCGGCGACGACCCGACTGCGGTCGAGCTGATCCTGCTCGGCGGCAAGGGCAATATTTCGGTGACCGCCAACGTGGCGCCGCGGGCGATGAGCGATATGTGCTCGGCAGCCATGCGCGGCGAAGCGGCGATCGCCCGGGCCATCAACGACCGCCTGATGCCGCTGCACAAGAACCTGTTCATCGAAGCCAACCCGATTCCGGTGAAGTGGGCCCTGAATGAAATGGGCATGATGGCCGACGGCATTCGCTTGCCGCTGACCTGGTTGAGCCCCCGTTGTCACGAACCGCTGCGTCAGGCCCTGCGCCAGTCCGGTGTATTGGTCTAATCGAGGAATTACGACGCATGAAGCGACTGGCCGGACTTTCCGCACTTGCCCTGATCATCACCAGCACCAGCGGCTGTGGCTGGATCTGGGGCGAAAATGGCTACTTCCGCGACCGCGGCAGTGACTACCTGACCGCACGGCAGACCGCGCCGATGCAATTGCCGGCCGACGTCCAGGCCAAGCGCCTCGACCCGCTGCTGCCGGTTCCCCAGCAGATTCGCGATAGCGAAGCCAAGGGCGAATACGAAGTGCCGCGCCCGCAGGCGCTGGCCGTCAGTGACAACGTCAGCGAATTCAGCCTGCAGAACAGCGGCGATTCCAGCTGGCTGGTCGCCCAGCGCGTGCCGGCCGAAGTCTGGCCAGGCGCTCGCCAGTTCTTCGAGGATGGCGGCTTCCGCATCGTCGACGAACGTCCGCAGACTGGCGAGTTCAGCACCGATTGGCAGCGTTTCGATGCGCTGTCGAGCAGCATGCAGAGCCGCCTGACCGGCCGTGTCGGTGGTCTCGACAGCAACACCGAAACCCGCGTGCACGTGCGCCTCGAGCCTGGCGTGCAGCGCAACACCAGCGAAATCTTCGTGGTCACCGCGCAACGCCCGGCGGGCAGCAACGCCGAGGTGCCGTTCACCGAGCGCAGCGTCAACAAGACCCTCGACGCCGCGCTGCTCGACGAGCTGCAGGCCAGCCTGACCCGCGGCGTGGAGCAGGGCGGTTCGGTGTCCCTGCTGGCCGGCCGCGACTTCGATGCGCCAAACCGCGTAGCCCTGTCGCAGGATGGCAACGGCAACCCGGTGCTGAACCTGAGCACCGACTTCGACCGTGCCTGGTCTGGCGTGGGCCGCTCGCTGCGCATGGCTGACCTGCGTGTCGACGACATCAACCGTACCCTGGGCGTCTACTACGTCAACCTTGCCGAAGGCCCGCAGCGTGCCAACGAAAAGCCAGGCTTGTTCAAGCGCATGTTCGGCGGCTCGGACGACAAGGAAGCCATCGAAGCGCGCGCCGAGCGCTACCAGGTACGCCTGACCGCCGTGGGCGACACCGTGCAGGTGACCGTCGAGAAGGACATCAACACCGTGGCGCCGGCCGATGTGGCCCGCCGGGTGCTGGGCATGATCCAGGAGAACCTCGGCTAGGCATTCCTGGCACGTGGTTGGCGATAGGCGAAACCCCATGGGTTTCGCCTTTTGTTTTCACAGGCAGGGCGTTTCCCTGTCGACCCTTACAGCCGTGACGCGTCTGCTTTGACGCCATGCGGCGCGACTATCCCGCGACGAGGCGCTATCTCGACATGACCACACCTTCCCTGAGCCTGAAAAAAATCTATTCGGGCAAAGTCCGCGACCTCTACGAGATCGACGACAAGCGCATGCTGATGGTCGCCACGGATCGCCTCTCGGCCTTCGACGTGATCCTCGAGCAGCCGATTCCGGACAAGGGCAAGATCCTCACCGCGATCTCCAACTTCTGGTTCGACAAACTGGCCCACGTGGTGCCCAACCACTTCACCGGTGATCGCGTCGAAGACGTGGTGCCGGCTGCCGAACTGCCCCTGGTCGAAGGCCGCGCCGTGGTCGCCAAGCGCCTCAAGCCGGTGGCCGTGGAAGCCATCGTACGCGGCTACATCGTCGGCTCCGGCTGGAAGGAATACCAGAAGAGCGGCACCGTATGCGGCATCGCGCTGCCTGCCGGCTTGAAGGAAGCGGCCAAGCTGCCCGAGCCGATCTTCACTCCGTCGACCAAGGCCGCCGTGGGCGACCATGACGAGAACATCAGCTTCGCCCAGTGCGAGGCGATCATCGGCGCCGAACTGGCCGCCAAGGTGCGCGACACCTCTATCGCCCTGTACAAGGCAGCGGTGGAATACGCGGCCACCCGCGGCATCATCATCGCCGACACCAAGTTCGAGTTCGGTCTCGACGAAGACGGCACCCTGACCCTGATGGACGAAGTGCTGACCCCCGACTCCAGTCGCTTCTGGCCCGCCGACAGCTACGCCGAAGGCAGCAACCCGCCGAGCTTCGACAAGCAGTTCGTGCGCAACTGGCTGGAGTCCACTGGCTGGAACAAGGAGCCGCCGGCGCCGGCCGTGCCGGCTGACGTTGCCCAGAAAACCGCCGACAAGTACCGCGAAGCGCTGACCCGGCTGACCGCCTGAGCATCGATTGCCAGAGCAGGCGCCGCCGTTACCGCAAGGTACTGGCGGCGTTTCTGTTGCGTTCGGCGCGGTTGTGTGGGGAGCGCCGTCGGCCGAGGGCGATATCCCTCGGCAGCCTGTAGCGCGCGTGCCCCCTGCGTTGCCGAGCGCACACCCAGCCTTTTCTCGCCGTAACGCTTGGTGTAGGTTATTGCCCGGGTGCCACCGCCGTTGCGGCAAGGCAGGTTCAATTGCGCACTGGTCGGGCCGCCAGCGCAGAGCAAACGCAGCGTGATTCCAGCCTTGTCTCGCCAATCCTCGCCAATGAATCCACACACATCCTGCAGTGCCTCACTGGCTCGAAATGACGCCCCGATGGGGGCTGCCCAACGATGAGCCAGCCGGATTCGGGGCAGAGCGGCCCCCGTTACCTGGGCTATGCACGAGCCAGTGAAACGCCCAACCTGCTCAGCCAGCTGTTCGGCCTGGAGTTGGCAGGCTGTACCCGACTGGTATCCGAGCAGACCAAGAACAATTGGCGCAATCGCCCTGAACTGACTCGCCTGCTCGGCGAGCTGGGCCCTGGCGACGTGCTCACCGTGACCAAGCTCGACCGCCTGGCACGCAGCACCCGCGAATTACTGGAAATCGCCGAACGCATTCATATCAGCGGCGCAGGCCTGCGCAGCCTGTCCGAGCCCTGGGCGGATACCACCACCGAGAATGGCCTGGCGGTGCTGGCGGTATTCGCCGGCATCGTCGAGTTCGAGCGCTCGCTGATCCTCGAGCGAACCAAGGACGGTCGCGAGGCGGCCAAGGCGCGTGGCGTGAAGTTCGGCGCGAAACCCACTCTGAGCAGCGAGCAGATCGACGAGGCGAAACGTTTGATCAATCAGGAAGGCCAGTCGGTCGAGCAGGCTGCCAAGATGCTCAAGGTGCACCGGTCTACGCTTTATAGGGCGCTGCGGCGGGTTGAGAAATAGCGCCTTGGTAGTCGATGCGCCGGCCGCATCAGCTGTGCCGGCAGGGTTTTTCCGACAGTAAGGTTGGTGAGCGACCACACCGTCCCCCGGAGTGCAAGTGCTCCAATAACTAAAAACTATTCCCTTTCCTTCAGGCTGCGCTTTCGTCGCACACTGGCTACAGTTTGTCGGGCGGTTCACTCCAATAATAAAAGGACTTGCCATGAAACGCTTGCTCACGCCCCTGGCGGCTGCCGGTCTGCTGGCCAGCGCCACCTCGCTTTACGCCGCGCCGTATGGGGCGCTCTACGTCTTTGGTGACAGCCTCAGCGATGCCGGGTGGTTCGCCGATGCCGATGGCCCGGCAGGGGCGACCACTCGTTTTACCAACCGTACCGGCCCGACCTATCAGGATGGCAGCGGCGAAATTTTCGGTGAGGTATCGCCCATGCTGCTGGGCAATGCACTCGGGCTGTCGGGCCCCGGCCTGGGATCAGCCAATACCGTGGCCGGTGGCAACAACTGGGCAGTTGGCGGCTATCGAACCGATCAAATCCTCGCTGCCATCACCGGGCCCGGAGGCTATCTGCAGTCCACAGGCGGCCGAGCCGACCCCAACGCCTTGTACTACCTGACGGGCGGCGGCAACGATTTCCTGCAGTTTCGGGTCGTCGACGGGCCCAGCGCCCAGGCGGCAGCGGGGCGTCTGGTCGATAGCGCCGAAGCGCTGCAGCAGGCGGGTGCGCGCTACATCATGGTGTGGGTACTGCCGGACCTTGGGCTGACGCCGAACTTCTTCGGCAGCCCCCTGCAGGGCCAGGTCAGTGCACTGGGGGCAGCCTTCAATACCGAGCTGGTGAGCCAATTGGCGGCGCTTGACGCCAATGTGATTCCGTTGAACATGCCGCTCTACCTCTCCGAAGTGGTCAGTGATCCTGGCCGCTACGGCCTGGTCGCCGATCGCGCCACGGTGATCGGTACCTGCTTCTCGGGGTGCAGCAACCCCAACCCGATTTTCGGGCTCAATGGCAGCGCGCCGGATCCGACGAAACTGCTGTTCAACGATGGCGTACACCCGACCATTGCCGGCCAGCGCCTGATCGCCGACTACGCCTACTCGCTGCTGGCGGCGCCCGGGGAGGTCACCCTGTTGCCGGAAATGGCCCTGGGCACGCTGCGTGGCCATCAGGATCAGCTGCGCGCGCAATGGCTGGCGGACTGGGAGGGCTGGCAGGCGGTCGGTCAGTGGCGCACCTTCGTCAATGGCGGCGGCCAACGGCTGGAATATGAACGTCAAGGTGGCAATGCCGATGGCAATGGCTACAGCCTCAACTTCGGCGCCAGCTATCGCCTCGACGACGCCTGGCGCGTCGGCCTGGCCGCCGGGCTGCATGAACAGAATCTCGAGGCCGGCGCGGCGGACTCCGATTACACCCTGCGTAGTTACATCGCTACCGCGTTCGCCCAGTATCAGCACGATCGCTGGTGGGGCGATCTGTCGGCCAGTGCCGGTCACCTCGACTATGACAACCTGAAACGCAAGTTCGCCGCTGGCCCGGCCACCAATTCGGAGAAGGGCGACACCGACGGCAAGCTCTGGGCCGTCAGCAGTCGTTTCGGTTATGACATTGCCAGGCCGGGTAGCCAATGGCACCTGAGCCCCTTTTTCAGCGCCGACTACGCGCAGGTCGATGTGGACGGTTACCGTGAGAAAAGCCAGCGCTCCACCGCGCTGGGCTTCGACGACCAGACGCGCAAGTCCCGGCGGCTGGGGGCTGGTCTGCAAGGGCTGTATGACCTGAGCCCGCGGACCCGGGTATTCGGCGAGCTGGCAATGGAGCGCGAGTACGAGGATGACCCCGCCGAGCTGCGCATGTCGCTGAACAGCCTGCCGGCAGTCGGCTTCGAGCTGCCCGGCCATCGCCCGGACGATCGCAGCCTGCGCGGCCACTTCGGTGTCAGTCATCGCCTTGGCGAGGGCCTGTCACTGCGCGGCAGCTACAGCTACCGACACGCCGACGACGAGTTTCAGCATGGCTTGAATCTGTCGGTGGCGTTGGATATCTGACCCGGCAGCGACGATTTCGCCACGCGCTCATGGCTCGCCAGCCCGATCACACTCAGGTTCACGTCAGCCAATCGAGAAAATCTTCATGCAAGAGTGGGGAAGGGGGACAGGTGTTGATCGGTGATGCGGCCCACGCCGGGGTACTGGGCGCCTATTCGGGCCATGCGGCCCGTGCAGTGCGCATGAAGTTCTCACCGAAGATGGCGCGGATGTCGGCAGGCGCATAGCCGAGATCCTGCAGGCGCTCGGCTACCCTGCCCAGATCTTCTGGCTGCAATTGCCTGTGTCCGTTCATATGGCCGTAATGCGCGTGGGGCCACCAATCTTCCTCCGCTGCGTCTTCCGGTAGATCCTTGTTTTCCGGGTGCAGCTCGGTGTCCAGGCCCAGGCCAATGTGATGCGCCCCGACGCGCTCGGCCAGGTAATCGATCTGGCGAACGAAGGCCTCTACCGACGCCTCGGGGTCGCCCATGAAAATTCCCAGGCCGGTAAGGCCGATAACGCCGCCCTGTGCGGCGCAGGCATCGATCTGCTGGTCGTCGATAGTTCGCGGATGATCGAAAATGGCTTTGACGTTGCTATGGGAGAAGATCACCGGTCGGCTGGAGATCTCCATGATCTCGAGGCTTGAGCGTTTGCTTGCATGGGAGCAGTCGATGACGATTCCCGAAGCATTGGCCACGCGTACAACATCGCGCCCAAGTGGCGTCAGGCCGGTACCTGCCCCGTGGCATCCACCGGCGCAACTGTTGTCTCGATTGTAGGCGAGCAGCATCTGCCGCACGCCCAGCGCCCCATACAGCTCGACCATCGCGGGGTCATGAAGCAGCATGTTCGAACCTTCCAGATCGAATGAAACGGCAAGCTTTCCAGCCTTGCGAGCGTTGTTCAGATCGGCAATGGTGCCAGCCAGTACGAACGCCTCGTGGTGCCGATCCAGCCAGCTTCGAAAGCCGGCGATTACCTGCATCACGGTGGTGAAAGGCGTCATGTCCATGCCCACGTTGACCGACACGTGGTGAAAGCCGGCATCCCGGTAACGGCCCAGGCGGGACATGTCCTGCCCGGGAACCAGGGGCAGGCAGGCGTGGGCTTCCCAGTGAAATGCAGTAGCGTCGCTCATCTTGACTAACACCTCGGCTCTCGACAGTCGCCACATGCACCCAGGCCAAGCGCGGATGGCCGGCAGCAGAGCGCTCGTGCTGCATTGAAGGCAGGCATCAGCCGCGCATGGCGAGCAGCGATTCGATGGTTGCAGTGGAGCCACCGCATACGATGACGAGGACATTGCTCCGCTCATCGAGGGGCGTTTTGTTTCCATACAGCATGGCCAAGGAGGCGCCACAGGCTGGCTCGACCAGGGTGCGGTGATCATCCAGGTAAGCCAGGCAGGCCTCTACAGCCTCCTGGTCGGTCACCTGAACGGGGATCACCGGGCGCTCCCGGGAGACCTCGTATGCGCGACGGCAGACCTGGCGAGCTGCAAGGGAGGTGGCCACCCCGGAAACCGCCGGGATCTCCACCAGCTGGCCGGCGTTGATCGAGGCCTGCAGCGAGGCCGTTCCCTGCGTCTCGACGGCATAAACCGGCACGCTGTCCAGGCCATTGCGGCGCAGGCCCTCGTCGACGCCAGCCAGCAGGCCGCCACCGCCGACAGACAGCACCACGGCATCCGGGCGCACGCCATCGGCAACCACCTCATCGATCATCGACGCATGGCCCTGCCACAGCAACGGATCGTCGAAGGGGTGAATGAAGGCGTCCGCTGCCGTCTGCAGCGAACGGGCAAGCTCATTGGCCTCGAACCACGACTTGCCGTGCACGATCACTTCAGCGCCTTCCAGGCCCAGCAGGCTGCGCGCCCGCGCTGTGGTTGTCTCAGGAACCACCACGATGACCGGTACACCCAGGCGCCGCCCGGCGTAGGCAACGGCGAGGCCGGCATTGCCGCCCGAGGAGGAAATGAAACGCTGGGCGCCCTGTGCATGGTGCTGCTCACAGGCGAAGCCAACGCCACGGATCTTGAAGGATCCGCCTGGTTGCATGGCCTCCATCTTCATCCACACCTTGGCGCCAACACACTGGCTAAGGGGCAGCGAGTGCAGAAGAGGGGTCTTGATGCTCAGCGACATGCGTTCAACTCCGCGAAATTAAATTGATTCGGTTCATGGCCAGCAGGCGAGGCTTGCCACCTACGACCAGGGCAGCACGACCCGCCTCGAGTAAGGCCAGAGAATACCTGTTCGGCTGGCCGATGACTAAAGCGCATTAATCACCTGGGCAGCGGCCGTGAACCTCTGATGAGGCTACCCATTTCTGCGCCGTACAGCTGGGCGGTCGTGTTCGTTTCCAGGGCTAAGGGGTTGTTCGGAGTTTTCCGCAAAAACTCCAGAGCTTTCTGCAAGAAGCGATCATCGATCTGCCACTAAATTCCGCCATCCGCTTCTGCACGCGTGGGATCGCCAGATTCCCGTATCTGGGCTAGACCCAAAGCAGAGGTACCCCCATACATAATCCCTACAAGAGGATGGGCGTGATGTTCAAAGCCAGTCACGTCTTGCACCAGGAGTTCCTCGACCGGATCTCCGCTGCCAAGGCCGCCGATTTCTTCCCCACCATCAGCGCCAACTACAACGTTGACGAAGCCGCCTATCTGCAAGAGCTGCTGCAGCTGGCCGACCCGGGCGCTGCCGGTATCGAGAGCATTCGCCAGCAGGCGCGCAGCCTGATTCAGGACGTGCGCGGCCGCGACAATGCCGTCGACACCCTCGATGCGTTGCTGCGCCAGTACAGCCTGGATACCCAGGAAGGCCTGATGCTGATGTGCCTGGCCGAAGCGCTGCTGCGGGTGCCGGATGCGGCCACCGCCGATGCGCTGATTCGCGACAAGCTCAGCGCCGCCGAGTGGGAACGGCACCTGGGCAAGAGCGACAACGTGCTGGTCAATTTCGCGGCCTGGGGCCTGGTGATGACCGGCAAGGTGGTCGACCCGCAAGCCGCGGACGGGCGCCCGAAGAAGGTGCTCGGCCGGCTGATCCAGCGCTCCGGCGAACCGGTGATTCGCGCGGCGATGAACCAGGCCATGAAACTGATGGGCAAGCAGTTCGTACTCGGCCGCACCATCAGCGAGGCGCTGAAGAACGGCCGCCCGGAGCGCGAGAAGGGCTACACCTATTCCTTCGACATGCTCGGCGAAGCTGCGCTGACCGCCGAAGACGCCGAGAAGTACATGGCCGACTACCGCAAGGCCATCGACACCGTCGGCGCCGAGCCGCAGGTCGGCCCAGGCCCTAAGCCATCGATCTCGATCAAGCTTTCCGCGCTGCACCCGCGTTATGAAGTCGCCCAGCGCGAACGCGTGCTGAGCGAGCTGTTCGCCAACGTGCGCGAACTGGCCATCCGTGCCCGCAAGCTCGATGTCGGTATCTCGGTGGACGCCGAAGAGGCCGACCGCCTGGAACTGTCCCTGGAGCTGTACGAGAAGCTGCTGCGTGATCCGGCCATCGCCGGGTGGGGCGAGTTCGGCCTGGTGATCCAGGCGTATTCCAAGCGCTGCTTGCCGGTGCTGGTGTGGCTGACCCTGCTGGGCAAGGAACTCGGTGAAAAGATGCCGCTGCGCCTGGTCAAGGGCGCCTACTGGGACAGCGAGATCAAGCAATGCCAGGTGTGGGGCCTCGACGGCTACCCGGTGTTCACCCGCAAGGAGGGCACCGATACGTCCTACCTGGCCTGCGCGCGCTACCTGCTCAGCGACTTCACCCGTGGGGTGATCTACCCGCAGTTCGCCAGCCACAACGCCCACACTGTCAGCTGCATCCTGGCCATGGCCGCCGAGCAGTCGTCGCCGCGCGACTTCGAGTTCCAGCGCCTGCACGGCATGGGCGATGCGCTGTACGACACGGTGCTGGAGAAGCACCGCAAGACCGTGCGCATCTACGCCCCGGTCGGCGCCCACAAGGACCTGCTGCCGTACCTGGTGCGCCGCCTGCTGGAAAACGGTGCCAACTCCTCGTTCGTGCACCAGCTGGTCGACCCGAGCGTGCCGGTCGAGTCGCTGATCGACCACCCGGTTACCCAGCTGCGCAAGTTCGCCAGCCTCGCCAATAACAAAATCCCGCTGCCGCCTGCGCTGTACGGGGCCACCCGGAAAAACTCCCAGGGCATCAACATGAACATCCAGAAATCGCTGACCGAACTCGAAAACGCCTACCGTCCGCAACTGGATCGCCAGTGGCAGGCCGCGCCGGTGATCAACGGCCAGACCCTGAGCGGCACCGCCCAGGAGGTTCGCTGCCCCTTTGATCTGAACAAGCTGGTCGGCACCGCCCAGTTCGCCACCGCCGCCCAGGCCGCCCAGGCCCTGGATGGCCTGAGCGCCGCCTGGCCGAACTGGAACGCCACCACCATCGACGCGCGTGCCAGCGTGCTCGAGCGCCTCGCCGACCTGCTGGAAAAACATCGCCCCGAGCTGATGGCGCTGTGCACCGTGGAAGCCGGCAAGTCGCTGCAGGACGGTATCGACGAAGTGCGCGAGGCAGTGGATTTCTGCCGTTACTACGCCCAACAGGCGCGCCTGAAACTCGGTCGTGAAGAGCTCAAGGGCCCGACCGGCGAGCGTAACGAGCTGTTCCATGAAGGCCGCGGCATCTTCGTCTGCGTCAGCCCCTGGAACTTCCCGCTGGCCATCTACCTGGGCCAGATCAGTGCCGCGCTGGTGGCCGGCAACGTGGTGCTGGCCAAGCCGGCCGAGCAGACCAGCCTGATCGCCGCCCGCGCCCTGGAGCTGATGTTCGAAGCCGGCCTGCCGAAGGACGTGATCGCCTTCCTGCCAGGCGACGGCGCGACCCTGGGCGGCGTGTTCTGCCGCGACCCGAGGGTGGCCGGCGTGTGCTTCACCGGCTCAACCGACACGGCACGGATCATCAACCGTCAACTGGCCGAGAAGGACGGCATGATCGCCACCCTGATCGCCGAGACCGGCGGCCAGAACGCGATGATCGTCGACTCCACCGCGCTGCCCGAACAGGTGGTCAAGGATGCCGTCGGTTCGGCCTTCACCAGCGCCGGCCAGCGTTGCTCGGCCCTGCGCGTGCTATACGTGCAGCGCGATATCGCCGACCGGGTGATCGACCTGCTCAAAGGCGCCATGGCCGAACTGAAGATCGGCCCGACCCACCTGCGCGAGAACGATATCGGCCCGGTCATCGATGCCGAGGCCCGAGACGGCCTGCTGGCCCATATCAACCAGCTCAAGGGCGAAGGCAAGCTGATCGCCGAGGCCTCGGTGGCAGGTGATCTGAACGGCCATTTCGTCGCGCCGGTGGCCTTCGAGATCGGCGGTATTCACGAACTGAAGAAAGAACAGTTCGGCCCGGTGCTGCATGTGGTGCGCTATGACGCCGCCGATCTGGAGAAGGTGGTCGCCGCCATCAACGCCACTGGCTACGGATTGACCCTTGGCATTCACAGCCGAAACGAGGAAACTGCCGCCCGCATCGAAGCCCTGGCGCGGGTCGGCAACCTGTACGTGAACCGCAACCAGATCGGTGCGGTGGTCGGCGTACAGCCGTTCGGGGGCTGCGGCCTGTCCGGCACCGGCCCGAAAGCCGGTGGCCCGAGCTACCTGTTGCGCTTCGTCAACGAGCGCACCACCTCGGTGAACACCACGGCGGTGGGCGGCAACGCCTCACTGCTGTCGCTGGGCGACGAGTAACAGACAACGGGTGGGAATCGATGAGATTTCTGCCCGTTTTGCTATTGGGGGCTGATGTCCCGAATCGGTAACGCCACCATAGAGCGGCGTACCTGGAGCACGACCGAGATTGATGGTCGTGATGTGCCAACTGGATCGGAAATCCCGGTTCGAATAAAAACAAACGAGAGGGGCTTTCCCCAATGACTGCAAGTACTCCCATGCTGGTCACCTTCGTGGTCTATATCCTGGCCATGGTGCTGATCGGCTTCATTGCCTACCGTGCGACCAAGAACTTCTCCGACTACATCCTCGGCGGCCGCAGCCTCGGTAGCTTCGTCACCGCGCTTTCCGCCGGTGCCTCCGACATGAGCGGCTGGCTGCTGATGGGCTTGCCGGGCGCGATCTTCATCGCCGGTATCTCGGAGAGCTGGATCGCCATCGGCCTGATCCTCGGCGCCTGGATGAACTGGCTGTTTGTCGCCGGTCGCCTGCGGGTGCACACCGAGCACAACAACAACGCGTTGACCCTGCCTGACTTCTTCACCCACCGCTTCGAAGACAACAGCAAGCTGCTGCGCATCTTCTCGGCGCTGGTGATTCTGGTGTTCTTCACCATCTACTGCGCCTCTGGCGTGGTGGCCGGTGCGCGCCTGTTCGAATCCACCTTCGGCCTGAGCTACGACGTGGCCCTGTGGGTCGGCGCGGCGGCGACCATCGCCTACGTCTTCGTCGGCGGCTTCCTCGCGGTGAGCTGGACCGACACCGTGCAGGCCACCATGATGATCTTCGCGCTGCTGATCACCCCGGTGTTCGTGATTCTCTCCCTGGGCGATTTCGATGCGGCGATGACCACCATCGAGCAGGCCAACCCGGCCAACTTCGACATGTTCCGTGGCCTGTCCTTCGTCGCCATCGTGTCGTTGCTGGCCTGGGGCCTGGGCTACTTCGGCCAGCCGCACATCCTGGTGCGCTTCATGGCGGCCGATTCGGTCAAGTCGATTCCGGCCGCACGCCGTATCGGCATGATCTGGATGGTTCTGTGCCTGGGCGGCGCCGTGGCGGTCGGTTTCTTCGGCATCGCCTACTTCGCCAACAACCCGGCCCTGGCCGGCCCGGTCAGCGATAACAGCGAACGCGTGTTCATCGAACTGACCAAGATCCTCTTCAACCCCTGGGTTGCCGGTATCGTGCTGTCGGCCATTCTGGCCGCGGTGATGAGCACCCTGAGCTGCCAGTTGCTGGTGTGCTCCAGCGCCCTGACCGAAGACTTCTACAAGGCCTTCCTGCGCAAGGGCGCGAGCGAGAAGGAACTGGTGTGGGTCGGCCGTCTGATGGTGCTGCTGATCGCCATCGTCGCCATCGCCATCGCCTCCAACCCGGACAGCAAGGTACTGGGCCTGGTGTCCTACGCCTGGGCGGGCTTCGGCGCGGCCTTCGGCCCGGTGGTGATCCTGTCGCTGGTCTGGAAGGGCATGACCCGCAACGGCGCCCTGGCCGGCATGGTGGTCGGTGCGGCCACCGTGGTGCTGTGGAAGAACTTTATCGGTCTGGGTCTGTACGAGATCATTCCGGGCTTCATCCTCGCTACCCTGGCCATCGTGGTGTTCAGCAAGATAGGTAGCCCGGCCTCGCCGGCGATGGTCAAGCGCTTCGACGAAGCCGAGAAGGAGTACCAGGACGCGCATCTCTGATCGCACCTGCGTAGTGTGTTGAGCGAAGGCCCGGACAGTGTCCGGGCCTTTTCATTGGCGCCTGCTGGTAAGCTTGTCGCCCAGCCATCAGGAACCCGCCATGACCCCCTCCAAAGACCCGCTGCACGGCATTACCCTCCAGGCCATCCTGACCGAGCTGGTCGAGCAGCTGGGCTGGGACGGCCTGGCCCAGCGTATCGATATCCGCTGCTTCAAGAGCGACCCGAGCATCAAGTCCAGCCTGACCTTCCTGCGCAAGACGCCCTGGGCGCGGGAGAAGGTCGAGGCGTTGTATCTGAGGCAGAAGCGCTAGCGATTATTGGTGGTAGTTAGAGAGATGCGCATAAGGCAGAAGCGGGCGTGCGCGTAACTCGTAGGAGGGGCCCGGCGGCGATCCGCTTTAGCCGCGAGCTCTTTACGTTCCATACGTGATGCGTGAGCTGTGGTTTGCCAGCGTTGTTGCGTTGTTCATACGTTCGGTTCCGCTCTATCGAGCGGGTTTCTTTTGGCATCGCCCGGATGGCCGGCCCCGCCAAAAGAAACCAAAAGGTCTAGCCCCGACATCCGGCCCCGGCTTCGCCGGGGTTCCCTCGCTACATCGTTGCTCCGAGGGCCCGACCTAGGCGGCCCCCCACGAAGGGCCATCCTTGGCCCATCGCGGCTCTCGCGACATCCATGTCGCTCAAGGCTGCCCGCTCGGCCCTCTCCGCAACGATTCCGCTTGGCCTCCTGAAGGGGCGATTGCTGTCGCCTGCTAATTTTTCGGCATGAGGAGCACCGAAAGCCAAAGCGGTCGACCGGCTGCTCGTGCCATAGTGGCCAGCCTATATCGAAGCCGCCTCTAGCGCACCAATTGCGCCGTCTGCTGCTGCGGTGGCGGCGCACATTGTGTGCGTGCGCCGGTTTGCAGGTAGGGCGCCAGGATCGGCTGCATGCCCTTGAGCACCTGCACCGGCAGCGCCGAGGTGAAACGGAAGTTCTCCGCCGCGCGGCCGGGTACGAAGGCGGTGAGGGTGCCGAAATGATCCGGGCCGAGGAAGAACACGAAGGTAGCGGTGCGGTTCTGTACCCGCGAGCTGATCACCTGGCCGCCGCGGCCCACGCTGGTCATGCGGTTGTCGCCGGTGCCGGTCTTGCCGCCGAGGACCAGCGGGCTGCCATCGGCCAGGGTGAAGGCGCCCTGCAAGCGCCGCGCGGTACCGCCATCCACTACCTGTGACAAGGCTTCGCGCAGCGCTGCGGCGACCTCCGGGGCCATCACCCGCTTGCCGGCCTCGAGCACATGCCCCAGGCGTGTATCGTAAGGCGTGTCCTCGGCGAAGTGCAGGCTGTCGATGCGCACCGTGGGCAGGCGGATGCCGTCGTTCTGGATGATGCCGATCAGCTCGGCCAGGGCCGCAGGGCGATCCCCTGAGCTGCCCAGGGCGGTGGCCAGAGAAGGTACCAGGTACTCGAAGGGGTAGCCCAGGTTCTGCCAGCGCTGGTGAATATCCAGAAAGGCCTCGACCTCCAGCATGATGCGAATGCGGCTGTCGCGGGCGCTCTTGTGGCGGCTCTTGAACAGCCAGCCGTAGACCTCCTGGCGCTGCTCGGCGCTGGCGGTGACCGCGTCGTTGAAGGAGGCCTGCGGGTGGTCGATCAGGTATTTCAGCAGCCACAGCTCAAGCGGGTGCACGCGGGCGATATAGCCCTGGTCCGGCAGGCTGAAGGCGCCCGGGCCATAGCGTCGGTAGAGCTCGTCGATACGCTTGTCGTTGATCCGTACACCGGGCAGGTGCGCGCGGATGAAATTGGCGAAGGTCGCCTGATCCACCCCGGGCATCAGGTAGCGGTGCACCGCCGCCAGGCGCGTGTCGGTCAGGCGCAGGCCACCGATAAAGGTGTACAGACGCTCCTGGGCAGACTGGCCCTGGTACTTGCGCCAGAAGCGCAGCATGAAGGTGGTGCCCTCGCGGTCGGCGAAGCGGCTCAGGTACTCCTGGCGTCGCGGGTCCTTGTCGTCCTTGAGCAGGGCAGCGCTGTTGCCCGGCGCCTGGTAGGTGCTGTAGCGCACCAAGTCGCGCATCAGGCGCACGAAGGGCAGGTTGATCGATTCGCGTAGTGACTCGCGCAGGGTCGGGCGCCGGCCATTGTCCTCATTGCGGAAGTTGCCGAAGGTATGCAGGCCACCGCCGGTGAAGAAGCGTTCCGCCGGGCTGGCCGAGTAGCGACGCTCCAGTGCAGCACCGAGCATGGGGGTGAGGTTGGCACCCGGGTTGCTCAGCAGGTAGTCGATGGCCCAACGGCTGAGCAGGTCCTGGTCGGCCACCTCCTGGCTGCGCAGCTGCGTCGGGCTCATGCCGGCGAGCCGGCCATGCAGTTCGGCGATCACTTCCAGGTAGGTGGCCATCACCCGCAGCTTGGCGGTGGAGCCCAGTTCCAGCTTGCTGCTCTCGTTGATGTCGAAGGGCTGGTGGGTGTTGTCGGTCTGCACGCGCACCTGGTTGCCATTGGCCGTACGTTCGAACAGGGTGAAGCTGTAGCGCACGTCACCGGTCTTGCTGGGCGACAGCAAGCGGTCGCCGAACAGGCCGACGCCTTCGGCGAAGGCCGGGTCGGCGAGTTGTTCGAGGTACAGGCTGACCTGTTGCTGCAGGTCCGAATTCAGGCTCGAGCGCGCTTCCAGGTCGAGCCTGTCGAGTTCGTAGTAGGACAGGTTGAGCAGCCCGGCCAGTCGTGCCCGCGCCATGCTGATGCCCTTGTCGCTGTCGATACGCTGCAGGTTGGGGTCGGTCTGCCAGTCGCGATAGGTCACCTGCTGGGCCAGGGCCACATCACGCAGCCGGCTGTCCAGCACGCCACCATCGGCCAGCAGGCGCAGGTGGCTGTCCACCAGCGCGGCCAGTTCCGCCCGGCCCTGGGCCAGGTAATACGACGGCCTGCGCTGGGCGATCATCAGCGACAGCACCTGGCGCAGAGCCAGGCCGCGTTCGGCCAGGTTGGCATCGTCGGCCTGCTCGGTGCTGAGCAGGCGGTTGGTGGTGACGAAATCCACGCCGAACCAGATGCGCAGGCCGTCGGCCAGGCCGTGCACCTCGCCATGGCCAGGGGCGGCCGAAAGCGGCACGCTGTTGAGGTAGTCGCGCACGATGTTCTGGCGGGCGTCGAGGGTCTGCGGCCCGCCCTGATAGGCACGCACGCTGGCGGAGATCATCTGCCGCAGTTTTTCGACCGGCGCATGGGTGATGCCGTCCGGCGAGTGACGGTATTTCTCCAGCTGAGTGGCCAGGGTGCTGCCGCCGGCGGACTGATCCTGCATGCCGACGTACTTGCCCACCTGGGAAAGCGCCGCCTTGACGAAACGCGGCCAGTCCACCGCCGGGTTGGCTTCGGCCGGCTCGGCGGCAAGCAGCTGGCGATCCTCGATGAACAGCAGGCTGCCGACCACCAGCGGCGGAATCGCGGCGAAGTCGCTGTAGCGCTGACGTGGGTTGCGCACGGTGTAGAAGGGCGTGCCGCGGCAATCCTCGATGTTCACGCCGGTCTGCGCCTTCTCGGCATAGGGCGGGAAAAAGCCGCGCTCGGCGTAGTCGCTCAGCGCTGCGGAGAAACGGGCCTGCTGCAGCACCTCGAAGCCGCGGCCCTGCAGGCGCTCGATAAAGCTCGGCAGACGACTGTAGCCCTGGCGTTGATCGAAGGGGCCATTACCGGGATAGACGATGGCATCGCTGGGGCCGTCCTTGACCTCATAGGTGAGCGTGGCGGCATAGCGGCTCAGCTCGGCCGATTGGAAATGGGCGGTGCGCAGTTCGAACACCGCAAACCCGGTGACGCCAATGAGCCCGAGCAGCAGCATCGAGCCCACCACCCAGCGCACGCGATGCCTGCCGGGCCGAGATTTGCGCGGCACCGCGGTCGCGACTTTATGTTCGCGGGCAGGCGGTGCGGGGTCGGATCGCCATAGTGCGCCCATCTTCAACTGGCCCTGGCTTGTCCTTTCCATGCAGCGTAGTCGCTGCGTGGCGCACTGTCCGACCGATCGGTCAAAAAAAGCCAGTCTTTACATATGCCTAGGTTTGGATCATTGGCTTGAACCTGAGCTATAGGCGCGGGTCAGGATGCAGTCACTGGAGGAAGCATGATGCGCACACTCGAATTGGCCGGCGTTCAGGTGCCGGTGATAGGCCAGGGCACCTGGCGCATGGGGGAAAACCGCGATCGGCGCAAAGGGGAAGTCGCTGCGCTGCGTGAAGGTATCGAGCGCGGCTTGCGGCTGATCGATACCGCCGAGATGTACGGCGAAGGCGGCGCCGAAGTGGTCGTTGGCGAGGCGATCAGCGGCAAGCGTGATCAGGTGTTTCTGGTCAGCAAGGTCTACCCGCACAACGCCAGCCGCAGTGGCGCGGTGGCGGCTTGTGAGCGCAGCTTGCAACGCCTCGGCACCGAATACCTCGACCTCTATCTGCTGCACTGGCGCGGCCAGCACCCGCTGGACGAAACGGTCGAAGCCTTCGAGCGCCTGCGTGAGCAGGGCAAGATCGGCCGCTGGGGCGTGTCCAATTTCGATCTGGACGATCTGCAAGAACTCGGCGAGCCGGCCTGTGCGACCAATCAGGTGCTCTACAACCCCGAGGAGCGTGGTGTGGAGTTCGACCTGTTGCCCTGGCAGCAGTGCCAGAACATGCCGTTGATGGCCTACTGCCCACTGGGGCAGGGCGGTGCGCTGCTAGCCGATGCGGCACTGCGACAGGTGGCCCAGCAGCATGGCGTGAGCACCGCCCAGGTCGCCCTGGCCTGGGCGCTACGCCAGCCCAACGTGCTGGTGATTCCCAAGGCCAGTGACCCGCGGCACCTGGCCGAGAACGCCGCGGCCGCCGAGCTGCAGCTCAGCGCTGACGACCTGCAGGCGATCGACAGCGCCTACCCGGCGCCGACGCGCAAGCAGCGGTTGCAGATGGTATAGAAGAGCGCGCAAGGCCGCGCGCTCACGCTTGTGGTCGCTTGGGAGCCGTGCCAGGTGGCACTTGTGTGGGAGCGCGCCATGCGCGCGATGGCTTCGCGGGCATGGACTAGGCGTCCACGTCTGACCTCACAAAGCCGCTTGGGAAGAACCCATGAGGGGGCCGGTGAGGCTGACGCCATTTGATGGGTTGCACCCATCCTGCAGACTCAGCCTCGTAGGATGGGCCGGGCCGCGTAGGTGAAACCCATCAATGGATTGGCGGGGCCGCCGGCTTACCTCAACCCGCGACCAGCACCCGTATGGCTTCCAGGCGCAGGGCAGCCTTGTCGAGCATGGCCAGGCCTTGCTCGCGCTGCTCGCGCAGGGCCTCCAGTTCGCTGTCGCGCACGCTTGGGTTGACCGCTTGCAGCGCGGTCAGGCGGGCCAGTTCTTCGTCCAGTTCGGCGGCCAGGCGGCGTTTGGCTTCGCTGACGCGCTCGACATGGCGCGGTGAGACCTTGGCCTCCCCGGCGGCGATCTTCGGCGTCAGCGCATCACGCTGGGCCTGCACGAACTTGTTGGCGCTGGCGCGCGGCACCGCTTCGAGCTGGTCGTTGAGGGTATCGAAGGACACCTTGGAGGCCAGGTCGTTGCCGTTGCCGTCGAGCAGGCAGCGCAGGGCGGCAGGGGGCAGGTAGCGGCCCAGCTGCAGTTTGCGCGGCGCCACCACCTCGCTGACGTACAGCAGCTCGAGCAGCACGGTGCCAGGCTTGAGCGCCTTGTTCTTGATCAGCGCCACCGAGGTATTGCCCATCGAACCTGAGCGCACCAGGTCCATGCCGCCCTGCACCATGGGGTGTTCCCAGGTCAGGAACTGCATGTCTTCGCGGGACAGGGCCAGGTCGCGGTCGTAGGTGATGGTCACGCCTTCGTCGTCGCCGAGTGGGAAGCTGGCATCGAGCATCTTCTCGCTGGGGCGCAGGATCAGGGCATTGTCGGAATGGTCTTCGCTGTCGATGCCAAAAGCGTCGAACAGCTGCTCCATGTACATCGGCAGGGCGAACTGGTCGTCCTGCTCGAGGATCGCCTCGACCAGCGCCTCGCCTTCACCGGCACCGCCGGAGTTGAGTTCCAGCAGGCGGTCGCGACCGGCGTGCAGGTCGCCTTCCAGGCGCTTGCGCTCGTTGGTGGCTTCGTCGATCAGCGCTTGCCACTGGCCGTCGTCGGCGTTTTCCAGCATCGGCAGCAGGCGGCTGCCAAACTGGTGCTGCAGGGCGTTGCCGGTCGGGCAGGTGGCCAGGAAGGCATTCAATGCCTGGTGGTACCACTGGAACAGGCGCTCCTGGGGGCTGTTCTCCATGTACGGCACGTGCAACTGGATCTTGTGCTTCTGGCCGATGCGGTCGAGGCGGCCGATACGCTGCTCGAGCAGGTCCGGGTGGGCCGGCAGGTCGAACAGCACCAGGTGGTGGGCGAACTGGAAGTTGCGGCCTTCGGAGCCGATTTCCGAACAGATCAGCACCTGGGCGCCGAACTCCTCATCGGCGAAGTAGGCCGCGGCGCGGTCGCGCTCGAGGATGCTCATGCCCTCGTGGAAGACGGTGGCCGGGATGCCGGAGCGCACGCGCAGGGCGTCCTCCAGATCCATGGCGGTTTCGGCGTGGGCGCAGATCACCAGCACCTTGAATTTCTTGAGCATCTTCAGGGTGTCGATCAGCCACTCGACGCGCGGGTCGAAGCGCCACCAGCGCTGGTCTTCCTCGATGTCGGCCTGGCCCTGGTAGCTGACTTCCGGGTACAGCTCGGCGTGCTCGCCGAGCGGCAGTTCCATGTACTCGTCCGGGCTCGGCAACGGGTAGGGGTGCAGCTCGCGCTCCGGGAAGCCCTGGACCGCGGCGCGGGTGTTGCGGAACAGCAGGCGGCCGGTGCCATGACGGTCGAGCAGCTCGCGTACCAGGCGGGCGCGGGCGTCGGTGTCGCCACCGTCGGCGGCATCCAGCAATTGGCGGCTTTCATCGCCGAGGAAGCTACCGATGGCATCGCGGGCCTGGGCGCTGAGCTGGCCCTGGTCGAGCAGCTCCTGTACCGCCTCGGCCACCGGTTTGTAGCTGGCGCTTTCGGCGCGGAAGGCATCCAGGTCATGGAAACGATTCGGGTCGAGCAGGCGCAGGCGCGCGAAGTGGCTGTCCTGGCCGAGCTGTTCCGGGGTGGCGGTGAGCAGCAGCACGCCAGGGATGACTTCGGCCAGTTGCTCGACCAGGCTGTACTCGCGGCTGGCTTTTTCCGGGTGCCAGACCAGGTGGTGGGCTTCGTCGACCACCATCAGGTCCCAGCCAGCGGCGAACAGCGCGTCCTGGGCCTTTTCGTCCTCGCACAGCCACTCCAGCGCAACCAGCGCCAGTTGTGCGTCCTCGAACGGGTTGCTGGCGTCGCTCTCGATAAAGCGCTCGGCGTCGAACAGCGCGACTTCCAGGTTGAAGCGCCGGCGCATTTCCACCAGCCACTGGTGCTGCAGGTTTTCCGGCACCAGGATCAGCACGCGGCTGGCGCGCCCGGAGAGCAGCTGGCGATGGATCACCAGGCCCGCTTCGATGGTCTTGCCCAGGCCCACTTCGTCGGCCAGCAGTACGCGCGGGGCGATACGGTCGGCCACTTCACGGGCGATGTGCAACTGGTGCGCGATGGGTTGCGCACGCACGCCACCCAGGCCCCACAGCTGGGACTGCACCTGCTTGCTGGTGAACTCCAGGGTGCGGTAGCGCAGGGAGAACCACGGCAGCGGGTCGATCTGCCCGGCGAACAGGCGGTCGCTGGCCAGGCGGAACTGGATGAAGTTGGACAGCTGGGTTTCCGGCAGGGTGACGGCCTGGTTCTTGGCGTCGAGGCCGTGATAGACCAGCAGGCCATCGACGTCGTCGACTTCGCGTACGGTCAGCTTCCAGCCTTCGAAGTGGGTGATCTCGTCGCCCGGCGAGAAACGCACGCGGGTCAGCGGCGCATTGCGAGCCGCGTACTGGCGGGTTTCGCCGGTGGCGGGGTAGAGCACGGTGAGCATGCGGCCGTCCTGCATGAGGATGGTGCCCAAGCCCAGTTCCGCTTCGCTGTCGCTGATCCAGCGTTGCCCCGGTTGATACTCCGCCATGCTGCCTGTCTCCACCTGTGAAAAAGCCGGCTATGTTACCGCAGTGCCAGGTTTGACCAAAGGTGCATCACGGCCGATTTGGCACTTACCGACGCTCGCCCGGTCAGACAGTGTAGTAACGCAGCCATAAAGTCGCCCGCCGTATGGCCGATAAGGCTGCAAAGGGAGGTTCTCCATGCTGCCGCCGATTCCTCATAGCCTGATTCCCGTCACCGCCCAGCAGGACGTGGTCAAGCCGCGCCCGGATATCGCGCCGGTGACGGCGACCGCCGAAACGGCTCAGGAAGATTCGGTCGGCCTGGACAAGCGCCATCCCGACGAAGTGGCCGAGCGCCTGCGCGAAGAGCAGCGCCGCCGGCAGCGACGTGGCTACACCGCGGCGGAGTTGGCCGAGGGCGAAGTCGACGAGGCCGATGAGCCGGCCATCGACCAGTTGCCCCGCCAGGGCCTCTGGGTAGACGTCGAGGTTTGACCCGCGTGGATGCTCCTGGCACTCAGGGCGGGCTGTTCGATGGCGGTGCATTGCAACTCGCCGATGCCCAACTCACTTATCTACCCGACTGGCTCGACGGCGCCACGGCCGATGATTGGCTGCATCGCCTGGTCGAAGAGACGCCCTGGCAGCAACCCGAGGTGGTGCTGTTTGGTCGCCAGTTGCCGGTGCCACGTCTGGTGGCCTGGTATGGCGACCCCGAGGCGCGCTACCGCTACTCCGGCATGACCCACCAGCCGCTGCCCTGGACGCCGCTGCTCGGCGAGATCCGCCAGCGCCTGGTCAATACCTTGGGCCAGCCGCTCAATGGCGCGCTGCTCAACTACTACCGCGATGGCCAGGACTCCATGGGCTGGCACAGCGACGACGAACGCGAGCTGGGCGCCGAGCCGCTGGTGGCATCCCTGAGCCTGGGCGGCGTGCGGCGCTTCGACCTGCGTCGCAAGGGCACCACGCGCATCGAGCACTCGCTGCAGCTGGAGCACGGCTCGCTACTGGTCATGAGCGGCCAGACGCAGCATCATTGGCAGCACCAGGTGGCCAAGACGCGCAAGCCCTGTGCCCCTCGCCTGAACCTGACGTTTCGTCTGATCCGGACGCCGCTATGAGCAATGATGTGAAACTGATCGACTTCGCCGCAGAGCGCGACAAGCGCATCCACGACCTGCGCGACAGGAAGCTCGAGGAGATGCGTAACGCCTTCGAACAGGCGCTACCACTGCCCAAAGGCAAGAAGAAGCCCAAGAGCAAACCGAAGAAACGATAGGAACCTGCTCAGCATCCTCGAGCCGGATTTCATCGATGCTGGCTGCAAAGTAGCGTAGCGACCCGGTCGCGATCGTGGGAGGGGCCGGCGGCGATCCGCTTCAGCCGCAAGCTTTGAGGTGCAAAGGGCTCTCGGCTGAAAACCGCTCCACCAATAGAACGCTCTGCTCACCGCATTGCAGCGTATCTGTTTGCACTGCCCCACACCTGTCCAAATTGATGCAGATCAGCCGCTGTCTGGCGTTGGGGCTCGCGCGTGCCTGGCAGTTGACCTGGATCAATGGCCGGCGGCGCCTGGCTGTTAACGTAGCCCCATACCCGAGCAACAACGGATGCAAGGAGGCAGCATGTTCCTAGATGTAGTGGTTCTGGCCGGTATCGGCACCGTTGGATTGATGATTGTGTTTGGCGTCGGGTTCACCTATTTCGTCTGGAAGGATGCGAGCAAGAAAAAGCCGCTGTGATATCCGGATTCACGAGCACGCAAGGCATTGGGGCGACTTCGGTCGCCCTTTTTTTCGTCCTGCGTTTGCGCACGGATGATCTGAACGCCGCGCCTGCTCTGGATAGTACATGCTTAGCTAGCTAATAATTCGCGTCCTGCACGGAGGCGGAACCCTTTGGCTAGGGCTATGTTCAGAGCTGAGACCCTTTCAGGTAACCACCGTGCGTGATTCCTTGCTGGCGTTCATTGCGCCGAGCACCCAAGCCCTGCAATTTGCGATCAAGACCCTGCTAGGCGGCGGTCTGGCGCTCTGGCTCGCCCTGCGCCTGGGCCTCGAGCAGCCGCAGTGGGCCCTGATGACCGCCTTTATCGTCGCCCAGCCGCTCTCCGGCATGGTGGTGCAGAAGGGCCTGGCGCGCCTGTTGGGTACCCTGGTCGGCACCTTCATGGCGGTGGTGATGATGGCACTGTTCGCGCAGATGCCGCTGCTGTTCGTGCTGGCCTTCGCCCTGTGGCTGGGCCTGTGCACGGCGGCCTCGACCATGCTGCGCAGCGCCTGGTCCTACGCTTTCGTGCTGGCCGGCTATACGGTGGCGATCATCGGTTTGCCGGCCATCGGCAAGCCCCAGGTGATCTTCGACGAAGCCATCGCCCGTTCCACGGAAATCTGCCTGGGCATCGTCTGCGCCACCCTGAGCAGCGCATTGCTATGGCCGCAGCGGGTCGAGCGCCAGCTGGCCCAGCAGGCCCGCGATGCCTGGCAGACCGGCCTGAAGGCGGCGCGCCAGGCGCTGACCGGCGAGGAGGAGGCGCGCAAGGGCCTGCTCGAAGCCCTGTCACGTATCGTCGCCGTGGATGCCCAGCGCGAGCACGCCTGGTTCGAGGGCGAGCGCGGTCGCCAGCGGGCCATCGCCTTGCGGGTACTCAGCCGCGACCTGCTCGGCGTGCTGCGCCTGGCCCGCGGAGTGGCGCGCCAGTGGCGGCAATTGAACAGCCTCGAGGCTGAGGCCGTGGCGCCCTGGTTGCAGGAAGTGGACGAGCGCCTGCAGAACGACGCAGGCGACCGGGCGCAGCTGATCGAGCGCTTGCGTCAGGCTGCCGGGGACGATGAGCTCAACGGCGGGCAGCAGCTGTGCCTGGAGCGCATGGCGGTGCTGCTCATGCGTATCGAGGATGCCAGCCGTGCGCTGCTGGCCGTCGAGCAGGGCAGGGCGCCGGCCGATGCGCCGCGGGCGCTGTCCTGGCACTACGATTGGCAGAGCGCGCTGGTCTATGGCTCGCGCAGCGCGCTGGCCTTCCTGACCCTGGCAAGCTTCTGGCTGGCCACCGGCTGGACCCACGCCACCGGCGCCATGCTGCTGGCCTGCGTGGTGTGCAGCCTGTTCGCGCGGCTGGAGGCAGCGCCGCAGATCGGCCTTATGTTCCTGCGTGGCATTTTGTACGCGCTGCCGGTGGCGTTCTTCGTCGGGCAGATCCTGATGCCGCAGATCGACGGTTTCGTGATGCTCTGCATGGTGCTCGGCGTGCCGCTGTTCTTTGGCGTGCTGGGCATGGCCAAGCCGGCCGTGGCGGCTACGTCCACGGCGTTCTGCCTGCACTTCATCGTGCTCTGTCTGCCGCCACCAGGGGTCGGCTATAACGTCGAATTCTTCCTCAACGAGGCGCCGGGCATGCTCATGGGCGTGGCCGTGGCGGTCATGGCATTTCGCGTGATCGTGCTGCGCAACCCGGTTTGGCATGGCCGGCGGCTGGTGCATGCCATGCTGGTCGACCTCGGCCGGCTGACCCGTCGCGACCTGGGCCGGGCGGAAAACTGGTTTGGCGGGCGCATGGCCGACCGCCTGCTGCAACTGGCGCGGCATTACCCGGCGCGCCCGGATCAGGCACGCAGCCGCTGGGACGAAGGCGTGGCTGGCCTCGATCTGGGCGATGAGCTGCTGCACCTGCGCGCCTGCCTGGCCAGGGCTGATGCCGGCCTGGCGCGCTCTCAGCAGCGTTTTCTGCAGCGCCTCGATGACGCCCTGGAGCGCGGCCCCGCACCGGGCCGCGAGGACGCGCTGAACGCGCCGGTGGCCGAACTGCAGGAGGCCCTGCGCGCCTGCACGCCGAGTATCGACAAGCGCCTGGCCGAAGCGGCGCTGTTGCAGTTGCAGAATGGCTGGCGCCACTGGTGCCAGCTCAGAGGAGATACATATGGGCTTGCATGAATGGTCGCTGGGCGGCGTATTGCTGAGCCCCATGGCGGCCTACGCGGTATTGGCGTTGTTGCTTACCGGCGTAGTGCGCCTGGGGCTGCAGCGCGTTGGACTGGCGCAGTGGATCTGGCACGAAGCCCTGTTCGACTGCGCCCTGTTTGTTTGCGTCCTGGCGGCGGTTATAGCTTTGCTGGGAACCTGAGGAGATGAGCATGCGTTCGACCATTCGCGTCGGCATTACCCTGGCTGTGGTGGTAGCGGCGATCTTTGCTGGCGCCTGGATCTGGCAGCACTACATGTATTCGCCGTGGACCCGGGATGCGCGGGTGCGCGCCGATGTGGTGACCATCGCGCCGGACGTGTCCGGCTGGGTGCTCGAGCTAAAGGTGCGCGACAACCAGCAGGTCAAGGCTGGCGACCTGTTGATGACCATCGACCGTGACCGTTACCAGGCCGCGGTGGAAAAGGCCCAGGCCGTGGTGGATATCCGCAGGCAGCAACTCAGCCTGCGCGAGCACGAAGCCTCCCGCCGTGCGCGTCTGGGCAGCCAGGCGATCAGCGCCGAGTTGCGCGAGAACGCGCAGATCAACGCCGAGATGGCCCGTAGCGAATACCGCGAGGCCCAGGCTGATCTGCGTATCGCCCAGCTCAATCTGGAGCGCAGTGAAGTGCGCGCGCCGCGCGACGGCCAGATCACCAACCTGAGGTTGGCCCAGGGCAACTACGTGACGGCTGGGCAGGCGGTGATGGCCCTGGTCGATACCGCCTCGTTCTACGTGCAGGCGTACTTCGAGGAAACCAAGCTGCCACGCATTCAGGCCGGTGCGCCGGTGGAGATCTGGCTGATGGGCGGCGAGCAGGAGATTCGCGGCCAGGTGGAAGGTATCAGCCGCGGCATCACCGACCGTAACGCCAGCCCCGACGGCCAGTTGCTGGCCAACGTCGAGCCGACCTTCAACTGGGTGCGCCTGGCCCAGCGTATTCCGGTGCGCATCAAGCTCGATGCCCTGCCCGAAAACGTTCAGCTCAGTGCCGGCATGACCGCCAGCGTGCGGGTGGAGTAGGGCGCGTTTGGTCATTGTAGGAGGGGCTTTAGCCCCGATCTCTTCAAGGCATATCGGGGCTAAAGCCCCTCCCACGGTTTCGTAGCCCGGGTATCGCTGCGCTCAACGCCAGGCCACGGGCGGTGATTGATCAGCCGCGCTGCACGCTAGCCGGGGTACGGCGCATCAGCACTTCGCCATGGCGCACCGAAACCAGCGCATGGCCCTGGGTGCGGATCATCTCGTAATCGTCGGGCGCCGAGAGAATCAGCAGGTTGGCCGGGCGTCCCACTTCCAGGCCATAACGCTCACCCAGGTGCAGGGTGCGGGCACTGTTGTCGGTGATCAGGTCGAGGCTGCGCTTGAGGTCTTCGTAGCCGAGCATATGGCAGATATGCAGGCCGGCTTCGAGGATGCGCAGGATGTTGCCGTTACCCAGCGGGTACCAGGGGTCGACGATGGAGTCCTGACCGAAGCAGACGTTCATGCCGGCGCGGTCGATCTCCGCCACGCGGGTCAGGCCGCGGCGTTTCGGGTAGGTATCGAAGCGGCCTTGCAGGTGGATGCTTTCGGTCGGGCAGGAGACGAAGTTGATCCCGGACATCTTCAGCAGGCGAAACAGCTTGGAGCAGTAGGCGTTGTCGTAGGAGCCCATGGCCACGGTGTGGCTGGCGGTGACCCGTTCGCCCATGCCGCGTACCCGGGCTTCTTCGGCCAACACCTCCAGAAAGCGCGACTGCGGGTCGTCGGTCTCGTCGCAGTGCACGTCCACCAGGCAGCCGCTGCGCTCGGCCAGGTCCATCAGAAACTTGATCGATGACACGCCCTGGTCGCGGGTGTTCTCGAAGTGCGGAATGCCGCCGACCACATCGGCGCCCAGTTCCACCGCCTGCTCCATCAGCGCGCGGCCGCCCGCGTAGGACTCGATTCCTTCCTGGGGAAAGGCGACGATCTGCAGGTCGATCAGGTGGCGGGTTTCCTCGCGTACCTCGAGCATCGCCTTGAGCGCAGCCAGGGTCGGGTCGGTGACGTCGACGTGGGTGCGCACGTGCTGGATGCCATGGTCGACCAGCATGTCGATGGTCTTCTTGGCGCGGGTCTTGGTGTCCTCATGGGTGACCAGGGCCTTGCGCTCGGCCCAGCGCTCGATTCCTTCGAACAGCGTGCCGCTCATGTTCCAGGCCGGCTCGCCGGCGGTCAGCGTCGCGTCGAGGTGAATGTGCGGCTCGACGAAGGGCGCGACCACCAGGTTGCTGGCGGCGTCGAGATCGCCCGCGACGGCGCTGACCACCGCCGGCTGCTCGCTGATGGCGGCAATCTGCGAGCCGTCCAGCGTGATATGGAAAAGACCTTCGCGGCCACGCAGGCGGGCGTTGACGATGTTCATGGGGTACTCCTTGGCAGGCTATGAGACGACAGGCGACGAATCAGCAGGGCAATGCTGATATTCAGCCGATCGTGAGGATCATCGAACGAACAGCCGGTCAGCGCTTCGATACGTTGTACACGGTAGCTCAGGGTGTTGCGGTGTACGCCCAGGCGTTGCGCGGCCAGGGCGAGGTTGGCGTTCTCGAAGAACCAGGCTTCCAGGGTCGGCATCAGCACCGGCTCGTGGCGTGAATCATCGCCGATCAACGGGCCCAGGGTGCGTTCGACGAAGCGCTCGAGCAGGCTGCGGTCGCGGATCGCACCGAGCAGTTCGATCACGCCCAATTCGTTGAAACTACATAGTCCCAGGCGTTCGGGAAAGGCCTGGGCGGCGACCAGTGCCTGGCGGGCCTGGCCAAGGGCGAGGGCAAGGCGCTGGGGAGGGTGGCCGCCGGTGCTGAGCCCGAGCACCGGGCGCTGCGGTTGCAGACGTTCGTCCAGTTCGCCGAGCAGCTCGCTAAGCAGCCTGCGGTTACGCTGTTCGTCCTGGCTGCCCGTGCAGGGCAGCAGGGCGATCCAGTGTTCGCCCTGGCTGATCAGCGGCAGGGCACCGCCCAGCTGCTGCAGGCATTGCTCAAGGCTCTGCTGCAGGCATTGGCGGTTGTCACGCAGCAGGCGTTCGCCACTGGCGGCCGCCTCACCGTCGAACAACTGCTCGCTGTTCTGCAAACGCAGCAGGGCGACCTGGCGCGGTACGCTCAGCGGCAGATCGAGGCTGGTGGCGCGCTGCAGCAGCACGTCGAGGGACTGGTAATCACCTTCCAGCAATTGCGCCAGCACGTGCTGGCGCGAGCTGCCGAGCATCTGCTGCTGCACCAGCGCGGTGCCGATGGCCTGGGTGACCACCACCATCTTCAGCCCGTAGGGCTGCTCCAGCAGTGGCAGGCCCAGGCGCTCGGCTTCGGCGATCACGCCTGCCGGAATCGCCTGGATGTACTCGGCGCCGGTGAGGATCACCAGCCCGGCGGTGGCCCGCTCGACCGCCTGGCGCACCAGAAGCAGCAGGTTGGCTTCGTCGCGTGGGTGGTTGATGCCGGTGACGAACACCAGTTCGCCGCCCATCACCCAGTCGGCGATATCCGCATTCTCGGCCACGTAGGGCCAGCGCACCGGGTTGCCCAGGGCTGCCTGGCCGGCGCGCAGGTGCAGGTCCTGCAGGCCGGGCAGGGCCAGTACGTCGGCGACGCTCAGGCTCATGCGCGGACGACCACGTCGCGTGTGGTGAAGACCTTCTTGGTTTCGAACAGAACGATGTACGCCAGGGCTGCGACGGCGATCCCCACCAGCGGCGCAACCCAGGGCGAGAAGTAGGCGCACAGCGCACCGATGCCGTAAGCGCCGAGGCCGACCCAGTTGAATGCAGGCAGGCGCACGTCGGCGAGTAGCGGGTATCTGCCCTTATGGCCGTAGCAGTAGTCAGCCATGATCACCCCACCAATCGGCGGGATGATCGAGCCGAGCAGGATCAGGAACGGGATCAGCATCTCGTACATGCCGCCGATGGCCAGCAGGGTGCCGATGCCGGCGCCCGCGATCGTTACCGTCTTGCGGCGCTCGGTGCGCAGCAGGTTGCAGCCAGCGGCGGCGAAGTTGTAGATGGTGTTGTCCTGGGTGGTCCACAGGTTGAGAAACAGCATCACCACGGCAGCGATGGACAGGCCCTGCAGCACCAGCACTTCGACGACGTCCGGCTGTTGGTAGACGATGGCGCCGTAGGCGCCGGCAACGATCATCAGGCCGTTACCGAGAAAGAAACCGACCATGCTGGCGATCACCGCGATACGCCCGGTACGGGCGAAGCGCGTCCAGTTGGTGGCTTGGGTCGCACCGCTGACGAAGGTGCCGAAGACCATGGTGATGGCCACGCTGAGGGTCATGCTCTGGGTCGGCTCGATGGCCATCAGTGCGCTCAGGCCGCCGATATCATCGGTGGCGATCCACAGCGAGCAGAGCAGCAGGGCGAGCATCGCCGGCACGGAGATCCGCGAGAGAATATCCAGGCCCTTGTAGCCAATGAATGCGGTGATGCAGAAGGCGAAGCCGAACAGCACCATCAGCGGCATGATCAGGCTTTCCGACAGGCCGAGAATCTTCACCAGCACGATGGCGACCGTCGCAGTGCCCCAGGCGTACCAGCCGATTTGGGTGAAACCGAGCAGCACATCGGAGAGCTTGCTGCCGGCTTCGCCAAAGCAGAAGCGACCCATCAATACCGAGTTGAGGCCGCTGCGGCAGGCGATCAGGCCCAGCACTGCAGCGTAGGCGCCGAGCAGCAGGTTGCCTATGATCGCGGCCCAGATCAGCGTCTTGAAGTCGAAGGCCATGCCGATCTTGCCGCCGGCGAACATGGTGGCGGTGAAGAAGGTAAAGGAGAACAGCATGATCGAGGTGGAGAACAGCCCCTTGCGGGCGCCGGCCGGCACTTCGCTCAAGGGGTAGTCGCTGTCGGTGGTGGGGTGGGTCATGGCCTGGCTCCACGGGGTGAGGGAAGCCATGGCTATAGCAGGCGACGTGCCAACTGATCGGTTCGGCAGCTGGTACAGCGCCGGTTGTGCACTGTGCACAATGAAATGGGGATTTATAGCTTTATCGCGGATTATTTTTGTTAGGGATAACCAGGCTTGACCCGTCTTGGTGCGCTACGCGCAGGGCATGCACCAACAGGTCACGGCGCGCCTCAATAGGGTTTTACCTGCCAAGTGGCGCAAGCGGTCGTTCGCTATTTTTGTGGAGGTGGCGTTGTGGAAGCGGGCGGGGACGCCTAGTCCATGCCCGCTTTCACAGTAAATAACCCTCCCCAGCGTGCGTCTTGTCGCAGTCGCTTCACACGGCTTACAGAGACCGGGAGAGCACTTAGCGGGTGCCGAGGAAGTCGCGCTTGCCCAGTTCCACGCCGTTGTGACGCAGGATGGCGTAGGTGGTGGTGATGTGGAAGTACAGGTTCGGCAGCACGTGATCGAGCAGGAAGGCCTGGCCCTGGAAATGGGTTTCCTTGTCGCGGCGCTTGAGCGTCACGGTGCGGTCTTCGCTGCCGTCGAGCTGCGCAGCGCTGATGCCCTGCACGAATTCGAGGGTCTTGGCGATGCGTGCCTGCAGCTCGGCAAAGCTGGTTTCGTCATCGGCATGGCTCGGCGCTTCGACGCCAGCCAGCAGGGCCGCACCGGCCTTGACGGTATCGCAGGCGATCTGCACCTGGCGGCTGAGCGGGAACATATCCGGCGCCAGACGCGAGCCGAGCAGTACGCTCTGTTCGATCTTGCGCGCTTCGGCATTGGCGGCAGCGATGCCGAGAATGGTCGACAGGTTGGTCAGCTGGCGAGTGAACACCGGGATCGAGATGGAATGCATGGACAGTGGCATGGAAAGCTCCAGGGGAAGAAGGGAAGGCGCAGGTCCAAAGATCCGGCCTGATAACCGTGGGTGGGGCGGGCAGCGTAAGTGCAACCCATCATCAAGGCCGATGGGTTGCACCCATCCTTGTATCTCGACCAAAGCCTCCTGGTGAGGCTATGGTTCCCGACTGATCATCGGGGGAGGAGCTGCAAGCCGTATCCATCCTTAAGCCTCGAGCTTGCCTCGTAGATTGCGCTGCGCTCCTCCACACTCATCCGCCAAGTCCGAACGGTATCCAGAGCTTCGAGCTCGCATCAGCAAGGTTGGACAGGATGACGTGATGATCGGTGAAACGCTGAGGAGGAGAGATCATGACAGCGGTAGTGGGTGTTGATATCGCCAAGCGCACCTTCGATCTGGCGATCTTGCAGCCTAACGGCAAGCACAGAACTAAAAGCAAACTAAGCAATGACAGGGCTGGCTTTGCGGTTTTCGCCGACTGGCTGCAGCGTTATGCCGAGTCTGGCGCCTGGATCGTGATGGAGGCCACGGACATCTACCATGAGGCCCTTGCCGAGCACTTCCATGGCCTGGGTTATCGAATTGCGGTGCTCAATCCGGCACAGATCGCCCGTTATGCGCAGAGCCAACTGCAGCGCAGCAAAACGGACAAATTGGACGCCAAGCTGGTCGCCACCTATGGCCAGCTACACGTCGATCAATTGCGTACCTGGCAGCCGGAGCCCTTGTCCGTGCGTAAGCTGCGCGCACTGACCCGGCGTCTTGAGGATCTTCAGTCGTTGCGGCAGATGGAGCTCAATCGTCTCGATGTCAGCTCGGCCACTGTCCAGAACTCAATTCAAGCCGTCCTGCAACGGCTCGATGAACAGATTGCTTGGACGCTCGAGCAGATTAAGCGCCATATCGACGATGATCCGGATCTACGTGGCAAACGCGATTTGCTGGTGAGCATCGATGGCATCGCCGATAAGACCGCAGCTCTGATACTGGCTGAACTCGGCGATATCCAACGTTTCACCGATGCACGCGCCGTCACGGCCTTCGCCGGTCTGGATCCACGGCTGCAGGAATCTGGTGTCTACCGCGGCCACACTGGCATCTCGCGCACGGGCTCGTCCAGGCTGAGGACGGCGCTGTATCTGCCGGCCGTCACGGCACTCACCTATAACCCCGCTATCAAGGCACAGGCTGAACGTCTGAGAGCCAAAGGCAAGAAAGGCAAACAAACCGTCTGCGCCGCGATGCGCAAGCTGCTGGGCATCGCTTACGGCGTACTGAAATCGGGCAAGCCTTTCGATCCCGCTTTGGCGATTGCACGGTAGGGCCGAAGACGGTATCTACTCGTGAGTAAGTCGATGCGACGCTATCCACCAATAGAACTATGAAATCAGCCGATGCTGATCGGCGGCAGGGTGGCCAGCTCGACGGTAAGGGCTTTACGTGGCGCGATGATTTCGGCTTCGCCGTCGACCACCAGTTCGTCGTGCTGGTTGAACACGCGGGTGGCGATGCGCACGCGGAATTTCGGCAGTTTCTCGAGAATCTCCAGACGCACGGTCAGGGTGTCGCCCAGCTTGACCGGCTTCTGGAAGCTCATCTGCTGGCCCACGTAGATGGTGCCAGGGCCGGGCAGGGTGCAGGCCACTGCGGCGCTGATCAGCGCGCCGCTGAACATGCCGTGGGCGATGCGCTCCTTGAACATGGTGGTGGCGGCGTAGTCGGCATCCAGGTGCACCGGGTTGTGGTCACCGGAAACGGCAGCGAACAGCAGGATGTCACGTTCTTCCACGGTCTTGCTGTAGCTGGCGGTCTGGCCGACTTCGAGGGCTTCGTAAGGCGTGTTGCTGCTTTGCGTCATAGGTTGGGTTCCTGAGGGGGTGATGGTCGCTGCTGGGGCTGTGCAAGCGTCTGTTCCAGCCAGTCGATCAGGTCGCGGGTGACCTCGTCACGGTTCAGCTCGTTGAGCAGTTCGTGGCGGGCCTGTGAATAGCGTTTCAGTGTGGTGCGGGTATGTCCTGCCCCGCTTAGCGCATCGGCCAGGCGTTGCAGACCGCCGCCTTGGCTGACCGGGTCCTGGTCGCCACCAATGATCAGGATCGGCAGCTGCGGGGCAATCTGTTTCAACGAAGCCGGCGGGGTGATGCGCTGCAAGCCTTCCAGCAGGTCGAGCCACAACTGGTTGGTGCAGCGAAACCCGCACAGGGGGTCGGCAATGTAGCGGTCGACTTCCTTGCTGTCACGGCTGAGCCAGTCGAACGGCGTACGTGCGGGCTCGAAGGCCTTGTTGAAGGCGCCGAACGACAGCCGTTCGATCAGTGCGCTACGCCCGGTCGCGCCCTGGCGCCAGCGCTCGAGGCGGGCAACCAGCGCCGCCGCCCGGTAAGTGCCCGGCTTGGCGTAGTTGGAGCCGCTGAGAATGGCACCCTGCACGCTGCTGCTGTGGTGCATCAGGTAGGCGGTGGTGACGAAGCTGCCCATGCTGTGGCCAAGCAGGATGATCGGCGTTTGCGGCCGCTGGTGGCGGATGTGGTGATTGAGCGTGGAAAGGTCGCCGACTACATGGTTCCAGCCATTCTCGTCGGCGAAATGGCCAAGCAGGCCGTGTTGCGCCGTCTGTCCGTGGCCACGGTGGTCGAGTGCGTAGAGCTCGAAGCCGGCGCCGACCAATGCTTCGCCAAGGCGTGCATAGCGGCCACTGTGCTCGGCCATGCCGTGGGCGAGCATCACCACCGCCTTGGGCTCGCCCGGGGCGTGCCAGTGATTGACGTACAACGGCACGCCATCACTGCTGTCGAGCCAGAAGCTGCGGTGTTGCATGGCGAAATCCCTTCCTGCTGGTGCTGGGCATTGTAGACCCTGCAGGTGCTGAAATTCACGGTATTGATTGTGGCTTTGCCAGGCCGTGGCCGGCTGCTAAGTTCGTTCGGGTGACCTCACGCACCGTCGGAAAACAAGGGATAACAACAATGCAGCCCGATTTCTGGAACGACAAGCGCGCCCCTGGCGTGGCCAACGACATCGACATGGACGCCTACCAGTCGGTGGTCGAGGTGTTCGAACGCTCCTGCAAGACCTTCGCCGACCGCCCCGCCTTCAGCAACCTGGGCAAGACACTCACCTACGGCGAGCTGGACAGACTGTCCGCCGCCTTCGCCGCCTACCTGCAGCAGCGTACCGATCTCAAGCCCGGTGACCGCATCGCCGTGCAGATGCCCAACGTGTTGCAGTACCCGATTGCCGTGTTCGGGGCGATGCGTGCCGGGCTGATCGTGGTCAACACCAACCCGCTGTACACCGCCCGCGAGATGCGCCACCAATTCAAGGACGCCGGCGTGCGCGCCCTGGTGTACCTGAACATGTTCGGCAAGCTGGTGCAGGAGGTGCTGCCCGACAGCCAGATCGAATACCTGATCGAAGCGCGCATGGGCGACCTGCTGCCCACCCTCAAGGGCTGGCTGGTCAACACCGTGGTCAAGAAGGTCAAGAAGATGGTGCCCGTCTACCATCTGCCCCAGGCGCTGCCATTCAAGCAGGTGCTGGCCGATGGCGCGCGACTCGACCTGCGGCCGGTCAGCGCGGCGCAAAGCGATATCGCCGTGCTGCAGTACACCGGCGGCACCACCGGGGTGGCCAAGGGCACCATGCTCACCCACGCCAACCTGATCGCCAACATGCTGCAGGCCAACGCCTGCATGCTGCAGCACGGCCCCGACGGCACCCCGCTGATGAAGCCCGGCCAGGAGGTGATGATCGCGCCGCTGCCGCTGTACCACATCTACGCCTTCACCATGAATTGCATGTGCATGATGGTCAACGGCAACCACAACGTGCTGATCACCAACCCGCGGGATATCCCCGGTTTCGTCAAGGAACTGGGCAAGTGGCAGTTTTCTGCATTACTGGGCCTCAACACCCTGTTCGTGGCGCTGATGGATCATCCCGATTTCGACAAGCTCGACTTCAGCCATCTCAAGGTCACCAACTCGGGTGGCACGGCGCTGGTCAAGGTCACCGCCGAGCGCTGGCAGCGCCTGACCGGCTGCGCGGTAGTGGAAGGCTATGGCCTTACCGAAACCTCGCCGATCGCCAGTGCCAACCCCAGCGGCGACCTGGCGCGCCTGGGCACCGTCGGCATTCCGGTACCGGGCACGGCGTTCAAGGTCATCGATGACGACGGCAACGAACTGCCCCTGGGTGAGCGCGGCGAGCTGTGCATCAAGGGGCCGCAGGTGATGAAGGGCTACTGGAATCGCCCCGAAGCCACTACCGAGGTCCTTGATGATGAGGGCTGGTTCAAGTCCGGCGATATCGCGGTGATCGACGAAGACGGTTTCGTGCGTATCGTCGACCGCAAAAAGGACATGATCATCGTCTCCGGCTTCAACGTGTACCCCAACGAGATCGAGGAGGTGGTGATGGCCCACAGCAAGGTGGCCAGTTGTGCGGCCATCGGCGTGCCCGACGAGAAATCCGGCGAGGCGGTGAAACTGTTCGTGGTCAAGCGCGACGAAAGCCTGACCGCCGAGGAGCTCAAGGCCTACTGCAAGGAAAACTTCACCGGCTACAAGGTGCCGCGGCAGATCGAGTTCCGCGAGTCGCTGCCCATGACCAACGTCGGCAAGATCCTGCGTCGCGAGCTGCGCGACAACGCCTAGCCACGACGACCCCGGTCCGGGAGGGCGCTACGCTCGACCCGGGCGTAGGCAGATCATCCGCGCGCACCGGTGCATGGATTGCCAATCTCGTCCTGCACAAAACCGTGCAGGCGTCTATCATGGGCGCTGCCTGCCAGCCGAGGCTGCTAGCCAGAAGATTTCCGGTGGTGTGCGGCCGTGACCATTTATAGCAAGGCGGTCACTTTCGATACTGATCGGCCTTTTCGAGCCCTGGTCGGTATCTGGCAACTCTGCTAATCTCGGCCCGCTTTGCGCTCCACGGGAGCGAACAGCCAGGTATACATACAACAAACAACCGCCTTGGCGGTGAAGACAAGCTGTTGCTTAGGAGTGGGTGTCCATGACCGAAAACTTCTGGACGGACAAGTATCCCGAGGGGATCGCGGCCGAGATCGATCCCGACCAGTACCCCAACGTACAGACGGTGCTGAAGCAGTCCTGCCAGCGTTACGCCGACAAGCCCGCGTTCACCAACCTGGGCAAGACCCTCACCTACGGCGAGATGTACGAGCGTTCTGGTCACTTCGCTGCCTACCTGCAGCAGCACACCGATCTCAAACCCGGCGACCGTATCGCCGTGCAACTGCCCAACGTTCTGCAATACCCGGTCGTGGTATTCGGCGCCATGCGTGCCGGCCTGGTGGTGGTCAACACCAACCCGCTGTACACCGCGCGGGAAATGGAACACCAGTTCAACGACTCCGGTGCCAAGGCATTGGTGTGCCTGGCCAACATGGCGCACCTGGCCGAGCAGGTGGTGCCCAAGACCGGCGTGAAGACGGTGATCGTCACCGAGGTCGGCGACATGCTGCCGCCGCTCAAGCGTCTGCTGGTCAACGCCGTGGTCAAGTACGTGAAGAAGATGGTGCCGGCCTACAACCTGCCGACTGCCATCACCTTCACCGAGGCCCTGAGCCAGGGCCGTGGCAAGGCGGTCAGCGAAGCCAGCCCCGACGCCCAGGACGTGGCCGTGCTGCAGTACACCGGCGGCACCACCGGCGTGGCCAAGGGCGCGATGCTCACCCACCGCAACCTGATCGCCAATATGCTGCAGTGCCGCGAGCTGATGGGCTCCAACCTCAACGAGGGCAGCGAGATCCTCGTTGCACCGCTGCCGCTGTACCACATCTACGCCTTCACCTTTCACTGCATGGCGATGATGCACTGCGGCAACCACAACCTGCTGATCACCAACCCCCGTGATCTGCCGACCATGGTCAAGGATCTGTCCAGGTTCAAGTTCAGCGGCTTCGTCGGCCTCAACACGCTGTTCGTGGCGCTGAGCAACAACGAAGGGTTCCAGCGGCTCGACTTCTCCAAGCTCAAGGTCACCCTGTCCGGCGGCATGGCGCTGCAGCAAGCGGCAGCCGAGCGCTGGAAGCAGGTTACCGGCTGCCCGATCTGCGAAGGCTATGGGCTGACCGAAACCAGCCCGGTGGCCTCGGTGAACCCCATCACCAATATCCAGATGGGCACCATCGGCATTCCTGCGCCCTCGACCCAGTTCAAGGTCATCGACGACCAGGGCAACGACCTGGCGTTGGGCGAAACCGGCGAGCTGTGCATCAAGGGCCCGCAGGTGATGAAGGGCTACTGGCAGCGCCAGGAAGCCACCGACGAGGTGATCGATGCCAACGGCTGGTTCAAGACCGGCGACATCGGCATCATCCAGCCCGACGGCTACATTCGCATCGTCGACCGCAAGAAGGACATGATTCTGGTGTCCGGCTTCAACGTCTACCCGAACGAGCTGGAAGAAGTGCTGGTGGCCCTGCCGGGCGTGCTGCAGTGCGCTGCCATCGGTGTGCCGGACGAGCGCTCCGGCGAGTCGATCAAGGTGTTCGTGGTGGTCAAGCCAGGCATGACCCTGACCAAGGAACAGGTCATGCAGCACATGCACGACAATCTCACCGGCTACAAGCGGCCCAAGCAGGTCGAGTTCCGCGAGAGCCTGCCGACCACCAACGTCGGCAAGATCCTGCGCCGCGAACTGCGTGACGAAGAGCTCAAGAAGCTCGGCAAGAAGTAACCGTCGCGCTGCACACCAAGGCCCTGCAGTGCAGGGCCTTTTTTATTGCCTAGGCGATACCCCGGGGCATTTGCCCGCAGAGCAAATATGCCTAGACTTGCGCCCTGTGCACTGGTCGGCGCTGGAGGCGTGCCTGCGATGCAATTACCGGATCTGAATCTGCTGGTCGCCCTCGACGTGTTGCTGGAGGAGGGCAGCGTGGTCGGCGCCGCACGGCGCATGCACCTGAGCCCGCCGGCCATGAGCCGCACCCTGACGCGCATTCGCGAGGCCGTGGGCGATCCGATTCTGGTACGCGCTGGCCGCGGCCTGGTGCCGACGCCCCGGGCCCTGGAGCTGCGCGAGCAGGTGCGCGACCTGGTCGAGCAGGCCAGCCACGTGTTCCGTTCCCAGGAGGTGGCGCTGGGCAGCCTCGACCGGGCGTTCAACATCCGCACCAACGACATCTTCATGGTCTGTTACGGCGGCCGGCTGGTCGAGCTGATCCGTGAGCAGGCGCCCAGGGTGATGCTGCGCTTCGTGCCGGAAATCGACGGCGACGACGATGCCATGCGCGCCGGGCGCATCGACCTGGCCATCGGCGCCTCGCTGCAGCTACCGCCGGAGATCAAGCACCAGGGGCTGTTCATGAGCCGCTTCGTGGGCATGGCACGGGCCGACCATCCGATCTTCGACGAGATGATCAACGCCGAGCGTTTCGCCGCCTTCGACCAGATCAGCGTGTCGCGGCGTGGCCTGGCTCGCGGGCCGATCGACCAGGTGCTCGAACGGCAGGGACTGTCGCGTCGCGTGGTGACCGTGTCGCCGAGTTTTTTCTCGGCGGTGCTGGCGCTGCGTGATTCGGACCTGATCCTGCCGATGCCCAATCCGGTGGTCGCCGTGTGCAGCCAGCTGGGCCTGGCCCTGCGCAGCTTCGAGATCCCCTTGCCACTGTCGCCGGTGCGGGTCCACCAGTCCTGGCACCCGCGCTTCGACAACGACCCGGCCCATCGCTGGCTGCGGGAGCTGGTCAAACGCTGCTGCGAAGAGAACGCTTTAGGCGTCTGAATGCTGCGTCTGGCGCAATCATTGATTAGAAACATTGCAATTTTCGGTAATGATCGTTTTCCCTAGACTGCCGGCTAAACACGTTACCGGATATTTCCACATGTTCTGCCCTTGCCAGGCGGGCGGTTGCGCATCGTCATGAATGCACCTGCGCTCGCGCCTTTGCCCCTCGCCGTGCCCCCTACGCCACAAGCCGCACCGATGCAGGTGAGCCCCTTCGGGCTGCGCATCGTCGTCGGCCTGCTCGGCGTGCTGCTGGCCGTGCTGGTGTCGGGTTTCAACGAGAACGTCACCAAGATCGCCCTGGTCGACATCCGCGGCGCCATGGGCATCGGCCATGACGAAGGCAGCTGGCTGCTGGCGCTGTACATGGCCGCCTCGGTCAGTGCCATGGCCTTCGCGCCCTGGTTCGCGGTAACCCTGTCGATACGCCGCTTCACCCTGTGCGCCATCGGCGCCTTCATGCTGCTCGGCCTGCTGTCGCCGCTGGCGCCCAACGAACGCGTGCTGATGCTGCTGCGCGCTCTGCAGGGGCTGGCCGGCGGGGCGTTGCCGCCGATGCTGATGAGCGTGGCGCTGCGCTTCCTGCCGGCCAACATCAAGCTCTACGGCCTGGCCGCCTATGCGCTGACGGCGACCTTCGGCCCCAGCATGGGCACCCCCCTGGCCGCATTCTGGGTGGAGTACGCCGGCTGGCAGTGGGCGTTCTGGCAGATCATCCCCGGCAGCCTGCTGGCCATGGCCGCCGTGGCCTGGGGCCTGCCGCAGGACCCGTTGCGCCTGGAGCGCTTCGCCCAGTTCAACTGGCGCGGCCTGCTGCTCGGCCTGCCGGCGATCAACCTGCTGGTCATCGGCCTGCTGCAGGGCGAGCGCCTGAACTGGCTGCACTCGCCGCTGATCGTCAGCCTGCTCGGCGGTGGCAGCCTGTTGCTGGTGCTGTTCCTGCTCAACGAATGGCGCCACCCGCTGCCGTTCTTCAAGCTGCAACTGCTCAAGGCGCGTAATCTCAGTTTTGCACTGTTCACCCTGGCCGGTGTGTTGCTGGTGCTGTTGGCGTCGAGCCTGATTCCGTCGTCCTACCTGGCCCAGGTGCAGGGTTACCGGCCGCTGCAGACGGCGCCGATGCTGCTCTGGGTGGCCGTGCCGCAACTGCTCGCGCTGCCCTTGGTGGCCGCGCTGTGCAACCTGCGCCAGGTCGATTGCCGCTACGTGCTGGCAGCCGGGCTGGGGATGATGGGCCTGACCTGCGTGCTCGGTTCGCAGCTGACCTCGGCGTGGATTCGCGATGACTTCCTGTTGATCCAGTTGCTGCAGATCTTCGGCCAGCCGATGTCGGTGCTGCCGCTGCTGATGCTTTCCACCGGCAGCATCCAGCCGATCCAGGGGCCGTTCGCCTCTGCCTGGTTCAATACCGTCAAGGGCCTGGCCGCCGTGGTGGCCACCGCGGTTCTCGACCTGCTGACCACCGCGCGCCTGCACCTGCATTCCAACAACCTGGTCGATCGCCTCGGCAACCAGCCGCTGTTGCCCGACGGCGCGGCGAGTCACCTGGCCAGCCGCCTGCACCAGCAGGCCCTGGTGCTGACCTACGCCGACCTCTACCTGTGCGTGGCGTTGGTCGCCTTCGCGCTGATCCTGATCATTCCCTTCGTGCCCACGCGCATCTACCCTCCGCGTGCCGCCCACTGAACCGATGGACTCCACCATGACTACCCTGCGCAAACCCGCTCTGCTGATCGGCCTGCCGGTCGCCGGCCTGCTGGTCTGGGGCGCCTGGCAACTGCTGTTCGCCGAGCACTACCAGCAAAGCACCAACGACGCCTTTATCAGCGCCGACTTCACCCTGGTGGCGCCGAAAGTCGCCGGCTTCGTCAGCGAGGTGCTGGTCGAGGACAACCAGCGGGTCAAGGCCGGGCAACTGCTGGCACGTATCGACGACCGCGATTACCGCGCTGCGCTGGATGTGGCCAAGGCCGGCGTGGCCAGCGCCGAGGCGCAGCGGGTGAATGCCGAGGCCAGCGTGCAGCGCCAGCAGTCGGTGATTGACCAGGCGGCCGCCACGGTCAAGGCCGACCAGGCCGAAGTGCGCTTTGCCGAGCACGAACTGCAGCGCTACAAACACCTGGCTGGGCAGGGCGCCGGCACCCTGCAGAACGCCCAGCAGGCGCAGAGCCGTTTCGATACCGCCCTGGCGCGCCAGCAGCAGAACCAGGCGGCGCTGGCCGCCAGCCGCCAGCAAACGGCGATCCTCATCGCCCAGCGCGATGCCGCCGCTGCCGCGGTCGAGCGGGCCGCGGCCGAATTGCAGCGTGCTGAGCTGGATCTGTCGTATACCGAACTGCGCGCGCCCATGGACGGCATGGTCGGCCGCCGCGCCCTGCGCGCCGGCGCCTACGTCAGCCCCGGCAACGCGGTGCTGGCGGTGGTGCCGCTGGAGCAGGCTTTCGTGGTTGCCAACTTCCAGGAAACCCAGCTCAACCGCGTGCGCCCGGGCCAGCCGGTGACCATCGCCGTCGACAGCTACCCGGACCTGCAACTGCGTGGCCATGTCGAGAGCCTGGCGCCGGCCACCGGCGTGACCTTCGCCGCCGTGGCGCCGGACAACGCCACCGGCAACTTCACCAAGGTGGTGCAACGCATCCCGGTGAAGATCGTGCTCGATGCCGACCAGCCCGTGGTGGGTTACCTGCGCGTCGGCATGTCGGTGGAGGCGAGCATCGACACCCACGAAGTCGATGACCGGCAACTGGCCCAGGCGCACTGATATGAACCGACTGTATCGACTGACGCTGCTCGGCCTGGGCATCGCCCTGAGCGCCTGTACCTTGGGCCCGGACTTTCGCAGCCCTGATGCCCGCCTGCCGGACGCCTGGGCCCTGCAGCAAGGCCCGGTACGCAGCCAGCCAGAGGCGGCCAGCGTGCAGGCGCGCTGGTGGGAAAGCTTCGCCGATGCGCAGCTCTCCGCCTTGCTGCAGCGCGCGGTGGCCGGCAACTTCGACCTGCAACTGGCTGCCAGCCGCGTACAGCAAAGCCGCGCCGTGCGCCTGAGCAGCGGCGCCGCACAGGGGCCGAGCCTGGATGGCCAGGCCGGCTACAGCCGCGCCCGCAACAGCGAGGAGGGCCTCAACGACCCGTCCGGCAACGCCGGCAAGAGCGACTACAACCTCTGGCAGGCCGGTCTGGGCGCCAGCTGGGAGCTGGACCTGTGGGGTCGCGTACGCCGGGAAGTGGAAGCCGCCGACGCGCAGCTCGCCGGCAGCCAGGCACTGCGTGACGGCGTGGCGCTGTCGGTGCTGGCGGAAACCGCCAGCGACTACATCCAGCTACGCGGCGCTCAGCAGCTGCGGCTGATCACCGAGCAGAACCTGCAGATCGCCCAGCGCAGCCTGACCCTCAACCAGACGCGTCTGGACGACGGCGTGGCTACCCACCTGGAAGTCGCCGAAGCGGCTTCCCGCGTGGCATCCCTCGAGGCGCGCCTGGAGCCGCTGCGCCTGCGCGAGCGGCGGCTGGGCAACGCCCTGGCGCTGATGCTCGGGCAGGCCCCAGGGAGCCTGCAGGCGGAACTCGGCGAGCCAGCCGAGATTCCCCAGGGCCCGCTGCGCGTACCGGTCGGTCTGCCCAGCGAGCTGGCCCGCCGCCGCCCGGACATTCGCCAGGCCGAGGCCCAACTGCACGCGGCCACCGCCAGCATCGGCGTGGCCGAGGCGGACTTCTATCCGCGCATCACCCTGTCCGGCGATCTCGGCCTGCAGGCGTTGCAGTTAGGGGACCTGGACGGCTGGTCCGCCCATCGCTTCGCCATCGGCCCGGCGATCAGGGTGCCGCTGTTCGACGGCGGGCGTCGGCGCGGCGCCCTGCAATTGCGCGAGGCGCAGCAGCAGGAAGCGGCCATCGCCTACCAGCGTACCGTGCTCGGCGCCTGGCACGAAGTGGACGACGCCATGGCCGCCTATGAGGCCCAGCAACGTCGCCATGATCGATTGCAGGGAGCGGTCGAGCAAAGCCGCGTGGCACTGGACAATGCCGAATTGCAATACCAGGAGGGCACGGTGGATTACCTCAACGTGCTGAGCGTGCAGCAGGCCTTGCTGAGCAACGAGGGAGAACTGCTGGACAGCCGCCAGGCCACCTCCCTGGCGCTCGTCGGCCTGTACCGCACACTGGGTGGCGGCTGGGAGCAACACGCCGGCGGCGCATGAACCCAGGCCAAGCAAGCGGCACCGGCAAACTAGGCGCTTTTCAGGTAACGCTCGTAGAACTCCACGGTCGCCAGGTTCTTGTCCTTGGCTTCGAACATGATGTCGAAGCGATCGAGAAACTGCAGCACGTACTCGTTGGTCCAGTGGTTCCACATGCGCGCGCTGTGGCCATACAGCTCGCGCTTGGGCGCCACCGCCAGCACTTCGGGCATCTGCAGTTTCTGCTCGGCGCTCAGCCCCAGTTCCTGCAGGCGCTCCTGAGGTTGTGACAGGTGCATGGTCGGGCGCACGCCGCGCCAGCTGTCGATGATCCGCGCCACGCGCTCGCTGTGCGGGTCGATGTAGTCGTCCTCGTGGATCCAGCAGTGGTGCACGTCGAGCACCACGGGGGCGAGATCGGCCAGGGCCAGGCAGGCATCCACGCCATAGGTCTTCTCGTCGTTCTCGAAGGTGATGCACTGGCGCGCCTCATGGGACAGCCGCGGCCATACCGCGCGAATACCGTCGCCACCCAGCTTGCCAGCGATATGCAGGTTGCACTTGAAGTCCTGAAAGATCCGCCCGTAGCCCATCATGCGGATCATATCGGCGTGATACTCGAACTCGGCAAGGCTGTTCTCCACCACGTCGGGGCGATCCGAGCCCAGCACGCAATACTGGCCGGGGTGCATGGACAGGCGAATGTTGGCGGCGCGCGCCACTTCGCCGATGGCTGCGAAGCCTTCGATCAGGCGTTGTTCCATTTCTGGCCGCTGATAGAAGGCGGCGACCTTGGGGTGGCTGTAGAACGGCAGCAGGTCGCTGCTCAGGCGCAGCATCTGCAGCGGCTCGGGCAGGGTGACCACGTAGGCGAGCAGACGCAGCTGGGCCTGCAGGTTGTGCTCGACTATCTCGGTCAGCTTGGCGTAGGCCACCGCCTGGCTGACGCTGTCCATCCAGCGCAGGGTGGTGGTGCGCGGGTTGAAGGCCGCCTCGATGATCTTCAGCTCGCCAGCCGGCAGGCTGCGGTCGGGGTGGCGGTACTGGCAGGCGAAGCCAATGCGGGGTACGGACATGGACGAGTCTCGGAATAGGCTGTGCAGGCAGTTTCAGACCGCGGCTAGCGCCCCGGCGCTCCCGGATTAATTGCGCACCCAGCGCTGTCGCGTCCAGCCGCTGAAGGCGTCGACCGCCAGCACCAGCAGCAACATGGCGAGGATCACCGTGGCGGCCTGGGCCTCCTGGAACAGGCTCAGACTGACGTAGAGCATTTGCCCTAAACCGCCGGCCCCGACGAAGCCCATGATCGCCGCCATGCGGATGTTGTTCTCCCAGCGGTACAGGCTGTAGGCCAGCAATTGCGGCCACAGCGCCGGCAGGGTGCCGTAGCAGAACGCGGCCCAGGCGCCGCCGCCCTGCAGGCGAATGGCGTCGGCGGGCTGCGGCGGAGTGTTCTCCAGGGCCTCGGCGAACAGCCGGCCGAGCACGCCAGCGGTGTGCAGCGCCAGCGCCAGGGTGCCGGCGTTGGGGCCCAGGCCGGCAGCCAGCACCATCAACACCGCCCACACCAGCTCGGGAATCGCTCGCAGGGCATTGAGCAGCAGCCGCGTGGCAGCCTGGGCGAGGGCGCCCAAACGACCGGCCGCGGGCAGGGCCAGCAGCAAACCGAGCACGGCGGCGAGCAAGGTACCCACGGCCGACATGGCCAGGGTCTCCAGGGCGCCGTGGGCGGTGGCCTGTAGGTGGCTGGCGCTGAAATCGGGATTGAGAAAGCGCGCCGCGTAGCTGCCCATCTGCCCGAGGCTGTCGGCGCCGAACAGACCGGCCAGGTCCAGGCCGAGATAGACGAAGGAGCCGATCACCGCTGCGGCGATGCCCAGCACCAGCAGCAGGTTGCCCAGGCGCCTCATGTGAACCTCGCGCGCAGCAGGCGGCTCAGTTGATCAGCCAGCAATACCAGCAGCAGAAAGGTCAGCAGCATGCTGGCCACTTCGGCGCCGGCGAACATGCGCATCGACAAGTCGATCTGCTGGCCCAGGCCACCGGCGCCAACGAAACCCATCACCACCGAGGCGCGCACCGCACATTCCCAGCGGTACACCGTATAGGAGGTCAGCTCCGCGGCGGCGGCCGGCAGCACGCCATAGGCGAAGGCGGCCAGGCGTCCGCTGCCGCTGTTCAGCAGCGCGTGCACGGGGCGTTGGTCCACCGACTCGAAGATTTCCGCGTAGACCTTGCCGAGCATGCCCGCGTAGGTGATGGCGATGGCCAGCACCCCAGCGGTCGGGCCCAGGCCCACGGCGCGCACGAACAGCAGCGCCCAGACGATTTCCGGCACGCTGCGCAGCACGATCAGCGCACCGCGTACCGGCCAGCGCATCCAGCGGCCCAGGGCACCCGGCTGGCCGCCGCGTGAGGCCGCCGAGAGCGACAGCGCGCGGCTGGCCAAGAGGCTCGCCGGCACCGCCAGCAGCAGCGCCAGGGCCATGCCGGCGGTGGCGATGGCCAGGGTCTGCAGGGTGGCATCCAGCAGCAGGGTGAGGAAGTCCTCATCGTGGGCCGGTGGCCAGAAATCCTTGAGAAAGCCGCCCATGGACCCGGCGCTGTCCGGGTGCAGCAGCACGCCCAGGTCCAGCTCGGCCAGCTGCATGCCTGGCCATAGCAGGACAATGGCCAGCAGCGCTAAAGCCAGGCGCGGCAGGGCCGCGGGGTCGCGGTGAGCGTGGTTCAGCATCGCGCCGCCCAGGCCCCCGGCGCAGGCTCAGCAACGCGGGCGGTGCTCAGCTGTTCGTTGGCGTACAGCGCCTGCAGACGTTCGGGGTCGACTTCGCCGGCCGGCAGGTCGAAGGCGATGCGCCCGTCACGCACGCCGACGATGCGTGGAAAGTGCGCCAGGGCCAATTCCACCGTGTGCAGGCTGGCGACCAGGGTCACCCCGCCGGCTCTGGCATGGCCCACCAGCAGCGACAGGGTGTGGTCGGCCAGGCGTGGGTCCATGGCCGAGACCGGCTCGTCGGCTAGCAGCAGTTGCGGGGCCTGATACAGGGCGCGGGCGATGCCGACGCGCTGCAATTGGCCGCCGGAAAGTTGCCCGCAGCGGGCGAACAGCTTGTCGCCCAGGTCCAGCTTGTCCAGCTGCGCACGGGCGCCGGGAATGTCCAGTGGGTGCAGCAGGTTGAGCAAACTTCGGGCCAGGCCCCACTGGCCGAGGCGCCCGGCCAGCACGGCGGTGACCACCCGCTGGCGCAGCGGCAAGGGCGGCGCCTGGTGGATCAGGCCGATGCGCGTGCGCAGGCGTTGGCGCTGGCGGCTGGACAGTTGCCACGGGCGCTCGCCGAGCACCTGCAGCTCGCCCCCGCTGGGCGCCAGGGCGGTGGCCAGCAGGTTGAGCAGGCTCGACTTGCCGGCGCCGGACGGGCCGATGATCGCCACCCGCTCGCCCTGCGCGACGCTCAGGTCGATGCCCTGCAGCGCCTGTACGCCATTGCCGTGCGTGAGCCCGACGGCGCTCAGGCGCAGGCTCATTTCAGCAGGTCGGCAGCGCGGGCAGCCTCTTCGATGCCCTTGTAGTTTTCAGGCTTGGTCTCGATGAAGCGGCTGGCCGCCTGCAGGTCGAGAATCGCCTTGTGCTCCGGGTTGGCGGGGTCGAGGGCCAGGAACGCCTGCTTGATCTTCTCGGCCAGCGCCGGGTCGAGAGTGCCGCGCACCGTCCAGTTGTAATCGAAGTAGGTTGGCGTGGTGGCGAAGACCTTGACCTTGCTGGTGTCGACCTTGCCGCTCTTGACCAGCTTGTCCCACACGCTGGAGTTCAGCACGCCCGCGTCGACCTTGCCGGCCTGCACCCAGGCAGCGGTGGCATCGTGGGCGCCGGAGTAGGCGACGCGGCTGAAGTAGCTTTCCGGCTTGATGCCGTCCTGCAGCATGAAGTAGCGCGGCATCAGGCTGCCGGAGGTGGAGGAAATCGAGCCGAAGGCGAAGGTCTTGCCCTTCAGGTCCTTGAGCGACTTGACCTGCGGGTCGGCGCTGATGAAGGTGCTGGTGAAGGCGGCGTCCTGTTCGCGCTGCACCAGGGGCATCGCGTTACCGGTCTTCAGGTTCACCTGCACGAAGGTGAAGCCGCCCAGCCAGGCCATGTCCAGGCGATCGGTGGCCAGGGCCTCGACCACGGCCGGGTAGTCGGCCACCGGCACGAATTCGACCTTCATGCCCAATTGCTGCTCCAGGTAGGCGCCCAGCGGCTTGAACTTGCGCAGCAGCTCGGTGGGGGCTTCATCGGGAATCGCCGAGACGCGCAGGGTTTCGGCAGCGTGGGTGGTAAGGGCAGCGGCGGACAGAGCGAGGCCGGCGAGCAGCGACAGGGTGCGCTTGAGCATGGAGTTCTCCGGTTCAATGGCGGAAAAAACGAGAGGATGTGTGCGGCGTACGGGCAGATGCGGTGCTGCTCAGGCGTGGCTGGGCGGCTGGTGCGCGGCACGGGCGGCGCAAGTATAGGGGCAGTCGCCCCCCGCGGCGAGCACCGCGGGGGGTGGTGTGGGCCTAGCCGATCAGGCGGGCCAACTCGTTCAGGCAGAGCACCACGAAAAGCGCCGCGGCAATTCCCAGCAGGCCGTTGGACAGCCAGCCCGAGCGCCACTCTGCCGGCACCCGTTGCGAATTGAGCAGCCAGATCAGCGTGAGCGCCAGGAACGGCATGAAGAACGCACCGAAGGCGCCGTAAGCGATCACCAGGCCGAATGGCCGGCCCAGGGTGAGCAGCAACATCGGCGGGAAGGTCAGCCAGAGCACGTAGAAGCGGAAGGCCGGGGTTTTTTCCAGGTCCTGGCGGGCACCTTTTGCCTGCTCGCCGCCCTGCACCTGGCGCACGAAGTCGGCGAACAACAGCGACACACCGTGCCAGACACCGAGGATCGACGAGAAGGTGGTCGCCGCGAAGCCGATCAGGAACAGGGTGGATACAAAGCTGCCGAAGCGCTCGCGCAGGATTTCATCGAGGTCGAGCAGGCCGCGGTCACCGCCCGCCAGGGTGACCTGGGCGGTATAGAGCAGCTCGGCGCCGACGATCAGCATCGAAATCACGAAGATGCCGGTGGCGATGTAGGCCACCCGGTTGTCCAGGCGCATCATGCCCATCCACGCCGGGGTGCGCCAACCCTTGGCCTGCACCCAGTAGCCGTAGGAGGCCATGGTGATGGTTCCGCCAACGCCGCCGATAAGGCCCAGCGTGTAGATCGCCGAGCCTTCGGGAATGGTCGGTACCAGGCCGGTCACTGCCTGGCCGAGATTGGGCATGACCAGAATGGCGAGGCCGACGACCACCACGAACATGATGCCGATGAACAGCTTCATGACCGTCTCGAAGGCGCTGTAGCGGTTGAACAGTACGAACAACGCGCCGGCGATCCCCGACAATGCGCCCCACATCCAGAACGGCATCACGTCCGGAAACAGCGCGGCCAGCGGTAGCGCCGTGGCGCTCATCGCCGTGCCGCCGTACACGAAGCCCCAGATCACGATGTAGATACCGAAGTACCAGTACGTCCATTTACCCAGCGAGCGCCAGCCTTCGAGAATGGTCGAGCCGGTAGCCAGGTGATAGCGCGCCGAGCCTTCCGCGAGGGCGATCTTGACGATGCAGCCCACCACCGCGGCCCAGAGCAGGGCGTAGCCGAAGCGCGAGCCGGCGATCAGGGTCGCCACCAGGTCGCCAGCGCCGACACCCGTGACCGCGACCACGATGCCCGGGCCGATGAGCTTCCAGCGCGCCGCCGTGCCGCTTGGCGGGGCCGACTGGGAGGGTTCTTCCATCGAAGGTGCGCGCGTCTCGTTGTTGTCGTTCATGGCATCTTCCTGTGAGCGCCGCCAGGGCATTTTCATGGAGCATAGATAGGGCGCGGAGCCTTGCGTGCCGGGGTGCGGATGAAAAGTGTTGCAGGTCGTACAGCCACGCGCGGCCATGCAGTTCGGCTGCTCGCCTCTGCGAGGGCGTGCACGGGCTGGTAGAATCCGCCGCCTGTTTTCCCGTTGACGAGAGCGTTGCCATGAGTGAGCCGATCCGCCTGACCCAGTACAGCCACGGTGCCGGCTGCGGCTGCAAGATTTCCCCCAAGGTGCTGGAGGTGATCCTGGCCGGCAGCGGCGCGCAGAATCTCGACCCCAAGCTGTGGGTCGGCAACGCCTCCCGTGACGATGCGGCGGTGTACGCCCTCGATGACGAGCGTGGCGTGGTGTCGACCACCGACTTCTTCATGCCCATCGTCGATGACCCCTTCGACTTCGGCCGCATCGCCGCCACCAATGCGATCAGCGACATCTACGCCATGGGCGGCGACCCGCTGATGGCCATCGCCATCCTCGGCTGGCCGGTCAACCTGCTGCCGCCAGAGGTCGCCCGCGAAGTGATCCGTGGCGGCCGCGCGGTGTGCGATGCCGCCGGCATCCCCCTGGCCGGTGGCCACTCCATCGACGCCCCGGAGCCGATCTTCGGCCTGGCGGTGACCGGCGTGGTGAGCAAGCAGCACATGAAGCGCAACGACACTGCCAGGGCCGGCGACACCCTGTACCTGACCAAGCCCCTGGGCATAGGCATCCTCACCACCGCCGAGAAGAAGGCCAAGCTGCGTGGCGAAGACGTGGGCCTGGCCCGCGACTGGATGTGCACCCTGAACAAGCCGGGCAGCCGCTTCGGCAAGCTGGCCGGCGTCAACGCCATGACCGACGTCACCGGCTTCGGCCTGCTTGGCCACTTGGTGGAAATGGCCGACGGCGCCAGCCTCACCGCCCGCCTGGACTACGCCGCCGTGCCGCGCCTGCCGGGCGTGGAGCACTACCTGGCCGAGGGCTGCGTACCCGGCGGCACGTTGCGCAACTTCGACAGCTACGGCGAACGCATCGCTGCGCTCAGCGACAGCCAGCGCGATCTGCTCTGCGACCCACAGACCAGTGGCGGCCTGCTGATCGCCGTCAGCGAAGCGGGCGAGGCCGAGTTTCTCGCCGTGGCCGCCGAACTGGGCCTGCACCTGGCCCCCATCGGCGTGCTGGTGGAGCGACAGCGTCACGCCGTCGAGGTGTTCTGATGCGCGAGGATGCCCGCGATTTCCGTGCCCTGTTCCTCGACGGTGTACCGATGATGGATACCCGCGCACCGGTGGAATTCACCAAGGGCGCGTTCCCCGGCGTGGTCAACCTGCCGCTGATGACCGACCTGGAACGCCAGAAGGTCGGCACCTGCTACAAGCAACACGGCCAGGAGGCGGCCATCAAACTGGGTCACCAGCTGGTCGGTGGCGAGATCAAGGCCCATCGGGTCGCGGCCTGGGCGGCCTTCGCCCGCGCCAACCCAGATGGCTACCTGTACTGCTTTCGCGGCGGCCTGCGCTCGCAGATCGTCCAGCAGTGGCTGCGCGAAGCGGGCATCGACTACCCGCGCATCACCGGCGGCTACAAGGCGATGCGTACCTTTCTGCTCGATACCCTCGAAGAAGCCGTAGCGCAGTGCCGCTTCGTGGTGGTCGGCGGCATGACCGGCACCGGCAAGACCGATGTGCTGGCCCAGCTGCCCGATGGCCTGGACCTGGAAGGCCATGCCAACCACCGCGGCTCCAGTTTCGGCAAGCGCGCCACCGGCCAGCCGGCGCAGATCGATTTCGAGAACGCCCTGGCCGTGGACATTCTGCGCAAGCGTGCGGCGGGCATCGAGCGCTTCGTGCTCGAAGACGAAGGGCGCATCGTCGGCAGCTGCAACGTGCCGCTGTCGCTGCATCAGGGCATGCAGACCTACCCGCTGGTGTGGCTCGAAGACAGCTTCGAGGGGCGTGTGGAGCGCATCCTGCGTGACTATGTGATCGACCTGTGCGCCGAATTCATCGCCGTCAATGGCGAGGAGCGCGGCTTCGACCTGTTCGCCGCGCGCCTGCTGCAGAGCCTGGACAACATCCACAAACGCCTGGGCGGCGAGCGCCACCAGCGCCTGCGGGCAATCATGGTCGACGCCCTCGGCGCCCAGCAGCGTAGCGGCGCCGTAGGCTTTCACCGCGACTGGATCGCCGGGCTGCTGCGTGAATACTACGACCCCATGTACGCCTACCAGCGCGACAGCAAGGCCGAGCGCATCGTCTTCGCTGGCGACGAGGCCGCGGTGGTCGCCTACCTGCGCGAAGCACATTAACCTCACCGCGACGTAGGGCGTTCCGAGCGGCGTTCCCTTCGCGCAGCAGTACGCCGCGCGTCGGCATGGCGGACTGTTCGCTGACGCTACGAGCGGCCGGCGTCTCGGGCCGCCCTACATGACTGAGTCCGCCCTACGCCCTCAGCGGGTATGGAAATGCCCGCTGCCCGGTTTGAAGCGCTTTGCCATGAGCATCAGCACCAGCGTGGCGGCGGCCATCATCAGCCAGCTTAGGCGCAGGTTGTTGGTGTACTGGCGCAGCAGGCCGGCGAGCAGCGGCGAGGTGGCGGCGATCAGGTAGCCGCCGCCCTGCACGAAGGCCAGCAGGTCACCGGTCTGGCGTGGGTCGTCGAGGTGATCCTGCGCCACCACCAGCGATAGCGGAAACAGGGCGCCGATACCGATGCCGATCAGCACGCAGATCGGCACCACCAGCGTCAGCGGCGCAAGCACCAGGGCGATCAGCCCGAGCAGCAGACACACCAGCACGAAACTCAAGAGCACCCGGCGATCCGGGCAGCGCGCCAGCAGGCTCGAGGCCAGCAGGCCGGCGGTTACTTCGCAGAGGGTCAGGGCGGCCAGCAGCAGGCCGCTGGACTCGGCGCTCCAGCCCAGCGAGGTGTAGTAGGGCGGCAGCCAAGCCAGCACCAGCGTATAACCGGCGGTGCCGACGCCGAAAAAGGCCATCAGCAGCCAGGCGCGTGGCGAGCGCCAGGGGTTGAGCGGTGCCGCCGAGCCGCTTGTGGTCGGCTCGTCCGCCGGCGCGGCGCGCTTCCACAGCAGGCAGGCGATGATGGCCGGCAGAGCCCAGGTGGCCAGTGCCCACGACCAGCCCAGCCACTGCGCCAGCCAGGGCGTCAGCGCAGCACCGAAGGCGGCGCCGCCCATGATCGCGCAGCTGTAGAAGCCGATCAGCCGACCCGCATCGTGGCTGAAGCGTGCCTTGATCAACCCCGGTAGCAACGCTTGCACGAAGGCGATACCGGCGCCTGCCAGCAGGGCACTGATCAGCAACGGCGTGGCACTGGGCACCAGGCCACGGGCCAGGCAGGCGAGGGCTATCAGCAGGGTGCCGAGCCAGATACCGCGTCGCTCGCCGAAGCGCCCGCGTAGAAAGGTGGCCGCCAGGGCGCCGAGGCCCATGATCACGATCGGCAGGCTGGTCAGCAGGCTGGCGCCCACGTGCCCCAGGTGGGTGTCCAGCTGGATGCGGTCGAGCAGCGGGCCCACCGCCGCGAGCACCGGGCGCAGGTTCAGGCCCAGCAAGATGATCGCCAGCAGCAACAGGGTCTGGCGTTTCATTGCGCCTTCTCCTGGGCGCCGCGCCAGGCCACCAGCAGCACACCGCTGACGATGCACAGCCCGGCCAGCAGCATCGACAGGCTACCCTGTTCACCCAGCAGGCCGATGGCCATGGCGGCGCCGAGCACGGCGGCCACCGAGCCGATCTGGCTGAGGAATACCGCGCCGGCGAGCTTCTGCAGCACGAAGAACAGCGCATAGACGATGGCGAACAGCGCCATCTGCACCAGCAGCAGAAGTATGGCGGCCTGGCTGCCCAGCTGCGGCGCCAGGTCGGCGCCCAGCAGGCCCATGGGCAACAAAAGCAGGGCGCCGCCCAGCAGCATGCCTGGCGCCAGGGACAATGGGCTGGCACCGCTCGGCCAGTAGCGCGAGCGGTAGATATTGCCCATGGCCAGGAACAGCGGGATCGACAGTGCGGCCAGCACCCACAGTCGAGGGGCGTCGCCATCCTGCAGCTTGCCCAGGGCCAGCAGCACGCTGCCGACCAGGCCGATGCCAATGCCCAGCAGGCGAATGCGGCTCAGCGGCTCCATGCGCAGGGCCAGGGCCATTAGGTAGGTGAACAGCGGTGGGAAGGCCAGGCACATCGACGCGAAGCCGGCACCGACATGGCCGATGGAGCTGAACAGAAGGCCATTGGGCAGGGCGATGCTGATCAGCCCGGCAATCAGGTAGTAGCGCAACAAGGGCGGCGTTATGCCCGTGCGCTCGCCACGCAGACGTACTAGTACCAGCAGCGCCAGGCCGCCGCCGAGCAGGCTCCACAGCAGGAAGGCCAAGGGCTGCCAGCCTTGCTGGCCGGCGAGTTTCACCAGGTTGCTGGTCAGGCCCATCAGGGCGCCGATCGCCAGCAACAGGAACAGCGCCAGATAGGGGCGCTGCAGGGGCTGTCTCATACCTGTCTCCAAAGCCGATCTACGATAAGATACAAACATTCTTTTTGAAAAGTATCTTGATAGCAAGGTAAATCGAGGGCGACATGCAGGATCGAGCACAACTGGCCGCTGAACAGTGGCGTGAGCAACGCCCGGATCTGGACGGCTTCGCCATGGCGGTGATCGGCAGGCTGGGCGAATTGAGCCAGGTGATCAGTCGTGATCACCTGTCGCCGTTCTTCGCCAGCCATGGCCTGCAGGCCGGCGAGTTCGACTTGCTGGCCACCCTGCGCCGCGCTGGCGAACCCTATGCGCTGATGCCCACTGCCCTGTACGAAAGCGCGATGATTTCCTCCGGTGGCATGACCAGCCGCATCGACCGCCTGGAGAAAGCCGGGCTGATCGAACGGCGCAAGCATCCGTCCGACCGCCGCGGCATCCTCGTGGCGCTGACACCGGCGGGCTTTGAACTGATCGACAGCATGCTCACCGCCCACGTTGCTAACCTGCAGCGTGTTCTGGCCGCCCTCAGTGACGAGGAAAAACAGCAGTTGCATGGGCTCACCGGCAAGCTGCTGGCCAACCTGCAACTCGGTGAATGAAAGGAATCCAGCCCATGTCTCTTCCGGCATTGATCATCGGCGTATTCGCCCAGCTGTTCTTCGCAGGCCTGCAAGGCTTGATCGTGGTGTTCTCCGCCGCCGCCATCGCCAATAACAGCGAACTGACACCTTTGCAGGATCGTCTGCTGTCGAGCCTGATGCTGCTGCTTCCCGGCCTCTCGTTGGCCACCGCCGGCTTGCTGGTGGTCGGTTACCTCAGCTCGGCGCCGTGGCTCTCCAACTTCTGGCACCTGCTGCCGGTGGTGGCTTTTGGGCTGTACCTGCTGTTCGCGTGGGGCCTGAATCGCTGAGTAGGTCGCCGCGCAGCGATGTCCCCATGGGCCACTCGACGCTCGGCTGCTAGGGGCGCGCGAGGGAGGCGGAGGTTATCAAGCGCTCGAATTGTTCCAGCGAATGTGGGCGGCCGAGGTAGTAGCCCTGGGCCTCGTCACAGTGAATGCGGGCCAGGTCGCTCAACTGGCTGGCGCTCTCCACGCCTTCTGCCGTCACGGTCATTGACAGGGCACGGCCCAGGCCGATGATCGACTCGATGATGGCAACGGCGGTGGTCTTGGCGTCGCCCTGCAGGTCCGCGATGAAGCTGCGGTCTATCTTGATCGCGTCGAAGGGGTAGGTGCGCAGGTAGCTGAGCGCCGAATAACCGGTGCCGAAGTCATCCATGGACAAGCGAACCCCCAGGCGTTTGAGCTGCAGCATGATCTGCAGGGCGGCTACGGAGTCCTTGAGCATTACGGTTTCGGTGATTTCCAGTTCCAGGCGGCCAGGGGCCAGCTGCGTCGCCTCCAGCGCATGGCGCACGCGCGCCACCAGGTCGCCTCGCTGGAATTCCACCGGCGACAGGTTGACCGACACCTGAAGGTCGTCGGGCCATTGGCTTGCCGCCGTGCAGGCGTTGTGCAGCACCCAGTCGCTGAGCGCAATGATCAGGCCGGTCTCTTCGGCGATGGCGATGAAACTGTCCGGCATCAGCAAGCCCCGTGTCGGGTGCTGCCAGCGCACCAGGGCCTCGGCGCCGGATACTGTCTGCCGGCTGATGGTGTAGCGAGGCTGGTATTGCAGAAACAGCTCGCCGCCACGTAGGGCATTGCGCAGATCGGTTTCGATCTTGCGGCGATTGACGATGCGCTCGTTCATTTCACTGGCGTAGAACTGCCAGGTACTTCTGCCGGCGGCCTTGGCTTCGTAGAGCGCGATATCGGCGTAACGCAACAGTTCGCTGGCCTGCACGGCATCCTGCGGCGCGATGGCCACGCCGATGCTGGCGCCCAGCAGCAGCTCATGCTCGCCGCTGACGAACACCTTGCCAATGGAGTCGCAGATGCGCGCGCACAGCGGTTCCAGTTCGACCCGCTGCAGCGGGTCATCGATCACCAGCACGAATTCGTCGCCGCCGAGCCGGGCCACCATATCGTCGTCGCGCACGCACTGCTTGAGCCGCTGTGCCACCTCGGAGAGCACTTCGTCACCAATCGAATGGCCGAGGGTATCGTTCACCGGCTTGAAGCGATCCAGGTCCAGGCTCAACAGAAACACCCGGCCTTGTGGGTTCTCCAGTTTGCTCTGCAGGTGCGCTTGCAGATAACGGCGATTGGGCAGGCCGGTCAGCGCATCATGGTGGGACAGGTGACTGATCTGGCGCTTGGCTTCGACCTCTTCGGTGATGTCGGTCACCGTGCCCTGGTAGCCCAGGTGTTTGGTACCTTCCGCAACCATGCCGATGGACAGCGTGCAGTGCCGTGAGACGCCCTGCGCATCAGCATAGGAACATTCGATTGGGCGCCGCGGCAGGCTCGCTTGCGAGGAGGCCTGGGCCTGGGCGAGGAAGCTGTGCGGCGGCAGGCCGAGGAGTTCATGCAGATGCCGGCCTTGCCAGGCGCTGACGGGCAGGCCGGTCATGGCCGTGAACCGCTCGGAAATGAAGGTGAGGCGCCCTTGCTGATCGGTCTCCCAGATCCAGTCGGAGGTCGATTCGGCAACCGAGCGAAAGCGCTCCTCACTGACACGCAGGGCCTCCTGACTGGCATCGAACAGTGCAGAGGCCTTCAGCATGCGGCGCTGCAGTGCCCGCATCGCCAGGGCAAATACAATGGCGATGAGCACCAGCAAGGGCAGCAATGCGGTAAGAAACGCATCGCCGGGCCGGGCCGGCGTCCACGTCAGGACGTAGGTCGAGCCGAATGCCGGCTCCAGCTTGAAATAGGGGTGGTCGCCGGGCGGATGGCTGACCGCCCGCAGGTCAGCCAGGTTGGCGTTGAGGCCGAGCGCCTGGATGTCGAGGATGTCCACGAACAGCATGACGGAGGTGGCGGACAGCGATTTCGGATCGCTCATCCCCTCGGATTTGATCGCCGCCGCGTAGGCCCCGGCAATTGCATCACCGACCGGGTAGTAGCCGAAAGCCGCCTGGCCCCCACCAGCCTGTTGCCGGGCCGCCTCAACCAGCGGCGCGAAGTCGGCGGAAATGAAATCGGCGGCGCTCCGCGAACTCAGCTCGCCCTTGATCACCGAGTAGAGGGTTGCTTGCGCGGGGTCGATGATGAACGCGCCATCGATCGAAAAGCTCGAATAAAGCGACTCGCCCATGTTGTCTCGCCCATAGGCCCAGTCGATATCGACCTGACCGCTGCCGACCTTGGCATAGGCGTCGTCCCAGAAGGCATAGTCCATCACCGTGGTGTGCAGCGAGCGTTTGATGGCCCCCAGCGATTGCGCGAGTGCCAGTTCGTCATGTTCGACCTGGGCGAGGTTTTTCTGATAAGCGATGGCAATCAGCGCAGCACAGGCAATTGCGAGCAGGCTCGCCATCAGCAAGGCAAACCCGGCTGCGAACTTTCGCGTCATTTCGGTATGGCTGCGCATACCGCCGACATCCTCTGGCATTGATGACTACCTTCAACTCATTGCAATCGATTCTGGCGTTGCGCCAATCCCTTTCTATCGGCTGCCCGAGGCTTTTCGTTAAGGTCGGCGGCGCCGCCCTGACGGAGTGCCCCGTGTGAGGCGACGCTTGGCGCATTTGCCCGGGGACAGTCTCGCTCCCACGCTCCGGCATGGGCCTCAGGCCAGCGTGCTCCGCGCCCGCCCGCAGCGGACGCCGAGCGCTCCGCAAGCATTTTCACGCGCAGCCTGAGCAGCGGGCAGTTGGGTAGGGGCAAAATTCCCTACAGCCGGTGATGCTCGATCAGAAAATCCACGAACAGCCGTACCCGCGCCGGCATCGTCGGGCCGCCGACGAATACCGCATGAATCGGTTCCCGTTCGCCGGGGTTGTAGGCTTCGAGCAGCTGCACCAGGTCACCGCGCCCGATGTCCTCGTTGACCGTGAAGGCGCCGATGCGGGCGATGCCGGCGCCAACCCGGGCCAGTTGCGCCAGGGCTTCGCCGCTGCTGCATTCGATGTTGCCGCACACCTTCAGGGAGAACACCTCGCCGTCGCGCACGAAGGGCCAGTTGGGCTCGGCGCGGCGGAAGTTGAAGCGCAGGCAGTTGTGCTGCAGTAGGTCCTCCGGCGCCTGGGGCGTGCCGTGGCGCGCCAGGTAGTCGGGTGAGGCCACCACGATCTGGCCGGTTTCGCCGACCTTGCGGGCGGTCAGCGGGCTGTCCGGCAGCGGGCCGAAACGCACCGCCACGTCGGCCTGGCCGCCAAGAATATCCACCACCTCATCGCCCAGGGTCAGGTCGACGACGATGTTCGGGTAGCGCGCGCTGAAGGCCGCCACCAGCGGCACGATGGCCAGCCGGCCGTGACCGAGCGCGGCGCTGACGCGAATACGGCCCTTGGGCACGCTCTGGTCGGCGATGGCGTCCTCGACCTCCGCCAGGTCGGCGAGGATGCGCCGGGCGCCGCGCAGGTACGCCTCGCCTTCGGCCGTGAAGGTGATCGCCCGGGTGGTGCGCAGCAGCAGGCGGGTGCCCAGGCGCTGCTCGGTGCGGGCAATGATGCGGCTGACCGCCGAGGGCGTCATGCCCAGGGTGCGCGCCGCCGCCGACAGGCTGCCTTCCTGCGCCACGCGCACCAGCACTTCCATCTCGCCTGATCGGCCGCCTACGTCCATTTGTGCCTCTGTAGCAAAGGTGTTTGCCAGAAAAGCGGTCTACCGCCCATGGGATGGGGATCGTAGCATTTGCGGCATAGATAAGGAGCCTCTCATGCGTATCAATCCACCCCTCGTCGCGCTCGCCATCGGTGCCTTCGGCATCGGCGTTACCGAGTTCGCCCCCATGGGCATGTTGCCCGGCATCGCCAGTGACCTTGGCGTGTCGATTCCCGCTGCCGGCCTGCTGGTCAGCGCCTATGCCATCGGTGTGCTGATCGGCGCGCCGCTGATGACTCTGACCACCGGCAGGATTCCTCGGCGCTACCTGCTGATCGGGCTGATGGCCATCTTCACCCTCGGCAACCTGATGTCCGCCCTGGCCACCGACTACACCAGCCTGCTGATCGCCCGGGTGGTCACCTCGCTCAACCATGGCGCCTTCTTCGGCGTCGGCTCGGTGGTCGCCGCCAGCCTGGTCGCCCCGGACAAACGGGCCGGCGCGGTGGCGGCGATGTTCATGGGCCTGACCCTGGCGACCATCGGCGGCGTGCCGCTGGCCGCCTGGTTCGGTGAACTGCTCGGCTGGCGCACGGCGTTCTGGGGCATTGCCGGCCTGGGCGTGATCACCATGCTCGCGCTGTGGTTCGCCTTGCCCAACGTCGAGTTGCCGAAAGGCGACGGCGCGCTCGCCGAAATCCGCGTTCTGGGCCGTGGCCCGGTGCTCGCCGCGCTGGCCCTGACCGTGGTCGGCTCCAGTGCGATGTTCACCGTGTTCACCTATATCGCGCCGATCCTCAGCACCCAGACCCATGCCTCCACCGGCTTTATCACCGCCATGCTGGTGCTCTACGGTGTGGGCCTGACCCTGGGCAACATGTGGGGCGGCAAGGCGGCGGATCGCTCCATTGACCGCACCCTGATCGCTTCGCTCAGTGCGCTGATCCTGGTGCTGCTGGCCTTCACCGTGCTGATGCGCTGGCCGCTGCCGGCCGCCGTGGCCATCCTCATCTGGGGCATCGCCAGCTTCGCCATCGTGCCGCCGCTGCAGATGCGCGTGATGGAAGCCGCCAAGGACGCCCCCAACCTGGCCTCGGCAGTGAATATAGGTGCTTTCAACCTCGGCAATGCCGTTGGTGCGGCCCTGGGCGGCGCGGTGATCAGCGCGGGGCTCGGCTACCCGGCGATCTCCCTGGCCGGCGCGGCGATGGCAGCGCTGGGGCTTTTGATGGTGCTGGGGTTTGCCTGGCGAGCCAGGGCGGTGGCGCTGGCGGTATGCCGTTGATTCGGGTGTAAGAACCTGTCCAAAGTCTGCTGCGCATCGGCACTGCGGCGTTAAAAACAGGCTGGATTGCCAGCCTAGTCGGGCTGCTCATTTACAGCTCGTAAACTCCGCGTCCTCGCCTGTTTTCGCCTTGCATTGCTCTAGCTCGCGAGACTTTGAACAGGCTCTAAGGCTGCTAGGGCGTACCTGGCGGCGTTCCGTTCGCGAAGCAGTCTTGGCAGGTGGACTGTTCGCTGGCACTACGAGCGGCCGGCGTTCCGATCCACCCTAGGCGCTGCTGTGAACAGGGTAGGGGCCACGGTTCGAGATGAACCGTGGCCCTTTGCGTTTGTGGCAAGGCGTGTGTCGCATCAGACCGACGGCAGTCGTCAGAACATTCCCTGGATTGACATATCGGTAAATCTCGATATTATCGCGCCATGGACTTGATCGACGTATTCAAAGCACTCTCCAATCGCACGCGCCTTGAGATTCTCAAGGGCCTGAAGGATCCCGCGAAGAACTTCCCGCCACAGGATGAAGGCGACGTTCATACGGTGGGGGTGTGCGTGAGCAGCATTCAGGAAGGGGTGGGGCTGTCGCAGTCGACGGTGTCCGACTACCTGGCGACGCTGCAGCGAGCGGGCCTGGTGGAAGTCAGGCGCATCGGGCAGTGGACCTATTACAAGCGCAACGAGAAAGCCATCAGCGCGCTGGCCGAACTGATAGGCAAGGAACTGTAGTTTTTCTTTATTCCTGAATATCGGCAAATCCCGATATTCCTTTTTACCGAAGCGAGGGCTTGCCTGGACTGAGCGCGTAGCGAAATCGCCGTAAATTTTTTGTGTTCACATATCGAAAAATCTCGATATCCCTTTTTCCAGAAGCGAGGAATCAACAATGAAAGCGCAGATACTCAACGCCTTTGGCGGCCCGCAAGCATTCCAGTTGGTCAACGTGCCCAAGCCCGTGCCGCAAGCGGGGCAGGTGTTGGTACGGGTACATGCCACGTCCGTCAACCCGCTGGATTATCAGGTACGCCGCGGCGACTACCCCGACCTGGTGCCACTACCCGCGATTACCGGGCATGACGTGTCCGGTGTCGTCGAAGCGGTCGGGCCGGGCGTGACGGGCTTCGCGCCTGGCGATGAAGTCTGGTACACGCCACAGATCTTCGAGGGCCCTGGCAGCTATGCCGAGTACCACGTGGCTGACGAACGCATCGTCGGCAGCAAGCCGTCCTCGCTGAGCCATCTCGAGGCGGCCAGCCTCACCCTGGTTGGCGGCACCGCATGGGAAGCTCTGGTGGTGCGCGCGGCGCTCAGGGTGGGCGAGAGCGTGCTGATCCACGGTGGGGCGGGTGGCGTCGGCCATGTGGCGATCCAGCTGGCCAAGGCCATGGGCGCCAAGGTGTTCACCACCGTACGTGAGGCCAACTTCGAATTCGCCCGCAGCCTGGGTGCCGATGTGGTGATCGACTACGCGCAGGAGGATTACGCCCAGGCCATCCTGCGGGAAACAGGCGGGCAGGGCGTCGACGTGGTGTTCGACACCATCGGCGGCGACACCCTGGCGCGCAGCCCCGACGTACTCGCCCAACTCGGCCGGGTGGTATCGATCGTCGACATCGCCCTACCACAGAACCTCCTGCAGGCCTGGGGCAAGAACGCCAGCTACCACTTCGTGTTCACCCGGCAGAACCGCGGCAAGCTCAATGAGCTGAGCGCCTTGATCGAGCGCGGCCAACTGCGGCCGCACCTCGGTGCGGTGTACTCGCTGGCCGATATTCCGCTGGCCCATGCGCTGCTGGAAACGCCCAACAACGGCCTGCGTGGCAAGATCGCCATTGCCGTGGTGCCAGAGGCGCGCCCCGACACCCACACCCAACCGTCGAACCCACGCTGAGGAGGTGCCCCATGGTTTATGAAATCGCGCTGCTGCCCATCCACGAGCGACACCTCGAACGCTTCAGGCGGGCATTCGCCGAGGTGGTGCCATTGCTCTGCCGGGCCCAGGGCTACGGCGGCCACCTGCTCGCGCAAGGCATCGAAAACCCGCTGCACTTCAACCTGATCGTGCGCTGGCAGTCCCTGGAGGATCACACGCAGCGCTTCGAAGTGAGTGACGACCACCAGCTGTTCATGCAGGCCCTGGAGCCGTGCTTCTCGGGAGAGCCGACCCTGTACCACATCGAAGGCGCCGCCTTTGCAGGTGCAACCTCGGGCGAGCAGGGCGGCCCCTTTGGCAGCGAATGGCCGGTCGCTTGAGCGCGTAATGGCAAAGCAGTATGCCGTTTGTATTGATAGGCGGACTGTTCACTGGCGTTACGGGCGGCCAGCGTTCCGGTTCGCCCTGGCGCTGCCCACGCCGGCGTTAAGCGTCTCCAGCTCTGCCGCTGCGAGGTGTTGCCTTGGCCTCCGGCAGCGAAGGGCAGACCACACGCAGCAGCTTGCGAAAGCGCGGACAATCCATATGCGACGGCGCCGGGCATTCGGCCACGTGCCTGAGCAGGCGGCTCATGGTGGTCATGCGCAGAATCTGGCGGTCGAGCTCATCGGCGCGTTGCAGCAACCTGGGCCGCGGCAGGGCGGCGCTTCGATCCTCGTCGAACATGCCGCCTATCTCTTCCAGCGAAAACCCTGCGGCCTTGCCCAGGCTGATCAGGGCCAGCTGCACGATCGTCTCCTCACTGTATTGGCGGCGTAATCCGTTCCGGCAAACTGGTTGGATCAGGCCCACTTCTTCGTAGTAGCGCAGCGTGGACGTTGCCAGCCCGCTGGTTTTCGAGAGCGCCCCGATGTCGACGAGTTTCATTGTTGACCTCAAGTTGACTTGAAGTTGCATAGTAGGTCATCCGGACCTCGACAGGCAGACTTCACCCATGAAACCGCAAGCATCCCTCGCAGCCAAGGTGCCCACGCTCGCGGCACTGGCGGGCGCCATCCTGTTGGCATCGCTGGCCACCAGCATCGTGACGGTTGCGCTGCCGCACCTGGCAACGGTGTTCTCGGCAGGTGTGCCAGCGGTGCAATGGGTGGTGCTGGCCTACCTGCTCTCCGTGACGGTAGCCATCGTGGTGGCCGGGCGCCTGGGGGATCTGTATGGCAATCGCCGCGTATTGCTCGCCGGCATCGCGCTGTTCACCCTGGCCAGTGTCTGCGGCGCCATTGCGCCGAGCCTGGGTTGGCTTATCGCCGCTCGTGCGCTGCAGGGGCTGGGAGCGGCCGTGCTTATGGCGCTACCGATGTCGATCGCCAAAAGTCTGATCGCCAAGGCGCGCCTGGGCGCCGCGATGGGCCTGCTGGGCAGCATGTCGGCCATCGGCACCGCACTGGGGCCATCGGTTGGCGGCTTGCTGATCGGCCAGTTCGGCTGGCGCTCCATGTTCGTGCTGTTGGCGTTGTGCGGCGCCGGCCTGCTGGTGCTGGCCTGCGCAGGTGTCGGCAAAACCCCAGCGGCGGCGGCCTCTGCCCGTATCGACTGGGCCGGCTGCGCCTGGCTATGCGCTGCACTATTGGGCATTGCGCTGGCGGCCACCGGCAGCCAGGCGGGCATTGCCGTTCAACCCTGGGCATTGCTGATACCGGGGCTGGTGGCAGGCCTGCTGTTCATCCGCAGCGAACGGTGCGCGGAACATCCGCTGATCCCGGTGGCACTGTTTCGCGAGCGCGCTATCGTCGCACCGCTTTGTATGAACCTGCTGGTCGCCAGCATCATGATGTCCACGCTTGTGGTCGGGCCGCTGTTTCTGTCCTTCGGTTTGGGCTTGAGCGAGGTGGGGATGGGGTTGGTTATGGCCGCCGGGCCGGTTGCCGCAGCGCTATCCGGCGCACCCGCTGGCCGGCTCACCGATCGCTTCGGAACCGACCGTGTGCTGCTCGCGGGCCTGCTATTGGCTGCCGTGGGGCTGTGTGGCTTTGCGGTGTTGCCGGGGCTTATCGGGGTGCCGGGTTACCTGACGGCGATGCTGTTGATGACCCCAGGCTTTCAGCTGTTCCTGGCTGCCAACAACACCGCGTTAATGAACCAGGCCGCTGAGGCGAACCGCGGCGTGCTCTCGGGGTTGCTGGGCCTATCGCGCAATCTCGGTTTGCTGGCGGGCGCCACCGCGCTGCCATTGGTGTTCGCCTGGTTGCTGGATGGCACAACCCTGGCCGACAACTCTGCCACAGTTATCGGCAAAGCCTTTTCCATGACCTTCCTGGGTGTGGCGGGCCTGTGTTTCCTCACCTTGTTGTTCGCCGCAAGAGGCCGATTACAAGCTTGCGGCCATCACCCGATCTAGAAATGCAAAGCGTACCGGGCGGGGTTCCGGTCGCGAAGCGCCTTTGCCTGGTTCGGCGGTCTGTTCGCTGGCGCTACGAGCGGCTGGAGTTCCGGGCCACCCTCCGGCATACCCGCTGCCTTTGGCCGATAGGAACTTGTTGTGGATGGCAGCCAGAGCCGTTGGCGACGTTATCGCGTGTGATCTGCGCTCGCTGCCAACCTACTCGGAGGAGGACGACTTTTTAGCTTGCTGAAACGTTTCATCACGTTTATAAAAAAGCCACAACTTCAAGAAAGGCCGCCGCCATGACTCCGCTCAAATTCTTCGTTGCCCTCAGCGCATTGTCCGCCGCCTCCCACGCCATGGCCTGGGATTACGTTCTACTCGACACCGACAAGGCCGCCCAGAGCTGGCAGATCACCAGCCAGCAACTCGGCATAAAAACCGACAAACCCTTCAGCGTTACCCTGCGCACCTTGCACGGCGGGCGGCAGGAGGGCGTCAGCATCGTCGACATCGATAACGGCACGATGAAGCTTTCGGTGGTGCCGACTCGCGGAATGAACGTCTTGCAGGCCTCGGTCGGCGATGTGCGCATGGGCTGGGATTCTCCGGTCAAGGAAGTGGTCAACCCGGCCTTCATCGAACTCAATGGCCGCGGTGGCTTGGGCTGGTTGGAAGGGTTCAATGAACTGGTCACCCGCTGCGGATACGAATGGGTCGGCCACCCCGGCGTGGACAACGGCGAACTGCTGACCCTGCACGGTCGAGCCGCCAACATTCCGGCGAGCAAAGTCACCCTGCATATCGATGAAAAACCACCCTACGCCATCACCCTGCGCGGCGAGCTGAAAGAGCAGGCGTTCAAGAAGGTCGACTTCTCGGTCGCGACCGAACTGGTCACCGAACCCGGCAGCGTCGCGTTCACGCTCAACGACACCCTGACCAACAACGGCGACTATTCCAAGGAATACCAGGCGCTGTATCACAGCAACTTCAGCACCCCGTTCCTGGAGCAGGGCGCTCGTTTCGCCGCGCCGGTCAAGCAGGTGTCACCGTTCAACGACAAGGCCAAGGGCGATCTGCCCGACTGGCAAACCTACCGCGCACCGACCAGGGACTACGACGAAACCGTCTACAACGTGGTGCCCTATGCCGATACCAAGGGCGATACCTTGACCGTATTGCATAACAAGGCCGGCAGCCTGGGCGTTTCGGTCGGCTTCAATACCCAGACACTGCCCGTGTTTTCGCTATGGAAAAACACCGATACCCAAGGCCAGGGCTACGTCACGGGGCTGGAGCCGGGGACGAGTTTTTCCTACAACCGCCGTTATCAGCGGCCGCTGAACCTGGTACCGACAATCGGGCCAAAGGAGCACAAGCAGTTCCGCATAAGCTACAGCCTGTTGGCGGATAAGGCGGCGGTGGACAAGGCCTTGAAGCAGGTGAGCGATATTCAGGATGGGCGGGAGACCGAGGTGCGGCAGACACCATTGGTTGACCTGACCAAGGAGTGACACCGGCTGGAGCATTGTCGACCGATAGTGCAGCCCTCGGCCAAGCGTTCGCGTCTGATCCCGTCGGCTTGTTCAAGGACCGCCAGCAAGCGACCTTGAGCTGTCGACGGGCTGCCTGCAGCCATTCGGTCACTGCCCGGTGAGCAGGGCGGCCAGAAGGCGAGGCGGCTGCTAAGCCATGGCCGGCGTGCTTGTAACAGGGCCGGCGTTCCGGTTCGCCCTACGCGCTAATGCCTGGGAAACAACCCCTCGACGACGACACCCCGCGTGAGCAGCCTGGCCGCATCGTGGCCCACACCGGCGACGGTGATCTGCGGGTGATGGACGGCCACGCCCCACTGTCGCGAGAGAAAGGCCTCGTAGCGCAGGTAGTTGAGCTGGCGTTGCAACCGATTGGGGCCTTGCAGGGCGGCGGCGCAGGAACGATCAAGCACACGGTGCTCGGGGTTGTCGTCGTGCTCGCCGACTATGAAGGTCACGTCGCGCGCGGCGTAGCGGCGAAATAGCTGCTCGGCGCTCAGGTGTTGGCGCGACAGGTAAGGCGGTGCGGCCTCCAGGCCGTAGCGGTAGCGGTTGTAGTCCGGGCAGTCGGCAGCAGAGACAGGTCCGACAGTGCCCGCCTGCACGCGGTTGCCGTCGAGATACACGTACGAAGACGGGCTGGAAATCACGTAGCGCACCGCAATGCCCTGGCTCGCCAGGTGTGCATCACCCTGGCCCAGTACGGCGTAACGCTGCATCAGCTGGCCGCCGGCCGAATGGCCGATCAATACCACCTCCTCCAGCGCCGGAAAGCGCTTGCGATCCGCCAGTTACGCCAGCACATCATCCAGCACCGCGAACGCCTCGATGCCCGACCGGCCTTGCTCCGAGGCCGTGCCATGCATCCATTTGTCCCGTGCCCACAGGGGCATGTCCTTCGCGGTGCGGCGATCCTCGGCGGTGAGAAAGTTGAGCGACAGCAGCAGGTTATCGTGGCCATCGAGGCCGGCCTTGCTCAACAACCGCAAGCCCGTTTCAAAGTAATCGTCGGCATTGCGCCGCACACCATGCACCAGCACCACGGCCCGAGAGGCCTGGCTGGCGCCCGTCATATCGGCATTGGCATAGGCGAGAAAGTTATAGGGCGCGTCCTGGCCCAGGTGCAGTACATAGGGATTGGCGCTGCAGAGCCCGCCATATAAGGCCGTTGCCAACAGCGAGAGGGCCAGCAGTACCCCTTTGCAGTGGCCTGGCTTGTGCCTGGCGCATCGGCGCCCCGGAACGTTACGCGGCATATCCACCTCGCGAAAAGAGCTGCCTCACTCTAGCGCTTGGATGGCGGCGCCGATACCCGAGCGAGCGCCAAGCGGTGGGCTATCTATCACAGCCCACCGCTTGCCGGCTTACAGCTGCAGCTCCGTTCGCCTGGCCAGGTGCCCACCACCCAGGGGCGAGCACAGGCGTTGGTGAATACGGCTGAGAAAGCCCAGCTCGAAGGCATGGCGCTGCGCACCGGCCGGTAACTCCTGGCGCTCCAGCAGCAGCCCGTCCATAGCCAGCCGCTGCTGCTGTCGTCCAGCCAGGCCTGGGCCTGTTGGGCGCCATGGGTGAAGCCGCTTGGCAGTTCTCGCTCAAGCCGAAGGTGGCCGCCCCGTGCCCGTCATGCGCCGGCAGGTAGGCGAAGTGTTGTTGGCGTTCACTCATGCCCGGCCCTCCCTTGCGCCTGGTTGATGGCCTGGCGATACAGCACCACCAGTTCGCTGAGCATCGCGTTGCTTATATCCGCCAGCTCCTGCTCCGGCATATGCCTGAGCAACTTGGCCAGCAGCGCAGCCCGGTACTCGGCGGCGGCCAGCACCGAATAATCATTGGCCACATGGCTGAGCAGTGGGTTTGCCGGTGTAGGGAAGGGGATAACGACGGATTCAGATCGGCTCATGCAGCACCTCCAGAATGGAAGCGGACAAGACGACGTGCAGCCCAGGGCGGTGCCCTTGGGTAAAAGGGGGATAGTGCATTTTCCTTATGCTCCTTGGTTCGCTTAAGGAGCCGCGCCCACTCGTTACCACACGAATGGAGGCGGACCGTGCAAGGGTGGTAAACCGGGAACCAAGGGAACCGGCCGGGCCGAAGCCCGCCTCACACGGCCCGCCATAGATGCACGAAAACGGCAGGCATAAAAAAACGCCTGCTATTTCAGAGCAATGGCGCTTCGCGCCTTGATTCCCACGGGTTACCACACCCGGTCACGGGATTTACCGTGACGGGGGGACTTTAGCGTGGGGGGACAGAGGAGGCAAGTTCGGGTAGCAGAGGCTTTGTGGATAGCTGCTTTCGGCCAGATGCAGTCAGTCGCCGAGACACCACGCCGCCACTCGCCGCGGTTCCGGGCTGCTCCTTCATCACGCCCCTTCCCAGCGGCGAAACAGCACGCTGGCATTTACCCCACCAAAGCCGAAGCCATTGGAGAGCGCATGGGTGATCGGCGTCGGGCGGGCGTTCAGCGCGACCAGGTCGAGCCCCGCCGCAGCTTCGTCCCGGTTGTTGAGGTTCAGGGTCGGCGGCGCGATCTGGTCACGCAACGCCAGCACTGTGAAGATCGCCTCGAGGCCGCCGGCGGCTCCCAGCAAATGGCCCGTGGCGGATTTGGTCGAGCTGATCGCGACGCCTGCATGGGCGCCGAACAGCGCCTGAATGGCTGCCAGCTCACCCTTGTCGCCAACCTGGGTTGAGGTTGCATGGGCGTTGATGTGCTGCACCTCTTCAGGTTTCAGGCCTGCCTGCTGTAGCGCCTGTTGCATGGCGCGGCGCGCCCCGCTGCCATCTTCGGGGCCAGCGGTAAGGTGATAGGCATCGGCGCTGGTGCCATAGCCCACCAGCTCGGCCAGCGGCATTGCGCCGCGCACCTGCGCATGTTCGAGTGACTCGATCACCAGCATCCCGGCACCTTCGGCCATGACGAACCCGTCGCGGTCACGGTCGAAGGGGCGCGACGCCTCCTGCGGCCGCCCGGCAAAGCCGGTCGACAGCGCGCGGGCAGCCGCGAAGCAGCCCAGGGTGACGCGATCGATAGCCGCCTCGGTACCACCACAGATGGCGATATCGGCCTCGCCGCTTCTAATCAGCCGAGCCGCATCGCCAATCGCCTGAACACTTGCCGCACAAGCCGTCACCGGCGCGCCAAGCGGGCCCTTGAAGCCGTGGCTGATCGACACGTGCCCCGCTGCCATGTTGGCGAGAAACGACGGCGCGGTGAACGGCGATAGCCGGTGTGGCCCGCGCGAGTCGGTAATGCGTACGGCATCGGCGATCGCGCCGAACCCGCCCACCCCCGATGCGATGACCGTCGCTGTACGCTGCCGCGCCTCCTCCGTGCCAGGCCGCCAGCCCGCTTGCTGCAATGCCTCATGCGCGGCTACCAGGGCGAATTCGATGAAGCGATCCATCTTCTTGCGTTCCTTGGCCGCGATGACGAGCTCGGGTCGATAACCGGCAACACCATCCTCCTCGAGCGAGGGCACTTGCCCCCCGACCGTCACCCCGGTGCCGTCGCTGATGGCTGCCGGCAGCGTACGGATGCCCGAGCGCCCGGCAAGCAAGTGCTGCCACGCCGTCTCGGTACCACAGCCCAGGGGGCCGACGAGGCCGACACCGGTTACCACGATGCGCTTGTGCTTTTGGAAATTGATCATTGCAGCCTCTCAGCCAGGTTGGTGGCGAGCAGCCCAGTACTGCTTGCCGGGGATTACGCGTGTGCGTCCTTCGGTTCGTCGCTCGGGCGGATCCTGAACCAGATGGCATACATCGCCGGCAGGAACACCAGCGTCATGATGGTGCCCACGAAGGTGCCGCCGATCAGGGTGTAGGCCAGGGTTCCCCAGAACACGGAGTGCGTGAGCGGAATGAAGGCGAGGATCGCCGCCAGTGCGGTCAGCAGTACCGGGCGAGCGCGCTGCACGGTGGCCTCGACCACGGCCTGGAAGGGGTCGAGCCCTTCGCGCTCGTTATGGTGGATCTGCCCGATCAGGATCAGCGTGTTGCGTATCAGGATCCCCGACAGCGCGATCAAACCGACCAAGGCGTTGATGCCGAACGGCTGCTGGAATAGCAACAGCACCGGAACCACGCCAATCAGGCCCAGCGGTGAGGTGAGAAACACCATGACCATGGCCGAGATCGAGCGCACCTGCAGGATGATGATCAGCAGCGTCAGGGCGATCATGATCGGCAGCAACGGCGCGATCGCCTTGCTGGCCTTGCCGGACTCCTCGATGGAGCCGGCCATCTCGATCCGGTAGCCGGCCGGCAGCGCCTCGATGATCGGTTGCAGGTCTTTCCACACGGCCGTGGACACGTCCGGCGGCTGCAGCCCTTCGGCGATGTCGCCGCGCACGGTGATGGTCGGCGTGCGGTCGCGGCGGCGCAGGATCGGGTCTTCCATGCGCACATCCACTTCGCCGACCTGGGACAGCGGAATGCGCTGGCCGGCCGAGCCAACCAAGGTGAAGCCTGCGATCTTCGCCGGGTCGAGGCGAATATCCCCCGCCGCGCGACCGACCACCCGCACGGCGCGGATGTCCTCGCGCACCGAGGTAATTGGCACGCCGCTGAGCAGGAACTGCAGTTGCTGCGCCACGGCGTTGGAGCTCAGGCCAACGGCCTGCAGACGATCCTGATCCAGCGAGAAATGCAGCGTGGGTACTAGCGGCCCCCAATCGGCGTTCACCGTGCGCATCATCGGGCTGGCCTGCAACACGGACTGCACGCGGCTGGCGATTTCGCGCAGCTGCATGGCATCGGGCCCCATTACCCGGTAGGCCACCGGGTACGGTGAATACGGGCCGAACACCAGTTGGGTGACGCGCACCTTGGCCTCGGGCGCCAGGCCTTCGGAGGCCGCTTCACGGATGCGCAGCTTGAGCGCTTCACGGGCCTCCTGACTGTCCGTCAGCACCACGATCTTGGCAAACGAAGGGTCGGGCAACTCCGGCGCCATGGCCAGGAAAAAGCGTGGCGGGCCCTGGCCGATGTAGGCGGTGACGATCTTGGCTTCTTCCTGCTCGCGCAGCCACGACTCGACCTTGATGGCCGTGGCGTTGGTCTGCTCGATGGACGTGCCGTAGGGCATCTGCAGCTCGACCAGCACTTCCGGGCGGTCGGACGTCGGGAAGAACTGCTTCTTCACCAGCCCCATGCCCAATATGGCCACTACGAACGCGGCGACGACTACCCCGGCCACCAGCCATTTGTAAGCGATGACGCGGCCCAGCAGGTTGCGGAAGCGGTTGTAATGACGCGTGTCGTAGATGGCTGCATGCCCACCCTCGACCTGCTTGATGTCGGGCAACAGCTTCACGCCCAGATAGGGGGTGAACGCCACGGCCACAACCCAGGAGGCGATCAACGCAATACCGACGATCCAGAACATGTTGCTGGTGTACTCGCCGGCCGTGGACTGCGCGAAGCCGTTGGGCATGAAGCCGATGGCCGTGACCAGCGTACCGGAGAGCATCGGCGCTGCAGTGTGGCTCCAGGCGTAGGCCGAGGCCTTGAAGCGGTCGTAGCCCTCCTCCATCTTCACCACCATCATTTCGATGGCGATGATGGCGTCGTCCACCAGCAGGCCCAGGGCGAGGATCAGCGAACCCAGGGTAATGCGGTCGAAATTCTTGCCGGTTGCCGCCATCACCACGAAGACGATGGCCAGGGTCAATGGTACGGCGGCCGCGACCACCACGCCCACGCGCCAGCCCATGCTGATAAAGCAGACCAGCATCACCACCAGCAGGGCGACGAAGAACTTGACCATGAACTCATCGACGGACGAGCTGATGTTGACCGCCTGGTCGGTGACCTTGGCCAGCGTCATGCCCAGCGGCATGGCGTCATTGATGCTCGCCGTTTCCGCATCCAGCGCCGCGCCGAGGTCGAGGCCGTTCCAGCCATCGCGCATCACCACGCCGAGCAGCAGCGCGGGCTCGCCACCGTTGCGCACCAGAAAGGTGGCGGGATCCTCGTAGCCACGCTCCACGGTCGCCACATCGGCAAGTTTCAGGGTGCGCCCCTGCACGGCCATCGGCGTGTCACGGATCTTCGCCAGGGTGTCGAACGCGCCATCCAGGCGCATCACCACTTGCGGGCCGGAGGTTTCCACCGAGCCGGCTGGGGTCAGCGCGTTCTGGCTGTTGAGTGCGGCGAAGATGTCCTGTGCAGTCACGCCCAGCGTCGCCAGCCGGTCATGGGAAAAGGACACGAAAATGCGCTCGGCCTGCTCACCGATGATGTTGACCTTTTTCACGCCCGGCACATGCAGCAGGCGCTGACGCAGTGACTCGGCATCGCGCACCAGTTGGCGCTGCGGCTCGCCCCTGGCCTTCAGGGCATAGACCGCGAAAGTCACGTCGGAGAACTCGTCGTTGATCATTGGCCCGATGACACCGGCCGGCAACGTCTTGGCTTCATCACCCAGCTTCTTGCGGGCTTGGTAGAACTCCTCCTGCACCTGCGAAGGCGGCGTACTGTCGAGCAACGACACCATGGTGAACGCCAGGCCCGCGCGGGTGTAGGTTTCGCTGCGGTCGTACCAACGCAGCTCCTGCATGCGCTTTTCCAGAGGTTCGGCAACCTGATCCTGCATTTCCTGAGCCGTAGCGCCCGGCCAGGCGGTGATGACGGTCATCTGCTTAACGGTGAACGGCGGATCCTCCGCGCGGCCCAGCTGGAAGAACGCCAGGGTGCCGGCCACAGCGATCAGCAGGATGAGAAACAGCGTGATGGAACGCTCGCGCACCGCCAGGGCGGACAGGTTGAAACGCCCGTCGCTCATGGCTGGCTCCCGGCGACTACAGGCACAGCGACCTGGGCAAGCCGCACTTCCTCGCCATCACGTAGCAGGTGGGCACCGAGGGCCACCACCTGCTCGCCGGCATTGAGCTGGCCAGCGACACGCGCCGCCTCATCGCCGATACCGACTACCTGAACGGGGCGCCAGGCGACTTTCGCCGGCTCGCCAGCAATCACCCACACGCCCGTACCAGTGCCCGGATCGTAAAGCGCGGCGATGGGTACCTGCAGCACCTGAGCCGCGCTGTTCGCGGCGGCGATATCGAGGGTGATGGTGGCGCCAAGTGGAGCATTGGCCAGCGCGCCGTCGAGTACGTAGCGGGCTTCAAAGGTACGCGTGGTGGCATCGGCGGCTTCGGAAAGCAGTCGCAGCCTGGCCGCAACCGAGGCGCCGCTGCTGCCATACAGCGCAGCCTGGGCGGTCGAGCCCGGCGCCGGTCGCAGGGTTTCGGGCAAGTGCACGATGGCTTCGCGCTGCCCTGCTCGCGCGAGGCGCACCACTGGCTGCCCGGCACTGACCACCTGGCCGGGCTCGGCCAAGGTGTCCATCACCACCCCGTCGGCGTCGGCCAGCAGCGCCGCGTAGCTCGTGGCATTGCGCGCCACATCGGCCTGGGCCTGGGCAGCGCTGAGCTGCGCCCTGGCGGAATCGGCGGCGGCCTTGATCTGATCGTAGGTCGAGGCCGACACCGCCCCGGCAGCGACCAACCCGCGGTAACGCACCTCATCGTCAGCCGTCTGCTTGGCCCGCGCCCGGGCAGACGCGACGGCCTCCTGCTGCGCCCGCGCATGCAGCTGCAGGTCGACGGGGTCGAGGCGCATCAACGGCTGGCCACGCCTGACTGTTTCGCCGGTATCGACCAAGCGCTCGAGCACTTTGCCTGACACACGAAAGCCAAGGTCGCTCTGGGTGCGTGCGACCACCACCCCAGTGAAGGAACGGGCGGCCCCGGCTGCCTGTTCGACCGCTGCCCCGCGAACCAGCGGGGGCTTGTTGCGGGGGTCTTTCTGGGCAGACGAGTCGCCGCACGCCACCAATACGAGAGGCAGCAGGCAAACGGCAAATACGGCGGGCATGAGGCGCATGGGGTTCCATCACTCGAGAGCAAATAAGGAACCTCATTTTCAAACTAGTGACCGATATTGTCAATGGTCACCAGACATAACTACGGAGCCAGGCTACGCAAAATAAGCGCCGGCAGGTGCGCGGCGGCCTCGGCGGCGTCGTCCAGGTTGTACTGCAACTGGGCGGAATTAACGTAGGGCCGCAGGATCAGAAAGATCGCATTGGTGGTTTCGTCCAGCGGCGTCTTGCGCTCGAATTCGCCCGCTTCACGGCCCTCGAGGAGAATCTGCTGGATCAGCTCGCGAATGCGCAGCTCGTGCGCCTTGACCGAAGGCCACTGGTCGCGCGAGGCCACCGCCGCGATGTCGTAGAGCTTGCGGTCGTGAAAGAACAGATCGCTGCCAGCCTCTGAAATCGAGCGAAACAGGCGCCTCAGCTTCTCAGAAGCACTTGGCGCGTCGGCCATCGCCGCTTCGACGATGCCCATGATCATGGCCAGGCGATTGGTGCAGATCACCCCACCGATCGCCTGCTTGGAATCGAAGAATTTGTAGATGTAGGCCTTGGAGAAACCGATCGCCTTGGCAAGATCCGAAACCGTGGTTTTCTCATAGCCGTAGTGGCCGAAATGTTGGGTCGCAGCGTTGATGATCTGGTCGCGGATCTCGTGATCCTGCGGCCCACGTGTGGTCGAGTTGTTCATATCTTCGTTCATGCCTAAAGCTTAACTCCACGGTGAGCTGATTGACAGCAAGTGACCAATATATAATATAGTCACAAACCACATTTGCCTAAGAGATTCCCATGCCAGCCATGCGCACCCTTGCACTCGTGATCAGCACCAGCCTGGCGGCGGGGTGCGCTGTCGGCCCGGATTACCATCGCCCGGACGCACTTCTGGCCGACCGTTACCAGGGTCAGGCCGCCGTAGAGCAGCGAGTTGCGCCGACACCCGCCAGTTTCGCCCGCTGGTGGGAGGGCTTCGGCGACGTCCAGTTGAGCGCACTGGTCGACGAGGCCCTGGCGCAGAACCTCGACATCGCACAGGCCCGGGCCCGCGTTCTGCAAGCCCGCGCAGGCCTGGGCGCTGCCGATGCAGCGCTGCTTCCCTCCGGGGCAATCAACGGCCAGGCTGCACGTGCTTATCAGTCGGTGGAAACGCCCCTGGGCCGGGTGCTGGACGCCACGCCCGGCTACGACCGCTATGGTAATAGCTACGAGGCAAACCTCGAAGCGAGCTGGGAGCTGGATGTATTTGGCGGCCTGGGCCGTGGCAAGGACGCCGCCCTGGCGGAGTACCAGGCGTCAGAAGCCGGCGTCGTCGCCACGCGGCTGGCGATCGCCGCGCAGACTGCCGACATCTATACCAGCATCCGCGGCCTGCAGACGCGCCTGGCGATTGCCGAGCGACAGGTCGACACCCAGCAGGCATTGCTGGAGAAGGTTCGCCTGCTGAACGAGCGCGGCCTGGCCGCCGACTACCAAGTGCAACAGACCGAAGGCGAGCTCGCGCAAGTCAGGGCCAGCGTGCCGGTCTTGCAGACGGGCCTCGATGCAGCCATGAATGTGATGGATGTGATGCTCGGCAGCGCGCCGGGCACCCACCGTGCCGAACTCGCTCACCCACGGGCCATTCCACGTGCGCCGCAGCTCGCGGCGACGGGCACGCCCGCCGACCTGCTGCGCCGCCGGCCGGACTTGATCGCCGCTGAGCGCCGACTGGTCGCCGCCAATGCGCGCATCGGCGAGGCGATCAGCGAGTATTACCCGAAGTTCTCACTCAGCGCCCTACTCGGCAGTGCCACCACGCAAAGCGGCAACCTGTTCAACGCTGGGGCCGCGCAATCGGCGGGTGTGCTGGGACTGCGCTGGCGGCTGTTCGACTTCGTGCGCATCAATGCCCAGATCGATGGAGCCAAGGGCCAGGAAGCCGAGGCCCTCGCGGCTTACCGTGAGTCGGTACTGCGCGCCAGTGAGGATGTGGAGAATGCCTTCTCGGCACTGGTCAACAGCGAGACCCAGACGGATACACTGACGGCCGGTGAAACCTCCCTGGCAAGCGCCCGCCAGTCGTCCTTTACCGCGTATCAGAACGGCGCCGCCAGCCTCATCGACGTGCTCAACGCCGACCAGACCCTGTTGCGCGCGAGGGACGCTAGGGCCCAAGCCCAGATCGAATCCTCACGTGCAGGCATCGCAGCATACCGTGCTCTAGGAGGAGGCTGGAATTCCGAACAACTGGCACGTGACCGCGCTGTTGAAAGGTGAATACTTGGAGTCCGCTTTTGGCCGATAGCAGCCAATAGCTAGTCTTCCGTGCAAGGCAGCGCCAGAGGTGCGCTGGCCCCCGCGCACCCACACCAAGCCACCCCCTTGATCCCCCGCACGCCCTACAACGCCGTACGCATCACCAGCGCGAAACTTCGCGGTTCGCCATAGGTGTTGTAAGTATTGAAGTTGCCGACCCGTGCGTAGTAATGGCGGTCGAAGAGGTTATTGCCCATCAGGGCCACCGAGGTCTTGCTACTGAATTCATAACCGACCTGGGCACTGGCCAGGGCATAACCGCCCTGGCTGCGTAGCGGGGTGTCGCTGCTGCCATCGGTGCCGCTGCTGACATGCAGGCCGCCCCCCACGAACAGGCCCTTGAGGCCGCCGTCCAGCAGGCGATATTTGGCGTAGGTTTTCAGGGAGTGGCGTGGCTCGTAGAGCGAGAACTTTTCGCCGGGCAGGAAGCGGTCCTCGAGGTACTGGCTGGTCAGGTAGCTGTAGCCGATCGAGAGGTTGAGGCTGTCGCTGGGCTTGCCGCTGATTTCCATTTCCCAGCCTTCCACTTGCACCTCGCCAGCCGAAACGAAGAAGCCTGGGTTGTTCAGGTCGCTCATGGCCCGGTTCGTGTCCTTGGTGCGGAACAGCGCAACGGAGGCGTCCACCGCGCCGTCGAGAAACGACGCCTTCAAGCCGGTTTCCCATTGCGCGCCGATTCTCGGTTCCAGGCTGGTGCCGCCGACCGTTTGCTGTGCCTGGGGAATGAATATGTCCGAGTAGCTGACGTAGCCGTTGAGATTGTCGGTGAAGGCGTAGATCACCGCGCCATAGGGCGTGAACTCGCCGGTTTCCTTGCGCGAGGCGTTCCAGGCGCTCGGGGTGGAGGGCGCGACGCTACGGCTGCGGTATTCGAAGTCGCTGCTGCGCCCGCCGAGCACCACCGTCAGTGGGTCGGTCAGGGACAGGCGCAACTGCCCGTAGATACCCCGCTGGGTGGTCTCGTTTTCGGCGCCATTGGTAAACACGAAGTCGGGTTCCGGAACGACGTCTGGATCGTTTATCGGCACCCCAAAGAAGGGCGCCGCATTGACGCTGCGCGACTGGTTCGCCTGGCGATCCTGGTTGTAGCCCAGGGTGGCGTGGTGGTTTCGGCCCAGCGCGGAGAAGGGACCAGTGAGGTACAGGTCGAAGGCGTTGCGCTCGGTGTCGCCGTCGTTCTTGCGGCGGTTGTAGCGGGCGATCATGCCGCTGTCCGGATCGACGCCCGCGCCTGCTCCCGGTGCGGGAAAGGCATCCTTCCAGAATTTGTCCTGGGTACGGTTGATCAGCTTGCTCTTGAGCTGCCAGCCGTTGGCGAAGGCGTGCTCGAGATCCAGGGCAATTTCCGTGGTTTCGTAGGCGAAGCGTGCCCACTCGGGGTACACGTGGGTCGAGCGCGGCACGTCGAGAAAGCGGCCGTCGGTATAGGCCGGCAGGCCCATGCTCGGCGAGTCCATATGGTCTTCCTGGTGGCTGCCGGTCAATGACACCACGGTGTCCGGGGTGAGCTGGTAGTCGAGCGTGGCGTAGCCGAGCCACTTGTCCTTGTGGCTCACATCCCAGAAGTAATCCTGCTCCTGCCAGGCAGCGACCACGCGGCTGCGCAGGCGGCCGTCTGCATCCAGCGGTGCGCCGGCGTCGACCATGACCCGATGGTTATTCCAGGAGCCGACCGAGGTGGTCAGCGACACGCCTGGCTCGTACAGCCCGCGTTTACGCACCATGTTGACCAGCCCACCACCGCTGCCGGAGCCCATGAACAAGGCGGCCGGCCCGCGCAGTACTTCCACGCGCTCGTAGATGGCCATGTCGTATTCCTGGATTCCCGAGCTGCCGCCATACACCGGTACGCCGTCGTAGGCCATGTCCAGGCTGTAGCCGCGAGAATAGTACTGCTGGGTGATGGAGTCCCACGGCACCACCGATACCCCGGTCACTTCGTTGAGCACTTCGCCAATGGTGGTGAGGTTCTGATCATCCATGCGCGTGCGGGTAATGGCGCTGACCGACTGCGGAATGTCGATCGGCGCCAGGGCGCTCTTGGTGCCTACCGTCAGCGCTTCGGCCTTGTAGCTGGCGCGTTCTTCGACAGACCCGCTGACCTTGGTAGCCGGCAGGGTGCGGGTTGAGGTTTCGGCCCAGGTCTCTGCAGTCAGAGTTGCCAGAGCGGTAAAGGCCAGGAGGCGGTAGGGAGGCTGGTTCATCGACAGGGCGCCAGAGAAAGGGGCGCAAAGATTAATAGTAACGTTATTATGTAACGATCGATAAATGTAACAGTTTGTGTCTTTAGCCTGGGCACTGAGTCTGCTCAGTCGGGAGCGTGGAAAAAATCATCGATGCAACTATTGATTGTGGTGCGCGGTGATCAGGCGCCTGCTCGATTGCAGCTCGCTGTCACCACCGGAGAATGCGCAACATGGGTGGAGCGCTGCGGTGATGACCAAGTCCGTAGCGGCAGTCCGGCAATAAGAGGCGAGCACCAATCGATGCGTGCGCCGAGCTTGGTTCCCAGCGCCAGCAGCGACCGTCCAAGCGCCTTATAAAGCTCCATGCTCTTACTCCTAAGGTTGGCAGAAGGCGCAGGGCTTGCCCTGCTAGCGAACAGGCGCAGAGGTGAGCGCGCGTCCCCCAACGCCGCAACAAGGTGGTGGGAAAGGGGCGGCGCCCCCGACGCAGAGCGCAGCGTCGTGCTTAGGTTCTTCGCATGCGCCAGGCAGCGGTGTGAGCAGACCATAGGTCGTAGGCGCCGGTTGCAGATGCCGATATCATAATGATGGCAAAAAAGGCGCAACCTTTCTTGTGCTACCCCAGTCCTACCCAGCGCTGACGACTCCCCCGAGTGGCCAGCCTGCTGAAAGCACACCGTTCGCCATGGATTCGGCATTTCTCGCATTCTTCTGAGTACCGAACCATGCTTCATCTCTTTCGTCCGCGTGGTGAGCTCCAGGCTCTCAAGCAACTGACCGCTTCGCTTCCGATCTCTGCCCAGGGCACTGCCAACTGGGCAGAGGTGCAGCGTGAATGGACCTCACGCGAACAGAAGGCCGTGCGCGACGACGCGCGCATCGCCGAACTCGAGCGCGAGCTGGAAGCCGCGCGGCTCATGCTGGCTGAAGCCGACGCCAGCGCCCGCGCCTCGGAAACCCGTTTCGATCTGGTCAACCGCGCCTCCAGTGAAGGCCTCTGGGATATGGAAGTGATCGCCGGCGACCCGGTCAACCCGCGCAACCGCTTCTGGTGGTCACAGCAGTTCAGGGAGATGCTCGGCTTTCGCAATGAGCAGGACTTTCCCAACGTGCTGGCCAGCTGGGCCGACCGCCTGCACCCCGAAGACAAGGCCGCAACCCTGGATGCCTTCGCCCGCCACCTGAACGACAAGTCCGGCATGACCCCTTACCGGGTCAGGAATCGCCTGGCCATGAAGGACGGCAGCTACCGCTGGTTCTTCGCCCAGGGCGAAACCCTGCGCGATGGCCGTGGCGTACCGCTGCGGGTCGCCGGGGCGCTGCGCGATATCCACGATGAGCTGCAGCGTGAGCAGGAGCACGATGTGATCATCACCCGTTTCGAGCTGGCCCGGGAGATGCTCTCGGACGGCCTCTGGGACATGGAAGTGATCGCAGGCGATCCGGTCAACCCGAAAAACCCCTTCTGGTGGTCGCCGCAGTTCCGTCGCCTGCTGGGTTTCGAGACGGTCGAGGAATTCCCCGATGTACTGGACAGTTGGGCATCGCGCCTGCACCACGAAGACAAGGCCTACAGCCTCGAGGCGTTCCAGGCGCACCTGAACGACCGTACCGGCAAGACGCCCTTCGATATCGAGTATCGCTTGAAGATGAAGAGCGGTGAATACCGCTGGTTCCGGGCGCGGGGCCAGACCAAGCGCGACGCCTCGGGCGCGCCGCTGCGAGTGGTCGGTGCACTGGTGGACGTTGATCTGCAACACCAGCAGAACGCCATGCGCGAGACCGAGGCGGCTCACCAGCGCACCCTGGAAGCCAACATCGCCAAGCTCACCCAGATCGTCGGCACCATCCAGAGCATCGCCAGCCAGACCAACCTGTTGGCGCTGAACGCGGCGATCGAGGCGGCCCGCGCCGGGGAGGCAGGCAGAGGTTTTGCGGTGGTGGCCGATGAGGTACGCAAGCTGGCGACCCGGACGACGGAAGCCACCGAGCAGGCCGCCGAGATGATGCGTAGCTAAACGGTACGCGTTCACGCCTGGGTTGACGGCAGGCTGGCGCGCTGCCATTGCGCCGGCCAAACCCAGGCTGCGATGCACGAGGCGATGGGGTAAGGTGTCGAGCACAGACCCCCGGACGTTCCCGCAGATGGCCCATGATCTTTTCATCGTCGCAGACGATCACCCGCTTTTTCGTGATGGGCTGGTGCGCCTGCTTGCGCAGGCGCGGCCGGATGCTGTGATCGAAGAGGCGGCGACGCTGGATGAGGCATTGCGCTTGGCTCGGTCGCAGCGCCCTGCGGGCATCCTGCTGGACCTGATGTATTCGAGCGATAACCAGTGGGCGTCTATTACCGATTGGCGCCAGGAGTTTCCTGCTTCGCTGCTGGTGGTGGTGTCGATGTGCGAAGACCCGCTGGTGGTCGAGCGGATCATGAACCAGGGTGCCAGCGCCTTTATCGGCAAATCGCTGCCGCCGCACGAGGTCGCCGAGGCGTTGACGGCGGCGTTGCAGGGCGAGCCCGTGGTTCGCTGCGCGCCCCAGGGAAGCTTCACCGCCTATGAGCCGCCAGCCACCGCCGAGCTTTTCTCGGCGCTCACGGCGCGGCAATTCGAGGTGCTGCAGCTCATCACCAATGGCCTGAGCAACAAGGAGATCGCGCAAATCCTGGGTATCTCCCCCTTTACCGTGCGCATTCATGTATCGGCGCTGCTTAGCGTTCTCAAGCTGAGCTCGCGTTCGGCCGCCGCGGCACTAGGCGCGCGCCATGGGCTGGGTGCTGGGAACCAGAACGCCCCGGTCAGGGAAGGGGAGCGCTGACCTGGCGCCCGGCCAGTTCGGCGATCACCCGTTGCAGCTCGGCCGAGCGCACAGGCTTCGAGAGCAGCGGTATGCGGGGATCCGGTAGTGCGGCCATGATCCTCTCCGGGTCGTGACCGGTGAGGATCACGGCCGGTAACGCGCGGCCATGCCACTTTTCCAGCTGCGCCAGGCATTCGATGCCGGTGGCCTCTCGGCCCAGATCGAAATCCGTCACCACTACATCACAGGGCAACGCTTCGCTGGGAGGGCCGTCGAGGGCGGTCACCTGGCAGCCCCAGGCGCGCAGCAGCTTGGCCATCGCCTCCAGCACGCTGCGATCATCCTCGATGAGCAGCACGTGAATGCCTTGCAGATCGGCGACAGGCTCGGCCGGTGGTCGTGCATTGGCAACCCGGTGGGCCGTGACTGCCGGCAGGCCTGCCAGGGTGATCGAAGTGCCGTGGCCGACTCGCGAGGCGACACTGATGCGCAGGTCGAGGAGGGTGGCGATGCGCTTGACGATACTCAACCCCAGGCCGATGCCTTCGACATCCCGGTCACGCGCCTGGCGCACCCGATAGAACTCCTCGAACAGGTGCGGCAGGTGCTCGGCGGCAATGCCCGGGCCACGATCATGCAACTGCACGGTGAGGGTCGAGCCACGCCGGCGGCAGGCGATGAGCAGCGGGCTGCCCGGCGCGTATTTGATGGCGTTGGAGATCAGGTTCTGCAGCAGGGTGCTGAGTAGGGCGGGGTCACTGTAGGTCAGCGTGGCGGCGCCCCGTAGGCGGATCTCCACCCCGGCCCAGCGCGCGGCCTCGCTGTTCTGCTTTTGCAGATCGACCAACAGTCGCTGCAGGTTCACCGTCTGTTTGTGCGGCATGACCTGCTGCTGGTCGAGCGTGTAGATGTCGAGCAGCGAGCGGAAAAGCTGCTCGACGCTGAGCAGGGAGCGGTCGACGCTGTCGATCAGCTGATGTTGCTCGGCATTGAGCGGCGTGCCACGCAGGCAGGTGGTGAACAAGCCGATCGCGTGGATGGGTTGGCGTAGGTCGTGGCTGGCCTGGGCCAGAAAGCGCGACTTGTCCTGATCGGCACGCTTGGCGGCCGCCATGGCCTGCTGCAGACGGCCCAGCAGGAAGTAGCTGAAGGTGGGCAGCACCAGCATGCTCAGCACCATCATCACCAGAACCGCCGGGTGCTCCTGCAGGAAGGGCACGAACACCGCGATGAGCGCGAGGGAGGCAAGGCCGAAGGTGGTGGCCAGAATCAGATAGGGCCGGCCAAAGCGCACGCCATTGCCGACCGTCATGCTCAAGAGCACGCAGAAGGTGGGCAGCAAGGTTTCCTGGCCAAGGATCATCACCGCGCAGGCGCCCAGATTGTCCAGCAGCATGCCGGCGACCCTTCGCCACACCATGGGCTGCGGCAAGAACCAGAGGTGCGCGAGCAGCAGCACTGACAGCAGCGTGAACAGCGCGCCGGTAACCAGAACCGCCTTCAGCAGATTGGCATCGAGCAACCCCAGCGGATACATGATCAGGGCATAGAGCGACACCACGAACGCCACTACCAAGCGCAGCTGTGCCTGGCTGAATTCCAAATCCTCTAAGCGAAACAGCGACTTCATGAAGGGGCTTCCGAGACCTGATCATGCGGGCGACCTTAACGGAATTCATTCCTGAAGGGGCACGCGCTGGTTGGAAAGGCCTGAAAATCACCGTTCGCTCCGCCCATCCCCACAAGCGCTGGGGCTAGCTGATGTTGGGCGACCATCAAGCGGGAAACCGACAGTAAATGCCCCTGTGGGCTGCCCTGAGCGGCTGCATGGGATAAGCTTGCGCCATTAATCAACCACCAAGCTGTGAACTGAACGATGGGTTTTGAGCAACTAGCTGATCTACGTGACCGCCTGCGCGCTGAAAAACAGCAGGTGAAGACTGAGACTACCAAGCAGCCCAAGCGCCAGCCTGCCGCGCCGCGCAAGCCTCAGGAACAGGATCCTGCTCTGGAGGCGATCTGGCGGTTGCAGAAGCATTTTCCGCTGGCTTTCCCGGTCAATCCTGCCCCGAAGGTGCCGCTCAAGGAAGGCATTCTCAAGGATGCGGAGCAGCATCTGGAGCAGCTGGGCATCTCCAAGGAGCAGCTCAAGCTTGGCCTGGCTTCCTGGTGTCGGGGAACCCGCTACTGGGCCTGCATGACCGAAAATGCCCCGCGCCTGGATCTCGATGGCCAAGCGGCGGGCACCGTGACTGCGGCCCAGGCGCTGCATGCCAAGCAGCAGGCCAGGCGCCAGCGCAGCCAGGCACGACGGGCTCAGGCGAAGCCCAAGGCGCCTGCCGAAACAGCCACAGCCGACGCACCGGCGGAGGCCAGCGCACAGTGAACCTCGCGTGGGCGATTCAGCCTACGCTGGCGCGCTGAGGCGCTGCCGTCAGCGCCGCGAGCGCCCGCCGATGGGCTGGCCGCCGCCCGCCAATAGCCCGCCGCCCTGCGGCTGTTAACTGGAAGGTCTTTGGCGAGTAGCGTGTGGCTGCAGCCGCCGGGACATTGCCACTTAGTTGCCGCTCCTGCATCTCGCCGGCTGAAAAGGTAGCCGGGGCGGCTCATCGCCGCTGCCACACAGCGCTCCGGATGCTCGACAGCCCCTCCCTCATGCCGCTGTACCCCGAATGGCCGCGTATCGTTCTGGGCAACCAATTTTCGCTGGTATCCCCCTTGCTTTCGTGCAGTCGGGTGAGCGAACGCGCGCTTGGCGAATCTACCCACGTGATAGCGCCACCGCTGGTCGCTTTCAGCCCGCTGCCGCGTTCGTATCCGCCTGCTGAATGCGGTAGTCTCGCACCGCCACGACGCCCGCTTCGCTCGTCCTCACGACTGCCAGCGAGACGCCCGGATAGCGAGTGACGCATTTCAGCCTCATCGAATTGGTGCAGCACTGTTTCAAGTTGCTAGATCGACATCTACGATTAGCGGTGAGGCGCCTGGTCGCCTGCCTGGAACACCGAATTGCACCGCGCCGCCAAGGGAGTAGAGCACCATCCCTTGGCGGCCCATTTGATTCTTAGACCAGCCCGCGGAAAGCTATCTGTGGTCGTCCTTGGGAGATAGGTTTGCCTACTGATGCGCTAGAACCAGGTGGTGACGAGCGTCTGTCGCACGTGCTCAGTGCCAGTGAGCGGCTGGCCGTGGCCGAGTCGGTGGCCGAGGTCGTCGACGTGCTTCGCGATACGGCCCGCGCTGCCGTTGGTGCAGAGGGCGTGGCCGTGGTCATCGAAAACGACGGGCGCTGTTCCTACGTAGCGGAAGACGCCGTCTCGCCCCTCTGGCAAGGCCAGAGTTTTCCGGCCGACCACTGCATTTCCGGCTGGGCGATGCACCACGGCGAGACGGTCGCCATCGATGACGTGCGGCTCGATTCGCGGATCCCACAGGATGCCTACGCCCCGACCTTCGTGCGCAGCCTGGTGATGGTGCCCATCGGCAGGCCTGTGGCGGTCGCTGCCCTGGGCGCCTATTGGGCGCAAGTGCGCAGCCACGACCCGGATACCATCAAGCGCCTGGAAAGCCTGGCGCGCCTGGCCACCATTGCCATCGAAAATGCGCGCCTCACCCAGGCGCGCAATCGCGCGGCAGCACTTGGAGCCGCGCAGAACCGCATCCTGGAGCGGGCCGTTGCCCAGACCCCTCTAGATATCACGCTGGATGAGATTGTCCGTGAGGTGGAAGGGCTTTCCACCTCTCGTTTCCTGGGCAGCATTCTGCTTCTGAACGAGGAGCAGGGGCAGGTGCGACGTTGCGCTGGGCCGAGCCTGCCGCGTGCTTACCACGAGGGTCTCGAGGGCCTTTGCATCAGCCCGCTCGCGGCCTCCGGCGAGACCGCGGCGCTTTTGCACGAGTCGGCGTTCGACGTCGCCCGCGATCCACGCTGGGCCGGGTTCCGGGAGCTGTCCAGCAGCCATGGTCTTTACGCCTGCTGGGCTGCCCCCATCCGTTCGGCCCAGGGCGTCCTGCTTGGCATCTTCGTCCTGTACCACCCCGAGCTGCGCGAGCCGCTGCCGGCGGATATCGAGATCGTCGACTTCGTGGTCCAGACGGTTGCCCTCGTGGTGCACCGTGCGCAGGCGGAGGCGGCGATCCGGGTCAGCGAGGCGCGTTACCGGCAGATCGTCGAGGGTGCCGAGGACTTCGCCATCATCACCTTCGACGCACAGGGAAGGGTCACCAGTTGGAGCATCGGTGCCGAGCGTGTCGTCGGTTACCGTGCCGAGGACATGGTCGGCCGCGAGGGTGATCTGTTTTACACCCAGGCGGATCAGGCCGAGCGGGTGTTCTACGGCGAGCTCGAGCTTGCCCAGAAGCATGGGCGGGCGGTCAACGAACGCTGGCACGTTCGCAAGAACGGTACGCGTTTCTGGGGCTCCGGCCTGATGATGCCGCTGGCCATGGATCATGGCGGCTTCGTGAAGATCTTCCACGACCGTACGGTCGAGCACGAGGCGCAAGCGGCACTGCAGGAAAGCGCGGCGCGGCTGCGTTTTTTCGACGAACTCGACAGCCAGCTTTTCAATATTCGCCGGGCCGAAGACGCCTTGCTCGTCGCCACCGGCTTGCTCGGGCGCAAGCTCAACGTGTCGCGCTGTGCCTACGCGGATGTGGACATCGACCACGACCGCTTCTGGATTCGCAGCGACTACACCGCGCCGGGTATCCAGAGTTCGGCCGGCACCTATAGCCTCGACCTGTTTGGGCCACGTTCCGCGGCGGACATGCGCGCCGGTCGCACGCTGATCGTGCGCGATGTCATCGCCGAGCTGAGCGAAGGCGAGGGGCGCGAGACCTTCCGCGCCATCGGCATCGACGCGATCATTTGCTGTCCGCTGGTAAAGGACGGCCGGCTGACGGCCATGATGGCGGTTCATCAGAGCCAGCCCCGGGACTGGGCACCGTCCGAGATCTCGCTGGTCAGGGAGGTCGTCGAGCGCTGCTGGGCACATGTCGAGCGGGTGGGCGCCGAGATGCGCCTGCGCGAGAGCGAGGAGCGGTTGCGCCTTGCCGTCGACAATGCCGAGGTTGGCTTCTGGGACGTGGACAACGTGCACAACACCTTGATCTGGCCACCACGTACCAAGGCGATCTTCGGCATTTCGGCTGACGTGCCGGTCACCCTCGATGACTTCTACGCCGGCCTGCACCCCGATGACCGGGATGCCACCATCACGGCCTTCGAGGCGGCCGCCGACCCGCAACGCCGCGCCCTCTACGATGTCGACTACCGCACCATCGGCCGCGAGGATGGGGTCATTCGCTGGGTTGCCGCCAAAGGTCGAGGCGTGTTCGATGCGGCCGGGCGTTGCCTGCGCGTTACCGGCACGGCAGTGGATATTTCGGCTCGCAAGGCCGCCGAGGAAGAGCTGCGTGAACTCAACGCCACCCTCGAGGGGCGCATAGCCCAGGCCGTCGCCGAACGGGAGAAGGTCCAGGAGGCGCTGCGCCAGAGCCAGAAGATGGAGGCGATGGGGCAGCTGACCGGTGGCGTTGCCCACGACTTCAACAACCTGCTTACGCCCATTGTCGGTACCCTCGACATGCTCCAGCGTCGGGGCGTGGGCGGCGAACGGGAACAACGCCTGATCGCCGGCGCCATTCAGTCGGCCGATCGGGCCAAGACGCTCGTGCAGCGGCTGCTGGCCTTCGCGCGGCGTCAACCGCTGCAGGCGGTTCCCGTCGACGTGGCGAAGCTGGTGAGCGACATGGGCGACCTGGTGGCCAGCACCACCGGCCCGCAAATCAAGGTGGTCGTCGATGCGCCAGCGGGCCTGCCGGCGGCCATGGCAGACCCGAACCAGCTGGAGATGGCGCTGCTGAACCTCTCGGTGAACGCGCGCGATGCCATGCTCGAGGGCGGGACGATGCGGATTTCCGCCAGCACCGAGTTGGTGGGTGAGGGGCATCGTTCCAAACTTCCGGCTGGCGAGTACCTGTGCCTGTCCGTCGCCGACACCGGCACCGGCATGGACGCGGCCACCCTTGCCCGGTCAGTCGAGCCGTTCTTTTCCACCAAGGGCGTTGGCAAGGGCACCGGCCTTGGCCTCTCCATGGCACATGGGCTGGCGTCCCAGCTCAACGGCGCCCTGACGATCCAGAGTTCACTCGGCCTGGGCACCAACGTGGAGCTCTGGCTGCCGCGCAGCCTGGCCGCACCGGCAGCCGCGCCGCGCCCGGTCGAGGCACCGGAGACCCGGGCGACACGAGGCGTCGTGCTGCTGGTCGACGACGAGGAGTTGGTACGCACGAGCACCTCGTACATGCTGGCCGACCTGGGTTACCGGGTGATCGAGGCCGCGTCAGGCGAGGAAGCCATGCGTTTGCTGGAGGCCGGGCAGCCGTTCGACCTGCTCGTTACCGACCACCTCATGCCAGGCATCAACGGTACCGATCTGGCCCGGGCGGTGCATACCGCTCGGCCCGATACCGGGATCCTGATCGTCTCGGGCTATGCCGAACTGGAGGGGCTCAACCCCGATCTCTCGCGGCTCACCAAACCCTTTCGCAAGCACGAGCTTGCCCTTTGCCTGGCTCAACTCGGCGGCGAAGCCTGAGAGACGCCCGCTCGGCGCAAGGCTGTGAGCGTTGGCGTCTGCCGGTCAGGTGGTGTGGGAGGCACCCGGTGAGGGAGGTAGCACCTCCCCCTCGGTTCACTCAAACGCGTTTGACGTCGCCGTCCTGGAGCATTTCGGCGGCCTGCCTGTTTTCCTCCAGGCTTTGGTCGGCCGCCTTGGGCGCAAAACGCAGTATCAGGCAGGCCAGCAGCGCCGACAGTAGCGAACCGAGCAGGATGCCGAGCTTGGATTCCTCGACGAACCCCGGGTGGCCGGGAAATGCCAGGCCGCTGATAAAAAGGCTCATCGTGAAGCCAATACCGCAGAGCATCGACACGGCGTAGATCTGCAGCCATGTGCAGCCCCGAGGCTTAGCCGCCAGCCCGGTCTTGACCGCCAGCAGCACCCCGCCGAAAACGCCCAGCTGCTTGCCCAGGAACAGGCCCGCGGCGATGCCGAGCGGCAGGGGGGCAAAGATGGCGCTCAGCGAAATGCCGGCAAAGGAGACACCGGCGTTGGCGAAGCCGAATGCGGGCACGATGAGGAACCCCACCCAGGGCGCGATGCCATGTTCGAGCCGGTGCAGGGGCGAATTGGCGTCGTCAGGTTGGCCTGGAGAACCGATGTAGGGGATGAGGAAGGCGCCGACAACGCCGGCGATGGTGGCATGCACGCCGGACAGCAAGGTCACGTACCAGAGCAGCGCCAACCCTAGCAGGTAGGGCCACAGGGTCATGACCCGCAGGCGATTGAGCATGAACATGACGCCAATGATCACCGCCGCGGCGAGCAGGGCGATCAGGTTGATCGACGAGGTGTAGAAGATCGCGATGATCGCAACCGCGCCCATGTCATCGATGATCGCCACGGACACCAGCATCAGCTTCAGGGAAAGCGGCGCATGGCGTCCCAGCAACGCCAGTGCGCCGACGGCGAAGGCGATATCGGTCGCTGCCGGAATGGCCCAGCCGTTGGCGAGCAGGGGCACTTCTTTGGTCAGCGTCAGGTAGATCAGCGCCGGCACCATCATGCCCATCAATGCCGGTAGTGCGGGAAGCCGCCGCTGCTCCCACGACGACAGGCGTCCATCTACCAACTCGCGTTTGATCTCCAGGCCGACCAGCAGGAAAAAGATCGCCATCAGGCCATCATTGATCCACAGGTGGGGCGTCATCGGCCCCAGCTTCTCGCTCAGTGTCGGGCCGCTCAGGCCATGCAGGGCGTGGTGGTAAATGGCGGCCAACGGGCTGTTGGCAACCAGTATGGCAGCGGCGGCTGCGATCATCAGCAGTACACCGCCGGCTGCTTCGCTGGCGAGAAATCGCTTCAGCGCAGACTGCCGGGCGGCAGGTGTCGATGACGAGGGTGTCATTGCAAGGTCTCCTTTGGCGGATATGAAACACGCAGGCGCCGAGCAGCCAGCAGGCTGCTCGAACGCATAAGCTGGACGCGAAAAAAACCTGCCAGGGCTGGCAGATACTTATGAGATAGGGGGTATAGCGGCACCCAGGCCTGGCGGTGGCTCAGGGCAGGCGTTGTAACGGAAGGGAATTGGCATCGCGTAAACATCAGGGCCTCACGGAAAACGACTAATCGTTCTCCGTATAGGGGCAGGGCCCCGGCGCACGCAGCACACGCCATGGATACATGTTACGAGAGCTGATCCGCGCATTCAACCCGTGCGTGCATCAGCCTTTTGCTGCCCTGCACGCCTGAGGCCGGGGGTAGCGCTACGGCGCTCAAGGTGAGGGTGGCTACAGCTGCCCGGCATCGCGCTCCAGCAGGCGGGCAGACTCCTCGACCTGCAGGCGGCTGAAAGAGCGTTCGCGGGTCGACCGGTGGAGCAGCAGGATGCGTGGCTTGTAGGTGCTGTGGTCGTTGCCCGACACAACGCGATGGCCAGCTGCGGATTGAGGTCGGGAAGTTCGCTGGACATGGGGCTTCGTTCAAAGGCAGCCGATGCGCTCCAGTTCGTACCTGAGCTCGTCACGACTGAGGGCGTCGAACGAGAGGTCGAGAAAGGCCCGGCAGCGCTGTTCGATGCGCGCCAGGGTGGCGGCGAAGGCCGCATCGACGCAGACCTCGTCGCCACGCACCTCGGACGGATCCTCCAGCCCCCAGTGGGCTTTCAGCGCCGGCCCGAAATACACGGGACAAGCCTCGCCCGCCGCCTTGTCGCATACGGTGATGACGATATCGGGCGGGTCGCCGGCGAAAGCGTCGTTACCCTTGCTGCTGAGGCCTGCGGTTGCGATACCGGCGCGCTCCAGGGTGGCCAGGCTGCGCGGCAGCACCTGCCCCCTGGGAAAGCTGCCAGCACTTACCGCCGTGAAGCCCTCAGGTGCCAGGTGGTTGAACAGCGCCTCGGAAAGAATGCTGCGACAGCTGTTGGCCGTGCACATGAAAAGTACTCGCATACGTGCTCCTGTCGGCAACGCTGGTGTCAAAGGCTCAGGCGTAGCGCCAGTGCCGAAAGGGTGATGAGCAGAACCGGAAAGGTCAGCAGGGCGCCAACCCTGAAGTAGTAGCCCCAGGTGATGCGGATGCCCTTGCGGTGCAGCACGTGAAGCCAGAGCAGAGTAGCCAGGCTGCCTATCGGGGTGATTTTCGGCCCCAGGTCGCAGCCGATGACATTGGCGTAGATCATCGCCTCGCGTACCAGGCCGCCGCTGTCGGTGGCATCGATCGCCAGCGCGCCGATGAGGACGCTGGGCAGGTTGTTCATCACCGACGACAACAGCGCAGACACCAGCCCTGTGCCCAGGGCGGCCGCCCAGATGCCATGCCCGGCGAAGCGGTCGAGCAGGTGCGTCAGATAGTTGGTGAGGCCGGCATTGCTCAACCCATAGACCACCAGGTACATGCCCAGGGAAAACACCACGATTTGCCAGGGCGCCTCACGCAGCACGCGGCCGGTGGCGATGATGCGTCCGCGCGCGGCGACCAGCAACAGCAGTGCAGCGCAGGCCGCCGCCACGGCGCTGACCGGGACGCCCAGCGGTTCGAGCACGAACATCCCGACCAGCAGAAGCCCCAGAACCCACCAGCCGAACACGAAGGTCGCACGGTCGCGGATAGCCGCCTGTGGCGCCTTCAGGTCGGCCAGGGCGTAGGTGGCGGGCACGTCCCGGCGAAAGTACAGGGATAGCACCAGCAAGGTGGCCGCCACGCTGGCCAGGGTGACGGGCACCATGACCGAGGCGTAGCGAGCGAACCCCAACCCGAAGAAGTCGGCCGAGACGATGTTCACCAGGTTCGACACCACCAGCGGCAGGCTGGCGGTGTCGGCAATGAAGCCCGCCGCCATCACGAATGCCAGGGTGGCGCCCGGCGAAAAGCGCAGCGCGACCAGCAGGGAGATGACGATGGGGGTAAGGATCAAGGCCGCGCCGTCATTGGCGAACAAGGCCGACACGGCAGCGCCAAGCAGCACGATGAAGGCGTACAGGCGCCGGCCGTTGCCATTGGCCCAGCGTGCCACGTGCAGGGCCGTCCACTCGAAGAACCCGGCCTCGTCCAGCAGCAGGCTGATGATGATGATCGCGATGAACGCGGCGGTGGCATTCCACACTACGGCCCAGACCGTGGGAATGTCTTGCAGCGACACCGCGCCGACGGCGAGGGCCAGGGCGGCGCCGATGCTCGCGCTCCAGCCCACGCCCAAACCTTTGGGCTGCCAGATCACCAGGGTGAGCGTGAAGGCGAAAACGGCTGCTGCTATCAGCATGATGGGCTCCCTAACAGGTTCAGCAACAACTGGCGGCACGCGCGGGGCGCCCCACCATCTTTTTCAGGCGAGCGGTACAGGCCTTCATCCAGGCAGCATTGCCGCCTGCCGTGGCGCTCAGCACCTCGTTGAACCAGCGGGGAAGATCAGGATTGAGCCGGTAGTAGACCCATTGCCCCTGGCGGCGATCCAGCAGCAGCCCGGCGCTGCGAAGCTGCGCCAGGTGGCGACTGACCTTGGGCTGGTTGTCGTCCAGCGCGCACGTCAGTTCGCAGACGCACAGCTCGCCATGCTGGGCAATCAGCAGGATGGCGCGTGCGCGGGTCTCGTCGGCGAGGCACTTGAAGGCTTCGGGTGGTGTGAGCATGGCATTTACATGTGTACATACGAATATGCGGATAATCACATATACATGAGGATTCTGCCAATACGCATTCGGTTGGCTGGAGGGTTCCGGGCACAGGGGGCAGGGCTGCATGGCTAAGCAAGGTTTCACAGCGCCTGGAACCCGCGGCTTCGGATCGGCTCCTGTACTCCCCGCAATGCAAGCGGACACGACAACTTGCGGAGGCGGATGGCGAACCGGGCAGGGGAGAAACCGGCAAGAAGTACCTGCAGTCGGATGCTGCTAGCGAGGACATCTCCAGCTATCGGATGGACTCGATCTGGATCGTTACTCACTGTGAGCAGCTTTTTCATCCTCGCGCCCAGCCACGCCTTCTACTACTAATGGATAGGAGGCAGATCGAGTGCCGGTAATATCATATTGATATCTCTTGCTAGCCTAATGGGCTATGCGCGGCGTGCACCGTTAGGGACAAGCCGAGGTTGCCTATCCGCTATTGGGTATGGAGCCTTTTTGTCCAAGCGGCGCTGATTCCCACTGCCTACGAAATACGGGCGCTTGCCCACAAGACTGAGCAGTCGACGCGTAGAGTCGAGGCCATGATTGGCCATATCGAAACGGATACGGCCCAGGCGGTTCATTCCATGGACAGCAGCAATGACCTCGCCAACAGACCCAGGATGTGGCTCAGGGCGCCGGGTCCGCCTTGCAACAGCTCATCGAATCGGTTGGCAATCACCGAGCGCAACCTGATGATCGCCAGTGCCACCGAGGAGCAAACTCACGTGGCACGAGAGGTCGACCGTAGTTTGCTGAACATTAGTGATCTCTCGCTGCAGAACTCCGCAGGATCGGAGCAAGCCAACTCGGCGAGCCGGGCACTTTCGGACTAGCGCGTGATCTGCCAGGCACGGTGGCGCGCTTCAGCGTCTAGATTGATTCAAGGCCATGCCTGAAACGCCAGGCCATAGCCCGCTACCTGATACTGCGAGAGCCCATTGCCCATGAAAGTCTTTTCCCCAGCACGCATCACCCTCTGGATGGCCCTGGTGCTGATGGTGGGTATCACGATCAGTTGGTTGATCGAGCGTGAGCAGGAAAAGGATGTCGGCATGCATGTAGAGCGCGCGCTAACGGATGCCAGTAGGGAACTCGAGCGCGATCTTTTTGCCCGGCTGCGCGTATACGAGTATCGGCTTCGGGGAATGCGCGGGGCCGTAAATATGCTCGGTGCGAATAATGTGAGCACCAGCCTCATGCGCCGCTACAGCCGCGGCCGTAACCTGGACAAGGAATACCCGGGCGCCCGCGGTTTCGGCTTCATCCGTCGTGTCGCGCTGGCGGATGAGGCTGACTATATCGAGCAAATTCGCAGCAGCGGACAACCGGACTTCAAGCTGAGTCAGATCAGCAAGCATGGTGGAGAACGCTTCATCATCCAGTTCATTGACCCCATCGAGCGCAATGCGCAGGCGATAGGCCTGGATATCGCGTCGGAAACTGCACGGCACACGGCTGCTGTCGGCTCCATGCTCAGCGCGCAGGCCACGCTCTCGGCACCGATAACGCTTCTCCAGGATTCCGGGCAAAGGCTCAGTTCCTTCCTGTTCCTGCTGCCGGTTTACAGCACGCCGGAAATACCGTCCGAGGCGCAACGCGAGGCCATGGCGATCGGTTGGACCTATGCGCCCCTGGTGATGCGGGAGGTAATGGGAAACCTCGACCTGCCTGACCACCGCTTGCATCTCAAGCTTTACGATGTGGCAGCCAGCGGCGAGCAACTGATCTACGAGACGCAGGATGATGGCCGCGAGCCTGAGCTGTTACACACCCGTTCATTCGAGCGCGAGGTGTATGGTCGTCTCTGGCGTCTTGAGGTGAGCGCACATCCACTGTTTGTCGAGGCCGTGGATCCCACGCCACCTGGGCGCTTCTTTCTGATCGGTCTGCTGGCCAGCATTCTCCTGACCGGCCTGGTCGGCACGCTGCTGGTCGCTCGCCAGCGAAAGCAGCAAGTGGCCGCTGAACAGGCGCGCTTGGCCACCATCGTGGAAGACTCCAGTGATGCAATCATTGGCGAGGCCCTCGATGGTCGAATCATCACCTGGAATCGCGCCGCAGAGTTGATGTTCGGCTACACCGAGGCAGAAGTACTCGGCAGGCCGTTGGCGCCCTTGCTGGTACCCGAGTGGCGCCTTGCCGAAGATGAAGAGTTGCTGGAGCGAATTGGCCGTGGCGATCGCGGTGCCCCCCTGCAAACCCAGCGCCTGCACAAGTCGGGCCGGCTGATCGACGTGACCATTACCTGCAGTTTCATCAGGGAAGCCGATGGCCGCATCCTGGGGGCGGCCAAGATGATGCATGACATCAGCGACAGCAAACGCGTACAGCGCTACCTGATGGAGTTCAACGCAGAGCTGGAGCAGCAGGTCGGTGAGCGTACTGCCGAACTGTCCCGCGTGGCGGGGCTGTTGCAAACGGTACTGGATGCCTCCTCGGAAGTGTCGATCATCGCCACTGATGTCCAGGGCGAAGTCATCGTCTTCAATCGCGGAGCGCAGCTGCTGCTTGGCTATAGCACGGAAGAGACCATTGGCTGCAAAAGCATCCTGGACTTTCACCTGCAGTCCGAAATGGACGCACGTGCGAGTGAACTCACGGCAGAGCTTGGAGAGGCTGTCCGAGGTGTCGGGGTGTTCTGGCACAAGCCGGACAAGCAAGGTGCGGAAACACGCCAGTGGACCTACGTGCGCAAAGACGGCTCGCAAGTGCCCGTATCGATGGTCGTCACGCCGATTCGCACCGAATCGGGTGGGCTCAGTGGCTACCTGGGCATTGCCCAGGACATAACCGAGCGGCTACAGAGCAGTGAGCAGCTGCATGCGGCAAAAGCCTTGGCGGAAGCCGCCAACGCAGCGAAGAGCCTGTTTCTGGCCAATATGAGTCACGAAATCCGCACGCCGATGAACGCGGTAATTGGAGTGGCTCACCTGCTGCAGAACACGCCGTTGAACGATCAGCAGCGCATGCTGCTTGGCAAGCTGCAGATCGCCGGGCGCTCATTGCTGGGGATCATCAACGACATTCTCGATATCGCCAAGATCGAAGCTGGCGAAATGAGGCTGGAAAGCGCGCCGTTCAGCCCACGCCAATTGATCGATGACCTCGCCCAGCTGTTCATGCCGCAGGCCGAGCTCAAGGGGCTGCAGTTCTCCGTGGAAACGGCGGGCCCTTTGCCAAACCTGTTGCTAGGCGATGCGCTGCGCATCAATCAGATTCTCATGAACCTGACCGGCAATGCCCTCAAGTTCACGGTGGCAGGCAGTGTGAAAATCAGCGTGGGCTGCGATCAACAGCAGAATGCAACCTGCTGGTTGCGCCTCGCGGTCGCTGATACTGGCTGCGGGATTGCCGAGGACGTAGTCGGGCAACTGTTCTCACCCTTTACCCAGGCAGATGCCTCCATAACCAGGCGATTCGGTGGCACCGGGTTGGGCCTGTCGGTGGTGCGCGGTCTCGCCGAGCAGATGGGCGGGCGAGTCGGTGTGCGCAGTCAACTGGGGGCTGGAAGCGAATTCACCGTAGAGCTACCGCTGCAAATGGTCGACGAGTCGGACGAGCACGCCTGTTCGCACAAGGCGCTGGATGTCTGGCTGATCAATCACGACCCCAAGGCGCTCCAACAGCTCATTCGACTGGTCAAAGGCCTTGGCTGGCGCACCACCCGGGTGGAAAGCCCGGCCGCTTTGCAAGCGCTCTGGGAGCTGCCGCAAAAACGGGCACACTCGGTCCCGGACATTCTGCTCGCCTCGCTTGGCGAAATGCAGGTATTGCGGCAGCTGATGCAGGGTTGTGGCCATGCGCGACAGCCGTTGGTGTGGATCATCGAGCCAGCACTGCAGTCAGCGAGCCAGGATGCGGCCTGTGAGCCTTGGGAGCGGGTAGTGCCCGGTGCGCTGGATGCCGTGACCCTGTTCAATGCCGTCAACGAGTGCCTGGCGTATCGCGATGGTGATACTGCGCGCGTCAATCAGGCCAGCGAATTCGATACCTCTGCAGCGCGCTGGCTCGATGGCCTGCAGATACTGTTGGTCGACGACAGCGCCATCAACCTCGAGGTCGCCGGCCTGCTGCTTTCCCAGCAGGGCGCCCAGGTACAAACCTGCAGCAATGGCCTTGAGGCCCTCGAGCGACTCAAGCTGCTACCCGATCATTTCGACGCTGTCCTGATGGACGTGCAGATGCCTGAAATGGATGGCTATGAAGCAACCCGCAGGCTTCGCGAGGATCTGGGGCTGACCCTGCTGCCGGTGCTCGCCCTGACCGCCGGCGCAATGGCCGAGGAGCGTCAGCAGGCCAAGGCGTCGGGAATGGATGATTTCCTGACCAAGCCCCTGGAGCCCTCTGCCCTTATTCGTGCTCTGCGTCTTGCCGTCGAGCGCACACGCGGGCGCCCGCTATCGGCGCTGCCTCTTACCTCGCCAGACAACGGCCTCGAGGATTGGCCCCGTATCCCGGGAATCGACGCCGAGGATGTCGCCCATCGATTGGGCTATGACCAGTCGCTGTTTCAGTCTTCGCTCAAGCGCTTCTTCGCGGACTTCGTGGAATTCAGCGACCAGGGTGTGTTGTCACGCTTGTCCCGAGAATTAGCGCCGCGGTTGCACAAGCTGCGCGGTACTGCGGCGCTGCTGGGGGCCAGGCACCTCGCCAGCCAGGCGGCACAGGCAGAGCAATTGCTGCGCGATGGCGCTGCCGATGCTGCAATGAGGCCTGGGCTTGAGTCGCTGCTGGCCGCCTATGCCGAGCTGGATGGGCATACCCGCGTGTTTCGCGAAACGACCCCCTCGGTACCGGCGGACGATGCCGATCAACGCCAGGCCCCGCAGGCACTCGCCGAACTCAGGGAGCAATTGCGCAACCGCGACATGGCTGCACTGGACACCTTCGCACGTGCTGCCGTCGCCATCCGCGACATGACGGGGGAAACCCAGGTGGCCGAGTTGTGGCAGGCCATCGACAATCTGGATTACGAGTTGGCGCTGGTGTTGCTGGAGCGGGTCAGCCCCGAGGCCAAGGAGGCATAAAGCTATGGAACATGCTGCGACCATATTGATTGTTGACGATGATGTTTCGGCCGTCCGTACCCTCAGCAAGGCTATCGCGGGGCTGGGCCGGATCTTTTTTGCCACTCAGGGTGACGCCGCCGTCGAACTGGCGCGCGACCAGAAGCCTGACCTGATACTGCTGGACGCGGAGATGCCAGGCATCAGCGGCTTCGAGGTATGTCGCATCCTCAAAGAGGACCCGTCGACCAGCAACATTCCGGTGATCTTCGTCACTGCCCATACCGAAACCGATAGGGAGGAGGAGGGCCTGGCGCTCGGGGCCGTGGATTTCATCGGCAAGCCAATCCGTCCGGCCATCGTGGCCGCGCGCGTCAAAACCCATCTCTATCTCAAATTGGCAATGGACAGGTTGAATCGCCAGGCGCAGACCGATGGCATGACGGGCCTGGCCAATCGGCGTGCACTGGATCAGACGATCGCCCGTGAATGGCAGTCGGTGTTGCGCACTCAACGTGCGTTTTCCCTCTTGCTGCTCGATATCGATTTCTTCAAGCGCTACAACGATCACTATGGTCATCTCATGGGCGATGAATGCCTGATCGCGGTTGCACGGGCGCTTGCGGGTTGCGCAGAGCGCCCCATGGATCTGGCCGCCCGATACGGCGGAGAGGAGTTCGTCATTGTGCTACCGGAAACCACGCGCGATGGAGCATGTCAGGTGGCCACGAAAATCATCGAAAGCGTACGTGCCTTGAACATACCCCATGCTGCAAGCGAGCTGGGCATCGTCACCGTTTCAGTGGGCGCGGCGAGTTTCGACGCGGACAGCGGCGGTTGGAGCCTGCTGGAAAATGCGTCAGCTAACCCGCCGGGCTTGAAGTTCAGTGCCAGCGAGTTGCTCTGTGTGGCGGACAAGGCGCTGTATGCCGCGAAACAAGCCGGGCGTAACAGCAGCCGTTTCGAGGCGATAGAGGCAAGAAGCGCCGAAAAAGTCGGCCCCGTCACGGGAGGCAACTGAGCTACCGCTGCTCGCGCCATCTCTCGCGAGGCTTGGGGTGAAGTCGGTGCCTGCGCCGAGGGGTATCCACGATTTGCCATCGTGAGAGGAGCCTGGGTGTTCTAGAGCTCTGTGGGCCGACGCGCTCCCTGCACCTGAACGCCGTGTCCTGCTCTGAAGTCAAAACTACCTTAGCCATGCTCTTCAAGGTGCGTAATGAGTTTGATACCCGGATTGAACGGCGCAGCCCAGGTGCTGATAGGCGGAGCCAGCCGAGGTATCGGCCTGGCACTGTGCGCGGCATTGCTCGCTCGCGATGATGTGGCTCAGGTATGGGCGCTAGCGCGCAACGCTGGCACCTCTCCGGAGTTGGCAAGGCTCGCCGAGCAATATGGCCAGCGCCTGAAGCGGGTCGACTGCGACCTGCGCGATGAGCGATCCCTTGAAACGCTGGTGAGCGAGAGGCTTGCAGGATGCGAGCATCTGCACCTGGTCATCAGTGCGCTGGGCATTCTTCATCAGGACGGCGCAAAAGCTGAAAAGGGCCTGTCGCAGCTGACGCTGGCGAGCCTGCAAGCAAGCTTCGCGACCAATACCTTTGCACCTATCCTGCTGCTCAAGCACCTGCTGCCATTGTTGCGTAGACAACCGACTACCTTCGCGGCGCTTTCGGCGAGGGTCGGCTCCATCGGCGATAACCGATTGGGCGGCTGGTACAGCTACAGGGCCAGCAAGGCGGCGCTCAACCAACTGCTGCACACCGCGAGTATCGAGTTGAGGCGCCTGAATCCGGCCGCGACCGTCCTGGCGCTACACCCAGGCACGACAGACACGGACCTGTCCAAGCCATTCCAGGCCAAGGTGCCTGAAGGACAGCTATTCGAACCGGCATTCTCGGCGGATCGCCTTATCGAGCTGGTCGGCGCACATGGCCCCGACGACAGCGGTACCTTCTGGGCCTGGGACAACAAGCCGATTGTCTGGTGAGCCACCGCATGGCAAGGCCGAATATGGCTATCGGCCGTCCCGGTCCACTTGGGCGACAGCGATCGCCAGCTGCCGGGGGGAGGGGATCAAGGGTAGGGGCAACGGGGCCTGCGTCACTTGCTCGTGCCTGCCGGTCTGCCGGCTCGGGCAGTCATACCCAGTCGCCGTTCTTGCAGCCTCCACGAGAGGTATGTCGGCAGCGGGTCTTGACTGAAGTGCAGGGTTCGGCCGACTTTAGCCCGGCATGCAGATCGCTTCTTCGCGCGGACGTTATCAACGCCCCCAATCATGAATGCCTGGAGTGCCCGAATGGATATCGATTTCAGAAATGGACAATGGCTGAATGCTCCCGCCACCGCAGAGGCCTGCGAACACAGCCTGACGCTGACAACCGATCGACAAACGGATTTTTGGCGAGAGACCCATTATGGGTTTATCCGCGACACGGGGCATTTCCTGGGTGTTACCACCGCCGACGGTTTCACGGCGAAAATCCGCGTTCAGGGCCAATTCCGCTCCTTGTACGACCAGGCTGGCCTGATGGTGCGTATCGACGAGAAGCGCTGGGTAAAGACCGGGGTCGAGTACACCGATGGGCAGGCGTTTCTGAGCACGGTCGTCACCGACGGCAAGTCGGATTGGTCGGTCTCACAGCCTTTCAAGGAGTTGGAGGATTTTTACATCCGCGTCACGCTTTCCAAGGGTGCGATGCGCATTCAAGCGTCCCGTGACGCACGCTTCTGGCCACTTCTGCGGCTGGCCCACTTCCCGGTCGTAGATACTTACCAGGTTGGACCTACTGCCTGCACGCCGGAACGAAGCGGGCTCGTTGTGCGCTTCTCGGAATTTGAAATTAACCCGGCCATCACCAAAGACCTTCACGACCTGACTTGAGCGCGCGATCTGCCACGAGCTCGGCTTGGCATGACAGCCATCAAGATGGCCACTGTGATCTCCCGCAAGCGGCCTTCTTTGGCCGCCCACCGCTGGATAACGGGCCTGCATGGAGCCCGCCGGCTAGGTTCTTAGCGGGCAGTTGCTCAAGGAGAGGCATCCACAATCGATGCATGAGTCCAGCTTGTTTCTAAGCACCATCAGCGAGTCGATTCGACTATCCAGGTCAGATTGCCAGTGCTGCGAAAGCACGCTCCAGTCCGCTGCGGTGGGGGTACGGTTTGCCGGCAGAGCAGCGAAACGCTCGGCTATCTCATTCAGCGATATGCCGATTTGCTGGGCGATCTTGATGATTGCAATCCGCCGCAATACATCCTTCTGATACCGACGCTGATTGCCAGCGCTGCGGTACGCACTGATCAGACCTTTCGCTTCGTAGAAATGAAGCGCCGACACGTTGATCTTGCACTGCTCAGCGACCTCTGCAGGTGTGAGTAGGGCTATTCGACTCCTCGGTTGGGACATGCTTGACCTCAACTTAACTTGAGGTTGGATACTAGCCGCCCCAACCTTAGGAGCGATACATGAACGTGTTAACGTCCCAACCGGCATTCCAACTATCCAATCCTGATGCGCTTTACGATCCCACGACCAATGGATATTCCCATCTGGCCCAGGTAAACGGCGGTGCCCGACTGGTATTTGTTGCCGGCCAAGGCGGCGAGGATCGCAACGGTACCTTATCGGCATCGTTCTCCGAGCAGGCAAGGCAAGCGCTTGCGAATGTGCAGTCGGCATTAGCCTCCCAAGGCGCAGGCTTGCAAAACGTTTTCAAGCTGACGCTACTGATCGTCGATCATTCCGAAGAGAAGCTGCGGGCTTGGGTGGCGGAAGCTGATCGCGCCTGGGGTGACCAGATGAAACCTGCCTGCACGCTAATTCCAGTGCCGCGCCTTGCGCTTGAAGGCATGCATGTTGAGATCGAGGCAATCGCGGCGCTGTGACACCGGCCCTGGCCATCTCGCTTCCACATGAGCTGGCCTACTCATCAGCGTGCCGGCAGCACTTTCAAACCACAGCTGTATCTTGCCTGGGCGTCGGCTTCTGGCCGACAGCTGCCTCTACTGGCGGCCTATCGGCGATAATGCTGGCTGGTGCATGCGGCCAATCTTATGATGGGCTGGTGATTGGATTGAGGTGTCGCGCCTGTGGCGCTAGTGAGGGCCAAATTCTGAAAAGCCTTACTCGAGAGGAACTCGAATCCGAGATCGAGTGCCTGCGTGCGGCCCTTAGGCGGGCGGGCGTAGCGCCTGTATCTTCTGATGAACGTCGTCGCTTGGCGGACCAGGCAGCCCCAGGTCAGGACACGGCACGTCAGAGAGCCGTCTTCGACAGCGCTGTCGACTTCGCGATCATTCTGACTGACCTGACCGGCACCATTACCGGCTGGAACTCAGCCGCCGTGCATTTGACCGGCTGGAGTGCCGAGGAAATGTTCGGCCAGAGCGTGGCGCGGATTTATACCGCTCAAGCTCAAGAAGATGGCCGTGTCGACGCTGAGATGCAGCACGCGATCGAGTTCGGCTATGCCTCAAACGAGCGTTGGCACCTGCGCAAGGACGGTCAGTCGATCTGGGTCTCCTGCGAGACGATGCCGCTTTACTCGGAAAAGCATGCCCATCTTGGGTTCATGACGATTCTGCGGGATCGTACGAAGGAACACCTCGATAGCCGCGCCATGGAAGAAACCAAGGAGCGTTATCGACTGGCGGCCAAAGCCACCAATGATGCTATCTGGGATTGGGATCTGACGGCCAATCAGGTTCTCTGGAACGATGCGCTCGCTGATGCTTATGGCCATTCGTTGGCGACGTCGGAGTCCACCGGCGACTGGTGGCTGCAGCACATACATCCAGAGGACAAGCAACGCATCTACAACTCCATCCACGCCGTCATCGATGGCGACGGCAGTGCCTGGAGTGATGAGTACCGCTTTCAGCGCAGTGACGGCTCCTACGCCGAGGTGCTGGACCGTGGCCACGTGATTCGCGGCGCTGACGGCAAGGCCTTGCGTCTGATCGGGGCGATGCTCGACCTGACCTCGCGACGCAAATCGGAAACGGCGCTGCGCAAGAGCGAAGAGCGCTTCAGAACCATCGTCGAGACCATCGAGACGGCGTTCGCCATCGTCGAAGTGAAGTTCGATGCTGAGGATCGTCCCGTAGATTATCGATTCATCGAGGTCAATCCGGCGTTCGAACGTGAGGCCGGGGTCGACTTGCGTGACAAGTGGGTAACCGAATATGCGCCCGAGCTGGAGCAGTTCTGGTTCGACACCTACGGGCATGTCGCCAAGACACGCGAGCCGCTGGCCTTTGAAAGCTATGCCAATACGTTCGAGCGCTGGTTTGATGTCAGGGCTGTCCCGGTGGGTGACCCCGCCGAGAGACAGATCGGCGTCTTTTTCAATGACGTGACCGCGAGGCGCAACGCTCAGGAGCGGCTAATGGCCAGCGAGGCGCTTGCCCACGAGAATATCGAACGTGTCCAACTCGCCTTGGCGGCGGGGGCGATCATCGGCACCTGGCATTGGCACGTACCAACCGACCGCTTTACGGTGGACAAGGCATTTGCCGAAGCCTTCGGGCTCGATCCGGCACTCGGATTCAAGGGGCTGAGCCTCGAGCAAATCATCGCTACGGTGCACCCGGACGACCGAGAGGGGGTCATCGCCTCCATCGACGACGTGATTGCCCGTGGCGGCGCTTTCTCCCATCAGTACCGGGTCAAGCGTACGGATGAACGCTATTACTGGATCGAGGCCAATGGGCGTGTCGAACTCGGCGCCGATGGCACCGCGCAGAACTTCCCAGGCGTGCTGATTGACGTCGAGGAGCGTCGGGCGCTGATGGATGAGCGAGACCGCGCGACCGCGGCGTTGAGAGCGCTCAACGACACCCTGGAACAACGCGTTGCAGAGCGTACCGCCGACCTGATGCAGGCCGAGGAGAAATTGCGCCAGTCGCAGAAAATGGAAGCGGTTGGACAGCTCACGGGTGGCCTGGCCCATGACTTCAACAACCTGTTGGCAGGCATTTCCGGTTCGCTGGAAATGATGGGCTTACGTATCGCACAAGGCCGCCTGGGCGAGCTGGAAAAGTACATCCTGACCGCTCAGGGAGCCTCCAGGCGCGCCGCTGCACTGACACATCGACTCCTGGCATTTTCGCGCCGGCAGACGCTCGACCCGCGCCCCACCGACGTGAATGCGTTGCTGCTGGGCATGACCGAACTCATACAACGTACGGTAGGGCCGAGCATCACGCTCGAAACCCTCGGAGCCTCTGAGCTCTGGCCGGTGAAGGTCGACGCCAGCCAACTTGAGAACGCGCTGCTCAACCTGTGTATCAACGCACGGGACGCAATGCCGGACGGCGGCCGGATAACCATCGAAACGGCCAATCGCTGGCTCGATCGTGAAGTTGCTCGTGCGCACGACCTCACTGAGGGGCAGTACCTTGCCCTAAGTGTCACGGACACGGGTTTCGGCATGGCACCGGATGTCATCGCCAAGGCCTTTGACCCATTTTTCACCACCAAACCGATAGGGCACGGCACCGGGCTCGGCTTGTCGATGATCTATGGTTTCGCCAAACAGTCAGGTGGACAGGCACGTATCCACTCCGAGGTGGGCGTCGGGACGACCCTGACCCTCTATCTGCCCCGATACTTCGGCAGCGTGGATGCGGAGCGCGAAGAGCTCTACTCCAATGCGGTGGAGCTGTCGGAACGCGGGGAAACCATACTGGTCGTCGATGACGAGCCGACGATCCGCATGCTTTTGGTCGAGGCGCTGAGTGAGCGTGGCTATTCGGTCATCGAAGCAGCCGATAGCGTAGCGGGTCTCAAGGTGCTGCGCTCCGATGTGCATATCGATCTGCTGATCAGCGATGTGGGGCTTCCAGGCGGTATGAACGGCCGGCAGATGGCCGATGCCGGCAGAGAACTTCGCCCCGGCCTGAAGACGCTGTTCATAACAGGCTATGCGGCAAATGCCGCCGTCGGTGACGGGCATCTGCAGCCAGGCATGCAGGTCATCACAAAGCCGTTCTCCGTGGATGCACTCACGACGAGGGTTCAGGAGTTGATGGCTGCGGAGTAGGTCCGAACCAGAGCGCGATCGGTTATAGGTTGAGCAGCCCCGGGGGCGGGGGATCGCGCTTTTACTCACCCAATGCTTTCAGAAGCTGCCAGACCTCTGAAGTCGGCTGCAAAACTGTCGCCTGCTTTCCTCAAAAAAACAGGCCCGGTCGTGCTGGCCGCCAGTTCGCGGTCCACCGGTCAACGAGCCCGTCATGTGTGGACCTTTGAGCGAGTTCAATGATGTGAGTTGTTGGCTGCCGACCTCGCGGATCCCGTAGAGCCTACAGGTCAAACGCCTGCCTCGGGCTGACGTGATCTCGGTCTATGCTTGTGAACGGTTCTCAACAGCGTTAGCATCGCGGGCCTCCATCTCAGTCGCCACGTCAGCCCATGTCCGATGAGCAGCAAGCCCGCAGTCTTTCGCTGCTCTACCAGCGTCATCGCAACGAATTGCTGGCGTTTCTGACCCGCAAGGTGCGCTGCCGCGAAACTGCCCGGGACCTGCTTCAGGACACCTTCGTTCGTCTGCTGCATACCGAGCATGGCGAAGTAGGGAATGCGCGCGCGTTCCTTTACCGCATTGCTACCAATCTGAGCATCGATCACGCCCGACGTAGCCAAGTGCGCGGGGTAAGTGACGAGCAGGCGCTGGACGAGTTGCTGACCGAGGCGACTCCGGAGCGCAGTGCGGTGGCAGGTAGCACGCTGGCGTATCTGGAGCGGTTGATTGATGGCCTGCCATCGCCCACCCGCGAAGTGTTTCTGCTGGCTCGGGTGGATCAGATGGGCTACAAGGAAATCGCCGCACGGCTTGGCATCAGCGAGCGCGCTGTCGAGCGGCATCTGAACAAAGCCCTCAGTCACTGCGCGGCGGCGGCGCTGTATGCACGTAGCAAGACCGATTAGCCATGACTAATTCTTCCGAGAACTCCGTCTCCCAGCAGCAGGCTCTGGACTGGTTCACCCGCTTGCGCGACGAAAGGCTTGATAGCGCCGAGCGTGAGGCATTCGAAGCCTGGATCCAGCTGCCGCAAAACGCCCAGGCTTACGCCGAAGTGGAGCACTTGTGGCGAACCCTGGAACTACCTGCGCAGCGGGTACGCAAGGCGGAGCGCTCGCGCAGAAGACCATGGCGCCGCCTCGCGGCCGTTGCCTGTCTGGTAATGGCTGCGGGCGTGGCCTGGATTTCCGCGCCGAGGTTGCAAGGCCTGGGCAGCGATTACGTTACGGCGGCAGGCGAGCGCCGGGAGGTGCTACTCGGCGACGGCACCCGCCTGTGGCTGGACAGCGCCAGCGCGGTGGATGTGGATCTGCAGGGCCCGATGCGCAGGGTGTGGCTGCGCGAGGGGCGCGTATTTGCCGATGTGGTACGGGACGGCCGGCCGTTCGTGGTCCAGGTCGATCAGGCGAAGGTCGAAGTTTTGGGCACGCGCTTTTCGGTAAGTCGATCGGCGGTGGGCGATGAAGTGGTATTGCTCAGTGGCCGGGTGCAGGTCAGGACCCCCCTACAACAGCAATTGCTCACCCCTGGGCAGCGGTTAGTGGTGCTGGACCAGCAGGTTCAAGCACCCCAGGCGGTGGATGCCGAGCGCTTGCTGGCCTGGCGCTCGGGCCTGCTGCAGGTGCGCGAAGCCCCCCTCAAGGACGTGCTGCGGCAACTGGCCGAGTACCAGGGCAAGCGCTTGGTGTTGCTCGATGAAAAGGTCGGCCGGCAGCCGGTGAGCGGCAGCTTCAATCTGGATCGCGCTGGCAGTGCCCTCGATGCGCTGGTCAGCAATCGCCAGTTGCAGGCGCACACGCTGATGGGGCACTGGTTGATCATCCACTAAATTTTCTCTGTCGCCCCGGGGGGAATTTCGTTTCTGCTGCGTCTCACTCCACATAAGAAATATTTTCATTCTTATTTTCCGGGGAGTACACATGCAGCACCAACGCAATTGCATTTCCAAGCGCCGTCCGCTGGCCAACGTCGTGCTGATAATGGGTCTGCTTTCAACACTGCCTTCATTAACCGTGAAGGCGGCAGATGCTGGCCCCGAGGTAGCCGAGCAGGTTCGATTGGATTTTGACATTCCAGCTCAGCCCTTGGCTGACGCGCTAGATGCCTTCAGTGCGCAAAGTGGCTACCAAGTTATCTACAACGCCAGCGAACTCAGTGGCCAATCCTCTGTGACGGTCCAGGGGACGTACAGCGCTGGTGAGGCTATCCGCGGGTTGCTCAGTGCAAGTGCTGCGCAGTTGAGCCAGCCCAACGCCAGCAGCTTCGTCATCATCCTTCCAGCTACGGCAGGCAATAGTCTGCAGCTAGACGCCCTGAGCATTTCTGGCAAGGCGCCGGGCTCGACCACCGAGGGTACCGGGCTTTACACCACCTATTCCTCAAGCAGTTCGACACGCCTGAACCTGTCGTTGAAGGAAACCCCACAAGCGTTGACGGTAATGACCCGCCAGCGTCTGGACGACCAGAAGCTCACCACCCTCAATGAGGTGCTGGAGCAGACCCCCGGAATCACCGCCTCGCACACCAGCATCAGCGCCGAGAACAACACCTATTGGTCGCGTGGCTTCCAGATCAACAACTTCGAGATCGATGGTGTTCCGACCTCCTCACGGATCGACAACTCCACCCATTACACGGCGATGTACGATCGGGTCGAAATCGTGCGCGGCGCCACCGGGTTGATCAGTGGCACCGGTACGCCCTCGGCGACCATCAACCTGATTCGCAAGCGGCCCACCTTCGAGCCGCAGGCCAGTGTCAGTGCCGAAGCTGGCAGCTGGGATCGCTATGGCCTGGGGGTCGATGTATCGGGGCCGCTGACCGAAGCAGGCAATGTGCGCGGGCGCCTGGTGTTGGACTACAAGGATCAGAAGTACTGGGTCGATCGGATGTCCTCCGATGCCGCGCTGGTGTATGGCATTACCGAGTTCGACCTGACCGAGTCGACCTTGCTCACCCTGGGTTTCAGCTACGCCAATACGCATACCAACGCACCGCTACGAGCGGGTTTTCCCGCGTATTTCAGCAACGGCCGGAAGACCGACTTCTCGCGCTCTACCAACAGCTCTCCTGATTGGGCCTACTACGACCGTAAAGTGACCAACCTGTTTGGCTCCGTCGAGCACACTTTCGACAATGGCTGGAGCGCCAAGGTCGAACTGAGCCACACGCAGAACTCCTTCGATCAACTTACCAGTTACCTCAACGGCAGCATCGACCAGCAGACCGGCGAGGGCGCCTACCTGTACCCCAACCGTTGGACCGGAACCCCGCGCCAGGACACTCTAGATGCATACGTCACCGGCCCATTCAGCCTGTTTGGCCGCGAGCATGAATTGATCGTTGGCACCACGTTCTCGCGTTACCGCGAGCACACTCCGGAGCGTGGCGGCTGGTACGGACCGTGGACCGGCTATGACGGCACCATCGACAACTTCTTCACCTGGGATGGCAGCGGTCCACGGCCCGACACCACCCCGGTGGGCAAAAGCCTGATCGACGAAAACCAGTACGCAGCTTTCCTGACCTCGCGCTTTCACGTTACCGACAACACCCACCTGATCCTTGGCAGCCGGGTAACCGACTGGAAGCGTGAGAACGAGACCATTGGTTACAGCGGCGATAACCGCAAGGACAGCCAGAACCGGCACGGTATCTTCTTACCCTATGCAGGCCTGGTCTACGACTTGAACGACACCTGGTCGCTCTACGGAAGCTACACCAAGATCTTCAATCCGCAGCAGTACGGCATGAAAGACACCAACAACAAGGCGCTCGACCCGCAAGAAGGCGTGGGCTACGAGTTGGGGGTGAAGGGCAGCTTCAACGACGACAAGCTCAACGCCAGCCTGGCATTGTTCAAGATCGAGCAGGACAACCTGGCGGTGTACCTGCGAGACCCGGATATCTACACCCTCGAACAGGGCACGACCACCGAGGGTATCGAGCTTTCGTTGGATGGAGAGCTGGCGCAAGGCTGGCAGGCAATGGCCGGCTACGCTTATAGCGTCAGCACCGATCAGGACGAGCGGCGCATCGTGACGAACATTCCGCGTCACAGTATCAAGACCTTCACCAGCTACCGCCTACCAGGTGCACTGAGCAAGCTGACCGTCGGTGGCGGGGTGAACTGGCAGAGCAAATATGGCCAGGACCTACACACCTTCACCCAAGGCAGTTTCGCCGTGGTCAACCTGATGACCCGCTACGACGTAACGCGCGACTTGAGCGTGAAACTGAACCTCAACAACGTGCTCGACAAAAAATACTACGGCTATGCCGACAGCTGGGTGGTATATGGCGAGCCGCGAAACGTCATGACCAGTATGGAGTATCGGTTCTGAATCATGGCTTGCTGCAACGTCCGGCTGTTAACCTAGAGCCTTCACGACTCTGTAGGAGTAGCTCTGCTGCAAGCGCACTTGAGTTTCAGCAGAGAGTTTTGCCTGAGGTAGCTAAGACATGCCTGCTCCGACCTAATCGAAAGCCAGCTCAACCTACAGGGCAGTGCTCATGCGGGGCGGACTAAGGTGACACCTCGCCCTTCTGGCGAAAGCCGCGGCCTGGCTTCGCTTGCCCTTGGCCGATGTCCGCTTCATTTGTAGAAGCTCGAAGGCGCAACGCCGAACTGCCGTCGGAATGCTGCGGCAAAGGCGCTTTGGCTCTCGTAGCCATGCTGCAAGGCCACTTGCAGCACCGGCTGGCCTTCGGCCAATGCTTCGAGCGAGAGCAGCAGGCGCGCCTGTTGGCGCCAGCGGCCGAAGGTGATGCCGGTGCTGCTGAGAAAGCGTCGATGAAAGGTTTTCGGGCTCATGGCCAGCTGGGTTGCCCAATGTTCGGCGCCATCGGCCTGCGCCGGGTTCCGTGCCAAGGCCAGGCAGACGCGGGCGATGCGCTCGTCTTCCGGCCAGGGCAGGTGGAAGGGCAGCACGGGCAGGCTGCGCAATTCATCGAGCAACAAACGCATCAAGCGGCCGTTCCGGCTGTCCGCGCTGTAGGTCGCGGGCACCTGGGTCGCTGCCAGGATGAGCTCGCGCAGTAAGGGCGATACATCGATCACGCAGTTGCCCGTGGGCAGGCCGTCGACAGCCTCCGGGTTGACGAACAGGCTGCGCATGCAGGCTTTGCCGCGTATGCCCAGGGAATGCTCGACGCCTGCCTGCACCCACACGCCACGGGTCGGCGGTATGACCCAGCGGCCGGCCGCCGTTTCGACCAGCAGCACCCCGGAGATGGCATAGATCAATTGCGCGTACGGATGGCTGTGTGCAGGTACCTGATGGCCACTGGCGTAGTCGACCGAGACGCCGGTAACCGGCATGACCAGGGATTCATCCGGCAGGTGGCTGTGGTCGACCATGGGCGGGTTCCGGGATGTGCGGCCCGCCAGCTTAGCGGCATTAATGACCATTTGGCGACAACGGTGGACCATTTGTCGTGAGTGGTCAGCTCGTTGGCCGCCTATGCTGGCCATCTGTCTTACCGGAATGGCGCCATGAACCTTCTGCTGCCCTCGCTAACGCTACTAGCCCTGAGCCTCGGCCGGGGTCTGTCGCCGCGTGTGTGGCGTCGACTTGCGATCTCCCCCAGATCCCGGTCTTGAACAGCTCGCCATCGCGGGCAGGGGAGGTCGGCAACGTCCGTCTTTCGTTCGAGGTTCGCCCCATGCTGCGCAATCCACAAACCAAGTACCGTGCCTTTCCCTGTATCGACCTGCCCAACCGCCGCTGGCCGTCGCGCCGTATCGCCCAGGCGCCGGTGTGGTTGTCCACCGACCTGCGCGATGGTAACCAGGCGCTGTTCGAGCCGATGAATCGGCAGCGTAAGCTGCACCTGTTCGGCGAGCTGGTGCGCCTGGGTTTCAAGGAGATCGAGATGGGCTTCCCGGCCGCCTCGCGCACCGATTTCGAGATCATCCGCCAGTTGATCGATGAGGGCGGCATACCCGATGACGTCACGCCCATGGTCATGACCCAGCTGCGCGAGGATCTGATCGACGAGACCGTGCGCGCCGTCGCTGGCGCGCGGCGGGTGATCGTGCACCTGTACAACGCCATCGCGCCGGTGTGGCGGCAGGTAGTGTTCGGCCTGTCGGTGGACGAGGTGGAGCAGCTGGTGGTGCGTCACGTGCAATTGCTCAAGGACAAGGTGGCGGCGCACCCGCAAACAGAGTGGGTGCTGCAGTACTCCCCGGAGACCTTCTGCATGGCCGAGCTGGAGGTGTCGTTGCGCATGTGCAACGCCGCCATCCGCACCTGGGACGCCGGCCCCGGTCGGCAGATCATCATCAACCTGCCGACCACGGTGGAAGTGGCGACGCCCAATGTCTTTGCCGACCAGATCGAATGGATGCATGAGCGCCTGGAGCGCCGAGAGCACGTGGTGCTCTCGGTTCATCCACACAACGACCGTGGCACCGGCGTGGCCTGCGCCGAGCAGGCCCTGCTGGCCGGCGCCCAGCGGGTGGAAGGCTGCCTGTTCGGCAATGGCGAGCGCAGCGGCAATCTCGACCTGGTCACCCTGGCGTTGAATCTCTATACCCAGGGCGTCGACCCGCGTCTGGATTTCTCTGACATCGCCGGCGTGGCGCGGGTGGCCGAGACCTGCACGGGGCTGCCTATCCATCCGCGCCATCCCTATGTCGGCGACCTGGTGTTCACCGCCTTCTCCGGCTCACATCAGGATGCCATTGCCAAAGGTTTCGCTGCCCAGGACCCGGAGGGTTTCTGGGAAGTGCCTTATTTGCCGATCGACCCGAAAGACCTGGGGCGTACCTATGACAGTATCGTGCGGGTCAACAGTCAGTCTGGCAAAGGCGGCATCGCTTACCTGCTGCAGCGTGACCACGGCGTGTCGATGCCGCGGCGGATGCAGGTGGAGTTCAGCGCCATCGTGCAGAAAATGGCGGACAGCAGCGAAACGGAATTGGCCAGCACCGAGCTCTGGGAATTGTTCCAGCGCCATTACCTGGCACCCGCTCGTGCCGGTGGAGAACTGGTTTACCTCGGCCACCAGCTGTTCGAAGACGAGGCTGGCCAGGGGGTGATGCTGGAGATCGAGCTGCCCAACGGCAGTCGGCAGAAGCTGCAGGGCATCGGTACCGGTCCCATCGACGCCGCCGTGGCGGCGCTTGGCCTGCCCATCCGAATCGATAGCTACGAGGAGCGCAGCCTGGGTGGCGGTGCTGCCGCTGACGCTTTGGCGCTGGTCGAGGTGGCCTGGCCGGGCGAGGCCGGCTCGCGCTTCGGTGCGGGCAGCCACGCGAACATCGTTGTCGCCTCGATCCAGGCGTTGCTGGTCGCGGTGTCCCGTTTCGAACACGGCCCTGCCCAGCTGCTGCAAAGGTCGAGCTAGGGCGCACTGTCGCTGACCAACAAAGGCCTTTGGCAGCAAAGGCGGGCACTGCAAAGTGCCCGCCGCCGCCCTGGGCGATCAGCAGCCCTCGCTCGGCAAGGCGCCGCTGCCCGCGCGCAACGCGTGGATCCGGGGCGGCGTGGATTCAGGCGATGAGGGTCTTATGGCCTGCTGCGCTTACCGGGGTATTGACGAAGCAAGACTGCCATCGAGCATCCCCGATGCCTGTCGGCAGGTGTCACTCATAAAGCTTCCCGCAATATAGAAAAACCGCGAACTGCTGCCAGGGATTGGACGATGCCAGCCCCTGGCTCAGGCCGAAGTCGCTGTCTTGCGCCCAGGCAATTGCACCTTCCAGAAACGCTCCTGGCGTGGTGTTTTCCCAGTCGCTGCTGGTGGCGTGGTCCCGTGCCAGTGCGCGCGCGAATTCCAGGAAGCTTGCCGAGTCCCTGACGGCGCCCAAACGCTCGTGAAGCTCCATGTTGTTGGTCTCGAATCAGCAGAAGTGGGCAATGGTAGTGGTTGGCTTGCGCAGCGAACAGGTTAGCTGGCGTACGCAGCCTGGCCAGGTGGGTAGAATGGCGTGCTTCAACGTAAGGAAGTGATATGAAGAGTCTTGGCCGAAGGGTTTTCGCAGCCCTATCCAGATCGATCAACCGATCTCCAGCAGGGTGTGCGCAGGCCAGCGCTTGGGGCGGTTCGAATGCCGGGGGTTGCGCCTAATGCTGGGTAAACTCGGTCTGTGCCTCGGCGCCGTGCTCCTGCCATTGCTCACCGCCTGCACCGGCAAGCCCATCGAGCGCAAAGTGGTTTACGAAAATTCGGTTTATCACTGGCGTATCGAGCATGTGTTCGTGCGTAACTTTCCGGCGGGCAGCCACCAGTACTTCGAAGTGTTCCTTGAGGATCGGCCGCTTATCTTGCCGGCGTCGGCCTTCAACGATCAGCGTGATATCGGGCAGTTCATCGCCGCCGGCGGCTTCGATATCGGGCACTGGCGCAACAAGTCGATCGTGGTGGCATTCGAGAATGTTCAGGCTCGCGAAGGGCAGACGGTGCGGCTGATCCGCTCGGTGATGATCACCCCGGATTTCGGCGAAGGCGAAGTGGTGCTGACGGACATGTACACCCAGCAGGAGGTCGTGGTGCAGCGCGTCGAGCCAAACGACTGAAACGGTGCTGACTAGGCTTCGCGTTGGATCAGCACGTTGGCTTCGCGGGCGATGGCTAGGATGTTGGCTTTGGACTGCTTGCACAGGTGCGCTTCGATGGCGCGGATGATCTCGTCGGTGATGGTCGAGTTCTGCGCGGCCACCAGCGCCTCGAGGCGAGGGGCCATGCCGACGGGCAAGCATTTGAGAATGTCGGCGGACAGGTTCTGGGTGGGGTGGTCGCTCAGATGCATTGTTATGTCTTCCGTGAGAGGGGTGCAGGCACAGAAAATGTGAACGCGATCTAAATCCGAGAGAGGCTGTTGCAATTGGTTCCGGTTTTTTTTGCGCACTGCGCAAACGTGAGCCACGCTACATCCAACGCCGCGAGACAGTGGCGACTTATCGTCCTTGAGTGCCTGTTGAAATCCATGGAAAGGGTTATCTATGAGCGCCAAACCTACCAATCGCCAATTGGCTGATTACCTGGGCCTGTCCGAAGACGAAGTGGGCAGCTACCGACTCGACTCCATCCAGGAGGGCAGCCACTGGCGTGTGGCCTTCACGGTGGAAATGCCCAAGAGCCTGCGCAGCAAGCTGCCGGCCTGCCTGATGGTGGTGGTACCGGGCAGCATCCCGTCGGACAGCTCTTTGCGCCACCTTTGATTGCAGCCCTGCAGCCTGGCGTGGTCAGCCGCGCTGGGCCTGCAGGAACAAGGCGAACAGCTCCGACTGCGACTTGATGCCCAGCTTGCTGTAGACGTGCTTGCGGTGCACCTTCACGGTCTCCGACGAGATAGCCAGCTTGCGAGCCACCTCCTTGCTGGAATGGCCGCTGAGCATCAGGCGCACCACTTCCAGTTCACGGCCGGTCAGCGCCGTTTCCACCTGTTGGGCCATCTGCTCCAGGCGCTCCTGCCAGGGCGGCGCGGCGGCGGGCTCGCTGGGCTCCGGTTCGATCTTCAGGCGCTGGCGCATCAGCGCCGCGACCCAGGGCTGAACCAGCGACAGCAGGGCGATCTGCTCCGGCAGGAAGCGTTGCCGCGAACCCAGGGACAGGCACAGGGTGCGCGCGCCGGGCAGGGCGACGTTGAACTGCACCTCGTCGGCCACCACGTTGAGGCTGAAGTAGCGCTGGTAGTAGTCGGTCTGCTCGAAGCATTCCGGGGCGATGTCGCCCAGGCGCACCAATCCTTCACGCGAGGTCTCGCGGCTGGCGATATAGAAGGGGTCGAGCAGGTACAGGCCGTGCAGGTAGTCCTGGAAAAGCAGGTCCGGCGCGCCATCGTTGCCGGGGCTTTCGGCCAGCACCTGGGGGCGGCCTTCGCTGAAGATCAACGCCACCCAGCTGTCGTGGTGCACGTACTGGGCCAGCGCGCGGGCCAGGGTGCGCCAGAAGTGCGGGCTTTCCAGGGCCTCGATGAGCTCGGCCACGCTGCGGTGGAAGGCGATGTCGTGCAAGGTCATGGTCATCTGTCTACCCCTGTGGGGTTACCCCGCGTGCGTGATTTCGCCTGTGCAGCTCAGCCTCCATACTCGAACCCAGGCGGATGGGTCCCGGCATTCTGTGTGTGCCCTCTGCGTCATGCAACAACAAGAACGGAGCCCCGTCATGCAAGTCGAACTCGCTCAGCTCACCGGTCGTGACGGTGATACCGCCCACAACCTCGCCCAGGCCCTGGAGGCCATCGCCTCGTGCCAGGTGGGTACACGCCTGCTGGTGTTCCCGGAAACCTACCTGACCGGCTTCCCGACCGTGGACAACATCGCCGCGCTGGCCGAGCCCCTGGATGGCCCGAGCCTGACCGCCATCGGCCGGGCCGCTGCAGCGCGTGGGCTGGCGGTGGCCATCGGCATTGCCGAAAACGACGGCGGCAGCTTCTACAACACCACGGTGCTGATGGACGGGACGAACATCCTGCTCAAGTACCGCAAGACCCACCTGTGGGCCTCGGATCGTGGCGTGTTCACCCCAGGCGACCGCTACGCCACGACGCTGCTCGATGGCGTGCGCGTCGGCCTGCTGGTGTGCTTCGACATCGAGTTCCCGGAGAGCGCCCGGGCCCTGGGCGAGTTGGGCGCCGAGCTGCTGATCGTCACCAACGGCAACATGGATCCCTACGGGCCGACGCACCGCACCGCGATCATGGCCCGGGCCATGGAGAACCAGGCCTATGCGGTGATGAGCAACCGGGTGGGCGAGGGCGACGGTGGCCTGGTGTTCGCCGGCGGCAGCGCCGTGGTCGACCCCAACGGCAGCCTGCTGCTGGAGGCCGGCCGCGAGCCGTGCCGGCAGAGCATCGCGCTGGACTTCCAGCGCCTCGCCGAGGCGCGCCGTGATTACCGCTACCTGGAAGAGCGGCGCATGCCGCTGCCAGGCGAGCGCGTCGACCACACCAATGGCCTGCGTGAGCTGCTGATCCCCTGATTGACCTGCCGGGCGCCACAGAAGCGCCCGCTGCGGCTTTGCCGCGTGCTTTTGCCGACTTCGGCTCTGCCATAACAACGTATAAAACTGGAGTAGCAAGTAATGGCTCGTCTGCAACGATCCCTGTCTCTGGGCGCGGTGGTGCTGTTCGGCATCGCCTACATGACGCCGATCATCGTGCTCGGCACCTTCGGCATTCTCGCCGAGATCACCCGCGGCGCGGTACCGGCCGCCTACGTGGCCGCCTCGCTGGCGATGTTCTTCACCGCCCTCAGCTACGCGCGCATGGCCAGGCTGTTTCCGGTTGCCGGTTCGGCCTACAGCTACGTGCGCCGCAGCATCAGCGATCACCTGGGCTTCATCGCCGGTTGGGCGGTGTTGCTCGACTACCTGTTCCTGCCCATGGCCATCTGGCTGATCGGCGCGGCCTACCTGCATTCGGCATTTCCGCAACTGCCCCAGGCGCTGTGGGTGCTGACCTTTATCGTGGTCACCAGCGTGATCAACGTGGTGGGCCTGCGCCTGGCCAAGGGCATCAACGGTGTGCTGATGCTGGTGCAGTTCCTGGTGCTGCTTGCCTTCGTGGCGCTGTGCGTGCACTACGTGCTGGGCGATGCCAGCAAGCCGTTGTGGTCGCTCGAACCGTTCTTTGGCGAAGGCATGAACCTGAACCTGGTGATGGCCGGCGCAGCGGTGGCCTGCTACTCGTTCCTGGGTTTCGACGCGGTGAGTACCCTGACCGAGGAAACCCATGACCCGGAGCGCACCATTCCGCGGGCAATCCTGCTTATCACCCTGATCGGCGGGCTGATCTTCGTGGCCACCGCCTATTTCGTGCAGCTGGCCCATCCATCCCTGGTGTTCCAGAGCAGTGATTCGGCCGCCTACGAGATCGCCCGCAATATCGGTGGCGATGTGTTCGTGTCGGTGTTCCTGATCGGCCTGATCGTCGGCCAGTTCACCTCGGGTCTGTCGGCCCAGGCCAGCGCCTCGCGGTTGATGTTCGCCATGGGCCGCGACGGCGTGCTGCCCCGCGCACTGCTCGGCACCCTGAGCCCGCGGTTCGGCACACCGGTGGGCGCGATCCTGGTGTGCGCCCTGGTGGCGCTGCTGGCCCTGAAGCTGGACGTGACCACCTCGACCTCGTTCATCAACTTCGGCGCCTTCCTGGCCTTCAGCCTGGTCAACCTCTCGGTGATCGTCCACTTCGCCCGCCAACCCCAGGCGCGCGGCCCGCTGCAGCTGCTGCTGTACCTGCTGTGCCCGCTGATCGGTCTGCTGGCGACGCTGTGGCTGATGGCCAGCCTCGACCGCCTGGCGATCATGCTCGGCTGCGCCTGGCTGGTACTCGGCGGCCTCTACCTGACCTGGCTGACCGGCGGCTTCCGTCGCCAGCCACCGCAGTTGCAGTTCGACGCGGAGTAGTGCATAGGTGTGGCGAGCCGCTCGTGTAGGCGGCTCGCCCCCTGCCTCGACGCCACGGCCTGCCCGCCGCGGGCCGAATCTGCGACAATCGCCGCTTTCTGCGGCTCCTCAGCGCGCCTACAAAAGGCGCCTGCTGAGGCCGCTTTAGCTAATGCGCGGGCCATGAACTGGCCCGAGAGGAATCGTCGACATGGACCGTTTTAAGCGTATCTTCCCGGCATTGGCCCTCTGCCTATTACCGCTCTCCTATTCCGAAGCACGCCAGGCACAACCCTGCGAAGACGCGATGCTGCAGTCGCTGTCGGCCCAGTTGGGGCAGCGCGGTTGGTCTAGCCCCAGTGAGAATGCTCAAGGTCCTCTGGTGGCAGCTGCCTGCAAGCCTTGGCCGGATGACCCGAATCTTTCGGTGGTGACTTTGGCTTATCAAGATGCCAAGAATTCTTCGTCCCCAGGAGATCGAAACCTGAATTGGCTGGTAGCGAAGGTCGACACGCGAAGCGGGCAATTGCGCGAGCGGTATGACGACTATCTGGGTGAGGATTCAGCACTGGTACTGGACGCCGACAGCCTCCGGCTGGATACGGCGCGCTACCATCTCGCACCTGGCATGCGTGCGTTCGGCGTAGTGGTCAGCAGTGTTGCTCGCGGGGCGAGCTGTCCGGACGCGGGCTCCAATGATTTGCTTACATTAGTGGTGCCGAAAGGAGCCAAGCTTAGGCCAGTATTCTCCACGTACTTGCATGCGTGGACGACGGTCAAAGGCACATCATGCGTAATGGATAGTGATTTCCAGTCGGAGCAGGCCGAGCTGACGTTGGCTATCGCGCCCACTCGCTCTCACGGTTACGCCGATCTGCTGGTGAGCGCTCGTGTTCGCGCAGGTCAGGAGGAAAACGTACTGCGCACGGTGAGCACGACCGTTCGCTACGATGGCAGTCAATACCCGTTCAAGCAGTTCGCTACCTTCTGGACGAGGGAAGAGCAGCCGTAGCTCGGACGAAAAAGGGATGAATCGAATCGCCGTAGGAGGCGCATTCGCTCACTGCCGGATAGTCCTAGTCCAGCCCCATCTGCCATCGTTTGACCTTTCAGTTTGCCCGCGGCATTGGGTTGTCTGGGCTGCACGTTAGGCGTTGGAATCTGCGACAATCGGCGCTTTCCCGCGAACCGCCCCGAGCCTGATGACCGACGCCCCCTTCGATATCGCCGCCCTGCAGAAGAACCTCGACCACGCCATGATCGCCGACCGCCATCGTTTGCGCCGGCAGTTGCACGAGCTGCAGAAAAAGCCCGATGACGCCAAGCAGGCGCATTGGCTGGAGCGCTTCCAGGCCTCGTGTGCCAAGGTCGAGGCGCGGCGCTCGAGCGTGCCGGTGATGCGCTATGACGATGCGCTGCCGATCGCCGCCAAGCGCGACGAGATCAAGGCGGCGCTCGAGAAGCATCAGGTACTGGTGATCGCTGGTGAGACTGGTTCGGGCAAGACCACCCAGTTGCCGAAGATCTGCCTGGAGATCGGTCGTGGCCAGCATGGCCTGATCGGCCATACCCAGCCACGGCGGCTGGCGGCGCGCAGTGTGGCCACGCGGGTGGCCGAGGAGATCGGCACGCCGTTGGGCGAGCTGGTCGGCTATCAGGTGCGCTTCGAGGATCAGAGCAAGGACAGTTCGCTGATCAAGCTGATGACCGACGGCATTCTGCTCGCCGAAACCCAGCACGACCGCTACCTGGAAAAGTACGACACCATCATCGTCGACGAGGCCCACGAACGCAGTCTCAATATCGACTTCCTCCTTGGGTATCTGAAAACCCTGCTGCCGCGCCGCCCCGATCTCAAAGTGATCATCACCTCGGCGACCATCGACCTGGAGCGCTTTTCCAAGCACTTCGGTGGCGACGGGCTGCCGGATGCACCCATTGTCGAGGTTTCCGGGCGCACCTATCCGGTGGAAACCTGGTACCGCCCGCTCGCCGCCGAGGTGGACGAGGAGGGCGAAAGCCTGCTCGACGACCTGACCGTCGACCAGGGCATTCTCGCTGCACTGGATGAAATCGCCGCCCATGAGAAGAGCGTCGGCCAGCGCCCCGGCGATGTGCTGATCTTCCTGCCCGGCGAGCGCGAGATTCGCGATGCTGCCGAGGTACTGCGCAAGGCCAACCTGCGCTTTACCGAAGTGCTGCCGCTGTATGCGCGGCTGACGCCGGCCGAGCAGCAGAAGATTTTCGCGCCCATGGCCGGGCGCAAGATCGTGCTGGCCACCAACGTGGCGGAAACCTCGCTGACTGTGCCGGGCATTCGCTATGTGATCGACAGCGGCACGGCACGCATCAGCCGCTACAGCTACCGCGCCAAGGTGCAGCGCCTGCCCATCGAGGCCATCTCCCAGGCCAGCGCCAACCAGCGCAAGGGCCGTTGTGGGCGGGTCGAGCCGGGCATCTGCGTGCGCCTCTACAGCGAGGAGGATTTCCTCGGCCGGCCGAGCTTTACCGATCCGGAAATTCTGCGTACCAACCTGGCGGCGGTGATCCTGCAGATGCTCCATCTGCGCCTGGGCAGCATCGAGGATTTCCCCTTTATCGAGCCGCCGGATGGCAAGGCCATCAGCGATGGTTTCAACCTCTTGCAGGAGCTTTCGGCGGTCAATCGCGAAGGCCAGCTGACGCCACTGGGTCGCCAGCTGGCGCGCCTGCCCATCGACCCGCGCCTGGGCCGTATGGTGCTCGAAGCGGCCAAGCTCGGCAGCCTGCCGGAACTGCTGATCGTCGCCAGTGCGCTGTCCGTGCAGGACCCGCGCGAGCGGCCGATGGACCGCCAGCAGGCGGCCGACCAGGCCCACGCGCAGTGGAAGGATGTCGATTCCGACTTCGCCGCGCTGATCAACCTGTGGCGCGGCTTCGAGGAAAAACGCCAGGAGCTGGGCTCCAACCCGCTGCGCAGCTGGTGCAAGAAAAACTTCCTCAACTACATGCGCCTGCGCGAATGGCGCGATGCCCATCGCCAGCTGGTGCTGCTGGCCAAGGATCTGCAACTGGCACCCGGCAAGGCCGGCGCCCAGGCGGCGGACGGCGGCAAGCCTGCGCAGAGCCCCGTGCAGGCGACCACCGACACCAAGGTCAACGTGATCCTGCGTGAGCAGGCCGAAGCCAGCGAGGCGGCGCAGCGTGCCAAGGGTTACGCCGCCGTGCACAAGGCGATTCTCAGCGGCCTGCTCAGCCAGATCGGCCAGAAAGCCGAGGAGGGCGATTTTCTCGGTGCCCGCCAGCGGCGCTTCTGGGTGCATCCGTCTTCGGTGATCGGCCGCAAGAAACCCAACTGGATCATGGCCGCCGAGCTGGTCGAGACCACCAAGCTGTTCGCCCGCCAGGTGGCGAAGATCGAGCCGGACTGGATCGAGCCGCTGGCCGGCCACCTGATCAAGAAGAACCATTTCGAGCCGCACTGGGAGAAGAAGCGCGGCCAGGTGGTGGCCTACGAGCAGGTGACCCTGTACGGGCTGATCGTGGTCGGTCGGCGCCCGGTGCATTACGGGCCCATCGACCCGCAAGCATCGCGCGAGCTGTTCATTCGTGAAGGGCTGGTGCGCGGCGAAATCAACAGCCGCGCCAAGTGCCTGAACGCCAACCGTGTACTGCTGGAAAAACTCGACGAGCTGGAAGCCAAGGCGCGCCGCCGCGACATCCTGGCCGACGAGGAAACCCTGTTCGCCTATTACGAGGCGCGCATTCCCGCGGACATCTACCAGACCGCCACCTTCGAGAGCTGGTACAAGCGCGAAAGCGCCAAGGATCCGCAACTGCTGATGATGCGCGAGGAGGACGTGCTGGCCCGCGAGGCACTGGAAGTCACCGCCGCGCAGTATCCGGACACCCTGCATGTCGGCGAGCTGCAATTGCCGCTCACCTATCATTTCGAGCCCAATCACCCCCGTGACGGCGTGACCCTGCGTGTGCCGGCGCCGCTGTTGCCGCAACTGCCGGGCGAGCGCCTGGAGTGGCTGGTGCCGGGGCTGATCGAAGCCAAGGCCATCGACCTGGTGCGCGGCCTGCCCAAGGCCGTACGCAAGAACTTCGTGCCGGTGCCGGACTTCGTCGGCGCCGCCCTGAGCAAGCTCACCTTCGGCCAGGGCAGCCTGCCGGAAAGCCTGGCCCGCGAGCTGCAGCGCATGACTGGCGCGCGGATCGACGGCGAGGCGTGGATCGAGGCCACCCGGCAGCTGGAGACCCACCTGAAGATGAACATCGAGGTGATCGATACCCACGGCAAGCTGCTCGGCGAAGGCCGCGACCTGGCCGAGCTGACCGCGCGCTTCGCCGAGGCCAGCCAGGCCGCATTGGCCATCCCGCAAGCGGACAAGGTGCAGAAACCGGTGGAAGCCAAGGGCTTCGCCCAGGTCGCCGAGAAGACCCAGCAGAAGGTTGCTGGGCTTTCCATGACAGTGTTCCCGGCGCTGGTGGAAGAAGGGGGCGTGGTCAAGGAAGGGCGCTTCCCGACCCAGGCCGAAGCCGAGTTCCAGCACCGCCGGGCGTTGCAGCGCCTGTTGCTGCAACAGCTGGCCGAGCCCGCCAAGTTCCTGCGCGGCAAGCTGCCGGGGCTGACCGAGCTGGGCCTGCTGCACCGCGAGCTGGGCCGCGTCGAGGCGCTGGTCGAAGACATTCTGCTGGCCAGCCTGGACAGCTGCATCCTCGACGGTGAGCAGCCGTTGCCCCGCGACGGCGCTGCCCTGGCCGCCCTGGCCGAGAAGAAACGTGGCGCCTGGGCCGAGCACGCCGAAAAGCTGGCGCGCCTGACCCTGGACATTCTCAAGCTCTGGCACGGCCTGCAGAAGCGCTTCAAGGGCAAGATCGACCTGGCCCAGGCGGTGGCGCTCAACGATATCAAGGCGCAGCTGGGCAACCTGGTGTACCCCGGTTTCGTGCGTGAAACCCCGGCCGAATGGCTCAAGGAAGTGCCGCGCTACCTCAAGGCCATCGAACAACGCTTCGACAAGATCGCCGCGCAACTGCAACGCGACCGGTTATGGAGCGGCGAGCTGGCCGGCTACTGGGAGCAATACCAGGCGCGCCTGGGCAAACATCTGCAGGAAGGCAAGCGCGACGCCGAACTGCAGACCTACCGCTGGATGCTCGAGGAATACCGGGTATCCCTCTGGGCCCAGCAGCTGGGCACCAGGATGGCCGTGTCGGACAAGCGCCTGAGCAAGCAGTGGAGTCAGGTGGAGGGGTGATCGCCTGGCGCTCTGGTAGCCCGGGTCGAGCGTAGCGACACCCGGGAGATCGATGCCCTGGGTATCGCTGCGCTCGACCCAGGCTACAGGGGCGGCGCACCGTAGGGCGGATGTCGCTCTTTGCACCCGCCATGGTGGATCGGTGAAGCGTGATCCACCCTACAGGTCTAGTCGAGCACGGTCAGGCCAGGCCATTTCGTTAGCCACTGTTTGTTTTGCAGCCGCTCGACAAACAGGTGTCGCTTTTCTTCCCGAAATCTTTCGGTGGGGCGCACGACCAGATCGAAGAGATCATCCAAACCAAAGGGCGCGGCAATCTCCAATTCGTCATCCGCAGCCAGCCGTACGGCGACTGCCGTTGCGGTTTCGGGCCAGTAAATCATCGCATCCGTTGCTGATGCGTAAGGTTGATCGCCGTTGCGCAGATGCATGCGTGCCTGGTTTTTCACCGACCAGTTGAACCGGTTATCGACTTGCAGCAATTGTGCTTCGAGCTCGGCGTCTTGCTCCGGCAACGCACTGTCGGGATCGAACCAGATCACGTCGATATCGGGTGGCAGAGAATATGCAGTGCAACCATGCAGGTGATCCCATACGGCGCTACGGACGAAGCCTGCGGCCACCCAGCAATCGGGCAACTGCAGTGCTCGAACGTGCTGAAGTATCTGCCAGCGCGGTGACTCGGTTTTCAGCAGTGCCCGCAGGCTGTCGAAATGACTCACGCCATATCACTCTGCCCAAACTCCTCGGCCAGGAAGTCGATCAGCGTGCGCACCGACGGTAATAGACCGCGGCGTGACGGGAAGATGGCGTGGACGATGCCGCATTTGGGTTCCCAGCCTGGCAGCATTTCCACCAGGGTGCCGGCTTCCAGGTCCTCACGTACGGCCACCCTTGGAACGTGGGCGATGCCGACGCCGGCCAGGGCGCCGTGGCGCAGGGCGATCAAGTCGTCGGTGACCATGCGCGGGCGATGGGGGATGACCAGCCTCGCATTCTCCGGGCCGAACAGTTCCCACTGGTACTCACGCTGCGAACCACCCCAATGCAGGCTCGGTAGCGCGCCCAGGTCGCCTGGCTGGAATTTCTTCGGTAGCTGTTCGAGGAAATCCGGGCGGCCCACCAGGCACTGGCGGCTGTTGCCCAGCACCTTCATCACCATGTCGGTGTTTTGCAGCGGCGGGAAGCGCACACGCAGGGCGATATCGAAGCCTTCGTGGAGCACGTCGACGCGCCGGTTGGTGCTCTCGATGAATAGCTCCACGGCCGGGTAGCGCAGCATGAAGCGCGTCAGCATCGGCCCGACCCAGGAGTTCAGCAGGGTGGTCGGGCACGCCAGGCGCACCAGGCCGCGCGGTTCGCTGCGGTTGCGCTCGATCACCTCGGCAGCGCCCTCGGCTTCCACGCGCATGGCCACGCAGCGCTGGTAGTACTCCTGGCCAATCTCGGTCAGCGAGCAATGGCGGCTGGTGCGCTGCAGCAGGCGTACGCCGAGACGCTCTTCGAGCAGGGCGATGCGCCGGCTCAGCTTGGACTTGGGAATATCCAGCGCCCGGCCGGCCGGGGCGAAGCCGCCGTGCTCTACCACCTGGGTGAAGTAATAGAGCGTGTTGAGGTCTTCCATGGGATTACCGTTCTGAAAATGGAACGCTAGAGGCGATTTTTGCCGTCTGGTGCGAGTTGGGTGTCGAATTTAATCTTTCCCACATGCAGCGACAACTGCAAACCACCCAAACAGATCAGCCGAATGAATCGGCAACCACCCAAGAAAGAGGATCGCACCATGACCAACTCCATCGCCTACAACCGCCTGGACAAAGACAACGCCGCCATTCTGCTGGTCGACCACCAGGCCGGTCTGCTGTCGCTGGTACGTGACATCGACCCGGACAAGTTCAAGAACAACGTGCTGGCCCTGGCCGACATCGCCAAGTTCTTCAACCTGCCGACCATCCTCACCACCAGCTTCGAAACCGGCCCGAACGGCCCGCTGGTCCCCGAGCTGAAGGAGATGTTCCCGGACGCGCCTTACATCGCCCGCCCTGGCCAGATCAACGCCTGGGACAACGAAGACTTCGTCAAGGCGATCAAGGCCACCGGCAAGAAGCAGCTGATCATCGCCGGCGTGGTGACCGAAGTCTGCGTGGCGTTCCCGGCCCTGGCGGCCATCGAGGAAGGTTTCGATGTGTTCGTGGTCACCGATGCCTCCGGTACCTTCAACCAGATCAGCCGTGATTCGGCCTGGCAGCGCATGACCGCCGCCGGCGCGCAGCTGATGAACTGGTTCGCCGTGGCCTGCGAGCTGCACCGCGACTGGCGCAACGACGTGGAAGGGCTGGCGAAGATCTGCTCGGACCACATCCCCGACTACCGCAACCTGATGACCAGCTACGCGGCGCTGACCGCCAACAAGTAACCCATGGCCCATGCCACAAGGCACCTCCTGCAGGTGCCTTTTGGCGTTGCCGGGAACGCGCCTCGACCGGCCGTTTCGCCTGTCGCGCCTGGCACACCTGCTCACCAATCGCCCGGCCGACCGCAGGGCCGTTAGCCCGAACCTTTCTGCACAGGGTTTCGTCGTACCAGAACGAACCACGTGCAGGAGAGGGACATGCTGACTGATCCAAAGACCCGCTATCGACCTTACACGGACGCATCCGGAGGCTGGGGCTCGGCCAAGTCCGTGGCCGGCATCCTGCTGCGCGAGCAGGCGGTGTTGAAGATCGGTGCAGCGCTGCTCAAGCAGAACAAGCCCGATGGGTTCGCCTGTGTGAGTTGCGCCTGGGCCAAGCCTGGCGACACCCACCCGATGGAGTTCTGCGAGAACGGCGCCAAGGCCACGGCCTGGGAGTTGACCGCCAAGCGCAGCAGCCCGCCTTTCTTCGCCGAGCACAGTGTCAGCGAGTTGCGTAGCTGGTCGGCTTATGCCCTGGAGCAACACGGCCGGCTGACCCATCCGATGCGCTACAACCCAGGTACCGACCGCTACGAGGAAACCGACTGGAACACCGCCTACCGGGAAATCGGCGCCAGCCTGCGTGCGCTGGAGCCGGATAAGGTGGTGTTCTACGCCTCCGGGCGCGCCTCGCTGGAGGCCTCGTTCATGTACCAGCTGTTTGCCCGCGCCTATGGCACCAACAACCTGCCGGACAGCTCCAACATGTGCCACGAGAGCACCTCCGTGGGCCTGCAGGAAAGCATTGGCGTGCCGGTCGGCACCGTGACCCTGAACGATTTCGAACACACCGACTGCCTGCTGTTCTTCGGCCAGAACGTGGGCAGCAACAGCCCGCGCATGCTCCACCAGCTGCAGGAAGCGCGGCAGCGCGACGTGCCGATCATCACCTTCAACCCGCTCAAGGAGCGTGGCCTGCAGGAGTTCGTCAACCCGCAGTCGCCAATCGAGATGCTCGGGCCTAGTTCCACGCAGATCAGCACCCAGTATCACCAAGTCGCCATCGGCGGAGATACCGCGGCTATCGTTGGCGTCAGCAAGGCACTGCTCGATCTGCACGATGCCGCCCGTCAACGTGGCGAGCCCGGCGTGCTGGACATGGCCTTCATCGCCGAGCACACCAGCGGCGTCGACGATTTCATTGCCTATGTGCGCGGCCAGGAGTGGGCGCAGATCGAGGCCATCACCGGCCTCAAGCGCGCGGCCATGGAGGCCACGGCACTGGTCTACGCCCAGTCGCAGCGGGTAATGGTGGTCTACGGCATGGGCCTGACCCAGCACCGCCAGGGTGTGCAGAATGTGCAGATGCTGGTCAACCTGCTGTTGCTGCGCGGCAATATCGGCAAGCCCGGTGCCGGTATCTGTCCGGTGCGCGGGCATTCCAACGTGCAGGGTCAGCGCACCGTGGGCATCACCGAAGACCCGGCCAAGGTGCCGGGGGACCTGATCGAACAGCACTTCAACTTCAAGGTGCCCGAGCAGATGGGCCTGAATACCGTCGATGCCTGCACCGCCATGCTCGATGGCCGAGTACGCGGTTTCATCAGCCTGGGTGGCAACTTCCTGCGTGCGGTGCCGGATACCCGGCAGATCGAGCCGGCCTGGCAGCGCCTGGCGCTCAACGTGCAAGTGGCTACCAAGCTCAACCATTCGCACCTGCTGCCCGGCGAGCAAGCCTGGTTGCTGCCGTGCCTGGGGCGTATCGAAATCGATCGCCAGGATGGCGTCGAGCAAAGCCACAGCACCGAGGACAGCACCGGCTGCATCCATGGCTGGCGCGGCAGTGCCGAGCCGGCCAGCGGGGAGCTGCGCTCGGAGCCAGCGATCATCGCCGGGCTGGCGCGTGCCACGCTGAGCCCCGACGTCGCCATCGACTGGGATGCCTGGCGCCGCGACTACGGATTGGTGCGCCAGGCGATCGCCGCGGTGTACCCGGAGATCTTTCACGACTTCGAACAGCGCATGTGGGAGCCCGGCGGCTTTCATCGGCCGTTGGGCGCGACGCGGCGCGAATGGGCGACCGAAAGCGGCAAGGCAGAGTTCGTGGTGCCCCAGCAGTTGGTCGCCGATAACGACGTGAGCGCCGCCTTTGCCCGGCGCGACGTGCTGCAGCTGATGACGATCCGCAGCAACGACCAGTTCAATACCACCATCTACGGCTACGACGACCGCTTCCGTGGCGTGCATGGCACCCGCTCGGTGATCTTCATGAACGCCGACGATATTGTTCGCCTCGGCCTCGCAGCCGGCGACTGGGTGGATGTGACCACCGCTGTGGAACCGACCGTGGAGCGTCGGGTCGGGCCGCTGCAGATCCTCGCCTACGACATCCCCCAGGGGTGTTGCGCGGCCTACTACCCGGAGTGCAACCCGCTGGTGCCGCTCTGGCACCACGCCGAGCGCAGCAAGGTTCCTGCGGCGAAATCGATTCCGGTGACCCTGGCCCTGAGCAGCGCTACGGCACCGGGAGATGCGCGGCCGGTGCTGATTGCCGCGCAGCGCTGAGCGGCCCGCCGCCAGCTCGCAGCGAAGCGGCGGGCGGAGCCGCGTTCCAGAGCGGTTTGCCGCCGCTGCTCGGAAGGGTGGAACTTCCAATGCCGCGGTTTTCTCCCAACCTGTAACGCAGGCGATTTGTGCCTGCGGCGATTGCGCTTCAGACGTGGCGGCAACCGTGAATCCACCAGCAACCAGCAGGAGAGTCTGATGACCCGCAACACCTCCAATCAATTCGCCATGCAGAACCCGCTGACCCAGTACCCGCAGCCCGAGTTTCCTGCTCAGCATCAGGTCGAGCCGGGCCTGGACAGCAAAATGAAACCGGAGCCTGATCACGGTGAAGAGAGCTACGTGGGCTTTGGCCGGCTGGCCGGCCGCAAGGCGCTGATCACCGGGGGCGACTCCGGTATCGGCCGCGCCGCTGCCATTGCCTATGCCCGTGAAGGCGCCGACGTGGTGATCAACTACCTGCCCGAGGAAGAGTCGGACGCTCGCGAAGTGATAGCGCTGATCGAGGCCGAAGGGCGTCGTGGGGTTGCCATTGCCGGCGATCTCAAGGACGAAGCCTTCTGTGTGTCACTGATCAAGGACGCCGTCGCGGCCCTGGGTGGCCTGGATATTCTGGTCAACGTGGCCGGCAAGCAGATCACCCAGAAGCATATCTCCGAGATCACCACCGAGCAGTTCGACCACACCTTCAAGACCAACGTCTACGCGATGTTCTGGCTATGCAAGGCCGCCGTGGCCCACATGCCGCCGGGCGCGGCGATCATCAACACGGCGTCAATCCAGTCCTACGATCCGTCCGGCACGCTGCTCGACTACGCGTCCACCAAGGCGGCCATCGTCGCCTTCACCAAGGCGCTGTCGAGCCAGGTGATCGAGCAGGGCATCCGTGTCAATGCGGTCGCACCGGGGCCGATCTGGACCGTGCTGCAGCCCACCGACGGCCAGCCGCACGAGAAGATCCCCACCTTCGGTTCCCAGGTGCCCATGAAGCGCCCTGGCCAGCCGGCCGAGTGCGCGCCGCTGTACGTACTGCTGGCATCCCAGGAGTCGAGCTACATCACCGGTGAAACCTTTGGGGTGACCGGCGGCAACCCGCTGCCGTAAGGCCCGGGGCTCGCAGTACGCCCGCTGCGGGCCCGTTTCGCCCGATACCCATGAGCCACGGGATGTGGTTGCCTGCCTAACCGCCTCGCTACCTATAGTCGGCGCTATTCAGTCGCTGATCGCTTATCTTATCGATTAGGCGGACTGCCAGAGCGTCCAGGCGAACGCGGCGCAAGGGATGGTGCAGTCCTGACCCACAGCAGTGCCTCAGGATAGGGCGCCGGCCGACCGGCCAGCGCCGTGCGGCGGGTTAATCGTCAAGCTTGCGGCGGGCTTCTTCCGATGCCTGCTTGATCTTTTCCGCTTCCTGCTCCTTGGTCTTGATGGACGTCGGGGTAATAGTCCGGTCGACCGCTTCGGTCTTTTCGCCAGGGCGCTGGTTCTCTTTCTTCACCACGTTGACATTGTCACCTTCGACATCCTTGGCGGGGCTGTTCGGTGGGGTCTGGTCGATGGGGGACTGGCTCATGGGTATCTCCTTGGTGGCTGAATACATGGGGCTGACACGCCGCCTCTAGTTACGAGGCCTGGACCCGGCATTGAGTTCGGATAATCGCCTTCTGTATCCGGATGCTTCGAAAACGCCGATTCCACCGGGATGCCGGTGCATAAAACCGGAATCTCTGGAGCCGATCCGACTCGAATCCCTAGACAGTCATCCATCAGAATCTGGGAGAACGACATGGGCGAATTCAGGATCTATCTCGACGATGAGCTGCAATGCGCGACCACTTCGCCGGTCCTGGCGCAGGCGGCCTGGAACCGCGCTTCGCGCGACGGCCGGGTTGCCGAGAAAGGTGGCTCGGTACGCGCCTACGAGGGAGAGGTTACGGTGGCCGAAATGCGCCCCGAGCCCCGTGTCGGTCATCCCTGGCCCGATGGCCGGGATCATCAGGCCGATCTGCGTGATGTATGGGACAGCCTGATACGTGTGCTCAAGCAGCAGGGTCTCGACGACCAGGCGCTTGCGGGTGCACTGAATCGCTTCGGGCTGACCACCACGAGTGTCGAGGCCTCGGTGCAGGACGAGCTCGGTGGCCGCACCGTGCCTTCGGCGGCTGAGCTGGTGGTGTTGCTCGAAGCGGTTTACCAGGATCGTCAGCGCGAACCCCAGATGTAAACCTCAGGGCAGGCGCATCTGGTTCACGCAGTGACGCCGAAACAATTCAGGTTTCTCGCAGCGAATACGCGCTTCGATAAGTTCGATGATGCTGAAAACCTCCGTCGGAGTCAGCGACGTCCTGCAGGGGATGTCGCGAACTTCGAAGGAGGTTTTTGAATCGATGTCCGAAAGCTGTACCAACATACGTGTTGGCGATTCCAATGACACTTGTATAACAAGTGGCTGGAAATAATTGTACAACAACGCAGCGGCGTCCAAGAATCTCATGTTTGCCACAGTTATTGCTCTCGGTATCACTCCTTAATAGCGGTCAATAGTGGCGAACTGGGCGGTTTTGTCAATTACCACGCCTATTGGTTATTTGCTTTGCTCAGGCGAGGTTGGTGGTTTCGGCATGCCGCGCGGACCGACGAGCCCCCAGATAATCAAGCCCACCACAGGTAGCAAGATAATTATCAGCGCCCACATTAAACGAGTATTGGCGCTTTTTTCGCTGCGCCAGAGATTCATGATGGTGACCAGATCAACGAATGCGATGACCACGAATGCGCCAAGCCAGAACAGCAGAGACGGATCGCCCATGGCAGATCTCCTTTTATTGTGGCAAAGGGCCAAGTAGTGCGCCCTTGTCAGATGAATGAGGTCGAGGCAAATGGCTGCCTGTTTGTAGCAATGGCTTACAAGGCACTCGCCCTGTCTCTATTACGAAGTATCCAAGCCTGATTAAGTTCGCCTGGAAAGATGGTCGGTGGCGACAAAGGCCGTATTGCTCAAGGCAGTCCTCGAGAACGTGCACGATGCCCGTGCAAGTCAGAGGCAGTCATGCATTGTGCAAGGTAAATGAACAAGCGTAAGCGGCTTTATATCCAGTAGAACCGGCAGATTCGTTTATCGGCCGTATTGGCATATGTGATGCACCTGTAGTGGTGCACCTGAAAAAACAATACCTGCCTGATGAACGCCCTAATAAGGATCTGCCAATGAATACCGCCAATGTCGATAGCCTTAGCACTGCGCTGCCGGATCACACCATCTCGATCAGCCCTCGCCCTGATGGACGTTACCTGCTGACCATCAGCAAGGAAGGCGAAGACATTCTGCTCAAGGCAGTCGACAAAGGCGCCGTGGATACCGAAGAGGGTGCCCGTGCGTTGCAGCGCGAAATCCTGCGTGATCGCAAGCTGGTTAGTGGTGAAGTGAACTGGAAGGGTAGCGGTGCGCAGTGGGTCTCACGCCATCTACCGACCTTTACCGGCGAGCCGGTGAACCCGACCGCTGCCAAGATGATGTGGTCGCGGCGCAATCTGGACGGCCTGCATTGAGCTGTCAGCAGTTTCGAAAAAGCCCCGCCGAGTCGGGGCTTTTCGCGAGCCACCTGCAATGAGCGCCGAGGCGCAACCAATGCCGGCCGGCGAGTTGGTCCGGCAGTTGGAAGCCGCCTTTCTGCCCTGGTTATGCCGCTGCCAGATCACCCATGAGGATGCCCTGGTGATGCGTATCAGCGATCCTGCCAACGGTGATGTGCTGCTGCAGATACTGGGCAAGCCGCGCGCCAGCCTGAGCACTACGGCCGATCTCCAGCGCTTTGTGCTGCAGTTGCGCCAGGAGCTGCACGAGCAGGTTCGCTTGGGAGAGATCAGGCCGGGCGCATGAGAGGTGCGCCCGACCGGCGCGATCAGGAGTGGCCCAGCAGTTTCGAGGCATCGAAGCCCATGCGCATATTGCCCCAGTGGCGGCCTTCGAAGAAGAACGGCACGTCGATCTCGGTCATGATTTCGCCGGTGTCGCGCAGGTAGGTCTGCAACAGGAAACGCTGGGTGTTGCTCGCCGCCCGCAGGCCGACCGGGTCGGCGAACATGCGTTTGTTGCGGCACACCGGCAGGTCGACGGCACGGTTGCCGGTTGGCGCCTTGGAGACCCAGCTATTGTTGACCGGGCAGTAGCCCTTGGTGTCGACGATAAAGGTCACGATGCCGCCCGCGGTGCCCTTGGTCAGGCGGTCGATCTCTTCCTGGCAGATCTGCGCGAAGCGCTCGGTATAGCCAGTCATGTACTGCTTGGGGTCGGTGTTGGCGATCAACTTGTAGTTCTGATCGAACAGATTGACGCCTTCGCGTTGCAGCGCCGCCAGGCGAGTCTGCAGGGCATCGCGGCACTGGGTGGCGCGGCTGATGGCGGCGTCCAGTTCGCCCTGGCCGAGCACGAAGCGGCCCAGCAACGTCTGCACCCGCTCGGCAACGGCAGAGAGATCCCGAGTGGCGGTGGCCGAGCGCTGCATGCGTTGGTCGATTGCCTGGCTGTCGGCATGGATCTGAGTTACCCGGTCGTTGATGCCGGTATTGGCGTCGGCCACCTGCTGGATGTGCTCGGCGATCTCCGCCAGCTTGCCGTTGGTGGATTCGAAGTCGCCGATCATGGTCTCGAAGTGGCCCGTTGCCCGTTCGACCACCTCCTGGGTTTCCCGGGCGCTCTGGCTGATGCGCGCGGTCTGCTCGTGGGTGGTGCTGACTTCCTTGAGCATGGCATCGATATTCTGCGAGATGTCGCCCGTGGCGCGGCTGACGTTTTGCGCCAGGGTGCGCACCTCGTCGGCGACCACGGCAAAGCCGCGGCCGCTTTCTCCGGCGCGGGCTGCTTCGATAGCGGCGTTGAGGGCCAGCAGGTTGGTCTGCGAGGAGATCTGCTGGATCAGTCCGACCACCGACTTGATGTTCGACGAGCGCTCGTTGAGCGCGGAAACCAGGGTGCTGAATTCGTTGAGGCTGGTGGAAATGGCGCTGATGTTGCCGGTGACTTCCAGCAGTTCGGCGTAGGAGTCCTGAGCCATGCTCAGGTTGTGTGCGGTGGTGCTGGAAATCGCCTGGGTCTGCTGCGACACCTCGTCGATGCGGCCAACGGCGCTGTTGCTCTCGCTCATCACTTCGTTGGCGAAGCGCGCCTGATGGGTGGCGCTGTCGCTGGAATCACTGATGTTCTTCAGCGAGCGGGCGGATTCGACGGCGATCTGCACGGTCAGCGCCTGTACGTTGCTGATGATCTCGCGCTGCTTGGCCAGGAAGCGGTTGCAGGTACTGGCCAGGGTGCGGATCTCGTCGTGGGTCAGCAGGGGCAGGTCGCGGGACAGGTCACCTTCACCGCTGGCGATTTCTTCCAGGGCGCGGGTCATGTTGTCGACCGGGCGCACGATCAGATGGCGGAAATACCAGACCATGAAACTGACCATGCCCAGGGTGAACAGCGCGCTAAGCGCCAGGGCAGTGCCCAGGGTGTCGAGTTTGGCTTCGACCTGCTTGAGCAGGGCGGGATCGAGCTGCGCAGTGTGCAGCAACTGCACGATATCGCCACGCAGGCTGATGGCGACCCAGAACAGCAGGCCGCTGACCAGCACGAGCAGGAACAGGCTGGATAGTTTCTTGGTCAGGGTATCGAAAAAGTGCATCTCGATTGAATCGTATAGCGACTTTAACGACTGCATGCTGCAGCTCCTGAAAGAGAAAGATCCTTGGATTTCCACTACTTCGACCGGCTGCGCGCAACCTTTAATCAAAATAGTGCAGGTCGGCGACCTTTACCTACGGTGCTGAATGTGCCGCAGGGCGCGCAGTGTAGTGCCTCGCCTGTTACGGATAAAGAGTCCAGCCTACAAAAAAATGACGTCAATTCTGCTTTTTTGAGGTGCCGCCATCGGTGCCATGCCGATAGCGGCTTTTTCGCTCAGGCCATGGGGTCAAGCACGCCTGCCGAACTCCGTCTGCTGGGCGGTCCAGCCGGCCACCCGTTCGCTGAGCGACAGGCCCAGGCCAGGGCGATTCGGCACCCGCATGCGGCCGTCCCGGGTTTCCAGGCGCTCGTTGAACAGCGGCTCCAACCATTCGAAGTGTTCGACCCAAGGCTCGGTCGGGTAGGTGGCCGCCAGGTGCACGTGCAGCTCCATGGCGAAGTGCGGGGCGAGCATCACGCCGGCCTGTTCGGCCATGGCGGCGATTTTCAGGAACGGGGTGATGCCACCGACCCGCGGTCCATCGGGCATCAGGTAGTCGGCGCCGCGGGCTTTGATGAACTCGGCGTGCTCGGCGACGCTGGTGAGCATCTCACCGGTGGCGATCGGCGTATCGAAGGCAGCGGCCAGGGCGGCGTGGCCTTCGGCGTCGTAGCAGTCCAGGGGCTCCTCGATCCATACCAGGTTGAATTCCTCGAAGCGCCGACACATGCGCTGGGCAGTGGGGCGGTCCCATTGCTGATTGGCGTCGACCATCAGCGGGAAGTCGTCGCCCAGGTGCTGGCGAATGGTGGCGACGCGGTGCAGGTCGAGGGCCGAGTCGGGCTGGCCGACTTTCAGCTTGATGCCGCCGATGCCTTTCTCCCGGGACAGGTCGGTGTTCACTTTCAACTTATCCAGTGGCGTATGCAGGAAGCCGCCGGAGGTGTTGTAGCAGCGCACCGAGTCGCGCTGGGCGCCGAGCAGACGGGCCAGGGACAGATTGGCGCGCTTGGCTTTCAGATCCCACAGGGCTACGTCGAAGGCGCCGATGGCCTGGGTCGACAGACCGCTGCGGCCCACCGAGGCGCCGGCCCAGCACAATTTGGTCCACAGTTTCTGGATGTCGCTGGGGTTTTCGCCGAGCAGCGCCGGGGCGATCTCCTGGGCATGGGCGAACTGGCCGGGGCCGCCGGCGCGTTTCGAGTAGCTGAAGCCCAGACCGCGGTGGCCGTCCTTACTCTCGATCTCCACGAACAGCATGGCGATCTCGGTCATCGGCTTTTGTCGGCCGGTCAGCACCTTGGCATCGCTGATCGGATTGGCCAGGGGCAGGAACACCGAAGCGACGCGGACCCAGGCGATCTGATCCTGGTCCGCGCAGCCTTGGGAAGGGGTGTGGTCATTCACGCTTGTTACCTCGCTTGACGTTCTTGTTGGGGGCCGCCGGGTGGTTCGAACCACCGGCGTGATCCCGGACGTTAAGCTGATTAGGTAATCATTCAAGCTGGTTCGGCTCGCCTCATGAGTGGCGTGTCGGTCGTAGTCGTAGGATGGACGACGCTTGCCTGCGCGGCCCGATCCGTCCACCGCTCTGCGATCGCAATGGTGGACAAAAAGAGCATTGCCCACCCTACGGGGGTGTCTGCTCCCACCACTCAGCAGCCAAGCAGTGAAGTCGGGGCTGGAAATACGCGGCGGTTCTCAGGCGCTCTGCCGCTCGACGATGCTGAACCCCGTATCGATGCGCACCTTCACCGGCTCCTCATCTGGATGGTCGAGGCGCTGCAGCAGGGCGCGAGCAGCCTGCAGGCCGATATCGGCGCCGTTGACGTGCACGGTGGACAATGGCGGCTGCAGGTGCGCGGCAATATTCAGGTCACCGAAGCCCATCACCGCCAGCTCGTCGGGCACGCGGATGCCGCGTTCGGCGGCCTCTACCAGCACGCCATGAGCCAGGGTGTCGGAGCTGCACACCAGCACCTCGGGGCACTCGCCAGCAGCCAGCAGACGTTGCAGCCCCTCGCGGCCAAGGTTGACCGTAGCCGGTGGCGGTAACACCACCCGCGGCACATCACCGATACCCTGGCTGGCCAGTTCCCCGACCAGGCTGTCGCAGCGCCGCTGGCCCCGTGGGTCGTCGAGGGTCATCACGGCGAAGCGCCGGTAGCCCTTGGCGGTCAGGTAGCGGGCGACGGCCACGCCGACCGCTTCGTGGGAAAAGCCCACCAACATGTCCAACGGCCGTGGCGCCAGGTCCCAGGATTCGACGATGGGGATGCCCGAGCGCGACAGGCGCGTGCGACTGGCCTTGGTGTGCAGGGTGCCGGTGAGCACGATACCGTCGGGGCGGCGGCGCAGGATGGTATCGAGCAGCTGCTCTTCGCGCTCGGCGCTGTAGTTGGTCAGGCCGATCAGGGTTTCGTGGCCCGCTTCGGTGAGGGTGCCGATCAGCGCCTGCACGGTGTCCGCAAAGATCGAGTTGGCCACGGTCGGCACCAGCAGGGAAATCAGCCGGCTGCGCTGGGCGCTGGCTTCGGTGAGCATGGCCGGCACGTAACCGGTCTGCTGCACGGCGCGAAAGACCTTTTCGCGCAGCTCGGCACGCACGATCTCGGGCTGGTTGAGGGTGCGCGACACGGTGATCGGTGACACCCCGGCGACCTTGGCGACATCTGCCAGGGTCGGCGCCTTGCCCGCCAGCAGACGCGAACGCGTGCGGGTGGGGCGGTCATCACTCATGGGCAGCCTCGCGCGGATTGTGCAGCGGGCGATAGTAGCAAGTCGGGTGAGGGCCGCGCGCGTTGGCGGTAAGCATTTGCGCTATGCTGCGCGCCGGCATCCTGCCCGGTGCCTTTCACCTTATCTTCGACATGGCCCACTGGCGGCACGGCTGCCCCGACAAGGATCCGTTGATGCCCAGTACGCTGGAACTGATTGCCGATATCGCCAACCTGATCGCCGTGTTGCTGGCGGCGCGCAACAGCGTGCACACCTGGTCGCTGGGTATCGTCGGCTGCCTGCTGTTCGGCTGGCTGTTCTTTACCGTGCAGCTGTATGCCGACGTCACCCTGCAGGGCTTTTTCATCGTCACCAGTGTGATGGGCTGGTGGGCCTGGCAACGCGGCAATGCCGGTGGCGAGCTACCGATCAGCCGCACGCCGGCGCGGGCATTGCTCGGCTATCTGGCCCTTGCGGTGATCGTTGCCGTCGCCTACGGTCTGTTGCTGCATCGCTTTACCGATGCCTACGCGCCCTTGGTAGACTCCCTGGTACTGACCTTCAGCGTGCTGGCGCAGTTGCTGCTGATGCGCCGGCGCCTGGAAACCTGGTATGGCTGGCTGCTGGTCAACACCCTGGCCGTGCCGCTGTTCGCCTCTCGCGAGCTGTACCTCACCGCCGGGCTGTATGGCCTGTTCTGGTGTAATGCCTGGTACGGCCTGTACCGCTGGCGCCGCGTGCTGCAGGTGCAGGAGCGGTTGGCCTGAGATGCGCAAAGCCTTTCGACGCGGCCTGGTGGTCGGCAAGTTTTCACCCCTGCACCTGGGCCATGAGCTGCTGATCCATGAGGCGTTGGCCCAATGCGAACAACTCACCTTGCTCAGCTACTCGCTGCCCGAGCTTTCCGGTTGCGAGGCACCGCGCCGCCAGCGCTGGCTACAGGCGCGCTTTCCTGACGTACCGGCCCTGGTGGTCACCCCTGCGTGCATCCAGGCCTGGCGCGGCGAGGGCAAAGTGCTGCCCGACTTGCCGCACAACGAAGCGCCCGATCACCAGCAGCGCCAGTTCGTCGCCGAACTGTGCCAGGTGGTGCTAGGCACCACGGTGGATGCGGTGTTCACCAGCGAATCCTATGGCGATGGTTTTGCTGCGCACCTGACTCGGTGCTTCGGCCACCCGGTGCAGCATGTCTGCGTCGATCAGGCCCGTAGCGCCGTGCCCATCTCCGGCACCCGCTTGCGTGAGGATCCCCACGGCCTCAAGGCGTTTCTCGCCCCGCCGGTGTATGCCGATTTCGTCGAGCGCATCGTGCTGCTGGGCGGCGAGTCCACCGGCAAGAGCAGCCTGGCCGCAGCCCTGGCCCAGGCACTGGGCAGCGTGCACGTTGCCGAATATGGTCGCGAATGCTGGCTGGCCCGCGGGGGAAATCTGCACTATGACGACCTGCTGCATATCGGCTTCACCCAGGTTGAGCACGAGAACGCCGCAGCCGAACGGGCCAGCCGCTACCTGGTCTGCGACACCTCGCCGCTGACCACGCTGTTCTACAGCGACGCTCTGTTCGGGCGCGCCGAGCCTGAGCTGCAGCGCCTTGCCGAGCGGCCTTACGGGCACATCCTGTTGTGCGCCGACGACTTCCCCTTCGTGCAGGATGGCACCCGCCAGGACGATACATTTCGCCGCCGCCAGCAGGCCTGGTACCGCGACCAGCTGGAGCGCCGTGGCTGGGCCTATCACGAGCTGCACGGCCCGCTCAGCGAACGCGTCGCTGGTGCCCTGGATCTACTGCAAAGGCCGCCACAAGCGTAAGCGGCCACTCATCCTCGCAGCTGAACTAAAGGAATCGGCGCTTCCTCGGACTCTAGAACAGGCACCCAAAATCCTCGTTCTGGAGAGCAGCATGCGCGCATTGACCTACCATGGCAGCCACGACGTTCGCGTCGACAACGTAGCGGATCCCATCATTCAGGAACCCGACGACATCATCCTGCGGGTGACCGCCACCGCGATCTGCGGCTCGGACCTGCACCTTTACCGCGGCAAGATTCCCCAGGTGAAACACGGCGACGTGTTCGGCCATGAGTTCATGGGCATCGTCGAAGAAGTTGGCAGTGCCGTAACCGCGGTCGCCAAGGGCGACCGGGTGATCGTGCCGTTCGTGATTGCCTGCGGCAGTTGCTTCTTCTGCGACATGAACCTGCATGCCGCCTGCGAAACCACCAACGATGGGCGCGGTGCCATCCTCAACAAGAAGCAGATTCCCTCGGGCGCTGCGCTGTTTGGGTACAGCCACCTGTATGGCGGCATGCCTGGCGGGCAGGCAGAGCTGGTGCGGGTGCCCAAGGCCAATGCCGGCCCTTTCAAGATTCCCGATGAACTCGACGACGAGCGCGTGCTGTTTCTCACCGATATTCTGCCGACCGGCTACCAGGCGGTGATCAATGGCGGGGTGAAGGAGGGCAGCAGCGTGGCCATCTACGGCGCCGGCCCGGTGGGGCTCATGGCCGCCGCCTGCGCGCGGATGCTTGGCGCCAAACAGATCTTCATGGTCGACAACCAGCCCTATCGCCTCGAGTACGCGCGGGCGACCTACGGGGTGGTGCCGATCAACTTCGACAAGGTCGACGACCCGGCCGAGGCGATCATCGAGCAGACCGAAGGCTATCGCGGTGTGGATGCCGCCATCGACGCCGTCGGTTTCGAAGCCAAGGGTAGCGCCACCGAAACCCTGCTGACCCAGCTCAAGCTGGAAGGCAGCAGCGGCAAGGCGCTGCGCCAGTGCATCGCCGCGGTAAGGCGCGGTGGCACGGTAAGCGTACCGGGCGTTTATGCCGGGTTCATCCATGGCTTTCTGTTCGGCGATGCCTTCGATAAAGGCCTCACGTTCAAGATGGGCCAGACCCATGTGCATGGGTTGCTGCCGGATCTGCTCGAGCGTATCGAAAGCGGCGTACTGCAACCGGAGATCATCATCAGCCACCGCATGAACCTGTCCGATGCTGCCGAGGGCTATCGGCTATTCGACAAACAGGAAGACGATTGCCGCAAGGTGATCCTGCGGCCATGACACCGGCCCGGCCGGGAGATCGTCCGCCGGCGATCTCCCGGCAGCCGCTGGTACCTTTCTTATATAGGTGGATAGGGCGATTCTGTAAGTATTGTAAATAACCTGGAAGTTGCCTTTAAAAGTTCGGAATTCCGAGGGAAGTGTGTAGTTGTATTTTGATGGCATGCAAAATGCGGTGCTGTTTAAGTTGCATCTTGCACTTTGCAATCGCCGAGGCCTGACAACTTCCATGATGGGCCCGGTTTATAGGCGTTTAAAGACATCTCTTGGTTGGCATGCAGCGTGCAATACCCAGTGACGTTCACATCGTCATTCACCAAGGGAGTTTTTCCGATGACTGCTGTTGCCATTGAAGTGCTTGCGTCCGCGCTGCCTGATCATGAAATTACTCTCACACCACGCCCGGACGGAAAATTTCTGCTGACAGTTGCCAAGGGTGGCACCACGCAACTTAGCCGCGCTATCGATCGCCGTACGGTTGTCGACGACAACGAGCTGCGTGCTCTGGCCCATGAACTCGAGCGTGATCAGAAGCTGGTAAGCGGCGAAATCTCCTGGAAAGGCGCAGGCGCGCGCTGGGTACGCCGCAAGTTGCCGACCTTCACCGGCGCCCCGGTCAGCCCGACCGCGGCGAAAATGATGTGGACGCGGCGCAATCTGGATCATCGCCAGCGCCCGACTGCTTAAGTGCAGCTAATTTGCCAAGCCCCGCTAACTCGCGGGGCTTTTTATTGATCGCTATTAAAATGCCAGCAAAGAGCGCGCTATAACTTATACATGGAGTTATACAGAAAGCATTAAATGAATGATTGTTTTCCTGTTGTACGGGTTTTGTCGTAATGGCGTGGTGAATTGGTTGGATTTCCCTGCATCGTACTTTTTGGAAAACAGGCTGCGCATTAACCGCTCGTCCTTAATTGCGAACGTATTGCTCATCGCGCCATTCCCAATAATGAATCCTTACTGTTCAGGAGCAATGACCATGGCGACCAAGACCGAAAACCTGTTGAGCTGGCTGCGCGACGCCCATGCAATGGAGCAACAGGCTGAGCAGATGTTGAAAGCGCAAGCGTCGCGCCTCGAGCATTATCCAAAGCTGAAAACCCGCATCGAACAACACATCGAAGAAACCCAGGGCCAGCGCGAATTGCTGGAAGGGTGCCTGGAGCGCCTTGGCGAGAAGCCGTCGATGCTCAAGGACATGGCCGGCAAGCTCACTGCCTTTGGTCAGGCAATTGGTGGTTCGGTGATGAGCGATGAGGTGATCAAGGGCGCGATGAGCGGTTACGTGTTCGAGAATCTCGAGATTGCCTCCTACACCGTGCTGATCGCCACGGCCAAGGCGGTCGGTGATCACGAAACCCAGCGCGTTTGCGAGACCATCCTGCCCCAGGAAGAAGCCATGGCCGAATGGATCAAGGACCATCTGCCGGAATTGACCGATGCCTTCCTGACCCGCTCCGAGGCGCCTGATACCCAGGCCAAACGCTAGCGGCCCTGCGGCGCCCGGCGATGAGTTCGTCGGGCGCCGCCATCGCCAACCCTCCTTACCGTCGTACTGGTAGCTTCAAATTGTCCAGAATCATCACCTCTGCAGATCCCGAACCCGCCGCGGAGAACACTGAAGTCTCCGATTCGATGATGTTCGGTACCCCCAAGGAACGTCTGGATTTCTATCGGCGGGAAATCCACTACGAAACCAACCTGCTGGCCGACCGTACCAACGCCTACCTGGCTGCACAGTCGTTTCTGGTCATCGCCTATGCGTCGTCCATGGCCAATGCCAACCCGGACTGGGGCGATATGTTCACCCTGGTGGTTCCCTCGATGCTGGCCTTGCTGGGTATCGTCAGTTCGTTGAATGCCTGGCCGGGTATCAGGGCGTCGTCGGCGATCATCGGCCATTGGCATTTCAAACAGGAGCAATTGCTGCGTAGCGAACCCAGGTTCGGCCATGCCTACGACGAGTCGCCGCTGTTCAGCGAGCACGAGTCCAGTGATGAACGCTACTTCAAGTCCCTGCGTTTTTCGATGCGCTCGCCGTGGCTGTTCACCCTGTTCTGGGCCGGGCTGGGCCTGTTCTCCGTATGGCTGCAACTGTCGTCCTCGGCCAAGGTATGAGGCGTTGAGCCTGGAGATGTGCGGTAACCTTTATCAGATCGCACTGCGCGTGCGGCTACGTGGTCAGTAGCACGAGGCAGGCATAAGGGCGCTGCCGTCAACGGACGAGGAGGCCGCGCACGTGAAACGTACCCTGATCGCCAGCGCACTGATGGGCGTGTTGTTGCTTGCCGCCTTGCCGTTGTCGTATCAGCTCTGGCCGGCGCGCATACCGGTGGCCGCTGCCGTCGATGCCGGCACACCCATTGGTGGGCCATTCGAACTGCGTGATCAGCAGGGCCGTGCCGTCAGCCAGGAGAGTTTCGACGGGAGGTGGCTGCTGGTGTTCTTTGGCTTCACCCGCTGCGCCGATATCTGCCCCACCACCCTGATGCATGTCGCCAAGGTGCTGGATGGCCTTGGCGAGCAAAGCGCACGGCTGCAGCCCCTGTTCATCAGCCTGGATCCCGAGCGCGACACGCCAGAGGTGCTGGCCGCCTACACCGGATTCTTCGACGAACGCATCCTCGGCCTGACCGGCACTGCCGAGCAGATCCGCCAGGTTGCCGATGCCTATGCGGTGTATTTCAAGAAGGTGCCGATGGGCGATACCTATATGCTCGACCACAGCGGTTCGATCTACTTGATGAGCCCTAAGGGCGATCTGGTCAGCCTGATTTCCCTGCAAACGCCAACGGCCGACACGGTGCGCACGATCTCCATGGCTCTGGCGGACTCACGCGATGGGTGATCATGGCACGCTGGCCAGGCCAGCTCCCAACTGGCCACTTGTGGTCGGCTTCCTGGTGCTGGCCGCCTGCTGGTTGGGCCCGCTGCCTGCCATGAGCCGTACGGCCTTTTCCGCGCATATGCTGCTGCACCTGGGGGTGGTGGCGCTGGCGGCGCCGTTGCTGGCCATCGGCCTGGCCCGCGCAGGGTTGCGGGTGGACAGGTGGCGGCATAACAGCGCCGGGATCTTTCTGGTATTCGGCGCCGAAATGCTGGTGGTATGGGGCTGGCACGCGCCGCCGTTGCACAAGGCCGCTGCGCTCAATGTCTGGGCCTTCGTCGCCCAGCAGGCCAGCTTTCTGGCCGTCGGGCTGGGCGTCTGGTTGCTCGGCTTCGCCAGCGATTCACGCCGGGGCCTGGCCGCGGCGATGTTCGGCTTCTTCCTGACCTTCGTGCACATGACCATGCTCGGTGTGGTGCTGATCATGGCGCCCAGGCTGATCTACCCCGCCGAGCTGTGCCTGGGCGCGTTCGGCTTCGAGCAACTGGACGATCAGCGCTTCGGCGGCATCCTGATGGCGGCGTGGAGCGGCGTGGTCTATTTGGGCGGGGCAGTGGCGCTGGCCGCACGCCTGTTGTCTACCGGGCGGCAGGCGAGGGCCTGAAGGTGGCTGGCCTGCCGCCGGCATCGCGCCGACGGCGGCCGCGTGCTTACAGCTTGAAGTTGCCTACCAGCTCATCGAGCTGGCGCGACAGGTTCTGCAGGTTGCTGCTGGCGTCGTTCAACTGGTCGGCGATCTGGGTGGTTTCCTGAGTGAACTGGTTGATCTGCTCGACGTTGCGGTTGATTTCCTCGACCACGCAGGATTGCTCTTCGGTGGCCGTGGCGACCTGGATGTTCTGGTCGCTGATCTGGCTGATATGACCGTTGATCTGCGCCAGTGCTTCGGATGCCTTGCCCGCATACTCCACCACCCGTTCGCTTTGCTGGCGCCCCTTGGCCATGGCCTCGACCGCCGAGCGCGACTCGGCCTGCAGGCGATCGATGACCTTCTGGATTTCTTCGGTGGACGCACCCGAACGGCTGGCCAGGGTACGCACCTCGTCGGCCACCACGGCGAAGCCGCGACCCTGTTCGCCGGCGCGTGCGGCTTCGATGGCGGCGTTGAGGGCCAGCAGGTTGGTCTGTTCGGAAATGCTGCGAATGGTGCCCAGGGTGGCGCTGATCGCGTCGATCTGCCCGGCCAACGCGCCGACCACGCCGGCCGTCTGTTCCAGCTCGCCGCTCAGCGCATCGATCTGCCGGTTGGCCTGATCCACCACCTCGCGGCCGCCATTGGCATGCTCGGTGGCCTCGCGGGCGACACGCGCGGCATTCTCGGCGTTGCCGGCGATCTCGTTGACCGTCGAACCGAGTTCATGGATGGCGGTGGCCACCTGCACCGTTCGATCGCTCTGAGCCAGGCAGTTGCTCTGGGTCAGGCGTGCCCGCTCGGCCACCTCGCTGGCCATCGCTGACAGCTCGCGGGAATTGCCGGCCAGCCGCTGCATGATGCCATGCACCTTCTCAAGGAAGCGGTTGAAGCTCTGCGCGATGTCGCTCAGCTCGTCGCTGCCGCTGAGTTCGATCCGGGCGTTGAGCGCCAGGTTGTCGGCGGCATGGCCCAGGCTGCTCTGCAGCGTGGACACGCGGCGGCGCAGGTTGGTGACGATCAGCCAGGAGGCGACGAACGATATCAGCAGGCCCAGGGCGATGATCACCAGCTGGCGTACGCGGCCCTGTTCGTAATTGTTGGTGCTGTTCCGGTTCTGCTGTTCGGCCTGCTGCAGCAGGGCATCGAGCAGTTCGCTGGCGCCCCCGCGCATTGCCCCGTAGCTCTTGGCGTACTGATCGCGGTAGATCTGCTGGGCCCTTGGCATGTCGCCGCTGTCGAGCGCCTGCAGCATCGGTGTGAGCTCATTGCTGACCATCGCTTCGAACTGGTCGAGCAGGCGCTGCGCCTGGGCACGTCGCTCCGGGTTGACCTGGGCCTCGACCGCGTGGCGCATGGCCTCACGCATGCCGGGAATGTCCTCGTTGAGTGCTTCCTGCACCCGCGTCTTGACCCCGCGCTCGTCGCGCAGGGCGGTGTCCTGCAGCAGCATCATGTCGATACCCACGCGCATGCGTGGAATCCGCGAGGCAGCTTCTGCCATGGCACGCATGGGGGCAGCGGTGTTGAGGTAGAGCGCGCTGGCCTCTTTCTGCATGTTCGACATGCTGTTGAGGCTGGCCAGGGCGATCAGCACCAGGGCGATGCAGGGGATGGCCACTGCGATGATCAGACGGGTCTTGAGTGTCAACGTGTCGAGGCGCATGGGTGGGTTTCCATGTCGTTGGAGTCGTCCCAGTATAGGGGCGTCGATGATCGCATGTCGCCATTATTTGCGAGTGTTCGAAATCTTCTACAGGGTCCGGCAGTGCAGGCGTTTGTGCCCTTTGTCAGGGCTTGCCAGGGCGCTTTGAACGCGCCGTTTCGGGCGCCTGTGCACAGGGCCGAAAATGATGTCAGTTTGACGTGGCATTTTGCTTTTTTACCAAGTGCATTGCCCTTACTATGCGCGCCTGAAAGCTGCTCCAACTATTACTACCCCCCACTGTCACTGTCTCATGCCGATAAAAAAATCGGCCTGTATTCGTTTAGGAGTTATGGCTTATGGCAGCACTGCATAGCGGCACCGTTGAGGCGATCAGCAACAACCAGGCGCAATTGCTCAATGAGTGGAGCACAGGCCTCGAGGCCAGCGGCGCGACCCGTAACCTCAAGGAGCAGGAGCTGCAGCAGCAGACCAGCGAATTCCTGCAGCTGACCCTCGCCGCATTGCACAGCGAAAGCGGTTCGAACATCGCCACGCCGGCCTGGGAAAAGGTGCGTCACTTCCTCGAGCGCCTGTCGGCCAGCCGCGCGCTGCTTGGCCACGACTCCCACCAGGCCGCCACCTTTATCTTCGCCCTGAAAGGGCCGCTGTTCGCGCTGTTGCAGCGTCACTACAGCGACCAGCCGCAGGTGCAGGCTCAGCAACTGCTGGATATCTCCGAGCTGCTGGACAGCCTCGGCCTGCATACCATCCGTACCTTCCAGAAGTCGCGTGAAGCGGTGATCAAGCGTCAGCAGGAAGAGCTGCTGGAGCTGTCCACGCCGGTGGTCAAGCTGTGGGACGGCATCCTGGCGTTGCCGATGATCGGCACCCTCGACTCGCAGCGCACCCAGGTGGTCATGGAGTCGTTGCTGCAGCGCATCGTCGATACCGGCTCGGAAATCGCCATCATCGACATCACAGGCGTGCCGACCGTCGACACCCTGGTGGCCCAGCACCTGCTCAAGACCGTGACTGCCATTCGTCTGATGGGCGCCGATTGCATCATCAGCGGTATTCGCCCGCAGATCGCCCAGACCATCGTGCACCTGGGCCTGGACCTGCAAGGGGTGATCACCAAGGCCAACCTGTCGGACGCCCTGAAGCTGGCGCTGAGCCGCCAGGGCGTCAACCTCGACAAAGCGGTGTGAGCCCATGGAGCGCATTCCGATTTTGCGGATGGGCGAGTTCCTGCTGGTGACCATTCAGGTCGACATGCATGACCAGTTGGCCCTGACCCTGCAGGACGACCTCGCCGAACTGATCAGCTCGACCTCGGCACGCGGGGTATTGATCGATATCTCCGCACTGGACATGGTCGATTCGTTCATTGGCCGGATGATCGGCACCATCTCCGGCCTGTCGCGCATCATGGATGCCGAGACCATGCTGGTCGGCATGCAGCCGGCGGTGGCGATCACCCTGGTCGAACTGGGCATGACTCTGCCGGGCGTCAGCACCGCGCTGGATGTCGAGCGCGGCATGCAGCGCCTGCGTGAGCGAGTGGCGCTGCGATGATCGTGCGCAGCAGTGGTACCCAGCCGATCGCCATCGAGCAGGACGTGGTGCTGGCCCGCCAGACCACCCGCAAGCTGGCCACCGAGTGCGGCATGCGGCTGATCGACCTGACCAAGCTGGTCACCGCGGTCAGCGAGCTGGCGCGCAACACCATGGTCTATGGCGGCGGCGGTGACATGGACTGGCAGGTGCTCGAGGACAGCACGCGGGTTGGCCTGCGCCTGATCTTCCGCGACGAGGGGCCGGGTATCGCCGACCTCAAGCTGGCCATGACCGATGGCTGGACATCCGGCAACGGCCTGGGGCTCGGTCTCACCGGGGCCAAGCGCCTGGTCGACGAGTTCGAACTCGATACTGCACCCGGCGAGGGCACCAGGATCACGATCACCCGATGGACATGAACATCAGCGGCAGCGTCACCCAGGTGCTGCCGATCGACGACGGCAGCCAGGTCGGCCATGCCCGGCGCACCGCGCAAAAGCTCGCCGAAGGGCAGGGCTTCGACGAAACCGATGCGGGGCGTGTCGCGCTGGTGGCCACCGAGTTGGCCAGCAACCTGCTCAAGCATGCCGGGCGCGGCGAGCTGCACCTGAGGGTATTGCCCCGGGCCAATGGCGCCGGCATCGAGATCGTGGCGGTGGACCGTGCTGCGGGCTTCGACCTGCAGGCCTGCCTGGCCGACGGTTACTCCACGGGCGGCACTCAGGGTATCGGCCTGGGCGCCATTACCCGGCAGGCGGAAGTTTTCGATGCCTATGCCGACACCCGTGGCGCGGTGCTGCTGGCGCGCCTTTATCCGCGCCAGGCAACGAAACCGGATCTGCCGATTGCCGTCAGCCAGCACGCGCTCAATGCCGACCCCGCCTGTGGCGATACCTGGCACGTGGCGCTCAACGAGCAGGCCATCAGCGTCCTGGTGATCGACGGCCTGGGCCATGGCGAGGAGGCCGAACAGGCCGCCCTGGCCGGGGCACGGGCCTTTGCCCTGGTGCCGTTCAACGATCCGCTGCTGTTGATCGACGACCTGCACGCTGCCATGCAGGGTACCCGTGGCGGGGCGGTGGCCATCGCCCAGGCGCGGCTCGACCTCGGCAACCTGCGCTTCGTCGGCATCGGCAACATTGCCGCCAGCCTGATCGGCCCAGGCAAGTCCCGCGGGCTGGCTTCCCACCCAGGTATCGTCGGCGGCCAGTACCGCAAGGCGCGGTCATTCGACTTCGAGCAGGTGGCCGGGCAGTTGCTGATCCTGCACAGCGATGGCCTGCAGTCGCGCTGGAACCTGGGCGACTACCCGGGCCTGGCCTATCGCCATCCGGCGGTGATCGCCGCCGTGCTGCACCGAGACTTCTGCCGCGGCCGTGACGACGTCACGGTCGTGGTCATCGCACTGGAGGCCAGCCATGGCTGAGTCCGAAAACCTGACCCATGCCGAGCAGGCCGCACTGATCGCCCAGTTGCAAAGCGAAAGCGCCGCGTTGCGCGAGGAACTCGAGGAAACCAACCAGGGTGTGCTCGCCCTGTATGCCGAGCTGGACAACCAGGCAGACGAGCTGCGCCAGGCGTCGGACCTGAAGAGCCGTTTCCTGTCCTACATGAGCCACGAGTTCCGCACCCCGCTGGGTTCTATCCTGAGCATCACCAGCCTGCTCAGCGATGAGCTCGACGGTCCGTTGAGCCCAGAACAACATCGCCAGGTCGCCTTCGTCAGTACCGCTGCCCGTGAGCTGAGCGATATGGTCGACGACCTGCTTGATCTGGCCAAGATCGAGGCGGGGCGCATCAGCATTTCGCCGGCCTGGTTCGACATGCTCGACCTGTTCTCCGCGTTGCGCGGCATGTTCCGGCCCATCGTCGATGCCCGCGCGGTGGATCTGATCTTCGAGGAACCGGTCGGCCTGCCGCGGCTGTACACCGACGACAAGAAGCTCGCGCAGATTCTGCGCAATTTCATCTCCAACTCGCTGAAGTTCACCGCGCGCGGCGAGGTGCGGGTGTCGGCACAGCTCGAGGGCACCGACCGGGTGCGCTTTGCGGTCAGCGACACCGGTATCGGTATCGCTGCCGAGCTCCACGACACCCTGTTCGAAGACTTCTCGCAGATCGACTCACCCCTGCAGAAACGCTTGCGCGGCACCGGCCTTGGGCTGTCGCTGTGCAAGCGTTTCGCGGCCTTGCTCGGTGGCGAGGTCGGGGTGCAGAGCGAGCCCGGTGTGGGTTCGCTATTCTTCGTGATCATCCCGCTGGCCATTGCCGCAGAGGTTGCCGATGAAAACTGACAGCCGCCTGCTGATCGTCGATGACAATGTCGCCACCCGCTATGCCTTGCGGCGGCGCCTGGAGCGCCATGGCTATCAGGTGCTGGAGGCTGGTACTGGCAGCGACGGGCTGGCTCTGGTTCGTGGCGAGACGATCGATGCGCTGATCCTCGACGTCAACCTGCCGGACATGAGCGGCTTCGACATCGTCCGCCTCCTGCGTGCCGATCCGCGTACCGCGCTGCTGCCGGTGATTCACGTGTCTGCGGCGTCGATCCAGAGCGGTGATATCGTCACCGGCCTGGAGGCGGGTGCCGATGCCTACCTGGTGCATCCGGTCGACGCGGACGTGCTGCTGGCCACGCTGCGCACGCTGTTGCGGGTACGCGACACCGAAGACGCATTGCGCGCCAGCGAGGCGCGTTTCCGGGAGATTTTCGTCAATGTCAGCGCGCCGATTGCCGTGCTCGATGGCGACCTCAACGTGCATGAGTGCAACCATGCCTTCGCTCAGTTGATTCAGGGCGACGGCGCTGACCTGGGGCTGCGTGGTTGCTTCGCCGCTGACCAGGCGGCGATGCTCGATGAGTTGCGGGTGCGGGCGGCAGCCGGCGAACGCTGGCGGGGCTCGCTGACCATGCAGGTGCACGGTGAAGCGCGGGAAACCGAGTGGCAGGTGTCGCCGTATCGGGCTTCCGGCTTGAGCCTGGTGTTTATCGAGGACGTCACCGAACACCGCCGCCGCGAGCATCTGCACAAGGCCCAGCTGGACGATGCCACCAATCAGCTGGCCCACGAGGTGGCCGCGCGTGCGCGCACCGAAGCGCAGCTGCTGCAGATGCAGAAGATGGAGGCCCTGGGCAACCTTACCGGCGGCATCGCTCACGATTTCAACAATATGCTCACCGGCATCATCACCAGCCTGGAATTGATCCAGAAGCGGGTCAGCGAGCACCGTCTGGATCGCGTGCAGTTGTATACCGAGGCCGCCCTGAATTCGGCGATGAGCGCGGCGGCCTTGACTCACCGGCTGCTGGCCTTTGCCCGCAAGCAGCCGCTGGACAACCGCGCGGTGGATGTCAACGAACGCATAAAATCCCTGGAAGAGCTGCTGATGCGAACCATCGGCGAGCAGATCTCCCTGATCCTGGAGCTCAACGGCAAGCCCTCCATCGCTCTGGTCGACCCCAGCCAGCTGGAGAGCGCAGTGCTCAACCTGGTGATCAATGCCCGCGATGCCCTGCCCGACGGCGGCCATATCTGGGTGACCACCTACACGGCGCATTCCAGCGGCGATCCGAATCTGGCCGATGGCGCCTATATCGCCCTGTCGGTACGCGATGACGGCAGCGGGATCGAGCACGCCCTGATCGACAAGGTTTTCGATCCCTTCTTCACCACCAAGCCCGTGGGCCAGGGCACCGGCCTGGGGCTGTCGACCATCTACGGCTTCGCCCGCCAGTCCGGCGGCCATGCGGGCATTCGCAGTGCCCCGGGGCGCGGCACCGAAGTCACCCTCATGCTGCCGGTGAGCAGCGAGCCGCTGCAGGTGCAGGGGGTTGTCGAGCAGGCTGATTACCGCGGTGCCGGCGAGCATGTACTGATCGTCGAGGACGTGCCCTCGGTGCGTTCTTTCGTTGCAGAAGTACTTGAGGAAGCGGGCTACCGCTGCATCCAGGCGGGCGACGTGGAAACCGCGTTGGCCCATCTGCAGGGCAATACCCAGATCGACCTGCTGCTCACCGACGTGGGCTTGCCGCGCATGAACGGTCGCGAACTGGCCGAACGGGCACGTGCGCTGCGCAGCGGCCTGCCGATCCTGTTTATGACCGGTTATGCCGAGAAAGCCATCACACGCCAGGTATTTCTCGACAGCGGGATGGAATTGCTGGCCAAGCCATTCAAGATGAACGAATTGCTGGAAAAGGTCCGGGCCTCGCTTCCCGAACACTGATCCCACGTCTTCTGGCATACAGGGGCGGGGCTGCGTGGCGCAGCTCTGACGCCCACCCTTGCAGCCTATGACGCCAGCCTCTGCGCTGCTCCTCTCCGACTGTCCTTGATCGCACCCTCTGTCGAGGGGGCTGTGCTTCGCCGTTTGCATGACGCGCGGTGTTTGGCAGTAGCCAGATCAGCTCCTCAATCTTTACAAAATTTACAGTTTCCGGCTGGTCCGCCGATAGCGGTCATGCACTAGCAAATCGCCGCGCGTCTCTACCGCACGGTTTGCTAGGCATTCATGACATGCGCCAAGACGCATGACTTCTGGGCCCAAGGCCTCATTGCATCATCAGGGGAGTTATTCGATGTCCATCGCAAACCTATTGCTCAACATGTCCGTCAGGAAGAAATTGCTCAGTGGCTTCGGCCTGATCCTGGCCATTACCCTGGCAATCGTCTGGGTTGGCCAGTCGGCCCTGCAAACCACCCTGCGACGCTTCGACATTCTGCTGGGCGTTAACAGCATCGACGCCCGGCTGACCGAGGCGCGCCAGCAGGAGAAGAACTTCCTGCTGCGCGACGACGACACCTACATGCAGCAGGCCGTGGCCCTGACCGACCAGATCCAGCAGCAGGCCAAGGCCAGCGAAAACCAGATGCAGCGGCCGCAGAACAAGGAGCTGATGCGCAAGATCCAGGAGGACGTGCAGGGCTATCGCGATGAATTGCAGAGTCTCAAGCAGGCCACCGAAAGCAGCCAGTCGGCGCAGGAGGCCATGGAGCATGCCGCCCGGGGGGCGCTCGAGCGTTTCTCGGTTCTCGAGGAGCGCCTGCGCAAGGCGGCCGTCGAGCAGATCCGCCTGACCGGCGACCAGACCAGCATCGACGTGCTGAGCCAGGCCAATCAGGCCAACTCCCTGGCCATGGAGCTGCTCGAGGCACGCCGCCGCGAGAAGGACTTTCTGCTGCGCAAGGACGAGCAATACGCCAATCTGCTCCAGCAGCACTTCGCCTCGCTGGAACAGAAGGGCCGCAGCCTGACCCGTGAACTCAGCAACCCGACCGACCAGGCGGATGTGGAGTCGGCGTTGGTCCAGTTGCAGCAATACAACGAGCAGTTCGCTACCTTGCGCAGGGCCATTGCCGAATACGACACCACCGAAGAGGATATGACCCAGCGGGCGCGGCAGGTCGCGGCGTCCGCCGAAAAATCGCTGGAACTGCAGTTCGGCCTGCTCAGCAGCGATGCCAGTAAAGCCAAGACGCTGCTGTTCAGCGCCGCGGCCATCGCCTTCGTGCTGGGGCTGCTGTGCGCGCTGCTGATCACCCGCCTGATCGTCGGCCCGCTGCAGCGGGTGGTCGGCGTGGCGCGCCAGGTAGCCAACGGCGACCTGTCCGGCGATATCGTGCCGGACCGCCACGATGAGCTGGGCCAGTTGATGCAGGCCATGCAGGACATGACCCTGAGCCTGCGCGACCTGCTGGGGCGCCTGGGCAATGGCGTGGCGCAACTGGCCACCGCGGCCGAGGAACTGTCGGCGGTGACCGAGCAGACCAGTGCCGGGGTTGCGCAGCAGCGCATGGAAACCGAGCAGGTGGCTACCGCCATGAACGAGATGACTGCCACCGTGCTGGATGTCGCACGCAACGCTGAATCGGCCGCCGAGTACGCGCGCAACGCCGACGAGCAGACTCAGCAGGGGCAGCAGACCGTGCAGCAGGCGGTGTCGCGCATCGAGAAACTGGCCGGAGCCATCGAGGATTCTGCCCACGCCATCGAATCGCTCAAGCATGACAGTGGCAACATTGGCACCGTGGTCGACGTGATCAAGGGCATCGCCGAGCAGACCAACCTGTTGGCCCTCAACGCAGCCATCGAGGCGGCCCGGGCGGGCGAGTCGGGCCGCGGTTTTGCCGTAGTCGCTGACGAGGTGCGTGCCCTGGCGCGGCGCACCCAGGAGTCCACCGAGCAGATCGAGGGGCTGATCGGCAATCTGCAGAACGGCGCGGAGAAGGCCGTGGCGATGATGGGGCAGAGCTGCGCCCAGGCGCAAACCACGGTGCAGGCGGCCCAGCAGGCCAACGGCGCCCTGAGCGCGATCAATTCGGCGGTCTCGGAAATTCAGCAGATGAACCAGCAGATCGCCACGGCCGCGGAACAGCAGAGTTCGGTGGCCGAGGAGATCAACCGCAGCGTGTCGAGCATCCGTGACGTGGCCGAGCAGTCGTCGGCGGCCAGCGAAGAGACCTCGGCGGCCAGCGTCGACCTGGCGCGCCTGGGGGCGGATCTGCAGGCGCAGGTCAACCGCTTCAAGCTGGCGTGACACGCCCGGGGCCTGCGGCGCGCCGCCAGCGGCATGACGTGCGCGCCGCCACGGCCACCGGGGGCAAAGGAAATTTATGACCGGCTAGGGTGCGAATTCGGAGATCGGCAACGGCCTTCCGGAGCAGGGCATGGGCCTGATGACCAAAGCCTTCACCAGGCACGCCTGGCCAGCCGCATTTACGAAATGATCGAGGGCAACGGTGGTCTTGAGCCGCGCTCAGTCGCCAGGCTGCTGAGCCGCGTTCAGGCGGGTTCGCCAGGGCCTGCGGCGAAGTACAGCTCCAGCAGCTTGCGTGCCGGCTTCTTGATCGCCTTGTCCAGATCGACCGCGGAGAACCAGCGGCAATCGGCGATCTCGTTGAGCGGACGCGCCGCCAGGGTTTCGGGCACCGTCACCCGGAAGACGTGATGGGGGCGACTGTCGAACTCGTGCAGGGCGAGAAATTCCAGCGCCTGGCTGTCCAGGCCGGTTTCCTCGCAAAGCTCACGCAGCGCCGCTTCGGCGGGCCCCTCGTGCGCTTCGATCTTGCCGCCTGGCAGTGTCCATTTCTCGTCGGCCTTGCGCACCAGCAGGACTTTGCCCTGCTGGTGGCAGATGACGGTGGCGCGGTGTTTGGCGGATTTGATCATGGTTTTCCCGAGCGTCGTTTACAGTGTTCATACAGGGTGCGGGAACGGCAAAAAGTTCGGACTGTTTGATCGACGTCGTCATCACTGTCACGCCCCATGTAGCGACTGTAGACGCTTGCGTCGATGATTTCAGTCACAACCCATGCCGTATGTCGAATCGATCACGGCTCCGCCTCGCCGATCTCGGCGTTCGCGCACCCGCTACGCTTAGAAGACGCCGCCGATCGGGTATTCGACGACCAGATAGAGGCGGTCGATGTCGTCGCCGGCCTGGGCGCTGTTGGCCCGATGGGTGACGTGGGAGAGGGTGATCGACAGATCCTTGGCCGCGCCACCGGGCACCTGGTAGCGCAGCTCGATATCACGCTCCCAATGCTTGCCACCTTCGCCCTGCTGCGGGTCATAACGATTGCGTTGCGCGTCATAGGGGTAGTAGGCGCCCCCTCTGGGAGCGTGGCTGCCGTCGATACCGCGACCGCTGACATAGCGTGCCATGGCGCTCAGGCCGGGAATGCCCAGCACGGCCATGTCGAGGTCATAGCGCAGCTGCCAGGAGCGCTCGTTGGCACCATTGAAATCGGCGTACTTGATCGCATTGGCCAGGTAGATCGAGTCGCCACCGACGAAGTCGAATGGTGTATCGCCTTCGATGCGCTGATAGGCCAGCAGCAGGCCCTGGGCACTGAATCGGTAACGCGCGGCCAGGCTATACGCCAGGGTATCGATGGCCCCGGCATTGGCAGCGCCATGATCGCGGGTGCGGTAAAGGTTGGCATCGAAGGTGACTGCGCGCTCTGCCAGCTTCAGGTTCGCATAGGCCTGGCGCCAGGTGTCGTCCAGCTGGGCCCCATAGAGCGCCGCCGACCATGGCCCTGGCGGCGAGTAGCGTGTGCCGAGCAGGCTGATGCCGCCGCCCTCGGTACTGGCGCCATAGCCGGTGAAGTCGGCATGCCCTGAGCTGTTGGCCTGACTTTTGAACGCCGTGAAGCGCCCGGCCTGCAGCTGCAGGGAGTCTGACAGGGCGCTGTCGAGCAGCACGCCAGTGGCCTGTTCCGGTTGCAGGCGTTTGTCGGCGGTGGCGAACACCGGCGTGGCTACGCGCATCTCGCCGACTTTGAGCAGGTTCTCGGCATAACGCAGCTTCACTGCCGCGCCGGCCGATGCGTAGTCGCGCTCTGCGCGCCCATCGGTATCGCGGGGCAGCAGGCCGGTGCCGGCATGGCCGCGCCCACCGTCTAGCTTCAGGCCCGCGAAGCCGTGGGCATCCACGCCCAGGCCAAGGGGGCCTGGTGTGAACCCCGAGCGCAGCTCGCCAATAAAGCCTTGCGCCCATTCCTGGCGGTAATTGGGCGGCAGCGAACCGTTGCGCGTATCGCTGTGCAGAAAGTAGTTGCGGCTGAGCAGGTTCCAACCTGGCTGTTCATCCGCCCATGCCGGCGTGCCACTTGCTGCCGTCCCAGCTGCCAGCAGCAGTGCTAGGCGCTTCATTGCCAGGGTAGCCGCTGGCCCAGGGCGAACCTGCCGGGGCCGCCTATCAGCAGCGTGGTGAAAATGATTGCCAGCAGCCAGGCAAATTGCCCTTCGCCCAGGCTCCACTGCGGATGCACCACTACCAGCGATACCAGCAGCACGGCGAGTATCGGCAGCGTGGCCAGCCGGGTGAACGGGCCGGCGATGATCAGCAGCGGGCACAGCACCTCCGCGAAGATGGCCAGGCTTAGCGTAAGGTGCGCGCCCAGGCCGAACGGGTCCTCGATCAACCCGAGTTCGGCCTGGAAGTTGAGCACCTTGGGCAGGCCGTGCACGAACAGCAGCAACAGGCTGCCCGTTACCCGCAGGAACAGCAGGGCCCAGTCGTGGGTGTGTCGGTGAGATGCGGTCTTCATGAAGCCTCCTGTGCGAAGGCCTCACTGTGCGCCTGTGCTCGATCCCAGGTCTTGTATGGTTGTGCTCTATAAAAAAACCTCAGCCGCTAGGTAATCCACTGCGTGGCTGACCTGCGTCACTGCGCTATAACGCCATCCCTGTTTCGCTGGCAGTCGAGCTCAAGGCTGCAGTTTTTTGCGTGCGCAAACTTGCTGTTGACAGGTAATTAAACGGTTATCGAGTACGAAGTTTTATAATCTTGTACATCGACTTTGTTTGTATAGGAGGGGTGTGCATAGCAAGGATTTAGTTTCTATGGCGGTGCTGGGTATTTCAATGATCGAGGGCTAAAGTTGCCACACTCAATCGAAATTAACTTATACAGGGTGTTGGGGTGTACAAGTTGGATTTGTACATTACGTTGCGGTTATAAACTGTAATGTTGCTAAAGAACGCCAGGCCCGATTGCAGGGCCTGGGTTATCACAGTCAGGAGGAGCGCTTAGCGCCAGTACCGCCACCTCCGCCATGGCTGTTCTGGCCACCTTTGCGGCCTGCCTCCGCGGCCTTTTCACGGTCATTGGCAAAATTACCGCCGCTGTTCTTGCCACCCTTGCGGCCGGCTTCCGCTGCTTTCGTAGGATCATTTGCAAAGTTGCCTGGATTGCGATGAGCCATGTTCATCTCCTTGTTTTATGAAGTGAGGGATGCCTCAGGAATACGAAGTGACTTCAGCAGATTTTGTTCGAGATGAATAGCGAATAATAAGATGAACGGCACTTTCATGGCAGGGCATACACTGTGGGGGCTTTACAGTTTGGCGTGCAAAATGCCAGATCATTTCGCAGGGTTGTTGCATTATGCATGATTGATATTTTGAACACTGTTGTTTTGCTTGGGATTTTTTTTGGCACTGCAAATGCAGAGTTTTACCGACGCGCTTATTAACTTCGCGCCGCCCACAACTTTGTTTTTATCCTGCGCCCAGTATTCGAGGTGAGCTGTGATGATGTCTATTCTGGAACAACGGCAGATCATTGAATCTGCATTTCTGCCCCTCAACTGCCGTTGCACCATCGAAGCCGACGATTGCATGACCCTTGAGATGCGTGCGCGCGAGGATGATCGCGTGCTGTTGCGTGTCGAGGGCATCCAGCGCAGCGAGCTGTCCAGTTCCCGTTCCATCTCGCAACTGGTACTGCGGGTGCGCCAGCAGTTGGCGACGCATGAGGTGGAGAGCTCAGCCCGGCAGATGAGTGCCATGGCCTGATTGGCCGTACGCGCTCGTCACTACCACCAGCCTTGGACAGGTGACCCATGATCAGCGAGCCGATGGATACCTTGTGGGCCGAACAACGCAGCAGCGTGCTGGCCCAGGCCTTGGGCATCAGCCGCGAAGAGGTTGAGCGCTGGGTGATCGCCGACTATCCGGAAACCGACAACGCGGGCCCACTGGCGGGCCACATCGTGGAGCTTTCCGCCGAGGCCCCGCCATCGTTGCTCGAAAAGCTTGGCGGCAGCGTTGTCACATTGCCGCCGCTACCGTTCCAGCAGGGGCTGGAAGGCGCTTGAGGAAACACCGGCTCAGCTCGAGCCGGTGGTTTCGCTCTTGCTCAGCAGTTGCGCCAGACGATCAGCCAGGTCCCGACGGCGGAAAGGTTTGGCCAATACCTCGAAGCTGCTGATCTGGCTGGGCGTCAGGTTGGCATAGCCGGTGATGATCAGCACCGGCAGCGCGGGCAGGCGCTGGCGCAGCTCCTGAGCGAGTTGCGCACCTGTCATGTTTTCCATGATGTGATCGGTCACCAGCGCGTCGGGGCGCAGGCCTTCGTCGATCAGCTTCATGGCTGCAGCCGCAGAGTCCACTTCGGTCACCTGATAACCCAGGTCGTGTAGCTGCAGGCTGGTGGTGTCGCGTACCAGGGTTTCATCATCGACCAACAGGATGTGGGTCGGACGCGCCGCGCGGGGCACTTCTTCTTCATCGCGTTCGGGCTTCTCGCAGGCCACCGGCGCGTCGGTGGTCGGCAGCCACAGCCTGACCCGAGTACCTTGACCTGGCGTCGAGTCGATGGCGAAGCCGCCCCCGGACTGCATCAGCAGGCCCTGAACCATGGACAGCCCCAGGCCGGTGCCCTTGCCCACACCCTTGGTGGAGTAGAACGGCTCGGCGCAACGCCGCAGGGTTTCCTCATCCATGCCACAGCCCGAATCACTGATCATCAGACAGGTGTACTGGCCACTGCCCAGCCCGGCGGTGTGCTCGCTGAGCACCTCGTGCAGCTCGGCGCTAATGCTCAGTCGGCCGCTTTCGCCCATGGCGTCGCGGGCATTGACCGCGAGATTGAGCACTGCCAGTTCCAGCTGATGCGGGTCGATGAATACCGTCGGCATGCGTTCGGCAATATCGATGCGCAACTCGATCATCGGCCCCACGGAACGCTGGATCAGGTCACGCATATTGCGGATCAAGGTGCACAGGGCCACGGGTTGCGGCTTGAGAGTTTGTCGCCGTGCAAAGGTCAGCAGCCTGCCAACCAGGATGCGTGCGCGGTCAGCGGCCTGCAGCGCACCATCGGTCAACTTGATGCAGCGATCATCCGGCAGGCGCCGACGAATCAGCTCCAGCGAAGCCATGATGGGCGTCAGCAGGTTGTTGAAGTCGTGGGCAATGCCACCGGTCAGTTGGCCGACCATTTCCATCTTGTGCGCTTCATGCAGCTGAGCGAGCGCTGCTTCGCGCTGCGCCACCATGGTCGCTACACGATCTTCCAGGCACTCGTTCAATTCGCGTAATTCGGCCTCGGCCCGCACCCGTTCGCTGATATCGACGCATACGCAGATGGTGCCGGCTACCTTGTGCTGTTCGTCCAGCAGCGGCGAGACGTGATGCTGCACCCATACCTTACTGCCATCAGGGCGGCTGTAGCAGCGCGTGGTCTCGAAAGGCCGGCCATGGCGCAGGCTGTATTCGCAGGCCAACGTGGCCAAGGCGCTTTCATCGGCCTCGGCGCGTTCGTACAGGCTGCGGCCGAGCAGTTCGTTGCGGCTGCGCCCGACGATCTCGCAATAGTGGTCGTTTACCCGTACCAGGCTCATGCCGGCATCGCATACGGCGATGCCGGCACCGGCCTGGTCGAACATCGCGGACAGTTGCGTGGAACTCAGGCGCAGCGCGACTTCGGCACGTGCATGGGTGATCCAGGCCCAGGCCAGCTTGGCGGTTTCCTCGGCGAGGTGCACCTCGTAGTCGGAAAACACATGCTTGCCGCTGTGTTCGATGACCAGCACCGCCTCGAGCATGCCATGGCGCACCACCGGCACATGCAGGGCGGCAGGCGAGCCGACGGCGCTTTCCTGGACCAGCGCGCGTCCGGTCAGCAACGCCTTGTTCTGGGCCGCGCTATAGCGCTGCAGAGGATGCTCGGGTGATGCCTGCGTGCGCTCCTTTGGGTGGATACCGAACGCCGCCTCGGCGTTCAGGTCTTCGGCGAAGAATACCTGCGAGGCATTCAACTCTTCAGTCAGTCTTTGCAGCACCAGGGCTTCGACCAGGTGCGGTTCGCTGATCGACGGCAACGCCTGGCTCAATTCGAGCAGGAACGCCTGGCGGCGTTCGAATTGCACGCGCTGGGTGGTTTCGTTGACCACGCACAGCACCCCGCCGATCGAACCGTCTGCTTCGCGCACGGCCGAATACGACACATCGAAGTACACCGCTTCACCGTGCCCATGGCGCTCGATGTAGAAGGGCCGGTCCTTGGCCGCGAAGGTTTCGCCGGTCTCGCGCACGCCGCGCAGCAGCGGCTCGAGGTCATCCCATAGCTCGGCCCAGTTCTCCACGGCCGGGCGGCCCAGCGCCCTTGGGTGTTTGTTGCCGATGCTCGGGGCATAGGCGTCGTTGTACAGTGCAACGTATTGCGGACCCCAGAACAGCACGATCTGCGCCTTGACCGGCAATACGGTGCTCATCAGGGTCTTCAGGCTGGGCGACCAGTCAGCCGGGGCGCCCAACGGCGAGTTACTGCTGTCGAGGCGCTGCAGCAACTGGCCCATCTTTGCGCCATTGGCGAGAAAGCCCAGGCGCTCGGTGAAGGCATTTTCGGGGGCGGGCTGGGTCAAGTGGTCCATATCATCACGGCGAGCGCAGTAATCGAGGGGCAAGACGACGTTGTCTGAGAGCTAAGAGCAGGCGAAGCGGTGTGGCGTTCCGCCTATTCAGGGTTTTTTGACGATCCCTGTGCTGGTGAACTACGGGCGGCTCGGCCAACGGCCTGCGACCACCAGCAGCGGCCGGCGATCGCCGGCCGGGCTGGATGCCTGGAACAGCCAGATAGCTGCGGCGGATGCGCTCGACCTCGCCGCTGCGGATCAGCGCCTGCAGCGCCGCATTCAGCAGCGGCAGCAGGTCGGCGTGCTGGCGCTGCAGCTTGATCACCAGGGGCGCATTGCTGAGTTGTGCGCCCCGTACGAAGCGATGGCTCTCCAGCTGGCGGGCGGCCAGCAGGTTATCGAACAGGTCGTCGACCACAGCGATAGCGTCTACCCGACGCGCCAGCAGCAGGTCGAGCAGGGCCTGGTCCCGCGAGGTTTCCAGCGTGCTCAGCCGGCCGCCGGCCAGCGCGCTGCCCAGGCTGGGATAGTGGTAGCCGCGCACCACACCGATGCGTAATCCCTGGAGTTGCTCGACGGGCAGGTGGCGGGCAGGGTGGTCGTTATGAAAGTACAGGTATTCGCGCACGCGCAGATAGGGCTCGGAGTAGACGAAGCGCTGGCTGGCGTCACCGCTATTCCACAAGGGCGAATCCGCGTAGTTGAGATCCAGGCGGCCTTCGTCCAGCAGCCTGTTGAGACGCTTGACCGGGTAGAAAACCAGTTCCAGCCGATAGCCACTCTGCGCCATGGCCCGGCGCGTGATATCCACGGCGATGCCGCTGGCCTGGCCGACGGTGTCCTGATAGCTGTAGGGCGGCCACTGCGTGGTGCCCCCCGACAGACTCTGCGCCAGGCCGGTACTGCACCACAATGCGGCGATTACCATGTAGCCGTATAGCGAATGGCCAGATCCCATGCACACCTCGTGATCATCCATGCCGGTAGCACGCCAGTCTACTCGCCGAGCGACCATGGCCGATACATCGCGTTGCTGGCCGGTATCGCCATTGCCATGCGAAGGCAGCAGATGCGTGTGGTTCTTAACGGCCCAACGGTGGTAAAGATATACGCAACTCGCTGTCGGTGGTGATGTCATTTGGTTATCATCTGCCGGCGAGTCTGCGAAGACGATTCCGGCGGCCGTTTTTGCACGCAACAACCGAGAGAAGAAAGATGCTGGCTCCCTATCCACCCCTGCCAATGAACGAGCTGAGCCGGCAGCGCCTGATTGATGCGCACCCGTGCCTGGTGGAAGGCAACAGCGATTCGTTTCTCGATGAGGTGGTGAAGATTGCCGCGCTGTACTTCAATACGCCGATCTGCCTGATCACCATCCTTGATCGCAAGCGCCAGTGGTTTCGGGCGCGCCTGGGTACCGACCTGCAGGAAACGCCGCGCGCCGATTCGTTCTGCGCCTACAGCGTGGCCATCGGTGAGAGCGTGGAAGTCTGCGATGCCCAGCAGGACGAGCGCTTCCGCCGCAATCCGCTGGTTACCGGCGAGCCGGGCATCCGCTATTACGCCGGGGTTCCGCTGGTACTCGATGACGGTCTGGTACTGGGTAATCTGTGCGTGATCGACACCCAACCGCGGCCAGCGATGTCGGCCACGGACATGATCATGCTGCAGCAGATCGCCCGCCTGGCCGTCACCCGCCTCGAGGAAATGCGCGTCGCCGCGTTCATTGATGGTGCCAGCGGCCTGTACAACCACGCCAAACTCGATGCAGACATCAACGATGCGCTCGACAGTGGCGACAGCCCGATGGCCGTGGCGATCGAGCTGCTGTCGCCAGCGCAGCTGAACGACATGCTCAAGTCGCTCGGCTTTGATTTCCTGACCAATTTCACCTTGCAGCTGAAAGCCAAGCTGCGCGCCCTGCTGCCGGCCAGCTGGGAACTCTACAAGATCAGCGCGCTGCGCTTCGCCTGTGCCGTACCCGGCAATCAGGTGGAGCAGATCTCGGCGGTATTCGCCACACTTGTGGAGGCGTTCAGCAAGCCGCTCCATTGTCAGGAGCTGCCGGTACTGCCGCAGCTGGGTATCGGCGTGCTACGTCTGAAGCCAGGCAAGGTGCCTGAAGACTGGATGCGCTTGATCGTCTGTGCTGCCGATGAAGCGCGCATCTCCGGGCGGGGCTGGGCCTATTACGACGAGCAGATGGACGCCGCCCAGCAACGCAGCATCCGCTTGCTCAACGACCTCGCCGATGCAGTGCGTGCCGACGACCAGCTGCGTCTGGTGTTCCAGCCTCGGGTCGACCTGAACAGCGGCGCTTGTCTGTCCGTCGAGGCGTTGCTGCGCTGGACCCACCCGATTCTGGGCGAGGTGAGCCCCGCCGAATTCATTCCCCTGGCCGAGAAGACGCCGCTGATCCATGCGGTGAGTTTCTGGGTGATCAACCAGGCCGTCAGCCAAATCGCTGCCTGGCGTCAGCAGGGCCTGGACCTCAAGGTAGCGATCAACGTGTCGGCCCAGGATCTGAACAACGATCACCTGACCGACGAGATCGTGCGCCTGCTGGCGCGCAACGACCTGCAGGGTTCCTGCCTGGAGGTGGAGTTCACCGAAAGCGCGCTGGTCGGCGATTTCTCGGTGGTGCTTACCCAGATCGAGCGCCTCAAGGCGATGGGCGTTGAGATCGCCATCGACGATTTTGGCAGCGGTTACAGCAACTGGTCATACCTGCGCGATATTCCAGCCGATACGGTGAAGCTCGACCGCTGCTTCATGGAGGACCTGCAGCCAGGCAACAAGGACTGGAACATCGTGCGCGCGTTGATCAGCCTGGCCAGGGAGCTTGGCCAGCGGGTGGTCGCCGAGGGCATCGAAACCGAGCACACCCTCGAGGTGATTCGCGAATGGGGTTGCCAGGAGGCTCAGGGCTATTACATCTCGCGACCGCTGGCGCCGCACGCGTTGCTCGCCTGGCTGGGCGCGCGCACGCCCATGACCGCCGGCTTGGGCGGCTCGGAGCTGGCCTAGTTCGGTTGGAAAAAAAACAGCGTGAGTGGCGTCTGAAATATTCGGTTACTGCTAGCATCAAGCTCGTCAGCCATCACGAGCCGCCGCCATGGCCCTGCACCTCTGGTTCACCTTCTTTCTGGCCTATCTGGCCACCACCATGACGCCTGGACCGAACGTGCTGCTGGTGGTGCGCAATGCCTTGCGCCACGGGCCTGCAGCCATGGGCGCCACCCTGGTTGGCAACCTGACGGCCCAGTTGCTGGTGGTCACCGGGGTTGCATTCGGTGTTGGCGCGCTGCTGGTAGCCATGCCGTCGGCGTTTCTGGCCCTGAAAATCATTGGCGCCGGCTACCTGATCTACCTGGGCGTGCGCCAACTATTCGGTCGCAAAGTGGCCAACAATGCGGCTGAGGTGGCGGCGACCAGTAGCCCGTTGGCGAAATGGCGTATCGCTGCCGAGGCGTTTCTGGTTTCGATCAGCAATCCCAAGTCGATGATCTTTCTGTGCGCCTTTCTGCCGCAGTTTCTGCAGGCGGATCGTTCCGTGCCGGTGCAGTTCGTCGTCATGTACCTGACCATCGCTGCGGTGGTGATCAGCGTGCACGCCGTCTATTGCTACACCGCCTTTCGCTTCAGCAAACGCCTCGGTGCGGCGTATTGGGTCGCACTTATCAAGCGCTTGAGCGGCGCGCTGTTCATCGGCCTGGGTCTGCGCCTGCTCACTGCCAGGGCACTGTAATCCGCTTGTTGGTTAGCGGATGCGGATAGCAGAACGCCGACCTGGGCAGGTCGGCGTTCTGGTCTGCAACGGTGTGCGTCTGCTTAGCTCTTCAGCGCTTTGGTAGCCGATTCGCGGTAGGTTTGCGCGCAGGTGACGTGGTCACTGCCGTCCCAGCACTCGATGTTCTTCAGGTCCGGCATGTCGTCACGGTGGAACACCGGCTCCACGCCCTGGCGACGCTGGGCGTTGTAATGGCTGAGCAGGCGCGCGGCGATCGCTGCCAGCGGCAGAATGGCGATCAGGTTGGTCAATGCCAGCAGCGGCATGAACACGTCGGCCATTGACCACACGACCGATACCTTGACCACCGAGCCGATCAGTACGAAGGCCATGACCAGTACGCGGAACAGGTTGAGTAGCAGCTTGCTGTCGAACATGTACTGGATATTGGACTCGCCGTAATAGTAGTTGCCGATCACCGAGGTGAAGGCGAACAGCAGGATGGCGAAGGTCAGGTAGTGAATCGCCCAACTGCCGAGCTGCTCGGCCAACGCCCACTGGGTCAGGCTGGCGCCCAGGGTGGCATCACCGTAGGCGTGGCTCGGATCGGCGACCAGGATGATCAGCGCCGTCATGGTGCAGATGACCAGGGTGTCGAAATACACGCCCAGGGTCTGCACCAGGCCCTGCTTGACCGGGTGGGAAACCGAGGCGGTGGCGCTGGCGTTGGGTACCGAGCCCATGCCCGCCTCATTGGAGAACAGGCCGCGGCGCACGCCCATCATGATCGCCGCACCGATGCCGCCACCGGCGATTTCGCGCAGGCCGAAGGCGTGGGCGAAGATGTCGCTGAATACCCGCGGCACCTGGTCGATGTTGAGCAGGATCACCACCAGGCCGATGCCCAGGTACAGCAGGGCCATCGCGGGTACCACGGTGACCGAGACCTTGGAGATGGTCTGCACGCCGCCGAAGATGATCACCCCGGTCAGTACGGTCAGCGCGATGCCCACGCCCCAGGCGAGGGTGCGGCTGCCGCCTTCACCGCCAAAGGAGGTCTGCATGGCATCGACGATGGAGTTGGCCTGCACCGAGTTGAACACCAGCCCGTAGGTGATGCTGATCATCACCGCGAACACTACGGCCAGCCAGCGCCAGCCCAGGGCGCGCTGGATGTAGTAGGCCGGGCCGCCATGGTAGCGGTACTGCTTGTCCGACTTGTACAGCTGGCCGAGAGTCGACTCCACGAACGACGTGGCGCCACCGACCAGGGCCACCATCCACATCCAGAACACCGCACCCGGCCCGCCGACGGCGATGGCCGTGGCCACCCCGGCGATATTGCCGGTGCCCACCCGCGACGCCGCGGAAATGGTGAATGCCTTGAAGGACGAGATCGCCTGCTTGTCACCATGGTTGCGCTCGAGAATCACCCGGAACATTTCCGGAATCATCCGTAGCTGCACACCGCGGCACACATAGGTGAGGTAGAGGCCGCTGAGCAGCAGCATGGGGATGGCAAGGTAGGTCCAGAGCAGGCCGGAGAAGGCATCGAGCAACGCTGACACGGGCGTCTTCCTGTGGTGGTCTTGTTCGAAGGGGCGCGAGGATAGGGCAATACGCCCAAATTCCCAAACCCGATTGCGCTGACGGCGGGCCGCCAAGCCCATCCCAATGACCCGCAGCGGTACTGCTTAGGGCGGAAACGGGCGGGTTGGTTCAGGTTAACGAGGCGGCGTGCGGGCTCTTGCAGGCCGCTGTGGCCTGGGGAGTGGAAGCCCATTGCGGGCTTCCAGATTATGACGAGGTATTGCTCAGGGAATCAGCTTGGCCGCGCGCAACTGCTCGAACACCGCAAAGAATGCATCGTCACTGGCCTGGTAGTCGAGAAAGCCAAGCTTGCGGCTTTTCGACATATCGGTGACCACTTCAATGGGGCGACCCAGGTCGGCATCGGTGTGCCAGGGTGAGACCAGGCGCTCGATCTCGGCTTCGGCCAGGCCGTGCTTGGCGGCCAGGGTATGCCAGATCTCCGCATCGTTGGCCATCTGCTCTTCGAGTGGTGCGGGCTCACCTTCGAAGGGCGCGGCCTGGATACCGAACCATTCGGCGATGCGTTGCCACATCCATTTCCAGCGAAACACGTCGCCGTTGACGATATTGAACGCCTGGTTGGCAGCTGCCGGGGTGGTCGAGGCCCAGTGCAGTTGTTTGGCCAATTGGCGGGCATCGGTCATGTCGGTGAGGCTGTTCCACTGCACGGCCGAGCCGGGGAAGCGGAAAGGGCGGCCGGTTTCCCGGCAGATCGAGGCATAGACGGCAAGGGTGGTTGCCATGTTCATCGCATTACCGACCGCCACGCCGGTGATGGTATGCGGGCGGTGCACGCTCCAGGTGAAACCGTCACGCTTGGCGGCGGCGAACACTTCGTCTTCCTGGGCATAATAGAAGTTCTCCACGTCCAGGCGGCCCTGCTCCTCGCGAAACGGCGTCTGCGGCAGGGTGCCCTTGCCGTAGGCCTCAAAGGGGCCGAGGTAGTGCTTGAGCCCGGTGACCAGGGCGACATGCTTGACGCTGCCGGCCGCGCGCAAGGCATCCAGCAGGTTGCGGACCATCGCCGCGTTGACGCGAATGTTTTCCGCCTCGGTGGCCTGCCGCGCCCAGGTGGTCAGGAACACGTGAGTGGGCTTGAGGCCTTCGAGGGCGCTGGCCAGCGAGGCGGGGTCGAGCAGGTCGGCGGCCAGCGGGGTGACGTTATCGGCGGTGTTAGGGTTGCGGGCCAGACCGGTGACCTGCCAGCCCTGTTCGGCCAGCAGCCGCGAGGTAGCGCTGCCGACGATACCGCTGGCGCCGACGACCAGTGCGTGATGTGCCATGAATCTATTCCTCCACAAGAACGAGTATTGGCACCATAGCGAGGCTGCAGACTCAAACCAAGACGGCACCAAAAGGTAACCACCCGATGCAACCCGGCACTCCCGATGAACAATGGCGCGAAGACTGCGCACCGCGCCGCGTACTCGAACTGTTCGCCACCAAGTGGACGAGCATGATCCTGCACACCCTGCATGCCCGCCACGGCGGCTCGGCCCGCACCGGCGTGCTGCAGCGCAGCCTGCCCGGCATCTCCAAGAAAATGCTGGTGCAGACCCTGCGCGAACTGGAAGCCAGTGGCCTGATCGACCGCCAGGTGCATGACAGCGTACCGCCCACGGTCGACTACTCGCTTACCGAACTCGGCCAGCGGCTGGTAGAGCCCATCGAGATGATCTACGACTGGGCGCGAGACAACGCCCCGGCGCTCGATGCCTTGCAGCCGCGGCAGACGTCGCGTAGGCGTTGACTGCGCGTCCCGATCCCCTACGGGTCTTTTCGGCGTGTAGCGCCCGCTGCGCAGGCGCTCATACCACCCCGACCTGGCCTCAGGACGCCACGGTTGACCCCCGATCCATGACGGTATCCAGGTTGTCGCCATCACCCTCGTAGTCTTCGTGCTGGCCGTCCCAGTAGGTGTGGCCCTTGTCGACGAAGTAGTCGTATTCGTCGCTGCGGTACTCGAAGATGCTCTCGTCGTCCGGCGCGTCGCGCTGGCCGTAGCTGTGCATGTATTCGTCGAGGAATTCGAAGCGGCGCAGGCCATCGTCGGTGAGCAGGTCGTCGCCTTCCAGATCGGTGAACAGGTCCTTGAGGCTGTCGCGGTAGTCGTCGAGTTTGTTGTTGTATTTGATGTCTTCGATGATGCTGAAGGGCAGGGTGGCAATGGTCAGCGCGGCGGATATCCAGAACATCGGGCCGACCGCGGCGCGGGCGAAGCTGAGCTTGGCCAGGGCGCCGGCCGAGGCTGCGCCGCCGCCCACGCCGAAGGCACCGGCCGCCACCGTGATGGCGCCCTGAGCGATCATCGCCTTGTCGCCGGTATCGGCGCCTTTTTTGATCATCAAGCCGCCAAGTACCGCATCGGCGACGCCGACGAAGGTATTGGCGCCGGCATCCAGCACCCGCAGGAAGGCACCGGCGCCGCGGCTGAAGGCGTTGGAATCGGCCAGTACCGGCGTGCCGCTGAAGCCTTCCTTCATGCCCTTGATGACCTCTTTGTAGTCGGATTGCGAGAGGTCGAGCTTGTCAGCCATCTTGGCGTCGTCGGCCAGTGGCGCGCTGGCCAGCAGCTCATCGAGGTTGGTCTGGAAGCGCGCGCCGATTTCCGAGGTGAACGGCCGGTTCTCCGGCAGGTCCTTGCCGAAGATCTCCGGTAGGGATTTGTCCAGGCCCAGCATGGCGTTGACGTGGCTGCCATTGACCTTGTCGATGATGTTGGTGCCCAGGTTGACGAAGTGCTGGCTGGCGCCGAAGAAGGCGACCATTTCCTTGGCGATGGCCAGGCGTTCCTCTGGGGTGCCGCCCAGCTTGCCGCCGGCCATCTGGTAGATGCCCGATGCCAGGGAGATCAGGCCGCCGGCAGAGCCCAGGGCGCCGTTGCTGTTGAGTACGCTGATGGCCGACAGCATGCCACCGCCGGTCTTCTCGTTGAGCGCCTTGTAAACGTCCTTCTTCATCAGGTCGTCGATATCGCCCTGGGTGATTTCGCCGTTCTTGATGAAGCGGTCGCCCAGTTCCTGCAGCGCCTTGCCGAAATCCTTCGCGGTCTGCTTGTCGCCGAGGAATTCGTTGACGAACTTGTCGAGGCTTTCGGCGGTGCGCCGCGGCAAGTCCACACCGGCTTTTTTCAGGGCAGTGAGTACGGTCTTGACCACGTCCTGGGTGGCCAGGGCCAGGTTGCCGTCATTGACCAACTCGGGATTGGCCATCAGCTTGTCGAGGTCGACGATGGTGGCGTCGAGCTGTAGCTTCTGGGCAAACTCGGCGGCCTTTTCCGGGTTGGCGATGGCCAGTTGCGCGTAGGTTTCGCGGATGTCGGCGGCGGCCAGGTCGTTTTTCTCGTCGGCCTGCAGGTCGCGGATGTGCTTGACGTAGTCCTCGCTGAAGGCCATGTCTTCGAGTTTCTTGGTCACCTCGTCCTTGTTGGGCAAGGCGTCGAGGGCGCTTTTCTGCGCCTCGAGGAAGTCCTTCTGCACGGCTTCGCTGGAGAACAGCGTGGTGAGCTGTTCGTCGACCTTGCGGCCGTCGATGATGGTTTCGAAGTCTTCACCCTTGGTACCGCTGGTGCTCTGACCCTTGCTGATGTCCAGGGTGACCATGTCCAGGCCGCCCTCCAGCGTGCCCTGGGCGCGCAGGGTGCGGTACATCTTGGCGCGGTCGTCATCTTCCTTGATGGAACCGTCTTCGATGCCTTTCTTCCAGCCGTCTATGACCTTTTGCCAGGTCAGCTCACTGACGGTGAGCGAGCGTTTGCTGTCCTTGGGGTCTTTCTCGCGGGTTTCCATGCTGCCGATATCCAGCTCGCCGGTGCTCGGCAGCTTGCTGTCGCCACGGGCATCATCGACCATCTCGAGGTTGTTGCGGCGGCCCTGGTCTTCGGCGACCAGGCGGTCGTACAGGGTGGGATTGAGTTCGCGGGAGACGATGACCTTGCGGCTCTTGTCGCCATCGAAGACCTCGGCGCGTACATAGCCATCGCCGACCTCGCCTTCAGGGCCGATGGTGGCACCGGCGATCTCCTCGCTGGTCAGGTAATCGTCCGGGTGCAGCATGGCGTAGCCTTCCTTCTCCTGCTCGTTGGCCTTGAGCATGATCTCGGCGTTCTTTTTGAGCTGGGCGAAGAGTTCCGGGCTGACGGCAGCCGATACCGCGACCTTGTCGCCGTCCCAGGTTTCGTAGGTGATGAGGCCGTTGTCGCCGACGTTGCCTTCCCAGCGGATGGCCTTGTAGTCGGGGTAGGGCGGTGCTTCGCCGTCGCGCTCGAGCAGGCTGTGGCCATCTGCCTGGGCGCGGTCCATGGCGCCACGGGAGTCCGGGTTGCTGATGAGTTTTTCCATTTTGCTCAGGTAGTCGAACAACCCCGGGTTGTCGTCCTTGTGCAGCACCACCTTGTCGTCGCCGTTGTGATAGCGGATCACCCCCGGGCCCATTTCACCGACCTTGCCGACGCCCAGGCCGCTGTAGGGCGGCCAGGTCTCGTTGTCGCTGGCGCGGCGGTAGCCGTCCTCCTCGCTGGCCTGGATGCCGTCGAGGGGTTCCTTGAAGCTGCTGAGCTTGTCGAACATGTCCGGGTTGTCGGCCCTGGCGAGCACCACCCCATCACCGTCCCTGTTGCGGTAGCGGATCACCTCGGGCGAGAGGCTTTCGATGGCCTGGTAGTCGCGCACGCTGTCCGGCGCCTTGTCGTCCTTGCCGGCGCGGCGGTCACCCTCGGCGGTTGCCTGGTTGAGCGCCTTGAGGGTCTCGAAATCCTTTTTCACCTGCTCGAACAGCGCCGGGGAGGTGGAGCGCAGTACGATGATCTTGTCGCCGCTGTGGGTCTCGTAGCGAATGGTGTCGTTGGCCACCTCATTGGCCGGGCCGATGTGCTTGTAGTCGCCGAGGGCCGGCGCCTTGGCGTCTGGCGCCGCGGGCTTGTAATCCTGGCGCGGCTTGGTCTGGGCAAGGGCCAGGTTGGCATCGAAGGTTTTCTCGGAGGAGGACGGCGGCGTTTTCGCCAGACGTGGGATGCTGCTCATGGTGGGCTCCATTCGACCAGAGGTATGAGGGTTGCCTGACAACCACGACTCCAGCATGGAGCCGCTACAAGCACGATGGCCGCGGTTGCGCCGCGGCAAACGGGACTGTGCGAGGCGCGGATGACAGATTGATTGCAATTGCGGCTGGGGAAAATGCGTGAACGTGGAAGCGCTGCAGCGATAGCCAGCGTGGCTGCGGCCAGCAGCGCGACTGGCGGGCGGATGGAGCTCGTCGTGTTTAACAGTTTTTCACAGCGCCCCGGTTCGGCTTGTCGCTAGTGTTTCTTGCACAACAGGGCTTGAGCGGAGGAGCCAGCATGAATGTCGAGAATGTCGGGCAATTGAACACGGTGCCGGGGCAGGGTGATCCGGGCCCAGAATTCGATGCCGCGCTGGCTGGCGCCTGGCAGGGCGAGTGGACCCGCCGCGAACAGGCTCGCGACCAGGCAAAGGCCACGGGTGACGAGGCCCTGGCGCAGCATTACCAGAACGAGCTGGATGTGCTGCAGTTGATGATGCCGGGGATCATGCCGGGCGAGGCACCGCCGCCCCCGGTGCCCGCCAGCCTGGCGCAATTGCCGCCCCAACAGCAGGCACTGGTCGACCATGACCCCGTAGTCGACCAGCACTCGCCGCCCGTCACGCCCACCGACAATGTCGCCCACGACGCCGCGATTCCCAAGGGCAACAGCCTGACCTTCGTCAACGAAGGCGATACGCCGCTGACCATCGAGTTCACCGCCAATGCGGGGCAGGCCGGTATTCCTTCCATCACCCTGCAGCCCGGCGAAACGCTGGCGCAGGGTTTCCCCACGGGCTGGTCCGGCAACTTCCGCAGCACGGCCGGCGACGGTGCCCATGTGACGCTGGGTGAAGTGGCCTTCAACGGCGGGGTTGACGGCAACCAGACCTTCTATGACGTCAGCTATATCGAAGGCAACAATGCGCGCATGACCATAGAACCAAGTGAAGGCGGTGCCAAGTCCGGCACCCTGGACGATATCGTCAGCGACGCGCCGGATGCCATCAAGGCGCGGGATGAGCAGGGCAATGTCTACGGCCTGAAGAAGACCACCACCTCGGAGGTCTTCGATGACCCGGTAATCGACTACTACCGCGACGCCGTGGGCGAAGGTGAAGGTTACGTCGTGCCCAAGGATGACATCAGCACCCTGGGCACCGGCTCCAACAGCCTGACCGTGCGCGTGGCCTGAGCCTGCGCCGGAACGCAGCCCCTGGGCCTCAGGCCGGATGCATGCCCGAGCGTTTGAGCAGCTGCTTGCAGCGCTCGGACAGGTGCACCACGCGCAGGTGCTTGCCAGCCTTGGTGTAGCGCTCGCGCAGGGTGATCAGGGCGGCGATGGCCGAGTAGTCGACGAAGCTCAGGTGGCGGCAGTCCACCGTGACGTGCTCGGGATCGTTGGTGGTATCGAACTGATTGAGAAACTGCGTGGTGGAGGCGAAGAACAGCGTGCCCCAGGGTAGATAGAGCTTGCTGCCATCGGCCTCGATACGGGTCTCGGCGTGCAGTTCGCGGGCGTGCTGCCAGGCGAAGTTCAGCGCGGCGATGACGATGCCGCACGACACCGCCACGGCCAGGTCGGTGAGCACGGTGATGACGGTCACGGCGACGATCACCAGCACGTCGTTGAGCGGCACCTTGCCGAGCACCCGTAGCGACGCCCAGGCGAAGGTCTGCTGGGCGACCACGAACATCACGCCGACCAGCGCAGCGAGGGGGATCAGCTCGATCAGCGGCGACAGGAACAGGATATAGAGCAGGATCATCACGCCCGCGACGATGCCGGACAGGCGGCCGCGACCGCCGGAGCTGAGGTTGATCATGGTCTGGCCGATCATCGCGCAGCCGCCCATGCCGCCACACATGCCCGAGGCGATGTTGGCCGCGCCCAGGGCCACGCACTCGCGGTCCGGGTGGCCACGGCTTTCGGTGATCTCATCGGTGAGGTTGAGGGTCAGCAGGGTTTCCAGCAGACCGACCATGGCCATCAATACTGCGTAAGGCAGGATGATCTTCAGGGTTTCCAGGGTCCAGGGAATCTGCGGCAGCGCCGGTACCGGCAGGCCGCCGGCGATCTTCGCCATATCGCCCAGGGTGTGGGTCGGCAAGTGGAGGAAGTAGGTCAGCAGCCCCACGCTGAGGATCGCCGCCAAGGCCGGCGGAATCGCCTTGGTCAGGCGCGGCAGGATATAGACGATGGCCATGGTCAGCGCCACCAGGCCAATCATCAGGTACAGGGCGTTGCCCTCGATCCAGCGACCGTCGTGCTGGAAGTGTTCCAGTTGCGCGGTGGCGATGACGATGGCCAGGCCGTTGACGAAGCCGAGCATCACCGGGTGCGGCACCATGCGCACCAGCTTGCCCAGACGCAGCAGGCCGAAGGCCGTCATGATCAGGCCGCCGAGCAGCACGGTGGCCAGCAGGTACTCGACGCCGTGCTGCACCACCAAGGCGATGATGACCACCGCCATGGAGCCGGCCGCGCCGGAAATCATCCCCGGACGACCGCCGAACAGGGCGGTGATCAGGCAGATGAAGAAGGCGCCATACAGGCCCATCAGCGGGTTGACCTGGGCGACCAGGGCGAAGGCGATGCACTCGGGCACCAGCGCGAACGAGGACGTGAGACCGGCCAGGATATCGGCGCGCAGACGAGCGATTTTCATGGGTTACCTGAATCGAGCAAGACGGACGCCCGGCAGGCGCGGGGCGTGATACGGCCTGTGCGGCCTTGGAGTTGGAAGGCCTGCGATGGTAAGGAATCACGGTCGTGAAGGCCAGTGCCGTGGAGCTGAGCGCTGATGCGTTGCCCGGTTTCGCGGCGTTGGGCCTGGCAGCGAACTGCCCTGCGACAACAAGGCCGGCCAGCAAAAATGTGGCCTGGCTGGCTTTTGGAGCGACCAATAGGTCTAATTAGGCTTTTTCTCAGGCGCAAAATCGGCAGTAGACTGTCGCCTGCCCAAAAAACGATGACGAGGTAAACGCGTTGATTATTCACCCTAAAGTTCGTGGCTTCATCTGTACCACCACCCACCCGCTGGGTTGCGAGCGCAACGTGGCCGAGCAGATCGAGGCGACGCGCAAACTGGGCGTGCGTAATGACGGGCCGAAAAAGGTGCTGGTGATCGGTGCTTCCAGCGGCTACGGCCTGGCTGCGCGCATCACCGCCGCCTTCGGCTTTGGCGCCGATACCCTGGGCGTGTTCTTCGAGAAACCGGGCACCGAAACCAAGGCCGGCACTGCTGGCTGGTACAACTCGGCGGCGTTCGACAAGTTCGCCAAGGCCGAGGGCCTGTACAGCAAGTCGATCAACGGCGACGCCTTCTCCGATGAAGCCCGTGCCAAGGTCATCGAGCTGATCAAGAACGAGATGGGCGGCAAGGTCGACCTGATCGTCTACTCCCTGGCCTCGCCGGTGCGCAAGCTGCCGCAGAGCGGTGAAGTGGTCCGTTCGGCACTCAAGCCCATTGGCCAGCCCTACAAGTCGACCGCCATCGACACCAACAAGGACACCATTATCGAGGCGTCCATCGAGCCCGCTACCGAGCAGGAAGTTGCCGATACCGTGACCGTCATGGGCGGCCAGGACTGGCAGCTGTGGATCGACGCCCTGGCTGGCGCCGACGTGTTGGCCGAAGGCGCGCGTACCGTGGCGTTCAGCTACATCGGCACGGAAATCACCTGGCCGATCTATTGGCACGGTGCGCTGGGCAAGGCCAAGCAGGATCTGGACGAAACTGCCCTGCGCCTGGACAAGAAGCTGGCCGGTGAAGTCAAAGGCGGCGCCAACGTGGCCGTGCTCAAGTCGGTGGTCACCCAGGCCAGCTCGGCCATTCCGGTGATGCCGCTGTACCTGTCGATGGTGTTCAAGATCATGCAGGAAAAGGGCGTCCACGAGGGCACCCAGGACCAGCTCGACCGCCTGTTCCGTGACCGCCTGTACCGCGCTGACGGCGCCCCGGCTGCAGTCGACGAAAAAGCCCGCCTGCGCCTGGACGACTGGGAACTGCGCGACGACGTACAGGACGCCTGCAAGGCCATGTGGCCACAGGTGACCACCGAGAACCTGTTCGAGCTGACCGACTATGCCGGTTACAAGAAGCAGTTCCTCAACCTGTTCGGCTTCGAGCGCAGCGACGTGGACTACGATGCCGATGTGGCTACCGACGTCCAGTTCGACGTGGTGCAGCTGTAACCCGCGCACTGCCAGCATGCAAAAAGGGACGCCGAGGCGTCCCTTTTTGTTGCCTGCTCGATAAGCCTCAGCTCACCGGTTCGCTGGTGTTGACGTACTCGGGCACCTCGGCCAGCGGCAGGCGGCGTGCCTGCTCGACGCTGACGCCAGGGCGCTTGGGCAGCGGGTCGAGGCGCTGCGGCTGGCCGCTTTGCAGGGCGCGCTCGATGGCTTCGAGTACCCGCACGTCGCGCCAGCCCTCGTCACCGTCTGGCTCCGGCTCGCGGTTCTGCAGGATGCAGTCGGAGAAATACTGGGTTTCGCCGGCGAACTGGTCGACCACCGGGTGTTCATGCTCGGTGGTTTTCCCGTCGATGGTGGCGCGGTAACTGATCGCCGTGCCGTCGCCAAAACCGAAGCTGGGCGACGCCTCGAACTCGCCCTTGCTGCCGATCACCTGCAGGCGTTCGGTGCTGGGCAGGCTGTAGCTCACGGTGAACACCGCCATGCGTTCCTCGGCGAAGCGCATGGTCACGGTCACGGTATCTGGCGTGTTGATTTCGCAGCCGGGGGTCTGCACGGCCACGGCGCGCACTTCCAGCGGCTCGTCATCGAACAGGTTGCGCACGGCATTGATCGGGTAGGGACCCATGTCGGTCACCGGGCCGGCCCAGTAGCCGCTCTGCATGCGGTGGTTGGCCGGGTCGACGGTCTGGGTGAAGGTGGCAGTGAACAGCCGTGGGTCGCCGATGTCACCGGCGCGGATACGGTGGATCATCTCCACGGTTCCCGGCTCGAAGTGCAGGCGGTAGGCGATCATCAGTTTGGCGCCCGAGCGCTCGGCGGCTGCGGTGATGGCCTTGCAGTCTTCCTCGCTGGTGGCCATGGGCTTTTCCAGCAGCACGTGGATGCCGGCATCCAGGGCCGGCTCGGCGAATTCACGGTGGCGGAAGTTGGGCGTGGCCAGGTAGATGGCGTCGATCTCGCCGGAGGCCAGCAGGGCGGGAAATTCTTCGTAGCGGTAGCTCTTGATACCGTAGAGCTTGGCCAGCTTGTCGGCCTTGATCGGGTCGCCGGTGACCAGGGCGGTGATCACCGAGTTGTCGGTCTGGCCTACGCCTGGCATGAAGGCACCCTGGGAGATCCAGCCGCCACCGACGACCGCGTAACGAACCTTGCGTTGAGCATCGGGCATTTCATCAACTCCTCTGCAACGCCGAACCGCATTGTCCGGCCTCTATTCAATCGGCAGGTGGCGCGCCATGAAGTTCAGGCAAAGCGCCTACCGGTTGCGCTGGCGCGGCATTTACTCCGTCCATGAAATCATCGGGACGATCTGCGGTCTGTATGCCCGGCACGCCGACCGGCGCTGTTGTTTTGCCGTTAACGGAGCGTTTTGATGAAAGCCCTGATTTCCAGCCTGTTGCTCGTCGCCGCTCTGCCGGCACTGGCCGATACGGCTGCCAACCCACGTTGCGAAGCGAAGGCGGCGAGCATCGAAAAGCAGCTTCAGGCGGCCTGGGCCGAAGGTCATACGCAACAGGCCAAGGGGCTCAGCGCAGCCCTGGACGGCGTGCGTGAGCACTGTACGGACAAGGAGCTGATGCGCGAACTGCAAGCCAAGGTCAACAAGGCCCGTGACGAGATACGCGAGCGTGAAGCCGACCTGCGTGAAGCCGAGCTGGCAGGCGATGCGGGAAAGATCGCCAAACGCCAGGCCAAGCTCGATGAAGCGCTCGAGGAATTGAAGGCCGCCGAGGCCGAGTTCAACCGCTGACACGCCCGCTGCAAAGCAAAAGCCCTGCGACATTGCAGGGCTTTTTGCTTTGCAGCGGTTGCTCGCTAGGCGAGGCGCTCGAAGCGGTAGGGGCTCGGGTCGACGATCGGCGTGGTCCCGCACAGCAGGTCAGCGGCCAGTTGTCCGGCGGCCGGCGAGGTGCCGAAGCCGTGGCCGGAGAAACCGGTGGCCAGGGTCAGGCCAGGCAGCTTGGCGACCGGGCCGATCACCGGGTTGGAGTCCGGGGTGATGTCGATGACGCCGGCCCAGCTCTGTTCGATCTGCGCTTTCTCGAACACCGGCCAGGCGGCGACCAGGTTGCGCATCGCTTCGTCGTTGAGCGCCGGGTTGGCCGCCGGATCCAAGGTGCGCACCTTCTCGAATGGCGTCACCGAGTTGCCGGTCCAGCGCCGCGCCAGCTTCAGGTCCCGGAAGAACTCCTTGCCGAAGGACACCCTCAGGAAGTCACGCTGCGCCTTGAGCTGCGGCAGGTAGCGCATGCCGATCAGCAGGTGGTCGAGGGTCAGGTGCGCATCCAGTGCGCCGCGCTGGGTGACGATGAAGCCACCATCCTTGTGGCGACGGAAGGAGAAGTCCGGCGCGCCCAGGGCGATCTCGGTCGGCCCGTCCATTGGCCCCGTGCGCATCACCGAACAGGTCAGCGGCAAGGTCGGCAGGTTGATGCCGTGGTTGCCGAGAAAGCGCCGCGACCACATGCCAGAAGCCAGCAGTACCTGCTCGCAGCGGATCTCGCCGCGTTCGGTCAGCACGCCGCTGACCCGTCCGGCCGTGGTGACCAGGGTACGCACCGCGCAGTTCTCGATGATCAGCGCGCCTTTGGCCATCGCCGCCCTGGCGATCGCGCTGGAGGCCAGGGTCGGCTCGGCGCGAGCGTCGGACGGCGTGTAGATGCCACCAGCCCAGTGGCCCTGGCCGCCGGGCGCCAGCTTGGCGATTTCCGCGGCGCTGACCAGGCGCGAGTCCAGGTTCAGCGACGCCACCGATTTCAGCCAGCCTTCGTGCATGCCCATCTGTGCGTCGTTACGGGCGACGAACAGGATGCCGGCCTGGCGGAAGCCAACGTCCTGGCCGACGCGTTCCGGCATTTGCTGCCACAGCCGCTCGGCGGCCAGGGCCAGGGGAATGTCGTGCATATGGCGGTTGGTCTTGCGCACCCAACCGAGGTTGCGCGAAGACTGCTCGGCCGCAATGCGGCCTTTTTCCAGCACCACCACCGGAATGTTTCGCTCGGCCAGGGTCAGGGCTGCGGTAAGGCCGATGATGCCCCCACCGATGATGACCACCGCGCTGCTCGAGGGAAACTCGGTGGAGGTTTGTACGGGCTCTATTCGAGGCGACATGAACAGCACTCAACAGTAAGGGTGATGAGGTGACCGCAAACCCGGCTCACTGAGCCAGGTTGATTTTCTTCACCTCGGCGCGCGAGGCGCCACGGAAGGCGGTCAGTTCCAGCTCGACCTTGTAGACGGTGGAGCCCAGGGGCGGGCAGGTAACGGTCGAGGCCGGGTCGATGCCGCGAAACTTCTCGCCGACGATGGTCATCACCCCGGGTACGTCCTGGGGGTTCTGGATGAACACGCGCGAGCACACCACGTCGGCCAGGCTGGCATCCACGGCGGCGAGCGCCGCCTTGATGTTGGCGAACACCTGGTGGGTCTGCTCGGCCAGGTCGTCGGAGATTTCCTTGGTGTCCGGGTTACGGCCGGCGGTGTTGGACACGAAGATCCAGTCGCCCACCGCAACCACACGCGAGTAGCTGCCCATGTCTTCGTACTTGGAACCGGTTTTGACTTTGCTGATGGTGGTCATGGCGTAATGTCCTTGAATGAAGGGGGATTAGCGAAGGGCCGGGGTTTCCCAGAGGTTCAGCTTCACGCCGATGCCCAGTTCGAGCGCCTTGCGGTACACCACGGTGCCCCAGGCCACGTCCTCGACAGGCATGCCACCGACCGACATGATGATGATTTCCTCGTCGTTACGACGGCCGGGCGCTTCGCCGGCGATGATCTTGCCGATGTCCTCGAGCTGTTCGAGGCTCAGCTTTCCTTCCTCGAGCATGTCCATGAAGTGCACGCCGATCACCGGCACGTGGTTGTGGGCAGGCTTGGGCAACTCCGCGTACCAGGCCTGGTACAGGCCGATGTTGTCCAGCACCTTGCGCACGTCGTGCTGTTCCATGCCCTCGTCGATGTTGCAGCCGGCCGGCATGGCCAGGAAGGCGCCGGGCTTGACCCACTCGCGCTTGACCAGCGGGTACTCGCTGGGGTTGCCGGTCCTGCCGGAGGTGCAGTAGGTGACCAGATCCGAGCCGCGCACCACGTCTTCGATGCTGTCGACCACCTCGATGGTGGTGATCTGCGGGTAGGTTTGCGTAACCCAGTCGATGAACTCCTCGAGGCTCTTCTGGCTGCGGCCCTTGAGCTTGAGGGTGTCGATCAGCGGGCAGACGGCCAGAAAGGCGGCGAGGGTGGTCTTGCCCATCACGCCCGGGCCGAGCAGGCCGACCACCCGTGAATCCTTGCGGGCCAGGTGGCGTGCGCCCACCCCCGGAATGGCGCCGGTGCGGTAGGCCGACAGCAGGTTGGCCGACATGTGCGCCAGCGGCGCACCGGTGTCGACGTCATTCAGGGTGAACATCAGGATCGAGCGGGGCAGGCCCTTCTCGCGATTCTCGACGTTGGAGCCGTACCACTTCACGCCGGCGGTGCGGAAGCTGCCACCCAGGTAGGCAGGCATCGCCATCATGCGGCGATCGGCAGCGTGGCGAGGCATGTTCGGGAAGGGTGAGTCTTCGGGAAAGCAGACCAGCGCGCCGTGGGAGTCATTGTTGGCGCCGGCCATTCGATAGTCGCCCTTGTAGAGCAGGTCGAACACCTCTTCCATGGTATTGACGCAGGCGAGCATGTCGGTCACCCCGGCGCGGATCATGTCCTGCTCGGAGAGGTAGAGGAAGTCGATTCTTGTATGAGTTGTCATGGCATTTCTCGAGGTCGGAAGTGCGGGCCTGGCACAACGGGGGTGTTAGCTGCAGCGCTCGGCATGCCTGAACGTCGCTGGACGTGCCGTGCGCGGCTGGAGCAATGGATGTCTGCCGGCAATGGGCATTCGCATCGCAATGCCACGGCAGAACCAGTCGGGCCGAATCGATGGTAGGTAAGTCGCGGCTGGGCCAGTTAGCCCAAATCGGCCACTGTTAAGAGGGCGTCCGGTTGCCCGGTGCACACTTTTGGGGCGGCTTGGAAGCGGCCATCATGCAGACGCGCTCGCCCTCGTACGGGGGCTGAGCAGGCGCTTGTAGGGAAGGGTGATCGCCCGTCGTTGCGAGCCGGGCTGTTGAGCAGCGGCCGCCATGACCTGCAGGGCACGGCGGCGACGAGGCGCAAGCGGGGCGCTTGCGCCTTGGCAGGGTCAGGTTCGGAAACGCCCCACCAGACCATTGAGTTCACCGGACAGCGATTCCAGGCGCTGCGAATCGCTGCGTGCCGAATGAGCCAGCTCTTCGACCAACTGCGCATCGGTATGGATCTGCGCGATGTGCCGGTTGATGTCCTCGGCCACGTGGTGCTGCTCCTCGGCGGCGGTGGCGATCTGGTTGTTCTGGTCGCGGATCTCGTCGACCGAGGTGCGGATCTGCTCGAAGCTGTCGCGGGCCTGCTGGATGCGCTCCACGCTCTGCAGCGACATGCTCAGGCTGTTCTGCATCTGCTTGGTCACCTCCTGGGTGCGGCGCGCCAGGCCACCGAGCAGGCCGTCGATCTCCCCGGTGGAGTCGGCGGTACGCTTGGCCAGCGCGCGCACTTCGTCGGCGACCACCGCGAACCCTCGGCCCTGCTCGCCAGCGCGCGCCGCTTCGATGGCCGCGTTGAGGGCCAGCAGGTTGGTCTGCTCGGCGATCGAGCGGATGGTGTCCAGGATGGCGTTGATGTTCTTGCTGTCCTGCTCGAGCACCTGCATGGCCTGGGCGGACTTCTGCAGATTCTCGCTGAGCTGGGTAACGCTGCCGGTGGCCTCGTCGATCTGCAACTGGCCGTCGTGCACCTGGCGCTGGCCGGAGTCGGCTGACGACGCGGCGTTGCTGCAGGAGCGGGCCACTTCGTTGGCAGTGGCGACCATCTCGTTGAAGGCGGTGGACACCAGTTCCACGGCTTCGCGCTGGCGGCCGGCGGCGTCGTTCATGTCCCGGGCCACGCGGGTGCTGGCGTCCGAGGCAGTCTGCAGGTCCGCCGAGGCGCTGCCGATACGCTGCACCAGGGTACGGATGGCGCCAAGGAACTGGTTGAACCAGCGTGCCAGCAGGGCGGTTTCGTCATTGCCGCGCACGTCCAGGCTGCGGGTCAGATCACCTTCGCCCTGGGCGATGCCTTCCAGGCCACCGGCCACGCTGCGGATCGGCTTGACGATCAATCCTGCGAAGCTGGCGCCGACAATGGCGAACAACACCGCCAGCACCGCGGCGATCACCGCGATCTGCCAGGTCAGGCTGGTGGCCTTGGCCATCACTTCGCTGCGCTCGATCAGGCCGATAAAGCGCCAGCCAAGGCTCTTCGACGACCATACGTTGGCCATGTAGGACACGCCGCCGAGCTCGACTTCGACCAGGCCGCTCTCGACGCCGGCCAGCTCCGCATAGCCGTCGCCCAGCTCGCTGATCAGCTTGAAGTTATGCTCTGGGGTGCGCGGGTCGACCAGCACGTTGCCGTTGCTTTCCAGCAGCATCAGGTAGCCGCTTTCGCCGAGTCTGATCTGCTTGACCAGTTCGGTGAGCTGCTTGAGCGACACGTCCAGGCCCACCACGCCGACCTGCTGCCCCTGGGCATTGTCGACGGTGCGCACGGTGCCCATCAGCACCACGTCGTCGGGCGCCCAGTAGTAGGCGGCGGTGCGCACGGTCTTGCCGGGCGCGGCCATGGCCGCCTTGTACCATGGGCGCACGCGGGGGTCATAGCCAGTGAGCTTGGCATCGTCCGGCCAGGAGGCATAGCCGCCGTCGGCCTTGCCGAGTGACAGATAGGCAGTGCTCGGGTGGCTGGCGGCGAACTGACCGAACATGTCCAGAAACGCCTTGTTCTCATCGGTCAGCGGAATCGACGCCGCATCGGTGCCCGAGTAGTTCTTCAGCTCGCCGGCGTTGCGCACCGCCGGGTGCTTGGCCAGGTATTCGACGTTCTGCGCGATGGCATCGAAGAACTGGTTCATGGCGTTTTCGATCTGCCTGATCTCGCGGCTGCTGCTGTCCAGGAAGTCGTCCCGCGCCTGTTCGCGCAGGTTGACCACCACCACGACGGCGACCAGAACGACGGGCACACAGGCAATGGCCGCGAAGGCCCAGGTGAGTTTCTGTTTGATGTTCACGGTGGTTCCTGCAGGGTGGTAAAGCGTTTTTGTTGGGTTTTTACAGCTTAGAAGCAGGCAGAAAAGGCGGCTGGCAAATTTGCAGTCGCTGTGAACATTGAGTCGGCGTGGCGGATACAAACTTGAGCACCCGCCCGTCACGTTTTTTTACATGATGGGCGGGCGTGGCGGGCGGGTAGACGGCGGTAGGGAAGTATCAGGTCCGGAAGCGGCGGACCAGCCCGTTGAGTTCGCCGGAGAGCGTTTCCAGGCGCTGCGAGTCGCTGCGCGCCGAATGGGCCAGCTCCTCGACCAGCTGCGCATCGGTATGGATCTGCGCGATGTGCCGATTGATGTCCTCGGCGACCTGGTGCTGCTCCTCGGCGGCGGTGGCGATCTGGCTGTTCTGGTCGCGGATTTCGTCCACCGAGGCACGGATCTGCTCGAAGCTGTCGCGGGCCTGCTGGATACGCTCCACGCTCTGCTGCGACATGCTCAGGCTGCTCTGCATCTGCCTGGTGACCTCCTGGGTGCGCTTGGCCAGGCCGCCGAGCAGGCCGTCGATTTCACCCGTTGAATCCGCGGTGCGTTTGGCCAGGGCGCGCACCTCGTCGGCGACCACCGCGAAGCCCCGGCCCTGCTCACCGGCCCGGGCTGCTTCGATGGCGGCGTTGAGGGCCAACAGGTTGGTCTGCTCGGCGATCGAGCGAATGGTGTCGAGGATGGCGTTGATGTTCTTGCTGTCCTGTTCCAGCACCTGCATGGCCTGGGCGGATTTGTGCAGGTTCTCGCTGAGCTGGGTGACGCTGCCGGTGGCTTCGTCGATCTGCAGCTGGCCGCCATGCACCTGGCGCTGGCCGGAGTCCGCCGAGCTGGCCGCCTGGCTGCAGGAGCGGGCCACTTCGTTGGCGGTGGCGACCATTTCGTTGAAGGCGGTGGACACCAGCTCCACGGCTTCGCGCTGGCGCACCGCTGCGTCGTTCATGTCCAGGGCCACGCGGGTGGTGGCGTCGGAAGCGGTCTGCAAGTCCGCCGAAGCGCTGCCGATGCGCTGTACCAGGGTGCGAATGGCGCCCAGGAACTGGTTGAACCAGCGCGCCAGTAGGGCGGTTTCATCGTTGCCGCGTACATCCAGGCTGCGGGTCAGGTCGCCTTCGCCCTGGGCGATGCCTTCCAGGCCGCCGGCCACGCTGCGGATCGGCTTGACGATCAGCCCGGCGAAACTGGCACCGACGATGGCGAACAGAACCGCCAGCACGGCAGCGATCACGCCGATCTGCCAGGTCAGGCTGGTGGCCTTGGCCATCACTTCGCTGCGCTCGATCAGGCCGATAAAGCGCCAGCCCAGTTTCTCCGATGACCAGACGTTGGCCATGTAGCTCACGCCGTCGAGCTCGACCTCGGCAAAGCCACCGGTCACGCTGGCAAGTTGACGATAGCCGTCGCCCAGTTCGTCGAGGCGCTTGAAATTGTGCGCGGCATCGCGTGGGTCGACCAGCACGTTGCCGCTGTTTTCCAGCAGCATCAGGTAGCCGCTTTCGCCGAGCTTGATCTGCTTGACCAGGTCGGTGAGCTGCTTGAGCGACACGTCCAGGCCGATGGCGCCCAGCGGCTGCCCCTGGGCATTGTCGAGGGTGTGTACGGTGCCCATCAACACCACGTCATCGGGCGCCCAGTAGTAGGCCGGAGTGCGCACGATCTGACCGGGTGCGGCCATGGCGGCCTTGTACCAGGGGCGCTGGCGCGGGTCGTAGCTGTTGAGCTTGGGATCGTCCGGCCAGACCAGGTAGCCGCCATCCTGGTGACCCACCTGCAGGTAGGCGGTGGTCGGGTGGCTGGCTGCGAACTGGTTCAGGCCATGCAGCAACGCCTGGTTGCTGGACGGCAATGGTACTTGCGCGGCGTCTGCTGCGCTGTAGTTCTTCAGGTTCTCGGTGTTTCGCAGCAGGTCGCTCTTGGCCAGGTATTCGACGTTCTGGGCGATGGCGTCGAAGAACTGGTTCATCGCATTGTCGATCTGGCGAATCTCCCGGCTGCTGCTGTCGAGAAAGTCCTCCCGGGCCTGCTCGCGCAGGTTGATGACGACCACGATGGCGACCAGCACCACGGGCACACAGGCAATGGCCGCAAAGCCCCAGGTAAGTTTTTGTTTGATGTTCACGGAGGGTTCCTGCTCGGGCGATGGATGTTGTTATTGGGCAAGAGCGGTCACGAAGCGCAGGGTTCGATGCTGGCTTTTCGCTATTTTCACCGGCGCAGTGAGCCTACATTATTGGTATTCGGTATGCCATAGATGTAGGCATCTGAGTCGCTTGCCCTGTCGGCCTGCTCAGCTACCTGACAGAAGTGCCTTGGCTCGCCATGGCGAGTAGTCGAGCGTTACGCTGAACACGTATTGGCCCTGGGCATTGACGGGCTGCCCGGGAATCAGCGGCACATCATCGAGGCGCGAGCAGGCCTGGCCGAGATGTTCGAGCAGGTCGTTGTCCTGCTTGAATTCGCGGCGCCGCATGGGGTGCGGCTCGATGATCACTTGGCAGGCACTGACGTTGTGCTGCGCATCGAGGATACCAATCAGGCGAGCCCTGCCAATGCTGTCCAGGGTCCGGTTGGCGAACAGCTGCTGCCAGAAGTAGTCATTGCGCGCGTACTGGGCGGCTTCGCGAGCATGGCTTTGCGGATCCGAGGCCTGCTCGGGGAACAGCAAGGGTGCGATCAGCTCGGTGGTCGGGCCTTCGTCCATCAGCTTGCTGGGCATCGGCGGCAGTACGGTCTGCCAGCAAAGGCGATTCATCCGCTCGGCCACCTGCGGGTTGAAGGGCAGGCCATCGGACAACTTGGATTTGCTGACCGGCCTGGCCTGGCAATCGATGACCTGATTCTGGCGATCGATGATAAAGCGCACTTCCAGGCTGGCCTGGCGCCAGGCGGGGTTGGCTCTCCGGCCTACACCGTAGAGGGCCTGCATGGCGAGGCGAGTGAAGTGTTCCTGGGCGAGTTCGTCGCTTGTCTTTGGCGCAGCGGGTGGTGCGGGCGTGCTGCAGGCGACCAGTGCCAGGCAGCCGGTCAGCATGATCAGGCGGGGCTTGAGCATGACATTCCTTGTCGAGCGTGGAGGCGCTGCGGATTCTACAGCTTCGCCGCGCTCGTGCGCTCGCGCCGGCTGGAATAAATGAACACCCCGGCGAACAGCGCGCTGAGCAGCACCACGATGGTCGGCCCCGGTGCACTGTCGATGAAGAAACTCAGGTACACGCCGCTCACCGCCGCGCCGACGGCAATGGCCACGGCAGTGATGAGCATGGCGCCCATGGTGCGGGTGAGCAGGAAGGCGATGGCGCCCGGGGCGATCAGCAGCGCCACGGTGAGCACGATGCCAATAGCCTTGAGGGCGCCGACGATGGTCAGCGACATCACCGCCAGCAGGCCGTAGTGCAGCAGGCCTACCGGCAGGCCGACGGTGCGTGCCTGCACCGGGTCGAAGGCGTGCAACAGCAGGTCGCGCCATTTCAGGGCAATGAAGGCGCTGACCGCCAGGGCGATCAGGCCGCTCTCCAGCAAGTCCGCCCAACCGATGCCGAGCATGTCGCCAAACAGGATGTGATCCAGGTGCACGTCGCTGTGGATCTGCGTGTAGAGCAGCAGGCCCAGGCCGAACATGCCGGAGAACACCACGCCCATGAGGGTGTCCTGCTTGATCCGGCTGTTTTCCTTCAGGTAACCCGCGGCGATGGCGCAGAGCATGCCGGCCACGAAGGCGCCGAGGGAGTAGGGCAGGCCGACCATGTAGGCGATCACCACGCCGGGAAATACCGCGTGAGCAGTGGCGTCGCCCATCAGCGCCCAGCCCTTGAGTACCAGGAAGCACGATAAGAGCGCGGCTGGGATCGCTACCAGCACGGCGATCAGCAGGGCGTACTGCATGAAGTCGATTTGCAGCGGCAGGAGCAGCAGGTCCATGGTCAGATCTCCAGCCTGGCCTGGGCGGCGCGCCGGCGGGCGGCGAGCAGGCCATGCTTGGGGGCGAAGACGAACGCCAGCAGGAACACGCACGTCTGCAGCACGATGATGATTGCCCCGGTGGCGCCGTCGAGAAAGTAACTGGCGTAGGCGCCGATAAAGCTGGAAAGCCCGCCGATGCAGGCGGCAATCAGCAGCAGCCGCTCGAAACGGTCGCTGAGCAGGTAGGCGGTGGCGCCCGGGGTGACGACCATGGCGATGACCAGAAAGGCGCCGACCGTCTGCATCGCCGCCACGGTGCAGGCCGACAGCAGGATGAAGAAGATCGCCTTCAGGCGTGTCGGGCTCAGGCCGATGGAGCGCGCGTGGTGCTCGTCGAAAAACACCACCATCAGATCCTTCCAGCGCAGCGCCAGCACCGCCAGGGTGATGCCGGCGATCAGCAGCAGCTGCAGGGTGTCGCCCGGGGTGATGGCCAGGATGTTGCCGAGCACGATGGTCTGGATGTTCACCGAGGTGGGCGACAGCGAGACCATGAACAGCCCGAGGCCGAAGAACGACGAGAAGATCAGCCCGATGATCACGTCTTCCTTGAGCTTGCTGCGCTGGTTGAGAAACAGCATGGCGCCGGCGGCCAGCGTGCCGGCGCCGAATGCGCCGAGGGCGAAGGGCAGGCCGAGCATATACGCGCCGGCCACGCCGGGCACGATGGAGTGGGCCAGGGCGTCGCCGATCAGCGACCAGCCCTTGAGCATCAGGTAAACCGAGAGCAGCGCGCAGACCACGCCGACCAGGGTCGACACCCACATGGCATTGACCATGTAGCCGTAGGAAAAGGGTTCGAGCAGGCTGGACACTATGGATCCTTGTCGTCGACGCGGCCGCGAATGGTCGACTTGCCGTCGTACAGCACCAGGGGGCGCTCGTCGTCGGTGATGATGCCGATCAGCGGCGACGCGCGCTGGTCTTCGCCCGGCAGCTCGAAGTGGCGCAGCACGCCGCCGAAGGTGCGCTCCAGGTTCTCGCGGGTGAACACCAACTGGGTCGGGCCGTAGGCGAGCACAGTGCGAGCCAGCAGCACGGTGCGGTCGCAGAACTCCGGCACGCTGCCCAGGTTGTGGGTGGACACCAGCATCACCCGGCCTTCGTCGCGCAACTCGCCGAGCAGCCGCACGATGGCGTCTTCGGTTTTCACATCGACACCGGTGAACGGCTCGTCGAGGAGGATCACCCTTGAATCCTGGGCCAGAGCGCGGGCCAGGAACACGCGCTTCTTCTGGCCGCCGGACAGCTCGCCGATCTGCCGCTTACGCAGCTCGCCCATGCCGACCCGGCCAAGGGCCGCGTCCACCGCCTCACGGTCGGCTGCCTTGGGGCGGCGCAGCAGGCCCATATGGCCATAGCGGCCCATCATCACCACGTCCTCGACCAGCACCGGGAAGTTCCAGTCGACGTCTTCGCTCTGCGGCACGTAGGCGATCAGGTTGCGTTTCAGCGCCTCGCGCACCGGCATGCCGAGCACGCTGATGCTGCCCTGGGCCAGCTTGACGAAACCCATGATGGCCTTGAACAGCGTCGACTTGCCGCTGCCGTTGACGCCCACCAGGGCGGTGATGCTGCCACCGGGGCTCGCGAAGCTGGCGTCGCGCAGGGCGGTGTGGCCGTTGCGGTAGGTGACGCTGATGCCATCGACGCGGATGCCGCCCAGGCTGTCTTCTTCGTGCAGAGCGTTGGGCATTATTCGGCCAGCCCGTCGGCAATGGTCTGCGAGGTAACGCGCAGCAGGTCGAGGTAGGTCGGCACCGGGCCGCTCGGCTCGCTGAGCGAGTCGACATAGAGCACGCCGCCGTACTTGGCGCCGGTCTCGCGGGCCACTTGCTGGGCCGGGGAGGCGGAAATGGTGCTTTCGCTGAAGATCGCCGGAATCCGGTTGGCGCGCACCGCGTCGATCACCTTGCGCACCTGTTGCGGGGTGCCTTGCTGGTCGGCATTGATCGGCCACAGATACAGCTCCCTGAGGCCGAAGTCGCGGGCCAGGTAGCTGAATGCACCCTCGCTGGATACCAGCCAGCGGCGCTCTTCGGGCACCTTTTGCAGGCGCTCGCGGATCGGCCCGACAGTGGACTTGATCAGCGTCTGGTAGGCCTTGGCGTTGCGCCGGTAAGTGTCGGCATTGGCCGGATCGTGCTCGACCAGTGCATCGCGGATATTGTCGATATAGATCATCGCCGCATCCGGCGACATCCAGGCATGGGGGTTGGGTTTGCCGCTGTAGGGGCCCTCGGCGATGCCGATCGGCTCGACGCCCTCGCTGAGGGTCACCGCGGGCACGCCCTGCAGGCGCTGCAGGAAACGCTCGAACCACTGCTCCAGGTTCATGCCGTTACGCAGGATCAACTGCGCATCGCGGGCCTTGAGGATGTCGCCAGGGGTCGGCTGGTAGTTGTGGATCTCGGCGCCGGGCTTGGTGATCGACTCTACCTCGGCGGCGTCGCCTGCTACCTGTCGGGCCATATCGGCCAGTACGGTGAAGGTGGTCACCACCTTGAACTTGCCCTCGGCGGAGGCCAGTTGCGGCAGCAGGCAGACAAGAAGGGCGGCAAACAAGGGGGCACTGGTGCGCAAGGGGATCCGATTGAACATCTCTATCCTCGTATGGCTTGACCGATCTATGTCACCGGCAGGGTGACCCCGGACAGGGTTGCCACTCTAGCGACAAAACGACGCTAATGAAAACTATTATCAGTATTGAATTTTTGCTATTGCGCAGCCTGTCTCGGCTGCTCTAGAGGGCTTTTTGAGCTGACCCTTCGAGCATAGCCGCGCGGTGTCTGTATGTGAGCGGCTGTGCGCCTGGCAGGTTCAGACAAACGGGTCGCAGCGCTTGCCATGAATGCAGACCCCGCGCCTGGCGCGGGGTCGTTGGGGAGGGAGGTGGCTCAGCTGCCGCTCTTGATCTTGGTCCAGGCACGGGTGCGTACCCGTTCGATCTTTTGCGGCAGCGGCTCGACGCTGTAGAGGGTCTTCTGTGCTTCGGCGGTTGGCGTCAGGTCGGGGTTCTCGCTGATCGCCTTGTCCACCAGTGGCATGGAATCCTTGTTCGGGTTGGGGTAGCCGAGGAAGTCACTGATAGGCGCGATGACCTTTGGATCGAGCAGGTTGTTGATGAATTCATGGGCTTCCTCGACGTTCCTGGCGCTTTTCGGAATGGCGAAGGTGTCGAACCAGATCGGCGCGCCTTCCTTGGGCATGCGCCATTCGACCGTAACGCCGTTGCCGGCTTCCTTGGCGCGGTTGGCGAACTGGTAGAAACTGCCCGAATAACCGATGGCCACGCAGATGTCGCCGTTGGCGATATCGGTCATGTACTTGGCCGAATGGAAGTAGGTCACGTAGGGGCGCACTTTCATCAACAGCTCGGTGGCCTTCTCGTAATCGTCCGGGTTGGTGCTGTTCGGCGGCAGGCCCAGGTAATGCAGGGCGATGGGCAGGATCTCGTTGGGCGCATCGAGCATGGTCACACCGCACTGCTTGAGCTTTTCCATGTTCTCGGGCTTGAACACCAGGTCCCAGCTGTTCACGGGCGCGTTCTCACCGAGCGCTGCCTTGACCTTGTCCGGGTTGTAGCCGATCAGCACCGTGCCGTACATGTAGGGCACGCCGTACTGGTTACCGGGGTCGTTGGTCTCCAGCAGCTTGAGCAGTGCCGGGTCGAGGTGTTTCCAGTTGGGCAGCTTGCTCTTGTCGAGCTTCTGGAACACACCGGCCTTGATCTGGGTGTCGAGAAACATGTTGGACGGCACCACCAGATCGTAGCCCGAGTTGCCGGTGAGCAGCTTGGCCTCCAGGGCCTCGTTGGTCTCGAAGGTGTCCCAGGTCAGCTTGATGCCGCTGTGCTGCTGAAAGTCCTTGAGGGTCTGCGGCAGCATGTAGTCGGCCCAGTTGTAGACGCGCAGCTCGCGCGCCTCGGCCATGGCGCTGCTGGCCAGCAGGGCGGCGCCGCACAGGGCGCTGCAAGCCAGGGTTTGGAAGGTTTTCATCGTCGTGTACTCCCTTGAAACGTCAGTTAGTGGCAGCAGGCTCAGGCGCCTTCGAAACCTTCCAGTACGTTCACCGCATTGATGCCGATCTCCTCGACGGCGTAGCCACCCTCCATCACGAACATGGTGGGCTTGCCGAGGCGGGCGATGCGTTCGCCCATGCGCAGGTAGTCCGGGCTGTCGAGCTTGAACTGGGAAATCGGGTCTTCCTTGAAGGTGTCCACGCCCAGCGACACCACGATCACCTCGGGGGCGTAGGCGGCGATGCGCGTGCAGGCCTGTTCCAGTGCCGCGCTCCAGCGATCCCAACCACTGCCGGCGGCCAGCGGCAGGTTGAGGTTGAAGCCCTCGCCGGCGCCTTCGCCGACCTCGTCGTGGTAACCGAGGAAGAACGGGAATTCGAAGGACGGGTCGCCATGGATGGAGGCCACCAGCACATCGTTGCGTGCGTAGAAGATCGACTGCGTGCCGTTGCCGTGGTGGTAGTCCACGTCGAGGATCGCCACTCGCTTGCAGCCCCCGTCGAGAAACGCCTGGGTGGCGATGGCCGCGTTGTTCAGGTAGCAGTAGCCGCCCATCAGATCGCCGGCAGCGTGATGACCTGGCGGGCGGCACAGCGCAAAGGCGCTGTCGGCACCATCGCTGATCAGCGCTTGGCCGCTGAGGGCGACCTGGGCAGAACTCCAGGCCGCCTGCCAAGTGCCGGCGGTGATCGGCGCGCCGCCGTCGAAGCTGTAATAACCCAGCTGGCCGAGCAGGGTGTCCGGCAGCACGCTGCGCAAGGTGCGCGCCGGCCAGGTGAAGGGCAGGATGTCGCCGTCGCGGCCCATGTCCGTCCAGCGCGCCCAGGCGCCTTCGAAGAAACGCAGGTAGTCGGCATCATGGATGCGTTCGATCGGTGCGCGGCCGAAGTCCTTTGGCGCCAATACCTCACCGAGGCCTTGCTGGCGTACGCGCGCCAGCACGTGGTCGGCTCGTGACGGCATCTCGAAGCAGGGTTTGAGTTCCCCGTCGATGATTTCACAGCGTCCGTGGTGCAGGTGATGGTCATCGCTATAGATGGTGCGCATGCTCGGCCCTCCGCTTGTGGTAGCTGCATTCTTGGTCGCATTTCGGCGCCAGGGAAATGAGCGGAGCGGCCAAAAGGGGATAGATATGGCCACGAAATGGCGCAGTGGCGAGCCGGATCGGTGCGCCTGGCTCGTCAGGCGGCGCGCACCGTGGCTGGCGATTGGCTGCTGGCAGCTGGCGGTCAAGCCAGGGCCGGGCGCCGGTAGCGGCTCGGCGAGGTGCCACTCCAGCGCTGGAAAGCGTGGCGAAAACTGGCCGTCTCGCTGTAGCCCAGGGCTTCGGCGATACGCGCGATGGGCAGGCGCTCTTCGCCCAGCAGGCGCCGCGCCTGTTCGAAGCGCAGCTCGTCGAGCAGGCTCTGGTAACTGGTGCCCATTTCCTGCAACTGCCGGCGTAGAGTGCGTGAGGAGTAGCGCAGCTGGCGCGCCAGGCCGTCGAGCCCCGGCGAGTCGGGCAATTGGCTGGCAAGCAGCTGGCGCACGCGGCTGATCAGCGCCTGGTGAGAGAGGAACTCGCGGTTCAGCTGACGGCAGCGTTGCAGGGTGTCGCGGTGCGTCACCGGGTCAGCCAGCGGCAAGCGGCGATCCAGCCAGGCGCTGTCGAAGACGATGACATTAGCGGCGGCGTTGAACTGCACCGGGCAGGCGAAATCACGCGTGTACTGGCGCTGGTAGCGGGGTGCCCTGTGCGTGAAACGAGCACTCGTCAACGGCAGTGGGCGGCCTAGCAGGTCATCGCAGATCAGCTTGAGCGACGACAGACAAAACTCGGTATTGAAGGTCGCCAGCTCTGCAGCATCGCGGTAATCGCTGGCTTCGATCCATGCCTGCGCACCATCGCGGCGCAAGTGCAGGGTGAACAGCGTGCCTAGCAAGGCGGGAAAACTGAACGCCACTTCCAAGGCTTCGCCCAGACTCGCCGCCGACAGCAGGCTGAAGCCCAGCAACCCGTAGGACGATACATGCATGCGCCGGCCCAGCAGCAGGCCGAGATCCTGGCAGCGGGTGGTGGCATTGCGAAACACCTGGCGCTCCTGGGCGATGCTGATACGCATCTCCGGACGCTGCAGATCAGCCGCGGCGATACCGCTGCCGGCCAGCAATTGGTCGATGCAGGCGCCGTCCTGGCAGAGCGTGTCCAGGGCCAGGACGACGGCGTGGAGGGTGGTCAGCTGGGAGTGCTGCATGGGGGCACGCCTTCTCGTAACGGATCCGAGAGTCAGGCAATAAGCATGCCCGTAGCCGGCGTCGCCCGCTCTGGCGTTTCGCTGGGCAACGCGGCGCGCGGATGTAGGAGAAGGTAACGCCGGGCCAGCCTGCTTGCCTGCCGGCGCTCGACCAGTGCTCAGAAACTGTTCAAGATCCTTGTGCGCATGACGCGGCAGCTACAAGGCAAAAGCGGACGTTCGCGGAATTCGTGGGAGGGGCTTTAGCCGCGAGCTCTTTACGTCCCACACGCTATGCGTGAGCTGTGGCTTGCCCGCTTTATCGCGTTGTGGATACGTTCGGTTCCGCTCTGTCGAGCGGGTTTCTTTTGGCATCGCCCGGATGGCCGGCCCCGCCAAAAGAAACCAAAAGGTCTAGCCCCGGCATACGGCCCCAGCTTCGCTGGGGTTCCCTTGCTCCATCCTCGCTCCGAGGGCCCGACCTAGGCGGCCCCCCACGAAGGGCCATCCATGGCCCATCGCGGCTCTCGCGACATCCATGTCGCTCAACCCTCTACGCAAAGATTCCGCCCGGCCTCCTGAAGGGGCGATTGGTGTCGCCTGATAATTCTGGGGCATGAGGAGCACCAAATCGGCCGACCGGCCGCTTACGCCACTTAGCCGCCAACGTCGGCGAACCTGGAGTGAAAGATCGTGAGCAGGTTCTTACAGCGCCACGAACAGCAGGAAGGTGCCGAGGATCAGGCGGTAGATGACGTAGGGCAGCATGCCGACGCGATCCAGCGCGGCCAGGAACAGCTTGATGCACAGGAACGCCGAGACGAACGACAGGCCGATACCCCAGGCCATGTCGCCCCAGTGCGCGCCGCCGCCCTGTTCGATCAGGTGCACCGCCTTGAGGCTGCCGGCAGCGAGAATCAGCGGTATCGACAGCAGGAAGGAGAAGCTCGCCGCGCTCTTGCGATCGAAGCCGAGCATCAGCGCCGCGGTCATGGTGATGCCCGAACGCGAAGTGCCGGGGATCAGCGCGAGCATCTGTGCGAGGCCGATCAGCAGGGCATGGCGCCAGGTCATGCGGCTCATGTCAGCATCGCGGCTGCCTTTCACGTCGGCCCACCAGAGCACCAGGCCGAAGAAGATGGTGGTGGTGCCGATCACCAGCATGGAGCGGGTGTACTGCTCGATCAGCGATTCGAACACCAGCCCGGCCACGGCGGCCGGAATGGTCGCCAGGATGATCATCCAGCCCATGCGGCTTTCCGGGCTGGCGCGGCGCTGCAGCACATGGCCCAGCCAGCCGCTGACGATGGCGGCGATCTGCTGGCGAAAGGCGAGTACCACGGCCATCAGGGTGCCGACATGCACGGCGACGTCGAAGGCTTGGCCTTGGTCCGGCCAGCCCAGCAGTTGTGAGGGCAGGATCAGGTGGGCGGAGGAGGAGACGGGGATGAATTCGGTAACGCCCTGGATGAGCGATAGAACGAGCAGGTGTAGCCAATCCATGGGGTTCCTTAATGAGGGCGCTGACGGATGCGGACTGCGGGTATGACCCGGCGAGGGCTCATTTTCTCCATCACAACCTGTCGGTTTCCTGAAATATACGCATACAATTTCCCGGTCAGGGCCGATTCTGCTTCTTTACGGCGCTGTCCTCGGGTCACGAATTTGCTATCGTGAGCGCCCCGCGGGCCAAGCGCACCGCGGTTCCGTAGACCTCCGAGAAATCCTTCCATGCATTCTGCAGCCTCGTCGGCACCCGGCCGGCCCCTGACTCGTAGCGATTACAAGACCTTGTCCCTGTCCGCACTCGGCGGCGCCCTGGAATTCTACGATTTCATCATTTACGTGTTCTTCGCCACCATCGTCGGCAAGCTGTTCTTCCCGCCGGACATGCCTGACTGGCTGCGCATGCTGCAGACCTTCGGCATCTTCGCTGCCGGCTACCTGGCACGCCCGCTGGGCGGCATCATCATGGCGCACTTCGGCGACCTGATCGGCCGCAAGCGCATGTTCACCCTGAGTATCCTGATGATGGCGGTGCCGACCCTGATCATGGGCCTGCTGCCGACCTATGCGCAGATCGGCATTCTCGCGCCGCTGATGCTGCTGCTGATGCGCATCATCCAGGGCGCGGCGATTGGCGGTGAAGTACCCGGCGCCTGGGTATTCGTTTCCGAGCACGTGCCGGCACGCCATATCGGCTACGCCTGCGGCACCCTGACCTGTGGCCTGACCACCGGCATCCTGCTCGGCTCGCTGATGGCCACGCTGATCAACAGCGTGTTCACCGCCGAGCAGGTGCTGGACTGGGCCTGGCGCGTACCGTTTCTGATCGGCGGCGTCTTCGGTCTGTTCGCCATGTATCTGCGCCAGTGGCTGCATGAAACCCCGGTGTTCACCGAGATGCAGCAGCGCAAGGCCCTGGCCGCGGAACTGCCACTGAAAACCGTGGTGCGTGATCATCGTGGCAGCGTGGCTATTTCCGCGCTGCTGACCTGGCTGCTGTCGGCCGGCATCGTGGTGGCGATCCTGATGACGCCGACCTTCCTGCAGACCCTCTACGGCTTCGATGCGGTCACGTCACTGAAGGCCAACAGCCTTGCCATCGTCATGCTCAGCATCGGTTGCATCATCAGCGGCGCCCTGTGTGACCGTATTGGCGCCGGCCGGGTGCTGGTGGTCGGCTGCAGCGCGCTGGCCATCTGTGCCTGGTTCTTCTATAGCGGCCTGCACGCCAACCCGCAGTGGCTGTTCCCGCTGTATGCGCTGGTCGGCTTATTCGTCGGCACCATCGGTGCGGTGCCCTTCGTGATGGTGCATGCCTTCCCGGCGCCAGTGCGTTTCAGCGGCCTGTCGTTCTCCTACAACATGTCCTACGCGGTATTCGGTGGGCTGACGCCAGTGGCGGTTTCACTGCTGGTCAAGTGGAGCCCGCTGGGCCCTGCCTATTACCTGATTTCCCTGTGTGGCGTAGGCGTGATCATCGGCCTGGTTCTTCTACGCAGGGGTCGTTGAGAACGCAGGCTACTTCGCACCAGCCGGCCGAGCCGGTATGGTGCGAGCACGTTTATAACGCGATGGAGAAGCCCATGAGCCTTTACGGCGATTACGATTCGCAGAACATCTTCGCCAAGATCATTCGCGGCGAGATGCCTTGCTACAAGCTGTATGAAGACGACGACGTGCTGGCCTTTCTGGATCTGTTCCCGCAGTCGTTCGGCCACACCCTGGTGATTCCCAAGCGCGCCGAAGCGCGCAACCTGCTGGAAATCGACACAGACAGCCTGACCAAGTTGACCCTGGCCGTGCAAAAGGTGGCCCGCGTGCTGGCCGACGAGCTGCAGCCCGATGGTGTGCAGATTGCCCAGTTCAACGGCGCGCCTGCCGGGCAGACGGTGTTCCATATCCACATGCACGTGATTCCGCGTTTCAGCGAGCAGGGGCTGCACGCACACGCCAGTGGCAAGGCCGACCCGGCCGAGCTGGAAAAGCTGCAGGCCAGGCTGGTCAAGCGCTTCCAGAACGCCTGAGCGAAGCGGCATCAGTGGGAGCGCGCCACCGGGGCGAAAATGGCGGGTATGGCTTAGGCGTCTCGCCCGCTCCCACAGGTTGTCCTCATGATGCCTAGCGCTGCACTGTATTCTTACCGCGCACGCCGCTTGAGCCACTGGCTCAGCCACTCGTAGCCGCTGACCAGCAGGATGCCGCACAGCACCAGCAGGGCGCCGAGAATGAAGTTGGTTTCCAGCGGCTCGCCCAGCAGCACCACGCCGAACAGGATGCCGAACATCGGTGTCATGAACGACAGCACGCCCAGGCGCGATGCCAGGTAGTTGCGCAGCAGCCAGAACCAGGCCAGAAAGCTGGCGAACGACACCAGCAGCGCCTGGAATATCAGGCCTCCCACGGCAATCGGGGTGGGCTTGAAACGCAGTTGGTCGGTCAAGGCGCACACCATGATCAGCAGCACGAAGCCGCCGAGCAACTGGTAGAACAGCGTCTGCGTGACCGGCGCGTTGGACAGCCGCGAGCTGCGCACCACCACGGTGGTTGCGCCCCAGGCCATGGCGCCAAGCAAGCCGAGAAAATCGCCATACAGCTGGCGGCCGGCATCTGCCGCCTCCACGCCGCCGGAGCGCCCGGCGAATGACACCACGATACCCATGAAGGCGATGCCGATACCCAACCATTGCAGGGGCTTGAGGCGTTCGGCAGGCAGCCGCCATTGCAACCCCAGCGCCGCGAAGATCGGCGCCGTGTAGAGAAAGATCACCATGTGCGAAGCGCTGGTATGGCGCAGCCCTTCGCCAACCAGCATGAACTCTAGGGCGAACAGAAAACCGACCACCAGCCCGGGCCGCCAGTTGCCGGCGCGCACGCCGAGTCCGTCACGTCGCCAGAGCATCAGCAGAGCCACCAGCAGGGCGGCGATACCCGAGCGCAGGGCGAGCATCAGCACCGGCGCCACGTCCTCGGCGGCGGCCTTGAGCACCACCTGCTGCATGCCCCAGATCATGCACAGGCCAACCATCAGGCCGCCGGCCAGGCCGTCGATGTTCTTGCGCGTGTCCATGAAGGTCGCTCGTCGAGATGTGGGGCGCCATTATGGTGCTGCCGAGTTGTGCAAGCCAGCGCGTGCATGGCGATGGATTTATTGCACGCTTATGGCAATGTGCTTGTCTGTGAGCAGAGCCTGTCGCTCGATGCCCCCGTGATTATTCGGAGAGAACCCATGCGTCTGATCTACGCCGTACTGCCTCTGCTCGCCCTGGCCGGTTGCTCGTCCTATCAGGCCGATTCCGACAAGGTCACCGATATCCCGACCGAGCGCCTGCGTGCTTATCAGGCGCCGGTGCAGGGCGGCGGCGAAGTGGTGGTCACCCGTGACCTGGGGCTGATGGGCGGCGGCTGCTACGTGGCCGTAATGGTCGACCGCAAGCTCGCGGCGCGCATCGCGGTCGGCGAACGGGGCCGCTTTCAGGTACCGGCCGGCAATCGCATCGTCGGTATCGCTGCCGACAGCGAAGACCAGACCCTATGCGGCAAGGGACGCCTCAACCGCGAGGTGCTGGTGAAGGTTGAGGCGGGCGGCGTGGCCAATCTGCGCATCGTCAGTCAGAATCGTGGCGGCTTCGACATTCTTCCCGAGCAGGCGAGGTAGAATCGTCCGCCACTCGATACCGCACAGGATGTGCCCGTGAAGGATTTACCCATTGCGATCGTTGGCGCTGGCACCGCAGGGTTGGCCAGCGCCATCCTGCTGGCTCGCCAGGGCTGGTCGGTCACCCTCTACGAACGGGTCGCCGAGCTGCAGCCGGTGGGTGCCGGCATTCTGCTCCAGCCCTCGGGGCTCGCGGCCTTGCGTCATCTCGGTTTGCTCGACGAATGCACCGACCTCGGCGCGCCGATCAGCCGCTTGTTCGGCACCTCGGCTTGCGCGCAACGGGTGATTCTCGACACCCGCTATGCCCACTGGCAGGCCGATTCCTCTGGGCTCGGTATTCACCGCGGCGTATTGATGACTGCTTTGCTCAATGCCGCGCGTGCCGCCGGGGTGAACCTGCGTACCGGTATCAGCATTTCCCGCTTCGTGCAGTTGCCCAGCCACGTGCGTCTGCTCAGCGACGATGGCCAGGGCAATGAGGCGGTGCTGGGCGAACATGCGGCGCTTATTCTGGCCGACGGCACCCGTTCGCAGCTACGCGCGCAGATGCAGGTGCGGCAAACGGTCAAGGCCTATCCCTGGGGCGCTTTGTGGAGCATCGTGCCGACTCCCGAGGGCGCCGACTCCACGGACCTGCGCCAGTGGTACCGTGGCTGCTCGCAGATGTTCGGCATAATGCCCACCGGTTGTACCCACGCCGACCGTCACACGCGCCTGAGCAGCCTGTTCTGGAGCCTGCCGGTGGCCAGCCATGGTGCCTGGCAGCAGGCTGGCCTGGAGGCCTGGAAAGATTCCGTGCGCCAACTGGCCGGTGCACCGGCGGAGGCCTTTTTGCACACGCTGGACACGCCCGAGCGGCTGATGCTGGCCAGCTACGCCGACGTGCGCATGCAGCAGTGGCATGACGGCCGGGTGCTGGCCATCGGCGATTGCGCCCACGCCATGAGCCCTCAGTTGGGGCAGGGCGCCAACATGGCGCTGGTCGATGCCGTGGCCCTGGGTGATGCTCTGGGCGCTTGCGGCATTGGCCAGTCTGCCGATCCTGCCGCCTGCTTTGCCGCCTATGGCGCTGTGCGCCGCGCCCACCTGGGTTATTACCGCCAGGCCAGCCGCCTGCTGACGCCATTGTTCCAGTCACACAGCAGCCTGTTGGCGGTGCTGCGCGACACCGCCCTGTTCCTGGCCCGGCACCTGCCCATGGGGCGCCAGCACGCCGTGACTACCCTGGTCGGCGCGCGCACCGGCTGGCTGTTCTCGGGTAACGGCGCTGCGCCCTTGCATGCCTGGCGCAAACCTGCTCCCGCACAGCCGGTGCTGGAAGCGACCTCGGTCTAGGCAGCCGTCTCGGCCTTCTGCACCTGCCAGGCCCAGACGAACACCAGCAGACCGGCGACCGCGGTTGCCGCGCCTATGTAGCCCGTCGAGGTCCAGCCGAAACCGGCGCTGATCGCCAGGCCGCCGAGCCACGGGCCCAGGGCGTTGGCGATGTTGAAGGCTGCATGGTTGGATGCCGCGGCCAGCGTCTGGGCGCCGGTCGCCACATCCATCAGGTGGGTCTGCAGGGCGGGCGACAGCGCGGCGATGGTGCCCAGGGCGAGAATCGCCGGCAGCATCGTCCAGATCGACTGGCTGGCCGTTGGCAGCACCAGCAGTACCAGCGCACTCCACAGCAGGATCCAGGCCACCGACTTGAAGCGCAGGCGATCGAACAGCCAGCCACCGGCCATGTTGCCGAGAATGCAGCCGACACCGAACACCGCCATGGCCACCGGGATCATCCCCGGGCTGACCCGGGTGACTTCCAGCAGCGTCGGCGCCATGTAGCTGAACACGCAGAACATGCCGGCGAAGCCGATCGAGCCGATGCCCAGGGCCAGCCAGATCGGTGCGCGGTTGAAGGCACGCAGTTCGCTGATCGGGCTGCTGCGCACCTCGCTGCGATCCAGGGGCAACAGCAGGGCGATCATCGCCACGGTGGCCAGGGCAATCACGCTGACCAGGGCGAATGCGAAGCGCCAACTGGCGCTCTGCCCCAGCCAGGTGGCCAGCGGGTTGCCGACCAGAATGGCCACACTCAGGCCCATCAACACCCTGCTCACCGCCTTGGCGCGCTTGTGCGGCGCAGCCATCGAAGCGGCGACCAGCATGGCGACCCCAAAGTATGCGCCATGGGGCAGGCCGGCGAAGAAGCGAAACACCAGCAGCGACAGGTAGTCTGGTGCCAGAGCACTGGCCAGGTTACCGATCGCGAACACGCCCATCAGCAGCAACAGCAGGTGCTTGCGCAGCAGGCGCGAACCCAGCATCGCGAGGATCGGCGCCCCCACCACCACGCCCAGGGCGTAGCTGCTGATCACATGGCCGACCTGGGGTTCGCTGACGCCCAGATCCTGGGCCACGTTGGGCATCAGACCCATGATGGAGAATTCGCTGGTGCCAATGGCGAAACCACCAAGCGCCAGGGCCAGTTCGATCAGCAGGATCGCTCCGGCGCTCAGGCGCGGGGCGGCGTGGGCAGAGCCACTCATGGTGTACCTCATCTGGGGGGCGGCGAACAGGCGGGGCATTATTCACGCATTGGCCGGCCGAGAAAACCTCGGCGCCGCCCGAGGTCAACGGTAACGCTGCAGGATGGCCGCGAACTCGCCACTGTCCTGCATCTGCCGCATCGCCTCGAGCAGCGCCCGGGTCGGCATGTCCGGCGCATCGCGCACCAGGCAGGCCACCTCATCGCGGGTCAGCTCGTGCACTTCATGAAGCTGGTCAGCGCTGCTGCGGCCCCGGTTGAACCACAGCAGGGCCAGCTCGTTGCTGACCGCATAATCGTAACGTCCGGCTGCCAGCTTGCGCAGTACCAGGCCCTGGGTGCGGGCATCATCACGCTTCAATGTGCCACTGGCGAACAAGGCGTCGAGGGTGGGGTAGTTGAAGCCCAGTACCGTGCCGATGGACTGTGCACCAAGCGCCTCGGGAGCAATCGGTTGTTCGGAACGGCTGACCAGCAGATCACGCTGCACCATGAACGGGGCGCTCCACAGGTAACCGGGATAGACATCAGTCAGCCACTTCGGGTTGACGTAACAGCGCACGTCGATCTCCCGGTTGATCAGCGCGCGATGCACACGCATGCGCGGCAGCACCATCAGCTCGGCCTGACGACCGACCTTGGCGGCCACGCCCAGGGAGAGATCGCGAAGAATGCCGTCGACTGCCTGACCGTCGCGGATCTGTGCCATGGGCATGACGCCGCTTTCGATGATGGAAAAGCGCAGCGGTGGTTGCCCTGCGCTGCAGATGCCGCTCATCAGGGCAAGTGCCAGGGCGAGCGGATACGCCAGATAGCGGCGAACCAGGCGGGAAAAGGTGGTGTCGCACAAAGAGGTGGTCTGAAATCTGGTCATCGGTCGCTCGCGGTATGCTGAACGTTCGCCCATTGCAGAGCACGAAATTTTCAGATTACTGTTTTAAAAGGCTTTTTATGTGGTTCGATTGACACAGCTTATTGGATTGATGCTTTCAATCAATGGGCTCTCTGACCCATAAGGGGCTACTATCCCTCCTGTAAATTTTTCAACCCTCGAAGGAGTTCACAGATGTCTTTGATTAACACTCAAGTCCAGCCGTTCAAGGTCAATGCCTTCCACAATGGCAAATTCATCGAAGTCACCGAGGAAAGCCTGAAAGGCAAGTGGTCGGTACTGATCTTCATGCCCGCTGCGTTCACCTTCAACTGCCCGACCGAGATCGAAGACGCCGCCAACAACTACGAAGCCTTCCAGAAGGCTGGCGCCGAAGTGTACATCGTCACCACCGACACCCACTTCTCGCACAAGGTATGGCACGAAACTTCGCCGGCCGTTGGCAAGGCTCAGTTCCCGCTGATCGGCGACCCGACTCACCAGCTGACCAATGCCTTTGGCGTGCACATCGCTGAAGAAGGCCTGGCGCTGCGCGGCACCTTCGTGATCAACCCGGAAGGCCAGATCAAGACCGTCGAAATCCACTCCAACGAGATCGCTCGTGACGTGGCCGAGACCCTGCGCAAGCTGCAAGCCGCTCAGTACACCGCTGCCCACCCGGGCGAAGTGTGCCCAGCCAAGTGGAAAGAAGGCGCTCAGACCTTGGCTCCTTCCCTGGACCTGGTCGGCAAGATCTAAAAATGGGCGTAGCGCTACTGCGCTAGGCATTGTTTCGTTGAAATCAGGCTCGGGCTGCTCATTACAGCTCGTAAACTCCGCGCCCTCGCCTGATTTCGCCTCGCACTGCAGTCGCTCGCGACGCGCTACATCCCATTTTCCACCTACAAGCCAACAGGCTTTAAAGGTGCCCGAACGCCCGGGCGTAACCCGTCCGGGCGTTTTATTGCCCGAATTTCGTCATTGAGGACTCGTATATGTTGGACGCAACCCTTAAAACCCAGTTGAAGGCGTACCTGGAAAAGGTCAGCCAGCCGTTCGAGATCGTCGCGTCCCTCGATGACAGCGACAAATCTCAGGAGCTCAAAGGCCTGCTCGACGATATCGTCAGCCTGACCGACAAGATCACCCTGAAAACCGATGGCACCGACGCTCGCGTGCCGTCGTTCGCCCTGAACCGCCCGAATGGCAACATCAGCCTGCGCTTCGCCGGCCTGCCGATGGGCCACGAGTTCACCTCGCTGGTGCTGGCTCTGCTGCAAGTGGGTGGCCACCCATCGAAACTGGCGGCCGAAGTGATCGAGCAGATCCAGAACCTGGAAGGCGAATTCAACTTCGAGACCTATTTCTCGCTGTCCTGCCAGAACTGCCCGGACGTGGTCCAGGCGCTGAACCTGATGGCTGTGCTCAACCCGAACATCCGCCACGTCGCCATCGACGGCGCACTGTTCCAGGACGAAGTCGAGTCCCGGCAGATCATGTCGGTGCCGAGCATCTATCTCAACGGCGAACTGTTCGGCCAGGGCCGCATGGACGCCGAGCAGATCCTCGCCAAGATCGACACCGGTGCCTCGGCCCGTGATGCCGAGAAGCTGAATGCCAAGGAGGCCTTCGACGTGTTGGTCATCGGTGGTGGCCCGGCCGGCGCCGCGGCAGCCATCTACGCCGCCCGCAAAGGCATCCGTACCGGCGTTGCCGCCGAGCGTTTCGGCGGTCAGGTGCTGGACACCATGGCCATCGAGAACTTCATCTCGGTGCAGGAGACCGAAGGCCCGAAACTGGCCCGCGCCCTGGAAGAGCACGTCAAGCAGTACGAAGTCGACATCATGAACCTGCAGCGCGCCAGCGCGCTGATCCCGGCATCCAGCGCCGGCGGCCTGCACGAAGTGAAGTTCGAGAGCGGTGCCAGCCTGAAGGCCAAGACCGTGATTCTCTCCACCGGCGCGCGCTGGAGGGAAATGAACGTGCCGGGCGAGCAGGAATACCGCAACAAGGGCGTGGCCTACTGCCCGCACTGCGACGGCCCGCTGTTCAAGGGCAAGCGTGTGGCGGTGGTCGGCGGTGGCAACTCCGGTGTGGAAGCGGCCATCGATCTGGCCGGTATCGTTGCCGAAGTCACCCTGCTCGAGTACGACAGCAAGCTGCGTGCTGACGCCGTGCTGCAGAAGAAACTCTACAGCCTGCCCAACGTCAAGGTGATCACCAGCGCCCTGACCAGCGAAGTGAAAGGCGACGGCCAGAAAGTCACCGGCCTGGTCTACAAGGATCGCAACTCCGACGAGTTCATCCCGGTAGAGCTGGAAGGCATCTTCGTGCAGATCGGCCTGCTGCCCAACTCCGAATGGCTCAAGGGCTCGGTAGAGCTGTCGGACCGCGGCGAGATCATCGTCGACGCCCGTGGTGAAACCTCACTGCCAGGCATCTTCGCCGCTGGCGACGTGACCACGGTGCCGTACAAGCAGATCGTCATCGCCGTGGGCGAGGGCGCCAAGGCATCGCTGAGCGCTTTCGATCATCTGATTCGTAGCTGATCCGCCGCTGCACATGAAAAACGGGCCTAGCGGGCCCGTTTTTTTGTGTTCCGCAGAGCTTGGGGGAGCATGCGGGGTGACACCGGACTGGCAAGGTTGTGTGAGTGCGCGGGTGTTTTCCGCGCTCAAGCTGCTTATCTACGTCTACTGACGTCTCCGGTTTCGCCCTCCGGGCGAGTCACTTTTGCGGGCAAAAGTAACCAAAACCCTCCGCCCGATCATCCGGCCCCGGCTACGCCGGGGTTCGCTCACTCCATCGCCGTTCCAGAGGCCCGCCGCGAAGGGCCATCCATGGCCCATCGCGGCTCTCGCGGCATCCATGCCGCTCAACCTCTTCCACGACGATTGCGTTCGCCCTCCTGGACGGGCTCTTCCCGTCCGCTGAACCGGAGGCAATTCACGGAGCTTTGTGGGCTTGGGCATGAGATCAGCCCTGGGCTGACCTGGATGCAACTATAGGTTACTTCCCGTAAGCCCCGTTCGTGCAGGCGCGCGAATTGTCCCCTTCAGGAGGGTGAGTGGAATCGTTGCGTAGAGGGGCGAGCGGCATGGATGCCGCGAGAGGCTTAAAGGGCCAGGGATGGCCCTTGTAAGCCGACCCTCGGAGCGACGATGGAGCGAACGAACCCCGGCGCAGTCGGGGCCGGATGATGGGGTGCGCTTTCTTTTGCTTACTTTTCTTTGCGCACTTCAAAGAAAAGTGAGTCGCCCGAGGGGGCGAAACAGGGAGTTTCTGCACACAACGCAGTGGCGTCTAAACACCTAACGACACGACACACTGATTTGCCAGTACGGTGCCAAGACTGACGCTACTGAGATTATGCGAAGAGCCTTCTTCCTGCCATACGCCCGACTCAGTCGGTGTCTTCGTCACGAATCAGCACGTAACTGCTGCCGTTCTCATCGTCCAGGCGCTCGCAAACGAAGTACATCTCCACCTTGCCGGCGTTCATGGCGGCCAGCAGGTCGCCGGCCTGGGGGGCGAAGAAGGCCTTGGAGCCGGGCTTGGCTTCGCAGGCGATCAGCGCGGTGACGAACAGCGCCGGGTCGGTACCGTCGAAGTAATCCTCGCGCTCGTCGGCATCCCATTCCTGGGGCGGCTCGAATGGGCCGGTGAACAGTACCTTGGCATCGCCCAGATCCTCTTCCTCGGCGTCCAGGTCGTCTTCGTCCGGGCGGTAGACCGTGCAGTCCAGGGCGTCGGCGGCGTCCAGCACGTGCTGGCGATTTTGGTCATCGGCTAGGGACACGTTGGCTCCGGTTCTCGATAAAGGAAGGCGTCAGTGTGCGGTGCAGCACCGCGCGCTGCAATCGTCGTGTGTGCATTTCCTCGGCGTCGGGAACCTGCGATGCTGCGGCCACCGTGAACACAGCAACGAGAACAGCCATGAAGATCAGCTCGGATTTCGACAGCGGCAACATCCTCGTGCAGGACGCCAGCAACCCGCACAAGGTGCTGCTGGCCATGCGCAAGGATCTCAACAGCGATCACTTCCAGTGGTTCCATTTCCATGTCGAGGGTCTGACGCCGGGCACGCGCCATGACTTCAGCATCACCAATGCCGGGCAGTCCGCATACAGCCATGCCTGGACGGGCTATAACGCCGCTGCATCCTACGATCAGCAGACCTGGTTCCGGGTGCCCAGCCGCTTCGAGGATGGCGGGCTGCATTTTGGCCTGGAGCCCGAGCACGAGCAGATCTGGTTCGCCTACTTCGAACCCTACAGTCGTGAGCGCCACGCCGCCCTGATCGACAAGGCGCTGGCCTTGCCAGGTGTCGAGCTGCAGGCCCGCGGGCGCAGCCTCGAGGGCCGCGACATCGAGTTGCTGCGCGTGCATCGCCATGCCAGCGCGACGCGCAAGGTGTGGATCATCGCCCAGCAACATCCGGGCGAGCACATGGCCGAGTGGTTCATGGAGGGCATCATCAGGCGCTTGGGCGACTCCGCTGACAGCGAACTGGATGCACTGTTGCAACAGGCCGACCTGTACCTGGTGCCTAACATGAACCCCGATGGCGCCTTCCGCGGTCACCTGCGCACCAATGCGGCGGGGCAGGACCTCAATCGTGCCTGGCAGTCGGCGAGCGCCGAGCGCAGCCCGGAAGTGCTGTTCGTGCAGCAGGCGATGCGCGAGATCGGCGTGGACCTGTTTCTGGATATCCACGGCGACGAGGAAATTCCCCACGTGTTCACCGCCGGCTGCGAAGGCAACCCCGGCTTCACGCCGCGCCTGGAGGCACTGGAGAGCGAGTTTCGCCAGCGCCTGGTGGACAGCGGCGCCGAGTTTCAGACCCGCTTCGGTTACCCGCGCAGCGCACCGGGCAAGGCCAACCTCAACCTGGCCTGCAACGCGGTTGGCGAGGAGTTCGACTGCCTGTCATTCACCCTGGAGATGCCGTTCAAGGATCATGACGATACCCCCAATCCTCAGACCGGTTGGAACGGCGAGCGCTCGATGAAGCTGGCTGCCGACATGCTCGGCGTGATTGGCCAGATGGTCGATCGTCTGCGCTGATCAGGCGTGTTCGTGCAGGCTGCCTGGTTCATCCTGCGCGGCCTGCAGCTCCTGAAGCGTCTGCAGCTTCTCGGCGATTTCCCGTTCGGCTGCGGCACGCTGCTCAGGCGGCAGGTTCTCAAGCTCGTCCTCGGTCATGCCGACCTCCTTGAGGATCTTGTCGCGCATCTTCTCAGCCGGCGTCATGTTCATGTAGGCCATGAACTCGTCGACGGCGCTCGGCTTGGCCAGGGCTTTCGCGTCGTCGCTGGCCGAAAGTGCGCCTGCGCTCTGCGCATCGCCATCACTTGACTGGTTGACCGTGCTGTTGAGCGTAATCAGCATCCGCGCGAAGGCTTCATCGTAGGCCTGCTGGTGGGCGTTCGACGCATCGCTCTTGAACGTCGGTGCGACCTGCCCGTTTTCCCGCGGCTTGCCGGGCTCGATTAGCAGCGCAGCATCGCTGCTTTTCTTGAACTCCAGCTCCTCGGCGCGGGTGCGCTGCAGGGACGTGGCCATGGTGTAGGGATTGAATGATCCAATGATGCTCATGACGGGCCTCCTTGTCGTGAGCATGTAGCTCAGCAAGGCCTGTGCCACTCAAGGGAATTAAAATAAATTATTGATATTGAATGAATTTTTTCCATGCTCTGGCTGCCTGGCAGGCAGCCGTTTGCCACCGGCGGCAATGGGCTGCCGATGATCTTTCAGCCTGGCGGGTCGAAAAGACCGCGCTGGGTAAGGGCGGGCAGGGGGGCGGCAGGTGCAGGCTGTTTTACCGGTGCCGGTCGCCGAACCATGGGCGGCAGCATTGGCGTTTGCGGCACCCGACTGCGCTCCACCTGCCACCAGCCCGGCAGCAGAGCGCGTACTTCAGGCAGGGTGAAGCGGTCGTCCATCAGGTGCACCACGCCATTGTCCTGAGGGGTGCGGATCACCCGCCCGGCCGCCTGCACGACCTTCTGCAGGCCGGGGTACAAGTAGGTGTAGTCGTAGCCGCTGCCAAACATCTCGGCCATGCGCAGCTTGATCTGCTCGTTGATCGGGTTGATCTGCGGCAGCCCCAGGGTGGCGATGAAGGCGCCGATCAGCCGGTCACCCGGCAGGTCGATACCTTCGCCGAACACGCCGCCGAGCACGGCGAAACCGATGCCCTGGCCGCCAGGCGCGAAGCGTTCGAGAAATTGCTGACGCTCGGTCTCGTCCATCTGCCGCGCCTGTACCCAGCGGGTAAGCTGCGGATGCTCGCGGTCGAACAGTTCCAGCACCTGCTGCAGGTAGGCGTAGCTACTGAAAAACGCCAGGTAGTTGCCGGGCCGCTCGCTGAACTGTCGCGCCATCAGCGCGACGATGGGCGCCAGCGAGCGCTCGCGGTGCTGGTAGCGGGTCGACAGATTGCTCACCGCCTGAACCTGCAGTTGCTGGGCCTGAAAGGGCGACTCCACATCCACCCAGGGGGTCGCCTCAGGCAAGCCAAGCAGGTCGGCGTAATAGCGCGCCGGGCTCAGGGTGGCGGAGAACAGCGTGGTGCTGTGGCTGTCCTCGAAACGCGGCGCCAGAAAGGGCGCCGGCACCACGTTGCGCAGGCACAGCACCGAGTGGCTGCGCCCACGCAGGACTTCCTTGCGGCTGATATCGAACAGTGAATGCGGGCCGAAGGCCTCGGCCAGCCGGCAGAACGCCATGGCGTCGAGGTAGAACTGCAGCAGCTCGCCGTCATTGCCGGTGGGTTGGTCGGTCAGATGGTCGGTGAGCGCGCTGACCGCTTTCTGCAGGGCCAGAAGCAGCAGATCCGGTGGCTGCGGATAGGTCTGGTAGTCCTCGCGCTGCTCCTTGTGCAATTGCTGCCAGTGCCGGCTGATACGCGTCAGCACCGAGTTCAGGCCCTTGGGGGCGTTGCTGCGCATGGCTTCGAAGCGCGCCTGGTCGAGTTCGGCGCTGTACATGCGCCGGGCGCGCTCGATCAGGTTGTGGGCCTCGTCAACCAGCAGCGTCACCCGCCATTCGTTGATCAGCGTCAGGCTGTAGAGCAGGGCGCTGAGATCGAAGTAATAGTTGTAGTCGCACACCACCACATCGGCCCAGCGGGTCAGCTCCTGGCTCAGGTAGTAGGGGCACACCTCATGGTGCAGGGCGATCTCGCGTACCGCGGCCTGGTCCAGCCAGATGCGTTCGACCGCCGCCTGGCGGGCGGCGGGCAGGCGGTCGTAGAAGCCTCGGGCGAGCGGGCAGGAGTCACCATGGCAGGCCTTGTCCGGGTGCTCGCAGGCCTTGTCTCGCGCCACGTGTTCGAGCACCCGCAGCGGCAATGATTCGCCGCGCAGAATATCCAGGGCGTGCAGCGCCAACTGGCGGCCCGGGGTCTTGGCGGTCAGGAAGAACAGGCGGTCGAGGTTGTTTTCCGGGAATGCCTTGAGCTGCGGGAACAGTGTGCCCAGGGTCTTGCCGATGCCGGTGGTCGCCTGGGCCATCAGACAATGGCCATCGCGCGCCGCACGGTAGACGGACTCGGCCAGTTGCCGTTGGCCCAGGCGAAACTCGCGATGAGGGAAACGCAGCTCGGCCAGGGCGGCATCACGGACCAGGCGGTGCGCCTGCTCCTGCTCTGCCCAGGTGATGAAGCGCCTGCACAGCGTCTCGAAGAATTCCTGCAGCTCGGCGGCCGTGCGGGTTTCGCGGAATACGCTTTCCTTTTGGGTCAGTACGTTGAAGTACACCACGGCGAGGTCGATCTGCTCGAGGTCGCGGCTCTGGCAGAGCAGCCAGCCGTAGACCCGCGCCTGGGCCCAGTGCAACTGGCGGTGGTTTTCCGGGATGCGACCGATGTCGCCGCGATGGGTCTTTATTTCCTCGAGCAGGTTGCTCAGCGGATCGAAGCCATCGGCCCGGCCGCGCACCTGCAGCGACGCGAATTCCCCGGCCAACGGCACTTCGGCCTGGTAGTGCTCGCCGCGCCGGGCGACCACCGTGGCGTGGCCGGCCATGCCTTCCTGGGCGGTGGGCGAGGGCGTGAAGCGCAGGTCGAGGTCACCACACTTGGCGGTGAACTCGCACAGGGCGCGCACCGCCACGCGGTAACTCACGCCTCGGCCCATTGCACGTAGCAGACATCCACCGGCATGCCGTGCTCGGCGCAGAATGCCAGCCAGCGGCGTTGGTTGTCCTGCAGGCGATCGCCGGGGCCTTTCACCTCGATCATCCGGTAGCGCTTTTCCTCGGGCCAGAACTGGATCAGATCCGGCATGCCCGAGCGGTTGGCCTGGATATCACCGAGCAGGCGGCGGAACCAGGCCTGCAGGTGGGCCGCCGGCAGGCAATCCAGCGCCTGCTCCAGCAAGGTTTCGCTGAGCACACCCCAGTGCACGAACGGCGACTGGATGCCGAACTTGTCGCGGTAGGTCTGGCGAATGCTGTCGCGGTAACGGTCGTCGTCGAGTTGCGCGAGGCAATCGGCAAACAGCGCGCGGCGCCGCGCATAGAACTCGGCGGTAAGCAGGTCTGCCGGGCCATGCTGGAACGGGTGGAAGAACGCACCAGGCACGGCGGCGAATATCGCCGGCCAACAGAGCAGCCCGAACAGACCGCAGATCAGCGTGTTCTCGACGTAATGCACCGGCGCGTCGCTGCACTGCAGGTGCTGTTGCACCAGCCGCTCGACTGCCAGCATGGGCGTTTTGGGCAACTGCAGATCCAGGCGCGCGGGTGCTTGCGCCTTGCCGCGTTTCTGCGCCGGCAGGCCCAGGTGGCGGCTCAGGCGCACCAGCGCCCGTTCGGCCAGCTGCAGCTCGCCATCGCTGAGTGGCTCGGCAACCGCCTGGCTGGCCAGCTCGAAGGCTTCGCGGTGCTGCAGGGTGCGCTCCAGCACCCGGATGCAGCGTTGCCGCGCTGCGCCGTAACCGCTGCTGGCGTACACCTGCAGCGCCAGCTCGAAGTTGGCGCAGCGTTCCAGCTGCTGGCCGATACGAAACAGCAGCTTGGCGCGACGCTCGGCGATATAGGGGTTGTCGTAACGGCGGGCGTCGATGCAGGCGAGCAGTTCATCGCTGACCTCGCCAGCTTCGAAAGCTTCGCGGCAGCGCTGCAGGTGCAGGTAGTCGTCGACGTCCTCGCGGCAACGCAGGGCCCGTGAGTCCGCCGGGAAGTCGACCCGTTCGTAACGAAATATGCCCAGGTCGGCGAGTACGAACTCCGACCACTCCTGGCGCAGGTTGCCAAAGAACATCAGGCGCAGACGCTCGCTGAGGTCAGCGAGGGTCAGGCTGTAGAGCGCGTCCTCGAGGGTGGGGCACCAGGCAATGAACGACTGGTTGGCGGTAAAGTGGACGGCAAGTTGCTGCGCCAGGTCGCTCTTGCGGGCGCGGCGGTCACTGAGCTGCCCGGCGAAGCTGGCGACGATCTCGTCCTTGCGCAGCAAACTCAACAACTCGTCGAGTGGCAGCGGCGCGTCCTCGCGCACCCAGCCGTTGGCGATCAATGCCACCGCGGCCCGCCGGCAGCAGCCAATCTCCTCGTAGCTGAGTTTGCTGGCGCGAAAGTGCGTGCCTTTGCGCATGATCATGCGCACCAGCAACGCCTGGGCCGACCACTCGAGCGCATCGAAGGCCTGCAGGAATGCCCGCTCGCGGTCGTCGAGCAGGTCGGCATGACGTTCGCCAATCCAGGCCAGTGCCTTGCGAAAGTTGTGCAGGTAGTAGAAACGCGGATCGATGGTTGAAGACATGGGAGCTGGCAGGGTACTGTTTTTTTATACAGATATCAGGCTGCCCGTGATCTGGCAATCGCTACGGGATGGGCGGGGGTTACGGCGCGCTGTCACTGGGCAGCGGTAGCGGACTACACTGATCGTCCATTTGCCGCCTTGAACGGGCCATCATGAACAGCCAGCTAGCGCCTCTCTCATCCAGCACCTTGAACGAGCGGCATTACGAGATGCTGGTTCAGGCCGTGGTCGACTACGCCATCTACATGCTCGACCCCGCGGGGTATGTGGTGTCCTGGAATGCCGGGGCGGCGCGCATCAAGGGCTATGAGGCGGGCGAAGCCATCGGCTTGCATCTGTCGGTGTTCTACACGGACGAAGACCGCCGCATCGACAAGCCCAGGCACCTGCTCGACCGTGCGCTGCGCGAGGGGCGTGCCCAGGATGAAGGCTGGCGGCTACGCAAGGACGGTACGCGTTTCTGGGCCCTGGTGGTCATTGATGCGATCCGCAATGAGCAGGGCGAGATCATCGGCCTGGCCAAGATCACCCGTGACATCACGGACCGCCGCGAAGCCGAAGAGCGCTACGACGCCCTGCGTGCCCAGCTGTTCCAGGCCCAGAAACTCGAGGCGCTGGGCCAGTTGAGTGGCGGCATGGCGCATGATTTCAATAACCTGCTGACCATCATTCTCAGTGCCGCCAAGCTGGCCAGCCGTAGCAATGATCCGGCGCGCCTGGCCAGCCTGTTGGACAATATCCAGGCCGCTGGCGAGCGCGGTGCGCAGATGACCCGCAACCTGCTTACCTTCGCCCGTTGCGAGCCCAAGCCCAACCACCTGGTCGATATCAATCAATTGCTGGCGGCAGCCACTTCCTTCATCACCCAGGCGCTGCCCCAGACCATGACCATCGAGATGCAGGTCGATGATGGCCTGCACCGCGTGCAGCTCGACCCCAGCGAACTGGACATGGCCCTGCTCAACCTGATTCTCAACGCCCGCGATGCCATGGGGGGGCGAGGCACGATAACGCTGCAGGCCAGCAATCGGCGTCTGGCCGGGGAGGTGGACGGCCTGCACGGAGAATTTGTGGTGATTGCGGTGGTCGACCAGGGCTGCGGAATCGATCCGGCGATCCTTCCACGATTGTTCGAGCCTTTTTTCACCACCAAAGGCATTGGCAAGGGAACCGGATTGGGCCTCAGCCAGGTCTATGGTTTTGCCCGCCAGGCGGGGGGCTGTGTGCAGGTCGAGAGCTCTACCGGCCGTGGCGCCACCCTGAAACTGTACCTGCCAGCGTCCTTTGGTCGGGCAACAGATGCGCAAGCCTGAACATGGTAGTATCGCCAATCATTTTTTCAGCCAGCGCTACGGGGGTTGGGTGACGCGTTCGCGGGCCCAGGCCATATCTGCGTAATTTCGACTGAGGCAAGTCAGATCTTGGAACAGCTACAACGCCTTCAAAGTGGGATCGAGGGACTTGACGCTCTATTGAAGGGCGGTCTGGTGGCCGGTGCATCCTATATCGTTCAAGGGCGCCCCGGCTCTGGCAAGACGATTCTCGCCAACCAGGTCGCGTTCAATCACGTGCGCGAAGGGGGCCGGGTTCTGGTGGCTACCCTGTTGGCCGAGTCCCATGAAAGGCTCTTTCAGTTCCTTTCCACGATGACCTTTTTCGACCCCGGCAAGGTGGGTGCGGAAATCCAGTTCGTCAGCGCCTTCGATACCCTGGAAAACGAGGGGCTCGACGAGGTCGTCAAGTTGCTGCGGCGCGAGATCAGCCGTCAGAAAGCCACGCTGCTGATCGTCGATGGTCTGCTTAACGCCCGCTCCAAGGCGGACAATCAGATCGACACCAAGAAATTCATTGCCGAGTTACAGGGCCATGCCGCCTTCGCCGGTTGCACGGTCCTGTTCCTGACCAGCTCGCGGCTCGATGACGGTAGCCCCGAGCACACCATGGTCGACGGCGTGATCGAGATGGGCGAAGAGCTGTTCGGGGCCCGTTCGGTACGCCGCATTCACCTGCGCAAAACCCGCGGCAGCGGTGCCTTGTCGGGCTTGCACGAGTGCGAGATCACCGATGACGGACTGGTGATTCATCCACGGCTCGAAGCCCTGTATAGCCAGCCGACCCAACCTGACAGCCTTACCCTGGCGCGAATCACCAGCGGCGTGCCAAGCCTGGATACCTTGATCGGTGGTGGCCTTTCGGCCTCCTCGGTAACCCTGATCATGGGGCCTTCCGGCGTCGGCAAGACCACCCTGGGGCTCAATTTCCTGGCCCAGTCCACGGTAGAGGAGCCAGGCCTGCACTTCGGCTTTTACGAGACACCGCAGCGCCTGCGTCTCAAGGCACAGGCCCTCGGGCTGGACTTTGAAGCCATGGAAGCAAACGGTGCGCTGCACATCATGTGGCAGCCCACCACCGAAGGTCTGCTCGATGGCCTGGGTGCGCGGGTCATCAAGGCGGTGCGGGAGAAGGGCATCAAGCGCCTGCATATCGACAGCCTGGGCGGCATGGCTCGCGTGGCAACGGGTAGTACGCGACTGATCGAATTCTTCAGTGCGCTGATGAGCCAATTGCGCGCCATGGGCGTCACGGTGTTTGCCACCTGGGAAATGCGTGATCTGTTCGCCGCCGAAATCAATGCGCCGGCCCCGGAGCTGTCGAGCATCGTCGACAACCTGATCCTGATGCGTTTCGTGGAAAAAGACGCTGAACTAAAGCGTCTGCTGTCCATACTTAAGATGAGGGACAGCCGTTACGATCCCTCGCTTCTGGAAGTGGTCATCAGTGATCATGGTATTGAACTCAGCAAGGCCTTTAGACATGCGGCTGGTGCGCTGTCAGGCAATGCCGTCCCTGCGCAGGACGCCTGAGCCATGTGTGCCTGACCGAGCCGATAAACTATGACAACCATCCTGATAGTCGACGATGAATACCTTATTGCAGATATTCTCGGCTATGCCATGGAAGATGAAGGCTACATGGTGGTCAAGGCCAGCAATGGTCGCCGCGGCCTCGAGGTGCTCGATCGCGAGCGCCCCGAACTGGTGATCACCGATTTCATGATGCCGGTCATGGATGGTCTGGAATTCGCCCGTGCCATTCGGGCCAGGCCTGGCTCGGCCGAGCTGCCGATCCTTCTCATGAGCGGCGCCCAGGGTAGCGTCGGGCGCGCCAGCCCCGAGCTGTTCGCCGCGGTGTTCGACAAGCCCTTCGATATCAATCAGGTCATCGCCAAGGTCAAGGAACTGATCGGGCCGGGCTGATCGCGCACTGCCCCATCACATCTGCACGCTGCTGCAGTGTCCTGCTGTCCTGTCTCTTACCAGCGGAACGCCCCGAGGCCCTAACGGTCGAACGCTGGGCAGCCACCGGCACGTTGCAATGCGCCCTGGCAAATCGATGTAGCGAGAGCGGAATTCCATGGATGAAGGTGCAGGACGGACATCGGTCAATGCCGAGCTGTCGATTTCGATGTCTGTGTTGAATAGGGGCAATGCCGCGTATCTGGTCTGCTGTGGGCGGACGGCACCCCAGGCTTGTGACGTGCTGCATTGGCACCCGGTTGTCGAGACCCGAGGGCGTCCGCCGTGCACATCCTGATCTGCAGCGATGAATTCCCTCAACTGGTAACGCTACTCGCGCCTCTGGGCGCCACCTGCCAGCCCTGCGAGAGTCTTGCAGATACCCTTGCCGCGCTGGCCGAGGGCGTCGATGCCCTGCTGCTCGCCGAGCAGGCGCTCGATGGTCAGTGCCAAGCGCTGCGCACAAGGCTGGTGCAATCCAGCGTTCCCATCCTGCTATTGGGCGCAGCCAGCCCCGGACGGCTTTCGCCGCTGGCTGGACGGCGCAGAACCCTGGTGGTGGAGCGGCCATTCACGTCGCGCTCGCTGTGCAGCTCGCTGCTGACCTTGCTCGACCGCACGCCTGCCAAGAGCGCCGAGCTGCGCTCGCGTGAAGAGGAGTTGGCGCTGCAGCAAAGCCAGCGTATGGATGCGGTCGAATCGGTGATCGACGGCGTCGCCCATGACTTCAACAATATGCTCACGGGGGTTATCGGCGCCCTGGATATCATGAAACGCCACGTCCTATCCGGGCGTTTCGATGACTTGCCGCGTTTCATCGAGGCGGCGAGCATTTCCGCCGACCGCGCCGCCGCCCTGACCCAGCGCTTGCTGACATTTTCCCATCGCCAGCCCCTGGTGGCGCAGCCTAATGAAATGGGGCCGCTGCTGGCGTCACTGGAGGGGCTGATCAGACGGTCGATAGGCGAGCGCATCGAATTGCGCGGCGATTATCGGCACGCAAGCGTGCGGGTGCTGGCCGATACCCGGCAGCTGGAAAGCGCCATTCTCAACCTGGCCATCAATGCCCGTGACGCCATGCCCGAGGGCGGCCAGATCGGCCTGCATACATCGCTCGTCGACCTGCTGGCGGAGAATCGGGCGGCCTTGCCGGACCTGCAGCCGGGCCGTTACCTGCTGATTGCATTGTCGGATACCGGCCGCGGTATGAATGATGCAACCCTGGAGCGGGTCTTCGATCCGTTCTTCACCACCAAATCGATCGGCCAGGGCAGCGGCCTGGGGCTGTCCATGGTGCATGGCTTCGCGCGCCAGAGTGGCGGGCAGGTGACGATTCACAGCGAGCCGGCGATCGGCACCACGGTGCGTCTCTATCTGCCCATCGTCGACGAACCTGGCGGCGCCGCCTGGCAGGAGCCGGGCGAGGCGCCACGCGCGCAATCGCGCATCCTGCTGGTGGTGAGCGATTCATCGGTATGCCTGCTGGTCGGTGAGGTGGCGGGCAAGCGTGGCGATGAGCTGGTCAACGCCGCCGACCCGCATGCGGCGCTCGACCTGCTGGGCCGCGAGGCATTCGACCTGTTGATTGCCGACGTCAGCCTGCCGGGGGGCAGCGGCGCGCAGTTGGCAGCCGCGGCACTGGTGCAGCGGCCCGCGTTGTCCGTGCTGCTGGTCGTCGCGCCTGCCGATGTCGGGCCGCCAGCTTCGGTTGCGCCGCTCAGGCACATCGCTAAGCCATTCTCCTTGCGCGAGCTGAGCCAGACCCTGGACGACCTGCTGCCCGCGCGCGGCTGATGGCTGGGGCCGGCGCCGTCGGGGTTCCCGGGAGCCGCTCTGGGGCCTGGCGCCAGCGCGTTACTGCGCAGCGAAGCGGCGCTGCGGCAACTTTTTTCACGCAAAGCATGCCGATGCGGAATCAAAGCGTTGCTCCGTAGTCCTAAACCCTGACAACGAATAGCGGCACCCCAGAAAGCCGCCTCCAAGCCCCGTGATACACCGGGTTGGATGTCCAACCGTTGCAGCACCAGATGCCGTTTTTCAGCCTGCGCTCGATGCCGAGAGCAGGTGCGATGCGGTGGGTTGCCAAAGGAAGGGATGCTGCTGTCTGCGCTGCCTCGACGAGCATTCGCTGGCGTGCAGATGCGTGCGGTTGGGCTGATAACTGCCAGCGTCCATCAACTGAGTGTCGCCGTACCGTTACGGTGATTGTGGGGGAGATATTAACCATTGAACGGTAAACACAGCCTATGAAAATGTTGAAGGATTCCCTCAAGAAGGTCTTGCCTCGGGACAGTATCGATAACCTCAAGGCCTTGCAGAAGAGACTTGCCATGGGCTGGGTTCGGGCGTTGTCGCGCTCGGCCATGTTGCGGCGTTTTCATTACTCGTTCTTCTCCTCGGCGTTCGACCGTGAAGCTTACGCGGTAGTGGTCGGTCACCTGCAGCACGAGCAGAACCTCTCTGGCGCCGAGCCGGTGAACTACTTCCTGCGTCGCGCCGTGCACCGCATCGAGAAGGGCCTGATCATGCAGCCGCGGCGCCAGGTGTTCGCCCTCGACTACATCAACGATACGGTCGACAGCTACATCGCTTCGCTCAACGGCAACGTGGATCGCGACGAGGTCAGCTGGGCCCACGATGTACTCGCCGAATACTTCGCCGTTACCGGCGACCACCCGGTGCTCAATCGTGCCCGCGAAAAGTTCGCCCGTTTCGAACGCCCCAGCGGCTCGCCGGAGAGCCTGCGCCACCCGGATGCCGAGCGCGTGCCGTTCGCGGCCGACATGAGCGTGCCCAGCGTCGACTACACCGCCATGCGCCAGCTGGCCATGAAGCGCCGCTCGGTGCGCTGGTATCAGCAGGACCGTCCGGTACCGCGCGAGGTGATCGACAAGGCCGTGGCAGTGGCCGTGCAGTCGCCCAGTGCCTGTAACCGCCAGCCTTATCGCTTCGTGGTGTTCGATGATCCCGCCTCGGTGGCCCAGGCTTCGCGCCTGCCCATGGGCGTAGCCGGCTTCGATCACAACTTCCCGGCCATCGTCGCCGTGGTCGGCCGCCTGCGTGCCTACCCGCACGTGCGTGATCGTCATGTGATCTATATCGACGGCGCGCTGGCGGCAATGTCCTTCATGTTCGCCCTGGAGACCCAGGGTGTGTCGTCCTGCTCGATCAACTGGCCGGACATTCCCGAACGTGAAGAGGCCGCGGCCAAGCTGCTCAAGCTCGACCCGGACGAGCGCATCGTCATGTTCATTTCCCTAGGCTATGCCGCCGACACCGGTCTGGTGCCGTATTCGCAGAAGCTCTCGCTGGAGGAAGCCCGCAGCTATATGCGCCTGGAGTCGCCCGCTCGATGAGTGCCTCGCGTGTCCAGGAGGGCATGAAGTACCTCCTCAATTCCGGCTGGATGCTGGCCGAGAAATTCCTCATGCTGGCCATTGGCCTGGCCACCACCGTGGTGCTGGCGCGCTACCTGGGCCCCGAGGATTTCGGTTACCTGAACTACGCGCTGGCGCTGCTGGGCTTGCTCAGTATCGTCGTGCACCTGGGGCTCACCGGCCTGGTGGTCAAGGAACTGCGCAGCAACCCGGACAACGAAGACCAGATCCTCTCCACGGTATTCGTGATCAAGGTTGGCTGCTCGGTGATCGCCTTCGCGATCATGATGAGCACCTACCTGTTTGGTAACGACCAGAACTTCCTGGTGCTGCTGTTCACTGCTCTGGCGCTGTTCTTCACCCCGTTCGAAATGCTCATCGACTGGTTCCAGGCGCGGGTGCAGGCCAAGTACGCGGCGGTGGCCGGTTTCGTTGGCCAGCTCGGTGGCAACGGCTTGAAGATGATCCTGGCCATCGCCGGTGCCGGCCTGGTGTATATCGCGCTGGCCCATGTGGTGGTGGTGATGGTCACCTCGGCGATCCTGGTCTGCTACGCGGTGATGCTCAAGCGCGATTTCCGCTTCGACTTTTCCTGGCCATTGGGCAAGACGCTGCTCAAGAAGAGCTTCCTCATCTTCCTGGGCTCGCTGTCGGCGGTGATCTACCTCAAGGTCGACCAGATCATGCTGCAGTACATGCTCGGCGAGTACGCCGTGGGGGTGTATTCGGCGGCGTCGCGGCTGTCCGAGGCCTGGTACCTGATCCCGACCATTCTCATGGCGTCGGTCTTCCCGAAGATGATCGACCTGCACAAGAGCGACACCGCCGGCTACAACCGCTTCATGCAGGTGGCACTGGACGTGTTGTTCTTCATGGCCTTCTCCCTGGCCGTGGTGGTGTTCTTCCTCTCCGACTGGATCGTGCATGTGCTCTACGGTGCCCAGTACGTCGATGCCGGCCCGGTGCTGGCGATCCACATCTTCGCCGCGACCTTCGTGTTCATGCGCGCGCTGTTCAGCAAGTGGATCATCATCGAGGAGGCCTTCATCTTTTCCCTGGTCACCCAGGGCCTCGGCGCGCTGAGCAACATCGTGCTCAATTACTACCTCATCCAGAGCCACGGTGTGGTCGGCTCGGCCTGGGCGACGCTGATTTCCTATTCCATCGCCGGCTACGTGAGCTTGCTGCTGTCACGCAAGACACGGCCGCTGTTCATCATGATGACCAAGAGTATTTGCCTGCACGTGTTCATTAGCGTGCCCCAGTTGATTCGTGAATTCAGGAGAAGGTGATATGTACGTCGAGATTCGCAAGGCCGGTTTCGTCAACAAGGGGGCTGCCCTGATGCTGCATGCCGCCCTGCAGCAAGTGCGCAAGAACCTGCCGGCTGCCAAGGTGGTGATGGAACCCGGTCGGGCCAAGAGCCCTTATCCTTATTTCAACCGTGCGTCCCTGGGGCTGTACCAGAAGGCCTGGTTGTGGCGCAAAGGTATCCCGTTCGGTGACCTGGCGGCGGTGGTACCGGCCGGTATCCGCGAGCAGTACGGCATCGTGCTCGACAAGGAAATCAACGTGGTGCTGGACGCTGCCGGCTTCGCCTACAGCGACCAGTGGGGCCCGGACCTGTCGGAGGAGCTGGCACGTTCCAGCAAGCGCTGGAAGAAGCAGGGTTCCAAGGTGATTCTGCTGCCCCAGGCGTTCGGGCCGTTCCGCGACCCGCGCAGCCGTGAAGCGGTGAAGGCGTTCGTCGACAATTGCGACCTGATCTTCGCCCGCGAGCAGATCTCCTACGACTACCTCACCGAGATCGTCGGCGAGCGCGACAACATCAAGATCGCTCCGGACTTCACCAACCTGATGTCCGGGCCGGTGCCGGACTATTTCGATCCTGAAATCCATCAGATCTGCCTGGTGCCCAACTGCCGCATGCTCGACAAGACCGACGACAGCATCGCCAAGGGCTATGCACCGTTCCTGGAGCGTGCTGCTAAGGCACTGGTAGAGCGTGGCGCCAAACCGTTCCTGCTGATCCACGAAGGCGAGGGCGATGCGCGCCTGGCCGAACAGGTTTCCAAGGCGGTAGGCGGCCTGCCGATCCTGCGCGAGACCGACCCGCTGGCCATCAAGGGCATCCTCGGCGCCTGCCGCGGTACCCTGGGCAGCCGCTTCCACGGCCTGGTCAGTGCGCTGTCCCAGGGTGTGCCGTCGCTGGCCACCGGCTGGAGCCACAAGTACCAGATGCTGTTCGCCGACTACGGTTTCTCCGAAGGCGTGCTGAACATCAACCTGAGCGATGAAGAGCTCAATCGCGCGCTCGACAACCTTACCGATCCGGTGCAGATGCAGGCGCTGTCCGCGCGCCTGAACGCCCATTCTGCCGAGCTGAAGGGCCGCACCCAGGCCATGTGGAACGAGGTGTTCGCGCTGATCGAGCAGGGCCGCAACGTACGCAGCGAGAAGCCGGTTGCGGTGGCAGCAGGGCGTTAAACGGGCAAGGGCGATGCAGCCTCCGCTGCCTCGCCTTTTCCAGCGTGCCAGATAAAGGTTCTTCGCTCTGTTGGGAAGCGCCTGGTTGATACCGGACTGGCAAGTTTGTGTGCGTATCACTTACTGGCTTCGCACTATCCATTACCGCGTCTGCTGAACCTTTGGGTTGCGCCCCTTACGGGCGCCACACCTTTCTTGCTTGCCCAAGAAAGGTGTGCCAAAGAAGGGCACCCCGACATCCGGGTTTCGCTGCGCGAAACTCCCCTCGCTCCGGCGCCGCTCCGGGGGCCGGCTTACATGGGCCATCCCTGGCCCATTAAGCCTCTCGCCGCGTCCATGCGGCTCGTCCCCCTACGCACCACCTCCACTCGGCCTCCTGACGGGACCGGAGCGCGAGCCTGCAAGATTTCCACGGGCTCAAGCTCGGCGGGGTCTGTTTTTGCTTTTGCTCTTGAGCTGCGATCGAACAGATGACGCACAAGCCCCCTCAGGAGGCCGAGTGGAATCGCCACGTAAAGGGCCGGGCGGGTAGCCATGAGCGACATGGATGTCGCGAGAGCTGCGATGGCCGGGGCCGCCTAAGCAGGGATAGCCCTTCGCAGCGTGCCCCTGAAGTGGTGATGGAGCGAGGGAATCCCGGCGCAGCAGGGCGGGGGCGCCTAGCCCGTATGTAGGGGTGTGTTTCTTTGCTTACTTTCTTTGCACAAGCAAAGAAACGTAGCGAAGCGCAGTAACAGCCACAGGCTGGCCCGAAGGGTGAGCGAAGCGAATCAAGGTGAGGCGCCCGAAAGGGGCGAAACCCATCCGGCCAGGCGGCGGGATAACGGAAAGTGCCAAGCCATCGGCAACGACCATTTACTTGCCAGTCCAGTGCCAAGGCTAACTTTTCTGAAACTCCGCGAAGCACAAAAACCGCCCGGGCGATCACTCGTCCGGGCGTTTTAGTTCCTGCGGTCGACCTCAGGATTTGCGGTTGTAGGCGCCTTGCTCGCTGACGTCGACGTTGCCGTCACGGCCATTGCGCACGATGTAGTAGAAGAACTGCGGAATGCCGATGACGTAGCGGGCGAACAGCCGGCGCGGCTCCATCAGCAGACGGTAGGCCCACTCCATGCCGATCTTGCGGATCGCCGCCGGGGCACGGTTGAAGCGCTGGGCGGCAAAGTCGAGGATCGCGCCGCCGCAGATCATCAGCGCCGGACGGCCCAGCTGGCGCTGCAGCCTGACGGCTACCTCTTCCTGGCGCGGCATGCCCATGCCCATCACGATCAGGGGAATCTTGCCTGGCTCCAGGTGCTGCTGGACGAATTGCAGGTAATCCTCCAGGGGCTGGAAGCCATCGATGGCATGGAAGCTGCGGCCGCTGAACAAAGCGCTGGCGCCCTGGCTGGTCCAGGGTTCGCAGGTGCCCATGGCGAAAAGCTGATACTGCTCTCCACGCTCGCTGTGCAGCGCGTGTTCGATCAGCGCGGGGATGAAATCGGTGCCATTGAGGTTGGCACCAGGCTCCAGACCATTGAGCGCACAGGCCAGCTTGATGCCGATACCGTCACGCAGCAGGTAGTTGACCTGCAGGAAGTGACGGCGGGCACGTTCATCCTGCTGGATGAGGTTGTAACCATGCTGGTTGAGGAAGCCGACGATAGTCGGTTTCTTCGGGGCGCTCAGCTCATTGAGCAGGGGCGTCACATCATGTTCTTCCAGCAACTTCAGGTTGTGAATGACCGGGTCGTACAAGAGTTGAGAAGTTTTCACGGGCGAGCCTCGTTGTCGGAAAGTTGGGAAAATCATCCGGGGGTTCGTTCACGTGGCGGCGCGCTTTGCTTGTTCTTGTAAAAGTCCGTTTTGCAGCGAGATTAAAGGCAGTCCTTGCCCCATCGATCGTGAACTGGCAGTGCCATGGGATTGGTGGCGCACCACCGCGTGGTGAGGCTCGGATGAGCCCCGACGATGATGACCGGGGACGGACGCACGAAGCGCCGCCCCCGGCCGGTTATCAGGCTGCGGAAACCTTGAGTTCCTTGACGCGGCCATAATTGTCGGAAAAGCGAATGATATCGTCTTCGCCCAGGTAAGTGCCCGATTGCACCTCGATCAATTCGAGCGGGATCATACCGGGATTCTCCAGGGCATGGATCTGGCCAATCGGAATGTAGGTCGACTGGTTTTCGGTGACCATGTAGGTCTCGTCGCCATTGGTCACCTGGGCAGTGCCGCTGACCACGATCCAGTGCTCGGCGCGGTGGTGGTGCATCTGCACCGACAGCTTGGCGCCCGGCTTCACGGTGATGCGCTTGACTTGGTAGCGTGCGCCCTGATCGATGGAGTCGTACATGCCCCACGGACGATACACTTCGCGATTGTTGAGGTGCTCGCAACGCTCCTCGCGCTTGAGCTGCTCGACGATGCGCTTGACCTCCTGGGCCTTGTCCTTGTGGGCGACCATGATGGTGTCCTTGGTCTCGACGATGATCAGATCCTCGACGCCCACGGTGGTCACCAGGCGGTAGTCGGCGTGCACGTAGTTGTTGCGGCTATCGTGGCTGAGCACGTCACCCTTGTGCACGTTGCCGTCGGCGTCCTTGTCACTGACGTCCCACAGCGCGGACCACGAACCGATGTCGCTCCAGCCGGCGTCCAGGGGCACCATCACGGCGTCTTCGGTCTTTTCCATCACCGCATAGTCGATGGAGTCTTCCGGGCAGGCGGCGAAGGCCTCCTTGCCGATGCGCACGAAGTGCATGTCTTCTTCGCTCTGCGCGCTGGCGCGGCGGCAGGCGTCGAGCATTTCCGGCTGCCAGCGTTGCAGCTCTTCGAGGTAACGGCTGGCGCGGAACATGAACATGCCGCTGTTCCAGAAGTGCTCTCCGGAGGCCAGATAACGCTCGGCGGTTGCGCTGTCGGGTTTCTCGACGAACTGTTTGACGGTAAAGCCACCTGTACCCGCAGCCTCACCCTTCTGCAGGTAGCCGTAGCCGGTTTCGGCATGGCTCGGCACGATGCCGAAGGTCACCAGCTTGCCGGCCTGGGCGAAGGGCAGGGCGGTTTCTACGGCGCGGTGGAAGGCAGCGACATCCTTGATCAGGTGGTCGGCAGCGAGGATCAGCAGCACTGGGTCGTGTTCCTTTTCCAGCGCCTTGATCGCGGCCAATGCGACGGCGGGCGCCGTGTTACGGCCCACCGGCTCGAGCAGGATGCTGGCGTTATCGATGCCCAAGGTGCGCAGCTGTTCGGCGGCGAGGAAGCGGTGCTCCTCGTTGCAGATCAGGCACGGCGGGCTGACCTCGAGGCCCTCCAGGCGGCGAATGGTCGCCTGCAGCATGGACAGCGAGTCATCGGCGATCGGCAGGAACTGCTTGGGGTTGAGTTGGCGCGACAGCGGCCACAGGCGCGAGCCGTTACCGCCGGAAAGAATGACAGGAATCATCGTGGAGCTCCTCCCATGAAGAGTGATTGCCGGAGTTTGAATTCCCTGAGCAGGATCGGCAGGATCAGGAACGCGTCACGCGCGTAACGGCCCACCAGGCGGCGAGGTTCGGTAAATGCACGGTGCAGCCATTCCAGCGAGTAGCGTTGCATCCACAGCGGGGCGCGACGCAGCTTGCCGGACAGGAAGTTGATCGAGGCGCCCACGCACAGGCCGATGCCCACGGCCTGATCGGTTTCGAAAATCTTGTGCGCGAGAATCTCCTGGCGCGGGCAGCCGACCGACAGCACCACCAGATTGGACGGATGCTCGATGACGAAGGACAGGCAGGCCTGAATCGCTTCCTCACTGTTGATGAAGCCCATCGGTGGGTTGTGGTGGTGGAAGGTGATATGCGGGAAGCGTTCGCGCAGACGTGCGATGTCGTCGTCTTCGCAGCCGATGATGGTCACGTCCCAGGCGCGTTCCTCGGCGATATCGATCAGCTCGGCAGTCAGCGTGCTGCCTGGAATGGCATCCTCCACCGGCACCCTGAGCATGCGCAGCAGCGGCAGCAGCACGCGGCTGTCGCAGATGCGATGGCGAGCCACTGCATAGGCGCGCTTGAGGTCACGGTCGGTTTCCAGCTGCACCACATGGTTGATGTTGGGCGTCACGATATAGCTGTATTTTTCAGTGCTGTGCGCAACCAGGTCGTCAATCAGACGATCCTTGGGGCCAGCATAGAATTCGATGTCAAAAGCCTTCATCAACACCTCTTTGCGCCACTGGCGCGTGTTACGGACAGGCAACGACGGTTGTTGCTCACGATTCATTTGCCCAAAGCCGCTTTCAGCAATTTGCTGTGGGTGTGCACGTAGTGCAGGACATACAAAGAGATACTGTGCAACGGCGATAGTTTCATGACCTCCCGACGAATGCGCATGTCTTCCTTCAGCGCATCGAAGCGGCGGCTGGTGGAAACCCCGGTGGTGTCGAAGATGCACAGCGGCGAGTCGATCTTCAGCACGTCACGCTGATGATCCTGGCCCTGGAGGAATTCGACGATCATGCAGTAGTCGGCCGAGAGCTTGAAATCGTCGCGAAAGCGCACGTTGCGCAGCCGCTCGTTTTCGAAATACATGGCCTGGTGGCTCGACGGCATGCCCAATACCAGGTGCTCGATCTTCTTGGCCTTCTGCGGGGTGAGGCGACCCTCGGCGTTCTGCAGGTAGTAGTCGCCGTACACGTAGCGCGGTTTGCCAGGCGCCTGTTCGATGGCATCGGCAACCTTCTGCAGCACATGCTCGTCGTAGAAGAAGTCGCCGCTGTTGAGGAACAGGGTGTAGCCCTCGGTCGCCGAGCCCTTGATCAGGCCCTTGTTCATGGCGTCGTAGAGGCCCTTGTCGCGCTCGCTGGTGATCTCGGCGTAGGGCTCGTCGATGGTCGCCAGCCACTCGGCGCCGCCGTCGGTGGAGGCGCCGTCGACCACTATCCAGCGAAAGTTGCGGTAGGTCTGGGCGGCCACACTCTGGTAGGTCTGCTTGAGACCTGCCAGGTTATTCCAGTTGATGGTTACGATACTGAATTGGGTCATGGCGTGTGCCTCTGATCTCACGAGTCGGGGAAGCTTGCGCGGCATAGGCGCGGGAGTAGTACAGGAAGCAGGCGGCGCCGATGCCCAGGACATCGCCGCCGTACATCAGGGAGTTGGACAGGAACATGTTGAGCATCTGGAACCAGAACACCAGCTGGAAAGCGCTGAGCAGCGGGCCCTTGTTCGGGCAGCGTTTCATGATGCGCAGGTAGCCGACGTAAAAGATCAGCGCGATCAGCGGGGTGAGGAAACCGTAGCGGTAGTACACGCCGAAGATACCCACGTCCGACAGGTAGAAGTGCGGGTTGTAGAGCGTGCTGAAACCGCCTTTCCACTGCAGCGACAGCGAGCCCATGCCGATGTACATGTTGTCGGCCACCGCGCCGATGATGATCGCCGTGGTGGTGTCGCGCACGCCGGGGCCGGTGGTGGCCTCGTCGAGCAGCGCCTGGAACTTGTCGAACTGGGCGTAGTAGAAGTCCGGGAAGATGAAGAACGAGGTCACCAGGATGGTGGCGGCCAACAGACCCAGCTTGAGCAGCGAATCGATGCGGTCGCGGAAGATCCACAGACCGGCCAGGCACCAGATGATCATGGTCTGCCGGGTTTGCAGTACCAGCCACAGGTAGGAGGCGAAGAACAGCAGGGTGCAGACCTTGGGCAGCGAGATGCGATCCTTCATGCTGTACATCAGCATGAACGCACAAAGGGTCACGTAGCTCGAGCCGATGCGGAAGCGATTGGGGCGCAGCAGCACGTCGCCGGCATCCTTGGCGTCCACCGTGAAGGACACGTTGGTGTTCTCCGGGATGATCCCGAAGTAGTAGCAGTAGCCGACGAAGGCGCAGGCCAGGCCCGAGTACAGGAAGAAGGTTTCCAGGTGCTTCTGGGTGGGCGCCGTCTTGATCATCAGGAACAGTGCCGGGAAGAACACCAGGTAGGCGAAGCTGCGCCGCTCTTCGAGCAGGCCGTAGAGGAACGGCTGGTCGAAATTGAGTTCGGCCATGATTGCCGAGACCACCGGCAGTACCACGCCCATGAAGATGATCCACAGGCTGGTCTTGGACTGGTAGATGCGCTTCCAGACCAGGAACAGCGCCGCCGAGCTGCCCAGAATGCCGAGCAGCCACAGCTCGCGCAGGTAGGGTATGCCAGCCTTCTTGTCGTCGGTCAGAAAGAAACAGGCCGAGTTCAGGACAAACAAGATCAGCAGCAGATTGCGGTATGCCAGGAGTTGCTTGAACAAGCTCGCCTTCCCATATCGAAATTGTCGTGGCTCGCAGCGCCGCCGCGTAGGCGTGGCTTGCGAGGTATCTAGTAGAGCGCCTGCAGATAGTCGCGAGTATTGCTATGGATGCGCGGTTCGTCGCGCATCTCCTCGATCAGCCACCAGCGGTAGCGACCGTGTTGCACGCTTGGCGGCTGCAGGTTCTGTTGCGCGCCCAGTTCCAGTGCATAGGCGATGACCACATAGTGGGTATCCGGCGCCTCGCCGAACACGCTGTCGGTGTAGAAGTGTTCGTACACACCGAGCAGCCTGGCCTGGTCACGCTGGAACGGCTGGCCCAGTTCCTCCTGGGTCAGCCGGGCGAACGCCGTGTCCAGCGGTTCGTTCTTCAGGATGCGCCCGCCCGGGGCGAACCAGCTGCCCTGGGCGGGGCGGTTGAGGCGCTCGCCCAGCAACAACTCACCCTGCAGGTTGCGTACCAGCAGATCGATGGACACCAGCGGCGTGCCGGCGACCACGGTCTTGAAGGTATCGGCCGGCAGGAACATGTCAGCTGCGCACATCGTCGATGTGCTCGACGAACCAGCGATAGGCGTCACGCAGACCGGTTTCCAGGTCGATGCTCGCCGTCCAGCCAAGCTTGGCCAGGCGCGAAACGTCCATCAGCTTGCGTGGCGTGCCATCGGGCTTGCTGCTGTCGAAGCTCAGGCGGCCCTGGAACTCGGTGACCCGCGCGATGGTTTCCGCCAGCTCGCGAATGGTGCAGTCCTGGCCGGTGCCGACGTTGATGTGCGAGAGCATCGGCTGGGTGTGCGCCTGGTACGTGGCTTCATCCAGATTCATCACGTGGACGCTGGCCGCGGCCATGTCGTCGACGTGCAGGAACTCGCGCATCGGCGTGCCGCTACCCCAGATCACCACTTCATCGTCGCCACGCAGGGTCGCTTCATGGAAGCGGCGCAGCAGGGCAGGGATGACGTGGCTGTTTTCCGGGTGGTAGTTGTCGTGCGGGCCGTACAGGTTGGTCGGCATCACGCTGCGGTAGTCGCGGCCATGCTGGCGGTTGTAGCTTTCGCACAGCTTGATGCCGGCGATCTTGGCGATCGCGTAGGGCTCGTTGGTCGGCTCCAGCACGCCGGTCAGCAGCGCTTCTTCACGCATCGGCTGCTCGGCATGTTTCGGATAGATGCACGAGCTGCCCAGTGACAGCAGCTTCTGCACGCCAGCTTCGTGGGCGGCGTTGATGACGTTGGCCTCGATCATCAGGTTCTGATAGATGAAGTCGGCCGGGTACTGGTTGTTGGCGTGGATGCCGCCGACCTTTGCCGCGGCCAGGTAAACCTGGTCGATGCGCTGCTCGGCGAAGAAACGCTTCACGCTGGCAGCATCGACCAGGTCCACGCTTTCGCGTGGCGCCGTGACGATGCTCTGGTAGCCCTGGCTCTGCAGGTGGCGCACGATCGCCGAACCGACCATCCCACGATGGCCGGCGACGAAGATGCGCTGATCAAGAAGCGCGTTCATGCTCAGTTCTCCACGGAGACCGGCATGTCGTGGCCATGTTCCTTGAGCAGGGCATGACGCTGGGCGACCTTGAGGTCTTCACGAACCATCTCGGCGCACATCTCCTGTACGGTGATTTCCGGCGTCCAGCCCAGCTTGGTCTTGGCCTTGGTCGGATCGCCCAGCAGGGTTTCCACTTCGGCAGGACGGAAGTAGCGTGGGTCGATGCGCACGATCACGTCGCCGACCTTGAGGGCCGGGGCCTTGTCACCGTCGATGCGTTCGACGATGCCTTGCTCGTCCACGCCGCTGCCTTCGAAGCGCAGGTGCACACCCAGCTCGGCCGCCGACCAGGTGATGAACTCACGCACCGAGTACTGCACGCCGGTGGCGATCACGAAATCGTCCGGTTGCTCCTGCTGCAGCATCATCCACTGCATGCGCACGTAGTCCTTGGCGTGGCCCCAGTCGCGCAGCGAGTCGATGTTACCCATGTACAGGCAAGGCTCCAGGCCCTGGGCGATGTTGGCCAGGCCGCGGGTGATCTTGCGGGTCACGAAGGTTTCGCCACGGCGCGGCGACTCGTGGTTGAAGAGGATGCCGTTGCAGGCGTACATCCCATAGGCTTCGCGGTAGTTGACCGTGATCCAGTAGGCGTACAGCTTGGCGACCGCGTAGGGCGAGCGCGGGTAGAAGGGGGTGGTTTCCTTCTGCGGGGTTTCCTGCACCAGGCCGTACAGCTCGGAGGTGGAGGCCTGGTAGAAACGGGTTTTCTTTTCCAGGCCCAGCAGGCGGATGGCCTCGAGGATGCGCAGGGTACCCATGGCATCGACGTCTGCGGTGTATTCCGGCGCTTCGAAGCTGACCGCTACGTGGGATTGTGCGCCGAGGTTGTAGACCTCGTCAGGCTGCACTTCCTGGATGATGCGGGTCAGGTTCGACGAGTCGTTGAGGTCGCCGTAGTGGAGGATGAAGTTCTGGTTGTCGACGTGCGGATCCTGGTAGATGTGATCCACGCGCTGGGTGTTGAAAGACGATGCGCGGCGCTTGATGCCATGCACCTGGTAACCCTTCTCCAGCAGGAACTCGGCCAGGTAGGAGCCGTCCTGACCTGTGATACCGGTGATGAGTGCTTTTTTCTGTTCCATTGCGATACCTGCGATGTCCAATTGATTAGAGAGCTGTAGCCAAATCGCTGCGCGCGGTCGGTGGATCAGGCGCGTTTGAGCAGCAATTGCAGGCGTTCCATAACGCCGAGAAAAATGATCCGCACCGACGGAAACTTGTAAAAGAAACGGTAGATGTCGTACTGCGCCTTCTGTTGCGATTTGCTGTCGCTGACAAGGTCGGCGGAGTCGATCAGGGCTAGGCCCTCACCTTCGATGTTGTGCAGGATGCTCAGTTCCATGGGCTTCATGGAAAGGCTGAAATTGTGCAGGCCACGGGCCTCGGTACGGGTCAATTGCAGGCCTTTGCAGGTCTTGCTGCCGTACAGATTGACCGTGAAGTCGTAATCGGCGAGCAGCGGATTGCGGCGCTTGAAACACGATGGCAGCAGCTCGCAATAGGCGTCGTAGACCGACAGGCTGTCCTCGCGGCGGGCGAACCTATAGTCGACCGGCTGCTGCTGGATCGGCACCTGGAAGCGTGAAGAGGCGATGTTGAAGTGCTGTCCCGGGTCGCCGAAGTTGGTGGTCAGCGAGCGGAACGGGTACACGAAGTACAGATCCTTCGAAATGATGTAGGCGGTGTACAGCTTGAGCCATGAGGACTCCGGCCAGCCGCGAATGTCCGCCGGGATGCCCTCGATATGGCTGATGTCGGTGCCATTGCTTTCCAGCCACTGGCGAAAACCCTGCCAGTGCCGGCGCGACCAGGCCTGGCCCCAGGACGCGGCCATCTGGATGAAATGCACGTGGGAGTCGCCATCGTCGATCGGCATGAAAGGCAGGTCGACGGTCTGGTTGAACTGCACGCTGTACAGACTGATACCAGCCACGCCGGCGTCATCGGCATAGGCCTGCAGGGCCTTGCTGGTGTAGTCGTAGAAGAACGGTGAAACGAACAGGTCGTCTTCCAGGATGATCACGTCGCCGTATTGCTCGGTCAGGTCGCCACAGCTCAGTACGTGCTGGCGCAGCCCCAGGCGCTGCGGGTGGGCGATGATGCGCTTCTCGCCGTGGGGCCAGTCGAAGGCCTCGGCAACCTGGCGCGGCTGCGGGTTGCCGGAGTTGTCGAGGCTGATAACCAGGCGAATGTCGCCCTCGGGATAGCGCGCCGTGAGCAACGAGCCGAGCAGGCGGCTGAGGCTTTTCGGCCGGTTGTAGCCGATGACGACGATAGTGGGCAATGGTGCTGTCATAGGATCGAAGCCAGTCTCTGATGAAAAGGGTTAGGAACGGTCACGGGGCATCTGCCGATCCGCCGTGGCATGCCAGCGGCGTGCGGCGAACAGCACGCTGGCAATCAGACTCAGGTAAATCAGGATGCTCGCCGCAGCGAACGCCATGACGGTCTGCCCGGCTTGTTGCAGGAACAGCGCGCCAGCCATCAGGGCAGCGATGCGCAGCACGGTGCTGAGCACTTCAAAGACGAGAAATTGGCCCTGCAGGGCAAGGGCGGGCACCGCCACTGCGCAGGGCCGGCTGACGAAAATCATGTATTCGGCCAGGGCCAGCCAGCGCGCGTACTCACCGGCCACTGCCCATTGCTCGCCGAATACCAGCGCGAACAGCTGCGGGCCAAAGCAGAACACCAGGGCGAAGGGCAGCAGGCCCACCAGGGCCAGCGCTGCCGTTGCCTTTGCCAGCATGGCGGCGACCGGCTGGCGCTCGTGCACCGCTGTGCTGATACGCGGGTAGTAGACATCTGCCACGGACTTGCCGAGCAGTTGGGTCGGCACGTTCAACGCCTGCTTGCACAGCGCGAAGAAACCGGCGGCCACCGGCCCGAAGAACACGGCGAGCACCAGCGTCGGCAGGTTCTGCGACACGGCGTTGATAAGCATCTGCGGGGCGCGGTAGAGCGGAAAGTCGTGGTAGCGCGCGGCGAGTTCGCGAGTACCGAGCGGCGGCGCCTCGCCAGCCGCCTGGGTGGCCCGTGCGAGGGGGCTGCGGCGCAGCGACCAGTTGAGCATCAGGGTATGCAGCAGCGGCCCGACAGCCGTGCTCAGCAGCAGCGCCGCGGGGCTGGCGTGCAACAGGCCGACGCCGATACGCAGGCCGTTGTGGGCCAGGGCCTGCTGTACCGCCACACCGGCAGTGAGGCGGTAGCATTGCTTGCGAATCAGCCACTGCTGAGTCACTTCGAGTGCAGCACTGGCCAGCAGCACCAGCGGCAGCAGCATCAGAAAAGGGGTGATCTGCGTCACCCCAGCCGCGGCGGCCAGCGCTTCGCCAAACAGGGCAATCAAGCCTGCGGCGAATAGGGCAAAACCAGCGGCAATCAGCAGGGAGAGACGAATCAGACCACGGGCATCGGCATCGCGCTTGGGCAATACGATGGCGATGGGATAGGTGAGGGCGGCAATCGGGATGACCATGAACGCCAGGCTCATGAACACCCCGAGCACGCCATACGCCTGGGGGCCGTAGAGGCGAGTGATCACCGGCATCAGCGCCAGGGTGATCACTTGCGCACCGGCCGTTCCGGACGCCACGGTGACGATGTTGCGCAATACGGGGCTGCGCAATGCCGCCCTGCCGGCTGCGCAGAAGCGCGTCCGGAGGGCGGCTGGGGTGGTGACTTCAGGTTCCATGACGTCCACTGTCGGAAGGGTCTCAGCCGTTCACTTGCTTGCGGCCGATGCCGTAGTAGTCGAAACCTTCGCGGGTCACCTGGCTGAGGTCGTACTGGTTACGGCCGTCGATGATCAGCGGTTGCTTGAGCAGCTTTTTCAGGGCCTTGAAGTCCGGGCGGCGGAACGGCTTCCACTCGGTGACCAGCACCAGCGCGTCGGCATCGATGGCCGCTTCGTACTGGCCGTCGACGATCTGCAGGCGACCTTCGTTGAACCAGTGCTCGGGGAACTCACGCACGGCGGTTTCGCGGGCGATCGGGTCGAAGGCTTTGACCTTGGCTCCAGCGTTGATCAGGCTGTTGATCAGCACCACGCTCGGCGCTTCGCGCATGTCGTCGGTGCCAGGCTTGAACGCCAGGCCCCATACGGCGAAGGTGCGGCCCTTGAGGTCACCCTCGAAATGCGCGGCCAGCTTGTTGAACAGCGACTGCTTCTGCTGCTCGTTGCGCGCTTCGACGGCCTGCAGCAGCTTGGGCTCGAAGTCGTTCTGGTGAGCGATGCTGATCAGCGCCTTGACGTCTTTCGGGAAGCACGAGCCGCCATAGCCGCAACCGGCATAGATGAAGTGGTAGCCGATGCGCTGGTCCGAGCCGATGCCCAGGCGCACGTTCTCGATGTCCACGTCGAGGCGGTCGCACAGGCTGGCGATTTCGTTCATGAAGGAGATCTTGGTGGCCAGCATGGCGTTGGCCGCGTACTTGGTCATTTCCGCATCGCGCACGCCCATGAACTTGATGCGCGGGTTGTTACGGATGAACGGCGCGTACAGCTCGCTCATCACCTGGCGGGCGCGTTCGCTGTCGGTGCCGATGATGATGCGGTCCGGGTGCATGAAGTCGTCGACCGCGGCACCTTCCTTGAGGAATTCCGGGTTGGAGACCACATCGAAGCTGATGTCCTTGCCGCGCAGCTCGAGCTGCTCGAGGATCTCGGCGCGCACCAGGTCGGCGGTACCTACCGGAACGGTGGACTTGTTGATCACAGTGGTGTGGCGGGTCATCAGGCTGCCGATCTGGCGCGCCACTTCCAGCACGTAGCGCAGGTCCGCCGAGCCATCCTCACCGGGAGGGGTGCCGACGGCGATGAAGATGATGTCCGACTGCTCCATGGCTTCTGGCAGCGCGGTGGTGAACAACAGGCGACCGGCCTCGAAGTTCTCTTCCACCACGGTTTCCAGGCCCGGCTCGTAAATCGGCAGGATGCCTTTCTTGAGGTTCTCGATCTTTTTCGGATCGACATCCACGCAGACAACCGTGTTGCCCATCTCGGCAATGCAAGCGCCGGTGACGAGGCCGACGTAGCCGGTTCCAACGACAGTGATATTCATGGATAAACTTTCCTTGAGTGAGCGTTAATCGTTACGTGCGCCAAAACGGGCGCGGTCAATAAATGTCGCGGGAGAACAGGGTGAAGGGCGTTTTCACCAGGATCTTGATGTCCAGCCACAACGACCAGTTGTTGATGTAGGCCAGGTCCTTCTCCACACGCTGCTGCATTTTTTCCAGGGTTTCGGTTTCACCACGATGACCGGTTACCTGGGCCAGGCCGGTGATACCCGGCTTGAGACGGTGACGGGCCATGTAGGCGAGAATCTTGTCGCTGTAGTAGTTGTTGTGGGCCACGGCATGCGGGCGCGGACCGACCAGGGACATTTCGCCGCGCAGTACGTTGAACAGTTGCGGCAGCTCGTCGATCGAGGTGCGCCGCAGGAAGCGACCGACCGGGGTGATGCGCGGATCTTCACGGGTCGCCTGCTTGACCTTCTGGTCGTCATGCATGCGCATCGAGCGGAATTTCCACACCAGGATCACGCCACCATTCCAGCCATGACGCGGCTGCAGGAAGAACACCGGGCCGGGCGAGGACAGCTTCACGGCGATGGCCGCGATGATGAACACCGGGCTCAGAGCCACCAGCGCGAGGAAGGCCAGGGTGCGATCCATCAGCTCCTTGCTGAAGACCGCCGCCGGGTGCGAACTGATCGGGCTCTCGTTGAGGTAGATGGCCGGCAGTTGCTCGATCTGCGAGATCGACTGGTTGAGCAGCGGCATGCTGCCGAAGTCCGGTACCCAGACCACGTCCACGCTCATGTCCAACAGGTCGATATAGAGCTTCTCGATGTGCGAGATCTCGTCCAGGGTCAGGGCGATGTACACGCGGCGCACGCCGTGCTGCTCGGTGATGTCGCGCAGCTCCTGCAGCTTGCCGAGAATCGGGAAGCGGCCGTCCTGAGTATGGGCATCGTCGCTGGAAGCGATCAGGCCGACCAGCGGCACGCGGTTGTTGGCGGTCAGGCGTTCGGCCAGCTCATGGGCTTTCTCGCCGGAACCGATGATCAGTGAAACGCGCTCGTTGCGCAGTTTCTCCGAGTGCAGACGGGCGAAGTAGCGCAGCGGGATGAAGGCGATGGCCTGGGCCAGGAAGCCCAGCAGCGCCCATTCACGCATGATCTCGAAGGAGAAGCGCTCCAGGCTCTGGCTGAAGTAGGCGATGAACAGCAGGCCGGCGAGCAGGGTCAGCCAGCCGGCCAGCAGGTGGGCCAGGCCGGTCAGGTAGCCGAAGCGCTTGTGGTACACGCGCAGCAGGCCATAGGCCGGCACCGAACCCAGCACCGTGAGGACGATCAGCAGGCGGTACTCGGTGGGGACGTCACCGTAGCGCTGTACGACCAGGTAGCAGAGCAGCATGCTGACCAGAGTAATGGCGCAGGTCCATTGACCCCAGAACGTCAGTCCCCTGCGGTTCTCGGCAGGATTGATCCGTTTGGAAATCATTTGCGGCGATCCTCGTGCAAATCTTCGATGAAGTAAGTGGCCTCCGGAAAACGCACGAGAGGCGACATGTCCTTGGGTGAAGCAATGGCGGGCGTGCCCAGGGTCGTGCAGCGCGGTAGCGCCTGCTGAAAGGGTTGCGCCCTGAAACTGAACTCTCGACGCATGGTTTTCCAACCTCCAACAAATACGAATCCTGCGGCCTGAACCCACAGGCACGCGTTATCAGGCAGTCAACTAAGCGAAGTGCTGGTGTGCGATGCGCCAGGGCGTGTCGATGACCAGACGTTCGGCCTCTCTCTCGCCCAGGATCCGGGCGGCTTGCAGGAGGCCTTCTTGTAATAGGGGAGGGCGGTGATCCAGGTTATGGGCATCAGTCGCCATAATGCTGACCACGCGATTGCTCAGCAGTTCGTGAGCCAGGTGCATGGCGCGTTCGCCAAAACGACCGGCGGCAGAAGCGGCGGTCACCTGCAGCAGGCAGCCCTGTTCGATGAACGGCTTGAGCTTGCCCGGGTTGTTCATCAGCGCCTTGTTGCGCTCCGGGTGGGCGATGATCGGCACCACGCCCTTGTCGAGCAGCCACTGGCTAAGGCGTTCGGCGCCAAAGGGCATCTCGCCGTGGGGAAACTCCAGCAGCAGCACCTTCTTGCCTTCCCACTGGCCGAGAAACGGAATGCTGCCGTCCAGCACGCGGGTCATCAGCTCGCCGGAGAAGCGCACCTCGGCAGCGGCGCCGACCTTGAGGTCGATGCCAGCCTCCTGCAGCGCGCTGTTGAAGCGGCTGCAGGCCTCGGCGATGCTGCGGCTGTCGTTTTCGTAGCGGCCGATATGGATGTGCGGCGTGCAGACCACGTGGCTGATGCCGTTGGCCACTGCCATGCGTGCCATGTCCAGCGCGGTCGGCAGGTCTGCCGGGCCGTCGTCGATGCCCGGCAGCAGGTGATTATGCAGATCGATCATCAGGCACCTCCTGCTGTCATGCGCTGGTAGTGGGTCATGCTGGCAATCAGGCCTTGCGGTCGCTGTAGCCATAATGGTCGTAGTAGCCGCTGTAATCGCCGGAGCGCGCAGCCTTTTCCACGTCCACCTGGTTGAGCACCACGCCCATCACCGAGGCGCCACTCTGCAGCAGGTGGCCAACGCCGCGCTGGGCTAGCGGGATAGAGGTGCCGTCGGCCTTGACCACATAGATCACCGAGTCGGCGAAGGTGGACAGCAGTACGGCATCGCTCACGGCCTGGCTGGGCGGTGAATCGATGATGATGTGGTCGTAGCGCTCCTTGATCATCTCCAGGAACTTGGCGAAGCGCGGCGAGGCCAGCAGCTCCAGCGGGTTCGGTGGTACGGCGCCGGCCGGCAGCATGTCCAGGTTGGTGCCCATGTTGTGGATGCACTCTTCGACCTTGGCGCTGCCGGTGATCAGGTTGGCCAGGCCGGGAGTGCCGACCGGGAAGTCGAAGCTCTTGGCCAGGGTCGGGCGGCGCAGGTCGGCATCGATCAGCAACACGCGCTGCAGCTGGCTGAGGGCGAACGCCATGTTGGCCACCAGGGTGCTCTTGCCTTCGCCCGGCGAGGAGGAGGTGACCACCAGTACTTTCTGCGGGCGCGAGGTGTCGGCCAGCATCAGGCTGGTTCGGATGGTGCGGATCGATTCGCAGAAGCGTGGATCCTCGCCATGCTCGAACAGGTGCGCCGCGGTGTACTTGGTATTGTTGGTGATCAGCGGAACGATGCCGAGTACCGGCAGGTTCAGCTTGTTCTCCACATCGTCGGCGCTCTTGAAGGTGTTGTTGAGAATGTCGCGAACGATCGCCAGGGCGACGGCGAACACCAGTGCCAGGCCGGCGGCCAGGACGATCAGCAGCTTCTGGTTCGGCGCGGCTGGCTGCAGCGGCGCGATGGCCTGATCGATGATCCGCGCGTTGCTGGAGTTGACGTCCTGAGTGGCTGCGGTTTCGCGCAGGCGGGTCATGAAGGTCTCGTACAGCGAGCGATTGCTTTCCACGTCGCGGGTCAGCTCACGCACCTTGAATTCCTTGCGCGAGATGTCCTGGATCTGCTCCTTGTTCTTGTCGAACGAGGCGTTCAGCGAGTTCTCGTTGGCCACGGCGAGCTGGTAGTTGCGCTCGATGCTGGCGACCACCTGTTCGACCTGGGCACGCAGGCTTGCCGAGGCGGCGCTGAGGTCGGACTTGGCGGCGAGCATGGCCGGGTGGCGATCACCGTAGCGACGCGACAGCTCCTCGACCTTGGCGCGCGCGCGGGCTTCCTCGGACTTGAATTGCTGGATCAGCGGGTTGCCAAGTACTGCCGGCACGCTGGCCAGGCGACGCCAGTCACCACTGCCCATGGACTGCACCTGACGGTACTGGCTTTCCGCCTCGGCGCGCTGGCGACGGGCGTCGATCATGCGGTCGCCGGTCAGCGACAGTTCGTTGTTGCTGATGGTGGCCACGCCGTTGACGTCCACCAGGCCCTCGGCCTCGCGATAGGCCTGCAGGCGATTCTCGGCTTCCTGCAGCGAGCTGCGCAGCTCGGTCAGGCGGGTGTTCATCCAGGTGGTGGCCGACAGCGACATCTCCATCTGCGCTTCGAGCTGGCTGTCGATGTAATTGCTGGCCAGGGAGTTGGCGATCGCCGCGGCGGTCAAGCGATCGGGCAGGTCGACGGAGATGTTGACCAGCTGGCTCTTGCCTTCGACCCAGATAGTGGTGCGATCCATGACGATCTTGGTGACGATGTCCAGCAGCTCGGCTTCGCTCATCGGCTTGGCCGGCTCGGGCTCGTCCACCAGGCCGGTGACCGACAACGCGCTCTGCAGGCCGCGGGCCACGGAGCCGAAGTTGATCAGTGGCTGTGGCTGCTGGCGGGGATCGAAGTCCGGGTGCTCGGTAAGGTTGAGCTCACGCACCACCTTCTCGGCCACTACACGGCTCCTGATCAGGCCGAGCTGGGTCTGCAGGTATTCATTGACCGCACCGGTGGTGTCGGTGACCTGCTGGAAGGACACCAGCTGGGTGCCCTTGGTCTCGATCATCACCGTGGCGACGGCGCGGTAGATCGGCGTCATGCGCGAGACCGCGACGGCGGTGATCAGGGTGACCACCACGACGAACAGGGCAATGGCCCACTTGCGCATCCATACCGCATTCCAGATGCGTCGCAGGTCGATGTAATCGCTATCTGCTTCCGAGGGCGATGGCTGCCACTGTCGGATCGTTCGTGCAGGACTGTTCATATTCAGAAGAACCCTTGATCGATGGTGATGGTGTCACCCGGCTTGACCAGGGTGTCGAGCGTGGCTTTCTCCGAAGCGCGGGACTCACCCGTGCCGCGGGCGATGGTGATGCGTTTGGTCGAGGCACGTTCAGTCAGACCGCCAGCCAGCGCAATGGCGCGGTCCAGGGTCAGGCCGGGTTGATAGGGATAGCCGCCTGGGGCCTTCACTTCGCCGCTGATATAGAACTCGCGGTAGGTGGTGACGCTGACCGATACGCGCGGGTCGACCAGATAGCCATCGGCCTTGAGGCGCTCGGTGATCAGGCGCTCGATGTCGGCTGCGGTCTTGTCGCTGGCCTCGATCGCCCCCAGGAACGGGTAGGAGAAGGTTCCGGCATCGTTGAGGCGGATTTCCTCGAAAGACAGATCGGGCTCGCCGAACACGCTGATCTTGAGCACGTCGCCGGAACTCAGCCGATACTGCGGGTTGGCCTGCGCGCCGGCTGCGAATGCGAGCATCAGCAGTAGCGAGAAGGCTTTGAACAGATGGTGGACTGACATCCGCATACTCCTTGTGGTTGCTTGATCATCAGGCGCGGGAAAAAGGGCGCCCGCCGTTCGCCTGCAAGGGCAAACGGGAAAAGGTTGATTGGGGTGGTGACGTCGTCACCCTGTTGAGGAGCCCGGGTGTTAGAGGCTCAAGCTCAACGACAGCTGATAGATGTTCCGGTCATAGGATTTTTCCCGCACGCTCGAATCGTTTTCGGTGTGGCGGTAACCCAGCGATACATCAGCCCAGCGCAGCGGGGAGTAAGTCAACTCCAAGCCATAGCTGGTACGGTCGTCCTGGCGCTCGGTTGCCTTGTAGTCGCGGTCGGAGTAGCGGTAGAACAGCTCCGAACTGATGAAGGCCGACCATTCGTGTTCCCAACCCAGGCGCGTGGTGGTGTCCTGAACGGTACTGGCACCATCTTCGCCTTCGTCGAAAGAACGACGCGTGTCGAGTTTGACGGTGGAGTAGGTGCGCGGTTCCCAGGCTACACCCACTTCCCACATCGGGCTGGTGTAGTCTTCGCGGCTGCTGCTGTCGAAATTCTTGCGCTGGGCGCCCAGGCGCACGGTGCCGGAGGTTTTGGCGGTGGCATCCCAGGTGGCGCCGAATAACAGGGCGTCATCGGTGCTGTCGCGGTCGCTCTCGCTGAGCACGTATTGATTGACGGTATGGCGCAGCTCGACCAGGGAGCGGGTGCTGCCACCCAGGCGGTGGTACCAGACGGAGTTCAAGGTAGTGCTGTCGCGGTCCTGGTCATCGTTCAGGCCGCCGCTGTTGCGATAGCGGATGGACTCGTAGTTGACGCCGAAGTCGATCTGGTTGAGCCCGGTCTGGGTACCGAAGGTGTACACGGCACCGGCCACGCCGCGATCGTATTTGTCGTTTTCGTCCTTGTCGGGGTCTTGCACGTCAGTGGTTTCCTCGACGCGGTGATAACCCAGGTTCCAGCGCAGGCGGTTGCGCGAGTCGAATTCCATGATGCTGCGAAAACGCAGGTGGTGGTCGGTGTGGCTGGCCTTGTCGTCGGAATGGTAGTTCTGATCATCGAGCTCGTACTCGAGCTGGTAGCCGGTATTGCGGGTCTCGGCACTGAGCAGGAATTTCGGGTTGATGCTGGTCACCCAGGAAGATCGCGCTTTGTTCAGGCCGCGGTAGTTACTGTCGTAGCTTTCGCCGACATCCAGGGTTGGCGTGAACTCGAACCCAGCCAGGTCGATGTGTTGTGGGTCAGTCGCCCAACTGGCTGTAGACAGCGTACCTGCTAATGAAGCCGTCAGTATTTTGGTGAGTTTCATGGTGCCAAATCCCTTCCCGGGGTCTATCGCTTGGTGTGGAGAACCGTCTGGCATTGCGACGAAAGGGAGCTGGCATGAGAATGTCAGTTACCTATCGCATTGACTTGCGGCCATTTTTCATGAGTCATTGGTTGTCGGCTCCCGTAAGAAGTTCCCTGGGGGCAGTGAAACTCGTCACAGCCGAACCGATAAAAAAACATGGAACTTAACGCGCTCTCCCGAATAGCGATTTGGCGGCTTTCGATTATCGGCGATTCGTCTGCAGCACCGCAGCATGGGCCGATGTCCCAAGGTTATCGTTCTTGACAGCGCCACCGTCTTGAAGCTGCTGAGCCTAATAGTGGCGCTTAGTTATCCAGCTGCGCATTTTCCTAGGACAGCGTTACAGCATTATTAATAAGTTGAGCAATATTCATGCCCCTTGAGTAAGGAGCTTCTCAGGCGGAATTGTCAGTCGCTGCGGATGATTGAAATCGAGCTGATTATTGCGTGCGGTTCTATCGGCAGCCGCGGCCTATATAAATGGTGCTCCAAGGCAGGTGTTGCGGCTATTTAGGTCTGCGCTGAGTAACTTGCAAAATAATGGCGCCATTAATGCGTCAGGGTATGCGCGCAGAAACTTACGCCTTTATTAGTGCCGCAGTACCAGCCCATCTTCCTGGTTTGATAGATAACCCGAAATAATGATGCCGGGCAGTCTGCCGTGTTAGGACTGGCTGTGGTCGCCTTGGTTTGCTGACAGGGCGCCCGATCCCCAGCCTGCACAGGCGCTTTAGAATGCTTTGATCCTGCCGCGCTGCACCGAATCGGGTTGTTGGTAGCTGTTTGCGCTGCATATCGGTGCATCTTGGATGCTGGATTTCAGGCTCCTGCCACGCGCCGTTATATGGCAACGCTGCGCAATACAACAAATCTCTTTACCTTATCGTGGACAGTGCGCCAGTGGCAGTGGGTTAGTGAAGTGAGGGTGATTAAAATCCGACAAGTGGTTGTCGAAAAGGTGTGGTGCGCAGGTATTTATTAGCATTGAAAGATGCATAGTAGATGCGTGTGATAGCTGTTTTAAAAAGTTCAATTTCCAATTGTAAGCGTTTTTATGGCGCCTGTTTTCTGTTGGTCATCAGCTTTTCGAGGGCAGGTTATCGGATTACCTGAACCGATCCTGCAGTCTCACATCTCCATTAGCGACCAGCAGTAAAAGGGCAGGATTCATAATGGCGAAGAGATATCAACTCTGATTAAGGATGATGAGTCATGTCGCATATATACGCAGTAGTTCTGACCTATAACCGCAAGGACCTGCTCAAGCGCTGCCTGGAGGCGTTGTACGCACAAACGAGACCCTGTGACGGCATCATCGTGATCGACAACGCCAGTACCGATGGCACCGAGCAGATGGTTCTGGATCTGGCCTTGGCGGATCTCGAACTATATGTGCTATCGGCCAACGTTGGCGCCTCGGGGGGCTTCAACGCAGGCTTTCGCATGGCCTATCAGCGCGGCGCCGATTTCATCTGGATGATGGATGACGACGTGATCCCCAGCCCCGACGCCTTGCAGCGTTTGGTAGAGGCCGATGAGTTGCTCGCCGCCCGGGACATCAAGCGCAGCTTCCTGCTGTCCGGTGCCTACACGCAGGAGGGGCTGGTCAACAATTCACCGGCGCTGGATCAGCGTCGCAACCGTATCGATTACGAGTGCTGGCCGGCCACGGTGGAGCTGGGCGTGATGCCGGTGGCGCGTGCCACCTTCGTGTCCATCCTGGTGCCGCGAGCAACGCTGACCGAGCATGGCGTGCCGATCTCGTCGATGTTCATCTGGGGCGAGGACACCGAGTTCACCCTGCGCGTGACGCGGGATGCGCCAGGCTACCTGGTGGGTGCCAGCAAGGTGCTGCACTTGCGTCAGGAGGGGGGCGGGGCCATCAACATCCGCACTGAAAGGAGCCCGGCGCGGATCCGCTATCACCGCCATTTCGTGCGCAACGAGCTGTTCATCACCCGCAAGTACGCCAGCCGCCGCCGGTTGCTGAAAACCCTGGCGTATCGCCTGTGGGGTACCGCCAAGCTGCTGCTTGCCGGCGAGTTCTTCAAAGCCCGAGTGACCCTGGTAGGGCTGCTGGAGGCGTTGGCGTTCTCGCCGCGGGTCGAACCGGCAGATGCGCCGCTGGCAACGCTGCGCGTGCAGGTACGGCAGGCGGTGCGCCCCGGCTTCGAGCTGGCCGCACCGGCGCCAGCCGAAGAAATGGGGCCGGTGGTCAGCTTCCTGCAGCCGGAAATGATGCCTCGCTCAATATAGTTTCCCGGTGCGGTCGGCAAGCAGAGGCCAGGCCGCATCCTTTTCCGACAGCGTGGTCACGGCCAGCGGCCAGTCGATTGCCAGCCGCTCGTCGTTGTAGCGCAGGCCGCGCTCGGCGCTCGGCGTGTAGGACGCCGATACCAGATAGCTGACCTCCACATCATCGCTCAGGGTCTGGAAGGAATGGGCGAAACCCGGTGGCACATACAGTTGCCGATGGTTGTCGGCGGTCAATTCGAACGCCTCATGCTGCAGGTAGGTGGGTGAGTCTTCCCGTATATCAACGATCACATCGACGATGGCGCCGCGGGTGCAACGCACCAGCTTGGCCTCCCCGTAGGGTTGCATCTGGTAGTGCAGGCCGCGCAGGGTGCCGCGGCGCGCCGAGCGCGAGGTGTTCTGCTGGACGAACTGGCTTATCAGGCCGTGGCGCTGGAACGCCTCGGCGCAGAAGGTGCGCGCGAAGTAGCCGCGTTCGTCGCCGCGCAGCTCGAGCTCGATCAGCCAGGCATCATTGAGCGTGGTGCTGTGAAAAATCATGGGTACTCCTGGCCGATGGCCGTGCGAAAACCTGAGGTGCTGGCGGCGTCTGGCGCGAACAGGCTTTCCTGTTCCGCATAGAGGCGATCGACCAGGCGGCCGGCCGGGAACTGCACGTCGTCGAAGGTCAGTGCCGTGTCCTTGGCGACCGCGCGCTTGAGCGTGCAGCCGAGCGCCAGGCCGATGGGCAGCAGGCTCTCGGCGCGGATGGCCGCCATGTTCTCGGCAACGCCGTAGGCTTGATAACCACCGAAATCGTCGATGCTGTCGCCCGGGCTCAGATCCTGCTTGGCCACTGCGATCACGCCTACGCTCGGCCCGCCGCTGGGTGTCAGCACCGGGTCGCTGAACAGCACCGCACGGGCCACCGAGTTGGGCACTTCGAAGTGGCAAAGGTGGTAGGGCGTGTAGAAGCTGTAATAGGGGCCTTTGCCGAGTTTGTAGAGCTCCAGGTAGTGGCGCTGCCGCGGGTTTTCCAGGGTGCCGATGACGAATACTCCAGGACCGGGCCGGGCGCCCACTACGTAGTCGACCAGGCCGGGCTCATGGGGATCGAGGTGCGACTCGAACGCTGCCAGGGTGTCCTCGATAGGCACCAGTGGCGCCCCCGGGTTGCCGCCGGAAAAGTCCGGGCCGAGCATGCCGCGACGAGCGACCCGCATGCCGGTGGCGTTGGCGACGATGGCCTGCTCGAAGGAAATCTTGGTGCCATCGGCGAACGAGGCGACCATCGCCGGCTTCTGGCCCCAGCGGCGCGCGAACTCCTGCTGGGTGGTCGGGTTGCGGTAGGGGTCGTGCAGGCCCTTGATGTTGCCGCACAGCACCGGCTTGACGCCCAGCCCCGCGACGAAACGATAGAGGTTCATCTGCACGCCTGGCTGGTCGCCATCCGAGAAGGTGTAGATGACCCCGGCCTGGTCGGCCTTGTGCTTGAGAATCGGGCCGATGGTGCCATCGAGCTCGGCGTTCATCTGCACCACGTGCTTGCCGGCTTGCAGGGCTGCCAGTACGGCATGGGCGGCGTACTCGATGGAGCCGGTCACTTCGATGATCGCGTCCAGGCCCTCGGCGCATGCCAGTGCCTGGGCATCCTCGGTGACCGCCGGCGTGCCGCTGGCGATAGCCCGTTCCAGCTCGGCCTGGGTGTCGCAGCGCAGCGGCTCGATACCGGCCTGGTCATACACGCCCACGGCGCTGCCGATGTTGCGGTTGGCCACGGCGCACAGGCGCATGCCGGTGGTGGCGGTGAGTATCTGCAGGGCGATGCCGCTGCCCTGGAAGCCCGCGCCAATCATGCCCACGCGAATGGGGCGGCCCTCGGCCTCGCGTTTGGCCAGGGCGGTGTCTACGATGATCATCGGTGCGGCTCCTTCAGTCCTTCCACTGTTTCCAGGGGGCGCCACTGGCCCAGGCGGTTTCCAGGGTGATCTTGTCGCGTAGCGAATCCATGCTTTGCCAATAGCCGTCATGGTGATAGCTGCCAAGCATGTCGAGTTCGACCAGACGATCCATGGGTTCGTTTTCCCAGGTGGTCTGGTCATCGTCGATCAACTCGAATACTTCCGGCTGGCAGACGAAGAAGCCGCCGTTGATCAGGCCGCCATCGGCCGCGCCTTTCTCGCGAAAGGCCTCTACACGGCTAAGGTCTTCGTTGAGTCGCAGCGCGCCGTAACGCCCGGGCTGGGTGACTGCGGTCAGGGTGCACCAGCGTTTCGAGGCCCTGTGCACCTCGACCAGTTGGCGAATGTTGACGTCGCTGACTCCGTCGCCGTAGGTCAGGCAGAAGGGGCCATCGCTGAGCAGGCGCATGGCGCGCTTGAGTCGCCCGCCGGTCATCGAGTCAGCACCGGTGTCGAGCACGGTGACGCGCCAGTCCTCGCTGACGCTCTCCAGCCAGTCGATGCTGCCGGTTTTCAGGTCAATGGTGTAGTCGGTACGCTGGGCGCGATAGTTGAGGAAATAGTCGCGGATATAGTCGACCTTGTAGCCGCCGAGAACCACGAAATCGTTGAAGCCGTGGTGCGCGTACATCTTCATGATGTGCCAGATGATCGGCCTGCCGCCGATCTCGACCATCGGCTTGGGGCGCACCGTCGTCTCTTCGCTCAGCCGGGTGCCGAAGCCACCTGCAAAGATCGCTACTTTCATGATGTTATTGCTCTCTCGATTAAGGGCGCTGAAATCGCGATAGGGCCGGACGGCCCCCGCAACGCGCTGTGCTCCCTAGCGGGAATACCAGCGCAGATCCTCGGACAGGCGAGCACTGTCGATATGGCCTTGCAGCACCCGCAGCCGCATCAGGGGCGAGGTGCGAAACTGGCTGTCGGCGAAATTCATGCCCTGGAGTCCGGCGATCAGTTGGCCGATGGATTTGTCCAGGGTCATTTGCGGTTGGTGATCGGGAGCAAGACGGGCGAACAGGCTGAAGTCGACCTGATAGGAACGGCTGTCGACTGGTGCGGCGGTGTTGATGCTTACCTCGGTACCGGGCAGAGCGGCGGCCACGGCGGCGGCCAGGTCGCGAACCTGATGGTTGCGCGCGTTGCTGCCGGTGTTCACGCGCAGGATGCGCCCACCGTTGTCGGCGCTGCGTTGGATGGCCCAGTCGATGGCGCGGGCCATGTCCGCGACGTCGATCAACGGGCGCCAGGGCGAACCGTCGCTGAGCACCGTGATGCGGCCTTCGCTGAGCGCGCCGGCGACGAAGTCGTTGAGCACCAGATCCAGGCGCAGGCGGTCGGACATTCCGCAGGCCGTGGCGAAGCGCAGGCTGGTGATCACCATCTCTCCGTCGATATCCGCGAGGGCATCCTCGCTGCCGATCTTCGAGCGCGCGTAGGCGGTCATCGGCGCGACCGGATCGTTTTCGGTGCGCGGCCCGCCTTCGGCCACGCCGTAAACACTACAGCTCGAAGCGAAAACGAAATTGCGTACGCCGGCGCGCGCAGCGGCCCGGGCAATGCGGATGGTGGCGTCCTGGTTGATCGCCGCGGTCACCCCGGCAAAGCGGTCGCCCATCGGGTCGTTGGACACCGCTGCCAGTTGTACCACGGCGTCGTAGCCGGCCAGTGCCTGTTCCGAGAGGTCACGCACATCGCCGAAGAACTGCTGCGCAAGGCGCTGTTCGGGCAGGGTATGGGCGTTAGTGAGGCAATGTGCGAAGTAGGCATTGTCATAGCCGTGCAAGACGGCCGAAGGGTGGCGAGCAGCCAGCTCGCGGATCACTGCGGGGCCGATATAGCCCATGTTGCCCAGAACGAGAATCTTCATATGCCATCCTTGCGCCGTCCAGGGGTGGACCGGCATCCAATAGATGGCCAGATAATATTACCGCGACAGAAAAATGCTGAATTTTTCTGATGAATGGTTTAGCGGTCTTAAGTCATTGATTATTAAGGTATTTTTATATGTATTTGATTTTATTGGCTTTTCGTTTAGACCCGGCACTGACCCCACGACCCCGCCTGGAGAACCCTGGAGCCCTTGAAAAGCCTGGTTTCTAAGGCTTTCAGGGGCTGCAGCGGGCCGTCGTGCAGGCCTTCACAGAATTTACATTTGCACGCTATGAGGATCGTGGACGAACCTCAGGATTGGCCAGCATGGAGGCTTCGCCACTGAAATAGGACAGTACGTTGGCGAAGGCATCAGCGAAATACAGCTCGTACCCCTCCCGCTCCACATAGCCCAGATGCGGCGTGCAGAGCACGGCTGGGTGCTGCAGGAGAGCATGATGTGGGTCGATCAGCGGCTCTTGTTCGAATACGTCAAGCGCTGCGAAACCTGGCCTGCCGCTGTTGAGGGCGTCGAGCAGGGCGCCCGGGGCAATCAACTCGGCACGGCTGGTATTGACCAGTAGGGCCGATGGCTTCATATGAGCCAAATCTTTGACGGTTACCAGGTGTCGGGTGCTGTCGGCGAGACGCAGATGCAGGCTGATCACATCGGCCTGGGAAAAGAACGCCTCTCGTGATTCGGCGGCCCGATGGCCGTCGGCCACGGCTGCCTGGCGTGACGCCTCACTGCCCCATATCAGCACCGGCATCTCGAAGGCCTGGGCGTAACGGGCAAGGCGTTGGCCGATCTTGCCGTAGCCCCAGATGCCCAGTGTCTGCCCGGCCAGGCGTTGGCCCAGATTGATCTGCCATTTGCCGGCATACATCGCCTGCATGGCAGGAAACAGCTGGCGCCGTGCATTCATGATCAGCGCCCAGGTCAGTTCGGCCGGTGCGATGGGTGAGCCGCGCCCCTCCATCACCGCCACACCGTGGCGGGTGCAGGCGGCTACATCCAGATGGCTGGAGACCTTGCCGGTCTGGCTGATCAGCTTGAGCTTCGGCAGGCGCGCCAGCAGTGCTTCATCTATACGGGTGCGTTCGCGGGTCAGCACCAGGGCGTCGGCGTCGGCAAAACGCTCGACGAGCACCTGCGCATCGTCCATGGCATCGTGGTAGAGGCTGACCTGATGCCCGGCCAGGGTGGCGAAGCAGTCGAGGCTGCGAATGACGTCTTGGTAATCATCGGGAATGACGATATGCATGGCGGCTCCAGAAACGCTTCAGGCTCCCGGAGGAGCCTGATTCGGTGGGATTAGCTGGCGCTCTGTAAGGTCGCTGCCTTGCGGCGGGCGCGCCAGATTCGCCAGATGGGCAAGGCTACCATCATCGCCACCAATGCCCATACGGCCAGGCTGATCGAACTGCTCCACAGGATGCTCAGATCACCGTTGGACAATGACAGGGCGCGACGCAGGTTCTGCTCCATCAAACCGCCGAGAATGAAGCCCAGCAGAATCGCCGATAGCGGGAAGTCCATCTTGCGCAAGATGTACCCGGCGACACCGATACCAATCATTAGGTACAGGTCGAACGCGGTGGCGTGTACGGCGTAGACGCCGATCGAGGTGATGATAGCGATGGCCGGCACCAGTGCCCAATAGGGCACGGCAAGGATCTTGGTGAAGATCTTTATCATCGGCACGTTCATCACGATCAGCATGATGTTGGCCACGAACAGCGAGGCGATCAGGCCCCAGACGATATCCGGCTGGTTCTGGAACAGCAGCGGGCCCGGGGTGATGTTGTACAGCGTCAGGGCGCCAAGCATCACGGCAGTGGTGCCCGAGCCCGGCACGCCGAGGGTCAGCATTGGCACCAGTGAGCCGCACGCAGAGGCGCTGTTGGCGGTTTCCGGCGCGGCCAGGCCACGCAGATCGCCTTCACCGAACTTGTTGTCCTTGGTAGCCAGGCGCTTTTCGCTCATATACGCCACGGCGCTGGCCAGGGTCGCACCGGCGCCCGGCAGAATGCCCAGGCCAAAACCGACCGCGCCGCTGCGCAGGTTGGTGGCCAGCACCGACAGGCCTTCCTTGAGGTTGAACAGCATGCGGCCCTTGGCTTCGATGGCCTTCTGACCGTGGTGGGTGCGCTCGAGCAGCACGAGGATCTCGCTGACCGAGAACAGACCCAGTACCAGCACCACGAACTGGATGCCATCGGCCAGGCCCAGGCTGCCGAAGGTGAAGCGGTACACGCCGCTGTTGGAATCGATACCGACGCACGACAGCAGCAGGCCGATGCAGCAGGCGATGGCGGTCTTCATTGGTTTGTTGCCGGCCATGCCGGCGAGGCAGGTGATGGCGAACACCATCAGCACGAAGTATTCGGCGGGGCCGAAGGCCACTGCCCATTTCGCCAGCAGGGGCGCGAACAGCACCACACCGCAGGTGGCCATCAGGCCGCCGACGAACGAGCTCCAGGCGGAGATCGACAGGGCAACACCCGCCTTGCCCTGACGCGCCAATGGGTAGCCGTCCAGGGTGGTCATCACGGCCGAGGCCTCGCCTGGGATGTTCAGCAGGATCGAGGAAATACGACCGCCGTATTCGCAGCCCAGGTACACGGCAGCGAGCAGGATCAGTGCGGTTTCCGGCGGCAGGCCGAGGGCGAAGGCGATCGGGATCAGCAGCGCCACGCCGTTGATCGGGCCCAGGCCCGGCAGCAGGCCGACGATGGTGCCGATCAGGGTACCGCACAGGGCGGTGAACAGGTTGTAGGGGCTCAGGGCGACGCCAAAGCCTTGTCCCAGGTAGCTGAAGGTATCCATGCAGTCAGAACTCCAGGCCGGAAAGCAGGCCAAGTGGCAGGGGTACGTCGAGGGCTTTGTCGAACAGCAGGTACAGGCCCACCGCGAGCAGCACGCCGGAGGTCAGGCTGGCTTTCCAGGTGCCCTCGTACAGGCGCGCCATGGCGATGGCGAACAGGGTGCTGGCGATGATGAAACCGGCCAGTTCGAACAGCGCGGAGTAGATCAGCAGGGCAACGATGCACAGCACGATCTTGCGAATCACGTGGCGATCCAGCGCGGGCTCGGCACCTTCGCCACTGGCCCGTGAGGGTCTGAACAGCAGGTAGATGGCGCCCAGGGCGATCATCACGAGCAACAGCAGCGGAAAGGCCCGTGGGCCTACAGGCTCGTATGAGAACGGCGCATGGTAGCTCCAGGCTGCCAACGACAGGCCGAGACAAAGCAGCAGGCTGACGCCCGCAAAAATACGGTCTTGCATGGTAGTGCTCCGTGAGGAGAGCCGAGCGGCTCTCCCGGAAGGGATTTATTCGACCAGCCCGAACTCGCGGCCCAGTTCGCGGTACTCGGCCACTTGCTTGCGGACGAGGGCCTGCAGGTCTGCGCCGCTCACGTACATTGGCAGCACGTCACGGTCGACCATGTAGCGTTCGAAATCGGGCGATGCCTTGAGTTTAGCGAACGCCTCACGCCACCACTGCACCTGCTCCTTGGGTACTTCCGGGCCGACGAAATAGCCACGGATCAGCGGCCACTGAATTTCATAACCCTGCTCGCGGGCGGTCGGAATCTCGGCTAGGTCGCCCGGCAGGCGTTCTTCGCTGAATACCGCCAGGGTGCGGATGTCGTTGCCTTTCTGTGAGGCGATTTCGCTGGCGCTGCCCGTGACCAGGTCGACGTGCCTGCCCATCAGCGCCATGTAATGCTCTGAACCGCCTTCGAACGCGGCGTAGCGCAGCTCGCTCGGATTGACGCCAGCGGCCTTGGCGAGCAGGGCGATCTTCATCCAGCCCTGGCCACCGATGCTGCCGCCACCGCCGACGACGATGCTTTTTGGATCCTTCTTCAGCGCCTTCACCACGTCGTCGAGATTCTTGTACGGCGAGTCGTCACGTACCGCCAGGGTGCCGTAGTCGGTGCCGATGGTGGTCAGCCACTGCACTTCGTTCTCGTCGAAACGACCGTATTTGCCCAATGCCAGGTTGAGCAGCGAAGCGCCGGAGAAGGCCACCAGGGTGCCGGGATCATTGCGGCGGTTGGCGACGATTGCGTTATAGGCCACGGCGCCGATGCCGCCCGGCATGTAGGTGACGCGCATCGGCGACTTGAGCACCTTGTGGTCTTTCAAGCCGGCCTGAGCGAGTTTACAGGTCAGGTCAAAGCCACCGCCCGGCTTGCTTGGCGCGATGCACTCGGGGCGATTGGGCTGATCGGCGTGGGCCGCTGGAAGGCCGCTTAGCAGCAGAGCGCCGGCGAGTGGCAAGAGGAATCGATTCTTCAATAATTTCATTGGGTTATACCTGTATTGGAGTTGTTTGCAGGTGAGCCGCCGGTTCACCAGATCGGCAGGGCGTAGCTCAGAATCAGGCGGTTCTCGTCCATCCCTCGGGCGAAATTGGCGCGATACGCCGCGTTGCGCCAAGTGACTTTCAGGTTCTTCAACGGGCCTTCGCTGAAGGCGTAGGCGAGGTCGGTGTTGCGCTCCCATTCCGCACCGGTGGTGCCGTTGGCCAGGTCGATGCCGCTGCCACGCACGTAGCGGGTCATGAAGGTCAGGCCGGGGATGCCCACCTTGCTGAAGTCGTAGTCATAGCGAGCCTGCCAGGAGCGCTCGTCGGGTCCGGCGAAGTCGTTGAGCTGCAGGAAGTTGGTCAGGTAAGGCGTGGCGCCGTTGACGTAGGTGAAACCGTCTTCGCCGCGCATCTGCTGGTAGCCCACGCCCAGGGCATGGCCGACCAGGCTGTAGGTGAACATGGCGTTGTACACCTGGTTGTCGATTTCGCCAGCACGTGCCTGGCCGCTCTCACTGTTGTTGAAGTAGCGCAGGTCGGCTTTCAGCTTGCCCGGGCCGAGTGCCAGGGTGTGCTGCAGGCCAAGGAAGTGCTGACGATAGATGTCGCTGAGCTGGCCCTGGTGATAGCTGACTTGGGTGTTGGGCGCCAGGGCGTAATCGAGGCCGCCGAAGCGCAAGTGGTCGCTGCTCGGGCTGGCACCGAAACGTCCGTTCTTGTTGTTCAGCGTCAGGTCGGCGGAGCCAGACACGTCGCGCTGCACCACGCGAGAAATCTCTCCGAACGAGGCCGTCAGGCGCTCGATATCCTTGCTCTGTACCTGCCAGCCTTCGAAGGTCTGGGGCAGCAGGCGGCTGTTGCTGAACTGCAGGGTGGGCATTTTCGGCAGCAGGGTGCCGGCCTTGAGGACGCTCTCGGCCACGCGCACCTTGGCAGTCACCCCAAGCTTGCTGTAGCCGTCTTCGGGGCGCCCTTTGCTGTCGCGTGGCAGCAGCGCGGTGCCGGAACGGTCCGGCGAGGAGTCGAGCTTGACGCCGAGCATGGCCAGGGCGTCGAGGCCGAAACCGACCGTGCCGCTGGTATAACCCGACTCCATATTGAGAATGAAGCCCTGGGCCCATTCTTCGCGCTTGTTCTGCCCCGGGCCGTCACGAAAATCACGGTTGAGGTAGAAGTTGCGCAGCTCCAGGCTGGCCTTGCTGTCTTCGATGAAACCGTCGGCCAGCGCCGTGCCGACGGCCAGAGGCAGGCCGGCCAGAACGGCAGCAGGGGCAACGGAGGCATGAAAAAGGTGTTTTCTTGTCATTATTAGGTACTCGTAAGGGCATCGTTGGATGGCATCAGTTCCTGCGGGCCGTGCCTCGCAGGGCCTGTGGCACATACACAGCACCAGCGAACAGACGGCGGGCGGTGCGAATCAGCGAGGCCTGCATGTTTTGCGGACGCGCGTCTTCGCCAGGCACCAGCGACACTTCGATTTCGCCACCTGGATGCTCCAGGCGCACCAGCGTCGCGCCGGTGACGGGGGCGATGTCGAACGCCACGCTGCCGGGCAGGGCACAGGCGCTGGCCAGGCCGATGGCGCCGGTGGCGGCGATCGAGCGGTGGCAGTTGTGGGGCATGAAATAGCGGGCCGACAGGGTGCCGCCCTTGCGCGGTGGCGCGAGCAGCACCGGCTTGGGAATCACCATCTGGCTGACGTCGCCCAGGCCCATGGCGGCGCCGGCCTGCAGGCGAATGCGCTCCAGGCGTTCGAGCAGCGCCGTGTCGGCATCCAGCTCGGCGGGGGTTTCGTAGCCGGTCTTGCCCAGCGCTTCGGCGTGCACCAGCACCATGGGCATGGCCATATCGATGCAGGTGGCGTCGACGCCATCGAAGTGATCGCGCACCTTGCCGGTGGGCAGCAGCTGGCCGGTCTTGGCGCCGGCGGCATCGAGAAACGTCAGCTTGATCGGCGCCGCGCTACCGGGCACACCATCGATAGTGGTGTCGCCGTCGTAGCGCACCTTGCCCTTGGGCGTCTGCACTTCCGAGTCGACCAGGGTATTGGTGTTGAGATTGCGAATGCGCACGCGGGTGACCGGCGTGCTGACGTTGACCAGACCATGCTCGATAGCGAACGGACCAACGGCGCAGAGCATGTTGCCGCAGTTGGGCGCGGTGTCGACACGCCGCTGGTTGACCATGACCTGCACGAACAGATAGTCGACATCGGCGTCGGGGTGATCGGAAGTGCTGACGATCGCTACCTTGCTGGTCTGCGGGCTGCCGCCGCCGATACCGTCGATCTCCAGCTCGTGGCCGGAGCCCATCACATTGAGGAGCAGCTCGTCGCGCTGGGCGATATCGGAAGGCAGGTGGTTGGCCAGAAAGACCGGGCCTCGAGATGTGCCGCCGCGCATCAGCACGCAGGGGATGGATTGCATGATGTCTCCAGTGCAATAAATTTACTTATTGTTGCTTTTGCTAAATGGTGAGCAGCTTGATTTGTTTTGTAAATTGCATATATTTCTTTAATTGATGTGTTATTTGCATTAATGCGCGAGCGCTGGCTTTGCGATGAGCGCCAATCGCCAAATGCGGTTTGAATGGACTAATCTGCTTTGCAAAATAAAAATATCGATTGATAGGTTTTTTGCATGAATTATGAGCTTCAGGACCTGCGCGCCTTCGTCAAGATCGCTGAATTCGGCAACTTCCACGAAGCTGCCAATGCCATCCACCTGTCCCAGCCTGCCCTTACCCGGCGCATGCAGAAGCTGGAGGAGGGGTTGGGCACCCAGCTGCTCGACCGCACCACGCGGCGGGTCAGCCTCACCGCGGTCGGTCGGGATTTCCTGCCCAAGGCCCGGCGCCTGCTCGATGATTTCGAGCGCTCCATCCTGGGCATTCGCGAGCTGGCCGAGCGTCAGTCCGGGCAGGTGACGCTGGCGTGCATCCCGACGGCAGCGTTTTATTTCCTGCCAACGGTGATCCGCGAGTTCAATCGCCAGTACCCCAAGATCCGCATCCGCATCCTCGATCTGAGTGCCCATGAGGGCCTGGAAGCCGTGCTGCGCGGCGAGGCGGATTTCGGCATCAACATGCTCAGCGGTCAACACGCCGAGATCGATTTCACGCCGCTGGTCAACGAGCCCTTCGTGCTGGCCTGCCGGCGTGACCATCCGCTGGCCGAACAGCCCCAGGTGGCTTGGCGTGAACTTAGCGACTACCGGCTGATTGGCGTCGGTCGCCTGAGTGGCAACCGGGTATTGCTCGATCATGGTCTGGCGCATCTGGACTGGCGGCCCAGTTGGTTCTACGAGGTACAGCACCTGTCTACGTCCCTGGGCATGGTGGAGGCAGGGCTGGGGATTGCCGCGATGCCGAGCCTGGCGATGCCGGCCGAGGATCATCCGATACTGGTACAGCGCCCCCTCGTCGATCCCGTGATCAGCCGTACCCTTGGGCTGGTGCGACGCCATGGATCGTCGCTGTCGCCTGCCGCGGAGCAGTTCGTCGATACACTGCTCAAGCAATGGCCCGGCTACACCGCCCTGGGGACGGACAAATAGGCCTAGGAGCGAGGAGGGCAGGTGATTCCGGTATCCGGCAGAAAGTGGCCCAAGCCGCCATCCCCCTAATCCGCCTGTCGGCATGGTCGAACGCCAGGCCGCCGCGGTCAGTCGGTTGCATATCAATCACCGACTGGAGCGAACGCAATGTCCACATTTGATAAACAAGGCAGCAGTAACGTCCAGGGTTGGGAGCGTGCGCTTTCCATCGGCAGCGGTATCGCCATGGCTCGTGGCGGCCTCAAGCGGGGCGGTATCCTCGGCCTGGCGCGCGCGGCGTTCGGCGGCATGTTGGTGGCCCGTGGCCTGAGCGGCCATTGCCGGCTCAAGAGCATCATGGAAGACGCCCGTTCGATGCGCCCCGACGTCGACCGCATCACCGATACCGTGAGCCGCCTCGAAGGCGAGATCGCCGAGCGCGTCAAACCTGTCGTCAAGAAGGCGACCGAGGGCGTCTGACAGGCTGCTGGCAAGCATCGCCCCGCCCGAGCGGGGCGGTTTCGTTCTGGCCATTGGCAAGGAGATTCCATGAGCAATTCATACAGCGCCACGGCGCCGACGCCAGCCGAAGTGCAGGCCAGGCCGGGCATGACCCTCCTCGAATTCGGCACCGACTGGTGCGGCCATTGCCAGGCCGCTCAACCGTTGCTGGCCAAGGTGTTGCCGGACTACCCGGAAATCGAGCACCTGAAAATCGAGGATGGCAGCGGCCGCCCACTCGGGCGCTCGTTTCGGGTCAAGCTGTGGCCGACCCTGATACTGCTGCGCGACGGTGTGGAGGTCACCCGGCTGGTTCGCCCGACCAATCTCAGCGCAATCGAGGAGGCGTTGGAGCAATTGGTGGGTGAAGGATGAGCGGCCCGGCTGGCGCCCGTCACTTTCCCTGAATTTTCCCGCTGTGGGGCGAGTCCACCAGATAGACCCACAGCGGAGACCATCATGAGCATACCCAAGCAACCTGCCACGCCCCAGGAGATCGATGATATCGAGGACCGCATGGGCTCCATGGAGCAACTCGATTTCAGCGACCGCCAGGATGATCGACAAGGGCGTATCGGCGATCGTCGCCCTGACGAAGAGATCCAGCACGAGTACCCCGAAGAGCGTGTGCGTGAAGCGGGCCAGAGTGGTGGCGAAACCCTGGGTGAAGGGCGCCACGAAGATGGCGTGAGCCTGGATGACCTGAGTCCGGAAACCCTGATCGACGACACCGGCGCGCGCTCCCCTCGTGAGCGTGGCGACGACATGCCGGCCGACCGCGATCTGAGCGTGGTGAGCGAAGGCGATATCGGCGCAGGGGAAGGGCTCGACGAAGAAGAGATGGCGCGCCGCCGTCCCCTCGATGGCGTGCCGTGGGACGGCAAGCCGCAGCCTTGAGTGGATGAAAGGCATGGCCGCACTGGCCATGCCTTTTTCGTTTCAGCCAGGAGGTTACCGATTGATTTGACAGTCCTGCAGTTGCAGGCTTACGTTTACGTAAAGGTAACTATCGGTCAACGGTCTGCCATGAGCATTTCCCACAGCATTTCCGATCTGGCCCATGAGCTGGGTGTCACTACCCGCACCATTCGTTTCTACGAGGAGCAGGGCATGCTCGCCCCCGAGCGGCGCGGCCAGGAACGCATCTACAGCGCTCGCGACCGGGTGACCCTGATGCTGATCCTGCGTGGCAAGCGCATCGGCTTTTCCCTGGCCGAATGCAAGGAGCTGATCGACCTCTACGACCCGGCTGGCGGTAATCGCAAGCAGCTCGACCACTTTCTGGAAAAGATCGCCGAGCGCCGTGAGCACCTGGCTCGCCAGCTGCTCGACATCCAGCAGATGCAGCGTGAACTCGACACCGCCGAGCAGCGCTGCCTGAGCGCCCTAGAGGACATTCCTGCGACCGCCTGAATTACCGATCACTGACCGTTTGACGCTTCCTACAACTACAACAACGGAGAGTCGTTACATGAGCACCCTGCCAGGCCTGAATTTCTTCCTCGGCGAGGAAATCGACATGCTGCGCGACGCGGTCGCCGGCTTCGCTGCCAAGGAAATCGCCCCGCGCGCCGCCGAGGCCGACCGCACGGACCAGTTCCCCATGGACCTGTGGCGCAAGTTCGGTGACATGGGCCTGCTCGGCCTCACCGTCAGCGAAGAATATGGCGGCGCCGGCATGGGCTACCTGGCACATATGGTGGCGATGGAAGAAATCTCCCGCGCCGCCGGCGGCATCGGCCTGTCCTACGGCGCCCATTCCAACCTCTGCGTGAACCAGATCAACCGCAACGGCAGCGAAGCGCAGAAGCGCCGCTTTCTGCCCGGGCTGATCAGTGGCGAACATATCGGCGCCCTGGCGATGAGCGAGCCCAATGCCGGCTCCGACGTGGTGTCGATGAAGCTGCGCGCCGACCGCAAGGGCGACCATTACGTACTAAACGGCAGCAAGATGTGGATTACCAACGGCCCGGATTGCGACGTGCTGGTGGTGTATGCCAAGACCGATCCGGCGGCGGGTGCCAAGGGCATGACAGCGTTCATTGTCGAGAAGGGCAGCAGGGGTTTCTCGGTGGCGCAGAAGCTCGACAAGCTCGGCATGCGTGGCTCGCACACCGGCGAATTGGTGTTTCAGGACGTCGAAGTACCGGCCGAGAACATCCTCGGCGGTGTTGGCGAAGGTGCGCGGGTGCTGATGAGCGGCCTGGATTACGAACGCGCCGTGCTTTCCGGCGGCCCGTTGGGTTTGATGCAGGCCTCCATGGATGTGGTGGTGCCCTATATCCACGACCGCAAGCAGTTCGGCCAGAGCATCGGCGAGTTTCAACTGATCCAGGGCAAGCTGGCCGACATGTACACCACCCAGCAGGCTTGTCGCGCTTACCTGTACGCCGTCGGCAAGCAGCTCGATGCATTGGGCAGCGAGCACGTGCGCCAGGTGCGCAAGGACTGCGCCGGGGTGATTCTCTACGCCGCCGAAAAGGCCACTTGGCTGGCCGGCGAGGCGATCCAGATTCTCGGTGGCAACGGCTATATCAACGAGTTTCCGGTCGGCCGCCTGTGGCGCGACGCCAAGCTTTACGAGATCGGCGCAGGCACCAGCGAAATACGCCGCATGCTGATCGGCCGCGAACTGTTCAACGAAACGGCTTGATCGGAGCCCCTCGTTTTCCTGTTACCGGGCATCTTTAAAGGCAGATAGCTTTTGAAGGTGTTCGTCAGTCGGAGCCGCGTCATGGCAACACTGCTTACGCAACTCAATACACGCACCCCCGAGTACGCCGCCAACCGTGAGGCGATGCTCACCAAGGTAGAAGAACTGCGCGCCTTGCTCGCGCAGACCTGTGAGGGCGGTGGCACCAAGGCCCAGGCGCGGCATACCGGCAAGGGCAAGCTGCTGCCGCGCGAGCGCATCGACCGCCTGCTCGACCCCGGCTCGCCGTTTCTGGAAATCGGTGCGTTGGCCGCCCACCAGGTCTACGACGAAGAGGTCGCTGCCGCCGGGGTGATCGCCGGCATCGGCCGCATCGAAGGCGTCGAGTGCATGATCGTTGCCAACGACGCCACGGTGAAGGGCGGCAGCTACTACCCGCTGACCGTCAAGAAGCACCTGCGTGCCCAGGCCATCGCCGGTGAGAACCGCTTGCCATGTATCTACCTGGTGGACTCCGGCGGCGCCAACCTGCCGCGCCAGGACGAAGTGTTCCCGGATCGCGAGCACTTCGGGCGGATCTTTTTCAACCAGGCCAACATGAGTGCCATGGGGATTCCCCAGATCGCCGTGGTGATGGGCTCGTGCACCGCCGGCGGCGCCTACGTGCCGGCGATGAGCGACGAAACCATCATGGTGCGCGAACAGGCGACCATCTTTCTCGCCGGCCCACCCCTGGTAAAGGCCGCCACAGGCGAGGTGGTCAGCGCCGAGGCGCTGGGCGGCGCCGATGTGCACTGCCGGGCAAGCGGCGTAGCCGACCACTACGCCGAGAACGACGAACACGCCCTGGCCCTGGCGCGGCGCTGCGTGGCCAATCTCAACTGGCGCAAGCTCGGCCAGTTGCAGGTGCAGGCACCGATCGCGCCCCGCTATGGCGCCGATGAGCTGTACGGGCTGATTCCCGCCGACGCCAAGCAACCGTTCGAGGTGCGCGAGGTGATCGCCCGGATCGTCGACGACTCGCAGTTCGATGAATTCAAGGCACTGTTCGGCACCACCCTGGTATGTGGTTTCGCACACCTCAATGGCTACCCGATCGCCATCCTGGCCAACAACGGCATCCTCTTCGCCGAGGCCGCCCAGAAGGGCGCGCACTTCATAGAACTGGCCTGCCAGCGTGGCATCCCGTTGCTGTTCTTGCAGAACATCACCGGCTTCATGGTCGGCAAGAAATACGAGGAAGGCGGTATCGCCAAGCACGGTGCCAAGCTGGTCACCGCGGTTGCCTGTGCCCGGGTGCCGAAGTTCACGGTGATCATCGGCGGCAGCTTTGGTGCCGGTAACTACGGCATGTGCGGCCGTGCCTATGACCCGCGCTTTCTGTGGATGTGGCCCAACGCCAAGATCGGTGTGATGGGCGCGCAACAGGCAGCCGGGGTGCTGGTGCAGGTCAAGCACGAGCAGGCGCAGCGCGCCGGCCAGGTGTTTTCCGCCGAGGACGAACAGCGCCTCAAGCAGCCCATCGTCGAGCAGTACGAGCGCCAGGCCCACGCCTTCTACTCCAGCGCCCGGTTGTGGGACGACGGGGTAATCGACCCGGCACAAACCCGCGAAGTATTGGCCCTGGCGATTTCCGCCAGCCTCAACGCGCTCATCGAGCCGACACGCTTCGGCGTGTTCCGTATGTGATCCGTGGGAGGGGCTTTAGCCGCGACGGCCGCAGCAACGCTCGCGGCTAAAGGGATCGCCGCCCGGCCCCTCCCAGCAGAGCCAGCGTCTATTTCGAGCCCATCGCCATGACCAATTTCAGCACCCTCCAACTTGAAAAAGACCCGCGCGGCGTCGCCACGCTGTGGCTGAACCGCGCGGACAAACACAACGCCTTCAACGCCGAGATGATCGCGGAGCTGATCCAGGCGCTACGCCAGGTAGCCGCTGATGACAGCCTGCGTTTTATGATCCTGCGCGGGCGCGGCAAGCACTTTTCTGCCGGCGCAGACCTGGCCTGGATGCAGGCCTCGGCTGCGCTCGACTATGCCGCCAACCTGCGCGATGCCCACGAGCTTGGCGAATTGATGAGCCAGCTTTACCACCTGCCGTGTCCGACCCTCGCCGTGGTGCAGGGCGCGGCATTCGGCGGTGCGGTGGGACTGACCGCCTGCTGCGACATCGCCATCGGGGCCAGTGACGCGCTGTTCAGCCTTTCCGAAGTGCGCATCGGCCTGGCGCCCGCGGTGATCAGCCCCTACGTGGTGCAGGCCATTGGCGAGCGCGCGGCGCGCCGCTATGCCCTGAGTGCCGAGCGTTTCAGTGGTGAGCACGCCCGGGAGCTGGGCCTGCTCGCCGAGTGCTATCCGCCGGCGGAGCTGGAGAGCGAGCTGGAGCAGTGGGTCGCCACGCTGCTGCTCAACAGCCCCCAGGCCATGCGCGAAACCAAGGCGCTGCTGCACGGTGTTGGCAGCGGCGTGTTGAGCGACGCACTGCGCCAGCGCACGGAAAGCGTGATCGCCGGCATCCGCATCAGTGAAGAAGGGCAGGAGGGCCTCGGCGCCTTTCTGGAAAAACGCACACCCGCCTGGCAGGCCCAGTCATGAAAACCATCACCACACTGTTGATCGCCAACCGGGGCGAAATCGCCTGTCGGGTCATGCGTACCGCCAAGTCCCTCGGGCTCACCACCGTGGCGGTGCATAGCGCCATCGACCGCAGCGCCCGGCACGTGCGCGAGGCGGACATCGCCTTCGCCCTGGGCGGCGCCAAACCGGCCGACAGCTACCTGCTGATGGACAAAGTCATCGAAGCCGCCCGGGCCAGTGGCGCCGAGGCCATCCACCCCGGCTACGGCTTTCTCTCCGAGAACGCCACCTTCGCCCGCAAGCTCGAAGCCGCCGGGCTGCTCTTTCTCGGCCCGCCGGCCAGCGCCATCGATGCCATGGGCAGCAAGTCGGCGGCCAAGGCGCTGATGGAGGAAGCCGGTGTGCCTCTGGTGCCCGGTTACCACGGCGAGGATCAGGAACTGGAAACCTTCCGCCAGGCGGCTCAGCAGATCGGCTACCCGGTATTGCTCAAGGCCACCGCCGGCGGCGGCGGCAAGGGCATGAAGATCGTCGAGCGCGAGGCGGATCTGGCCGACGCCCTGGCCTCGGCACAGCGCGAAGCGCAGTCGGCCTTCGGTGACTCGCGCATGCTGGTGGAGAAATACGTGCTGCAGCCGCGCCACGTGGAGATTCAGGTATTTGCCGATCAGCACGGCAACTGCCTGTACCTCAACGAACGCGATTGCTCAATCCAGCGCCGTCACCAGAAGGTGGTCGAAGAGGCGCCGGCGCCCGGCCTGTCTGCCGAGCTGCGCCGGGCCATGGGTGAGGCCGCGGTACGGGCCGCCCAGGCCATCGGTTATGTGGGCGCCGGCACCGTGGAGTTCCTGCTCGATGCCCGCGGCGAGTTCTTCTTCATGGAGATGAATACCCGCCTGCAGGTCGAGCACCCGGTGACCGAGGCGATCACCGGCCTTGACCTGGTGGCCTGGCAGATCCGCGTGGCCCGTGGCGAGCCGCTGCCAATCCGCCAGGATCAGGTACCGCTCGATGGGCACGCGATAGAAGTGCGTCTGTATGCCGAGGACCCGGAAGGCGGTTTTCTGCCGGCCAGTGGGCATCTCGACTTGTACCGTGAGCCGGCAGGCGGGCCGGGGCGGCGGGTCGACAGCGGCGTGGAGCAGGGCGATGAGGTGTCGCCGTTCTACGACCCGATGCTGGCCAAGCTGATCGCCTGGGGCGAAAGCCGCGAGGAAGCTCGCCAGCGTCTGCTGGCCATGCTGGCCGAGACCCTGGTTGGCGGCTTCAAGACCAACCTGGCGTTTCTGCAGCGTATCCTCGCCCATCCGGCGTTCGCTGCCGCCGAGCTGGACACCGGCTTTATCGAACGGCATCAGGCGCAGCTACTGCCGTCAAGGCAGGAGCTGCCGGATGCCTTCTGGCAACAGGCGGGTGCTGCCTTGTTGGCCACCGATGCCACCCGCCAGCGAGCCGACGATCCGAATTCGCCCTGGGCTGCCCGCAACGCCTGGCGCAGCGCCTTGCCAGCAGGCACGCCAATGAGCCTGACCTGCGGCGACTTTACCCGTCGCGTGCACGTCGAGCCGGCAACTGCCGCGCCGAAAACGTCCCTGCGCCAGGGCGACACCCTCTATCTGCGCTGGGGCATGGAGTGGCTGGCCGTGCGTCGTTGCGATCCGCTTGCCGCCGCCGCGGTGGGTGCTGCCCTGCAGGGTGGGCTAACTGCGCCCATGAACGGCAGCATCGTGCGCGTGCTGGTCGCGCCCGGGCAAAGCGTCGAAGCGGGCGCTGCCCTGGTGGTGCTGGAGGCCATGAAGATGGAGCACAGCATTCGCGCGCCCCAGGCAGGTGTCATCAAGGCCATATACTGCACCGAGGGCGATCTTATCGGTGAAGGAACCGTGCTGGTCGAGCTGGAGGCGCAGCCATGAGCCTGCCCAGCCATGTGCGTCTGGTGGAAGTCGGCCCCCGTGATGGCCTGCAGAACGAGAAGCAACCGATAGGCGTGGCTGACAAGGTGCGCCTGATCGATGACCTGAGCGCCGCCGGGCTGGGCTATATAGAGGTCGGCAGCTTCGTTTCGCCCAAATGGGTGCCGCAGATGGCCGGCAGCGCCGAGGTATTCGCCGGCATCGACCAGCGCCCCGGCGTCACCTATGCGGCATTGACCCCCAACCTGCAAGGGCTGGAGGCAGCACTGGCGGCCGGGGTAAGGGAGGTCGCGGTGTTCGCCGCGGCGTCCGAAGCCTTTTCACAGCGCAATATCAATTGCTCGATTGCCGAGAGCCTGAAGCGCTTCGAACCGGTCATGGCGGCCGCCCAGGATCATGGCATTCGGGTACGCGGCTATGTGTCCTGCGTGCTCGGCTGCCCCTACGACGGCGCTATCCAGGCCCAGCAGGTGGCGGTCGTCTCCCGCGAGTTGCAGGCCATGGGCTGCTACGAGGTATCCCTGGGCGACACCATTGGTGTGGGTACCGCCGGCGCGGTACGTAACCTGTTCGAGGTGGTCGGTCGCGAGGTGCCACGTGAGTGCCTGGCCGGGCATTTCCATGACACCTACGGGCAAGCGCTGGCCAATATCTACGCCAGCCTGCTGGAGGGCATCGCGGTGTTCGACAGCTCGGTCGCCGGCCTTGGCGGCTGCCCTTATGCGAGGGGCGCGACCGGCAATGTGGCCAGCGAAGATGTGGTCTATCTGCTGGAGGGCCTGGGTATCGAAACCGGGGTGGACCTGCCTGGACTGATCAAAGCGGGGCAGCGTATCAGCCAGGTGCTGGGGCGTGACTCCGCGTCGCGGGTGGCACGAGCGCGATCAGCGCTCGAGTGAGCCCGCTTTCGCTGGCCGCCGCTGAACTTCTGGCCTCAGGAAAACTCATATCGGCTAGTCAGTTACGTCGCCGTGTTGGCACGGGCTGGACGTTTCGGTTGGCTTTTTGCCACCGCTCGCTACTTCTCGCAGCGTACGTGTGATTTGCCTGGATAAATCCGGGCGCCGCGGCTTGCGTTGATACACTCACACACCCTAAGCTCGCGCCTTCACTCGATAGCCCTAGGGCGCAGCGGACAAGGAATCAGCATGAAACAGCATCGTTTGGCAGCAGCGATCGCCCTGGTGGGCCTGGTGCTCGCCGGTTGCGATTCGCAAACCAGCGACGTAAAACTGGAAACTCCGGCGCAGAAGGCGTCCTACGGTATCGGTCTGAACATGGGCAAGAGCCTGGCTCAGGAAGGCATGGACGACCTGGATCCGAACGCCGTTGCCCAAGGCATCGAAGACGCCATCGGCAAGAAAGAGCAGCGCCTGAAGGACGAAGAGCTGATCGAGGCCTTCGCCTCTCTGCAGAAGCGTGCCGAAGAGCGCATGACCAAGATGAACGAAGAAGCTTCTGCCGCTGGCAAGAAGTTCCTGGAAGAGAACGGCAAGCGTGACGGCGTCACCACCACCGCTTCCGGCCTGCAGTACGAGGTGGTCAAGAAGGCCGATGGCCCGCAGCCCAAGGCTGACGACGTGGTCACCGTTCACTACGAAGGCAAGCTCACCGACGGCACCGTATTCGACAGCTCGATCGAGCGTGGCACCCCGATCGACCTGCCGGTTGGCGGCGTGATCCCGGGTTGGGTTGAAGGTCTGCAGCTGATGCACGTTGGCGAGAAGGTCAAACTGTACATCCCTGCTGAACTGGCCTACGGCGCCCAGAGCCCGAGCCCGGCGATTCCGGCTAACTCGGTACTGGTGTTCGACCTCGAGCTGCTGGGCATCAAGGACCAGAACGCTGCCGAGCAAGCCGCTCCCGAGGCCGCTCCGGCCAAGTAAGCGCGCTGATTGAAACAACGCCCCGCCTGCCGGGGCGTTGTCGTTTCTGAAGGCTCGATTTGCGCCTTCCTAATCGCAAAAGATGCTGAATGCAAGCCCTTGACAGCTCGGTTATGCACATGTGTACAAAGATTGTCATTCGCTTGGTCAGGTTTTTTACTAAATCTTTTGATTTTTTTAACTGATTGATTTAGCAGGGTTTTATTGGCTGGATAAAAAATGTCCGATCTGTGGCGAAGCCGCATGGCAAGGGGCTTTGGTAAGCTAATCCCATAACTGTTCACAAGGTTATCCACAGCTATGGTGGATAACCGCAGACAGCCCAGCAGCTGTGCGGGCTGACGAGGAGTGGTCATGAATGCACCGTGGAATTTCGCCCGTTACCTGCCCATTGCGCAGCGCTTCCTCAAGCGCGGTCGTCTGCCGGCGCTATTGCTGGCGGTAACCCGTAAGAGTGGCGGTGGCAGGCGCAGTCTGTCGTCGCTCAGGAACGATCTGGGCCTGCTGCAGGAGCTATGTGTGGCCTGGTGGCGGGGCAGTTACCGGTCGATCAACCCGCAGGCGCTGGTGGCCATCGTCGCCGGGCTGATCTACTTCGTATCGCCGCTGGACGCCATTCCCGATTTCATTCCCGGCCTTGGCCTGGTCGACGACCTGGCAGTCCTGGCCTGGGTGATGAAGACCTGGGGCAGCGAGCTGGATGCATTCCGCGCCTGGCGCGACGCCCAGGATCGGGAAACCCGCGAAGCCATTGCCAAGCTGCCGGTGGCCGAACGGGTAAGCTGAGCAAGCCAGGCCCTCAGGCGGCGAAGCCGCCGTCGAGGGTCAGCGCGGCGCCGGTCACCAACCTGGCCTCGCTGCCCGAGAGCCAGGCCACCATGCCGGCGACTTCCTCGCTGCGGGCATGGCGCTTGATCGCCATGAAACTGTGCATCAAGTCGTTCAGCGGGCCGTCAGCGGGGTTCATGTCGGTGTCCGTCGGGCCTGGCTGCACCAGGTTCACGGTGATGCCGCGGGGACCGAAGTCCCGGGCCAAGCCCTTGACCATGCCGGTCAGCGCCGCCTTGCTGGCGCTGTAGGCGGCGACGCCCGGCATCGGCACACGGTCGGCATTGGTCGAGCCGATCAGGATGATTCGCCCGCCGTCTGGCATCTGCCGCGCTGCGCTTACTGCTGCGTGGTAAGGCGCGTTGACGTTGATGGTGAAAAGCCGGTCGACGGCATCGGCATCCAGCTCCAACGGGTCGCCGCCGACGAAGACGCCGGCATTGACCACCACTACGTCGATGGCGCCAAGGCCCTCGATAGCCGACGTCAGGGCCTGGCGGTCGGCACTGTCCAACTGCAGGGCGGTGCTGCCGGTTTGCTCTGCGAGCTCAAGAGCAGGTGCTGCCGAGCTGGCGTAGGTGAAGGTGACCCGCGCGCCATCGCTGGCGAAGCGACGCACGATGGCGGCGCCGATACCGCGGCTGCCGCCGAGGACGAGAACGGATTGAGGCTGTGAGTAGGGCATGCTGACTGGCTCCTGCTTGGTAAGGGTGAAGGTCAATGGCCGGCGACCAGCACGTCGGTGCGCCGCTGGCCGGCAGGGAAACCGTGTTGGCTGGCCGCCGAGGCGATCCACAGGGCGATCAGCAGCAAGGCGAGCATCGCCCAGGGGAACACGCCGACGCCGAACTGGCCGAGCAACAGCCCGCCAGTGAGGCCTGCCGCAGCGATGGCGCTGTTCCAGATCACCACGTTCAGCGACATGGCCACGTCGGCGCCGGAGCCGGCAGCGTCGGCCAGCGCGGTTTGCAAGAGGGTCGCGGCGCCGCCGAAGGTAAGCCCCCAGACGAACACGCCGAGGTACAGCACCACTACCGATTGGGCGTACAGGCCGAACAGCAGGGCGACCAGGGCAAAGCCGGCAAGGCTGGTGATGACCGTCTGGCGCAGATAGCGATCGACCAGCCGGCCGGTGATCCAGATGCCGATCAGCGCGGCAACGCCGAAGCTCAGCAAAACGACATCGACCTGGTTGCCCAGCCCGGCAGGCGCAATGAAGGGGGCGACATAGGTGTAGAGCATGTTATGGGCGAGCATCCAGGTCAGCACCACCGCCAGCACGGGACGTACGCCCGGGGTCAGCAGCACCGCGCGCAGCGGTATGCGCTGCGTGCGCGCCTGGCCGGGGTAGTCCGGCACCTTGGCCAGCACCCAGACGATCAGCACGATGCTCAGCAGCGACATCAGCCCAAACGCCGTGCGCCAGCCCACCACTCCACCGAGCCAGGTGCCGATGGGCACGCCCAGGGACAGCGCGATGGGCGTGCCGACCATGGCCAGCGCCAGGGCGCGGCCCTGCTGGTGCGGGGCGACCATGCGCCGGGCATAGCCGGCGATCAGGCTCCAGGCCAGCCCTGCCGCCATGCCGGCGAAGAAGCGCGCGATCAGCGTCAGCACATAGTCGGAAGACCAGGCGGTGATCGAGTTGAACAGCAGAAAGCCGACGATTGCCAGCAACAGCACGTTGCGTCGCCGCCAGCCCTGGGTGGCGATGGTCAGGGGAATGGCCGCCAGCAGCGAGCCCAGAGCGTAGAGAGTCACCAACTGGCCGGCCAGCGCCTGGGATACGCCAAGGCCGGCGCTGATCTGCGGCAGCAAGCCTGCCGGCAGGGTTTCGGTGAGGATGCAGATAAAGCCGGTCATCGCCAGGGCGAGTAGTGCGGACACGGGGAGGGCGTCGGGTTTCGTAGAGGATGTCATGGTGGGATGCTCATATATGTATCGGTCGATACAAATGTAGGTCGATCGATACCCGGTGGTCAATGACTTTTGTATCGACTAGTATTTATGTGGTCAGGCAGGAGGATGCATATGGCACAGATGGGGCGCCCACGCACATTCGATCGGCAGGCGGCACTGGTACAGGCGATGCACCTGTTCTGGGAGCACGGCTACGAAGCCACTTCCCTCAGCCAGCTCAAGGCCGGCATCGCTGGCGGCATTTCCGCGCCGAGTTTCTACGCCGCTTTCGGCTCCAAGGAAGCGCTCTATAACGAAGTCATGGCGCTCTACATGGAGACCCACGGGCGGGTTACCGAAAGCCTGTTCGACACTGAGCTGCCGGCCCGCGAGGCCGTCGAGCTGGCACTGCGGCGCTCGGCGAGGATGCAGTGTGAAGTCGGCCATCCGCGCGGCTGCATGGTGGCGCTCGGGGTGATCGGCGTGTGCACGCCGCCACAGGGGTTGACGCTGCCGGGTGAAAACCGCCAGCGCACGCGAGAGGGGATTCGGGCCTGTATCGAGCGGGCCATCGCCGCAGGCGAGCTGGCCGGCGACACCGATGTTGCGGCGCTGACCGCGGCGTTCGACAGCTTCCTGCTCGGGCTTTCAACCCTGGCGCGCGACGGCATCGAGCATGCCGCGATGGACGCGGCGGTCACTCAGGTCATGAAGCTCTGGGACGGCTGCCGCGCCTAGCGGACAGGGCCGCATGCGTGGATCTGGTGCAGCAACCAAGACGGGGGTCTGGGTATTCAGTCGCGTTCGAGCAGCAAGGCCACTCCCTGGCCACCGCCGATGCACAGGGTAGCCAGGCCCTTTCTGGCATCGCGCTTGAGCATCTCGTGGAGCAGGGTGACCAGCACCCGGCAACCCGAGGCGCCAATCGGGTGGCCAAGGGCAATGGCGCCGCCGTTGACGTTGACCTTGCTGGCATCCCAGCCCAGCTCCTTGCCCACCGACAGCGCCTGGGCGGCAAAGGCTTCGTTGGCCTCGATCAGGTCCAGCTGGTCCAGCGTCCAGCCGGCCTTCTCCAGGCTGCGGCGGGTGGCCGACACCGGGCCAATGCCCATGATCGCCGGGTCGACGCCAGCGTTGGCATAGGCCTTGATGCGTGCCAGCACCGGCAGGCCCAGCGCCTGGGCCTTGCCCGCGCTCATCAGCAGCACCGCCGCGGCGCCGTCGTTGAGGCTCGAGGCGTTGCCGGCGGTCACGCTGCCATCCTTCTTGAAGGCCGGTTTGAGCTTGCCCAGGGCGTCGGCCGTGGTGCCGGCGCGGGGTTGTTCATCGGTGGCGAACGCGACGGGCTCGCCCCTGCGCTGGGGGATCAGGATCGGGGTGATTTCGTCGGCGAAGCGCCCGGTTTCGATGGCGGCGATGGCTTTCTGTTGCGAGGCGGCGGCGAAGGCGTCCTGGTCTTCACGGCTGATGGCGTATTTGTCCACCAGGTTTTCGGCGGTGATGCCCATGTGGTAGTCGTTGAAGGCATCCCACAGGCCGTCGCTGATCATGCTGTCGACCAATTGCCCATGGCCCATGCGCAGCCCGGTGCGCGCCTTGGGCAGCACGTAGGGCGCCAGGCTCATGTTTTCCATGCCGCCGGCGATGATCACCTCGGCATCGCCGCAGCGGATCGCCTGGGCGCCCAGGTGCAGGGCCTTGAGCCCCGAGCCGCAGACCTTGTTGAGGGTCAGCGCCGGCACCGCAGGGGGCAGGCCGGCCTTGATCGCGGCCTGGCGCGCGGTGTTTTGCCCGGCGCCGGCGGTCAGCACGTGGCCAAGGATCACTTCGTCGACCTGGGTACCGTCCAGGCCCGTCTGCTCGAGCAGGCGGCGGATCACCGCAGCGCCCAGTTCGGTGGCCGGTACATCCGCCAGCGCGCCCTGGAAGCTGCCAATGGCGGTACGGGTGGCGGCAACGATGACGACATCTTGCATGGGGTTCTCCTGGCCGTGGGGGCGGATATTGTTATTGACTGGCTACGATCCTGACGCCCCCTCAGCTGCCATGCAAGTCCGGGTTTTTCGATTGTTTGCATCGATAATGGCGTGTGCCGGGCAGTGAGGCAGCGTGCTAGATTCCGACCTCCTCGACGACATCAGGAATACTGTCATGCCCGAATCCCGTGCAACGGTCACCACCGAACAGGGGCTGCGCTGCCTGACCCGCCTGTGCCGGCACTGGAGTCACAAATTCCAGGTGAGCTTCGACGAGCAGCGCGGCGAGATCCTCTTCGATCCGGCGCGCCTTGTCCTGAGCCGTTTCGAGGGTGGCCTGACGGCAGTCATCGACGCGCCGGATGCGGCAACCCTCGATCGCCTGGAACCGGTAGTGGCCGACCACATGCAGCGCATGGTGGCCGACGAAACCCTGCAGATCGACTGGCAACGCTGAGCACTGCCGAGAGCGGCGAGCGTGCTGGTAGACTAGGCGGCTTTGAACGCCATCCAGGATCGTCAATGGATCGTCCCGTTTTTCGTCGCGCCTTTCTTCACCCGCGCTTCTGGCCACTGTGGGCCGGGCTCGGCCTGCTCTGGCTGACCGTGCAGCTGCCCTACGGCGCGTTGCTGCGCCTGGGCCGTGGCCTGGGCTGGCTGATGTATCACCTGGCCGGCTCGCGGCGGCGAATCGCCACGCGCAACCTGGAACTGTGTTTCCCGCAGATGCCTGCAGAAAAGCGCGAGCGCCTGCTCAAGGAGAATTTCGCCTCCACCGGCATCGCCTTCTTCGAGATGGCCATGAGCTGGTGGTGGCCGCGCCACAAGCTCGCCCGCCTGGCGCATATCGAGGGTATCGAGCATCTGCAGCAGGCCCAGGCGCAAGGGCAGGGCGTGATCCTCATGGCCGTGCATTTCACCACGCTGGAAATCGGCGCCGCCCTGCTCGGCCAGGTGCACACCATCGACGGCATGTACCGCGAACACCGCAACCCGGTGTTCGATTTCGTGCAGCGTCGCGGCCGTGAGCGCCATAATCTGGACGCCACCGCCATCGAGCGCGAGGACGTGCGGGCGATGATCAAGGTGCTGCGCGCCGGCCGGGCGATCTGGTACGCGCCCGACCAGGACTACGGTCGCAAGCAGAGTCTGTTCGCGCCCTTGTTCGGTATCCAGGCGGCCACCGTCACGGCCACCACCAAGTTCGCGCGCCTCGGGCGGGCCATCGTGCTGCCGTTCACGCAGATGCGCCTGCCCGATGGTGGCGGCTATCGTTTGACCATCCACCCGCCGCTGACCGATTTCCCGGGTGAGAACGAAGAGGCCGATTGCCTGCGGGTCAACCAGTGGGTCGAACAGGCCATCGTCACCTGCCCCGAGCAGTACCTGTGGGCGCACCGGCGCTTCAAGACCCGCCCGGAAGGCGAGCCTAAACTCTACTGACCACCCGAACCGGAATCGACCCATGAAGCAGGACGCTACCGACCTCCCGGCCACCACCGGGCTCATCCTTTCAGGCGGTGGCGCACGGGCCGCCTATCAGGTCGGTGTGCTCTCGGCGATCGCCGAGCTGCTGCCCGAGGATGGGGCGCACAATCCCTTTCCGGTGATCGTCGGCACCTCGGCAGGGGCCATCAACGCCGTCAGCCTGGCCTGTGGGGCGCTGCACTTTCGCGAGGCGGTCAAGCGCCTGAGCAGCGTGTGGCGCAGCTTCCATACCCATCAGGTGTACCGCAGCGACTGGCCCGGCGTGCTGCGCCAGGCCAGCCGTTTCATCGGTCACAGCATGCTCGGCCTCGGCAAGCAGGTGCCGGTGGCGCTGCTCGACAGCTCGCCGCTGGCAGCGTTGCTCGAGCGTGAACTGGATTTTTCCGGCATCGCCGCCGCGGTTCGCCACCGCCAGTTGCGCGCCGTGGCGGTGACCGCGTTCGGCTACGAGTCGGCCCAGGCGGTGACCTTCTACCAGGGCCGCGCCGCCATCGACCCCTGGTTCCGGCATCGCCGGGTCGGCGTGCCGACGCGCCTGGCGTTGCCGCACCTGCTGGCCAGCACGGCAATTCCACTGATCTTCGAGCCGGTAAAGATCAACCGCGAGTACTTTGGCGACGGCGCGGTACGGCAGATGGCGCCGATCAGCCCGGCCCTGCACCTGGGCGCGACCAAGGTGCTGGTGGTAGGCGTCAGCGGCAACCCGGTCGGCAACCCGGTCGGCAACCAGGCCGGCGGGGCGCCCGTGCCGGTGCCCGGCGGTGTGCAGCCAAGCCTGGCGCAGATCGCCGGGCACATGCTCAACAGCACCTTTATCGACAACGTGGAAAGCGATATCGAGTTGCTTGAGCGCCTCAACCTGCTGGGCCGCCTGGTGCCGGCCGAGCAGCGCAGCCGCACCTATGGGCTCACCCCGGTGGAGGTACTGGTGATCTCGCCGAGCCAGCCGCTGGACGTGATCGCCGCCCGCCACCGTAGGGAAATGCCGGCGGCGCTACGCCTGTTCCTGCGCGGACCGGGCGCGACCCGCGACGGGGGTGGCGGGGTGCTCAGCTACCTGCTGTTCGAGCCGGGCTACTGCAGCGAACTGATCGAGCTGGGCTACCAGGACGCCATCGCCAAAAAGGCGCAGATCCAGGCGTTTCTCGGGCTCGTGCCTGCCGCCACGGATTGAGCCGTCGATCCTGGGCAGCGCTTCGCGGGCTAAGTATCAGCCGAAGCGCTCCAGCTGCATTTCCTGCAGGCGGCTCAGGGTGCGGCGGAAGGCGAAGGCCAGGTAGCCCTCGGTATACAGCTCATCCAGCGGCACCGCGGCTTCCACATACAGGGGCACGCGACGGTCGTAGCACTCGTCCACCAGGGCAATGAAGCGCCGTACGGCATTGTCGTGAATCGACAGTGCCGGCAACTGGCGATCGCCGGCAACCACCCGTTCGGCGGCATCTTCGGTGCCGCGGGCGATCCTGGCGGGGCGCTGCTGCGCGCTGAGGGCCGGTACGTCGCCCAACACGATGGCCTTGAAGCGGTCACAGAGCAGAATGAAGTCCCCGGTCGCCAGCGGCTGTTCGCAAAGCTGGTCGAAGCCGCCGTGCAGCACCCGTTCGCTATGGCTGTGTACATGGATGCGGCGATGGCCGACTTGCAACGGTTCGTGGCTGACCGGCTCGCCTTGGCGCAGTGCCGCCAATAGCGCGGGCAGGGCGCTCGGCTGGCCGGCTTCGCGCACCCAATAGCGCTGGTGCCGTTGGCCGGGGTGCTGGCGATGATCCTGGCTGCCGTCCACCGCTACCACCTGCATGTGCTGCAACAGGGCATCGATGGCGGGCAGGAAGCGCTCGCGGTTATGGCCGCCGGCGTAAAGCTGCTCTGGCGGCTGATTGGAGGTAGCGACCAGCACCACGCCCTCGTCGAACAGCGAGCGGAACAGCCCACCCAGTAGCATGGCGTCGCCAATATCACTGACGAACAATTCGTCAAAGCACAGCACGCGTATTTCTTTGGCCAGCTCCCGCGCCAGTACCTGCAGTGGTTCGGCAGTGCCTGTCAGCTGGAACAGACGGCGATGCACCCAGCCCATGAAATGATGAAAGTGTTGCCGCCGTGCCGGCACCTGCAGCGCGTCATGAAAACTGTCCATCAGCCAGGTCTTGCCACGCCCGACCGGGCCCCAGAGATAAACGCCCTGTGGCAAGCCACCGCGATGCAGGGCTTGGTAACAGCGCTGCAACTGCTCGGCCGCGTGCTGCTGGGCGGCATCACTGACGAAGCCCTGCTGCTCGACGGCCAGGCGGTACACCTCGAGCGGCGTGAGAGTGTGGTTATTCATGGGTCGGGCGCCTGGAAGATGGTTTCGATAGGGCGTTCGAACAGCCGGGCGATCTTGAAGGCCAGTGGCAGGCTGGGGTCATAGCGGCCGGTTTCGATGGCATTCACCGTCTGCCGGGAGACGCCCAGGCGTTCACCCAGCTCGGCCTGGGACCAGCCCTGTTGGTTGCGCAATTCGCGCACCTGGTTGATCACCGGTAGCGTCTCCAGCTGATACAGGTTCCTAAGGCCCATAGCGAGGCGAGCAGCGGCCATACGAAGAACATCGACAGGCGTGGGAAACCGGCGGTTTCCAGAAAGCCGTAGCTGAAGGTGATCAGTGCCGTGCCGACAAAGGCGATGGCCAAGGCTTCCAGGTGAACGGCGCGGGCCAGTTCGTCGAGCTGGCGCACCTGGCGAATTACCGTGACCGCCACGATGATCATCGGCGCGATGGGAATCAGTGCACAGAGGGTACGCAGCGAACCTGAGGGGAGAATGGCGAGCAGCACACTGCTGACAACCACGGCTACCGCATAGGCGATCATCGCCACGGCAAACTGAACGAGAAAGGGGCGCGTACGGGTCATGTCTATGGCTCAATATGGAAAGCGTGCTTTACACTGTCGTATTCGTGGTTCGTAGTCAAGCTAGCTTTACATGGGAATGATGCGCCGGGCCGTCCTTTCCTCTAGCATGCCTCTGTTTCCAGTGGCAGAGATCAATATGCAGCCGCGCAGAATACGCCTGGGCGACCTCGATGGCTTCCACGCCCTGTTCAATGAAGTGGCGGCAGAAGGTCTGTTTTCCACCCGGCCCTGTGCACCCCCAAAGGCGGTGATCGCCCGTGCCCTGGAGAAGGCCGAGCAAAATGGCTGGGCGGTGTATGTGATCGAGCATGACGGCCGTATCATCGCCACGGCCGAAGCCTACCCGGACAGCTATTGCCGGCCTGAAAGCGACCCCAGGGTGGGGATTCTCGGCATGCAGGTGCAGGCACGCTGGCGCCGACAGGGGTTGGGCCGGTTGCTGCTGAACACGCTGATCGAGCATTGCCGACAGCAGGGCATGGAGCGCATCGAGCTGCAGGTGTTCAAGTCCAACCACTCGGCGCTGGCGCTGTATGAGCGATACGGTTTCGCCTGGGTGGCCGACCTGCCGCCTTGCCAGATGCCTGCAGGGCATCGGGATCAGGCGCAGAGGATGCGCCTGGTGCTGGCATAACCGCCGTGCATGGACATCAATCGGCTGAGCCCCGCCATGCCTGCCAGTGGCCTGTTTCATGAGATGGATGGAGTTTTACCGCTATGTTCATTCGCCCTCGCCAACCCGCCGATCATGCTGTGCTGCTGGATATCTGGCATCGCGCCGTGCTGGCCACCCATGATTTTCTCACCGCTGACGATGTGCAGGCGCTGCATGTGCAGATGGACGAGGTCTACCTCGACGCCGTGGAGATTCGCGTGCTGCTCGGGGCTCAGCAGCAGGTGCTTGGCTTCATCGGCCTTTCCGGTAGCCACGTGGAAATGCTGTTCGTCGATCCCGATTGCCATGGCCGGGGTGTGGGGTCGCAGCTGCTGGACGATGCCCGCGAGCGCTGCGGCGCGCTGACCGTGGACGTCAACGAACAGAACCCGGCTGCTCACGGCTTCTATCGCCGCTACGGGTTTCACGACATCGGGCGCAGCGAAACCGATGGCGGAGGGCGGCCGTTTCCGCTGATTCATATGGCATATCGGGGCGGTGCAGCCTGAGCATCGACAGGCGGGCGGGAATCGTCAGCCTGAATCGTTATAACTGTTATAAGCAAATTCTTACTCGGTATATGTCCTTTCGCTCCAGATGGTTATCCTGCGCCGCTGACAAATGAGCCGACAACGGCAATTGGGGCAGGTATGGATTTTGGCGGTTTGGGCTTTGTTGTCGCGGGGCTCGTGGTTGGCTTCATCGTGGGCATGACGGGTGTGGGCGGTGGTTCGCTGATGACGCCCATCCTGTTGTGGTTCGGCATCAGCCCTGCGGCAGCGGTGGGCACCGACCTCTTGTACGCGGCGATCACCAAGGCTGGCGGGGTGTTCGTCCACCAGCGCAACCGTAATATCGACTGGTCGGTGACCGCCTGGCTGGCTGCCGGCAGCGTGCCGGCCGCCTTGCTGACCCTGCTGGCACTGACCCTGATTCCGGGCGACCAGCACGCCACCAACGCTCTGATCAAGCATGCGCTGGGCATAGTGCTGCTGCTCACCGCCACGGCGATCCTGTTCAAGAAGCAGCTGTTCGCCTTCGCCAGCCGCCATGCCGGCGACGGTTTCCACTTCAGCCCCGGGCGCCTCAATGCGCTGACCGTGGTGGTCGGTCTGGTGCTCGGTTTCATGGTTACCCTGACCTCCATCGGCGCGGGCGCTCTGGGCACCGTAGCGCTGTTTCTACTCTATCCGCTGATGGCCACCCGCCGCCTGGTGGGCACCGAAATCGCCCATGCCGTGCCACTGACCCTGGTGGCCGGGCTTGGCCATGCCGGGCTCGGCAACCTGGACTGGGGCGTGCTGGGTTACCTGCTGCTGGGCTCGTTGCCAGGCATCTTCTTTGGCAGTCACCTTTCAGGGCGGGTGTCCGACAACCTGCTGCGCCCATTCCTGGCGATCATGCTGATGGTGATCGGCTACAAGCTAGCGTTCTGAGCCGCACCTGAGCCGGGTCGCCAGGCCCTGCTGGCGCAAGTAGGCATGTGAGGCCGCTGCCGGGCGGAAAGGCCGAACGAATGGGCGTGGATGCCTGTCCCCAGCAGACACATCCACGATCAGGAGGCAGCATGCGTATCCAGCTCCCAACCCTCGGTTTCGGTGGCGCGCCGCTCGGCAACATGTTCAAGGCGGTGCCCGAAGGTCAGGCTCAGGCCACCCTGGAAGCCGCCTGGCAAGCCGGTATTCGCTACTACGACACCTCGCCCCATTACGGCGCAGGGTTATCGGAACAACGCTTCGGAAAATTCCTTGCTGGCAAGCCGCGCGACGAGCTCGTGCTGAGCAGCAAGGTTGGCCGGCTGTTGCAGCCCGCCGACCAGCCCGAGAACGCCAAACCCTTCACCGGCGAATTGCCCAACCGCCGGGTGATCGATTACTCGGCCGACGGTGCCCGGCGCTCCATCGAGAGCAGCCTGGAGCGCCTCGGCGTGGATCGGCTGGATCTGGTGTTCATCCACGACGTGTCCGAAGACCAACATGGCGCCAAGTGGCGCGACTACTTTGCCGAGGCTATGCAAGGCGCGGCGGTGGCGCTTACACGCATGCGCGAGGAGGGCATGATCGGTGGCTGGGGGCTGGGCGTGAACCTGGTCGAGCCCTGCCGCCTGGCTCTGCAGCAGTCCGACCCGGACGTGTTTCTGTTGGCGGGCCGCTATACGCTGCTCGATCATCGCGAAGCGCTGGAAACCCTGTTCCCCGACTGCGCCACGAGCGACGTTGGCATCGTGGTCGGCGGGCCATTCAACTCAGGGGTGCTGGCCGGCGGCGAGCACTTCGAATATGACCGCATTCCTGAAGAGGTGCACCGCGAGACCGAGCGACTGCGCCTGCTGGGCGAGCAGTTCGGGGTCGATATCCGTGCCGCGGCGCTGCAGTTCTGCCTGGCCCATCCAGTGGTGCAGTCGGTCATTCCCGGCAGCGCCACGCCAACTCGCCCGGCGCAGTACGTCAGCCTGCTGGAGGCCAGAATTCCGGTGGAATTCTGGCAGGCGCTGCGCGAGCAGGGCCTTGTGCCCGAGGATGCGCCGCTGCCACGCTGATCAACCGTGCTGCTCGGCCAGCGCCTGTTGGTAGACCGCCAGGTCGTTGGCCGAAAAACAGCAGAACAACACCTTGTCGATCTCTGGATACTGGGCCAGTTCATCACGCACCGTGGCCACCGCCAGGCGGGCGGCGGCCTCGATGGGATAGCCATAGATGCCGGTGCTGATGCTGGGAAAGGCGATGGAGCGGGCGCCGCTTTGCGCGGCCACGCGCAGTGCGTTGTGATAGCAGGCGCCGAGTAGGGCTGGCTCGCCCTCATCGCCGCCGCGCCAAACCGGCCCCACCGTGTGAATGATGAACGAGGCCGGCAGTCGATAGCCTCGGGTGCGCTTGGCTTCACCAGTCTGGCAGCCGCCGAGCAATCGGCATTCGTGCAGCAGTTCGCTGCCGGCGGCGCGGTGGATGGCGCCGTCCACGCCGCCGCCGCCGAGCAGTGAGGAATTGGCGGCATTGACGATTGCATCGACCTGCAGCGTGGTGATATCGGCCTGGATGGCTTGTACGCGGGCGTTCATTGCGGGGGCTCCTGCCGGTGAGTCGTGCTGACGACCATGAACCATTTGGGTTGCATGCGCCAGAAGTCGGTGCGCAGGTTGTGCTTGAGGCTGCGCTTGGAGTCCAGTACGCAGGCATTGCCTTGATCGCGGGCGAACACCACCCAGTGCCAGAAGGGCCGGCCGTGTTCCAGGCGCCAACGGATGGCCAGCAGGGCACGCTCCGGCAGTTGTTCCCAAGTGGAAAACGGCGCCGGTGGCTGGGCGTCGAGCCCCTGGGCACGCAGCAGCCGGGTGACGTATTCGGTGTCCGACCACAGGGCCTGGTCCTCGGCGTAGATGCCGAGCCCGTTGGCGATCCTCCGGCTTTCGCTGTAGCTGACGCCGGCGAGCGCTGCACAGGCGGCGATGCCGCAGCCCGTGGGTTGCTCCTGGACGACCGGGGTGATGGGGTAGGGCATTGGGCACTCCGCTTGCCGTGGAATCTCAGGAGGGATTGGCGAATAATGCCGGCACTGGCCTCGCGCCGTCCATGACAGGATCCCGCCCGCCCATGAGCGCTACCACCCCACCTCTGGTGCTATCCATCCAGTCCCATGTCGCCCTGGGCCACGTCGGCAATGACGCCGCGGTGTTCCCGCTGCAGCGCCTTGGCTTCGAAGTGCTGCCGGTGCACACCGTGCAGTTTTCCAACCACACCGGTTATGGCCAGTTTCGCGGCCAGGTGTTCGATGCCGAGCATATTCGTGAAGTGCTTGCCGGCCTGCGTGATCGCGGCGTGCTGTCGAAGGTGTCGGCGGTGCTCTCCGGCTATCTCGGCGATGCGGCCATCGGTGCGGTGATCCTCGAGGCGGTGGACGAGATTCGTCGTGACAATCCGAGCGTGCGCTACCTCTGCGATCCGGTGATGGGCGACGTCGGGCGCGGCGTTTTCGTCAGCGCGGCGATCCCGGATTTCCTGCGCAACCTGGCGATTCCCTGCGCCAACATCATCACCCCCAACCAGTTCGAGTTCGAGCTGCTCACCGGCAGCAAGCTGGGCAGCGTCGACGAGGCCGTGCGGGTGGCGCGTCAGCTGCGCGGTCGTGGCCCGGACGTGGTGGTGATCACCAGCCTGGCCACGCCCGATATCCCTGCCGACCAGCTATGCACCCTGGCGGTCAACGGCGAGGGTGCCTGGCTGGTCAACACCCCGCGCCTGGCCCTGCATCCGCTGCCCAACGGCATGGGTGACGTGTTCTCGGCGACCCTGTTGGCGCGTTTGCTGTCGGGTCACGCCTTGCCCCAGGCGCTGGAACTGGCCACCGCAACGCTTTACGCCCTGGTGCAGGCTACCGCCGAAGGCTCCCGTGACCTGCCGCTGGTCAGCGCCCAAGAGCAGATCGTTCAGCCGGGGCAGCGCTATAGCGCAAGCGAAGTGGTAAGCCCGTGAAGTGCGCTGCATGCAGCGCCGTCGCGCTGCTGCTGATCAGCTTGCAGGGCCTGGCCTGCGAAGTGGATACGGCGGGCGCGGTTCGCGACCAGGCCTATGGCAATTTCGTCATCCCGGTGCGGGTCAAGCCTGGCGAGCGCTGCGTGATTCTCGATCACCTCAGCGAGGAGGGTCGCAAGACGCGCATCAACCTATGGGTGCCAGTGGAGAAAATGGGTAACAGTACGCCCAGGCTGGGCCGCTGGAAGCGTGAATACAAGGTCGAGGGCGATGTCGCCAAGGTCGACCGTTTCGTCTATTTGGCGGGCGGCAAGGCGGGGGAGGACTCGGTAGTGTTTTCCTCTTTGCATGGTGGGAAAGAGCGGCGGGCCGTGGAATACCGTATCAGTATCGAATGACCCGCTCCCGCGTCAGCACTTGTACGGGCTTTCGCTCTTCAGCTCTTCGCCGCTCTCGAGGTCGCGGATAATGACCGTGGCGTGCGGATGGACCGAGCACATCGCATTGCGCGCGCTGTAGATGCCACTGCCTTGTGCTGTCATCTTGATGTTCTGGGGCAGCGGCTGGCCATTGGCGTCCTGCAGGGAGAGTTGGTAGGTGCCGGACAATGTCATGCAGCCGGTGAGCAGAGCGCTGGTGATCAATACCGCGGTGAGACTTTTCATGCGTTCTTCCTTGAGCAGTGCGAGGTTCACCGGGCTGTTCGGTGAACCTTGCGCTACGGGTGAGATGCGAGTTTGGTTCAAAGGGCACCAGCAATCACGGCATCAATGGCCGGCGCGGTGCTCGGTAAAGCGGTAATCCGCCTGGCAATCGGCGGTTGGGTCGGCGTTGAGGTTGACGTACTCGACGGTGTTCGCATCGACGAAGCGATAGTCGTACACCTCGGTGGTTTTCACGCCGTCGGTGGTCAGGTGGTTCTTGCCGTCGTGGGCCGTCCAGGTGCCCTGTTCGGTCTGGATCAGGCGCGTTCTCTGCTCATCGGCGAAGAAGCTGATCGTGAAGCGACCGTCGGCACCGAAGCTGGAATTCCAGGCGAAGAACTGACACGGCCCATTCTTGTCGCGCATGCCTTGCCATTCGCCGAGCAGGCGTTGGTCCAGCGGTTGGGTGGGGTGGCTGGAGCAGCCAGCGAGCAGGGCGGCAAGGCCGACGCCCATCAGGAGGGGTTTGAGCATGGTGACATTCCTTGGTCGAGAAACAGCCAGGGGGCCAAACGGGGCGCCCCCACCTTTGCCGGCAACGCGGCAACCTGAATGGACGCGCCGGAAAGCGAAAAGTTCGCCGGCCCAATCAGCCTGATTACAGCGCTTCGCTTTTGCCATCGAGCAGTCCTCGGCAGATGGCGCAGCGCTGCGTGAAAATTTGACAATTTACCGGCCATTTCATAATTTTATGTGCACGCAAACGTTTGCGTATTGATAACAACGACAATAATCATGGAGTTCGCCCATGTCCGGTTTCCGTCCTGCCCGGCTCTGCGCCGCCATCGCCCTTGGCGCCGCTGCCCTCGTCAGTTTCTCCAGTGCCCATGCCGCCGAAGGTGATACGCCTCGCGTTGCACTGGTCATGAAATCCCTGGCCAACGAGTTCTTCCGCACCATGGAAGATGGCGCCAAGGCCTACCAGAAAGAAAACCCTGCGCAGTTCGAATTGATCGCCAACGGCATCAAGGACGAGACCGATACCTCGGCGCAGATCCGTATCGTCGAGCAGATGATCGTTGCCAAGGTCGATGCCCTGGTTATCGCCCCGGCCGATTCCAAGGCTCTGGTGCCGGTGATCAAGAAGGCCAGCGATGCCGGCATCAAGGTCGTCAATATCGACAACCGTCTTGACCCCGAGGTGGTGAAGAGCAAAGGCCTGGACGTGCCGTTCGTGGGCCCGGACAACCGCAAGGGCGCGCGCCTGGTCGGCGAATACCTGGCCCAGAACAAGCTCAATGCTGGCGACGAAGTCGGCATCATCGAAGGCGTGTCCACCACCACCAACGCTCAGCAGCGCACCGGGGGCTTCAAGGACGCCATGGAAGCGGCCGGCATGAAGATCGTCGGCGTGCAGTCGGGTAACTGGGAAATCGACCGTGGCAACGCTGTGGCCTCGGCCATGCTCAACGAATACCCGGACCTGAAAGCGCTGCTGGCCGGCAACGACAGCATGGCACTCGGCGCGGTATCTGCCGTGCGTGCCGCTGGCAAGAAAGACCAGGTGCAGGTGGTCGGTTACGACAACATCAACGCCATCAAGCCGATGCTCAAGGACGGTCGCGTACTCGCCACCGCCGACCAGTTCGCGGCTCGCCAGGCGGTGTTCGGCATCGAAGCGGCGCTCAAGCTGGTCAAGGGTGAGCCTACCGGCGCCAAAGATGGCGTGATCGAGACTCCGGTCGAACTCGTGACCAAGCCGTGACCCATGCAGCAGTGGCCGGCGAGACCGTTCTCGCCGCCCGCAATATCGGCAAGACCTACGTCCAGCCCGTGCTGGGCGGGGTCGAGCTGGAGCTGCGCGCCGGTGAAGTGCTGGCGCTGACCGGCGAGAACGGCGCCGGTAAAAGTACCCTTTCGAAGATTTTCTGTGGGCTGGAGCAACCGACTACCGGCTCCCTGAGCTTTCTCGGCCAGCCCTATGCGCCGGCCAGTCGCCGCGAGGCCGAGCGCCTCGGTGTGCGCATGGTGTTGCAGGAGCTCAACCTGCTGCCCACCCTGACCGTGGCCGAGAACCTGTTTCTCGACAACCTGCCCAGCCTTGGCGGCTGGATTGCCCGTGGCCGCCTGCGCGAGATGGCGCGTGAGGCCATGGCACGGGTCGGCCTGGAGGCCATCGACCCGGATACCCCGGTGGCCGCGCTGGGCGTGGGCCATCAGCAGATGGTCGAGATCGCCCGTAACCTGATCGGCGATTGCCGCGTGCTGGTACTCGACGAGCCAACGGCGATGCTCACCGCCCGTGAGGTCGATTTGCTGTTCGAGCAGATCCAGCGCTTGCGCGATGCCGGTGTGGCCATCGTGTATATCTCCCACCGCCTCGAAGAACTGGCGAAAGTGGCTCAGCGCGTGGCCGTGCTGCGCGATGGCCAACTGGTCGCCGTGGAGCCCATCGACCGTTACAGCAGCGACGAGCTGGTCACCCTGATGGTGGGCCGCGATGTCGGCGACGCCATCGATCTGGGCGAACGGCAGATTGGTGCGCCGCTTTTGCAGATCAGCAATCTGTGCCGCCGCGGCAAGGTAGACGACGTGTCGTTCAGTGTGCGGGCAGGGGAGATCTACGGCATTTCCGGGCTTATCGGCGCTGGCCGTACCGAATTGCTGCGGCTGATCTATGGCGCCGACCCCGCTGACAGCGGCCAGGTGGCCATCGGCACTCCGCCTGTGCCGGTGCGCGTGCGCTCGCCCGCTGAAGCGGTGGGCCATGGCATTGCCTTGATCACCGAGGACCGCAAGGGCGAAGGCCTGCTGCTCGGCCAGCCGATTGCCGCCAACCTGGCGCTGGGCAATATGCCGGCGGTATCCAAACACGGCGTGATGCGTCCGGCGGCCGAACAGGCACTGGCACAGCGGCAGATCGATGCCATGCGCATTCGCTGCAACGGCGCCCATCAGGCGGTCGCGGAATTGTCCGGCGGCAACCAGCAGAAGGTGGTCATCGGCCGCTGGCTGGAGCGCGACTGCCAGGTGCTGCTGTTCGACGAGCCGACCCGCGGCATCGACGTTGGCGCCAAGTTCGAAATCTACGGCCTGCTCGGCGAGCTGGCCCGCCAGGGCAAGGCGCTCGTGGTGGTGTCCAGTGACCTGCGCGAGCTGATGTTGATCTGCGACCGTATCGGCGTGCTGTCCGCTGGCCGCCTTATCGAAACATTCGACCGCGACGACTGGAGCCAGGACCGTTTGCTGGCTGCCGCTTTTGCCGGCTACCGCAGCCGCGAAGCCCTGATCGGCGATGTCGCCCCCCCGTTACAGGAGCTTTCCCAATGACCACTCCGTCCGCCACGCCCACCAAGCGCAGTGGCACGCACCAGGGCCTGGGCACCTACCTCGGCCTGGCTGGCGCGTTGCTGGCGATGATCGTGCTGTTCTCATCGCTGAGCAGCCATTTCCTGTCCTACTCGACCTTCACCACCCTGGCCAACCAGATCCCCGACCTGATGGTGCTGGCGGTGGGCATGACGCTGATCCTGATCATCGGCGGCATCGACCTGTCCGTCGGTTCGGTGCTGGCGCTGGCCGCTGCCGTGGTCAGCGTGGCGACCCTCGGCTTTGGCTGGGGCATCCTGCCCGCGGCGCTGCTGGGTATGGCCTGTGCGGCGTTGGCTGGCAGCGTCACCGGGATCATCACCGTGGCCTGGGGCATTCCGTCGTTCATCGTGTCCCTCGGCGTGCTGGAAATGGCCCGCGGCCTGGCTTATCAGCTCACCGACTCGCGCACCGCCTATATCGGCGACGCCTATGCCTGGCTGTCGACGCCGTTCGCCGCCGGTATCTCGCCGTCGTTCGTGATCGCCTTGTTGGTGATCGCCGCCGCGCACCTGCTGCTCACCCGCACCGTATTCGGCCGTTACCTGGTGGCCATCGGCACCAACGAGGAAGCGGTACGCCTGGCCGGCATCAACCCCAAACCCTACAAGATTTCGGTATTCGCCCTGATGGGCCTGCTCGCCGGTCTGGCGGCGCTGTTCCAGATTTCCCGCCTGGAAGCCGCCGACCCGAATGCCGGTTCCGGCCTGGAGCTGCAGGTGATCGCCGCGGTGGTCATCGGCGGCACCAGCCTGATGGGTGGGCGTGGCTCCGTAATCAGCACCTTCTTTGGCGTGCTGATCATCTCCGTGCTGGCCGCAGGCCTCGCGCAGATCGGCGCTACCGAACCGACCAAACGCATCATCACCGGTGCGGTGATCGTGATCGCGGTCATTCTCGACACCTACCGCAGCTATCGCGCCAAGCGCCGGGGCTGATCGGCCATGGCCACCATCAAGGACGTTGCCGCGCGGGCGGGTATTTCCTACACCACGGTGTCGCACGTGGTGAACGGTACCCGGCCGGTCAGCGATCCGGTGCGTAGCAAGGTCGAGGCGGCCATCGCCGAGCTGGGTTATGTGCCCAGCGGCGTGGCCCGCTCGCTGCGAGCACGCGCCACCGGCACCATCGGGTTGCTGGTACCGAACGCCAGCAACCCGTACTTTGCGGAGCTGGCGCGCGGCATCGAGGACCACGCCGAACGCAACGGCTACAGCGTGATCCTGTGCAATTCCGACGACGACATCGACAAGCAGCTGCGCTACCTGCGCGTGTTGCTGGAGCGGCGCATCGACGGGCTGATCGTCGCCACCGTGGCCAGCGACGCGGCCTTCGCCCAGGCCCTGGCGGGTTTGAACGTACCGCTGATGCTGGTCGACCGTTCCCTCGATGGTGTGACGGCCGATCGCGTGCAGGTCGACCACGAACGCGGCGCCTACCTGGCGACCCGGCACCTGATCGAGCTTGGCCATCGCCACATCGCCTGTATCGGTGGGCCGGCCAGCACCCAGGTGGTTCAGCTACGCGCGGCCGGTTATCGGCGCGCGCTGGCCGAAGCCGGAGTCGAGGCGCAGCCGGTGGTGGACTGTGCCTTTACCAGCCCGGCCGGGCACGCGGCGGCGCAGGTGCTGCTGAACGGCGATGAAGTGCCAACGGCGATCTTCGCCGGCAACGACATGATCGCCCTGGGCGTGCTGCGCGCTGCCGCCGAATGTCAGGTGAGCGTGCCGCGGCAGCTCTCGGTGGTGGGGTTCGATGACATCGAAGTCAGCCGCTACCTGCACCCGGCATTGACCACGGTCGGCCAATCCATCGGCCAACTTGGCGAGACCGCGGCCGCGCGGTTGCTGGCGCGTATCCGCACCCCCGGCCTGAGCGCCGAGCAACGACTCATCGAACCCACGCTCGTGCTGCGCGAATCCAGCGCGGCGCCCCTTGTTGAAGCGGCCTGAGCGCGTGCGCGCTTTGGCGGATTGAGAGGAACACCGGTAATGCACGCGAAAGTAGTTGTGGTGGGCAGCTTGAACATGGACCTGATCGTGCGCATGCCGCGTTTCCCGGTTGCCGGCGAAACGCTGGCCGGGCACGGCTTTGCCACTGCCGCCGGCGGCAAGGGCGCCAATCAGGCGGTAGCCGCAGCGCGCCTCGGCGCCACGGTGGCGATGGTCGGTTGCTTGGGAGATGACGCCAATGGCACAGAGCTGCGCGCCGGCCTGCTTGCCGAAGGCATCGACTGCAGCGGCGTGGCGACGGTGCCCGGTGTGGCCACCGGCATCGCGACGATTCTGGTCGACGACGCCGGCCAGAATGCCATCGTCATCGCGGCGGGCAGCAACGCTGAAATGACCGCCGAGCGCCTGGCCGACCATGATGGTCTGCTGGCGGCGGCCGATATCGTCATCGCCCAGCTGGAAGTGCCCACGGCCACCGTCGAGGCCACCTTGCTACGTGCCCATGAGCTGGGCCGCACGGTGATCCTCAACCCGGCGCCCGCCGTTGGGCCGCTGCCGGAAAGCTGGTACAGCCTGATCGACTACCTGATTCCCAACGAGAGCGAAGCTGCGCTGCTGACCGGCATCGCTGTCGACTCGCCGCGCAGCGCGCTGCAGGCTGCGCAAAAGCTGCTCGCCAATGGCGCCCGCCGCGTACTGATCACCCTCGGCAGCCAGGGCGTTTTCTACGCCGATGGCGAGCGCCACCTGCACCTGCCGGTCGAGCCGGTGGTGGCGGTCGACACCACCGCCGCCGGTGATACCTTTGTCGGCGGCTTCGCTGCTGGTCTGGCCGAAGGCATGCCGCTGGAAAGCGCCATCCGCCTCGGCCAGCAAGCTGCCGCCCTGGCCGTCACCCGGCCGGGCGCACAACCCTCCATCCCTCATCGCCACGAGTTGCCCGCATGAAGAAGACGCCACTGCTCAACGCCGAACTGTCAGCCGCCATCGCTCGCCTGGGCCATGGCGACATCATCGTCATCGGCGACGCCGGCATGCCGGTACCTGCAGGTACGCCATGCATCGACCTGGCGCTGACCGCCGGTGTACCGGACTTCGTTACCACCCTGAAGGTGGTGCTCAGCGAGATGCAGGTGCAGGGCCATCTGCTGGCGCGGGAAACCCTGGAGGTAGCGCCCCTGGCGCTCGAGGCCATCGAAAAACTGAGCGCAGAAGGCGAGCTGGGCGAGCGGCAACTGGTCAGTCATGACGAACTCAAGGCCGCCTGTGCCAAGGCTCGCGTGCAGATCCGTACCGGGGAATGCCGGCCGTACAGCAATATTGCGCTGATCGCGGGTGTGACGTTCTAAGAAGCTGTTCAGGATCTTCTTGAACGTGTCACTTGGCAGCATCAAGGCAATTGCAGCGCTGACACGGGCAGCTACCGGCCAGAAGCGGTCATTGAGTGTCTGCGAAAGCCGAGGCGATTCACAGTGACGGTAAGCGTCGTTTAGCAATTACCTTTCACCCATCAATGAGAGGCTGCGATCGGCCAAAACGGACAGCGTTGAACCATTTAATAATCGTTCGAGACGAGTACTGGAAGCGTCTAGAAAATTAAGTTGTCATGCATCGTTTACCTTTTTTTCGAACTGTCTGGTGAGTTTTTCAAATCGAGATGCATCACATACCGGACACAGGAAAGGCATTCTTCGCCCCGTAAACATCGACGTGAGACTGTTGCATTTCATGCAAAGGAGGTGTGTTTGTACGTACGCGGTCAGAGGTTCCACAAGCTGCTCGTTCAAGCGGCTTGCGAGAAAAGCGACCTGAGATCGATCAAACTGGTTAGTCAGGCTCAAATGCCGTAGATGTGTACAGCGAACGAGGCTGGTGATGTCGTCGTCCTTGAGCTTCACATTAGACAGCGAAAGTCTGGTGAGCCCGGATATACGGGTGACGGGTTCAATTGATTCAAGGCGTAGCGGCGAGCCTCCACCCAAGCTGCCGGATAGACGCAGCTCTTTCAGCTCGCTTAGCTTCTCCAGCCCGTCGAGTTGTTGCAGCCTTGGAAAGTCTCCAATTGCCAGATGCGTCAGGCCACTCAGCTTGGAAACAGGTTCCAGCGATTCGATCTTTGCTCCCCATTCCAGCGTCAATCGTCGTGTATGAGTTAACCTGTCGATTCCCTCAAGTGAAGCAAGCTTAAGATGGTAAAGGCGTAGTTCCTTTGCTGTGCATTTAGAGAGCAACGTCGGCCATATTTTTGCTGAAATGTTCCGCAGATCAAGTTCGTCCCTTTCCGCCAGTTCTTGTTGAGAGAACTCGCGATCCAAACACAGAATCATGGCTCACATCCTTCGAAATTGTTCCGTGAGGGGAAACGGGATGCCTCGACAGGGTTCAGGGGCGCCGAGGCTATCGACTGACTGCAAGGCTGTCCAGCGGCTGCTTCTGGCCGGTAACTGTCCGTCGTCACTGGCTGCAACTGGCCAGGAGCGGAGTTTTAGAGCAGAGAAATAAATCTGTTCTCTTTTCCCAATGGACATCACCGCGGTGTACGCAGCGCTATCGCGTGGTGCGCACAGCGCTCTCTACAAAGGCTCCTGAGCACGTGGTGCCGCGCAATGAGGCGAAGCATGGACTTCGCGCACGCCAACGTTATGCCTGAGCCAATGCATTAGCGAACCACTCGTAGAGTGCCTGGGGGTGGTATTGGGGAAAATACGCAACTAGCACGGTTGAGGTTACAAACGTCAGCACCACCAACAGCGCAGCAAGTACCTTTACCAACGTTGAGAGAGGTGGGTTGGGCGGGCCGTATTTATTAATCGCTTTACGCCCCGGAAGCATCATGAGCGGAAGCGTTATTACAAAGCCGATAACAGGGAACGCGGAGAGAATTCCCCATATCGGGCTCCAGCCTAGATCACGTGCCCTGCGTACCAGTAGAGACACGCTGAGCAGGATCGCAGGAACGACAACGGTGGCACCGACTATCAGCAAAACCACCAGTTGATGGCGCAACCCAACCATAAAGAACGCCAGCAAAATGCACGGAAGAACCAGCACCAAGGGCACATGAATCAGCCAGAAGCGCGCCAGAGAAATACGCCCGGAAAAATCAAAAATCTTGGGTTTTGAAAACGTGACAACCTCGTCGTCAATCAGTTGAGCATCGCTAGGTTGGTATGGGTTCTCGATTTCGCTGCTGATACTGCCGAAAACGGGTTCTATCCTTGCCATTTAGCGCTATTCCCTTGTGTTTGATGGGGCTATTTACTTCACAACCTTTACGCCTCATATCTAATCGAAGGCCGGCATCAAACTCAAGAGAAGACGCTATCGTGTAAGGGGCTGTGTGCAGCACAGCATGCGTGGGTCTATCGCATGGTTCGCGCGGTCCACCTTACGAAGTGTTGTGCCGCCAGTAGGAAGGCGGGTCATGTCCCTACTCTGAACGGCGGCCTCTGGCCGATAGCGGCCTCTTAAGCCCTGCCCATTTCCTCGTACCAACCGTCTACAAGATGGCTCTGCTCGCCCCAGACTATGCCTGCTATCTCTTGCATGATTTCGGCTAGCAACTCGACGTCCACACCAACCGCTTCAAGGCAAGCCAGCCGGCCTCTCGACCAATCGAGAACGCTGCACTGAGGATACCTCTCTAGCAGCGGCCTCAGAACTTGCCGCGGATCCATGTTAGCACCATACCTAAAGTCGAAATATGGCGCCTCCGAGTCCTGAAGCGGGTAAAGCAATATCCCGCTGTTGGCGGAGCCGGCATAGCACAGCGTGACGTAACGGTACCCCCATTCAGAGCTACCGTGTTTTATACTGCGAAGCACTTCGAGGAGCGGCTGGTTTTTGCAGAAACGGATGTACGTGCCTCTTGAGGGAAACTCCAGAGCCCAGCTGGGTGTATCTGTAAGAGCAGCGCCTTCATCTTCGCTCATGATGATCAACCGTGTGGAGTTGCCTTACGTAACGTGATGAGTGCTTGGCATTTCTCTGCAAGTTCCGGGGTAGCAGCAGCTATCTTCGACAGCACTTGATGCATCTCGTGGGCGTTTATAAATGGATAGACATCTAGACTCAGGGCAATCGTAATTTTACGCGCGTCCTGCCCCTCCCTAAGCCACGTCTCGACCTCACGCGTCATGGCAGAACCATTATCTTTTGTTTGCCAAGCCAACAGATTGAAAAGGTCAGCAACCAGACCTTCGGCGACTGTTTGAGGTATTTCCTCGAACATGCGATTGGCCAGGTTGAGCTCGCCGAACACGCTGACCACCTCACGCACAGAATCAAAAGCCAGATCGTATTCGGCAGCATTGCGCTCAATCGCGATGATATCGAGCGCTTGTTTTAGCGACGGGTGCATTCGGTCATTCCATGGTTTTGCAAACTTCGGTTAATCATCGGGCACAGAATTCAATATCTCGATCCAACCGGTGCCTGAGCTGCATCACGCATTGTGCGGACAATCACTTCGTCTAGATACTCGATTGCGGCTCTACAAATTTCAGCGGGTGAGCCACTTTTACAAGGTCTGAAGCAAGCATCTGGCGCAAAAGAAACAGGTTTAGCTTTCTCGATGCAAACGTCCGCTTTTGGCCAAAAGCGGACGGTGAACGGAGCTTTTGTGGGAGGCCGGGCGGCGATCAGCTTCTTTGCCAGGCTAAGCGTAAGAGCTCGGGGCTAAAGCCCCTCCCACGATCGTGAACGGCCGCTACCGCCACATTGCTGCTATCGACCTCTGCCTCAACTCCAACTCAGGATCGGCCAGCCCTCGCGCTCGGCATGCTCGCGCAGCACCGGGTCCGGGTTTACCGCATGGGGTTTGTCGACCCGTTGCAGCAGCGGCAGGTCGTTGCGTGAGTCGGAGTAGAAGTAGGCGCCGTCCAGGCTTTCGCCGTGCTCTTCCAGCCAGGCGTGCAGGCGGGTGACCTTGCCTTCGCGGTAGGTCAGCACGCCCCTGGTCTTGCCGCTGTAGTGGCCGTACTCCTCGTGCAAATCGATGGCCAGCACCTCGCCGACCTTTAGGCGTTCGGCAATGGCGCTGACCAGAAAATGCGCCGAGGCCGAGATGATCAGGATGCGGTCGCCGGCTGCGCGGTGGTTGGCCAGGCAGCGGGTGGCGTCGCTGAAGAAGATCGGCTCGATCACGTCTTCCACGAAGGGCTCGACCACGAAGGCGACTTCCTCCGGCGTGCGGCCCACCAGCGGCGACAGGCTGAAGGTCATGTAATCCTCCATGGCCAGTTTGCCTTCTGCGTACGCCGCCATCAGCTGGTGATCCTTGGCGATGAAGCTCTCGCCGTCGACCCAGCCCAGGGTGGCCATGTGTTCGCTCCACAGGCTGGCGCAGTCGCCGTTGATCAGGGTTTCGTCGAGATCGAAAATTGCCAGGGCCATCAAGCTACCTCTTTTACGGCGCTAGCCGCGATATCCAGTGAGATGGGGTGGCCATTGGCGTGCAGGTCGTCGGCGCTGCGGTTGAGCACGTCGACCAGCAGTTCCACGCCGCCGGCGTCCACCCGGTAGCGGATGATATTACCGAGCAGGCTATGGCTGCGAATGATTGCGCTGATCGGGCCCTGGCCAAGCACGATGGCTTCCGGGCGAATCGCCACCTGGCTGCTCAAAGGGCGGCCGAGCAGACGGCTCGCCGTAGGTGCGTCGAGCAGGTTGTAGTTGCCGATAAAACCCGCGGCAAAGGCGTCGGCCGGCGCGGTGTAAAGGGTTTCCGCGTCGCCGCTCTGGACGATGCGCCCGGCGTTCATCAGGAAGATGCGGTCACTCATCACCAGCGCCTCTTCCTGATCGTGGGTGACGAAAATCGTGGTCAGGCCAAGCTCCTGCTGAATGCTGCGGATCTGCTCGCGCAGGTGCTTGCGAATGCGCGCATCGAGGGCCGACAGCGGCTCGTCGAGCAGCAGCAGCCGAGGGCGGGTGACCAGCGAGCGGGCCAGGGCGACGCGCTGGCATTGGCCGCCGGACAGCTGATGCGGGTAGCGGCCGGCGAAGTCGCCCAGCTCGACCATCGCCAGGGCTTCCTGCACGCGGGCGGCGGATTCTTCCTTGCCGACCTTCTGCATGCGCAGGCCGAAGGCGACGTTCTGGGCGGCGGTCATGTTGGGGAACAGCGCGTAGCTCTGGAACACCATGCCGATGCCGCGCTTTTGCGGCGACAGCGGCACCAGGTCTTCGCCGCCGAGCAGGATCTTGCCGCCGTTGACCTCGGTAAGGCCGGCGATGCAGCGCAGCAGGGTGGATTTACCGCAGCCAGACGGGCCGAGCAGGGTGACGAATTCGCCTCTCTCGATCTCGGCGTCGATGTCGCTGAAGATCGCGGTGCTGCCGTAATTCTTGTGCAGGTTCTGGATGCTCAGGAAGCTCATGCCTTGTCCCTGTTCAGTCGATTGGCCGCCCAGGTGAACACCAGGACGAAAAAGAAGTAGGAGATCACCAGGGCGCTGTTGAAGTGTCCGCTGCTGTTCTTCATGTTGTTCAGATACACCTGCAGGGTTTCGTAGCGCGTGCCGACCAGCAGGTTGGCGAACACGAACTCGCCGAACAGAAAGCTGAACGACAGGAACAGCGACACCATCAGGCCCTTGCGCAGGTTTGGCAGCACCACCAGAAAGGCGGCCTTCCAGGTGCTGGCGCCGAGCAGGTGGGCGGCGTCCATCAGGTCGCGCAGGTTGATGGCCTGCAGGTTGTTGGTGATGGCCCGGTACATGAATGGCAGGGCGATGGTGAAGTAGCAGCCGATCAGGATCCACGGCGTGCCGACCATGGCCAGCGGCCCGGAACCATACAGCTGCAAGAGGCCGACGGCGGACACCACCGGCGGCACGGCGAACGGCAACAGGATCAGCACGTTCATCACCGCATCGAGTTTCGGGAAGTGGTAATGCACCACGAACAGCAGCGGCAGGATCAGCAGCACCGACAGCGCCAGGGCGCCGAAGCAGACCAGCAGCGACTGGCCGAAGGCTTTGAGAAAGCGCGGCTCGCCCCATAGCTCGAGGTACCACTTGAAGGTCAGCCCGTCCGGCAGGATGGTCGCCGACCAGCTGGTGGCCAGAGAGTAGAGCAGGGTGCCGGCCAACGGCAGCAGCAGGATCAGGAACAGCAGCCAGACCACCGTGCGGTGATAGAGGCTGGCTCCCGGGGCATCAGCGCGGGACATGGTAGCTCCTTCTCAGCAGCAACTGATGGACCAGGGTGATCGCCGCCATCAGGCCGACCAGGATCATCGCCAGGGCGCTGGCCATGTTCGGGTCGAGGGAAATGTCCCCGGAAATCATCGCCGCGATACGGATCGGCAGCACGTTGAAGTTGCCGGTGGTCAGGTAGTACACCGTGGCGTAGGCACCCAGGGCGTTGGCCAGCAGGATCACGAAGGTGCCGAGCAGCGCCGGGGTCAGCACCGGCAGGCCGATATGCCGCCAGAAATCCCAGGTACCGGCGCCGAGCAAGGCAGCCGACTCGCGCCAGTCCTGGCGCAGGGCGTCGAAGGCCGGGTAGAGCAGCAGCACGCCGAGGGGAATCTGGAAGTAGGTGTAGAGCACGATCAGGCCGTTCTTGGAATACAGGTTGAAGCTGTCGATCAGCCCGGCCTGGATCAGCAGCAGGGTCAGTGCACCGTTGAAACCGAGCAGGATGATGAACGCGAAGGCCAGGGGCACGCCGGCGAAGTTGCTGGTCATGTTGGAAAAGGCGATCACGAAGTCGCGCAGTTTCGAGTCCACCTGGCGCAGCGAGTAGCTGCCGATGATGGCGATCAGCATGCCGAACACGCTCGACCAGAAGGCGATCTGCAGGCTGTGCTTGACCGCCTGCATGTAGAACTTGGAGGCGAAGGCCTTCTCGAAATTGCCCAGCCCCCAGCCGTCCGGTGTATTCAGGCTGTTGAGCGCGACCCACACCAGCGGCGCTATCTGGAAGGCGATAAAGAACACCGCGAAGGGCAGCAGGCACAGCAGTGCCAGCCATTTGCCGCGCGGTTTGTGGGTGGCGCTCATCGCAGCAGCTCCTGGCATGAGGGTTTGTCATGGGCCACGCCGAGCAGCTCGCAGATGGTGCCGCACAGCTCCAGTTGCTTCGGTGCGGCCGATTCACCGAGGCTGAAGGCATCACCGAGCACGAACAGCGGTACTTCGCGCTCTTCGGCCAGCAGGCCGTTGTGCGAGCGGTCGTCGTTCATGCCGTGGTCGGCGGTCACCAGTACCTGGTAACCGGCGTCCAGCCAGCCTTGCAGGTAATTGGCCAGCAGGATGTCGGCAACCCGCGCGGCATTGCGGTACCCGCTGCTGTTCAGGCCATGCTTGTGGCCGGCGTCGTCGATGTTCATCGGGTGCACCAGCAGAAAGTCCGGCGCATGGGCGAGGCGCAGGCTCTCGGCATCGTCGAACAGGTGCGAGTCGGGGTAGTGGTCGACGTAGTAGAAATGCCCGTGCTGGATCGGCAATTCGGCATCGCTGGTATGCCGGTCGCGGGCGGCTACGAAGGGCGCACGGTTATACAGCTCGCTCATCCAGTGGTAGGCAGCCGCTGCTGTGCTCAGGCCGGCGGCGCGGGCGTAGTGGAACACGCTGCGCTCCTTGCTGAGGCGCACCACGTTGTTGTGCACCACGCCGCTGTCGATGGGCGTCACGCCGGTGAGAATGCACTCGTAGAGTGGGCGCGACAGGGACGGCAGCTCGCACTCGAGTTTGTACAGGGCAGCACGGCCAGCGGCGCGATAGGCCTGCAGGTGGCCGAGTGCATGCCGGGCGACCTCGTAATTGAGGCCGTCGAGAATGACGAGGATGACCTTGTACGACATGGGTAATCCTGGGTTGAGAGAGTCGTAGCCTGGGTTGAGCGCAGCGATACCCAGGGCAGGTTAACCCGGGTGTCGCTACGCTCGACCCGGGCTACAGGTGCCTGGATCACTCCATATTGATGATCACGTTTTCCTGCCACTGCTGCGGCAGGGCCTTGGAGGTCGCCTCCCAGGCGGCGGCGTCCTTGATCGGCTTGACCTTGGCGTACTGCTCGTTAGGCAGCAGCTTGGCTTGCACTTCGGTCGGCAGGGTCAGGTGCTCGGCGCGGATCGGCCGGGCGTTGCCCTTGGCCAGGTTGATCTGCCCGGCGTCGCTGAAGATGTACTCGCGGGCTAGCTTGGCGGCGTTGGGGTGCTTGGCGTACTTGTTGATGATGGTGGTGTAGCCGGAGATCACCGAGCCATCGGACGGGATCAGCACCTCGAAGCGGTTCGGGTCGATCTGGTCACGGTAGGACAGGCCGTTGAAGTCCCAGACGATACCCACTTCCACTTCGCCTTTTTCCAGGGTCTGGATGGTCGGGTTGGCCAGCGACAGGCGACCCTGCTCGGCGATCTCGGCGAAGAAATCCAGGCCCGGCTGGATGTTCTTCTCGTCGCCGCCATTGGCGATGGCCGCCGCCAGTACGCCATTGACCGCCTGTGCGGCCGCGCTGACGTCACCGATGGCCACGCGGTACTTGCCGGTTTTCAGGTCCGCCCAGCTTTTCGGCACATCCTTGACCAGCTGCTTGTTGACGATGAAGGCGATGGAGCCGGTGTAGGCGAGCGCCCAGTGGCCGTCCTTGTCCTTGGCCCATTCGGGAATCTGCTCCCAGGTGCTTGGCTTGTAGGGCTGGGTCACGCCCTGCGCCACGGCGATGGGGCCGAAGGCGGCGCCGACGTCACCGATATCGGCGCTGGCGTTGTCTTTCTCGGCGGCGAACTTGGCGATTTCCTGGGCCGAGCTCATGTCGGTGTCCATGTGCTTGAGGCCGTACTTGTCGCTCAGGTCCTGCCAGGTGTCCTTCCAGTTGGCCCAACTGTCCGGCATGCCGACGCTGTTCACGGCGCCTTCTTTGCGTGCGGCCTGTTCCAGTGCAGTCAAATCCGTGTCGGCGGCCATGGCGTGGGAAGCCAGAGCGATGGCGCTGCCCATCAGCGATGCCAGTAGCAGTTGTTTCATTGGAAACTCCTTTGCGATGCGAGGTTGGTCTAGATCAGCAAGAGCCAAGCCAATGTAGGCGCTGCCAATGACAGTTTTGTGTCGGCGGGGCCGCTGGCCACTCATCGGCGTTGCGCTTAGAGAGCGTAGACCAGCCCAAGGCATTGAATTGCCTGGCATGCGCCATGCTTGCAGCCTGGCTGTCATCTGTCGGTCATGGTGCTTGCCTAGCCTTGCGGCAAGAGGTGCGGCGTAGAGATGGCCGCAACATGCCCTGTGATGGGGCTGGTCTAGTCCAGAAGGAACCAGGGTGATGCGCGACGACACGCCGCGGGCCGTTACCACCATCTGCCGCGCGCTGCAGGAACAGATCGAGCACGGCCTGCTGCCCGCCAGCGGCAAGCTGCCGGCCGAGCGCCGCCTGAGCGAGTTGTTCGACACCACCCGGATCACCCTGCGTGAGGCGCTTGGGCAGCTGGAGGCTCAGGGGCTGGTGTACCGCGAGGAGCGCCGCGGCTGGTTCGTGTCGCCCGCGCGGGTGGCCTACAACCCGTCGGTGCGTACCCACTTTCACGCCATGGTCGCCGAGCAGGGGCGGGTGCCGGCTACCGAGGTGCTGAGCGCGCGGCTGATGCCGGCCAATGCGCAGGTCTGCCAGCTGCTGGGCCTGTCGGGGTTGTCGAGCGTCTACCAGATCCGTCGGGCGCGGCGCATCGATGGGCGCCTGGTGTTGTACGTCGAGCATTACCTGCACCCCGACTACTTTCCCGGCATTCTCGACTTCGACCTTACCCGCTCGCTGACCGAGCTGTACGCCAGTGAATACGACGTACGCTATGGCCGCGTGCGCTTCGACATGGTGCCCACGGCGCTGCATGCCGACGCCGCTGCCGCGCTCAAGGTCGCCGCCGGCAGCCCGGCGCTGCGCATCACCCGGGTCAACCGCGACCAGCACGGCCGGCTGATCGACTGCGACCTCGAATACTGGCGCCATGATGCGATTCATATCAGCGTGGAGGTACCGGATTAGGGCGGGTAAGTGGCGGTCGGCTGCTTTGTCTTTTGGTGCTCCTCATGCCACAGAATTATCAGGCGACACCAATCGCCCCTTCAGAAGGCCGAGCGGAATCGTTGTGGAGAGGGCCGGGCGGGTAGCCTTGAGCGACATGGATGTCGCGAGAGCCGCGATGGGCCAGGGACGGCCCTTCGTGGGGGGCCGCCTAGGTCGGGCCCTCGGAGCAATGATGGAGCGAGGGAACCCCAGCGAAGCTGGGGCCGTATGCTGGGGCTAGACTTTTTGGTTTCTTTTGGCGGGGCCGGCCATCCGGGCGATGCCAAAAGAAACCCGCTCGACAGAGCGGAACCGAACGTAAGCGCAACGCGATAACGCTGGCAAACCACAACCCATGCATAGCGTGTGGAGCGTAAAGAGCTCGAGGCTAAAGCCTCTCCCACGATTGAATATCTGCTCTTGCCTTGAAGCCGCTCCTTCCCATGTTCGTAAACAGCAACCGATGATCGCTCTGAAGACCGGCCGTCGCCCATCCAACCAACGCCTTCCCGGGCGTATTGTTCAGCCGCCAGGCAGGTGCGTAGAATCGTCGCTGCAGGCCATCCCATACCTATAATTTCCGCTCACCGCATCATCACTTCCAGCGTTCATCGTTTCGGAAGCGCGAGCTGCCGTGTGCGTGTTCGTCGTGTATGGGCTCTATTTTTCCGTTCGCTGTCTACCGCCGCTCGCTGCCATCAGGCCGCGGGCGTATGGCCGTGGTAGCGCAGCGTTCACCACGCGTGGACTCACCCGAATGAACACACCCGAGCAGACGCACAGCGGCAGCTGGCTGAGCGTGATCGCACTGGCGCTGGGCGCCTTCATCTTCAATACCACCGAATTCGTGCCGGTGGGCTTGCTGAGCCAGATCGGCCACAGCTTCGAGATGACCACCGCCAGCGTCGGCCTGATGCTGACCATCTACGCCTGGGTGGTGGCGCTGGCGTCGCTGCCGCTGATGCTGCTGACCCGCAATATCGAACGGCGCAAGCTGCTGGCATTCGTGTTCATGCTGTTCATCGCCAGCCACGTGCTGTCGGGCATCGCCTGGAGCTTCAGCATGCTGATGGTCAGCCGTATCGGCATCGCCCTGGCCCATGCGCTGTTCTGGGCGATCACCGCCTCCCTGGCGGTGCGCGTAGCACCTGAAGGCAAGCAGGCGCAGGCCCTTGGCCTGCTGGCCACCGGCAGTGCGCTGGCCATGGTGCTGGGCATCCCACTGGGCCGGGTGATCGGCGAGGTGCTGGGCTGGCGCACCACCTTTACCGTGATCGCCGTGGTGGCGGGCGTGGTGGTGCTGTGCCTGATGAAGAACCTGCCGCTGCTGCCGAGCCAGAACTCCGGCTCGCTGCGCAGCCTGCCGGTGCTGTTCAAGCGCCCGGCGCTGGTCACCGTGTACGTGCTGACCGCCCTGGTGATCACCGCGCACTTCACCGCCTATACCTATATCGAGCCGTTCGCCCTGGAAGTGGCGGGCCTCGCCGCCGACATGGTCACCGTATTGCTGTTGCTGTTCGGCTGCGCCGGGATCATCGGCTCGATCCTGTTCAGCCGCTACAGCGGTCGCTTCCCGCGCGGTTTCGTGATCGCGGCGATCAGCGTGCTGAGCCTGTGCATGCTGCTTCTGCTGCCGGTAGCCAGCGAGCACACCTACCTGGCGACCCTGAGCGTGGTCTGGGGCATCGCCATGATGTGCTTCGGCCTGGCTCTGCAGGCCAAGGTGCTGAACCTCGCCTCGGACGCCACCGACGTGGCCATGGCGCTGTTCTCCGGCATCTTCAATATCGGCATCGGCGGTGGCGCCCTGCTCGGCAGCGTGGTGAGCAGCCAGCTGGGCGTGGCCAATGTGGGCATCGTCGGCGGCCTGCTGGGTATCGGTGGCCTGCTGCTGTGCTGCGTGACTACCTACCGCTTTTCCCGCCCGCTCAAGGTGCAGCCGCTGTGATTGCAAACAGCAGCAGATTTTAAGTCTGCCGGTTTAGCCATTCTTCGCGGCTGAGCGCCCAGATTTGCGACGGTAGCCGGCCACAGACGTAGTCGCTTTCGCCGGTCTCCATCAGGCGCATACCTTCGCGCATGGACAGCCGCTGCGAGGCGATGTTGTCGACCGCCTTGGGCACCTGCATAAGCGGGCGCTGCAGCACCTCGAACCAGTAGCGGTTGACCGCCACGCAGGCTTCGCTCATCAGGCCCTGGCGTTGCCAGGCTGGGGCTATCCAGAAGCCGCGGTTGTTGCCCGGCGTGTCCATCAGGCTGACCACGCCGATCACCTCCTCGGGCTCGTCGAGGAGCCGTAGCGTCCAGTGCCATTCAGTGCCAGCGGCCATGGCGGGCAGGGCAACATCACGCAGGTAGCGCAGCGCGCCATCGGCCGGGCAGGGCCAGGGTACCTGGGCATTGAGGTAGCGCACCACCTCCCATTGGGCGAACAGTGGCTGGATCTGCTCGGCGTCGGCCAGTTGCAGGGGCTGCAACAGCAGGCGTGGCGTGTGGAGGCTGGGGAAGGGCATGCGGGCAATCCATGGCGAGGCGTAGCGACCGATAGTGCCGGTCGCCGCCTCGTTTGTCATGTCGCCTTAGGCCGTACCAAGGACGCGCGCCAGGTGCTCGCGGTAGCGTTGCACGTCACGCTCGGCATCCGGGCGCTTCATCACGTCCACGCACAGGAAGGTCGGCAGGGCGCTCATGCCCAGGAACGCCTGGGACTTGTGGAAGGGGAAGTAGACCGCGTCCACGCCCTTGCCTTCGAAGAAGTCACTCGGGTCGTCGAAGGCTTGCTGCGGGGCGTTCCAGGTCAGCGACAGCATGTATTGCTTGCCGTGGATCAGGCCGCCGCTGCCGTACTTCTGCGACGCATCGGAGCGGGTGCGGCCGTCGCTGGCGTACAGGCTGCCATGGCCTTCGGTGAACACTTCGTCGATGTACTTCTTGACGATCCACGGCGCGCCCATCCACCAGCCCGGCATCTGGTAGATCACCACGTCGGCCCAGAGAAATTTCTGCACCTCTTCGGCGACATCGTAACCGGCGTCGATCTCGGTGGTCTTGAACTCGAAACCGGCCCCGTCGAGGTAGGCGGCAGCGGTTTCATGCAGGGTGCGATTGAGGCGGCCGTCGGAGTGGGCGAATTGCTTGCCGCCGTTGAGGAGCAGGATCTTCTTCATCTTGGAGGTTCCGTAACTGATTGAATGACGCCAGGTTACGGGTTCGTGCGCGGGCGAAAAATGCCTGGGCGAGCAAATCATTAGTGACTCAAATGCATGAATGCACGGCCATTGCCTGCGTTAGGGTGTGACCCACACCATTGCGGAGCACCCCTTATGTACGGCTTCATCCTTCACGCTCACACCCGCCCGGAACGGGCCGACGACTTCGAACAGCTGTTTCGCGCCTATGTCGAACCGAGTCGCGCCGAGCCCGGCTGCATCGAATACCACATGCTGCGCGATGCCAGCGACCCGACGCTGTTCATCTTTTTCGAGGTCTGGCAGTCGCGCGAGCACCTGGCAGTGCATGCCGCCCTGTCGCATATGCGCGATTTCCATGGGCAGCGCATGCAGTATCTGCGTCGGGACTTCGAGATTCGCGAGGTCGAGATGCTCAGCAAGGCATCCGGGGCTGCTAGAGAATGACCCGCAGGCACTGGCCGGCGTGGTACAGCGAGAAACCGGTCTCGTAGAGGCTGCTGCGCAGGCCTGCGCCACGCACCGCCTGCATCGCCGAAAGGGGGATGGGCAGCGCTTGGCTGTCGCCGCTCAGCAGAAATTGCGCCAGGGCCTTGCCGACCAACGTGCCGGTGGTGTTGCCACGGCCGTTGTAGCCGGTGACCGCGACCAGCCCTGGCGCCGGTTCGAACAGGCGCATCAGGTGGTCGGGGGTGAAGTCGATACAGCCGGTCCAGTGCAGATGCCACTCGACCTTGCCGAGGGCGGGGAAGTAGTGCTGCTGGATGCGGTCGGCCCAGCCGCGGATGAACCAGTCCGGCTTGTTGTCGGCACGGCCCATGCTGCCCAACAGCAGGCGCCCCTCGGCGTCGCGGCGAATGCTGCTGAGTACCTTGCGGGTATCCCAGGAGCCCTGGCCGTGGCGCAGCACGGCGTCGGCGGCGGCGCCCTGCAGCGGCACCGAGGCAACCTGCAGGTAATAGCCGCGAAAGTAATGGCGCTGCAGCTGTGTCCATTCGCCTTCGGTGTAGGCACCGGTGGCGATGATCACCTTCTGCGCGCTCACCGCGCCCTGGCCGCTGTGCACCTGCCAGCCGTGCCCCGCACGGGCCAATGCCTGGACCGGCGAGTGCGGGTGGATGCGGGCACCAAGGCCTGTTGCTGCCCTCGCCAGACCGCGGGTGTAGGCCATCGGGTCGAGGGTGCCGGCCCGGCGGTCGAGCAGGGCGCCGGTGATCCTGTCGGTGCCGCAGTACTCGGCGCAGGCGGCACCGGTGAGCAATTCGACAGCCGCGCCGCGCCGTCGCCACTGGGCCTCGCGATCGCGCAGGTCGGCCAGCCCGGCGGCGTTGTGCGCCATATGGAGGGTGCCATCGTTGCGCGCCTGGCAGCCGATGCCATAGCGCCTGATCTGTGCGAACACCTCGGCCGGTGCCTGGCCCAACAGCGTGTTGAGGCGGCTGCCGTGGCGCCGGCCCAGGGTAGCTTCGACATCGTCCGGCTTGATCCAGGTCCCGGCATTGACCAGGCCGACGTTGCGCCCCGAGCCGCCGTGGCCCACGTCATGGGCATCCAGCACGCAGACCGTCTGGCCCTGTTCGAGCAGGTGCAGGGCCGCCGACAGGCCGGTGATGCCCGCGCCGATGATGCAGACATCGGCCTGCACCTCGCCCTCCAGCGGCCCGGACCATGCTTCGTGCGGGGTAAGCGTTTCCCACAGACAAGCCTGCTGCAATTGACGCATGGCGCGACCCCGCTCAGTCGAAGACGATGCCCTGGGCCAGGGGCAGCTGGCGCGAATAGTTGACGGTATTGGTCTGCCGGCGCATGTAGGCCTTCCAGGCGTCCGAGCCGGATTCGCGACCGCCACCGGTTTCCTTCTCGCCACCGAAGGCACCACCGATCTCCGCCCCGCTGGTGCCGATATTCACGTTGGCGATGCCGCAGTCGCTGCCCGAGGCGCTCTGGAAACGCTCAGCCTCGCGTACGTCGAGGGTGAAGATGCACGACGACAGGCCCTGGGGTACATCGTTGTTGAGCTGTAGGGCCTCCTCGAAGTCGTTATAGCTCAGCACGTAGAGAATCGGCGCGAAGGTCTCGGCGCGCACCACCTCGGTCTGCCCCGGCATGTCGACGATGGCCGGGCTGACGTAGTAGGCGCCCGGGTAGCGTGCCTGCAGCTGGCGCTCGCCGCCGAACACCGTGCCGCCCTGGTCGCGGGCACGGCCCAGGGCGCTCTGCATGGCGTCGAAGGCCTGCCTGTCCATCAGTGGGCCAACCAGGTTGTTGTCGCGCGGATCGCCGATGCGGATCTTGCCGTAAACGGATTTGAGGCGGGCCAGCACTTCGTCCTTGATCGAGCGGTGGACGATCAGCCGGCGCAGGGTGGTGCAGCGCTGCCCGGCGGTGCCGACGGCGCTGAACAGGATGCCGCGCACGGCCAGGTCCAGGTCTGCGCTGGGCGCCAGGATCATCGCGTTATTGCCGCCCAGTTCGAGAATGCTGCGCCCGAAGCGCGCCGCCACCCGCGGGCCGACCTCACGGCCCATGCGGGTGCTACCGGTGGCGCTGATCAGCGGCACGCGGGTATCGTCGACCAGCGCCTCTCCCGCTTCGCGGTCGCCGATGATCAGCTGAGCCAGGCCCTCGGGCGCATCGTCGCCGAAACGCTGCTGGGCCTTGTCGAACAGCGCCTGGCAGGCAAGGGCGGTCAGCGGCGTCTTTTCCGACGGCTTCCAGATCACCGCATTGCCGCAGACCAGGGCCAGCGTGGTGTTCCAGGCCCACACCGCCACCGGGAAATTGAACGCGCTGATCACCCCGACCACGCCCAGTGGGTGCCAGGTCTCGCGCATGTGGTGGCCGGGGCGCTCGGAGGCGATGGTCAGGCCATAGAGCTGACGCGACAGACCAACGGCAAAGTCGCAGATGTCGATCATCTCCTGCACCTCGCCGAGGCCTTCCTGGGTGATCTTGCCGGCTTCGATGGACACCAGTTCACCCAGCTCGGCCTTGTGCTCGCGCAGCACCTCGCCAAACAGGCGCACCAGTTCGCCGCGGCGCGGGGCCGGCACCTCGCGCCAGGCCAGAAAGGCCTGGTGGCCGGCGGCGATCCTGGCTCGCACCGCCTCGGCAGTTTCCAGCGTCACGCCGGCGATCCGGCTGCCGTCGATTGGCGTATGAACGGCATGTTCGCCACCCTGGAAACTCTGAGGGGCTACGCCCAGGCTTGCGAGCAATTGGCCGACCATGGTGTTCTCCTCGGTTGCCGCCTGCCGGCGAACGCGACAGGCACTGAAGGGGCATCGTTGGCGGCAGTATCGACTTGAATGTTTTTTGCGAACAAACGACCTTTACGCAGCACGTCATTCCCTCAGAGAATGACCTGTCGCGGTCGAGCCTGTGGAGTGTTCATGTCCAAACGCCTGCTACCCACCATGGCTGCCCTGCAGTGTTTCGAGGCGGCTGCCCGGCACATGAGTTTCACCCGCGCCGCCGAGGAGCTGCACCTGACCCAGAGCGCGGTCAGCAAACAGGTCGCGCAACTGGAGGAGATGCTCCAGCACCCGCTGTTCCATCGCATACGCCGGCGCCTGCAACTGACCCCCGCGGGCGAGCTTTACCTGGCCGAGGTCGACAAGATCCTTACCCAGGTGGATATCTCCAGCCGCTACATTCTCTCCTACGGTGGTGAAACCGAAGTGCTGCGCGTGGCCACCCAGCCGACCTTCGGAGTGCGCTGGCTGATCCCCAATCTCAAGGGCTTTTCCAGGGCGCACCCGAACCTGCACCTGGATATCCGCAACGAGCTGGAGCCCTTCGACCTGGTGCAGGCCAAGGCCGACGTGGCCTTCTTCTACGGCAATGGCACCTGGCCGGGCGCGCTGTGTATCGAGCTGTTCGGCGAAGACGTGGTGGCGGTGTGTGCCCCGTCCATCCTGCCGGCTGCGGCCCTGACCAGTGCCGGCGACCTGACCGGCCTGGTGCTCCTGCAATGCGCCTCGCGGCCCGAAGCCTGGCACCAGTGGTTCGCCGAGCAAGGTATCGACACCGAGTTCAGCTATCACGGCCCGCGCTTCGACACCTTCTACATGTGCATACGCGCCGCCCAGGACGGTTGTGGCGTGGCCCTGGTGCCGCGCTTCCTGGTCGAGGACGAACTGGGCGAGGGCAAGCTGGTGATTCCCTGGCAGCACCTGAAGGTCAGCGAGGGCGCGCATTACCTCGCCTGCGCCGAGCAGTCCCTGGAGCTGCCCAAGGTGCGCGCGCTGGTCGACTGGGTGCTGGGCAAGGCGCGGGCACTGCCGGCCAGCCGGTGAGCCTGCATTCCCTGAGGGAATGAAAAGCTGAGCAGATATCGGTTGTCGGCCTGCAACCCGCTACGCAGAATCGCCTATGAAGGTCGCCGTCAGTGGCCGGTCGCAAAGAAGGAGTCACCATGAACAGCGCTGCATTGGTCAGCCCGGACTCGATCCGAGCGCAGTTTTCCCGTGCCATGTCGGCCCTGTACAAGAGCGAGGTGCCGCTCTATGGCACGTTGCTGGAGCTGGTGGCAGAGACCAACGCACAGGTTCTAAGGACTCAGCCAGAGGTCGCCGAACGGTTGCGCAGCAGCGGCGAGATCGAACGCCTGGAGGCCGAGCGCCACGGTGCCATTCGCGTGGGCACGGCTGAGGAACTGTCGACCCTTCGCCGGTTGTTCGCGGTGATGGGCATGCAGCCGGTGGGGTACTACGACCTGGCGCCAGCGGGCGTGCCAGTGCACGCCACGGCGTTTCGCCCCATTCACGAGGCCGCGCTGCAGGTCAGCCCGTTTCGGGTGTTCACCTCACTGCTGCGCCTGGAGCTGATCGAGGATGCCGGATTGCGTGAAAGGGCGGCCGAGTTGTTGAGCCGGCGACGCATCTTTACCCCGCGGGCCATCGAACTGATCGAGCAATTTGAAGCCGCGGGTGGCCTGCAGGCTGGCGAGGCGGACGAATTCGTCCGTGAGGCGCTGGAGACATTTCGCTGGCATAGCCGGGCTACGGTGAGCGCCGAACAGTATCGCCAGCTCCACGACCAGCATCGCCTGATCGCCGATGTGGTGGCCTTCAAGGGGCCGCATATCAACCACCTGACGCCGCGCACCCTGGACATCGACGCGATTCAGGCCGGGATGTCGCAGCGTGGTATCACCCCCAAGGCGGTGATCGAAGGGCCGCCGCGGCGCAACTGTCCGATCCTGCTGCGCCAGACCAGTTTCAAGGCGCTGCAGGAGGCCGTGGCCTTTGTCGGCCAGGACGGGCCGCAAGGTAGCCACACTGCCCGGTTCGGCGAGGTCGAGCAGCGCGGCGCGGCATTGACGGCCAAGGGCCGCGCGCTCTACGACCGCCTGCTCGACAGCGCTCGCCAGGCCCTGGGCGAGGCGCCCAGCGAGGCCAATGCCAGGCGCTATGACGCGCTGATGGCCGAGCACTTCCAGGCCTTTGCCGACGACCAGGAGACCCTACGCCGTGAGGGGCTGGCCTATTTTCGCTATTTCCCCACGCCCGTCGGCCTGGCCGCGGTGAACCAGGCCAATCGCCCGCGCGGGCTGGACGCGTTGATCGAGGCGGGGCACGTGCGTTGCGAACCGCTGGTGTACGAAGACTTCCTGCCGGTCAGCGCGGCGGGCATCTTCCAGTCCAACCTGGGCGGCGGAGCCAGGGCCGACTACGCCCTGGCTGCCAGCCAGGCGGATTTCCAGCTGGCCCTGGGCGCCGAGGTGCAGGATGAGCTGAGCCTGTACGCCGAGACCCAGCGGCGTTCGCTACAGGCGTGTGCCAGCGCGCTGTGCCTGGAGGCAATAAGCTGATGCGCGTTGAACTGGACATTCTGCGCCGCTAACGCCAAGGTCGACGCTTTGCGAGAGCGATCCATGCACAAACGCGGTCTGGCGCTAGCCCTCCTGGCGTGTTTTCAGGCAATTCCCGCCATGGCCTGCGCGCCTGGCGAAACCCAGGTATGCCTGGGGGGCTGCATCTGCGTCCCCGACCCCAATGGCGTGCTGGGGCCGATGCAGGAGCGGGCCGGGACGATCTCCGCCAATGCCCTGGAAGGCTGGATCCTGCGCTCGCGCGACTCTGCCGTGCGCCAGGGTACCCTGCCAATTCCCGCTGATATCCGCCGCCAGCTGCTGCCGTTCTATGCCGCTGAACTGCTCGATTCCGTGCGCTACAAGGTCGGCGACCTGGATGAGCTGAGTGCCGCCCGCAACGTGATGCAGAACCCCGACATCAAGGCGGTCACCCTGGTCGACATCATCGTGTTTCGCAACGCCGAGATGGCCGAGCACGACGCTGCCCTGTGGGCCCATGAGCTGCTGCACGTGCAGCAATACCGGGAATGGGGCACCGCCGGTTTCGCGGCCCGTTACAGCCGCGACTTCAATGCCGTGGAAGCCCCGGCCTATCGTCGCCAGGCAGAGATTTCGCGCATCCTGCGCGAGCAGGCGCGCCACTGAGGTGAAATCAGCGGGCGGCTCTGCCGCGTAGCGCGATGACGCACAGGGCGACGGCCGCCAGGTTCAGGCTCAGCGGATTGAATGCCTGGGTCAGCAGTCCGGGGGCAAAGATCGCCACGTCCACCAGCAACAGGATCAGCGCCGCCATCGCCGTCCACAGTGGCCAGTGCCGGCGACGCAGCAGCAGGATAAGCAAGCCCAGCAACACCTCGCCGACACCGGCCGCCACCAGCAACTGGTGGGGCAGCCCATGGGCATCGAGCAGGCGCAGTTCGGTGGCGTCCTGGCACAGCAGCTTGGGCACCAGGCCATGGTAGATGAAGATCGCGCCCAGCGTCAGCCGGGCCAGCCAGGCATCAGTCATGCAGAAAGCGCTCGCGGTCCTGCGGGCGCGGCACCTGGCAGCAGGCGTGGCGGCCAAACAGGCGATAGCGATTGCGGGCGATGGGGTCGTATGCCCCGTCGCGCAGGCGGCGGGGTATGACGCGCAGCACTGTCGCCCAGCGCCATGGGGCCGGCAGATGGCGCAGAATCGCCAGGATCGCATCGCTGCGCTTGAGCGCCTGATCGCCCTCGACATACAGGAGCGTGTCGAAATGATCCAGCGGCATACCGAACCACGCAAGGATCGCCTGGCCCTGGGGCGATTGCACGCTGCACAGCTTGAGCTTGCCGGCGCGGTCATGGCGAATCAGAAAGCGGCTCCAGCCATTGCACAGCTTGCACACGCCATCGAACAGCACGACGCGATCACCAGGTTGCACATGAGGTGGGTAAGCCATGGACATTCTCCACGCTGTAGACCGAGCCAGAGTAACGCAGCTGGGCGCTCGGAAACGACATTTCGCCGGCCGCGGAGCAGACCTCCTGCGCCTGACCGAGGCCGCAGTCGCGTCGCCATGGAGGTCTGAATTTTCCTGGGCACACTGTCAGTTTTCCTTCGCATCTGCCCACCTTCTCAAGCGGCATACGCTTGCTGCGCAAAAAACCGATAACCGTGTACCCATCTTCTATGCTTGATGGCAGAGCAGCCTGCAGTTTGCGGCTGAACGGTACTCAATAAATCGACAGGGCAGCCGATCAAATTCAACGTGATTGCCTTTTGGAGAAAGCGCATGTTCGGTAACCAGTGGAAAAAAGAATTGCAGGCCAAGGATGCCGAACTGTCGTTGCTCCGACAGATGTATCAGGGCATCGAGGCGGAGATGATCATGCTGTCGGTCGACCCCGATTTTCGCATCATCGATTGCAATGCCAATTTCAGCCGTCTTATCGGTTACAGCCCTGAGCAACTGAACAGTCGGTTCATGCACGACTTCGTGCCGGACTATGTGAAAAACCTTCCTTGCTACAAGGAGTTGAGCAATGTGGTCAGGACCGGCGGCTCGATCAGGGATCGCTATCGCTTCTTGCGCTGCGATGGTGCGCTGGTTTGGATCCGTGCAAGCTGGCAGGCCATCCGTGATGAACGCGGAGTCGTGCAGCGGGTTCAATGCGTTGGTATGGATGTTACCGACGCGATGAATCAAGCCCGTGAGAACGAAGATTTCATCAAGGCGCTGCTGCGCTCCACAGCGGTAATCGAATTTGATCTGGGAGGCCATGTCCTGATGGCCAATGATCAGTTCCTGCATGGCATGGGTTATACCCTGGATCGCATCAAGGGCAAGCATCACAGTCTTTTCTGCGATCCGCAGGAAACCAACTCCCTTGACTACAAGCAGTTCTGGGAGCGCCTGAATCGTGGCGAGTTCGTCGCCGGGCGCTTCAAACGTATCGACAGCCACGGCCGCGTGGTCTGGCTGGAAGCGACCTATAACCCGGTGCACGACACCCAGGACAAACTCTACAAGGTGGTGAAGTTCGCCACCGTGATCACCGATCAGGTCAACCGCGAAGAAGAGGTCAACGACGCTGCGGGGATCGCCTACGGCATTTCCCAGCAGACCGACACCACTGCCCAGCGCGGCGCCCAGGTGGTGACCGATACGGTGCAGACCATGCAGCGTATCTCCGAGCAGATGGCGTCGGCCTCTGAAGGCATCGAGGCGCTGGGCAAGCAGTCGGTGCTGATCAGCACCATGGTGCAGACCATCGGCAGCATCGCCCAGCAAACCAACCTGCTGGCCCTTAACGCCGCCATCGAGGCCGCGCGTGCCGGCGAGCAGGGGCGGGGCTTCGCGGTGGTCGCTGACGAGGTCAGGCAACTGGCCAGTCGCACCAGCAAGGCCACCGAGGAAATCGTTGGCGTGGTGCAGGAAAACCAGAAGCTGGTCGACGCTGCCGTGCGCGACATGGGTAGCAGCCGTCAGCAGGCCGAAGCGGGGCTGGAACTGGCCAACCAGGCGGGCGACGTGATCGTCGAGATCCGCCAGGGCGCCAAGCAGGTGCTGGGCGCGGTAGAGCGATTTGCCAGCCAGCTGAAATAGCCCCGCCGTCAAAGCGCGCCAGGTATATCCGCCTGGCGTTCGGCGGCCGATTAGGCGCTGCGTGAGGTTTTCTGGATAGAGAACGGCAAATTTGCGGCTTTGCGCGAAAGCCGCTGGCCCTGTTCAATCTTCGTTTGCCACGCGGAGAGCACCATGGCCGAAGACCAGCGCCCCCTCAACGAATTCTATGACCAGCAATACAACGCCCGTGCAAGCGTGGCGGATTACGCGCAATACCCGGTGTTGTATCGCTCTCTGAGTGAGGCGGCACATGCCAGGCGTCGGTCCATCAGGGATGTGGCCTACGGGCCGGGCGCCGGTGAGCGGCTGGATATCTTTCCTGCCGCCCAGGCGAATGCGCCGGTATTGCTGTACATCCACGGTGGCTACTGGCGCGCATTGTCCAAGGACGATTCGGCGTTCATGGCCCCCGCGCTGGTGGATGCGGGGGCCTGTGTGGTGGTCATCGACTATGACCTGGCGCCAATGGTGAGCCTCGATCAAATCGTCGACCAGACCCGCCGGGCGCTGGCCTGGGTGCATGGGCACATCGCCGAGTTCGGTGGGGACCCGGCGCGCATCGTCGCCAGCGGCAGTTCGGCGGGTGGGCATCTGGTCGGCATGCTGCTTGCGGGCGGTTGGCAGGCAGATTATGGCGTGGCCGCGTCCGTGCTTCACGGTGCCTTGCCGATCAGCGGCTTGTTCGATCTGCTGCCGCTGCTGGAAACCCATATCAATGCCTGGATCAACCTCGATGAGGTGTCGGCACGGCGCAACAGCCCGCACTTTCATGTACCGCAGCAGACCACCGAGTTGGTGGTGAGTTACGGTGCGCTGGAAAGCGCCGAGTTCGCTCGCCAGTCCCATGACTACCTCGAGGCCTGGCAGGCGAGGGGGTTGCCGGGACGCTTCGTTGCCGCACCGGGCAGGAATCATTTCGATGTGGTACTGCAACTCGGCGAGCCCGGCACGCCACTGCATCGGGCCGCACTGCAGTTGCTCGGGTTGTGAAGGTGGCGGGGCGGGCCTGCAGGCCCGGCCCGCAACTCACTCAGAACAGCGACAGGGTGTAGCTGAGGATCAGGCGGTTTTCGTCTATATCACTGCGGTAGTTCGAGCGCGCGGTGACGTTGCGCACCCGTACGCCGATGCCCTTGAGTGCACCACTCTGCACCACATAGCCGATGTCCAGATCACGCTCCCACTCCCGGCCCTCGAAACCTGCGCCGGTATCGACGTTGTTGCCACGGATGTAGCGCAGGGTGGTGGTCAGGCCAGGCAAGCCCAGAGTGGCGAAATCGTAATCATGGCGCACCTGCCAGGAGCGTTCGTCTGCCGAGGCGAACTCGTAGGTCGGTACCTCATTGCCCAGTGGGGTCACGTTGGCGAATACCTTTGGCAAGCCATGGTCACCGAACATGCCCTGATAGCCCACATAGAAGGTGTGCCCGCCGTGCTTCGCGGACAGCAGTGAGTAGAACGCCCGATTGTCCACGTCACCTATGCGCTGCTGGCCGTCCTCGTGGGAATCGAAGAAGCCCAGGTTGGCGCCCAGTACCCAATCGCCGACTGGTTCGGCGTGCTTAAAGGCGAGGTGGCGCTGGTTGTAGATATCTTCCAGTTGCGCGTACCAGAGGCTGGCCGTGGTGCGCTTGGCGTTGAAGCTGTAGTCGGCACCGAGGTAGTTGAAGGCCTCGGCAAAGGCCTGGCGTTGCGGCTGGTAGCCGATCATCGCCTGCATCCGGCCATCGCCGGCCTCGTTGCGCAGGCTGGTGGATTTCAGGTGGCCGGCCTGCAACGTCAGATCGCGGAATTCCTTCGACGTCAGGCTGATGCCCTGATAGGTCGGTGGCAGCAGGCGGATGTCGCTGTACACCAGCACCGGCAGGTTCGGCTGCAACTCACCGACCTTCAGCTCGGTCTGCGACAGGCGTACCTTGGCGGCCACGCCCAGGCGGCTGTATTCGTCGGCGGCGCGGCCATTGTCACGGACCGGCAGCAGGCCGGTATTGACGCGATCAGGCGAGCTGTCGAGTTTGATGCCCAGGGTGCCGATGGCGTCGATACCAAAGCCGACGGTGCCGGCCGTGTACCCGGATCTGTAGTTGAGGATGAAGCCCTGAGCCCATTCTTCGGCCTTGGATTGCGTGTTGCTGCCGACGATGTCGGAAAAGTCGCGGCTGAAGTAGTAGTTGCGCAGTTGCAGGGTGGCGCTGGAGTCCTCGAAAAATCCGGCCTCGGAGGCCAGTGCGGTAAAAGGGAGGGTGCCTAACAGAAACGGGATTGCACGGGTTTTGTCGGTCATCGCGGAGCTCTTCTTGGCGGCTTTCAGGGTGCAACCATCCGCCAACGGCCCAAGGGGCCGATGGAGAGATGGTGGCGGTTGGCAATCGGGCCCGTGTTGGCGAGCCGATGGGTTGGGCGTTGGTCAGACGCCCAGGTAGCGATGCGAAAGGTCAGGCGAGGCGGCCAATTGCTGCGGCGTGCCTTCCCAGACCTGTCGTCCCTTTTCAATGATGTGATGGCGGTCGACGACCCGGGCCATCTCCTTGAGGTTCTTGTCGATAACCAGGATGGTTTCGCCCTCGGCTTTGAGGGTGGTCAGGCAGTTCCAGATGGTTTCGCGGATGATCGGCGCCAGCCCCTCGGTAGCTTCATCGAGGATCAGCAACTGCGGCCCGGTCATCAGTGCGCGGCCCACCACGAGCATCTGCTGCTCGCCGCCGGACAGTGTTTTCGAGAGTTGTTGCTGGCGTTCTTCCAGGCGCGGGAACAGCTGGTAGATGCGCGTCAGGTCCCACCTGCTGGCGCGGCTGGCGGTGGCCAGCAGGTTCTCGCGCACGCTCAGGCTGCCGAAAGCGCGCCGGCCTTCGGGCACCAGCCCCAGGCCGGCCTGGGCGATATGGAACGGCTGCTTGCCGCGCATTTCCTTGCCGTTGATACGCACGCTGCCGGCGCTGGGTTTGAGCAGGCCCATGATCGACTTGACCGTGGTGGTTTTGCCCATGCCGTTGCGGCCGATCAGCGATACCACTTCGCCTTGCTCGATCTTCAGGTGCATGTCGAACAGTACCTGGCTCAAACCGTAGCCGGCACGCAATCCGCTGACTTCAAGCATGTTCTTCTCCCAGATAGGCAGCCCGCACCTGCGGGTCGTTGCGCACCTCATCGACGGTGCCGGTGAGGATGGTCTGGCCGTAGACCAGCACCGTGATGCGGTCGGCCAGGGCGAACACCGCATCCATGTCGTGCTCCACCAGCAGGATGGCGTAGCGGCCCTTGAGTGACATCAGCAGCTCGGTCATGCGCGCGGATTCTTCGGCGCCCATGCCGGCCATGGGTTCGTCGAGCAGCAGTACCGAGGCCTCCTGGGCCAATGCCAGGGCCAGCTCCAGCTGGCGCCGCTCGCCGTGGGACAGTTCGCTGACCAGGTCGTCGCCGCGTCGCCCGAGGCCGACCTGTTGCAGGTAGCTGTGGGCTGGTTCGAGCAGGCTCGCGTCGCCTGACAGCGGCGTCCACATACCGTAGGTACGTCGCTCCCGCGCGGCGATGGCCACCGCGACGTTTTCCAGCACGCTGAATTCCGGGTACAGCTGGCTGACCTGGAACGAGCGGGCCAGGCCCAGGCGTGGCCGCTCGTGGGCGGGCAGGGTGGTGATGTCCTGCCCGGCGAAGAGGATCTGGCCCTTGTCGGGGCGAATCTCGCCGGCAATCTGCGAGATCAACGTGGATTTGCCGGCGCCATTGGGACCGATGATGGCGTGCAGCTCACCCGCCAGCAGCTCCAGGCTGGCGTCGTTGGTGGCCTTGACCGCGCCGAAGGACTTTTCCAGGTGACGGATCGACAGTTGCGCAGTCATGGTTTGGCCTCCACTGGTGCTTGCTGCACCGCACCCTTCACGACGCGCGATTCGCGTTTGGCGCCGCTCATCAACAGGCCGTAGATGCCCTGGCGTCCGAACAGCACCACCAGCAGCAACAGCGGACCGAAGATGATCAGCCAGTGCTCGGTCCACAGGCTCAGCACCTGCTCGAGCCCCAGGTAGACGGCTGCGCCCAGCACCGGACCGATCAGTGTGCCGACCCCGCCGAGAATCACCATGGCCATCAGCTCGCCGGACTTCTGCCAGGCGCCCATGTCCGGGCTGACGAACATCGCGTAGTTGGCCCACAGCACGCCGGAAAGCCCGGCGCCGACTCCGGCGATCACGAAGGTGGTCAGCCGGTAGCGCAGCGGCTTGAGGCCCAGGCTGAGGCTGCGTCGCTCGCTCTGCTTGAGGCCGCGCAGCACGAAGCCGAACCGCGAGGTGACCAGGCGCCGGCAGAACAGCAGCCAGCCGACCAATAGGGCGACACTCAGGTAGTAGAACTGGTTGGCGTTATCCAGATCGAGGCCCGGCAGGGTGTTGCGCTCGTTGATCACGATGCCGTCGTCACCGCCGTAGAGCGACAGCGAGCCGAGAATGAAATACAGCATCTGGCTGAACGCCAGGGTGATCATGATGAACTGCACGCCACTGGTGCGCAGCGACAGGTAACCCATCACCAGGCCGAGGAGCCCGCAGCAGAGCAGAGCCAATGGCCAGATGAGCAGGGCGGCGTTACTGCCTTCCCAGCCGAACAGCGGCATGGCCTGGGAGGCATGAAAGGCGATGATGCCCACCACATAGCCGCCCATGGCGAAGAACGCGGCGTGGCCGAAGCTGACCAGTGCGCCGTAGCCGATCAGCAGGTCCAGGCTGGCGGCGGCCATGCCGTAGATCGCCAGGCGGGTGAACAGGCTGACCAAAAACGGCTCCTCCAACACGCTGGCCAGCAGCGGCATGAGAGCGAAGACGGCCAGGCAGACGAGGTCGATGATGATGCGACGGGACATGACGTTCTCCTCAGGCGCGGGCCGGTAGCAGGCCGCGGGGGCGCACCAGCAATACCAGCGCCATGACGATGTAGGCGCTGGCCGAGAGCAGCCCGGCGCTCAGCGAGCCGCTGACCTCGCTGGGCAGCAACTGGTCCAGCAGGGGTGGGATGTAGGCGCGGCCGAGACTGTCGACCATGCCGATCAACAGGGCGCCGACCAGGGCGCCGCGTACCGAACCTACACCGCCGACGACGATGACCACGAAGGTGGTGATCAGCACTTTCTCGCCCATGCCCACTTCCACCGACAGCAAGGGTGCGGCCATGAAACCAGCCAGCCCGCACAGCACGCAGCCGAACACGAACACCAGGGTGTACAGGCGCGAGATATTCACGCCCAGCGCGCCGACCATTTCATGGTCGTCGGCACCGGCGCGGATCAGCATCCCCAGGCGGGTGTGGTTGATCAGCAGCCACATGGCCAGCGCCACCACGATGCCAGCGGCGATGAACAGCAGGCGGCTGACCGGATACATCAGCCCCGGCAGCACCTCGACGAAGGCGTTGTACCAGTCCGGTGTAGGCATCGAAGGCGGGCTGCGACCGAACAGCAGGGTGATCAGCTCGTTGCTGAAAAACACCACCGCCAGGGTCGCCAGCACCTGGTCGAGATGGTCGCGGTTGTAGAGCCTGCGGATGATCGCCGTTTCAATGATCAGCCCGTAACAGGCGGCGCCGGCCAGCGCGGCCAGGGCGCCGAGCCAGAACGAGCCGGTGGTCATGGCGGTGAAGGCCGCACAGTAGGCACCGACCATGTAGAACGCACCGTGTGCTAGGTTGATCACCCCCATGATGCCGAAGATCAGCGTCAGGCCCGAGGCGAGCAGAAACAGCAGGGCGCTGTATTGCAGACCATTGAGCAATTGTTCGAGCAATAGCATGGTGAAGTCCTGCGGTAGTGGCCCGCCCATCAGCGCCGGGCGGGCTGGTGGGCTCAGGTCACAGCGGGCAGTCGGCGGCGAAATTGTCGACCTGAGCCTTGGCGATGGTTTTCACCTTGACCTCGCGCAATGCGCCATCGGCGCCGGCCTCCACCTTGAGCAGGTGCCAGTCGATGACCGCATGCTGGTTTTTGGCGAAGCTGAAGTCGCCACGCACGGAGTCGTACTTCGCTGCGCGCAGGGCGGCCCTGAAGGCCTCGGTGTTCTTCACGTCGCCGTTGGTAGCTGCCAGGGCCGAGCCGATCAGGCGTGCAGTGTCGTAGCCCTGGGCCGCGTACATGGTCGGTGCGCGGCCGTATTTTTCGTTGAAGGATTTGACGAAGGTCTGGTTGGCGGGATTGTCGCCTTGCGGGTCCCAGCCGCTGACCACGTTCATGCCCTCGGCCAGGTTGCCGGTCGCCGCCAACATGCGTTCGTCCATGGAGAACACCGGCACCACCATGGGGATGGTCTTCGACAGACCCGTGCTGCCGTACTGCTTGGCGAAGTTGATGCCGCCGCCGCCCGGGTGGAACTGGAATACCGCATCGGGCTTGAGCGAGCGCATGCGTGCCAGTTCGACGGAAAAATCCAGCTGGTTGAGTTTGGTGTAGATCTCGGTGACCTCACCCTTGAAGCCGCGTTTGAACCCGGCCAGCGCATCACGCCCGGCCTGGTAGTTGGGCGCCAGGATCACCATCTTCTTGTACCCCAGTTCATTGGCAGCGACGCCGGCCATCTCGTGGGGTACGTCGTTCTGGTAGGAGGCGACGAAGTAGTTGGCTTTGCACTGCTTGCCAGCCAGGTTGGAGGGGCCGGCGTTGGGGCTGATGTAGAAGTTGCCGTCCTTGGTGGCGCCATTGACCACGGCGGCCAGCACGTTGGAGAACATCACGCCGGTGTACAGCGAGATGCCGTTGAGGCTCATGCGGTCGGTGATCTGCTTGCCTTTGGCCGGCTGCAGGGCGTCATCTTCGACCACCAGCTCCACGGGGATACCGCCGAGCTTGCCGCCTTCCTGCTCCATGGCCAGGCGGAAGGCATCGCGGGCGTCTTCGCCGAGATAGCCGGCGGGCGTCGACAGGGTGGTTATGAAACCGATGCGCACGGGCTCGGCTGCCAGGGTGGACATCGACGAGGCCAGGGAGGCCCCGAGCATCGCAAGGGTCAGGACATTTTTCATCATTACCGCCTTGTGGTGCAGCCCCGCCTGGCTGGCAGGGTTGCGATTATTGTTGGGGGGCAGTGGGAAAACGATTGGTACCGGGTCGAGCCGGCGATCTGTTGCCGCCGGTCTCAGGTATTGCTCTCGGTGAATTTCTCGAAGTAGAGGTGGCCGTTGTCGATAGCGTTTTCGCTCAGCCAGGTCTTTACCGACTCGACCATTGGCGGCGGGCCGCACAGGTACATGTCGAACGGCGCCTCGCGCAGCGCAGCGGCATCGAAGTGTTCGGCCAGGTAGCCGCGCCGTCCGTCCCAGGCCGGTTCGGCCTCGCTGAGCACCGGCACGAAGCTGAAGCCGGGAATGCGCTCGGCGTAGGCCTGAATACGGGTCAGTTCGCACAGGTCGGCCTGCTGGCGTACGCCGTAGTAGAGGGTGACCGGCTGGCCGCAGCCGCCGCGCTCTGCGATCTGGTCGAGCATGCCGAGAAACGCCGACAGGCCCGTGCCGCCGGCGACCATCACCAGTGGGCGTTCGATCTGGCGCAGGTAGAAGGCGCCCAGGGGCGCCTCGAAGCGGATTTCATCGCCCACCTGGCAGCGCTCGCGGATGTAGTTGCTCATCACCCCGTCGGGCAACAGGCGGATGAGAAACTGCAGGCGGTTTTCGGCACTCGGCTGGCTGGCGAAGGAGTACGAACGCCAGGCGTCGGTGCCGGGAATCTGCAGGCGTGCGTACTGGCCGGGCAAGAAGTCCAGTTGGTGCTCGTCGCCGCTGGCGTCCAGGTGCAGGATCGCGGTGCCGGCCGAGACCTGCTCTACATGGCACACGCGGCTGCTGGCCTGAATGGTTCGGTTGGCGCCGCACAGCGCGGAGTCGAAATCGAAGTAGAACGAGGCGTCGGACTGCACACGGGTCTGGCAGGTCAGCACCTTGCGCTGCGCCAGGTCCTGTTCCGACAGGGCTTCTTCGTCCACGTAGTCAAGGCTGTAGCTGCCCGACTCGCAGCGGCCCATGCAGGTGGCGCACACACCTTCTCGGCAGTCCAGGGGAATGTTGATGCCATTGCGCAACGCGGCGTCGAGGAGGATCTCGTTGCCGTTGACGGGGAAGAACAGCGTCTTGCCGTCGGCGAAACTGAAGGCGACCTTGTGATTCATGATGTCTGCGTCCGCACGGTCAGAGGTGATAGAAATCCAGCACCGAGTTGATGGTGTCGTTGAGCAGCACCACATGCTTGCGGCTGATCACGAAGCTGTCGCCGCTCGGGCGCAGGTGGTAGGTGGCGTAGCCGAAGAAGTGCTCGCTCTGGCCCAGGCGGTGGTACAGGGTGGTCCAGTTGGCCTTGACCTGCAGTTGCCCGCCGGGCAGTTCGGCGATGCGCAGGTTGCTGATGTTGTGCAGGGTGCGCGGCATCGGGATGGTCGAGGCGGCCTTGCCGGTACGGATGCGGAACACCCGGTCTTCCAGCCCGGAGCGGTTGGCGTAGTAGATCAGCGACATGCCTTTCTTCGGGTCAACGGTGTAGCTGTGCTCGGACTCCCACTGCGGCAGGTGGAACTCGCTGTCTTCGCTGAACAGCGCCAGGTAGGCGTCCCAGTCCTGGGCGTCGCACAGCTCGCATTTGCGAAAGAAGAATTGCTCGATCTGGTAGTGCAGTTGCGGATTCATGTTCATACCTCGCGCAGCTTCAGGGGCTGGTCCTGGGCGATCCTGTCCAGGCCTTGCAACAGGAAGCGCTGCCAGTTGCTGTGCTGGTTGACGTACAGGCCCTCGTGGGTGAATTCGGTGCCGGTCAGCGCCGGCTGAATGCCGATCGCCTCGCTGTTGGCGGTCGGGCCTTCGACCCATTTGCCGTTGCCCCGGGAGATATCGCTCCAGCGCTCCAGGCGAGCCTGGAAGCCGCGCTGGGCTTCGCGGAATTCCACCAGGTCGTCTGGCGTACCCATGCCCGAGACGTTGAAGAAGTCCTCGAACTGGCGGATGCGGCTCTCGCGGTCGGCGTCGGACTCGCCCTTCACGCCGATGCACTGGCTGATCACCTCGGTCTTGTTCCAGGCCACCGGGCGCACGATGCGCAGCTGCGAGCTGATCTGGTCCATGAAGAACAGGCTGGGGTAGATGTTCAGGTTGCGCAGGCGGTGCATCATCCACTCGGCCTTGGCCTGGCCGTATTCGGCCACCAGGCGCGGCATCACCGTGGCGTAGCCAGGGCGCACCGTGGGGTTGGGCATGTCGCTGAACAGCAGGCTGTGCCCGTTGTGGAAGGAGAACCAGCCGTCGTCGGTCTGCGCGTCGCCGGCGCCGAGCTTGCTGTAGTCCAGGGTGCTGCTGGCGCCGCCCTTCTCGGCGTTGACCTGCTGGCGGTGCTGCACGGTGGCCACGTAGTTGTAGTGCACGGTGCTGACGTGATAGCCGTCCAGGCCGTTTTCGTTCTGCAGCTTCCAGTTGCCGTCGTAGGTGTAGGCCGACTTGCCGGGCAGCACTTCCAGCTCACCGGTGGGCGACTGGGCGACCATCATGTCGAAGAACACTTTCGAGTCGCCGAGGAATTCTTCCAGGCTGTCGGTGCCCGTCGCATCCAGGCTGATGAATACGAAGCCCTTGTAGCTTTCGATGCGCGCTTTCTTCAGGCCGCGGGTGGCCTTGTCGAAACCCTCGGGGTACTCGCCCGGCGCCTTGACCTTGACCAGGCGCCCGTCGCTCTTGTAGCACCAGGCGTGGAACGGGCAGGTGAAGGTACTCTGGTTGCCCTTCATCACCCGGGTCAGGGTGGTGCCGCGGTGCTGGCAGGCGTTGATCAGTGCGTGCAGCCGGCCTTCGCCATCACGGGTGATGATCATCGGCTGGCGGCCGGCACGCATGGTCAGGAAGTCGTGCTGGTTGGCGATCTCGCTCTCGTGGCAGGCGTAGATCCAGTTCTTTTCGAAGATCAGTTCCATCTCCAGGTCGAACAGCTCCGGTTCGGTGAACATGTCCCGGGCGATGCGGAACACGCCTTCGCCAGGGCGAAAGTCCAGGCAGCCGTTGATGAAGTCCTTCCACTGATCGACGCTTCTTGTTGGTGTCATGGTCCTGTACCTGTCGGATCGGGTGCATGGGGGAGGTACTTGCCGCAAGCAGCGGCATCCTCGTTGCGATCATTTAACGGGGGCTGGAACAGGCGCAGCTATCCGCTTTGTGGCCAAAGGCGAGCCGTAAATTTTGCGCGGTGGTGGGGTCGCGGGCGTGGCTAGCACGTGCGTCGGAGCAGCCGATATCCGCTTTTTCAGCGCTTGCTGGCCACTTTGCAGGGGCTGGCCAAACGGTAACAACGGTGGGTCGGTACGCCACACATGGGCTTGGCTGAAGGGGCCGGCACCAGGTGGCGGCACGCTGCAGTGCATTGGGCGCCCGCACCGCCTACGTGCTGGTGCAACCAGCGAAGCAGCGCTCTGTAACGGGGCGTTCAGGTCGTCTGGCGCAAGCTGCCGTCGGCTCGCCGTGAGCCGGGTTATCCGAAAAGTTGAGCATTGCTATCCGGAAAGTTCGCAGGCCTTGCAGATGGCGCTTTCATGGCCTGTGGCTTGCATCGCTGTTGCGCACGCGTCGCAGAACGCGCATAGAAAACAGCCTTGAAGAGTGCCCGTGATGAGCCTGAAGTCTGAATTTCACTTGCGTGATATCCACGCCGATCACAGCGACCTTGCCGGCGCCCGTTCGTGGATGTCGGCCATTTGCGGCCCCCACCAACTCAAAGCCAGCCGGCCGGGCCGCATCCAGTTTCGCCACAGCGCCAACGTGCTCAAATCGATGTCGACCACCTTGGGGATCATCGAATACGGCACCGACGTGACGGTCGATATCGCTGATGTCGACAGCTTCAACAGCTACAGCATCAGCCTGCCGCTGTGCGGCGAGCAGGAGTTGGCCAGAGGCGGCGAGCGGCTGCATTCCGATTCCCAGTACGGCGTGATCGTCGCGCCCAACGAAAGCCAGGAACTGAGCATCGCCGGCAATTGCCGCAAGCTGCAGGTGGTCATCAGTCGCACGGCGATGAACAAGACCCTTGAGGAAATGCTGCAGCGCCCCATGCATCAGCCGCTGCGTTTCCTGCCCGGCATGGATGCGGTCAATGGCGACGCGGCATCCTGGTGGCGCACGGCCAAGCATTTCATCGAGGAGATGGAGCGTGGCGAGCTTTACGGGCAACTGATGTTCAGCCGCGATGTGGAGAGTGCCCTGGTCAAGGGGTTGATCCTGGCGCAGCCCAACAACTATTCCGAATTGTTGCGCGAAACCCTCGGCGCCCGCATGCCCCATTATCTGGTTCGTGCCCGGGCGTACATCCAGAGCCACGCGCGTGAAGAGCTGCGGCTCGAAGATGTCGAGCGAGCGTCCGGCGTATCGCGCTTCAAGCTGTTCGAAGGGTTTCGCAAGCACTTCGGGCTTTCACCCATGGCCTACCTGAAAAAATACCGCCTGACCGCAGTGCGCCAGGAAATTCTCGAAGGCCGGGGCCTGTGCAACATCTCCGTGATTGCCATGGAGTGGGGTTTCAGCCATCTGGGGCGCTTTGCCTGCGAGTACCGCAAGCTGTTCGACGAAACGCCGAGCATGACGCTGCAGCGCGCCGAAGCACACCGCTCGCGTTCGCACTGAGGGCCACCTTCTTACGCCATCGACGGCAGCCGTCGCTTTACGGTGGTCTTCTTGACGATGGCGGTGTTGGTCAGTGCATAGACGTTGATGTGGTCGAGTATCTCATCCAGCTGCTCCATCGACCGTACGTGAAGCCGGGCGATAAAGCAGTCTTCGCCGGTGACCTTGTCGCACTCGGTGAACTGCGGCGTGGCCTGGATCTGCCGCTCCACCTCGTGCAGCTGGCCGGGCAGGGGGCGAATGCGCACGATGGCCTGCAGCTGGTAGCCGAAGGCGCGCGGGTCGACCTCTACGCCATAGCCTTTCAAAACGCCTTTCTCTTCGAGCTTGCGCAACCGTTCTGCCACGCTCGGTGAGGACAGGCCGCTGATCTGCGCCAGCGCCTTGAGCGAGCGACGGGAGTCCTCCATCAGCGCATTGATCAGTTGCTGATCTTTTTCATCGGTCATGCTCGCTCCAAAGGCGTTTTCCGAAATTCGCCTTGATACTAAAGCCTGCACGCCGTTTTTGCCTTCCTTTTGCCATGGAGCGGCTGCAAGTCGCTCGCCATACTTTGCGCACTACTTGAAGGAGCGTATCGATGGACAAGCAAACCCACAGAGGCACGCTGGAAATGGTCGCCGCCATGCTGATTTCCGGCACCATCGGCTGGTTCGTTCTGCTGTCCGGTTTACCGGTGCTGGACGTGGTGTTCTGGCGCTGCGTATTCGGCGCCCTGACACTGCTGCTGGTCTGCGCGCTGCTGGGCCACCTGCGCCTCGGCCTGCTAAGCCGCGTTACCCTCATGTTGGCCGTGATCAGCGGGGTGGCCATCGTCGGCAACTGGCTGCTGCTGTTCGCCTCTTACTCGCGCGCCTCAATCTCCATCGGCACGGCGGTGTACAACGTGCAGCCGTTCATGCTGGTGATCCTGGCGGCGCTGTTTCTCGGTGAAAAACTGACTCTGCAAAAGCTTGCCTGGCTGTCGATCTCGTTTCTCGGCATGCTGGCCATCGTCAGCGCCCATGGCAGCGCCGGGCAGGGTGGTGATGATTACCTGACGGGCATCGCCTTCGCGCTGGGCGCAGCCTTTCTGTACGCCGTGGCGGCACTGATCATCAAGAAACTCAAGGGCGTGCCGCCGCACCTGATCGCGCTGATCCAGGTCAGCGTCGGTGTGCTGATGCTGGCGCCGCTGGCCGACTTCACCAGGCTACCCCAGGGCCAGCACACCTGGTCGATCCTGCTCACCCTGGGCCTGGTGCACACCGGCGGCATGTACGTGCTGCTCTACGGCGCCATCCAGAAACTGCCTACCGCGCTGACCGGCGCGCTGTCGTTCATCTACCCGGTTGCGGCGATCGGCGTTGACTGGATGGCCTTCGATCACCAGCTCAGTGTTTTGCAGTGGCTCGGTGTGGCGGCCATTTTGCTGGCGGCTGCGGGGATGCAGCAGGGGTGGGGGCTGCGTATCGCCGGCTGGCCAAGGCTCAGCCGTTGAGAGGGAGTTTCGCCGCTTGGCTCCCGGGCAAGGGCAGGCACCTGTTACGGTGCCTGCGCAGGTCAGGCCTGGGAGCGTGCGGTGGTGAGGTCGATCAATTCCGCCCAGTTGCTCATCGAGATGAAGTGGCAGTACACCAGATGCAGCCAACCGCGCTCGCGCCATAGCACCAGGGTTTCTGCCGGCAGCTGGTTGAAGCGCGTCTCGTCGATGACCTTGAAGCCGCCCATGCTCAGTTTCTCGCCAGTGGCCAGGGTGACATCCGCACGGTTGTCATTGAGTAGCCCGGCCTCCACCAGTGCCTCGACGAAGCCGTTGGTGAACACATGGTGGCCCTGATAGTCCCGGCAGAACGCCAGGGCGTTCTCGACCAGCGCAGTCGGCTTGCCGTCTTCGAACAGTGGGCGGCCCCCTTCTTGGCTCACGCCCGCAGCGGCCTCGTCGATGCACAGGGTGTATTCGCTCTTGTCGCTGTTCTCCATGAAGATGAACGGGTAGCGACGGACATATGCCGGCACGTAGCTCGCCTGCCACTGCCCCTGTTCGCTGACGAACAGGTTTTCGCCATTGCGCAGGCCGAGCAGGGCTACCGGTTGCGGTTTTTCGCCCTCGGCAAAGACGATGGGGTAGTGCTTGCACACCTGGGTGAACTCCGCCGCTACCAGCGGCACCGAATTGCTCGCGGTGGCGAAGCGGTAGTCGCTCGCTTCGGCCAGGCCGAGGCTGGCGTCCTGTTCGGCGCGCAGCGGGCGTGGCTGCTTGTAGAAAACCGGCAGTGCTGTGGTGGTCATCGCAAAACTCTCTTTGCTTCTTTCATATGGGTCACATTCTCGCTCAAAGCTGGCAACGCAGAGCGCCACTGGTCGTGTCGGTGGTACAACCCGCCGCAAAGCGAGCGGTGTTGAGCACTTGCGGCGACATGTACACGTCCAGCGGCTCCGGGGTCAGGCCTCGGGGATCCATGCGCTGGGTGAACAGAGGGCTGGCCTGCGGCGTGGTCGGAATGGCCGAGTGCGGTACGGTCGAGGCGATCAGTTGGGCGATGGATTCATCTCCGCCCCACGGCGTGTCGTTGATGAAGTAGGGCGCACGCTTGAGTGCCGAGTCGATATCCCGTGCGACCTGACGGCCACCGACCCCAGCGATGCTGCCGTACAGCCTGGCCGAGCCGGCAGTCGGCACGGTGAGGCGGCCAACCTGCAGAAGGCTGCCGTTCTGTGCGTTGCCGCCTGGTTTGCCGATGTTCAGTGCGCCGCTGCCGGAGGACAGGGTCAGCCAGGTGGTTGGGGCCAGAAGGCCGGTCATCACGATATCGTCGGAGGTGCTGAAGGTCGCCTTCTCGGAGAGGATCTTGGCCACGCTCTGCAACTCGATGCCGCCATTGCCGATGGTGATGCTGTCCGGCAGATATACTTCAGCGCCGCCGGTCTGCTTGAAGTCGCGCATCGCACGAATGGCGGCCTTGAAGATGATCGAGCCCCGATCATCGCTGTTGTGCACCGCCACGCCGCCTTGTTCGGCGGTTACCGTCCCTTCGAACACGAAGCCCTTGCCGCTCACCACGATACCGTCTGCGCCATCGGCCAGCAGATCGCCGGAGAAGCGGGTGAGGCCACCTGCCGCCGCTTGCTGAACGCTGCCCACCCGGACCTTGGAGGCGAAGTCGATGCTGTCGCCGGCGTCGAGGGTCAGGGTACCCAGCGCGGACTGCCCACCGACCGCACCCTCAACCCGAATGTGCTGTCCGGCGGACAGGGTCAGGGAAGAGCGGTTGCCACTGTCGAGGCTGGCGCCGAACGACAGGGAACCGCGGGTGCTGCTCAGCGACTGGTTGCCATCGAGGGTGACGGCGCCCTGATAGCGCTGGTCGCCAGTGGTCACCAGCGAGCCACCGTTGAAGCGCGTGCTGCCCGCTACGCTGAGGCTGGCGAGCGGGGCGCCTGCGCCTTGCTCGCCGCCGATCAGCGCATCGCCTTCGATACGCAGCGACTGCTCGCCGGCCACCCGGCCGCCTACGCCTTTGGCGAGGGTCACGCTACTGGCCTTGAGTACGGCATCGGTGTCGATCACCAGCTTCTCGGCGTAATGCTGGACGCCCGTGGTGGTCACATTACCTTTGAGGGTACCGGTACCGGTGATACTCAAGGTGGACAACGCCGTCGTAGCGCCGACGTCGGCCAGCGTTGCATTGCCATCGATGAGCAGCGATTGGCTTGCGCCCGGCCTGGCGTCCACGCCTGCCAGGAGGATCACTTCGCTGGCCTTGAGCACGGTATCGGTGGAGAGGGTAAGGTGTTCGCCGTAGCGCTGGGTGCCAAGGGTGTCGATAGGACCGCCGGCGATTTCCAGCACGCCACCGGCACTGGTTTGCAGCGTAGCGGCCTTGAGTGCCGTGCCGAAGTGGCTGGTACCGTCGCTGTCGATCTGCATCGCGCCGAGACGCTGCAGCCCGCCGACCACGCCATTGAAGCGCACGTCGCCGGTAGCACTGGCGATGTTCAGATCATGGCTGCCGTCCAGGCTGGAGGCCAAGGTGACGTTGCCGCCCGAGGTGTTCAGGCGGGTATCGCTGACCAGGGTTACGGCACCCAGATAGGTCTGGCTGCCACGGGTGCTGATCGAGCCACCCTGCAGCAGGGCGGCACCACTGATGCTCAGGGAAGACAGCGCCTGATCCTCGCCAACCGGCCCGCCAAGCACGGCATTGCCGATGATCGACAGTGCCTGGGCGCCGTTGGCACCTGCGGCCAGGGTCACCTGGGCGCCGCTGAGCAGGATGTCCGCGGCCAGATTCAGGCGTTCGCCGTAGTACTGATTGCCCGTGGTGTCCACATTGGCAGCGAGGCGCACGGAGCCCGGATCATCGGTATAGACCGAGGCCGCACGCACGCTGCTGGCGAAGTTGGAGTCGCCGGCGGTCTGCACACGAATGGCACCGGTGCGGGCCAGGCTGCCGATGGCGCCCAGGAAATTCACGTCGCCGGCATCGTTGCTGATCACCAGCAGGTCATGGGCGCCATCGACCAGACCGGCGAAGCTCACGCCTGCCTGCTGGCTGGTCAGGGTGCTGTTGCCAGCCAACTGCACATTGCGGTACTGCTGGGCACCCGAGGTGAGGATGTCGCCCGCGAGCAGCAGCCTGCCTGTGCCGCTGACATCCAGGCTGGCGAGCGCTTCGCTGGCGCCTACGCTGCCGTCGAAGCGCACGCTGCCGCTGCCATTGGCGATGCTCAGCGCCTGGTTGCCGTCCACCGTGCCGAGGACCACCGCGCCGTTGCCACTGAGGATATTCGTCGCGCCCAACAGATGGGTGGCGCCATTGACCGTGAAGGTGCCTCCAGTGGTCAGGTAATTGCCGCGCAGCGAGGTGTTGCCGCTGTATTGCTGGGCACCGTTGCTGTTTACCCCGACCAGACTGATGGCGTTGGCCTCGATGGACAGCGCCGTGAGGCCGCTGGCGACCTGTTGCAGGTCGACGTTGCCGTCGTTGGCCTTGATGGTAGCGGTCAAGGCATGGCCGGCGAGGGCGCCGACGAGGGTGATATCGCCTTGCTGCGCGGTCAGGTTCAGGGTTTTGCCGCTACCGCTGGTGGCAATGGCATTGGCGACGAAGCCCAGGTCGTTGGTGAAGTCGATATTGCCGGTGCCCAGCACGCTGAGCGCACTGAGTTGGCCCTTGTTGACGACCACCAGGTCGTTGGCGTTGCTGCGTACGTAGAGATTGCCGCTCTGGCTGTCGAGCGTGGTGAGCCCGCCCTGGCTGCCGCTGACGAAGCGCAAGGCCCCGGCGTTGAGGGCGATGCTGCGCGGCGTAAGGCCGTCACGCAGGATATCCACCGCACCTTCCACGCGCAGGTTACCGCTGGTGGTCAGTGCCGACTGCGGCAAGCGCAGCACACCACTGCTCAGTAGCGCCAGGTCGCCATTGACCGGGGCGAGCAACTGGGTGGCGTCCAGATCGCCCGTGCTGCTGAGGTAGAGCTTGCCATCGATGCCGATCTGCACCGCATTGGCGCCGATGCTCAGGGCTGAACTGTTGGTGATGGCGACCTGGCTGGCCGCATCGGCCAGGGTCAGTACGCCGATTCGGGTACGCAGCGCATCCACCGTGCCAGTCATCACATCGGTGACGCTGCCGATGTTGCCGTCGGCATTGATCGACAGGCTGTGAGCGCTCACGTTCTGCACGTCGTTGCCCAGGCGCGCGACATTGCCCGCCGAGATCAGGTTCACGCTGCCCAGGGTCTGGCCGGCGCTGAGGCTACCCAGCAGCAGGTCACCCAGGGCGTTTTGCAGGCGAATGTCATTGCCTGCGGCATCGCTGCTGGATACCACCGAGGCCGCCTGCAGGGGACCGGCGGCACGGATGTCGATCAGCCCGTTCTGGGTGCGCACGCTTTCCAGGCGCAGGCCCGCCGCGTTGCTGTCGACCAGATACAAGTCACCGTTACCACTGACCAGCGCGCTCAGGTTGCCGGTGCGGGTCTGCAGCGCACGCGCCACGTCACCGATGGCACTCACTGCGCGCAGGTCCACGGCCGAGCCGATGATCAGCGAGGTCTGCCCGTCGTCGGCCTTGATGGCCCCGCCGGACAGCTTGACGTCGCCACCGCCTGCGTTGACGTTGCCCACGTAGAGGTTGCCCGTGGTACTGGCGTCGATCAGGCCGCCGCTGGAAAGCAGGCTGCCGAGCAACAGGTCACTGCCGGCGCGCACGACGATTGCACCGCCGTTGGAGGCAACCACCGCCAGGGTGGAGGCTTCGCTGGGTGACAGGTAGATGTTGCCGCCTGCACTGCTCACCGTGACGTTGCGGCCGATGGTGTTGAGGCCTTGGCTGCTGCTGCCGACACCGCCAAGACCGCTACTGACGATATCGATGCCCTGACCACGGATCGCGCTGCTGCCGTTGAGCGCAAGAATGCTGACCGCGTTGAGGGCGATGTTGCCGCTAGCGGCATCCAATTGGTCGGTGGTGAGGTTGCCGCTGGCGTCGACGCGGATGTTGCCGCCCTGGGAGGTGGCCTGGGAGAGCAGCAGGTTACCGTTGGCCTTGATGAAGGTATCGCCGCCATTGCTCAGGGTGCGCAGGCCGCCGCTCATGTTGCTGGTTTCCAGGTGGATGTCACCGCTACCGTTGACCTTGGCGGTCACCGGGTTGACTCCGGAGGAGACCTTGACCGCTGCGTCGGCACTGCCGATGCCGTTGACGGCTTCCAGAACGATGGCCCCGGCGGTACTGCTCAGCGTTGCCGTGCCGGCCAGGATGCTGCCATTGGCGTTGAGCGACAGCGAACTGCCATTGCCGTATGCCAGGGCGCCGAGGAAGATGTCGCCGCCGTTACGCGTGACCACCGAGATATTGCCGCCGGCACTGAGGTTGTCCAGGCGCACGCTGCCCTGGTTGTCGAGGTTGATCACACCCGGTGCGGTGGCGCTGATGTTGCTGACCGAGGTGCGCAGGGCCAGGCCGGCGGAACCGATGGAGCCTGGTGTATAGGCGTTGGAGAGGTATGCGTTGCTGGCGCTGAGGCTCAGGCTGCCGGCGGTGATCAGCGAGTTGCCGTCGAGCGCAGTGATACTGCCGTCGCGCTGATAGCCCTGGCTGCTCAACACGACCTTGCCGGTGTTGCCGACGTTGATTGTGCCGATGCTCAGCGCCTGATTGGCATTGAAGGTGAAATTCAGGCCATTGCCGCTCAGGTTGCTGATGGCACTGTCGCTGAGGTTGGCCACCAGGCCGCTGGAGGTGACCGAAATGCTGCCGCCGGTGGCGTACTGGCTACGGTTGCGGGTGATGCTCAGGCTGTCCAGGGTGCGGTTGTTGTTGACGTAGATATTCTGCGCCGACACCAGGTCCAGATTCGCTGTGCTCAGGTTGATGGGCGTGCCGGAACTGCCGATGGAGTAGGTCTCCCCCGGGGAAACGTAATCGGCTGAAAGCCTTACGCTAGCGCCGGTGACGCGATTGCCGGACAAGCCCGCCAGATTACCCCGGCTGGCAGTCAGGGCAACGGCTGCGTCGGTGGCGTTGACGGTGCCGACGGTCAGCGCCCGGCCTGCGTTGAGGGTCACGCCGCCAGGTGCGACCACCGTATTGGCAACCAGGTTGAAGGACTCGTTCAGCGCGATGCTGCCGGTAGCGCCGCGCGCATTGCTGCGGGCGGTAGCCGTGAGCGTGGTGGTGCCGTTGTTCAGTGCCGAGGTGGTGATTGCGCTGACATTGCCGATGGAACCATAAGCATCCAGGGTCACCTCGGTGACATTCTGCAGCGTACCGCTGAGGATCGAACCGCCGGTGTTGGTGACGAACAGTTTGTTGCCATTGAGGTTGATCGAGCCCAGGGCGATATCGCCGACGCTGTTGTCCAGATAACTGTCGCCTCTGGCCGTGACGCCACTCAGTGCCGATGGGTTGCTCAGCGACACGCGCACGCCGCCGCCCTGGGCATTGGCGGTGACGTTGGCGGCGTCGGCGCGTACCACGGCATTGCTTGCGCCGATACTGCCGGATTGCGAATAGAGGTTCAGGGTACCGGTGGTGATGCCATGGGTGGCGTCGCCATCACCGCTGATCGAGGCGCCGCTGTTGAGCACGCTCAGACCCAGGCTGCTGGTCCTGCCCAGATCCATCTCGCCCAGCACCAGGCTGCGCCCGCTGCTGTAGGTCAGGCGCAGGCCCTGGCTGTCGCTGATGTTCAGCGTAGTGCCGCCGCTGGCGTCGCTTGCGGCGTAGCTCAGGCCGGTCGCCGCCAGCTGGTAGGTGGCCACATTGCCGCCGGCCTGGCGCTGGGTGTTGATGGCCAGCTCGTCGAGGTGCACATCGGCGGCCAGGAAATAGCTGCCGGTGACGTTCAGGTCCAGCAACGGCGCGGAGAACTTCAGGGCGCTGCCGCTGGCGCCAATGCCGGCTGCATCATAGGTCAGGAACGACAGTTTGGCGGCAGTCATGTAGCTGCTGCCGTCCTTGGCAGCAATGGCCTTGGCGCTGATCAGGCTGAGCTGCCCGCCGTTGCTTACACCGGTCGGCGAAGTGTTGAGGTTGCCGTAGAGCAGGTTGTGCTGCGCGGTACGGGCCGTGAAGTTGATACCGGTGCTGTCGCTGAGTTGGTCGATGAGCGTATTGGTGCCGTCATCGCTCGCTACCAGGGTCAGTGTCGGGGTGGCCGAGCCGAATGCCGGGCCCGAAGTGATGCTATAGCTGGCGCCGATGTTGCCTGCCTGGGTGTTGTAAAGGCTCAGCGCGGACAGGTCCAGGCTGTTGGCCACATAGATATCACGGCCGGCGCTGAGGTCGAGGCTCAGGGCGTGGCTGTCGAATACCGCTGCGCTCGTGCCGATCGCGCCGCTGGCAGCGAGCCGGACCACGTCGCCATTGAGGTCGGCACCCTGGCTGATCAGGTTGCCCGCGGCCGACAGCGAGATGCTGCGGCCACGCTGAGCGTCCACCGTGCTGACCTGGATGTCCTTGTCCGCGTAGAAGGAGAAGTCCACGCCGCTGGCGTCGCTGACCTGGCTGAGCACGTAGCGGCTGCCATTGTCGACGATGTCGAAGAGCAGCTGCGGCGCTGTTACCTGAAGCACGTTCTGGCGATTGGCCTGGGCATGGGTGTTGCTGACGTTCAGCGAGTAGAAATCCGTAGTGCCATCGACATACAGGTCGTTATCGCTGCTCAGGCTGAGGTCACGCACGTCGAGGCGCAGGTGCTTGGCAGCGCTGCCGATACTGCCGTTGGTGGCCTGCAGGACCAAGCTGGTGGCCTTTATCGAGGCATCACCGTAAAGGATCGAGGCGTCGTTGGTGATGCGTCCCGAGCCCAGGGTGAGGTTGCCCAGCGTCAGGTTGCCAACGCCGCTGTTGGCCACGTTGAGGTAGCCCGACACCGTGCCAGCCAGCTGCGAGGTGCTCAGCAGCAGCGGCGCCGAGCTGGCGTACACGCCGACCGACCTGGCGTTGAGGGTCACGCTGCCGGCACTGATATGCGCGTTGCTCGCCTGCCCCTGCAGCGTGCCACTGGTGGTCAAGGTGGCGCTTCCGGCGATCCCGGTGTTGACCGTGTTCACCGTCAGGGTATGTCCGGTATTGATCGTCAGTGCCAGATTGTCGGCCACCACGTTGTTCAGCCGCAGGCCAAACACCGAAGGGTCATAGCTGATGTTGCCCGCGCTGATGTTGTTCGCGGTGATGTTGTAGGCGGCAGCATTGCTGTTGTTGTTGACGTTGGCGGTCAGCGACAGGCTGGAGAGGTTGCCGCTGTTGCTGACCGACACGTCGCCAGCCGAACTCAATGCCAGCCTGTCGGTAGTGGTGCTGGTATTGAGGTAGCCCATGTAACTGGCGGCGGAAAGGCTGACCGCGCCCGAGGTGATGGTGCCGCCGCTGATCCCGGCGCGCAGGCCGGTGCTGGTGTTGTAGCCGGCGCTGCTGCTCAGGGTCACCGAGCCGCTGGTGCGGCTTCCGGTATTGAGGGTACCTACCGAGATGCCGCGGTCGCTGTCGAGACTGAAGTTCAGCCCGTTCTGAGTCAGCGAGTTGATCGAGGTCAGCGTGTTGCTGTCGCCCACGTTGAAGTTCAGGCCGCTGGAAGTCAGGCGGTAGGTGTAAACCGGGGCATTGGCGGCTGTGCTGCTATGGCGCAGGGTCATGCCCAGGGTAGTGAGTGCCCCGCTATTGGCCAGATACAGGTTGCCGGTGGTATAGACGCTCAAAGCTGACGTATTGAGGCGCAGGTAATTGTCGGCGAGGCCAATGCTGCCGTGGGCGAGATCATTGGAGTTGCGCTGAGCATGCAGGGTCACGCTGCCGGCAGTGATGGCGGTGCCCGATGCGTCTATCTGGCTGATGGTATTGCTCGCGCCGGCACTGGTCTTCAGGCTTACCGCCGTGTTGGCGATGATGCTGCCCACGGCGATGTTCTTGTTGCCGGTGAAGCTGAAGGTGTTCAGGCCACTGCCGGAGATGTCGACCAGGCGGTGGGTACCCGCGCCGTCATCGCTCAGGGTGTAGGTCTGGCCGCTGGCGGCGATGGCGAACAGGTTGCTCGAGTTGCCAGCGTTGTTGACGGTCAGCGCCAGGCTATTGAGCGCGCGGTCAGCGCTTACATGGAAGTTGCCCGCCGCTTCCAGGGACAGGTTACAGGTGCCGGACAACAACAGGGTGTTGTTATCGCCGCTGGCGCCGATCGAGCTGCCAGCTTTCAGGGCCACGGTATTGGCCGCGATATGGGTACCCGTGCTGCCATCGGTACCGATGCTGCCGGTGCTGCTCAGGCTTGCCGAACCGCCAGCGGTGTCGAGGTGGCCTACGCGGATGTTGGTGGCGTTGCCGGTGAAGCTGAAATTCAGGGCGCCAAGGGCGCTGATGTTCTGCAGGTAATAGGCGCCACCGGCATTGTCGACTGCAAAGCTGCCGATGTTGCCATCCACCAGCGAGATGCTGGAGGCCGCACCCTTGCCGGTCAGGCTCAAGTCGCTGAGGCTGCCTTGGTTGACCAGGTTCATACGGCCGTTGGCCGAGGCGGTCAGCTTGCCCGTTGCCAGCAGCAATGCGGTGTCGGCAGTGCCCAGGGTGCCGTTGGCATTCAGCGTGATGGCGGCGCCACGCAGGCGCGTGCCACTGTCGCCGTCATCCACCAGGCTGCCGTTGCCGCGCAGATAGAGGTTGGCGGTGCCGGCATCGATGTTGCCGAGTTTGAAGCTCGAACTCAGGTTGTAAAGCGCGATGTCACCGGCCTGTGCAACGGCTGTGACCAGCCCGTTACTGTTGAGCTGGAGCTCCTGGCCGACACTGCCCAGGGCGCCGTTGGCGGTCAGGGTGAGGTTGGCGCCGCTGACGGTGCCGGTGCCGTAACTCATGGAGCCGTTGGCGCTATTGAGGCGTACGTCTCCCGAGGCATAGATGCCGGCGAGCTGCAGGTCGCCCTGCAAGGCGGTGACGTTGATGTCGCCACTATAAGCGTTGGCGCGCAGCTGGGTCTGGTTGATCAGCGAGTTGGTAGGCATGGCCAGCAGCAACTCGACAGCACCCGCATAGGCGTTCGCATTGATTGACTGGGCGACCAGCGTCAGCGGCGTGGCATGGCTGCCAATGGAGCCGGCAGCGGCAGTCAGGGCCACGCTGGAAGCCAGTATGCGGGTTGCGCTGTCGCCATCGTCGAATATCGAGCCGTTGCTGCTGGTGAGATTCAGGTTGCCAGAGCGCGTCAGGTTGATGTCGCCCAGGCGCAGGTCACGGTCACCGTTGAAGGTGAAGCTCAGGCCGCTGATATCGGTCAGGGTATTGAAGCGGTAGCCCTCGGCTGCATCGCTCAGGTCGAGTACCAGAGACGGCGCAGTCAGGCGGTAGGTGTAGCGCGCTGCCGGGTCGGCATGCCGACTGGTGAGGTTCAGCGAGGCGAGATCGGCGAGGTTGTCGAGGTAGACGTTGCCAGCGCTGTTGAGCGTCAGGTCGGCGCTGTTGAGGTTCAGCGCCTGTGCGGCGTTACCCAGTGAGCCCGCTGCCGCGCTCAGCGAGACCCGGGCGCCGGTGATGCGACTTTGCGCATTGCCATCGTCGAGAATGTCACCGGCGGTGGCGCGCAGGGTGATGGCGGAGGCGGTGGAGCCGCGTACCTGGCCGATCACCAGGCTCTGGTCGCCCGTGAAGGAGAAGGTGTTCAGCAGGGCGCTGTCGACGTTGCTCAGCAGGTAGCGACTGCCATCGTTGCTGATGGCGAAGCCCTGGTAAGGCGAACTGACCTGCAGAACGTTGGCGCGGCCAGCCTCGGCATGCCGGTTGTCGATAAGCAGTGTATTGAGGTTGGCGTCGTTGTTCAGGTAGATGTCGCCACCGCTGGTAAGGCTCAGCGACTGGGCTTTGCTGGACAGCCTGGCGGTAGCCTCGCCCAGGTGCCGGGAGGCATTCAGGCTGACCTGACCGGCGCCGCTGGTGACGATGGCGGTGGTGCTGTCGCCGTCATCGAGGATGGAGCCGTCACGGCTGGTCAGGGTGATCTGCCCGTTGGCGCTGACGCTTACCAGTGTGCTGTCGCCGCTCTGGTTGACCAGGCTGGCCGACGAGGCGCCGGACACCAGGCGCTCTACACGCACGCTGCCCAACTGGTCGACCGCGACAGCGCCACGGCTCTGCACGTCGAGCTGCGCGGCAGCGGTATTGATGTTGACGTTGCCGCCCTCAGTGAGGGAGCTGTCCAGGGTGACCCGGCGACCGCTGACGCGCGTGCCAGAGAGGGAATTGACCATGCCGCTGCCGAGCAGGCGCAGCAGGACGTCGGCCGCGCTTCCCGAGCCGATGTCGCCCAGGAACAGGTTGCCGCTGGCCACTTCCAGGCGCACGCCATGGGTCGAGTCGCCGCTGGTGTTGAGCGATTGCAGGCGGGTGGCGGTGGTGGTGCCACTGGTCTTGAGGTCGATGGCACCGTCTGTGGAAAGCAGGTTCAGGGTGGCAGAGCTGCCGCTCAGGGTGGCGTAGATACCGCCACTGCCACTGCTGCCGCTCAGGGAGGTGGCGTTGCTGAGCAGGCGATTGCTCTGGCTGCCCAATGCGCCGGAGGCATTGAGGATCAGCGCACCTGCGTCCAGGATCAGACCGTTGCGGCTGAGGATGTCGCCGCCATTGGCGGTCAGCGTAACCGAGCGGTTGGTGGCGGTCAGGCCATTGAGGGTCAGGGCACCGCTGGTGGTCACGGCAACGTTGCCGGTGGCCAGCGCCGTGAGGTTCAACGCGCCCTGGTTGTTCAGGTAAAGGCCGCCGTTGAGTGCGCTGGCCTGGATAAGCGGGCTGGCGGTATTCAATGCTGCGGTGGTGGAGCCGATCTGGCCCGCCGCGTTCAACGTCAGCGATGCCGCGCGCAGCTGGTTGTCGGCGCCGGCCAGCAGGCTGCCGGTGCTCGAGGTCAGGGCCAGAGCACCGCTGCCCAGGTCGAGTCGGCCCAGCCGCATGCTGCGATCACCACTGAAGGTGAAGTCCAGGCCGTTCTGCGTCACCCGTTGCAGATCATATTCGCTGCCATCGGCCATGGCGAAATCGAGACCATTGGAGGACAGCGCGTAGGTGTTGCTGGCAGTTGGCAGAATGTGCCGGCTGGTGATCGACAGGCTGTTCAGGCTGCCATCGTTGGTCACGTTGAAATGCCCGCCGGTTTGCAGGGTCAGCGCCGAGGTCGAGGTTCGCAGCGCAGTGTTGGCGGTGCCCAGATTGCCCGTGGCGGCCAGCAGCGCAACCCGTGAGCCGCTGATGCTGGCGTTGTCGGACAGGCTGGCGATGGAACCGGCGATGGTCTGTACGGTGGCGTTGCCGCTGCCGGCTGCAAGCGCATTGCCCAGGGTGATGCCGCTGTTGGAAACCAGGGAAATGTCGCCGCCGGCGGTGGTCAGCTTACCGATGTTGCTCAGCGTGCTGCCTACACCCAGCGCTTCCAGGGTGATGGCGCCGCCCCGGGTACGGATTTCGGTGGCCGCATCGGCGAAGACGATACCGTCGCTCTTCAGCGAGCGCAGGGTGAAGCTGTTGCCGCTGGTGGTTTTCAGATCGATCAGGTTGCTGGCCATCTTCTCGATGGTGATCAGGCCATCGGCCTCCAGCGTGATGTTGGCGTTGGCTGCCTGGCCTTCCAGCCAGCCACGGCTGACCTGGTTGCCGCTGTTGCTGGCGGCACTGGCATCGGTGATGTTCAGGGTGGCCGGGTCGATCAGCAACTCGCCGGTCTTGCCCTTGGCCGCGCTGAGGTCGACGTCGCCTGCCAGGACGATGGTGTCGCGGCTGGAAACCTCGCTGAAACCGCCGTTACCGCCCTGGGCGCCGCCCTTGGCGGAGATGCTGCCTTCGAAACGGGTGTTCTTCTCTGCCAGCAGGGTGACCTTGCCGCCGTCCCCCTTGGCCGTCGCGTCGGCTGCAAGGGTCGCGCCCTTGGCCACGGCCACGCTGCCCTTGGCCCAGGCCGAGCCATCCTTGCCGTCGCTGCCCAGGGCGATCTGGCCACCGCCAGCCTGGCCCGACACGTCAATACGCGTACCGGCAGCCACGCTCACGTCACGGCCGGTCACGGCCAGGCTGCCGCCACGCTCGCCAGTGCCAGAGCCAGTCGCCGTGACCTCTCCGGCAATGCTCACCGCGGCATCGCCGCCGGACAGTACGATCTTGCCGTTCTTCGCCCCCACCGAGTTGGCGGTGATTACGCCGTCGGTATTGATGACGTTGTCGATCACCCCCTGCACCGCACGTGCCGACAGCTCGATCGAGCCACCGTCGGCGGAGATACGCCCGCTGTTGACCACCAGCGCCTTGCCCTGGTTGCCCACCGGCGCCTGCGTGACCACCGAGTTGGCGCTGAAACTGAGCAGGCCATCGCCCTGGAAGTCCAGGGTAAAGGTCTCGGCGCCGCCCAGGGCAACCTTGCCGAGGCGAGCCTCGATGGTGCCGGCGTTTTCCACGCCAGGGGCGACCAGGGCGGCCAACCCGGCATCACGAATGCTGATGTCGCCGTGGTTGACGATGCGTGCGTCCTTGTTCGCCGATGCCTGGTTGAACCCATAGTTGCCAGCCATGAAATCGGCGTCATTGATATTGGCGGTAGTGGCCACCAGGCCGCCGACATCGACCCGCGAGCCGGCGCCGAAGACCACGCCGTTGGGGTTGACCAGCATGACCGTGCCGTTGGCATTGAGGCTGCCGAAGATCGCCGAAGGGTCGTTGCCGGTAACCCGGTTGAGGGTCACGCTCTTGGCACTCGGCTGCTGGAAATTGACCGTTTCACCGGCGCCGATGCTGAAGCTCTGCCAGTTGACGATCGCCTTGTTGCTCGACTGAACGACGTTCAGCGTATCCGGTGTGGCCTGCACGATGCTGGCGTTGCCGGCGACCACGCTGCCACCAGCCGGGTTGGCGTACGCCTGCACGCCGAACAGCGAGCCAAGCAGATAAACGCTGGCGGTCGCCCCGAACAGGGTGGTCAGGGTGCGCTGGTGCGCCCCCGAGATGTGCCGGGTAGCCTGGGCCAATGGCGTGTGGTGCACGATCACCGGGCGGCTGGAGCTGGCGGCTGCTTTGCTGGAGCGAGCGGTGCGGCGGGAAATGAATGGGCTCATGGCAGGCGCTCGCTATCAGTAATGGGCTACGAGGCTGAAGAATGCGCGTGCATCGCGGTCATTTTCAGTCTGTACATCGCGGTTGAGGGGCTTGGCGATTTCAGCGGTGGCATACAGATTGGCGAGCAGGTTGACCCGCACGCCCAGGCCGGTGGAGAACAGGTTCTGGTGACCTTCGAAGCGTACTTCGCCCTTCGACCAGACCTGGCCTGCGTCATAGAAGGCGTAGTACTGAGCGCCGTGCGGCAGGGCGGGGATTCCGAAGTGGTTGTAGCGCAGTTCGAGCGAAGCGGCCCAGCCATTGTCACCGGCTACCTCGCCGTCATCGAAGGCACGGCCGAAGTTCGGGCCGCCCAGGGCGATTTCCTCACTGGCCAGCAGGGGGCGGTTGGTGACCTGACCCGTGGCGGTACCAAGCAGGCTGAAGTTGCCGGCCAGTTGCTGGACACGCGTCAGGTCTGCAGTGACCTTGGTGAAGTCGCTGCGGCCATTGAAGCGCGACGCGTAGTCGGAGCCCAGGTCGCTGGCATTCATCAGGTCCAGACCCTGATGCAGGGTGGCGCGCGCGGCAGTGACACCCTTCCAGCTATCGGCGCGGTCGTAGCTCAGGCCAGCGCGCAGGATACGCAGGCGGTCGCGGTTGAAGGCGTCATCGGCGATATCGGTGTACACGTTGCGATACTCGAACTCACCGAACACACGCAGGTTTTCGCGACGCGAACGAATCAGCGGATAGGTGAGGGCGGCCACCTCGGAGATCACTTTGCTCTCCACGTCCAGCTCTTCGAGTTCCAGCCCCGGTTTCGAATTGGCATAGGAGCTGGACAGCGAGCCGGTCAGCCCGTTGCTGCTGAGCAGGGCGTCGTATACCCCGCCGACCGACCAGGAGCGATCCACGGGCAGCGAGGTGCGGGCATTGAGCGTCAGGCGGTCAGCCCGGCTGGCAAAGGAGTTGAGGCTGGCGCTGGCGCTCAGGCCGCCGTCACCCAGGTACTTGGAGTTGCGGTTATCCAGCGACAGGCTGGCATCGACGGCCTTGCGCTCGGTATTGACCACGATGACCGAGCCGCCCAGTTCGCTCGGCGAGGGCTCGAGACTGCCACGCACGGTGAGGCCGGGCAGATCGTTGGCGAGTAGCAGTCGACGCTCGATATCGGCGACGTTGATTGGGCGGATGCTGCGCAGCGGCTCGATCAGCCTGGCCACGGCCGCTTTGGCCGGGCCTATGTCATCGGGGAAGACCACGTCGGAAACGAAGCCCTCGATCACCTGAATGCGGAACTTGCCGCCGTCGATCTCCTGGGCAGGGACCACCACCCGCGTGGTGACATAGCCGGCATTTCGATACTTCACTTCCAGCGCATTGGCGATGGCGAACAGGTCGCGAACCGTCACCTGCTGATTGAGCTTGTCGCGATACAGGGGCTCCAGCTCTTCACTGGAAAACACCGTCACACCCTCGATCTGCACTTGCTGCAGGGTCAGGGTGAAATTCTCTGCGCCTTGGGGTGCTTGAACAGCGGGCGCCTGCGGTACCAGGATCGGGCCGCCTGTGGTCGATGGTGTCGGCATCACCGGCAACGGCGCCTGACGCCCTGGCTCTGCAGCCTGGGGGATCTGGGCAAAAGCCGGGAGAGCAGCAGACAGGCCGACCAACAACAGCGCCGGGGGAATGGCGCGCAGAGAATTACGCATGCTTATCGCATCCTGCAAGACAAACGAAAGGGAGGAGGGTGATGGCTATCTGCCGAGAGATGTCAGTGTGGCGCTGGATCCGCACGTCTCAAATTGACTCAACGCAAGGAACTGGCCCACATTTTGGCGCGATACTAGTCACAACGATGACGCTGTAATACTGGCGCTCGACGGACTGCACTACCGCTTGTCGCCAATCATTCAACATGCCGAACTCTTTGAACGGTATCTTGTCAGTGGCGGCGCCGAACATGGCGCTTCGTTACTTTCCGACTGACAGCCCGCGCAAGCTTTTCTGCGGCCACCGCGCTGTTTCCAGTGTTGATGGGTGGCCCAGTGATTTGACGGGCAAGCTTCAGTAATACGCGTCCCGATGGCAGCGTTGTGGCTGCGAGACCTTGCTATAGCTGGTTGCCGAATCAGTGCGGCGAAGGCGCCTTTGGGAAGCGGTGTCTGTCACCCACGCGGTCGCCATAGGCGCATAAGAATGGCCAATGCTGGTCGTGGAGGTGAATCGATGGTTTGCGGGCTAGGCGAGTTTTGTCTGAATGCTGCTGAGGGATAGGTGCTGAAACGCAGGGGGATACCCGCGGTGCTCCACCCTGAGCAGGGCAAAGCCCGGAAAGGCGCTTCATCATGCCGGGAGCCTGCTGCTGAACTGACCTGGCGCCTGCGCTCCGGTAGCGTGCGTAGCTCGATGACGTTGTAGCCGCAGAGCGCGCAGCTGCTGCGGGCTGTCCAGAGGGGCGGCCGAGCCAGCCGGCCACTCCGGTGCATGTCAAACCGCAGCCCAGGGGCTGGTTTGCTGCATCACCCCGCGAGTGGCATGGAGGCTCAGTGCGGCGCCTGTCGCCGCGCCGTCTTCAGCAGGTCCTCGGGGCTGATATGGCCAACCACCTGAGCGGCGGCGCTGCCTGGTTGCGGCAGGTCGAGGATATGGCCCTTCATCTTGCCGATCACGTGCATCTCGCACGGCTTGCAGTCGAACTTCAGGGTCAGCACTTCGTCGCCGTGCACCAGCTGCATCGGCGCCACCTTGGTCCTCACGCCGGTGACGCCCTTGGCCTGCTTCGGGCACAGGTTGAAGGAGAAGCGCAGGCAGTGCTTGGTAATCATCACCGGCACTTCGCCTTCTTCTTCGTGTGCCTCGTAGGCGGCGTCGATCAGCTGCACGCCGTGGCGATGGTAGAACTCGCGGGCCTTGTGGTTGTAGACGTTGGCCAGGAACGACAAGTGCGATTCCGGGTACACCGGTGGCGGGTTGCTCTCGGCCTTGCGGCTGCCGCGCGGGTGAGCGGCTACACGGGCTGCGGTCAGCGCTTCGATAGCCTCGCGGCGCAGGCTTTTCAGCTGCGAGTTGGGCACGAAGAACGCTTGGGGCGCGTCCAGCTGCACGCCTTGGGCGTGGTAGATGGTAGTGCCCAGTTGTGTGAGCAGGTCGCGCAGGCCTTCGAGGGCCTGTTCCGGCTTGTTGGCGGGGCCGAAGGGGCCGGCCAGGCTGACACGGGTGCTGATGCCTTCCTCGCTGGTAGCGGTCAGGTTCAGGTGCTCTTCGCGCAGTTCGGCTTGCCACTGGATGCCGATGCGGCGCTCCGCCGAGGTCTTCTGCAGCGCCTGCTGCCAGTTATGGTCGAGGTTGCGGCTCAGCGGATGGTTGGGGCGCAGGCGGAACATGCCGGCCGGCATTTCGTTGGGCTCGACGCGGTAGCGGTAGCGCTTCTCGCCGTCTTCCTCGAACTCACCTTTCAGCTCGGCGATGTTGGCCCGGAAACCGACCACCTCGCGTTTGACCAGCACGTTGAGGCCGTCGCCGTTGGACAGCGGCTCATGGGTCACGGCGATCAGGTCGCGCTTGTTCACCTTCTCGACATGACCGACAGAGAGCCCGGTAAAGGTCGGTGAGTCGAAGGCGCCGATATCCACCTTGCGGTCGGTGACGAAATAGTCGGTGCTGCCGCGGTGGAAGGTCTTGTCCGGGTCCGGTACGAAGAAGTGCGCGGTGCGGCCGCTGGAGGCGCGGGCCAAGTCCGGGCGGTCTTCGAGAATCGCGTCGAGCTCGCGGCGGTAGTGGGCGGTGATGTTCTTCACGTAGGCCACATCCTTGTAGCGGCCCTCGATCTTGAACGAGCGCACGCCGGCCTCGACCAGGGCGCGCAGGTTGGCGCTCTGGTTGTTGTCCTTCATCGACAGCAGGTGTTTCTCATAGGCGATGACCCCGCCTTTCTCGTCCTTGAGGGTGTAGGGCAGGCGGCAGGCCTGGGAGCAGTCGCCACGGTTGGCGCTGCGCCCGGTCTGGGCATGGGAGATGTTGCACTGCCCGGAGAAGGCCACGCATAGCGCACCATGAATGAAGAACTCGATGGCCGCATCGGTTTCATCGGCAATGGCGCGAATTTCCTGCAGGTTCAGCTCGCGGGCCAGCACCAGCTGGGAGAAGCCGGCCTGGTCGAGAAATTTGGCCCGGCCCAGGGTGCGGATATCGGTCTGGGTGCTGGCGTGCAGCTCGATGGGCGGAATGTCCAGGTCCAGTACGCCCAGGTCCTGCACGATCAATGCATCCACGCCGGCGTCGTAGAGCTGATGGATCAGCGCGCGCGCCGGCTCCAGCTCGTCGTCATGCAGGATGGTGTTGATGGTGGTGAAGATGCGCGCGTGGTAATGACGGGCGAACTCCACCAGCTTGGCGATATCGCTCACCTCGTTGCAGGCATTATGCCGCGCGCCGAAGCTCGGGCCGCCGATGTAGACGGCGTCGGCGCCATGCAGAATGGCCTCGCGGGCGATCTCGACATCGCGGGCAGGGCTGAGCAGTTCCAGGTGGTTCTTGGGCAAGGACATGTTTTTTCTTTATGGGCTGAGCACGGGCAAGGCGCGCATTGTACCGGGCCGCTGGCGCATCGGCACCCGTGATGTGCCGGACGGCTGGCAAGGCTGTCGGCGACCCGCCATCTGTGGGACAGTAGCGGCCTTTTTTCAGGGGGCGTTTTTCGATGGATAACAAAGGGCTCGAAAAGCTCGATCAGCTGTTGCTCAAGTACGGCAACGACGACTCGATTCTTTCCGCCAGTGAACTGGATGGCTATTTCGCGGCCATCGTTTCCGGACCGCGGCGGATCGACCCTGGCCTCTGGTATCCGCCTATCTGGGCCGAGCAATTGCCCAAGTGGGCGAGCGACAAGGAAGGCGAGCATTTCACCACCCTGGCCGTCGAGCTGATGAGCGAAGCGGCGTACATGCTTGATGAGGAGCCTGATGACTACCAGGCGATCTTCCTGGCCGACAGCAATGGCAAGGGTGAAAAGCTCATCGTGTCGCAGTGGTGCGCGGGCTACCTGCGCGGTGCCCAGGTTGCCGGCTGGATCGAGGCCGAACTGCCTGAAGCGCTCCAGGCTTCGCTGGCCACTATCCGGCTGCACGGTGAGGAAGAGGGCATGGACGCGCTCAACGCCATGTCCGATGAGGCGTACGACGCCTCTGTGGCCACCGTCGAGCCGGCCGCCGTGGCGCTGTACCAGTACTGGCAGCAGCATCTGGAGCCGGTGCTGCCGGCACGTCGCGAAGAGGCCAAGGTCGGCCGCAACGATCCGTGCAGCTGCGGCAGCGGCAAGAAATACAAACAGTGCTGCCTGCGTAGCTGAACGCGGCAGGTCACGGCACAGGCCGTGGGTCGATGGGCAGCAGCTCATCGGCACTGCCGGACAGCTGTACCGCATCCTGCATCGCCAGCCACCAGTTCTCCTGCCAGCGCAGTACCTGCATGTGATGGCCCTGGGTACTGAGCTGGTGGCGCTGGGGTTTGCTCGAATGATCGAGTTGCGAGGCCAGCACGCGGTTGCACAGCCACTCGTGGAACTGCGCGGCGCGAGCTGACGGGCAGTGGTGGCTCAGTTGCAGCACGTTGCACAGGTCGATCATCGCCTGGGGCGACTGCTGGTTGCCGAACAGGATGCCGCCAGGCCGGCAGTGATCGAGCATCGCCGCCTGGCTGTCGCCGTAGCACAGGGCTGAGCAGACGGCGTCTGCGCAGAACCACAGGCGCCCATCGATGCTGGTGCAGACGGTGATCGGTTGGCCGTCGAAATGAAAGGGTCCTACCGTGTTCATGGCACCTCCTGTGCGCGTTCAACCTCGTATTGCCTGTCATGAAACCATGAATTTAATTTACAATTAAACCGTATGTTCAATCTAGCATGGAAGCGGAATTTAACGTCCGCCCATGACCGAAAAAACCGAATTTGCCCAGCGCCTGCGCGATGCCATGCTCGCCGCCGGCTACCCTGATCGTCCTGCCGTGCTGGAGCGGGAATTCAACTCCCGCTACTGGGGGCGTTCGGTAACCTTCCAGGCGGTGTCGCGCTGGCTGCGCGGCCAGGCCATTCCCTCCCAGGACAAACTGCAGGTGTTGGCCGACTGGCTGCGTATCGAGCCCCAGGCGCTGCGCTTCGGTGAGCGTGCCGCCCTGGCGGTGCGCGAGCAGCGCAATCGTTGGGAAGATCCGCTCTTCTACCCCGAGCGGGAAGCCGTCGAGGCCTTTCTCGCCTTGCCGTCTGCGCAGCGCAAGGTGGTCCGTGATGTGATCATGGCCTTTGCAAAGACAGCCGAGCCCACGGATAGCGCCAAGTAAGTCCTTTTTCGGCGAGGCCGTGGCGCCGGAAAACGGTGCCAGGCCAATCCGCCTGCGCATCTGAGTAAGGCCGGGCAGCGTCTGCAGCCCGCCGTGCGAGCCCGGCGGTGCGCCGGTTAACAAGCCGGCGGCCGCGGTGCCAGCATCGCCCGGGCCGCCGTTGCTACGTCTAGTTGAGCAGCTCGCCGAACGCCTTGTCCGCTTCCAGTACGGCCGGCAGGGCCTCGAACAGCTTGGCCAGGTCCACACCCTCGAACAGTGGGCCTTCCAGGTCCTGTTTGGCTTCATCGGTCAAACCGTGGGCCTCCAAGCTCTCCTCGACGTGGATCGCCTGCGCCACCAGGCGAGCATACTGGCTGTCGCCTGGCGCCTGGGCCGGTTTGTTCTGGTAGGCGATAGCGTTCTGGATCAGCGCCGGTAGCTGCCAGCGTCGCGCCAGCTCGGCGCCGACTTCGGGGTAGCCGAAGCCCAGTTGCAGGGTTTCCGCTGCAGCCTGGGCAGCCGCTTCGCGTTGCGGATGGCGGTTCAGGCGGCGAGCAAAGTCCGGGGCGCCGGTCTGGATCAGTAGCTCGCCGATGTTGTACATCATTCCACAGGTAAAGGCGGCATCCGGGTCGAGCTTCGACAGTTTGGCCAGGGCGCGGGCGATGCTCGCCACGCGGAAACTGCGCAGCCAGAATTTTTTCAGGTTGAAGCCGGTATCGACCTTGAAGGCGCCGGTCATGGCCGAGGCCAGTACCAGGGTGCGCAGGGTGTTGAAGCCCAGGCGCATGGCGGCATCTTCCACGCTGCTGGCATCGCGCGAGCCGCGAAAGCGCGCCGAGTTGGCCAGGCGCAGCACCTTGGCGGCGACCACCGGGTCGCGCTCGATATTGCGCGCCACGCTTTCCAGGTTGGTGGAGGGGTTGTCGAATTGCTGGATCAGGTCCTGGGCGACCTTGGGCACGGTGGGGAGGGTGTGCAGTTCCGCGAAAAGGCTAGCAATATCCATATGAGGCTCCTGGGAAAAAACCGGGGGTCGATATGGAGTTTCAGCATAGCCGCGCTACTGGTGGGTGCCAGGCCTTGGGCGGGGTTTTTCGTCGCGCCAGAGGGCGTTGCAAAGCGAAAAAGCCCAGCTTTTCAATGTTGATTCATGGGCGACCGTGGGCAGAAGTCAGCATTGCCGGCCACCTGATTGCGGCGCGCACGTTTGCCCATATAGGCCTCCGTCGGTCGCATTTATCCGATCCTCCAGTCGCTCGTTGCCTTGGCCGAGGGGAAGGGCGGCAGTCCATGACCAGGGTGAAGGATCATGCCCGCTCCGGCCGGGCATGATCGAGCCGCTCACACCAGCGTCGCGCCCCGTGCGTTGATGAAGATCGAATAGAGCGCGTGGCTGCTGGCCATGAACAGGCGATTGCCTTTCTCGCCGCCAAAGCACAGGTTGGCGCAGCGCTCTGGCAGCGTAATATGGCCGATGGCCTTGCCTTCGCTGTTGAACACCCGCACGCCGTCGAGCTTTTCCGGCTCGCTTTCAGGCGAGCCGTTGCTGCCCCAGCCGCACCACAGGTTGCCGAACTCGTCGCACTTGATGCCGTCCAGGGCGCCGGTGTCGGTGGCTTCGATGTGTTTGCGGCGTGGGCCGAGGCTGCCGTCGTCGTTCACTGGGTAGGCCCACACCAGGCGGTTGGGTTTGGCACGCCCTTCGACGATGTACAGGGTCTTCTCGCCCGGTGAGAAGCACAGGCCATTGGGGCCGCCCAGGTCGTCGGCCACGCGAGTGACCTGCCCGGTTTCGCCATCGATGCGGTAGACGCCATGGGGCAGCTCCGGCTCGATCTTGTAGCCCTCGTAGAAATTGCCGGTCTGGAAGGGTGGGTCGGTGAACCACACCGAGCCGTCGCGCTTGACCACCACGTCGTTCGGCGAGTTGAAGCGCTTGCCGTCGAATTTATCGGCCAGCACGGTGATGCGCCCGTCGTGTTCGGTACGAGTGATGCGCCGCCCCAGCTCCTGGGTGGTGGAGCCTTCGCAGGCGATCAGGCGGCCCTGGGTGTCGCGCACCAGGCCGTTAGCATAGTTCGAGGGCTGGCGGTAGACGCCCAGGGTCTGGCTGATCTCGTCCCAGCGCATGATGCGGTTGTTGGGAATGTCGCTGACCAGCAGATAGCGGCCGTCACCGAACCACACCGGGCCTTCTGCCCAGCGCAAGCCATCGGCGAGTTTCTCTACGCTGGCGTTGAAGAGACGCAGCTGTAAAAAGCTGTCATCGAGCGCCTGCACTGCGTTGTCGGGATAGCGCAGGCCAAGCGGCTGTGCGGCGCTTGCCAGTTGTGGCAGCAATGAGCCGGCACTGGCGGCAGCGGCGGAGCAGATCAGTGAATGCTTGAGGAAGCGGCGGCGCGAGCTGCCAGTTTGCGGCGTGTCGTTCATGTCATGTCCCTTCTTGTTATTGTCGAGCCGAAGCGGCGCTAACAACTTACAAGATGTACGATGACTGTGAAAGATCTGTCGCGCCTGAATGCCGGCGCTGGATAATGAATTTTCTAATTTATTGATAGTAAATGGATTTTATTTTTCTACCTTGGGGTGGTGCGCAGATATCGGATCAGGTCATCTGATGACTTGATGATGGCCACCGCCTGCAAGCGGTGGCCGCACAGGAAGGGGTCAGGCGAACACGAAGTACTTGCGCACCGTTTCCACCACTTCCCAGGTGCCCTTCATGCCCGGTTCGACGACGAAGATATCGCCGGCCTTGAGGTGGATCGGCGCCATGCCGTCCGGGGTGATGATGCAGTAGCCTTCCTGGAAGTGGCAGTACTCCCACTTCACGTACTCGACCCGCCATTTGCCCGGTGTGCAGATCCAGGTGCCCATGATCTTGCTGCCATCGTCGCTGGTGTAGGCGTTGAGGTTGACCGTGTGCGGCTCGCCGTCGATGCGCTCCCATTTGCAGGCGTCGACTACGGGCATGGGCTGGGTGTCGCGCAGTACGGTAATCGGTTTGTTGGCCATGAACGGCTCCTGGTGTTGGTCGAAGGGAGTTCACCTTATTGTTCGCATCTACCGCCCGGTTGTCTGGGGTCGACATGGGCGTACGTATTCGCGCTACCGGCTCAAGCCGGCAAGGCGGGGCGGGCACGCAGGGTGAAACCGGCATGCACCACCAGCGTGGCAATCACCAGCGCACCGCCGTACAGCGTTGCTCGGGCCGGCACCTCGCTCAGGAAGTACCAGACCCACAGGGTGCCCAGCACGCTTTCCAGCAGGTAGAACAGCGCCACCTCGGCGGACGGCAGGTAGCGTGTCGCGCTGTTGATCAGCAAGGTGGCCACCGGCATCTGCAGTAGCCCCATGATCCCCAGCGCCAGGTAACTGGCCTGATCCAGGCCGAAGGGCTGCGCCTTGGGCAGGGCGATCACGGCAGCGACGAGCCCGCCGAGGGCGATCAACGGCATGCGGGCCAGGCTGGAGTGGCGACGCAGCAAGGTGAGGTTGGCGCCCAGCGCCGCCGAGGACAGCAGCGCATAGCCGTTGCCCAGCAGGTCGCTGGCGCTGAAGGAACCGGCGAACACCAGCACGATGCCCAGCGTCGCCACGCCGATGGCCAGCCAGGTGCGCAGTGCCACCGCCTCGTGCAGCAAGAAGCGCGTGAACAGCGCTGCGAACAGCGGCGCGGTACTGAGGATGACCACCACGTTGGCCACCGTGGTGTGGATGACCGCCAACACGAAGAAGATCGAGATCAGCGCCAGCAGTACCGCCGACACGGCGCTGGGCAGCGGTTTGGCGCGCAGGCTTGCCCGGCTTGGAGCCGACAGCGAGAAGGCGCCCAGGGCGATGAACATCAGCAGCCCGCGCCAGAATACGATGCTCCAGCCGTCCGCCTGTACCAGGCGCACCAGCAGGCCATCGAAACTGAGCAGCACGATGCCGCTGGTGACCAGCAGCAGGCCACGCGCTGAGTCTGTCATCCCGGCTTTCCTTGTCGTTATAGATTGCTGCCCCGATCATCGCGCCAATATGGTGCGCTGGCCTGCCCAGATACGCCGCCGGAAGAGGCGTTCGCGACCTGGCGAGAGGCGTCATCCGCGCTGCTTGTTTAGTGGGCAACCCGGAACTTGTAATTTTGTCGTTCACTCCAATATACGATTGAGCGGCGCCCGGCGCCGCGCGGCACCTGGAACAGGGACGTGCATTTGTTCATTGCGCAAGCGAGGCACCCATGAATTCCGAAGAGCAAACCCTGATCGATGGTCTGTTCACCCGCCTGCAAGAAGCCGAGCACGAGGGCGGCCTGCGTGACAGCGATGCCGAGGCGCAGATCAGGCGTCACCTGGCCCGGCAGCCTGCCGCACCTTATTACATGGCCCAGACATTGCTGATTCAGGAGGCCGCGATCAAGCGCCTGGATCAGCGCGTGCGTGAGCTGGAAGCCCAGGCGGCCGAAACCCAGCGCCAGCGCGCCGGCAGTGGCGGCTTTCTCTCGGGGCTGTTCGGTGGCGGCCAACCAGCCAACGTGCCGCAGCCGAGCCAGCGCCCGGCTGGCTGGGGTGAAACGCGCTTTTCCCAGAACGCCAATGCCGCACCCATGGCGCCGGCCAGCATGCCGGGCGCCGCACCGGCGGCCCAGGGCGGCGGTTTCATGCGCGGCGCATTGCAGACCGCAGCCGGGGTGGCGGGCGGGGTCATGGTGGCGGATCTGCTGACCAGCATGTTCCATCACGATCAGCCGCAGGAAATCGTCGAAGTCATCCGCGAAGACGCGCCCTTGCAGGACAATTTTGCCGGTGGCCTGGACGACGCGCCCATGCGCGATAACTTCGCAGGCGACTTCAACGACACGCCGTACGCCGACAGCAACGACATCGATACCGATGCCTTCGACAGTTCGGACTTCTTCGACGACGACAGCATGTTCAGCTAAGGCCGTGTTGGCGCGGGTAGTGCTGGGGGTTAGCCCGCCAGCGGTTCGGCGTGGGCGGTGCGATCGACCAGGCGAATGCTGTCGCGCCCGTCGCGTTTGGACTGGTACAGCGCCACGTCGCCTTGTTCGATCAGGGCCGCCAGGCTGGCGGGCGGTTGGTCGAACAGGGTGGCGCCGACGCTGAGGGTAACCGCCTGGGGCGTCGAGAAACTCACGGCGGCCAGGGCTCGGAAGCGCTCGCGCAAGCCTTCGCCCAGCTCCACGATCTGCGCGCGCGAGGTATTTCTGAGCAGAATCACGAACTCGTCGCCGCCCAGCCGCGCTGCCAGGGCGCCCTCGGGCAGCGCCAGGCGGATCATCTCGCCCAGCGCAACCAGCAGGCGGTCGCCAGCGCCATGCCCGTGCAGGTCGTTGACCAGTTTGAAGTTGTCGATATCGATCAGTAGCAGCGCGCCGGGCCGGGTGCAGGAGGCGGCATCGAGCAGGTGCGGGGCTCGTGCTTCCAGAGCACGGCGGTTGTACATGGCGGTCAGCGGGTCGCGGGCGGCCAGGCGTTCGATGCGTTTCTCGCGGCGGTAGCGCACGGTGCCGGTCATCGACAGGGCGATCAGCATCAGCGCCATCACGCCTTCGACCAGCGAGATCTGGATGATCTCGCCGCGGAAGGCGGCGAGGTCGATCAGTGTGCCGGGCACCAGTACCGGAAAGGTCTTGGCGATGTAGAACAGCCCGTGGCCCAGCAATACGAAGCGCAACTGGGCAGCGCCCGCGCCCAGTGATTTGCCCCGAGGGCGCAGCAGGAAACTGGCCCTGATGGTGATCAGCGCAATCAACAGTGAGTTGACCACCAGCATGATTTTCGACCACTGCGGCCCTTCCGGCAGCAGCAACATCGCCAACCAGATGACCAGCACCAGACCCCAGGCACGCCCTAGCCGCGTTTCGGTAAAGCGCGCCACGCCGGCGTAGAACAGCCAGTGCGAAGCCACCAGCAGGCCATTGGCGAACCAGATGCCGACCAGCAGCAGGCCGCTACCGCGCAGCAGTGCCAGGGTCGAGCCGATACTGATCAGGGCGAAGGCGGCGCTCCAGAACAGCAGCGCCGGCTCCTGCACGGTACGCCATTCCAGCGCCAGGTACAGAGCTACCGCCAGTGCCAGGGCGATGGTCATGGTCAGCAGGGTGAGGGGATCGAGCGCCACGTGTGATCGGCCTTTCTATACAGGTCAGGGGGTGCGATCTGCCGGCTGATCGGCAGTGCATCGGTCATGGCTTCGAGCATAGCCACGCGTTATGAAAATGCAGGTGCCAGTGCCGCGCCCAGGTTTCGCCCGAGCGCCTTGGCGCTTCATGGGTCACTGTGTTTCGGCCGAACCGTCAAGCTCACCAGGCGGGTGACCACCAGGCCGATGTACATCACGCCGGCGAACTGCTCGAGCATCACCAGGGCGCGGGCGAAGGGCCGCAGCGGGATGATGTCGCTCAGGCCGACCCCCGACAGTGTGGTGAAGCTCAGGAACAGCAGCTCCACCCAGGTGCGCTGCGCCTCGGGATTGACCGCCGCGGTGAAGCTGCCGGGGCTCAGCAGCTGGCATACATGAAACGCATGGGCAAACGCCCAGGCCAGCAGGGTGAAAGTGGCGCCAACGGCGAACAGCTCGTCGGTGCTGGCGCGCTGGTCCTCCATCATGTAGGCGATCAGCCCGCCAGCGGCATAGAAATAGAAGCTCGACTCCAGCGCTGCCAGCAGGATCGACAGCGCGGTATTGGCCTCGAACTCCACTGCCACGGTCAGCGTCAGGATGCACGCTGCCTGGGTGAAGGCGATCCACTGGATGGTTGGGCTGCTGCGCACCATGCGCAACGACATCGCCAGCACCACGATGCCAAAGGTGCCGACGATGGCGCGTCCCTCGGACAGCTGCTCCATGAAGGGGTAGAGCACGATACCCAGCAACTGCACGAACAGCAGGCTGGCGGATGGGTAGCGCAGCAGATAGGTATGAGCCTTGGGCATCGGAGTCGACCGGGCGAGGGGAGGTATGCAGCGGGGCGCCATTTTGCCGGGCAGTCTAAAGGATCGCCAGCGCCGCGTAAGCTGCCATTGGCCGCCGGTCAGCCAGCATGGCGTTTAGCGCGTTGCGGCCATCACCCGGGCCGATCCGCACAGCGAATAGTCGCAGCGCCGCAGGGGATTTCGGCTATGATCCGCCACCCTCGAAAACACCCCGCCATGGTCAGGTCCCGATGCCCGTCAACGCTCTCTACACGGATCTGTCCGACTACTACGACCTGATGTGCGCCGACATCGACTACCGCGCGCAAAGCCATGCCGTGCAGCGCCTGCAGCAACTGTTCGGCAATGGCGGCAGGCGGCATCTGGACCTGGCCTGTGGCACCGGGCCCCACGTGCGGCATTTTCTCGACGCGGGCTTTCACAGTGGCGGGCTGGACATCAACCAGCCGATGCTCGACAAGGCCGCCATCCGCTGTCCCGAGGCGCACTTCGCGGTGCAGGACATGTGCGCCTTCAGCGTCGCCGAGCCGGTCGACCTGATCACCTGCTTTCTCTACTCGCTGCACTACAGCGCCACGCTCGAGCGGCTCACCGCCTGCATCGCCAGCGTGCAGCGCGCCCTGCAGCCCGGCGGGCTGTTCTGCTTCAACGCGGTCGACCGCACCCGCATCGACAATCGCCTGTTCGCCTCGCACACCGTGCAGATCGATGCGGGGCACTTCACCTTCAGTTCCGGCTGGCACTACAGCGGCGCGGGCGAGCGCCAGGCGCTGCGCTTGCGCATCGAAAAGACCACGGGCGACCAAACCCTGACCTGGCACGACGAACACCCCATGGTCGCGGTGAGCTTCGCCGAGCTGCAGGCGCTGCTAGAGCCGCACTTCGAGGTGCATGTGCTGGAGCATGACTATCAGCGCATCCTGCCGCTTAGCGACGGGGCGGGGAATGCGCTGTTCGTCTGTGTGAAGCGTTAGGGAGTAGCTCTGGTCGTGGGAGTGGCTTTAGCCGCGATCCCTCCGCGACTTCAAGCCTGATCGCGGCTGAAGCCGCTCCCACGCAGTTGTGTATCGAAAGGAAGCGCACAGCACCGTGGCGCAGGTTCGGTGGCGTGAAAAAACACGCGGTGGATGAAAATCTTGGGACCTGAGCACATCGCTGAACAACTTCACCGATTGCGCCTACTACAACTCGGCGACCAACGCCGCAGGCCTGTCAGCCAGCTGCGGCCCTTTTCACCTTGGCCGCCAGCACGGCGGCCTGGAGCGCCGTGAGGCTTCGTTTGGCCGCCGGTGATTCGAACACCGCACTTTCGGCCAGGGTGTAAACGCGCTCGCCGTTGTGCAGGGTGAATTCCACGAAGGCCAGGTGCTCTGACCACGAGCGATAGCGCCGCACCATAAACAGGCTGTGCTTGGTGGTGACGGTGTGCACGCTGCCCAGCGGGATGCGTCGATGATCGTTCTCGTTGGAAATGATCAGTTCATCGCCATGTACCGAGGCCGGCCCGGCCTTGTTCAACCGCCGCCATTCCAGCGCAAATCGCCAACCCATAAGCAGCAAGCAGCCGCCAACCAGCAGGAGTTCGGGCAGCCGCATCTCCGCCGCTTTGAACAGCACCAGGCCGCCAATCGCCAGAAGGATGGCGAGGGTGATGGAGCGGTAGAAATATACGCTGTGAAAATCGGGGAAGGTCAGAAAGCGGATGTCCATGGCGTCATTCTCGTCCATAGGTCTGACTAAAGGGCGTTCCGAGGGTTGTAGGCGCAAAGCGCTGAGGGCTACGTGCCGGCACCTGCCATGGCTGCCCGGCAATCACGGCAGGTTATGGCATATACCCGATATACCGCGTGATCCGTCAAGCAAATTGGCAGCGTGATCAATGCAGCGTCGGCGTCAGCCGCTCGGCAACCAACTGACGAGCCTGATGGGCCAGTTGGTCCAGGTGATAGTCGCGCTGTTTCTCGGCTTCGCTCATGGCCTTCTTGCCGTGCTGCTTGAGCAGGTAGGCGTGTATCTGCCGTACTTCGGTGGACTGAAATACCGGCGCCAGATCCTGCACCGCCACCAGGCCATCGGAGCGCTGGTCGCGGGTGTTCATCAGCACCTGCGGCCCCTGCGCAGCCAGCACTTGAAAACCCATGGCCTCGAAGGTCGGCACCTTGCCGGCGACGCAGGCCAGCTCCATATGCGGATGGCGCTCGATGATGCGCTGCAACATGGCGCGAGCATTACCGCGCCGGCGATGGCTGGCGGCTACGGCCATATAGGCAAGGGTGCAGGCGTCGGCATCGTCCTGGCTGGGCAGGTACAGCGCGAAACCCAGCACCACGGACGGATCCTGATCATCCAGGGCCAGCAACAACTGCGTGGGGCTGTCCGGCTCGCCGTTCATGGCCTGCAGGTACATGTGCACCTCGTAGCCGATCACGTACTGGTACAGCTGATACAGCGGGTTGCTGGGCGTCAGCGGCACTGGGCTGATATCGCTGAAGTAGTCCACCACCATCTGCAGCACCTGGGCTTTGAGGGACTCGGGCGGTGTGGCATTGAGATGGGTGAGGGTGAACATCGGGTGGGCTCTTGATAAAACGGCGGGCCGCATTGTAACGCGTGGGGCTGGAGGGCGTTGGTGTCGAAGGCCTATCCATGGACCACCTCGGGTAACATGTCACCGCATCGAGCATTGATTCCGAAGGGCCTTATGGCAGCGTCGAAACGAAAATATGTAGGCATTGAGCGTGAGCTGATTCGCACCCTGACAGACGCCTGCGAAACGGCAAAGAGCGAGATCGTTGGCTTCCAGTGGCTCACCCATGAGGTGAACTACCCGCGCTTTCCAGAGAGCCTGATCGTCACCTGGATGTTCGACAGCGAGGCCAGCAAGGCAAGGGCGCTGGCCGGTGCGGAAAAGGCCATGATGCTGGCGTTGACCCAGGCCGCATTCGAAGAGGTGGGCATCAGCGTGTCTCGCATCGCCGACCATGTGGCGTTTTCGGTCGAGCAGCCGGCAGGGGGCAAGCGTGGCCAAGGACATTGAAACCCCCTGCGTGTCGCTGTGTCAGCTCAACAGCGAGCTGTGCGTCAGCTGCGGCCGTACGCGGGAGGAAATCCGCAAGTGGCGGGGCATGAAACGCCCCGAGAAGATGGCCACCGTGCAGAAGGCGGCGACGCGGATGAAGGCGATTGCCAAGAGGAAAAACAATGGCTAGAACGCGGGCCGATCAAGGGCTGTCGCTCCCATCGACCCGCTGCTGGCGCCTCGGTACCTATTCTTGCGGTTCGGCTAGAAACGGTGCGACGCTGCCAAATGGGTAACTGCCCATCCCAATGCGCAGCGGTGCGACTGCCGTTGGTGCGCTGATCCCCACCACCATTACGTTATCGAAAAGCACCTGTTCGCCGGGGTTACGATTATCAGCGGCGACGATCAGGTAATAAGTGCCATCGTGAGTAACTTGGCCAGCCAGGTCCTGGTTGACGACACCTACTTGGCCACGTATCTGGCCAAATCCTTGGCCAATTACCGTCGACTTGTCGTCCAACAGGAAAAGGTAAGGCGCCAGCACGTACTTGCTGAAACCCAGGCAGCTATTTACGCACCAAGAGTTGACCTTGATGAGAAAGGGCTTATTGGCCTTGAGGTCGACCGAAAATACGCGGTAATTGGATGGAACCCCCTCGACTAGAAGGCGAGGTTCTTGAGCGGTGATTTGCCACTGTTTGGGACGCCAGCCGGGTGCTACCTGCATCGGTTCGGCAGCGGTGTTTCGGACTGCTTCGGCGGGCGTTTTTGCGAGTGGGGTCGTGGCGTTGACCACCTGCTCTTGATAGAGGCGCTGCGGGTTGGCGCTGCAGGCGATCAAGGCCAGGCAAAAGCTTAGAAGTAGTATGAGGCGCATTGAGTCTTCCTTATTTCCTATCGTTGGTAGTCAAGAGAGAGGTGCTCTTTTCCTATAAGCCGTCGAAAAGTTTGAGGTTAAGCTTCATCATATTTATTCACGGTAAAAATTTCAGATGCCAAAAAAGCTTAAGCTGGGGCAGCCCAACTCTCTGGCTTTTTCTTTATGCTGTTTGGCTGTGTTCGGGTTTTGCTCGTGTTCTTTATTGCTGAGTAAAAGGTAGATCTCGGCTAAGTATTCTTCGTAGCTCAGTGGTGGCTTGCGTGCCATTGCCAGAATGGTAAAGGGATTGGTGTTTTTTAGATTCGGCGTGGTAGCGGCCTCGCCTAGGCGGCAATAAGCTAAGCTAATGGTGGGAAGTGGGTAGGAACGTTTGTAAGGGTCATCCAAACTCAGGGCTTCTTCTAATGGTTTCATTAGAGCGGATGCCTCCTCTGAGTCAAGAGCGAAAAGAACTTTGTTGGAAGAACAAAATTGAAAAATAGCATGTTTGGCGGCCAGTAGGTCGGCCTCCGCTGCCTGGTTCAATAAGTCGCATATCTCTTGTTTGCTGATGCCCCTGATGCTCGGTTGACTTCCCAGTATCTGAGCTGCTCTATAAATACCCGGCGGAAAACCTTTTTGTGCGGACGTTTTAATTAAAACGTGATGCTTTTTGAGTTTTTCTATAGCATTTAGAGTGGAGGGATCATCTGGGCCAGGATAGTTGTTGGCGAGCTTTGTGATCTCTGGGTCTAGAGTTTTGTATATTTCTTCAGCCGCTATGTATTCTTCTTCGCCAGGGGGGGAAGCATTGGCTGTTGTACAGCCTATAGCTAAAAGGGCTAGCGCAATCGTTGCAAACTTGTTTCTCATTGGTTTTTCCAAACAAAGAGCCCCGCACTAGGTGAGTACTCTTTATCTGAGCTTAAACCCCAACATCCATGGCAGGTGTTGGGCAAATCTACAGTGAATTCAAATTGCCATCAAATGGCTATTTTCTGGATCAGCCCTATCAGGTAAACATCGGAGCGTGCGGATTGCTGAAACTGCCGCTTTTTCTTTTCACGCTGCGTCCGCTGCGCTGATGGGCGGGGCTCGCGACCAGCGCGTCCCGCCCCTGCAACTCGGGCGCTCGAACCTGCCCCGCAGCGCTGTTTCCTTGTTTGGCTTCTAGACGCTCCTTTAAGATGGCCGGCCCTTGCAAGGCAGGAAACACCATGTGGTTCACGAAGAAAAGGACGCTCAGTGACGAGCAGGCGACGGCGCTCAATGAGCAGGCATGGGCCGCGTTTCGCGAGCAGGATCTGGACACCGCGTTGGAGTGCTTCCAGAGCCTTGCCAAGGCGTGTCCCGCCGACCCGCGCTGGATGAACGGCGTTGGCGCGGTGAGCCTGGCGCGTGAAGATCGCGCCGATGCCCGTCGACACTTCCAGATGGCGGCCAAGCATGATTATCCCGGCAGCCACTACAACCTCGGCATCATGGCCTATCAAGACGGTGATCACGATGCTGCCTGCGGACACTTCCAGAAGGCTGCCGAGCACGATTATCCGGGCAGCCACTACAACCTCGGCACCATGGCCTTCCAGGACGGTGATCAGGACACCGCCCGTCAATACTTCCAGAAGGCCGCCGAGTAAGATTGCCCCCGCAGCCACTACTACCTCGGCAGCATGGCCTTCCAGGACGGCGATCACGACGCCGCCGTCGAGCACCTCAATAATGCTGTGCGCCACGATCATCCGGAGGCAATGAACCTGCTCGGTGACATTCATCTGCACGCCGAGCGCTACCCGCAGGCCGAGCAGGCCTACCGGCGCGCCGCCGAACTGGGGAATGTCGATGGCTACAACAACCTTGGCCTGCTGTACCTGCAGCTCGAGGACTACCAGCAGGCCAAGCAGGCGCTTTTGCAGGCGCTGGAATCCGACCACGTCTACGCCCAGCACAACCTGGCGGTGGCCTATCACCGCCTGGGCGAGCTCGAGGCGGCCGAGCGCTGGTACCTGATCTCCTTTTCTCAGCATGGCAACCTGCAGTCGCTGGAGAACCTCGGCCACGTGTATGGCGAGAGTGGCCGGGAGGTGGAGGGCAAGGCGCTGGTCGCGGCCTCCGACAAGCTCTACGAGGATCAGCCCCTCAATGATTACGAGCAGTCGTTGATCGACCGCCTGCTTGCCTGAGCCACGGTGATCTTGCGAGAAACCCTCGCCTGTACTTGATCGAGGCACGGGTTTTTGGTGACGAACCGGGCATGGACGGCCGACTGTTCGCTGGTGCTACGAGCGTCCGGCGCTCCTGGCTGCCCTGGGGGCTGCTTCAGCCGCGCTCAACTTCGTGCAGAAAACTCTCCAGAATCTTGCGGCTTTGCGCCAGCTCGGCCGCCTTCTGATCAGCCACGCGGATCTGTTCGTGCAGAACATCACGCAGCTCATCACAGGGCTCGAAAGCCAGCCCTTCGCCCCTCACGCACGGCAAGAACTTCAAGATGGTCGCCAGGGTCATGCCGGCGGCGCCCAGCAACCGGATGCGTTCGACCGTGCGCACTTCTTCCAACGCGTAATCGCGGTAGCCGCCTGTTGTGCGCTTTGGTTTCAACAGCCCTTCGGCTTCGTAGTAACGGAGCATTCTCACACTCACGCCCGAACGCCTGGATAGCTCACCTATTTTCATTCTTTGCTTCGCCTTGACTCTGACAGTGCTGTCAGGGTCGATGATAGGGGCTCCATCAATCGAGCACCATCAGGAGCTGTCCCATGGCGATTCAGCCGATCCATTATCCGTCCTACATCGATGGCCAACCCGTCAGCGCTTCGGCGCTGAACCCGCTGGCGTTCGCCGGCTTTGCCCATTTCACCGCCATGCAGGTGCGGAATTCGAGCATCAAGGGGCTGGATCTTCATCTGAACCGACTGCGCCATGCCTCTCTGCAGCTCTTCGAGCGTGCACCGGATGAGGCGCTGTTGCGCGCATACATTCGAACCGCGATCGAGGAGGGCGCGAGCGACCAGTCACTGACGGTCACCGTCTTTTCACCTCACGGCGAGTTCACGGCCGACAGCATGGATGCCGAGCCCGCCGTATTCGTGCGTACAGCGGCGCCGTCGGACGGGCCGCAAGGCCCATTGCGCTTGAGTGTCATCGAGCATGAAAGGCCGCTGGCCGCCATCAAGCATGTCGGTGAAATCGGCAAGACCTATTACCTTCACCAGGCCATACGCGAGGGCTTCGATGATGCGGCCTTCGTCAATAAACGTGGGCACCTGAGTGAGGGCACCATATGGAACCTGGCCTTCTGGGACGGTGAGACGGTGATCTGGCCCGAGGCCGAGATGCTTAAGGGCACCATGATGGGCATGGTCCAGCGTCAACTGACCCGCCTCGGCGTGCCACAGCGTGCTGAACCGGTCACCCTCGAGCGTGTGAAGGCGCTTTCCGGCGCGGCTGTGCTGAACTCATGGACGCCAGGCATTGCCGTCACTGCCATCGGCTGCCATGTGCTCGACGAGGCGAGGCCGTTTATCGAGCTGCTGCACAAGGCTTATCGGGCTGAGCCAGCCTGACCACGGGCTGTGATACGGCCAAAAGCGAATTCGTCCCACGCTTCGCGTTGCAACGCAGTCTGTGGCGCTCTGCATCGAGGCTGCCTGCGTTCCACTTTGATCGACTCTGCCCGGAGCCAGAGTCGATCAGTTGTTGAGGTAGCGGGCCGCCACCTGGTCGATGAAACCTTCCTTGCGCATCTGGTCCAGTGTGCTTTGCAGTTTCTCCACGACGTCATCCGGCGTGTCCTTGTTCAGCGCCAGGTAGAGTTGCCTGCTGCTGATGGAAAAGGCCACTTCCAGTTTGCCGACGCCGGCCTTTCTGGACTCGTAGTTGCCAGCCGGATTGGTGGTTGCCCACAGGTCGAACTCGCCGGCCTGCAGTTTGCCCGGCGCGCCGCCGAGGATGTTCTTCACGGGGAAGTTTCGCTTGGCCAGATATTGGCTGACGCTGGTGCCGGCGACCGAGCCGATGCTGTACTTGCGGGCGTCGTCGAGGTTGTTGAGCGTGATCGGGTTACCGGGCATCTTCAGCAGCACCAGCTGAATTTCACTCAATGGCCCGACCCACTTGAAGCGCGGCTCGCGATCTGCCGAGCGGCTGAGCGAGTACACGGCGAAGTCGGGTTGCTTCTCGGCCATTTCCTGCAAGCGGCTCCAGGGGAAGCGCAGTGTCATTTGGTACGGTATCTCGGCACGCTTGAACAGCTCGACCACCACCTCCTTGTCGATCCCTTCTATACCCTCTTCGCGCTCGAAGTTCTTGCCATTGGCCGACATGCTGAAAGGCGGATAATTCTGCGTCAGGATTTGAACCATATTGGCCGCCTGGGCGGTACCAGCGAACAGCGGCAATAGCGTGAATGCCAAGCGGCGGATTGTCTTGTTGAGCATGGGCAACTCCTTGTGGCCTTCATTTCGTGACGCGAACGCGATGGGGTTCGCCTTTCAAGGTGGCTAGGTGAATTGGACGGTGACCGAATGGGCTCGGCGCCACGCCATATGTAAGTGGTGCTTGGCGTGACAACGCGAAAAAGCGGCGAGCGGCGGCGCAGCGCTGATCGTCAGCGAACCTGCCTGTCGCCCAGGCGTGTTTGCTGCAGGGTGGGCATTGTTCAGCAAACCTGGCTCGACGGCAGCTGTTGGATGAGTGCCGTGCGGTTTGCATCACACCTGCGGCGCAACAATGATCATCTTGGCGGTAGACGCCCCCACTAAGGGCTACCCCGGGGCAATCGTGGCATCCGTGCCGCTCATGGGTCCCGCCCAGCTTCTACATGACCATTCCACTCGGACGCGCTATCTCTTTCGTGCAGCAAAGAGAAGTGGTTCTACGTCGTAACGGCGAAACCGGTATAAGAGGCGAGGCAGAAAATAAATCTGTCCCCTTTTTGTGGGGCGTCTGGCGTCGCCTATGAGATTTGTATTTTAGAAACAGAGCCAGAGCATTGCGGCTCGGCCGCAATGCTCTGGCTTTAAGCTCTGCTTTGATTGTTGCTTTGCCTTCCACATAACGCTCAGACACCGCGATCCCCGAACCCCATCAGGAGGCCGAGTGGAGGTGCTGTGGAGAGGGGCGTTTGGCATGGATGCCAAACGAGGAACGATGGCCGGGGCCGCCTAGGTAGGGATGGCCCACCGTGACGACCCTCGGAACAGTGCCGGAGCGAGGGGAGTTGAGCGTAGCGAAACCCGGATGTCGGGCGCGCTTTCTCTTTGGTTACTTTCTCTTTCGCGCGAGCAAAGAGAAAGTGACTCGCCGTAAGGGCGAAAACGGTAGAAGAGGGCGACGGAGAAAATAAATCTGTCCCCCTGGATCTGGCGTTGGTCGGCGCAGAGCGTCGAGAGCTACGTCCCACGCGGAACGTGGAAACGATCAAAAAAGGGGGAAAGCAGCGAATCAAGTGACTCGCCGTAAGGCCGAAATCAGTAGTCGCAGGTTAATGAACTTGTCCTCTTTTTAAATTTAGATGCTGACTTGTCATGCTTAAGGCAGTCCAATCTGCTCTTTAAGTAATGCATATGCGGAATTGTAATTATCGCCGCAAATGCTGTTGTCTGTTCTGTAGTTTTTTGTTCCATGTTTCCTTTTCTTGAGAATTATTTTGTCGTTATCTTCTGTCAATAGGTAGTCGTTTTTATTCCAATTTTCTAGTTCGTAGCCATTCTCTGTTCTTATCCAGTCTGGCAGCGTTGACTTTGATCTAGATAGGTCGAGAAGGAATTCGCTGGTGTTTTTGTATCTGTTGTCAATTTTTGATGTGGCTGTTTTCAAGGTCTTTTTTATTTTTGCAGGTACATAGAATGGAAAGCTTTCCCAGTCTAGTATTTTTCCGGAGGCTGTTCTTTTTTCTATGCACTTGTCTATGAATAAAGACGCATCGCAAGGGTGGGCAGTTCTTTCTATTTCTCGTAGTTCTTTTATTTCTGCCTTGCTTAGTTGTTTGAGTAAGTCGTTGCTTAATTTTCCTCCAAATAATAAGAAGCCAATCATTCCTGCTTGATATGTGTCAGACGAAAAGTCGAAGTAAGCATTTTCTCCAAATGCTTCGGGTGGCCTGTAAAGTATGCTGTGCTTGGATGCGGGTGCTCGCCCGGTGTCGTCGTTTATTCTTCGTACTGAACCAAAATCAGCTATTACGATAGTGTCGTTGTGAACTAGTAAGTTTTCTGGTTTCAAGTCGCGATGAACAATTTTATTGTTTGAAGAGTGGAGTTCAGATAGCCCGGATAGAAGTTGGCAAAGTAGTTTGTGTGCGAGGCCTAGCGAGATATCGTATCGTGTTAGAAAACTGTGTAGGTCACCATCATTTGCTACTTGCATCATATAGTAGGAGCAGGTTTCCTCAATTTTTCTTGCGTCATACACTTTAAGGATATGGTCGTGATTGATTGCTGAGATAATTGAAGGCTCTTGGTCAATTTCATCTTTTGGGTGGAAGTATATTTTAATGGCCACCTCTTTTCTAAGTACGTTATGTCGTCCTATTAGAATGTATCCATTTGCGCCAGAGTCGTTGAAATCTGATATCTGAAATTCAGGGAATTTTGCAAGAACCGCTTGCGCTTGCACAGGTAGTTTTAGAATGTCTACCGGCATTTTTATTCTAGTCCTTCGTATGCTATGTCATAAGCCATAGCTAGGTCAGCAGTGGCCGGACGATTGCTTTTTCTTTCTTGCTCTCGACGATTTGTGGCGTTTATTGTGAGCGAGTGTACGAAGTCTATGGGTGCAGGCGATATTGCTAAGATTATGCCTTCCAAGATAAAGGTCCCAGCGCCGCCAGCACCATGCCCCGTAGTCGCTCGGCGATTAATTACTATTTTATCTACGCGGTTGTCTGTACAGTACGCTTTTAATGTCTGAGTAAATACCTCTACATCATCTTGTGTCGGATTTTTGGAGAGGCCTAGTTTGTGGAATTTAATAGCGACAGGGGAGTGCGAATCTTTTGTGCCTGTTAGCGTCACTATTCGTGCTTCGTTAGCTTTTAGGTATATTCCAGTTACTACCATGAATAAATTTCCTTATGTTTTAAGCTAAATAAAAAGCCCCGCACTAGGCGGGGCTCTTTATTAAGCTTCAACCCCAACATCCATGGCAGGTGTTGGGTCAATCTACTCTGATGTCAGCGAGCCATCAATCCCAGCTCAACGCCCCACCAGTCTGGTACTCGATCACACGGGTCTCGAAGAAGTTCTTCTCCTTCTTGAGGTCCATGATCTCGCTCATCCACGGGAACGGGTTGGTGGTGCCCGGGTATTCTTCTTTCAGGCCGATCTGGGTCAGGCGGCGGTTGGCGATGAATTTGAGGTAGTCCTCCATCATCGCGGCGTTCATGCCCAGTACGCCGCGCGGCATGGTGTCGCGTGCGTATTCGATTTCCAGCTGGGCACCCTGCAGGATCATCTGGGTCGCCTCGTCCTTCATGGTGGCGTCCCACAGGCTCGGGTTTTCGATCTTGATCTGGTTGATCATGTCGATGCCGAAGTTCAGGTGCATGGACTCGTCACGCAGGATGTACTGGAACTGCTCGGCGGTGCCGGTCATCTTGTTGCGGCGGCCCATGGAGAGGATCTGGGTGAAGCCGCAGTAGAAGAAGATGCCTTCGAGTACGCAGTAGTAGGCGATCAGGTTCTTGAGGAACTGGCGATCGGTTTCCGGGGTACCGGTTTCGAACTTGGGATCGGAGATCGAGCGGGTGTACTTCAGGCCCCAGGAGGCTTTCTTCGCGACGCTCGGGATCTCGTGGTACATGTTGAAGATCTCGCCTTCATCCATGCCCAGCGATTCGATGCAGTACTGGTAGGCGTGGGTGTGGATCGCTTCCTCGAAGGCCTGGCGCAGGATGTACTGGCGGCACTCGGGGTTGGTGATCAGGCGGTACACGGCCAGCACCAGGTTGTTGGCAACCAGGCTGTCGGCAGTGGAGAAGAAGCCCAGGTTGCGCTTGACGATGCGGCGCTCGTCTTCGGTCAGGCCGTCGGCGGACTTCCACACGGCGATGTCCGCGGTCATGTTCACTTCCTGGGGCATCCAGTGGTTGGCGCAACCATCCAGATACTTCTGCCAGGCCCAGTCGTACTTGAAGGGTACGAGCTGGTTGAGGTCGGCACGGGCGTTGATCATCTGCTTGTCGCCGACTTCCACGCGCGCGGAGCTGCCTTCGAGCTCGTCCAGGCCTTCCTGGATGTCGAGGTCGTTGAGGGCCTGTTTGGCGCGGGCTACGGCCGCGGAGTCGTTGGCGTCGACGGCGCGGGCTTCGAGGGCGGCGTTGCCGCCTACCTGGTTGAGTTTTTCCAGGCTCATGTCGGCACCGGCCTGGGCCTGTGCAGCGGTGTTCTTGGCGGGGGAGGCGGCTTCTGCGCCGTCTTCCTTGTCGAATTCATCCCAGCTCAGCATGGTGGGGCTCCTGCTTGAGAGGTCGGCTAAGGGCCGGCCTGTGTGGATAGTGGCTAATCGTCGGTAGCTCGCGGTGCACGCAGAGCGCTACGGCTGATTATCAGAGGCCGGGGCTGTACCCCGGCTCTTGGGTTATCTGTGCCGGCTGCAGTGCTGCAGCCGGCTAGGCCATTACTGGCAGGCTTCGCAGTCCGGCTCGTCGATGGCGCAAGCCTTCGGAACCGGTGCCGGGCCAGGGGAGGCCTGGGTGGCCGGCGCGGCAGCCGGGGCTGCGACGAGGCCTTCGTCGCCACCACTGGATACGGCGTTGAGCTTGCCGGTGTTGATGGTGGACTTCTCGGTGCTGGTCGCGGCCAGGGCACGGAGGTAGTAGGTGGTTTTCAGGCCACGGTACCAGGCCATGCGGTAGGTCACGTCGAGCTTCTTGCCCGAAGCGCCAGCGATGTACAGGTTCAGCGATTGCGCCTGGTCGATCCACTTCTGGCGACGGCTGGCAGCATCGACGATCCACTTGGTGTCGACTTCGAAGGCGGTGGCGTACAGGTCTTTCAGGTCTTGCGGGATGCGCTCAATCTGCTGCACGGAGCCGTCGTAGTACTTCAGGTCGTTGACCATGACCGGATCCCACAGGCCGCGGTTCTTGAGGTCGCGCACCAGGTAGGGGTTGATCACGGTGAATTCGCCGGAGAGGTTCGACTTCACGTAGAGGTTCTGGTACGTCGGCTCGATGGACTGCGACACGCCAATGATGTTGGAGATGGTCGCGGTCGGCGCGATGGCCATGATGTTCGAGTTACGAATGCCTTTCTTGACGCGCTCACGTACCGGCGCCCAGTCCAGGGTTTCGTCCAGGTTGACGTCGATGTACTTGGCGCCACGGGCCTCGATGAGGATCTGCTGGGAGTCCAGCGGCAGGATGCCCTTGCTCCACAGCGAACCGTCGAAGGTTTCGTAGGCGCCGCGCTCGTCGGCCAGGTCACAGGACGCCTGGATGGCGTAGTAGCTGATCGCTTCCATGGAGCGGTCGGCGAACTCCACCGCGGCGTCGGAGCCGTAGGCGATGTGCTGCAGGTACAGGGCGTCCTGGAAGCCCATCAGGCCGAGGCCGACCGGACGGTGCTTGAGGTTGGAGTTGCGCGCCTGGGGTACCGAGTAGTAGTTGATGTCGATGACGTTGTCGAGCATGCGCACGGCGGTCTTCACGGTGCGACCGAGCTTGGCGGTGTCCAGCTTGCCGTCGACGATGTGGTTGACCATGTTGATCGAGCCCAGGTTGCAGACCGCGATCTCGTCCTTGTTGGTGTTCAGGGTGATCTCGGTGCACAGGTTGGAGCTGTGCACCACGCCCACGTGCTGCTGCGGGCTGCGCAGGTTGCACGGGTCCTTGAAGGTCAGCCACGGGTGGCCGGTCTCGAACAGCATGGAGAGCATCTTGCGCCACAGGTCCTTGGCGGCGATGGTCTTGTGCAGCTTGATCTTGCCGTACTCGATCAGCGCTTCGTAGTACTCGTAGCGCTCTTCGAAAGCCTTGCCGGTCAGGTCGTGCAGGTCCGGCACTTCGCTCGGGCTGAACAGGGTCCACTTGCCGTCTTCGAAGACGCGCTTCATGAACAGGTCCGGGATCCAGTTGGCGGTGTTCATGTCGTGGGTACGACGACGGTCGTCACCGGTGTTCTTGCGCAGCTCGAGGAATTCCTCGATGTCCATGTGCCAGGTTTCCAGGTAGGCGCACACGGCGCCCTTGCGCTTGCCGCCCTGGTTGACCGCCACGGCGGTGTCGTTGACCACCTTGAGGAACGGCACCACGCCCTGGGATTTGCCGTTGGTGCCCTTGATGTAGGAGCCCAGCGCGCGCACCGGGGTCCAGTCGTTGCCCAGGCCGCCGGCGAATTTGCTCAGCATGGCGTTGTCGTGGATGGCGCCGTAGATGCCCGACAGGTCGTCCGGCACGGTGGTCAGGTAGCACGACGACAGCTGCGGGCGCAGGGTGCCGGCGTTGAACAGGGTCGGGGTGGACGCCATGTAGTCGAACGAGGAGAGCAGGTTGTAGAACTCGATGGCACGCTCTTCACGGTTCTTCGGCTCTTCGATGGCCAGGCCCATGGCCACGCGCATGAAGAACACCTGGGGCAGTTCGAAGCGCACGCCATCCTTGTGAATGAAGTAGCGGTCGAACAGGGTCTGCAGGCCCAGGTAGGTGAACTGCTGGTCGCGCTCGTGATTCAGCGCACGGCCCAGCTTCTCCAGGTCGTACTCCTTGAGTTTCGGGTCGAGCAGTTCGAACTGCGCGCCGGCTTCGACGTAGGCCGGCAGGGCCTTGGCGTACAGCTCGGCCATCTCGTGGTGAGTGGCGCTGGCGGCGATGTTGAGGAAGCTCAGGGCCTCGGCGCGGATGTTGTCCATCAGCAGGCGGGCGGTGACGTAGCTGTAGTTCGGCTCACGCTCGACCAGGGTACGGGCGGTCATCACCAGGGCGGTGTTGACGTCCTTCTGGGCGACGCCGTCGTACAGGTTCTTCAGGGTCTCGCGCTGGATCAGCTCGCCGTCGACTTCCAGCAGGCCTTCGCAGGCTTCGGAAATGATGGTGTTCAGGCGGCCCATGTCCAGCGGCGCCAGGCTGCCGTCGGCGACGGTCACGCGGATGCTCGGGTGCGGCTGGGCGATGCCTTCGGCGGCGTCGCTGGTCTTGCGCTTGCTGGCCTGTGCTTCGCGGTAGATCACGTAGTCACGGGCGACTTTCTGCTCGCCGGAGCGCATCAGGGCCAGTTCGACCTGGTCCTGGATCTCTTCGATATGGATGGTGCCGCCGGACGGCATGCGGCGCTTGAAGGTCGCGGTGACCTGCTCGGTCAGGCGCGCGACGGTGTCATGGATACGCGACGAAGCAGCGGCATTGCCGCCTTCCACAGCGAGAAACGCCTTGGTGATCGCGACGGTGATCTTGTCACCGGTGTAGGGCACGACGGTGCCGTTACGCTTGATCACACGCAGCTGGCCGGGTGCGGTTGCAGCCAGTGCCTGGGTGGCGTCATCACCCTGAGGCGCTTGCGCCTGAGGATTCTCACGAGTGGTGTCGGTATGCATGAAGGTCTCCATGATCAATGAAAATTTCCGGGATGAGCGTTTTGCCGCTGTCGTCACCTGTACCTGGCTTTCATTCCAATCGACAAAACCTGAGCCCGCACAAGGCAGGCAGCAGGGTGTTGCAAGAGGCGTTGATTGACTGGCTGGCGCCGGGCGCCGCTGCAGTCGGTACTGATTCGATGCAGGAACGCGTCATCCCTGGCTTAACTGGTGCTTGCTGCTGTGCGCGGCCACTAGATGTAGTGTTGCCGGTGCAAGCGCGGCGAGCGGTGTCCTAGTAGTGGCCAAACGAGGCGAATCGTTCAATGCCGATGTAGCTATTTACACCGCAGCGCGGTATCGACTCACATTTCAGTGCACCGAAACCGCGCTGGGCATGGACTTTTTCAGCGCATTTGTGCTTGGGTCCGTTTGTGCCAGAAACCCAACATATAGGGGTTTGGCGAACTGGGGATACAAGATAGTGCGGTAAGGGCCGTAAGGCAAGCCCTGCAGGCTGTGGATAAATCTGTGGGTTAGTCCGGGGTAAGTGGCGCAAATGCCCATGGTTGCTGGCGGTGCCAGGGGTCATGATTTGGCCGGGCGGCCGCTTGCCGCAGGCAGTTTTTTTTCGCCGCTGGGCGCGCGGTTTTCACTTCGTCAGCAAAACACAATATGTAGGGTTTCTCGCGCAGTTGTGGCCTGCAATATGCAGCTGCCCGCGAGCATGGGTGGCACCAGCTTCACCTGGCCCTTTACGGCAGAATCAGCGCCTGGTGCTTGAGTGCCCGCTTGCGGGCATCGGGCAACTCATCGCGGTCCTTATAGGGCGCGGTGTACCAGCCACCATAGGTGGGGTTGGGCAACAGGAACCAGCGCTGGCCGAACCAGGCCTGGTAGGGCGCTGCCACCTGGCGCTGAGCGCTCAGCCGATTGGGCGCGGCGATGAAGTCGCCATAGCTGTCACCAACCATCAGCAGCACCCGTGCGCGTTCGCCGACCCACTGGCGACGGCAGGTCTTGTCCGAACCCGCTTGCTGGCAACCGCCAATCGCCGTGCCGGCGGTGAGAATCTGACCGATGTCCTCGATGGGAAAGCCGGCCTGGCGCAGGTTGCGCAGGGTATCTCCTTCCTGCCCCGGTTCGCGGTTGGTCAGGTAATAGGGGGTGATGCCCAGGCCGGCGGCCGTCTGCATGAAGGCCACCGAGCCAGGCAGGGCGCGGGCTTCGGCCTTCTCGACCCAGCGATACCACTCGGCGTAGTCATAGGCGCCACCGTCGACCACCGCCTTGGCGTTCACCGGGGTGTTGTCGAGCAGGGTCTCGTCGATATCCACAATCAGCGCTGGCGGCAGACCGCTGAGGTCGCGCGGCGCCTGGGCGAGCGCGTCCCACTGCGGGTCGGCCAGCGCGGGCCGCAGCTGGCGGGTCGCGGCAGCGTAGATCTGCTGATAGAGCAGCTCGTGCTCGATGGCGGTCTGCGTCCACAGCACGGCATCGAGCTGATCATGGCCCTTGGGTGCCTGCTGGCAGCCGGTCAGCAGGGCGCCGAACAAGGCAATGACCAGGGCGGGGACTGTGCGACGCATGGGGCGGTCCTCTGGGTTGGTCGATGATGATTGGAGCGTCAGGGCAGGGCTGCCTAAGGTCTGTGGGAGCGGGCGGGGACGCCTAGTTCATGCCCCCGAAAATCACGGGCATGGCCGTTACCACAGGGTGTGGTGATCAGAAATTCACCGTGGCAGACAAGCGCGCCGTACGTGGGTCACCCGGGAACAGGTAGCCATCGCCCTGGTAAGCACCGGTGTCGCGCCAGTAGCGCTTGTCGAACAGGTTGTCGACGGTCAGGCGCAGCACCGTCTCGTAGCCTTCGATACGCGTGGTGTAGCGGCTGCCGAGATTAAAGATCGTGTAATCACCGACCTCTACCGTGCCGCTCGGATCGGCGTACTTGCTGGCGCTGTACTGCAGGCCCCCGAGCAGCGACAGGCCTTGAATGCCGGGTATCCGATAGTCGGCGGCCAGGCTGGCGCGCACTTTGGGCACGTTGACCGCCTGGTGGCCTTCGTAGGCTTCGGTGCCGCTGTCGATGGCCCGGGCGCGGATCACCGCGGTGCTGGCCGACAGCTGCAGGTTGCGGCTGGCCTGGCCGCTGGCGGAAAGCTCCAGGCCGATATTGCGCTGTTTGCCTTGCTGCACGTAGGTCAGGTCGCCATTGTCGTCGGGGCGGCTGTATTGCAATGCCTGATCGATACGGAACAGCGCAGCGCCCAGGCTCAGGCCCTGCCAGTCGCGTTTGAGGCCGGCCTCCAGCTGGCGCGACGTGGTGGGCGCTAGTGTCTGGCCCTCATTGGTGGTGAACCAGGGGGCCTCACCGCCCAGGGACAGGCCCTTGCTGTAGCTCAGGTAAAGGGTGGTGTCCGCCTGGGGCTTATAAAGAAGCGCGGCGTTGGGCAGGAATTCGCTGCGCCGGGTGCGGCGGTCGCTGACGCCGCTGCTGGTGAAGGCTTCCTCGATCAGGCGCACCTGGCGACCACCCAGCAGCACCTGCCAGTGTTCGTCGAAGCTGATGCGGTCGCTGAAGAACAGGCCGTACTGGCGGCTGTCCAGGCGACGTTGCTTGGGGTTGAGCGGCAGGCCGGTGGGGGCGAAGTCGGCTGGGTCCTCGTGGATATTGCCGGCACCGATTGGCACGTTGACGGAGCTACGCCGGTCTACGATTCGGCGCAATGCGCTGCTTCCGAGCGTCAGCTCGTGGCCGATGCTGCCAGTGGCGAAGGCGCCGGACAGAGTAGCCTGCATTTCGTCATGCTGACGGGTGTCGTCCGGGCTGCGGTAGTCGGATATGTCGTAGTCGCCATCGGGGCTGAAGTGCGGGGACCAGGTGCCTGAGTCCGGGTTGTAGTAGCCATAGGGGAAGGTGCTGTAATCGTCGATCACCACCTTGCTGTGAGAGGCATCGACAGCCGCTTTCCAGTTCTCGTCGAAGCGGTACTCGAAGCGCCCGCCAAGATTCAGTGAGTCTATGCCCACCGGCTTGCCCCAGCTCTGATGGCCCAGGCGCTTGTCCGGGTCGACGACGCTTGGCACCTGGGTGCCGCCGAGCAGCTGATAACCCGCCACGGACGGCTGTTCGCGGGTCTGGTATTCGGCGTCCAGCTGCAGGGTGGCATCCGGAGAGATGTTCCAGTCCAGCGCCAGGGAGATGAAGTCGCGCTTGCCATCGGCATGTTCGACGAACGAGCGGATATCCTCATGGGCCAGGTTCAGGCGCACGCCCACCTGCTGCTCGGCGCCGAACCAGTGGCCGAGGTCGGCGGCCAGGTAGCGCTCACCATCCTGATTGCTGGCCACGCTCAGCGAGCGCACGTTCTCGGCCCGCTTGGTCGCGTAGTTGATCAGCCCGCCGGGTTCGGTCACGCCGCTCTGCAGGCCGGACAGCCCCTTGAGCAGTTCGACCTGCTGCTTGTTTTCCAGCGCCACGTTCTGCTCGCCCACCAGGCTGCGGCCGTTGACCCGGTAGCTGTTGGCGGCATTGAGGGAGAAGCCGCGCACCACGAAGTTCTCGTAGTAGCCGATGGGCGCATAGGCTTCGCCCACCGAGGCATCGTTCTTCAGCACATCGCTGAGCAGGCGCGCCTGCTGGTCGTCGATCAACTGGCGGCTGACCACTGATACCGAGGCCGGCGTGTCGAGCAGTTCGGCCTCATTGAAGCCGCCCACTGCGGCGCTGCGCGCCCGGTAGCCGTCGCCGGCCTGCTCCTCGATGGTGGTGGCATCGAGCACCACCGCCGACTCGGCGGCCCAGCAGAGGGTCGGGCTCAGCGCCAGGGCGAGCAGGCTCGGGGCAAAGCGCGGGCAGGGCAGGGCCATGCAAACTCCTTGGTTGCAGAGGTGGGCGGTTGGCTATCCGGCGTACGTGCGATTTATAGGCTGCGCGGCAGCCATCGCTTGGCGGGGCGGGATTGTCGCCTATCGGGGCGGCGGTTGCCATGGCGGATATCAGCGCCGGGCGACTACCGCGAACAGGTGCCAGTGCTTGCCTTTGCCGACGGCGGTTTGCCCCTGACGGTCGATTTCCTGCAGGTCGATGATTTGCCAATCCTGAAACAGGCGCTCGACTTCGCTGCGGGTATGAATGGACAGGCCGTCTTCTGCCCAGCTGTCGCGCTCGCCGAAAAAGTGCCCGGCAAACACCCCGCAGGGCTTGAGCGCTTGCTCGATGCGCTGCCATAAAGCGGGAAACTCACCAGGTGGGCAGAAGGGCAGTGAGAAGCTGGCATTGATCAGCTCGGCCGGCGTCAACTCGGTACTCTGAAAGGCCATGCATCGGGTTTGCAGGCGCGCCTGGTGATCCCTTGGCACAAGTGAGTTCAAATACTCGAATGCCAGGGGCTCGGCATCGATGGCCGTTACCTGCCAGCCGCGACGCAGCAATTCAAGTGTATCGCGTCCTGCGCCACAGCCCAGGTCCAGCGCCGCTGCGGGCGCGCCATGCCAGTGTTGCAGTGCAAGGAGCAAGGTCGGCATGGCCGGTGCGCCCTGGGTGTTTTCGTAGAAGCGCCTGGGGTTCATCAGAACGGCGCCGGGCACTCGAAACGCAGACGCTCGCCGCTTTGCGGGTGGGTGAGGCTCAGCATGCTGGCGTGCAGGCACAGGCGCGGGTAGGCGGCCAGGGCCTGTTCGTGGGCGTACAGGCCGTCGCCGAGCAGCGGGTGGCCGATGGACAGCATGTGCACGCGCAACTGGTGCGAGCGGCCGGTGATCGGCGTCAGTTCGACGCGGGCATGCTCGGTGTGGCGTTCGAGTACGCGCCAGAACGTCAGGGCGTGCTTGCCCTGTTCATGATCGACCACGTGGCGTGGTTTGGTCGGCGGGTCGTAGCGCAGCGGCAGGTCGATGCTGCCGCTGTCGCCTTCGGGCGAGCCCCAGCACAGGGCCGTGTAGGCCTTTTCGGTTTCCCGGTCGTGGAACTGGCGCGACAGCTCGCGGTGGCTGTCGGCATCGCGGGCCAGCACGATCAGCCCCGAGGTTTCCCAATCCAGGCGGTGCACGATGCGCGCCTCGGGGTAGCCGTTTTCCTGCAGGCGGGTGACCAGGCAATCCTTGTTGTCATCGGCGCGGCCGGGCACCGAGAGCAGCAGGGTGGGCTTGTTGATCACCAGCAGGGCGGCATCCTGGTGGACGATTTCGATTTGGCTGAGCGGCATGGGCGTTCTTTGGTTGGGCGATAAAAACGAAAGGCGGCCATCGAGGCCGCCAGTCGTGGAGCTGATTGTCGCATCGGTCGATGTCGTTTCCGGCACCGCCTGGTGGGTTACGCAGCGCGTTGAGTCTGGTTGTGACGCGAATGTCACCACCAGGCGCTGCTAACCCACCCTACGGTATGCGGATCAGCGGTCGGGCAGGGTGATGTTCAATTCCAGAATCGAACAGCTGCCCTGGTTTTCCAGGGCGACCTGCACCTGGTCCGAGTCGATGGCCACGTACTTGCGGATCACCTCGACCAGCTCCTGCTGCAGGGCAGGCAGGTAGTCGGGTTGGGTGCGCTGGCCACGTTCGTGGGCAACGATGATCTGCAGGCGCTCTTTGGCGATGGAGGCTGTGGTTTCCTTCTTGCGCGAGCGCAAGAAGTCGAAAATATTCATTCGCGACCTCCGAACAGACGTTGCAGGAAGCCCTGCTTCTTCACATCAAGGAAACGGTGCGCCACTTCCTTGCCCAGCAGGCGATCGACGGCGTCGCTGTACGCCTGGCCGGCATCGCTCTGGTCATCGAGGATCACCGGCACGCCCTGGTTGGAGGCCTTGAGCACCGCCTGGGATTCGGGGATCACGCCGAGCAGGCGGATGGCGAGGATTTCCTCGACGTCTTCCACGCCGAGCATTTCGCCCTTGGTGACGCGCTCCGGGTTGTAGCGGGTCAGCAGCAGGTGCTCCTTGATCGGGTCGCCGCCCTGTTCGGCGCGGCGCGACTTGCTGGCCAACAGACCGAGCATGCGGTCCGAGTCACGTACCGAGGAGACTTCCGGGTTGGTGACCACGATGGCTTCGTCAGCGAAGTACATGGCCAGGTGGGCGCCTTTCTCGATACCGGCCGGCGAGTCGCAGACCACGTATTCGAAGTTCTGCGACAGCTCGTTGATGACCTTCTCGACGCCTTCCAGGGTCAGGGCGTCCTTGTCACGGGTCTGGCTGGCTGCCAGCACGTAGAGGTTCTCGAGACGCTTGTCCTTGATCAGGGCCTGGGTGAGGGTGGCTTCGCCGTTGACGACGTTGACGAAGTCGTACACCACGCGGCGTTCACAGCCCATGATCAGGTCGAGGTTACGCAGGCCGACGTCGAAGTCGACGATGACGGTCTTGTGGCCGCGCAAGGCGAGGCCGGTACCGATGGCAGCGCTGGTGGTGGTTTTACCGACGCCACCCTTGCCGGAAGTGACTACGAGGATCTTGGCCAAGGTGATTCACCCTAAAAATGAATAAAAGCAGGAACCTGCCGCGATTGGCGGTCTGTCGAAAGAATCGCTCGGCTGGGGGCGTGCGCGGTGCTCGCCGGGTTTGGCCGATGATTGTTTTGACAGCCCGCCCAGAGGCGTTCGAGGGCCCTGTGTGACAGTTAAAAGTGCCGGGCAGTATCCGTTAAAGACGGGTGATGTTCAACACGTCGCCCATCAGGCTGACCTGCACCGCGCGGCCCCAGTTCGGGTCGCGGCGCAGGTCTTCGGCAACCTTGTACTGGCCGGCGATGGAGAGCAGTTCGGCGCCCATCTGCTGGCAGAAAATCCGTGCTTGCCGGTTGCCCTTGACGCCGGCCAATGCGCGACCACGCATGGGCGCGTAGACATGGATGTTGCCATCGGCGAGAAGTTCCGCGCCGGCACTCACCGGGGCCAGCACCACCAGGTCGCAGCCCTGGGCGTAGATCTGCTGGCCGCCGCGCACCGGGGTGGTGATCACGCGGGTCGGTTTGACCTCGGGCTCCACCGGCTTGGGCGGCTCGACCGGTTTGGGTGCCGGGTCGATTACCCGCTCGCGGGCCCCGGAGGGCGGCAGCACCGGCAGGTCCAGGGCGTTGGCGGCGGCGATGTCTTCCTCGCGGCTGGCGCGCACGGCCAGGGTGCGCAGGCCGTGCTTGCGGCACAGGGCCATGAGTTCGCCCAGGTCGAGGTCGCCTTCCTCGCGCGGCAGTTTGTCGAGGGCCAATACCAGGGGCGTGTTGCTGAAGAAGTTGGGCGCCTGGGCGACCTTCTCGGCGAGTTGCAGGTCGAGGCGGGCAAGGTCGTTGTGCGCCAGCTCCATCACGGTGATGGCCAGCATGCTGCCTTTGAGCTGGAACACGGGGTCTTGGTCGAGGAGATCAGCTTGGCTCATGGTCTGCCTGATGGGCCTTGGAAAATTAGCGGGACTTATAACGAGAACGGCGGCGGGGCTCAAGGACAAATGTCACCGAAGCCGCGCAGGCTTGCTGCTGCAACCTGCGCACCGTTAAGGTGCTGCGCATGAAGGGTAAGCAAGGCAGGGCGGGCAGTCAGTGAGTGGTTTGGTGGTGGTTTCCGGGTGCTCGGGTGGCGGCAAGTCCACGCTGCTGGCCGAGCTGCAACGGCGTGGGTATCGGGTGATCGAAGAGGCGGGCCGGCGTTTGATCCAGGCCGGTGGCGCAACGCCCTGGGACGACTTGCCGGGTTTTCTGCAGCAGGCCATGGCACTGGCCGAGCAGGACTATCACACCCATGTCGGCACTGCAGGCTGGGTGTTCTGCGACCGTAGCCTGGTGGACCTGGCCAGTGCCTTGCAGCACCTTACGGCTGCGCCCTGTCTCGCGCCGTTGGCCACGGCCTTTCGTTATCACCTCCAGGTGTTCATGGTGCCGCCGTGGCCGGCCATCTATTGCCAGGATGACCAGCGGCGCCATGAACTGAGTACCGCCATCGGGGAATACCAGCGCCTGCTGCGCGACTATCCGGCGCTGGGCTATCAGGTGCAATTGCTGCCAAGGCTGGATGTGCCCGCTCGCGCGGATTTTCTGCTGGACGCCTTGTCGCGTGATGCCGGCGAGCTAACGCAATGAGCCAGGCCGAAGTCGACATCCAGCGCGCCGGCCTGGCCGATATCGACGAGGCGATCGGCTTCGTGATGGCGGCCCGCGCCGAGATCTTCCCGATGCTCGACAGCAGCGTGCTGCCGGCCGACCTGCAGCGCTTTGCCGAGACCTACGTACAGGGCGAGATGGGCGCCTTCTGGCTGGCGCGCTGCGCAGGCGAGATCGTTGCGGCCGTTGGCTACCTGCCCTACGACCACCGCTTCGCTCAGCTCGACTACCGGGGTGTGCGCACGGTGGAGATCGTGCGGCTGTTCGTGGTTCCGGCCTTCAGGCGCTCCGGCCTGGCCGTCAGGCTGTGCAGCGAGCTGCGCGAACATGCCCTCGGCCAGGGTGTCGAGGTGCTCTACCTGCATACACATCCCTTTCTGCCAGGCGCCATCCGCTTCTGGGAACGGCAGGGCTTTACGGTCACCGATGTGGAGAGCGACCCCGTGTGGCAGACGACGCATATGCAATGCCGGCTGAGGGACATGCGCTAGAGTCACCGCGGTCGAGCCTAGGAGCCTGTTGAGATGGATAAACTGCTGGCCTTGCAAGCCTTCGTGGCAACCGTGCGCTGCGGCGGGTTTTCCGCGGCCGGGCGCTCCCTGGGCATGGCGACCTCTTCGGTGACCCGGCTGGTCAGCAGCCTGGAAGCCGAACTGCAGAGCGTGCTGCTCAACCGCAGTACCCGCCAGGTTGGCATGACCCAGGCCGGGCAGGCCTATTTCGAACGTGCCGTGGCGATTCTCGAGGCGCTGGCGGAGGCCGATGCCGCCGTGTGTGATGGCGGCGCGCAGGCCCGCGGGCGGCTCAATGTCAGCGTGCCGGTGGAGTTCGGGCGGCGGGTGATCGCGCCCCACCTTGGCCAGCTGCTCGAACGGCACCCCGAACTGGAGATTGCCCTGCGTCTCAGTGACGACCTGGTCGACCTGCCTGGCGAGCGGGTGGACGTGGCGGTGCGCCTGGGTAGTACGCTGCTCAGCGACGAGGTGGTCAGCGTAGGGCTGGGCGAGTTCACCCGCTGGCTAGTGGCCAGCCCGGCGTACCTGGCGTGCCAGCCGCCGATCGGCGAGCCCCAGGCACTGTTGGCCCATCAATGCCTGCGTTTCGATTTTGGCGCGGGGGCGCCGCCCTGGCAGTTCGTTGCGGCCGAGGGCGTGCAGGAGGTGGCGGTGCGCGGGCGCTTGCAGAGCAACAACGCCGACGTGCTGCGCGCCGCGGCGCTGGCCGGGCAGGGCGTGGCGCTGCTGGCCGATTGGCTGGTGCGTGAGGATGTCGCCAGTGGCCGACTGGTGCGCCTGCTCGATCGCTACAGCATCACACCCGGTGCGGCGAGCGGTGCCATCAGCGTGCTCTACCTACCCAATCAGCGTGGCTCGCGGCGGGTGGCTGCGTTCGTCGAATTCCTGCGTGAGCTGCTAGCCGGCTGATGCCGGGCAGCGTTCGAGCCGGCGCAACGCTGTGTTGCGCGGCAGGTGGATTCTGCGCTCGAACGAGGCCCCGTAACCTTGCTTCACCCAGGCCGCCAGTTGGTGACGCCAGGGCTCCGTCGGGCATCCCACCCGTTTCCTGTTCCGACGAGCCGCCGTGCAGGTCGGCTTATCGCGAGGTAATCATGAGTACATCCACGTCCAACCGGTCGCACAGCCTCTCGCCAGCGCTGGTGCTGCTGTTCGCCTTCTGCTGCGGCGCCATCGTCGCCAACCTCTACTACGCCCAGCCAATCGTCGAGCTGATCGCGCCTGCTGTGGGGCTATCGATGCATCAGGCCAGCCTGATCGTCTCGCTGACCCAGATCGGCTATGCCGTCGGCCTGCTGTTTCTGGTGCCGCTGGCCGACCTGCTGGAGAGTCGCCGGCTGATGCTGCTGACCACCCTGGCGGCGATGGTCTGCCTGCTGGCAGCTGGGTTTTCCACGTCGCCGGGGCTGTTTCTTGGCCTGTCGCTGCTGGTCGGCTTGAGTTCGGTGTCAGTGCAGATGCTGATTCCCCTGGCTGCTCACCTGGCACCGGAAGCGACCCGTGGCCGCGTGGTGGGCAACATCATGGCCGGCCTGCTGCTGGGCATCCTGCTGGCACGGCCGGTGGCCAGCCTGATCGCCGAATACTTCGGCTGGCGTGCGGTGTACGTCATGGCGGCGACGCTGATGCTCGGCATCGTGCTGGTGATCGCCACCACCATTCCCCGCCATGTGCCGGATAACCGTGGCCATTACGGCCATCTGCTGCTGTCGCTGCTGGGCCTGCTGCGCCGCTATTCGACGCTGCGCCAGCGGGCGCTGTACCAGGGGCTGATGTTCGCCTCGTTCAGCCTGTTCTGGACCGTGGCGCCGATGGAGTTGGTGCGTCATTACGGCTTCACCCAGACCCACGTCGCGTTGTTCGCCCTGGTCGGGGCCATTGGTGCCATCGCCGCGCCGATTGCCGGGCGCCTGGCCGATGCCGGTCATACCCGGCGTGCCACCCTGGTGGCCCTGGTGCTGGCGCCGCTGGCCTTCGCGCTGACCCTGGCCGGCCCCTTGGCTGTCGTGCTTGGCCTGGTGCTGTGCGCGGTGCTGCTGGATTTCGCCGTGCAACTGAACATGGTGCTCGGTCAGCGCGACGTCTACGCGCTGGAGCAGAACAGCCGCGCGCGCCTCAACGCCCTGTACATGACCAGCATCTTTATCGGTGGTGCCAGCGGCTCGGCCATCGCCAGCCCGATCTACGAAACCTTCGGTTGGCAGGGCGCGGCGCTGACCGGTGCGGCGTTTCCCGCTCTGGCGCTGCTTCTGGCCTTGTGGTTCGGGCGCAGGGCGACCGGCGAGCAGCGCTTGGCTGACGGTAAGTAAGACACTGGAACGGTGCGCTGGCGCGCCGCTTCGATCGGCCAATGTGCCGGCCGCCGAGGAACCCGGCCGATCTGCTGCGGTCTTTCAGCAGTCGGCCAAACCGGTGGAAGGCATGGCGTTGCGCCATTTGCGCGCCCCCTGCACATCGGTACAACAATTCGCCTGGCCGACATTCGCGCGCTGAGTCGCAATGTGTTCCACCGCCGAGTGAAGATGTTTTTATGTCCCTAGCCCGTCCCTTTTCTGCCTGCTTTTCCCTGCCGCCGTTTCGCGTGCTGGGGACTTGCGTTCTATCCGGCCTGCTGCTGATCGCCGCGCCGGCCCACGCCCAACAGGCCAGCGACAACGTGCGCTGGGTCAGTGACAGCCTCAATACCTACGTGCGCAGCGGCCCGACCGAGGGCTATCGCATCGTCGGCACCCTGAGTTCCGGCACCCGCGTGCAACTGCTGCGCACCCAGGGCGACTACAGCCAGGTGCGTGGCGAGAGCGGCGACGCGGTGTGGATCCCCAACCGCGACCTGCAGGAGGTGCCCGGCCAGGCCGAGCGGCTGCCGGCGCTGGAGCAGAAGGTTACCGAGCTGAGCACCGAGCTCAAGAACATCAACGAGACCTGGGAAACCCGTGTGCAGGGCATGCAGGAGACGCTGGAGACTCGCAAGAAACTGATCGACGAACTCGAAGCCAACCGCAGCGCCCTGGATATCGAACTCAACCAGGCCCGTTCGGAGCTGCGTGAGGCCCAGGCCCAACTGGGCGACGAGCAGAAGCAGGTGCTGATGCGCTACATGGTCTACGGTGGCAGCATCGCCGGTGTCGGCTTGCTGGCGGGGTTGATCCTGCCAACCATGTTCCGCCTGCGCCGCAAGCGTAACGATCAGTGGGTCTGAGTCGGCCGGCTTTTTAGAGATTCACGCTTCGCCTTTGCTCTGCAGGGGCGAAAGGTGCAGCGGATATCCGCTGCCATTTTTGTGGGACTGTGGGAGCGGCGGGGACGCCCAGTCCATGCCCGCGAAAAACTGGGTCATCGACTGGCAGTTCCTGCCCACTCGCGCAAATGGGTAAAGCTTATAGATGGGAGTTCGCCCGCATGGCGCGCTCCCACATTTCTACATCCCACATCATTGGGCGCTCCTCGGCATTGAACAGCGCAGCGCCTCAGTGCACCTCAGCGGCCACCGCCGCCCGAATCGCCTCGAGCAGCATCATGCAGGCCGGGTTGTCGTTATTGCTGCGCCAGGTCAGGTGCAGTTCGCTTTGAATCCCTTCGCCCAGATCGATCTCGCGGAATGTCACCTCCTTGAACACCACGTTGGTGGCGCAGCGCGGCACCAGGGCCAGGCCCATGCCGGCGTTGACCAGGGCCAGGATGGTCAGCGACGAGCCCAGCCACTGCACGTATTCGGGCGCCACCCCGGCAGAGCGGAACATGCCGGTCAGCAGCTCGTTGAACGGCGGGTAGGCGGCGTGGGAGTACATCAGAAAGGGCGCGCCATCCAGGCTCCTGACGCCAATCTGCTCAACTCTGGCCAGCGGGTGCCCGCTGGGAATGGCCAGCACGAACGGTTCGCGCACCAGGCACTCGTTCTCGTAACCGGCCTGCAGCAACGGCTGGCGCACGATGCCCAGGTCGATGCGCCGGGTGCGCAGCGCCTCGTGCTGCTGATGGGTGTTCATCTCGCTCAGGGAAATCTTCACCTGGGGTTGATTGAGCCGCGCCTCGGCGATCACCCGGGGTAGGAATTCGTACACCGCACTGCCCACGAAGCTGATGCTCACCGAGCCAATATCGCCCGCTGCGAAGCGCCGCGCCGAGGCCGCTGCCTGGTGGGCACGCTCCAGCAGGTTCTGCGCTTCGATGAAAAATGCCCGGCCAGCGGCGGTGAGCGCCACGCTGCGCGTGCTGCGGGTGAACAGCTCGACACCCAGGCTGTGCTCGAGCAGCTGGATCTGCCGGCTCAGCGGCGGCTGGGTCATGTTCAGCCGTTCGGCGGCGCGGCGAAAGTTGAGTTCGGTGGCGACGGTGGTGAAGCAGCGCAGCTGGGCGAGTTCGAACATTGATTTAATCCAGGTATCAATCGAATGCCAATATAGATTAGACGGGATCAATACCCGCGTACATGATCGGCGCATCCCACAAAAACAATGATCGGGAGTCGCCCAGTGAATAACGTCCCAAGTCCAGCCGACCCGCAGGTTGTTGCCCGCGCGGTCTCGAAAGTGAAACGCCACGTATTGCCACTCTTCGTGGTGATGTTCATCGTCAACTACATCGACCGGGTGAACATCGGCTTCGTCCGCAGCCACCTGGAAACCGACCTGGGCATTGGCGCCGCCGCTTATGGCCTGGGCGCGGGCCTGTTCTTCATCGGCTACGCGATGTTCGAAGTGCCCTCGAACATGCTGTTGCAGCGCTACGGCGCCAAGGTATGGCTGACCCGCATCATGTTCACCTGGGGCATCGTCGCCACCGCGATGGCCTTCGTGCCCAACGAAACCTGGTTCTATATCCTGCGCTTTTTGCTCGGCGTCGCCGAGGCCGGCTTCTTTCCGGGCGTGGTGTACTACTTCACCAAGTGGCTGCCGGCTGGCGAACGTGGCAAGGCCATGGCCATCTTCCTCAGTGGCTCGGCCATCGCCTCGATCATTTCCGGTCCGCTGTCCGGCCTGCTGTTGCAGATCGACGGCCTGGGTATGAAGGGCTGGCAGTGGATGTTCTTCATCGAAGGCATGTTCTCGGTGGTGCTCTGCGGTTTCGTGTGGTTCTGGCTGGATTCGCTGCCCAAGGACGCCAAATGGCTGAGCCGCGAGGAAAGCCAGGCACTGACCGATTGCATCGACGAAGAGCAGCGTCAGCGCCAACTGGCAGCCGGCGAGACCGGCGCGGTCAAGCACTCGGCGTTAAGGCTGCTGCGTGACCCACAGATCATGCTGTTCTGCTTCCTGTACTTCTCCATCTCGCTGACCATCTACGGCTGCACCTTCTGGTTGCCGAGCATCATCCGCTCCATGGGCGGGCTGGATGACTTCCAGATCGGCCTGTTCAACTCGGTGCCGTGGATCATCTCGGTGGCGGCCATGTACGCCTTCGCGGCCCTGGCAGCGCGCTACAAGTGGCAACAGGCCTGGGCTTCGGCAGCGTTCGTGATCGCCGCATTCGGGCTGTTCATGTCCACCACTGGCGGGCCGATCTTCTCGTTCATCGCCATCTGCTTCGCGGCCATCGGCTTCAAGGCGGCGTCCTCGCTGTTCTGGCCAATTCCCCAGGCCTATCTGGATGCGCGCATCGCCGCGGCAGTGATTGCCCTGATCAATTCGGTGGGCAGCCTGGGCGGCTTCGTGGCGCCGGCCACCTTCGGCTATCTCGAAGAGCACACTGGCTCCATCGAAGGCGGCCTGATCGGTCTGGCCGTGGTCTCGCTGATCGCCGGCATCCTGGTGTTCATGACCAAGACCAGCAAAGGCGCCAAGGGCAGCGGCAACGGCGTGAGCCCCAAGCCTGCCGCATCGCCAGCCTGAAACGTACAGGCGCTGGCCTGGCCAGCGCAGCCACTCTGTCAGCACAAGGAATTCGAAAGATGAGGATCAAACAGGTACGCGTGACGCCGATTGCGTTCCGTGATGCGCCCTTGCTCAACGCCAGCGGTATCCACGAGCCCTATGCCCTGCGTTCGATCATCGAGGTGGAAAGCGACAATGGCTTTATCGGCCTGGGCGAGAGCTACGGCGATGCGCCGGTGCTCAGCGTGCTGCAGGCCATGCAGGATTCGCTGGTCGGCCTCGACCCCTTCGACCTCAACGGTCTGCGCGCCCGGGTGGTGAAGACCGTGGCCGCGCTCAAGCCGGGCACCGCGGGCGCGGAACTGGCGCCGGGCTCGCACCCCAGCAAACAGGTGGCCAATGCCTATTCGGCTTTCGAAGTGGCCTTTCTCGATCTGCAAGCGCGTTCCCTGGGCATGCCACTGGTGGATCTGCTCGGCGGTGCGGTGCGTGACCGCGTGCCATTCAGCGCCTACCTGTTTCTCAAGTATGCCGAGCACGTGGGCTCGCCCTATAAGCCGGATCGCTGGGGGGAGGGCATCAGCCCCGAGCAGATCGTCGCCCAGGCGCGCACCATGATCGAGGAGAACGGCTTCAAGAGCATCAAGCTCAAGGCCGGCACCTTGCTCGGCCCCGAGCACGAAGTGGCCTGTATCAAGGCGCTGCGCCAGGCCTTTCCGGAGGCGCCGCTGCGTATCGACCCCAACGGCAACTGGTCGGTGCAGACCTCGCTGCGCATGGCCGAGCTGATGGGTGATGACCTGGAATACTACGAAGACCCCTGCCCAGGCCTGGAGGGCATGGCCGAGGTACACAAAATCACCGGCATCCCGTTGGCGACCAACATGGTGGTCACCGATTTCGACGAGTTCCGCCGCAGCGTGGCGCTGAACAGCGTGCAGATCGTGCTGGCCGACCACCATTACTGGGGTGGCCTGCGTGATACGCAGATCCTCGCGCGCATGTGCGATACCTTTGGCCTGGGCGTGTCCATGCACTCCAACTCGCATCTGGGCATCAGCCTGATGGCCATGACCCATGTGGCGGCGGCGGTGCCGAATCTGTCCTATGCCTGCGATACCCATTACCCCTGGCAGGAGCCAGACGAGGAAGTGATCAAGGGCGGCAAGCTGCCGATCGTCGACGGCTGCGTGGCGCTGACCCGCGCGCCTGGCCTAGGCGTCGAGCTGGACTACGACCAGTTGGCCAAGCTCAACGACCAGTACCTGACCTGCGGCATCCGCTCGCGCAATGACGTCACCCAGATGCAGAAGTACGACCCGAGCTGGAAGGCGCTCAAACCACGGTTCTGATCCGCAACCTGCCGAGGTGGCCGCCCATGGCCACCTCAATCCTTTCTTATACCTGCTTGAGTAGTGCTAGCGCTGCTTGGCTTTCAATGACCTGCGCGTACTCATCCTGCAGATTGGCCAGCGCCATGGCGTGCACCTCCCCGGCGCTGCGCAGCACACCCTGGTAGTCGACCTTGGCAAAGGTGAAGCAGCCATCGGCTACTACATAGGTGGTGAAGCCCAGGTTGCCCGCCGAGCGCGCGGTCGCTTCCACCGAGTTGTTGGTGCTGACGCCAACGATCACCAGCGAGTCGATGCCGCGCACCCGCAGCCAGCGCTCCAGCCCGGAGTGGATGAACGCATCGGGCACGTTCTTCTCGACCACGTGCTCCCGGGGCAACGGCTGCAGCGCCGGCTGGAACTCCACGCCGCTCTGCCCGGGTGCGAATTGCGAGCCTGCAGATCGGGAGATATGGCGTACATGCACGACCGGCGCTGCGGCCAGGCGCCAGGCCTGGAGCAGTTCGGCCATGCGCAAGGGCGCCTGCGGGTTGTTGCGCTCGCCGGCTGCGGGGTCGAGCATGCCGCGCTGCATGTCGATGATGATCAGGGTGGGATGGGTCATGACAATGCCTTGCGTCGGGTGAAAGGGCACTTCTGCGCAAATTCTTCATCTATAGAACAAGCATGCTCGCACTCAGTATTGCATCTTGCACGACCAGAATCTGGCCACCGTGCAGGATGCATAGTTCAATTATTTTTTATTTGTAAATAGTCCTTTTAAATCAATGGTTTAGATTTTATCAATAGCTGGCACGCAGTCTGCAATATCCCTCTGGACGAAGGAACACCACTCAGAGGGTACGAGCCATGCAATACGCCATCCAGCACCTGATCGAAAACCTCCCGGACTACGCCATCGATTTCAAAAAGCGCCCCGACGGGATGTTGCTGATGACGTTGCGTAAGGATGGTGAAATTGCCTTCGTTAAGGCGATCGACCGCCAGACCGTATTCTGTGAAACCCGCGTTCAGGCGCTGCTGCATGAGATCATGCGTGACAGCAAGCTGATCAGCGGTGAAATCAACTGGAAGGGGCAGGGTGCCCAGTGGATCGATCGCAGCCTGCCGACCTTTACCGGCGCGCCGATCAATCCGACCGCTGCAAAAATGATGTGGGCTCGCCGTGGTCGTGATGGCAGCTACCGCGCCACCGCCTGAGTTCACTCAACCGGTTGAAAAAAGCCCCGCCTAGGCGGGGCTTTTTTATGGGCGTTGATCACCAAGAGCCGGCCCGCCAGGAGCCGGCTGGTGATCCTCAGCCAGCTAGCACGGTGTCGACCAGGGATTTGGCCTCGCTCTGGATGCGCTTGAGGTGGGCATCGCCCTCGAAGCTCTCGGCGTAGATCTTGTAGACATCCTCGGTACCCGATGGCCGCGCCGCGAACCAGCCGTTGTCGGTGACCACCTTGAGCCCGCCGATGGCCGCACCGTTGCCCGGCGCTTCGGTAAGGATGGCGGTGATCGGCTGGCCGGCCAGCTCGCTGGCGGTCACCTGGGATGCCGACAGCTTGCCCAGGCGGGCCTTTTGCTCACGGTCTGCCGGGGCGTCGATGCGTTGGTAGACCGGCGCACCGAAGCGCTCGGTCAGGGCCTGGTAGCGCTCGCCTGGATCCTTGCCGGTCACTGCGGTGATTTCCGCCGCCAGCAGGCCGAGAATGATGCCGTCCTTGTCGGTGGACCATGCGCTGCCATCCTTGCGCAGGAACGAGGCACCGGCCGATTCTTCCCCGCCAAAGCCGAAACGGCCTTCGATCAGGCCGTCGACGAACCACTTGAAGCCCACCGGCACTTCCACCACGTTGCGGCCGATGCCCTTGGCCACGCGGTCGATCATCGACGAGGACACCAGGGTCTTGCCGATAGCGGCCTGGGCCGCCCACTGCGGACGGTGAGTGAACAGGTACTCGATGGCCACGGCCAGGTAATGGTTGGGGTTGAGCAGCCCCACCGAGCGGGCGACGATGCCGTGGCGGTCATGGTCGGTATCGCAGGCGAAGGCCACGTCGAAGCGGTCCTTGTTCTCGATCAGCCCGGCCATGGCATGGGGCGAGCTGCAATCCATGCGGATCTTGCCGTCCCAGTCGAGGCGCATGAAGCGGAAGGTCGGGTCGATACGCGTCGACAGCACTTCCAGCGGCAGGCCGAAACGCTCGGCGATGCGCGTCCAGTAATGCACGCCGGCGCCGCCCAGCGGATCGACCGCGAACTTCAGGCCCGAGCCGCGGATCGCCTGCAGGTCGAGCACCTGCTCGAGATCGCCGACGTATTGCTCGATGAAATCGTGGCGCTGGGTAGTGGGCGCCTTCAGAGCGCTGGCATAGTCGATGCGCTGCACGCCCTTGAGGCCGGCCACCAGCAGTTCGTTGGCGCGCTCCTGAATCCACTTGGTCACGCCGGTATCGGCCGGGCCACCGTTGCTGGCGTTGTATTTGAAGCCGCCATCGGCCGGCGGGTTATGCGACGGGGTGATGACGATGCCATCGGCCAGGCCGCTGCTGCGGCCCTTGTTGTAATCGAGAATTGCCTTGGAGATGGCCGGCGTCGGGGTGTAGCCCGGTTCGCCGCCCGTTTCACTGCAGCCGGCATCGATACGGGTTTCGATGCGGTTGGCGGCCAGCACTTCCAGGGCCGACACGAAAGCCGGCTCGGACAGCGCGTGGGTGTCCATGCCGATGAACAGCGGGCCGTCGATGCCCTGGCCGCGGCGGTAATCGCAGATCGCCTGGGTTACGGCGAGGATGTGCCATTCATTGAAGCTGTTCTTCAGGGAAGAACCGCGGTGGCCCGAAGTACCGAAGGCCACCTGCTGAGCAGGGTCGCTCGGATCCGGGCGCTCGCTGTAGTAGCGCGCAACCAGACGGGGCAGGTTGACCAGACTGTGCTCGTCGGGAAGGCGCCCCGCGTTGCTGTGAATGCTCATCAATCGTTCCTTTGATAGGGTAAAAGGGCCGGGCGGCTCTGGCGCCGCCGCTGACATCGGACTCGGGGTTCGACACCAGGGCAGTAGGCTGGAGTTCCCCATACTCGTGCGCGGATGATAAAGATTGCGCGACAAAGCGCCAGTAAGCTGGCCGAGTAGTCCGCGATGATTGCAAAAGCACGAAATCCTGCATCGTTGCGATAGATTTATTTAACGTACGGGTTGGTGGCATTTTGCTATTTTGTAAGTGCGTGTGTCGGAACCGGCAGCGCATTTGCTGGGCCGACAAGGAGTGGTTGGTAGAACACCCTATATCTGGTGCCACCATGAATCTTCGCAGCTTCAACATCGCCCCCCGTGCTGCCTTCTGCTTCGCGCTCATCACCCTGCTGGTGATGGCGCTGGGCGTATTCTCGCTGTTCAAGCTCGGCGACCTCTACGATGCCGAACAGGATATCGAAACCAACTGGATGGCGAGCATCCAGGCCACCGGCGAGATGCAGAAGGATCTGCTCAACGTTCGCCTGGAAACCCTGAGGATGCTGGCCGTGGTGGAAAACACCAGCCAACAGACCATCGATGACAGCGTGGCGCAGAGCTACCGTACAGCGCTGCAGCAGATTCTCGATCAGTATGGCCAGCATATGGTGTCCACAGATGTCGAACGCGGCATGTTCAACCGGGTCAATACCAGTGCCCAAACCTACTTGAGCGGTCAGCAGCAGATCGTCGACTCTCTGCGCCAGAACCAACTGACTCAGGCGCTGGCGCTGGCCAATGGGGCGGTGCGCGAAGCCGGCGCCACCCTGCAGCAGCAACTCGATGAGCTGACTGCCTACAACATGCAGGGCGCCAAGCAGGCGGGCATCAACGCCAATACCATTTACCAGCACGGCCGCACCGGGGTGCTGGTGACCATCGCCGTTGCGGTTTTGCTGACCGTGCTGCTGGCTACCCTGCTGACTCGCTCCATCGCCGCGCCGATCCGCGAAGCATTGCAGAGTGCCGAGACCATTGCCTCGGGCGACCTGACCCGTGCCGTGCAGGTCTCGGGCAAGGATGAGGCCGCGCGCCTGCTGGCCGCCCAGGCCACCATGCAGAAGAACCTCAACGACGCCATCCGTCAGATCAGTGATTCGTCCACCCAGCTAGCCGCTGCGGCAGAGGAGATGGCTTCGGTCACCGAGGAGAGCACCCGCAACCTGCAGAATCAGAACGCCGAGATCGACCAGGCCGCCACCGCAGTGACGCAGATGAGTTCGGCGGTCGACGAAGTGTCGCGCAACGCCAATGGCGCCTCCGATGCATCCCGCGAGTCGACGGTGTCGGCCAACGCCGGCAATCAGCATGTGGCGCGAACCGTGGACGCCATCCGTCACCTGTCGAGCAATGTGATGCAGGCCTCCGATCAGGTTCAGGGCCTGGCCGACCAGGCCCGTGACATCAGCAAGGTGCTGGACGTGATTCGCAACGTCGCCGAACAGACCAACCTGCTGGCGCTCAACGCCGCCATCGAGGCGGCCCGGGCCGGCGACCATGGCCGCGGCTTCGCCGTAGTGGCCGATGAGGTAAGGGGGCTGGCCCACCGTACCTCGGCGTCGACCCAGGAAATCGAGCACATGATCGCGGCCATCCAGAGCGGCACTGAAAAAGCCGTGCAGGCCATGCGCGGCAGCAGCCAGGAGGCGAGCAATACCTTGCTGGTCGCCGACGACGCGCGTGTCGCCCTGGAGCAGATCGTGGATTCCATCGGCATGATCAACGAGCGCAACCTGCAGATCGCCACCGCTTCCGAGGAGCAGGCCCACGTGGCCCGTGAGGTGGATCGCAACCTGGTGAGCATCCGCGACCTGTCGATTCAGAGCGCGTCGGGCGCCAACCAGACCGCCGCGGCCTGCAGCGAGCTGGCGCACCTGGCCCAGGGCCTCAATACTCTGGTCGGGCGCTTCAAGCTCAGCGCCTGATCGGCGCCGATAACCGACGGCGCGTTGACCATGGTCAACGCGCCGTCGGCCTGGCTATGATGCAGGCCATGAATTCATCCCTGCCGATCCGCCATCCTTGCCCACCGGGCGCGTGCGACTGTCAGCGCGAGCAACTGCTGGAATCGCCCGGTAAGGATCAGCGCATCCTGATGCTGACCAAGAACGAGGAGAAACGCCTGCTCGAGCGCCTGGAAAACCTGGCCAGCCTCGAGGATCTCGAGCGTATGCAGCAGCGCATGGTCGAGCAGTTGGGCATTCGCGTCGAGGTGGCCCCGGGTTTCAACGAAGTGCGCAGCATGCGCGGCATTGCCATCGAAGTGCACACCTTCCCCGGCCTGTGTCGCAAGACCCGCCAGGCGATCCCTGCCGCCATTCGCCGCGGCCTGGAGCGTCGCCCGGAAATCGCCTACGCCCTGCTCAACGCCCACGACCTGTTCCGCGATCTGTAAACCCCGGTACCGCGGTGCTCAGAGGTTCTTGCACGGCACCTCGAGGGCCCGGTAGCGCGCGTCGAAGTCTTCGGCCAGGGACGCCACGCTAATTGCTGCCAGCCTCTGCAGCAGGAGCGCCTGGGCTTCGTCGAAGGCTTGCCCGAGGGCATGGTTGACGGCCTGCTCGACCAGGCAGGTGGGATTGTCGGTGGCCAGGCCGATGCTGAAGATCGATTGCGAACCCAGGGCCTGGTGAATGTCCAGCAGGGTGATCTCGGCCAGTGGCCTGGCCAGCGACCAGCCGCCGTTATGGCCCTTCTCGGAGGTCACGTAGCCCTTGTCACGCAACAGGCCCATGGTGCGCCTTACCACCACCGGATTGGTTTCCAGCATGCGCGCGATGGTCTCCGAGGTGGTGCGCTGTTCATGGCGATCCATATGGATCAGTACGTGCAGCATGCGGGACAACCGGGTGTCGTTTCTCATGGGCGTCTCGGCGTGGTGGTGCGATAGCGGCAAGTATGATTCGTAATGGTAAAAGTTACGAGAGGTTGACGGTCATCTTATATGTAACTTATGGTGTTTCGTGATGGCTCGGTCTTCTCCCGGGCCGCGCATGGAGGAGCAACGCCATGAGTTATGACGCAATCATCGTCGGCGGCAGCTATGCCGGCTTGTCCGCAGGCCTGCAGCTGGCCCGGGCCCGGCGCCGCGTGCTGGTCATCGATGCGGGGGTGCGGCGCAATCGATTCGCCAGCCATTCCCATGGGTTTCTTGGCCAGGACGGGCGCGCGCCCGACGATATCGCCGCCGATGGGCGCGCCGAGCTGATGGATTACCCGAACGTGACCTGGCAGGTAGGCGAGGCCACCGAGGTGCAGCGTGATGGCGAGGGCTTTCTGGTGACGCTGTGCGGCGGCCAGGTGCAGGCCGGGCGGCGGCTGATTCTCGCCGGCGGCGTGCGTGACGAGTTGTCGCCCATCGACGGCCTGGCCGAGCGCTGGGGGCGTCATGTATTTCATTGCCCCTACTGCCATGGCTATGAGCTCGACCAGGGACGCATCGGCGTGCTGGCGGTTTCGCCAATGTCGATCCACCACGCTCTGATGCTGCCGGATTGGGGCAGCACCACGTTCTTTCTCAATGGCGCCTTCGTGCCCGATGCCGAGCAGCTCGAACAGCTGGCGCGCCGTGGCGTGGTGGTCGAGCCGGACCCCGTGCTATCGATGAGTGGCGAGCGTATTGACGTCAACCTGGCCGACGGCCGTACGACGGCGCTGGACGGACTGTTCGTGATGCCGCGCACCCATCAGCACAGTCCATTGGCCGAACAACTTGGCTGCGAGCTGGTGGAAGGGCCGATGGGCCTTTACCTGCAGACCTCCGAAACCCAGGAAACCAGCGTGGCAGGCGTGTTCGCCTGCGGCGACGCCGCCCTGGCCGCCGGTTCGGTGGCGCTCGCCGTGGGTACTGGCGCGCGCGCGGGGGCAGGGGCACACCAGTCGTTGATCTTTCGCTAACGCGGATCAATGAATCGGCTCTGCCACTTCGGGCATACTGGTGCTCCCCCTTGGTAAGACCGAACGCCGCGCACCGATGACCGCTTTTCTCTCTCTGCTTCGCACCAGCGCACCACTGCCTGGGCGTGTTGCCAGCCATGTGCTGGTGATCGCCGCAGCGGCCTTGTTCACCCAGCTCGCCTGCGCCGAGGCCGATATCGCCGCCGGCGAGGCGCTATTCAAGCGCAGCTGCGGCAATTGCCATTACGTGGGGCCGGGCGCGCGCGCCGCTTTCGGTCCTCAGCTCAACGGCCTCTTTGGGCGGCATGCCGGCTCCACGCCCGACTACAGCTATTCGCCTGCCATGCAGCAAGCGGCGGTGGTGTGGGAGCGTGAAACGCTCAGTGCTTTCATCAAGGACTCCGACAGCGTGGTGCCTGGCAACAAGATGCGTTTTTGGGGCATCGGCGACCAGGAGAAGATCGACAGCCTGCTGCTCTACCTGCAATCCCATCAGGATCACTAGCCGCGCGCTCCTGGCGTCTGCAATCAATCTGAACGAAGCCCGCCGATACCGGTTCTGAATCTACAGAACCAGCGGACGGCCCGGCCGTTCGCGATCCTTCCTTTCACTCCCGGGATCGCTATGGCAGATGAACAACAGATCAACTGGTTGGTCGAGCAGTCCATGCTGCACGCCGCCCGCCAGCGCACGCGCCTGTATTCGGGCCAGGCCCGTTTGTGGCAACAACCCTACGCACTGGCCAGGCCACGCAGCGTTACCGCGGTAGCCTCGGTGTGGCTGGCGGTCTATCCCGCCTCGATCATCACCGCCCCCGAGGGCTCGGTACTCCAGGCGCTCGGTGACGAGCGCCTGTGGGCGGCTTTGTCCGAGCTGGGTGTGCAGGGCATCCACACCGGGCCGCTGCGCCGCTCCGGTGGTTTGCAGGGGCGCGAGTACACGCCCACCGTCGATGGCAACTTCGACCGCATCAGCCTGGAGATCGACCCGCGTTTCGGCAGCGAGGAGCAGCTGGTGCACCTGAGCCGAGTGGCCGCCGCGCACAACGCGGTGACCATCGACGACTCGATCCCTTCGCATACCGGCAAGGGTGCCGATTTCCGCTTGGCGGAAATGGCCTACGGCGACTATCCCGGCCTGTATCACATGGTGGAAATCGCCGAAGCCGACTGGGAGCTGCTGCCGCCGCTGGCCGAAGGCCGCGACTCGGTGAACCTGTCGCCGGCTACCGTCGATGCCCTGCGCGACAAGCACTACATCGTTGGCCAGCTGCAGCGGGTGATCTTTTTCGAGCCGGGGGTCAAGGAAACCGACTGGAGCGCCACCGGCGAGATCACCGGTGTCGACGGCAAGGTACGCCGCTGGGTGTACCTGCATTATTTCAAGGAAGGCCAACCGTCGCTGAACTGGCTGGACCCGACCTTCGCCGCCCAGCAACTGGTCACCGGCGAGTCGCTGCACGCCATCGACGTGATCGGCTCGCGGGTGTTGCGCCTGGATGCCAATGGCTTTCTCGGTGTCGAACGGCGCAGCCAGGGCAATGCCTGGTCGGAGAGCCATCCGTTGTCGCTGACCGGCAACCAGCTGCTCGCCGGGATGATCCGCAAGGCCGGTGCGTTCAGCTTCCAGGAGCTGAACCTGACTCTGGACGACATCGCCTCGATGTCCCAGGGCGGCGCCGACCTGTCCTATGACTTCATCACCCGGCCGGCCTACCAGCACGCGCTGCTGACCGGCGACGTCGAGTTCCTGCGCCTGATGTTGCTGCAGATGCACGACTTCGGCATCGATCCGGCATCGCTGATCCACGCCCTGCAGAACCATGACGAGCTGACCCTGGAGCTGGTGCATTTCTGGACCCTGCATGCCAACGACACCTATGTGTTCCGTGGCCAGAGCCTGCCGGGCAGCATCCTGCGCGAGCATATTCGCGGCGAGATGTACGAGCGCCTGACCGGCGAGCATGCGCCCTACAACCTGAAGTTCGTCACCAATGGCGTGGCCTGCACCACGGTGAGCATCATCACCGCAGCGTTGGGTATTCGCGACCTGAGCACCATCAGCGACGCCGATATCGAGCAGATTCGCCGCGTGCACCTGCTGCTGCTGATGTTCAACGCCATGCAGCCCGGCGTGGTGGCGTTGTCGGGCTGGGATCTGGTGGGCGCCTTGCCGCTGGAGGCCGAGCAGGTGGCCGAGCTGATCGCCGACGGCGATACCCGCTGGATCAACCGCGGCGGCTATGACCTGGTCGACCTCGACCCGGACGCGCTGCTGTCCGCCGAAGGCCTGCCACGCTCGCGGCAGCTCTACGGCAGCCTTAGCGAGCAGTTGCAGGATCCCCAGTCGTTCGCCTCCCAGGCGCGCCGGCTGTTCGCCGCGCGACGTTCCCATGGCGTGGCTTCCAGCCGGCAGATCGCCGTACCGGTCACGCAGCATCCGGCATTGCTGATCATGGTCCACGAGTTGCCGGCGGGTCGCGGCATTCAGGTCACGGCGCTGAATTTCGGCGCCGAGCCGATCGATGAGGTGATCATTCTCGAGCACGTCGAGCCAGGGCCGGTGGTGGACATCATCCACGAGCGGCTGCTGGGTGATCTGTCTGCCGAAGGCGAGCTGCATATCCAGCTCGAGCCCTATGAAGGGTTGGCGCTGCGGATCGCCAGCATGGCACCCGGTATCGCGCCAATGGATGGCTGAGCGTTATGCCTTCGGGAACTAAGCTCATAACCTTCGAATAGTTGAGCGCGCCTGGCGGCGCGCCGTATTGTCGCTATCCAGGCTGGCCGAGGGTGCTGGCCCATGCTGAGTTGAGGTTTCCATGAACGGCGAGTTTGCCATCTGCAGCGAAGATGGCGCCGAGGCTGATCTTTCATCGCGCCCCATCAACTGGGAGCTGGAACAGACCGTTGCCGGTCTGCGTGCAGCCCGCGCCGAGTGGCGCAGCCATACCGGTCGCAATTCGCAGTTGGGTGGTCGCGAGTTGCCCTCGCGGCAGGCCATGGCAGCGATTCTCAGCGGCCTGTGCGGGGCACTCTTCCCGATGCGCCTGGGCCCAACCGAGCTGCGCGAGGAAAGCGAGGATTATTACGTCGGCCACACCCTCGATCGCGCGCTGAACGCACTGGTGGCGCAAGTGCGCATGGAGCTGCGTTATGCCGCTCGCCAGCGCGGCGACCATACAGCCCAGGTGGATCATCAGGCCGTGGCCATCGTCCGCGACTTCGCGGCCGCCTTGCCAGCGCTGCGCCGCCTGCTCGACCAGGACGTGGTGGCCGCCTACAACGGCGACCCGGCGGCCCGCAGCGTGGATGAAGTGCTGCTGTGCTACCCCGGCGTGCTGGCGGTGATCTATCACCGCCTGGCCCACCACCTGTATCGCGCCGGCCTGCCGCTGTTGGCGCGCATCGCGGCGGAAACCGCCCACGGTGCGACCGGCATCGATATTCACCCGGGCGCGCAGATCGGCCACAGTTTCTTCATCGATCATGGCACCGGTGTGGTGATCGGCGAGACGGCGATCATCGGCAACCATGTGCGCATCTACCAGGCAGTGACCCTCGGCGCCAAGCGCTTCACCAGCGACGAGAGTGGCCAGTTGCACAAGGGCCAGCCACGCCACCCGATCGTCGAGGACGAAGTGGTGATTTATGCCGGGGCCACCATCCTGGGGCGCATCACCATCGGCAAGGGCTCGGTAATCGGCGGTAACGTCTGGCTCACCCGCAGTGTCGAGCCGGGTAGTAATGTGTCCCAGGCAAGCACGCAGCAAGGTGGTTGCTGATCCATGTCACAGGATTTTCACGCAGCTTGCATAGACTCGGTGCGAGACTAAAGAGAAAGGAAAAGAGAGATGGACGATTATCAGGAAGAGTTGCTCGAGTCCCGTGCTTTGGAGCAGGACGTGCCCGAGTTCGCCGAAGACGCCACCGAGCTGTGAGCCCGGCGGCCGGCTGGGGGTGAGCCCCACCACGATCAATACAAAAAGGCCCGATGCAGCTGCATTGGGCCTTTTTCATTGCTGCACCAAACCCTTTATTGGGTCAGGGCCTTGACCAGTGCGTTGAGGTTGCCTTCCAGTTCGGCGACCGGATCGTCGCTGTCGGTTGCCAGTACCAGCAGCGGCACACCGGCTGCCTTGATGGCTTCCAGCACCGGCTTGGGCGGGTTGCGGTGCGCCAGCACCAGGGCCACGTCATCGGCCTGCAGGCTACTGCCCAATGACTGCAGGGCGTCGGCATCCCAGTCGCGGTCATCTCGGCTGTCGCTGCTGACCAGGTCGAGGTTGAGGCCGCTGATCAGGTAGTCCAGGCGATCGCTGAGGCTGTACACCGACAGGTTGTCGGCCTTGGCCAGCTCGCGCTCGCTATGGGCGTTGAGCTTGAGCAGGCGCTGCTTGAGGGTGGCCAGGTTCTGCTCGACCTTGGTCTTGGCGTCCGGTGCCAGGCGCACCAGGTCGGCGGCCATCACGTCGGCCATGCGCCCCATGTTGTTGATCGCCAGCCACGGGTGGCCCGCCAGATCGTTGTCGCCGGCGCTTTCGGCCTGGATGGCGATGCCCGGCAGGGCGCCGTCTACCGGGCGGGCAGCGTCGATCTCGACGATGCGGATGTTGCTGCGTCTGGCCATGGGGTAGAGCGGGTCTTCGGCCCACAGCGAGCGCAGGCCGATGGCCGCGTCGGCGCCGCTGGCCACTTTCTGCAGCGCGGCGGCGCCACGCCCGGCGAAATACGACACCTGGCGGCTGGCCGGCAGGTTGGCCGGCGCGGCGCGTTCGATGTGCACCGCGGTGCCGTCGAGCAGGTCACTGGCCAGGCCGAAGGTGATCGGCTGCGATACCAGGACGGTGACGTCCTTGGCGAGGGCCAGGCCCGGCAGGCTGAGGAGCAGGGCAAGGCCCAGGTGGTGAAGTCGATGGGTCATCCCAGGTTCCCTTTCAAGCTTGGTACGACGCCGCGCGCGATGGCGGCGAGGGCGAAGGCGATACCGGCGATCATGATGATCGCGGCGCCGGAGGGGATCGGCAGATCCAGCACGATGGGCAGTAGGATGCCGAGCAGCGTGCTGACGGTGGCGATCAGCACCGAGAGCCAGAAGAAGCCTTTCAGCGACTGGCTGAGCAGGCGCGCGGCGGCCGCCGGAATCACCAGCAGGGCGCCGACCAGAATGGCGCCGATGACCTTGACCGCAGCCACGGTGATCAGCGTCACCAGAATCACGAACAGGTAGTCCAGGGTCTTCACGGCAACGCCGCGCACCGCGGCCAGCTGCGGGTTGAAGCTGGCCAGCATGATGCGGTTGTACATGGGCAGCGCCAGGCCCATGACCAGGCCGCCGACCACTAGCAGCACCAGCAGGTCGGTACCGTTGACGGTCAGCACCGAGCCGAACAGCACGTTTTCCAGAATGTGCACGTTGATGCGTCCGGCCAGCACCAGCAGCAGGCTGGCGCCCATGGCCAGGGACACCGACAGGAACACCCCGATCAGTGTGTCCGGGGCCAGGCCGGTACGATTGCGCAGGTAGTTGAGCAGGATGCCGAACAGCAGCGCGTAGCCGAACAGCGCGCCGTAGGGGCCGGTGTAGGGCTCGCCGAGCAGGATGCCGATGGCCACGCCGGTCAGCGCGGCGTGGCCCACCGCCTCGGAAAAGAACGCGAAGCGCTTGACCACCACCAGGGTGCCGAGGCCGCCCAGCACCGGGCCGATCAGCAGGCCGGCGAGCAGCGCATTGACCACGAAGCCATAGGCCAGCGCGGCGGGCAGGTAGCCGGCCGAGGCCCAGCCCTGGATCAGCAGGCGAAATTGTTCATAGTCGATCATGGCTGGGCGGCCTCCACAGTGCGGGCATGGGTGGAGAACAGGCCCAGCAGGCGCTCCGGGGTCAGGGCCTCGGCTGGCGGCGCATCGAACAGCACGCGGCGGCTCAGGCCGGTGACGCGGTCGGCCAGGCGCTTGACCGCCTCCAGGTCGTGCTCGATCCATAGCACGGTCATACCGGCGCGGCGCCAGTCGCCTAGCAGGCGTTCGAATACCTGGATGCCGGCTTCGTCGAGGGCCGACATCGGCTCGTCGAGAACCAGCAGTTGCGGCGTAGGGATCAGCCCCTGGGCCAGCAGCACGCGTTGCCGCTCGCCGCCGGATAGCGCGCCCATGCGCCGTTTGCGCTTTTCCAGCATGCCGACGCGAGCCAGGGCCTCGTCGATAGGTTTGCTGAAATGCTTGGACAAGCCAAGAAAGGCCGGCCGGCGCTGGCACATGGCAGCCATGAAGTCGTCGACTGTCATCGGCAGGCCGCGGTCGAACTCCAGGGCCTGGGGCACGTAGCCGATGGTGCCGACGGCGCCGGGCCACTGCAGGCTGAGCGTGCCTTGATGGGGCATCTGGCCAAGCAGGGTCTTGATCAGCGAGCTCTTGCCACCGCCGTTGGGGCCGACCAGCGCATGCACGCTGCCCGGACGCACCTGGAAGCTGACGTTGTCGAGGATCGAGGTGCGCCCCAAGACCAGGCTGACCTGCTGGAAATCGAGGGTCGGGCCAATGGCTTTCACGCCCAGGTTTTCGGCCGCGGTCATTGGCCGGCATCCTGGATGGCGCGCACCACGGTGTTCATGTTGTTGGCCATTTCCTTCTCGTATTTTTCGGCGCTGTAGTCGCCGTAGGAAATGTGGGACAGCGGGTAGAGCTTGACGCCGGACTCGCGCTGGATGGTGTCGACGTAGGTGGACGGGAAGTCCAGCTCGGAAAAGATCACCTTGACGTCCAGCTCGCGCAGCTGGTCGATGGTCTTTTTCAGCTGGCTCGGGCTCGGTTCGATGCCATGGGCCGGTTCCACCACCGCGGTGACTTCCAGGCCGAACTCACGCAGCAGGTAGTCGTAGGCCGCGTGCACAGTGGCCACGCGCAGGTCGGCGTCTGGTGCTTCGGTCAGTTGGGCGAGGGCATCGGCGCGCAGTTTGCGCAGGCGTTTGCCATAGGCGCGGGCGTTCTGGGTGTAGACCTTGGCGTTGTCCGGGTCGAGCTTGCCGAGCTCGCGGGCGATGTTGTTGACCTGGGCGATGGAAGCGCTGATCGACAGGAAGGTATGCGGGTTGACCACCTTGCCGGCACCCCGGGCGGCAATGCCGGTGGCCGCCAGCAGCGGCACGTTGGCATTGGCTTCGATCACTTCGATATCCGGCTTCTCGCTGGCGGCGATCATGCGGTCGGCGAAGTCGTCATGACCCACGCCGTTGAGCACCACCACGTCCAGGGTGCCGATGCGCTTGATGTCTTCGGCGCGCGGCTCGTAGGCGTGGGGGTTGAAGCCGGCGGGAATCAGCGGCACCACCTCGGCCTTGTCGCCGACGATATTGCTCACGTAGCTGTAGTAGGGGTGCAGGGTGATACCGATGCGCAGCTTGGCATCGGCCGCGCTGGCCAGGCCGAGCAGGAGCAGGGCGCCGATGCTCAGGCGTGACAGCAGAGGGCGTGCGCGGAAAAAGCGGGAAATGGGCATGGGCGGGCGGTCTTCTGTCGGGTGAGTCAGAGGTGATCAGTGGCGATGCTGCCGGGTCACACCTGCGTCGTACTGGGAGGCGATCTGCTGCCAGCCGGCAGCGATCAGGTCCGGCGCGTCGAGGCTGACGGGCGCGCTGGCGGTATTGCGGTTGAGCCACACGTCAGCCTGCTCGTGCTCGGCATCGAGGCGCATCAGCAGGGAGCCGGCAACCTCCAGCGCCTGGCTGGCGCCGAAATAGGCGGCCACGTCACCAGGCAGCAACTGCCACTGGTGGCTGCCGCGGCTGGTCGCGCTGGCATCATTCACGAAGGGCGGGAAGCCTTCGTCGGCCAGCTCAGCCGGGCTGAGCAGGGCCTGCTCTTCGTCACGGCGGATGCGGATCTCGTCGGCGGCCACGCGCAGGTCGGCGTAGATGCCCTGTTCGGCGGCGGTCAGGTCGCGGCGGGCGTCGATCTGGTGGCTGGCGATGGCGGTTTCAGTGTCCGTCTCGCCATGCCAGGCCACCACCGAACCGGCCGCCAGCACGATGACCAGGCACAACAGGAGCACATAGAGGGTTTCATGACCGGCACCGGCGGGGCGTACTACCTGAACCGTCATGGGGCCTCGATTTCCGTGTGGTCGATTTCCACGATATGGCCGGGGCCGGCGTCGAACAGCACGTAGAACTCACCCTCGGGCTTCTTGAAGGTCAGGGTCGAGTCCTCGGCCAGCTTGCCGGGCACCAGAATGCTCTCGTCGTAACCGATCACATCCAGGGTCACGCCGGCGGCGCCGCTGCCGTCGGAAAAGCCGCCGGTGCAGCGAATGTTCTCGGCGTCGAGTTCCTCGCACTGGCACATCGGGTTGTGGGCCAGGGCCGCGCCGCTGAGCGACAGCAGGGCGATAGCTGCGACGTTGCGCAGGGTGTTGGGCTTGATCATGGTTTGCCTCCTTGATGTTTCTGCAGCCACGCGACGGTGGATGGGGATGCCTGCTCGAGGGGTACCGCGGCCTGGTGCACGGAGCCGTCCCAGCCCTCCATGGTGATCCACAGTTCGGCGTCGGTCTTGGTGCGGGTCGGCAGCGGCACGGTGGCGCCCATGCGGTAGGCGCTGCCGAAGAAGATGCCGCCGGCGGCGCGCAGGCTGCGTGGCTTGCCGATGCGCAGGTAGGTGGCCTTGACCTGGCTGATGCATTCCTTGCACAGCGCGCCGGTAAAGGTCTTCATGTAGCCGGCCGGGCCGTCGAGCTCCGGCGGCGCGGCGCGAAATTCCGCCAGGGTGATCGACCAGGGGCCCACCGGTACTTCGCCAACCGTACGCTCGCCCAGGCCGCTGGTGCCGCGAAACAGCGCGACATCGGCGAAGTACTTGGGCATGAACCCCAGCGGGATGAGCACCAACAGGATGTTGATGTGGAAGCGCCACTTGTACCAGAAGCGGCTCAGTGGCGAGGCGGGTTGTGCTGCCATGGCCTTGCTCATGCCTTGACCTCCGAACTGTCGCTGAGGGCTTCTGCTGCACGGGTGCGCGCCGGGCGCTTGATTACCTTGGCGGTGGCCTGGGCGGTGCGCTTGGTCCAGATCAGCAGGCCGCTGAGCACCATCATGCTCAGTACCAGGCCGAAGAAGAACCAGATCATCTTCACCCACAGGCCGCCGAAGTCACCGGTGTGCAGCGGGCGCATGGACTCGGTAACGAACTCCAGCTTGGAGCGATCCTCGAGCAGGCGCTGCTGGGCCACTTCGCCGGTGTAGGGGTTGATCGAGGCGCTCTGCATCATCAGCGGGTACCAGCCGCGGCCGCCGACGGCGATATGGTCGTAGGCATTGCTGGGCAGGCGGGTGAAGCTGACGTCCAGGCTTGGAACCTTGTTGATGGCGATGCGCGCGGCTTCGTCCACGTCGAGCATCGGGATCGGCTCGCCGGGCCGTACGATCGGCACGTCTTCGCGGGCCACCACGGCGGGCACGCCCTCGGTGGAGATGGAAATCTGGTTATCGAACAGGATCGCCTGGATCAGGAACCAGATGCCGGTGATCGACACCACGGCGATGAACCAGATCGACCAGATGCCGCTCAGGCGGTGGAAGTCGCCCCAGAAGATCCGCGCGCCCTGATTGAAGCGCAGGCGCGGTTTGAAGAAGCCTTTCCAGAATTTCTTGTAGACCACCAGACCGGTGATCAACGACAGCAGCATCGGGATGCCCATCATCGACACCAGGTACCAACCCCAACTGAACCCGTTGGTGAAGGGCACCAGCCACCAGCCGTGCAGGGCGCGGGTGAACTGGCGGAAGTCGAACTCGGGGCTGATGCCCTGGATGGCGCCGGTGTAAGGGTTGACGTAGATGGTCGGGTTGCTGCCGTCCGGGTAGCTGACCCGCGCGGTGAGAGCGAAATGCGATTCGTCCGGGCGGCTGATGGTCTGCACCACCAGCTCCGGCTCGGCCTTCTTGATCTCGGCCAGCACCTGGCCAAAGGTCAACAGCTCGGCGTCATCGGACGGCTTGCTGGCGCGTACGTCCGGGTTGGCCAGCCAGACGATTTCCTGGCTGACCACTGCCAGGGTGCCGGTGACGCAAACGATCAGCACGAAGAACCAGATCGGCAGGGCGAGCCAGCTGTGCACCAGGAACCAGATTTTTGAACGCGACTTCTTGGACATGTATATCAGTCTTGTCTGAGCCCACGTGCGCTGCACGGTGAGCGATTTAGGTACGAACGAAGCCTCGCCAGCCCGGGCCAGCGAGGTGAACAAACCGATGAGGTGCCCGCCAGGGCGGGCACGAATGGATCAGTTATCTTCTAAGACGGATGAGAAGCGTAAAACCCGCAGCTGCAAATGAAAATAGTTATTTCATAGATTCAGATGTGCTGCTGGCCTGCCGATAGCGGCGGCGCATTTCCCCCGGGGGTTGCTTGAGCCAGCGTTTGAAGGCGCGCTGGAAGGCTTCTGCCGATGCGAAGCCGAGCAGGTAGGCGATTTCACCGAAGCTCAGCTCGGTGTCGCGTACATAGGCTACCGCCAGATCACGCCGGGTTTCATTGACGATGGCGCTGAATCGCGTGCCTTCTTCGGCCAACCGCCGGCGCAACGTCCAGGCCGGCAGCTGCAGCTGGCGAGCGATATCCTCCATGTCCGGTTCACGGCCATGCAGGCGCGGCCCGAGCAACTGGATGACCCGATCACGCATGTTTTGCGGGCGGGTCAGCCCCTGTAGCTCTCTCTCGCAAAGTTGTAACAATTCATGCCAGGTGCCGGGGCAATGCTGCGGATTACGCAGATTGAGGGTCTGCTGGTCGAGCCTGAGGCCATTGAAGTCCGCCTCGAAGCCAGGCGCGCAGCCGAACGCAAGTGGGTAGCTATCGGCATAGCTGGGCGGCGAAAATTCCAGGTGCAGAGCCTGGGCAACCAGGGGCTTGCCTGCCAGGGCGGCCAGTTGCTGCAGCCAGGTAGCCAGCACGCTGTCGACGACGAAACGGTTGTAGGCGTTGTAGGGGCCGATGGAGTGGAAGCGCAGCCAGGCGCCGGCGCTGTCTTCCTGCAGGCTGGAGCGGCCTCGATAGTTCGCGGCGTAAAGGGTTTCGAAGCGGATCAGCGTGCGGGCGGCTTCACGCACCGTGGGCGCCTGGGTCGCGGCAATGCCGGCCAGGCCAAGGCGGTGCAGGTAGGCGAAGCGGCCCATTAGCATGCCCAGAGCCGGCTCGCCGGTCAGCGTGATGGCGGCATGGCCCAGATGCATGTAACGCGGGATCGACAGCCGCGCCCGCGGTTCGGCGAGGCGCGCGGCGTCGAAACCATAGTGCTCGAGCAGCGGCTGCGAAGCATGGCCAAGGTGCTCGACGGCGTCGGCCAGGCTGTGCAGGTAGCCAACGGAAAGATCGCCCAGGCGGATGGCGGCAGGTTTCATCGATTAGGTCGCGCAGGAGGGTTCGCCAGCCTAGCCCGGTCATTGGCTGTGCGCCAGATGCGCTGTCATTTATGATCATTGATTTGTCATTTACGATCATTGAGTGGGTGCATCTGCTTCACTATCGTTTAAGAACCTGTTCAAGTCTCGCGAGCTAGAGCAATGCAAGGCGAAAACAGGCGAGGACGCGGAGTTTACGAGCTGTAAATGAGCAGTCCGAGCCTGTTTTTAACGCTGCAGTGCCGACGCGCAGCAGACTTTGAACAGGTTCTAAGCCATACGACCGCTGCCCGCGCAGGTGGCGGCAACCTCCGTGATCGACGCCGATGGATCTGACCATGACCGCCTACCCGCACCTGCTCGCGCCCCTGGATCTGGGCTTCGTGACCCTGAAGAACCGCACCCTGATGGGTTCCATGCACACTGGCCTGGAAGAGAAACCGGGCGGCTTCGAGCGCATGGCGGCCTATTTCGCCGAGCGCGCTCGTGGCGGCGTTGGCCTGATGGTCACCGGTGGCATCGCGCCGAACGAAGAGGGTGGCGTATACGCCGGCGCGGCGAAGCTGAGCACGGCCGAAGAAGCGGCCAGGCACCGCATCGTCACCGACGCGGTGCATGCCGCAGACGGGCTGATCTGCATGCAGATCCTGCACGCCGGCCGCTACGCCTACAGCCCCAAGCAGGTGGCGCCGAGCGCCATCCAGGCGCCGATCAATCCGTTCAAGCCCCAGGAGCTGGACGAGGCGGGCATCGAGAAGCAGATCGCCGACTTCGTCAATTGCGCAGTACTGGCCCGCCAGGCCGGCTATGACGGCGTGGAAATCATGGGTTCCGAGGGCTACTTCATCAACCAGTTCCTGGCGGCCCATACCAACCAGCGCAGTGATCGCTGGGGTGGCAGCTACGCCAACCGCATGCGCCTGCCGGTGGAAATCGTGCGCCGGGTGCGCGAGGCGGTGGGCAGCGATTTCATCATCATCTATCGCCTGTCGATGCTCGACCTGGTCGAGGGCGGCAGCAGCTGGGAGGAGATCGTGGTGCTGGCCAAGGCCATCGAGGCCGCGGGCGCGACGCTGATCAACACCGGTATCGGTTGGCACGAAGCGCGTATCCCGACCATTGCCACCAAGGTGCCGCGCGCCGCCTTCACCAAGGTCACCGCCAGGCTGCGCGGCGAGGTGCAGATTCCGCTGATCACCACCAACCGCATCAACACCCCGGAGGTGGCCGAGCAGGTGCTGGCCGAAGGCGATGCCGACATGGTGTCCATGGCGCGCCCGTTCCTGGCCGACCCGGAGTTCGTCAACAAGGCGGCGGCAGGCCGCAGCGACGAGATCAACACCTGCATCGGCTGCAACCAGGCATGCCTGGATAACACCTTCGCCGGCAAGCTGACCAGCTGCCTGGTCAATCCGCGGGCCTGCCATGAAACCGAGCTGAACTACATCGCCACCACCGCGGTGAAGTCGATTGCCGTGGTCGGTGCCGGGCCTGCCGGGCTCGCCGCCGCCAGCGTGGCGGCCGAGCGCGGGCATCGCGTGACCCTGTTCGATGCGGCAGGGGAAATCGGCGGCCAATTCAACGTGGCCAAGCGCATACCGGGCAAGGAAGAGTTCTCCGAGACGCTGCGCTATTTCACGCGCAAGCTGCAAATCACCGGTGTCGAGCTGCGCCTGAACACCCGGGTAAGCGCGGCCGAACTGCTGGCCGGTGGCTTCGACGAGATCATCCTGGCCACCGGGATCGTGCCGCGCACGCCGGCCATCCCTGGCGTCGAGCACGCCAAGGTTATCAGCTACCTGGACGCCATCCTGGGGCGCAAACCGGTGGGCCAGCGGGTCGCGGTGATTGGTGCCGGGGGCATCGGCTTCGACGTCAGCGAGTTCATCACCCATGCCGGCCCGGCCACCAGCCTGGATCGCGAGGCATTCTGGAAGGAGTGGGGCATCGACCCGAGCCTGCAGGCCCGTGGCGGCGTTGCCGGCGTGCGACCCCAGGTCGAGCCCGCCGCGCGCCAGGTGTTTCTGCTGCAGCGCAAGAAGAGCAAGGTCGGCGACGGCCTGGGCAAGACCACCGGCTGGATTCATCGCGCGGGCCTGAAGAACAAGCAGGTGCAGATGATCAATGCCGTCGAATACCTGCAGATCGACGACGGGGGCCTGCATATCCGCGTGGCCGATGGCGAGCCCCAGGTGTTGCCGGTGGACACGGTGATTCTCTGCGCCGGTCAGGACCCGCTGCGCGAACTGCAGGACGAACTGGTTGCCGGCGGCGCCTCGGTGCACCTGATCGGCGGCGCCGATGTGGCCGCCGAGCTGGACGCCAAGCGCGCCATCAATCAGGGCTCGCGGTTGGCGGCAGAACTCTAGGGACCTGTCCGCGACCTTTTTAGGCGACATTGAAGAGGCTGCTTCAAGGCAAAAGCGGACATCCAGCGCTTTGGCTTTTTTATGTCTCTCTCGTGCAAAAGTAACTGACGACGCCAATCGCCCCTTCAGGAGGCCGAGTGGAATCGTTGTGAAGAGGGTTGAGCGACATGGATGTCGCGAGAGCCGCGATGGGCCAAGGATGGCCCTTCGTGGGGGGCCGCCTAGGTCGGGCCCTCGGAACAATGATGAAGCGAGGGAACCCCGGCGAAGCCGGGGCCGGATGGCGGGGCTAGACCTTTTGGTTTCTTTTGGCGGGGCCGGCCATCCGGGCAATGCCAAAAGAAACCCGCTCGCCAGAGCGGAACCGAGCGCACAGGCAGCTCGGTAATGCTGGCGGGCTCATTCTGGAAGGATGGGCTATGTCCATTATTTTCGCGGGCATGGCCCGCTCCCACAGATAATCACCAGCCACCCTAACGGGAGCAACCGGCCGCTTCCGCCACTTTGCAGTCAAAGCGCTGCAGTCGAGCCGAAAGATCGTTAACAGGCTCTAATCTGCACTTTTCGGCCGGTCTCTACCGAGACGGTCACAATTCGGTCGTGCCGTTCGTCCTGGGGCTGAATGACTGCCAACCGGGTCACACAGGCTGTAATGGGTTCTCGCCTAGACTTGCCTGGCTGCCGCCTCAGCGTGGCCGCTCACATGGACCGAGAACCGTTATTTGCCTGGAGAACATCAATGAGCAAGGCGCAACTGATCGAGGCCGTGATGTTCTTCACCCCGGACGGCAGCATCGGCAAGCAGATGTTCTACGCCGAGTTCGAGACGCTGCTCGATGGTCTGGTGAAGATGACGAGCTTCGCCGACGAACAGGTGCGAGCGGTGTACATGGTGGTCAACGCTCGCCTGCAGATTCGCTCGGCGGTGTTCTTCTACCTGGATTTCGACGAAGAAGGTGCGCCGGACAGCGGCTGGAACATTCCCCTGCAGCAGATGGCCGAGCGTGCCGGCCGTGGCCCGGACCTGGGCGCCGGGCCGATTCGCCTGGCCTGTCGCAGCCAGTGCCCGGTGTCCTGGCACCAGATGCACCTGTGGGACCCCAGCCTGGTACCCGGCAACAATGACCTGGCCACTCTGCGCGAGACGGTGCGCGCCAACAGCCTCGGTATCCTCATCCAGGAAGAAGAGGCGCCCTCGGTAACCCCCGAGCGGCTGCAGGTCGCCTCCGAGGATCAATGGTACGCCGTCGATGCCTCCCGGGACCTGGCCGAGAAACTGGCCGAGCGGTTGTCCCATGACTACCGGCAGAAGGCCGCGCAGCTGGTGCGCCAGCAGCGCGAGCGACTGGCTGCTCTGGCCCGCGAGCAGCAAGCCGAGCTGGCGCGCGCTGCCGCCCATGGCGATGCGCAACGGGCCGAGCTGCAGGGGCAGATCCAGGCGTTGCGCCAATCGCTGCGTCAGCAGGAAGGGCTCAACCAGAGCCTGAAAGCCCAGCTGGCCGAGCAGTTGGCGGCGCAGCTGGGCGAGCGTGAAGAACTGGCGGTACGGGTGCGCGCCGCCGAGCGCCATGCGCGCACCGAGCGCGAGATCCTGCGCGAGCAGTTCGACGAGGAACTGCGCGTGCGCATTCAGGCCACCCAGGCTGCCGCCGAGGAGCAGGCGCGCCGCCGTGAGGGCGAAGCCGCGCAGCGTGGTGCTAGCCAGGTGCTCGAACGCCTTGCCGCGCAAGGCGTGGTGTTCGTGGTGTTCCATCCGGGGGCCGGGCACCTGACCGTGCCGCTGCAGGATGTCGACCGTTACCTTGCCAGCCCGCTGGCCTATGCGGCAAGCAAGTGCTTCGTGCCGGAAGGCCAGTACCGCCAGTGGCTGGAGCACTACCAGCGGCCACGCTGCGCAGGTATGCAGGCGGACGGCCAGCGCTGCGACGTCGCCCTCGAACGGGTCGAGACGCCAGGCCGTTTCGTGGTCGGTGAGTCCAACTGCTGCATGCTGCACAAGGCTGCCCGCCTGCGTACCGTCGGCTAAGTTAAACTCACGGCCTTTTTCCAGGCCGTCTGTTCATGACCTCAATACCACTTGCTGCCATCAGCGCCTGGCATCCCCAGGCGCCACTGCAGCGCGTGCATTTCGACTGGTTGGCGGGCGTCGAGCTGGCGGTGCTGCGCCTGGACCTGATCGACCCGCTGATCAGCGGCAACAAGTGGTTCAAGCTCGCGCCCCATCTGCGCCTTGCGGCCGAGCGGGGCGCAGCCGGCATCGTCAGCCTCGGCGGCGCCCACTCCAATCACCTGCATGCCCTGGCCGCCGCCGGCCAGCGTTTCTCCTTCGCCACCGTCGGGTTGTTGCGCGGCCACCCCCAGAACACGCCCACCGTTCAGGACCTGCAAGGCTTCGGCATGCAGCTGCACTGGCTGGGCTATGGCGGTTATCGCGAGCGGCATAGCCCAGCGTTCTGGTCGCCATGGCATGCGCGCTACCCAGGCTTCACGGCTGTGCCCGAGGGCGGCGGCGGGCTACCGGGCGCCCTGGGCTGTGCGCAGTTGCCCGCCATGGTGGCTGCGCAATTGCCGGCGCTCGGTTGGGACGACTACCACGGCTGGTGGCTGGCCGCCGGTACTGGCACCACGCTTGCCGGGCTGGTGGTCGGCGAAGGCGGGCGGCGCACCGTGCACGGCGCCCTCGCCGTGCCGCTGGATCATGGCGTGCCCGAGCAGGTGCGTTCGCTGCTGAGCGAAGCCGGTGTCAGCGACGCCGGATACCGGCTGCTGGATGCCTGCCGCGGCGGCTTCGCACGCCAGGATGCCGAGTTGCTGGCCTTTATGACGCAATGCGAAGCGCAGAGCGGTTTGCCCCTGGAGCCGCTGTACACCGCCAAGGCGCTGCTGGCCCTGCGCGACGCCATCGGACGAGGCGAAGTCGAGGCGGGCAGGCGTTTGGTCTTCGTGCACACCGGCGGCCTGCAGGGCCGTCGCGCTGCACTTGGTAACGCGTCAGGTAGCTGAGGGCGGCGCGCCGCCGGGTTCGGTGCCGCTGGCCGGCCAGTCATCGGCGACCAGAAAGATCCGCTGGCGCTCGGCGAGCGAGCCGCTGCCATCGGGCTGCAGATCGACCAGCAACTGGGCGCCGGCATCCGCGGGCAGGGCTTGCAGCCAGCTCTGCAACTGAACCTCGGACCAGCCCTGCGTCGCCGGCAGTTTCGCCGCGGCCAGCCAGGCACTGCGCGGCAGCGGTTGCCAGCGGGCATCACCATGCTCGGCCTGTAGCGCCGCCCATTGCCGGCGGTGCAGCCAGCGCCCGCGTAGGTGCGCCGGCTCGGCCCCGGGCGGCGGCGGGTGATCCAGCCCATGGGGATAGAACAGATAGCCACCCAGCCACATCGAAGCCTGGATCGGTGCATCGGTTAGCGCCTGCAAGGTCTCCCGCGCTTCGGAAGAAGCCGACAAGGGCAACTGGTGGGCGGCGAGATGATCGAGCTTGAGATCCAGCCGGTCACGCCCGCCCGGGCCTATCCAGCGCTCAGGTGCGCCCGGCGGCTGGCCCAGGTACAGCTTGATCGCCAGCTCCACATGGTGCACGCCACGGGCATCGTGCAGCAGCAGATCCAGCTCGCCAAGCGTATGACCGGCCTGGCGAATTGGCAGGTTGGCCGCCAGCACCTCGATGCCGGGCGCGGCGTGCAGGGCGAATTGCCACAAGCGTTCGTAGTAGAGGCCCAGGCGACGCACCGAGCTGCGCGACAGCCATTCCTGCAGCGCTTGCGGGTTTTCATCCTGACGCTGCAACCAGTCGGCGAGCAGGCGCGGCTCGGCCGCCCAGCCCGAGTCGGCCAGCGGGTGGCGCTGCGGCCAGGGCGTGTGGGCGAGCAGTGGTGGTGACAAGAGCGTCCAGGCCAGATCGCGCACGGCGGGTTCGCTGAGTTGGCGGGGCAGGTCGGCTAGCGCGGCGAACGGATTCATTGCCGCAGCATAGGCGTTTGCGCGGCTTGGCGTCAGGCTTTGCTGGCCCAGGGTTACTCCGGAAATGTCAGTAAGGTAGTCAGTACCAGGCCTGGGCGGCATCCTCAAACAGCCGAAAAAGTGCCGTGATGGCAACCCGGGTGGTTTTGGGGGTGCCCCTGAAACGGCCTTTCACCCATAATCGAGCCATTAGAGCCAGAGCCTCGCGGGAGCCCCATGGAGCAGTTTCGTAATATCGGCATCATCGGCCGCCTGGGCAGCACCCAGGTGCTCGACACCATCCGTCGCCTGAAGAAGTTCCTGCTCGAGCGCCAGCTGCACGTGATTCTCGACGACACCATCGCCGAAGTGCTGCCTGGCCACGGCCTGCAGACCTCGGCGCGCAAGCACCTGGGCGAGTTCTGCGACCTGGTGATCGTGGTCGGCGGCGACGGCAGCATGCTCGGTGCCGGGCGCGCCCTGGCCCGTCACAAGGTGCCGGTACTGGGCATCAACCGCGGCAACCTGGGTTTTCTCACCGATATCCGCCCGGACGAGCTGGAGTCCAAGGTCGCCGAGGTGCTTGAAGGCAACTACCTGACCGAGAACCGCTTTCTGCTCGAGACCGAGGTGCGCCGCCACTCCGAGGCGATCGGCCAGGGTGATGCGCTCAACGACGTGGTGCTGCACCCCGGCAAGTCGAACCGGATGATCGAGTTCGAGCTGTATATCGACGGCCAGTTCGTCTGCAGCCAGAAGGCCGACGGCCTGATCGTCGCCACACCGACCGGCTCCACGGCCTACGCGCTGTCGGCGGGCGGGCCGATCATGCATCCCAAGCTCGATGCCATAGTCGTCGTACCCATGTACCCGCATACCCTGTCCAGCCGCCCCATCGTGGTGGACGGCAACAGCGAATTGAAGATCGTCGTCTCCAAGGATCTGCAGCTCTACCCGCAGGTGTCCTGCGATGGCCAGAACCATTTCACCTGCGCGCCGGGTGACACCATCACGGTGCGCAAGAAATCCCAGAAGCTGTGCCTGATCCACCCGCTGGATCACAACTACTACGAGGTCTGCCGTACCAAGCTGGGCTGGGGTAGCCGACTCGGCGGAGGCGACTGATGCAACTCGATCCGTCTCGCGGTTATGACCTGATCGGTGATGTGCACGGCTGCGCCAATACCCTGGTGCGCCTGCTCGAACGCATGGGTTATCGCCGCCAGGACGGGGTCTGGCGCCACCCGCAGCGCATGGCGATCTTCCTCGGCGACCTGATCGACCGCGGCCCGCGCATTCGCGAAGCCGTGCACCTGGTGCACGACATGGTGCGCGCCGGCGAGGCGCTGTGCATCATGGGCAATCACGAATTCAACGCCCTGGGCTGGATGACCCCGGCGCCGCCAGGCAGTGGGCGTACCTTCGTGCGCGAGCACACCGCACGGCACGAGCGGTTGATCGGCGAGACCCTGCGGCAGTTCGAGGCCTACCCGGACGAGTGGCGCGACATGCTGGCGTGGTTCTACGAAATGCCGCTGTTTCTCGATGCCGGCCATTTCCGCGTGGTGCATGCCTGCTGGGACGAGGACATGATCGCCTCGCTGCGCCAGCAGTTCCCGGATGGCTGCATCGACGAACATTTCCTGCAGGCCTCGGCCGTGCCCGGCAGCTACGCCTGCACGGTGCTCGACCGGTTGCTGCGCGGCACCGACATGCGCCTGCCGGGCGGGCTTACCATGACCAGCAGCGACGGTTTCACTCGCTCCTTCTTTCGCACCAAGTTCTGGGCAGGCAACCCGCTGACCTACGGTGACGTGCAGTTCCAGCCCGACCCGCTGCCCGAGCAGGTGGCCTGCATGCCGCTCAGCGCAGAGGACAAGGCCCGGCTGCTGACCTACGGCCCCGAGCTGCCACCGTTGTTCGTCGGGCATTACTGGCGCAGCGGCACGCCGGCGCCGATCTGCCCGAACATCGCCTGCCTGGATTACAGCGCGGTGATGTACGGCAAGCTGGTGGCCTACCGGCTGGATCAGGAAACCCGCCTGGATCCGGCCAAGTTCGTCTGGGTCGAGGTGGAAAAACCGGAGCCCCTGCAATGAGCCCGGTGATCGCCCTGCGCGCCCCGCTGGACGAGGATCTCGGGCCGTTCATCAGCTTGCTGGCCAGGCTGGGTGTGCCGCACCGGGTGGCCGAGCAGGGCAACGAGCAGGTGCTCTGGGTGCCGAATGACGAGATCGCCGGGCAGGTGCGTGAGCTGTATGCACGGGCGCCCCAGGGCGACCCGAATCTGCAGCCGCTGCGTGCGCCGGTCACCAGCTCGCGGCCCGGCATCGCCGCCCAGGCCAGGCGCAGCCCGCTGACCCTGGTGGTGCTGGCACTGACTCTGTTGGTCGCGGTGCTGACCTGGGGCGGCGAAGAATACGACGTGGTGCGCTGGCTGAGTTTCGTCGACTTCCATATCGAGGGGCAGTACATCTATTTCGGCACCTTTGCCCAGGCCCTCGACAGCGGCCAGTGGTGGCGCCTGCTGACGCCCATGCTGCTGCATTTCGGCATCCTCCACTTGACGATGAACAGCCTGTGGTACTGGGAACTGGGGCGGCGTATCGAAGCACGCCAGGGCGCCCTGATGCTGTTGCTGCTCACCCTGTGGTTCGGCCTCGCCGCCAACGTGGCGCAATACGTCTATGCCGGGCCGGCTTTGTTCGGCGGCCTGTCCGGTGTGCTTTACGGGCTGCTCGGCCACTGCTGGTTGTTCCAGCTGCTGGCGCCGAATACGGCGTACAAGCTGCCGCGCGGCGTGCTGGTGAGCATGCTGATCTGGCTATTGATCTGCATGACCGGAGTGTTCGAGCTGCTGCAGTTCGGTGCCATCGCCAACGCTGCCCACGTCGGCGGGCTGGTCGCCGGCTGCCTCAGCGGGTTGATCGGCGGGCTGCTGGCTCGCCAGTTCGCGCGCCGCTGAGCGCTGCTGGCGCCTCGGCTTGGTGGGTCAGATAGGGTAGAATCAGCGCTTTTCCAGCCCTGGAGTCAGCCATGTCCTCCTTCGTCGAATTGATCCGCAACATCACCCCGGACGTGTATGAAAGCCTCAAGCTGGCCGTGGAGATCGGCAAGTGGCCGGACGGCCGCAAGCTCACCCAGGAGCAGAAGGAGCTGAGCCTGCAGGCGATGATCGCCTGGGAAATCGAGAACCTGCCCGAGGACCAGCGTACCGGCTACATGGGCACTTCCGAATGCGCGTCGAAATCCGCGCCCATTCCCAACATTCTGTTCAAGTCCTCGGAAACCCTGCACTGATGTTAGAAGTAGCCCGCGGCGCCCTGAGCAAGATGGCCACCAGGCTCGATGCGCCAGTGCAGTATGCATTTCGCCTGGGTGACGAGCAGGTCGCCGTCAATCCGATGATCGGCAAGACCGTGCGCCTGGAATTTCTCGGCGCGATTCACTGCAGCCATTGCGGCCGCAAGACCAAGACCAGCTTCAGCCAGGGCTACTGTTACCCGTGCATGCAGAAGCTCGCCCAGTGCGACCTGTGCATCATGAGCCCCGAGCGCTGCCACTATGACGCCGGCACCTGCCGTGATCCCGGCTGGGGCGAGCAGTTCTGCATGACCGATCACGTGGTCTATCTGGCCAACTCGTCAGGCATCAAGGTCGGTATTACCCGCGCCACGCAGATTCCCACCCGCTGGATCGACCAGGGGGCCACCCAGGCGTTGCCGATCATGCGTGTGGCCACGCGCCAGCAGTCGGGCTTCGTCGAAGACCTGCTGCGCAGCCAGGTGGCGGACAAGACCAACTGGCGCGCGCTGCTCAAGGGTGATGCGGCGCCGGTCGATCTGCTGTACGTGCGTGAGCAGATCTTCGATGCCTGCGCCGGCGGCATCACCGCGCTGCAACAGCGCTTCGGCCTGCAGGCCGTGCAGCCGCTCAACGAGCAGAGCGTGGTGGAGATCCGTTACCCGATCGAGGGCTATCCTGCCAAGATCACCAGCTTCAACCTGGACAAGAATCCCGTTGCCGAAGGCACGCTGCTGGGCATCAAGGGCCAGTACCTGATGTTCGATACCGGCGTGATCAATATTCGCAAGTACACCGCTTACCAGATCGCCGCCAGCTGCGCCGCCTGACCGGCAGGCGCGGCCCACACCATTCACCTGTCTGCCACGCCAGCTGGCGCGGCATCGAAGAGGTTTCCCATGCGCACCGAACAATCCAAGACCATCTACCTCAAGGACTATCAGGCGCCGGATTACCTGATTGACGAAACCCACCTGACCTTCGAGCTGTTCGAGGATCACACCCTGGTCCATGCTCAGCTGGTGATGCGCCGCAACCCGGCGTTGCCTGCCGAATTGCCGGCGCTGGTGCTGGACGGCCAGCAACTTGAGCTGTTGCACCTCAAGCTCGATGACCGCGAACTGGGTGCCGGCGACTATCAACTGACCGACAGCACGCTCACGGTGCAGCCGACCCAGGCCAGCTTCGTCATCGACAGCACGGTGCGCATCCACCCGGAAAGCAACACCGCGCTGGAAGGCCTGTACAAGTCCAGCGGCATGTTCTGCACCCAGTGCGAGGCCGAGGGCTTTCGCAAGATCACCTATTACCTCGACCGCCCGGACGTGATGAGCAGCTTCACCACCACGCTCAGCGGCGACAAGCAGAAGTATCCGATCCTGCTTTCCAACGGCAACCCGATCGCCAGTGGCGAGGAGGACGATGGCCGCCACTGGGCAACCTGGGAAGACCCGTTCAAGAAGCCCGCCTACCTGTTCGCCCTGGTCGCCGGTGACCTGTGGTGCGTGGAAGACAAATTCACCACCATGAGCAGCCGTGAAGTGACCCTGCGCATCTACGTCGAGCCGGAAAACATCGACAAGGTGCAGCACGCCATGGACAGCCTGAAGAAGTCCATGAAGTGGGACGAAGAGGTGTATGGCCGCGAGTACGACTTGGACATCTTCATGATCGTCGCGGTCAACGATTTCAACATGGGCGCCATGGAGAACAAGGGCCTCAACATCTTCAACTCCAGCGCCGTGCTGGCCCGCGCGGAAACCGCTACCGATGCCGCCCACCAGCGCGTCGAGGCGATCGTCGCCCACGAATACTTCCACAACTGGTCGGGCAACCGGGTGACCTGCCGCGACTGGTTCCAGCTGTCGCTCAAGGAAGGCTTCACGGTATTCCGTGACGCGGCCTTCTCGGCGGACATGAACTCGCCGACGGTCAAGCGCATCCAGGACGTCGCCTACCTGCGCACCCACCAGTTCGCCGAGGACGCCGGCCCCATGGCCCACCCGGTGCGCCCTGACGCGTACATGGAAATCTCCAACTTCTACACCCTGACCATCTACGAGAAGGGCGCCGAAGTGCTGCGCATGATCCACACCCTGCTGGGCGCCGAAGCGTTCCGCAAGGGCTCGGACCTGTACTTCGAGCGCCACGATGGCCAGGCGGTGACCTGCGACGATTTCGTCAAGGCCATGGAAGATGCCAGCGGCGTCGACCTGACCCAGTTCAAGCGCTGGTACACCCAGGCCGGCACCCCGCGCCTGGCGGTCAGCGAGCGCTACGATGCTGCCGCGAAAACCTACACCCTGACCTTCACCCAGAGCTGCCCGGCCACGCCGGGGCAGAGCGAGAGCAGCAAGCTGCCGTTCGTGATTCCGGTAGAGCTGGGCCTGCTGGACGGGCAGGGCAACGACCTGCCGCTGCGCCTGCAGGGCGAAGCCGCTGCAGTGGGCAGCAACCGCGTGCTGTCGGTGACCGAGGCTCAGCAGTCGTTCACCTTCGTGGATATCGCCGAGAAGCCGTTGCCGTCGTTGCTGCGCGGCTTCAGCGCGCCGGTCAAGCTCAGCTTCGCCTACGACCGCGACCAGCTGATGTTCCTGATGCAGCACGACAGCGATGGTTTCAACCGCTGGGAGGCTGGCCAGCAGCTTAGCGTGCAGGTGCTGCAGGAGCTGATCGGCCAGCACCAGCGCGGCGAGAAGCTGGTGCTCGATGGGCGCCTGGTCAGCGCGCTGCGCACCTCGCTGCAGGACGATTCGCTGGATCAGGCCATGGTCGCCGAAATGCTCTCGCTGCCGGGCGAGGCCTACCTCACCGAAATCAGCGACGTGGCTGACGTCGATGCCATCCATGGCGCTCGCGAGTTCGCCCGTCAGCAGTTGACCGACGCCCTGTTCGAGCCGCTGTGGCAGCGTTATCAGGCCAACCGCGAGGTGTCGCGCAACACGCCGTACGTGGCCGAGGCCGAGCACTTCGCCCGCCGTGCGCTGCAGAACATCGCGCTGTCGTACCTGATGCTCGGTGACAAGCCTGAAGTGCTGGCCGCGGCGCTCGACCAGTTCGAGACCAGCGACAACATGACCGAGCGCCTGACCGCTCTGGCAGTGCTGGTCAACTCGCCTTTCGAGGCCGAGCGCAGCAAGGCGCTGGCCGCCTTCGCCGAGCAATTCAAGGACAACGCTCTGGTCATGGATCAATGGTTCAGCGTGCAGGCCGCCAGCACCTTGCCGGGCGGCCTGGCCCGCGTGCAGGCGCTGATGGAGCACCCGGCGTTCACCCTGAAGAACCCCAACAAGGTGCGCGCATTGATCAGCGCGTTCGCCGGGCAGAACCTGGTGAACTTCCATGCCATCGACGGCAGCGGTTATCGCTTCCTGGCTGACCAGGTGATCGTGCTCAACGCGCTGAACCCGCAGATCGCCTCGCGCCTGCTGGCGCCGCTTACCCGCTGGCGCAAATACGGCGCCGAGCGCCAGGCGCTGATGAAGGGCGAGCTGGAGCGCATTCTCGCTTCCGGTGAACTGTCGCCCGACGTTTACGAAGTGGTCAGCAAGAGCCTGGCCTGAGGCCGAACCCCGGAGCGGCGTATGCCGCTCCGGGCAACTGCTGCATGTCCCTCCGGCGTCCGTTCTGGACGCCATCGGCCCACCGAGATGCCTCTTGCGTTGTTACCAGCGGCTTGCGTGGTAACAATTTTCTGTTACCTCAGGGAATGAAAAGCTTCCGCTGCGCCCAGGGACACACTTAATATCGCGACCGCTTGCGTGATGCTGGCATTTAGCCGGTTTTTTTACCGGTGGTCAGGTGCTTCGACAGCTTGTTGAAAGCTCTTTTGAGCGATTCTGGGTCGATATCGGGCTGCTGCTGATCAGTGGCCGATCAGTCACAAACAGACGCTACGGAGCTGCTCTAGAAAAGCACTTTCGGCTAATACGATCGTTTGAATTGGCACCAAGGTTGCACTGCACAAGGCAGTGACGCCAGCCAGTCCAAGGTCATCAACGGTATCTCGCCAGGCCCATCGGAAAATGGGCCACAACGAACAATGACTGACTGTCTGCGGAGTAGCGATTCAATGCGTATCAAATCCCTTGAGCAGGCCCAGCGGGCGAAGGCCGGTTTTGCCCTGGCGGGCATGTTGCCGCTGCTGGCTGCCGCGCCCGTGCAGGCGGTGGAATTCAGCTTCGCCGATAACGAGGTCAGTGGCTCGCTGGACACCACGGTGTCCTACGGGCAGCTGTGGCGTGTGCAGGGGCAGAGCAAGGACAACGACGACGTCAACCTCAACGACGGCAATCGCAACTTCGATACAGGCCTGGCCTCGGAAGTGTTCAAGATCACCTCCGACCTGGAGATGAATTACCAGAACTATGGGTTGTTCGTGCGCGGCACGGCGTTCTATGACACGCAGATCATGGACAAGCGCAACGACTTCTACAGCGGCAACCGCAGCGCCCAGCCCAGCCAGAACAGCCCCGACGATGACCGCTTCACCCGTGACACGCGGCACGCCGCCGGGCGTGATGCGCAGATTCTCGACGCCTACGTCTATGGCAACTGGGATATCGCCGAGCACCCGGTCAGTGCGCGCTTGGGGCGCCAGGTGTTCAATTGGGGCGAGGGCCTGTTCTATCGCGGCGGGGTGAATTCCAGCAACCCGGTGGACGGTGCACGTTTCCGACTGCCTGGCGCCGAGATCAAGGAAGTGCTGATTCCCGTCGAGGCGGTCAGCTTCAATATCGGCCTGACCGACAACCTGTCGATGGAAACCTTCTACCAGTTCAACTGGAAGGAGACCGCCATCGATCCGGTGGGCAGCTATTTCTCCGAGACCGATCTGTTCGCCGAGGGCGGCCATACGGCCTACAGCCGCAATGCAGCCTTGGGCAGTGCGGCGTTCCAGAACACCTACAACGCCTTGAGTGGCCTTGGCGTTGGCGGGCTGCAGGGTAGCGACTATCTCGACAGCAACGGCTATTTCAAGGTCGCCAGCATCGGCTCCGATCTCAATGCCAAGGATGACGGGCAGTTCGGCGTTGCCTTTCGTTATATCGCCGAACAGCTGAACGCCACCGAGTTCGGTTTCTACTTCATCAACTATCACGCCAAGGAGCCGACGCTCTACGCCGATCTGGATGGCTTTTCCGGCCTGGATCTGGATGCCGTTAGCCGCGTTGCCAGTGGCGGTGGTTTCGCCGACTACGCCTCCCTGCTCAGCGCCGCAGGTGCCGGCAGCGTACCGGCGCAGACGCTGCTGGGGCTGGTCAACGGGGCGGCGACCGTCGATGCGGCCAACCAGGTCAATGCCCGTCGCGAGTACGTCGAGAACATCCGCATGTACGGCGTCAGCTTCAACACCACTCTGGGCGATGCCTCGCTGTTCGGTGAGCTGGCTTACCGGCCAAACCTGCCTATCGGGGTTGCCGCGACCAACGACCTGCTCGGCGATCTGCTGCGCCAGGCACCGCGACTGGTACAGGGCCAGCAAGGCAACATAGGCGGTCAGGCTTTGCAGCTCGGTGATGCCATCCACAACTACGAGCGTGTCGAGGCCTACAACGCCTCGCTGGGCAGCATCTACAACTTCGGCCCGTCGCTGGGCTTCGATGCCCTGACCGGGGTGGCCGAACTGGCCTCCGAGCACCTGCGCGGCAGCGACCTGAAGTACACCGCGTTCGATGGCTCGACGCGGTATTACTCGGGGCGCGGCGATTCGTCCTACACCTTCGGTTATGGGCGCAGCTACCAGGTAGACAGGAATGCCTATGGCTACACCCTGGTGCTGTCCGGCACCTGGAACGATGTGATGGCTGGGGTCAACCTGTCGCCCTTCGTCGTCTACAAGGATGATTTCGAGGGCAACTCCTACCAGACCGGCAATTTCATCGAGGGCCGCAAGGCCTACACCCTCGGCATGAAGGCGGCGTACATGAACAGCCTGGAAGCCGAGCTGCAGTACACCGAGTTTTCCGGTGGTGGCAACAACAACGCCGTGCGAGACCGCGACAACATCGGCGTCAACGTCAAATACTCCTTCTGATCACGGGGAAACAGCATGCTGAACATCAAGGGTGTCGCCGTCGCGCTGGTGCTGCTGGCTGGCAACAGCATGGCGGCCGTCGCGCCGCAGGACGCCGCCAAACTCGGCAGCAGCCTGACGCCGCTGGGCGCTGAAAAAGCTGGCAACGCTGCCGGCAGCATTCCCCCGTGGACCGGTGGCATCACCCAGGCGCCAGCCGGGTACAAGGGCTCGGGCACCCACCACATCGACCCGTTCGCCGGCGACAAGCCGCTGTTCACCATCACCCGCGCCAACCTGGCCCAGTACCGCGATCAGCTGACGCCGGGGCAGGTGGCGTTGTTCGAGAGCTACCCGGACAGCTTCCAGATGCCGGTCTACCCCAGCCGCCGCTCCGGCTCGGCGCCGCAGTGGGTGTATGACAACACCGCGAAGAACGCCGTCAGCGCCAAGCTGCTGGACGGCGGCAACGGCTTTGCCGACGCCTATGGCGGCATCCCGTTCCCCATCCCGCAAAGTGGCGTCGAGGCCCTGTGGAACCACATCGCCCGCTACCGCGGCACCTACGTGGTGCGCCGCGCCTCGGAAGTGGCGGTGCAGCGCAACGGCTCCTATTCGCTGGTTACCTCGCAGCAGGAAGCGCTGTTCAAGTTCTACGACCCGAAAGGCAGCTACGCCGACCTGAACAACGTCCTGTTCTACTACCTGTCGTTCACCCGCAGCCCGGCACGTCTGGCCGGGGGCGCGGTGCTGGTGCACGAGACCCTGGATCAGGTCAAGGAGCCACGCCAGGCCTGGGGCTACAACGCCGGCCAGCGCCGTGTGCGACGTGCGCCGAACCTGGCGTACGACACGCCGATCTCGGCAGCCGACGGCCTGCGCACTGCCGATGACACCGACATGTTCAACGGCGCCCCGGATCGTTACGACTGGAAGCTGCTCGGCAAGCGCGAGATCTACATTCCCTACAACAGCTACAAGCTCACCAGCCCAGAGGTGAAATACAAGGACCTGCTGCAGGTCGGCCATCTCAACCCGGCCTACACGCGCTACGAGCTGCACCGCGTGTGGGTGGTGGAGGGTACGCTCAAGACTGGCGCCCGGCATATCTATTCCAAGCGTACCCTGTTCCTGGACGAAGACAGCTGGCAGGCCGCTGTGGTCGATCAGTACGATGGTCGCGGTGAACTGTGGCGTGTGTCGATGGCGTACCTGAAGAACTACTACGAACTGCCGACCACCTGGTCTGCTCTGGACGTGTTTCACGACCTGCAGGCACGCCGCTACCACGTGCAGAACCTGGACAACGAGGAAGCCAATACCATCGACTTCAGCCAGCCGACTGCCGATGATGGCTATTTCACGCCGGCGGCGCTGCGTCGTCGCGGCACCCGATAGCAGGGAAGGCCCGCCTGTTGTGTGGCCGGCATTCGCGCGGTCGATAACACGGGCTTTTTCTTACAAAACAGCAGATCGTGGCGGCTACCATGATGCATAAAGGCCGCTAGCATAGGCGGCGCCGCCCAGGCGCCGGATATAACAAGAACAAGGGGGAGTTGTGTATGAGTGAGCCCATCGTGCGGCGCACCCGAAGCGGTAAGATCGCCCGGCCCATGCTGCGGGCATTGGCGCTGTGTTCGCTGCTGGTGGCCGCCGCGCCGCTCGTCCAGGCACAGGCCGCCGATGCGGCGACCTTCTCGGTGCCGTCGAGCCGCGCCGTCTCCAGCCTTCTGCTCGACGTCGCCCATGCCGGCAAGCGCTTGGTGGCGGTCGGTGAGCGCGGCCACGTGCTGTACTCCGACGATGACGGCGGCAACTGGACCCAGGCCAAGGTGCCGACCCGGCAGATGCTCACCGCCGTGTACTTCGTTGATGACCAGCATGGCTGGGCGGTCGGCCACGATGCGCTGATCCTGGCGAGTAGCGACGGCGGCGCGACCTGGAGCAAACAGTTCGAAGACCTGCAGCGCGAAGCGCCGCTGCTCGACCTGTGGTTCAAGGATGCGCAGCACGGTTTTGCCATCGGCGCCTACGGTGCGTTGCTGCAAACCAATGATGGCGGCGCCACCTGGGACGACGTCAGCGACCGCCTCGACAACGAAGACACCTATCACCTCAACGCCATCGCCGATGTGCCGGGCGCTGGTCTGTTCATCGTCGGCGAAGCGGGCGCTCTGTTCCGTTCCATCGATGAGGGGCAAAGCTGGGAAACCCTGGAGGGGCCTTATCAGGGCTCGCTGTTCGGCGTGATCGGCAGTGGCGAGGCCAATGGCCTGCTGGTATTCGGCCTGCGCGGCCACCTGTTCCGTTCCACGGATGCGGGCGATACCTGGCAGCAGGTTCCGCTGACCACCGCCGGTGGTGGCGACCTGGAGTTCGGCCTGGCCAGTGCGGCCACCTTGAACGATGGCAGCATCGTGGTGGTGGGCCACGGCGGCAGCGTGTTGCGCAGTACCGATCACGGCAACAGCTTCAGCGTGTTCAACCGCCCGGATCGTTTATCGGTGGCGGGCGTTACCGCCGGGGCAGACGGCAAATTGGTGCTGGTCGGGCAGGGCGGTGTACGCCTGACCACCGAGACCGGTGCCAATCCAGGCCAACAATAACAAGCTGGGGTAGTGTTCGATGAGTAACCTTGATCAAGACAAGGCCAGCTTGCTGGAGCGCCTGATCTTCAATAACCGACCGGCAGTGATCCTGATCTGCTTGCTGGTCAGCGTCTTCCTGTTCTTCCAGGCCACCCAGGTGCGCCCCTCGACCAGCTTCGAGAAGATGATCCCGCTGAGCCATCCGTTCATCCAGAACATGATGGAGCACCGCAACGACCTGGCGAACCTCGGCAATACCGTGCGGATTGCCGTGGAGGCCAAGGATGGCGACATCTTCAGCCAGTCCTACATGGAGACCCTGCGCCAGATCCACGACGAGGTGTTCTACATCCCCGGCGTCGATCGCTCGGGACTGAAGTCGCTGTGGAGCCCCAGCGTGCGCTGGACCGAAGTGACCGAGGAAGGCTTCGCCGGTGGCGAGGTGATTCCGCAGACCTACGACGGCAGCGCGCAGAGCCTCGAAGAGCTGCGCGGCAACGTGCTCAAGTCCGGGCAGATTGGTCGCCTGGTGGCCAACAACTTCAAGTCCAGCATTATCGACGTGCCGCTGCTCGAGTCCTACCCGGACCCTGAAGACCAGGGCCGGCTGATCAAGCTCGACTACCAGCAGTTCTCCCACCAGCTCGAAGAGAAGATCCGCAACAAGTACCAGGCGCAGAACCCGGACGTGCAGATCCACATCATCGGTTTCGCCAAGAAGGTCGGTGACCTGATCGATGGTCTGATGATGGTCGCGCTGTTCTTCGGCGTGGCGCTGCTGATCACCTTCGTGCTGCTGTACTGGTTCACCTGGTGCATCCGCAGCACCATCGCCGTGGTGATCACCACCCTGGTGGCGGTGGGCTGGCAACTGGGCCTGATGCACACGGTGGGCTTCGGTATCGACCCTTACTCCATGCTGGTGCCGTTTTTGATCTTCGCCATCGGCATTTCCCATGGCGTGCAGAAGATCAATGGCATCGCCCTGCAGTCCAGCGCGGCGGACACGCCGCTGATGGCCGCGCGGCTGACCTTCCGCCAGCTGTTCCTGCCGGGGATGATCGCCATCCTCGCCGACGCCGTGGGCTTCATCACCCTGCTGCTGATCGATATCGGGGTGATTCGCGAACTGGCCATCGGCGCCTCCATCGGTGTAGCGGTGATCGTGTTCACCAACCTGATCCTGCTGCCGGTGGCGATTTCCTACATCGGCATCAGCAAGAAGGCCGTGGATCGGAGCAAGCGCGACGCGGTGAGCGAACACCCGTTCTGGCGGCGGTTGTCCAACTTCGCCAGTGCCAAGGTAGCGCCGATTTCCGTGAGCCTGGCATTGGTCGCTGCCGTGGGCGGTTTCTGGTACCAGCACCAGTACCTGCAGGTCGGCGACCTCGATCAGGGCGCCCCGGAGCTACGCCCGGACTCGCGCTACAACCTCGACAACGACTTCGTGATCCGCAACTACTCGACCAGCTCCGACGTGCTGGTGGTCATGGTCAAGACCGCGCCGGAAGGCTGCTCCACCTATGAAGCCATGGCCGCCATGGACGAGCTGATGTGGACCATGGACAACACGCCAGGCGTGCAATCGGCGATCTCCATGGTCAGCGTGTCGCGCCAGGTGATCAAGGGCATGAACGAGGGCAACCTGAAGTGGGAAACCCTATCGCGTAACCCCGACGTGCTCAACAACTCCATCGCCCGCGCCGACGGCCTGTACAACGCCGACTGCTCGGTGGCGCCGGTGCTGGTGTTCCTCGAAGACCACAAGGCGGAAACCCTCAAGCACGCGGTGAAGGCGGTCGAGGGCTTCGTTGCCGAGCATGAGTCCGACAAGGTGGAGTTCCTGCTGGCCGCCGGTAATGCCGGTATCGAGGCAGCGACCAACGAGGTGATCAGTACCTCCGAGCTACTGATTCTGGTGCTGGTGTACCTGTGCGTCGGCGTCATGTGCATGATCACCTTCCGCTCGTTCGCCGCGACCGTGTGTATCGTGCTGCCGCTGATCCTCACCTCGATCCTCGGCAACGCGCTGATGGCCTTCCTGGGCATCGGCGTGAAGGTCGCGACCCTGCCGGTGATCGCCCTGGGCGTCGGTATCGGCGTGGACTACGGCATCTACATCTACAGCCGCCTGGAAACCTTCCTGCGCGCCGGCCTGCCACTGCAGGAAGCCTACTACCAGACGCTGCGCTCCACCGGTAAGGCCGTACTGTTCACCGGCCTGTGCCTGGCCATAGGCGTGGCGACCTGGATGTTCTCGGCGATCAAGTTCCAGGCCGACATGGGCCTGATGCTGACCTTCATGTTTATCGTCAACATGTTCGGCGCGCTGTGGCTGCTGCCGGCGCTGGCGCACTTCCTGATCAAGCCCGAGAAGCTGGCGGGCAAGAAGGGCGGTTCGTTGCTGGCGCACTGACGGGTTGACTCTATAAAAGGCGCGACCTCTACGGCATTTGTATGCCGTGGAGGTCGTTTTGCTACTGCACGGTGGGGCTGATTTTTATAGGGCAGTGATGGCCGTGAAAATGCGGAAGTCAGGCGAATACAGGTGCGGCCGTTCCATAGGTGGATAAGTTGTTGATTGACATGGAGTTTGATTTGTGCGGATACGTGTGGGGCGCGCTTATACAGGGCGCTTTACTATTGTGTTAACGCAGAATTCTGTTTAATCAATGTTATACGCAGCCCACACTCAGGAGCTATGTAGTGGCAAGGAATACATTAAGGCCAGTTGCAGCTTGGATATTGTTCATTTTATCCATGGCACTAATTGTCCCAGCAACCTTAACGTACATCCCCGCTTCGCTATATCTATTTCTGGGAATACCCGAAGCGCCTGGGTTAATTTTATTCATACCACTCGCTGGATACGGACTTTATTGCTCGTGGTGCATAACGCTAAAAATGGATGAGTATACTCAATTCGGAGCACCACTCCACATATACATAGGGGTTTTAGCTGGCACCATTGGTTTGCTAATGCTTACGAAGATATTCGGCATCCATAGGTCAATTCAAGAAATGATGGAAAACCCATTCTCTGCAATAATTTCCGGCTACGGCCCTCTCATTTCGTCGTACACATCACTGCTAGTTATTTTCTTCATGCGGCGCACCGTTGTTGACCACGGATAGCGTGTGTAACAACTGGTTCAAACCGTTCGCTTCGCTCACTGGGACGGGCTAAAGCCTGCCCCTTAACCAAACGTTAGGTGTCTTACAAACATGGTCATTGACCTAACATCAAAGCCAATGCTCGGCCACTGGGATGTTTCTTCTTCAATATCGCAGTGTGAATATCAATTTGGGAAAAGACTTATCTACGTGCAGCATCCAAAAGATGAGTCTCCTAAACTATACCTTTCGAGGGCACAGGTGACCGTTGAGGCTGCGTGGAGCGATATCGATAATGCAGTTTTCTTTGCGGAGGAATTGTCACGGTATTTGCTTCCTGATTTTTGGGGGGCGCACGATGAAAGCAACAAAGCCGGCGCAAGATTTACCGTTTACTCAATTCACTATAATCTCGACACGCCATACCCCATCTATGTAATCGGTAAGAGTCACGACTTTGTTTTTGAGTACACATCCTACGCCGAAGATGATTTGTGGCAAGAATCACCAACAACTACAAATCTACCTGAACCACCGGATAATTTCTGGATATCTATAAGGCGCATCAAAGAAAACCACTTTGAAAATGCCACCTAACATGCGTATGTGGTCTCTCCCCACAAGTGGTGGAAAAGGGGACAGATTTATTTACGGCACAGCGCCACTGGTCTAAAAATAAATCTGTCCCCTTATTCTTGAAATGTGGAAGCAGACCATACTCTTTCCGGCTTAACAGATAGCATAAAATTTGCACATGCACATGCTGAAAACTGGATAGCCGCCAACGGAAAGAAGGCAGAAATTCATTGCTACACAATAGTTAACGGTCAATGCAATCTAGAACCTGAGCTTTATTCAAGCATCAACGACATAGATGTCAGAAATAGAAAAACAGAGGTACGCAACTGGAATTTCGTGCCTCGCGTATAACAATTGGTTCAAGCCGTTCGCTTCGCTCAATCGGGACCGGCTAAAGCCGGCCCCTTAACCACACGTTAGAGGCCATTCTAGTGCCATCGGATGTCCGCACTAAAAGCACAAGGGCAGCGCTTTACCACCAAGCCTTCTGGTGCGCTGCCTTGCTACTGGTATCAGGCAATTGGCTTTATCAAGGGTATATAGGCAGAGCGCTAATAGCTCTTGTAGTAACAACACTGTATTTTGCGCTCGCAGTTGCAAACTATAGGCTCGGGAACAAGCTCGTTTGGCTTTGCTTTGCCCCCGCGGCTGGCGTTATGTTCTTCGCGGCGTACCCAATAACAAGCTTGTGGTACTACCTATACATCGGCATAGTCGGGCAGCCCTTCACCATAAGTATTGCAGGCGCAATCGGCATAATGAGCGTCAACACCGCTATTGGTGTAGTCATTCCAATGCTAATTTGTATCCACCTGCTGAGGTCGCGGCGTCATGCTCTCTAACAGGTAAAAGGGGACCAGGTAAAAGGGGACAGATTTATTTCTGGCACTGTGCTGCTGGTGTAAAATAAATCTGTCCCCTTTTCTGAATCACTGTTATAGCTACTAAAAATTGTAGGGTGTGCACGTAATGAAATTGAGCAACAGCTTTAGTGGCGCATTAAGAACGTTTGCTTACTTCATGGCAAGCGGTACGCAAAATACGTTAGTGGGTGTGAATTACCTTGAGCTTTATGGCGAAGAGCCGAGTGCAATTGAGCAAGTATTTGCAATATATGCAAACGTCATCGAGCTAGACGAAAACGGTAATGTTCTAAATTCAAAGTATGCCGAAAAAAGAGCAACTGATTATTTAAGGGCATATTGTGATCCTATGTTCAAAGTTGAGCCACCTTACGAGGCGTGGGAAGTGGAACTGTATGGCCCACCACCTTTAAAAGACTTAATTTAAACCGGCCTAATCAAAGGCTATCGAAAAAGGGGGCAGATTTATTTATGTACGTCGTGCATCGCCACTGATCTAAAAATAAATCTGTCCTTATTCCCTCTAGCCGACCGGATCTGTCGTCTCCGCGGCCAGCCTCGGAGTTGATCAGTTTTCCGTTTCAGAACGTGCGAATTTTCTTCAATACGCCCGCATTGGCGCTGCGTAACGTGCCTCACTCGATCAGCAGTGAGGTAGGCGTGATGATGAGTCTGTATCTGTCCATGGCGGCGTTCGCGCTGGCTGCTTCCATTTCACCCGGGCCGGTCAATCTGGTGTCGCTGAGCGCGGGGGCCCGCCATGGCCTGCGGGTGGCCATGGGGCATGTCGCTGGGGCGACCCTGGGCTTTACGTTGCTGCTGGTGTTGATCGGACTGGGGCTGCATCAGGTGTTGGTGCTGCTGCCCTGGCTGACGGCAACGATTCAGTGGGCTGGCGTGGCGTTTCTGCTGTATCTGGCCTTTCGGTTGGCGGTCGATAACGGTGCGTTGAACAGCGCTGAAGGTGGGGCGGTTGCGTCTTTTACTGGCGGGGCTTTGATGCAATGGCTCAACCCCAAGGCGTGGTTGGCGGCGATTGCTGGCATGGGGGCCTTCGCGGCTGATGGCGATATCGGGTTGGTGGTGCAGTTCGCGGCGATCTATTGCGTGGTTTGCTACCTGTCGCTGGCTTGCTGGGCTATTGCCGGTGTCTGTTTGCAGCCGTATCTGCAGGCGCCGCATCGGGTGCGGGTTTTCAATCGGGTGCTGGCGGGGTTGCTGGTGGCCAGTGCGGGGTATCTGGTGTTGGGGTAAGCCCGTAAAGCCTGTTCGCGGTCTTTATGCTCGTGAAGCTGCAACTACAAGGCGGAAACCGACTTTCACCCGTGGGAGAGGCTTTAGCCTCGAGTTTTTATAAGGCAAACAAAGAGCTCGGGGCTAAAGCCCCTCCCACGAGATCGCGAACAGCACGGTAGGGCGTACTCGCGAAGCAGTACGCCGTTGTGGCGGTGTCAGGATCGGCATGAATTGGCGGGCTGTTCGCTTCGCTTCTGAGTCCGCCCTACGAGCTGAGTGCGCAAGCAACACTGTACTCATTGTGGGTACGGGCGGCGCCCAGTCCATGCCCGCGATTTTTTTTCGCGGGCATGGCCCGCTCCCACAGGTAATAACCAGTCAATCCTATGAGAGCAACCGGCCGCTTTCGCCACTTAGCTACCAAAATCGACGAACCTAGGCTGAAAGATCATGAGCAGGTTCTTGGAGCACGGTAGGGCGTACTCGCGAAGCAGTACGCCGTTGCCATGGTTTGAGGATCGGCATCAGTTGGCGGACTGTTCGCTTCGCTACGAGCGGCCGGCGCTCCGGTTCGCCCTGCGAGCTACAGCGTCGGAGCTGGCTAGCCGCGGTATTGGCCGGGGGTGGCGGCGAGGAGTTGTTTGAAGGTGCGCTGGAAGTGTGCCTGGTCGGCGAAGCCGGCTTCCTGGGCGACTTCGGCCAGGGCCGCGCCGCTTTTCAGGAGGGCGTGGGCGAACTGGATGCGGCGGTTGAGCAGGTAGGCGTGGGGCGTCAGGCCGTAGCGTTGTTTGAAGCCGCGAATCAATTGTGACGGCGACAGCTGCGCTGCCTCGCACAGGGTGTCCAGCCGCAGCGGCTCGCCGCAGTGTTGCTGGATCAGCTCGGCGGCCAGTTCCAGGCGCGGATTCAGGCTGTCGTCACGCTCGCCTTCGAGAGCCAGCTGCTGCAGCGTCAGGCCGAAGAATGCCTCGGCTTGGGCACGCTTGTCGGCGGTGCTTACCAAGGGATCGAGCAGGCTGCGCCGCAATGCCAGCAGGCCCTGATACAGCTCGGCATCATCACTGGCGATATCGGCGAAGCGCTGGAACGCAGGCGCGTCGGTAAAGCCCCGGGCGTGCTGCAGCTCGCCCAGCCACTGCGGGTCGACGTAGCACATGAGATAAGACCAGGGCTCGCCGTCGATGGGGTTGCAGGCGTGCACGTCGCCGGGGTTCATCAGCACCACGGTGCCCTGGCTCACCTGGCAGTCCACCTCGCGGTTGCTGTAGGTGCTCTGGCCCCCGGTGATCGCGCCGATGGAAAAGAACGCATGGCTGTGCCGCCCGTAGCAAACCTGGCGGCCATCCTCGATGGAGCGCAGCTCGATAAAGGCCAGGGCGGGGTCACGCCAGAAACTGGGGGCGGCGGGACGAGCGTCCATGGTTGCTCCTGTCTTAGCGCGGATACAGCGGTGGCAGCCCGCTGGCTTCCCCGCCATTTTCCTGGGTTTTCTCGGCCGGTGGCAGTTCGCCGATGGCCTGCCACAGTTGCTTGCCTTGCCAGTGCTGGCCGGCCTCACTGTACAGCGCGCCGTTGAGGCCATCCATGGCTTCGGACAGGGGCGCGAAGCGTGCCGCCATATCGGCCAGGGTTTCCGGTTGCTGGCGAGCCCAGGCATCCAACGCCTGGCGAGTGGCTTGGCTGTCATTGGCCAGACAGGCGCGCTTGAGGTCGTCAAGCAGGGTGCGCGGGCTGGGGCCGACCTGGGCACTGCGTTGCACAGCCGGCTGGCTGCGCGCATGCCACCAGAGGCCAAAGCCGAGCAGGGTGGTCAGCGCCAACAGCACGGTGCTCAGCTGCCAGGGCCACAGCAGTACCTCATCGGTGCTGCTCGAGCGTGGGCGGGTTTCCACTGGCTGATCGACGCTTAGCGCCGGGTCGGCGGCCACCGTCAGGGTGCGTGCCGGCAGGCTGCTGTGCTCCAGGCGATCCTCGTGGGTGTTCCACCACACCAGGTCCACAGCCGGCAGCTCCAGAGTGCCGGCCTTGCTGGCGACCAGCGCCTCGCGCTCTTCACGGCTGCCGATCACGCCGCGCTCGCTGCTCTCGTTGGTCAGCTGCGGCTGATCCGGGTAGCGCCTGAGGCCTTCCACGTCTGTGGCCGGCAACGGCGGCAGCTGGGCGCTGGACAGCCCGTCGGCCTTGAGCATCAGGCTGCGGGTCAGCGAATCGCCGACCTTGATCTTGCCAGGCTCCGGGCTCCAGGCCTCGGCCAGGCTGAGGGCGCGGGCCGGCAGCCAGGGCGCATCGGCCGGGTAGTCGGCCGGCTTGGCCTTGACCGTCAGGGGGATTTCCGGGGAGCGCACCCGGGTGACCTTGCCGGGGCGCGGGCCGAACGGCGTGTAGCCGTTGCGGCTGCTGCGGTCGGCCAGGGTGGCGCTGAATACCTGGCTGGGGATGGTCAGCTGGCCACTCTTCTGCGGGAAGATGGCGTAGCGCAGCTCGATCACGCCGTGGCGCACGCCGCCGATGTCCTGCTCGTAGGTGCGCGGATCACCCAGGGATTCGACCCGCGCGTCGGCGATTTCCAGCGGCGTGAGGCTGCTGTCGTCGTACAGCGACACCGAGTGATAGATGCGCAGGGTCAGCACGCTCTGCGCCTGCACGTAGACAGTCTCATGATCCAGGCTGGCGTCGATGAACACCGGGGCCATCTGCTCGTCCGCGCTCTGGCTGGCCGATTCCACCACGTGCAGGCTGACGGGCTGGCTCTGCGAATCACCCAGGCGCAGCGGCGGCACCACCACATAACCACTGTGCCGCGGACGCAGGGTGACGATCCAGCGGGTGCTGGCGCGCGCCTGGCCGTCCAGGGTGGTGAGGCGGTTGACCTGGCGCGTACCCAGCACGTCGAACAGCTCGTCGAGCGGCGTCAGGTCGGGCTTGCCGAACTCGGTGGCATCCGTCGATTCGAGGGTCAGGTCGAGGCTTTCGCCCAGCTTCAGCCGGCTGCGGTCGACGCTGGCGGTAAAGTCCTGCGCGCTGGCCTGCCATGCCAGCAAACAGAAAAGCAGGGTGCAGAGCAGGCGGGTCATCGGAGTTGTTCCTGACGCTGTTGCTGTTCATACCAGAACTTGCGGCGCAGCAATTCGCCCGGGTCATCGGGAATCTGCCGCAGCCATTGTTCCAGAGCCTGGCGCCGCTCGCCATCGAGCGGCGTATCAGCTTCGGGTGCCGCTTTTTCAGGTGGCGCGTTCTGCGCCGGCTCGGCCTTGTCCGCAGGTTCACCTTCGCCGGCTGGGTCCGGTTGCGGCTGATCCTGCTCGGGAGGCTGCTGCTCCTGGGCAGTTGACGGCTGGCCCTGGCCTTTCTGCTGGTCTTCACTTGCGGCCGAGGATTGGCCGGGTGGCTGCTGCCCATCAGGCTTGTCTTCGGGCTGCTGATCCTCGTCGCCATCCGGCTGCTCGGCCTGCTGTTGGCGCTGGCGCAGCAGCTCCTCGACCAGGGCCTTGTTCTTGGCCGCCTGCTGCAGCTGCGGGTCGATTTCCAGGGCCCGTTCGTAGGCATCTATGGCCGCTTCCAGCTCGTTGCTGCGGGCCAGGGCGTTGCCGCGGTTATAGAGCGAGGGTGCGCTATCGTCCTTGGCGAACTGTTCGGCCGCCGCCGCGTAGTCGCCCGCTTCGTAGAGCGCCAGGCCGCGCCAGTGCGGATCCTCGAAGCGCTCGGCGGCCTCCTTGGGGCGCCCGGCTTCGAGCAGGCGCTGGCCCTGCTGGTCGGTGCGCAGCCAGAGGTCGTCGAAGCTCATGGCCATGCCGGTCTGCGGTGTGCCGAGTAGCAGCAGCGGCAGGCACAGCAGCCAGCCACGGCGCCCAGCGCAGGCGGCCAGCAGCAACAGCGGCAGGAGCAGCCAGTAACCCTGGTCGGCCCAGTTGCGCAGTTGCGTCTTGTGGCCGTTGTCGCGCAGTTGCGACGGGCCGTCGAGCAGACCTAGGCTGCGCAGGTCGCGATCGTCGAGGCTGACGCTGCGGTACTGCCCCTTGAGACTTGTCGCGAACTGCCGCAGACCGCTGACATCCAGGCGCGGCATGAGGATGGCACCTTGCTCGTCCCTCATGAAGGTGCCGTCTTCCTGGACGATCGGCGCGCCCTCGCTGCTGCCCACGCCAAGGATGCGCAGGCGCTCGCCGCGGTTGCCGAGCAGCCTGGCGATGGCGCTGCGCTCGCCGTCGTCCAGGCTGCTGGTGATCAACAGCAGGCGCCCCTGGCCCTGGGCGCCGCCCTTGAGCAACTCGAGCGCCTTGGCCACCGCCAGGTCGGCGCGCTTGCCGGGTTCGGGCATGATCGAGGGCTTGAGCGCTTCGAGCAGATTGCGGCTGGTGCCCAGGTCATCGGACAGCGGCACCAGGGTGTGGGCGCTGCCGGCGTACACCACGATGGCGGTCTGCGCGTCACCGCGCGCCTGCAGCAGGTCGAGCAGCTTGCGACGGGCCTGGGCCAGGCGGTTGGGCGAGGCGTCGCTGGCCAGCATCTGCGGCGTCAGTTCGAGCATCACTACCAGCGGGTCGGCCGGCTTGAGGTCATTCTGCTCGATGCGTTGCCAGCTGGGGCCGACCAGCGCCAGGGTGGTCAGCAGCCAGGCCAATGCGAGGATGACCAGCGGCAGGCGGCTGCGGCGACCGCGCCCGCCACGCAGCAGCGCGGCGTGAAAGGCAGGCGGCAGCAGCGTCTGCCAGCGGCCGCTGCGGGTTTCCCGGTGCGCCAGCAACCACAGCAGCCAGGCCAGTACCGGCAGTGACAGCAGCCACCAGGGGCGCAGCAGGTGAGGCAGCAAATCGCTCATGAGGTCTTGCGCCCCATTCGTTGCTTGGCGCTTGCCGCCTGCTGGCGCAGCTGTGGCCACAGGCTGCGGATCACCAGCGCCAGGCTCAGCAGCAGGGCAGCCGCCAGCGGCCAGGCATACAGCGCCTGGGCCGGGCGCGCCAGGGTCGGTTGCTGGGCGACCGGTTCGAGGCGGTCGAGGGTCGCTTCGATGCTCTGCAACTCGCGCTGATCACGGGCACGGAAGTATTCGCCGCCGGTGAGTTCGGCGATGGCGCGCAGGCTCGGCTCATCCAGATCCAGGCTCGGGTTCAGGCCGAACGCGGCGAAATTGCCGGCGTGCTGCGGGTCGGAGCCAATGCCGATGGGGTAGATGGTCACGCCTTGCTCGGCGGCCAGGCGGGCGGCGGTCATCGGTTCGATCTGCCCGCCATTGTTGGCACCATCGGTGATCAGCACCAGCACGCGGCTGTCGGCCGGGCGCTGGCGCAGGCGCTTGACCGCCAGGCCGATGGCGTCGCCGATGGCGGTGTTCTGCCCGGCAATGCCGATCACCGCTTCGTCGAGCCAGGTGCGCACCGTTAGCCGGTCGAAGGTCAGCGGCGCCTGCAGGTAGGCCTGGCTGCCGAACAGGATCAAGCCGACGCGGTCGCCGGTGCGGCCATCGATGAATTCGCCGATCAGTTGCTTGACCAGGGTCAGGCGGCTGACGTCCTCGTCTTCCAGGCGCATGTCGGCGTAATCCATGGAGCCCGATACATCCACGGCGATCAGCAGGTCACGCCCGCTGGCCGGCAGTGGCAGGGGCTCGCCGACCCATTCTGGGCGCGCGGCGGCGATCAGCAGCAGCAACCATAGCAGGGCGAAATGCACCTGCTTCTTCCACGGCGGCAACTGCAGGCGGGCACGGCGCCCGGAGAGGTTTTCCAGCTCGCCGAGAAAGCTCACCTGCAGCGCCGCTTCACCGCTGTCGGCAGCCGGCAGCCACAGGCGCAGCAGCCAGGGCAAGGGCGCGAGCAGGAAGATCCACGGCCAGGCGAACTCAAACATGCTTGCGGATCCAGGTGGCGACCGCCTGGTGCAGGCCATCGATGGCCTTGTCGTCCAGGGTGCAGTGCGGTTTGTAGGCGCCCTCGACGAGGATCATCCAGCGCGTCAGCCCGGCTGCCGGGCAACGGTTGTCGAGAAACGCCAGCCAGGCGCGGCTGCTCAAGGTATGGCTGTGGCTGTCCGGGTAGCGCTCGCGGCACAGGCGCTTTAGCAGGCCGTTGAGCTGTTGCAGCCAGGGGCCGGCGGCGGCGCCGTCATAGGGTTTGCTCAGGCGCTGCAATTCCTGCAGGGCCGCCTCGCGCAGCGGATCGAGGGGCTGTTCGACAGCCTGCTTGCGGCGTGGCCGGGGCAACCGCGGCGCCAGGCGCCAGACGGCCCACAGCAGCAGGGGCAACAGCACGGCGAGCAACCACCAGCCGGGCGCCGGCGGCCACCAGCCGATGGCGGTGGGTGCGATCAGCGGCTCGAGCCCGTCCAGCGGGTTCATGCCGACTTACCTGGGCGAAGGTTGTTGAGGTGCTCGTGCAACTGCTCGACCAGCTCCTGTCCGGAGGACAGCGACAGCAGCGGCACGCCGAGCTTGTTCGCCAGGCGCTGCCAACGTGCGCGGCGTGCCTGGGCCTGCTCGCGGTAACTGTGCTGCAGGTTGGCGTCTTCGGTGTCGACGTCGAGCTGGGCATCGCCTTCGCCGAAGCGCAGCAGGCCGGAGGCGGGCAGGGCGTGGTCGAGCGGGTCGCAAATCGGCAGCAGCAAGAGGTCGGTGTGCCGGGCCAGGAGCATCAGCTGCTGTTCGCTGCTGTCGCCCAGGGTGCGCTCGTCGCAAAGGATCACTACCAGGCTGCCAGGGCGCAGCACTTCCCGGGCACGGCGCAGGGCCTGGCCGAAGCTGTCGCGCACCAGCGGCGTATCGGTGGACAGCGCCTGGTTGGCACGGGCCAGGCGGGCGAGCAGTTGCAAGAGGCTCTGCTTGCTGCGCCGCGGTTTGATTTCGTGGTGGTCCTGGCCGCCGAATACCAGGCCGCCGATGCGGTCGTTGTGGCCCAGGGCGGCCCAGCCGATCAGCGCCGCGGCGCGGGCGGCGAGCACCGACTTGAACATCAGGCCGGAGCCGAAGAACAGCTGGCGGCTCTGCTCGACGAGCAGGTAGATGGGCCGTTCGCGCTCTTCGTGGAACAGCTTGGTGTGCGGCTCCTGGGTCCGCGCGGTGACGCGCCAGTCGATGGTCCGTACGTCATCGCCGGGCTGGTAGACCCGCACCTGGTCGAAGTCGACGCCGCGCCCGCGCAGTTTCGAGTGGTGCAGGCCGATCAGCGGACTGCGCCGGCCGGGCGTGGAAAACAGTTGCACCTCGCGCACGCGATGGCGCATGTCGATCAGTTGCTTGAGATCGGTACGGATGCCCGCCTGCAGCTCAGGGTTATCCGCGTGCGGGAGCATCAGGCCACCGCGACCACGTCGAGAATGCGCTGGACCACGCGATCCTGGTCGACGCCCGAGGCCTCGGCCTCGAACGACAGGATGATGCGGTGGCGCAGCACGTCGAACAGCACCGCCTGGATGTCCTCGGGGCTGACGAAGTCGCGGCCGGCCAGCCAGGCGTGGGCGCGCGCGCAGCGGTCCAGGGCGATGGAGCCGCGTGGGCTGGAACCGTGGGCGATCCACTCGGCCAGCTCGGCGTCGAACTTGCCGGGGGTGCGCGAGGCCATCACCAGTTGCACCAGGTATTCCTCCACCGCATCGGCCATATAAAGGCCGAGGATTTCCTTGCGCGCGGCGAAGATCGCCTGCTGGCTGAGGCGGTGATCCGGCTTGGTTTCGCCGTGCAGGGCTTCGCCACGGGCCTGGGCGAGGATCTTGCGTTCCACGCTGGCGTCGGGAAAACCCATCTTCACGTGCATCAGAAAGCGGTCGAGCTGGGCCTCGGGCAGGGGATAGGTGCCTTCCTGCTCGATGGGGTTCTGGGTGGCCATGACCAGAAACAGTGGCGACAGGTCATAGGTGCTGCGGCCCACCGATACCTGGCGCTCGGCCATGGCCTCGAGCAGCGCCGACTGCACCTTGGCCGGGGCCCGGTTGATCTCGTCGGCGAGCACCAGGTTATGGAAGATCGGCCCCTGCTGGAACACGAAGCTGCCGGTTTCCGGGCGATAGATCTCGGTGCCGGTGATGTCGGCAGGCAGCAGGTCGGGGGTGAACTGGATGCGGTGGAACTCGGCTTCGATGCCCTCGGCCAGCTCCTTGATCGCCTTGGTCTTGGCCAGGCCGGGAGCGCCCTCGACCAGCATGTGGCCGTCGGCGAGCAGGGCGATCAGCAGGCGATCGATGAGCTTTTCCTGACCGAGAATCTGGCTGGCGAGAAAGTGGCGAAGAGCGAGCAGCGCGTCTCTGTGTTCCATGGGGCTGTCCAGATACGAATCGCGAGCGACGAACCCCGCTCGTCAGGGCCGCCCATGATAATCGAAGGCAGGGGCGTTAAGCCATGCGAGCCTGCTCGGGTCTGTGACCGGGTTGCCAGCCGCGGCAGTCTGGTGCGCGGCTGGCACGGCCTCAGGCGATGCGGAACTGGTTGGCGCTGTGGTTGAGCGCTTCGACCTGGCGTGACAGGCCCTGGGTGTGCTCGTCCAGGCTCAGGCGCAAGGTCCTGGTCTTGCCGGTGTGCAGGTTGATGCCTTCGACCTTGGCGGCGATCTCCTCGGTGGTGCAGGAAATCTGCTCGATGGCCACCACCACCTGGCTCATTTCCGCGCTCAGGTCCTCCATGGAGCCGGTGATGCCGTCGATGGCCTGGGCGACTTCGGCTGAGCTGCGCTCGCCCTGGGTAGCCAGGCCCAGGCCGCTGCTCATCAGCTGGTCCATCTGCCGGGTCTGCTGGTGCAGCTCGTCGACGATTACCGCGATATCGGTGGTGGCCGCCACGGTCTTCTGGGCCAGAGAACGTACTTCATCGGCGACCACCGAGAAGCCGCGGCCGGCCTCGCCAGCCCGGGCAGCCTCGATGGCGGCGTTGAGGGCCAGCAGGTTGGTCTGGTCGGCCAGGCCGTTGATCACGTCGATAATGCTGGTGACCTTGGTGCTCGACTGGGTGAGGGCGCTGACCTGGGCATGGCTGTCCTGGATCAACTGCGCCAGGTGACGCATGTTGTCGGCGCTGGCATTGATCACCGAGGCGCCGTTGCGCGCCGCCTGATAGGCCGCCTGGGTGGCGTTGCCGACGTCGGTGGTGCGCTGGGCCATCTCGTGGACGGTGGCGGAAATCTGCTGGGAAGCCGAGGCGGCCTGCTCGGTCTGCATTTCCACCTGGCTGCTGTTCTCCTCGAGGCGGCGCATGGCGTCATTGAGGTAGCTGTGCAGCTGGTAGAGCTCCCTGTTGCCGTCGAGCACCTGGCGAATCACCCCGGCGATGCCCTGGGTCATCTGGTTCGAGGCGCTGCCCAGCTGATTGAATTCGTCACGGTGGTTGTGGCCGACGTCGATCCGCGCGGTGAGATTGCCCGCCGCGACCTGGGCGAGCAGGCGGTTGACCCTGTTCAGCTGCGCCATCAGCAGGCGTGAAGCGCGGCCCAGGGTGATCAGCATGAATAGCGAGACCGCCGCGAAGGTCAGCCCCATGACCCAGTTGGCCGTGCTGCGCGCCTGGTCAGCCTGGCGAGTTGCAGTGGCCAGCAGGTTCTGTTGCAGGTAGGTGCACTGGGTTGCGATGCTGTTTTCGATCTTCCGGCCCAGGTCGAGCAGGTGTTTTTCGGTGGCGGCGATGCGCTGGATCATGGCATCCGCAGTGGCGAAATCCGCGCTGTAGGTGGCGACCGCCTTGCCGACCTGACTGTCCTGCCACTCCAGTTCGACGATGCGCGCTTGCAGATCGCCCAGCGCTGCCCGCACCCGCTCGGCATAGGCCCCGTCGAAGGTGGCCAGGTAATCACGCTGGTTGCTCAGTGCTTCGGCGATCGATGCCTGGATCAGGCTGATGCTCACGCGCTCGAGGCCTTTGCCGCTTTCGGCGAGCTTGGCGCGTTGCCCGGTGAATGGCGTCAACCCCAGTTCGTGGGACTGTTCCAGCCAGCTGCGCTGCAGTTGCACGTCTTCCTGCAGCAGCTCGTCGATCTGCCTGGAACTGTTGGTGACGGCATCGTCGTCCAGGTCTGCGGCGCGCTCGGCGTATTGCCGGGAGAGCGCGCTCAACGCGGTCAGGCCGTCCTGAAAGCGCTTCTCATCGTCGGCCGTGAGGCGTCGCCGTTCTGCGCCCAGCTTTAGCCACTGGTTCATCAGGGTGGCCGAGGCACCTGCATAGGCCGTGGCGCTTTCCCTTGCCTGCAGGGCGTTGCCGAGGGTCTGGCTGGCCCAGAAAGAGGCGGCCGTCATCAGTGCCAAGCTGGAGAGGGTAGTGAAGATGAGCAGACGAAACTTCTGCTTCCAGGAGAGGAACAGTGGCATGGGCGGTGTCCGATTGGCTTTATTTTTATTGACGCCAGACTTTAGGCGCTGTGCCACTACGGTGCAAGCAGTTGTATGACATCTGTTGAGATGCTGGCCCCGTGAACGAAAATGTCGCCGCACCGCAAGCGTGCGTTGCGCTTGCCTCGTTAAGCTCGTCGGGCGCCTGTGACCGGCGCGTCATTTACGCATCGGGTAGCGTTTGCAAGTTGCCGGTCTAAGGTTGAACTACGTACGGAAACAATAATCGCACTTACCAAGCCTACAGACGGAGTACAAGCATGGCGTTCTTCACCGCGGCCAGCAAAGCCGACTTTCAGCATCAACTGCAAGCGGCCCTGGCGCAGCACGTCAGTGAGCAGGATCTGCCACAAGTGGCCCTGTTCGCTGAACAGTTCTTTGGCATCATCGCACTCGAAGAGCTGACTCAGCGGCGACTTTCCGACCTCGTTGGCTGCACCCTTTCAGCCTGGCGCCTGCTGGCCCAGTTCGACCCCGCCCAGCCCCAGGTCCGCGTCTTCAACCCCGATTATGAAAAGCACGGCTGGCAGAGCACCCACACCGGCATCGAGGTGCTGCACCCGGATATCCCGTTCCTGGTCGATTCCGTGCGTATCGAACTCAAGCGCCGTGGCTACAGCATCCATACCCTGCAGAACAGCGTGCTCAGCGTGCGCCGCGATGCTCAGGGCGCGCTGCTCGAACTGCTGCCCAAGGGCACCACGGGCGAGGGCATCAGCCTAGAGTCGTTGATGTTCCTGGAGATCAACCGCTGCGCCAGCAACGTCGAGATCAAGTCACTACAGAAGACCCTGCTCGACGTCCTCGAGGAAGTGCGCCTGAGCGTGGCCGACTTCCAGCCGATGAAGGCCAAGGCCCAGGAACTGCTGGGCAAACTGGGTGACGGCACCTTTGGTCATGGCAGCGCCGACCCGGCCGAGCTGGAAGAGATCAAGGTGTTTCTCGCCTGGCTGCAGGACAACCATTTCACCTTTCTCGGTTACGAGGAGTTCACCGTTCACGACGCCGCCGATGGTGGCCACCTGCAGTACGACGAAAGCTCGTTGCTGGGCCTATCCAAGCGCCTGCGCAGCGGCCTGAGCAAGGACGACCTGCATATCGAGCCCTATGCCCTGGCCTATCTGCGCGAGCCGACTCTGCTGTCGTTCGCCAAGGCTGCGCAACCGAGCCGCGTGCACCGCCCGGCCTACCCGGATTTCGTCTCCATCCGCGAGATCGACGCCAGCGGCAAGGTGGTCAAGGAGTGCCGCTTCCTCGGCATCTATACTTCGACCGCCTACAGCGAGAGCGTGCGCGATATCCCCTATATCCGCCGCAAGGTCGCCGAGGTCGAGCAGCGCTCCGGGTTCATTTCCCAGGGCCATCTGAGCAAGGAGCTGGTCAAGGTTCTCGAAGTGCTGCCGCGTGACGACCTGTTCCAGACGCCGGTCGACGAACTGGCCAGCACGGCGCTGTCGATCGTGCAGATCCAGGAACGCAACAAGGTGCGCTTGTTCCTGCGCTTCGATCCCTACGGCCGCTTCGTCTATGCGCTGGCCTATGTGCCGCGCGATATCTATTCCACCGAAACCCGCCTGCGTATCCAGCAGGTGCTGGTCGACCGCCTGCAGGCCAGCGACTGCGAGTTCTGGACCTACTTCTCCGAATCCGTGCTGGCCCGAGTGCAGTTCATCCTGCGCGTGGATCCGAAAAACAAGCTGGACATCGATCCGCAGCAACTCGAGCGCGAAGTCGTACAGGCCTGCCGCTCGTGGACCGACGATTACGCCGCCCTGGCCGTGGAGAACTTCGGCGAAGCCAAGGGCACCCGCGTACTCACCGATTTCCCGAAAAGCTTCCCGGCCGGTTATCGCGAGCGCTTCGCGCCGCACTCGGCGGTGGTCGACATGCAGCACCTGCGCAGCCTCTCCGAAGAGCGCCCGTTGGTGATGAGCTTCTACCAGCCGCTGGTTCCCGGCGAGCGTCAATTGCACTGCAAGCTCTACCACGCCGATACGCCGCTGGCCCTGTCTGACGTGTTGCCGGTGCTGGAAAACCTCGGTCTGCGCGTGCTGGGCGAATTCCCGTATCGCCTGCAGCACCAGAACGGTCGCGAATTCTGGATTCATGACTTCGCCTTCACCTACCCCGAAGGCATCAAGCTCGACATCCAGCAGCTCAACGACACCCTGCAGGATGCCTTCGTACACATCGTGCGCGGTAACGCCGAGAACGACTCCTTCAACCGCCTGGTGCTGACTGCTGGCCTGGCCTGGCGTGACGTGGCGCTGCTGCGCGCTTATGCCCGTTACCTGAAGCAGATTCGCCTGGGCTTCGATCTGGGCTACATCGCCAACACGCTGCTCAATCACGCGGATATCGCCCGCGAGTTGGTGCGCCTGTTCAAGACGCGTTTCTACCTGGCCCGCAAGCTCAGTGCTGATGACCTGAACGACAAGCAGCAGAAGCTCGAACAGGCAATTCTCGGCGCCCTGGACAACGTCGCGGTGCTCAACGAAGACCGCATCCTGCGTCGCTACCTGGACCTGATCAAGGCCACCTTGCGTACCAACTTCTATCAGCCCGACGCCCTGGGCGAGACGAAGAACTACTTCAGCTTCAAGTTCAACCCGAGCGCGATTCCAGAGCTGCCACGGCCGGTGCCGAAGTTCGAGATCTTCGTTTATTCGCCTCGGGTCGAAGGCGTGCACCTGCGCTTCGGCAACGTAGCCCGTGGTGGCCTGCGCTGGTCGGACCGTGAAGAGGACTTCCGTACCGAAGTGCTCGGCCTGGTCAAGGCCCAGCAGGTCAAGAATGCGGTGATCGTGCCGGTCGGCGCCAAGGGCGGCTTCGTGCCGCGCCGTCTGCCGGTGGGTGGTGGCCGCGACGAGATCCAGGCCGAGGCCATCGCCTGCTACCGCATCTTCATCAGTGGTCTGCTAGATATCACCGACAACCTGAAAGAGGGCGAGGTGGCGCCGCCGGCCAACGTGGTGCGCCACGATGCCGATGATCCCTACCTGGTGGTCGCGGCCGACAAGGGCACCGCAACCTTCTCCGACATCGCCAACGGTATCGCCAACGAATACGGCTTCTGGCTCGGCGACGCCTTCGCTTCGGGCGGCTCGGCCGGTTACGACCACAAGGGCATGGGCATCACCGCCAAGGGCGCCTGGGTGTCGGTGCAGCGTCATTTCCGCGAGCGCGGTATCGACGTGCAGAAGGACCTGACCACCGTGATCGGCATCGGCGACATGGCCGGTGACGTGTTCGGTAATGGTCTGCTGCTCTCCGAGTCGCTGCAGCTGGTCGCCGCCTTCAACCACCTGCATATCTTCATCGACCCGAACCCGGATGCGGCGCGCAGTTTCGCCGAGCGCAAGCGCCTGTTCGACCTGCCGCGTTCCAGCTGGGCCGACTACGACGCCTCGCTGATCTCCCAGGGCGGCGGTATCTTCCTGCGCAGTGCCAAGAGCATCACCATCAGCCCGGAAATGAAGGCGCGTTTCGATATCCAGGCCGACAAGCTGGCACCGACCGAGCTGCTCAACGCGCTGCTCAAGGCGCCGGTCGATCTGATCTGGAACGGTGGTATCGGCACCTACGTCAAGTCCAGCCGCGAGAGCCATGCCGACGTCGGCGACAAGGCCAATGACGTGCTGCGCGTCGACGGCCGCGAACTGCGTGCCAAGGTGGTGGGCGAGGGCGGCAACCTGGGCATGACCCAGCTCGGCCGTGTCGAGTACGGCCTCAATGGCGGGGCCAGCAACACCGACTTCATCGACAACGCCGGTGGTGTGGATTGCTCCGACCATGAAGTGAACATCAAGATCCTGCTCAACGAGATCGTCACCGCCGGCGACATGACCGGCAAGCAGCGCAACACCCTGCTGGCCGAGATGACCGAGGACGTGGGCAATCTGGTGCTTGGCAACAACTACAAGCAGACCCAGGCTCTGTCGCTGGCCGAGCGCCGTGCCCGGGAACGCCAGGGCGAGTACAAGCGCCTGATGGCGGCGCTGGAAGCCTCCGGCAAGCTGGATCGCGCCCTGGAGTTCCTGCCCAGCGAGGAAGAACTCAACGAGCGCGCCACCAAAGGCCAGGGGCTCACCCGCCCCGAGCTGTCGGTGCTGATCTCCTACAGCAAGATCGAGCTGCAGGAAGCGCTGATCAAGTCCGATATCGCCGATGACGAGTACCTGTCGCGCGAGATGGAAACCGCCTTCCCGGCGCGCCTGGCCCAGGAGTATGGCGAAGCCATGGGCCGCCACCGCCTCAAGCGCGAGATCGTCAGCACGCAGATCGCCAACGATCTGGTCAACCACATGGGCATCACCTTCGTGCAGCGCCTGAAGGAGTCCACCGGGGTGGGTTCCGCCCAGGTTGCCGCGGCTTATGTGGTGGTACGGGATGTCTTCCACCTGCCGTTCTGGTGGCGGCAGATCGAGGCCCTCGACAACCAGGTGCCGGCCGACCTGCAGCTGACCATGATGGACGAGCTGATGCGCCTGGGCCGTCGCGCCACGCGCTGGTACCTGCGCAGCCGCCGCAATGACCTGGATGCCGCCCGTGATGTCGCTCACCTCGGCCCACGTGTGAAAGCCCTGGCCATGCGTCTGGACGAGCTGCTCGAAGGCCCGGCCCGTGACGAGTGGATGGCGCGCTACCAGACCTACGTCGAAGCCGGTGTGCCGGAACTGTTGTCGCGCGTGGTCGCGGGTACCGGCCACCTGTATACGCTGCTGCCGATCATCGAGTCGGCGGATCTCACCGGCCGCGAGCCGACCGAGGTGGCATCTGCCTACTTCGCGGTGTCCGATGCGCTGGACCTGTCGTGGTACCTGCAGCAGATCAGTGGCCTGAGCGTGGAAAGCAACTGGCAGGCCCTGGCCCGCGAGGCGTTCCGTGACGACCTGGACGCGCAGCAGCGCGCCATCACCGTCTCGGTGCTGCAACTGGCCAACGGCCCGGAGTCGATCGAGGCGCGGGTCGAGATGTGGCTGGAGCAGAACCGTCGACTGGTCGAGCGCTGGAAGGCCATGCTCGCCGAACTGCGTTCGGCCTCGGGCAGCGATTACGCCATGTACGCCGTGGCCAATCGCGAGCTGAGCGACCTGGCGCAAAGTCAGCTGCCGGTACTGCCGGCTTGATCTGAACCAGCCGCTGGAAACAAAAACGCCCCGACCTGTTCGGGGCGTTTTCTTTACTGCGCGGCTGTCATGGCCGATTGATGCGAACCGCCATGGGGGCAGACCGCTTCTGCTGCGCCAGGATGGCGAAACAGACCAGCACGGCCAGGGTCGTGAGCAGCACGGCCGAAGATCCCACTGTGCCGAGATCCAGCCCACCCTTGTCGGTGCTCTTGGTCAGCACATCCCCCAGGGTGGCGCCAAACGGGCGGGTCAATACGAAGGCGGCCCAGAACAATGCCACGCGCGACAGTTGCGTGCGGTAGTAGGCCGCTGCCACCAGCGCCAGCAGGCTGCCGATCAACAAGGCGCCGCCGGCGAAACCCAGGCCCGAATCGTCGGCCAGATAATCGCCCAGTGCCGTACCCAGGGTGTTGGAAACCAGTATCGCTGCCCAGTAGAAAAGCTCTGCGCGGCGCGAAACGATGCGGTCGACTGAAAGGGATTTCTCGCTCAGCTGCCAGCTCAGCAGGATGCCGGTCAGCAGTGCGATGAGAATCATCGAGCCGCTGGCATAGCCGAGGCCGAGGGTGCGGTCCATGAAGTCGGAGATGGTCGTGCCGGCGGTACTGGTCATCAGAATGACTGTCCAGTAGAGGGCCGGTTTGTAGCGACGGGTGCTCAGTTGCCCGAGCAAGGCGAGGAGGAACAGACTGATCAGCAGCAGGGAGCTCAGTGCATAGCCGATGTTAAGTGTCATGGACAGCAGATCGCCTGCTGTCTCGCCGAGGGTCGTGGCGCAAATCTTCATGACCCAAAATGCCAATGTGATCTGTGGGAGCTTGTTCATAGCGGCCTCGCTCGGTCCGAGGAATTCGGACATGAGGCCACTGTGCGGCGGTAGGCGTCATGCTGGCGTCAACAAACAATAAAAATTGCGTGAAGCGCCATGGTCGCCGGGCCGCTTCCCGGCGACTGTGCAATACGCGGCATTGCTGCTGGATGGCGACGCAGGCCGGCCTGGGCATCACCACCAGCAGCGCATGCGCCTCAGGTGCCTGCCGAGCCCCGTGGCTGGCTGGAATTGACCAGGCCCTTGAGCAGCGCCTCGTGGAATCGCTCCGGCTCCTGAATCTGTGGCGAATGGCCGAGGTCCGGGAAGGTCACCAGGGTCGCATCGGGGATGCGCTCGGCGGTCGCCGGGCCCAGCGCCTTGTAGTCTCCCAGCTTGTTGCGCAACGCCTCGGGCGCGGCGTCCTTACCGATGGCGGTATTGTCCTGTTCGCCGATCAGCAACAGCACGGGCATCTGCAAGCGGGAGAACTCGTAGACCACCGGCTGGGTGTAGACCATGTCGTAGGTCAGCGCCGAGTTCCAGGCGACGAGCTGCTTGCCGTCACCGTTGAACATCCCTGCCTGCATGTCGACCCAACGATCGAACTCGGGCCGCCACTGGCCGGCGTAGTAGGTGTTCTTCTGGTAGTTGCGGCTGGCCTCTGCGGTGGTTTTCAGTTCACGCTGGTACCACTGGTCGACGCTCAGGTACGGCACCCCTAGGGTTTTCCAGTCCTCCAGGCCAATCGGGTTGACCATCACCAGTTGCTCGACCTGATCGGGGTAGAGCAGGGCGTAGCGGGTGGCGAGCATGCCACCCATGGAATGGCCCATGACGGTCACCTTGTCGACGCCGATCTGTTCGAGCAGCGCGCGGGTATTGCTGGCCAGTTGCTGGAAGCTGTACTGGTAATGCGCCGGCTTGCTGGATTTGCAGAAGCCGACCTGATCCGCCGCCACCACGCGGTAACCCGCCGCGGTCAGCGCCTTGATGCTGCCTTCCCAGGTCGCCGCGCAAAAGTTCTTGCCGTGCATCAGCAGTACGGTGCGGCCATTGGCCTTTTCCGGCTGCACGTCCATGTAGGCCATCTGCAAGGCGTTGCCTTGGGATTCGAAATTGAAGCGTTTGACTTCATGGGGGTAGTCGAAACCTTGCAGCTCGGCGCCATAGCGCGGTGTATCGGCGAGGGCAGGCAGGCTGCCTGCGATCAGCAAAGAAGCGAGGGCAATGCGCACGGCGATGCTCCAGACAAAGAGGGGAGCAAAGACTGACCTCTTACCGGTGCGCGCATCCAAACGAAGTGGTTACAAAACCTGTCGGTCAGCTCAGCTCGCGCAGGTATTGCAGCATGTCCGGTGCCCCGGCCTGCAGCAGGCCTTCGCCCAGTGCGCAGGCCTGCGGGGAATGCTTGGGCAGCAACAGGAATTCGGGTGAGCCCGGCGTGCGCAGCAGGTTCAGGCGCGCATAGGGCACCTCGTGCTCCATCAGCAACTGCATGAAGCTGGCATCGCTCCAGGCCGCGCAGGGCATCGCCAGGGCGTGGTAGCGCTGCTCCAGATCATGCAGGCCATCGAGGCTGATGCGGTAGTCGGTGATGTGCGCCGGCAGGGTGATGTCCAGCCCGCGCAGCCGAGCATATGCCACCGCGCTGGCGAAGGCGGCGGGGTTGGATTCGCCGGCCCAGAACAGGCGCTCGCCGCGCCACTGGGCGCGGAACAGTTCGAGGCGCTGGTGGGGATAATCGGGCAACGCCTTGCCCAGGTGCTTGAGGAAGTCGCGATAGCTGATGATGCGGATCTGCCGGCAGGCTTCGCTGGTCGCGTAATCCTCCAGACTGGCGTAGCTGCCATCGCAATGCACCAGGCTGTCGACCTGGCGCAGGTCGAACTGCGCCAGGTCGTGGTGCTCGACTTCGATAAGCTGGATCAGCGCAGCGTGGGCTTCGGCCTTGTCCTCCTGCACGGGCCCGGACAGCGCGCTACGCGGTAGATCCTTGAGGCGCTGCAGGGGCGGGCCGCCCAGCCAGCAGATGTTGTCGGCAAAAGTGGGAATGGCGCGGAACGGCAGTTGCAACTGGCTGGCGCGTTCAAAGATCGGCTTGCAGCCACGGCCAAGCAGGCCAACGCGCTGAGCCAGGGCGGCCAGGCGTGAGGAGAGAGGGCTGGGCGGTTCAGGCAGGCTCATGGCAGCTCGCGTACGTCGGTGTGCCTGGCGCAGTGTGGCAGAGGCGGCAGCGACTTGCATCACTCGCCAAGCACAATGTCCGTCGAGTGGCCGAAATGCCACGGCCTCGCGGGTGCAGCGCCCGACGCTGTGGCAGAATCCGTTCATTCATCTGCAAGGAGCCTCCATGGCCAGTCTGGTTTTCGATATCTCGCTACCCGCAGACCGCCTGCAGGCGATCTATCAGGGGCGGGCCAACCGCATACAGGCGGTTAGCCGCGATGGTCGACGGGTCAGCATTCCGGCCCATCATTTCCGGATGTTTCTGACCCATGCCGGCATCCATGGTTCCTTCGAGCTGCAATTCAACGATGCCGGTGAGCTGCTCAGCCTGCGGCGCTTGCCCTGAGAACCTGTTCATAATCTTCAGGCCAGGTTCGTCGATTTTGGCAGCTAAGTGGCGGTAGCGGCCGTTCGCGATCTCGCGGGAGGGGCTTCAGCCCCGAGCTCTTTAAACCTAGTCAGGCACAATCGAGGCTAAAGCGGATCGCCGCCCGGCCTCTCCCACAAAAACTCTGCTCACCGACCGCTTCTGCCTTGTAGATGCCGGTTCTTGCGTATCTAGCTCGCGAGATCGTGAACAGCCCCTAATCCTCGCTACGCGGGCGCTTGGCCGGCTATAATTCGCGCCTTCGATTTCGCCACTGCCGAGCTAAGCCTGCCCATGTACAACCTGGCCCGCGAGCTGCTGTTCAAACTGTCCCCGGAAACTTCCCACGAGCTGTCCATCGACCTGATCGGCGCCGCTGGCCGCCTGGGTCTGGCCGGGCGCTTGTGCAAGGCGCCGAGCAGCCTGCCGGTGACGGTGATGGGGCTGCAGTTCGCCAACCCGGTGGGCCTGGCAGCAGGCCTGGACAAGAACGGCGACGCCATTGACGGCTTCGCCGGGCTTGGCTTCGGTTTCGTCGAGATCGGCACCGTGACGCCGCGCCCGCAGCCAGGCAATCCCAAGCCGCGCCTGTTCCGCCTGCCGCAGGCGGAGGCGATCATCAATCGCATGGGCTTCAACAACCATGGCGTCGACCACCTGCTGGCCCGCGTGCAGGCGGCGAAGTATCGCGGCGTACTGGGCATCAATATCGGCAAGAACTTCGATACACCGGTCGAGCGGGCGGTGGACGATTACCTGATCTGCCTGGACAAGGTCTACGCCCACGCCAGCTACATTACCGTCAACGTCAGCTCGCCAAACACGCCGGGTCTTCGCAGTCTGCAGTTTGGCGATTCACTCAGGCAACTGCTCGATGCCCTGCACAAGCGCCAGAACGAACTGGCCCTGAGCTACGGCCGTCGCGTGCCCCTGGCGATCAAGATCGCCCCGGACATGAGCGACGAGGAAACCGTGCAAGTCGCCGCCGCGCTGCTGGAAAGCGGCATGGATGCGGTGATTGCCACCAACACCACGTTGAGTCGCGAGGGGGTCGAGAACCTGGCGTTCGCCAATGAAGCCGGCGGGCTTTCCGGTGCGCCGGTGCGGGACAAGAGCACCCACACAGTCCGCGTGCTGGCAGGTGAATTGCGCGGGCGGCTGCCGATCATTGCCGTCGGCGGTATTACCGAAGGCCGCCATGCCGCCGAGAAGATAGCGGCGGGCGCGAGCCTGGTGCAGATCTATTCGGGCTTCATCTACAAGGGACCGGCGTTGATTCGCGAGGCGGTGGACGCCATCGCCGCAGCACGTCGTTGAATCACTGGCAATAAAAAGGGCTCCCTGAGGGAGCCCCTGGGCTTGCGCCCGCCGCTCGGATGGAGCGTGCTTGGTGAAGTCGGTAGGTCCTTGGCTTTAGCCGACAGCGCGAAGTTCGTTGAGTCGATGGATACCGGCAGTGCCGGTCAAACCGTCCCAGTTGTCACCGCGGCCTTCACGCCAGCCATTGAGCCAGGCTTGACGCACGGACGGAAGAGTGAAAGGACACAGCTCGCGGGATTTACCACTGATACCGTACTGATAGCCGCGCAAAAATGCTTTTTCTAACGGATCACGCTTTAGTCTTCTCATAGGGTGTAGCCCTCACTTGTTGACTGTTATGTCCCGTAGACCTCTAGAAGGTCAGGCAGAAGGTCTGCCGTTGGAGTCCGCTGCCGGCGTCGCGAGCCTCCTGTGCCATCGTCGTTGCAACGACGGCCTGGGTAGATTTCTATCGAATGCACGGTGCCCTGTGAATGATCGATTTGTCATAAGGACGTAACGCTTTTGAGGGTGAGGCCATAAGGTTTCTGGCCAGATAGCACGGAGGTAGCTGGAACCCCCGCCATTGGCGGCTCACATAGCGGTTGCCGGTGTTTTGCCATCGTGAATGGCTATCGATTGCACCTGCTAATTATTCGGACGAAGGGTCGCATTGCGACTTCTTGTCACTTATTTTCGGTTGCTCCCCATTGGGCCAACCCATTACTGCCTGCGGGCACTGGATCTATGATGTCGGACCAAAACGAACTCTTCCTCACTTGTCCCAAGGGCCTCGAAGGCTTGTTGCTCGAGGAAGCCAAAGCGCTGGGCCTGGACGAGGCCCGCGAGCACACCTCGGCGATTCGCGGCGTTGCCAGCATGGAAACGGCCTATCGGCTGTGCCTGTGGTCGCGCCTGGCCAACCGCGTGTTGCTGGTGCTGGCGCGTTTCCCGGTGCGCGATGCCGAGAGCCTTTACGAGGGCGTGTTGAATGTCGACTGGTTCGAGCATCTGGAGCCGAGCGGCTCCCTGGCGGTGGAGTTCAGTGGCCATGGCTCGGGCATCGACAACACCCATTTCGGCGCGCTGAAGGTCAAGGACGCCATTGTCGACAAGCTGCGTCAGGCCGATGGCACGCGCCCCTCGGTGGACAAGCTCAACCCCGATCTGCGCGTACACCTGCGTCTGGACCGTGGCGAGGCGATCCTTTCCCTCGACCTGTCAGGCCATAGCCTGCATCAACGTGGCTACCGCTTGCAGCAGGGCGCCGCGCCGCTGAAGGAAAACCTCGCCGCTGCCGTACTGATCCGTGCCGGCTGGCCGCGCATCGCCGCCGAGGGCGGCGCCCTGGCCGACCCGATGTGCGGCGTGGGCACCTTTCTGGTCGAGGCGGCGATGATCGCCGCCGATATCGCACCCAACCTGACACGCGAGCAGTGGGGCTTCAGCAACTGGCTCGGTCATGTGCCGGCCACCTGGAATCGTCTGCGTGCCGAGGCCGAGGAGCGTGCCGCAGCGGGATTGGCCAAGCCACCGCTGTGGATTCGCGGTTACGAGGCCGACCCGCGGCTGATCCAGCCGGCGCGCAACAACATCGATCGTGCCGGCCTGAGCGACTGGATCAAGGTCTATCAGGGCGAAGTGGCGACCTTCGAGCCGCGTCCGGATCAGAACCAGAAAGGCCTGGTGATCAGCAACCCGCCCTATGGCGAGCGCCTGGGCGACGAAGCGAGCCTGCTGTACCTCTATCAGAATCTCGGGGAGCGCCTGCGCCAGGCCTGTATGGGCTGGGAGGCGGCGGTGTTCACCGGGGCGCCCGACCTGGGCAAGCGCATGGGTATTCGCAGCCACAAGCAGTACTCGTTCTGGAACGGCGCATTGCCGTGCAAGCTGCTGCTGATCAAGGTGCAGCCCGAGCAGTTCGTCACCGGCGAGCGGCGCACGCCCGAGCAGCGTGAGCGCGAACGTGAGCAGAACGAGCTGCAGGCCGAGGCACCAAAGCTCAACCGCAACGGCAATCCGATCAAGCCCGCGCCGGCACCGGTTGAGCAGGCGCGCCTGAGCGAGGGCGGGCAGATGTTCGCCAACCGCCTGCAGAAGAACCTCAAGCAGCTTGGCAAGTGGGCACGTCGCGAAGGCGTCGACTGTTACCGCCTGTACGACGCCGACATGCCCGAGTACGCCCTGGCCGTGGACCTGTATCACGACTGGGTGCACGTGCAGGAGTACGCCGCGCCGCGCTCCATCGACCCGGAAAAGGCCCAGGCCCGGCTGTTCGACGCCCTGGCCGCGATTCCCCAGGCGTTGGGTATCGACAAGAGCAAGGTGGTGATCAAGCGCCGCGAGCGGCAGAGCGGCACCAAGCAGTACGAACGCCAGGCGGCCCAGGGGCAGTTCATGGAGGTCAAGGAGGGCGGCATCAAGCTGCTGGTCAACCTTACCGACTACCTGGATACCGGCTTGTTTCTCGACCACCGCCCGCTACGCCTGCGCATCCAGAAGGAGGCGGCTGGCAAGCGCTTTCTCAACCTGTTCTGCTACACCGCCACGGCATCCGTGCATGCGGCCAAGGGCGGTGCGCGCAGCACCACCAGCGTCGACCTGTCGAAGACCTACCTGGACTGGGCACGGCGCAACCTGTCGCTCAATGGTTTCTCGGACAAGAACCGCCTGGAGCAGGGCGATGTGATGAGCTGGCTGGCCGAGGACCGTGGCGAATACGAGCTGATCTTCATCGACCCGCCGACCTTCTCCAACTCCAAGCGCATGGAAGGGGTGTTCGACGTGCAGCGTGATCACGTCCAGTTGCTGGACATGGCCATGGCGCGTCTGGCGCCGGGCGGCGTGCTGTATTTCTCCAACAACTTCCGCAAGTTCGCCCTCGACGAGCAGTTGCCGGCGCGTTATCGGGTCGAGGAGATCACTGGCGAAACCATCGATCCGGACTTTGCGCGCAATGCCAAGATCCACCGTGCCTGGAAGGTGATGGCCAAGTAACTCGGCTCAGTGTCGGTAGCCTGGGTCGAGCGTAGCGACACCCAGGTTGTGCCCTGGATGCCGCTGCTTTCAGCCTGCCTTTAGCGTTTCGGCTGTTTATAGAGGTCGAGCAGCACCTGATCGAGGATCACCGAGGCGCCCCAGGGTTTCGGATCGTTGAGGATGGCCACCACGGCCCAGCTGTTGCCGTTGCTGTCGCGGCTGAAGCCGGCAATGGCCCGCACGTTGTTCAGGGTGCCGGTCTTGATGTGCGCCTGGCCGGCCATCGGCGTGTTGCGCAGGCGTTTGCGCATGGTGCCATCCAGCGCGACGATCGGCATCGAGCTGATGAACTCGGCGGCGTAGGGGCTCTTCCAGGCCGCTTCCAGAATGCGCCCCATTTCCCGGGCGCTGAGGCGTTCCGCACGCGACAGCCCCGAGCCGTTTTCCATGACCAGTTGCGGCGCGGTGATGCCCTTGCGCGCCAACCAGGCGCGGATCACCCGCTGCGCAGCGTGGGCATCGTCGATGTCCGCCTCGTTGCGGTTCTGCGCGCCGATGCTGAGAAACAGCTGGCGGGCCATGGTGTTGTTACTGTACTTGTTGATGTCGCGGATGATCTCCACCAGATCCGGCGAGAAGGCGCGGGCCAGCAAGGTCGCGCTCTTGGGCACTTCGGCCTGGCGGTCCTTGCCCATGATGCTGCCGCCCAGCTCACCGAAGATAGCCCGTACCGCGCCGGCGGCATAGGCCGGGTGATCGAGCAGCGACAGGTAGGTCTGGGCGCTGCAGCCGTCGGTCAACTGGCCGGTGACGATTACTCGGGTGCCGTCGAACTCCTTGACCGGGTTGTAGCGCACGTCGGGCCAGGCCGGGCATTTGCCGGCCTTGAGCACCTTGATCTGGTTGTCCAGTTTCAGGCCGGCCAGCGGCGGTTCGGCAGCCACGGTGACCTTGCCGTTCTCGGCCCGGGCGATAAAGCGCAGCGCCTTGAGGTTGACCAGCAGCGAATCGGGAGTGACCAGATAGGGCTTGTTGGCATCGCCGCCATCATCATTGAAGGCCGGCAGATCCGGCTGCACGAAGTGCGTGCGGTCGAGCACCAGGTCGCCCGTGACCTGGCGCACGCCATTGGCGCGCAGGTCACGCAGCATCAGCCAAAGCTTTTCCATGTTCAGCTTGGGGTCACCGCCACCCTTGAGGTAGAGGTTGCCATTGAGCACGCCGTCCTTGAGCTGGCCATCGGTATAGAACTCGGTCTTCCACTGGAAGGTCGGGCCGAGTATTTCCAGCGCGGCAAAGGTCGTCAGCAGCTTCATGGTCGAGGCCGGGTTGACCGACACGTCGGCGTTGAAGACGGTGCCAGTGCCCTGACCGTTGAGCGGCAAGGTCACCACCGACAGTGACTGCTGGCCGATCTTGTTGGCCTTGAGGCTCTTGGCGACGCTTTCCGGGAGGTTGGCGCTGGGGGCAGCATGGCCAGGCAGGGCGGTGGGCAGGATGAGGCAGGCGAGGGCCAGAGGGCGGAGGATGCGCAACCTCCGCACGGCGGGTACAACGGAAAATCGCATTACGAGCTCCCACAGCGGTTTGGGACAATGCCGCGCATTATGCCCCATGACCGTACCGGCAAGGGCTGTGATCGCGGGATTTTGTGGCCGGTGATCGGTTGCCGGCCTCCGCCGTTCAGATCGGCGGCAGCGCAGGGTGATTTTTCGTCGTCTGGCGGGCATCCCCGCCACTAAACTGGTAGAGTGCCGCGCGTTATCACTCTGCAAGGATCTATACCCATGGCTACCAATCGTTCCCGTCGTCTGCGCAAGAAACTCTGTGTTGACGAGTTTCAGGAGCTGGGCTTCGAGCTGAACCTGAACTTCAAGGAAGACCTGAGCGATGAAGCGGTCGACGCCTTCCTCGATGCCTTTCTGAGCGACGCGATGAACGCCAACGGCCTGGGCTATGTTGGCGGCGACGACTACGGCCTGGTGTGCCTGGCCAAGCGTGGCTCGGTCAGCGAAGAGCAGCGCGCAGCTGTGGAAGCCTGGCTAAAGGGCCGTTCCGAGCTGGTCGATTTCAGCGTCAGCCCGCTGCTCGACGTGTGGTACCCGGAAAAAGAGATCAACTCGGCTTCCTGATCCACAAAGGGCCTCGTTCGAGGCCCTTTTCTTTTCTGCCGCGCCGCACTGTGCCGGTCACTCGTCGCTCCCCACCTTGGCTTCCGCTTGCTGCGTCGGCGCCTGCTGATCCGTTGCCATGGCGCGCTGCCGGGTGGCGTTGCGGTTCTCCAGCCACTGGCGCAGGCCATGCATCAGCAGGGCGATGAACAGGGTCAGCAGGATACCCAGGGTGACGTTGAACAATCGCACTTGCGGCAGGTGCCAGTCCTTGGCCAGGCTCTCGGCCAGGAGCACGAAGCACACCGTCGTCTGCAGCACGAACAGGCCGTAGTGGTTGGCCTGCAAGGCGCGGCTGAGCATGATCAGCGGCAACATGATGGCGACCATCATCGGTGGGCTCTGCAGGCTATGGCCGAACAGGATGAGCAGACCGGCGGCGGTAAGGCTGGCCATGCTCGCCTGCAATGCCCGCACCAGGCTGCCCCTGAACTCCAGCTGCAAGGTGGTGACCACGGCCAGGGTCAGCCAGTAGCCACGCTGCAGGTGCGCCATGTTGACGATCAAGCCGGCCATTGACACTGCCAGCGTACAGCCCAGGGCGTACAGGCCCCATTGCTGGCGAGACTGACGCCCGGCGTGGCGACGCAGCACCTTGAGCAGGCTTATCAGTCGCGGCATGTACGGCCACATGCGCAGGCCATGCAGGCCGCGCAGGCCGAATGCCAGCAGCATCACCCACAGCCCGCCAAGCATGAACAGCATGGCGATGGCATTGGGGTTGTTGAGCATGCTGCTGCCGTGCTGGCCTTGCCCCAGGCACAGGCATACCGTCAGGCCGATGCCGAGCTTGCCGGCCTCGGTGCCATAACGCTGCAGCCACGCCAGCAACAACCCGAAACCGGCGAACAGCGACAGGCTGATCAGCGGATGGGTGGCCGACCAGAAGCCCAGCCCGGCACTACAGGCGCCCAGACCGGTGAGCAGCAGCATGCGCAGCATGCCAAAGCGGTGCAGCGGATTGGCCTGGGCAGCCTGGAAGGCGCCGACCGATGCCCACAGGAACCCTGGGTGGGCGCTGAACAAACCAAGCAGCAGTGGTAGCGCGCAACCCAGGCCGGCGACCACGGCCGGCCCCCAGGCGGGTGGCCCGGCGTGCCAGCTGAACAGCTGCCTGAATACCTGGCGCATCGTCAGACCGGGCTCGAGCGACCGGTCATTTCCCGCGCCATTTCGGTGGCGTAGCTGTCGGTCATGCCGGCGATGAAGTCGATCATGCGCAGGAACGAGCGGTACAGCGGCCAGTGCGGGTCGGGGGCGTTATGGCCCAGCAGGTCGAGGATCCGCCGGTTCTTGAATGACGGCGTGCGCCCGCCGTGTTGCTCCAGGGCCGCGCCGCAGAAGGCATTGAGCAGGATTTCCAGGGTGGTGTAGGCACCGATCTCGTGCAGCGTCTTGCGCTTGTCCTGAAAGATCTTCTCGCGGGCCATGGCCTTGGCCGCTTGCACGCAGTGCTTGGCCGGGCCGTGCATGTGCTCGACCAGGTCGCCCTCCAGGCGGCCGGCCAGCAGGCTGGACTGCTGCTCGACGAACGCCTGGGCGGCCGAGTTGGTGAGGTGCTCGATGGCCTTGCCACGCAGGATCGCCAGCTTGCGCCGACGCGAATCCTGCGGGCCGAGCTGGCGGTAGGTTTCCGGCAGGTCGTCACCCACCAGGTCGAGCAGCAGGGACTCCACTTCGGCGTAGTCGAGCAGCTCCATTTCCAGGCCGTCTTCCAGGTCGATCAGCCCGTAGCAGATGTCGTCCGCGGCCTCCATCAGGTACACCAGCGGATGACGTGCCCAGCGCTGCTCTTCGAGCTGCGGCAGGCCCAGTTTGCTGGCGATCTGTTCGAGCAGTGGCAGCTCGCTCTGGTAGCAACCGAACTTGTGTTTCTTGTAGCCCAGCGCTTCGGCATGCCGCGAGGTCCAGGGGTACTTGAGGTAGGCGCCGAGGGTGGCGTAGGTCAGCCGTGTGCCGCCATCGAACTGATGGTACTCGAGCTGGGTGAGCACACGAAAACCCTGGGCGTTGCCTTCGAAACTGAGGAAGTCGCCGCGCTCGGCGTCGCTCATGGCGTCGAGCCAGCCGCGCCCGGCGGCCTGCTGGAACCAGTGACGGATCGCGTCCTCGCCGGAATGGCCGAACGGCGGGTTGCCGATATCATGGGCCAGGCAGGAGGATTGCACGACCATGCCCAGGTCGCTCGGCTCGCACCAGGCCGGCAGTTCGCCGCGCAGCATCTCGCCGACACGCATGCCCAGCGAGCGGCCCACGCAGCTGACTTCCAGGGAATGGGTCAGGCGCGTGTGGATATGGTCGTTGCTGGATACCGGATGCACCTGGGTCTTGCGCCCCAGGCGGCGAAAGGCGCCGGAAAAGATGATGCGGTCGTGATCCTTGTGGAATGGGCTGCGGCCCAGTTCATCGGCGCTGGGCGAGGGTTTGCCGAGACGTTCACGGGTGAGCAGTGTTTGCCAGTCCAAGCGTGTTTCCTTTACCGGTTACCGCGGGTCAAAGATGTGCGCTCTTGCCAGCGGAGCCGCACAGGCGAATGCCTGTTAGCTTCCCTGTTCATTGGGGCAACTGCAAGGCCGTATCCACTAAAGTCCACTGGCGTCGATATCGACCAGCAGCAGGCGCGCGCCGTCATCGATGAACTGCCCGGCGGTCAGGCAATACTGATTGGTCGTGGCGTCGCGGTAGGTATTGGACAGGACCAGGCGGCGCTCGTCCCAGCCTTCGGCCAGCAGCTGATAGAAGTAGGGGCGCCAGGACCAGTTATGGCCCAGGTAGCGATCGTCGGCTTGCCACCTGCCATCGCGCCATTCGAGGTTTGGGGTGATCTGGGTGCCATGCCTGTCGCATTGGTAAAGGCGCAGCAGCCATGGGTACGTGGCTGGCGTGACCGCGGGCGCGCGTGACTGGGTGTCGCTTTTAAGCTGCGTGAACAGCTCGGCGAGCTGCCTGCGCAATGCCATGAGACGCATGCGCTCGGCGAGCTTCTTCTGCACATAGGCGTCGCGCAACCTGGCGAAGTGCTCGACGAAAGCGTCGCTATCAAAGAACGCGAGTTCTGGCTTGGCGAACAGGTAGCCCTGTACAAAACGGGCGCCGCATTCCAGCGCGAAATGCAGTTCGGCTTCGGTCTCTACACCTTCAGCGATGATCCAGCAGCCGGTCTTTTCCGCCATCAGGGCTAGGGCCTTGACCACTTCTCCACTGGGCCCGCCGCGGGCCGCCTCCTTGAACAGGCGCATGTCCAGTTTGAGAATGTCGGGGTGCAAGGCCAGAACGCGGTCGAGCTGCGAATACCCGGCGCCGAAGTCGTCGATGGCAATGCGCACCCCGGCCTCGCGATAGCGGGCTGCCACGGCCGCCAGGCGCTGGCTGGCGCCGCCCAGCTCGGTAATCTCGAACACCACGCGCCTGGGGTCGATAGCACTGCCTGCCAGTTGCTTGAGGCTTGGCAGCGCCTGTTGCGGTCGCAGGCGACCAATCCAGCGCGGAGAGATGTTCACGCTCAGGAACCAGTCCGGCGGCGCATCTTGAAAGCGCGCGAACGCCTGCTCGCGAACGGCGCGGTCAAGCTTGCGCAGGGCAGCGGCAGGTGTTTTCGGATCGGCGAACAGCGGCCCTGCCGACTGCAGGTGGCCATCGGCGTCGCGCAATCGGGCGAGCGCTTCGACACCGGCGATCTGTCCGCTAGCGGTGTCGATGAAGGGTTGGAAGACGGCGACAGGTTGACCGTCGAGCACCGGGCACATCCTTAGTGATAGGGCGGGGGCCGGGATATGACCTGGCCTTTAGCGCCGTTTCTAGCAATAAGGTGGCCAGTTTTACGCTTGATCGGGTTTTTCTGCTGGCTTTTCGCCTGTATCCCGAGGTGCGCGTTTGCGCAGGTCAGGAAAGGCGGCAAGTGCCATGCGCAGCCAACGGCGCCATTGGCCCCCGCGCATGCCCAGTACCGTCAGGGCGAACACGCCACCGGTGATCCAGATTGGTGCGTTGCTCTTCTTGAGTTCCTCGCGCCAATGTGTGCCCAGGTTCTTGGCTCTTTGCAGCGGCTCGAGCATGACCAGGGTTTCATGGCGAATTTCCTGGCGATGCATTTCCAGGCGCAACCGCAGCATGGTCTTGCGCAATTCCCTGGTGCTTTTGTCGGTCATGGCAGCAGTTGCTCGCGATCACGGGCCAGTTCTTCGAGGCTGGCGCTGAAGGGCGCCGGCGCATTGCGCATGCGCTGTACCAGGTGCCAGCCGCAAACCAGCAGGCCTGCTGCATAGAAGAGGCAGAGCAGGGTGATGACCAGAATACGGTGGGTATCCCAGAAGAGAATCAGCAGCGCGGCCGACACGCCAATAATCAGCATGAGACCGAATAGCACACAGAGACCTGTCAGGATCAGCAGGGTGACGGTGCGGGCCTGCTGTTCCTTGATCTCTTCGCTGAAAAGTGCCACATGGCCATGAACCAGCCCGAGCAGCGCACCGGCCAGGCGCCGTGGCGAAGGGCCGCGGCTGGGAGGTGCTGCTGTCTGGCTGTCATCCATGTGCTGTCCTGATCAACGTCGGCTAATGAGCATGCCAATCAGTATACCAATGCCGGCGGCAATGCCGATGGTCTGCCACGGATGGGTCTGCACATAGTCTTCGGTTGCGCCGGCCACTGCACGGCCACGCTGAACCACGGTTTCTTCGGTGTTCTTCAGTGTAGTGCGCGCACGGCCGAGGCTGTCACGGATCTGTGCACGCAGCTCTTCTGCCTGTTCGCCGACCAGACCAGCCGAGTGCTGCAGCAGGGTTTCGGTGTCACGTACCAGTGCCTGGAACTCTTCGAGCAGTTCTTCCTTGTTGGCGGGAGCTGCGGGGCGCGGGGGAAGGGGACGGGCCATTGATCAATCTCCTGAAGGTATGAGGCGGTGTAAGGGGTTCGAGTTGCGCGTCCCGGGCAGGTTCACTCTATCTGCCAAGTCAGCTGAAAAGCGCGCATGGAAGGGCACAGGCATTGCATTGGCGAAACCCGAGGTTGGCGGCAATGCATGGTTATGGTGCCGGGCCGTCTTCTTGGCATCTGTCTGGTGCCTAATTAACTTTTTGATAAATATAGATAAATTCCAGAAAAGAGCTGGCTACGGAGCGCCGTTGCGCCAGTGTGCTCCCTACGGGAGCGCGGCGTGACAAAAGTGTGTGCCTATAAATGGTGCTTCTCGACAGGCAGATGTTCTTTTTTGGTGCTTTTCGCTGCGGAGTCCTTGCTTCGATGGAACACCTCGACAGTGCCGTACAAACCCTGATCCACGGATCCAACACACTATTCATTCTGATCGGCGCAATCATGGTGCTGGCCATGCATGCCGGCTTCGCCTTTCTGGAAGTCGGTACGGTGCGCCAGAAGAACCAGGTCAACGCGCTGTCAAAGATCCTTTCGGACTTCGCCATTTCAGCCGTTGCCTACTTCTTTATCGGCTACTGGATCGCCTATGGAGTCAGCTTTCTGCATCCGGCCAGCATGCTGGTCGAGGGCAGCGGCTATGGGCTGGTGAAGTTCTTTTTCCTGCTGACCTTCGCCGCGGCGATTCCGGCGATCATTTCCGGGGGCATTGCCGAGCGCGCACGCTTCGGCCCGCAGCTGTGTGCCACTGCCCTGATCGTTGCCTTCGTCTATCCGTTTTTCGAAGGCGTCATCTGGAACGGCAACTTTGGCTTCCAGGCCTGGTTGCAGGCGCATTTCGCCGCGCCGTTCCATGATTTCGCCGGCTCGGTGGTGGTGCATGGGGTCGGGGGCTGGCTGGCCTTTGCCGCGGTGGTACTGCTGGGGCGCCGCGATGGTCGCTACCGGGATGGCCGTCTGGTGGCCATGGCGCCGTCGAGCATTCCGTTTCTGGCGTTGGGTTCCTGGGTGCTGATCATCGGCTGGTTCGGCTTCAACGTCATGAGCGCGCAGACCCTGGGCAGCATCAGCGGGCTGGTGGCCGTCAACACGCTGATGGCGATGGTCGGCGGTACCCTGGCGGCGCTGATCGTCGGGCGCAACGACCCGGGCTTCCTGCACAACGGGCCACTGGCCGGGCTGGTGGCCATCTGCGCCGGCTCCGACCTGATGCATCCGGTTGGCGCCCTGGCGACCGGCGCGATAGCCGGGGCGCTATTCGTCTGGGCCTTTACCGCGACCCAGGTGAAATGGAAGATCGATGACGTGCTTGGCGTCTGGCCGTTGCACGGCTTGTGTGGTGTGTGGGGCGGCATTGCCTGTGGCATTTTCGGCCAGCCCTGGTGGGGCGGCCTGGGCGGTGTGAGTCTTGCCAGCCAGGTGGTCGGCAGCCTGGCCGGCATTGCCGTGGCGCTGCTCGGTGGTTTCGCCGTGTATGGGCTGCTCAAGCTGTTGGTCGGTATTCGCCTGACCCAGGAGCAGGAGTACTACGGTGCTGACCTGTCGATCCATCGGATCGGCGCCGTCAGCCAGGACTGAGCATCGCCAATCCTTCGGTCGACTCAGGGCTGGGGCGGCCTAAACTTTTGTCGAGGGCTGCCGTCAACCTTGGACATGCTCCGTTTTCGGTGACTTGCCATGGCTATTTCAATCCCGCTGTCGACCAATACGACAGGCCGCTCGCCGCAGATCGGCGGGCAGCCTACCATCCGCAACGCAGCCGATGCCCAGGCGACGCTGGCCAACCGTCTCGCCGAGCGCCTGGGCTTGCCGCCCGGCTCGCTGACGGCCAAGCAGGACGACTTCTCGCCGGAAAAAGTGGCGGATCGTGTACTGGGCTTCGTCGAGCAGCGACTCAAGAGCGAAGCGGCTTCCGGCGCCGACCCTGAAAAACTGCAGAAGCTGCTGGATCAGGCCCGCTCCGGTGTGCAGAAGGGCTTTGACGATGCGCGCAAGATTCTCGACGGCATGGGGATGCTCAAGGACAAGGTCGCCGCCGACATCGACGACACCTTCAAGCGCATCCAGCAGGGCTTTGCCAATCTCGACAAGCAATTTGGTTCTGCACCTGCCGCCGGCGGCACCGGGGTTACGCCTACCGCCAGTGATCGCTTCGCGGCGGTCGCGGAAAGCTTCGAACTCAACATCACCACCCGTGACGGCGACCGCCTGCGGGTATCGGTAGCCCAGGCCTCGGCTGCCTGGTCTCGCAGTGAAGGCACCAGCCAGCAGTCGGGCAGCCTGCAGATCGGCGGTTGGCAGGTGGAGGTCGAAGGCGAGCTGGATGATCAGGAAAAGGCTGCCCTGGAGAAACTCTTCGGCCAGGTGCAGGATCTGTCCAATGCCTTCTATTCGGGCGATATGGGCGGCGCGTTCGATCGCGCCATGTCGCTGGATATGGACGGCTCGCAACTGGCCTCCATGTCGCTGCGGCTCACCCAAACCAGCGTACGCCAGGCAACCGACACCTATGGCGCGGTATCCAGCGAGGGCGGGCAGTCGGCCAGTGCCGTGAACGGCGCCTTGACCGACTACGCGCAGGGGCTGCTCGATGCGCTGCGCACCGCCGATGCCTGGGCCAGCGATGGCAAGGGGCTGCTGCAGGATCTGCTCAAAGGCGGCTTCTCGCTGGATGAGCGCTTCGATCCGGCGCGCCTGGACAAGGCCGAGCAGCTCAATGGTCGCCTGCTCGATGGTCTGCAAGGGTTGCTGGCACCGCAGGGCAACGCGGTGGGAGACAAAACCTGACATGATGGCGCGAGATGGTAAACTGCCATCTTTGTCGCTGCGCAGGCATGATCATGCTTCCTGAATGCCAGCTGTTGGGCACCCTGGGCTGCCATCTGTGCGAGTACGCAGAGGCCGTGCTGATGCCGTTCGTGGACAACGGCCTGTCGGTCGAGTTGCTGGATATCGCCGAGCAGCCCGGGTGGCTGGAGCGCTATGCCCTGGTAATTCCGGTGCTGCGTCGCACGGACACGGGGGCTGAGCTGCACTGGCCGTTCGACGCCTCACAGGTTGCCGCCTTTCTCGGTTGACCTGCGGCATCAGAACGACAGGCACCTGGCCTTGGGGCCAACTTTCTTTTTTGCTAAATGGGGAATCACGTCCATGAACATGGTGCTTGGCGATGCGTTATCGCTGCTGCTGTTTCGTTTGCACAGCGGCCGCTTGTTGGGCATCAACCTGCTCAAGGTCAATGAAATCATTCCCTGCCCGGCCCTGACCAAGATGCCCAGCCGTCATCCGCACGTGCGTGGGGTAGCCACGCTGCGCGGCTCGGCATTGACGGTCATCGACCTGGCTCGCGCCATTGGTGAGCGTGGCGGCAGCGACAGCCAGGAGGGTTGCCTGATCGTCACCGAACTGAGCCGCTCGCGGCAGGGACTGCACGTGCACAGTGTCGAACGTATCGTGCAGTGCTCGACCCGCGACGTGCGTCCGCCACCTTCGGGTGCCGGCCCGCGTGCGTTCATCACCGGGGTGACCCAGATCGATGGCACCATCGTGCAGATTCTCGACATCGAGAAAGTCCTGCACGAAATCGCCCCGGCGCCCCTCGAGGAGGTCGGCGAGCAGCTGCTTTCCCCGGCCGAGCAGCAGTTACTGCAGGGGCGCCGCGTGCTGGTGGTCGATGATTCTCAGGTGGCACTGCAGCAGACCCTGATCACCCTGCGCCAGCTCGATCTCGACTGCCAGGCGGTACGTAGCGCTGCCAGTGCCCTGGAAGTGCTACATGAGGCGCAGCAGGAGGGCCGACCCGTCGAGGTGCTGGTCTCGGATATCGAAATGCCGGAGATGGACGGCTACACCCTGGTTCAGCAGATTCGCAAGGACGCGGTCCTTGGCGAAACCTACGTACTGCTGCATACCTCGCTGGACAGCACCATGAACACCGAGAGAGCCCGGGCAGTAGGGGCCAACGACGTGCTCACCAAGTTTTCCCGGGTGGATCTCAGCAAGGCTTTGCTGCGTGCGTTCCAGCGCCTGGACGACTGACGCTATTCGCTTCGCTGCTCGCCGGTGAACTGCAGGGTGATCTTGCAGCGTCGGCAGAAATAGCGGCGTCCCTTGGCCACCAGCGCATGGCGCTGGGCGGAAAACGGAAACTCGCCCTCGGGACATTCGCAGCGATAGATGAAGCGGCTGACCGTGCGCCGTTTCACCTCATAACTATGGCAGCGGTGTGCGGGCAGCTCATAGACGCCGCGCATGATCAGCTGCCATTCCTCACCGTGGGGCTGGATGCGCAGGCCGAACAATTGGTGGGCGATTAGGTGGGCCACCTCGTGAGCCACCGTCTGGCGCAGGAAATCGTCCTGGTTCTCATGGTAAAGCTGTGGATTGAAGCGCAGCTTGTTTTCGGTGAGGTGCGCTACGCCGGCTTTTTGCCCGCGCAGCTTGAAGCACACCTGAGGGCGGGTGAAGCGCCGTTTGAAAAAGCTTTCTGCCTGTTGGTAGCAGGCTTCGACGCGGGCGTGAATCTGTTCGGGCATGGCGGCTTCGAAGGCGGGTAACTGGCGGCGATTATGCCGCAGATCACCGCCTCCTGCAGCCTGGCGGGCCAGGCGGTAGCGCTTAGCGGTAATAGCGCTGCAGGGTCTCCATGGCGCTGTTGATGCGCTGCAGGCGTTGCGTGCAGCCGCCGCGATCCGGGTGGTGCAGGCTGACCAGCTGCCGGTAGCGCTGGCGGATGACCGCAAGATCGAGTTCGTCGGCATGTTCGTCGAGGTCCAGCGCCGCCAGTGCATCACGCTTGCCCTCGTTGCCATGCAGGCGTAGCCAGAATTTGCCGAGCATCTGCTCCACGTCGTCCGCGCCGGTATCGCGCAGATGATTCAGATCCAGGTAGTAGTCACGAAGCGGCTCATTTTCGCTGAGCGCGTGCTCGCCGGCCTGGTAGGGCAGCAGACGGATGCACAGCGGGCTGATCTGCAGTGTTGCCTGGCCTTCGGCATGCAACTGATCGCGCAGCCGATAGAGGGTGTGGAACAGCAAAAAGTGGCTGCGAAACAGTTCGAGCGTATCGCTGGGCAGGCGCGGGTCATCGTTCTGCCAGCGGCTCAGGCGCAACAGCAGTTCGTACTCGGAAAGCCCTTCGGGCGCCGCCGTCAGGAGTTCGAGCAGCTGGTTGGGGGGAGCGGTTTCATCGTTCATCGCCTTACCTTAGTCGATGGCGCGGCAAGTTGATAACCCGCTGATGCCGGCTTTTACCCATGCGCCGACCATTAGCCGTTTTCCGGCTGGGGTGCGCTCGGTTTTCTGGGTAAAATGCGCGGCTTCAGTACTTCTAGCGGATTCTTGCGCGCCATGGGCACCCTCTCGGTCAATCAGAACAAGCTGCAAAAACGCCTGCGCCGTCAGGCCGGCGAAGCCATCGCCGATTTCAACATGATCGAGGAGGGCGACAAGGTCATGGTCTGCCTGTCCGGTGGCAAGGACAGCTACACCATGCTCGACATCCTGCTGCACCTGCAGAAGGTCGCACCGATCAGCTTCGAGATCGTCGCGGTGAACATGGACCAGAAGCAGCCGGGCTTTCCCGAGCACGTGCTGCCCGCCTATCTGGAGTCCATCGGCGTGGCGTACCACATCGTCGAGAAGGACACCTACTCGGTGGTCAAGGAAAAGATCCCGGAAGGCAAGACCACCTGCTCGCTGTGTTCGCGTTTGCGCCGTGGCACGCTGTACACCTTTGCCGACGAAATCGGCGCGACCAAGATGGCCCTCGGTCATCACCGTGACGACATTCTCGAGACCTTCTTCCTCAATATGTTCTACGGCGGCACCCTCAAGGCCATGCCGCCGAAACTGCGGGCCGACGACGGGCGCAACGTGGTGATTCGCCCGCTCGCCTATTGCAGCGAGGCCGATATCGAGGCCTACAGCACGCTCAAGCAATTCCCCATCATCCCCTGCAACCTGTGCGGCTCCCAGGAAAACCTGCAGCGCCAGGTGGTCAAGGACATGCTGCAGGAGTGGGAGCGCAAGTCGCCTGGGCGTACCGAGATCATGTTCCGCGCCCTGCAGAACGTGGTGCCCTCGCAGCTGGCCGACCGCAACCTGTTCGACTTCACCAGCCTGAAGATCGACGAGCAGGCCACGCCGCGTTTCCTGAACGTGATGAATCTGTAATTCGAGGACTGACCCCACACGATGCACGATTACCGATGGCTGCATGAATACTGCGTTAACCGCTTCGGCTCGGTCGCGGCGCTCGAGGCGCGTCTGCCGCAGCCCGTCTCGGACAACAAGCTGCGCGCGCTGAGTAACGATCGCTACCTGTCGATCATGAGCCTGCGCATCTTCAGGGCCGGTCTCAAGCACAGCCTGGTCGACGCCAAGTGGCCGGCCTTCGAGGAAGTGTTCTTTGGCTTCGACCCGGAGAAGGTCGTGCTGATGGGTGGCGAGCGGCTGGAGCGGCTGATGCAGGATGCCCGCCTGATCCGCCATCTCGGCAAGCTCAAGAGCGTGCCACGCAATGCGCAGTTCATCCTCGATGTGGAGCAGGGGGCGCTGAGCGCACCTGCCGCCGCGGTTAATGCTTCCACGGCAAAGGCCGGTTTTGCCTTCGGTGCACTGATCGCCGATTGGCCGGTCACCGATATCGTCGGGCTATGGCACTGGCTGGCCAAGCAGGGCACCCAGCTGGGTGGCCTTTCTGCACCGCGTTTTCTGCGCATGGTCGGCAAGGACACCTTTATTCCCAGCGACGACATGGTCGCTGCGCTCAAGGCCCAGAAAATCATCGACAAGGCGCCCAACAGCCAGCGTGATCGTGCGGCGGTGCAAGCGGCCTTCAATCAGTGGCATGCGCAAAGCGGTCGGCCCATGTGCCAGCTTTCGGTGATGCTGGCCCACACGGTGAACCACTGATGCGGCCGCAACTGCAGCGCCTGGCGTCGGTGATCGTCGAAGCGCAGCGCATCCTGATCATCACCGGGGCAGGTCTTTCCGCCGATTCCGGGCTGCCGACCTACCGCGGCATCGGTGGGCTGTACAACGGTCATACCGATGACGGGGTGCCGATCGAGGTGGCGCTGTCGGGTGAGACGCTGCGCCATGATCCGGCGCTGTGCTGGAAGTATCTGGTGCAGCTTGGCAGCGCCTGCCTGGGCGCCGAGCCGAATGCCGGCCATCAGGCGATAGCGGAACTGCAGATGCTGAAGCCAGAGTGCTGGGTGCTGACCCAGAACATCGATGGTTATCATCGCCTGGCCGGCAGCCCCGAGGATCGGCTGATCGAAATTCACGGCGAGTTGGCGCCACTTTATTGCCAGCGTTGCGGACAAACAGACGAACGGTTGGGTGAGCGTCTGCTGCAGCCACTACCTCCTTTGTGCGAAGCATGCGACGGTGTAATGCGTCCGCCCGTGACCCTGTTCGGGGAGATGCTGCCGGCCGCTGCCCTGGAGCGTCTACGTAGGCAGTTGGCAAAGGGTTTTGACCTGGTGGTCAGTGTCGGCACCAGCGCCAGCTTTCCTTATATAGCCGAGCCGCTGGTGCAGGCGCGGCGTTCGGGTGGGGTCACCGTGGAGGTCAATTTGTCGCAGACCCAGGTCAGCGAACTGGTTGATTTCAGGCTGGAAGAACGGGCCTTAGATGTTTTCCCTGAACTACTGAGTCACATTACTGCTCATAATATTTGCAAATGAGCCCGTTCGCGGGCATAGTCGCGGCTGTTCATTTTTCATGCCACGGTCGTGCCCATGCGCAAACGCTTCGCACCCCTCGTGCCTCTCGCACTCACAATGGTTCTCGCCGCCTGCGCTAACCATGCTCCGCAACCCCGGATCGATGCACCCACAGCCCAGGCTTCAATGCCTGCCAGGCCGGTGGTCGCTGCGCCTGCGGTGGCGCACAAAGACGCCAGCGAAGACGACGCGGTCGTCGATTTCGCCAGTCATGCGCCATATGAGCTGCCGCAACTGGCGGATAGCGTGTTGGAGAAAGGCATTTCCCTGATCGGCACCCGCTACCGCTTTGGTGGAACCTCGGTGAAAACCGGTTTTGATTGCAGTGGTTTCATCGGCTACCTGTTCCGTGAGGAGCTGGGCATGGAACTGCCACGTTCGACGCGCGACATGATCAAGATCGACGCGCCGCTGGTGGATCGCAAGGCGCTGAAGCCGGGTGATCTGGTGTTCTTCAGCACCGCAGGGCGCGGCCGCGTGAGTCACGCCGGTATCTACCTGGGCGACGATCAGTTCATCCATTCCTCCAGCCGTCGCAGTGGCGGCGTGCGCATCGACAGCCTGGACGACGGTTACTGGAAGCGTACGTTCATCGAGGCCAAGCGCGTTCTGGCGCTGGCGCCGACCGAGCACCTGGCCTCCCAGCATTGACAGATTGATTGCCCGGACAGTTGGTCGGGCAACAATTTGAATGTTTTCAAGCGACTGCAGCGTAAAGCTAAAGCTTGCACTGCAGTGGCGAACACGGCAGAGTAGGGCGCATTCAGGCTCCAGGATCGTCCGTCCATGACTGCCACCGTCCGTATCGCCTTCCTTCTGCTCGCAGCACTGCTCAGTGCCTGTTCCAGCCGAGCGCCCGCACCTGCTCCGCAACCCGTCGTGGTCATGCCCGCACCCGGTGCTTACCAGGGTGGTGCAGACGACGTACTGTTCCGCGCGCTAGGCCTGGTGGGTACGCCTTATCGCTATGGTGGCAATACCCCGGACAGCGGTTTCGACTGCAGCGGTCTGATCGGCTATGTGTACCGTGATGCGGCCGGCATCAGGCTGCCTCGCTCGACCCGCGAGCTGATCAGCATGCGCGCACCAACCATTGGCCGGGACTCGCTGCGCAGTGGTGATCTGGTGTTCTTTGCCACCAATGGCGGCCGCCAGGTCAGCCACGCCGGCATCTATGTCGGCGAAGGGCGCTTCGTGCATGCGCCGTCCTCGGGCGGCACTGTGCGCCTGGACAGCCTCGGCAACAGCTACTGGCAGCGCACCTACATCGAAGCCAAGCGGGTCTTTCCGGTGGAGCTGGCCAGCCATCCCTGAGCCTTTCGCTGGCGCGCAGCCCTAGGCAGCGCGACATAACTGACTCTCCGATTGACGCATATGCCGTCAGTCCTTACCCTTTGCGACCTGCTTCAGGTGTCCCTGGTCGCGGCCAGGGGTGAAACTGGGAAGTCGGTGCGCTGCCAAGCGAGCAATGCCGACGCTGCCCCCGCAACGGTAAACGAGTCCAACCATGCTTCTGGCCACTGTATCGTCGATACGGGAAGGCAGCGTGGGGCGCTGTGTTCTTCGAGCACGCACTCGTAAGCCCGGAGACCGGCCTGTCGCTTTTTCCTTAGGTTGCGCGGTGGGCGCGGCCGGTGCGCGGCCCCAGGGCCAGCTCCTGCCTGCTCCTGCGTGATCGTTTTTATCGTCAGGCATGAAGCGCGCGTGAGCGCTTCTGCTGCCCAGGCGTGCTGGCACCAAGGAGATCCCATGAGCGAGTCGACCCCATCCCCAAGCCGCGAATCGGCCGAGCGCGACGCCCGCCACAACGCCCGCATGGTCCGCAAGAAAGCGCTGATGGACGACAAGATCGCCCAGGCCCAGGACGAATACGGCTTGCTGCTGGTGCACAGCGGCAACGGCAAGGGCAAGAGCAGCTCGGCCTTCGGCATGGTCGCCCGTGCGCTTGGCCATGGCCTGAAAGTGGGCGTGGTGCAGTTCATCAAGGGCGGCATGGCCACCGGCGAAGAGCACTTCTTCCGCCGCTTCCCCGATGAAGTCAGCTACCACGTGATGGGTGAGGGCTACACCTGGGATACCCAGGATCGCCAGCGCGACATCGAGAAGGCCCGCCAGGCCTGGGAGGTCGCCAGGCAGCTGCTGGGTGACCCGCAGATCGCCCTGGTGGTGCTCGATGAACTGAACATCGCCCTCAAGCACGGCTATCTGGATGTGGATCAGGTGCTGCGCGATATCGAATCGCGCCCGGAACTGCAGCACGTGGTGGTCACCGGTCGCGGCGCACCGCCGGCGCTGCTCGAGGCCGCCGACACGGTAACCGAGATGACCCTGGTCAAGCATGCCTTCAAGGCGGGTGTGAAGGCGCAGAAAGGCGTGGAATTTTGAACCCGGCAGCATCGCCCTCGGCCACTGAGCCCCCCACACCACGGCAATGCCCGGCGCTGGTGATCGCCGCGCCGGCTTCCGGGCAGGGCAAGACCACCGTCACCGCCGCCCTGGCACGTCTGCATAGCCGCCAGGGCAAGCGCGTGCGGGTGTTCAAGTGCGGGCCGGACTTTCTCGACCCGATGATCCTCTCCCGTGCCAGCGGCAACCCTGTCTATCAGCTGGACCTGTGGATGGTCGGCGAGGCCGAGAGCCGTCGGCTGCTCTGGGAAGCGGCGGGCGAGGCCGATCTGATTCTGATCGAAGGGGTGATGGGGCTGTTCGACGGCTCGCCGTCGGCAGCTGACCTGGCGCGTCGTTTCGGCGTGCCGGTGCTTGGCGTGATCGACGGCTCGGCCATGGCCCAGACTTTCGGAGCCTTGGCGGTTGGCCTGGCCAGCTATCAGCCGGATCTGCCGTTCTCCGGGGTGCTCGGCAATCGCGTCAACCCGGGGCGGCACAATGACCTGATCCGCGACAGCCTGCCGAGCGCCATCCGCTGGTATGGCTCTTTGCCGCGCAGTGCGGCCATCGAGTTGCCAAGCCGGCACCTCGGCCTGGTGCAGGCCGGTGAGCTGGCCGACCTGGATGTGCGCCTCGATACCGCGGCTGATGCCCTCGAGCAGACCGCGACGGTGACGCTGCCTGCGCCCGTAAGCTTCGCGGCGCCTTTGACGAATCCTGTGCCTCCGTTGTTGGAGGGCGTGCGCATCGGCGTCGCGCATGATGCATCCTTCGCCTTCATCTACCAGGCCAATCTCGATTTGCTGGAGCGGATGGGCGCCACTCTGATGTTTTTCAGTCCGCTGGTCGACGACGAGCTGCCCGAGGTGGACAGCCTCTATCTGCCGGGCGGCTACCCGGAGCTGCACCTGCAGGCGTTGTCCGCCAATCGGCCGATGATCGACGCCATCAAGGCACATCAGCAGCTGGGCAAGCCTATGCTCGCCGAATGCGGAGGCATGCTGTATCTGCTTGAATCTTTGAGCGATGTCGCCGGTGAGCGCGCTGAACTGGCCGGCCTGCTGCCTGGCCACGCGCAGATGCAGAAGCGTCTGGTCGCCCTGGCCCTGCAGCGCGTGGTATTGCCCGAGGGCGTGCTGCGTGGGCACAGCTACCACCATTCGCGCCTTGAGTCCGCAATGGAGCCGCTGGCTCGAGGTGAGTGCCCGAATGACAAACCGGTCAGCGAAGCGGTGTTTCGTCTCGGCCGGCTGACCGCGTCCTACATCCACTTCTATCTGCCATCCGATCCGGCAGCTGCCGCGGCGTTGCTGCGCCCATGAGCGAACACGCCTTCAGCGCGGAGGAGCGCGCCGCCATCTACCGGGCCATCGCCGAGCGCCGTGACATGCGCCATTTCAGCGGTGGCGAGGTGGCGCCCGAGTTGCTCGCGCGGTTGCTCGAAGCCGCGCACCAGGCGCCCAGCGTCGGCCTGATGCAGCCGTGGCGCTTTATTCGCATCACCCGGCCGGCACTGCGTGAAGACATCTATCAACTGGTCGAACGTGAGCGCCAGTTGACCGCCGAGGCACTGGGCGAACGTTCGGACGAATTCATGCGCCTGAAGGTCGAGGGCGTTCGCGACTGCGCCGAAGTGCTGGTGGCGGCCTTGATGGAAGGCCGCGAGGCCCACGTGTTCGGCCGGCGCACCTTGCCGGAAATGGACATGGCATCGCTATCCTGCGCCATCCAGAACCTGTGGCTGGCAGCCCGCGCCGAAGGCTTGGGCATGGGTTGGGTATCGCTGTTCGACCCCGTCGCCCTGGCCGAACTGCTGGGCATGCCGCTGGGCAGCAAGCCGGTCGCGGTGCTCTGCCTGGGGCCGGTGCAGGCCTTTTACCCAGCGCCGATGCTGGCCCGGGAAGGTTGGGCGCAGGTGCGGCCGCTGCACGAGCTGCTGTTTCAGGATCGCTGGGATCAGCATGAATAACGGGACCTTTGCATGAGCCTGATCCTCAGCGCCGTCGCGGGCGTGGCCCTGGACGCCGCCCTTGGCGAGCCGAAGCGCTGGCACCCGCTGGTGGGCTTCGGCAAGTTGGCCAACCGCCTGGAGCAACGCTTCAACCCGTCCGGTGGCGGCTGGCGCAGCCACGGGGTGAGCGCCTGGTGCCTGGCGGTGCTGCCGTTCACGCTGCTGACCGTGCTGCTGGTGCAACTACCGTGGGTTGGCTGGCTGGTACAGATAGTTGCCCTGTATGCCGCCCTGGGGCTGCGCAGCCTGGACCAACATGCCCAGCCGGTAGCCCAGGCACTACGCCTGGGTGATCTGCCGCTGGCCCGGCAGCGGGTTGGCTACATGGTCAGCCGCCGCACCGAGGATCTGGACGCCACCGGCGTGGCCCGTGCCGGCACCGAGTCAGTGCTGGAAAACGGCAGCGATGCGGTGTTCGCCGCACTGTTCTGGTTTCTCGTCGCCGGCGCGCCGGGTGTGGTGCTGTACCGCCTGAGCAATACCCTGGACGCCATGTGGGGCTATCGCAACCAGCGCTTCGAGCGCTTCGGCTGGGCCGCGGCGAAGATCGATGACGGGCTCAACTACCTGCCGGCGCGTCTGGTGGCGCTGACCTATGCGCTACTGGGGCGTACCGCCCTGGCGATACGCTGCTGGCAGCGCCAGGCGCCGCAGTGGGACAGTCCCAATGCCGGGCCGGTAATGGCCGCGGGCGCCGGTGCACTGGGCGTCAGCCTTGGCGGCGCGGCGGTCTATCATGGTGAACTGCACCAGCGCCCCGAGCTGGGTGAAGGGCCGTCGCCACGGGCGCGGGATATCGAGCGGGCAATGAACCTGGTGTGGGGCGGCGTGCTGCTGTGGCTGCTGCTGATGCTGATCGTGGAGGTGTGCATTGCTTGAGCACGGCGGACGGTTGCGCAAGGCGGCGCTCCGCTATGGCATCGCGTTGAGCGACTGGCTGGATCTCTCGACCGGCGTGGCGCCCTATGGCCTGCCGCTGGCAGAGATTCCTGTGCAGGTCTGGAATCGCCTGCCGGAGCAGAATGATGGCCTGGAAGCCGCCGCCTGCGCCTACTACGGTGCTACCGAGCTGCTGCCGGTGGCCGGCTCCCAGGCGGCGATCCAGTGCCTGCCACGGCTGCGCCGCGAAGCGCGGGTCGGCATCGTGTCACCGGCTTATGCCGAGCATGCGGCGGCTTGGCAGCGCGAAGGGCATCGGGTGCTGGAGATCAGCGAAGCCGGCGTCAACCGGGCGCTGGAGCGCCTCGACGTGCTGCTGCTGGTCAACCCCAACAACCCCACCGGGCGGCGCTTTTCCCCCGAGCAGCTATATGCCTGGCATGCGCGCCTGGCCGAGCGGGGCGGCTGGCTGATAGTCGATGAAGCCTTTATCGACTGCACCCCGGAGCAGAGCCTGGCGGCCCACGCGCATCTGCCGGGGCTGATCGTGCTGCGTTCGTTCGGCAAGTTCTTTGGCATGGCCGGCGCGCGCCTGGGCTTCGTGCTGGCGGAGCGCACGCTGCTCGATGAGCTGGAGGAGATGCTCGGCCCGTGGACGATCAGTGGCCCGACCCGCTGGCTGGCGACCCGGCTGCTGGCTGACGAGCAGGCCCAGCACGACCAACGCCAACGCCTGATCTGCGACGGCCAGCGCCTGGCCGGCCTTCTGCGCGAGCATGGCCTGGCGCCCACTGGTGGCTGCGCGCTGTTCCAGTGGATTGCCAGTGAGCATGCCGCTTTGCTGCATGAGTTCCTGGCCTGCAATGGCATTTTCACCCGGCTGTTCGAACAGCCGGCCAGCATTCGTTTCGGCCTGCCGCCGGACGAACCCGGCTGGCAGCGCCTGGCGGGCGCATTGCAAGTCTTTGCCGAGGAGGCGCGATGAGTCATTTGCAAGGCGGCGCCACCCTGATGGTGCAGGGCACCACCTCCGATGCCGGCAAGAGCACCCTGGTTACCGCCCTGTGCCGCTGGTTGCGGCGCCAGCGCGTCAGCGTGGTGCCATTCAAACCACAGAACATGGCGCTCAACAGCGCGGTGACCGCCGACGGCGGCGAGATCGGCCGCGCCCAGGCGGTACAGGCCCAGGCCTGTGGTTTGGCAGCGCATACCGATATGAACCCGGTATTGCTCAAGCCCAACAGCGACACCGGTGCCCAGGTGATCATCCATGGCCAGGCGGTCGGCAACATGAATGCCGTGGCTTATCACGACTACAAGCAGGTCGCCCGGGAAGCGGTGCTGGCCTCCCATAGGCGCCTGCGGGCCAGCCACCAGGTGGTGATGGTCGAGGGGGCCGGTTCGCCCGCCGAGATCAACTTGCGTGCCAATGACATCGCCAACATGGGCTTCGCCGAGGCGGTCGACTGCCCGGTGATCCTGGTCGCCGATATCGACAAGGGCGGGGTGTTCGCCCATCTGGTCGGCACCCTGGAGCTGCTGTCGCCCAGTGAGCAGGCGCGCCTCAAGGGCTTCGTGATCAACCGGTTTCGCGGTGATATCGCCCTGCTCAAGCCGGGCCTGGACTGGCTCGAAAGGCGCACCGGCAAACCGGTGCTGGGCGTGCTGCCGTACCTGATGGACTTTCATCTGGAGGCCGAGGACGCCATCGACCGCCGCCAGGTGAGCAAGGCCGATCAGGTGCTCAAGGTGGTGGTGCCGGTGCTGCCGCGGATCAGCAACCACACCGATTTCGATCCGCTGCGTCTGCACCCCCAGGTCGAGCTGAGCTTCGTCGGCCCGGGCGAAGCCATCCCGCCGGCCGATCTGATCATCCTGCCCGGCTCCAAGAGCGTGCGTGCGGACCTGGCCTTCTTGCGCCGTGGCGGCTGGGCGGCGGCCATCGATCGGCACCTGCGCTATGGCGGCAAGCTGCTGGGCATTTGCGGCGGCTTGCAGATGCTCGGGCGTCGGGTCGAGGACCCGGAGGGGCTGGAAGGGCCGGCGGGTGGCAGCGACGGCTTTGGTCTGCTGCACATCGACACCGTGCTGGAGCCGCACAAACAGCTGCGCAACGTCAGCGGCCGGCTGTGCCTGGAGGACGCCGTCATCAGCGGCTACGAAATCCATGCCGGGGTCACCTCGGGTATCGGTCTGCAGCGCGCTGCGGTGCAGCTCGACGATGGCCGCAGCGATGGTGCGTTGAGCGCAGATGGTCAGGTCATGGGCACCTACCTGCACGGGCTGTTCGAGTCCTCGGCGGCGTGCAGCGCGCTACTGCGCTGGGCCGGGCTGCATGACGTGCAGGCCGTGGATTACCACGCACTGCGTGAGCGCGATATCGAACGCCTGGCCGATCTGGTCGAAAACCATCTGGACCAGGCTGCCCTGCGGGCACTCTGTGGCCTGAGCGAGGAGACGCGCTAGATGCGTGAGCTGATTCTTGGCGGTGCCCGTTCGGGAAAGAGCCGCCTGGCCGAGCGCCTGGCTGCCGAGTCGGGGCTGGAGGTGATCTACATCGCCACCAGCCAGCCGCTCGATGGCGAGATGAACAGCCGCGTCCGCGCCCATCGCAAGCGGCGTCCGGCCGAGTGGGGGCTGGTCGAAGAGCCATTGGCGCTGGCGCGAGTGCTTCAGGAGCAGGCCTCGCCAGATCGCTGTCTGCTGGTCGACTGCCTGACCCTGTGGCTGACCAACCTGTTGATGCTCGAGGACGAGGCGCGCCTGAACCGCGAGTGCGACGCGCTGCTGGCAGGCCTGCAGGCGTTGCCCGGCCGGGTGATTCTGGTCAGCAACGAAACCGGCCTTGGTGTGGTGCCGATGGGCGAGCTGACCCGCCGTTACGTGGATGCCGCCGGTTTGCTGCATCAGGCCGTCGCCGAGCGCTGCGAGCGCGTGCTGTTCACCGTTGCCGGCTTGCCGATGCTTCTCAAGGGAGACCCGTTATGACAATCGACTGGTGGCTCAACCCCACTCAGCCCCTGGACTCGGTAGCGCGTGACAAGGCAGCGGCCTGTCAGGCGCAACTGACCAAACCAGCCGGCTCACTTGGCGAGCTGGAGCGCCTGGCGGTGCACCTGGCGGCGCTGCAGGGCCGCGAGCGGCCGCAGGTCGACAAGGTATGGATCGCCATCTTCGCCGGCGACCATGGGGTGGTGGCCGAGGGCGTTTCCGCCTATCCCCAGGCGGTCACCGGGCAGATGCTGCGCAACTTCGTCACCGGAGGCGCGGCGATCAGCGTGCTGGCCAGTCAGTTGGGCGCTGCCCTGGAAGTGACCGACCTGGGTACTGCCGAGCCGCTCGAGCCTTTGCCGGGCGTGCGTCACCTGCAGGTCGGCGCGGGTACCGCCAACCTGATGCGCGAGGCAGCGATGACTCCGGCCCAGGCGCTGATTGCCCTGCAGGCCGGGCGGGATAGCGTGCTACGCGCTGTCGAGCAGCGCCATGAGCTGTTTATCGGCGGCGAGATGGGCATCGGCAATACCACCGCCGCCACGGCACTGGCCTGCGTGCTGCTCGGCTGCCCGGTAGGCGAGCTGGTCGGGCCGGGCACCGGTCTGGCGGCGGCCGGCGTCGCCCACAAGGCGCAGGTGATCGAAACGGCGCTCAAGCTGCACCAGGGCGCCGTGGAGCACCCCATAGAGGCGCTGCGTTGTCTTGGTGGCTTCGAGATCGCGGCGCTGACCGGCGCCTACCTGGCCTGTGCCCAGCAGGGTGTGGTGGCATTGGTCGATGGTTTCATCTGCAGCGTCGCCGCCTTGCTGGCGGTGCGTCTGAACCCGGCGTGCCGTGACTGGCTGCTGTTTTCCCACCAGAGCGCCGAGCCTGGCCACCAGCGCCTGCTCGCGGCCTTGCAGGCCACGCCGATCGTCAGCCTGGGGCTGCGCCTGGGCGAGGGCAGTGGCGCGGCCCTGGTAGTGCCGATGCTGCGCCTGGCCTGTGCGCTGCACAACGGCATGGCCACCTTTTCTGAAGCCGCGGTCGCGGATCGTCCGGCGTGATCCTGCACCTGTTACGCCACGGCGAAACCGAACAGGGCGGCGGCCTGCGCGGCAGCCTCGACGATGCCCTGACCGAGGCAGGCTGGGCACAGTTGCGGGCCGCCGTGCAGGCTGAAGAACACTGGGACGCCGTGGTCAGCTCGCCGCTGCAGCGTTGTGCGCGGTTTGCCGAGGAACTGGCGGCTGCCCGCGGCCTGCCACTGCAGTTCGAGGCCGGCCTGCAGGAGCTGCATTTCGGCGACTGGGAAGGGCGCAGCGCCGCCCAGTTGATGGAAACCGACGCCGATGACCTGGGCCGTTTCTGGGCCGATCCCTACACCTTCACGCCGCCGGGTGGCGAGCCGCTGCTCGCCTTCGAGGCGCGGGTGCTCGATGCACTGCAACGTTTGCAAGCCGAGTACGCCGGGCAGCAACTGCTGGTGGTTACCCATGGCGGGGTGATGCGCCTCTTGCTCGCCAGGGCGCGTGGCTTGCCGCGCGAGCAGCTGCTGCAGGTCAGCGTCGCCCACGGCCAGCGTGTGCATCTGCAGTTCGACGCGCACGGTCTACGGGAGCTGCCATGACGCCGTTGTGGATCGCCCTGCAGTTCCTCACTCGGTTGCCCGTGCGCCTCTCCGGTATGCCCACGCCAGAGCAGATGGGCCGCTCGCTGCTCTGGTACCCCACGGTTGGTGCATTGATCGGTTTGGTGCTGGTGGTTGCGCAACTGCTGCTGGCCGGCACCGCTGAGCTGTTGCAGGCGGCGCTATTGCTTACCCTTTGGGTGGCATTGAGTGGCGGTCTGCACCTGGATGGTCTGGCTGACAGTGCTGATGCCTGGGTGGGCGGCTTTGGTGATCGCGAGCGCACCCTGGCGATCATGAAGGATCCGCGCAGTGGGCCAATCGCGGTGGTGGCCCTAGTGCTGTTGCTGTTGCTCAAGTTCAGCGCCCTGGTGGTGCTGTTGCAGGCGGGCGAGGGCGCACTGCTGGTGCTGGCGCCCTGGCTGGGGCGCGGTCTGTTGCCGTTCCTGTTTCGCTGCACGCCCTACGTGCGCAGCGGCGGCCTGGGCCAGGCATTGGCCGAACACATGCCGCGCCGGCAGCTGCCCTGGGTGCTGGCCCTGCACGCAGCCGCGCTGTTGCTGCTCGGCGGAGCGGCCGGCGGGCTGGGTTTGCTGGTCGCGCTGCTGGCCCTGCTCTGGCTGCGGCACCTGATGTGTCAGCGTCTGGGCGGTACTACCGGTGACACCGCCGGGGCACTGGTGGAAATCGTCGAATGTGCGGTGCTGGTGGCCCTGGCGGTCTCACACTAGCCGAAGCCTTGCGCCCGCGTTGGCGAATCGCAAGTGCCCGCTCGGAGCCTACCAGGCGCAAAGCCCGGTGTTGCTCAATTCCTGTCCATTGCCATTCGCAGCATCAGCCTGGCGTTGCTGCCTGAACCCGGAGCTGATCTACGCCAGCGTGCTGACGGCACCTGGCAGTGACTAGTCGACCTTTATGCGCCTGCTGAAGAGTGGCACTAGCAGCCTTGCACCCTGAAAAATAATTAATGATAACTATTATTATTTGATATCGTGTCCGGATTGTTTAGGCTAGCGCGCGTTTTCAGGCCAGCCGACTGGTTGGCTCAACGCGACCATGGAGAGATCAGGATGTCGAGGGCAGTGCTAGGTGCTGGACGTTTTCAACTGAAATGGCTGGCCGTGATGGTGGCCGCCAGCTGTCATTGCGCGGCGTCCGCTCAGGCGGTGGTGGAGGCCGATTCGTTGCTGCTACCAGCACAAACCGTGACCGGCGAGCAGGATCAGCCACAGGGCCCGGCTATTGGCTACCAGGCAGCCAATAGCCTGACCGCCAGCAAGACCGGCACACCGCTTTCCGAGACGCCCCGTTCGGTTTCCGTGGTGACGCGCAAGCGCATCGAGGACCAGAAAGCGCAGTCCCTCACCGATGTGCTCGGCTATGTGCCGGGCATTTTCGCACCGCCTTTCGCCGCCGGCGACGGCCTGGCCGGCGATCTGTTCTTCATCCGCGGCTTCAACGCCACCGACTTCGGTTACGGGTTGCTGCGCGATGGCTTGCGCGTGCAGGGCAACCGCTACGACACCACCAGCGAGCCCTACGGCCTGGAGCGCGTCGAAGTGTTCCGTGGCCCGACCTCGATTCTTTATGGCGAGAATGCCCCAGGCGGTCTGGTCAACCTGATCAGCAAGCGCCCGACCTCCGCGCCCCAGGGCGAAGTGCAGCTCAGTTATGGTTCCAACGACCGACGCCAGCTCAATGTGGATGTCGGCGGTCCGCTTGACGCCAGTGGCAATGTCCTCGGCCGCGTGGTGATGGTCGGCCTTGTCGCCGATACTCAGGTCGACCACGTGCAGGACGATCGCCTGTACCTCGCGCCCTCGCTGACCTTCAACTTCGATGAATTCAATACCCTGACCCTGTTGTCCAGCTATCAGAAGGATCGCACCAAGCTCGAACTGGGGCTGCCAGCGGCAGGCACCCTGTTGCGCAATCCTAATGGCAAGATCGGCAAGGATACGTTCCTCGGCAACAACGACTGGAACACCTTCGAGCGTGAGGTGTGGACACTGGGCTATGAGTTCACCCATCGTTTCAACGATGACTGGCAGTTCCGCCAGAACTCGCGCTACATGCAGTCGCGCATCCAGCGCAAGGAAACCTGGCCAGGTAACCTGAATGACGCGGGGTTTGGCACTACGGTCGGCATGACTGCTTATGATCGTTACAACAAATCCATTACCTACTCCCTGGATAACCAGTTGGAGGGCAGGTTCGAGACCGGCGCGTTGCAGCACACCTGGTTGCTGGGTGCGAGCTTTGACCGTACCTCGTTCAATCAGGACTGGAATGCGGGTGCAGGGCAGGCGGTGAACGTGTTCGACCCGAGCTGGACAGGCGCGCCAACCACTCCGTTTACCGTTCAGGATTCCCAGCTGGATCAGCAGATGGCTGGTCTCTACAGCCAGATCCAGAGCCGGTACGAGAACTGGATCTTCCTGCTTGGCGGGCGTTTCGACTCGGTCGACAGCCAGTACCGCAATCACCGTGATGGCACCAGCCCGGTGAGCAATGCCGAGTCTGACCTGGATTATACCGACCGCGATTTCACCTGGCAGACCGGTGTGATGTATCAGTTCGACAACGGCCTGTCGCCCTATGTCAGCTACTCGACATCCTTCGTTCCGGTACAACAGACCAGCAGCACCAGCGGTCCTCTGGATCCGATCACGGCCGAGCAGTACGAAGTGGGCCTGAAATATGAACCGCAGGGCTGGAATACCCTGTTCACCGCCGCGCTGTTCGACCTGCGCAAGGAGAATGACGTCTACTTCGAAGCGGCTGCCAATGAATACCGTCAGGTTGGCGAAAGCCGTTCCAAGGGGGCTGAACTGGAGGTCAACAGCGACATCACGGCCAACCTGAATGTGACTGCGGCCTATACCTACACCGACGCCCGCATCACCAAGGATGCCCCGGGATCGTTGCTGGAAGACCGGCAGATGACTGGCGTGCCGCGCAACCAGGCGTCAGTCTGGGTCAATTACCGCTTCCTCGACGGTACCCTGCGTGGCCTGCGCCTGGGTGGTGGCGTGCGCCACTTCGACAGTACGTTCGGCTACACGGCGGACAGCCTCTACGGCACCCTCGATGCCGGCGATGTCACCCTGGTCGATGCAGCCATCGGTTACCAAATCGACGAAAACTGGTCACTGGATCTGAACGCCAAGAACGTCTTCGATCAGGAATACGTGGCCGGTTGCAATAATGCCGGGCGTTGCTATTGGGGCGACGAGCGCACCCTGCAGGGTACGGTATCGCTGCGCTGGTAACCCTGGTTCAGATTGCCTTGAGTCAGGCGAGGGGACGCCCCTTCGCCTTTTGCACCCCCCAGAGAATGACCGTGAGTGGCGCGGCGCAGGTCGTGCAGCGGGCTGCGCATCTGTCATCGCAGGCTGGTAGTGGAACACCCTAGGCGCTTGGGGTTGCTGTTGTAGTGATGCGGGTATATACATGCATTCATGTTGCCTACCGAATGCTTATGCACTCGCTTGCGTCGCGCCAGCCGTGGCGTCAGCAAGCTCTATGACGACGCGCTGAGCGGTGTCGGACTCAACGTTGCCCAGTATTCTCTGCTCAGGCACTTGCAGCGTCTCGATCAGCCAAGCATCACCGACCTGGCCGAAGCCATGGGCCTGGAGCGCAGTACCCTTGGCCGTAATCTGCGGGTCTTGGCAGGACGTGGCCTGGTGATGCTGCAAGGTGGCACCGATCAGCGTAACCGACTGGTGGCGCTGACCGAGGTCGGAGAACGACTGCTTGGCGACGCGCTGGAGGCCTGGCAGGGTGTACAGGTGCAACTGAAGCAGCGCGTGCAGGCGCATCACCTGCAAGCACTGGATGAGTTGCTCGCCAGCCTGGATCGACCGTGAGGCCGTTACTGGCCATTTCTCCCGTGTTGGATTTGATAATAAGAAGGACATGCCATGAGTTCGCTACAGCGCACGGGTATCTGGTTGATGGTGGGGGCGTCGTTGATCCTGGCCCTGTCTCTCGGCACACGCCACGGATTCGGTCTGTTTCTGTCGCCGATGAGCGCGGATTTTGGCTGGGGGCGTGGGGTGTTCGCCTTTGCTATCGCCTTGCAGAACCTGATCTGGGGTATCGCCCAGCCGTTCACCGGTGCGCTGGCTGATCGTTTCGGCGCCCAGCGGGCGATCATCGTCGGCGGTGTGCTCTATGCCGCCGGGCTGGTGCTGATGGGGCTGGCGGACTCGCCGCTGTCGCTGTCGCTGAGTGCGGGGCTGCTGATCGGTATTGGCCTGTCGGGCACCTCGTTCTCGGTGATTCTCGGCGTGGTCGGTCGCGCGGTGCCGGTGGAAAAGCGCAGCATGGCCATGGGCATTGCCGCGGCGGCGGGTTCCTTCGGCCAGTTCGCTATGTTGCCGGGTACCCTGGGGCTGATCGGTTGGCTTGGCTGGTCGGCGGCATTGCTCGCGCTGGGCATGATGGTGGCGTTGATCGTACCGCTTGCGGTCATGGTCAAGGATCGCCCGCAGGTGAGCCAGGGCCCGCAGCAGACCCTGGGCGAGGCCCTGCGCGAAGCGTGCAGCCATTCGGGTTTCTGGCTGCTGGCGCTGGGCTTTTTCGTCTGCGGCTTCCAGGTGGTGTTCATTGGCGTGCACCTGCCGGCGTACCTGGTCGACCAGCACCTGCCAGCCATCGTCGGCACCACGGTGCTGGCGCTGGTGGGGCTGTTCAACGTATTCGGCACCTACATCGCCGGCTGGCTGGGCGGGCGCCGTTCCAAACCGCGGTTGCTCAGCGCGCTGTACCTGGCACGTGGTGTGGTCATCGCACTGTTCATCACGGTGCCGCTGAGCGTATGGACGGCCTACGCCTTCGGAATCGCCATGGGGCTGCTGTGGCTGTCCACGGTACCGTTGACCAATGGCACCGTGGCCACCCTGTTCGGCGTGCGCAACCTGTCGATGCTCGGCGGTATCGTGTTCCTGTTCCACCAGCTGGGTTCGTTCATGGGCGGCTGGCTCGGCGGCTACCTCTACGACCACACCGGCAGCTATGATCTGGTGTGGCAGCTTTCCATCCTGCTCAGCGTGCTCGCTGCCGCGCTCAACTGGCCGGTGCGCGAGCAACCCGTGGCGCGTTTGCAAGGAGTTCAGGCATGACCCCCAAACCTCTGGTCGTGGTGGCAGCCGGCACTGCCGGGTTGGCGCTGCTGGCTGTGCTGTTCTGGGCGTGGCGCACGAGCGGCCTGGCGATCATGCAACTGGGCATGAACCTCTGCTGAACGGTTACCGATAAGGAACGATCCGATGCGAATGTCATTGTTTGCCGTGCCCCTGGCTTTACTCGCGTTGAGCGGTCAACTGCAGGCTGCTGAATGCCCGGCCTTGCTGGCTGACCAGAGCGAGCTGCCCAAGCTGCGCTCCAAGGACAAGATAGATCTGTGTGAACAGTTCGCCGGCAAGCCGCTGATGGTAGTCAATACCGCCAGCTTCTGCGGCTTCACCTCACAGTTCGAGGGGCTGGAAGCGCTCAACAAGCGTTATCGCGATCAGGGGCTGGAGATTCTCGGGGTGCCGTCTGACTCCTTCAAGCAGGAGTCCGACGACGCCAAGGAGACGGCCAAGGTCTGCTACGTGAACTATGGTGTGACCTTTACCATGAGCGAGACCCAGCCGGTCACCGGTGACGATGCCATCCCCCTGTTCAAGGCGCTGGCCAGGCAGACGGCGGCGCCACGCTGGAATTTCTTCAAGTACGTGGTCGATCGCCAGGGGCAGGTGATCGCGCGGTTTTCCAGCATGACCAAACCGGATGATCCGGAATTGATCGCTGCCATCGAGAAGGCGATCGCCTCAAAGCCCTGAGGCCCAGTCCAGGCATAAAAAATCGCGGCCTTTGCCGCGATTTTTTCATGAGCGCAATGGCTCGGCCACCGTGCAGTGGCCGAGCATACCTGCCCTTAGAAGCGATAGGTCAGGGACGCGCCCAGGCCATGAGCGCTGTTCTTGTAGGTGGCGTTGTAGCTGCCCCGGGCCAGGCTGCTACGGTTGATCTCGACTTCTTCTTCCTTGAGATAGGAGTAGGCCAGGTCGATGGTCATGTCCTCAGTCGGGCTCCAGCCAGCGCCCAGGCTGAAGATCGTCCGGTCACCCGATGGGATGCGCGGCGAGCGATCGGTGTTGTTGGTCGGCGTCTGGTCGATGGCAATACCGGTGCGCAGCACCCATTGCGGATTCACCTTGTAGGACAGGCCAACAGCGTGAGCCCAGGTGTCGTGCCACTCCTGCTCCTCGACGATTGTGCCGAGCTGCCCTGCAAATGCACCACCCACGCCTTCGTTCTCGATACGCAGCTCTTTGAAACGGCTCCAGCGAGTCCAGCTGCTGCCGGCGTAAAGGGTCCAGGCGTCGTTCAGTTCGTGGGTGAAGGACATGTCCACGGTTTCAGGGGTAGTCACGTCCAGCGAAGCATCGTACTTGCCAGCCGAGGTGCCGATGGCCAGGCCTGGGCCGGATACGCGAGTGTCGCCTTCCAACTCGTATTTGACCCGGGAGCGGTAGGTCACGCCGACGCGGGTCTGCGGGGTGAACTCGTAGAGTACGCCGGCGGTGAAGCCAACCGCGGTGTCGTCGCCCTTGACCTTGACCTTGCCATCGTTGGCACCAGCTGGGCCAAAGGGGTTGGTCAACGAGGAGCTCAGCTCGCCTTCGATATGGTTGAAGGTCGGGCCGAAACCCACCGACAGTTTGTCGTTGAAACGATAGCTGAGGGTCGGTTGTACGGTAATGACCCGTACATAGCTCTTGTCGGCGAAGTAGCGGCCCTGGAAGCCGTTTTCATATTCGGTGGCCAGGCCGAAAGGGGCGTAGACGCCAATACCGAACGCTACCTTCTCATCCAGCGGCTTGACGTAGTAACCCATTGGCACGCCCGTGGTGGGCACCATGTCGCCATCGTTGCTACCACCATTGGCACCGCCACCGCCCGCAGCAGGTGCGGTGGTGCTGCTGGTGTCGCTGATGCGGCTCTTGGCATGAATGGCGGCCACACCGAAGTTGACCTGTTCGCGCTGGATGCGCGCCATGCCGGCCGGATTGCCGAATACCGTGCTGGCGTCTTCCGCTGAGGAGGAGCGACCGGCGAACGACATGCCCATGCCGGCGACGCTTTGCTCGTTGAGCGCGAAGCCGCTGGCCAGGCCGTAGGTAGAGGTGGATGCGATGGCGATTGCCAGACCGGTTCTTAGGATTGTTTTACTCACGGGGTGCTCCATGGCAGGTCGGGGAACTCTCGCTTGCTGACTAGACGGCAATTCGGAAAGTTCAGGGTGAACACGTTCCTTCGAAGTTGATGCTGTCCTGAAACGCAGGATATAGAGCCTTTCGGTGCTTGGCACCTGTGACCCGACAGTCAGTTTTTCAAGCGACGCTTGCCAGTTCCAGAATACAGCGTTGCCAGGCACGTACGAACTCGCTCGGCTGGCGGCAGGGCGCGAAGACCTGCTGCCAGATCAAGGCCTGGGCGCCGAGGTCATCGGCGTCGGGCAGCTCTTTGTAGCGGTGTTCGATCAGCAGCCAGGCGATCGCGGTGGCATAGCGCAGGTTGACGGTCAGTTTCGAAATGCGGCGCGCCCAGAAACGCATGCTGGCTGGCCAGGCCGCGGACCCGGCTGGCCAGGTCGGGGCTGGCGGCCAGGTGGTCATCCCATAAACGCTGGTGATGAAATGCCGAGATTCGGTACAGGCCGTAGCCGTTGTGGCTGTCCAGTTCCGCACCCAGCGAAGACTGACAGGCGGCGATGCCCAGCAGCAGGGCTTCGGCAGCGACGCACTGGCTACCCAGGTACAGCAAGGTCGGACGGATGACGTGTCGGTTCAGGTCACTGGCGGCGATTCCCATAGGAGCCTCTAGGCGCAAAGGTGACCGGTGGGGGAGGGTGCCGGCAGCGGACAGCGGCTGCCTCTACCATCTTTACTCAGTTGCGATGACCGATAAATCCCACTGGGAGCAGGGGTTAGCCGCTCAACTTGAAGCCTAGTGCGATATACACGCTGTAAAGAGCTGTTTTTAAATCGATTGAGGATTGAGCTCGCCCTGGTTATATCCAATTGGAACTGCCAGGACGGTTGCACCTTGATCGCCTGATTGACACCGCGTTGCCGCCACGGGCAGTATCCAGGCCTTGTCGCCTTGCCGAGCCGTCCATGTTCATCCTCTTCCTGCCCACGCTTGCTATTCCTGGCCCCGCTGCCATGGATCAGCGCGTGTGCCTGGATGCTGGCAAGTCGAAGAAACAGTCGCTCATTTGACCGGGGCGCGCTGTCCCGTCAGATGGGCTGACAGGACAGAGGCGCTAAGTCGAAGTATCCCTTCGCTACACCCCCTTCCCGCACTCCATCGACGGTGACCAGACGGTCTACACCGAGGAGTTGCATACATGTCTAGGTTTTCCGGTATCTGGGTTGCGCTGGTGACGCCGTTTCGCGGCGGGCAGGTGGATCTTCCAGCATTGCGATCTCTGGCAGCGCATCTGATCGACAACGGCGCGGCCGGGCTGGTGGTCTGCGGCACCAGCGGCGAGGCCGCGGCCCTGGATGAACAGGAGCAGCTGGCGGTGCTGGACGCGGTACTCGAAGTGGTGCCGGCCAGCCGCGTGGTAATGGGGCTGGCGGGTAATAACCAGGTGGCGGTGCTGGCTCGCCTGCAACGTATCCAGAGCCGGCCCCTGGCTGGCGTCCTGGTGCCGGCGCCCTACTATATACGGCCATCTCAGGAAGGCCTGCAGCTGTTCTTCCAGGCTGTCGCCGACGCCTCACGGCTGCCGATCATCCTTTACGACATTCCCTATCGCAGCGCCGTGAGTCTGGAACTGCAGACCTTGCGACAGCTTGCTCGACACCCACGTATCGTGGCGATCAAGGACTGCGGTGGTGATCTGCGCAAGACTCAGGCGCTGATCGCCGACGGCCAGCTCGACGTGCTCACCGGCGAGGACGAGCAGATCTTCGCCACCCTGTGTCTGGGCGGCAGCGGCGCGATTTCCGCGGCAGCGCATGTGCGCACCGCCGACTTCGCCGCGATGGTCAGCCTATTGCGAGAGGGCGACCTGTTGGCTGGCCGCGCGCTGTTTCGTCAATTGCTGCCATGGATACGCCTGGCCTTCAGCGAGCCCAACCCGGCGCCGGTCAAAGCCATGCTGGCCATGCAGGGGCTGATCGCCGATGAGCTGCGCGCGCCGATGTTGCGCTGCTCGGATGCACTGCGCGAGCGGCTGCGCATCGAGTTGCCATGAGCCCACGGCAGCGGTTCACGGGATATACTGCGCGGCAATCTTTACGGGAGAGCCGCGTGACCATCGAAATTGTCTGGATTCGAGACGACGCCAGCCTGGCAGCGCAGTGCGCTGTCTGGCGCAAACAGCCCTTCGTGGCGCTGGACACCGAGTTCATGCGTGTCGATACCTTCTACCCGATCGCCGGTTTGCTGCAGGTCAGCGAGGGCGAGCGTGCCTACCTGATCGACCCCCTGTTGATCGGCGACTGGTCGCCCTTCGCCGCGCTGCTCGAAGACCCGCAGGTGATCAAGGTACTGCACGCCTGCAGCGAGGATCTGGAAGTGCTCCTGCGCCTGACCGGCAGTCTGCCGGCCCCGCTGTTCGACTCGCAACTGGCGGCCGGCTACCTCAATCTCGGCTTCTCGATGGGCTACTCGCGCCTGGTGCAGGCGGTGCTGGATATCGAACTGCCCAAGGGCGAGACCCGTTCGGACTGGCTGCAGCGCCCGTTGTCCGAGACCCAGGTGAGCTACGCCGCCGAAGACGTCGTGCACCTGGCCGAGCTCTATCGCCGCCTGCAGGACAAGCTGTCGGCGCAAAAGAATGCCTGGATACTCGAGGACGGCGCCGAACTTGTCGCCGGCCTGCGTCGCGAGATGCCCGCCGAGGAGGCCTACCGCGAAGCCAAGCTGGCCTGGAAGCTGTCCCGCGCCCAACTGGCGGTACTGCGCGCGCTGTGCACCTGGCGCGAGCGCCAGGCCAGGGCGCGCAATCAACCGCGCAACCGAATCCTGCGCGAGCATTCGCTGTGGCCGCTGGCACGCCACCAGCCGAGCGATCTGGTCGCTCTGGCGCGCATCGAGGACATGCACCCGAAAACTGTGCGCCAGGATGGCGAGACCATCCTGCAGTTGATCCGCGAGGCGGCCGCGCTGCCGCCTGCCGAGTGGCCGCCGGCGATGCCCGAGCCGTTGCCGATCGAGGCCGCCGGGCTGCTCAAGAAATTGCGCGCCATTGGCCAGCGTGAGGGCGAGCGCCTGGAGATCGTGCCCGAGCTGATGCTGCGCAAGAAGACCCTCGAAGCGCTACTCAAGAGCGGGTACCCGAACGGGCCATACCGTCTGCCTGATGGCCTGCGCGGCTGGCGTCGCGAGTTGATGGGCCAGGCGTTGCTCGACTGCCTGGCAGGCGAAGGAGAAGCGGCTTGAAACGTATCTGCTCGATCTACAGAAGCACACGCAAGAACGAGATGTATCTCTACGTGCTGCGCGCCGATGCGCTGGCGCGAGTGCCCGAGCCGCTGTTGAGCGCGTTCGGCACGCCCATCCATGCCTTCGACATGGTGCTCACCCTCGAGCGCGTGCTGGCCCGTGAGGACATCACCAAGGTATTGGAGAACCTCGACAACCAGGGCTACCACCTGCAGATGCCACCACCGGAAGACGATTACATCGAGCATCTCCCCGAAGAGCTGCTACGTCGTAACGATCCGGTCTGACGGGAGAGCATGCCATGCGGGTACTGATCGCCGAGCAGGATCACGCCGAGTACCGGCGACTGCTGCAGGTCGCTGCGCCGCAACTCGAGCTGGTCACGGGCGAGGGCGCCGCACTGGCCGAACAGGCCGCTAGCTGCCCGATCTGGCTGGGTGAGCCCGACCGGTCCGCCGACCTGCTGCGTGCCGGCCATAAACCGGCCTGGTTGCAGTCCACCTGGGCGGGCATCACGCCGCTGCTGGCCGACGACCTACCCCGAGATTATCGGCTGACCCGGGCGGTCGGTGTATTCGGGCAGATCATGGCCGAGTATGTCTTGTGCCATATGCTCGCCCACGAGCGTGAGCTGGTCGCCCGCCAGCAGGCGCAGCGCGAGCAGCGCTGGGATGGCCGTCTGCCGGGTAGCCTGGCAGGCCGCCGGGTGCTGATCGTCGGCACCGGGGAGATTGGCGCGGCGGTGGCGCGCTTTCTGCAGCCGTTCAACGTTGTACTGAGTGGCGTGGCCAGCAGTCCGCGAAGCCTGGCGCCATTCGGCGAAGTGACCGCCCTTGACGAGCTGCCACGGCTGGTGGCCCAGGCCGATTACGTCGTCAACCTGCTGCCCAACACGCCCGCCACCCGTGATATCTATGACGCCGCCTTGCTGGCCCATTTTCAGCCATCGGCCGTGTTGATCAACGCCGGGCGGGGCACCGCGGTGGTCGACGAGGATCTGGTCGCTGCATTGGCCCGCGGAGGGCTGGCCGCGGCGGTGATCGATGTCTGCCGTGAAGAGCCGCTGCCAGCCGGACATCCGTTCTGGACCGCGACTAACCTGACGCTCACCGGCCACAGCGCCGCGCCGACCCTGCCGCACCTGCTGGTCGAGTTGTTCCTGGCCAACCTGCAGCGTTATCGCGCGGGCGTCGAGTTGCAGGGGCTGGTGGATTTCGCCCGCGGCTACTGAACCCACCGTCGCCGGTGGCTTGTACTGTGTGGCCTGCAGACCTAGACTGCCGGCCTTTTCGCCCGCTACCTGCAAGTTCGATCATGGCCGCGCCCACGCTTCCTTTCTGGCAACACAAGACCCTCGAGCAGCTCGACCTCCAGGAGTGGGAGTCGCTGTGCGATGGCTGTGGGCTGTGCTGCCTGCAAAAGCTCGAAGACGAGGATGACGGCGCCGTGTACTACACGCGTATCGCCTGCAAGCTGCTCGACCTGCAGACCTGCCGCTGCAGCGACTATCCGAACCGCAAGCGTTTCGTGCCCGATTGCATCCAGCTCACGCCTGCCCAGGCCGACCAGTTCCAGTGGCTGCCGCCGACCTGCGGCTACCGGTTGGTCAGCGAGGGCAAGGATCTGCCGTCCTGGCATCATCTGGTATGCGGCGACCCCGATGCCGTACATCGCGAGCGCATCTCCCAGGCCGGGCGTATGCTCAGCGAAAACAGCGTCGCCGAGGATGACTGGGAAGATCACCTGATCTTTCGCGCTGGCTGAGTGTCTGTGATGAGCCGTTAAGGCTGGTTTAAGCGCGCTGGTGTTTGCTTGTCCTGTTGCGTCATATTCATGCCCTGCGTTGATCCTTCGTGACGACCGTCGTCCGCTCTGGAGTCTCCTGTATGTCGATTCGCTGCCTGCTGCTGTCCGCTGTTCTGTTGAGTACCGGCACACCCCTGTGGGCCGCCGAAAAGGTCGACCTCGACTACAAGGTCAAATTCCTGCCACAAAGCGATCAGGCGGAAGTCAGCATCACCCTGGAGGAGGGCGAGCGCGTGCGTGGCCTCAACTTCAACCTTGGTGACGAGGGCTACTACAGCGACTTCAAGGCCGATGGCGAGTGGAAGCCCGAAGGCGACAATCGCGGCCTGTGGGTGCCTGGCAAAGGCAAGAGCAGCCTGAGCTACAAGGTGCGTATCAGCCACCCACGTGGCGAAGGCCGCTTCGATGCGCGCATGACCGACGACTGGGCGCTGCTGCGCGGTGACGACCTGATCCCCAGTGCGAGCCTCAACCAGGTCGACGGCCTTGAGCTGGTCGCGCGCCTGGAATTCGACCTGCCCAAGGGCTGGCGCAGCGTCGAGACCGGCTGGCCGCGGGTGGGCAAGAACAAGTTCCGCATCGACAACCCGCAGCGCAAGTTCGACCGGCCCACCGGCTGGATACTCGCCGGCAAGATCGGCACCCGCCGCGCCAAGCTCGGCGAAACCCAGGTGACCATCGCGGCACCGGTGGGCGAGGGCATGCGCCGGATGGATGCGCTGACCCTACTGACCTTCGTCTGGCCGGAGATGCAGGCGGTGTTCCCGCGGGACCCCGCAAAGCTGCTGGTGGTCGGCGCGGGCGACCCGATGTGGCGCGGTGGCCTGTCGGCACCCAACTCCTACTTCATGCACGCCGACCGTCCGCTGGTCAGCGAGAACGGCACCAGTTCCCTGGTGCACGAGCTGGTGCATGTGTTCAGCCGCATCAGCGATACCGACAAGAGCGACTGGATCAGCGAGGGCCTGGCCGAGTACTACGCCATCGAGGTGATGCGCCGCGCTGGCGGGCTGAGCGAAGACCGCTACCAGAAGGTTCGCGAGCACCTGATCAAATGGAGCAAGCCGGTCAAATCCCTGCGCACCGAGAACTCCACCGGGCCGGTCACCGCTCGCGCGGTGCTGCTGCTGCAGGAGCTCGATCGCGAGATCCGCCAGGCCACCAAGGACGGCCAGCAGCGCTCCCTGGATGACGTGGCCCGTGGCCTGATGCGCATGGACAAGGCCAGCACCAAGGACTTTATCGAGATCACCGAGAACGTCATGGGCCGCAGTTCCAAAGTGCTGGATACGCGCCTGCTGCGTTGAACCTGACGTCTGGGCACTGTGTCGACCTGGCTCAGCTGCCCAGTTCGTGGAAATTACCGCCAGCGATGCGCCGTGTTGGCTATCGAAGCAAGCCCGCCGTTCGTGCACCGCTTTGCCAAGGCCTTTGTCTGCGGTTTGTCGTTCCTAGGCTTGAGATTCGGGCTGTGCGGCATGCTGACAAATGCCTGGCGGTGGTGCTGAGCGGGCATTTCGCTGGCCGGCGGGTGTGGAGTTCGCATTGGCACCTACCGACTGAGCCTGTCCGGTAGCGTGATCATTGCGGGAAAGTACAGCCCGATCTATCGATTTTACCGATGATTTATCATCGAGTCGAAATGCCCGGTTCGATGCTGCAAATAGGGTGGGCGTTTTCATGTGGGGGAGCGCCACTGCTGGCTTTGAGCGATATATCATTGGAGTCGATCTTTACTATTCTTGTGATCGAGTTTTTGATCAAATTTTCTTGAGTAACATGAGCTCCATACCCACCCGATTCCTCCCAAGGAGCTCATCATGAAAACTGAATTTATCGCCAGCCTGTTTATTGCCACCCTCGCCAGCGCCGCATTCGCGATGCCCCAGGGCCCGGTCGAGGCCACCATTTCGCCCGCCATCAGCGCCCAGAAAGTAGCGGAAGACGGTTATAAACGTACCGGCGGCAAGATCGCTGAGAATGGCTTCGAGCGTGTTGGTGGCAAGCTGGTCGCCGAAGACGGCTACAAGCGCACCGGCGGTAAGATTGCCGAAAGCGGTTATCAGCACGTAGGCGGCAAACTGGTCGCCGAAGACGGCTACAAGCGCACCGGTGGCAAGATTGCTGAAAGCGGTTACCAGCACGTAGGCGGCAAACTGGTTGCCGAAGACGGCTACAAGCGCACCGGTGGCAAGATTGCTGAAAGCGGTTACCAGCACGTAGGCGGCAAACTGGTTGCTGAAGATGGCTACAAGCGCACTGGCGGCAAGATTGCCGAAAGCGGTTATCAGCACGTGGGTGGCAAGCTGGTTGCCGAAGATGGCTACAGCCGCACCGGTGGCAAGGCCGAAATGTCCTGATTGGTCAGCTCTGACACAAAGCCCGGCATCGTCCGGGCTTTATTTTGTCTGCAATTCGGCTCAGTACTTGGCGCCGGTGCGGGTGTTGTTGCCTTTGGCCAGGCGGTCGTAGAGCACCACGTTGACCGTGGCCGCCAGGTTCATGCAGCCATCGGTGGGGATATAGACCACTTCCTCGCACCAGTCGCGGACGCTCTTGTCGAGCGAGCCGTCTTCGGGGCCGAAGATGTAGAAGGCACGATCCGGGTGGGTATAGGTGGGCAGGGGGCGTGCGCCATCGACCAGTTCCACGGCGACCGGCGTGCAGCCCAGGGGGATGACCTTCTGCAGGTCATCGATGCCGATCAGCGGAATGTCCAGGTGCACACGCTTGGTGTCGGTAACGAAGTCACGGGCACGTTCGTAGCGCTTGCCGGTATAGAACACCGAGGCCACGCCATAGCAGCCGGCAGCGCGCATCACCGCGCCAACGTTTTCCGGTGACTTGGGGTTGTAGAGACCGATGCAGCTGTATCGTTTGTTGCCCACGGGCCAGGCCTCGAGAAAGGGGCCGGCATTATACGGCTTGTAGATAGCGCGTGCTGCTCAGGACTTTTTCTGCAGCAGCTCGGCCAGGTTAGCGAAGGCCTTGTGAGTGGTTTTCGACCCCGTTTGGCTGGCGGTGGAGCCTTCGCTGAAATACTGCTGGTCGGTGTAACGGGAATGCTCGTTGTCGTGACAGAACAGGCACAGCAGTTCCCAGTTGGAGCCGTCCTGGGGGTTGTTGTCGTGGTTGTGGTCGCGATGGTGTACCGTCAGCTCGCTCAGTCGCTTGCCGGAAAATTCCCGGGCGCAGCGGCCACAGACGTGCGGGTACATGCGCAGGGCCTTGTCCCTATACCCTTCTTCACGGCTGCGCTGGGCGTCGGCGAGGATGCGGTCGAGTTTGGAGGTCGGCGTGGATGGGCTGCTCATGATCGTTCCTTGCTGGCGTATGGGAGCAGTATATAGGCAGGGCCGTGGAATCAGTCTGCACTTTCCGTCGGCGGGCATTGCCCAATGCAGCATGTCCCACTGCCTTATGGAGTACAGACCATGCGCACACCCTTACTGGTACTGATCAGCCTGCTTTCAATGGGTGGCATCGCCCAGGCCCAACAGCAATCAGCCCCGCCCGAGCCTGCCGGGGCGATACAGACGCCCGAGGTGCCCGACCCGTCCAAGGTCGACCCCGATACCCCGCCGGTGGTCCGTGACGGGCGCGACAATGATGAATCCACCAAAGCTGCCCAGGATGCTTCCGAGCGTCAGCAGGAGCAGGCGCCTGATCAACAGGGCGAGCAGATTCCTGACTGACGCCACCGGCCGCCGGCTCAGGCGGCCCGCTATCGGCCTGCCGCGCGCAGGCCGAGCACCTTGAAGACGAAGGCATATTCCAGTGCCACGTCGCGGATGGCCTGGTAACGACCGCTCATGCCGCCATGACCGGCTTCCAGGTCGGTCTTGAGCAGCAGCAGGTTGTCGTCAGTCTTCAGCTCACGCAAGCGCGCCACCCACTTGGCGGCTTCCCAGTACTGCACGCGGCTGTCGTTGTAACCGGCCACGGCAAGAATCGCCGGATAGGCCTGTGCGCGTACGTTTTCGTAAGGCGCATAGGCCTTGATGCGCGCGCGCACCTCGGGTTGATTCGGATCGCCCCATTCGTCGTACTCGGTGACGGTCAGCGGCAGCTCCGGGTTGAGCATGGTATTGAGCACATCAACGAAGGGCACCTCGGCGATGGCGGCGGCAAACAGCTCAGGCCGCTGGTTGAGTGTCGCGCCGATCAACAGGCCGCCGGCGCTCCCACCGCTGATGACAAGTCGCGACGGGCTGGTAAATCCCTGGGCGATCAGGTGCTCGGCGCAGGCGATGAAGTCGTCGAAACTGTTCTGTTTATGGGCCAGCTTGCCCGCGCGGTACCAGGCTTCGCCCAGCTCGCCGCCACCACGCACATGGGCGATGGCAAACACCACGCCGCGATCCAACAGGCTCAAGCGCGCATGGGAGAACCACGGATCGAGGCTCTCGCCATAGGCCCCGTAACCGTATAGATACAGGGGCGCCGACTCACCGAGCGCATCGCGACGCGCCACCAGGCTGATCGGTATTTGCGTGCCGTCCGGGGCGTTGGCCCACAAGCGCTGGCTGACACAGGCGTCGGCATCGAACTCACCGAGCACCGGCGTTTCCTTGAGGATCTGCTGGCTGCCATCAGCCAGGTTCAGCTCGCGAATCTGTGCCGGACGGTTGAGCGCCTCGTAGCGCAGGCGTATCACCGGGCTGGCGAACTCCAGGCTGTCCTGCACGTACAGGCTGTAGGCCGCATCGGGCAGGCTGACCCGGTAGCCGGCCATACCCTGCGGGCGTACGTCGATGACCGGCAGGCCGCCCTCGCGCAGGCTGAGCACCAGCGCCGACTCTGCCAGGCTGACACCTTCGAGCATGACCTGCTCGTTGTGGGCCACCAGTTCCTGCCAGTGGGGCCGTGTTGGTTGCTCGGGCGTAGCGCTGTACAGGGCGAAATTGATGCCGCTCTGGTTGCTGCGAATCAGCCAGGCCCACTGGCCGTCCAGCGTGCCGTGATCGGCGTAATACTCGTGGCCTTCCTCGCGCGTGGCCAGGCACTGGAAGAGCTGCTCGGGCGTGTCGGCGTCCAGTACCCAGGCTTCCGTGGTGGTCTTGCTGCCCAGCAGCAGTACCAGCTGACGCTCCGAGCTGCTGCGGTAGCAGCTTAGAAAGAAACGCTCGTCGGCCTCATGGAAGACCTGGGTGCTGCGTGTGTCACCCAGGCGGAAACGATGCAGTGTGGCCGGGCGGTGGGTGCTGTCCAACTCACCGTAGAACAGGGTCTGGCTGTCATTGGCCCAGGTCATGCTGCCATCGCAGTTGTCGAACGGCAGCTCGCTGATGGTGCCGCTGGCCAGTTCCTTGACGAACAGCTGATAGATTTCCTCGCCGCTGGTGTCCAGGCTGTAGGCCAGGCGCTGCTGGTCCGGGCTGATGCTGAACGCACCCAGGGACAGGAAACCGCCGGCGGCAATCTCGTTGGGGTCGAGCAGCAGGTGCTCGGAGTTCTCATCGAGCCTCAGGCTGCCATCGGACGGGCGAGGGCAGCGATAGTGGCGTGGGTACTCGTCGCCAGCGGTGGTGCGCTGGTAGTAGAGGTAGTCGCCCCAGGGCGTGGGCAGCGACAGGTCGGTTTCGCGGATGCGCGCCTTGATTTCCTGGAACAGCTGCTCGCGCAGCGGCAGGTCGTCCAGCCTGCTTTCCAGGTAGGCGTTCTCGGCACGCAGGTGTTCCAGCACCTCGTCGCTGTCGCGGGCCTCGAGCCAGTGGTAAGGGTCGGCGCCAGGGGCCTTGCGGGCGATAGGGGCAGTGGTCATAAGGGTCTCCAGGGCGCGGAGCGACGTCATGGGCCTCCTCTGAAAACTGATGCGTCTGCGTTTTAAGAGGTGCCCTTAAGGCGCCGAACCGGTTAAAAGCCGTTATCATAAGCGCCTTTGTCGCCTGGCAAGCGCGCAAATGCGCATTCGCCCGTTCGAGCCCCGTAAAGCAAGGGAACCATCGCCCTCATGATCGAAAACGACTATCTCCTCGCCTGGGGCGCCTATGCGATTGCCGCACTAGGGTGCCTGCTGGTGTGGTTCCGGATTACCAGCTGGATGTGGCGCTACCTGCGCGAGCCGCTGCGGGTGCTGGTGGCGATCCTGTTGTTCTGCCCGACCATCGTCGACCCGGCCAAGGAGCTGTTTGCGCCGGCCGTGGCTATCGTCGCCCTCGACCTGCTGTTCAAGGTGGGCAGCAATGCCTGGCGCGCGGTAGCTGATCTGGCCATGTACGGCATGATCGCCTTCGCCTTTTACCTGGTGTTCGTGGCCATTCGCTGGCCGTTCCTGAGCCGGGCGAGGGCGCGCAAGGCGGCGCGTGAAGAGCAGCAGGGCGACAGCGACCTGACCCTGCGCGAGCGCCTGGAGCAGGAGCAGGAGCCGACCTACTCCCCGCCACGCAGCAGCCGCAGCACTCGCGTCGAGCCGCGTCTGTAAGCACTGTCAATCGAGAGCCCGATCATGTGTGAACTGCTGGGCATGAGCGCCAACGTCCCCACCGATATCGTCTTCAGCTTTACCGGGCTGATGCAGCGGGGTGGGCGCACCGGGCCACATCGTGATGGCTGGGGCATCGGTTTCTACGAAGGGCGTGGCCTGCGTCTGTTTCAGGACCCGCGGGCGAGCAGCGAGTCGGAGGTGGCGCAACTGGTGCAACGCTATCCGATCAAGAGCGAAGTGGTGATCGGCCATATCCGCCAGGCCAACGTCGGGCGCGTCTGTCTGGCCAATACCCATCCTTTCGTGCGTGAGCTATGGGGGCGCAACTGGTGCTTCGCCCATAACGGCCAGTTGGCCGATTTTCGCCCGGCGCTGAGCTTCTACCGCGCCATTGGCGACACCGACAGCGAGTCGGCCTTTTGCGACCTGCTCAACCGCATTCGTACTGCCTTCCCTGAAGCGGTGCCGATCGAGGTGCTGTTGCCTGAACTTGTCGCCGCCTGCGCGGCCTATCGACAGCATGGCGTGTTCAACTGCCTGCTCAGTGACGGCGACTGGCTGTTCAGCTTCTGCTCCACCAAGCTGGCGCACATCACCCGGCGCGCACCCTTCGGGCCTGCGCACCTGCGTGACGCCGACATGAGCGTGGATTTCCACGCCGAGACCACGCCCGATGACGTGGTCTCGGTATTGGCGACCGAGCCGCTGACCGACAATGAAGCCTGGTCGGTTTACCAGCCGGGCGAATGGCGCCTGTGGCGCGCCGGCGAATGCGTCGCCCAGGGGCTGAGCAACTGACTGATGTCCCGCCTGGCGGGGCCGCGAGGAAAGGATGGTAAGAAGTTATCTGCGCCTGGCGTTGTTCGCCCTTGGTTTGCTGCTGGGCGTTCAGGTGCCGGGTTTCATCGACGACTACGCCAATCGCGTCGAAGCCCATCGTCTGGAATCCGAGCAGAGCCTGAGCGGTTTTCGTGATACCGCCCGGCGCTTCTTCGATGGCGATATGCAGCGCCTGGTCGGCCATTATCGCAACAGCAGCGACCCGGTGATGCAGAGCGATGCGCGCAGCGTCGGCCTGCTGGTCGAACGCTCTGCGCTGCTGGAGCAGGAGTCCTTGGCCATGCAGGGGCCCTGGTATCGTCAGGTCTGGCACCTGGCAACCGCTGCCGATGCGCAGTTGCTGGCGGAAACCCGGGCTGCCTATCGCTATCAGGTGCTGCTGGCGCCGGAGGCGATCGCCTGGGGTATCGTCTGCGCGCTGTTCCTCGCCTGGGTGGTGGAAAGCATCCTGCTGTTGCTGGCCCTGCCATTTCGCCGCCGTGAACGACGCACCGTGCCAGAGCGACAAACGCCGCGCATGCGCTGAAGCGCTTGACTCGTAGGGTGGGTTAGCGACGCTGTGCCCTGGAAGGTCAGGGCGCTCCTTTTTCGGCGCGTCGCGTAACCCAAGCGGAATTCGGCATTGCATAATTCGCGTAGCCTGGGTCGAGCGAAGCGATACCCAGGGCCGTTCCCGGGTGTCGCTTCGCTCGACCGGGCTACAGGCGTGCGCTTACTTGGCCAGAAAACGCATCCCGTCTTCCAGCCCCTGCAGGGTCAGCGGGAACATCTGCTCGTTGATCAGCTCGCGGATGATGCGCGTCGAGCTGGTGTAGTCCCAGGCCTCACGCGGGTAGGGGTTGATCCAGATGAGCTTCTTGTAGGTTTCCATGAACCGCTGCAGCCACACGTAGCCCGCTTCTTCGTTCCAGTGCTCGACGCTGCCGCCCGGCTGGGTGATCTCGTAGGGCGCCATGGCCGCATCGCCGATGAATACCACCTGGTAGTCGGCGCCGTACTTGTGCAGCAGGTCGTGGGTGGACATGCGTTCGGCATTGCGCCGCAGGTTGTTCTTCCACACGGATTCGTACACGCAGTTATGGAAGTAGAAATACTCCATGTGCTTGAACTCGGTGCGGCAGGCCGAGAACAGTTCTTCGCAGACCTTGACGTGGGCGTCCATGGAGCCGCCTATATCGAATAGCAGGAGCAGCTCGACGGTGTTGCGGCGCTCCGGGCGCATCTGGATGTTCAGCAGGCCGCCGTCGCGGGCGGTATGGTCGATGGTGCCATCCAGGTCCAGCTCATCCTGGGCCCCCTGGCGGGCGAACTTGCGCAGGCGGCGCAGGGCGACCTTGATATTGCGCGTGCCGATCTCCACCGAGTCGTCGAGGTTCCTGTACTCGCGCTGATCCCACACCTTGACCGCCTTGCCCTGGCGCTTGCCGGCATCACCAACGCGGATGCCCTCCGGGTTGTAGCCGCCGGAGCCGAAGGGGCTGGTGCCGCCGGTGCCAATCCACTTGTTGCCGCCGGCGTGGCGTTCCTTCTGTTCTTCCAGGCGTTTCTTGAATTCCTCGATCAGCTTGTCGAGGCCGCCTAATGACTGGATCTGCGCGCGTTCCTCGTCGCTCAGCGAGCGTTCGAACTCCTTGCGCAGCCACTCTTCGGGAATCAGTGCTTCGAGGTGCTGGTCGAGGTTTTGCAAACCGTCGAAGTAGGCGGAAAATGCTCGGTCGAACTTGTCGAAATGGCGCTCATCCTTGACCAGAATGGCGCGCGCCAGGTAGTAGAATTCGTCCATGTCGGCGAACACCACCTTGTGCTCGAGCGCACCGATCAGGTCGAGCAGTTCACGCAGGGACACCGGCACCTTGGCCGCGCGCATTTCGTTGAATAGATTAAGCAGCATGGCTGCACCCCCATGTCAGTTCTGGCCGGGCTGCTGCGCGTCGGCCATGCCGCGTTGAAAGCGAGCTGCCCATGCTCACGTACTGCAGTACGCTGCGCTGTTCAGCTCGCTTTCGCCTTGCCTGGCTCTAGCTCGCGAGCCCTGTATCGAGCAGGTTGCACGCCAATCGAAGCGCAGCAGCCCGGTTTTTACCGAGAAGTGCGGCGTGCCATGAAGGCCAGGCGCTCGAGCAACTGCACATCCTGCTCATTCTTCACCAGGGCCCCGGCCAGCGGCGGAATGGCCTTGGTCGGGTCGCGCTCGCGCAGCACCGCTTCGCCGATATTGTCGGCCATCAGCAGCTTGAGCCAGTCGACCAGTTCACTGGTCGAGGGCTTCTTCTTCAGGCCCGGTACCTTGCGCACGTCGAAGAACACGTCCAGCGCTTCGGCCACCAGGCTGTTGCTGATGCCGGGGTAGTGCACGTCGACGATCTTCTGCAGGGTCTGGCGGTCGGGGAAGGCGATGTAGTGGAAGAAGCAGCGGCGCAGAAAGGCGTCCGGCAGCTCCTTTTCGTTGTTCGAGGTGATGATGATGATCGGCCGGTGCTTGGCCTTGATGGTCTCGTCGGTCTCGTAAACGTAGAACTCCATCTTGTCGAGTTCCTGCAACAGGTCGTTGGGAAACTCGATATCGGCCTTGTCGATCTCGTCGATCAGCAGCACCACGCGCTCGTCGGCCTCGAAGGCCTCCCAGAGCTTGCCCCTCTTGATGTAGTTGCGAACCTCGTGAACCTTGTCGGAACTGAGCTGCGAGTCGCGCAGGCGGCTGACCGCATCGTACTCGTACAGACCCTGGTGGGCCTTGGTGGTCGACTTGATGTGCCAGGTGATCAGTCGAGTGCCGAAGGATTCGGCCAGCTGCTCGGCGAGCAGGGTCTTGCCGGTGCCGGGCTCGCCCTTGACCAGCAGCGGGCGCTGCAGGGTGATGGCGGCATTGACCGCGAGCTTGAGGTCATCGGTGGCGACATAGTGCTCGGTGCCTTCGAACTTCATCGGGGATCCTCACGCGGCAGGCGAATGTGAAAGCGCCGACTATAGCGCGCCGGGCGCATGAGTGTGAACGCGCCTGGGGTATTCAGTCATTGAATGGACGCTTCAGGGCTCTTCAGCGGCATCACGCTCGAAACCGCTGTTGAAGGCCTGGATGAAACCATTGCGCAGGATGCCGATAAAGGCCTGGAAGGCGCTGACATCCTGCTGCTTGGTGCTGCCCCGCAGTTCCACGCGGGTGGCGATCTGGTCGCGCGGGCGGTTCTTGAGCACCTTCTCGCTGCCGGCCACCACCGCCTCCCAGATCGACCGAAAGAAGCCTTTGTCCTGGTTCTCGACATCCTGCTGCCAGTCGAATACCTCGACATCACGCAGCAGCGGCTTGATATAGCCGCTGAGCTGGGAGTCCTCGGCGAAGGCCTCGACCACGATATCGCCGGTGCCCGATTTGAAATCGAACTTGCCGTAGGCGTTGGCCAGATCATTGAGGCGCGGCAACTCGATGTCCGTGGCCCGTACGCGGAATTCGAAGTCCTGGAAGTTATGGAAGGGATCGAACACCGCGCTGGCCTCCAGCGGCGCCTGATCCATCAGCTTGGCCTTGCCTTCGAAGCGGGCCACGCGATCACCCTGTTCGTCGGCCACGTTGGTCAGGTTGTAGAGGCTGGCCTGGATGGCATTGGCCTTGAGCTTCACCGGCGGCGAGGCATTGAAGTTATAGAAACCCAGGGCGCCGTCGTTGACCCGCACCTCGTTGAGGGTGATGGGCAGCAGCTTGTTCAGCTGCTCACGCCAGTCTGTGCCTTCACCGGTCTGCGAATCTTCGCTGCTCTTGCCATCGACGAAGTTCACCTCCGGCCGTTCGAATACCACCCGGGCGACCACGGCGCGGTTGTGCAGTAGCTCGTTCCAACTCACCGAGATGTCGATCAGGGGCGCATCGACGAAGGGGACCGGCAGATCCTGGGTGACCTTGACGATGCGCAGGCCATTGATACGGTAGCCGCCGCGCCACAATGCCACGTCGACGTCTTCTATATGGCCACGGTAGTCGCCCATCTCGGCCAGCTTGTCGTTGAGGTAATTGCGCACCATGTAGGGCAGGGCGATATGCACGACCAGCAGCAGGGCGAGCAGGCCGAGGCAGATCCACAGGGGCAGGCTGTAGCGACGTTTCATCGTGGGTGTCCGGTTTCGCGGTGTGTGGAGTGGACTGCCACCGCTGCGCCTGAGTTCGAACTTCCAGACGCTGGACGCGCCAGGGCTTGAGGCATAGGCTGACGGGCTCAGTCATGACAAGGAACCGGTACACCATGAGCCGCATATACGCAGACAACGCACAGGCTATCGGCAATACACCGCTGGTGATGGTCAATCGCCTCGGGCCCAAGGGCGTGACCATCCTGGCCAAGATCGAGGGCCGCAACCCGGCTTACTCGGTGAAGTGCCGGATCGGCGCCAACATGGTCTGGGATGCCGAGTCCCGCGGCGTGCTCAAGCCGGGCATGACCCTGGTCGAGCCGACCTCCGGCAATACCGGTATCGGTCTGGCGTTCGTCGCCGCCGCACGGGGCTACAAGCTGATGCTGACCATGCCGGCCTCCATGAGCCTGGAGCGCCGCAAGGTATTGAAGGCGCTGGGTGCCGAGCTGGTACTCACCGAGCCGGCCAAGGGCATGAAGGGTGCGATCGAGAAGGCTGCTGAAATTGCCGCCTCCAACCCCGAGCAGTACTACATGCCGCAGCAGTTCGAGAACCCGGCCAACCCGGCGATCCATGAAAAGACCACTGGCCCGGAAATCTGGAACGACACCGAGGGCGCCATCGACGTGCTGGTGTCCGGCGTCGGTACCGGCGGTACCATCACTGGTGTTTCACGCTATATCAAGCAGGCCCAGGGCAAGGCGATCCTGTCCGTGGCGGTCGAGCCGGTTTCCTCCCCGGTTATCACTCAGACCTTGGCGGGTGACGAGGTCAAACCCAGCCCACACAAGATTCAGGGTATTGGCGCCGGCTTCGTGCCGAAGAACCTTGACCTGTCGCTGGTCGACCGTGTCGAGCAGGTGAGCGACGAGGATTCCAAGGCCATGGCCCTGCGCCTGATGCGCGAGGAAGGCATTCTTTGCGGGATTTCCTGCGGTGCGGCCATGGCCGTAGCGGTGCGCCTGGCCGAGCAGCCGGAAATGCAGGGCAAGACCATCGTGGTGATCCTGCCGGACTCAGGCGAGCGTTACCTGACCAGCATGCTGTTCAGCGACCTGTTCACCGAGCAGGAATTGCAGCAGTAACGGCAACAAGCAGACGCGGACGGACATTGGCGTTCAGCTGTCGGAGCGGGCTGTGCCGCGAGATTTTCGCGGGCATGGCCCGCTCCCACGATAACGCTGTAGGGCGGGCTTTAGCCCGCCAAAAAGTACCAGCTAGCAGCCAATCACGGTGGCCCGGCCTTACTCAGGCCGCCAGTTTTTTCGCAGGACGAACCACCAGCCACAAGGCGATGGCGATCAGGATGCCGCCGTACAGGTGCGCCCAGGACAGCGGCTCGTCGAGCAGCAGCGCGCCCCACAGCACGCCAAAGATCGGGATCAGAAAGGTGGTGGTCGAGGCCCTGATCGGCCCGATGTCGTTGAGCAGGCGGAAATACAGTACGTAGGCGAAGGCCGTGCAGCCCAGGCCCAATGCCAGCAGCGACATCCACTCCAGCCAGCCGCCCCAGCTGGCCGGTGCGCCCAGCACCAGCGAGCCGGCGAACAATGGCAGCAGGAACAGGCTAGCACCCAGCAGGCTGCCGAATGCGGTGAGGCGGTTGTCCAGGCGTCCGGCTATCCAGCGCCGGGTCAGAAAACCGGCCACGCCATAGCAGGCAGTCGCCAGCAGGCAGGCGAGGGCGCCGAGCAGCAGGCTGAGATCCAGCTCTGCCGGGCCGCTTCGGGTCAGTACGGCAACCCCGAACAGCCCCAGCGCAACACCCGCAGCACGGCTCATGGTCATGGCCTCGGCAAAGAACAGCGCGCCGATCAGCACACCCATCATCGGCGTGGTGGCATTGATGATCGCCGAGTAGCCCGCTGGCAGCACCAGCGCGGCCATGCTGTACATGGCCGAGGGGATGCCCGCATTGATTATCCCGAGTATCAGGCACAGGCCGAGCTTGCCGTGAAACTCCCACTTGACGCGCATCAGCAGCAGAATCGCCAGCAGGCCCAGCATGGCGATCGAGGCGCGAAAAAAGGCCGTCGGCATGCTGCCGATCACCGGCGCGACGATACGCATGAACAGAAAACTGGCGCCCCAGATCGCAGCGAGCAGCAAGAGGCGCAGCATGTCGGCAGGGCGCAAGGCAGACTCCCGTCAAGGAATGAAGGGCGGCAGTGTTGCTGGATGATGCCAGCAAGGCAAGCCCAGCGTACTGCCGGTACCGGCCATTGGTGGCGGGCATGGGGTCGCCTCCGGCCTTTTTCCTCGGGGTGCGTCACTGGCCCGCGCATCGAACGCGGCGCCCCGCACCACTATTGTTTGAACGCGGTTTTGCGCCTGCGGGTCGCACCTCAGGCCCGCTCGGGTGACAATGACAGGTTGCGCGCCAGCAGTGCGCAACCTGCCTGCCGAGTCACCCCCGTTTCAGGGCCACCCCGACCCGGGTGGCTGCGCCACGGGCGCCAAGCCGAACAATGAAAGGATCCATTTGCCATGAGCTGTAGACCACCTTCGCGCGCCTTCGAACGTTACCGCCTGAGCCGGGCCCTGCTGTTATGTGGCTGCGTGGCAGCGGGCACCTCCCAGGCGCAGGAGACGGCCGCTGGTCTGGTGCTCGAACCCAGCGTGGTCAGCGGTTCACGAAGCGCGGCGCAGAGCTTCGACCTGCCATTCTCGGTAGATAGCCTCGGCCGCGAGCAGATCAGCGACGGCCAGTTGGGTATCAATGCCTCCGAGGTGCTTAGCCGGGTGCCCGGGCTGGTGGTGCAGAATCGCCAGAACTACGCCCAGGATCTGCAGATATCCTCCCGCGGCTTTGGCGCGCGCTCGGCCTTTGGCGTGCGCGGGCTGAAGCTGATCAGCGATGGTATTCCCGCCAGCACCCCGGACGGCCAGGGCCAGGCCGCCACCTTCAACCTGGATACCGCCGAGCGCATCGAAGTGCTGCGCGGCCCGGCCTCCACCCTGTATGGCAGCAACGCCGGTGGGGTGATCCAGATGTTCTCCCGCGACGGTATCGGGCGGCCGCGCATCGGCGCCGAGACCTTGATCGGCAGCGATGGACTGACCCGCAACCACCTGACCGCCGAGGGTGAGTCGGATGGGGTGGGCTTTGTACTCGACGCCTCACGCATGGACACCGATGGTTATCGCGACCATAGCGCGGCGCGCCGTGACCAGACCTTCGCCAAACTCAATTTCACACCCGATGAAGACAGCAAACTGGCACTGATCTACAGCAGCCTGGAGCAGAATGGCACGCAGGATCCATTGGGGCAGGCGTGGGAGGCATACAAGGCCGATCCGCGCTCGGTCGCTGTCAACGCGCTGAATTTCAATACCCGTAAGAGCATCGATCATCAGCAACTGGGCGTGAACTACGAGCGCTATTTTGGTGATGCCACGCTGCAAACCACGGCTTATGCGGGTAAGCGCAGCGTAATTCAATATTTGGCCATTCCCCAGGGGCCGCAGGGTAACCCGAACCACAGTGGCGGCGTCGTCGATTTCGACCGTGAGTTTCATGGTGGTAGCGTTCGCTGGCTGCAACCGGTGGCGGGCATAAGCGGGGACCTGCGTCTGGTGTTCGGGGTCGACTACGATCAGAGTCGTGATGACCGACGCGGTTACGAGAATTTCTCTGGCTCTCAGATCGGCGTCAAAGGTAACTTGCGCCGCGATGAAGTCGACACCGTTACCAGCCTCGACCCCTATGCGCAGGCCACTTGGGATATCGGCAACTGGACGCTACAAGGCGGCCTGCGCTACAGCACCGTGGAGGTGGATGTCGATGACAAGTACATCGTCGGCGCAAATGGCGACGACAGCGGCACCAGGCGCTATGAAAAGGCCACGCCATCGGTCAGCGTCGGCTACGCCTTTACCTCGGATCTGAACGGCTACGTCAGTGTTGGCAAGGGCTTCGAGACGCCCAGTCAGGCAGAACTGGCGTATTCGCAAGGCAATGCGGGCTTCAATTATGGCCTCGAGCCCTCGGAAAGCACCCAATACGAAATCGGCCTGAAAGCCCGCGTCGCCCGAGGCGCTCGCGTGAACGCCGCCATCTTTCAGATCAACACCGACGACGAGGTCGTGGTGCTGGAAAATAGCGGTGGTCGCACCAGCTATCAGAACGCCGGCAAGACCCTGCGCCGTGGTTTCGAACTGGGCGTCGAGAGCCAGCTCGATGAGCAGTGGTCGGCGGCGCTGGCCTATACCTACCTGGCTGCGACCTACGATTCGCGCTTCGCCGCTGGCAACAGCCTTATCGACAAGGGCAATGATCTGCCAGGTGTGCCGCGTACCACGGTGTTTGGCGAGCTGGCCTGGAAGCCGGTCGATGGCATCAGCACGGCGCTCGAGGGGCTGTATCGCAGCAAGGTGTACGTCGAGGACAGCAATACCCAGAGGCCCGCGCCAAGCTATACGGTGTTCAACTGGCGCACAGGCTTCACGCAGCACTTCGGCCCCTGGCAAACCCACCAGACCCTGCGCTTGGACAACCTACTGGATCGGCAATACGTTGGCTCGGTGATCGTGGGGGATGGCAATGGTCGCTTTTACGAGGCAGCGCCGGGTCGTTCCTGGTTTGCCAGTGCCGGTATCGAATACCAGTTCTGATGCCCGCGATGCTCCGGGAGAGGATAGAAGGCCGCGGCGGCAAGCGAGAAAGGCGCGCGGAATGCAGCCAATGAACAACTAAGCGACGTTCGGTAGCGACTTGCAATGCTTTGGAGGTGCTTTGCTCTCCACTCCCTCGCAGCTTTGGGCTACTCTCAAGGCAAGCGGTCACCATAGCCGCATGCAGTTGGAGGAAGTCCTATGAAAGCCTGGTTCGAGAAAATCACTGCCCAGTTCAATGCACTGTTTGCGCCCCGCATGCAGCCCATTCCCATTCGTAGCGAAGAGCAACGCCGCCTGGCCGAAGAGCGCCGTCGCCGCCGCTGAGCAGTCGCCGGCCAAATGACCGAAAGCGTCGCCGGCGGCGCTCGTTGGTAGTTTGCTTTGCCTTGTCACGCCTGGCACGGCATTGATTTGTCATCGGGATCTGTCTCGATGACTGATGTGTCGCCGCTTGACTTGCAGATGGGCTACGCCAGTCAATTCTCGTTTATTCCTCTCGCCCGTCAGCCCGTCAGGGTTGGTTAATCCCGCCATTGCACGTGCTGCGCTGGTCGGCCCGATCACTGCTAGCAGCGCCAATCTGATCCTCGACACCTACGTCTCGTCCAGATACCTGAAGTCGTCCATTAGACCGTCGCTTGCCGTTCCTATGGCAAAGCTGTCAGTTGACGACATGGATGGCGACGGCCAGCACGACACCCTCAAGTCGCCGATCTGTTTGCCGACAATATGGAAGCCCGTTCGGGTAAGCAGAGAAAAGGTAGGGCGGCGATCCACCTCGCATGGCGCGATGCAGACCTTTCTCCGTATTTCAGCGTTTTATAGACCAACCGCTACCCATGCTGGCGCGACAGCCTTGCTGTGCTAGACATAGTGGTGTGGAAAGGACGTACCCTTCTCGTATTAAGGATTGCCAACCATGCGTCAGAATCTGCCGGTAACTCAACGGGAAAGGACTTTTCCTGGCCACGAGCGGTTGATTTCCACTACCGACCTGAACAGCAAGATCACCTATTGCAATGATGCGTTCGTGGCCATCAGTGGCTTCACGCGTGAAGAACTGATCGGCCAGCCGCACAATCTGGTACGCCACCCGGATATGCCGCCTGCCGTATTCGGCCACATGTGGGAGACCATCAAGCAGGGCAAACCATGGATGGGCATCGTCAAGAACCGCGCCAAGAATGGTGATTTCTATTGGGTCAGTGCCTACGTCACGCCCATCTATCAGAATGGCCAGGTGGCCGGCTATGAGTCCGTTCGCTCCCTGCCTACGGAAGATCAGAAGCGCCGTGCCGAAGCCTTGTATGCACGCTTGCGGGCCGGCAAGCCGCCGGTGCCGAAAGTCGAGCAGCTCACTTACGACCTGGTTCGCTGCTGGCCGCTGATCGTTGCCACGCTGGTGATCCTGGCTGCTCAGGCGATGCTTTCCGGGCCGGCGCTGACGCTGCTGATACTCGCCGTGATGGTAGCGCTGGGGGCCTATCAGCTGTACAACAAGCGGGCGCTGATTCGACGCACCCTGGATGACCATCCCAAGGCATTCACCAGCAGCCTGGTGGCGCTGACCTACAGCGACAATCGGGGCGCTCAAGCCTTGCTGGACATGGCCATGATCAGCGAGGAAGCACGCCTGCAGACGGCCCTGACCCGCCTCGAGGACGCGGGCGTCAACGTCAAGCGCCAGGCCGCCCAGGCCGCAGGTTTCTCGCGCTCCGGCGCCGAGATGCTTGATCAGCAGCGCAGCGAGACCGACCAGTCGGCAACCGCCATCAACCAGATGGCGGCCACCATCCAGGAGGTTACCCAGAACGTGCAGAGCACCAGCCATGCCGCCGAGGAGGCCGATCGCCTGGCCCGGGAAGGGCGGCAGCTGGCTGGCGGCAGCCTGGAGTCGATGCAGCACATGGCCAAGGCCGTAGCGGATATCGGCCAGGCAGTGAACGATCTGGCCAACTCGACGCAGTCGATTGGCAGCGTGGCCGACGTGATCACCTCGATTGCCGAGCAGACCAACCTGCTGGCCCTCAACGCCGCCATCGAGGCAGCGCGTGCGGGGGAGCAGGGTCGCGGCTTCGCCGTGGTCGCCGACGAGGTTCGCTCACTGGCCTCGCGTACCCGCGAGTCGACCCAGCAGATTCATCAGATCATCGCCTCGCTGCGTGCCGGTGCCGAGCGCGCCGTGGTCACGGCTGGGCGTGGCGAGGAAATCTCCCGGGAGAGCGTGCAAAGCGTGGAGGCCGTGCGTATCGCCCTGGATGGCATCAGTGATTCGGTTAGCCGTATCAGCGGCATGAGCCAGCAGATCGCCGCGGCCTCCGAGGAACAGGGCCAGGTCGCCGACGACATCAGCCGGCAGATCACCCGCATCGCCCAGCTTTCCGAGCAAGGCGCCGAACAGGCTCATCAAGGCGCGGCGATCGGCCAGGAGCTGGAAACCATGGCCGACTACCTGCACAGTCTGGCCGAGCGCTTCAACCGCTGACCCCTGATCCTCGGCTCGCAGTGAGCGCTGTGGCACACTGCGCGGCCGAGGAGATCTGCCATGCCACGCCCCCGTTGTAGCCGCTGCAAGCGCCCGGCCAGTCACTGCCTGTGCGCCTTGATTCCCGATCTGCCGAGCCACACCGAAGTGCTGGTTCTGCAGCATCCCGATGAAGTCGATCATGCGCTCAATACTGCACACCTGGCGGTATTGGGGTTGCGCAATGCGACCTTGTGGGTGGGCGAGGTGTTCGCGGCCTTACCGGGCTGGCTGGCGCAGCCGGGTTATCGCACCTGCCTGCTGTTTCCTGGGGAGCAGGCGCGGTCGGTGGCGGCGTTTGGCAGTGATGGCGACGGGCGCCCGGTACGTCTGGTGGTGCCCGACGGCACCTGGCGCAAGGCGCGCAAGCTGCTTTATCTCAATCCTGCCTTGGCAGACCTGCCACGGGTGACCCTGGCCGATGCGCCACCGTCGCGCTATCGCCTGCGCAAGGCGCCGATGGAAGGCTCGCTGTCGACGCTGGAGGCGATAGTCGCGGCACTGAACCTGCTCGAGGCACCAGCCGATTATGCAGCGCTGCTCAAACCCTTCGATGCACTGATCGAGGGGCAGATTGCCGCGATGGGCGAAGACACCTTCAGGCGCAACCACCTGCCCTGAGCAGTACTCGTTCAGGCAAAGCTGCCGTCACGAAAATCGCGCAGCGCCTGCTCGATTTCCTCCCGGCTGTTCATCACGAACGGGCCGTACTGCACGATCGGCTCATGCAACGGCTTGCCGGCGATCAGCAGAACGCCAGCACCCTCGGTACTGTCGATCAGCAGGTCGCCCTGGTCATCCAGGCGTACCAGCCGGCCAGCCTTTACCTCTTGGCTCTGTTGCACCTGCGCGACGCCCTGGTAGACATAGAGCAGGGCGCGGTGGCCCGCGGGCAGTTCAGGGCGCACGCTGCTGCCGGCGGGCAGGCGCAGGTCGAGGATATACGGCTCGGTATGCGGGCGCTGCACGGCGCCAAGCTGGTGGTTTTCGCCCTCTTTGAAGGTGCCGGCAATGACCACCACCTCGACGTTCTGCTCGGTGCGCAGGCGCGGAATCTGCGCGTTGGGGATATCGCGATATTCCGGGTCGGCCATCTTGCTCTCGGCCGGCAGGTTGAGCCACAGCTGGAATCCGCGCATGGCGCCCTGTTCCTGTTCGGGCATTTCGCTATGGATGATTCCGCGCGCAGCGGTCATCCACTGTACGTCGCCGCCTTGCAAGAGGCCGACGTTGCCCAGGTGATCCTCATGGCGCATGCGACCTTCGAGCATGTAGGTGATGGTCTCGAACCCGCGATGGGGGTGGGGCGGAAAGCCGGCAATGTAATCGTCGGCATTTTCGGTGCTGAACTCGTCGAGCATCAGGAAGGGGTCGAAGCGCTCGATGCCGGCACCACCAATGACCCGATTCAGGCGCACGCCTGCGCCATCGGAAGCGGGCTGGCCCGGTTGCACGGCAAGTATGCGACGTAGGTTCATGCTGCAGGCCCTCGTGGATATGCGATGGGCCTATGGTAGGCCAGCGGGGCCAGCAGATGGATGGGAAAAGATCAGCTCAATGATCGAGAAAATCGATGTGGCTGACGGCGCCGGGTGGCGCCGTCAGGGTTTTCACTCGGCGATCTGCAGCTTGCGCGACTCGGTATAGAAGAAACGCAGCTTCTCGTACTCGAACGGCGAGTTCAGCTGGCCGTAACGGAAGCTGGTGGTCGAGCGCTGATCGACGCCGCGGAGCACGATGATTTCGGGGTGGCTGCTGCTCACCTCGGCAACGTTGAGGTAGTTGACCTGCTGGGCAACGCCGAAGTCCACGACCAGGCCCGAGGTGTCGCGCAGGTTGGAGGGGCCGAGGATCGGCAGCATGAGGTAGGGGCCGGCAGGTGCGCCGTAGAAGCCCAGGGTCTGGCCGAAATCCTCGCGCTGTTTGGGCAGGCCCATGAGGGTCGCCGGATCCCAGAGGCCGGCTACGCCGAGCGTGGTGTTGAACAGCAGGCGGGCAGTGGTGTTCAGGGCCCGCTGGCCTTTCAACTGTAGTGCGCTGTTGACCAGGTTGGGCACGTCGCCCAGGTTGCTGAAGAAGTTGGTCACGCCCTTTTGCACGAAACCCGGCGTGACGTAGCGGTACCCGTCGACCACGGGCAGGAACACCCACTCATCGAAGCGGTAGTTGAAGTGATAGACACGGCGGTTCCACGACTCCAGGGGGTCGTGAATTTCCAGCGCCGACAGCGTCGAACGCTCGAATTCACGCTGGTTAAGGCCCGGGTTGAACTTGAGCTCCTTGAGCGGTTGCTTGAAGCCATCGTCCTCGACGGTGGTCTGCGCGGAAACGGCGCCGCAGCTCAACAGGGCAGCGAACAGTGCGAGAGCAGGAAAGGACTTAGCCACGGAAGAACTCCAACATGTCGTTGCTGTTGACGCGGTAATTGAGGTTGCCGCAATGGCCGCCGTAGGGGTAGACGGTCAAACGGTCGCCCAGGGTGCGGCGCAGGAAGCCGAGGTCGCCCGGGCCGAGGATCACATCGTCGGCGTTGTGCATCACGGCAATTTTCGGGCTGCTCTTCAGGTAGTCCTCGATGCCGTACAGGCTGACCTCGTTGATCAGCTGGGCCATGCTGCCACCGTCATAGCGAGCCCGCCACATGGGGATCAGCTGTTCGGTCATGTAGCAGTCGAAATCGCATTGCAGGGCGCGGCGAAAGAACGGCGTCAGGCTGGTGCCTTCGCCGATCGGGTAGTCGACCGGGGTGATCAGGCCGCGGCGGTTGATCAGGTCCGAGGTAAAGGCGATGTCGGCGGCCGAGAAGCGAAACGAGGTGCCGATCAGCATGGCCAGCTGTTCGTTGCTCAGGTGCTGCCTGGACTGCTGGAAGTCGTAGAGCAGGGCATCGTTGATGTCCACGTAGCCCTTCTGCTGGAAGTAGCGGGTCAGCTTGGCCAATACCAGTTCGTAGAAGGTGGTGCGGTTGGTGATCCCTTTCACCTCGGTCTGGACCAGGCGATCCAGGTTGGTGATCGAGGTGTACAGGTTGACCGGCGGGTTGAGCATCAGCACGCGCTTGAAGTTGAAGCTGCGGCGGGTTTCATCCAGCTGGCTGACGAACGCCGCGTGCAGGGCGCCAAGGCTGTAGCCGGTCAGGTAGAAGTCGGTGACCTGCAGGCGCGGATGCTGGGCGCGCACCGCCTGCATCGCGCGATACAGGTCTTCGGCGTCGTCGCGGCTGATGCCCGGTGTGGCGAAGCGCGAGGCGGAGGTCATGAAGTCATAGCTGGTCGGCGACGACAGCTGTACGACATGGTAGCCGGCGCCGTAGAAGAGTTTCTTCAGGTATTCGGGGGTGCTGCTGGAATAGTGCGCGCCAGTACCGGCGATGATGAAGATCAGCGGCGCGGGACCACTCTGCTCGGCCAGCCGGTAGCGCATCTTGGTGACGGCCCAGAAGTTGGCCGGCAGCTGGAACTCGCGCTCCGGGCGCAGGCGAACCTGATAGTCGCCTTGCTTGATGTCCGCATCTTCCGGCAGTTCCGGGCGCAGCTCAGGTGGCGTGGTGGCGATGGTCGCTTCAAAGGCATTGGTCAGCGGATAGCCATAGGTCTGCGCATCGATGTCGGCGGCCAACAGGGGGGCGCTGAGCAACAGGGTGCCGAGCAGGACTGCAAGACGGGGAATGAAAGACATACAAGATCCCTTTGGAAGAGAACATTCTTTTCAGATGTAGGGCCGGCGAGCCGGTGCTTTCGGCATCAGCCGCGATGACTAGGACAATCACCGTTGTATCAAAGTGCCATGGGAAATTCTGCCATGCTGCAGGCGGCTGTGCCAGATCGCCGAACGCCCGGCAACGACGCCTTTCATGGGCCTCTGCGCAGCGAGGATTTGTCGCTTGCATCCGCCTGCCGGGGGATTATGCTGAGCGCCGTTTTCACGTCTCTGGAGTGCAGCATGCCCCGTCGTTTATCCATCGTTGCCTTGGTGATCGTTGCGCTCCTGTGCGTGATCGCCAGTTATGCGTTGCGCTACCTGCTCATGGAGGGCGATCAGTGGGTCGGCCGCTGTGTCGAAGACCCCGCCAACCTGGCCTGCCAGGTGCGCGCCACCCTTGGCTGGATGATTCACCTGCGGGTCATTGCCTGGGCGGCACTGGGCTGTGCGCTGCTGGCGTTCGTGCTGCCGGGTGTCTGGGGCTGGCGCCTGGCGGTGCCGGGGCTGCTGCTCGGTTTGCCGGCGCTGGCGCTGTACACCGCGAGCCTGGCGGTATTCGCGGTGGTTCTGGCATTGCTGCGTCTGGTGCGTGCCCCAGCGGTTACGGCGCGCTGAAAGGCTGGACGCTGCATCGTCGGTGCAGCGTCCGGAACGGGACTAGCGGTTTTTCGAGTGGCGCAAGCTGCGCCACAGTGCAGCTGCCAGCAGCGCGCTGGTGATCGCCCAGCCGATGGCCTGCAGGTTGTCCGGGGTTTCCTCGTAAAGCTGCGGCACTATGCCGGCGGCAATCAGTATCGCCAGCAGGGCGATTTCCCGCCGTGGCCCGGCTACCGGGCGCAGCAGGTAGACCAGTGCCGGCAACAGCAGGGCGGCGCTGGGGAAGCTGCGATAGCGCGCATCGGTCACCATCGCCAGCATCATCACCGCGCCGGCGAAACCGGCTGCCGCCAGCCACCAGCCGGCACGCTGCTCCAGCCAGCCAAAGGCCTGGGCACGCCAGCCCTGCGCCGTGGACAGGGCCAGCGCGGCATGGGCCAGTACCAGCAGGTTGAGGGCGAGCAGGGCGCCAGCCCACAGCCATTCGCCGACGTAGCGGCTGGTCACCCAGGCCAGCTCCGCCCACAGGCCGATACAGGCGGCGCCCAATGCAGCCACTAACGGCAGCAGTACGGCGTTGCGCGTCGAACTCGGGCGACCCCCGACCAGCAGGCCGAAGGCCAGAACGCCAGCGCTGATGGCCAGCCACAGTGGCCAGTGGGGCAGGTTGGAGACCGGCCCGGCGAGGATCGACTTGTCCTGGCGGTCTGCATCGTAGAGGCCCCAGAAGCCGCCCACTGCACCTTCGCTGACGCGCTTCCAGGGTTGGTCGAAGGCTTCGATCAGGTTGTAGCGCCAGCCGTGCTGCTCGGCCAGGGCGACGAAACCGCGGATGAAGGTTGCCTGGTTGACGCGGCTGGGCACCGCGGTTTCCCGCTGGCGGCCTTCGCTGGGCCAGCCGGTCTCGCCGATCATGATGTCCTTGGGCGCGAACTGCTTGCCGAACAGCTCGCGTACCTCGGTCACTTCATGCAGGGCCGCGTCGATGCCGGCCGGGTTGTCTTCCCAGTACGGCAGCAGGTGAATGGTGATGAAATCCACCGCTGGCGCGACTTCCGGGTGCTTGAGCCAGAACTCCCAGACGTCGGCATAGGTGACGGGCTGGCTGATCTCGGCCTTGACCTGGTTGATCAGCTCGACCAGCTGCCCGCCGGTGACTTCCTTGCGCAGCAAGGCTTCGTTGCCGACGATCACCGCCTCGACCACATCCGGATTTTCCTTGGCCAGCTTGATCAGGCCCTGGATCTCGATGGCCGTGTCATGCGGGTTACGGCTGACCCAGGCACCGGTGATCAGCTTCAGGCCATGCTTGCGGGCCAGCTCCGGCAGCTTCTCCAGGCCAGTGACTGAATAGGTGCGGATGCATTGAAAGCGCTCGGCCAGCAGCGCCAGGTCGGTGTCCATCTGCTCCGGGTGGATCTGCAGGGGCAGGTCGAATGGCGACTGGTCCTTGCCGAACGGGGTGTAGGACGCGCACTGCAGCTTGTGGGTCGGCGTGGCCGCGTCGGCCAGCACCACCGGCTTGCCGATGGTTTGCCAGAGGCTGCCCAGCGCGAGGAAACCGACGATGCAGGCACAGAGATACGGGAGCAGGGGGAAGCGGGCGGTGGCGGGCATGGTCGAACACGCGTGGTAATGGAGACGCGCATCTTAGCGGCGAGCAGGGGCTTTAGATAGACGCGGAAAAAGTAGTTACAAAGGTGCCTTTGACGGGGCGTTCAGACTGGCTATTTTCATCGTGCGGCGTGAGGAACACCCGCGTCGCTCAACTCGAGTGGAACTTACAGAGGATGTTGATCATGCTGAAAACTACCCTGCAAGCCCTGCTGTTTTCCGTAGTTGCCAGTGCCTCATTGCTGGCCAGCGCCAACGAGGCGGCGAAGACGCCGGCTTCCGAGCCGGTGGCCCAGCAAGTGGCCGAACTCAATCCCATCAACCTCAATACTGCCGACGCCGAGACCCTGCAGCGCGAACTCAGTGGCGTTGGCGCGGTGAAGGCACAGGCCATCGTCGCTTATCGCGATACCCATGGTGACTTTGCCTCGGTAGACGAGCTGCTCGAAGTCAAGGGCATCGGTGAAGCCCTGCTCGAACGCAACCGCGACAAGCTGACCGTCAGCCAGTAACTGTTGGTGCCCAGGCCGCGCCTGTTTCGCGAGGCGCGGCTTTTTTATGGGCAATGGATTGTCGTCATCACGGCGCGTTCGGCCTCGGTGGCCAAAGCTGGCGCGTTTTCTGCTTCGCTCACCAGGCGAGCATAGATTTTATGGCGCTCTGGTAGTTGGCACCCTTGTTGCAAATACCCTTAGCAAAGCACTCGCGGCGTCAAAAAACCGCGGTCAGTGGAGGAAGGGTCATGAGTCAGGGTGTCGCGTTCAATCGTCTTATGCTGGAAATGCGCTCCATGCAGGCCGAGGCCATGGCGCGCAAGCCGGCTGCGCCCCAGGCTCAGGAAGTTGGCGCGCCGAGCTTCTCGGACATGCTCGGCCAGGCGGTGAACAAGGTCAGCGAGACTCAGCAGGCCGCCGGCCAGCTGGCCACGGCCTTCGAAATGGGCCAGAGCGGCGTCGACCTCACCGACGTGATGATCGCTTCACAGAAATCCAGTGTTTCCTTCCAGGCCATGACCCAGGTGCGCAACAAGCTGGTTCAGGCGTATCAAGACATCATGCAGATGCCGGTTTAAGGGGTAGCTTTCGATCATGGCCGACGCACTCGCCGCAAACGTACCCGCCACCGCAGCCGACAACGCGCCGAAGAAGCCGCTGTTGGGCCTGACCTTTCTGGAAAACCTCTCCGACATGCCGTTGCTACGCCAGGCCGGCCTGCTGGTTGGCCTGGCCGCCAGCGTGGCAATCGGCTTTGCCGTGGTGCTGTGGTCCCAGCAGCCTGACTACAAGCCGTTGTATGGCAGCCTTGAAGGCATGGATGCGCGTGGGGTTATGGAAACCCTGACCGCCGCCAACATCGAATACACCGTCGAGCCGAACTCCGGGGCCTTGCTGGTCAAGTCTTCCGACCTGGCCCAGGCGCGCATTCGCCTGGCCTCCGCTGGCGTGGCACCGACCGATACCAGCATCGGTTTCGAGATTCTCGACAAGGAGCAGGGCCTGGGCACCAGCCAGTTCATGGAGGCGACCCGCTACCGTCGCGGCCTGGAAGGCGAGCTGGCGCGTACCGTATCGAGCCTGAACAACGTCAAGGCCGCCCGCGTTCACCTGGCGATCCCGAAGAGTTCGGTATTCGTGCGCGACGAGCGCAAGCCCAGCGCCTCGGTGCTGGTCGAGCTGTATGCCGGGCGCAGCCTGGAGCCCAGCCAGGTGATGGCGATCGTCAACCTGGTGGCCAGCAGCGTGCCGGAAATGGACAAGGGCCAGGTCACCGTGGTCGACCAGAAGGGCAATCTGCTGTCCGACCAGCAGGAGATGTCCGAGCTGAGCATGGCCGGCAAGCAGTTCGACTACAGCCGCCGCATGGAAAGCCTGTTCACCCAGCGCGTGCACAACATCCTGCAGCCGGTGCTGGGCGTGGGCCGCTACAAGGCCGAAGTGTCCGCGGATGTGGACTTCAGCGCCGTCGAGTCGACCTCGGAAACCTTCAACCCGGATCAGCCGGCACTGCGCAGCGAGCAGCAGGTCAACGAACAGCGCAGCAGCGGCAGCGGCCCCCAGGGTGTACCTGGCGCGCTGAGCAACCAGCCGCCTGGCCCGGCTACCGCACCGCAACAGGCTGGCGGCGCCGCAGCGCCTGGCGGTCCGATCGCCCCCGGTCAGCCGCTGGTGGATGCCAATGGCCAGCAGATCATGGATCCGGCCACTGGCCAGCCGATGCTGGCGCCGTATCCGGCCGACAAGCGTGACCAGTCGACCCGTAACTTCGAACTCGATCGCCAGGTCAGCTACACCAAGCAGCAACAGGGTCGCCTGCGCCGGCTTTCCGTCGCCGTGGTGGTGGATGACCAGATGCGTGTCGACCCAGCCACCGGTGAAGCCACCCGGGTGCCATGGACCAGCGATGACCTGGCGCGCTTCACCCGCCTGGTGCAGGACTCGGTCGGTTTCGATGCCAGCCGCGGTGACAGCGTCAGCGTGATCAACACCCCGTTCAGCAGCGAAACCGCCGAAGTGATCGAGGTGCCGTGGTACCAGAGCGAGCTGTTCCTGATGGCCATGGGCGGGCTCAAGTCGCTGTTCCCGGCACTGCTGATCTTCCTGCTGGTGTGGTTCGTGCTCCGTCCGGTGCTCAACAACATCGCTGGCGGCGGCAAGGGCAAGGATCTGGCCCTGGCGGGTGGCGGCCGTGATGGCGACGTCGACCTGGGCGAAATGGGCGGCATGGATGGCCTGGCCTCTGATCGGGTAAGCCTCGGCGGGCCGCAAAGCATTATGTTGCCGAGCCCGAGCGAGGGGTATGATGCACAACTCAACGCGATCAAGAGTCTGGTCGCCGAGGATCCGGGCCGCGTCGCCCAGGTAGTCAAAGACTGGATCAATGCCGATGAATGACAACCGCACCACCGCCAAGATGAGCAAGGTCGAGAAGGCCGCGATTCTGCTGCTCTCGCTCGGTGAGACCGATGCTGCCCAGGTGCTTCGCCACCTGGGCCCCAAGGAGGTTCAGCGCGTGGGTGTGGCCATGGCCGCCATGCGCAACATCCACCGCGAGCAGGTCGAGCAGGTGATGGGCGAATTCGTCGAGACCGTGGGTGACCAGACCAGCCTGGGCGTCGGTGCCGACGGTTATATCCGCAAGATGCTCACCCAGGCCCTTGGCGAGGACAAGGCCGGCAACCTGATCGACCGCATTCTGCTGGGCGGCAGCACCAGCGGCCTGGACAGCCTGAAGTGGATGGAACCGCGCGCGGTCGCCGACGTGATCCGCTACGAGCACCCGCAGATCCAGGCCATCGTGGTCGCCTACCTGGATCCTGACCAGGCCGGCGAGGTGCTGGGGCACTTCGATCACAAGGTGCGCCTGGATATCGTCCTGCGCGTCTCGTCCCTCAATACCGTACAGCCGGCGGCGCTCAAGGAACTCAACCTGATTCTGGAGAAGCAGTTCTCCGGCAGTTCCAATACCACGCGGGCCACCATGGGCGGCGTCAAGCGTGCCGCGGACATCATGAACTACCTCGACAGCTCGGTCGAAGGGCCGCTGATGGATTCGATCCGCGAGATCGACGAGGACCTGTCGTCGCAGATCGAGGACCTGATGTTCGTCTTCGACAACCTGGCCGACGTCGACGATCGCGGTATCCAGGCGCTGTTGCGCGAGGTCTCGTCCGATGTACTGGTGCTGGCCCTCAAGGGGGCCGACGAGGCGATCAAGGAAAAGGTCTTCAAGAACATGTCCAAACGGGCGGCCGAGCTGCTGCGTGATGACCTGGAGGCCAAGGGGCCGGTGCGGGTCAGCGACGTGGAAACGGCGCAGAAGGAGATTCTCACCATTGCTCGGCGCATGGCCGAGGCCGGCGAGATTGTGCTCGGCGGCAAGGGCGGCGAGGAGATGGTCTAAACCATGGCGGCCAAGGAACCGGTCAGCGAACTGATTCGCGCCAAGGATCTGGGCAGTGTCGACCGCTGGTCGCTGCCCAGCTTCGATGCGCACGACGAGTCGCAACCCGAAGCGCCGGCGCCAGAGCCGGTGGCCACCGAAGAGCCGCCGGTTGCCCAGGAAAGCGAGGAAGTGGCGCTCGAGGATGTCAAACCCTTGACGCTCGACGAACTCGAGGCGATTCGCCAAGACGCCTACAACGAAGGGTTTGCCACGGGTGAGAAGGATGGCTTTCGCGCGGGCCAGCTCAAGGCCAAGCAGGAAGCCGATGCGGCCCTGGCCGGTCGGGTCGAGGCGCTCGAACAGGTCATGCGGCATTTGCTCGAGCCGATCGCCGAGCAGGACCAGCAGCTGGAAGTGGCCCTGGTGACCCTGGTCGGCCAGGTCACCCGCGAGGTCATCCAGCGTGAGCTGAGTGGCGACTCCAGCCAGATCCGCCAGGTGCTGCGCGAAGCGCTCAAATTGTTGCCCATGGGCGCAGAAAACATTCGCATCCACCTCAACCCCCAGGACTTCGAACTGGTCAAGGCCTTGCGCGACCGTCACGAGGAAAGCTGGCGGATTCTCGAAGACGATTCCCTGCTGCCCGGCGGTTGCCGGGTCGAAAGCGAGCACAGCCGCATCGACGCCAGTGTCGAAACCCGGCTGAGCCAGGCGCTCAAGCAGCTGTTCGAGCAACAGCGCGAGCACGCCACTACGCCACGGGCGGCGGATATGGTCATCGACCTGGACGACAGCCATGCGCCTTGAGCGCCTCAGCTTCGCGCGGCGCATGGAAGGCTACGGCGAGGCCGTCAAGTTGCCGACCCAGCCTATCGTCGAAGGGCGCCTGTTGCGCATGGTCGGCCTCACCCTGGAAGCGGAAGGCCTGCGCGCCGCCCTGGGCAGCCGCTGCCTGGTGATCAACGATGACAGCTACCACCCGGTGCAGGTCGAGGCCGAGGTGATGGGCTTTTCCTCCGGCAAGATCTACCTGATGCCGGTCGGCAGCCTGGCCGGAATTGCGCCCGGCGCGCGCGTGGTGCCGCTGCCGGACACCGGCCGCCTGCCCATGGGCATGTCGATGCTCGGCCGGGTGCTCGACGGCGCCGGGCGCGCCCTGGATGGCAAGGGCGGCATGAAGGCCGAGGACTGGGTGCCGATGGACGGCCCGACCATCAACCCGCTCAAACGCCATCCGATCAGCGAACCCCTGGACGTCGGCATCCGCAGCATCAATGGCCTGCTCACCGTCGGCCGTGGCCAGCGCCTCGGTCTGTTCGCCGGTACCGGCGTGGGTAAGTCGGTATTGCTGGGGATGATGACGCGCTTTACCGAGGCCGAGATCATCGTGGTCGGGCTGATCGGCGAGCGTGGCCGTGAGGTGAAGGAATTCATCGACGAGATTCTCGGCAAGGAGGGCATCAAGCGTTCGGTGGTCGTTGCATCGCCGGCTGACGATGCTCCGCTGATGCGCCTGCGCGCCGCCATGTACTGCACACGAATCGCCGAATATTTTCGCGACAAGGGCAAGAACGTCCTGCTACTGATGGATTCGCTGACCCGTTTCGCCCAGGCGCAGCGGGAAATCGCCCTGGCGATCGGCGAGCCACCGGCGACCAAGGGTTATCCGCCATCGGTGTTCGCCAAGCTGCCGCGTCTGGTCGAGCGGGCGGGCAATGCCGAGGCGGGCGGCGGCTCGATCACCGCCTTCTACACCGTGCTGTCGGAAGGCGATGACCAGCAGGATCCCATCGCCGACGCGGCTCGCGGGGTACTCGATGGTCACTTCGTGTTGTCCCGGCGCCTGGCCGAAGAGGGGCACTACCCAGCCATCGACATCGAAGCCTCGATCAGTCGGGTGATGCCGCAGGTGGTAACCGCCGAGCACATGCGCAACGCCCAGCGTTTCAAGCAATTGTGGTCGCGTTACCAGCAGAGCCGCGACCTGATCAGCGTCGGCGCCTACGTGCCAGGTGGTGACGCCGATACCGATCTGGCCATTGCCCGCCAGCCGGTGATGGTGCGTTACCTGCGCCAGGCCCTGGGCGAAAGCGAAAGCCTGGACAGCAGCCGCGAGCTGCTGGCTGCCGTACTCAACCCAGGGCCAGCGTCCTAATCCATGGCCAACAGCCGCGCGGCGCGCCTGGCGCCGGTCGTCGACATGGCCGAGAAGGCCGAGCGCGAGGCCGCACTGCAGTTGGGACGGGCCCAGGGCCTGCTGGGCCAGGCTGAAGGCAAGCTGGCCGACCTGGAGAAATACCTGCAGGGTTATCAGCAACAGTGGATCAGCGAGGGGCAGCGTGGGGTGTCCGGCCAGTGGCTGATGAACTACCAGCGCTTTCTGTCGCAGCTCGACGTGGCGATCGCCCAGCAGCAGCAGGCGGTCAACTGGCACCGCAACAACCTGGACAAGGTGCGCGAGGTCTGGCAGCAGCGCTACGCGCGCCTGGAAGGGCTGCGCAAGCTGGTGCAGCGCTACCTGGACGAAGCACGCCTGGCCGAGGACAAGCGTGAACAGAAACTGCTCGACGAGCTGTCCCAGCGCATTCCGCGACGCGATTCCCTGGAATGATGGTTGCTGCTTGCGCGGGCTAGTGCTAAATCTTCTTAGGCCGGAATTCAGCATCGCCGGACCGCGGGCTGGGCAGGGCCAGGAAAAAACAGGTGAGACACCGCGTCACCATACGGGTCAACAGCTTATCAGCCGCTCCACGGAGCTGCTTCGGCCACGTTGACCCGCCTTAGCGGGCTGCGGGTTATCCCGGATATCAAGGAGTGTTTCATGCCCATCACCTCGCTGCCCTCGGAAGACGGGCAAGAGTTGACCATTACCATTCAGGGTCGCTTCGACTTCGGCGCCCATCAGGAATTCCGCCGTGCCTACGAGCGCGTCGATGTCCGTCCCAAACGCTATACGGTCGATCTCAAGGGAACCACCTACCTGGACAGCTCGGCGCTTGGCATGTTGTTGCTGCTGCGCGATCACGCAGGCGGTGACCGGGCGCAGATTCGCCTGCTCAATTGCAACGCCGACGTGCGCAAGATTCTCTCCATATCCAACTTCGAACAGCTGTTCCAGATCGACTGAGGCGCGATGAACGCCTCTACCCTCACCATCCTGATTGCCGAGGACAGCGCGACCGATCGCATGCTGCTGTCGACCATCGTGGCGCGCCAGGGGCATCGGGTACTGGTGGCTGCCAATGGGCTGGAGGCGGTGGCGCTGTTCCAGTCGCAGCGCCCGCAGCTGGTGCTGATGGACGCGCTGATGCCGGTGATGGATGGTTTCGAGGCGGCCCGGCGGATCAAGGCCATGGCCGGCGAAGCCATGGTGCCGATCATCTTCCTCACCTCGCTCAGCGAGGAGGAGGCGTTGGTCAACTGCCTGGAGGCGGGCGGCGATGACTTCCTGGCCAAGCCTTACAGCCGGGTGATTCTCGAAGCCAAGATCAACGCCATGGATCGGCTGCGCCGCCTGCATCAGGAGGTCCTGCACCAGCGCGACCAGATTGCCCGGCATAACGAGCACCTGCAGAACGAGCAGTTGGTCGCCAAGGCGGTTTTCGACAAGGTGGCCCATTCGGGTTGCCTGGGTGCCGGCAACGTGCGCTACCTGCAGTCGCCCTATGCGCTGTTCAATGGCGATCTGCTGCTGGCCGCCTTTCATCCCAGTGGCGACATGCACGTGCTGCTCGGAGATTTCACCGGCCATGGCCTGCCGGCGGCGATCGGCGCAATGCCACTGGCGGAAGTCTTCTACCGCATGACCGGCAAGGGCCATTCGTTGGTGGAGATTCTCCATGAGGGTAACGCCAAGCTACGGCGTATCCTGCCGCGCGGGGTGTTCTGCTGCGCCACGCTGTTGAGCATCAGCTTCCGTCGCCGGGTCGTGGAGTTCTGGGGCGGGGGCCTGCCGGCCGGCTACGTGTTGCGCCATGGCAGCGATGAGCGGGTGCCTCTGGTATCGCGCCACCTGCCTCTAGGCGTGCTCGACCCGGACAGTTTTCGCGACGACTACGAATCCTTTTCCCTGGCCCTGGGCGACCGCGTGTTTCTGCTCTCCGACGGGGTGCTGGAGGCGCAGAACGAACGCGACGAACTGTTCGGCGAACAGCGCCTGCTCGAGGTCCTCGCTGCCAGCCAGGACCCGTCGCGTCTGTTCGCCGACATTCAGCAGGCCCTGCGCGCCTTTCATGGCGAGGCGCGCGATGATGTCAGCCTGGTCGAGGTGACCATGGTCGAAGACGACGCGGTCAGTCGCCCACCCCTGGCGCCGGAAGAGTGGCAGGCAGGCCCTGAAAACTGGTCGGCGCGCTATGATTTTCGCGGCCCCACCCTGCGTGACTTTTATCCGCTGCCCCATTTGCTACAGCTCTTGCTGGAAGTACCCGGCTTGCGAGGCAATGGCGGCAATCTCTACAGCGTGTTGTGCGAGTTGTACACCAATGCCCTGGAGCACGGCGTGCTGGCGCTGGACTCATCTCTCAAGCGCGATGCCGCCGGGTTTGCCGAATACTATCGGCTACGTGCCGAGCGGCTCGATACCTTGCAGGACGGCTGCGTGAGCGTGGCCTTCGACGTGCAGCAGGAAGCGGCTGGTGGACGCCTGAGGCTGACGGTCGAGGACAATGGCGTGGGGTTTGATCCGCAGGCCGTGCGGGCACGCCAGCGCAACCCCGATGGTTTCAGTGGGCGTGGCATGGCGTTGATCCGGGAACTCAGCGAGCGCTGCGAGTGGTCAGCCGATGGGCGTCGGGTCAGTGTGGAGTTTTCCTGGGCCAGGCAGGCATAATCGGCCTGCTTTCGCTCGTCGTCTTATTGCCGCGGCAGCGAACCATCGTTCGAGGTTGGCCTGGAGTCGAGGGTGTCCGACAATCATCTGGATCGTGATGTGCTCAGTTCCCTGCAGGAGATCATGGAGGAGGAGTATCCGGTACTGCTGGATACTTTCCTGATCGACTCCGAGGAGCGCCTGCGCCTGCTGCAGAGTGCCGAGCATAGCCAGGACGCCCAGGCGATGCGCCGTGCAGCGCACAGCTTCAAGGGCAGCTGCAGCAACATGGGGGCCAAGGTGCTGGCCGATTCCTGCCGGGATCTGGAAGAGTTGGCACGGCGCGGCGAACTGGGCGGCTCGGCGCAGCTGATCGCGCGCATCGAGCGTGAATTCGCCATCCTGCGAATCCTGCTGAAATCCGAGCGGCAGCGTTTTTCCACTCACTAAGCGCTTGGCTTGAAGATTGGCCCGACCCTTGCTTGGGGTAGGCAGACGTCATTATTCAAGCGGAGAGCGTTCATGCCCGTTGCCCCTGATCTGTTGCTGACCCCTGCGCCTGCCGCCAAGCCCAAGGCTGCGCCGGCAAATACCTCGCAGAACACAGCGCAACCGCGTAAGCAGGAGGCTTCCAGCTTCTCGCAGGTGTATGCCAAGGAGCGTCAGGCCAAGGCCGTCGAGCGCCAGGACGACGCCGCCAGAAGTGCTCGCGAGGGTAGAACCGACCCGCAGGCGGGCGCCAGTGACCCGGCTTCGGCCGCCGCCGCGGAGCCCGCGGTTGCCGATAGCGGCAAGGATTTGCCCGAGGAGACCACTCTCGAGGAGGGCGCTGTCGATCCGCTGGTGCTGCTGGGGCTGTTCCAGCCAGAGCCGGAGGCCGTGGTGGTCGAGGGCGAGCCCGAGACGCCGGCATCGACGGTTGCCGTGGACTCGACCAGCCTGATCGGCGCCGCGCCGGCGAGCATGACCGAGGCGAGCTTCGATCCGCAAATCGATGCGCTCAACCAGCAGCCCGCCGTGCAATTGGCGCTCGAGGTCGGCGCGCAGGAGAAGGCCGCCGCGCAATCGACAGGCACTCCCGGCGGCGCCGCCGCTTCTGCATCGGCCAGCAGTGGCCAGGCATTCGCCAGCGCCATGTCGGCCATGGGCATGAAGTCCAGTTCCCTGGAAGGTGATACGACCGAGGTAACGCCTCTGCCATCGCTCGAGCTCAGCGGCGAAGCACTCGAGGCGCTCAAGGAAAGCTCTGCTGATACCGCCCCCGAGCAGTTCGTCAGCAAGCTCAGTGCGCTGAGCCAGGCCATCGGCCAGCAGACCGCGCAGGTGGCCAGGGTTCCCGTGGTGCCGGGGCAGCCCCTGGCCATGCACCAGACCGGCTGGAGTGAAGGGGTAGTGGACAAGGTGATGTGGATGTCCAGCCAGAACCTTAAGTCTGCGGAGATTCAGCTCGACCCCGCTGAACTCGGGCGCCTCGATGTGCGCATCAGCCTGAACCAGGATCAGACCCAGATCAGCTTTGCCAGCGCTCATCCGGGTGTGCGCGAAGCGCTGGAAGGTCAGGTGCACCGCTTGCGCGAGATGTTCACCCAGCAAGGCATGAACCTGGCTGACGTGAACGTTTCCGATCAGTCCCAGGGCCGTGCCTGGCAGGGTCAGGAGGGTGACGGGCGTAGCCGCGGTGGCCGTACGGCAGATGACGGCGCAGCGGGTACCGACAGCGATGATCGGGTGATCGGCAGTGTCGAGATTCGCGACCCGGCCCAGGGGGCTGGGCGAGGTATGGTTGACTACTACGCCTGACCTGGGCGCCCGGCGGTGCCGCTGACGGCGCGCTGCGTTTGCCTGTTCTAGACTTCGTATCACCCTGCCTGGTCAATCGGGCAGGGTGATTTCGTTTGGGCTGTTATTCGCCGCGGCCGGGCCAGGCGTCGAGCTTTCGCGTACCATGGCGCGCTTGGCGATTGCAGCCAGGCGTGCGAGCTGGCATAACACTTGCTCTTAACCCATTGAAAGCGGAGGGTTCTCCGCTCCGTGACGGATTTTTGGCATGGCTAAGAAGAACGCGCCACCCGCCGCTGCTGCCGAAGCAGGCAGCAAGCCGCCTGGCAAGCTCAAACTCATCATCGTGATCGTGTTGGCATTGCTACTGGCGGTCGGCGCTTCTATTGGTGGCACCTGGTTCTTCCTCAGCAAGGAAAACCCCAAGCCCGAGGCCGAGCATGAGCAGGCCGAGAACGCCGCGCCGGTCAAGCAGCCGGCCATCTATGAAGAGTTGACGCCTGCCTTCGTGGTCAACTTCACCCAGAACGGCAGGGCGCGCTACATGCAGGTCAGTGTTGCGCTGATGACCCGTGATCAGGCCGGCCTGGATGCGCTCAAGGTGCATATGCCGGTGCTGCGCAACAACCTGGTTATGCTGTTTTCCAACCAGGATTTCGCCACCTTGATCACTCCGGTCGGCAAGGAGATGCTGCGTCAGCAGGCCACTGCCAGCGTGCAGCAACTGGCCGAGAAGGAGACCGGCAAGGTGACCGTCGAGCAGGTGCTGTTCACCAACCTGGTGTTGCAATAGGGCAGGAGTTCACTGATGGCTGTACAAGACCTGCTTTCCCAGGACGAGATCGATGCGCTGCTGCATGGTGTCGACGACGGGCTGGTGGAAACCGAGGAGTTCGTCGAGCCCGGGAGCGTCAAGCAGTATGACCTGACCAGTCAGGATCGGATCGTGCGCGGTCGCATGCCGACCCTGGAAATGATCAACGAGCGCTTTGCGCGCTACACCCGCATCAGCATGTTCAACCTGTTGCGCCGCTCCGCTGATGTGGCGGTCGGTGGTGTGCAGGTGATGAAGTTCGGTGAATACGTGCATTCGCTGTACGTGCCCACCAGCCTCAACCTGGTGAAGATGAAACCCTTGCGTGGCACCGGGCTGTTCATTCTCGATGCCAAGCTGGTGTTCAAGCTGGTCGACAACTTCTTTGGTGGCGACGGCCGGCACGCCAAGATCGAAGGGCGTGAATTCACCCCGACTGAACTGCGCGTGGTGCGCATGGTGCTCGACCAGGCGTTCGTCGATCTGCGTGAAGCCTGGGCGGCGGTGATGGACATCAACTTCGAATACGTGGGCTCGGAGGTCAACCCGGCGCTGGCTAACATCGTCAGCCCCAGCGAGGTGATCGTGGTATCGACCTTTCATATCGAGCTCGACGGCGGCGGCGGCGACCTGCACGTGACCATGCCTTACGCCATGATCGAGCCGATCCGCGAAATGCTCGACGCCGGCTTCCAGTCCGATGTCGACGACCAGGACGAGCGCTGGGTCAAGGCCCTGCGTGAAGACATCCTTGACGTCAGCGTGCCGCTCAGCGCCACCGTTGCACGGCGCCAGCTCAAGGTCCGCGACATCCTGCACATGCAGCCAGGCGACGTGATTCCCGTGGAGCTTCCCGAGCACATGATCTTGCGCGCCAACGGCGTGCCGTCCTTCAAGGTCAAGCTTGGCTCGCATAAGGGCAATCTTTCCCTGCAGGTGCTCGACGCCCTGGAGCGTCAGCACCGTTAGCCGTAATCTGCCGCGCCAGGCGCGGCCAAACCGATAAACGCCAGCCGAGGTTGAACGATGGCAGACGAGAACGAACAAACCAGCCCCGAGGAACAGGCGCTCGCCGACGAGTGGGCGGCTGCGCTGTCCGAGTCCGGTGATGCCGGCGGGCAGGATGATATCGACGCGATGCTGGCCGCCAGCGCAGCCAGCCAGCCGGCGGCGCCGCGGGCGCCGATGGAAGAGTTCGGCAGCATGCCCAAGGCCAACAACCCGGTCAGCCTGGAAGGCCCGAACCTCGACGTGATCCTGGATATTCCGGTGTCCATCTCCATGGAAGTGGGCAACGCCGATATCACCATCCGTAACCTGCTGCAGCTCAATCAGGGGTCGGTGATCGAGCTCGATCGCCTGGCGGGCGAGCCGCTCGACGTGCTGGTCAACGGTACCCTGATCGCCCATGGCGAGGTGGTGGTGGTCAACGAGAAGTTCGGCATCCGCCTGACCGACGTGATCAGCCCCAGCGAACGCATCAAGAAGCTGCGCTGAGGCCATGAACAGAATCCTGCTCGCGCTGCTGGCGCTGCCCTGTTTCGTATTCGCTGCCGAACCTGCCGCCCAGGCGCCTGCCTCCAGTGGTGGCATCGCCGGGCAATTGGCCCAGTTGGTGATCGGTCTGCTGCTAGTGATCGGCCTGATCTTCCTGCTGGCCTGGATGATGCGCCGCGTGCAGCGCCTCGGCCCCAATAACGCCAAGGTGATCAAGATCGTCGCCAGCCAGGCCTTGAGCCCACGCGACCGGCTGGTGCTGGTGCAGGTCGGCAACGAGCAGATCCTGCTCGGCCTCACGCCCGGGCGCATCAATCCGCTGCACGTGATGGGCGAGCCGGTTCACCTGCCCGATGCCGAGCCGGCTTCCACCGAGTTCTCCCAGCGCCTGATGGAACTGCTGGGCAAGGATCAGAAGGATAAGTCCTGATGCTGCGATTTCTGCTCGTGCTGGTGTTCGCGCTGGGTGCCTCGATGGCCTTCGCTCAGGAGCCGCCCTCGGCCAGTGCGCTGATCCAGCAGGGCAGCAATCCGCTGTCGATTCCGGCCATCACCCTGAGCACCGATGCAGAGGGGCAGCAGGAGTATTCGGTCAGCCTGCAGATTCTGCTGATCATGACGGCGCTGAGTTTCATTCCGGCGTTCCTCATGCTGATGACCAGTTTCACGCGGATCATCATCGTGTTCTCCATCTTGCGTCAGGCCATGGGCCTGCAGCAGACGCCGTCCAACCAGATCCTCATCGGCCTGGCGTTGTTCCTCACCATGTTCATCATGGCGCCGGTATTCGACCAGATTAACCGTGAGGCCCTGCAGCCTTATCTGAATCAGCAGTTACCAGCGCAGCAGGCGATCGAGCGAGCCGAAGTGCCGATCAAGAACTTCATGCTCGCGCAAACCCGCGAGAGCGACCTGGAGCTGTTCGTGCGCCTGTCCAAGCGTACCGACATCGCCACACCGGAAGCGGCGCCGCTGACCATTCTGGTTCCGGCGTTCGTCACCTCGGAGCTCAAGACCGCGTTCCAGATCGGCTTCATGATCTTTATTCCGTTCCTGATCATCGACATGGTGGTGGCCAGTATCCTCATGGCCATGGGCATGATGATGCTCTCGCCGCTGATCATTTCGCTGCCATTCAAGATCATGCTGTTCGTGTTGATCGACGGCTGGGCGTTGATCATGGGCACCCTGGCCAGCAGTTTCGGCACCTTGTAGCGAGGCTCACATGACCCCTGAAGTCGCTGTCGATCTTTTTCGAGAAGGGCTCTGGCTGATCTGCCTGATGGTCGGGCTGCTGGTCGTGCCCAGCCTGCTGGTGGGCCTGCTGGTGGCCATGTTCCAGGCTGCCACCCAGATCAACGAGCAGACCCTGAGCTTCCTGCCGCGCCTGCTGGTGATGCTGCTGACCCTGATCGTTGCCGGGCCGTGGATGGTGCAGCAACTGATGGAATACACGCAGAACCTGATCATGAACATTCCCCAGCTGATCGGCTGACGCGATGTTCGAGCTCAGCGATGCGCAGATCGGCGGCTGGGTCAGCAGCTTCATACTGCCGCTGTTTCGCATCGCCGCCTTGCTGATGGTGATGCCGATCGTCGGCACGCAGTTGGTGCCGACCCGGGTGCGCCTGTACCTGGCCCTGGCGATCAGCCTGGTGCTGGTGCCCACCTTGCCGCCGATGCCGCAGGTCGATTCCATCAGCCTGCAGGCGTTCATGCTGATCGCCCAGGAAATCCTCATCGGCGTGATGCTTGGTTTCGTGTTGCAGCTGTTCTTCCATATTTTCGTGCTCGCCGGGCAGATCCTGGCGATGCAGATGGGCCTGGGCTTCGCCTCCATGGTCGATCCGGCCAACGGCATCTCGGTACCGGTGATCGCCCAGTACTTCACCATGCTGGTGACCCTGTTGTTTCTGGCCATGAATGGCCATCTGGTGGTGTTCGAGGTACTGGCCGAGAGTTTCCTGACCATGCCGCCGGGCTCCGGCCTGCAGGTCGAGCACTACTGGGAGATCGCCACCAAGCTCGGTTGGGTGATGGGCGCGGCGCTGATCCTGGTGTTGCCGGCGGTCACCGCGCTGCTGGTGGTCAATATCGCCTTCGGGGTGATGACCCGGGCGGCGCCGCAGCTGAATATCTTCTCCATAGGCTTTCCGCTCACCCTGGTGCTGGGCATGGTGATCGTGTGGATTTCCCTGGCTGACTTCCTTGCGCATTATCAGGCGATCGCGTCCGAAACTCTGATCATGCTGCGTGAACTGGTGAGGGCTGGCTGATGGCCGAGTCGGAAAGTGGTGCCGACAAAAGCGAGGAACCCACGGACAAACGCCGTCGGGAGTCCCGAGAGAAAGGCCAGATCGCGCGCTCGCGCGAGCTCAACACCGTTGCCATCATGCTGGCGGGCACCGGCGGCTTGCTGGCTACCGGCGGCTCGATCGGCAACGCCATGCTGGAGATCATGCGTGGCAATTTCTCCCAGACGCGTGAAGTGCTGATGGATGAGCGCAGCATGGCCCTGTGGTTGGCCGCCTCCGGGCAGCTGGCGCTTGAGGCGCTGGTTCCGCTGCTCGTGGTGCTGCTGGTGATGTCCATTGTCGGGCCTATCGCCCTGGGCGGCTGGCTGTTTTCGGCCAAGGCCATGGCGCCCAAGTTCAGCCGCATGAACCCGCTGGCCGGGCTCAAGCGCATGTTCTCGACGAAGGCGCTGATCGAGCTGGTCAAGGCCCTGGCGAAATTCATCGTGGTCTTGCTGGTGGCCCTGGTGGTGCTGTCGATGGATCGCGACGACCTGCTGGCCATTGCCAATGAGCCGCTCGAGTCGGCCATCATGCATTCGGCGCAGGTGGTGGGCTGGAGTGCGCTGTGGATGTCTTTCGGATTGATCCTCATCGCCGCCGTGGACGTGCCGTTCCAGCTCTGGGACAACAAGCAGAAGCTGATGATGACCAAGCAGGAGGTCAGGGACGAATACAAGGACAGCGAGGGCAAGCCGGAGGTCAAGCAGCGCATTCGCCAGTTGCAGCACGAGATGACCCAGCGGCGCATGATGCAGGCAGTGCCCCAGGCCGACGTGGTGATCACCAACCCGACGCACTTCGCCGTCGCCTTGAAGTACGACCCCGAAGCCGGGCAGGCGCCCATGTTGCTGGCCAAGGGCAGTGACTTCACCGCCCTGAAGATTCGCGAGATCGCGGCCGAGCACAATGTGCTGCTGCTGGAGTCACCGGCGCTGGCGCGCTCGATCTACCACACCACTGAACTCGACCAGGAGATCCCTGCCGGGCTGTACCTGGCGGTCGCCCAGGTACTGGCGTACGTCTACCAGATTCGCCAGCACCAGGCAGGCAAGGGCAAGCGCCCGGCGCCGCTGAAGGATCTACCTATCCCGGCTGACCTGCGGCGCGACGAATGACTCCGGTGCAGTCCGCCGGGCGCGGGCCGCACCACCTTGCCTAATTGATCACGCCACAGGCGACGCGCGCGCCGCCGCCGCCCAGAGGCTTGGGATGGTCAGCGTGGTTGTCGCCACCGGCGTGCACCATCAGCGACAGGTTCTTGAGCTCGTCCACGCTCTTGATGCGCGGTGCCAATACGGGCTGGCTGGCCTTGCCGTCAGCGGTCACCAGCAGGGCAGGGAGGTCGCCCAGATGGCCTTCACCCCATGGCAGGCCATGTTTGCCGGTATTCTTCGGGTCCCAATGACCGCCAGCCGCTTCGGCAGCCGATGGCTGGCCATCCTTGGGCGCCGGGTCACAGCTGGGCTTGCTGTGCACATGGAAGCCGTGCACGCCAGGCTCCAGGTCGTGCAGCTCGGGGGTGAATACCACGCCATAGGGGCTCTGGCTGATTACCACCTTGCCAACCGAACTGCCCACGCCCTTGGCGTCCACAGCGTTGAGTTCGACCGTTTTATCGGCGGCTTGCAGGCCGGCCGCGCAGCAACTGGCCAGTGCGGCCATCATCCAGCGTTTCATGGTGTTCTCCTTGTGTGGGATGTATCGCAATCGAACCATAGGTTCACAGGGTGTGACTGGGCTTTGCCGGCGGGGTTCGCGTTTTCGTCACGGCAGTGTTTCATCGGTATCTGGGCGCCCGCGCTCGAACTGTCTGGTGCGGGGCTTGCGTGGAGTTGGAAGGGTTCTTGCAATACCGGCTGCAGAGGCGTTCTGAACGTCAAAAGATTGAATCAGTCGGGGTACCCACGTGGCACTAAATCGAGCACAGATGATTGGCGACGTTCGCAGTAACCTTGCGGGGCTGCGTCACGGCAACCTGGGCATTCCGCTGCTGCTGCTGGTCATGCTCGCCATGGTCATGCTGCCGATCCCGCCGTTCCTGCTCGACGTGCTGTTCACCTTCAGCATCGCGCTGTCGATCGTCGTGCTGCTGGTGGCGATCTACGCACTGCGGCCGCTGGACTTCGCGGTATTCCCGACCATTCTGCTGGCCGCCACGCTGTTGCGTCTGGCGCTCAACGTCGCCTCCACGCGGGTCGTGCTGCTGCACGGTCAGGACGGCCATGACGCCGCCGGCAAGGTGATCCAGGCTTTCGGTGAGGTGGTGATCGGCGGCAACTACGTGGTCGGTATCGTGGTGTTCGCCATCCTCATGATCATCAACTTCGTGGTGGTGACCAAGGGTGCCGGGCGTATTTCCGAGGTGAGCGCGCGCTTCACCCTGGACGCCATGCCCGGCAAGCAGATGGCCATCGACGCCGACCTCAATGCCGGTCTTATCGACCAGGTCGAAGCCAAGAAGCGCCGCAGCGAAGTGGCCCAGGAGGCCGACTTCTATGGCTCCATGGACGGTGCCAGCAAGTTCGTACGCGGTGACGCCGTCGCCGGTCTGCTGATCCTGTTCATCAACCTCATCGGCGGCATGGCCATCGGCATGCTGCAGCACGGCCTGAGCTTCGCTGATGCCGGGCGCATCTACACCCTGCTGACCATCGGTGACGGTCTGGTCGCGCAGATCCCGTCGCTGCTGCTGTCCACCGCCGCGGCGATCATGGTGACCCGCGTATCCAGCGCCGAGGACATGGGTGCCCAGGTCAACCGCCAGATGTTCGCTTCGCCGCGTGCGCTGGCCGTATCCGCCGCCATCATGATCGCCATGGGCCTGGTGCCCGGCATGCCGCACATGTCGTTCATCAGCCTGGGCCTGGTCGCTGCCGGCGCCGCTTACTGGATTGCCAACAAGCAGCGCAAGGTCAAGGAAGCCGAAGTCATCGAGGTGCAGCGCCAGCAGGAACTGCTGCCGGCGCAGCGCGCTCAGGAGGTCAAGGAACTGGGCTGGGACGATGTGGTGCCGGTGGACATGGTGGGTCTCGAAGTTGGCTACCGGCTGATTCCCTTGGTCGACCGCAATCAGGGCGGGCAACTGCTGGCGCGCATCAAGGGGGTCCGCAAGAAGCTTTCTCAGGAGATGGGCTTCCTGATGCCGTCGGTGCACATCCGGGACAACCTGGACCTGCAGCCCAATGCCTATCGGCTGACCCTGATGGGCGTGAGCGTCGCCGAGGCCGAGGTGTACCCCGATCGCGAGCTGGCAATCAACCCGGGCCAGGTGTTCGGCACCCTCAACGGGGTGGCCGCCAAAGATCCGGCGTTCGGACTGGAAGCCGTGTGGATCGATCCAGGCCAGCGTGATCAGGCGCAATCGCTCGGTTACACGGTGGTAGATGCCAGTACCGTGGTGGCCACCCACCTCAACCAGATCCTTCACAAGCATGCCCACGAGCTGCTAGGCCACGAGGAAGTCCAGCAACTGATGCAATTGCTGGCGAAAAGCTCGCCAAAGCTGGCCGAAGAGCTGGTGCCCGGGCTGATTTCCCTGTCCACCCTGCTCAAGGTGCTGCAGGCATTGCTCCAGGAGCAGGTGCCAGTGCGCGATATCCGCACCATCGCCGAAGCCATCGCCAACGTCGCACCACGGAGTCAAGATCCCGCCGCGATGGTCTCGGCGGTGCGGGTCGCGTTGTCCCGTGCAATCGTGCAAAACATCGTGGGACTAGAGCCGGAGCTGCCTGTGATCACCCTTGAGCCAAGGTTGGAACAGATATTGCTAAATAGTCTTCAGAAGGCCGGTCAGGGCTCCGAGGATGGCATCCTCCTGGAGCCTGGCATGGCCGAGAAGCTGCAACGTTCCCTGGTGGAAGCAGCGCAGCGTCAGGAGATGCTTGGCAAGCCGGTGATTCTGCTGGCAGCCGGGCCGGTTCGGGGAATGCTCTCGCGTTTCGCCCGGTTGGCCGTCCCGAGCATGCATGTTCTGGCGTACCAGGAAATTCCGGACAACAAGCAGGTCACCATCGTTGCGACGGTGGGACAGAACTAATCGAGGGTACGGGCCATGCAGGTCAAACGCTTTTTCGCCGCCGATATGCGCCAAGCCATGAAGCTGGTTCGCGATGAGCTGGGCGCCGACGCGACCATCATCGGCAACCGCCGCGTGGCCGGTGGCGTGGAATTGACGGCCGCACTCGATTACCAGGTTCCCTCGGTGCCGGCGCGCCAGGCCAATCCGGCGCTGGAAGCCGAGCTGCGCAAGACGCAGTCGCGCATTGCGTCGGCGCAGGCGGAGCTGACCACCCGTAGCCAACTGGATGCCGGCAAGGATCGCCAACTGTTTGGCGCTGCGCCTGCCGCTGCGGCAGCTGACAGCCTGGAGGCCGTGCTGCAGCGCCAACAGCAGAAGCCCGCTGCGGCGTCGGTCGATCAGGTGGCGTTGGATTCCATGCGCTCCGAGCTGCATGGCCTGCGCGAATTGATCGAAATGCAGATGGGGTCGATGGCCTGGGGGCAACTGCAGAGCCGCCGGCCGCAGCAGGCCACCCTATGGCGCCGCCTGCAGCGCATGGGGGTACCGGCGGAGCTGTCGCGGGTGTTGCTCGAGCGCGTGGCCTCGATTGCTGATCAGCGCAAAGCCTGGCGTATGGTGCTGGCGCACCTCGCTCACTCCATCCAGACCCCCAAGCAAGAGCCGATGGAAGAGGGCGGCGTGATCGCTCTGGTCGGCCCCGCCGGCATGGGCAAGACCACCACCCTGGCCAAGCTGGCCGCGCGTTACGTGCTCAAGTACGGCGCTGCCAGCATCGCCCTGGTGAGCATGGACAGCTATCGTATCGGCGCCCAGGAACAGCTCAAGACCCTGGGGCGGATTCTGGGCGTCTCGGTGACCCAGGTCGACCCGGGGCAGTCGTTGACCCAGGCCCTGGCGCCGTTGGCGCGCAAGCGCGTGGTGCTGATCGACACGGCCGGCCTGCCGGCCAACGATCCGGCGCTGCGCATGCAGCTCGAGGCCCTGGCAAGTCGTGGCGTCAACGCGCGCAATTACCTGGTACTGGCCGCCACCAGCCAGGCCCAGGTGCTCAAGGCCGCGTACCACAGCTACAAGCGTTGTGGGCTGGCCGGCTGCATCCTGAGTAAACTGGACGAAGCCACCAGCATGGGCGAGGTATTGGGTCTGGCTATTGGCCACCGTCTACCGGTAGCCTATCTGGCAGATGGCCCGCGCATTCCGGATGATGTGCACGTACCGCGCAGCCACCAGCTGGTCAGCCGTGCCGTCGGCCTGCAGGCGTCAGAAGAACCGAGCGAAGACACCATGGCCGATATGTTCGCCGGGCTGTATCAGAACCCCGCGCGTCGTGCCGGTTGAACGGGTTGCGTGTAGCGAAGCGCTGGTCGTGTTCGCCACGGCAGCGCACAATGGCCCCGAGCCCACAGTGAAGTCAGATAAGGTGTGTAGATAACATGGGTATGCATCCCGTACAGGTGATCGCGGTGACCGGCGGCAAAGGCGGCGTTGGCAAGACCAATGTGTCGGTGAATTTGTCGCTGGCGCTCGCCGATCTCGGTCGGCGCGTCATGCTCATGGATGCCGACCTGGGCCTGGCCAACGTCGACGTCTTGCTGGGCCTGAGCGCCAAACGCACCCTGGCCGACGTCATCGATGGCGCGTGCGACCTGCGCGACGTGGTGTTGCAGGGGCCGGGCGGCATCCGCATCGTGCCTGCTGCGTCCGGCACCCAGAGCATGGTGCAGCTCACGCCCATGCAGCACGCTGGCCTGATCCAGGCCTTCAGTGACATCAGCGACAACCTCGATGTGCTGATCGTCGACACCGCTGCCGGCATCGGTGATTCGGTTGTCAGCTTCGTGCGCGCCGCCCAGGAGGTGCTGGTGGTGGTATGTGACGAGCCGACCTCGATCACCGATGCCTACGCGCTGATCAAGCTGCTCAACCGTGACCACGGCATGAGCCGTTTTCGGGTGCTGGCCAACATGGCGCACAGTCCGCAGGAAGGTCGCAATCTGTTTGCTAAGCTGACCAAGGTGACCGACCGTTTTCTGGATGTCGCGCTGCAGTATGTGGGCGCGGTGCCCTACGACGAATCGGTACGCAAGGCCGTACAGAAACAACGTGCGGTGTATGAGGCGTTCCCTCGTTCGAAGTGCGCGCTGGCGTTCAAGGCGATTGCCCAGAAGGTCGATGCTTGGCCCTTACCGGCCAACCCCCGTGGCCATCTGGAGTTTTTCGTGGAGCGCCTGGTGCAACAACCGACTGCAGACACGGCTGTATGACGACAGCCTCTGGACTCCGAATGTACAGCAAGGCACAAGCACGAGATTCACAGCATCAGTTGATCGAGCGCCATGCGCCGCTGGTTAAACGCATTGCCTACCATCTGCTGGCGCGCCTGCCTGCCAATGTGCAGGTCGACGACCTGATCCAGGCCGGCATGATTGGCCTGCTCGAGGCATCGCGCAAATATGATGCCGGCAAAGGCGCCAGTTTCGAGACCTTTGCCGGTATTCGCATCCGCGGCGCGATGCTCGACGAGGTGCGCAAGGGTGACTGGGCGCCGCGTTCGGTACACCGCAACAGCCGCATGGTCAGCGATGCAATACGAAAAATTGAGGCCAGAACCGGTCGTGACGCTAAAGATCACGAGGTTGCTGCCGAACTCCAATTGAGTCTCGAAGATTACTACGGCATTCTTGGCGACACTTTGGGCAGCCGCCTGTTCAGTTTCGACGACCTGTTGCAGGAAGGCGAAAACGGCGGGCTGCAGGAAGACACGAGTTCCCTGTATCACGGACCTTCCCATGAACTGGAAGACCATCGGTTCCAGGCCGCGCTGGCCGATGCCATCGGTAATCTGCCGGAGCGCGAGCGGTTGGTGTTGTCGCTGTATTACGACGAGGAGCTGAATCTCAAGGAAATCGGCGAAGTATTGGGGGTTAGTGAGTCGCGGGTCAGTCAACTGCACAGCCAGTGTGCCGCGCGTTTGCGAGCGCGGTTGGTGGAGTGGCGGGCATAGGAATTTGTTCGCGCCTGGAGTTGGTCGAGCCAGTGCGAACGGGTCGCAGGATTAGCAGGGCGCTGGACACACAGTGAACGCAGCAAAGCCGAGCGCAATGGTTTGCGGCGTTCTGCCAGGCCGGTTTCACGATTATTAAGCGCTGCACATGGTTGTAGGCGTTTTAGGACTGTACGGAGGTCGACTTGGACAAGAATATGAAAATCCTCATCGTCGATGATTTTTCGACGATGCGACGGATCATCAAGAACCTCTTGCGTGATCTGGGGTTCACCAACACGGCCGAGGCCGATGATGGCACCACCGCGTTGCCGATGCTGCAGAGCGGCAGCTTCGATTTTCTGGTAACCGACTGGAACATGCCGGGCATGACGGGCATCGACCTGTTGCGCGCCGTGCGTGCCGATGAGCGCCTCAAGCAATTGCCGGTGCTGATGGTCACGGCAGAGGCCAAACGCGATCAGATCATCGAGGCCGCACAAGCCGGGGTGAATGGCTATGTAGTCAAGCCGTTCACCGCTCAGGTGCTCAAGGAAAAGATCGAGAAAATCTTCGAGCGGGTTAACGGCTGATGTCGGCCGCGAGGTTGTTATGGAACACGATGATTCTAAAGAGGTTGACCTCGAGTCGACCCTGAAAAGCAATGCCCGCCAACTGGTCGACAGCCTCGAACAAGGTAATTTTGGCGAAGCCGTACAACTGATCAACGAACTGAACAAGGCGCGCGACCGGGGGCTTTACCTCGAAGTCGGCAAGCTCACCCGTGAGCTGCACAACGCCATCGTCAATTTTCAGCTCGACCCCCGGGTGCCGCACGCCAAGGAAGTTTCGCAAATATCCGATGCGACCGAGCGCCTGAACTATGTGGTGACCATGACCGAGCGTGCGGCCAACCGCACCATGGATCTGGTCGAGCAGAGTGCGCCGCTGGTCAATGACCTGAGCAGCGAGGCCGATTCGCTCAGCGAGGACTGGGGCCGCTTCATGCGCCGCGAGATGAGCGCCGAGGCGTTCCGTGAACTGGCCAAGCGCATCGAGCTGTTCCTTGCCCGCAGCCAGCGCGACACCAGCAAGCTGTCGGGGCATCTCAACGACATTCTGCTGGCACAGGATTATCAGGACCTGACGGGCCAGGTGATCAAGCGTGTCACGCAGTTGGTGACCGAAGTCGAGAGCAATCTGCTGAAGCTGGTGCTCATGGCCAGCCAGGTCGACAGCTTCGCGGGTATCGATCACAACCTCGATCAGCTACGTGCCGAGCAAAACAAAGAAAAAAATCCGTCCCGCGGTGAAGGTCCGCAGATTCATGCCGATAAGCGTGATGATGTCGCATCGAACCAAGACGACGTCGACGATTTGCTGTCCAGTTTGGGCTTTTAGGAGCACGTCATATGAGCTTCGGCGCCGATGAAGAAATCCTCCAGGACTTCCTGGTAGAGGCCGGCGAAATTCTCGAGCAATTGTCCGAGCAACTGGTAGAGCTGGAAAGCCGCCCGGACGATATGAACCTGCTCAATGCGATCTTCCGGGGATTTCACACGGTAAAAGGCGGTGCCGGCTTCCTGCAGCTCAATGAGCTGGTGGAGTGCTGTCATATCGCTGAAAACGTGTTCGACATCCTGCGCAAGGGCGAGCGTCGTGTCGACGCCGAATTGATGGATGTCGTGCTCGAGGCGCTGGATGCCGTCAATGGCATGTTTGCCGAAGTGCGCGAACGCGTCGAGCTGACCCCTGCCTCGCCACAGCTGCTGGCGGCGCTCGCGCGCCTGGCCGAGCCGGGTGGCGCTGAGCCGGAAGCGGCACCTGCCGCGGTAGCAGAGCCGCAACCTGCACCTGCAGAACCCGTGGCGGCAACGGTCGAGCCTTCAGCTGATATCTCTGACAGCGAATTCGAGCAATTGCTCGATGCCCTGGACGACGAAGCGCCAGCGCCTGCCAGTGCCTCGGCTGATGAAATCACCGATGACGAGTTCGAGTCGCTGCTCGATCAGTTGCACGGCAAGGGCCAGTTCGCGGCGCCGGCTGCTGCAGCGGTGGCACCGCCGGCTGCCGAGCCGGTGGCCGCGCCAGCGTCGGGTGATGAAATCACCGATGACGAGTTCGAGGCGCTGCTCGATCAACTGCACGGCAAGGGCCAGTTCGTCGCCCCTGACGTCGTCCCGGTAGCGGCCACGGTTGTCGAACCCGCCGCCGCGCCAGCGTCGGGCGATGAAATCACCGATGACGAATTCGAAGCGCTGCTCGACCAACTGCACGGCAAGGGTCAGTTCGTTGCGCCTGCGGTAGCAGCAGCCGCTGCGCCTGTGGCCAAGCCGGCGGCTGCTCCCGAGCCGGTCAAGGCGGCAGCACCGGCGGCCAAGGCCGAACCGGCCAAAGCTGTACCTGCAGCCAAGTCGGAGCCCAGCAAGCCTGCTCCCGCTCCGGCGGCCGCCAAGGCGGAAGCCGGCAAAGCGGCGCCTGCGGCAGCTGCCGCGCCGGCCAGCGAGGCGGAAACCACCGTGCGGGTCGACACCGCACGTCTGGACGAGATCATGAACATGGTCGGCGAGCTGGTGCTGGTGCGTAACCGTCTGGTGCGCCTGGGGCTCAACAGCGGCGACGAGGCCATGTCCAAGGCCGTGTCCAACCTCGATGTGGTGACCGCCGATCTGCAGACCTCGGTCATGAAGACCCGCATGCAGCCGATCAAGAAGGTCTTCGGGCGCTTCCCGCGCCTGGTTCGTGACCTTGCTCGCCAGCTCAAGAAAGAGATCAACCTGGAACTGGTGGGGGAAGAGACCGACCTGGACAAGAACCTCGTCGAGGCGCTTGCCGACCCGCTGGTGCACTTGGTGCGTAACGCGGTCGACCACGGTGTGGAAAGCCCGGAGGAGCGCGAAGCCGCTGGCAAGTCGCGCACCGGACGGGTAGTGCTGTCCGCCGAGCAGGAAGGCGATCACATCCTGTTGATGATCACCGATGACGGCAAGGGCATGGATGCCGACGTATTGCGCAGCAAGGCCGTGGAAAAGGGCCTGCTGGACAAGGACGCTGCCGACCGCCTGACCGATCTTGAGTGCTACAACCTGATCTTCGCCCCCGGTTTCTCGACCAAGACCGAGATTTCCGACGTGTCCGGCCGCGGCGTGGGCATGGACGTGGTGAAGACCAAGATTTCCCAGCTCAACGGCACGGTCAACGTGTTCTCGCAGAAGGGCCAGGGTTCGAAGATCGTCATCAAGGTGCCACTGACCCTGGCGATCATGCCCACGCTGATGGTGATGCTCGGCAACCAGGCATTCGCCTTCCCGTTGGTCAACGTCAACGAAATCTTCCACCTCGACCTGTCGCGTACCAACGTGGTTGACGGCCAGGAAGTGGTCATCGTGCGCGACAAGGCGCTGCCGCTGTTCTATCTCAAGCGTTGGCTGGTCAGCAAGGCTGCCCACGAAGAGCAGGGCGAAGGGCATGTGGTGATTCTTACCGTCGGTAACCAGCGTATCGGTTTCGTGGTCGATCAACTGGTCGGCCAGGAAGAAGTGGTGATCAAGCCATTGGGCAAGATGTTGCAGGGCACCCCAGGCATGTCCGGCGCGACCATCACCGGCGACGGCCGTATCGCGCTGATTCTCGATGTGCCGAGCATGCTCAAGCGTTACGCACGGCGTCTCTGATCGTCCGCGGCGCGGCCTAGGTCGCGCCGCTTAGGAGTGTTTATGGTTGTCAAGGTACTGGTAGTCGACGACTCCGGTTTTTTCCGACGCAGAGTTTCGGAGATTCTCTCTTCCGATCCCAACATCACCGTGGTCGGTACGGCCACCAATGGACGGGAAGCCATCGATCAGGCGCTGGCGCTCAAGCCGGACGTGATCACCATGGATTACGAGATGCCGTTGATGGACGGCATCACCGCCGTACGTAACATCATGCAGCGTTGTCCCACGCCGGTTCTGATGTTCTCCTCGCTTACCCACGAAGGCGCCCGGGTCACCCTGGATGCGCTGGATGCCGGTGCCGTGGATTTTCTGCCGAAGAACTTCGAGGACATCTCGCGCAACCCCGACAAGGTCAAGCAACTGCTGTGCGAGAAGGTCCACAGCATTTCGCGCAGCAACCGCCGGGGGATCGGCACGGCGTCCCTGACGCCGCCTGCCGGCGGTAGCCCGAGCCGGCCCGCCAGCACGCTGTCCACGCCCGCCACACGTACGCAGCCAAGCGTCGGCCACCCACCGGCAGAGCGTGCAACCTCGGCCAGCGCGGCGCCCAAGCGCAAGAGCTACAAGCTGGTGGCGATCGGTACCTCGACTGGTGGCCCGGTTGCCCTGCAGCGGGTGCTGACCCAGTTGCCGGCCAACTTCCCGACGCCCATCGTGCTGATCCAGCATATGCCGGCAGCCTTCACCAAGGCCTTTGCCGAGCGCCTGGACAAGCTCTGCAAGATCAGCGTCAAGGAAGCCGAAGACGGCGACATCCTGCGCCCTGGCATGGCTATTCTGGCCCCGGGCGGCAAGCAGATGATGATCGACGGGCGCGGCACCATCCGCATCCTGCCGGGTGACGAGCGGCTGAACTACAAGCCCTGCGTGGACATCACCTTCGGCTCGGCGGCCAAGACCTACAACGACAAGGTATTGGCCGTGGTGCTCACCGGTATGGGCGCCGATGGCCGTGAGGGCGCGCGCCTGCTCAAGCAGGGCGGCAGCCAGGTCTGGGCCCAGGACGAAGCCAGTTGCGTGATCTATGGCATGCCCATGGCGATCGTGAAGGCAAACCTGGCCGATGCGGTCTATCCCCTCGATGATATCGGCCGCCATCTGGTCGAGGCCTGCCTCTGATGGATGTGCTGAGCCTGATCGGCGTCATTCTGGCGCTGGTCGCGATTCTTGGCGGCAATTACCTGGAAGGCGGCCATGTCGCGGCGCTGCTCAATGGTCCGGCCGCCTTGATCGTGCTCGGCGGAACCCTCGGTGCGGCACTGTTGCAGACGCCCGTGGCGGTATTCAAGCGTGCCATGAGCATCTCGCGCTGGATCTTCATGCCGCCGCGCATCGACCTGGCTGGCGGCATCGATCGGGTGGTGAACTGGAGCATGACCGCACGCAAGGAAGGCCTGCTCGGCCTCGAGGCAGTGGCCGATGGCGAGTCGGACCCCTACGCACGCAAGGGACTGCAGTTGCTGGTCGATGGCGCCGAGCCTGAAGCCATTCGCAGCATCCTCGAAGTCGATCTCTACACCCAGGAAAGCCGCGATATCCAGGCTGCCAAGTTCTTCGAATGCATGGGCGGCTATGCACCGACCATCGGCATCATCGGCGCGGTGATGGGTCTGATTCACGTCATGGGCAATCTGGCCGACCCGAGCCTGCTCGGCAGCGGTATCGCGGTGGCCTTTGTCGCCACCATCTATGGCGTGGCCATCGCCAATCTGGTGCTGCTGCCCATCGGCAACAAGCTCAAGTCAGTGGCGCTGCGTCAGTCGGCCTACAGGGAGATGCTCCTGGAGGGCATCCTGTCGATTGGCGAAGGCGAGAACCCGCGCTCCATCGAGTTGAAGCTGCAAGGCTTCATGAGCTGATCATGGCCCGCCGACGCCATCAGGAAGAGCACGAGAACCATGAACGCTGGCTGGTTTCCTACGCGGACTTCATCACCCTGCTGTTCGCCTTCTTCGTGGTCATGTATTCGATTTCGTCGATCAATGAAGGCAAGTACAAGATCCTGTCGGAAACCCTGACCGGCGTGTTCAATCAGCCGGATCGTTCGATCAAGCCGATTCCGGTGGGCGACGAGCGACCACGCACCACCGAGCCGGACCGTTCGATGGTCGACGAGGCGGCGCCCCAACAGATCGCCGCCTCGACCTTGCAGAACATTGCCGACAGCATCCGCGATGCCTTTGGCGGCCTGCTGCAGAGTGACCAGTTGAAGGTGCGCGGCAACGAGCTGTGGATCGAGATCGAGTTGAGCTCCGGGTTGCTGTTTCCCAGCGGTGATGCACTGCCTAACGACGAAGCCTTCGAGATTATCGAGAAAATCGCCAAGATCCTGGCACCTTACGGCAACCCGATACATGTCGAAGGCTTCACCGACAACCAGCCGATCAAGACGGCCCAGTACCCGACCAACTGGGAGTTGTCGGCGGCGCGTGCGGCGAGCATCGTGCGCATGCTGGCCATGGATGGCGTCGATCCGTCGCGCATGGCTGCGGTGGGTTATGGCGAGTTCCAGCCGGTGGCCGACAATGCCACGGCGGACGGCAGGGCGCGCAATCGCAGGGTGGTGCTGGTGGTCTCGCGCAATCTCGATGTACGGCGTAGTGTAAGCGGTGTGGGTAGTGCCAATGCCCAGCCCGATGCGGCAATGCAGCGCGCTGGCACGCAACCTGCAGCAGGGCCTGCAGTACCGGCGCCTGCCAACGGCGCCGTCAATTCCCCGTCGCCGGCCCCGTGAATAGGGCAATTAGTCTCGGCCAGGCCTAGCTGGTCCCCGGGAGGAAGAAGATTATGAGAGTGTGGGCAGTATCGAATCAGAAAGGCGGGGTGGGCAAAACCACTTCCAGCATCGCCCTGGCAGGTCTGCTGGCCGATGCCGGCAAGCGGGTGGTGGTGGTGGACCTCGATCCCCATGGCTCGATGACCAGCTACTTCGGTCACGACCCGGACACCCTCGAAAACAGCAACTTCGATCTGTTCCAGCACCAGGGCAGCGTCCCTGAAGGGCTGCCGAAGCAATTGCTGTTGCCTACCAGCCACGAACATATTGCCCTGCTGCCGTCGAGCACCGCGCTGGCCACCCTGGAGCGTCAGTCGCCGGGGCAGAGCGGCCTGGGACTGGTGATCGCGAAAAGCCTGGCACAGCTGTGGCAGGACTTCGATTACGCGGTGATCGACAGCCCGCCATTGCTGGGCGTGTTGATGGTCAATGCCCTGGCGGCCAGCCAGCAACTGGTGATTCCGGTGCAGACCGAGTTCCTCGCGGTCAAGGGCCTTGAGCGCATGGTCAACACCCTGACGATGATCAATCGCTCACGCAAGCAGGCGCTGCCCTACACCATCGTGCCGACGCTTTTCGATCGCCGTACCCAGGCGTCGCTGTCGACCCTGCGGTTGCTCAAGCACACCTATCCCGAGCAGCTCTGGCAGGCCTATATACCGGTCGATACGCGCCTGCGCGATGCCAGCCGGGCAGGGCTGACGCCGTCGCAGTTCGATGGCAACAGCCGTGGCACCATCGCTTACCGGGCGCTGCTCAAGCATCTGCTGGCGCAGCAGCCGGCCGCCCAGGTGGCGTGATCATGCTGACTGAATATTCTGCGCGTACCGGCTCAAGTCTGTCGCCCCAGCGGCCGATAGCTCATACAGATATCTTCTGCAGGTTGCCTTCATGAGTCGTTCCACTGCTACCGCAACTCGGCCCCAACTGGCGCTGCAATCCTATCTCGATGGGTTGCTGCAGGATGCCGCGATCGAACTCGAACTGGAACAGGCTGAAAGCAGCCTCGACGAATTCGAGGCTGCCGTGCTCGAGGAGCAGGTGCGTGATGCCCAGTTGGCGCCCCGCGCCGAAGCCCCGGGCCTGACCCTCGTCCAGCCGGAGCCGGAGGTGGTGAGCGAACAGGTCGTCGAGGCCTTTGCGCCGACGGTCGTCGAGGCCATACCCATGCCGCCGGTGGTCGAGCCACTGGCTGAGGTGTATCGCCCGACGCCGCAGATTTTCTCCAGCCAGCCCGATGGCCGGCCTGCCTGGGCCGAGGAGCCGTTCGAATGCCTGCTGTTCGATGTGGCGGGCCTGACCCTGGCCGTGCCGCTGGTATGCCTGGGCTCGATCTATCCGCTGGCCGGTCAGGATCTGACACCTTTGTTTGGCCAACCTGACTGGTTTTTGGGCATACTGCCATCACAGTCGGGCAACCTGAAAGTGCTCGACACGGCGCGTTGGGTGATGCCTGATCGCTACCGCGACGATTTCCGCCAGGGCTTGCAGTACGTGATCTCCGTCCAGGGTTACGAGTGGGGGCTGGCGGTTCACCAGGTCAGCCGTTCCGTTCGCCTGAACCCGGACGAAGTCAAATGGCGCAGCCAGCGTGCACAAAGGCCATGGCTGGCTGGTACCGTGATCGAACACATGTGCGCGCTGCTTGACGTTGCCGCCTTGGCTGAGCTGATCGCCAGCGGTGCCACCAAGCGGATGCACAATGGGCAGTTACACTGATAACGGACGTACGCGCCACAGAGCGTGCGACCACTTGAATAGCGGGACTCCCGCGCACCGCACCGCGCGGTCAATGACGAGGCTAGGCCATGAAGAAAAGTTCTGCACAAGGCGCTGAAGATCCGATCCTGCAGTGGGTCACGTTCCGCCTGGATAACGAAACCTACGGCATCAACGTGATGCAGGTGCAGGAAGTGCTGCGTTATACCGAGATCGCCCCGGTACCGGGCGCGCCGAGCTACGTGCTGGGAATCATCAACCTGCGCGGCAACGTGGTCACCGTGATTGACACGCGCCAGCGTTTCGGCCTGGACTCGTCCGATGTCACCGACAACACCCGTATCGTCATCATCGAGGCGGACAAGCAGGTGGTGGGCATCCTGGTCGACAGCGTCGCCGAAGTGGTTTACCTGCGTCAGTCGGAAGTGGAGACCGCGCCTAACGTCGGTAACGACGAGTCGGCCAAGTTCATCCAGGGCGTTTGCAACAAGAACGGCGAGCTGCTGATCCTGGTCGAGCTGGACAAGATGATGACCGAGGAGGAGTGGTCGGAGCTGGAGAGCATCTGAGGTGCTCGAAGCCGCACTCATCGTTCTCGCGTTGGTCTGTGCCGGGTTGGTGGGCACCTGCGTCTGGTTGGCCGGGCGCTTGCGCCTGGCCAGTCAGCTGCAGGCCGAGCGCGACGCCCAGCGTGATCAGCGTATTCGCGAGCTGGGCAAGCGGTTGGATACCTACCTGACCGGCAGCATCCGCATGGGCGAGGAACTGCACGAGCTGCGCCGCACCGTCGCGCCGCTGCCGGACAAGCTCACCCAGATCGAACAGCGCGATCCCACCAGCCTGTCGTTCACCCAGGCCGCCCGCCTGGTCGGCATGGGTGCCAGTGCCGATGACCTGACCCAGTCCTGTGGACTGAGCAAGGCCGAAGCGGAACTGGTCGCCAAGCTGCACCAGGCGCGCCGCTCCTGAGCATTCTTTTTTATCCCTTCGAATCTCGCTCCTGGGCATCGCTTCGTTCCACCCAGGCTACGTCCAGGTCTGCAAATCTCCAGATGTTCTGACAGTGCCATTCTCTGCAGGCGCGTTCCGTGCCCATGGCCCGGCGTTCAGCGAAGCGTTACCCGAGACAGCGACCGGCAGGTGATCTGACGCTCAGGTTTTTTTGCCAGCAGGGCCTTCGAGCAGCAGCGGGCCATCCTTCGGCTTGCCGCGCGGATCGAAGCCCGCCGGAAACTTGCCTTTCAGGTACCAGGCGAAGGCGATGATCTCGGCGATGCAGCGGTACAGCTGCTCGGGAATCGCTTCGCCGAGTTCCAGGCGCGCAAGCAGGCGCACCAGTTCGGCATTCTCGTAGATCGGCACGTCATGGGCACGGGCGATGGCGAGTATGGCCTCGGCCAGCTCATCGTCGCCCTTGGCGCTGAGGTTGGGGGCATTCTGGCCGTCGTAGGTGAGGGCGATGGCCTGGCGTGGGGCTTTATTGTTCATGCGGTTTCGTCGACCCAGCGTTGTTCCAGGGAGGTTTTCGGGCCCTGGGGTGGCGTGCCCTGGCTGCACACCAGGTCGCTGACCGTCAGGCCGGCGGCGACCAGGCGCTCACGCAGGTTGCCCAGCTCGCGGTCGATAAGCCCGGCAGTGCTGGCACGCTCAGCCCATAGTTGGCTGGACAAGCTGCCATGGGCCAGCTGTGCCTGCACCTGCAGCGGCCCCAGCGGATCCAGGTCGAAGGCCAGGTCGATGCGCCAGAGCGTTTCCTTGGGATCCTGCTTGCCGGAGGGGGCGGGTTCCTCGTGCTGGATCTTCACTTGCAGCGGCACCAGTTCGTGCTGGTTACGCATCGGCACTTCCATCTGCCAGGTGGTCAGCAACTGGCCTTCAGGGCCGATCTGGCTCTGCGAAAGGCTCGACAACTGGTGCGTCTGCAGGCGTGAGATGGCCGCGGCCGCCAGTTTGAGCAGCGCCTCCAGATCGCTCTCTTCATTCATCGATTGCAGCAGGCGGCTGGGCAGCGGGAAGCTCAGCGCCTGCTGGCGCCCGCTGCTCTGGCCAATGTTGCCCAGCACGTTGCGGGCGAAGGCCGGCAGCGCCTGGGCCATGGCGTTGGCCGAGGCGGTTGCCGCTGCCAGGGGCGCGGCACCGGGCAGCAAGGGCAGCAGTTGACTGACCAGACGCAGCAGGTTGGCCTTCATGTCGGTACCCAGGCCGCCGGTCTGGCCGGCCAACAGTTTGCTCTCGAGAAACAGGCCGCTGTTTTCCAATGCTTTCATCAGACTCTTGCCATCGCTCATCTGCTCGCCACTCGGCAGGCCAGCCAGGAGCTTGTCGATGCTGCCTTTCAAGCCTTCGGGCAGGCCGCCCTGGCCGCCCATGCCCTTGAGCGCCGCCATCAGCCCCTCCAGCGAGCCCTGACGGCTTTGCTGGTTGCCGAGTTGCTGGAGCAGGGCCAGCTGGTCGAGGCGGCCACTGAGCGGCAGGAAAGCCAATGACTGGTCGCCCTGCACCCGCGCACTGAGCAGGCTGCCCGGCGGCAGATCGAGGCTGGTTTCCAGGCTCAGGGTCTTGCCGGCCAACCCGGTGTTGAGCAGGTTGACCAGCACCTTGAAGACGGTGGTCTGGGCGACCTGGACGGGTAGCGCTTCGCGAGAAATCACCTTGCCCTGTAGCAGGGTGCCAATCGGCAGCTGCTCAAGGTCGATACTGGTCAGCGCTTTGTTGCCGCCGGCCAGTAGGGCCAGCGCCAGGCGGGTATCGGACAGTGCCGTGACGGCCAGCGCCGTACCCTGGGCGATCGGCTGCGGGCTGCTGGCCTGCACGGTGGCCTGGCGACCGTTGTCGAGGGTCACGCGCAGCATCAGCTGGAAGCTCTGCACGCCTTCCTTGACGCCGACCACTTCGGCCTTGGCACTTTCCCCCGCCGCCATCAGGCCATCGAGGGGTTTGAGCAGCTTTACCGCCAGGTCGGCGGGGCTAACTGCCGGTCTGTTGGCCGCCTGCGGAGCGGCAACAGGACGCGATCCACTGATCTCGGTCATTAAGTCTCATACTCTGGGCCCAACGCACGCTGCGGGTGAGCAGGGCGGGCATGTATACTCGCGGCCAATCCGAACGTCCGCAAGAGTATAGCGGCCGCAATCGTCTCGACTTGAACCAGGTGCCCGCGTTGTGAGCAGTCCCTTTCTCGAAGCCACCGCGCTGTCCTGCGAACGGGACTGGCGCCTGCTGTTCGAGAACCTCGACATCAGCCTGGACAGCGGGCAGATGCTGCAGGTGTCCGGGCCCAACGGTAGCGGCAAGACCAGCCTGCTGCGGGTGCTCGCCGGTCTCAGGCCGGCCACCAGCGGCACCGTTCGCGTCAAGGGTCAGCCCCTCGTCAGCCGCAGCGCTGACCTGCTGTGGATCGGCCATGCCGCGGGCATCAAGGGGCTTCTCAGCGCTGAAGAAAACCTTGCCTGGCTGTGCGCCCTGCATCGCCCCGCCAGTCGCGCGCAGATCTGGCAGGCCCTGGAGGCGGTCGGGCTGCGCGGTTTCGAAGACGTACCCTGTCATACCCTGTCCGCCGGCCAGCAACGCCGCGTGGCACTGGCGCGGCTGTATCTGGACAGCCCACCGTTGTGGATTCTCGACGAACCCTTCACCGCGCTGGACAAGCAGGCGGTGAGCCAGCTCGAGGACCATTTGGCCGAGCATTGCCGCGAAGGCGGCCTGGTCGTGCTCACTACTCACCATTCCCTGAGCCGCGTACCGGATGGCTACCGTGACCTTGATCTGGGACAGCATGGCGCATGAATAGCGTGTTTATGCTGCTGGTCGTGCGCGAGGCGCGGCTGCTTTGTCGGCGCCCTGCAGAGCTGGCCAATCCACTGGTGTTCTTCGCTATCGTCATCGCCCTGTTTCCCCTGGCCGTCGGGCCGCAAACGCAACTGCTGCAAAGCCTATCGCCCGGGTTGGTGTGGGTGGCGGCGCTGCTGGCGGTGTTGTTGTCGCTCGACGGCCTGTTTCGCAGCGACTTCGAGGACGGCTCCCTGGAGCAATGGCTGCTTTCCTCGCACCCCCTGCCAGTGCTGGTGCTGGCCAAGGTCGCGGCGCACTGGCTGTTTTCCGGCCTGGCCCTGGTGTTGCTGTCGCCGCTGCTGGCATTGATGCTGGGCCTACCGGGACGCTGCCTGCCGGTATTGCTGGGCTCCCTGCTGCTGGGTACGCCGATCCTCAGCCTGCTGGGCGCCATTGGTGCAGCCCTGACGGTCGGCCTCAAGCGCGGCGGGCTGTTGCTGGCGCTACTTATTCTGCCTTTGTACATCCCGGTGCTGATTCTCGGCAGCGGGGCCTTGCAGGCGAGCCTGCAAGGCTTGCCGGTGGCCGGGCATCTGCTCTGGCTGGCCAGCCTCACCGCGTTGACGGTAACCCTGACACCCTTCGCCATAGCCGCCGGCCTGACTATCAGCGTCAGCGAGTGATTGAACGTGCTACCGAGGATGGCCGCAGGGCCCTTACCTCGGAGAATGATGAGTGACCTGATGAACTGGACATGGTTTCACAAGCTGGGCTCGCCCAAATGGTTCTACGAAATCAGTGGCCGCTGGCTGCCCGGGATGGCCATCGCCGCGGCGCTGTTGCTGGCCGTGGGCACGGTCTGGGGCCTGGCCTTCGCGCCGCCGGACTACCAGCAGGGCAACAGCTTCCGGATCATCTACATCCATGTGCCGGCTGCGTTCCTGGCTCAGTCGATCTACGTGATGCTGGCCGTGGCCGGCGTGGTCGGTCTGGTGTGGAAGATGAAACTGGCCGATGTGGCTCTGCAGCAGGCTGCACCCATTGGCGCCTGGATGACCGCCATCGCGTTGATCACCGGCGCCATCTGGGGCAAGCCGACCTGGGGCACCTACTGGATCTGGGATGCGCGCCTGACCTCGATGCTGATCCTGCTGTTCCTGTACTTCGGCGTCATTGCCCTCGGCCAGGCGATCAGCAACCGCGACAGCGCTGCCAAGGCCACCGCAGTGCTGGCGGTGGTCGGGGTGATCAATATCCCGATCATCAAGTACTCGGTGCAGTGGTGGAACACCCTGCACCAGCCGGCCACTTTCAGCGTCATCGAAAAACCGGCGATGCCGGTGCAGATGTGGCTGCCGCTGCTGATTATGGTGCTGGGCTTCTACTGCTTCTTCGCCGCAGTACTGCTGATGCGCATGCGCCTCGAAGTGCTGCGCCGGGAAGCGCGCAGCAGTTGGGTGAAAACCGAAATCCGCGGGCTGGTGGAGGGCAAACGATGAGTTTCGCGTCATTCGCCGACTTTCTCGCCATGGGCAACCACGGCGCTTACGTCTGGTCGGCTTACGGTATCTGCCTGGCGGTGCTGGTACTCAATGTGCTGTTGCCGCTGCAGGCCAAACGCCGTTACCTGCAGGATGAGGCGCGCCGTATGCGCCGGGAGGAGTCACGTTGAACGCCGTTCGCAAGAAGCGCCTGTTTATCGTGCTGGCGATCCTCGCCGGTGTCGGTATCGCCGTGGCGCTGGCCCTGAGCGCCCTGCAGCAGAACATCAACCTGTTCTACACGCCGACGCAGATCGCCAACGGTGAAGCACCACGCGATACCCGTATTCGCGCCGGCGGTATGGTGGAAAAAGGTTCGGTGAAGCGCTCCAGCGATTCGCTGCAGACCGACTTCGTGGTCACCGACTACGTAGCGCGGGTGACCATTCGCTTCCATGGCATCCTGCCGGATCTGTTCCGCGAAGGTCAGGGCATTGTTGCCATGGGCAAGATCGACGACAGCGGCATTTTGCTTGCCGACGAAGTGCTGGCCAAACACGACGAGAATTACATGCCGCCCGAGGTCAAGCAGGCTTTGGAGCAGAGTGGCATGAGCAAGCAATACGAGAAAGCAGGGGAGGCCGCGCGATGATTCCCGAACTCGGCCATCTGGCGATGATTCTGGCGCTGTGCCTGGCCCTGGTACAGTCCACGCTGCCGCTGATTGGTGCCTGGCGCGGCGACCGCCAGTGGATGAGCCTGGCGCAACCGGCGGCCTGGGGGCAATTCGCCTTTCTGGCGTTCGCCTTCGCGTGCCTGACGTACGCCTTCATGGTCGATGACTTCTCCGTCGCCTACGTGGCGCAGAACTCCAACACCGCGCTGCCCTGGTACTACAAGTTCAGCGCGGTATGGGGCGCCCACGAAGGCTCGCTGCTGCTCTGGGCCTTGATCCTCGGCGGCTGGACCTTTGCCGTGGCGATCTTCTCGCGGCAGCTGCCCGAGGAAATGCTCGCCCGCGTGCTGGGCGTGATGGGCATCATCAGCGTCGGCTTCCTGCTGTTTTTGATCGTCACCTCCAACCCTTTCACCCGGCTGCTGCCGAATGTGCCGGCCGATGGCCGCGACCTCAATCCGCTGCTGCAGGACTTCGGCCTGATCATCCACCCGCCGATGCTGTACATGGGCTACGTGGGCTTTTCGGTGGCCTTCGCCTTCGCCATCGCCGCGCTGCTCGGCGGCAAGCTGGACGCTGCCTGGGCACGTTGGTCGCGGCCCTGGACCATCGTTGCCTGGGCCTTTCTCGGCATCGGTATCGCCCTGGGTTCCTGGTGGGCCTATTACGAACTGGGCTGGGGCGGCTGGTGGTTCTGGGATCCGGTGGAGAATGCCTCGTTCATGCCGTGGCTGGTCGGCACGGCGCTGATTCATTCGCTGGCCGTGACCGAAAAGCGCGGCGTGTTCAAGAGCTGGACGGTGCTGCTGGCCATCGCCGCGTTCTCCCTCAGCCTGCTCGGTACCTTCCTGGTGCGCTCCGGTGTGCTGACCTCGGTACACGCGTTCGCCAGCGACCCGGAGCGCGGCGTGTTCATTCTCGCTTTCCTGCTGCTGGTGGTCGGCGGCTCGCTGACCCTGTTCGCCTTGCGCGCGCCGGTGGTGCGCAGCCAGGTCGGCTTCGGCCTGTGGTCGCGGGAAACCCTGCTGCTGGCCAACAACCTGATTCTGGTGGTGGCTGCCTCGATGATCCTGCTCGGCACCCTGTATCCGCTGGTGCTCGATGCCCTGAGCGGCGCCAAGCTGTCGGTCGGCCCGCCGTATTTCAACGCGCTGTTCGTGCCGCTGATGGGGCTGTTGATGGCCGTGCTCGCGGTTGGCGTGCTGGTGCGCTGGAAGGACACGCCGCTGCGCTGGCTGCTCGGCATGCTCGCGCCGGTGCTGGTGGCCAGTGTGGCACTGGCGTTGCTGGCCAGTTGGGCATGGGGCGATTTCCATTGGGCGGTGCTCGGCGTCTGCCTGCTGGCCGCCTGGGTGACCCTGGCCGGGCTGCGTGACATTCAGGACAAGACCCGCCACAAGGGCCTGTTCAAAGGCATGGCCAGCCTGGGCCGCAGCTACTGGGGCATGCAGTTGGCGCATCTGGGCCTGGCGGTCTGCGCGTTGGGGGTGATCCTCACCAGCCTTGGCAGCTTCGAACGCGACCTGCGCATGGCGCCGGGCGAGGCGGTGGAACTGGGTGGCTACCGCTTCGTGTTCGAAGGGGCGGCGCATCATGAGGGGCCAAACTTCATTTCTGACCGCGGCACGGTGCGCATCTTCGACGGCGAGCGGCAGATCGCCGTGCTGCACCCGGAAAAACGCCTGTATACCGTGCAGCAATCGGTGATGACCGAAGCGGGCATCGACGCCGGGCTGACCCGCGACCTTTTCGTCGCCCTCGGCGAGCCGCTGGGGCAGGGCGCCTGGGCCGTGCGCATTCATATCAAACCCTTCGTTCGCTGGATCTGGCTGGGTGCCCTGATGATGGGCTTCGGCGGTTTTCTCGCCGCCGCCGACAAGCGCTACCGGATGAAGGTCAAAACCCGCGTGCGTGATGCGCTGGGCCTGCAGGAGGCACGGGCATGAGACGGCTGATCTTGTTGCTACCGCTGGTGATCTTTCTCGGCGTGGCGGTATTTCTCTATCGCGGGTTGTTCCTCGACCCGTCCGAACTGCCGTCGGCGCTGATCGACAAACCCTTTCCGGCGTTCTCGCTGCCGGCGGTGGAGGGCGATCAACTGATCACCCAGCAGAACCTGCTGGGCAAGCCCTCGCTGGTCAACGTCTGGGCCACCTGGTGTGTGGCCTGCAAGGTCGAGCACCCGGTGCTCAACAAGCTGGCGTCCATGGGGGTGAACATCCACGGCGTCAACTACAAGGACGACAACGCGGCCGCGCAGAAATGGCTGAGCGAATTCCACGACCCGTACCAGCTCAATATCAGCGACCCCAAGGGCACCCTGGGCCTCGACCTCGGCGTGTACGGCGCCCCGGAGACCTTCTTCATCGACGCCAAGGGCATCATCCGCCACAAGTTCGTCGGCGTGATCGACGAGGCGATCTGGCGCGAGAAGCTGGCGCCGCTGTACCAGCAGATGGTCGACGAGGCGGGCCAATGAGGCGCCTGCTGACCGGCCTGGTTCTGCTGCTGGCGCTGGGTGGCGTCGCCCAGGCGGCCATCGACACCTACGAGTTCGCCACTGAAGCCGAACGCACCCGCTACCGCCAGCTCACCGAAGAGCTGCGTTGCCCGAAATGCCAGAACCAGAACATCGCCGACTCCGACGCGCCGATCGCCATGGACCTGCGTGCCGAGATCTACCGCATGCTCGAAGCCGGCCAGAGCAACGCGCAGATCATCGATTACCTGGTCGCCCGTTATGGCGACTTCGTGCTCTACAAACCGCCGGTCAGCGGCCGCACGCTGCTCCTCTGGTATGGGCCGGCGGCGCTTCTGGGCGGCGGCTTCGTACTGCTCGGGGTGATCGTGCTGCGCCGTCGCAAGGCCGACGGTGTGTCCGCTACTGGCCTGTCGAGCGATGAACGGCAACGTCTGGCGCAGCTGCTCGAGCAGACGTCTGAGGATAAGAGGGCCCCATGATCGAATTCTGGTTGTCCGCCGGCCTGTTGTGTCTGGTCGCCGTGAGTTTTCTGCTTATCCCGCTGCTGCGCGGGCGCAAGGTGCAGGCCGAGGAGGACCGTACCGCGCTCAACGTCACCCTCTATCAGGAGCGCCTGCGCGAGGTGGAGCAACAGCACCAGGCCGGCACGCTGGATGCCGAGCAGCTGCAGGCAGCGCGCGACGAAGCCGCCCGCGAATTGCTGGCCGACACCGAAGGCAGCGAAGCCCGGCAGGGCCGTCGTCTTGGCCGCGCCGTGCCGCTGGTGGCCGTGGTGCTGGTGCCCGTGCTGGCGGTGTTGCTGTACCTGCAGTGGGGCGCCATCGACCAGGTCGAGCAGGCGCGCACCTTCGCCGGTGAGCCGCACAGCATCGAAGAGATGACCACGCGCCTGGAACAGGCGGTGCAGAACAACCCTGAATCGGCTGAAGGCTGGTATTTCCTTGGCCGCAGCTACATGGCCCAGCAGCGCGCCGCCGATGCTGCTCGCGCCTTCGGGCAGGCGGTCAAGGTGGCAGGGCGTGAGCCGGAGCTGCTCGGCCAGTGGGCCCAGGCGTTGTACTTTGCCGCTGACAAACAGTGGAGCCCGCAGCTGGATGCCCTGACCAGCGAGGCCTTGAAAGCGGACCCGGAGGAGGTGACCAGCCTGGGCCTGCTGGGCATCGCTGCCTATGAGGAGCAGCGCTTCGCCGATGCCATCGGCTACTGGGAGCGCCTGGTGGCCGTGCTGCCCGAGGGTGACCCTTCGCGCCAGGCGATTGCCGGCGGTATCGAGCGCGCCCGCCAGGAACTGGGCTCGCCGGCAGATGATGTCAGCGCCGCACAGCCGCAAGCGGCCGGCCTGCAGGTGCGTGTCGAGCTGGCGCCGGCGCTACGCGACAAGGTGCAGCCTGGCGACGTAGTGTTCGTCTTCGCCCGTGCCGCTTCCGGGCCGCCGATGCCGTTGGCGGCCAAGCGTCTGACGGTGGCCGATCTGCCGGCCACGGTCAGCCTGTCCGACAGCGATGCGATGATGCCGCAACTGAAACTTTCCGCGTTCGACCAGGTTCAACTGGTAGCGCGCATTTCGCGCGCCGGCGATGCAAAGAGCGGCGAGTGGATCGGCCAGGGGCAACCGCTGGCCAGCAGCACCCAGGACGTGCAACGCCTTGTCATCGATAGCCCTGACGGCACACCACCATGAACAGACTGATTTCCGCTGCCGTGGCAGCCACCTTGTTGAGCCTTGCCGGCTGTACCTTGCACAGCCCGGCGCCTGGCAAGCCCGATGGCGGCCCTTCGGCTCCCGCCGGTTCGCCGCCAGCTAGCAAGTCCCATCCGCGCTTCGCGCCGCCGCCGGGTGTCTCCAGCCACTGGAATGGCACGCTCGGTGTCTACCAGATCGACTCCGAGCGCGACACCTACTATCGGGAACGCACCTTCTACCGCTGGCAGGACGGCTGGAGCTGGGCGGGCACTCTGCAGGGGCCATGGGAGCCGGTCGACAGCACCGGCGTGCCGCCGGCGCTGTATCGCCACCACGCACAATAGGCCGTCGTTACCTCAGCACGCTTCATTCGCACCGATATTCAAGCCGCCCTGGAGACCCTGTACCGGGGCGGTTTGCTTTCTGATGCCCATTCCAGAGGCTTTCTACGCAGTCCACTTTCCAAGGTGTCCCTCGTCTTGCGATTATCGAACCGCAGTTCGATAATCGCGCATACCGTCTGGACGAGTGACAGTGCCATGCCCGAATCCCGTTCCGTGCCCAGTTCCATGGCGCCGCCTATCATCGCGTCGCCGGCCAAGCGCATCGAAGCCTTTACCGGCGATCCCAACTTCATGACCTCACTGGCCCGGGGCCTGGCGGTCATCCACGCCTTTCAGGAACGCAAGCGCCACCTGACCATCGCCCAGATCAGCCACCGCACCGAGATCCCTCGCGCGGCGGTGCGCCGTTGCCTGCACACGCTGATGAAGCTCGGTTACGTGACCACCGATGGGCGGGTCTACTCGCTGCTGCCCAAGGTGCTGACCCTGGGCCATGCGTACCTGTCGTCCACGCCGATGGCCGTTACCGCACAGCCGATTCTCGACCGGCTCAGCGAGCAGCTGCACGAGGCCTGTTCGATGGCCACGTTGGAAGGCGACGAGATTCTCTACATCGCCCGCTCGGCGACGCCGCAGCGGCTGATCTCCGTGGACCTGAGCGTGGGCAGCCGGCTGCCGGCCTATTGCACCTCCATGGGCCGTATCCTGCTGGCGGCGCTGGATGATGCGGCGCTGGACGATTACCTGAACCACGCCGATCTGCAGGTAAAGACCAGCCGCACCCTGCATACCCCGGAAGACCTGCGCGCCAACATCGAGGAAATCCGCCGCCAGGGCTGGGTGATCATCGATCAGGAGCTGGAAGTCAGCCTGCGCTCCATTGCCGTGCCGCTGAAGGACTCCGCCGGCCAGGTGCTGGCGGCCCTCAACGTCGGCACCCATGTGGGCCGCGTGTCGCGCCAGGAGTTGGAAAACCGCTTCCTGCCAATACTGCTGGAAGCCAGCCACGAACTGAGTACCCGCCTGTTTCAGTAGCCCCTGCGGCCGCAGCCTGGGTTGAGCGAAGCGACCCAGGAATAACCGGTCACGAGCCACGCCATACCCACCCCGCGGTGCACCCATTCAACAAGCTGATGATGGCTGGGAGGCACCTGTGCCTTCGCTACACTCGGGCTGTCTTCCATTGGCCAGCAGGGCAGGTTGGGTATGAGCAATCGCATGATGATCACGGGCGCCGGATCCGGTTTGGGGCGCGAGCTCGCGCTGCGCTGGGCGCGCGAGGGCTGGCGCCTGGCGCTGTCGGACGTCAACGACGCCGGGCTGGCCGAGACCCTGCGCCTGGTGCGCGAGGCGGGCGGCGACGGCTTCACCCTGCGCTGCGACGTGCGTGACTACAGCCAGCTGACTGCCCTGGCGCAGGCCTGCGAAGAGAAGTTCGGCGGCATCGATATCATCATCAACAACGCTGGCGTGGCCTCGGGCGGCTTCTTCGCCGAATTGTCGCTCGAGGACTGGGACTGGCAGCTGTCGATCAACCTGATGGGCGTAGTCAAGGGCTGCAAGGCCTTCCTGCCGCTGCTCGAGAGCAGCCACGGGCGCATCATCAATATCGCCTCCATGGCGGCGCTGATGCAGGGCCCGGGCATGAGCAACTACAACGTCGCCAAGGCCGGTGTGGTGGCCCTGTCGGAAAGCCTGCTGGCCGAGCTCAAGCCGCTGCAGGTCGGCGTACATGTGGTGTGCCCGTCGTTCTTCCAGACCAACCTGCTCGATTCCTTCCGCGGCCCGACGCCCGCCATGAAGGCCCAGGTCGGCAAGTTGCTGGAGAGCTCGCCGATCAACGCCGAGTTCATCGCCGACTATATCTTCCAGGCGGTGGCCGCCGGCGAGTTCATGATCCTGCCCCACGAGCAGGGCCGCCAGGCCTGGGCACTGAAGCAGAAGAACCCGCAACTGCTGTATGACGAGATGACCCTCATGTGCGAGAAGATGCGCGCCAAGGCCGCCGGGCAGCGCGAAGCGAAGACGCCTTGAACCTGCTTATGAGCTTTGCATTCTGGGGAGCTTGTATCCTGTGAATCGACTGGAATAAGGCAGAAGCGGTCAGTGAGCATGTAGGAGGGGCTTTAGCCCCGAGCTTATTAGGCGCAAAGAACTCGCGGCTAAAGCCGCTCCTACGAGTTACGCAAACGACCGCTCCCGCCACGCTGCAGTCATTACAGATGGAATTGAACAGCTTCTCAGGCCATTGCATAGGACGAGCACGCGCTCATGCTTGCCCTAATCGACACGCACGAGTAGGGTTGCCGCCTCGGCTAAACCTGGCCACCTGATCAGGAACTCGTGTGAAACCCGTCTCCCGCGCTTTACTGTTGCTGGCCCTGGTCGCCGCCGCAGTGAACCTGCGACCCGGCATTACCTCGCTGGCGCCGCTTATCGAACGTATCGCTCAAGAACTGTCCCTGAGCCGTGGCTTTATCAGCCTGACCACGGCGCTGCCGGTATTGTGCATGGGCCTGCTGGCGCCACTGGCACCCCGGCTGGCGGTCAGGTTTGGCCTGGAGCGCACCATTACCCTGTGCCTTGGCGCGATCGCCTTGGCGCTGGCCCTGCGCCTGGTCGGTCATTCGAGCGCGGTACTGGTCGGCAGCGCGGTGCTGCTGGGTGCGGCTATCGCCATCGCCGGCCCATTGCTATCGGGTTTCATCAAGCGCCATTTTGTCGGCCGCATGGGCCAGGTGCTGGCCTGGTACTCGCTGAGCATGGCCATTGGTGGCGCCATCGGCGTGGTACTGACCATGCCGGTCGCCCAGCTGTTCGACAACGACTGGAGTTATGGCCTGGCCATCTGGGCAGTGCCGGCGGTATTGGCCGTGGTGATCTGGTGCTTTCTGCCCAAGCAGCACGCCGAGCCGCTGAGCCAGGAAGATGCATCTGCCGGTTTGCCCTGGCGCGAGGGGCGGGCCTGGCTGATCAGTGCCTATTTCGCCTTGCAGGCGGGCCTGTTCTACGCCGTGGCGACCTGGACGGTGGCGCGCTACCAGGAGGCGGGGCTGTCGGCCATGCACAGCAATACGCTGTTCAGCCTGGCCATGTTGATGGGGTTGCCGAGCTCCTTCGTGCTGCCGATGCTGGTGCAGCGCATGAACCGCTACCTGCTGATGGTCGCCTGCGGCAGCCTGACTCTGGTCAGCCTGAGCATGATCACCTTCGTGCCCACCTTCATTCCCGAGTTCTGGGCGCTGACCCTGGGCTTCGGCATGAGCGGCTCCTTCGCCTTGTCGCTACTGTTGCCCATCTACGAGGCGGGCTCGCCGCTGGCGGTCAGCCGCTGGACAGCGATGATGCTCGGCTCGGGCTATAGCCTGGCGTGCCTGAGCCCGGTGCTCAGTGGCCTGGCACGGGATATGTCAGGGACCTACCAGGTGCCGTTTCTGGTACTGACCTGCATGGCGGTGGTGATGGTGCTGCTGGCCTGGTCGATGCGCAAGGGCCCGCGCCGCCCCTCGGCGTGATTGGCCTTGCAGCCCCGGTAGAACACGGCGAAAGCGGGGAGCATCGGTCCATGATTGAATGATCCCCATCACTGTCCTGACTGAACGCTCCGCCCATAGCATTCCCCTGTATCGCGCGCTGTGATAGAAGGCTGCCAGTTTTTTGTGGAGTGCCCCCGTGGAATCGGAATCCATCGTCTACGGCAACATTCGCGACTGGCCGTCGGACAGCCCGGCGGAGAGTCGCCTTCGGCGCCTGCTCAACAGGCAGGTGCTAGACGCCTTGCCTAGCGGCGACGCCTGGCCATTTCTAGGCCGCGAGATGTTCTCCTGCTGCCAGCAACCCGGCAGTGGCTTGTACCAGACCCAGGTGATTCACTTCGGTGCCAGTTACCAGACCATCGAGTACGAATGGAAGCTGTGGGTGGCCGAATTCGAGGCGCTGCTCAAGCGCCTCTACTGGGCCAGTGCCGTGGTGCACCTGGAGACCGAGCTGAACGGTACCCATACCTTTCGCTGGGAAGCCGAATCGGAGAGCGGCCTGCACAGCCCGCAAGACGGCGCGCTGCGTGTGCGTTGTGCCTGGGAGCGGGAAGGGGGATTGCGTGGATAACGCGCTGCGGGCCGCGGCTCCTACACGCTCGCGGGCGACCCACGCGCTGCGTAGGGCGGACCGGGACGCCGGCCGCTCGTAGCGAAGCGAACAGTCCGCCTTTCGGAGGCGGCGACTCACCTGCACAAGCATGCTGCCAGCCTCACGGCGTACCGCCCTCGGCGAGTACGCCCATGGTAAGTACAAATGACCCGCAATCAATGACAAACCACGGCAACTAGTCCTCATCCTCCACCAGCCACTCCTTGGGCACGTCACGCTTGAGCGCCAGTTGGCACTGCCCGCTTTCCGGGTCAAACACGATCACTGCCTCGCCTTTGTCCAGCGCACGACGCACGCGGGTAACGCGGGTGTCCAGTGGGGTCTCGTCGCCATTGTCGGTGCCGTCGCGGGTGACGAAATCCTCGATCAGGCGGGTGAGGGTATCTGCCTCGAGCAGATTGGCGGGGATCAGCACGGTTTTCTCCTGCGGCGCTGGTGGCCTTTGACCATCGGATGCATTGATTTGCTTGGACGGCGCCTGCCGACATTTGATCACCTTTCGTGCCGGGCCACGCCGCGCTGCTGAGCCGGCCGCCAAGCTTGCCAACAATGCTGCACAGTCAACGACTTACATTCATACGCCCGAATGGGCTGCAATCGCTTCAAGGCCTGAGGCACATTTTCGAAGCTGGTGGTTTTTTAGACTGTTCAAAAGCTGATCAGCGTGCTACAACCTTTCCATCGAGTGACATAGCCGCTTGAAAACGAAGGGAAAAGTATGACCAAGTCGGAGTTGATCGAAAGAATCGTCACCCACCAAGGGCAGCTTTCAAACAAAGATGTCGAGCTGGCCATCAAGACCATGCTGGAACAGATGTCCCAGGCGCTGGCGACCGGTGATCGCATCGAGATCCGTGGCTTCGGCAGCTTTTCTCTCCATTATCGCGCCCCGCGTGTCGGTCGTAACCCCAAGACCGGGCAATCGGTACGCCTGGATGGCAAGTTCGTTCCGCACTTCAAGCCTGGCAAGGAACTGCGTGATCGAGTGAACGAAGAGGACGAATAAGTCCGGCGTCCTGGCAGAACGCGTCACCCGCATCCATGCTGCCACCTGCTTCTCTCCGGTTTCTGCATTCCCATATTTGCCTGCAACGGGCGACGTCATCGATTAATGTCCTACCTTTAACGGATAGCCCTTGTACTTCCGGGGCAGCGTTTAGCTTCCGGCCATTGGCTGCGCGCCGTACAGCCTGCGATACAGGATATGTCGCAGCACTTTCATCCAGCCGCTGCCTATCGCATCATTGCGCGCGCGAAAATTCATCTGCCAGACGTTAAGGGATTAACCGATGGAGTACCCGCATATCACTCATCATGGCGCCCAGAATGGGGTAACCGGTTCCTGCCACCAGCTGCATATCACGCAGCACAGCAGTGTCCTTGTCGACTGCGGCCTTTTCCAGGGCGCCGATACCTCGCCGCTTGGCGCGCGGGCCGACCACCAGCGTATTGAATTCCCCCTGGATGGCATTCACGCGCTGATCGTTACCCATGTGCATGCCGACCATGTGGGGCGCATTCCCTATCTGCTGGCCGCTGGTTTCAAGGGGCCAATTCTTTGCAGTGAGCCCTCGGCCAAACTGCTGCCCATCGTGCTGGAGGATGCGTTCAAACTCACCTTCAGCCGTGACCAGAAACAGGTCGAGCGCTACCTCAAGCAGGTGCAGGAGCGAATCATCGCGCTGCCCTACGATCACTGGTTCACCCTGCACGATGATGAAGGCCTGCATGCCAAGGTGCGGCTGCAACGCGCCGCCCATATGCTCGGCTCCGCCTATGTGGAAATCGATGTGCAGTACCGCCCAGGCGAAGCCAGCACGCGTATCGTATTCTCCGGCGACCTCGGTGCCCCCGGCGCGCCGATCCTCAAGCCCTGCGTACTACCACGCCGCGCCGACATCCTGGTGCTGGAAAGCACCTACGGCGACCGCCTGCACGAAGACCGCAGCACCCGCCGCCAGCGCCTGGAACAGGTCATCGAACATGCCCTGGCCAACAACGGCACCGTGCTGATACCCGCGTTCAGCGTCGGCCGCACCCAGGAACTGCTCTACGAACTGGAAGACATCATCCACAGCAAGAAGCTGGGCACCACCGCCGCTCCAGACGCTACTGTGGGAGCGGGCCACGCCCGCGAAAATCCTGAAGCCACACCAAATGATCAAATCGAAGTCGACTGGCCCCACCTACCCATCATCCTCGACTCACCCCTGGCCAGCCGCTTCACCCAGGCTTACCGCGAACTCAAAGACCACTGGAACGAAGAAGCCCAGGCCCGTGTGCAGTCCGGCAGAAGGCCGCTGGCGTTCGAGCAACTGATCACCGTCGACAGCCACGCCGACCACCAGAAGATTCTCAATCACCTGGTCAGCAGTGCGCGGCCCGCCATCGTAATCGCCGGCAACGGCATGTGTTCCAGCGGCCGCATCGTCAATTACCTCAAGGCCATGCTCGGCGATCCTCGGCACGACGTGCTGTTCGTCGGCTTTCAGGCCAGAGGCACGCCCGGCCATGCTATCCAGAGCTTCGGGCCGCGCAACGGCTACGTGGAGTTCGATGGCCAGCGCTACGAGATCCGTGCAGGCGTGCACAGCATCGGCGGGTATTCGGCCCATGCCGATCAAGCAGGGTTGGTCGAGTTCGTGACGGCGATGGAGCAGTGGCCGGGGGAGATTCGGTTGGTGCATGGGGAGGAGGGGGCTAAGGCAGAACTGTCCGAAAAGCTGGAGGATAGGTACAGAGCGAGAAAGCTGCTGATCAAAATCAAAGGAGCAAAAGCCTCCCTGTCTGATGAATCAGCGGGAGAGTTACCTGGATAGCTCAGCTTAGGGAGAATTGGCTCATAAAAAATGGTTAAATACGCGCCTTTCAGGCAGGGCTGCCATCGAGCTTGATGGTAATCCTGGCTCAAGTACGTGGGCTTCGGCCTAAGAATTTTATGCACGCTTTGAAACAGGATGATCAAGCCCATGTCGCAACCCCCTAACCTCCACAAGCAAAGCGACGAGATCGATTTGATCGAACTCTTTCGAACGTTGTGGATGAAAAAGCGGCTGATTATCTTTGTCACCTTGGCGGTAACGCTTGCCGCAGCCGCTTATGCTTTTCTGACGCCGCCAGTGTATCGGGCGCAAGCCAGCATAATGCCTCCTACACTGAGCGATATCGCGGGTTTCAACTTGGCTCGAAACAAAGATATTGGCTTGGAGCCTTTTAAAATCGACGATGTTTATCGCGTATTCACCCGCAACCTGCAGTCGGATCAGAGCAAACGCCGTTTTTATAGCGAGGTCTACTTGCCTTCGCTCACCGATGATCAGAAAAAAGCTTCCCGCGATACGCTTTATAAAAAATTCCTTGAGCGTGTGGCAATTGCCGGGCCTACCAATTCTCAGCCAGATCGTTTCGTTCTTAATATAGAGGGTAGTGATCCAATCGAGGCTGCCCAGTGGGCTGAGCTTTATATAAAAAATGTAGAGCAGCAATCCATTAAGGAAATGCTCAGCAACGCCCAAAGTGAGATAGACGTTCGAGGCCGTAACCTTATGCAGCAGATCGAAACTCTTCGCTATTCTGCAAAAGTCCGTCGAGAAGATAGGATGATGCAGTTAAAAGAGGCTCTCAAAGTTGCGCAAACTATCGGGCTGCAGAATCCCCCTATGATCGCTGGTCAAATGAACGACCAACTATCAGCGATTATGGAAGGTAACTTGACATATATGCGTGGAGCCAAGGCTCTGAAAGCAGAGATTGATGCACTCGCTCAACGTGCGTCTGATGATCCCTTTGTCCCAGAACTTAGGAATTTGCAGGAGCAGCACGCATTATACGCATCTCTTCGTATTCAGCCGGAACGGGTGGCCGTTTACCGTCTTGATGGCACGTTTGAGACGCCCGATGAGCCAATTAAGCCTAAAAAATCGTTAATTCTCATACTGGGGATAGTGCTAGGTTTGGTGCTGGGTAGTTTTGCAGCGCTTATACAAGTTATATCGAATAACTCCCGTTCATCTGGAAAAACGGCAGGGAATACGGTATGAGCATTTTAGTAACTGGTAGCGCTGGCTTTATCGGCAGTAATTTTGTGCTTGATTGGTTGGCGCAAAGCGATGAGCCTGTAATCGGCCTTGATAAGCTGACCTATGCAGGTAATTTGCAAAATTTGGCTTCCTTAGAAGGCGACTCGAGGCACGTCTTCATTAAAGGAGACATTGCTGATAACACGTTGGTGGCTGGCTTGCTAGAAAAGCATCGTCCGCGAGCGATCATTAATTTCGCAGCCGAGTCTCATGTCGATCGCTCGATTCTCGGTCCTGAAGACTTTGTCCAAACCAACGTTTTGGGCACCTTTCGCCTTCTCGAAGCTGCGCGCAGTTATTACCAGGGACTCACCGCAAGAGCTTCGAGCCAGTTTCGCTTCTTACATGTCTCAACCGATGAGGTATATGGCAGTCTCCAAGCGAACGATCCGGCATTTAGCGAAACCAATCGCTATGAGCCTAACAGTCCTTATTCTGCTACAAAAGCCGCTTCGGATCATTTAGTTCGCGCTTACCTGCATACTTATGGTCTGCCAGTGCTGACAACAAACTGCTCTAATAACTATGGACCTTACCATTTTCCGGAGAAGCTGATTCCATTGGTAATCCATAACGCACTCGCAGGTAAGACGCTGCCGATTTATGGTAATGGCCAGCAGATTCGTGACTGGTTGTATGTGTCGGATCATTGCAGTGCTATTCGGCGTGTATTAGAGGCAGGTCAAATAGGTGAGACCTACAACGTAGGCGGCTGGAACGAGAAGACCAATCTGGAAGTAGTCGAGATCCTGTGTGGCATCTTAGATGAAGAGCAGCCACGTGAAGACGGCCTAAGTTACGTCGAGCAGATTACGTATGTCAAAGATCGCCCCGGTCATGATCGTCGTTACGCTATTGATGCAAGTAAGCTGGAGCGGGAGTTAGGTTGGAGGCCGTCGGAGACTTTCGAAACGGGTATTCTCAAGACGGTGCATTGGTATCTTCAAAATGGTGATTGGGTGCGCAATATCACCAGCGGTAGTTACCGCGACTGGCTTACTCTGCAGTACACGTAAATAATTGGTAGACAGCTACTCATGCTCCCAAGGTAAATACGAATGAAAGGACAGTATCAGTGAAGGGCATCATTCTCGCCGGCGGCTCGGGCACAAGACTTTACCCCATTACACAGGGCGTATCTAAGCAGTTACTGCCTATTTATGACAAGCCGATGATCTACTATCCGCTTTCTGTACTGATGCTGGCAGGCATACGCGAAATCCTCATTATTACGACTGAGGAAGATCAAGCTGCGTTCCAGCGGCTACTAAAAGATGGTAGCCAATTCGGCATCAATTTAAGTTATGCCATTCAGCCCAGTCCTGACGGTCTTGCCCAAGCATTCCTGATCGGCGAGAGCTTTATCGGTGATGACTGTGTTTGTTTGGTGCTTGGGGATAATATTTACTATGGGCAGGGCTTTACGCCCAAGTTGCATGAAGCTGTGCGCCGAGCAGAGAAAGGCGAAGGGGCTACTGTCTTTGGTTATAAAGTGCGCGATCCAGAACGTTTTGGTGTCGTTGAGTTCGATGAAAACAAACGTGCTGTTTCTATTGAGGAGAAACCTGCCAGTCCGAGATCTGATTACGCCGTGACTGGCCTGTATTTTTATGATAGTCAGGTTATCGAAATCGCAAAAGATGTAAAACCTTCAGCCCGCGGTGAACTGGAAATTACTTGCGTAAATAATGCATATTTGGAGCGTGGCGAGCTAAGCGTGGAGGTTCTGGGGCGTGGATTTGCCTGGCTGGATACTGGCACGCACCAGAGTCTGCTGGAGGCGGCACACTTTGTAGAAACCCTTGAGCAGCGACAAGGCTACAAGGTCGCCTGCTTGGAAGAGATTGCGTATAACAATGGCTGGCTTTCTGTTGCGCAGGTTCGAGATGTGGGACGCACAATGAGTAAAAATAGTTACGGTGAATATTTGTTGCTACTTGCTGGAGAGCGAGTATGAGCATCATTAAGCTTATTGAATTTCCCACCCTTGGTGATGAGCGTGGCTCTCTGATCGTAGTGGAGGGCAATAAAAATATTCCTTTTGAAGTAAAGCGGGTTTATTACATCTTTGGGACTAAAAGTGGTGTGTCGCGCGGGTTTCATGCACACAAAGAACTTGAGCAGATAGCCGTGTGTGTGTCTGGGCAATGCAGAATGATTATGGATGACGGTAAGAACAAGGAGGAAATTTGGCTGGACAGGCCAAATAAAGCCATTCAAATCGGAAAAATGGTTTGGCATGAAATGCATGACTTCAGCTCCGATTGTGTTTTATTGGTTCTTGCTAGCGATCATTATGATGAGTCAGATTATATTAGGGTATACGAAAATTTCTTGGAGTGCGTAGCTTGATCGTCATAGCTGGGAAGAATGAAATAGCTATACATGGGCTCAAATTAGCCTTGCAATCTTTCCCAGTCAGCGATGTGTTAGCTGTTGTCAATTCGACGGATGCAGGACATGACGGTTGGCAGCCATCGTTCTTGAAGTTCGCAAAAGAAGCAGGCGTTGCAATAAAAACTATTAAAGAAATTTATGATTGCGAGCTAAGCGTTTTTCTTTCTTTAGAATTCGATAAAATTGTCCGTGTAGATAGGCTCCGCACGGATAAGGTCTTTAATATACACTTTTCTCTGCTTCCTAAGTATAAAGGTATGTATACATCGGTATGGCCTGTTCTTTTCAATGAAAAAGAATCAGGCGTGACCTTGCATGCTATAGACTCAGGTATTGATACAGGAGCGATTTACGCACAAAAAAGATTTGTTTTAGATGCTGAGGATCGTGCTCAAGATTGCTATCGTAAGTATATATCTGCTTCTAAAGAGCTACTGTCCGAAAATTTCGATTTTATCATAAATGGCTTTCCGGCTGAGCCGAAGCTACAAGCTGCGGAAGGGGCTACATATTTCTCAAAGTCAACGATTGACTTTCGTGAGTTGGCAATTGATTTTAAAAAGTGTGCGTGGGAAGTTAAACGACAAATTCATGCATTTGGTTTTAGGCCTTATCAATTTTTAAGTTTCCATGGTAAGCCTGTCGTCAATGCATCAATATTGACAACTCGTTCTGGTGCTAAACCAGGTGAGGCTGTAGGCGAGGCGTGTTTCAGTGGCGTAACAGTTTCGACAATTGATTATGATATTCGGCTTTTTTTTGATGGTTTAGACGATTTTTTAGCCGCCATTCCGAATATCAATGTTTCGGAATTGCCTTATAGACTTCAAGGTATCGCAGGTGTGAACGATCGTAATGAGAAAGGTTGGTCGCCAATTATTGTTGCGGCCTACCATGGGCGTTTGGATATCATGAGGTATTTATTGCAGATAGGGGCGGATGTCAATGATACCAATTACAAGGGGACGACCGTTTTAATGTACGCAAAGGATTATGCGTTAAAGAGTCGAGACGCCAGTATTATAGATTTTCTGATCGCATCTGGAGCAGATCAAGCGCGTCGCGATTATCAAGGTAAAAGTATTTTCGAATATATCAGTTGTTTAGACGCTAAATTTTTAGGATTAACAAAGTGACCAAAGTTCCCTTTCTTGACCTCAAGTCTATTAATGCCCAATACCGTGCAGAGCTAGTTGAGGCTTGTGCGCGTGTAATCGATTCTGGGTGGTATATTTCTGGTGGTGAACTTGAACAATTTGAACAGGATTTTGCTACCTACTGCGGATCCAAGTGTTGCATCGGAGTAGCTAATGGCTTAGATGCTCTGGTATTGGTTTTGCGTGCCTGGCTTGAACTCGGAAAACTAAGCCCAGGTGACGAGGTAATCGTACCCGCGAACACCTATATAGCCAGTATTCTAGCGATCAGTGCAAATGGTTTGACTCCTATCCTAGTCGAACCTGATGAGAAAAGTTACAACCTTTGCCCACTCAAGGTCGAGCAAGCTATAACAGGCAGAACGCGAGCTATTCTGCCAGTTCATCTTTACGGCCAAATCTCCGATATGCCGGCCATTCTTGCCATCGCCGATGCGCACGGTTTATTAGTGCTGGAGGATTGTGCGCAGGCACATGGAGCCAGTATCGATGGTAGAAAAGCGGGTAATTGGGGGCATGCTTCCGGATTCAGTTTTTATCCTGGTAAGAATCTAGGAGCATTGGGTGACGCCGGTGCGATTACAACTAACGATGACGAGCTTGCTGATACTCTAAAAGCCCTCCGTAATTATGGTTCGCATGAAAAGTACAAAAATCTTTTCAAGGGGATGAATAGCCGCCTAGATGAAATGCAAGCAGCGATGCTTGGCGTAAAACTGAAACATTTAGATCGCGAAACGCAGCAGCGTCGCAGCATTGCAGCACTCTATGATCAAAGTATTGTCAATTCTAATATCACATTGCCTTATGGTGCGGTGGCCGGTGCGATTGAAAACGAAGCGCATGTTTATCATCTATATGTGATTCGGACTCAGAAAAGAGATGCATTACAAAAACATTTACACGAATGCGGTGTTCAGTCACTTATACACTACCCCATTCCTCCTCATAAGCAACAAGCATATTCCGAGTTGAGTGGGGAGCGCTATCCGCTCACTGAGGCCATTCATCGTGAGGTTTTAAGCTTGCCGATGAGTCCGGTCCTAAATGAAACGGATGTCAACAGAGTCATCGCAGCGTGTAATTCTTTTAGGCCCTAGAGATGTTTTTCAGATCGTTCTTTTTAAGTGCTATCAGTGTCGCATTTAAAATGTTGGCATTGTTAGGGATTAATAAAGTTCTCGCTGTGTATGGCGGGCCGGCAGGCTTGGCGCTAGTAGGAAACTTTCAAAATCTTATGCAGATAGCGACTGCGTTCGCAAGTGGTGCTGTCACGAATGGAGTAACCAAGTACACATCTGAAAATTTGAACGACCCAGGGAGGCTAAAGTATGTTTGGTGTACTGGTGTTTCTCTGGTCATGGTAGTAGCAATCCCGAACGCGCTGATAGCTTTGGCGTTAGCTATCTGGTCTCCCGTCTTGCTATCTGCGGGTGTGGTGAAGCCTTTAATATATATAATTTTCGCTGCATCGATTATTTTATTTTCATTTAATGCGTTACTACTTGCCATTCTCAATGGCCTGGGCGATGTTAAACGTTATGTAGTCGCTAACGTCCTAGGTAGCATTCTTTCGCTATTGCTTACGTGGCTCCTAGCTTCTTTCTATGGCTTGCAAGGCGCTTTGATGGCATTGGCCTCTTATCAGGGAGTTGCGCTGGCAGGTACGCTTTTGATCTGTAAGCGGCAGACGTGGTTCAAATTTGGCAATTTTCTGGGCTTGGGGCAGTTATCAATATTGTCAGGTTTTTTGAGACTCGCTCTAATCTCGCTTGTATCGGCGTTCTGTGTTCCCGTGGCTCATATTTTTATACGGGAAATAATAAATTCGCAGTTAGGAATAGATGCTGCGGGGATTTGGGATGCGACGTGGCGATTAAGTGCGGCCTTTTTGCTTTTTATAACCAGTGCACTAGTGGTCTATGTGTTGCCAAAATTCTCTTCTGTTACTGATGACGGCATGTTGTGGAAGGAGTTCTTGGGCATTTCTAAAAAAGCGCTTATGCTTGCAGCTAGCATTGCTGTCTTTGTATATCTGGCCAGAGGGTTAATAGTGCCTCTGCTGTTTACAACGGATTTTGCACCAGTTACTGACCTGCTTTTTTGGCAGCTAGTAGGTGATGTTCTTAAGGTTTTTGGCTGGTTGTTGAGCTATGCTGCAATTAGTAGGCTTTATTATGGGGTTTGTATTTTTTCGGAAATTTTTTACAACGCTTTATTTGTGTTTTTTGTTCATGTGCTCGTTTCTAGATTTGGTCTGAATGGTGCCGTTTATGCGCACTGTATTTCCTATATTTTTTATACTGGTCTAATGTATTTATTAGTCAGGCGGCGATTGTTGAAGGGGCAAGGCAGTGAGCGTTGAGTATCCATTGGTTTCCGTGTTGGTGCCGGTATACAAGCAGCAGGATTTGATCTCAGAAACTGTCGAGTCAATTTTAGCTCAGAATTACCCTTCGATAGAAATTCTTATTTCGGATGATGCGTCTCCCGACTCTTCGGCAAATGTAATAAATGGGCTGGCTGCGCGTTATCCGACAGTGAGGTCCTTTGCCCAAGAAAAGAATTTAGGTATTACCGCGAACTATAATTTCTTAGCTAGTAAGGCGATAGGAAAATATATCGCTATATTTTCAGGCGATGATCTCATGATGCCTGGAAAAATTGCAGCTCAAGTAGATGCACTTGAGCAAAATCCTGACTCTAGCTTTTGCCATCATGCTGTTTATGATATGGCTCCTTCCGGTAAAATTCGTGGAATAATTGATCATTTCTATGAGGATGGAGTAACTACAATAAAGGATGTGTTGAATAATCTTGGTATACCAGGATCTATGACTATTCTTTATCGCGCTAGCTCAAGCCCTCAACCACCCTTTGAGCCATCAATTCCAACAGCTAGCGACTGGTTGAATATGATAGACCTATGTGCTCGCGGTAGAGGCATCTATTTGGATACGCCCTTCGTCTGCTACAGGCGGGACGACAGTTATAATGGCAAGGATCCAACCCGTTACGAGGGTGATTTCATTAAGACACTGGAGTTGGCTCTGCATCGCTATGCATACAGTCATCCGGAAATAGGGGCCGCTTGCGATTTTGCGTTGGCGCGGTTTTATTTAGGTGCAGGGTATCGGCGGCTATATCTTGGTCATGTCAAGATTGCCAGAGAGTATTTCCTGCTTGCTGCTACGCAAAAAAGCTTAAAGCCAAAGGCCATGGCATTGTGGTTGATTAGTTATTTTCCTGTAAGGCCATCACTTTTGTTGAGGATGAAAAAAATTTATAAAAAGATGGTAAGTGCTGCATGATTACATCAGGCATCGCGCGTCATAGGCCGATATTGGAGGGTGTTTGGTCCAATAGCATGCTGGCGGCAAAAGCTTGTCTGGTGCTTGCTGTAGGTTTTTACTGTTTACATGTGCTGAGAAATATTAATCCTGTTTTTGCTGTATTGGGGCCGCTCTTTTCAGTGTTTGGTTGTTTTCTAGTAGGCCGCCGATCGGGTTACGACGGCTCTGGTATATTGGTACTGTCTTTTTTTGCTTTGTCGTCGTGTCTTCCAATTATCTACTCTTATTTTTGGTTTCCAGACGAGCAATATGCGCAAGCAATTTTTCGCTACTACTATATGGTGCCTGTTTTTTTGTTTTTCTTAACCGCGTTGCGTTCTGAAGAGCTGCTTTTGCTACTGTTTCGTGTTTACGTGGTATTTATCTGTCTAGGAGCGCTTTCACTTGTCTTTCAGGTGATGCATGGGCCGATATCTTGGTTTTCTGAAGCCTCATCCCGAGATGGCTTGGTTCGATATTCTTCGCTAGTTGGAAGTTTGACCGCCTATGGGGTGTACTCAGTTTTTGCATTGCCTATGTTGGTGTTTTTTTCATCTAAATTCGTACGTGCGATTGTATTTCTTCTAATAGCTGTGGGTATGTTGTTGAGCTTGCAAAAAGCAGCAGTTGTTAATTTGTTGGTGTTTTTTATAATTTATTTTTTTTACGGTTCGGTCAGGGTGAAGCTTATGTTGCTGGCTGCAGCTGTCATGCTAATAATTTCTGTTGTAATTTCTTATTTCCTAAATGTTCCCTATCTGGTTTCGGTGGTCGATAATATATTCAGGTTAAATGAGAATGCCGTAGTTACAGATTATACTGTCATGGAAAGTATCTTGCAGAGGGTTTGGCTTCTGCCTTCTGTATTATACGAATCCTACGGTCCAGAAGGTATGCTTTGGGGGGTGGGGTTAGTTGGGGCATCCGGTACGCTGGGTTTCGAGAATTATCCCATGTCCCATAACGGCATCTTTGATTTGCTCTTTGTTGGGGGGGTCTTTAATTGCATGGTTTTTATTGCCTGTGCTTGCTGGATGTGGGTTCGCATTAGGCAATACACGAAGCTTTATAATTCGGTAATCGGTACTGCAATGCAGTGTATGCTGCTGCTGTTTTTGATTAACTTCCTGTTTGCTGGGGTGCTGTACCTTCAACCTTATGGCGCGATAGTTTTCTACGCTTTATTTGCATTCTGTTGTGGAGTGTGGGGGCCTGCATATCAGGCCACTGAATGAAATTTGAGGGATACTATGTTTGATGATAAAACGCTACTGATTACCGGTGGCACTGGTTCTTTTGGTAACGCAGTGCTCAAAGGTTTTTTGCAGTCTAGTATTCGTGAAATTCGGATATTCAGCCGCGACGAAAAAAAACAGGATGACATGCGTAAGCTTTACGCCAGTCCCAAACTGAAGTTCTACATCGGAGATGTACGCGACTACCAGAGCATCCTGAATGCGACCCGTGGTGTCGATTACATTTTTCATGCGGCTGCACTCAAGCAAGTTCCGTCTTGCGAGTTTCACCCCATGGAAGCTGTCAAGACCAACGTGCTGGGCACCGAGAACCTGCTGGAAGCCGCCATCCAGAATGGCGTCAAGCGCGTAGTCTGCCTAAGTACCGATAAGGCCGTTTACCCGATCAACGCCATGGGTATTTCCAAGGCAATGATGGAAAAGGTCATGGTGGCCAAGTCGCGCAATCTCGACGACACCGGCACTGTCATCTGCGGTACCCGCTATGGCAACGTCATGGCGTCTCGCGGTTCGGTGATTCCGCTGTTCGTCGATCAGATTCGAGCTGGTAAGCCGCTGTCGATCACCGACCCTAACATGACCCGCTTCATGATGACCCTGGCCGATGCGGTCGACCTAGTGTTGTATGCATTCGAGCATGGTCGCAATGGCGACCTGTTCGTGCAGAAGGCGCCTGCAGCAACCGTCGAAGTGCTCGCGCAAGCGCTGACCTCCTTGCTAGGCAAGCCTGACCATCCCATCCAGGTGATCGGTACCCGCCATGGTGAGAAGCTTTACGAGGCGCTGCTGAGCCGCGAGGAAATGGCCTGCGCCGAAGACCGTGGCGAGTACTACCGCGTACCGCCGGATCTGCGCGACTTGAATTACAGCAAGTTCGTTGAGCAGGGTGAAGAGCGTATCTCCCATACCGAAGATTATAATTCGCATAACACCGAACGCCTTGACGTACAGGGCATGCAGGAGCTGTTGCTCAAGTTGAATTTCATGCGTGCCATTCAGCGTGGCGAAGACGCAGCGCCCGAGGAATGAGCATGAAGGTATTGATCACCGGGGCTAACGGTTTCGTTGGCAAAAACCTGATCGTGCATCTTAACGAGCGTCAGGATGTCGAAATTCTTACATTCGGTCGTTCTGACGAGTTGAAGGTGCTTGGCGAGCGTGTGGCTCAAGCTGACTTTATCTTCCATCTGGCGGGTGTAAATCGCCCTCAGGATCCTGCGGAGTTCGGTCAGGGCAATACGGAGCTCACCGTTGAGTTGTGCAAGGCGATTGAAACCAGTGCTCGGCAGATTCCGGTCGTGTATACCTCGTCGAGCCAGGCCACCCTGGATAACCCCTATGGTGCCAGCAAGCGTGGCGCCGAGGAGGCCTTGCAACGGCTCGCCCAGCAGCACGGTAGCCCGGTGCATGTGCTGCGTTTACCGAATGTATTCGGCAAATGGGCCAGGCCGAATTACAACTCGGCGGTAGCCACCTTCTGCCACAACATCGCTCGCGATTTGCCCATCCAGATCAACGATCCGGCCGCCGTCATCACCCTGGTGTATATCGATGACGTGATCGCCCACTTCCTGGCCCTGATGGCGGGCGAGGAGGCAAGGGCTGACGTGCAGCCGCAGTACCGGGTGAGTGTCGGCGAGATAGCCGACCGCCTACGCAGCTTCAAGGAAAGCCGCAATACCCTGGTCACGGATCGAGTGGGTGGCGGCTTCGTGCGCGCCCTGTACTCGACCTACTTGAGCTACCTGCCGCCCGAGCACTTCACCTACAAAGTGCCGAAGTATGGTGACCCGCGTGGGGTGTTCGTCGAGATGCTGAAGACCCCCGACTGCGGGCAGTTCTCCTTCTTTACCGCGCACCCGGGCATTACCCGTGGCGGCCATTACCACCACACCAAGACCGAGAAATTTCTGGTCATCAAGGGCCGTGCGCGCTTTGGGTTTCGCCATATGACCACGGGTGAGTTCCATGAAGTCGTCACCGAAGGTGATAGCCCGCAAATTGTCGAAACCGTGCCCGGCTGGACACATGACATCACCAACATTGGCGACGATGAAATGATCGTGATGCTCTGGGCCAACGAGATCTTCGACCGAGCGCACCCTGATACCTACGCCTGCCAGGTGAAACCATGAAAAAACTGAAAGTTGCCACGGTCGTTGGCACCCGCCCGGAAATCATTCGTCTGGCGCGCGTGATGGCCAAGCTGGACGAGCATTGCGATCACGTATTGATCCATACCGGGCAGAACTACGATTACGAGCTCAACGAGATCTTTTTCGACGATCTGGGCATTCGTCGCCCTGATCATTTTCTCAATGCCGCGGGGGCCACGGGCGCCGAGACGATCGGCAACGTGATCATCGCCGTCGACAAGGTGTTGGCTGAAGTCCAGCCGGATGCGTTGCTGGTGCTGGGCGATACCAATAGTTGCATGGCGGTGATTCCGGCCAAGCGCCGCAAGATCCCCACCTTCCATATGGAAGCAGGTAACCGCTGTTTCGACATGCGCGTGCCGGAAGAGATCAACCGTCGGATCGTCGATCACACGGCGGACATCAACCTGACCTACAGCACCATCGCCCGCGACTATCTGCTTCGCGAAGGGCTATCGCCGGATATGGTGATCAAGACTGGCAGCCCGATGTTCGAGGTATTGACCTACTACCGTGAAGGCATTGATGCCTCCGATGTGCTTCAGCGCCTTGGACTGGAGGAGGGCAAGTTCTTCGTGGTCAGTGCGCACCGTGAAGAGAACATCGATTCCGAGAAAAACTTCCGCAAGCTGGCCGAGACCTTGAACCAGGTCGCCGCGCACTACGACATGCCGGTAATCGTGTCCACCCACCCGCGTACTCAAAAGCGTGTGGATGCACTGGGCGTGACCTTTCACCCCAATGTGCGATTGCTCAAGCCGCTGGGCTTCAAGGACTACAACAAGCTGCAAGCCTGCGCCAAGGCGGTGTTGTCCGACAGCGGCACCATTTCGGAAGAGTCTTCAATTCTGAATTTTCCGGCGCTGAACATCCGGGAGGCCCATGAGCGTCCGGAGGGCATGGAAGAAGCTGCCGTGATGATGGTAGGCCTTGAAGTCGAGCGGGTGATGCAGGCACTGCAAGTACTCGAATCCCAAGGCCGTGGCGATGCGCGCAGCCTGCGCCTGGTAGCCGACTACAGCATGCCCAACGTGGCGGACAAGGTCGTACGCATCGTGCACAGCTATCGCGATTACGTGATGCGCACCGTATGGAAGCGGAACGACTGACGCCCATGCGAGAGGGAAAACTGAAGATATTGATCGTCAGCCAGTATTTCTGGCCCGAGAACATGCGCGTCAATGACATGGCCGAAGAGCTGGTGCGCCGGGGGCACGAGGTCACCGTGCTGACGGCCTTACCAAATTACCCCGAAGGCCAGGTGTTCGACGGCTATCGCAAGGCGCCGGAGCAGTTCGCCAACTATCAGGGTGCTGAGGTGGTGCGGGTGCCCTTTATCCCCCGCGGCAAGCGCAGCCTGACGCTCGTTCTCAATTATCTGTCGTTCGTGGTGAGTGGTTCGTTGCTGGGTAGCTGGAAGCTGCGCGGCAAAGAGTTCGACGGCATATTCGTCTATGCCGTCTCGCCGATCATGTCGGCCATTCCGGCCCTGTTGATCGGCAGGCTGAAAAAGGCCCCGGTCAGCGTCTGGGTTCTGGACTTGTGGCCGGAAACCCTGCGTGCCGTCGGGGTCGTTCATGATGACCGCGCCTTGGCGCTGGTCGGCAGGATGGTGTCGTGGATATACAATCGTACCGACTACCTGCTGCTTCAATCCCGCGCCTTCCTAGACAGCGTGCGCTCCTATTGCACTCGGCCTATCGAAGACGAGCGGCTGGTGTACTTTCCCAGCTGGGCCGAAGACGGGTTTAACGAACTGCCTGAAGGGGGCTCGCCCTTACTGGCCCGTGCGCCGGATGAGTTCACCATCCTGTTCGCCGGTAATCTGGGTGAGGCGCAGGATTTCCCGGCGATTCTCGACGTAGCCGAAGCCCTGCGAAATACCGTGAAGGTTCGTTGGGTACTAGTTGGCGACGGCCGCATGAGCGAGTGGCTGCAGCGCGAGGTCACGCAACGTAACCTCGACAATGTGCTCTTGCTGGGTCGTCATCCGCTGGAAGCCATGCCGGGGCTATTCGCCACGGCCGATGCCTTGCTGGTTTCCTTGAAAACCAATGAGGTGTTCGCCAAGACCATTCCCGGCAAGGTTCAGGCTTATCTTGCCTCGGGCAAGCCTGTGCTCGGGATGATCGGGGGCGAGGCGGCACGTGTCATCGAAGAGTCGGGAGCAGGGCTTGCCTGTGCCTCGGGCGATCAGCAGGGGCTGTCCCGGATCGTGCAGCAGATGGCGGCCATGACCCACCCACAGCGTATTGCGATGGGGCAGGCGGGCAAGCGCTATTACGATGATCAGTTCGCCAAGGAAAAGATCTTCTCTAATCTGGAGCGCCTGTTCCGGCAGGGCACACGCAGGGACGGAAAACAGTGATGAAACGAATAATGGTCACCGGGGGCAGTGGTTTCGTTGGCCGTACCTTGCTCGAACGTTTGCATCAGGAGGGCTATGGGTTAATCGCGCCATCGCGTGCTGCCCTGGTCCAGGCGCCGGTTGGCGTCGTCAATCCACTGGTAGGTGGGCTGGCGGCGGATGTGGATTGGAGCGCTTCGCTGGAGGGTGCTGCTGTCGTCATTCACAGTGCGGCTCGCGTTCACGTGATGAACGATACAGCTGCCGATCCGCTCGTGGAGTTTCGCAAGGCCAATGTCGACGGCACCCTGAGCCTGGCCAGGCAGGCGGCTGCTGCAGGTGTGCAGCGTTTCATCTTTATCAGTTCGATCAAGGTCAATGGCGAGGGCACCGAGCTCGGCCATCCTTATCGTGCAGACGATACGCCGGATCCCCAAGACCCTTACGGGGTTTCCAAGATGGAGGCCGAGCAGGGCTTGCGGGCGCTGGCGGGCGAGACCGGTATGGACGTGGTGATCATCAGGCCTGTGCTCGTTTATGGCCCCGGTGTTAAGGCCAATTTCCGCAGCATGATGAGCTGGCTTCGCAAGGGGGTTCCGCTGCCGCTGGGCGCCACGGGAAACAAGCGCAGCCTGGTGGCCGTGGATAACCTGGTGGACCTGATTGCCACCTGCATCAATCACCCTGCTGCGGCCAACCAGACATTTCTGGTAAGTGACGGTGAGGATCTGTCCACGACGCAACTGTTGCAGCGCATGGGTAAAGCGCTGGGGCGGCCAGCGAGATTGCTGCCGGTACCCGCCAGCCTGTTGCAAGCCGGCGCGGTAATGCTGGGCAGGCGCGCCATCGCACAGCGGCTCTGTGGCTCCCTGCAGGTGGATATCGGTAAAACGCGTGAGCTACTGGGCTGGGCGCCGCCTGTTAGCGTCGATGACGCATTGCGTAAAACTGCCCGTGCTTTCGAAGCAGGTTGACCAGCAATAGCTGCCGTGAACGGTAGGGGTTAGGAGAAGTTACTTGTTGATCACTGTTTTGCTGGTCATTGCCAGCCTGTCGTGTCTGCTGACCTGGTTGTTGAGGCGTTATGCTCTGGCGAGCAGCCTTATGGATATCCCCAACGAACGTAGCTCTCACTCGGTACCCACGCCGCGCGGTGGCGGCATGGCCATTGTGGTGTGCTTCATTCTTGCCGTGCTTGGCCTGGCCCTGCTTGGCCAGGTAGACAGTGCCATAGCATTTGCCTTGTGTGGTGCGGGCGGGCTGGTGGCCGTGATCGGCTTTCTTGACGATCATGGGCATATCGCCGCCCGCTGGCGTTTGCTCGGGCATTTTGCGGCTGCTGGTTGGGCGCTGTTCTGGCTGGGTGGGCTGCCTGCAATCAGTCTGTTCGGCACCCTGGTCGATCTTGGTTGGTTTGGCCATCTGTTGGCAGCGATCTATCTGGTCTGGTTGCTCAATCTCTACAACTTCATGGATGGCATCGACGGTATCGCCAGTGTGGAGGCTATTTGCGTCTGTATCGGCGGCGCGTTGCTGTATGCCTGGCTTGGCGATACCCACGGGGCATTGCTGACCGTGCTGGCCCTGGCTGCTGCGATGCTTGGCTTCCTGATCTGGAACTTTCCGCCCGCGCGGATTTTCATGGGGGATGCCGGGAGTGGTTTTCTGGGGATCACGCTTGGCGTTCTTTCGCTGCAGGCCGCGGCGGCATCGCCTGAGCTGCTGTGGGCCTGGTTGATACTGCTAGGTGTTTTTATCGTCGATGCAACCTACACATTATTGCGCCGACTTCTGCGCGGCGACCGTGTTTACGAGGCGCATAGAAGCCACGCTTATCAGTATGCCTCGCGCCATTACGGCCGCCATCTGCCTGTCACCATGGCGGTTACCGCCATCAATCTGTTATGGCTGCTGCCTATCGCCCTGTGGGTCGGCTTCGGTGGCGTGGACGGTGCTATCGGTTTGTTGATCGCTTATCTTCCGCTGGTTTTCCTGGCTGCCAGGTTCAAGGCCGGGGCACTGGAGACGAAATGAAAAATACATTGCTGATACTGGGCGCTGGCGGGCATGGCAGGGCGGTTGCCGAAGCGGCGCTACTCTCGGGCCAGTGGCAGGCCGTCTGTTTTCTGGATGATCGATGGCCTGGTTTGAGCGAGCTTTACGGCTTAGCGGTGATCGGCAAACCGGATGACCTTGCCGCTCATGCCAGCGCCGGCAGTGCAGCGATTGCTGCAGTTGGCAACAATGCGTTGCGCGAACGATGGAGCCAACTGATCGAGGCGGCCGGCCTGCCCCTGGCGACGGTCATTCATCCGCGGGCCTTTGTCAGTAACGATGCCGAAGTGGGCCGCGGTGTCGCGGTAATGGCAATGGCAATGATCGGCGTGGGTGCTGTTCTCGGGCAGGGTGCTATCGTGAACGCCAACGCAACCGTTGATCACGATGCGGTGCTGGGTAACTTCGCCCACCTGGGGGTTGGCGTACAACTGGCTGGAGGCGTAAAGGTAGGTGCCAGGGCCTGGCTGCAGGCCGGCTGTTGCGCTGGCTATCATGTAGTCGTCGAGGACGGCGCGCTGCATGCGCCAGGAACGGTATTACAGGGTTGAATCAGGCGTTCTATCTGAGCATTCAGGACGATTTGGAACTACTCGCGCTGCCAGCTTTGGCCTGGCAAAGGCGCGCTCCAGGGATATGAGGTGTTGTTTTGTTGAGGTTCGCTGAGCTGTTGCGTACTCGTCTGGTACGGTTGCGCCGTCGCCAAAAACGACTGATCCAGGTGGCCGTCGACGTGATGCTGGTATGGGCGGCATTGTGGCTGGCCTTTGTCGTTCGCCTGGGAGATTTCGAAGAGGTTTATCCGCTTGACGGCCACCTCTGGCTCTTCGCGCTGGCGCCTCTCATCTCCATTCCGCTGTTCATACGCTTTGGCATGTACCGCGCCGTGATGCGCTACTTCGGCACCGAGGCGCTCATCGCTATCGCCAAGGCGGTCTCCCTGTCAGCATTGATTCTGGCGTTGGCGATCTACTGGCATCAGGATGCGCGGGCGGTGATTCCCCGTTCCATGGTGTTCAATTACTGGTGGCTGAGCATCATGCTTATAGGCGGACTGCGCCTGGCAATGCGTCAGTTCTTTATGGGCCACTGGTTCGCTGCTGATCAACCCTTCAAGTTCAGCAGCCGTGACGCATGTGCTCCGCCGGTTGCCATCTATGGCGCGGGCTCGGCGGGTAATCAGCTGGCTGCGGCCTTGCGTATGGGGCGTAGGAAGCGCCCGGTAGCCTTTATTGACGACGATCCTAACATCGCCAACCGCATCATCGCAGGGTTGCGCGTGTATTCGCCGCGGCATATCCAGCAGATGATCGATGATACTGGCGCTACCGAGATCCTGATGGCATTGCCATCGGCTTCACGCACACGTCGCCGAGAGGTACTCGAAGCGCTCGAGCAATTCCCCCTCCATGTGCGCACTGTTCCTGGCTTCATGGATCTGGCCAGTGGCAGGGTCAAGGTTGAGGATGTTCAGGAAGTGGACATCGCTGACTTACTTGGGCGTGATGCCGTGCCGCCACAGCGTGAATTGTTCGAGCGGTGCATTCGTGGTCTGGTGGTGATGGTAACCGGAGCTGGCGGTTCGATCGGTTCTGAATTGTGCCGGCAAATTCTTGGATCCGGCCCAAAAACACTGCTGTTGTTCGAGCACAGCGAGTTCAATCTCTACGCCATTCATGGCGAACTTGAGCAGCGCATCCGCCGTGAATCGTTGCCGGTTCGACTCGTACCGATCCTCGGCTCGGTGCGCAACCAGCAGCGCCAGGTCGAACTGTTGCGCGCCTGGGATGTGAATACCGTTTACCACGCGGCTGCCTACAAGCATGTGCCCATGGTTGAACACAATATCGCCGAAGGTGTATTGAACAACGTGCTGGGTTCGCTGCACACGGCCCAGGCAGCTTTGAAGGCCGGCGTCGAGCACTTCGTATTGATTTCCACCGACAAGGCCGTGCGACCTACGAATGTGATGGGCAGTACCAAACGTCTGGCCGAAATGGTCTTGCAGGCGTTGAGTCGGGAGAGTGCCCCCGTGCTGTTCGGCGACAAGGAAGGCGTGCATCAGGTCAACAAAACTCGGTTCACCATGGTGCGTTTCGGCAATGTGCTGGGTTCTTCAGGCTCGGTGATCCCGCGTTTCTACGAGCAGATTCGCAAGGGGGGACCGGTTACGGTTACCCATCCCAGCATCACCCGTTACTTCATGACCATCCCTGAAGCGGCTCAGTTAGTGATCCAAGCAGGCTCCATGGGACAAGGCGGCGATGTGTTCGTGCTGGATATGGGGCAACCGGTGAAGATCGCCGAGTTGGCGGAAAAGATGATCCATCTCACCGGGCTCAGTGTAGCCTCGGATGAGAATCCCAGCGGCGATATTGCCATTGAGTTCACTGGCCTGCGTCCGGGTGAGAAACTCTATGAGGAGTTGCTGATCGGTGACAACGTGAGCCCTACCGAGCACCCGATGATCATGCGGGCCAATGAAGAGCATCTGCCCTGGGACACCTTTAAGTTGGCCATTGCCAATCTGCTTCGCGCCGTAGAACAGGATGACTACGACCGGGTACGTCAACTGCTGCGCGAAACGGTCTGCGGTTATACGCCGGAAGGTGAAATCGTCGACTGGATGCATCAGCGCCGTGAGGCCAAGAGGCCGCTGGAGTAGGGCGCTCCTACCAAATGCGCCGTTCGTAGGAGCGTGCCCTCGTCGCAGTTAGCCTTCTCTTTCGCGGTTCCCCACCAAACTATCCACCGTCGGCACCCGCGTCTCCGGTTCCATCTGCGCATCATGTTCCAGCTGGTGGCTGAAGCGCTCCAGGGAGCCATTCTCCGGCTGTGCATCGCTGGCAAATACCGGTGGGCTGAGCAGGTAGGCGCCGAGCAGGCGGGAGAGGGCGGCGAGGCTGTCGATATGGGTGCGCTCGTAGCCATGGGTGGCGTCGCAGCCGAAGGCGATCAGCGCGGTGCGGATGTCGTGGCCTGCGGTGACGGCTGACTGGGCGTCGCTGTGGTAGTAGCGGAACAGGTCGCGGCGCACCGGGATTTCGTTTTCGCTGGCCAGGCGCAGCAGTTGTCGCGACAGGTGATAGTCGTAGGGGCCGCCGGAGTCGTGCATGGCCACGCTGACCGTATGTTCGGTGGAGCGCTGGCCGGTGGCGACCGGCGCAATGTCGATACCCACGAATTCGCTCACGTCCCAGGGCAGCGCTGCTGCCGCGCCGGAGCCGACTTCTTCGGTGATGGTGAACAGTGGATGGCAGTCGATGGGCGGTTCCTGACCGCTTTCCACCACCGCCTTGAGCGCGGCGAGCAGGGCGGCGACACCGGCTTTGTCATCCAGATGGCGGGCACTGATATGGCCGCTTTCGGTGAACTCGGGCAGTGGGTCGAAGGCCACGAAGTCGCCGACGGAGATGCCCAGGCTTTCGCAGTCGGCGCGGCTGGCGATCAGGGCATCCAGACGTAACTCGACGTGATCCCAGGAAATCGGCAACTGGTCGACCTCGGTGTTGAAGGCATGTCCAGAAGCCAGCAGCGGCAGGACGCTACCGCGGAATACGCCATGGTCACTGAACACGCTGACCCGGCTGCCTTCGGCGAAGCGGCTGGACCAGCAGCCGATGGCGGTCAGGCTCAGGCGACCGTTGTCCTTGATCTCACGGACCATGGCACCAATGGTGTCCAGGTGCACGGAGACGGCACGGTCCGGGCTGTCACGACGCCCTTTGAGGGTGCCGCGAATGGTGCCACGCCGGGTCATTTCGAAGGGAATGCCGATTTCGGTAAGACGCTCGGCGACGTAGCGCACGATGGTGTCGGTAAAACCGGTAGGGCTGGGAATGGCGAGCATTTCCAGCAGGACTTTTTGCATGTACTCGAGATCGGGTTCTGGAATTTGCGACATGGGCTCTCCATCTAGGACGGGGCGGGCCGCCGGGCGACGTCGGTCTCTGGTGACTGCTTGACGCCTGTCGACGGACGGGAATTTTGCGCTGTGTTACATCCTGACCCGCATTTGCAGCGAGGGTTTCAAGCATGGGCCGTTCATTGAACCCATCACTTGCAAGGCACCCTGGCTCGATCAATCGCGCCGAGGCGATACTGCCAATTGACCGGTGGGCACCTAAGCCCCTGCCGCACTAGGTTCCACGGTGCTGGCGCCGGTGAGGTAATCTTCAAGCGTCCTCACCGGCGCCAGGAGTGGCCAGTCTGGTTCGATCAGTCACCCACCCCATGGCTCAAGGGGAACAACAGATCGATAAACCGCTCCGCGGTTGGCTGCGGTTCGTGGTTGGCCAAACCGGCACGTTCGTTGGCTTCGATAAACACGTACTCCGGCTGATCCGCAGCGGGTACCAGCAAATCCAGGCCGACTACCGGGATATCCAGCGCGCGAGCAGCCTTGACGGCCGCTTCTGCAAGCGTCGGATGGAGAATGCCGGTGACGTCTTCGAGAATCCCACCGGTATGCAGGTTGGCGGTCTTGCGCACGGCCATGCGTTTGCCCTGGGGCAGCACGCTGTCGTAGTCGTAACCGGCGGCATGCAGGGTGCGCAGGGTTTCGGCGTCCTTGGGGATACGGCTTTCGCCGCCTGTGGCCGCCTGGCGACGCCGGCTTTGCGCGTCGATCAGTTCGCCAATGGTGTGGCGGCCATCGCCGAGAATTTCCGCTGGGCGGCGGATCGCCGCCGCCACTACTTCGAAGCCGATCACCACGATGCGCAGGTCGAAGCCTTCGTGGTAACTCTCCAGCAGCACACGCTCATCGAAGGGGCGGGCGCGCTCGATAGCCGCTTGCACATCGGCGGGCGTGCGCAAGTCGACGGCCACGCCTTGGCCCTGTTCCCCATCCACGGGCTTGACCACCAGGCTGCCATGCTCGGACAAAAACGCCGCATTGTCCTCGGCACTGCCTGCCAGGCGCTGGGCGGGGAGGCTCAGGCCAGCACGGCTGAGCGTGCGATGGGTCAGGCGCTTGTCCTGGCAGAGGGTCATGGTCACGGCGCTGGTCAGGTCGGTCAGCGACTCGCGGCAACGAATGCGTCGGCCGCCCTGGCTCAGGGTAAACAAGCCGGCTTCGGCGTCGTCGATCTGCGCATCGATACCACGCCGACGGGCCTCGTCGACGATGATGCGTGCGTAAGGGTTGAGGTTGTCGTCCGGTCCAGGGCCGAGGAACAGCGTCTGGTTGATGCCGTTCTTGCGTTTGATGCTGAAGGTCTGCAGTTCACGGAAGCCCAGCTTGGCGTACAGCTTCTTGGCCTGGCCGTTGTCGTGCAGCACCGATAGGTCGAGGTGGCTGAGGCCGCGGCTCATGAAATGCTCGACCAAGTGGCGAACCAGCACCTCGCCTACGCCGGGGCGGCTGCAGGCCGGGTCGACGGCCAGGCACCAGAGGCTGCTGCCCAGCTCCGGATCCTGGTAGGCCTTCTGATGATTGAGACCCATCACGCTGCCGATCACCGCGCCGCTGTCTTCATCCTCCGCCAGCCAGTAAACCGGGCCACCCTGGTGACGCGGGGTGAGCTTCTGCGGATCCAGCGGCAGCATGCCGCGGGTCTGGTACAGGCAATTGATCGCTTGCCAGTCGGCATCGGTCTGCGCCCGGCGTACGCGAAAACCTCGAAAGCCGCGGCGCGCCTGCCGGTAGTCGCTGAACCACAGGCGCAGGGTGTCCGACGGGTCGAGAAACAGCTGCTGCGGTGCCTGGGCGAGAACCTGCTGCGGCGCCGCCACATAGAGGGCAATGTCCCGCTCGCCGGGCTGCTCGCTGAGCAGCTCCTCGGCCAGCACCGCGGCGTCGGGGAAGGTGTGGCCGATCAGCAACCGGCCCCAGCCGCAATGGACGATCTGCGGCTGGCTGATGCCGTCGCCGTGTTCTTCGGCAAAGCGCGCCTGCAGCCGCTCGTAGGAGGGGGACTGGCCGCGGAGAAGGCGTTGATTATGGGCAGTGGCTCGCATTGAAGAATGTTCCTTTGCTTGCGCATGGCCGGTAATTACCGGCTATCGGTTGGCCTGTCTGATGATCCGCAGCGAGGCGGATACGGCCATTGCAGTTGAGAGCGAGGGAGCCGCAGCTCCCCCGATTCGTCGTTACAGGCCCTGTTCGCTCAGCCACAGGTTCAGCGCTGCCATCTGCCACAGCTTGGAGCCGCGTAGCGGCGTCAGCTGGCCTTGCGGGTCGGTGAGCAGGCGGTCGAGCATCTGCGGGTTGAAGATGCCGCGGTCGTGGGCCGGGTCGACCAGCAGGTCGCGTACCCAGCCCAGGGTGGCGCCTTCCAGGTGCTTGAGGCCAGGCACCGGGAAATAACCCTTCTTGCGGTCGATGACCTCGGACGGAATGACCTTGCGGGCCGCCTCCTTGAGCACGTACTTGCCGCCTTCCGGCAGCTTGTACTGGGCAGGGATACGCGCCGACAGCTCGGCCACGCGGTAATCCAGGAACGGCGTACGTGCTTCCAGGCCCCAGGCCATGGTCATGTTGTCGACACGTTTGACCGGGTCGTCGACCAGCATCACCGTGCTGTCCAGGCGCAGCGCCTTGTCCACCGCAGCGCTGGCACCCGGCTGGGCGAAATGCTGGCGCACGAATTCGCCGGACACGTCGTCGGTCAGCCAGGCAGGCTGCACGCAGGCGGCGTATTCGTCGTGCTCGCGGTCGAAGAAAGCCTTGCGGTAGGCGCTATAGGCATCGTCAGCGCCATCGACCAATGGGTACCAGTGATAGCCGGCGAACAGCTCGTCGGCGCCCTGGCCGCTCTGCACCACCTTGCAGTGCTTGGCCACTTCCCGCGAGAGCAGGTAGAAGGCAATGCAGTCGTGGCTGACCATCGGCTCGCTCATGGCGCGGAAAGCTGCCGGCAACTGGTCGAGAATCTCGTTTTCGCCGATGCGCAGTTGGTGGTGCTGGGTTTCGAAACGCTTGGCGATCAGATCCGAATACTGGAATTCGTCACCGCGCTCGCCACCGGCATCCTGGAAGCCGATGGAGAAGGTCAGCAGGTTTTCGACACCGGCTTCGCGCAGCAGGCCGACCAGCATGCTGGAGTCGACGCCGCCGGACAGCAGCACGCCGACATCCACGGCGGCACGCTGACGGATCTCGACCGCTTCGCGCATGCTGTCGAGAGTGGCGTCGCGCCAGTCTTCGAAGGTGAAGTTGGCTTCATCGGCATTCGGGCCGAAGTTCAGCGTCCACCAGACCTTCTGCTCGACCTTGCCATTGGTGTCGATACGCATCCAGGTCGCCGGCGGCAGTTTCTCCACACCGGCCAGGATGGTGCGCGGTGCGGGCACCACGGCATGGAAGTTCAGGTAATGGTTGAGCGCAATGGGATCCAGGGTCTTGCCGATATCGCCGCCTTTGAGCAGAGCCGGCAGGCTGGAAGCAAAACGCAGGCGATCCTTGGTCTTGGACAGGTACAGCGGCTTCACGCCCAAGCGGTCGCGGGCGATGAACAGTTGCCCGCTGTCTCGCTCCCAGATGGCGAAGGCGAACATGCCGTTGAGCTTGGGCAGCAGGTCGGCGCCCCAGGCGTGGTAGCCCTTGAGCAGCACCTCGGTGTCGCCGCCGGAGAAGAAACGATAGCCAAGCTGTTCCAGCTCGCCACGCAGTTCCGGGTAGTTGTAGATGGCGCCATTGAAGACCATCGACAGGCCGAGATCGTTATCGATCATTGGCTGGCCCGAGGCTTCGGCGAGATCCATGATCTTCAGCCGGCGGTGGCCGAAGGCGACGGGGCCGCGGGCGTGGAAGCCATGGGCATCCGGGCCGCGAGGGGCGAGGTGGTGGGTGATGCGTTCAACGGCAGCCAGATCGGCTGGTTGGTTATCGAATCGAAGTTCGCCTGCTATTCCGCACATAGTCTATAAAGCCCGCGTATTTCCTGGGCTCTGTTCCTCCTTAACGTCAGTCCGTACCAGTCTTGTACCGGTTCTGAGTTCCAGCGCGCTCCAGGGCGCACCGGAGACGATCGAGCAGTGAAAATGCTGCTGCGCACGGGAAGGCGGCGCAGCAGGCTCGAGTTTTTTCGAGTCCCCGTGCGCGGCGAACGTTCAATAAAATGGCCGGGATGGCTGGTTTTGGCTGCTCGGCTGGGCCGCAATCGCTTCGCGGGCGTGGACTGGGCGTCCCCGCCAGATCCCACGGTGAAGGAGAGTAATGCCAGCTAAAAAGAAGGTGCGCTTGCCTACGTTTGTGGGAGCGGGCCATGCCCGCGAATAGGCAGGCTGCTCAGCCCTTGCGGATCAGCTGGCGCAGCATGAAACGATTGGGATGACAGCCTTCGGCGACGTCGCCTGGCACTGGCAGCGGTTCGCCTTCCAGCCAGGCGGCGATGAGTTCACCGGACAGCGGCGCGGTGATCAGGCCGCGCGAACCATGCCCGCTGTTGATATACAGGCCCTGCTGCCACGGGCAGGGCACGGGCGGCACCTGGCGTGCGTCCCGGGCCAGCACGGCATAGGCCTGCGCGAACTGCTCGGCATCGGCCAGCGGGCCGATGACCGGCAGGTAGTCCGGACTGGTGCAGCGAAAGGCGGCGCGGCCTTGCAGCGTTGCCGGGTCGAGGTCATCGGCCTGGAGGCGCTCGGCCAGGTCGCTGGATATCTCCCGAAGCAGGTCCAGGTTGCTGGCGTGTTCGGCGCTGCTCGGCGTGAGGTCATCACTGTCGAAATTGAAGCTGGCGCCCAGGGTGTGTTCGCCCTGGCGCACGGGGGCGACATAACCTTCGGCGCAGACCACGGTGCTCAACGCGGCGCTTGATGACGAGGCCGGCAGCCGGCTGATCTGTCCACGGATACGCTTGAGCGGCAGGTGCGCGCTTTGCTCGAAGCGGGTGATATCGGCCGCGCCGCAAAGCACCGTCACTTCGGCTTCGGCCAGCGTCCGTGCGCCGCTTAGTGCCTGCCATTTGCCCTCGACACGTTGCAACGCCAGCGCTTCGCCGTGGTAGTGCAGGGTGATGCCCGGATGGTCGAGCAGTTGCGCACAGAGGGCCGGAGGGTGCACCCAGCCGGCATCAGGGTAGAACAGCCCGCCGCTTGCCAGGGCGATGCCGGCCTGTGCCTCGGCCTGCTGGCGATCCAGCATGGTGAGCAGGCTGGTCGGGAAGGCCGCGGTGAGCTTGGCCTGGCGCTGTGCTTCACGCTCGTCGAAGGCCAGTTGCAGCACGCCGCAATCATCCCAGTCCTGGCCCTTGTGCAGGCGCTCAAGCAGCCGACGGGTATAGCCGAAACCATCGACGATCAGTCGCGACAACGCCGTACCGTGGGCCGACAACTTGAGGTAGAGAACGCCCTGGGGGTTGCCCGAGGCTTCCTGGGCCGCGGCGCCATGGCGCTCCAGCACCGTGACCTCCCAGCCGCGCCTGGCCAGGCTGGCGGCCGTGGCACACCCGGCCAGCCCGGCACCGATCACCAGTGCCCGGCGCCGGTCGGGTAGATAGCCGGGGCGGGCGAACCAGGGTTTGTGCAAGGTGCTGGCTGCACCGCCAAAGGTGCCGCGCATTACTTCCCATTTCTTGCCGAGCCCCGGTACCCGCTTCATCGCGAAGCCCGCTTCGATCAGGGCGCGGCGCACATAGCCGGTGGCGGTAAAGGTGCCCAGGGTGGCACCCGGCGCGCTTAATCGTGCCAGTTGCGCGAACAGCTCGGGCGTCCACATCTCGGGGTTCTTCGAGGGAGCGAAGCCGTCGAGGAACCAGGCGTCGATACGCGCATCGAGCTGCGGCAGCATGGCCAGCGCATCGCCGATCAGCAGGGTCAGCACCACCCGGCCGTCGCCGAACACCAGGCGCTGGAAGCCCGGATTCAGGCAGCGGTAGGCATCGAGCAGTTGCTCGCTGTAAGGCTGCAGCGACGGCCACAACGCCAGGGCGCGCCGCAGGTCGGGCTCAGTGAGCGGGTGCTTCTCCACGCTGACGAAATGCAGCCGTGCGCCAGCGCTCGCCCGCTGGTCGAACAGCTCCCAGGCGCAGAGGAAGTTCATGCCGGTGCCGAACCCGGTTTCGCCGATCACCAACTGCTCGCCAGCTTGCAGCGCCGCGAAGCGTTGCGGCAGGTCGTTGTTGCTCAGGAACACATAGCGCGTTTCTTCCAGGCCGTTTTCCCGGGAAAAGTAGACATCGTCATAGAGGCGCGAAGAGGGTTGGCCCTGTTCGTTCCAGTCCAGTTGTGCGTGTTGATCGGCCATGGTCGCGTGTTCGTGGCGGGCAGGGCGGCGATTCTAGCAGGGCGCCATGGGCCTGTGATGTGGCCAACGCCTGCTGCCCCATGGTTCCAATCGCCGTGCTGGGGCTGGCGACTTGCGCTAGGCGGTAATCGACCCCTAGGCTGCTTACACCGTTCATGGAGAGCTGCTTATGTTCGAATCCGCCGAGATCGACCACGTTATCGACAAGGCCACCTTTGCCGCCGAAGAGCAGGTGCTGCGCGAGGCGCTGCTCGATGTGCAGTACGCGTTGCGTGAGCAGGGCCGCCATGCGGTGATCATCCTCATCAATGGCATCGAGGGGGCGGGCAAGGGCGAGACGGTGAAGCTGCTCAACGAGTGGATGGATCCGCGGCTCATCCAGGTCAGCACCTTCGATCAGCAGACCGACGAGGAACTGGCGCGGCCGGCGGCCTGGCGCTATTGGCGGCAATTGCCGCCGAAGGGGCGCATCGGCATCTTTTTCGGCAACTGGTATAGCCAGATGCTGCAGGGCCGAGTGCACGGCGACCTGAAGAAGGATCAGCTCAATGGTGCCATCGAAGGTGCGCTAGGCCTGGAGCAGATGCTCTGCAACGAGGGCACGTTGATCTTCAAGTTCTGGTTTCACCTGTCCAAGAAGCAGATGCTCACGCGCCTCAAGACTCTGCAGGACGACCCGCTGCACAGCTGGCGTCTGAGCCCGCTGGACTGGCAACAATCGAGAACCTACGACAAGTTCGTGCGCGCTGGCGAAGACGTGCTGCGCCGCACCAGCCGCGATTACTCGCCCTGGTACATCGTCGCCGGCGCCGATGCCAATTACCGCAGCCTGACTGTCGGGCGGATTCTTCTCGAGGGCCTGCAGGCTGCGTTGCGTGGTAGCGGCGAGCGAGTACCGCTTCCGCACACCACGCCCCTGATGACCCGCACCGATCAACGTAGCCTGCTCGACAGCCTGGACATGGGCCTGAGCCTCGCCAAGGCCGATTACCGCGAGCAGCTGACCCGTGAACAGGCACGCCTGGCGCAGCTGATGCGTGACAAGCGCATGCGTCGCCATGCGCTGGTGGCGGTGTTCGAGGGTAACGACGCTGCCGGCAAGGGCGGCGCGATTCGCCGTGTGGCGGCGGCGCTGGACCCGCGTCAGTACCGCATCGTGCCAGTGGCGGCGCCGACCGAGGAGGAGCGTGCGCAGCCCTACCTGTGGCGTTTCTGGCGGCATATTCCGGCACGTGGCAAGTTCACCGTGTTCGATCGCTCCTGGTACGGCCGGGTGCTGGTCGAGCGGGTCGAGGGCTTTTGCGAGGCCGAGGATTGGCTACGGGCCTACGGAGAAATCAATGATTTCGAGGAGCAGCTCAGCAATGCCGGCGTGGTGCTGGTGAAGTTCTGGCTGGCCATCGATGAAGACACTCAGCTGCAGCGTTTCCGCGAGCGCGAGGGCAACCCGGTCAAACGCTTCAAGATCACCGAGGAGGACTGGCGCAATCGCGAGAAATGGCCGCTGTACCGCGAGGCGGTGGGCGACATGGTCGACCGCACCAGCACCCGCCTTGCGCCCTGGACGCTGGTCGAGGCCAATGACAAGCAGTACGCCCGGGTCAAGGTACTGCGCACCCTCAACGACGCGCTGGAGGCCGCCTTCGAAAAGGCCAAACACTGATCGTGCAGGTTGCCGCTCGCGCCCGGGGAGGCAAGGGCGGCAGTGCGATCAGCTCAAGGCGCTGTCGCGGTCGCGGCTGTCGAGGATGGCCTGGGACTGCAGCATGCGCGCGATATAGCGTGGCACCTGGCGCTCGGCCTCGTCGCGCGAAAAGTACGGGCCTTCCAGCGTGCCCTCGCGGGTGCTGAAAAAGAACTGGCCATTGATGGTGCTGACCCGTTCGCTGCGGAAATAGGTGCTCTGGCGGGTGTCTTGCGCGCGCTGAATGGTTGCCATGAAGGCGCCTCGGGTGGGCTGGATTCATGCAGTGTAGCTGCGCGTTGCAAGGTTGCTGGCTGATCCGTAGCCCGAGGCTCAGCGGCGGTCCGGCAGGGTCTTTTGCTTGAGGATGTACAGGCTCACCAGCACCGCACTGGTGAGCATGAACAGCCGCGCCCAGAACAGGGGCACCAGAGCGCAGGAAATGCCGATGCTCAGCCACATCAGGCCGATGGCGTAGATCTTGGCCCGGCGCGGGATGCCTTCACCGGCCAGGTAGTCGCGGATCCACGGTCCCAGCTGCGGATGCTCGACCAGCCACAGATAGAAGCGCTTCGAGCTGCGCATGAAGCACGCCGCGGCCAGCAGCAGGAAAGGAGTGGTGGGAAGCAGCGGCAGGAAGATGCCAACCACGCCCAGCGCCACGCTCAGCCAGCCGAAGAACAGCAGGCTGTAGCGCAGCAGCGGGTTGCGGGTTTCGAAGGGTTCGCGCGCCATATCGATGGCGTCGCCATCAATGTGGGCGAGGCTTGAGCAGCGCCGGTTTTTCGTCCGGAGCGTTGCAGAGCAGGAACAGGGCGGTCAGCAACTCCGGGATCTGCTCGACCATGCTGTCGACCAGGTCGCGGTCACGGGCGATTTCCGCGAACTCCGGCTGCTCGTCGAACAGGCCTGAGCCAACCATGATCGGCAGCAGCAATTCGCTGACTTCATCCTCGGCATCGTCGAACCACACGCTTTCACGCAGGAACACGCCCTCCATGAAGCCGATGCACCAGCCGCGCAGGTCGGAGTCGTCCGGCTCGTCACCGAGGTCCAGCTCGCACGGTACTTCCGGCTCGTCATCACTGGCCAGTTGACGGGCGATATGGGCCTGCAGCTGGATCAGCGTGGCTTCGATGTCGTCGCGCTCCTCGTCGCTGCGGTAGTGCGGCGGCTCGGAGAACAGGGCATCGATCCACTCGCGCGGCTCGACCTTTTCCGGGCAGATGGACAGGGCGGTCAGATAGCCATGGGCGGCGACATAGTCCAGGGCCTCTTCGTGCAGATCATCGGCATCGAGGAAGGCTTGCAGGCGGGACAGTTGCTCGGCGAAGGACATCGGTGGCTACCTTGGAGAAGTAAACGAGGCTGGATTCTAGCAGGCTGTTGAAAAACTATCTGCGTTGCCGTGCTAGTGCAGACCGGCTTCGCCGGCCAGAGTTGCAGGTAAAGAGCGGTGTCAAGGCCGCACCTCGCCGCGCAGGTGCGTATAATGCTGCGCTTGATTCGGAGACCCTACATGCTCGAACAGGCGCAACGCATCCTCAAAGACGTATTCGGCTATGACAGCTTCCGGGGTCGCCAAGGCGCGATCATCGAGCGCGTGGCCAGCGGCGGCGATGCGCTGGTGCTGATGCCCACCGGCGGCGGCAAGTCGCTGTGCTTCCAGGTGCCGGCGCTGCTGCGCGACGGGCTGGCCGTGGTGGTGTCGCCACTGATCGCGCTGATGGACGATCAGGTGGCGACCCTGGAAGAGCTGGGCGTGGCGGCGGTAGCCCTGAACTCCACCCTGGAAGCTGACCAGCAACGTGACATCGCCGAGCGTATTCGTCGTGGTGAGATCAAGATGCTCTACCTGGCGCCGGAGCGCCTGGTGCAGCCGCGGATGCTGGCGTTTCTGCAGCAGTTGCAGATTGCCTTGTTCGCCATCGACGAAGCTCACTGCGTGTCGCAGTGGGGCCATGACTTCCGCCCCGAGTACCTGCAGCTGGGGCAACTGGCCGAGCTGTTCCCCGAGGTGCCGCGCATCGCCCTGACCGCGACCGCCGACATGCGCACCCGCGAGGAAATCGTCAACCGCCTGCACCTGCAGAATGCCGAGCGCTTTCTGTCGAGCTTCGACCGGCCCAATATCTTCTATCGCATCGTGCCCAAGGAACAGCCGCGCAAGCAGCTGCTGGCGTTCCTGGCGGCGCGCAAGGGTGATGCCGGTATCGTCTATTGCCTGTCGCGCAAGAAGGTCGAGGAAGTGGCGGGTTTCCTGACCGAGCAGGGCTTCCCGGCGTTGCCCTATCACGCAGGTCTGCCGGCGGAGTTGCGCGCCTTCAACCAGAAGCGCTTTCTCAATGAGGAAGGCTTGATCATGGTGGCCACCATCGCCTTTGGCATGGGCATCGACAAACCCAACGTGCGTTTCGTCGCGCACCTGGATCTGCCCAAGTCGCTGGAGGCCTATTACCAGGAAACCGGTCGGGCAGGGCGCGATGGGCTGCCGGCGGACGCCTGGATGGCCTACGGCCTGCAGGACATGATCTTCCTCAAGCAGATGCTCGCCAATTCTGAAGGCGACGAGCGCCACAAGCGCGTGGAGCAGCACAAGCTCGATGCCATGCTGGCGCTGTGCGAGGAAACCCGTTGCCGTCGCCAGGTGCTGCTGGCCTATTTCGACGAAGAGCTGCCGCAGCCGTGCGGCCACTGTGACAACTGTACCGACGGTGTACAGACCTGGGATGCCACCGAGCCTGCCCGCCAGGCGCTGTCGGCCATCTACCGTAGTGGCCAGCGCTATGGCGTCGGCCACCTGGTGGACATTCTGCTGGGACGTGACAACGAGAAGATGCGCGGGCTCGGTCATCAGCACCTGTCGGTATTCGGGGTAGGTAGCGCGCTCAGCGAGGGTGAATGGCGTTCACTGTTTCGCCAACTGGTCGCCCGCGGTCTGGCGGATGTCGACCTGGAAGGCTTTGGCGGCCTGCGGCTGTCCGACAGCTGCAGGCCGCTGCTGCGCGGTGAGGTGAGCCTGCAACTGCGCCGCGACCTCAAGCCGCAACAGAGCGCCAAGGCCTCCGGCAGCGCCGCGCGTCAACTGGTGCGTGGCGACGAGCGCGAGCAGTGGGAAGCCCTGCGCGCCTTGCGCAAGCGCCTGGCCGAGGAGCATGCGGTGCCGCCTTATGTGATCTTCCCCGACGCCACATTGCTGGAAATGCTGCGCAGCAAGCCGACCACCCTGGCCGAGATGGCCCGGGTCAGTGGCGTCGGCGCACGCAAGCTGGAGCGCTATGGCGAAGCCTTCCTGGAAGTACTGGGCGGCGGCGATGCCCCGGCGCCAGTGGTCGACCTGCGCCATGAACTGGTCAGCCTGGCCCGCGCCGGCATGACGCCGAGCCAGATTGCCGGCCAACTGGGCTGTAGCCAGAAGAGCGCCTACGCCATGTTGGCCGAAGCGATTGCCGAGCAGCAGCTTTCCCTGCAGCAGGCTCTCGACCTGCCCGAAGAACTGCTGGGTGAAATCCATGATGCCTTTCTCGACGGCGAAGGCGAGTTGCCGCCCGTGGCTGAAGTCAGCCCGCTGTTCGCCGGCCGTATAGAGGAGGGCGTGCTGCACTGCGTACGCGCGGCGCTACAGGCCGAGTTCGAGGCCTGATCGACTGGGCGACGAGGGTGTATCTGGTTGCGACGACAATCTTGCTCTCTGCCAAAAGCTATGGTTAGCTCGCTAATAATTAGTTTTTGATAATTTTAAGAGCGACCCTCATGTCCCCATCCGAACCCCATCGTTTCGCTATGCAGGTGGCGCAATTGTCCCGCGCCTGGCGCGCAGAACTGGATCGACGACTTGCCGGGCTGGGGCTTTCCCAGGCCCGCTGGCTGGTGCTGCTGCATATCGGTCGTTTCGCCGAGCTGCCTACCCAGCGCGAGCTGGCGCAGAGCGTCGGGGTGGAGGGGCCGACCCTGGCCCGCCTGCTCGACAGCCTGGAGGCCCAGGGCCTGGTGGTGCGCCATGCCGTGCCGGAAGACCGTCGCGCCAAGAAGATCGCCCTGTGCCCGCCGGCCAAGCCGCTGATCGAGAAGATCGAGGCGATTTCCACGCAGCTGCGCGAAGAGCTGTTCGCCGGTATCGATCAGGAAGACCTGCGCCGCTGCCAGCAGGTGCATGCACGTATCCTGGGCAACCTGGAGCGGCGCTGATGCAGGACCTGTCTCTATTGCAGAGACGTTACGGACCGCGTTATCCGCATTACCTGCTGGTCGTTCTGATGCTCGGCAGCATGGCGATGATCCTGGCCTCGACCAGCATCAACGTCGCGTTGCCGGCGATCATGGCCGACTTCGGCATCGGCCGCCCGCTGGCCCAGTGGTTGTCCACGGGCTTCCTGGCGGCCATGACTTCGGGGCTGCTGCTCTCGGCCTGGGCCCAGGCGCGCTTTGGCGCCAGGGCCACCGCCCAGGCTGGCCTGGCCATCTTTATCGTCACCTCATTGCTGGCCCTGGTTACCAGCGCGGCCTGGGAACTGATCACCCTGCGCATCATCCAGGGCCTGTGCGCCGGGATCGTCCAGCCGCTGGCCATGGTGCTGATCTTCCAGGTCTTCGCCGGTGGCGGCCGTGGTGCCGCGTTGGGTGCCTATGGCCTCGGGGTGATGATCGCGCCCACCCTCGGGCCGACCATCGGCGGCTACCTGGTCGACGTGTTCAGTTGGTACGCGGTGTTCTGGTTGCCACTGCCCATGTGCCTTCTCGCCATGCTGGCCGGGCTGTTCCTGATGCCCAGCGCGCGCCAGCGCGATACGCCGTTTCTTGACCTCTGGGCGTTCGTGCTGCTCAACGTCGGTCTGTTCGCCACTCTCGGCGCTCTGGCCGAAGCCCAGCGTTTTGCCTGGGCCGAACCGCGGGTATGGGCGCCAGGGCTGATCGGGGTGCTGGCCATCGTGGCCTTCCTGTGGCGCAGCCGTTTCAGCAGCAAGCCGTTGTTGCCACTGGCGCTGTGGCGGCATGTCGGCTTTCGCAAGGCCAGTTGGGTGGCACTCGCTCTCGGCATGGGGCTGTATGGCACCACCTATATCATTCCGCTGCATGTGCAGACCATCGAGGGGTACAGCGCTGGCTGGGCCGGCCTGTTGCTGTTGCCGACCGGTATCGTGATGGGCATGGCGTCGTTCATGGGCGGGCGGCTCAGTGACCAGTTGCCGTCAGCCGTGCTGCTGGTCGGTGGCTTGCTGGCCTTGGCGGTATCCTCCTTCGGCCTTGGTTGGCTGGGGCCGGGCACCTCCTTTCTGGTTCTGTGTTTCTGGGCCTGTGTCGGCCGGATCGGTCTGGGCATCCTGTTGCCGGCGCTGACCACTGGCGCCCTGGATGCCCTGGACCGCGAACAGGTGGCCCATGGCGCAGGTGCCATCACCTTCGTGCGTCAGCTGGGCGGGGCGTTCGGGGTCAACCTGCTGACTTTCTTTCTGGAGTGGCGACATCGCCAGGAGGGCGGCGATTTTGCCGGCGAAGTGACTGCCTTTCAGCAAAGCTTCTGGCTGATGGGGGCGTTATTCGCGCTGACCATCGTGGCGGCATACAACTTGCGGCCGTCACAACGTTGACGTCGTTCACATAACTAGCCGTATTTCTGGCTTTTTGCGTATGATGGCCAGATGCTCGAACCATTTGGGCTGAACGGGTTGGGAAACTCGCAACTCTTTGAATTATGACCATACTCACTACTCGGTGGGACAGGGAGCGTTTGCCGATGCCGCGCCACGCTATGCCGCACCTTGCAGGACCCTCGGCCCGACTGGAGCCGCTGCAAACGTTTTTCGAGCGGAGTTATCCGGAGCTTTTATGACTCGTGTTCGTCACCTGCTGATCGGCCTGGCATCGAGCTCGGCGTTTTATTCAGGACTGGCGCCTGCGCTGGGGCTGGGTGAGATCACCCTGCATTCGGCACTCAACCAGCCGCTGAATGCCGAAATCGAGTTGTTGGCGGTAGGCGACGACATGACCACCTCGGACATCAAGGTTGCGCTGGCACCGGCCGATGCGTTCAACCAGGCCGGGGTCGACCGCGTCTATTTTCTCAATGATCTACGTTTCAGCCCGCTGCTGCGCGGCAGCAAGAGCGTCGTGCGGGTGGTTTCCAACCAACCGGTGCGCGAGCCGTATCTGAACTTCATCGTCGAACTGAAGCGCCCGGGTGGGCAATTGCTGCGCGAATATACCCTGTTGCTCGACCCGCCTTCCTCGTCTGGGTACAGCAGCCAGGCGGCATCAGTCGGCGACCAGCAGTTCACCTCCTACGCGCCGCCGCGCCGCACGCCGATCGCCAGCCGCGGCGAGCGCTATCAGGTGGCCAGCGGTGAAAGCCTGTGGACGATCGCCTCCAAACTGCGGCTCGATGGCGACAAGGCATCGCTGCAGGATCTGATGCTCGACATTCACGCCCTCAACCCCGAAGCGTTCAGCAACGGTGATATCCATCGCCTGCGCGCCGGCGCGTCGCTATTGCTTCCTGACCATGCGCGCATGCCCGCCGCGGCGCCGACTCAGCCTGCCGGTTCAGCTGCACCGGCAGAACCGGCCGCTCCCGCTGAAATCATTCCTGATACCGCCCCTCAGCAACCCGCCGAGCCGCAGGTGGAAATGCTCGCGCAGATTCGCCGTGTCGAAGAGGAGGTGGCCAATCGCTCAGCCGAGAACCTGCAACTGCAGCAGGATCTGTTGACCGTGCAGAATCAGCTCAAGGACATGATGACGCGCATGGAGGCCCGTGATCAGCAGATCGCCCAGTTGCTCGAGCAACTCGCCCAGCGCCCGGCTGCAGCTGCTCCAGCCGCGCCGTCCGAGCCTGCAGCACAGGCCACGGCTGCAGACGCCGCTCAGCAACCTACAGCGGTTCCGGCAGCCCCTGCCGAGCAGCCGGCAGCGCAAGGCTTCTGGAGCCTGTGGAATGTGCTGCTGGCGGTCTTGCTGGGCGTGCTGGCACTGCTGCTGGTGCTGTTCAAGCGTAAGCGCAAGCCTGATCCGCAGGCTGTCGCCGAGCCGGTCATCGTCGTCCCGCCTCCAGCACCGGCAGCTGTCGTGGAGCCTGCGGAACCTTTGATCGCGGCGCGCGCCGTCGAAGCGGACGTGCCGCCGCCCGTGCGCGCCCCGATCGCCCCACGCACCGACACCAGTTCAACCGATCCGCTGGATGCGGCCAATATCTACCTGGCCTATGGTCGTCTGGGCGAGGCGGTATCGGTACTTCGTCAGGCGTCGCAGGCCAACCCCGAACGCCTGGATATTGGGTTCCGTCTGCTCGAGGTGCTGGCGCAGAAAGGCAATGCCGTTGCCTTCGCCGAGGAAGAGATGCGCCTGCGCCAGGCCGGTTTCGATGGCGGCCGTATCGATGCGCTCAAGGCGGGCTACCCCGGCTTGTTCGCCCAGCCGACGGATGAATTCGAGCCACTCGAGTCCCTTGGCCCGCTGGAAGACCTGACCCTCGAGCTGGAAGACGCGCCGGCGCCTGCAGCACCCCAGCACAAATCCCAGGATGACGACTTCCAGCTCAACCTCGACGACCTGTCGCTGGATGCCGACTGGGATCTGGTCAATCCCTTCGAGAACGCGTCGCGCAAGAAGCGCTCCGGTGTCGAGGCCGATGCACCGGCCGTGTCGGACGATGGCGCGAACGATATCTTCGGCCACGACGTGAACAGTCCTTTCGCCGGAACCATGCTGGTCGAGGAGCAAGGGCACCAGGACGAGTGGCTGGAGCTCGATGAACTGCCGGCGCAGGAGCCTGAGGACGAGCGGTTCGTCACCAATCACGAGAACCTCACCAAGCTCAACCTGGCCATGGCCTATATCGAGCAGGATGACCTGGAAGCGGCGTGTGACATTCTCAACGAGGTGATCAACGAGGGCGACGAGGAAGAGAAGCAGGAAGCCCGCGAGCTGCTCGCGCGTATCGCCTGAGTTCTTCGTCTGTATCGAGCGCGGCCTGGCCGCGCTTTTTCATGGGCGTTTGCGGACACGCCCATTGCCAGCGGAGTCAGCATGAGCCCCAGCAAAGCCGAAGTGACCATCACCTATTGCACCCAGTGCCAGTGGCTGTTGCGCGCGGCCTGGCTGGCCCAGGAGCTGCTTTCCACCTTTGCCGATGATCTGGCCAGGGTCAGCCTCGAGCCCGCCACGGGCGGCACCTTTCGCATCCAGTGCAATGGCGTGGAGATCTGGGAACGCAAGGCCGACGGCGGCTTTCCCGAGGCCAAGGTGCTCAAGCAGCGGGTCCGCGACCAGATCGACCCGGCCCGCGACCTCGGCCATAGCGACCGACCAGCCGCCTACTGAGCCGTTTCTGCTAGGCCGTTCTTGGCGTTTGCACCGAGCCTGACTGGGTTGCGCCCATGCAAACCGCGAAGATAATCAGACTGCCGCCGGCGAGCATGCCAAGGGTCGGCGGCTGCTTCAACAAGAGCCAGGCGAAGCCGATGCCGTATACCGGGTCAAGGGCAAAAATCACCGCCGCGTTGCGTGCCTTGACCACCCGCAGGCTGGTGATCAGCAGGCTATGGGCCAGCCCCGTACACAATATGCCGAGCAGCGCTACCCAGAACCATTGCGGGGTAGTCAGGCCTTGCAGCGTCGCCCCGGCAAACGGCAGCGAGCAGGCCATTGCCACCAGATTCTGACCCAGGGCGGCCTGGATGGGATCGACGTGCCGGGCGCTCGTACGACCGAGCAGGGACAGCAACGCGAACAAAAGCCCTGATAAGACTCCCCACAGCAGCCCCAGGGTGTTGCTGTCGCTCGGATCCAACGCAGGCGCCACCATTAGCAGGCCGATGCTGACCAGGGTGACCACCAGGTATTCACGCGCACGTGGACGTTCGCCCAGCAGCAGCACCTCCAGCAGCACGGTGAAGGCCGGAAAGCTGGCGAAGCCCAGCGTGGCGATACCCACCCCGGACACCCGCACCGACTCGAAGAAGCTCAGCCAGTGGCCGCCCAGCAGCAGGCCGCCCACTGCCGGCCAGGGCAGGTGGCGGACAGTGATACGCAACGGTTTGCGTATCGCCAGCAGAAACATGCCCAGGGCCAGCGCCGCGAACAGGGCGCGGCCGCTGACGATGGCGATTGGCGAGGTGTCGGCCATTACGCCGAATATGCCGGAAAGGCCGAACGCCAGCGCGCCCAGGTGCAGACCAAGCAGTGCACTGCGGGTATTCATGCCAGGCGCGCGCCGTTGGGCAAGGGCCTGTCGAAGCTGGCCAGAACCACCTTGCCATCGTTGTCATGGACCCCCGTGACCAGCACTTCGGAGCGCACGCCGGCGATGCGCTTGGGAGCGAAGTTGCACACGCACAGTACCTGGCGTCCGACCAGTTCCTCGGCGCTGTAGTGGGCGGTGAGCTGGGCGCTGGAGGTGCGGATGCCCAGCTCGCCGAGATCCACCTGCAGCACATAGGCCGGTTTCAGGGCTTTTTCATTGGGCGCCGCGCTGACGAGGGTGCCGACGCGCAGCTCGACGCGTGTGAAGTCCTGCCATTCGATGATCTGCATGAAACGTCTCCTTTTCGGCCGCACTGTAGCGGGCCGGAACGGGGAGACGCTGTCGCCCGACTGGCGTTATTTGTCGCCGGACTGTCGCTCGCGCAACAGCTTGGGCGTTGCGCCGAATTGTCGGGACAGGGCGGCGGTAAAGGCGCTCTGCGAGGTATAGCCGACCCGGGCGGCGATCTCGCCGACGCTCAGGCGGCTGTTGTGCAGTAGTTGCCGCCCCAGGCGCAGGCGCTTGTCGCGTACGTAGGCCATGGGCGTAAGGCCCGTCTCGTCGACAAACCGCTTGTGCACACGCGCGGCGGAAAGCCCAACAACGCTAGCCAGATCCGCCACCTGTATGGGATGGGCGGCGTGGCGTTCGATGTAGGCGTCCAGCGCGGCCAGCGGCAGGCCTGCGCGAGGGTGCGGGTGCGCACGGGTACAGAGGCTGGCGAGCAGCAGGATGGAACCCTGACGAGCGATCAGCGGGTCGTGGATCGAACTGGCGGCGAGCCAGTTGACCAGGCCGTGCTGGGTCACCGACAGCTCGATCTGCCGTGGTGCCTCCAGCAAGCGTCGGCTGGTGCCGGCATGCTCGCCCAGGTGCCGCTCCAGCCAGTCGCCTGCCGGGACGTCGAATACCAGGCATTCGCTGCCGTGACGGCTGTCGCAGGCATGGCGGGCGCCGGCAGGTACCACCGCCAGAGTCTGCCGGCTGACCTGGCTACCCAGCCCGGCCGCCTCGAACTGCAGGCGCCCGCTCAGGCCAAAAACCAGTTGGGCATGCCCATGCTCATGGCAAACGATGTCCTGGTGGTAGTGGCGTACTGACAACAGCGCTGACATGGCGACATCCCCTGATCGATTGCGCCAGTTTACGCCGAGCGGCGCCTTTGTGGCGCGGCCAGCATGCGCTGATGGGCAACAACGGCGAGTTCGCAGAGTGGTCGTCATCGAACTGCCATGGCGCGTTCACAATCATTTCACCGCCTTCGCGCAAGCTCGGCCGAAAATATGCCGGAGACCGCCCGATGAGCATCGCACCCCTGGTAAGGCCGAGCCGCAAGCAACGTGTGCGCACGCTGTGGATCTCCGACGTGCACCTGGGCACGCGCGACAGCCAGGCCGAGCACCTGGCGGCATTTCTCAAGCGTTACCAGGCCGAACGCATCTACCTGGTGGGCGACATCATCGATGGCTGGAAGCTGCGCGGCGGTATCTACTGGCCCCAGGCGCACACCAACGTGATCCGCCGCTTGCTGACCATGAGCAAGCGCGGTACCGAAGTCATCTACGTCACCGGCAACCACGACGAGTTTCTGCGCCGCTACTCGAAGTTGCTGCTGGGCAACATCCAGTTGGTCGACGAGGCCGAGCACGTGACGGCCGATGGCCGCAAGTTACTGGTCATCCACGGCGACCAGTTCGACGTGATCACCCGTTATCACCGCTGGCTGGCCTTTCTCGGTGATTCGGCCTATACCCTGACCCTGGTGCTCAACCGCTGGCTCAACCATTGGCGGCGCCGGTACGGCTATGGCTACTGGTCGCTGTCGGCTTATCTCAAGCACAAGGTGAAGACGGCGGTGAACTTCATCAGCGACTTCGAGGAAGCCATCACCCACGAGTGCGCGCGCCGCGGCTTCAATGGCGTGGTGTGCGGGCACATCCACCATGCCGAGATCCGCAAGCTCGGCGATGTCGAGTACCTCAACTGCGGTGACTGGGTGGAGTCCTGCACGGCGCTGATCGAGCACCCGGACGGGCGTATCGAGCTCTACCGGCTCGCCGAGGAGCAGCAACGCCTGGCAGGCTTGCAGGCGGACAAGGTGGTGGCCATCGAGCCGGCGGCATGAGGCTGCTGATCATCAGCGATGCCTGGGCGCCGCAGGTCAATGGCGTGGTCACCAGCCTGCAGGCTCTGATCGTTGAGCTGCGCGCCCTGGGCCATCAGGTCGAGGTGCTGTCGCCCCAGGGCTTTCGCTGCGTGCCATGCCCCACCTATGGGGAAATTCCCCTGGCGTGGAACCTGTGGCGCGTTGGCCCAGCCATCGAGGCGTTCGCGCCGGACTGCGTGCACCTGGCCACCGAAGGGCCGTTGGGCTGGGCCGCCAGGCGCTGGCTGGTGCGGCACGGCCTGGCCTTTTCCAGCGCGGTGCATACGCGCTTTCCCGAATACCTGACGGCGCGCTGCGCCTGGCTCGGGCTGGGCGTGGGGTATGCCTGCCTGCGCCTGTTCCATCGGCGCAGCCGGGCGGTGCTGGTCAGTACCGAGCGGTTGCGTGCCGGCCTGGCCGAACGTGGCCTCAAGCGCCTGGTGCTCTGGCGCAAGGGCGTCGATACACGGCTCTTCGCGCCCAGGCAGGGGCATGCAGAACCCGTGCGTGCGATCTTCCTCTATGTCGGGCGTATCGCACCGGAAAAGAACCTGCAGGCGTTTCTCGATCTGCAGTTGCCGGGCGAGAAGTGGGTGGTCGGAGATGGCCCGCAGCGGCAGGCGCTGCAGCAGGCCTGTCCGGAGGTGAAGTTCTTTGGCTATCAGCATGGCGAGGCGCTTGCCGATTTCTACCGGCGCGCCAGCGTGCTGGTATTTCCTTCACGCACCGATACCTACGGCCTGGTGATGCTCGAGGCCCAGGCCTGCGGCACCCCGGTGGCGGCCTTTGCCGTGCCCGGGCCCCTGGATGTGGTGGTGCCGGGGGTGACGGGAGTGCTCGGCGAGGATCTGCAGCAGGCCTGTCTGGCGGCGCTGGAGCTCGATCGCAGGCGATGCGCGGAGGAGGCGGGGCGGCAGTCGTGGCGGGCATCGGCTGCCGAGTTTCTCGCCAGCCAGCCATTACTCAGTGGCGCGCCCGCGAGTACCAGGCTGCCGGCGGGCGCGATGCGCAGCTGCTGAGCAGCCGCGGGCATTACATGATGATCTTGTCGCGCAGCTTCTCGGCCGCCTGTTGCAGCGCCTGAATGACCCGCTCCTTGTCGAAGTTCTGGATGCCGTTGGTGTCCAAGTACATGGAAAAGCCGGGCAGCTCGTGCTCCACGTAGCTGGAGCTGGCGCCCAGGTCACGGCGGAAATCCACCACCTGGTAGATCTGCACCGGGCGGGTGAAGCCCTTGACGTTGATCTGCCCCTTGTCGCGACACATGATCACGTCCTTGATCAGCGAATAGGTCTCGTGGGAGATCAGGATCTCGCCGGCTTCGGCGGCGCTTTCCAGGCGGCTGGCGAGGTTCACGTCACGGCCAATGATGGTGTAATCCATGCGCGTGTCGGCGCCGAAGTTGCCCACCGTGCAATAGCCGGTGTTGAGCCCCATGCGGATCTCCAGCGGCTTGGTGATGCCCTGGGCGCGCCAGTGCTGACGCAGCACCTTCATGTGCTTGCGCATGGCGATGGCCATCGACACCGCGGCCATGGCGTCCTTCTTGGCGCCCTGGCTGCTCGGGTCGCCGAAGAACACCATCACGCTGTCGCCGATGAACTTGTCGATGGTGCCGCCGAACTTCATGCAGATCTTCGACATCTCGTTGAGATAGGTGTTGAGCAGGTCGGTCAGGGCCTCGGCTTCCAGCTCTTCGGACAGCTCGGTGAAACCGCGGATATCGGAGAAGAACACCGTGAGTTTCTTGCGCTGGGTTTCCAGGCGCACGTGCTTCTTGCCGCTGAAGATCGACTCCCATACCTGGGGCGACAGGTACTTGGCCAGGTTGCGGGCCAGGCGTGCGGCCTTTTCCTGCTCGCTGGTGATCTGGTTGCGCACCTGGGCGAGGCGAATGCCTTGCTGGTGGACGAAATAGGCGGTGATGCAGATATACAGGATGGTGAAACCGATGCTCACCAGGGCCACCAGTGCCGGGGTTTCGGGGGCCACGTGCAATTCCCCGAGCGAGGCGGTGAGCAGGGTGCCGCTCAACGCCACCAGCAGCGCCAGGCCCATGTCGCGCAAGCCGCCGACGATCAGGGTGCTGAAACTCAGGGTCAGCAGGAACATCAGGCTGGGCACCACCGAGAAGCCGAGCAGCGCCGCAAACGCCCCGCAGTGCAGGGCGTCGACGAACAGCAGAGTCATCAGGGTGCGATGGCGGTGTTCGTCGCGAAAACGCTTGCTCGCCCAGTGGGCCAGGTGCGGATAGAGCAACGCGTAGGGCACCAGCCACAGCAGGCTGTGGCTGAACACCTGAACGTAGGTGCCGGCGGCGACGCTGGCAGCCATGGCGATATAGGCCAGCACCCGCGAGTAGTACTCGCGGGTGAGCAACGATGGCAGGCCATGCGGGACGATGGGTAGAGTGGTATTCATGCGCTGACGGCGACCCCTGCTGAAAGTCCGACTGCATGACCGAGCGCCTGGCTGCGATCGGCGTGCGGACGGGGCCAGCGGAAAATGGCGATCATATACGCTGCGAGCGAGGCCGGCAAAGGCACAATGCCGTCAGCTGGCCAAGCGCGTCGTGCAATCGACGCGGGCCCTTGGCCGGCAGGCATTTCAAAAGCGAATGCGCCCGGTGAGCATGTCCTTGAGCATCACCCAGTCGCCCATCAGCGAGTACAGCGGATACTGGAAAGTGGCCGGGCGGTTGCGCTCGAAGATGAAGTGGCCGACCCATGCAAAGCCATAGCCGATCACCGGCAGGGCCAGCAGCCAAAGCCATTGTCCGCTGATCAGGGCATGGCCGAGTACCAGCAGCACCAGCAGGCTGCCGAGGTAATGCAGGCGGCGGCAGGTAGGGTTGCGGTGTTCCTGCAGGTAATAGGGGTAGAACTCGGCGAAGGAGTTGAATCGCTCCCGGGGCTGGCTGTTCATCGGCGGCTTCCTGTTGTTGTTATGCAGGGAAGTCTAGGCCGATTCGTGGCGGTTGGGACGCCCGGTCGTCCGCGGCGGCGGGCGATCAATGTCGCCAGAATGCCGGCATCAACAGCACCAGCACGGTGAGGATCTCCAGGCGCCCCAGCAGCATGCCCAGGGTCAGCAGCCACTTGGCCATATCCGGCAGGCTGGCATAGGTGCCGGCCGGGCCGATGATCGGGCCCATGCCCGGGCCGACACCGGCCACGGTGCTGGCCGCGCCGCTCAGTGCGGTGATCCAGTCCAGGCCGCAAAGGGTCAGGGCCAGGGCCAGCAAGGCGATGGTGATGGTGAAGAAGAACGAAAAGGTGAGGATCGAGCGGACGATGTCTTCGTCAAGGCGGTGGCGGTTGTATTGCTGCTTGATCACCGCCCGCGGGTGCACCAGCTGCATCAGGTTGGCCTTAAGCAGGATGTAGGCGACCTGGAAACGGAAGATTTTCAGGCCGCCGGCGGTAGAGCCGGAACAGCCGCCGATGAAACCCAGGTAGAAGAACAGCATCCCGGCGAAGCCGCCCCACAGCGAATAGTCGCCGAGGGCGAAGCCGGTAGTGGTCATGATCGAGGTGGTGTTCACCGCCACGTGGCGCAATGCATCGAGCCAGTGCAGATCCGTGGTCATGTAGTACCAGGTGCCGAGAATCAGCCAAGTGCCCAGCAGGATGGCCAGGAAGCCGCGAACCTGCTGATCGCCCAACACGGCGCCATAGTTGCCGCGCAGGGTCGAGACATAGAGCACGAAGGGCAGGCTGCCAAGAATCATCAGTACCACGGCGACCCAGTGCACGGCCGGCTGTGTCCACTTGGCCAGGGACAGGTCCGAGGTGGAGAACCCCCCCGTGGAGATTGCCGACATGCTGTGGTTGATCGCATCGAAAAAGCTCATGCCGGCCAACCAGAAGCCCAGGCAGCCGAGCAGGCTGATGCCCAGGTAAGCCACCACCATGTACTTGGCGACCATGTGCGAGCGCGGCATGACCTTGTCGGAGCGGTCCGAGGATTCGGTCTGGAACAGGCGCATGCCACCGATGCGCAGCATCGGCAGAATGGCCACTGCCATGGCGATAAAGCCGATGCCGCCGAGCCAGTGCAGCATCGAGCGCCAGATGAGTATGCCCGGCGACATGTTGTCCAGGCCGATCAGCACCGTGGCACCGGTAGCGGTGATGCCCGACATGCTTTCGAAGAAGGCATCGGTGTAGCTCATGTGCTGGGTGAACATGAAGGGCAGGGCGGCGAAGATGCATACCATCAGCCAGCTCGACACGGTCAGCAGGTACATGTCGCGGGGGCGCAGGTGCACGTCCTGTGGGCGGCCACGCACGATCATTGACAGGCCGGCGATAAAGGTAATCAGGCTCGACCAGATGAAGGGGCTGAGTTCCGTTGCCCGCTCGAATGCCACCAGGGTCAGCATGGGGCCGGTCATGCCGATGGCCAGGGTGATCAGGAAAATGCCATTGATGAACGCGATGAGTCGTAGGGTCGGCCAGGCCATCGGTTTTATCCGCGAAAAAGTGGCGCCATTCTACCTGTGCGGCCACTGCTGTAAACCTGCCCGCGCGCCCGTCGTCCGGTGCTTTGCGGCCTCTTTACAAGTTGCTTGCGGTGCATAGAATACGCCCTCAGGTGCCGGCCCTTGCCGGTTTCTGAGCCCTCTGATCATGTCCGATAGCAATCCTTGTCTAACGTGCGGCGCCTGCTGCGCGTATTTTCGTGTGTCCTTCTTCTGGGGCGAATGTCAGTCGGCCGGCGGCACGGTGCCGGACGAGCAGGTCATCCAGATCACCCCGCACCGGGTGGCCATGCGCGGCACCGAAACCAAGCCGGCGCGCTGTAACGCGCTGCTCGGCGATGTCGGCCAGGGCACCCGCTGCACGATGTACGAGCAGCGTTCCAGCCCCTGTCGGGAGTTCCAGGCCTCCTGGGCCAACGGCGAGCACAATCCGCGCTGTGACGATGCCCGCAAGGCCTATGGCCTGCCGCCGCTGACGCCGCCCCTGCAGCCGGAACTGTCGCCTGACCGGGTGGCCTAGCGGGCTGCCTGAAATTGCTTCGCCGCCGACAGCGGTTCGCCCGCTTTCCGTGAGAGCCCGGGGCGGGCGCCGCGCCCGATAACTCGCCTGGGGCACGCGGTGCTCGAGGCCCGGTCGCCGCTGAGCTGTGGTAAACGATGCGATGCGCAAGTCGGCACGCCCCATTGGAACATGGCGCGATGCTCACGCATTGCTCATGGTCGGCAGGCTTGGCTGGTAGAATCCCGGTTCTTTTTCTGGAGGTGAGCCGATGGATGCCCTCGATGCGCTGATCAACCGAGTTTCCGCCCCGCGCCTGATCGAGCCGGCGCCGACTGCCGAGCAACGCGAGCTGATGTTCCAGGCGGCGCTGCGTGCGCCGGATCATGGTCAGCTGCGGCCCTGGCGTTTTCTCACCGTCGAGGGTGAGGCGCGCCACGCGCTGGGTGAGCTGTTCGCCGAGGCGATCGCCAGCAAGTACCCGGATGCCGACGAGGAGGCGCTGACCAAGGCGCGCAACATGCCGCTGCGCGCGCCGCTGCTGATCCTGGTAATCGCCCGCACCCAGGAGCACCCCAAGGTGCCGGCCCAGGAGCAGGTGCTGGCCGCCGGCTGCGCCGCTCACGGCCTTCTGCTCGCCGCCTATGCCCAGGGTGTCGGGGCGGTATGGCGCACCGGCGAGCTGTCCCATGACCCGGTGGTAGACGCCGGCCTGGGGCTGGCGGCCAACGAGCAGGTGATCGGTTACCTGTACCTGGGCACGCCGCAGCGCGAGTTGCGCGCTGCACCGGCCGTGAATGTCGACGAATTCGTCAGCGGCTGGGCGGGCAAAACCCAGGCCTGATTCTAGCGCGCCTTGTACCGGATGAAGTGTATTGGCGGCCCTTCTTTGGGAGCGCGCCATGCGCGAATTCGCGGGCGCTCCCACGGAGACCTTCGAGTGGCCGCTCGCGCTGCCAGCAGCCTGTCAGTGAAAGGCTAAACCGCTGCCTCCAGCGGCAGGATCAGCGTGGCGCTGAAACCGCCGTCCGGGTGGTTTTCCAGTTGCAGGCGGCCGCCATGGCGCTCGGCGGCGCGGCGGGTGATGGCCAGGCCCAGGCCGTGGCCGGCTGCTGCCTGGCCAGGGGCGCGAAAGAATGGTTCGCCCAGTTGGTCGAGGTGTTCGGCAGCTACGCCGGGGCCATGGTCGCGAACCTCCAGGTGTGCTTCATTGCCGCGGCGCACGACGTTCAGCTCGATCGGCTGGCCATCGGGATTGAAGCGCAGGGCATTGCGTAGCAGGTTATCCAGGGCCCGCTCGATCATCGCCGGCCAGCCGTGAAGGTGCATGCCCGGCTGCAGGCTGACCGCGAGTTGCTGATCCGGGTGGCCGAGGTTCATGTCCTCGCGCAGCTTGGCGGCCAGTTGCGCCAGGTCAATGAGCTGGGCGGCGCCGGGTTCGGCATCCAGGCGCGCGAGGGCAAGGATCTCGCTGATCAGGTCTTCCAGACGATCGCATTCGCGCGTCAGCCGCGGCCAGAGCTTCTCGCGTTCGGCCGGCTCGGCGCGCTCAGCCAGGGCCAGGGCGATGCGCAGGCGGGCGAGGGGTGAACGCAGCTCGTGGGAGACGTCCCGTAATAGCTGGCGCTGGCTGCCGATCAAATCCTGCAGGCGCGCGCCCATGCGGTTGAAGTCGTTGGCCAGCACACCCAACTCGTCCCGCCGGCTGGCCAGGCGCGCCAGACTGTTCTGCTGGTAGGCAGTTTGCCCGAGGTCATGCACGGCGCCGCGCAGGCGATCCAGCGGGCGGGTGATGGACAACGTGAGCAGCAAGCTCAGCAGGGTCAGTACCACCAGTGCGATAGCCAGCGCGCTCAACGGCCAAAGCAGGCTGCCGCGATGCCAGGCATCAAGTTCCGGGTGGGGAATGCGGTAGACGAACAGGTAGGTTTCACCACTGATCGGGCTGGTGTAATCGGTGGTCAAGCGCCGCCAGGGCAGGTGCTTGTCGCCCCGATTGCGTTCCTCGAAGGCCGCTGCACGGGGTGGGAAGGTGCCGCGAACCGCTGGTTGCCCGGCTTCGGTCAAAACCTGGGTGTCGATGCGAAAGCGCCGTTTGCGCTGTTCGAGGACCTCCTGGGCCGCCCGCGCGCCTCCATTTTCGAAAGCTTGCACCCATTGTGCGGGCAGATCTTCCAGGCCGGGATGCTGGTTGAGAATCCAGGCGTCCTGATTCAGGGCGCGCCCGAGCAGCATGGACAGGCCGGCGACCAGGGCGATCGCCAGCCAGAAACTGCCAAAAATTCTCCAGAACAGTGAACGCACAACAGCTCCTCAGGACGGCAAAAGCCTGCCCCACATCAGTGGCGCAGGCGGGAGTGGGCTGGCCGCCGTCACGGCCAGCGCCAGGGTCAGCCGGCTTTCTTGTGTTCGGCTTTCCAGGCTTCGAATTCTTCGCGGTCGGCTTTGCGTTCTTTCATCTTGGCGACCTGCTCGTCGAAGCGCTTCTGCTGTTCGGGCGTCAGCAGGGCGCGTATGGCGTTTCGCTGCTGGTCGTGGGACGCCTTGCGCTCGCTCTCCAGGGCCTTCTTGTCGGCTTCGGGCAGCTTGTCGAGGTAACGCTGGATCATCTCACGGTCGTTCTTTCGCTGGTCGGCCATCAGCTTGTGAACCTGGCGTTGCTGATCCTTGTTCAGATCCAGCTCATGGAACATACGCGGTCCTGGGCCCGGGCCACCCGGGCGGTGATCGTCACCGGGAGCGGCCATGGCCAGGGTCGGCAGGGTCATGGCGAGGAGCAGGGCGGTCATGGTCTTGCGCATGGTGTATCTCCTTGGTCTGGGAGCCGGCCTGTTCAGATGAGTGCCGGATGTGCCCAGATTAGGGCGTTCAAGGTAAGGCGCAGTCAGCCAAGGTAAAGGCAGGGTAAAGAGCGCTGTCGCTATGTAAAGCGGCCAGGGTATGCATCAGGGCGCGTAGTAATAGCCGCGCCCCCGCAGGGCGACCACGCGCGGCCGACCATCGGGGTGCGGGCCGATCTTCCTGCGCAGGTTGCTGACGTGCATGTCCAGGCTGCGGTCGTAGAGGGTCAGCTTGCGGCCCAGGGCCAGTTGGGCGAGCGCCTGCTTGTCGACCGGCTCGCCCGGCTGCCTGAGCAGCGCTTCGAGCACCCGGCTTTCGGACAGGGTGAGGACGATTTCCTGGCCTTCGGCACCCAGCGCAGCCACGCCACGGGCCGGGCTGAAACGCAGGTCGCCCAGTTCCAGCTGGCTGGAGGTCGCCGGCGGCAGGCTGCGGCGCAGCACGGCGCGCAGACGGGCCGTGAGCTCGCGGGGGTCGCAGGGTTTGGCCAGGTAGTCGTCCGCGCCCAGTTCCAGGCCGAGGATCCGGTCCAGTGGCTCGCCGCGGGCCGAGAGCATCAGGACCGGCAGTTCCGGGTGCTCGCCGCGCAATTGCTTGAGCAGCTCCAGGCCACTGCCATCGGGCAGCATCACGTCCAGCACCACGGCGTCCGGGGCCTGTTGCGCCAATGCCTGGCGCGCGCTCTGGCCGTCATGGCAGGCAGTGACCTGGAAGCCCTCCTGGGTCAGCCAGCTGGCCAGCAGGTCACAGAGTTCGACGTCGTCGTCGATCAGCAGCAGCTCGCTCATGACAGAGATGACGACTGCCGATTACGGCAGTACGTGCTTGAAGGGCTTGACCACCACGCTGGCGTAGACGCCGGCGGTGCGGAACGGATCGGCGTCGGCCCAGGTCTTGGCGGCTTCCAGCGACTCGAACTCGGCGACGATCAGGCTGCCGGTGAAACCCGCCGGACCCGGATCGTTGCTGTCGATGGCCGGGTTGGGGCCGGCCAGCATCAGGCGCCCTTCGGTTTTCAGCTGTTCCAGGCGAGCCAGGTGTGCAGGGCGAACGGAGAGGCGCAGCTCGAGGGAGTTTTCCACGTCGGTGGCGGTGATGGCGTAGAGCATGTCGATCCTTGTGGGCCAGGCGGTGAACCGCGAGAAAAGCGCAGGAGGAGCGCGGGATGGCCAGCAAGAATCTGCCAGCCGCGGCATAATAACAAACATGAATCGTCGGGAAAGCGCCCCTTATGCAGGTTGATCTTCATTGCCACAGCACCGCTTCGGATGGCGCCCTGCCGCCTGCCGAGGTGGTCGCGCGAGCCCACGGGCGTGGCGTAGAAATGCTGGCGCTGACCGACCACGACACCCTCGAGGGGCTCGATGAGGCCGGCGCGGCGGCGAGCCAGCTGGGTATGCAGTTGGTCAATGGCATCGAACTGTCCTGTACCTGGGGCGGCGCGACCATCCACGTGCTTGGGTATGCCTTCGACCGCGACGCGCCGGCCCTGCGCCAGGCCATTGCCAACCTGCACCAGGGGCGCTGGCTGCGCGCCGAGGAGATTTCCCGGCGCCTGGCGCTCAAGGGTATGGCGGGCGCCCTGGAAGGTGCGCGGGCGATCCAGCAGGCCCAGGGTGAAAGCGGCAACGCACCGGCGCGGCCGCATTTTGCCGAGTTCCTGGTGCGTGGCGGTTTCGTCAAGGATCGCGCCGATGCCTTTCGCAAATGGCTGGGCTCCGGCAAGCTCGGTGACGTGAAGCAGCACTGGCCGACGTTAGATGAAACGCTCGAGACGCTGCGCCAGTCCAACGCATGGATCAGCCTCGCGCACCCCTGGCAGTACGACTTCACGCGCAGCAAGCGCCGCAAGCTGGTGGCGGCTTTCGCCGCGGCCGGCGGCCATGCGCTGGAGGTCGTCAACGGCATGCAGCCGGCCGAGCAGGTCGGTGGCCTGGCGATCCTGGCGCGCGAGTTCGGCCTGCTGGCCAGTGTCGGCAGCGATTTTCACGCGCCAGGCGACTGGTCGGAGCTGGGTTTGTACCGGCCTTTGCCCGATGATCTTTGCCCGTTATGGACGCGTTTCGGCTGCGCGCCCTCGTACCACGCCGTTTGAGAGTTGCTAGTCATGAGCCAGTTTTTTCAGATACACCCGGAGAGTCCCCAGGCCCGTCTGATCAAGCAGGCGGTCGATATCATCCGCAATGGTGGCGTGGTGGTCTATCCGACCGACTCGTCCTACGCGGTGGGCTGCCAGATGGGCGCCAAGAACGCCATGGAGCGCATTCGCCGCCTGCGCCAGCTCGATGACAAGCACAACTTCACCCTGGTGTGCCGCGACCTGTCGCAACTCAGCACCTTCGCCAAGGTCGATACCGCGGCCTTTCGCCTGCTGAAGAACCACACCCCGGGCCCATACACCTTCATACTCAATGCCACGCGCGAAGTGCCGCGCATGCTGCTGCACCCCAAGCGCCGCACCATCGGCCTGCGGGTGCCCAGCCATGCGATCGCCGCGGCGCTGCTCGAAGAGCTGGGTGAGCCGATGATGAGCGTCAGCCTGATCCTGCCCGGCGAGGATCTGCCGATGAGCGATCCCTACGAGATGCGCCAGGCGCTCGAACACCAGGTGGATCTGGTCATCGATGGCGGCTTCGGTGGCCTCGAGGCTTCCACCGTCATCGGCTTGATAGATGATGAGCCTGAGGTGATCCGCGTGGGTTGCGGCGATCCATCACCCTTCGAGTCGCGCTGACTCGATGACCACCGTGACCGAGACCCTCGACAGCCAGGCCGGTGCCCAGCAGGAGCTGCCGTTCGCCATGGTGTATGGCGAGGCGCTCACCGAGCTGCCGGTGGATTTGTATATTCCGCCGGACGCCCTGGAGGTGTTTCTCGAAGCCTTCGAGGGGCCGCTGGACTTGCTGCTCTATCTGATCCGCAAACAGAACATCGACGTCCTGGACATCCCCGTGGCGGAAATCACCCGCCAGTACATGGGCTATGTCGAGCTGATGCACAGCGTTCGCCTGGAGCTGGCGGCCGAGTACCTGGTGATGGCGGCCATGCTCGCCGAGATCAAGTCGCGCATGCTCCTGCCGCGCTCGGCCGCAGCCGAGGAGGAGGAAGACGACCCCCGTGCCGAGCTGATTCGCCGGCTGCTCGAGTACGAGCGCTTCAAGGCGGCTGCCGAAGGCATCGACGCCCTGCCGCGGGTGGGCCGCGACTTGATCGTGCCGCGGGTCGAGGCGCCCGAGGCGCGGGCGCGCAAGCTGTTGCCGACGGTCGAGCTGCAGGAGCTGCTGGTGTCCATGGCCGAGGTGCTGCGCCGCGCCGACATGTTCGAAAGCCACCAGGTCAGCCGCGAGGCGCTGTCCACACGCGAGCGTATGGGCGACGTGCTCGACCGCCTCAAGGACGGTGCCTTCGTGCCCTTTGTGCAGCTGTTCACCGCCGAGGAGGGGCGCCTTGGGGTGGTGGTAACCTTCATGGCGATTCTCGAACTGGTCAAGGAATCACTGGTCGAGCTGGTGCAGAACGAGGCCTTCGCCGCCGTACATGTACGCCTGCGCAGCGAGCAGGGCGTCGAGGAACTGGCGCCCGAGAACTGAGTCGCAGTATTCGCCTCCTACTTTTCGTCGTTTTCCTACCCATTAATCAGGACGATTCAATGAGTCTTTTCTCGCGCTTCTTCGGCCGTCAGGACGCCGCCAATACCGACACCAGCGAACTGGTGGCCAAGCCGGACATCGAGAACCCGCCGAGCCTGCAGATCGTGTTCGGCCAGCGTCTCGATATCGGCGAGTCGCAACTGACCGCGGCCCTGCGTCGCTACCATCCGAGCATGGTTGCTGCGCGCTGCGATATTTCAGACGAGGTCGAAGCGTTCTTCGCCCTGGCCGGCTGGGGTCGCCATGTAGTGAAAATGGTCGGTTTCGATCATCCTTTTCCTGCTGACGCTCTGGAAAACTGCGTCGCCCCGGCGCACTACCCGCAACAGCTCAAGGACGAGGTACGCCAGCAGGCCAGCCATATGTTGCTGTACTACGCGGGCCATGAAACCGATCCGCTGGAGCAATATGTCGCCCTGGCTGCCGTTGCCGGTGCCCTGGCCGGTTTCGGTGCGCTGGCGGTGCTCAACGAGACCGCGCGCACCTCCTTGCCGGCTGCCGTGTTCGCTGATGAGGACATGGGCGAGCACAGCCTGGAGATTCTCCGTGACCTGCCACTGACCATGCTGTACTGCGGCTTCGTGAAGTATCAGGTCGAGGGTGTGCAGGGTGTGTGGATGCGTACCTATGGCAGCGAGGCCTTCGGTCTACCGGATTTCGCCGCGCTGGCTGCCGGTCACCATGAAGGCCAGCGTTACATGGACATCTTCAATAATGTGCTCGGTTACCTGATTCAGAGCGGTGCGCAGATGGAGGCGGGGCACACCATGCAGATCGGTGAAAGCGAGTTCATGCGTTTGCGCGAGCCCGCCGAGGCCGAGTACTACCTGCAGGGGCCCGGGCCAGTGCTGGTGGCCGAGATCATCGCGGCGAGCGAGGTCGTCAACCCGTGACGGCATGGCGCGCGCTGATTTGTTAAGCTGGCGCCGCCCAGCCCCAAGCAGACCCTGCCCAGACGATGAACCTGTCCGATCCCAAGCAACTTTCCACCTTGCTCGAAGGCCTGCTGCTGGCCTCCGGCAAGCCGCTGTCGTTCGAGCGGATCATGGAGCTGTTCGAGGAGGCCGAGCGCCCCGAGGCAGATGTGTTTCGCAAGGCGTTGGCGATTCTCGGCGGCAGTTGCAAAGGGCGGGCGTTCGAGCTCAAGGAGGTGGCCTCCGGTTACCGCCTGCAGATTCGCGACAGCTTTTCGCCCTGGGTCGGTCGGCTCTGGGAGGAGCGCCCGCAGCGTTACTCCCGGGCGATGCTCGAGACCCTCGCGCTGATCGCCTATCGTCAGCCGATCACCCGGGGTGAAATCGAAGAGATCCGCGGCGTGGCGGTCAACAGCCAGATCGTCAAGACCCTGCAGGAGCGCGAGTGGATTCGCGTGGTCGGCTATCGCGACGTGCCCGGGCGGCCAGCCATGTTCGCCACCACCAAGGGCTTTCTCGATCACTTCAACCTGAAGAACCTCGACGAGTTGCCGCCGCTGGCCGCGTTGCGCGAGCTGGAGCCCGAGCCGGTGCTGGCCCAGGACGACGATGACCCGGCGGTGCCGCAGAGCCTGCAGGCGCGCGCCGATCTGGCCCTGGCGGATGACGACGGCGAGCCCGAAACCGACGCTCAGGCCAAGGCCGAGACCAGCTTCGGCTCGCTGCTGGCCGAGCTGGACGCCATGGAACAGGGCCTGAAAACCGACTTCGACGATCTGGCGCGCGCTGGCGATGAGTCGAACCATGGGGAGCCGGAAACGGTCTCTAACGCTGCGGATGACCCGTCCGGCAGCGAGCGCGAAGAGACTTAATGAATGAAAGACCCCTGCATCAGCGTCTGCAAATTCGATGACGGCATCTGCCTCGGTTGCGGGCGCAGCAAGGCGGAAATCAAGGCCTGGAAGAAACTCGACAAGGCCGAGCAGCGCCTGGTCGCCGCCGAGGCGGACATGCGCCTGCTGGCCATGGGCTCGAAGGCACGTTGCAAGCGTTGATTGCGGCGCTTGCCGACAGATGGTCGCGAGACCCCGTCAGTCGCAACTATGCTCTGCTGCCAGGTGCGCTGCACACCTTATACGCGTATGATGCGCGCCCCTTCGACGACTTGATCGTCCCATCACCAGAAAACACCGGGAGGTGCCCAGATGAGTGAAACCGAAGAATACAGCCCCGCTGGCGAAAAACTGCAGAAAGTCCTGGCGCGCATGGGCCTGGCCTCGCGTCGGGAAATCGAAGCCTGGATCGCGGCTGGCCGCGTCAAGGTCAACGGCAAGGATGCATCGCTCGGCCAGCGCGTCGACCTGCATGACGCCATCGCCATCGACGGCCGCGTGCTGCGCCGCGAAGAAGCCGCCGAGACCGTGCGCCGTGTGCTGATCTACAACAAGCCCGATGGCGAGATCTGCACCCGTGACGACCCGGAAGGTCGGCCGACGGTGTTCGACCGCCTGCCGCGCCCGAAAGAGGGTCGCTGGATCAACATCGGCCGCCTGGACATCAACACTACCGGCCTGCTGATGTTCACCACCGATGGTGAGCTGGCCAACCGCCTGATGCACCCGTCCTACCAGATGGACCGCGAGTACGCGGTGCGCGTACGTGGCGAAGTCGACGAAGAGATGATCGAGCGCCTCAAGGCGGGGGTGATGCTCGAAGACGGCCCGGCCAAGTTCACCGACATCAAGGAAGCACCCGGCGGTGAAGGTTTCAACCACTGGTACCACTGCGTGGTCATGGAAGGTCGTAACCGCGAAGTACGCCGTCTGTGGGAATCCCAGGGCCTGGTGGTCAGCCGCCTGAAGCGCGTGCGTTTCGGCCCGGTATTCATGACTTCCGACCTGCCGATGGGCCGCTGGCGGGAAATGGGCCAGCGCGAAGTCGACATTCTCAGCGAAGAGGTTGGCCTCAAGCCGGTCGCCCTGCCGGAAATGAAGGAAAAGACCCGCGACAAGCTCGATCGCCTGCAGCGCAAGGCGGCCAAGCCGGTTGGTCGCGGCGAGCGACCGGGCCGCGCCCTGCGACCTGCAGTTGGCAGCACTGCGCCGAGTTCGGGCAGTGGGCGCGGCTCCCGTGAAGAGTCGGGCGAGCGTCCAGCTCGGGCACCGCGCCCGCCACGTGGCGAAGCGAATCGGGGTACCCCGGTTGCCGAACGCCCCCGTGATGTGGGCAAGAAGCCTGGCAAACCGCGGGGCGAGTCGAGCGAGCGCGGGCCGCGCAAGCCGGCCGATGGCGATAAGCGGCGCAGCCGCCCGGCCGGCGATGGCCAGCGCCCAGGTTTTGGCCGTGGCAGTCGCAAGCCGCAGTGACAGCCTCGAGCCAGGCATAGAAAAAAGGGCCCCAATCCTCACGGATGGGGCCCTTTTGCATTGGGCGTGCGCGTTTATCAGCCGGCTATGGCGAGGCGGTTGCGGCCATCGCGTTTGGCGCTGTAAAGCGCCTTGTCGGCGCGCTGAAGCAGGCTGTCCGCCGACTCTCCGGCCTCCAGCGTGGCGCAGCCCAGGCTGATGGACATCTTCACTGGTTTGCCCTGGGCTACGCACTGTAAGCCCTGTACGGCCTCACGCAGTCGCTCGCCCACCAGCTGGGCGCCCTCGCGTGGCGTGCCGGACAGCAGCACCAGGAACTCCTCGCCGCCATAGCGGAAGACCATGTCGATGTTGCGCAGCTGATCCTTAAGGGTACTGGCGACGGCCTTCAGCACTTCATCACCAGCGCTGTGGCCATGTTCGTCGTTGATGCCCTTGAAGTGGTCGATATCCAGCATCAACAGCGATAAAGGCTGGCAGTTGCGGCGCGCCAGATCGATCTCGCGGCTGAGCATCTGATCCATGGCGACGCGGTTCCCGGTGTTGGTCAGCGGGTCACGCAGCGCGCTCTGAATCGCCACTCGGTAGAGCAGGGCGTTGCGCAGCGGATACATGAGGCTGGCCAGCAGCGATTCCAGTTGCGCAAGCTCCTGGTCGGAGAAGCGCTGGCGGCGCCGGAAGGTCAGCTCGCCCAGGTACTCGCTTTCGTGGCTGAGGCGGTAGGTGGCCGAGTGATTGGCGGGCTGGCCAATATCCAGGCGCAGGTCGCTGCTCAGGTGTTGATAGCCCAGCGAATCCACCGCCACCAGGTGCTGCAGCTCGCGATAGAACATGTTCAGGATGCGCTCGGCATCCAGACTGGTCTGCAGTTCCAGGCCGAGGCGCTGGCGCAGTTGCGCCAGGCTGACCGGGCGGGTCTGCTCTTTTTTGCGAGATGAGAAACCGAGGCGCTGCAGTTTGGCAGCGTCGAAATCGATCGTGTTTTTCTGGCTAGGTGGAACCATTTTGAGAACCTCTGGCGCTTCATTGCAGCTTCTGAGCTACAGAGCTATTTTCGTGCCAGTCTTTTAGGCTGTTCTGAAAGCCTTGAGGTTCAATGGGTTGCGACGACTGGATGCAGGCAGAGCGCCACTGATGGCAATCGGCCGCCAGAATCACGGCAAGCAATTGCCGCTTTTATCAGTGGCCGTGACAATTTAATGTCGCAGCCGCCGCAGGATGAGAAATGCCGGGGTAGCCCTGCAATGCGCCACTTCTGCATCGCTTACTGGGCGTCGAATGCCTGCCCGTTGATGCCCTGGCTATCGGGACCCATGAGGTACAGGTAAACCGGCATGATGGCCTCCGGCGTCGGCCTGGTCTGCGGATCCTCGCCTGGATAGGCCTGGGCGCGCATGTCGGTACGGGTACCGCCCGGGTTGACGCTGTTGGCGCGAATGGTCGTGATGCCTTCGACTTCGTCGGCCATCACCTGCATCAAGCCTTCCGTGGCGAACTTCGACACCGCGTAGGCGCCCCAGTAGGCGCGGCCCTTGCGACCGACGCTGCTGGAGGTGAACACCACCGAGGCATCGGCGGACAGCTTGAGCAGCGGCAGCAGCGTACTGGTGAGCATGAACATGGCGTTGACGTTGACCTGCATGACGCGCATGAAGTTTTCCCCGGACAACTGCTCCAGCGGCGTGCGCGGGCCAATGATCGAAGCGTTGTGCAACAGGCCGTCGAGTTTGCCGAACTCCTTTTCGATCATCGCCGCCAGCTCGTTGTACTGGTGCGGCAGCGCGTTTTCCAGGTCGAACGGAATCACCACCGGCTGTGGGTGGCCGGCTTGCTCGATGGCGTCATAGGTGCGCGCCAGGTTCTCTTCGCTCTTGCCCAGCAGCAGCACGCTGGCGCCGTGGGCCGCGTAGGTGCGGGCGGCAGTCGCACCAATACCTCGTCCGGCGCCAGTCACCAGGATCACGCGATCCTTGAGCAGGTCGGGGCGGGCGCTGTAATCGAACATGGAAGATCCTTGATTTCAAATGTTGCATTAGGTGAAGCCCGCCACTGACACAGCAGGCTTATCCGGGCTCATGGACACTTGGGAAGCACCGGCAGCCGCCAGGAGGACGGCGACGACTCAGCAGCTGCACAACGCCTGATCGAGCACCTGGCGCAGTTCCAGCGGATGGTCGATGACCACGTCGGCGCCCCAGTGGCGAGGGTTGTCGTCGGGATGGATATAGCCGTAGGTGACCGCCGCGGTCTTGGTGCCGGCGTCGCGGCCGGATTCGATGTCGCGCAGGTCGTCGCCGACGAACAGCACGCTGGCGGGGTCGAGCTTGAGGGTCGAGCAGGCCAGGATCATCGGTTCGGGGTCTGGCTTGCTGCGGGTCACGTGATCCGGGCAGATCAGGATCGAGGAGCGCTCGGCCAGCCCCAGGCGCTGCATGATCGGCTCGGCGAAGCGCAGTGGCTTGTTGGTCACCACGCCCCAGATCAGCCTGGCCCGTTCGATATCCTCGAGCAGCGCTTCGATACCGTCGTAGGGGCGGGTCAGCACCGCGCAGTGCTCCTGATAACGCTCGAGAAACTCCAGGCGCAGGGCTTCGAAGCCCGGATTCATCGGGTCGATATCGAAGGCGTTGATGATCATCGCCCTCGCGCCGCCCGATACGTGGTCACGAATCAGCTTTTCTTCCACCGGCGGTAGCCCGCGTTCGGCGCGCATGGCCTGGCAGATGGCGATGAAGTCCGGCGCGCTGTCGAGCAGCGTGCCATCCATGTCGAAAAGAACCGCGCGCAAGCGCATCAGGCCTCCTTGGAGTTCGAGTCTAGCGTTGGCGTGTGCCCGCACTGGATTGGGCAACGGTCATGAAGCGCATGTTGCCAGTTTACGGCGCCCGATGGGGCGGCACAGGTGCTCCTACTGTATGTCAGTTTGTCGCAGTGTGCAGCCGCTCAGCTCATCAGGCTGACCTGGGCGGCGACGATGCGCCACTGGCCGTCCAGTCTTACCCAGCTCTGCTGCTGGCGGCCGATGCGCTGGCTGCCTTCGCGGGTGAACTCGGTGCTGCATACGGCGAAGTCCTCGCCGTAGGTGGTGATCACCGTATTGCGCAATTCGCGGTGCAGGCCGGCGGCTGGTCGCGCGGCTCGGAATGCACGGACCTCGTCGATCCCGTAGAGGTTCTCGGCGGCTCCCAGGCGAACCGTGCGCGGGTCGTGCCAGAACAGCTCGTCGAGCACGGCGATATCATTGCTGATCAACGCCTGTTCGTAGCGCTGGAAGGCAGCGGTGACTTCTGCCTGCACGGCGGGCAGGTCCAGTTGTTCAGGGTTCATGGCTTCACTCCAGATTCACGGCTTGGACTTGCGCGATGCCCATGCGCTCCAAGGCTGCGGCAGCACGCAGGCATGCGTCTTCGCGAAATGGCGCGGCGATCAGTTGCACGCCAATCGGCAGGCCGGCGGCTGTGCGCAGCGGCGCGCTGACCACCGGCAGGCCGAGAAAGGAAATCGGCTGCGCCAGCATGCCCATGCTGGCGCGGGTGGGCAGGTCGACGCCATTGAGGCGCAGGGTTTCCTGGCCAATGGGCGTCGCGCTGGTGGGCGTCGCGGGGGCGATCAGCACATCGATGCCATTGAACAGCGGCAGTACCTGCTGCTGGAAGTGACGCCGGAAGCGCTGGGCCTGGACGTACCAGGCGGCGGGAATCATCGCGCCGGCCAGCAGCCGTTCGCGCGACAGCGGCTCGAAGACTTCCGGTGAGTTACGCAGCGCCGGCAGGTAGGTGTTGCCGCCCTCGCTGGCGCTGATGATGAACGCCGAGGTGCGGGCCAGCTCGGCGTCCGCCAGGGTGATTTCTTCGCTGGCGTTCAGGGCCTTGGCGGCCCGGGCTACGGCATCGCGGGCGCTGTCGTCGCACCACTGCTGGAAGTAGCCGCCCAGTACGCCAACGCGCAGGCCGCCCAGACCCTGCTCGAGGAGCGCCGATACCGCTTGCGTGGGCTGGCTGGCCTGAAAACCGTCTGCAGGATCATGCCCTTGCAGCGCGTCGTACACCGCGGCGAGGTCGGCGGTGCTGCGCGCCAGCGGCCCGATATGATCGAGACTGCCCACGAAGGGATGCGAGCCGCTGCGCGCCAGCCGGCCAAAGGTGGGCTTGAGCCCGAAGATCCCGCACAGCGAGGCCGGTACGCGAATCGAACCGTTGGTGTCGCTGCCCAGGGAGAAAGTCACCAGCCCGGCGGCGACTGCCGCTGCCGAGCCGCCGGAGGAGCCGCCGGCAATGCGCGACAGGTCATGGGGGTTGCGGGTCGCGCCGAAATGGGTGTTTTCCGTAGTGAAGCCATAGGCATAGGCATCCATGTTGAGCATGCCCGAGAGCAGGGCGCCGCTGGCTGACAGCTGGCGCACGGCCCAGGCGTCGGCCTGCGCGGGCGGTCGGTTCTGGAACAGCCGCGCGCCGGCCAGGGTCGAATAGCCGGCGACGTCGAACAGGTTCTTCACTGCATAGGGCACCGCTGCCAATGGCGGCAGGGACGAGCCTTCCCGTCGCTGGCGATCCAGCCGCTCGGCCTCGTCGCGCATGCGCTGCCCGGTGATCTGCGTCCAGGCGTTGATCGCCGGATTCTGGCGCTCGATGGCTGCCAGGCTGTGCTCGGTGATTTCCCCGGCGCTGAGTTCGCCGGCCGCCAGGGCCTTTCTGAGTTCGCTGATGGAAAGCAGGGCGGGATTCATGCCTGGTATACCCCGGCGACTTCCAGTCGGTCATCGAGCGTGAATTCCATCAGCGGCGCTGCCATCGCGGCGATGCGGCTGAACTGGGTCAGCAGTTCGTGGCGACGTGCGTCGTCCAGCTCCAGGGCCAGAACCTGTTCCATCTGGGCGACATAGGCGGCCCAGTCGAGCGTGATCGGGGGCATGGTGATCTCCTTGCGAAGGTGGCGGCTTGGCACCTCGGGTGCGGGGCGATGAATTTCTGCGCGGCGACTTCAGGCTGGCAGGTGACTTCCTATATCATCGACTGAATGAAACGAAAGTTACAAGGCGCCGCCATGACTCGACTCGATGAACGTTTGCGCAGCCACTATTCCCAGCTTGCGCCCCAGGAGCAGCGTATTGCTGACTTCGTACTCGACCACTATGACGACCTGGTCAGCTACAACAGCGCCGAGCTGGCCCGGCTCGCCGGGGTCTCCAAGGCCACCGTCAGCCGGTTGTTCAAGCGCCTGGGCTACGAGAAGTACAAGGACATGCGCGAGGAGCAGCGCAGCCTGCGCCATAGCGGCATGCCGGTGGCCGACAGTCGCGACGTAGTGCAGGGCAACACCTTGCTGGCCCGCCATTACAAGCAGGAGATGGCCAACCTTGCCCAGTGGGTGAATGCCATCGACGCCGAGCAGTTCGGTGAAGTGGTGCAGGCGCTGGGCAGCAGCAAGCGGGTTTTCGTCGTCGGCATGCGCAATGCCTTTCCCGTGGCCCTGCACCTGCGCCAGCAGTTGCTGCAGGTGCGCAGTGGCGTCCAGGTGCTGCCCCAGCCAGGGCAGACATTGGCCGAGGAGCTGGTCGAGCTGACCGCCGAAGACATGGTGGTGGTGCTCGGATTCAGGCGCCGCCCGCGGATCATCCGCCCGCTTCTGCACGTGCTGCAGGCACAGCAGGTGCCGACCCTGGTGATCTGCGAACCCCAGGCCCGGGGCATCATCGAACTGGCGCGCTGGCATCTGTGCGCGCCACTGGACAGCGTGTCGGCATTCGACAGCTACGCCAGTGCCAATAGCCTGATCAACCTGCTGGTCAACGCGCTGTTGCACGAGCAGCTGGCCCGTGGCCGCCAGCGCATTCATCAGATCGCCGAGTTGTATGGGCAACTGGACGAGCTGGAACAGCGTTAGTGCGCTTTCGTGGTGCGCGAAAACGCAAGGGCGCCAGGTGGCGCCCTTTTTTGTGGCGCTTGATTCGGGGGTTTCGCCTCGTCAGCGCGCATTGGAAGTCGTAGTTCCGGGTTCTAGGCCCCCGCTGTTACTGGCTTGCAAGGCAGCATTCAACTGGTTTTCCGAAAAAACATGGCCAGAAAACGCCATGGCACGTTGGTTGCAGATCCGAATATTAAGAATCTTTCGTTTCATGACTGACGATGATGGGGTGAAGCCGATGAAGGCATTGATCGCACTACTGACCGCAGGCCTGCTGCTGACCCAGGCCACCACTGCGCTGGCCGACCAGTTGCAAGAGATCGAAAAACGCGGCGTGATCCGTATCGCCGTGCCACAGGACTTCCCACCCTTTGGTTCCGTGGGCACCGATCTGCAGCCTCAGGGGTACGACATCGACATGGCCAGGTACCTGGCCAAGGAGATGAAACTTAAGTTGCAACTGGTGCCGGTCACCAGCGCCAACCGTGTGCCTTATCTGCAGACTGACAAGGTCGATCTGGTGATTTCCAGCCTGGGCAAGAACGCCGAGCGTGAGCAGGTGATCGATTTCAGTACGGCCTACGCACCGTTCTTTCTCGGTGTATTCGGCGCCAAGGACAGCACCCTGGAGAATGCCGAAGCGTTGGTCGGCAAGTCGATTGGCGTGACCCGTGGCGCCGTCGAGGACATGGTGCTCACCGAAGTGGCGCCCGCAGGTGCCCAGGTCAAGCGCTACGAAGACAACAACACGACCCTGTCGGCCTACCTGTCCGGGCAGGTGGAGTTCGTTGCCACCGGCAACCTGGTGGTCGCCGCCATCGAGCGCCAGAACGCTGCCCGCGCGCCCGTCGCCAAATTCATGCTCAAGGATTCGCCCTGCTACATCGGCCTGCGCAAGGGCGAAGCGGCGCTGAAAGCCAGGGTCGACGCGCTGATCGAGCAGGCCAAGGCCGATGGCACCCTCAATGGCCTGTCCGAACAATGGCTGAAGGCGCCGCTGCCGTCGAACCTGGGCGCGTAAGGGCTGACGATGATGGCGCAGCTGAATTTTTCCGCCCTGTGGCCCTACTGGCCGGAGCTGCTCTCCGGCCTGTGGGTGACCATCCAGCTCACGGTGATGGCGACCGTGGGCGGTGTGGCCCTGGGCATTCTTGGCGCGGCCCTGCGCAGCGGCCGGCCGAGCATGCTCGGTCGCCTCTGGGGCGTCTACGTCGAGCTGATCCGCAACACGCCGTTCGTGGTGCAGCTGTTCTTCATCGTCTTCGGTCTGCCGAACCTGGGGGTGAAGCTGACGGCGGGCGAGGCGGCGTTGCTGGCCATGCTGATCAACCTGGGGGCCTACAGCACCGAGATCATCCGCGCCGGTATCCAGGTCACGCCCCGTGGCCAGTGGGAGGCCGGCCGCGTGCTGGGCCTGAGCCGCACGCAAACCTTCGTCCGGGTGGTGTTGCCGCCGTCGCTGAAGCGCATTTATCCGGCGCTGGTCAGCCAGTGCATCATCGTGATGCTTGGCTCGTCGGTGGTTTCCCAGGTTTCCCATGAGGAACTGACCTTCGCCGCCAACCTGATCCAGTCACGTACCTTCCTGAGCTTCGAGGTTTACCTGGTGACCACCCTGATGTACCTGGCGCTGTCCATCGCCATGCGCCAGTTGCTGCTGGCGGTCGGGCGCAAGTGGTTTGGAGAGCAGCCATGATGACCACCTTTACCGACTGGGACATCCTGCGCAACCTGCTGCTGGCCGCGCGCTGGACCGTGCTGTTGTCGCTCACGGCCTTCATCGGCGGCACCCTGGTGGCCATTCCGCTGGTCATGGCGCGCTTGTCCAAGCGGGCCTGGCCGCACTGGCTGGTTCGCGGCTACACCGAGTTGTTCCAGGGCACGCCGCTGCTGATGCAACTGTTCCTGGCGTTCTTCGGCGTGGCCTTGCTGGGCATCGACGTGTCGCCCTGGACCGCAGCCTCGCTGGCGCTGACCCTCTATACCAGTGCGTTCCTGATGGATATCTGGCACGGCAGCATCCGCGCCTTGCCCAAGGGCCAGTGGGAAGCCTGCCGTTGCCTGGGCCTGGATTTCGGGCAGAGCCTGTTTCGCGTCATCCTGCCCCAGGCGCTGCGCATCGGCATCGCGCCGACCGTGGGCTTCGCCGTGCAGGTGGTCAAGGGCACGGCGCTGGCGTCGATCATCGGTTTCGTCGAGTTGACCAAGGCCGGCACCATCCTCAACAACGTCACCTACGAGCCCTTCAAGGTGTTCGGCCTGGTGGCGCTGGGCTACTTCCTGATGTGTTATCCGCTGTCGCGTTACAGCCAGTATCTGGAGAAGAAATTCAATGCCGCTCATCACCATTGATCAGGTACAGAAGTACTACGGCGACAACCACGTGCTCAAGGGGGTCGATCTCGATATCGAGGTGGGCGAGGTGGTGTCGATCATCGGCCGCAGCGGTTCGGGCAAAAGCACCTTGCTGCGCTGCATCAATGGGCTGGAGGGCTATCAGGACGGCAGCATCAAGCTCGCCGGCATGACCGTCACCGACCGCGATTCCCAGGCCCGGGAGATCAGCCGGTCGGTGGGCATGGTGTTCCAGAGCTTCAACCTGTTCCCGCACATGACCGCCCGCGAGAACGTCATGCTGGCGCCGCGTCGCGTGCTGAAGAAGAGCGATGCCGAGTGCCGTGAGCTGGCGGCGCGCATGCTCGAGAAGGTGGGCCTGGGTGATCGCCTGGACTACTATCCGGCAAGCCTCTCCGGCGGCCAGCAGCAGCGCGTCGCCATTGCCCGGGCGCTGGCCATGTCGCCCAAAGTGCTGCTGTGCGACGAGATCACCTCGGCGCTCGATCCGGAGCTGGTCGGCGAGGTGCTCAAGGTGCTCGAGCAACTGGCCAAGGAGGGCATGACCCTGATCCTGGTCACCCACGAAATGAACTTCGCCCAGGAAGTCGGCGACCGCGTGGTGTTCATGCACCAGGGGCGGGTATGGGAGCAGGGCCCCAGTCGCGAGCTGTTCGCCAACCCGCAGAGCGCCGAACTCAAGCAATTCATCTCGTCCGTACGCGGACTGAACTGAGCGTCACCAGAACGAGAACCAGCAGATGAACACGACTTTCCTGCCCGTCAATCCGCCCCAGCGCCTGCTCATGGGCCCCGGCCCGATCAATGCCGACCCGCGCGTGCTGCGCGCCATGTCCAGCCAGTTGATCGGCCAGTACGACCCGGCCATGACTGGCTACATGAACGAAGTGATGGCCCTCTATCGCGGCGTGTTCCGCAGCGCCAATGCCGCCACCTTGCTGGTCGACGGCACTTCGCGGGCCGGCATCGAGGCCATCCTGGTGTCGGCGATTCGCCCGGGCGACAAGGTGCTGGTGCCGGTATTCGGCCGCTTCGGCCATCTGCTCTGCGAGATCGCCCGACGCTGCCGCGCCGAGGTGCACAGCATCGAAGTGCCCTGGGGCGAAGTGTTCAACGCGCAGCAGATCGAGGATGCGATCAAGCAGGTCAAGCCGCGCCTGCTGCTGACCGTACAGGGCGACACCTCGACCACCATGCTGCAGCCACTGCCCGAGCTGGGCGAAATCTGCCGGCGCCACGGTGTGCTGTTCTATACCGACGCCACCGCCTCCCTGGGCGGCAACCCGCTGGAAGCCGATGCCTGGGGCCTGGATGCGGTGTCCGCCGGCCTGCAGAAGTGCCTGGGCGGGCCATCCGGTACCGCGCCGATCACTCTCAGCGAGCCCATGGTGGAAGCGATTCGCCGCCGCGCCCATGTGGAGGCCGGCATCCGCACCGCTGCCCACCGGGATGGCGACGACGAGATGATCTACTCCAACTATTTCGACCTCGGCATGATCCTCGATTACTGGGGCCCCGAGCGCCTCAATCATCACACCGAAGCCACCTCGGCGCTGTTCGCTGCCCGTGAGTGCGCCCGTGTGCTGCTCGAAGAGGGCCTGGACGCCGCCATCGCGCGCCACAAGCTGCACGGCGACGCGCTGCTCAAGGGCATTCAGGGCATGGGCCTGGAGACCTTCGGCAACCTCGAGCACAAGATGAACAACGTGCTGGGCGTGGTGATTCCCGACGGTGTGCATGGCGAGCAGGTGCGCCAGATCCTGCTGCAGGACTTCGGCATCGAGATCGGCACCTCGTTCGGACCGTTGGCCGGCAAGATCTGGCGCATCGGCACCATGGGCTACAACGCCCGCAAGGATTGCGTGATGCAGACCCTCAGCGCCCTGGAGGCGGTGCTCAACCGGCTTGGCCTGCGCACCACCCAGGGCGCGGCCATGCAGGCGGCCTGGGATCACTATGGCGAGCGCGGCTGATGGGCGCCCTGGACAATCAGTTGGCCGCGGCGCGGGTCATGGCGCGCTGCGACGAATTGGCCGCGATCAGCGAATCCGCCGAGGGCCTGACCCGGGTCTACCTGTCGCCCGAACACCGGCGCGCCAATGCGCTGGTGGGCGAGTGGATGCAGGCGGCCGGCATGCGCACCTGGCAGGACGCCGTCGGCAATATCTGCGGCCGCTATGAGGGCCAGCGTGCCAGCGCCCAGGCGTTGCTGCTCGGCTCGCACCTGGACACCGTGCGCAATGCCGGGCGCTACGACGGTATGCTTGGCGTGGTCGCCGCCATCGAGGTGGTGCAGCGCTTTCATGACCTGGGAATCCGCCTGCCGCTGGCCATCGAGATCGTCGGGTTCGCCGACGAGGAGGGCACGCGCTTCGGTATTACCCTGCTGGGCAGCCGTGGCCTGATCGGCAACTGGCCGCCAGCATGGCTCGATCAGGCCGATGCCAATGGCGTTACGGTGGCCGAGGCACTGGCGGAGTTCGGCCTCGACGCGGTGAGGATCGCCGATGCCGAGCGCCGGGACGAGGATTTTGCCGGCTATCTGGAACTGCATATCGAACAGGGGCCGTGCCTGGAGCGCGAAAGTCTGGCGCTGGGCGTGGTGACCGCCATCAATGGTGCGCGTCGCCTCAATTGCCGTTTCGTCGGTCAGGCCGGTCATGCCGGTACGGTGCCGATGGGGCATCGCCAGGATGCCCTGGCCGCAGCCGCGCAGTGGATGGTCGCCATCGAGGCGCTCACGCAACGGCACAACCCGCAACTGGTGGCCACCGTGGGCCGCCTGCAATGCCACCCGGGTGCGGTCAATGTCATCCCTGGCGAGGTCGAGTTGACCCTGGATGTGCGGGGGGCAGAGGATCTGGTGCTGGCAGAGCTGCTCGACGCGCTTCTCGGTGAAGGCGAGGCGATTGCCTGGCAGCGCGGGCTGCAGTTCCATGCCAACCCGTATTACGGCATTTCGGCGACCCGCTGCGATCCGGCCATGCAGGCTTGCCTGGCGCAGGTGTTGAGTGAGGTGCAGGGGCGCAGCCTGTCGCTGCCCAGTGGCGCTGGCCATGACGCCATCGCCATGGCCGAACGCTGGCCGGTCGGCATGCTGTTCGTGCGTTGTGCTGGCGGCATCAGCCATAACCCGGCCGAGGCGGTGGCCGTGGAGGACGTGGGGCTGGCGGTCGAGGCCTACGCGCGGTGGATCCAGGCGCTGGCCCAGCGGCCGCCCGTTTCGGCGGCCTGAGGCGAGGGCAGGTCGATCAGTCGGCCTTGCGGGTGTGCACCATGTAGTTGACGTCTACGTCGTTGGCCAGCTTGTAGTGCTTGGTCAGCGGGTTGTAGGTCAGGCCGATGATGTCCTTGACCTCGAGGCCGGCCTGGCGGCTCCAGGCGCCCAGTTCCGAGGGGCGGATGAATTTCTTGAAATCATGGGTGCCGCGCGGCAGCAGGCGCAGGATGTATTCGGCACCGATCACGGCGAACAGGTAGGCCTTGGGGTTGCGGTTGATGGTGGAGAAGAACACCTGGCCGCCGGGCTTGACCAGCTTCTGGCAGGCGCGAATCACCGAAGAGGGATCGGGAACGTGCTCGAGCATTTCTAGGCAGGTGACCACATCGAACTGGCCGGGCATCTCTTCAGCCATGGCTTCGGCGGTGATCTGCCGGTAATCGACTTCCACGCCCGATTCCAGTTGGTGCAGGCGCGCCACCGCCAGTGGCGCTTCACCCATGTCGATGCCGGTGACCGTGGCGCCACGCTGTGCCATGGCTTCGCTGAGAATACCGCCACCACAACCGACGTCGAGCACCTTCTTGCCGGCCAGACCGGCGCGCTCGTCAATCCAGTTGACGCGCAACGGGTTGATCTCGTGCAAGGGCTTGAACTCGCTTTCCTTGTCCCACCAGCGGTGGGCGAGGGCTTCGAATTTGGCGATTTCAGCGTGGTCGACGTTGCTCATGGTTTTCCCTGAATAAAGCGAATGCGTATGACAGGACGCGATAGGCGTCCATGTTGCCAGTTTTGCGCGGCGGCTGTGACGGATTACTGGCCATTACCGTGTGACAATTTGCCGGCTTTTGTGATCAATGTGCCGGACGCCCGGCTATTTTCGCCCCCCATTGCCGGGTGGTGGCGATGATGCGCTGCTCGTCCAGGCGGGTCAGCCGGCGATCTTCGAGCAGCGGCTTGCCGGCAACCCAGAGGTGCTCGACGCAGTCCCGCGAGGTGGCGTAGATCAGCTGCGAAACGGCATCGTAGACCGGATGCTGGGCCAGGCCACGCAGGTCAAAGGCGACGATGTCGGCGGATTTGCCCAGCTCCAGCGAGCCGATCTCGCCATCCAGGCCCAGAGCGCGGGCGCCATTGAGGGTCGCCATGCGCAGGGCGCGATGGGCGTCCAGGGCGCTGGCCGAGCCCGCCACGGCCTTGGCCAACAGCGCGGCGGTGCGGGTTTCGCCAAGCAGGTCGAGGTCGTTGTTGCTGGCGGCGCCATCGGTGCCGACGGCGACGTTGACCCCTGCCTGCCAGAGCTTCTCGACCGGGCAGAAGCCGCTGGCCAGCTTGAGGTTGGATTCCGGGCAGTGGATCACGCTGCTGTTGGTCGCCACCAGCAGGGCGATGTCTTCGTCGTCGATCTGCGTCATGTGCACGGCCTGAAAGCGCGGGCCGAGCAGGCCCAGGCGATTCAGGCGCGCCAGTGGGCGCTCGCCATAGTGCTCCAGGCTCTGCTGCACTTCGAAGGCGGTTTCCTGCACGTGCATATGGATGCCGCCGTCCACCTCTTCGGCGAGGATACGCAGCTTTTCCAGGTTGGCATCGCTGACCGTGTAGGGGGCGTGGGGGCCGAAAGCGACGCTGATACGCGGGTGATGTTTCATGTCGTCGAACAGTGTCACGCCCTTGCGCAGCGCCTCGTCGGCGTCGCGGGCTCCGGGAATGGCGAAATCCAGCACCGGAATGCTGATCTGCGCGCGCATGCCGCTGGCGTGTACGCGCTCACAGGCCATCTCCGGGAAGAAGTACATGTCGGCGAAACAGCTGATGCCGCTCTTTATCTGCTCGGCGATGGCCAGCTCGGTGCCATCCTGGACGAACTGCTCATCGACCCATTTGGCCTCCGCCGGCCAGATGTGCTTTTCCAGCCAGGTCATCAACGGCAGGTCGTCGGCCAGGCCGCGAAACAGGGTCATGGCTGCATGACCGTGGGCATTGACCAATCCCGGTGTGAGCAGGCGACCGGGCAGCTCGCGGATCGCCGCCGCGCCACGGCGCAGGGCTTCGTCGCGCGGCGCGATCAAGGCGATCTTGCCGTCCTTGATGCCCAGGCCGTGATCATGCAGCACCACGCCGGCGGGCTCGACCGGCACCAGCCAGGTGGGCAGCAGTAAAAGGTCGAGCGGGGCGTCGGCCATGGCTAGGTTCCGTCAGCGAAAACCCCGAGTCTATAGAGGAATGCCGCGGTCTTGAAGGTGCGCGACGTGCCGCCAGTTGCCCGCCGGGCGTATACTGGCCGGCTTTCTAGGATGGAGTAGGTGATGCGCGAGCGTTTGCTGGCTGCCGAGCAGGTCGTGGGTTTCGTATGGCGCGAGGGTGCGCTGCACGTACTCGATCAACGCCGCCTGCCCGGCGAGCAGGTCTGGCACGCCTGCCATACGGTCTCGGCGGTCGCCACTATGCTGGCCGGTGGGGCTTTGCAGGGTGCCGCTGCCAGGGAGATCTGCTGTGGTTACGCGCTGGTGCTGGGTGCTCGGCAGCGCATGACCGAAGGTGGTGATTGGCGGGCCGGACTGCAGGTCGATATCGATGCCTTGTGCGCGGCCGGCTTGCCAGCTGCCGAGGGCGCGCGCCTGCTGGCGGCCATGCACCAGCGCCTGGCGCTGATGAAGCCCGGCGCGCAACCGCTTGCGGTGCTGGAAGACGAAGCCTGCGGCGCTCAACAGCGTGACCGCGAGGCCAACCTGGCCATGGCCCAGTTGGGCGTCGAGCTGATCCGTGGTTTTCAGGGCAACCTGCAGAACCTGTTGAGTATCGGCTGCGCCGGCGCGCTGGCCAGTGGCGGCATCGGCACGGCGCTCGGGGTGGTGCGCGCGGCGCAGCTCGAAGGCCTGCTGGAGCGCTGCTACCTGGGCGAAAGCCGCCCGCAGTTGCAGGGCGCCCGACTGGCGGCCTGGGAGCTGAGCCAGGAGGGCATCGCCGTGGCGCTGAGTGCCGATGCGGCGCTGGCCCATGTCATGAAGGTGCGCGGCGTGACCTGGGCCGTCGTCGGCGCCGAGCGCATCGCCGCCAATGGCGATGTGCTGGGGGTGATCGGTACCTACCAGCTGGCGGTGGCGGCCATGCACCACGGTGTGCGCTTGATGGTGGTGGCGCCAAGCGCGGTCATCGACCTTGCGGCCGAGAGCGGCGAAGAGGATTTTCACGAGCTTGGCGATGGTCCGCTTGCTTACGCCGGGACCGAGCGAGTCGACGGGGTTGACGAGGTAGCGCCGCAATACGACGTGACGCCGGCCGATCTGGTGGATTTTCTGGTCACCGAGCGCGGCGTGGTCGAGCGCCCGGACGCAGCCAAGCTCACGCAGTTGATGTGCCGCAGGCGGCTGCACTGAGTCGCGCGGTTCATGCGCCTGCGGGGATAGGTGCGGGACGCGCTTTGTGGTAAGCTCCGGCAGTTTTCAGGGGCACCGCCTGCGGCTGCCGTCACTGCTCGAATGCATGACATAACGTATTGATTTGTCGTGAGTCGTCGCTGGCCTGATGCCATCGCGACGCGCTTCGCCAGGCTCCATATGGGCCTGGCGGAGTTTCATCAGAAAAAAGGAATCAGGCTACTCATGGGCGAACTGGCCAAAGAAATCCTCCCGGTCAACATCGAAGATGAACTGAAACAGTCGTACCTCGACTACGCGATGAGCGTGATCGTCGGGCGTGCTTTGCCGGATGCGCGCGACGGCCTGAAGCCCGTGCATCGCCGGGTGCTGTTCGCCATGAGCGAGCTGGGCAACGACTGGAACAAGCCCTACAAGAAATCCGCCCGTGTGGTCGGTGACGTCATTGGTAAATACCACCCCCACGGTGATACCGCCGTTTACGACACCATCGTGCGGATGGCGCAGCCGTTCTCGCTGCGCTACCTGCTGGTCGACGGCCAGGGCAACTTCGGTTCGGTGGACGGCGACAACGCCGCGGCCATGCGATACACCGAAGTGCGCATGACCAAACTGGCCCACGAACTGCTGGCCGACCTGCACAAGGAAACCGTCGACTGGGTGCCCAACTACGACGGCACCGAGCAGATCCCGGCGGTCATGCCGACCAAGATCCCCAACCTGCTGGTCAACGGTTCCAGCGGTATCGCCGTGGGCATGGCGACCAACATTCCGCCGCACAACCTGGGCGAAGTGATCGACGGCTGCCTGGCGCTGATCGACAGCCCGGAACTGACCGTCGATGAGCTGATGCAGTACATCCCCGGCCCGGATTTCCCCACCGCAGGGATCATCAACGGCCGCGCCGGTATCGTCGAAGCGTACCGCACCGGCCGCGGGCGCATTTACATCCGTGCCCGCGCCGAAGTCGAAGACATCGACAAGGTCGGCGGTCGCCAGCAGATCGTCGTCACCGAGCTGCCGTACCAGCTGAACAAGGCCCGTCTGATCGAGAAGATCGCCGAGCTGGTCAAGGAGAAGAAGCTCGAGGGCATCACCGAGCTGCGTGACGAGTCCGACAAGGACGGCATGCGCGTGGTCATCGAGCTGCGCCGCGGCGAAGTGCCCGAGGTGATCCTCAACAACCTCTACGCCCAGACCCAGATGCAGAGCGTGTTCGGCATCAACGTGGTGGCACTGATCGACGGCCAGCCGAAGATCCTCAACCTCAAGGACATGCTCGAGGCTTTCATCCTGCACCGCCGCGAGGTGGTCACCCGGCGTACCGTGTTCGAGCTGCGCAAGGCCCGTGAGCGTGGTCACATCCTCGAAGGCCAGGCGGTCGCGCTGTCCAACATCGACCCGGTGATCGCCCTGATCAAGGCCTCGCCGACACCATCGGAAGCCAAGGAGGCGCTGATTTCCACCGCCTGGGAATCCACCGCCGTGGAAGCCATGGTCGAGCGCGCCGGTGCCGACTCCTGCCGCCCGGAAGGTCTCGATCCGCAATACGGCCTGCGTGACGGCAAGTACTACCTGTCGCCGGAACAGGCCCAGGCGATCCTCGACCTGCGCCTGCACCGCCTGACCGGTCTGGAGCACGAGAAGCTGCTGGCCGAGTACCAGGAGATCCTCAACCAGATCGGCGAGCTGATCCGCATCCTGACCAGCGCCGAGCGCCTGATGGAAGTGATTCGCGAGGAGCTGGAAGCGGTCAAGGCCGAGTTCGGCGACAAGCGCCGTACCGAGATCCTCGATTCGCGTCTGGACCTGACCCTGGGTGACATGATCCCGCAAGAAGAGCGCGTGGTGACCATCTCCTACGGCGGTTATGCCAAGACTCAGCCACTGACCGCCTACCAGGCCCAGCGCCGTGGCGGCAAGGGCAAGTCGGCCACCGGCATCAAGGACGAGGACTACATCGCTCACCTGCTGGTCGCCAACAGCCACGCCACGCTGCTGCTGTTCTCCAGCAAGGGCAAGGTGTACTGGCTCAAGACCTACGAAATTCCCGAAGCATCCCGTGCCGCCCGCGGCCGTCCGCTGGTCAACCTGCTGCCGCTGGAAGAGGGTGAATACATCACCACCATGCTGCAGATCGACCTCGAGGCCCTGCAGCAGCAGGCCGGCGCCGATGACGTGGACGACAGCGACGACGCCGTGCTCGAAGGCGAGATCGTCGAAGCCGAAGAAGTGGCCGAAGTCGCCGAGGTCGAAGAAGTCGAAGGTGAGACCGCCGAGCTGGTGGCCGAGCCGACTGGCGCCTACATCTTCATGGCCACCGCCTCCGGCACCGTGAAGAAGACCCCGCTGGTGCAGTTCAGCCGTCCGCGCTCCAACGGCCTGATCGCCCTGAAACTGAAGGAAGGCGACACCCTGATTGCCGCTGCCATCACCGACGGTTCCAAGGAAGTGATGCTGTTCTCCAGCGCCGGCAAGGTGATTCGTTTCGCCGAGAGCGTGGTGCGTGTCATGGGCCGTGGTGCCCGTGGTATCCGCGGCATGCGTATCGGCAAGGATCAGCGCCTGATCTCCATGCTGATCCCGGAATCCGGTGCGCAGATCCTCACCGCCTCCGAGCGTGGCTTTGGCAAGCGCACCGCGCTGTCCAAGTTCCCGCGTCGCGGCCGTGGCGGCCAGGGCGTGATCGGCATGATCACCAAGGAGCGTAATGGCCCACTGATCGGCGCCATCCAGGTGCAGGACGGCGAGGAAATCATGCTGATTTCCGACCAGGGCACCCTGGTGCGTACTCGTGTCGATGAAGTTTCCAGTTCCGGCCGTAACACCCAGGGCGTAACCCTGATCAAGCTGGCCAAGGACGAGAAACTGGTCGGCCTGGAGCGCGTGCAGGAGCCTTCCGGGGAAGACCTCGAAGAGGTTCTGGACGAAGAGGGCAATCCGGTGGTCGTCGCCGAAACCGATGAAGCCATCCCAGGCGAAGAGCCGGCAGCAGAGGGCGACGAGCCAGCAGAAGAAGATCGCGACGCCTAAACGCGCCGCTCTGCCTGCAGTGTCACGGCATTGCAGGCAGCATTTCGCCAGGTAGTTGTAGTGCTGTAACCAGACAGTCAAGCGAGAGTGAATTGTGAGCAAGCGAGCCTTTAATTTCTGCGCCGGCCCTGCCGCGCTTCCCGAAGCCGTTCTGCAGCGTGCCCAGGCCGAGTTGCTCGACTGGCAGGGGAAGGGCCTTTCCGTCATGGAAATGAGCCACCGCAGCGACGAGTACGTGGCCATCGCCGAAAAGGCCGAGCAGGATCTGCGCGACCTGCTGACCATTCCCTCCGACTACAAGGTGCTGTTCCTGCAGGGTGGCGCCAGTCAGCAGTTCGCGGAAATCCCGCTCAATCTGCTGCCTGAAGACGGCACCGCGGATTACATCGATACCGGCATCTGGTCGAAGAAGAGCATCGACGAGGCGCGTCGCTACGGCAACGTCAACGTCGCCGCCAGCGCCAAGCCCTACGATTACTTCGCCATTCCTGGCCAGAACGAGTGGCAACTGTCCAAGAACGCCGCCTACCTGCACTACGCCAGCAACGAAACCATTGGCGGCCTGCAGTTCGACTGGATTCCCGAGGCGGGCGACGTTCCGCTGGTGGTCGACATGTCCTCGGACATCCTGTCCCGTGAAGTGGATATCTCCAAGTTCGGCCTGATCTACGCTGGCGCCCAGAAGAACATCGGCCCCAGCGGCCTGGTGGTGGCGATCATCCGCGAAGACCTGCTCGGTCGCGCGCGCAGCAGTTGCCCGACCATGCTCAATTACAAGATCGCCGCCGATAACGGCTCGATGTACAACACTCCGGCGACCTTCAGCTGGTACCTGTCCGGCCTGGTCTTCGAGTGGCTCAAGGAGCAGGGCGGGGTTGCCGCCATGGAGCAGCGCAACAAGGCCAAGAAGGACCTGCTGTACAAGGTCATCGATTCCAGCGAGTTCTACAGCAACCCGATCGCCAAGAATGCCCGCTCGTGGATGAACGTGCCGTTCCGCCTGGCTGACGAACGCCTCGACAAGCCGTTCCTGGCTGGCGCCGATGCCCGCGGCCTGCTCAATCTCAAGGGCCACCGTTCGGTTGGCGGCATGCGCGCCTCCATCTATAACGCCGTGGGCCTGGATGCGGTCGAGGCGCTGGTCGCCTATATGGCGGAGTTCGAGAAGGAGCACGGCTGATGAGCAACGACGCCAATACTGACCAGGCCCTGCAGGCCCTGCGCCTGCGCATCGACAGCCTGGACGAGAAGATCCTCGAGCTGATCAGTGACCGTGCGCGCTGCGCCGAGGAAGTGGCTCGGGTGAAAATGGCGACTTTGGCCGAAGGCGAGGTGCCGGTGTTCTACCGCCCCGAGCGTGAGGCGCAGGTGCTCAAGCGGGTGATGGAGCGCAACCGCGGCCCGCTCGGCAACGAAGACATGGCGCGGCTGTTCCGCGAGATCATGTCCTCCTGCCTTGCCCTGGAGAATCCGTTGAAGGTCGCCTACCTGGGGCCGGAAGGCACCTTCTCCCAGGCGGCGGCGATGAAGCATTTCGGCCACGCGGTGATCAGCCAGCCGATGGCGGCGATCGACGAAGTGTTCCGCGAAGTGGTGGCCGGCGCCGTCAACTTCGGCGTGGTGCCGGTGGAAAACTCCACCGAGGGCGCGGTCAACCACACCCTCGACAGCTTCCTCGAGCACGATCTGGTGATCTGCGGCGAGGTGGAGCTGCGCATCCACCATCACCTGCTGGTGGGCGATGCCACCAAGACCGACCGCATCACCCGCATCTACTCTCATGCCCAGTCTCTGGCCCAGTGCCGCAAGTGGCTGGATGCCCATTACCCGAACGTCGAGCGCGTGGCCGTTTCCAGCAACGCCGATGCGGCGCGCCGGGTGAAGAGCGAGTGGAATTCGGCGGCGATTGCCGGTGACATGGCGGCCAACCTGTACGGCCTGACCCGTCTGGCGGAAAAGATCGAGGATCGCCCGGACAACTCCACGCGCTTTCTGATCATCGGCAACCAGGAAGTGCCGCCCACCGGCGACGACAAGACCTCGGTGATCGTTTCGATGCGCAACAAGCCCGGTGCCCTGCACGAGCTGCTGGTGCCTTTCCATCAGAACGGCATCGACCTGACCCGCATCGAAACCCGCCCGTCGCGCAGCGGCAAGTGGACCTACGCCTTCTTCATCGATTTCGTCGGTCACCACCGCGACCCGCTGATCAAGGACGTACTGGAAAAAATCAATCAGGAAGCCGTGGCACTCAAGGTGCTGGGTTCCTATCCCAAGGCAGTACTTTAACTGCGGCTCCAGGCCGCGGGTTGCGGGCGACAGGCAAAATCAGGCTTGTGCTCGTCACCCGAGACCTGCGGCCTGAGGCCTGTTTATGAGTTGTGATTTCATTGCCCTGGCCCAGCCAGGCGTGCAGAAACTGTCCCCCTACGTGCCTGGCAAGCCGGTCGATGAGTTGGCCCGCGAGCTGAACATGGACCCGGCGAGCATCGTCAAGCTGGCCAGCAACGAAAACCCGCTCGGCCCGAGCCCCAAGGCGCTGGCGGCGATTCGCGCCGAACTCGATGAGCTGACCCGCTACCCGGACGGCAACGGCTTCAGCCTCAAGACCTTGCTGGCCGAGCGCTGCGGCGTGACCACCGCCCAGGTGACCCTGGGCAATGGCTCCAACGACATTCTCGAGCTGGTCGCCCGTGCCTACCTGGCGCCCGGCCTGAATGCGGTGTTCAGCGAGCACGCGTTCGCGGTCTACCCGATTGCCACCCAGGCGGTCGGTGCCCAGGCCAAGGTCGTTCCGGCGGTGAATTTCGGTCACGACCTGCCGGCCATGCTGGCGGCCATCGATGCCAACACCCGCGTGGTGTTCATCGCCAACCCCAACAACCCCACCGGCACCTGGTTCGGCAAGCAGGCCCTGCGCGACTTCCTCGCCGCTGTGCCGGAAAACGTGCTGGTGGTGCTGGACGAGGCCTATATCGAATACGCCGATGGCGACGAGTTGCCGAACGGCATCGATTACCTCGCCGACCACGCCAATCTGCTGGTGTCGCGCACCTTCTCCAAGGCCTACGGCCTGGCGTCGCTGCGTGTCGGCTACGGCTTGAGCCGGCCCGAAGTGGCGGACGTGCTGAACCGGGTTCGCCAACCGTTCAACGTCAACAGCTTCGCCCTGGCCGCCGCCTGTGCGGCGTTCGACGATGCCGAGTACCTGGCGCGCAGCCGTGAGGTGAATACCGCCGGCATGCTGCAACTGCAAGAAGGCTGCCGCGAGCTGGGCCTGGGCTGGATTCCGTCCAAGGCCAACTTCCTGGCCATCGACTTTGGCCGCGATACCTCAGCGATCAACCAGGGGCTGCTGCGTGAAGGCGTGATCGTGCGCCCGGTGGCCGGCTACGGCATGCCTAATCACCTGCGTGTTTCCATTGGTTTGCCGGCCGAGAACGCCCGCTTCCTGGAAGCGCTGCGCAAGGTGCTGAACGCGTGACTGAACGCACTGCACCCTTGAAACCGCTGGTCGAGCGCCTGGTCGTCGTTGGTCTGGGGCTGATCGGCGGCTCCTTTGCCAAGGGCCTGCGTGCCCGTGGCGTGTGCCGTGAGGTGGTGGGCGTCGATCTGGACGCCCAGTCGCGGCGCCTGGCCGTCGAACTCGGCGTGGTCGACCGCTGCGAAGAGCAGTTGGCTGCCGCGTGCGTAGGCGCCGATGTGATCATGCTGGCGGTGCCTATCCTGGCCATGGAGCGGGTACTTGCTGAGTTGGCGAAGCTGGATCTGGGCGATGCCATCCTTACCGATGCAGGCAGCGCCAAAGGCAATGTGGTGCGTGCTGCCGAGGCGATGTTTGGCGGCGTGCCGGCGCGTTTCGTGCCGGGCCACCCGATAGCCGGCTCCGAGCAGAGCGGGGTGGAGGCAGCCAATGGCGAGCTGTTCAAGCGCCACAAGGTGATCCTCACACCGCTGGCGCAGACCGATGCGGTTGCGCTGCAGCGCGTCGATCAGCTGTGGCGCGAGCTGGGCGCCGATGTCGAGCATATGCAGGTCGAACACCACGACCAGGTACTCGCTGCCACCAGCCACCTGCCGCACCTGCTGGCCTTCGGGCTGGTCGACTCGCTGGCCAAACGCAACGAAAATCTGGAAATCTTCCGCTACGCCGCCGGCGGCTTCCGCGATTTCACGAGAATCGCCGGCAGCGATCCGGTCATGTGGCACGACATCTTTCTCGCTAACCGCGAAGCTGTGCTGCGCACCTTGGATGTATTTCGCGACGACCTCGACGCCTTGCGCGACGCGGTCGACGCAGGGGACGGGCATCACCTGTTGGGCGTGTTCACCCGCGCCCGGGTGGCCCGCGAACATTTCAGCAAAATACTGGCCCGCCGGGCCTATGTGGACGCTATGCACTCGAACGATTTGGTTTTTCTGGCAAATCCTGGCGGCAAGGTCGTCGGCCGCATCCGCGTACCGGGCGACAAGTCCATTTCGCACCGCTCGATCATGCTCGGCTCGCTGGCCGAGGGCACGACCGAGGTTGAAGGTTTCCTAGAGGGCGAAGATGCTCTGGCGACCCTGCAGGCCTTTCGCGACATGGGCGTGGTCATCGAAGGGCCGCACCACGGCCGCGTGACCATCCACGGCGTTGGCTTGCATGGCTTGAAGCCGCCACCCGGCCCGATCTATGTCGGCAACTCCGGCACTTCGATGCGCCTGCTTTCCGGCCTGCTGGCTGGCCAGCCGTTCGACGTGACCATGACCGGCGACGCCTCGCTGTCCAAGCGCCCGATGAACCGCGTGGCCAATCCGCTGCGGGAAATGGGCGCAGTGGTCGAGACCGGCCCGGACGGTCGCCCGCCGCTGACCATCCGTGGCGGCAGCAAGCTCAAGGCGCTGACCTACACCTTGCCGATGGCCAGTGCCCAGGTTAAGTCCTGCCTGCTGCTGGCCGGCCTGTACGCCGAAGGCGTGACCACCGTGACCGAGCCGGCGCCGACCCGCGACCACACCGAGCGCATGCTGCGCGGCTTCGGTTATGCCGTCGAGTCCAACGGCCCGGTTGCCTCCCTGCAGGCTGGCGGTAAGCTGACTGCCACCCGTATCGAAGTGCCAGCGGACATTTCCTCGGCGGCGTTCTTTCTGGTGGCGGCGTCCATCGCCGAAGGTTCTGACCTGCTGCTCGAGCACGTCGGCATCAACCCGACCCGTATCGGCGTGATCGAGATCCTGCGCCTGATGGGCGGCGACATCGGCCTGGAAAACCAGCGTGAAGTCGGCGGCGAGCCAGTGGCCGACCTGCGCGTGCGCGGCGCCAAACTCAAGGGCATCGAGATTCCCGAGGATCTGGTGCCGCTGGCCATCGACGAATTCCCGGTGCTGTTCGTCGCCGCCGTCTGCGCCGAAGGGCGCACCGTGCTGCGCGGCGCCGAGGAGCTGCGAGTGAAGGAGTCCGACCGTATTCAAGTGATGGCCGACGGGCTCACCAGCCTGGGCGTCAAGGTCGAACCGACGGCGGATGGCATCATCATCGACGGTGGCCAGACCATCGGCGGCGGTGAAGTTCACAGCCACGGCGACCACCGCATCGCCATGGCCTTCAGCGTTGCCTCGCTGCGTGCCAGTGCGCCGATCCGTATCCACGACGCTGCCAACGTCGCTACCTCGTTCCCCAACTTCCTCGCATTGGCCGAGCAGGTTGGCATGCGTGTGGCCGTGGAGGGGCAGCAATGAGCGTCAACGCACCGGTCATCACCATCGACGGGCCGAGCGGCTCGGGCAAGGGCACGGTTGCCGGCCTGCTGGCCAAGCAATTGGGCTGGAACCTGCTGGACTCCGGCGCGCTGTACCGCCTGCTGGCGTTCTGCGCGCGCAACCACGGCGTCGACCTGAGCAACGAAGCGTCGCTCAAGCTGCTGGCCGCTCATCTGGACGTGCAGTTCCTCGCTGCCGCTGACGGCAAGCCGCAGCGCATCATTCTCGAAGGCGAGGAGGTCACCGATGCCATTCGCAACGAGACCGTCGGTGCCGGCGCATCCCAGGTCGCCGCACTGCCCGCGGTACGTGACGCGCTGTTGCAGCGCCAGCGCGCCTTTCGCGAAGCGCCTGGGCTCATCGCCGATGGCCGGGATATGGGCACGGTGGTTTTCGAGGACGCGCCGTTGAAGGTTTTCCTGACCGCCAGCGCCGAGGAACGTGCCAACCGACGTTACCTGCAGTTGAAGGCGAAGGGCGATGATGTTAATCTCGCGAGTCTTCTCGATGAGATTCGGGCGCGCGATGAGCGTGATACCCAGCGTGCGGTGGCGCCGCTCAAGCCGGCAGCCGACGCAATCCAGCTGGATTCCACCCAGTTGTCCATCGAGCAGGTGCTGGAAAGAATCCTGAGCGAAGTCGCCAATCGCGACCTCGCCGGTTGAAAAGAGCCAGTTTCGGCTCGCAAGGGAGGCATACGGGGATACCAGTCCCAGTCCCGTAGGCCTCTTTTTATATGAATAAACCCGCATTGTCTGGAATGCGGAGCAGGGCGAATCCCCGCCCGACCCTACAGGAATCAACATGAGCGAAAGCTTTGCAGAACTTTTTGAAGAAAGCCTGAAGTCCCTCGACATGCAGCCGGGTGCCATCATCACCGGCATCGTGGTCGACATCGACGGCGACTGGGTTACCGTTCACGCTGGCCTGAAGTCCGAGGGCGTCATCCCTCTGGAGCAGTTCTTCAACGAACAAGGCGAGCTGACCATCAAGGTCGGTGACGAAGTACACGTAGCGCTGGACGCGGTCGAAGACGGCTTCGGTGAAACCAAGCTGTCCCGCGAAAAAGCCAAGCGCGCCGAGTGCTGGATCGTTCTGGAAGCAGCTTTCGCCGCTGAGGAAGTGGTCAAGGGCGTTATCAACGGTAAGGTTAAAGGCGGCTTCACTGTCGACGTTAACGGCATCCGTGCGTTCCTGCCAGGTTCCTTGGTCGATGTCCGTCCGGTGCGTGATACCACCCACCTGGAAGGCAAAGAGCTGGAATTCAAGGTCATCAAGCTCGACCAGAAGCGCAACAACGTTGTCGTTTCCCGTCGTAGCGTCCTGGAAGCCGAAAACAGTGCCGAGCGCGAAGCGCTGCTGGAATCGCTGCAGGAAGGCCAACAGGTCAAGGGTATCGTCAAGAACCTCACCGACTACGGCGCATTCGTGGATCTGGGTGGCGTCGACGGCCTGCTGCACATCACCGACATGGCCTGGAAGCGTATCAAGCACCCGTCCGAGATCGTCAACGTTGGCGACGAGATCGACGTCAAGGTTCTGAAGTACGATCGCGAGCGTAACCGTGTTTCCCTGGGCCTGAAGCAACTGGGCGAAGACCCATGGGTTGCCATCAAGGCTCGTTACCCGGAAAGCACCCGCGTCATGGCGCGCGTGACCAACCTGACCGACTACGGCTGCTTCGCAGAGCTGGAAGAAGGCGTGGAAGGCCTGGTACACGTTTCCGAAATGGACTGGACCAACAAGAACATCCACCCGTCGAAAGTCGTTCAGGTTGGCGACGAAGTGGAAGTCATGGTTCTGGACATCGACGAAGAGCGTCGTCGTATCTCCCTGGGTATCAAGCAATGCAAGACCAACCCATGGGAAGACTTCTCCGGTCAGTTCAACAAGGGTGACAAGATCTCCGGCACCATCAAGTCGATCACCGATTTCGGTATCTTCATTGGTCTGGACGGCGGCATCGACGGCCTGGTTCACCTGTCCGACATCTCCTGGAACGAAGTCGGCGAAGAAGCCGTACGTCGCTTCAAGAAGGGCGACGAGCTGGAAACCGTCATCCTGTCGGTCGACCCAGAGCGCGAGCGCATCTCCCTGGGCATCAAGCAACTGGAAGAAGATCCGTTCTCCGACTACGTTGCTGTCAACGACAAGGGCACCATCGTTCGCGGTACCGTGAAGGAAGTTGACGCCAAGGGCGCCATCATCACTCTGGCCGACGGCATCGAAGCCACTCTGAAAGCCTCCGAAATCAGCCGTGACCGCGTTGAAGACGCGCGCAACGTTCTGAAAGAAGGCGAAGAAGTAGAGGCCAAGATCATCAGCGTCGATCGCAAGAGCCGCGTGATCAGCCTGTCCGTCAAGTCGAAAGACGTTGAAGACGAAAAAGAAGCCATCAAGGAAATGCGCAAGCAGGAAGTTGAAACTTCCGGTCCGACCACCATCGGTGATCTGATTCGTGCGCAAATGGAAAACCAGAACTAAGTTCGGGTGATCCACAAAAAGGGCGACTTCGGTCGCCCTTTTTTATGCCTGTCATTTGGGAAAACGCCCCCGCAAGCCGGATTCAATGACCGACTCTGGCGGTTTTCCGTGCTCGCCGAAACGCACTCAGCCTCGAACCTGCCCGCCGAACGAGCCGTGCAGAATCTGGATAGCGATCTGCAGTAAACGGCTATTGCCCTTTCGTACCCGCTCTTAATCTGGCCCTGCCTGATACGCCCCCTGTGGCGTTGCCTGATAAGAACAACGGAGGGTACGACCCCATGACCGGCACACTCGATCGCCTTGCCCGGCAGCTAACCGATTCCGTCCAGGAGGATCCTGCCAAGGGCATATTCCGCTGCCGCCGCGACGTCTTTACCGACCCGGATCTGTTTGAACTGGAGATGAAGCACATCTTCGAAGGCGGCTGGGTGTATCTCGCCCACGAGAGCCAGATCCCCGAGATCAACGATTACTTCACCACCCATATCGGCCGCCAGCCCGTGGTCATCACTCGTGACAAGGCGGGTGAGCTGCATGGCTTGATCAACGCCTGTGCGCACCGCGGCGCCGTGCTGTGCCGTCGCAAACAGGGCAACAAGGGCTCGTTCACCTGCCCATTCCATGGCTGGACCTTCAGCAACGCCGGCAAGCTGCTCAAGGTGAAGGACGCCAGGACCGGCGGCTATCCCGAGAGCTTCGACTGCGAAGGCTCCCATGACCTCACGCACCTGGCGCGTTTCCAGAGTTACCGCGGTTTTCTGTTCGGCAGCCTCAGCGAGACGGTGCCGGCGCTGCAAGACTATCTGGGCGAAACCCGGGTGATCATCGACCAGATCGTCGATCAGGCACCGGATGGCATCGAAGTGCTGCGCGGCAACTCGTCGTATTTCTACGATGGCAACTGGAAGCTGCAGGTCGAGAATGGCGCCGATGGCTACCACGTCAGCTCCGTGCACTGGAATTACTCGGCGACCATGCAGCGCCGCAACTACGAAGCCGATGGAACCCGCACCGTGGATGCCAACGGCTGGTCGAAGAGCGTCGGCGGTTTCTATGCCTACGAGTACGGCCACATCCTGTTGTGGACGCGGCTGATCAACCCGGACGTGCGCCCGGTGTTCGAACACCGTGACGCGCTGGCTGCCAAGTTCGGCGATACCCGCGCCGACATCATCGTCGGCCAGACCCGCAACCTGTGCCTGTACCCCAACGTGTATCTGATGGACCAGTTCTCCACGCAGATCCGTGTGGTGCGGCCCATCGCCGTCGACAAGACCGAAGTGACCATCTACTGCTTCGCACCGAAGGGCGAGAGCGATCAGGCCCGTGCGCTGCGTATCCGCCAGTACGAAGATTTCTTCAACGTCACCGGCATGGGCACACCCGACGATCTGGAAGAGTTTCGCGCCTGCCAGAGTGGTTACGCCGGCCAGGCTGCGCAGTGGAACGACCTCAGCCGTGGTGCCAGTCACTGGATCGAAGGCGCCGATGACAATGCCAAGGCCATGGGCATGCAGCCCTTGCTCAGTGGCGTGAAGTCCGAAGACGAAGGGCTGTTCGTGCGCCAGCACGCCTACTGGGCGCAAGCCATGCAGAAGGCCATCGGCAGTGAGCGCGCGAAGCTGATCGCCACTGACGCGGAGGACGTAGCATGAGTGCCAATCGCCAGCTGATCCTCGATTTCATCTACCGCGAAGCGCGCCTGCTCGACGATCGTCAGTGGGATGAATGGCTGGAGTGCTATTCGAGCAAGGCGGTGTTCTGGATGCCGGCCTGGGATGATGACGACGGGTTGACCGAAGACCCGCACCGGGAGATCTCGCTGATCTACTACCCCAACCGCGAAGGGTTGGAGGACCGGGTCTTTCGCATCAAGACCGAGCGCTCCAGTGCCAGTACGCCGGAGCCACGCACCGCGCACTTCATCGCCAACCTGGAGGTGCTCGAGGAGAGCGCCGAGCAGGTCGAGGTGCGCTTCAACTGGCAGACCCTGAGCCATCGCTACAAGAGCACCGATGTCTACTTCGGCACCTCGTTCTACCACCTGGACATGCGTGGCGATCAGCCGTTGATCACCCGCAAGAAGGTGGTGCTCAAGAACGATTACGTGCACCAGGTTCTCGACATCTACCACATCTGAGTCGATGCGCTGCCGCCTAGCTTCTGTGCCCGTTGGCAGCGCCGAGGTATTGCCATGACGTACACCATCGCCCTGAATTTCGAAGACGGGGTCACCCGCTTCATCGACTGCAAGGCCAATGAAAAGGTGCTGGATGCGGCCTATCGCAACCGCATCAACCTGCCCATGGACTGCTCCGACGGCGTGTGCGGCACCTGCAAGTGCCGCTGCGAAGACGGCGAGTACGACCAGGGCGAGGACTATATCGAGGACGCCCTCAGCGAAGACGAGGCCGCCCGGGGCCTGGTGCTGACCTGCCAGATGGTGCCGGCCTCGGACTGCGTGGTGGCCGTCCCTATGCCGTCCACCGCCTGCAAGACCGGTACGGGCAGCTTCGAAGGCGAGCTGGTGTCGATCACGCCCCACGCCGATGCGGCGCTGGAAGTGACTTTCGACATCGCCGGTGGCGCTGCGGCGCCGGGTTTTCTGCCGGGCCAGTACGTGAACATCGGCGTGCCGGGCGCCGGCCAGACCCGCGCCTACTCGTTCAGCAGCAAGCCGGGCGAGTCGCGCTTCGGCTTTCTGATCAAGCGTGTGCCAGGTGGGTTGATGAGCGCCTACCTGGACCAGGCGCAGCTGGGCGAGCGCCTGCAGTTCACCGGGCCATTGGGCACCTTCTACCTGCGCGAAGTACGTCGCCCGCTGCTGTTGCTGGCTGGCGGCACCGGCCTGGCGCCATTTCTGTCGATGCTCGAAGTGCTGGCCGAACGTGGTTGCGAGCAGCCGATCAGCCTGATCTACGGGGTCACCCGGGATCTCGATCTGGTGCTGGTCGAGCGCCTGCAGGCCCTGGCCGAGCGTTTGCCGACCCTGGTGTTTATCACCTGCGTGGCCGAGCCGCAGTCCGTGCACCCACGCAAGGGCTACGTCACTCAGCATATGAGCGCGGCGATGCTCAATGACGGTGACGTCGACGTTTACCTGTGCGGGCCGCCGCCGATGGTCGATGCCGTGCGCGCCCATTTCAGCGAGCAGGGCGTCACGCCAGCGAGTTTCCATTATGAGAAGTTCACCCCGACCCAGGTGGTCAGCACCGATCGGCAAGCCCTGACGGCCTGAGGAGAACAGCATGCACAAGCGATTCGACAACAAGGTGGCACTGGTTACCGGGGCGGCGCAGGGCATCGGTCGACGGGTCGTCGAGCGCCTGGCTGCCGAGGGTGCGCGCATCGTCGCGGTGGACCGTGCCGAGCTGGTTCATGAGCTCAACGGCGAGTTGGGGCAGGGCGCCGAGCTGCTGACCCTGACCGCTGACCTGGAGCGCTATGGCGACTGCCAGCAGGTGGTCAAGCAGGCCGTCGAGCGATTCGGCCGCCTGGACATCCTGATCAACAACGTCGGCGGCACCATCTGGGCGAAACCCTTCGAGCATTACCGCGAAGAGGAAATCGAAGCCGAGGTGCGCCGCTCGCTGTTCCCGACCCTGTGGTGCTGCCACGCCGCCTTGCCGGTGATGCTGGAGCAGGGCGCTGGCGCCATCGTCAACGTCTCGTCCATTGCCACGCGCAGCCTCAATCGCGTGCCCTACGGCGCGGCCAAGGGTGGCGTCAATGCGCTGACCGCCTGCCTGGCCTTCGAGAACGCCCAGCGGGGTATTCGCGTCAACGCCACCGCGCCGGGTGGCACCGAGGCGCCGCCACGGCGCATCCCGCGCAATGCCGCCGAACAGAGCGAACAGGAAAAGGGCTGGTATCAGCAGATCGTCGACCAGACCCTCGACAGCAGCCTGATGAAACGCTACGGCACGCTCGACGAGCAGGTCGGCGCGATCCTGTTTCTGGCCTCCGACGAGGCCTCCTACATCACCGGCGTGACCCTGCCGGTCGGCGGTGGAGATCTGGGCTAACCGCTTCACGCGGACGATTTCAACAGGACGGCAACGCCGGCCACGGCTTCACAACAACAATAAGAGACCCATGCCATGCGTAACCTCGACGTCAACGACGTGATCGACAATGCTCGCTTCAATTCCTTCCACTGGCTGGTGATGTGCCTGTGCGCCTTGCTGCTGATCTTCGACGGCTACGACCTGTTCATCTACGGCGTGGTACTGCCGGTGATCATGAAGGAGTGGGGACTCACGCCTCTGCAGGCCGGCGCACTGGGCAGCTACGCGCTGTTCGGCATGATGTTCGGCGCACTGATGTTCGGCAGCCTGGCCGACAAGATCGGCCGCAAGAAGGGCATCGCCATCTGCTTCGCGTTGTTCAGCGTGGCGACCATCGTCAACGGCTTTGCCGGTAACCCGACCGAGTTCGGCATCTGTCGCTTTATCGCCGGGCTTGGTTGCGGCGGCCTGATGCCCAATGCCGTGGCGCTGATGAACGAATACGCGCCGAAGAAAATGCGCAGCACCCTGGTCGCGGTGATGTTCAGTGGCTATTCGCTCGGCGGCATGCTGTCGGCTGGCGTGGGCATCTTCATGCTGCCGCGTTTCGGCTGGGAGTCGATGTTCTTCGCCGCCGCGCTACCGTTGCTGCTGTTGCCGGTGATTCTCTACTACCTGCCCGAATCGATTGGCTTTCTGGTGCGCCGGGGCGAGCATGACAAGGCCCGCGCCTTGCTCAATCGCCTTGATCCCGCCCAGGCGCTGGGCGCCGATGTGCAACTGACCATCAATGAGCGCAAGGGCGCTGGCGTCTCGGTGCTGGAGTTGTTTCGCAATGGCCTGGCGGTGCGCACCCTGTCGATCTGGGTGGCGTTCTTCTGCTGCCTGCTGATGGTCTACGCCCTGAGCTCCTGGTTGCCGAAACTGATGGCCAACGCCGGTTACAGCCTGGGGTCGAGCCTGTCGTTCCTGCTGGCGCTGAACTTCGGCGGCATGGCTGGAGCGATTCTTGGCGGCTGGCTGGGCGACCGTTTCAACCTGACCAAGGTCAAGGTAGGCTTCTTCATCGCCGCTGCCGTGTCGATCAGCCTGCTCGGCTTCAAGAGCCCGACGCTGATGCTCTACCTGCTGATCTTCGTCGCCGGCGCCACCACCATCGGCACGCAGATCCTGCTGTACGCCGGCACCGCCCAGCTCTACGGCCTGTCGATCCGCTCCACCGGGCTCGGCTGGGCGTCGGGCATCGGCCGTAATGGCGCCATCGTCGGCCCGCTGCTCGGTGGTGCGCTGATGGGCATCGAGCTGCCGCTGCAACTCAACTTCATGGCCTTCGCCATCCCTGGCGCCATCGCGGCCCTGGCCATGCTGGTGTTTGCCCTGAACAGCGTCCGCTCCGAAAGACTCAGCTTGCAACCCAGCAAAGCCTGACTGCCACCTCCATCCGTACCCCGATCTATCTCCGCTCACCTCGTCGGTGGACGGGGAGCGGCTGCGGCCGCCCGCTTGACGGAGCGAAGCAATGACGCTGTTCAAGGACATGTCGCTGTCGGCGCTGGTCGCCGGCTTTATCGCCACGGTGATTTCCTATGCCGGGCCGCTGGTGATCATCTTCCAGGCGGCGCGCACGGCGGGTTTGCCGGCCGAGGTGCTGTCGTCGTGGATCTGGGCGATCAGCATCGGCAGTGGCGTGCTGGGCATCGTGCTCAGCTTGCGCTACCGGGCGCCGGTGGTGATCGCCTGGTCGGCGCCGGGCTCGGCGCTGCTGGTCAGCCTGTTGCCGCAGGTTAGCCTCGGCGAGGCGGTGGGCGCCTACCTGGTCGCCAACCTGATCGTGCTGGTGGTGGGCCTCAGTGGTGCCTTCGACAAACTGGTCGCCCGGCTGCCGCTGTCGGTGTGCGCGGCGATGCTGGCGGGCATTCTGTTCAGCTTCGGCAGTGCGCTGTTCACCTCGCTGCAGGAGCAGCCCCTGCTGGTGCTGGCGATGTTCGCGACCTATCTGCTGTGCAAGCGTGTGTCGCCGCGCTATGCGGTGCTGGCGGTGTTGCTGGTCGGTGTCGGCCTGGTGATCGGCCGTGGCGAGCTCAGCGCCGATGCCTGGGTGATCGGCCTGGCCACGCCGGTGTGGATCAGCCCGGAGTTTTCGCCCATGGCGATACTCAATATCGGCGTACCGCTGGCCGTGGTGGCGCTGACCGGGCAGTTCATACCCGGCATGGCCGTGCTGCGCAGCAGCGGTTACGGCCAGGTGGCGGCACGGCCGTTGTTGGCGGGCTGCGGCCTGGGCAGCTTGCTGCTGGCGCCCTTTGCCTGCCATGGCCTGGCGCTGGGGGCGATTACCGCGGCGATCTGTACCGGCCCTGAGGCCCATGAGCGCCCCGAGCGGCGCTACGTGGCCGGGGTGGTCGGCGGCATTTTCTACCTGCTGTTCGGCCTGTTCGGTGCCACGCTGGTCAGCCTGTTCACCGCTTTCCCCCAGGCATTGGTGGCGGCACTCGCAGGGCTTGCGCTGTTCGGCGCCATCGCGGCCTCCCTGGCCGGCGCCATGGCCGTGCCGCAAGAGCGCGAAGCGGCATTGGTCGCCTTTCTGGTTACCGCCTCGGGCATGTCCTTTCTCGGGCTGTCGGCGGCGTTCTGGGGGCTGATCTTCGGGCTGTTCGCCCACTGGTTGCTGACCCATAAAAGCGCGCCTGGCGCCAAGCAGGCTGTGCGCTCCAGACCCGCCCAAGAGACTCGCTGACCCCTGATTTTCCTGATCCGGCTCTCCACGCTGTCTGCTGTGGGGCGCCGCTGTACCCATGCAATAACAACAAGAGCAGAGCAACCATGAGTAAATGTCCAACCACCTTGTGCGTATTTTCCCTGGGCGTGCTGAGCCTGCCGGTTGCCGTGCAGGCTGCCAACGAGGGCTTCGTCGAGGGGGCCAGCGCAACCCTGCAGGCGCGTAACTATTACTTCAGTCGGGATTTCTCCGATATCGTCGGCGCCAACCGCCAGTCCAAGGCCGAGGAGTGGGCCCAGGGTTTCATCCTCGACTTCAAGTCCGGCTACACGCCGGGCGTGGTCGGCTTTGGCCTGGACGCCCAGGGGCTGCTCGGTATCAAGCTCGACAGCAGTCGCGACCGGGTCAATACCGGGTTGCTGCCGGTGCGCGACAACGGTGAGGCCGCCGACGAATACAGCCGCCTCGGCGTGGCGCTGAAAACGCGGCTCTCGCAGACCGAACTGCGCCTCGGTGAGCTGCAGCCCAATTTGCCGGTACTGACCTTCAGTGATATCCGCCTGCTGCCACCGAGCTACCAGGGCGCCTCGCTTGTGTCCCGGGAGTTCGACGGCCTGACCCTGCAGGGCGGCCACCTGCGCTCCACCAGCCTGCGCAACGAGGCCGGCGACGACAAGCTGCAGGCCATGCTCGGCCATGTGCCGCAGCGCCAGGTCAGCAGCGACGCCTTCAACTACCTGGGCGCCGACTATGCCTTCAACGACAAACGCACCACCGCCAGCCTCTGGTACGCACAGCTCGAGGACATCTACAACCAGCGCTTCGTCGGTCTCAAACACAGCGAGCCGCTGGGCGCCTGGACCCTGGGCGCCAATCTCGGCTACTTCGACAGCCAGGAAGATGGCGACAAGCTGCTCGGCACTATCGACAACCAGGCCTTCTACTCGCTGATTTCGGCCAAGCATGGTGGCCATACCTTCTATGTCGGCTACCAGGCGATGTTCGGCGACAACCCGTTCCCGCGGGTGTTCGCCAACGTCACGCCGCTGGGCAACGAGGTGCCGACCTACGAGTTCGCCTACACCGACGAGCGCTCCTGGCAGGCGCGCTACGACTACGACTTCGCCGCCCTCGGCTTGCCCGGCCTGACCAGCACGGTGCGCTATATCCGCGGCAACAACGTCGATACCGGTCGTGGCTTCGAGGGCAAGGATCGCGAGCGCGATCTGGATATCGGTTACGTGGTGCAGAGCGGGGCGCTCAAGGGACTGGGCGTGCGCGTGCGCAATGTCGAGGCGCGCTCCAACTACCGCAGTGATATCGACGAGAACCGGCTGATTTTTTCGTACACCTGGACGTTGCTGTGAGGCGCTGGCTGTAGTCCTTTAGGGGGCTCGTGTTGATTGCGTAATCCGCCGTCTTGCAGTCCTCCTGTGGGAGTGGGGCGGGGACGCCCAGTTCACGCCCGCGATTTTTCGCGCGCATGGCGCGCTCCCACAGGGATCGTGGATGGCCGTGGCTCATCTTGCTGATCGGCGATGGCTAATGGTTGCGCCGTAGGATGGGTGAAACCCATTGCAATTATTGATGGGTTCCACCCATCCTGCGGGCCTGACTCAGTCGTAGGGTGGACGACGCTTCATCCGTCCACCGCACTGCAAGCGTAATGGTGGATGAAAAGAGCGTCATCCACCCTACGCCTTGGAGGTTCGTCACCGCGACTCAATAGGGTGATCACTCGAGGTCCAGATTCTTCACCAGTTTCAGGCAGCGCTTGAGCAGCGGCGAGTCATCATCCTTGCGGTAGCTGATCACGATGGGTGACGTGGCGCTGGCGTCGAGCAGTGGCGTGTAGCCGATGTCATCGCGGTGCAGGCGCTGCACGGAGGCGGGCACCAGGCTGATGCCGATGCCGGCGGCAACCAGGCCGATGGCCGTCTGCAGTTCGTTGGTCATCTGCGCCACGCGAATCTTCAGGTCGTTACGGGCGAACAGGGCTAGTACGTGGTCGGCGTAGCTGGGCCGCGGCGACGCCGGGTAGAGCACGAACGGCTCGCGTGCCAATTCCGCCAGGGAAGCCGGGGCGGCCAGCAGCCGGTGGCCGGCGGGCAGGGCGGCCACCAGGGGGTCCTGGCGGATCACTTCCTGAACGATGGCCGGATCCTCGATATGGATACGGCCGAAGCCGATATCGATACGACCACGTTTGAGGGCTTCCACCTGGGGCAGGGTGGTCAACTCGGACAGGCCCAGTTCGATGGCGGCCTCGGCGCGCAGCTGGCGGATCAGCTCCGGCAGTGCGCCATACAGGGTCGAGGGGGCGAAGCCGATACCGAACCAGCGCCGCTGCCCTTCGGCGATGCGCCGGGTGTCATCGCTGACGCGGCCCAACTGCTCGAGCAACTGCACGGAATGTTCATAGAAGAACCGCCCAGCCTCGGTCAGGCGCAGCGGCCGGCCGCGCTCGATCAAGGCCACGCCCAACTCGTCTTCCAGTTGCTGGATCTGCCGGCTCAGCGGCGGCTGGGCGATATGCAGGCGTTCGGCTGCGCGGGTGAAATTCAGGGTTTCCGCGAGCACGCGGAAGTAACGCAAATGGCGCAGCTCCATGATACCTCCAGGGTATCAAACCAGACCGATTCAATATTGGACTGCCTGATTTGCTGAGGTCAATCTGTGCCCAGACAAAAATAAAACCTGAAGGATATGCTCGTGCTCTCTCGCATCCTTTGTTCTTCTGCTCCTCTGCTGCTGGCCGGCCTGGTGAACGAGGCGCCCCAGCGCGTCGTTTCGCTGATGCCTGCCCGTTGCCCCTTGCACACGGATCACCGCCCATGACCCTCCCGCTGATCGAAAGTCTCGAGACCCTGATCGTCGACCTGCCGACCATTCGCCCACACAAGCTGGCCATGCACACCATGCAGCACCAGACTCTGGTGATCCTGCGCCTGCGCTGCAGCGACGGTATCGAAGGCGTCGGTGAAGCCACCACCATCGGTGGCCTGGCCTATGCCGGGGAAAGCCCGGAAAGCATCAAGACCAATATCGATACCTACTTCGCACCGCTGCTGGTCGGCCAGCCGGCCGGCAATATCAACGCGGCCATGCTGCGCATCGACCGCAGCGTGCGCGCCAATACCTTTGCCCGCTCGGCGGTGGAAACCGCGTTGCTCGACGCCCAGGGCAAGGGCCTTGGCCTGCCGGTCGCCGAGCTGCTCGGTGGCCGTGTACGTGATGGCCTGGAAGTGGCGTGGACGCTGGCCAGTGGCGATACCGGCAAGGACATCGACGAAGCCGAGCGCATGCTCGACCTGCGTCGCCACCGGATTTTCAAGCTGAAGATCGGCAGCCGCGATGCTGCGCTGGATATCGCCCACGTGGCGGCGATCAAGCGCGCATTGGGCGACCGTGCCAGCGTACGGGTCGACGTCAACCAGGCGTGGAGCGAAGCGGTGGCCATTCGTGCCTGCCAGGCGCTCGGTGATGCCGGCGTCGACCTGATCGAGCAACCGATTCCCCGCCAGGACGTGCAGGCCCAGGCGCGCGTCAGCGCCCGCAGCCCGACGCCGATCATGGCCGACGAAGCCATCGAGAGCGTGGAAGACAGCTTCAACCTGGCCCGTGGCGGCGCCGCACCGGTGTTCGCCCTGAAGATCGCCAAGAACGGCGGCCCGCGTGCCGTGCTGCGCAGTGCCTATATCGCCGAAGCGGCAGGCATCGCCCTGTACGGTGGCACCATGCTCGAAGGCAGCGTCGGCACCCTGGCGTCGGCCCATGCCTTCGCCACCCTGAGCAAGCTGGAATGGCACACCGAGCTGTTCGGCCCGCTGCTGCTGACCGAGGACATCCTGGTCAACGTGCCGGTGTACCGCGATTTCGAACTGAAGATTCCGACCACCCCCGGCCTTGGCGTGGAGCTTGACGAAGAGCGCCTGCAGCGTTTCTGCCGCCGCTGAACCCGAATCCCAAAGGAGCTAGCCATGCTGTTTCACGTACGCATGACCGTAAAACTGCCGACCGACATGCCCGCCGAGCAGGCCGCGCGCCTCAAGGCTGACGAGAAGGAGCTGGCCCAGCGCCTGCAGCGCGAAGGCACCTGGCGTCACCTCTGGCGCATCGCCGGGCTTTACGCCAATGTCAGCATTTTCGACGTGGCCGATGCCCAGGCTTTGCATGACACGCTGATGCAATTGCCGCTGTATCCGTACATGGACATCGAGGTCATGGCGCTGTGTCGCCACCCGTCCTCGATCCACGATGACGATCGCTGATCGGCGCCATTCGCTCGCCTGAGCCGATCCAGACAACAACAAGATGAGGAAACAAGCCATGACCGTTCGTATTGCCCAGACCGTTGAAGTGCAGAAGTTCTTCGAAGACGCCGCCGGCTTCACCAATGACGGCGGCAACGCCCGGATGAAAACGGTGATCCACCGTGTGCTCAACGACACGGCGAAGATCATCGAAGACCTGCAGATCACCCCGGAAGAGTTCTGGAAGGCCGTGAACTACCTCAACGAGCTCGGCGCTCGCCAGGAAGCGGGTCTGGTCGTCGCGGGGCTGGGTATCGAGCATTACCTCGACATGCTGATGGACGCCGAAGACGAAGAGGCCGGTCGCACCGGCGGCACCCCACGCACCATCGAAGGCCCGCTGTACGTGGCTGGCGCGCCGCTGAGCAAGGGCGAAGCGCGCCTGGACGACGGTCAGGACGCCGGTACGCCGCTGTTCATGCAGGGCCGGGTGTTCGACACCGATGGCAAGCCGCTGGCTGGCGCCATCGTCGACGTATGGCACGCCAACACCGCTGGCACCTACTCGTACTTCGACCCAGCGCAATCGGAATTCAACCTGCGCCGCCGCATCGAGACCGACGCCGAAGGCCGTTATCGCTTCCGCAGCATCGTACCGTCCGGCTACGGCTGCCCGCCGGATGGCCCGACCCAGCAACTGCTCGATCAGCTCGGCCGCCATGGCCAGCGTCCGGCCCACGTGCACTTCTTCATCTCGGCACCGGGTCACCGCCATCTGACTACCCAGATCAACCTGGATGGCGACAAATACCTGCACGACGACTTCGCCTACGCCACCCGCGACGAGCTGATCGCCAGGATCGACTTTTTCGACGATGCCGAGCGCGCCAAAACCCATGGCGTGCAGGGGCGCTTCGCGGAAATCGAGTTCGATTTCACCCTGCAGTCCACCGCCGAAGCGAAGGCCCAGCAGCGCCACGAGCGGGTTCGCGCGCTGGAGGCGTAAGCTCAACGCCTATAGGTAGCGCTCGCCGTGCTGCTTCTCGTCTGCCATCAGTGCAGGCCAGGGGCCGCGCGGCGCCTTGCATTGAGCGCCTGTTTTTCGCATGCCTGGGAGAGATGTAACCCTTTGTCACGCTGACGTATCGCGTTACCAGGGGAGGGTTAGAATCGCCGGACGATTAGCGGATTGCCGGCTAGCGGTGATTCAGCCTTATAAGAAAAACAACGAGGCCTGATGATGAGCAATGTCTTGCTGAGCGCGCGCAGCAGTGTGTTCGAGCGCGCCGATCCTTACGCGGTGTCCGAGTACGTCAATCAGCACGTCGGTGCTCACTGCATTCGCCTGCCCACCAGCGGTTTTCCCGAGGCGAGCCTCAATCACCGCAAGTTCGCCAGCCTCGATCTGTGCCGCATCAGCTACGGCGGCAGCGTGCGGGTCACCTCGCCGGCGCTGGAAACCATCTACCACCTGCAGGTATTGCTCAAGGGGCACTGCCGCTCGCAGTGCCGCGGCCAGGAACACTTCTATGTGCCGGGCGAGCTGCTGCTGATCAACCCGGACGACCCGGTGGACCTGACCTATTCGGCCGATTGCGAGAAATTCATCGTCAAGCTGCCGGTCAGCCTGTTCGAGAACACCTGCCTGGAAAACCGCTGGATGCTGCCGCAAAGCGGTATCCGTTTCAGCGCCGCACGTCACGACATGGGTGAGCTGGAAGGGTTTTCCAACCTGTTGATGCTTATCTGCCAGGAAGCCGAAGCCGCGTCCAGCATGCCTCAGGTGCAGGAGCACTACGTACGTATCATCGCCAGCAAGCTGCTGGGCCTGTTGGGCAACAACGTGCAGCGCGTGCAGCCGCAGTCCCAGGGCGGCTCCTTCGAGCAGGTCGTCGATTACATCGAGCAGCACCTGACCCAGGACATCGGCATCGAGCAGTTGGTAACGGTTGCCCGGGTCAGCGAACGGTCGCTGTATGCCCTGTTCGAGCGCCATGCCGGCATCAGCCCCAAGGATTACATCCGCCAGCGCAAGCTCGAACGCATCCATGCCCAGTTGCTCGACCCCGCCTGCAAGGTGCGCAGCGTTACCGAGATCGCCCTGGATCATGGCTTCCTGCACCTGGGCCGTTTCGCCGAAGCCTACCGCCGGCGCTTTGGCGAGCTGCCGTCGGAGACCTACAAGCGCAACCGCTGAGCCGGTGCGGGCGAGGAGAGTGATAAGCCCATAAGTCTTGTTCGATTATCGAACGGATAGTCGATTATCGGATTGTTAGCCGCCTACTGGATGAGTACCTTGTGACCATACGGCTAATCGCCGCCCACGGTATCCAGAGCAACAAGACGAGAACGACCATGGCTGAGATTCTCTCCCTGCGCGAAGCGGTCGAACGCTTCGTTCACGACGGCGACACCGTTGCCCTCGAAGGCTTCACCCACCTGATTCCGACCGCCGCGTCCCATGAGCTGATCCGCCAGAACAAGAAGGATCTGACCCTGGTGCGCATGACCCCCGATCTGGTCTACGACCTGCTGATCGGGGCCGGTTGCGCCAAGCGGCTGATCTTCTCCTGGGGCGGCAACCCGGGCGTCGGTTCGCTGCATCGCCTGCGTGACGCCGTCGAGAAGCACTGGCCGCACAAGCTGGAAATCAGCGAGCACAGCCACGCCGCCATGGCCAACGCCTATGTCGCCGGCGCCTCCAACCTGCCGTTCGCGGTGTTGCGTGGCTACCAGGGCTCGGATCTGGTCAAGGTCAACCCGGATATCAAGTTCATCGAATGCCCGTACACCGGCGAGAGCCTGGCCACCGTGCCAAGCGTGCGCCCGGACGTGACGGTGATCCACGCGCAGAAGGCCGACCGCAAGGGCAACGTGCTGATCCAGGGCATCCTTGGCGTGCAGAAGGAGGCCGCACTGGCGGCCAGGCGTTGCATCGTCACAGTCGAGGAAATCGTCGACGACCTGCAGGCGCCGATGAATGCCTGCGTGCTGCCGACCTGGGCCTTGACCGCGGTCTGCGTGGTGCCCGGCGGCGCCCATCCGTCCTATGCCCACGGCTACTACGAGCGCGACAACCGCTTCTACCAGGCCTGGGACCCGATTGCCCGTGACCGTGAAACCTTCACCGCGTGGATCGACGAATACATCCGCGGCACCGAGGATTTTGCGCAGTACCAGGCGAAGGTTAACGGGGAGGCCAAATGATGAGCGACTTCAACACCAATGAAATGATGACCGTGGCCGCCGCGCGCCGCCTCGGTAACGGCAGCGTGTGCTTCGTCGGCATCGGCCTGCCATCCAAGGCCGCCAACCTGGCGCGGCTGACCCATGCGCCGGAAGTGGTACTGATCTATGAGTCCGGCCCGATCGGCGCCAAGCCAAGCGTGCTGCCGCTGTCCATCGGTGACGGCGAGCTGGCCGAGACCGCGGACACCGTGGTGCCGACTGGCGAGATCTTCCGCTACTGGCTGCAGGGCGGGCGCATCGATGTCGGCTTCCTCGGCGCCGCCCAGGTCGACAAGTTCGGCAACATCAACACCACCGTGATCGGCGACTACCATGCGCCGAAAGTGCGCCTGCCAGGCGCTGGCGGCGCACCGGAAATTGCCGGCAGCGCCAAGAAAGTGCTGATCATCCTCAAGCAGGGCCATCGCACCTTCGTCGACAAACTGGCGTTCATCACCTCGGTCGGCCATGGTGAAGGCGGTGATCATCGCAAGCGCCTGGGCCTGCCAGGCGAAGGCCCGGTGGCGATCATCACCGACCTGTGCATCATGGAGCCGGAAGCCGGCAGCAACGAGTTCATCGTCACCTCGATGCACCCAGGCGTGACCCGCGAGCAGGTGATCGAGAACACCGGCTGGCAGATCCGCTTTGCCGATAACGTGAGCACCACCGAGGCGCCGAAAGCCGAGGAACTGGCTGCCCTGCGTGACCTCGAAGCGCGTACCGCCGCTGCCCATGGGCAGAAGGGCGGTGACGAATGAGCCGCGAAGTATTTATCTGCGACGCTATTCGTACGCCGATTGGCCGTCTCAATGGCGCGCTCTCCGCAGTGCGCGCCGACGACCTGGCGGCGATCCCGCTCAGGGCGTTGGTCGAGCGGAATCCGCAGGTCGACTGGTCAGCGGTCGACGAAGTGTTTATGGGCTGCGCCAACCAGTCCGGCGAAGACAACCGCAACGTCGCCCGTATGGCGCTGCTGCTCGCCGGCCTGCCGGAAACGGTGCCGGGCGTGACCCTCAATCGCCTCTGTGCCTCGGGTATGGAAGCGGTCGGCGCCGCCTTCCGCGCCATCGCCTCGGGCGAAATGGAGCTGGCCATTGCCGCTGGCGTCGAGTCGATGACCCGCGCGCCCTATGTGATGGGCAAGGCCGATAGCGCCTTTGGCCGCGGCCAGAAACTGGAAGACACCACCCTGGGCTGGCGCTTCGTCAACCCGGCGATGAAGGAGCAGTATGGCGTCGACCCGATGCCGGTCACCGGTGACAACGTCGCCGAGGACTACGGCGTCAGCCGCGCCGACCAGGACGCCTTCGGCCTGCGTAGCCAGCAGCGCGCTGCTGCGGCCCAGCAGAGCGGTTACTACGCCGAGGAGATCGTCCCGGTGGTGATCAGGACCAGGAAAGGCGAAGTGATCGTCGACACCGACGAGCACCCGCGCGCCGACACCACCGCCGAAGGCCTGGCCAAGCTCAAGCCGGTCAACGGCCCGGACAAGACCGTGACCGCCGGCAACGCTTCGGGCCTCAACGATGGCGCCTCGGCGATGATCCTGGCCTCCGCCGCAGCCGTGAAGCAATACGGCCTTAAGCCACGCGCCAGGGTGCTGGGCATGGCCAGCGGTGGCGTGGCGCCGCGCATCATGGGCGTCGGCCCGCTGCCGGCGGTACGCAAGCTGCTGGCGCGCCTGAACCTGAGCATCGAGCAGTTCGACGTGATCGAGCTGAACGAAGCCTTCGCTGCCCAGGGCCTGGCCGTCACCCGCGACCTCGGTCTGCCGGACGACAGCCCCAAGGTCAACCCGAACGGCGGCGCCATCGCCCTCGGCCACCCGCTGGGCATGAGCGGCAACCGCCTGGTGCTGACCGCGGTGCACCATCTGGAAAAGACCGGCGGCAAGCTCGGCCTGGCGACCATGTGCGTTGGCGTGGGGCAGGGGCTGGCATTGGCTATCGAGCGGGTTTAGGGCCTGGTTGCTAGCTGGCAGGAGCGGCCGATGAATATGTGGCTTTTGTAGGAGGGGCTTCAGCCCCGAGCTCTTTGTTTGCCTTGATAAAAAGCTCGCGGCTAAAGCGGATCGCCGCCCGGCCCCTCCTACCAGATCGCTAAGTGTCCGCTTCTGCTCTCTAACAACCGCTCAACGTCTCGTTTGTCCTTGCCAGGACAAGGTCCACGACACCCTGTTCTGGCGAGGATGGGCGACTGAAAATGACGAATCATTTGGTTACATGTGGGGTCCGAGTAGGGACGGTTCCGTTTCCTACCAGTGAGTATCCATGATGAGTACTGAAGCCAGCGCGGCGTACCAAGCCCCCAACTACAGCCCCGAAGAGCGCCGCAAGCGGATCTTCGCTATCGTCGGCGCCTCCTCGGGCAACCTGGTCGAGTGGTTCGATTTCTACGTGTATGCCTTCTGCGCGATCTACTTCGCGCCGGCTTTCTTCCCCTCCGATGACCCTACCGTGCAGCTGCTCAATACCGCTGGCGTATTCGCCGCCGGCTTTCTGATGCGGCCAATTGGCGGCTGGGTGTTTGGCCGCGTGGCGGACAGATACGGCCGCAAGGTCTCGATGATGATCTCGGTGCTGATGATGTGCCTCGGCTCGCTGGCCATCGCCTGCATGCCGACCTACAGCAGCATCGGCACCCTGGCGCCGGCCTTGCTGTTGCTGGCGCGCTTGTTCCAGGGTCTCTCGGTAGGCGGCGAATACGGCACCACCGCCACCTACATGAGCGAGGTGGCGCTCAAGGGCCAGCGTGGCTTCTTCGCCTCTTTCCAGTACGTCACCTTGATTGGCGGGCAACTGCTCGCGGTGCTGGTGGTGGTGATTCTGCAGCAGACGCTGAGCGAGGATGAACTGCGGGCCTGGGGCTGGCGTATTCCGTTCGTGATCGGCGCCATGGCGGCCGTGGTGGCGTTCTACCTGCGTCGCTCGCTGGACGAAACCGCCAAGCAGGATCAGATCGGCAACAAGGAATCGGGCAGCATCGGTTACCTGTTCAAACACCACAAAGCCGCGTTCTTCACCGTGCTGGGCTACACCGCCGGCGGCTCGCTGATCTTCTATACCTTCACCACCTATATGCAGAAGTACCTGGTCAACTCGGCCGGCATGAGCGCCAAGACCGCCAGCGGCATCATGACCGGTGCGCTGTTCCTGTTCATGATCATGCAACCGCTGTTCGGCGCGTTGTCCGACCGCATCGGCCGGCGCACCTCGATGCTCTGGTTCGGCGCCCTCGGCGCTATCTTCACCTGGCCGATCCTGGCCTTGCTGCACACCGTGCAAAGCCCGGTGGTGGCCTTCTTGCTGATCATCGCGGCGCTGGCCATCGTCAGCCTGTACACCTCGATCAGCGGCCTGGTGAAGGCCGAGATGTTCCCGCCGGAAGTCCGCGCCCTCGGCGTCGGTCTGGCCTACGCGGTGGCCAACGCGCTGTTCGGCGGTTCGGCGGAATACGTCGCCCTGGGGCTGAAATCCATCGGTATGGAACAGACCTTCTACTGGTACGTATCAGGCATGATGGTGCTGGCCTTTCTGGTCAGCCTGCGCCTGCCGCGGCAGGCCAGTTACCTGCACCACGATCATTGACCACGGAGTGTTCGCTGTATGAGTTCAAGGCCCGCTAGCCAGCTGTTCGATGCCTACTTCACCAGTGCGCCGATGCGCCAGGTGTTCAGCGACCAGGGGCGCGTGCAGGGCATGCTCGACTTCGAGGCGGGGCTGGCGCGGGCCGAGGCCGCGGCCGGGGTAATTCCCCGTGCGCTGGTGGCCGATATCGAGGCCGCCTGCCGGGCTGAACTCTACGACTTCGATGCCCTGGCTATCGCCATCGGCAGCGCTGGCAACTCGGCAATTCCGCTGGTCAAGGCGCTGGGCAAGCGCATCGCGGCGAGCAATGCCGAGGCCGAGCGCTACGTGCATATGGGCGCCACCAGCCAGGACGCCATGGACAGCGGCCTGGTGCTGCAATTGCGCGCGGCCATCGACCTGCTGGAGCGCGACCTCGATACCTTGAGCCGGCAGTTGGCCGCCCAGGCCCAGCGTCATGCCGCCACGCCGATGGCCGGGCGCACCTGGCTGCAGCACGCTACGCCGGTCACCCTGGGCATGAAGGTCGCCGGCTGGCTGGGCGCCATCGACCGCCATCGCCAGCGCCTCGACGAAATCAAGCCGCGCCTGCTGTGCCTGCAATTTGGCGGCGCATCCGGCAGCCTGGCGGCATTGGGCGACAAGGCCTGGTCGGTGGCGGGCGCCCTGGCGGCCGAGCTGGATCTGCAACTGCCGGAGCAACCCTGGCACACCCAGCGTGATCGCCTGGTCGAGTTCGCCAGCCTGCTCGGCCTGATCGCCGGCAGCCTGGGCAAAATGGGTCGTGATATCAGCCTGCTGATGCAAACCGAAGCCGGTGAACTGTTCGAACCCTCGGCGCCGGGCAAGGGCGGTTCCTCGACCATGCCGCACAAGCGCAACCCGGTGGGCGCGGCGGTATTGATCGGCGCCGCCACCCGCGCGCCGGGGCTGGTCGCCACCATGTTCTCCGCCATGCCCCAGGAACACGAGCGCAGCCTCGGCCTGTGGCACGCCGAGTGGGAGACGCTGCCCGAGCTGTGCTGCCTGGTATCCGGTGCCCTGCAGCAGGCTCTGATCATGGTGCCCGACCTGGAAGTGGATGCCGAGCGCATTGCCGCCAACCTCGAGTTGACCCGCGGCCTGGTGCTCGCCGAGGCGGTGAGCATCGCCCTGGCGCAGCGCATTGGCCGCGACGCCGCCCATCATCTGGTCGAGCAATGCTGCAAGCAGGCGGTGAAGGAAGGCGCCCATCTGCGCGACGTGCTGGGCGCTAATGCCGAGGTCTCCGCGCAACTCTCTGCCGAAGAGCTGGATCGTTTGCTCGATCCCGCCCATTACCTGGGCCAGGCGCAGCGCTGGGTCGAGCGCGCGGTGGCGCAGAGCCGTGAACTGAATTCATAGATTATCTAGGAGACTGTTATGCCTGTCGTATCCCTCGCTGATGGCGACCTGAACTACCTGCTCGAAGGCCCGGCCGCCGCGCCAGTGCTGGTGCTTTCCAACTCTCTGGGCACCAACCTGCACATGTGGGATGCGCAGATCCCGGCGTTCACCGAACATTTCCGGGTGCTGCGTTACGACACCCGCGGCCATGGCCAGTCGATGGTCACGCCCGGCTTCTACAGCATCGAGCAGAGTGGCCGCGACGTGCTGGCGCTGCTCGATGCGCTGAATATCGACAAGGCACATTTCTGCGGCCTGTCCATGGGCGGGCTGATCGGCCAGTGGCTGGCGATCAACGCGCCTTCGCGCCTGGATCGTCTGGTGCTGTGCAACACCGGCGCCAAGATCGGCACCGACGAGGTGTGGAATACCCGCATCGACACCGTCCTCAAGGGCGGCGAGAAGGCCATGCGCGACCTGCGCGATGCGTCCATCGAACGCTGGTTCACCGCGCCGTTCGCCAAGGAGCGGCCAGAAAAGGTCGAGCCCATCGTCACCATGCTGGCGCAGACCTCGCCCCAGGGCTATGCCGGTAACTGCGCGGCGGTGCGCGATGCCGATTTCCGCGAGCAGATCTCCAGCATCACCGCACCGACGCTGATCGTCTGCGGCACTGGTGATGCGGTGACCACCCCCGAGCATGGCCGCTTTATGCAGGAACGTATTCCGGGCGCCGAGCTGGTCGAATTCGATGCCGCGCACCTGTCCAACGTGCAGGCCGGTGAGCTGTTCACCGGGCGGGTACTGAGCTTTCTGCAAACCAATTGAGCTGCAGTGCGTGGGCGTCGTCGCACGCCCGCGCCGTGAAGAGAAATGGAGCCACCGATGGACGAGAAACAACGCTATGACGCCGGCATGCAGGTACGCCGCGCCGTACTGGGCGATACCCATGTCGACCGCAGCCTGGAAAAACTGACGCCGTTCAACGAAGAATTCCAGGAAATGATCACCCGCCATGCCTGGGGCGATATATGGACGCGCCCGGGCCTGCCGCGCCATACCCGCAGCCTGATCACCATCGCCATGCTGATCGGCATGAACCGCGAAGGCGAGTTGAAGCTGCACCTCAAGGCCGCCAGGAACAACGGCGTGACCCGCGAGGAGATCAAGGAAGTGATCATGCAGAGCGCCATCTACTGCGGCATTCCCGCTGCCAACGCCACCTTCCACCTGGCCGAGGAGCTGTGGGACGAAGTAGGTGTCGAGTCGCTGAACAAGTCCTGAGAGCTCGCTGTTCCAGAAAGCCCCGCATCAGCGGGGCTTTTATTGTCCGGTGATTTTTTGCAGTGCTTGATGTTTGCCGTGGCGCACCCCATCTGATTGACAGGTTCTTCCTCCTCTTGCCTTCGAGTGCGCCATGCCATCGCTTTTATCCGTTCGCCAGCGCGAAGCCTTGCGCACCTCATGGGCCTTTATCGCTCCCTATCGCGGGCGTGTGGCCGGGGCGCTGCTGGCGCTGATGTTTACCGCCGCCATTACCTTGTCCATGGGGCAGGGCATCAAGCTGCTGGTCGACCAGGGCCTGGCTACCCAATCGCCGCAAGCGCTGCGCCATTCGATCCTGCTGTTCTTCGTGCTGGTACTGGCCCTGGCGGTCGGCACCTACACGCGCTTCTACCTGGTTTCCTGGCTCGGTGAGCGGGTGGTGGCGGATATCCGCAAGCGGGTGTTCGATCATCTGGTTGGGCTGCATCCCGGCTTCTATGCCCACAACCGCGCCTCGGAGATCCAGTCGCGGCTGACTGCCGACACCACCCTGCTGCAGTCGGTGATCGGCTCGTCGTTGTCGATGGCGCTGCGCAACCTGATCATGCTGGTTGGCGGCATGATCCTGCTGGTGGTCACCAATCCCAAGCTCAGCGCCATCGTGCTGGCCGCGTTGCCGCTGGTGGTGGCGCCGATCCTGCTGTTCGGCCGCCGCGTGCGCGAGCTGTCGCGGCAGAGCCAGGACCGCATCGCCGATGTCGGCAGCTACGTCAGCGAAGTGCTCGGGCAGATCAAGACGGTGCAGGCCTACAACCACCAGGCCGAGGATCGCCGGCGTTTCGGCTTGTCCGCCGAGGCGGCGTTCGACACGGCGCGCAAACGCGTCGCCCAGCGCGCCTGGCTGATCACCGTGGTAATCGTGCTGGTGCTCGGCGCCGTGGGCGTGATGCTCTGGGTTGGCGGCATGGACGTGATCGCCGGACGCATCAGCGGCGGTGAACTGGCAGCCTTCGTGTTCTACAGCCTGATCGTCGGCTCGTCGTTTGGCACTCTCAGCGAGGTGATCGGTGAACTGCAGCGTGCAGCCGGCGCTGCCGAGCGGATCAGCGAACTGCTCGCCGCCCGCAACGAGATCCACGCGCCGCTCGAGGGCGCCCTGGTCCCCGCGCAGCCCGTGCAGGGGCGGATCGAGGTGCAGGGGCTGTCCTTCGCCTATCCGAGCCGTCCGGAAAGCCCTGCCTTGCAGGGCATCGATCTGACTGTGGTACCTGGCGAAACCTTGGCCATCGTCGGCCCGTCCGGAGCAGGCAAGTCGACCCTGTTCGACCTGTTGCTGCGTTTCTATGACCCGCTGCAGGGACGCATCCTGATCGACGGCCTGCCGATCGAGCAACTCGATCCGCACGCCTTGCGCGAGAATTTCGCCCTGGTCTCCCAGCACCCGGCACTGTTCTTCGGCAGCGTGGAAGACAACATCCGCTATGGCCGGCTGGATGCCAGCAGCGCCGAAGTGGAGGCCGCTGCACGTGCAGCTCACGCTCACGAATTCATCGAGCGTTTGCCCCAGGGCTACCAGACTCACCTGGGCGACGCCGGGCTGGGCCTGTCGGGGGGGCAACGGCAGCGCCTGGCGATTGCCCGTGCCCTGCTGGTGGATGCGCCGATCCTGCTGCTCGACGAAGCCACCAGCGCTCTGGATGCCGAGAGCGAACACCTGATCCAGCAGGCGCTACCCGAGCTGATGCGCGGGCGCACCACCCTGGTGATCGCCCACCGCCTGGCCACGGTGAAGAGCGCCGACCGCATCGCAGTCTTCGACCAGGGGCAGTTGGTGGCACTGGGCAAACATGCGGAACTGGTCGCCAACAATCCGCTGTATGCGCGGCTGGCCGAGCTGCAGTTCGTGGAGAAGAGCTAAGAGTAGGGCGCCGGTATCGGCGTTGGCTGTGTGGTGGGTCGGTGAAGCGTGACCCACGATCAGATCCATATTTGTGGGAGCGGGCCATGCCCGCGAATCAGTCGCGCGCATGGCGCGCTCCCACAAGGTGCCGGCTTCAGCCGTTGACCAGGCTCAGGAACTCGCTACGGGTCGCGGCGTTTTCGCGGAATTCGCCGAGCATCACCGAGGTGACCATGGAGGAGTTCTGCTTCTCCACGCCGCGCATCATCATGCACATGTGCTTGGCTTCGATAACCACCGCCACACCCAGCGCACCGGTGACCTGCTGAACCGCTTCGGCGATCTGCCGGCTGAGGCTTTCCTGGATCTGCAGGCGGCGGGCGTACATGTCGACGATGCGCGCGACCTTGGACAGGCCCAGCACCTTGCCATTGGGAATGTAGGCGACATGGGCCTTGCCGATGAAAGGCAGCAGGTGGTGCTCGCACAGCGAGTACAGCTCGATATTCTTGACCACCACCATCTCGCTGGCGTCGGAGCTGAACAGCGCGCCGTTGGTGACTTCTTCCAGGGTCTTCTGGTAGCCATTACACAGGTACTGCATGGCCTTGGCGGCGCGCTTGGGCGTGTCGAGCAGGCCTTCGCGGGAAACGTCTTCGCCGAGCTGGCCGAGAATTTCGGTGTACTGCTGTTCGAGGGTGTTGCGGCTAGAGTCCATGCGGCTTCCAGTGATTTGCGGATATCGATTAGCGGCTGCCTGCGCCAGATGCTGGCGCGCTGGGCGCGACATCGGGTCGAAGCGGCCGGCAATTGTAATCCGCTCGCAGCGATTTACCGAGCCTTTATGCCACTCGGTGCATCGCTGCGTCTGTCAGCGCAGGCCTATTTGGCGGCGTGAGCGGCCAGGCAGGTATCGAGCATGCGGTTGGAGAAGCCCCATTCATTGTCGTACCAGGCCAGTACCTTGACCAGGCGACCATTCACCTTGGTGTGGTTGGCATCGAAGATCGACGACAGTGGATTGTGGTTGAAGTCGCACGACACCAGCGGCAGCGTGTTGTAGCCCAGCACCGGGGATTGCTCGGCAGCCGCCTTGAGCAGGGCGTTGATTTCATCGACGCTGGTATCGCGCTGTACCTGAATGGTCAGATCGACCAGCGATACGTTGATCACCGGCACGCGCACCGCCATGCCGGTCAGGCGTCCGGCCAGTTCCGGCAGCACCAGGCCGACCGCTTCGGCAGCACCGGTCTTGGTGGGGATCATCGACTGGGTGGCCGAGCGCGCGCGGAAGGGGTCGCTGTGGTAGACGTCGGAGAGGTTCTGGTCGTTGGTGTAGGCGTGGATGGTGGTCATCAACCCGCTTTCGATGCCCAGCTCGCGCTGCAGCACCTGGGCGACCGGCGCCAGGCAGTTGGTGGTGCAGGAGGCGTTGGAGATGATCTGTTGGTCAGCACGCAGGCTGCCTTCGTTGACGCCGTAGACGATGGTCGCATCGGCGCCTTTGGCCGGTGCCGAGATGATCACCTTGCGCGCGCCGGCGCTCAGGTGAGCCGCTGCCTTGTCACGTTCGGTAAACAGGCCGGTACATTCGAACACCACGTCGACGTTCAAATCCTTCCATGGCAGTTCGGCAGGATTACGGATCGCGCTGACCGCAATGCGGTCACCATTGATAAGCAGGTTCTGGCCGTCCACCTCGACGTCGGCGTCGAAAATGCCGTGTACGCTGTCGTACTTGAGCAGGTGGGCATTGATGGCGCTGTCGCCCAGGTCATTGATGGCGACGACCTGCAGTTTTTCGCGGTAGCTCTGGGTATAGAGTGCCCGGAGCACGTTACGGCCGATACGGCCGAAACCATTGATGGCAATTCGCAATGTCATGAGCGTCGATCCCTATATGTTGTTTTAAAAACAAGATTATTCTCATGAAAGTAGAAATCAAGCGTTTTAGCTGTCAATATTTTGATAAAAATACAATTCGAAGTGCTACCTGTTAGCCCGGAGTCGACACCATGCATCCCCGCATCCTCGAGGTAACCGACCGCCTGATCGCCCGCAGCCGCGCCACCCGCGAGCGCTACCTGGCGCAAATGGCCGCCGCCGACAGCCAGGGCCCGCACCGCGGCGCACTGCAATGTGCCAACTTCGCCCACGGTGTAGCTGGTTGTGGTTCTGCCGAAGATAAGCAGCGTCTGCGCCTGATGAACGAAGCCAACGTCGGCATCGTCACTGCCTACAACGACATGCTTTCCGCGCACCAGCCTTATGAACATTACCCAGAACTGATCAAGCAGGCGTTGCGCCAGGTCGGCTCGGTGGGCCAGGTAGCGGGCGGCGTGCCGGCGATGTGCGATGGCGTCACCCAGGGTGAGCCCGGTATGGAGCTTAGCCTGGCCAGCCGGGAGGTGATCGCCATGTCCACGGCCGTGGCGCTGTCGCACAACATGTTCGATGCGGCGATGCTGCTGGGCATCTGCGACAAGATCGTGCCGGGGCTGATGATCGGCGCGCTGCGCTTTGGCCATCTGCCGATGATCTTCGTGCCGGGCGGGCCGATGCCCTCGGGCATTCCCAACAAGGAAAAGGCCGAGGTTCGCCAGCTCTACGCCGAGGGCAAGGCGACCCGCGAGCAGCTGCTCGAATCGGAGATGAAGTCCTACCACAGCCCCGGCACCTGCACCTTCTACGGCACCGCCAACACCAACCAGGTGGTGATGGAAATCATGGGCCTGCACCTGCCGGGCTCGTCCTTCGTCAACCCGTACACGCCGTTGCGTGACGCGCTGACCGCCGAGGCCGCCCACCAGGTGGTGCGCCTGACCCGCCAGGGCGGCGAATACACGCCGCTGTGCCGGATCATCGACGAGAAGGCCATCGTCAACTCGGTGGTGGCCCTCAACGCCACCGGCGGCTCCACCAACCACACCCTGCACATTCCGGCCTTCGCCCGCGCCGCCGGCATCCAGCTGACCTGGCAGGACATGGCCGACATCTCCGCCGTGACGCCGACCCTGGCCAAGGTCTATCCCAATGGCCAGGCCGACGTGAACCACTTCCATGCCTGCGGCGGCGTGCCCTTCATGGTGCGCACCCTGCTCGAAGCCGGCCTGCTGCACGAGGACGTCTACACGGTCGCCGGCCAGGGCTTGTCGCGCTACACCCAGGAGCCGTTCCTCGATGGCGAGCGCCTGGTCTGGCGCCAGGGCTCTGAGCAGAGCCTGGATCGCAACATCCTGCGTAGCGTGCCGGAAGCCTTCTCGCCCGAAGGCGGGCTGCGGGTACTGACCGGCAACCTCGGCAATGGCGTGGCCAAGGTCTCGGCGGTGGCGCCGGAGCATCAGGTGGTCGAGGCGCCGGCGCGGGTGTTCGAGACCCAGGTCGACCTGGCCGAGGCCTTCAAGGCCGGCGAGCTGGAGCGCGACTTCGTCGCCGTGGTGCGTTTCCAGGGGCCCAAGGCCAATGGCATGCCGGAGCTGCACAAGCTCACGCCATACCTGGGCATCCTCCAGGATCGCGGCTTCAAGGTGGCGCTGGTTACCGACGGGCGCATGTCCGGCGCGTCGGGCAAGGTGCCGGCGGCCATTCACGTCAGCCCCGAAGCCTGGGATGGCGGGCCGCTGGCACGGGTGCGCGATGGCGACCTGATCCGCGTCGATGGCGTGACCGGCCACCTGCAGGTGCTGGTCGACGACATCGCCTGGAACGCCCGCCAGATCGCGCCACGCCCCCAAGGTACCGGCATCGGCTGTGGCCGTGAGCTGTTCGCCTTCATGCGCGCAGCTTTCAGCCCAGCGGAAGAGGGCGCCAGCGCCTTCACCGCCGAACTGGATTCGCTGCGATGAGCCTGGCGCTGGTCGGTGACATCGGTGGTACCAATGCGCGTTTCGCCCTGTGGCGCGATGGCAGCCTGAGCGCGGTAAGGGTGTCGGCGACCGCCGATCACGCTACCGTCGAACAGGCCATCGCCGCTTACCTGGCAGCCGAGGGCCTGGCGCTCGGCGAGGTGGATACCATCTGCCTGGCCTGTGCCGGGCCGGTGGAGGTCGACCCCTTTCGCTTCACCAATAACGCCTGGCGTATCCATCGCCAGGCGTTCTGCGCCGAGCTGCAGGTTCGCGAGCTGCTGCTGATCAACGATTTCTCGGCCATGGCGCTGGGCATGACCTGCCTGCAGGATGATGAGTACATCAGCGTCTGCCCCGGCGTGGCGCAGCCAGGGCGCCCTGCGGTGGTGATAGGTGCCGGCACCGGCCTGGGCGTCGGCACCTTGCTGTCGTTGCCCGATGGCAGCTGGCACGCCTTGCCGGGCGAGGGCGGCCACGTCGACCTGCCGGTGGGCAGCAATCGCGAGGCGCTGGTCTGGCAGGCGCTGCATCGCCAACTCGGGCATGTCAGCGCCGAAGCGGGTGCACTCAGTGGCAACGGGCTGCTGGCGCTGTACCGGGCTACCTGCGCGGTGGATGGTCAGCAGGCTTCGCTGCAGAGCGCGGCCCAGGTCACCCGTGCTGCGCTGGAGGGCGAGCCGCTGGCAGTCAATGTGCTGGAGCTGTTCTGCTGCCTGCTCGGCCGCGTGGCCGGCAACAACGTGCTGACCCTGGGGGCTCGTGGTGGCGTGTTCATCGCCGGTGGCATGGTGCCGCGCTTCGCCGACTTCTTCATGGCCAGCGGTTTTTCCCGTTGCCTGCGCGACAAGGGTTGCATGAGCGATTACTTCGATGGCCTGCCGGTATGGCTGGTCACCGCGCCTTACCCGGGCCTGGTCGGCGCGGGAGTGGCAGTGGAGCAGCACCTGCGAAGGAACTAGCAACTCGACGCTCTGTCTAGCATCGCCGATAACAACAACAAGGATTATCGATGTGAGCCCAACTGGAAAATCCATCCTGCTGGTCGATGACGACCAGGATATTCGTGAACTGCTGCAAACCTACCTGGGCCGCGCCGGCCTGCAGGTGCGCACGGTGGCCGACGGTGCGGGATTTCGCGAGGCGCTCTGCGAAGGCGGCGCGGATCTGGTGATTCTCGATGTCATGCTGCCCGACGAGGACGGCTTCAGCCTGTGCCGCTGGACGCGCGAGCACCAGCGTTTCGCCCAGGTGCCGATCATCATGCTGACCGCGAGCTCCGACGAGGCCGACCGGGTCATCGGCCTGGAACTTGGCGCCGACGATTATATCGGCAAGCCGTTCAGCCCCCGAGAATTGCTGGCGCGCATCAAGGCGCTGCTGCGCCGGGTGAATTTCGCCCAGGAGCGCGGGGCCGAGGTGCTGACCTTCGATGACTGGCGCCTGGATATGGTCAGCCACCGGCTGTTCCACCTCGACGGCGAGGAGGTGCTGCTGTCCGGTGCCGACTTTGCCTTGCTCAAGCTGTTTCTCGATCATCCCCAGCAGATTCTCGACCGCGACACCATCGGCAACGCCACCCGTGGGCGCGAGGTGATGCCCCTGGAGCGCATCGTCGACATGGCGGTGAGCCGCCTGCGCCAGCGTTTACGCGACACCGGCAAGCCGCCGCGGCTGATCCGCACGGTGCGTGGCAGCGGCTATCAGCTCGCTGCCGCTGTCAGTGCACAGGCTGGCAATGCGCGCTGACTGGCGTCGGCTGGTGCCGATTCCTCGTTCATTGCTGGGCCGCATGCTGCTGCTGACACTGCTCTCGGTACTGGCTGCGCAAACCCTGTCCAGCGCCATCTGGCTGTCGCAGCTACGCGCCACCCAGCTCGAAGGGCTGGTGACGTCCGCGCGCAGTCTGGCCCATTCGATGTCCGCCAGCGTGCGTTACTTCCGCTCGCTGCCGGTCGCCTACCGACCGATGGTGCTCGATCAGCTGCGCAGCATGGGTGGCACCCGTTTCGTGGTCAGCCTCAACGACCGCCCGCTGGCCATGCAGTTGTTGCCCACCACGCCGCGCAAGCTGGCGGTTACCGAGGCGGTGGGCGACGTGTTACGTGCGTCTCTGGGCCAGAAGGCGGATATTTCGGTGACCTTCGTCAGCCCCGACGATCTGCGCATCTTCAATGGCGGCGTAAAGCTCGACGAGCTGCCGCGCTCCTGGGCCCATTACGCATTGACCCTGGAGCCGGTCAACCCGCCGGTACTGGTTACCCAGATTCAGCTGGCGCCTGGCGAGTGGCTGTATATCGCCTCATTGCTGCCCGAGCCCTACACCAGCCTGGAGGAGCCGGTGCTACCCGCCCAGCAGCTGTGGTTCATCCTGCTCAGCAGCGGCTTTCTGCTGCTGTTCATCGGCATTCTGGTGCGTTGGCAAAGCCGCCCGCTCAAGCGCCTGGCGCGCGCTGCGCGGCATATGTCACTGGGCGCCGATATCGAGCCGGTGGTGGAGGGCGGTGGGCGCGAGGTGGTCGAGGTGGCGCGTGCCTTCAATGCCATGCGCGAGCGCATCAGCCGCTACCTGACCGAACGCGCCCAGCTGTTCAGCGCCATCTCCCATGACCTGCGCACGCCCATCACCCGCCTGCGCCTGCGCGTCGAACTGCTCGACGACGAAACCCTGCAAACCAAGTTCGGCCGCGACCTCGATGAGCTGGAGCTGCTGGTCAAGGGCGCCCTGCAGTGCGTCAAGGATACCGACATCCACGAGAACATCGAACCGGTGGACCTCAACCAGCTGGTGCATTGCCTGGTCGAGCCGTGCCTGGCGCCGGCCGGTAATGGTCGCGTGACCCTGCATGGCGAGGCGCGGGCGGCCTACCTCGGCAAGCCCCTGGCGTTGCGGCGCTGCATCGGCAACCTGGTCGACAACGCCCTCAAGTACGGCCACCGTGCCCATCTGCATGTCGAGGATGACGACGAGGCCTACGTGCTGCACGTCGACGACGAGGGGCCGGGGGTGCCCGAGCAGCGCCTGGAACAGGTGTTCGAGCCGCATTTTCGCCTTGCCGGGCAGCAGCAGGGCTACGGCCTGGGGCTGGGCATCGCGCGCAATATCGCCCACAGCCACGGCGGTGAGGTGAGCCTGCAGAACCTGCGTGAGGGTGGCCTGCGGGTAACCCTGCAATTGCCGCGATCGGCCGAGTGAATGTCACCAACTGGTGACCAAGACGCCGGCCTTCGTTACGCGTGGGACCTGCAGCCACCGCTAGACTCTGGCCCTTGGTTCCTCGGGGGTAATGGGCGGATGAATGCCCTCCCAGGTGCCGGTAAAGGTTTTGGTAGCCCGGGCCAAGCGAACGCGTATCCCGGTGTTTGCAGCTGGCGGCCTCGCTGCGCTGGGCCTGGGCTGGCGGTAGACGGGCAAGGCGGTGTCCGCTGGCGGGTCTTGGCCCTAATCCCCTGCATGGAATAACAACAATGAAAACACCTGCATTGCCCTGCGACAGCTGGCTGGTCAAGCCGGCCCATCTTGCCTGGTTGAATGCCGAAGGCATGCGCTTGCTGCCGTTCGCCAGCACCTCGGGGGTCGCCCAGGGCTTCGCCGCCCTCGACAGCCAGGGGCGACTGCCGGTGGGTGCCAGCGCCGAGCTGATCCACACCACCCGCATGACCCACTGTTTCGCCCTGGCTCATATTCAGGGGGTTCCCGGTTACGCCCACCTGGTCGATCACGGCATCGCCACGCTGCAGGGCGCCTTGCGTGACGAGCAGGCAGGTGGCTGGTTCGCCGACGCCAGTCGGCGGGGCGACAAGTCTGCCTACCTGCATGCTTTCGTGGCCCTGGCCGCCAGCTCCGCGCAGGCTGCTGCCAGGCCTGGAGCCGAGGCGCTGCTGGGCGAGGCGATCGGCATCATCGAGCGGCACTTCTGGTGCGAGGAGGAGGGCGCACTGCGTGAGAGCTTCAGCCGCGACTGGTCCCAGGAAGAAGCCTATCGCGGTGCCAACAGCAACATGCACGCCACCGAGGCATTTCTCGCCCTGGCTGATGTCACGGGTGACGCCCTTTGGCTACAGCGCGCGCTGCGCATCGTCGAGCGCCTGATCCACGAGCATGCCGCCTCCCGGGGGCATGTGGTGGTCGAGCATTTCGACAAGCACTGGCAGGCGTTGCCCGAGTACAACGCCGCCAACCCTGCCGACCCGTTCCGGCCCTATGGCAGCACGCCGGGGCACAGTTTCGAGTGGGCGCGTCTGCTGCTGCATCTGGAGGCCGCCCTGCAGCGCGCGGGGCTCGCTGCGCCAGGCTGGCTGCTTGAGGATGCTCGCGGCTTGTTCGCCAGCGCCTGCCGCGATGCCTGGCATGCCGATGGCGCACCCGGGCTGGTCTACAGCCTCGACTGGCAGGCACGGCCCGTGGTGCGCGCGCGTCTGCACTGGGTGCAGGCCGAGGCCAGCGCGGCGGCAGCGGCGCTGTTGCGGCGTACCGGCGAGCCAGTCTACGAGCAGTGGTACCGGCTCTTCTGGGAGTTCACAGCGAGCCATTTCATCGATCTGCAACGGGGCAGCTGGCACCACGAGCTCGATGCCGACAACCGGCCGGCCGCCAGCATCTGGCCCGGCAAGCCCGATCTGTATCACGCCTATCAGGCCGTGCTGTTGCCGCGCTTGCCGCTGGCACCGAGCCTGGCCACAGCGCTGGCGGCAATGTAACGACATGGTGACATTCATGCATCCCTTCGTTACCTGGCCCCGTGCCAACCCTGATTACACTCCCTGCAACGCAAGCGCCATGACTTGCCGCTAACAACAAGAAAGGTACTTCGATGAACGCGATCACCCGTCTCGCTACTGCCGTTTCTCTCGCCTCGCTGTTTCCCCTCACCGCCCTCGCAGCCGACTCCAAAGGCACCGTCGAAGTCGTGCACTGGTGGACTTCCGGTGGCGAAGCGGCAGCCGTGAAGGTTCTGCGTGAGCTGGTCGAAAAAGACGGCTACACCTGGAAGGACAGTGCCGTGGCCGGCGGTGCCGGCTCTGCCGCCATGACCGTACTCAAGACCCGCGTGGTCTCCGGCAACCCACCTGGTGCTGCGCAGATCAAGGGCCCGGACCTGCAGGAGTGGGGCGCGCTGGATCTGCTCGCCCCGTTGGATGACGTGGCCAAGGCCAACAACTGGGACGGCCTGCTCTCCAAGACCGTTTCCAACACCATGAAATACGACGGGCACTACGTGGCCGTGCCGGTGAACATCCACCGCGTCAACTGGCTGTGGATCAACCCGGCGGTCTTCAAGAAGGCCGGAATCGACAAGGCGCCAACCACCCTCGACGAACTGTATGCCGCTGGCGACAAGCTCAAGGCTGCCGGCTTCGTGCCGCTGGCCCACGGTGGCCAGCCGTGGCAGGACAGCACCGTGTTCGAGGGGCTGGTGCTGGGCATCATGGGCGCCGAGGGCTACCACAAGGCGTTCGTCGAGAACGACGAAGCGACCCTTACCAGCCCGCAGATGACCGAGGTGTTCACTGCGCTGAAAAAGCTCTCCACCTACATGGACGACAACCGTGCCGGGCGTGACTGGAACCTGGCCACCGCCGAAGTCATCGACGGCAAGGCCGGTATGCAGATCATGGGCGACTGGGCCAAGAGCGAATGGACGGCCGCCGGCAAGGTAGCCGGCAAGGACTACCAGTGTGTACCGATGCCGGGTACCGCCGGTAGTTACACCTACAACATCGATTCGCTGGCCATGTTCAAGCTCAAGAACGAAGGCGACGTCGCTGCTCAGCATGCCCTTGCGCGTATCGCCCTGGAGCCCGAGTTCCAGTACGTGTTCAACGAGAACAAGGGCTCGATCCCGGTGCGTTCGGACCTGGACATGAGCAAGTTCGACAGCTGCGCCCAGGCCTCCATGAAGGATTTCCAGGAAGCCGACAAGGGCGGCAAGCTGGAGCCGAGCATGGCCCACAGCATGGCCACCAACCTGGCGGTGCAGGGGGCGATCTTCGACGTGGTCACCAACTTCATGAGCGACAAGAACGCCGACCCGAGCAAGGCCGGCGCGCAGATCGCCGCGGCCATCAAGTCCGCGCAGTAGCGTGAAACGGGCCGCCGTCCGGTGGTCCACGCGCTCTTACCAGCCGTTCGTGCGACAGGCGCTGTGCCTGTCGCCGGCGGAGTTCGTCCCGACTTTCTCTACACACGGTAGGCCCGATGAGTGTCACGACGGTAATCGGCAAGGCTTCACCCTTCGATGCGCTGCAGCGCTGGCTGCCCAAGCTGGTGCTGGCGCCCACCATGTTGGTGGTGCTGGTGGGGTTCTACGGCTACATCCTTTGGACGGCGGTACTGTCGTTCACCAATTCCAGCTTCATGCCCAGCTACAAGTGGGTGGGCCTGCAGCAATACGTGCGCTTGCTGGACAACGACCGCTGGTGGGTGGCGAGCAAGAACCTGATGGTGTTCGGCGGCATGTTCATCGCCATCAGCCTGGTCATCGGCGTGCTCTTGGCGGTGCTGCTCGACCAGCGTATCCGCCGCGAGGGCGTCATCCGCACCATTTACCTGTACCCCATGGCACTGTCGATGATCGTTACCGGCACCGCCTGGAAATGGCTGCTCAATCCGGGCCTGGGCCTGGACAAGCTGCTGCGCGACTGGGGCTGGGAAGGCTTCCGCCTGGACTGGCTGGTGGACCCCGATCGGGTCGTCTACTGCCTGGTGATCGCTGCCGTGTGGCAGGCCTCGGGCTTCGTCATGGCGCTGTTCCTGGCCGGGCTGCGCAGCGTCGACCAGTCGATCATTCGCGCCGCCCAGGTGGACGGCGCCAGCCTGCCGACCATCTACCTGCGCATCGTGCTGCCGAGCCTGCGCCCGGTGTTCTTCAGTGCGGTGATGATCCTCGCCCATATCGCCATCAAGAGCTTCGACCTGGTGGCGGCGATGACCGCCGGCGGGCCTGGCTACGCCTCCGATCTGCCGGCGATGTTCATGTACAACTTCACCTTCAGCCGCGGCCAGATGGGCATCGGCTCGGCCAGCGCGATGCTCATGCTCGGCGCGATCCTGGCGATTCTGGTGCCGTACCTCTACTCGGAATTGCGAGGCAAGCGCCATGACTAAAGCCTTCAGCCCAAGCCGCCTGGCGATTCACGCCACCCTGTTGTTCGCCGCCGCGCTGTATCTGGTGCCGCTGGTGGTGATGCTGCTGACCAGCTTCAAGACCCCCGAGGACGTGCGCGCCGGCAATCTGCTGTCGCTGCCCGATGCCTTCACCCTGATCGGCTGGGTCAAGGCCTGGGACGTGGTCGGCGGGCACTTCTGGAACTCGGCGAAAATGGCCATTCCGGCGGTGCTGATCTCCACGGCGATCGGCGCGCTGAACGGCTACGTGCTGTCGATGTGGCGCTTCCGCGGCTCGCAGCTGTTCTTCGGCCTGCTGCTGTTCGGTTGCTTCCTGCCGTTCCAGACCATCCTGCTGCCGGCCTCGTTCACCCTTGGCAAGTTCGGCCTGGCCAACACCACCCCCGGCCTGGTGCTGGTGCACGTGGTCTACGGCATCGCCTTCACCACGCTGTTCTTCCGCAACTTCTACGTCAGTGTGCCGGATGCCCTGGTCAAGGCGGCGCGCCTGGATGGCGCCGGGTTCTTCACCATCTTCGGGCGCATCCTGCTGCCCATGTCGGTGCCGATCATCATGGTCTGCCTGATCTGGCAGTTCACCCAGATCTGGAACGATTTCCTCTTCGGCGTGGTGTTCGCCAGTGGCGACGCTCAGCCGATAACCGTGGCCCTCAACAACCTGGTGAATACCAGTACCGGGGCCAAGGAATACAACGTGGACATGGCCGCGGCGATGATCGCCGGGCTGCCGACCCTGCTGGTGTACATCCTGGCGGGCAAGTATTTCCTGCGCGGCCTCACGGCTGGCGCGGTCAAGGGTTGAAAAGCTGCTGCGCTCGCTCGCGGCACTTTCGAAGTGGAGAGAAGTAGATGGCAACGCTTGAACTGCGCAACGTCAACAAGTCCTATGGCAGCGGCCTGACGGACACCCTGAAAAGCATCGATCTGAAGATCGACGATGGCGAATTCCTGATCCTGGTCGGCCCCTCGGGCTGCGGTAAATCCACCCTGATGAACTGCATCGCCGGGCTGGAGAGCATCAGCAATGGTGCCATCCTGGTCGATGATGCCGATATCAGCGGCATGAGCCCCAAGGATCGCGACATCGCCATGGTGTTCCAGTCCTATGCGCTGTACCCGACCATGAACGTGCGCGACAACATCGCCTTTGGCCTGAAGATGCGCAAGATGGCGCCGGCGGCCATCGACGAGGAAGTGGCGCGGGTCGCCAAGTTGCTGCAGATCGAGCACCTGTTGGCGCGCAAGCCCGGCCAGCTGTCCGGTGGCCAGCAACAGCGCGTGGCCATGGGGCGGGCCCTGGCACGACGGCCGAAGATCTACCTGTTCGATGAGCCGCTGTCCAACCTCGATGCCAAGCTGCGGGTGGAGATGCGCACCGAGATCAAGCTGATGCACCAGCGCCTGAAGACCACCACGGTGTACGTCACCCACGACCAGATCGAGGCCATGACCCTGGGCGACAAGGTGGCGGTGATGAAGGAGGGGGTGATCCAGCAGTTCGGCACACCCCAGCAGATCTACAACGACCCGTCGAACCTGTTCGTGGCCAGCTTTATCGGCTCGCCGCCAATGAACTTCGTGCCGGTTCAGCTGCAACGTCGGGCCGGCCAGGTATCGGCCATCCTCGCTTCCGCCGAGGGGCGTTGCGAGCTGCCCCTGGGCGAGCTGCCCGAAGGCGCCGAAAGGCGCGAGCTGCTGCTCGGCGTGCGGCCCGAGCAGGTGCAGCTGGCCACTGGCGCCGGGCAGGACAATGCTCTAGCTGCGCGGGTAGAAGTCACCGAGCCCACCGGGCCGGACACCCTGGTTTTCGTGACCGTCAATGACAGCAAGCTATGTTGTCGCCTGGCGCCCGATCAGGCGCCACCGGTGGGTCAGCGTCTGGAGCTGCAGATAGATGCCTCGCGGGCCCTGCTGTTCGATGCCAAGAGTGGCGAGCGCGTGCGGCCCCTGGCCAGCACCGTGCAGCCGAGCAACGTCACCTCGCTAACGAATCGTTGAGAAGGAGCCGGCGTCGCAGTCCTGATGCCGGCATTGCAAAGCGGTAACAACAATAAAAAACTGCAGGAGAGGATATGAAACGATCAGCAGGTATCGGTCTGGCCATAGCGCTGGGCTCCCTGACACTGCCGGTTACCGGCATGGCGCTGGAGTTCAGCGGTTACCTGCGCAGCGGCGCCGGTACCGCCGATGGCAACGGGCGGCAGTCATGCTTCCAGTTGCCGGGCGCGCGTTCCAAGTACCGCTTGGGTAACGAGTGCGAGCATTACGCCGAGTTTGATCTGCGTCAGGATCTGTTCACGCTCGACGATGGCTCGGTACTGAGCATCGAGGGCATGGCGCAGCTGTTCAACGAGTACGGCCACACGCCGAAGTTCACCGGTGACCACGGCACCGCGCGGATGAACCAGATGTACGCCGAGTGGAGCAACATGCCGGCGCTCAACGGCGGTTCGCTGTGGGCCGGGCGGCGGTTCTACAAACGTAACGACATCCATATCAGCGACTTCTACTACTGGAACCAGAGCGCCACCGGTTTCGGTATCGACGAGATGAAGATCGGTGATTACAAATACAGCTACGTGTTCTCGCGCAAGGACAGCTACGACCAGAAGGAATACATCAACCGCCACGACTTCAACGTCGGCGGCTTCGTCACCAACCCGGGTGGCGAGATTGAGGTGGGCGTCAGCTATATCGACAAACCATCGTCCGTCGAGGATTCGAACAGCGGCTGGGCGGTGACCGGCCAGCACGTGCAGAAGAACTTCCTCGGCCTGGGTGGCGACAACAAGCTGGCCCTGCAGTACGGCGAAGGCCCGGGCACCGGCCTTGGCTACACCGGCGACCCGACCCTGGATCGCGGCGCCAAGAGCTGGCGGGTGGTCGAGTTCTTCGACTTCCAGCTGACCCCGCGCCTGGGCGGCCAAGTGCAGGCGGTGTACCAGAAGGACAAGCGTGAAGACGGCGGCGACCAGGACTGGTGGTCGGTGGGCGGGCGTACCAGCTATGCCTTCACCCAGCAGTTCAAGCTGGTCGGTGAGATCGGTCACGACCAGGTGGACGCGTCCGGCGGTACCCGCAAGCTGAGCAAGTTCACCGTGGCGCCAACCTGGTCGCCGAACGGCCCGGGCTTCTTCGAGCGCCCGGAAATTCGCCTGTATTACACCTACGCCACCTGGAACAAGGCGGCGCAGCAAGCGGCGAATCTGCTGGCCGAGGGCTCGGCCCTGTCGGATACCGGTGCTTTCGGTAGCGCGCGCAACGGCTCCAACTTCGGTGTGCAGGTGGAGTACTGGTGGAAGTAGGGCGCTGAAGCCTTGCGTTTGCGTGACCCCTTTGGTGGGTTACGCGGCGCGCCGGGATCGTGTTGAGTCACCGTAAGCGTTCGGGCGCCGCTCCACCCACCCTACGGTCCCCATCCCGTAGGGTGGGTGGCGGTGTCGGTCGCTATCGCAGGCTTGGCTCGGTCTCTGGGCGCCGTAACCCACATAACCGCATGGCCGGGGTCAGCCTTGCTCTTCGCCGGCCGGATAACGGCTGGCGTTGAGGCTTTCCTTGATCTTGCGCAGGTGCGGCTGGAAGTCCGCACCGCGGCGCAGGGTCATACCGGTTGCCAGCACGTCGAGCACGGTGAGCTGGATGATCCGTGAGGTCATCGGCATGTAGATGTCGGTGTCTTCGGGCAGCGGAATGTGCACGCTCAGGCTGCAGGCCTGATCCAGCGGCGAGCCGGCAGCGGTCAGGCCAAGCACCGAGGCGCCGTTTTCCCGGGCCAGGCGTGCCACCTCGACCAGTTCGCGGGTGCGCCCGGTGTAGGAAATGATCACGAACAGATCACCCGTATGCGCCACCGAGGCGAGCATGCGTTGCATCAGCACGTCCGCATGGGCCGATACCGCGAGGTTGAAGCGGAAGAATTTGTGTTGGGCATCCAGGGCCACCGGTGCCGAGGCGCCGAGGCCGAAGAAGTGGATCTGCCGGGCCTGGATCAGCAGGTCGACGGCGCGGCTGATCAGGTTGGCATCGAGGCTTTGCCAGGCGCTGTCCAGGGAGGCGATGGCGCTGCCGAAGATCTTGCGGGTATAGGCCTCGGGGCCGTCGTCGGCCTCCACTGCGCGGCTCACGTAGGCCGCGCCACTGGCCAGGCTCTGCGCCAGCTGCATCTTCAGTTCCGGGTAGCCGTTGACGCCGAACGAGCGGCAGAAACGGTTGACCGTCGGCTCGCTGACCTGGGCCGCCTGGGCGAGGGCAGCGATGCTCAGGCGGGTGGCCTGTTGCGGATTGAGCAGTATCACTTCGGCGACCTTGCGTTCGGCCTTGTTGAGGCTGTCGAGGCGGCCCTGGATCTGTTCGAGAAGGTTGCGCACGCGATCCATTATTGTCCTTGTCCGATGAAATGCCGGGTTTATCCTAAGCGGGGGCTGGTCTACTGGCTAGCGACTCTGGTTACTCTACGAATATGTTGTGTTTATTACTACATTTTTGGTTGCGCGATGGCGGGTTACCCGCTATCAATAGGGCAACTTGATAGAAGAACAAAGATCATGTCGATGATTCCCGTTGAGCCTTGTACCCTCGCTCTGTTCGGCGCCCTGGGCGACCTGGCATTGCGCAAGCTGTTTCCCGCCCTCTACCAACTCGACCGTGCCGGGCTGTTGCACGAGGATACCCAGTTGCTCGCGTTGGCGCGCGACGGGGGCGATCCCGACAAGCACCTGAGCACCATTGATGCCCATCTGCGCCGCTACTTGCCGCCCGCCGAGCTGGACGAGGCAGCGATGCAGCGTTTCCAGGCACGCCTGCGCTACCTGAGCATGGAATTTTTGCCGCCGGACAATTACCCGCAACTGGCCGAAGCGGTTGGCAGTGGTCGCCAGTTGATTGCCTATTTCGCCACCCCAGCCTCGGTCTATGGTGGTATCTGCGCCAACCTGGCGGCAGTGGGCCTGGCCGAGAATACCCGGGTGGTGCTGGAGAAACCCATCGGTCACGACCTGCACTCGTCGCGCGCGGTCAACGATGCGGTGGCCGCCTATTTCCCGGAAACCCAGGTCTATCGAATCGACCATTACCTGGGCAAGGAAACGGTGCAGAACCTGATTGCCCTGCGTTTCGCCAACAGCCTGTTCGAGACCCAGTGGAACCAGAACCACATCACCCACGTGGAAATCACCGTGGCGGAGAAGGTCGGCATCGAAGGCCGCTGGGGCTACTTCGACAAGGCCGGCCAGCTGCGCGACATGATCCAGAACCACCTCTTGCAACTGCTTTGCCTGATCGCCATGGACCCGCCCGGCGACCTGTCGGCCGACGCCATCCGTGACGAGAAGGTCAAGGTGCTCAAGGCGCTCGAGCCGATGACCGCGGAGCAGCTGTCGCGCCATGTGGTGCGCGGCCAGTACGTGGCCGGCACCAGCGATGGCAAGCCGGTGCCCGGTTATCTGGAGGAAGAGAATTCCAACGCCCAGAGCGACACTGAAACCTTCGTCGCCCTGCGCGCTGACATCCGCAACTGGCGCTGGGCAGGCGTGCCGTTCTACCTGCGCACCGGCAAGCGCATGGCGCAGAAGCTGTCGCAGATCGTCATACATTTCAAGGAGCCGCCGCACTACATCTTCGCGCCGGAGCAGCGCCAGTTGATCGGCAACAAGCTGATCATTCGCCTGCAACCGGACGAGAGCATTTCCCTGCAGGTGATGACCAAGGATCAAGGCCTGGACAAGGGCATGCAGCTGCGCAGCGGCCCGCTGCAGCTGAACTTCTCCACCACCTACAAGAGCGCGCGGATTCCCGATGCCTACGAGCGGTTGCTGCTGGAAGTGATGCGCGGCAACCAGAACCTGTTCGTGCGCAAGGACGAAATCGAGCACGCCTGGCAGTGGTGCGATCAGTTGATCGACGGCTGGAAAAAACTCGGCGACCCACCCAAACCCTATGTCGCCGGCACCTGGGGGCCGATGAGTTCCATCGCCCTGATCACTCGTGACGGGAGGGCCTGGTATGGCGATCTCTGACCTCGATTTTCCCGTGGGCGTGGTCGCTCGCAGCCACAGCGATTCCGCGCAGCTGGCCCAGGCGCTGGCCGAGAACGTCGCCGCTGCGCTGCGCGATGCCATCGACAGCCATGGCCATGCAACGCTGGTGGTGTCCGGCGGGCGCAGCCCGATCGCCTTTTTCAAGGCGCTGTCACAGCAAACACTGCCATGGGCCAAGGTGCTGGTGAGCCTGGCCGACGAGCGCTGGGTGCCGGTCAGCCACGACGACAGCAATGAAGCGCTGGTGCGCCGCCACCTGCTGCAGGGGCCGGCTGCCGAGGCACAGTTGCTGGGGCTGTACCACAGCGCCGGTAGCCTCGAGGAGGCTGCCAAGCTGACCGAGCAGGCGCTGGCTGATTTACCGAGCATCGACGTGCTGATCCTCGGCATGGGAACCGACGGTCATACCGCCTCGTTGTTTCCCAATAGTCCCAATCTTGATGAAGCCATGGACCGCGACGGTTCCCGGCGCTGCCTGCCGATGCTGGCGCCGAGCGTGCCCCATCAGCGTTTGACCCTGACCCTGCCAGTGCTCAAGGCCGCGCGCCTGCAGATTCTGTCGATCGAAGGGCAGCGCAAGCTCGAGGTGCTGGCGCAGGCGATGCAGCAGCCAGATCAACGAAACATGCCGATCAGCGCGTTTATCGAGGCGCCGCTGGAAATTTACTGGTGCCCGTAGGCCATAGGAATAGCAACATGACACAAGCCATCAGCCGCCCAACCCTGACCATGGCGGAAAAGATCGACAGCATTGACGCGCTTTGCGCCCGTGCGCGGATCATGCCGGTGATCACCATCGCCCGTGAGGAAGACATCCTGCCAATGGCCGATGCCCTGGATGCCGGAGGCCTGCAGGTACTGGAGATCACCTTGCGCTCGCCCCACGGCCTGACCGCCATTCGCCGTCTGCGCGAAGAACGCCCGCACCTTTGCGTGGGCGCTGGCACGGTGCTCGATCGCCATATGCTCGACGCGGTGGAAGAGGCCGGCGCCCAGTTCATCGTCAGCCCCGGCTCCACCGACGACCTATTGCGTGCCGCGTTGGAAAGCCCGGTGCCGATGCTGCCGGGCGTTGCCAGCGCCTCGGAGATCATGGTCGGCTACGCCCTGGGTTATCGTCGCTTCAAGCTGTTCCCGGCGGAAGTCTGTGGCGGCACCGCTGCGCTCAAGGCGCTGGGTGGGCCATTCGGCGATATCCGTTTCTGCCCGACCGGTGGCGTCGGCCCGGCCAACCTGCAACGCTACATGGCACTGCCCAATGTGATGTGCGTGGGTGGTAGCTGGATGCTCGACAGCAGCAACGGCTGGGACGCCGTACGTCAGGCCAGCGCCGACGCGCTCGCCCTGCTAGATTGAGTGGTGGCCCGCACCGCACCCCGGTGCGGGCCCGCCCTGAACACTCCTGTCGCCGGCTCGATGCCTCTGTCGAACCGGCGTCGTCATTTCCGAGGTTCGCCAATGACCTTGCGCATCAGCAAAGACACCCGCCTGTGCATGTCGCTGTCCGGGCGGCCGGGTAATTTCGGCACGCGCTTTCAGAACTACCTGTACCGCGAGCTGGAGCTGGATTACCTGTACAAGGCCTTCACCACCAGCGACCTGCCGGCTGCCATCGGTGGCATCCGCGCCCTCGGCATTCGCGGCTGTGCCGTGTCGATGCCGTTCAAGGAAGCCTGCATCGAGCACCTAGACGCCTTGCATGACTCCGCGGCAACCCTACAATCGGTCAATACCATCGTCGCCGATGAGGGCCGCCTGACCGGCTTCAACACCGACTACAGCGCGGTGGTGAATTTGCTGCGCAAGCATGGCGTGCCCAGCGATACGCGCTATGCCCTGCGTGGCAGCGGCGGCATGGCCAAGGCGGTAGCCTGCGCGCTGCGTGACAGCGGCTTTGCCAACGGCTGCATCGTCGCCCGTAACGAGGCGGCGGGCAGGGCTCTGGCCGCGCAGTGCTCGGTGCCATGGCAAGCCGCGCTCGGCGCCGAGCCGGCGGGGTTGCTGGTCAATGTCACGCCGCTCGGCATGCGCGGTGCCGAGGCCGATCAGCTGGCGTTCGATGAACAGGCGGTCGCTGCGGCGCAATGGGTATTCGATGTGGTCGCCGTGCCGGTGGAAACCCCGTTGATTCGCCTGGCCCGCGCCTTGGGCAAGCCGGTGATTACCGGCGGTGAGGTGATCGTGTTGCAGGCGGTCGAGCAGTTTGTGTTGTACACCGGCGTGCGCCCGGATGACGAGCTGATCCAACGCGCGGCGCGCTTCGCCCTGGCCGACGCCTGAGTTCTGCCGGCCCGAAGCACGCGCGATCATGGCTTGGCGATGACCATGGGTGCCAGGCGCGGCTCCCGCCGATCACGCGCAAGCCAAGGCGGGCCCGGGGTTCGCCGATTTAAAGTTTGCACTTTCCGTTTCCCTGCCAAGTCGTAACAGGTGTAGGGCATGGCGCTGCGTCGGGCGCTCTGCCAGACGCTGGCTTCGCCGCAGCGCCATGCCCTGCATTCGAACGAAAGCCTTACCCAGGCTTTCGATGCCAGGCGCGCCGCTAACCGGCGGCAGCCGACAGATAAGCAAGGAGATAGCCATGGGCTTGGGAACCATACTGCTGATCATTCTGATCCTGATGCTGATTGGTGCCATCCCGGCGTGGCCGCACAGCCGCAGCTGGGGCTATGGGCCCACCGGTGGTCTTGGACTGGTGCTGGTCATCGTGCTGGTGCTGCTGCTACTGGGCTACATATGAGCCAGCGCCTGCATCGCTGATGCAGGCGACGCCGTCGGCGGCTCAAGCCGCTGACGGTGGCTCGGTTCCTGAAAGACCCGCTACACCCCCTCATTTCCACTTCCGGAGGTCGCCTGCTTGGATCTGGTGATTGCACGGCCCGAAGGCCTGTACTGTCCTCCCGGAGATTTCTATATCGACCCCTGGCGTCCCGTCGAGCGCGCCGTCATCACTCACGGCCACGGCGACCACGCCCGCACTGGCAGCGCCCATTACCTGGCCGCGGCGCCGGGCGAGGGCATCCTGCGTACCCGCCTGGGGCACGACATCAACCTGCAGACCCTGGCCTATGGTGAGACCATTGATCACCACGGCGTCACCCTGAGCTTTCATCCCGCCGGCCATGTGCTGGGTTCGGCCCAGGTGCGACTCGAATATCGCGGCGAAGTGTGGGTCGCCTCGGGCGATTACAAGGTCGAACCCGATGGCACCTGCGATCCCTTCGAGCCGGTGTGTTGCCATACCTTCATAACCGAATCGACCTTTGGCCTGCCGATCTACCGCTGGCAGCCCCAGGCGCAGATATTCGCCGGCATCAACGACTGGTGGCGGCAGAACCAGCAGGCCGGTCGCGCCAGCGTGCTGTTCTGCTACGCCTTCGGCAAGGCACAGCGCATCCTCCATGGCATCGACGAAGGCATCGGGCCGATTCTCGGCCATGGTTCCATGGAGCCACTGCACCAGGTGTACCGCGATGCCGGCGTCTACCTGCCGCCGACGCGCTACACCGGCGATGTGCCCAAGGGCGACCCGCTGTTGCGGCAGGCGCTGGTGCTGGCGCCGCCTTCGGCAGGTGGCAGCAGCTGGATCAAGCGCTTCGGCGACTACAGCGATGCCTTCGCCAGCGGCTGGATGCTGTTGCGCGGTACCCGTCGGCGCCGCGGCGTGGATCGCGGCTTCGTGCTTTCCGACCATGCCGACTGGCCGGGCCTGTTGTGGGCCATCGAGCAGACCGGTGCCGAGCGGGTCATGGTTACCCATGGTTCGGTAAATATTCTGGTGCGCCACCTGCGCGAACAGGGCCTGGATGCCCAGGCCTTCGCCACCGAATACGGCGAGGAAGACGACGCAGCCATGGAGCCCAGTTCATGATCGCCTTCGCGCAGCTGTATGCGCGCCTCGATGCCACCACCTCGAGCAATGCCAAGCTGGCCGCCCTGCAAGACTACCTGCGCGATGCCGAGCCCGCCGACGCCGCCTGGGCCGTGTACTTTCTCGCTGGCGGCCGGCCGCGCCAGCTGGTGCCTTCCCGGCAGCTGCGCGAGCTGGCGATGCAACGCGCGGGCCTGTCCGACTGGCTGTTCGAGGAAAGCTATTCGGCGGTGGGTGACCTGGCGGAAACCATCGCCCTGTTGTTGCCCGAAGCCACCTCCACCTCCCCGGACGGCTTGGCCGTATGGGTCGAGGAGAAGTTGCTGCCGCTGCGCGGACTACCGCCCGATGAACTGGCGATGCGCCTCGATGCCCTGTGGGCACAGCTCGACCGGCCATCGCTGATGGTCAGCATCAAACTGATCACCGGGGCGTTCCGGGTCGGGGTATCCAAGCTGCTGGTCACACGCGCCCTGGCCGCAGTTGCCGAGGTGGATGCCAAGCGCGTCGCCCAGCGCCTGGTCGGTTACACCGATCTGTCGCACCGACCCACGGCGGCCTCCTACCAGAAGTTGATCGCCGCCGAGTCCGAGGACGAGCATGCCCAGCGTGGCGGCCAGCCCTATCCGTTCTTTCTCGCCCATGCCCTGCAGCGCCCGCTGGAGGAGTTCGACGCCAGCCTGGGCTCGCCCGCCGACTGGCTGATCGAATGGAAGTGGGACGGTATCCGTGCGCAGCTGGTCAAGCGCGACGGCCAGCTGTGGGTCTGGTCGCGCGGCGAGGAGCTGATCAGCGAGCGCTTTCCCGAATTGCAGGAATTGGCGCCGCTGTTGCCGGACGGCACGGTGATCGACGGCGAACTGGTGGTCTGGCGTCACGCACCAGAGGCTACTGCCCGCCAGGGCGAGTTGATGGCCCAGGCTGCCGACGAGCCGGCCGAGCGCCTCAACGATCAGGTCGAGGCGCAGCTCGAGCAGTTCGGTATCCAGCCCTTTGCCTTGCTGCAGCAACGTATCGGCCGCAAGACCCTGAGCCGCAAGTTGCTCGAGGAAGTGCCGGTGGCGGTGCTCGCCTATGACCTGCTGGAGTGGCAAGGCGAGGACTGGCGCAGCCGCCCGCAACACCAACGCCGCGCGCAAATGGAGCAGGTGGTGGCCAGCTGCGCCAGCCCGCGGCTGATGCCGTCGCCGTTGCTGCACGGCGATACCTGGCAAGCCCTGGCGCAGCAGCGCGAGGCCTCACGCTCGCTGGGGGTCGAAGGCATGATGCTCAAGGCCCGGGAGTCCGCCTACGGAGTGGGGCGCAGCAAGGACGTCGGCGTCTGGTGGAAGTGGAAGATCGACCCGTTGAGCGTCGACGCCGTGCTGATCTACGCCCAGCGCGGCCACGGCCGCCGTGCCAGCCTGTACAGCGATTACACCTTCGCCGTCTGGGACGGTGCGCCGGGCGACCCCGAGCGACGCCTGGTGCCATTCGCCAAGGCGTATTCGGGGCTGACCGACGAGGAAATGCGCAAGGTGGACGCCATCGTGCGCAAGACCACCGTGGAAAAATTCGGCCCGGTGCGCAGCGTCACGCCGAGCCTCGTGTTCGAACTGGGCTTCGAAGGTATCGCCCGCTCGCCAAGGCACAAGAGCGGCATTGCCGTGCGCTTTCCACGCATGTTGCGCTGGCGCCACGACAAGACCGTGGAGGAGGCCGATACCCTGGAGCTGCTGCAGGAGTTGCTGCAATGAGCCTGGCGAGTGCCTGGCTGCGCCGCAATGGCTGGAAGGCTTTCGATTTTCAGAAGGAGGTCTGGCAGGCGGTGGCCGATGGGCACAGCGGCCTGCTGCACGCCTCGACCGGCGCCGGGAAAACCTACGCGGTGTGGCTGGCTGCGCTCAATCGATTCGCTGCCAAGGCCACCGCCAAAACAGCCACGCGCAGCAAGCGGGCGCCGTCAGCCGCGCCGCTGACCGTTTTGTGGATCACCCCGATGCGCGCCCTGGCTGCCGACACGCAGCGCGCCCTGCAGGCGCCGGTCGACGGCCTCGAGCTGCCCTGGACGGTGGGCATGCGCACCGGCGATACCGGCAGTGCCGAGCGCCAGCGTCAGTCGCGACGGCTGCCCACGGCGCTGGTGACCACGCCCGAAAGCCTGACTCTGCTGCTTACCGGCGCGGACGCGAAGAGCCAGTTCGCCCACGTCGGCATGCTGGTGGTGGACGAGTGGCACGAATTGCTCGGCAACAAGCGTGGGGTGCAGTTGCAGCTGGCCCTGGCGCGGCTGCGTCAGTGGAACCCAGGGCTGATCGTCTGGGGCCTGTCGGCAACCCTGGGTAACCAGCCCCATGCCCTGGAGGTGTTGCTGCCCGATGGCAGCGGACGCCTGGTGCAGGGCAAACAGGGTGGCAAACCGCAGATCGACACCCTGTTGCCGCCCGCTATGGAGCGCTTTCCCTGGGCGGGGCACCTGGGCTTGCGGCTGCTGCCCCAGGTTGTCGAGGAATTGGAAAGCAGCAGTGTCAGCCTGGTGTTCACCAATACCCGTTCGCAGTCCGAACTCTGGTATCAGGCATTGCTCGGTGCACGGCCGGACTGGGCCGGGCTGATAGCGCTGCATCACGGCTCCTTGGCCCGCGAGGTACGCGACTGGGTTGAGGGCGGGCTCAAGCAGGGCAAGCTCAAGGCGGTGGTGTGCACCTCCAGCCTGGATCTGGGGGTCGATTTTCTGCCGGTCGAGCGGGTCCTGCAGATCGGTTCGGCCAAGGGCGTTGCGCGCCTGCTGCAACGGGCCGGTCGCTCCGGCCACGCGCCCGGGCGCACCTCGCGGATCACCTTGGTACCGACCCATGCCCTGGAGCTTATCGAGGCCGCGGCGGTGCAGGACGCGGTGGCGGCCGGTCGCATCGAAGCACGGGAGTCGCCGCACCAGCCGCTGGATGTATTGGTTCAGCACCTGGTCAGTATGGCCCTGGGCGGCGGCTTTCGGCCTGCCGACCTGCTGCAGGAAATACGCAGCACCTGGGCTTACCGCCTTCTCGATGACGCGCAATGGCGCTGGGCACTGGCTTTCGTGCGCCAGGGTGGCGAGTCGCTCAGTGCCTATCCGGATTATCAGCGTGCGGAACCGGACGAAGAGGGCGTCTGGCGGGTGCCCAGCCCACGCCTGGCGCGGCGCCACCGGATGAGTGTGGGGACCATCGTCAGCGATGCCAGTGTGACGGTGAAATGGTGGAGCAAAGGTGGCGGTGGCGGTTCGCTGGGCAGTGTCGAGGAGGGCTTTATCGCCCGCCTGCGACCCGGCGATACGTTCCTGTTCGGCGGCCGACCGCTGGAGCTGGTGCGGGTCGAGAACATGACCGCCTACGTCAAGCGCAGCAGTGCCAGCAAGGGCAGCGTGCCGCGCTGGAACGGCGGGCGCATGCCACTTTCCAGTGCGCTGGCCGAGGCGGTAGTGGCGCGTTTCGGCGAGGCGGCGCAGGGCCGTTTCGAGGGGCCGGAGATGTGCCTGTTACAGCCGCTGCTCGAGGTCCAGGCTGGCTGGTCGGCATTGCCGGCGCCGGGCACCTTGCTCGCCGAAACCCTGCATTCGCGCGAAGGCTGGCACCTGTACCTGTACCCCTTCGCGGGTCGCAACGTGCACCTGGGCCTGGCCAGTCTGCTGGCCTGGCGGCTGGGCCAGCGACAGCCGCTGAGTTTCTCCATTGCCGTCAACGATTACGGCCTGGAACTGTTGTGCGCCAGCGAGGTGGACTGGGCGCAGTTGCTCGGCGACGATCTGTTCAGCGATCACGATCTGCTGCATGACGTGCTCGCCAGCCTGAATGCCGGCGAACTGGCGCAGCGCCGCTTCCGCGAGATCGCCCGCATCGCCGGCCTGGTATTCGCCGGTTACCCCGGCGCGGGCAAGAGCCTGCGCCAGGTGCAGGCTTCCAGTGGGCTGTTCTTCGATGTGTTCCGTCAGTATGACCCGGGCAATCTGCTGCTGACCCAGGCCCATGACGAAGTGCTCAGCCAGGAGCTGGATGTGCAGCTGCTGCGCCACACCTTGGCCGATATGCGCGCTGCACGTTTGAACCTTCACCCATTGCGCCGCGCCACGCCGCTGGCCTTTCCGCTGATGGTCGAGCGCTTTCGCGAACGGCTCAGCTCGGAAAAGCTTGCCGACCGCATCGCCCGCATGCTCGGCGAACTGGAGCGCGCCGCTGGGCCCGGGCCACAGTTGCCGGACGCACCACTGGTGGAGGTCGAGCCACCGATCCGTCGTGGCGAGCGCAAGCGCAAGGATGGGCGACCAAGACCGAAAACCAGGGCCGGGTCTGCATGAGTGCACCTCATCTGGCGGTGGAACTGGCCGGGGAAACCTTGTGGCTGCTGGCCGACAAGGCGCTTTACTGGCCGGCCCAGCAGGCCCTGCTGATCGCCGATGCGCATTTCGGCAAGGCCGCCACCTACCGGGTGCTGGGCCAGCCGGTTCCCCGCGGTACCACTACACGCAATCTGCAGCGTATCGACCGGTTGCTGCTCCATTATCCAACCCGCCAGTTGATCTTTCTCGGTGACTTTCTGCATGCCAGGCCCGCACGCAGTGGCGGCACCCTGGCGGCGCTGCAGGCCTGGCGAGACGCCCACCCCGAGCTGCAGATCCTGCTGGTGCGCGGCAATCATGACCGCAGCGCTGGCGATCCACCCGCCGAGCTCGGCATCGAGGTGGTGGGCGAGCCCTGGCCGATGGGGCCATTCGCGCTTTGTCACGAGCTGATGGCTCACCCGGACCGCCACGTGCTGGCCGGACACCTGCATCCGGTATTCGTGTTGCGAGGGCGCGGACGGGACCGGCTGCGCATGCCATGTTTCAGCATTGAGCCGGCGGTGACCCTGTTGCCGGCCTTTGGCGAATTTACCGGTGGCATGGCCATCGAAGCCACGATCGAGCGGGCCATCTATGGCGCACTGGATGGCGCGGTGTGGCGACTGGCCTGAATCATATGCGACAGATCGCCACGTCCCAGGTAGCCGGAATACTGGCGGATCGCTTTTTACCCACGCTATAGCGTTGAACAATGGTGATTTGTCCGCCACCGCGGGCGTCAACTTTTCGCCCGCGTCGCCTATCGTCAGCTGAAACGATTCATCTTCCTCTAGTTATTTATCGGTCTGCCGATAGAATGCGTGCCGCTCAAAAAACAGCTCGGTCCAATAATAATTTTCCAGCTGCCTGAACTCGGTTACAAATCGGAGAATTATTATATGAACAGCTGGTTTTCGAACATCAGCGTCACCTTGAAACTCGCCTTGGGCTTCGGCCTCGTGCTCGCCCTTACCTGTGTACTCGCACTGACCGGCTGGACCAGCCTGGGCAGCCTCATTCAGCGCAGCGACTGGACCGCCGACATCGCTCGCCTGAACGACAGCCTGACCGATCTGCGCATCACCCGTCTGCAATACATGCTGGCCAACGGCGACGAGCAAATTGCCGAGACCGTGCAGAAATCCCTCGACGGCTTCAAGGCCCAGCATGGCCAGGTTTTGTCGCAATTCAAGAGCCCCGAGAACGTGCGTCTGCTACAGGCGCAGGGGGCGCAGATCGATGCCTATCAGCTGTCGCTGAACAAGATGCGCGGCGGTTACCGCGTCAGCAACGACGCACGCCAGGAAATGACCCGCAATGCGGTGACCGCGGGCGAGGCGATCGACGAGATCAACGCCGCGGTGATGAACCTGCCGCTGTACGATGACAGCCGTACTGCACAGTTCCAGGCCATCACCAAGGCCAAGGAAGACTGGCAGCTGGTGCGTTATCAGGTGCGCGGTTACACCGGCAGCCCGAACGCCGAGGCCGAGCGCACGGCTATCACGCAGATCGATACCACCATCAAGGAGCTGGAGTCCTTCCGCCAGGCATTCGCTGCCGAGCACCCGCAGCGGGTCAACCAGGTCACCACTGCACTGGACAACTACCGCAACGCGGTCATGGCCTTCAAGGCCGCCACCGAGACCATCGCCGTGGCGCGCAAGGAACTGACCGAGGAAGGTTACGAGATCGTGCGTATCAGCAACGAACTCACCGCTATCCAGATGGAGCGTCGCAACAGCGAAACGGCCTCGGCGCGAACGCTGCAGCTGAGCACCACGGTGATCGCGCTGCTGGTCGGCATTCTGGCCGCTTGGGTGATCACCCGCCAGATCACCCGTCCGCTGCAGGAAACCCTGGTAGCCGTCGAGCGCATCGCCGGTGGTGACCTGAGCCAGACCCTGCAGGTGACACGCCGCGACGAGATGGGCGTGCTGCAACAGGGTATTCAGCGCATGGGCAGCACCTTACGTGAGCTGATTGGCGGCATCCGCGATGGCGTCACCCAGATCGCCAGCGCCGCCGAGGAGTTGTCGGCCGTTACCGAGCAGACCAGTGCCGGGGTCAACAGCCAGAAGGTGGAGACCGATCAGGTGGCCACCGCCATGCACGAGATGTCCGCCACCGTGCAGGAAGTCGCGCGCAATGCCGCTGACGCTTCGCGCGCCGCCTCCGACGCCGACCGCGAAGCCAACGACGGCGATCGCGTAGTGGGCGAGGCCATTGCACAGATCGAGCGCCTGGCTGCCGAAGTGACCCGTTCTACCGAAGCGATGAGCCATCTGCAGCAGGAAAGCAACAAGATCGGCAGCGTCATGGACGTGATCAAGGCGGTGGCCGAGCAGACCAACCTGCTGGCCCTCAACGCGGCCATCGAAGCGGCCCGTGCCGGTGAGGCCGGCCGAGGCTTCGCGGTGGTTGCCGACGAGGTTCGCGGTCTGGCGCAGCGTACGCAGAAGTCCACCGAGGAGATCGAGGAACTGGTCGCCGGCCTGCAGCACGGCACCCAGCAGGTGGCCAACATCATGCACGGCAGCCGCGAGCTGACCGACAGCAGCGTGCAGCTGACCCGCAAGGCCGGTGATTCGCTGGAGAGCATCACCCGTACGGTGTCGAACATCCAGTCCATGAATCAGCAGATCGCCGCCGCTGCCGAGCAGCAGAGCGCGGTGGCCGAGGAGATCAGCCGCAGCGTGATCAACGTGCGTGACATCTCCGAGCAGACCGCGGCGGCCAGCGAGGAAACCGCGGCGTCCAGCGTCGAACTGGCGCGCCTGGGCAGCCAGTTGCAGCAGATGGTCAGCCACTTCCGCGTCTGATCGCGAAGGTGCGCTGAAACGCAAAAGCCGTTGCTCAGAGAGCAACGGCTTTTTTATGGTTCTTCGCATTTTGGCGGGGAGGGTAGGCCTGACACCGGACTGGCAATTAAGTGTTAGCTGCCGATGACTTGGCACTCTCCATTGGCCCGCCGCCTGGACTAGTGGGTTTCGCCCCTTACGGGCGAGTCACTTGATTCGCTGCGCTCACCCTTCAGGCCAGCCTGCGGCTGTTACTTCGCTGCGCTGCGTAGCTCTTGCTTGCCCAAGAGAAAGTAACCAAAGAGAAGGGTACCCCACCATCCGGGCTAGGCGCCCCCGCCCTGCTGCGCCGGGGCTCCCTCGCTCCATCACCACTCCAGGGGCACGCTGCGAAGTGCCATCCCTGCCTAGGCGGCCCCGGCCATCGCAGCTCTCGCGACATCCATGTCGCTCATGGCTACCCGCCCGGCCCCTTACATGGCGATTCCACTCGGCCTCCTGAAGGGGATTTAGGCGTCGTCTGTGAGATCGGGCTTCAAGAGCAAAAGCCAAACGCTACCGACTTTGATCTTGCAGATGTCGCAAGCTCGCGACATGGTCCCCCTTCAGGAGGCCGAGTGGAGGTGTTGCGTAGGGGAGCGAGCCGCATGGATGCGGCGAGAGGCTTAATGGGCCAGGGAAGGCCCATGTAAGCCGGCCCCCAGAGCGGCGCCGGAGCGAGGGAAGTTTCGCGTAGCGAAACCCGGATGTCGGGGTGCCCTTCTTTGGCACACCTTTCTTGGGCAAGCAAGAAAGGTGTGGCGCCCGTAAGGGGCGCAACATAAGGGGTCAGCAGACGCGGTAATGGATAGTGCCAAGCCAATGAGTGATACGCACAAAAACTTGCCAGTCCGGTGTCAACCCGCACCGTCCCCAAGCTATACGAAAACCTTTTTTTATCGCCTATGGAAAACCGTCAATGCGTGGCGATCCAGATCAGCAGGCCGGCCTGGAACAGGCTGAAGGTCACCAGGCAGGCGATGGTGAAGCGCAGGCTGCCATCTTCGCGCTTGAGCCGTTCCAGGCGCTCGTGCTGCTTGCGCAATTGCGCGTCCTGCTCCTGCAGGTTGTGATCGGCCTGTTGCAGCATGGCGGCGGCATCCAGCTGCTCGATGAACTGCACCTTCTCGCCGTTCCAGTCACTGTGCAGGACGCTGAGCCGCGAGGCGCTGTACTGCGCCTTGAGTTGGTTCTCCTGATAGTCGACGTTGAACCCCTGGGCCTTGAGGCAGTGGTCACGGCGGGCGCGAGCTTCGTCGTTGAGCGCATCGCGGCTGGGCAGTGGGCCGCTTTCGAGGCTGTAGTGGGCGCAGTGCTGCTTGGCCCAGGCGACCGCCTGGGCCAGCAGGAAGCGCCCCAGCCCGCGGTTCTGCGGTTCCAGGCTGAGGCCGCTGTCGGGACCGAAGCGGGCTTCCTTGGCGCGGTGATCGAGCCACAGCTCCAGCACGTTCTGCTCCTTGCGCAGTTTTTGCCCAGGTAACTGCAGGCTCAGGCGCAGCAGGCTGTGGTCCTTGCTGTGCCGCTCGAGGCGACCGAGCTGTACGAAGCGCAGCGTGCGCGGGCCGGTGTGACGATCGGCGGGCAGGGGGGCCAAGCGCAGCAGGCGAAACTGCTCCGGGCCAAGGTTGGCCCAGGGATGGGACGGCGCGGGCTGTTCGCCTTCTTGCGCGACGACGGCGCTCGTTTCGCTGTCGGTCATCTGGCGTTCCTCGAAGAGCCGCCCTGCAGCCGCAGGACGTCAAAAAGAATTCATGACGCCGTAGCGGGAACGAGGAGTCGCTGCGCCGCGGGTCATGGTTTCATGAGTTATCGGCAGCCTTGGCCGTCTCTGCAGGCGGCAACGCTTTGATGAAACTGGCCAGGCGCGTGGTAAGGCCGCGTGCCAGGGGCAGGTCCGGGTTGTCATAGGACGCCAGTTGGGCCTCCATGTCCATCGGCACGATGCGCAGCACGTGGTTCATGCCGGTGACGATCTGCAACTCGGCCCGCGGGTTGGCAGCCTGCAGCTCCTCGGCGTCCTGCACGCTGACCTGGATATCGTGATCGCCCTGGAGGATCAGCGCTGGGGCTTTCACCTGAGCAAAGGCCGCCGCCGGATCCTGGCGGAACAGGGAAATCAGGTAGGGCTGTACGCTGGTGCGAAACAGCACGGTCAGTTCATCCGACACCTGCGCCACCTGGCGGCCTTCATGCAGGGCTTCGAGCAGCGCCTCGGCCTCGCCACGCAGGCGCGGCGGCAGGCGGTTGCGCAGTTGTTCGCGCAGCAGTTGGTCGATAGGCCGTGCACTGCCGGCGATCGACACAAGAGCATCCGCGTCTGCCTGATTGGCCGCCAGGGTGGCGATCAGTGCGCCTTCGCTGTGGCCGACCAGAATGACCTGGCTGAAGCGCTTGTCCCCGCGCAATTGCTGCACCCAGGCCACCACGTCGGCCACGTAGCGCTCCACGCTCAGGTCGCGCTCGTGAGGCGTGGCGGCAAAGCTGGCGGCGATGCCGCGCTTGTCGTAGCGCACGCTGGCGATGCCTTGCTGGGCCAGTGCCTGGGCCAGTTTGCGGTGGGCGTCGTTATGGCCGCCGCCCGGGTTGTTGCCGTTCCGGTCGGTCGGCCCGGACCCAGCCACCAGCAGCACCACCGGGACCGGCTCCTTGCGCTGGGGCAATACCAGCGAGCCTTGCAGCACACCCTGGCCGGTATCCAGGCTGACCGGTTCACGCAGGATGGGGGCAGCCTGAACCAGGCCAGTGAAGAGAGAGAGGGTCAAAAGCAAGGCTCGCAGCATGATGGTGACGGGTCTGTGATGGGCTCTGTTGGACGCTGGCAATTGGCCAAAGGTTCGCGCGCGGGTGATCTCGGCGGTTGGCTGGGAGTATACTCAGCGGCTTTCTCTATGGGCCTGCCTTTTCGCCGCAGGCTGCAGATCGAACGTCTCTGGAGTCTCGCGCAATGTCCGGCAATACCTTCGGCAAGCTGTTCACCGTCACCACGGCAGGCGAGAGCCATGGCCCGGCGCTGGTCGCCATCGTCGACGGCTGCCCGCCCGGCCTGGATATTTCCCTGGAAGACCTGCAGCGCGACCTGGATCGCCGCAAGCCCGGTACCAGCCGTCACACCACCCAGCGCCAGGAAGCCGACGAGGTGGAAATCCTCTCCGGGGTGTTCGAGGGCAAGACCACCGGTTGCGCCATTGGCCTGCTGATCCGCAATACCGACCAGAAGTCCAAGGATTACTCGGCGATCAAGGATCTGTTCCGCCCGGCCCACGCCGACTACACCTACCACCACAAGTATGGCGTACGCGACTACCGCGGCGGCGGCCGCAGCTCGGCCCGCGAGACCGCCATGCGCGTGGCGGCCGGCGCCATCGCCAAGAAGTACCTGGCCAGCCAGGGCATCGTCATTCGTGGCTACATGAGCCAGCTGGGCCCCATTGAAATCCCCTTCAAGACCTGGGATTCGGTAGAGCAGAACGCCTTCTTCAGTCCCGATCCTGCCAAGGTGCCGGAGCTGGAAGCCTACATGGATCAGCTGCGTCGTGATCAGGACTCGGTCGGTGCGAAGATCACCGTGGTCGCCGAAGGGGTGATGCCGGGCCTCGGCGAGCCGATCTTCGACCGCCTGGACGCCGAGCTGGCCCATGCGCTGATGAGCATCAACGCGGTCAAGGGCGTGGAAATCGGCGATGGCTTCGCCTCGGTAGCCCAGCGCGGCACCGAGCACCGTGACGAGCTGACGCCTGCCGGCTTCGTGTCCAACCATGCCGGCGGCATTCTCGGCGGCATTTCCAGCGGCCAGCCGATCGTCGCTCACCTGGCGCTCAAGCCGACCTCCAGCATCACCACGCCTGGGCGCTCCATCGATGTCGATGGCAATCCGGCGGACGTGATCACCAAGGGCCGTCACGACCCCTGCGTGGGCATCCGCGCCACGCCGATCGCCGAAGCGATGATGGCCATGGTGCTGATGGATCACCTGCTGCGCCACCGTGGGCAGAATGCCGATGTACGCGTGACTACGCCGGTACTGCCGCAGCTGTGATCGAGCGTCCCGGAAGTATGCAGGCGAGGGTGGCATGAGCGAGTTTCCCGAGGTGCTACGCAGCGTTACAGGCAAACGCCTCTCGGACGTTCGCGATGCGTTGTTCGCGCTGAAGCCGGCCCAGGTCGACGAAAGAGCCGCGGGGTACCTCGTTGCGCTCTACACCGCCAGCAAGCAGCTCGATGTGCGCAGGCAGGTACTCAGGCTGCTGTATGACTGCGACTTTCAGGCGCTCGATGAGTTTTTCACCCAGGCCTATCGAAAGGAGCGCTACCTGGACATGAAGGTCTATGCCCTCCGAGGCCTGGCGCGCCGTTCTGAAGAGAAGCAACTGCAGCGATTGCTCGAAGGCTTTCGCCAGACCTTGGCGAAGAGGCAGCAGTCCACGCCCTACAACTATCAGGAGTACGAGCTGCTCAGAGGGCGCAATGCGTTGCCGTATCTGGTCGAGCGTTATGGCTACGCCTGCCTGCGCGAGACCCTCGAGCAGGTCAACCGGCAGTACGACGCCATGCCGGAGGCCTTCAAGGGGCATTTCACCGTGGATGACAAGGGGACGTTGGTCACCTTGCGTGAGCCGGGTGCAAGCAGTGCGCTGATTCGGCAATTCTTCGCCAGCCAAGGGGGTCAGGATTGACGCCGGCCGTCCCGTACTGGCGTCTGTCCGGTTTCTACCTGTTCTACTTCGCGCTGCTCGGTGCCACCGCGCCGTTCCTGGGCCTGTACTTCGCCCATCTGGGTTTTTCGCCGGCGCGTATCGGCGAGCTGGTGGCCATTCCCATGCTGATGCGCTGCGTGGCGCCGAACCTGTGGGGCTGGCTGGGCGACTACAGCGGCAGGCGCCTGCTGATAGTGCGCCTGGGCGCGCTGTGCACGCTGCTCAGCCTGAGCCTGATCTTCGTCAGCCAGAGCTACGCCTGGCTGGCCATGGTGATGGCCTTGCACGCCTTCTTCTGGCATGCGGTGTTGCCGCAGTTCGAGGTCATCACCCTGGCCCATCTGCGCGAGCAATCGGCCCGCTATGCGCAGCTGCGCCTGTGGGGCTCGATCGGTTTCATCCTGGCCGTCGTGGGCCTGGGCAAGGCGTTCGATCTGCTCAGCCTGGACGTCTATCCCTGGGCGCTGCTGCTGATCATCAGCGGCATCGCCCTGAGCAGCTTCTGGGTACCCGATGCGCAGCCGCTTACCTCGTCGCAGTCGCCGAGCCAGGGCGGTTTCCTGCAACAGGTAAAGCGGCCCGGGGTGCTGGCCTTCTACCTGTGCGTGGCGCTGATGCAGCTGTCCCACGGGCCGTACTACACCTTTCTGAGCATTCACCTGGAGCAGCTTGGCTACAGCCGTGGGCTGATCGGCATGCTCTGGGCGCTGGGGGTGCTTGCCGAAGTGCTGATGTTCATGGCCATGGCGCGGTTGCTCAGGCAATTCAGCCTGCGCCGGGTGCTGGTCGCAAGCTTCGCCATCGCCGCGTTGCGTTGGCTATTGATGGGTTTTTTCGCCGACCATCTGGCCGTGTTGCTGTTCGCCCAGGTGCTGCATGCCGCTACCTTCGCCAGTTTCCACGCGGCGGCCATCGCCTTCGTGCAGCGCAGCTTCGGTGCCCGCCAGCAGGGCCAGGGGCAGGCGCTATACGCTTCGCTGGCCGGTATTGGCGGCGCGCTGGGTGCCCTGTATGCCGGCTATAGCTGGCATGGCATCGGCCCGCAGTGGACATTCGCCCTGGCGGGGCTGGCCGCGCTGCTCGCAGCCGTTATCATGGCCCGACGCACGGCCGAGCCGACATGACCCACTCGGTTACCCCAAGGTAGCCAGCACCCGTACAGGAATACCCCATGAGTCGCCTGAGCGTTCATCACCAGTCCAGCCCGCAGATCCCCAACAAGGTGCTGGGCCACGCCGAAGACATCACCAGCACGCTGGCCGCCGCCGGCCTGATGTTCGGCGTGCTGCCGCTGGAGGTCAAGGTGCAGCCCGGTGCTCCGGCCGAGGAGATCCGCGCCGCGCTTGGCGAGCCCCTCGCGCAGCTTATGCACGACCACGACCTGAGCCAGGTCGAAGTGATCAGCGTTGACCGGCGTCACTGGCCGCAAGAGGGCGAAAAACCGCTCGAACCACCGCAGGAAGTGATTGCCGATGGCGCGCAGCTGTACCTGTTTCTGGCCGGACAGGGGTTGCTGAGTCTGCATGTCGACGATCACGTTTACGCGCTGTTTGGTGAGCGCAACGCGCTGATCAGCGTACCGGCTGGCACGCGCCACTGGTTCGACCTGGGTGAATTCCCGTACTGCGCGGCGATTCGCCTGTCTGCCGCGAACGGGGCGCAGCCCCGTCCCAGTGGCGATGCCATCGCCACCGCTTTTCCGCGCCTGGAGGACTGAGCGCGTTCAGTCGAACAGGCTGGCCTGTGGCCTGGGCACGGCGCCCTCGAGTTCCAGTAGCAGTTGCTTGCGGGGCAGGCCGCCGGCAAAGCCGGTCAGGCTGCCGTCGCGGCCGATCACCCGGTGGCAGGGGATGATGATGCAGATGGGGTTGGCGCCATTGGCCGCGCCCACCGCGCGTACCGCCGCGGGCCGCTCGATGCGCCGGGCCAGGGCGCTGTAACTGTCGATCTTGCCGAACGGGATCTGCTGCAGGGCCTGCCAGACCGCTTGCTGGAACGGCGTGCCCCGCGGGTTGAGGCGTAGCTCGAAGCGCTGTCGCCGGCCCTCGAAGTATTCGTCGAGTTGTCGGCTGGCGTCATCGAGCTGCGAGCCAGCCTCCTGCCAGTCATCACCGATCAGCCAGGGCGTGCGCTCCACCTCCATCAACAGCTGGCGCAGACCGTGCTCGTCGCCGACCATGAACAACCGGCCAATGGGGCTTTCCTGATAGCGGTAGTACATCCTCAGCCTCCCGAATAATTGTGCCAGAGGTGGGCCGCCGCATAGGCGCGCCACGGCCGCCAGGCTTCGGCATGCAATTGCAGCTGGCGGGCAGTGATGCCGGTGGCGCCCCAGATCGGCGCCTTGAGCAGCCCCAGGTCGCTGGCGGGAAAGGCGTCGGCATCGCCGAAGGCGCGCAAGGCGATGTATTCGGCTGTCCACGGGCCAATGCCGGGCAGGGCGCACAGGCGCTCGATCAGCTCGTCGGCGCCCTGGCTGATATCCAGGCGCAGGGCACCGCTGGCGACCTGGGCGGCGAAATGCTGCAGGGTCTGCACGCGCCTGCCGGGCATGCCGATGCCCTCGAGGTTGGCAGCGGCCAGTGCATCGGGTGTCGGAAACAGCCGGTCGATGCCAGCCGGGGCATCGACCAGCGCTTCGCCGAGCCGCGCCACCAGCCGGCCGGTGATGGTTACGGCTGCCTTGACCGTGACCTGCTGGCCGACGATGGCGCGTACCGCCTGCTCGAAGGCATCGAACGCGGTGGGCAGGCGTAGGCCAGGGTTGCGTGCGAGCATCGCCGCGAGATGCTGATCAGCTGCGAAATGTGCAGCAATGAGCGCCGGGTCGGCATCCAGGTCGAACATGCGACGTACCCGCTGTACCAGCTCTGGCAGGCGGGCGCTGGCCGAGCTGCTGTGCTCCAGCAGCAGGGCATCCTGGTCGGGCAGGGCGGTGACGCGAAACCAGCCGGTCACCTCGCCAAGACGAAAGCTGCGGCAATAGTCCCGCTCACCCAGGCATTCCTGCCCGGCGATGGCGCGCAGCCGGAAATGCCCGTGGAACTGCTGCCAATCCCAGGGGGCCTGGTACGGCAGGATGATGAGTTGGCTGTCTGTCATGCCTCGACGATAACCCCAGGGGGCTGCCTTGTCAGCGTGAAAGTGACTTTCAAACCGGCGCCACAGGCACTGAGAACTCTTCGCGACAAAATTTTCACATCCGAACCTACAGACTGCCGCGGCGCCGTTCGCCGAAGTAGGCGAGCTTGCGCTAAATGCCTCTTGCGGATGATCGAACATGACCCCTACAGCAGTTCAGGGCAGCCCTTTTACCCCCTCCAAGCCGTTACGCAGCCAGTTGCGCTTCACCCTGTTCAGCGGCCTGGCATTGCTGGTGATGTACACCCTGCTGCGCGTCGCCATGCTGGTCTACAACCGCGAGCTGATCGGCGATACGCCGGCCGCCGCATTCGTCGAGGCGTTTTACAACGGCCTGCGCTTCGACCTGCGCGTGGTGGTCTACGCCTGTGCGCCGCTGTTGATCGCCTTGCTCAGTACTCGCGCCATGTGCGCGCGTATTTGGCAACGTATCTGGCTGACCGGCTTCGCCAGCCTGACGCTGTTTCTCGGCCTGGCCGAACTGGATTTCTACAAGGAATTCCACCAGCGCCTGAACAGCCTGGTGTTTCAGTACCTGCAGGAAGACCAGGCCACGGTGATGAGCATGCTCTGGAACGGTTTTCCGGTGGCGCGTTACCTGGTCGCCTGGTTCGTCATCACCGGCCTGCTGTGGTGGATGTTCAGCCGCTTCGATCGTGCCAGCCGCGGCCAGGTGCCAGCCGGTGCCGGCGGCGCGCGGCCGGTGGTGGCCTGGTACTGGCGCGTGGCGGTGTTCTTCCTGTGTCTGCTGATCGCGGTGATCGCCGCCCGTGGCCACCTGCGCCAGGGCCCGCCGTTGCGCTGGGGCGATGCCTACACCACCGACTCGATGTTCGCCAATCAGCTGGGCCTCAATGGCACCCTGACCCTGTTCACCGCCGCCCAGGCGACCTTTGGCCCGCACCGTGACAACACCTGGCAATCGACCATGGAAGACGGGCAGGCCCGGCAGATCACCCGCGACATGCTGCTCACCGCGCAGGACCAACTGGTCGATGCCGACGGCGCCGCGGTCCGCCGCGTGTACACACCGCCGAGCGACAAGACCCTGCCGATCCGCAACGTGGTGGTCATCCTGATGGAAAGCTTCGCCGGGCACTCGGTGGGCGCCCTCGGCGCGCCGGGCAACATCACCCCGTATTTCGACAAGCTGAGCCGGGAAGGGCTGTTGTTCGACCGCTTCTTCTCCAACGGCACCCACACCCACCAAGGCATGTTCGCCACCATGGCGTGCTTTCCCAACCTGCCGGGCTTCGAGTACCTGATGCGTACGCCGGAAGGCGCCCACAAGTTTTCCGGCTTGCCACAGCTGCTCGGCGCCCGGGGCTACGACAACCTGTATGTCTACAACGGCAATTTCCAGTGGGACAACCAGTCAGGTTTCTTCAGCAACCAGGGCATGACCCGCTTCATCGGCCGCGAGGATTTCGTCGACCCGGTGTTCATGGACCCGACCTGGGGCGTATCCGACCAGGACATGTTCGACCGCGGTGCCCTGGAACTGAAGACCAACTACGGTGATAAACCCTTCTACGCGCTGCTGCAGACCCTCTCCAACCACACACCCTACGCACTGCCCAAGGACCTTCCAGTCGAGCCGGTGATGATCAACGGCAAGGAGGATCTGCACCGCACCGCCATGCGCTATTCGGACTGGGCGCTGGGGCAGTTTTTCGAAAAGGCGCGCAAGGAGCCGTATTTCAACCAGACCCTGTTCGTGGTGGTGGGCGACCATGGCTTTGGCGGTTTCGACCAAGTCACCGAGATGGATCTGCAGCGCTTCAACGTGCCGCTGCTGCTGATCGCGCCGGGCATTCAGGAGAAATTCGGCAAGGTCAGCCATACCGTCGGCACCCAGGTGGATATCGTGCCGACCATCATGGGCCGCTTGGGGGGCGACGTACGTCATCAGTGCTGGGGGCGCGATCTGCTCAACCTGCCTGAAGGCGATGGTGGCGTGGGGGTGATCAAGCCGTCAGGCGGCGACCAAACCGTGGCGATCGTCACCGCCGAGCAGGTGCTGGTGCAGCCCAAGGGTTTCGAGCCACGGCTATACCGCTATCAATTGGGGGCGAAGCCGACTGCCACGCGTATAGAGGGGCCCGTGGACGAGACATTGAAGAAACGCATGGAAGGCTTCCTGCAAACGGCTACCAAGAGTTTGCTGGACAACACCGCAGGCGTGGTGGATGGCGTGCCGGATAAACCGCAGCCCTGAAACATATAAAAAAACCGGCGCCTGGCGCCGGTTTCTTTTTTAGAACGATTTAGCTGCAGCCTTCGACGTAGAACACCGCCGGCGGCACGCCAATGCGCCAGCGCGTCACCACGCCGTCGGGATCGGTTTCGAAGACCATTCGCGCTTCGCTATCGATATAGGGCGTGACGATGAAATCCGTCGCGCCTTCTACATACTTGTTGGGCTGCTCTTCGTAACGGCCCGGGTAGGTGGCGCGAATCTGCTGGGCGCTACTGCCCACCTGCAGGCCGCGAGGCGCCTTGCGTTCGCGGCTGTCGATGTCGTAACGCACGAACTGGCCGTTCTCGAGCATGAACGAGGTGCCGAAGCCCTTGGCCGGGCGCGGGTCCTGGAACAGCTGACGGCAGCTGTCCGAGCCACCGCCGTCACGCAGCGAGCCCTTCCAGGCCGCGCGCACGGCCGTTTCGTCGCTGCCGAAGCGGGCGCTGGCAAAGCCGGCGAAGGGACTGAGATCCTCCTTTTCCTGCAGCTTGGGCGGGCTGCTCTGGGCGGCGGAGGCGGTTTTGGCGGGGGTATTGCTGGCGTCGCTGCAGGCGCTCAGCGCCAGAATACTGGTGATCACAACAGCGGAAATTGAAAGCGTACGGTTCGCCATGAAAATCCAACCTTCCTCTCGAATGGGAACGGCCGCACGAATGTACGGCCGGATCTGTCAGGGCATGAGACCGGTTGACTCGAGGCATTTGCATGCCGGGTGTGTGGTGCCGACCCGCTGCGGATGCGGGTCTAGCGTCGCGGCCTCATGCTGCGTGGCATTTGGCCACATTTTCCGGAAAAAGATCCCGGCTTTTATTCAGATGCTGATCGACCAGCCACTTGCCATGGGCAATGGAGGCCCGCTGGGCCTTGGTCAGGTCATCGAGAAAGGCAAGGTTGAGTGGCAGCGGCAGGCGCCGCGTGGTGCGCCCGTCAGGGGCAGTGACGCGGCAGCCACCGGCCCAGGGTGTGGGAATGCCCGGGTGCTCCATGACTTCGGCACTGATGTGATGATCGCGGTAGGTGCATTGCAGGGTACTCATGGCCAATACCTCGTGTGTCTGGCCCGCAGAGGCAGCACGAAGATCCTGCCGCCGCCAGCGGGCGTGGCTTCACCCTTGGATATAGCACGGCAGCACTGGCTGGCGCGGCAGGCCGACGAGCTGTAGGTGAAGATTAGTGGGATGACCCGCAGCGCGCCGCGGTCTATGCTTTGAGGGCGTGCTGCGCAAACCGCATGCGCGTCTTCAGACCCAGCTCGTACCAGGGGCCCAGGCCCGCGTGTCATCACGGTGCGCCGTGTGTTGCATGTTGAGACAGATCGCCGGTTCCACGGCGTATCAATTTCCTCGTCCGATGGAGATCAACTATGAGCACGATTCTGCACGAAGATGTTGGTAGCGGCATTTTGCGTCGAATGAAGGAAGGCGGGTTCGATTTCGCCAGCGTTCACCCCATCGAGTTCTACGCGATTTTCCCCGATCGGGCTCGCGCCCTGAAAGCCACCCATAACTTTCGCGGCGAAAGCCTGCATGCCCAGGTTACCGAGCGTGATGAAGGTGACTGGTATCTGCAGGTCAGCAAGGTCATGCATGTGACCCCGGCGGGTATTGGCGATTTTTCGCAGGATCTTGAGTCGGTGGTGATCCCCTTGGGCGGCGAGCTCGACGGCTGGGGCGTTACCCAGCAGCTGAGCCGCGCCAGCCGCCAGGATTAGCGGCAATCGGGGTTACAGGCCTTTTTCCCAGAGCGTCACCAGATCCCGAGGAGCCTGCTCCTCGGGAACGTGCAAGACCAGTTCCTGTTCCTGCGCACGCCGTGCGCAAGCCTGCAGCTCGATGCGATAGAAACGCTGGTCCCCGCGACCGGCCTGGTTGCTGGCAACCGGCAGGCAGGCTTCGAGCAGCGAGCAGACGTGCCCTCGCTGATCCGCATCGCATTGGGCAAAGTCGATCTCCCGTGGCCGGCTCAGCGCGGCAATTGCCGCAAAGCCACCCTGGCGGGAGATGCGCACTCGCGCGGCGTCGCTCAAGGGGGGCAGCTTGTTCATGGTTGGCCACTCTGCACGCCCACGTCACTCCAGGCAGTGGCCACGGCCATGGCTTGCGCAGACCCCTGGCCGAAGCGCTGTTGCGCGTGGTCCACGCACAGGCGCGCGAAGTCTGTGAAATCGGCATCATTGGCCAGACGCTCGTCACACAGGGTGTCATACCATACCGGCCCGGCTTGTTCCCAGGCATGGCCGCCCAGGGCCTTGGCAGCGAGATAGAAGGCGCGATTGGCAATGCCCGAGTTGATATGTACACCGCCGTTGTCCTCGCGGGTGTGCACGAATTCGCGCATATGGGCCGGTTGTGGGTCCTTGCCCAGTAACGGATCGTCGTAGGCGCTGCCGGGCGCCGCCATGGAGCGCAGGCCCTTGCCATTGATCGACTCGGTCAGCAGGCCGGCGCCGATGATCCAATCCGACTGCTCGACACTCTGCTGCAGCGCGTACTGTTTGGTGAGAATGCCGAATACATCGGAGAGCGACTCGTTGAGGGCGCCGGACTGGTTGGCATAGACCAGCGCCGCCTCACTGTCGATGACGCCGTGGGTGAGTTCATGAGCGACCACGTCCAGGGCAATGGTGAAACGGTTGAATATCTCGCCGTCACCGTCGCCGAAGACCATCTGCTCGCCATTCCAGAATGCGTTTTCATAGCGCTGGCCGTAATGCACGGTACCGATCAGCGGGATGCCCTGACCGTCGATGGAGTGACGGCCGAGCACTTCCCAGAAGAACCGGTAGGTGGCGCCCAGGGCCTCGTAGGCTTCATCAACAGATGGGTCTCCAGAGGCCGGTTGCCCCTCGGCGCGGACCAGCTGGCCGGGCAACTGGGTCTGTTGCCCGGCATCATGGATGCTGCGCTCAGGCTGCCCGGCAAGCATGGCCTGGCGAGCCTGCAAGGTGCTCAAGCGCGGCTTGCCATTGTTGTGCCGCAGCGCGCTGACGTGCTGCAGGGTGTTGCGTGCGCAGTCGCGCTGGCGCTCGGAGCCGTGGCCGATGATGCGGTCGAGGATGTAGGGCGGTATCAGGCAGCTGTTCATCGTGCATTCCTTGTCCAGGTGTGAGTGTCGGCCAGGTCAACAGAGGGCCTCTCCAGTTGGGAACGCTAAGCACTGGCAATGTTTCTCCAACCCGGAAATTTCTGGACAAAAGGGCCTGACAGAAAAGTGCAATGCTTTGCCGCCTCGTCTGTCTGAACATCCATAGGGGCAGATGGCCACGTGTCGCCTCCCTCGACGGCGGCATGCCAGCAGATCGCGCAGGCCGCCGTCTCCGCCGCTCCATCGTGCTTCAATCTGGTGCTTTGTTGTTCAGGTTGCAAAGTAAGAAATTGATTTTAAAGGAATAATTTCGCTGGCTCGACGCTTGCAGCGTGCGGGTTGAACTGGGCTTGCAAGGAGTACGGCATGACCCGCACCTTTTACGATGAAATGCATCTGCCGGACGGCACCTGCCGCACGCACTACCAGGCCTTTGCTCGCTGGCTGCACGACACCCCTAAGGATCTGCTGGATCAGCGTCGCCGCGAAGCGGATCTGCTGTTTCATCGCGCGGGCATCACCTTCACGCTTTACGGTGACGCACAAGGCACCGAGCGGCTGATCCCCTTCGACATCATCCCGCGCAGCATCCCGGCCAGCGAGTGGCGCATCGTCGAGCGTGGCTGCATCCAGCGAGTACAGGCGCTGAACATGTTCCTGGCCGATCTCTATCATGACCAGCGCATCATCAAGGCCGGGCTGATTCCGGCCGAGCAGGTGCTGGCCAACGAGGCTTATCAACTGGCCATGCAGGGCCTCGATCTGCACCGTGACCTGTACGCACAGATTGCCGGTGTCGATCTGGTACGTGATGGCGACGGCACCTATTACGTGCTCGAGGACAACCTACGCACCCCCAGCGGTGTGAGCTATATGCTCGAAGACCGCAAGATGATGATGCGCCTGTTCCCCGAACTGTTCGCCAACCAGCGTATCGCGCCCATCGATCATTACCCCAGCCTGCTGCTCGACACCCTGAAAAGCTCAAGCCCGCTCGACAACCCCACCGTGGTGGTGCTGACGCCGGGACGCTTCAACAGTGCCTACTTCGAGCATGCCTTCCTGGCTCGGGAAATGGGCGTCGAACTGGTCGAGGGCGCCGACCTGTTCGTGCGCGACGACAAGCTGTTCATGCGCACCACGGCAGGCGCCAGGCAGGTCGATGTGGTGTACCGACGCCTGGACGACGGCTTTCTTGATCCGCTGGCCTTCAACCCGGAGTCGATGCTCGGCGTGCCCGGGCTGTTGTCGACCTATCGCTCGGGCAACGTGGTGCTGGCCAATGCCATCGGCACGGGGGTGGCGGACGACAAGTCGATCTACCCCTATGTCGGCGAGATGATCCGCTTCTATTTGGATGAAGAGCCGATCCTCAAGAACGTACCGACCTGGCAATGCCGCAAACCCAGCGAGCTGTCCCACGTGCTGGCCAACCTCAAGGACCTGGTGGTCAAGGAGACCCAAGGCTCGGGCGGCTACGGCATGCTGGTTGGGCCGGCGGCCAGCAATGCGGAGATCGAAGCATTCCGCCTGCGCCTGATCGCCAGGCCGGACGCCTATATCGCCCAGCCGACCCTGTGCCTGTCTACCTGCCCGACATTCGTCGAAAACGGCATCGCGCCGCGGCATATCGACCTGCGCCCATTCGTGCTGACCGGCAAGGAAACGCGCATCGTACCCGGCGGCCTGACCCGGGTGGCGCTGCGCGAAGGCTCACTGGTGGTCAACTCGTCCCAGGGCGGCGGTACCAAGGACACCTGGGTGGTGGAGGACTGAGTATGTTATCGAGAACCGCCTCCGATCTGTACTGGATGTCCCGCTACCTGGAGCGGGCGGAAAACCTGGCGCGCATGCTGGACGTCAGCTATTCGCTGTCGCTGATGCCCCAGGACGGACGCCGCGACGGCCTTGACGAGCTGACGATGCCGCTGCTGATCACCGGCACCCTGGAGGATTACCAGCAGCGCCACGGCGAGCTGCATGCCGAGCGCATGCTGCACTTCTTCGCCCTCGATGCACAGAACCCGGCAAGCATCTACAGCTGCCTGGGCGCTGCACGCAGCAATGCGCATGCGGTGCGCGGGCGCATCACTGCGGACATGTGGGAGAACATCAACGCCACCTGGCTGGAGATCCGTGGCATCGCCGAGCAGGGGCTGGGGCGCTACGGCATCAGCCGCTTCTGCGAGTGGGTCAAGGAGCGCTCCCACCTGTTCCGCGGCGCCACCTTCGGCACCATCGTGCGCGGCGAGGCCTATCGCTTCATTCGCCTGGGGACCTTCATCGAGCGCGCCGACAATACCCTGCGCCTGCTCGACGCGCGCTACGAGCTGCTCGGTGAAGACGTCGACGATGTCGATGGCCGGCCCGCCCACAGCTATTACCAGTGGAGCGCCCTGTTGCGCGCACTGTCCTCGTTCGAAGCCTTCGCCGAGGTCTATCGGGGCTCGCCAGGCGCGCGCAAGGTGTCGGAATTGTTGCTGCTGCGCCGCGAGGTGCCGCGCTCCTTGAGCGCCTGCATGGACGAGCTTTACCAGATGCTTGCCGGGTTGCCCGGCGACAACGGTCGCCCGGCACAGCGCCTGGCGGCCGAACTCAATGCGCGGTTGCGCTACACCAGCATCGATGAGGTGCTGGAGGAGGGGCTGCACGCCTGGCTGACCGAATTCATCGAGCAGATTCATGAGCTCGGCAGCGCCATCCACACGTCCTACCTGGAGGTCGCATGAGACTGTCCATTCGCCACAAGACCAGCTATCACTACGAGGACCAGGTACGAGCCAGCATCCAGTATCTGCGTCTCACCCCCCACGACAGCAACCGCCAGCAGATACTCGAGTGGCAGCTCGACCTGCCGCGTCCTGTTCGTGCGCAGCGTGATCCCTACGGCAACATCCTCCACGTGCTGACGCTGGACGAGCCCCATGAGTCGATCGTCATCGCCGCCCAGGGCCTGGTCGAGATCGACGAGTCGAGCGACGCCGAGCACGAGGGCCAGTCGGCACTGCCGTTCTTGCGCGTTACCCGGCTGACCGAAGCGGATGCGGCCCTGCGCGACTTTGCCTGGAAGCAGTGCGCTCAGCGTCGCGATCGCACTGCGCTGATCGACCTGATGCACGGCCTCAGCGAACATATCCGCTACCAACCCGGTGTCACTGCCGTGCAGACCAGCGCAGCGGAGGCCTTCGCGGGGCGTCAGGGCGTGTGCCAGGACCACGCCCACGCCTTTATCGCCTGCGCGCGCAGCCTGGGCATACCGGCGCGGTACGTCTCCGGGTATCTGGTCGCCGATAACCAGGATCACCTGGCCAGCCACGCCTGGGCCGAGGCCTGGCTGGATGGTGCCTGGTACAGCTTCGACGTGACCAATTGCCTGGCCAGGCCGGAGCGTCACCTCAAGCTGGCGATCGGTCTGGACTACCTGGATGCCTGTCCGGTACGCGGCATGCGCCGCGGCGGTGGCAGCGAGCGGATGATGGCGCGGGTCGACGTCGAGCCATTGTTGAGCGTGCAAGCGCAGTGACCGGGGCAGGGTGGTGGGCCGTCTTCACCTGCCCGTGCGTCCATTCATGCCGGTACGGCTTGCGATCTGATGACGATCGCTTCTAGCATGGCCGCTTTGCCCGAAGGAACAGGCCATGCTGGCCGAGTTGTTTGCTGTACTGGCGCCAGTGATCATCGTCGCCGGCATTGGTTATGCCTGGGCCCGTAGCGGCCAGCACTATCCCACCGAATTCATTGCCCGTCTGGTACTGACCATCGGTACGCCGAGCCTGGTGCTGGCGACCCTGAGCCGTACCGATCTGGATCCCAAGGCCTTCACCAGCATGGCGCTGGGCTGCTTGCTGGTCACCGGCTGCATGGGGCTTTTTGGGGTGCTGTTCAGCCGCCTGTTCCGCCAGCAGTGGAAGGTGTTGGTGCCGGCATTCCTGTTTCCCAACACCGGCAACATGGGCCTGCCCATCAGTCTGTACGCATTCGGCGAGCACGGCCTGGCGCTGGCCGTGGCGTTCTTCCTGACCTTGTCGATCATGCAGTTCAGTGTCGGCATTGCGCTGTCCGGCAATGCGGCGTCGTTCAGGGACCTGCTGCGCAACCCCATCTTGATCAGCCTGCTCCTAGCCCTGCCGATGATCTTCCTGGATCTGCAACTGCCGCGCTGGCTGGCCAATACCGTCGGCCTGGTGGGAGGCATGACCATCCCATTGATGCTGCTGACCTTAGGCGTTTCGCTGGCCAGTATCCGCCTGCATCACCTGGGCGCTGGGCTGGTGCTGGGGGCACTGCGTATCGTGCTGGGGGCTGCCGTTGGCTGGGGTATTGGCGCGGCAATGAACCTCGAGCCGCTGACCCACGCCGTACTGGTGGTGCAGTCGGCCATGCCGGTGGCTGTGTTCAATTACTTGTTCGCGGTGCGCGCCAATCGCTCTCCCGAACAGGTCGCGAGCCTGGTGATGTGCTCCACGCTGCTGGCGATTGGCTGGTTGCCGTTGATCCTGGCGTGGTGGATGCCGCGCGTCACCTGAGCGGCCTCAGCCGATCATCCGGCTCAGGTTTGGGAGAATCAGCAACACGGCAGTGGCAAAGAGAATCAGCCCCGCCTGGCGGAATTTCGGTTTGTTGATCATGGCCGTTCGCCTTTTCTGATTGTTGTGGTGCGGGCCGTGATGACCGCCTCGTCCCCCGGTCCCCGGTGCCTCGGCAAAACCCGATGGCCTACGTATTGACTGTAGAGCGAGCGGTTCATTTTTTTAGATCGGTTTGTTTTTAAAAGGGTGGATCGACCAGCGCCATAGCTATGGAACCCTTTTTGACTTTCGTACAACCGCGGCGCCAGACGCCGTCACGCATATGGCCATCACCGCGGCGCCCGCTGCCGTTCGTCAGGAGTTTCAGGCGGCCATAAAAAAACCGGCCCGCAGGCCGGTTTTCAATACTGGCTCAGTCAGTTGTCCAGCTGTTCGCGGATAAGCTTGCCGCTCTTGCCGTCGACACGGAATTCATAGAGGCGGTTGTCCTGCTTGGTGCCTTCACCTTCCCAGTAGCCGGCATCGTCTGCCTCGATCTTGTGGATCTGGGTGAAGCCCGCCTGCTTGGCGCTGCTCAGAGCTTGCTCGATGCTGATCCAGTCGGCGCCCGGGCGGTCGGCCATGGCGAAGCCGGCGCTCATGGCGGCAGCGGCGGTGAGGGCAGTCAGGGTCTTCTTGAGCATCGTGGAACTCCTTCACTGATTAGGAATAGCGCGCCTGCTAGGGGCAGGCACTGCTGTTTGGAGTCCGGCGCTTCGCTTCGGGTTCAGGAAAAACTGTCCTGGCCCGCGTCCACTGGCGCGACGAGCGCGTGCTCGAGCGGTGCCTGCAGCGTCGAGGGGGACGGAGCTTGCATGCTGGCGGCCAGCAAGGGCAGGGCGATCATCAGGTAGAAGCCAATGGCGCCCAGAGCGCCGTTGCGTGCATAGCGGATGGTTTGGCGGTGCATGGGGCTTCGCTCGTCTATGGCCCGCGGGCCGATGGCACAATCATCGGCCGCGCAGCGCCGGCGCAGAAGTAAATACCGCTTATGACGGCTATCGAATCCGCTGATGGCCGGATAACGCCGCGCCTCTTGCCTTGATGCATCGGCACAGGCAGGCTTTGACTGCTTCGTCACTTTTTCAGGTATCGCCATGTCGCTGCAGATCTGCATTCTGGAAACCGACATCCTGCGCCCCGAGCTGGTCGACCAGTATCAGGGCTACGGCAGGATGTTCGAACGTCTTTTCGCTGACCAGGCCATCACGGCCAGCTTCCAGGTATTCAACGTGATGAAGGGCGACTATCCGCCCGCCGAGGCGCGCTTCGATGCCTACCTGGTCACCGGCAGCAAGGCGGACTCGTTCGCCAGTGACCCGTGGATCGAAACGCTCAAGGCCTACCTGCTCGAACGCTATCAGGCGGGCGACAAGCTGCTGGGCATCTGCTTTGGCCACCAACTGCTGGCGCTGCTGCTCGGCGGCAAGGCCGAGCGGGCGAGCGGCGGCTGGGGCGTGGGCATTCATCGTTATCGGCTGACCGAGCAGCCCGACTGGATGAAGCCCGCGCTGGACGAGCTGACCCTACTGATCAGCCACCAGGATCAGGTCACCCGATTGCCGGAAAATGCCACATTGCTGGCTACCAGCCCGTTCTGTGCCCATGCGGCCTACCGCATTGGCGATCAGGTGCTGTGCTTCCAGGGCCATCCGGAGTTCGTGCCCGAATATTCCCGCGCACTGCTGGACATCCGCCAGCAGCACATCGGTGAGAGCACCTACCGGGCGGCGGTCGACAGCCTGCATGAGGATCACCAGGGGCGCACCGTTGGTGAGTGGATGTTGCGCTTCGTGGCCAATGGCAAATCGGCCCAGCCGGCCTGACCGCCATGTAGTCAAGGCAATAAAAAAACGGCCCGCAAGGGCCGTTTTTCGTTTTGCCAGGGCGCCTTGCGTGGAGGCGCCTGTGGTAACCGGCTACAGGGCCGGGGCTGCAGCTTCTGCCTGCGGGGCCTGCTCGCTCTGCGGTTGCTCCGGCTTGACCTCGACGAAGGTCAGCTGCAGACGCTCGCTGCTCCAGGCACGGGTCTTGTTGGTCAGCTCCAGGTCGTTGTTCAGGGTCTTGCCGTAGGAGGGGATGATCTCCTTCAGCTTGTCCTGCCACTCTGGGGTCTTGATCTTGTCCTTGAAGGTACGCTCCATCAGGTGCAGCATGATCGGCGCAGCGGTGGATGCACCAGGCGAGGCGCCCAGCAGGGCGGCGATGGAGCCGTCTTCGGAACTGACCACTTCGGTGCCGAACTGCAGGATGCCGCCTTTCTCGGGATCTTTCTTGATGATCTGCACGCGCTGGCCGGCCTGGATCAGTTCCCAGTCCTTGTCCTGCGCTTCGGGGAAGTATTCACGCAGCGAGTGCATGCGGTCTTCCTGGCTGAGCATCAGCTGACCGATCAGGTAGGTGCTGAGCGAGAAGTTGTCGATACCGGCGTTGACCATCGGCGAGATGTTGTGGGTGGTGATGGTGCCGAACATGTCCAGCAGCGAACCGTTTTTCAGGTACTTGGTGGAGAAGGTGGCGAATGGCCCGAACAGAATGACTTTTTCGCCATCGATCATGCGGGTATCCAGGTGCGGAACCGACATTGGTGGCGAGCCGACGGAGGCCATGCCATAGACCTTGGCTTGATGCCTGGCGGCGACTTCCGGGTTACGGGTAACCAGGAACGAGCCGCCGACCGGGAAGCCTGCGTAGCCTTCTGCTTCCGGAATGCCGGACTTCTGCAGCAGCTTGAGCGCGCCGCCACCAGCACCGATGAACACGAACTTGGCGTTGACGGTGCTCAGCTTCTCGCCATTGGCCAGGTCGGCCACGACGACGTTCCAGGATCCGTCGTCGGCGCGGGTGATGTCGCGTACTTCGTGCTGCACATGAACGTTGAAGACGTCCTTTTTCTGCGACAGATTGTTCAGTAGCTGCTTGGTGATTTCACCGAAGTTGACATCGGTGCCTGTCTGTACGCGGGTGGCGGCAATCTTTTCACCGGGCTCGCGGCCTTCCATTACCAGCGGCACCCATTCCTTGATCTGCGCCGGGTCGTTGGAGAACTCCATGTTGCGGAACAGCGAGCTGTGCTGCAGGGCGTCATAACGCTTCTTGAGGAATTCGGTGTTCTTGTCACCCCATACGAAGCTCATGTGCGGGGTGTTGTTGATGAACGACTTGGGGTTCTTCAGAACACCTTGCTCGACCTGGTAGGCCCAGAACTGCTTGGAAATCTCGAACGACTCGTTGATCGCCACCGCCTTGCTGATGTCGATGCTGCCGTCAGCCTTTTCCGGGGTGTAGTTCAGCTCAGCCAGTGCCGAGTGGCCGGTACCGGCGTTGTTCCAGGGGTTGGAACTCTCGCTGGCAACCTCGGGCAGGCGCTCGTACAAGTCGATTTTCCAGGTCGGCTCCAGCTCGTTGAGGTAGGTGCCGAGGCTCGCACTCATGATGCCCCCGCCGATCAGCAGGACGTCCACGGATTTTTCCGGTTCGGGCTGCTTGGCGCAGCCGAGCGCGCTCAAGCATAGTAGGGACAGCAGGAGTTTTTTCATTAGACAGACCATTTCATTAATGTGGTTGCATGGCGGCAAGACCGACGTTGTTACAGCCCCGGGTGGTGGAGCTGCATCGCCTGTTGCATGCCGCCAGGTTTCGTTCTGCGAAACCGATCAGTCCCGGTGGATTTTTGAAACGCCGGGCATTCACCTTCGTATGCGCGCTTTCGTCGCAGGCTGGCGCAGAAAGCAATGTCCATGCCGATATGTCTGCTCAGCACTGAACTAGTGATCTGTATCAATTTGTATGTGCCATTAATGTGATGCAGGTGGCGAATTCTCGCCTCCTGATCGGCTAAAAAAGGCTGGTTTTGGCGGTTTCTCGCCTCAGTTGCCCATGGCACCGCCGCTGCTTGTGCCCTGGCTGTCGCCTGTGCCCTCGGTGGCCCGTGCCGGCGTGCCACCCGATGCGCCGCTTGGCGGAGTGGAACCGTTGCCTGTTCCGGTGCCTGGCGTTGTGGTGGCCGGTTGCCGCTGAGGGGCAGCCGGCTGCGTGGCATCGTTCTGCCTGGCAGGGGAGTTGAGCGTGCTGCGTGGTGCCTGTTGGTCAGCGGGTTGTTGCGGTTGCGTTGTCGACTGACCCGTTGCGCTGTCACTTGCCGGTGGAGAGCCGGTGCGCTCACGAACCATTTCGTCGCCGATCCTGTCACGTTGCTGCTGCAAGGTCTGGCCATCGCCATCTGCCTGTGCGCCGGCGCTGAACAGCGCCGCAAGCAGCAGCGCCGATCCCATCAATCTGTTCATCTGCAATCTCCCGATTCACGTGCCTGGTCAGCTGACTGCCCAGGCGTGCGCAATGTTCAGGCAATCCGCCCGGAGGCCCCCCGGGGCCCTTGGCAAGGGGCCTTGCAGCGAAAATCGAGGAAGCCGTCTACCCTGATAGCAGCTCGACAGCCGCGCGCTCTGCCACGCCACCTGGCGGCGACTCAGGGCGCGCATGTGGTTACATGCAGAATCGAACCATGGCCTGTCGTTCGCCTCATAGGACAGGCCCCTGACAACAAAAGAGGTCCTTCACATGATCTATGCCAAACCCGGTACCGCAGGCGCCGTCGTCACCCTCAAGCCACGCTACGGCAACTACATTGGCGGCGAGTTCGTCGCGCCGGTGGGTGGCCAGTACTTCACCAACACCAGCCCGGTGGATGCCTCGACCATCGGTGAATTCCCGCGCTCGGACGCCAAGGACATCGACAAGGCCCTGGACGCCGCCCACGCCGCCGCCGATGCCTGGGGCAAAACCTCGGTACAGGATCGCGCGCTGGTGCTGCTGAAGATCGCCGACCGCATCGAGGCCAACCTCGAACTGCTGGCCGTGGCCGAAACCTGGGACAACGGCAAGGCCGTGCGCGAGAC
>NZ_FORC01000010.1 GCF_900113905.1 Phytopseudomonas argentinensis
CCAACGATCTCGATTTCTTCCTGGATCTTGACGATACCGCGCTCTACACGACCGGTCACTACAGTGCCGCGGCCGGAGATCGAGAACACGTCTTCGATCGGCATCAGGAACGGACGGTCGATGGCACGAACCGGCTCAGGAATGTAGGTATCCAGAGTCTCGACGAGCTTCTTGACGGCAGTGGTGCCCATCTCGTTGTCGTCTTGGCCGTTCAGAGCCATCAGCGCCGAACCGATGATGATCGGGGTGTCGTCGCCTGGGAAGTCGTAGGTGCTCAGCAGATCGCGAACTTCCATCTCGACCAGTTCCAGCAGCTCGGCGTCGTCAACCATGTCAGCCTTGTTCAGGAAGACAACGATGTACGGAACGCCTACCTGGCGGGACAGCAGGATGTGCTCACGAGTCTGCGGCATCGGACCATCAGCGGCCGAGCAAACCAGGATCGCGCCATCCATCTGGGCAGCACCAGTGATCATGTTCTTGACGTAGTCAGCGTGACCCGGGCAGTCAACGTGCGCGTAGTGACGAATGTTGGAATCGTACTCTACGTGTGCAGTGTTGATGGTGATACCACGAGCCTTCTCTTCCGGTGCGCTGTCGATCTTGTCGAAGTCGACGCGAGCCGAACCGAATACTTCGGAGCAGACGCGAGTCAGAGCAGCGGTCAGAGTGGTTTTGCCATGGTCAACGTGACCGATGGTGCCAACGTTGACGTGCGGTTTGTTACGTTCGAATTTTTCTTTAGCCACGACAGTGAACCTCTTGCCTAAAGGGCTGAATCAGCCTTGTTTTTTAACCAGAGCTTCGACGATGTTCGCCGGAGCCTCGGAGTACTTGGAGAATTCCATGGAGTAGCTTGCGCGACCCTGGGACATGGAGCGAACGTCGGTTGCGTAACCGAACATCTCACCCAGCGGAACCTCGGCACGGATAACCTTACCGGAAACCGAGTCTTCCATACCCTGGATCAGACCACGACGACGGTTCAGGTCACCCATCACGTCACCCATGTAGTCCTCAGGGGTTACCACTTCTACTTTCATGATCGGCTCAAGCACAACACCGCCGCCCTTCTGGGCCAGCTGCTTGGTCGCCATGGAAGCTGCCACCTTGAACGCCATCTCGTTGGAGTCGACGTCATGGTAGGAACCGTCAAACACGGTCGCCTTCAGGCCGATCAGCGGATAGCCGGCAACGACGCCGTTCTTCATCTGCTCTTCGATGCCCTTCTGGATGGCCGGGATGTATTCCTTCGGAACCACACCGCCCACGACTTCGTTGACGAATACCAGACCTTCCTGACCTTCGTCTGCCGGCGCAAAGCGGATCCAGCAGTGACCGAACTGACCACGACCACCGGACTGACGAACGAACTTGCCTTCGATTTCGCAGTTCTTGGTGATCTTCTCGCGGTAGGAAACCTGCGGCTTGCCGATGTTGGCCTCGACGTTGAACTCGCGCTTCATGCGGTCAACGAGGATGTCCAGGTGCAACTCACCCATACCGGAGATGATGGTCTGGCCAGTCTCTTCGTCGGTCTTGACGCGGAACGAAGGGTCTTCCTGAGCGAGTTTGCCCAGTGCGATACCCATCTTCTCCTGGTCAGCCTTGGTCTTCGGCTCGACGGCTACCGAGATAACCGGCTCCGGGAAGTCCATACGCTCGAGGATGATCGGCTTATCGGCGTTGCACAGGGTGTCACCAGTGGTGACGTCCTTCATGCCGATCAGCGCGGCGATGTCGCCTGCGCGCACTTCCTTGATCTCTTCACGCTGGTTGGCGTGCATCTGCACCATACGACCAACGCGCTCTTTCTTGCCCTTGACCGAGTTGATGACGGAGTCACCGGAGGTCAGGAAGCCCGAGTAGACGCGCACGAAGGTCAGGGTACCGACGAACGGGTCGGTAGCGATCTTGAACGCCAGAGCCGAGAACGGCTCGTCGTCGGAAGCGTGACGCTCGTCGAAGTCGGCGTCTACCAGCTCTTCCTTCGGCTTCTCGATCAGATCAGGGTGGATACCCTTGATGGCCGGGATTTCGGTCGGAGCAGGCAGGAAGTCGATCACGGCGTCGAGAACCAGGGGCACGCCCTTGTTCTTGAACGACGAACCGCAAACGGCCGGAACGATTTCGCTGGCCAGGGTGCGCAGACGCAGACCGGCCTTGATTTCCTCGACGGACAGTTCACCTTCTTCAAGGTACTTGTTCATCAGCTCTTCGTTGGCTTCGGCAGCAGCCTCGACCATGTTGCTGCGCCACTCGTTGGCCAGCTCGAGCATTTCCGCCGGAATCTCTTCCTCGCGGTAGGTGGTGCCCTTGTCGTCATCGTTCCAGTAGATGGCCTTCATCTTGATCAGGTCGACCTGACCTTCGAAGTTCTCTTCTGCACCAATGGCCAGCTGAATCGGCACCGGAGTGTGACCCAGACGGTTCTTGATCTGACCGACGACGCGCAGGAAGTTGGCACCTGCACGGTCCATCTTGTTGACGTAGACAACGCGCGGCACGCCGTACTTGTTGGCTTGGCGCCATACGGTTTCCGACTGCGGCTCAACGCCCGAAGTACCACAGAACACCACGACAGCGCCGTCGAGCACGCGCAACGAACGCTCTACTTCGATGGTGAAGTCGACGTGGCCGGGGGTGTCGATGACGTTTACGCGGTAGTTGTCGTACTGACCACGCGAACCTTTCCAGAAAGTGGTAACGGCAGCGGAGGTAATGGTGATACCGCGCTCCTGCTCCTGCACCATCCAGTCGGTAGTGGCTGCACCGTCATGCACCTCACCCATTTTGTGGCTGAGACCTGTATAGAACAGGATCCGCTCGGTAGTCGTGGTCTTGCCCGCATCGACGTGCGCGCAAATACCAATGTTACGGTAGCGGTTAATTGCTGTATTACGAGCCATAAAGCCCTCGCAAATTGAGTGATGCCGGATTTAGAAACGGTAGTGCGAGAATGCTTTGTTGGCCTCGGCCATACGGTGCACGTCTTCACGCTTCTTGACTGCGGCGCCTTTGCCTTCGGCAGCGTCCAGCAGCTCACCAGCCAAACGCAGCGCCATGGATTTTTCGCCACGCTTGCGGGCGAAATCCACCAGCCAGCGCATGGCCAGAGCGTTACGACGAGACGGACGAACTTCGACCGGAACCTGGTAAGTAGCACCGCCTACACGGCGCGACTTCACTTCGACCAGCGGAGCGATGGCGTCGAGAGCTTTCTCGAAGATTTCCAGGGGATCGCTGTTCTTGCGCTCTTTGACCTTATCCAGGGCGCCATAAACGATACGCTCGGCAACGGCTTTCTTGCCGCTCTCCATTACGTGGTTCATGAACTTGGCCAGGATTTGGCTTCCGTATTTTGGATCGTCAAGCACTTCGCGCTTGGCTGCTACACGACGTCTTGGCATTTGATAAGCCCTCAAACGGTCTTCAGGTTAGCCCGGAACTGCAACCCTTCGGTTACGCCCGACCTTACTCTTATCGACTCAATAAAATTAGAAACTGCATTCAGTACCGACGGCCGATCACTTCGGACGCTTGGTACCGTACTTCGAACGACCCTGGTTACGGCCTTTGACACCCGAGGTGTCCAGCGAGCCGCGAACGGTGTGGTAACGCACACCTGGCAAGTCTTTTACACGACCGCCACGGATCAGCACGACGCTGTGCTCTTGCAGGTTGTGGCCTTCACCACCGATGTACGAGGAAACCTCGAAACCGTTGGTCAGGCGTACACGGCAAACTTTACGCAGTGCCGAGTTAGGTTTTTTCGGCGTGGTGGTATACACGCGAGTGCATACGCCACGACGCTGGGGGCAGTTCTGCAGCGCAGGCACGTCGGATTTCTCGACGATACGCTTGCGCGGCTGACGCACCAGCTGGTTGATAGTTGCCATCTACTAGCTCCACTGTCCGTCTTTCGACGCTATTTATTTACACCATAAACAAATGGCAGGGCTGATGCCCTGCCATATTTAGGGGTGCATGAGTCTAAAGAGACTCGCCCCCCCAGTCAAGATACGTATCCCGGCTGCCAGGCAGCCGGGACGCGCTCTCAATTTTCGCTGGAGTTCAGCGCTTCGGTCAGCGCTGCTTCCACTTCGCTGGCGCTGACGCGCATCGGCTTCTCGGCATCACGCTTGCGCTTGCGCTCGCTGTGATAGGCCAGACCGGTACCCGCCGGGATCAGACGACCCACGACCACGTTCTCCTTCAGGCCACGCAGGAAGTCGCGCTTGCCAGTGACCGCCGCCTCGGTGAGGACGCGAGTGGTTTCCTGGAAGGATGCCGCCGAGATAAACGACTCGGTGGACAGCGACGCCTTGGTGATACCCAGCAGCACGCGGGTGTACTTGGCCACGAACTTGTCCTCTTCGACCAGGCGCTCGTTCTCGCCCAGTACCTGAGTCAGCTCCATCTGGTCGCCCTTGATGAAGCTGGAGTCGCCGGCTTCGCTGATCTCGACCTTGCGCAGCATCTGACGCAGGATGGTCTCGATGTGCTTGTCGTTGATCTTCACGCCCTGCAGACGGTAAACGTCCTGGATCTCGTTGACGATGTACTTGGCCAGCGCGCTGACGCCCAGCAGACGCAGGATGTCGTGCGGATCGCTCGGACCGTCGGAGATGACTTCACCCTTGTTGACCTGCTCACCTTCGAACACGTTCAGGTGGCGCCATTTCGGGATCAGCTCTTCGTACGGATCGCTGCCATCGGTCGGGGTGATGACCAGACGGCGCTTGCCCTTGGTCTCCTTACCGAACGAGATGGTGCCGCTGATTTCCGCCAGAATCGAGGCTTCTTTCGGACGACGCGCTTCGAACAGGTCGGCAACGCGCGGCAGACCACCGGTGATGTCACGGGTCTTCGAGGTTTCCTGCGGGATACGGGCGATAACGTCACCGACCGCAACCTGCGCACCATCGGCCACGCCGACCAGGGCGTTGGCTGGCAGGAAGTACTGAGCCGGTACGTCGGTACCCGGCAGCAGCAGGTCCTTGCCATTGGCGTCGACCAGCTTGACCGCAGGACGGATGTCCTTGCCGGCTGCCGGACGATCCTTCGGATCGAGCACTTCGATGTTGGTCAGACCGGTCAGTTCGTCGGTCTGGCGCTTGATGGTGATGCCCTCCTCCATGCCGACGAAGGTAACGGTACCCTTCATTTCGGTCACGATCGGGTGGGTGTGCGGGTCCCACTTGGCGACGATGGCGCCGGCGTCGACCTTGTCACCTTCCTTCACGGTGATGACCGCACCGTACGGCAGCTTGTAGCGCTCGCGCTCACGACCGAACTCGTCGGCGATAGCCAGCTCACCGGAACGCGATACCGCGATCAGGTTGCCGTCCAGACGCTCGACGTGCTTGAGGTTGTGCAGACGCACCGCACCACCGTTCTTCACCTGGACGCTGTCGGCAGCCGAGGTCCGGCTTGCAGCACCACCGATGTGGAACGTACGCATGGTCAGCTGGGTACCCGGCTCACCGATGGACTGAGCAGCGATAACACCGACCGCTTCACCGATGTTGATCTGGTGACCGCGGGCCAGGTCGCGACCGTAGCACTTGGCGCAGATACCGTAGCGGGTTTCACAGCTGATCGGCGAACGCACGATCACTTCGTCGATGCTGTTGAGTTCGATGAACTCGACCCACTGCTCGTCGACCAGGGTACCGGCCGGAACGATGACGTCCTCGGTGCCAGGCTTGAACACGTCGCGGGCGATGACACGGCCCAGTACGCGCTCACCCAGCGGCTCGACCACGTCGCCGCCTTCGATGTGCGGGGTCATGTGCAGGCCCTGCTCGGTGCCGCAATCGATCTCGGTCACTACCAGATCCTGGGCCACGTCGACCAGACGTCGGGTCAGGTAACCGGAGTTCGCGGTCTTCAGTGCGGTATCCGCCAGACCTTTACGCGCACCGTGAGTCGAGATGAAGTACTGCAGAACCGACAGGCCTTCACGGAAGTTCGCGGTGATCGGCGTCTCGATGATCGAGCCGTCCGGCTTGGCCATCAGACCACGCATACCGGCCAGCTGACGGATCTGCGCGGCACTACCACGCGCACCGGAGTCGGCCATCATGTACATGGAGTTGAAGGACTCCTGATCGACTTCGTTGCCCTCACGGTCGATGACCTTCTCTTTCGAGAGGTTGGCCATCATCGCCTTGGACACTTCGTCGTTGGCCTTCGACCAGAGGTCGATCACCTTGTTGTACTTCTCGCCCTGGGTAACCAGGCCGGAGGCGTACTGCGATTCGATTTCCTTCACTTCCTCGGTGGCGGCGTCGATGATGCGCGCCTTCTCGTCCGGGATGACGAAGTCGTTCACGCCGATCGACACACCGGAGATGGTCGAGTAGGCGAAACCGGTATACATCAACTGGTCGGCGAAGATCACGGTGTCCTTCAGACCCACGGTGCGGTAGCACTGGTTGATCAGACGGGAGATCGCCTTCTTCTTCATCGACTGGTTGACCACGTCGAACGACAGGCCAGCGGGCACGACCTGGAACAGCAGCGCACGGCCGACGGTGGTGTCGACGATACGGGTGTTCTTGGTGATGGTGCCGTCACGGTCTTTGATGACTTCGTTGATACGCACTTTCACACGGGCGTGCAGGGACGCTTCGCCGGCGCGGAACACGCGGTCGACTTCCTGCAGGTCGGCGAACACGCGACCTTCGCCCTTGGCGTTGATGGCTTCGCGGGTCATGTAGTACAGACCCAGTACCACGTCCTGGGACGGCACGATGATTGGCTCACCGTTGGCAGGCGACAGGATGTTGTTGGTCGACATCATCAGCGCGCGCGCTTCGAGCTGGGCTTCCAGCGTCAGCGGCACGTGAACGGCCATCTGGTCACCGTCGAAGTCGGCGTTGTACGCGGCGCAGACCAGCGGGTGCAGCTGGATGGCCTTGCCTTCGATCAGCACCGGCTCGAACGCCTGGATACCCAGACGGTGCAGGGTCGGTGCACGGTTGAGCAGCACGGGGTGTTCGCGAATCACTTCGGCGAGAACGTCCCACACTTCCGGCAGCTCGCGCTCGACCATCTTCTTGGCGGCCTTGATGGTGGTCGCCAGACCACGCATTTCCAGCTTGCCGAAAATGAACGGCTTGAACAGCTCAAGGGCCATCTTCTTCGGCAGACCGCACTGGTGCAGGCGCAGGGCCGGACCTACGGTAATAACCGAACGGCCGGAGTAGTCCACACGCTTACCGAGCAGGTTCTGACGGAAACGACCCTGCTTACCCTTGATCATGTCAGCCAGGGATTTCAGAGGACGCTTGTTGGAACCGGTGATGGCGCGACCGCGACGACCGTTGTCGAGCAGGGCGTCGACCGCTTCCTGCAGCATGCGCTTTTCGTTGCGCACGATGATGTCCGGAGCGGACAGATCGAGCAGGCGCTTCAAACGGTTGTTACGGTTGATGACGCGGCGATACAGGTCGTTCAGGTCGGAAGTGGCGAAACGGCCACCGTCGAGCGGAACCAGCGGACGCAGGTCTGGCGGCAGAACCGGCAGAACGGTCAGCACCATCCACTCTGGCAGGTTGCCGGAACCCTGGAAGGCTTCCATCAACTTCAGACGCTTGGACAGCTTCTTGATCTTGGTTTCCGAGTTGGTCTGCGGAATCTCTTCGCGCAGGCGGCCGATCTCGTGCTCCAGGTCGATAGCGTGCAGCAGCTCGCGAACGGCCTCGGCACCCATGCGGGCGTCGAAGTCGTCACCGAACTCTTCCAGCGCTTCGAAGTACTGCTCGTCGTTGAGCAGCTGCCCCTTCTCGAGGGTGGTCATGCCTGGGTCGATAACGACATAGCTCTCGAAGTAGAGCACGCGCTCGATATCACGCAGGGTCATGTCCATCAGCAGGCCGATACGGCTCGGCAGCGACTTCAGGAACCAGATGTGGGCGACCGGCGAAGCCAGTTCGATGTGCGCCATGCGCTCACGACGAACCTTGGCCAGGGCGACTTCAACGCCGCACTTCTCACAGATCACACCGCGGTGCTTGAGGCGCTTGTACTTGCCGCACAGGCACTCGTAATCCTTTACCGGGCCAAAGATCTTGGCGCAGAACAGGCCGTCACGCTCAGGCTTGAACGTACGGTAGTTGATGGTTTCCGGTTTTTTAACTTCACCGAACGACCACGAACGGATCATCTCAGGCGAAGCAAGGCCGATGCGAATGGCATCGAACTCTTCGACTTGACCCTGGTTTTTCAGCAAATTCAGTAGGTCTTTCAAGGCCTTTCCTCCTGGCGGAGCAGGCAGCGGGAATGAAGCCCCGCTGCCGATTCACGTCGTGTTATTCGGTTTCCAGATCGATATCGATACCGAGCGAACGGATCTCTTTGATCAACACGTTGAAGGACTCGGGCATGCCCGGCTCCATACGGTGATCGCCATCCACGATGTTCTTGTACATCTTGGTACGGCCGTTCACGTCATCCGACTTGACGGTCAACATTTCCTGCAGGGTGTAGGCGGCGCCGTAGGCTTCCAGCGCCCAGACCTCCATCTCCCCGAAGCGCTGACCACCGAACTGCGCCTTACCACCCAGCGGCTGCTGGGTAACCAGGCTGTAGGAACCGGTAGAACGAGCGTGCATCTTGTCGTCCACCAGGTGGTTCAGTTTCAGCATGTACATGTAACCGACCGTGGTCGGGCGCTCGAACTGGTTGCCGGTACGGCCGTCGATCAGGCGCATCTGGCCGCTTTCCGGCAGATCTGCCAGTTTCAGCATGGCCTTGATTTCGCTTTCCTTGGCACCGTCGAACACCGGGGTCGCCATCGGCACGCCTTTGCGCAGGTTGTTGGCCAGGGCCAACACTTCCTGGTCGCTCAACTCGTCGAGGTTTTCCTGACGGCCGCCGATCTCGTTGTAGATCTGCTGCATGAACTTGCGCAGCTCAGCGACCTTGCGCTGCTCTTCGAGCATCAGGTTGATCTTCTCGCCCAGGCCCTTGGCCGCAAGACCCAGGTGGGTTTCGAGGATCTGCCCGACGTTCATACGCGACGGTACGCCCAGCGGGTTGAGGACGATGTCCACCGGTGTGCCGTTGGCGTCGTGCGGCATGTCTTCGACCGGCATGATCACCGAGACCACACCCTTGTTACCGTGACGACCGGCCATCTTGTCACCCGGCTGGATGCGACGGCGGATGGCCAGGTAGACCTTGACGATCTTCAGTACGCCCGGCGCCAGGTCGTCGCCCTGCTGCAGCTTGCGCTTCTTGTCTTCGAACTTGTCGTCGAGCAGCTGACGGCGGTCGGAGATGTAGGCCTGGGCCTTTTCCAACTGCTCGTTCAGGGCATCGTCAGCCATGCGCAGCTTGAACCACTGGCCGCGCTCCAGGCCGTCGAGCACTTCGTCGGTGATCGTTGCGCCTTTCTTCAGGCCAGCGCCGCCTTCGGCGACCTTGCCAACCAGGGCGGAACGCAGACGCTCGAAGGTCGCACCTTCGACGATGCGGAACTCTTCGTTGAGATCCTTGCGGATCTCGTCCAGTTGACTCTTCTCGATCGACAGGGCACGCGCATCGCGCTCGACGCCGTCACGGGTGAAGACCTGGACGTCGATGACGGTACCCTTGGTGCCGGTCGGCACGCGCAGGGAGGTGTCCTTAACGTCGCTGGCCTTCTCACCGAAGATGGCGCGCAGCAGCTTCTCTTCCGGGGTCAGCTGGGTCTCGCCTTTCGGGGTGACCTTGCCAACCAGAATGTCGCCAGGGCCGACTTCGGCACCGACGTAGACGATACCGGCTTCGTCGAGCTTGTTCAGAGCAGCTTCACCCACGTTCGGGATGTCCGCAGAGATTTCCTCTGGGCCGAGCTTGGTGTCACGGGCCACACAGGTCAGTTCCTGGATGTGGATCGTGGTGAAGCGGTCTTCCTGAACCACGCGCTCGGAGAGCAGGATGGAGTCTTCGAAGTTGTAACCGTTCCAGGGCATGAACGCGACGCGCATGTTCTGACCCAGCGCCAGTTCACCCATGTCGGTGGACGGGCCGTCGGCCATGATGTCGCCACGCGCAACCACATCACCTTTCTGCACCAGCGGACGCTGGTTGATGCAGGTGTTCTGGTTGGAGCGGGTGTATTTGGTCAGGTTGTAGATGTCCACACCGGCTTCACCGGTCTCGACTTCATCATCGGCAACGCGAACCACGATACGGCTGGCGTCGACGGAGTCGATCACACCACCGCGGCGAGCCACGACGCAGACGCCGGAGTCACGGGCGACGTTGCGCTCCATGCCGGTACCGACCAGCGGCTTGTCCGAACGCAGGGTCGGAACGGCCTGACGCTGCATGTTCGAACCCATCAACGCACGGTTGGCGTCGTCGTGCTCGAGGAACGGGATCAGCGAGGCAGCAACGGAAACGACCTGCTTGGGCGAGACGTCCATCAGGGTGACGTCTTCCGGCGCCTTGACGGTGAACTCGTTGAGGTGACGAACAGCTACCAGCTCGTCGATCAGCATCTTCTTGTCGTTCATCGTGGCCGAAGCCTGAGCGATCACGTGATCAGCTTCTTCGATGGCGGACAGGAACACGATCTCGTCGGTGACCTTGCCTTCCTGCACGACGCGGTACGGGCTTTCCAGGAAGCCGTACTGGTTGGTGCGGGCATAGGCGGCCAGGGAGTTGATCAGACCGATGTTCGGACCTTCCGGCGTTTCGATCGGGCACACGCGGCCGTAATGGGTCGGGTGTACGTCGCGGACTTCGAAGCCTGCGCGCTCACGGGTCAGACCGCCCGGGCCGAGTGCGGAAACACGGCGCTTGTGGGTGATCTCGGAGAGCGGGTTGTTCTGGTCCATGAACTGGGAAAGCTGGCTGGAACCGAAGAATTCCTTCACCGCGGCCGCAACCGGCTTGGCGTTGATCAGATCCTGCGGCATCAGGCCTTCGCTTTCGGCCATCGACAGACGTTCCTTGACCGCACGCTCGACGCGCACCAGGCCAACACGGAACTGGTTCTCGGCCATCTCGCCGACGCAACGTACACGGCGGTTACCCAGGTGGTCGATGTCATCGACGATACCTTTGCCGTTACGGATGTCGACCAGGGTCTTGAGCACTTCGACGATGTCTTCGCGGCTCAACACGCCCGAACCTTCGATCTCGGTACGACCGATACGACGGTTGAACTTCATGCGGCCCACGGCGGACAGGTCGTAACGCTCGGCACTGAAGAACAGGTTGTTGAACAGGGTCTCGGCGGCATCCTTGGTAGGTGGCTCGCCAGGACGCATCATGCGGTAGATTTCGACCAGCGCTTCGAGCTGATTGGTGGTGCTGTCGATCTTCAGCGTGTCGCTGATGAACGGACCACAGTCGATGTCGTTGGTGTACAGGGTTTCGATGCGCACTACCTGGGCTTTGGCGATCTTCGCCAGCAGCTCGACCGACAGCTCGGTGTTGCATTCGGCGAGGATTTCGCCGGTAGCCGGGTGCACGATGGCCTTGGCGGTGGTACGGCCGATCAGGTAGTCGAACGGTACGTCCAGCTCCTTGATGCCGGCTTTGTCCAGCTGGTTGATGTGGCGAGCGGTAATACGACGACCCTGCTCGACGATCACCTTGCCGCTGCCGTCCAGGATATCCTGGCTGGCGATCTCGCCGCGCAGGCGCTGCGGCACCAGCTCCAGGCTCAGGCCTTCGCCTTTAACGTGGAATACGTTGGTGGTGTAGAAGGCATCCAGCACTTCTTCAGTGCTATAGCCCAGCGCGCGCAGCAGTACCGAAGCCGGCAGCTTGCGACGACGGTCGATACGCACGAATACGGCGTCCTTCGGATCGAACTCGAAGTCCAGCCAGGAACCGCGGTAAGGAATGATGCGCGCGGAGTACAGCAGCTTGCCCGAGCTGTGGGTCTTGCCACGGTCGTGGTCGAAGAACACACCTGGGGAACGGTGCAGCTGGGAAACGATCACACGCTCGGTACCGTTGATGACGAAGGTACCGTTCTCGGTCATGAGCGGAATTTCGCCCATGTACACTTCCTGCTCTTTGATGTCCTTGATCGCTTTGTTCGACGATTCTTTGTCGAAAATGATCAGGCGCACTTTCACGCGCAGCGGTACTGCGAAGGTCACGCCACGCAGCACGCACTCCTTGACATCAAACGCCGGCTCGCCCAGGCGATAGCCGACGTATTCCAGAGCAGCGTTGCCGGAGTAGCTGATGATCGGGAATACAGATTTGAAGGCCGCATGCAGGCCGATGTCGCGGAACTGATCCTTGTTCGCGCCCTGCTGCAGGAATTCGCGATAAGAATCCAGCTGGATGGCCAGGAGGTACGGCACATCCATGACATCCGGCAACTTGCTAAAGTCCTTGCGGATACGTTTTTTCTCAGTGTATGAGTAAGCCATCAGCGTTCCCCAGCTTGGTCACCTGCTTATTTGGCTCCTCCGACGGGAGCAGCCAGAAACTCGTGCAAACCCTAGGTTTGCGCCACCGCGTTGGTGGGTATTTCACGCTCCAGGCCAGGGCTATCAAATAGCCGAGTTAGAACGGAAAAAGGCCGGTGGCAAGAGCCACCAGCCGTCAGCCTTGTGCGAATCGCGCGGGCTGTAGACGCAAGGTCGTCGCTTACTTGAGCTCGACTTTGGCGCCTGCTTCTTCCAGAGCTTTCTTGGCAGCTTCGGCTTCGTCTTTCGACACGCCTTCTTTGACCACGCCAGGAGCGCCGTCAACGACTGCTTTAGCCTCTTTCAGACCCAGACCGGTCAGTTCGCGAACGGCCTTGATCACGTTCACTTTCTTGTCGCCAGCTTCGGCCAGGACAACGGTGAACTCGGTTTGCTCTTCAGCAGCGGCAGCAGCCGGGCCAGCAGCGGCAACGGTAGCAGCAGCAGCGGTAACGCCGAAGGTTTCTTCCATCGCCTTGATCAGCTCGACGATTTCCATAACGGATTTCTGGCCGATCGCTTCGATGATTTGCTCGTTAGTCAGAGACATGACTATGAATTCCTGTATTGGGGTGACGGCCTACGCGACCATCAAATTAAACATGTGATTTCGAAAGGTGCTACGCGGCCTTAGGCTGCGGCGGCTTCTTTCTGGTCGCGAATGGCTGCCAGCGTGCGAGCGAGCTTGCTGGTGGCGCCTTGGATAACGCTCATCAGCTGTGCGATACCCTCGTCGCGAGTCGGCAGGCTTGCCAGTACGTCGATCTGATTGGCTGCAAGGTACTTGCCCTCGAACGCAGCGGCTTTGATCTCGAACTTGTCCTGACCCTTGGCGAAGTCCTTGAACAGACGGGCAGCAGCGCCCGGGTGCTCGTTGGAGAACGCAATCAGGGTCGGGCCTTTGAACACGTCGTTGAGCACGTCGTACTGAGTGCCTTCAACGGCGCGCTTGAGCAGGGTATTACGTACGACACGTACGTATACGCCAGCTTCGCGGGCCTCTTTACGGAGTCCGGTCATAGCGCTTACGGTCACGCCACGGGCATCAGCCACGACAGCGGACAGGGCAGCTTTGGCAGCCTCGTTGACTTCAGCGACGATGGCCTTCTTGTCTTCGAGTTTAATTGCCACGGGTTTACTCCTGGATGTTACCGTTTCGCCCGGCCTGAGCCGGACGGCGTTTTGGTGTCTGATTCGGTAAGAATCGGGAGCACCATCTGCGTAGGGTGGAAGATCGCTCTTCGGGTTTGAGACTTGCGCCCCCTACGGTCTTGGATAGCCCCCGCCAGGCAGGGACCCCAATTTTTTCGCGGCAGGTACACAATGCGTACCTGCCGTCATGCATTAAGCGTCGAGCGAACCTTGATCGATCAGCAGACCTGGGCCCATGGTGGTGCTCAGGGTCACGCGCTTGACGTAGACGCCTTTCGAGGTCGACGGCTTCAGGCGCTTCAGATCGGCCAGCAGTGCTTCCACGTTCTGCTTCAGCTTGTCGGCTTCGAAGCCAACCTTGCCGACCGAACCGTGGATGATGCCGTTCTTGTCGGTACGGAAACGTACTTGACCAGCCTTGGCGTTCTTGACTGCAGTAGCGACGTCCGGCGTTACGGTGCCGACTTTCGGGTTGGGCATCAGACCGCGCGGGCCGAGTACCTGGCCCAGCTGGCCAACAACGCGCATGGCGTCCGGAGAAGCGATGACGACGTCATAGTTCAGGTCGCCGCCTTTCATTTCGGCAGCCAGATCGTCCATGCCTACGCGGTCAGCACCGGCAGCCAGAGCAGCTTCAGCGCCCGGACCCTGGGTGAACACAGCAACGCGAACGGTTTTGCCGCTGCCGTTAGGCAGAACGGTGGCACCACGAACGACCTGGTCGGATTTACGCGGGTCAACGCCGAGGTTGATGGAAATATCAACCGACTCGGAGAACTTGACGGCGGAGATTTCAGCCAGCAGCGCAGCAGCGTCGTTGAAGCTGTAGGCCTTGCCCGGCTCGATCTTGGCTGCGATAGCCTTTTGGCGCTTGGTCAGCTTAGCCATTACACACCCTCCACGTTGAGGCCCATGCTACGAGCAGAACCGGCGATGGTACGCACGGCTGCATCCATATCAGCTGCGGTCAGATCAGCCTGCTTGGTCTTGGCGATCTCTTCGAGCTGAGCACGAGTCACGGTGCCGACTTTGACAGTGTTCGGACGAGCCGAGCCACTGGTCAGACCCGCTGCTTTTTTCAGCAGAACGGAGGCCGGGGTGCTCTTGGTTTCGAACGTGAAGCTACGGTCGCTGTATACAGTGATGATCACTGGAGTCGGCAGACCAGGTTCCATGCCCTGAGTCTTGGCGTTGAACGCCTTGCAGAATTCCATGATGTTCACGCCGTGCTGACCCAGAGCCGGGCCGACGGGTGGCGACGGGTTGGCCTGACCGGCCTTTACTTGCAGCTTGATGTAAGCCGTGATTTTCTTAGCCATTAGCTACTCCAGTTACGGGTTCTAGCGCCTTTCGGCTCCCCGACAATTGCCTGTTTATCCCAGTGACAACAAAACCCCGCAGCCTATGGCTGCGGGGTATGGGATGCGTTTGTCAGTTACGACTTCTCGACCTGACTGAACTCCAGCTCGACCGGGGTGGCCCGACCGAAAATGGTCACCGCCACCTGGATACGGCTCTTCTCGTAGTTCACTTCTTCGACGACGCCACTGAAATCAGCGAACGGACCATCGATAACACGTACCATCTCGCCCGGCTCGAACAACGTCTTCGGCTTGGGCTTGTCACCGCTATCAGCGACGCGACGCAGAATCGCATCAGCTTCTTTCTCGGTGATCGGCGCAGGCTTGTCGGCGGTACCGCCGATAAAGCCCATCACACGCGGCGTATCCTTGATCAAGTGCCAAGTCGCCTCGTTCATTTCCATCTGCACCAGCACATAACCTGGAAAGAACTTGCGCTCACTCTTGCGCTTCTGGCCGTTACGCATCTCCACCACTTCTTCGGTGGGGACCAGAATCTCGCCGAAATCATCTTCCATTCCGGCGAATTTAACGCGCTCGATCAGCGAACGCATTACATGCTTCTCGTAACCCGAGTAAGCATGCACAACGTACCAACGCTTAGCCACGGGACACCCTATCTCAGCTTACAATAAACGACACAAGCCAACCGAGGAGCGAATCGAGCCCCCAGAGCACCAATGCCATCACCAGGACGACAAGGACGACGATCAGCGTGGTCTGCGTGGTTTCCTGGCGCGTCGGCCAGACAACCTTGCGAATCTCGACGCGAGCTTCCTTGGCCAACCCGAAGAAGGACTGACCCTTTGTCGTTTGCAGCGCGATCAGTGCGGCGACGACCGCCAGCACGAGCAGAGCAACGACACGGTACAGAATCGGCTCACCCGAAAAGTACTGATTACCGACCACTCCAGCGACCACCAGCAGGGCCACCGCGATCCACTTGAGCAGATCAAAACGAGAGTCTTTGGCTTCAGCCTTAACATTCATGAACTAGGATCCTGTGAGAAGACACGCCAAATCCGTTAGAAAATGGCAGGTCAGGAGGGAATCGAACCCCCAACCTACGGTTTTGGAGACCGTCGCTCTGCCAATTGAGCTACTGACCTAGAACAAAATCAGGCCGACCATTATGCCGGCCTGACGGGGACAGATCAATCGATTATTCGACGATCTTTGCTACAACACCGGCACCAACGGTACGACCACCTTCGCGAATTGCGAAGCGCAGGCCGTCTTCCATGGCGATCGGCTTGATCAGGGTGACAACCATTTTGATGTTGTCGCCCGGCATTACCATCTCAACGCCTTCCGGCAGTTCGCACGAACCGGTCACGTCAGTGGT